>CAWBRO010000010.1:0-15774 GCA_963791355.1 uncultured beta proteobacterium | reverse complement strand
ACGCGATGGTCAAGGCGCGCGAGTAGTCTCCGTACGCCAGCTGTCGATCCGTGCGACTGGCGGCCTAACCGGCCGGTCCCCACACCTTCCGAAGGTCAGCCAGCGCGGTCCCGGCCGGCAACGCTTGCGCCGTGCAATATTTCCCGGCATTGAAGATCAACGGGTCGCCGTCGTCGTACGCCATCCTGTGAACGCGTCCGATGAACAGCAGGTGGTCGCCACCCTCGGTGACGGACACCGTTTCGCACTCGAACGTGGCGAGCATGTCGCGCAGCACCGGCGCGCCGCCGAGCCCTTCGTCGTATGCGACGCCTTCGAACTTGTTGTCGCGGCGCGTCGCGAACCGATGCGAAAGCTCGACCTGCGCGGCGCGGAGCACGTTGACGGCGAAGTGGCCGGCGGCGCGAAAGCCCGACGCCGACGGCGAGTTGTGATTGATGCTCCACAGCACGAGCGCGGGCTCGAGCGACAGCGCGGCGAACGAGTTCGCGGTCAATCCTTCGAACCGGCCGCCGGGCCCGCGCGTCGTGACGACCGTGACGCCTGTAGGAAACCTGCCGAGCGCGTTGCGCAGGTGTCGCGCCTCGTGCTTGCCGTCGACCGCGATCGTGTGTCTCGTTGGGCTCACCGCGCGATTGTAATGCGCGGACGCGGCCGCACTCCCCGCGCGCTACTTCCCCCACCCTTGAAATGACCAGCACGCAGCGCCCCGCACCGACGGTCGTGGCCGGCATCGTGCAGTCCTTGCTGCCGCACGCGCCGTTCTCGAGCATGGCCGCGCAGGACGTGGCCGACCTCGTGCGCGACTCGCACATCGCGTACTTCGCGAGCGGCGACACGGTCCTCGGACCCTCGCCCTCCCGGCCGGAGCATTGCTACCTGATCAGGCACGGCGCCGTGCGCGGCGAGTCGGCCGATGCCGGGCGCGCCGAGGCACTGTTCGAGCTCGGCCCGGGCGAGATGTTCGCATTGGGCGCGCTTCTCGGCCATCGCGGGCCGACGTCGCGCTATCGGGCGGCACAGGACACGTTCTGCGTCGTATTTCCCGCATCGACGTTCGACCGACTCATCGAACGCTCCGCGCCGTTTCGCGATTTCTGCGCGCACCGGCTTGCGTACCTCCTGGAATCGCTGCGCGCGCGGGTCCAGCAGGAATACGTCACGAATCTCACGTCGCGGCGCGACATGGCGACGAAGCTCGAGGATCTCACGCGCGGCGACGCCGTCACCTCGGCTCCGGACATCCCCCTCGCCGATGCATTGCGCGCGATGGAGGAGCGGCGGATCGGATCGATTCCCGTCGTCGACGCCTCCGGTCGGCCGCTCGGCATCTTCACGCGCCAGGACGTGATCGGGCGCGTGGTGCTTCCGGGCCTCGCGCTGGCCACGCCGATCCGCGAGGTCATGAGCGCGCCCACGGTCACGCTGCCACGCACGGCCGCGGCCGCCGATGCCGCACTGGTCATGGCGCAGCGGGGCATCCGTCATGTGGTCGTCACGGACGACGAGGGCCGGGTTGCGGGCGTCGTATCCGAGCGCGACCTGTTCGCGCTTCACCGGATGTCGGTGCGCGAGATCTCGTCGGCGATCCGCCACGCGAACGATCTCGCGTCCCTCGTGCACTGCGCGGCCGACATCAGGACGCTTTCGCTTTCGCTCGTCGCGCAGGGCGTCGCCAGTGGCCCGCTCACCAGCCTGATCTCGGGCCTCAACGACCGGCTCACCTCGCGCATCCTGGAACTCACCGCGCCGTCGTTTGCCCTCGACACCATCGACATCTGCTGGCTCGGCCTTGGATCCGAGGGGCGGGAAGAGCAGACGATCGCGACCGACCAGGACAACGCCATCGTGTTCGTTGCCGCCGCCGAACCCGACGAAGTGCGCGAGCGGCTCGCTGCCTTTCGCGCAGGCGGTGAACGCGGCGCTGGATCGTTGCGGCTACCCGCTGTGCAAGGGCGGCATCATGGCGATGAACCCGCAGTGGTGCCTGTCGCTGGACGAATGGCGCGCGACGTTTGCGCGCTGGATCGAAAGCGGCGATCCAGCGGCGCTGCTCGCCGTCTCGATCTTCTTCGACTTCCGGTCGCTTTGGGGAAACGAAGCGCTGGCGCGGGCATTGCGCGAGTTCGTCGCGCCGAGGGCGCAAGCGAACGCGCGATTCCAGAAGCAGCTCGCCGAAAACGCAATGCGCAATCGCCCCCCGTTGTCATGGCGAGGCGAGATCGTGGAGCGCGCCGATGCAAGCGGCGCCGAAGGCATCGACGTCAAGCTCTTCGGGAGCATGCCCATGACCGATGGCGCGCGCCTGTTTGCGCTGGCCACGGGCGTGCATGCGACCGGGACCGTATCGCGCCTGTCGCAAGGCGGCGAGCGCCTGGGCATCGCCGAAGGCGACCTCGCCGACTGGCGCGACGCGTTCGCGTACTTGCAGATGCTGCGCCTGCGCACGCAGCATCGTCGCATCCGGCAGGAGCTCCCGCCTTCGGCGAACGCCAACCTGGTCCCTGTCGCGAGCCTCTCCGCGCTCGACAGGCGCGTGCTGAAGGAAGCGCTGCGCCAGGTGCGCAAGCTGCAGCAGCGCCTTGCGCTCGACTATCCATGATCGGCGGGCATCTCGCGGGCCGGCTGGCCGAATTGTTCGGCGGCGAGGACCGGTGGGATCCGCGCGTCGTCGTGCTCGACACCGAGACGTCCGGCCTCGATGCGGACCGGGACGAGCTCCTCGCGATCGGTGCGGTCGCCGTCGACGAGATGGGCATCCGCGTCGCCGACAGCTTCGAAGTGCTCGTGCGTCCTGCGCAGCCCCTCATCAATGCGAGCACGGTCGTGCACGGCATCGGCGGCGAGATGCAGCGGACCGCGGCATCACCGCGTGACGCGCTCGCTTCGTTCGTGTCCTACGTCGACGCGGCGCCGCTCGTCGCATTCCACGCGTCGTTCGACCGCGCGGTGATCGAACGTGCGCTGTCGCTCGCGAAGGTCGGTGGCGGTCGGCTGCGGTGGTTCGACGCCGCGGACCTGGCAGCCACGCTCCGGCCCGACGAGCACAAGCGGGGCCTGCGCGCGCTGGACGACTGGCTCGCGCACTTCGCGATCGAGACGGCGTCGCGCCACACCGCGGCCGGCGACGCGGTCGCAACGGCGGAGCTGTTCCTGCGGCTGCGCGCACTCGCAAGCAAGGAAGGACACCGAAGCCATGCGTCGCTGGCGCGCTTCGCGCGGCACCACCGTTGGCTTTAGGAGCGCTAGAAGAACCCCAGGTGGCTCACGAGCGCGCCGATGACCGTCGAAGCGACCGACAACAGCAGCATGGCGATGCCGACGAACTCCGCCTGCTCGTTACGCTTGACCTGCAGCACCTGCTTCGCGCCGAGCCAGTACAGGTACAACGAGTGGACGAGCGCGACGACGGCGACGAGCGCCATGACGGGAAGTACCAGCGTGGCACCGGCGAGCAGCAGAGGTACCGCACCATACGTTGCGACCTTGAGCGCAACGCGGTAGTCGCGCGTGCTCCCGTAAAAGCGCGACAGGAGCACGAAGATGCCGGCCAAGGCGAACACCGACGCGATCGATGCGAACAGGGTGGTCGCTGCGGCCGCGAAGATCTCGCCGGGCGGCACGCGATACCCTCCGTCGGGGTCCCACGCGCGATCGAACATGTGCATGCCGATGCCCGTGGCGATCGGCGCGAGCAGCGACAGCGGCACGATGTAGCGGCGCACGAGCACGTCGACCGACGTGTCCTCCGCAGCGATCCGGTCCCACTCCCGCCGAGGACGGAACACGATGCCGACGATCCGCTCGAACGTCTTCACGGCGACGATTATGTATCATTCGCGCCAACGGTACCCGCGAAGAACCCGCAATGCGGCAATTGCTCGGCATCATCCAGCTCGTCGTGGCCATCGCGCTGATGGCCCTCATCGGCCAGGCGATCCTCTACGTGCTCGCCGGGGAGAATCGCGAAAAGAACCTGTTCTATCAGATCATCCGCGTCGTGCCGTCGCCGTTCGTCAAGCTGTTCCGCCTCATCACTCCACGCACGTTCGCCGACAGGTACATCCCGTTCGCGGCGTTCTGCGGGCTGGCGGCGATCTTCCTCTGGCTCGCGTTCGAGATACCGCGCGTCAAGCCGTGAACGCGCTATTGAGTTGGCTCTATGTCGAGGCCGCACGCTGGTGCAAGGTATTCGGGCAAGGCGACACGGCGCTCAAGTACTACAAGCTCGCCCTCACCGCCCGCCCGGAGAACCCCGTCGTACTCGCGAGCATCGGATTCGAGCTCGCGCGGCAAGGTCGCAAGCGGGAGGCCCTGTCGTGGTTCGATCGCGCGGTCGCGGCGCGGCCGGACTATGCCGAGGGGCACTTCGATCGCGGGTTCATGCTGCAGGAGCTGAACGATCCCGAGGCCGCGATCGCCGCATTCGACGAGGCGCTGCGGTGCAACCCGGACCACGACCGCGCCCTGTACGGCAAGGCCCTGTCGCTCATCGGGTTGCGGCGGCTCGACCAAGCGATTGCCCCGCTCGAGAAGAACACGAAACTGCAGCCGTTCAGCCCGTTCGGGTGGTATCAGCTCGGCCGGGTGCAGTTCGATCGAGGCAAGCGCGAGAAGACCCAGGCGATCATCGAGCACCTCGCGACGTTCGAGCCTAAGGTCGCGGCGCAACTGGCCCGCGAGACGGGACTCAAGCTGCCCGCGCCCTAGCCCCGCCGGGAGTCCGGCCCGAAATCCCACAAACCGCACATAAAACGCGTTTCTTCGCACGAGCGGCGTTGTTGACGGGAAAGAAGCTGTCTATACTCCGCCCAGTCCGGCCCAGCGACGCCCTGCGGGTCGCTGCCGGGTGTGCCCGGTCCCGCTCAAGAGGACCAGCATGGGGGTCTTGGCATTCTCGAAGGCCATTGCCAACTTCAGGAGGGATTCCATGCAGTTGACCGAAAAACAGCAAGAGTACTGGCGCAAGAATCTGCGCATCACAGGCATCTTGCTCTTCATCTGGTTCGTCGCGACATTCGTGATGGGCTTCTTCGCCCGTCCGCTCAACGAGATCAACTTCTTCGGCTGGCCGCTGGCTTTCTACATGTCGGCGCAGGGATCGCTGATCATCTACGTGGTCATCATCTGGTACTACGCGCGGTACATGAACAACCTCGATCGCGTGTACGACGTCGAAGAAGCGGAGGACGAATAATGGCCACGCCAGCTGCAGTCGCCCAGGGGGGCCTCAGCGCCGCCGGCGAGAACCGCAGGTTCAAGTCAACCAGCTGAAGAAGGTCTACACGCTGGTATACCGGCGGCTTCATCCTGTTCGTCATCGTGCTCGCCATCGCGGAGCAGATGGGGCTGCCGAGAAACTTCATCGGCTACATCTTCCTGCTCGCCACGGTCGGCCTGTACGCCGGCATCGGCATCATGAGCCGCACGTCGGACGCGGCCGAATACTACGTGGCGGGACGCCGCGTGCCCGCACTGTTCAACGGCATGGCGACCGGCGCCGACTGGATGTCGCGCCGCATCGTTCATCGGCATGGCGGGGTCGCTCTACCTCCTGGGCTTCAACGGCCTCGCCTTCATCCTCGGGCTGGACCGGCGGCTACTGCCTCGTCGCGCTGTTCCTCGCGCCCTACCTGCGCAAGTTCGGGCAGTTCACGATTCCCGACTTCCTCGGCGCGCGCTACGGCGGCAACATCCCGCGCTTCGTGGGCATCCTCGCCGCGATCCTGTGCTCGTTCACGTACGTGGTGGCGCAGATCTACGGCGTCGGCCTCATCACCACGCGCCTGACCGGGCGTCGCTTCGAGGTCGGCGTCTTCCTCGGCCTCGGCGGCATCCTCGTCTGCTCGTTCCTGGGCGGCATGCGCGCGGTCACGTGGACGCAGGTGGCGCAGTACATCATCCTGATCGTTGCCTACCTGATTCCGGTGGTCTGGCTGTCGGTCAAGATCACCGGCGTTCCCGTGCCGCAGGTCGTCTACGGCAAGGTGCTGGAGAAGGTGACCGCGCGCGAAGAGGAGCTGCATCAAGGATCCGAAGGAGATCCAGGTCGCGCGACATCTTCAAGCAGCGTGCAGCCGACGCGCAGCGCCAAGCTCAAGGACGTCGACAAGTCGTACGCGGAAGGCAAGGCCGCAGCCGCGGCAGCGCGTGACCAAGGCGGAGGCCGACAACGCCGGCGTCGCCGCAGTGGACGACGCCAAGAAGGCGCTCGAGGCCTATCCCAAGGACGCGGCCGCGGCCAAGGCCGCGTGGACGAAGGACGCGCGGACTCGCGGCACGTGCCGCTCCGCCGATGCGGCATGCCGAGGCATTCCCGGGCAAGGACGACGCCGGCGCGCGACGTCTCGCGCCGCAACTTCCTCGCCCTCGTGTTCTGCCTGATGGTGGGCACCGCGGCGCTGCCGCACATCCTCATGCGCTACTACACGACGCCATCGGTACGACAGGCGCGCGAGTCGGTGTTCTGGTCGCTGTTCTTCATCTTCCTGCTCTACTTCACCGCGCCTGCGCTGGCGGTGCTCGCGAAGTTCGACGTGTACACGTCCTCGTGGGCTCGGAGTTCAGCAAGCTACCGCAGTGGGTGGCGTCGTGGCAGCGGGTCGATCCATCGCTGCTGTCGATCGTCGACGTCAACCGGGACGGCATCGTGCAGCTCGGCGGAGATCGCGATCGGCGGCGACATCATCGTGCTGGCCACGCCCGAGATCGCGCGGCCTGCCGTACGTGATTTCCGGGCCTGGTCGCGGCAGGCGGTCTTGCCGCGGCGCTGTCGACCGCGGACGGCTTGCTGCTGACGATCGCCAACGCGCTGTCGCACGACCTGTACTACAAGATGCTCGACCCGCACGCGTCCACCGCGCGCCGGGTGACGATCTCCAAGGTCCTGCTGCTGGTGGTGGCGTTGATCGCGGCGCTGCGGTGGCCTCGCAGAAGCCGGCGGACATCCTGTTCCTGGTGTCGGCGGCGTTCTCGCTGGCGGCCGCGGCGTTCTTCCCGGCGCTGGTGCTCGGCATCTTCTGGAAGCGCGCCAACAAGTGGGGCGCGACGCTCGGCATGATCGCCGGCCTCGGCATCACGTTCTACTACATGGCGACGACGCAACCGTGGCTGCGCGGCGTGTTCGGCGTGACGGGGTCGATCGCCGATCACACGTGGTGGGGCATCCAGGCGATCTCGGCCGGGCTGTGGGGCGTGCCGGTCGGGTTCGCGGTCATCATCATCGTGAGCCTGCTCACGCCGGCGCCGAGCCGCGACATGCAGGAGCTCGTCGAGCACGTGCGCTATCCGAACCTCAAGGGCGACACGCTCAACACGCTCGGCACGTAGAACAAGCTGCGCTGCAATTGAAAAGGCCCGCAACTGCGGGCCTTTTCTTCTTCATGCGGGTGTCCCTTAGTCCGGCACCACCGCCGTCACCTCGATCTCGACCTTGGCGCGGTCCTCCATCAAGGCGGCGACCTGCACGGCGGTCATCGCGATGTCGTAGTCGCCGACGAGGTCGCGGAACGCGCGACCGATGTCGGGATAGGCCGCGACGTACTCGTGCTTGTCCGTGACGTACCAGGTCATGCGCACGATGTGCGAGGGGAGCGCTCCATCCGCAGCGAGCACCGCGATCACATTCGCCAGCGCCTGGCGTGCCTGGTCGGCCAGGCGGTCGGAGGGGAACTCGCCGCGCGCGTTCCAGCCGATCATGCCCGCGACGAAGATCGTGCGTCCGCGAGCGCGAACACCATTCGCATAGCCGCGCGGACGCGGCCATCCCTGTGGGAGCAGTGCTTTCTTGTCCATCAATCGAGCGCCCGCAACTTGAAGCGCTGGAGCTTGCCCGTCTCGGTGCGCGGAAGCGCGTCGAGGAACGCAACCGCGCGCGGGTACTTGTACGGCGCGATCGTCTGCTTCACGAAGTCCTGCAGCTCCTTCACCGTGGCTTCGTCGCGGACATGGCCGGGCTTCAGCACGACGAACGCCTTGACGATCTGGCCGCGCTGCTCGTCGGGCGCGCCGACCACGCCGCACTCGGCCACCTTGGGATGCGCGAGCAGCGCGTCCTCGACCTCGGGCGCGGCGATGTTGTAGCCCGCCGAGATGATCATGTCGTCGGTGCGCGACTGGTAGTGGAAGTAGCCGTCGTCGTCGACGAGGTACGCATCGCCGGTGTAGTTCCAGCCGTCCTGCACATAGCTCCTCTGACGCTCGTCCGCCAGGTAGCGGCACCCGGTAGGCCCCTTCACGGCGAGGCGTCCCACCGTGTTGGGCGGCAGCGTGCGGCCCTCGTCGTCGACGACCCGTGCGACGTATCCCGGAATGGCCTTGCCGGTGGCGCCCGCGCGTGACTGCGCCTCGTCCGCCGAGATGAAGATGTGCAACAGCTCGGTGGATCCGATGCCGTCGATGATGTCGATGCCGGTCGCCTCTTTCCACAGCGCGCGCGTGGCTGCGGGAAGCACCTCGCCCGCGGAGACGCACTTGCGCAGCCGGCTCGCGCGGATTTCCGCGCCGTGGGCTGCCAGCAGCCGGTACGACGTGGGCGCGATGAACATCACGGTTGCGCCGTGCGCCGTGATCGCATCGAGCAGCGCCTCGGGCGACGGCTTCTCGACAAGCAGCGTCGAGGCGCCGATGCTCATCGGAAACAGCAGCAGGCCGCCCAGCCCGAACGTGAACGCGAGCGGCGGGCTGCCAGTGAAGACGTCGTCCGGGCGCGCGCGCAGGACGTGTGGCGGGAAGCATTTGCAGATCGCCATCACGTCGCGGTGGAAGTGCATGGTCGCCTTGGGCACACCCGTGGTTCCCGACGTGAAGGCGAGGATGCAGGTGTCGTCCGCCGCGGTTCGCACATCCTCGAACGTTGCGGGCTGCCGCTCCATCGCAGCCTCGAGGCCGTCTGCAGACGCGTCGTTGAAGACCTTGACGCTTGCAAGCGTCGGCGCCTGCAAGGCCGCCGCGCGCAATTCCTCCACGAGTCGCGCGTCGCACAAGGCGTGCGTCACCTTCGCCTTGGCGACGATCGTTGCCAGTTCCTTGGCGCGAAGCAAAGGCATCGTCGACACCGCGATCGCGCCGGCCTTCATCACACCGAACCAGCAGGCGGCCATCATCGGGTTGTTGGGCGCGCGCAGCAGCACGCGATTGCCGGGGACCACGCCCATGTCGCGAACGAGCACGTTGGCGATGCGGTTCGCGCGCGCGAGGAGGTCCGCGTAGGTCCAGCGCGTCCCGTCCGGCGTGCGCAGGCAGGCGGCGTCGCCACCGCCCTCCTTCACCCGCCTGCCGAGCAGCTCTGTCGCGCAGTTGAGCTGGTCCGGAAACGCAAGCTCGGGAAGGGTGAACAGGTACTCCGGCTGCTGCTCGCGCGGCGGCAGGTTGTCGCGAGCGAACGAGTCGACATGCGCTGTGCCCATGGCGGACCTCAGGACTTGTTGGTGTCGTTGTGCTCGACGAGCCGCACGCGCAGCTCGCCAAGGTGCGTATACAGTCGCTGCATGGCTGCGGCATCCAGGCCGTCGAACAGGTCGACGATCCACTGCTCGTGCTGCTTGGCCATTCCCTCGAAAGTCTCCCGGCCGAGCGGCGTCAGGCTCACGATATACGCGCGGCGATCGCTGTCGCTGGCCTCGCGCTGCACGAGACCTTCGCGCTCGAGCTCGTCGGTCAGGCCTGTCACGTTGCCGCCGGTCACCATCAGATAGCGCGAAAGGTCGCACATCCTGAGGCCGCCGTGGCGGTACAGCTGCGCGAGATAGTCGAAGCGCGCGAGCGACACGTGGAAGTTCGACCGCAGGCGGCGGCGGACCTGGTCCTCGATTTGCGTGGTGCATGTCAACAGCCGCAGCCACAGCTTGAGCGCGGCATGATCGTTGTCGCGAATGCGGCTTTCGTGTCCGAGCTCCCGCGCGTCGCGCAAGCGGGAATGCGCGCGGTCGGTCTTCATCCGACGTCGCCTCCGCTGATGGGAATGGCCGCACCGTTGACGCCGGCCGCGCCGTCTCCGCACAGCCAGAGCACGGTGTCGGCCGACCTCCTCCGGCTGGACGACGCGTTGCTGCGGGTTCTGCGCGGCGAAGTAGGCGCGGGCCTCCTCGCGCGTGCGGCCGGTACGCGCCATCACGTTGTCGATGGCCTGGGTCATCATGTCGGTCTCCACGTAGCCGGGACAGACGGCGTTGACCGTGATCGCGCGGTCGGCGACCTCGAGCGCCAGCGAGCGCGTGAGACCGAGCACGCCGTGCTTCGATGCGGCGTAGGCTGCGCCGTAGCGAAATCCGCGCAACGCAGCGGTGCTCGCGATGTTGACGATGCGCCCGTACCCCAGCGACAGCATGTCCGCCAGCGCGGCCTGCGAGCACAGCATCGTTCCGGTCAGGTTGACCGCGAGCATGCGCTGCCACAGGTCCAGCGACGTCTTGGCGAACGGCGCAGTGTCGGCCTGGCCTGCGTTGTTGACGAGAATCGCGACCGGTCCCAGCCGTTCGCGGGCCTTCGCGAAAGCGGCCGCGACCTGCGCCTCGTCGCTGACGTCGGCCTCGACGCAGCACGTGTCGCCGCGCAAGTCCGCGGCAAGCGCAAGAAGCGCACCCTCGCTGCGCCCGAGGAGCGTCACGCGTGCGCCGGCTTTGGAAAGACCGCGTGCGATCGCCGCGCCGATGCCGCGCGCCGCACCCGTCACGACGGCGTGACGGCCGTCGAGCATCACTGCGCGCCCCCGTCGACCGCCGTCGCCGACGCAGCGCGCTCGCGCTCGAGGTTGCGCACGAGTTGCATCTTGGCCGTCCGGTACTGCTTGGGCCACTCGAGGTCGACGTATCCGATCCTGGCGGCCTCCATCAGCGTCCACGACGGGTTTGCGAGGTGCGGCCGCGCAATCGCACAGAGGTCGGCACGCCCCGCCCCGATGATGCTGTTGACATGGTCTGCTTCGGAGATGGCGCCCACCGCGATGGTCGCGATGCCCGCTTCGTTGCGCACCCGGTCGGCGAACGGCGTCTGGAACATGCGGCCGTACACCGGCTTCTGCTTGCGGCTGACCTGGCCCGCGGAGCAGTCGATCATGTCGGCATCGGCTGCCTTGAATGCGCGGGCGATCTCGATGGCGTCGTCGGGCGTGATGCCGCCCTCGACCCAATCGTGCGCGGAGATCCGCACAGACATCGGCAGGTGGCTGGGCCACGCGTCGCGCATCGCGCGAAATACTTCGAGCGGATACCGCAAGCGGTTGGCGAGCGATCCGCCGTACTCGTCCGTGCGCAGGTTGGTGATCGGCGAGATGAAGCTCGACAGCAGGTACCCGTGCGCGCAGTGAAGCTCGAGCCAGTCGAAGCCGGCTTCGGCCGCGTAACGCGTGGCGCGGACGAATTCGTCGCGCACGCGGTCCATGTCGGCGCGCGTCATCGCGCGCGACCAGTCGCTGACGCCGTCGACGTACTGTTGCGGCGACGCCGAGAGGAGCGGCCAGTTGCCCGCCGGCAGAGGCTGGTCCTCGCCTTCCCAGGCGACGCGCGTCGAGCCCTTGGCGCCGGCGTGACCGAGCTGCATCGCGATCTTCGCCTGCGAGTTCGCGTGCACGAAGTCGACGATGCGCTTCCAGGCGTCGCGCTGCGCTTCATTCCACAATCCCGGGCATGCCGGCGTGATGCGCGCGTCCGGCGACGGGCACGTCATCTCGGCGAACACGAGGCCCGCGCCGCCCATCGCGCGAGCGCCGAGGTGCACGAGGTGAAAGTCGGAGGCGATGCCGTCGACACACGAGTACTGCGCCATCGGCGACACCACCACGCGGTTGCGCAGTGTGACGTCGCGCACCTTGAACGGGGTGAACATGGGCGGAACCGGCATCTGCGGCGCGGCCCGCGCGACGCCGGACCGCTCTGCCAGGAAATCCTCGTAGGCCTCCAGGTATCGGCGGTCCCGCAGGCGAAGGTTCTCGTGGCTGATGCGCTGGCTGCGCGTGAGCAGCGAGTACGCGAACTGCTCGGGCGGAAGGTTCGCGTAGCGCGCGACATTCTCGAACCACTCGGTCGAGTTGCGTGCGGCGTTCTGGATGCGCAGGACCTCGACGCCGCGCACCGCTTCGTACCTGTGCAAGGCGCCGCGCAGGTCGTCCGGCCGCGCGTCGATGCATCGCGCGAGCTCGATTGCGTCCTCCAGCGCGAGCTTGGTGCCCGACCCCACCGAGAAATGCGCGGTGTGCGCAGCGTCGCCCATCAGGACGACCGGAACGTTCCCGCGCCAGTGCACCCAGCTCTTGCAGACGACGCGCGGGAAGCGGATCCATTGCGCCGACCCGCGCAGGTGTGTCGCGTTGGACATGAGGCGGTGGCCGTCGAGGTAGCGCGCGAACAGTCGCTCGCACCACGCGATGGACTCGTCCTTGTCCATCCGGTCGAGCCCGGCGCGTTGCCACACCGCCTCCGGTGCCTCGACGATGAACGTCGACGTCGTGTCGTCGAAGCGGTACGCGTGCGCCTGGAACCAGCCGTGCTCCGTTTCCTCGAACGCAAACGTGAACGCCTCGAACAGCTTGTGCGTTCCGAGCCACACGAAGCGGCACTTGCGAAGATCGATATCCGGTTGGTACGCCGCGGCGTAGCGAGTGCGGATGCGGCTGTTGAGGCCATCGCTCGCGATCACGAGGTCCGCGTCTGCGTACGCCTCGTCGCTTTCGACGTCCGTGTCGAAGACGAGCTCCACGCCGAGCTCCTCGCACCGGGACTGCAGGATGTTCAGCAGACGCTTGCGGCCGATGCCGCAGAAGCCGTGGCCGCCCGAACGGATCGTGCGGCCGCGGATATTGACCTCGATGTCGTCCCAATGATTGAACGCGGTGAGGATGGCTTGCGCCGTCGGCGGGTCGGCCTCGCGCAGGTTCCCCAGCGTCTGGTCCGAGAAGACCACGCCCCAGCCGAACGTGTCGTACGGGCGATTGCGTTCCACGACCGTGACGCGACGACGGGGATCGCGGCGCTTCATCAAGAGCGCGAAGTACAGTCCCGCCGGACCGCCGCCGATGCAGACGATGTTCACATCGCTCCGATCGATCATGGGTAAATAGTTTAGGGCTGAAATAATATGCCGCGTCGGAGCGCGTTGCAACCGCTGCTATGCTTCCTCGAGCCTCCCTGCCCGCGAAAGGTCCTCGATGGTCCGTATTGCCCCGGTGATGGCGTGCCTGCTGATCGCCGCGTCGCCTGTCCTCGCACAGGACAAGATCGTCTTCGCCACCGACTGGCTCGCCCAGGCGGAGCACGGCGGCTTCTACCAGGCCCTCGCAGAAGGCATCTACAGGAAGCACGGGCTGGACGTGACCATCAAGATGGGCGGCCCGCAGGTCAACGGCCTGCAGCTCCTCGCAGCGAACCAGATCGACATCGCGATGGCCGACGGCCTGCAGGTGCTGTCGGCGGTCGAGCAGTCCGTGCCCGTGGTGGCGTTCGCCGCGACCTTCCAGAAGAATCCGACGGTGATCATCAGTCACCCCGGCGTGGCGAAGCTCGAGGAGCTCAAGGGGCGGCCGATCGCGATCGGCGCCGCCAGCAACACGACGTTCTGGCCGTGGCTCAAGCAGAAGTTCGCCTTCACGGACGCACAGAAGCGACCGTACGGCTTCTCGGTCCAGCCTTTCCTCGCCGACCCCAAGCTGTCGCAGCAAGGCTTCGCGACGTCGGAGCCATTCTCGATCGAGAAGGCAGGCGTGACGCCGGTCGTCTTCCTGCTCGCCGATCTCGGCTATCCGCCGTATTCCGAGGTGCTGGTCGCGACGCGCGCCACGCTCATTCGCCGCACGGATGCGATGCGGCGTTTCGTGCAGGCGTCTGCGGAGGGATGGAAGAGCTATCTCGCCAATCCCGCGGCCGGCAATGCGCTCATCAAGAAGGACAATCCGCAGATGGGCGACGACCTGCTGGCCTACGGGGTGCGCAAGATGCGCGAGTACGGCATCGTGTCCGGTGGCGCCGCCGCCACGGCCGGACTGTTCTCGATGACCGACGCGCGCTGGCAGACGACGGTCGAGTTCATCAAGGGCGCGGGCATCGCGCGACAGGGCACCGACTACGCCAGGGCGTGGTCGCTCGACATCGTGAACAACGTGAAAGTCACGCCCTGACGGTGACACGTCCCCCCACGCTCGCACCGCTCGCTGCCCCCGGAGGGGGTCGGTCGGTTCCTTGGGGCGGCCCTTCGGAACCGACGGAAACGGTCATCTCGGTCGAGCAGGCGAGCAAGACGTATGCGACCGGAACGCAAGCCGTCGCACCGATCGATCTCGCCGTAAGAGCCGGCGACTTCGTGGCGCTGCTGGGACCCTCCGGCTGCGGGAAGACCACGTTGCTGCGCATGATCGCCGGGCTTGTCGCACCGTCGGCGGGCCGCGTCGTCACGCATGCCGACGCGCGCGTCGCGATGGTGTTCCAGTCGCCCACCCTGATGCCGTGGTCGAGCGTCGCCGGCAACGTGCGCATGCCCCTCGAGATTGCGCACATGCCCCGCGCCAACGCGGATCGCGCCGTCGGCGACGCGCTCGCGCTGGTCGGCCTGGACGGCGAGGGCAAGCGCTATCCGCGCGAGCTGTCCGGCGGCATGCAGATGCGGGTCGCCATCGCGCGCGCGCTCGCCATCTCCCCTGCCGTGCTCCTCATGGACGAGCCGTTCGCGGCGCTCGACGAGTTCACGCGCCACCGGCTCGACGACGATCTCGCGGCGCTCTGGCGGGCACGCGCGCTCACCGTCGTATTCGTCACGCACAGCATCCAGGAGGCGGTGTATCTCGCCACTCGCGTCGTCGTCATGACGGCACGCCCGGGACGCGTCGCGGCGGACCTCGCCGTCGACGGCCCGCACCCGCGCAGCGCCGGCTATCGCGGCAGCGCGCAGTTCGCGGCGTGGTGCGCCCGGGTGTCGGAGGTCATCGCCGCGCCATGATCCGCGAGCACGTCCTGCGGATCGTCGCGCCCATCGCGCTGGCGGCCTTGCTGCTGGCGGCGTGGCAGATTGCGGTCGTCGCGTACGACGTACCCGCCTATCTCGTGCCGTCGCCGCTTCGCGTCGCGCAAGCGATGATCGAGGACCGCTCGCTGCTGCTCGCGTCACTGTGGGTGACGGTTGAGATAGCGCTTACCGCCCTCGCGATCGCCGTCGTCTCGGGCGTGGCGATCGCGCTCGTGTTCGCGCAGAGCCGGATCGTCGAGGCAAGCCTTCTGCCGTATGCGATCCTCCTGCAGGTGACGCCGATCGTCGCGATCGCGCCCCTCATCATCATCTGGGTCAAGGACACCCATGTGGCGCTCGTGCTGTGCGCCGTGGTCGTGGCCGTCTTCCCGATCATCTCGAGCACGTCGGTCGGGCTGCGCAGCGTCGACCCGGGCCTTGCCGACCTGTTCCGGATGAGTCGCGCCACGCGCCTGCAGACGCTGACGCGCTTGCGCATTCCGAGCGCGCTGCCGTACTTCTTCGCGGGACTGCGCGTGGCCAGCGGACTCGCGCTCATCGGCGCCGTCGTCGCGGAATTCGTCGCGGGCACCGGCGGCCAAGGCGCCGGGCTCGCCTACCAGATCCTGATGGCCGGCATCCAGCTCAACGTTCCACGGCTATTCGCCGCGCTGGTGCTGATCACGCTTGCGGGGATCGTGCTGTACACCGTGGTCGGCCTCGTGTCGCACGTCGTTCTCGCGCGGTGGCACGAAAGCGAACTGAGACCAGAGCGCTAGCAGCAGCCTGCCCAAACTCAGGATTGCGCCGTTGGCGAGCCCGGCCTTGCGCCCTCGGCGCGTGCCG
>CAWBRO010000009.1:0-124874 GCA_963791355.1 uncultured beta proteobacterium | reverse complement strand
CATACGATCGTCGGGTGCGTAATCGGACCCATATGTCCGAGTCCTTCGAGCACCACGAGTCGTGCTTTTGGAAGTGCCGCGATCAGGATGCCGGCAACGGCAAGCGCAGCTCGGGGGCGAGCGCTTGCCTACCGGATACAGGACAGGCAGGTCGAGTTGCCGGAAGGCGTCAAGTGGAGCGGACTCCGTGAATACCGCATGGCTCCAACGGCGCAGGTTGACGACTGAGTCAGCGATGGCTTGCCGGCGATTTTCGGGGGTCGCTCTGCCCAAGCTCCACTTCCCATCCAGTAGTCGATGAACAGACGTGCGGCGGGTCGCGTCACGTGGATTGTGATCACGGCGGCGCGGACGGACTGTCTGACGTTCGCGCTCTATCGTCGCTTCCGAGGAGGCGCGTCAGATGGGATGGAGCGGGTATTGCCATGACAAGCGGAGCGGACATGGCACCTTCAGGTGTCAGCAAACCTTACACAAACCCCGCATGCTGGAAGCATAGGATTGAATTTGCGGTGATTTTCGGACGACGGCACGCCCCTTGCTGTGGAATAGGGCCGCTCGACGCGGTTCCGTTTTGGCAACGCATGAGTCTCGTTACTGCAGCCGCCGCGATCAAGCTATCTCCTAAAGAAACTGGAAGTGGCCCAGGACATGGCCACGGCAGGCGTTGTTGGAACCGTCCTTTATCGCGTTCTGTGCGATGCAGACAACCTGCTAAACCTCATTGACGAGGAATTGGTGGATGTCGATCGCCAGCGACATGCTTCCCATCGACCATAACGCCGATGCTGCTGGGGAAGATGGATCACTGCGCGGCGCACTTCGTCGCCGCAACCAGGTCCGACGCGACTTCTCCGATAATTGACGGCGGGAAGTCCCAAGCCAACAACCTGTCTCATGCCGAAGATTTACGAAGACCACGCGACGTATGCGGGGCCGGCGGCGTAAGTGCGTCAACCCCCGAAGACCGGGGTCGACGTTATCAAGGACATGCCGCGGCTCCGATCCTGACATGAGTCCTATCGCTACGTACAGGCTGCGGCTGGCACTGTGGTGCGTGGTCGTGATCTTGGGCATGGTGGACGGTGGTGGCACCTGCCTAGACTCGTCGGCATCAAGGAGGTGAGCGATAAAATCTGGCTCGTCACCTTCATGAAGTACGACCTGGGACTCTCTCCCATCGCGAGACATGTCGGCTCGAACCGGTCGACAACCCCTTCGAGCCAAAAGTGTTACCCATGTCTCCCGTATAAACCGTTACCTATGTAACCGGAATAGACCGAGTTAGTGTGGGGGCGTCCCCAGGGGGATTGGGCGCTATTCCCACTTTGGTTTCAAGAGCTCGGCGAGGGTCGCCTGACCAGGCCCCGGGGGCAACGGCACCTGCGTTCGCGCCGCGTCTGCTGCTTCGTGGCAAGCATGGCGAGCGACGGCTGTGCGCTGCGTGAGTACATCGGGCGGGTGCGGCGCACGATTTTGGCGCGGCGCGAGGGGACCTGATCGATAGGCACCAACTAGATTCTGTCGCTAGTGCCGCGGCTTCTCTGCGGAGGCCCGTGTCAGTTGCGCTTGGCGGACAGCCTCGGGAATGATCGCATTGAACGCGGCAACGTAGCGCGCCTGGGTGCTGTCTTTGTAACTCTCGTCCGTGTACACCTCGGCGGTCCCGTCGTTGGCGACGTAGATCTCGAACAGTGCCGGAGTGACGTTCTTCGGCCAGGGAAAATACGCTGGACCCCATTGCGTCTGCACCTGGATGTCGCGGCGATGCTTCCCCGTTCGCGTAAGAATCGATTTGATGCCCGCGGCCTTCAGCTGTGCCGCTTGCGGCGCGACGAGCTTGGATAATCCCGGTTCGTACGTTTCAACCGCGGCCGACGCCGCGCTCCCGAAGCCGAGTACAAGGAGCGCGCAGAGGGCAGTAGTCGAGGTATACGCTCGAATGCGCGGAGCACCGTTAAGGTATCTCAGGAGCAGCTTGCTCATCTCTTCCTCCACCTGACAATACATCACCGCGTATGGGGGCGCGGACGTCTCACCTGGTGTGAATCACCACGTCGGGATTGGTGGCTATTCGCGCTTCCCGAGGACCGCAATCCCCAATTTCACGCTACGCTTTTGGCGAGTATTGTCAATCGTCACGCTAGCGAGAGGCTGCGGTTCGCAACCGCAGCGAGCGTACGGATGGCGCTTCGTCATTACGACGAGTATTCGGTGCCGATCGCGCAAGCAACGGTATAGAATCGAGCCGTCGCTGTTCGAGGACGAGCGGCGACGCCGCGATAATGTCCTCAGCTTCGGAATCGGTCGTCCGCGTAACGTGCAGTCGCTGGGTGCGTCGGTTATCCTACGCCGCCAGCGCGATTGCCCTCCTCATACTTGCCGTTTGGGTCGCGGTCCCGCAGATTGCGCGGACGCAACTCGAAACGCGGCTCACAGAAGCGCTCGGACGCAAGACGACCGTGGAATCGGTTGGGTTCGACCTCGCCCGGTTGCGTCTCGTTGTCCGCAATCTTGCGATCGCCGACGAGCCGGCGCAACGACCGTTGTTCGCCGTCGACGAGCTTGTCGCGGACGTCGCGGCTGCTTCGCTCTGGCAGCGCGCGCCGGTGTTCGATGCCGTCAAGCTGACTCGGCCGCGCATACTGCTCGCGCGTGCGCGCGACGGCCACTATAACGTGCAGGACCTGGTGGACCGCGCCCTCGCCCCGAGGCCAGCGGGACCGCCGCCGCGATTCTCGTTCAACAACATCGAGATCGAGGATGGCGCGATCACGCTGGACGATCAACTCGCTGGCCGCCGGCACGAGATACGCGCCCTCACCATCGCGGTGCCATTTGCATCTTCACTCCCGTACGCAACCAATATCCGCGTCACCCCGCGCGTGGACGGCACGCTCAACGGTTCGCACTTCTCGTTGAGAGGCTCGGCGACGCCGTTCGCGGAGCGTCGCGAGACGACGCTCGACATCGACATCGACGCGCTCGACCTTCCACCCTACCTCGCTTACATACCGTCGCGGCCGACGCTCGATCTCGCCAGCGGCACGCTGACCACGCGCCTGACGATTGCATTCGTCGAGCAGGGGCCGACCGACCGCCGGCTCGAGCTTCGTGGCAATGCGCAGGTGGACGGAATAGCCATCAAGCGGCGCGATGGCACGCCGCTCGTAGCGGCGGATCGCATCGCCATCGCGCTGGATCGCGTCGGGGTGTTCGACCGGCAGGCGCGCATCGCATCGGTTTCGATCGAAGCGCCGCGCGTCGACATCATGCGGATGACCGACGGCACGGTCGAGCTGATGAGCCCGATGCTCGAGGCGCCGCGCGACGCAGGAGCGCCGTCGCCGGCTACCGCGTCCCTGGCGACCAACGAGCGGCCGTGGGCCGTTTCGGTCGGAACCATCGCGGTCGATCATGGAACCATCACGCTCGCCGATGAGACGTCCGGTTTCCGCTCGACGCTCATCGACGTGAAGCTCGACGCGACGGGCCTGTCGACCGCGGCGGGTGAGCAGGCGCACGTCAAGCTCGCTTTCGTTTCGGAGGACCGGATCGCATCGTTCTCCGGCGAAGCCGACGTCGACCCGACGGCGCCCGCGGCAACGGGCCGCTTCGAGCTCGCCAAGTTCTCGCTGCGACTGCTGTTTCCGTACTATGGCGAGGCGCTCGATGTCGACGTGCAGAAGGGCTCGCTCGACCTCGCCGCCCGCTTCAGCGTGGATGCCGGCGGCAACCTCACGCTGAGCGACGGCGTGGGCACGATCTCCGAGCTGTCGCTCGCGTTGCCCGGCAACCGCAGCCCGCTGTGGTACGTGCCGACCCTCACGGCGACCGGAGTCGACGTTGACGTCCACGCACGCAAGGTGACGTTCGCCGAACTGAAGAGCCGCGGTGCCTCCCTGCGTATCGTCCGCGAGCGCGACGGCTCGCTCGAGTTCGCCCGAGTCCTGAAAACGAGACAGGCCAAGGACGCTCCTACTGGTGGCGAGGGTTGGACGATCGCCATGACGCGGACAGTGACCGAGCACGGCGCCATCGACTTCGAGGACCGCGTGCCGACACCCGCCGTCAAGCTCGCAATCCGCGACGTCGATCTCGTCGCCAGCGACTTGTCGAACGCGCGCGGTACGAAGTCACAGCTCAAGCTGAGCGGACGCATCGGCGAGCACGGGCGGGTCGCCTTCGCGGGACCGATCGCGACCCGGCCGCTGTCGCTATCCGGCACGCTGGCGGCGTCGGGACTTTCCCTGGTCGCGCTGAAGCCCTATTTCGAGCACGAGGTCAACGTAGTCGTCACCGGCGGCGTGTTTGCGGCGAAAGGCCAGGTCGGATTGGACGTTCCCGACGGCGCTGCGGTGCGTGGCTCGTGGAAAGGCGACATGAGGATCACCGACTTCGCCTCGTTCGACAAGCCGACGTCGTCCGATCTCGCGCACTGGAAGTCGCTGGTGGTCGAGGGCATGGACATCGCGAGCGAACCGTTTCACGCCGCCACCGCTCGCATCGCCCTCGAGGACTTCTACGCGCGTGTCATCGTGTATCCCGATGCCACGATCAATATCGCGAGGCTGGTGACACCGGGTGCGAGTCCGGAGCCGACGCCGCGATGCGAAGCCGGCACCGCCTGCCGAGCGCGGCGTTTCGAGCGCACCGCTGCCGGTGTCGATGGGCCGCATCGAGCTTGCGCGCGGCAACGTCGTGTTCACCGATCTGTTCGTGCGGCCGAACTACTCGGCCAACCTCACCGACGTCGCGGGCACCGTCTCGGCGATGTCGGCCAACCAGGCCGGTGGCGTCGCGCTCACCGCGAGCGTCGACGGCACTGCGCCCGTCGAGGTGCAGGGACGCATCCATCCGTTCGCCAGCGAGTTCTCGCTCGATCTCGCCGGCAAGGCGCGCGACATCGAGCTACCGCCGCTGACGCCCTACTCGGTGAAATACGCGGGGTACGGCATCGAGAAGGGCAAGCTCAGTTTCGACGTGCGATACCGCGTCGACAACCGCAAGCTCGTCGCGCAGAATCGACTCGTACTCGACCAGCTTACGTTCGGCGAGCGCGTCGACAGTCCGACTGCCACGAAGCTGCCGGTACTGCGCGCGGTGGCCCTGCTCAAGGACCGGCACGGCGTGATCGATATCCAGCTGCCGGTCTCCGGCTCGCTCGACGATCCGCAGTTCTCCTTCGGCGACCTCATCGGCGGCGTCATCGCCAACATGGTCAGCAAGGCGGTGACGGCGCCGTTCGCGTTACTGGCTTCCGCGTTCGGAAGCGGCGAAGAGCTGTCAACGGTCTCGTTCGCGCCGGGTAGCGCGTCGATCGCGCATGAGGCAAAGAAGAGCATCGACACGCTCGGCAAGGCGCTCGCCGACCGCCCTGCGCTAAAACTCGACATCGGCGGACGCGCCGATCCCGGACTCGATCGCGAAGTACTCGAGCGTGCGAGCGTGGACACCGCCGTTCGTGGCGAGAAGATGAAATCGCTCGCGGCGGCAGGCAACGCGCCGGCGTCGGTTAGCCAGGTCACGGTCGACGCGGAAGAGCGCAACCACTGGCTCACCGAGGCGTACCGTTCGGCCGCGCTGCCCGATCGGCCGCGCAACGCCCTCGGCATGCTGAAGGAGATCCCGCCGGCGGAGATGGAGGCGATGCTGGTCGCGAGCGCGAAGATCGACGACGATGTGCTGCGTCAGCTCGCAAACCGGCGCGCACAGGCGATCAAAGACGCCATTGTCGCGACCGGCATTCAGGGCGAGCGTCTGTTCGTGACGGCGCCGCGGGTGGGAAACGATGCCGGCGGCGTGAAAGCCGCGAGCGGCGAGGCGCCGGGCGCGCCCTCACGCGTCGACCTTGCGCTGCATTGAAGGCGCATTCGGGTAACGACCGAGCTTTCCCACCGAGCTTGGCATGGTCGCATGAAGGGATGGCTGTCACACCGAATTTGAGACTGAGCAAGTGTCGGGGTTCATGCGCCGGCTGGGGCACGCGGAGGGCCGCAAGCGGACGTCTGCACGATGCCTGACGCTGTCGCGAGGTACCATGCCGAGTGGCGAGTCATCTCCCAGACGCTCTCGCAACTTCGTTACCAACGTAGATGAATCGCGTTCTGTCGTCGCTTCTTGTTGCGTTTGTATTGGTCCTTACCGGCTGTGCCACGCTGCCGCCTCCCAAGGATCGCGTCGAATCGTCCGCCCTCACTGACACAAGGGAAACGAGACTCGGCCGCGCGCTTGCGCCCGGCATTGCCGCAAATCCCGGCAAGACGGGCATCCACGCGCTGCCCGATCCGCGCGACGCGTTCGCAGCGCGCATCCTGCTTGCCAATGCCGCGGAAAAGTCGCTCGACGCGCAGTACTACATCTGGCATGGCGACCAGGTCGGCTACCTGATGTTCGAGGCGCTCTGGCAGGCGGCCGAGCGTGGAGTGCGCGTCCGGCTGTTGCTCGACGACCTGAACACAAAGGGACTCGATCCGACGCTCGCCACGCTCGACGCACATCGCAACATCGAGGTACGCCTGTACAACCCTCTCGTTGGACGGGACGCGCGCGCGCTGAACTTCATAACCGACTTCACGCGCGTGAACCGGCGCATGCACAACAAGTCGTTCACCGTCGACAATCAGGCGACGGTGGTGGGCGGGCGGAACATCGCTGACGAGTACTTCGGCGCGGGTGCCGGCCTCACCTTCGCCGACCTCGACGTGCTCGCGGTGGGATCGGCGGTGCCCGAGGTGTCGAGGGAGTTCGATGTCTACTGGAACAGTGCGTCCGCGTACCCGGCCTCGGATTTCGTCGGACTCGCCGATGGCGGACGGCATTTCCAATCTCGCGGCCAAGATTCGCGGCGACGCGCGCCGACCCCGAAACGATCGGCTATCTCGATTCCGTGCGCACCACGCCGCTGGTCGGCAATCTGCTCGACAGGAAGCTGCAATTCGAATGGACGACGGCCGAGCTTCTGTTCGACGACCCGGCGAAGACGCTCGACAACAGCGAACGGACGGACGTTTTGCTCTTCCCGGAGCTGATGCGCAAGGTCGGCCCCGCGGAAAGGACACTGGACATCGTCTCCCCGTATTTCATACCGGGTCCTGCTGGCACGGAGCAACTCGTCGCCCTGGCGAAACGTGGCGTCACGGTGCGCATCCTCACGAACTCGCTCGCGACCTCCGAGGCGAAGTCCGTGCACTCGGGCTACGCGAAGCGCCGGCACGAGTTGCTCAAGGCGGGCGTCCGGCTGTACGAAATCAAGCCAACCGCATCAAAGCAAGCCGGCGAATCCGCGGACCGCTTCGGATCGGGATCGTCCTCCGGCCTGCATGCCAAGACGCTCGCCGTCGACGGCCGCCGCATTTTCGTTGGCTCCTTCAACCTCGACCCGCGATCGGCTCGGCTCAATACCGAATTGGGGCTCGTGATCAGCAGTCCCAACCTAGCCCAGGGCCTGACCCGATTTTTCGATGTGGAAGTGTTGATGCTCGCGTACGAAGTGCGGCTCGCCGCCGATGGCAACAGCCTCGAATGGATCGAGCGAACTAACTCCGGCGAGAAACGCTACGACACCGAGCCGGAGACCACCTGGTCGGCGCGCATGGGTGTCGAGTTCCTGTCGATTTTTCCGATCGATTGGATGCTCTAGGCGTCACGGCGTCGTGCGAATCTCCCGACCGTTGAGCGGTTGCGCCGGCCGGGCGTTCATCGGATAGAGCTTTGCGAACCGGGCCACTTCGCTCTTGGATACCGACGTTGGGCTCTTGAGCACGAACCAGGTTACGCCTTCGCTGCACGGCGGCGTCGTGAGGGAGCCGGTAAAGGTGTAATACGCACCCGTCTTGGACGGCAGAAGATCTGCAGCGTTGACCTGAACCGCTTCGACGGCATTTTCCTTTTCCTTCTGTCGCGGAAGGTTCTTCCAAAGCGTTTCGACAAGCTTGTTGGACTGTCCGGTGTTGAGCAGGACGGCGACCACCGCGAGCTTCCCGTCGGCGTTCTTGTGCACGAGGTGTGCAACCATGTCCGCGCTCTTGCCGTTTATCTTCTCTTCGCTGGGCTTGTGGAAATGAAACTGAACGAGCTCGTAACGCCTGCCTTCCACGGTGATGAAACTGCCAGGTGCGTAGTTCACCTGGATGGTGTGCCCGTTGTCGACGATCTCAAGCGGCGACGGCTTGTAATCGAACGCGATGGCCGGCAGATCGGCCTTCTTCGCGACGCCGTCACGGATATCGATGGGCGACTGCAACTTTCCCAGCCCACATGCACTGTATTCGGACTCCAACGCCGCCCATTTAGCCGGGCCTGTGTCGCCGGAATAAGTCCAGTGATGCTTGCCCTCCGCATGCAACAGTGGTGATGAGAGGAAAGATCCCGCTGCTGCCGCCAGTCCGAACATTTGCATTGGGTGGATCATGGAATCTCCTGTTCCGCAAAGGGCCTTGCGAACACGATTTGCAGCGATTCGAAGGGTAGGTCGACACGTGTCGGTCGCGTTACGAGCTTTGCAAGCATCGATCAGAATGGCGGCACGCATCGAGAATCCTCGGGAGGGACGTCGAACCGGTTCCGGCAGATTCACGTGGGCGTAGTAGTCGTTCACGTTCTACTTCCTCCTCTTAGCGCCCGCAGTGCCGCCGCTTCCACGCCGGGCGCGAGCAGCAAATCCTTGTTGACGACGGCGTTGACCTGAATGATCCGGGCGACGCAGCCCGTCCAACCGGTTTGATGGCTGGCGCCAATGCCGGCGCCGGTGTCGCCGTGGAAGTACTCGTAGAATAGGACGAGGTCCTTCCAGTGTGGATCGTCGTCGAATTTTCGTGCGCGACCGTTGACCGGCCGTCGACCCGAGGGATCGCGCAGGAACGTCCGGCTCAAGCGCTCGCCCAATTCCCTGGCCACCTCCATCAGTGTCATGAACTGGCCTGAACCGGTCGGGCATTCGACCTTGAAGTCTTCACCGTAGTAGGCATAAAGCCGGAGAAGCGACGTATACAGGAGGAAGTTGATCGGCATCCAGACGGGCCCGCGCCAGTTGGAATTGCCGCCGAACATCCCCGTATCGGAATCTCCAGGCACATAAGCGACGCGATATTCCTGTCCTCCGTAGTGAAAGACGTACGGGTGGTCGAGGTGGTATCGCGACAGCGCACGGATGCCGTGCGGACCGAAGAACTCCGCCTCGTCCAGCATCCTCGCAAGGATGCGGCGCAATTTCCCTTCGTCCACGATCGACAGCATCCGCCGGTTGGCGACGCCCGGGATCGAAGGCAGATGCATGCCGGCGGCGAGCTCGGGGTGGCGACTGATGAACTGTCGCGCGCGAGCTCGGAACTTCGGCAGCCTCGCGACGATATCTTCCTCGAAGATCGCGACTGCCGCGACCGGCAGCAGCCCCACGATCGAACGCACCTTGAGACGCGTTGCCGAGCCGTCCGGAAGCCGCAGGACGTCGTAGAAGAATCCATCCTCGTCATCCCACATCTCGTCGTGGCGGTCGCCGACCCGGTCCATGGCGCCGGCGATGTAGAGCGTGTGCTGGAAGAACTTTTCAACGAATTCCTCGTACTGAGGTTCCTGGAGCGCCAACTCGACCGCGATGCGCAGCATCTGCTGGCTGAAGAACACCATCCACGCCGTGCCGTCCGCCTGGTCGAGGTACCCACCCGTGGGCAGCGCCGAGGAGCGGTCGAACACGCCGATGTTGTCGAGCCCGAGGAAGCCGCCTTCGAAGACATTGGCGCCGGCGCGGTCCTTGCGGTTGACCCACCACGTGAAGTTGACCAGCAGCTTGGCGAAGGCGTACTTGAGGAACTCGACGTCGCCAACTCCATTGTGGCGTTCCTTGTCGAACAGGTAGAGCTGGATCGTGGCCCATGCGTGCACCGGCGGATTGACGTCGCCGAAGTTCCACTCGTAGGCGGGCAGCTGGCCGTTCGGATGCAGGTAGTCGTTGCGCAGCATGAGGTCGAGCTGATGCTTCGCGAAGTCGGGATCGATCATGCCCAGCGGAATCATGTGGAACGCGAGGTCCCACGCCGCGTACCACGGATACTCCCACTTGTCCGGCATCGAGATGATGTCGTTGTTGAACATGTGAGCCCATTCGCTGTTGCGCACGCGCCGGCGCTCGTGTTGCGGCAGGTGCCCCCCGGCACCATGCTCGTCGAGCCACGCGTCTAGGTCGTAGTTGAAGTACTGCTTGGTCCAAAGCATTCCTGCCAACGCCTGGCGCATGACGTTGACGCGGTCCGGATCGTTGCGGATGGCCGGAGGCGTAATCGAGCGATAGAACGCATCGGCCTCGTTCATGCGACCCGCAAACACGGCATCGAAATCTCGGAAGGGATCGCTCGATTCCGTTGGTGCGTGGGACGTGAGCCGCAGCCGAATCACGTGCGTCTTGCCCGGGCCAACGCTAGCCTGGTGATGGGCGGCGACCTTCGTTCCGATCTGCGCGCCGTTCACGGCGGCCGTATCGCCATGGACGACGAACCGGTCGATGCCGTCTTTCACAAAAGGCGAGGCGTTGGCCGAACCGAAGAGCCTTGCATGGTTGGTCTCGTTCTCCGTGAACAGCAGCGGCACGTCGGCGTCGCAATACAGGAAGTAGTCCGCCAACGGATCGAGCAACGGCACGTCGGCAGGTCGGGCGTGAACGGCTGCGCGACCCGGCAGTGCAACCTTCGAGAGCGCGGGCTTCGCCCCACCGCCCTTCCACGACCAGGTATTGCGAAACCATAGCGTCGGCAGCATGTGCAGGGCCGCTGCGTCGGGACCGCGATTGGACGCGCTGATCCTGACCAGGATGTCGTCGGGCGCTGCCTTCGCGTATTCCACGAACACGTCGAAGTATCGGTTGTCGTCGAAAATCCCCGTGTCGAGCAACTCGTACTCGGCTTCGTGCTTGCCGCGGCTGCGGTTGGTCGTGACGATGTCGCTGTACGGATAGGCTGCCTGAGGATACTTGTACAGATACTTCATGTACGAGTGGGTAGGCGTGGAGTCGAGGTAGAAGTAGTACTCCTTGACGTCCTCGCCGTGATTGCCCTCGCTGTTGGCCAATCCGAAGGCGCGTTCCTTGAGGATCGGGTCGTTTCCGTTCCACAGCGCAAGCGCGAAGCAAAGACGCTGGTGGTCGTCGCTGATGCCAGCCAGGCCGTCCTCGCCCCAGCGGTATGCGCGCGAGCGGGCCTGGTCGTGCGTGAAGTAGCTCCACGCGTCGCCGTTGTCGCTGTAGTCCTCGCGTACGGTGCCCCACTGGCGTTCGCTCAAGTACGGACCCCACTGCCGCCACGCAACGCCGCTCGCGCGCGCCGCGTCCAGCCTTTGCTGCTCTGCGTTCTCGCTCACGGCTTTCAACTCCTTGAGACACGATCTTGACGGTTGCTAAACGGCTATCGCTCCGCCGCGAAAGCTTCGCCTCGAGTCATGATGAGACGACGAACGAGGGCGATGTGCTCGCGCAGCGTGTAACCCTCGCTTGCCATGCTCTTCGGAAATCGGACGTGCGATGCCGCATGCTCGATCCGGTCCAAGTCCGCGAGCCAACGCTCGATCGGCAGCTCGCCCTGCCGGCGCTCAACGTCGCGCTCCAGCAACGCGAGCTCGCCGTACCAGCGGTACAGCCGCGAACGTGCACGCATACGTAACAGTTGCGGCAACCAGTTGATCAGCGGCACGAGCAAGAACAATATCGGCACCAGGAGGATCACCAGCCGCTCCACATAGCTCGCCACGAAGAAGGGCAGATGGCGCTGCAGCAGGCTCGGGCCAAAACGCATGTGACGGTCCGCCTCGACCGAGACTGGCAGGTCGACCACGCTCGTGTTCGGAAACGTCGTGCGGGCCTCGAAGTAGCCCTGGCCGCTGTGCAGCTCGCGAGCGGCGTCGACCAGGAGATCGATGATTGCCGGCGGAAGACCCGAGCGCGCGACCAGCATGGCCTCGGTTCCGAAGAGGCTCACCTCACGCTCGGGGATGCGCAATCCAAGATCGACGGTCCCGGGCGGCAACGACATCGTCGTAATGTGCGCGTACCGTCGTTGGTAAGCCTCTGCGCGCTCGTGACTCATGAGCTTGAGGTTCGTGTCGTGCAACGCCTGAAACACCGCGGGCGAGTTGACGGCACCGAGCAGGCATATGGCATCGACCTCGCCGGCTTGCAGGGCGTGCAGCGCATCGACGTTGCCCAACGGCACGAATTGCGAATTGAAACCGGTAATATTATTGGCCGCGAGCAGTGGCTCGACGAACGCGCGCACGCCTTGACCCGGCGTGCCGATGGCAATGCGCTTGTAGCGCAGCTGGTCGAGCTGCGAGAGCGTTTCCTTGCCACGGTAGAACACCCACAGCGGCTCGTAGTAGAGCCCCGCCAGCATCTCGAGTCCCTCGCGCGCGTCGGGCGGAACGACGCCTCCGAACATGAACGCGACGTCGACATCGGATTGCGGATCGCGCAGCAGCCGGGCATTCTCCTCGGCGCCGGTGGTCACTCGTTCGACCACGGCAACGCCGTTGCGCGCCAGGATCGCCTGGTAGCGCAATGCGAGTTCGTGGTGCAGACCGTCGACGGGACCCGACGCCAGCACGATGCGGCGCGGCTTCGTGCTTTCCAGGAACCAGGCGATCACGATGACCGCAATGACGATCGCGACAACGATCAGCGCGCGGCGCCCAAGTAGAACGCGACGAGCGGCAGTCAGGTCTTGTCCCACCGTTCTAACTAAGCAATCCCGAGAGCGGACGATCCTTGTCCCAGGACCGCGAACTTCTTTTCACGTGCCGGCGCTGCAAGTGAGTGTGGTCCAGGCGGCCTCCCGACACGTCCAAATAAAACAGGGCACGACGTGCCCTGCTCTAATCGGTCGCAGTCTTCGATTCAGGGCGTTGCTGCCTTCTGCATCGCCTTCTGGGCTTCGGGAGTACTCATGTCGGGCCGTTGTTTCGGCTGCTGTTTCGATGCCGCGACGTTCCCAGACTGCTGCCGCGAAGTGTTGCCCGCACCACCGGAGTTCTCGGGATTTACGGCTTGCTTGTTGACGTTCTTGATGGCCTTGTTCTTTTCCTCCGTCGTCATGCTGCTGGACTGCTTCGACGCCTCGACGTTCTTCTTCTGTTGCTTGGCGGTTGCTGCACCCGTCGTGCCCGTGGACGCGGCCTCCGTGGTGGACCTTACGGACTGCTGCTTCTCCTGCGTGGTTGCTGCAGGTGCGGCGGTTTGGGCAGCGGCCGTGCTTGCGACCGCTATGCCGATCAGGACTGCAAGTAGCTTGGTCATGTGTGCCTCCTAAACTTGCCAATATGTCGTTCGTCCGCTTTTGGGGAGTGCGGGCGAGGAATTCTCAGGTGAATATTGCAGCATCGGAATGTCTCCGCTTTCTTGGGCCGAATGTCGCAATCTACCTCACACTGGAAGCTACGCCTTTGATAAGCATTGTCAATCGCAAGCGCTAGTTGATTTGGCGGAAACGCTGAACCGCTTCGTTGATGAGGTCTTTCCACATCACCGAAAGGCTGCCGGCGGCTGCGCGTGAGGGCGGCTCAGGCCAGTGCGTTGCGCGCGCCCAATATAGGGGTCGAGCCCGGCTCGTCGGTGGGTTCCCCGGCACGCTGCACGTCGGCCTCGTAGGTTCGCGCGGCGAAGCGGAAGGCCAGCGCCGCCAGCAGGCCGAATGCTGGAATGACCGTCAACGCGATCGTCAGTCCCCAGGCGTCCGACAGCACGCCGGCGATGAAGGACCCCGCGGCCAGGCCGAACAGGTTCAAGAACAGCGCCAGCACCGATGCGCTGGTGGCGCGCACGGCGGGGTGGGTCACGTCGATCACGATCGCCGTCACCGGGCCGACGGTGCAGGTCATCAGGAAGCCGCCGAGGGCGATGAGCGCGAAGCGGACCTGCGCGGACATCTCCAGGCCGAGCTGCGGAGCGCCGAAGGCGGCAACCACCACCACGAACGAGGCGATGCACAGCAGCGCCATCGCGTACAGCTTGGCGTGCGGGCGGCGGGCGCCGGCACGGTCGATGACCGCACCCCACACCACGCTGCCGATGGCGCCGCACAGCACGACCAGCGCCGCCTTGATCGGCCGCCTGGTCGGGCGCGAGTCCGTACTCGCGGTTGAGGAAGCTCGGCAGCCACGACCAGATGGCCGAGACCACGAGCACCTGCGCCGCACCGCCCACGCACACCCACAGCATGGTGCGCGAGCGAACCAGCGCCTTGACGATGGCCTGCGCGGCGCTGCGCGTCGAGCGCATGGCCCGCTCCTGCCGGGGCGTGAGCTCCACCGTCCGGTAGTCGCGCACCTTGAGATACAGCAGGGCCAGCAACAAGCCGGGAAAGCCGACTACACCGAACGCGGCCTTCCAGCCCCAGTGCGCCGCGATCAAGCCGCCGAGCATCACACCGACCACGGAGCCCACCGAGGCTGAGGCGAAGAAGCCCGCCATCACGGCACCGCGCATGCGCGCCGGAAAATGGCTCGCGATCAAGGCTGCACCGACCGAGCCGTAGCCGGCTTCGCCCAAGCCGACCAGCGCACGCGCGGCCAGCAATTGGCCGTAGCTGCGCGTGAACATGCACGAGATCGTCGCGAGGCTCCAGACGGTGGCCATCACGACGATGCTCTTGACCCGGCTGGTGCGATCGGCAAACAGCGCCACCGGCAGTGCCCCGAGCGCGATGGTGACCGATACCACGGAGACCAGTGCCCCGAGCTGCGTGTCAGACAGGCCCCAGTCCTGCTTCATGTGGGGAAAGAGCGAGACGATTATCTGGCGGTCGACATAGTCGAACATCATCAGCGCGATCGTCATCGCGAAGGCAAACCAGGCTTGGCGGCGGCCGAACAGGTAGCTGTCGGCAGACTCCTTCCTGGCATCTAGCGAGTGCGCGTGCAATTGGAACCTCAAAAGTGTTTCTGCGCAGCCGGCTTCAGCCCGCTACGACGAGTTCATCGATGAAGTGACTGGCAAGCAGCCGAGTGGTTGGACGCCGGGCCCGTACCCAACAGCCGAACAGCCTGGACGCTATCGCTCCAGCTGCTCGAGAAACTCCAGGAGCAATTCGTTGACTTGGTCAGGACGCTCTTCCGCCGCGCTATGGCCCACGCCGGGTAGCATCACCTTCTTCCGCAGTCCGGGTAGATAGGTTTCGAGCTGGTCGTAGAGACCGCGGATTTCGATCGGTTCGAGGGAAGGGTCGGCAGCGCCACCGATGAACAGGCTCGGCTGGCGCACCACCGCGCCGTCGAGAAACGCTGTGATTTCCCAGTTCCGGTCGCGACAGCGGTAGTAGTTCAGGGCACCGGTAAATCCTGTGCGCGTGTATTCATCGACGTAGTAGTCGATCGCCCGTGCACTCAACCATGACGGGAACTCCTTCGGCTCAGTGAAGGCGTTGAGAATGGGCTGACCGGGTTCGAGGAACAGGCGCCAGCGTTCGGCGCCGACGGCGCTGCCGGAGACCGAGTAGAAGATGCTGCGCAATGTCTTGCGCGGATCGCTGGCCAACTCGCGATCCGGCTTACCGATCTGCTGGAAGTACAGGTGATGGAACACCCTGCCCTTCGCCATTTCCCGCAGGCCGACGGTCGGTTTGACCTTTCCGCGCGGTGGCACCGGCGTATTGAGCATCACGAGGGCGCGGAACAGATCCGGCCTCAGCATGGCCGCCGCTTGAGCCACCCAGGCGCCCAAGTCGTGGCCGACGATCACCGCGGACGTTTCACCCAGGGCCGTCATCAAGCCAACCATGTCTCCGACTGCCTGACTCATGTCGTAGGCTTCGATGGAATCCGGCTGATCGGTTTGCCCGAATCCCCGTTGATCGGGGACGACGACCCGGAAGCCGGCATCGGCCAAAGCCACGATCTGGCGCCGCCACATGTACCAGAGGTAGGGAAAGCCATGCAGCAGAATGACGAGCGGGCCTTGCCCCTCGTCGATGTAATGCATGCGAATGCCGTTGACTTCGGCAAAGCAGTGGTTGAACGCATCGGGGTCGTCGGCATCCACTTGCCCCAATGCGGCGCGCGGCTGACCGATGTGCTTTGCAGCGCTCGTTTCCATTGTCTACTCCATCCTTTGAGATTCTCGGCCTCTAAGGTAGCGCTGACGAGGCTGTTCTGTACTAAGCTCGCCACGACATAATCTTGTGAAATTGGGACAGGTGACGGTCCATGCATACCCTGACCCGAAGTGCCAGCCTTACCGACTATGAGCAGGTGGCCCGTTCAGTGGGGCTCGATCCGTTTCGTATGCTGCGGATGGCCAAGCTGCCGGCCAGGGTCCTCGACGATCCGAATGTGTTGATCAGTGCCGATTCGGTTGGGTGGTTGCTGGAGGAGTCGGCCCGCCTGTCCGGCCAAGAGGCCTTCGGACTGTTGCTCGCGGAAACGAGAAGCCTGGGCAACCTGGGGATGCTGGCGCTGCTGATTCGCGAAGAGCCGACGCTTCGCGCAGCAGTGCAATCCTTAGTCCGCTACATGCGACTGCACAACGCCGGCGTGCAATTGCGGCTTGACGACCCCGGCGACATCGTCTGCTGCATGTCGGGATGAATGTGCAGGGCCATGGCGTCTGCGCGCCAGGCGATCGAACAGTCGACCGCCATCGGACTGCGGACGTTGAGAATGCTGACCCGCGATACCTTCCGGCCGGTAAGGATCAGTTTCACCCACGAGTCGCCCGCCAGCCTTGCAGTGCACCGCCGCGTGTTGGGAACATCTGTCGATTTTTCACAGGAATGCAATGCCATCGTTTGCCGCGGCGCGCGACCTGGACATGCCTATTCCTGCTGCCGACCCGGCGCTGAATCGCGAGGTGAGGCGATGGCTGGACATGCAGCTGGCCGACCTCCCCGACGAGCCGACGCAGCGGGCGCGCCAGATCGTCCGGATGCTGCTGCCAAGCGGACTTTGTTCGGTCGACCGGGTTGCGCGGCATCTTGGCACGCATCGCCGCACTCTTCATCGGCAACTCGCGGCAGAGGGTGAGAGCGTCACAACGATCATGAATGCTGTACGTGTCGAACTCGCCCCGGAATATCTGGCCAACAGCAAACGCAAGTTGTACGAAGTCGCCGATCTGCTCGGCTTTTCCTCTGCCGCTCACTTTTCGCGCTGGTTCCGCAGCCAGTTTGGCAAGACCCCCTCGGAGTGGGCCACCCACTATCGGGAGAGCAAGGCGGCGAGGGTCGGGCGCCCTAGCGCCCATCTCGCCTAAGTAGGGAACGCCAGCGTCAAGCGCGTCTGGCGCTCGCCTCGCATCTCGCGCAGGCACGCCGCCTTCCCAGTCGCATCCCAACATGTTCCTGACGTTACAGATCCGGGCCTGATCTCTCGATTGGCGCCATCGCCGCCCGGATCCCGGGAGCGACGGTCGCAATCCGCTTTCCGGCCGAGGCTCCTGGCTCGTGTCCCAATGCGTGAAGACTCTGTCCCGCCATGCAAATAGCATCGCGGCCGCAATAAATACCATTGCATCTCCCGAATGCGCATCTCGCGCGCGCGCACCAGCTCAGATTGGAGACATCAATGGCCGCAACCGCCGCAACCCAAGGCACTACTTCACAAGTCCACGCCCACGGCACCGGCCATTATCCGGCCATCGGTGCGCCAGCATTCGATCAAGGTGGAGCTCAGCACGCCCGCCATCGGCGCCGAGCTCAGCAACATCAGCCTGGCTGATGCCGCGCTGGATCCTGTCGTCATTGCCGAAATCCGGGCGCTGTGGCTGAAGCACAAAGTGCTGTTCTTCCGCGATCAGGACATCTCGCCGATGGAGCAACAGAACTTCGCCGCGCAATTCGCAGGCCTGGAAGCCCATCCCCTTGCTCCGAGCCATCCGGAGGCGGACAAGCTGCTGATGCTGTACCGCAACCTCGACCCGAGCAAGCCCAAGAACTACGTCGAAAAGGCGAGCCGCGAAAACATCTGGCACGCCGATGTCACGTACAAGAAGGCCCCGCCCCGCGGAGCGGTGTTGCGCTGCGAACTGGGTCCGGACACCGGCGGCGACACCATATGGTCCAACATGGTGATGGCCTACGCAAACCTGCCCGCCACCATCAAGCAACGGATCGATGGCTTGTACGCCAAGCACGATGCCGAGCACACCTTTGGCGCCCAGTTGCCGATCGCAGAACGTCACGCGATGGCCGCGAAGAACCCCGCCGCCGAGCACCCGGTGGTGCTCACCCATCCCGAGACGGGCGAAAAGGTGTTGTTCGTCAACTCGGCGTTCACGACCCATTTCTCGAATTTCTTCAACTTCGAGGACATCCGATACGGCCAGGACTTCATGCCGGAGGCGCATCAGCTGATGAACTATCTGACCTCGCAGGCCGCGATTCCGGAATACCAGGTACGTCTGAAGTGGAGAACCAACACGGTTGCCATGTGGGACAACCTGCAGGTTCAGCACTACGCAGTGGCCGACTACGGCAATGCGTCGAGAAAGATGCTGCGCGCCACCCTCACGGGCACCCCGCTGGCCTGAGCGAACGGTTCCCTTCGGCGCATCCAGGGCGTCCGCCCATAAGACAGGCGGGTAGCCCTGGCAGGTTCACGAATTCTTGACCTCAACACCTCAAGCAAATCACTGGAGACAGACATGCTCTACGAACAAATCGACACCGCGGTCATCGATGGCGAATCGCTGCCGTGGGTACCGTTGACGCCCTATTCAGAAGAGATCCTGCTGAAGTACTTCAAGCTTGACCCGATCCGGGGCGAATGGATCGTACTGATGAAGGTACCGCTCGGCGTGCAACTGCCCAAGCACCACCACACCGGTACGGTCATGGTCTACACGATCGAAGGCAAGTGGAAATACGAAGAGCACGACTGGGTCGCGGGGCCCGGCAGCATCGTGTTCGAGACCGCCGCATCGACCCACACGTTCGAAGTCGTCGCGGAAGGCGAAAGCGGATATGTGCTCACGCTGGTTCAGGTGAACGGCGATCTCTTGTTCCTCGACGACAAGGACAACATCGTCGCGCTCGAAAACTGGAAGACCTCGCTGAACCGTTACGTTGCCTACTGTGAGCAGCACGGCATCGAGCCGAAAGACCTCACGGCATTCAACTGATCATAGACATTACGAACGGAACGACGCCATGAATGGCTTGATGATGCAAAAGCAGTTGTTGATCTCCTCGCTGATCGTGCATGCCGACCGTCATCATGGCGATACCGAGATCGTGTCCCGTCGGGTGGAGGGCGATATCCATCGCTACACGTTCCGTGACTGCCACCGTCGCGCGCGCCAGATGGCCAGCGCGCTGACCACGCTGGGTGTCAAGCCCTCCGACCGGATCGGCACGCTGGCATGGAATGGCTATCGCCACCTGGAGTTGTACTACGGCGTCTCCGGTATGGGTGCCATTCTGCATACGATCAACCCTCGCCTGCATGAGGACCAGGTCGCTTACATCGCCAATCACGCCGAAGACCAGTACATCTTCTTCGACTTGACCTTCCTGCCGTTGATCAAAGCCGTCGCCGCCCGCTGCAGCACCGTCAAGGCGTTCATCGCCATGACCGATCACGCCCACATGCCGAAGGACGCCGGCATCGACAACCTGCTGTGCTACGAAGACCTGATCGAGCGGGGTTCGTCCGACTACTGCTGGCCGATTCTCGACGAGGACGCCGCCAGTACGCTCTGCTACACCTCCGGCACGACGGGCAACCCGAAAGGGGCTCTGTACAGTCACCGCTCATCGCTACTGCACACCTACGCGGCCGCGCTGCCGGATGCGCTGAACTGCTCGGCGCGCGACGTGATCCTGCCAGTCGTGCCGATGTTTCATGTCAATGCTTGGGGACTTCCTTACATCGCGTGCATGGTCGGCGCCAAACTTGTATTCCCCGGGCCGGCTCTGGACGGCAAATCGCTGTATGAACTGCTCGAAGCCGAGCAGGTTACGCTCTCCGCTGGCGTTCCGACCGTCTGGCAAGGCCTGCTGGGCCATCTTGAAACGACAGGCCAGCAATTCTCGAGCATGAGGCGCACCATCATTGGTGGCGCAGCCTGTACTCCGGCCATGTTGCGTAAGTTCCAGGAAGCATACGGCGTAGCGGTTTTGCATGCGTGGGGGATGACTGAACTGAGTCCCATCGGAACCGTCGGCACCATGAAGGCCAAGCACCTCGCGATGTCCCTGGAAGAGCGCTGTGCCGTGCAATCCAAACAAGGTCGTGCAGTGTTTGGCGTCGACATGAAGATCGTTGCCGCGGACGGCGCGGAGTTGCCCTGGGACGGCGCAACTTCTGGTGACCTGTTGGTGCGCGGGCCATGGGTGGTGTGCGACTACTTCAGGAGCGAAGTGGACAGTCCGCTGCAGGTCGATCACGAAGGGCAAGGATGGTTCCCGACCGGCGACGTCGCGACGATCGATGCCGACGGGTTCATGCAGATCACCGATCGCAGCAAGGACGTCATCAAGTCTGGTGGCGAATGGATAGGCTCGATCGACCTGGAAAACATCGCGATGGCACATCCGGCAGTCGCTCAGGCAGCATGCGTAGCCGCAAAACACCCGAAGTGGGACGAGCGCCCGTTGCTGATCGTCGTCAGGAAGCCGCAAGCGGAGCTCGAGCGGGAAGAACTGCTCGCCTTTTATGAGGGCAAGATCGCGAAGTGGTGGACACCGGATGACGTGATCTTCGTCGACACGATTCCCTTGGGCGCCACGGGGAAGGTGCAGAAGAACCGCCTGCGGGAGCAGTTCGGCGATCATCTGATGGCGAAGGCTGCTGGCTGAGCACCCGTGCGGATGGATGTCCCGAAACAACGCGCGGATGTCCCATTGGATCAAGCGTGAGACCGCCGGCAAAGCCACACTTCTGGCTGGTGCATACCGAGACCTGACATGCGCGTCTATCTGGAGGTAGCGAGCCAGGTGTTCGTCTTGATCTTCGTGCTGAGCACCTTGTTCAACGTGGGCTTGCTCGTGTCTGCGCGCAAGGTACTCGTCGCGTTGCAACAGCGCCGCTCGCTTGCTGTCGCGTTGTTCGCCAACTTTGTGGTGTTGCCCGTTGCCGCGCTGGCTATGGGTTGGTGGTTGCAGCTGGCGCCACCAGTGCAAGCGGCCCTGTTGCTGGTCACCACGGCACCCGGCAGTCCTGTGATGCTTCGCCTCAACGAATTCGCACGTGGCGATCAGGCCAAGGCCGTCGGACTGCTCGTTCTGCTAACGAGCCTGACGGTGCTGTACCAGCCTCTCGTCCTCCCCATGTTGCTGCCGGGCCTTAGTGTCAGTCCAATGCCCATCGCACGCACCCTGGTGGTGACGGTGCTGCTGCCCCTGATGCTGGGGTTGCTGCTTAAGGCGCGGTGGCCCGTGCTCGCAGGGCGCCTGCGGCCGGTGCTTGCTCAGCTTGGTAACGTCAGCGTGCTGCTGAGCTGTTTCGTTCTCTTGCCGATTGTCTATCTGGACGCCATCAAGGACGTGGTCCTGAACGGCGGCGCCTTGCTGGTTCTGTTGCTATACCTGCCTCTGGCCGTCGGCGCGGGCTGGTGCCTGGGCGGTCCCGACATGGCTGAACGACGTTTGCTGGCCCTGTGTTGCGGCCAAGGCAGCATGGGAGCGGCATTTGTCATCGCCGTTCATAACTTCAACAATCCCCACGTCATCGCCATGTTGCTGCTGATTCTCTGGGCCAGTATGGCGCTGCTCATTCCGCTGGCGATGATCTTTCGCCGGCAGTCCTTGGGCGATGTGGAAGAACTCATGGAAGGAAGCGGTACAGCGCGTCCGCCAAGGACAAGCTAAACGGGCAGGCGGCGGCCGCTGATGAATCGCGATTTGCTCACGCGAATGCCCGCATTAAGCCGTCTCCGCCCTACAGCGAAAGTACGCGCCGTCGCCCGATCTCCCAGCTCACCTGACCGCCGCGCACGATACCGCTGATCGTCTTACCAAGCGACTCTTCAATCACGGGTCGCCACGGTACAAGCTCGAACCCCATTCCATCGCTCAACATGGCAAATCGGCCGCTCGCGAGCGCGATGGACTGGCGATACACACCGGACACTCGGCTTCCATCCTTTACAGGTCGGTGAACGAGTCCCGTGTGCCGATGGATGCTCTGGCCGACCTCGGCGATTTCGCGGTCACGCAGCTTGTCCAGAAGGCCAGGCACCACGTGGGCCCGGTTGCCCCGCCTCTCGGCAAGTCCCTCGGCGACTAAGAAATCGACGCGGTCGCTGATGGCTTGGCGAGTCACGGCACCAAAGCCTTTCGTCAGCGTGGATGCGCCGCCGGCGACAAGCTGTCGATCGAGCCAGGTCGCGCCAATCGCGCGAATCTGCTTTTCGATCGGCAGGGTCGAGTGCATTTCGAGCTCGACGCCGGCGAGTCGCTTTTGATCGTATGCCCTGCCTTGGTCAATCAGGTCGGGTGGAACCCTCCAGACGCCGTCCGCCACGCGCTCGACGATCTCGGCACGGCGCAACGCCTCGAGGCGCCGGACATGGCCTTGCACAAGTTCTTCCACGCGGCCGGAATCGCATCCCCTTACCCGCAGCGTATGGCGATGGGTGGATGCCAGGTACAAGCCACTTTCGGCGATGGCAGCGATATTGCGGTCGGCGATGCTCTCCCGCAACGGCCTCACCTCGACCACGCCGCCGACCGGGAGATTCGAGAGCTCGGCCGTCTTTGGAAGCGACACGTGGTGCGCGCGGCCGTCGAGTGCATCCACGATCAAATACGGCTTGTCGTGGTCTTCGCCCGAGAGGCCTTTGGCCGCAATGCGACCCACAATCGGAGCACTGCCGGCTGCCCCAGCAAAGGCGAGCTCACGTCGCTCCGCGCCGAACGTCCTTTGCATAGTGCGAATGATGTCGTTTCGCTCGCCAAGGCTTCGTAGAACCGGCTCCAAGTCCTCGCGCAGCTGCCATTGGCCGGTATCGACCTGACGTGCCAGCCGGAGAGTCTCCAGGTACTGGAGGCGACCGATCAGGAGAGCACGCCGCCGCAGGCCATCAACCTTGTCTGGAACTCGCACATCGATCACGCCGCCAGGACCAATGCGCCGCTGAAGGCTGCGATCCAGTTCGGTGAACCGGTCCTGGTCGACGTTCCGATGCAGGCTCGCCTGGATCTCGCGCTCGGTACGGGGGCCGAGCCAGCTGGTAGCCAATTCGCCTGCCCGAATGCGCATCCCGCGGCTGATGTACTCGCGGCCGATCACCAGGTTCTCGCCCGCTTGATCCTTGCCTCGCAGGACGACGTGTGTGTGGGGGTTGTCGGTGTCCCAATGATCGACGGCGAGCCATTCCAGCCGCGTTCCGAGATCGCGCTCCATCTGTCCCATGAGGTGGCGCGTGAAGTCGCGCAGATCCTCGAGCTCGACCGCGTCCTCGGGCGCGACAATGAAGCGGAACTGGTGCCGATCGCCGCGGCTGCGCTGCTCGAACCCATCGACGTCCGCCACATCCGTTTCGGCGCCGTAAGCCTGCCCTTGCTGCCCATCCCGGCCGACGCCGTCGCGGACGATATAGCGCAGATGCGTGGCGGCCGACCTCGCTCCTGCCTGCTTGAAAACGATGAGCCGCGTCTTGATCACAACGCGGCGCGCTCGGGGACCTTGGTCGCCGTCCATGAGCCGCGCCGTGACCCAACCGCGGCCGCGCTTGGCACCTCGACCGCTACTGCCAACTCGCCTTCCGCTGGCGCCGCCGCCGAACTTGCTCATCTCCATCTTCACGCGAGACAGAAACCGTCGTTCAACCGATCCACCGGCGCCTTTCGGCGCTCGTGGTTTCACGCGAAACATGTCGTCACGCCGATCGCTCATCGACCTCACTCCATCGCATTCAACATCACTTGCTGTAAGACGGCACGCGCGAATGCAAACATTGGCGCGGGTTTGCGGGAAATCGCGGCACTTCGCCGATAAGCGAGGTGCCGTGGAAAATCATGTGCAGACAAACAGTTAAAGCGGCGTCGGTGCCGCGGCCCTTTATCTTGCATTCCACGATTCGCCGTATCCCATCAAATCTCAGCTTCATCGCGCCCGTGTCAACTGCAACGACTCGCGCACCACGCCGCTCGCTTTCGATGCACGGAGCTGGCGCGCAGACGATTCATCCGTTCGCGTCATCTGCTGCAGTGGGCGTGTCCGGTTGACGACCGTCGCTGCGCACTTCCGCCTGCTCGGGGGGCGGCGGTCGCCGGACTCGATCGAACATCGCACGAACGCTCGCCGGGATCCCTTTCGGCGGCGTAATTTCCGCTGACTGCGACCCTGACATGTGCGCACTCGACAGACCTTCTCGGCGTCGCTGCGCTGCGCGTTGCGCCGCGATCGCAAGGCCCCGCTCAAGGCGAAACTCCCCCCGCTTCAGCCTCGCGACAAGCCCTGCACAGTATGCGACCGCATTGCGCACCGTCGTGCTCGCGATGCGCCCCTCGAGCTCGTCAAGCACTTGCTGCGCATCGTATGCCTCCAACCCCTCGAGCTGACGTGCAATCGCGCGTCGCTGTGCGGTTGACAAGGCCCTTGGAAAGCACAAATCACCACCACCACCACCGACGGCCTTGGCCGTCGTGTCGACTTCGTCGGAGGCGTTCTCCTGCGGTAGTTGTGGTGGTGGTTTTATACAAACTACAGGTTTAGTAGTTGTTGCCCGGACAACCATGTCCGGGGCCCCCGGACATCCGTGTCCACTCCCCCCGGACACCGGTGTCCTATCCCCCTGGACAGCAGTGCCCGGACCCCCCGGACAATTTGTCCGGGGGTGACCGACCACCAATTGATAGCCATTGCTGGTGCGCGCGCGGTTGTGGAATCGCTGCTTGACGACGACATAACCCTCGGCACACAGGAGGCCGATCATCCGTCGCACGCTGCGCTCGTTGATGCTGCACTTCTGCGCAATCTCGGCGTGCGTCGGGATGCAGTAGCCGTGGTCGTTCGCTTCATCCGCCAGCGCCATCAGTACCAGTTTCGGCGCGGGCGGCAGCGCCACCGTCCATGCCCATGTCATGACCGCGAGACTCACGCCGGCGATCTCAGCGGCTGCGATCCAGGACCCGATGCCTGATCCACACCTCGTAGTCCGACAGCGGGAATAGCCGGCGCCTGCCAATCACGATCGACGGCGGCAGAAGATCCGTACGGCGAAACAGCCGATTTCGAACCGTGCCAGGACGAATACGCAGGAGATCGGCGATCTCTTCGACGGTATAGAAATCCTTTGTCATCACTCGCTTCCTCTTCGTAACGATCACAGCCACGATCGTGAGCCAGGAGAACCATGACGACAACGCACTACAGCGTAGTTGAGCGTAGTCCAGAGTACCTGGAGCGGAATCGCAAAGACGCGCGGCTTAGTGGGAGTACGCCATTGACCTACTGCCTGTCGCTGTCAACGATTAGTTGCGCGCACCAGGCGGTGACGCCTATGGGTGCATCCCATTCGCGGTCGCCGACGAGGCTGGTCCCGTTTTGCGTCAACTAATCGTTGAACATTGACGGCGAGCGCTTAAACGCAGAACTTCACGAGACGCGGTCTGCGCAAATGCGGACTAACGTCTATAGCGATTTGCCCAACCCTTCGAAGTGCAGCGATGTCAGTGCAATCCGATCCGCCCGGCGAACCACGGTTTCTCACCACCCTGGAAGCAGCCACGTACTTGCGAATCTCCATGCGGACCCTTGAGAAGTGTCGATACCTTGGCGGTGGTCCGCGCTTTCGAAAGTTCGGACGGATCGTTCGCTATACGACCGCCGACCTGGATGAGTGGACCAAAGCGCGCTCGTTTGCGATGACGTCGGATTACGAGCACGCGCGGCAAGGCGGGCCGAGGAGCAAATGAACCTGCATGCCCGCGGTTTCTTGAGCGGTCGTTCTACGATCTACTACGCTGGAGTACGCTGGAGCACGCTGTACTGCGTTGCGCTGAGCGAGGACCCGACGACAAACTACTCACTCGACTGGCCCCAATGCAACTCTCGCCGTGGATCTCGCTCCGCTCGTTCGCTTAATCGCTCGCATGGCCGCCGAACGCGTACTATCATCTACGCCGATTGACGGGACGAGCGAAAGTCAGCGTCCGCAACTGAAGGAGCAGTTAGATGCGAGTCGTCATCTACGCGCGATTCAGCACAGAGAATCAGAACGCGTCGTCGATTGACGACCAGGCGCGGGTATGCCGCGCGAAAGCCTCCGCGCTAGGGCTGAACGTCGACGCGGTGCATGCGGACGCGGCCGTGTCCGGTGGCATCCCCCTGCGTGCCCGTAGCGGCGGCGCCGCGCTAATGGCTGATCGCTTCGACGTCCTCATTGTCGAATCTCTCTCACGCCTCTCACGCGACACCGTTGATGGCGAGATGGAGATGCGACGGCTCGAGCATCGTGGCGTCCGCATCGTCGGTGTGTCGGACGGTTACGACAGTGAGCAAGGCGACATGCGCAAGATGATGCGCATCGTCGCTGGCGCAATGAACGAGAAGCTGCGCCATGACATTGGCGATATGACTCATCGAGGTCTGTCTGGGCAAGTCGAGCGCGGCTTCCACGCCGGCAGCGTGTCCTATGGCTATCGAAGCGTCGTGGCCGGCCTCGATGCGAAGGGCGAGCCAATCGGTCATCGGCTCGAAGTCCATGCAACGCATGCCGACGTAGTACGCGAGATATTCATGCGCTATAGCGCCGGCGAGTCCTGCCAGCGCATCGCATCCGATCTCAACACGCGCCGCATCCCGGGTCCGCGCGGCGGAACTTGGTGCGTGTCCGCCCTATATGGCTCGCCGGCGAAGGGTTCCGGGATTCTGAACAACGACTTGTACGTCGGTCGTTACGTTTGGAATCGTTCGCGATGGGTCAGAAATCCGGATACGCGCAAACGCGAGCGATTGATCAGACCGGAGTCCGAGTGGAAGGTCGATGACCGTCCGGAACTTCGCATCATCGACGAGGCAACCTGGCAGGCGGTTCGCACGCGCATGGCAGGGACGCGAGCCGAAGGTGGTCGCGCCGGCCGGGGTGGAATACCGACTACCCTGCTCGGCGGCATCCTGCGATGTGGCCTTTGCGGCGGCGCCGTGGTCAAGATCAGCGCAACTTCTTACGGCTGCGCCGCGCGGCGTGACCGCGGGCCGGCGGTATGCACCGGCGTCACCGCCGCAACCAAGCGAGTCGATCAAGAGCTCGTCGGCCATGTTCGTCAGCAACTCGAATCGCCGGCCGTGCTTGCGCAGTTGGTGCGGGAGGCTGCGCTGCTCGTTGCCGATCGCGGCGCGAGGGGCGGCAGCCGCCGCGAGCTCGGGCAGCGCGTGCGAGACCTCGAAGGGGAAGCACGGCGACTTGCCGAGGCAATCGCGACAGTCGGCATCTCGCCGACGCTCTCGACCCGACTACGCGCAGTCGAGGCGGAAGTCGCCCGCGTAAAGCGCGACCAGTCGGCAGCGCCAGTCGCGACGCTGTCATCCACCGTCCGGGAGTCAGTACACGCGTTGCTGCGCGATCTAGGGGGTGCGCTGCACGCGGAATTGCCGGTCGCCCGCGACGCCTTACGCGACGCTCTGGGCGATGTCCGGCTGCAGCCGGAGGGCGATGGACTGTATGCGGTCTTCGAGGACACCTCCGACCGCTTGCTGCTTCGTGCGGTCGGCGATGGAATGGGTCGGGTTGCGGGGGCAAGATTTGAACTTGCGACCTTCGGGTTGCGGGGGCAAGATTTGAACTTGCGACCTTCGGGTTATGAGCCCGACGAGCTGCCAGACTGCTCCACCCCGCGGCGCAATTATACCGCAAAACCGTGCCGAGGGTCAAAGCGGCAACGACGATGGTCGTTGACGCACATCGCTTGCGTTTGGATCGAGCTCAGCCCGTGTGCAGTCCCGTAGCGCGCATCACCGTCGCGCCCGTACCACCACGCTTGCGCAGCGTCTTCAACTTCTCCGCCATCTGCTCGCCGAGCTTCCACTGCGGCTGCGACGGCGGGGCATAGCCCGCCGCGGATTCGCGCTCGGCGACGCGCGCCTTCGCGATCTCGAACGCGGACTCGAACGTCGTGCCCTTTGCGAGTCCCTGCTGGAAGAACGCATCGCCGAACAGCGTCGGCGGCGTACGGCCGTCGCATCCGAAGCCCGGCGCATCCGCCTTCGACGACGTCATCACGAGCGTGAATTCATCGGCGAGCTTCTCGGCAAATTCTCCCGAATAGCACGCGGCAACGACGATGATGCGCCACTTGATGCCGGCGTCGTCGAGGAGCTGCTTCAGTCCGGATGGCCCGAGTTCGACGAGGCCGAGGGGCGGTTGCTCGGCAGCAATCTGGTTGTTGCGCGCAGTCGGGCTCGCGATATAGATCATCACGACGTCGTCTTCCTCGTCGATCGCGCCGCCGATCTCGTTGAGCGTCTCGCGAAGGTTCGTCACCGTTGCGAACGGCGCGGTGACGAGCGTCTTGGGATTGTTGACGAGCACGATCGACCGGCCGTCGGTGCCCCACCGGCTGTCCATGACGTGCTGCGCGGCCTCGGCATCGACGCGGTACGCGTCCGAACGCCCGTGCGGTGCGAAGGCGACGAAGTAAACGTCCGTTTCGCCGGCGCGCTCGTCCGCCATCTTGTCGAGCGCGTTGTCGAGGATGTAGGTCTGGGCGGCCAGCACGACCTCGGAGGCCGCGTTGAACTCGGTTTCGGTCGGGCGCTGCACGTCGGTGGCGCCGTGCCACCATGGATGATTGGGATAGAGGAGATCCCCGAACCAGATGGGCATCGCGAGCAGCAGGCCTCCCAATATCGCGCGCAACCACACGAACGGCGGCGGCGGCGAGAACGCGATGGCGACGCATCGCACCAGGACGAAGACGATCCAGATGACGATCGCCTTCTCGAACGTCAGCATCGCATCGGCCATCTCGGGACCCAATGCGAGCCACGACGGCGCGTAGTGCACGATCTGCACGATGGGCAGCGAGGCGAGCACGAGCAACGGTATCGACAGCAGGAGCTGCCGCTGCTTGCAGAAGAGCGCGATGAGCGCGGCCGCCAGCAGCAGGAGTGCGGCCGAGTAAAGCTCCGATCCCGCGCCTTCGATAGCAAACTCTCGCGGCGGGACGGCGCGCAGGTAATCGCCGACGAAGTCGATGATCGCGGAGATTGCGAACAGCAGCAGGATCTGCGCAACGTCGAAACGGAAGCGCAGCCGGTCGACGCGCATGAAAAGCGCGACCCGCAGCCCGGCGATCAGGTTGCGCGAAAGGTTGGCGAGCGCGAAGCCCATGAAGCAGCGCGAAGCGACCGACTAGGCGGCGGTCGCCGACTCCTCGATGAGCGCCTTGACCTTCGATGCATCGGCCGGCAGCAGCACGAAGCGCTGCGGGCGCGCCTCGATGCCGTCGAAGAGCGCCGGCCGGGCGGGGTCGCGTCCGAGCGCTTCCCGGATCGTCGCCCCGAACTTCACCGGCAGCGCCGTCTCGAGGCACACGAGCGGGACGGACGGGTCGCGTTGCTCGCGGCCCACCTTGAGGCCGTCCGCGGTGTGCGGGTCCACCACGACGCCATGTCGCTTCTCGACGTCGCGGATCGTCGCAATGCGGTCGGCGTGCGTGCTGCGGCCCGACACGAACCCGCTCGACTGCACGCGCGGCCAGTAGCGCGTGCCGCGAAGATCGAACTCGCCCGTCGAGGCGAGCGTCGCCCACAGGTCGCGAACCATGGCCGGGTCGCGATCCACGACGTCGAACACGAAGCGCTCGAAGTTGGAGGCCTTGGAGATATCCATCGACGGCGACGAGGTCGCGCGCGTCTCGATCGCTCCGCGTGGGCGGTAGCGTCCCGTGCGAAAGAACTCGTCGAGCACGTCGTTCTCGTTCGTCGCGAGGATCAGCTTGCGAATCGGCAGGCCGAGCTCGCGCGCGACGTGGCCCGCGAGGATGTTGCCGAAGTTCCCCGATGGGACTGCGAAGTCGACTGCGTCGCCGTTGGCCCGCGATGCCTGGAAGTAACCGGAGAAGTAGTACACGACCTGCGCTGCGACGCGCGCCCAGTTGATCGAGTTGACCGCGCCGATCGCGTGCTTCGACTTGAACGCTGCGTCGCCGTTGACCGCCTTCACGAGATCCTGGCAATCGTCGAACGTCCCCTCGATGGCGAGGTTGTGGATGTTCGCATCGGTCAGGGAGAACATCTGCGCGACCTGGAACGGGCTCATGCGCCCGTGCGGCGACAGCATGAACACGTCGATGCCACGCTTGCCGCGCAGCGCGTATTCGGCGGAGCTGCCGGTGTCGCCCGACGTCGCGCCCAGGATGTTCACGCGGCGACGCGCGCGGGCGAGCACGTACTCGAAGAGATTGCCGAGAAGCTGCAGCGCGATGTCCTTGAACGCGAGTGTCGGGCCGTTGGACAGGTGCAGGATGTGCAGGCCCGGCTCGAGTGTGGACAGCGGCGTGATGGCATCGGTCCCGAACGTCTCGCGCGTGTACGTCTTGTCGACGATGCGCTGGAGCTCGTCGCTCGGGATGTCGTCGATGAACCGCGAGAGCACGGCGTACGCGAGCTCGCGATAGGCCATCGGCCTCATCTGCGCGAGATCGGCTTCGGAAAAGCGCGGATACGCGACCGGGACCGCCAACCCGCCGTCGGGCGCCAGTCCTTCGAGCAGGATCGACGAGAAAGGCTGCGGGTCGGCGCCCCACGCGCCGCGCGTGCTGACGTATCTCAATTGAGCTCTTCGAGGCGGATGCGCACGATCTTGCCGCGCACGGTGGTAAGCGCCTCGATCTTCGCGATGGCGTCGTCGATGTTCTTCTCGATCGTGCGGTGCGTGAGCAGGATGATGTCGGTCTGGTACTCGCCTTCCGACGGCTCCTTCTGGATCATCGCGTCGATCGAGATCTCGCGGTCGGCGAGGATGCGCGTGATGTCCGCGAGCACGCCGGGCTTGTCTTCGACGCGCATGCGCAGGTAATAGCTCGTCACGACCTCGCCGATGGGCAGGAACGGCACGTCGGTCAGCTGGTCGGGCTGGAATGCAAGATGCGGCACGCGATGCTCGGGATCCGCCGTGTGCATGCGCGTGACGTCCACGAGATCGGCGATGACGGCGCTCGCCGTCGGCTCGGCGCCCGCGCCTGCGCCGTAATGCAGCGTCGCGCCGACGGCGTCGCCCTTCACGAGCACCGCGTTCATCGCGCCTTCGACGTTGGCGATCAGGCGCGCCTTCGGTACGAGCGTGGGATGCACGCGAAGCTCGATGCCTTCGCGCCCGTCCACCTTGGCGCGGCGCGTGATGCCGAGGAGCTTGATGCGATAGCCCAACTCCTCCGCGTACTGGATGTCCTCGCGCGTGAGCTTGGTGATGCCCTCGGCGTACGCGCGGTCGAACTGCATCGGCACGCCGAACGCGATCGCGGACATGATCGTGAGCTTGTGTGCGGAGTCGATGCCTTCGACGTCGAAGGTGGGATCGGCTTCGGCATAGCCGCGCTTCTGCGCCTCCGCGAGCACGTCGGCGAAGCTGCGGCCCGTCGCGCGCATCTCCGAGAGAATGAAGTTGGACGTGCCGTTGATGATGCCGGCAATCCATTCGATGCGGTTGGCGGTCAACCCCTCGCGCAGCGCCTTGATGATCGGCACGCCGCCGGCCACCGCGGCCTCGAAGGCGACCATCACGCCCTTTGCAGATGCAGCGGCGAAAATCTCGTTGCCGTGCAGAGCGAGCAGCGCCTTGTTGGCGGTGACGACGTGCTTGCCGTGGGCGATGGCGTCGAGCACGAGCGTGCGCGCGGCATCGGTGCCGCCGATGAGCTCGCACACGATGTCGACGTCGGGATGGCGCACCACGACGGCGGGATCGTTCGTAAGATTGATGCCGGCGACGCCGCGCGTGCCGTCGCGCGCACGATCGAGCGTGCGCGTCGCGATCCAGTTGATGCGGATCGGACGGCCCGCGCGTCGCGCGATCTCCTCCTCGTTGCGGCGCAGGACATCCCAGGTGCCGCGCCCCACCGTTCCGAAACCGAGCAGCCCGACCTGCAGCGGCTTCATGGTGTCGTATTGCGACGGTGATAGCCGTCGAGGAAATGGCCGAGACGCCCCAACGCTTCCGTGAGATCGTCGCTGTTCGGGAGGAACACGAGGCGCAGGTGGTCGGGCCGCGGCCAGTTGAAGCCGCTCCCCTGGACGACCAGCACGCGCTCCGACTCGAGGAGCTCCAGGATGAAGGCCTGGTCGTCGGCAATCGGATAGCGAGTCGGATCGAGGCGCGGGAACAGGTACAGCGCGGCCTTGGGCTTGACGCACGTGACGCCCGGAAACGAGGTGATCATGTCGTAGGCGAGGTCGCGCTGGCGCGCGAGGCGCCCGCCCGGCTTCACGAGATCGTGGATGCTCTGGTGGCCGTGCAGCGCCGTCTGGATCGCGAGCTGGCCGGGCACGTTGGCGCACAGTCGCATGGAGGCCAGGATGTTGATGCCATCGAGGTAGTCGCGCGCATGGCGCTTCTCGCCGGACACGACCATCCAGCCGCTGCGGTATCCGCACGCCCGGTAATTCTTGGAAAGTCCGTTGAAGGTGACGAACAGCAGGTCGTCGCACAGCGAGGCGAGCGACACGTGCTGCGCGCCGTCGTAGAGCATCTTGTCGTAGATCTCGTCGGCGAACACGACGAGCTGGTTCACGCGGGCGATCTCGCAGATCTCGCGCAGGAGATCCGGTGGGTACACGGCGCCGGTGGGATTGTTCGGGTTGATCACGACGATCGCACGCGTATTGGGCGTCACCTTCGCGCGTATGTCGTCGATGTCGGGCAACCAGCCCGACCCCTCGTCGCACAGGTAATGCACGGGGCGCCCGCCCGAGAGGCTGACCGCGGCGGTCCAGAGGGGATAGTCCGGGGCCGGGATCAGCACCTCGTCGCCGTTGTCGAGCAACCCCTGCATCGACATCACGATCAGCTCGGAGACGCCGTTGCCGATGATGATGTCCTCGAGCTCGACCCCGGCGATATCCTTCTCCTGCGTGTAGTGCATGATCGCCTTGCGCGCGGAGAACAGCCCTTTCGAATCGCAATAGCCCGAGGCCTGCGGCAGGTTGACGATCACGTCGTGGCGCATCTCGTCCGGGGTGTCGAAGCCGAAGGGTGCCAAGTTGCCGATGTTGAGCTTGATGATGTGATGGCCCTCCTCCTCCAGGAGGCGCGCACGCTCCATCACCGGTCCGCGGATGTCGTAGCAGACGTCGGCCAGCTTCGCGGACTTGCGCACGTCGCGCCGCATGACGTCGCGCTTCATCCCGTCACCATCGAAGTCTCGCGCTTGAACATCTCGCGGATGCCGCGCACGGCCTGACGAATGCGATGCTCGTTCTCGATGAGCGCGAAGCGCACGTGCCCGTCGCCGTACTCGCCGAAGCCGATCCCGGGCGACACCGACACCTTCGCCTTGGCCAGCACCTGCTTCGTGAATTCGAGCGAGCCCAGCGCGCGATACGCCTCCGGGATCTTCGCCCACACGTACATCGACGCCTTCGGCATCTCGACCGGCCACCCGGCCTCGTGCAGGCCCTTGCACAGCACGTCCCGGCGCGCCTGGTACTTGGCCGCGATTTGCGCCACACAGTCCTGCGGTCCTTCGAGCGCCGCGATGGCGGCGACCTGGATGGGCGTGAACGTGCCGTAGTCGTGATAACCCTTGATGCGCGAGAGCGCGTTGACGAGATCCTTGTTGCCGACCATGAAGCCGATGCGCCACCCCGCCATGTTGTAGCTCTTCGACATGGTGAAGAACTCGACGGCGACGTCGCGCGCGCCCGGCACCTGCATGATCGACGGCGCCTTCCATCCGTCGAACGTGATGTCGGCGTACGCGAGGTCGTGCACGACGTAGATCCCGTATTCCTTCGCGAGGGCGACGATCTTCTCGAAGAACGGAAGCTCCACGCACTGCGCCGTCGGATTCGCGGGAAAGTTGAGGATGAGCATCTTCGGCTTCGGATAGCTCATCTTGATCGTGTGCTCGAGCTCGGCGAAGAAATCCACGTCGGGCGTCATCTGCACCTGGTGGATGTCCGCGCCGGCGATCACCGGCCCGAAGATGTGAATCGGGTAGCTCGGATTGGGCACCAGCACCGTGTCGCCGCGGCCGAGGGTCGCCAGCGCGAGGTGCGCGATGCCCTCCTTCGATCCGATGGTGACGATTGCCTCGGTTTCCGGGTCGAAGTCGACGTCCCAGCGCCGCTTGTACCAGTGGCAGATCGCGCGCCGCAGGCGGGGAATGCCCTTCGACACCGAATAGCCGTGCGTGTCCGGCCGTTGCACGGTCTCGACCAGCTTGTCCACGATGTGCCTCGGCGTGGGGCCGTCGGGGTTGCCCATGCCGAAGTCGATGATGTCCTCGCCCCGGCGGCGCGCCGCCATCTTGAGCTCGGAGGTGATCGAGAAGACGTACGGGGGCAGGCGCTCGATGCGCGCGAACGAGGTGGCGAGTGGGGAAGCCATGCGGTTTCCTTGCGTAAGCGCCCGGAACCGTCCGAGCGACGTAAGTGGCCGCTGTTGCGCGACCGACGGTGATTCTAGCAGAGCGGCTTACTTGTCCGCCGCAGCATCCGCGGTGACCGGCGCAAGGTCGCTGTTGGCCGGCCCGTTGATCACCTTGCCGGCGCAGTCGAAGCGCGAGCCGTGGCACGGGCAATCGAACGTGCGCTCCGCCGGATTCCAATGGACGACGCAGGCGAGATGCGTGCACACGGCCGAGAATTCGTGGAGCTCGCCTGCGTCGTCGCGGTACACGGCGTGCCGCGCGAGGCCACGGCGAATGACGGCGCCCTCGCCGCGGTCGAGCGACGCCGTGTCGGCGATGTCCGCGGGGCCGGCGTAGTCCCTCACGTACTGCGCCGCCACGTTCAGGTTTTCCTTCGCGAATTCCTTGATCGACGAGAGCGTCTTGCGCGACGGGTCGTACAGTTTCGCCCATGGGTTGTCGCGACCGGACACGAGATCGGTGAGCAGCATGCCGGCGATGGTGCCGTGGGTCATGCCGTTGCCCGAGTCGCCGGTGACGATGTAGATGTCCTCGTCGCCGGGGTTGCGCCCGATGAACGCGAGGCTGTCGACGGGCTCCATGACCTGCCCGGACCACCGGTATCGCACGTCGCGAACCTGCGGCCATCGCTGCCGCGTCCATGCCTCGAGGTCGGCGAATCGGCGGTCGGCGTCGTCGGCCTGCCCCGACTTGTGATCCTCGCCGCCCACGATGAGGAAGTCCTCTTCCTTGCCCTGTTGCGTGCGTACGTAGTGATACGGCGCATCGCCGCTCGCGCCTTCGGAGATCGATTGGCGCGTATCCCACCACAGCGCGGGCTCGACGGCGCCACGCGGCATCGCGAGCGCAATGACGTACGTCATGTAAGGCGCCTGCTTGGTGTGCATCGCATACATGTCGTTGATCGGCACGTTGGTCGCCACGACGACGGACTTCGCCGCGATGGTCGGACCCTGCTCGGTCTGCACCGTGACCCGGTCGCCCTTCACGATCGACGTCGCGTGCGTCCCGCAATGGATGCGCCCGCCCGATCGCTCGATTGCCTTGGCGAGGCCGTCGAGATAGCGCAACGGGTGGAATTGACCCTGGTCGGGAAACGCGAGGCACGGACCGAGGCGCGCGCCACCGGGAGTGGCCTCCAATCGCTTCACGTCCGACAGGCCGGCGCGGTGCACGGCGTCGCCTTCGCGATCGAGATCCTTGGTGCTGTCGCCGACGGGCACGAAAAGATAGCCGGGAATGCGCGCGAAGTCGCAGTCGATGCCCTCCCCTCGCACGATGTCCTCGATGCATGCGATGGCCGCGCGGTGCGAATCGGCGGCGAGGCGCGCGCCCTCCGCGCCGTGCAGGCGTTCGAGCTCGTAATAGCGGTCGTCGAGCGCGTCGGTCAGGTGTGCGGTGGTGAAGCTGGTCATGCCGCCACCGATCGGGCCGTCGTCCACGACCACGACGTTCTGGCCCTGCACTGCCAGCAGGTACGCGGTGGTCATGCCCGCGATCCCGGCGCCGATCACGCAGACGTCCGCTTCGACATGCTCGTCCATCGGGGGCCGCAACGGGATGCTGCAAGTCGCCTGCCACAAGGTAGGGGAACCGGGACGCAGGGAAGCCATGGCTGTTCCTTCGACGATCGCGACCCTTTTCTCTATACCCCGGCCCGCGGCGCGCGGCTGTCGCGCGCCCTCTTGTTCGCGCGTAGGCGACCTCCGACCGCGCGTCGTGTAGATTTCGAAGGTGCACGAAGCGCTGTCAAAGACCATGAAATTCCATCTGCAAAGACCGACCGCGAACGTCGTCACGGCAATGGGCCCCGGGTGGGTCCGCGTCGGCGACACCGAGTATCGCGAGAACATCGTCGTCCTGCCGGACGCCGTCATGCCGGGTTGGGCGCCGAACGGATTCACGGCGCTGGGCGAGCCCGACTTCGCGTCGTTGCTGTCGTACAAGCCCGAGATGGTGCTGCTCGGCACGGGATCGAAGCAGCTCTTTCCGCACCCGCGCCTCCTGCAGGCTTTATCGGCAGCGCGCATCGGCGTCGAGGTGATGGACACCCGCGCGGCGTGCCGCACGTTCAACATCCTCGCGGCCGAGGATCGCCGGGTGGCGGCGGCGTTGATCGTCGCCTAGTCCTGCAGCCGCCTACTCGCCCATCGACATGAGCGTGCCACGCTCGCGCGCCTTCGCGACCGCGGCGCGAAACAGGACGACGCCGAGCACGTAGTACAGGACGTCGAGGCCCAACGCCCACCAGAAGTGATCCCAGCGGAACTCGTGCTGCAGCAGCAGCGCGCGCATGCCCTCGAACACGTGGGCGCTGGGCAGCACGGCGGCGATGGCCTGCATCCACGCCGGGAGCACTTGGATCGGATAGTAGACGCCCGACACCGGCGCCACGAGGAAGATCGCAGCCCATGCGAGCTCCTCCGCGCCGAGGCCCGCGCGAAGGATGATCGACGACACGGCAAGACCGATGGCCCATCCGAAGCCGATCAGCAGGACGAAGAACGCGATCAGCGGAAGGCCGAACGAGAAGATGGAATAGCGAAACAGAAGCCAGGCGAACACGCACGCGCCACCGACGCCGATCAACGCGCGCACCACGCTGAGTGCGAGCTGTCCGGCGATGAACTCGCCGAGCCGCAGCGGGCTCACGAACAGGTTGCCGAGGTTGCGCGCGTACATCTCCTCGATGAACGTGACCGACACGCCGAGCTGGCCGCGGTACAGCACGTCCCACAGAGCACCGCGCCGATGAAGAAGCCGGGCGCGTCGTGCAGGAAGCTCGCGGTCGGGCGCAGGTAAACCGTGATGAACGCCCACAGGATCATGGTCACCGTGGGGTAATACATCGTGGACACGAGCCGCGGCCACGACCTGAGCAGGAGATAGGCGTGCCGCCGCACCATCGCCCGCACGCGGCGTGCGCACGCTGCAACGCCCGTTTGCGGATGCAACGCCACGCTCATGTGACCACGCTGCGCGCGATGTCGAGGAACACCTCTTCCATGTCGGCGCGCCCGTATCGCGCGACGAGCTCTTCCGGCGCGCCCTGGTCCACGATCACGCCTGCGCGAAGCATGATGACCTCGTCGCACATCCGCTCCACCTCGCCCATGTTGTGCGACGCGAGGAGCATCGTGCAACGGCTCGAACGCTGGTAATCCTCGAGGTACGTGCGAACGCGGTCGCCCATGTCGGGATCGAGCGAAGCGGTGGGCTCGTCGAGCAGCAGCACCTCGGGCTCGTTCAGCAGCGCCTTGGCCACGGAGACGCGCGTGCGCTGGCCTGCGGACAGGCTGCCGTAAGCGCGCGCGAGCAAGTCGACGAGCTCGAACTGTCGCGCAAGCTCGTCGATGCGGCCATGCGGGTCGCGCAGTCCGTACAGGTCGGCGAACACGAGCAGGTTCTCGCGCACCGTCAGGCGCTTGGGCAGGTCCACGTACGGCGACGTGAAGTTCATCCGCGGCAGCACGTCGTAGCGGCGCGTGAGCATGTCGCACCCGAGCACGGTGATCGTTCCCGCCGTCGGCGTCAGCACGCCGAGCAGCATCGACAGCGTCGTCGTCTTGCCTGCCCCGTTGCCGCCGAGGAGCGCCATCGTCGTGCCGCGCGCGACCTCGAACGACACGTTCCTGACCGCCTCGACCTTGCCGTAGTGCTTGCGCAGCCCCTGGACGGCGATGGCGGCGCCGGCGACGCCGGTCACGCCGCGCGGCGCAATTCGCCCCACGCGATTCCGATGGCCCACGCGAGCACGAGCGACGTCGTGACGGTGTCGATCCCGATGCGGTCGGTGAGCGCCTGGTTGGCGATGGCGATGAGCAGGACGGCGGCAAAGGCCGCACACGTCATCGCGCGCGTCGCTTGCACGCAGAGGCCGGCGGCGGCCACGAGCTGCGCGATGCCGACCGCACGCGCGGCGTCGAGGCCCAGCACGTCGCGATAGTGCTGCGCAATGTCGCTGCCGTCGCGAAGATGCGAGACGGCGGAGTGCGCAAGCACGACGGCAAGCGCAATCGCGAAGATCGCAGGCCATGCGTCCGCGACGCGCGGCGCGAGATGCGCGACGAGGCGGCGTGCGTTCAGCACTGGATGGTGTTGCGGCAGTAGGTCGACATCTCGCGCACGATCGTCGTGTCGCCGACGTTGCGGCGCGCGCGGCTCTCGCCGTATTCGAGAGCGAGCTTCATGCGGTACTTGTCGAAGAACGCGTCGAACTGCTCAGGTCCCGACGGTGCCGAGCGCGAATACGCCGTCATCGCGCGGGATCGTGCTCGAGCAGGATGGCGGCAAGCGGCTGCGGCGCGGGCCCGGAGACCACGCGCGCGCCCTCCGCGGGATCGTAGACGCTGTGATCGGCGCAGCAATGGATGACGCGCCCGCCCGACGTCGCGGATGCATCGCGCTGGTAGCGGATGAACGAGACCTCGCGCGTGGGATACGCGAGCTTGTGCGCGCAGATCGCCGAGAATGCGACGGCGTTGCGATCGCGCCCCACGCCGCCATTCCACGTGTACGCCGTGCCGTCGGCGCGCTTCAGCGCCGGCTGCACGGCCACTGGCGCGCGCAGCTTGACGAGCAGGCAGGGCGTCGCCTCGAACGGATATTGGAAGACGTAGTTGACCTCGGGCTCGAGCGCCGCGAGGCGGATGGGACGGCCATGGATGTCGACGAGCCGCGACCGGGGGTACGTGCGCGCCGGCGATTGCGCCCACGCCTGCGCCCATGCGCCGAGCGATGCGGCCGCGCATCCTTCGAGGAACTCGCGACGCTGCAAGCCCGGCTATCCTTCGACGAGCACCCGCACGTGCTCGGCCGCGCTGCGGCCGAGCGCGGACAGCGCGTAACCGCCTTCGAGCGACGACACGATGCGCTTGTGCGCGTGCCGCTTGGCAACCGCCACGAGCTGCTCCGTGACCCAGGCGTAATCGGACTCGGTGAACTGCAAGCCCGCGAGCGGGTCCTCGCGGTGCGCGTCGAACCCTGCCGAGATGAAGATCATCTCCGGCTTGAATGCCTCGAGCGCGGGCAGCCAGTGCCCGGTCGACCGCCGCGCGGAACTCCTCGCCGCCCGACCCGGCGCGCAGCGGGACGTTGATCATGTTCTCCGCGGTGTTGTCCACGCCGCAGTACGGGTACAGCGGATGCTGGAACGTGCCGACCATGAGCACGCGCGGGTCGCCCTGGAAGATGTCCTCCGTCCCGTTTCCGTGGTGGACGTCGAAGTCGACGACCGCCACGCGCGACAGGCCATGCGCGGCGAGGGCGTGCGCGGCGCCGACGGCGACGCTGTTGAAGAGGCAGAAGCCCATGGCGCGCCTGCGCTCCGCGTGGTGGCCGGGCGGGCGCACCGCGCAGAACGCCGTCGCGCATTCGCCGCGCATGACGAGGTCCACGGCCATCACCACGGCGCCCGCCGCATGCTTCGCGGCCTTCAGCGAATGCGGATTGAGCGCGGTGTCGGGATCGATGTAGTGCAGCCCCTCGTCGGGGCTTGCGTCCTCGATCTCGTCGATGAACGAGGCGCTGTGCACGCGCGCGATCTGCTCGCGCGTCGCCTCGGGCGCCGTGTAGTGCTTGAGGTAGGGATCGATGCCGGCAGCGATCATGCGATCACCGACCGCCATCAGCCGCTCCGGGCACTCCGGGTGGTAGGGCCCCATCTCGTGCAGGAGACAGGAAGGGTGGGTGATGAAAGCCACGGGCATGGGAGGGAAGCATGCGAAGGCGCGCATCCGGGCGGGCCGCCGGACGGAGTGTAACCTGTGCCTGGCGGTACTGACGAGGCAGGCCAGGGGCGCTACAGTCGCTGGTTGGCTTCTTGCTTGTCCACAGGCCGCACATCCACCCCTTCGAGCCCATGACACTCCGCTCCGCCTCGCAAGCCGGCACTCCCACCTCCGCGAAGCTCGCCCTCGTGCTCGCGCAGCTCGGCCGCATCGTCGTCGGCAAGGAGGACCCGCTGCGCCTCGCGCTTGCGTGCCTCCTCGCGCGCGGACATCTGCTGATCGAGGACATCCCGGGCGTGGGCAAGTCCACGCTCGCGCAGGCGCTCGCGCAGACGCTTGGCCTCAAGTACTCGCGCATCCAGTTCACGAGCGACCTCCTGCCCGCCGATGTCCTCGGCGTGTCGATCTACGACGAGCGCAACCAGGGCTTCCGCTTCCACCAGGGGCCGATCTTCAGCTCCGTGGTGCTCGCCGACGAGATCAACCGCGCGCCGCCGAAGACGCAGAGCGCGCTGCTCGAGGCGATGGAGGAGCGGCAGGTGTCGATGGACGGCCAGACCCGCAAGCTTCCCGATCCTTTCTTCGTGATCGCGACGCAGAATCCGATCGAGCAGATCGGCGCCTATCCGCTGCCCGAGTCGCAGCTCGACCGCTTCCTCATGGCGATCGAGCTCGGTTACCCGGATGCCGCGGCAGAGCGCGAGCTGCTTGTCGGGCGGCGATCGGCGCGCACGCATCGGCGAGTCGCCGCCGCTGTCCGACCCCGCGACGCTCGCCGACTGGCAGCGCGAGGCCGGCGACATCCACGTCGCGCCCGCGCTCCTCGACTACGTGCAGGCGCTCCTCGCCGCGACGCGCGGCCACAGCGCGAACGGTGCGGGCAACGAGGGCGCGACCCGCCGCGGCTTGAGCCCGCGCGCCGGCCTCATGCTGCTCGCGGCGGCGCGCGCGCACGCGATGATCGCCTCACGCCCGATGGCCCTGCCGGAGGACGTGCAGGCGGTATTCGCATCGGTGGCGGGACATCGGCTCGCCGGCGGCACGCGCGCAGGCGCGGTGCAGGCGCAAACGATCCTGCGCGCCGTCCCGCTGCCGTAGAGATGGGTCCGGCGCCGCTCGCTGCGGCAGGCAGGCCCGCGTGGCTCGCTCGCGTGCGCCAGCGCGCCTTTCGCCACGCGCCGTCCGACGACTCGCCCGTCGTCCTGCGTCACTCGCGCATCTACCTCCTGCCGACGCGTCGCGGCTGGGCGCTGATCGCCACGCTCGTGATAATGCTGCTGGGCTCGCTCAACTACGCGCTTGCGCTCGGCGTGGGCGTCACCTTCCTGCTCGCGGGGCTGGTTGCAGCGGCGCAGCTTCACACGTTCCGCAACCTCGCGGGCATCGAGATCACGCCGCTGTCGGCGGGCGAGACGTTCGCGGGCGGCTCGGTACCGTTTGCGCTCGCGCTGCACGCTGGATCGGCGGCGCGCACGGACATTCGCGTGCACGCAGGCAACGCGCAGGCCGGCGGCGACATCGCCGCAGGACAAGCGCTCACGGTCACGCTCGACGTGGATGCACCCAGCCGCGGCCGCATCGCGCTCGGCCGCGTCACGCTGTCCTCGACGTTTCCGTTCGGTCTTTGGCGCGGGTGGGCGTACGTGCACTTCCCGCTCGTCGGCATCGTGTTTCCGGCCGCCGAGATCGGCGCGCCGCCGCTGCCGCGCGGATACGGCGGCGCCGATCCGCTGGCGCAGGGCGCGAGCGACGACGCCGATCTCGCGGGACTGCGCGAGTTCCAGAGAGGAGACCCGCCGCAGCGCGTGGCCTGGAAGGCAGTCGCACGCGGCGCGGGCTGGTTCAGCAAGGAGTTCGACGGCGCGGGCGGCGGCGGTCCGCTCGCGCTCGATGTGGGACGCACTGCCCGGTTCGCTTCCGGTCGAGGCGCGCCTGTCGCGCCTCACCGCATGGGTGCTCGCCGCGGAGCGCTCGGCCCGGCCGTTCTCGCTTGCGCTGCCCGGCGTGCAGCTGGCGGCGCGCCAGGGACGCGATCATCGACGTGCCGCGCTGACCGCGCTCGCCGACTTTCCCGCCGCAGGTGAGCGCGTGATCTGGCGCAGGGCCAAGGACTCGCCTCCCGCTGTCGCCGCTCAAGGTGAAGTGGCTCGGCGCGCTCCTGATCGCGGCGCAGCTGCCGCAGGCGCCTGCACCTGCCGATCTGGGTGGCGCTCGCCGGCGTGATGCTCGTCGGGCGTGCGCCTGCTGCTGCTGCGGCGCGATCCGCGCAGGCCGGATGCGCCGCCCGCGCGCATTCCTTCGTGGACGCTCGCGCTCTTCGCGATCGCCGCCGCGCTCGCGCTGCGCCATTCGTTCGGCTACCTGGTGGGCCGCGACCCGTCCGTCGCGTTCCTGTACATCCTCGTCGCCATCAAGTATCCTGGAGACGCGCACGTCCGCGCGACGGCACGCTGCTCGTCTGCCTCGCGTGCTTCCTCACGATGACGCCGTTCTTCTACAGCCAGTCGCTGTTCGCAGCACTCGCCGCGCTGCCCGCGGTGGTGCTCGTCGGCGCGGCGCTCGACGTGATCTCGACCGCGGACGACAGCACGCGGTCGTTGCCTGCGCGTGCCGCCATCCGGCGCAGCGCGACGATGATGCTGCAGGGACTTCCCATTGCGATCCTGCTGTTCGTGCTTTTCCCGCGCCTCGGCCAGCCGCTGTGGGGATTGCCGTCCGACTACTCTGCGAAGTCCGGACTTTCCGACTCGATGAGGCCGGGCGAGATCAGCGAGCTGTCGCTGTCCGACGCCGTGGCGTTCCGCGTCGAGTTCGACGGCGCGATACCGCCGCAACCGCGCAGCGCTACTGGCGCGGTCCCGTCTTCTCGCGATTCGACGGGACCAAGTGGACGCCTTCGTCGATCGGCATGTCGACGAGCCGCGGTTTCCCGACCGGCCCGTCGATCGGCTACACCGTCACCCTCGAGCCCAACAACCGCCGATGGCTGTTCGCGCTCGACCTTCCCGCCGTCGCTGCCGAGGCCGGTCGGCGAGCGCGACGCCACGACACTGAACGCGCGCATCACGCGGGACCAGCAGGTCCTCATCGGCAAGCCCGTGACGGAGAGCATCCAATACGCGCAACGCTCGGTGCTCCGTGCGAGCTATCCGTCCACGCTGCCCGGAGAAGCAGCGGCCAATCGCGAGCTCGGCCGCGGCAACGAGCGCACGATCGAGTTCGCGCCGCGCCCTTCGCGAAGCCAACCCCGACCCGCGAATCTTCATCAATGCGATCCTCACGAAGTTCCACGACGAGGAATACGTCTACACGCTCGCGCCGCCGTACTACGAATCCAATCCCGTCGACATGTTCATGTTCGACGGCGGCGCGGATTCTGCGAGCACTTCGCGAGCGCATTCGTGCTGATGCTGCGCGCCGGCGGCATTCCCGCGCGCGTCGTCACGGGATACCAGGGCGGGACGATGAATCCGCGCGGCGGCTACATGATCGTGCGCCAGTCCGACGCCCACGCGTGGGCCGAGGCCCTGATCGACGGCGAATGGCGGCGCTTCGACCCGACGGCCGCGGTCTCGCCGTCGCGCATCGAGATCGGCCTCGGCGGTGCGCTGCCCGCGTCGGACATCCCGTTCCTCGCGCGCCTCGACGTCACCTGGCTTTCGAACGTGCAGCTCGCGTGGGACGCGTTCAACTACGACTGGCGCCGCAACGTGGTCGGATTCAACCGCGACCGCCAGCGCACCTGTTCCGCGACTGGCGGCTCGACGAGATCGCACCGTGGCAGACGGTGTTCGTCGTCGCGCTCATCATCTTCGCGTGGGGCGCGCTCGTCGTCGGCTGGCTCATGTGGAAGCGGCGTCACCAGGAGCGCGCGCTCGTGCTGTGGGACGACCTCAACCGCAGGCTCGCGAGCGCGGGCCTGCCGCGCCACTCGTACGAGGGCCCGCTCGACTTCGCCGAGCGTGCCGCGGCGCGCTGGCCGCAATTCGCGATCGCGTTCTCGGCGATCGGCGAATCGTTCGCGGAGCTGCGCTACGGCGCGATCGACGTCGGGCGCGAGCGCGACGCGCTGGTCGCGACGCTCGAGCGCGCGATCGAAGTGCTGCCGGCGCCCGCGACGCTGCGCTCGACTGCCTAGAAGAGCGCGTCCTTCGTGTATCCGCGGCGCTCGAGCTTTGCGCGCAGCTTGTCGAGCGCCTCGCCCTGGATCTGGCGCACGCGCTCGCGCGTCACGCCGAGCTCGGCCGCGAGATCCTCGAGCGTGGTGACCTCGCACCCGTTGAGCCCGTAGCGGCGCTCGATCACCATTCGCTGCCGCGCGTTGAGCTCGGCGAGCCAGCCCGCGACCGACGCCTCGATGGCGCTGTCGTGCAGCAAGAGCTCCGGCGCCCGCGCGTCGTCGTCGGCGATGCCGTCGGCGATGGTCAGGCCGGACTCGCGATCGAGCGGCGCGTCGAGCGACAGCATGTGCTCCTGGTGACGCAGCAGGCGCTCGACGTCCGCAACCGGCTTGCCGAGGAGATGCGCGACGTCCTCGAGCGACGGGTCCTGTCCGCCCGGCGGCGCGTGCGTCTCGAGGTGGCGCAGCGCACGCAGCACCACGTTCAGCTCCTTGACGACGTGCGCGGGAAGGCGGATCGTGCGCGACTGGTTCATGATCGCGCGCTCGATCGATTGCCGGATCCACCACGTCGCGTAGGTCGTGAAACGGAAGCCGCGCTCCGGGATCGAATTTCTCGAGCGCATGGATGAGCCCGAGGTTGCCTTCCTCGATCAGGTCCGGAAGCGCGACGCCGCGATGCGTGTAGTGACGCGCGATGCTGACGACGAGGCGCAGGTTGCGCTCGATCATCGTCTGCCGCGCGTCGAAGTCGCCTTCGCGGGTGGCGCGCGCATACTTGCAGCTCCTCCGCAGGCGTGAGGAGCGCGTGCTGGCCGACGTCGTTGAGATAGAGCTGCGTGACGTCGGTGACGAGGTCGCCCGACAATCCTGCTTGCGGCTCCTCGAGCGGAAGATCTCCCGAATACCGGTCAGGCTCCGGCGCGTCGTGCTCGGAAGCCGCGTCGTCCGGAGTGGGCGCCTGGGACTCGCGCGTCATGAATCCGCGATGAATTACGCCGGAGGCAGGTAGCGCGCAGGATCCATGGGCTTGCCCTGGCGCCGGATCTCGAAATGCAGCTTCACCTCGCTTGCATCCGTGTTGCCCATCTCCGCGATCTTCTGGCCTTTCGACACCTTGTCGCCTTCCTTGACGAGGATGTCGCGATTGTGTGCGTAGGCGGACAGGTACGTCTTGTTGTGCTTGACGATGATGAGCTTGCCGTAGCCGCGCAGGCCCGTGCCCGCGTACACCACGGTGCCTCCGGCGCTCGCGACCACCGGCGCTCCGGCGCTGCCCGCGATGTCGATGCCCTTCAGGTTCGCGGTGTCGGAGAACGTGCCGACGATCTTGCCCTTCGCCGGCCATACCCACTCGATCCTGTCGTCGTCGTCGCCCGCATCGTTGCCGGCCGTGCGCGGCGCGGTGGACTCCGCCTTGGGCGGCGGCGCAGGTGCAGGGGATGCCATCGCCACGGTGTCCGGCGGCGGTGCAGGCGGAGCGGCCGGAGCACGCGCCGCGTCCTTCAACGCCTGCTCGGAGTACGGCGCCTTGAACGCCTTGGGCTGCGTCTTCAGGCCTTCCGTATCGCGCGATGCCGGCGGGTGCGGATGCGGACGGCGCAGGCGTCGCCGCGGCAACGGGCGCGCCGGGCTTCGACTCGACGACCGACGGCGCAGGGCGAAGCGGCGCGGTGGTGACGCCGGATGGCGACACTGCGGGCTCCGACCCCGGCGCCGTCAGCCGCAGCACTTGCCCGACGCGAATCACGTTCACGTTCTCGATGTTGTTCCAGGCGGCGAGCTCTTTGTAGTCGAGGCCCGAGTCGAGTGCAATCTGGTAGAGCGTGTCGCCGCGCTTGACGACGTAGGTAGGGCCGCCGGCTTCGGTGCCCGCGGTCGCAGCGGGCGGCGGCACGGTCGAGGGCGACACGACCGCCGGCTGCGGCGGGCGCCCGGGCTGCGTGGCGCGGTCCTCGACCGGTGCGCGCGTGCGCGACGCGCAACCGGCGACCACCGCGATGACGACGAGCAGCAGCGCGCTTGCGAGCAAGCGGCGCATCGAGGTCATGGTGGGTGGCTGGATGACGGGCATCGACGAATCGACAAGGACGCCGCGCGATCGTTCACGCCAGTCCGGATAGCAACGGCACGAATCTTACCGCATCGAGCGTGCGTTCAACGATGCCGCCGGGCGTCGCGTCGAGCACGGTCAGCCGCTGCGTGCCGCGCTCGTCGCCGGCTTGCGCAAGCGGCAGCACCATGCGCCCGCCCGGATTGAGATAGCGCAGCAGCGCCGTCGGCACGTGCGTGGCGCCCGCGGTCACGACGATCGCGTCCACGGCGAGCGCTTCGTTGAGATCGTGGCTGCCGTCGCCGTGCTTCAACGACACGTTGCGCAGCTTGAGCGACTGCAGGTTGCGCCGCGCCTTGGCGTACGAGCGCGTCGAATGCGCTCGACGCTGTAGACGTGGCGCGCGATGTGCGCGAGCACCGCGGTCTGGTATCCGCAGCCCGTGCCGACTTCCAGCACGTCGCCCAGGTCGCGGCCGTTGCGCGCAAGCTCGGTCATGCGCGCCACGACCCACGGCTGCGAGATCGTCTGCCCGCTGCCGATGGGCAGCGGCACGTCGTCGTAGGCGCGGATGGCGAGCGCCTCGTCGACGAAGATGTGGCGCGGCACTGCGTTCAGCGCCGACAGCACGACCTCGTCGGCGATGCCCTGCTCGCGCAGGCGCTCGACCATCCGCGTGCGGGTGCGCGCGGACGTCATCCCGATGCCGTCGCGCGTCGTCGCCGAGCGTCCCCATCGCCCGGTCGCGTCAGCTGCCCGAGCCACGTTCGCACGCCCGGCATCAGGTCGCGATGCGTGAGGTCGATCTGCAACGGCGTCACCGACACGTGATTCGTGCCGACCGCGTGGAAGTCGGTGCCCTCGCCCGCGTCGGCGGCCTCGCCGGCGGCACCGACCCAGTACACCGTCTCGCCGCGCGGATTCTGCGCGCGGATCACGTCCTCCGCCTTGTGGCGGCGCCCGAGTCGCGTCACGACCGTGCCCGCGCAGCGCGTCGGCCGCGAACGTCCGGCACGTTCACGTTGAGGAGCCACGCGCCGGCCGGCGCACGCGCGTGCCGCTGCACGAGGTCCACGGCAACCTTGCGCGGCCGTCTCGAAATGCGCGGCCGTCTTCGACGCGAGCGAAATCGCGACCGAAGGGATGCCCAGCAGATAGCCCTCGGTCGCCGCGGCCACGGTGCCGGAGTAGATCGTGTCGTCGCCCATGTTCGCGCCGAGATTGATGCCGGACACGACCATGTCGGGGAGCTCGTCGAGCAACCCCGTCACCGCGAGGTGGACGCAATCGGTCGGCGTGCCGTTGACGAACAGGAATCCGTTCGGCGCACGGCGCACGAAGAGCGGCCGGTCGAGCGTGAGCGAGTTCGACGCGCCGCTTCGGTCGCGCTCCGGCGCCACGACGGTGATCTCGCGCGTGCTCGCGCAACGCGGCCGCAAGATGCTCGATGCCGGGCGCAAAGTAGCCGTCGTCGTTGGAAATGAGAATGTGCATCGACGATCGATTATACCGGCGGGCCTCCGTTCGCGGCGCGCCGTTGCCGCCCCTCAACCGCTGTTGCGCAGCCCCGCGGCCAATCCGTTGATGGTGAGGTGGATCGCGCGCTTGGTCCGCTCGTCGGTCTGGCCTGCGCGATAGCGGCGCAGGAGCTCGACCTGGACGTGGTTCAGCGGATCGAGGTACGGGAAGCGGTTGCGGATGCTGCGCGCCAGCGCGGGATTGTCCGCGACCAGCTCGCTTCGCACCGTGACGGCGAAATACGCGACCAGCGATCGCTCGTGCTCGAGCGCGATGCGCGCGAAGATCGGCTCGCGCACGCTTGCGTCGGGAACGAGCTCCGCATAACGCGACGCGATCGCGAGATCGGTCTTCGCCAGCACCATCGCCATGTTCGACAGCACGCTGCGGAAGAACGGCCACTGCTCGTGCATGGCGCGAAGGAGTGCGAGCTTGCCGGCGTCGCCGCCCATCCACGTCTGGATCGCCGTGCCGAACCCGTACCACCCGGGCAGCATGAGGCGGCACTGCCCCCAGCTGAACACCCAGGGAATCGCGCGCAGGTCCTCGATGCGCGTGGACGCCGTGCGCGAGGCGGGCCGGCTGCCGATGTTGAGCTCGGCGATCTCGGCGATCGGCGTTGCCGCGCGGAAATAGCTCACGAACCCCGGCGTCTCGTACACGAGAGCGCGATACGTCCTGAACGCGATTTCCGCGAGCTCGTCCATCGCGCGGTGAAACTCGGGCGCGCGATCGCCGATCCCCTCGGCGTCGGCGAGGCTCGCTTCCATCGTGGCGGCCACGAGCGCTTCGAGATTGCGCCGGCCGAGCTCGGGGTCCGAGTACTTGCTCGCGATGATCTCGCCCTGCTCGGTCACGCGCAGTCCGCCCGTGACGCTTCCGGCCGGCTGCGCGAGGATGGCCTCGTACGAAGGCCCGCCGCCGCGACCGACGGTGCCCCCTCGACCGTGGAAGAGCCGCAGCTTCACGCCGTGTGCCGCGAACGCGTCGACGAGCTGCATCTCGGCGCGGTAGAGCGCCCAGTTGGCCGTGAGATAGCCGCCGTCCTTGTTGCTGTCCGAGTAGCCCAGCATCACTTCCTGCGCATCGCCGCGGCTCGCGACGAGGCGCCGGTACTCCGGCTGCGCGAACGCGTCGCGCATGATCGCGCCGCAGTGCGCGAGGTCGTCGATCGTCTCGAACAGCGGAACGACGTTCACCGCGAGGCTCGCGCCGCGCAGCAGGCCCGCCTCCTTGAGGAGCACCGCGACCTCGAGGAGGTCCGACACCGACGCGCACTTGCTGATGACGTAGTTCGGCACGGCGCGCGCGCCGTAACGCGCGATGGACGGCGGCCGCCGCGCCGGCGATGTCGAGCTCCGAACGCGTGCGCTCGGTGTAATCGATGTGCGGCGAGACGAGGGGCCGCGGCGAGCGCACTTCCGCGGCGAGCAGCGCGACGCGCTCGCTTTCGGAGCGCTGAAGGTAATCCGTCACCACACCCGCGCGATCGAGGAGCTCCGCCACCACCACCTCGTGCACGTCGGCGTTTTGCCGCAGGTCGATCGACGCGAGATGGAAGCCGAACGTGCGCACGGCGTCGATGAGTGGCATCAATCGCCGCGTCGCGAGGAGCTCGGCGCAATGCGTGCGCAGCGACGCGTGGATGATCGCGAGATCCGCCACGAGCGCCGCCGGTGTGTCGTACGGCGGAAGCTCGGCGTGCGGCGGGCGCGCCGGCACGCGTCCGGTGAGCGACCTCGACGTCGCCGCGAGTCGCGAATACACGCCGGAGATCGCGCGGCGATACGGCTCGTCCTTGCGGTGCGGATTGACGTCGTGCGCGGAGCCGGCGAGTGCCAGCAGCGCAGGCGTCGGCTCGACCAGGCGTGCGGACATCGAAAGTTCCGCCCCCAGCCTGTGAACCGCGTCGAGGTAGTGGTCGAAGGCGACGGACGCCTGCGCGCGAATCGCGTACTCGAGCGTCTGCGCGGTGACGAACGGGTTGCCGTCGCGGTCGCCGCCGATCCACGAGCCCATTCGCACCACCGGCGGCACCTCGACGCCGTCGCCGAACGTGCGCGCGAGGCCGCGGGCAAGCGTGTCGTACAGCCGCGGTATCTCGCTCAGGAACGTGTAGCGGTAGTACGAAAGGCCGTTGTCCACCTCGTCGCAGACGGTGAGCTTCGACAGGCGCAGCATCGCGGTCTGCCATAGCGAGAGCACCTGCCGCTCGACGTCCGTTTCCCATTCGGCGACCTCGGCGGGCGAGAGCTCGGTGCGATCGCGCAGCGTGAGCAGGCGCACGATCTCGCGCTCGCAGTCGAGGATGCTCTTGCGCTGCACCTCCGTCGGATGCGCCGTGAGCACCGGGCTCACGAGGGCATGCGCAAGCCATTCCGCCACCGCCTCGCGGCTGACCCCGGCCTTCGCGAGATTGCCGAGCGCCGCCATGAAGCTGCCGGGCTCCGGCCGGCGCGCCGGCACGCGCGTGCGCGCGCCGGCCGCGATTCTGGTGCACGTCCTCCGCGAGATTGGCAAGATGCGAGAAATAGGAGAAGGCGCGCACCACGGTGAGCGTGCTCGCGATTCCGAGATCGTTGAGCTGTGCCGCGAGCTCGCGCCGCACCCCTGCCGCGCTCTGCGCGTCGGCGCGGCGAAAGCGGATCGCCGTCTGGCGGATGCGCTCGACGCTCGCGTAGATCTCCTCGCCGTTGCACACGCGCACGACGTCGCCGAGATAACGTCCAAGGAGGCGCGTGTCTTCGCGCAGCGGCAGGTCGTCGTCGGCAGTCTCGTCGGGCATGTCAGCCGGGAAGGGCCGCCCCGACCGGCTGATGCGCCCCCTCAGGGGGCAGCGAGGCCGAGCGCAAGCGAGGTGAGCGTGGGGGTACTTTCATCGCGCCTGGCGCAGCCTTTCGGAGAGCGCCCACACGGCCGCGGCGTACAACCGGCTCTTGTTGTAGCGCGTGATGACGTAGAAATTGGGATAGGCGATCCACAGGCTCGCGGAGCCTTCGGGGGCTTCCTCGAGGAGCAGCAGGCCGACCGGATCGCTCGCGCTCTCGGTCGCCGCGTCGCGCAGCGACACGCCGTCGAGCTGCCACGCGGCCATCGGCCGCCGCTCGCTGATGCCGCCATCGAGACGTCGCAGCGCGGTGTCGCGCGCCTCGGACGTCACGCTCGCGGGCGCAAGCACCGGCTCGCCCCGCTGCCAGTCGTGGCGCATGAGGTAGTTGGCGATGCTTCCGATGACGTCGGCTTGGCTGCGCCACAGGTCCGCGTGGCCGTCGCCGTCGAAGTCCACCGCGAACCTGCGATAGCTGCCGGGCATGAATTGCGGCATGCCCATCGCGCCGGCGAACGAGCCCTTCGCGTCGAGCGGCGAGAACCCCTGGTCGCGCGCGAGCAGCACGTATTCCTTGAGCTCGCCGCGGAAGAAATTCGCGCGGCGCGGATAGTCGAACGCCAGCGTGGCGAGCGCGTCGATCACGCGAAAGCCGCCGGTGTTGCGTCCGTAGAACGTCTCGACGCCGATGATGGCGACGATCACCTGCGCCGGCACGCCGTACGTCGCCTCGGCACGGGCGAGCGCGGCTTCGTTGTCGCGCCAGAATCGCACGCCGCCGTCGATGCGCTCCTGCGAAAGAAAGGACGGCGCGTACGTGAACCACTTGGGCGGCTCGAGGAGCGGCCGGTCCATCAGCGCCACGATCTTCGGCTGGAACTTCGCAGCGGCGAGCCAGCGCTCGACATCGCGTTGCGACATGCCGCTCTCGGTTGCGACCTCGCGCGCGAACGCGCGCACGTCGCTGCGCTGGGTGTAGTCCGGCGATGGCGCCTTCGCCTTGGGCTTGGCAGCGTCCGCTGCGCCGGCGGTGGCGCACCACAGAAGTGCGTAGGTCAGGACGATGACTCGACGAAGCACGGGCGCACGAATGAAGGAGTGATCGAATGGTAACATCGCGCCGCCGCGTCGATCGTGCATCGGCATCGCACGCGGTCCTCGCGTGTATACGCTCTATCCCTTCGCCCGCCCCTTCCTGTTCGCGCTCGATCCCGAGACCGCGCACGACATCGCGTTCGCGGGACTCGACCGTGCGGCGAAGCTCGGTCTCGCGTCGATCGCGGCGACGCACGTGCCCGACGATCCCGTCGAAGTCATGGGCATCGGGTTTCGCAATCGCGTCGGCCTCGCGGCCGGCCTCGACAAGAACGGCGCGCACGTGGACGGACTCGCCACGTTCGGCTTCGGCTTCATCGAGGTCGGCACCGTCACGCCGCGCGCGCAGCCGGGCAATCCTCGCCCGCGCATGTTCCGCCTGCCGCAGGCGCACGCCCTCATCAACCGGCTGGGATTCAACAACGAAGGCGTGGACGCGCTTTTGCGCAACGTGCGCCGCGCGCGCTATCGCGGCGTGCTCGGGATCAACATCGGCAAGAACTTCGACACGCCCAACGAGCGCGCGGCCGACGATTACCTCGCGTGCCTTCGCGCCGTGTACGCGGACGCGCACTACGTCACGGTCAACATCTCCTCGCCGAACACGAAGGGCTTGCGCGACCTGCAGGGGGACGAGGCGCTCGCCGCACTGCTGTCGGTGCTCAAGCGCGAGCAGCGGACGCTCGCCGAGAAACACGGCAAGTACGTGCCGCTCGCGGTCAAGATCGCGCCCGACCTGACCGACGCTGCCGTGCGCGCGATCGCGCGCCTGCTCGCCGCGCACGAGATGGACGCCGTGATCGCCACGAACACCACGCTGTCGCGCGACGCCGTCGGCGGCATGCCGCATGCGAACGAGGCGGGCGGCTTGTCGGGCGCGCCCGTGTTCGAGCGCTCGACCGCAGGTGGTTCGCGTTCTCGCCAAGGCGCTCGACGGCGCGCTGCCCATCATCGGCGTCGGCGGCATCGACAGCGGCGAGCGCGCCGCCGCGAAGATCGAGGCCGGCGCGTCGCTCGTGCAGGTCTACACGGGACTCATCTATCGCGGACCGCGGCTGATCGCGGAATGCGTCCGCGCCACCAGCACGGTCACGCGATCTCGTCGAACCTGAATCCCAGCGCGCGCACGCCTTCGCGCAGGTGGTCGATGGCCTCGTCGACCTTTGCCGGATCGCCGCGCACGCCGAGCTCGATGCGCCGCCCGCCGTCGGGCGGGATCGACGGCAGGCTGAAGAGCTTGAGCGCGGGGAACTTCGCGACGTTGTCGTTCATCAGCGGCAGGAGCTGGCTCTCTCCTGCGTCGAACACCGCGATCGCACGCTCGACCGGCTTCACGCGGACGAGATCGGGATACCACGTGGCCAGCACCCAATCGAGCATGGGCCACGCCATCTGCGGGAAGCCGGGAAAGAAGTGATGCCGGCGGATCGCGAACGCCGCGACCCGATTGAAGGGATTCGGGATGATGCGGCTGCCTTGCGGGAACTCCGCCATCAACACCCGATTGGGATACGCCTCCGCACCCCACTTCGCCTCGAGCTCCGCCACGGCTTCGGGATGACGCTCGAGCGGAACGCCGAGCGCCGCGGCCGCTGCCTGCCGCGTGTGGTCGTCGGGCGTCGCGCCGATCCCGCCGAATGAAAGGACGAGATCGTCGCGCGCGAACGATTCGCGCAGCACGGCCGTGAGCCGGTCGCGGTCGTCGCCCATGTACTGCGCGTAGTCGAGCGCGAGGCCGCGCGCGGCGAGCGTTGCGATGGTGTGCGACAGGTGCTTGTCCTGCCGCTTGCCCGACAGGATCTCGTCGCCGATGATGAGCGCGCCGATCGCCATGCGCTGCATCCAGCCGCGATCACTGCAGCGTCTCCTCTCCGGGAACTTGTCCTCGATCTGCGAGATCATGCTCGTGAACGCGCGATCGATGAGCGGCTCCGCCTCGACGACGCGGGCGCGGTCCGCGCGGAACCGGTCGGCCAGGTCTTCGGCGGTCATCGAGAGCGCCTTCTGGCCCTGGCGGTTGGTGAACAGGTAAGTGCCGCGCAGCGGGCTCACCCACGCGAGCTTGGCGAACGCGAGCTGGCCGTCGTCCGCCTCGAACTCGATCCACACGCCGCGCTCGAGGCTTCGCGCGATCTCGAGGTAGTCGTCGGCGATGACCTCGCGCTCGGGCTCGATCGGCTCGGGCACCGCCTGCTGCATCGCCTCGGCGAGCGCTTCGGCCTTCGCCGCCTTCGCTTCGTCGCCGGCGGCCTTGGCGATCTCGGCCTCGGCGCGCGCCGCATCGGCAACCGCTGCCGTCGGAGAGCGGTCGGCGGACGCCGCGGGCTTGACCGCCGCCGCGTGCGCCTCGACGAGATTCGACATGAACGTCTCGCGATCGTCGACGGCCCATCCGCGATGCTGCATGCCGGCCGACAATCGCTTGAGGAGCGAAGGCAGCAGCGCGACCAGGTGGCGCCGGTCCTCGACGGAACGCTTGGGCTGCACGCTCCACACGAGGTCCTCGAGCGTGGCCACACAGCCGCTCCACGCTTCGCTTTCCTCGCCGTGGTCGACGTACACGTGCTCGAGCGCGCCCTGCCACCGCTGGCGCAGGAACGCCGCGAGGAAGTTCGGCACCGGGCTCGCCTCGATGCGCCGCTCGATCTCCGCCTTTGCGAGCACCGCCCCGAGCTGCTGGCGGTCCTTCTTGTTGATCTCCTCGGCCGTCGACTGGATGTTCTCTTCGGCCGCCTTCTCTTCCTCGGCGAGGAACTCCTCCAGCACCTCGCGCTGCGTGTCGAAGATCGTGAGATCGTCGGAGAAGTTGTCGAGGATCTGGTGGACGATCTCGTCGACCTTGCGATAGAGCGGGTCGTCCGGTCCCATCGCCGGCGACCAGCCGAGCCCTGCCTGCGCGAGCTGGTTGACGAGCAGGCGCGACGGGTGCGTCTTCTTCGCGAAGAACGCGCCGTCGAGCATCGCAGCCTTGAGCACGGGGATCTGCAGGCGCGCAAGCAGCGCCTTGATGCCGTCGGGCAGGTCCTTCGTCTCGAAGATGAAGTCGAACAGCATCGCGACCATCTCGATGGTCATCGACTCGAGCTGGTTCGCCTTCTGGCCGAGCGGGGAGTCCTGCAGGTCGCGCAGGACGTTGTGCATCCCCTGCGGGATGCCCGAGAACGCGACCTGCGCGCCCCCGACGTCGAAATCGGATTGGCCCGCCTGCAGGCGTGTCAGGCCTTCGTGCAGGTCGGGGCTCGAGATGATCGGCGCGCCCGGCACGTAGCCGGACGGCGTCGGACGCATCGGCGCGAAGCTCTGCGACGACTGCGCCGGCATCTGCGGCATGTTGATGACCGGCAGGTCGTCGGACGACGGCGGGAACACCGACGGCGGCATCTGCGGCATCTGCTGCGTCATGCCGGGAGGCGGCGTCTGCGCCTGCGGCATTGCGCTGCCGTACATGCGCTTGAACATCGCCATGACGTCGAGCTCGGACGACGCTGCGGGCGCCGGCGGCGCCTTCGGGCCGCCCGATTGCTTGGCAGCGGCACGATCGCCCGCGGCGCTGCGGTTGATCGACGACCGCCCTTGCGCGGGCATCATCTTGAGTCGCGTCAGATGCTCGTTGAGGTACGCATAGATCGTGTTGATCTCGCCAAGCTGCGCCTGGTTGAGGTCCTTCATGATCTGGAACTTGATCCTGCGATCCGTCTTCAGCGAGTTGCACCGCCTTCGAGAATGCGCCGACGATCGTCGCCGGTCCGAGCGGGTTGCCTTCCGTCGGCAGGTCGGGCTCGCCCAGGAGGTAGCCGACACCGCGATTGAGCGTCGCGAGCTCGTCGTGGCAGAGGTTCTCCACGACGCGCGTGATGTTGCCGGTGAGGACCGCCTCGTCCATGGACACCGTCTCGACCAGCGTCAGATTCCTGGCATCGACCTTCGAGAAGTCCGCTTTCGGCTCCGTCTTGCCGGAGACGCGCTCGTCGATGATCTTGCGAAGCTGGCGCTCGAACTCCGCCATCAGCGAGGGGCGCTCCGCCATGAGCGTGCCGCGTGCGTCGAGGAACATCTGCTGCTCTTCGCGCACGTCCGTCTTGCTCGCGCGGTCCATCAGCAGGTCGCCGACGCGATCGAGAATCTGCGCGAATGCGGTCGTCAGGCGCACGACGGCCAGGTCGCGGCATTCATTGAGAATGCGCGCGAGCTCGCGTGCGGGCTGTCGGCGGGCGGCGGCCTCGGTCGTAGTGGCGCTCACTCTTGTTTCCGGGCTTTTAGCGTCAATGCGTTAGGCAAGAAAACGGCGAACTTACTGTAGCACAGCCGCCCCCTGGGAAGTAACCTTGCGGCCACTGCGCCCGCCTCACGAGCGCGACAGGTCGTGCCACGCCTTTTCGACCCGCTTGAACGACACCGGCAGCGGCGTCTTGAGCTCCTGGGCGAAGAGCGACACCCGCAGCTCCTCGAGGAGCCAGCGGAAGTCCGCCAGGCGGGGGTCGGCGCGCCCTGCCGCGCGGTCGGCCTCGGCGCGCTCAGTGTAGCGCCGCCACCACATCGCGACCTGCTCGGCATGACGAGTGTCGCGGTCCGGCCGCTCGGCGTACTTGGCGACCCGGCGGTCGAGCGCCGCCAGGTACCGGGGCACGTGCGTGAGCTGGTCCCAGGGCGTCGCTGAGAAGAAGCCGGGGTAGACGAGCGCGTCCCGGTTCGCCCGGACCTCGCTCCCGAGCCGCGGCCAGGACTTGGCGGCGGCCAGACGCTGGGAAAGCTCCTGGTGGCGCTCGGCAATCTCCGAAGCCAGCCGGAACGCCCCGGCCATCACGGCAGGCAGTCGCGCGCGTGCACGCTTGACCTGCTCCGTGAACGCCTGCTGCGACCGCGGGAGCGGGTCGTCGGCCAGGTACGCGCGTGCCTTGGCCGCGGCGAGGACGTCCGCGAGCAGGCGGTCGGTCGGAATCGTTGCCTTGAGCTTCAGGGCCGCATCGTTGAACGGCCCCCCACCCTTGTCGTACTGCTTCGTCACGTCCTTGAGGGCGATGTCGATCAGTCGCACCACGCCCCGCCGCGTCGACTGCCCGGCGGCAGCCTCGGTATCCAGCAGCGCGAGCGACACGGAATCGCCGTCGTCGACGATGGCCGGATATCCCGTGATCCGCGCGCCGCCGCGCGTGAACGTCAGCGTGGCGGGCAGGTCGCCGAAATCCCATTGCCGCAATCCCTTGCGCTCGAATGCCGGATCGGCGGAGGCGAAGGACAGCTGTGCCGCCTCGCCCAGCTGCGCGCGGAGCGCCGCAAGGTCCCGCCCCGCTGCGAGCTCCATGCCGGCGTCGTCGACGACCGAGACGTTGATCGCGAGGTGCGCCGGAAGCTCGACGTCGCGCAGCAGCGCGACCGGCGGCGCGTCGGACAGCTTCTTCTCGAGAAAAGCACGCAGCGCATCGGGCAGCGCGAGGTCCTGCGACGGCGTGGCAACCAGGAACGCCGTCACGAAGTCCGGGATCGGGATCACCCGGTTGCGCCATGCCTTGGGCAGCGACTTGAGGTAATGCGTGACCTTCTCGCGCACCATGCCGGGAACGAGCCACGTGAGCCGCGCGTCCGGCAGCTGGTTCAAAAGCCGCAGCGGGACGACGAGCGTGAGCCCGTCGAGCGGATGGCCGGGTGAGAAGCGATATCGCAGCGGCAGCGCGGTGCCTGCGAGATCCATCGTCTCGGGGAACAGGTCGGCGCTGACGTCCTGCGCCGTGCGGCGCATGAGCTCGTCGCGGGACAGGAAGAGGATTCGCGGCGTCGCAGGCTCCGCCTCCTCGCGCCAGCGCTCGAACGAGACGGTGGAATGCACGTGGGCGGGCACCCGCTCGGCGTAGAACTGCGCGATCACCTCGTCGTCGACGAGCACGTCCTGGCGCCGGGCCTTGTGCTCGAGCTCGGCCACGTCGTCGATCAGTGCGCGGTTGTGCGCGAGGAACGCGCCGCGCGTGCGCAGCGCGCCCGGCACGAGCGCCTCGCGGATGAACACGTCGCGCGCCGCGGCCGGGTCGATCCTGCCGTATGACACCGGACGCCGCGCCACGAGCGTGAGCCCATAGAGCTGCACGCGCTCGCTCGCCACGACGTCGCCCCGCTTCTCTTCCCAGTGCGCGTCGAAGTAGTCGCGCGTCACGCGCTCGCCTGCGACCTCCTCGATCCACTCGGGCTCGATCTTCGCGGCGCAACGCGCGAACAGCCGGGTCGTCTCCGTGAGCTCGGCGGCGAGGATCCATTTCGAGTTCTTGCGCGCGAGCCCCGATCCCGGATGCAGGTAGAAGCGCAATCCGCGCGCGCCGAGGTACGACTCGTCCGCGTCCGCCTTCACGCCGACGTTGCCGAGCAATCCGGCGAGCACCGCCTTGTGCAGCGTCGCGTAGCGCGGCGGGTCGAACGCCTTGGGCAGCGCGCGCGACCACTTGAATCCCGCTTCGTCGAGCGCGGCCTCGAGCTGGCGGTGGACGTCGCGCCACTCGAGAAGGCGCAGGAACGACACGAATTGCGCGCGGCACGCGTCCACGGTGCGCCGATGCGACATCTTCTGCGCCGAAAGATCCGCGAAGAATTCCCAGAGCGCGACGAGCGACAGGAAATCGGAGCGCTCGTCGCGAAAGCGCAGGTGCGCCTGGTCGGCCGCCTGCTGCTTCTCGAGCGGCCGCTCGCGCGGATCGGGCACCGCGAGCGCGCTCGCGATGACGAGCGCTTCGGCAACGCAGCCGGCATCGCGCGCCGCGAGCACGATGCGGCCGATGCGCGGGTCGAGCGGCAGGCGCGCAAGCTCGCGGCCGAGCGGCGTCAGCGCGCGGGAGGCGTCGACCGCGCCCAACTCCTGCAGGAGCTGGTAGCCATCCGCAATGGCGCGCGGCGCCGGCGGCTCGAGGAACGGAAACGCGTCCACCGACCCGAGGTCGAGCGAGGCCATGCGCAGGATGACCGAGGCGAGCGAGCTTCGCAGGATCTCGGGCTCCGTGAAACGCGGGCGCTTCGCGAAGTCCTCTTCCGAATACAACCGCACGCAGATGCCCTCGGCAACGCGGCCGCAACGGCCCGCGCGCTGCTGCGCCGCCGCCTGCGAGACCTTCTCGATCTGCAGGAGCGTGGTCTTGTTGCGCACGCTGTAGCGCTTGATGCGCGCGAGCCCCGCGTCGATCACGTAGCGGATGCCCGGCACGGTCAGCGACGTCTCGGCGACGTTCGTGGCGAGCACGATGCGCCTGCCGCCGCCCGGCGCGAACACGCGCTGCTGCTCGGCGACCGACAGGCGAGCGAACAGCGGCAGGATCTCCACCTGCCGCGCATACGGACGCCGCGCGAGGCTCGCGCGCAGGAGGTCGCCCGTCTCGCGAATCTCGCGCTCGCCGGGCAGGAACACGAGGATGTCGCCGGTCCCGCCGCGCCACAGGTCCTCGGCGGCGTTGACGATCGCTTCCTCGAGGTCCTCCTCGTCGTCCGCCTCGCCGTCGCTGTCGGCGGCAACGTCGCCGCCCGCGAGCGGCCGGTAGCGCACTTCCACCGGATACATGCGTCCCGACACCTCGATGACGGGTGCGTCGAAGTGCGTCGCGAACCGATCCGCGTCGAGCGTCGCCGAGGTGACGATCACCTTGAGGTCGGGACGACGCTCGAGGAGGCGCGCAAGGTACCCGAGCAGGAAATCGATGTTGAGGCTCCGCTCGTGCGCCTCGTCGACGATGATCGTGTCGTAGGCGAGCAGGTCACGGTCGCCCTGCGTCTCGGCGAGCAGGATGCCGTCGGTCATGATCTTGACGTACGCATCGGGCCTCGTCTGGTCGGTGAACCGGACCTTGAACCCGACCGCCTCGCCCACCGGCTGCGCGAGCTCCTGCGCGATGCGGGTCGCCACCGCCCGGGCGGCGATCCGGCGCGGCTGCGTGTGCCCGATGAGGCCGCGCACGCCGCGACCCGCCGCAAGGCAGATCTTCGGAAGCTGCGTCGTCTTGCCCGATCCCGTCTCGCCGCAGACGATCACGACGCGATGGTTGCGGATGGCGCGCTCGATCTCGTCGGCACGCTGCGAAACGGGAAGCTCGGGCGGGTAGGCGATGCGCGGCATCCCGCGTGCGCGGGCCTGCGCTTTCTCGATCGAGCGCGCAAGGTCGTCGGCAAGGCGCGCCCGGTCGGCGGGCGATCGCGCGCGATCCATGCGACGTGCGAGCCGCGCCGCGTCGGCCGCCATTGCGAGCGGCAGGCGGTCGCGCAGGTCGGACGCGATGACGGTGGAGGCCATCGTCAATTTTACCGTCCGTGGGTATGATGCCCCGAAGCGCCGCGATGGCGCGCCTTGTTCACTGGAGGATGCCCAGATGCGTTTCCCCACTTTCACCACCGTCTCGCTCGCGGCCGTCCTTGCCGTCGCGGCGGCGGGCGCCGACGCGGTCACGCTGCGCTGGGCGGGCCGCGGCGACATGCAGACCACCGATCCGCATTCGCAGAACGAGAACCTGACCAACAACATCAACGCGCAGATCTACGAGTTCCTCGTCGTGCGCGACAAGCAGCTGAAGCAGGTGCCCGGACTCGCCGAATCGTGGACGCAGGTGAATCCGACCACGTGGCGCTTCAAGCTGCGCCCGGGCGTCAAGTTCCACGACGGCACGCCCTTCACTGCCGACGACGTCGTGTTCAGCTTCGAGCGCGCACGCGCCGACACGTCGCAGCTTCGCGCGTACTCGAACGCCGCCGGCATCCCGAAGAAGATCGACGACCTCACCGTCGAGTTCACCACCAACGGCCCCAACCCGATCGAGCTCGAGCACATCGGCACGATCAACATCATGTCCAAGGCCTGGTGCGAGAAGAACCGGTGCCAGAAGCCGCAGAACTTCGGCGCCAAGGAAGACATGATCACGGCGCGCGAGGCGAACGGCACCGGCCCGTATTCGCTCGTGTCGCGGCAGCCGGACGTCAAGACCGTGCTCAAGAAGAACCCGAACTGGTGGGGCATCAAGGCCGGCTACTTCGACGGCAACGTCGACGACGTCGTCTACACGCCGATCGTCTCGGACGGCGACGCGCGTCGCGGCATTGATCTCCGGCGAGGTCGACCTCGTCAACGACCCGCCGCCGCAGGACGTGCCGAAGCTCGGCCAGACGCCGAACATCAAGGTGCTCGAGGGTGTCGAGAACCGCATCGTCTTCATCGGCATGGACCAGGCGCGCGACGAGCTCCTGTACTCGAACGTCAAGGGCAAGAACCCGTTCAAGGACGTGCGCGTGCGCCAGGCGCTCTACCAGGCGGTGGACATCGACGCCATCCAGAAGAACACGATGCGCGGCCTCGCGAAGCCCACCGGCGCGATCCTGCCGAATCCCGCGATGTCCACCCCGGAGATCGAGAAGCGCCTGCCGTTCGACAAGGAGAAGGCGAAGAAGCTGCTCGCGGAAGCCGGCTACCCCAACGGCTTCGAAGTGACGCTCGACTGCCCGAACAACCGCTACATCAACGACGAGCGCATCTGCCAGGCGCTCGCGGCGATGTGGTCGCAGATCGGCGTCACCGTCAAGGTCAACTCGATGCCGCGCGCGCTGTACTTTCCGAAGCTCGAGAAGACCGACACCAGCATGTACATGCTCGGGTGGGGCGGCAGCACGACCGATGCGATCTTCACGCTGCAGCCCGTGCTGTCGAGCTACAACGGCAAGGGCGACGGCGACTTCAACTACGGTCGCTACACCAACAAGAAGCTCGACGAGCTCACCGCGAAGATCAAGGTGGACATGACGGAAGCACGCCTCGGCATGATCCACGACGCCCTGCTCGCGCAGAACGCGGAGGTGAACCTGATCCCGCTGCACCGGCAGGTGATTCCGTGGGCATCGCGCAGCAACGTCACGACGGTGCACCGGGCGGACAACTGGGTCAATGCAATGTGGACGACGGTGAAGTAGCGGCGGTCGCGGGCGGCATGGAATATTCCCTTGCCGCCGCCCGCCGGCGGGTCTGTAATGCCATGGTGTTCTCCGCACCGGAGGAACGATGGCAGGCCCCGGCAATCCCGCGATCCTCAGCGCCGCGGTAAGCGTCGATCCCCGGACGCTCGCGAAGAAGCTGTCGTTCAACCGTCCCGTCACGCCCGCCGAATGCAGCACATACCTGTTCGGCAATGCGGCGCGCGCGTCGCGGCCGCGCCGAGCACGAGCCTGAACACTTCGTCGTTGATGCGCCGGATCTCCGCGCGCGCATCGATCATGAGCTCCGGGGCCGCCACCGCGCAGGTGATGAACACCATGCGCGCGAGCGCGTCGCAGGTGACGGCAGCCGTGCGCCGCTCGCCGCGCTAAGCGAACAAATCCGCCGCAGGCGCATCCTCCGGCGCGGCCGCCGAGCGCATCGTGCCGCTGAACGGCAAGGTCAACGTGGGCGGCGGGGGTGGTCCGCTCGAGCCCGCGGGCTACACCAACCTCAATCCGATCAAGCCGGGATCCGGAGGCCCGTCGAGCGGCATTGCGAATCACCTCCAGGGCTCGATGGAAGACATGGCCGAGCTCATGCAGCCTCAGTCGGTTGGAGAGATGATCTCGAACCGGCTGCGCTTCATCGACGTCAACTGGGCGCGCGCCACGGCGGCCGCGGCTCGCGTGATGAAGCCCGGCGGCAAGGTGTCGATGAACGTGTGGTGCACGGCCGAGGAGGCCGCACAGCTGCGGGCGGCGTTCAAGGGCGCCGGTTTCCGGGACGTCGACACCGTCGGCTCGGGAACGGGAACGATGCTGACGGCAGTGCGCTGAGCCGGGCGGGCGGCGCCGCTAGCGTGCGCGTGCGGCGGGTCCGAGCAGCACCACGGCGCGCCATGCGAGCACCGCCACGACGAGCGACGTGATCGCACATGCGGCCCAGCCTGCGGGCGTGCCGTCGAGAAGCGCGTCCTGCACGGCGTCGAGGATGAGTCCGGCCGCGACGAAGCCGGGCACCGTGCGCAGGTCGTAGCGCAGCAGGAGCCTCACGAACGCGAACGTGACCGCCCCTTCGATCACGCCCTGCGCGAGCGACTGCGCGACGTCCTTGCCTGCCGCCACCGTAACGGCCGCGCCGACCAGGACCACGATCGCCGCCACGAGCGCGACCCGCCTCGTCCACCCGGCGGTCAGCCGGTCGAACGCGGCGAGAACGAAGAGCATCACGACCGTCGCGGGCACGAAGGCGAGCCCCGTGACGGCGCTGGCAAGCCACGGGAGCCACGCAGCGGCCTGCTTCTGGTCGGGCCAGACGGGCATGGATGCAGGCACCATCGCCGCAAGCACCGCCGCGACGCCCGCCATCGCGAGTGCGGCGAGCACGCCGCAGGCCCACGCCGGCAGCGGCCCCTGCAGGCGAACCGGTGCCTGCAGGCGCGCGTAGTGCGTCGCGACCCCTGCGACGAGCCCGATCAGCAGCGCCGCGAACACCGCACCGGCCGCCACCGCAAGCGTGCTCATGAGGAGCTGGCTCGCGACCGGCTCCGTCGTGTTCAACGCGAACGCCTGCGTCGGCCACGCGTTGATGCTGCCGACGAGCGTCATGACGAAGGCGAACACGCTCATGAGCACGAGCGCCCGCCGATCGCGAGCGTCCGCGCGCCCATGCGACCATCGCGAACACGAGCGCCGCGATCGAAGCGACCGCGATGACGCCGAATGCGACCAGGCGCAGCACCTGCCGCTGCGCGTCGCGCTCCGACTCCGCCCGCTGCCAGCTCTCGGGCACGTACATCGACCGGCTGGCGACCGCGACGTCGTCGCCGGCGATCGCAATGCGCATCCTTGCCTCGCCGCCCTTGCCGACGTCGACGCGCGGATCGGCGTACGCGAACTCCCAGTCCTTGCGCGCAGGACGCTGGTACTCGTCCGCGCCGCGCGGCGTCAACGCCTGCGGATCGGCGCCGAACTGCTCGCGCAAGGTGCGCTCGGCGAGCGCCTGCGCATCGGCGCGCGGCAGCGTCGCGCCCTTGCGCGCTTCCGGAAGCCGATGCCCGACGGCGCGCACCTTGCCGTCGCCCGTCACCGTGACGCGCCACTCCTCGGCGCGCTCCGCGACGTCCCCGGCAAATCGCGCGAACCGCACTTCCCATAACGGAGGCGCAAGCGCGCCGCCCACCAGCGCACGGTAGGCCTGCGGACCCGCCTCGCGCCACACGTAGGCATGCCATTGCCGTTGCGCCGAATCCTCGATCGCCTGCCGCGGCACCGCCATGCGGTCCCATTCGGCCCCCAACGCCGCGCCGCGCCTGGCGATCGCTGCTTCGGCAATCGCGATCGCCTGCGCCCGGTCGATCTCGAGCGCCGGCACGTCGGCGTGCAGCGGCGTGAACGCGATCCACGCAGCGACGCCGGCAACGCCCAGCACCGGCAGTGCGCGCTGCAGCGTCGCCGCGTGCCGGTCGATGGTTCCGGCTGGCGCCTGCGCTTGGGCCCCAGCGGACGGTGCCGCACGACGTCCGATCCACGCGCCGTTGCGAAGCGCGTCGGGAAACGGGGTCCACGCGCCGGTGCGCATGCGCCACGCGAGCACGACGAGCATCGGCAGCGCACCCGCCGCAATCACGATCCCGCGCTGCAATCCCGCAGAGGGCGCGTCGACGAGGAAGATCGGTATCGACATGAGCACGAGGTCGAACACCGCGTGCAGGATCATCGTGGGGACGAGGCCGTAGCGCAGGAAGATGAGCGCCCATGCAAGCGACGGCAGCACGAGCTCGACCATCCGTGAATACGACGGAAAGCCCGGGTAGTTCGCGTGCGCGGCGCCGAATACGAGGGCCTGCAGGACGAACGCGATCGCGATGCCCAGCGTGCGCCGCCCGTAACGCGCGCCGATCAATGCGCCGATCGCAAGCGGTATGCCGCGGAAGACGCACTCTTCCATCATGCCCGCCTGCAGCGCGGCCGCGATCGGCGACAGTGCGGGGACGGCGGACGCGAGGATGTTGGGATCGGTCAGCTGCTCGGACGGCTGCCACCATCCAAGATAGCGATTCGTCAGCGCGTAGAACAGGGCGATGAACGCGAGCTCGACCGGCACGAAGAGATAGCCGCCGGCCGTGCGGCCGAGGATTGCCGGCGTCGGCGCCGCCTCGCGGGACCACACGCGCCACAACTGCGGGTGATGCGGGAACGCGCGACGCGTGAGGCCCTCCGCGGCCATGAAGCTGACCCCGAGGGCCAGCCCGCCGCCGATGAGCGCGAGCAGCGCCCGCCCGGCCTGGCCGACCCAGAAGTTCGACTCGGTCTGCGTCGTGGGAAACGCGAACCACGCGGCCTGCGCGTTCGCGAGCAGCGCAGCGCCGGACAATGCGCCGACGACGAGGCCCGCGATCAGCGATCGGCGCAACTCGAGCGCGTGTCCGCGAAAGAGCAGGAGGCCGCCGATGACGATGCCGACGAGGCCGTAGAGAATGCCCGCGACGACCGACGCGACGCCGGCGATCGCGTTGTTCGCGCTGCGCAATTCCTGGAAGCGTCGTCCGAAGCTTTCCGGCACGTGCACGTACGGCTCGACCTCGGTCAGCTCGTCGCCGCTCACCTCGAGCGACAGCCGGATGCGCGCCTCGCCGAGCGCGCCTTCCCGCTCGAACACGAAGCTGTGGTCGACGCGTCCGGACGGGCGCGTCTGCTGCGACTGGTCGAGGAGCTTGTAGGGGCCGAAGTCGATCTCCCAGTCGGCGTGCGCGCGTTCCTTCGCAATCCCGAGCGCCGCGTCGGCGGCCAGCGCTTTCGTCGCCTCGTCGCGTACGTAGGTCTCGGCCACGCGGCGCGAGAATCCGTTGCGCGCGCCGTCGGGTCGAAACCGCACCGTGGTCTCGTCGATGACGCCGAGCTTGAACAGCCGCACTTCCCACCAGTACGGCGCGTAGACCTTGCCTGCGACGAGCTTCGCGAACGCGTCCTTGCCGCCGCCTTCGAGCTCGACGTAGCTTTGCGTCGCGCCATCCTCGTTGAAGACAATGGCGGTGCGCGCGTCCGCAGGCGCCAGCGCAAGCTTCGAGGCCAGCGCTCGCGCCTCGTCCACCGCCTGCTGCCGCGTCATCGTGACGTCGAGGTGCACGATCGGCATCGCTTCGGGGAATACCCGCCACGCAACCGCGAGACACACGATCGCGAACAAAACGTACGCGACCCAGAACACCGGCCGCTGATCGAAGCTCTTCATCGGATTTGCACCACTCCTTCGGATGCGAGGGCGCGTACGGCGTCCTCGCCAAGACCCAGCCGATCGCGGAGCACCTGAAGGGTGTGCTCGCCGAGGAGCGGAGGCGCACGGTCGGCGACCGCATGCGCGCCATCCATGCGCACGGGCGAGGCGACCTGCGCAACCGTCCCTGCAAGGGCGTGCGGCAGCTCCATCCGCATGTGCCGCGCGACGACTTGCGGATCGGCGAACACCGCGTCGAGCTTGTTGATCGGTCCGCAGGGCACGCCCGCGGATTCGAGCGCAGCGATCCATTCGCCCTGCGCGCGCGCGGCGACGACTTGCGCGACCATGGGCACGAGCACGTCGCGGTTGCGGACGCGGTCGGCGTTCCTCGCGAAGCGCGCATCCTGCGCCCACGCGACACCCGCCACCTCGCAGAACTTCGCGAACTGGCCGTCGTTGCCGACCGCGAGGATGAGGTGCCCGTCGGCGCAGGCGAACACCTGGTAGGGCACGATGTTCTGGTGCGCGTTGCCGGCGCGCGCCGGCGGCGTGCCCGTGACGAAATAGTTCATGTTCATGATCGCCATCATCGCGACGGCCGAATCGAGGAGTGCGAGGTCGATGTAGCGACCCTGGCCCGTGCGGTCTCGCGCCGAGAGTGCTGCGAGCATCGACACGGCGGTGTACATGCCGGTGAAGAGATCGGTGATCGCGACACCCGCCTTCTGCGGGCCGCCGCCGGGCAGGTCGTCGCGCTCGCCGGTGACGCTCATGAACCCGCTCATGCCCTGCACGATGAAGTCATAGCCCGCGCGATCCGCATACGGCCCGTCCTGCCCGAACCCCGTGATCGACGCGTACACGATCGCCGGGTTGATCGCGGCCACGCTCGCGTAGTCGAGCCCGTAGCGCGCAAGGCCGCCGCGCTTGAAGTTCTCGATCATCGCGTCGGCGCCGCGCGCGAGCTCGCGCACGAGGTCGCGTCCCGCGGGCTTCGTGAAGTCGATCGCGACCGACAGCTTGCCGCGATTGCAGCCGAGGTAGTACGCCGCTTCGGAGGTGTCGTTGCCTTGCGCGTCCTTGAGGTACGGCGGTCCCCACGCCCTCGTGTCGTCGCCGCTGCCCGGCTTCTCGACCTTGATCACCGTCGCGCCGAGATCGGCGAGAAGCTGCGTGCACCACGGGCCCGCGAGCACGCGGGAGAGATCGAGGACGGTGAGATGGGCGAGCGGTGACGGTCGCTGGGGCGAAGGATCGGTCACGCCGCTTTCAATGCGACCAGAACTTCGTCGAGCATCTTCTTCGCATCGCCGAACAGCATGCGGTTGTTCTCTTTGTAGAAGAGCGGATTGTCCACGCCCGCGTAGCCCGACGCCATGCTGCGCTTCATCACCACCGAGTGCTTCGCCTTCCACACCTCGAGCACGGGCATGCCCGCGATCGGGCTCGCCGGATCCTCCTGCGCGGCCGGGTTCACGATGTCGTTGGCGCCGATGACCATCGCGACGTCCGCGCCGGGAAAGTCGTCGTTGAGCTCGTCCATCTCGAACACGATGTCGTAAGGGACCTTCGCCTCCGCGAGCAGCACGTTCATGTGGCCGGGCATGCGCCCCGCGACCGGATGAATCCCGAATCGCACCTTGACGCCGCGCTCGCGCAACGCCTTGGTGATCTCGAACACGGTGTGCTGCGCCTGCGCCACCGCCATGCCGTACCCGGGGACGATGATCACGTCCTTCGCGTCCTTCAGCATCTCCGCGGTCTCGACCGCGCTGATCGAAGTCACCTCGCCGGCCGGCTGCACGCCCTCGCCCTTCGGCGCGACGGCGCCGCCGTCGGTGCCGAAGCCGCCCGCGATCACGCCGAGGAAGCTGCGGTTCATCGCGGCGCACATGATGTAGCTCAGGATCGCGCCGCTGCTGCCGACGAGCGCGCCCACCACGATCAGGAGATCGTTGTTGAGCATGAAGCCGGTCGCCGCCGCCGCCCATCCCGAGTAGCTGTTGAGCATCGACACCACGACCGGCATGTCGGCGCCGCCGATGGCCATGACCATGTGCACGCCGAACAGCAGCGCGACGATGGTCATCACGATCATCGGCGTCATCGCTTCCGCGACCGAGTGCGCGGTGACGAACCGGTAGCCGAAGTAGATCACCAGCAGCAGGCCGGCCAGGTTGAGCCAGTGGCGTCCCGGCAGCAGCATCGGCTTGCCGCTGATCTTGGCGGACAGCTTGCCGAAGGCGATCACGGATCCCGAGAACGTCACCGCACCGATCAGCACGCCGAGGTACATCTCGATCTCGTGGATCGTGTTCTCGGCCGGCGTGAGCCCCACGGAGACCGCGGGATCGATGAAGTTGGCGTAGCCGACGAGGCACGCGGCAAGACCCACGAGACTGTGCATGAGCGCCACCAGCTCGGGCATCTGCGTCATCTGCACCTTGCGCGCGGCGTACAGGCCGACGCACGCGCCGACGACCATCGCGCCGAGGATGTACGGGTACCCCGCGGGTGTGACGTGCGGCCCGAAAATCGTGGCGACGACCGCGATCGCCATGCCGACCATGCCGTACACGTTGCCGCGGCGCGACGTCTCCTGGTTGGAGAGGCCGCCGAGGCACAGCACGAACAGGATCGTGGCGCCGAGGTAGGCGACGCTCGCAAGACTGGTATCGAATAGCATCGCGTGCCTTTTCTTGTTATTTGCGGAACATCGAGAGCATGCGTTGCGTCACCGCGAAGCCGCCGAACATGTTGACCGTCGCGAGTGCGATGGCGAGGACGGACAGCCACCGGATCCACTCGTGGGGGCGCGACAGGTCGGTCGAAATCTTCGTGAGATCGGGCGCGAGCTGCACCAGTGCGCCGATCGCGATGATGCTCGACACCGCGTTGGTCACGCTCATGAGCGGCGTGTGCAGCGCGGGCTTCACGTTCCACACGACCATGTAGCCGACGAAGCACGCGAGCACGAACACGGTGAAGTGCCCGAGGAACGACGGCGGAGCGTAGCGGCCGATCAGCAGGAACAGGAGCGCACCGCCGCCGAACAGGATCACCGACTTGCCCAACGGCATGGGACCGCTCGCCGCGCCGTGTCCTTTCGGTTTCGGCGGCATGGCGGCCGCCGCAGTCCTGGGCGGGGGCGCCGGAGGCAGCTTGGGCGGCGGCGCGGGCCAGGTGACGGCGCCGTCCTTGATGACCGTAAGCCCTCGAATCGCGTCGTCCTCCATGTTGACGAACAGCACGCCGTCCTTGGTCTTGCACAGCTCCTCGGTCAGGCGCAGCAGGTTGTTCGAGTAGAGCGTCGAAGCCTGCGTCGCGAGTCGGCTTGCGAGGTCGGTGTAGCCGATGATGGTCACGCCGTGCTTGACCACGGCCTTTCCCGGCTCGGTCAGCTCGCAGTTGCCGCCCTGCTCCGCCGCCATGTCGACGATGACGCTTCCGGGCCTCATCGTCTGCACCATCTCGGCCGTGATGAGCTTGGGCGCGGGCTTGCCGGGGATCAACGCCGTGGTGATGATGATGTCGACTTCGCGCGCCTGCTTCGCGTACATCTCGCGCTGCGCCTTCTGGAAGCCTTCGCTCATGACCTTGGCGTAGCCGCCGCCGCCGGAGCCTTCTTCCTCGTAGTCGACCTTCACGAACTCGCCGCCCAGCGACACCACCTGGTCCGCGACCTCGGCTCGCGTGTCGTTGGCGCGCACGATCGCGCCCAGGTTGGCGGCCGTGCCGACCGCGGAGAGCCCGGCCACGCCCGCGCCGGCGATGAAAACCTTCGCCGGCGGGATCTTGCCCGCGGCGGTGATCTGCCCGTTGAAGAATCGACCGAACGCGTTGGCTGCTTCGACGACTGCGCGATAGCCGCTGATGCCGGCCATCGACGTAAGCGCGTCCATCTTCTGCGCACGGGACAACTGGCGCGGCAGGGCGTCGATCGCAAGCACCGTCGCCTTCTTTCCCGCCAGCTGCTGCATGAGCTCGGGGTTTTGCGCCGGCCAGATGAAATCGACCAGCGTGCCTCCTTCGCGCATCAGCCCGACTTCGGCGGGCGTCGGGGGGCGCACCTTGAAGACGATGTCCGAGTCGGCCCACAGCTGGGCCGCAGTAGGCACGACCTCGGCACCTGAAGCGCGGTAGGTGTCGTCCGCGAAGTTGGCGGCGTCGCCTGCGCCCGTCTCCACGGCAACGCGAAACCCCAGCTTGATCAGCTTCTCGACGACGTCGGGAACGGTGGCGACGCGCTTCTCGCCGGGGAAGACTTCCCGCGGCACTCCGATCAGCAATGACATCCGGCTCTCCCTGACCTGCTTTTGTTCACTTGGCGGCCGCGATTCTTTCGCAAGCGCGCCGATAGATCAAATCGCCGCGGCGATCGCTTTACCGAGGTCCGTCGTGTTGGCCTTGCCGCCGAGGTCCGGCGTTCGCGGCGCGTCCTTGTCGGCGAGCACGCGCTCGATCGCGGTGACGATCGCGTCGCCGGCCGCCTTGTGACCCAGGAACTCGAGCATCAGCGCGCCCGACCAGATCTGCCCGATCGGATTTGCGATGCCCTTGCCGGCGATGTCGGGCGCCGATCCGTGCACCGGCTCGAACAGCGAAGGGAACGTGCGCTCGGGATTGAGGTTCGCCGAAGGCGCGATGCCGATCGTCCCGCACACGGCGGGCCCGAGGTCCGACAGTATGTCGCCGAAGAGATTGGACGCGACGACGACGTCGAAGCGCTCGGGACGCTGCACGAAGTGCGCCGACAGGATGTCGATGTGGAACTGGTCGGTGCGCACGTCCGGGTAGCCCGCCGTCATCGCGCGGAAGCGCTCGTCCCAGTACGGCATCGTGATCGAGATGCCGTTCGACTTGGTGGCGGAGGTCAGGTGCTTCGCGGGGCGCGAGCGCGCGAGCTCGAACGCGAAGCGCATCACGCGATCGGTGCCCTTGCGCGAGAACACCGACTCCTGGAACACGATCTCGCGCTCGGTGCCTTCGTACATCCGGCCGCCGACGGAGGAGTACTCGCCTTCCGTGTTCTCGCGCACGACGACGAAGTCGATGTCGCCCGGCTTGCGATTGGCGAGCGGCGAGGGAATGCCTGGCATGAGCTTGCACGGCCGCATGTTCACGTACTGGTCGAAGTCGCGGCGGAACTTGATGAGCGAGCCCCACAGCGACACGTGGTCTGGAACGGTCGCGGGCCAGCCGACGGCGCCGTAGAACATGGCCTCGAAGGGCTTGAGCTGCGTGAGCCAGTCCTCCGGCATCATCCGGCCGTGTTTCGCGTAATAGTCGCAGCTCCAGTCGAACGACGTGAACGCGAGGTCGACGCCGAACTTGCGCGCCGCCGTCTCGACGGCGCGCAGGCCCTCGGGCATCACCTCCTTGCCGATGCCGTCCCCTGCGAGTACTGCAATCCTGTGCGCAGCCATCCAATCCTCCCGGCGAATCCCCGGAGTTTAATGTGCCTCATGCGAATGGCCTATGCCGGGTGCTCGATTCGGGCGGCTATGCTTGGCGCGTCCCATGAAGAACACGCGCAAGGAGACCGTGATGACATCGCGAAGCTACTGGATCGGAGTCGTGAGCAGGAACCACGTCGAGCGCGGCGTGGCGGGCGGGTTTGCCCAGCTCAACCACGGCAAGGCCGGCCCGCTCGAGCGCATGCAGCCGGGCGACGGATTCGTCTACTACTCGCCCCGGACTGAGTTCCCGGACGGCCCGCCGGTGCAGGCCTTCACCGCCATCGGGCGCGTCGCCTCGGGACCCATCTTCCAGGTCGAGTCCGCCGACGCGCCGTTCTTCCGGCGCGAGGTCCAGTACCTGCCCGCGGCGGAAGCGCCCATCAAGCCGCTGATCGAGGACCTCTCGTTCATCCGCAGCAAGCAGCACTGGGGTGCCGCGTTCCGCTTCGGCTTCCTGCGCATTCCGGAGGAGGACTTCGCGCGCATCGCCAGGGCCATGGGCCGCGACTTCGCGCGCGACTTCCACGACGACCGCGAGGCGGTCAGCTCGTGACCGGCGGTTACGCCAGCGCGCACAGGGCCACGCCCAGCGGGCCGTAACCCTCGGGGACGTAATTCTTCGCGATCATCTGCGACCGGATCGCCGTATCCGTCGTGTAGCGATGATTCGCGTCGGCGCGCTGGTTGAACAGGCGGTACACGGCTACGGTGCCGTCGGGACATTGACCGGTCGTGCGATCCGGAACGACCGACTGGAAGACGATCGGGCTCTCGAACACCCACGCGGTGGGGAACTTGCGCTTCACGTCGTCGCACTCTTCCTTCGACGCCGAGTAGAAGTGCGAGTCGAGGCCGGCGTCCGGATTGCCGTAGAACCGGCACACGGCGCGGGCGAGCGCGCCCGGCAGCGCCGGTGAATCCGCCGGAAACGCCTTGAAGCTCTGCTGCGTGCGCGCCCATCCCTTGAACGTTCCATCGTCGAGCTTGGCCATCTCGTCGGGATTCGCCGTGACGAAGTAGTGATCGAGGGCGGCGTTGTAGAACTCCACCACCGGCGTCGTCGCGGGCCACGCGTAGCCTCGTTCCTGCACGGCGAGGCCCGAGGCGCTCAATATCCGGCACGTCCCGGCCGCATCCGTGTTGCCGGCGGAAATGCGCAGCTCGCCCGCGGTCGCGAGGTCGGCCGCGGTGAGCGGCACGCGAATGTGATTGCTGTCGATGACGGTGGCGGCGCGCGAGAAACCGGCGACGAACGCCGTCGTCGTCGGCGTGAATCCGGTTCCGTACAGCATGACGTTGAACGGCGCGTCGCCGGCTACCGCGAACAGGCGGCTGATGCCCGTCACCGCGAAGGGCTCGGTGGTGAGGTTGTACGACGCCGTCACGTACACCTCGCCGTTCACGGCGATCGATTGCGAGGTCGCGCTGCCGGTGAGGTCGTCGGACCAGCCGATGAACTTCCAGCCGGCGTTCGGGGTCGCGGTCAATGCAAGGGTCTGTCCGTGATCGTAGTAGCCGTCCGCGGTTGCACCGGCGATGGATACCGTCCCGGTGCATGCCGACGCCTGATCCGTCGTAACCAGGTGCTGCGCCGCGAAGTTCGCGGTGATGTCGCGGCTCGGCTGGCCCGCCTGGGGTCTTGGCACGCTGGTCGGATTGGCGGGCGAGCCGTCCCAATCCTTGAACGTGTAGCGCGTGGTTGCCGCCGCACGGTATTGCGGCGAGACGGCCAGGACCTGGCGAGCGCCGGGTCCGTCGAAGAAGGAGAGCGCGGTGCTCGTCGGCGAACGCACCGAGACACCGTCGACCGTGAGCAACAGCCCGTCGGCCGTGCCGTCGTCGCCCACACCCCGCACGCGCAGGGCGGGCGCTTGCGACGCGTACGCCTGGACGTCCCAGCCCGCGACGGAGGCGCTGGTTTCGGTCGGATAGGCCGTCACGGTCGGGGACGACTGGCCCACGTTGACGCGCGCGTAGTTGGTGCCGATCCATCCGCCGAAGGTCGTGCTCCCGGTGGTGATTGCCGTGAGCGTCACGAGCTGCCTCGACCGGAAGTACGCCCCCTGCAGGCCCGATACCGCCTGCGGCTCAGGCCACACCGATGCGGTCGTCGCCGCGCTCGCCGCCGCCGTGTCCCCGCCGATCGACAACGAGAAGGGGTACATGCGCACGAAGTTGGCGGTGTAGACGGTCACCGCGGGCGATGCAGCAGGCATGCCGGCGGCGCCCGTGCCCGGATCCACGCGGATCGATCTCGCCGCGCTGTTGTCGCCCACGAGGTCGGTGTTCCAGCGGCCGAACACGAAGGTCGCGGGCCCCAGCGCCTGCGGTGCCGCCGCAACGTCGATGGTGTGTGCCGAGCCGATGGGCCAGGCAAACGTCGCAGGCGTGGTGACGGCCGAACCGTCGACGATCACCGTAAGCCCGGGGGGCGCGCTGGTCACCGTCACGCTGGTCGGCGCCGCGCCATACAGCCGGCGAACCGTGTCGACGTCGGCCGCCGAGTAACCCCTGCGCTGCCCGATCTCGATGCCCTGCGGCAACGTCGCATAGGCCGGCTGCCCGTTCGCGCTGAAGTCGAAGTCCCCGTAATGCATGATCGAGCCGTAGTCGTACGGACCGACCGCCTTGCGGTTGAATGTCTTGAGCGCCGAGTTGACCCGTTCCGTCTTGGCCACGTTCTGCGGTTGCCACGCGAGGTACAGGTCGCGGTCCTCGCGGTTCTGCTCGTGCTGCAGCCCGATGGCGTGGCCCATCTCGTGCAGCACCGTCCCGGTGCTGCAGCTCGGCGGACCCAGGATCATCTGCCTGCCGCCGACACGCCCGAGCGGGGACGTGCATGCCGGAGCGCTGTCGGGAAGGTTCAGCGCGAACTCGACATAATCCGCCTGCGCCGCGCGCGGAACGAACTGCATGAAGCCCGCGAACGTGGCGTTGAACGATGCAATCGCCGGCGGCACCTTGCCGTTCGCGTCGGCGGCGATCGTATAGGGAATCTCCACGATCCCCGAGGCGGCCCTGGACCATAGATTGCCCTGGTAACCGATTGTCAGCGTCCTGGGCACGAATGTCAGCGGCGCGCTCGTTCAATGCCCTCGACAGCTCGCCGGCGCGACCGATGACGATGTCGCCTTCGACGACGGCCCAGCCGTCGATCACGTCGAACGCAATGCTTCGCCCGTCGTGCAGCCCGATACCTCGCTCGACCCGCCCTGCCGCAGCCTGCGACTTGTCAGCGAGCTGCGCGAAAGGCGAGCTCGCCCAAACGATGATCGAAGCGCAGGAAATCGCTCGTGCAAGCATGCGCGCTCCCTGTTGTCGTGGTTCGAAAGGCCGACGCGGCGGTGTGCATCAAGCTATCAAAGTCCGCGGCAGGCGGCAAATGCGAAAATTCCGCTTTAACGCCGTGGAATCGAACACAGACATGCCCCAGGCTCTCGTGCGTCCCCGCCACCGCCGCGCGGTGCTCATGATGATCGCGGGCGCGATCTGCTGGTCGACGGGCGGATTGCTCGTCCGTTCGCTGTCCATCGCGAATGCGTGGGAGATCGTGTTCTTTCGATCGCTCTTCATGTCCGCGTTCGTATGCGTCGTCCTCGTCGCGATGCACGGCCGCGCCATGCCGCGCATGGTACGCGCCGTCGGCGTTCCGGGACTCGTCGCCGGCGCGCTTCTCGCAGGCACGTTCTTCTTCTTCATCGGCTCGCTCACGCGCACGACGGTCGCCAACACGTTCGTGCTGATGAGCGTGTCGCCGTTCCTGGCGGCGATCGCGGCACGTCTGTTTCTCGACGAGCCGGTGCCCGCGCGCACCTGGCTCGCCATCGCGATCGCGCTGGCGGGCATCGTCGTGATGTTCGGCGGCACCGCCGACGCCGGCCAGCTTGCAGGCAACCTCCTCGCACTCGGCGTGTCGGTCTGCTTCGCGGCGCAGCTCACGGTGCTGCGCAAGTTCCACGCGACGGTCGACATGCTGCCGATGGTGATGATCGCGGGGTTGTGGTCGCTCGCGCCCGCCTTCGCCATGATGGGACAGGTCACGGCGAGCGCGCAGGACCTTGCGATCCTCGCCGGCATGGGATGCATCCAGCTCGGGGCCGGCTGCCTCCTCGCAACCGCCGCCTCGCGCACGCTGACCGCCACGGAGCTCGGCCTCCTCGCGCTGCTCGAGCCCATCCTCGGCCCCATCTGGGTGTGGGCGCTGCTGGGCGAGCATCCCGGCACGCCTGCGCTCGTCGGCGGCGCGCTCGTGCTCTCCGCGGTGATCGCGAACCAGGCGCTCGCGTCGCGCCGCGGACGGGCGCAGGACGCAGCACAGCCCCTGCCCGGACCCTGAGGGTATAGTGCCGACCATGAAACAGACCTTCCTCGACTTCGAGCAGCCGATCGCCGAGCTCCAGCGGAAGATCGACGAGCTCCGGTTCGTGCACGAGGACTCCGCCGTCGACATTTCCGACGAGATCTCGCGCCTCACCAAGAAGAGCCAGCAGCTCACGAAAGACATCTACGCCAAGCTGTCGGCGTGGCAGATCGCGCAAGTCGCGCGTCACCCGCAGCGGCCGTACACGCTCGACTACGTCAACGGCATGTTCAGCGATTTCCGCGAGCTGCACGGCGACCGCACGTACGCGGACGACCCTGCGATCGTCGGCGGCCTCGCGCGGTTCAACGGTTCACCGTGCATGGTCATCGGGCACCAGAAAGGCCGCGACACCAAGGAAAAAATCCACCGCAACTTCGGCATGCCGCGGCCCGAGGGCTATCGCAAGGCGCTTCGCCTCATGAAGCTCGCGGAGAAGTTCGGCTTGCCGCTCTTCACGTTCGTCGACACGCCCGGCGCGTACCCGGGCATCGGCGCGGAGGAGCGCGGGCAATCCGAGGCCATCGGTCGCAGCCTCTACGAGATGGCGGGATTGCGCATCCCCGTCATCGTCACCGTCATCGGGGAAGGCGGCTCGGGCGGTGCGCTCGCCATCGCCATCGGCGACGTGACGCTCATGCTGCAGTACGCGACGTATTCCGTGATCTCGCCGGAAGGCTGCGCGTCCATCCTGTGGAAGTCGGCGGAACATGCGCCGGAAGCCGCCGAGATCCTCGGCATCACCGCGCCGCGCCTGAAGCAGCTCGGCCTCGTCGACAAGGTCATCAACGAGCCGCTCGGCGGCGCGCACCGCGACCACGCAACGATGATGGTCACGCTCAAGAAGGCGCTCACCGACGTGCTGCGCCACGCGAGCGAGCTGCCCGTCGATACGCTGCTCGAGCAGCGCGAGGACCGGATCCTCGCCTACGGCCGTTACAAGGAGATCACCGCCGGGTGATCCGCGCCGCCGTCCGCGCGAAGCTTGCGTCGATCGCGCCCGGCGAGTCGCTCGTCGTCGCGCTGTCCGGCGGACGCGATTCCGTCGCGCTGCTCGACGCGCTCGCCGCGACGCAGGACTCGCGGCTGCGCGGCGCCGCACACGTCCACCACGGGCTCTCGCCCAATGCCGACGCGTGGGCCGCGTTCTGCGAAACGCTATGCAGCGAGCGCGGGATTCCATTGTCCGTGCATCGGGTGCACGTGCCGCGTGCGCCGCAGACGAGCCTCGAGTCGCAGGCGCGTGAGGTCCGGTACGCAGCGCTCGCCGACGCCGCCCGCGCATTCGGGGCAACGACCGTCGCCCTCGGTCATCACCGTGACGACCAGGCGGAGACGCTCCTCCTGCAGCTGCTGCGAGGCGCCGGGCCGCGCGGCCTCGCCGGCATGCCCGAGATGCGCGACGACGCGCGCGGCGTGCGCTGGTGGCGGCCGCTTCTCGACGTTTCGCGCGACGACATCGATGCGTATGCGGTCACGCACGCGCTCGCGTGGATCGACGACGAGAGCAACGCGTCGACGCGCCACGCGCGCAACGCGATCCGCCATTCGGTCATGCCCGCGCTCGCCACCGTGGCAGGCAATGCGGGCGCGACGCTCGCGCGCGCCGCGGGACTGCAGGCGGAAGCCGCGAAGCTCGCCGACGACCTCGCGGCCATCGACGCGCGCGACGCGTTCGACGGCGCGACGCTTTCGCAGGCCGCGCTGCGCGCCCTCCCGGATCACCGCGCGCGCAACCTCCTGCGCTGGTTCCTGCACGCGGCCGGGTTGACCGCGCCCTCGGCGGTGCGTCTTGCCGCCATGCACGCGCAGCTGCGCGTTGCGCGCGTCGACGCGGTGACGCGGCTCGTGCACGCGGGGGCGGAGATCGGCGTGTACCGCGGACGCGTCTGCATCCACGCGCCTGCGCCGCAGCACTTCGAGGTGGCGTGGGACGGCATGGAAGACGTCGAGCTTCCGCACGGCTGCCTGCGCATTGCGGCGTGCGAAGGCGACGGCATCGATGCGCAGCGCATCCGCGGCGCGGCGCTTGTCGTGCGCTCGCGCCTCGGAGGCGAGCGCATGCAGACTGCGGCGAACCGTCCGCGACGTGCGCTCAAGTCGATCCTGCAGGACGCCGGCGTGCCGCCGTGGCAACGGGCGTCGCTGCCCATCGTGACGAGCGGCAGCGAGGTTGTTGCGGTTCCCGGAATCGCCGTCGACGCGTCCTGGCAGGCGCCGAAAGGCGCTCGCGGCATCGTGATGACGTTCGTGCCGCGAGCTTACTTGCGACGAGCTCAGTCCGCGTAGACGCCGGCCTTCTTGATGATCGGCGACCAGAGGTCGATCTGCGACTTCACGTGCTTGCCGAGCGCCTCGGGCGTGGCGCGGTCGACGGAGACGGGCTCCGTGCCGAGCTCGGCCAGGCGCGTCGCAACGTTCGGGTCCTGCACGGCGGCCTGCAACGCCTTCGTGAGCTTCTCGATGACGGGCTTCGGCGTGCCTTTCGGCGCGTAGAGGCCGTGCCACACGGCGACGTCGAAGTTGGCGAGTCCCGACTCCTGCATCGTCGGGACGTCCTTCAGCGACGGCACGCGCTTCGGCGTCGTCACGGCGTACGCCTTCACCTTGCCGGCCTTGATCTGGCCGGTGGTGTTGGTGGTCTGGTCGCACATGAAGTCCACCTGCCCTCCGAGGATGTCGTTCATCGCCGGCCCCGTTCCCTTGTAAGGCACCGTGGTGAGCTCGGTCTGGATGGCGGTCATGAACAGCATGCCGCACAGGTGCGACGCCGAACCGACGCCGGCGTTGGCGTACGTGACCTTGTCCTTGTTCGCCTTGACGTAGGCGACGAGGTCCTTCATGTCCTTCGGCGGGAAATCCTTCTTCGAGATGATCGTCATCGGCACGTCGGTGACGAGGCCGATGGGCTCGAAGTCGTTCAGCGTGTCGTAAGGCAGCTTGCGGTACAACGAAGGCGCGGTCGTGTGGCCGATGTGATGCAGGAGCAGCGTGTAGCCGTCCGGCTTCGACTTCGCCACCTTGTTGGCGCCGATCGTGCCGCCGGCGCCGCCTGCGTTCTCGACGATCACCTGCTGCTTCAGGTAATTGGTCATCGACTGGGCGACGAGCCGGGCCACCGTATCGGTGGGGCCGCCCGCGGCGAACGGAACGATGACCGTGATGGGCTTGTTCGGGAAATCCTGGGCTGCGGCCGCGGTCGCGACCGCAACCAGCGCCAGTGCGGCGGCGATGCTCTTTCCGATGCGATACATGCTTGTTCCTCCAAGAAAAATCGGGCATTCGTCGTCCCGCGGCGGAGCCATGGTAAACCACGGTCGCACGGGCGTCAGGCTAGCACAGCGGCACGCACGCCCGCTCCGGGCGCGGCCTGACGGCATCCGCCCTCGCATGCTAGAATATTGGGTTTATTCGAATATTTTCTCGAAATCCTCGGTAACGGAGCAATAAATGGCGGTCGAACGCACGCTCAGCATCATCAAGCCGGACGCGGTAGCCAAGAACGCGATCGGCGAAATCCTGGCCCGATTCGAGAAGGCCGGCCTCAAGATCGTCGCCGCGCGCATGGCGTGGCTCTCCGCCGCGGAAGCGGGCGGATTTTACGCGGTTCACAAGGAGCGCCCGTTCTTCCGCGACCTCGTCGACTTCATGACGTCCGGCCCCGTGATGATCCAGGTGCTCGAAGGCGACAACGCCATCGCGAAGAACCGCGAGCTCATGGGCGCCACCGACCCGCGGAAGGCGGCTCCCGGCACGATCCGCGCCGACTTCGCGCAATCGATCGACGCCAATGCCGTCCACGGCTCGGACGGGCCGGAGACCGCCCGCACCGAGATTGCGTATTTTTTCCCGGCGCTGGCGGTCTACAACCGCTGACGCATCGGTGACTGCGTGAACCTGCTCGGCCTGCCCAAGCCCGCGTTGACCGCCTACTTCGCCGAACGCGGCGAGAAGCCGTTTCGCGCCCTGCAGGTGATGCGGTGGGTCCACCAGCGGTTCGTCGACGACGTCGGCGCCATGACGGATCTCGCGAAGCCGCTGCGTGAATCGCTGGCCGCATCGGCCACGGTGCAGGGCCCTTCGGTCATTCGCGACACCACGGCCTCGGACGGCACGCGCAAGTGGCTGCTCGACGCCGGCAACGGCAACGCCGTGGAAGCCGTCTACATTCCGGAGGACGACCGCGGCACGCTGTGCATCTCCTCGCAGGCCGGGTGCGCGCTCGACTGCGCGTTCTGCTCGACGGGCAAGCAGGGCTTCAACCGCAACCTGACGACGGCCGAGATCGTCGGCCAGCTGTGGCACGCCAATCGCACGCTGCTCGCGGACGGCTTCACCGCACCGTGGATCGAGCAAGGCAGGCCACCGATCACGAACGTGGTCATGATGGGCATGGGCGAGCCGCTCGCCAACTTCGAGAACGTCGTGCCCGCGCTGCGCCTGATGCTCGACGACAACGCGTACGGTCTTTCGCGGCGTCGCGTCACGCTGTCGACGTCGGGCATCGTCCCGCTCATCGATCGCCTGCGCGACGAGTGCCCCGTCGCGCTCGCGGTTTCGCTGCACGCGCCGAACGACGCGCTGCGCGACAGCATCGTGCCGATCAACCGCAAGCATCCGCTGCGCGAGCTCATGGCCGCATGCCTGCGTTACCTGCCGGCGGCGCCGCGCGATTTCGTCACGTTCGAGTACGTGATGCTCGACGGCGTCAACGACGGCATCTCCCACGCCGACGAGCTCGTCGCGCTGGTCCGCGACGTGCCGTGCAAGCTCAACCTCATTCCGTTCAACCCGTTCCCCGGCAGCGAGTTCCGCACCAGCCCGCGGCCGCGCATCGCCGACTTCCAGAAGCGCCTCATGGACGCAGGCATCGTGACGACCGTGCGCAAGACGCGCGGCGACGACATCTCGGCCGCGTGCGGCCAGCTCGCGGGCCAGGTCCAGGACCGCACCAAGCGCCGCCTCGCGACGCGCATCGTCCCGGTGGCCGCGCCATGACACTCGCCCGTTTCCTTTCCATCGTCATCGCCGCCATGCTTGCGGCTCTCGTGGCGGGTTGCGAGTCGACCTCCTCGAAGCAGCAGGCGTCGTCGGTGCCGGCCAACATGCCGAAGCCGCCGCCCATCCAGGAGGCCCCGCCCGCGTACCGCGCGCAATTGCACGCCGAGATCGCCGCCGGCTTCTACGAGCGCGGCCAGATGGAGGTCGCTCTCCAGGAGCTCGACGAAGCGGTGAAGCTCGACGCCAAGAACGCGAAGATCTACAACGTCTACGGCCTCGTGTACGCGGTGCTGGGACAGGATGCGAACGCCGAGCGCAATTTCCAGCAGGCGATCGCGCTCGCGCCGACCGACTCCGAGATCCGCCAGAATTGGGGCTGGTACCTGTGCACGCACGGCAGGCCGCGCGAATCGATTCCCGAATTCGAGACCGCGATCAGGAATCCGTTGTACAAGAGCCCCGACATCGCGCTGACCAACGCCGGCAAGTGCTCGCTCGAGGCCGGCGACACCCAGCGCGGCGAGGATTTCCTCAAGCGCGCGGTGACCATCAATCCGTCGAACGTCTCCGCTGCGTACAACCTGGCGCTCCTCATGTACCGGGAGTCGCGCGTAGACGAGGCGCGCACGCTGATGCGCAGGATCATGGCGGCGCCGAACCCCGCGCCGGACGCGCTCTACCTCGGCATGTGCATCGAGCGCAAGGCGTCCGACCGCATCACGGAGGCGTCGTACGTGCAGCAGCTCAAGACGCGGTATCCCGACTCCGCGGAAGCGAAGGCCATTCCGCCGGGCACGTGCCAGTGAGCCAGCCGTGACCGCGGAAGAAGGTGTGGAGACTGGCGGCGGCGCCGCGGCGCTTTCGGCCGGCGGCATGCTCCGTCACGCGCGCGAGTCCGCCGGGTGGTCGGTCGACATGGTGTCGCAGCAGTTGAAGCTTGCGCCGCGGCAGGTGCAGGCGCTCGAAGCGGACGATTACGCCCAGTTGCCGGGCCGCACCTTCGTGCGCGGGTTCATGCGCAACTATGCGCGGCTCCTGCGTCTCGATGCCGATGCGCTGCTTTCGGCGCTTCCGGAAAGCGCGGCGGCGCCTTCGCTCGACCGGCCGACGCTCACGCCGACCGCACGCACCATGGGCGATCTTCCCTCCGAGTCGCCGGCCAAGCCCTCGGCTGCGCGGTGGGCGATTCCGCTTGCGCTGATCGCCATCGTCGCCATCGCGCTCGCGTACGAGTTCGGTCGCCCGCTGCTCGAGCGCGGCAAGAGCGAGCTTGGAAGCCGCGTGCCCCCGGCAAAGACGACTCCGGCGCCCGCCGCTTCGTCGGCGCCGGCAACGGACAGCCCCGCAACACCCGCCGCTGCGCCCGCCGCAACGCCGGTCGCGCAGGACAATGCGCAGGCGGAGCCGCCCACCATCGCAGCGACGATGGCCCCCGGAACCGAGACGCCGCTCGTGTTCGTGTTCCGCGGCACGTCGTGGATCGAGGTGCGCGATGCCAAGGGCACCATCGTGCTGTCGACCATGGGCTATCCCGGCGCGTCTCATGCGGTCGGCGGTGCGTTTCCACTCGACATCGTGCTCGGCAATGCCGAAGCGGTGACCGTCACCATGCGCGGGGCGGTAGATCGACACATCGGCGTACGTGAAGCAGAACGTCGCCAAGTTCCAGGTCAAATGAGCATCCAACGTCACACCACCAAGCAGGCCGACATCGCCGGCGTCCGCATCGGCGGCGCCGCGCCCATCGTCGTGCAGTCGATGACCAACACCGACACCGCCGACGTCGCGTCGACCGTCGCGCAGGTCAAGGCGCTCGCCGAGCGCGGGCTCCGAGCTCGTGCGCGTCACCGTGAACACGGCCGAGGCCGCTGCCGCCGGTGCCGGCGATCCGCGAGAAGCTCGACGCGATGAGCTGCCACGTGCCGCTCATCGGCGACTTCCACTTCAACGGGCACAAGCTCCTGACCGAGATACCGCGAGTGCGCGCAGGCGCTCGCCAAGTACCGCATCAACCCGGGCAACGTCGGCAAGGGCACGAAGCGCGACCCGCAGTTCACGGTGATGATCGAGAAGGCCATCGAGTTCGGCAAGCCGGTGCGCATCGGCGTGAACTGGGGCAGCCTCGACGCCGATCTCCTCGCGCGCATGATGGACGACAACGCGAAGCGCGCGCAGCCGCTGCCTGCGGAAGCGATCATGCGCGAGGCGCTCATCGAGTCCGCGATAAGCAGCGCGCGTCGCGCGGAAGAGCTGGGTCTTCCCGGCGAGCGCATCGTGCTCTCGTGCAAGGTCTCCGCGGTGCAGGACCTGATCGCGGTGTATCGCGAGCTTGCGCGCCGCTGCGACTATCCGCTGCACCTCGGCCTCACCGAAGCGGGCATGGGCAGCAAGGGCATCGTCGCGTCGACGGCCGCCATGGGCGTGCTCCTGCAGGAAGGCATCGGCGACACGATCCGCGTCTCGCTCACGCCCGAGCCCAACGGCGATCGCACGCGCGAGGTGCATCGTCGCGCAGGAGATCCTGCAGACGATGGGCCTGCGCTCGTTCACGCCGCAGGTCACCGCGTGCCCCGGATGCGGGCGCACGACGAGCACCTATTTCCAGGAGCTGGCCGAGCGCATCCAGTCGTACCTGCGCGCTGCCGATGCCGGCGTGGCGGGACAAGTACGCGGGTGTCGAGGACATGCACGTCGCCGTCATGGGCTGCGTGGTCAACGGTCCGGGCGAGTCGAAGCTCGCGAACATCGGCATCTCGCTGCCGGGCACCGGCGAGACGCCGGTGGCGCCCGTGTACGTGGACGGCGAGAAGACGGTCACGCTCAAGGGCGACCGCATCGCGGAAGAATTCGAGGCGCTGGTCGAAGCGTACGTGCGCGCCACGTATGGCGGCGAGCCCGCGGTGCCCGCACTGAAGCCGCAGCACAAGACGATAGCGGTCAAGGCCGTCGCGTAGGTCCGGTCATGGCGTCGACACTGCAAGCCGTGCGCGGCATGAACGACGTGCTGCCCGACGAGGCGCCGCTGTGGGAGCTCTTCGAGGACACGGCGCGCAACGTGTTCGCGCAGTACGGCTACCGCAACATGCGCGTGCCCATCGTCGAGCCCACCGCGCTCTTCGTGCGCGGCATCGGCGAGTTCACCGACGTCGTCGAGCAGCGAGATGTACACCTTCGAGGACAAGCTCAACGGGGAGTCGCTCACGCTGCGCCCCGAGGCGACGTCGGGCATCGTGCGCGCGACGATGCAGCACAACCTCACGTACGACCGGCCGCAGCGCGTGTGGACGAGCGGTCCCATGTTCCGCCACGAACGGCCGCAGAAGGGCCGCTACCGCCAGTTCCACCAGCTCGACGTCGAAGCGCTCGGGTTTCCGGGACCGGACGTCGACTGCCGAGCAGATCGTGATGCTCGCGCGGCTGTGGAAGGCGTTGGGCCTGACCGGCATCGAGCTCCAGCTCAACTCGATCGGCGACGCCGGCGAGCGCGCCGCGCATCGCGAGCAGCTGATCGCGTACTTCGAGCGGCATGCGGACGTGCTCGACGGCGACGCGAAGCGCCGGCTGCACGCGAATCCGTTGCGCATCCTCGACAGCAAGAATCCGGCGATGCAGCCGATGATCGAGGAAGCGCCGAAGCTCGTCGACTTCATCGCCGACGAGTCGCACGCGCACTTCGAGTCGCTGAAGGCGATGCTCGGCGACGCGGGCCTCGCCTATGTCGTCAATCCGCGTCTCGTGCGCGGCCTCGATTACTACAACCGCACCGTGTTCGAGTGGGTATCGACGAGCGGCGAGCTCGGCGCGCAGGGCACCGTCGCCGGCGGCGGCCGCTACGACTATCTCTTCGAGATCCTGGGCGGCAAGAAGAATTACGCGTGCGGCTTTGCGATCGGCATCGAGCGCATGATCGCGCTCCTCGTCGCGGCCGGCGTGCAATCGCAGTCCGCGCCGCTCGCGTACGTCGTGCACGACGGCGCGGATGCGGGATTGCTCGCGCGCAGCGTCGCGGAGCGCCTGCGCGACGCCGGGATGAGCGTCGTCGTCAACGCGGGCGGCGGCAGCATGAAGTCGCAGATGAAGCGCGCCGATGCCAGTTGCGCGCGTTACGCGATCATCATCGGGCAGGACGAGGCGAGCACCGACACGGTCGCAGTCAAGCCGCTGCGTGAAGGCGGCGAGCAGATCGCGGTGCCGGCGCTCGAAGTGACGGACCGCATTACAAGAATGAGCAGAGGGTAATCATGGCAGTCTACGATCTCCAGGAACAGGAACAGCTGGACGACCTCAGGGCGTGGTGGCAGCGCTGGGGCAACGTCGTCACGGCGGTCGCGGTTGCCGCATGCATCGCGGCGGCCGGCGTGCAGGGCTGGCGCTGGTACAGCGCGAAGCAGTCGGAGGAAGCGTCCGCGCTGTTCACCGGACTGTCGCAGGCGGTTCGCGCGCAGGACCTGCCCAAGGCGAAGGATGCGACCGCGCAGCTCGAGGACAAGTACGCGCGCACCGGCTACGCTGCGCGCGCTGCACTGGTGCTCGCGAAGATGATGTTCGACAGCGGCGATGCCGCGGGCGCGCGCGCGCAGCTCACCTGGGTCATCGACAAATCCGACGAGACGGATTTGAAGGAGATCGCGCGCTACCGGCTCGCCGAGGTGCTCGTCAACGACAAGGCGTACGACGAAGCGCTCAAGGTGCTCGACGCCAAGCACGGCGCGCCGTACGCCGGCTTGTACGCGGACCTGCGCGGCGACGCGCTTGCGTTGGCCGGACGCGCGGCCGAAGCGCGTGCCGCGTACGTCGACGCGCTCGCCAAGCTCGACGCCAAGTCCACCTACAAGCAATACGTGCAGGTGAAGCTCGACGCGCTCGGCGGCGCCGATGCGCCGGCGCCCGCGCCCACTGCGCCTTCAGGAAGTGCTGCGCCGGCGACGGCTGCCCCCGCAGCGCCGACGGCCCCCGCACCCGCGAAGAAATGAACAAGAGTGCCGCAGGGCCGTCCCAAGGCACTCGCCCCCTGGGGGGAGCGGCGCGCAGCGTCGTTCGGGGGGGGCCTGTTGGTCGCACGCTCGTCGTCGCGCTCGCGGTGCTCACCGCGGTGTCGGGTTGCGGCACGACGCAGAACTTCTCGATCTACGACTACCTTCCGGTCCCGCCCGCGTTCTCGTTGCGCTGGCTCTGGAACAGCAAGAAGCCGGGCCCCCTTCCCGAGCTCAAGCCCAGCGCGACGGCATCGGTGAACTGGACCGCGTCGGTCGGCAAGGGCGTGCCCGGATTTGCGCCGATCGTGACCAACGATGCGATCTACGCATCGTCGGTCGACGGCACGATCGTGCGCATCGACGCTGCGAACGGCCGCCAGGTCTGGCGCATCTCGGCGGGCAAGGCATTGTCGGGCGGCGTAGGAGCGGACGCGACGACGGTCGCGGTCGGGACGGACAAGGGCGAGGTGCTCGCGTTCGACACCGACGGCAAGGCCAAGTGGACCGCGCGCGTGTCGACCGAGGTGATCGCGCCGCCGCGCGTGGCCGACGGCGTGGTCGCGGTCCTGACCGGCGACGGCAACGTGCATGCGCTCAATGCCACCGACGGCGCCAGGAAGTGGGTCAACCAGCGCACCACGCCGGCGCTTACCGTCCGCAATTTCGCGGGCGGCGTCAGCACGCGCGGCGCGCTGTTCGTCGGCACCGCGGGCGGGCGGCTTCTCGCGCTCGACCTCAACACCGGCATCGTGGGATGGGACGCCACCGTCGCCAACCCGAAGGGCGCCACCGAGCTCGAGCGCATCGCCGACGTCACCTCGCTTCCCATCGTCGACGGGCAGCAGGTGTGCGCCGTCGCGTACCAGGGGCGCGTCGCGTGCTTCGACGTGACGCGTGGCACGCTCAACTGGTCGCGCGACATCTCGAGCCTCTACGGGCTCGCGGGCGACGGCAAGAACATCTACGTCACCGACGACAAGGGCGCGGTCCAGGCGTTCGACCGCGCGACGGGTGCCTCCGTGTGGAAGCAGGATCGCCTGGCCGAGCGCAAGATCGCAGGCCCGCAGGTGATCGGCACCGACTTCGTCGCGGTCGTCGACGTCGAGGGATACGTTCACCTCCTCGCGTCGGGCAACGGCGCCTACGTGGGCCGCCTTGCGACCGACGGGTCGGCGCCGACGTCGCAGCCGGCGCTGTTTCTCGCGAGCATCCTGTTCCAGACCGCCAGCGGCAATCTCTACGCCGTCACGGCGAAGTAGGACTGTGTGTTACCGACAATCGCGCTGGTTGGAAGACCCAATGTAGGCAAGTCGACGCTCTTCAATCGGCTGACGAAGTCGCGCGACGCGCTCGTTGCCGATTTTCCAGGCCTCACGCGCGATCGCCACTTCGGCCGCGCGCGCCTCGGCGATCGCAAGTATTTCGTCGTCGACACCGGCGGCTTCGAGCCCAAGGCGACGACCGGCATCCTGCACCAGATGGCGCGGCAGACGAAGCAGGCCATCGCCGAGTGCGACGTCGTGATCTTCATCACCGATGCCCGCGACGGTCTCGCGCCGCAGGACGCGGTGATCGCCGACCTCCTGCGCAAGTCCGGGCGTCCGGTGGTGCTCGTCGTCAACAAGGCGGAGGGTCTTCCTCCGGATCGCACCGTCGCCGAGTTCCACGAGCTGGGACTGGGCGACCCCGTCGCGATCTCGGCGGCGCACGGCGAGAACGTGCGCGAGCTCATCGAGCACGTGCTCGACATGGTTCCCGGGGGCGAGGACGACGAGCCGGTCCTGCCCCCGGAAGATCGGGAGCGTCCGAGCACCATCAAGATGGCGATCGTCGGCCGCCCCAACGTCGGCAAGTCGACGTTCGTGAACGCGGTTCTGGGCGAGGAGCGCATGATCGCCTTCGACGAGCCGGGCACGACGCGCGATGCCATCTCGCTCGACTTCGCGCGCGGCGGGCAGAAGTACACGATCATCGATACCGCGGGCATCCGTCGGCAGGGCAAGCGCTTCGAGGCCATCGAGAAGTTTTCCGTGATCAAGACGCTGCAGGCGATCGAGGACGCCAACGTCGTCGTGCTGCTGCTCGACGCGGAGCACGCCATCACGGAGCAGGACGCGCACCTCGCAGGCCACATCCTCGACGCGGGCCGCGCGCTCGTCGTCGCCATCAACAAGTGGGACGCGGCCGACGCCGATGCGCGCGAGCAGGCCAAGCGCGACCTCGAGCGCAAGATGGGATTCCTGTCGTTCGCCACGCACCATTTCATCTCGGCGCGAGACGGCAAGGGCGTGGGGCCGGTGCTCAAATCCGTGCGCGAGGCCTTCGCGTCGGCGATGATCAAGCTGCCGACGCCGCGGCTCACGCGCACGCTGCAGCTCGCAGTCGAGCGGCAGCAGCCTCCGCGCGCCGGCCTGGTGCGCCCGAAGCTTCGCTATGCGCACCAGGGCGGCGTCAATCCGCCGCTCATCGTGGTGCACGGGACCGCGCTGCGTCACGTGCCGGACGCATACCGCCGCTACCTGGAACGATTCTTCTCCGAGGCGTTCCAACTGCGTGGCACGCCCCTTAGGATACAATTCAAGGTCGGTGCCAATCCGTATGCGTAAACCGTCATCACGGAGGCGGTAACAACAAGATAACGGAGCTCAAGTCATGAGCAACAAAGGGCAAATGCTACAAGACCCCTTCCTGAACACCCTGCGCAAGGAGCACGTTCAGGTTTCGATCTACCTCGTCAACGGCATCAAGCTGCAGGGCCAGATCGAGTCGTTCGATCAATATGTCGTCCTGCTCAAGAACACCGTCACGCAGATGGTCTACAAGCACGCGATCTCCACCGTCGTCCCGGCGCGGCCCGTCGCGATGCCCCACCATCAGCCGAATCACGATTCGCGACAGTTGACAGGTGACAGTTGGCAGTTGGCAGTGGCGTCGGCGACTGCGCGTGGCGGCGCGTGAGCGCCGTCGCGCGCTCTTACTGTCAACTGTCAACTGACCCTGACAACTGATGTTTGAGCGTCCTGGCCGCGGCAACCGCGCGCTGCTGGTCGCACTCGACTTCGGCCGCGACGACCGCGCGTATCGCGAGCGCGAGATCCGCGACCTCGCGGTGTCCGCGGGCGCCGTCGTGGTCGGCCTCGTCACCGGCCGCCGATCGCGGCCCGATCCGGCGCACTTCGCAGGCAAGGGCAAGGTCGACGAGATCGACGCCCGGCGGAAGGAGGCGAACGCCGACCTCGTCATCTTCGATCACACGCTCTCCGGCGTGCAGCAGCGCAATCTCGAAGAGAAGCTCGCCTGCCGCGTCGTCGATCGCACGAGCCTCATCCTCGACATCTTCGCGCTGCGCGCACGAAGCGCGGAAGGCAAGCTGCAGGTCGAGCTCGCGCAGCTCGCGCACCTGTCCACGCGGCTCGCGGGCGGCTGGACCCACCTCGAGCGGCAGAAAGGCGGCATCGGCTTGCGCGGCCCCGGCGAGACGCAGCTCGAGACGGACCGCCGGCTCATCGGCCAGCGCGTGAAGCTGCTGAAGACGCCGCATCGCGCGCGTCGCGCGCAGCCGCGCCGTGCAAAGCCGCACCCGCCGCCGCGCCGAGGTCCGCACGGTGGCGCTCGTCGGCTACACCAACGCCGGCAAGTCAACGCTGTTCAATCGCCTGACGGGCGCCGGCGCGCTCGCTGTTAACCAGCTGTTCGCCACGCTCGACACCACGCTGCGCAAGGTGCACGTCCCCGGCGCAGCGCCGGTCGTCCTGTCCGACACGGTCGGCTTCATACGCGACCTGCCGCACGACCTGATCGCGGCGTTCCGCTCGACGCTCACCGAAGCCGCCGACGCCGACTTGCTGCTGCACGTGGTCGACGGCTCCTCCGACGAGCGCGACATGCAGGAGCGCGCCGTCGACGAGGTCCTGGCCGAGATCGGCGCGGGCGAAATGCCGCGCATCCGCGTGGTCAACAAGATCGACACCACCGGTCTTTCCCCCGGGGTCGAGCGGGACGCGTGTGGTACCATCGCGAGCGTTCGCTTGAGCGCCCTGACCGGCGCCGGGTGCGATGAACTCCTGTCCGCACTCGCCGAGCGTTTTCCCGCCGGCGCAGGCCACGCGCCGAGCACGGCAGACGCCGCCGAAATGCACGACGACTGACGGTTGCGCGTTTCGGCAGGCATCCCCACATTATTCTGGTTCGCAACGAGAGTCCTGACGTAACCGATGTCGCTCAACGATCCCCAATGGGGCAAGCGCGGGAACAACAATAGCGGCGGTCCGCCCGACCTCGACGAGATCTGGCGCAACGTCAATCGCCGCATGGGCGACCTCCTCGGGCGGCGCAACGGCGGCGACGGGGGCGGAGGGCCGCCGCGTCGCGGCCTCGCCATCGGCGGCGCCGGCCTCGTCATCGCGCTCGTCCTGCTCGTGTGGTTCGCGAGCGGCTTCTACATCGTCGACGAGGGCCGCCGCGGCGTCGTCACGCGCTTCGGCAAGTACACCGAGACCACGCAGCCCGGACCGCGCTGGCACCTGCCCTTCCCGCTCGAGGCCGTCGACATCGTCGACTTCAAGCAGGTGCGCACGGTCGAGATCGGCTATCGCAATTCCCCGGCGAACCGCAACGCCAAGGAAGCGACGATGCTCACGGAGGACGAGAACATCATCGACATCCAGTTCGCGGTGCAGTACGACCTCGTGAGCGCGGAAGCCTTCGTGTTCAACAACCGCAAGCCGGAAGAAATGGTGAAGTTCGTCGCCGAGTCGGCGATCCGCGAGGTCGTCGGGCGCGCGAAGATGGACTTCGCCCTGTACGAGGGCCGCGAGCAGATCGCGACGCAGACGCGCGAGCAGATGCAGAAGCTCATGGACCTGTACCGCACGGGCGTGAACGTCCAGAAGGTCACGCTGCAGAGCGTGCAGCCGCCCGAGAAGGTGCAGGCCGCCTTCGACGACGCCGTCAAGGCGCAGCAGGACCGCGTGCGTCTCGTCAACGAGGGCCAGGCGTACGCCAACGACGTCGTGCCACGCGCACGGGGCCTCGCGTCGCGCCTGCTCGAGGAAGCCAACGGCTACAACACGGAAGTCACGCAGCGCGCGGAGGGTGACGCGTCGCGCTTCCGCTCGGTCCTCACGGAATACGCGAAGGCGCCGGGAGTGACACGCGATCGCCTGTACCTCGACATGATGCAGTCGGTGCTGGGCAACACGAGCAAGGTGATCGTCGACCAGAAGGGCAGCGGCAACCTCCTGTACATGCCGCTCGACAAGCTGATGCAGCAAGGCGCCGCCGCGGTCGCGCAGGACGCGCAGCAACCGCCGCGCGCTGCCGCACCGCCCACGCCCGAACCGCCACCGCAAGCGGAGCCGCCTCGCACGCGCGACGGCCTGCGCAGCAGGGAAAGATGATGATGAGAGTGACCATGCCTCTCCTCGCCCTCGTCGTCGCGCTGATCCTGGTCGCGTCGCAGGCGCTCTATACCGTCAACCAGACGCAGTACGCGATCAAGTTCCAGCTGGGCGAGATCGTCGACGTGAACAAGGAGGCCGGCCTTTACTTCAAGGTCCCGCTCGTTCAGAACGTGCGCTACTTCGACCGCCGCAACCTGATGCTCGAGAACGGCGACGTCGACCGCGTCGTCACGTCGGAGAAGACGCCCCTCGAGGTGGACTTCGTCGTGCTGTGGCGCATCACCGACGTCCGCACCTATTACGTCGCCGTGCAGGGCAACGAGGACCTCGCCCGCGCGCGGCTGTCGCAGACGGTGCGCAGCAACCTGGCCGAAGAGTTCAACAAGTCGACGATGCACGAGGCGATCAGCGCCGGCCGCGAGCGCATCATGACCGAGACGCGGCAGAAGGCCGACCTCGACGCGCGCAACATCGGCGTCGAGATCGTCGACGTGCGCCTGCGGCGCCTCGCATTGCCGACCGACGTGACGGGCCCGGTGTACGCGCGCATGGAATCGGAGCGGCGCCGCGTGGCGAATGAACTGCGCTCGACCGGCGCCGCGGAGTCGGAAAAGATCCGCGCGGACGCCGATCGCCAGCGGCAGGTCATCCTCGCCGACGCCTACCGCCAGGCACAGAAGATCAAGGGCGAAGGCGACGCCAAGGCGTCGGCCATCTATGCATCCGCATACGGGCAGAACCCCGAGTTCTTCGCGTTCTACCGCAGCCTCGAGGCGTACAAGTCGACCTTCCGCGGGCGCAACGACCTCATGGTGCTCGAGCCGACCAGCGAGTTCTTCCAGTACTTCAACAAGTCGGGCGCGGGACGCACGCAGCCGCGTGCCCCGGCGAAATAGCGCCGCACCCTCGCGTGGAGGTCCGCCCGTGGACTCGTTGTGGACGGCCCTCGCGTTGGTTCTCATCCTCGAAGGGGTCCTGCCCCTTTGCGCGCCGTCGGTCTGGCGGGACACGTTCCGCAAGGTGACGGAGCTGTCCGACGGGCAGCTGCGCTTCGTCGGCCTCGTCTCCATCGCGATCGGCCTGGCCGGACTCATGATGATGCAATATGCGTAAGTGGGTCCTCCCGGAAGCGATCGAGGACGTGCTGCCCGCGGAAGCGGCGCGCGTGGAGGCGCTTCGACGCACGCTGCTCGACCACTTCCGCGTGCGCGGCTACCGGCTCGTGCAGCCGCCGCTCGTGGAGTTCCTCGACTCGCTCCTGACCGGGACGGGGCGCGATCTCGATCTCATCACCTTCAAGACGGTCGACCCGCTCTCCGGACGGCTTTTGGGCATCCGCGCAGACACCACGCCGCAAGTGGCGCGCATCGATGCGCACCTGCTGAACGAACCGGGTGTGACGCGCCTCTGCTACGCGGGCAGCGTGCTGCGCACGACCGCATCGCCCGGCGACACCCGCCAGGTCGTGCAGATCGGCGCCGAGCTGTACGGTCACGACGCGATCGAAGCCGACCGCGAGACGATGCTGCTCCTCCTTTCGGCGCTCGATGTCGCCGGCGTGCACGGCCTGCATCTCGACCTCGGCCACGTGGGGCTCTATCGCGCACTCGCACGCGCCGCCGGTCTCGACGGCACCGGCGAGGGCAACGACGCCGATCTCTTCGCCGCGCTCCGCCACAAGGACGCGCCTGCGGTGCACGACATCACCGCGCCGCTGGCCGAGCCCGCGCGCGGCGCGTTGCGCGCGCTGGCGTCACTGTACGGGCCCGCCGATGCAACGCTCGCCGCGGCCGCCGATACGCTGCCGCCGCTGCCCGAAGTCGAGAGCGCGCTGCGTGCGCTCGCAACGCTTGCCTCGTCGGTCAGCGACGTCGCTGCGATTCACGTCGATCTCGCGGACCTGCGCGGCTACCACTACTACACGGGCGCCACGTTCTCGGTGTTCTCGCAGGACGTCGCCGGCACGGTCGTCGATTGCGGCCGCGGCGGCCGCTACGATGGCGTGGGACGCGCATTCGGGCGCGCGCGTCCGGCCACCGGATTCTCGATGGACTTGCGAAGGCTCGCGTCGCGCCTCGCGCCAACGGCCAGCTCGCGCGTCGTCGTGGCGCCAGCGGCAGACGATGCATCGCTGTCGAAGGCCATCGAGGAGCTTCGCGCGCGAGGCGAAGTCGTGATCGTCGCGCTCGCCGGCGAGCAGCACGACGGGGCTCGACGTCTAATCCGCCAGGACGGGACGTGGCGAGTCGAATGAAATCCCAAAGTCGCGCGGCGCGATAGCGCGCTCGCGCGTTTACATCAGACGTTTTCCGAGGTTTTCCGCATGGGGAAGAACGTAGTCGTCATCGGCACGCAGTGGGGCGACGAGGGCAAGGGCAAGATCGTCGACTGGCTGACCGAGAGCGCGACCGGCGTGGTGCGCTATCACGGCGGCCACAACGCCGGTCACACGCTCGTGATCGCCGGCCGCAAGACCGTGCTGCGCCTCATTCCTTCCGGTGTCCTGCGTCCGAACGTCGGCATCTACGTCGGCAACGGCGTCGTGCTTTCGCCCGGCGCGCTGCTGCAGGAGATCGGCGAGCTCGAGGCCGCGGGCGTTACGGTGCGCTCGCGTCTGAAGATCTCGCCGGCGTGCCCGCTCGTGCTGCCGATCCACGTGGCGCTCGACCAGGCGCGCGAGGCGTCGATGGGCGACGAGAAGATCGGCACGACCGGCCGCGGCATCGGTCCCGCGTACGAGGACAAGATCGCGCGCCGCGCGCTGCGCGTCCAGGACCTGCTCGACCCCGACCGCTTCTCGGCCAAGCTCGAGGCGCTCCTCGAGTTCCACAACTTCATGCTGGTCAACTATTACAAGCGCGATCCGGTGCACTTCGCGAAGACGCGCGACGAGGCGCTTGCGCAGGCGCTCGAGCTGCGGCCGATGGTGGCCGACGTCGCCGGCCTCCTGTACCAGGCGCGCGAGCGCGGCGAGTCGCTGCTGTTCGAAGGCGCGCAGGGCGCGCTGCTCGACATCGACCACGGCACGTATCCGTACGTCACGAGCAGCAACTGCCTGTCCGGCGCCGCGGCCGCCGGCTCCGGGATCGGCCCGCAGATGCTCGACTACGTGCTGGGCATCGTGAAGGCGTACGCGACGCGCGTGGGAACGGGGCCTTTCCCCACCGAGCTCACCGACGACGTCGGCGCCGGACTTGCCAAGCGCGGCAACGAGTTCGGCTCGGTGACCGGTCGTCCGCGCCGCTGCGGCTGGCTCGACCTCGCTGCGCTCAAGCGCTCGCTGCAGCTCAACGGCGTCGACGGACTGTGCATCACGAAGCTCGACGTGCTCGACGGCATGGACGAGATCAAGGTGTGCACGTCGTACCGCCTCGACGGACGCGCCATCGATCTCATCCCCACGGGCGCGGAAGCGGTCGCGCGCTGCATCCCGGTCTACGAGACGCATGCCGGGCTGGACCGAGTCCACTGCCGGCGCGCGATCGTTCGCGGCGCTGCCCGACAACGCGCGTGCGTATCTCAAACGCATCGAGGCGCTGACCGGTGTTCCCATCGCGATGGTGTCGACAGGCCGTGACCGGGATGAAACAATCCTGGTGCATCACCCCTTTCATTGACCCGCCGAGCGATGAGTCTGAAAGTCACCTGGGACGAATACAACCGGCTGGTCGAGAGGCTCGCGCTGACCGTCTACGAGTCCGGCTTCCGCTTCAACCAGATCATCTGCATCGCGCGTGGCGGCTTGCGCGTCGGCGACGTGCTGTCGCGGATCTTCGAGCAGCCGCTCGCCATCCTGTCCACGCATTCGTACACGTCCGAGGGCGGCACCGTCCGCGGCGAGCTCGTGATCGCCGAGCACATGACGATGACCAAGCCGCGGCTCGGTGATCGCGTGCTGCTCGTGGACGACATGGTCGACTCCGGGCACACGCTCGAGGCCGTGCACAAGGAACTGCCCAAGCGCTTCCCGCACGTCACCGAGCTTCGCACGGCGGTGCTGTGGTGGAAGGCATGCTCGGTATTCAAGCCGGACTACTTCGTCGAGTACCTCCCCGACAATCCCTGGATCCACCAGCCGTTCGAGGTGTACGACGATCTTCCGCCGGACGGCCTGAAGGCGCGCCTGACGAGCAACTAGGGGAAGTGCTACCCTTCTCCCTGCTGCGTTTCGCGAAGGGGAGATCGAAATGCGTAGCATTCTGCCAGCGATGGCATGGCTCATCGCGACCGGCGCCAGTGCGCAGACCGGCTACTTCCAGGGGGTCACACCCCGCCCGTCCGACGTGTTCTCGCTGCCCGCCAGCATGACGGTGACGCGCACGGCGCCCGCAGGCGGACAGCCCGAGGTCGTGCCTGCGCTGTACACGCACGTCAGCACCCACACGGACACGCGGACGTTCGAATGGGCGAACCTCGCGGTGCTGTTCAATCACGCCGACGCCGGCAACAACGTCGCCTCGTACGCCCAGGCGCGCAAGTTCGGCAAGGGCGTGACGTGGGGCGGTGTGATGGAAGTGCAGGACTCGAACGGCGTTGGCGGATTCCACGGGCTGCAGATCGACGCGTTCACCACGGGACCGAGCCCCGTCCCCGGCAGCAGCGGCGGCGACCGCATCGGCCTCGACATCGTGATCGGCCGCGCATTCAACCAGGGGCCGAAGGCGACGGTCGACTACGGCATGCTGATCGCGCCTTCCGGGTTCCGCGACGACGAGGCCGACATCAACTTCGGCGTGCACGTCATGACGCAGTGCCGCTTCGCGTGCTACGCGATGCGCGCGGGCAACAAGTTCGCGTACGAGGAGTCGGGCGCCATCGCGAGCAAGTACGACCCCGCGTCCGGGCGATGGGGCTTGTACAACGGCGACAAGCCGCTATTTGAAGTGGACGTGGCGTCCGGCGAGCTAAGGGTCAACGGCCGTGCCGTCGTAGTAAGTTACAAAGACTGACGGCAAACCAGAAGAAATGAAAAAATACGGGGTCGCGACGCGACCCCGTATGTACCGGCTTTTATCTTTAAACTGGTGCCCAGGAAGGGACTCGAACCCCCACAGTGTTGCCACCGCTAGGACCTGAACCTAGTGCGTCTACCAATTCCGCCACCTGGGCCACGGCAACCCTCAATTTTACGTCTTACCCTCGATACTTGTCAAAATCACCTAAAACAAAACGCAACACTACCGCAACCGCGCGCCGCTCGCGCGGTGATTCCGACATACCGTCGCTGCCGACCCGCGACGACATCCTGAGCGCGCTTCGCTCGGCCGGCGCGCCCGTGCCGCGCGAGGATCTCGCCCGCGACCTGCGTGTGAAGGGGCCCGCGCGTGAAGCGTACGAGGGCAGGCTCGCCGCCATGGAGCGCGACGGCCAGATCCTCACGAATCGCAAGGGCGAGCTCTGCATCGTGGCCAAGCTCGACCTCGTCGTCGGCATCGTGCAGGGCCACCCCGACGGATTCGGCTTCCTCGTTCCCGAAGACGGCGCCGACGACCTGTTCCTCGGGCGCGCGCGAGATGCACAAGGTGCTCCATGGCGATCGCGCCGTGGCCCGCGTCTCAGGGCTCGACCGGCGCGGACGCCGCGAAGGCGAGATCGTCGAAGTGCTGACCCGCGCCAATCGCGAGGTGGTCGGCCGCCTGTACGAGGAGCGCGGCGTGCATTTCATCGTCGCCGAGAATCGCCGCATCAACCAGGACTTCCTGGTGCCCTCCGACGCCGTCGGCGAACGCGAAGGTCGGCGAGATCGTCGTCGCGGAGATCGTCGAGCAGCCGACCGGCAATCGCGAAGCGGTCGCGCGCGTCACCGAGGTCCTCGGCAGCGCAACCGATCCGGGCATCGAGATCGAGATCGCGCTGCGCAAGCACGCGCTGCCGTTCGAGTTCGGCAAGGAAGCCGCGCGCCAGGCGAAGCGCCTGCCCGCCGAAGTCCGGCCGGCCGACCGCAAGAGCCGCGAAGACCTGACCGCCCTGCCCCTGGTCACGATCGACGGCGAGACCGCCAAGGACTTCGACGATGCGGTCTACTGCGAGAAGAAGGGCCGCAATTACCGGCTGCTGGTGGCGATCGCCGACGTCGCGCACTACGTGCGCGAAGGCGACGCCATCGACAAGGAGGCGCGCGAGCGCGGCACGTCGGTGTATTTCCCGCGTCGCGTGATCCCCATGCTGCCCGAAGAGCTCAGCAACGAGCTCTGCTCGCTCAAGCCCCAGGTCGATCGCCTGTGCATGGTGTGCGACATGGACATCACGCCGCAGGGCGCCATCAAGGCATACCGCTTCTATCCCGCCGTGATGCACTCGCGCGCGCGCCTCACGTACACCGAGGTGTGGACGTGGCTTTCGGACCCGGCGGCGGCGAAGACGGCGGAATCGAAGGCGCTGCTGCCGCACCTCCAAAGCCTCTACGCGCTGTACCAATCGCTCGCCGCCGCGCGCGAGAAGCGCGGCGCCATCGACTTCGATTCGGCCGAGCTCGCCATCCAGTTCGACGAGCACGGCAAGATCACCGCGATCGTGCCCGCGCCGCGCAACGACGCGCACAAGCTGATCGAGGAATGCATGCTCGCCGCGAACGTCTGCGCGGCGGACTTCCTCGCCAGGCGCAAGCAGATGACGCTCTTCCGCGTGCACGAGCCGCCTCCTCCGGACAAGCTCGCAGCCTTGCGCGAGTTCCTCGCGACGTCGGCGCTGCACCTGTCGGGCGGCGAGAAGCCGAGCGCCGCGGACTACGCGAAGCTCCTCGACAGCGCGCGCGAGCGCGCCGACTTCGGGCTCTTGCAGACGGTGCTTCTGCGGTCGCTGTCGCAGGCCCAGTACCGCGCGGAAAACGAGGGCCACTTCGGCCTCGCCTACGACGCGTACGCGCACTTCACTTCACCGATCCGCCGCTACCCCGACCTCCTCGTGCATCGCGCGATCAAGTCGGCGCTCGAGGGCGCCGCCTACACGCCGGCAGGGATGACGTGGCAGCAGCTCGGCGTCCACACGTCGATGACCGAGCGGCGTGCCGACGAGGCGTCGCGCGACGTCGTCAACTGGCTCAAGGCGCACTACATGCAGGACCGCATCGGCGAGGACTTCGACGGCACGATCAGCGGCGTCACGAACTTCGGGCTGTTCGTCACCCTCGACGGCCTCGCCATCGACGGCCTCGTCCACATCACGGAGCTCGGACGCGATTACTTCCACTTCGATGCCGGCCGCCATGCACTCGTCGGTGAACGCGGCGGCCTCGTCTACCAGCTGGCCGGGCGCATCCGGGTGAAGGTCGCGCGCGTCGATCTCGAGCAGGCCAAGATCGACTTCACGCTTTCAGAGGAGCAGCCGGTCGCGGCGCCGGCGGCCCCGAGGCCGGCGTTCGCCGAGCCGCTGTCGCGCGCGGATCGGCCGCGCGGGTCGCGCAAGCGGTAGGACAACGATCCGGGTCGCGTGATATGTTCCCCGTCCACGCAACCTCAATCACGACGAGCGGGGGACTCCGTGACGTTCTTTCGCAGGATCCGGCGCTACACCGAGTTCGCGATGGTGCTGCATTGGCTCGTCGCTGCGGGCATCGCGTTCCTGTACGTGCACGGATTCGACATGATGCGAATCGAGGAGTCGCAGCGCCTTTCGCAGCTCAACCTGCATCGTTCCGTGGGGGTGACCGTATTCGCGCTGGTGCTCGTACGGATCTGGTGGCGGATGACGCGCCCGCCGCCGGAGATCCCGATGCCCGAGGTGCAGACGTGGATCGCCAACCTCGTCCACCTCCTGATCTACGCGCTGCTGGTCGTGAACGGAATCGCGGGCACCGTTGGCTGGATCGCGAGCGGCAATCCGATCGTGTTCTTCGGTGTGCCGCTGGCGGACGCGCACGCGCCGTCGCCGACGCTCAACCACCTCTGCGTTCTGGTGGGAATGACCACCGCGCGCGTCCTCGTGGTGATGATCGCGCTGCACGTCCTCGCCGTCATCAAGCACGAATGGTTCGATCGCGACCGCCTGCTCGCTCGCATGCTCCCAGGCCCGGCGATCCTGCTGCCGCTGAGCCCGCGGGAGATCGTGCAACGGCTGCGTGAACGGCGGCAGAAGCGGCGCGAGCGCAGCGCCGCTTCCAAGGATCGCGCGCCCGTGAATCCGGGCTAGCCCGCCTACTTGGGCTGCGGAACGATGCGCAGGTAGGGCTTCGGCGACTTCCAGCCGTCCGGGTATTTCTGCTTCGCCTCGTCGTTGGACACCGAGCCGGCGATGATCACGTCCTCGCCCGCCTTCCATTGCGCGGGGGTGGCGACCTTGTGCTTCGACGTGAGCTGCAGCGAGTCGAGCACGCGCAGCACCTCGTCGAAGTTGCGTCCCGTCGTCATCGGGTACGTGAGGATGAGCTTGATCTTCTTGTCGGGTCCCACGACGAACACCGAGCGGATCGTCGCGTTGTCCGCGGCCGTGCGCGGCTGTGCGCCGCCGGTGGCATTCGGATGGATCATGTCGTAGAGCTTGGCGACCGTGAGGTCCTGGTCGCCGATGATCGGATAATTCGGCGCGGTGCCCTGCGTCTCCTCGATGTCCTTGGCCCAGCGCTTGTGATCCTCGACTGGATCGATCGACAGGCCGAGGATCTTCGCGTTGCGCTTGTCGAACTCGGGCTTGATCTTGGCGAGATAGCCGAGCTCGGTCGTGCACACGGGCGTGAAGTCCTTTGGATGCGAGAAGAGGACGGCCCACGATGAGCCGATCCACTCGTGGAAGCGAATCGTCCCCTCCGTCGTGTCGGCCGTGAAGTCCGGCGCTTCGTCACCGATTCGAAGTTGCATGGTGTATGGCTCCTTGCGTTCGTTGTCGTCTCGTCCGAGGCGAACTGCCTATAATATTCCTTCGCCGCACCGCCCGATAGAACGCCCCCCGCTATTGATAGCTCCCGCCGATCTCGTCGTACAGGCGCCGGCACTGGACGCGCGCCGGCTCGCCGGTCTCGCGCGCCATACCGGCGCCGCCGCCATCGTGCCCGTTGGCCTGGGGATGCCTCACGCCTATCGCCTGGTCGGCGCCCCGCCGGACGCGCAGTCCCTGGCGGCCGCGCGCGAAGCCGGCTTCGACGCCGCCGTCGTGCCACGCACGCGGCGGCTACAGGACGTGTCGGTCGTGGCGATGGACATGGATTCCACGCTCATCACCATCGAATGCATCGACGAGATCGCCGATTTCAAGGGCATCAAGGCGGAAGTCGCGGCGATCACCGAAAGTGCGATGCGCGGTGAGATCGATTTCGCGCAAAGCCTCGCGCGACGCGTCGCGTTGCTCGCCGGGCTGCCGGTGGCGGACCTCGCGCACGTCTACGACGAGCGGCTGCGCATCTCGCCGGGTGCCGAGCGGATGCTCTCGGCGTTCAAGGCAGCGGGTGCGGTGACGGCGCTCGTCTCAGGTGGCTTCACGTTCTTCACCGACCGCCTGAAGTCGCGGCTGAAGCTCGACTTCACTCTCGCCAACACGTTCGAGGTCAAGGACGACCGGCTCACGGGCCGCATCGAGGGGGATATCGTGGATGCGCAAGCCAAGGCGCGTGCGATTCGCGAGCTGCGTGCGCGTCATCCGGGACTGTCCGTCGTCATGGGAGACGGCGCGAACGACCTGCCGATGTTCGCCGAAGCGGACGTCTCGGTTGCGTACCGCGCCAAGCCGGTGGTGCGTGAGAAGGCGACGCACACGATCGACTTGTGCGGGCTGGACGCAGTGCTGAATCTCTTCAATTAAACTTCATCGATCCACGCGGCCTGGATGGCTTCGAGAACTTTCTCACCGCCGCGCTTGTGATCGTCGTCGAAGTCGGGCAGGCCGACCACCCAGTTGTGCAGGTCGACGAAGCGCACCGATCGCGGGTCGACGTCGGGATGCGCCTCGGACAGCGCGATGGCGATGTCCGGCACGTCGGTCCACTTGAGCTTCATCGCCCTTCCTTCGCGTGGTTGATCGTGTACTTGGGAATCTCGACGACGAGCTTGCGGTCCTCGACGATGGCCTGGCACGACAGCCGCGACACGGGGGTCAGTCCCCACGCGCGATCGAGCAGGTCGTCCTCGTCTTCGGACGAAGGCGGCAGCGAGTCGAACCCTTCGCGCACGATCACGTGGCACGTCGTGCACGCGCACGACTTCTCGCACGCGTGCTCGACATCGATGCCCTGGTCGAGCAGGTTGTCGAGCAGCGACTTGCCGGCGACGCCCTCGAAGGTCTTGCCTTCGGGGCAGATCTCGGCGTGCGGCAGGACGACGATCTCGGGCATGGATGTCAGGCCCGCAGGGCCGCCCCAAGGGACTGACTGCGCCCCCTGTGCGGGCAGCGAGCGCAGCGAGCGTGGGGGTTCATCATTGAGATAGAGCGTCGATGCGCTTGCCGGTGAGCGCGCGCGCGACGCCGCGATCCATGCGCCGTGCCGGCGAATTCACCGGTCACGCGATTGACGTTCTCCACCGCGGCACGCAGCGCGAGGTGATCGTCGCCGGCGCGCTTCGCCGCGAGATCGGCAAGCGCCGCGTCGATCTCCGCGCGCTCGCCGGCGTCGAGGAGATCGCCGTCGGCCGCGAGCGCTGCTCGCGTGGCGTCGGCAATCTGGTCGGCCTCGACCTGCGCTTCTGCCGAGCGCGCGCGCCTGCATGTCGTCGGCCGCATGCGCGAACGAATCCTTGAGCATGTGCGCGATCTCGCCGTCGCTCAGACCGTACGACGGCTTGACGGTGATCGCCGCCTCGCACGCCGGTGGTCTGCTCGCGCGCGCGACACTTCGAGCAAGCCGTCGGCGTCGACGTCGAAGGTCACGCGTATGCGCGCCGCGCCGGCGACCATCGGCGGAATGCCGCGCAGCTCGAAGCGCGCGAGCGACCGGCAATCGGACACGCGCTCGCGCTCGCCCTGGACGCACGTGGATCGCCATCGCGGTCTGGCCGTCCTTGTACGTCGTGAACTCCTGCGCGCGCGACACCGGAATGGTCGAGTTGCGCGGAATGATCTTCTCGGTGAGCCCGCCCATCGTCTCGAGTCCGAGCGACAGCGGAATCACGTCGAGCAGCAGCCAGTCGTCGTTGCGTTCGCGATTGCCGGCGAGCTTGTTCGCCTGCACCGCGGCGCCGAGCGCCACGACCTCGTCGGGATTGAGATTGGTGAGCGGCGGCTGGCCGAAGAAGGCCCCGACCGCGCGCCGGACCTGCGGCATGCGCGTCGCGCCGCCGACGAGCACGACGCCCTTGATGTCGCTCGGGCGTCATCTTCGCGTCGCGCAGCGCGCGCTTCACCGGCTGCATCGTCTTGTTGACGAGGTTCGCGGTGATCTCGGTGAAGATCGCGCGTCGTGAGCGTCAGCGTTCACCTTCGACCCGTCCGCCAGCGTCGCCGCCACGATCGCCGCGTCGTGGTCGGAGAGCTTCTCCTTCGCCTCGCGCGACTTGACGAGCAGCAGGCGCGCGTCGGCCGGCGACAGCGGCGGCAGCTTCGCCGCCTCGATGATCCAGCAGAACACGCGATGGTCGAAGTCGTCGCCGCCGAGCGCCGAATCGCCGTTGGTCGCGAGCACCTCGAACACGCCCCGCGACAGCCGCAGGATCGAGATGTCGAACGTGCCGCCGCCGAGGTCGTATACCGCGTAGACGCCTTCGGACGCGTTGTCGAGGCCGTACGCGATCGCCGCTGCGGTGGGCTCGTTCAGCAGGCGCAGCATCGGCAGGCCGGCGAGCGTCGCCGCATCCTTGGTCGCCTGGCGCTGCGCATCGTCGAAATACGCGGGCACCGTGACGACGGCGCCGTCGATCGGACCGCCGAGCGACGATTCGGCGCGCGCGCGCAGCGCACGCAGGATGTCGGCGGAGATCTCGACCGGCGACTTGACGCCGGCGCGCGTGGCGATGCGCACCATGCCGGGCGCGTCGACGAAGCGATACGGAAAGCGCCGGTCGTCGTCGAGGTCCGACAGGCCGCGTCCCATCAACCGCTTGACCGACACGATGGTGTTCTGCGGATCGCTCGCCTGCTTCGCCATCGCCGTCGTAGCCGGTCGTCGACGCCGTCCTCGCCATAGCGCACGATCGACGGCACGAGCGGACGCCCCTCGGTGTCGGGAAGCACGACGGCGAGGCCGTGGCGCACGGTCGCGACGAGCGAATTGGTGGTGCCGAGGTCGATGCCGATCGCGCGCTTGCGCGCGTGCGGCGACGGGCGCTTCGCCCGGCTCGGAGATCTGAAGGAGCGCCATCGTCAGCAGCGGTCCGCCATCAGTCGAGCAGCGCCGCCATCGCGTCGATATCGTCGGCGAGCTTGGGGAGGAACGTGAGCTCGCGCACGCGCGGCCGCGCCGTCGCAAAGTCGCGTGCGGCGTCGAGCTCGCCGACGAGGCGTTCCTCGAGCGCCCTCGCCTCCGCGCGAACCGAGTCGCGCAATGCCGCGAGCGCCGCGCTCGTCCTCGTTGGCGAGCGCGTCGCTCGCCTCTTCGCGTCGCTCGAGCTGTCGCTCCAGGAAGTCGAGCGGCAGCTGCGTGTCGGTCTCGCCGAGCCGCGTCGACGCCGTTGAGCGAGAGCAGGTATTGCGCGCGCTGCACGGGATCCTTCAGCGCGCGGTACGCCTCGTTCACGCGCGCCGACGCCTGCAGCGCGGCGCGCCTGCTCGGCATCGCTCGCCGCTGGCGAAGCGGTCGGGGTGCACCTCGGTCTGCAGCTCGCGATACGCGCGCGTCGAGCGCGGCCGCGTCGACGCGAAACCGCGCCGGCAGTCCGAACAGCTCGAAGTGATTGCGGGAGAAGTCGATCATTTCCGAATCCTCCCGGCGGGAGGCGCTACTGGCGGCTAGACGTTGAAGGATTCACCGCAACCGCATTCGTCCTTGACGTTCGGGTTGTTGAACTTGAAGCCTTCGTTCAGGCCTTCGCGCGCGAAGTCGAGCTCGGTGCCGTCGAGGTACGGAAGGCTCTTCGGGTCGATGACGACGGTGACGCCGTGGCTCTCGAACGTGACGTCCTCGGGCTCGCGTCTCGTCGGCGTACTCGAGCTTGTACGCAAGGCCCGAGCAGCCCGGTGGTGCGCACGCCGAGGCGCAGCCCGACGCCCTTGCCGCGCTTGGCGAGGAATGCGCGGCGACGTGGTCGGCCGCCGCGGGAGTGAGTGTGATCGCCATGTGCGCGTTCAGTCGGCGGCCAGCTTTTCGCCCTTGGCGGGCGCGTCGTCCATGCCGTGCTTCTTGCGATAGTCGGCGACCGCCGCCTTGATCGCGTCCTCGGCGAGGATCGAGCAGTGGATCTTCACCGGCGGCAGCGCGAGCTCCTCGGCGATCTGCGTGTTGCGGATGCTCATCGCCTGGTCGAGCGTCTTGCCCTTCACCCACTCGGTGACGAGCGACGACGACGCGATCGCCGAGCCGCAGCCGTAGGTCTTGAACTTGGCGTCCTCGATGAGGCCGTCGGGCCCGACCTTGATCTGCAGCTTCATCACGTCGCCGCACGCCGGCGCGCCGACCATGCCGGTGCCGACGTCGTCGGCGTCCTTCGGCAGCGAGCCGACGTTGCGCGGATTTTCGTAATGGTCGATAACCTTGTCGCTGTATGCCATGAGTCTTCTCCTCAGTGCGCGGCCCACTCGATTTTCGAGATGTCGACGCCTTCCTTGTGCATTTCCCAAAGTGGGGACAGCTCGCGCAGCTTTTCGACCTTGCGCTTGATGAGGTCGATCGTGTAGTCGACGTCGGCCTTCCGTCGTGAAGCGCCCGATCGTGAAGCGGATGGAGCTGTGCGCGAGCTCGTCGCTGCGCCCGAGCGCGCGCAGCACGTACGAGGGCTCGAGCGACGCCGACGTGCACGCCGAGCCCGACGACACCGCGATGTCCTTGATCGCCATGATCAGCGACTCGCCCTCGACGAAGTTGAAGCTCACGTTGAGGTTGTGCGGAACGCGCTGCTCCATGTCGCCGTTGACGTAGACCTCCTCGATTTCCATGAGGCCTTTCCACAGCCTGTCGCGCAGCATGCGGATGCGCTCGTTCTCGGTGGCCATCTCGGCCTTCGCGATGCGGAACGCCTCGCCCATGCCGACGATCTGGTGCGTCGGCAGCGTGCCCGAGCGCATGCCGCGCTCGTGGCCGCCGCCGTGCATCTGCGCCTCGATGCGCACGCGCGGCTTGCGGCGCACGAACAGCGCGCCGATGCCCTTCGGGCCGTACGTCTTGTGCGCCGAGAACGACATCAGGTCGACCTTGAGCTTGCGCCAGGTCGACCGGCACCTTGCCGGTCGCCTGCGCCGCGTCGACGTGGAAGATGATGCCCTTGGCGCGGCAGATCTCGCCGATCGCGGCGATGTCCTGGATCACGCCGATCTCGTTGTTCACGAACATCACCGAGACGACGATCGTGTCCGGGCGCAGCGCCGCCTTGAACGTCGTCGATGTCGACGAGGCCGTCGGGCTTCACGTCGAGGTACGTGACCTCGAAGCCCTCGCGCTCGAGCTCGCGCATCGTGTCGAGCGTCGCCTTGTGCTCGGTCTTCACGGTGACGAGGTGCTTGCCCTTGTCCTTGTAGAAATGCGCGGCGCCCTTGAGCGCGAGGTTGATCGACTCCGTCGCGCCGGACGTCCACACGAGCTCCTTCGGATCGCAGTTGACCAGCGCCGCGACGTTCTCGCGCGCTTCCTCGACCGCGGCTTCGGCGGTCCAGCCGAACGAATGCGAGCGCGACGCCGGGTTGCCGAAGTCGTCGGTGAGGTACGGGATCATCTTCTGCGCGACGCGCGGGTCGACCGGCGTCGTCGCGGAGTAATCGAGATAGATGGGGAGCTTGGCGTGGGTCATGGTGGTGGACGATCAGACGGGCTCGCCGACGGGGAGCTTGGGGGCTGCGGCGGCGATGGTCCTGCAGCACCGACGACGTCGGCTGCTGTCTGCTGGGCCGCACGAGCTGCGCGAGCGTCACGCCGGACAGGAACGTGAAGATGTGGTCGTTGAGCGCCGCCCACAGGTCGTGCGTCATGCAGCGCCGGTCGTCGAGGCAGTTCTCGCGTGCCGCCGCACTGCGTGGCGTCGATCGGCTCGTCGACGGCGAGGATGATGTCGGCGACCGACAGCTGTCCGGCGGCTTGCGCGAGGTTGTAGCCGCCGCCCGGACCGCGGACGCTTTCGACCAGTCCCGAGCGCCGCAGCTTGCCGAACAGCTGCTCGAGGTACGAAAGCGAGATGCGCTGGCGGCTCGAGACGGCCGGCGAGCGTCACGGGCCCGCGCCTCCGTGCATCGCGACGTCGATCATCGCCGTCACCGCGAAACGTCCCTTGGTGGTCAAGCGCATGGTCGATTCCTCTCGATCGCGGACGATGCCGGCGCCTCCGCGCACGTCGCAATTGTCTTGGACAAACCACATTGTCAGATACCCGAACGATTTTAGTCAACTAAATAGACCGAGAAGTTCACTCAAGCATTTTGTTGATCGGCTGGGGATCGAAGGCTTCCGCGACTGCCTTGGCGTCGCCGCACTCCACGCCGTCCTGCTGCAGCTGCGCGACGAGGCGGTTGAAGCGCTCGTCGCACCGCGTGCGCATGGTCGAGCAGCTGGTGGATGGCCTGCACCATCGGATCGTTCATGTCGGCCGCGATGGCGTAGGCCGAGAAACCCATCTTGGCCGCCTGCGCCTCGCGTCGCTGCTGGTCCTCGTGATTGACGATCCGCGCGGGGATGCCGACGGCGGTGGCGCCCGGCGGGACGTCCCGGACGACGACGGCATTCGAGCCGATCTTGGCGCCGTCGCCGACGAGGATCGGTCCCAGGATCTTGGCGCCGGCTCCGATCACCACGCCACGGCCCAGCGTCGGGTGGCGCTTGCCCTTGTTCCAGGAGGTGCCGCCGAGCGTAACGCCATGATAGAGCGTGCAGTCGTCGCCGATTTCGGCCGTCTCGCCGATGACGACGCCCATGCCGTGGTCGATGAACACCCGCCGGCCGATGGTCGCGCCGGGATGGATCTCGATGCCGGTGAGGAAGCGGCCCCAGTGAGCGAGCCAGCGGGCGAGCCAGCGGAATCCCGCCTTGCCACAGCCGGTTGGGCACGGCGCGGTGCCAGACGAGCGCGTGCAGCCCCGGATAGCAAGTGAGCACTTCCCAGCGGCTGCGCGCCGCGGGGTCGCGGTCGAACACGACGGCGATGTCTTCGCGCAGGCGATCGAGCATGGACGCGATTATCTCATTTTTGTCCGATGGATTTACTCAACTATTACCCAGCGCATGAGGCGCCACGGGCGCTACACTCGCGCTCCCGTCCCCGGCCGCAGAATGCCGGTCCGCTCTCTTCCCGGAGGATTCATGCGTTTCTACCGTTTGCTCACCGCGGCCGCGTGCGCCGCCCTCGCGACGCCCGCATTCGCGCAGGAGGTGGTGCTCAAGGTCCACCACTTCTGGCCGCCCGGCGCGATGGGACCGTCCACCATCCTCGCGCCGTGGTGCGACAAGATCGCCAAGGAGTCGGGCAACAGGATGAAGTGCCAGATCTACCCGGCGATGCAGCTCGGCGGCACGCCGCAGAATCTCGTCGACCAGGTGAAGGACGGCGTCGTCGACATCGTGTGGACGCTGCCGGGCTACACCGCGGGCCGCTATCCGCTGATGGAGGTGTTCGAGCTTCCGTTCATGTCGAGCAGTGCGGAAGCGACGAGCCAGGCCGCGTGGGACTACTACACGCAATTCGGCAACAAGGAATTCCCGGGCATCAAGGCGCTCGCGGTGCACGTGCACGACAACGGCTACGTTCACACGAATCCGAAGCCGGTGAAGGTGATGGCGGACTTCAAGGGCCTGCGCATGCGCGCGCCGACGCGGCAGACCAACAAGATGCTCGCGGCGCTCGGCGCCACGCCCGTCGCGATGCCGTTGCCCGCGCTATCCGAAGCGATCAGCAAGGGTGTGGTCGACGGCTACCTGCTGCCGTGGGAAGTCATTCCCAGCATCAAGGCGCACGAGATCACGAAGTACGAGAGCGAGACCGATCCCAAGTCGCGCGCGCTGTACACGGCGGTGTTCATCCTCGCCATGAACCAGGCGAAGTACGACAGCCTGCCCGCCCGAGCTCAAGAAAGTGATCGACGCGAACTCAGGCGCTCGCGCTGTCGAAGCAGATGGGCGCGCAGTGGGACGCATCCGCGCCGCCGGCGCGCAAGCTCGCGGTCGACCACGGCAACACGTTCTACGTGATCCCGGCGTCCGAGCTTGCGAACTGGCAATCCGCCACCGCAGGCCTGGCCGACGAGTGGGTGAAGGACGTGACGGCCAAAGGCAACGACGGCGCGATGCTCCTGAAGTCGGCGCGCGACCTCATCGCGAAGTACGAGAAGAAGTAACGCACAGGCGACACGGTGCGCATGACGTTCGTCTTTTCGTAGCCTTTCGAGCGCTGGCGCGCGGCCGCCCGAAGCCGGCGCTCCGACATTCCCTCGTTGCAAATGGCGGGATAGCATTTGACCCGCCATTTGCAACGACCCTCAACTAAGCATGATCGCGGCGGCGAGCAGGCCCATGATGGCGGCGGACATGAGCACGGCGTAGAAGACCGCGACGACCAGCGCGCGCAGGACACCGCCCCACCATCGGCCCCCGTACACGGTCTGCCGCGCGCGCATCGCGTAGAAGAACACCCAGCCGACGAGCGCCAATCGCACCGGCGAGAACGGCACGAGGAGGAAGAGCAGGATCATGATCGCGGCGAAGGCGTGCAGGTGAGCGCTGTACACGAGGTGCTCGGCGTAGCGCTGCGGGCGCCCCGGGTACTTCCTGCCGCGTCCGAGGTAGGCGATCTTCATCAGGAACGCGAACGCCGGAAGCAGGGCGACCATCGCGTACGGGCCGTACCGCAGCGCACCTGCATACAGCCGCTCGGCCTTCTCGTCCCTCGACAGCTTGCGAAAGTGATCCCATCGCTTCGCGACCCTCGGCGGCATCGCGATGTCCTCGCCGTTCCAGCGCAGCGCGAGGTTGAGATCCTTGTCGAGCCCGAACAGCGTGTCGCCGTCGTCGGTATCGAGGATCGACATCTTGGCCTTGCCGCGCGCTTCTTCCTTCGCCGACTTCACGGCGTCGTCGATGGCCGCCTTCGCCTGGTCGGGCTCGACCATCACGACCTCGTCCTTGAGGTCGAGCGGCGATTGCAGGAGGCCGATCACCGCGAACAGGAGCAGGTACAGCACGAGGAAGAGGCGCGCCGGCCGGATGTAGCGCTTGCGCCGCCCGATGAAATACTCGCGCGTGAGGTATCCCGGCCGCGCCGACGAGGGCTGCCATCGTGCGCCAGAAGCGCCCGTCCATTGCGACGTACCGCCCTGCGGCCTCGCGCATGAACGCGGCGAACGTCGGCAGCGCCACGCGCGTTTCCTGCCCGCAATTGGGACAGAAGTGGCCCGTCGCATGCGTGCCGCAGTTACGGCAGTTGTCCTGCGCAGGCAGTGCGCGAGGCGCCGTTTCGGCCGCGCTGTCCATTACACTGTCCCGCGCATCGTCATGAGGACGTCAAGCATAACGTCTAACCTCGCCGCGCGTGCATGCTGCGCGACGATGCTCGCGTGCACGAGCGTCGTGGCGCTGGCCGACGACACCAACGCCGTCGCGCCGTTTGCGGCGACACCCATGGCCGTCGTCGACGAGATGCTCGCGCTCGCGGCGGTCGGCCCGTCCGACTTCGTCGTGGACCTGGGCTCGGGCGACGGCAGGCTCGTCATCACCGCCGTCAGGAAGTTCGGCGCGCGCGGCGGGTTCGGCGTCGACATCGATGCATCCCTCGTCGACTATGCGAACCGCAAGGCGGCCGAGGACGGCGTCGCCGACCGCGTCAAATTCCACGTGCGCGATCTCTTCGTCACCGAACGTCGAGCAGGCGACGGTCGTGACCATCTACCTGCTGCCGATCGCGATGGACCGGCTCGAGCGCAAGCTCGCCGGCGAATTGGCGCCGGGCACGCGCGTCGTCTCGCACGACTATCCGCTGCGCGGCTGGAAGGCCGAGCGCATCGTGGCGCTCGACGTGCCCGAGAAGACCGACTACACCGGCCGGCGCAGCACCGCGCTGTATCTCTACGTCGTACCCAAGAAGAAGACACCGTGAACGACGCAACCGAGCAAACGCCGCGCGCACTGCTGCGCGGCAGCGACGCCGTCGCCATCATCGTCGGCATCGTCATCGGCGCCGGCATCTACCGCACGCCGCCGATGGTCGCCGGCGTCACGGGCGATGCGGGATGGATGCTCGCGATGTGGGTCGCCGGCGGCGTCGTGTCGCTGATCGGCGCGCTCTGCTACGCCGAGCTCGCGTCGACGTATCCGCACACCGGCGGGGACTACCACTTCCTCACGCGCGCGTTCGGCCGCAACGTGAGCTTCCTGTACGCCTGGGCCAAGGCGACGGTGATCAACACGGGATCGATCGCGCTCCTGTCCTTCGTGTTCGGCGACTACCTGTCGCGCATCGTGAGCCTGGGACCGTTTTCCACGGCCATCTGGGCAGCGCTTCATCGTCGTCGCGCTCACCATCGTGAACCTGATGAGCCTCGAAGCGTCGGCGCGCACGCAGAACTGGCTCACAGTCGCCGAGGTCGCGGGGCTCGTGCTCGTGATCGTCGCCGGCACCGTCGCCGCGCCGTCCGGTGCGATGCCCGTCTACTTCGCGTCGACGCCGCCACTCGGTTTGATGGGCCTTGCGATGGTGTTCGTGCTCCTCACGTATGGCGGATGGAACGAGGCCGCGTATCTTTCCGCCGAGGTGCGCGGCGGGCATCGCGCGATCGTCGGCACGCTCGTCGTGAGCATCGCCATCATCACCGTGCTGTACGTCGCGACCAACGCGTCGCTGCTGGCGGGCCTCGGCTTCGGCGATCTCGCGAAGAGCAAGGCGGCGCCGGCGGACGTCGTCACGCGCGCGTTCGGCGACGTCGCCGGCAACGCGCTCGCGGGCTTCGTCGCGGTGACCGTGCTCACGTCGATCAACGCCACGATGCTCGTCGGCGCGCGCACGAACTACGCGCTGTCGGGCGACTGGGCGTCGCTGCGCATCATCGGCGGGTGGAATGCGGCGCGCGGCGTGCCGGTTCGCGCGCACCTCGTGCAAAGCGCGATCGCGCTCGCGCTCGTTGCGTTCGGCGCGGCGCAGAAGGACGGCTTCGAGGCGATGGTCGAATTCACCGCGCCGGTGTTCTGGGGATTCCTGACGCTGGTCGGCATCGCGTTGTTTCGCTTGCGCGCGAAGGACCGCGACCGCGCGCGCCCGTTCAGCGTCCCGCTCTACCCGCTCACGCCTGCGATCTTCGTCGTCGTGTGCGCGTACCTGTGCTATTCGGGAATCGGCTACGCGGTCAGCCGCAGCGCCATCCACGTCAGCCTGATCGTCATGGCGGCGGGCGTCGTCGCGCTGCTGCTCGCGCGCATCAAGGCGCGCTAGCGGCCGCCTCGGCCGAGCAGCTCGTCGATGCGCGCGAGCATCCCGCGCAGGATGTTCACTTCCTCGCGCTCGAGTCCCGCGCGGCCGAACAGCCGGCGCAGCCTCGGCATGAGGCGGCGCGGCCGCTGCGGGTCGAGAAAGCCGATGTCGGTGAGCGTGCGCTGCGCGTGCGCAACGAGCGACTCGACGTCGTCGTGCGTGGCGGCTGCGAAGCGCGGCGCCCGCCACACGTCGCGCAAGCCCGCCGCCATGCGCAGCTCGTAAGCCGCGAGCTGCACTGCCGCGGCGACGTTGAGCGACGAGTAATCGGGATTGGCCGGGATCGTGGCCGCGATCCCGCATTGGGCGAGCTCCTCGTTCGACAGGCCCGACATCTCCGTGCCGAACACGAGCGCGACGTCGCCGTGGCCCGCGCGGCCCACCGCTTCGAGCGATGCTTCGCGGATCGGACATGACGCGCCCCGCGAACGCGCGCGGCCGCGCCGACAATCCGATCGCGAGCACGCACCCGGCAAGCGCCTCTTCGAGGGTCGGGACCACCGTGGCGGATGACAGCACGCCAATCGCGCCGGTGGCCATCGCGTCGGCGTCGGGATGCGGGAAACTTCGCCGGCGCGACCAGCACGAGCCGGTTGAGACCCATGGTGTACATGGCGCGCGCCGACGCCCCGATGTTCCCCGGATGCGACGTGTGCACGAGCACGACGCGCATGCGCGCAAGCGGCGCGTCAGTGGGCGCGGGTAGAATGATCGACATGCATCCGATGCTTACGACGGCCGTCAAGGCGGCAAGGCGCGCGGGCACCATCATCAATCGCGGCGCGCGCGATCTCGATCTTCTCACGGTCACGGCCAAGGGGCCGAAGGACTTCGTGAGCGAGATCGACCACGCCGCGGAGGCGGCGATCGTCGAGACGCTGCTGTCCGCCTACCCCGATCACGCGATCCTCGCCGAGGAAGGCACCAACAAGGGCGCCAATCCGGACGCCGAGTACGTGTGGATCATCGATCCGCTCGACGGCACGACCAATTTCCTCCACGGCTTTCCGCAGTACTGCGTGTCGATCGCGCTCGCCCATCGCAACATCGTGCAGCAGGGCGTGATCTACGATCCTGTGCGCAACGACCTGTTCACCGCCACGCGCGGACGCGGCGCGTTCCTGAACGACCGGCGCATCCGCGTCTCGCGCCGCACGCACCTGCGCGACTGCCTCGTGGGCACGGGCTTTCCTTTCCGCGACGGCAGCTACCTCGACACGTACCTCCAGATGATGAAGGTGATGATCACGAACACCGCGGGCCTGCGCCGGCCCGGCGCCGCCGCGCTCGATCTCGCGTACGTCGCCGCCGGCTTCTACGACGGGTTCTGGGAGGTGGGCCTCAACCCGTGGGACGTCGCGGCGGGCAGCCTGCTGGTGCTCGAAGCCGGCGGGCTCATCGGCGACCTCGCCGGCGACGAAAACTATCTCCATGGCGCCCAGGTCATCGCTGCCAATCCCAAGGTGTTTGCGCAAATGGTGGCCACCCTCGCGCCCTTCCGCGAGGACATGACGCGCGAACGCGCTGCCGCTCGTCCAAAAGAGTAATGCTTTTAAGCGGTTGGGCTTCCACTTTGAGGGAATGGCGGCGTATGCTCGCCGCATAGAACGTCCCGCGCCGGCACGTTTCGCGCTTCAGACAAGAATCCGGCCACGCGAGACCTTTTCGGGAGCTTACGAATGTCGACGTCGAATCGCGGCCGCGCGGCCGCGTTGGGTACAGCCCTGCTGCTTTCGTCCATCAGCGCTAGTGCGGAGACCGTGTCCTCGCTGCGCGTCAGGCTGCACCCGTACGTTGCCGGCTGGGGCGAGCTCCCCGCCGGCGCAGCAGGCGCGGCTTTCGACGCTGGCCGGCACTACGCTCACGCTGAGCGGCAGCACCCGCACCGGCGCGATCGAGGTCGCGCTCGCCGCTCCGGTCGACGAGAACGAGGCGCGCGGCATCGTGCGCAAGTTGCGCGTCGATCGCAACGTGCTGTGGGCCGAGGCGATCGTTCCGTCCGTGGCCAAGCGCAAGGCCAAGCTCGAGGACACGAAGGTGGAGGGCCGGCGCCTGATGGTGCGGATGAAGACGGATGCGCCGCCGGTCGATGCGGACTTCCTGGAGCGACTCGGCAAGCGACTTGGCGTGCCGGTGACGTTCGAGCGGCAGATCGCGCAAGTGGCCGTGCTGAGCATCCCGCTCGCACAATCGGCCGAGCGACTGGCGGAGATGGCCCGCACGATCGAGCAGGAAGCCGAAGTGCAATACGTCGATCCTGTGCGCGTGGCGCATGCGTTCGCCGCACCCAACGACCCGTACTACGCGGCGCAATGGTCGCTGACCGGCAGCGTGGCCGGCATCAACGCCGACACCGCGTGGACGCTGCAGCCGAGCGCCGCGGGCGTCACGGTCGCGGTCGTCGACACGGGCATCCTCCCGCATCCCGGATCTCGAAGGCCGCGTGCTGCCCGGCTACGACTTCATCGCCGATGCCGAGCGCGCGCGCGACGGCAACGGCCGCGATTCCAATCCGCGCGACGAAGGCGACTGGTCGTCGGGCGAATGCGGCCCCTTCTCCGAGCCGAGCTTCTTCCACGGCTTGTTCGTGTCCGGGATCATCGCCGCCAACACGAACAACGGCATCGGCATCGCGGGCATCGCCGCCAACGCGAACATCCTTCCCGTGCGCGTCGCTCGGCACGTGCGGCGGCACCTTCGAGGACATCTTCGCGGGCGTGCTGTGGGCGTCGGGCGTGAACATCGCCGGCGTGCCGGCGAACCAGAACCCGGCGAAGATCATCAACCTGAGCCTCGGCGGATTCGGGCCGTGCGACCAGTCGATCCAGGAAGCCGTGGACGATGCCATCGCGCATGGCGCGGTCGTCGTCGTGGCTGCGGGCAACTCGTCGCTCGAAGCCTCGGATTTCGCGCCCGCCAACTGCAGCGGCGTGATCACCGTGGGCGCGCACGGCGCCGCAGGGCGGTCTCACGAGCTACTCGAACTTCGGTCCGCGCATCGACCTCACCGCGCCGGGCGGCGACCTGCCGTTCAACGATCTCATCGTCGGCCTGCATTACGACGGCGAGACGACGCCGACGAATCCGAGCTACGTGTTCGGGCGTGGCACGAGCTTCGCCGCACCGATGGTGTCGGGCGCCGCCGCGCTGCTGCTCGCGCGCGACGGCTTGCTCACGAGCGGTCGCGTGCTCGATCTCGTCACCGGAACCTCGCGCCTATTCCCGGCGGGCTCGCCATGCATCGTGCGCAGCGTGTGCGGCGCCGGCATGCTCGACGCCGGCGCGGCGGTGGGCAGCGCGATCCCGAGCGGCGCGACGCCCGCTGGCGCAGCCAAGGTCGTCGAGTATTACCGCGCGGACCTCGACCACTACTTCATCAGCGCCGATCCCGCCGAAATCGCCGCGCTCGATGCGAGCGTCTCGGGCGCCTTCAAGCGCACGGGCCTGTATTTCTACGCGTACCTCGACCGATCGGTCGCGCCGGTCGGTGCAAGGCCGGTGTGCCGGTTCTACGCGCCGCTGAGCGTGCAGATCGATTCGCACTACTACTCGGCCAGCGCCGAGGAGTGCCTCGCCGTGCTGCTTAACTGGCCGGGCGTGTGGACCCTCGAGACGCGGATCGGCCTTCTACGTGCAGGTGCCGGACGGCGACGGCCGCTGCCCCGACAACACGCTGCCGGTGTACCGGTTCTTCGACAATCGCCGCGACGCCAACCACCGTTACACGGTCGACCTGTCGGTGCACCGCGCGATGCAGAATCGCTCGTGGGTTGCGGAAGGCACGCGCGGCGTCGCGTTCTGTTCGCCGTCTAGGGGCGAAGCTTACCGTTCGCGCGAAGGGTCCCCCGAGCGCGAACTGCGCCCCTCGGGGGCAGCGAGCAACGTCCTTCGCGAGCGTGGGGGTCCATTCGCGCGAAGGGCCGCCCCGAGCGCGAACTGCGCCCCCTCGGGGGGCAGCGAGCAACGTTTTTCTGCGAGCGTGGGGGCCCTTAACCAGCGGGAGCTGCCCACTCCTTGATGAGCACGAAGGCGAGCGCGAGCAGCACCGGCCCGAGGAACACGCCGATGAAGCCGAACGCGACCACACCGCCGAACACGCCGAGTATCACCAGCATGAACGGCAGGTCGCTGCCGCGGCTGATGAGGAACGGCTTCAGCACGTTGTCGACGGACGACACGATGAAGAAGCCCCACGCGAGCACGAAGATGCCCCACGCGGTTTCGCCCGCGCCGAAGATGAGATAGAGGCCGGCGGGAATCCACACGAGCGGCGGGCCGATCGGAACGGGTGACAGGAAGAACGTCACCAGGCCCAGCAGAGGCGCCGCCTTGAACCCCGCGATGTACAGGCCGATGGCCATCAGCACGCCCTGCGCGAGCGCCGTGCCGAGGATGCCGTACACCACCGCGCGCGTCGTCGCGCTCGCCACTTCGAGCATGTGCGCGCCGCGCGTGGGCGAGATGCGCGTGACCGCGGCGCGCAGGCGCGCCATGATCGCGTCACCGTCGCGATAGAAGAAGAACGCGATGAGCACCGACAGCGTGAGCTGCAGCAGTCCCTCGCCGACGATCGCGCCGGCACGGAACGCGAATGCGCGGGCCGGCTCCACGAAGCGCGTGAGCTCGTCGAGAAGTCCGCCCGTGTCGTAGGCGAAGGGACGACCAGTACGCCGAGGCTCGCTCGCCGATCAGCGGAATGCGCGCGACCCACGCCGGCGGCTCGGGCGGCCCGCGCGCGATGACGCCGCGTGCGAATTCGCCGAGCCGGTCCGCGTTTTCTGCGAGCGTCGATCCGACGATCACGAACGGGGCCACGACGACCGTGAGGATGAGAAGCGTCATCATCGTCGCCGCCACCGCGGGACGGCCCGCGCGGCTCACCATCCAGTGGAAGACCGGCCAGGTGGTCGCCACGAGGATCGCCGCCCACGCGATCGCGGACAGGAACGGTTGCAGCACCAGGTACACGCCAGCGGCGAGAAGCGCCAGAACGACGAGCGTGATCGTGCGGTCGATGCGCGAGGGGGCTTGCATGAGCACGAAGGGCCGCCCGAGGGCGAATCAGCCCCGGAGCGCGTAGCGCGGAGGGAATTCCATTGAGCGTGTGAGCGGGTGCCTCGCCGATTATGCATTATGATCGTCGGGCGGCAACGAGGCCCTAGGAGGAAATCGAATGAAGAGATTGCACGGCATTGCGGCGTGCGTGCTGATGGTCGCGGCCGTCGCCGCTGTCGCGCAGACGTACCCCAACCACCCGGTCAAGATCATGGTCGGCGCCAATGCAGGCGGCGGCACCGACATCATCGCGCGCATGCTGGGCGACAAGTTCCAGGCGGCGATGGGCCAGCCCTTCATCGTCGAGAACAAGCCGGGCGCGTCGAATACGATCGCCGCGGATGCCACCGCCAAAGCCGCGCCGGACGGCTACACGCTCCTCGTCGCGACGAACACCGGGCAGGCGATTGCGCCGCATCTCATCAAGCTCGGGTTCGACACGAACAAGGACCTCGTGCCCGTTGCGCTGATCGTGGTCGTGCCCAACGTGCTCGTCGTGTCCCCGAGCGTGCCGGCGACCAACGTGCGCGACCTGATCGCGCTCGTGAAAGCCAATCCGGACAAGTTCGCGTACGGCTCATCGGGCGTGGGCAGCACGCAGCATCTGGCGGGCGAGGCGTTCAACCTCGCCGCGGGCACGAAGGCCGTGCACGTGCCGTACAAGGGGTCGGCGCAGGCGCTCGCGGACCTCGTCGGCGGACAGATCCAGCTCGACTTCGACACGACGTCGTCCGCGATGGCGTTCATCAAGAGCGGCAAGGTCAAGGCGCTTGCGGTGATGAGCCCGAAGCGCACGCCCGAGTTGCCCGACGTCCCCACGCTTACCGAAGCAGGCCTTCCGGGCGTGGAAATGACGACGTGGTACGGCCTGTTCGTCACCGCGGGCACGCCGAAGCCGGTCATCGACAAGCTCTATGCGGAAACGATGAAGGCGATCAAGGATCCGGAAGTGGCCAGGAAGCTGGTCAGGCCTCGGCGGCGAGCCGGGCAAGCGCATCGCAGGCGGAATTCGCGGCGCTCGTGAAGTCCGATTACGACCGCTTCGGCAAGCTCATCAAGGACGCCAACGTGAAGCTGGAGTAGGCATGAAGCCCACCATCGCACTTTTCACGGGCGACCCGGCAGGCATCGGGCCCGAGCTCGTTGCAAAGCTCCTCGCGCAAACCAATGCGATGCAGGACGCGAACATCCGTCTCATCGGCGCCCGGTCGGTGATCGAGGACGGCATGCGCGCGGCCAACGTGCGCGTCGACGTCGAGCCGCTGCTCGTCGACTGGCCACTCGCCAACGCGACGGGATTCGCGCACGGCGACGTGTCGCAGAAAAACGGCGAGTACATGCTCGCGGGACTCGCGCTCGCGTTGCGGCTTTGCCAGCAGCGGGAAGCCGACGCCATGTGCTTCGCGCCGCTCAACAAGGCGGCGCTGCGTGCCGGCGGCATGCGCCATGCGGACGAGCTCCACTATTTCTGCGAGAAGCTCGACTTCACCGGACCGTCGGTCGAGTTCAACGTGCTCGAATCGCTGTGGACCTCGCGGGTGACCTCGCACGTTCCGCTGAAGGACGTGAGCGGCCTCCTCACGCGCGACGGCATCGCGGAGGGCATCGCGCTCCTCACGCGCGGCCTCAAGTCGTCGGGAATCGCCAATCCGCGCATTGCGGTGTGCGGCCTCAACCCGCACAACGGCGACAACGGCGCATTCGGTCGCGAAGAGATCGACGTCATCACGCCGGGCGTGGAACTGGCGCGCTCGCAGGGGTATCCCGCCGACGGCCCCTTCCCTGCCGACACCATCTTCGTGCGGGCCACGCGCAAGGACGGCGGCTATGACGGCGTGCTCACGATGTATCACGACCAGGGACAGATCGCGATGAAGCTCATGGGGTTCGATCGCGGCGTCACCGTGCCGGGAGGGTTGCCCATCCCCATCGCCACACCGGCGCACGGCACGGCCTACGACATCGCGGGCCGCGGCATCGCCAACATCGGCGCGATGCGCAACGCCTTCGCGCTCGCCTGCAAGATGGGCGCGACGCGCGCCACCCAGCACTAGAGGAAGCGCACCTCCCCGATCCAGTTGCGCTTGCGCCGCGCGAGCCGCGCATCCGTCGTCTCGCCTTCGAAGCTCGCCGGCGCACGGTCGAGGTGCGCGGGATCGACGTCCTCGAGGCAGTTGACGTTCACCACCGCATAGCGGCGGCCGTCGATGTCGGAAGTCACGAAAGCGGGCACGCCGCAGCGCGCGCACACGTGGAACGTCGCGGTGCGCGTGCCGAATTCGTAGCGCGATACGAGAGCCTCGTCCGCGACCTTCACCGCGAGACGCGATTGCGGGTGCGACGTCCATACGCCGCCATGCTTCGTGCAGAACGTGCAGCCGCACGCACGCGCGGGCATCTTCGACGCGTCGCCGCCCCACTCGAGGTCGAACGCGATGTTCCCGCAGTGACAGCGGCCGTGGATCGTCATGGCGTCATGTGCGCAACGGTGCGGTGGCAAGGAACTGTGGCGGGCGGCGCGCCTTCGTCGCCTGCTCGAACGCATAGGCGAGGCGGATCAGCTTCGTCTCGCTGTACGCGCCGGCGAAAAAAGAGATGCCGACCGGCAGGCCGAAGGCAAATCCCGCAGGCACCGTGATGTGGGGATACCCGGACACGGCAGGCATCTGCGTGCAGCCGCCCGACGCGTGGTCGCCGTTCGCGTAGTCGATCATCCATGGCAACGGCCCCGTCGGCGCGACGAGCGCATCGAGGCGGTCTTTCGCCAGCGCGGCGTCGATCCCCTGCGCACGCGACAGCGCACGTGCGGTGGCGAGCGCCTTGCGATAGCGCTCGTCGGTCAGCGGGCCCTTCGACTGCGAGTCGGTGAGAATCTCCTGCCCGAAATAGGGCATTTCCGTGGCGGCGTTACGCGTGTTGAACTCGATGACGTCGGCGAGCGAATGCACCGGCGACGACGGTCCCAGCCCCCGCAAGTACGCATCGAGGTTGTGCTTGAACTCGTATTTCAGGATGTCGAACTCGACCGCGCCGATGCGTTCGCCGGCCGGCATCTTCATCGCGTCGACGACGATCGCGCCCGCACTCTTCATTGCCGCGATCCCCTCCTCGATCACGCGGTCGACGTGGTCGTTGCTGCCGAACGCATCGCGAACGATGCCGATGCGCGCGCCTTTCAATCCGGCCGCATCGAGTGCACGCGCATAGTCCTGCGCCTTGCCGGCGCTCGTGCGAGTGGCGGCGTCGCGCGGGTCCCCGCCCGCCATCGCCGTGAGCAGCAACGCGGCATCGGCCACCGTGCGCGTCATCGGTCCCGCCGTGTCTTGCGTGTGAGAAATCGGGATGATGCCGCTGCGGCTGACGAGACCCACCGTCGGCTTGATTCCCACGAGCCCGCAGCACGCCGACGGGCTCGTGATGGACCCGTCGGTCTCCGTCCCGACGGCGATCGCGCAAAGGTCGGCGGCGATCGCAGCGCCGGATCCCGAGCTCGACCCGCTCGGATTGCGGTCGAGGGCATAAGGGTTGCGGGTCTGTCCCCCGCGCGCGCTCCAGCCGGAGGTCGAGCGCGTGCTGCGGAAATTCGCCCACTCGGAAAGATTGGTCTTGCCTAGGATCACGCAGCCGGCGGCACGCAGGCGTTCGACGACGAACGCGTCGCGCGCCGCGCTTCGCTCGGCCAGCGCAAGCGAGCCTGCGCTCGTGCGCATGCGGTCGCCGGTGTCGATGTTGTCCTTCAGCAGCACCGGAATGCCGTGCAGCGGACCGCGCGCGCCCTTGTCGCGTCGCTCGGCGTCGAGGGCGTCCGCGATCGCAAGAGCATCCGGGTTGCGCTCGATGACGGCATTGATCGCGGGTCCCGCGCGGTCGATCGCGTCCATGCGCGCGAGATAGAGCTGCGCGATCGACACCGCGGTTTGCGCGCGCGCTTGCATGAGCGCGCCCAGGCTCGCCACGCTTGCGTCCGCCATGTCGCCCGGCATCGCCGCTTGGGCAATTGCTTCGCTCATTTGGGAGCCGAGGGCGGTGGCGGCGGTAGCAAGGCGGAGCAGGTCGCGACGATTCATGTCACTCGAATTTTGCGGTGAACGGAAACTCGGACGTGCAAGGCTTGCCGGCGCACGTGCCCGGCTTGTACTTCGCTTTCATGAGCACGGCAGCCGCCTCCTTGGACACGCGCTGGCTGGGCGTGGCGTAGATGCTCGTCGACTGCGGCTCGCCTCTCTCGTCCACGCGCACGGTCATGAAGAGATCGCCTTCTGCGATCGCGCCGTCGGCGAGCGCGAACACGAGGGTCTTCGCAATCGCCAGCAAGCCGTCGACGGGATACGGAGGCTCGTCACCGTCTGCGAGATCCGTGAACAGTGCGCGGAACGCACGCATCTGCTCCGGCGTCAGCTTGTCGTACGGATCGGTCGCCGGAATGGTGAGCTTGGGCAGTTCGCGCCGAATGCGCGATCCGGTATTCGGTCGCGCTTGCGAAATCGGAATCGTCGCTTGCGCCAGGACGTCCGCCGCCGGGACGCCGGCACTGCATGGAAACCCGCCCAGCATCACCGCGGCCGCCACGGCGCATCGCATGTAAGTCGTCATGGTCATCCCTCCGCGCGACAATATTGCCATGCGCATTTGGCACCGGCACGCGATTGCAGTAGATTCAGTCGAAGAACGAGGAGGAGTCCCGATGTCACGCATCGCAATCGCGGCGCTCGTCGCCGCCTGCCTGTCCATTCCTGCGCACGCGCAGGAATATCCGGCGCGCCCCGTCAAGATCATCGTGCCGTTCGCGGTAGGCGGGCCTGCCGACATCTATGCGCGCTACCTGGGCGCGCGTCTCGGGGAATCGCTCGGACAGTCCTTCGTCATCGAAAACCGGCCCGGCGCGGGTGCGGTGGTCGGCACCGACGCCGCCGCCAAATCGGCGCCCGACGGGTACACGCTGCTCCTCATGTCGAATGCGCACACGGTCAACGAGACGCTCATTCCGAACAAGCCGTATTCGCTCACCCGCGACTTCGTCGCGGTGGCGCCGATCAATTATTCGGACCTGATGATCGTCGTCAACCCAGGCGTGCAAGCCAACACGCTGCAGGAATTCGTCGCACTCGCGAAGGCGCAGCCCGGCAAGCTCAACTACGCGTCCTCCGGCCCGGGCACGCCGTATCACATGGCAGGCGAGCTCTTCAAGTCGATGGCCGGCGTGGACATCGTGCACGTGCCGTACAAGGAAAGCTCGGCCGCGCGCACGGGCGTCATCGGCGGCCAGGTGGAGATGATGTTCGACGCGGTGACGACCATGAACGAGCAGGCCAAGGGCGGCAAGGTGCGCGCGCTCGCTACCAGCGGCAAGACACGCTCGCCGGTCACGCCCAACCTGCCGACCGTCTCCGAGGCTGGCGTGCCGGGTTACGAGGCGGTGATCTGGCTCGGCGTGATGGCGCCCAAGGGAACGCCGCCGGCGATCGTAAGCAAGCTCAACGCCGAGATCGCGAAGGTCGTCAACCGGCCGGAGACGCGCGAGGAGTGGGCGAAGCAAGGCGCATCGGCCATGGCGATGCCGCCCGACGACTTCTCGAAGTACGTCGCAGCCGACATCGCGAAGTGGGAGAAAGTGATCAAGGTCTCGGGCGCCAAGCCGGACCAGTAGCCGCCGATTTGATCGCGCGTCGCGGGCGCGTTAGAGTGCCGTACATTTGTACGGTATCCCACCATGCGCTTTCGCGTCCTCCGCCTGCGTCACCGCGGCCGTCCGTTGCCCCGGCGCGAATGGCAGGCGCGCGAGCCGCACCTCGGCGACCTTCGCGTGGAGCAGCTCTACGACGAGGACCTGCTGCGTCATCTGCGTCTCGCCCGGCTCGTGGACATCCGGCGCTCGGCCGGGCCCGACGCGCTGCCCGCGCTCTACGACCCGGTGCTGGTCGCGATGAGTCCGCAAGCGTTCACGCTCATGGGATTCGAGCGCATCGAAGGCGTCGACTATGCGCAGTCGTGGCTGGTGGCGCTGCCGTGACGTGGCCTCAATGCGCGAGCGCGCGCGCGAGGTCGTCGGAGCTCACCGGCTTGACGAGATGGGCGTCGAACCCCGCATCGCGCGTCTGCCGGCGGTCGTCTTCCTGGCCCCAGCCCGTCAGTGCGATGAGGCGCGGCTGGTGCACCTGCTTGTTCGCGCGAACGCGGCGCGCGACTTCGTAGCCGTCGATGCCGGGCATGCCGAGGTCGAGGAAGACGAAGTCGAGATCGTTTGCGTAGATCGTCTCCAGCGCTTCGGCGCCGCCGTGCACGACGAACGTGCGATGTCCCATTTCGTTCAGCACCATCTCGAGGGCCGCGGCGGCATCGCGATTGTCGTCGACGAGCAGCACGCGCTGCGGCGCGATGGGCTTGAGCGGCGCGGGCGCCGATTGCACCGCGTGCTGCGGCTGCGCAACGGGCAATCGCACGATGAACTCCGAACCCTTGCCGGCGCCTTCGCTGGTCACGTCGACGGAACCGCCGTGGAGCTCGACGATCTTTTGCGACAGCGCGAGTCCCACACCGAGCCCGCTGCCCGTGTCGGACTTGCCGTGCTTGCCGCGCACGAACATGTCGAATATGCGTTCCTTGAGCTCGGGCTCGATGCCGCGTCCGTTGTCGCGCACGCGAAGCGTGACGGACGTGTCGTCGCGGTCCATCGCGATGCCGATCTCGCCGCCGGACGGCGTGTAGCGCACCGCGTTGCTCAGGAGATTGACGAGGACCTGCGTAATGCGATGCGCATCGCCGGTGATCACGATGCCCGCCGCCCGGCGCTCGACCGTCAAGCGATGCTTGCGCTCGTCGATCTGCGGCTGCAGCGTCTCGATGGCGGTGTCGAGCATGCGGTCGAGGTCCACCGCCACGCGCTCGATCGCGATCACGCCCTTCGTGATGCGCGCCATGTCGAGGATGTCGTCGACGATGCGGGTGAGCTGTCCGGTCTGCCGCTCGATCATCTCGCGCATCGCGGCTTGCGACGGATGGTCCGCGGGAAGCCGCGCCATGAGCTGCGCGGCGTTGCGAATCGGCGCGAGCGGATTGCGAAGCTCGTGGGCAAGAACGGCGATGAAGTCGCCTACGTTGCGCGCGGCCTGCTCGAGCGACTGGATGTGACGGCGATCGGAGAGGTCCTGCGTGATCTGGGCGAATCCGCGCACGCGCTGGTCACGCTCCAGCAGCGGGGTGATCACGATCCTCGCCCAGAAGCGCTCCCCGCTCTTGCGCACGCGCCAGCCTTCCGTCTCGAGACGGCCGACGCGACGCGCAACCGCAAGCTCTTTCCAAGGAAGCGTGCCCCGATGCTCCTCCGGATAGAAGCGCGAAAAGTGCGCGCCGAGGACCTCGTCGCGCGCGTGACCGGTCATTCGCTGCGCGCCGCCGCTCCAGCTGGTCACGACGCCGTCCACGTCGAGCATGCACACGGCATAGTCGGTCACGCTCTCGACGAGAAACCGGAAGCGTTCCTCGCTTTGCCGCAACGCTTCCTCGTGCATGCGGCGACCGGTGAGGTCGCGGGTGATCTTCGAGTAACCGATGAGCTTGCCGTCGTCGTCGCGCAAGGCGGTGATGACGACGTTCGCCCAGAACCGCGAGCCGTCCTTGCGCACGCGCCAGCCTTCGTCCTCGAAGCGTCCCTCGGCCGAGGCCATCTGCAACTCGCGTGCCGGCCAATCGCGTGCGACGTCTTCCGCCGCATAGAAGGTGCTGAAGTGCCTGCCGATGATGTCCTGCGGACGGTAACCCTTGAGCCGCTCCGCGCCGACGTTCCAGGTTCTCACGTGCCCGGTCGAATCGAGCGCAAAGACCGCGTAATCCTTGGTTTGCTCGACGAGCAGGCGATAGATGTCCCCGCCGGGGAACTGCGCGGCGTCGGACGTCATGCGTGCGAAGGTCGGGGACGAGACACAGGTCGGGGGCGAGACACAGCCTCGCCCGGGAACGGAGATGAACAATGGTGCATTGGCGACCGCGAGCCGTCTGTAAGCCGTTGTCCTACTTGGATTACAGCCTCGATCTATTTGGGTTATCGGGCATCCCGCGGCGCCTGCCGGTAGCCGCTACGTTATAATATTGGGCTTCGCGGAGAGTTGGCAGAGTGGTCGAATGCGCCTGACTCGAAATCAGGTTTAGGGCAACCTAACGGGGGTTCGAATCCCTCACTCTCCGCCA
>CAWBRO010000008.1:0-51671 GCA_963791355.1 uncultured beta proteobacterium | reverse complement strand
GTCCCACCGCCAGAAGCCGTCGCGCTCGTCCATCAGGTAACGGGCGAGCACGCCCTTGTGCACTTCCGAGGCGCCGTCGACGAGGCGCGCCTGCCGCGCGTAGCGGTAGATCCACTCGAGCACCGTGTCCTTGGAGTAGCCGCGCGCGCCGTTCAGCTGGATGCCGATGTCGGCGGCGCGGTGCAGGGCGTCCGCGACGACGATCTTCGCCATCGAGATCTCCTTGCGCGCGTAGTCGCCGGCATCGAGCTTCGCCGCGGCGCGCATCGTGAGCAGGCGGCCGATCTCGATCTGCATCGCGACGTCGCCGAGCATGCCCTGCACGCTGTCGAGATCGGCGAGCTTGCGGCCGTGGTTCTCGCGCATCGCGACGTAGTCGAGCGCGATCGCCATGCAACGCTTCGCAAGTCCGAGCCAGCGCATGCAGTGCGTGAGACGCGCGGTGCCGAGACGGATCTGCGTGAGCTTGAGCCCGTCGCCGACTTCCATCAGCCGTGTCTTCGTCGGGAATGACGAGACCGTCGAACTCGAGCTCGCAGTGTCCGCCATGCTCCTCCGGACCCATGATCGGGAATGCGCCGCACGATGCGCCATCCCGGCTGGTCGCGGTCGAACATGAACGCGGAGAGGCCCTTGCGCGCGTCGTCGCCGGTGCGTGCGATCAGGATGAAATGCTGCGCGACTTCCGCGCCGGTGATGAACCACTTGCGCCCGTGCACGACCCAGTCGTCGCCGCGGCGCTCGGCACGTGTCAGCATCATCGCGGGATCCGAGCCGCTGCCCGGGTGCGGTTCCGTCATCACGAACGCGCTGCGCACGCGGCCGTCGACGATGGGCGCGAGCCATCGCGCCTGCTGCGCGGGCGTGGCGACCTTGGCGAGCACCGTCATGTTGCCGTCGTCGGGCGCCGCGCAGTTGAAGCACGCGGGACCGAAGATCGACGCATTCATCTCCTCGTAGCACGCGGCGCGGCCGACCACCGAGAGCCCGAGGCCGCCGAGCGCGCGCGGCACCTGCGGCGCCCACATTCCCTGCGCCTTCACCTCGCGCGCGCATGCGCTCGAGCACCGGCGAGCGCGATGTTGTCGTGCTCGTCGTAGTTCGCGCGGTCGGCCTCGAGCGGCACGATGCGCTCGCGCACGAACTGCGCGACGCGCGTGCGCAGCGCTTCGACGTCCGGGGGCAGGGAGAAATTCATAGCCAGGCCAGCGAGTGTCCGCCGTCGACGGTGATGGTGGCGCCGGTCATGTAGCGCCCGGCGTCGGAGGCGAGCAGGAGCAGCGCGCCGTCGAGATCGTCGGGCTTGCCGAAGCGGCGCATCGCGACGCGCTTCATCATCGACTCGCCGGCTGGCGAGCGCAGGAAGTCGCGATTGAGGTCGGTCTCCACGTAGCCCGGCGCGATCGCGTTGACGCGAATGCCGTGCATCGGCCCATTCGAGCGCGAGCGCCTCGGACAGTCGCAGCAGCGCAGCCTTGGCGGCGATGTAGGGCGCGACCTGCTTGGTCACGCGCAATGCCCAGGATCGAGGCGATGTTGACGATGGCGCCACCCTGCTTCGCATCGGCCATCGCCTGCGCCGTCGCGCGCGCCACGCGGAACGCGCCGTCGAGGTTCGTGTCGACGACGCTGCGCCACTCGTCGTCGCTCGTCTGCAGTGCAGGCTTGCGTCGAGTGCGACGCCGGCGTTGTTCACGAGGATGTCGATGCGGGACGCCTGCGCGACGCGCCGATTGCAGCGCGCGTCCACGCTCTGCGCATCGCGCACGTCGAGCGAAACGACGTGCGCCTTGCGTCCGCGTCGCGACGATCTCGTCGGCGACCGCGCGAGCGCATCGGTCCTGCGCGCGCGGCGACGACCACGTCGGCACCGTGGCGCGCGAGGAGCTGCGCGAAGTGACGGCCGAGCCCGCTCGATGCGCCGGTGACGAGCGCCACCTTGCCAGCAAGCAGATCGGCGCGAACATGGGCGTCCTCAGCAGCGTCCTTGCGCCGCGTCGCGCAGCACGAACTTCTGGATCTTGCCGGTCGCGGTCTTGGGCAGCGGCCCGAACACGATCGTCTTCGGGCGCCTTGAAGTGCGCGATGCGCTCGCGGCACCACGCGATGAGATCGGCGCTCGCCAGTCGCGGCGCGCCGGGCTTCAGCGTGACGAACGCGCAGGGCGTCTCGCCCCACTTCGCGTCGGGCCGCGCGACGACCGCCGCCTCCATCACGTGCGGGTGGCGATACAGGCACTCCTCCACTTCGAGCGAGCTCACGTTCTCGCCGCCCGTGATGATGATGTCCTTGCTGCGATCCTTGACCTCGATGTAGTTGTCGGGGTGCCACACGGCGAGGTCGCCCGAGTGATACCAGCCGTGGCGGAACGCGTCGCGTCGTCGCCTTGTCGTTGCGCAGGTAGCCCTTCATGATCGTATTGCCGCGCAGCATCACCTCGCCGATCGTCGCGCCGTCGCGCGGCACCGGCTGCACCGGTCTCGGGATCGCCGACCTGCAGTGCGGCGAGCGTCGGCATCGGCAACGCCCTGGCGCGCCATCTGCTGCGCGCGCTCCGTCAGCGGCAAGCGCAGCCCACGCGTCCTGCCACGCGCACAGCGTCGCCGGACCGTACGACTCGGTGAGGCCGTACAGATGCGTCACGCGAAAGCCCATCGCCTCCATCGCCTCGATGACCGCCGACGGCGGCGCGGCGCCGCCGGTGGCGACGTCGACCACGCGGTCGAACGACACCTTCGCCGACGTCGGGCGCGTGCACGAGCAGGTTGAGCACGATCGGCGCGCCGCACAGGTGCGTGACGCGCTCGTCGCGGATCGCCGCGAAGATCAGCGCCGGATCGACGCGGCGCAGGCACACGTGCGTGGCGCCCGCCGCCGTCACCGCCCACGTGTACGTCCAGCCGCAGCAGTGGAACATCGGCAGCGTCCACAGGTACACGCTGTCGGGCGCGAGCTTGAAGGCGAGCGCGTTGCCGAGCGCGTTGAGATACGCGCCGCGGTGGTGGTACACGACGCCCTTCGGGATCGCCGGTCGTGCCCGACGTGTACAGCAGCGCGAGCGAGTCCCACTCGTCCTGCGGGCCGGGCCACGCGAACGCGGGATCGCCTTCGGCCAGCAGGTCTTCGTAGCGCACGCTGCCGAGCGCGCTCGCCGCGCGGGCCCTCGCTGTCGTCGATGTCGACCACGAGCGGCGCGGCTCTGCATCTGCGCGAGCGCCGCCTTGACCACCGGCGCGTACTCCGCGTCGGTGATGAGGACCTTCGCGCCGCCGTGCGTCGAGGCAGAACGCGATCGTGCGCGGCGTCGAGCCGCACGTTGAGCGGATTGAGGATCGCGCCGAGCGCCGGGCACGGCGTAATGCGCCTCGAGCAGCGCCGGGCACGTTGGGCGCCATCACCGCGACGGTGTCGCCGCGGCGCGACGCCGCGCTCTGCGAGTGCCGAGCCAGCCGCCGGCAGCGCGCCTCGAACTCGCGGTACGTGTACGACAGGCGTCCGTGCCGCACGGCGACCTTGTCGGGCCAGACGAGCGCGCTGCGCTCGAGGAAGCCGACCGGCGAGAGCGGGACGTGGTTCGCGGCGTTCCTGGGGCAGCGCCTCGGTCACTCATGCGCCGGTGCGGTTGCGCACGCAGCCGCTGCTGCTCGCGATTCCACTCGCGCTCCTTGATCGAGCTCGCGCTTGTCGTGCTGCTTCTTGCCCTTGGCGAGCCCGATCTCGAGCTTGATGCGGCCCGCCTTGTAGTGCAGGTTGAGCGGCGTCAGCGTGTAGCCGGCGCGCTCGACCTTGCCGACCAGCCGGTTGATCTCCTCGCGGTGCAGCAGCAGCTTGCGCGTGCGCGTGGGATCGGCGTGCACGTGCGTCGACGCCGTGGACAGCGGCGTGATGTGCGAGCCGATGAGCACGATCTCGCCGTTCTTCACGACGACGTACGCCTCCTTGAGGTTCGCGCGTCCGGCGCGGATCGCCTTCACTTCCCACCCTTCGAGCGCAAAGGCCGGCCTCGAAGCGTTCCTCGATAAAATAGTCGTGGAACGCCTTCCTGTTTTCGACGATGCTCATGTGTAAGCGCCCCGCGGCCAGGCCATTTTAACAACATGCAAACCGTCCACCGCTCCGTGCTCGTGCCCTACAGCGCGCAGCAGATGTTCGACCTGGTCGACGACGTCGAGCGCTACTGCGAGTTCCTGCCGTGGTGCGGCGGCAGCCGGGTGATCGGCGAGACGGCCACCGGCAAGGTGGCGCGCATCGACATCGACTTCAAGGGCGTGCGCCGCGCACTTCACGACGCGACAACGTGAACAAGCCGCCCGAGTCGATCGCCATCGCGCTGAAGGAAGGCCCGTTCCAGGCGCTCACCGGCGAAGTGGTCGTTCAAGCGCGTTGGCGCCGGATGCCTGCAAGGTCGAGTTCGACCTCTCCTACGAATTCAAGACGACGGTGCTCGAAGCGCTGGTCGGGCCGGTCTTCAATCACATCGCGCACAGCTTCATCGACGCGTTCGTCAAGCGGGCCGAAGCCGACCTACCGGATGAGGGTGACCGTCGGCGTACGCGGCGCCGGGCGTCGAGGCGATCGAGCCGGTCGACCTGCCGGCCGGAGCCACGGTCGCCGACGCGGTTGCGGCAAGCCGCTTGCCCGACCGCCTCGGCCTGCCGGGAACGTCTCGTACGCCATCCACGGGCAGCGGGCGCGTCCCGAGACCCCGCTCGCCGACGGCGATCGGGTCGAGATCCTGCGGCCCCTGGTGGCCGACGCGAAGGCGATGCGCCGCGCACGCGCGGCCGGCCATCCCCTGGCGCCCACGCGCAAGGTGAAGCGCGGTCCGGCCGGCTAAGGAGACCCCCCGCTTTGAATTTCCGTACAAATTACGCCATACTCGGCGGATGCCCGCACGTCGCAGTGGTCTTTATGCGCGCCTTTTCCTGGTCGCCGCCCTGGCGGGTGCGATAGCGCCGGCGCACGCCTCGCCGGCCAGCGAAGCGGCGAGCAAGGTGTGGTCGGGCGCCCAGGACGTCGCGATGTACGCCCTCGGGCTGATCGGCGTCAACTACAAGTTCGGCGGCGACATCGCCCGACACGCGGCCTCGACTGCAGCGGCCTCGTCCGCCACGTGTTCCAGGAAGTGACCGGCGTCACGCTGCCGCGCACCGCGAAGGAGATGAGCGCCCTCGGCACCAAGGTCGAGCGCCGGCGACCTCAAGCCCGGCGACCTCGTGTTCTTCAACACCCGCCGCTTCGCGTTCTCGCACGTGGGCATCTACCTCGGCGACAACCGCTTCGTGCACGCGCCGTCGCGCGGCGGCGAGGTCGAGATCGCCGTCGATCGACCAGTCGTACTGGCAGAAGCACTTCAACGGCGCGCGACGGCTGGTCGGCGTGCTGCCCTCGCTCGTCGCCGCAGGTGATCTCGCCCGCGCTCGCAAGCGAGTTCGCCGCACAGCCTTTCGTTGCGGCGCCCTCGCCGCTCGCCTTCGAGCGCGCCGACCTCACGCCCTAGGCGTCAGTTTCCGGTCGTCACTCCCGGGCGCCGGCGCGGCGAAGCTGCGCGGCCATCCCCTGCTCGTTGCCCCGCGTCGCCCACGCGAGCGCGGTGCCGCCCGCCTGGTTCTTCTGGTTCACGTCCGCGCCCTTGGCGATCAGCAGCGTCACCGTCGAGACCTTGTCCTCGCGCACGGCCATCATCAGCGCGGACGTGCCGTTCGGCGAGACGGCGTTGACGTTGGCCCCTTCGGCGAGCAGGTACTCGACGACCGCGTCGTGCCCGCCGGTGGCCGCGTAGATGAGCGGCGTCCAGCCTGGGTTGTTGATCTCGGCGCCGCGCGCGCGCAGCTTCTTCACGAGGTCGAGGTGGCCGTTCAGCGCCGCCGCCATGATCGCGGAGTCGCCGACCGGACTGCGCGCATTGACGTTCGCCTTTGCGGCGAGCAGCGCGTCGACGGTGCCCGCATAGCCGGCGCGCGCGGCGAGCACGAGCGCCGGCTCGCCGTTCGGTCCCGACGGTATTGGGATCGATGCCCTTGCCCAGCAGCTCCTTCACCTGCGGCGACGCGGTCGTTGTTGACGGCGACGATGAAGTCCTCGTACATGTCGGCACGCGACGGCGAAGCGACAGCGAGGACAGGAGCGAGCAGAGGCAGCGAGCTTACGCATGGGCGGGAATCCCGAAGAGTCGAAAGAAGTTGTCGGAGGTGTGCTGCGCGATGGTCGCGACGTCGACCGCCGCGCAGCCGTGCGATCTCCTCGCCGACGTAGCGCACGAACGCCGGCTGGTTGCGCTTGCCGCGATGCGGCACCGGCGCGAGGTACGGGCTGTCGGTCTCGATCAGCATGCGGTCGAGCGGAACGCGACGCGCGACGTCCTTGAGCTCGACCGCGTTCTTGAACGTGACGATGCCCGAGAACGAGATGTGAAAGCCGAGGTCGAGCGCGCCCTTGCGCGACGTCCCAGGTCTCGGTGAAGCAGTGCATGACGCCGCCCGCCTCCGCCGCGCCCTCCTCGCGCATGATCGCGAGCGTGTCGTCGGCCGCTGCGCGCGTGTGGATCACGAGCGGCTTGCCCGTCGCGCGCGCCGCGCGGATGTGGCGGCGGAAGCGCTCGCGCTGCCACTCGAGATCGCCCTCGAGGCGGTAGTAGTCGAGCCCCGTCTCGCCGATTGCAACGACCTTCGGCGTCGCCGCCTTCGCGACGAGGTCGTCCACACGTCGGGTCCTCGGTGTCCGTGGTAATCGGGATGAACGCCGACGGTCGCGTAGAGGTTGTCGTGCGCATGCGCGATCGCGACGCACCGCGGGCCACGCCGCAAGCTCGACGCTGATGCACAGCGCGTGCGTGACCGCGTTCTCGCGCATCGCATCGAGGAGCGACGGCAGCTCGGAGGCGAGCTCCGGGAAATCGAGGTGACAGTGGGAATCGACGAACACAGGAATCAGGAGTCAGGAATCAGGGATCAGGGACAGAGCGGCGGAGATTTCGGTGGCGGCGCATGGAAGCGCCGGGTGCGTATTCGCGTGACGCGGAACGGCGCTCAATGCGCCGCCGAGATGCTGCGAGTCAAGATCGATGCTATCTGACCTCTGACTTCTGCTCACACTGACTCCTGACCGACTCACATCGTGTGAGTCGGCCGCGTCGAGGCGAGCGTCTCGCCCAGGATCTTCTCGATGGTCGCGCGCGCTGCCGCGCCGGTCTCGTCCTGCGTGAACTGCACGCCGATGCCCTGCGTGCGATTGCCCTGCACGCCTTCCGGCGTCAGCCACACGACCTTGCCCTGCACCGCGAGCCGATTGGGATCGTCCATCAGCGACAGCAGCATGAACACTTCCTCGCCGAGCGCGTACTGGCGCGACGTCGGGATGAAGATGCCGCCGCCCTTGAGGAACGGCATGTACGCGGCATACAGCGCCGCCTTCTCGCGGATGTTGAGCGACAGGACGCCCGGCCGCGCCATGTTGGCGCCCGGGCGCTGCAGGAGGTGGTTTCTTGTCGACCATGCGTTTCAGGCAAAGATCTCGCGGTAGCCCAGCAAGCAGCGACTCGGCGACGAGCCGCGGCTGCAACGGATGAGTCACGAGCGCGCGCTGCTCGCGCGAGTGACCGATGATAGCGAAAGAGCGCAGGCGGCGCCACCGACGGCGGCGAGCGCCTGCGAGCGCCGCGGCGAAATCCGGATTGCGCAGCGGCGCGCCGCCCGCGGCCACGCGCGCCAGGTCGGCCGTCCATGCGGCGAGCCAGTCGATCGCCAGCGTCAGGCGGTCGCGCCGCTCGTCCTGCGCGCACCGGCTTCCACCCGCGACGCCAGCGCCACCGCCGGCAATGCCGACGGCTTGGCCAGTGCCGCAAGCCACACGCGCGCGCTCCTCCTGCCACGCCGGGTCGGCAATGCGCAACGCGGCCAGCGGCGCGCCGCCGGCTTGCGCGAGCACGGCCTGCGGCATTCGCGACGCCCTGCGCCGCAAGCCACGCATGGCCTGCTTCGCGCGACGGACGCGGCGCTTCGAGTCGCAGGCAACGGCTGCGCAACGTCGGCGCCACCTGCCCGGGTGATGCGACACCAGCATGAAGAACGTCGACGGGCGGCGGCTCCTCGAGCGTCTTCAGGAGCGCGTTGGCGGCGGCGATGTTGAGCGACTCCGCGGGATCGACGATCGCCACCTTGGCCGTCCCGCGATGGCTCGTGAGCAGCGCCCATCTCGGTGAGGTCGCGCACGGTGTCGATCTTGATTTCCGCGAGCGGCTTGGACTCGCCGTCGTCGTCGACCTCGAACGGCTCGAGCACGCGCAGGTCCGGATGCTGGCCTGCGGCGACGTAGCCGCAGCTTGCGCACGCGCCGCACGCGCTGCCATCCGTCGCGCGGCGCTCGCACAACAGCGCCCGCGCGAAGTGCATGGCGAGCACGCGCTTGCCGATGCCCCTGCGCCCCGGTGAACAGCAGGCCGTGCGGCCACGTGCCGCGACGGCGCGAGCGCTCGTGCGCGGCGCCGACTCTGCCAGGGGTAGCAGCGGTCGCTCTACCATGTCGGCGATGAGCACGCGCGAGCTCGGCGCGCACGTCGGCGATCGGCCGCGACGAGTCGATGACGCGAAAGCGCGCGGGCGCGGCGGCGGCGCGCGCAAGATAGGCATCGCGCACGCGCGCGAAGAACGCCTCCTTCTCGGCCTCGAACTTGTCGAGCGTGCGCCCGGCCGCCTGCTGCTTGCACCAGCCGCGCCCGCGACACTTCGAGCGGCACGTCGAACAGCAGCGTGAGGTCCGGTGGCAGATCGGCGTGCACGATCTGCTCGAGTGCGGCGATGTGCTGCGCGGGCACGCCGTGGCCGCCGCCCTGGTAGGCGTAGCGTCGCGTCGGTGAAGCGGTCGCACACGACCCAGTCGCCGCGCGCGAGCGCCGGACGGATCACCTGCTCGACGTGCTCGCGCCGCGCCGCGAACATGAGCAGCGCCTCGCTGTCGTGCGTCATCGGCACCGACAGCAGCAGGTCGCGCAACGTCTCGCCGAGCGGCGTGCCGCCGGGCTCGCGCGTCGCCGTGACGCGATGACCCTTGGCCGCGATCGCCTCGGCGAGCCACGGCGCATGCGTGCTCTTGCCCGCGCCGTCGATGCCTTCGAGCGTGATGAAGCGACCGCGCGCGCTCGCGCATCAGCGGCCGCCCTTCTGGTAGCGCGACACCGCGCGGTTGTGCTCGGGCAGCGTGGCCGAGAACTTCGACGTGCCGTCGCCGCGCGCGACGAAGTAGAGGTACTCGGTCGGCGGCGGGTTCAGCACGGCGTCGATCGACGCCTGCGACGGCAGCGCGATCGGCGTCGGCGGCAGTCCCTCGCGGGTGTACGTGTTGTACGGCGTGTCGGCCTCGAGGTCGCGCTTGCGTAAGATCGCCGTCGAACTTCGCGCCCATGCCGTAGATCACCGTCGGATCCGACTGCAGGCGCATGCCCTTGCGCAGCCGGTTGACGAACACCGACGCGATCAGCGGACGGTCGACCGCGCTTGCCCGTCTCCTTCTCCACGATCGACGCAAGGATCAGCGCCTCGTAGGGCGTGGCGAACGGCAAGTCCGGTCGCGCGCTGCTGCCCATGCGGCGTCGAGCCGCGCGGCCATCGCCTTGCGCGCGCGATCGAGGATCGCGACGTCGGTGCTTCCGGCCGCGAAGAAGTACGTGTCGGGAAAGAACATGCCCTCCGGCGGCGCCGGACGGCGTGCCGAGCCTCGCCATGAGTTCCGCATCGGGAAGATCGAGCACCGTGTTCTTCACGTCCGCGCTCGCGCGAAGCGCGCGCCGCAGGTCGCGAACGTGCGTGCCTTCGACGATGACGATCGCGCGTTGCGTGACGTCGCCTTGCGTGAGCTTGGCGAGGAGCCGCGGCAGCGTCGTGCCCGCCTCGATCTCGTAGCTGCCGGCCTTGATGTTGCGGTCGACGCCGCGCATGCGCGCGAGCGCCGACCAGCGCGATCGGGTGCGGCAGCACGCCCGCCGCACCGAGGTCGCGCGCGACGGCGCCGAGCGTCGCGCCCGGGCGCACGTCGAATGCGAACGCGGCTGCCGGAACGTTGCAGCGGCTCGGTATACGACCTCTACGCGAACCAGCCGAGCACCGCGGCGGCGAGCAGGACGAGCAACACAGGAATGCGCTTAGGATTCGGCCGGTCATGACGGGGTCTCGCGCACGCGTTCCTCCGCGCGAAGCGCGCGCGACCGGCGCATTATAATCGCCCGATGCATCCTTCATTGACGCGTCACGCGCCGCCGCGCGGATTCACGCTGATCGAGATCCTGGTCGTCATCGTGATCCTCGGCGTGCTCGCCGCGCTCATCGTGCCCAACGTGATCTCGCGCCCCGACGAGGCGCGCGTCGACCGTCGCGAAGAGCGACATCGCGGCGATCATGAGCGCGCTCAAGATCTACCGGCTCGACAACCAGCGCTATCCCACGGGCGAGCAGGGCCTCGCAGCACTCGTCGCCAAGCCCGAGCAGCCGCCCGTGCCGCCGAACTGGAAGCCCGGCGGCTACCTCGAAAAGATGCCCAAGGACCCGTGGGGACGGCCGTACGTCTACCTCAACCCGGGCGTGCGCGGCGAAGTCGAAGTCATGAGCTTCGGCGGCGACGGCCAGGCGGGCGGCTCGGGAACGGACGCCGACATCGGCTCGTGGGAGTTGTGATGAAACGCGAGCGAGAGCGCCGGCTTCACGCTCGTCGAGATCCTCGTGGTGCTCGCGATCCTCGCGATCGCGGCAGGCGCCGCCGCTCATGGCGTACGACGGCAGCGATCGCGATCGCGCCAACCGCGAAGCGCGCCGTTTCGCAGGCGCGCTCGAGCATGCCGCTGCGCGTGCGCAGGCGCGATCGCGGAAACGCTGGGCGCATCCGCGCAGGATGGCACGTGGCGCTTCTGGCGGCGCGACGCCGACAGCGGCGCTGGCAGCCGCTCGCGGACGACGACGACGTGCTCGCGCCGCGCGCGCTGCCTGCGCCGATGAGCGTCTTGCCTCGACGAGCTACAGCGGGCGTGACGTGCCGGCAGACACGATCGTCCCGTTCCGCCCCACCGGCCGCAACGAGCCCTTCACGTTCGAGCTCGCCTCCCGCGACGCGCGCCTGATCCTCGCCGGCGATCCGCTCAATCGCATCGCGGTGCTCGCGCCCGAGTGAACACGCAGACCGCGGTTTCACGTCTGGTCGAGATCCTGGTGGCGCTCGCGATCGTCGCGATCGCGCTCACCGCGGGCATGCGCGCGCTGACGCAAGCGACCGACACCGCCGCTGCGCTCAAGGCGCGCACGCTCGCGCTGTGGGTCGCGCAGAACCGGCTCGCCGCCGCGCAGATCGCGACACCCTGGCCGGCGCTCGGCAGCTACAACGGCGACGCGCAGGCAGGCGGGCGCGACGCTTCGTCTGGCAGGCCAGCGTCTCGCCCACGCCGAACCCCGCGTTTCGCAGGATCGACATCGTCGTTGCGGAGCCGCAGACGCCCGACTACGCGCTCGCGCGCCTCACGGGCTTCCTCGGCAACCCGGAGCCGCGGCCATGAAGCGACACGCTCGCAGCTGCGCGTGGGTTCACGCTCATCGAGGCGCTCCTCGCGCTCGCGATCTTCGGCGTCATCGCGGTGCTTGAGCTACCGCGCGACAGCCTCGATGACCGAAGGCGAGGCCCGGCTGTCCGCGGAAGCGCAGCGCTGGCGCACGCTCGAGGCGCTGTTCACGCGCTTCGAAGCGGACATCCGCCAGGCGATCCCGCGCAGCGCGCGCGCGGGCGCGCAACGCGAGCCTGCGTGGATCGGCACGACGTTCGACGGCCATGCGGCGCTCGCCTTCACGCGCGCGGGCTCGGAGTTCGTCGTCGAGCCCGGCGCGAGCGGACAACGGGTCGGCTATCGCTTGCGCGGCAGCACGCTCGAGCTCGCGTACTGGCCCGCGCATCGATCACGAAGCGACGGTCAGATCCTACCGTCTATCCGCTGGTGAGCGGCGTCGCCGGCTTCGACCTCGAGTACCTCACGCGCGCCGGGACTGTGGCGCGACCGCTGGCCGCTGCTCGGCGAGGACGACCTTCCGCGCGCGGTGAAGATCACGCTGACGCTCGACGACGGCGCGCGCATCGACCGTCTCTTCACGCTGCGATGACGATGCCAGGTGCCGGCCAACGCGGCGCCGCCCTCATCCTCGCGATGCTCGTCGCGGCGCTCGCCGCGACCGTCGCCGTCGCGCTCGCCGCCGACCAGCAGCGCTGGCTCGCCGACGTCGGCAACCGCCGCGACCAGGTGCAGGCGCAGTCGCTCGCGCTCGCCGGCGTGCAATGGGCGCGGCAGATCCTCGCGGACGACGCACGCGCCGGCACCGTCGACTTCCTGGGCGAGCCGTGGTCGTACCCGCTTGCCGCCGACACCGATCGCCGACGGATCGATCGAGGGCCGCATCGAGGACGCGCAGGGCCGCCTCAATCTCAACAACGCGGCGCAGGACGGAAAGGCAGGCGACGCGGAACGCGCGCGCCTGTCGCAGCTGTTCGCGGCCAAGGGCGTCGATCCGCGGATGCTCGACGCGCATCGCCGACTGGATCGACGACGACGGCGTCGCGCGCCCGAACGGCGCCGAGGACGCGTGGTACGCGCGCGCGGTCGCGAGGCGCCGTGACGGCCAACGCGCCGCTCGTGCGCACGGCGGAGATCGCGTCGATGCGCGGCGCGCGGCCGGAGACCTGGGCTGCGCTCGACGCAAGCGTCGCGGCACTGCCCGCCGGCACGCTCGTCAACATCAACACGGCGTCCGCCGACGTCCTCGCCGCGGCCGTTCCCGGATCTCGCCGGCGAGAAGCTCGCGGCGTTCATCGCCGAGCGCGCGCGCAAGCCGTTCACGACCATGGCGGAGCTGCGCGAGCGCATGCCGCGCGATGCGTCACGCTTCCCGAGGGTGCGTCCTTCGCTTTCGCCAGCAGCTATTTCCTCGTGACCGTCCGCTCGCGCCAGGGCGACTCGCTCGCACAGGCGCGCGCGCTGCTCAAGCGCGATGGACGGACATGGCCGACCGTCGTCTGGCAGGTCCTGGAGTAACGCGCCGATGGCCGACGACCTGCGCGTTCTCACCGATGGCGCGATGCACGGCCGACCGACGTGCCGTGGGCGCGTACGACGGCAACCGGCTCGTGCGAAACCGGACGCGGATCCGCGTCGACCTGGCCGGACGCCGCCGCCCGCGAAGCGGTGCTCGCCGCGTCGGCGGTGCGTCTGGTTCACCTGACGCTGCCGCCGATGCCGGCCGATCGCATGGCGCAGGCGGTGGCGTTCGCGCTCGAGGACCAGCTCGCGGGACCCGCAGGCGGCCACCATCTCGCGCATCGCGGCGCGCGGCGGACGGTGTCGACGTCGCGATCGTCGCGCGCGCGGTCATCGCGCCGCTCGCCAAATCCTTCGATCGCGTGATCGCAGAGCCGGCCGTCGCGCCGAAAGCCGCCCGCTGGCGCGTGGCGTTGGTACCGATCGGGAGCGTCGGGCGGCTTCGTGCGCCGTGCCGACGGAAGCGCGTTCGCGACGAGCGCGTTCGATGCGCGAGGCGCGTTGCCGCCGGAGCTCGCACTTGCGGCGCGACACGCGGCGCGCGCCGCGCCGCCGCTCGCTCGCATCGAAGCCGCGTTTCCCGTCGACGACGCGCAACTTGCGCGCGTGGTCGGCAGGAAGCGGGCGTCACGTTCGTCGCGCAGCGACCCGTGGCGTTGGGACGCAGGACGGCGCTGCGCTCGCCGCGGCGTTCGACCTGCTGCAAGGCGACTACTCGCGCACGCCGAGCGCGGCACGAAGCCGCATGCGCACGCGGCTGCGATGGGCCGCCGGCCTCGCCATCGCGGCGCTGGCCGTGCACGTCGCGCGGCACCGTCTTGTCGTGGGGATCGCTGCGCTACCGCGAATGGCAGGCCGAGCGCGATACGGTCGTCGGTCGCGCGCAATGCGGGCATCGCCGACGTGACGCGACGCGCAACAGGCATCGGCGGCGCTTGCGGCCCGTCATGCGGACGTCCGCCATCGTGCCGGCCTCGACCGCGACCTCCGACGCGCTGCCGCTCCTCGCGCGCGCGGCGCCGTCGCTCGCTCTCCTGCCGGCCGGCGCGCTCAAGTCGGCGACCTTCGCCGCCAACACGTGGACGTTCGACTCGGCAAGGTCGATCCGGCGATCGTGGCCGACGTCGATCGCCACCTCGCGGCCGCGGGCCTCCCCACGCTGACGGCGACGACGCCCGCCGGCACGCGCATGCGTATCGGGCCGTGATGCGCGAAGCCTGGCATCGCCTGTCGTCGCGCGAGCAGCGCATGGTGGCGGTCGCCGCGGGCGTCGTTCTCGCTGGCGCTCGCCTGGATCGGCATCTGGCGCCCGATGAACGCCGACATCGCCCGGCTGACGCGTGACGTGCCGCGCCTCGAAAGCCTCGCGTCCACCGCACGCACGCAGGCCGACGACATCGTCGCCCTCGGGCGCGTCGCGGCTCCTGCCGCGCGCGGATCCGTTGCCCGGCGGCGGAGCGCGTGCTCGCCGAGCGCAATCTTCGCGCGGCGGTCAGCGGCCTCGACATGCAGGAAGGCCGCCTTCGCATGACGTTCGCCATGGTGCGCTTCGACGCGCTGCCCCCGCTCGCTCGACGCGCTTGCGCGCGCCGGGCTGCTGCCGACCGACGTCACGCTCCAGCCGCGCGTCGAGCCGGGATTCGTGCGCGCGGAGCTCGCCTTCAAGGTTTCCAGATGAAAATTGCCGCAGTCGTCGTTCTCCTCATTGCCGTCCTCGTCGCAACGGTCATCGCGTTCCTGCCGGCATCGCTCGTCGACGGCCGGATCGCGTCGGCCACGCAAGGCAAGGTGCAGGCTTGCCGACAGCACGGGCACGGTATGGGACGGACGCGGCGTCCTGACGGACAGCGCGGGAACGTGGCGCGTGCCGCTCGCTGGACGATCTCGAAGGCGGACGTGCTTCGCGGCAAGCACGTCGTGGTGCTGCGGCCCGTCGACGGCGCAGCGTCGCCGGCGGGCACCGTGGAAGTCGATCGACGGCGGGGTGCGCCTGCGCGACTTTCGCATCGACCTGCCGGCGCAAGCGCTGTTCGCGTCGCTGCCGATGCGGCCGCTGCCGGCGTTCGGCGGCACGGTCGCGGTGGCCGCCAACGACCTGTCGTGGAGCAACACGGCCAAGACCGGCGCCCTCGAAGCGCACTGGCGCGGCGCGCGCGTGGCAACCGGCGACAACGTGGCCGATCTCGGGACGGTCGACCTGGCGGCGGCGCCGCAGGAATCGCGTCTGGCCGGCCGCTTGACGAACACCGGCGGCGACGTCCGCGTCGACGGCACCGTGACGGTCGCCGGCGGCAGCGTCGCGATCGACGCGACCGTCGCGCCGAACCCCGGCGCGCCCGCCAACATCGCGCGCGCGCTCGCCTCCGTCGGAACGCCCGATGCGAACGGCAGCGTGCGCATCGGATGGCGCGGCAGCGTTCGCTGAAACCCGCGCGCCGCCCGGCGCGAGGTCGCCACGCCGCGCCTGGGCGGCCTCGACGCGCTGCGCGGCCTCGCCGTCGTCGCGATGGTCGCGTATCACTTTGCGTTCGACCTCGCGTACTTCCGCGTCACCGCGCAGAACTTCTACCGCGACCCGTTCTGGCTGCACTCGCGCACGGCCATCCTCTCGTCGTTCCTGCTCATCGCGGGCATCAGCCTGGTTCTCGCGCAGAGCACGCCGCAAGGGCGCGCGCGCTTCTGGATCCACGTCGGGCGCGTTGCCGCGTGCGCGGTCGCGGTGACGGCGGGCAGCTACCTCGTCTTCCCGCGAAGCTTCATCTGGTTCGGCGTGCTGCACGCGATCGCGCTGTCGCTGGTGATGATCCGTCCGCTCGTCGCGCGGCCGTGGCTCGCGCTCGGCATCGGCATCGCCGTCGTGATCGCGGGCAACGTGGTCGCCTCGCCGGCGTTCGACTCGCGCGCGCTCGGCTGGATCGGCTTCATGACGGCGAAGCCGATCACCGAGGACTACGTTCCGCGTCTTTCCGTGGACCGGCGTCATGCTGATCGGCATCGCCGCCGGGCACGTCGCTGCTACGTCACGGGTTCGCGGCGGTCGCGCCGCTCGCGCGGCTTCCGGCGATGCTGCAATGGCTCGGACGGCACAGCCTCGCCGTCTACATGGTCCACCAGCCGCTTCTCTCGGTGCGCTGTGGATTGCCGTCGGCGGGGTCGCACGCTATAATGGTTGACTCTTCGGAGGCGCGTAGCTCAGCTGGTTAGAGCACCACCTTGACATGGTGGGGGTCGTTGGTTCGAGTCCAATCGCGCCTACCATTCGCTTCCCCCGCATTCCGTTTCCCCCGCTTGCCTCGAGCAGTTCCCTCCCGCATTTCCCGTCGCGTTTTGAAACGCGGTGCACGACAGTCGGGCTTTGACCGAGCCTGCGATGCGGCGGCGTCCGACACGTCGCGTCGCGTCCCGCGTATACCCGAATGCTCGTCCATGCGTTGATGGCATCAGCGCATCACGCGCATTTTTGGTGAGAAGGTGCCCTATCCAGGTTCAGTGGCGCGCAGCATCTTCGCACGCACTGTCGGGCTATCACGACGTGCTGCGTCGATGCGCTGCGCCTGGGTTTTGAATCAATGGCTTCCCCTTGCGCGTTGCCGAGCGAACGATGGGGTTCCGTGCGCCGTCGTAGGAGTCGCGAGGCGCTTGCACTCGTGGCGCGATGTAGTCGATGGCGGTTTCGAGGCTCGTCGATTGCGGCGCCGCGCCGATCGTCACCGAGCACTCGGCGCGCCGAAGTGCTAACACGAATTTGGCACGCGCCTTGCGGATAGCTGAAGCGCGACATATAGTGAATTAGCAACATTGCAGCGAGTACGGCGGGCGGTTTCCGGCCCGATAAAGACAACAGTTACCGGACCCTTCGCCTCTCGCGTTAACAGGAGATGTGATGGGTACACTGCTCGACACGTTCCGGTCTCATTACTCGGCAGCGCAGGAAGAAGAGCTTTCGCTCGACGAGTATCTGGACCTCTGCCGAAAAGACTCGCGGGTGTATGCCACAGCCGCCGAGCGCATGCTGGCTGGCATAGGCGAGGCGGAGCTCGTCGACACGCGCAACGACCAGCGCCTCGGGCGCCTGTTCGGCAATCGCGTGATCCGCCGCTATCCCGCGTTCCGCGAGTTCTACGGCATGGAAGACGCGATCGAGCAGATCGTCGCGTTCTTCAAGCACGCCGCGCAGGGGCTCGAGGAGAAGAAGCAGATCCTCTACCTGCTCGGCCCGGTCGGCGGCGGCAAGTCGTCCATCGCGGAGCGCCTGAAGTCCGTGATGGAGCTCAATCCCATCTACGTCCTCAAGGGCTCGCCCGTCAACGAGTCGCCCCTCGGGCTCTTCCCGGCCGAACGCTACGCGCAAATCCTGCAGGACGACTACGGCATCCCGCGGCGCTACCTCACCGGGATCATGTCGCCGTGGGCGATCAAGCGCCTGGCCGAATACGACGGCGACCTGCGCCAGTTCAAGGTCGTGCGGGTCATGCCGTCGGTGCTGCGCCAGATCGCCATCACCAAGACGGAGCCCGGTGACGAGAACAACCAGGACATTTCTTCCCTCGTCGGAAAAATCGACATCCGCAAGCTCGAGCACTTCGCGCAGAACGACCCGGACGCCTACAGCTATTCGGGCGGCCTCTGCCTCGCCAACCAGGGCCTCCTCGAATTCGTGGAGATGTTCAAGGCCCCGATCAAGATGCTGCACCCGCTGCTGACGGCGACGCAGGAAGGCAACTTCAAGGGGACGGAAGGTTTCTCGGCCATCCCGTTCAACGGGCTCGTGGTCGCGCACAGCAACGAGTCGGAGTGGCACAGCTTCCGCAACAACCGCAACAACGAGGCGTTCCTCGACCGGATCTACATCGTCAAGGTGCCGTACTGCCTGCGCGTGTCCGACGAGGTGAAGATCTACGACAAGCTCCTCGCCAACTCGTCGCTCGCCAACGCGCCGTGCGCGCCCGGCACGCTCGACATGATGGCCCAGTTCTCCGTGCTGTCGCGCTTGAAGGAGCCCGAGAACTCGAGCATCTATTCGAAGATGCGCGTGTACGACGGCGAGACGCTGAAGGACGTCGATCCCAAGGCGAAGACGCTGCAGGAGTACCGCGACTACGCAGGCGCCGACGAGGGCATGAACGGCCTCTCCACGCGCTTCGCCTACAAGATCCTGTCGGCGGTGTTCAACCACGACCAGACGGAGATTGCCGCCAACCCCGTGCACCTCATGTACGTGCTCGAGCAGCGCCTCGTCGCGCGAGGACCTGCCCGACGAAGTGCGCCGCCGCTACCTCGAGCATCTCAAGGGATACCTGGCGCCGCGCTACGCGGAGTTCATCGGCAAGGAGATCCAGACCGCGTACCTCGAGTCGTACGCCGAATACGGGCAGAACATCTTCGACCGCTACGTCACCTTTGCCGATTGCTGGATCCAGGAAGAGGACTACCGCGATCCGGAGACCGGCGAGAGCTTCGACCGCGCGTCGCTCAACACCGAGCTCGAGAAGATCGAGAAGCCCGTGGGCATCGCCAATCCCAAGGACTTCCGCAACGAGATCGTCAACTACGTGCTGCGTGCCCGCGCCAACAACAACGGCCGCAATCCCGCGTGGAACAGCTACGAGAAGCTGCGCGAGGTCATCGAGAAGAAGATGTTCAGCAACACCGAGGACCTGCTGCCGGTCATTTCCTTCAACGCCAAGGCCTCCGCCGACGACAAGGAGAAGCACCAGAACTTCGTCGCCCGCATGACGCAGAAGGGCTACACGGAGAAGCAGGTGCGCCTGCTCGCCGAGTGGTACCTGCGCGTACATAAGGCTTCCTGACGTATGGCTCACTTGATCGACCGTAGACTCAACGACCGCGGCAAGAACTCCTCCAACCGCGAGCGCTTCCTGCGCCGCTACAAGACGCAGGTGCAGGAAGCGGTTCGCCGCATGGTCGGCGACCGCAAGCTTTCGGACCTCGAGCAAGGGGGCGAAGTGCGCGTCCCGCGCAAGGACGTCTCCGAGCCCGCGTTCAACTACGGCCGCGTGGGCGACCGCGAGCACGTCCTGCCCGGCAACCGCGAGTACGTGACCGGCGACCGCATTCCGCGTCCCGAGGGCGGCGGCGGGGGCGGCGGCAACACGGGAGAAGGCGGCGACAGCGAGACGGAAGACGAATTCGTGTTCCACCTCTCGCGCGAAGAGTTCATGCAGATCTTCTTCGACGACCTCGAATTGCCGCGGCTCGCCCGCACCGAGTTCGGCCCGTCGAACACCTTCAAGAGCATTCGCAGCGGCTTCGCCAAGACGGGCGTTCCCGCGAACCTCGCGGTCGTGCGCACGATGACGCAGGCGCTCGCCCGGCGCATCGCGTTGACCGGCGCGATCGCGCGCGAGGCGTTCGGGCTGCAGGAGGAGTTCGCGCTTGCAACGGCGTGCGGCCACGCCGAGATCGCCGCACGCGTGCATGCGGAGCTCGATCGCCTCGAGCGCCGCCAGGACGCGATCCCCTTCCTCGACGACCCCGACATGCGCTTTCGCAATCGCGTGTGGCGGCCCGAGCCGATCGCCAAGGCCGTGATGTTCTGCCTCATGGACGTGTCGGCGTCGATGGACGAGACGAAGAAGGACCTCGCCAAGCGCTTCTACGCCCTCCTCTACATGTTCCTCACGCGCAAGTACGAGCAGGTGGATCTCGTGTTCATCCGCCACACCGACGACGCCGAGGAGGTGGACGAGGACACGTTCTTCCATGACCCGCGCTCCGGCGGCACGGTGGTCTACTCGGCGCTCGAACTCGCCGACAAGATCCGGCACGCGCGTTACGCGACGGGCTGGAACGTGTATGCGGCGCAAGCGTCCGACGGCGACGCGTTCGGCGCGGACCCCGCGCGCAGCGCGCGATTCCTGCGCGAGAAGCTCCTGCCGCCATTGCGGTACTACACCTATCTCGAGCTCGTGCCCGACGTGAGCGATACGCGTCCGTCCACGTTGTGGGCGGAATACGAGCGCCTCGCGCAGGAGACCAAGACGTTCGCGATGAAGCGCGCGTCCGGCCGCGAGCAGATCTATCCCGTGTTTCGCGAGCTGTTCAGGAAAGAGGCCCATACGTGAACACCCCCATCAGCACCGGCGCCGACTGGGACTTCGAGCTTCTCGAGAAATACGACGTCGCGATCGCGAAGGTCGCTGCGGACTTCAAGCTCGACACGTACGCCAACCAGATCGAGGTCATCACGTCCGAGCAGATGCTCGATGCGTATGCCTCGAACGGTCTGCCGGTCGGGTATCCGCACTGGTCGTACGGCAAGGAGTTCATCCGCAACGAGCAGGCGTACCGCCGCGGGATGCAAGGGCTCGCCTACGAGATCGTGATCAACTCCGATCCCTGCATCGCTTACCTGATGGAAGAGAACACCGTCACCACCCAGGCGCTCGTCATCGCGCACGCGTGCTACGGCCACAATTCCTTCTTCAAGGGCAACGAGCTGTTCCGGCAGTGGACCGCCGCCGATGCCATCATCGACTACCTCGTCTTCGCGAAGCGCTACATCATGGAATGCGAGGAGCGGCACGGCCACGTGGCGGTCGAGGAGATCCTCGACGCATGTCACGCGCTGATGGCGCATGGCGTGGACCGCTATCGCCGGCCGAGCCCGCTCACGATGAAGGAAGAGACGGCGCGCCTCAAGGAACGCGAGGACCACAAGGAGCGCCAGTTCAACGACCTGTGGCGTACCGTCCCGGTCCTCGCGTCGACAGCGACCGGCGGCGTGACCAAGACGTTCCCGCAGGAGCCGCAGGAGAACATCCTCTACTTCGTCGAGAAGTTCTCGCCCAAGCTCGAGATCTGGCAGCGCGAGATCGTGCGCATCGTGCGCAAGCTCTCGCAGTATTTCTATCCGCAGGCGCAGACCAAGGTGATGAACGAGGGATGGGCCACCTTCTGGCACTACACGATCCTCAACCGCCTGCACGAGCAACGCCAGGTCGACGACGGCTTCATGTTCGAGTTCCTCAAGAGCCACACCAATGTCGTCTATCAGCCGTCGTTCGACTCGAAGTACTACTCCGGCATGAATCCGTATGCGCTCGGATTCGCGATGTTCTCGGACATCAGGCGCATCTGCGAGAAGCCGACCGACGAGGACCGTGCCTGGTTCCCCGAGCTCGCCGGCAGCGACTGGCAGAAGTCGCTCGACTTCGCGATGCGCAATTTCAAGGACGAGTCGTTCATCGCGCAATACCTCTCACCGCGGCTCATCCGCGAGTTGCGGCTGTTCGCGATCGCCGATCACCGCAGCGAGAGCACGCTCAAGGTGGACAGCATTCACGACGACGCGGGGTATCGCCGCGTCCGCAAGCTCCTCGCGCGGCAGCACGCGCACGAGGAGCGGGTGCCCGACGTGCAGATCGTGCGTTACGACAAGGACGGCGACCGGTCGCTCACGCTGCGGCACACGCAGCGCCGCGGCCGGCGCCTCAACGACGCGGCGGCCGAGGTCGTGCTGCACCTGCGTCGCCTGTGGGGTTTCCCTGTGCGGCTCGAGACGTGGGAAGACGACCAGCCGCTGCACTCGATAGAGCCTATCGCCGCGTAGGGTTCACGCGAGGGTGATGATTACCACCCCCGCGACGATCATCAGCATGCCGGCGACTTCCCGTCGCGTCAGCCGCTCGCGAAAGAACCGCCGCGACACCACGTAGCTGAACAGCATCTCGGTCAAGCCGAGCGTGCGCACGTAGGTCACCGACTGGATGGCGAACGCTGCGAACCACGCGGCGGACGCTGCGGCGCCCATGAACCCGGCGAACAACGAAACGCGCCACGCCCGCAACGTGCGAACGACGACGTCGGGCGAACGCCACCACAGCCAGCCGCCGAGCATCAGCGTCTGCAACAGCTGCGCGACGACGACGGTCAGCGCTGCGTTGAGAAGCCACGACGGCGTCCCGGCGATCTGCGTCGCGGCTCGGTACGCGACGGCCGAGAACGCGAAGCCCGCACCGGACCCGATGCCGAAGATCGCCGACCGCGACGTGAGCCCCGCAACGAGCGATGCAAACGGTCGTTCGCGATCCGCGGGCGCAAGCAGCAGGACGCCCACCGTCCCGCTCGCCACCGCGAGCGCCGACGCAACGGTCAGCCGATCGCCGAGAAGCACGAAGGAAAAGAGCGCGACCTGCACGACCTCGGTCTTCGAATAGGCGACACCGACGGCGAAGTTGCGCTCCCGCATCGTCCGCAGGAGCAATGCGGTGGCCGCGATCTGCGCGAGTCCGCCGAACAGGCACCACGCGAAGAATGCGGCCGAAGGCGTCGTGAGTCGCTCCCCGGTCGCGATCGCGACGACGCCGAGCCACAAGGCGGCGAACGGAAACCCGTACAGGAACCGCACGAGCGTCGCGCCGAGGGTTCCGAGATCCGTGACCAGGTGACGCTGGGCCGCGTTGCGTATCGTCTGCGCAAACGCAGCGAAGACGGTGATGGGAATCCAGAGCACGCCGCGACGCTACCACGGTCGACACTCGACCGGCGCAGTGGTAACATCGACGGCTCGAATCAAGCAACGTTCACCGCCATGGTTATGACACCGCTGACGTGCACGGAGACCCTGTAGCGAAGGAGCGCGTCCGCACGTCCGTGGTTTGAGAATCGATCAACGAAAAGTGCGGCCTCGACCGCACTTTTTTGTTTTGGAGCGTTGCAAACGACATGGTTGCCATCACCCTTCCCGACGGCGCAGTCCGCAAGTACGACGGCCCCGTCTCCGTCAAGGACGTCGCCGCATCCATCGGCCCCGGTCTCGCCAAGGCGGCGCTCGCCGGCAAGGTCGACGGCAAGGTCGTCGACACGTCGCACGTCATCGATCGCGATGCGAAGCTCGCCATCGTCACGGACAAGGACCCGGAGGGCCTCGACGTCATCCGCCACTCGACGGCGCACCTCCTCGCCTACGCGGTCAAGGAGCTCTTTCCCGACGCGCAGGTGACGATCGGCCCGGTCATCGAGGACGGCTTCTACTACGACTTCAGCTACAAGCGCCCCTTCACGCCGGAAGACCTCGCCGCCATCGAGCAGCGCATGGCGCGAGCTCGCGAAGAAGGACGAGCCGGTCGAGCGCTCCGAGATGCCGCGCGACGACGCGGTGAAGTTCTTCGAGGGCATGGGCGAGCACTACAAGGCGGAGATCATCGCGTCGATTCCGGGCAACGAGCCGATCTCGCTCTATCGCGAAGGCGGCTTCATCGACCTGTGCCGCGGCCCGCACGTGCCGTCGACCGGCAAGCTCAAGGTGTTCAAGCTGATGAAGGTCGCCGGCGCGTACTGGCGCGGCGATTCGCGCAACGAGATGCTCCAGCGCATCTACGGCACGGCGTGGACGAAGAAGGAGGACCTCGACGCGTACCTCCATCGCATCGAGGAGGCGGAGAAGCGCGACCACCGCAAGCTCGGCAAGCAGCTCGACCTCTTCCACACGCAGGACGAGGCGCCGGGCATGGTGTTCTGGCATCCCAAGGGCTGGTCGATCTGGCAGCAGGTCGAGCAGTACATGCGCAAGGTGTACCAGGACAACGGCTACCAGGAAGTGAAGGCGCCGCAGATCCTCGACCGCGCGTTGTGGGAGCGCTCGGGCCACTGGCAGAACTTCAAGGAGAACATGTTCACGACGGAGTCGGAGAAGCGCGACTTCGCCGTGAAGCCGATGAACTGCCCGGGCCACATCCTGATCTTCAACAGCGACCTGCGCAGCTACCGCGACCTGCCGCTGCGCTACGGCGAGTTCGGCCAGTGCCATCGCAACGAGCCGTCGGGCGCGCTGCACGGGATCATGCGCGTGCGCGGCTTCACGCAGGACGACGGCCACATCTTCTGCACGGAAGACCAGATCCAGCCCGAGTGCGTGGCGTTCAACAAGCTCGCGCTGAACGTCTACAAGGACTTCGGCTTCAAGGACATCACGATCAAGATCGCGCTGCGTCCCGAAAAGCGCCTGGGCGACGACGCGACGTGGGACCGCGCGGAAGACGCGCTGCGCAACGCGTTGCGCGAATGCGGCGTCGAGTGGACCGAGCTGCCCGGCGAAGGCGCGTTCTACGGACCGAAGATCGAGTACCACCTCGAAGGATTCGCTCGGCCGCTCGTGGCAATGCGGCACGATGCAGGTCGACTTCCAGATGCCGGGACGCCTGGGCGCCGAGTACGTCGCGGCCGACGACACGCGCAAGGTGCCGGTCATGCTGCACCGTGCGATCGTCGGGCTCGCTCGAGCGCTTCATCGGCATCCTGATCGAGAACTACGCCGGCGCGCTGCCGTTGTGGCTCGCGCCGCAGCAGGCGGTCGTGCTCAACATCACCGACCGCACGGCGGCCTACGCGGAGCGGCTCGTGGGCGCGCTCAGGGCCGCCGGTTTCCGCGCCGCAGCGGATTTGCGCAACGAGAAAATAACCTATAAAATTCGGGAACATAGCTTGCAAAAGCTCCCCTACCAGCTCATCGTTGGCGACAAGGAGCAGCAGGCGAACACAGTGGCCGTGCGTACCCGCGGCGGCGAGGATCTCGGGGCAATGCCCCTGGACACCTTGCTGGAGCGCCTCCGGAAGGAGGTCGCGGCGCGTCGCTAAGCGATTGATTGTAATCGACAATCGCGATGTCCAACTAGCGCGCGTCACCCCGGGGCCCGGCCGTTTTTTGTCACTTACTGGAGATCTAGACACTAGCGCTCGACAAGCATTATCAGCGAATCAACGCGGAAATCACCGCCCCGGAAATCCGCCTGGTTGGTGAAGAGGGTGAGCAGCTTGGAATCGTTTCTCTCGCGGACGCACGGTCGCGGGCCGAAGCGGCGGAACTCGACCTGGTCGAGATCGCCCCGATGGCGCAAGCCGCCGGTTTGCCGGATCATGGACTACGGCAAATTCAAGTACCGCGAGGCGAAGAAGCAGCACGAGGCCAAGCTCAAGCTGAAGCAGATCCAGGTCAAGGAAGTGAAGTTCCGGCCCGGCACTGACGAAGGCGACTACCAGATCAAGCTGCGCAACCTCATCCGGTTCCTCGGGGAAGGCGACAAGGCGAAGATCACGCTGCGCTTTCGCGGGCGCGAGATGGCGCACCAGGAATTCGGTGTGCGCCTGCTTGAACGAATCAGGACCGATCTCGAGCCGTCATGCAATCGTCGAGTCGTTCCCGAGGCTGGAGGGTCGGCAAATGGTGATGCTGCTGGCCCCGAAGAAGACGATCGTCGCGGTGAAGCCGGCCGCGCAAAAGCATCCCGAAACCAAGCCGGAGGCCGGTGCGGACAAGCCCGCAAAAGCCTCGCCGACGGAAACGCCGGAGAGCACCGCCGAAAGCAGCAAATAAGAGAGACTTAAGCAATGCCCAAGATGAAGACGAAGTCGGGCGCGAAGAAGCGCTTCCGCGTGCGCGGCAGCGGTTCGATCAAGCGCTCGCAGGCGTTCAAGCGCCACATCCTCACCAAGAAGACCACCAAGTCCAAGCGTCAGCTTCGCGGCTCGGCCGAGATCCATAGCACCAACATGGATTCGGTCCGCGCGATGATGCCGTACGCGTAAGGGAGCGCACCATGCCAAGAGTCAAACGTGGTGTAACCGCCCGCGCGCGGCACAAGAAGGTCCTCGAGCAGGCCAAGGGTTTCCGCGGCCGCCGCAACAACGTCTATCGCATCGCCAAGGAAGCGGTGATGAAGGCGGGTCAGTACCAGTACCGTGACCGCCGCCAGAAGAAGCGCGAGTTCCGCGCGCTGTGGATCGCGCGCATCAACGCGGCCGTGCGCGAGCTCGGCATGACGTACAGCACGTTCATCGCGGGCTTGGGCAAGGCGTCGATCGACATCGACCGCAAGGTGCTGGCCGACCTCGCCGTGCACGACAAGGCAGCGTTTAGCAAGATCGCGGAGCAGGCCAAAGCCTCTCTGGCCTGATCGAATCCGCGAAAAGACGAGGGAGGCGAGCCCGCCTCCCTTTTTTTTTGCGTTACGAGGAAATCGACATGTACGGACCTCGCGAACCTCGTCGCCAGCGCCCGCAGCGAATTCGACGCGTGCACCGATCCCGCGGCGCTCGAGAACGCGAAGGCGCGCTACCTCGGCAAGGCCGGCGCGCTCACCGAACTGCTGAAGGCGACTCGGCAAGCTCGCCGCCGCCGAGCGGCCCGCCGCCGGCGCCGCGATCAACGTCGCCAAGCAGCGAGCTCGAAGAGGCGCTCGACCGCGCGTCGCGCCGCGCTCGCCGACGCGAAGCTCGCGCGAGAAGCTCGCGGCCGATGCGCTCGACGTCTCGCTGCCGGGACGCGGACGCGGCGTCGGGACGCTGCATCCGCTCACGCGCGTGCAGGAGCGCATCGAGACGCTCTTCCACTCGCTCGGCTTCGCCGTCGCCGACGGTCCCGAGATCGAGGACGACTTCCACAACTTCACCGCGCTCAACACGCCGGAGAACCATCCGGCGCGCTCGATGCAGGACACGTTCTACGTCGAAGGCGGCATGGTGCTGCGCACGCACACGTCGCCGATCCAGGTGCGCTACATGGAAACGCACGCGCCGCCGATCAAGATCATCGCGCCGGGCCGCGTCTATCGCGTCGACAGCGATGCGACGCACTCGCCGATGTTCCACCAGGTCGAAGGACTGTGGATCGACCGCGACGTGACGTTCGCCGACCTGAAGGGCGTGATCACCGAGTTCCTGCGCCTGTTCTTCGAGCGCGACGACCTCAAGGTGCGCTTCCGCCCGTCGTTCTTCCCGTTCACCGAGCCGTCGGCCGAGATCGACATGGCGTTCGGCGACGGCGGCTGGCTCGAGATCGCCGGCTCCGGCCAGGTGCACCCGAACGTGCTGCGCGCGGTCGAACATCGATCCCGAGCGAATGCCAGGGCTTCGCATTCGGCATGGGCCCCGACCGGCTGGCGATGCTGCGCTATGGCGTCGACGACCTGCGCCTGTTCTACGAGAACGACCTGCGCTTCCTGAGCAGTTCAATTGACGCGATGAAGTTCTCCGAACACTGGTTGCGCACGATGTGCGATCCGCCGCATCGACAGCGGCGGCGCTGTGCGAGCGGCTGACGATGGCCGGGCTCGAGGTCGAGGAGGCGGTGCCCGCGGCGCCGCCGTTCGACGACGTCGTCGTCGGGACGCATCGACGTCGCTCGCGCCGCATCCGAACGCCGACCGGCTGCGCGTGTGCACGGTCGACGTCGGCGCGAGCGAGACGCTCTCGATCGTCTGCGGCGCGCCGAACGCGGCGGCGGGCATGCTCGCGCCGTGCGCGCTCGAGGGCGCGACGCTCCCCGGCGGCCTCGCGATCAAGCGCGCGACGATGCGCGGCGTCGAGTCGCGCGGGCATGCTGTGCTCGGCGCAAGGAGCTCGGCATCGACGACGATGCGAGCGGCCTCCTTCGCGCTCGACGCGGCGCTCGAGCCCGGCACGCCGCTGCGCGATGCGCTCGACCTCGACGACACGCTGATCACGCTCAAGATCACGCCCAACCGCGCCGATTGCCTGTCGATCGCCGGCCTCGCGCGGACGTCGCGCGCGATCACCGGCGCGCCGCTCGCGCTGCCGCAGGTCGACGCGACGCCCGTCACCTTCGACGGCGTGCGCCCGGTGCGCATCGACGACCCCGAAGCGTGCCCGCGCTTCGCGGCGCGCCTCATCGACGGCATCGATCCGCGGCGCCCACGCCCGGCGTGGATGGTGCAGCGCCTCGAGCGCTCCGGCATCCGCTCGATCTCCGCGGTCGTCGACATCACCAACTACGTGATGCTCGAGCTCGGCCAGCCGCTGCACGCGTACGACGACCGGCTGCTCGACGGCGCCATCGTCGTGCGCTTCGCGCGCGAAGGCGAGAAGCTCACGCTGCTCAACGGCCAGGTGCTCGACCTCGACGGCGGACCTGCTGCTGGTGGCCGACGAGAAGAAGCCGCTCGGCCTCGCCGGCATCATGGGCGGCGAGCACTCGGGCATCGCCGACGACACGACGCGCGTGTATCTCGAAGGCGCGTTCTGGAATCCCGCGGTCATGCAGGGCAAGATGCGCCGCCTGGGCTTCACGAGCGATGCCGGCTATCGCTTCGAGCGCGGCGTCGACTTCGGCGGCTGCGCGCGCGCGGTCGAGCGCGCGACGCAGCTGATCCTCGAGATCTGCGGCGGACGCGCCGGGCCGCTCACCGACGAATCGCGCCGGCGCACCTGCCGCCGCGCGACGCCGGTGCGCGTGCGCACCGCGCGCATCGAGCGGCTGCTGGGCATCGCCGATCGCCGACGACGTCGTCGCCGACGTCTTCACGCGCCTCGGGCTGCCGTTCGCGCGCGACGGCGGCGACTTCGTCGTGACGCCGCCGTCGCGCCGCTTCGACCTCGCGATCGAGGAGGACTTCGTCGAGGAAGTCGCGCGCATCCACGGCTACGACAACATTCCGGCCGCGCCGCGCCGCGCACGTCGCAGCACATGCTGCCCGACCCCGAAGGCACGCGCGCCGCGACGCGCGATCCAGCGCGCGCTCGTCGACCTCGACTGGCAGGAGGTCGTCACGTTCAGCTTCGTCTCGTCGGCGACCGAGGCGCGCGCTCGATGCCGGCGGCGCGCCCGGTCAAGGTCCTGAATCCGATCGCCGCGCACCTCGACGTGATGCGCACGTCGCTGCTGCCGGGCCTCGTCGACACGCTGCGCACGAACGTCAACCGCAAGGTGTCGCGCGTACGCATCTTCGAGGTCGGCCGCATCTTCTCGCGCGCGAACAGTCACTACGACCAGCCGCTGCGCGTCGGCGGCCTTGCGTTCGGACCCGCGCGCGCCCGAGCAATGGGGCGAGGCCGGTGCGCGACGTCGACTTCTTCGACGTCAAGGGCGACCTCGAAGCGCTGGCCGCGCCGCGCCGCGTGACCACCGAGCCGCTGCGCGCATCCCGCGCTGCACCCCGGACGCGCCGCGCCGGCGTCGTGATCGACGGCGAGGCGGCCGGCTGGCTGGGCGAACTGCACCCGCGGCTGCGTGCGCCAGTTCGAGCTGCCGAAGGCGCCGGTCGTGTTCGAGCTCGACCTCGATGCGCTGCTCGCACGGCGCGCTGCCCGCCGGCCGGCCGGTGTCGCGCGCTGCCGGTCGTCCGCCGCGACCTGGCCGTCGTCGTCGATGAAAGCGTCCCCGCGCAGGCGCTGCTCGACGCGCTCGACGAGCGCCGAGCCGCCGCACGTGATCGCGCTCGCGCTGTTCGACGTCTACCGCGGCGCCGGTCTGACGGACGGCCGGAAAAGCCTTGCGATTCTGGTGCTTATGCAGGATACTTCCCGTACTTTGACGGACGCCGACATCGATGCGACGGCGGCCTTGCTGGTTGCGGTCGCGCGCGACAGGTTCGGCGCCACGCTACGCCAATAACGGATCCTCGATGACGCTGACCAAAGCCGAACTCGCCGACCTGCTGTTCGAGCAGCTCGGGCTCAACAAGCGCGAAGCGAAGGACATGGTCGAGCGCTTCTTCGAGGAAATGCGCATCGCGCTCGAGGCAGGCGAATCGCGTCAAGCTATCCGGCTTCGGCAACTTCCAGTTGCGCGAGAAGCCGCAACGACCCGGGCGCAATCCAAAGACCGGCGAAGAAATTCCAATCACCGCGCGCCGTGTCGTGACATTCCACGCAAGCCAGAAACTGAAGGCCATGGTCGAAGCCGCGAACCATGCCGGAACCCAGCCGAGCTAACACCGACCTTCCGCCGATCCCCGCCAAGCGTTACTTCACGATCGGCGAGGTGAGCGACCTCTGTGCGGTCAAGCCGCACGTGCTCCGCTATTGGGAGCAGGAATTCGCGCAGCTCAAGCCGGTCAAGCGCCGCGGCAATCGCCGGTACTACCAGCACCACGAGGTCCTGCTGATCCGGCGCATCCGCGACCTCCTCTACGAGCAGGGCTTCACGATCAACGGCGCGCGCCACCGCCTCGAGTCCGAAGACGGACGAGCCGCGCGCCGCGGCGCGCGCGACGACGAGCACCGCCACCGTGGTCGCAGTCTCCCCCGATGCGACGCTCGAGCCCGCCGACATCCGGCAGGAGCTCGAGGAAATTCGCGAGCTCCTGCGCTCGTCGTGACTGCCGCCGACCGGTATAATGCGAAGTTCGGTCGGGGCGTAGCGCAGCCTGGTAGCGCACCTGCATGGGGTGCAGGGGGTCGGAAGTTCGAATCTTCTCGCCCCGACCACTTCCCTTCTCATTGCCTTCGTCGACGCGGCGCCAACGCCCGCGACGCGCTCTCGGCGGCCCTTGCCGAATCCGGCTACTGGAGTAACCTTCTAGCGGACGGCCATCGAGCCGCCGGTCAACGATAATGAAGTCAGGAGGCAAAACCGTGGGTGCGCAGCTGCGCAAGACGATGCCGGGTTCGGGCGTCGTCTCCGAGCTTGCCTTCGCGCGCGCGCAACGCAACACGGTGCTGATCGTCGACGATCTCTTCAGCAGCCGCCTGCTGCTGGCCGAGATCGTCCGCCAGATCGACGGCAAGCTGAACCTCGAGCTCTTCGACACGCCGTCGCGCGCGCTCGAGTTCGCGCGCAACAACCGCGTCGACATCGTCCTCACCGACTACAAGCTTCCCGAGTTCGACGGCATCGAGCTCGTCAAGCAGATCCGCGCCCTGCCCCACTGCGTCGACGTGCCGATCGTCGTGATCACCGTCGTCGACGACCGCAAGATCCGCTACGACGCGCTCGAGGCCGGCGCCACCGACTTCCTCATCAAGCCGCTCGACGAGCACGAGACGCGCGCGCGCTGCGCGAACCTGCTCGAGCTGCGCCGTCACAAGATCGTGCTGTCCGACCAGGCGCGCGTGCTGCAATACCAGGTCGACAAGTCGGTCTCCGAGATCCACGAGCGCGAGCTCGAGACGCTGGCGAAGCTCGCCAAGGCCGGCGAGTTCCGCGACAAGACGACCGGCAACCACCTGATGCGCATGGCCAAGTACTCGGCGCTGATCGGCGCGCATCTCGGCCTCGGCGCCGAGACGGTGCACGTGCTCGAAGTCGCCGCGCCGATGCACGACATCGGCAAGATCGGCATTCCCGATGCGGTGCTGCTGAAGGAAGGGCCGCTGACGCCGCCCGAGATCGAGGTCATGAAGACGCATCCGCGCATCGGCTACGACATCCTGAAGGGCAGCCCGTCGAAGTACCTGTCGATGGGCGCGATCATCGCGCTCGGGCACCACGAGAAGTTCGACGGCTCGGGCTATCCCAACGGCCTGCACGGCGAGGACATTCCGCTGGTCGCGCGCGTCGTCGCGGTGGCCGACGTGTTCGACGCGCTCGTCAGCGAGCGCCCGTACAAGCACGCGTGGGACCTCGACGAAGGCATCGACTTCCTCAAGGGCCAGCGCGGCAAGCACTTCGATCCGCTGTGCGTCGACGCCTTCCTCGCCGATCGCGGACGCGTGCAGGCGATCAACGAGGAATTTGGAGACTGATTCCGGATAGCCCTGCGCGACCTTCGTAGTTGTTGGTGTGCTCGGGAGCGGGCCGCGGCGTCGCAAGCGCCGCGGCCTTTTTTATGTCGGTGCGGGCGCCGGTCGCACGAGCCCCGCCAATGCGCGCGCATTGCGAAGGTCGTAAGCGAGCGCCTCGAACGTCGCTGCGCGTGCCTGCTCGTCGGGTGCGCGCAGCACGGCCGACGGGTGGTACGTCGCGACCACACGGGCGCCCGAGGGATGCGTCAGCGCGACGTCGCGCGCGGCGCCTACCGCGAGGCGCTTGCGCATCAACGCCGACAGCGCGCTCGCGCCGAGCGCGACGATCACCTGCGGCCGAACGGTGTCGATCTCCTCGTCGAGCCACACGCGGCATGCCTCGATCTCGCGTTGCGCGGGCGTCTTGTGGATGCGTCGCGTGCCGCGCGGCTCGAAGCTGAAGTGCTTGACCGCATTGGTGACGTAGATCGCGGCGCGGTCGATGCCGGCGTCGTCGAACGCGCGCCGCAGCACGCGTCCGGCCGGCCCCACGAACGGTTTGCCCGAAAGGTCCTCCTCGTCGCCGGGTTGTTCCCCGACGACCATCAACGTCGCCTCGCGAGGGCCAAGGCCAGGGACCGCCTGCGTCGCGCGTTCCCACAGCGGGCACCGGCGGCAGCTGTCGAGCGTCGAGCCCGGCGGCGGCATCGGTGCGCGAGCGGCGACGTTGCCGGCGTCGCATGCGACCGCATGCTCGATCATGCGACCCGCGCGAGGCATCGCGTCCGCCACCAGCACGGGAATTCGCGCGGCCTCCGGCAGATGCTTCCAATAGGCGACCGGCATTTCCTTGCGCATCATCGACACGTTCAGGCGCGCGGGATTGAAGATGCTGTCGTAGTAAGCGAGCCACAGCGTCTCCGACGCGTCCTCGCTTGGCGCTGGAATTTGCTGGCCGGGAGGAAGGAATTCGAGCGTCCTGCGATTCCAGCGCGCAATCGCATCCGGCGTCACGATCACCCATTCCATCGCCGCGAAACGATCCACGAAAAAGGGGGCCGTGCGCATGATCACGTCGTGCTCCGGCTCGAACCGCGCGACGTACCGCACGCTCTCTTCGGTGCGCAGCTCGCGAAAGCGAACGAACGCCTTCATCTTGTGGCTCGCGCGGTCCACGGCCTTGGCGAGACGCGTGACCATCATCACGTCGTCGTCCGCTGCGTCATGCAGCAGGCGGCGCCCGCCGTGCACGACGCGCCACAGGAGCCGGTACATGAGCGCGTTGCGCGCCGGATCGCGATGACACGCGGCGCGTTGCAGCAGGTCCACGAGCGCACCGGGCACCCGCGGCATCGCGCTTTCGTGTGCGGGGGTGGGTGCGCCGAGCAACCCGTCCTGCCAGTCGGCGTGCTCGGGCCGGATGCCCGCGGACAGGAACGCGCGGGCCTTGTCGCGCCATCGTTCGTACGGAGTTCTCACACCAATGAGAGCTGTCGGGGCGCCGCCTTCGCGCGAAGGTCGACGACGTCGAGGGCGCGCGGGGTCCAGTCCACCGCGACGATGAAGTGGCGCGCCTTCGCGATGTCGCAGCGAAGCTTCGCGAGGTCGGCATAGCGCAGCTTGCGTTGCCGTCGCGTCGCCAGGATGCGCTTGACGTTGCGTACGCCAAGCCCCGGCACGCGCAGCAGCATCTCGCGCGCGCCGGTGTTGACGTCCACCGGAAATTGCTCGCGATGCGCAAGCGCCCACGCAAGCTTCGGGTCGATGTCGAGATCGAGCATGCCTGCGGCGCCCGTGGTGATCTCCGAGGCGTCGAAGCCGTAGTGGCGGATCATCCAGTCCGCCTGGTAGAGGCGATGCTCGCGCACGAGCGGCGGCGACGTGCCCGGCAACCTGGCCGATGCCCGCGGAATCGGGCTGTACGCCGAGTAGTACACGCGGCGCAGGCGATACGACGCATACAGCGTGGACGCGGTCGACAGGATGGTCGCGTCGCTCGAGGCATCCGCGCCCACGATCATCTGCGTGCTCTGCCCTGCCGGTGCGAACGCAGGCGCACGTGGCTCGGCGCGTGCCTCGTCGCGCTGCGTGCGAATGCGCCCCATGGCGAGCTTGATCGTGCGCAGGGACTTCTCGGGCGCAAGTGCTGCGAGCGCGTCGCCGGTGGGCATCTCGACGTTGACCGACAGGCGATCGGCGTAGCGCCCCGCAAGTGCGACGAGTCGCTCGTCCGCATCGGGAATAGTCTTCAGGTGGATGTAACCGCGAAAGTCATGGACCTCCCGCAATCGTCGCGCGACCTCGACGACCTGCTCCATCGTGTAATCCGGACTGCGGATGACGCCGGACGACAGGAACAACCCCTCGATGTAGTTGCGGCGGTAGAAGTCGAGCGTCAGCCGCACGACCTCGTCGACCGCGAAGCGCGCACGGGGCGTGTCGCTCGTGCGCCGGTTCACGCAATAGCTGCAGTCGTACAGGCAGAAGTTGGTGAGCAGCAGCTTCAAAAGCGAGATGCAGCGGCCGTCGGGCGCGTAGCTGTGACAGATGCCCATGCCGGTGGTCGAGCCGATGCCGGCGTCGCTCGTCGAGCGCCGTCCGCCCGCGCCGCTCGACGCGCAGGAGGCGTCGTACTTCGCGGCATCGGCGAGAATCGAAAGCTTGCGTACCAGTTCCATGCGCTGACGTCGGTGACTACCGCATATACATACGGTAGTCGGCAATCGTCGTCAAGTGGACAGGATTGAACAAGCGAGCAAACGCGCGCTCGCTGCTACCATCGCTTCGAGCCCTCGAGGAGACACGCATGAAGGTCCACGGTCGTTGCCATTGCGGCGCCATTCGATACGAAGCGGACGTCGATCCCGCGCGCGTCCAGGTGTGTCATTGCACCGACTGCCAGGCGTTCTCGGGATCGCCGTATCGCGTTTCCGTCCCCGCGTCGCGCGAGGCGTTCACGCTGGTCGCGGGAACGCCGCGCATCTACGTCAAGACCGCAGCGAGCGGCAACAAGCGCGTGCAGGCCTTCTGCGAGGTGTGCGCGTCGCCGGTGTACTCGGCTGCGGTCGAGAATCCGCCGATGTACTCGCTGCGCGTCGGGTGCCTCGACGAGCGCGCGGCCCTGCCGCCGCAAAAGCAGATCTGGTGCGACAGCGCGCTCGAGTGGGCCAACGACATCGAGGACCTGCCGAAGACCGCGCGGCAGTGAGCGCAGCGATGTTCGGCATTCACGATTACGGGCTGTTCGTGCTGTCGGCGGTCCTGCTCAACCTCGCGCCGGGTCAGGACACGCTGTACATCCTCGGCCGCAGCATCGGGCAAGGCAGGCGCATCGGCGTTGCCTCGGCGCTCGGCGTGAGCGCAGGAACGCTCGTGCACACGTTCGCGGCGGCATTGGGGCTGTCGGCCATCATTGCGGCGTCGGGTGTCGCGTTCCTCGCGATCAAGGTGATCGGCGCGGCGTACCTCGTCTATCTCGGCGTGCGCGCGATCCTGGCTCGATCGTCGATCGCTCGGCCTCGAGATCGCGCGCACAGGCGACGCGCGCACCGCGTTTCGCCAGGGCCTTGTCACCAACGTGCTGAACCCGAAGGTCGCACTCTTCTTCCTCGCCTTCCTGCCGCAATTCGTGGACGGCAACGCGGCGGATGCGACGCTTGGGTTTCTCGTGCTGGGGCTGACGTTCGTCGCCACCGGAACGATCTGGGTGCTCGTGCTGGCCGTTGCGGCCGCGTCGGTGCGCCGGTTCTTCGAGCGTCGCGCGTCTGCTCAGGCGTGGCTGTCGCGCGCGATGGGCGGGATGTTCATCTACCTCGGGGTGCGGCTCGCCATCAGCGAACGGTAATTGACCGCGGGGCTCCGTTCGTCGGATTTCGGGCGAACCATGGCAAAACGGACGCGACTTCTCCAGAATGGCGACTCGTTGCCCATGAGGAGTGCCCGAATGAAGCCGATCCTGCTCTTCCTGCTCTGCGCGTTCGCCGGTGCGGCATCGGCACAAGCCACACCCAAGATGAGCGCCGACGTGGCGCCTCCGAAGGCGGTGGGCAACAATCCTTCCTCGGAGGACCCGCGCGTGTGCCTCGAATTCCCGACGCGCGAGCAGATCATCGCGTGCGCGGAGAAGTATCGGCCCAGGCGCGCCGTCGCCAAGTCGTAATGCGTCGGGCCGTGATGGCGCTGGTCTGCGCGGCGCTCGTGAGCGCTGCGCACGCCGCGACGCCGGTCAAGATCATCAAGCGATGGACGGGACACATGCCCGCGGCCGTCGCGCCGCTCCTGCAATCGTCGGCCGCATCGCAGGACGAATGGAGCCGCGTGTGGGCGACGTGCCTCATGAAAGGCGCTGCGCCCGCGATCGACTTCGACAAGCATCTCGTGCTGGTCGCCGTGCGCCGCAGCAGCGCCGTCACGTTCAACGACGTCAAGCTCGACAACGGCAACCTGACGACGAGCGTCGCCGCGTCGCCCGACATGCCCAATCACATGACCTGCGCGCTCGCGCTCGTGCCACGCGCCGGCGTGACCAAGGTCAACGGCGCGCCGCCGGGCAAGTAACGAGCGTCAGCCGCCGCGGATCTGCGACATCGCCTGGCTGAATCCCGTGTGCAGCATCTCGGCGTCGCTCAGATAGACGAGCAGCAGCGCACCCGCCTCCTTCCACTGCTTCGCCTGCGCCTGGCTCGACACGAGCATCGAGCACGTCTTGCCGTGCTTCTTCGCCGCCGCGAGGATGAGGTCGCGCTTCTCGTCGAGCGCGCGCGCCTGGTCGGGCGTGCCGAACACGCCCATGTCCTGCGCGAGGTCGGCCGGGCCGAGCGTGAGCGCGTCGATGCCGTCCATCGCGGCGATCTCGTCGAGGTCGTCGAACGCGGCCTGCGGTCTCGAACATCACGGTGACGAACACCTCGTCGTTGGCGAACGCGCGCCGCTCCGCGACCGTGCCGGTCGTCTCGAAGTCGGTCGACGGGCCCGAGGCCGCCGTTGCCGCGCAATCCGCGCGGCGCGTAGCGCGATGCCGCGACGATCTCGCGCGCATGCGCCGCACTCTCGACCTGCGGGCAGTGCAGGTTCCACACGCCCGCGTCGAGCAGCCGCGTGATCCACTCGCGGTTCGCCTTGGGCGGACGCACGGCGATGGGAAAGTCGATCGCGCGCGCGAGCAGCGCCATGTCGGCGATCGTCTCCATCGACGGCGACGAGTGCTCCATGTCGACGCGCGCGAAATCGAGCCCGGCGGCCTTCAAGCAGCGACAGGATCGCGGGATTGCGCGCCATGTTGACCCACGTGCCGATCTGGAGCTCGCCGCGCGCAACGCCGGCGCGCATGGGATTGCCTCGCATTTCATTTCCTCACGGGAGAAAGGAGCTTTCGACCGCATGCGCCTTCGGCGTAACATCGCCGCATTGCGCGCCCGTCGAGAGGCGCGCGTTGGCAAGGGGGATTTGCAATGGCGGCAACGCAACGCATCGTCACCGGATTGTTTGTCGCTGTTCGCAGCGATTCGCATTGCTGTGGCGCCGGGCACGGCCGATGCGCAATCCTCGTGGCCGAGCCGGCCGATCCGCATCGTCGTTCCGTTCGCGCCGGGCGGCGCGTCCGACATTCTAGCGCGGCTCCTCGGCAAGGAGCTCGGCCGAGCGCCTGAAGCAGCCGGTCATCGTCGAGAACAAGCCGGGCGCGGGCGGCACCATCGGCGCGGATCTCGTCGCGAAATCGCCGCCCGACGGCTACACGCTGCTGCTCGCCGACGTCTCCGTCGTGATGACGTTTCCGTCGCTGTACCCCGCGCTTCCGTATCAGGCGAAGGACCTGATCCCGGTCGCCAACATCGCGACGTTCGGGCTCATCATGATCGCGCCGGCGAGCTCGCGCTTCAACTCGCTCGCGCGACATCGTCGCGGCGGACAAGGCAGCGCCCGGCAAGCTCAACATGGCCTCGCCCGGCAGCGGCTCGTCGAATCACCTGACGCTCGAGCGCCTCAATGCCATGGCCGGCACGAAGATCGTGCACATTCCGTACAAGGGCACGGGACCGGCGATCAACGACGTCGTGGGCGGCCAGGTCGACCTCACGTTCGCGAGCGGCAGCGCGTCGAAGGCACTGCTCGACGGCGGCAAGGTGAAGGCCATCGCCGTCACGTCCTCCACGCGCAATCCGTTGCTGCCGCAGGTGCCGACGATCGCGGAGAGCGGGCTCGTCGGCTTCGAATCGATCGCCGGACAGGGCTTGTTCGCGCCGGCCGGCACGCCGCGCGACATCGTGACGCAAGCTCAACGCCGAGGTCAACGCGATCATCAAGACGCACGGAGATGCAGGAGCAGTGGACGAAGATGGGCATCGACCGCGTCGAGGAATACGCCCGAGCAGTTCGCGGCCTGGCTCGCGAAGGAGTCGGACAAGTGGGCGGCGATCATTCGCGCCGAATAACATCAAGGCGGAGTGCGATTCGTATCGCAGACGAACGTACAAAGGACGAGAATGATGGAAGAAGAAGCTCCTGGCCGGTCTGGTGGCCATCGCGGCCGGCATCGTGTACGCCACGCACGCACACGCCGCGGCGCCGGCCGTCAAGGTGCAGGCGCCCGGCTATTACCGCATGACGCTCGGCGACTTCGAGATCACCGCGCTTTCCGACGGCGTGCTGCCTCTGCCGGTCGGCAAGCTCCTCACCAACACCACGCCGCAGCGGGTGGATGACGCGCTGAAGCGCGCGTTCCTCAAGGACCCGGTTCCCACGTCCGTCAATGCGTTCGTCGTGAACACGGGAACCAAGCTCGTCATGATCGACAGCGGCGCCGGCTCGCTGTTCGGGCCGGCGCTCGGCAAGGTGATCGACAATCTCAAGGCGGCCGGTTACCAGCCCGAGCAGATCGACGAGATCTACATCACGCACATGCACGGCGACCACGTCGGCGGGCTCATGTCCGGCGACAAGCTCGCGTTCCCCAACGCGGTCGTGCGCGCGGACAAGCGCGACGCCGACATGTGGCTGTCGCAGGCGAAGATGGACGCCGCGTCGAACGACGACAAGAGCGCGTTCAAGGGCGCGATGGCGTCGATCAATCCCTATATCGTCGCCGGCAAGTTCAAGCCGTTCGAAGGATCGACGGAGCTCGTGCCGGGCATTCGCGCCGTCTCGGCATACGGTCACACGCCGGGTCACACGATCTACATCGTCGAGAGCAAGGGCAACACGATGGCGGTGCTGGGCGACCTCATGCACGTGGCGGCGGTGCAGTTCCCGAATCCGTCGGTCACCGTCCAGTTCGACAGCGATTCCAAGGCCGCGGCCGCAGCGCGCAAGAAGGTGTACGCGGACGGTGGCGAAGAACGGATGGTGGATCGCGGTCGCGCACGTCTCGTTCCCCGGCATCGGTCACATCCGGCCGGACGGCGCGGGCTACGCGTACTTCCCCGTCAACTACACGATTCCATAGTCGTCCCGCGTCATGCACGACATGCTCGTGAAGCTGTACGCGCTGCCGAGCCTCGAGCAGGCGCTGGCGGCAGTGGCGGCGCACGGGGTCGTCGTCAAGCGCGCGATCGCGCCGGAACGGCCGATGGTGCTCGACTGGGTGCGCGACAACTTTGCGAGCTCGGCGGCAGAAGTCGAGACCGCGTTCGCGCAAGTTCCAGCGACGTGCTTCATCGCGCTGCACGACGCGTCGCGTCGTCGGATTCGCGTGTCACGACGTCACCGCCCGCAACTTCTTCGGGCCGGAAGGCGTCGATGCATCGATGCGCGGCAAGGGCATCGGGCGCGCGCTCCTCCTCTCGGCGCTCCACGCGCAGCGCGTTGCCGGCTACGCCTACGCGATCATCGGCGGCGTCGGTCCCGCTGCGTTCTACGAGAAGTGCGTGGGCGCGACGTCGATCGAAGGATCCACGCCGGGCATCTACGCGGCCGCCCGCTGATCGGCCACCGGTGCGAGGTGAATGATGCGGTCGGGCTGCAGGCGCTCGGGCGCGCGATGCGTCACGAACAGGATCGTGACCTTGCCTTTGAACCGCGCGATGGTCGCGGCGAAGTGATCGGCGACCGCCTGGTCGAGACCGCTCGTTGCCTCGTCGAAGATCAAGACGCGCGGGCGCTTCAGCAATGCGCGGGCAATGGCAATGCGCTGCTTCTGGCCGCCCGACAAGCCGACGCCTCGCTCGCCAACGTCCGTCTTGTAACCTGCCGGCAGCGCTTCGATGGTCGTCGTGAATCTCCGCGAGCTTGGCGGCCTGCACGGCCATCTCGAAGCTGGCGAGCGGATTGGCGAGCAGCAGGTTGTCGAGGATGGTGCCGCTGAACAGCATCGTCTCCTGCGGGCACCACGCCGAAGTGCGCGCGCAACTCATTGGCCGACAGGTGGCGGGTGTCGCGGCCGTCGACGAGCACCTGACCGGCCGTTGGCCACACGAATCCCTGCAGCAGGCGCGTCAGCGTGCTCTTCCCCGCCCCCGAGGGGCCCATCAGCACGACGCATTCGCCGGGCGCGATGCGCAGGTTGAAGTCGCGCAGGACATCGGAGCGGTCGGTTGCATAGCGGAAGCTGACGCCACGAAATTCGATGCCGCCGGCGTCCGCCGGTTCGCGGGACGCGCTGAGCGTCCACGGCTCCGACGGGCACGTTCATCACGTCCCCGAGCCTTCGAACCGCAATGGCCGCCTGCTGGAACTGCTGCCATAGCCCGACGAGCCGCAGCATCGGCTGCGATACGCGCGACGCGAACATCTGGAACGCGACCAGCATGCCGATCGTGAAGTCCGGACCCCGCATCACGAGCCACGCGCCGAGGCAGAGAATCGCCATGTTCAGGAACTGCTCGAGTCCGTTGGCGACCGTGTTGTACGTATTGCCGAGCTGCCGTGTGCTGAAATTGGCGCGCAGGTAAGCGGCGAGATATTCCTCGTACCGGCGCTCGAGCTGCGGCTCCATCTGGAGCGACTTGACCGTCTCGATGCCTGCGACGTATTCCGTCACGAACGCCTGGTTGCGCGCACCCAGCAGGAACTGCTCGTTGAGCCGCGTCTGGAGCAAGCGGCGCGACGACGAGGCTCAGGCGCATCACCAACGTGAGAACCAGCAACGTGAGCAGCGAGAGCCAGGCGCTGTAGAAGAACATGAGCGCGAGGAACAAGCCGCAGGAACGGCAGGTCGAGGATGCAGCGTGATCGCCGCACCCGAGAGGAACTCGCGGATCGTCTCGACGGCATTGAGCCGCGCGGCGAGCACGCCGGTGGGGCGTCGCTCGAAATAGCGGATTGGCAAGCCGCAGCAGATGGCGAAAGACGGCGGCGCCGAGCACCGCGTCGACCCGGTTTCCCGTGTGGGTGACGAGATACTGCCGTATCCAGTTCAATGCGCCGCCGAAGACCACGAACACGCCGAGCGCGAACGCGATGACCGCGAGCGTGCTGGTCGTCTGGTGCACGATCACCTTGTCGATGATGACCTGGCTGCACAGCGGCGTCGCGAGCGCGATGAGCTGGATGACGAGCGAGGCCAGCAGGACGTCTCGCCACACGCTGCGATGACGCGTCAGCTCCGTGACGAACCAACGGAATCCGAACGCGGCAGTGGAAGGCGCGGCATCGTCATCGGCAGGAGCCGCCGCCGCGGCGCGTCACCTCGAGCGTGACCCCGGTGAACGCGGCGTCGACCTCGGCCGCTGACATGACCGCCGGTTCGTTCGTGCGCGCACGGAAGACGAGCGCACGCTCGCCGTCGAGCTTCGCGAGGAGCGCGGGCGCGCATCGTTGCCTCATCGACCGCGCAAGAAGATGAGGCGCGGCAACGCGGCGCGCTGCAGCGCCTTGCAAGGCGACCACCGAAACGCGACGCGGTCAAGCTCGAGCGAGCGCAGCGCATCGGCAACGCTCGCGATGGTAGTGCGGCGGCGGGAACTCGCGCTGGATGAGCGTGGCGTCGAACAGGCGCGACGAAGGTTGCACACGCTGCCGACCGCCCAGAGGAAATCCGCCGGCGACATCGCGAGCGAGGCAGCGGAACGCTCGTCGCGCATCGTCATCGCTCGCGGGCTGCTTCGTGCCAGGCCTTCTGGAACGGCGCCAGCACGTATTCGAGCAACGAACGCTCGCCGAGTCGGATCTCCGCACTCGACCTGCATGCCCGAAGCAAGCGGCAGCGACTTGCCGTCGAACGCGACGCTTTGCGCGGCGAGCGCGACGCGCGCGCGGTAGCCGTTCTGGCGCTTGCGCGACAACGTCTTCCGGACTGTCGTCGCCGCGCGGGGGCTTCGCTCGCGTCGGGGCTGACGTGCGTGACGACGCCATCCACCGCTGCCGTACTTCTGGAACGGATACGTCGCGACCTTGACCTTGGCGGACTGACCGACGTGCACGAAGCCCACGTCGAGGTTGCGGATCAGACGTCGGCCTGCAACTCCTCGCCCGCGGGGACCAGGGTCAGAAGGACACTGCCCGGGGACACGACGGTGCCGATCGTGTGCGTGCCGAGATCCTTGACCACTCCTGCCTGCGGCGCTCGCAGCTCGACCGCCGTGGCGCGATACAGCGCCTTTGCGAGATCCTCCTCGATGCGCGTGCGCTGGCTTGCGACCTGCGTGCGCTCGGCGTGAAGCTGCTGGCGATACGTCGACTCGACCTGCACGAAGCCGGCGCTGCGCCTGGGCGAGGTTCGCCTCGAGACTCTCGACGGTGTGCTGCTGCGCCGCCTCGTCCTGCTCCTTCTCGATGCGGTCGCGCTGCCGCTCGAGTGCCGCGAGCTCGCTCACGAATCCCTCCGCCTGCAACGTCGCGAATCGGTCGGCCATGGTCCGGTAGATCGGCACCGTGCGTTGCAGCTTGACGAGCACGGCGGTCGCCGCGCGCAGGTCCTGTTCGATGCGCGCCACGGACGCTCGCTCCTGTGCGAGCGCGTCGGCATACGCGGTCCGGTTGGCACGATGCTGGGCGTCCATGCGGGCGAATCCGCTCGTCGGCGTCGCCGTCGAAGCGGGCAAGCGCCGTATCCGCGAGCTCGGCGTCGATCCGGCGAAGCTGCAGGCTGCGCAGTGCGAGCTCGCCGCGCAGCGCGCGCGTGTCGGCTTCGTGCAGGTCGGCGTCGAGTCGCACCAGCACCTGCCCGGCGACAACGGCGTCGCCCTCGGCGACGGCGATTTCGGCAACGCGCCCGGCATCGGCAGGCTGCACGATCTTGATGCTCGTGCGAGGCGCGAGCTTGCCCGCGGCGACCGCCACGATGTCGACACGGCCGAACACGAGCCACAACAAAGCGATGGCGAACAGCGCCGACACCCAGTACAGCAGACGACGAGGCGCCGGCGACGGCGGCAGCTCGACGAGGCGCAACGGTCCGGGCAGGAAGTCGCCGGCGCCGCGCGATGGGGCGGCCGTCTCGCGCAGGGAAGCGAGCATTGCCGTGTGGCCGCTGTCAGTTGCAGACGAACCGTGCCCGAGTACAACGTGGCGCTGGTTTGCAGCGCTTGCGCCGCACTACCGAAGTTTGCGCTCGCGAGTACGGCCTGGCCGGGCACTGAGCCGATGTTGGTGAGCGCATTGCGGTGGCCGAAGTCGTATGCGAAGTCGCCGCCGATCGCTGCGACATCGCTGCCGGCCACGATAATTCGTCGCAAGCGAGTTGGCGATGCTCCAACTGGTGATCGTCGGATCCGCCGAGAGTGCGGCGTCGAATGCACTGACGATGCCGCCGAAGTTGAACTGCACGATCTTCTTGTTCAGCAGCGGATCCGATCCGGTCGGGTTATACGCGGCCATTGCGTCTGCCACGACCTGCAAGTTCAGCACACTCTTGTTGTTCACGCCGGTCTGGTACCAGTTCTTGAAGGTGATCTGGTCGCCGTTGCTCGCATCGAGGATGAGGTCCAGACCCGTCTTCTTCAACTTGAGGTCGCTGTACGACAGTCCGCCACCGAGGGAGAGCGTATCGTCACTCCCGACACTCGCGTTCACCACATCGGCGCCGTCTCCCTTGTTGAACCCGACGACGTCCGCGCCACCTCCTGTCGTGATCGTATCGGCGCTCGCGCCGCCGATGATCATGTCGCGGCCCGACCCGCCGGTGATCGTGTCCGTGCCGAGCCCACCGTCCAGGAGGTTGTTGCCCACCGTATCCGCAAGCGCGTCGTTGCCGGCGCCGCCCTGCACGAGATCATTGCCGTTGTTGCCGTTGAGCACGTCGTTGCCCAGGTCGCCCCACAGCGTGTCACTCCCATCCATGCCGGACAGCGTATTGACCGCCGAATTTCCCCGCAGCCAATTGTCGAGGCTGTTTCCGGTGCCGTTGATCGCCCCCGCGCCGGTGAGCGTCAGGAACTCGACGTTCGCTGCGGTGACGTAGGTGATCGAGCTATTGACCGCATCGTTGCCCGCCCCGGCCGCCTCGACGAGGATGTCGCCGGCGTTGTCGACGACGTACGTATCGTCGCCAGCGCCGCCGGTCATCGTGTCCGCACCCGCGCCGCCGTTCAGGACGTTATTTGCGACATTGCCGGTCAATGTGTTGGCGAGCGCGTTCCCCGTCGCATCGACGGCTGCGCTGCCCGTCAGCGTCACGTTCTCGACTTCGGCGCCGAGAGTCCATGTGATCGCAGCCTGCACGAGATCCGTCCCGCCCCCGACTGCTTCGGTCGTCACGTCGGTTGCAACGTCTACCACGTAAGTGTCGTTGCCAGCACCCCCGATCATGGTGTCGGTGCCGGCACCCCCGTCAAGGACGTTGGTGCCGGCATTTCCGGTTAGCACATTGTTCAGGGCATTGCCCGTTCCGTTGATGGCGACGGTGCCGGTCAGCGTCAAGCTCTCCAGGTTTGCAGCCAGCGCGTACGTCACGCCGGCGTTGACGACATCGGTTCCGGCACTTGCCGCCTCGGTGACGACGTCGCCGGCGTTGTCGACAACGTAGGTGTCGTTGCCGGCTCCTCCGGCGAGCGAGTCGATGCCCGCGCCGCCATCGAGAGCATTGTTCGCAGCGTTGCCGGTCAGGGTGTTGTTCAGCGTATTGCCCGTGCCGTTGATCGCGGAGGCACCGGTAAGTGTGAGAGATTCCGACGTTTGCCGCCAGCACATAGGTGACGCCTGCATTGACGACATCCGTTCCGGCGCTTGCCGCCTCGTTGACGATGTCGCCGGCATTGTCGACGACGTAGGTGTCGTTGCCGGCGCCCCCTGCGAGTGTGTCGACGCCCGTACCGCCGTCGAGGATGTTGTTCGCCGCGTTGCCGGTGATCGCGTTGGCGAGAGCGTTGCCGGTACCGTTGACCGCGGCACTTCCGGTCAGCGAGAGATTCTCGACATTGGCGCCCAGCGTCCATGTCACGGCGCTCTGGACGAGGTCGGTCCCTTCTCCTGCGTTCTCCGTGACGACGTCCGTCGCGACGTCCAGGACGTAGGTGTCGTTACCTGCGCCGCCTCGCATCGTGTCGTTGCCCGTGGCACCCGTCATCACATTGTCGGCCACGTTGCCCGTGAGAACGTTGTCGAGCGCGTTGCCAGTGGCATTTGCGGCGGAAACTCCGGTGAGCGTCAGGTTCTCGACGTTCGCGGCGAGCGTCAGCGTGACGCTGCTCTGGACGAGGTCCGTCCCTTCGCTTGCGTTCTCCAGGATGATGTCGGTGCCGGTGTCGACGATGAAAGTATCGTTGCCGACGCCGCCACGCAGGGTGTCGACGCCCGCGCCCCCGTCCAACACGTTGTTGGCGGTGTTCCCGGTCAGCGTGTTGCCCAGGCTGTTACCCGTCGCGTTGATGGCAGCGGTTCCGGTCAGCGTCAGGTTCTCGACCTCGGCGGCAAGTACATAGCTGATCGAGGACTGTACGAGATCGATTCCCTGCGCGGCGGCCTCCGTCACGACGTCACCCGTGTTGTCGACGACGTAGATATCGTTGCCCGCGCCGCCGACCATCGTGTCTTTACCGGTGCCACCGCTCAAGGTGTTCGCTGCGCCGTTGCCGTTCAGGAGGTTGTCGAGTGCATTGCCCGTTGCGTTGATCGCCGCGGCGCCGGTAAGCGTAAGGTTTTCCGCGTTGGCGCCAAGCGTGTACGTCACACTCGAGAGCACGACGTCCGCGCCTTCGCCGGCCAGCTCGGTTACCACGTCGCCTGCGTTGTCGACGGTGTACGCATCGTTACCCGCCCCGCCTTTCAGCGTGTCGGCTCCAGCACCACCGTTGAGCTGGTCATCGCCGGCGTTGCCGGTCAAGGTATTGACGGCGGCGTTGCCGATCAGAATGTTATTGGCCGAGTTCCCGACGCCGTTGACGGCCGCGGCTCCCGCGAGCGTAAGGTTCTCGAGGTCAGCGCCCAGGGTGAAGGTGATACTCGATTGGACGGTGTCCGTACCTTCGCCTGCACGCTCGGTGACGACGTCGCCGGCGTTGTCCACGACATAGGTGTCGTTTCCGACGCCGCCGATCAACGTGTCGCGACCGGTCTTGCCATCGAGGATGTTGGCACCGGCGGTGCCCGTCAGCTTGTTGTCGAGTGCATTCCCGGTTGCGTCGAGCGGGCCCGTCCCCAGCAGCGTGAGGTCATCGACGTTCGCAGGTAATACGTACGAGATCGAGCTTTGCACCGTGTCGACGCCTTCGCTTGCCGCCTCGGTAACGACGTCCGCGACATCGTCCACGACGAATGCGTCATTGCCGGTGCCGCCGATCATGGCGTCCATGCCGACACCGCCATCCAGCAGGTCGTTGCCGCCAAGCCCGGAAAGCGTGTCGTTGCCTGCATATCCGAACAATCGATCGTTGCCGAGGCTGCCCGTGAGCGTGTCGTTACCCGCCGTGCCCTGGCGCAGGTAAAGCTTGTCGTTGATGACGGATGAGGACCAGACGGTTCCATCGCCGAAGCGAATTTCGAGGCCGTTGACTGCGGCGTCCGGTTGCAGGACGCGATACTCGTCGGAGGTGCCAGCGATCGCGACCTGCAGATAGTCCGAGTATCCGTCGTTCAGCAGAGCGATCGTGATATCGGCTGGGGCGAGGGACGCCTCGACGCCAATGACGGTAAGCTCGGTGGTCCAGTGCTCGGCGAGCTGGTCGCTTCCGTTGCCGCGTTTGAGAACATAGGTGTCGACGCCAAGGCCGCCGTTCAATGCGTCGCCGTCGCCTGCGCCGCCGTCGATGATGTCGTTGCCTGCACCGGTCGTGATGGTGTCCCAACCATCGCCGCCGTCGACGATGTTGTTGCCCGCGTCGTCGTAGACGTAATCGTTGCCGTCGGCGCCGTCGATCCGGTCGTCGCCACCCTCGCCGACCAGCGTGTCGTCACCAAGGTTGCCAATCAGGTGATCGTTTCCGGTGCCGCCATACAAGGTGTCGCCGCCGCCGTACTCAGCGGTGGCGCCTGCTGCCAGCGTGTCGTTGCCCGCGCCGCCGTAGAGTGTGTCCCGGGCGGCGCCGCCATCGAGGGAATCGTTGCCGGCATCGCCATGCAGGACGTCGACATCGTCGCCACCGGCGATGACGTCGTCGCCGTCATCCCCATGCAGCGTATCGCGATCGCTTCCGCCGTCGATGGTGTCGTTGCCGATTCCACCGGACACGGTGTCGAGGCCGGCATTGCCAAGGATCGTGTCGTCGCCGTCGTTTCCGTCCAGTCCGTCGTCGTCAGCGCCGCCGTCGATCGTGTCGTTGCCCGCTCCGCCCGCGATCGCGTCGTTGCCCGCTCCACCGGCAAGCACGTCGCCACCACCAAAACCATAGATGAAGTCGGCCCCGGCCAGGGCATCCAGGTTGTCGTCGCCATCCGTTCCGCGCAGCGTGTCGGGACCGGGAGAGGGACTCGACGAATAACTCGCCGTCAATGCGCGCGCAACGTCGTTGGCGCTCACCGAGCTGCCGTCTGCGAATCGGAGATCGCTCGGCGAGTGTGCTAACGCAATGCTGTCGCTGGTGCCCGCGATCCGCAACTGTCCGTTCTCGAAGTAGACGTCGCTGGCCGCAATGGACGCATCGAACACGATCTGGTTCTCGGTGCCGACAACTCGCACGTCGTTGATGGTGTCGTCTCCGAAGCCACGGCTGAAGCGATACGTGTCCGCCCCAGACCCGCCGCTCAGCATGTCGTCGCCGGCCCCGCCATCCAGCACGTCGTCCCCGGCGCCCCCGCCCAGCGTGTCATCGCCCGACAGGCCGGTCAGTGAATTGTTGGACGCGTTGCCTAGCAGCCGGTCGTCGCCGCCCGCCCCTCGAAGGTCCGACGCACCGAGGTCGTCACCCAATGTCAGGGCCTCGACATTCAGGGGAAGGTCGTCGACGGTGTACAACCGCGTGGGCGTGCCGTGAAGTTCCAGCGTGTCGAAACCTTGTGCGTCTTCTTCGACGACGACATCGTTCTGTCCCGCCTTGTACGTGTCATCGCCGAGTCCGCCGCGCAAGTGATTGGCCGCCGGGTTCTGCGAACCGTCCAGCGTATTGGCCGCGTCATTGCCCCAAGCGTCGATTGCAGCCACGCCTGTCAGCGTAAGGATTTCTACGGTCGCCGGAAGCTCGTAGGTGACTGAGCTGCGAATTTCGTCTGCCGGACTTTGCATGCCACCGTTGGGAAGCTCGATCACCCGGTCGCCGGCGTTGTCGACGACATAGACGTCGTTGTCGATGAATCCCTGCATCGTGTCGGCACCGAGGCCACCATCGATGTAGTACGGGATGTGTCCCGCAGCGGGGCCGGCGTATCCCAGGAAGTTGTCGAGCGCGTTGCCGATCAGCGAATCGCCAGAAACGTTCGAGCGGTCGAGCCCGCCGTTGATGTCGAAGGCGTTCTCGATGTTGGCGGGAAGCGTAAAGCTGCCCGCTCCGGATGCAATATAAATGGTGTCGTTGCCCTCGCCCGGATTCTCGAGGGCGGATCCCCACTTCCATTTGTCGTAGTAGTAGGTGTCGTCCCCCTTGCCTCCGGCCATCACCGCATACGCGTTCACTGTGCCACCGGATCCATATACGTTGCCCGGCCCATCGAACACGTTGTTGCCGTCGTTTCCATACAGATAGCTGACGGCGTTGCCGGCATGCGCCCACGCGTTGGCGTCGAGGGCCCCGGTCAACACGAGGCGCTCGACGTTGGCGGATAGTTTGTAGCTGACGGAGCTTTGGATCGTGTCCGTTCCGGCATTTGGAAGTTCATTGACGATGTCGCCAACGTCGTCGACGACGAACGTGTCGTCTCCCGGCGTGCCCGTCATCGTGTTCGCCGTGCCACTTTCGATGCGGGACGCAATTTGAGCGCTGTTCCAGACCGTTCCGTCCGCGAACCGCATCGTTTCGATCTTGTTGTCGACCGGCTTGTACGAACCGCCTATGTATTCGGAGGTCGTGAAAAACGCTTGGAGCGTTAGCTGTGACGAGCCGCCGTTCATGAGCACGGCGAGGTCGTTGCCGCTCCTGACGAGGCGGGTCTGAGCGGGGAGGACACCCGCCGCGAACTCGATCGTGTCGGTCTCGGGCGAACCAAGCAGGTGGCCATCGACGATGCGCGTGCCTGCGTCCGCCAGCGACACGACGTAGGTGTCGAGTCCATCGCCGCCATACAAATCGTTCTTGCCGCCACCGCCGACGAGGCGATCATTGCCGGACCCGGCGTAAATGCGGTCGTCCCCCGCGCCGGCGATGATCGTATCGTTGCCGGCATCCGTCATCGTGTCCTGTGCCGTCGTGGTGTTGACCACCACATCGTCGCCTGCAGTCCCGGTGATCGGAACGATGGGCAATGCGACGAGCTTGGGAGGCTTGTCGGATGCGTCCGCTCGCGCCTGCATCTCCTGCGCTGTCAACGTAGTACCGTCGGCGAACGCGCACGACTGAAGCGACCCTGCGATGGTGACCGAACCCCCTGCCGAGAAGCCTTCGATGATGATGTAAGCGTTTTGTCCGGCGGAGTTCTTCCCGTTACGATAGGTCAGCGCATCCTTTTCGATGCCGTCGCCGAACACGATGAGGCCGGTGCGGTCTTCATCGGCGATGAAATCGTTTGCGCCGGTATCGTCCCTCAAATAGGTATCGTTGCCCGCGCCGCCATCGAGAAAGTTGGCCCCGGCGCCGCCGTGCAGTGTGTCGTCGCCTTGCTCGCCGAACGCAAGATCGTCTCCCCCGTCGCCGAAGATCTGGTCGACGTCTCCGCCGCCGTTCAGTTGGTCCGCGCCATCGCCTCCGTTCAGCGTGTCCTGGTCGTCACCGCCGTAGGCATAATCGACGCTGGTTCCGCCGGCGATGACATCCTTGCCGGCACCGCCGAGAAGAAAGTCGATTGCGTTGCCCCCGGACAGGAAGTCGTCGCCCGCCTCCCCGTATACCGAGGCGTTGCCACCGATGACGAACAGCTGGTCGTTCCCGTTGCCGCCCTGGAGCAGTGAGCCAAGCTCCGAAAGTTCGTAGTCGCCATGAGTGGTCAGCGTGTCGTTGCCATCGCCACCGAACAAGTAGCCCTCGCCGGCGAGGTCGTCGTTGCCTGCCTCGCCGAAAAGGTGGCTTTCGACACCTCGGGCACCGACCATGACGTCGTTACCGTCGCCTCCGTATCCCTGGTCGACGACCCCGTTTTGACCATCTTCGTCGGTTGCTGCGTCGATGTAATCGTCGCCTGCGTCCCCGAAAAAGAAGTCGGACCCCGCACCACCGACGAGCGTGTCGTCGCCGCCGTAGCCTTGGACAGTGTCGTTTCCAGCGCCGCCATCGAGATAATCAGCGCCCTGGAACTGGACCGGCGTGTCGAGTGAGTCGCCGCGCAGGTAATCCGCGCCCGCGCCACCGAGGATGTGGTCATCGCGGGAATTGCCGATCAGTTGGTCGTTACCGTCGCCTCCGTCGATGTAGTCGGCACCGTCGTCGGCGGCCGTGGCGGACGCACGAATGTTGTTGTTGCCGTAGATTATGTCGTTCCCACTTCCTCCAAAGAGAACGTCCTCACCGCCATCGCCGTAGATCGCGTCGTCACCGGCACCGCCGTCCACATAATCGTCGCCAATGGGCGTTTCCGTATCGCTTCCGACGAACAAGCCGTAATCGTCACCGGCGATACGATCTGCGCCATTGCCGCCGAAAATCTGGTCCTCGCCTGCTCCGCCCGACACCGTGTCATTGCCGTCGTCGGCCCAGACACTATCGTCGCCATCTTCCGAATAGACGGCGTCGTCACCCGAGCCCGCGTGTATCTCGTCGCCACCGCCCGGAAAATGCGCATAGTCGTTGCGGATGAAAACAGGCTCGTACCACGCGTCGAACGGTGCGCCGGAGCCTCTGCCCGGCTGCGCGTAAGTGGTGTTGAGATCTGCCGGCTCGTAGTCGTCGTCGCCGTTGATCAGATCGTGCCCGGCGCCGCCAATGATGCGGTCTGCGTTTGCACCGCCGAACAGCACGTCGTTGGCGTCGCTGCCCACGACCGTGTCCTTACCCTTGCCGCCCAGCAACCAGTCGCTCGTTGCCGACTGCAGCGTTGCCGGCATCGTCCCGGACGTGGGGGCGGTAGCCGAAGTTGCGATGTAGGTCGCGACTTGAGCTGCCGTGAGGCCGACGTCTGCGAAAAGAAAGTCATCGCCGTCCCAGCCTCGCACAAGATCGACGCCGGCATCGCCTTCGACGACATCGTTACGGATGCTTCCGATGACTTCATCGCGACCGGCCAGTCCCTTGATCAGGTTGTTCGAGGTAGACAGGCCGCCCAACGAATTGTTGCTCCCGATCGGCGACCGATTTTCGTTGCCGGCAGTCCCGAGGACCGTATTCGTCGTGGTTGGCAGCGTGTAGTCGGCAGGGGCGGGTGAGTTGAGGGCGATGCCAAGCTCGCCGCTCTTGAAGTGCTTGACGGTGGTGGTTCCTGTCGTGTTTTGAATGCGCAGGTCACCGCGGCCAGTGGCGTCCGGGGCGAATATGTAGGTGACGTCCGCCGTGCCAACCTTTTGCTTCCACACGCCAGGGACGGATGCTTGTCCGCCATTCAGTTGCGTGGTGCCGAGCACGATGCTTCCAAGCCCGTCCACATCGTCGATCGTATCGTTGCCGTCGCCAGCGTCGATGATGTAGGCGTCCGCGTCGAGACCACCACGAAGCGTGTCGTCGCCCGTTCCGCCGCGGATGACGTCGACGCCGTCGTCACCATCGATAGAGTCGTTGTCGCCGCCGCCGTAGAGGAAGTCGGCGTGCGTGCCACCGTGCAGCTCGTCACGGCCGGCGTCACCGTGCAGCGTGTCGGCGTCGGCGCCGCCGAA
>CAWBRO010000007.1:0-1416261 GCA_963791355.1 uncultured beta proteobacterium | reverse complement strand
GACGAGCGCCTCGCGCGCCAGGGCCACGAGATCCGCTGCGCCCGAACGAACGATCTGCTCGGCTTGATGCGCATCCAGGATGAATCCCACGGCCTGGGTCGCGATGCCCGCTTCGCGCCGCACGCGCAACGCATTGGGCACGAGGTACCCGATCTTCAGCGCAAGCCGCGAGGACGTGAAGCCGCCCGCCGAGCAGTCCACGACGTCGACGCCGATCGCCTTCAACTCGCGCGCGAGCACGACCGTGTCGTCGAGCGACCAGCCGCTGTCCACGCCGTCGATGGTCGACGTGCGGAAGAAGAGTGGCTTGTCGGCCGGCCACGCCTCGCGCACCGCACGCGCGACTTCCAGTGCCATGCGCATGCGCCCCGCGAGGTCTCCGCCATAGGCGTCGTTGCGCGTGTTCGAGATCGGGGACAGGAACGAATGGATGAGGTACCCGTGCGCGCCGTGGATCTCCAGCACGTCGAGCCCGGCGGCGTGCGCTCGCGCTGCCGCTGCGCCAAACGCTGCGACGATGCCCTGGTGACCACCGGCGTCGAGCTCGCGCGGAACGAGCCAGCCTTCGTTGTGAGGCATCGCCACGGGTCCGACGATGGGCCACGGATCGTCGCCGCGGTCGTGATCGGCCGCATCCAGCGCGGCATTGCCGAACCACGGCCGCTGCATGCTCGCCTTGCGTCCTGCGTGCGCGAGCTGGATCGCGGGCGCGCGACCCTGCGCGATGAACGTAATCGGCGATGCGCCGGCACGGCGCGACATGCGCATCCGCACCAGAGGCCGAGTCGCCGTGCGTGATGCGCGCCCCGTCACACCGCGGTGGCCTCGACGAAGACGAGCCCGACGCGCCCATCGCGAACTGGGCGAGATGGACGAAGTGCCAGTTGTCTGCCAAGCCGTCGGGCGCCGAGTACTGGCACATCGGCGAGACGACGATCCGATTGGGCAAGGTGGACACCGTCGCAACTGATCGGCGAGAACAGCAACGACTTCGTCATGATGTTTCCGCGATGCGCCCAGCCCGTCATGCGGCGCTCGAGCACCGCGAACACCTCGTACATCACCATCGCCATCACGCCGATGACGATCAGCCCCGCGAACACCAGCGGCATCCGCATCGACGAGCCCGCCGACATCATCAGGTAGCCGATGCCCTCGTTCGACGCGACCGTCTCGGACACGACGGTGCCGACGAACGCGAGCGTGATCGCCACCTTGAGCGACGCGAAGAAGTACGGCAGCGAGCGCGGCAGCCCGACCTTCACAGCATGTCGACGCGCGTCGCGCCGAGCGAGCGCAGCACGTCCTCGAGCTCGGGCTCGAGCGTGGCGAGCCCCGTCGCCACGTTGACGACGATCGGGAAGAAGCAGATCAGGAACGCGGTGAGGATCGCCGGCAGGCTGCCGATGCCGAACCACACGACGAGGATCGGCACGAACGCGGCCTTGGGAATCGCGTTGAACGCCACCAGCAGCGGATAGAGCGCCCTGTAGACGAAGCGCGAGCTGCCGACCGCACGCCGAGCAGCAAGCCCACGGCGACGCCGATCGCGAAGCCGGCCATCGTCGTCCAGAACGTCTGCCACGCGTGGCCGGCGATCGGCCCCGCATACTGGACCAGCGACCGGCGATCGCGATGGGCGCGGGAAGATGAACTCGGACACGTCGAACACGGGCAGATCGCCTGCCACACGACGAGCAGGGCGACCGCCACGAGCCACGGCGCGCCGTCTCGAGCCTCTCGCGCTTCATTGGCGCACCAGCCCGATCCGCTCGCGCATCTCGTGCACGATGTCGGTGAACGCGTCGGTGTACGTCACCTCGAGATCGCGCGGCCGCGGCAGGTCGACCTGCGGCGCCCGACGATGCGGCCCGGCCGCTTGCTCATCACGTAGACGGTGTCGGCGAGGAACACCGCCTCGCGCAGGTCGTGCGTGACGAGGATCACGGTGAAGCGCTGCGCGGCTGCCACAGATCGCGCAGCACGCACCACAGCTCCTCGCGCGTGAACGCGTCGAGCGCGCCGAACGGCTCGTCGAGCAGCAGCATCCGCGGCTGGTGCACGAGCGCGCGGCAGATCGACGCGCGCTGCTGCATGCCGCCGGAAAGCTCCCACGGATACTTGTCCTCGTAGCCGGCGAGCCCGACCGTGCGCAGCAACGCGCGCGCGCGGTCGGCGAACTTCGCGCGGTCGCGCTTGAACGTCGAGCGGTACGGCTCGACGATCTCGAGCGGCAGCAGCACGTTGTCGAGCGTCGTGCGCCACGGCAGGAGCGTGGGCGCCTGGAACGCCATGCCGACGATCTTCAGCGGGCCCGTGACCGGCGCACCTTCGACGTCGACCTCGCCGCGCGTGGGCGGCTTCAGTCCGGTCGCGAGCTTCATGAACGTGCTCTTGCCGCAGCCCGACGGTCCGACGATCGCGACGAACTCGCCGGGCGCGATCGACAGCGAGATGTCCTCGACGGCGAAGCCGGCCTGGCCGTCGTAGGCGAGCGCGACGTCGCGGAAATCGACGAACGGCCGTGCTGTTCCCCGTTGCAGCGTCCGTCCCTCACTTCGGGAACATCATCCGGTCGGCCTTGGCGGGCAGATACGCGTCGGTCCAGATGGCCTCGGGCTGCACCGGGTTCTTGACCTCGAACGCCGACGTGACCTGCGTCACCATGTCGGCGAAGCGCGCCGGCTGCACGCCGCCGAAGCCGTCCGCCTTCGCCGTGGGCGTCACGATACGCTGTCGATCGCGAGCCGGATCCGCCGCTTCTCGAGCGTCTCGTCGATCAGCGCGTCGCGCTCCTTGACGTAGCTGATCGCGCCATCCGGGTCGGCGAGCACGTCCTTCATGCCCTTGGTGAACGCGCGCAGGAACGCCTTCACCGCCTCCGGCTTCTCCTTCAGGAACGGCTCGGAGACGATGATCGCGTTGCCGTAGAGGTTGACGCCGTACTTCGGATACATGAGGACGTCGACGTCCTCGTCCTTGACGCCGCGCGCGTTGAGGTTGAGGAGGCTCGTGAAATAGAAGCCGGTGATCGCGTCCACGTCGCCCTTCACGAGCATGGTCTCGCGCAACGGCGGATCCATCGCCGTCCACTGGATCTTGCCCCCGTCGAGCTTGTTCGCCTTGACGAAGATGGGGAACGCGCGCCTGCCCGCGTCGAACACGGGCGCACCATCTTCTTGCCGACGAGATCGGCGGTCGGGCGCCTTGATGCCCGTCTTCTTGAGCGAAAGCACGGCCGCGGGCGTGGTGTCGTACACCATCATCACCGCGACCGGCTTGTTCGGGGCCGTCGGATTGTTGCCGACGAACTCGATGAGGGCCGCGAGGTCCGCGAAGCCCATCTGGTACGTGCCGGACGCGACGCGATTCACCGCGTTGCCCGAGCCGCTGCCGGCATCGACCGTGACGTCGAGCTTCTCCGCGGCGAAGTACCCCTTGGCCTTGGGCAGCAGGAACATCGCGGCTGGGCCCTCGAAGCGCCAGTCGAGCTGGAACGCGATCTTCGTATCCTGTGCTGCGGCCTGCGCGGTGAACGCCAGCGCAAGCGCAGCGAGACATGCCCGAATTCGCATCACGATCCTCCCAAAGGTCGTGCAAAAACGCCTCGCACGGCTGCACGAGGCGCTTGGGATGCAAGTGTAGCGAAATCGGGGCCAGCCCCGCGACGTCAGAAGTGCAGCTTGCGATACACGCCTTCGTGCTCGGGAGGGTTGTGGGTGAGCGCCGAGGTGACGATCTCCACGAACTGCATCACCTTGCCCTGCGGCGGCTCCCAGTGCTCGGCGGACGACAGCGTGATGCGCAGGAGGGCAAGCTTCGGGTCCTCGGGGCCGCCCGGGAACCACGCCTCGGCAATCTTGCTCCAGAGCTCCTTCGCGCGCTGCGGGTCGCGCAGGACGGTCCCGTGGCCACGCACCGCGACGAACGCATTGTCACCGGTGTCCGCGTACGTGAGCACGACGTTCGGATTGGCGGACACCTCCGCTGCCGTCTCGCTGTCGGCGGCGAGGAACATCCAGATCTGCCCGGCTTCCGCCGCGCACTGCGTGGTCATGGGCCGCACATGCATCCCGCCGTCGACATCGTGCGTGATGAGCATGCAATACGGCGTCTTCTTCAGGCGATCGAAGAACTCGTCGCGCTGCTTCGCGACGGATTCCTCGCTCACGCCCGGGCGGGTATCCGCGACGGCTTCGGTCATGGCAACTCTCCGGTGATCGTGCAAAGTCGCATGATCGGCCGGACGCGAATTCCGCGCAGCCGGAGCCCGTGACGACGCCGCGTAGGCAGGCGACTACAACAGCGACGGCTGCCGCTGCGTGGTCGCGTCGACGACCGTCAGCGCGGTCATGTTGACGATGCGTCGCACCGTCGCCGACGGTGTCAGGATGTGCACCGGCTTGGCGACGCCGAGCAGCATCGGCCCCAGCGTGACGCCCGATCCCGCCGCGACCTTCAGCAGGTTGAACGAAATGTTCGCGGCGTCGACCGTCGGCATGATCAGCAGGTTGGCCTCACCCTTGAGCCGCGAATTGGGAAACGCCGCTAGCCGCACCTCCTCGTTGAGCGCGGCGTCGCCGTGCATCTCGCCCTCGAACTCGAGGTCGGGGTCCATCGCGGCGATGACGGCCATCGCCGCCTGCATCTTCCTCGCCTGCGGCTGCTCGACGAGCCAAAGCTCGAGTGCGACAACAGCGCGACTTTGGGCACGAGGCCGAAGCGGCGAATCTCTTCCGCGGCGAGCAGCGTAATCTCCGCGAGCTCATCGGGATTGGGGTCGGGATTGACGTAGGTATCGGCAATGAAGATCGTGCGCGTCGGCAGCATCACCGCGTTCATCGCCGCATACGTGCGCACGCCGCGGCGCAGGCCGATCACCTGGTCGATGTAGATGCGATGCAGCTCGTGCGTGCCGAACATGCCGCACAGCATGCCGTCCGCGTCGCCGCGATGGATCGCCATGGCGCCGATCAGCGTGGCGCCGCCGCATCTCGAGTTGCGCGTACGCCTGCGACACGCCGTTCCGCTGCGTCAGCCGGAAATACTCGGTCCAGTAGTCGCGATAGCGGTCGTCCTGCTCAGGATTGATCATGTCGAAGTCCGTGCCGGGCGCATGCGCAATCCGAAGCGCTGAAGCCGCGTCGCGATGACCGCCGGCCGTCCGACCAGGATCGGACGCGCGAGTCCCTCGTCGACCACGACCTGCACCGCGCGCAGCACGCGCTCGTCCTCGCCCTCGGCGTAGACGATGCGCTTGGGCGACGCCTTCGCCGCCGTGAAGATCGGCTTCATCAGCAAGCCGGAGTGGTACACGAACTGCATGAGCTGCTGGCGGTACGCGGCGAAGTCCGTGATCGGCCGCGTGGCGACACCCGAATCCATCGCGGCCTTCGCCACTGCCGGCGCGATCTTCACGATGAGCCGCGGATCGAACGGCTTCGGAATGAGGTAATCCGGACCGAACTTCGAACCTTCGATGCTGTACGCATGCGCGACGATGTCCGACTGCTCGGCCATCGCGAGGTCGGCGATCGCGCGTACGCACGCGAGCTTCATCTCCTCGTTGATCGTCGTGGCGCCGACGTCCAGCGCGCCGCGGAAGATGAACGGGAAGCACAGGACGTTGTTCACCTGGTTCGGAAAGTCCGAGCGACCGGTGGCGATGACCGCGTCGGGCCGTCCGCCTTTAACGGCATGATCTCCGGCTCCGGATTGGCGAGCGCGAGGATGAGCGGCGACGTTGCCATCTGCGCGAGCCACTCGGCTTCAGCACGCGCGCCGCGGACAGGCCGAGGAAAATGTCGGCGCCGGGCAGGATCTCGGCGAGCGTGCGTGCCGTGCTCTCCTGCGCGTACACGATCTTGTGCTCGTCCATCAATTCGGTGCGGCCGCGGTAGACGACGCCCTTGATGTCCGCGACCCAGATGTTCTCGCGCTTGATGCCGAGCCCGACGAGCAGATCGAGGCACGCGAGCGCGGCGGCGCCCGCGCCGGAGCACGACGAGCTTCACCTTGTCCAGGTCCTTGCCGACGACGCGCAGCCCGTTCAGCACCGCGGCGCCGACGATGATCGCCGTGCCGTGCTGGTCGTCGTGAAACACCGGGATCTTCATCCGCTCGCGGCACTTCTTCTCGATGTAGAAGCACTCGGGCGCCTTGATGTCCTCGAGGTTGATGCCGCCGAACGTGGGCTCGAGCGCGACGATCATGTCGACCAGCTTGTCCGGGTCGAGCTCGTTGATCTCGATGTCGAAGCAGTCGAGGCCCGAGAATTTCTTGAACAGCACCGCCTTGCCTTCCATGACCGGCTTCGCCGCGAGCGGTCCGATGGCGCCCAGTCCGAGCACCGCGGTGCCGTTGGTCACGACGGCGACGAGGTTCCGCGCGCCGTCAGCGTCGCCGCCTCGTGCGGGTCGCGCACGATTTCGTCGCAGGCCGCGGCGACGCCGGGCGTATAGGCGAGCGCCAGAGTCGCGCTGATTGGTGAGCTGCTTGGTCGCCTGCAGCGCGATCTTCCCCGGCGGGTACTGCCGGTGATATTCGAGCGAAGCCTCGCGGATGTCTTTGTCCGACAATGGTGTGTGGCGTCTTGTGCGAGGGTCGACCATCATAATCCAACGTCGCGCATAGGGCCGGAGTTTGCGCAGGTCTGCCCGCAACGCTATAATTTCGACCATTTGCCCCGATTGCCAATGGCCTCGTCCCCCTTGTTCTGGTTGATCGCGCTCGCGCTCGTCGCCGGCATCCGCGTCGGTCGTCATGCCGTTGCTGCGCCGATCGCGAAGGCGAGGCGCCGGCGGACGAGTCGGCGACCACCGCGGTCTTCCGCGACCACAAGCGACAGATCGAAGCGGACTTCGCGGCGGGCACGATCACGGCGGCGGAGCGCGATGCCGCGCTGGACGAGCTCACGCGCGCGCTTCGGCCACGAGCTCGCGCTGCGCGCGAACCCGCGGCCACGCGGCGAGCGCCCGCGCTTGATCGCCGCGTTCGTGCTCGTGGCGTGCGTGCCCGTCGTGGCCGGCGTGCTCTACTTCATGCTCGGCAATCCGGCCGCGATGAACGCGACGCCGGCGCGCCAGCGGCGAAGCCGACCGCCAGCGATCCGCAGATCGTCGCGATGGTCGACGAGCTCGCGAAGCGGCTGCAGGCCAATCCCGAGGACGGCGAGGGCTGGGCCCTGCTCGGGCGCTCGTATCGCGTGCTCGGCCGCTTCGACGCCGCTTCGATGGCGTACGACGAGGCAGCCAAGCGGCTTCCGCCGAGCGCGCCGTTGTACGTCGACTGGGCCGAAGCGGTCGCGCAGGCGCAAGGACGCACGCTCGCGGGACAGCCCACCGAGCTTCTCGAGCGTGCGATCAAGCTCGAGCCCGAGAACGCGAAGGCGCTGGCGCTCGGTGGCGCCGCCGCGATGGAGCGCAACGATCGCGCCACTGCGATTGCATCGTGGACGAAGCTGCGCGCACTCCTTCCGCCGAACAGTCCGCAACTGCGACAGATCGACGACGGCGCTCGCGCGGTCGGATCCACGCCGGGCAGGCGGAGCCAACGCCGGCAGCGCCCCGCGCGGAGGCAACAGGCGGCACGAGCGTGACCGGGCGCGTCGAGGTCGATCCGAAGCTCGCGAAGAACATTGCGCCGGGCGATACCGTGTTCATCTTCGCGCGCGACCCCGAAGGGAGCCGCATGCCGCTCGCCGCGATGAAGCTGCGCGGCAGCGACCTGCCCCGTGCTTTCGCGCTCACCGACGAAATGGCGATGTCCCCCGCGGCGACGATCTCCAAGGCCGGGAAGGTCGTGATCGAGGCTCGGGTCAGCAAGTCGGGCGACGTCAAGCCGCAGTCCGGCGACCTGGCCGGCACCAGCGCGACGGTCAACCCCGGCGCGAAGGACGTCCGGGTGACCATCGATCGCGTCGTCCCGTGACGGTATGCTAGGCCATGCTCGAGGCGATCGACATCACGGCCCGGCGCGGCACTGCGGTGCTCTTCAACCGCCTCCGCCTGCGCGTCGAGGCGGCGGCGTTGCTCGTCACGGGCCGCAACGGCAGCGGCAAGACCACGCTGCTGCGCGTCCTCGCGGGCCTGACGCAACCGGACGACGGCGCCGTCACGCTGAACGGCAGCGCGACCGGCGCGATGCGCGCGCACATCGCGTTCGCGGGTCACGCCGCAGCGCTCAAGGACGAATTGACGGTCGAGGAGAACCTGCGCGCGTTGGCGGAGCTCGGCGGCGAGCCGCGTGACGCACGACGCCTTGTCGTCGGCACTCGGGACCGTCGACCTTGCCCGCCAACGGGAACTGCCGGCACGCATGCTTTCGGCAGGACAACGGCGCCGGGTCACGCTCGCGCGCCTCGCGTTGCTGCCGCGCGCGCTGTGGCTGCTCGACGAGCCTGCGACGGCGCTCGACACGACCGGCATTGGCGTGCTCGCGGAGCTCGTGACGCAACGCTTGCGCGCCGGCGGAATCGTCGTCGCGGCGACGCACCAGCCGCTCGAATGGCCGCCCGACCGTGCGGACAGCCTTGCACTGTCATGAGCACCGTCGCCGCCACCGCGCTGAATGAACCCGACCATGGCGTGTTTTCCGCCATCCGCTGGGCCGTCGCGCACGACCTGCGCGTCGCGTTGCGCTCGCGCGCGGAACTCGCGGTCCAGCTTCTGTTCTACGTCATCGTGGTGAGCCTCTTTCCGCTTGCGTCGTCGCCCGATCGTGTCCTGCTCGCGGCGCTCGGGCCCGGTGTATTGTGGGTCGCGGCGCTGCTCGCGTCGTTGCTCGCGCTGCCGCGCCTGTTCGCAAGCGACTTTGCCGACGGCACGCTCGAGCAGGTCGCGATGTCGCCCTATCCCCTGCCCGCGCTCGTGGGCGGCAAGGCGCTCGCGCATTGGCTCACGACCGGCTTGCCCGTCGTCGTGCTCGCGCCGATCCTCGGCCTGCAGTACGCGCTCGACGCGGATGTGCTGAAGGTCGTCGTCCTCGCGCCTCCTGATCGGCACGCCGATCCTGTCGCTGCTCGGCGGCATCGGTGCGGCGCTGACCCTCGGCGCGCGCGGCGGCGGCGGCCTGCTCGCATTGCTGATCCTGCCCCTGTACGTGCCCGTGCTGATTTTCGGCGCCGGCGCCGCCGACGCGTTTCGTGCGGGCCTGTCGGTGTCGCCCAACATGTCGCTCCTCGGGGCGGCATTGCTCGTTGCACTCGTGGGCGCGCCGTTTGCCATGGCTGCAGCCGTACGCATCGCGATCGACTGACGTGAACGACCCCCACGCTCGCAGGCTTCGCCTCGCTCGCTGCCCCCCGAGGGGGCGCAGTCAATCGCTTGGGACGGCCCGGCGCGACTGACATGAGTCTCTACCGATTCTCCTCGCCCGCCACCTTCTATGCGCTCGCCGGACGCATGGCGCCGTGGTTCGCGGGCGCCGCGGCAATCCTCGCGGCGATCGGCCTCTGGACCGGGCTCGTGGTCGCCCCCACCGACTTCCAGCAGGGCGAGGCCTACCGCATCATCTTCATCCACGTGGCATCGGCGTGGATGTCGATGTTCATCTATCTCGTGATGGCGTTCTGGAGCATCGTCGCGCTGAGCTTCAACACGCGGCTCTCGGCGATGCTCGCCCAGGCGCTGGCGCCGACGGGCGCATGGATGACGTTCATCGCGCTGTGGACGGGGTCGCTGTGGGGCCGCCCGACATGGGGCACCTACTGGGCGTGGGACGCGCGCATGACGTCCGAGCTCATCCTGCTGTTCCTCTATTTCGGCGTCATCGCCCTGCGCAATGCGATCGACGACGCGCGGCGCGCCGATCGCGCGTGCGGCGTCCTCACGATCGTCGGCGCCGTGAACATCCCGATCATCTATTATTCGGTGCAGTGGTGGAACACACTCCACCAGGGGGCGTCGGTGAGCCCCACCGGCTCGAAGATGAACACCATCATGCTGACAGGGATGCTCGTCATGGCCGTCGCGGCGTGGCTCTACGCCATCGCCGTCGCGCTGTGGCGCGTGCGCGCGATCATCCTCGAGCGCGAGCGCGGGTCGGCGTGGATCGAAGAGCTGCCGGGAATGGTGCGCGCATGAGCGATTTTTTCAATATGGGCGGCTACGGGTTCTACGTGTGGGGTGCGTACGGCGTGACCGCGCTCGCAATCGCGCTCGAGGTCGTCAGCGTGCGCGCGCGATGGCGCGCCGCCAGGAGGCAGGCCAGGTCATGAAAGCACGGCACCGTCGCCTCGCGTGGATCGGTTTGGGCGTCGTCGTTCTCGGCGTGGCGGCGGCGCTCGTGCTGAACGTGTTCCAGTCCAATCTCGTCTTCTTCTTCACGCCGTCGCAGGTGGCCGCGAAGGAAGCGCCGCAGGGACGCGCGTTTCGCATCGGCGGCCTCGTGGAAGCGGGAAGCGTCAGGCGCATCCCCAACTCGGTGGACGTGAGCTTCGTGGTCACCGACACCGTGCAACGCGTGCCCGTCGTGTACAGCGGCCTCCTGCCCGACCTCTTCAAGGAAGGCAAGGGCGTCGTCGCGCAAGGTATGCTCGCTGCCGACGGCACGTTCAAGGCCACCGAGGTGCTCGCCAAGCACGACGAGAACTACATGCCGCCGGAGGCGGGCGCGGCGCTCGAAGCGGCGCAGAAGCACAAGTCCATCGAGATGCCGACATTGAAGGACACCAAGCGATGATTCCCGAGCTCGGCCATTTTGCATTGATCCTCGCGCTGCTCGTGGCGCTCGCGCAGGGCACGATTCCGCTGTGGGGCGCCTACCGGCGCGACGCCGCGCTGATGGCCCTTGCGAAGCCCGCTGCCCGCGCGCAGTTCGCGCTCATCGTCGTCGCATTCGGGTGCCTCGCGTACAGCTTCGCGACCAGCGACTTCTCGGTCGAGCTCGTGGCCTTGCATTCGAACACGCAGCTGCCGCTTCCCTATCGCATCGCGGCGACGTGGGGCTCGCACGAGGGCTCGCTGCTGCTGTGGATGCTGATGCTCACAAGCTGGGCGCTTGCGGTGACCCTGCGCTCACGCAACCTGCCTGCACCGTTGCTTGCACGCGTGCTCGCCGTCATGGGCCTCGTCGGCGTCGGGTTCCTGCTCTTCATGTTGTTCACCAGCAATCCGTTCCTGCGCCTGGTGCCTGCCGCGGCCGAGGGCCGCGACTTGAATCCGTTGCTGCAGGACCCGGGCATGGTGATCCACCCGCCCATGCTCTACATGGGCTACGTCGGGTTCTCCGTGGCGTTCGCATTCTCGATCGCCGCCTTGCTTGCGGGCAAGCTCGACGCGACGTGGGCGCGCTGGTCGCGGCCGTGGACGCTGGCCGCATGGTCGTTCCTCACCATCGGCATCGCGCTCGGCAGCTGGTGGGCATACTACGAGCTCGGATGGGGTGGATGGTGGTTCTGGGATCCCGTCGAGAACGCCTCCTTCATGCCGTGGCTCGTCGGCACGGCGCTCGTGCACTCGCTGGCGGTGACGGAGAAGCGCGGCACGTTCAAGAGCTGGACCGTGCTCCTCGCCATCATTGCGTTCTCGCTGTCGCTGCTCGGGACGTTCCTCGTGCGATCCGGCGTTCTCACGTCGGTGCACGCGTTCGCCACCGACCCCACGCGCGGCGTCTTCATTCTCGTCTTCCTGGCGGTCGTGGTGGGCGGCTCGCTCACGCTATATGCGTTCCGCGCAGGCTCGGTCGGCGCAGGCGCGGGATTCGATCCCGTCTCGCGCGAATCGCTGCTGCTGGCCAACAACATCCTGCTCGTCATCGCGTGCGCGAGCGTGCTGCTCGGCACGCTGTATCCGCTCGTCATCGACGCGCTCGGCGTCGGCAAGATCTCGGTGGGGCCGCCCTACTTCGACGCGGTGTTCTTCGCGCTGACTGCACCGCTCGTGTTTCTGCTCGCGCTCGGTCCCGTCGCGAGCTGGCGTCGCGCGCTGTTGCCCGACATGTGGACACGCCTGCGCTGGGCGCTGGCCGTCGCGATCGTCACCGCGTGCCTGCTGCCGTTCGTGATGGGAACCTGGCGCCCGATGGTCGCGGTCGGCCTCTTCCTCGCCACATGGATCGCCGCCTCGACGGCCGTCGTCGTCACGCAGCGCTTGCGTCACACGACGCTTCGCAGCAACTCGGCAGCGTGGTACGGCATGGTGCTCGCGCATCTCGGCGTTGCGGTGTTCATCGTCGGCGTGACGATGGTCAAGGGCTACGGCATCGAGCAGAACGCGACCATGGACAAGGGCCAGACGGTGCAGGTCGGCGGTTACGACTTCACGTTCGGCGGTGTCCTGCCGGTGAACGGACCGAATTATTCCGGCGTCGCGGGCATCGTCGAAATGCGCAAGGACGGCAAGCTTCTCGACACGCTGCGGCCCGAGAAGCGGATCTACAACGCGAGCGGCATGCCGATGACCGAGGCGGCGATCGACGCAGGCCCGTTCGGCGACCGCTACGTGTCGCTCGGCGAGCCGGTGACCGACAAGGGCGCGGAAGGCGCATGGGCGCTGCGCCTGTACATCAAGCCGTTCGTGGACTGGATCTGGCTCGGGTGCTTCCTGATGGCAATCGGCGGGTTCGTCGCGTTGTCCGACCGCCGCTATCGCCTCGCCGTGCGACACAAGATCGCCGCCGCCGTCGGCGCAGCGGCGTAACCGTCATGAAATCGCTGCGCCTTCTCATTCCGCTCGCGCTGTTCGTCGTCCTCGTGGGCTTCCTGTGGGCAGGCCTCGGGCGAGATCCGCGCGAAGTGCCTTCGCCTCTCGTCGGCAAGCCGGCGCCCGTGTTCGATCTCGTGCAACTGAAGCAGCCGGACAAGAAGCTCAGCACGGCGGACATGAAGGGCCAGGTGTGGCTCCTCAACGTGTGGGCATCGTGGTGCGTGTCCTGCCGCGTCGAGCATCCGCTGCTCGTCGAGCTCGCGAAGGCGAACGTCGTGCCCGTGATCGGCCTCAACTACAAGGACAAGAACGACGCCGGGATCGCGTGGCTCGACCAGAACGGCGATCCGTATCGGCTTTCCGTCGTGGACGCCGACGGGCGCGTAGGCATCGACTGGGGCGTGTACGGCGTTCCCGAGACGTTCGTCGTCGACAAGAACGGCGTCATCCGTTACAAGCAGATCGGGCCGATCACCGTCGAGGCGCTGCAGCAGAAGATCCTGCCGCTCGTGCGCGAGCTTCAAAAAGCGTGAAGAGCCTCGCAATCGCGCTCCTGCTCGCAACCGCGAGCGCGCTCGCGCAATCCGACGCCGCGCTCGACGCACGCCTCAAGAAGCTGGAGGAAGAGCTTCGCTGCCTCGTCTGCCAGAACCAGTCGCTCGCGGATTCGACCGCGCCGCTTGCCGAGGACCTGCGCCGCGAGGTGCGCTCGCTCGCGGTGGCCGGCAAGGACGACGACCAGATCAAGCAGTACCTGGTCGCCCGCTACGGCGACTTCGTCCTGTACGACCCGCCGGTCAAGCGCATCACGTGGCTGCTGTGGTTCGGCCCGTTCGTGCTGCTCGCAGGCGGCGCCGTCGTCTGGTGGCTGGTCGCCCGGCGGCGCAAGCGCGGCGACGACGACGATCCTCCTCCGCCATCCGGCGTCGACAAGGCACGCGAACTCCTCGACAGCCCGCTCGAGTAACGATGTCGATCTACGCACTCAAGCCGCGATTCCAGTCGCTGCTGCGGCCGATGACGGCGGCGCTGGCCCGCGCAGGCGTGACGGCCAACCAGGTGACGCTCGCCGCGTGCGTCGTGTCGCTCGCGGTCGCAATCTTCGTCGCGTGGCGCAGCGACGAGCGGTGGCCGTTCCTGCTCGTGCCACTGTGGATGTTCCTGCGCATGGCGTTCAACGCGATCGACGGCATGCTCGCCCGCGAGTTCGGGCAGAAAACGCGGCTCGGTGCGTATCTCAACGAGCTGACGGACGTCGTATCGGACTCGGCGCTGTACCTGCCGTTCGCGCTGATCGCACCCTTCTCGGTGTGGACGGTCGGCGCCGTCGTCCTGCTCGCTGCGATCTCCGAATACGCGGGCGTGCTTGGCCTCATGGTCGGCGCATCGCGTCGTTACGACGGCCCGATGGGCAAAAGCGACCGCGCATTCGTGTTCGGCGCCCTCGGCTTGTGGATCGGCGTCGCGTCGCCGTTGCCTGCCTCGGCCGCCTATGTCATGCCGGTGGTCGCTGTCGCGCTCGTCGTCACGATCGTCAATCGCGTGCGGCGCGGATTGGCTGAAGGGACACTGGCATGAACGACGCTGCCGACGTCGCCGCGCTCGTGCGCAGCGCGCAGGAGCGCGTGTTCCGCACGCACGATGGCATCGACCTCTTCTATCGCCACTGGCCGGCGCCCGAAGGCCCCGCGCGCGGCGCGATCGTGCTGCTTCATCGCGGTCACGAGCACTCGGGGCGCATGGCGCACCTCGTCGACGAGCTCGGGCTCCCCGACTTCGATTTCTTCGCATGGGACGCGCGCGGTCACGGCCGTTCGCCCGGGCCGCGGGGCGATGCGCCCGGCGTGCCGGCGCTGGTCCGCGACCTGCAGAAGTTCGCCGATCACATCTGCGACGCGCACGGCTTCGCGATGGAGGATCTCGCCATCGTCGCGCAAAGCGTCGGCGCCGTGCTCGCCGCCGCGTGGGTGCACGACTATGCGCCGCGCATCAGGTGCATGGTGCTCGCCTCGCCCGCGTTCAAGGTCAAGCTGTACGTGCCGTTCGCGAGGAACGGGCTCGCGCTCATGCACAAGCTGCGCGGGAATTTCTTCGTCACGAGCTACGTCAAGGCGAAGCTGCTGACGCGCGATCCCGTGCGCATGGCGAGCTACGACAGCGATCCGTTGATCGCGCGCGCCATCTCCGTGCGGGTGCTGCTGGGCCTGTACGACCTATCGAAGCGCATCGTCGCGGACGCGCCGGCGATCGTCACGCCGACGCAGCTCTTCGTCTCGGATTCCGATTGGGTGGTCCACGACGGCCCGCAGCACGCGTTCTTCGATCGACTCGGCGCGACGGTCAAGGAGCGCCATGTCCTGCATGGCTTCTTCCACGACACGCTGGGCGAGCGCGACCGCAGCGTGCCCATCGCGCGCATGCGCACGTTCCTCCTGCGCCGGTTCGATTCGCCGCCCGCGATTCCCGACGTCACCGACGCCGATCTCGCCGGCTTCACGCGCGAGGAAGCGGACGCACTGGCAGCACGGCTGCCGCCGCTTTCGCCGCGCGGACTGTATTGGTCGGCAACGCGCGCGGGATTGCAGTTCGGCGCAACGATGTCCGACGGCGTGCGACTCGGCCAGCAAACGGGTTTCGACTCGGGCAGCACGCTCGATTACGTCTACCGCAACGTCGCGACCGGCGTGACGCCGCTCGGGCGGCTCATCGACCGCAACTACCTGCGCTCGATCGGCTGGACGGGCATACGGCAGCGCAAGCTGCATCTCGAGGAGCTGCTGCGCAATGCGATCGCGGATCGCCGCGCGAACGGCGCGCCCGTGCGCATCGTCGACGTCGCCGCAGGCCACGGGCGCTACGTGCTCGATGCCATCGCCAAGGCGGAGCTGCCCGATGCGATCCTCCTGCGCGACTTCGTGGCGCAGAACGTCGAGCAAGGCATCGCGCTCATTCGTGCGCGCCGCCTCGAGGCCGTCGCCTCGTTCGAGCGCGCGGATGCGTTCGACCGGGCGGGCATCGCCGCGATCGCACCGCGCCCTACCATCGGCATCGTCTCCGGGTTGTACGAGCTCTTTGCCGAGAACGCGATGGTCCGCGAATCGCTCGCGGGGCTCGCCGACGCCATCGACGCCGGCGGACTGCTCGTCTACACGGGCCAGCCGTGGCATCCGCAGCTCGAGCTCATCGCGCGAGGTCTCACGAGTCATCGCGGCGGCGCGTGGGTGATGCGCCGCCGGACGCAGATGGAGCTCGACCAGCTGGTCAGTGCGGCGGGATTCCGCAAGATCGATCAACGCATCGACCAGTGGGGCATCTTCACGGTTTCGCTTGCACGCCGCATCCCGCGATGAACCAGTCGCGTCCGTGGAAACGGGCCGCGGCGTGGCTGCTGTTCCTCGGTCCATTCTTCTTCCTCACGTACGGACTCGCGAATTGGCTAGCATCGCTTCGCGCGAGCGTGCCCGTCGCCGCATTCGAATGGGAACGCGCGATCCCGTTTCACGCGTGGACCATCGTGCCGTACTGGTCGATCGACGTGTTGTATGCGCTCTCGCTCTTCGCCTGCGCGACACGCGCGGAGCTCGACACGCACGTGAGGCGCCTGCTGACCGCGCAGGTGGTTGCCATCGCGTGCTTCATCGCCTTTCCGTACCGGTTCTCGTTTCAGAGGCCCGCGGCGGACGGCATCGCCGGCGCCTTGTTCGACGCGCTCGCGGGCTTCGATCTTCCCTACAACCAGCTCCCGTCGCTGCACGTTGCACTCGCCGTCATCCTCTGGATGCTGTACGCCACCAAGTGCCGCGGCTTGGCGCGCATCTTGCTCACCCTGTGGTTCGTGATGATTGGAGCATCCGTGCTGACGACTTATCAGCACCACTTCATCGATCTGCCGACGGGGTTCGCGCTGGGGTGGCTGTGCGTCTGGCTGTGGCCGGCGCCTTCGGCTGCCGCAAGCCCCGTCTCCACGTGGCGTTACACCGCTGACCCGCTGCGTCACCGGCTTGCGCTCGCGTACCTGGCGGGTGCGCTGTGCTGCGGCGCAATTGCGCTGTGGGCCGGCGGCTGGGCGCTGTGGCTCGCGTGGCCATCGCTCTCGCTTGGGCTCGTGTCGGCGTTCTATGCAGGTGTCGGACCCACCGGTTTCCAGAAGGACGGGGACGGTCGGCTGAGCGCCGCGACGCGGTGGCTGCTCGCGCCGTATCTTGCCGCCGCGTGGCTCAACTCGCGCTGGTGGACACGACGCATCCCGCGGCCCGTGCTCGTCGCGGACGGCGTGTGGATCGGAAGGATGCCGACTGCGCACGATCTCGCCGCCTTCAAGGGCGTCGTCGACGTGTCGGCCGAGTTGAGCCTGCCTCCTGCCCCGATTGCGAGGCGTGTCGTGCCCATGCTCGATCTCGTGACGCCGGCACCTGCGTCGCTTGCGCACGCAGCGCGCGACATCGAGGCGCTGCGGGCTGCCGGCCCCGTGCTGGTGTGCTGCGCCCTGGGATTCTCGCGAAGCGCATGCGCCATCGCCGCGTGGCTCCTGTCGACCGGACGTGCCGCCGACGCGCAGCAAGCCATCGCGCGTGTGCGTCATGCGCGCGGCGACGTCGTGCTGCACGAACGGCACGCGAGAGTCCTGCAATGACCCTTTCCGACACCATCGACGACGCGCTCGCCTGGCGGTTGCGCCTGACCGCGGGAGCGCTCGCAGCGGTCGGCACGATCGACACGCTTTCGACCGGCCTCACGCTCATCGCTGCGGGCGGCATCGGCGTCGCACTGTGGCATTCCGTGCCGGCGCTTGCGCTTGCGTTTCTCGCGGCGCAAGTCATCGTCGGACTCGCCGCGAAATGGATCGCGGTGCGCGTCCGCTTCGACGGCGTGGTGTTCACCGAGCTCGTCCATGCGGTCCAGAAGACCGGTTTCCGGACGGAGCATCTCGACCGCGCGCTGCGCGGCATCGGCATGCTGCCGGAGAACAAGGAAGGCCGCGACTGGGATACGCGTTGCCGCGGGGCGCTCCGACTCGTCAGGGCGCTCGGCTGGCTCACCGTGCTGCAGGGATTGCTGTTCGTGCTCGCCGCAGGCACCATCGCGCTACATTAAAACCAGAACAAGCACTCCTTGATTCCTCTCGACAGGCTCAGCGCCGAGGCGCTGTGCATGTTCACCAAGGCGCTCACGGGCGTGCGCATGCTGTGGATCGGCTGCGCGCCCGCCGCGACCGTGCGCGTGTACTACGCGAACCACAACAGCCATGGCGACTTCGCGCTGATCTGGAGCTGCCTGCCCGACGACCTGCGTGCGCGGACGAGGCCCGTGGCGGGCGCCGATTACTGGCTCAAGGGCCGGCTTCGCACGTATGTCGCCGAGCGTGTGATTCGGGCCGTGCTGATCGACCGCAATCCCGAGACCCGCACGCAGGACCCGATCAAGCAGATGGCCGACGTGCTCGATCACGGCGACTCGCTCATCGTGTTTCCCGAGGGGACGCGCAACACCACCGAGGAGACGCTGCTGCGCTTCAAGAGCGGCATCTATCACCTCGCCGCCGCGTGCCCGGACACCGAGTTCGTTCCGGTATGGATCGAGAACGCGCGACGCGTGATGCCGAAGGGCAAGCTCCTGCCGCTGCCGCTGCTTTGCACGCTTACCGTCGGTGCGCCCGTCATGCTGGCCGCCGGCGAGGAGCGCGACGCGTTCGTGACCCGCACACGCGATGCCCTGCTGGCCCTGCGCCCGCCCCAGGAATGACGCCCACTCAAGTCACGTATACGCTCTTCGTCGGCATCGGCGCCGTGCTGGTCGTCGCCTCGATCGTCGGATGGACGCTCAAGACGGCGATGGCCAAGGGCATGCCGCACTCGACCATCGACAACCTCAACGCGCGCATCAAGGCGTGGTGGGTGATGGTGCTGGTGATCGGTCTCGCGTTCGTGTTCGGCCGGCCGGGCGTGATCCTCCTGTTCGCATTCATCTCGTTCTTCGCACTGCGCGAGTTCCTGACGCTCACGTACACGCGCAGCGCCGACTACCTTGCGCTGGCGGCGGCGTTCTTCGTCGTGCTTCCGCTGCAATACGCATTCGTGTACATCGGCTGGTACGGCCTGTACGCGATCTTCCTGCCGGTCTACGTGTTCCTTCTGCTGCCGATCCTCGAGGTCCTCGGAGGCGACACCCAGCGCTTCCTCGAGCGAACGTCGAAGATCCAATGGGGGCTCCTCGTGTGCGTGTACTGCATCTCGCACGTGCCGGCCCTGCTGACGCTCGACATCCCCGGCTACGAGGGACGCAACCTGCTGCTCATCGCGTTCCTCGTCATCGTCGTGCAATCGAGCGATGTCCTGCAGTACGTCTGGGGCAAGCTCTTCGGCAAGCACAAGATCGCGCCGGAAGTGTCGCCATCCAAGACGGTCGAAGGACTGGTCGGCGGCATCGTGTCGGCCACGGTGCTGGGCGCCGCGCTGTGGTGGATCACGCCCTTCAACGTGTGGCAGGCGGCGCTCATGTCGCTCGCCATCTGCGTCATGGGATTCTTCGGAGGCCTCGTCATGTCCGCCATCAAGCGGGACCGCGGGGTCAAGGACTGGGGCCACATGATCGAAGGACATGGCGGCATGCTCGACCGTCTCGACTCGGTGGTGTTCGCCGCGCCGATCTTCTTCCACCTCACGCGTTACTGGTGGGTGGTGTAGCTCAAAGGCCCTGCCCGCAATTCCAGCACAGATCGAAGTTGGCGGGCGAGTCCTCGCCGCAGGCGGTGCATGCGACCTCGCCCTGCCTCGCGGCGCTCTCGATGTCGCGAAGAACGATCTCCGCGCGCTCCCGGTCCAGTTCGCGCTCGAGCCACACCTGCGGCTGCACGACGTTGTCGACGGGAATGTCCCCGGCGATGCTCGATGCATGCTGGTTGAAGACGTGCACGCGGATGCCGGCCTGGCGCAGGCGGTCTGCGACGAGCCATGCGTCGTACCGGTACTTGGCCGTGTAGAAACGGATCAAGCGGCTCTCCACGCCGCGAGCGCCGCGACGAGGCGCCGCAGCACCCCGACGAGCGATGCGGCACGGGCCGAGTCCCACGCATACGGCGGCGACTCGTCCATGTAGCATCGCTGCGCGATCTCGAGTTGCAGCGCGTGGACGTGATCGAATGGACGGCCGTAGTGGCGCGTGATCCACCCGCCCTTGAACCGCCCGTTGACCACGTGGGTGAAGCCCGGGGAGTCCTTTAACACGGAGGTCGCGACGGCTTCCACTTCGCTCACGCAGCTCGTGCCCGATGCGGTCCCGAGGTTGAGGTCCGGAAGGCGCCCTGCGAAGAACCGCGGCACCTCGCCGCGAATCGAGTGCCCGTCGAGCACGATCGCATAGCCGTGCATCCTCTTCACGCGCGCGACCTCGGTCGCGAGCGTCTGGTGGTAGGGGAGGAAGTGGGAGACGATGCGCTGCGTGACCTCGTCGGGCGTCGGCCCCATGCCGTGCTCGTAGATGGTCTCGTCGGCGAACGTGCGCGTCGGACAGAGCTCGGTATTGTCGGCGCCGGCGTACAGTTCCGCACCCGACGGGTCGCGATTGAGGTCGACCACGTAGCGGGACTGTGTCGCCGTCATCAGCGTCGCGCCTTCATCCGCGACGAAGTCGTACAGCTTCTCGACGTGCCAATCCGTGTCGGGCAACGCACGCGCCGCGCGCGTCAGTCGCTGGCTCACCGAATCCGGAACCATCGTTCCCGCGTGCGGGACGTTGACGATGAGCGGGCTCGTGCCCTGGATGAGTCGCCACATCGCCATTACACGACGCTCTTCCATAAGCCGTCCCAAGGGCCGACACCGCCTGCGCGCACGACGCCGCGGCATGCGTTTCCGCCGATGCGATACGCAAGCTCCGCCGGCTCTGCGATGCGGAAGCGCGCGAGATCCGCGCGCTTGCCCGGCGCGATGACGCCGCGATCGTGAAGGCCGAGCGCGCGGGCGGCGTTCACGGTCACGCCGCGCAACGCTTCCTCCGGCGTCAACCGGAAGAGCGTGCATGCCATGCTGACCATCAGCACGAGCGACGTGACCGGCGATGTGCCCGGATTGCAATCGGTGGAGATCGCGACCGGCACGCCCGCGTCGCGCAACGCCGTGATCGGTGGCAGCTTCGTCTCGCGCAGCGCGTAGAACGCACCCGGAAGCACGACGGCAACGGTTCCCGACGCGGCCATGGCGGCAATTCCGGCATCGCTCGTGTGCTCGAGGTGATCGGCGGAGAGCGCGCCGAATTGGGCAGCGAGCCGCGCGCTGTCCATGTCCGAGAGCTGGTCCGCGTGCACCTTCACCGGCAACCCCTGCAAGCGAGCGGCGCGGAAGACGCGTTCCGTTTGTGCGCGGGTGAAGGCGATCGACTCGCAGAACGCATCGACCGCGTCCGCCAATCCTTGAGCCGCAATCGCCGGAATGGTTTCACGGCACACGTAGTCGATGTAATCGTCGGCGCGCCCCGCGTACTCGGCCGGGAGCGCATGGGCGGCGAGCAGCGTCGTGCGCACGTCCACCCCCGCCTCCGCACCCAGGCGTCGCGCGACGCGCAATTGCTTGGCCTCCGTGGCCGTATCGAGGCCATAGCCCGACTTGATCTCGACCGTGGTGACGCCTTCGGATGCAAGCGAAGCAAGGCGCGGCATGCTCTCCTGCGCGAGGTCGTCCTCGGACGCGGCGCGCGTTGCACGCACGGTCGCCGCAATGCCGCCGCCCTCCCGCGCGATGTCGGCGTAGGTGGCGCCGTTGAGGCGGCGCTCGAACTCGTTCGCGCGATTGCCGGCGTAAACGAGATGCGTGTGGCAATCGATGAGACCCGGCAGCAGCCAATCGCCGGCGCACGACAGGACCGTCGTTGCCTCGACGTCGGATCCAAGGTCGCCGCGCGGCCCGACCCATGCGATGCGATCGCCCGACACGCCGACCGCGGCGTCGCGGATCGCGCCGTACCCTCGCTCCATCGTGGCGACGTGGGCGTCGACGATCAGAAGGTCGAAGACGGTTCATGCCGAGAGCCGCGCGAACGTGTCGCGATAGCGCTCGCGGATCGCATCCTCGCGCGCATGCCTGCCGTCGCGCACGACGAATCGCCCGGCGACCACGACGTCGCGCACCGGATTGCGCGACGGGCCGAAGATCGCGGCATCGAGCACGTCGGTGGCGCGTTGCAACGCAAGGGCGGGATCCTGCTCGTTCAGCACGAGGAAGTCCGCGCGGCATCCGGCCGCAATGGCGCCGACCGGCTGCGCAACGGCCTGCGCGCCGCCACGCGCCGCGCGAGCCCACAGCGATGCGCCGACGGCCAGGCCGCTGTCGTCGCCCAGCACGTTGCGGCGGCGAACGTGCAGGCGCTGCGACCACTCGAGCATGCGGATCTCCTCGAACGGCGAAATGACGGTGTTCGAATCGCTGCCGACGGCGAAGCGTCCCTTCGACGCGAGGTAGCGCGGCGCGGGAAACGTCCCGTCGCCGAGATCGGCCTCGGTCGTGGGCGCGAGCCCCGCCACTGCGCCCGTCGCCGCCAGCGCGTCGATCTCGCGCTCGGTCATGTGCGTGGCGTGCACGATGCACCAACGCTTGTCCACTCCCGCATGCGACGTGAGCCACTCGACCGGACGCATGCCGGTGGCGGCGTAGCATTCCTCGACCTCGCGCGTCTGCTCCGCCGCGTGGATGTGAATGGGCGCGGTCGCGGGAACGAGGCGCGATATCTGCTCGAGCTCCGGGGCCGTCACGGCCCTCAAGCTATGCGGGGCGATGCCCAGCACATACCGGCCTTCGGCGCGCTCGCGCAATGCGTCGACCAGCACGGCGAACGACGCGACGCTGTGAACGAACCTGCGCTGCCCTTCCATCGGCGGCAATCCGCCGAAGCCCGCGTGCGCGTAAAAGACGGGCAGCAGCGTGAGCGCAATGCCCGTCTGGCCCGCGGCAGCGGCGATGCGCATCGCGAGCTCCGCCGGATCGCCGTACGGCGTGCCCGCCGCGTCGTGATGCACGTAATGGAATTCGGCGACGCTGCCGTAGCCCGACTTCAGCATCTCGACGTACGCTTGCGCCGCGATCGCCTCGAACGCATCGGGGTCCATCCGCTCGAGCGACGCATACATCGCCTCGCGCCAGGACCAGAAGCTGTCGGCACGGTCCGGCGAGGATCGCCCCGTGCGGCCGGCGATCGCACGCTGGAACGCGTGCGAGTGAACGTTCGGCATCGCCGGCACCACCGGCCCTGCCAGCGCCTGCGCGTCGGCGGCGTCGGAGTTCGCCACGACCGACCGGATGAAACCGCCGTCGTCGACATCGATGACGACGCGCCGCGACCAGCCTTCCGGCAACAGCGCGTCCTGCGCGACGAATTTCATGCGGCGATCCGGGCCACGACGGCAACCGCGGCATCCGACGCATCAACGGCGAATCGCGATGCATCGCATACGAGTGTGTGCGCCTCGCGCACCTCGACCGTCGAATCACCGACGACGCAGGCGCACGATCCCGACGCGGCGTGACACACGTACGCAGCCTCGCCCGTGCACACGATGCGCTCGCGCCGTACGACGCGCACTTCGGCGCGCACGGCGCCACGGCGCGTCATCACGTTGAGGTCGCGCGTCGGCCCGTCGAGCAAGCGGCTTTCGACCTGCGCCTCGCCTGCGAAGGCGACGAGGTCGCAGGCCCGCACGTCCACCGGCTCATCCCGTATGCCCGTCAGGCGCATGCCGCTTCCCGCGAGCACGACGAGCGTGCGGTCGATCCCCGGAAACGTCGAGAACGGGCCGTCGCTTTCGATCTCCGCGATGCTGACCCGCCATTGGAAGTCAGCCCACGCGGCGTCGTGCGGATGGATGGCGACCTCGAGCGTCGAGCCGCCGCCGTTCTTCCACGGCATGCGACGATACTCGGAGGGCGCGATGAGACGCATGCGGCGATTGTAACGGGACGGCTTTCCGCTACGCACGGCCGCTCGCGTAAACTCGAATCCTTTACATTTGGCTGGGATATCGACGATGCGATCGATCATCGCGTGGGCAGCGGCGTGCGCCTTTGCCGCGGCGGCAATTGCCGCGGACGTCTATCCCGTCAAGCCCGTGCGCATCGTCGTGCCGTTCCCCCCGGGCGGGCCTGCCGACGTGCTCGCCCGCACCGTGGGCGACAAGCTGCAAGCTTCGCTCGGCCAGCCGGTCGTGGTCGACAACCGGCCCGGTGCGGGCGGCAACATCGGCATGGAGCTCGTCGCCAAGGCCGCCCCGGACGGGCACACGCTCGCGTTGGCGCCGGCCGGCAATCTCACGGTAAATCCCAGCCTGTACCGGAGCGTTCCGTACGACGTCGGCCGCGACTTCGCGCCGGTCACCGTGATCGCAGCGGTGCCCAACGTCCTGGTGGTGAACGCGAACGTGCCCGCGAAGGATCTCGCCGAGCTCATCGCCTATGCCAAGGCGAATCCCGGCAAGCTCAACTTCGCTTCACCTGGTCCGGGAAGCGGCGCGCACCTCGCGGGCGAGCTCCTCAAGAGCAGCGCCGGCATCGACATGACGCACGTGCCGTTCAACGGCATCGCGCCCGCCGTGACTGCGGTGGTCGCGGGCGACGTGCAGGTCATGTTCGCAGCAGCGCCGTCGGCGATGCCGCAGGTTGCGGCCGGCAAGCTGCGCGCGCTGGGTGTGGCGAGCCCGAAGCGCATGACGTCGGCGCCCGCGCTGCCGACGCTCGACGAATCCGGTTTGCCGGGATTCGACGTCACCTCGTGGTACAGCATCGTCGCGCCGGCCGCCACGCCGCCGGCGGTGATCGAGCGAATCCAGAAGGAGATCGCAAAGGCGCTCGAGGCGCCCGACGTCAAGGCCAGGCTCGCGGGGCTCGGCGCCGAGGCGGTGGCCAACACCCCGTCCGACTTTGCGGCGATGATCAAGACGGAGTCCGCGAAGTGGGGGAAGATCGTCAAGGACGCGAATATCAAAGCGGAGTGATGGAACGACCCCTCTACCTCGACTATCTCAACGCGCCCGACGTCGCGGCGCTCGCATTGACCGACAGCGAGATCATCGGCGCGGTGGAGGCGGGGCTGGCGGCGCAGGGACGCGGCGAGACCGTCATCGAGCCGCGCATGCATCTGGTCCCGGGCCGCGGCGTCGACGGCCACTTCAACGTCCTGCGCGGCTTCGTTGCACCCTTGTCGCTCGCCGGCGTGAAAGTGGTCGGCGACTTCGTCGACAACTACAAGCACGGCCTTCCATCGGAGATGGGTCTCCTCAACCTCTTCGACCCGCAGACCGGGCAGCCGGTCGCCGTGATCGACGCGGCGGGACTCACGGACATGCGCACGGGCGCCGTCACCGCGATCGGCGCCCGGCACCTCGCGCGCGCGTCGTCGCGCGTCCTCGGACATATCGGCGCGCGCGGCACCGCATACTGGAACGTTCGTCTCCTCGACAGCATCTTTCACTTCGACGAGATTCGCGTGCACTCGCGCCGCCCCGAGAGTCGCCAGGCGTTTGCCGAGCGAGCTTGCCTCGGACCTCGGCAAGCCCGTGATCGTCACCGGGGACTGGGAGTCGTGCGTGCGCGGCGCCGACATCGTCGTCGAGGCGTCGCGATTGTCCAAGCCCGAACCGATGCTGCGTACCGAGTGGATCGCGCGCGGCGCATTCGTCGTCCCTTACGGAACGATGAGCGCCGTCGAGCTCTCGCTGACGGACGTCATGGACAAGATGGTCGTCGACGACTGGGGCCAGTGCAAGACGGGACAATTCGGGAGCCTCCGCGCGCACGTGGACGCGGGCAAGCTGTCGCAAGCCACCCTGCATGCGGAGCTCGGGGAGATCGTCGCCGGCCGCAAGCCCGGACGCGAGCGCGACGACGAGACGATCCTCCTCTGGCACCGGGGCCTCTCGCTGTCCGACATTGCGCTGGGCGCCGCCATGCTCGAGAAGGCGAAGGCGATCGGCATTGGCCAGCGGCTGCGCTACCGATGAACGTGATGAATGCGCGCATGTACTCGGTCAATGCGGCGACCGCGGCCGCGTGGAGCGCAGTATTCCGTTGGGTGATCGACCGGGCCGATGTCGACGCCGAGGTCATCGACTATCCCGCGCCACGCCCGCTGCCCGCATTGTGGGCGCGCGACGATCTCGCGGCCGTCTTCATGTGCGGCCATCCGTTCTCGCGCGCGCCATCGCAGCCCATCGCCGTCGCGGCGCCCGTTCCAAGCCCCCCTGCGTATCGCGACGCACCGGTCTACTGGACCTGCATCGTCGCGCGCAACGACGGCGGCATTCGATCGCTGACGGACACCTTCTCCCGCCGCATGGCGTACACGACGCCCGATTCGCAATCCGGATATCTCGCGTTGCGCGCCCTCGTCGCAGGCAGACCATGTCCGTTTTCCGCCATGGTGGGTCCGCTGGTCACGCCGCGACGGGTCGTCGAAGCGGTCGCGGCAGGGGAAGCGGACGCCGGGCCCGTCGACAGCTACGCCCTCGACCTGATGCGCCTGCACGAGCCGGAACTGGTCGCGCCGCTGCACATCGTGGCGACCACACCCCCCTCGCCCATCCCGCTGCTGGTCGCTTCGCCGAGCGTCCCGACGGCGGAGATCCACCGCTTGCGGGCCGCGCTCGCCGACGTCGAGCATGCGGCGGCCCTCGCAGACGCACGCGCGGCGCTGTTGCTGCGCCGGTTCGCCGCCGTCGAGGCACGTGCATACGAGGTGCTTCGCGAGCCGGTCGGCGAAGCGCTCGTTTGACACGCATGGCCTTCATGGGAGAATCGGCATCCGCCGCTCTCCGGAGAAAGAACATGCGCAACCTTCGCGTCCTGACCACCGGCATCCTCGCCCTCGCCCTCGCGTGGCCCGCCCTGGCGCAGGTCAAGGTCGGCTCCAAGAACTTCACCGAGCAGTTCGTCCTCGCCGAGATCTACGCGCAGGCGCTCGAAGCCGCTGGCATCAAGGTCGAGCGCAAGATCAACCTCGGCGGCACGCTGATCGCGCACAAGGCGCTCGAAGAAAAGCAGATCGACCTCTATCCGGAATACACCGGAACGATGCTGCTCGCGGTGCTCAAGGCGGACCCGATGACCGATCGCAAGGCCGTCTACGACAAGGTCAAGAGCGAATACGCGACGAAGGGCCTCGTCGTGCTGAACGAGGCGCCGATGAACAACACGTACAACATGGTGGTGCGGCCCGAGACCGCAGCGCAGTACAAGCTCGAGACGCTGTCCGATCTCGCGAAGGTCTCGAAGGACCTGAAGCTCGGCGCCGGGCCCGAGTTCCGCGACCGCAAGGACGGCTTGCCCGGGCTGAAGCAGGTCTACAACATGGAATTCAAGGAAGACCTGCAGATGGCGATCGGCCTGCGCTACCAGGCGCTGTCGAACAAGCAGATCGACGTGGTGAACGGCTACGCGACCGACGGCATGATCAGCGCGCTGAAGCTCAAGCGCCTGAAGGACGACAAGAACCTGTGGCCGCCGTATTACCTCGTCCCGGTCGTGCGCAAGGATGCGCTCGACGCCAACCCGAAGATCGCCGACGTGCTGAACAGCGTGAACGCGATGCTCGACGAGTCGACGATGGCCGAGCTCAACTACAAGGTCGACGGCGAGAAGCAGGAGCCGAAGGACGTTGCGCGCGCGTTCCTGAAGTCGAAGGGCGTCGTCAAATAGGACCTCCGTTGAAGCGCGCGCCGCCGGTCGCGCTTGCGGGCGGCGGTGTCCGCATCGCCGACGTCGTGCGCGTGGCGCGCAACGGCGCGCAGGTCTCCGTTACCGCCGATGCGATGGCACGCGTGACGCAGGCCCGCGCGGTCGTCGACACGCATCGCTGCCGGCGATACGCCGGTCTACGGCCTCAACTCCGCGCTCGGCGCCAACACCGGAAAGTCGATCCCGCCGTCGGAGCGCAACGCCTACCAGCTTCGCGCGGTTCGGGCGCGCGCCGTCGGCGTGGGTCCGCGCCATCCGCGCGACGTCGTGCGTGCGACCATGTTCGCGCGCGCGGCCGGCATGGCGTGCGGCGGCTCCGGCGTCTCTCCCGCGGTGCTGCAGATGCTCGTCGCGATGCTGAATGCGCGCGTGCATCCGGTCGTGCCGTCGCGCGGCTCCATCGGCGTCGCCGATCTCGCTCCGCTCTCGCACATGGCGATGGTGCTGGTCGGTGAAGGTGACGCGGAGCTCGACGACGACGTGATGCCGGCGACGCAGGCGCTCGCTCGCGCCGGGCTCGTCCCCGTAACGCTTGCCGCGAAGGACGGGCTCGCCCTCATCAGCGCGAACGCCGCGACGGTCGGTCACGCCGCGCTCGTCGTGCACGACTGCAGCCGCGCACTCGACGCGTTCAACGTGGCCGCCGCGTTGAGCTTCGAGGGATTCCGCGCGAACCTCTCGCCGCTCGATCCACGCGTGCAGGCGGCGCGGCCTGCACGCGGCCAGCGCGAGATCGCGCAGCGGCTCGTCGCCCTGCTCGATGGAAGCGGCCTGTGGCAGGACGGCGCGGCCCGGCGCATGCAGGACCCTTTGTCGTATCGATGCGTGACGCAGGTGCACGGGGCTGCGCTTGCCGCGCTCGCCATCGCGCGCGAGGACGTCGAGATCGAGCTCGACAGCGCGGCCGACAGCCCGTTGGTCATCCCGGGCACGACGTCCATGCTGTCGAACGGCAACTTCCACATTCCCGGCGCTGGCGCTCGCCTTCGATGCGCTGCGTCTCGCGCTCTGCCACTGCGCGGCGCTGTGCGTGGCGCGCTGCCAGCGCATGTACTCGCCCGCCTTCTCCGGGCTGCCGTTGCAGCTCACGACGCGCGGTCCCGAGCACTCGGGCTTCGCAACGATCCAGAAAACATTGACCGCGCTCGCCAACGAGGTGCGCCATCTCGCCAACCCCGCGTCGCTCGACTGCATGCCCGTTTCGGAATCCGTCGAAGACCACGCGCCGATGGCCGCCAACGTCGTCGCCCGCACGGCCGACATGGTTCCACTGCTGCACGAGCTTGCGGCGATCGAGCTTCTCACCGCGGCACAGGCGATCGATCTTCGCCCCGTCTCCGTCGACATCGCTCGGCCGCGGCACGCGCGCCGCGTACGAAGCGGTGCGCGCGCACGTCGCGATGCTCGACGAAGACCGGCCGCTCGGCCCCGATATCGAGAAAGTCGCCGCGGCAATCGACGCGCTGCCGCTCACAGGCGGCACCGAATGAGTTGGCTCCTCAACAACTGGGACCAGGTGCTGACGGGCCTGTACGAGCACGTCATCATCGCCGCCGCGTCGCTTCTGATCGCGTTCGCGATCTCGCTCGTCGTCGGCATCCTTGCCGCGCGCAGCGATCGCGTATTCCGCTGGTCGATCGCGCTTTCCGGCTTCCTCTACACGATACCGACGCTTGCGTTCCTGGCGCTGCTGATCCCGGTGGTCGGCCTCGGCCGCACCAACGCGATCATCTGCATGGTCGCGTTCTCGCTCATGATCCTCATCCGCAACGTCGCCACCGGCATTCGCGAGGTTCCGGCCGACGTCGTCGACGCTGCGCGCGGCATGGGCATGACGCGCACGGAGATCCTGACCCGCGTCGAGCTGCCGCTCGCAGCACCCGTGATCGTCGCAGGCCTGCGCATCGCAGCCGTCACGGTGATCAGCGTCGCCGTCGTCGCCGCCTACGTCAATGCTGGCGGCCTCGGTACTCTCATCTTCAACGGCATCAGCAACGATCACGCGCCGAAGATCTGGGCCGGCGCGCTCACCGCGTGCGCGCTGGCCGTTGCGACCGACCTGAGCCTCGCCGGGCTCGAGCGCATGCTGCGGCGAAGGGCCTAGATGCTCGTCGAAGCGTGGCAGTTCATCCTGCAGCATCCGGACCGCTTCTTTTCAGCGCTGCTTCGCCACATCGAGTTGTCGGCCGCGGCGCTCGCCATCGCGATCGCCCTCGCCGTGCCGGCCGGCATTGCGTTCGCCGCGAAGCCGCGCACGGCGCTCGCCGCCATCACGATTGCGAACATCGGCCGCACGCTGCCGTCGCTCGCCGTGCTCGCGCTGGTCATGCCCATCCTCGGCACCGGTTTCGCGCCGTCGTTGTTCGCGCTGGCGCTGCTCGGCTTGCCGCCGATCCTCATCAACACCTGCATCGCGATCCAGCAGGTCGACCCGGACGTCGTCGACGCCGCCCGCGGCATGGGCATGTCGCGCAGCGAGATCGTGCGCGGCGTCGAGATTCCGATCGCAACGCCGGTGATCTTCGCGGGCATTCGCACCGCCGCCGTCCAGGTCGTGAGCGGCGCAGTCCTTGCCGCATACATCGGCGGCGGCGGACTGGGCGACTTCATCACCGCCGGCATCGCGATGATGGCGCTGCCGCAACTCTTCGTCGGCGCGATTCCCGCAACGTTGTTGTCGATCGGCACCGACCAGTTCTTCGGTTACCTGCAGCGAACGTTCACGCCCCCGGGACTGCGCGCCGCATGATCGAGATCCGCGACCTCGTCAAGCGATTCGCCGGCACGGAGCGGCCCGCGATCGATCACCTGTCGCTCACGGTCGCGGCAGGCGAAGTCTGCGTCCTCATCGGGCCGTCCGGGTGCGGCAAGACGACGACCATGCGCGTGATCAACCGCATGATCGAGCCGGACGGCGGCACGGTGCATGTCGCGGCACGTGACATCATGAGCGTCGATCCCGTGGAACTGCGGCGAAGCATCGGCTACGTCATCCAGCAGATCGGGTTGTTTCCGCACTGGTCGATCGCGCAGAACATCGCGACGGTGCCGCGCCTTCTCGGCTGGGACGATGCGCGCATCGCAACGCGCGTCGACGAGCTCCTGGTGCTCGTCGGCATGGACCCGTCGCAGCACCGCGACCGCTTTCCGCGCGAGCTTTCGGGCGGGCAGCGCCAGCGCATCGGCGTCGCGCGAGCGCTTGCCGCGGATCCTCCGGTGATGCTCATGGACGAGCCGTTCGGCGCGATCGATCCGATCACGCGCGCTCGGCTGCAGGACGAGTTCCTGAACATCCTGCGGTCGCTGCGCAAGACCGTGGTGTTCGTGACGCACGACATCGACGAGGCGCTCAAGATGGGCGACCGCATTGCGATCATGCGCGACGGCGCGCTCGTGCAGTACGACACGCCGGAGTCGATTCTCGCGCGGCCCGCCGACGGCTTCGTGGAATCGTTCGTCGGCAGCGACCGCGCATTGAAGCGCCTCGCGCTGGTGCGCGCCCACGAGGTGCTCGAGCCAGGCGTTGCGTTGCCGCACGCACACGCGATCGGCCCGGACGTGTCGCTGCGCGATGCGCTCGCCGCCATGTTTGCCGCGGGCGTGGACGCGCTCGCCGTCGTGCGCGACGGCGCGACCATCGGCATCGTCACCGTTGCGACGATTCGGCGCCACGCGCTCGCACCGGCGCCGGTTGACACGGCCGCCGCGTCACCGTAACTTCGATCGTTTCCCTGACTGGAGCTTGCCATGCGCAACGCATTCACGCTTCCGCTTCTCGCCGGCGCCATCGCTTATGCGGCCGCGGCGGCCGCACAGGACACGAAAGTGGCCATCGGCATTTCCGGTTGGACCGGCTTTGCGCCGCTCACGCTCGCGAAGGAAGCCGGCATCTTCAAGAAGAACGGCCTCGACGTCGAGCTCAAGAAGATCCCGCAGTCGTCGCGTCATCTCGCCATCGCGTCCGGCGACGTGCAGTGCGCGGCCACGACGGTGGAGACCTGGGTCGTGTGGAACGCCAACGGCGTCGCGACGACGCAGATCTTCCAGCTCGACAAGAGCTACGGCGCCGACGGCATGGCGGTGCGCAACAGCGTCGGCAAGATCGCCGATCTCAAGGGAAAGACGGTCGCGGCGTCGGCGCCCGGTACCGCGCCCTACTTCACGCTTGCGTGGTTCCTGAAGAAGAACGGCCTCAGCGTGAAGGACGTCACCGTCGTCAATCTCGAGCCCGGTCCTGCAGCGCAGGCATTCGTCGCAGGACAGAACGATGCTGCGATGACGTACGAGCCGTACCTGTCGACCGTGCGCGCCGCGCCGCAGTCGGGCAAGATCATCGCGACGACGCTCGACTACCCGATGATCATGGACACGTTCGGGTGCACGCCCAAGTTCCTCGCCGACAATCCGAAAGCCGCGAAAGCGCTCGCCGACAGCTACTTCGAAGCGGTCGACATGATCGCGAAGGAGCCGAAGAAGAGCTTCGAGATCATGGGCGCCGACGTGAAGCAGAGCGGCGAGCAGTTCGAGGCCTCGCAAAAATACCTGCGCTGGCAGGATCGCGCGGCGAACAAGAAATTCTTCGCCGGCGAGCACGCGCAGTTCTCGAAGGAAGCGGCGGACCTGCTGCTCGAGGTCGGCATCATCAAGCAGATGCCCGACATGTCGAAGCTCGCCGACACGAAGTTCATTCAGTAACGCGCACTTGAGCGCCGCAGGGCCGTCCCAAGGCGCTCATTGCGCCCCCTTTGGGGGCAGCGAGCGCGCGAAGCGCGTGAGCGTGGGGGTCCTATAACGCCGCTCAAGCCGGTCAGCCGAGCGCGCAAGGTCGCGCTCGGCATCGCGTTCTTCGTCATCTTCGTCGCGTTGTGGTCGCTCGCGACGTTCGGCGGCTTCGTGTCGAAGACATTCCTCGCCGACCCGCTTGCGATGCTGCGCGAGGGCTACACGCTGTTCGCGGAGCACGGCTTCCTCAAGGACGTCGGCATGACCGTGTGGCGGGTCGTCGGCGGGTTCGTGCTCGCGGCGCTGCTCGGCGTGCCGCTCGGCATCGCCATGGGCGCGTTCAAGCCCATCGAGGCGTTCTTCGAGCCGTTCGTGTCGTTCGCGCGCTACCTGCCCGCTTCCGCTTTCATTCCGTTGCTGATCCTGTGGGCGGGCATCGGCGAGACGCAGAAGCTTCTGCTCATCTTCATCGGCGTGTTCTTCCAGATCGTGCTGATGGTGGCCGTGATCGTCGGATCGACACGGCGCGATCTGGTCGAGGCCGCGTACACGCTCGGCGCCGCGCCGTCGGGCATCGTGCGCCGCGTGCTGCTGCCGAGCGCGGCGCCGCAGATCGCGGAGACGCTGCGTCTCGTGCTCGGCTGGGCGTGGACGTACGTGATCGTCGCGGAGCTGATCGGCGCGTCGTCCGGCATCGGCCACATGATCACCGATTCGCAGGCGCTCCTCAACACTGGACAGATCATCTTCGGCATCATCGTCATCGGCGTGATCGGGCTGGTCTCCGACTTCGCGTTCAAGTGGGCGAACCAAAGGCTGTTTCCGTGGAGCCTCGCGTGAGCCGGAAGCTCGTCATCGACCGCGTCACCCGCATGTTCCCGGGCGTCAACGGCGGGCCGCCGACGCAGGCGCTGATGCCGACGTCGCTTGCCGTCGACGACAACGACTTCATCACGATCCTCGGGCCCTCGGGGTGCGGCAAATCGACGCTGCTGCGCATCGATCGCGGGCCTCGACACGCCGACGCAAGGCGACGTCATGCTCGACGGCGCGCGCGTCACGCGGCCAGGCGCCGATCGCGGCATGGTGTTCCAGAGCTACACGCTGTTTCCGTGGCTCACCGTGCGCGAGAACATCTGCTTCGGCTTGCGCGAGCGCAACGTCGAGGCCAAGCGCCAGGACGAGATCGCGCGCTACTGGATCGACAAGGTCGGACTCGCGGGGTTCGAGCATCACTACCCGAAGATGCTGTCGGGCGGCATGCAGCAACGCACGGCGATTGCGCGCGCGCTCGCCAACGACCCCAAGATCCTGCTGCTCGACGAGCCCTTCGGCGCGCTCGACAACCAGACGCGCTCGCTGATGCAGGAACAGCTGCTTGCGCTGTGGGAAGCCGAGCGCAAGACGATCCTCTTCGTCACGCACGACATCGAGGAGGCCATCTTCATGGCGAACCGGGTCGTGGTGATGAGCGCGCGGCCGGGGCGCATCAAGGCGGACGTCGCGGTTCGCCTGCCGCATCCGAGGCACTACACGATCAAGACGACGCCGGAATTCTCCGCATTGAAGGCGCAGCTCACCGAGGAGATTCGCGTCGAGGCGCTGAAGGTGGCGTAGCTCACGGGTCTCACGCAGACGCGCGCGCCGACGTCAGTACCGCCCGCCGTTCTTTTGCCAGCGCCAGGCATCCGCGCAGATCGTGTCGAGATCGCGCGCCGTGCGCCAGTTGAGCGTCTTGACTGCGCGCGTCGGGTCGGCGTAGTACGCCGCGACGTCGCCCGGGCGCCGCGCGGCCATCTGCTTGGTGAGCTTGCGCCCGCACGCCTTCTCGAACGCCGCGACCACCTCGAGCACCGAGTAACCGCGGCCACCGCCCAGGTTCACCGTCAGCGCGCCGTGCGACTTGGCGAGGTAACGGAGCGCCGCCACGTGTCCCTCGGCCAGGTCCTGCACGTGAAGATAATCGCGGATGCACGTCCCGTCGGGCGTGGGCCAGTCGCCGCCGTAGATCGACAGGTCGGCGAGCTCGCCGGCCGCGATCCTGCACAGGAGCGGGACGAGGTTGGTTGGCCGGCCGCGCGATGCTTCGCCGAGCATTCCCGAGTCGTGCGCACCGGCGGGATTGAAATAACGCAAGATCGCAATGCGCCAGTTGCCGTTGGCGTGCGCGAGGTCGCGCAGGAAGTCCTCGACGACGCGCTTGGTGCGTCCGTAGACGCCGCTGGGTCGCAGCGGCGCATCTTCGGTGACCGGAAGGTCGTCCGGCTGCCCGTACACGGTTGCCGACGAGCTGAACACGAGGCTCGCGACGCCCGCCTCGCCCATCACCTCGGCGAGCGCGATGGCACCGCCGACATTGACGTCGTAGTACGCGAGCGGCCGCTCCTCGGACTCGCCTACTGCCTTCAGTCCCGCGCAATGCACCACGCCCGTGATCGGGTGATCGTGGAAGACCGAGCGCAGCGCGACGACGTCGCGAACGTCCGCGTTGACCGCCGGCACGGGACGGCCCGCGAGCGCTTGCAGCCGCGGCAGGATCGCGGGCGTGCTGTTGGAGAAGTCGTCGAGAACGACGGACGCATAACCCGCGCGCGCGAGCTCCACCACGACGTGCGAGCCGACGTAGCCCGCACCGCCCGTGACGAGGATTGTCTCCGCCATGGAACCGATTATGGCAAATGTCGCCTGGATCGGCAACAAAAAGCCGGGCACACGGCCCGGCTTCCTGGTCCGCAAACCGCGCGGATTATTGCTTGCCATCCTCCACCTCGACCGGCTCGGAGGCCGGACGGTCGACCAGCTCGATCAGCGCCATCGGTGCGGCGTCGCCCTGCCGGAACCCGAACTTGAGGATACGCAGGTATCCGCCCGGGCGGGCCTGGTACCGGGGGCCGAGCTCGTTGAAGAGCTTGGTCACGACCTCGCGATCGCGCAGGCGGTCGAACGCCAAGCGACGATTCGCAACCGTCGCCACCTTGGCCAGCGTGATCATCGGCTCGGCGACGCGGCGCAATTCCTTCGCCTTCGGCAGCGTGGTGCGGATGGCCTCGTGCGTGAACAGCGAGTTCATCATGTTGCGCAGCATCGCGAGGCGATGGCTGCTGGTGCGGTTGAGTTTCCGCAGTCCGTGACGGTGACGCATGGCGCTACCCTTTCAGTGATGTGGCACCGCTTCGCACGGCGCTCGTTTTTGCTCTTTACTTGAACTTGCCGATCAAGAATCGACGGGCTTTGCCCGCGATTCTTGGGTAGCTCTCACCCGTGAAAAGTAGGGGTTTACTTTTCACGGTCGATCAAGCCCTGCCGGAGGCCAGTTCTCGAGCTTCATGCCGAGCGAGAGGCCGCGCGACGCGAGCACTTCCTTGATCTCGTTCAGCGACTTGCGCCCGAGGTTCGGCGTCTTCAGCAGTTCCGTTTCCGTGCGCTGGATGAGGTCGCCGATGTAATAGATGTTCTCGGCCTTGAGGCAGTTGGCCGAGCGCACGGTGAGCTCCAGGTCGTCGACCGGACGCAGCAGGATCGGGTCGACCTGCGGCGACGCGCGCTCCGCGGCCGGCGTGTCCGTGCCCTTGAGGTCGGCGAACACCGACAGCTGCTCGACCAGCACCGACGCGGCATACCGCACCGCCTGCTCGGGCTCGACGACGCCGTTGGTCTCGATGTCGAGCACCAGCTTGTCGAGGTCCGTGCGCTGCTCGACACGTGCCGACTCGACCGCGTAGCTCACGCGGCGCACCGGCGAGAACGACGCATCGAGCAGGATGCTGCCGATGGTGCGGCCACCGTCCGGCTTCAGCCGCGCGGTCGCGGGCTGGTAGCCACGGCCCTTCTCGACGCGGATTTCCATCTCGAGCTTGCCGCCTGCGGTGAGGTGCGCGATCACGTGGTCGGGATTGATGATCTCGACGTCGTGATTGGGCTCGATGTCCGCAGCCGTGACCACGCCTTCGCCCGACTTCGACAGGCGGAGCATCACGTGGTCGCGGTTGTGCAGCTTCAGCACGACACCCTTCAGGTTCAGCAGCACGTCGACGACGTCTTCCTGCACGCCGTCGAGCGCCGAGTATTCGTGCAGCACGCCCGTGATCTTCACTTCCGTCGGCGCATAGCCGGGCATCGACGACAGCAGCACGCGGCGAAGCGCATTGCCGAGCGTGTGACCATAGCCGCGCTCGAACGGCTCCATCACGACCTTCGCATGGAACGGGGACGTCGATTGCACATCGATGATGCGGGGCTTCAACAAAACGTTGCTCTGCATATTTACCTTTTATGGGTTCGTTCACCCAAAGTGTCGGTCGCCGCGCGACCGACATTCAACCTGACACCGACGTGGCCTACTTCGAATACAGTTCGACCACCAGGGATTCGTTGATGTCCTGGCCGAACTCGGAGCGCTCGGGCGCTCCCTTGTACGTGCCCGTCATCTTCTTGGGGTCGACCTCGACCCACGACGGGAAGCCGACCTTCTCGGCAAGCTGCAGCGAGTCCTGGATGCGCAGCTGGCCCTTCGACTTGTCAGTGATGGAGACGACGTCACCCGCGCGAAGGGTGGCCGACGGCACGTTCTGGCGAACGCCGTTGACCATGATGGCGCCGTGCGCCCACGATCTGCCGCGCTTCCGCGCGCGTGCTGCCGAAGCCCATGCGATACACGACGTTGTCGAGGCGCGACTCCAGGAGCTGCAGGAGGTTCGTGCCCGTCGAGCCCTTGCGGCGCGCGGCCTCCACGAAGTAACGGCGGAATTGCCGCTCGAGCAGGCCGTACATGCGGCGCAGCTTCTGCTTCTCGCGCAGCTGGTTGCCGAAGTCGGATTGGCGCATGCCGGACTTCGCGCCATGTTGACCAGGCTTGGTGTCCAGCTTGCACTTGGAGTCGAGCGATCGACGCGCGCTTTTCAGGAAAAGGTCGGTGCCTTCCCTTCGCGCCAGCTTGCATTTGGGTCCTAGATAACGGGCCACCGTAGCTATCCTTTTAGAATGATCTTTCTGCTGAGAATCGTCGGGCTCTGCCCGCGATTCGCAGGTGATACAACCGGCCGAAAGTAGGGTTGCACTTTCGGCCGACGAATTAAATTCGGCGACGCTTCGGGGGACGGCAGCCGTTGTGCGGCACCGGCGTCACGTCGGTGATGCTGCTGATCTTCATGCCGAGCGCGTTCAACGCACGCACGGCGCTTTCGCGGCCGGGGCCGGGGCCCTTGATGCGCACCTCGAGGTTCTTCACGCCGCATTCCTGCGCGGCGCGCCCCGCGGACTCCGCCGCGACCTGCGCCGCGAACGGCGTGGACTTGCGCGACCCCTTGAAGCCGGCGCCGCCCGACGTTGCCCACGACAGGGCGTTGCCCTGGCGGTCGGTGATCGTGATGATCGTGTTGTTGAAGGACGCGTGGATGTGCGCGATTCCCTCGGTCACGTTCTTCTTGACCTTCTTGCGCGCGCGGGCCGCGGATGCCTTCTGGGACGGTTGCTGTGCCATCTATCGATCCTTTACTTGGTCACGCCCTTGGACAGCGCGACGGTGCGGCCCTTCTTCGGCCCCTTGCGGGTGCGGGCATTCGTGCGGGTGCGCTGGCCGCGGACGGGCAGGCCCTTGCGGTGACGCGAGCCGCGGTAGCAGCCGAGGTCCATCAGGCGCTTGATGCTCATCGTCACCTCGCGGCGGAGGTCGCCCTCGACCGCGAACTTGCCTACCTGCTCGCGGATCTTGTCCATCTCGCTGTCGGACAGATCCTTGATCTTGGTGTTGGGCGCGATGCCCGTCGACGCGAGGATCATCTTCGCGCGCGTGGGGCCGATGCCGTAGATCGCCTGCAGGGCGATGACGGCATGCTGGTGGTTCGGGATGTTGACGCCTGCAATACGTGCCATGAGCTAGACCTTGGAATGTGGTGTTCTATAGCCGCAAATCAACCCTGGCGCTGCTTGTGGCGCGGGTCCGTGCAGATCACCCGCACGACGCCGTTGCGCCGGATGATCTTGCAGTTGCGGCAGATTTTCTTGACCGATGCCAGTACTTTCATGTTCTTCTCCGCTCTTTCATCGCGGCTTCTGCCGCGCCACCGGAAGCTCCGGCGCCTCTGATACCTGACTTCTGACTCCTGACCCCTGCGACCTTTCGCCCACTACTTCGCGCGAAAAGTGATGCGCGCGCGCGAAAGGTCGTAAGGGCTGACTTCCACCGTCACCTTGTCGCCCGGCAGGATCTTGATGTAGTGCATCCGCATCTTTCCGGAGATGTACCCGAGCACGACATGGCCGTTTTCGAGCTTCACGCGAAACGTCGCGTTAGGGAGCATCTCCACCACCTCCCCCTGCATCTGAATGGTGTCCTCTTTCGACATTTCGCCATCTAGCGCGTGGGGAGACCGCCTTTGAAATTCGCCTTCTTGAGCAGGCTTTCGTACTGTTGCGACATGAGGTACGCCTGCACCTGCGTCATGAAGTCCATGGTCACGACGACGATGATCAGGAGCGACGTGCCGCCGAAATAGAACGGCACGTTCTTCCAGGCGATCAGGAAATTCGGGATGAAGCACACGATCACGAGGTACATCGAGCCGAGCAGCGTGAGGCGCAGCGTGATCTTCTCGAGGTACTTCGCGGTCTGGTCGCCCGGACGGTAGCCGGGAATGAACGCGCCGCTCTTCTTCAGGTTCTCGGCCGTCTCCTTCGGGTTGTACTGCAACGCCGTGTAGAAGAAGCAGAAGAAGATGATCGCGGCCGCGTACAGGAGCTCGTGGATCGGCTGGCCGGGCGCGAGCGTGGCGGCGATGTCGCGCAGCCAGATCGTGTTGTCGCCCGAGCCGAACCACTGCGCGATCGTCGCCGGGAACAGGATGATCGACGAGGCGAAGATCGGCGGGATCACGCCGGCCATGTTGAGCTTGAGCGGCAGGAACGAGCTCTGGCCCTGGTAGACCTTGTTGCCGACCTGGCGCTTCGCGTAGTTGACCAATATCTTGCGCACGGCGCGCTCGACGAACACGACGAACGCGGTCACGATCACGACGAGCGCGATGATCCCGAGCACGAGGAGGATCGAGTACGCCCCGGTGCGCGCCTGCTCGAGCGTGAGGCCGATCGCGTTCGGCAGCCCCGCGGCGATGCCCGCGAAGATGATGAGCGAGATGCCGTTGCCGAGGCCGCGCTCGGTGATCTGCTCGCCGAGCCACATGAGGAACATCGTGCCGGTGACGAGCGTAACGGCCGAGATCACGCGGAACGTGAAGCCGGGCGTGGTCACGAGCCCGGCTTGCGCCTCGAGCGCGGCCGAGATGGCGAGCGCCTGGAAGAACGCGAGGCCGAGCGTCGCATATCGCGTGTACTGCGTGATCTTGCGCCGGCCCGCTTCGCCTTCCTTCTTCAGTGCCTCGAGCGTGGGAACGACCACCGTGCAGAGCTGCATGATGATCGACGCCGAGATGTACGGCATGATGCCCAGCGCGAAGATCGAGAAGCGCGACAGCGCGCCGCCCGAGAACACGTTGAAGAGCCCGAGGATGCCGCCCTGCTGCGAGCGGAAGAGCTCGTCGAGCACGGACGCGTTGATGCCCGGCACCGGGATGTGGGTCCCGACCCGGTAGACGACGAGCGCACCAAGCAGGAACCACAGCCGGCGCTTGAGATCGCCGTACTTGGCTCCGCTCTTCAGTGCAGGATTCGCTGTTGCCACGTAACCTTCTTTCGTCCCCGCCCGACTGACTACGCCACGCTGCCGCCGGCAGCTTCGATGGCCGCCTTGGCACCCTTGGTCGCGAGCACGCCCGAGAGCTTCACAGCCTTCTCGAGCTTGCCCGTCTTGATCACCTTCGCGGTCTTCGCACCCGCGTGCACGAGGCCCGCGGCCTTGAGCGCGAGGATGTCGATCTCGTCCACCGGAAGCCTCGCGAGATCGGACAACCGCACTTCCGCCGTGTCGTTCTTGCTGCGCGACACGAAGCCGCGCTTCGGCAAGCGGCGCTGCAGCGGCATCTGGCCGCCTTCGAAGCCGACCTTGTGGAAGCCGCCCGAGCGCGACTTCTGGCCCTTGTGGCCGCGGCCGGCGGTCTTGCCGAGACCCGAGCCGATGCCGCGACCCACGCGGCGGCGGTTCTTCTTGCTGCCCTCGGCGGGCTTGATCGTGTTGAGGCGCATGGTGTTCTTTCTTATTGCTCAGTCACACGGAGGAGGTAGCCCACCTTGTTGATCATGCCGCGCGTGCACGGCGTGTCGATCACTTCGACCGTGTGGTTCGTCCACTTGAGTCCCAGTCCGCGCACGGTCGCCACGTGGTCTTCGCGACAACGCGCGATTCCCTTGGCGAGCGTTACCTTGATCTTCTTCTCACCGGCCATGGTCACGCTCCCAGGATCTCTTCGACCGTCTTGCCGCGCTTGGCCGCGATCTCCGCGGGCGCGCTGCAGTTCTGCAGCGCGTTCAGCGTGGCGCGCACGAGGTTGTACGGGTTGGTCGAGCCGTGGCACTTGGCCAGGACGTTGGTCACGCCCACGACCTCGAACACGGCGCGCATCGGGCCGCCGGCGATGACGCCGGTGCCGTCCGCGGCGGGCTGCATGAACACCTTGGTCGCGCCGTGACGGCCTTCGACCGGGTGATGCAGCGTGCCCTTCTTGAGGCTGACCTTGACCATCCTGCGGCGTGCTTCTTCCATCGCCTTCTGCACGGCGACGGGCACTTCCTTCGCCTTGCCCTTGCCGATGCCGATGCGGCCGTCGCCGTCGCCGACGACGGTGAGCGCGGCGAAGCCCAGGATGCGTCCGCCCTTCACCACCTTGGTGACGCGGTTGATCCCGATCATCTTCTCGCGAAGGCCGTCGCCGCGATCGTCCTGCTGCTGTTGCCTTCTGTCGTTACGTTGCTGGGCCATGTGCTTTGCCTTAGAACTTGAGGCCGCCGGCGCGCGCGGCTTCCGCGAGCGCCTTCACGCGGCCATGGAACCGGAATCCGGAACGGTCGAATGCAACCTTCTCGATGCCGAGCGACTTCGCCTTCTCGGCGATCCGCTTGCCGACCGCCTCTGCGGCCGCGACGTTGCCGCCGCTCTTGATGTCCTTGCGCATGTCCGCCTCGACCGTGGACGCGCTCGCGAGCACGCGATCGCCTTCGGGCGCGATGATCTGCGCATAGATGTGGCTGTTGCTGCGCAACACCACGAGGCGCGTCGCGCGCTGTTGCGCGATGCGGATGCGCGTCTGCTTGGCGCGGCGGCTGCGGGCTTCTCTCTTGGTTTCCATGGTCGCCCTTATTTCTTCTTCGTTTCTTTGATCACGACGCGCTCGTCGGAATAGCGCACGCCCTTGCCCTTGTACGGCTCGGGCGGACGATAGGCGCGGATCTCCGCGGCGACCTGGCCGACGGCCTGCTTGTCGATGCCCTTCACGAGGATCTCGGTCTGCACCGGCGTCTCCGCCTTGACGCCCTTGGGCATCGAGTGCACGACCGGATGCGAGAAGCCGAGCGACAGGTTGAGCTTGTCGCCCGCGACCTGCGCGCGGTAACCCACGCCGACGAGCGTGAGCTTCTTCGAGTAGCCTTCGGTCACGCCCTTGACCATGTTCGCGACCAGCGCGCGCATCGTGCCCTGCATGGCGCGCGCCTCGTCGTTGGCGGCCTTGAACACGAGGCTCTCGCCGTCCTTCTCGATCGTGACGCTGTCGCCGTAGTTGCGCGACAGCTCGCCCAGCGGGCCCTTGACCTTGATCTCGCCGTTGGCCAGGGTCACCTCGACCTTGGCCGGCAGCTTGACGGGATTGTTACCAATGCGGGACATGATCTGTTCCTTATGCGACGAAGCAAAGGACTTCGCCGCCCACGCCGGTGGCGCGCGCCTTGCGGTCGGTCATCACGCCGTGCGACGTGGACACGATGGCGATGCCGAGCCCGTTCATGACCTTCGGAATCTCGTCCTTGCTCTTGTAGATGCGAAGGCCGGGCTTGCTCACGCGCTCGAGCTTCTCGATGACCGGTCGGCCTGCGTAGTAGCGCAGCGCGATCTCGAGCTGGGGCTTGGCTTCTTCACCGGCGACCTTGAAGCCGTCGATGTAGCCCTCGTCCTGGAGCACCTTGGCAATCGCGATCTTCACCTTCGAAGACGGCATCACTACGGTCGCCTTTTCCGTCATCTGCGCGTTGCGGATGCGCGTCAGCATGTCGGCGATGGGATCTGTCATGTTCATCTGTTCATCCCCTTACCAGCTGGCCTTGACGATGCCGGGCACTTCGCCGCGCATCGCGTACTCGCGAAGCTTGTTGCGGCCGAGGCCGAACTTGCTGTAGACGCCGCGCGGACGGCCCGTCAGCGCGCAGCGGTTGCGGATGCGCGTCTTGTTGGCGTTGCGGGGAAGCGCCTGGATCTTGAGGCGCGCCTCGTAGCGCGTCTCGTCCGAAGCCTTCGGATCGTCGATGATCGCCTGCAGCGCGTCGCGCTTCTTCGCGAACTTCGCGACCAGCTTCTTGCGCTTCTCGTTGCGGTTGATGAGTGCCAGCTTGGCCATGACGTGAACGTCCTAGTTCTTGAACGGGAATCGGAACGCGGAGAGCAACGCCTTGGCTTCGTCGTCGTTCTTGGCGGTCGTCGTGATCGAGATGTTCATCCCGCGGATCGCGTCGATCTTGTCGTACTCGATCTCGGGGAAGATGATCTGTTCCTTGATGCCGATGTTGTAGTTGCCCCGGCCGTCGAAAGCCCGGCTCGAGATGCCGCGGAAGTCGCGAACGCGCGGCAGCGCGATCGTCACGAAGCGGTCGAGGAACTCGTACATGCGTTCCTGGCGCAGCGTGACCATGCAGCCGATCGGATACCCCTCGCGGATCTTGAATCCCGCGATGGCCTTGCGCGCCTTGGTGACCACCGGCTTCTGCCCGGCGATCTTCTGCATGTCGCCGACGGCGTTGTCGAGGATCTTCTTGTCGCCGGTCGCCTCGCCCACGCCCATGTTGAGCGTGATCTTGGTGATGCGCGGCACTTCCATCGGCGACTTGTAGCCGAACTGCTTCATCAGCGCCGGCGCGATCTCGTTCTTGTAGACTTCCTTCAAGCGGGCCATGGTGTTCCTCAGACGATCTGCTCGCCGTTGCTCTTGAAGAAGCGGACCTTGCGGCCGTCCTCGAGCTGGCGAACGCCGATGCGATCGGCCTTCTTGGTCACGGGGTTGTAGATCGCGACGTTGGAGACGTCGATCGGCATTTCCTTGGTGACGATGCCGCCCGGCTGGTTCTTCATCGGGTTCGGCTTGGCGTGCTTCTTCACCGTGTTGATGCCGTTCACGACGACGTGGGTCTCGCTCACGATGCGCGAGACGTCGCCGCGCTTGCCCTTGTCGCGGCCCGCGATGACGACGACGTTGTCGCCCTTCTTGATCTTGCTCATGTTCGTATGCTCCGGCGCGTTCTCTCGTTGGCTCGCTACAGCACTTCCGGCGCGAGCGAGACGATCTTCATGAATCGCTCGGTGCGGAGCTCGCGCGTGACGGGTCCGAAGATCCGCGTGCCGATCGGCTCGAGCTTGGGGTTGAGCAGCACGGCGGCGTTCGTGTCGAAGCGGATCAGCGCGCCGTCTGCACGGCGCACGCCCTTCCTCGTACGGACGACGACGGCGTTGTAGATCTCGCCCTTCTTGACGCGGCCGCGCGGGGCAGCGTCCTTCACGGACACCTTGATCACATCGCCGATGTGGGCGTAACGGCGCTTGCTGCCGCCGAGCACCTTGATACACATCACCGAACGCGCGCCCGTGTTATCGGCGACGTCCAGCACCGACTGCATCTGGATCATTTTTCCTTGTCTCCAACTTAACCCGCCCAACCTGCTTTTGGCGGCGGCCAGTTTTGGATCCCGCTCGAGGGACCTGGAACTGCAGGCGGTCCGGGGAATCCGAAAGTATGCCGGAAAACTTCTGGTTGGTCAAGGGCATGCCGGCAGGCGCTTCGCGCGCCGGGCGGCCCTTCCTTGCCTAAACGGTCGGCGCCTTCTCGAGCACCTGCGACACCCGGAACGCCTTCGTCCTGGAGAGCTTGCGCGTGGCCGCGATCTCGACCAGGTCGCCGACCTTGGCTTCGCCGTTCTCGTCGTGCGCGTGGAACTTGCGCGTCTGCATCACGATCTTGCCGTAGATCGGATGCTTCACCCGGCGCTCGACCAGGACCGTGACGGTCTTGGCCATCTTGTCGCTGACCACACGCCCGATGAACGTCTGGATCAGGGCCTTGCGCGGCGCGGCAGTCGCGTCGGTCTTTGCCTGTTCTTCAGCCATCATTTCGCACCTGCCTTCTGGTGAATCAGCGTCTTCACGCGGGCAATCCCGCGGCGCGCGCTGCGCAGCTTGGTGTTGTTCGTGAGCTGTTGCGTCGCCGCCTGCATGCGAAGGCCGAATTGCTCCTTCAGCAGCGCCTCGAGCTCGGTCTGCAGCTCGGCGGCGTTCTTGCCGGCGAGCGCCTTCTTCGCTTCCGTGTTCTTCATGGTCACTGTCCGATGAGGCGATGCACGAACGTCGTGCGGATCGGGAGCTTCGCCGAGGCGAGCGCGAACGCCTGCCGTGCGAGCGCCTCGTCGACGCCGTCCATCTCGTAGAGCACCTTGCCGGGAACGATCTCGGCGACGTAGTACTCCGGGCTGCCCTTGCCGTTGCCCATGCGGACTTCGGCCGGCTTACGGGAGATGGGCTTGTCCGGGAAGATGCGGATCCAGATGCGGCCGCCGCGCTTGATGTGACGCGTCATCGCGCGACGCGCGGCTTCGATCTGGCGCGCCGTGAGGCGGCCGCGGCCGATGGCCTTCAGGCCGTATTCGCCGAAGCTCACCTTGTTGCCGACGGTCGCAACGCCCTTGTTGCGGCCCTTCTGTTCCTTGCGGTACTTCCTTCTAGCTGGCTGCAGCATTCTTCGCTCCTGCTCCCGGACGACGCGGCGGACGCTTGGGTTGTTCCGGCGCCGGCGCGGGCGCCTGCGCGGGCTCGGCGTTGTGCGCCATCACTTCGCCCTTGAACACCCAGACCTTGATGCCGATGACGCCATACGTGGTGCGCGCTTCGGAAAATCCGTAGTCGATGTCGGCGCGCAGCGTATGAAGCGGCACGCGGCCTTCGCGGTACCACTCGCGGCGCGCGATTTCCGCGCCGTTGAGGCGGCCCGACGACATCACCTTGATGCCCTGCGCGCCGAGGCGCATCGCGTTCTGCATCGCGCGCTTCATGGCGCGGCGGAACATGATCCGCTTCTCGAGCTGCTGCGCGATCGAGTCGGCGATGAGCTGCGCGTCGATCTCGGGCTTCCTTATCTCCTCGATGTTGAGGCCGACTTCGCCGCCCATCATCTTGCGCAGGTCGCCGCGGAGCGTCTCGATGTCCTCGCCCTTCTTGCCGATGACGACACCCGGACGCGCGCTGTGGATCGTGATGCGCGCATTCTTGGCGGGACGCTCGATGGTGACCTTCGACACGGACGCGTGCGACAGCTTCTTGCCGAGGTACTCGCGAACCTTGATGTCCTCGGCCAGGATGCCGGGGTAGTTCTTGCTGTTCGCGAACCACTTGCTGCCCCAGTTCCGCGTGACCGCGAGGCGGAAACCGGTGGGATGGATTTTCTGGCCCATAGTCCTATTCCTTTCCGTCGCCGACGACGACGTGGATGTGGCAGCTTTGCTTGCTGATCACGTTGCCCCGTCCCTTGGCGCGCGGGCTCGTGCGCTTCAGCACGTCGGCCTTGTCCACGTAGATGGTCTTGACCTTGAGCTCGTCGATGTCGGCACCGTCGTTGTGCTCGGCGTTCGCGATCGCGGACTCGAGCACCTTCTTGATGATGCGCGCGCCCTTCTTCGGGCTGAACGCGAGGATGTCGAGCGCACGCCCGACCGGCTTGCCGCGGATCATGTCGGCGACCAGCCGGCCCTTCTGGGCCGAGAGTCGCACGCCGCGCAGCGTTGCTGTGGTTTCCATCATCGACTCCTTACTTCTTTCTCGGCGGTGCGGGTGCTGCGACCTTCTTGTCGGCCGAGTGGCCCTTGAAGGTGCGCGTCAACGCGAACTCGCCGAGCTTGTGGCCGACCATGTTTTCCGACACGTAGACCGGGATGTGCGCCTTGCCGTTGTGCACGGCGACGGTCAGGCCCACGAAATCGGGCGTGATCGTGCTGCGGCGCGACCAGGTCTTGATCGGCTTCTTGTCGTTGGTCGCGCGCGCCTTCTCCACCTTCGCAATCAGGTGGCCATCGACGAACGGACCCTTCTTGATTGAACGAGCCATTTGCCTTTATCCCTTCGTCGCGTGACGGCGGCGAACGATCATGCCGTCGGTCCGCTTGTTCTTGCGCGTCTTGTAGCCCTTGGCCGGCGTACCCCACGGCGACATCGGGTGGTGACGTCCGCCACCGCCGTTGGTGCGCCCGCCCATCGGGTGGTCGACCGGGTTCATCGCGATGCCTCGAACCGTCGGACGAATGCCGCGCCAGCGCTGCGCACCCGCCTTGCCGATCGAGCGCAGGTTGTGCTCCTCGTTGCCGACCTCGCCGATCACGGCGCGGCAATCGACGTGCACCTTGCGGATCTCGCCCGAGCGCAGGCGCAGCTGCGCGTAGATGCCTTCACGCGCCAGGAGCTGCACCGACGCACCGGCGGAACGCGCGATCTGCGCGCCCTTGCCGGGCTGCATCTCGATGCAGTGGATCGTCGTGCCGACCGGGATGTTGCGAAGCGGCAGGCTGTTGCCTGGCTTGATGCCCGCTTCGATGCCCGACATGAGCTCCGTGCCGACCGCCACGCCGCGCGGCGCGATGATGTAGCGCCGCTCGCCGTCCGCGTACAGCAGGAGCGCGATGTTCGCGCTGCGGTTCGGGTCGTATTCCAGGCGCTCGACCTTGGCCGGGATGCCGTCCTTGTTGCGCTTGAAGTCGACGAGCCGGTAATGCTGCTTGTGGCCGCCGCCCTTGTGACGGATCGTGATGTGGCCGTTGTTGTTGCGTCCCGAGCCGCGCTTCTGCGATTCCACGAGCGACGCGACCGGCGGGCCCTTGTGCAGGTTGGCGTTGACGACCTTGACCAGCGACCGACGGCCGGCCGACGTAGGTTTGACTTTGACGAGTGCCATGGTTTAGCCCTCCGCCGCGAAGTTGATTTCCTGGCCCGGCTTCAGGCACACGTAGGCCTTCTTCCAGTTGCGCCGGCGGCCGATGAAGCGGCCGAAGCGCTTTTCCTTGCCCTTCACGTTGCTGACCTGGACGCTCTCGACCTCGACCTTGAACATGAGCTCGACCGCCGCCTTGATCTGCGGCTTGGTCGCGTCCTGCTGCACGCGAAAGACGACCTGCTCGTACTTGTCGGCGATGAACGTGCCCTTTTCGGAGATCACCGGCGCGAGCACGACCGTCATCAGGTGCTCGTTGCTGTACTTCTTGACGTTCGGGTTCATGCGTAGGCCTCCTCGAGCTGCGCAACCGCGCTGCGGGTCACGAGGATGTTGTTGAAGCGCACGAGGCTCACCGGGTCGACCTCGCGCGTGGTGAGCACGAGCACGTCCGGCAGGTTGCGCGACGACAGCAGCGTGTTCTCGTCGAGGCTGTCGGTGACGACCAGCACGGTCCCCGTGAGGCCGAACTGCTTCATCTTCTGCACGAAGCCCTTGGTCTTGGGGCCTTCGAGCGCAAGCGGCTCGATGACCGACAGCCGGTCCTCGCGCACGAGCTGCGACAGGATCGCGGCAAGGCCCGCGCGATACATCTTGCGATTGACCTTGTGCGAGAAGTTCTCGTCGGGCGAGGACGGGAAGATCTTGCCGCCGCCGCGCCACAGCGGGCTGTTGGCCTGGCCCGCGCGAGCGCGGCCGGTGCCCTTCTGCGCCCACGGCTTCTTGTGCGACTTGTTGATGTCCGCGCGACCCTTCTGTGCGCGCGTCCCCTGGCGTGCGTTCGCCTGGTAGGCGACGACGACCTGGTGGATGAGCGCTTCGTTGTAGTCGCGGCCGAACAGCGTGTCGGATGCCGACACCGTCTCGTTCTTCTGGCCGTCGCCGGCGAGGAGCTTGAGATCCATGGTTACGCTCCCTTCTTGAGCGGCGTCTTCGACGACGGCAGCACGACGATCTCGCCGCCATCCGCGCCGGGCACGTTGCCCTTCACGAGCAGCAGGCCGCGCTCGGTGTCGACGCGAACGACCTTCAGAAGCTGCGTCGTGCGCGTGACGTTGCCGAGATGGCCCGCCATGCGCTTGCCGGGAAACACGCGGCCCGGGTCTTGCGCCATGCCGATGGAGCCCGGCGTATTGTGCGAGCGCGAGTTGCCGTGCGTGGCGCGGTTGCTGCTGAAGTGGTGGCGCTTGATGACGCCGGCGAAGCCCTTGCCCTTGGTCGTGCCCGTCACGTCGACGAGCTGGCCGACGGTGAACGTGTCCACGCCGATCGTGTCGCCCGCCTTGAACTTGGCCAAGTCGTCGGTCGCGACCTTGAATTCCTTCAGCACGACGCCCGCTTCCACACCCGCCTTGGCGAGGTGGCCGGCCTGCGCCTTGTTCACGCGCGACGCGCGGCGCTTGCCCCACGTGACCTGCACGGCGGCGTAGCCGTCGTTGTCCGGCGTCTTGACCTGCGTGACGCGGTTGCCACCGACGTCGAGCACGGTCACCGGGATGGCGCTGCCATCGTCGGCGAAGACGCGGGTCATGCCTACCTTCCGACCCACTAATCCGAGTGACATATGAAACCTCTCTTTATAGGTTCTTCGGTTGCCCGAAGTGCCAGCTGCAATTGGCCGGCGGTTACAACGTTGCTGTCGTTACTGCAACTTGATTTCCACGTCGACACCCGCGGGAAGATCGAGCTTCATCAACTGGTCGACGGTCTTGTCGGTCGGGTCGATGATGTCCATCAGCCGCAGGTGGGTGCGAATTTCGAACTGGTCGCGCGACGTCTTGTTGACGTGCGGCGAGCGCAGCACGTCGAAGCGCTCGATCTTGGTCGGCAGGGGCACGGGGCCCTTGACGACCGCGCCGGAGCGCTTCGCCGTCTCGACGATCTCGAGCGCCGACTGGTCGATCAGCTTGTAATCGAACGCCTTGAGACGGATACGAATGCGTTGGTTATTCATGTCTAACCTTTCGGACGAAGAACGAGCCTGCTTCGGCCGGTTGAATTACTCGATGACCTTCGCAACAACACCGGCGCCCACGGTACGGCCGCCTTCGCGGATCGCGAAGCGCAGCCCCTCTTCCATCGCGATCGGCTGGATCAGCGTCACCGTCATCCCGATGTTGTCCCCAGGCATCACCATCTCCGTCCCCGCAGGAAGCTCGCAGCTCCCCGTCACGTCCGTCGTCCGGAAGTAGAACTGCGGACGGTACCCCGGGAAGAACGGCGTATGACGACCGCCCTCTTCCTTGGAGAGGATGTACACCTCGCACGTGAACTTCGTGTGCGGCGTAATGCTGCCCGGCTTCGCCAGCACCTGACCACGCTCCACCTCTTCACGCTTCGTCCCGCGAAGCAGGACACCGACGTTGTCCCCGGCTTGTCCCTGGTCCAGCAACTTCCGGAACATCTCCACACCCGTGCACACCGTCGCAAGCGTCGGCTTCAGCCCCACGATCTCCAGCGCGTCGCCCACCTTCACGATCCCGCGCTCCACCCGGCCCGTCACCACCGTGCCCCGACCCGAGATCGAGAACACGTCTTCCACCGGCATCAGGAACGGACCGTCGATCAGTCGCTGCGGCTGCGGAATATACGTATCCAGCGCCTCCGCCAGCTTGAAGATCGACGGCTCTCCAAGATCCCCCTTGTCCCCTTCCAATGCCAACTTCGCCGACCCAATCACGATCGGCGTCTTCTCCCCCGGAAACTGGTACTTGCTCAGCAATTCCCGCACTTCCATCTCGACGAGCTCCAGCAGCTCCTTGTCGTCGACCATGTCCGCCTTGTTCATGTACACGATGATGTACGGAACACCCACCTGGCGCGCCAGCAGGATGTGCTCCCGCGTCTGCGGCATCGGCCCGTCCGCAGCACTCACCACCAGGATCGCCCCATCCATCTGCGCAGCGCCCGTGATCATGTTCTTCACGTAGTCCGCGTGCCCCGGGCAATCCACGTGCGCGTAGTGACGGTTCGCCGTCTCGTATTCCACGTGCGCCGTGTTGATCGTGATCCCACGCGCCTTCTCCTCCGGCGCGTTGTCGATCTGGTCGTACGCCTTCGCCTCGCCACCGAACTTCTTGCTCAGCACCAACGTGATCGCCGCCGTCAGCGTCGTCTTCCCATGATCAACGTGACCAATCGTCCCAACGTTCACGTGCGGCTTGTTCCGTTCGAATTTGCCTTTTGCCATGGCTAGTGTTCCTTACGATTTCTTGTTGATGACGGCCTCGGCGACACTCTTGGGCGCCTCGGTGTAATGCTTGAATTCCATGGTGTACGTCGCGCGTCCCTGCGACAGCGAGCGCATGGTCGTCGAGTAGCCGAACATCTCGGCGAGCGGCACTTCCGCCTTGATGACCTTGCCGGTCGGCAGATCTTCCATGCCCTGCACCATGCCGCGACGCGACGACAGGTCGCCCATCACGTTGCCCATGAAGTCCTCGGGCGTCTCGACCTCGACCGCCATCATCGGCTCGAGCAGCATCGGGCTCGCCTGCCGCATGCCGTCCTTGAACGCCATGGACGCAGCCATCTTGAACGCGTTCTCGTTGCTGTCGACGTCGTGCGACGAGCCGTCGAACAGCGTGACCTTGACGTCGACCACCGGGAAGCCCGCGAGCACGCCGTTGGGCAGCGTCTCGCGCAAGCCCTTCTCCACGGCCGGGATGAATTCGCGCGGCACGGTGCCGCCCTTGATCGCGTCGACGAACTCGAAGCCCTTGCCCTGCTCGCTCGGCTCGACCTTGAGCCACACGTGGCCGTACTGGCCGCGACCGCCCGACTGCTTGATGAACTTGCCTTCGACCTGCACCGCCTTCTTGATCGCTTCGCGATACGCGACCTGGGGCGCGCCGACGTTGGCTTCCACGCCGAACTCGCGCTTCATGCGATCGACGAGGATCTCGAGGTGCAGCTCGCCCATGCCGGAGATGATCGTCTGGCCGGACTCCTCGTCCGTGCGCACGCGGAACGACGGATCTTCCTGCGCGAGACGATTGAGCGCGATGCCCATCTTCTCCTGGTCGGCCTTGGTCTTCGGCTCGACGGCCACGTGGATCACCGGCTCGGGGAACACCATCTTCTCGAGCATGATGATCTTGGCCGGGTCGCACAGCGTGTCGCCCGTGGTCGCTTCCTTCAATCCGACCGCAGCTGCGATGTCGCCGGCGCGCACTTCCTTGATGTCCTCGCGCTGGTTCGCGTGCATCTGCAGGATGCGGCCGATGCGCTCCTTGCGGCCCTTGATCGGGTTGTAGATCGTGTCGCCCGAATTGATGACGCCCGAATACACGCGGAAGAACACGAGCTGGCCCACGTACGGGTCGGTCATGATCTTGAACGCGAGAGCCGCGAACGGCTCGTCGTCGGCAGGCTTGCGCTCGCCTTCCTTGCCGTTCTCGAGCTCGCCCTTCACCGGCGGAATGTCCGTCGGCGCCGGCATGTAGTCGATCACGGCGTCGAGCATCGCCTGCACGCCCTTGTTCTTGAACGCCGAGCCGCAGAGCATCGGGACGATCTCGCCCGCGATCGTGCGATGCCGCAGCGCGGCCTTGATCTCGGCCTCGCTGAGCTCGCCCGTCTCGAGGTACTTGTTCATCACCTCTTCGTTGGCCTCGGCGGCGCTCTCGACCATCTTCTCGCGCCATTCCTTGCAGACATCCGCGAGTTCGGCCGGGATGTCGCGCATGTCGTACTTCATGCCCTGCGACGCGTCGTCCCAGTAGATGGCCTTCATCTTCACGAGGTCGACGACCCCGGCGAACTTTTCCTCGGCGCCGATGGGCACCTGGATGGGCACCGGGTTGGCCTTGAGGCGCGACTTCATCTGGTCGTAGACCTTGAAGAAGTTGGCGCCCACGCGGTCCATCTTGTTGACGAATGCGAGGCGCGGCACGTTGTACTTGTTGGCTTGCCGCCAGACGGTTTCCGATTGCGGCTGCACGCCGCCCACCGAGTCGTACACCATGCACGCGCCGTCGAGCACGCGCATCGAGCGCTCGACTTCGATCGTGAAGTCGACGTGGCCCGGCGTGTCGATGATGTTGACGCGATGCTCGGGATACGTCCCGTCCATGCCCTTCCAGAAGCAGGTGGTGGCAGCGGACGTGATCGTGATGCCGCGCTCGCGCTCCTGCTCCATCCAGTCCATCACGGCCGCGCCGTCATGGACCTCGCCCATCTTGTGGGAGACGCCGGTGTAGAAAAGGATGCGCTCGGTAGTCGTGGTCTTGCCGGCATCGATGTGCGCACTGATGCCGATGTTGCGATACCGTTCGATCGGGGTAGTTCGAGGCATAGAAAATCAGTCGTCCGAGCGACGGAACGCAATCGTCCGTTGCTCGCAAATGTTGTTCTTCGGTTTTCGTGCTCGTTTCAGAACCTGAAGTGCGAGAAGGCCTTGTTGGCTTCCGCCATGCGGTGCACTTCCTCGCGCCGCTTGACCGCGCCGCCGCGGCCTTCCGACGCCTCGATGAGCTCCGCCGCGAGGCGCTGGCCCATCGACTTCTCGCCGCGCTTGCGCGCCGCTTCGCGCAGCCAGCGCATGGCGAGCGCCGTCCTGCGCACCGGGCGCACTTCGACGGGAACCTGGAAATTGGCGCCACCGACGCGACGGCTCTTCACCTCGACCATCGGGCGCGCGTTGGAGAGCGCCTGGTTGAACACCTCGAGGGGATCCTTGCCGCCCTTCTTGCTGATCGACTCGAACGCGCCGTAGATGATGCGCTCGGCGACCGACTTCTTGCCGCTGTCCATCAATACGTTGATGAACTTCGCGACATCGGTGTTCGTGAACTTGGGATCGGGAAGGATCTCCCGCTTGGGGATTTCTCTGCGACGCGGCATGGATGCCTCTTATCGAATCTTGCGAATCTTGGGAATCTTGGTTATCAGGCAGCCTTGGGCTTCTTGGCGCCGTACTTCGAGCGGGCTTGCTTGCGGTCCTTCACACCGGCCGTGTCGAGCGCGCCGCGCACCATGTGGTAGCGCACGCCCGGCAGGTCCTTCACGCGGCCGCCGCGGATGAGCACCACCGAGTGCTCCTGCAGGTTGTGGCCTTCACCGCCGATGTAGCTGATGACTTCGAAGCCGTTGGTCAAGCGGACCTTGGCGACCTTCCGCAACGCGGAGTTCGGCTTCTTCGGCGTCGTCGTGTAGACGCGCGTGCATACGCCGCGCTTTTGCGGGCTCTGCTGGAGCGCCGGCACCTTGCTTTTGGACACGGCGGGCTTGCGGCCCTTCCGCACGAGCTGATTGATCGTTGGCATCCTGATTGTCCGTTTCGTGCGGCCGCCGGTGGCGGTTCCGCATCAACTAGGGCTCGGCAATGCATCTTGCTGCGCTGCCGGCTTCGCGAAACTACTGCTTTGCTTCTTGCGAACCATCCTTTACAAATCAAAGTGGCCGCCGCGCGGGTTCGCGAGGGGCCACTCTTCATCGCGCCTTGGCCGACTGGGCTTCTAAAGCACCGCTGCGAGCCAGGTACGCGTCGCGCTTCCGTGATGCCATGGCGCTTTGTGTGCGCGTCCAGGCCCGGAAAGGCGAAAGACAGCGATTGTACGACGAAAAAGCGTCTCGGGTCAACGCCTAACGCCAACTCCCGCCGAGAGCGTGGAACAGCGCGGCAGCGTCGGAATACTGGCCTGCCCTTGCCTGCAGTTGCTCGACCCGGGCAGACAGCCGCTGCCGGTCCGCGTCGATCACGGTGACTTCGCTTACGCCCCCGGCGCGGAACCGCTCGAGCGTGATGCGATATGCCTCCTCCGCGCGGTCGGCCTGGAGTGAGCGAGCACTCACAGCGTCAGCGTCCGCCTCCAACGCGCGCAGGACGTCGGCCACGTTTTGCAGTCCCTGGAGCACGGTCTGCCGGTAGGCGGCCAGCGCCTGCGCGTAACCGGCTTCCGCCGCCCTCTTGCGGGCCTGCAGCTCGCCGCCCCGAAACAGCGGTTGCAGCAGGTTGATGCCGATGTTCCAGATGTTGATTCCGTTGCCCAGCACATCGCCGATGTTGAGCTGACTTGACGAAAATCCACCGGAGATGATGAATTTTGGATACAGATCGGCCGTTGCCACCCCGACGTTGGCGCTCGCTTTGTGGAGCAGCGCCTCGCTCGCCTGGATATCCGGGCGCTGGCGCACGAGCTCGGACGGCAGGCGCAGCGGAAGCGGGTCCGGCATCCGTAAAGTGGCCAGCGCGATCGCGGGAACGTCGCCCGCGGCGGGGGGATCACCCATCAGCACGGCAAGGAAGTGGGACGCCTGGGCGTACTGGGCACGCAACGGAGGCAGGGTCGCCGCCGTCTGCGCCACGAGCGCTCCCTGGTTGCGCACGGCGACGAGGGCGACGCCCCCGAGGTCGTAGCGCTTTTCGGCGATGGCCAGCTCCTGCCGTTGCGCCGCAAGGATTTCCTCGACCAGCGCGATCTGGGCGCCGAGCGCGGCTTGGCGGATGGCCGTCGCGACCACGTTGCTCGCGAGCGTGAGTCGCGCGCCTTCGAGTTCATAGCCCTGGTAGTCGATCTCGGCCGCCAGCGCCTCCAGCTCGCGGCGCGAGCCCCCGAAGATGTCGAAGTCGTAGGACGCGGAAAGTCCCAGCGAGAAGACGTTGAATGGCCCCGGATTGGGCGCTTGCGGAAAGCCGAAGGTGGCCGGGTCGATGCGCTGGCGCTCTGCGCCGCCCGTCACGTCGGCACGCGGGTAAGTGCCGCCCTCCCTTGCCGCGCGCAACTCCTTCGCCTGCGTCACGCGCGCACGCGCGACGTCGAGCGTCGGACTGTTCGCGAGCGCGCGCTGCACGAGCGCGTCGATGGCGGGGGACTCGAAGACGTTCCACCACTGCGCGGGAATGTCGCGCGCGACGACGTTCAACCGGGGCGCGGGACCGGGCACATAGCGCTCGGCCGCAGGCGGATCGGGCGTGCGAAAGTCGGGACCGACCGTGCAGGCCGCGAGCAGTGCAGCGACGAGCAGCGCCGCCGCCCTCAATCGAGCGTCCTCCGGTAGAACCTGACCGCGATCAGCATCACGACGAACGCGAAGATGAAGAGCGGCCACAGGCTCGGCCACATGTCCGGCCAGTCGTTACCCTTGAGGAGGATGCCGCGCACGAGCCGGTTGTAATACGTGAGCGGCAGGACGCTGCCGAGCCATTGCGCCCATTCCGGCATCCCGCGGAACGGGAACATGAATCCGGACAGCAGGATGTTGGGAAGGAAATAGAAGAACGTCAGCTGCATTGCCTGCAGCTGGTTGCGAGCGAGCGACGACAGCGTGATCCCCACCGTCAGGTTGCATGCGATGAACACGAGCGACGCTCCGTACAGCGCCGTCACGCTGCCCACGAATGGAACGTCGAAGATGAATCGCGCGGCGAGCAGGATGATGCTCGCCTGGATGAGACCGATCGCGATGTAGGGGACGATCTTGCCGGTCATCACTTCGAGCGGCGTGATCGGCATCGCAAGCAGGTTCTCCATCGTCCCGCGCTCGCGCTCGCGCGTGATCGCGAGGCCCGTCATCATCACCAGCGTCATCGTGAGGATCACGCCCATCAGGCCGGGCACGATGTTGTATTGCGTGATCGACTCGGGATTGTAGAGACGATGCACGTCGACCTGGAACGGCGGCGGCGAGCCGGCGAGCGCGGCGTACGGTCCGGTCAGGTCCTTGCGCGCAACGGCGGACACCAGCTGCGACGATGCCGCCAGCGCGGCCCCCGTTGCGGTCGGATCGGATGCATCGGCCTCGAGCACCATCGACGGCCGCTCGCCGCGCAGCAGCTTCTGCGTGAAGTCGGCAGGAATCGTCAGCACGAATTGCGCGCTGCCGCGGGCGAGCGCCGCGCGGCCCGATTCCTCGTTCGGCAGCTGCGCGACGATGCTGAAGTATTCGGAAGTCTTCATCGCCTGCACGAACGTGCGCGTGAACTCGCTGTTGTCGGCGACGATCAGCGCGGTCGGCATGTGCTTCGGATCGGTGTTGATCGCGTAGCCGAAGAGCGTGAGCTGGACGATGGGAATGCCGACGATCATGCCGAAGGTGACGCGATCGCGCCGGAGCTGCAGGAACTCCTTCGTGACCATCGCCCACCAGCGCTCGATCGAGAACGCAGCCATCACTGTCTTGCACCGTCGCCGAAGTTGTCGGTCGCGCCCTGCATGAGATGGATGAACACGTCCTCGAGTCCCGTCGGGATGCGCTGGATGTCGTAACCGCCGGCCGCGCATGCGTCGTGCAGCGTGCGCTCGAGCAGCGCGGCGTCCTTGCCCGTGACGTGGACCGTCTCTCCGAAAGCGACGGTCTGCTCCACACCGGGAAGCGTCCGAAGCCTTTCGGTGAGCTCGTTCAGATCCGGGCCGCGCACGGAAAACGTCGTGAGGCCCTGGGCCGCGATCACTTCATTCGCCGTGCCCTGGACGAGCAGCCGGCCGTAGGCGATGTACGCAAGCTTGTGGCAGCGCTCGGCTTCGTCCATGTAGTGCGTGCTCACGAGCACGGAGATTCCCTGCGCGGCGAGGCGGTGCAGCTCTTCCCAGAACTCGCGCCGGGCATTGGGGTCCACGCCCGCCGTGGGCTCGTCGAGCAACAGCAGGCGCGGCCGATGCAGCATGCATGCAGCGAGCGCGAGCCGCTGCTTCCATCCGCCGGACAGCGTTCCGGTCAACTGATGCTGGCGGCTGCCGAGGCCCAGGTCGTCCAGCGCGCCGTCCACGGCCGACTTGCGATCGTCCATTGCGTAGACGCGTGCGGTGAACTCGAGGTTCTCGCGAATCGTCAGGTCCTCCCAGAAGGAAAACCGCTGCGTCATGTAGCCGACGTTGCGCTTGATGAGCTCCGACTGCGTGCGAATGTCGTAGCCGAGGCACGTGCCGCTGCCGGAGTCCGGCGTCAGCAATCCGCACATCAGGCGAATGGATGTCGTCTTGCCGCTCCCGTTCGGCCCGAGAAAGCCGAAGATCTCGCCCTGCATGACGCGCATCGACAGATCCACCACGACGCGCTTGGCGCCGAAGCTCTTGTTCAGTCCGTGGACATCGATGACGGCACTTCCATCGTGCTCATTCATTTCAGCGTCACGGACACGGGCTGCCCCGGGTGCAGCTTCGCCGCCGCTTCCGCGGACGGCCGTGCCTCGACCATGAACACGAGCTTGCTGCGGGTCTCGTTGCTGTAGATGATGGGCGGTGTGAACTCCGCTTCGTTGGAGACGTAGGTGATGGCCGCGGCTATGTCGGCGCCGCACCCATCGCACTGGATCGCCACTGCGCGTCCTGCCGCCAGCGTGCCGATGGCCGTCTGCGGCACGAAGAAGCGCACCTTCACGTTGGCGGGCGGCAGCATGCGCACGACCGGAGCGCCGGCCGCGACCCACTCGCCCTCGCGGTAGAGCGTGTCGTACACGCGGCCGGCCCTTGTCGCCTTGACGGCCTTCTGGTCGAGTCTCCACGTCGCCTGCTCCAGCGCGGCGCGCGCGGCGGCGACTTGTGCGGATTGCGCCTGGATCTGCTCCGTGCGACTGGGCAGTTGCGCAACCGTCAGCTCGCTGCGCAGCTGCGCGACCCGCGCCTGCGCCGAAGCGTGCGCCGACCGCGTGTCGTCGAGCTGCGCCCGCGCTATGCCGCCGATCCTGAACTGCGCCTCGTCACGCGCAAGGTTGGTGGCGGCACGGCCGACCTCGACCTCTGCCTGCGCAAGTTGCGCACGCGTGACGTCCTGCTCGGGCACGCGTCGGCCGGCGCGCAGGTCGGCGAGCGTGGCTTCGGCGGCCTTGACCTGTTCCTGTGCCTGGCGCTGCGCGGCCGCTTCGCTCACCGCCTCCAGTGCATACAGCCGGGCGTTGGAGCCGATGGTGTCGCCGCGCTTGACCGAAAGCTCGTCGAGCCGGCCGGCGATCGGCGACGCGACGTTGACGAACTCGCCTTCGACGTACCCTTGGTAGCCGGGAGGCGCGGGGTTGGAGCACGCGCAAACAACCAGGGCGAGAAGTGTCGCCGCACGGCGAAGAAATGGGGCGGTGGCAGCCACGCGCGAATAGATACCACAACCGCGATTCCCGGCAAAACGAAACGTGCGCCGCGGACGGGTCTGGTCAGCGAGACGTCTCGCGGCGACAATCGACAACGCGCGATGGCGAGTGCATCCTGTCGATGCACGCGATACAGTGCAACCGCTTACGACAACTGGAGACAGAAACCATGCAACTTCTCGGGAAACTCCTGCGTACGGCCGTTCTCGCCGCGGCGATCGTCGCATCGGCGCCGAACCACGCGACGACGTTCACGACCAACCTCACCGACATGTGGGTCGTGACAGCCGAGTCGGGTTGGGGCCTGTTCATCGACCAGCAAGGCGACGTATTGCTGGGGACCTTCTTCATTTACGACAAGTTTGGAACCGCGACGTGGTACACCGTCCAGTGGAAGATCACGTCGATCGGGCCGGGCAGCAACACGTACACGGGCACGCTGTACCAGACCAGCGGACCGGCGTTCAGCCAGGTGCCGTACGATCCCAAGCTCGTCACGTATCGCCAGGTCGGGGAAGCCACGATCCAGTTCGGCGACGACGCGCACGCGTTATTGAATTACACGATCGACGGAGGCGGCGCGGTCAAGCAGGTCACGCGATTCACGTTCGCGGCGAACAGCGTGCTCGGCTCGTACATCGGCGGCACGCAGGACGTCACCTTCGACTGCACCGATCCCACCCGCAACGGCCTCAAGACGACGGACCCGGGCCAGTTCACGATCTCGCAGAACCAGGACGGCTACGTGCTCAAGTTCCCGACGTGCGAGGTGACTAACGGGGTCTTCCAGCAGTTCGGCCAGATCGCGAAGATCGACGCGATCTACAACTGCGCCGGCGGCGCGACCGGCGTCATCAACTTCACCGGCCTCATGTCGGAAAAGGGCGGCATCACCGGCACGTACACGGGACGCGACAAGTCCTGCTCCTTCCGCGGCAACGTGGGCGGCATGCGCGTGATGCAGTAACGCGCGCGACGCCGGGCGCTTCCGGCAGCCTGCTAGTCGCCCTTCGGCTTGTCGCCGGAGGGCGGCTGGGCGGGCGGCTTGGTTCGCCCCGTCACGAACACGGGGCCGCCGACGTAGGTGAAGTACATCTTGCGCTGGCTGTGCGACACGAGCGTCCGATGCGCCCGCAGGAAGTCGGCGCCCAGCAACATGGGCTGTTCCTCGAATACGTTCTTCGAGACCCTGCTGCCCGTGCCGAGGTAAGTCGCCCCCTGGTAGATGTCGGCAACGCGAATCTCGACATCCGGGATGTCCTCGTTGCCGATCGCGAACTGTGTGAATTTGCCGACCCATGCTTCCACGGTCTTGGCGCCGAGGCCGGACGACCCGATCGTCGTCCCTGCAGACGCCGCTCCGACCGCTTCCGCGTCGTGCTTCGACACGATCGACGTGGATGCGCCTGAGTCCAGGATCGCATGGACCGGCTTGCCATTCAGCTTCACGACGAAGGCGATCTTGCGACGCATGTCGGTCACCGCTTCGATTGCCACTTCTCCCGCGACATCCCGCGTCCAGTACGCCAAGGACGCGCCGTCGCAGTCTTTCGGCTGCCACAACCTCACCACGCCATGGGCGAGATCGAACTCGACGTCGAAGCTGCTCAGGAAATCCTCGCCAAGCAGAAGATCGAATCCTTCGCCCGGATCGCTCTCGCCCGCCACGCGCAGTTGGAGGTCGCGCACCGCCACCTCGCCCAGCCTGAACTCGTCGACGACGGTCGTATAAACCTGCGTCTCGCCGCCGACCCCGTATGCACGCTCACCGCGAGACTCCCTGAGATCGAGACCGAGTCGCTTGGCGGACGCTCGAAACATCACGCTCGCGTAAGCGCCGGTGTCGAGGACGATCCCGATCTTCTTGCCGTTGATCGCGCCGTCGACCGCCATGTGCCGGCCGATCATCCGGACCTGCCACTCGACGACTTTCTGCAGCCGGCATTTCTTCGCGTCTTCCGCGAATGCCACGCTCGTGGTCGCAACAACCGTCGCAAGCGTGATGAGGACAAATAATCGCTGCAGCATGGCGACGCTCCAGGCGATAAAAAAAGGGCCGGCTGCGCAGCCGGCCCTTCAATTCTACGACAGTGCGTGCGTATTACGCGGCGTTCGCCGAGACCTCCGACGACGTCGTGGCAGCCGCCGCGGCCTGCTCTTCTTCCGTCATGAACGCAGCTTCCGCAGCCTCGGTGCCGCCCTGCTTCGCCTTCTTGCGGGCCGTGTGATACGCGAGACCCGTTCCCGCCGGAATGAGACGCCCGACGATCACGTTCTCCTTCAATCCGCGCAGGTCGTCCTTCTTGCCCATGATCGCGGCTTCGGTCAGCACGCGCGTGGTCTCCTGGAACGATGCCGCCGAGATGAACGAGTCGGTCGACAAGCGTGGCCTTGGTGATGCCGAGCAGCATGTGGTGGAACTGCGCCGGCTCCTTGCCGTCCTTGATCGCGCGATCGTTCTCGTCCAGCAGCTCCGAACGCTCGACCTGCTCCTCGCGGATGAAGCGGGTATCGCCCGGCTCGGTGATGACCACGCGACGCAGCATCTGGCGAACGATCACCTCGATGTGCTTGTCGTTGATCTTCACGCCCTGCAGGCGGTACACGTCCTGCACTTCGTCGGTGATGTAGCGCGCGAGCGCCTCGACACCGAGGAGCCGCAGGATGTCGTGCGGATCCGCCGGGCCGTCGACGATCGTCTCGCCCTTGTTCACCACCTGGCCGTCGTGCGCCGTGACGTGCTTGTCCTTCGGGATCAGGTACTCGTGGGCAACGCCGTCGAGATCGGTGATCACGAGACGCTGCTTGCCCTTCGTATCCTTGCCGAACGACACCGTGCCCGTCACTTCAGCGAGCATGCCCGCGTCCTTCGGCGAGCGCGCCTCGAAGAGCTCGGCCACGCGCGGCAGGCCGCCCGTGATGTCGCGCGTCTTCGACGTCTCCTGCGGGATACGCGCGAGCACTTCGCCCACCGCGACCGGCTGGCCGTCCTTCACCGTGATGATGGAGCCGAGCTGGAACGTGATGTTGACCGAGAGATCCGAGCCCGCGAGCTTGATCTCCTCGCCGTTGTCGTCGAGCAGCTTCACCTGCGGACGCACGCCCTTGGCCGTGCTCGTGCGCGCGGCGCTTGGGATCGATGACCACGAGGGTCGTGAGACCCGTCACGTCGTCGACCTGCTTCGCCACCGTCACGCCTTCCTCCACGTTCTCGAACTTCACGCGGCCTGCGTACTCCGTGATGATCGGGCGGGCGGTCGCGTCCCAGGTCGCGAGGACCTTGCCGGCCTTGACCACGTCGCCGTCCTTCACCTGCAGCGTCGCGCCGTACGGCACCTTGTGGCGCTCGCGCTCCCGGCCGTTGTCGTCGTGGATCGTGACTTCCCCGGAACGCGCGATCACCACGAGATCGCCCTTGACGCTCGTGACGTAGCGCATCAGCGACGAGAAGCGGATCGTGCCGGCCGACTTCGCTTCGATCTGCGAAACCGCCGCGGTACGCGACGCCGCGCCGCCGATGTGGAACGTACGCATCGTGAGCTGCGTGCCCGGCTCGCCGATCGACTGCGCGGCGATGACGCCGACCGCTTCGCCGACGTTGACGAGATGACCGCGGCCCAGGTCGCGGCCGTAGCACGTGGCGCACAGGCCGTGACGCGTCTCGCACGTGAGCGGCGTGCGGACCTTCACTTCGTCGATGCCGAGCGCTTCGATCTGCTCGACTTCGTCTTCACCCAGCAGCGTGCCCGGGTAGTACAGCGTGGCCTGCGTTTCGGGAACGACGACGTCCGCGACCACGGAGCGGCCGAGGATGCGCTCGCGCAGCGGCTCGATGACTTCGCCGCCTTCGACCAGCGCCTTCATCGCAACGCCGTTCGTCGTACCGCAATCGTCTTCCGTCACCACGAGGTCCTGCGTCACGTCGACGAGACGGCGCGTGAGGTAACCCGAGTTCGCCGTCTTCAGCGCCGTGTCCGCAAGGCCCTTGCGCGCGCCGTGCGTGCTGATGAAGTACTGCAGCACGTTGAGGCCCTCGCGGAAGTTCGCGGTGATGGGCGTCTCGATGATCGAGCCGTCGGGCTTGGCCATCAGTCCGCGCATGCCCGCCAGCTGCCGGATCTGCGCCACCGAGCCGCGGGCACCCGAGTCCGCCATCATGAAGATGGAGTTGAACGAGTCCTGCTTGACGTCCTTGCCCTCGGCGTCCTTGACTTCCATGGTGCCGAGCTGCGCCATCATCGCCTTCGCGATGTCGTCACCCGCGCGACCCCAGATGTCCACGACCTTGTTGTAGCGCTCGCCCTCGGTCACGAGACCCGACGTGTACTGCGCCTGGATCTCCTTCACCTGGCCTTCGGCTTCGGCGATGATGCCGACCTTCTCCGGCGGGCACCAGCATGTCGTCGGCAGCGAACGAGATGCCGCCGCGCGTCGCGAGGCCGTAACCGGCCTGCATCAGCTTGTCGGCGAAGATGACCGTTTCGCGCAAGCCGCAGCGGCGGAAGCTCGCATTGATGATGCGCGAGATCTCCTTCTTCTTGAGCGGCTTGTTGATGAACGAGAACGGCAGGCCCGGCGGAAGGATCTCCGAAAGCAGCGCGCGGCCGACGGTCGTGTCGTAGCGCGTGATCTTCTCGACCTTCTCGACCTTGCCGTCGGCGTCGGTCTTGAGGTCGACTTCCTTGATGCGAACCTTGATGCGCGCGTGCAGCTCGGCCTGGCGCGACTCGTACGCGCGCGTGACTTCGGCGATGTCCGAGAACATCTGGCCTTCGCCGGCGGCGCCGACACGGTCGCGCGTCGCGTAGTAAAGACCCAGCACGATGTCCTGCGACGGCACGATGCAGGGCTCGCCGTTGGACGGCAGCAGCACGTTGTTCGACGCGAGCATCAGCGTGCGCGCTTCCATCTGCGCCTCGAGCGACAGCGGCACGTGCACGGCCATCTGGTCGCCGTCGAAGTCGGCGTTGAACGCCGTGCAGACGAGCGGATGCAGCTGGATCGCCTTGCCTTCGATCAGCACCGGCTCGAACGCCTGGATGCCGAGGCGATGCAGCGTCGGCGCGCGGTTCAGCATCACCGGGTGCTCGCGGATGACCTCTTCGAGGATGTCCCACACCACGGGCTCCTGCGACTCGACCATCTTCTTCGCGGCCTTGATCGTGGTCGCGAGGCCCATCGTCTCGAGCTTGTTGAAGATGAACGGCTTGAAGAGCTCGAGCGCCATCAGCTTGGGCAGGCCGCATTGATGCAGCTTGAGCTGCGGACCGACCACGATGACCGAGCGGCCGGAATAGTCGACGCGCTTGCCGAGGAGGTTCTGGCGGAAGCGTCCGCCCTTGCCCTTGATCATGTCGGCGAGCGACTTCAGCGGACGCTTGTTGGCGCCCGTCATCGCCTTGCCGCGGCGGCCGTTGTCGAGCAGCGAATCGACGGCTTCCTGCAGCATCCGCTTCTCGTTGCGCACGATGATGTCCGGCGCCTTGAGCTCGAGCAGGCGCTTCAACCGGTTGTTGCGGTTGATCACGCGGCGGTACAGGTCGTTCAGGTCCGAGGTCGCGAAGCGGCCGCCGTCCAGCGGTACCAGCGGACGCAACTCGGGCGGCAGCACCGGCAGCACTTCGAGGATCATCCACTCGGGCTTGATGCCCGACTTGTTGAACGCCTCGAGCACCTTCAACCGCTTGGCGATCTTCTTGATCTTGGTGTCCGAGCCCGGTGGTCTCGAGCTCCTTGCGGAGCTTCTCGATCTCGTGGTTGACGTCGAGCGACTTCAGGAGCGCGCGGATGCCTTCGGCGCCCATGTAGGCTTCGAAGTCGTCACCATACTGCTCGAGCTTCGCGACGTAGTCGTCTTCCGTCAAAAGCTGGCGCACGGTTGAGCGGCGTCAGGCCGGGATCGGTCACGACGAACGCTTCGAAGTACAGGACGCGCTCGATGTCGCGCAGCGTCATGTCGAGCACCATGCCCATGCGCGACGGCAGCGACTTCAGGAACCAGATGTGCGCGACCGGCGAGGCGAGCTCGATGTGGCCCATGCGCTCGCGGCGCACCTTGGCCAGCGTGACTTCGACGCCGCACTTCTCGCAGATGACGCCGCGATGCTTGAGGCGCTTGTACTTGCCGCACAGGCACTCGTAGTCCTTCACGGGACCGAAGATCTTCGCGCAGAAGAGGCCGTCCCGCTCCGGCTTGAACGTGCGGTAGTTGATCGTCTCCGGCTTCTTCACCTCGCCGTACGACCACGACCGGATCTTCTCCGGCGACGCGAGGCCGATGCGGATGGCATCGAACTCTTCTTCCTGCGTGACTTGCTTGAATAGATCTAGCAGAGCTTTCATTGAACTCTCCGAGTTCCGCGACCGCGATCATTCGCGCTCGCGTCATTTCCATGTCTTTTCGACACAGGATCGTCGGGCTGTGCCCGCGATCCTGTGGTGGCAACCACCGAGCGAAAGTAGGGGTTCACTTTCGCTCGCCTAGTCCCGCTCCATGTCCACGTCAATGGCCAACGAGCGAATTTCCTTCACCAGCACGTTGAACGATTCCGGCATGCCGGCTTCGATCTTGTGCTCGCCCTTCACGATGTTCTCGTAGACCTTGGTGCGGCCGTTCACGTCGTCGGACTTGACCGTCAGCATCTCCTGGAGCGTGTACGCAGCGCCGTACGCTTCGAGCGCCCACACTTCCATTTCGCCGAAGCGCTGGCCGCCGAACTGCGCCTTGCCGCCCAGCGGCTGCTGCGTGACGAGGCTGTACGGGCCGGTCGAGCGCGCGTGCATCTTGTCGTCGACGAGGTGGTGCAGCTTCAGCATGTGCATGAAGCCCACCGTAACCGAGCGATCGAACGCCTCGCCCGTGCGGCCGTCGAACAGCGTGACCTGGCCCGAGCGCGGCAGGCCTGCCATCTCGAGCATGCCCTTGATCTCCTCCTCGGTCGCGCCGTCGAACACCGGCGTTGCGAACGGCACGCCGCCCGTCAGGTTCGACGCGAGGTGCAGGATCTCCTCGTCGCTGAACGACTCGAGCGCTTCCGGACGGCCCGTCGAGTTGTAGATCTTGTCCAGCATCTTGCGCACGTCGGCGGCCTTGGCTTGCGCCTTCAGCATCCCCTCGATCTTGCGACCGAGGCCCTTCGCGGCCCACCCGAGGTGGACTTCGAGGATCTGGCCGACGTTCATCCGCGACGGCACGCCGAGCGGATTCAGCACGATGTCGACCGGCGTTCCGTCCGCCATGTACGGCATGTCTTCCACCGGCACGATCTTCGACACGACGCCCTTGTTGCCGTGACGGCCCGCCATCTTGTCGCCCGGCTGCAGGCGACGCTTCACGGCCACGTAGACCTTGACCATCTTCTGCACGCCCGGCGGCAATTCGTCGCCCTGCGTCAGCTTCTTCTTCTTCTGCTCGAACATCTGGTCGAACTCTTCGCGGAGCTTGGCGAGCGCTTCCTTGCTCGCCTCGAGCTGCTGCGCCGTGCCTTCGTCCGCGAGGCGGATGTCGAACCAGTCGTAACGGGCGACGGTCTCGAGATACTCGTGCGTCACCTTGGCACCCTTGGCGAGCTTCTTCGGCCCGCCGTTGGCCACCTTGTTCAGCAGCAGCTTCTCGATGCGCGCATACGCGTCGTTCTCGACGATGCGGAGCTGGTCGTTCAGGTCCTTGCGGTAGCCCTTGAGCTCGTCGTCGATGATCTGCGCCGCGCGCTTGTCGCGCTCGATGCCTTCGCGCGTGAACACCTGGACGTCGATCACCGTGCCGAGATGCCCGAAGGCACACGAAGCGAGGTGTCCTTAACGTCGGAGGCCTTCTCGCCGAAGATCGCGCGCAGGAGCTTCTCTTCCGGCGTGAGCTGCGTCTCGCCCTTCGGCGTGACCTTGCCCACGAGCACGTCGCCCGCCTCGACTTCGGCGCCGATGTACACGATGCCGGAATCGTCGAGGCGGCCAAGCTGCGCTTCGCCGAGGCTCGAGATGTCGCGCGTGATTTCCTCGGGACCGAGCTTCGTGTCGCGGGCCACGACGGACAGTTCCTCGATGTGAATCGACGTGTAGCGGTCGTCGCCGACCACGCGCTCGCTGATCAGGATCGAGTCCTCGTAGTTGTAGCCGTTCCACGGCATGAACGCGACGAGCATGTTCTGCCCGAGCGCCAATTCACCCATGTCCGTCGACGCGCCGTCGGCGATCACGTCGCCGCGCGAGATGACGTCGCCAACCTTCACCAGCGGACGCTGGTTGATGTTGGTGTTCTGGTTCGACCGCTTGTACTTGGTGAGGTTGTAGATGTCGACACCCACCTCGCCGGCTTGCGTCTCGGCGTCGTGCACGCGAACGACGATGCGCGACGCGTCGATGTAATCCACCTTGCCGCCGCGGCGCGCCATCACGGCGGTGCCTGAATCGACGGCCGCGGTGCGCTCGACGCCCGTGCCGACGAGCGGCTTCTCAGGACGCAGGCAGGGCACGGCCTGACGCTGCATGTTCGAGCCCATCAGCGCGCGGTTGGCGTCGTCGTGCTCGAGGAACGGAATCAGCGAAGCAGCGACGGATACGATCTGCGACGGCGCGACGTCCATGTACTGCACCTTGTCGCCGGTCGAGAGCATGAACTCGTTCTTCGCGCGGCAGGACACGAGCTCGTCGATGAGCTTGCCGTTCGCGTCGATCTTCGCGTTCGCCTGCGCGATCACGTACTGGCCTTCCTCGATGGCGGACAGGAAGTCGATCTGGTCGGTCACCTTGCTGTCGACCACGCGCCGATACGGCGTCTCGAGGAAGCCGTATTCGTTCGTCCGCGCGTACAGCGCGAGCGAGTTGATGAGGCCGATGTTCGGCCCTTCCGGCGTCTCGATCGGGCAGACGCGACCGTAGTGGGTCGGGTGCACGTCGCGCACTTCGAAGCCCGCGCGCTCGCGCGTGAGGCCGCCTGGCCCGAGCGCGGAGACGCGGCGCTTGTGCGTGATCTCCGACAGCGGGTTGGTCTGGTCCATGAACTGCGACAGCTGCGAGGAGCCGAAGAATTCCTTGATCGCGGCGCTGATCGGCTTCGCGTTGATGAGGTCGTGCGGCAGCAGGTTGTCGCTCTCGGCCTGGCCGAGGCGTTCCTTCACTGCGCGCTCGACGCGCACGAGACCCGAACGGAACTGGTTCTCCGCGAGCTCGCCCACCGAGCGCACACGGCGGTTGCCGAGGTGGTCGATGTCGTCGATCTCGCCGCGGCCGTTGCGCAGGTCCACCAGGATCTTGATGACGGCGATGATGTCCTCGTTGCTCAGCGTCGGGAGGCCCTTGAGCTCCGGACGGCCGATGCGACGGTTGAACTTCATGCGGCCGACGGCGGACAGGTCGTAACGCTCTTCCGCGAAGAAGAGGCCGTGGAACAGCGCTTCCACCGCATCTTCGGTCGGCGGCTCGCCGGGACGCATCATGCGATAGATCGCGACCTTGGCCGCGTACTGGTCGGGCGTGTCGTCGGTGCGCAGCGTCTGCGAGATGAACGGACCCTGGTCGAGGTCGTTCGTGTAGATCGTCTGGATGTCCTTGACGCCGGCGTCGAGGAGCTTCTGCAGCGACTCGTCGGTGATCTCGTCGTTGGCCTTCGCGACGATCTCGCCGGTGGACGTGTCGATGACGTTCGTGGCGAGCGTGCGGCCGACGATGTAGTCGTTGGGCACGGCGATGCGCTTGACGCCCGAATCCACGAGCTCGCGGACGTGACGCGCCGTGATGCGCTTGTCCTTCGCGACGATGACCTTGCCTTCCTTGCCGACGATGTCGAAGCGCGCCATCTCACCGCGCAGCCGCTCCGGCACGAAGTCGAGCTGCGAGGTTTCGGCCGCCAGATGGAACGTGTCGAACTGGAAGAACTGCCTGAGGATGTCCTCGTTGGTGAGGCCGATGGCCTTCAGCAGCGTGGTCACGGGCATTTTGCGGCGACGGTCGACGCGGAAGAACAGAAAGTCCTTCGGGTCGAATTCGAAGTCGAGCCACGAGCCGCGATACGGAATGACGCGCGCGGAAAAGAGGAGCTTGCCGGAGCTGTGCGTCTTGCCGCGGTCGTGCTCGAAGAACACGCCGGGCGAGCGGTGGAGCTGCGACACGATGACGCGCTCGGTGCCGTTGATGATGAACGAGCCGTTGTCCGTCATGAGCGGAATCTCGCCCATGTAGACCTCCTGCTCCTTCACTTCCTTGACGGTGTCCTTCGGCGCTTCCTTGTCCATGATGACGAGGCGCACCTTGGCGCGCAGCGCCGAGCAGTACGTCAGGCCGCGCTGCTGGCATTCGACGACGTCGAACGCGGGCGGGAGAAGCGAAAAGCTCACGAACTCGAGGCGGGCGTTGCCCGAGTGGCTCGAGATCGGGAAGATCGACGTGAACGCGGCCTGGAGGCCTTCGTTCTTGCGCGCTTCCATCGGCGTGCCTTCCTGCAGGAAGGCGCGGTAGGAAGCGAGCTGCGTTTCGAGAAGAAACGGCACGGGAAGGACGCTCGCGCGCTTGGCGAAGCTCTTCCGGATGCGTTTCTTTTCGGTGAAGGTGTAGGGCGTAGCGGTGGTGGTCGCCATTGATGTGGTCCCGTCTCCGTTTGGTGCGTGAGGTGATGCCGTCTCGACTGTCCGGGAACGTTGCATTCCCAAGTGTTGGTGGCTGGCCACTACCAGCCGCTGGCGGACAACGTCGCCGTTGCAGCGACGTCCGACCAAACCTGCCTTCCGCAGTCGACTCGGAAAGCGAAGCGAAGATGACTCGCGAGGAATCAGCTTCGCTTCGACCCCGAGAGGGATCGAAACAGGGGCGGCATCGAAGCCGCCGCCCCCTCCTGCCTTTACAACCCGGAAATCATCGGGCTCCGCCCGGGATTTCCGTTCCGATCAGCTTCTCGAGCGCCGTACTGCGTCCGGAAGTTTCCAAGGGTCGCGGCCGTTAGGCTCGCGACCCTTCTGACTTATTTACTTAATTTCAGCCTTGGCGCCGGCTTCTTCCAGCTTCTTCTTTGCGGCTTCGGCGTCGGCCTTGTTCACACCTTCCTTGACCGGCTTCGGCGCGCCGTCGACGAGGTCCTTCGCTTCCTTCAGGCCGAGGCCCGTCAGTTCGCGAACGGCCTTGATGACGTTGACCTTGTTCTCGCCGAACGAGGCGAGCATGACCGTGAACTCGGTCTGCTCTTCCGCGGCAGCGGCGGGAGCCGCACCGGCGGCGGGGCCGGCGACGGCAACGGCAGCGGCGGCGGAGACGCCGAACTTGGTTTCCATCGCCTTGATGAGCTCGGAGAGCTCGAGGACGGTCATCGACCCGATCTTGTCGAGGATTTCAGTTTGAACTGCGGACATGTCTTGCTCCTGGGGAACGGTTGGATATTGGGATGGCTAAACGGATAATCAAGCGGCCTGCTTGCTATCGCGGACGGCGGCGACGGTGCGCACGAACTTGCCCGGCACCTCGTTCAGCGTCCGGACGAACTTCGCGATAGGCGCCTGCATCGTGCCCATCAGCCTGGCGAGCAGCTCCTCGCGCGACGGCAGCGTCGCCAGGGCCGAGATGTCCTTCGCGGACATCACGTGGCCCGGCATCGCACCGCCGGTGATCACGAACTTCTCGTTGCCCTTGGCGAAGTCGTTGAGGACCTTCGCCACGGCCACGGGGTCGGTGCCGATGCCGTACGCAAGCGGGCCGACCATCTTCTCGGCCAGCGACGCGAACGGGGTATCGGCGACGGCCCGGCGCACCAGGGTGTTCTTGACCACCCGGAAATACACGCCCGAAGCACGTGCCTTCGCACGAAGCTGCGTCATCGCTGCCACGGGCATGCCGCGGTTCTCGACCATCACGATGGCCTGAGCGCCGGCGACCTGCTTCGCGACTTCCGCGACGACCGCTTGCTTCTCTTGCAGATTGAGACTCATGTTCACCTCGCTTCAGGTATCAGAGGTCGGGCATCAGGGATCAGCAAAACCCCGACGTCCATTCCTCAGCACCCGTCTCTTGTTACTTGTTACATGAACTCGGTGACCATTCGTCCAGGAGAACCTGGTCCGAGGGACACCATCTGCGTTGGGTGTGTCCTATTAAGCCTTGCGGCCCCAACGGTCTTTGACGGTCCGTTGCGCTCGTTGAACCGAGCGCCCCGTCCCTCCAAAATCGTTACTGTGCGGACGGCGCCACGCCGAACGCCGAGTTGTCGACACGGACACCCGCGCCCATCGTCGACGACAGGGAAACCTTCCTGAGATAGACGCCTTTCACGCCGGCGGGCTTTGCCTTGTTGAGCGCCTCGATCAATGCGACCAGATTGGTCTTCAATTGTTCCGGCTGGAACGACGCGCGGCCGATCGTGCAGTGCACGATGCCTGCCTTGTCGGTCCGGTACTGCACCTGGCCGGCCTTGGCGTTCTTGACGGCCTGTACAACGTCGGCGGAGACGGTGCCGACCTTGGGATTGGGCATCAAGCCGCGCGGACCGAGGATCTGGCCCAGCTGGCCGACGACGCGCATCGCGTCGGGAGAGGCGATCACGACGTCGAAGTCCATGAAGCCTTCCTTGATCCTGGCGGCGAGATCCTCGAAGCCGACGATGTCGGCGCCGGCGTCCGTCGCCTGCTTGGCCTTGTCACCCTGTGCGAACACGGCGACGCGGACTTTCTTCCCCGTGCCTGCGGGAAGCACGACGGAGCCGCGGACGGTCTGGTCCGACTTCTTGGCATCGACGCCGAGGTTGACGGCAACGTCCACCGACTCGTCGAACTTGGCGACGGCGGTGTCCTTGACGATCTTCAGCGCCTCGTCGATCGGATAGGCCTTGCTGCGGTCGACCTTGGCGCGCACGACCTTCATGCGCTTCGAAAGCTTGGGGGTCTTTTGCTCGGCCATGATTACTTCACCCCTTCAACGGTGATGCCCATGCTGCGGGCGCTGCCGGCGACCGTGCGCACGGCGGCATCCATGTCCGACGCGGTGAGGTCGGGCATCTTGACCTTCGCGATCTCCTCGGCCTGGGCGCGCGTGAGCTTGCCCACCTTGTCGGTGTGCGGCTTCGGGCTGCCCTTGTCGACCTTCGCCGCCTTCTTGATGAGGACGGTGGCCGGCGGCGTCTTCATGATGAACGTGAAGCTCTTGTCCGCGAACGCCGTGATGACCACGGGGATCGGCAGACCGGGCTCCATCTTCTGCGTCTGGGCGTTGAACGCCTTGCAGAATTCCATGATGTTGAGGCCGCGCTGGCCAAGTGCCGGACCGATCGGCGGGCTGGGATTGGCCTTGCCTGCAGGGACCTGCAGCTTGATGAAACCGACGATTTTCTTCGCCATGACGTAACTCCGTTAGTGGGTGCAAGCGGACGCCTGGGCGTCCTCCCCGTTCAACAACGAAAAGCGACTACGCTTTCTCGACTTGCGAGAAATCCAGCTCGACGGGCGTCGAGCGACCGAAGATAGTCACCGACACGCGCAACTTGCTCTTCTCGTAATTCACGTCCTCGACGTTGCCGTGGAAGTCGGTGAAGGGGCCGTCCTTGACCCGCACCGCTTCGCCCGCCTCGAAGAGAACCTTGGGACGCGGCTTCTCGACGCCTTCCTGCACCTGGCGCAGGATCGCGTCGACTTCCTTCTGCGAGATCGGCGTCGGCTTGTTGGCCGTGCCGCCGACGAATCCCGTGACCTTCGGCGTGCTCTTCACGAGGTGCCACGTGTCGTCGGTCATGTCCATCTCGACCAGGACGTACCCGGGAAAGAACTTGCGCTCGGAGATCGCCTTGGCGCCGTTCTTCATCTCGACGACTTCCTCGACCGGCACCAGGATCTGGCCGAACTGCTCCTGCAAGTCGGAACGCTTGATCCGCTCGACCAGGGCGCGCTGCACGCTCTTCTCGAAACCCGAGTAGGCGTGCACGACAAACCATTTCTTGCTCATGCTTCCGTCCTGCCCGTGAGCAGCTTGATGATCCATGCGAGGCTCGTATCGACTGCGAAGAGGAACAACGCCATCACGACCACGAAGGCGAACACGATCGCCGTGGTCTGCATGGTCTCCTTGCGCGTGGGCCATGCCACGCGACCCGCTTCCGCCCATGCTTCCTGGGCGAACGCGAAGAACTCCTTGCCGGGCGCCGACAGCCAGGCAACGCCGCCTGCCGCAACGAGGCCCGCCAGCACCATGAGAATGCGCAGCACCATCGCGCTCTCGGAGAACCAGTAGTAACCGAACACGCCCAGTGCGATGCACGCGAACGCGAGGGCGATCTTTAATCGATCCATGTCAGGGATCAGAAGTCAGGGATCAGGAATCAGACGCGTCTGCGATTCCGGTGGCGCGACACTCGTCGCGTTAGGGCATCCTGCTGCCTCCACGAAAACGCAGGCGGGTTCCTGCAACTGCCTTCCGCCATCCTTCAAATCAAGTCAATCATCATCGCGACAAGTGTCGCGCCACCGAAATCGCTGCCGCTTCCTGATACCTGACCTCTGATACCTGAAAGTGGCAGGCCAGGAGGGAATCGAACCCCCAACCTGCGGTTTTGGAGACCGCCGCTCTGCCAATTGAGCTACTGGCCTAGTTCGTACGGCCCAAAGTAAAAACCTACTTTGGGCCGGGCTCTTCTCCGGTCAATCGCGGGCAAAGCCCGACGATTGACCGCTGAACTGCAACGCAAAGACGAGAGCTATGCGAACCGCTCGTCTTCGTCCCAAAAACCAGTTACTCGACGACCTTGGCGACGACGCCGGCGCCCACGGTACGGCCACCCTCGCGGATCGCGAAGCGCAGCCCCTCTTCCATCGCGATCGGCTGGATCAGCGTCACCGTCATCCCGATGTTGTCCCCAGGCATCACCATCTCCGTCCCCGCAGGAAGCTCGCAGCTCCCCGTCACGTCCGTCGTCCGGAAGTAGAACTGCGGACGGTACCCCGGGAAGAACGGCGTATGACGACCGCCCTCTTCCTTGGAGAGGATGTACACCTCGCACGTGAACTTCGTGTGCGGCGTGATGCTGCCCGGCTTCGCCAGCACCTGACCACGCTCCACCTCTTCACGCTTCGTCCCGCGAAGCAGGACACCGACGTTGTCCCCGGCTTGTCCCTGGTCCAGCAACTTCCGGAACATCTCCACACCCGTGCACACCGTCGCAAGCGTCGGCTTCAGACCCCACGATCTCCAGCGCGTCGCCCACCTTCACGATCCCGCGCTCCACCCGGCCCGTCACCACCGTGCCCCGACCCGAGATCGAGAACACGTCTTCCACCGGCATCAGGAACGGACCGTCGATCAGTCGCTGCGGCTGCGGAATATACGTATCCAGCGCCTCCGCCAGCTTGAAGATCGACGGCTCTCCAAGATCCCCCTTGTCCCCTTCCAATGCCAACTTCGCCGACCCAATCACGATCGGCGTCTTCTCCCCCGGAAACTGGTACTTGCTCAGCAATTCCCGCACTTCCATCTCGACGAGCTCCAGCAGCTCCTTGTCGTCGACCATGTCCGCCTTGTTCATGTACACGATGATGTACGGAACACCCACCTGGCGCGCCAGCAGGATGTGCTCCCGCGTCTGCGGCATCGGCCCGTCCGCAGCACTCACCACCAGGATCGCCCCATCCATCTGCGCAGCGCCCGTGATCATGTTCTTCACGTAGTCCGCGTGCCCCGGGCAATCCACGTGCGCGTAGTGACGGTTCGCCGTCTCGTATTCCACGTGCGCCGTGTTGATCGTGATCCCACGCGCCTTCTCCTCCGGCGCGTTGTCGATCTGGTCGTACGCCTTCGCCTCGCCACCGAACTTCTTGCTCAGCACCAACGTGATCGCCGCCGTCAGCGTCGTCTTCCCATGATCAACGTGACCAATCGTCCCAACGTTCACGTGCGGCTTGTTCCGTTCGAATTTGCCTTTTGCCATTTGTGCGCGTCCTGTCTCGCTCTTGCCGGATTTTTCCTTTCGAATCGACTGGCTCCGCCAGCGATTCGAAACTGACTAGTCCGGCGAAAAGTAGGTTTTCACTTTTCGCCGTCGAACTGTGGTGCCCATGGAGCGGATTGAACGCTCGACCTCTCCCTTACCAAGGGAGTGCTCTGCCACTGAGCTACATGGGCGCTTTCAATCCTGTACCTGGAGCGGGTGAAGGGAATCGAACCCTCGTCGTAAGCTTGGAAGGCTTCTGCTCTACCATTGAGCTACACCCGCCTTAACGTTGGTGGAGGGGGAAGGATTCGAACCTTCGAAGGCAGAGCCGACAGATTTACAGTCTGTTCCCTTTGACCGCTCGGGAACCCCTCCCGCAGTTTTCGACCGCAGAAACGCGCGATTATAGCACCGGGAAGGAATGCCGGTCAAACGCAGGATGGCGCGCGAAGGCGTCGGGGGGCGCGGCAAATCCTAATGAATTCAAGCGGATGGATCGGCGCGAGGACCCGAACGCAGGGAACCGAGGCAAACCCGCGGCAAAGCGGACAAATCCCCCGTAAGCCGTGCGCTCAGGTGCCCAGCATCGCTGCGATGCGGTCGATCGACCAGAAGGCGGCCACGCTGCCGATGATGTACAGCGCCGGCGCACGGGCGAGCGCCGCTTGCGGAATGCGCGCGAGCAGGCGCCAGGCGGCATAAGCGGCCGCCACGACGAGTACCTGCCCCGCCTCGACCCCGACGTTGAATGTGACGAGCGCCGTCCACAGGTCGTGCCCGGGCAATCCGAACTCCCGGAGCGCACCCGCGAAACCGAGCCCGTGCACGAGGCCGAACAAGAACGCGACGAGCGCCGGCCACCTGCGCGACCACGTGGCCCTGTCGTGCAAGGCCTCGCCCGCGACGAGCACGATCGACAGCGCGATCGTGGCCTCGACCGGCGGCTGCCGAAGCGCGAGCCAGCCGAGCGCGCTCAGTGCGAGCGTGAGGCTATGCGCGGCGGTGAATGCGGTGATCGTCCAGAGAAGTCGACGATTGAATCCCACGAGGAAGAGGAGCGCCACGACGAACAGCAGGTGATCGAAGCCGGTCAGGATGTGCTCGACGCCGAGAACGAGATACGCCCACGCGATCTCGCCCGCGTCCCGGCGATCCTCCGCCGATCCATAGAGCCGCACCACCGGTTGTGCCGCGGTCACCGTGTAAGCGCGCGCCTGGCCATTGAGCCACGTGACCTTCACGATCGCGGCCGAGTACTGCTTGCCGACGCCGGCGATGGCCAGCGTGCCGCGCAGGCCGTCCGCACCGCAGCGAAGCATCGCGGGGTCGGTTGCGCAGTGCGATGGCCACGCAGGCGAGAGCACCTCGCTCGCCGGTCGCGTGCCACCTGCAGTCCATTGCCACGAAAATTCGCCCGGCGCGACTTCACGCACCTCCATCTCGGCGATGGTCATTTCATGCGCCGCCGCCGCGACGGGCAGCCACAGCAGCACGAGCAGGAGCGCGCGCAACGCTCTCATTGCGCCCCGTACTTCACGGTGTATTTCCGCGCCAGCGCCTTCACCGCCGCGCTGCGCTGCTCGCTTTGCACGTGGTCGGTCCAGTCCTGGAGCACGACGCCACGCATTGCGTCGTAACTCGCGGGCTTCGCGGCGATCGTGCGGGTGAGCCGCATCACACGCCAGGCGTCGCCCGCGCGGTAGACGCGCCACTCCCCGCGCGGCGCAGACTCGAGCGCCGCCGCGAAATCGCCGCCGTAGCTCTGCACGACGTTGCCGTGCGGGCGAGCCTTGAATACGCGCAGACCGGCCTTCGCATCGCCGGGCGTGCCGCGATTGAGCGCGTCCGCGAAGTCGCGCGCGGCCGATTCCGGTGCATCGACACCGAGCACCGCTTCCTCGAAGTCGTAGCGCGCGGGCTCGTCGTATCTGGCGCGATTGCGCTCGAAATGCTCGCGCAGCGTTGCGTCGTCGTACGCAGGAAGGCGGACGTTGGAATCGACGACGCTCAGCGCCTTGAAGATCACGCGCTCGCGAATGGCGGAATCGCCCTTGTCCACCTGCATCGCGAGCCCTTCGCGGTACAGCACCTCGTTGTCGAGCCACACGCGTCGCAGCGCATGCAGCTCCTCGGCATTGGGCTCGCGGCCGCGCGCCGCCTTGAAGAGCTCCCGCGCCCGATGGTCGACACCTTCCGCGACGACGATCACACGCGGATCGTCGCGCCGGCCGACGACCGCCGTATCGATGGCGAACAGCAGCGCGCCGGCGACGAGGAAGTGCACGAGCGGCTCGCGCATCCAGCGTGGCGCGCGCCGAGCATGGCGCGCGTCGGGATTCTGCGTGGCGGTCGTTGCAAAGGTGGACATTGCTCGGTTACCTCACGCCGGCGATCGGGATCGACCGCATGGCTTCGATGTAGATGGGGTTGCTGTAGAACCACAGGTCCGACCACGCGGCGACGTCGAAGGCGACGTATTTGACGCTGCTCTTGACGGGCAGGTGACTCGGACAGCCGTCGATGCTGTTGCCCGCGTACGGCGTCGCGGTAGATGGAACGCTGGTGCCGGTCGCCGTGCACGGAATGCGCAAGTAGTGACCGGCCACCGCGCCGTCGCCGCCGCCGGTCACCGATGGCTGCACCGCCTCGGCGTTGGTCCACAGGTCCGCCTGCGGATTGCCGAAGCTGTCGGTCTCGAAAGGAACGCTCGGCGGCAGATTGCTTCCGCGAAGACGGATGTACTGCGATTGCCGCACGTTGGCGATCCGGAACGTCATCGCCTTGAACTCGGGTATCGCGACGTTCGTGCGCCACGTTGCCGCGCCGAAGGTGCGGACGAGCGCCGCGGTGGGGTTCTTCGCAGCGGCAGGCACGTTCGCAAGCGTGGCATCCTGGACCCAGTCGCGCGGCCATTCGCCGGCATACGCCGCGGTCCCCGGCTGCCTCATGCCCGACACGACGCCGCCGATGACGTCCACGCGGTCGAGCACCGGCCGGTTGAGCGGCTGCCGCATTCCGATCTGCGCGAGCGAAGGATTGTCGAACGTGTAGGGCGAGTTGTTGCTGCCCGCGGGATCGCGCACGACGATCGAGACGACGACGTCGGCGCCGGGGCGTACGACGAGCTTCTCGCCCATCGTGGCGCAGTCCTTGTCGTCGACGTCCGTGTTGCCGAACGCCGCGGCCGTCGCCATCGCCTGCACGGCGGCCTCCTTGATGCCTGGATCGGGCTGGGTCGGCGAGTGGACCGGATAGTCCGCGCATGCGATGAACGCGAGACGATCGATGAGCTGTCCCGTCACGACGAACGCGTTGCCGCTGCGCAGGCCGTCGACGATCGTCTGCGGACGGAGCCTCGGATCGGCGCCATTGCGCGCCATCACGAATGTCTGCTGGTATTCGCCCGGATAGAAGTCCTGCGTCGATCGCCGATCGTCCGGGCCGAAGATCCCGCGGTTGTGCCAGTCCGAGCTTGCGAAGAACCAGAAGCGGCGCCCCTCGCCGAGCAGCGCATCCCATACGCCGCCGACCTGCGCAGCGTAGATGCCGGTGCCGCCCCACGTGGTGCCGCCGACCGAATCCACGTTCACGCCGCCTACCGGATTTCGATGGATGGAGAACTCACCGCGCGCGTCCGATGCATGGTGCCCGGGTTGTGCCTCGAATCCGAATGCGATGTCCGGCGCCGCGTTGTTGAAGTCGCGCAGGTGCTCGACGTTGTAACCGTTGTTGCCGTTGGCATTGAACGGACCGGCGCGCTCGAGGTGGGCCGGGATGTAGTAGCTCGCGCGGGGATGGTTCTGCACGAGCCACTTGAGCGATTCGAGCGCCTTCGCGTGGCCGCGCGCGCCCACGCTCGGACCGCTCGCCACGATCAGCTTTTGCGCGAGCGCGCTCCAGTCGGGATCGAGGACGTTCGCGCTGCCCGCAACCGAGCAATCCCAGTTGTTGCCGCCCGACACCACCGAAGTTCCGACGGTCGCATTGCCGCGGCCGAAGTCCGCATCGACGCGATCGAAGCAATACTCCCACTGCGCAAGCGCCGTTGCGTTGCCGAGAGGCGTGTAGCCTCGCGCGCCGGGCAGCACGCGGGTGTCGAGCGACGCCGGCATTTGTCCCGTGATCACCGACATCGACAGGTGCTCGTGGCCAGGCACGTTGGTCTCGACGCCGAGGAACAACGGCACGCCGCGATACGCCGACAGGTATTCGATCAGCGGGTATTGGAACTCCTGGATCGATTGCCAGCGCCACATGGTCTGGTTTGGCGCGTTCCCTGACACGAGGCCCTTGGGCTGGACGGCGGGATTCGTGGCTTGCCACGTCGTGAGCGGTCCCTGCAGCACGGGAGGCGTGGCGGTCGAATACGTCAGCGGGTAGGCCGGTGTGGCGAGCGTCGGGTCTTCGGCCAGCGTGCAGTTGCGCGTGCCGCCGCCGCCGTGTCCCGACTGCACGAACCAGTCGAGTGCCCAATTCGAAGCAGTCGCCTTGCTAACGAGCTTCTGCATCGAGATCGAGCCGTCGGAGCAGGTCGTGTGATTGTGGAAGTCGCCGCTCGCGTAATGACCAGCGATCTTCGCGGCGATTGCAGGCGTGCGGTCGGCTATGGCGCCCGCAACCGCGAGCGCCACGACGGCAACCGCAAGGCGGCATCTGTACACTCCAGCGCCCATCGACGGCACTCCCGAACATGCGTGCGGCACGACGCATGCAAGGATAGTGCCGCGGCGGTGCTACGTCATGGGTGCGTCGACCGTGCGCCGGGCGCAACGCCGCCGAGATCCGCCTGGTCGAGACCGGCACGCTGCACGCGCCTCGCCGGCAGGCGCACCGCGAACGTGCTGCCCTTCCCCGCCTCGGTGGATATCTCGAGGTCGGCCTGGTGACGCAGCAGAACGTGCTTGACGATCGCAAGCCCGAGGCCGGTGCCGCCGGTGGCGCGCGAGCGCGACCGGTCGACGCGATAGAAGCGTTCGGTCAGCCTGGGGATGTGCTCGGGCGCGATGCCGATGCCCGAATCGGTCACCGCGAACACGCCCGACCCGTCCTCGTCGACGCGCCATGCGAGCTTGATCGCGCCTTTCGACGGCGTGTAGCGGATCGCATTGGAGACGAGGTTTCCGAACGCGCTCGCGAGCTCCTCGCGGCTGCCGACGATCGTGGCGGCATCGCCGATGTCCAGCGAGACTTCGTGGTTGCCCTTCGACAGGCCCTTGGCGTCGGCGGAAAGCGCCAGCAGCAGCGGCACCACGGCGAATCGCTCGTCCGACAGCGGGTTGTGCTCGCTCTCCAGCGCGGACAGCGTGAGCAAGTCCTCGACGAGGCGCTGCATGCTTGCCGCCTGTTCCTGCATCAACTGCAGGAAGCGCGTGCGTTGCCGATCGTCGAGCTCCAGCTCCTGCAGCGTCTCGACGAATCCGCTGATCACGGTCAGCGGCGTCTTGAGCTCGTGCGAGACGTTCGCGATGAAGTCGCGCCGCATGCGCGCCACGGCTTCGATCTGCGTGACGTCGCGCGTGATCAGGAGCTTCTCGGCGACGCCGAACGGAACGACCTGGATGGCGAGCGTGATCCCGGGATCGCGCTGCGAGTCGATGACGATGCCGCCCGCGTAGTCGTCGGATTCGATGTAACGCACGAACTCCGGCTGCCGCACGAGGTTCACCAGCGGCGCGCCCTGATCCTGTCCGAGTTCGAGGCCGAGGAGCGCCTGCGCGCGCTGGTTCGCCCACTTGATGCGGTTGGTCGCATCGAGCACCACCATCCCGTCGGGAATGGCTTCGGCCGCGCTCTGGAAGCGCTCGATCGTGTGCGTGAGATCGCGCTCGTGCGCGCGACGATGGCGGACCCTGCGATAGATCGCGGACCACGCGGCGCGCCACGGACCCGCGCTTTCGGGAACGGCGGCATCGGGGCCGCCGGAAGCCCAGGCGACCAGGCGATGGAGGTTGACGACATGCTCGACGAGGACGACGCCCCAGCCAAGCGCGAGAATTGCGAACGCCCAAGCCGCCGCCCCGAAGGCAAGGACGATCGCCGCCACGGCCAGCACGATAGCCGGCGCCGCCAACGCACGCACGAGCGTCGCGCTCGGCCGCACTAGGACGCCCTACTGGGGCGAGGCGAGCCGATAGCCGCTTCCCCGCACCGTTTCGACGAGGTTGTCGAGCCCGTACGGCTCGAGCGCGAGACGCAGCCTGCGCACGTGCACGTCCACCGTGCGCTCCTCGATGTAGACGTGATCGCCCCATACCTGGTCCAGGAGCTGCGCCCGCGAGTGCACGCGCTCGGGCCTTGCGAGCAGGAACCTGAGCAGGCGGAACTCCGTCGGTCCGATGGCGATGGGTTGGCCGTTGGCGGTCACCCGATGCGTGAGCGGATCGAGTGCGAGACCTCCGACGGAAAGCGTCTCCTGCGCGGCTTCGGGCGCGCGGCGCCGAAGCACCGACTTGATCCGCGCCTTGAGCTCGCGCGGCGAGAAAGGCTTCGTCACGTAGTCGTCGACCCAGGCCTCGAGCCCGGCGACGCGGTCCGCCTCGTCGGTTCGCGCCGTGACCATGATCACCGGCAACTCCTTGGTGCGCGGGTCGGCGCGCAGCTGCTTGGCGAACGCAAGGCCCGACTGGCCGGGCAGCATCCAGTCGAGGAGCACGAGATCCGGCAACGCTTCCTTGAGCAGCGCGTTTGCGGCCTCTGCGTCGGCCGCCTCGCGCACTTCGTAACCGGCGTCCACGAGGTTGATCTTGAGGAGCTCGCGGATCGCGGGCTCGTCCTCGACGACGAGGATGTTCGGCATCATTCCGAAACTTCCGCCCTGATCTGGTCCGCGGTTGCGTGCCGCACGTCGATGCCCCGAACGACCTGCACGACGGCCTCGGCGATGTTCTTCGAATGATCGCCGATGCGCTCGATCGACTTCGCCACGAACACGATCTCGAGCGCAGGGCTGATGGTCCGCGGGTCTTCCATCATGTAGCTGATCAGCTGGCGCATGATCGCCGCGAAAGCAGCGTCGATCTCCTCGTCGAGGGCGATCACTTCCGCCGCGGCGATCACGTCCAGGCGCGCGAACGCATCGAGCGCGAGCTGGAGCGTCTCCCGCGCGCGCGCGGCGGCGCGGCTGACGTCGAAGTGCCGAACCTGCGAGAGCCGCTGGTACTGCGTCGTGTCCGCTGCGCGACGCGCGATCTTCTTGATCTCGTCGCCGGTGCGCTCGAGGTCGTTCACGATCTTGGTGACCGTCAGGATCATGCGCAGGTCGATCGCCGCCGGCTGGCGCTTGGCGATGATCATGCTGCACTGCTGGTCCATGTCGACCTGCATCTGGTTGATCACCTGCTCGTCCGCGCCGACGGCGTCGAGCAGCGCGCTGCTCTCCTGCTCGCGCTCGAGGAGCTCGATCGCGCGCGCAAGCTGCGTCTCGACGATGCCGCCCATCGACAGGACGCCGCTCCTGATCGCCTCCATGTCGGCGTCGAACTGCTTGTGGGTGTGCTCGGTCATGTGGTTTCCTCCTCGATGCGCGACGTCAGCCGAAGCGGCCGGTGATGTAGTCCTCGGTTTCCTTGCGCTTGGGCTTGAGGAAGATCTGGTCCGTCTCGCCGAACTCGATGAGCTCGCCCAGGTACATGTACGCGGTGTAGTCGGACACGCGCGCCGCCTGCTGCATGTTGTGCGTCACGATGGCGATCGTGTATTCGTTCTTGAGCTCCGTGATGAGCTCCTCGATCTTGGCCGTCGAAATGGGGTCGAGCGCCGACGTGGGCTCGTCGAGCAGCAGCACGTCCGGCTTCACCGACACGGCGCGGGCAATGCACAGCCGCTGCTGCTGTCCGCCCGACAGCGCCATTCCCGACTGCTTCAGCTTGTCCTTCGCCTCGTCCCACATCGCGGCCTTGGTGAGCGCCCACTCGACGCGCTCCTCCATGTCGCGCTGGCCGAGGCTTTCGTACAGCCGCACGCCGAACGCGATGTTGTCGTAGATCGACATCGGGAACGGCGTGGGCTTCTGGAACACCATGCCGACCTTGGCGCGCAGGAGATTGAGGTCGATGCCGGGACCGAGGATGTTCTGGCCGTTGAATTGGATCTCGCCCGTCGCGCGCTGCCCCGGGTACAGCGAATACATGCGATTGAGCGTGCGCAGGAGCGTCGACTTCCCGCATCCCGAAGGACCGATGAACGCGGTGACGCGCTTCTCCGCGATGTCGAGCGCGATGTCCTTCAACGCATGGAACTTGCCGTAGTAGAAGTCGACGTTGCGCATCGACATCGTCGGCGGTGCCGGCGGCAGCGTGGACGCCGCGACGCTGGGACGGGATACGAGGGTGGTGTCGTTCATCGTTCGCGTCCTATCGTACTGCAGTCTGGCGGAATACGCTCCGCGCGAGGATGTTGATCACGAGCACGGCCAGCGTGATGAGCAGCGCGCCGGCCCAGGCAAGCTGCTGCCACTCCTCGAACGGCGACAGGGCGAACTGGAAGATGACGACCGGCAGGTTCGCCATCGGCGCGTTCATGTCGGCGCTCCAGAACTGGTTGCTCAACGCAGTGAACAGGAGCGGCGCGGTTTCGCCCGAGACGCGCGCCACCGCGAGGAGGATGCCGGTCATCACGCCGCCGCGCACCGCCTTCAGCGTGACCAGGAGGATCACCTTCCACATCGGCGCGCCGAGCGCGACCGCCGCCTCGCGCAGGCTGTTGGGCACGAGGCGCAGCATGTTCTCGGTCGTGCGCACGACCACGGGAATGGCGATCAAGGCGAGCGCGAACGATCCCGCCCACCCCGAGAAGTGCTCGAACTTCGCGACGTAGACCGTGTAGATGAAGAGACCGATGACGATCGACGGCGCCGACAGCAGGATGTCGTTGATGAAGCGCGTGGAGCGCGCGATCCAGCCGTCCTTGCCGAATTCCGCGAGGTAGATGCCGGCGAGGATTCCGATCGGCGTGCTGATGAAAGTTGCGACGAGGACGATCACGAAGCTTCCGAAGATCGCATTGGCCAGACCGCCGGCCTGGCCGGGCGGCGGCGTCATCTGGGTGAAGAGCGTGGGCGACAGCGCCTCGAACCCGCGAATGAACAACGTCGCGAGGATCCAGAACAGGAACACCATGCCGAACACCATGGCGCCCATCGACATCACGAGGTTGAAGCGGTTGACGAAAACGCGCTTGCGATAAAGGCCGGTCATGGCAGCCTCCGCGCTGCGCGCTTCGGTGCTTGTTCGCACTCGGGAGCGGCCTTCGCTCACGTCGAGCGTCCTTCGCCTCGCGAGCTGTGCGAGCAGCAGGCGCGAGAACGCGAGCACGATGAACGTCAGGAGAAACAGCACGAGGCCCAGCATGATGAGCGACGCGCTGTGCACCGGGTCGGCGGCTTCGTTGAATTCGTTGGCCAGCGCAGAAGCGATCGAGTTGCCGGGCGCGAACAGCGAGGAGCTGATCTTGTACGCGTTGCCGATGACGAACGTCACGGCCATGGTCTCGCCGAGCGCGCGGCCGAGTCCCAGCATCACGCCGCCGATCACGCCGACCTTCGTGTAAGGCAGCACGATGTTCCACACGACTTCCCACGTCGTGCATCCGATGCCGTAGGCGGATTCCTTGAGCACCGGCGGCACGATCTCGAACACGTCGCGCATCACCGAAGCGATGAAAGGGATGACCATGATCGCGAGGATGAAGCCCGCCGACAGCACGCCGATCCCGTTGGGCGCGCCCTGGAACATCGGACCGATGAGCCACACGTTGCCGAGCGTCTTCGACAGGAGCGGCTGGACATAGTCGCCGAAGAACGGGGCGAACACGAACAGGCCCCACATGCCGTAGATGATCGAGGGAATGGCAGCGAGCAGTTCCACCGCCGTGCCGAGCGGGCGCTTCAGCGATGGGGGGCACATCTCGGTGAGGAATAGCGCGATCCCGAAGCTCACCGGCACGCCGATGAGCAGCGCGATCGCCGACGTGACGAGGGTGCCGTAGATCGGCGCCAGCGCGCCGAAGTTCCTGGTGACGGGGTTCCACACGTCGGAGACGAAGAATCCGAACCCGAACTTCTGCATCGCGGGCACGGCCGCGATCGACAACGCGATCAGGATTCCCAGCAGGAGCGCCAGGACGAACAATGCGAAGAAGCGCGTCGTGCCTTCGAAAACCGCGTCCTGCCAGCGCGGAATCGTGCGGCGCTGGCTCGGCGGGTTCGGTTCGCGTTCGACGGCGATGGAGTCGGCGCCCAAAGAGAGGCTCGCTGTGGCGGCGGACGACATATTAGCCTCCACGCCCGCATGACGGCACCGACCGTGCGCCGGGAGCCACGATCAATTCCAAAGGGCCTTTCCGCCCGCATCCTTGACTTGCGCGCGCCACTCGTCGGCGATCATCTTCACGACAGCATCGGGCAGCGGCACGTAGTCGAGCTCCTCGGCCATCTTCTGCCCGTTCTTGAGCGCCCAGTCGAAGAACTTGAGCACTTCCGCCGTGCTCGCCGGCTTGTCGGACTTGGCCGGCACGAGGATGAAGCTCGCGCCCGTGACCGGCCAGCTCGCCTTGCCTGGCTGCTCGGTGAGGATCTGGTAGAAGCCGGGCTGCGACTTCCAGTCCGCGTAGGCCGCCGCTGCCTGGAAGGCGTCGTCCTCGGGCTGCACGAACTGGCCGTCCTTGTTGCGCAGCGCGACGTGCGCCATCTTGTTGCGCTTGGCGTACGCATACTCGACGTAGCCGATCGCGCCCTTGATGCGCTGGACGTACGACGCGACGCCTTCGTTGCCCTTGCCGCCGACGCCTTCCGGCCACGCGACTGCGGTGCTGGCGCCCACCTTCTCCTTCCACTCGGCGCTGACCTTCGACAGGTAATCCGTCCACAGGAAGGTCGTGCCGGAGCCGTCGGAACGGCGGACGACGGTGATGTTCTCGTCGGGGAGCTTGACGCCGGGATTGAGGTCGGCGATCGCCTTCTCGTTCCACTTCTTGATCTTGCCGAAGTAGATGTCGGCGAGCACCGGTCCCGTGAGCTTCATCTCGCCCGCCTTGATGCCCTCGAGGTTCACGACGGGCACCACGCCACCGATGATCGCGGGGAATTGCACCAGACCGAACTTCAGGAGGTCGTCGCCCTTGAGGGGCGCATCGGTCGCGCCGAAGTCGACGGTCTTGGCCTGGATCTGCTTGATGCCGGCGCCCGAGCCGATCGATTGATAGTTCATGCCGGTGCCGGTCTTTTGCTTGTACGCATCCGCCCACTTCGCATAGATGGGGAACGGAAACGTCGCGCCAGCGCCGGTGATGTCGACGGCGTGCGCGGTCAGGCCGAACGCCAGCGCCGCCGATGCGACGAGGCCCTTGATGATCGTTGTGTCCATATCCGCTGCCTCGAATTGAATTCGATGAAAGACCGGATTCTGGAAGTGGTGCGTTACAACGCGATGACAGTCGCGTGACCGTTTGTGACACCGGCGCTTCCCTGTTTGCGGTATAACGTCACGCCCGCCGCCGGCCGATTCCCGGCGAGCGCTCGCGAAGGAGCACGAATGAAGGAAGGAAAAGACCCGATCAGGAAGTCCGTCGACCTCGGCCGCTGCGGCAGCGTGATCCTTCACGTGTCGGGCGACCGCAAGCGGCTTTTGCTCGAGTTCGACACGCAGGCGGAGGGCTTCGACAAATCGGGCCTCAACGCCTTCATCGACGCCCTGAAGAAGGTCCGCGAAAAGATGGATCGCTAGTTCAGCACCGCCATCGCGTCCACATATTTGTAGCGCAGTGCGTCGGCCACCGGCTTGCACGTCACCTTGCCGAACGCGATGTTGAGACCGTTTCGCAGGTGCGCGTTCTCGACCAGCGCGCGACGCCACCCCTGGTTGGCCAGCGCGAGCGCATAGGGCAGCGTCGCGTTGTTGAGCGCGAACGTCGAGGTGCGCGGCACGCCGCCAGGCATGTTCGCCACGCAGTAATGCACGACGCCGTCGACCACGTAGGTCGGATCGGCATGCGTCGTCGGATGCGACGTCTCGAAGCAGCCGCCCTGGTCGATCGCAACGTCCACCACGACGGATCCCGGCTGCATGCGCGCGATCATGTCGCGCGTGACGAGCCTCGGCGCGGATGCGCCGGGGATCAGCACGCCGCCGATCACGAGATCGGCACGCGTCACCAGCCGCTCGATGGCGTCGCGCGTCGAGAACTCGGTCTTCAACGATGCGCCGAACTGCTTCCACAGCGTGGCCATCGCCTCGGGGCTGCGGTCGATGACGGTGACGTCGGCGCCCATGCCGAGCGCGATCATCGCGGAGTGCGTTCCGACGACACCGCCACCCAGGATCACCACCTTGCCCGGCGCCACGCCCGGCACGCCGCCCAGCAGGATGCCCTTGCCGCCGTGCGGCTTCTCGAGCAGGAACGCACCCGCCTGCACCGCCATGCGGCCGGCGACTTCGCTCATCGGCGCAAGCAGCGGCAAGCCGCCGCGCGGTGAGGTGACCGTCTCGTACGCGATGCAGATCGCGTTGCTCGCGATGAGCGCCTTCGCCTGCTCGGGGTCGGGCGCGAGATGCAGGTACGTGAAGAGGATCTGGCCTTCGCGCAGCATCGCGCACTCGTCGGGCTGCGGCTCTTTCACCTTGACGACCATCTCGCCCCACGCGAACACTTCCGCGGCATCGCGCGCGATCGATGCGCCCGCCGCGGCATAGGCGTCGTCATGCAGCCCGATGCCTGCACCCGCTTCGTGCTCGACCATGACCTCGTGACCGTGCGAGACGAGCTCGCGCACGGAGGCCGGCGTCAGTCCCACGCGGTTCTCCAGCACCTTGATTTCCTTGGGAACGCCGACGCGCATGGCGAGGCTCCTGCGGGGGCAATGGAGTAGTATTTGACCATAGCCGTTAGACGAAGGAGTCCTCGATGGGCCATGCCGACGCCACGATGACGCACAGCGCCGCCACGCGCGCGCTGTCGCTCGACGAATACTGGATGCCGTTCACGCCGAACCGCGACTTCAAGCACGACCCGAAGATGATCGTGCGCGCGGAGGGCATGTACTACTGGAGCGACCGCGGCGACAGGATCATCGACGGCGCGTCGGGCCTGTTCTGCGTCGCTGCCGGCCATGCACGGCGCGAGATCGCGGACGCCGTGAGCGCCCAGTTGCGCGAGCTCGACTTCGTCGCGCCGTTCACGCGCGGTCATCCGAAGCAATTCGAGCTTGCGACGCGCATCGCCGAGCTCACCCCCGGAGACCTCAACCGCATCTTCTTCACGAATTCGGGGTCCGAGTCCGTCGACACCGCGATGAAGATCGCGCTCGCGTACCACCAGGCGCGCGGGCAGGCCGGACGCACCATGTTCATCTCGCGGGAGCGCGCGTATCACGGCGTCAATTTCGGCGGGCTGTCGCTCGCCGGCCTCGTCAACAACCGGCGACGGTTCGGGCCTACGCTTCCGGGCATCGCGCACATGCGCCACACGCACATCCCGGAGAACCGCAGGACGCGCGGCGAAGGGCAGCACGGGGCCGAGCTCGCCGAGGATCTCGTGCGCTTCGTGAACCTGTACGGCCCGGAGAACATCGCCGCCGTGTTCGTCGAGCCCATCGCAGGCTCGACCGGATGCCTCGTGCCGCCCAAGGGGTATCTCGCACGGCTGCGCGAAATCTGCGACCAGCACGGCATCCTGCTCGTCTTCGACGAGGTGATCACGGGCCTCGGCCGCACGGGACAGAACTTCGCGGCGCAGAGCTTCGGCGTGACGCCCGACCTCATCACCATGGCCAAGGCGCTGACCAACGGCGCGCAGCCCATGGGCGCGGTCGCCATTTCCGAGCGCATCCACGACACGATCATGGCCGGCGCGCCCGACGGCGCGATCGAGTTCTTCCACGGCTACACGTACTCGGGCCATCCCGCGGCGTGCGCCGCCGGGCTCGCAACGCTCGACATCTACCGCAACGACGGGCTGTTCGAGCGCGGACGCGAGCTGTCGCCCTACTTCCAGGACATGATCTTCTCGCTCGCCGACATTCCGGCCGTCGCGGACCTGCGCGGCTACGGCATGATCGCCGGCATCGACATCGTGCCGGAAGGCACGCCGGGCGCGCGCGGCCACAAGTTCCAGAAGATGCTGTTCGACAACGGCATGCACTTGAAAGCCACCGGCGATTGCGTCATCGTGGCGCCGCCGCTGATCGCCGACCGCATCGCACGTCGATACCATGGCGGGGATCTTGCGCAAGACGCTGCAGGCGCTATAACTGACAAATACGAACTGATTGGCAAGGGTTTACCCCGCCGGGGAGGGCGGGATGACCGTGAGACTACCGGGCACGCGCCGTACGAAGCCATCTGTCGGGGTGCCGTTGACATCCCGGCCGCCGATCGACAGGCTGGCTGAAATGACCGCCCGCCCCCACTTCCAGAAGCTCGTCGAGCGCGTCCGTCTGCACCCGGCGCTCGCGACCGGGATCGTGTTCCCGTGCGACCGCGACGCCCTGCAGATGGCGTTCTCCGGCGCGTTCGCCGCCTACATCGCGCCCACGCTCATCGGACCGGAGAAGCGCATACGCGACACGGCCGACAAGGCCGGGCTCGACATCTCGCGCATGCCGATCGTCGACACGCCGGACGACCCGCGCGCGGCGGCGGCCGCCGCCGTTGCGCTCGCGCGCGACGGCAAGGTCGCCGCCCTGGTCAAGGGCAGCCTCGCCAACGAGGACCTGCTCGGCCTGGTGGCCGCCCAGGACTCGGGGCTTCGCACCGCGTCGCGCCTGTCCCACGCGTACTTCGTGGACATCGCGACGCAGCCGCGAGGCTACGTCCTGGCCGACGCGCAGATGAACGTCTCCCCCAATCTTGCCGCCAAGCGCGACATCGTCCAGAACACGATCCACCTCGCTCGCGCGCTCGACATCGCAGCGCCCAAGGTGGCGTTGCTGGCCGCGATGGACGGCCCGGCGGCCGCGTTCTCGTCGACGACCGACGCCGTGGCGCTGAAGTCGATGGCTGCGCAAGGCCGTTTCCCGGGGGCCGTCGTCGACGGCCCGCTCACGCCGGACAGCGCCCTCTCGGCGGACGCCGCGCGCGGCAAGGGCACGAAGTCGGAGATCGCAGGGCTCGTCGACGTGCTGATCGCGCCGTCGATGGAAAGCGGCCTCATGGTGCTGCGGACGATGCTCGCGTTGTCGAGCGGACTCGCCGCCGGCATCGTGCTCGGGGCGCGCATCCCCATCGTGGCCCCCATGCGCAACGACTCGATGGAGGTGCGCATGGCGTCGTGCGTGCTCGCATCGCTCCTCGCGCGGGCGAACGAGGCGTCGCACGCACAGGCGCCGGGGGCGTCGCTCGCACGCGATACCGGAACGCGCGCAGCAGCGTAGAGCGGCGGGCGGTGGCATCATGCCGGGCGTGAAGCCCGGCATCGCGAGGTTCCTTCCTTTCCTGGCATGGCGCCGTCGCGTCGATGCGGGTTCGCTTCGCGCGGATGCGGCCGCCGGTGCGATCGGTGCGCTCGTCGTGCTGCCGCAAGGCGTCGCGTTCGCGACGCTGGCCGGCCTGCCACCGGAGTACGGCCTCTACTGTGCGATCGTGCCCGCCATCGTCGCCGCGCTGTTCGGCTCGTCGTGGCACCTCGTCTCGGGACCCACGAACGCGCTCTCGCTCGTCGTGTTCGCGACCGTCGCGCCGCTGGCCGTTCCGCGAAGCGACGAGTACATCGTGCTCGTGCTCACGCTCACCTTGATGGTCGGGCTGATGCAGCTCGCGATGGGCGTCGCGCGTCTCGGCGCGCTCGTCAACTTCATCTCGCACACGGTGATCGTCGGCTTCACGGCGGGCGCGGCGCTCCTCATCTTCGCCTCGCAGGTCCCGCATTTCTTCGGCGTGCCAGGGAGCCGCGGCGCGAATTTCTTCGAGAGCCTGCACCATTTCGCCGGCAATGTCGCGAGCATCGACGTGCCGATCACCGCCACCGCGATCGTCACGCTGGGTGTCGCCATCGTCGCCCGCCAGACGCTCCGGCGTGTGCCGTACATGATCGTCGCGATGGTTGCCGGCAGTGCATTTGCGTACGTCCTCGCGCAGTCGGGCTTCGCCGACGTTCCCACTGCCGGTGCCCTCCCAGCGGGGCTACCCAGGCTGTCGCTGCCGTCGCTGGACCCGGACGTGTGGAGCAAGCTCGTGCCTGCGGCCCTTGCGCTGACGCTGCTCGGCCTGACCGAGGCCGTGTCGATCGCGCGTGCGATCGCGCAGAAGTCGGGCCAGCGAATCGACGGGAGCCAGGAGTTCGTCGGACAGGGATTGTCGAACATCGCGGGCGCATTCACCTCGGCGTATCCGTCGTCGGGGTCGTTCAACCGCAGCGGTCTCAATTACGAATCCGGCGCGCGCACGCCGCTCGCGTCGGTGATCGCCTCGCTCGTCCTGCTCGCGATCCTCTTCGCGGTCGCGCCGCTCGGCGCCTACCTGCCGTTGTCGGTGATGGCCGCCGTGCTGTTCGTCGTCGCGTGGAACCTCATCGACATTGCCGAGATCCGGCGCATCGCGCGCACGAGCCGGAGCGAGCTCTTCGTGCTCTGCGTGACGTTCGTTGCAACGCTCGCCACCGCGCTCGAGTTCGCGATCTTCGTCGGCGTGCTCGCGTCGCTGCTCGTGTACCTCAATCGCACGACCCATCCTTCGCTGACCCGGGTGGCGCCCGATGCGCGCACGCCGCAGCGTCGATTCGCCGCCGTCGGGCCGGCATCGCGCACGTGTCCGCAGACTCGACATCCTGCGCCTCGACGGCTCGCTCTTCTTCGGCGCGGTCGAGCACGTGCGCGACGAGCTCGAGGCCGCGCGCCGGCAACGTCCCGAAGCGAGCCACGTCCTCCTCGTCGCAAGCGGCGTCAACTTCATCGACACCGCAGGATGCGAGGCGCTGCTCCAGGCATCGCGCGCCATGCGCGACAGCGGCGCAACGCTCTATCTTTGCAATTTGAAGCCCGGTGTGGAAACGGCGATGCAGCGAAGCGGCTTCCTCGACGACTTCGGCTCCGAACGCGTGTGGCCGACCAAGGCGGACGCCCTTCGCGCGCTGTACAAGCGGCTCGCGGTCGGCCAGTGCAGCGCTTGCACGGCGAGGATCTTCACCGAGTGCCACATCTGCCTGCCTAACGGAATGCCGCGCATCGTCGCGGCCACTGCATAGATGAACATCGACGACATTCTCGCCACGCTCGCGATCGACGGGGCACCGCTTCAAAGCCCATCGGGGATGCCCTCGCGGTGCCCCATCGACGGTTCGCTCCTCGCGCACGTGCCCGTCACGACCGGGCGCGAGCTGCAGGATGCGATTGCCCGTGCGGCGTCTGCCCAGCGGCGCTGGCAGTCGGTGCCTGCGCCGCGCAGGGGCGAGCTCGTGCGGTTGTACGGCAATGCGCTGCGCGAGGCGAAGGGCGCGCTCGGCATGCTCGTCACGCTCGAGACGGGCAAGCTCTTGCAGGAGGGACTGGGCGAAGTGCAGGAGATGATCGACATCTGCGACTTCGCGGTCGGCTTGTCGCGGCAACTGCACGGGCTCACCATCGCCTCGGAGCGGCCCGACCATCGCATGCTGGAGACGTGGCATCCGTATGGCGTGTGCGGCGTCATCTCGGCGTTCAACTTTCCGGTCGCCGTGTGGGCGTGGAACGCAGCGCTCGCGCTCGCATGCGGCAACGCCGTCGTCTGGAAGCCCTCGGAGAAGACGCCGCTGACGGCGTGGGCAACGCACGCGCTGCTGCGCCGGACGCTGGAAGCGTTCGACGCGTCATTCGCAGACATCGTGCAGCTCGTCATCGGCGACCGGTCGGCCGGCACGCAGCTCGTCGCGCATCCCGACGTCCGCCTGGTGAGCGCGACGGGCTCCACCGCGATGGGCCGCGCCGTCGGCGAGGCGTGCGCGCGACAGTTCAAGCGGACGATCCTGGAGCTTGGCGGCAACAACGCCGCCATCGTCGCGCCCAGTGCGGACCAGGACCTCGCGTTGCGCGCGATCGTCTTCGCCGCCGTGGGCACGGCGGGACAACGCTGCACGACGCTGCGGCGCCTCTTCGTGCACGAGTCGCTGTGCGAAGCGTTCGTCGCCCGTCTCAAAGGCGTTTACGCGAGCATCCGCATCGGCGATCCGCGCGACGCGCACACGCTGGTCGGGCCGCTGATCGACAAGGCGGCATTCGAGGCCATGCAGCGCACGCTCGAGGAGGCGCGCGCGGAAGGTGGCGCCGTGACGGGAGGCGAGCGCGTGCAGGAGGACGTCCATCCGGATGCATGGTACGTGCGGCCGGCGATCGTCGACATGCCGGCGCAGACGCCCACGATGCTGCGGGAGACGTTCGCGCCCGATCCTGTACGTGCGGCCGTACCGCACGCTCGACGAGGCCATCGCGCTCAACAACGCGTCGGTGCACGGGCTGTCGTCGTCGATCTTCACGCGCGACCTCACGGAGGCCGAGGTGTTCCTGTCGTCGCGCGGCAGCGACTGCGGCATCAGCAACGTGAACATCGGCACGAGCGGCGCGGAGATCGGCGGCGCGTTCGGCGGCGAGAAGGAGACCGGCGGCGGGCGCGAGTCCGGCTCCGATGCGTGGCGCGCCTACATGCGGCGCGCGACCAGCACGATCAACTACGGCACCGATCTTCCGCTGGCGCAGGGCATCAGCTTCGACTTGTGAGCCCTACAGGCCGACCGCGGCAAGCACTTGAGAACCAAAGATGCACCCGCCGCGCGGGTGCATTTCCATCAGAAGTTTTCACCGCTGGCGCACGCAGTCCATGAAATATCGCCGCTTGCCGGCATCCTCCATGTCCACGAGGCCGTGGATGTCCGTGTCGAATCCCGGGAAGCGCTCGTTGAAGCTGCGTGCGAACTTCAGGTACTCGACGATCGTCCGGTTGAAGCGCTCGCCCGGGATGAGGAGCGGAATGCCCGGCGGATACGGCGTCAGCAGCACGCCCGCGACGCGGCCTTCGAGCTCGTCGATCTCCACGCGGTCCATTTCGCGATGGGCCATGTGCGCGAACGCGTCGGAGGGCTTCATCGCCGGCTGCATGTCGGAGCGGTACATCTCCGTCGTCACGCGCGCGACGTCGCTCGCGCGATACGTCTCGTGGATCTGCTGCGACAGGTCGCGCAGCCCCACGCGCTCGTACTGCGGATGAATCGCGCAGAACTCGGGCAGGATGCGCCACAGCGGCTGGTTCTTGTCGTAGTCGTCCTTGAACTGCTGCAGGGCGGTGAGGAGCGTGTTCCACCGACCCTTGGTGATGCCGATCGTGAACATGATGAAGAACGAGTAGAGCCCGGTCTTCTCCACGATGACGCCGTGCTCGGCCAGGTACTTGGTCACGATCGACGCCGGGATGCCGCTCTTGGCGAACTTGCCCGACACGTCGAGGCCCGGCGTGATGATCGTCGCCTTGATCGGATCGAGGATGTTGAAGCCGGCCGCAAGGTCGCCGAAGCCGTGCCACTTCTCGTTGGCGCGGAGGATCCAGTCGTCGCGCCGGATGCCCTCGGGTGCGAGGCGATCGGGTCCCCAGACCTTGAACCACCAGTCCTTGCCCCACTCGTCGTCCACTTTGCGCATCGCGCGGCGGAAGTCGAGCGCCTCGTTGAGCGACTCCTCGACCAGCGCGGTGCCGCCCGGAGGCTCCATCATCGCCGCCGACACGTCGCAGGACGCGATGATCGCGTACTGCGGCGACGTCGACGTGTGCATCAGGTACGCCTCGTTGAACGTCGGCAGGTCGAGCTTCCGCCGCTCCGAGTTCTGCACGATGATCTGCGACGCCTGCGAGATGCCGGCCAGCAGCTTGTGCGTCGAGTGCGTGGCGAAGATGATCGCGTCCTTGCTGCGCGGGCGGTCCCGTCCGATCGCGTGCATGTCGCGGTAGAAGTCGTGAAACGCCGCGTGCGGCAGCCACGCCTCGTCGAAGTGCAGCGTGTCGATGCTGTTGTTGAGCGTCTGCTTCAGCATCTCGACGTTGTAGGCGATGCCGTCGTAGGTGCTCTGCGTGAGCGTCATGATGCGCGGCTTCTTGTTCTTGGCTTCGCGCGCGAACGGGTTGGCCTCGATGCGCTTCGCGATGCTGTCGGGATGGAACTCGGCCAGCGGAATCGGCCCGATGATGCCGTAGTGGTTGCGCGTCGGCGGCAGGAAGACGGGGATCGCGCCGGTCATCGTGATCGCGTGCAGCACCGACACGTGGCAATTGCGGTCCACCACCACGATGTCGCCGGGCGCCACGTTCGCATGCCACACCATCTTGTTCGACGTCGACGTGCCGTTGGTCACGAAGAAGCAATGGTCGGCGTTGAAGATGCGCGCCGCATTGCGCTCGGAGGCGGCGACCGGACCCGTGTGGTCGAGGAGCTGGCCCAGCTCGTCCACGGCATTGCAGACGTCGGCACGCAGCATGTTCTCGCCGAAGAACTGGTGGAACATCTGCCCGACCGGGCTCTTCAGGAACGCGACGCCGCCCGAGTGGCCCGGGCAATGCCAGGAATACGAGCCGTCCTGCGCGTAGTGCACCAGCGCGCGGAAGAACGGCGGCGCGAGCGAGTCGAGATACGACTTCGCCTCGCGGATGATGTGGCGGGCGACGAACTCCGGCGTGTCCTCGAACATGTGGATGAAGCCGTGGAGCTCGCGCAGGATGTCGTTGGGCAGGTGCTGCGAGGTGCGCGTCTCGCCGTAGAGATAGATCGGGATCTCCGCGTTCTTGAAGCGGATCTCGCGGATGAAGTTGCGCAGGTTGACGACGGCGGGGTCGAGCTCCGGTCCCGGCGTGAACTCCTCGTCGTCGATCGACAGGATGAAGGCCGACGCGCGCGACTGCTGCTGGGCGAACTGCGACAGGTCGCCGTAGCTCGTCACGCCGAGGATCTCCATGCCTTCCTTCTCGATGGCGCTGGCGAGCGCACGGATGCCCAGGCCCGAAGTGTTCTCGGAACGAAAATCCTCGTCGATGATGACGATGGGGAAGCGAAACTTCATCGGGTCCTCGTAAGGGCCGCCGCACGAACGGCGGAAAGGCAGGAAATGGGGCGAATTGTGCGCTCACGCAAGCGCCTGTGTCCGACATCCCGGCGAGAAAACCGTTCAACGGGCGAGCGCCGCTGACGAAGACGCAACAACGCGGAAGAAGTTACAGGTTGGCGAGCGCGACGCCCGCCGCTGCCGCCAGCAGCCCCACGCCGAGCGGCGCGCGCAAGCGGCGTCCCCACGGCAGGTTCTTCTCCGCCGCCATGGCCGCCGCCAGCGCGAGCATCCAGCCGATGCTCGCCGTCCCGACGACGAACATGACGAGCATCAGCGCCCAGCAGCACCCGACGCAGAAGAGCCCGTGATCGAGCCCCAGGCGCCAGGCTTCGCGCCGCGGGAAGCGCCCGTGCCAGCGCGCGCTGATGAACGAGAACGGCGAGTGGCACTCCTCGAGGCACCGGTACTTGAGCGCGCTCCACTGGAAGGCGCCGGCGCCCGCGAGCACGAGCGCACCGAACGCCCAGCCGTACGCCGCCATCGCCGGGAGGCGCGCCGCGGCGGCGACGAGGAGCGCATCGACGGCGTGCGCCGCCAGGCCGAACGCGAGCCACGGAACGAAGAAGCCGGCGACGACGAGCGCGACGAGCGTGCCGGCGTCGGTACGCCCTGCCGCGATGCGACGGAAGAGCGCGAGCAGCGGATACGTGGTGGGCAGCATCATGGCCGCGATCATGAGCACCCACGCGAGCGCATGCAGCATCGCCGGCACGACGATGCTGCCTTGGGGAACGGCGCGGCACAGGGCAGCGATGCCGGGAAGGTCGGTCCAGCCACCGTGCGCGACGTAGCGCCCGAACGGGCTCGCGCTCCACCACCAGAGCACCACCCACGCGAGTGCCGCGAGCGCCACGAGCAGCACGACGAGGGCGCGCGAGTGCGCCTCGCCAAGCCCGCGGCCGGACCTCGGCCGCGCCTGCGCTATCGCAGCCACGAATTGGTGGAGGCTAGGACTGGAACACGAACGTGCTTTGCAGGGCGTTGTGGCCCTTCAGGTCGACGTCGATGCCGAGCTTGTCCACCTTCGCGCGATAGTGCGGCGATTTGCCGACGAACACGGGCGCGCCCGGTACCGTCGAGAACACCGTGTCCTGCAGCGTCGTGGTCGCGCCGCTTGCACTTCGATAGGGCTCGAGCTCGGCGTACCCGGCATCGCCGAGCTTGATCGTGCCGTGACCGCCCTGCACGTCGAACGTGATCGGCACCTTCTGCACGGACACCACCTCGCCGACGAGCTTCGCGAGCTCGGCGACGGGTCCGCCGAGCTTGCCGGTGTAGACGCCGAGCAGTGCCTCTTCCTGCGCGCCCGATACGCGCTCGTCGAGGAACACGGCGGCCTTCCAGTTGCCCTGCAGGATGTTGCCCGGCACGTGCGCGATCATCGCGATCGTGCGGTCGGAAACGTCGACGCCGTTCACGGTGCCCTTGTCGACGTGCCACGCGATGATGGTGTCGCAGGTGCCGTAATCGGGATCCTCGCCGATCCAGCACGGGCACAGCACGCGGCAGTTGCAGACTTCGAGCAGGCGTCCTTCGAGGTGATAGGCCATGTCTTCACTCTCCCAGGCAGAAGTGGAAGTGCCGGACGCCGGATGCGCGCCGGCAGGCGAATCATGGTACGCCTTGCATTCGGGGCCAGCTACACGATTTTTCCGCTCTATCGACGGCCGCCCGCCAGCCTGGCCGACGCCGGATGCGCGCGCAGCCGCGCCATCGCCCACACACCCAGCGCGGGGCCGATGGCCAAGGGCATGAAGGCATAGCGCCAGCCGATCGCATCGACCACGTAAGGCATCGACTGGATGGTCGCGAGCGTGAGGGTGAACCCGAGCGCGGTCTGCACCGTGAGCATCGTGCCGACGCGCGCGCGTTCGGACAGCTCGGCGATCGACGCGGAGAACTGCGCCGAATCGGCAACGATCGTGATGCCCCACACGACGCACACTGCGATCAGCGCCGCGGCGTTGCCGCCGAACAGGAAGCCGATGGTCGCGGCGCACGTGCCGGAGATCGTCATCGCGGCGATGGTGATCGTCGTGCGACCGAGCCGGTCGGCGAGCAGCCCTGCGGCGATCGATCCGATGCCGCCGGCGGCAATCGTCGCGAACGCCGTCAGCTTGGCGGCCATCGAGGCAGTGGCCGGCGGCATCGTCGAGGCGAAGCTCGCCGCGAGGAAAACACCGATCCATGCCCACATCGCATACAGCTCCCACATGTGGCCGAGGTAACCCAGGTTGGCGAGTCGCAACGGCTTGTCGCGCCAGGCGGTGAGGACGGCACGCGGATCGAACGGCGGCGACGCCGTGCGGTTGGGTCCGAGCTCCGCGCGACCGATCAACGCGGAGGCCGCGAGCGCCGTGACCGACGACACGATGACCGGCACATGCCAGTCGACGCCGCCCAAGGCGTTGAAAAGATGCGGCAGCGCGGATCCGAGCGTGAGCGCGCCGACGAGGATGCCGACCATGAGGCCCATGTCGCCTTTCGCCCACGTCGACGCGAGCTTCATGCCCACGGGATAGACACCCGCCAGCGCCATGCCGGTTGCGAATCGCAGCATCGGCGCAACCGCAGTGGCGGGGTTCACCAGCAACAGGAGCGCGTTGGCGATCGCGCCTGCGAGGGCGCACAGCGCGAACAGCCGTCGCGGGTCGACGCGGTCGGGCAGGCCGAGAATGGCGCTGACGAGGCATCCCGTCACGAAACCCAGCTGCACGCCGCTCGTGAGCGCGGCTTGCATGAAACCGGACAAGTGGTACTCGCGAACCAAGGCGGGCACGACCGCCGACGCCGAGAACCACAGCGCGAGCGCCGCGACCTCGCAGATCGCGATGACCGTGACCGACGCGAGCTTCGAGGTCGCGCGCAGCATCGGTCAGATCTTCGGCAGCGTCACACCCTTCTGGCCCTGGTATTTGCCGCCGCGGTCCTTGTACGACGTTTCGCAGACTTCGTCGGACTCGAAGAAGATGACCTGCGCAACGCCTTCGTTCGCATAGATCTTCGCGGGCAGCGTCGTGGTGTTCGAGAATTCGAGGGTGACGTAGCCTTCCCACTCGGGCTCGAAGGGCGTTACGTTGACGATGATGCCGCAACGCGCATATGTCGAATTATGGACGTAGATATCGTTGGCCACGAAGTTGTGGATGCCCTCCACCGTGATGTCGTAGACCTCTTCCTCGCCACAAGCCTCGATGGATTCCACGACATCCCACAACGGTCCGTCGAGCAGTTCGCCGAGCGCACTGTCCTGCGTTCGATCGCGCACGATGCCTGCGAGCATTCGACCAACCGATTGCCCGGGATTTGTTTTGACGCCCATGCGGTTGAGGCTCGTTCCGGCGGTCGCAACGGCGAGACCGAGCGACGGCCACGCCTCTCGAGGCAACGTGTCGAAGTTGCTGCGCGAGCGCGTCGTCAATGCGTCCAGCGCAGGAAGCAACTCGTGTTCAAGTCGCAGCTGCTTGACGGAGCCAAGGCAGAATCCGACTTCGCGAGCAAAGCGGCGAATCTGTTCGCGATCCGTGATCTGCAACCAGTGCGCAGGCGTGTCGATTGACGTCGTCTTCTGGCGCATTACGGAGAACACGCCGAATCGGAGAAGAAGATGACGAACGTCCTCGATGAGCCGGCGCGACTTCGAGTAATACTCGATGTAGAAGCTATCGCCCGAGCGATACGCGCCGCCATCTCCGGAGAAGAGCGCCTGCAAGAAAAGCTTGACTGCAGCGCGGGGCGCAGTGAATACGCACGGTGGAACAAACTTGCTTTCGGCGGTGACCGCGAGATCGTGACTGCGCAGCCAGCGCGTCGCGCGATTCACCTCCGGCGTACCGCCACGGCGGGCGTGATTCACGATGCGGAATCCATGATGAGGCTTGGCGGTAACGCAGCCGAGCCCGCCTGCCTCGACCGATCGCGCGAGAAGGGATACCAGCACGGCGTCGTTGCTCGTGAATGTCGGGCTGTGGCCAGGCGTGCTGCACTGGCCCTCCGAAATCATGAGACCCAGGAGCGTGGCCTCCCAATCCGGCAAGGCCGTGCTTCCGAATACAGGCAGTTCACGAGGTACCGCGATGCGCGACCCCTCACGAAGGCTTTCAAGCGGCGTCCAACCGTCGTAGGTGCGAAACGGATGGTTCGCGGTCGCCTTGATGCGCATGCCAGCGCGCGTCCGAAGCTCGAACACAGGCTTGCGACCCTGAGGCATGAACGCGGTCACCCCAGCGATCCTGTTCGCCCAACCATCGAGTCCGAGGACGCTTGCGCCAGGCCGCATCTGCGTGATTGGCGCGTAAGCCCCCGTCGCGGCGTTCAACACACGCGTGTCCGCCGTCACGCATTTTCCCAGGCAAATCGTGAGCACGTTCCGCGGTATCCGGAAGTACTCCACCGTCCTCGCCAGCGCGAACGAGTTCGGCGGGATGATGCACACGTCGCCGGTGAAGTCGACGAACGATCCTTCGTCGAAGTTCTTCGGGTCGACGATCGTCGAGTTGATGTTGGTGAAGATCTTGAACTCGCGCGAGCAGCGGATATCGTAACCATAGCTCGACGTGCCGTACGACACGATCCGCTTTCCGTCTACTTGACGAATCTGCCCGGCTTCGAACGGCTCGATCATGCCCGTCGACTGCGCCATTCGCCGGATCCACTTGTCCGCTTTGATCATCCTGTCGCCTCTTCAGTCGATGCGCCTGGCGGGAACGTCACGCCCGTTCTGGTGCAGCACGAGACTCGTCACCTTGCCGCTGTCGTCGCGCCGAAACGAGATCTGCGCGTCGAACGCCTTGACGAAATACTCGAAATCCGATTCCGGAAAGATCTCGATCGGGTCCTGGCCGGTCGCCTGCGTCATGATGCGATCGCCCTCCCGCCGTACGGTGAGGACCAGGTCCGGGCGCAGCTCGTAGCGCCCGGCGAGACGGTCGTACGCGGCGCGGTCGAGCTTGACGGCAACACGCTCTTTCGGCGGCTCGGAGAGCGGTATCGACGCCTCGAGCAGATGCAGCGCGATGTCGTCGACTCCGATGCTCGCGTTCGACAGCACGACCACACCCTCCCGCGCGGCCGGGTCGAATGCGATCATGCTCGCGAAGCCGCCCGTCTGCCCATTGTGCCAAACGATGGTGCGCGACTCGCCCATGATGTGCCACGCAAGCCCGATGCGCAGCGACCCCGACAGCCCGTCGACGCGCGGCGCTTCCGCGAGCATGAAGGCCGGCGCGAGCGGCGACGTCGCGGGCTCGATGGCCGCCTTCAGGTACTTCGCCATGTCCGCCGGCGTCGAGCGCAATCCGCCCGCGCCTGCGAACGCGTCGAGTTGCCATGGCGGCACCGCCGCGAGCCTCGCATCGTGGCCGGTCGCAAGGCGAGCCTGCTGCGAAGGCGTGAGCGCGAGCGTGGTGTCCGCCATCGCGAGCGGTTCCAGTATCCGCTCGCGCAACACCTTCGCGTAGCCGCCGCGCGAGGCAGTCAGGGCATAACCGAGCGTGGCCGCACCCAGGTTGGAATACCGGTATTCACGGCCGGGCGCGCTGTCGAGGACGTCCTGCGAAAGGAAGGCAACGAGCTTGCCGCCGTCGTAGTCCGCATAGGGATCGGCGCGGTTGGCCGGCGTGAAATTGCGCGGCATGGGCGGCAGCCCGGACGTATGCGTCGCGAGCTGCGCGAGCGTCACCGGCTTGCCGTCGCGCGCCAGGCCCTTCGCCGCCGGAAGGTGCCTCGTGACCGCATCGTCGAGCGAAGCCTCGCCGCGCACGACCATGTCCGCCAGCAGCAGCGACGTGAAGGTCTTGGTGACGGACCCGATCTCGAATTCGGTGTCCTTCGCGATCGGAGTCCCGGCAGCGCGCACGACGCCGGCGGTGACGATGCGGGTCGTGCCCTTGTCGTACAGCACCGCGGCCAGGCCGACCGCCCGCTTCTGCGCGATGCGCTGGTCGAGGAGGACCCTGACCTCCGCATCGTCGGGAAGCGCGTGAGCGGCCGTTGCGACCGTCGCGACGCACAAGAGCGCGAGGCAGCGTCCCTTTCGGCTCACGTGTTCAGTATCTTCGTCGACTGCGCCATGCGCCGGATCCATTTGTCCGATTTGATCATGTTGCTGCCGTTAATTGGCCACGAAGCGGTGCTTGGCGGTACTGCAATTTCACCTCACCATATTGAACCGCAGGTCGCGGACCTCATAACGACCGCTCTTGACCAGCATGGCGCAGTGATATTCCCGGTGGTCGCTCCAATTGACGGCGGGGGTGTCGCCCGAGTAAAGGACCGATCCTTGCACGATGTAACCGCCCTCGATCGGTGGCCTCAGGGTTCGCAGGGAAGGTGCCACGCTCTCAGGGCTCACTTCCCTGCTCGACCTCGCAAGCTGGACGAAGTGCAGGCTGGGAGCGCGCGCGAGCTCATAGGTGTAGATGTAGGCTTGCGCCGGGTCGAGACCGGAATCGATGGTAACGATGGGCTTGCCGGCGAAGTGCTTCCGGATGGCGTCGTGGCACGCGCCGACCAGCGCCAGTACGGGATCTCCTTTGGCGTTGTCGGTGCCATCATGGGACCGCAACGCCGTCTGCATCGTCCTGATCACCCCCTCCGACGAGATCAGGAGCAACCACATGACCACGACGAACGCCATGGTCGCCAAGCCCCTGCGGCGCGAACTCGCCGGCATTGGGGCGCCCCTCGGCGCCCGAGTGAAGTACAACGCCACGCTCGCCAGCGCCACCGCCACCAGCAGCCACGCCGCATGCCCATAGTCGGGCCCAATTTCGGCCAACCCCTCGTCTGCAATGTCGGGGTGCAGCCACGACGCGAATAGCCCGCCCAGAGCATTCAAGACGACGAAACGATCGCCCACGACGCGCCAGACGATCTCGGCGATGCCGAGGATCAGCAGGAACATCGTCAGCCGTCTCATTGGCTGCGCGCCTGCGCTGCGTGGCGGCGCGTCACGCGGAGCACTCCATGGTGGCGCGCGCCGGGCGCTCTCACGTGTTCTGGATCTTGATGCCCGGGAACTTCGCGGAGAAGTCGGCTGCCTTCTCGGCGACGGAAATCGCCACCTTGCGCGCGATGTCGCGATAGATGTTCGCCGCCTGGCCGTCGGGGTCCGCGACGACCGTCGGCCTGCCGGAGTCGGCCTGCTCGCGGATGCGGATGTCGAGAGGCAGCGAGCCCAGGAACGGCACGTTGTAATCGCGGCACATGCGTTCGGCGCCGCCCTGTCCGAAGATGTGCTCGGCGTGGCCGCAGTTGCTGCACACGTGGATGCTCATGTTCTCGACGATGCCGACGATGGGCACGCCGACCTTCTCGAACATCTTGAGGCCCTTGCGCGCGTCGATGAGCGCGATGTCCTGCGGCGTCGTGACGATCACCGCGCCGGTCACGGGAACTTTCTGCGCGAGCGTGAGCTGGATGTCGCCGGTGCCGGGCGGCATGTCGACGACCAGGAAGTCCACTTCGCGCCACCGCGTGTCCTTGAGGAGCTGCTCGAGCGCCTGCGTCACCATGGGCCCGCGCCACACCATGGGCGTGTCGGCGTCGATCATGAAGCCGATCGACATTGCCTGCACCCCGTACGCCTCCATGGGCTCGAGGGTCTTGCCGTCGGTGGAGTCGGGGCGGCCGGAGATGCCGAGCATCATGGGTTGCGACGGCCCGTAGATGTCGGCGTCGAGGATGCCCACCGTCGCACCTTCCGCTGCCAACGCCAGCGCGAGGTTCACCGCCGTGGTCGACTTGCCCACGCCGCCCTTGCCGCTCGCCACCGCGACGATGTTCTTGACGCCGGGCACGAGCTTGACGCCTCGCTGAACCGCATGCGAGACGACGCGCGTTCCGATGGTCACCGACACGCGGCCGACGCCCGGCATCGAGGCCACCGCCGACGAGACGAGCTTGCGCAGCGACTCGTGCTGGCTCTTCGCGGGGTAGCCGAGCGCGAGGTCGACGACGACGTCGGTTCCCGTCACCGTGATCTTGCGCACGGCCTTCTCCGTCACGAAGTCGCGACCCGTGTTGGGATCGACGACGTTCCTGAGGACGGCTGTGACGTCTTGCTCGGTCATGATGGCTCTTCTGAGTGAACTCCAAATTCTATCGGAATTCGATGCCGTGGCCCGGCCGCCCGTCTCGCGTTCTGTAGAATCGATCGTTTCCCCTGCGCCGGCCAAGGTCTTCCGATGTCGTCGTCCGCCCCACGCAAGCTCTTCGTCACCACCGCGCTTCCGTACGCGAACGGACCGTTTCACATCGGCCACATCATGGAGTACATCCAGGCCGACATCTGGGTGCGCTTCCAGCGCATGCAGGGCCACGAAGTCCACTTCGTGTGCGCGGACGACACGCACGGCGCGCCGATCATGCTGAAGGCGGACGAAGAAGGCATCACGCCCGAGCAGCTGATCGCCCGCGTGGCGCGCCTGCACGTCGAGGACTGGAAGCGCTATTCCATCAGCTTCGACACCACGCACTCCACGCACTCGCCGGAGAACGTGGCGCTCGCGCAGTCGATCTACACGAAGCTGCGCGACCACAAGCCGTCGCTGATCGGCAGGAAGACGGTCGAGCAGTTCTACGATCCCGTCAAGGGCATGTTCCTCGCCGACCGCTACATCAAGGGCACGTGCCCGAAATGCGGGACGAAGGACCAGTACGCCGGCGACGGCTGCGAGAAGTGCGGCACGACCAATGCACCGACCGATCTCGTCGAGCCGTACTCGACCATCACCGGCGCAAAGCCGGAGCTCCGCGAATCCGAGCACCTGTTCTTTCGTCTCTCGGATCCCGCGGTGATCGAGTTCCTCGAGCGCTGGACGCGCGAGACGCCGCTGCAGCCGGAAGTGTTCAACAAGATCCAGGAATGGCTCGGCGACGGCGGCAAGGAACTGAACGACTGGGACATCTCGCGCGACGCGCCCTACTTCGGCATCGAGGTGCCCGACGCGCCGGGCAAGTACTTCTACGTCTGGCTCGATGCGCCCATCGGCTACCTCGCCGCGCTGAAGAAGCACTTCGACTCGGGTGCGGCGAAGCGTGCCTATCCCGGCGAGACGCGCACGTTCGAGGAATTCGTCGCGGCGCCCGACGTGGAGCAATACCATTTCATCGGCAAGGACATCGTGTACTTCCACACGCTGTTCTGGCCCGCGATGCTGCGCTTCTCCGAGCGCAAGACGCCCACCAACGTCTTCGTGCACGGGTTCCTCGTGATGGCGTCGGGCGAGAAGATGTCGAAGTCGCGCGGCACCGGCTTGAGCCCGCAGCGGTATCTGGAGCTCGGCATGAGCCCCGAGTGGCTGCGCTACTACATCGCGGCCAAGCTCAACGATCGCGTCGAGGACCTCGAGTTCAATCCCGACGACTTCGTCGCGCGCGTGAACAGCGACCTCGTGGGCAAGTACGTCAACATCGCGAGCCGTGCGGCGCCGTTCCTGTTGCGCAACTTCGAGGGCCGCGTCCTGCCGTCGGGCTCGACCAAGCCCGAGTGGTGGGTCGCCTCGACTGACCATGCCTCCGCGGAAATCCGTTCCGCCATCAACGACCGCCAGTTCGGTCGCGCCGTGCGCAAGGTGATGGAGCTCGCCGACCAGATCAATCGCTACTTCGACGAGAAGCAGCCGTGGGCACTGGCCAAGGACCCCGCCAAGCGCGACGAGCTCCATCGCGTGGTGAGCGACTGCATCGTGGGCTTCAAGAACCTCTCCGTGTTCCTCGCGCCGATCCTGCCGGCAACGACCCGTGCGGCCGCGGACTTTTTGGGCTACGGTCGCGCGCTTGCGTGGGAAGACCTGCACGTCGACCCGGCGCGCATCGGCGAGTACAGGCACCTGATGGGCCGCATCGATCCGAAGCAGATAGACGCCCTGTTCGAGCCGCCGAAGCCGGCGGCGGCTCCCGCACAAGCGAAGGAAACCGGCGTGACCATCACCATCGACGACTTCACGAAGGTCGACCTGCGCATCGCACGCATCGTCGACGCACAGCACGTCGACGGCTCCGACAAGCTTTTGAAGCTCACGCTCGACATCGGGGAAGCGCAGCCTCGCACGGTGTTCGCCGGCATCAAGTCCGCGTACGACCCCGCCAAGCTCGTGGGCCGGCTGACGCCGATGGTCGCCAACCTCGCGCCGCGCAAGATGAAGTTCGGCACGTCGGAAGGCATGGTTCTGGCCGCTTCCGGCGAAGGACCCGGCATCTACCTGCTTGCCCCGGACAACGGTGCCTCGCCCGGCATGCGCGTGAAATGAGCGCCGTGCGCTCGTTCGCGCCAAGTCGCCGTTAGCGAGGCGGACGTGGCCACGGTGACAGCGCTCGATCTCGTCGCCGGCGCGGTCGCCCTTTGGCTCGCGATCGGTGCCGCGGGGCTCGTCCGCGCCGCGCACCTGCGCTTCGTCAGTCATGTGCTGTTTCCCGCAGGCGCGATCGTCGGCATCGGTCTCGCGGTGGTCGCGCTGGTCTCCCTGGGGGCACCGGCCCAAGCGCTGGTGCTGCCGCTTGGATTGCCGGACCTGCCGTTTCATCTTCGCCTCGATGCGCTGTCGGCGTTCTTCCTGTTCCTGCTTGGATCGGTCGGCGCTGCCATATCCGTTTATTCGGCGGGTTATTTCCGCTCGAGCGAAGGCACGGCGCCCGGCATCATCTGCTTCCAGTATCACGCGTTCCTCGCCGCCATGGCGCTGGTCATGATCGCCGACGATGCCTATGCGTTCATGGTGGCGTGGGAGTCGATGGCCCTCGCCTCCTATTTCCTGGTCACCACCGAGCACCGCATTCCCGAGATCCGCCGCGCCGGATTCCTCTACCTCCTGATCGCGCACGTCGGGGCGATCGCAATCCTCCTCTGCTTCGGCGTCCTGCAGGGCGGCAGCGGCGATTACACGTTCGCCGGCATGCGCCAGCAGTTGCTGCTGGGCGCGTGGCCGAGCGTCGCATTCTTCCTCGCCCTGTTCGGATTCGGCGCCAAGGCTGGGCTGCTGCCGCTGCACGTCTGGCTGCCCGAGGCGCACCCCGCAGCGCCATCCCCGGTGTCGGCGCTGATGAGCGCGGTCATGCTGAAGACGGCGATCTACGGCCTTCTGCGGATCGTCTTCGACCTCCTGAACGCGCAAGCGTGGTGGTGGGGAGTCATTACGCTCGCGATCGGCCTCCTCACCGCGCTGTTCGGCGTGGTGTTCGCCGCCGTGCAGACCGACATGAAGCGGCTGCTCGCCTACTCCTCCATCGAGAACATCGGCATCATCGCCGCAGGCATCGGGCTCGCGATCCTGTTCCACGCCTACGACAAGCGAGTGCTCGCAGCGATCTCGCTGACGGCGGCTCTCTATCACTGCCTCAATCATGCATTCTTCAAGAGCCTGCTGTTCCTCGCGACGGGCTCGGTGCTGCACGCCACGCACGAGCGCAGCCTTGGCAAGCTCGGCGGCCTCATTCACCGCATGCCGTGGGTCGCCTGGCTCGCGCTCGTGGGGACGCTGGCCATCGCTGGATTGCCGCCGTTGAACGGCTTCGTGTCCGAGTGGCTGCTCCTGCAAGCGTTCCTGTTCACGCCCACGCTGCCCCAGTCGTTCGTCAACATGCTGGTGCCGGTGGCGACCGCGGCGCTCGTGCTCGCCGTGGCGCTGGCCGCATACGTGATGGTCAAGTTCTACGGTATCGTCTTCCTCGGCCGGCCGCGCGAGCCGAATCTTGCCTATGCGCAGGACGCGGGCACGCTCGAGCGCGTGGCGCTCGCCTACCTGGCACTCGGCTGCGTCGCGCTCGGCATCTTTCCGGTCACCGTCATCGCGCTCCTCGATCCGATCAACCTCGCGCTGGTCGGCGCCACGGCGCTCAACGAAGGCAGCGGCAGCAGCTTCCTCCTGCTCGCGCCGGTGAGCGCCGACCGCTCGAGCTACAGCCCGGCCGTGGTGCTGGTCGTCATCGTCGCCGTGGTGCTGATCGCCATGCAGGTCGTGCATCGCCTCTATCACGGCCGCGTGCGACGTGCGCCGCCGTGGGACTGTGGATTTCCGGCGCAGACGCCGCGCATGCAGGACACCGCCGAGGGCTTCGGACAACCCATTCGCACGGTCTTCGAGCCGTTCTTCAGGATACAGCGGCACCTGCCGTCGCCTTTCGACACCAAGCCGCGCTACTCCGTCAAGGCCGAGGACCGCCTCTGGTACTGGATCTACCTGCCCGTCGCGCGGCTGGCCGAGTGGCTCGCGCGCCTCGCAGGGCACATCCAGCAGGGGCGCATCTCGGTGTACCTCACCTACAGCTTCTTCACGCTCATCGCGTTGCTGCTGTTCATCCAATGAGCGTTGCCGCCATCCTCTCGCAGCTCCTGCAGGTGGCGATCGCCCTGATGCTCGCGCCGCTGCTCGTCGGCTGGGTCAACCAGTGCCGCGCGTGGCTGTCGAACAAGAGCGCGCCGTCGCTGTTCCTGCCCTATCGCACCATTCGCAAGCTGTTCATGAAGGATGCCGTCGTCGCGCACAACGCGTCGCCCCTGTTTCGCCTGACGCCTTACATCGTGTTCGGCGCGATGACCTGCGCCGCGGCCATCGTGCCGTCGCTCGCCACCGACCTGCCGTTCGCGCGTGCCGCCGACGCCATCGCCCTGGTCGGTCTCTTCGCCCTGGCGCGCGTATTCATGTCGCTGGCCGCCATGGATATCGGCACGGCGTTCGGCACGCTCGGCGCGCGGCGCGACATGTTCGTCGGGTTTCTCGCCGAGCCGGCGCTGCTCATGGTTCTCTTCACCGCGTCCTTGATCTCCGGGTCGACGTCGTTGCCGCAGATCGTCGACACGCTGGCCGGTCACGAGATCGGCATCTATCCGAGCCTTGCGTTCGCAGGCGTCGCGTTCACCATGGTGTCGCTCGCGGAAAACGCGCGCATCCCGGTCGACAACCCGGCCACCCATCTCGAGCTCACGATGATCCACGAGGCGATGCTGCTCGAGTACTCGGCGCGCCACCTCGCGCTGCTCGAGTGGGCGGCCGCGCTCAAGCTCTTCAACTACTCTTGCATCGGCCTCGCGCTCTTCCTGCCATTCGGCATCGTCGTGAGCGGCGACGACTGGATGGCGATGGTGTCGTCGGCGCCGCTGCTCGTCGCCAAGCTCGCCGCCGGCGGCGCCGCGCTCGCGCTCATCGAAACGCTCTCGGCCAAGATGCGCATCTTCAGGGCACCGGAGTTCCTCGGCACGGCGTTCATGCTGGCGGTGCTCGCCATGCTCGTGAATCTGCTCCTGGGCGCGTAACGGTTCTTTCGCCGATGCCGACCACCCTTCCCCTGTTCGCGCAGCTCATCAACCTGCTCGCGGCGATTTTGCTCCTGCTCGCGTTCGCCATGCTCGCGCAGCGCCGCGTGGTAACGCTCATCGATTTGTTCGCCGCGCAGGGCCTGGCGCTCGCGTCGTCCACCGCGATCGTCGCTTACGCGACCTCGCAGCCGCACCTGTATTTTTCCGCGGGCCTGACGCTGGCGCTGAAGGTCGGGCTCCTGCCGTGGCTCCTGCATCGGCTCGTGCGCAAGCTCGACGTCAAGTGGGACGTCGAAGGCCTGATCAACGTTCCCACCACCATGATCGTGGGCCTCGTGCTCGTCGTGTTCTCGTTCAACCTCGCGGTGCCGATCGCGCAGCTCGCAAGCACGGTGACGCGCGCGACGCTCGGCATCGCCATGGCGACCGTCATGCTGTCGTTCCTCATGATGATCACGCGGCGCAAGGCGATTCCGCAGGTCGTCGGCTTCCTGTCGATGGAGAACGGGCTCTTCTTCGCGGCGACCAGCGCGACGTACGGCATGCCGATGGTGGTCGAGCTCGGCATCGCGCTCGACGTGCTGGTCGGCATGCTGATCCTCGGCGTCTTCTTCTTCCAGATCCGCGAGCAGTTCGACAGCCTCGATCTCAAGCACATGGAAAAGCTGAAAGAGATCGAATGACCGCGCCGCGCGCATGATCGAGATCCTCTTCGTCCTCGGATTTCCGCTCGCCGGCGCCGCGCTGCTGGCGGCACTCGGCCATCGCCGCATCGCGCCGACGGTGAACGTGGCCGTGAGCTTCTGCACGTTCCTTGCCGCCGCTGTGCTGACCGCGCGCGTGGTGACCGACGGTCCCATGCTCGTGCTGGACCGCCAGTTCTTCGTCGACCCGTTCAACGTCTTCCTGGTCGCGCTGACCGCCTTCGTCGGCTTCACCACCGCGATCTTCTCGAGGCCCTACATGCGCATCGAGGAGGAGCACAAGCGCGTGTCGCCGGCGCGCCTGCGCCTGTACCACAGCATGTACCAGCTCTTCAGCTTCACCATGCTGCTCGCGCTTCTCACCAACAACATGGGCATCCTGTGGGTCGCGATGGAAGCGGCCACGCTCACCACCGTCCTCCTCGTGTCGCTCTACCGCACGCCGGCGAGCCTCGAGGCGGCGTGGAAGTACTTCATCCTCTGCGGCGTCGGCATCGCGCAGGCGCTGTTCGGCACGATCCTGCTGTACTTCGCCGCCGAGAAGCTGCTCGGTGCGGGAGGCGGAGCCCTGCTATGGACGGAGCTCGACAGGGTGAAGGCCGAGCTCGGCCCGACCGTGCTCTCGCTCGCGTTCGTGTTCCTGCTCGTGGGCTATGGCACCAAGGTCGGCCTCGCTCCCCTGCACAACTGGCTGCCCGACGCGCACGCCGAAGGCCCGACGCCCGTCTCCGCCGTGCTGTCGGGCCTGCTGCTCAACGTCGCGCTGTATGCCGTCGTGCGCTGCAAGGTGCTCGTCGAAGGCGCGGTGCAGACGACGATCGCCAACAAGCTCATGATGGGCTTCGGCATCGTCTCCGTCGTGCTGGCCGCGCTCCTGCTGTCGCGGCAGAAGGACATCAAGCGGCTGTTCGCATATTCGTCGATCGAGCACATGGGCATCATCACGTTCGCGTTCGGCATGGGTGGCGCCGTCGCCAACTTCGCCGGCCTCCTGCACATGACGGTGCATTCGCTGACCAAGTCGGCGATATTCTTCACCGTCGGCCACGCGACGCAGAAGACCGGGACGCAGATCATGGACGACATCCGCGGCCTCATCACCATCAGCCCGCTCCTCGGATGGGGGCTCGTGATCGGAACGCTCGCGATCCTCGGCATGCCGCCGTTCGGCGTCTTCGCGAGCGAGTTCCTGATTCTCACCACTGCGATGCGCGACCAGCCGTGGGCGACGCCGTTCCTGCTCGGCGCGCTCGGGCTCGCCTTCGCGGCCGTATTCTCGAAAGTGCAGCCCATGGTGTTCGGCGAGACGACCGCCAAGCGCCTTCCGTTGCGTCCGTCGATGATTCCCGTGTTCATGCACCTCGGATTGGTGCTGATGCTCGGCGTGTGGATTCCGCCGTTCCTCGCCGATTGGTACCGGCAAGCGGCGCGCCTCATCGGTTGAAGCCGCGATGAATCTCTCCGAGTTCGGCCTGACCTCCGCGACGGTGCCTTCGCCGGTGCCCGCCCGGCGTGCGGCGGTGACAGCAGCGCAACTGCTCGCCGTGTGCCGCGGCGCATCGAAGGAGGACGCCGAGCTCGTCGCGCTCTGGCTCACCGACGAGCGCGACGACGCACGCGGCTTCTGCCTGCGGGTCGTCCTGCGCGACACGGAGGGCCTCGCCCTGCTCGAGCACACGATGCCCGAGGGCGCGCAATATCCCGATCTTGCGGCGATCTTTCCCGCCGCGGGCCGCATGCAGCGCGCGGCGTTCGACCTCGTCGGCATTCCTTCCGACGCCGACGACCAGCGGCCATGGGTCTGGATGGCGAGCTGGCCGATCGACCAGTTTCCGCTCCGGCGCGACTTCGTCGCGCAGGAAAAGTGGCAGCCCGGACAGGAGGAATACCCCTTCGTCCGCGTGGAAGGCGACGGCGTGCACGAAATCGCCGTCGGACCCGTGCACGCGGGCATCATCGAGCCGGGTCACTTCCGCTTCCAGGTGGTCGGCGAGAAGGTCCTGCGGCTCGAGGAGCGGCTGGGCTGGGTGCACAAGGGGATCGAGAAGCGCTTCGAGTCGCTGTCGCTCGTCGAGGGGGCGCGGCTCGCCGGCCGCATATCGGGCGATTCCACCGTCGCGTATGCGTGGGCGTATGCGCAAGCGCTGGAGTCCATCGCAGGCGTCGAGGTGCCGCCGCGCTCGCAGTGGCTGCGCGCGCTGATGCTCGAGCGCGAGCGCATCGCGAATCACCTGGGAGACCTGGGCTACCTCGGCAACGACGCGGGATTCGCCTTCGGCCTCGCGCAGCTCTCGCGCATCAAGGAAGACGTCCTGCGCACGAATCTCGCCGCGTTCGGGCATCGCCTGCTCATGGACACGATCGTGCCCGGTGGTGTCGCCGTCGACCTGACCCGCGAGCACGGCGAGCGCATCCGCGAGGAATGCGCGCGGATCGCGCGCGAAGTGCAAGCGGTCCGCAACATCTACGACGAGCACGCCGGCGTGCAGGACCGCTTTCGCAATTGCGGCCGTGTGACCCCCGACCTCGCGCGCACCCTGGGATTGACCGGTCTCGCCGGGCGCGCGAGCGGCCGGGCCTTCGATCTGCGGTGCGATTTCTCCGCCGCGCCCTACGACACGCTGGCCGTTCGCAAGGTGACCGCGCCGGGCGGCGACGTCGCCGCCCGCGTTGCGGTGCGCTTCGACGAGATCGCGGAGTCGTTGCGCCTCGCGCGCGAGATCGTCGATCGCCTGCCGGAAGGCGACGTCGCGGCGACCGTGCCCGCCGCACCCGAGCTGCGCACCGGCCTTGGCTTCGTCGAGGGATGGCGTGGGCCGGTGCTGGTGGCGCTCACGAGCGGGCGGGCGAACGCGATCCGGCGCTGCCACGCGCACGACCCGTCCTGGCAGAATTGGCCGGTGCTCGAGCACGCGATCATCGACAACATCGTCCCCGACTTCCCGCTCATCAACAAATCGTTCAACCTATCCTACAGCGGACAGGACCTGTAGATGCTCGCGCTCCTGAAGCAGATCGCAATCGTCGGCATCAAGACCGAGCGCGCACCGGCGCCCGCCGAGGACGGCGTCATCGCGGCGCGCCTGCAGCAGCAGGTCCTGCGCACGCTCGGTCGCGCGCTCGCCATCCGCCACGTCGACGCGGGCTCGTGCAACGGATGCGAGCTCGAGATCCACGCGCTCGGCAATCCCTATTACAACATCGAAGGCCTCGGCATCAGGTTCGTGGCGAGCCCGCGTCATGCCGACATGCTGCTGGTCACCGGTCCGGTATCCAAGCATATGGCCATCGCGTTGCAGCGCACGTACGACGCGACGCCCGAGCCGCGCCTGGTCGTCGCCGTCGGCGACTGCGGGTGCACGGGCGGGATCTTCGGCGAGAGCTACGCATCCCTCGGAAGGGTCGCCAACGTCATTCCCGTCGACGTCGAAGTGCCGGGCTGCCCGCCGTCACCGACGAGGCTCCTCCAGGGAATCCTCGCGGCGATCACGCGCGCCGCACCGGCCGGCAGCGCGCAGTCCGAATGACAGCGCCCGACTGGCTGCGTGCCCTTCGATTTCGTCCGCGCCTGGTGGATTGCCTCGCCGTCGGCTACACACGCGACGACTTGCGTGCGGACGTCATCGCCGGGTGCACGGTCGGCATCGTGGCGTTGCCGCTCGCGATGGCGTTCGCGGTCGCGTCGGGCGTCACGCCGCAGGCTGGCATCTTCACCGCGGTCATCGCCGGATTCCTGATCTCCGCGCTCGGCGGGTCGCGGTTGCAGATCGGCGGGCCGGCCGGCGCGTACGTCGTCATCGTGTACGGCATCGTCGTGCACTACGGCGTGGCCAACCTCGTCGTGTGCACGATCGCGGCGGGCGTCCTGCTGCTTGCGATGGGTCTCGGCCGCCTCGGCGGGCTCATTCGCTTCATCCCCATGTCGATCGTCATCGGCTTGACCAACGGCATTGCGGTGCTGATCCTGCTTTTCCAGGTGAGGGACTTCGCCGGGCTCGGGATTGCGATGCCCGACGAGTTCTTCACGCGCCTGCGCACCATCGCCGCAAGCATCGGTGCGGTCGACCCGGTGACTGTCGCCGTCGGCACGGGCTGCCTCGCCATCCTGTGGCTGTGGCCGAAATCGATCACGACCGGAGGCGAGGCGCTGGAAGCGGAGAGCCGCGGCGCGGCGAAGACAACGATCGACGACGAAGCCGCGCTGCACGACCGCGCGCTGTCCAACACGATGCGCCGCGGCCGCCAGTTCCTGACGCGCTTGCCGGGCCCCATGGTGATGCTCGTCGCGGGCTCCCTCGCCGTCGCGCTGTTGCGCCTCGACGTCGAGACCATCGGCACCCGGTTCGGCGGCATCCCGCAGGCGCTTCCCGCGTTCGCCTGGCCCGACGTCTCGCTGTCCACGCTGCGCAACCTCGTTGCGCCAACGATCACGATCGCGCTGCTGGGCGCCATCGAGTCCCTCCTTTCCGCGCGCGTGGCGGACACCCTCATCGACGACCGCCACGATCCGAACCAGGAGCTCGTCGCGCAGGGCATCGCCAACATCGTCGCGCCGTTCTTCGGCGGCATCCCCGCCACCGGCGCCATCGCGCGCACCGCGACCAATGTGCACGCGGGCGCACGCACGCCGGTCGCCGGGTATGGTGCACGCGGTCACGCTGCTCGCCATCGTCCTGATCGCAGCGCCGCTCGCGAGGTTCGTGCCGATCACCGCGCTTTCCGCCGTGCTCATCATGGTCGCGTTCAACATGGGCGACTGGCACGCGTTCCGCGAGCTGCGCAAGTACTCGATCCCGTATCGCGCGGTGCTCGTGACGACCTTCATCGTCACCGTCGTGTTCGATATCACGCTCGCCGTCGAGATCGGCCTCGTGCTCGCCAGCCTGTTCTTCATCTACCGCGTTTCCGACCTGACCAAGATCGACCGCATCACCCTCGACGGCATTCCGCCGGGGATCGCCGCGTTCAAGGTGTTCGGGTCGCTGTTCTTCGGCTCCGTCGCCAAGCTGGAGCCGCTCCTGGACCCGGTTCGCACACCCGCGCGCATCGTCATTCTCGAGATGCACCAGGTGATCAGCATCGACAACACGGGCCTCGAAACGCTGCGGTCGTTGAAGAATTCGCTGGCCCGGCGCCAAGGGGGACGGCTCATCCTCTGCGGGCTCAATCGCAATCCTGCCGACCAGGTCGCGCGCGGCGCGTTCCTCGATCCTGCCGACGTCGTGCCGCATCTCGCCTCGGCGCTCTTTCGCGCGCACAAGCTCGCGGGCGAGAGCGCGCAACCGGATCTCTTCGTTGCGCAAACGGAGTCCGAAGCGGAATGAGCGCCGCAGGGCCGCCCCAAGGCGCTCGCCCCCTGAGGGGAGACGGCGCGCAGCGCCGTTTCGGGGGGGCAACATGCGACAGCTGATCGTCCAGGGCGGCGGCGGATTCCTCATGGAGAAGAGCCGCATCCTCGACCGGCACTTCCTGCGCGCGACGAACAAGCCGACTCCGCGCGTGTGCTTCATCGGCAGCGCGAGCGGCGACGCCGAGTCGATGCGCTACAAATTCTACGAGGCGATGGCCACGCTCGACTGCCGGGCGACGCACCTGTCGCTCTTCCAGCCCGCGACGTCCGACATTGCCGGTTTCGTGGCGGAGCAGGATGCGATCTACGTCGGCGGCGGCAACACGCGCTCGATGCTCGCGCTGTGGCGCGAGTGGAATCTCGACACCGCACTGCGCGCGGCGTACGAGCGCGGCACGGTGCTGGGCGGCATCAGCGCCGGAATGATCTGCTGGTTCGAATACGGGATCACCGATTCCAATCCCGGCGCGCTGTCGCCGCTGCGTTGCCTTGGCTGGCTCGCCGGCACCGCATGCCCGCATTACGACGGGGAGACCGAGCGCAGGCCCGCTTTCCATCGCCTGCTCGCGGCGGGGCGCATTCCGCCGGGTTACGCGGCGGACGACGGCGCCGCGCTGCACTTCGTCGACGATCAGCTCGCCGAAGTCGTGGTGGCGAAGCCGGGCGCGTGCGCCTATCGTCTCACGCTCGAGCACGGCGAGGCGGTCGAGGCGCCGCTTCCGGCGCGACTGCTCAGCGCCTCTTGAGCGCCTGCCGGTCGATCTTGCCGGTGCCGGTCTTCGGCAGCTCGGGCAGGTACACGATCTCGCGGGGATACTTGTAAGGCAGCAGCCGCGACTTCACGAAGCGCTGCAGCGCCGCGGTCGTCGCATCGCCGGCGAGCGCCGTGTCGTGCAGCGCCACGAACGCCGCGAGCGTCGTGAGCCGATTGCCGTCCTCGGCCGCCAGCACGACGCACTCCCGCACCAGCGGGCTCTCGGCGAGGCAGCGCTCCACCTCGATCGGGAGCACCCATTGCCCGCTGACCTTGACCAGGTCGTCGGCGCGGCCCTCGAAGAAGTGGAATCCGTCGGCATCGCGCCGAAAGCGGTCGCCCGTATAGATCCAGCCGTCGCGCATCGTTTCAGACGTCTTGTCGGGCCGACGCCAATAGCACGGCGCCTGTGAATCCCCGCGCACCCACAGGATGCCCGATTCGCCTTCCGCGACGTCGCGGCCGTCGGGATCGGTGAGGCGCAGCTCGTAGCCGGGCACCCGCTTGCCGCTCGCGCCGGGCTTCTGCTGCGACGGCGAATTGGAAAGGTAGATGTGAAGCACTTCCGTGGAGCCCAGGCCTTCGACGATCGCAAGCCCGTAGCGGCGCTGCCATTCGTTGAAGAGCTCCGAGGACAGCGTCTCCGCGGCGGACAGGCACAGGCGCAGGCTCGACAGGTCGCGCGACTCGGATCCGGCGTGCGCGGCCATGGCGACGTAGAGCGTCGGCAATCCGAAGAGGACAGTCGGACGATGGCGCTCGATCGTCGCGAACACGGCTTCGGGCTCCGGCCTTCCGGGCATCAGCACCGTGGTGGCGCCGGCGGCGAACGGGAAGGTGATCGAGTTGCCGAAGCCATAAGCGAAGAAGATCTTGGGCGGCGAGAACACGACGTCGTCCTCGCGCAGTCCGAGCACCCGCTCGCCATACGATTTCCACGTGTAGAGCGCGTCGTGATGCAGGTGCACGACGCCCTTGGGCCGTCCCGTGGAGCCCGAGCTGTACATCCAGAACGCCATGTCGTCGCGATGGGTGTCGGCGGGCGCGCGCATGGGCTCCTGTGATGCGATCCACGACTCCCACTCGTGGACCAGGCACCGCGGCGGTAACGTGTCGTGCGTGAGAGCACCGACGTGCACGATCTGGCGCAGGCGTGTCGCCGCCACACCCTCGTGCGCCAGCAGCGGAGCGAACCGCGCATCGACGAACGCCGCCTCGGCGCCCGAATCCGCCAGGAAGTACGCGACGAGCTCCGGCGGCGACAGCGTGTTGACGAGCACCGGCACGAAGCCCGCGCGCAGCGCGCCGAAGATGGCGGCAACGTACTCCGGGGTGTCGTCGAGCAGCATGAGCACCCGCCCACCACGCGCGAGCCCCATGCGGCGCATGCCCTCGCCGGCCCTGTCGGCAAGCGACGCCACTTCAGCGTAAGTGAGCCTGCGCTCGCCGCACACCAGCGCGAGCTTCCCGGCACGGCTCGCGAGACTGTCGTACAGCAGCGACGAGGCGTTGTACCGCTCCGGCACGCGGAACGCGATCTCCCACCCGCCGGGCGTGGTCCGCGGCACCGGATCGGCGATGCGGGATGTCGGCAACGGGACCCGAGGCGCGCACCGCCGCCATGAAGCGCGGCGCCATCTCGGTCAACCGCGCGTCGTCCACGCGGCCGCTTCGCGTCATGTAATCGTAGGCGAGCTCGGTCGGGCGCATCGACATCTTGTCGCCCATGCGCTCGTACCAGTACGAGCTCGAGTTGGCCGCCGCCACCAGCTTGTCGACGACGGGCCTGCGCTGACGCTCGAATGCGGCCAGGAGCGCCGGCACGTCGTCGCCCGCTTCGCCGAGCGCGCGATCGAGCGCGATCGCGTCGTCGAACGCGAGTCGCGTGCCCGATCCGATCGAGAAGTGCCCGGTGCGCAACGCATCGCCGATGAGCACCATGTTTCCGGCAGTCCACCGCGCGTTCGACAAGAGCGGGAAGTTGCGCCAGATCGAGCGGTTCGACACGAGAGGATGGCCGTCGAGGTCGCGCGCGAACACGGCTTCGCAGTACGCGCGCGATGCCGCGTCGTCCATGTCGCCAAGACCGGCGCGTGCCCATGTCGCCGCCTCGCACTCGACGATGAACGTGCTGCGGTCGGGCGCATAGCGGTAGTGGTGGGCCACGAACGCTCCGTGGTCGCTTTCGCGGAACGTGAGCGTCAGGCATTCGAAGGGCTTCGACGTGCCATACCAGACGAACTTGTTGGTGAGCCACTCGGTGCGCGAGCCGAACGCCTCCGCGCGAAGCGAGCGCAATCGGGAATTGACGCCGTCGGCCGCAACGACGAGGTCGCTGCCGGCGAACGGCTCGAGCGAATCGACCGTCGTGCCGAAGCTCAGCCTCACACCCGCATCGGCGCACTCGCGCTGCAGCAGCGTCAACAACGCGAGGCGGCCGATCGCGCAGAAGCCGTTGCCGTCGATGTCCACTACGGTGTCGCGATGCACGATGCGCTGCATCGGCCACGTTTCCATCACGCGCGACAGCGTCGCGTGCATGACGGGCGCGTCGCGTGCGAGGAACTCGAGCGCGCCGTGCGAGAACACGACGCCGAAGCCGAACGTGGCGTCCGCGGCATTCTGCTCGAACACCTGCACGTCGGCGTCCGGCCGCCGCCGCTTGGCGAGCAACGCGAACAGGAGTCCTGCGGGGCCCGCGCCAGCGACGGCGATCTTCACGCGGTCGCTATCCCGACGCCTTGCGCCCGCGTCCGCTGCGTGCGGGCGCCGCCGCGACGCCGCGGCGCTTCGCTTCCGCGTCGAGCACTGGCTTCAGGTAGTGCCCCGTGTAGCTTGCGGGATTGGCCGCCACCGCTTCCGGCGGTCCCTCGGCGATGATGGTTCCGCCGCCCGCGCCGCCCTCCGGGCCGAGGTCGACGATCCAGTCGGCGGTCTTGATGACGTCGAGGTTGTGCTCGATGACGACCACGGTGTTGCCGTGATCGCGCAGGCGATGGAGCACCGTGAGCAGCATCTCGATGTCGTGGAAGTGCAAGCCGGTGGTCGGCTCATCGAGGATGTACAGCGTGCGCCCGGTGTCGCGCTTCGAAAGCTCGAGCGCGAGCTTGACGCGCTGCGCCTCGCCGCCGGACAGCGTGGTGGCCGATTGCCCGAGCGTGATGTAGCCGAGGCCGACGTCGAGCAATGTCGCGAGCTTGCGCGCCACGGCGGGCACCGGCTCGAAGAACGCGAACGCCTGCTCGACCGTCATCGACAGCACTTCGTGGATGTTCTTCTGCTTGTAGCGGACTTCGAGCGTCTCGCGGTTGTAGCGCTGCCCGTGGCACACGTCGCACGGCACGTACACGTCCGGAAGGAAGTGCATCTCGACCTTGATGAGGCCGTCGCCCTGGCAGGCTTCGCACCGCCCGCCCTTGACGTTGAACGAGAACCGTCCCGGCCCGTAGCCGCGCTCGCGCGCGTCCTTCACCTGCGCGAAGAGCTCGCGGATCGGCGTGAACAGGCCGGTGTACGTGGCGGGATTGGATCGCGGCGTGCGTCCGATCGGGCTCTGGTCGACGCTGATGACCTTGTCGAAGTGCTCGAGCCCTTCGATCTCGCGGTAGGCCGCCGGCTCCTCCGCGCTGTCGTACAGGTGCCGTGCGACCGCGTGGTACAGCGTGTCGTTGATGAGCGTCGACTTGCCCGAGCCGGACACGCCCGTCACGCACACGAACAGCCCCACCGGCAAATGCAGCGAGACGTTCTTCAGGTTGTTGCCCGTCGCGCCGATGATCCGCAGCTCCTTGCCGGGCTCCCCGCGATTGCGCTTGGCGGGAATCGGAATCTGCCGATGCCCCGCGAGGTACTGCCCGGTGAGGGAATGCGCCGCATGCCGGATGTCCTCGGGCGTTCCCTGCGCGACGACCTGCCCGCCGTGCTCGCCGGCGCCGGGCCCCATGTCGACGACGTAGTCGGCCATGTTGATCGCATCCTCGTCGTGCTCGACGACGATGACGCTGTTGCCGAGGTCGCGCAGGTGCTTGAGCGTTGCGAGCAGGCGGTCGTTGTCGCGCTGGTGCAGGCCGATCGAGGGCTCGTCGAGCACGTACATCACGCCGGTGAGGCCGGAACCGATCTGCGAGGCGAGGCGGATGCGCTGCGCCTCGCCGCCGGACAACGTCTCCGCCGAGCGATCGAGCGCGAGGTAATCGAGCCCCACGTTGTTGAGGAACGTGAGCCGGCTCATGATCTCCTTGACGATGCGGTCCGCGATCGCGAGCTTCTGCCCGTCGAGCTTGACGTTGCGGAAGTACTCCATCGTCGACTTGAGCGGCAGCCCCGAGATCTCGTAGATCGCGCGGCCCGTCGCGCCTTCGCCGACCTTCACGAAGCGCGCCTCGCGCCGCAGGCGCGTGCCGTCGCACTCGGGACATGGCTTGTTGTTGAGGTACTTCGCGAGCTCCTCGCGCACCATCACCGAATCGGTTTCCCGATAGCGCCGCTCGAGATTGGGCACGATGCCTTCGAACGCGTGCTCGCGCGTGAACGGCTTGCCGCGCTCGGACAGGTACGCGAACGGAATCTTCTCGTCGCCCGATCCGTAGAGCACGAGGTTCTGCACGCGTTCGGGCAGCTTCGAGAACGCCTTCTCGATGTCGAAGCCGACGTGCTTCGCGAGGCTCGTCAGCAGCTGGAAGTAGAACTGGTTGCGACGGTCCCACCCGCGGATCGCGCCGGAGGCGAGCGACAGCTGCGGGAACCCGACGACGCGCTTGGGATCGAAGAACGTGATGCTGCCGAGGCCGTCGCAGCGCGGGCATGCGCCGATCGGGCTGTTGAACGAGAAGAGGCGCGGCTCGAGCTCCTGCAGCGAGTAGTTGCACACGGGGCACGCGAACTTGGCCGAGAAGAGATGCTCGGCGCCGGAGTCCATCTCCACGGCGATCGCGCGGCCGTCCCCGTGGCGAAGCGCAGTCTCGAACGACTCGGCCAGTCGCTGCTTGAACTCCTCGCGCACGCGCAGCCGGTCGACGACCACCTCGATCGTGTGCTTGCTCGTCTTGGCGAGCTTCGGAACGGCGTCGATCTCGCACACCTTGCCGTCGACGCGCACGCGCGCGAATCCTTTCGCGCGGAGCTCGACGAAGAGGTCGAGGTGCTCGCCCTTGCGATTGACGATGACCGGCGCGAGCACCATGAGGCGCAGGCCTTCGGCGTCCGCCGCGCTCCTGCCGAGCGCGAGCGTCGCGTCGACCATCTGCGAGATCGTCATCGCGGCGAGCTTCTGCTCCGGGTGATCGGGGCAGTACGGATCGCCGACGCGCGCGAACAGCAGGCGCAGGTAGTCGTGGATCTCGGTCACCGTGCCGACGGTGGAGCGCGGATTGTGCGACGTGGCCTTCTGCTCGATCGAGATCGCCGGCGACAACCCTTCGATGAGGTCGACGTCCGGCTTCTCCATCAGTTGCAGGAACTGTCGCGCATAGGCGGAGAGCGACTCGACGTATCGGCGCTGGCCTTCGGCGTACAGCGTGTCGAACGCGAGCGAGCTCTTGCCCGATCCCGACAGGCCCGTGATCACGATCAGCTTGTGGCGCGGAAGATCGAGATTGAGATTCTTGAGGTTGTGCGTGCGTGCGCCGCGAATGCGGATCGAATCCATGCGGAAGCTCTAGCCCTTCGTGACTGTCATTGAAGATCTGTTCAAGTGCACCGACGCGAGTACCGCCTAGGCTGAAGGGCTTAAGGCGCGACAAGCGAACCTGTTAGTATATTGCGTTTCGCTCGCTCGCCTAAAACCTCTCGCTGTCACGCTGCGCATGCCCCACCTCGAGCCGATGCCGAAACCCCGGATGACGCCCCTCGAGCTTCGCGCCACCGCGAGCCTCGCGAGCATCTATGGGCTTCGGCTCTTCGGCATGTTCGTCATCCTTCCCGTCTTTGCGCTGTACGCGCAGACGCTGCCGGGGGGAGCGACGCACACCGAAATCGGAATAGCCCTCGGCGCGTATGGGCTTCTGCAGGCGCTGCTGCAGATTCCCTTCGGCTGGGCGTCCGATAGATGGGGGCGCAAGCCGGTCATTTACAGCGGCCTCGTCGTGTTCGCCATCGGCAGCTTCGTCGCCGCATCCGGCGCGAGCATCGGCTGGGTCATCGCCGGCCGCTGCCTGCAGGGCGCAGGGGCCATTTCGGCTGCGGTCGTCGCGCTGACCGCCGATCTCACGCGCGACGTCGTGCGCACGCGCGCCATGGCGGCGATCGGCATCACCATCGGCGCGACGTTCGCAGCGTCGATCGTCGCCGGACCGCTCCTCAAGGGATCGATCGGCGTGCCGGGCATCTTCGTCATGACCGGCGTCCTCGCACTGGCGGCCATCGCCGTCGTGCATTTCGCGGTCCCGCTCCGTCGATGGCGGCGGCCAGACGCCGGCGACCGCGCCCGGGCAGTTGCGCGCAGTGCTTCGCGACCCGCAGCTCCTGCGGCTCAACTACGGCACGTTCGCGCTGCATGCGGTGCTGATGGCCCTGTTCACGCAGGTGCCGTTCGCGCTGCGCGACAACGGCCTCGCCGCCGAGCGGCACTGGATCGTGTACCTGCCCGTGCTCCTCGTCTCCGTGCTCCTGATGCTGCCCTTCCTGCGTCGGGTGGACCGGCCGGGCCAGGGCAAGCCACTCATGAATTCGGCGGTCGCAGTCCTGCTCGCGTCGCACGTTCGCGCTTGCGCTGTCGTTGCACTGGGTGCTCGCGCTGTGCGTGGCGCTCACGGTGTTCTTCGCAGCGCTCAACCTGCTCGAGGCCATGCTGCCGGCGCTCGTGTCGAAATACGCGACGAGCGATGCCCGCGGCGCCGCGATCGGCGTCAATTCGAGCGCACAGTTCCTGGGTGCCTTCGCCGGGGCTGCGGCCGGTGGATGGCTCGCCGAACACGCCGGCAACGCCGCCGTCTTTGCATTGTGTGTCGCGCTGACGGCGCTGTGGCTGGCCGCAACCGCGACGATGTCCCCGCCCGCGCGCTACGCAACCAATTATTCGATGGGAGAAACGTGATATGGCCTCCGTCAACAAGGTGATCCTCCTCGGCAATCTCGGCCGCGATCCGGAAACCCGCTACACCACCGGCGGCGACGCCGTGACCAACCTCAACATCGCCACCAGCGAGCAGTGGAAGGACAAGAGCGGCGAGAAGCAGGAGCGCACCGAGTGGCATCGCGTCGTCCTCTTCGGGCGGCAGGCGGAAGTGGCCGGCGAGTACCTGAAGAAGGGGCGGTCCGTCTACATCGAGGGCCGCCTTCAGACGCGCAAGTACACCGACAAGGACGGCGTCGAGAAGTACTCCACCGAGATCGTCGCGGATCGCATGCAATTGATCGGCGGCGCCCGCGAGGGTGGCAGCGGCGGCGACGTCGAGTTCCCGGGTAATGGCGGCAGTGCCGGGGGCGGCGGCGGCGCTCCCCGTCGCGAAGGTGGCGGCTCGAAGCCCGCGGCCGGCGGCAAGAAGAACACCGACGACTTCGACGACGACATCCCGTTCTAGGCGTGCCGGAACCGCGCGCGGTCCGTAGCTAGGCGGCCACCGCGTCGTTCTCGGAGTGTTCGGCGTGCGCGGCGATCACGCCGCCACCCATGCACACCTCGCCGTCGTACAGCACGAGGTACTGCCCGGGCGTGGGAGCCCACTGCGGCTCGTCGAAACGCGCCGCATACCCGTCTGCCGACTTCGACAGCACGCACGGCGCGTCGGGCATGCGGTAGCGCGTCTTCGCGCCAAAGCGCGCGGGCGCTTGCCGCTCGTGCCCCGCGATCCAGTGCATGTCGATCGCCTCGACGTCGCGCCGGTAGAGCAGCGGATGATCGTGCCCCTGCACCACCACGATCGCGTTGCGGCGCATGTCCTTGCCTGCGACGAACCATGGCGCGTCGCTCGCGTGCCGCACGCCGCCGATGCGCAGGCCCTGCCGCTGCCCGAGCGTGTAATACGCGAGCCCCTGGTGCTCGCCCACGACGTCTCCTTCCGGCGTGACGATCGGCCCCGGCGTGCGCGGCAGGTAGCGCGCGAGGAAGTCGCGGAACGGCCGCTCGCCGATGAAGCAGATGCCGGTCGAATCCTTCTTGGCGTAAGTCGGAATGCCTTCGCGCTGCGCAATCGCGCGCACGTCGCGCTTGCGCATCTCGCCCAGCGGGAACATCACCGGCGCGAGCTGCCGCTGCGTCAGCCGATGCAGGAAGTAGCTCTGGTCCTTGCTCGCGTCCGCGGCCTTCAGGAGCTCGCGCGCCGTCCACGCCGTGCCGCACGCGCGCGTAATGGCCCGTCGCGATGCGCGTCGCGCCGAGCGTGCAGCGCGTGGTCGAGAAACGCGCGCGAACTTGATCTCGCTGTTGCACAGCACGTCGGGGTTCGGCGTGCGGCCCGCCTCGTACTCGCGCAGGAAATGCGCGAACACGCGCTCGCGATACTCGGCCGCGAAGTTGACGGCGACGAGCTCGATGCCGACGACGTCCGCGACGCTCGCCGCATCGACCAGATCCTCGCGCGACGTGCAGTACTCGTCGGTGTCGTCGTCCTCCCAGTTCTTCATGAAGACGCCGACGACGTCGTAGCCCTGCTGCTTCAGGAGCCACGCCGCGACCGAGGAGTCGACCCCGCCCGACATGCCGACGACGACGCGCTGTTTCACGGCGACGCTACGCCTCCTTGTCTTCCCAGAATCCCCGCTGCACGGCAACTTCCTTCACGAACGTAAGCGGCCACCGCGCTCCGGCGCGATAGTCGTCGATGCAGCGCTGCACGAGCGGGCTGCGATGGTCGTGACGACGCGCGACGACCTCGTCGTAGGTGAGCCAGACCGCGCGCACGATCCCGACGTCGAGCACGCGAAGCGGATCGTGCGTTCGCGCGTCGGCAGCAAACGTGAAGCGCACGAACGTAGCTCCGTTGTCGGCCGCCTCCCAGCGATAGATGCCGACGAGCGCCGTCGGCGTCACCGACCACGCCGTTTCCTCGAGCGTCTCGCGGACGGCGGCGGCAGGCAGCGATTCGCCCGACTCGAGATGACCGGCCGGCTGATTGAGCTTGCGGCCCGCGCGCGTCTCTTCCTCGACGAAGAGGAAGCTTGCCGTCGCGCTCGACGATGCGTGGCGACGGTGACGGCCGGCCGGGAAACGACACGCTCACTCATGGTCCTGCGGCCTCACAAACGAAAAGGGCAGGGCGAACCGCCCTGCCCTCTTTGTTGCTGACGCGAGCGCTATTACGGCGTCGCCTTCTTGTTCAGTTCCTTCGAGAGCTCCTTCTGGCCTTCCTTCGTCTTGAGCTCGGTGTTCTGCTTCGGCGTCGCCTTCGACTCGGCGGTGTTCGCCTTTTGCTGGGCGGAGGTGGCGGCGGTGCTGCCCGACGGGTTTTCCGGGTTGACCGCGGTCTTGTTCACTTCCTTGGCGTACGCGTTCTTCTCGGCCGTGGTCATCTTCGAGACGTCCTTCGACTTCGCCGTGTTGGCCGCCGCTTCCTTGGCGGTTTGCGCGCCGGTCGTGGACGCAGCGGCTGCGCCCGTCGTGGCCTTGACGTCGGCCTGCTTTTCCTTCGTCGTTTGCGCGGGCGCGGCGGTTTGCGCGGCAGCGACGGTCGCGAACGCACCGGCGATCAGTGCAATCAGGAGCTTGTTCATCTTGGATCCTCTATGGTCGGGTTTGGGACAGGAAAGTTGTTGCTTATCTACTTCGTCGGCGACGCAGCGGTCGAGGTGGAAGAACTCGTCGTCTTTTTCGCCTTCTTCTTCTTGGCCTTCTTGGTCGTTCCAGATTTCGCCGGAGCAGACGACGACGCCGACGCTTGATGCGTCGACGGCGAGGCCGGTGTCGTGCCTTGTGCAAACGCGACGGCCGACAGTGCCGTCACAACCAGTGCCGCGAGCAATTGCTTCATGAAAATTGAAATCCCTTGTTTTGAAAGCGACGACGGTTTGCCGTGTCGAGGCCATTAACGGACGCGTCTTCCTGCCGGTTGACATTGGCCGCCTGTGGCGGCGCTCGGCCCTGCCGACATTTTACCTTATCAATCAGTGAACTAACAACGCGATTGCAAGCGTTGGGGGAGGCCGGAAACACATCTTTTTGCGAAAACGACACAAACCCGGGCAACGGCGCCTCATTCGGCCGTCCAGGGAAGGTCGTGCTGCATCCAGTGGCGCAACATCGCCACCGTGATCGGGCGCTTGGCCGCAAGCGAGTGGCGGTCGAGCGCGGCCAGGATCGCGACGAGCGTCGGCATGTCGCGGCGGCCGTGCGCGAGCAGGTAGGCGATGACGTCCTCGCTCAGCCGGAAGCCGCGCGCGCGGGCATACCGGCCGAGCGCCTCGGGCTTGTCGGCGTCGGCGAGCGGCTCGATCTCGTACACGAGGCCCGAGCCGAGGCGCGTGCGCAGATCGTCGCGCAGCGCCAGGCGCGCGGGCGGCGCGGCCGCAGCGGCGATGAGACGCCCGCCCGTCGCCGCCAGCCGATTGAAGAGCGTGAAGAGCCGTCCCTGGCCCTCGGCGCCGGCCTGGTCGACGTCGTCGACGGCAAGCAATGACGGACCGTCGGGAAGGTCCCGCGGGAGGTCGTCGGGTGACGCCGCGAACAGCGCCGGATGCACGCGACGCGGCGACGGCCGCGCGCAGCAGGTGGGAGCGGCCGCCGCCGGTCGCTCCCCACAGCAGGATGCACGTTTCGGGCGTCTCGCCGCGGGCGGCCGCGACGAGCCTCGCCACCGCCTCCCGGTTGCGGCCTTCGACGAAGTTGGCGAACGACGGCGGCTCGGGCGGCGCGAGCTCGAAGACGAGCTGTTCCATGACGCCGCGCGCTACTCCGCCTCGCCGTACACGGGCGAGGCGAAGTACGCCATCCGCAGGTGCCGCAAGCCGACGAGGAGCGCGGCGGACGCGGGCAGCGCCAGCAGCACGCCGGCGAAGCCGAAGAGCTGGCCGAACGCGAGCAGCGCGAAGATCACGGCGAGCGGATGCAGGCCGATCCGGTCGCCGACGAGATACGGCACGAGCACGTACGACTCGATCAGCTGGCCGATGCCGTACACCGCGAGCACGGCGACGAATCCCGGCCAACCGGTCCACTGCAGAAGCGCCGCGAGGACGCCCAGCGCGAGCCCGAGCCCGAATCCGACGTACGGAATGAACACGAGCAGGCCGGTGAGGACGCCGATCGCCAGCGCCTTGTCGAGCCCGGCCATCCAGAGCGCGATCGTGTAGTAGATCGCCAGCACGATCATCACCATGATCTGGCCGCGCAGGAACTCCGCGAGCACGCGGTCGATGTCGCCGGCGATGGCGCGCGTCTTGGGCAGCCAGTCGCGCGGGACGAGCATGTACAGGCGTTCGCCGATCATGTCCCAGTCGCGCAGCACGTAGAACATCACGACGGGAATGAGCGCCAGATTGACGAGGATCGAGACGACGATCAGCGAGCCCGTCTTGAGGCCCGACAGCACCGACAGCGAGAGCTCGCGCGCATCCTCCATGTTGTCGGCGACGAGCGTCTTGAGCGACGCGAGGTCGAGCGCGAGCGTGACGCCGAATTGCTGCTCGAACCACGGCGAGATGCGTGCGACGCCCTGCGACACGGCATCGGGGATGCGGCGCGCGGCCAGCATCACCTCCGACTGCACGAGCGGAATCAGCACGAGGAACAGCGCGAGCAGCACGAAGCCGAACAGCAGCACGACGATCGTGGTCGCGAGGCCGCGCGAGACGCGATGCTGCTCCGCCCATTTGACGATCGGCGTGCCGAGGTACGCGAGGATCGCGCCGATGAGAAACGGCGTCAGCACCGGGCCCGAGGTAGCGCAGGCCCAGGAACAGGACGATCGCCGCGCCCGCGATCCACACATAGTTGCGCAGGGTCAGCACGCGCCGCGGGTGCGCGGGCGGCGGATGCCGGCGCTTGCGGCGGCTCGGCGAGCGCGGCTGGCGTCTGCGTCACGGCGTCGCCGATCGTCGGTGGGCGGGCTTTGTTCATTTCCGGTAGAATTCCGGCGCGAATTCCAGCCCCGCGCGCGTCATTTGCTTCCCCGCGCGCATTCTAAAAGGTTCGGCGCTCCGTCCGCGAGCGTTTCCTGATGATCGATCCCGGCCCCAATTCACTTTCCTATCGCGAGCCGGCGTCGACATCGAGGCGGGCGACGCGCTCGTCGAGCGCATCAAGCCGTTCGCCAAGCGCACGATGCGCGCAGAAGTGCTCGCGGGCATCGGCGGATTCGGCGGCGCTGGTCGAGATCGGCAAGCGCTTCAAGGAGCCCGTGCTCGTCGCCGGCACCGACGGCGTCGGCACCAAGCTCATGCTCGCGTTCGCGCTCAACCGGCACGACACGGTCGGCATCGACCTCGTCGCGATGAGCGTCAACGACATCCTCGTGCAGGGCGCCGAGCCGCTCTTCTTCCTCGACTACTTCGCGTGCGGCAAGCTCGACGTCGACGTCGCCGCCAGCGTGATCAAGGGCATCGCCGCAGGCTGCGAGCAGGCGGGCTGCGCGCTGATCGGCGGCGAGACCGCGGAGATGCCCGGCATGTACCCCGAAGGCGAGTACGACCTCGCCGGATTCGCCGTCGGCGTGGTCGAGAAGGCCGGCATCATCGACGGCAGCACCATCGTGCCGGGCGACGTCGTCCTCGGCCTCGCGTCCTCGGGTCCGCACTCCAACGGCTTCTCGCTCATTCGCCGCATCGTCGAGCAAAGCGGCGCCGATCTGCGCGCACCGTTCGACGGCGACGACGCTCGGCGACGCGCTGCTCGCGCCGACGCGCATCTACGTGAAGCCGCGTGCTCGCGCTCATGCATGCGCTGCCGGTCAAGGGCATGGCGCACATCACCGGCGGCGGCCTCGTCGAGAACGTGCCGCGCATGCTGCCGGCGGGACTGCAGGCGCGCCTCGCTGCGCTCGTCGTGGACGCGCCCGCCGATCTTCGCTGGCTGCAGCGCCATGGCAGCGTCGCCGACGACGAGATGCACCGCGTGTTCAACTGCGGCATCGGCATGGTGCTGGTGGTCGCTGCCGAGCACGCCGACCGCGCGGTCAAGGCGCTCGCCGACGCGGGCGAGCGACGCGCTGCGCATCGGCGTCGCATCGTTCCCGCTGCCGGCGGGCGAACGGCCCCGACGGTTGTACGTCTGAAGCCAAGGATCACCGTCCTCGTCTCGGGACGCGGCTCGAACCTGCGCGCCCTCGCTCGAGACGCGCGAGCTCGGCGGCGACATCGTCCGCGTGATCGCCAACCGCGCGGAGGCGGGCGGCCTCGCCATTGCGGCATCGCACGGTGTCGCGACGTCGGTGGTGGAGCACCGCGCGTTCGCGAACCGCGCGGACTTCGACGCCGCGCTTGCCGCAGCGATCGACGTCGACGACCCGGACCTCGTCGTGCTCGCGGGCTTCATGCGCGTGCTGGGCGCGGCCTTCATCGCGCGCTATGCCGGACGCATGATCAACATCCATCCGTCGCTGCTGCCCGCGTATCCCGGGCCTGCACACGCACCGGCGCGCGCTCGCCGACGGCGTGCGCGTCCACGGCTGCACCGTGCACTTCGTCACGCCGGAGGTCGACGTCGGGCCGATCGTCGCGCAGGGCGCGGTCCCCGTGCGCGACGGCGACGACGAGGACGCCCTGGCCGCGCGCGTGCTGGCGCGTGGAACACATCCTGCTGCCGAGGGTCGTACGGTGGTATTGCGAAGGGCGGCTTGTCATCGACGGCCGCCGGGTCCACGTTACGAACCTGGAAGCGGCAAGCGATCGCTCCGCTCCTGTCGCCCGACGAATAACGCCCGAAGCGCGGTAGCGCGGACGGTTGGTTCAAACTAATCCCGCATGTCCACTGCTGCCGCCGCGCCAACGCTCCTGTCCGCCTGCCTGCGCCTCGCGCAGTCGAAGGCGATGGCGCGCACCCGTCGTGCGCTCGCGCTAGCGCTCGTGCTGTCGCTGCTCGCCCACCTCGCGCTGACGCTGTGGCCGGACGAAGTGGCGACGTCGCCCGAATCGACACCGCTCACGGCGACGATCACCGAGTTGCCGCCGCCGCCCGCGCCGGTTGCGGTTCCCGCCCCGAAGCCAGCCGCCAAGGCGAGGCCGCGGCGCACGTCTCCGCTCGTGCAGCCCACGCCGGAAACGACTGCCGCCGGCCGACGCGGCCGTCCCGGACAAGACGGTGGCCGACGCGACGCCGAAACCCGCGCGCGGAGCCTGCCGCGGTCGAGGAGAGCGCCGAGGTGATTCCCGGCGCGGCCGCCACCGGCAAGACGCTGCCGCCGCGCGTCGACCTCGCCTACAAGGTGTTCTGGGGCACGCGCGGCTTCCTGATCGGCGACGCCGTCTATCGCTTCGAGCACAAGGACAACCGCTACCGCATCGCCACGGTCGGCGAAGCACGCGGCCTCGCCGCACTCGTCCTGCGCGGGCAGGGCAAGCTCGAAAGCCGCGGCCTCATCACCGAGCAAGGGCTGCAGCCGTCGATCCTGCGCATCGAGCGCGGCGGCCCCGACCGCGTGGAGACCGCCGTGTTCGACTGGGAAGCCGGCATCGTGCACGATGCACGACAACAAGACCGCGCCGCTCGACCTGCCGACCTTCGATCCGCTGTCGCTCATGTGGCAGTACTACTTCACGCCGCCCACTGCAAGCCAGGTGACGGTCACCGTCGCCACGCCGCGCCGGCTCGTGCGCTACACGATCACGCGCGAAGACACCGAGACGATCGAGTGGCCGCACGGCCCGATCGACACCGAGCGCTGGCATCGCCGCAGCGAGGACGGCAAGACCGACGCCTACATCTGGCTCGCGCCGTCGCTGCGCTACATCCCGGTCAAGATGCGCGTGTCGAACACGGAGCGCGGCACGCTCGAGGTCATGCTCGACTCGATTCGCGTCGACGACGACCCGGCGGCGGTCGGGCGTGACGATCTCGTGATCCCGAAGTCCGACGCCATGCCGCCACCGACTCGCCATCGCGCGCCGCGTCCCGCCGAAACGTTCCCGACGATGACCGCGCCCGCGCCGCGACGCTCCCGCACGATGACCGGCCAATGACGGTCCGTCGCGAGCGAGATCGCGGCGCTCGCCGCCGCGATCGAGGACGTCCGCGAGTTCGAGGTCGCCTGCCGACAACGGCGCTGTCCGCCTTCTTTCGCGCGCATCGCGAGATCGGCGCGCGCGACCGCGCCGTTCATCGCCGACGGCGTGTTCGCGTACCTGCGCCGCATGCGCTCGCTCGAAGCGCTCGCCGAGACGCGCGATCCGCGCCAGCTCGCGCTCGCCGTGCTGGTGCGCGAGATGGGCCGCTCGCTGCGCGACCTCGCGCCGCTGTTGCCCGCATCCGACGACATCTGGCTGCGCGCGTTCAAGTCGCGCATGCACAACCCGCTGCCGCCCGCGGTCGCGCACGACGTTCCCGACTGGCTGTGGGATCGGCTGGGCGACGCGTACGGCGACGACAACGCGCTCGCAGCTCGCGCGCGCGTGGCTCGCGCCCGCGCCGTTCGACCTGCGCGTCAACCCGATGAAGACGACGCGCGACGAGGCGCTCGCGGCGCTCGCTGGCCGAGGACGTGCAAGCGGCGCCGACGCCCTACTCGCCGCTCGGCATTCGCGTGCACGGCCGGCCTTCGCTCGACGCGTGGATCCGCGACGGGCGCCTCGAGGTGCAGGACGAAGGCAGCCAGCTCGTCGGCTTCGCGGTCGCGCCGCAAGCGCAACGAGATGGTCGTGGACTTCTGCGCCGGCGCCGGCGGCAAGACGCTGCTGCTCGGTGCGCTCATGCGCTCGCACGGCCGCCTGTACGCATTCGACGTCAGCGAAGCGAGGCTCGCCAAGCTCACGCCGCGCCTCGCGCGCTCGGGACTGTCGAACGTGCATCCGCAAGTCCTGCAGAGCGAGCGCGACACCGAAGGTCAAGCGCCTCGCCGGCAAGGTCGACCGCGTGCTCGTCGACGCGCCGTGCACGGGATTCGGCACGCTGCGCCGCAACCCCGACCTCAAGTGGCGGCAGCCCGAGTCGGCCGTCGACGAGCTGCGCGCGCGACAGCAGCGCGATCCTCGCGGCGGCGGCGACGCTCGTGAAGCCCGGCGGACGCATCGTCTACGCGACGTGCAGCGTGCTGCCCGAGGAGAACGAGCGCGATCGTCGAGCGCTTCCTCGTCGGACAATCCGTCGTTCGCGATGGCCGACGTGGCCGCCGACCTCGCGCGCGCCGGCATCGCGCTCGACACGCGGGCCCGACGCTCAAGCTGCTGCCGCACGTGCACATTGCGACGGGTTCTTCGCGGCGGTGCTGGTGCGCAGCCGTAAACTCGTCGCGACCGATGCTGACCCCGATCGACTTCTCGCGCCTGTCGATCGCGCTCGCCTCGCGCGATCTACTGGCTCGAGCTCGCGCTCGTGCTCGCGTGCATCGCCTTCGCATGGGTCGATCGACCGCAGGCTCGAGGCGCGCGCGCGATTGCTGCAGACGTCCACGCGCCACCCGCGCATCAGCGGTGGCGTCGGGCGCATCGTCTTCTCGCTCGTCGCGCTTGCCCTGCTCTTCATCGTCGCGGCCCGTCGTTCCGTGCGTTCGGCGGCCCGCCGTTCTTCATCGACATCGCCATTCCGCTGCTGATCGCGCTGGCGATCATCCGCATGCTCGTCTACGTGATGCGCAGCCTGTTCGCGGAGTCGGCGTGGCTGAAGACGAGCGAGCGCGCGATCGCGTTCTCGATCTGGGTCCTCGCGATCCTCTACTTCGTCGGCGTGCTGCCGGAAGTGGCACGGGAGCTCGACGCCGTCGTGCTTCCATTCGGCAAGCCGCCCGTATCGCTGCTCACCGTCGCGAAGGGCGCGAGTGCGGTCATCCTCACGCTCGTGATCACGCTCTGGCTGTCGGGTCTCATCGAGCAGCGCCTCTCGACCGCAAGCGCGATCGACACCAACACGCGCGCGCTGCTCGTGAAGTTCCTGCGCGCCGTGCTGCTGGTCGTCGGCGTGCTGATCGCGCTGAGAGCGATCGGCTTCGACCTCACGCTCCTCACCGTCTTCGGTGGCGCGCTCGGCGTCGGCGTCGGCCTCGGCCTGCAGAAGTTCGCCGCCAACTACATCGCCGGATTCACGATCCTGCTCGACAAGTCGATCCGGCTCGGCGACATGATCACGGTCGACAACCGCCAGGGCCGCGTCGCCAAGGTGACGTCGCGCTACGTCGTGCTGCGCGCGCTCGACGGCATCGAGGCCATCGTGCCGAACGAGACGCTCGTCACGACGACGGTGCTCAACCACTCGCACGCCTCGCACGACATTCGCGTCGCGACTTCCGGTGCGCATCGCCTACGGCGCCGACGTCGAGCGTGCCATCGCCCTCATGCAGGAAGCCGCGCACGCCGAAACGAGGCTCGTGACCACGCCCGAGCCGCCTGCGGCGTTCGTCAACGCGCTCGGGCGAAAACGGCGTCGACCTCGAGCTCGTGCTCTGGGTGGCCGGGCCGCAAGCGGGCGTCCAGGCCCTTCGGAGTGACGTCAACCGTCGAATTCTGGCGTCCTTTGCGGCCGAAGGCATTGCGATTCCCGCTCCGCGCCGCGACATACGGATGATGGGCATGGATCCTGCACCCGAAGGTGGCATGACCCCGGTTATCCCCGAAAACCCCCGGGTCGCGTAAAATACGTACCTGTTGCCCGGGCGATTGCCCTCTTCGCATAATACTACTGGATAATCAATGAATTACGATTGGCTCTCGACTGCGTCGCACGGTCTCGTCGACCTGCCGTGGTGGGGTTACGTGGTCGTGGCCCTGGTGTTGACGCACGTCACGATCGCGTCGGTCACGATCTTCCTGCATCGCGCGCAGGCGCACCGTGCGCTCGACCTGCATCCGGCGGTCGCGCCATTTCTTCCGTTTCTGGCTCTGGCTGACGACCGGCATGGTCACCAAGGAGTGGGTCGCGATCCACCGCAAGCACCACGCAAAGGTCGAGACGCCGGACGACCCGCACAGCCCGCAGACGCGCGGCATCGAGACCGTGTTCTGGAAGGGCACCGAGCTCTATCGCGCCGAGTCGCGGAACCAGGAAACGATGGAGAAGTACAGCCACGGCGTTCCCGACGACTGGATCGAGCGCAACGTGTACTCGCGCTTCTCGTGGCAGGGCGTCGGCCTCATGCTGGCCGTCAACCTCGCGCTGTTCGGCCCGATCGGCGCGACCATCTGGGCCATCCAGATGATGTGGATCCCCGTCACCGCCGCCGGCATCATCAACGGCATCGGCCACTACTGGGGCTATCGCAACTTCGCGTGCGCCGACGCGTCGACCAACATCGTGCCGTGGGGCATCCTCATCGGCGGCGAAGAGCTGCACAACAACCACCACGCGTACGGCACGTCGGCCAAGCTGTCCTCGCAGTGGTACGAGTTCGACATCGGCTGGCTCTACATCCAGACGCTCGTCCTGCTGCGGCTGGCGACGGTGCGCAAGGTCGCGCCGCAGATCCGTTTCGATCGCGACAAGGCGGTGGCCGATCTCGCAACGCTGCAGGCGGTGATCACGCATCGCTATCACGTGGCCACCTCGTACGCACGCACGCTGAAGGCGACGTACGCGGCGGAGCTCGCGGCCTCAAGGCGCGCGCGCGGACGCGGGATGCACGTGCCCTCGGCCCAGCGCATGAAGCGCTTCCTGCTGGCCGATGCGTCGACGCTGACGGACGCTGAACGCGAAGAGCTCTCGGCGGCGCTCGGCAAGAGCAAGGCGCTCGCGACGATCTACGCCATGCGCCAGGAGCTGTCGTCGCTGTGGGAGCGCTCGACCGAGTCGTCCGAGCAGCTGCTGGCGCGCTTGCAGGACTGGTGCCGGCGCGCGGAAGCGTCGGGGATTGCGCCGCTGGCGGCGTTCTCGCACAAGCTGCGGCGATACGCGTAAGCGGCGCGATCTGCACATGAAAAAAGCCCGCCGGCAGGCGGGCTTTTTTCATTGTGCGAAGCCGCGTGTTACTTGAGCTTCGTTTCCTTGTACATCACGTGCTTGCGAGCGACGGGATCGAACTTCTTGATCTCCATCTTCTCGGGCATGAGCTTCTTGTTCTTCGACGTGGTGTAGAAGTGGCCGGTGCCGGCCGACGATTCGAGCTTGATCTTCTCGCGCATGGCGAATCTCCTTAGACGTGCTCGCCGCGGGCGCGCATGTCGGCAAGGACGACTTCGATGCCGTTCTTGTCGATGGTGCGCAGCGCGTTCGTGGTCAGGCGCAGGCTGACCCAGCGGTTCTCGCCTTCGACCCAGAAACGGCGGCGCTGCAGGTTGGGCAGGAAGCGGCGCTTGGTCTTGTTGTTGGCGTGGGAAACGTGGTTGCCGGTGATCGGGGCCTTTTCCGGTGACTTGACAGACTCGAGCCATGGCTCGCTCCTTGAAATGCTGGGTGTGCTGGACGTAAAGCCGACTATTATCGCTCGAAACGCTGGTCGAATCAAGTTCGTTAGACCAAGCCCGCGCTCGGCGAAGGACACGACCCGCGAGCCCGCCACGACGAGATGGTCCAGGGTCCGGATGTCGACCAGCGCCAGCGCCTGCTTGAGCGAGGCGGTGAGCAGCTCGTCGGCGCGCGACGGCTCGGCGACGCCGCTCGGATGGTTGTGAGCGAAGATCACCGCCGGCCGCATTGTGCGCGAGCGCCGCCTTGACGACCTCGCGCGGGTAGACGCTGGTCTGCGCCAGCGTGCCGCGGAACAGCTCCCGGGCAGCGATGCAGCCGGTTCTGGCTGTCGAGGAACAGCCCCAGGAACGCCTCGTACGGCAGATGCGGCGAGCGTGAGTCGCAGGTAGTCGCGCACGGCATCCGGCGAGGACAGCGCATCCCGGCATGCCGCCTGCTCGAGCAATGCCGCGCCGCACGAGCTCGACCGTTGCGACCAATTGCGCGGCGCGCGCCGGACCGATGCCGCGAACGCGCATGCAGGTCTGCGACGCCGGCTCGCGATCAGCGCCGGCGCCGCCTACGCGATTCGAGCATTTCGCGCGCGAGATCGATGGCCGGACATCCGGCGACGCCCGTGCGCAGAAACACCGCGAGGAGCTCGGCGTCGGTCAGCGCGGACGCACCCAGCGCGCACAGGCGCTCGCGCGGACGCTCGGCAAGGCCGGAGATTTGCATTGCAAGCCCTTGTTTCGTCGCGGATACGACGCGTCGGGAGTGTAAACTTCGCGCGCATGCCGTTCACATCATCCGAACAGACGAATGCCCGATGCTGAACCGCAAGTCGCTGCGAACGCATCGTGCTCGGCGTGACCGGCGGCATCGCGGCCTACAAGGCGGCGGAGCTCGTCGCGGCTGTTCGTCAAGGCGGGCGTCGCGGTCGACGTCGTGATGACGCGAGGCCGCGACGCACTTCGTCACGCCGCTGACGTTCCAGGCGCTGTCCGGGCGGAACGGTGCTGACGGACCTGTGGGCCTCGGGAGCGGATGACGGCATGGGTCACATCGCCGTATCCGCGGCGCCGACGCGATCGTCGTCGCGCCCGCCACCGCCGACTTCATCGCCAAGCTCGCGCACGGCGCGGCCGACGACCTCCTGTCGACGATGTGCCTCGCGCGGGAATGCCCTTTGCTCGTAGCACCGGCAATGAACCGCCAGATGTGGTCCAACCCCGCCACGCAACGCAACGTCGCGCGCCTCGTCGCCGACGGCGTGGTCGATGCTCGGCCCGGACACGGGCGAGCTCGCGTGCAAGGAGAACGGCGAAGGACGGATGCTCGAGGCCGAGGACTTGTTCGCCGGCGACGGTCGCGTCGCTGCAGCCCAAGGTCCTCGCGGGCAAGCGCGTCCTGCTCACGGCCGGACCGACGTTCGAGGCCATCGACCCGGTGCGCGGCATCACCAACTCGAGCTCGGGCAAGATGGGCTTCGCGCTGGCGCGCGCGGCGGCCGAGGCCGGCGCGCACGGTGACCGTCGTCAGCGGCCCGTCCAGCGTCGCCACACCGCCGGGCGTCGAGCGCGTCGACGTCCGCAGCGCGGCGCGAGATGGCCGACGCGGTCCTTTCGCGCGTCGACGGCAAGGACATCTTCATCGCGCGTCGCCGCCGTCGCCGACTACACGCCCGACGAACCCGCAGCGACCGCAAGATCAAGAAATCGTCCGGCGACCTCACGCTCACGCTGAAGCCCACGGTGGACATCCTGGCCACGGTCGCGTCGCGTCCGAATCGCGCCGTACTGCGTCGGCTTCGCGGCAGAGAGCCACGACGTCGCAGCAGAACGCCGAAGACGAAGCGCAAGCGGAAGAAAGTGCCGCTGCTGATCGCCAACCGCGCGCAGGATGCGCTCGGCAGCGACACCAACGAAGTGATCCTGCTCGACGATGCCGGCGCACATCCGCTGCCGAGAATGGACAAGCTCGCGCTGGCAAGGCGGCATCGTCCGGGAAATCGCGTCGAGGTTCGAGCTGATGTCATTCCTGCGAACGATTGGGGCGGCGCTTCAAGCGCCAGCGCGAGCCGGCGCCAGATCACGCCGAAGGTGCTGAACGTCGGCGGCAACACCAAAGGCCATTCCCATTCCGAAGCACTACGACGGCTGGGAACACCTGCTGCTCGACATCGATCCGACGGGCAAGCCCGACGTGCTGTGCGACGCGCGCGAGCTCGCTATCGCTCGAGCCTGCGCGTTCGATGCCGTGTATTGCTCGCACAACCTCGAGCACTACTACGCGCACGACGTCCGCAAGGTTCTCGCCGGCTTTCTGCACGTCCTCAACGACGACGGCTTCGCCGAGATCCGCGTACCCGACATCGGCGAACTGATGCAGCGGTGCGTCGAGCCAACCTCGACATCGACGACGTGCTGTACATGTCGGCGGCAGGACCGATCACGGCGCGCGACGTGCTCTACGGATGGGGCGCGCAGATCGAGCGAACCGGCGTGGACTTCTTCGCGCACAAGACGGGCTTCACCGCCCGGTCCCTCACGTCGGTACTCGAAGCGGCAGGCTTCGCTAACATCTTCGTCTCCGAGCGCAAGGAGGCATGCGAGCTTGCAGCGCTTGCATTCAAGTCGGCGCCGAACGAATCGCAGCGCCAGACATTCGGGTTGTAGGAGAGACCTAGTCGTCCCGATCGACGGCGACGGCGTCGTCAAGGAGAATCCACAGTGCATCACCGAGCAGCACGCGATCCCAGAACCGGCCAAAGCGACTCGAAAGCGGGTTGGACAACCAGGTCACGAAGTTCAGCAAGGCGGTCGCGCACTGCGAATGCATGTCGACCTTCCGAGGTAACCAGAAATTTGGCGTCCACGGTAACGCGCCGGTCATCAGCGGCGTGAAATGGCCGTGCCGAGTTAGGGCGAAGACTCCATGAATGCTACGAAGACGATCCGAGTGACGCTGGGGCCACGCGACGATTGGAAGCGCATTGATTAACCTGGAAAGCCCGACGATCGCACTTCGCATCCTTGACGAGCGCATCCGGGCGCATCTTCCTGCGTATGCGACAGCGGGTGCCGCCGGCCTCGACCTTCGCGCGTGCATTGATGAAACGGTAGACGTCATCCCCGGTGCGACTCACCTCGTACCTACGGGAATCGCGATCCACATAGCGAATCCCGCGCTAGCCGCGTTGATCGTGCCGCGCTCCGGGCTGGGGCATAAGCATGGCATCGTCGTTGGAAATCTCGTCGGACTCATTGACTCGGTCTATCAAGGGCCACTCATGGTGAGCTGCTGGAATCGCGGACAGACCACCTATCGGTTGGCACCACTCGATCGCCTCGCTCAGCTTGTCATCGTACCCGTCGTGAGGGCCAGATTCGACGTCGTCGATGCGTTCGAGGAAACCGATCGCGGCAGTGGCGGCTTCGGCAGTACGGGACGCCGATAAGTCGTGTTTGCCTGGCTCAAAGGTAAACCACACCCTGCCAACCACGTACGAGCGCAGTTGCCGGTCGAGGTCATCATTACCTCCGCGGACGCGGCGCGCGAGCGGGGCAGCGTTGAGAACGCGATTAGGCTGTACGAAGAAGCGCACGCGTGCAGACCCGATCGAATTTATCCCATCTACTGGCTGGCGACGCTGTATGAAGAAGCCGGCGACCTCGCCAAGGCCCAACGGTACGCTAGCGTAGGCACGGAGCTCGACCCTGAGCAGATCGGAATGCTGATGCGTGTCGGCAGCATCGCTCACAAGCGGTGCGACCCCGTTGCTGCGCTTACGGCGTATCAACAGGTGGCAGCTTTAGCGCCCGACTTCCACGGTATCGATGGCTTGCTCGCTGATCAGCTGTGTTATGTCGGCCGTGTCGATGATAGCATCACGGCCTTCGATCGGGCGATCGCGAACGATCCCTCGCAAGCGTTTCGGCAAAATCGCCTGTTCTGCCTGAACTACTCCGACCGGCTAACCCCGGCGCAACTTGCGAATGAGCACCGCTCATGGGGAAGCGCCGTTGAAGCGCGGGTGGCGCCACTACCGCGACGACCGATTCGTCATCGGTCATCCTTGCGCGTGGGCTATGTGTCGCCTGACCTGCGGGATCACCCTGTGGCTTCGTTCCTCGCGCCGTTGTTGAAGCACCACGATCGCGCGCGCTTTCAGGTTACGTGCTTCGATACCTCGCCCGGCGCCGAGGATGAGGTCACTGCAGAACTTCGCACTTACGCATCGGACTGGCATCGCGTAGGCAAATTGAGCGACGAGTTACTGGCGGCGAAGATCCGGGAGCACGAGATGGACATCCTCGTCGATTTATCCGGTCATACTCGCCATAATCGTTTGGAGGTTTTTGCGCGACAGCCCGCGCCGGTACAAGTAACGTGGCTTGGCTACCTTGGAACGACGGGCTTGAGCCGAATGAATTACAGGCTAACCGACGCAACGATGGATCCGCCAGGGCTCACGGATTCTCTATACACAGAGCGCCTCGTAAGACTTCCGTTACATGCCTGCTTCGCGCCGTCGGCTGACGCCCCCGTGCCGGCGCCCGTACCTAGAGGAGCGCAACGTACGTTTGGCTCCGTGAACCAGTGGCCGAAGGTATCCCCCGCGACCAGGGATACATGGGCACGACTTTTGATTGCAAATCCGGACGCCCGACTCCGCGTTATCGCGCGGGGAGGACATACCGCCGGCATGGGCGAATTGATAAAGAACGAATTCGCGCGACGGGGGGCACGAGCAGAGCAGATCGAAACTGCTCCATTCATGCCGAAACCGCAGTTCCTGGAGTTCCTCACAGGCATCGACGTCGCGTTGGACCCGTGGCCTTACGGTGGCGGCACTACGACATTCCAGTGCCTTTGGATGGGTATCCCAGTCGTCACGCTTGCCGGCGCTACAGCGCCTTCTCGAAACTCGATAGGCCCGCTCGCGAACTTGGGCCTTGAGAACCTCGTCGCCGGCAGTCCGGATGATTACATCGACATTGCCACGCAGACTCTAGCAAACAGGCCATGGCTAGCCGAGCTACGTGTTTCGCTGCGAGACGAGATCTCGCGATCGCCGCTCAACGATGGATCCGCCTTTGCGAGATCCGTCGAAGCCGCTTTTGAAGCCATGTGGCGGGACCTAGGATAGCACCCCCGTGCAGCGAGCCCTGCCCATCAACTCGCCAGCATGAACAACAAAACACTGCGTGTCCTGGTCTTTCCCTGTGGCGCAGAGAACGCTTCTGAGATCCACCAGGCACTGCGCTATTCCGTACATGTTGAACTGTATGGAGCGTCAAGCGTCGAGGATCATGGGCGCTACCGATTCGAGCGATACATAGGTGGCCTGCCTAATATCAGCGACGACCGTTTCGATCAATCGTTCGAAGATGTAATCGACGACCTCAATATCGACATCGTATTCGCGACACACGACACCGTACAGGAACATCTTGCGGCCCTCGCCGCAATCAACATGAATTTCTACCTCGTCAATGGCGATCCCCGGACCGCCTCCATTACCCGGCAAAAATCATTGACGTACGCGTTGTTTGCGGATTGCCCGTGGGCCCCAAAGACCTTCGCTAACGCGTCGGAGGTGGCCGAATGGCCAGTCGTTCTCAAGCCGGACAAGGGACAAGGTGGTCAGGGCGTGCACCTCATAGGCGAAGCTGACCAGATTTCGCATGCGGCGGTCGAGAGCCCGATCCTCGTTGAATTTCTACCCGGCGAAGAGATCACAGTCGACTGTTTTTCGGATCGCAAGCAAAGGCTCCTTTGGGTCGGACCTCGCACCCGCGAGCGAGTTCGCGCAGGAATCACAATGCGCTCGCGGGCGCTTGAACTCACACGAGAAATCCAAGTGATCGCGGACACGGTGAACGAGCGGTTGAACTTGCGCGGGCCATGGTTTCTGCAGCTCAAGCGAGACCGCTTCGGCCGTTTCAAGCTTCTTGAAGTTTGCTGTCGCACCGGCGGAGCCATGGTCATGCAGCGAGCCAGGGGAGTGAATTTGCCTCTGATGGCAATACAAGATTTCTTGCAACGTGATCTGGTGCCGCTTCCCAACCCCTACGTTTGCACGATTGACCGAAATCTCGCCACACGCGCCTTTCTCGATTTCGACTACGACACTGTCGTCATCGACTTCGATGATACGTTGGTAGTCGATGGCGTTGCAAATCCACACGCGGTTGCGTTCTTGTACCAATCGATCGCGGATGGCAAGCGAATCATCTTGCTCACCCGCCATGCACACGATCTCTCCGAAACGATGAAGCGCCTTCGCATTGCGCCGAATTTATTCGACCAAATAGTGCACATTGGAGTGAACGACAAAAAACTGGATCACGTCTCGAACCGCTCTATTTTCATAGACAATCACTTTCCAGAGCGAGCGGCGGTTTGGGCTGCGTGTCGCATTCCGGTGCTTGACGTGGATGCTATCGAGTTCTTTCTTCGTTGAAACTCGAGGATGAACGTTTGGATACCATGAACGATCCGATGGACAACGAAACACGTCGCACAGTACTTCGACGGCTGCGCAACACGCCGATCGATGCAGCGGACCCTGCATTTCCGCACTCTGTCAACATTCCATCCGCCACGTATTCTCCATGGACGACCGATGCCGCGTTTCAGCGCGTATGGCAAGAAGCTCGCAACTGTACCCTCGTAGACGTATACCGATGTTACGAGCTATGGCTGCTCGCGCACGGCCGGTTGGTAATCCCGGGTGATGTTCTCGAAGTTGGAACGTGGCGCGGGGGGACCGGCAGCGTTCTCGCCGCGGCGTTCGCGCGCGACCGGACGAAGACAATCTATTTGTGCGACACGTTCGCCGGGGTCGTCAAGGCTGGCGCAAACGACACGCGATACGTTGGCGGTGAACACGCGGATGCTACTTGCGCCGACGTTATGAGACTGTTCGAGAAACTGGGCCTTGCCAACGCTACCGTGTTAACCGGGGTGTTTCCCGACGAGACGGGCGGAACGCTCGCTCACTTGCAATTCGCCTTTTGCCACATCGACGTCGACGTGTACCAATCCGCGAAAGACGTCTTCGATTGGGTAACCCCGCGTCTTTCAAGGCATGGCGTCATCGTATTCGATGACTACGGTTTCCTGGGTTGCGAGGGCATAACGCGCCTGGTTAACGAGGTCGCACTCGATACGCGATTCTTCACCTATTACAACCTGAACGGGCATGCTGTCATGCTTCGCCTAATCTAAGAAATCACGCGCTCCAAAGGAGGCTCGGATAGTTTGTACACCCCGAGCCATGACGCCACGACGCCGACCCTTCCTCGCGAAGTGCGCCAAAGGAAGTCGAACAATCCATTCAGTATGCGCGTTGCCATACGCGAAGACCGACTGCCGAAATAGAAGGAACGCCAGGACCGCGTTCGATACGGATCTTTGAAGAAATAGACGTCCACAAGCTGTATAAGATTGCGCGATCCGTACGACAGGGGCGCCCCAACCTGGCCGAATGCATGGCGTATGCTTTGCGGCAAGTAAGGGCGCACGTGAGAAAAATCATGGAAGAATCGCTCACCAAACGTCGGCGATACGATGACCAACACTCCATCTGTAACCAGTTGTTGGCAAAGCCGTGGTATGAGTTCGAGGAGTTCCGCGGGAGATAGGTGCTCGATGACATGGCTCAGCAGGATAAGGTCGTAGTTGCCCTCCGGTTCGGCCATCCAAGCGTCAAGTGGAAATGCCGTATATCCGTCACGGCGAGCCTTAGTCACGTACTCTGGGCTAACGTCGACTCCGGTGACAGAACAGTTCAGTCCGGCTAGCGCCGCGAGATATTTTCCCGTCCCACATCCGAAGTCCAACACCTGCAATGGAGTCTTCCGGCGATCACTCGACCGACGGACGATCTCGAATCCGGTCCAGCTCCAGTGACTGATAGTGTGCGGGCCGGAAACGCGGCTTGTTCATGCGCCTGCGGTCCCACGATACTCGGGAAAGTACATGCTGCCTCGTCCATTGGGGTTAGCAGCGCACACTTCAGCATAAGCGGGCGAATCCAGCACCGAACCGAGGAGCCACGATGACTGACGCCGATTTGAGAACCCCGCCTTGAACTGCGACAATCCATCGGCGTGATCGTTGTGTCCCGCGACTCCGCCGAGATTGATCGTGCAACCATCGAATCCACGAATTGAATGATCGTACACGGCGTAAGCGGCGCTCGTCGCGTAACCAAGCGCATTAGAAGCGCCGAGATGGCTCCACACTACGTTGTCGTGACGCACCCAAAGATGGCATGACACAACCTCGTCCCGAATGTACGCGGCGGCGACGGCGCACACGCCCGTGCACGTCGCTAGTTGTTCGAAAGACACGCGCGGAAACTTGGCCGCACCTTTGATTGCATGCAAGCTCACAAGCCCGGAGTACAGGGAGGTCCATTCGTCAAGAATGTCGGGGAAGGTGACGTTGCGTACCTCGACACCATGCCGGGCGGCCTTTCGAATTTCGTATCGATGATGCGCGGATGGCTGATACGAGCTGATGCAGGGATCGATAAGGTAGTGCGTTTTGAGTGGACGGGCGACGTCAAATACCTTAGCCGCCTCCCCTATCGGTGTACCAACGAGGCCATCCACAATCATCACTACCGATAGCAAGCCCTCGTTGCGAAGCATGACGAGCCCATCGGCCAAGTCTATATTGTCAGCCAGGCATGTGATGGGGTATGGGCCTGTGGCGTCGCGAACGTGATTGAAGTTCCTTACCAGTACATGCGTTTGCCAGCCCTGGACGAAGATTGGAGCGCCTACGTGCGCGAGCGTTCGTGCATAGCAGAGAGACGCGTAGGTAGGAGTCGCCGTTTCCAAATTCAACGTTCGCCCAGAACACCGATAACCGCTGCTGCAATTCGATGCATTTGCGACTCCTGGTAACGGTAGTCACAAGGAAGAGTAACGAGTTCGCTCGCGAGCTGGTGCTCCCTCGGAAATGATGCCGCATCGGACGGCAACCGCTTCCAGTGCCGGGCCGCAAAAATGCGCTCTCGAGCCAAGCCGTCCACCGTCAGCGCCGCCGACGGAGCTCGAATGGGAAAGCCGAGGGGCGCGAAGTTCGGGTCGGGTTCCTTCAGATAAGCCCAGCGCGCAAGCCTCGCATGCAGCACGCGGTAGTTCCGTCGCCTGGTCTCGGCATCCTGTTCAACGTTGCACGATTGGAGAATTGCAATCGACAAGCGGCTCATTGCTTCATCCGTCACCCGCATTGCAGCTTCTGCGCGAACATAGCTTGCGTACCAGCGAGCGTTGTCGCTTTCAAGATGGTCTTCCGATCTTTCGATGGACGGCAACACAAAGGAGAAGTCCTCGAGAGGAACCGCCTCAAGACCGGGAAGAGACTTGCCCCTCGACACAAGAATGCCTCCATCCGGCACACCAAATAATTTGCGCGGGCTGAAGAGAACCCAGTCACCCCAGCTAGGCTCTCCAGCTTCCATGGCATGCGCCGCGTCCTGAATCCAACCGACCCGCAGGAGACGAACAAGCGATACGAATTCGGCGCTTTGCGGCCGCCCAAAGTAGTCGACTGCGAGAACGTGATCTCCGTCACATACCTGTGTCCGAAGCGCATTTTCGTCCGGTCGGAGTGCGTCGCCCACCGCATAATAACGAACTGTAATCTCACGAGGGACCGCCTCAGCCAATTCAGGGCAAACGTAAGAAGGGAGCCAGACTATTGCAGGTCGGCTGCGCGACCAAAGGGCGTGGAGGGCGCTGCGTCCGTTGTGCATAAACCACGCGGCGCGAGCATCGGGGCACCATGCGGAAATCGCCGAATGTGCTGCAGGTTCAGGTTGGATACGGAGGGGAAGAAAGCCTCCAATCGCCGGCTCCTTCACACGGGCCCAGTAGATAGCACACGCAGAATCGATGCTACCCCAGCGATTTCTTCCGGCGTTACAGCAGTGCCGGTAGGGAGCACCACTACTCGAGAAGCAACAAGCTGGGTATTCGGCAACACAAGCCCGGCATGCGGGTAGAACGACCGGTAGGGTTCCATGTTGTGACAACCTGGCCAGAAATACTTCCGCGCTAACACGTTCTCCGCTTGCAGCACCTCGATAACACGGTCACGCGTTACCGCGAAGTCAGCCGAGACGTCGAGCACCACGTACTGGAAGTTGTTCCGCTCGGAAGTGTCGTACGCGAGAAGGCTCAGGCCACCAATCTCAGCCAACTCTGCCCGATAGCAATCGTAGTTCCGCTCGTTCGCTGCGACAAAACTATCGATACCTTCCAGGTTAGTCAGACCCATGGCCGCTGAGATTTCAGTCATCTTTCCGTTCGTTCCTGGATAGATGACATTATCGTACCCATGGAAGCCGAAGTTGCGCATGAGTCGCATCTTTTCGGCCAGCGCGTCGTCGTTCGTCACGACAGCGCCTCCTTCAAACGTGTTGAAGAATTTAGTTGCGTGAAAACTGAACACCTCGCAATCGCCGAACGTGCCCAGCGGTCTGCCGCCTAGCGTACAGCCGAATCCGTGCGACGCGTCGAACATGATGCGCAAGTTGTTCTCTTGTGCGATCTGCTGCAATTGCGCCACCGGCGCTGCTCGTCCCCACAGGTGCACTCCCACGATCCCGGTGGTTCGTGGCGTGATCATTCGCCTCACCGAAGCAGGATCAAGATTTTGCGTCTCGGGATCGATGTCTGCAAATACCGGCGTGATCTCTTGCCATTGCAGCGCGTGCGCCGTCGCGACGAATGTATACGACGGAACAATGACCTCTCCTCGAAGCCCCAGCGCACGCGTTGCAATTTCTAGTGCAATAGTTCCATTGCACATGGCGACGCAATTCGCCACTTGAAGATAATCGGCGACTCGGTGTTCGAACTCGGTGAGCATGGGACCATTGTTCGACAGCCAGGCCCGTTCGAGGATATCCCGTGTGCGCTGAACGAATTTGTCATGGTTGCCGATGTTAGGACGACCCACGTGCAAGGCGCTCTTGAACAGCGGCGAAGCACCATTCACAGCCAGATCGGCGCGCGACCTAATCTGCTTGAATGTTGTCCGAGCCTTAGTAAGGGCGAGTTTGCTCATCTGACTCCTCACGAACGCCCAACTCGTCAGGCAAGATCCGTGCCTTGTGGGCTGGTAAGCAGGTGCTCGGGGGCAATCCCGAGCACCATCGTTGCCACATCCATCGAAGGGCATCGGAGAACGCATGCGCGATCGTTTCTGGCTGGCGAAACGAAGCGGCCTCGCAACGCTTTCGCAATAGGCTCCTCAACATCGCCAATTGCTTCGGATCGGCCGCGAGGCTAGCCGCGCGCTCGACGAACTCGTCGGGTCCATGGGTAATGAATGAGCGTAGTCCAACATGGCTCAGAATCGTGGCGCCATGCCGCGATGCCGGCGTCGTGCCGGCAAGCGTGACTGTCGGAACGCCCATCCAAAGCGCATGCGCACTGGTTGTTCCGCCCGAATATGGAAATGTGTCCAGGCACATGTCGACCTTATGATGCATTCGCAGATATGAAGGCATATCGCACTTTCGTGCAAAGTCTAGGCGGGCGCCAGTCGATACCCTCCCGAGCAAACACGCCCATAATGTCCCCGCACTCGCCATGCGGAGGCATAGCACCCAAGAGCATGCGCGACCCTGGTGTCTGCCTAAGCACACGCGACCAGGTGCGGATAACTTCAGGTCCGATTTTCGACGGACGATTGAAGCTCCCGAACGTTATATAACCGTTGTGGAGCGCAGGCAATGCGTTAACGGGTGGCGCCCTAGTGTCGGGCGAAAACGGTGCGCTCGCTGGAAGATAAACGAACTTCTCCGTGAATTGATTTTCGAAGATCTCAACCGGCAGGAAGTACTTGTCGGCGAAGTAGTAGTCGATGGCGGAGAGGCCAGTCGTCCCCGGATAGCCCATCCAAGACGCCTGAATCGGTGCCGGTTTCCGGGCGAACGTCAGGAGTCTGTTCTCCCCTGTATGGCCCGACAAGTCAATCAGGACATCGATTCCATCGTCACGAATGGTTGCCGCAATACGTTCATCGGACATCCTGTAAATGTTGTTCCATGAGGCAAAGTGCGGTTTCAATCTTTTTGTGATCGTCTCCTCGACCGCATGATTACTATACGCATGAAGCGCGAGGCCGGCGTCGGATGCCAGATGGGGAAGCAACGATTCGATGAAAAAAGCGATAGCATGCGCACGGAGGTCAGCGGAAACAAAGCCAACTGAAATTACTCGGTCAGGATCGCGAACATTCCGATGACCGACTTTCTTAGTACCGAGGATCGTCTCAAAGTGCCGGCCGAATCGAAGGTGCTCTTGGAAAAGCTCCTGGGACGGTATCGCGGCATCATGGCTTAGACAGAATAGCAAACCGGTATAAGCCTCGTGAAAGTCAGGGTCCTGCGCAATGACTTTGCGATACTGCGCTTGCGCGTCGGCGCCTCGTCCGACTTGGCTCAATGCGTTCGCCAACCGTACCCGCGCATGTGCGAATGACGGATCGAGCTCTACAGCACGCTGATAGCAAGCGATCGCCTCGCCTCAACACACCCCTGTCCTGGAGGACATCTCCCAAGTTCCCATGGGCTGGCGCAAATCCTGGGTCGATCTCTAATGCACGTTGTTGGCAGCGGGCCGCCTCCTCCAGCGCGCCAAGCCGACGATGAACGTTGCCAAGATTGGCGAGCGTGCCGACCAGACGCGGCTCTAGTCCAAGGGCCGCCTTGTAGCAGGCAGCCGAATCGGAGAAGGCGCCGCACCGCTGGGCGATGGAGCCAAGTTCGTGAAGTGCGACGGCAGAGGATGGAGCGAGCGAAAGCGCTCTTCGTATTGCGATCACACTTTCGTCTAACCGGCCCAATCTTTCTAGCACGATTGGCAGCGCAAGCGCCGCATCGACGAAATCCTCTTTCAGATCGAGAGCGGATCGGTACGCGACCGCCGCGTCGCACAACAGATCCAATCGAGAAAGCGCATTGCCGAGATTGCAATAAGCGGGCGCAGTGGCTTAGGTAGGATCCAGCGAAACGGCCATACCGTAGGCCCTTGACGCATCCGCGGCACGTCCTTCCAGCATGAGAGCGTTGCCCCGGTTGAGGTGCGCGCGGGGTAAGTGCGGCGCAAGACGTATCGCGTCGTCATACACAACGAGTGCCTCATTTGGCCTGCCCGCATCTTCCAGGGCGTTGCCCTTAGAGATCAAGGCTATGGCCCGTTCGTCATCTGGCCGCGGGTTGCATCGCCCTCACGAATCGCGGTATTCGTGTTGCGCGACCCTTCGGATACAGTAAATGACTCCGCAGGCAGCCCCGCGCACCAACGCGTCCACATCGTGCGGAACGCGTTTTCGACAGCGGAGGCAATGACTTCCGGCCGTCTTTCCCGGGCGGATTCAATCTCGCTCTCGCATGCCAGAGCGAAGTGTTGCAAGTGCGGCGGTGTCGTGCGTCATTGCGATGGCCCTGGCCGTCAAGTCTTCTTCGTTAGAGGCGATGAAGCGGCTTAGTCCCAGCGAGCAAGCAAAGCTACACCCATGCCGTCCAACAAGGGTCGCACGAGCGATGGTCAGCGTCGAATCGCCCATCCACAACGCGTGGGCTGTCGTTGTTCCCCCACTGTACGGAAAGGTATCGAGGCAAACGTCGACTTCGTTATACCGTGCTAGGTATGTCGTCATGTCCGTATGCGGATATAGCCGGATCCGACTTCGATCTACACCCAATGACACCAGCGTTCGCGATATCCGATCGTCACCACCAAGGGGCGCGCCTCCTGCAACAATGAGCTGCGAATCGGGAATGCTACGCAAGACTTGCGACCACAATGCGAGCACTCGAGGGCTGATTTTACTGGGACGATTGAAACTGCCGAAGGTCAAGTGCCCATTGGTGAGCGGCGCAGGCAATGGTCCGACAGTCGGAGCTCGTGGGTCCGGCAAAAAAGGGGCACTGGACGGAAGGTGCACAATGTGTTCTGTGAACCATGAGGCGAACTCCTCTGGCAACAGGTGCATGTCGGCCAAGTAATTCGATTGTCCGCAACCCGGTCGTTCCAAGGTAGCCCATCCAGCTTACGGCGATCGGGGCGGGCTTGCGGGCGAACATATCTAGCCGATGGTAGGCCGTATGACCGGAGAGATCGACCGGATTATATCAACGGATTCACTCTCAATAAGATTCTTGGTAAGCGCGGTCGCAGACATCGAAGCGACTGAATGCCAGCGTGAAAAGAGTGCCCGAAGGCGCTTCGTGACCGTATCTTCGTGTGGTGTGGTTGAGTAGGCAACTGAGCACAAGCCGGTGGCTGCGCTTCAAATGCGAAAGCAAAGGCTCGATAAAGTAAGCGAGCGGATGCGCGCGAAAATCGCCGGATACGAATCCCACCACCAGAGTACGCGATGGATCGCGCTCATTTCGAGCATTCGCGCAATGAGATCGCACTGTGGCCTCGATGAACCGTCCGAACCGATGGTGCTCGTCACGAAGGACGCTAGAGCGCCATCTCCGAATCATGGCTTGCGTAAAAGAGCAGGTCGCTCCATGCGCATATGTCATTCGGATCCAGTTCTATAATGCGGCGAGTCGCGGCCACCGCCTTGTTTGGCTGACCCGCATCCTGATGCGCGCGCGCAAGCTGGCGATGAAAATCGACGGCATCGGAATCGAGCTCGACGGCCCGGGAACACGCGTCGATGGCTTCCTCATGCCGCCCCAAGACTCGCAATGCACCACCCAAATTCGCCCACACCGCGGCGTAGTCAGGACGAAGATTGAGCGCTTGGCGATAACTGGTGACGGCCGCGGCATAGTCGCCGGCATTCTCAAGCGCCGCACCCAGGCCCACCATCGCGTCCACGAAATCAGGCTTGAGTTCCGTCGCGCGAACATAGTCGGCGATTGCACGACGCGGGTTGGAGCTCCTAAGAAAAGCATTGCCCCGGTTGAAATACGCTGCTTCGTACCGGGCGTCAAGCGCGATCGCCTCCCCGTATGCTTGAATGGCGGGATGACTCTCGCCAAGGCTCATTAGGACGTTGCCGCGATTGAGGTGAGACCGTGCGAGGTTTGGTGCAATGGCTATGGCCGCGTCGTACCTTCCCAGCGCCTCGCCCAGGCGTCCTGCGTCCTCAAGTTCGTTGCCCTCGGCGATCAATCCGACAGCACGCGCTTCGCTGGTGTCCATATTGCTTCCATCGACGATCCCGTCCAGAAACGTGCGGGCAACAATCCCGGAGGCTCGGATGTTCGGACTCTTTAAGAACAACGCCGAAATTGATGCGTTCGCTGTCGAAACGTGCCGCGATTTAAACCAACGATTCCCGCGAGCAAGAGAAGAAGAACTACGCGACCGAAAAAAGGCCGGGCAGGCATTAGGAAGGGCGCTCGACGATATGCACACGCGGTTCGTACAGTTTCAGCTCGAGCATAATCTCAATGTGTACGGTAAGGCGCGTCTTCTTCGGGCAGTGCAGGAGGAACTTCGCCGCCTTCAATACAGCGAGAAGTTCGTACAAGCTATAACAGAGTTACTCGTTCCAGCGACCGCTGGCAAAGTCCGTTGAGTTCGGCGATCAAATCAAAAGGGCGAGCCGACGGCTCGTCCTCCTTGCTAAGCTCTTACGCTTAGCGGCGGAAGAAGCCGGCAGATACTTACTCGGCGTGGAACCAGCGGAGCAGACCCACTCGGTAATTGCAGTCGTGTTTGATGCGTCGAACTGCGGCGTAAGCGTAAACGTGGTGCCACCGGCGACGCCAAGTTCGGGCACACCCGACAGTGTCATCGTAATCGTTCCCGGCGCAGCCACAGCGGGTGCGTCGGCGTATTTGCTCGGCGTATCGCTACAGCCGGCGATCGGTGATGCTGGTCGGCGCTACACCACGCGACGCCATGTATTCCTGCATCTGCGTCTTGCAGGCGCCGGCCGTGGCCAGCGCTTCCGACACGCGAGCGCGGATCGTGTAGTCCTGATACGCCGGGAGCGCGATCGCCGCCAAGATGCCGACGATGGCGACCACGATCATCAGTTCGATCAGTGTAAAGCCTTGTTGTACCCGTTTCATTGCAAAGTCTCCTTCGTTGGTTTGGTGAGGCGGTATAGCGCACCCAGCGATGCTGTCCTTGTTTGAGCAAGCGATGTGCCACGCATGCCAAGTCCGCCGTGCCGCCTGTCGCGCGGTCGCAAGGCCTTGACGTAGCAAGCATTTTTTGTTCCCGCTATGCTCGTGCCATGCTGTTGGCATAGGCGGGACGAGGGAAACTGCGCGGGCGTCGGCGAATGGCGAACGCCGCTAAACGGAACGACAGGTGACGCCTAGCGGCAGTCCTGTCGCTGCGTGGCTACGGTTGGACCGACAACTCGAGCCGCACGCCCGCGACCTCGAACGTATCGCCGGGATGCAGGGACGAGCCCTCCGGCGCGATGGCCGCACCGTTGATGCGCGGCGGGTCCTTGCCCTCGACGGGGATGAGCAGGTACCCGGCGTCGACCCTGCGCACGATCGCCACCTGGACACCCACGCGGCCCACCGTCAGCTCCTGCCCGGGAAACGGAACGATGCGGCCCTGGCTCGCACCGGAGAGCACCTTCACGGAGGGCCCGGGTCTCGACGCAGGACGGACAGGCGGCGGGCTCGCCGCAGGTGGTGCAGCGAGAGGCGGGGCGACGGTCGGAGTCGCGATCGGCGCCCCGGCGGGCGGCATCAGGTCCTCGATCTGCACTTTTGGCTTCGGCAAGCCGATCGGCGCGGACCGGGCGTCGCGCTCGATGTCCGCGAGCATCGGGCTACCGCGCGCGCCGAACTGGGGACGGCGGTCCCCGGCGGCGGGCACGGCGAGATGCGGCAGCGGCCGCGCAGGCTCGACCTTCTCGCTGAGGCCGCGCAGCTGCGCACGCGTCAGGTCGGGCGGCAGCGGCTCGACCTTGACCTCGTTGTCCGACACGTACGTCAGGCGCTGCCGCCCGATGTCGATCTGGTCGTAGTCGGCGAGGAAGTGCTTGGTGACCGACCGGCCGTTGACGAGCGTGCCGTTGGTGCTGCCGAGGTCTTCGAGGAAGGAGTCGGCGAGGATCGTCACCACTTGCGCGTGCTCGCCGGAGACGGCGGGATACGGCAGGCACACGTCGTTGTCCGCGCGTCGGCCGATGGTCACGCGCTCTTTTTCGCTCCTTCGTCGAGCGGCACGATCGAGCTTGCCCACGTCGTGCCGTCCGGCCGCAAGCGAAGAGCACCAGCTTCGCCCATCAGCGTGGCGTCCATCTCCTTTCTTTGCGCCAGCCATCGCTGCGCCCAGCCGCTCGCCGGAAGGAACTCGGGCGGAATGCGCACGAGCACGACCGAGATGTTGTCGCGTCCCCCGTTCTGGTTCGCGAGGTCGATGAGATCCCCTGCCGCGACGGCGAGGTCCGATCGCTTTTCGTCGATGATCGAATGGATGACGTCGGGGTCGACCATGTCGGTCAGGCCGTCCGAGCACAGCAGGTAGATGTCGTTCGCCTCGATGCGGTATTCGGCAATGTCGGTGGGCACGATCGCCTCGATGCCGAGCGCGCGCGTGACGAGGTTCTTGTTGAGCGAGAAACGCGCCTGCTCCGGCGTGAGCACGCCGCTGTCGATCTGCTCCTGCAGCAACGAATGGTCGCGCGTGAGCTGCTCGAATTTCTCGCCGCGCAGGCGGTAGCAGCGCGAGTCGCCGATGTGCCCGATCGACACGCGATTGCCGCAGAACACCGCGGCGACGATCGTCGTGCCCATGCCGGCGCACTCGGGGCGCGCCTGCGCCGCTTCGTAGATTCCCTTGTTCGCGGAGGCGATCTGCTGCTGCAAGAGCAGTGCGCCGTGCGTGAGACCGCTTTGCACGTCGATCTTCGAGAGCTCGCGGCCCGAGCGCAGCTCCGGCATCATGCCGTTCGACACGACGTTGACCGCGATGCCGCTCGCAACCTCGCCCGCGTTGTAGCCGCCCATGCCGTCGGCCAGAACGGCGATGCCCGCTTCGGCGTCGACGAAGACGGAATCCTCGTTGTGCGAGCGGACCATGCCCGGATGGGACAGGCTTGCTACGTCCAGTGTCACGGACTCAGGCATGCGGGCTCGAGGATCGATCGGGCGGAAACGACGAAGTGTAGCGTAGCGCGCGCAATCTGCGGGACGCCGCCCGGCGTCGCTTCGCTGCGCTACAACACGGACTTCAGGAGCTTGCCCATCTCGGCCGGATTGCGCGTGACCTTGATGCCGGAGGCCTCCATGACGGCAAGCTTCTCCTGCGCCGTACCCTTGCCGCCGGAGATGATCGCTCCCGCGTGGCCCATGCGCTTGCCGGGTGGCGCCGTGACGCCGGCGATGAAACCGACGACGGGCTTCTTCATGTGGTCCTTCGCCCAGAGCGCAGCCGTCTCCTCGTCGCCGCCGCCGATCTCGCCGATCATCACCACGGCGTCGGTGTCGGGATCGTCGTTGAACATCCTCAGCACGTCGATGTGCTTGAGGCCGTTGACGGGATCGCCGCCGATGCCGACGGCCGTCGATTGTCCGAGCCCCAGCTCGGTCAGCTGGCCGACGGCTTCGTAGGTGAGCGTGCCCGAGCGCGACACCACGCCGATGCGGCCCTGTCTTGTGAATGTGCCCGGGCATGATGCCGATCTTGATCTCGTCCGGCGTGATGACGCCGGGACAATTGGGGCCGAGCAGCAGCGTCTTCCTGCCCTGCATGCGATTGCGCGTCGCGATCATGTCGCGCACCGGGATGCCTTCGGTGATGCACACGACGAGATCGAGGTCCGGCATTCACCGCTTCGTCGATTGCCGCTGCGGCGAACGGCGGCGGCACGTAGATCACGGAGACCGTCGCGCCGGTGGCTTCCTTCGCCTCTTTCACCGTTGCATAGATCGGGATGCCCTCGAACTCCTCGCCGGGCTTCTTGGGATTCACGCCGGCAACGAAGCAGTTGCGGCCGTTCGCGTAGTCGCGGCACATGCGCGTGTGGAATTGCCCCGTCTTGCCGGTGATGCCTTGCGTGATGACCTTGGTGTTCGCGATTCACGAGTATGGACATCGCCGGTTCCCCGTTATTTGCCTTTGGCGGCGGCGACGACTTTCTCCGCCGCCTCCGCCATGTTGTTCGCCGAGATGATCGGCAGTCCCGACTCCGCAAGGATCTTGCGGCCGAGGTCCTCGTTCGTGCCCTTCATGCGCACGACGAGCGGAACCTTGAGCCCCACCGCCTTCGACGCTGCCACGATGCCTTCGGCGATCGTGTCGCACTTCATGATGCCGCCGAAGATGTTGACGAGGATCGCCTTGAGGTTCGGGTTGCGCAGCATGATCTTGAACGCTTCGGTGACCTTCTCCGTGGTCGCGCCGCCGCCGACGTCGAGGAAGTTCGCGGGCTCGCCGCCGTACAGCTTGATCACGTCCATCGTCGCCATGGCAAGGCCGGCGCCGTTGACGAGGCAGCCGATGTTGCCGTCGAGCGAGATGTACGAGAGGTCGAACTTCGACGCCTCGATCTCGGCCGGGTCTTCCTCGTCGAGGTCGCGCATCTCGACGACGTCGGCATGCCGGAACAGCGCGTTGCTGTCGAAGTTGAGCTTGGCGTCGAGTGCGATGACCTTGCCATCGCCGGTGACGACGAGGGGATTGATCTCCGCGAGCGAAGCGTCCGTCTCGATGAAGGCGCGATACAGCCCCTGCAACAGCGAGCGCGCCTGCGCAATGCTGCCGTCGGGAATGCCGATCTTGCGCGAGACGTCGTCCGCTTCCGCGTCGGTGAGGCCTTTCACCGGATCGACGAATATCTTGTGGATCTTCTCGGGCGTCGTTTCGGCGACGTGCTCGATGTCCATGCCGCCTTCGGAGCTCGCCATCAGCGCGACGCGCTGCGTGCCGCGGTCGACCACCATGCCGACGTAGAGCTCCTTCTTGATGTCGGCGCCCTCCTCGATCAGCAGCCGGCGCACCTTCTGGCCGCCGGGTCCCGTCTGGTGCGTGACGAGCTGCATGCCGAGGATCTCGGTGGCCCGCGCGCGCACCTCGTCGATCGACTTCGCGACCTTGACGCCGCCGCCCTTGCCGCGCCCCCCGGCGTGGATTTGCGCCTTCACGACCCACACCGACCCGCCGAGCTGCTGCGCTGCCTTCACCGCCTGGTCGACGTTGAACGCGGGAATGCCGCGCGGCACCGGAATGCCGAATTTGCGGAACAGCTCCTTGCCCTGGTACTCATGGATCTTCACGAGGTCTTCTCCGGGATCGATGGATCGGCAGCGGGCCGCGCGTCCGGCGCGCGGTACCACTTGGGATAGTAGCGCCGCACGGTCTCGCCGGTCGTGTCGAGCGCGTGGCACTTGTCGAGCTGGAACGGCTTGCCCTCGCCTTCGTCCTCGCGCTTGCGCAAGCCGGCGAAGGTCTGGATCGCCGCGGTCGGCACGTTCGACAGCATCTCGGTGATGTGCGTGCAGCCTTTGGTATGGCCCATCAGGTCGTGCAAGCGCTTGCGAAACCCTTCGACGAGATTGGCGCCGATGAGCTTGCGATAGTCCGGTCCGATGCGGTCGCACGAGCCCGGGTACGGCATGCTCTCGGTCACGGCTTCGATGTCGACGATGGTGAACGCGTGGTCGATCGTCACGCGCACCCACATGTCGTGCACGGGGATGCCGGCCGGCCGCACGCCCGTCAGCAGCGGGAAGTCGTGATCCTTGAGGTCGGTGAGGTGCGCCTCGATGTCGTACAGGCCGTCCGCGCGGCGGTAGCCGTCGAACGTGACCGAACGGCAGTGCAGCCGCTCGCGGGAGACTGTCGGGAGAGTCAGGGGATGCGTCAGGACAAGCTCGCCGGTCTTCGAGCGCCGAGGGGCGCTCGCTGCAAATTCGTTAACGAGATAACCTTCGATTCTACGCTGCGGCCATCCGGCCCGCCAACGAAGGAGGAACATGGGCCTCGTGCTCGCCCTCGACCAGGGCACCACCAGCTCGCGCGCGATCCTGTTCGGGCGCGACGGCACCGCGCGCGCGACCGCGCAACGCGAATTCCGCCAGATCTTTCCGCAGCCCGGCTGGGTCGAGCACGATGCCACCGAGATCTGGGCGTCGCAATCGGGCGTGATGCACGAGGCGCTCGCCAAGGCACGCGCCAAGGCCGGCGACATCGTCGCGATCGGCATCACCAACCAGCGCGAGACCACCGTCGTGTGGGACCGCGCGACCGGACGCCCGATCGCCAACGCGATCGTGTGGCAGGACCGGCGAACGGCGCCGATGTGCGACGAACTGCGCGCGGCGGGCCACGCGACGACGTTCGCCGCCAAGACGGGGCTCGTGCTCGACGCGTATTTCTCCGGCACCAAGCTTCGCTGGCTTCTCGACAACGTCCCGGGGGCGCGGGAACGCGCGGCACGCGGCGAGCTCGCGTTCGGCACCGTGGACGCATGGCTCGTCTGGAACCTCACGGCCGGCCGCGTGCACTGCACGGACGCGAGCAATGCGAGTCGGACGCTGCTCTTCGACATCCACACGGGTGAGTGGGACGACGAGTTGCTGCGCATCCTCGACGTCCCGCGCTCGCTGCTGCCCGAGGTGGTCGACTCGTCCGGCGTTTGCGGCACGACGCGCATCGGCGACCGCGACGTTCCGATCGCGGGCATTGCCGGAGACCAGCAGGCGGCGTTGTTCGGGCAGGCATGCGTGTCGCCGGGGCTTGCCAAGAACACGTACGGCACCGGCTGCTTCCTGTTGCTGAACACGGGCACCAAGGCCGTCGCGTCGCGCAACAACCTCGTGACGACGGTGGCGTGGAAGCGCGACGGCCGCATCGACTATGCGCTCGAAGGCAGCGTGTTCATCGCGGGCGCCGTCGTGCAGTGGCTGCGGGACGGCCTGCAGATCGTGCGCACCGCGGCGGAGATCGAGGCGCTTGCGGCGAGCGTTCCCGACAACGGCGGCGTCTACCTGGTGCCCGCGTTCGCAGGACTCGGCGCGCCGCACTGGGATGCGTACGCACGCGGCGCGATGTTCGGGCTCACGCGCGGCAGCACGCGGGCGCACATTGCCCGCGCGGCACTCGAAGGCATCGCGTTCCAGAGCGCGGACATCCTGGACGCGATGCAGCGGGACGCGGGCATCACGTTGTCCGAACTGCGCGTCGACGGCGGCGCCGCGGCCAACAACTTGCTGATGCAATTTCAGGCTGACATCCTTGGCGTTCCCGTCGTGCGGCCGCAGGTGCTCGAGACGACGGCGCTCGGCGCGGCATACCTGGCCGGGCTCGCAGTCGACTTCTGGCAAGGGACCGACGACATCGCGAGCAACGTCCGGATCGACCGGCGGTTCGAGCCGGCGATGACACGCGAGCGCGCGGGCGAGCTGCGCGCGCAATGGGACAAGGCAGTCGCACGCACCAAGGGCTGGGTGTCCGACTAGGTTGCGCGCCGCGCGTTACGTGCATATACTCGCAATTGGGTGCACATGCACCCAATCACCTCGATGACCAAGGCCGACGCCCTCTCCACCGCATGCGTCTGCGGGCGCCTTCGCCGCGCGGCGCGCGCGCTGACGCAGCTCTACGACGACACGATGGCGCCTTCGGGATTGCGCGTGACGCAGTTCTCGCTCCTGCGCACGCTGCAACGGGAGGGCACCGTTCGCATCACCGACCTCGCCGGCCTCGCGTTGCTCGACCGCACGGCGCTGTCGCGCAATCTCGAGCCGCTCGCGGCGCAAGGCTACGTACGCATCACCGCCGGCAAGGACGCACGCACGCGCGAGGTGGCGCTGACGGCGGCGGGAAAGTCGGCGTACCAGCGCGCATTGCCGTACTGGCGAAACGCACAGCGCGTCGTATCCCGCAAGCTCGGCGAGCCGCGCACCGAGGCGCTCGTGGGCCTGCTGGACTTCGTCGAGTCGCTTCATCCCGACTCTGCAACCGCACCGGAAACCTGACATGTCCAATGCCGTCGCGCGCGATTGGCGCACCCCGACCGTCGTGCTCGTCGCGAGCGCGCTGGTGCTTTCCGTCTCGATGGGCATCCGCAACGGCTTCGGACTGTTCCTGCAGCCCGTCTCGCTCGAGATGGGCTGGGGGCGCGAGATCTTCGCACTCGCCATCGCCGTGCAAAACCTCACGTGGGGAGCGGCCCAGCCTTTCGCCGGCATGATCGCCGACCGCTTCGGCTCGGGCCGCGTGCTGCTCGCCGGGACGATCCTGTACGTGCTGGGCCTTGCCACGATGTCGCTGTCGTCGACGCCGACGCTGTTCGTGCTCACGGCCGGCGTGCTGATCGGCATGGGCCAGGCGGGCGTCACCTACAGTGTGGTGTCGGGCGTGCTTGGCCGCAGATACCCGCCCGAGAAGCGCAGCATGGTGCTGGGGATCTCCGCCGCCGCGGGTTCCTTCGGCCAGTTCGCCATGCTTCCGTTCACGCAGTGGATGCTGACGAATGTCGGGTGGCACGGCACGCTGTTCGCGCTGGCGGCCATTGCGCTGATCATCGTGCCGCTCTCGGCCGCGATGGTGGAGCGCCGCGACAGCCGGGCTCACGCTTTCCAGCAATCGGCGCTGGAGGCGGTACGCGAGGCCTTCGGTCATAAGGGATATGTCCTTCTCACGCTGGGCTTTTTCGTCTGCGGGTTCCAGGTCGTGTTCGTCGGCGTGCACTTGCCTTCCTACCTTGCCGACCGCGGCATGGCGCCCCACGTCGCGGTGACAGCGCTCGCATTGGTGGCGCTGTTCAACATCGTGGGGACCTATGCCACCGGCTGGCTTGGCAGCCGGTTCAGCAAGAAGAACATCCTGTCGATCATCTACTTCTCACGTTCGGCCGTGTTCGCCGCGTTCTTCTGGTTGCCGCTTTCGGAGATCACGGTATACGCGTTCGCCGTGACCCTGGGCCTGCTGTGGCTGTCCACGGTACCGCCGACCAACACGATCGTTGCCCAGATCTTCGGCGTGCGCTACCTCGCGATGCTCTCGGGATTCACGTTCTTCTCGCACCAGGTGGGCAGCTTCCTGGGCGCATGGCTGGGCGGCAAGCTGTTCGACGCGACCGGCAGCTACGACGTCGTCTGGTATCTCGCGATGGCCCTTGGAATCGTTGCCGGCCTCCTCAATCTGCCGATCGACGAGCGCGCGATCGAGCGTCCGGCGCCCCAGGCCGCATAAGTTCGTTTTCGCCATGGTTACGCGGCCCCCCGGGCTGCGTTACCATGTCTCGTACAACCGGCGCCCCGTTCATTGGCGACGCCGGTTCCACGTGCATACCGAGGAGTACATCCCATGTCCGATATCGTCATCGCCGGCGCATTGCGCACGGCAATAGGCAAGTTCGGCGGCGCGCTTTCGAAGGTGCCCGCCCCCGAGCTCGGCGCCACCGTCATCCGCGCGCTGCTCGCGCAGTCCGGGATCAAGCCCGACCAGGTTTCCGAGGTGATCCTCGGGCAGGTCCTGGCGGCGGGCAGCGGACAGAATCCCGCGCGCCAGACCCTCATCAAGTCGGGCATTCCGAAGGAAGTGCCCGCAATGACCATCAACGTCGTGTGCGGGTCCGGCCTCAAGGCCGTGATGCTTGCCGCGCAGGCGGTCAGGTGCGGCGACGCCGACATCGTGATCGCGGGCGGCCAGGAGAACATGAGCGCATCGCCGCACGTCCTGCCGGGGTCGCGTGACGGATTTCGCATGGGCGACGCCAAGCTCGTCGACACGATGATCGTGGACGGGCTGTGGGACGTCTACAACCAGTACCACATGGGCCAGACGGCCGAGAACGTCGCCAAGCAGCACGGCATCTCGCGCGCGCAGCAGGACGAGTTCGCGGTCGCGTCGCAGAACAAGGCCGAGAAGGCGCAGAAGGCCGGGATGTTCAAGGACGAGATCACGCCCGTGATGATCCCGCAGCGCAAGGGCGATCCCGTGGCGTTCGACGCCGACGAATTCATCAAGGCCGGCACCACGCTCGATTCGATTTCCGGCTTGCGGCCCGCGTTTGCGAAAGACGGGTCGGTGACGGCGGCCAACGCCTCCGGCATCAACGACGGCGCGGCTGCCGTCCTCGTCATGACCGCCGAGCGCGCAGCACAGCTCGGCCTCACGCCGCTCGCGAAGATCAAGTCGTACGCAACCACGGGTGTCGATCCGGCGATCATGGGCATGGGCCCCGTACCGGCGTCGAAGTGGTGCCTCGAAAAGGCCGGATGGAAGCCTTCCGATCTCGACCTGATGGAGATCAACGAGGCATTCGCCGCGCAGGCGTGCGCCGTCAACAAGGAGATGGGCTGGGACACGAGCAAGATCAACGTGAATGGCGGCGCCATCGCGCTCGGCCATCCGATCGGCGCGTCGGGCTGCCGCGTGCTCGTCACGCTGCTGCACGAGATGCGCCGGCGCAACGCGCGCAAGGGTCTCGCCTCGCTGTGCATCGGCGGCGGCATGGGGGTGGCGCTCGCAGTCGAACGCTAGAACGGCAGACGAATTCCATAATTCGAAGAGGAGGAGAACACCATGGCAGACAAGCATCGCGTCGCGCTGGTCACCGGCGGCATGGGCGGCCTCGGCGAGGCCATTTGCATCAAGATGGCGGCGCTGGGCTACAGCGTCGTCACCACCTACTCGCCCGGCAACACCAAGGCGAACGAATGGCTGTCGGCGATGAAGCAGCAGGGCTACAGCTTTCGCGCGTATCCGTGCGACGTGGCCGATTGGGAATCGGCCGCGGCATGCGTGAAGAAGGTGAGCGAGGAAGTGGGTCCCGTCGACGTGCTCGTGAACAACGCGGGCATCACGCGCGACATGACGTTCAAGAAGATGGACAAGGCGAACTGGGACGCCGTGATGAAGACGAACCTCGACTCGTGCTTCAACATGACGAAGCAGGTCGTCGATGCGATGGCCGAGCGCGGCTGGGGGCGCGTCATCAACATCTCGTCGGTCAACGGGCAGAAGGGTGCGTTCGGCCAGACGAACTACTCGGCGGCGAAGGCGGGCATGCACGGGTTCACCAAGGCGCTCGGCCTCGAATACGCGCGCAAGGGCGTCACGTCGAACACCATCTCGCCCGGCTACATCGGGACGAAGATGGTGATGGCGATTCCGAAGGAAGTGCTCGACAGCAAGATCATTCCGCAGATCCCGATGGGGCGGCTCGGCAAGCCCGAGGAAGTCGCGGGCCTCGTCGCGTATCTCGCAAGCGAGGAAGCGGCGTTCCTCACCGGCGCGAACATCGCGATCAACGGCGGCCAGCACATGTTCTGAAATAGGGACGTACCCCATTACAAACTGTAATGGGGTACGTCCCTGATTCGCGGCGGTTGCAATGCAACGGGCCAGGCCTTCTAATGAGGCCCGGCCCGTTTTCTTCTGGAGTGTTGATGCGCGCTCATTTGCTCGCCGCGGCGATCGTGATCGCGGCGCCCGTCCACGCGCAGCCGACGCCCGCCCAGCAGGGTGCCATCCGCGACGCGTGCCGATCCGATTTCATGGCCAATTGCGCCGGCGTAACGCCTGGCGGCGCCGACGCGCTCGCGTGCCTGCGACAGAACGCGGCGAAGACGTCGCCTGCATGCCAGCAGGCATTGCAAGCGGCGAGCGGCAACGGTGCGCCCCCCGCTGCCAAGCCTGCCGCAACCGTGCCGTCGCCCGCGATCGCCGATGCGTCCGGACGCTGGCCGCATGTCGTGAGCACGACGAACGGGACCGCGACGATCTACCAGCCGCAAGTCGTGAGCTGGCCCGAGCATCGCACGCTCAACGCGCGCGTCGCGATCGGCGTCACGCCTGCAGGCGCGACGCAACCGATTCTCGGCACGCTCGACGTCGCCTTCGACTCGCACACCGAGCTTGCGGAGCGCACGGTGATCCTCACGAACGGCCGACTTGTTTCCGCACGGTTTCCGTCGGCGGATCCGTCGCAAAGCGCGCGCATCGAGGAACGCATCAAGGAAGCGTTGGCGTCGATGGGACCAAAGCGCGTCCCGATCGCGTCGGTCGTGCTCGGATTGCGCGAGGCTGCGCAGGCGCCGGCGCCCGCACCCGTGAGCGCGGTCGCAACTGCCCCGCCGATCGACAATGCGCCGCCGCGCATCTTCGTGAGCGACCGGCCCGCGAGCCTCGTCGTGTTCGACGGCGAGCCCGTGATGGCGCCCATCGCGAATACGCCGCTCTCGTTCGCGGTGAACACGAACTGGGACGTGTTCAGGGACGCGTCGTCGTCGACGTGGTACCTGTTCAACAACGGCGGCTGGCTCAGGGCGCCCGATGCCAAGGGTCCATGGACACCGGCCGGTGCGCTGCCCGCCTCGTTCGCGAGCCTGCCCGACGACCGCAACTTCGCGGACCTCAAGCAGCAGATACCGGGCCGCGCATTCACGACCGCCACGGCGCCCACGATCTACGTCTCCACTACGCCGGCTTCCATCATCGTCACGTCGGGTGCGCCGCAGCTGGTCACGATTCCCGGCACGTCGCTGTCGTACGTGTCGAACACGGATGCCGCGCTGTTCCGCGATCGCGGCGGACGCTACTACTATCTCGTGTCGGGCCGCTGGTTCGCCGCGGATGCGTTGAGCGGTCCCTGGACGTTCGCGACGACGAGCCTGCCGGCGGACTTCGCGCGCATTCCAGCGAGCGGTCCGCGCGGGTTCGTGCTCGTTTCGGTGCCAGGCACGCCGCAGGCGCAAGAGGCGCTCGCGGAGGCGCAGGTCCCGCAGAAGGGAACGCTCGATCGCGCAACCGCGAAGCTCGACGTCGTGTACGCGGGCACGCCGCAGTTCGCCGCGATTCCCGGCACGCCGATGCAGTACGCGGTAAACACTTCGTTTCGTGTCGTGCAGACGAGCGAAGGGTATTACTCGTGCTACCAGGGCGCATGGTTCGTCGCGGCGGCGCCGACAGGCCCGTGGTCGCTTGCGCCGACGGTTCCCGCGGCCGTCTACACCATCCCGCCATCGAGCCCGCTGTATCCGTGCACGTTCGTGCGCGTGTATGAAGCGACGCCGACGACCGTCACGTACGGCTACACGTCCGGCTACAACATGAGCTACGTCAGTGCGGGTGTCGTCGTGTACGGCACCGGTTACTACTATCCGCCGTACATCTATCCCGCGCCGATTCCGATTTACTACCCGTACCCCTATTCGTACGCGGGAGCGACGTATTACAACGCCGCGACGGGGGCGTGGGCGCAAGGCGGCGCCATCTACGGACCGTACGGCGGCGCGGCGAAAGCGGGCTACGCGTACAACCCCAACACCGGCGCGTGGGCGCAAGGCGGCGCGGTCTACGGACCGTACGGGGGCGCGGGCGCATTCTCCGCGTACAACCCGAGCACCGGGAGCTACGCGCACGGCAGCGCCGTGTGGGGACCGGACGGCGCATCGGGCAACGCGAGCTGGTACAACGCGAACACGGGGCGTGCCGGCTACACGCAGCAGAACAGCAACGCGTATGGACGCTGGGGCTCGTCGACCATCGCAGGTCCAAACCAGACCGTGCACACGCAAAGCGGCAGCAACGCGTACGGCAGCGCCGGCTCGTTCAACTCGACGTCCGGCGCGAAAGGCGCCGCCGTGTCGGGTGCGGGCGGCAACAGCGCGGGCGCCGTGAAAACGGCAGGCGGCGACGTGTACGCGGGCGCGGACGGCAACGTGTACAAGAAGACGGACAGCGGCTGGCAGAAGTACGACAACGGCTCGTGGAACTCGGTGGACAAGCCCGCGACGCAGCGCACGTCCGGTCAAACGCCGCAAGCGCAAGCGCGGAGCACGAGCTCGGAAGGCTTCTCGCAGCTCGACCAGGATCGCAATGCGCGGATGACGGGCGGTGCGCGCCAGCAGCAGTTCGAGTCGATGCGGGGCGGCGGTGGATTCGAAGGTCGGGGCGGCGGCGGATTCGCGGGACGCGGCGGCGGCGGCGGCGGTTACAGGAGATAGGGAGAAACGATGAGAACGTTCGCAATCGCAGTGGGCGTCGGGCTGCTCGCCATCTCGAGCATCGCCGAAGCGCAGTGGGTGATGCTCGCGCGGCGCGCGGTGGGGCGTGTCGAGCAGATGTCACAGCAATCGCCGCAAAGCGGCGGCGCAAGCTACGACTCGGCGGCGGTGATGCTCGATGCCTCGGCCAACAAGGTGTACGCGGCGGTGCTGCGCGGTTTGCAGAACGCGCAGGGCGTGACGATCACGCGCGAGGTTCCGACCGAGGGGCTCGTCGAGTTCACGAACGGCCAGCAGGTCGCCGGCATCAAGGTCAGCGCGTTGAGCGACGAGCTCACGCACATGATGATCACGTCCGCGCACACGGGCACGCAGCCCAACGCCGCGGCGCTGGTGATGAACGGCGTGCTGCGCGTCTGCAAGGACATGAACGTCGAGTGCTCGCAGGCGAAGCAGTGACGCGTTCTTATGGCCTGCGATCGATGAGAATCTGCTCGCGCCGCGGATCGTCATACGCGTTATATGAGAAACGCCTGCTAAAACTTTAGCGGGCTAAACTGACATCTATTTCTAGTTAGCTCGTCGCGAATATGAATCGCATTGATCCGGCACAACGCGGAAACGAAGTATCAGAAGCCGAAGCATTGGTCATCGCACGCCAAGCCGTTTCCATGAGTGATACTTGGCCTATTGAGGGCGCTACCTTCAAAGCGAGCCGCGACGAATGTGGTTGGTTTGTACGTGCACACTGGGTTCCATCTTTCGGGGATTGACAGGAGGCTCTATGAAGGAAATGCGGAGCTTGCGCATGAAACAGCTCACTTCTGGTACGGGCGGCCCCCAACTGGCGCCTAACCCTGCGTTCGAGCGGATGCGCCGGTACACGGCTTCTTTCTCTGCGAGCATCAGCGCGGCGCACCGCTCAACTTGAACGTTAGGCGCCTTGTCGTTCACCCATGATCACAAGCCAATACTGCGTCACCATGGCCGAGTACAACTCGTGGATGAACACGAAGCTGTATGCGCTCTGTGCAACCCTCTCAGACGTCGAACGCAAGAAGGACCTGCAGGCGTTCTTCCGTTCGATTCATGGCACGCTCAATCACATCCTGGCCTGCGACTTGATGTTCTTAGCCAGCTTCACGCGGGACGCCGCCTTTGTAGAGTGCGAGGGAGATCTTCACGAGGACTTCGATGAACTGCGTCAGCATCGTGGCACGGTGGATTTGCAGCTCCTGCAGTGGTCCAAGTTGGTGTCGCATGAGTGGCTGAACAACCCCTCAACGTACACGCACTACGAAGATGGTGTGGCTCGCACTGTGACTCAGGGGTTTTGGGTCGTGCACATGTTCAATCATCAAACGCATCATCGGGGCCAGATCACCACGCTACTCACCCAGTTGGGGCATGACATTGGCTCTACCGACCTGCATATGTCAGTCCCGCTTCCTCATGCAGACGCCTAACCCCTCCATCGAGCGGACGTTCCAAAGCCTGCTTCGCAGCCTTTGGCCCGCCGCTCATGTCGAACGTTAGGCCTCATGTCGCGCGCTCGGCGAAGCATCCTAGGGACGTGCTTGATCTGGTCGACAATCGTGAATGCCGCTGACGATTCTCCCGACGACATCCTTGCCCGGATGAGTGCCGCTTACGCTGCCGCCCAATCGTATAGTGACACCGGCGAAGTCCTTGTGCATTGGAAGGACCAATCCGAGCCGAACGAAATCAGGTTTGAGACAGCCTTTGCGCGTCCTAATTACTTCAAATTTGTTTGGGTTGCTCACCATCCGTACCTGCCGCTGCGTCACATCAAGTGGCGAAGCGCAATCTGGTCGGATGGTACTAAGTCGTATTTGTGGCTAATGTATGACGAGCCTGCGTCCGAGCCACAATCTACGCCGACGCTCGAATTGGCGGTCGCTGGCGCGACGGGTGTCTCTGGCGGGGCCGCACTGACAGTCGCAAACTTGCTTATGCCTGAGATTCAGGCTCACTCGATCCGAGAGCTCAAACGGTTGCATTTACTTGGTATCGAACAAGTCGAAGGAATCCCGTGCTACCACATCACGGGATCTGGTGTACTCGGCGATCACGACATCTGGGTATCGACGGACGATCTGCTCATCCGGAAATTGCGCTTCTTGATTCTGAACACCCCTCACGAGGAGATCCGTCGTAACGTGAAGGTTGGTGTTTCGTTGCCGCCCGGGACGTTCAGTTTCAGCAAATGAGGCCTAACATTGCGTTCGAGCGGATGCGCCGATACGCGGCTTCGTTCTCTGCGGAGGTCGGCGCGGCGCACCGCTCAACTTGAACGTTGGGCCCCTTGAGGAGAATGGAGTGAAACGTCACCTCATCACCGTCGCGATCCTGTTGGTCGCTCTTACCCTTTACGCGCTTGGCTTCTCCGGCATGGGAATGGCTGCCTTCATCGCCGGCGCTGTTTTCGAGCTGTGGTTCTGGGTGCGGGTCGTCGTTCGACGCACTGCCGTAAGAGGTCCTGGTGGGTCGCACATCAAGTAGCGCGCTTCATTCTGTTCACATGAGCCATGTCGCATATCCCCGAGGCAAATAATTGATTCGCTTGGGCGCACCCAGCGTCGTCTGCAGTCAGCGTGCTTCCAACCGGTGGCCTAACCCGGCGTTCGAGCGGACGCGCCGGTAAGTGGCTACCTTCTCTGCTCGCGTCAGCGCGGCGCGCCGCTCAACGTAGTCGTTAGGCATCGGACACACGCAGATGATCACCGACCGAGACATCGCGAAGCAGCTCCTCGACGAACTTTTCGACATTGGCGGCAGGTTGGATGCGTCGGTTGCCACCGTCAGGGACCACTGTGCGGAGTCCGAACTCATTGACTATCGGCGCGCGATCGGCCAAGTGATGGGCGAAATGTGGGTTGAGGTCCTTCGCCCAATTCTTGCGGCACATCCGGACTTGACGCCGCCTGGCCTCGTCGATGTCAATGCTTAACATCGCGCTGAACGATGCCGCGCCCTACGATCGCTGCACCAATGAACACCGCAAAATTGATCGAAGTGCTGGAGGTCTACTTTGAGGCCTTCGCCGAGCACGACCCAAGCCGCCGCGCTGAACTGCTCGCCAAGTGCCTTACCCCGGACTGCGCAATCTTGGGGCACAGTCACGTCTTCGCAGGGTACGCCGCAATCTCAGACAAGATCGCGGGCTTCCACACAAATTTCCCGGATTGTCGGTTGGTCCTGGCGAGTGGGCTCATGACTTTCGACAACATCGTGCGTGCCGCCAACGCGATCGTCCGGCGAGATGGTTCGGTGGTCGCGCGCGGTGAGTCAGTTTCAGAGATCTCGCCGGATGGACGCCTATGTCGCATCGTCCCGCTCTGGGAGGCGAATCTGCCACCCGTTCCGGCGTCGTGGCCCGCCCATCTGGCCGTGCAGTCGCTGCCCAAGGTTCTCGATGCGACCTAACATTGCGCTCGACCGGACGGGCCAGCCCGCCCGCCTGTTAACCAAACGTTAGGCGGCACTCTCACATCGCAACATGGCAACCGCCATCTACGTAGCGACGCTTGCTGCCCTGGTCCTGTCGAGCCTTGCGTATCCTGCCCTCGTATGGTGGTCGGCCCTAGGCGCTGTCTTCGCCACCGCGCTCTGGTATTACTTTCGCCTTCGGGATACGGAACTCGACAGACGTGGTGAAGGCGTCGCGGACCTCGAAGGCGACGCACTTGGCCCGCGCCGCAGTGGTCCCGACGTCGATGACTGAGCGGAGGACTGCTGCCGTGCCCGTTAGTGGCATGCCACGCCGCTCGAGCGAATCACTTCGAACAGGCCGGCGTTGGGGACAAAAAAAGCCCCGTGAACCGGGGCTTCGAAGCTGTATCAATCAGGAGGAGGAGGTTGATACAGAAGGAGACATCGCTCCAGATATCGGGAGCGCCGGCGGCTTTTCAAGCCCCCGTGTCGCTCCCAGGACGCGGCGATTTAGGCGCGCTTGCCCTTGCTCACGTTCTTCGTTGCGGTCGCCGCGGCAGCGCGGACGTTCGCATCGGCGAGGCTGGCGACTTGCTTCGACGCCTTCTGGAACTGGTCGAACGCAGCGGTCGTGGCGGCGAACGTCGACTTGAACGCGTTCACGGCCATGTCCGAGCCGGCAGGCGCCGACTTGCTCGCCTGGTCGACCCACTGCGCAACACCCTTCTGGTACACGCCAATCGCCTCTTCGGCGAGCGCCGAGTAGCCGGCTTGCGCTTCCGTGGCGAGCTCGTAGAAATTACGCGAGTAGCCGACGGCGCTTTGCACTTGCGCTTCCGCGAACTTCGCGCGAAGGGCCAGCAGGTCCTGCACGTCCTTGACGGAGGCCAGGGCTTGCGCGCTTTCGACGGACTGCGCGAACACCGCCTTGGCGGCGCCCAGGTTGAACTTCGTGAACTTCTCGGCGGCCTCGAGGGAGAGGGCGGCGAACTTCGTCGCTTGCGCGACGTTGGTCTTGTTGATTTCGGCGATCTGTTCGGTCGGGTTGTACATATCGTTTCCTTGGCTGAGTGAAGTCCGGTGGACTGGTCTGTAGCAGCGATCCTGTAAGCTCGCACTTTCCCGGGCCAGGCCTGGTTCGAGTGCTTAGCGGTCCGGATCCACTGCCCGATGCTTGACCGCCCGCGGTGTCGTCGCCTCCGGCTTCCTGCTGCCTTTGCTGCACCGCACAATTGGAATTATAGGGCCGCGTGCACCGAAGTCAAGCACTTTTTTGTGCGTTGCACAAAAGTACTGGCAGAGCCGATGCCGCAAAGTCAAACCGTCGATAAATCAGCGGGTTATAATCCGCCGCCGATTGCAGGAGCCAGCACCTCATGAGCGAGTCCGTGCGCACCATCAAGAAGTACCCCAACCGCCGCCTCTACGACACCGCGAACAGCGGCTACATCACGCTCGCCGACGTGAAGCAGATGGTGCTCGAGAACATCGATTTCCAGGTCGTGGACGCGAAGAGCGGCGACGACCTGACCCGAGCCATTCTCCTGCAGATCATCCTCGACGAGGAAGGCGCCGGCGTGCCGATGTTCAGCTCCGAGATGCTCGCGCAGATGATCCGCTTCTACGGCAGCGCGCAGCAGACGATCATGGGCCAGTACATGGAGCAGAACGTGAAGGCGTTCCTCACGATCCAGAAGAAGCTGCAGGACCAGGCGAAGCAGGTGTACGGGGACAAGATGATGCTGACGCCCGACCTGTGGAAGCAGTTCATGCAGATGCAGGCGCCCGCGATGCAGGGCATGCTCGGCAACTACCTCGAGCAGAGCGCGAAGCTCTTCATGGACATGCAGCAGCGCATGCAGGACCAGACGCGCGGCATGTTCACCGCGTTTCCGTTCCCGAACTTCACCGCACCGGGGCAAGCCCCCGCCGACGACGACAAGAAGCGCTGATCCGCGCAGAGCGCCGCAGCATGGCGTTTTTTGCGCCGCATTAGCTGCATTGCATTAATCCCTTGCCATCCGCCACCAAAGCCCGACCCGTCAACGCGCCGCGCGTAGGCTTCGTGTCGCTCGGCTGCCCGAAGGCGCTCGTCGATTCCGAGCAGATCCTCACCCAGCTGCGGGCCGAGGGCTATGCGATCTCGCCCGATTACGGCGGCGCAGACCTCGTGGTCGTCAACACCTGCGGGTTCATCGACGCCGCGGTCGCCGAGTCGCTCGACGCGATCGGCGAAGCGCTTGCAGAAAACGGCAAGGTGATCGTCACCGGTTGCCTGGGCGCGAAGGAAGGCGGCGCGTTCGTGCGCGACGCGCATCCGAAGGTGCTCGCCGTGACGGGCCCGCACGCGACGCACGAAGTGATGAACGCCGTGCACGACCACCTGCCGAAGCCGCACGACCCGTTCACCGACCTCGTGCCGCCGCAAGGCATCAAGCTCACGCCGTCGCACTACGCGTACCTCAAGATCAGCGAAGGCTGCAATCACCGCTGCACGTTCTGCATCATTCCCGCCATGCGCGGCGATCTCGTGAGCCGTCCGCTCGGCGAAGTGATGCAGGAAGCGGAAAACTTGGTCAACGCAGGCGTCAAGGAGCTGCTCGTCGTGTCGCAGGACACGAGTGCATACGGCGTGGACGTGCGCTACCGCACCGGGTTCTGGCGCGGGCGTCCCGTGAAGACGCGGATGACCGAGCTCGCCACGGCGCTGGGCGAGCTCGGCGTGTGGGTGCGGCTGCACTACGTGTACCCCTACCCGCACGTCGACGAAGTCATTCCGCTCATGGCGCAGGGCAAGATACTTCCGTACCTCGACGTGCCGTTCCAGCACGCGAGCCCGCGGATACTGAAGCTCATGAAGCGGCCCGCCAATGCGGAGAACACGCTTGCAAGGATCAAGGCGTGGCGCGATATCTGCCCGGACATCACGATCCGCTCGACGTTCATCGCGGGCTTTCCGGGCGAAACGGAGGACGACTTCGCGCGCCTCCTCGATTTCCTCGAGGAAGCGCAGCTCGACCGGGTCGGCTGCTTCGCTTACTCGCCGGTGGACGGCGCAACGGCGAACGACCTGCCCGACCCGATTCCGGCCGACGTTCGCGAGGAGCGACGCGCACGCTTCATGGAAGTGCAGGCGCGGATCAGCGCCGCGAAGCTCGCGCGCAAGGTCGGCACGACGATGCGGGTCCTCGTCGACGAGGTGCACGGCCGCGATGCGATCGCGCGATCGGTCGCGGATGCGCCGGAAATCGACGGCACGGTTCGCGTCACGGGTGGCGGCAAGCTGGCGCCCGGCGCGTTTGCCGACGTGACCATCACGGGCGCGGATGCCCATGATCTCGAGGGCAGGCTCGCGTCCGGCGCCCGCCTTCCCTGATGCGCAGGTCGCAAGCGCACCTCCCGACTTCCTCGCGTGCGGCAGCGACGATGACCTGAGCCGCTATCGTGTCGTGGCCGGCGCTTTGCGCCGTGCGCGCCGCGACGACGGCGTCGCCTCGTACTGGCGGCGGTACCAGTGCGAGAACCCGCTGGAGGCGGAGAATCCGAGCAGCAACGCGATGTCCGCCAGGCTGCGCTTGTCCGCGAGGTAGCGCTGCGCGAGCTCGCGGCGCACCGCGTCGACGATGCTCGAGAACGTCTGCCCTTCCTTTGCAAGCCGCCGATGGATCGTGCGCCGGTCGACGCCGAGGTGCTGCGCGGCGCGGTCGATCGTGCACGTGCCCTCGCCGAGCAGCGTCAGGACGAGGCTCCGCACCTGCGGGGCGACATCGCCATTGCCGCGAGCACCGCGTTGTCCGTCCAGGATGCGCTGCGCCATGCGCGCGAGATCCGGATCCGCGTCCCTGTTCGGCCGCGCAAGGTCCGCCTTCGCGCACACGATGCCATTGAAGTCATGGCCGAACTCGACGGTGTGGCCGAACATGCGATCGTGAATCGTACGATCGGCCGGCGCATCGTGCGCGAAGCAGACGCGGCGCGGACGCCAGTCGTTGCCGAGCAGGTTCTGCAGCATGCGAAAGGCGACCCCGATGGCAAGCTCCGTCGCCTGGCGCACGGGACCGCCGTGGCCCATCACGAGCATCTCCCGTAGCACCACGACGTCGGCCGCTTCCTCGATCGTCAAGTGCAGCGACTCGTTGAGCTGGGCGCCATGCTCGACGAATGCTGCCAGCGCGAGCCGTGGCGTCGGCTGCTCCCGGATGAGCAGGCCGAGCGGACCAAGGCTCGAAAGACGCCTGGACTCCGCCATCAGGAGCCCGAATCCTTCCACGCCGCTGCGCTGCGCCGAAGCCTCCAGCATCGCGCGCACCGCGTCGAGCGGGACGACGGCCTCGGGGTCTTCGAGACAGCGTGCGGGAAACCCGAACTCGCGCAGCATGCGCGACGGATCGAGGTGGCACGCACGCGCGACCTCGGCGTAGTTCGTGAGGCTTGCGCTGCGGATGACGCCCGGCATGCCAGCTCCTGTCCCGAACGAACAAGTTTACGTCACAAGCGATCAACCATCAAAGAGGGGGGCCGCCCACAATGCGCCGCATGGCACTTCATGTCCCCGCCTTCGACGTCGCACCGGACCGCCCCGCGCCTCGGCGCTACGCGTGGACGGTGTTCGCCATCCTGTTCGCGCTCATGGTGGTGGACTACGTCGACCGGCAGGTCATCGTGTCGATGTTCTCGCACCTCAAGAGCGAGTGGGGGCTCTCCGACGGCCAGCTCGGTGCGCTGGTGTCGATCGTCTCGGTGACGGTGGCCGCCGGCGCCGTACCGCTTTCGCTCCTGGCCGACCGCTGGAGCCGTGTGAAGAGCATCTTCCTGATGGCGCTCGTGTGGAGCCTCGCGACGATCTCGTGCGCGTTCGCCGGCAGCTATGCACAATTGTTCGCCGCACGCGGCCTGGTCGGCGTGGGCGAGGCCGCGTACGGCACGGTCGGGGCTGCATTCCTGGCCACGCTGTTTCCGCTGCGCATGCGAAGCACGGTGCTCGGCGCGTTCTTTCTCGCCGGAATCCTGGGGTCGGTGCTGGGCGTCGTGCTCGGCGGCGTCATCGCGCAGCGATGGGGATGGCAGGCCGGCTTCGGCGCGGTCGGCGTCCCCGGTCTCTTCCTCGCGGTGCTGTTCGTGTTCGTCGTGCGCGACTACAAGACGGTCGCGCTGCCGAAGACCGCCGGCAGCGGAGCAGGCGCCGCGCAGGCCGCGCGCACCATCGTCGCCGCACTGCTCAAGCCGCGAACCGCCATCGTCGCCGCTCTCGGCGCAGGCTTCCAGCTCCTCACGCTGTCGATGACCTACGCCTGGCTGCCGACGTACTTCAACCGTTACTACGGCCTCGCGCCCGACGCCGCAGGCCTCAAGGCCGGCGTCGTCGTGCTGTTCGGCGGCATCGGCGCGTTCGTGTGGGGCGTGCTGGCGGACCGGCTCACCCCGCGGATCGCCTGCGCACGGCTGTACGTGCCGGCCGCGGGCGCGGTGCTCACCGCAGTGCTGATGGGCAGCGCGTTCGCACTGCTGCCGCCCGGCAACGCGCAGTTCGCGCTGATCGTGGCGGGCGGCCTCATGATGGCCGTCAACGTCGGGCCTATCAGCGCGGTCGTCATCGACGTGGTCCACCCTTCGGTGCGTGCGACCTCCGCGTCGATCCTGTCGCTCATCCAGAATTTGTTCGGCCTCGCCGGCGGCCCGCTCCTCACCGGGCTGCTGTCCGATCGCTATGGCCTGCAGTTCGCGCTGGCCGTGGTTCCCGCGTTCTGCCTGCTGGCCGCCGTGCTGTTCACGCTCGCCGCCCGCACTTACGTCTCCGACCTTCGACAAGCCCGGCAGGAGGACACCCCGCAAGGGAGTGCACTCGCGCCGCAACCCGCGTGATGAAAAAGACAACGAAAAAGACGAAGGTCGCCGTAGCCGATCCGCTCCCGATGCGCACGCAGCGGCTTGCCAGCGGCAACTGGAACCCCGACTGGGAGCCGTTCGCGAAGCTCGATCCCGCCTGGACCGAGAAGGCGATCGCCTTCGCCATCGCGCCCGCCGTCGCCGGCGCGCTCGACAAGAAGACGATCGAGCTCATCGGCATCGCCATCGACGCGTCGGTCACGCACCTGTACGCGCCCGGCGTCCGCCGCCACATCCAGCGCGCCCGCAAAGCCGGCGCGACGCGCGAAGAGATCACCGCCGTGCTGCAGCTGTGCTGCATGCAGGGCCTGCACAGCATGTGCGTCGCCGCACCCATCCTGCTCGACGAGTTCGGCGAGCGCGACAGCCAACCATCAACTTAAGAGGAAATCGACATGAACTTCCTAGACGGATCGCTGTTCCCCGAAAACCAGGAAAAGCTCGTCATCACTGCCGCGCCGTATGGCCCCGAATGGGTGCCGTCCGACTTTCCGGAGGACATTCCAGTCACGATGGAAGCGCAGGTCCAGAAGGCGGTCGACTGCTACAACGCAGGCGCCACGGTGCTGCACCTGCACGTGCGCGAGCTCGACGGCAAGGGATCCAAGCGGCTGTCCAAGTTCAACGAGCTGATCGCCGGCGTCCGCAAGGCCGCTCCCGACATGGTCATCCAGGTCGGCGGCTCGATCTCGTTCGCGCCCGAATCCGACGGCGCGAAGGCCAAGTGGTTGTCCGACGACACGCGCCACATGCTGGCCGAGCTCGATCCGAAGCCGGACCAGGTCACGGTCACCGTCAACACGACGCAGATGAACGTCGTCGAGCAGATGGAGATCGACGACCTCGCGGGCACCTCGCTGGCCGAGCCTGCGAACTACCAGGCGTACCGCGAGATGATCGTGCCCTCGAGCCCCAGCTGGGTCGAGGAGCACGTGCGCCGCCTGAGCGCCGCCGGCATCCAGAGCGCCTTCCAGTTCTACAACATCAACAGCTACGAGACCGTCGAGCGCCTGATCCGTCGCGGTGTCTACAAAGGCCCGCTGGTCATGAACTGGGTGGCGATCGGCGGCGGCATGGACCAGCCCACGATCTACAGCCTGTCCAACTTCCTGCGCGCCATTCCCGACGGCTCGATGCTGACCGTGGAAAGCAGCATGCGCAATGTGCTTCCCATCAACATGATGGGCATCGCCATGGGCCTGCACGTGCGCTGCGGCATCGAGGACAACCTCTGGAACCAGTCGCGCACCGGGAAGATGACCACCGTGCAGCAGATCGAGCAGCTGGTGCGCATCTCGAGAGAGTTCGGCCGTGAAGTCGCCACGGGCAAGGAAGCGCGCGCGATCTGCAAGGTCGGCGTGTTCTACGACACGGTCGAAGAGACGCTCGCCGCGAATGGATTCGCGCCGAACGCCAAGGGCCGCCAGCAGGGGTTCCTGCGCAAGGTCGCGTGAGCATGACCATGGCACAGGCAATCCGCATGCATGCAACCGGCGGCCCGGACGTATTGCGTCTGGAAGACGTCGAGGTCGGCGCTCCCGCGCCGGGGCACGTCCGCATCCGCCACGTCGCGGTGGGCCTCAACTTCGCCGACACGTATTTCCGTACGGGCTTCTACAAGATCCCGCTGCCCAACGGCATGGGCGTCGAGGCGGCGGGCATCGTGGAAGCAATCGGCGAAGGCGTGGCCAACGTCGTTCCCGGCGATCGCGTCACTTACACGGGGTTCGTCAACACGCTCGGCGCGTACAGCACCGAGCGCACCATCCCGGCGGCGCCGCTCATCAAGCTGCCTGCCGCGATTTCGTGCGAGACCGCGGCCGCAATGACGATGCGCGGGCTCACGTCGTCGTATCTCATGCGTCGCATCTGGCCGCTTACGGCCGGCGACGCGATCCTGCTGCATGCTGCCGCGGGCGGCGTCGGCCTCATCGTCTCGCAGTGGGCGAAGCTCCTCGGCCTGAGAGTCATCGGGACGGTCTCGTCGGAGGCGAAGGCGGAAGTCGCGCGCGCCCACGGCTGCGACCACGTGATCCTCTACGGACGCGAGGACGTCGCGAAACGGGTCCGCGAGATCACCGACGGCGTCGGCGTCAACGTGGTGTACGACAGCGTCGGCAAGGACACCTTCCAGGGCTCGATCGACTCCCTCAAGCGGCGCGGCTTGCTCGTGTGCGTCGGCACGGCTTCCGGTCCGGTGCCGCCGATCGACGCCACGCAGCTCGCGGTCAAGGGCTCCGTCTACGTGACGAGGCCGGCGCTCGCCGATTACATCGCCGACCCGGCGGAGAAGGACGCGCTCGCAGGCGAGCTCTTCGACCACGTCGCCAACGGGCGCATCAAGATCGAGATCAACCAGCGCTATCGCCTCGAGGACGCGGCGCAGGCACATCGCGACCTCGAGTCGCGCAAGACCATGGGCTCGTCGATCTTCGAGATCGCCTGACCCACACAGCACACAAGGAGGCAACATGACTACCGTCACCGCAGCGCCGGCCGTCGTGCGCGCGAAGATACGTGCCGAGGCGCTCACGTGCGCCATCGGCGCCGAGCTTTTCAACGTCAACCTTGGCGACGCCTCGCGCGACGACGCGCTGTTCGCGGAGATTCGCGCGCTGCTGCTCACGCACAAGGTGCTGTTCCTGCGCAGCCAGGACATCACGCGCGCCGAGCACGTCGCGTTCGCGCGAAGGTTCGGCGAGCTCGAGGATCACCCGGTCGCCGGCAGCGATCCCGATCATCCCGGCCTCGTGCGCATCTACAAGTCGCCGGAGCAGCCGAACGACCGCTACGAGAACTCGTGGCACACCGACGCCACCTGGCGCGAGAAGCCGCCGTTCGGTTGCGTGCTCCGCTGTGTGGAATGCCCGCCGGTGGGCGGCGACACGATGTGGGCGAACATGGCGCTCGCTTACGCGCGCCTGCCCGACCACGTCAAGAGACAGATCGAAGGACTGCGCGCGCGCCACAGCATCGAGGCGTCGTTCGGCGCCGCCATGCCGAGCGAGAAGCGGCTCGCGCTGCACGCGCAGTTTCCCGACGCCGAGCACCCGGTCGTGCGCACGCACCCGGAAACGGGCGAGAAAGTGCTGTTCGTCAATGCGTTCACCACGCACTTCACGAACTTCCACACGCCCGAGAACGTTCGCTACGGGCAGGACTACAGCCCGGGCGGTTCGCAGCTCCTGAACTACCTGATCAGCCAGGCCTTCGTCCCCGAGTACCAGGTGCGCTGGCGCTGGCAGCCGAACACCGTCGCGATCTGGGACAACCGGTGCACGCAGCACTACGCGGTGATGGATTACCCGCCGTGCCACCGCAAGATGGAACGCGCCGGCGATCATGGGCGACAAGCCGTTCTAGCGATGTCCCGATAAGACAAGTTCGTGACTCTCGCGATCAAGCGTCGCGAGAGACGGACGAGGACAATGATCGACGTGGCGAGGTACGGCTCGTAAGGCCCGCCCGAAGAACAAGACGGCACCAGCGCGTGCCGCGGCATGGCAGGAAATCTCATCGCAGGAGCATGGACGGCAACGTCCAGGGAGCGTTACGCATGTACCGTCACATTCTGGTTCCGATCGACGACTCGCCGCTGTCGGTCGACACCGTGCAGCAGGCCGTCGTCTTCGCGCGCTCGATCGGCGCGAAGGTGACGTTCTTCCATGCCCAGTCCGACTATGCGTCGTCGAGCCTTGGCGCGCTCGAGCGCGTGATGTCGCCGACCGCCTTCAACGAGACGGTCGCCGGCGAAGGCCGTGCGCTGCTCGCCAAGGCGGAAGTCGTCGCGCGCACGGCCGACGTGCCGCACGACGCGTTCGCGATGACCTGCAACCGGCCTCACGAGGCGATCCTGGGCGCCGCCGAAGCGCGCGGGTGCGACCTCGTGTTCATGGCGTCCCACGGCAAGCGCGGCATCGCGGGCCTCGTGCTCGGCTCGCAGACGATGAAGGTATTGCAGGCGGCATCCATCCCGGTGCTGGTCTCGTGCGTCGAAAGCAATCGCGCGCCTACCGCCTCGGACGCCGCGCTCTCCATCATTCGCGACGAGCACCGCTCGCTCGCGGCGGTGGTTCACGGCCTCGAGTACGTCGTTCGCGAAGCGCGCGAGCAAGGCACGCCCGCCTCGCTGCCGCTCCTGCGCGCCATCGTGCATTACGTGCGCGCGTTCCCGGAGGCGCTCCATCACCCGAAGGAAGACACGTATCTCTTCCCGCTGCTGCGCGCGCGCACGCACGATTACGACGATGCCCTCGAGACGCTCAACGCGCAGCACGCCGACAGCACGGCGCTCACCGCGGCGCTTTCCGACGCGGTCGAGGCCTACGCCGCGGATCCCGCGGGCAGCCTGCCCGGCCTCGCGCAGGCGGCGGGGCGGTTCGCCACCGCGCAGATGGACCACATGATGTTCGAGGCCAAGGTCATCATCCCGGCCGCGCGCAAGCACCTGACGAGCGATGACTGGGACGTCGTCGCGAGCGCCTTCCGCGCCAATGGCGACCCGCGCTTCGCAGTCGACGCGGACGAGGAGTACCGCCATCTCTTTACCCGCATCCTGAACCTCGCGCCGGCCGGTGTGGTCGGCACCACGCAATAACCAACAATTCCAAACAGGGAACGACCACCATGCATTCCGTCTTCGCATCCCCCGTCGCGCGCCGCAAGGCCACGGTGATCGCGCTGGCCGCGCTGTTCTGCGCGCCGGCGCTCGCATTCGAGATCGACGTCGGCAATCCGGACATCGAGATGCGCTGGGACAACACGTTGCGCTACAACCTCGGCGGGCGCGCGCAAAAGCAGAATCCGGCGATTCTCCTGGCGCCGAACAACGACGACGGCGACCGCAACTTCAGCAACGGCTCGCTCGTCACCAACCGGCTCGACATCCTGTCCGAGTTCGACTTCGTGTGGCAGAAGAGCTACGGCGCGCGCGTGAGCGCGGCACTGTGGTACGACAACGCGTACGGCAGCCTCGACAACACCTTTGCCGCGACCGCCAACACGCTGGTCAACGGCCTGCCGGCGCCGGGCGTGCTTTCGCCGTACAGCAAGCGCTACCTCAAGGGTCCGTCGGGCGAATGGCTCGACGCATTCGGTTTCGCGAACTGGGAAATGCTCGGCATGCAGTGGAACGTCAAGGCCGGCCAGCACACCGTGTACTGGGGCGACAGCCTGCTCCTCGGCGGCGCGGTCCACGGCGTGTCCTACGCGCAGAACTCGCTCGACCTCATGAAGGGCTTCGGCACGCCGGGCGCGGAAGCCAAGGAGCTGTTCCGTCCGAAGGGCGGCATCACGCTGCAGACCCAGGCCACCAAGGACCTGTCGATCGCCGGCCAGTGGTTCTACAACTGGCAGGCGGTGCGCGTGCCGGAGTCCGGCAGCTACCTGACCGCGAGCGACGCCGCGCAGTTCGGCGCCGACTCGCTCGTGTTCGGCGCGAATCCCTTCGCCGCGGCGTTCCCCGGCGCGCCCGCGTTCACGCGCTTCTGGAACCAGCAGGCGGTTGCGCCGTCCCGGTACAGCGCGAGCCTCGGCGACTGGGGCATCTCCGCGCGCTACAGCCCCGACTGGCTCGACGGCACGCTTGGCGTCTACTTCCGCAACGCGACCGACATCCTGCCGCAGACCGTCCTCATCCCGGGATTCGCGTCGCTTCCCGCGGCCACCTGCACGGCCATCGGCGGCATACCGGTCACGCCCACCGCGTGCATCATCAACCGGAATGCGACGAGCGTCGCGGACCTCACCCAGAAGGGCAAGGTCGGCGAGTACCGCACGGCGTACGGCGACAACATCCACATCCTCGGCGTCACGCTCTCCAAGAGCATCGGCGGCGTCAGCGTGGGTGCGGAGTTCTCCTATCGGCAGAACATGCCGTTGTTGTCCGACCCGGTGCAGGCGCTGCCGACGCCGCTCGTCAATGCCGCGGCGGGGCAGATCTCGATCAACGACCTTTCGGCCAACGGCACGCCGGGCGCGCTGGGCGACACGTACCACGGCATCCTGAACGGCCTCTGGATCATGTCCAAGACGCCCTTCTTCGACAGCGCGTCGTTCGCTGCGGAGCTGACCTGGATGCACTGGATCAAGGTGACGCAGAACGCCGCGGTCTTCAAGGGGCGCGACAGCTACACCGGCATCGACAAGCCGTCGCGCGATTTCATCGGCCTCGCCTTCAACATCACGCCGACCTGGTTCCAGGTGTGGCCGGGTGTCGACCTGCTGGCGCCGATCTCGTATTCGCGCGGCATGAACGGCAATGCCGCGGTATTCCTCGGCGGCAACGAGAACGCGGGCAACTACGCCGTGGGCATCGCCGCCGACATCTATTCGAAGTACCGGGTGGACCTCAAGTACACGGGCTACATGGGCGACTACTCGACCAACCCGGCGACCGGCGCGGCCACCACGTTCAACGGCGTATTCGGCTCGCTGTCCGACCGCGGCTGGGTTTCGCTCACGTTCAAGACGACGTTCTAAGGAGACGCACATGTTCCACAAGACTCTCGTTGCCCTGGCGTTCGCATCGCTCGCCGCTCCCGCGCTCGCCGCGGTGTCCGCCGACGAAGCGAAGCAGCTCGGCACCACGCTCACCCCTCTCGGCGCCGAAAAGGCCGCCAACAAGGAGGGCACGATTCCCGAATACACGGGAGGCCTGAAGGAGATTCCTGCTTCGTACAAGAAGGGCAGCGGCATCCGTCCGTCGCCGTTCGAAGCGGAGAAGCCGCGCCTCGTCGTCGACGGCAAGAACGCCGCACAGCAGGCGGACAAGCTGACCGAAGGCACGAAGGAGCTCCTCAAGCGCTATCCCAACTCGATGCGCCTCGACGTGTACCCCACGCAGCGCGTGATCGCCCTGCCGGCGAAGGTGCTCGCGAACACCGCGAAGAACGCCGTCGGCACCAAGAGCGTCAACGGCGGCCTGGGTGTCGAGAACATGCTGGCCGGCATCCCGTTCCCGATCCCGAAGACCGGCAACGAGGCGATGTGGAATCACCTCGTGCGCTATCCCGGTGTCGCGTATGTGCAGAAGTACGAGAACTGGAACGTCGACTCCGCCGGCGTGCCGACCCTCGCGACCGCGGGCACGCTCACCAACGAGTTTCCGCTGTTCGATCCGAAGCGCCCGGACGGCGCGGCGAAGGAAAGCGATCCCTTCTGGAAGATCAAGGTGCTCTACACGGGACCCGCGCGTCGCGCCGGTGAAGCGCTGATGGTGATCGACTCCGTCAACCCGATCGTGCAAGGCCGCCGGGCGTGGCAATACCTCCCCGGGCAGCGCCGCGTGAAGCTCGCGCCCGACCTGTCCTACGACACGCCGAACGCCGGCACCGCGGGTACCTCGACGTACTCCGACGCGTTCGTGTTCAACGGCGCGATGGACCGCTTCGACTGGAAGCTCGTGGGCAAGAAGGAGATGTACGTCCCGTACAACGGCTACAAGCTCATGTACGCGAAGGATCTGAAGCCCGCCCTCACGCCGAATCACGTCAACCCCGACTTCATGCGCTGGGAGTTGCATCGCGTGTGGGTCGTGGAAGCGACGCTCAAGCCGGGCCAGCGCGACCTCTACAGCAAGCGCGTGTACTTCCTCGACGAGGACAGCTGGGCCGCCCTCGCCGCCGACCAGTACGACGCCAAGGGGCAGCTCTATCGCTCGACGCTCGCGAACCTGACGTACAGCTACGACGCGAACGCCGTGAACATCGACAACTACACGTTCCACGATTTCTCGTCGGGCTCGTATTCGGTGGTGGGCGCCTCGGGGATGTCGGATGGCATCCGCTACGCCGACCCGCTGCCCGAGCTCCAATGGTCGTCGGAGTCCCTCGCAGGGTCCGGCATCCGCTGAACGCATAACGACAACATGCGGCCGCTTCCGTGCGGCCGCGCGAAGTCTCTCTTCACCCCGTGCAGCAATCTCGTACGGGGAATTTTTCTTCCACGAGGCACGAACCATGAAACTGCGTAACCCGATGCTCGCAGCGGTCCTGGCGTTCGGCATCGCCGCGTCGGTGCACGCCGGCTCGTTCCTCGATCCGCTCGACGTGCCGGCGCAACCGTCGCCGCTCGCGAGCAGGACGCTGCAGAATGGCGTGGCGCGTGCCGGCGACCGCCTCGTCGCCGTCGGCCTGCGCGGCCACATCCTCGTGTCCGCGGATGGCGGCACGACCTGGAAGCAGGGCAAGGTGCCGGTGAGCTCCGATCTCACCTCGGTGTTCTTCGTCAACGACCGCAAGGGCTGGGCCGTGGGCCACGACGGCGTGATCGTCGCGACGAACGACGGCGGCGAGACCTGGACGCTGCAGCTCGACGGAACGCGAGCCAATCGCGCGGTGGTCGACGACCTGTCGCGCAAGCCCGAAGCGCAGGCCATGCTCGCCGAAGCGAATCGCAACGTGGCGCAGGGGGCGGACAAGCCGTTCCTCGACGTGTGGTTCGCGGACGAGAATACGGGGTACGCCGTCGGCGCCTACAACTACCTGTTCCGCACCGAAGACGGCGGCAAGACGTGGGCGCCCTGGTTCGACCGCGCCGACAACCCCAAGTATCTCAATCTCTATTCGATCCGCCCGGCCGCGGGCGGGCTGTTCATCGTCGGCGAGGCGGGGCTCGTGCTGAAGCTCGACGCGGCCACGCGGCGCTTTCGCGCAGTCGATTTCCCGTACCAGGGCACGCTGCTCGGCGTCACCGGCAACGAGAGCGTCGTGCTGGTCTACGGGCTGCGCGGGCAGGCGTTTCGCAGCGACGACGGCGGCAAGGCGTGGAGCAAGGTCGACGCCCGGCTTCCGGCGACCATCGTCTCCGGAACGGCGCTGTCCAACGGCGGCTTCGCGCTCGCGGACGTGAGCGGCCGCGTCACCATCTCGCGCAACAACGCACGCACTTTCGAACCGGTCGCCCTTCCCTCGGCGACGATGCTCACGGGCATCGTCGACGCGGGTGCCGGGCGCATCGCGCTGTCGGGCGCGCGCGGCGTTGCCGTCGCCCCGCTGTCAGCGCCCTGACACACCTACAAGGACCACTTCATCATGGCAGCGCACAGCGACGATCTCGAGCAAATGCCGGTGGTGCGCTCGCTCGCCGAATTCGATTCGAATTCCGGCAGCGTGATCGAGCGGCTCGTGTTCAACCATCGCAAGGCGATGCTCGTGCTGTGCGCGATCGTGACGGTGGTGCTCGGCTTCTCGGCGGCCACGAGGCTCACGCTCAACGCGAGCTTCGAGAAGATGATTCCGCAGAGCCAGGAATACATCAGGAACTACCTCACCTACCAGAAGGACCTGCGCGGGCTCGGCAACTCGCTGCGCATCGTCGTCGAGAACACCGACGGCGACATCTTCGACCCCGCCTACCTCGAGACGCTGAAGCAGATCAACGACGAGATCGTCGTGACGCCGGGCGTGGACCGCGCGTGGGTCAAGTCGCTGTGGATGCCGGCGGTGCGCTGGACCGAAGTCACCGAGGAAGGCTTCCGCGGCGGCCCCGTGATGCCGCCCGGCTTCGACGGCTCGCCCGGCTCCATCGAGCAGTTGAAGCAGAACGTCGCGCGCGCCGGCATCTCCGGGACGCTGGTGGCCGACGACCGTCGCTCTTCCGTCATCTTCATGCCGCTGCTCGACAAGGAGCCCCGCACCGGCGCGCGCATCGACTACCACGGCCTGTCGCGCGTGCTCGAGGACAACATCCGCGCCAAGTACGAGCTCGCGCGCGCCGTCGACCAGGTCTCGGCCAAGGCGCCGCCCAAGGTCAAGGTGCACGTCATCGGATTCGCGAAGCTGGTCGGCGAGCTGATCGACGGCCTCGTCAAGGTGATGGCGTTCTTCGCCGTCGCCGCGGCCATCGCCACTGCCATCATCTTCGGGTACACGCGATGCGTGCGCAGCACGGCACTGGTGATCGCCTGCTCGCTCGTCGCCGTCGTGTGGCAGCTCGGCCTCGTCGCGCTGCTGGGCTTCGAGCTCGACCCCTACTCGATCCTCGTGCCTTTCCTCGTCTTCGCGATCGGCGTGTCGCACGGCGCGCAGAAGATGAACGGCATCATGCAGGACGTCGGCCGGGGGACGCACAAGCTCGTCGCCGCCCGCTACACGTTCCGCCGGCTGTTCCTCGCCGGGTTGACCGCGCTGCTCGCGGATGCCGTGGGCTTTGCCGTGCTCATGGTCATCGACATCCCGGTGATCCGCGAGCTCGCGATCACCGCGAGCATCGGCGTCGCCGTGCTGATCTTCACCAACCTGTTGCTGCTGCCGGTACTGCTTTCCTATTCGGGCGTCAGCGCGGGAGCGGCGAAGCGCAGCCTCGCCGAAGAGCGGGAGGAGACGCGCGGCAAGGGCCTCGGCAAAGTGTGGTCGTTGCTCGACCGCTTCACGACGCGTCGCTACGCGACTGCCGCGGTGGCGGTCGCCGCGCTGCTGGCCGCCGGCGGCTTCGCGGCCAGCACGAAGCTCGCGATCGGCGACCTCGATCCCGGCGCGCCCGAGCTCCGCCGCGACTCGCGGTACAACCGCGACACGGCTTACATCACCGGACACTACGCGTTGTCCTCCGATCAGTTCGCGGTGATCGTCAAGACCGATCGCGACGGCTGCCTCAAGTACGAAACGCTCGTGGAGGCCGATCGCCTGGGCTGGACGCTGCGCCAGGTGCCCGGCGTCCAGGCGACCCTGTCGCTCGCGGACTCCGTGCGCCAGATCACCGCCGGCTCGTTCGAGGGCAGCCCGAAGTGGCTGACCATCAACCGCAACCAGGACGTGCTCAACTTCGCGGGCCAGCAGACGTCGGTGAACAATCCCGATCTCTTCAATCTCGAGTGCTCGGTGATGCCGGTGATCGCCTATCTCTCCGATCACAAGGCGGAGACGCTCGACCGTGTAGTGGCAGCGGCCAACGCGTTTGCCGCCGAGCACGATACGGGCGAGCGCAAGTTCCTGCTGGCCGCGGGCACGGCGGGCATCGAGGCGGCCACCAACATCGTCGTGCGCAAGGCGTGGAAGGAGATGCTCATCTACGTCTATGCGGCAGTGATCCTGCTGTGCTTCATCACGTTCAGGAGCTGGCGTGCGGTGATCGTCGCAGTGGTGCCGCTCGCCATCACGTCGATCCTCTGCGAAGCGCTGATGGTCGCGCTGGGCATGGGCGTCAAGGTGGCAACGCTGCCCGTGATCGCGCTCGGCGTCGGCATCGGCGTCGACTACGCGCTGTACCTCCTTTCGGTGCAGCTCGCGCAGCAGCGCCGCGGCGTCCCGCTCGGCGAGGCGTACAAGAACGCCGTCCAGTTCACCGGCAAGGTGGTCGCGCTGGTCGGCATCACGCTCGCCGCAGCGGTCATCACCTGGGCGTTCTCGCCGATCAAGTTCCAGGCCGACATGGGCATCCTGCTCACCTTCATGTTCGTGTGGAACATGATCGGTGCGCTCGTGCTGATCCCGGCCCTGTCGCATTTCCTCCTGCAGACGGACGTCGTGCGCAAGCCGCGCATCGCGTCGCCCGCGGTGAAGGCAGTCGCGGGACGGTCATGACGATTCCTTACACGGTGGCAACGCTCGCGGACTTCGTCGGCCGCGAGATCGGGATCTCGGGCTGGCACGTCGTCGACCAGGCATCGATCGACGCGTTCGCGGCCTGCACGGGCGATCGCCAGTGGATCCACGTCGACGTCGAGCGCGCACAACGGGAGAGTCCCTTCGGCGGCACGATCGCACACGGTTATCTCACGCTGTCGCTCGCCGCATCGCTCGCGATGGAGGCGGGGATCATTCCGCGCGACGCCAGTGCCGCATTGAACTACGGCGTCGACAAGGTGCGATTCCTCGCACCGGTCAGGTCGAATGCCCGCGTGCGCAACCGCGTCGTCCTCTCGCGCGTCGAGCCGAAGGGCGCGGGCCGGGTGCTGATCGCGTTCGACAACACGATGGAGATCGAAGGCGCCGACAAGCCCGCGCTGGTCGCGCAATCGCTCGCCATGCTGATCGCAGAGGCGTAACCGAGATGCGCCCCGCGATCGCCCTCCGACGCGCGGTACGGCACCCGGCCGCCTCGATCGCTGCGTCCGCTGCGCCGCATGCGCTCGCGGCGAATCCTCTGATCGGCGTGCGCCGGCAGGAGATCCTCAAGGCGGCCGCCGTGCTCGGCCGCCAGCTCGTGCGTCAACCGCGCATGCTGGGCGCGCGGTCGTCGCAACTCGCGATGGAACTCGCGCGCGTCGTCGCCGGCAAATCGACGCTCGCGCCGGCCGCGGGCGATCGCCGCTTCGCGGATGCCGCGTGGAGCGGCAACGCGGGCTACCGCCGCCTCCTGCAGGCATACATCGCCCTTGCCGCCGCGCTCGAGCGCTGCGTGGACGACGCGAAGCTCGACAAGCTGGCCCGCGATCGTGCGCGCTTCGTCGTCTCGCTCGCCATCGACGCGCTGGCGCCGACCAACCTCCTCCTCGGCAATCCGCAAGCCCTGCGCAAGCTCACGAGCACCAAAGGCACGAGCCTGCTGCGCGGGCTCGCGAACCTGATCGAGGACGCCGCCAGCGGCCGCTGGCTGCCCAAGCAGGTCGACGGGCGATCGTTCGCCGTCGGCCGCAATGTCGCGACGACCCCGGGAGCCGTGGTCTTCCGCAACCACCTGCTCGAGCTCATCCAGTACGCGCCGGCGACATCGAAGGTGCACGCGCGCCCGCTGCTCGTCGTGCCGCCGCAGATCAACAAGTTCTACGTGTTCGATCTCACGCCCGCCACGAGCTTCGTGAGAGCCGTCGTGGCCGAGGGCGTGACGACGTTCTGCGTCAGCTGGCGCAACCCGGGCAAGGGCGACGGCGACAACGGCCTCGACGATTACGTCGCGGCGCTCGACGAAGCAGCGCGCGCGGCACGCGACATCTGCGGCGCCGACGGCGTGAACGTGTTCGGGGCGTGCTCGGGCGGCATCACCCTGTCCGCGTGGCTGGGCCTGCTTGCCGCCAAGCGCTCGCGGCTCGTGCACTCGGCCACCGTCAGCGTATGCGTGCTCGACACCGACACTTTCCGCGAGAGCACCGCCGGCCTGTTCGTCACGCCGGCGACCATCGCCGCAGCCAGGGCGGCCTCGCGCAAGCGCGGCGTGCTCGACGGCCGCGACCTCGCCCGCATGTTCGCGTGGATGCGACCGAACGACCTCGTGTGGAATTACGTCGTCAACAATTACCTCCTCGGCAACGATCCCCCGGCCAACGAGATCCTGTTCTGGAACAACGACTCGACGCGCCTGCCCGCCCGTTTGCATGCGGACTTCCTGTCGTTGTTCGAGAGCAACGCGCTGGTGGTGCCGGGAGGACTGAGCGTCGGCGGCCGCCGCATCGACCTTGGCAAGGTCTCCGTCGACACCTACGTCGTCGCCGGACTGACCGATCACATCACCCCGTGGCACGGCGTCTACAAGACGGCTCGCCTGCTGGGCGGCGCGCGTGCGACGTTCGTGCTGTCCAACGGCGGTCACATCCAGAGCCTCGTCAACCCGCCGGGCAACAAGCGCTCGTGGTTCATGGCGTCGCCCGCACGCGCCGCTTCGCCCGACCGCTGGCTCGCGCGGCGCACCAGGAGCGACGGGTCGTGGTGGCCGCATTGGCACGCGTGGTTGCGCGCGCGCTCCGGTCCCTTGCGCGTGTCGCCGGCCTCGGTCGGCGGCGCAACCCATGCACCGCTCGCCGACGCTCCCGGCACGTTCGTCCACGCGGCCTGACATCGTGCAACTCGCTCACGCAACCATCGGGCGCCATCGCATCCGCTACGGCGTGCGCCGGGGCAGCGCGGCGCATCCGCCGCTGCTGTTCTTCAATGGCCTCGGGGCCAACATCGAGCTCGCACAGCCGTTCGTGGACGCGCTCCGCGCGCCAACGATCGTCATCTTCGACGTGCCCGGCGTGGGAGGATCGTCCCCCGCTCGCGTTCCGTACCGGCCCCGGCACATCGCGGGCATCGCCGCGGCAGCTCCTCGACCGGCTCGGCTTCGGCGTGGTCGACGTGCTCGGGGTTTCGTGGGGAGGAGCGATCGCGCAGCAGTTCGCGTTCAGCCACGCAAAGCGCACGCGCAAGCTCGTGCTTGCCGCCACGGCGCCCGGCGTCACGATGATCCCGGGCCGGCCGTCGGTGCTCGCGAAGATGCTGACGCCACGCCGCTACGTCGACGCCGTCCACGCCTACGACGTGGCGGGCGACATCTATGGCGGCGTGTTCCGGACCGATCGCGCGGCCATCACGCGCACGCTCCGGCACATCCGGTTCTCGAGCCGCAGCGGCTACTACCTGCAACTCGCCGCCGCGTGCGGCTGGACAAGCCTTCCGTGGCTGTGGATGCTGCGCCAGCCGACGCTGATCCTCGCAGGCGCCGACGATCCCATCGTGCCCGCGATCAACGCACGGATCATGCGCCGTCTCATGCCCGATGCACGCCTTGCCATCGTCGACGACGGGCACCTCTTCCTGGTTACCAAGGCGCGCGAGTCGGCGCGTCTCGTAGGCGAATTCCTTCACTGAAAGAAAGCTCACTCCCATGAACGCACTGGCCATTCAACGCACCCCGTCGGCGCACGATGCGCCGCTCACCATCCGCGACATCCTTCGACACGGCGTCGCGCAGTCGCCCGCACAGGAGATCGTGTACGCGGGTGAGACGCGCTACACGTACACGCAGCTCGCCGAGCGCGTCGCGCGCCTCGCATCGGGCCTTGCGGCGCTGGGCATCAAGCCCGGCTCGACCGTCGGCGTGATGGATTGGGACAGCCATCGCTACCTCGAATGCTTTTTCGCGGTTCCGATGATGGGTGCCGTGCTGCACACGATCAACGTGCGCATATCGCCGGACCAGATCCTGTACACGATCAATCATGCGGCCGACGACGTCATCCTGGTCAACGCCGAATTCCTGTCCATCGTCGAAGCGATCCGCGACCGGATCCGGCCGACCTGCAAGCTCGTCCTGATCAACGACCAGCCGCGAAAGCCCGCGTCGAGCATCGCGTTCGACGCGACCTATGAAGACATGCTGGCGCGCGGAAACGCGTCCCATGCGTTTCCCGATCTCCCCGAGGACACGCGCGCGACGACGTTCTACACCACCGGCACCACCGGCCTGCCGAAGGGCGTGTATTACAGCCACCGCCAGCTCGTGCTGCATACGCTGGGCGTCTCGCAGGCGCTGGACGGCGCGCCGCACGCCACCCTCGACGCGCGCGACGTCTACATGCCCGTCACGCCGATGTTCCACGTGCACGCGTGGGGCATTCCCTACCTCGCGACGATGCTGGGGTTGAAGCAGGTGTACCCGGGCCGCTATGCGCCGGACACGCTTCTGAACCTCATCACGCGCGAAGGCGTGACCTTCTCGCATTGCGTGCCGACGATCCTCGCGATGATGCTCGGCAGCCCGCTCGCGGGCGACGGGCGCCTGACAGGCTGGAAGGTGATCATCGGCGGCTCCGCGCTGCCGATGCCCCTCGCGCGGAAGGCGGTCGAGCACGGCATCGACGTCATCGCCGGCTACGGCATGTCGGAGACGTGCCCGATCCTGACGCTGGCGCACCTGCGCCCGCACATGATGGAGTGGGACATCGAGCGCAAGCTGCCGTTCCTCGTGCGCGCCGGCAGGCCGATCCCGTTCGTGCAGTTGCGCATCGTCGACGTCGACATGAAGGACGTGCCGCACGACGGCGTCTCGCAGGGCGAAGTGGTCGCGCGCTCGCCGTGGCTCACGCAGGGCTACCTGCACGAGCCCGAGCGCTCGGAGGACCTCTGGCGCGGCGGCTGGCTGCACACCGGAGACGTCGGCGTCATCGACAGCGAGGGCTATCTCAAGATCGTCGACCGCATCAAGGACGTGGTGAAGACCGGCGGCGAGTGGGTGTCATCGCTCGACATCGAGGACCTCGTGCTGCGCGTGCCGGGCGTCGTCGAGGCGGCGGTCATCGGCGTGCCGGACGACAAGTGGGGCGAACGGCCGGTGGCGTTCGTCGTGCGCAAGGCCGGCGCGGAAACGACCGAGGATGGCATTCGCCGCCACGTGCAGGACTTCGTCGAGCGCGGCGCGATCTCGAAGTACGCCGTGCCGGATCGCGTGTACTTCGTCGACGCCATTCCCAAGACGAGCGTCGGCAAGCTCGACAAGAAGGTCATTCGCGCACAGCTCGCGAGCGCGCCCGCAACGTGACGGACCCCGTGATCCTGATCGTGCCGGGCTTGCGCGATCACGTCGCGGAGCACTGGCAGACGCTGCTCGAGGCTGCGCTGCCCAACGCCCGCTCGGTGCCGCGCATGGACCGCGACAAGCTGTCGTGCGCGGCGTGGGTCGCGGAGCTCGACCGCTCTCTCGCCAGGATCGAGGGACCGGTCGTGCTCGTCGCGCACAGCGCAGGCGTGATGATCACCGTGCACTGGGCCATGCAGCACGCACGGCCGATCAAGGGCGCGCTGCTCGCGGCGCCGCCCGATTTCGAGCGGCCGCTGCCCGAGGGCTATCCGAAGCAGGACGTCCTGCTCGACAATGGATGGCTTCCGACGCCCCGTGCGCGTCTCCCCTTCCCGAGCATCGTGGCCGCCAGCACCAACGACCCTCTCGCCGGTTTCGATCGCGTCGCGTCGCTCGCGACGTCGTGGGGCAGCCGCCTCGTCGACGTCGGCGCCGTCGGCCATCTCAATCCTGCGGCGGGCTACGGCCCGTGGCCGCAGGCCGAGGAGTTCATCCGCGAGCTCTGCCAATGAACGCCGTTGCGCTTCGCGCTGGCGCCCTGCGCGACGAAGCGAAGCGCTCGTGGCAGGGCATGCTGCTCGCCGGCGTCATCGCGATCGCGGCGGCATTCGTGTCCGAGAATCGCGGCGGTCCGACGCTCTTGTACGCGCTGCTGATCGGCATGGCGCTGAATTCGGTGGCGATGGAGGGCAACGCCAAGCCTGGCGTCGACTTCGCCGCGCGGCGCGTGCTGCGCTTCGGCGTGGCGCTGCTCGGCGCGCGCATCACCATCGACCAGCTGGCCGCGCTCGGCTGGCACACCGGGCTCCTGATCGTGGCGGCGGTGATCGCGACCATCGTCTTCGGCATCGCGACCGCCCGCCTGTTCGGCCAGTCCCGCCGCTTCGGCGTGCTGACCGGAGGCGCCACCGCGATCTGCGGCGCGTCCGCCGCGATCGCCATCGCGACCGTCCTTCCGCGCGACGACAACTCCGAGCGCGAGCTCGTGTTCACCGTGGCCGGCGTCACCGCGATGTCGACGCTTGCGATGATCCTGTACCCGCCGGCGGCCGCGTGGCTCGGCCTCGATGCGCATGCGACCGGCGTGTTCCTGGGCGGCACCATCCACGACGTCGCGCAGGTCGTCGGCGCGGGCTACAGCGTGTCGCAGGAAGCGGGCGATGCGGCAGTCCTCACCAAGATGCTGCGTGTCGCGATGCTGCTTCCGGTGGTGCTCGTCCTGACGCTGGTCGTGCGGCATCGCTTCGGCACCGAGGGCGCCGGGCGGGAAGACCCGCTGATCCCGCCGTTCCTCGTCGTGTTCGTCCTGCTGGTCGTGGCCGGCAGCGTAGGCCTCATACCAACACCGGCTGCCAACGCGATGAACGACGTGGCGCGCGCGTGTCTCGTGGTGGCGATCGCCGCAGTCGGCCTCAAGACGTCGCCGCTCGAGATGAAGAAGGTCGGCGGTCGCGCGATCGCGCTGCTCGCCACCGAAGCGCTGTTCCTGGCCGGGCTCGTCGTGGCCGCGCAGAAGATCGGCGCGTAGCTACAGCGCCATCGTCGTGATGTTGGCGCCGACGACGAGGCGTGCCTCGGTGGCCGCGCGAACGTCTTCGACCGACACGCCGGGCGCGGTCTCCAGCAACGTGGCCTGGCCGTTCGGGAACGCGATCACGGCGAGCTCGGTGACGACCATGTCGACCGGCCGCGAGGACGTGAGCGGAAGCGTGCATCGCGGCACGATCTTGGACTTGCCCTTTGCCGTGTGCTGCATGGCGATGATCACGCGCTTCGCGCCTGTCACGAGATCCATGGCGCCGCCCATGCCAGGCACCATCTTGCCGGGGATCATCCAGTTCGCGAGGAGGCCTCGCTCGTCGACCTGCAAGGCTCCCAATACAGTGAGGTCGACGTGTCCTCCGCGGATCAGCCCGAACGACATGGCGCTGTCGAACGTCGATGCGCCTGGAATCGCGCTGACCGGGCGTCCGCCCGCATCGGTGAGGCGCGACTGGACCAATCCGTCCTCGAGCACCGGACCTGTGCCGATGAGCCCGTTTTCCGACTGGAAGAACACGTTCGTGCCCTGCGGCACGTGGCTCGCGACGAGCGTCGGAATGCCGATGCCGAGGTTCACGAGCATGCCCTCGCGGAGCTCGTGCGCAATGCGCCTGGCGATGATCGTCTGAGCATCCACGGTACTCACCCTTTCGCGATCAGGCAATCGACGAGCGGCGCCGGCGTCATGACCTGGTCCGGCGGGATCATGCCGACGGGCACGATGTGCTCGGCATCGACGATGACGCGGTCCGCGGCCATCGCGATCACGGGGTTGAAGTTGCGCATCGTGAGCGCATACGTGAGGTTGCCAAGGTAGTCCGCAAGGAATGCCTGCACGAGGGCGAAATCGGCGCGCAGCGGAAGCTCGAGGAGATAGGTGCGGCCGTCGACCTCGATCTTGCGCTTGCCTTCCTCGACGACGGTGCCGACCCCGGTGGGCGTGAGGATGCCACCCAACCCGTGGCCGCCCGCACGGATGCGCTCGATCAGGGTGCCCTGCGGCACGAGCTCCACCTCGATGCGTCCGTCGAGCATCAGCCGTTGCGTCTCCGGGTTGAGCCCGATGTGGCTCGCGATGACCTTGCGCACGAGCCCGGCGGAAACGAGCTTGCCGATGCCCACGCCCGGCATCGCCGTGTCGTTGGCAATGATCGTGAGATCGCCGCGCTGCTGGCGACAGAGCTCGTCGATGATGGCCTCCGGCGTGCCCACGCCCATGAATCCTCCGACCATCAATCGGGCACCGTTGGATATCTGTGCAACGGCGTCCGCGAGCCTCGTCGTCCTCATGCCGTGATCCTCGCATCGTGAAGGTGCAGCATAGTGGCTTTGCAGCCTGACGAGCTTGACATGCCGCAACCAGCCCGCAGGCTGCCGCGCTACACTGCGCCCTGAATTCGTCTGCCGGAGCAACATCGCATGTCCCGTCGACCGCGTCTTCGCAATGCGCTCCTGCTCGTCTTCGCGCTGCTGTCGCCCCGCGCATGGCGGCCGCTTCCTTTCTCTCGGGCGATGCGCTCGACACCGCGGCCGACTGGATCGCCATCGTCGTCCTGATCATCGTGCCGGTCGTGGTGATCGTCGTCTTCTGGCTCGTGCACATCCTGCCGGAGAAGATCGCCGAGCAACGGCATCACCCGCAGCAGTCCGCAATCAACACGCTGTGCCTGCTGTCGCTGTTCTTCGGCGGCCTCCTGTGGCCCGCCGCGTGGCTGTGGGCGTACACGCGTCCCGTCGCCTATCGCATGGCGTACGGCACCGACAAGCACGAGAGCTATTTCCTCGAGCGCGGAGAACAGGCGAAGGAAGGCAAGCTGGTGGCGGCGGACATCGAGCACCTGCGTGCCGAGCTCGACGACATGGCGTCGCGCGGAAGGCTGCCTCCCGAGCTTGCGACGTTGCGCGCCGAGCTCGATGCGCTGCATGCCGCGAAAGAGGATGGAACCGCGTAATGGACATCCTGCTCCTCGGCATCTATTCGTTCTTCGTCTGGCTCATCTTCATCAAGTTCAAGTGGCTGCCGTGGAACATCACGTCGCAGGTGATCGTCGTCACGATCCCGATCATCGCGCTGACGGTGATGATCCTCACGTTGAACGTCGTCGCGCCGTCGTCCGCCAAGCTGCGCGTCTTCAAGTACGTGATTCCCATCGTGTCGCAGGTCCGCGGCCGCGTCCTCGAAGTCCCGATCGAGGAAGGCAACCGCCTCGTCCACAAGGGTGACCTCCTGTTCAAGGTCGATCCGACGCCCTACCAGCTCGACGTCGCCAACCTCGAAGCGCAGCTCGCGCTCGCGCAGGGCGGACAGCGCGAGACCGAGGAGTCGCTGACCGGCGCCAACGCCAAGGTCATGGAGGCGCGCGCGACGATCGCGCAGGCCGCGGCCAAGATCGCCGAAGTCGATGCGCGCCTGGCGCTCGCCCGCATGCGGGTCGAGCAGAACCGGGAGCTCGCGAAGTCGGGCGCGGGCACGCGCTTCGACCTCGAGCAGGCGGAAGCCAATCTCGCCGAGCTCGTCGGCCAGCGCGAATCCGCGCGCAGCCAGCAAGCCGCGGCACAGGCGTCCGAGGCACAGGCAATGGCATCGGTGGGCCAGGTCAAGCAGAAGCTCGGCACCAACGTCAACGGCACGTACGCGCAAGTGGCCCAGATCCGTGCGCAGCTCGCCAACGCGCGCTGGCTGCTCGACCAGACCACGACCGTCTCGCCCTGCGAGTGCTACGTGATCAACCTGCAGCTGCGGCCGGGCGCGTTCGTTGCCGGATTGCCGCTCAACCCCGTGATGTCCCTCGTCGAAGCCGACGGGCAGATCATCGCGTTCTTCAACCAGAACGAGCTGACCAAGGTGCAGTCCGGCGACGAAGCCGAGTTCGCCCTCCAGACCTACCCCGGCCGCATCATCAAAGGCAAGGTCGACTCGATCATCTGGGCCATCGGCCAGGGACAGGTGCAGCCGAGCGGCACCATTCCGATGTCCACGCTCGCCACTGCGCCGCCCGGACAATTCGCGGTGAAGTTCGACCTGCAGGACCGCGACAGGGCGCTGTTCCTCGCCGCGGGCGCGACCGGCGACGCCGCCATCTTCACGCAGTCTGCGGAGTTCCTGCACATCCTGCGCAAGGTGATCCTGCGCGTCGGGTCGTACACCAACTACCTGGTGCTGAAACTGCACTGATGCGCGCCGCCGCCATCCTGTCCGTCGTATGCGTGTTGAGCGGATGCGCGCTGGCGCCGCCGCCGGACCAGCAGGCGGTGCGCCAGGACGCGCTTCCCAACACGGTGATCCCGCCGCACTACGCGGCGGGCGGCATCTCGACGGACGTGCGCGAGCCGTGGCTCGTCGAGTTCCAGGACCCCGAGCTCGACGCACTCGTTCGCGAGGCGATCGCCTACAACGCCGACCTGCGCGTCGCACAAGCGCGCGTCGAGCAGGCAGCCGCGTACGTCAAGGCCTCGGGCTCCCTGCTCTACCCGCAGGTGAACCTGATGGGGCGCGGCGGCGGCAAGATGTCCGACAGCAGCGGGTTGTCGGGCGTCGGGTTCTTCGCGAACTGGGAGCTCGACCTGTGGGGACGCGTACGCGCCGGCCAGGCGTTCGCCGAGCAGCAGTACGTGGCAACGCAGCTCGACGCCGAATATGCGCGGCAGTCGATCGCCGCGCTGGTCGCGAAGTCGTGGTTCCTCGCCACCGAGGCGCGCATGCAGCTCGCGCAGGCGAACTCGATGCGCATGTCGTCCGAGCAGCTCGTCTCGCTCGCCGCCGACCGGCTGCGCGTCGGTCGCGGGGACGAGTTCGACGTCGCGATATCGCGCGCGAACGTCGCGACGCTGCGCGATACCGAGCGCAGCCTCGAGGCGGCTTACGTGCAGGCGGTGCGCGCGCTCGAAGTGCTCGTCGGACGCTATCCCGCCGCAGCGATCGCGGCGCCCGCGCGACTCGCACACTGGCCCGGGGATGTGCCGGTTGGGCTGCCCTCGGAGCTCATGGAGCGCCGGCCCGATGTGGTCGCAGCCGAGCGACGCGTCGCCGGCGCCTTCTATCGCACCGAGGAAGCGAAAGCCGCGCGCCTGCCGCGCATCACGCTGACGGCGAGCTTGACGTCGATTTCGAGCGAGCTGTTCGTGCTGAAGAGCACGGACAATCCGTTGTTCAGCCTCGGCGCGAGCCTGCTGCAGCCGATCTTCCTCGGCGGCCAGCTGCAGGCGCAGGTCGAGCTGCGCACGGCGGAGCAGAAGCAGGCCGTCGCCGACTATGCGCGCGTCAGCCTGCGCGCTTTTTCCGAAGTCGAGGACGCGCTGTCGAACGGCTTCGCGCTCGCCGACCGCGAGACGATCCTCATGACCGCGGTCCGCGAGAACGCGCGCGGCCTCGAGCTTGCCAACGTGCGCTATCGGGTGGGCTCGGGTGACCTCCGGGGCGTACAGCAGCAGCAACTTGCGCTCTACTCGGCGCAGGTGTCGCTGGTGCGCGTGCAGGCGGAGCGTCTCGTGCAGCGCGTCAACCTTCACCTCGCGCTCGGCGGCAGCTTCGACAACAGTGCCCCGCCCATCGTCGGCACCGCCCGGTAATCGACAAACCGGCGCTTCTTGAGGTAAAAGGAAGCTTCCTGCGCCGCACACGAGCGTTTGCCCCGCTCGCGACGCAGTCGCCGCATGCCGGTCCCGTCGTTGCCCTCAGGTTAGTCGCCATGATTGCTACGTCTGCCCTGCTGTTCGCGCGCACGGCGCGATTGTGTTGCGTCGTCGCCTGCGCGCTTCTCGCCAGCGGTTGCGGCCGGGAAGCACCGAAAGCGCCCGAGAAAGCGCCCATCGACGTCACCGTCCTCACGGTGGCGCGCGCCGACGTTCCCGTCACTGCCGTCTACGTCGCGCAAACGCAGAGCGTGCAGGCCGTCAACATCCAGGCGCGCGTGTCCGGGTGGCTCGACAAGCGCGTGTACACCGAAGGCGCCGTCGTCAAGAACGGCCAGGTGATGTTCCAGATGGACCCGAAGCCGTTCCAGGCGCAGGTCGACGCCTCCAAGGCCGCGCTGGAGCGCCAGCAGGCCGCGATGATCGTGGCGAAGCAGAACCTCGATCGCACCACGCCCCTCGCGCAGCAGCAGGCGCTGTCGCAGAAGGACCTCGACGACGCGACGGGACAATACGCGCAGGCGCAGGCCGCCGTGCAGCAGGCGCAGGCGCAGCTCGAGACGGCGCAGCTCAACCTCTCCTACACGACGATACGCGCGCCGGTCGACGGCGTGTCGAGCTATGCGCTCGTCGCCGACGGCACGTACCTCAGCCCGTCGAACTCGCAGCTCACGACGGTCTCCGTGCTGACGCCGATGTGGATCAACTTCAGCATCTCGGAGAACGAGATGGAGCGCATCCGCAACGACGTGCGCGCGGGCCAGCTCAAGCTTCCCGAGGGCGGCAAGTTCATCGTGGAAGTGGAGATGGTCGACGGCAACCTCTTCCCGTACACCGGCGCCATCACGTTCGCCGATCCGTCGTACAACCCGACCACCGGCACGTTCCTGTTGCGCGCGACGGTGAACAATCCCGCGGGAGTGCTCCGCCCGAACCAGTACGTGCGCGTGCGCCTCACCGGCTCGATCCGGCCGAATGCCGTCGTCGTCCCGCAGCGCGCCGTGCAGCAGAGCGCCAAGGGACATTTCCTCTGGCTCGTGAACGCGCAGAACAAGGCCGAGCTGCGGCCCGTCACGGTCGGCGAATGGAAGGGCGACGGCTGGCTCATCTCGGAAGGGCTGGCCAACGGCGACAAGGTGGTCGTCGACGGCGGGGTGCGCCTGTCCGCAGGCGCGGACGTGAAGCCGGCCGCATACGTACCGCCCGCGACGACCACGGTCGCGAAGACGATCGCACCGCCCGCCTACCCCGCCGCCACGCCGTCCGGCGTGCACGTCCTGTTCGACAAGGGCAAGTCCACCCTCAACCCGGACGCACAGCGCGCGATTCGCGTCGGCGCGGCCGCCTACATCGGCATCGGCACCCAGGTCGTGATCACCGGATATGCGGACAAGACCGGCAACGCCGCCGCCAACACCGAGCTCGCGAAGAAGCGCGCGCAGACCGTGCGCGACGAGCTCGTTGCGCTCGGCGTGGAGGCGAAGCGCATCGTCCTCGCGGCGCCCGCCGAGGTAACGGGCAGCGGCAGCGACGAGCAGGCGCGCCGCGTCGACGTCACGATGAAGCAGTAACCAGCGCCGATGCTCTCGCGCTTCTTCATCGAGCGGCCGATCTTCGCGGCAGTCGTCGCGCTCATCATCTGCCTGGCCGGCGCCGTGTCGATGTACCTGCTGCCCGTCGCGCAGTATCCGAGCATCACGCCGGTCCAGGTCACGGTGTCCGCCACGTATCCCGGCGCGGACTCGGCGACGCTCGCAAGCTCCGTCGCCTCCCCCATCGAGCAGCAGATCAACGGCGTCGACAACATGCTCTACATGTCGTCGATCAGCAGCTCGACCGGGCAGCTCACGATGACGGTGTACTTCTCGCTCGACACCGATCCGGACATCGCGCAGGTGCAGGTGCAGAACCGCGTGAACCTCGCGATGCCGCAGCTGCCGTCCGCGGTCGTGCAGCAGGGCGTGAACGTCCAGAAGAAGTCGTCGTCGATCATGATGCTGGTGTCGGTGTACGCCGAGGACAACCGCTACAGCGCGAACTACATCGCGAACTACGCCAACGTCTATGTGCTCAACGCGCTGAAGCGCGTCAACGGCGCCGGACAGGCGCAGATCATGGGCGTGCCGAACCAGGCGATGCGCATCTGGATGAACCCGGATCGCATGGCGTCCCTCGGCATCACGACCTCCGACATCAGCAACGCGATCAACCAGCAGAACCAGCTGTTCGGCGCGGGGCAGATCGGACAGCAGCCGAACGCCGGGCCGGTCGAGCTCACGTTTCCCGTCATCACCCAGCCGCAGTACACCGATCCCAAGCAGTACGAGAACATCATCCTGCGGGCGAGCCAGGACGGCAGCGCGATCGTGCGCGTCGGCGACGTCGCGCGCGCCGAGATCGGGCTGCAGCAGTACATCGTCGACAGCCAGATGAACGGCACCGCCGCGACGATCATCGCGGTCTACCAGCAGCCGGGGGCGAACGGCCTCGACGTGTCGAACTCGGTTCGCAAGACGATGGAGCAGATGCAGGCTTCGTTCCCGGACGGGATGAAGTACCGCATCGCGCTCGACACGAACGACTTCGTGCGCCTGTCGATCCACGAGGTGATCGTGACGCTGTTCGAGGCGATCGTGCTCGTGATCCTGATCGTCTACCTGTTCCTGCAGAGCTTCCGCACGACGCTGATCTGCGCCGTCGCCATCGTGATCGCGCTGATCGCGACCTTCACCGGCATGCTCGCGCTGGGCTTCTCGATCAACCTCCTCACGCTGTTCGGCCTGGTGCTCGCCATCGGCATGGTCGTGGACGATGCGATCGTCGTCTGCGAGAACGTCGAGCGCAACATGCACCAGCACAATCTCGGCCCGAAGGAGGCGACCATCAAGTCGATGGGCGAGATCGCGAGCTCGCTCGTCGCCGTCGTGCTCGTGATGTGCTCGGTGTTCATCCCTGCCGCGTTCCTGCCGGGCACCACCGGCCAGCTCTACAAGCAGTTCGCGATCACCATCGTCATCTCGGTGTCGGTGTCGGGCTTCTGCGCGTTGACCGTCACGCCCGCCATGTGCGCGGTGCTCCTCAAGCACAACCCGCCGCCGACGAAGGGGCCGTTCGCGTGGTTCAACCGCCAGGTGGATCGCGTCACGCAGGCCTTCGGCGTCGCGGTGACGTACGTGATCAAGTTCGCGGTGATCGCGCTGGTGCTCTTCGCGGTGTTCATCTACTCGATCTACCACCTCTTCAAGGTGCTGCCGACCTCCTTCGTTCCCAACGAGGACCAGGGCTATGCGTTCGCGGCGATCATCATGCCGCAGGCGGCGAGCCTCGCGCGCACGCAGGAGATCGCCAACCGCGCCGACGCGATCTTCAAGTCGATCCCCGGCGTGCAGACGCGCACCGTGGTGACGGGCTACTCGCTGCTCGACAGCGGGTTCAAGACCAACGCCGCGACGATCTTCGTCACCTTCAACCCGTTCGACGAGCGCTACAAGAACATCGACACCGCCAAGAAGGAGAACGTGCGGACGATCCTGCAATCGTTCTTCGCCGAGGCGCGCAAGATCGAGGGTGCGATCGTCGTCCCGGTCGCGCCGCCCGCGATCCCCGGCATCGGCACGACCGGCGGCTTCGAGTTCTGGATCCAGGACACGGGCACCGGCGACCCCGTCGCGCTCGAAGGCGTGATGCAGGACTTCCTCAAGAAGGCGCGCGAGAACCCGGTGCTGACCGGGCTCGCGACGACGTATTCCGCGAGCACGCAGCAGCTGCGCGCATCGGTGGACCGCGAGAAGACGCAGCTTCTCGGCATTCCCATCCAGGACGTGTACAGCGCGATCCAGGCGCAATTCGGCTCGCTCACGGTGAGCCAGTACAACCTCTTCTCCAACGTGTGGTGGGTGATCGTCCAGTCCGACGCGCAGTACCGGCAGAACCCGGAGGACCTCACGCGCCTGTACACGCGCAACAACAACAACCAGATGGTGCCGCTCTCGTCCGTGGTATCGACGAAATGGACGTCGGGCCCGGACATCCTGCCGCACTTCAACGGATTCCCCGCGGCGAAGATCAACGGCAATGCGGCGGCCGGGTTACAGCTCGGGCGACGCGATCAAGGCGATGGAGGAGACGGCGAAGGACGTGCTTCCGCCGGGCTACACGTTCGCATGGTCGGGCCTCGCGTTCGAGGAGAAGCAATCGGGCGGCACGTCCGGGCTCGCGTTCGTGTTCGGCTTCATCATCGTGTTCCTGGTGCTCGCCGCGCAGTACGAATCGTGGACGCTGCCGGGTGCCGTGATGTCGGCGGTGCCCTTTGGCATTCTCGGGGCGCTCCTCACCAATCACCTGCGCGGCCTCGACAACGACGTCTACTTCCAGATCGGCCTCCTGGTGCTCATCGGGCTCGGCGCCAAGAACGCGGTGCTGCGCGTATCCGCGGCGATCGACTTTCGCGCGCAGGGCAAGTCGATCATGGAAGCGACGATCCTCGCCGGCGAGCAGCGCCTGCGCCCGATCATCATGACGTCGCTCGCGTTCGCCATCGGCGTGCTGCCGCTCGCGCTCGCCGTCGGCGCCGGTGCGAATGCGCGTCACTCCATCGGGACCGGCATCATCGGCGGCATGCTCGGCGAGACGACGCTCGCGATGCTGTACGTCCCACTGCTCTTCTATCTCTTCGACCGGATGAAGGAAGGGAAGGAGGAGGAGAAGGAAGCGCCGCCGCCCGCCGCCTTACCGCCGCCGGCGCCACATCAGGCGGACGACTGATGCGCGCGACCGCGTACGTCGCCGTGGCGCTGGTGCTTTCGGGCTGCATGGTCGGGCCCGACTACACGCGCCCGGCCGTCGACGTGCCCAAGGCGTTCATCTACGAGCCGAAGGACGCCGCCGATACCGCGAACGTGCAGTGGTGGCACCAGTTCAACGACCCGGTGCTCGACCAGCTGATCGCCGAGGCGCTCGCGAACAACCTCAACATCAAGGTCGCGGCCGCCAACGTCGAGCAGGCCGCGGGCGTGCTCACGCAGACGCGCTCGTCGCTGTTCCCGCAGCTTGGCTACAACGGCAGCGCGGGACGCGGACGCGTGAGCGAGGCCACGGCGACACCGCAGCTGTCGGCGGGCATTCCGAACCCCCAGTCGTCGTACGAAGCGCTCCTGAGCGTCAGCTGGGAGATCGACCTGTGGGGACGCATCCGCCGCTTGAGCGAAGCGGCGCGCGCGAATCTTCTCGCGACCGACGAAGCGCGGCGCGGCGTGGTCCTGTCGCTCGTGTCTTCGGTCGCGAGCAACTATCTCACGCTGCGCGGCCTCGACGAGCAGCTCGCCGTGGCCAAGCGCACGCTCGGCGCGTACGGCGAATCGGTGCGCCTGTACCAGCTGCAGTTGAAGTACGGCCAGGTCTCGCAGATGCAGGTCTCGCAGGTGCAGTCGCAATACGAGACGGCCGCCGTGCAGATCCCGTTGATCGAGTCGCAGATCGCGCAGACCGAGAACTCGCTTTCCGTGCTGGTCGGCCGCAACCCGGGGCCGATTCCGCGCGGCAAGTCGGTGTACGACCTCGCGCTGCCGAAAGTCCCGTCGGGCGTCCCCTCGGAGCTGCTCACGCGCCGCCCGGACTTGCTGCAGGCAGAGGACTCGCTCATCGCCGCGAACGCGCAGATCGGCGCTGCGCGCGCGTTGTACTTCCCGACAATTTCGCTCACCGGCGCGGGCGGATCGTCGAGCTCCCAGCTGTCGAACCTGTTCACCGGTCCGGCGCGCGTGTGGAGCTACGCGGGGCAGCTCGCAGGACCGATCTTCACGTTCGGCGCCGTGAGCGGCCAGGTCGCGCAGTCGGAAGCCGCGCAAAAGGCCGCGCTCTACAACTACCAGTACTCGATCCAGAACGCGTTCGCCGACGTCGAGAACTCGCTCGTCGCCAACCAGAAGCTCGTCGAGCAGCAGGCGGCGCAGGAGCGCCTGGTCAACGCGCTCAAGAGCTATGCGCAGCTCGCCACGCTGCAGTTCAACGGCGGCTATACGTCGTACACGACCGTGCTGCAGGCCGAGCAGTCGCTGTTTCCCGCGGAGCTGCAACTTGCGTCGCTGCGCGCGTCCGTATTTTCGTCGAGCGTGAACATCTACAAGGCGATGGGCGGCGGCTGGGTCGTCGAGGCGGACAGGATGACGGCGGACACCGCGCCGCCACCCGCCGAGCGCTCGACCGGAATGCCGCCGTTGTTCTGAAGCGGCGTTTCGTCCGGTTGACACGAAGTGTATCGTCTGGACTACACTACTGTTAACTCCGGACGTTTGCACACACAAACAAACGATCGACGAGCGGTTGCAGATTTCGCAACTGTCTCGCCCCCGCCGATCGCCGCGCGCCACGACGCGCTTCCCAATAACCGCATTTTCCGAGCCACCGCACGCGGTTGCGCGCGCTGCGCCGAGGAGAGCAACATGAAGAAAACGATCGCCGCGGTGACTGTTGCCGCATTTTGTGCCGTCGCCGTTGCACAAACCCCCGCGCCGCCGCAGGAAATGACGCCCGCCGAGGCGGCGAACGCGCGACAGAAGGCGTCGCGCGGCAACGTCAAGAGCGCCACGTCGGGAACCGCCAAGGGCTACACCGGCGCCGCAGCCGATGACGCCGCCAAGGCCGCCAAGACCAAGGACATGCCGAGCGTCACGCCGGACAGCAAGGCCAAGCAGGAGGCATTGAGCTCCGCGACGGCCGGCACGGCAAAGGGCTACACCGGCGCCGCCGGCGATGCCGCGACCAAGGCCGCCGGCGACAAGACGCCGCCGCCGCCGAAGGTGAAGGCGAAGGCCGGCACCCCCGAGCTCAACAAGGTCGTCCCCTAGCCGGGCGCAAGGAGAAGCGACATGGCAACGGTTCTGCGTTCGCAAAGCGATCGGGCAGACACAGCGTGGCGCGACTTCGCGCCCGGTTCCTGGCAGCAGCGGGTCAACGTGCGCGAATTCATCCAGCGCAACTACACGCCGTACGAAGGCGACGGCGCGTTTCTCGCTGGCGCCACCGAGCGCACGCTCGGCATCTGGAAGAAGCTCGGGCCGCTCCTTGCACAGGAGCGCGAGAAGGGCATCCTCGACGTCTCGCAGGTGCCCTCGGGCATCCTCGCGCACGGACCCGGCTACATCGACAAGGACAACGAGGTCATCGTCGGCCTGCAGACCGACGCGCCGCTCAAGCGCGCGATCATGCCCTTCGGCGGATGGCGCGTCGTCGCCAATAGTCTCGAGGCCTACGGCTACAAGCCGGACGAACGCGTGGGCGAGATCTTCACCAAGTACCGCAAGACGCACAACGACGGCGTGTTCGACGCGTACACACCCGCGATCCGCAAGGCGCGATCCTCCGGCGTGGTCACGGGCCTGCCCGACGCCTACGGCCGCGGTCGCATCATCGGCGACTATCGCCGCGTCGCGCTGTACGGCGTCGACTTCCTCATCGAAGACAAGAATCGCGAAAAGGCGGAGCTCGACGCGCGCCACTCCACCGAGGAGATCATCCGCCTGCGCGAGGAGTTGTCCGAGCAGTTGCGATCGCTCGCGGAAATGAAGGAGATGGCCGCGAGCTACGGCTACGACATCGCCGGTCCCGCCACCGACGCGCGCGAAGCCGTGCAGTGGACGTACTTCGGTTACCTGGCCGCGATCAAGCAGCAGAACGGCGCGGCGATGTCCGCAGGCCGTCTGTCGACCTTCTGGGACATCTACTTCGAGCGCGACCTGCGCAACGGCACGCTCACCGAGTCGCAGGCGCAGGAGATCATCGACGACGTCGTGATCAAGTGGCGCATCGTGCGCTTCCTGCGCGCGCCGGAATACAACCAGCTGTTCTCCGGCGACCCGGTGTGGGTCACCGAAGTCGTCGGCGGGATGGGCGAGGACGGCCGCACGCTCGTCACCAAGAGCGCGTTCCGCATGCTGCACACGCTGAACAATCTCGGTCCCGCGCCCGAGCCCAACCTCACGGTCTTCTGGTCGCCGCGGTTGCCGGACGGCTTCAAGCGGTTCGCGGTCAAGGCGTCCATCGACACCAGCGCGATCCAGTACGAGTCCGACGATCTCATGCGGCCGAAATGGGGCGACGATTGCGCGATCGCCTGCTGCGTGTCGGCCATGCGCGTGGGCAAGCAGATGCAGTTCTTCGGGGCGCGCGTGAACCTGCCGAAGACGCTGCTCTACGCGCTCAACGGCGGACGCGACGAAGTGAGCGGCAAGCAAATCGGGCCGCAGCTCGCGCCCATCACGGGCGACGTGCTCACGTACGACGAGGTGATGGAACGGCTGGACCCGATGCTGGACTGGCTCGCGGAGACCTACGTCAACGCGCTCAACATCATCCACTACATGCACGACAAGTACGCGTACGAGGCGATCGAGATGGCGCTGCACGACCGCGACGTCCTGCGCACGATGGCCTGCGGCATCGCGGGACTCTCGCACGCCGCCGACAGCCTGTCCGCGATCAAGTACGCGAAGGTCAAGCCCATCCGTGACGAGCGCGGCCTCATCGTCGACTTCAAGACCGAGGGCGAGTTCCCGTGCTTCGGCAACAACGACGACCAGGTCGACGACATCGCGAAGAACCTGGTGTCGATCATGATGAACAAGATCCGGATGTACCCGACCTACCGCAACGCCGTGCACACGCAATCGGTGCTGACGATCACGTCGAACGTCGTGTACGGCAAGGCGACGGGGAACACGCCGGACGGCCGCAGGAAAGGCGAGGCGTTCGCCCCCGGCGCCAATCCATCGAACGGACGCGACACGCACGGGGCGCTCGCCGCACTCATGTCGGTCGCGAAGATTCCGTACGACGACGCCGAGGACGGCATCTCGCTCACGCTGTCCGTCGTGCCCTCCGCGCTGGGCAACCTCGACGAGCGGCTGGCGCGCGGCGTCAACGCGCTGGACGCGTATTTCTCCGTCGGCGGCTTCCACGTGAACATCAACGTGCTGAACCGCGAGACGCTGCAGGACGCGATGAAGAACCCGGACAAGTATCCGCAGCTCACGATCCGTGTCTCGGGCTATGCCGTGAATTTCGTCAAGCTCACCAAGGAGCAGCAGCAGGACGTGATCAACCGGACCTTCCACAGCGGCATGTAGATGACGACCACCCCCACGCTCGCCTCACTTGTGTTCGGCTCGCTGCCCCCGAAGGGGGCGCATCAGTTCCTCGGGTCGGCCCTTCGGAACTGACCCCATGGGCAAATCGCTGATCGGCAGCCGCTACGAGCTGCACGTTGCGCGCGACGGTGCCGCCGAGGGCAAGGTCACGCACGATTACATGGCGGTGTATCCGGGCGACACCGACGAGCCCGAAGAGGACGACGTCGTCGGCTACGTGCACTCGTACGAGGTGGGCAGCACGGTGGACGGTCCCGGCCTGCGCTTCGTCGGCTTCCTGACGGGCTGCCTTTTGCGCTGCCAGTTCTGCCACAACCCGGACACCTGGCACAAGCGCAACGGCCACCAGGTGCCCGTCTCGCGCGCGATGCGCCAGATCGGCAAGTACGCGAAGGTCCTCAAGCTGAGCGGCGGCGGCATCACGCTTTCGGGCGGCGAGCCGATGGTCCAGCGCAAGTTCGTCACGCAGGTCTTTCGCCGCTGCAAGGCGCTCGGCATGCACACCGCGATGGAAACGTCGGGACGGCTCGGCGACCGCTTCACCGACGCCGAGTTGCAGGACATCGACCTGCAGATCCTCGACATCAAGGGCGGCGATCCCGCGACGTTCCAGAAAGTCAGCGGGCATCCGCAGGCGCCCACGCTCGAGTTCGCGCGCCGGCTGTCGGCGCTCGGGCGCCCGGCGTGGATTCGCTTCGTGCTGGTGCCGGGTCACACCGACAGCCACGACAACGTCGAGAAGCTCGCCGAATTCGTGGCGGGATTGCGCAACGTGGAGCGCGTGGAGATCCTGCCGTTCCACCAGATGGGCCGCGAGAAGTGGCACAAGCTCGGCGTGGCCTATCCCATGGACGACGTCGAGCCTCCGACTCACGCGCTCACCGAGCGCGTGCGCACGCAGTTCCGCGACCGCGGCCTGACCGTCTACTAAAAGGAAGAAGATGGAATTCCTGCGCACGCTTCTGGAGCAGCAGCCGCTCATGGCGCTGTTCCTGACGATCGCGATCGGCTATCTCGTCGGCGAGATCAACGTCAAGGGTTTTTCGCTGGGCGTTGGCGCCGTGTTGTTCGTGGCGCTCGCGATCGGCTGGTTCGCGCCGAAGTCGGCGCCCGCGCCCATGGTGGGCACGCTCGGGCTCGCGCTCTTCCTCTACGCCGTCGGCGTGCAGTACGGCAAGCAGTTCTTCCTGGGCCTCACCAGCGCCGACGGGCGCAAGGCCAACTTCATCGCGCTCGTCGGCGTGCTGCTGGCGGGGTTCGTGAGCGTCCTGTTCGTGAAGGTTCTGGGCCTCAACGTCGGGCACGCGATGGGGCTGTTCGCAGGCTCCGGCACGAGCACCCCCACGCTGCAGGCGGCGATCGCGACGCTCGGCAACGACGATCCCGCCGTCGGCTACTCGGTGTCGTATCCGTTCGGCGTCGCGGGCCCGATCATCTTCCTGTACGTCACGTTCATGTTCCTCAAGCCGAAGGTCGAGGCGCCCACGGGAAGCGGCATGGAGCTGCTCGAGATCGCGCTCCACAACCCCGATCACTTCGGGCGCACGCTCGGCGAGGCCATGGCCGCGCTGCCGCCTGGCGTCAGCATCGCCGCCATCCGGCGCCAGCACCAGAACGAGCCCGCGGCGGAAGCGATCGTGCTCGCGGAGGACGACGTGCTGCTCGTCGTGGCGACGAGCAAGGACAGCCTCGAGCAGGCGCGCAAGCAGCTGGGTGAATCGGCGCCCGGCCGCATCGCGAAGGATCGGCGCGACCTCGACTACATCCGGATATTCGCATCGCGCCCGGCAGTCGTCGGCCGCGCGCTGCGCGACCTCGACCTGCCCGGGAACAAGGCGTCGATCGTCGCGCACGTCCGGCGCGGCGACGCGGACATCCTGCCCCGGCCCGACCTCGTGCTCGAGTTCGGCGACCGCATCGGGATGCTCGCGCATCGCGACGACTTCGGTGGATTGCGCAAGTACTTCGGCGACTCGATCAAGGGCACCGCGGAGTTCAGCTACGTGTCGATCGGCCTCGGCATGGCGCTCGGCTTTCTGATCGGCGCGATACAGATCCCGATTCCCGGCATCGGCAAGCTGGCAGTCGGCTTGTCGGGCGTGCTGATCGTCGCGCTGATCCTCGGCAACCTGCGCCGCACGGGCGGCATGAACTGGACGATTCCGCTGTCGGCGAACCTCGTCCTGCGTAACCTCGGGCTCACGCTGTTCCTCGCGCAGGTCGGCATGGCCTCGGGGCCGAAGTTTGCGGCCACCGTCACCGAGACGGGATTCATGATGCTGGGACTTGGCGCGATCGTGCTGATGGCGCTCGTGCTGCCGATCCTCGTGCTCGGCCTCGTGGTGTTCAAGATGCCGTACGACCAGGTGGCCGGCATCGTGTCGGGCGCCTGCGGCAATCCGGCGATCCTCGCGTACTCGAACAAGCTCACGCCCACCGAACGGCCCGACATCGGGTACGCGACGATCTTTCCGGGCATGACCATCGTGAAGATCGTCTTCGTCGACGTCGTTCCGGCACTCTTATGACGGTCGCGCGCGCATCGCCATCTCGATCGGGGTAAAGGGCGCGCCGACCACCACGCGGGCTCATTGGATACCATTGCACCCGCAACACGCCATTGCCCGACACGTACTGCCAGAAAAGGACGTTACATGCGTCGAAGCAGAATCATCGCAGTGGCAATGTGCGCAGCGCTCGCGCTGACCGCCACCGCCCAGCAACCGCCCCCGGCACCCGCACCCGCACCGCAAGGCACGCCACCGCCTGCAGCCAGCGGCCAGACCTTCTCCCAGGGCGAGCTCGACCAGCTGCTCGCGCCGATCGCGCTGTATCCGGACGCCTTGCTCGCGCAAGTCCTGATGGCCTCGACGTATCCGCTGGAGGTCGTGGAAGCCGCGCGCTGGGTCAAGGCGAATCCGACGCTCAAGGACAAGGCGCTCGAAGACGCGCTGCAGGGCCAGCGGTGGGATCCCTCGGTCAAGTCGCTCGCGGTGTTTCCGCAGGTGCTCGCGATGATGAACGAGAAGCTCGACTGGACGCAGAAGCTGGGCGATGCGTTCCTCGCGCAGCAGAAGGAAGTGCTCGCGACCGCGCAGTCGCTGCGCCAGAAGGCGCAGGCGCAGGGCTCGCTCAAGGACACCGAGCAGCAGAAGGTCGTGACGACGCAGGAGAACAACACGACCGTCATCAAGATCGAGCCGACCAACCCCGAGGTCGTGTACGTGCCCACGTACAACCCGACGGTCGTGTACGGCGCATGGGCATATCCCGCCTATCCGCCCTATTACTACTATCCGCCGGGTTACGTCGCGGGTGGCGCGCTGCTGGGCTTCACCGCCGGCGTGATCGTCGGCGGCGCGCTGTGGGGCAACTGCAACTGGGGCCGCGGCGACGTCAACGTCAACGTGAACCGCTACAACAACTTCAACAAGACGAACATCAGCAACGGCAACTGGAACCACAATGTCAACCACCGCGGCGGCGTGCCTTACAAGAACCAGGGCGTCGCGCAACAGTACGGCCGCGGCCAGAACGCCAACGCAGCGTCGCGCGAGGAATTCCGCGGGCGTGCGGAAGCCGGCCAGGGCTCGATCCAGCGCGGCGAGGTGTCGCGCGACGCCGGCAACCGTGGCACGAGCGCGGCAACGCGCGACATGCAGGGCGGGCGCGGCGACTACGGCGGCGCCGGCAATCGCAGCGGTAACTACGGCGGCGCCGGCAATTACGGCGGCGCAAGCGGAAACCGCGGCGGATACACCGGCGGCGGCTCCTCGGCGTTCGACACCCGCAATACGTCGCAGACGCGCGACTACAGCAACCGCGGCTCGTCGAGCATGAACCGGTCGTCCGGCAGCTACAGCGGAGGCGGCGCGTCGCGCGGTGGCGGTGGCGGTGGAGGCGGACGCGGCGGTGGCGGCGGCGGGCGTGGCGGCGGGGGACGGCGATGAAAGCGGGAATCCTGTGGTTGTTGGTCGCGCTGTTGCCTTCGCTGGCGTTCGCGGCCGAGCAAACCTACGCGACCCCGGAAGAGGCGGTCGCGGCACTCGTCGCCGCCGTCAAGGCGCACGACAAGAAGCAGATCCAGGCCGTGCTCGGCACGTCGGACCAGTCGATCGAATCCGGTGACGCGGTCGCCGACAAGGCCGCCGCCGAGCGCTTCGCCGTGTCGTACGAGGAGAAGCACGCGCTTTCACGCGACGGCGACACCGCCAAGCTGACGCTCGGCAAGGACGACTTTCCATTTGCCTTCCCGCTCGTCAAAAAAGGCGATCGCTGGCGCTTCGACACCGCAGCGGGCAGGAACGAGCTCCTCGCGCGGCGCATCGGCCAGAACGAGATCAGCGCGATCAACGTGCTCGAGGCCATCGCCGACGCGCAACGCGAGTATGCGTCCGAAGACCGTGACGGCGACGGTGTGCTCGCCTATGCGCGCAAGTTCATGAGCAGCGCGGGCAAGCACGACGGGCTTTACTGGCCGACCGGGCAAGGCGAGGCGCCGAGCCCGCTGGGGCCGCTGGTGGTGCAGGCGGCGGGCGAAGGCTATCGCTCCAGCAAGTCGGGACCGACCGCGTACCACGGCTATCACTACCGCATGCTGAAGGGGCAGGCGCAGACCGCCGATACCCCCGCATTCGACTACGTCGTGCGCGGCCGCGCCATCGGCGGCTTCGGCGTGGTCGCGTATCCCGCGAAGTACGGCAGTTCCGGAATCATGACCTTCATCGTCAATCACGACGGCAAGGTCTATGAAGCCGACCTCGGGCCGAAGACCACCGAACGGGCGATCGCGATGCAGCGGTTCGACCCGGGCAAGGGATGGTCGGCCGTCACCGTCGGCAAGTGATCTCAATCGCATTCACGAAAAGGAGTTCGTCATGTTGAAGTCGTTATGCTTTGCCGCGGCCGTTGCGCTCGCGGGAACGGCCGCCGCGCAAACGGGTGGCGCCATGGTCACCACCGCGCCCGGCAAGGCCACGATCGCGCAAACGGTCAAGGCCACCGCCACCATCACCGCCATCGACAAGGCCACGCGCGACGTCACGCTGAAGGGTCCCGAGGGCAACTCGATCACCGTCACGGCCGGCCCCGAGGTCAAGAACTTCGACATGCTGAAGGTCGGCGACCAGGTCGACCTTCAATACGTCGAGGCGCTATCCCTGCGCCTGCGCAAGGGCGGCGACAAGGTGGTCGCCAAGACCGAGAAGACGGACGCCGTCGGCGCGAAGAAGGGTGAAACGCCCGGCGGTGCGGTCGGCCGCCAGGTCACCGTGGTCGCCAACGTCGTGGCGCTCGACGCGGCCAAGCAGGTCGTCACGCTCAAGGGCCCGAATCAGACCGTGAACCTGCGTGTGCAGGATCCCGCGCAGTTCAAGAACATCGCGGTGGGCGACCAGGTCGAGGCCACCTTCACCCAGGCGTTCGCGGTCGCAGTCGAGCCCGAAGAAGTAGCGAGCATGGCGGCGGACGCGCGCGACTACGTCGCGAGCGAGACGCTTCGCAACGGGTTGCCGGTCATCGTCCGGGCATTGCGCCCGGACGACCGCGACCGTGTGGCCGAGGCCGTGCGCGGCCTCGACCGCGACTCGATCTACCTGCGTCTTTTCAGCTACCGCAACGAGCTGACGGACGCCGCCCTCGACCGCATCATGCGGTTCGACCCCGCAAGCGAAGTCGTGCTGATCGTCGTCACCGGCGAGCGAGCGGGTGATCGGCTCGGGGCGCTATGTCGCCACGTCACCGGACAGCGCGGAGGTCGCCTTCATGGTCGAGGAGGACTTCCACGGACAGGGCATCGCGAGCCGGCTGCTGCGCCATCTCGCGCAGGTCGCGACCACGCAGGGGATTCGCGACTTCGAAGCCGACGTGCTGGCGGAGAACAAGGCGATGCTTGGAGTGTTCGCGCGCACAGGCTGGCCGATGAAGAAGACGCGCGAGGGCGACGTGATCCACGTCAAGCTCACGCTTCCCGCCTCGTCCTGATTGCGAGCATGCTTACGGTAACAGGCGCCGCGCAACCAAACGCGGCGCCGCCTCGGGAGAATTGAATGGCGAAGGGCAAGACGGCGAAAGTGACGAAGGGTGCGACCACCGGCAAGGCGAAAGACGGTGACGACGGCAGCCTTTCCGGCAAGCAATACGCGAGCGAGCTGAAGAAGCTACACGTCGAGCTCGTCAAGCTGCAGGAGTGGGTGAAGCACAAGGGCCTCAAGGTGTGCATCGTGTTCGAGGGCCGCGACGGCGCCGGCAAGGGCGGCACGATCAAGGCAATCACCGAGCGCGTGAGCCCACGCGTATACCGCGTCATCGCCCTGCCCGCGCCGACCGAGCGCGAGAAGTCGCAGATGTACATCCAGCGGTACCTGCCGCACCTGCCGGCCGCCGGCGAGATCGTGATCTTCGACCGCAGCTGGTACAACCGCGCCGGTGTCGAGCGCGTCATGGGCTTCTGCTCGGACGAGCAGGTGAAGGACTTCCTCAAGGTGGTGCCCAACGTCGAGAAGGCGATGCTCGCCTCCGGGATCATCCTCCTCAAGTACTGGCTCGAGGTGAGCGAAGGGGAACAGACGCGCAGGCTCAAGGCGCGGATGGACGACGGCCGCAAGACCTGGAAGCTCTCGCCGATGGATTTGAAGTCGTACAGCAAGTGGCACGACTACACGCGTGCGCGCGACGACATGTTCGCGGCCACAGACACCCCGTGGGCACCGTGGTACGTCGCGAACTCCGAGGACAAGAAGAAGGTGCGCCTCAACATCATCTCGCACCTGCTGTCGCACATTCCGTACGAGGAGGTGCCGCGCGACAAGATCAAGCTTCCCGAGCGCGGCAAGTCGAAGGGCTACAAGAGCCCCGAGTACTCCTACAAGTTCGTGCCGGAGAAGTTCTAGAGGCCCACGGCTTCGGCCACGGTGACGCGACCCGCCGGCAGCGACAGGGCGGCGTCGCTCTCCTTGCGGATGAGGTCGCGCACGGTGAGGTGCGCCTCGGCGATGCGCATCTCGACGCCGCGCGCGGCAAGCTCGCGCGCGAGGTCGAGCAGCATCCGCATGCCGGCGATGTCGACGTAGGGCGACGTCGACATATCCCACACCACCACGCGCAGGCTCTCGCCGGCCTGGGCGATGAGCCGCTGCACCTCGTCGCGCACGTGGCCTGCGTTGAAGTAGAGCAGCCCCGCCTCGACGCGAACGATCAGCGCGCCGGGAACGTCGTGCGCGTCGGGGTTGCGGCCCACGTCGCCGAAGCGATTCGTGCCGGGCAGGCGTCCCAGGCGCGACACCGGAGGCACCGCGGCACGGCGGATGAGCAGCACCATCGACACCAGCGCCGCGAGAAGGACGCCCTTCAGGATGCCGAGCAGCAGCACGCTCGCGAACGCGACCATCGCGACCCAGAATTCGACGCGCGACAGCGTCCACGTGCGGCGCAGCTCGCGCACGTTGACGAGACCCTTCACCGCCACGAGGACGATCGCCGCCAGCACCACGTCCGGCAGGTTGCGCAGGAGATCGGTGAGGAACAGGAGGCACACGCCGATCGCGGCGGACGCGAACACGAGCGACATCGGCGTGCGCGCGCCGGCGTTGTCGTTGACCGTCGACTGCGAAAGCCCGCCCGCGACCGGATAGCCCTGCGCGAACGCGGCCGCGGCGTTGGCGGCACCGAGCGCAAGCAGCTCCTGCCGCGGATCGATCGCATAGCCGTGCCGTTGCGCGAGGCTGCGCGCCGCGGACACGCCTTCGATGTAGGCGAGCAGGAAGCAGGCGAACGCGAGCGGAAGGATGCCGTCGACGTCCCGCACCCGCAGCGACGGCAGCGAAAGCGCGGGAAGCCCGGCGGGCAGGATGCCGACGGTCTTGAAGCCCTGTTCGGCGAGCGGCGTCACCGACAGCGCGACGATGGCGGCGATCACGACGACCAGCGCAACGGGCCTGCCCGGCAACAATCGCTCGCCGAGGACCAGGAGCGCGATCGCCGCGAGCCCGAACGAGAGCACGGCGAGGTTGGCATCGGGCAATTGCGACACCAGCACGCCGATACGATGGAAGAAGTCGTCGCCGCCCCCCTTCACGCCGAACAGCTTGGGCAGCTGCGTCATCGCGATGGTGAGCGCGGCGCCTGCCTTGAAACCCAGCAGGACCGTCTCGCTGATGAAGTTGACGAGCGACGACAGCCGCATCGCCCACGCCGCGAACGCGATCGCCGCGAACACGAGCGCGGTGAGCGCCGCTATTTGCGAATACCGCGCGGGGTCGCCCATCGCCATGCCCGCCACGGTCGTCGCCACGAGCAGCGAGATCGCGGACGTCGGGCCGATCGCGAGCTGGCGCGAAGTCCCGAACAGCGCGTACGCGGGGCCTGCGACGAGGTAGCAGTACACGCCGTACACGGGAGGAAGCCCCGCCAGCGTCGCGTACGCGAGCGCCACGGGGATGGCATACGCGGCGAGCGTGAGACCGGCGACCAGGTCCGCGCGCAGAACCGCCGCGTGGTACTCGCGCAACCAGGTGGCCGGCGGGAAGAATCGTGGCATCAGAAGCTCACCGAGAGCGCGCCGATCGCGTAGCGCGCGCTGGAGTCGGGGTTGAAGGCGTAGACGCTGAACGTCAGCTTCTGCACGATGAATTGCGCGAACGCCCCGAACTGGAGCTCGCGACCCGTGTCGACCGTGTGCGTGCGCTGCCCGACGAGGCCGACGCGCAGCCACTCCTGCGGCGTCCATCCGATTTCAGTCCACGAGTAGAAGTAGCGCGATCCCGGCTGGCGCCGGTCGTCGACGTACTCGGCCTCGACGTAGGCATCGAGCTGCCGCCACGCGACGCTCGCCTCCACACCCGGTATGACGCCGCGCCCCGCGCCGAACAGCGCGCCGAGGATCGGCGTCACCTCGAACGTGACCTCCTCGCCGCCCGAGAACTTCCAGCCGACGAACATCGATCCCGCATTCGTCGCTTCGTAGTTGTAGCGGCCTTCCAGATGCAGGCGGCCGTAATCGAGCGTCGCGACGCCGACGCCGAAGTCGGGCTCGTCGCGCATCGCGTAGTAGTACCCGGTGACGGCGCCGCTCCACTTCGCCTCTTCCGCAAATGCGGGAGACGCGAGCACCAGCGCGAGGACAAGCGCGGCCTTAGCCACCGAGCGCCATCACCGCAGCGATGAGGAGTGCGCCGAACACCGCCATGGCGACGCCGAGGCGCATCGGATGTGCATGGCCGGCATAGCGCCCGAATGCCATCCCCGCGAGGAACAGCATGACCAGCGTGGTCACGCGCGAAACGGTCATGGCGCGCGCGGTGTCGTCGAGGAAGATGAAGGGCAGCACGACGGGGAAGGTGGCGAGCACGACCAGGGCGAAGATCCCCGCCGCCTCCAGGAAGTCGCGCGGGCGAAGCGACGGCTGACCCTGACGCGCGCGCTCGGCCACGCCGCGCAGCACGTACATCACCGCATCGACGAGCCCCCACGCGACGTTGCAGCCAAGTGCGCCGATGAGGACCGCGCGCACCTCCGTGTGGCCCGCGGTCGCAATCGACAGCGACCCCACGATGGTCACCGCCATGATGAGACCGAACAGGATTTCGGAAACGCGGTCGAGTGGATCGAGCAGCCGCCCTCGTCGCGCGGCGACCTGCTCCGTCATGAAAGCATCCCGCCGATGCGCTCCGAGCGAACGACCGCCTCGGCGAAAGCGTCGAACTCCGCGGGAGTGAAGGGCGGATAGGCGAGCGTGTCGACGGCGGCGCTGCCTGCGCGAGGCGCCCAGATGCGACGCTCGTCGATCACGTAGACGCCGTACGCCGCGCGGACTTCGCGATCCGCACTGGTGAGCTCCTGCTGCAGCGTATGCGCGGCGAGTGCGGCGTTCGACACGACCGCGACCTCGACCAGCGCATCGCGATAGCGCGGATGGCGCACGACGTCGGGGCCGTGCACCTGCGCCATCCGCCGCGCCGCCGAATGCACGACGACGAGCAAGCGGTCGAGGATGGCGCGCAGCGAATGCTTGCGCGCGAAGCCCAGGTATCCCGCGGGAGCGAGGAACACGTCGACCGCTGCGGCGACCGCGCCGCAGCCGCTGTGCCCGAGCACGACGACGAGCTTGAGGCTCTCGAAGTGCTCGATGGCGTAGCGGAGGCTGCCCAGCACCTCGCTGCCGAGCCCGTTGCCGGCGACGCGCACGACGAAGAGGTCGTTGGGCCCCTCGTTGAAGATGAGCTCGACCGGCACGCGCGCATCGGCGCATCCGAGCACCGCGGCGTAGGGACGCTGCGACGGAATGACCGATTCGCCGTGCGCAAGCCCGAGGTCGCGCGGGTCGAGGTGGATCACGCGCCGCGCCGTGCTGTCGTCGTCCGTAAGGTCCGCGAGCAGCGCGGCCATCGATCGCCCGCCGGTGTCGAGGCGCGCAAGCGCGGCTTCCGAGTCCGCCGGACGCTCCCGCGCGCCTTCGGCGGTCGCCGCGTAGCGATAGGTGATCTCGACGGTTTTCACGTTAGCGATTCGCGCGACGGGCCGCCCCGAGCGCGAATTGCGCCCCCTCGGGGGCAGCGAGCGATGCAGTTGCGCGAGCGTGGGGGCCGTCATCACGCCATGATGTTGACGCCGCCGTCGACGTAGAGCGTTTCGCCGGAGAGACGGCGGGCGTACGGCGTGGCGAGATACGCGCACGCGAAGCCGACGTCCATGATGTCGACGAGCTCGCCGATCGGCGCGCGTTGCGCGGCCTCGGTGAGCAGGATGTCGAAGTCCTTGAGGCCGGACGCCGCGCGCGTCTTGAGCGGGCCGGGCGAGATCGCGTGGACGCGGATGCCTTTGGACCCGAGCTCGTAAGCGAGATAGCGGCAGCACGCCTCGAGCGCTGCCTTCACCGGTCCCATCACGCTGTACGTCGGCACGACCTTGTTCGCGCCGTAGTAGCTCATCGCCATCATGGTGCCGCCGTCGCTTCATGAGCGGCGCCGCGAGGCGCGCCATGCGCACGAACGAATGGCACGACACGTCCATCGCCTTCGCGAAGCCTTCCGCGGAGCACTTGCAGGAGGCCGCCCTGCAGGTCCTCCTTCGGCGCGAATGCGATCGAGTGCACCAGGATGTCGAGCCTGCCCCACTGCGTGTCGACCGCGTCGAACACCGACTCGAGCTGGCCGGGCACCGACACGTCGAGCGGCAGGAAGATCGGCGCGGCGAGCTCCTGCGCGAGCGGCTCGACGAAGCGCTTCGCCTTTTCGTTGAGGTAGGTGATCGCAACGTCGGCGCCAAGCTCGCGAAACGCCTTCGCGCAGCCATAGGCGATCGACTGAGTCGTTCGCGATGCCGATGACGAGCGCCTTGCGTCCCGCTCAGCACCTGCCGCGGGCTGTCGTCGGTCATGAGGGTTCCTTCGTGCGCAGCACGGTCTCGCGTGTGGCGCGCGATCATCAGCTCTTCGTTGGTCGGGATCGACCCATGCGGCCGTCCGGCTCGTCGCGGTGCTGATGCGCGGGCCGCCGCTCGCGTTGGCCGCGGCGTCGAGCTCGATGCCGAGCCACGCCGCGTCCCGGCACACGCGCTCGCGCACCGACGCGCTGTGCTCGCCGATGCCCGCGGTGAACACGATCGCGTCGAGGCCACCCAGCGCCGACGCAAGCGAGCCGAGCTCGCGGCCGATGCGATAGACGAAGAGGTCGATCGCAGCCTTTGCATCGGGATCGGTGCTCGCTTCGAGCGTGCGCATGTCGCTCGAGATGCCCGACACGCCGAGCAATCCCGACTCCTGGTAGATGAGCTTCTCGATCGCGCGCGCATCCATGCGCGAGCTCGTCCATGAGGTAGAGCACGACGCCGGGATCGAGGTTGCCGCAGCGCGTGCCCATCGGCAGCCCGTCGGCGGCGGTGAATCCCATCGTGCTCGCCATGCTGCGGCCGCCCTGCATCGCGCACATGCTGGCGCCATTGCCGAGATGCAGGACGACGGTCTTTCCCGTCGCGGCGCGCGCGTCGTACGTCGGGCAGCGCCTGCGCGATGTATTCGTACGAAAGGCCGTGGAAGCCGTAGCGCAGCACGCCACGCTCGGTGATCGCTGCGCGGCAACGCGAACGCCTGCGCGACCGCCGGCTGGTTGCGATGGAACGCGGTGTCGAAGCATGCGACCTGCGGCAAGCGCGGATCGCGCGCAGGAGCAGCTCGAATCGGCGCCAGGTTGTGCGGCTGGTGCAGCGGCGCGAGCGGCACGTACTTCTCGAGCGCGTCGACCACGGCGGGCGTCGACGCGCATCGGGCGCGTGTATTCCGGGCCGCCATGCACCACGCGATGGCCGACGGCCGCCAGACGATGCTCGGCGAAGTTCGCGCGCAGCACGGCGATGAGGTGGTCGAGCGCGCCTTCGTGGCCGAGCGCGGTGCCTTCGCCCCACGACTTCTCGTCGATCACGCTTGCCGTCGCGCGTCCTTGGCGACGAACTTCGGCGACGTGAACAGCGCCTTCGGCCTGCCCGCGCGCGACGAGCGACGGGCCGCGCTCGCCGCGCGCGAACAGCGAGAACTTGAGGCTCGACGAGCCTGCGTTGAGGACCGCGATGGCGTCGGTCATGATCAGGCCACCGCCTTGGCTGGCGGCCTCCCGCCGCGCCTGCGCGACGAGCGCCGCGATGCCGCACGACGCGAGCCGCGTCGTGACGGAGTCCGCGCGGCTCGTGAGGATGATCGGCACCCGCGCGCCGAGCACGATGCCGGCCGCGTCCGCGCCCGCGAGGAACGACAGGCTCTTGGCCAGCATGTTGCCGGCCTCGAGATCCGGCACGATCAGCACGTTGGCGCGTCCGGCGACCGGCGAGTCGATCTTCTTGATCTTCACGGACTCGAGGCTGATCGCGTTGTCGAGCGCGAGCGGCCCGTCGAGGATGCCGCCGGTGATCTGGCCGCGATCGGCCATCTTGCACAGCGCGCCCGCCTCGACCGTCGACGGCACCTTCGGATTGACGGTCTCCATCGCCGACAGGATCGCGACGCGCACCTCCGGAAAGCGCATCGCGTGCGCGAGGTCGATCGCGTTCTGGATGATGTCGACCTTGTCCTCCATCGTCGGCGCGATGTTGATCGCGGCGTCGCGTGACGATCAGCGTTTCCGGATACGACGGCACGTCCATCACGAAGCAGTGGCTGATCCGTCGCGCCGTGCGCAGCCCGCCCTCGCGCGACACGACCGCGGCCATGAGCTCGTCGGTGTGCAGGCTGCCCTTCATCAGCGCCTCGGCCTTGCCCTTCGCGCACGAGCTCGCACCGCCTTCGCCGCGGACGCCTCGCTGTACGGGGCATCGACGATCGGAATCTTGCCGAGGTCGATGCCGTACTGCTTCGCAATCGCCTCGATGCGCGCCTTCGGGCCGACGAGGATCGGCGCGATCAGGCCGAGCTTCGCGGCGTCGACGGCGCCGCGCAGCGAGCTCTCGTCGCACGGATGTGCGACGGCGGTGGGCGTCGGCGGCAGCGTCTTGCAGAACTCGAGCAGCTTCTCGTATTTCGGACGGGGTTGGTCCATGGGCATCATCTCCTTGCCGGCTTGCGGCGAACTGCGGCTTGCGTGTCGACTTGGCTGTCGCCTTGCGCGGGGCTTTCCGCGGCGCTTTGCGGGGCGTGACCGACAGCGTCCTGCCGAGCTCCTCGAGCATGGCGAGCTGGTCGCTCGTCGGCTTCGCGCGCTGCACGCGCTCGTCGGCGAGCAACCGGCGCGCCGAGCGTGACGAGGCGTGCGCGATCGCCTTCGTCGCGCAGGAGCTCCGGCAGCGTGGCGAGCGCCTCTTCCGGCGCATAGCGCACGATGATCTCCTGCTCGCCGCGCACGCGCCGCCACTGGTCCGGCGGCATGTCGGGCAGCAGATCCTTGTAATCGGCGAGGAGCTTCCTGCTTCGCCGAGCAGCCGCGACAGGAGCAGCGGCTCGCCCTTGCGCGCAAGCAGGCGTCGCCACGCGCGCAAGCGCTTCGGGATAACCGCCCTCGCCGATGGAGCGCAGCGCCTCCTGCACGAACGGCAGCTCGCGCGGCTCGGCGACGCCTTCGGCGACGCGCGGCCTGCTTGTCGGCGATGTAGAGCGAGAAGACGTTGCCGTAGGTCGAGAAGAACGCCGCCTCGCTCATCGCATCGCGCATCGCGCGGTAATAGTCGAGCGAGGCGCTGATCGCGGACGACGCGGTCTTCTCGACCTTGCGCACGCTGTTGTCGGCAGCTCGCCGGCGCGCGCTTCGCCTGCACCATCGCGGCGGCGGGTCCGAGCCACGCAAGCCACGGATTGAGGTCGGACAGCGCCCACCGCTGCAGGCGCAGCGGATGGAATTGCCGGCGCAGCTTCGCGGCGTACTCGACCGGTCGATGCCTGCACGAGCGGCTGCATGAAGAGCTCGTACGCGCGCTGGTTGAAGTCGGAGATGGCGGCCACCGCCTCGAACGGCTTCTCGTCGTTGCGGTCGAAGCGATTGAGCTTCGCGACCATGTCCTCGAGCCGGCGCTCGTCGAACGAAACGTCGTACGCGACCTTGCCGTCGCGTCCCTTGCGCTCGTCGATGCGCATCGCGTACAGGCCCGGCGGCAGCGTCTCGATCGACTTCAGCACCGACACGATCTGCGCGTGCTCCTTCTTCGCGACCTTGCCGGACACGAAGATGCCGAGGTGGCCGACGTTCTCGTGCATGAGGCCGACGATCACCTGCCCGCGCGCCTTGATCTCGTCGGTCGAGCCGTAGACGTCCGCGACCCAGTTGAAGGCCTGCTGCGGCGGCGTGATGTTGTCGCCCATCGACGCGAACAGCACGATCGGCGCCTGATGTTGCGCAGGTCGAACGCCGTGCCGTCGGGGCCGGTCGTCGCGCCTTTCCACACCTTGTTGCCGACGAAGAGATTGCGCGTGATCCACTCGATCTCCTCGCGGTTCATGAGATAGAAGCCGCCCCACCAGCGCTCGAACTCGAGGAAGCGCGGCGGCTCGGTGTCGACGTTCGCGTACAGGTGGTAGTACTTGTCCCAGAACGTGTTGGCGGGATTGAGGTTCTCGAAGTTCTCGACGAGGTACGCGCCGTCGAACACGCCGTCGCCCATGTCGGACGCGAACGACGACAGCCAGGTGCCGCCGAGCATGCCGCCCGCGTAGCGCATCGGGTTGTCGTTCGCGCCTTCCTGCCACGCGCCGCCCCAGTACGACATCGGCGCGCCGTTGATGACGATGGGACCGGTGTCGTCCGGATGCGGACGCCGCGAGCATCATCGCGGCCCATCCGCCCTGGCAGTTGCCGACGATCGCGGGCTTCGCGCTCTGCGGGTGCAGCTCGCGCACCTTGCGCACGAACGACTTCTCGGCGTCGCACACGTCGATCAGCGTCTGGCCCGGCTCGGGGTCGCGAAAGAAGATGACGAAGTAGACGGGATGGCCCTCGCGCAACGCGACGCCCACCTGCGAGTCGTCCTTGAAGCCGCCGATTCCCGGGCCGTGTCCCGCGCGCGGGTCGATGATGACGTACGGTCGCCGCTTGGGATCGACGGTGACGCCGTCTGGCGGAACGATCCGCACCAGCGCGTAGTTCACCGGACGCGCGAGCGTGCGCCCGTCGACGACCGTCTCGTAGTCGAAGTGCAGCACGGGCGGCAGGCCCTTTTGCGCATGCTCGACGAAGTTGTTGCCGCGCTGGCGGATCGTGTCCCAGAACAGGATGGAGCGCTGCGTCGCGTCCACTGCGTAGCTCATCCAGTCCGTCCACATGCGGGCGCCCGCCGCGGGGTCGCGCATGCCGTTGTCGGAGGCTGCCTTGGCGAGGCGCTGCCCGAACTCGTCGCGCGCGTGCTCCGCGCGCTTGCGGAAAAGAAGGGAGACCTTAGTGGCGATGTCCTGGCTTCGCGCCAGCTTTGCTTCGGTGTTCATGAAATGCCTCGTGTGGCTCGTGCGCACAGGCGTGCGCGGCGAGGAATTGCGCGCCGAACCTAACCGCCGAGCTGCTTGCCCAGCCGCTTCTTGAGGTTGGCGACGATTTCGTTGATGACGTCCTGGGTGGCGGTTTCGCCCATCGCACCCACCGCCTTGTTGCGGACGTGGTAATGCATCATGAGCGCCTGGCGCAGCTTCGCGAACGCCGTCGGATTCGAGCTCTCGCACACCGTGGCGTCGTTGTCGAGCACGCGCTGGATGACGCCGGGATCGAGCAGCCGCACCTTGCAGATGCTCGCAAGGCGCGCAACCTCGCGGTCGACGTCCTCGAGGTTCTTGCCCCACCAGCCGCCGCCCAGCTCGGTTTTCTTGTCCTTGTCGCTCATGTCGCCAATGCTACTCGCAAGTGCGTGACGGCGGCGTGACCTGCATCAAAAACTCACTTCGGAATGGACAGCGCGGACAAGTCGCGCGCGAGCTCCGCCAGGATCTCGCCGAGCGCCGCGTTCTGCGCAGCGACGTACGAAGCCGCGCTGCCGGTGCGTGAACGGCACGCGCCGGTCGTAGATCTTGCTCCACACCGGAACGCTGCCTTCGCCCGCGCCGCAGGAAGAACGTGATCGACAGCACGGCCGCCGGCTTGTCCATCGTGCGCCCGTCGCCGTAGAGCGAGCCGACGAACACGTCGAGCGTGAGGTTCGGATCCGCAGTCGTCCCGCCCGGCACGACCGCGGAGAACACCTTCGCCGCCGTCAACGCGCGCGCGACGGCCTCGCCGATGTTCGCCGCAGGCGCCACCAGGAACTCGTTGTAATAATCGGTCTCGTACTTGAGGTCCGCCTCGCGGAACACGAACTGCCGCCCGCGGAACGCGGCGCCGACCGTGACCGACCCGACGCGCACCGAGTCCGGTTGCGGCTTGGCGACCGCCGGCGGCAACGGCGGCTCCAGCACGAACGTGCCCTTCACCGGTGCGGGACGCGAGCACGCGACCAGCCCGGCGACGAGCACGGCGAGCGCGGCGAACATCCACGAGCGTCGCGATGCGGTCATCATTTCTTCTCCAGCGGGGCCGGCGGGCCGCCGAAGATCACGCTCGCCGGATAGCGCTTGGTCTCCTCGGTGAGATCGCGCAGGTTGTCGGTGATCTGCCGCAGATTCTCGATGGACGTCGCGAGGTCGGCGTCCGTCGAGCCGAAGATGCGGTCGAAGCGGCCCATGATGCGGTCGAGGCTCGAGATCGTGCGCTGGAGCTTCGGATCGGACACGAGCTCCTTCACGCGCTGCATGGCCGCTGCCGTGTCCTCGGGAATCTTCTGCAGCGCCGGGTTCGCGAGCGTCTTCTTGAGCTCGGCGTTCGACTGGCGCAGCTCGGTCAGGAGCGCGCTCGCCTCGTCGGACAGCTTCTTGGCCTGCAGCTGGTCGAGCGTGCTCTCGAGCTTGGCCAGCGTGACGTCGGCGCGCTGCTGCAGCTTCTTCACGTCGACCGAGGCGATGCGCTCGTTGGTCGTGTCGAGGAGCTTGTCGATGCGCGCGACCGTCGCCTCGAAGTCGAGGCGGTGCAGCTTCTCCATGATGTCCTGGGCAGCATTCACGATCGCCGTCACCGTCGACGGGGCGCTCGGGATGTAGACGTTCTCGGGCACCCAGTTGATCGGCAGCACCGGCGGGTGCCGGCTCGACGTAGTCCATCTCGAGATAGGCAAGTCCGGTGATGCCTTGCTGCGCCAGGCGAAGACGCAGGCCCTTGTCGACTTCCATCTGCGCGTTTTCCGGGTTCGTCATGTCGCCTGCCGCCGCCCGTCCGCCGAGCAGCCGCGGCTGCACCTGCGCCTCGACCATCACGTAGCGTTCGCGCTGCGTGATCGGAAGGTCCTGCTGGTACTTGGTGTACGTGAACGTGATGCGCGTCACCTCGCCGATGGTGACGCCGCGGTACTTGAGCTTGGAGCCAAGGTCGAGGCCCTGCACGGATTCCTTGAAGTAGGTCTCGATGATGACCTTGCGCTCGAACCAGCGGCCGCTGCCGATGATGACGAGCACGAGGACGCCGGCGACGATGCCGCCGATCACGAACAGGCCGAGCTTGAAGTAGTTCGCTCTCTGGCTCATAGATTAAGTCGGTGCCGCGACTTCCGCTTCCCGGTGGAAGAACTGGCGCACGTAAGGATCGGTGCTCTCGTCGCGCAGGCGGCGTGGGTCCCCTTCGGCAATGATGCCCTTCACGCGCTTGTCCAGCATGATGACACGATCGGCGATCGCGTAAATGCTCGCAAGCTCGTGCGTGACGATCACGAACGTGACGCCGAGGTTGTCGGCGAGACGGCGGATGAGCGCGTCGAGCTCGGCGGAAGTGATCGGATCGAGGCCCGCGGAAGGCTCGTCGAGAAAGAGGATCGCGGGATCGAGCGCCATCGCGCGCGCGATGGCCGCGCGCTTCTGCATGCCGCCCGAGATCTCGTTCGGCAGGTGTCCCGTGAACTGCACCAGACCCACGAGCGACAGCTTCATCCGTGCCAGCAGGTCCATCTGCTCCATGTCGAGGCTCGTGAAGGCCTCCATCGGCAGGCGCACGTTCTCGAGCAGCGTCATCGAACCGAAGAGCGCACCGGACTGGTACATGACGCCGAACTTGCGCAGGATCGCCTCGCGCGCGGGACCGTCCGCCGCGACGATGTCGTTGCCCTCGATGTACACGTGCCCGCCAGCGACGTCGTACAGCCCGATCATGTGCTTCAGGAGCGTGCTCTTGCCGCAGCCGGACCCTCCGAGGATGACGAACACCTCGCCGCGATTCACGGTGAACGAGACGTTCTCGAGAATCGTGCGGCCGTCGTAGCCCGCGGTCAGGTTCTCGACGCGGATGATGGGTTCCGTCACGTCCGTCGATGTCATCAGATGTCCAGCATGAAGTAGATGACCGCGAAGACGCCGTCGATGATGACGATCAGCACGAGCCCCGAGACGACGGCGCGCGTCGCCGAGTCGCCGACCGCCGATGCGCCGGCGGCGGTCTGCAGCCCCCGCAGGCAGCCGATGCCGGCGATCGCGATCGCGAACACGAACGACTTGACCCAGCCCGCCATGAAGTCCTGGAAATTGACGATGCCGTCGACTTCCTTCACGAAGGTCACGAACGGAACGCCGTACGACAGCATGGTGAACGCGCCGCCGAGCGTGCCGACGAGCATTGCGAACAGCGTCAGGAGCGGCGTCATCAGCACCGCGGCGATCACGCGCGTGCTCACGAGAAAGCGAACGGGGTCGAGGCCCATCGTGGTCAGCGCGTCGATCTCCTGGTTCACGCGCATGGTCCCGATCTCCGCCGCGAACGCGGCGCCGGTGCGGCCGGCGAGCAGGATCGCGGTGATCAGCGCGCCGAGCTCGCGCACCATGCCGATGCCGATCAGGTCGGCGACGAAGATCTCCGCGCCGTACCGCTTCATCGGCACGGCCGACTGGAACGCGAGGATGACCCCCAGCAGGAACGCGATGAGCGCGACGATCGGGAACGGCGTCGGCGCCGACGCGCTCGCACACGGCGCCGACGTCGCGCCAGCGGATCGTCGACGGATGCCGGATCGCCGCCGCAAGCGCCGACGTCGCCTGGCCCAGGAACTCGACCTGCGTGCGCAGGTCGCGCAGCACGGTGCTCGCGGTGCGGCCGATCTCCTCGATCGCGGGGCGTCGCGGCGGCGGCGGGTCGAGGTCGTGCTCGAGGTTGTGCGGATCGTATTGCGCGAGAAGCGCGTGAAACGCGGGCGCGAGATTGGCAACCTCGATGGGCGCCTGTCGCGGCTCGCGCAAGAGGTCGACGAGCAGCGCGATGCCGGCGCCGTCGCAGTAGTCGACGCCCGCCGCGTCGACGGTGACCGGACGGGACACCGCGCCTCGCACAGCCTTCAGCGCATCGCGCCAGACGGTGGGAATCGTGTCGGCGACGAGCCTTCCGGACAGGGCGACGATCAATCGTCCGTCAGGCGCATCGGAGACCGCGAGCGCTGCATTCGCCACTGCGGCCGCTGCCCTCTAGGGGTTGACGAGCTCGATGTTGTTGCCGGCCACGCGCACGTAGTCGCCCACCTGCACGAACAACGGCTCGTATGCCATCGAGACGACGCGCGTCGTGCTGTCGTCCATCTTGAGCGTCACTTCGTAGCGCGTGCGGCGGTATTCGTTCGGCTTCTGCGCATAGACGGCGCCGCCGGCGGCGCCGATGACGACCATGCCCTGGTTGCTGAAGCCCTTGCCGAACTGCATCTGCGTCGTGCTGCTGCCCATGCCGCCGCCCAGTCCGGATTGCGATACGTTCGGCGACACCGAGCCGAGCGGCGTCCATACCTGGCGCTCCGCCACCGGGGCGATCTCCTGGACCGTGCCGCAAACGCCGTTGCACACGGGCGCTCGGCGAACCTTGCGCGAGAGCCTCGCCGGCGCCGAGCAAAACGAAAAGCAGTGCAGCCAGCCGAGCGCGCATGGACGTCACTCCGGAAATGCGTTGAGATAGAACATCGCGTTCAGGAGCGCGCCGGGATTGCCGTACGGTCCCAGCCAACGGATGAAGATGGGGTCGATCTCGCCCGACTTGTACAACGCCACCAGCGTGCGGTTCACGAGCAGCCTGAAGTCCGGGTCGTCGCGCGGCACCACGATGGCGTACGGCTCGTAGGAGAAGTCGCTCTCGAGAAACGCGAGCTCGCTCGTCCTGGGATCGTCGAGCCGCAGCTTGGCGAGCAGCATGCGGTCGGACGCATAGGCATCCACCTTGCCGCCGAGAAGCGCGGCGACGCCTTCGGCGCCATCCTTGACGGGCACGATGCGTGGCGCTCACGCCGGCGACCGCCAGCGCCTTGCGCAATGCCGTATCGGTCGTCGTGCTGGTCATGACTGCGATGCGCTTGCCGCCGAGCGCGGACACGCTCGCGGGCGCGTCGCGCCCGGCGCGGACCAGCGCGCTGCCGCCGTCGACGAAGATCGGCACCGAGAAGTCGACGCGCTCCATGCGCGACAGCGTGATGGTCGTGCTGCCGCATTCCGCATCGATCTTGCGCGCGACGACGTCGCCGATGCGCGTCTCCGCGTCGACGGGCTTCCACACGATCTTGAGGTCCGCCATGCCGAGCGAGCGGCCGACGGCGGCGGCGATCTTCTCGCACAGCTCGACCGAATAGCCGCGGACCTGGCCGTTGCGCTGGCGCGCGGAGAACGGCGCCGCGCCGTCGCGGTAACCGAGCGTGATCGTGCCGCTCGACTTGATGCGATCGAGCGTCGGCGAAGCGGCGATGCAGTCGGCGCCGGCAAGCGAGGCGGCGATCAGGACGAGCGCGAATTGCGTGCGTGCGAGCATGACGAAGCAGTGCGGGCGGATGGCGGGCGAGTTTAGCATGCGTGTGGTGTAGAATCGCGGCCCATGCGGCCATGCCGGTCCGCCGTCGATACGCCTCAACGCGTTGCCCTCCGGGCGATCCCGGCACAGCGCGCACTTCCACCCAATCCTCGAAGGCGCTCCCCCGTGAAAAGCATCGTCATCGGTTACATCGCAGCCGCCGCATTGATCGCAGGAGGCGCGCTGGCGCAGACACCGCCGTCGCCTACCCTCGCCAAGATCAAGGCCGCCAAGGCGATCAACGTCGCGTTCTCGGGCGACTCGCTGCCCTTCTCGTTCGTCGGGCCGGACAACCAGCCCGCGGGTTATTCGATCGACATCTGCAAGCGCGTGATCGCGCAGATCGGACGGACGGTCGGCGAGCCCAATCTCAAGATCAACTGGATGGTCGGCGGAGTGACGGAGCGTCTCGCAGATGGTTGCATCGGGACGGGCCGACCTCGAGTGCGCCAACACGACCGCAGACCCTGTCGCGCCTCGCCAACGTCGACTTCTGCAATCTGATCTTCGTCGACGGCGGCGGCTTCCTGGTGACGACCGACTCGCCGCTCAACAAGCTCGCCGACATGGCCGGCAAGAAGATCGCCGTGCAGAAGGGCACCACGACCGAGACGCGCCTGCGCGACTCGCTTGCGCGTCGCCTCGTCAACGCGACGGTGGTTCCGATCGGCGAAGCGAGCGAAGGCACCGCGATGCTCGAGAGCGGCGGCGTGGACGCGTTCGCGGGCGACAAGATCAAGCTGGTCGGCCTCGCCGCGCAGGCGAAAGACCCGAAGAAGCTCGCGCTGCTGGCCGAGGACCTCTCGTTCGAGCCGTACGGGCTCGCGCATTCCGCGCAACGACTCGGCGTATCGCCTCGAAGTGAACCGCGCGCTCACGCAGGTCTACATGGGCGGCGACATCGAGCCGATCTTCGCGCAATGGCTGGGCAAGCTCGGGCGCCCGTCGGGCCTGCTGGCCGCGATGTACCTGCTGAATTCGATTCCCGATTGACCTTTCGCAAAGACCTGTCGCAGGAGTAACCCGATGATGAAGACCAATTTCTGGCGCAGGGTCGCCGCCATTGCGGCGGCCGTGCGCGATGTCGATGCTGACGGGCTGCAACACGCCGCCCGCGTACTCGGTCAGCGAGATGCCCGCCGCACGCGTAGGCACCGTGGAGTCGATCCAGACCCGGACCGTGCAGAATGTTCCGAACGCGGTAGGCGCCATCGGCGGCGCGCTGGTCGGCGGCGGCCTCGGCAGCCTGATCGGCGGCGGGACGGGCAAGACGGTCGCGACCGTCGTCGGCGCGATCGGCGGCGGCTTCGTCGGCAACGAGCTCGCGAGCAAGGACCAGACGCTCGTGTGGGACATCGGCGTGCGTTACGACGACGGCAGCTACGCCAACGTGCAGCAGACGTCGGCGCCAGGATTGCGGATCGGCGATCGCGTACGCGTGACGTCGACCGGACTCGAGCTCTTGCGTTAGCGCTTTCCAGCGCACGCAGGCGGTAGCACCAATCGCGGCCCGGGAGGCCGCACAACAACAACGAGGGATCCATAAATGAAGATGTTGATGCAAAGGATGTGCAGCGGCGCGATGATCGCCGCAGCGGCGATCGGTTTCGTCGCCAACGCAAACGCGCAGGGCGAGCAGCAGGTCCTGATCGACCAGGCGACCACGACGCTGTCGAATTTCATGCGCGACCCCGAGATGAAGTGGCTGCAGCAGAACATCGGCCGCGCCAAGGCCGTGCTCATCTCGCCCGAGATCGTCAAGGCCGGCTTCATCGTCGGCGGGTCGGGCGGCCGCGCGGTACTGGTCGCCAGGAATGGCGGCAAGTGGGTCGGCCCGGCGTTCTACACGCTGGCGACCGCGAGCATCGGCTTCCAGGCCGGCGTTGCGGCGAGCGAGATGGTCACGCTGGTGATGACCGACAAGGGAATGAACTCGCATGATGGCGAGCTCGTTCAAGTTCGGCGGTGACGCGAGCGTTGCCGCAGGCCCGGTCGGCGCAGGCGCGCAAGTCGAACGTCACGGCGGACCTCATCGCGTTCTCGCGCAGCAAGGGCGTGTACGGCGGGCTGAACCTCGACGGCACGGTCGTGTCGAGCAACGGCGACTGGGACAAGGCGTACTACGGCAAGGCCGTGCTGCCGCCCGACATCCTGATGAAGAACGCGGCCAGCAACAAGGGCGCGGACAAGCTGCTGGCAGAGGTGACGCGGGTCGCGAAGTAGACACAGCGCCGTGAAGTCATGACAAGGGCCCCGATTCGGGGCCTTTTGTCTTCCCGCATTCGACGTCACAATCCGTCGATCATGCGAGTCCGCCTCGTTTGCGACGTTGCGCTGGCCATCGGCTTGCCGCTGCTGATCGCCGGATGCACGACCGTCGCGCAAATCACGAGCGCGTCCGAGCCGGCCTGCCGCCAGGCGCTGGACAGCGGCCTCGCGCGCATCTTCGAGGCGCAAGGCGAGAGCGCCGCGGTCGCCCAGCAGCTTGCGAGGTCCACGACGTCGAGCCTGGCAACGGGCAACCTGGGCCCGCGGCCCTTCGTCGTGTCATCGTCCTCCGGCGTGGACTATGGTCTCTTCATCCAGATGGACGGGGCGTCGTGCCTCCTTCGCCTGTTCGGACGGCAGAAGGGATTCGTCTCGTACACCAACAACCTCACCTACATCGCCACCGAGCCCCTCGCGCAGTGCCGATGCGCGGAGTAACGTGCCCATGAAGCCGCCTGCCGCCGACGTCGACGACTACATCCGCCAATTCCCGCCGGAGATCCAGGAGATCCTCGGAGCCGTCCGTGCCGCCGTGCGTGCGGCGGCGCCCGGTGCGGAAGAGCGCATCAGCTACAGGATGCCCGCACTCTTCCAGGAGGGCGCGGTCGTGTACTTCGCCGCGTTCAAGCGTCACATCGGCCTCTTTCCACCGGTCGAGGATCCTGCCGTGCGTGCGAAGGTCGCGCGCTATGCGGGGCCGAAGGGCAACCTGCAGTTCCCGTACGGCGCACCCATGCCGCTCGATCTCATCGCCGATGTCGTTCGCGCCCGCGTGGCCGCGAACCGCGCGAAAGCGGCGGCGAAGAAGAACGCTCCACGTCGCGCGAGGAAGATCGCTCGATGAACGCCTCGGTCCCTGGTTTCATCGTGCTGTACCGCTGGCGCCTGCATGCAGGTGCGGAGCATGCGTTCGTTGCCGCCTGGTCGCGCGTTTCGGCCGTACTGCGCGCCGAGCGCGGATCGCTCGGCTCGCGCCTGCATCGCGGATCCGACGGAATCTGGTACAGCTACGCGCAGTGGCCGAGTGCGCAGGCGCGTGAGCAGGCGTTCGCGCTCGGCAGCGTGGACGCCGGAAGCGAGTCGCGCGATGCGCGACGCGATCGCCGAAAGTTTTCCCGAGATCGTTCTCGAGTGCGTGGCCGACTTCCTCCGGTTCGATAGCCCGTCGCACGGTGGGCCATGAAGAAAAGCGCCCCCGCTGCGAACGCGGACGCCTATGTCGACGCCCTCTCGGGCTGGCAGGCAACACAGGTGCGCGCGCTGCGCGCCGAAGCACTCGCTGCAGCGGAAGCGCTCGAGGAGAAGATCAAGTGGGGACACCTCGTCTACTTCGTCAACGGCCCGGCGTTCCTCATCCGCGCCGAGGAAAGCCGCGTCCTGTTCGGATTCTGGCGCGGCCAGCAGCTGCGCCAGATCGAGCCGCGCCTCAAGCCGGGCGGCAAGTACGACATGGCCACGCTTGCGCTCGACGGCTCGACACGGATCGCGCCGCAAACCGTCCGCGCGCTGGTGAGGGAGGCCGTCGCGCTCAACCGCAAGCTCGGCGACCCTACGGACATCTGACATGACGGCACCCTTCGACCCCGAAAGCTTCGTGCAACGCCAGCTCGACGCCTACAATGCGCGCGACCTCGCACGCTTCGTCGCCGAGTACACCGAGGACGTGCAGGTGTTCCGATTGCCCGGCCTGCAACCGGCGAGCATAGGCCGCGAGGCGCTGGCCGCGCACTACCGCGACAACCGGTTCAACCTGCCGCACCTGCATGCCGAGCTCGTCAACCGCATGGTGTTCGGCAACAAGGTGATCGACCAGGAGATCGTCACCGGCCTTCCGACCGGCACGATGCACGCCGCGGCGATCTACGAAGTGACGCCGGGAGGAATCTCGAAGGTGTGGTTCGTCAGCGCGAGCTAGGCGACGCCGAACACGTCGTCGAGCGACGGCACGCCGCGCCGCACACCCGCGCGCAACCCGGACTCGAGCTTGACCAGGTGGTCGGTCATGAGCCGGGCGGCGCGCTTGCCGTCGCGATGCGCGATGGCGTCGGCGAGCGCCACGTGATCGGCGTGCGCGTGCACGGCGCCGGGCTCTTCGTACAGCGCGACGGCCAGCGACGTCATGAGGACAAGCTCGCCAAGGTAGCGCTCGAGCACCGGGTTGCGGCAAAGCGCGCCCAATCGCTGGTGGAACTCGAGCGATCGCGACAGCCCGCCCGCGCGATCCCCTCGCTTGTAGGCGGCTTCCTCCTCGCGCACCAGCTTGCGCAATGCGGCGAGCTCCGCGCGCGTCGCGGACTCGCACGCATGCGTCACGACCGACGACTCGATCGAGCGCCGGGCCGCGAACGTGTGCGCGACGTCGATGGCCGAGGGGCGCGTCACCACCGCCACGCGCCGGTCACGCAGCGCGACGATGCCCTCGTGCGCGAGGGTTCGCAGCGCCTGCCGGACGATCGTGCGCGAGACGCCGAAATGCCGGCCCAGCTCCGCTTCCGGAAGCTTGGTGCCGGGTGCGAGCTTGCGCTGCAGGATCGCGGTGCGGACCGCACCGCAAATGTGCGACTCGGCACCACCCTTAATCGTTGCATCCGGCTTGGGCACGCAAGCCGTATACTCGAAATTGCGAATCGTGTATACCGTTTGCGCCGGCCGGCACCCCAACCGTTGACAACCGCTGCGGCCGGCGAGACGATGGACGCTTGCGTCCCGCGACGTCCCCATGCAGGCGGCCGACCCCGAATCCTCTCCTCTTCGCTTACTCGTCAACGGCGAGCCCGTGACGGTGAGCGGCGTGTCGCCGCAGGCGACGCTCCTCGAGTTCCTGCGCGAGCACCGCGCACTGTGCGGGACCAAGGAAGGCTGCGCCGAAGGCGACTGCGGCGCGTGCACGGTGGTGCTGGCGGAAAGCGACGGGCGCGCGCGTGGCGTGGAAGCCCGTCAACGCGTGCATCCGCCTCCTGCCCTCGGTGGCGGGCAAGGGGGTGTTCACGGTCGAGGCGCTGCAGGCGCCCGACGGCACGCTCCATCCGGCGCAGCAGGCGCTCGTCGACCATCACGGCTCCCAGTGCGGGTTCTGCACGCCCGGGTTCACGATGAGCCTGTTCGGGCTCTACAAAAACGCGCGGCGGCCGTCCACGCAGGCGATCGAGGATGCGCTGTCCGGCAACCTGTGCCGATGCACCGGCTACCGGCCCATCGTCGCTGCGGCGCAGGCCATGTACGACGCGCGGCCGCTGCCGGACTGGCGTGCATGCGGCGTGGCCGACGACGGCTCGCGCGCGATGTCCGCGGATGAGGAGCAGCTTGCCGCATCGCTCGCGTCGCTGCGCGACTCGTCAACGCTCTCGTACGAGTCGAACGGACAGCGCTGGTGGTCTCCGCGCACGGAGGACGCGCTGGCGCAACTGCTGGCCGAGCATCCGGACGCGCGCATCGTGGCAGGCGCCACCGACGTCGGCCTGTGGGTCACGAAGCACCATCGCGATCTTGGCCACGTCGTGTACACGGGTGACGTGGACGAGCTTCGGGCCGTGCGCGAAACGCCGACGCACCTGTGCATCGGGGCGGCCGCCACGCTGACCGACGCCTTCGCCGCGCTCGACGTTTCATGGCCGGAGCTTCACGAGGCGTGGGCGCGCTTCGCCTCCGTCCCCATCCGCAACAGCGGCACGCTCGGCGGCAACGTCGCCAACGGTTCGCCGATCGGCGATTCGATGCCGGCGCTGATGGCGCTCGGCGCCACCGTCGTCCTTCGACGCGGCAGACGTGACGCGCGAGCTCGACCTCGCCGACCTGTACCTCGCGTACCAGAAGACGGCGCTGCAGCCGGGCGAATTCGTGAAGGAGATTCGCGTGCCGTCGCGGCGCGACAACCTGCTGTTGCGCGCCTACAAGATCAGCAAGCGATACGACCAGGATATCTCCGCGGTGTTCGCGTGCTTCGCGCTGGTGGTCGAGGACGGACGCATCGTGCACGCGCGCATCGGGTGCGGCGGCGTCGCCGCCGTGCCGAAACGGGCGACGGCCACCGAAGCCGTGCTCGTCGGCCAGCCGTGGAACGAGACGACCGCCGATGCGGCGGTGCGCGAGCTGTCGCGCGAGTTCTCCCCCATCGACGACATGCGCGCGACCGCCGCATACCGCCGCGCGGTGCTGGGCAATCTTCTGCGGCGCTTCCATCTCGAGACATCGCGTGCGCGCGTTCGCACGCGCATCGAACAGTTGACGCCGACGTGAACGCCCCCGACAAAACGATTCGTGACACGCAGCTCCGGACGATCGCGGGCGCGCCGATTCCGCACGACTCCGCGCGCCTTCACGTCACGGGACAGGCACGTTATACCGACGACATTCCCGAGCCTGCCGGGACGCTGCACGCGGCGCTCGGCGTGAGCCCGATCCCGCACGGCAGGCTGACGGCCATCGACCTGTCCGCGGTCAGGGCAGTGCCCGGCGTCGTCGCTGTGCTCACCGCTGCGGACGTTCCCGGCGTGAACGACGTCGGCCCGATCGTGCACGACGACCCGATCTTCGCGCACGAGACGGTCGCAATTCGCGGGACAGCCGGTGTTCGCGGTCATCGCCACCGACGTGCGCATCGCGCGGCGCGCGGCGAAGCTCGGCAAGCTCGACATCCAACCCTTGCCCGCGGTCCTGACCATCGACGAGGCGCTCGCTGCGGAGTCGTACGTGCTGCCGCCGGTGCACGTCACGCGCGGCGACGCCGCGGCCGCGATTGCCCGTGCGCCGCATCGGCTGCGCGGCACGGTGCGAAGCGGCGGCCAGGACCACTTCTATCTCGAGGGGCAGATCGCGATGGCCGTGCCGCGCGAGCACGGCGGCATGCACATCTACACGTCCACGCAGCATCCCGGCGAAGTGCAGCACATGGTCGCGCATGCGCTCGGCCTCGCCGCACACGACGTCGTCGTCGAGTGCCGGCGCATGGGCGGCGGCTTCGGCGGCAAGGAAACGCAGATGTCGCTCTTCGCCTGCGTCGCCGCGATCGCCGCGCGCAGGACGGGCCGCGCCGTCAAGCTGCGCCTCGATCGCGACGACGACATGCGCTCGACCGGCAAGCGCCACGCGTTCGCGTATCGGTACGACGTCGGCTTCGACGACGAAGGCCGCATCCTCGGCCTCGATCTCACGCTCGCGTCGCGCTGCGGATTTTCCGCCGACCTGTCGGGGCCGGTGAACGACCGCGCCGTGTTCCACGCCGACAACGCGTACTGGCTGCCCGACGTCGCGCTGCACAGCTTCCGTTGCAGGACGAACACCGTGTCGGACACGGCGTTTCGCGGCTTCGGCGGGCCGCAGGGCATGTTCCCCATCGAGCACGTCATCGACGAGATCGCCATCGCGCTCGCGCCGCGACCCGCTCGACGTGCGCATCGCGAACCTCTACGGCACGACCTCGCGCAACGTCACGCCGTACGGCATGGCCATCGAGGACAACATCGCCGGCGACATCATCGCGAAGCTCGCGATCACGTCGCGCTACCGCGAGCGGCGCGCGGAGATCGCGCGAATGGAACCGCGTCAACCCGGTGATCAAGCGCGGCATCGCGCTCACGCCGGTCAAGTTCGGCATCTCGTTCACCGCCACGCACTACAACCAGGCCGGCGCCCTGCTCCACCTGTACAACGACGGCACGCTGCTCCTGAACCACGGCGGCACCGAGATGGGCCAGGGCCTGTTCACCAAGGTCGCACAGGTGGTTGCGCACGAGCTCGGCGTGCCGGTCTCGACGGTTCGCGTGTCCGCGTCGGACACGAGCAAGGTGCCCAACGCATCGCCGACGGCCGCGTCGTCGGGCAGCGACCTCAACGGAATGGCGGCACGTGACGCCGCGCGCACGCTTCGCGACCGTCTTGCGTCGTTCGCCGCGCGCAAGTTCGAGTGCGACGCAGGCGACGTCGAATTTGCCGACGGCATGGTCACGGCCGCAGGCAAGACGCTGCCGTTCGCCGACCTCGCGCGTGCCGCGTACTTTGCGCGGGTGCAGCTTTCCGCCACTGGTTTCTACGCCACGCCCAAGATCCACTACGATCGCAACACGCTGAGCGGCCGGCCGTTCTTCTACTTCGCCTATGGCGCCGCGGTGTCGGAAGTCGCGATCGACACGCTGACCGGCGAGCACCGGCTCCTCGCGGTCGACATCCTCCACGACGTCGGCACGTCGCTCAATCCGGCCATCGATCTCGGCCAGATCGAGGGCGGCTTCATGCAGGGGTGGGGCTGGCTCGCGATGGAAGAGCTGTGGTGGAACGACAAGGGCGAGCTCCGCACGTTCGCGCCCTCGACGTACAAGATTCCCACCGCGCACGACGTGCCGGCGCATTTCCGCGTCGACTTCCACGGCGAGCCGAACCGCGAGGACACGATCTATCGCTCGAAGGCCGTGGGCGAGCCGCCGTTCATGCTCGCGCTGTCCGGCTTCCATGCGCTGCGCGACGCGGTGGCAAGCGTCGCCGAGCGCACGTGCCCGCTGCACCTCGACGCACCGGCGACCGACGAGCGCATCCTCGCAGCCGTCGAGGACGTTCGCTTGAGGGCGCGCGCGAATGTCTGATACCCGCTGGATCGCCGAGCTCGCCGCGCGAGTGCAACGCGAGCGGCCGCGCCGTGCTCGTCACGCTCGCCAACGCGACCGGCTCGACGCCGCGCGAAGCGGGCACGGCGATGGTCGTCTCCGCGCAGGGCGTGTTCGGCACGATCGGCGGCGGGCACCTCGAGTTCGAGGCGATTCGCCTCGCGCGCGACGCGCTCGCGGGCGCATCGCGCCCCGGCGCCGTGGCTCGTGCGCTTTCCGCTGGCCGCGCGGCTCGGCCAATGCTGCGGCGGCGTCGCCACGCTCGCGTTCTCGCCGATCACGACGGCGGATTGCGCGTGGCTGCCCGACGCCGTCGCGCGTGAGCGAGAAGGCACGGCCATGGACCTCGTCACGGTCATCGGGGCTGCGCGCGATGCGCATGCAATCCGCGCCGCGAGCAGCGCGACGGATCGCGCGCGCGTCGTGACGTCGCGACGATGCGACCGAGGTCGTTCACACCGTCGTTCCCGAGCACATGGACGTGCTCGTCTTCGGCAACGGCCACGTCGGCCGCGCGCTCGTGCGCGTGCTCGGCGTGCTGCCCGCGCGCGTGCAATGGATCGACGAGCGCGATTGCGAGTTTCCGGCGGACGTGCCGGCGGGTGTTGCGATCGTCGCCACCGACACGCCCACGTCCGAGATCCGCGATGCGCCGCGCGGCGCGCTGCTCGTGATCACCACGCACGACCATGCGCTCGACTTCGAGCTCGTGACCGCGGCGCTCGGCCGCGACGATTGGCGGTATGTCGGGTTGATCGGGTCGGCGTCGAAGCGCAACCAGTTCGAGAAGCGGCTTCTCGCGCGGGGATTCACCGCAGCGCAAGTCGCGCGCGTCACGTGCCCGATCGGCCGCGCGGTGCCCATCCGCAGCAAGGACCCCGGCGCGATCGCGATCGCCGTGGCGGCCGAGCTCGTCGCGATCCACGAGCAATGCACGTCGAGTGCGGACTTCGTGCCCCGCGCGCAGGGCGTGCGACCGGCATGACCCCTCGACTGCAGCTGACCGGCATCACCAAGATCTACCCGAGCGTCGTCGCCAACCAGGACATCGACCTCACGGTGATGCCGGGCGAGATCCACGCCGTCCTCGGCGAGAACGGCGCCGGCAAGTCGACGCTCATGAAGACGATCTACGGCGCGGTGAAGCCCGACGCCGGCACCATTCAATGGGAAGGGCGCAACGTCGCCATTGCGAACCCCGCGCGCGCGCGCCGGCTCGGCATCGGCATGGTGTTCCAGCACTTCTCGCTGTTCGAGACGCTCACCGTGGCGGACAACATCGCGCTCGCGCTCGAACGCGATCGCGCCGGCGCGGGACTCGGCGAGCGCATTCGCGACGTCTCGGCGAAGTACGGCCTTCCGCTCGACCCCGCGCGGTACGTGCACACGATGTCGGTGGGCGAGCGCCAGCGCGTCGAGATCGTGCGCTGCCTGCTGCAGGACCCGCGGCTCCTGATCATGGACGAGCCGACGTCCGTGCTGACGCCGCAAGCCGTCGAGAAACTCTTCGAGACGCTGCGCAGGCTGGCTGCGGAAGGCTGCAGCATCCTCTACATCAGCCACAAGCTCGACGAGATACGCGCCTTGTGCCACAAGGCCACGGTGCTGCGCGGCGGCCGCGTCACCGGCGACTGCGACCCGCGGCGCGAGTCGTCGTCCTCGCTCGCCCGCATGATGATCGGTGGCGACCTGCCCCACCCCGCGCACCGCGACAGCGCGGCCGGCGAGCCGGCGCTGGTCGTGCGCAATCTCACGCTGCCGGCGGACGATCCGTTCGGAACGTCGCTGGCCGACATCAACCTCACCGTGCGCTACGGCGAGGTGCTCGGCATCGCAGGCGTCTCGGGCAACGGACAGAAGGAGCTGATGGCGGCGATGTCGGGCGAGCGCCCGCTGCGCGACGCCGACGCAGTCACCATCCTCGGCGTGCCCGCAGGGCGCATGGACGCAGCGAAACGGCGGGAACTCGGCTTCGTGTTCGTGCCCGAGGAGCGCCTCGGCCGCGGCGCGGTGCCCGAGATGTCGCTGTCCGACAACGCGCTCCTCACCGCGCACCGCCAATCGATGACGATACGGGGCTTCATCCGGCATCGCGTCGTGCGCACGTACGCGACCGACACCATCCGCGAGTACGCGGTGAAAGCGGGCGGACCGGATGCCGCTGCGCGCAGTCTCTCCGGCGGCAACCTGCAGAAGTACATCGTGGGGCGCGAGATCCGCCAGAAGCCGCGTCTCATGATTGCCGCGCAGCCGACGTGGGGCGTGGACGTCGGCGCCGCGGCACAGATCCGCCAGGCGCTCCTCGACCTGCGCGACGCCGGCGTCGCCGTGCTCGTCGTCTCCGAAGAGCTGGACGAGCTCTTCGAGATCTGCGATCGCCTCGCGGTCATCGCGCAGGGCCGGCTTTCCGATGCCGAAGCCGGTGCGCGAGACGAACGCCGAGGAGATCGGCTTGCTGATGGCGGGATCGTTCATCCGGGCGGGGACGGAATCGAAGCGCGCCTTCTCTCCTGCAGGCGCCGTGTGACGACTCCATGAGAATCCGGCTCGAGGCACGTCCCGAGCCGTCGCGGCTCGCGAGCTGGCTGTCGCCCGTTGCGGCGACGGTCGCGGTCATCGTCATCGGCCTCGTCCTCTTCGCGTTCATGGGCAAGGATCCGTGGCTCGCGAGCTACACGTTCTTCATCGACCCCATCGATACGCTCTACGACATCGGCGAGCTCCTGCTGAAGGCGAGCCCGATCATGCTGTGCGCGGTCGGCCTCGCGGTCGGCTATCGCGCCAACGTGTGGAACATCGGCGCCGAGGGCCAGCTCATCATGGGCGCGATCTGCGGCGGCGGCGTCGCGCTCGCGTTCCAGGAAGTGGAGACACGCTGGGTGGTGCCCGTGATGCTCGTCGCCGGCATGCTCGGCGGCATGGCGTGGGCCGCGATTCCCGCGCTGCTGCGCACGCGCTTCAACGCCAACGAGATCCTCGTGTCGCTGATGCTCGTGTACGTGGCCGCACTCGTGCTGTCGCTGCTCGTCCACGGCGCATGGCGCGACCCGGAAGGCTTCAACTTCCCGCAGTCGAAGATGTTCTCCGAGCACGCGCTCCTGCCGATCCTCGTGCCGGAGACGCGGCTGCACGTCGGCTTCCTGATGGCCCTGCTCGCGGTCGCCGCCGGCTGGCTCTTCATGCGCAAGAGCCTGCCGGGATTCCAGATGCGCGTCGCCGGCCTCGCGCCGGCGGCCGCGAATTACGCGGGCATCTCGTCGAAGCGGACCGTGTGGATGGGCCTCATGATCGGCGGCGCGTGCGCGGGCCTTGCGGGCGTCGGCGAAGTCGCCGGGCCGATCGGGCAGCTGTTGCCCGTCGTGTCGCCCGGCTATGGCTTTGCCGCCATCATCGTCGCGTTCGTGGGACGGCTCCACCCCGTGGGCATCCTGTTCGCGAGCCTCCTCATGTCGCTCCTGTACCTCGGCGGTGAGGCCGCGCAGATGAAGCTCGCGCTGCCGTCGTCGGTGACGGGACTGTTCCAGGGCACGCTGCTTCTCTTCCTGCTCGCGGCCGACGTATTCATCCATTACCGCGTGCGCGTCGTGCGCACGCACGCGGTCGTCGCCCGAGCCGCGTAGTGGACACGGCCGCGCAGCTCGTCCTGCTGACGCTCGCGGCGGGCACTCCGCTCGTCTTCGCCGCCCTGGGCGAGCTCGTGACCGAGAAATCGGGCGTCCTCAACCTCGGCGTCGAGGGCATGATGCTGGTGGGCGCCGTCATCGCGTTCATCGTCGCGGCAACGACCAAGTCGCCGTGGCTCGGCGTCGTCGCCGGCATGCTCGCGGGCGCAGCGCTCGCGCTTCTGTTCGCAGTGGTGACGCTCACGCTGCAGGCGAACCAGGTGGCGTCCGGGCTTGCCCTTTCGTTGTTCGGCGTCGGCCTTTCGGCCTTCATCGGACTTGATTACGTCAGCGTGGTCATCGAGCCGATCCCGCCGATGCTCGGCGTGAACCCGCTCGTGCTGGTGTCGCTGCTGCTGTTCGCGCTCGTGCAGTGGTTCCTCGCCAGGACCCGCGCCGGCCTCGTGCTGCGCGCGGTCGGCGAGTCCCCGCAATCGGCGCACGCGATCGGCTACCCGGTCGTCGCCATCCGCTACGTGGCGGTGCTGTTCGGCGGCGCATGCTCGGGGCTTGGCGGCGCCTACCTCTCGCTCGTGTACAACCCGTCGTGGGTCGAGGGCATGACGGCCGGCCGCGGGTGGATCGCGCTGGCGCTGGTCGTCTTCGCAACGTGGAAGCCGTGGCGCGTGCTGGCCGGCGCGTATCTCTTCGGCGGCGTCACGCTCGCCCAGTTCCAGGCGCAGGCGCTGGGTGTGGACATTCCCTCGCAATATCTCTCGATGCTGCCGTACGTCGCGACGGTCGTCGTGCTGGCGATCATTTCGCGCGACGCAGCGACGATCAAGCTCAACGCGCCGGCGTCGCTAGGCCGCGCGTTTCCACCCCGATGCGTTGAGCTTCCGATGGAGACGCCGCGCGGCCGGCCCGCCTTTGGTAGAATCGCGTCTGCCCACAGGAGCCCTCGATGACCTGCACCCCCGCAGGATGACGCTCGCAACGCTGGCCGCGTGCGCGATCGCGCTTTCGCTTCCAGTCGCCGCGCAAGCCCCGAAGGCCGGCGAGCCCCTCAAGATCGGCTTCGTGTACGTGAGCCCGATCGGCGACGCGGGCTACACGTTCCAGCACGACACGGGCCGCAAGCAGATGGAAAAGGCGCTCGGCGCCAAGGTCACGACCAAGTACATCGAAAGCGTGCCGGAGGGTGCCGATGCGGAGCGCGTCATCCGCGAGCTCGCGCAGACCGGCCACAACCTCATCTTCACGACGTCGTTCGGCTACATGAACCCGACGATCAAGGTGGCGCAATCGTTCCCGAACGTGAAGTTCGAGCACGCGACCGGGTACAAGACGTCGAAGAACGTCGGCATCTACAACGCGCGCTTCTACGAAGGCCGCTACCTCGCCGGCATCGTCGCGGGCAAGATGTCGAAGACCGGCGTTGCGGGATACGTCGCTGCGTTCCCGATTCCCGAAGTGGTGATGGGCATCAACGCGTTCGCACGCGGCATGCGCAGCGTCAACCCGAAGGCGGAAGTCAAGGTCATCTGGGTGAACTCGTGGTTCGACCCGGGCAAGGAGAGCGAGGCCGCGAACACGCTCATCTCGCAGCAGGCCGACGTGCTGACGCACCACACCGACTCGACCGCCGCCGTGCAGGCCGCGGAAGCGAAGAAGGTCTACGCGATCGCCTACCACTCCGACATGTCGAAGTACGGGCCGAACGCGCAGCTCACCGCCGTGACGCACCATTGGGGCGATTACTACACGAAGGTCGCGCAGTCCGTGCTCGACGGCAAGTGGCAGCAGGACAACGTGTGGGGCGGCATCAAGGACGGGATGATCAAGCTCGCGCCGTTCAACAAGGTCGTGCCGCAGGACGTGCAGGACCAGGTCAAGAAGGCGGAAGCCGAGATCGCGTCCGGGAAGCTGCACGTGTTCGAAGGCCCGATGAAGGACAACGCGGGCAAGGAGCGCCTGGCCGCCGGCAAGGCGATGGGCGACGCCGAGCTTTCGAAGATGGATTACTACGTCGAAGGGGTGGTCGGCAAGCTGCCCTCGTCGAAGTAACGGGCCGGCGTCTTGGCAACGGCCGCAAAGCCCAAGGGCGTGCCGTCGCGCAGGCGCCGCGTCACCTCCGGAGACGTCGATCGCGCGCGCTCGCCCGCCAACGTCGAGCGGACGGTAGTCGCGCACCGCGTGCAGGCGGCGATCCTCTCCGAGCAGGCTGCGCTGCGCGACATTCCGCGGGCGGACCGGGCGCCGCCGCACAAGATCAAGTATGCGCCGCCGGGAGCGGCCGACAGCGGCGTGGACCTCGAGCAGGAACTCGCCGCGGAGTGGCGCAACGGCGGGTATCCGTATCAGTACTTGCTCTCCCGCAAGAGCTACGAGCGCCAGAAGTACCGTCTGCAGGTCGAGCTCCTGAAGCTGCAACGGTGGGTGAGGGATACCGGTCAGAAAGTCATCGTCCTGTTCGAGGGCCGGGATGCCGCCGGCAAGGGTGGCACCATCAAGCGGTTCATGGAGCACCTCAACCCGCGCGGCGCGCGCGTGGTGGCCCTCAACAAGCCGACGGAAGACGAGCGCGGGCAATGGTATTTCCAGCGCTACGTGCAGCACCTGCCGACCAGCGGCGAGATCGTGCTGTTCGACCGCTCCTGGTACAACCGCGCGGGTGTCGAACGCGTGATGGGCTTCTGCAGCGACGCGGAATACGCCGAATTCATGCGCCAGGCCCCGGTGTTCGAGCAGAACCTGGTGCAGAGCGGCATCCATCTCGTGAAGTTCTGGTTCTCGGTGAGCCGTGACGAACAGCGCCGGCGATTCAGCGAGCGCAAGTCGCATCCGCTGAAGCAGTGGAAGCTGTCGCCAATCGACATGGCGTCGCTCGACAAATGGGACGCCTACACCAAGGCGAAGGAAGCGATGTTCTTCCACACCGACACGGCCGACGCGCCATGGACGGTGATCAAGTCGGACGACAAGAAGCGCGCGCGGCTCAATGCGTTGCGTTTCATGCTGCATTCGTTTCCGTATTCCGAGAAAGACGTCGAGCGCATCGGCGTGGTCGATCCGCTCCTGGTCGGCCGCGCGCACATCGTGTACGAACGCGGCGAGAAGGCGGGCACCTAGGCGTCCTGCCGAAGCCGCATGACAAGGAGGAAGGTCGTGAGCCATCGTCGGTCCCTGCCGGGCCTTGCATTCGTCCTCGCGTGTGCGCTCGCGGCGCTTTCCGCATCCGCTGCCGACTACCCCGCGCCCGCGGAAGGGTCGTGGGTCGCGCGCGACTTCAGGTTCCACACCGGCGAAGTCATGCCGGAGGTGAAGCTCAACTACCGCACGATCGGCTCGCCTTCCGACGAGCCCGTGTTGCTCCTCCACGGAACCGCGGGCTCCGGCGCAAGCCTGCTGACGCCGGCGTTCGCGGGCGAGCTGCTCGGCGCCGGGCAGCCGCTCGACGCGTCGCGCTACTTCATCATCATTCCGGACACGCTCGGTCACGGCAAGTCCGCCAAGCCTTCCGACGGCTTGCGCACGCGCTTTCCGAAGTACAACTACGACGACATGGTCGACGCGCATTACCGGCTGCTCACCGAGCACCTCAAAGTGAAGCATTTGCGCGCCGTGATCGGCAACTCGATGGGCGGCATGGAGACGTGGATCTTCGCGACGAAGTATCCGTCGTACATGGACGTTGCCGTGCCCATGGCATGCTTCCCGACCGAGATGTCCAGTCGCAACTGGATGCTGCGCAGGCTGATCACGGATTCCATTCGCAACGACCCGGACTGGAAAGGCGGGCAGTACACGGAGCAGCCTCGAAGCGCGCGGTTCGCTTCCGTGTTCTTCGGCATCGCCACGAGCGGCGGCAACCTGGCACTCGCCAAGGCGGCGCCAACGCGCGCGAAGGCCGACCAGCTCCTGGATCAGCGCCTTGCCGCGCCGTTCCCGGCCGACGCGAACGACGTGCTGTACCAATGGGATTCGTCGCGCGACTTCGACGCGTCGGCCGGTCTCGAGAAGATCACGGCGACGGTGCTCGCGATCAACGCGGCCGACGACGAGCGCAATCCCGTCGAGTCGGGAACCCTCGAGCGGGAGATCAAGCGCGTGAAGAACGGCCGGGCCATGATCATCCCGGCCAGCGAGAGCACCGCAGGGCACGGCACGACCGGAAACGCGAAGTTCTACTCGCGCGAGCTCCGCGACTTGCTGCAGTCGGCGCCGCGTCTCGCTCCGTAGCGCCCGCACGAATCAGACAAACTCCCATGGCGGCCAGGACACCGGCGACATAGCATCGACCGGATGTCGCTGCCGATTGCGCCGCCCGTCGAACCCATGCTCGCGCAAGTCGCCGAGCGGCTTCCGGCCGAAGGCGATTTCCTGTTCGAGCCGAAATGGGACGGCTTCCGCGCGCTGGTATTCCGGGATGGCGGCGACGTCTACATCCAGAGCCGCGACGGCAAGCCGTTCGACCGCTACTTTCCCGATCTTCACGAATCGCTGGCCGGTCGCCTTCCCGCCAACTGCGTGGTCGACGGCGAGATCGTCATCGCCACCGCCCACGGGCTCGATTTCGACGCGCTGCAGCTGCGCCTCCACCCCGCATCCTCCCGCGTCGCCATGCTCGCCGCCGCGCAGCCCGCGTCATTCGTCGCCTTCGACGTCCTCGTTTCGGATGGCCGCGACGTGACGTCGACACCGCAACGCGAGCGACGCGCGCTGCTCGAGGCAATGCTCGGCAAGGCGGAGCCGCCGTTGTATCTCACGCCCGCCACGATGCAGCGCACGCAGGCCGAGGAGTGGCTGCAGGTGTTCGAAGGCGCCGGCCTCGACGGCGTGATCGCCAAGCCGCTCGCGCTCAAGTACACGCCGGGCAAGCGCGCCATGCTGAAGGTGAAGCACGTGCGCACGGCGGATTGCGTCGTCGCAGGCTTTCGCTGGTACAAGGACACGCGCGACGCGGTGGGCTCGCTCCTGCTCGGCCTGTACGACGACGCGGGCGACCTTCACCACGTGGGCGTTACGTCCGCATTCACCATGGCGACGCGGCGCAGCCTCGTCGACGTGCTCGCGCCGCTGCGAAGGAACGCCCTCGCGGATCATCCCTGGCGCAGCTGGAGCAGCGAGCCGGACTCGACGACGCGCATGCCTGGCGGGCAGAGCCGGTGGTCGGCGGGCAAGGACCTGTCCTGGGAGCCGTTGCGCATCGAGCGCGTGTGCGAGGTGAAGTACGACCACCTGCAGGGCGACCGTTTCCGCCACGCCGCGCACTTCCTGCGCTGGCGGCCGGACAAGCCGCCTCCGGAGTGCCGCTACGACCAGCTCGAAGTCGCAACGCCGTACGAGCTCCGCCGCGTGTTCGGCGCGGGCAAGGCCGCGTCCCGTCAGGCAGGCTTCGCCACCATCAGGTAGAGCACCACGACTGACCGACCATACGTACCGGTGCTAGCCGTTCAACTTCTTCAGCATGGCAAGCACCTTGTCGAACGTCGCGCCATACGGCGGGTAGAGGAGCTTCGACGCGGCGAGCCTCGGCTGCACGAACACCGGCTTCCGGTGCGTGAACGCGAGGAACGACGCTTCCCCGTGATACGCGCCGATTCCCGATGCGCCGACGCCGCCGAAGGGAAGGTTCTTGTGCGCGAAATGCCACAGCGTGTCGTTGATCGTCACGCCGCCGGCGATCGTCTGCTCGAGCACCTTGCCCGCGCGCATGCCGTCGCGGCCGAAGTAATAGAACGCGAGCGGATGAGGACGCGCGTTGATCTTGCCGATGGCCTCGTCGATCGTGGCGTAAGTCTCGATGGGGAGGATGGGACCGAAGATCTCCTCGCGCATCACGGCCATCGAGTCGTCTGGCATGCAGCACGAGCGCGGGCAGCATCTTGCGCGATCCGGCGGCGGGCGACTCGTTGGCGGGATTGATCTCGACCACGGTCGCGCCGCGCGAGCGCGCGTCGTCGAGCAGCGAGGCGAGGCGCGCTCGATGCCGGTCGTTGACGATTGCGGTGTAGTCATCGTTCGCGACGTACGCGGGATAGAGCGCGGCCGCCGCACGCTCGACGGCGCGAACGAACGCCTCTTCGCTTCCCTGCGCCACGAGCGCGTAGTCCGGCGCGATGCACGTCTGTCCCGCATTGAGGAGCTTGCCTGCCATGAGGCGCGGCGCAGTCAGGCGGAGATCGGCGTCGGGCGCGATCACCGCAGGCGACTTGCCGCCGAGCTCCAACGTCACGGGCGTGAGGTTCTCGGCCGCTGCGCGCGCGACTGCGCGCCCGACCGCGGTCGATCCAGTGAAGAACAGGTGATCGAACGGCAGGCTCGCGAACGCCTGTCCGACCGACGCGTCGCCGAGGACGACCGCGAACTCCTCCTCGGCGAACGATTCCACGGCGAGCTCGCGCAGCAGCGCCGATGTCGCCGGCGTGAGCTCCGACGGCTTCAGCAGGACGCGATTGCCGGCGGCAATGGCGCCGGCGACCGGCGCGAGCGCCAGCTGCACGGGATAGTTCCACGGGCTGATGACGCCGACCACGCCGACGGGCTGCCGCTCGATGCGCGCGCGTCCGGGCTTGAGGTGGATCGGCGTGGCGACGCGCTGCGGCCGCATCCAGCGGGCGAGGTGCCTGCGCGAGTCGGCGATTTCCGCCGCGACGATGTAGAGCTCCGCAAGGCGCGTCTCGTGCGAGGAACGGCCGCCGAAATCCTGATCGACGGCTTCGATGAATCGCGCCTCGTGCCGCGTCACGAAGTCCAGGAGGCGTGTGAGCCGGTTGCGTCGCACGTCGAGCGATGGATAGCGCTCCTTCGCGAACGCTGCGCGTTGCACATCGAAGAGCCGTGCAAGCTCGCTCATCGCGCCGGTCCCGTCCGCAGCTCGCGCAGCAATCGCGCGAACTCGGGCGACTCCCGCACCAGCGTGGCCCCCGCCGTGCGGAGGCGGTCGACCGCCTCCGGCGACAGCGCGAACGACGTCGGCAGGTCGTTGAGGTACTCGATTTCCTTGCGGTCGTGCAACGCGGCGAACGAAACGTCGATCGCGTAGACGTCGATGTCGGGCACGGCGAGCGCGCTTCGCGTGCCGGCCGACGCCGCATTCAACTGACGCATCATCCGCCAGCGCACCGTCGTCTCCGTCAACAGCTCGAGCGCTTCGTACGAGTAGCGGTCGATGGGAACACCCGTCGCCTTGAGAAGAATCGACAGGTTGCTGGGCGGGCTTGGCGACTTGTCCCAGTCGGTCTTCGGCACCGACAGCGAGTTGACGATGAAGATGGCGATGCGGCGCACGTCGTCCAGACGCGTCCGGCGCCCCATTGCGCGAGCGTTCTCGAGCGTCTCCATGACCTCGAGCACGCTGCGAAGTCCGAGATTGTCGGCGAGCCCGCCGTCGACGAGATGGATGTAGGGACGGTCGCCGCTGTCCTGGAACGACTGCATCTCCTTCGTGCGTTGCACCGCGCGGCTCGCCGGCCGGCCGACGTCGCGTCCCTGCAGTGCCGACGTCCATGCCGGAAATTCGAAGCCGCACCTGCCGCCATAGTTGTTGAGCGTGACCGGCGACAGCACGAGCGGCACGGCGGACGACGCGGCGGCAGCGCGCGAGAGCGGCACCGAGTACAGGTCCGAGCAGAGGAGGTCGAAGTCCGATTGCGTGAAGCCGAGCCGCGACCCGGTCGAGATATCGGTCGCGGTGGCGACGATCAGCGGTCCGCGGCGCGCGTCGAGGTCGCGGAACGTCGCCCCGTCGAACAGGACCTCGTCGTAGAGCTTCGCGGCCATCTCCGAGCGTCCCCACTCGGGCGACGCCAGCGCACCCCAGCTCGCGGGGCTCACGACGCGCGCGATGAGCTCCGCCTCGACGTCGCGCTTGAGGAAGCGCGTGTCGTAGTCGTCGAAGAGCTTCTCGCCGTGCAGGCCGTAGGCGAGCGCGGTGAAGCTTCCGCCCGACACGCCGGTGATGACGTCCACCTCGTCGAGCATGCGGACGCGCCTGCCCGATGCGAGCGTGACCTCGGTCCGGCGAAGCTCCTCGAGCACGCCGAACGAGAACGCTGCAGCGCGGGTGCCGCCCCCCGAGAAGGCGAGGATCATCAGCGTCTCGCGGTCGCGATCCTGCGCTTGCCGCGCTTCCAGGCGATAGCCGGTCCCGCGCTTGATCTCCGCGATCGGCGCGTTCACGGGGCGCGTCGCGCACGCGCCCAGCACGCACGCAAGCCACGCCAATGAGAGTGCGGTCCGGAGGGCACGCATGGGATGGCCGTGATTATCGCATCGCCGTCTTGTACAGTTTCACCCATGACGCAATCCCGCAGCCTGCTCCTCCGCAATGCGACGCTGGTCGCCACGATGGACGACGGTCGGCGCGAGATCGCCGGCGGGTCGGTGCTGGTGCGCGGCCGCGAGATCGCCGCCGTGGGACCCGCCGCAACGCTTGCGTCGCAGGCCGACGAGGTGATCGACTGCCGCGGCAAGGTCGTGGTGCCCGGCCTCGTCAACACGCATCACCACTTCTTCCAGACGCTCACGCGCGCCGTGCCCGGCGCGCAGGACGCCGACCTCTTCACCTGGCTGCGCACGCTGTACCCGATGTGGCAGCGGCTGACGCCTGCGATGCTGCGCGTCTCGGCGACCACCGCGCTCGCCGAGCTTGCGTTGTCCGGGTGCACGACGACGAGCGATCACCTCTATCTGTATCCGAATGGCGGGCGGCTCGACGACACCGTCGAGGCCGCGCGCGAGGTCGGCCTGCGCTTCCATGCGTGCCGCGGCGCGATGACCGTCGGCGAATCGCAGGGCGGACTGCCGCCCGACGCGCTGGTCGAGCGCGAGGACGACGCGCTGCGCGACATGCGCCGGGTGATCGAGGCGTTCCACGACCCGTCCCGTTTCTCGATGCTGCGCGTCGCGTGCGCGCCGTGCTCGCCGTTCTCCGTGTCGCGCGATTTCATGCGGGAATCCGCCGCACTCGCGCGCGCCTATGGCGTCGGCCTGCACACGCACCTCGCCGAGAACGACGACGACGTCGCGTATACCCGCGAGCGCTTCGGATGCACGCCGGCGGAATATGCGCACGACGCGGGATGGACCGGCAGCGAGGTCTGGCACGCCCACTGCGTGAAGCTCGACGACGACGGCATCCGGCTCTTCGCCGGCACGGGAACGGGCATCGCGCACTGCCCGACGTCGAACATGCGCCTCGCCTCGGGCATCGCGCCGGTGCGCCGGATGCGCGACGCCGGCGTGAACGTCGGCATCGGCGTGGACGGCTCCGCATCCAACGATGGATCGCACCTCCTTGCCGAGGCCCGGCAGGCGTTGCTGCTTGCGCGCGTGTGCTCGCATGCCGGCGCGCTCGACGCACGCGAAGCGTTGTGGCTCGCCACGCGAGGAGGCGCGCGCGTGCTCGGCCGCGACGACATTGGCTGCATCGCGCCGGGCATGGCCGCCGACGTCGTCGCGTTCGACGTCGACGACATCGCGTTCGCGGGCGCCATGCACGATCCACTCGCTGCGCTCGTGTTCTGCGCGCCGGCGCGCGCCTGGCTGACCATCGTCGACGGACGCGTCATCGTTCGCGAAGGCCAGCTCGCGACCGTCGAGGCGGGACGCGTGGCGGAGCGGCACAATGCGCTTTCGCGCATGCTCAGGCGGCGGGAATGAATACATTGGAGGAACATGACAATCCACATCGAGGCGCATGTCGATAACGCGCGCAACGCGCATCACGCGGCCGTGACCACCAACGGCCTCGTGCGGGAGATTGCGATTCCGCCGCGCTCGACGGGCTTCGGCTCGAGCGCGAACGGAGGCGAGCTCCTGTGCCTCGCGCTCGCGACCTGCTATTGCAACGACGTCTACCGCGAGGCGGCCGTGCGCCGCATCGAAGTCTCGCGCGTGGTCGTGCATGTGCATGCGGACTTCGGCGCGTCCGGCGAGCCCGCCGCCGGGCTCCGCTATCGCGCCGACGTTTCCGCGAATGCGACCGAACCCGACATCCGCGCGTTGATGCTGCATACCGATCGGGTGGCGGAGATCCAGAACACGTTGCGCCGCGGCATCGCCGTGGACTTCGCGATCGGCGACATCGTGGCTTCGGCCTGAGGTGCCGGCGATGGGCCCGCTCACCGGCATCCGCATCCTCGAGTTCGAGGCGATCGGACCCGTTCCGTTCTGCGGCATGCTGCTCGCCGACATGGGCGCCGACGTGCTGCTCGTCGACCGGCAAACCGACGCCGGGCTCGGCCTGGTCGGCGAGCGCCGGCACGAGGTCATGCTGCGCGGGCGGCGCTCGGTCACGCTCGACTTGAAGGCACCGGGCGCCGTCGAAGCCGCGCTGTTGCTCGCAACCAAAGCCGACGCCTTGATCGAAGGGTTCCGTCCCGGCGTGATGGAGCGGCTGGGGCTCGGTCCCGACGCCGTGCACGCGGCCAACGCGAAGCTTGTCTACGGGCGCATGACGGGCTGGGGCCAGACGGGGCCGCTCGCGCCGCGCGCGGGACACGACATCGATTACATCGCGCTGTCCGGCGTGCTGCACGCGATCGGCCACGCATCCGGCCGGCCCGTACCGCCGCTCAATCTCGTCGGCGACTTCGGCGGCGGCGGCATGCTGCTCGCATTCGGGGTGGCGTGCGCGCTGCTGGAAGCGCGCGCGTCGGGCCGCGGCCAGGTCGTCGACGCGGCGATGGCCGAAGGCGCGGGGCTGCTGTCCACGATGATGTGGGGCCTGCGCGCAGCCAATCGCTGGAGCGATGCGCGCGGCGTCAATCTCCTCGACTCAGGCGCGCCGTGGTACGACACCTATGCGACGAGCGACGGCAAGTTCATGGCCGTCGGCGCCATCGAGGAAAGGTTCTACGCCGAGCTGCTGCAGCGCCTCGGCCTGGCAGGAGAACCGCTGCCTGCGCAACACGACCGCGATGGCTGGGACGTGCTGCGGGCGCGATTCGCGCGCGTGTTCGCGACGAGGACGCGCGCCGAATGGGAACGCGTGTTCGACGGCGCGGATGCGTGCGCGTTCCCGGTGCTCGACTTCGCGGAAGCCGCCGCGCATCCGCACGCGATCGCGCGGGGCGCACATGTCGCAGTGGACGGCATCGTGCAGCCTGCGCCCGCGCCACGATTCTCGCGCACGCCTGCGGCAATGCCGGACGCGCCGCCCGGGCGCGGCGCGCGCGGCCGCGACGTGTTGCGCGACTGGGGATTCGAGGAAGGTGCTATCGCGCGGCTGCGATCGCTGGGTCTCGGGGCTGCGTAAGGCGCTTCACGCACGCACGATCGTCACATTGCACGGCGCGTGCGCGACGACCTGGCGTGCGATCGAGCCCAGCAGCAAACGCTCGAACAGCGAGCGCCCGCGATTGCCGACGATGATGTGATCGATGCCGTGCGTCTCGGCGTAGCGGAGGATCTGCTCCGCCGGATGTCCCACGACCACTTCGGCGTGCGACTCGACGCCGTTGCCGGCGAGCTTCTCGCGCATTCCCGCGAGCACCGACTCGTAATGCCTGAGCTCGCGCTCGATGACGGGCTCGACCTCGATCTCGGTGCCGAGGTCGGGCGGCCGCGCCACGGCGAGGACATGCAGATGCGCGCCGTACTTTTGCGCCGTCTCGATGGCGAAGCCGAGTGCGCGCTCCGCCGAGGCGGATCCGTCGTAGCCGAGCAGGATCTTGGCGATCATCGAGTGCTTCCCCGTGCGTGTGGTCGACGATCTTAGACACCGCGCGCCCACGCGGCAAGCGATGGTGCGCGCTGTAGTCCCCGCGCGCCGTTTTCAGAGGGTGCACTTGTAGGACATGTCTTACGCGGCGGCGCGCGTCACCGACGGATACGGTTATGTGCAGCGCAGGCGTACGATGGGAGTCCCGTCGACCGCCCAACCGGCGGAGGCTCGCGCATGCGCCTCACCCTTCGATTCCTCGTGCCGTTGCTGGTCGCGCTGGCGCTCTTCGCGTACGCCGCGGTCCCGCTCGTCGACGCGCTGACGACGCGCTGGTTCGTGCGCGACCTCGACATGCGCAGCAATCTCATCGCGAACACGGTGCAGGAACCGCTCGAGGACATGATCAAGGCGGGCGCCCCCGCCCGCGTGCTCGGGTTCTTCCAGCGGCTCCTGAGCGACGAGCGCCTCTATGCCGTCGGGCTGTGCCTGTCGAGCGACGCGGCCCCGATCGCGACGGGCGCATTCCCGACCGAGATCCGCTGCTCGACGCTCGCGCCGTTCATGACGCCCGGGGAGCACCTGCTGCGCACCGCGAAGGGCGTCGTGCACGTCGCCGTCCGCCGCATCGACGCGGAAACGGTGACGCCGGCGGAGCTGGTGCTCGTCCACGACATGAGCTTCATCGAGCGGCGCAGCGAGGAGACGCGGCGCTACCTCTTCTACTTCTTCGCAGCCCTAACCCTGAGCGTCGCCCTGATCACCGTCGTCATCGCGCAACTTTCGTGGCGGGGATGGGTGGCGGGGTTGCGCGCGCTGCTGCGCGGCGAGGGCATCCTGCGGCCGTCCGCGGGCACTGCGCCGGAGCTCCGTCCGATCGCGCGCGACGTGCAGGCGCTGCTGCGCGAGCTCGAGCACCAGTTCCGTCCCACCGACGAGACGCAGCAGCGGTGGACGCAGGACACGCTGCGCGCGGTGCTGCGCGGCGAGATGCGCGGCAACGACGTGATCATCGTGAGCAACCGCGAGCCGTACATCCACGTCAGGACGCCCGACGGCATCAAGGTGCAGCACCCCGCGAGCGGACTCGTGACCGCGCTCGAGCCCGTCATGCGCGCGTGCTCGGGCACGTGGATCGCGCACGGCAGCGGCAGCGCGGACCGCGAGACGGTCGACCGCAACGACCGCGTCGCGGTGCCGCCCGACAGTCCCGCATATCACATCCGCAGGCTGTGGCTCAGCGAGCAGGAAGTGTCGGGCTACTACGAGGGCTTCGCGAACGAAGGCTTGTGGCCGCTGTGCCACATCGCGCACGTGCGTCCGCTCTTTCGCGCCGCCGACTGGGAGCAGTATCGCGCAGTCAACGCGAAGTTCGCCGATGCCGTGGTGAAGGAAGCGGTGAGCGACGATCCCGTGGTGCTCGTGCAGGATTATCACTTCGCGCTCCTGCCGCGCATGATCCGCCAGCGCCTGCCCAAGGCGACGATCATCGCGTTCTGGCACATCCCGTGGCCCAATCCCGAAGCGTTCGCGATCTGCCCGTGGCGCGTCGAGCTGCTCGACGGCCTGCTCGGTGCCGACATCCTGGGATTCCACACGCAGTTCCACGTGAACAACTTCCTCGACACCGTCGACCGCTTCGTCGAGGCCCGCATCGATCGCGAGACGTCGGAGGTCGTGTGCCGCGGCCGTCGCACGGCCGTGCATCGCTACCCCATCTCGATCGAATGGCCGCCGGCGCCCCTGGCCCGTGCAGCGCCGATCGACGAAGCGCAGGAGCGCATACGCGTGCGCTTCAGCATGCCGCGCAGCCACAGGATCGGCCTCGGCGTGGAGCGTCTCGATTACACGAAGGGCATCGTCGAGCGCATCGAGGCGGTCGCGCGCCTGCTCGAGCTCGAGCCGCAGTGGATCGGCAAGTTCACGTTCATCCAGATCGCGGCGCCTTCGCGGGCGACGATCGGCGACTATCGCAATTACGCGGCGCGCGTTCACGCCCGCGTCGAGGAGATCAACGCGCGCTACAAGGACGCGCCGCATCCGCCGATCATCCTGCTGGCCGAGCACCACGAGCCCGATGCCGTGTACGAATACCTGCGCGGCTGCGACGTCTGCGTGGTGAGCAGCCTGCACGACGGCATGAACCTGGTGGCGAAGGAGTTCGTCGCGTCCCGCGAGGACGAGCAAGGGGTGCTCGTGCTCTCGCAGTTCGCGGGCGCCTCGCGCGAACTCGCGCAGGCGCTCATTGTCAATCCTTACGACACCGAGCAATGCGCGCAGGCGCTGGGCGTCGCGCTCTCCATGTCGCCCGAGGAGCAGCGCGACCGCATGCGGCTGATGCGCAACATCACGCGCGAGTTCAACGTGTACCGGTGGGCCGGCCGCATGCTCCTCGACGCCGCGGCCATGCGCCACCGCCAGCGCTTCAATGACAAGACCGAGACGCAAATTGCCTGAATTCATTTCCTCGGATCCGGACGATTCCCCCACTCCGCGGCCGGCGCGATTCGTTCGCCCGCCGCCACCGGCGCTCGCGCGCGACTGTGCGCTGTTCCTCGACATCGACGGCACGCTCGCCGAGCTCGCGCAGACACCCGATGCCGTGCGCATCGACGAAACCGTCGCGCAAGCGCTTCCCCGTCTTGCGCGGGAGCTGGGCGGCGCGCTCGCGCTGGTGACGGGCCGCGCAATCACGAGCGCCGACCTGCTCTTTCCCGGGCTCAAGCTCGCGATGGCGGGGCAGCACGGCTGCGAGCGCCGCGACGCATCCGGCGCGATCCACTTCCATGCGCCGCGCAAGGAAACGTACGCGAAGCTGTGCAAGCTCTTTCGCTCGCTCGCCAAGCGCCATCCCGAGCTGCTGATCGAGGACAAGGGCGCGGCCATCGCGCTGCACTACCGTGCCGCGCCGCACCTCGCCTCGCACGTGCACCAGACGCTGCGGCGCTCGATCAGCGATGCGACGGGTTACACGCTGCAGGCCGGCAAGATGCTGCTGGAGGTACGCCCGGAGGGCCGCGACAAGGGCGCGGCCATCGACGACTTCATGGGGGAATCGCCGTTCGCGGGCCGCGTGCCCGTGTTCGTCGGCGACGATCTCACCGACGAGCATGGCTTCGCAACGGTCGAGCGTCTTGGCGGATGGACCATCAAGGTCGGCGTCGGCCGCACGATGGCGCGCTATCGCCTTCCAAACGTCGGCGCCGTCTCGAGCTGGCTGATGGCCCCGATGGAGGACGAAGCAACGGAGGCGTCGCGCTGAGCGTTACAGGATGCCGTGCCGCGCGAACACGTCGGCCAGCTTCGTCCCGCGCTCGAGCTCTTCGCGCGTGTCGTTCTCGCCGCGAACCTTCGCAAATGCCTTGTCGAGTGCGACGGCCTCGACCGCGCGCGGGATCACGATGACGCCGTCGGCGTCGCCCACGACCAGGTCTCCGGGCGACACGGCCACACCTGCGCAACGGATGGGCACGTCGATCTCCGCGACCTTGCCGCGTCCCTTGGAGTCGAGCGGCGCAATGCCGCCGTGGAACACGGGAAAGCGCATCCGGCGAATCGGCTTGATGTCGCGCACGAACCCGTCGGTGAGGCAACCGGCTGCGCCGCGTGCACGGGCCGCCGTCGACAGGAGCTCGCCCCACGGCGCGATGCGCGTCGAGCCGCCGCATCCCAGCACTGCGACGTCGCCGGGCTTCAGATCGTCGACGAGCGCGATCTCGAGCGCGTACGGGTTGTCGCCGGCCACCACGCTGTAGACCTCGCGATACACACCGGTGCGCGCGCGGCCGACCATCACGAGGTCGTCGTCGAGCGGACGGATCGACGGCGGCATTGCCTGCTCGCGAAAGCCGAGCTCGTCCAGCACATCCGACAGCACCGCGGTGTAGAGCGTCTGCGGCGATCGACTGCAGCAACGATGCCTCATTCATCGCTCGTCTCCATCGCTGCGGCACGCGCCTGGCGAATGGCCGCGACGATCGCCGAAGGCTCCTGCGCGCCCGACAACGCGGTCTTGCCGTCGAAGATGAAGAACGGCACGCCGCCGATGCCCATCTCGCGCGCACGCCGGTCGGACTCGGCGACCACGTCCTTCAACGCGTCCGATTCGAGGAACGCGCGCGCGTCCGCGGCATCGAAGCCGGCCCCCTCGGCGAGGGCGACGAGCTCGTCGGTGCTGCCGACGTAGCGCCCTTCGAGGAAGTTCGCGCGGAACAAGCCTTCCACGAGCGCATCGGCGTCGCCCTCGTTGCGCGACTGCGCCCAGGCGACGAGGCGATGCGCGTCGAGCGTGTTGGGCTGGCGCTCGATCGCATCGAAGTCGAACGGAATGCCGACGCTCCTGCCGGCCGCCGTGACCCGCTCGTAGACCTGTTGCGCGCGTTCGGCCCCGCCGAACTTCGCCTCGAGGTAGGCCTTGCGGTCCACGCCTTGCGCGCGGCAGGTCGGGGTTGAGCTGGAACGGATGCCACCGGACCTCGAACGGCAGGTCGGGCTCCTCCTCGCGCAATTGCGCGATCGCGGCCTCGAGCCTGCGCTTGCCGATGTAGCACCACGGGCACACGACGTCCGACACGACGTCCACGACGACCGCTCCTTGCATCTTCATCTCTCCATCGAAGGCCGCGCAATGCGCCCGAGTTGAGATAATGAGGCACGATCCCGCGGAACCCAACCCCATGCCGCCTTCGCTGCGCTGGGACATATTCTGCCGCGTCGTCGACAACTTCGGCGACGCCGGCATCTCGCTGGCGCCTCGCGCGGCAGCTCGCGCGCGAGCACGGCATCGCCGTGACGCTGTGGATCGACGACGTGGCAAGCCTCGCGTGTTTCGTGCCTCGACTCGAACGCGATCGTGCGGACCAGCCCGCGCGGCGGCATCCGCATACGAGCGCTCGCGTCGCTGGCGCCGGGCGCGTTCACGCTGCCCGACGTCGTGGTCGAAGCTTTCGGATGCGGCCTGCCGGACGCGTATCTCGCCGCGATGGCGGAGCGTGCGAAGCCGCCCGTCTGGGTCGTGCTCGAGTACTTGTCGGCCGAGCCCTGGATCGACGCATCGCATGGCCTTCCCTCCCCTCACCCGTCGCTTCCGCTCACCCGCTGGTTCTGGTTCCCCGGCTTCACGCCGAAGACCGGCGGCGTGTCCTGCGCGAGCAGGGCCTGCTCGAGACGCGCGACGCATTCCGCGACGATGCGAACGCGCGCGCGACGATGTGGCGATCGCTCGGCGTCACGCCACGCGACGATGCGCTCAAGGTCTCGCTCTTCTGCTACGCAAACGCGGCGTTGCCGGCGCTGCTCGAGTGCTGGGCCGAAGGCGACGAGCCGGTCGTGGCGGTCATGCCCGCAAGGTGTCGCGCAGGCCGACGCTCGACCGCTGGACCGGCGGCTGCGTTCCGCATCCGGGCGCGCCGCTCGTGCGCGGCCGGCTGACGCTCGCGGTCGTGCCCTTCGTCGACCAGGATGCGTTCGACCGCAGGCTGTGGGCGAGCGACCTCAACATCGTGCGCGGCGAGGATTCGTTCGTGCGCGCGCAGTGGGCCGGCCAGCCGTACGTGTGGCACATCTATCCGCAGGACGGCGACGCGCACCTCGTCGAAGATGGACGCATTCCTCACGCGGATCGAATCGAGCCTGCCGGAGCCGGCGCGCGCCGCGCAGCGCACGTTCTGGTACGCGTGGAACGCGGCCGACCCGGTGCCGACCGCGGCGGCGTGGCCGGCGTACCGCGACTCGATGCCTGCGCTCTCCGTCCTGTCGCGCGCCTGGGCGCGCGCGCTGGCCCGCCAGGCGGATCTAGCCGGCGGACTGGTCAAGTACTGCGAAAGTCGTTTATAATTATGGGTTTCCCAAATTCAACACGGAACCGCCGCGCGCAGGTGAACCTCGCGGCACCCAAGGAAGAATCAACATGAAACAGCACAGGAAGTGCGCGCCGGCAACGTGATCATGGTCGGCAAGGACCCGATGGTCGTGCAGAAGGCCGAATTCAGGAAATCCGGCCGCAACGCGTCGGTGGTCAAGATGAAGCTCAAGAACCTCCTCTCGGGCAGCCCGACGGAGACGATCTATCGCGCCGACGAGAAGTTCGACACGATCCAGCTCGAGAAGAAGGAAGTGACGTACTCGTACTTCGCCGACCCGATGTACGTGTTCATGGACAACGAGTTCAACCAGTACGACGTCGAGAAGGACAACCTCGGCGACGCGCTCAACTACCTCGAGGAAGGGCTCACGTGCGAGCTCACGTTCTACGAGGGACGCGCCATCTCCGTCGAGCTGCCGAACACCGTCGACCGCGAAATCTCGTACACCGAGCCCGCGGTCAAGGGCGACACGTCGGGCAAGGTGATGAAGCCCGCGAAGCTCGCCAACGGATTCGAGGTGCAGGTGCCGCTGTTCGTCACGACCGGCGACCGCATCGAGATCGACACGCGCACGGGCGAGTACAAGCGCCGCGTCTAGTTCGCTTCCACGACACGGGAAAACGGGCGCAGTTGGCGCCCGTTTTCTTTTGGGGGCATCATGCGTTCCTCTGGAAACAAGGAGGACGATAATGCGCCGCAATCGCCGCCAGCTTCTCCAAGCCGGCCTCGCCGCATCGGCGGGCGCCGTCGCAGGCTATGCCCCCAACGCTGCCGCCCAGGCGGCGCCGAAGTCCGTCGTGAGCGTTGCGCCCACGTACATCACCGTCGCGGGTACGAGCGACCTGTTCCCCGTCCGCCGCATCTACTGCATCGGACGCAACTACGCCGCCCACGCGCGCGAGATGGGGTCGGATCCCACGCGCGAGCCGCCGTTCTTCTTCCAGAAACCGTCCGATGCGATCCAGAACGTCGCGCCGGGCAGCGTCGCGGATCACCCGTACCCGACGCTGACGAAGAACTACCACTACGAAGTCGAGCTCGTCGCCGCGCTGAACAAGGGCGGTCGCAACATCCCGAAGGAGCGCGCGCTCGAGTGCGTCTACGCGTATGCCGTCGGCCTCGACATGACGCGCCGCGACCTGCAGCGCGCGATGGGCGACGAGAAGAAGCCGTGGGAGATCGGCAAGAGCTTCGACCGCTCGGCGCCGATCGGCCCGCTGCATCCGGCGCTCGCCGCGGCGCCACTCGAAAAGGGCGCGATCTGGCTCAAGGTCAACGGCGCGACCAAGCAGGACGCCAACCTCAACCAGATGATCTGGAGCGTCGCCGAGCAGATCAGCAAGCTGTCGGAAGCGTTCGAGCTGATGCCCGGCGACATCATCTACTCGGGCACGCCGGAGAACGTGGGGCCGGTGGTCAAGGGCGACGTCATCGAGTGCCACATCGACGGGCTGCCGAACCTTAGCGTGCGCGTCGTCTAGAGGGCGGTCAGGGCCGCCGGCACTCGACCTCGAGGCCGCGGTCGCCGACGTACCGCATGCGCGACAGCGTGAGGACCGAGACGTTGAACGCGTCGACCTCGCCCTGCGCGTGCTTGTGCAATAGCTTGCCGCCCTCGATGCGCCAACCGTTGGCGGCGGCATTGGAAGGTGCGGAGCGGTCCGACAGCACGTCCCCGTGAAACGTCAGGGCGCCGTCGGAACCGTAGTTCCAGTAAACGCCAAGCCCCGTCTGCTGGTCGACGCAGCGCCATGGACCGTGCAACAACGATGGATTGACCGCAACGGCAACCGTCGCTCCTGACTGCCCCGGCTCGACACGCGCCGCCGCCTTGGGCACGGCGGGCGCGGGCGTGCGAAAGCTCGACACCCAGCCCGAGACTTCGGGCGCGAAGTACACGGCTGCCCCGACGATCGCGACGGTGCCGACGACGATCGGCCCCTTCTGGCGCACCGTCGTAAGCCACTGCATCCGTTTACGCGGCGGCGCCACGTCGGGCGGCGGCACCATGCCCGGCGTGACGGTAGGCGGGCCGTTGCCGAGCGGCGCTGCGATGATGTCGATGCCCTCGTCGGCGTCGTCCGCGTCGTCCACGACCCCGACTTCCCGCTCGATCGTCGCGGCCGCGCCGATGGCGCGCAGCGTGCCGGCGATGCGCTCGGCATCGGCCTCCTCGAGCTTGCGCTTGATCACCTTGGGCATGCCGCCAAACATGTCGTCGGCGACGTTGACGGGCAGTCCGGTGACCCTCACGAACTCGCGCTTGACCACCGCGAGATCCGCGCCGCCCACCGTTCGGCCTTGCATAACAACGCGATAGAACATTCCCGAGCTCCCGAGGACCCACAATCGCAGCAAGATCGATGCCGGTCGCCCCGGTCAACGCCCCGAGCGGGTGCCACGTTCAAGTGACAGTCCAACGGAGGAACCCAATGAAAACCCACGTTCTCGCTGCTCTCGCCGCCTCGCTGGTCGCGGGCGCCGCGTCCGGCCAGGCCACCCTGTATTCGCAGGATCGCTTCCACGGGCGGTCGTTCGTCGTCAACCAGACGGTCCACAATCTGGACGGCGCAGGATTCAACGACCGCGCCTCGTCCATCATCGTCGAGCGCGGAAGCTGGGAAGTCTGCGACGATTCGGAATTCCGCGGCCGTTGCATCGTGCTGCGGCCCGGGCAGTACCCGTCGCTCGCGGCGATGGGTCTCGACAACCGCGTCTCGTCGGTTCGCCGTGTCGGCGGCGGCGGCCACTACACGTTTGCGCCGCCCCCGCAGGCGCCGGCGCCCTACCCTTACTACCAGCGCAACGGCGAGCGGCTGTTCCAGGCCAACGTCGTCGCGGTGCGCGCAGTGACGGGACCGCCCGAGCAGCGTTGCTGGATGGAGCCCCAGCAGGTGACGGCCCCGTCGCAGCCGAACATCCCGGGCGCGATCCTGGGCGGCGTGCTGGGCGGCGTGCTCGGCCATCAAGTCGGCAGCGGGCGAGGCAACGACGTCGCGACGGCAGTGGGTGCGGTCGGTGGTGCGGCGGTAGGGGCGAACGTGAACCGGGGAACCGGCACGTACACGCAGAACGTGCAGCGCTGCCAGGCGGTGCCGGGCAGCGGGCAGGTGTCCTACTGGGACGTCACGTACGTCTTCAAGGGCCAGACGCACCGCGCGCAGCTGTCGTTCGCGCCCGGCTCGACGATCACGGTGAACGGTCGCGGCGAGCCTCGCGCCTAGCGGTTGGCGCAGCCTGGCGGGGATGCAGGAGCGCTAGCGCGAGGCCGCGGGCACGAGGATGTACAGCTTGCCGTCGGCCTCGCCGACGAAGATCTCGCTCGTGCCCGATGCCGTGACGTCGGCCGTCTTCGTCTGCGACTTGACCACGAGCTTCTTCGTCGGCGGCAGGACGAGCCGCGCCGGCTTGCCGTCGGGCGATTGCATGGACTCGATGCGCTTGCGGTCCTCCGCGGTGATGTCGGTCATGTCGATCGACGCGATCTTCGACCCCGCCTCCGCCGTCATCATCATCTTGTAGAACGCGACGGCGGCCGGATCGGCACCCTTCGTGTACAGGAGCGACGCGAGCGTCTTCTCGTCCTTCGCGTCGAAGGCCTTGCGATAGGCATCGACGAACGCTTTCTCCTGCGCGGGCGTGGCGGCGTGGGTCGCAAAGGAAGCGAGAAGGACGACCAGTGCAACGTGCATGCGCATCGCGTTATTCTACGCCGTCGCATCGGAGGCCGGCATGCACAGGAAGCTGCGATACGCCATCGTCGTTGCAAGCACCGCGGCAATCGGCCCGGGCATGACGCAGGGCAACGGCGCATTCGACCCGCAATTGGACGGCGGCGCGATGTGCGGGCCGCCAGCGGGCGGTCAACCCGCAGTGCTGCGCGCGCTCATCCTCGCCAAAACGGAAACGGCTCCCTTCCAGCCGGTGCCTGCGAAGCCCGCGTTGTCCGAAACGCCGCAGCTGTATCCGAACCTCGGCTCGCTGCGCTTCAACGCAGGAACGCAGAGCGGCCGCGCGCAGCAGTGGTTCGACCAGGGCATCCGGTTGTCGTTTGCGTTCAACCATGCGGAGGCGCAGCGCGCATTCCGCGAAGCGCAGAAGATCGATCCCGCGTGCGCGCTCTGCTATTGGGGCGAGGCGCTGGTGCTCGGTCCCAACATCAACGTGCCGATGATGCCCGAAGCGAATGCGCCGGCGCTCGCCGCACTCGGTGAGGCCGTTGCACGCGCGCCGGCGGCGCCGCCTCGCGACCGCGCGCTGATCCAGGCGCTGCAGGCACGCTACTCGGCGGATCCCAACGCGCAGCGGCCGAAGCTCGACGCTGCCTACGCCGACGCCATGGCGCAGGTGGCGAAGGCCTACCCCGAAGACACCATCCTCGCGCTCTACGCCGAGGCGATGATGGACACGCAACCCTGGGACTACTGGGAAGCGGGCGGCATAAGACCCAAGGGCAACGGCGCCGCCATCGTATCGGCGCTCGAGACCGTGCTGGCGCGCAATCCATCGCACGCCGGCGCGATCCACCTCTACATTCACGCCGTCGAGGCGTCGACGCGCCCCGAGCGCGCGCTGCCCTATGCGAACCAGCTCGGCGCGCTGATGCCGGGCGCGGGCCACGTCGTGCACATGCCGGCCCACATCTACTATCGCATCGGGATGTACCGCGAGTCGCTCGACGTCAACCGCAAGGCCATCGCGGTGGACGAGCGTTACTTCCGGCGCTCGCCTTCCGACCCGATGTACAAGGCGGCGTACTACCCGCACAACATCCACTTCCTCATGGTGTCGGCGCAGATGGGCGGCGAAGCCCGGACGGCGTTGTCGGCCGCGTCGAAGCTCGATGCCGCCGTGCCGGTCGACCTCGTGCGGCAGTTCGCGATCATGCAACCGGTGAAGGCATCGCCTTACACGACGCACGCGCAGTTCTCCGACGCGGCGACGATCCTCGCGCTGCCGGCGCCGCCTTCCGATCTCGTCGTCGTCGACGCGATGTACCACTATGCGCGCGCCGTGGCGCATGCGCGCAAGCGTGACGTCGCGTCGGCGCAGTCGGAGATCGATGCGCTGGCCCGCATCGAGCAAGCCGCCGACTGGAAGCCATTCGTCGATTGGGGCGTCCCCGCGAAGGAGATCGTGCAGACGGCGCGGCTGGTGGCCACGGGCCGTCTCGCGGACGCGAAGGGCGATCTCGCGGCAGCTGCAAAAGCGTACGAGGACGCGGTGTTCATCGAGGATGCACTCGCCTACATGGAGCCGCCTTACTGGTATTACCCGGTGCGCCAGTCGCTCGGCGCGATACGGCTTCGCCAGGGCGACCTCGACGGCGCGCAACGGGCGTTCCAGGAATCGCTCGCACGCGTGCGCAACAACGCGTGGGCGCTGGCGGGACTGGCGCAGACGTACAAGCGCAAGGGCGACGCGGCCGCCCTGAAGGCAACGCAGCGTGCATTCGCCAAGGCCTGGCTCGGCGCGCCGGGCGGCCCGGACCTCTCGACGCTATGACGCGCTCGACGTCGATCTTCCTCGCGTGCATCGCCACGCTCACGGTGGCCGCATGCGGCGGCGGCGGCGACGGGGGCGGCAGCAGCAACAGCGTCACCCCGCCGCCCGTGGCAGTCACCGGGCCCGCCTGGCCCAACTTCGCGCGCGACGTGCAGCACGCGGCGCAGAGCGGCGTCGGGACGCAGGATCTCGCGCGCATCGTCTGGCAGTCGCCCGTCGACCTCGTGCCGCCGTACCTCGCGAACAACGTGCTGCACATCCACTACGGCTCGCCGGTCATCACCGCGCGCAATACCGTCGTGATCCCGGTCAAGCTCAACCGCGAGGGCGGATTCCGCGTCGAGGCGCGATCGGGCGCAAGCGGCACGCTCTCGTGGTCGGCGCCTTCCGACTACATCCTGCCGCCGCACGACTGGACGCCGAGCTACAACATCGCGCTGGCGGCGAGCGGCCGCGTGTACTGGCCCGGCGCGGGCGGCAAGGTCTTCTACCGCGACGATGCCGACAACGCGACGGGCACGGTGCAGTCGATCGCCTTCTACGGCAACGACGCGTACGATGCCGCGCGCGCGACGTACGACGCCGCCGTGGCGATCAACACGCCGCTCACCGTCGACGCGAGCGGCAACGTGTACTTCGGATTCGTCGTCACCGGATCGACACCGCTCGGCCTTGCGAGCGGCTTCGCGCGCGTGTCGCCGGACGGCACGACCGCATGGGTGGCAGCCCGCACCGCGGCAGGCAACGCGCAAATCGCCAAGCCCGCGATGAACAGCGCGCCTGCGCTCGGCAACGACCTGTCGACGCTCTACGTGGTCGCAACGGATGCGCCGGCCGCGACGGAGCATCCGTGGGGCATGCTGCTCGCGCTCGATGCGCGCACGCTCGCGACGCGCAGCACGGTGACGCTGCGCGATCCGGCAACCGGCCAGCCGTCATGGATCAGCGACAACGGCAGCGCCTCGCCCACCGTCGGGCCCGACGGCGACGTGTTCTACGGCGTGCTCGAGTCGAACACGCCGGCGCACAACTTCCGCGGCTGGCTCCTGCACTACAACGCCGACTTGAGCGCCGCGAAAGTTCCGGGTTCGTTCGGATGGGACCAGACGGTCTCCGTGGCGCCGGCGTCGATGGTGCCGCAATACGCCGGGCCGTCGAGCTACCTGCTGGTCTCGAAGTACAACAACTACGCGGGTGTGGGCACCGGCAACGGCCGCAACCAGATGGCGATCCTCGATCCTTCCGCCGCGCAGGCCGATTCGATCGCGCTCATTCCGGTGATGCGCGAAGTGCTGACGATGCTGGGACCCACGCCGCAGGCGACGAGCTTTCCCGGTTCGGTGCGCGAATGGTGCGTGAACACCGTTGCCGTGGACGCTGCGACGCGCTCGGTGCTGGTCAACAGCGAGGACGGGCGCCTGTATCGCTGGCACCTCCCGTCGAACTCGCTCACGCAGAACATCCGCTTCAACAACGGCTACTTCGAGGCGTACACGCCGACTGCGATCGGCGCGGACGGCAAGGTGTACGCGATCAACAACGCAACGCTGTTCGCGATCGGGCAGTAGCGTCTAGCGCGGCGCCACGACGACGTGCGCCTGGATGCCGCCATCCACGGCGCCGGCGCCGAAGCGGCGAGCGATCTCGCGCTCGGCCGCGTCGATGGCGGCAACGACAAGAGAGGCGTCGCGCGATTCGATCTCGTTGCGCAGCGGCGTGCCCTGGCAATACGCGATCGCGACGGTGCGCGCGGAATCGGCGCGGCTTCGCGCTGCGACGGTGTCGATCTGCGCAGCTCGCAAACCCCGCCTTCGCGACGTCGCCCGCGATGACGGCCTTGTCGTGGTAGCCGTGCGGCGTGCGCGCCATGAAGCGCGGCGGATCGTCCGGAAACACGGCCGCGAGCGCGTCCGTCACCGCGAGCGCGAACTCGTTGGCCTCGATGCGATCCCACGCGTTGAAGACGAGCGCGCCGCCGGGACGCATCACGCGTCGCGCTTCGCGCATCGCAGCGGGCCGGTCCGGGAAGAACATGACCCCGAACTGGCACACGACGGCGTCGAACGAGGCGTCGTCGAACGGCAGCTTCATCGCATCGGCCGCGCGGAACTCGACGGGACGCGAGGTGCCGGCGGCCGCCGCCTGGTCGAGCATGGACTGGTTGAGATCCGTCGCAACGATGTGCGTGGTCGCGGGCAAGGCGCGCGCAAGCTCGCGCGTGACCGCACCGGTGCCTGCGGCGATCTCCAGCACGCGCGCGTGGCGGACCGCGCTCACGCGTGCTGCGATATCCGTCGCGTACGGCGCGAAGATCAGCGGCACGAGATAGCGGTCGTACATCTGCGGGATCGATCCCGCGAAACCGGTGTCGCCCGGCTTCATGTCAGCGCGCTCGCTCATTTCTTCGTTTTCTCGTAGCGCGCAAGGTTCTCCGCATTGGGCGGATAGAGGCCGGGCAGCGCCGCGCCATGGGCGACCTCGCCCATGATCCACTCCTCGAGGCGCTCCTGCTCGAGCGCATCCGTGACCACCTCGTCGACGAACGCTGCGGGGATCAGCACCGCGCCATCGTCGTCGACCACGACGACGTCGTCGGGGAACACTGCCACGCCGCCGCATGCGATCGGCTGTCCCCATGCAACGAAGGTGAGGCCCGCGACGGACGGCGGCGCCGCCGCGCCCTGGCACCACACCGGCAGGCCGGTGCCGCGCACGCCAGCGAGGTCACGCACGACGCCGTCGGTGACGAGCGCGGCCACACCGCGCTTGGCCATGCGCGCGCAGAGGATGTCGCCGAAGATGCCGGCGTCCGTCACGCCCATCGCGTCCACGACGGCGACGCAACCCGCGGGCATCGCCTCGATGGCCGAGCGCGTCGAGATCGGATTCGACCAGGATGCGGGAGTCGCTAAGTCCTCGCGCGCGGGGACGAATCGCAGCGTGAACGCCGGACCCACGATGCGCGCATGGCCGGGCGAAAGCGGCCGGGTGCCGCGCATCCACACGTTGCGCAGGCCCTTCTTGAGGAGAATCGTGGTGATGGTGGCCGTCGTGACGCGCGAGAGCGTCGCGACGGTCATGGAATCGAGGGGCATCGGGTGTCGCCTTGGTGACGCAAAGGCGACATCGTATCAACGTATGAAGAGCCGGCGCTATGCCGTCCTGACGGGCCGAAGGCGCGGCCGGGTGAGGCGCGTGGCGATGGGCGTCGACTTCATGATCTCGTCGAACACGTACGCGTAGCAGTCGTTGGAGGGGTGCAGGCCGTCACTCGCGAAATAACGCTGCGGCTCGCGCGTGAACGGGCACGTGCGGCGCCCGTGGAAGAAGTCGAGGTAGTGCGCGCCGTGCGTGCGCGCCGCCTCCGCATACAGTGCGCACACGTGGCGCGAGCGCCGCGAGACCCACCACGACACGGGCGGGAAGAACATCGGCAGGAGCCCGAGGTTCGGAATGGTCGTGACGATCACGTTGGAGGAGAGCTTGCGCGCAAGACGCAGGAGCGCGTCGACCTGCGGCGCGAGCGCGCGCAGCGGCGTGCGCCGCAGGACGTCGTTGCCGCCGACGTGCACGAGCACCAGGTCGTAGCGGCCGGCGCCGACGCTTGCGAGCTGCATGATCACGTCGAGCGTCCGCGCCCCGTTGGCGGCGCGATTGACGATGGAGACATTGGGAAACGCCGCGCCGAGGCGCCCGGCGATCGACTCGTGCGGCGTCGTTGCGCCGGTGCCCACCGCCGTGCTGTCGCCGACAACGAGCACCGCCGGCGCATGCGGCATCGCCTCGCGCTCGTACGGCACGGCATCGTCGGCCAGGACCTCGCCGATGCGCATGTACTGCACGAGTTGCGTCCAGCGCCACACGCCGGCGAGCGCAGTGGCCCCCGCGAGCGCCACGATGGCGCCGCCGGCACTGCGCGTCGTGAGGGGTCGAGTCATCATCCTGCGTGGACTCCAGCAAGAGACGCGCCATCGACCGCTTCCCCGTGCCGTCTTGAACGACGGTGCGACGAGCGGTCGTTTCTACATGATGGCGAGCCAGGATTTACCCGCCTGCCGTCCGGACACCGACAAGCTGGCGATGGGCGTTCAGGGCGTGCGGAACGCCGATCGCGCCTCGGCCGCGGCCGGCCGCGTATCGCACGCGTGGACATGATCGTTGACGAGCCCCATCGCCTGCATGAACGCGTACATCGTGGTGGGGCCGACGAACGTCCACCCGCGCTTCTTGAGATCCTTCGCGAGCGCGATGGACGCAGGCGAGGTCGCCATCGCCGGCGAGCGCCTCGCGCGTGAGCTTCGCGCGGGACGACGTGGACGCAGCCGGCTCGTGGCGTCCAGAAGTACGCGGCGAGCGAGCCCTGCTCGGTCGCAAGCTCGCGAGCGCGCTTCGCGTTGTTGATCGTCGACTCGATCTTGCCGCGATGCCGCACGATGCCGGCGTTGCCGAGGAGCTTCTGCACGTCGCGCTCGCCCATGCGCGCCACGCGCTCGATAGTCGAATCCATGGAAGGCTTCGCGAAACGCGTCCCGCTTGCGCAGGATCGTGATCCACGCGAGGCCCGACTGGAATCCCTCGAGGCAGATCTTCTCGAAGAGCCGTCGATCGTCGGCGACCGGAAATCCCCATTCGTGGTCGTGGTAGGCGACGTACAGCGGATCGTCGCCGCACCATGCGCACCGGCGCGCCGTCGTGGCGGGTCTTGGCATGCGGCGATTAAAGCACGAAGATGCGCGCATGCCGACACGACTCGCCGCGCTCCTGCTCGCGCTGCTGCCGCTCACCGCGGCCGCCGCGGATATGCCGATCTTCGACGCGCACGTGCATTACAGCCACGACGCGTGGGTCAACCTGCCGCCTGCGGATGCGATCGCGATCCTGCGCAAGGCGGGCCTGCGGCGCGCGCTCGTGTCGAGCTCGGGCGACGAGGGCACGCAACGCCTCGTCGACGACGCCCCCGCGCTCGTCATTCCGTCGCTTCGGCCGTATCGCACGCGCGGCGATGTCGAGCACCTGGGTGCGCGACGAGACGGTCACCGCGTTCCTCGAGGAGCGCCTGCGCAGCAGCCGCTATGCGGCGATCGGCGAGTTCCATCTGTACGGCGCGGATGCGGACCTGCCCGTGCCGAAGCGGATGATCGCGCTCGCGCGTAGCACAAGCTCGTCCTGCACGCGCATTCCGACGTCGATGCGATCGAGCGCATCTATGTCCAGGATCCCGCCGCCCGCATCCTGTGGGCGCACTCGGGGTTCGAACGACCCGATGCCGTGCGCGACATGCTGCGCAAGCACAAGAACCTGTGGTGCGACCTCGCGTTCCGCACCGAGCATGGCGGCGGCGGCAAGATCCCCGCCGAATGGCGCGCGCTGTTCACGGAATTCCCGGATCGCTTCATGGTGGGCACCGACACGTTCACGCCCGAGCGCTGGCATTACATCGTCGAGCACGCAAGCTGGTCGCGCGCGTGGCTCGCCGATCTCTCCGGCGCCATTGGCCGAGCGCATCGCATGGCGCAACGGCGAGGCGCTCTTCGCCTCGTGGAAGCCGGCCGCCGCGCAATGATTCGCGCGGTCGCCGCGTCGGCGGGCCTCGTGTGCGGCCTGGCCGCATGCATGCGGCGATCCCGGCGACAAGCTCGCAAGCGGCGCGCATTACACGATCGCCTACCGCACCGTGCCGTCGCCCATCGTGACCGGCGAGCACTTCGCGATCGACATCACGGTGTGCCCGCTCGGCGACGCGCCGCTGCCCCGCGCAGTGCGGGTGGATGCGAGCATGCCCGCGCACCGGCACGGCATGAACTACCGGCCGACGGTGATCGCAAAAGGACGCGGGCGCTATCGTGCCGACGGATTGCTCTTCCACATGAACGGCCGGTGGGAGATCGCCTTCGACGTCGTGACGGCCGGCGCGAGCGAGCGCGTCACGAGTGCGTGGGTGCTCGAGTGAACTCCCGCCGCTGGGTGATGCTCCTGGGCATTGTCTGCGTTCCCGTCATGGCGCAGACCACTACCGTGACATTCGACGAAGCGCAAGCCAGGCGCATCGCGTCCCTCGGCCCGTGGCCGCCGCCGCGCGCGACCGATCCTTCCAATCGCGTATCCGGCAACGCGCACGCCGTGCAATTGGGCGAGCGGCTGTTCAACGACAAGGCGCTGTCGAAGAACGGGACGATCGCGTGCAGCACCTGTCACCAGCCGGACCGCGGATTCACCGACGGCCTTGCGCGCGCGCAGGCGATCGCGCGCGGCGACCGCAACACGCCTTCGCTCTTCAACCTCGTGGGCCTGCGCTGGTACGGATGGGATGGTGCGCAGGACAGCCTGTGGTCGCAAAGCCTCCGGCCGATGCTCGATGCGCGCGAGATGGGCGCGAGTGTCGCCCACGTCGCGTCGCACGTGCGAAAGGAGCCGTCGTTGCGCGCGGCCTACCGCCGCGCGTTCGCACGCGAGCCTTCGCCAGGCGACGAGGCGGTCGCGGTCGACGCAGCGAAGGCGATCGCGGCGTACGTGGAGACGCTCGAGAGCCCGCGGACTGCCTTCGACGATTTCCGCGACGCGCTCGCGCGCGGCGACGAAACCGCAATGGCTACGTATCCGGTTCTCGCGCAGCGCGGTCTCGCCATCTTCGTCGGCACCGGCAAGTGCACGACGTGCCACGCCGGTCCGCGCATGTCGAACGGCGAGTTCCACGACGTGGGGATCCCGTTCTTCGCCGAGCCCGGCCGCGTGGACCCGGGTCGCCACGGCGGCATCCGCAAGCTGCAGGCAAGCCCGTACAACCTGCTCGGGACGTACAACGACGATGCAACGCGCCACACTGCCGTCAGCACGCGCCATGTCGTGCTCGATCACCGCAACTATGGAGAATTCAAGGTGCCTTCGCTGCGCGGTGTCGCGCGCACGGCGCCGTACATGCACGACGGCAGCCTCCCGACGCTTCGCGACGTGGTGCGGCACTACTCGAACTTCGACCTCGAAAGGCAGCACGCCGACGGAGAGCGCATCCTCGAGCCGCTCGGCCTCGACAAGTACGACGTCGAGGCGCTGGTTGCGTTCCTTGCGACCCTGTAGACCGCGTTGTAAGAATCATCCGACACGACAATGGCAGTTCGGCCGGTAGGTGCGCCGTGCCAGCCAGGCGCACTATCGAACCGTCCTGAACACTTTTCGGACCCGGTCCACCGGCCACTGTAGCGGGCAACTGCAGACGCCGAGCCTAGCCCTAAGCGCAAGGCACTCCCCCCGGATCCGGAAAGGCTACTCCCGAGCCTCGTGTTCTTGACCCCAGCGGCCGCCTTCGTGCGGCCGCTCTTTTTTGTGGCGGCGGATGCCTCGCCGAAGGCTTCATGGGGGCTGTCCGACAGGAATATGGGTGTTTGTCCGACCGCGGGGGACGCTGCAGCGCGGCATCATTGGGTCGTCGTCAGTACTGCCAAAGCCGGATCCACGATGGGCAGCCCTTCGGGGCCGCTCAGCGATTCGACGTACGGCGAAGGACTACTCCCCTGGTCCTTTGTATTAACGACGAAGCGGCCGCCGCGCGCGGCCGCTTCTTTTTTGGCCGTTGCCTAGCGGCTCGCCGCCAGCGTCTGCAATTCCACGCCATGCTCGCGCAGCGCTGGAGCGAAGCTTCCCGGCGGCTGCAGCGCGAACGCCAGCGCTCCGAACGTGCTGCCGGCGCCCCGCATGATCAGGCGACCCGCCTGGCCCAGCTTGCGGAGCTGACCCGTGCGGTAGAGATACAGCAGGAGCGCCAGCACGGTGCCGCCCGGCATCACGACCTCGAGCAGCACGTACGGTCCCGCCTTCTGCAGCACCCGGCCCACTTCCCTGATCGCCATCTTCGCTTGCATGGTGCTCTCCCGATCCCTCGTTGCGCGGCAGCGCTTCGTCATGGGTTCGCAGTGTGGGCGCGTGACGCTTGCCGATCGCTGACGGATACGCGCACGGCCGAGGCCCTCGCCGCGGCGACTTAACTCGATGAAAACGCGCGTAAAGAGAGGCCGCCGGCAGTGCGCCGCGGCGACTCCCGCGGCAAGGCCTTCGCGCCGCGGGCCGACTTACAGATGGCTTACGAGGCGCTGACGGCGGCCGCCTCGGGCTCGCCGACCTCGAGCCCCATTGCATGCCGCAGGGCGTCGTCGACCGTGTCGAGCCAGACGAACGTCAGATGCTCGCGGGCGTCGGCGGGAATGTCCTCGAGGTCGCGGCGGTTGCGCGCCGGCAGCATGACGGTGGTGATGCCCGCGCGAAGCGCGGCCAGCACCTTTTCCTTGATGCCGCCCACCGGCAGGACGAGGCCGCGCAGGCTGATCTCGCCCGTCATCGCGGTGTCGTGGCGCACCGCCCTGCCCAACGCGAGCGAGGCAAGCGACATGAACATCGCCACACCCGCGCTCGGGCCGTCCTTGGGAATCGCGCCGGCGGGGATGTGCATGTGCACGTCGCTCTTCTCGAAGACGCCGGCTTCCACGCCAAGGCCCGCCGCCCGCGCTTTCACGAGCGTGAGCGCCGCCTGCGCGCTCTCCTTCATGACGTCGCCGAGCTGGCCGGTCAGGATGAGCTTGCCAGCGCCTGGCGTGCGCGACGTCTCGATGAAGAGGATGTCGCCGCCCACCGGCGTCCAGGCGAGGCCGGTCGCCACGCCCGGCACGCTGGTGCGCATCGCGACCTCGTTCTCGAACCGCGGCGCACCGAGGATCTCCGCGACCTGCGCCTCGTCGACGTGCACCTGCGTGGCGGCGCCTTCCGCAACGCGCATCGCGGCATGGCGGAAGAGGTTGCCGATCTCGCGCTCGAGGTTGCGCACCCCGGCTTCGCGGGTGTAGTCGCCGATCACTATCCGCAGCGCGGCGTCCGTGATGTCGACCTGCTCGCCCGTGAGTCCGGTGGCGTCGAGCTGCCGCTGCACGAGGTACCGGCGCGCGATCTCGAGCTTCTCGGCCTCCGTGTAGCCGGGCAGGCTCACCACTTCCATGCGATCGCGCAGCGGTCCGGGAATGCGATCGAGCACGTTCGCCGTGGCGATGAACACGATGCGCGACAGGTCGAACGGCACGCCGAGGTAATTGTCGCGGAACGTCGAGTTCTGTTCCGGGTCGAGCACCTCGAGCAGCGCCGCCGACGGGTCGCCGTGCATCGACTGGCCGAGCTTGTCCATCTCGTCGAGCATCAGCACGCAGTTGCGCGTGCCCGCCTTGCGCACGGCCTGGATGATGTTGCCCGGCATGGCGCCGATGTACGTGCGCCGGTGCCCGCGGATCTCCGCTTCGTCGTGCGTGCCGCCCAAGCTCAGGCGCTGGAACTTGCGGCCGAGCGCGCGCGCGATGCTCTGGCCGAGCGACGTCTTGCCCACGCCGGGCGGACCGACGAAGCACAGGATCGGCGTGCGGCCTTCCGGGTTGAGCTTGCGCACCGCGAGGTACTCGAGGATGCGCCGCTTCACCTTGGCGAGGCCGTAATGGTCGTCGTCGAGGATGCGCCGGGCCTCGTCGATGGCGATCGGCTCCTCCTTCGGCAATGCCCACGGGAGCTCGACCAGCCAGTCGAGGTACGTGCGCAGCATCGACGACTCGGGCGACTGCTCGGACATCTGCGACAGGCGCGAGAGCTCCTTGCGCGCATGCTTCTCGACGTCCTCGGGCATGCGGGCCTTCGCGATCTGCTCGCGCGAGCTCCGCCACTTCCGCCGCGTTGTCGTCGCTCTCGCCCAGCTCCTTCTGGATCGTCTTCAACTGCTCGCGCAGCAGCACCTCGCGCTGCCGCCCTTCGAGCCGCCCCTGCGTCTGCTCGCCGATCTCCTTCGACAGCCGCTGGACTTCGATGCGGCTCACGAGGAACGCGAGCACGCGGTCAAGACGCGTCTGCACGTCGAACGTCTCGAGGAGGTCCTGCTTGTCCGCCGGCTTGATGTCGATGAGGCCCGCGATGAAGTCCGCCAGGCCTCCCGGCGACTGGATCTGGTCGATCGACGCGGCGAGCTCCGCTGGTGCGCGGGGCATGAGCTCGAGGAGCTCGGAGGCGCGCGCCTTCACCTGCAGCATGCGCGCCTCGATGTCGCGATTGACGGGCGCGGGATCGGGCAGGAGCTCGACGCGCGCCGCCTTGTGCGGCCGGTCCTCCAGGAACTGCGCGACGCGGAAGCGCTGGTCCCCTTGCACGACGAGGTTGTGCGTGCCGTCGGGCGTCGTGAGGTAGCGGAGGATCGTCGCCGTGGTGCCGACCGTGTACAGGTCGGTGGACTTCGGCTCTTCCATTTCCGGGTGGCGCTGCAGCAGCAAGCCGATCGGCCGCTGCGCCTTGACCGCTTCCTGCGCCGCCGCAATCGACTCGGCGCGCGCGAGGGTGACGGGCGCGATCAATCCCGGGAACAGCACGAGATTGCGCACAGGGACGATGATCAGGGCGTCGGACGGCAGCGGCGGAGCGCCCGCCTCGGTGCGGGGGGTGTCGAGGGTGGTCATGTCGTCAGGCCAGGCGGCGGAGCTCGAGGACGAGGCAGCCGTCGGCGAATTCGCGTTGGACGAGGTCGTAGCGGCCCGGCGGGAGGTCGATCGTCCGCTCGAAACGGCCGTACGGGATTTCCAGCCGGTGCACCGTGGCCGCGGCGATGGCAAGGGCACGCCGGGCGACCACCGACAGGCGCGCCCCGTCCGTGCGGATGTCGACGTCGGCAGGGACCACGCCAGGAAGCGCCACGCGCACGGTCAGGACGTGCGCATTCTCGACGATGTCGATGGGCGGTTCCCAGCACGGCCCGCTGCGGCCGAGCGCGAGCGTCATGAACTGCCGGTGCAGCCGGTCAGCCTCGCGCAGCATGTCGAACGCCTCGTCGAGAAGGCGCGTGTCCCGGACCGGCATGGCGACTCCACGGTTGTTGGTTGTTCGATTATCCCCGGCAAAACCGGGCACGCCCCGTAGATGCGGGCGCACGGGCGCGATGCAACCGGGCGCCCGAGGGCCGGGCTTACTGGCGCTTGGGCAGGAGGCGCAGGAGCTGGTCGAACTCGACCGGCTTCTTGAGGATCGTCGCGCCGAGCGGCACGACGTCGTCGTTGGTGATCTCGTGTCCGGTCACCAAGATGACCTTGAGATTGGGAAAGCGGTGCTTGACCACGCGCAGGAAGTCGAAGCCGTCGAGCTCCGGCATGCGAACGTCGGAAATGACGACGCCGACGGTCGGATCGCGGTCGAGCGCGTCCAGCGCTTCGCGCGCCGAGTAGGTCGGTATGGTCGCGTAACCGGACGTGACGAGGAAGGTCGAGATGACGTCCACCGCATCTCGATTGTCGTCCGTGACGAGAATCGTGGAGTTTTCGATGTTGGGCATGACGCGACGGCGCTTACAACCCGCTGGGCAAGCACTCGATCGTGCCCGGTGCTTCTTCCAATGTCAAATCAAGGCGTTGAGCGGACGTACAAGCGGAATCTAACATACACGCGACGCGCATCCAACCGTCTTTGGTCCCTCACCTGGAGCTCTTCATGAGCCGTCTGATGCAACTCGTTGTGCTTTGTCTGCTCCCCGCAACTGCGCTCGCCGCGCCCGTCGTCGGCTCCGGCGTGGCCGCCACGCAGACGCGGGTAGCCACGGGTTTTCATGGCGTGGCGCTCGCGATTCCCGCCACCGTGGAGATCCGCCAGGGCGGCGCGGAAGGCGTCGCGATCACCGCGGACGACAACGTGCTCCCGCTGATCGAGACCCGGGTTTCCAACGGGACGCTCGAGATCCGCTGGCTGGATCGCGCAACAGACGTGCGCACCGGCAAGATCGCAATCGTCGTGCAGGCCAGGACGATCGACGCGCTGACGGTGGGCGGCTCGGGCAGCATGCGCACGGCGTCGCTTGCGACCCCGTCGCTGAACGCCACGGTCGGCGGATCCGGCGCAATCACGATCGACAAGCTCGACGCCGATGCGCTCAAGGCCACGATCGGCGGCAGCGGAACGTTGTCCGCCGCCGGGCGGGCGGACAAGCTCGACGGCACGCTGGCCGGCTCGGGACGATTAACGGCGCAGAGCCTGCAGACGCGCGACGCGCAACTCGCGCTGCAGGGTTCGCCCGAGGCGACCGTGCGCGTGCGCGATGCGCTCGCCGTGACGATCGCGGGTTCGGGAAGCGTGACCTACTACGGCAAGCCCCGGGTCTCGCAGACCATCATGGGCTCGGGAGCCCTGCGCGGGGCCGGCGAATGAATCGTCACTGCCCCGTGTAATAGCGCCAGGCGTTGGCGAACTCTTCCTTCGTCAGCTGGCCGTCACGGTTCGTATCCGCGTTGTCGAAACCGACGAATCCGGGGATGCGATCCGTATCGGCCCGCGTGACGTAGCCGACCTGCCCGCGATCGAGCATCGTGAACGCTTCGGACGATGTGGAGGAACGCGTCGGCATGGTTCCCGGCGCGATTGCGGTGGTCGCCGGCTGACCCAAGCCGTTCGCATTGAGCGGCGGCAGCTGCGACGGCAGCGTGCTCTGGCCCGGCAACGGCGTCGCGGCGGATGGTGTCGCGGGTGCGGCGTTCGTGCCCTGAGGCGCGGTCCCAGGGGTTGGCGCGAGCGCCGGGCCGGAACGTGCCGCGCCTGTGGTGACGCTTCCGCCTGGCGTCGCGCCCGGGCTCAGGCCTTGCGAAGCAGCGCCTGCAGAGATCGCGCACAGCGCCAGCGCGCTAATCAAGGCCGGAACGCGCATATGAAATCGGTTCGGGAACATCGCGTCCTCCACGGTCATGTGTGTGACGCCATGACCATACGACGCTTGCAACAGGCACGCTGTCGGCGGCTGCCGTGCGTGCCTGTCGGAGTCGCGCGCGACGAACTTACTTGGACGCGCGGCTAGCGCTCGACTTCTTCATGTCGCGCTTCGGCGGTTCTGCCAGGCCGAGCTCGCCCGCCAGCTCGGCCTTCCTGGCAGCGAGCTCGGCGCCGAGCGCCTCGACGTCGACGGCTTTCCTTGCCTTCGGAAACATCTCGCCTTCTTCCTCCTTGACGTGGTGGTCGATCATCTCGCCCAGCACCGTCACCTTGGCGTCGTATTGGTCGTCGCCGGGGTTGGCCGCTTCCAGTTGCGCGATGAGTTCCTTCGCGCTCGCGTGCTCGACGTCGGCCTCGTCCATCAGGTCTTCGTCGTCGATCGCTTCACGCACGGCCGGATAGAAGATTTCCTCCTCGATCGTCGTGTGAACGGTGAGCTCGGAACAAATGCGGTCGACCAATTCCTTCTTCTCATCGTCGGCGTCCTCCCGCTCCTGCAGCTTTTCGAAGGCCTGGAACAGTGCCTTCACGGCCTTGTGGTCGGCGACGAGCAAGGCGATGGCGTCGGTGCCGGTCGATGACTTGGCGGAGGACTTCGTGGGACTGGGCATGTGGGACCTTCGAGAACAAGATTGGGGAAACGCAGTCTGTTCCCGAAGACATTCGCTGCCCACCGGTCGGGACGATCGATGACGTGTAGGAAGTACGCGTAGCCGCTGTAGGCAAACCGTGCTGTCAGGCGGTTCCTGCGCGGCGCACGGCGAAAAAGAAACGAATGATTTCCCGGGACGCGTCGGGCCCGCGTGCGTCCGCGAACGTTCCTGCGGTGCTGCCTCCCGACCAGGCGTGGCCCGCACCGTGCACGACCCAGTGCTCGGCAATGACGTCGTTGCACGCGTCGGCGTACACGGTCCGGCTGAATTTTCTGCCACCGGCTTCGCCCGAGCTCGCGTCCTGCCGCAAGGTTGCACCAGCGCGACTTGCGACGGCATGACCGACGATGGCGGCGGCGTTGCCGAGAGCCACCGTTCGATCGTGGTCCCCGTGGAACACGATCGCGGGGACCGGGATCGGCGCGTGGGGGCGCGCGGGCGAGCTGGTCGCAGCGTGCATCGCCTTGAAGGCGGAGGGCATGTCGTGCGCGGCCCGATATGCGAGACCCGAATGCGCACCGACGGCGGCGTAGAGGTCCGGATAGGTCGTCGCGAGAATGACCGCCATGGCAGCGCCTGCCGACATGCCCACGACGAAGATGCGGCGCGAGTCGACGCGATACGTCGCTGCGACCTCTTTCGTGATGCCCGCGATGATTGCCGGCTCTCCGCACTCGCGAATCTGGTCGTCCGTTCGAAACCAGTTCCAGCATCGTTGCGCATTGGCCGCCGCACACTGCGCGGGATAGACGGCGACGAACCCATGCTCGTCCGCGAGCGCATTCATGCGAGTGCCCGCGGCGAAGTCGTCCGGCGACTGCGTGCACCCGTGCAGCATGACGACCATCGGAAGCAACTGACTCGATTCATGCGAGTAACCGGCAGGTACATACACCTTGTACGCACGCGTTCCCGTCGAGCCCGTGAACGTGCGCTCGAGAAATTCGCCCGGCTGCGGCTTCGGCGTTTCGATCGTCGCCGGCTCGCCGACGTTCGGCTGCGGCCGCGCCAGGCGTGGGACGTCCAGGACGACCTCGGGACGGATCTCGTATGCGCTCCCGTCGATCGTGATTCCCGATTGCGGCCTTTCACTTCGGGGCATGAGCCCGGCCGCCGACAACGCGTCCTCGATCGTGTCCGTGACGTGCTTCATCGGGCCTGATCGCGCGTCGAGGCCCGCGGATGCAAGAGCATGCTTGATCGTGTCAGTGACTCTGGTCGCGTCGAAGCCGAACTTGCGGCCAGTTGCATCGTGGTTCTTCACAGCGTGCTTCCCTTTCTTGAGTACTCAACGAATGCGGTCGCGCAATGCTTCGCGGACCTTGGGACTTGCCTGGAATGCTCCAAGCACTTCGATGGATGCGATGGTGGCGCGGGCGAGGTCGGGCGTGACGTCGTCGGCGATGCGCACCAGACCGACGACCTGGATTTGCAACATCCGCCCTGACGCACGCGCACGCTCGAGATCGGCGCGCGAGAACGTCTGCAAGCCGAGCTGCAACGTCCGCCGCGCGACCGTGCTCTTGACCACGTCGCCGTGCAGCGCCAGCTGATTCCGGATCGCGGTACGGATGAGGTCGGTGCGATTGGAATAGAAACCTTCCTGCACCAGCAGGTCGATTTGCCCGAGGTCGACGACGCCGAGGTTGATCGTCAGCTTTTCGGTGTCGCCGCCCCGGGGCTTGAGGTCTGCCTCTTTAGCCGCCGTCGCCATCGCACCATCCACATACCATCCACATGGATGGTATTGAAGCATGCGCCGAACGCGGACGCAAGCGCTGCGCGAACGCGTCAGGCGATGCAGTGTCGAGAGGACAAAAGAAAACGGCCCCGCTCGGGGGCCGCATTCTTCGATTGGTGGAGGTGGGCGGAATCGAACCGCCGTCCGAAGACGCTCCACAGTCAGGACTACATGCTTAGTCGCGTCATTGTGCTCTCACCCGCGCGCCGTTGACGGACAGACGACGATCGGGCCAGTCACCTTGCTTTAGCGCCTCGCCCAAGTGACCCGGGCGGGCGCGATCGCTCGAAATGTCCTTGCTGTGCCTAGGTCGTTGCCGACTTCGTCACCCGGGCTGAGCGCCGCCCGGTGCAAGGTCCGGCGGGGTTAAGCCGCCAGAGCGTAGTTTTCGTCGTTCGCAGTTAAGTTTGCGATTGTCAGGGTTTTACGAGGACCAACACCTCGGCATGCCCCAAGCTGCTTCACTGCCCCCGTCGAGACCAGTTCACCCCCGATGAGGTTCGGCCAATGAGCCGACCGACAAGCATTCTAGCAAGAGCGCATATGGGGCCGCGCTTGGCAGAGTCAACGTCCGCCGTATGAAGCCATGCGGGGGGCAATGGCGCCGCCCGCCTCGGAGATCACGATCTCCACCCGGCGGTTGCGCTGACGCCCTTCGGGCGTGTCGTTCGTGGCGACAGGAAAGGCCTTGCCATAACCGCGAACGAGCACACGCGACGCGTCCACACCTTCCTCGACCAGCGCAACCCGGACGGTGGCCGCTCGACGCTCGGACAGCTCGAGGCTCAACGCATCGGTCGGCGCACTGTCGGTGAATCCTTCGATGGCGATGGTGCGGTCGGGGTACTCGCGCATTAAATCGCCGAGGCGCGCCACGAGGCGCTGGCCGCCGGGACGCAACATCGAGCTGCCTGGATCGAACAGGACGTCGTTCAACGTGACGACGATGCCGCGGTCGGATTTCGTCGCCGCAAGCTCACGGAGCTCCTTGTCGAGGATCGCCCTGCGCTCGGGCGCAAGCTGTGGCGGTTGCGCCGGCGCTGGGGCGAACGTCGCCTGCCGCTGCGCCGCGCGCGCCTGCGCTTCGGCGAGTGCGGCGCGCTGCGCGCTCTCCGCCTGCGCTTCGGCGAGATGGGCCGATCGCACCGCCGCTTCGGCTCCGCGTGCGCGGGGTTCTGCGAGCATGCGCTCGCGTTCCGCAGTGGCCACGCCGATCGCTTGCTCGGCGTAACGAAGACGGGCCGTTTCCTGTGCGATCGCGGCGCGCTGCTGCGCCAAATAGCTCACGTGCCGCACTTCGTCGGCGTCGGCGCCGCTTCGCAGCAGCGACTGCGCCCGCTCGTACGTCGAAACGGCCGCCTGCAATTCATCGGCGGCATACGTCGTCACCTGGGGATTGGCGCGCGCAGCGTCGACTGCGGCGCGCGCGTCGTCCACGACCGGCATCCGTACGGGCGCCGTGTAGCAGGCCGACAGCAGCACCGTGACGGCGCCCGTCCACAACAGTCGCGAGAGCTTCATGCGTTTCTCCTGGTGCGTCAGCGCAGGGGCGGCGCTTGTTCCTGCAACGCGCGAACGTCCGCATCGATCTGCGCCAGCGCCTGCTCCGCCCTGCGCGCCCGCGCAATGGACGCGGCGAGCTGCGCGTCGACTTCGGCATCCTGCGCGAAGCGCCGCGCGTCCCGGTAGCGCCCCGCAGCCATCGCCGCGTTCGCCCGCCTGAATTCGTCGTCCGCACGGCCCAGGATCACCGGCGCGTGCTCCGCCGCTCCCGCGGACACCGCATCGGCAATCGCCGCGCGACCCACGACGAATTCTTCCGCCGCGGGCGGCGGTGCGGTCGTCGCACAACCGGCGAGCACCGAGACGGCGACTATCGCCAACATGGGTCGAATGTTCATCGCGCGCCTCGTCCGCTCGTGCTCGGTCGAGGGATCGTCGCGCACCCGCTACCCGCGCACCATCGCCTGCGAACGCATTCGCTTGTAGGCACGCGTCCGCAAGCGGGTGACCAATGGTCCTACTGACGCGCCCTGCGCGCGACCGATGCCCTCGTCATCGCGTACGAGCGAGACTGCGCGCATGTGGGAACTCGCTGCCGTCCTCGTGTCCGCCGTCGCGGGCTTCGCGCAGTGGCGCATCGCGGATTTCACGGCGACGCGTGCGCGGGCGTGGCTTACACGCGCCATCCTGATGACCCTCGGCGTCGGCGTGGGACTCGTGTCGGTTCGCACCATGCCATCGGACGGCAACGCAATCGTGTGGTTCCTCCTGGGGTTCGGGATCGTGCACGTGCCGGCCGCGCTCGTGCTCCTGCTCAAGCAACTTCGCGGCGAGCAGCCTTCGTAGGCGGCCGCACGGTAAAATCGGCGATTCGCCAACGGATCGCCCCATGATACCGATCGTTCCCGTCATCCTCTCGGGCGGCGCCGGCACACGGCTGTGGCCGCTGTCGCGCGAGACGGCGCCGAAGCCCTTCATGCCGCTTCCCGACGGCGACACGCTGCTCGGCAAGACCGCGCGCCGCGCGGCCTCGGTACCCGGCTCGCACGGCCTCGTCACGGTCACGAACCGCGATCTCTACTTCCACACGAAGGACGTCTACGCCGGCCTCGGGGCGGCGGAGCCGCAGGACGCCGCGTATCTCCTCGAGCCGTTCGGCCGCAACACCGCGCCTGCCGTGTGCGTAGCGTCCCTGCTGGTGCGCGCACGCTACGGAGACGATGCAGTGATGCTCGTGCTCGCGGCCGACCACCTGATTCGCGACGAAGCGGCGTTCGGCGTCGCGGTGCTGCGCGGCGCGGAGCTCGCGCGGGAAGGCCGCCTCGTGACGTTCGGCATCACGCCGACGATGCCCGAAACGGGGTTCGGCTACATCGAATGCGGCGCGGCCGTGGGCGCACGCGCGTTCATCGCCAAGGCATTCGTGGAGAAGCCGCCGCTCACCCTCGCGCGCGATTTCGTCGCCGGCGGCACGCACGTCTGGAACTCCGGCATGTTCGCGTTCACGCCTGCCACCTTCCTGGCCGCGTGCGAGCGCTACGCGCCCGAGGTCGCCTCGGCGGCGCGCGCATCCTGGCAGGCGCTGGCCTCGCGCGCGGGCGATGCCATGCTGGAGATCGACGCCGCGACGTTCGCGATGGCGCCGGACGTATCGATCGATTACGCGGTCATGGAGAAAGCCGCAGCCGACGGTGCGGTTGCGGTGGTGCGCGGCGATTTCGACTGGAGCGACGTCGGATCGTGGCAAGCGGTGTCGGAGCTGAGCGACGCCGATGCCGACGGCAACCGCGGACACGGCGAGCGCGTCGCGATCGACACGCGCGGCACGTTCGTCCACTCGGAGGACCGCGTCGTCGCGACGATCGGCATATCCGACCTCGTCATCGTCGACACGCCCGATGCCGTGCTCATTGCGCACCGCGATCACCTCCAGCGCGTGAAGGAAGTCGTCGGCGTGCTCAAGGCGCGCGGGCACGACTCGTACAAGCTTCACAAGACGGTGACCCGGCCGTGGGGTACGTACACCGTCCTGGAAGAAGGCCCCGGCTTCAAGATCAAGCGCATCGAGGTCAAGCCCGGCGCCTCGCTTTCGCTGCAGCTGCATCATCACCGCACGGAGCATTGGGTCGTGCTGCGCGGAACCGCGCGCGTCACCTGCGGCGAGAGCGTCTTCGACTTGCCTCGTGGCGAGTCGACCTTCATTCCGGTGGAGACGATGCATCGCCTCGAGAACCGCGGCACGGAGGCGCTCGCGATCATCGAGGTCGCGTGCGGCGATTACATCCAGGAAGACGACATCGTTCGCTTCGACGACAAGTACGGCAGGACGACCGCCTAGCGCGTCGCGTATCCGGCGCGCGCGATGTCTCCGAGGAGGCGCGTGAGATTCGCATGCGCCTGCGATTCGTAGCGCTTGGCGAACCAGTCGGTGCGGAAGAAGCGCGGCCGGCGCCGCAGCGACGTGAGGAACGCCGTGAGGCCGCGGTAATAATCGGGGTCGCTTTGCGTCGCGAATTCCCGGCGCAACAGGCCGCCGTTGTGCATGAACTCTTCCCACGGCGATCCGAAGCCGGCGAGATCGATGTCGTCGATGAACTTGCAGTCGTTGCTGCGCGGCGTGCGGTTGCGGCGGGTCGTGAGGATCAGCGCGGTCACACGCCGCCGGAACGCCGGCCGCGCGCCGGCGGCGTGCGTCAGGAACAAGGCGGCGCTGTTGCGCTCATTCGTTGCATCGCCGGGCACGTAGACGGCGTCGTGGTACCACAGCGCAAGCTCGACGGCATCCGGGTCGTCGACGTGGCGCGCGACCTCGTCGAACCTGCAAAGGCAGTCGTCGATGTGCCCGATGTTGTGGAACTGCCGGTGTTGCTCGCCGAGCCGTGCACGCAAGTCGGCGTACACGGTCGCGGCGTCCGGCGAAGGCGGCGACTCCACGCAACGGCGCCACAGCGCGGCGAAGCGGTTGGCGTCGGCGCGACCGATTCTCATTACACGCGAGCTTAAGGGATTGAACTGCGCGTGAAAAGCCCATCGGTCGCCGACCCTCGTCAGCCCGGCGTGCACGTGCGACAATCCGCCCGCCCGCCACGCCCTCCCCAGACATGCTCGGCTTTCTGACGCACAAGAAGACGGAACATCCGCGGCTCGCGCAGATCCGGCAGCTGGGCCTTTTCTCGACCCTGCGCCCGCGCGAGCTGCGCGTCGTCGACGGGTTGTTGCACGAGCGGGAGTACCTCCCCGGCGAGGTCGTCTTCGACGAGGGCGAGGAAGGCCAGGCGTTGTACGTGGTCCTCGCGGGCCATGTCCTCATCTGCCGCCAGGGCGACCCGGCGAACGGGCGCATCGCGGAAATCCCGCCCGGCGCGCTGTTCGGCGAGCTCGCGCTGCTCGACGGCGTGCCGCGCACGGCGCAGGCGCGCGCGCTCGACAACTGCACCATCGCCGCGCTGGCGCGGGCCGACTTCAACGGCCTCCTCGACACGCACGCCGCGATCGCATCGAAGGTCGCCTTGCAGCTCGCGCGCGACCTCGGCCAGAAGCTCGTCGCCAAGCACGTCGCGCACGATTCCCGACCGCTGTGAACGGGTCCTACCTGGCCAGCGGCCCGGTCGTCTGGCTCATCACCATCGTCATCACGACGCTGCTGCTGGTCGCGGCCACGAAGGCGTTGTGGCTCGTCGTTCCGCTGCTCATCGCGATCATCCTCTACTACATGCTGTTTCCGATCGTGCGCCGGCTCACGCTCTCCGGCATCGCGCGCGAGCCCGCCGCGGCGATCGTCGCAGGCGGGGTCACCGTCGTCGGCATTGCCATCATGATCCCGCTCCTGCCGTGGCTCGCCGCGCAGTCGGTCGCCGGCCAGGAGACGTTCTACCGCTACCTCGAAGGCGGCCGCGTGCTCATCGACCGCGTGCTGGGCGGCCTCGAATCGCAATTCGCGTTCCTGAAGCGGCTCGACTTCCATGCCGAGATGGGCAGGCGCGCTGCGGAATTCGGCGACACGTACGTGCAGGAGAAGCTGAGCGCGGCGCTGCTCGCCGCCGCCGCTTCGCTGCCCACCCTGCTGCTCGCGCCCTTCTTCGCGTTCTTCTTCCTGCGGGACGGCAAGCTCTTCACGAAGCTCGTGACGCGCGGCGTCCCCAATGCGTTCTTCGAGCGCACCGTGTACATGTTCGAGCGCGTGGACGCGACGGCGAAAAGCTACTTCCAGGGCCTGCTCAAGCTGACGGCGATCGACACGATCGTGCTCGGCATCGGGTTCTTCGCGGTGGGCGTGCCCAACGCCATCGTGATCGCGCTGATCGCGGCGGTCTTCGAGTGGATCCCGATCGTAGGGTCGGTGATCGGATGCGGGCTCGCCGTTCTCGTCGCCGCCACCGCGCACCAGAACGACCTGTGGGTCGTCTACGGTGTCGTCATCGTGTTCGTGTTCAACCGCTTGCTCGACAACTTCTTCTTCATCCCGCTCACCGTCGGACGCAGCATCCGGATGCACCCGCTGCCGACGGTGCTCATGGTGTTCATCGGCGGTGCGGTGGCGGGCATTCCCGGCCTGATCCTGGCCCTGCCGCTCGCCGGCGTCGTCGGCACCATCGTGGGCACGGTCGCAGGCATCGTGCGCGACCCGCGCCTGCGGGCGCGCAACGCGCAGGCCCGCGCGTTGCTGCAGAAGCGCGTCACTTACGACCTGCCGACCTGACGCGCGTACGGCAGGTTCGGTTACGTCGTCGAGTACCATCGGGCGCATGAACGCCGGCGGATCGATACCTCCGTCCCCGCCTTCCGACACGGTTGCGCCCGCTCGACTGGGACCGCGGCTGCGCACGCGCTTCATCGCCGACCGCCGCCGCCGGGCGTGGCTCGTGCTGGCATTGTCGGCGGCGGTCGCCGCGGCTTCCGCGTGGATGTACATCGGTGTCGAGAAGTCGCTGCGCGCGCTTCGAGGCCAGGGCCTGCCGGCGCTCCTCGAGGCGAAGACCAAGTCGCTCGAGGTGTTCATCGCCGAGCGGCGCGCCGACGGCGAGCGCTGGGCGCGCGACGCGCACATCGCCGGGTCCACCGCTGGCCTCGCCCGCCTCGCGCGCGTCCGCAACATCGCAGCGCACTGCAGCAGCCCGGAAGCTGAGGAGTGGCGCGCGCAGTTCGCGCCGCTCATCCGCGAGGAAAACGTGGCGGCCGTCAATGCGATGGACCGCGATGGCCGCATCATCGCGTCGTCGCTGCCCGAGATCTGCGGGCTGCAGGCGCAGCCTCGCCTGATGGCGCCGCAACTGAAGCAGGTGTTCGCGGGACGGACGCAGTTCATCCGTCCTTACGCCGCCGACGCCGGTCTCGTCGCGGCGCTGCCGTTTCTCGCATCGCGTCCGCTCGCCTGGGTGGAAACGCCGATCCGCGACGATTCGGGCAACGTCGTGGCGGCGCTTGGCATCGCGACGTACGTCGACCGCGATTTCGAGAACATCCTCACGGCCGCTCGTCCGGGCAACACCGGTGAAGCGTATGCGTTCGACGAGACCGGCACGCTACTCTCGGAAATCCGCGACGTGCGCGGCCTGCACGATTCGGGTGTCCTGCCGGCCGCCGCGCAACGCACGGCGTTCACGCTCAAGGTGCGCGATCCCGGACGCGAACTCGATGGCGCGACGGATGCGGTCGGCCCTTCAGGTGACTGGCCGCTCACGCTCCCGGTCAGTTCTGCGCTCGCTGCTGCAGCCTCGTCGACCGGCGCCAAGCCGCTGCAAGGCGTGCTGCTCGACCCATACCGCAACTACCGCGGTGCGGAAGTGATCGGCGCGTGGCGCTGGCTGCCCGAGGAACGGATGGGCATCGTGGCCGAGATCGGGATCGACGAAGCCTACGCGCCCCTGCGCTACGTTCGCGCCACCGTAGCTGCGATCCTCGCGCTGCTCGTGCTGACGGCCGGCTGGGCCGCATGGTCGACGCTCGCGCTTGCGCGGCTTGCCGCGCGACCTGCTGCTGGGCGCCGCATCGGTGCCTACCGGCTTGAAGGCGAGCTCGCGGAAGGCGGCATGGCCACCGTCCATCTCGCGCACCATGCGCTCCTCAAGCGGCCTACCGCGATCAAGATCCTGAAGCGCCATCTCGCCACCGATGAGCTCGCGGCGCGCTTCGAGCGCGAGGTCCGCCTCGTGAGCGAGCTCTCGCATCCCAACACGATCGAGATCTACGACTACGGCCAGACCGCCGACGGGCTCTTCTATTACGCGATGGAGTTCGTCGATGGCACGGCGCTCGATGCCCTCGTGAGCGAGGATGGCGCGCTGCCGCCCGGACGCGTGCGGCACATCGCGTTGCAGGTCTGCGCTTCGCTCGGCGAGGTGCACGGCAAGGGCATGGTTCACCGCGACATCAAGCCGCAGAACGTGATGATCTGCGAGCGCGGCGGCGTATACGACTTCGTGAAGGTCCTGGACTTCGGCATCGTCAAGCGAATCGAGGCCGCGTCGGCCGCGTATCCCGACGCGCAACGCGCGCTGACGCGCCAGGTGCGCCTCCTTGGAACGCCGGCGTACATGGCGCCGGAACGGGTGGGCGCGCCATCGGGCGTCGACCCGCGTTCGGACGTGTACGGCGTCGGGGCGCTCGTCTTCTTCCTCGCCTCCGCGCGTGCGCCGTTCGAGGGCACCGACGAGGCCGCGATCCTGCGCGACGTCCTCGCAGCGCCGGCGCCGCGCCTGTCGGCCATCGTGCCCGCGATTCCCGCCCCGCTCGACGAGCTCGTCGCGCGCTGCCTCGCGAAGAACCCGGGCGACCGTCCCGCAACGATCGGCGAGGTCGCGGCCACGCTCGAGTCGCTCGACCTTCCTCCGTGGACGATGGACGACGCGCGCCGATGGTGGGAGGCGTGGCGCGAGCGGCACGCCGACCGCCCGCAACCTACGCCAGGACGTCGGGATCCATCAGGCGCTCGAGCCGCGCCGCCTCGTCCTTGAGCAGGAGCTTGCGCCGCTTCATGCGGCGCACGGACAGCTCGTCGTGCGAGGGGTCGATCTCCAGCCGCGCGATGGCGGCGTCGAGGTCGCGGTGCTCGACCTTGACCGCGACGAGGCGCTGCTGCAGCGCGACGCGATCGGCGTTGCCGATGTCGCCGTCGTCGCTCAATCGGTCCCCACTGCCGCGGCCTCGTCGACGTCCGCGCGCCGCCGCTGGTAACGGCTCGTGATCCAGATTCCGGTCAGGATGAGAGCGATGCCCGCGACGTGGAACGGCGCCATGCGCTCGCCGAGGAACACCCACGCGAGCACGACGCCGAACACGGGCATGAGATGCACGAACAAGCCGGCGACGTTGGCGCCGACCTCGGCGACGCCGCGATTCCAGAAGAGATAGGCGAGCACCGACGAGAACAGCGCCACCGCGATCATCGCGGCGACGAACTCCCACGACCAGTGCGGACGGTGCCCCATCGAAAGCTCGCCCAGCCAGAACGGCAGCACGCAGAGGTCGCCGATCACGGCGAGCACGAGCAGGAACGACATCACGTTCAAGCCGGCGGGACGCCAGCGCAGCGCGATCGTGTAGACCGACCACATCGCCATCGACAGGATCACGAACAGATCGCCGGCATTCAGCCGGAAGGCGACGAGCGTTGCGAGGCTGCCGTCGGACAGGATCGTGAGCACGCCGGCGAGGGAGACAGCAACGCCCGAGATCTGCAGCGGCGTCAGCCGCTCGCCCAGGAACGCCCACGACAAGAGGACGATCATCACCGGGATGAACGAATTGAGGATGACGCCGTTGGTCGCCGTCGTGTAATTGAGCCCGAGGTACGCAAGGCCGTTGTGCGTGCCCACGCCGATCGCGCCGAGGAACAGCAGGATGCGCCAGTTCGTGCGAATGCGCGGCCAGTCGTTCACCAGGTGCCGCCACGCGAACGGCGCGAGGATCAGGATCGCGAAGCACCAGCGAAAGAAAGTCATCGCCATGGGCGGAATCTCTTCGTGGAACCCGCGCCCGACGATCCAGTTGCAGGCCCAGAAGAACGGCGCGAGCGTCAGGAGCAGGTAAGGAGAGGCGCCGCGCGAGGCCATGGCGCACCGAGTATAGCCTTCACCTTCGCGTGAAGGGCCGCCCCGAGCGCGAATGCGCCCCCTCGGGGGGCAGCGATGCCGAACCAACGGGAGGCGAGCGTGGGGGTCGTGACCCCATCGGTATAATTGCGTGCTTGAATTCCAACGCTGATCCTGCCCTGGAAGCGGCCGCAACGGTCGCGATCCCGACCCTGATCCACGACGTGCCCGATGCGGGAAAGCGCATGGGGGCGGGACCGTTCGCGGGCTCCTCGGACGCGCTCGCGCTGGCCGACCTCGCACGTCGCGCGGCGGCGCAGAAGCGCATGGTGGCGGTCGTGAGCGCGGAGCCGCGCGCCGCGCAACGCCTCGCCGAAGAAGTGCCGTGGTTCGCACCTGACGTTCGCGTGGCGTTGCTCCCCGATTGGGAAACGCTGCCGTACGACCAGTTCTCGCCGCACCAGGACCTCGTGTCCGAGCGGCTCGCCACGCTGTATCACGTGTCGCGCGGCGAATGCGATCTGCTGATCGTATCGGCGACCTCCGCGCTGTACCGGCTCGCGCCGCCCTCGTACCTTGCGGCGTTCACGTTCTTCCTGCGCCAGGCGGAGACGCTCGACGTCGACGCATTGCGCGCGCAGCTCTCGCTGGCCGGCTACTCGAACGTCACGCAGGTCGTCTCGCCTGGCGAGTTCAGCGTGCGCGGCGGCCTCATCGACCTCTTCCCGATGGGCTCGGCGCTGCCGTATCGCATCGACCTCTTCGACAACGAGATCGAGTCGATCAAGACGTTCGACGTCGACACGCAGCGAACGCTCTATCCCGTGCGCGACGTGCGCCTGCTTGCCGGCGCGCGAGTTCCCGCTCGACGAGGCGGGGCGCACGCGATTCCGCAGCCGCTTCCGCGAAGTGTTCGAGGGCGACCCGTCGAAGTCCGCGCTGTACAAGGACGTGAGCAACGGCATCGTGCCGGGCGGCATCGAGTACTACCTGCCGCTGTTCTTCGATGCGACCGCCACGCTGGCCGACTACGTGCCCGCGACTGCCGTCATCGCCTTGCACGGCGACGTGCGAGGCGCAGTCGAGCGGTTCTGGCAGGACACCGAATCGCGTTACCGCCTGCTGCGCGGCGACAAGGCGCGTCCGCTCCTTCCGCCGACCGAGCTCTTCTGTCGCACCCGACGCCTTCAACGGCGCGATCAAGCCGTTCGCGCGCGTCGAGATTGCAAGCGGCGACCGCGGGCCCACGCGCGCGCCGGCTTCGGTGCAGGTGGACCGGCGCGCGGACGACCCGCTCGCCGCGCTGAAGCGATACGTCGCCGCATCGCCGCACAAGATCGCGATCGTCGCGGAGAGTCCCGGCCGCCGCGAGACGATGCAGCACTACTTCGCCGAATACGACTTCCATCCGCACCTCGTGGACGGCTTTGCCGGCGTGCTCTTGGCGAAGGAGCACGCCGTGCTGGTGGCGGCGCCAATCGGCGTCGGATTCGAGTGGCCCGAAGGCGAGATCGCGTTCATCACCGAAGGCGAGCTGTACGCCGGTGTGGTGCGCCGCACCGCGCGCGAGGCCGCGCAAGCGCAGCAACGTCGACGCGATGGTGCGCGACCTCTCCGAGGTGCGCATCGGCGATCCCGTGGTGCACGAGGAGCACGGCATCGGCCGCTACCTGGGGCTCCTCACGCTCGACCTCGGTGACGGCTCCAACGAGTTCCTGCAGCTCGTCTACGCCAACGACGCCAAGCTGTACGTCCCCGTCAGTCGAACCTGCACCTCATCAGCCGCTACAGCGGCGCGTCGCCCGATGCCGCCCCGCTGCACGAGCTCGGCAGCGGGCAATGGGAGAAGGCGAAGAAGAAGGCCGCGCAGCAGGCGCACGACACCGCCGCGGAGCTCCTGAACCTCTACGCGCAGCGTGCGGCACGCCAGGGCCACATGTTCACGCTGAAGCCGCACGATTACGAAGCGTTCGCGGAGGGATTCGGGTTCGCCGAGACGCCCGACCAGGCGGCCGCCATCGACGCCGTGGTGAAGGACATGACGTCCGGCAAGGCGATGGACCGCCTCGTGTGCGGCGACGTGGGCTTCGGCAAGACGGAGGTCGCCTTGCGCGCGGCGTTCGTGGCGCTCGCCGACGGCAAGCAGGTGGCGATCCTCGTGCCCACCACGCTCCTCGCCGAGCAGCATTTCCAGACGTTCACCGACCGGTTCTCCGACACGCCCGTGCGCATCGCCGAGCTCTCGCGCTTTCGCACGGCGAAGGAGACGAAGCTGGCGCTCGAAGGCCTCGCGACGGGCAAGATCGATCTCGTCATCGGCACGCACAAGCTCTTGCAGAGCGACGTCAAGTTCAAGGACCTGGGCCTCGTGATCATCGACGAGGAGCATCGCTTCGGCGTGCGCCAGAAGGAGCTCCTGAAGCGCCTGCGCGCCGAAGTGGACGTGCTCACGCTCACCGCCACGCCCATCCCGCGCACGCTTGCGATGTCGCTCGAGGGCATTCGCGACTTTTCCGTGATCGCCACCGCGCCCGAGCGCCGGCTCTCCATCAAGACGTTCGTCGCCGCCTATTCGCCCGGCATCGTGCGCGAGGCGGCGCTGCGCGAGCTGAAGCGCGGCGGGCAGATCTACTTCCTGCACAACGAGGTCGACACGATCGCCACGCGCGCGGAAACGCTCGCGAAGCTGCTGCCCGAGGCCCGCATCGCGGTCGCGCACGGCCAGATGGCGGAGCGCGAGCTCGAGCAGGTGATGCGCGACTTCTACCAGCAGCGCGTCAATCTGCTCCTGTGCTCGACGATCATCGAGACGGGCATCGACGTGCCCACCGCGAACACGATCATCATCGACCGCGCCGACAAGTTCGGCCTCGCGCAGCTCCATCAATTGCGCGGACGCGTCGGACGCTCGCATCACCAGGCGTACGCGTACCTGCTGACGCCGCCGTGGGACGCGCTGTCGGCGCAGGCGAAGAAGCGGCTCGAGGCGATCCAGATGATGGAGGACCTGGGCTCCGGTTTCTATCTCGCGATGCACGACCTCGAGATTCGCGGCGCGGGCGAGGTGCTCGGCGACGAGCAATCGGGCGAGATGCAGGAAGTCGGCTTCCAGCTCTACAACGACATGCTGCGCTCGTCGGTGTCGGCATTGAAGTCGGGGCGCGAGCCGGATCTCACGGAGCCGCTCGGCGTCACCACCGAGATCAACCTGCACGTGCCGGCCCTCCTGCCCGAGCGGTATTGCAACGACGTCCACGAGCGGCTCGTGTTGTACAAGCGGCTCGCGAGCGTGGAATCGATCGACGAGCTCGACACGATCCAGGAGGAGCTCGTCGACCGCTTCGGTCCCACGCCCGACCAGGCGCAGGCGCTGCTTGCGAGCCATCGCCTGCGCCTTCTCGCCAAGCCGCTCGGCGTGCGCAAGGTCGACGCGGGGCCCGAGCGCACGACGATCCAGTTCGTGAAGCATCCGCCTTTCGACGCCGGCGCGCTCATCCTGATGGTGCAGAAGGACGGGCGCATCCGCTTCGCCGGACCGGATCGCGTGCGCATCGAGCGTGCCGCTCCAACACTGTCCGAGCGCATCGCGCTGGTTCGAGATTTCCTGGCCAAGCTCCGCTGACGACTCACTAGTTGCTGTTCCAGGACGGCACGCACATCGCCACGCCGTCCTCGCCGTAACCTTCGGACGTCCAGCCGTCCGCGACCATCGCGTCGCGCTCCGTCCTGCTCGTCGTCAACCGATGCGCCACGCCGCTGTGGCTGTTCCACAGCCGGTACACCGGCGCAAAGTCGAAGCCGCCGACCTTCGTGTAAAGCCGCGGGCACCGTCCTTCGTCGTCGGGCAGCCATGCGTAGAACGCCGCGTCCGTCTCCAGGACGATGCCGGCACTGTTCTCCGCGAGCGTCGCGCATTCGGACGGCAAGGCGGAGAGGAAATGCGAGGCCGGCGGGATGAAGAAGCGGCACACTGGCGCCGCGAATTGCAATCCGCCGAGCTCCACGATCGCCGCCATGGGGGTGCCGACCGTGTAGAACGCAGCCTTCCCGGTGCGCGTCCATCCCGGCGCCGAGCCGCCGTCGAGCGCCGCGGTCTCGTCGGCCGATACCGTGACGAGATACTCGCCGAGTGCAGCGTTGTAGTACTCGGTCGCAAGCGTCGCGCTCTCGCGCTCGCCGCCGAACATCTGGTACGCGCTCGCAGGCCCCGCGACGAGGATCGACAACGCAGCTGCGGCACCTGCCTTGCGCCAGCGTTTCGCGTTCATGTCGCACTCCCGTTGTTCGTTGTGGAGGCCCCACGATGCGCCGGCGGCACCCGCGCTCCAACGTAATAATCCCGAACGCGGCGGGTAGAATTCCGCATGCCCATGCCGCCGCAAGTGCACGTATTCGTCCGCGACTGGCTCTCGGGCAACAACGTTCTGCTGCGAAGCGGCGACGGCCACGTGCTCGTCGATTCGGGGTACTCGACGCACGCGCCGCTGACGTTGGCGCTCGTCGCGCGCGTGCTCGAAGGGGCACCGTTGTCGCGTCTCGTCAACACGCACGGACACTCGGACCACGTCGGCGGCAACGCCGCCGTCAAGCAGGCCTACGGCTGCCCGATCGCCTTTCCCGCGGCCGAAGCGGACCTCGTCGAGCAGTGGGACACCACGGCGCTTCTTTTCGACTACGCGGACCAGGATGCGCCACGCTTCGGCGTCGACGAGCGACTGCACGCGGGAACCGCGCACGTGTGGGGCGACCTCGAGTGGCGCATGCTCGCGGCACCTGGTCACGACATGGGCGCGCTCGTCTTCTACAACCCGGAGCATCGCATCCTGGTGTCGGGCGACGCGCTGTGGGAAAACGGATACGGGTTCGTGATGCCGCAATGCATGGCGCCCGAGGCACTGCCGGCGACGCGCGCCACGCTCGACATGATCGCGGCGCTCGACGTGCGCGTCGTGATCCCGGGTCACGGCGAAGCATTCACCGATGTGCGTGCAGCATTGGACCGCGCCTATCGCCGCACCGAGGCATTCGCCGCCGACGACACGCGCATGGCGCGCTACGCGCTCAAGGCGCTGCTGGCCTTCACGCTGCTCGCGAGACGATCGATGGCCATCGCCGACCTGCCGTCGTACGTCGAGCGCGTAGGCGTCTACCGCGACATGAACGCGGCCGTGCTGCGCATGACGCCACCGGCGCTCGCCCAGATGCTCGTGGACGAGTTGCTGCGTGCAAATGCCATCCGCGTGACGGGTGCGACGATCAGTCCCGCCTAGCGACGGCGCTTCGGCTAGAATAGCGCGCCCCGAGGCCGTCGCCTTGGAATAAGTCCCGGACGTCGCTGTTGGCGCTACGATCTTGACCGAGTTCTTCGATAGCAATCCCGCCTTGCAGGCGGCCTTCCAGGGTGGCATCGCGCCTTTCGTCGTGGCGGTGGTCGTCGCGCTGGCCTTGGCGCGAACGCGCTTCGCATGGCTCGCCATCGTGGCCGCCTATGCGACGCAGGTGGCGCTGTCGACGGGCTTCAGCTTCACGCCGTTGTCCGCCTCGCGCAAGATCCTGCTGCTCTCGCTCGCCGCGCCGGTCGTCGGTATCGCCGCTTATGCGCTCGAGTCGCGCGGTCGCACGATCGCCTATGCGCTCGCCGCTCTCGCAGGACTGGCGGCGGTCTGGGTGTTCCTCGGCATCCTGCAGCAGCGCGAAGGCGCGGCCGCCTGGTCGATCGGCATCGGGATCGTCGCCTTCGCGGCCGCCCTCGTGGCGATCGTGCTGTCGCTTCGCGCCGATGCCGCGCGCGCGAGCGCCGCGGGCGTCGGCCTCGGTCTCGCGACCGGCATCATCGCGCTCATGTCCGCGTCGGTGGGCTTCATGACGGCCGGCATTTCCGTGGCCGCCGGCGCCGGTGCGCTGCTGCTCGTCAACGCATTTCGCCGCGCCCCGCCGTCGCCCGGCTTCCTCGGCACGCTCAGCATCGGCCTCATGATCGCGCTCTTCGCCGAAGGCACGCTCATGCTCGCGAAGCTGCCCTGGTACGCGCTCGCCGCCCTGCTGCTCGTCCCGCTGGCGGTGCGCCTGCCGGTACGCGACGACATGGCGCCCGTCGCGCGCGCCGCGATCCTGTTCGCCTACGCAATGTTGGCCGCACTCGTTCCCATCGCCGCCGTGTGGATCGCCCCCGGCAGCTGAACTCGTCGTCCCTTTCGGAGAATGCCCGTGTTGAAACGATTGTCTCTCGCCGTCCTGCTAGCCGTTCCCGTTGCCGCTCACGCCGCGGCCGATACCTACGCCGTCGATCCCATGCACTCGTCGGTAAACTTCACCGTCGATCATCTCGGCCTCACCAACATCTACGGCCGCTTCAACAAGTTCACCGGCACGTTCTCCGTCGACAAGGCAGCGAAGACCGGATCGCTCGACGCGTCCGTCGACACCGTCAGCGTCGACACCAACGAGAACGACAAGGGCAGCCGCGCGCGCTCGCGCGACGAGCACCTGCGCTCGGCGGACTTCTTCAACGCCGCCGAGTTTCCGAAGATGACGTTCAAGAGCAGCAAGGTGGTCTTCAGCGGAGACAATCCGACGGCCGTCGAAGGCAATCTCACGCTGCTCGGCGTCACGCACCCGCTGACGCTCAATCTCGAGCGATTCAAATGCAACCCTGCGGCGGGCAACGCCAAGGAACGCTGCGGGGGCGTGGCCGTCGGCAAGCTCAAGCGCTCTGACTTTGGAATGAAGCGCGGCGTCCCGAACATCGGTGACGAGATCACCCTCATGCTCGCCTTCGAGGGCGACAAGCAATAACGCTCGCGCAGTGGCATCCAAAGCCGGGCTGCGTGCCCGGCTTTTTTATCGCAATTGCGCGACGAATTCGCGCACGCCGTTCAGCAGCATCTGCACGGCGACGGCCGTGAGCACGAGTCCCATCAGGCGCTCGAACGCGATGACGCCGCGCTCGCCCAGCGCTGCCTGGAGCCGCGGCGCGGCCAGCAGCACCACGGTGGTGACGCCCATCGCGATCGTCAACGCCAGCACCCACGTCCACAGGTGCGCGGGATCGCGCGACGCCATGAGCATCACGGTGGCCATTGCGGACGGGCCGGCGATGGCAGGCACGGCGAGCGGCACGAGAAACGGCTCGCCGTCGCGCAGGTCGCCGAACACGCCGTCCGCCGTCGGAAACACCATGCGCATCGCGATGAGGAACAGGATGATGCCGCCGGCGATCGCGAGCGAGACGTCCGACAGCTGGAGCCACTCCATGAAGGTGCGCCCGCCGGCGAGGAACGCGATCAGCAGCAGGTAGGCCACGAGGCACTCGCGCAGCACGATCGGCACGCGCCGCTCGCGCGGCATGCGCGACGTGATCGACACCACGATCGGCAGGTTGCCGAACGGATCGAGCACGAGCAGGAGCAGGATCGAGGCGGAGAAGAGGTCGGTGCTCATCGAAGGGACCAGGCAAGGTACGCGAGCGGAAACACGACGGCGGCAACGAGCCCGTGCAGTGCGAAGGCGAGGCCGGCGAACGCCCCTGCTTCCGGATCCACCTGGAATGCGCGCGCGGTGCCGATGCCGTGCGCGGCCAGGCCGAGCGCGAATCCGCGCGCGCGCATGTCGCCGACGCGGCACGCGTTCAGGACATACTTCCCGACCGACGCTCCCAGGATGCCGGTGGCGACGGCGAACACCGCGGCCAGCGCCGGCAGCCCGCCCAGCTTCTGCGCGATGCCCATCGCAATGGGCGCCGTGACCGACTTCGGCGCGATCGACAGGATCGTCATGGGCGAGGCGCCGAGCAGATTGGCGATGCCCACGACCGAGATGACCGCCACGCTCATCCCGATCACGAGAGCGGCGGCGATCGGCACGACGAGCCTGCGAACCTGCGGCCACTGTCGCGCGAGCGGCACTGCCAGGCCCACGACCGCGGGGCCCAGGAGAAAGTGCACGAACTGCGCGCCTGCGAAGTAGGTCTGGTAGGACGTGCCGGTCACCACGAGCGCCAGGACGATGAGGACCACCGCAAGCAGGACCGGATTGGCGAGGGGGTGCATGCGGCATCGCGAGTAGATCCACCACCCGATCGCGTAAGCAACGAGCGTCAACGTGAGGCCCGCGAGCGGCGTCGCCGCGAGATAGACCCAGAGCTCGAAGAACTCGCGCGTCATTGGCGCTCCTGCCAGCGGACGAGCCACTGGAACGTGATCGCCGTGGCGGCGATCGCGAGGATCGTGCTGATTGCGATTGCGCAGGCGATCGGCACCCACTCCGCCTCGATCTGCGCCACGTGCAGCATGACGCCCGTCCCTGCCGGAACGAAGAGGAGCGAGAGGTGCCTGGCGAGGCCGTCCGCCGTAGTCGTCATGGGCTCGCTCGCGCGGCCGCGCATGAGCAGGACGACGAAAAGCAAGGCCATCCCGAGCACCGGTCCGGGGATGGGGATACCGGCGACGTAGGCGATCGCTTCGCCGGCGCATTGGAACAGCAGCAACCACGTGAAGCCGGCGAGCAGGGGACTCACGTGCGCGTCTTTAGTGAAGCTTGATTCGCGGCTCGACACGCCCGCGCATCAGGCGCCCCACGGTGTCGAACGCGACGCGCACGAGGCCGTGGATCGACACCTGGTGCATCTTGTAGAGCGACGTGTACATCAACCGTGCGATGAGGCCCTGGATCAGCAGGCTACCCCCGATCAGTCGGCCCATCAACGTGCCCACCGCCGACAATTCGCCGAGCGACACGAGCGAGCCGAAGTCGTGGAAGCGGAATGTGGGCAGCGGCTTGCCGGCGAGACGCGCCTTGATGCATTTCGCAAGAAACGTCGCCTGCTGGTGCGCGACCTGCGCGCGTGGCGGAAGTATGGCGCCTTCCTTGCCGCCCACCCACGGCGCCGCCGCGCAATCGCCGAACGCGAAGATGTCCGGATCGCGCGTCGTCTGCAGCGTCGGTCCGACGACGAGCTGGTTCCCGCGGTTGGTTTCGAGACCGTCGAGCTCGCGCTGTATGGCGGGCGCCATGATGCCCGCGGCCCACACGACGAGATCGGCCGGGTAGAAGTCGCCGCCCGCCGTGTGCACGCCGTCGGCGTCGATCTCGGTGACGCGCTTTTCCGTGCGCACCGCGACGTGGAGCTTCTTCAGGAGCTCGTCCGCGGCGATCGCGACGTGGTCGGCGAGCGGCGGCAGGATGCGCTTATACGCTTCCAGCAGCGTGATGCAGATGTCGCGCGCCGGGTCGATGTTGTCGAGCCCGTACGCCGCGTGGGCACGCGTCGTCTGCCGGATCTCCGCGGCCAGCTCGACTCCCGTCGCACCGGCACCGATGATGACGATCTCGACCTTCGCCTTTCCGCCCTCCGCCGCGCGCCCGTCGGCGCGCACGCAGAGCGCGAGCAGCCGGCGATGAAACCGCTCCGCGTCGCGCAGCGTATCGAGCGAGATCGGGTGCGTGCTCGCGCCCGGCACGCCGAAGTCGTTGCTCACGCTGCCGAGGCACAGGATCAGCGTGTCGTAGGGCAGCGTGCGCGGCGGCAGGATCTCCTCGCCTTCCGGTCCCATGACCGGATCGAGCATCACTTCGCGACGCGCGCGGTCGAGCCCGCAGATCGCGCCCTGGCGAAACCGGAAGTGATGCCAATGGGCGATCGCGAGGTAGTCGAGCGCATGCGCGTCGGCGTCCATGCGCCCGGCGGCGACCTCGTGAAGCAGCGGCTTCCATACGTGCGTCGCGTTGCGGTCGACGAGCGTCACCTGCACCTCGCCACCTTTGCCGTAGCGGTCGCCGAGGTGTGTGGCCAGCGGCAGCCCGCCGGCGCCGCCGCCGACGATGACGATGCGATGCGCGGGCTTTTTCATCTTGGACACCCTGAGAGTGGTACGTGCGCGTCACCGATGTTGTTCCACGTCGACGGCAGCGACATGCATGGCGTGTCGTTGAGCGGGTTGATGCCGGCAAGCGGCGACGGGCGAGCGACCAGTGCCTCGGCGAATCGCCCTTCGAGTGGGCGCAGTCGGCGCCTATCGGGATCGCGGCCTTCAACCACAATGCTCTCGACGTAGACCGGGACATCGCGCAAGCGCGCATCGGCGGCGGCCCGCAGATCCAGGACGACGCTCGCGGCAGGCTGCGCGGGAGCCGCAACGGCACGCGGCACCTGATACAAGGCCTGGGCGCCCGCGACGCCGCACGCGCACGCAAGGGTCAGGGCCGCAACCGCGCGCATCCTCATTGCCCGCGAACCACGCCTTCGCGCCGCGGATCCGCGCCACCGACCCAGCCGTCGCGCGTGCGCACGATCGTGTGCATGCCGCTCGTCATCTGCACGACGGCGACGTCGGCGCCGATGGCGCGCAGCTTGGGCGCAAGTCCTGCGACGTCGGTATCCGCCTCGAGCTCCGTCGGGCCGTTGCGGCTTCCGAAGTTGGGAAGCGCCGCGGCGGCCTGCGGGTCGAGCTTCCAGTCGATGATCGCCACGAGCGACTTGGCCACGTAGTTGATGATGGCGCTGCCCCCGGGCGACCCGGTGACGATCGCGACGCGCCCCCCGCGATCGTACGCGATGGTCGGCGCCATCGCCGAGCGCGGGCGCTTGCCGGGCTCCACGCGATTGGCGACCACCGCGCCGTCGACTTCCGGCACGAACGAGAAGTCGGTCAGCTCGTTGTTGAGCAGGAATCCGCCGGCGGTCATGAGGCGGCTGCCGAACTGGTCCTCGATCGACGTCGTCAGCGCGACCGCGTTCCCGTACCGGTCGACGATGGAGATGTGCGAGGTGGACGGCAGCTCGAGCGAGGCATCCGCTGCCTTGCGCGGCTCGTCCTGCATCGAGGGCACGCCCGGCAATGCCTGTCGAAGGCTTGCGTCCGCGCGGATCAGCGACGAACGCTCCTGCAGGTACGCATCGTCGAGGAGACCGCGCGGCGGCCTGTAGAACGCCGGATCCGCCGCGTACACGGAGCGGTCCGCGAACGCGAGGCGCCCCGCTTCGCTGACGAAGTGGACGGCGAAGAACGACGCCGGCGCGAGCGACGCGAGGTCGAAGCGCTCGAGCATCTTCAGCATCTGCAGCACGGCGATGCCGCCCGACGAGGGAAGTGGAAATCCGCAAACGCGATACGCGCGGTAGTCGCCGCACACCGGGTCGCGCACGATCACCCGGTACTCCGCGAGGTCGCGCAGCGTGATGTCGCCGGCGTTCCACGGATGCGTCGTGACCGTCTCGACGATGTCGCGCGCGACGTCGCCTTCGTAGAACGCACGGGCGCCGTCGCGGGCGACCGCGCGCAGCGTCCTCGCGTATCCAGGATTGCGCAGCGTCGCGCCTTCGCGCAGGACCTTGCCGTTGGCGTCGTACAGGTAGGCGCGAAGCCGCGGCTGCGTGATGTAGCGCTCGAGCCCCGCGAGACGATGCAGTCGCGCGGACATTGGAAACCCCGCGTCGGCCAGCGCGATCGCGGGCTCGAACAGGCGCGCCCACGCAAGTCGGCCGTGCTTGCGATGCGTCTCCTCGAGCAGCCGCACCATGCCCGGCACGCCGACCGACCTGCCGCCGATCACCGCGTCGTGGAACTCGAGCGGATGGCCGTTCCTGAGGAAGCGGTCGGGCGTCGCCGCGTGCGGCGCCGTTTCGCGGCCGTCGTACGCGAGCAGGCGTTGCGCGCGCGCGTCGTGCACCAGCATGAAGCCGCCGCCGCCGATGCCGGACGACTGCGGCTCGACCAGGCCGAGCACGAGCTGCACCGCGATCGCAGCGTCGACGGCAGTGCCGCCCTGGGCGAGCACGCGATATCCCGCGTCGACGGCGAGCGGGTTCGCCGCGGCGACCATCCAGTGACGCGCGTGCACCGGCGCCTTGTCGACCGACCCGGACGGATGCTCGGGCGCGTGGGGCCGCACCTGGCCGAAAGCTGCCAGGGACGCGAACGCGAGCGCTGCAACGGCCCGGCGCATCGACGACCTCATTGGACGCATTGCCGTATCATGCCGTGGAAACGCCGTCTCCCCAATCTGCCCATTACACGATGTCGCACACGATCGCCGGACCCGCCGCGATTGCGCTTGCCGCTTTCGTGCTGATCCTGGGGCGCTTCGTCACGTCGCGCGTCGACATGCTCGCGCGCTACTCGATCCCGCACGCGGTCACCGGCGGCCTCATGGCCGCACTGGCGATCCTGCTCCTGCATGCGACGGGCATCGACATCGTGTTCGAGCGCGCGCAACAACCGTATCTCATGCTCGCGTTCTTTGCGTCCATCGGCCTCGGCGCCGACGTGCGCGTGGTGGCGCGCGGCGGAAAGATGCTCCTCATATTCCTTGCCTGCGTCGCCGTCGTCCTGGTGCTGCAGAACGTCGTCGGGATCGCGGTCGCGCTCGCAACGGGTCAGACGCCGCTGCTCGGGCTGGTCGCCGGCTCCGTGGCGATGTCGGGCGGCCACGGCACCGCCGCGGCGTGGGGGGCGCGATTCGAAAGCGATTTCGGCATGACGGGCGCCGCCGGGATCGGTCTTGCGGCGGCGACGTTCGGGCTCGTCGCGGGCGGCCTCCTCGGAGGCCCCGTCGGAAGCAAGCTCGTCAACCGCCTGCGCGCACAGGGGCAGCCGCTCGGCGAGCAACGCAACGACGGCCCTCGCGACGGTGCGGCGGCAACCGGCCCGCTGACTGCCGACCGCGTCGTCGTCACCGTATTCCTCGTCAGCACGGCGATCGCGCTGGGTCTCGTGGTCGCGCAATGGACGGCCAACCCCAGGTTCACGCTTCCGGCATTCGTGTGGGTGCTGCTCGTCGGCGTCGTGCTGCGCAACGTCCTGTCCGCGGCGCGCATCCACGAGATCGACCAGGCCGCGCTCGATTTCGTCGGCGCGGTCGCGCTTTCGCTGTATCTCGCGGTCGCGCTGATGACCCTGCGCCTGTGGGAGCTCGCCGACCTCGCGCTGCCGATGCTCGTGATCCTCGCCGCGCAAATCGCGCTCATGTACGCGTTCGCCACGCAGGTCACGTTCCGGGTGATGGGCCGTGATTACGACGCGGCGCTGCTCGCGGCCGCGCAGTGCGGCTTCGGGCTGGGCGCGACGCCCACCGCGATGGCGAACATGGAAGCGCTTGCGCGCCGCTACGGTTACTCGGTCCGTGCGTTCCTGATCGCGCCGATCATCGGCGCATTCCTGATCGACGTGTGCAATGCGCTCGTGATCAGCGCGTTCGCGCAAATCGTCGGCCGCTAGGAGGCTCGTCATGACAAGCGAAGACGGCAACGACGTCATCGTCAAGGCGTGGAACACCGTCCTGTTCGACAAGTTCCTGCGCTTCAAGCATCTCCTGGTCGACGGGCTCGCCTCGCACAGCAACGAGGCGCTCGCGCGTGCGGGATACGCCGAAGGCTTGCGCGTGCTCGACATCGGCTGCGGCTTCGGCGACAGCACGCGGCACATCGCGCGCAGCGTCGGCGCAAGCGGCCGCAGCGTCGGCGTCGATTGCGCGCCGCGCTTCGTCGAGGCCGCGCGCGCCGACGCCGCCGCAGAGCAGGTCGCCAACGCCGAGTTTTTCGTCGCCGACGTGCAGGCCGACGATCTTCGCGGGCCGTACGACGCGGCGTTCTCGCGTTTCGGGACGATGTTCTTCAACCTTCCCGGCGCCGCGCTGCGCAACGTCAGGAAGGCGCTCGTGCCGGGAGGCGAGCTCTTCATGATCGTCTGGCGCCGCCGCGAGGACAACCCGTGGCTCCACGACGCCGAGCTCTGCGTGCGCGGCCTGGTGCCGGTCGTGAGGCACGAGGACACCGACCAGGTTCACTGCGGTCCCGGACCATTCTCCATGTCGGGGCCCGACCTCGTGAGCACGATGCTGCGCAGCGCCGGATACGATCGGATCACTTTCGAGCGCTTCGACGCGGACATCTGCATCGGGCGCAACCTGGACGAGGCGATCGAGTTCGCCATGGCGCTCGGCCCGGCGGGCGAAATCATGCGCCTTGCGGGCGAGGAAGCGGAGAAGCGCAAGCCCCAGGTGATCGCGGCGCTGCGCGAGACGCTTTCGCGCTACGACAAGCCGAACGGCGTGTGGGGGCCGTCGAGCACGTGGTTCGTGCGGGCGCGCAGCCCGCGGGCGCCAGCTTCCTAGTCGCACCACTCGCATTCCGCAGGCGCATGCGACGCCTGCAACGAAGTCGTTTGCGCGCGCGGCGGCACGTGCGGTCCAATGCGGCATGACTCCGTCTCGCCGCAGCTACGTCCTTCTCCTCGTTCTCGCGAGCATCGTCATCTCGACGGCGCTCGGCCTGCGCCAGAGCCTTGGCCTGTTCATGCAGCCGATGGTCGCGGGCCTTGGCATCTCGGCGGCGAGCTTCGGCTTCGCCATCGCCCTGCAAAACCTCGTGTGGGGTCTCGCGCAGCCGGTCGTCGGCGCGCTTGCCGACCGCCATGGCGCGCGTCCGGTCGTGATGGGCACCGCGCTCGTCTACGCAATCGGCCTCGCGCTCATGCTGTTCGCCAACGACATTCCAGCCGGCCTCATGATCGCGGGATTCCTGACCGGCGTCGGCGTGGCAGGCACGGGCTTCGGCGTGCTCATCGGATCGGTGACGCGCGCGGCGCCGGCGGCCACACGCACCCAGACCGTCGGACTCGTGGCCGCCGCGGGCTCGCTCGGGACGATGATCATCGCGCCCCTTGGCCAGGCGCTGATCGCAGCGTTCGGATGGAAGAGCGCGATGCTCGCGTTCGCCGCGATCGCGGCTTCCATGATGCTGGTCGCGCTGCCGATCCGTGTGCAGGCCACCGGCGCCGCTGCCTCGCCGGGGTCGCGCGGCTTGCGCGACGCGATCCAGGACGCGCTCGCGCATCGCGGTTTCGTGTTCATGACGCTCGCGTTCTTCGCGTGCGGATTCCAGCTCGTGTTCATCACCGCCTACCTGCCGTCGTACCTCGCGCTATGCGGCGTTGCGCCGGGCGTGGGCGCCACGGCGCTCGCGCTGATCGGTCTCTTCAACGCCATCGGCACGTACGTCTTCGGCCTGCTCGGTGCGCGCTACAGCCAGAAGCACCTGCTCGCGATCATCTACCTCCTTCGCACGCTGTTCATCGCCGCGTTCCTGCTGGTGCCCGTGTCGACCGCGACGACGCTCGTGTTCGCCGCCGCCATGGGCCTCCTGTGGCTCGGCGTCGTGCCGCTCGTCACCGGCATCATCGGCAGGACGTTCGGGCTCGCGTACTTCAACACGCTGTACGGGATCGCGTTCCTGAGCCATCAGGTCGGCTCGTTCGTCGGCGCGTGGATGGGTGGCGTCGTGTTCGACCGCACAGCGCGCTACGACATCGCGTGGGCCGCGCTCATCGTGATCGGCATTGCCGCGTTCGTCCTGCAGTGGACGATGAGCGAAGAGCCGCCGCGCCGGCGCGTTGCGGCCGCCGCAGCGCCGGCTTAGTTCAGTACCGCGCGTTGCCCGGCGTGCGCGGGAACGGGATCACGTCGCGCACGTTCGACAAGCCGGTCGCATAGGCAACGGTGCGCTCGAATCCCAGGCCGAAGCCCGCGTGCGGCACCGTGCCGTAGCGCCGCAAGTCGCGGTACCAGCCGTAGTGCGCGGGGTCGAGACCCGTTTCCACCATGCGCGCATCGAGGACGTCGAGTCGCTCCTCGCGCTGGCTGCCGCCGATGATCTCGCCGATGCCGGGCGCCAGCACGTCCATCGCGGCGACGGTACGTCCGTCGTCGTTGACGCGCATGTAGAACGCCTTGATCGCCTTCGGGTAGTTCATGAGGATCACCGGCCTGCCGACGTGCTTCTCGGTGAGATAGCGCTCGTGCTCCGATCTGCAGGTCGATGCCCCACGACACCGGGAACTCGAACTTGTGCTTCGACGTCTCGAGGATGCGGATCGCCTCCGTGTAATCCATGCGCACGAACTCGTGCTCGACGATGCCCGTGAGCTTCGCGACGACGCCCTTCTCGATGCGCTCCTCGAAGAACGCCATGTCGTCGGCACGCTCCGCGAGCACCGTCTTGAAGACGTGCTTCAGCAACCCCTCGGCGAGATCGGCGTCGTCGGCGAGCTGCGCGAACGCGATCTCGGGCTCGATCATCCAGAACTCGGCGAGATGCCGGCTCGTGTTCGAGTTCTCCGCGCGGAACGTGGGGCCGAACGTGTACACCTTCGACAGCGCGAGGCAGTACGCCTCGACGTTGAGCTGACCCGACACGGTGAGGAACGCCTCGCGGCCGAAGAAGTCCTGCGCGAAGTCGACCTTGCCGTCGGGCGTGCGCGGCAGGTTGGCGAGATCGAGCGTGGACACGCGAAACAGCGCACCGGCGCCTTCCGCATCCGAGGCCGTGATGATCGGCGTGTTGACCCACAGGAAGCCCTGCTGGTCGAAGAACCCGTGAATGGCCTTGGCGACCGTGTGGCGCACGCGCGTCAACGCGCCGATGACGTTGGTGCGCGGGCGCAGGTGCGCGACCTCGCGCAGGAACTCGAGCGTGTGCGGCTTGGGCTGGATCGGGTACGTGTCCGGATCGTCGACCCAGCCGACGACGCGCACCGTGTCCGCCTGCATCTCGAACGGCTGGCCCTTCGCGGGCGATGGCACGATCCTGCCCGTGGCTTCCACTGCGCAGCCGGCGGTGAGGTGCAACACCTCGCTCGCGTAATTCGGCCAACGCCTGCGGTGCGACGACCTGCACCGGATGAAAGCCCGACCCGTCGGACACGTGAACGAAGGACAGCCCGGCCTTCGAGTCGCGGCGCGTGCGGACCCAGCCGTTGAGCGTGATCGGGGTATCCGCGGGCGCACGCCCGGCGAGGATGTCGGCACAGGAGAGACGGGGCATTGCGATACCTCCGAAAAAATCGGATGTGATTGTAAGCCACACTGTGACGCGCTCCACGTATCGCGTTTGCGACTGTGCGATGTTTCGCGGAGAATGCTCCTGCTTCTGCGCCACACCTGATAACTGACAACAAGCCACAGGGGTTGCCTTTGCCAAGGCCCATAGCACGAAGCGTGTCGATCGCGCACGCCGCAAGCCGTACCGTATTCGTTTGGGGACTGCTTCTAGCCGCCGTACCCGCCGAGGCTGATCTCGCAACCGCCGTGGAGTTCTACAACCCCGCGTTGCGGCACTACTTCATCACCGCTTATCCGGAGGAAGCGGCGGCGCTCGACGCGGGGACCAACGTCAAGGGCTGGCAGCGCACCGGCGGCCAGTTCAGCGTGTTCACCGATCCCGCGGAAGGACTGCAGGCGGTCTGCCGATTTTTCGGCACGCCCGGCAAAGGCCCCAACTCGCACTTCTACACGGCGGATGCCGCCGAGTGCGCGAAGGTCAAGACGCTGCCCGCGTGGACGTTCGAAGCGATCGCGTTCTACATCCCGACGACCAGCAACGGCAGTTGCGGCGGCAACTGGCCGGTGTACCGCAGCTACTACACCGACAACATCGCCGACGCGAATCATCGCTTCACGGCCGACCTCACGGCTCACGTGCGGATGCCGCAGCGGCGCGGCGACGTGCTGGAAGGCATCGTGATGTGCGCGCCCGTCACCGACGAGGAGCGCGAGGCGGACGTCGTGCGCTTTCTCGAGCAGGCGACGCTGGGACCGACGGAAGCGAGTGTCGCGGAAGTGAAAGCGAAGGGCATCGAGAAGTGGCTCGACGAGCAGCTCGCGATGAACGTCACGCGGTATACCCAGCTGCCGTATACCCGACGCATCGCCGATCCATCGCAATGCGGCGATGACATGACGCCACCGGTCACGCCCGAAAAATATTGCAACTTCAACACACAGCTGCCGTTTACGGTCGCCATGGAGTTCTTCCGCCAATCGCGCACGGCGCCCGACCAGCTGCGCCTGCGGATGGCACACAACTGGACGGAGATTTTCGTCGCCCAGGATTCGCCGACCTACGGCATCGCCAATTTCCAGCAGCGCTTGCGCGACGGCGTCTTCGGCACCTTCGAGTCCTATCTCACGAGTTACACGCTGGCGCCGCTGCTGGGCAAATTCCAGACCTGGGTGGGCAACAGGGCCGAGCACGACGGCATCAAGCCGAACGAGAACTACGCGCGTGAATTGATGCAGCTCATGACCATCGGCGTCAGCGAGCTCAACGAGGATGGGACGCGGAAGCTCGACAGCGCCGGACGGCCGGTTCCGACCTACGGCCAGGCGGACATCGAGACGCTGGCACGCGTGCTGACCGGCTATGTCTTTGGGCCGATTCCGGGAGGACCGCCAGACGGGCCCGACGAGTATTACATCGGCGACATGGTCCCGTTTCCCGAGCCTTGGTCGCACGACCAGGGGGCCAAGATCGCGCTCGGCGGGCGTCTGCAGCTACCGCCGGGGGGCAACGCTCCGTCGGAGGTTCGCGCCCTGCTTCGCGTGCTGGTCGACCATCCCAACACGCCGCCGTTCATCGTGAGGCAGATGATCCAGAAGACCGTGACGAGCTCGCCCACGCCAGGCTACGTTTCGCGGGTCGTCGCGGTATTCAAGAACAACGGCAAAGGCGTTCGCGGCGACCTCGCAGCGGTGACCAAGGCGATACTGCTCGATCCGGAAGCGCGCGGTGCCCGCAAGATCGACGCGGAGTACGGCCGGCTGCGGGAACCCGTCCTGTTCTGGACGGCGATGATCCGCGCGCTCGACATCGGCACGGACGGCTTCCAGCCGTACCAGTTCGCAACCTCGAGCGGACAATCGCTCTTCACGCCTCTTACCATCTTCAGCTATTACCCCTCCGATTACACGCTTGCCGGTGGCGACATCCCCGGTCCCGAGTTCGGGATCTTCGGGACCTCCGAATTCGTCAATCGCGCGAACGTGGTGACGCAGCTTTTCTACCACGATCAGTTCGCGGGCAACGACCAATATTGGGGCCCAAAACCCTTTCTGCGCGATGCAACCGGCACGCCGAGTCCGTCGATGGCGCCGTTCCTGGCCGATGCGTCGAACGCGGAGGCGCTGGTGTCGCGCGTGGATCGACTGCTGCTTCACGGCACCATGACGCCCGACGCGCGCAAGACCGTCGTCAACGCGGTCAACAAGATCCCATCCACCCAGGCACTCATGCGCGCCCGACTTGCCTTCAATCTCGTGCTGGTCTCGATCGACTACCAGGTGCAGAAGTGAGTTCGCAACTGAGTCGCAAGGGACCGAGCCCCTCCTCGCCTGCCCGCCGCAGGTTGCTGCAATGGGCAGGGGCATCCGGCCTGTTGGCCGCGATCGATCGCCGCGTCGCGCTCGCACAATCGTCGCCCGACTACAAGGCGCTGGTGTGCGTCTACCTCGCGGGAGGCAACGACAGCGAGAACACGCTCATCCGCCATGACTCGCCGGGCTACCAGAATTACGCGTCGATCCGGGTGCCGGCATCGGGCGTCAACATTGCACAGTCGCAGTTGTTGCCCATCCAACCTGCGCGCGGTGGAAATCCTTACGGGTTCCATCCGGCATGCCGACCGCTGCAGAAGCTCTTCGAGCAGAAACAGCTGGCCGTGCTTGCCAATGTCGGTCCCATCGTCCAGCCATCGACCAAGGCCGAGCTCGACAATCCCGCTACGCGACGTCCGGTCAATCTTTTTTCGCACAACGACCAGGCGCTTGCGCAGCAGAGCGCCGATTACACGGGACTCGTTCGGCTCGGCTGGGGCGGCCGCATCGCAGACAAGCTCGACGCCGTCAATGCAGGCACGCTCTTTCCCGCATTGACCTCGACCAACGGGTTGGCGCCGTTCATCAACGGCGCCACGTCGGTGCCGCTCACGATTTCGGGCAATCCGGACTTCTCGCTGTTCGGAAGCGGCGTGCCGATTCCGCAGTTCGATGCGCTGCGTGACGCCGCGATTCGCGAGATGCTCGCCCAGAGCCGCGGCAATATCTACGACGTCGTGGCGCGGCTGTATTCGCAGGAAGGCGTGTCCGCCTCGTCCGTTGCGGCACCGATCCTGCAAAACCCGACGTCCGTCGTGAAGCCGCATTTCACCGGGCTGAATTCCTACTTTGCGGGCCAGCTCCAGAACGTCGCGCTGCTCATCGAAGGACGGGCGCAGACCGGGCTCAAGCGGCAGGTCTTCTACGTCGGGCAAGGGGGCTACGACACGCACGGCACCCAGCTGGGCGAGCATCACATGCTGCTCGACGATCTCGCGCGCTCGCTCCAGGCGTTCCAGAACGCGATGACGGCCCTCGGCACTGCGGGCAACGTGACGGCCTTCACCCTTTCCGATTTCGGCCGCGCGTTGAAGCCTGCGAGCAACGCCGGCACCGACCATGGCTGGGGCGGCTACTCGTTCGTGACAGGAGGCGCCGTTCGAGGGGGCGACTTCTACGGCACGGTCCCCACGCAGGCGCTGAACGGGCCCGACGACTTCGGCAAGGAAGGACGCTGGATTCCGACGACATCGCTCGAGCAATACGGAGCCACGCTTGCGCGCTGGTTCGGCATTCCGGAAGGCGACCTGCCCTACATATTCCCGAACATCGGCGCGTTCGCGAACACGAACCTCGGGTTCATGTCCTGACGCGCGGCACGATCGGTGACCCGAAGCGAAAAGGGCAGCGTCGCCGCTGCCCTTTTCAGTACGAGCGCGTGACCGCTACTTCTGCGCGGGCGGCGCGGCCGGCGCAGGCGCTGCCGGTGCTGCCGTCGACGGCGCCGGTGCCGCCGGTGCAGGCGCGGGCGTTGCTGCCGGAGCAGGCGCGGGCGCTGGCGTAGCCGCAGGTGCGCTGATCGCGGTCGGTGCAGCCACCGGCGCCGTGTTGGCCTTGCCTGCGTACCAAGTGGCGAGCAGCGGCACGATCATCAGCGCAACGATGTTGATGATCTTGATCAGCGGATTCACCGCCGGGCCGGCCGTGTCCTTGTACGGGTCGCCCACGGTGTCGCCGGTGACGGCCGCCTTGTGCGCGTCCGAGCCCTTGCCGCCGAAGTGGCCGTCCTCGATGTACTTCTTCGCGTTGTCCCACGCGCCGCCGCCGGTCGTCATCGAGATGGCGACGAAGAGGCCGGTGACGATGGTGCCCATCAAGAGGCCGCCGAGCGCCTGCGGGCCGAGTGCGAGACCGACCACGACAGGAACGAGCACGGGCAGGAGCGACGGCACGATCATCTCGCGGATCGCCGCCTTGGTCAGCATGTCGACCGCGACGCCGTATTCCGGCTTGGCGGTGCCTTCCATGATGCCCTTGATGTCGCGGAACTGGCGGCGCACTTCGACCACGACGGCGCCCGCCGCGCGGCCCACCGCTTCCATCGCCATTGCGCCGAAGAGGTAGGGAATGAGGCCGCCGATGAAGAGGCCGATGATGACCATGTGATTGGACAGGTCGAACGACGCGACGATGTTGGCCGACTCGAGCGCGTGCGTGTAGTCCGCGAACAGCACGAGTGCCGCAAGGCCCGCCGAGCCGATCGCGTAGCCCTTGGTCACGGCCTTCGTCGTGTTGCCGACCGCATCGAGCGGATCGGTGATCGCGCGCACCGAGTCGGGCAGGTCCGCCATCTCGGCGATGCCACCCGCGTTGTCGGTGATCGGGCCGTACGCGTCGAGCGCGACGATGATGCCCGCCATCGACAGCATCGACGTCGCCGCGATGGCGATGCCGTAGAGACCGGCGCACCAGTACGACGTGAAGATGGCCGCGCACACGGCGAGCACGGGCCAGGCGGTCGACTTCATCGACACGCCGATGCCCGCGATGATGTTCGTCGCATGACCCGTGGTGGACGCCTGCGCCACGTGCTTCACCGGCTTGAAATCCGTGCCGGTGTAGTACTCGGTGATCACGACCATCAGTGCGGTGAGCACGAGGCCGACGAGCGTCGCGCCGAACAGGCGCATCGGCGTGAGCAGGGGATCGGCCGCCGCAAAGCCGCCGGTCATGCGGTCGGTGATGAACCAGAAGCCGATGGCCGAGATGACGCCCGCGACCGCGAGACCCTTGTACAGCGCATTCATGATCTTGCCGCCGGGCGACGCCTTGACGAAGTAGCAGCCGACGATCGAGGCGAGGATCGAGAACCCGCCCAGCACGAGCGGATAAAGCACCGCCGCTGACGCCACCGTGGGCAGCAGCAGCGCGCCGAGGAGCATCGTCGCGACGATGGTCACCGCGTACGTCTCGAAGAGGTCCGCCGCCATGCCCGCGCAGTCGCCGACGTTGTCGCCGACGTTGTCCGCGATCACCGCCGGGTTGCGCGGATCGTCTTCCGGAATGCCGGCTTCGACCTTGCCGACGAGGTCGGCGCCGACGTCGGCGCCCTTCGTGAAGATGCCGCCGCCAAGACGCGCGAAGATCGAGATCAGCGATCCGCCGAACGCGAGCCCGACGAGCGGCTGGATGATGTGATGCAGGCTTTCGGTGGTCATGTTCGGCGCCCAATGCGCGGACCCGATCAGGAACCAGTAGAACCCGGCGACGCCGAGAAGGCCGAGGCCGACGACGAGCATGCCGGTGATCGCACCGCCGCGGAACGCGATGGCGAGCGCTTCGTTGAGCCCCGTGCGCGCGGCCTCGGCCGTGCGCACGTTCGCGCGCACCGACACGTTCATGCCGATGTAGCCCGCGAGGCCCGACAGCACCGCGCCGACGAAGAAGCCGCCTGCGGTGCGGCCGCCGAGCGCCCACCAGATGACGACGAAGAGGATGACCCCGACGAGGCCGATGGTCATGTACTGCCGGTTGAGATACGCCTTGGCGCCGGCCTGGATTGCCGCTGCGATCTCCTGCATGCGCGCATTGCCGGCCGGTTTCTTGACGATCCAGCCGATCGAGATCACGCCGTAGACGATCGCCGCCACCGCGCAAACGAGCGCGAAAATGAGTCCATTGGACATGGCTTTGGTAACTCCCTGAAAAGTTGCTGTCAGTGGTAACGCTCGGGCGCCTTCATGATTGGGCGCCCGTCGCGCGCTCCTCGCTGGCCGCGGCGGTTGTCAGTGAAACACCGCCGTCGGCGAAGAGGAGTCAATCCCCCTTGCCCCCGGGCCGCCGATGGACGTCGACCCGGGAAAACACGCTATTTTGCCAGTTTTCGAGCGACGAAGTCCATTCGGTCCTGTCCCCAGAAGATTTCGCCGTCGACCACGTAGGACGGGGCACCGAAGACGCCACGGTCGATCGCTTCCTTCGTGAGCTCCGCGTAGCGCGCGGACATCTGCGGCGCGCGTCCGGACAGCGCACCGGCGTCGAGGCCGAGCCCCTCGGCGAGCGTGCGCAGCGTCGCCTCGTCGGCGATGTCGCGCTCCTCGCACCACAGCGCGCGGCCGATGGCGCCCGCCAGGGCCAGCGCCTTCGCCTGGTCGGATTCGCCCGCGGCGAGGATCCAGCCTGCCGCCAGGTCGCCGTTGGCCGGAAAGAATTTCGGATGGATGTTGAGCGGGATGCCGAGAAATTTCGACCAGCGATCGAGCTCGACCAGCCGATACGCCTGCCGCTGCGGCGCGCGCTTCGACAACGGCAGGCCGCCGGAGGCGGGGAATACCTCGCCGAAGTTGACGGGCTTCACCGTGACGGTCGCGCCGTGCTCGCGCGCCAGCGCCGTGAGGCGGTCGTGGCCGAGGAACGCCCATGGCGAGATGGTCGCGAAGTAGTAATCGATGTGGTGGGTCATGGTTTGAATTCCGTCGACAACTTGCGGGGCACCGCGACGTTCCGCAGGCGCTGGTATTGCGGCAATCCGTGCTTGAACGGCGGCGGGTCCTCGCCTTCCATCAACGGGCGCAGGTACGTGCGTGCCTTGTCGGTGATCCCGTAGCCGTCCGGCGAGATGAAATCGCGCGGCAGCATCTTCTCGACGTTGGCCACCTGGTCGAGCGGCGCTTCCGTGATCTTCCATTCGATACGGATCATCCGAGACGCGCGTGATCGCCGGCATGACCGCGTTGCGCCCCGCGACTGCCATCTCGACCGCGGCCTTGCCGACGGCGTACGACTGCTCGACGTCGGTCTTCGACGCGAGATGGCGCGCCGCGCGCTGCAGGTAGTCGGCCACGGCCCAGTGGTACTTGTACTTGAGCTTCTCCCTGACGATCGACGCGATGCGCGGGCCGATGCCGCCCAGCTGCGCGTGGCCGAACGCATCCTTCGTTCCGGCTTCGGCCATGAGGTTGCCCTGCGCGTCCTGCAGGCCTTCCGACACGCCGATGCAGCAATAGCCGAACGCCTTGGTCTTCGCCTCGACCTGCGCGAGGAACGTCGCCTGGTCGAACGGAATCTCGGGGAACAGCAGCAGCAACGGGATCGGCGTCTCCGCGTCGTCGGCCATGCCGACCGCCGCCGTGATCCATCCTGCGTGACGGCCCATCACCTCGAGCACGAAGGTCTTGGTCGACGTCTTCTCCATCGACGCCACGTCGAACGCCGCTTCGCGCATCGACGTCGCCACGTACTTCGCGACGGAGCCGAAGCCCGGGCAGTTGTCGGTGATGGGCAGGTCGTTGTCGACGGTCTTGGGCACGTGGATCGCGCGCAGGGGATAACCGAGCTTCTCCGCGATCTGCGCGACCTTGAGGCAGGTATCCGCCGAATCGTTGCCGCCGTTGTAGAAGAAGTAGCCGATGTCGTGCGCGCGGAACACCTCGATCAGGCGCTCGTACTGCGCCCTGCTCTGCTCGAGGCCTTTCAGCTTGTAGCGGCACGAGCCGAACGCGCCGGACGGCGTGTAGCGCAGCGCCGCGATGGCCGCAGGCGGCTCCTGGCTCGTATCGATCAGGTCCTCGGTGAGCGCGCCGATGATGCCGTTGCGCCCCGCGTAAACCTTGCCGATGTGCGCCTTGTGCGCCGCGGCCGTCTCGATGACGCCCGCAGCACTCGCGTTGATGACCGCGGTGACGCCGCCGGATTGCGCGTAGAACGCGTTGCGAGGGGAAGTCGACATTGGTTCACCCGAGCGCGCTTGCCAGGGCGCGATATTTGGCGACGCCGGGCGCGAGCGACACGGCATGCACGGCGTAATTGCGCGCGGCCTCCATGTCCTTGCCGTCGCGGCACAGCAACGCGAGATTGTAGACGAGGTCCGCATCGCCCGGCCGTACGGCGACGGCGAGCTCCTGCGTGGCGCGCGCCTGCGTGAGCCTTTGAGCGGCGCGCTCGATCATGGCAAGGAGGTTGAGCGCCCACGGGTCGTTCTGGCTGATGGCGAGCACCCGCGCGCACGCCTCTTCCGCGGCGGCGAGGTTGCCTTGCTGCGCGGCGGCTGCGGCCGCCTGCAGCATGGGCTGCACGCGATCGACCAGCGCATCGCGGGCACCTTGCCACTTCGCGTACACGAGATCGCGAAAGCGCGCGAAGCGCACGTTGTCCTCGTTTTTTCCACCGCCCGCGCCCGAGTCGCCGGCATCCGCGTTCCACACGAACGTGTCGCGCGGCACGAACGTGAAACGCGTGCGCTGCGCAAGTGTGAGAAACCAGTCCCAGTCCTCGAGGATGTGGAACTGCGGATCGAAGCGGCAGCCGTCGCGCACGAGCGCGAGCGGCACGAGTGCTGCGGACAGGTGAATGAAGCTGCGCTCGAAGAGCTGCATGAGCGCCACCGGCCTGCCGATCTTCTCCACGCGGCCGTCGCGAAACACGGCGCGCGCATACGAGTGCACGACGCGCCCGCCATCGCCGGCGGCAGCGACGAGCCCCGACACGTGGTCCGGCAGCAGGGTGTCGTCGTCGTCGAGGAACGTGACGTAATCGCCGGTCGCGGCATCGAGACCGGCGTTGGCCGCCTCCGGGCGCGTGAGCGGGACACCGCTCGCGGCGAAGCGCAATGGGGACGGCACCATGTCGCGCGGACGGAACGGGATGCGTGGCGCCACTTGCAGCGACGAGCACGATCTCGAGATTGCCGTGATCCTGCGCCGCCACCGCATCGAGCGCGGCCACGAGAGTCGGCCGCGCCGTGCTGCGCACGACGACGCTGACGAGTGCGCTCGTCAGGCTGCCCTGCGCGCTGGCGCGCTCCGGTTCCTGTTCGCCCTTGGGACGGCCCGGCGGGCTCACTACGACTTCAGTGCGGCGATCGCGGCGTCGCGCACGGCGTCGACGCTCGCGAGTCCGTTGACCTTGCGATACTTGGGCGCGCGCGGGTCGCCCGTCGCCGACCAGTCGTTGTAGTACGCGACGAGCGGCTCGGTCTGCGCGTGATACACGGCGAGGCGATTCTTCACCGTGTCCTCGCGATCGTCGTCGCGCTGGATCAGCTCCTCGCCCGTGACGTCGTCCTTGCCCGGCACCTTGGGCGGGTTGAACTTGACGTGATACGTGCGGCCCGACGCGACGTGCACGCGCCGCCCGCTCATGCGCTCGATGATCGCGGAATCGGGAACGTCGATCTCGAGCACGTAGTCGATCGCCACGCCCGCGTCCTTCATCGCATCCGCCTGCGGAATCGTGCGCGGGAAGCCGTCGAAGAGGTATCCCTTGCTGCAATCGGGTTGCGTCAGGCGGTCGCGCACGAGGCCGATGATGATGTCGTCGGACACGAGCCCGCCCGTGTCCATGATCTTCTTCGCGGCAACACCGAGCGGCGTGCCCGCCTTCACCGCGGCGCGCAGCATGTCGCCGGTCGAGATCTGCGGGATGCCGAAGGCCTCCTTGACGAAGGTCGCCTGCGTTCCCTTGCCGGCACCGGGGGGGCCGAGAAGAATCAGTCGCATGGGTTTCCTTACCTTCCTCGATTATGGCTCACCGGCGGCGTACAGCGCCTGCACGCGCGCAAGGTCCTCCGGCGTGTCGATGCCCGGCGCCGGCGTGCCGTGGGTGATGTCGACCGCGATGCGGTAGCCGTGCCACAGCGCGCGCAGCTGCTCGAGCGCCTCGAAGCGCTCGATCGGCGCGGGCGTGAGATGCGGGTACGCGCGCAGGAACGACGTGCGGTACGCGTAAAGGCCGTAGTGACGGTAGATGGGCATGTCCTGGGGCAGCGCGTCGCGCGAGACCGCGAAAGCGTCGCGTGCCCATGGAATCGTCGCGCGGCTGAAGTACATCGCGTAGCCGCGCACGTCCAGCACGACTTTCACGACGTTGGGCGCGAACGCCTCCGCCGCGTCGGCGATCGGATGGCACGCGGTGGCGATCGCCGCGTCGCCGCGCTCCTCGAGGAGCTCGGCCATGCGATTCATGAGCGCAGGGTCGAGCAGCGGCTCGTCGCCCTGCACGTTGACGACGATGTCGTCGTCGGCGAGCCCCAGCGCTGCGGCCGCCTCGGCGAGCCGGTCGGTTCCGGTCGGATGGTCCTCGCGCGTCATGCAGACCTCGATGCCGTGGCGCTCGCACGCGTCGCGCACCATGGCGTTGTCGGTGGCGACCACGACGCGCGCGGCCGCGCTCTTCATGCGCACGCTCGGCCACCCGCACGACCATCGGCTTGCCCGCGATGTCGGCGAGCGGCTTGCCCGGCAGCCGCGTCGAGGCGTAGCGGGCCGGGATGAGCACGGTGAACATAGGGACAGCCCCCTTCAACTGCCGCGAGACATTCACAAGGGACTGTCCCTTCGCTATTCGTACTCTTCGGGGGCGAGGCGGCGGGCCTCTTCCTCGAGCATCACCGGGATGCCGTCGCGCACCGGATACGCAAGGCGCGCCGACTTCGACACGAGCTCCTGCTTGTCGCGGTCGTAGACGAGCGGCCCCTTGGTCACCGGGCACACGAGAAGCTCAAGCAGCTTGGGATCCACGGATCTTCTGCTCCACGAAGGCGACGAGCGCGGGTCGACGACGGCGCGGATGGGCAGGTACCAGAACCGCTCGTCCGCGAACGACGCGCATTTTACCGCGTCCTTCTGGGTCATCAGGATCGCGGTCGCGCCGGGATAGTCGAGGTCCTTGCGGGTGAAGGCGTGGTGGTCGGCGAACGGATGCTCGGCGGGCGTGATGCCCTGCGCGCGCAGCATGGCGAAGAAGCGCTGCGGATTGCCGATGCCGGCGACCGCATGGACGCCTGGCCCGCGAAAGCGGGTGCCGTCGTCGCTGCGATGCGGATCGCGCACGTTGCGCCATGCAAGCGGCTGGTGGGTCACGAACGTCGAGCGCCCGTCGCCCTGCGTCTCGTGCGGGACGGCACCGGAGACGAGGCGGACGACCGCGTCGACTTCGTCCAGTCGCTCCTCGGGCTCGCGCAGCGGTCCTGCCGGCAAGCAGAAGGCCGTTGCCGAGGCCGCGCGCCTCGTCGATCACCGCGATCTCCACGTCGCGCGCGAGTGCGTAGTGCTGGAGGCCGTCGTCGCAGATCACGACGTCGCACGTCCGGATGCGCAGCGAGGAGCGCGCGCGCCGCAGCGGCGCGATCGCGGCCGACCCACATCGGAAATCCGGCGGCCGCGACGATCGGCGGCTCGTCGCCCGCGATCGCTCGGATCGGTGTCCGGCGTCGACCGCATGAACGCCGCCGCTGCCGCCGTGGCCCCGGCTGACGATGCCCGGATGGAATCCGCGCGGCTTGCAGCGCGTCCGACAACGCGATGACGAGCGGCGTCTTGCCCGAGCCGCCGACGGTGATGTTGCCGACCACCACCACCGGCACGGGCATGCGCTCGACGCGCACGAGCCCGCGGGCGTACATCGCACGCCGGATGCGCGCAAGCCAGCCGAAGAGAACCGACAGCGGCCACGCGAGCCACGCAAGGAGCGTCGGTCGCGGCTCGTACCACGCGGCGACGACTCGCTCCCGCAGCGTGGAACGCGCATCGAGCCGCCGGCGCACGTCACATCACTTGCCTGGGGTTTGCGTCGCGAACGTGATGTGCACGAGGCCGGCCTGCCGCGCCGCCTCCATCACGTGGATCACCGACTGGTGTGTCGCGTTGGCGTCGGCGTTGATGATGATCACCGGCTCCTTCGCGTCGCCTGCCGCGCGGCGCAACATGTCGGCGAGCGCCGCCACCGTCGTGAACGTGAACATGGTCTTGTCGATGACGTAGCGGCCCTGCGCGTCGATGCCGACGTTGATCTCCTTCGGCCGCTGCTTCGCCGGATCGGCCTCGGCCTCGGGCAGCGTGATCTGCAGCTCCGCGACGCGCTGGTACGTCGTCGTCACCATGAGGAAGATCAGGATGACGAGCAGCACGTCGATCAGCGGGATGAAGTTGATCTCGGGGTCCTCGCGACCCCGGGCACCGTCGGAGATTCACCTGCGCGTCGCCGTGCGCGAAGTCGACGAGCTTGATCGCCTGCTGCTCCATCTCGACGACCAGCGCGTCGACCTTGGCGCGGAAGTGGCGGTAGAAGATGAGCGCCGGAATCGCGACGATGATGCCCATTGCGGTGTTGTAGAGCGCGATCGAGATGCCGTGCGCGAGCTGGATCGGATTCGAGCTGTTCGACTGCTGCGAGCCGAAGATCTCGATCATGCCGATGACAGTGCCGAGCAGCCCGAGGAGCGGCGCCATCGCCGCGATGGTGCCGAGCGTCGTGAGGAAGCGCTCGAGGTCGTGCGTGACCACGCGACCGACCTCCTCGATCGCCTCCTTCATCACCGGCCGCGGCGCCTTCACGTTCGCGAGGCCCGCCGCGAGGATGCGCCCGAGCGGACCCTGCGACGCGGTCTTGGCGAGGAGCTCGGTCGTGGCGCCGGATTCACGGAATTCGACGAGCACGCGGTCGACCATGCCGGGCGGCGCGACGACCGAGGTGCGCAGCGACCACAGTCGCTCGAAGATCAGCGCGAGGGCAATGATGGACGCGACGATGAGCGGCCAGATCGGCCAGCCAGCAGCCTGGATGATGGACCACACGTTCGGCTTGCTCCCGAAAGCGAAAGGACTGCGGAATGTAGCATGGTCACTGCGGTTTCATTCAGCCTCGGCGATCGATGCGGTCACCGCCGCCCCGGCGAGCACGATCATCCAGAACACGAACACCCACAGCATGAAGATCGGGACGGCCGCGAGCGCGCCGTAGAGAATTTCGTATGTCGGCGAATTGGCGACGTACCACGCGAATCCTGCGCGGGTGATCTCGAACGCGGCCGCGGCGATCAGGCCGCCGATCAGCCCGTGCCGCCACTTCACGGGACGCGCCGGCGCGATCACGTACAGCAGGGTGAACCCGATCACCGTGAGCGCGAAGGTCACGGTGTGGAGGACCTCGCCCTGCGCTCCCTTGGCCAGCGACAGCGGCGACACGGTCTGCGTGATGATCCAGCGGATGAGCATGATCGCGCCTCCGAGCAGCGCGGGTCCCGCGGTCACGCCGATCGTGTAGACGATCACGCGGCGCATGATCGGACGGCGGCGCGTGATGCGCCAGATCTCGTTGATCTCGGTCTCCACGGAATCGACGACGAGCGCGGCCGTCACGATCACGAACAGGATCCAGACGCCCTTGAGGCTCGCCGCCTGCTGCGCGAGCCCCACGACGTACGTCTGCACGACCGTGGATGCCATCTCCGGCAGCGTATAGCGCAGCAGGAAGATCTCGAGCACGCGCAGGAAGTCCTGGAAGACCGGGAACTGCGCGACGAACGCGAACGCCACGGTGGCGAGCGGCACGAGGCCGAGCAGCGACGTGAATGCGAGGCTGCCCGCCGCGCGCGTCCAGCCGACGCCGCCGAGCCGGCGGAGAACGCGACGCACGAGCGTGATGGGACCGACGAAGGCCATGCGGAAACCGCGAAGATGGGCGGCCGATTATCGCAAAAAACTTCTGATGGAAAACGGGCTCGGCCGGCTAAAGGCGGCCGCCCGTCTCATGGGCGTTCATTCCACAAATGGGGACGTACCCCATTACAAAGCGACTTGGCGCCGGATCTTGTAATGGGGTACGTCCCTATTTCAGTCTTGTAATGGGGTACGTCCCTATTTCCGGCGGCTGTAGGCGCCCCCTGCCGCGAGGAACAGTCCCACCGACCAGAAGACGGGCGTCAACCCCACGGTGGCGCCGAGGGCGCCGAACGTCAGCGGGACGGTCACGGACATCGCCTGCACGAGGGTCATGCGCACGCCCGCGGCCTCCCCCATGCGGCCCGGAGGCGCGTGCGTGTGCAGGAGCGACATCACCATCGGCTGGCTCATCCCGAGTCCCAGCCCCAGGCAGAAGGAGAGCGTCATCAGCGTGGGCGCCGAGTGCGAGAACGGGAACACGAAGTAGACGCCGCCTCCGATCAGCAATGCCAGCGTCAGCACCTGGTGCTCGCTCGCGCGCCGCACGATCCACGGCATCGCGAGCCGCACGACGAACGTGGCGGCGCCGAACGACGCGAGGATGAGTCCGATCGCCGACGCAGACAACCCGATCTGGTCGCCGTACACGGGGATGACGATCTGGTGGAGGTCCCACGCCATCGCCAGCAGCACGTTGATCACGAACACGCTGCGAAGATGCGGGTGGCGGAGAAGCTCGAGCGCGCCGCCCGACACGCCCCGCGCATGCGCAGGATGCGGCCCCGGCAAGTTGATCATCCCGCGGCCCAGCACCACGATGGGGATGAGCGGCAGCGCCGAAAGCAGTGCGAACGCCGTGACGAAACCGCCGTGATCGATCGTGAAGCCGGCGACGAGCGGCCCGAGGAACCCCGAGATGGAATAGCCGAGCGCGAGGAGGCTGAAGTTCTGCGCGCGCTCGGACGGCGGCCCCAGTTCGCCCGTCGCGTTCTGCGCCGACACCTGGCCCACCATGAACGACAGTCCGATCACGCAGGCGCTCACGAACAGGATCGGCAACCCCGAGAAGATGAGCGGGAGGGACACGCCCACGATGAGGCCCATCGACGCGGCGAGCATCGGCTTGCGGATGCCGACGCGGTCGGACAGGCGTCCCGCAGCGACGGCGCAGAACATCGGCAGCAGCGCATACAGCGCGAGGATGACGCCGACGGTGGCCGTCGACGCACCTTCGCGCAGCGCCTGCAAGGTGACCGTCACCCGGCTGCCCGACAGCACGACGTGATTGATCGTGCCAAGCGTGACGAGTGCTGCGAGCGTGGGATTGCGTCCGAAGAAGCGCGTCACGGCGCGAGCCGCCGCGTGCGCCAGCCAGGTGTTTCCTGCGAGTAAGCGATGCGATCGTGGAGCCGGGAGGGGCGGCCCTGCCAGAACTCGAATGCAACGGGAACGACGCGATAGCCGCCCCAGTGCGGCGGACGAGGAACGTCGTCTCCCGGGAAGCGGCGGTCGGCATCCGCGAAACGCTGCTCCAGGGATGCGCGGTCGGGCAACGCGTCGCTCTGCGGCGACGCCCATGCGCCGATGCGCGAGGCGCGAGGCCGGCTTCGGAAATAGGCGTCGGCCGTGGCCGCATCGACGACCTCGATATCGCCCTCGATGCGCACCTGCCGCTCGAGCTCCGGCCAGAAGAAGAGCAGCGCGGCCGCCGGATGCGCGGCGATCTCGCGGCCCTTGCGGCTGTCGTGGTTGGTGTAGAACACGAAGCCGCGCGCATCCACCTCCTTCAGGAGCACGATCCGTGCGGACGGCCGGCCGTGTGCATCGACGGTGCACAGCGACATGGCATTGGGCTCGGGTACCTGCGAGGCTCGCGCCGCGGCGAACCAGCGAGCGAACTGCTCGAACGGATCGGCGGCGACATCGCGCTCGTCGAGCGACGCGCGCTTGTATTCGGTGCGAAGGGCTGCGAGATCGAGCGGGTCGGGCATGACGTCGAGGACGGCGGAGCAAGCGTCCGCCGTGATTCTACGGCACGCGAACGCGCGCCGGCTTGCCGCGCTCGGCCGGACGCGTGCGTACGCGGCACGCAACAGTCCCCGCGCAATGGTCCCGTTTTCCCTCTGAAAACGACTTCCTCCACTGTGAAAATGCGGTATAGTCGGCCGCGATGGAACGATGCCCGCGACAGGAGGGATCGATCCAGGCCGATCGGCGAATCAGTCCGCTCGCTACAAACGACAGGAAGGAGACATATGGCTACTGCCAAGAAAGCTGCGAAAAAGTCCGCCGCCAAGAAGCCCGCCAAGAAAGCGGCAGCGAAGAAACCCGCTGCGAAGAAGCCGGCCGCCAAGAAGGCCGCGCCCGCCAAGAAAAAGCCGGCAGCGAAGAAGTCCGCCGCGAAGAAAACCGGCGCCAAGCGGAAGCCGAACGCCGCATTCATGAAGGCGATGACGCCCTCGGCGGTTCTCGCCGCAGTGGTCGGCAACAGCCCGATGCCGCGCACCGAAGTCACCAAGAAGATCTGGGACTACATCAAGAAGAACAAGCTGCAGGACGCGATCAACCGGCGTCTCATCAATGCAGACGAGAAGCTCAAGGCCGTGTTCGGGGGCAAGGGCAAGGTTTCGATGTTCGAGATGACGAAGCTCGTCTCGAATCACCTGAAGTAACGCGCATCGCGGGGCGCAGTTGCCGCCCCGCGCAGCGAATCGAACGGCCGGGCATGCGGCAACGCATGCGCCGGCCGTTTCTTATCGTGTCGACGATCGCTCGAGCTCCTACTTCTTCTTCGGCCAGTCGTCGTCGTCCTCGAGGATGCGGATCACGCGCGTGCGCTTGCCGCCGCCGTACTTCTCCATCTGGAACAGGATCGCGTATCGCTGCGCCAGCGCGGCGCGTGCCTCGTCTTCCTTCTCGAACGTGAGGAGCTTGCCGTCCTCGCCGAAGGCGTCGTGCCAGATGCCCTTGTCGTCCTCGTACTCGATCTTGAACATGGCGATTTCCTAGCGCGTATTCTGAAGCGCCGCGATGCGCGCCTCGATCGGCGGATGGCTCGAGAAGAGCGCCATCCAGCCCGGGCGGTCGGTGATGCCGAAGGCCTTCATCGCCTCCGGAAGCTGGCCCGGCTCGACACCGCCCAGGCGGCGCAGCGCGTTGACCATCGGCGACGGCGATCCCACGTATTGCGCCGAGCCCGCGTCGGCGCGGAACTCGCGCCGGCGCGAGAACCACGCCACGATCATCGACGCGAGAAAGCCCAGGACGATCTGCAGCACGATCACCGTGATGAAGTAGCCGGGACCGTTGCCGCGCTCGGACTTGAACACGGCCCGGTCCACGATCGAACCGATGATGCGCGACAGGAAGATCACGAACGTGTTCACCACGCCCTGGATCAGCGTGAGCGTGACCATGTCGCCGTTGGCGACGTGCGCCACCTCGTGGGCGAGCACGGCCTCGACCTCTTCCTTGTTCATCGATTGCAGCAGGCCCGTGGAAACGGCGACGAGCGACGAGTTCTTGAACGCGCCTGTCGCGAACGCGTTCGGCTCGCCGTCGTAGATCGCGACCTCGGGCATGCCGATGCCCGCCTTCTGCGCGAGCCGCTGCACCGTGGACACGAGCCACGCTTCGACTTCGTTGGACGGCTGCGTGATGACCTGGGCGCCCGTCGACCACTTGGCCATGGGCTTCGACATGAGGAGCGAGATGATTGCGCCCGTGAACCCGACGACGGCCGAGAAGACGAGAAGCTCGCCGTAGCCGGCGCCGGCGTAGCCCGCCTTGTCGAGGCCGAGCACCTTGAGGATGATCGACAGCACGAGAATGACGGCGACGTTCGTCGCGAGGAACAGGACGATGCGTTTCATTGGCGGACCCTTGTGCGAATCGGTGGCGGCGCCATCTTAGCGTACGCGCCGTGGCACCCAACGAGTCGACAGATGAGGGCTGCGCCTGCGTTGCGCAACCGCACTTCGTCGCAGCGGAGCGACGTCCGTCCTACTTCGCCCAGGAGTCCTTGAGCGAGACGGAGCGGTTGAATACCGGTGCCCCGGGCGCATGGTCGGCGAGGTCGGCGACGAAGTACCCGTGCCGCTCGAACTGGAAGCGCTCCTCGCGCGCCGCGGCGGCAAGCGCCGGCTCGACGAACGCACGGACGACGCGCTTGGATTCCGGGTTGAGGTCGTCGAGGTAGTTGCGCTCGGCGTCGTCATCGGTGGCCTCTTCGTCGCCCGCGACCACCGTGTGACGCGCAGGCGCGGGCTCGTCCGCGCCGCCCCGATTGCCCCACGGATTGCGCGCGCCCGGAAACGGGACGCTGAACAGCCGGTCGTACATGCGCACTTCCGCCGGCACGGCGTGCGCGGCCGAGAGCCAGTGGATGTTGCCCTTGACCTTGCGCGCATCCGCACCAGGCGTGCCGCTGCGGGTGTCCGGGTCGTACGTGCAATGCACCTCGGTCACGTTGCCGCTTTCGTCCTTCACGGCGCCCGTGCACTTGACGATGTATCCGTAGCGAAGGCGCACTTCCGCGCCGGGCGTCAGGCGGAAGTAACCCTTCGGCGGGGACTCGCTGTAGTCGTCGCGGTCGATCCACAGCTCGCGCGTCAGCGGCAGCGCGCGGCGTCCGAGCTCGGGCTGGTGCGGATGGTTCGGCGCGAAGCAATCCTCGCTCTGGCCTTCGGGATAGTTGTCGATGACGAGCTTCACGGGATCGAGCACGGCGATGCGGCGCTGCGCGCGCGCGTTGAGATCGTCGCGCATGCACTCTTCCAGCACGCTCATGTCGATCCACGAGTCGGCCTTCGACACGCCGATGCGCTCCGCGAGCAGGCGAAAGCCTTCCGGCGTGAAGCCGCGGCGCCGCGCACCGACGATCGTCGGCATGCGCGGGTCGTCCCAGCCGTCGACGAACCCCTTGTCGACGAGCTCGATCAGGCGCCGCTTCGACAGCACGACGTACGTGAGGTTGAGCCGCGCGAACTCGTACTGCTGCGGCAGCGGGCGCTCGAGCATGCCGCCCCCGGCGAGCTTCTCGATGATCCAGTCGTACAGCGGACGGTGATCCTGGAACTCGAGCGTGCAGATCGAGTGCGTGATGCGCTCGAGCGCGTCGCTGATGCAATGCGTGTAGTCGTACAGCGGATAGATGCACCACGCCGAGCCGGTGCGGTGGTGCGAGGCGTGACGGATGCGATAGATCGCCGGGTCGCGCATGTTCACGTTGGGGCTGGCCATGTCGATCCGCAGGCGCAGCACGTGCGCACCGTCCGGGAACTCGCCCGCACGCATGCGGCGGAACAGGTCGAGGTTCTCGGCAACGCTGCGGCTGCGGTAGGGGCTGTCGAGTCCCGGCTCGGTCAGCGTGCCGCGCGTGGCGCGCATCTCCTCGGCCGACTGGCTGTCGACGTAGGCGAGCCCTTCGCCGATGAACCATTCGGCGAAGCGATAGAGGTCGTCGTAATAGTCGGAGGCGTGGTAACGGTGCCCGCCCCAGTCGTAGCCGAGCCAGCGCACCGAATCGGCGATCGCGTCCTCGAACTCCACTTCCTCCTTGAGCGGATTGGTGTCGTCGTAGCGCAGGTGGCAGGTGCCGTTGTTCTCGGCGGCGAGCCCGAAGTTCAGGATGATCGACTTGGCGTGCCCGTAGTGCAGGTAGCCATTGGGCTCCGGCGGAAAGCGCGTGACCACGCGCCCGCCGTACTTGTCGGTGCGAAGGTCGTCGCTGATGATCGCGCGCAGGAAGTTCGGCGCGGGCGCGGGCCCGTCCGACTTCGCCGCGCGAGCGGTGCCGGCGTCTCGTTCGATCACCTGCGGCGGTGCAGCATGCATGTCGCTTTTGTTCATGAACAGCGGAGCGCAATCGTCCATTCTAGCGAACCGACCCGGGGGCGTCACCCGCGAGTCTCGCAGGGAACCCCGCCCTACCCCGGAAAACCGCGCCAGTGGCGGCTTCCAGCCCGGTCGCTTGCGCGCCGGGGACCGGGTTGTCCACAAATCCTGTGGATAGTAGTGTGCATATCTTGTAAATTCGATCGCTAAGTCTTGCGGGGGCACGGAAAAACTCTGCGCTGGCCATTTTCTGGTCGCCTGTTCTCACCGCTAAAACAATCATTTATCGCAACTCCACGCGGCGTGCGCGCTCGTAAAATATGCCAGTGTCCGTCCTACTGTGACGTCATCGTGACGCCTACATGACAGTTGTTTGTCCTCGACAAACGCGATGCTGCACTTGCGTTGTTCGACCCAACCCTCGCGCCATCGACGTTCCGCATGTCCGGTGACCTCTTCAATGAACGCCCGAGTCCGCCTGCGGATGACCGGCCCGTCGCACCCCGCCGCACCGCGCCGACCGTAGTTCCGATCTCGGTCTACGTCTCGCAGGCGCGGCAAGCGCTCGAGCGCCAGTTGCCGCTGGCGTGGATCAGCGGCGAGGTCTCCGGATGCTCGAAGGCGCCCTCGGGACATCTCTACTTCAAGCTCAAGGATGCGCAGGCGCAGGTGCAGTGCGTCATGTACCGCCTGCGCAACCAGCACCTGACGTTCGCGCTCAAGGACGGGATGAGCGTCGAGGTGCGCGCGAGCGCCACGCTCTACGAAGCGCGCGGCGAATTCCAGCTCAACGTCGACGCGCTGCGCCTCGCGGGCGTGGGCGTTCTCTACGAGCGCTTCGCACGCCTCAAGGCGCGGCTCGAGGCGGAGGGCCTCTTCGCCGCGTCGCGCAAGCGCCCGTTGCCCGCGCACCCGCGCGCGGTCGGCATCGTCACGTCTCCGCGCGCCGCGGCGCTGCGCGACGTGCTGACCACGTTGCGGCGGCGATGGCCCGCCCTGCGAGTGGTGATCTACCCCACGCCGGTGCAGGGAACCGACGCCGCGGCCGACATCGCCCGCGCCATCCGCATCGCCAACGAGCGCGCGGAAGTGGACGTGCTCATCGTGGCACGGGGCGGCGGCTCCATCGAGGACCTGTGGTCCTTCAACGAGGAAGCCGTCGCACGCGCCGTGTTCGAGTCGGCGTTGCCGGTGGTATCCGGCGTCGGCCACGAGACCGATTTCACGATCTGCGACTTCGTCGCCGACGTGCGCGCGCCAACGCCCACCGCGGCCGCGACGCTCGTGGCGCCCGATCGCCACGCGCTGCGCGAGCAGCTGAAACGGCTGTACCGCGGCTTCCGCGGCGCGATGCTGCACGCGCAGGGCACGCGCGAGCAGCGCCTCGACCACGCGACGCGCCGGCTCGTCCACCCGGCCACGCGGGTCGCGCAGCAAGGCGCGCGCGTCGACGAGCTCGCGCGGCGCATGACACGCTGCACGCACGCCGCCGTCGATCGTCGCGGCGCCGCGTTCGACGGGCTCGCGCGCCGCTTCCTGCGCGAGCTGCGCACGCCGATGCCGGCGGCGCAGCGCGTGGCCGCCCTTGCGCAGAATCTCGTTCACCTCAATCCGGAATCGGTGCTCGATCGCGGGTATGCGATCGTCGCGACCGCCGACGGTCGGATCGTCGCGGACGCCGCGCAGGTGGCGGCGGGAGATCGTGTCGCGCTCACGTTCGCGCGAGGCAGCGCGGACGCGACGATCGATTCGAAGAAGCCCTAGGCTTCGTCCGGGTCCGGGTCGTCCACCGCCGCGCCGCGGGCATACTTCGCGGCGACGTCCGCCGGCGCCTGCCCCGCGATGCGCGGCGTGGTCACCTGCACGTCCGCGTTCTGCGCGCGATGGCGCAACGCGTGGTCCATCAGCACGACGGCCATCATCGCCTCGGCAATCGGCGTCGCGCGAATGCCGACGCACGGATCGTGGCGCCCGTGCGTGTTGACGACGACGGGATTGCCCGACTTGTCGATGGAATGGCGATCGAGCCGGATCGACGACGTGGGCTTCACGGCGATGCGAACCACGACGTCCTGGCCGGTGGAGATGCCGCCCAGGATGCCGCCCGCGTGATTCGTCAGGAACCCCTGCGGCGTCATCTCGTCGGAGTGCGCCGTGCCGCGCTGCGCGACCGACGCGAACCCCGCGCCGATCTCCACACCTTTGACGGCGTTGATGCCCATCATGGCGCTCGCGAGATCGGCGTCGAGCTTGCCGTAGATCGGCTCGCCCCATCCCACCGGAACGCCGCTCGCGACGACCTCGATGCGCGCGCCGACCGAGTCGCCGGACTTGCGAAGCTTGTCCATGAACGTCTCGAGCTCCGCGATCGTCGACGCATTGGCAGCGAAGAACGGGTTCGCGTCCACGTGCTCGAAGCCCTCGAATGGAATGACGTTGGAGCCGATCTGCGTCATGTGCCCGCGAATGGCCACGCCGTAACGCTCGCGCAGCCACTTCCTCGCGATCGCGCCGGCGGCGACGCGCACCGCCGTCTCGCGCGCGGACTGGCGCCCGCCTCCACGGTAATCGCGGATGCCGTACTTCTGCCAATACGTGTAGTCGGCGTGACCCGGCCGGAACGTGTCGGCGATGTTCGCGTAATCCTTGCTGCGCGAGTCGACGTTGCGAATGAGCAGCGCGATCGGCGTGCCCGTGGTGCGTCCCTCGAACACGCCGGAGAGGATCTCCACCGCGTCGGGCTCGCGCCGCTGCGTGACGTGACGCGAGGTTCCGGGACGACGGCGATCGAGCTCGGCCTGGATGTCGGCCTCCGCCAGCGCGAGGCCCGGCGGGCATCCGTCGACGACGCAGCCGATGGCGGGCCCGTGCGACTCGCCGAACGAGGTGAACGAGAACAGCGTGCCGAACGTGTTGCCGGACATGCCACCGAGTTTATCGTATCGGGCTACAGCGGACGCCGGTCCTCGCCGCGCAGCCCCGTGAGGATCATGTCGCCGTCGTCGCTCACGCGGAACTCGCCGTAGCGGGCACGCGCATAACGCACGGCCGTGCCTTCCTCGAAGAAGAACGCATTGGTCGCGAACTTCGGACCGTCGCGCCAGCGATAGCGCAACCGCACCTCGTCCGGTGCGAGCGGCGCGCCGTCGTCGAATCGGCGGAAGGCAGCCACGCCGTCGGCATCCGCGCCGACAACCAGGTACCCATCCGCGGGGTGCGCGCCTCGCGCGCTGCCGAATGCGAGGTTCGCGATGCGGTAGTTGAGCGCCATGTAGTCGCCCTGCATGAGCGAGCGCGGATCGACCGGTGCCAACTCGAGCAGCACGACGCGTCCGCTGGCGAGCATCGCTTCGCGCGACGCGATGGTCCAGTTGACGATGCCGAGTATCAGCACCGCGGCGAGCACCACGACGGCCTTACGCACGACGCGTCTCCGCATCGGCGAGGCCGTAGCCCACTGCGGCGCCGGCCACCAGGACGATGGCTCCCGTCGCCAGCAGTGCACCCGACTTGGCGAGCAGCGTGGCGTCGAGCGCGTAATAGTGATGCACAAGCGCACCGATCATGCCGGCGATGGCGAGACCCGTCAGCGTGCGCGACCCTTCGTGGAACGCCACGAGCAGCACGACGAGCGCGACGACGAGGCCGGGCACCGGCTGCGCGGCCAACGCGATGCCTGCGCCTGCCGCGAAGGCGATGCCCGCGGTGCGCGAGCGCAGGCCGGCGCCCGTGTCGTGCAGGATGCCGCGGATCGCGACGAGAAGCACGCCCGCGAGGATCGCAGCGGCGGCCCACGCGAGCGCGACGCCTCCGACGGGTGGCTTGCCCACCTGCCACGCAAGCATGTCGACCAGCGAAGCCGGGACGAAGAGCAGGCCGACGAGGGCCACCCCGGCCATGACCGGCCTCCACAACGCGCCCTCGACCGGTCGCGTGCGCAAGCAGGACCACGCGGCGACGAATGCACCGGCGACGAGCGGCGCAAACATGACGCCGAGCCCGGCATGGGCGAACGCGAACCGTACGGCGTACGCGGCCGCGATCGTGGACAGCACGCGATGCACGTACACGGGCGAGGCAACGACGAGCCCGGCCTCGACGAGCGCGAACATGAGCCACCTCTCGGGCGAGCGCCAGTGTGCGTCGAGGATTGCATGGGCGAGCAACGCCTGGCCGGCGAGACTCAGGGCCACGGCAAATTGCTGCACGAAGAGCTTGTCGCTGCGCATGCGCATGACGATGGCGCACGCCGCGCAGACGAGCGCGCCGGTGACGAGCGAGCCCGTGCCGCCGCGCAAGACGGCAGGAAGCGCGATACCGAGCGACACGAGAAGAAAGATCGAGGCAATCCACGCAGCCACCGCGACCATCGCCGATACGTACCATGGGGAGCTCGTCGGTTCGCCCCTTGGCAGCGGTCCGCTGACGACGCCGCCGGCAACCAGCCGCTCCCACAGGCCTTCCCGGGTCATGTCGGCACCTCCCTGCGCGTTGTCCGGCAGCGCGCGGAGCCAGCGCGCGCCGGCACCGGCGCAAGCGATGATGAACACGCCGATGGCGAGGTAGGCGAGCATGCCGTTCGCCGGACCGACCCACTTCGCGAACACGGCCACCCCTACGATGATGGCGCTCAGCACGAGCCCCGCGAGCATGAACACGTCGATCGTGCGCACGCGATACGCCCAGAGCATCGCGGCGGCGAACGCAACGTAACCCGCGAAGCCCTCCACGCCCGGCTTGCCCCACCACCCGACGACGTATTGCACGGCGAGGAATACGAGCGCCGCACCGACGGCGGACGCAAGCAGGCGAGGCGCCCAGCGGACGGACCACCACCCGTTGCGCCAGGAGGACGCCACTTCCCATGCGATCAACGCGCCCGCGTTCACTGCCGTCACGCACCACACCGAAAGGCGCGACGCAAAGATCATGTCGAGCGTGTCGAGGCCTCGCGCGACGTTCAGGCGGAAGTACATCACCACCGCGAGGTCCGCGAGCGCGACGACGAGCATCCACAACGCCGGCTGGCGTCCGACGACCGCCCAGGGAACGATGCACACGGCCCACGCCGCGAAGAGCTCGAACGTGTCCGCGCCCGTCTGGTAGACCTGCCCGACGAGCGCAAGCAGCACGCCCGTGACCATCGCGCCCGCGAAGAGCGCCGCGCGTCCGGCGACGTCGTCGAGGCCGCGCCAGCACACGACGCCGATCGCCGCGGCGAGCGCCGCCTCGACGAGCGCGAACTTGCCGTAGCGCCCGAGCGCGTGCCAGTTCGCCGCGATGAAGCAAGCGGCCGCCGCCGCAACAAGGATCATGCCCATCCACACGAGCATCCGCTCGGCGAACGTTCGCCATTGCGCCGGCGCGGGCGTCACTGCGGCGATGCGCAGCGCCGTGCCGAACTTCTCGCGCGGAAGCACGCCGTCGTGCATCCACGCCGTGAGCTGCTCGCGCGCGTCGATCACGGCGATTCCGCGGCTTTCGCGGGTGGCAGCGGCGCGAGATAGCCGATCAGGAGAAGCAGCACGCCGACGCCGAGGAAGGCGACGACGCGCGGCAATCCGGCAAGCGAGCCCAGGTCGAGCGCGAACAGCTTGACGACGACGACGGCCAGCAGCGCGGCGCCGGTCATCCACAGGGGACGGATCGCGCGGCGGGTCGCAATCAGCATGATGGGCAGCGCGGTCGCAGTCCAGGTGAGCGTCAGCGCCGCCTGCAACGGCTTGCTCGCCAGCAGCGCGCCGAACCGCCACGGCACGCCGAGCCATTGATGCACCGAGCGGAACACGATCGCGTTCACGAACACGAATACCGCGACGCCGAACCACGCGTAGAGCGTGCGCTCGGCAACCTGCTGCGTCCTGTGCGCCCACACGAACAACGCCGTGAGCGCGAGGATCAGGGTGAGGTCGAGCGGATTGAGGACCGGCGCATACGGCAATGGCGCAGCGCTTCCCGGCGATATGACGTTCACGATGCAGAACCACGCGCCGAGCAGCGCCGCGATCGTCGTGCCCGCGGTGCGCGCGTAGGCGTCGGCGTAGTCGCGCATCGGCCATGCGGACGACGTGCGCAACGCCGTCACGACGAAAAGATAGACAATCGCCGGGACCGCGGCGGCGCACGCGACCCACACCGTGCCGACGGGAAAGAATCGGCCGAGCCACTCGCTCGCCTCCCACGCGACCCAGGCGACGACCGCAATGGCCGAGGCAGCGTGCCCGAAGCGCAGCGTCGCAGCGACCTGCTCGCCGTGGGCGGACTTGGCGCGCAGGCCGTCGGCCGCGTGCAGCAGGCGCCAGTGCACGATCCACGCGAGCGGCCACACCGCCCAGCCGTACGCGACGAGCGTGCTGCGCTGCCGGTCCCAGTCCGCGAGCGCGACCACCGCCATCACCGGCAGCAGTCCCGCACCGAACCACGCGAGCTGCGGCCAGCGCAACGGGTTGCGCAGGATCAGCGCGAGCGCGACGCTGCCGACCGCATACGCGAGGATGGCGTTCGCCTCGGTCGTGTCGGGAAGCGCGCGTCCGAGCTCGAGCGCGCCGGCGCCGTACCACCAGGCCATGCCCCACAGCATGAAGGCCGGGATGAGGAAGCGCTCCACGACGGAGATGTCGTCGCGGTGGCGCGTCGCGAGGAACGCGGTGGCGAGCGCGGCAATCGCGATCAGGATGCTCCCGAAGAAGGTCGCGTTGAGGAACAGATGCTCGCCTCGCTCGAATCCGCCGGCGGCGAATGCGAGGGCAGCGCCGAGCTGCAGGAGCAGCGCGAACGCGCGGGCGAGACCTTGCTTCTGGCGGCACCCGATCCAGTACACGGCCGCCGATTCGAGCGCCCACCACGCCGAGGTCCATTGCGGGTCGGCGGCGAAGGGAATCGCGACCGTCGCGAGGATGACCGCGAGCACGAAGAACGCCTTCGACAGCAGGGAAAGGCCGGGCTCGGGGCGGCGGTACAGCGCGAGCCACAGCACCGCATACACGGCTGCCATCGCGAGCGCGCTGTAGGCAACGCCGTACTGCGTGTCACGGACCATCGCCGCCTGCAACGCGAGACCGACGAGCGGAACTCCGAACACGAGGATCGCGTCGACGGGCGCCTTCGCAACCAGTGCGCCGCGCTTCGCGTAGAGGATCGCGATCGCAAGGTAGAAGGCGAAGAAAGCGGCGAGGAACGGCTCGACCGTGGCGAAGTGTTCCGGCCGGTAGTAGCGATCCCCCCAAAACAAGCCCAGCACGAACGTGAACACGAAGCCGAGGACGTTGAGGGCGCGCCACGCGCGAACGAGCGCGATCGCGAGGATCGCCGCGTTCAGCACGAGGAAGTAACCGAACAGCAGCGCCGGCTCGCCAGGCGTGGTGGCGACGAGGATCGGCGCCAGGAAGCCGCCGGCGATCGCAAGCGCTGCGAGCGGTTGCGAATCTTCCCGGATCGCCATCCACACGGTGAGCACCGCGATGGCGATGAGCAGGGCGAACGCGAGCGTCGCGGGCAGCACGTCGTACAACCTGAACGCGGCGAATGTCGTGAGGTAGAGCACGCCCGCGCCCGCGCCTTCGAGCGACAACCCGTACCCAGGACGCGTGCGCGCAAGCCGCGCCCCGAGCAGCACCAGCGCGGCACCGACGACGGCGACCGCAAACAGCTTGACCTCGATCGGAATGGTCACGATCTCGGCCAGGTACTTGAGCAGGAACCCGACGCCGAAGAACAGCGCGACGACGCCGATGCGCGTCAGGACGTTGCCCGTCGTGAACCAGACCCATATGGGATTCGGCGCGCGTGGCGGCGTCGCATGCGTGCGTGACGCGGTTGCGGTTGCGCTTGCGTGCACGCGCGCAGGCTCGCGGATCGGTTCGAGCACGGGGTCGCGGAGAGGTTCGACCGGCGCCCGCGTCCCAATCGGCATTGCGATCGGCTCCAGCGTTCCTTCCGGCGTACGCGCGAATCCTTGCGGGGGGATCGCGTCGGCGGCGGATGGGCGCGCTGGCGCTGGCGCTGGCGCTGGCGCCGGCGCCGGCGCGGCTTCCTGCACAGCCGCCGCTTCACGCTGGGTCTCGTGCGCGGCAGGCGTCGCGCTCGTCACGCCGCCCTCGAGCGCGCGAAGGCGTCGCTCGATCGACGCGAGCCGCTGCTCGATTGCCAGCGCATCGCCCACCGGACCGGCCGCTGCGCGGGGCCTCGGTGCCTGGACCGGTGCAGCGCCCGCGCGTGCCTTCGCCTGGCTGCGCGAGCGCCACGCGAGCGCCACGATGAATCCGGTGAACGCGCCGGCGATGCCTCCCGCCCCCCCGAGCGCGAGCGCGCCGACGATGAAGCCGATGACGATACCGAGCGCGACGATCATGAGGTTCCTTTGCTAGCGGGCGTCGCCGCGGAGCGCGAGCACCTGCGCCTGCAGCGACTCGAGGTTGACGCGGTCCGGGGGCACGGGCGGCGCCGCGACGAGGCCGATGCGCGAGAACACGCCGCGCCACCGGCGCATCGCCTTGCCCTCCACCGTGCGGCTGAAGAAGCTTCCCCACAGGCCGCGCAGCGCCATCGGCACCACGGGGACTGGCGTGTCGTGCACCATCCGCTCGACACCGGGGCGGAAGCGCGCGAGCTCGCCATCCGCGGTCAGCGTCCCTTCGGGGAAGATGCCGACGACTTCGCCTGCGCGCAGTGCGGCGGCTGCCGTGTCGAACGCCTGGTCCTTGAGCTTCGCGTCTTCGCGCGCCGACGCCACGGGGATCGCCTGCATCGTGCGGAAGAGCCAGTTCAGCACCGGCACGCGGAAGATGCGGTGGTCCATCACGAAGCGGATGGGCCTGCGCACGCACGCCGCGATGACCATGGCGTCGACGTAGCTCACGTGGTTGCACACGATGATGCAGGGGCCCGTCTCCGGCACGTTGTCGAGACCCTCCTTCTTCACGCGGTACATCGTGTGCACGAGGATCCACGCGAGGAACCGCATGAGGAACTCGGGCACGAGCCTGTAGATGAAGAGCGCGACCACGGCGTTGAGGATCGCCGTCGTGAGGAAGAGGTACGGGATCGACAAGCCGGCGCCCAGCAGTGCGATCGCAAGCCCGGCCGACGCGACCATGAAGATCGCGTTCAGGATATTGTTGGCGGCGATGATGCGCGAGCGGTACGCGGGCTCGGATCGCTCCTGGATCAGCGCATACAGCGGCACGATGTAGAAGCCGCCGAAGAGGCCGATCAGCACGAGGTCCGCCACCACGCGCAGGTGCCCCGGCTGGCCCACGAATTCGGCGATGCCGACGAGGCCCGTCGCATGCATGTCGCGGGTGGCTAGCCACAGGTCGAAGGCGAAGACGGAGAGGCCGATCGAGCCGAAAGGCACGAGGCCGATCTCCACCTTGTGTCCCGACAGGCGCTCGCACAACAGCGACCCCACGCCGATGCCGACCGAGAACAGCGCGAGCAGGAACGTCACCACGTGCTCGTCGCCGCCGAGGATGTCCTTGGCGAAGTTCGGGAACTGCGTGAGGAACGTCGCCCCGTAGAACCAGAACCACGAGATGCCGAGCATCGAAAGCCAGACGACGCGAGTGCCGTAGGCGAAGCGCAGGTTCTTCCACGTTTCCGTGACCGGATTCCAGTTGAGCACGAGGTCCGGCGCGACGGCGGGCATGACCGGGATCGCGCGGCTCACGAGCCACCCGGCGACCGCCACTGCGATCGCGGTGGCGCCCGCAAGCACGGGGCCGACACCCGGAATCGCGACGAGCACGCCGCCGGCAATCGTTCCGAGGAGGATCGCGACGAACGTGCCCATCTCCACCATGCCGTTGCCGCCGACGAGCTCTTCCGGGCGCAGCGCCTGCGGGAGGATCGCGTACTTGACGGGACCGAAGAGCGTCGAGTGCACGCCCATGAGCAGCAGCGCGGCGAAGAGCAGCAGCAGGCTCCCGAGGTAGAAACCGAGAGCGCCGATGATCATGATCCCGATCTCCAGCACCTTGATGAAGCGGATGAGGCGCGACTTCTCGTACTTGTCCGCCACCTGCCCCGCGGTTGCCGACAGCACGACGAACGGCAGGATGAAGAGGCCCGCCGCGAGGTTGACGAGCGTGTTGGCGTCGAATGCCGCGGTGGCCGCCGCGTGGTAGGCCACGAAGATCACGAGCGCGTTCTTGTAGATGTTGTCGTTGCCGGCGCCGAGGAACTGCGTCCAGAAGAAGGGCGCGAAGCGGCGCTGCCGAAGCAGTTGAAACTGGTTTTGCGTGGCCATGGCGGGCGGCTCGTGGATGGGACCGCTCGCATTATTGACGAGACTGGCCATCACATGTCGGCCAGGTAATCCATCACCGCCGACAGCGCGTCGCGAACCGCCTGCGGGTCCGTGCGATACCACACCTCCTTGCCTACCTTCTGCGCGTGCAGCACGCCGGCCTCGCGAAGCATCTTGAGGTGATGCGCGACGGCGGAGCGCGACAGCGTGGAGGCCGCGACGATCTGTCCCACCGTGAGCTCCTCGCCCGGGTCGAACATGAGGAGGATGCGCTGGCGGTGCGGGTCGCCGAGCGCCTCGAAGAGCTTCGCCGTGTGCCGCCATGCCTTGGGGATCGCGCGTGCGTAGCTGTGCCGCATGCCTCTTCATAACTATAAAACTAGTCGCGTAGTTATATTGAACGCGCAGGCTCCCGGGCTGTCAAGCGATCGCCGGCGGCGAGCCGACGAACGGCGCGGTAGAATATTTTCCATGCGGACCTACCTCGACTTCATGCGGCACGTGCGCGACCACGGCACGCGCAAGGAGGACCGCACGGGCACCGGCACGCTCTCGGTGTTCGGCTACCAGATGCGCTTCGACCTGCGCGAGGGCTTCCCGCTCCTCACCACCAAGAAGGTGCACACGAAGTCGATCGTCCACGAGCTCCTGTGGTTCCTGCGCGGCGAGACGAACATCGCCTATCTCAAGGAGAACGGCGTCACGATCTGGGACGAGTGGGCCGACGCGAACGGCGACCTCGGCCCGGTCTACGGCTATCAGTGGCGCGTCGTGGCCGGCACCGGGCGGCGGTCACATCGACCAGATCGCCAACGTCGTCGCGGAGATCAAGCGCAACCCCGACTCGCGGCGGCTCATCGTGTCGGCGTGGAACGTCGAGCGACATCCCGCGCATGAAGCTGCCGCCCTGCCACGCGTTCTTCCAGTTCTACGTGGCGGAAGGGCGCCTGTCTTGCCAGCTCTACCAGCGCAGCGCCGACATCTTCCTCGGCGTGCCGTTCAACATCGCGTCGTACGCGCTGCTGACGCACATGGTCGCCGCAGCAATGCGACCTCGGCGTCGGCGACTTCGTCTGGGTCGGCGGCGACTGCCACCTCTACCTCAACCACCTCGAGCAGGTCGAGACGCAGCTCGCGCGCGCGCCGTACCCGCTGCCGCGCCTCGTGCTGCGGCGCAAGCCGCCCACGCTCTTCGACTACGCGTACGACGACATCGAGTTCGTCGGCTACCAGAGCCACCCGGCGCTGAAGGCGCCCGTGGCGGTCTAGCCGAAATAGGGTCCGTCCCTATTACAACTTGAAATGGGGTACGTCCCTATTACAGGAGCCGTCCCTTTTGCCTTATCCCACGTACTTGCGCAGGAATGCGAGCGAGCGCTCGCGGGCCGTCTTCGCCGACGGTGCGTCGTACGAGCCGCGCTGGTCGCAGTTGAACCCGTGGTCGGCAGGATAGAAGTGCACCTCGGCCGCCGGGTGCGCGGCCGCGAGCTTCTTCACGCCTTCGACGGGGATCATGGAATCCTTCTCGCCGAAGTGCGCGAGCACCGGACACCTTCGGCTTTTCGTCGACGGCCTCGTGCATGCCGCCGCCGTAGTAGCAGATTGCGCAGGCAAGCCCGTCGACGCGCGCGGCCGACAGCCACGCGAGATAGCCGCCCCAGCAATAGCCGATCACGCCGACCTTCCCTGCCGACGCCGCCACGTCGCGGGCGGAGGCGATGTCGGCCAGCGCGGCGGCGGCGCCCGCCTTCGCGCGGAAGTCGCGGCCGCGCGCGATGTCGGGTGGCGTGTAGCCGATGTCCACACCTGGCTCGATGCGGTCGAACAACGCGGGCGCGATCGCGAGATAGCCGTCTGCCGCGTACCCGTCGCACACGCTGCGGATGTGGCTGTTGACGCCGAAGATCTCCTGGATGACGACGAGCCCGCCGCGCGGCGTTCCTTGCGGATCCGCCCGATAGGCGGTGATCGACACGCCCGGCGCGGGTGAAAGATTCAGGATGCGGCCCATGTCACCTTCCCTTCGGATGTCGGGCGCATTGTAGCCGCGGTCCGCAGGTCATCCCGCCTGCCCGGAAAGCGGGCAAAAAAAAGCCCGCCGGGAGGAATTTAGCGGGCAAGGGGGATTCCGATGACCGGAGCATTGACCCACTTCGCGGGGTCCGGAGCGAAACCGCTCCGGTGGCGAGAGACGGAGTTAGACGATGCTGCGCGCCGCGTCACGCGGTTCGCGAGCGCCTCCAGCGCCGCGGCGACGCTGCCCGCGTCGTCGTCCGCAGCCGCGCGGAGCGTTTCCGCGCGCACGCCGTCCTTGTCGGCGAGCCAGACTTGCGAGAATTCGGTTGCGAACGTATCCATGTTGGCCTCGTTTGGCGCTTCGTCGGTTGCCTGATGCACTTAAAAGCAAACCATATGCCAACGCGCGGAGTTGCATCTTTGTCGCGCGCGCGACGCGTGGTTACGCCTTCACGAACACAACGCGCGAGCACGTTGTTCCGTCGACTGATGCACGCATGACGCGGTGAGTGTCGCAGCGGCCCGACGCGTTTCATGACGATAGCATTAACCGTCTGATTGCGCGGGCGAAAAAATGTCGTCGCGGCACGACAGCGGCAAACGCGCGAGGGACGCGTTTGCAGACCACAGCCGTTCGCGCGCGCTGCTCGCGCGCGGCGATCAAGCGACGCGGCGCGGCGTCAGGCCTTCGGCTCCTTGAACATCGCCGGCTCGAGCCGGTGTCGCTGCAGGAGCTTGTAGAACTCGGTGCGGTTGCGCTTGGCGAGCTGCGCGGCCTGGGTGACGTTGCCGCCGGTGATCTTGAGCAGGCGCACGAGGTAGTCGCGCTCGAAGCGTCTTGCGCGCCTCCTCGAACGGGATCAGCGCCGCCGCGTCTTCCTTGAGCGCGTTCTGGACGAGCGTCGCCGGGATGACGGTCGGTCGTGCGTCAGCGCGATCGCCTGCTCGAGCAGGTTCAGGAGCTGGCGCACGTTGCCGGGCCACGGCGCCGCGACGAGCAGCGCCATCGCGTCGGGCGCGAGCGTCGGGGCCGGCTTGCGATAGCGCTCGGCGAGCCTGCGCAGGAAGTGCGCGGCCAGCAGCGGGAATGTCCTCGCGGCGCTCGGCGAGCGGCGGCAGCTGCAGCGACACGACGTTGAGGCGGTAGTAGAGGTCCTCGCGGAACTGGCCCGATCGCTTCTGCGCGTCGAGGTCGCGATGCGTGGCCGAGATGATGCGCACGTCGACCGGGATCGACTGCGTCGACGCCGACCGGCCGCACCTCGCCCTCCTGCAGCACGCGCAGCAGCTTCACCTGCAGCGGCAGCGGCATGTCGCCGATCTCGTCGAGGAACAGCGTGCCGCCGTCGGCCGCCTGGAAGAGGCCCTTGTGCGCCTGCACGGCGCCGGTGAACGCGCCGCGCGCGTGGCCGAAGAGCTCGGACTCGAGCAGGTCTCGCGGGAATCGCGCCGCAGTTGACGGCGACGAACGGCTTGTCGCGCGCGCGGGCTGGCGCGGTGGATCGCGCGCGCGAGCAGCTCCTTGCCGGTGCCCGACTCGCCGTGGATCAGCACGCTCGCGTCGGAGTCGGCGACGAGCTGCGCCTGGCGCAGCAGGTCCTCCATCGCCGGGCTGCGCGTGATGATGCCTTCGCGCCATTCGTCCGCGGCCGTCGCGCTGCGGCCCGGGTCGTCGCCCGACAGCTTGAGCGCGGACGCGACCTTCTGCAGGAGCTCCTGGCTGTCGAACGGCTTGGTGAGGAAGCCGAACACGCCGCGCTGCGTCGCCGCGACCGCGTCGGGGATCGTGCCGTGCGCGGTCAGGATGATGCACCGGCAGCGCCGGGTGCTGGCGATTGATCGCCTCGAACAGCTGCAGGCCGTCGATGCCCGGCATGCGCAGGTCGGTGACGACGACGGCCGGGCCGCGCACCGCGATGGCGGCGAGCGCCGTCTCGCCGCTGTCCGCCGTGCGCACCCGGTAGCCGGCGGACGTGAGCCGCAGGCTGATGAGCTTCAGGAGATCGGGGTCGTCGTCGACCAGGAGGATGTCGCCGGCTCATCGTTGCTCCTAGCCGTCCGCCACCCGCACCGCCGCCTCCGCCGCCACCGCCGATCCGCCGCCGCTGCCGCCGCCGCCTCCGCCGCCGCTGCGCGCGCGATCGCGCAGCAGGCTGCGCTCCATCTGGCGCAATGCTTCGAGCTTCTGCAGCGCGGCGTCCGCCTTCTGCTGCTCCTCGCGCACCGCGCGCTGCGCGCTCGACGATCTGCGCCTGCAGCACGAAGGCGAGCTGCTTGACGGCGCGGCGATCCCGGATTGCTCCTGCGCGACGTTGTCGAGCAGCTGCAGCGCGCGCTGGTCGTCCTGCGGGATGGCGCGCGACAGCGTGTACAGCACGGCGAGGCGGACGCGGTTGGCGTCGGTGCGCTGCCGCGCGAGCGCCTGCGTGACGTTGGCGAGCTCGCGCCTGAGCGTCGTCCGGCGAGCAGCGTTGCCGTAGCGCTGCAGGTCGGCGAGCAGCGCGATGAGCTCGACGGTCCTCGGCGCGGCGCGGCCGGCGGCAGCGGCCGCGGGCGGCAGCCGCCACGATGGACGGCGGCGCTGGCGCGACCGACGCGTGCCGGGGCGCGGCGACCGGCGGTCGCCGGGCGCGGCGTGCGGCGCGGCGCCGGCGTGCAGCGCGGCGCGACGATCGGCGGCTCGACCGGCTCGATCGGCGGATACTCGATGAGCGGCGACGGCACCTGCGACGCGCTCGGGCTCGTACTCGCTCCTCGAGCGTCATGGACGTCGTCCGGCGCGGTCGCGCAGCCGGCGAGCCAGGCGCACGCACGCGGCGGCGCAGACGATGCGCGACGCAACGTCACTTCGCGGTCCCGGCCGACACGGGCGAGCGTCGGAGCCTCGGTGCGCGGCGTCGCCGCGCCCAGCGACAGCGGCAGCCACAGCGCGGAAACGCACGCCGCGCTCGCCGTCGGTGCGATCGAGCACCTCGATGCGCCCGGCCTGCGCGATCGCGTACTCGCGTGCGATCGCAAGGCCGAGTCCCGAGCCCTTGACCTTGCCGTCGGCCGGCGCCGTGCCCTGGAATAGAACGAATCGAAGACGCGCTCGCGCTCGTCGGGCGCGATGCCGGGCCCGTGGTCGGTGACGTCGAGCACCGCGAAGCCGTCGCTGCTCGACTGAGCGCGATCTCGATCGCGCCCGAGCGCGGCGAATACTTGATCGCGTTCGACAGCAGGTTGTCGACGATCGTGCGGATCTGCTCGGCGTCGCCGACGACGATCGCCGGCGCAAGCGCCGTGTCGAACGTCGATCATGCGCGCGATGGCGGCGAGCTTCTGCTCGCGCATCACGCGCGCGACGATCGTCGGCGAGCGCACCGGGCCGAGCGTCGCCGGCTCCAGCGCGCGCGTCTGGTGATAGGTCGAGCAGGTCCTCGATCAGCTTCTGCAGCGACAGCGTGTTCTCGCGCACGATGCGCACGATGTCCTGCTGCTCGGGCGACAGCCGGCCGCCGACGTTGTCGCGCAGGAGCTCGGCGCCCTCGCGCACCGCGGTCAGCGGCGTCTTGAGCTCGTGCGACACGTGGCGCAGGAAGCGCGTCTGCTGCTGCTCGAGCTCGTGCAGGCGCGTGCGCAGCCACTCGAGGCGCTGGCCGAGGTAGCGCAGGTCCTGCGGCCCGTTGACCTGCGATCGCGTGCGTGAAGTCGGCGCGTGCCCATCTGGCGGATCGCCTGGTCGAGCTGGCGGATCGGGCGCGCGATCAGCACCGCGAAGATGATCGCGAGCGCGATCGCGATGCGCGACGGTGGCGAGCGCGAGCCACAGCCACTTCTCGCGGCCCTGCGACGCCGTCTCCTGCAGCCGCTCGATCGCGCGCTGCGTGAGCTGCGTGGTCGCGGTGAGCATGCCCTGCGTGTCCTCGACGAGCGTGGCGTAGCCGTCGGCGAGCTGCGTGATCGTGCGCCGGCGAGCGCTCGCGCGCGCGCGAGGAGCTGCTACAGCCGGTCCTCGCTGCTCGCGACAGCTGCGTCGAGCGCTCGCGAGCTGCGCGGGCTCGAGCGGCAGCAGCGACGAGCTGCTGCGTCGGTCTGCTGGAACTCGGTGCGCATGCGCCCGTAGTCGTCGAGCAGCGCCGGGTCCTCGAGGATGATCTCCTGGCGCGCGATGCGCTCGAGCGTGGTCGCCTGCTCGAACAGCAGCCGGCTCGTGCGTCCGGCCTGCGATGCCTGCAGCACCTCGGCGCGGCTCTGCGTCGCGAGCCGGTCGAGCGACAGGATGAGCTCGGCCAGCGCATACACGAGCGGCAGGCTCACGAGCAGGAAGCCCAGCAGGATGAACTTGAGGAATGAGCGCGGGTAATACACGCGCGGCGCCGGCCCGTTATAATCGCGCGCATTATGACACTGCCGACCTCGCCGGTGGCGTCCGCCGACGCCCCGCGGCGCGTGCCGCTCGCGCTCATCGCCGCGGTCGCGCGCAACGGCGTCATCGGCGCGACAACGCGCTGCCGTGGCGGCTGCCCGACGACCTCGCGCGCTTCCGCGCGCTGACGCACCGGCCACGCCGTGATCATGGGCCGCAAGACCTGGCAATCGCTGCCGCCGCCCGCTGCCGCGACCGGCAGAACATCGTCGTCACGCGCGACGCGTCGCTATGCGGCGGAGGGCGCGGACGTCGCGGCGTCGCTCGACGAGGCGCTCGCCGCGTGCGACGCTGCCGGCGCCGGCGTTCTGCATCGGCGGCGCGCGAGCTCTACGCGCGAGGCGCTGCCGCTCGCGACGCGTCTGCACCTGACCGAGATCGACCGCGACTTCGACGGCGACGCGCGGTTTCCCGCGTTCGACCGCGACGACTGGCGGGTGGAATCGCGCGCGGAGCGACATCAGCGACGGACGGCCGATGCGCTACGTCACTTTCGCGTCGACGCTACTCGACACGCACACGCAGGGAGCAATGACGATGTCGGAAGGATTTCCACGTGCACGGCCCGCACGAGCACGAGCTCGAGCACGCGGCGCAGCACGGGCGACGACTTCGCCGGCCGCATCGCGGTGATGACCGCGATCCTCGCCACGCTCGGCGCGCTCTTCGGCTACCAGGGCGGCGCGACGCAGAACGACGCGCTGCTCTTCAAGAACGAAGCGGCGATCAAGAAGACCGAGGCGTCGGACCAGTGGAACTTCTACCAGGCGAAGAGCAACAAGCAGAACCTGGCCGAGCTCGGCGCGACGCTGACGAGCGGCGACGTCGCCGAGCGCTACAAGTCCGAGGCCAAGCGCTACAGCGAAGAGAAGAAGGACATCCAGAAGAAGGCCGAGGAGCTCGAGAAGGCGGGCGAAGGCACGCCAACGTGCAAGCCGAGCAGTCGATGCACGTCCACCATCGCTGGGCGCAGTCGATGACGCTGATCCAGGTGGCCATCGCGCTCGCGGCGATCACGCTGCTGACGCGCAAGAAGTGGCTGCAGTGGGGCGTCTACCTGGCGGGCAGCGGGCAGCGTCGGTGCTCGCGGCGCTGGCCATTTATCACATCTACTAGATTCCGATGTGAATGCCGTGCGCGCGATGCGTGTCGGTGCGCGCGGCGATCTCCGCGTCGTCGAGCGTGACGCGGTGACGCAACGTTGCGAGCCTGTCGAACAGGCGCTCGCGCATCGCGTGTCGAATCGTGTCGAAGCGACGGATCGGCGCCGAGGTCGCGCAAGCTCGGCGGGTCGCGCTCGAGATCGAAGAGCTGCGGCCGAAAGCCCTGCCAGTGGACGTACTTCCACTCCGCGGTGCGCACCATGAATCCGCGGCACTCGCGACGGCGCGCGGCCGAGCACCAGGCGCGCGCGACGAAAGCCGTAGTCGAGCTCGCACGAACACGTCGTCGCGCCAGGCGGACGGCGCTTCGCCGCGCAGCAACGGCAGCAGCGAGCGTCCGTCGCAGCGATGCGTCGGCGCGTCGATGCCGAGCGCGTCGAGGAAGGTCGGCACGATGTCGATGCCTTCGACGAAGCGCGGCGTCGGACGAGCCGCGCGTGGCGTCCGCGCGCGCATCGGGATCGACGACGATCATCGGCACGCGCACGACCTCGTCGTAGAAGAGCTCCTTCTCGCCCAGACCGCGGTCGCCCAGGAACTCGCCGTGGTCCGACGTGAACACGATCAGCGTGTCATCGAAGCGGCCCGCGGCACGAAGCGCGTCCACCACCCGTCCGACGTGGGCGTCGACCTGCGCGACGAGGCCCATGTACGCGGGACGCACGTGGCGCGCGACCTCCTCGCGCGCAAAGCTCACGCACTCGTCGTGCGTGCGGTACGCGGCGACGACGGGATGCTCCGTCGCCGGTGCCGTCCTGCGGGCTGCGCACGATCGGACCGGTGTCCGCAGCCGCGAAACATCGCGTGATACGGCGCAGGCGCGACGTATGGCCAATGCGGCTTGACGTACGACAGGTGCAGCGACCCACGGCGCATCGCCCTGCGCGGCGATCCAGTCCAGCGCGACGTCGGTCATGTACGCGGTTTCCGAATGCGCTTCGGCGACGCGCGACGGAAGGTGGACGTTGCGCATGTGCCAGCCCGACACGACGCGGCCGCGGTCTTCCGCCGCGATGACGTAGTCGGTCCACGGGTCGGCGCTCGGATAACCGTGCGCGCGCAAGTAGTCGGGATAGCGCGATTCGCGGCCGGGCGGCGAGTGGCCGTCGTAGCGGTCGATCTCGTCGAAGCCATCGGCGACGCAGCGCCCGCCGCGATAGGCGTCGACTCGTCGACCGCGAAGCGCGCGATGCCCGCTTCGTCGCGCATCACGTGCGACTTGCCGGCAAGCGCGATCGAGCGGCCGGCGCGCGCGAGGTAGTCGCCCAGCGTCGGCTGCGCAAGCGACAGCGGCACGCGATTCCACGTGGCGCCGTGCGAGCTCACGTAGCGCCCGGTGTAGAACGACATCCGCGACGGCCCGCACACGCCGGACTGCACGTACGCGTGGTCGAAGCGCACGCCGCGCGCCGCGAGCGCGTCGATGTTCGGCGTCGGCACGCGTCCGCCATAGCACGACAGGTGGTCGCGCCGGAGCTGGTCGCACATGACGAAGAGCAGGTTGCGGACGGCGCCCATCGGATATCGGCCGGAGGTTGCGTGCGATAATGACATGCAGCAGCCGGGATGACGGAACTGGTAGACGTAGCGGACTCAAAATCCGCCGGTGGCAACACCGTGGGGGTTCGATTCCCCCTCCCGGCACCAACCGTCGCGACGCGCCTCATTGCCCAAGGCCAAGGAACCCCGCATGACCGATCCCGCTCCGCAACGCGACCTCGCGCGCGTCGTGCTCTCGGTGCTGCTGATCGTCATGCTGATCGCCGCATCGTTCTGGGTGTTGCGGCCCTTCCTGCTCGCGATCGTGTGGGCCGCGATGATCGCGGTGGCCACGTGGCCGCTCATGCTGAAGCTGCAGGCACGCCTGCGCAGCCGCGCGCTCGCCGTGCTCCTCATGTCCGCCGCGATGGTGCTCGTGTTCGTGGTGCCGATGGTCCTCGCGATCAACACGCTCGTCGAGAACGCGGACACCATCAAAGACTGGGCGCACACGCTGGCGACGGCGTCGATTCCGCCTCCTCCCGAGTGGGTCCTCAAGATTCCGTTCGCGGGCGCCAGGATCGCCGAGACGTGGACGGAAGTTGCCGCCGCGGGCCAGCAGGGACTGATGGCGCGTCTCGCGCCGCACGCGGCTGCGGCTGCGCAATGGCTGCTCGACGCGCTGGGAAGCGCCGGCATCCTCGCCGTCCAGTTCCTGCTCACGGTCATCATCACCGTGATCATGTACACGCAAGGCGAGGCCGCACGCACGGGACTGATCAGCTTCGGCCGCCGCCTCGCGGGTCAACGCGGCGAAGGCGTCATCGTGTTGGCCGGACAGGCGATCCGCGGCGTCGCCCTGGGCGTCGTGGTGACCGCGCTCGCGCAGACGGCCGCGGCAAGTGCGGGACTCTTTGCCGCAGGCATCCCGTTCGCGAGCCTGCTCACGGGCGTCGTGCTGCTGCTGTGCATCGCGCAGGTCGGCCCGCTGCTCGTGCTCGTGCCCGCCGTCATCTGGCTCTTCTGGTCGGATCAGACGGGCTGGGGCATCGCGCTCGGGATCTGGACGGCGATCGTCGGCGTCATGGACAACTTCCTGCGTCCGGTCCTCATCCGCAGGGGAGCGGACCTGCCGCTGCTGCTCATCTTTGCGGGCGTGCTCGGCGGCCTCTTCGCGTTCGGCATCGTCGGGCTGTTCGTCGGACCCGTCGTCCTCGCGGTGACGTATACCCTTCTCAAGGACTGGGTCAACGAAGGCGAGACGGCGGCGACGCGTCGCTAATCGTCGGGAAGGGCGAGCCGGCTGGGCTGCCGGCGCTCGATGGACCATTTGAGAAGCGCCGCGACGCGGTACACGGCGTGCGCGAACTTGCCGTAAGGCAGCATCAGGAACAACGCCAGCACGCTGCCGAGGTGCACGCACAGCGCGATCGCCAGCGCAGGCGTGCCGCGCAGGAGCATCAGGGCGAGGCCCGTCGCGGCGGTCAGGAACAAGAGCGCGATGAATCCGCGGTCCATCGTGCGCTGCGTTTCATCGCCGTGCAGTGGGTGGCGTCGAACGTTGCGCACGAACTGCCCGACCGTTCCCAGCACCAGTGAGACGCCGCCCGCGATGCCGAGGATCTTCGGCACCGTGCCGTACCCGTAGGGCGCCGGCCATCCAAGCACGTAGTGATACAGCGTCGCGACGCACGTCGCCGCGAAGCACAGCATGAAGCCGTAGAACGTGAGGTGGTGGAACCGTCGCCGCGCGAGCGTGAACGCGTCGTCCTCGTCGTTGCACCCTTCGCCGTGGCCGCCGTCGAGGTAACGCAGCGTGAGCGCATTGCTGGTCGCCTCGCGCGCTGCGGCCGCGCTTGCAGGCCCGGCCTGCTCCTCGCGCCAGAAGCGCCGCGCGCCGATGGCGAGCGCCACGATCGCGTAGGCGAACACCGGCAGGAACAGCGCGACCATCAGGCCGTGCGGAACGACCGCGTAGAAGTCGGCCGCCGGGCGCCACAGCGAGCCCGTCCTCGCCAACGCGATTGCCAGGAACAACGCGAACGAAGCGGCGAGCGCGAGCGACAGCGCAAGCCCGTTGCGCCGGTACAGCGCGCCGAGCGCAGCCGGCCACGCGAACTCGGCGTACGTGTCGCGACGCACCGCAGCCATGGCGCGCGGGACGTTGACCGCGAACTCGTGCGGCGGCGCGTACTGGCACGCGTGCAGGCATGCGCCGCAGTTGTGGCAGAGATTCGCCAGGTAGTGAATGTCGGCCTTGCCGAACTCCAGCCGGCGCGTCATTGCGGGAAACACCGCGCAGAAACCTTCGCAATACCGGCACGCGTTGCAGATGGTCATCACGCGGTCGACCTCGGCTTCGTTCACCCTCGCCGGATCAGGCATGCGCCACCTCCTGCGCCGCGCGCGCGGCCTGCGTGCCGGCGATGCGGCCGAACGCCGTGCCGATGCTCATGCCGACACCCGCGGTGTAACCCTTGCCGAGGACGTTGCCGGCCATCATCTCCCCCGCGACGAACAGGTTCGGGCTCGCGCGACCGGCGAATCGCACCGCGGACGTCTCGTCGACCGCAAGGCCCAGGTACGTGAACGTGATGCCCGGCCGCAGCGGATATCCCGTGAACGGCGGCGTGTCGATCGGCCGCGCCCAGTGCGACTTTGCCGGGACGAGTCCGGCGGTCGCGCAGTCGTCGAGCGTCGTGTGGTCGAACGTGCCGGCACCGCATGCGGCGTTGTAGGCGCCGACCGTGGCGACGAAGGCCTCTTCCGGCAGATCGAGCGCACGCGCGAGCGCCGGCAGCGTATCGGCGCGCGTGCCGGGGAACACCGGCGGCATGAAGCGGCCGACGGCTTTCGCATCGATGATCGAATAGGCGATCTGTCCCGGCTGCTGCGCGACGAGACGCCCCCATATCGCATAGCGCTTGGGCCAGAAGTCCTCGCCTTCGTCGTAGAAGCGCTGCGCGTCGCGATTGACCACGACGCCGAGCGACACGCAATCGATGCGCGTGCAGATGCCGCCGTCGTAGAGCGGCGCGCGCGCGTCGATTGCGACCATGTGCGCCTGCGTCGGATCGCCGATCGTGTCGGCGCCCGCATCCATCGCGGCGCGCAGCACCGTGCCCATGTTGAAGCGCGTGCCGCGAATGAGGAAATTCTCCGAAGGGTGCTCGCCGCGCTCGTTCGTGCCCCACGCTTCGCGCAGCCACTCGCGATTCGATTCGAAGCCGCCGGCCGCGAGCACGCACGCGCGTGCCTCGATGCGCTCGTCGCCGACGTACGCGGCGAGGAAACGCCCATCGCGGACGTCGAGGCCGGTGACCGGCGCGTCGTAGCGGATCGCGACTCCCAGTTGCGCAGCGCTTCGGTAGTACGCATTGACGAGTGCCTTGCCGCCGCCCATGAAGAACGCATTCGTTCGTGCGGTGTGCAACGCGCCCGACAGCGACGGCTGGAAGCGCACGCCGTGACGCATCATCCACGGGCGGCACGTCGACGAGGCGCGAATGACCAGCCGCGCGAGCGCCTCGTCGGTCGCGCCTCCCGTCACCTTCAGGAGGTCCTGCCAGAACTCTTCCTCCGGATACGCGTCGACCAGCACGTCCTGCGGCGCGTCGTGCATGCACCGCAGGTTGCGCGTGTGCGGCGAGTTGCCGCCGCGCCATTCCCGCGGCGAAGCCTCGAGCAGGACGACGCTGGCGCCGGCCTCCCGCGCCATGAGCGCGGCGCACAACGCGGCGTTGCCGCCGCCCACGACCAGCACGTCGGAAATAGGGACGTACCCCATTTCAAATTCTTTCAAACATCGTGTCCTGTCACATCTTGAAATGGGGTACGTCCCTATTTTCGGGATGTTACGCGGGCACGCTATAGTTTGGCGCAACAAAAATGCAGCACCGCCTTTCCGACTTCGACTACGAGCTGCCGGCCGACCTGATCGCGCAGGCGCCGACGCCGACGCGCTCGGCGAGCCGGCTGCTGCACGTCGACGGCGACGAGCTTCGCGACCTCGCCTTCACGGCGCTGCCCTCGCTGCTCGCGCCTGGCGACCTCGTCGTGTTCAACGACACCAAGGTCATTCCCGCCCGTGTCCATGGAACGAAGTCGACCGGCGGACGCGCGGAGCTCCTGATCGAGCGCATCGTCGGCGACACCGAGGCCTGGGCGCAGGTGCGCGCGAGTCACGCGCCCAAGGTGGGAGCCCGGATCGACCTGCCGGGCGGCGGCCGGGCCACCGTGCTCGCGCGCGAGGACCGGTTCCATCGCCTCGCGTTCGAAGGCACGGGCCCGCTGCACGCGTGGCTGGAGCGCAACGGCTCCGTGCCGCTGCCGCCCTATATCGCGCGGGACGCGCAGCCCGGCGACCGGGAGCGCTACCAGACGATCTACGCGCGCGAGCCGGGTGCGGTGGCGGCGCCAACCGCGGGCCTGCACTTCGACGACACGATCATGGCCGCGCTCGCGGCGAACGGCGTCGAGCGGGCGTTCGTGACCCTGCACGTCGGCGCGGGCACGTTCCAGCCCGTCCAGCACGAGGACCTCGCGCAGCACGTCATGCACGAGGAATGGTTCACGCTGCCGGCCGCCACGGTCGAAGCGGTCGCACGCGCCCGGGGCCGTGGAGGGCGCGTCGTGTGCGTCGGCACCACGACCCTGCGCGCGCTCGAATCCGCCGTGGCCGAGGGGGGCAGCCTGCGCGCGGGCGCGGCGCGCACGACGCTCTTCATCACGCCCGGTTACCGGTTTCGCGTCGCGGACCGCCTGCTCACGAACTTCCACTTGCCGCGGTCGACGCTCCTGATGCTGGTGAGCGCGTTCGCCGGCTACGACCGTATCCGTGCCGCCTATGCGCATGCCGTGGCGCAGCGTTATCGCTTCTTCAGTTATGGCGACGCGATGCTGCTCGACCGGGTGAACTGACGTCATATGACGACAGGAGCGTAAGGAAGCGTCGCCGTTGCCCGACATCGCGCTTGAACACTGCGCTAATGTGCAACAAACCATGGGCCGGCAGCGCCGTTTGTCGTACGTTGCCTTGGCACCTTGCCGGGAACGCGCTACTCTTGGCGCAACTCATTTTCCGCGAAAATGGCGTGCTTGCCACCAAAGGCCGCCGAATCCGCGATTTCATGAAGCCTCGACTTTCGCGCATGTGCCACGTGCGCGCGCTAGCGGTCCTTCTGCTCGTCGCACTCGCGGCGCCGGCGGCGCTCGCCGCGCGCGTCGGCATCCTGTCGAACAAGTACGCCACCGAAACGGCGGCGGACTTCAACGCGCGCATTCCCGGCCACTCCTTCACGGGTGTCGATACCGGCTCGGCGCTCCCCACGCTGGCGTCGCTCACGAGCGCCTACGACGTGCTGCTCGTATTCGAGGACTCGACCTACGCCAATGCGCCGCCTGTCGGGAACCTGGTCGCCGCGTTCGCGAACACCGGCCGGCCGGTCGTGCTCGGCGCCTTCTACGAGCAGGACCGCACCGACGCTCCGGCGAGCGTGTCGCCGCACGGATGGGGCGCGCTCGAGCTCATCGATCCCAACACGACCGACGGCGCCGGCACGCCGTACGCACCCCGCTCGCTCGACGTCAAGGCGATGCTCCAGCATCCGCTGACGTCCGGCATCACGTCGCTCACCAGCACCAAGTTCGCGGGAGGCAACAGCGCCAAGCCCGGGACCATCGTCGTCGCGCGGTGGACCCAGCCCAACGCACGAGGCGAGCCCGATCCCGCCATCGCCTTCCGCATCACCGGCAACGCCTGCGTGATCCAGGTCGCCATCGCCCCGAACTACGCGGTGATCGGCGTGGCCGGCACCGATTTCAGCGGCGACTTCCATCGTGCGTGGCAGAACGCGTTCGACTTCGCGGGCAAGAAATGCACGCCCGTCTACGCCTTGGATCCGGGCGGCGATCCTGCCATCGTCCCTACGCTCTCGGAGTGGGGCCTCGTCCTCACGATCCTGCTGCTGGCCCTACTCGGGGCGCGCGCGCTCCTCCCTCGCGCCGCACCGGCACGGCGCCCCTAGCGCCGCCGATGCAGTTCGAAGTCCTTGCCACGTCGGGCGCAGCCCGTCGCGGCCGCCTCACACTGGCCCATGGCGCCGTCGAGACGCCCGTCTTCATGCCGGTCGGCACGTATGGAACGGTGAAGGCGATGTCTCCCGCCGAGCTCGTGGAGCTCGGTGCGCAGATCGTCCTCGGCAACACGTTCCACCTCTGGCTGCGGCCGGGCCCCGAGGTCATCGCGGCGCACGGCGGGCTGCATGGGTTCATGGGATGGTCGAGACCGATCCTGACCGACTCGGGCGGCTTCCAGGTCTGGAGCCTCGGGCCGTTGCGGCGCGTCGAGGAGGAGGGTGTCGCGTTCGCGTCTCCGGTCAACGGCGACAAGCTCTTCCTCACACCCGAGATCTCGATGCAGATCCAGCGGGCGCTCGACTCGGACATCGTGATGGTGTTCGACGAGTGCACGCCCTACCCCGCCACGCACGAGGACGCCGCCGCCTCGATGGAGCTGTCGCTGCGATGGGCCGCGCGCTCGCGCGCCGAGTTCGACCGCATCGGCAACGCCAACGCACTCTTCGGCATCGTGCAGGGCGGGATGCACGACGACCTGCGGGAAGCGTCGCTCGCCGGCCTCGTCGACATCGGCTTTCCCGGCTACGCGATCGGCGGCCTCTCCGTCGGCGAGCCCAAGGAAGAAATGCTTCGCGTGCTCGCGAGCGTGCTGCCTTCGATGCCCGCGGATCGCCCGCGCTACCTCATGGGCGTAGGCACGCCGGAGGACCTCGTTGCGGGGGTCACCGCAGGTGTGGACATGTTCGACTGCGTCATTCCCACGCGCAACGCGCGCAACGGCTGGCTCTTCACGCGATTCGGCGACGTCAAGATCAGGAACGCGAAGCACCGTACCGACACCGGGCCCGTCGACGAGACCTGCGGCTGCTACACGTGCCGCAACTTCTCCCGGGCGTACCTGCATCACCTCCAGCGCGTCAACGAGATCCTCGGCGCGCGCCTTGCCACCATCCACAACCTCTTCTACTACCACGCGCTCATGAGCGAGCTGCGCGACGCCGTGGGGAGCGGCGCGTTGCCTGCGTACGTGGCGAGGTTCCGGTCGGAACGGGGTCGCGTGCTAGAATAGCCGGCTATCCGTCGAGGGCATGTCCGCAAGGTCCTCCGGCGACGCGCCAACCCCGCGGCGAGGCGAGATTCGAACGACCCCGCCCGCACGAAACACCGGAGGAAGTTCCGTGTTCATCAGCGAAGCACACGCCCAGGCCGCAGGCGGCGGGTTCCCCGGCGGGGATCTCATGACGTTCCTGCCGATGATCGCGATCTTCGTCGTCTTCTACTTCCTGCTGATCCGGCCGCAGCAGAAGCGCGCCAAGGAAACTCGCGCGATGCTCGACGCTCTCCAGAAGGGCGACGAGGTGATCACCGCCGGCGGCATCGTCGGCAAGATCGCGAAGCTCAACGAGCAATACGCCACCGTCGAGATCGCGCCGAACGTCGAGATCAGCGTGCAACGCGCGGCCATCTCGCAACTGCTGCCGAAGGGCACCGTCAAAGCGCTGTAACTCATGAACCGGTATCCGCTTTGGAAGTACGCGATCATCGCGATCGCGCTCGTCGTCGGCATCTTCTACACGCTGCCCAACTTCTTCCCCGAAGTCCCGGCCGTGCAGGTGTCCTCCTCGAAGGCGAAGGTCGACACCGCCCTGCTGGGCACCGTCGAAGACGCTCTGAAGGCGGCGAACATCCCCTATCGCGGCGCCACGCTCGACGCCACCGGCGTCAAGGTGCGCCTGCCCGATCCGGATACGCAGATCAAGACGCGCGACGTCCTGCAGGCGAAGCTCGGCGAGAACTACATCGTCGCGCTGAACCTGCTGTCCTCGTCGCCGCACTGGCTCGCGTCGATCGGCGCGCTGCCCATGTACCTCGGGCTCGACCTGCGCGGCGGCGTGCACTTCCTGCTGCAGGTCGACATGAAGGCGGCGCTCGACAAGAAGCAGGACAGCTATGCGGCCGACGTGCGCTCGCTCCTGCGCAAGGAAAAGATCCAGTACGCCGGCATCTCGCGCGAAGGCGCCAATGTCGTCGTGCGATTCCGCGACGACGCGGAGCGCACCAAGGCGCGCGGCTTGATCGATCGCACGTTCCCCGACCTGCAATTCCGCGAAACGGATGCCGGCGCCGGCGAGCTTCGCCTGATGGCGAGCCTCAAGCCCGAGGCGCTGAAGAAAGTCCAGGAAAACGCCGTCGCGCAGAACATCCAGATCCTGCGCAACCGCGTCAACGAGCTGGGCGTCGCCGAGCCGATCATCCAGCAGCAGGGCGGCGAGCGCGTGGTCGTGCAGCTGCCCGGCGTGCAGGACACGGCGCGGGCGAAGGACATCCTCGGCCGCACCGCGTCGCTCGAGATCCGCCTCGTGAACGACGACCCGGGCGCGCTCGAGGGCGCGCTCGCAGGCAGCGTTCCGATCGCCAACGACCTCTTCACCGAGCGCAACGGGCAGAAGCTCCTGGTGCGCCGGCAGGTCGTGCTGACCGGCGATCGCATCAGCGACGCGCAGCCGGGCTTCGACCAGCGCAGCAACGAGCCCGCAGTCCACATCAACCTCGACGGCCCGGGCGCCAACATCTTCAAGGAAGTCACGCGCGAGAACGTCGGCAAGCGCATGGCCATCGTGCTCGTCGAGAAGGGCAAGGCCGAGGTGATCACGGCGCCGGTCATCCGCGAGGAGATCGGCGGGGGCCGCGTGCAGATCAGCGGCCGCATGACCACGCGCGAGGCCAACGACGTGGCGCTGCTCATGCGCGCAGGCGCGCTTGCTGCGCCGATGGAGATCGTGGAGGAGCGCACCGTCGGACCGTCGCTCGGCGCGGAGAACATCGACAAGGGCTTTCGATCCGTCACCTACGGCTTCATCGTGCTGACGCTCTTCATCTGCGCCTACTACCAGCTGATGGGCGTCATCTCGGCGGTGGCGCTGGCGGTCAACCTGCTGCTGCTGGTCGCGATCCTGTCGATGCTGCAGGCAACGCTGACGCTCCCCGGCATCGCGGCCATCGCGCTGACGCTCGGCATGGCGATCGACGCCAACGTCCTCATCAACGAGCGCATCCGCGAGGAGCTCCGCTGGGGCGCCACGCCGCACGCGGCGCTGCAGGCGGGCTACGAGCGCGCCTGGGGCACCATTCTCGATTCGAACATCACGACGCTGATCGCCGGCCTCGCGCTCCTGATCTTCGGCTCAGGCCCGATCCGCGGGTTTGCGGTCGTGCACTGCCTCGGCATCCTCACGTCGATGTTCTCGGCGGTGTTCGTGTCGCGCGGGATCGTGGCGCTCATCTACGGCCATCGCAAGAAGCTCGACCGCATCTCGATCGGGCAGGTGTGGAAGCCGAGCGGCGGTACGCCGCCGCCCGCGGTCACCAAGGCGTAACGCCGCGGCACCAAGACCAGGAACAAGAAGATGGAATTCTTCAGGATTCACCGCGACATCCCGTTCATGCGGCACGCGCTCACGTTCAACGTGATCTCGCTCGTGACGTTCCTGCTGGCCGTCGTCTTCCTCGCCACGCGCGGTCTCAATTTCGGCGTCGACTTTCGCGGCGGCACCGTGATCGAGGTCGCTTACGCGCACGCCGTCGATTTCAACCGCATGCGCACCGCGCTCGACAAGCTCAACCTCGGCGAATACACGGCGCAGGCGTTCGGCCGCTCGGACACGGCCCTCATTCGCCTTCCGCTGAAGGACGAGTCGAGCGCCGCGCTGTCGGAGCGCGTGATGAGCGCGCTCAAGGCGGACGACCCGTCGGTCACGCAGCAGCGCGTCGAGTTCGTGGGCCCGCAGGTGGGCAAGGAGCTCTACGAGAACGGCGCGCTCGCGCTGCTCCTCGTGTCCTTCGGCATCGTCGGCTATCTCGCGCTGCGCTTCGAGTGGCGATTCGCGGTCGCGGCCATCGTCGCGAACCTGCACGACGTCATCATCATCCTGGGCTTCTTCGCGCTCTTCCAGTGGGAGTTCTCGCTGGCGGTGCTGGCCGCGATCCTCGCGGTGCTCGGCTACTCGGTCAACGAGTCGGTCGTCATCGCCGACCGGATCCGCGAGAACTTCCGCAAGATGCGCAAGGCGAGCGTCACGCACGTGATCGACAACGCGATCACGAGCACGATCTCGCGGACGATCATCACGCACGGATGTACGCTGCTGATGGTCCTGTCGATCCTGTTCTTCGGCGGCGAGACGCTTCACTACTTCGCGCTTGCGCTGACGATCGGCATCTGCTTCGGCATCTACTCGTCGGTGCTCGTCATGGCGCCGCTCGTGATGTGGATGGGCGTGTCGCGCGAGGATCTGGTCAGGCCCGAGCGCAAGGTCGCAGCGGACAAGATCCTTCCGTAACGATCGCGCAGCGTTCGTGCTGACGACGCTCTTCTACTCGATCCTCGCGCTCGACCAGACGCTCGCGTCGATCGCCGCGGAATACGGTCCGTGGCTGTACGCCCTCATGTTCGCGGTGATCTTTGCCGAGACCGGCCTCGTCGTGACGCCGTTCCTGCCGGGGGACTCGCTGTTGTTCATCGCCGGCACCGTGGTCGCCTCGGCGGGCCTCAACATCCACGTGCTCGTTCCGCTCCTGATCCTCGCGGCGGTGCTCGGCGACTCCGTCAATTACAGCATCGGCCACTACATCGGGCCGCGCATCTTCGACAAGCCGGACTCACGCTGGTTCAAGCAGGACCACCTGCGCCGCACGCAGGCGTTCTACGACAAGTACGGCGGGGTCACCATCATCATCGGACGCTTCATTCCCATCATCCGCACCTTCGCGCCGTTCCTCGCGGGCGTCGCCGGCATGGACTACCGGCGCTTCTTCGCGTTCAACGTGGTCGGCGGCATCCTGTGGGTCGGCCTGCTCGTGTATGCGGGCTACGTGTTCGGCAACATCCCGTGGGTCAAGGACAACCTCACGTGGATCGTGATCGGGATCGTCGTCGTGTCGCTGATCCCGGCGGTGGTCACGTTCATGAAAGAACGCGGGTCGAGCAAGCGCTAAACGCGCTTCGCGAGTTGCGGTGCCAGCCCGACGTAGCTCGCCGGCGTCAGCGCCTTCAATCCCTGTTTCGCGTCATCGGGCAACGCGAGCCCGTCGATGAACGCGTGCAGCGTCTCGCGCGTCATGCCCGACTGGCCGCGCGTGAGCGCCTTCAGCTTTTCATACGGCTGGTCCACGCCGTAGCGGCGCATCACCGTCTGGATGGGCTCGGCCAGCACTTCCCAGTTGGCGTCGAGGTCACAGGCCATGCGCGCCGCATCGACCGTCAGCTTCGCGAGCCCCTGGCGCAGCGAGGACCACCCGAGAAGCGCATAGCCGAGCGCCACGCCCATGTTGCGCAGCACGGTGGAGTCGGTGAGGTCGCGCTGGAAGCGCGAGATCGGGAGCTTCTCCGCCAAGTGCCGCAGCATCGCGTTCGCGAGCCCGAGGTTGCCCTCCGAGTTCTCGAAGTCGATCGGGTTGACCTTGTGCGGCATCGTCGAGGAGCCGACCTCGCCCTCGCGCACCCTCTGGCGGAAGTAGCCGAGCGACACGTAGCCCCACACGTCGCGGTCGAGGTCGATCAGGATCGTGTTGGTGCGCGCGATCGCGTCGAACAGCTCGGCCATGTAATCGTGCGGCTCGATCTGCGTCGTGTACGGATTGAGCTCGAGGCCCAGCGAGGCGACGACGCGCGCGGCGAGCCGCTCCCAGTCGACGTTCGGATACGCGGCGACGTGCGCGTTGTAGTTCCCCACGGCGCCGTTGATCTTGCCCTTGATCGGCACGCGCTCGATGGCCGCGATCTGCCGCTCGAGGCGCGCGTACACGTTGGCCATCTCCTTGCCGAGCGTCGTGGGCGTCGCCGCCTGGCCGTGCGTGCGCGAGAGCATGGGAAGTGCGGCGTGAGCGTGCGCGAGCGCACGCAGGTCCGAAGCTATGTCGCGCAGCGCCGGCAGCAGGATGTCGCGCCGCGCGTGCGCGAGTGCGAGGCCGTGCGACAGGTTGTTGATGTCCTCCGACGTGCACGCGAAGTGGATGAACTCCGATGCGCGCGCGATCTCCGCGACGTCGGCGAAGCGCTCCTTGAGCCAGTATTCGACGGCCTTGACGTCGTGGTTGGTCGTTCGCTCGATCGCCTTGACGCGCGCGGCGTCGGCCGGCGAGAACGCGCTCACCGCGTCGTCGATGGCGCGCAGCGTTTCCGCTGAGAACGGCGCGAGCTCCGGTATCGTCGATTCGCCGGCGAGCGCCACCAGCCATGCGAGCTCGACGCGCACCCGATGCCGCACGAGGCCGAACTCGGAGAAGTGCGGCGACAGCGCCGCGACCTTGGCGGCGTAGCGCCCGTCGAGAGGCGACAGCGCCACCAGCGCTGCCAGCCCGGAAGGATCCGGTTCGGCCGTCATGAGCGAGGCGCGCGCGGACCCGCCGTCTTGTCGCGGGACGCTCAGCTCACTTCCTTCAGCTGATCGAGGATCCCCGGGTTCTCGAGGGTCGACACGTCCTGCGTGATGGCCTCGCCCTTCGCGATCGAGCGCAAGAGTCGCCGCATGATCTTTCCGGACCGCGTCTTGGGGAGGTTCTCGCCGAAGCGGATGTCCTTGGGCTTGGCGATCGGCCCGATCTCCTTCGCAACCCAGTCGCGCAGCGTCTTCGCGATCTTCTCCGCGGCAGCACCCGTCGGGCGCGACTGCTTCAGCACGACGAACGCGCACACGGCTTCGCCGGTGAGGTCGTCGGGACGGCCGACGACCGCCGCTTCGGCGACCATCGGGTTGGCGACGAGCGCCGACTCGATCTCCATGGTGCCGAGGCGGTGTCCGGAAACGTTCAGCACGTCGTCGATGCGGCCCATGATGCGGATGTAGCCTTCGAGGTCGCGCGACGCGCCGTCGCCCGCGAGGTAGTACTTGCCGTGGAAATCCTCGGGGTAATAGCTCTTCTTGAAGCGCTCCGGGTCGCCCCAGATCGTGCGGATCATCGACGGCCACGGCTTCTTGATCACGAGGATGCCGCCCTTGCCGAACTCGACCGTGTGGCCCGTCTCGTCGACGATGTCGGCGATGATGCCCGGCAGCGGAAACGTGCACGAGCCGGGCTTGAGCGGCGTCGCACCCGGCAGCGGCGTGATGAGATGTCCGCCCGTCTCCGTCTGCCACCACGTGTCCACGATGGGACACTTCGAGCGGCCGACGGTCTCGTAGTACCACATCCACGCTTCCGGATTGATCGGCTCGCCGACCGTGCCGAGGATGCGCAGCTTCGACATGTCGTACTGCTTCGGCAGGTCCCCGCCCGCCTTGATGAGCGAGCGGATCGCGGTGGGCGCCGTGTAGAACACGGTGACGCCGTGGTCCTGGATCATCTTCCAGAAGCGGCCGGCATCGGGGTGCGTCGGCACGCCCTCGAACACGATCTCCGTTGCGCCGCACGCGAGCGGCCCGTACACGATGTACGTGTGCCCGGTCACCCAGCCCACGTCCGCCGTGCACCAGAAGACGTCCGTTGGCTTGTAGTCGAACGTCCACTTCATCGTCAGGATCGCCTGCAGCAGGTAGCCCGCGGTGGAGTGCTGCACGCCCTTCGGCTTGCCGGTCGATCCGGACGTGTACAGGATGAAGAGAGGATGCTCGGCGTTCACCCACGTCGGCTCGCACGTGTCCGCCTGTCCCTTGACCGCGTCGTCCCACCACTCGTCGCGTCCCGCCTTCATCGCCACGTTGGATCCGGTGCGCTTGTACACGATGACGTTGCGCACACCCTCGCAGCCGCCCATCGCAAGCGCTTCGTCGACCACGGGCTTGAGCGGAATCTCGCGGCCGCCGCGGAACTGCCCGTCGGCGGTGATCACGGCAATCGCGCCGGCGTCGACGACGCGCTCCTGGATGCTCTTCGCGGAGAATCCGCCGAACACGACCGAGTGCGTCGCGCCGATGCGCGCGCACGCCTGCATCGCGATCACCGCATGGATCGACATCGGCATGTACACGAGCACGCGGTCGGCTTGTTGCACACCCCTCGCCTTCAGCGCGTTGGCGAACCGGCAGACCTCGCGATGAAGCTCCTTGTACGTGATGTTCGTGACCTTGCCGTCGTCGGCCTCGAAGATGATCGCGACCTTGTCCGGCTGCGTCTGTAAATGGCGGTCGAGGCAGTTGTACGACGCGTTGAGCTCGCCGTCGTGGAACCACTTGAAGAACGGCGCGTTGGACTCGTCGAGCGTCTTGGTGAAGGGCTTGTGCCACAGCAGCTCTTCGCGCGCATGGCGCGCCCAGAAGCCCTCGAAGTCGCGGTCCGCCTCGTCGCACAACTTCCGGTAGGCGTCCATGCCGGAGATGTTGGCCTGTCGCACCATTTCCGGTGAGGGCGGGAAGACGCGGCTCTCGGTCAGGACAGATTCGATGGTGGACGACATGGTTGTCTGGCCTCCTCGTCAAGCTGTTGTAGGTCACTTCACGCCGTCGAGTCTACCGCAACGTAAAGGCGCGGGAGGCGGGGGCGCGACGGTCGTTTGCGCTGGCGCAAGCCGGCCGGCCGTGCCCTGCCGCGATGGTAGACTCAAGGGCTTGCCCTTGCCTCATCACCGCGCCGTCCCGATGCCCGACCGCAAGCTTCCCGACCCTCGCTCCAACGCCCTGCCGCGGTTCATCTTCATGAGCCGCTGGCTGCAGGTGCCGCTGTATCTGGGCCTCATCGTCGCGCAGGGCGTCTACGTCTGGCAGTTCCTGCACGAGCTCGTGATCCTCCTGTGGGCCGCGACAGGGAGCCCGGAAGCGATCGAGACGATCCGCAACAACGTTGCGGTCCCCGGCGCGGACCCCGACATCGCCAAGACGATGACGCGCGAGACGCTCACCATGCTCGTGGTGCTCGGCCTCATCGACGTCGTGATGATCAGCAACCTGCTCATCATGGTGATCGTCGGCGGCTACGAGACGTTCGTGTCGCGCATGCGCCTCGAAGCCCATCCCGACCAGCCCGAATGGCTGTCGCACGTCAACGCGTCGGTGCTCAAGGTGAAGCTCGCGACGGCGATCATCGGCATCTCCTCGATCCATCTCCTCAAGACCTTCATCAACGCGCAGGCGTTCACCGAGAAGGCGCTCTTCTACCAGACCGTGATCCACATCACGTTCCTGGCGTCGGCGCTAGCCATCGCCGCCGTCGACCGCATCATGCCGGCGCCGTCGCGCCCGCACCGCACTACCGACGAGCACCGCGTTCCGGAGGAGCTCAAGTGACGACGATCAGACAGTCGGATGTCATCCAGAGCGTCGCCGACGCGCTGCAGCACATCTCGTATTACCACCCCATCGACTACATCACGGCGCTCGGGGAAGCGTATCGCGCCGAGGAGTCGCCTGCCGCGAAGGACGCGATCGCGCAGATCCTCACCAACTCGCGCATGTGCGCGGAGGGTCACCGGCCGATCTGCCAGGACACGGGCATCGTGTGCGCGTTCGTCAAGGTGGGCATGGACGTGCGCTGGGAAGGCGTGACCATGTCGCCGACGGACATGATCAACGAAGGCGTGCGCCGCGCCTACAACGACCCGGACAACCGCCTGCGCGCGTCGATCCTCGAGGACCCTGTCGGCAAGCGGCGCAACACGGGCGACAACACGCCCGCGGTCGTGCACTACGAGCTGGTGCCCGGCAACACCATCGACATCAGGATCGCGGCGAAGGGCGGCGGCTCCGAGAACAAGTCGAAGTTCACGATGCTGAACCCGTCGGACTCCATCGTGGACTGGGTGCTGAAGACGGTCCCGACGATGGGCGCGGGCTGGTGTCCGCCGGGTATGCTCGGGCTCGGCATCGGCGGCACGGCGGAGAAGGCGATGGTGCTCGCGAAGGAGTCGCTGATGGCGCCCATCGACATGCACGAGCTGCGCAAGCGCGGGCCTGCCAACCGCCTGGAAGAGCTGCGCATCGAGCTCTACGAAAAGGTCAACGCGCTCGGGATCGGGGCGCAGGGCCTCGGAGGACTGTCGACGGTCCTCGACGTGAAGATCCTCGACTATCCGACGCACGCAGCGTCGCTTCCGGTCGCGATGATCCCCAACTGCGCCGCAACGCGTCACGCGCACTTCTCGCTCGACGGCAGCGGCATTGCGAAGCTCGACCCGCCCGACCTCTCGCTGTGGCCGGACGTGCAGTGGACGCCTTCGCCGTCGGCGAAGCGCGTGAACCTCGACACGCTCACGCGCGAGGAAGTCGCGTCGTGGCAGCCGGGCGACACGCTGCTCCTCAACGGCAAGCTGCTCACGGGCCGCGACGCCGCGCACAAGCGCATCGCCGACTACCACGCGCGCGGCGAGCGCCTGCCGGACGGCGTGGACTTTCGCAATCGCGTGATCTATTACGTCGGGCCGGTCGATCCGGTCCGCGACGAGATCGTCGGGCCGGCCGGTCCGACGACGGCGACGCGCATGGACAAGTTCACCCAGCTGATGCTCGACCATCACGGCTTGATCGCCATGGTGGGCAAGGCGGAGCGCGGCGCCGCAACGGTCGAGGTGATCCGCAAGTTCGGCGCGGCGTACCTCATGGCCGTCGGCGGCGCCGCCTATCTCGTGTCGAAGGCCATCCGCGCCTCCCGCGTCGTCGCGTTCGGCGACCTCGGCATGGAAGCGATCTACGAATTCGACGTGAAAGACATGCCGGTGACCGTCGCCGTGGACGCCCGGGGCAAGTCTGTGCACCACACCGCGCCGAAGGAGTGGCAGGCGCGCATCGGCAAGATACCGGTCAGCGTGGAGTGAGCGACGCGGCGCACGGCACAGACTATGCTTGATAGCGAGGTTCGCAACCCGGCTTCGCCTGGTGACGGTTTCCGGCGGCACGCGCCGCTCCCAATGGTCTGTTGATGAAACGGTTTCGCCTCCTGCTGCGCAGGCACACGTCGCCGATGTCCGCGGATACGGCGTCGATGCTCGACTTGCCGCCCGTGCGCATGGGACTCCTGGCGAAGCTCAACCTCCTCACCATCGGCCTCATCTTCCTCACGGCGGTCGCGATCACCGTCTTCTACGCCAACCAGCGGTGGCGAGACGACGACCAGGAGCTTCGCGCTCGCGGCCGCGCGCTTGCCGCCGTCATGACGGAGCTCACGGAATATGCGCTCGTGAGCTCGGACAAGGCGGCGCTCGAGCGGCTCCTCGACGGCATCGGCGCCGATCCGGACGTCGCGTACATGGAAGTGCTCGATGGCGAGCAGCGCTCCCTCGTCGTGCGGCGCTTCACGCCCAGCATCGCGAAGAGCGGCCTGCCCGAGCTCGCCAGGCGCGCGACCCCCACGAAGCGCGGCGACGTGCGAACGACCGACACGGAGATCGACGACCGCCGGTACGTGGATTTCATCGCGCCCGTGTGGCCCGCGGCGGCGGAAGCGGCGCCGGTCGGCTACGTCCGGCTCGGGCTCAGCTACGAGACGCAGCGTCGCCAGTTCCGCGAGCAGATGCTGGGGGCGATTGGCGTCGTGAGCCTGCTGGTCGTGATCGCGGTGGGCGCAACGCTCATCCTCACGCGCAAGCTCGTGGCGCCGATGCGCCGCCTGATGCGCGCTGCGCGCGCGGTCGGCGGAGGCCGGCTCGACGTATACGTGCCTGCCGGGTCGTCGGACGAGCTCGGGCTCCTGACGCACACGTTCAACCACATGACGCAGCGCCTCGCCGAGTCGCAATCCGAGGTGGCGACCTACCAGCGCACGCTCGAGGAGAAGGTGGCGCAGCGCACGCGCGAGCTCGAGATCGCCACCGCCCAGGCGTACAAGCTCGCGCAGCACGACATCCTGACCGGGCTGCCGAACCGGTCGCTGCTGAACCAGCGCCTGAAGCAGATCCTCGCGCAGGCGCAACGCGACGCCACGCAGGTGGCCTGCCTCTTCCTCGACTTCGACCACTTCAAGCGCATCAACGACACGCTCGGCCACGACGCCGGCGACCAGCTGCTGCAATCGATCGCGCAGCGGCTGACGAGCGCGGTGCGCGAGTCGGACACGGTGGCGCGCCTCGGCGGCGACGAGTTCGTCGTCATCCTCCCGGGGCTTGCGCCGGACCGCGCGTCGTTCGAGGTGATGACGGTGCTCACGCGGGTGCGCGAAGCGTTCCAGGCGCCGTTCCGGCTCGCGGACCAGACGCCCACGCTCACGGGCTCGATCGGCGTCGCGCTGTATCCGAACGACGCGCGCGACGGCGTCGCACTGATCAAGCAGGCGGACACCGCCATGTACGCCGCCAAGGAAGCCGGGCGCAACGCGTATCGCTTCTACACGGCGGACATGAATGCGAAAGTCCAGCTTCGCCTGCAGCTCGAGACGGACATGCGGCGCGGGCTGATGGACGACGAGTTCTTCCTCGTCTACCAGCCGCAGATCGAGATGCAGACGGGACGCGCGTGCGGCGTCGAGGCGCTCCTGCGCTGGCGCGATCCGGAGCGCGGCATCATCGCGCCGGCCGAATTCATTCCCATTGCGGAAGAGTCGGGCATGATCCAGGCGCTCGGCGCGCGCGTGCTGCGCGACGCGTGCCGGCAGGTCGCGCAATGGCATCGCCAGAACATGCCGTTGCGGCTTTCGGTGAATCTCTCGGTGCAGCAGCTGCAGCACGACAGCTGGCTGTCCGTCGTCGAGGAAGCGCTGTCGAGCAGCGGGCTCGCCGCGCGCCATCTCGACCTCGAAATCACGGAGAGCGTGATCATCACGCACCCCGAAAAGGCCGTGGCCACGCTCATGCGCCTCAAGCAGATGGGCGTGTCGATCACGATCGACGACTTCGGCACCGGCTATTCGAGCCTGTCGTATCTCGCCCGCCTGCCGATCCAGGGCGTGAAGATCGACCAGCGCTTCGTGCACGGCCTCGAGAAGAACCGCAACGACGAGGCGATCACGCAGGCGATCATCGCGCTGTCGCATTCGCTCGGCCTGCGCTGCATCGCCGAGGGCGTGGAAACGGCATCGCAGTTCAACTTCCTCCGATCGCACGACTGCGAGGAAGCACAGGGCTTCCTCATCTCCCACCCGCTGTCCGATCCCGAGCTCCGCTCGTGGTGGCGCATCCAGGAAGAGCTTCACCAATCCAGTGACCGGCAGGCCGATCTGTGGCAGAGTGCGGATTAGGGTCGTTGAAAACGGCGGGAAGAATGCGCTCCCGCCGTTTTCAACGAGCACGGCCAATTCAAGTCAGAGCGGCGGCTTCGGGCGGCCGCGCGCCGCCGCTTGGCAAGGGCCACAAAAATTCGAGCGCTATGCGAACGTCGAGCTAACGTTCGACGCCGGTTGCGGGCACGACAGTCAGGCGAGGTCCGAAGGCCGGTCGACGTCGCGCAGCACGCCCGGATCGTCGACGTCGACCAGCCGCAACGCCCATGGGCGCGCAGCGACGATGCTGCGCGCGCCTTCGTCGCCGCCGAGTGCCGCGAGCAGCGCGCCATACTTGCGCGAGAACCCGACCGGGTGCCCGCGCTTGCCGTCGAATTGCGTGGCGACGATCTCGGCGCCGTCGCGAAGGGCATCGGCCACGGCCACGATGCTCGTCGGCGCGATCCACGGCATGTCGGCGAGCGCCACGATCCAGCCGTCCGCGCCGGCGCTCTCGTCGACACCGCACGCAAGGCTCGCCCCCATCCCTTCGGCAGCCCGCTCGCACGGGACGACCCGCGCGCCGGTCGCCGCGAGCGCATGCTCGAGCATGGTGTCGCGCGGACGCACGATGGCCACGACGTCGTTCAGCGCCGCCATCATGTGCATCGCAGCGGCCGCGCCGATCGAGGTGCCCGCGCTGACGCCATGCGCCGTCGTGGGCACGCGCGCCAGGAGCTTGCCGCCGCCGAAGCGCGCGCCTTCTCCTGCCGCCAGGAGAATGCCGACGAGGCGCATCGATGCCGCCTACTCGGGCAGGAGGCGGAACTTGCCGTCGCGCACGACGACGAGGACGCGCGCGCGCTCGTCCATGCCGTTGTGATTCTCGGGCGACATGTTGAACACGCCCTGCGTGCCGACGACGTCGCGCTCCTTCTCGAGCGCGTCGCGCAACGCCACCCGGAATGCCTCGGTGCCCGGCTTGCCCGCCTTCAGCGCGACGGGAATCGCACGCTGCAGGAGCAGGCCGCCGTCCCACGTGTTGGCGCCGAACGTCGCCGGCTTGCTGCCGAACTGCTTTTCGTACGCGGCGATGTATTGCTGCGCGACCTTCTTGGTCGGGTTCGAGTCGGGAATCTCGTCGATGACGAGCATCGGGCCCGCGGCGAGCACGGTGCCTTCGACTTTCTCCTTCCCGAGCTTGATGAAGTCGTCGGTCGCAACCGCGTGCGTCTGGTACACGCGTCCCTTGTAGCCCTGGTCGAAGAGCGTCGCCTGCGGCAGCACCGCCGGACCGCCCACCGCAGCGATGAGCACGGCATCCGGCTTCGCGGCGACGAGCTTGAGCGCCTGTCCCGTGACGCTCTGGTCGGTGCGCGCATAGCGCTCGCTCGCGACGATCCTGATGCCCGCCTTCTCGGCGAGGCCCGCCGAACACCTTGTACCAGTTCTCGCCGTACGGATCGTTGAAGCCGACGAACCCCACGGTCTTGATGCCGTTCTTCGTCATGTGCCTGATCAGCGCATCGGCGATGAGGTCGTCGTTCTGCGTCGTCTTGAACACCCAGCGCTTCTTCGCGTCGAGCGGCTCGACGACCGCGGACGTGCCGACGGTCGCCATCACGGGCACCTTGGCCTCCGCGATGATGTCGAGGATGGCCAGCGCATTCGGCGTCGTCGACGGGCCGATCATCGCGTCGATGTTGTTTTCCTGGATGAGCTTCTTGATGTTCTGCACGGCGCGCGTCGTGTCGCCGCCGTCGTCGAGCTGGATGTATTCGACCGTGGCGCCGCCGATCGACTTCGGCAGCAGGTCGCCCGTGTTCTTCTGCGGAATGCCGATGGCGGTGGTCGGGCCGGTCGCCGACACCATGAGGCCGACTTTCACCTGCGCGGAAGCGGCGAGCGCGATGGCGGACAGGGAAAGCGCGATGCAGGCACGAGCGATCACGTGAAGAGCCCTTTGCGATGAAGTCATGCGAATTGCGCGGCCGCGAATCCCGACGACCACGCCCATTGAAAATTGTACCCGCCGAGCCAGCCGGTGACGTCGACGGCCTCGCCGATGAAGAAAAGCCCGGGAACGTCCTTCGCGCCCATCGTGTGCGACGAGAGGCCCCGCGTATCGACGCCGCCGATCGTGACTTCCGCCTTGTTGTACCCGAGCGTACCCGACGGCATGATGCGCCACGCGTTCAATGCGCCCACCGCTGCTGCGACATTCACCTCGCGCATCGGACGCGCGAAGTCGTGCGCCGCGCACCACGCCTGCGCGACTCGCTTCGGCAACCGCTCGGCCAGGAGATTGGTCAGGCGCGCGTTGCCCGTCGCCTTCGGCGTGAGCCAACGCACGACGTCGAAGCCCGGCAGCAGGTCGACGACGATCGGCGCCTTGCCGTTCCAGTACGACGACACCTGCAGGATCGCCGGTCCGGACAATCCGCGATGCGTGAAGAGAAGGTTCTCGCGAAAGCGGCCGTCGCCGCACGACGCTTCGACGTCCACCGACACGCCCGAGAGCTCGCCGTAACGGTCGAGGTCGCCGGGCGCCCACGCGAGCGGCACCAACGCGGGACGCGGCGGCACGACCGCGAGGCCGAACTGCTCGGCGAGGCGATACGCGAATGGCGTCGCGCCGATCTTGGGCACGGTGAGGCCACCGGTCGCAACGACCAGCGACGTCGCGCGCATCGCGCCCTGCGAGGTCGCGATGCGAAAGCCCGAGACGTCGTGGGCGACGCCCTGCACGGCACACGGCACGCGCCACGTGACGCGGCCGCGCTCGCACTCGTCCTTCAGCATGGCGATGATGTCCGTCGCCGAGCGATCGCAGAAGAGCTGCCCGAGCTTCTTCTCGTGATACGGAATGCGATGGCGCTCGACCAGCGCGACGAATTGCGCGGCCGTGTAGCTCGAGAGCGCTTCGGCGGCGTAGCTCCGATCGCTCGACAGATAGTGCGAGGGCGACGCGTTGACGTTGGTGAAGTTGCAACGGCCGCCGCCGGAAATGCGGATCTTCTCGCCGATGGTCGCGACGTGGTCGATCAACGCGACGCGGCGGCCGCGTTGGCCGGCCTGCGCGGCGCACATCATGCCGGCCGCGCCGGCGCCGATCACTACGACGTCGTAGTCAGTTGTCAGTTGGCAGTAGTCAGTTGACAGTCGCGGCGACGTCGCGGCGGTCGGCGCACTTGGCGCGGCGCTTCGACGACGGCTGTCGCTGACAACTGACAACTGCCAACTGACAACTAATCGCCGAAGAACTCCTTCACCTTCTCGAACCAGCCCTTGGCCTTGCGGGCTGTGCTTGCCCGGGTCTTCCTGGTTGATCGCCTCGAACTCGCGCAGCAATTCCTTCTGCCGCGCGGTCAGCTTGACCGGCGTCTCGATGGCGACGTGGCAATACAGGTCACCGGCGGCCGACGCGCGCACGGGGCGGATGCCCTTGTTGCGAAGCCGGAACACCTGTCCCGACTGCGTCTCGGGTGGAATCTGGATCGTGGCGTGGCCATCGAGCGTCGGGATCTCGAGCTCGCCGCCGAGCGCCGCCGTCGCGAAGCTGATCGGCATCTCGCAATGCAGATCGGCGCCGTCGCGCGAGAACACGGAGTGCTGCTTCAGATTGATCACGACGTAGAGGTCGCCGTGCGGTCCGCCGTTGAGCCCGGCCTCGCCTTCGCCGGTGAGGCGGATGCGGTCGTCCTGGTCCACACCCGCGGGAATCTTCACCGACAGCGTCTTCGATTTCTTGAGGCGCCCGACCCCGTGGCACGCGGCGCACGGGTCGGTCACGACCTTGCCCGTGCCGTGGCACGTGGGGCACGTCTGCTGGATCGAGAAGAAGCCCTGCGACACGCGCACTTCGCCGCGGCCGTGGCAGGTGCCGCACTGCGTGGGCTTGGTGCCCGGCTTGGCGCCCGTGCCGTGGCAGGTCTCGCACTGGTCCATGGTCGGGATGCGGATCTTCACCTCGGCGCCGCGCGCGGCGTCCTCGAGCGAGAGCTCGAGGTTGTAGCGAAGGTCGGCGCCGCGGTAGACGCCGTTGCCGCGGCCCCCGCGCTGCTGGCCGAAGATCTCGCCGAAGATGTCGCCGAACGCGTCGGCGAATCCGCCGAAGCCCTGCGCGCCCGCGCCGCCTGCGAAACCGGCGGAGGCGTCCACGCCCGCGTGACCGAACTGGTCGTACGCCGCGCGCTTGCGCGGGTCCGTCAGGACTTCGTACGCCTCCTTCGCTTCCTTGAACTTGCCTTCCGCATCCTTGTCGTCCGGATTGCGGTCCGGATGGTGCTTCATCGCAAGCTTGCGATAGGCCTTCTTGAGGTCCTCTTCGGAGGCGCCGCGCTCGACGCCGAGCACCGTGTAGTAATCGCGTTTCGACATATGCCCTGCCGCTTCCCCTGATGCACAAAGGCCGAGTCAGGCGAACCTGACCCGGCCGGATGTTACGTGGTGCGTGTCGCTTACTTCTTGTCGCTCTTCACTTCGGTGAACTCGGCGTCCACCACCTTCTCGTCCTGCTGGCCGCCGCCCTGCGATGCGCCACCTTGCGCACCGGCACCGGCACCCGCGCCCGCGGCGCCGCCTGCGGCACCGCCCTGCGCGGCCTGCGCTTGCTGCGTACATCATCTCGCCCAGCTTCTGCGCGGCCTTGCCGAGCTCCTCGGCCTTGCCCTCGAGCTGCTCCTTCGACGCATCCTTCTGCTTCAGGAGCTCCTCGGCGCTCTTCAGCGCGGACTCGATCTTGGCCTTCTCGTCGCCGCCGATCTTGTCGCCGTACTCGCCGAGCGACTTCTGCACGCTGTGCACGAGCGCGTCGAGCTGGTTGCGGGCCTGGACGGTTTCCATCAGCTTGCGATCGTCCTCGGCGTGCGACTCGGCGTCCTTCACCATCTTCTGGATCTCGTCTTCCGACAGCCCCGAGTTCGCCTTGATGGTGATCTTGCTTTCCTTGCCGGTCGCCTTGTCGCGGGCGTGCACGTGCAGGATGCCGTTGGCGTCGATGTCGAACGTCACCTCGATCTGCGGCATGCCGCGCGGCGACGGCGGGATGCCCTCGAGGTTGAACTGGCCGAGGCTCTTGTTGCCGGAGGCCATGTCGCGCTCGCCCTGCAGCACGTGGATCGTCACCGCGCTCTGGTTGTCGTCCGCCGTCGAGAACGTCTGCTGCGCCTTGGTCGGGATCGTCGTGTTCTTCTGGATGAGCTTGGTCATCACGCCACCGAGCGTCTCGATGCCGAGCGACAGCGGCGTCACGTCGAGCAGCAGCACGTCCTTGACGTCGCCCTTCAGCACGCCGCCCTGGATCGCCGCGCCCACGGCCACGGCCTCGTCGGGGTTGACGTCCTTGCGCGGCTCCTTGCCGAAGAATTCCTTCACCTTGTCCTGCACCTTCGGCATGCGCGTCTGGCCGCCGACGAGGATCACGTCGGAGACGTCGGACAGCGAGACGCCCGCGTCCTTGATCGCGATGCGGCAGGGCTCGATCGACTTCGCTCGATGAGCGGGTCCACGAGCGCCTCGAACTTCGCGCGCGTGATCTTCATCGACAGGTGCTTCGGTCCGGACTGGTCGGCCGTGACGTACGGCAGGTTGATCTCGGTCTGCTGCGAGGACGAGAGCTCGATCTTCGCCTTCTCGGCCGCGTCCTTCAGGCGCTGCAGCGCGAGCACGTCGTTCTTGAGATCGACGCCCGATTCCTTCTTGTACTCGGTGACGATGTAGTCGATGAGGCGCTGGTCGAAGTCCTCGCCGCCGAGGAACGTGTCGCCGTTGGTCGAGAGCACCTCGAACTGGTGCTCCTTGTCGACTTCCGCGATCTCGATGATCGAGATGTCGAACGTGCCGCCGCCCAGGTCGTACACGGCGATCTTGCGGTCGCCTTCCTGCTTGTCGAGGCCGAACGCGAGCGCGCCCGCGGTGGGCTCGTTGATGATGCGCTTGACGTCGAGGCCCGCGATGCGGCCGGCGTCCTTGGTCGCCTGGCGCTGCGAGTCGTTGAAGTACGCGGGCACGGTGATGACCGCTTCCGTGACTTCCTCGCCGAGATAGTCCTCGGCCGTCTTCTTCATCTTGCGCAGGATCTCCGCCGAGACTTGCTGCGGCGAGATCTTCTTGCCGCGCACTTCGACCCACGCGTCGCCGTTGTCGGCCTTGACGATGTTGAAGGGCGAAAGGCTCGTCGCCTTCTGCACTTCCGGCTCCTCGAACTTGCGCCCGATGAGTCGCTTGACGGCGTAGATGGTGTTCTTGGCGTTGGTGACCGCCTGCCGCTTGGCCGGCGCGCCGACGAGGATCTCGCCGTCTTCCATGTACGCGACGATCGAAGGCGTCGTGCGCGCGCCTTCGGAATTCTCGATCACCTTCGGCTTGCCGCCTTCCATGATGGCGACGCAGCTGTTCGTGGTGCCGAGGTCGATGCCGATGATCTTGCCCATGTTGGTGTTCTCCGTGATGCGTGAATTGTGGTTCGTCAGATGGGGTTTTCGTCGGCCGGATCAACCGCCCTTGGCTTCCTCGCCGTTGCTGACGGTCACGAGCGCCGGGCGCAGGATGCGGTCGTTGATGAGGTAGCCCTTCTGGTACACGTCGACGACCGTGTTGGCGGGCTGCGACGACGGCACCATCTGCATCGCCTGGTGGCGGTTCGGGTCGAATTTCTGGCCTGCGGGATCGAGCTCGACGACGCCGCCGCGTGCAAGCGCGCTCTGCAACGCCTTCAGCGTGAGCTCGACACCGGCCTTCAGCGAGTCGACGGCCTGGTTCGGCGTCGCGAGGGCCTTCTCGAGGGCGTCCTTGACCGGCAGGAGGTCCTCGGCGAACGACTCGATCGCGAACTTGTGGGCCTTGGCGACGTCGGCCTGCGCGATCCGGCGGACGTTCTCCGTCTCCGCCTTGGCGCGCAGGAAGGCATCCTTGAGGTTGGCGATCTCGGTCTGCGCCTTCGCCAGGTCGTCGGACGGTGTGCTGGCTGAAACTTGCTCGGGGGCCACGTCGTCCGCCACGGCGGCGGGGTCGATTTCCGGGTTCATATTGGTATGGAGGTTGCTAACCTCACGGACGTTGGGGTCATTCGGGTGAATTCAACCCCCGCGGGCAGCATTCCCCGGTCGAAATGCTGCTGGACGACTAGTTGGCGGCCGGTGCGGCGGGGGCGTGGGGCGCCCGCCAACCGGCGAGCGCCGCCTCGATGCGCGCGCCGACGCGCCGTTGCGGCTTCGACGGCGGGTAGTCCTCTTTCTTCTCGCGCTCGGCGATGACCGGCAACGCACGGTCGAAGGCCTCCGAGAACGAATCCGAGGTGCGCAACGCCTCGTCGAAATACGCCTTGCCGAAGTAGGTGAACGGCGCCTCGTTGCTGCAACCGAAGGAATTGCGGTCCCTGGCGGACGCCGTGATGACCAGCGTGTCGTCGTCCGCCAGCGCGTCGGCGAACCCGCCCGAATAGCAGGCGGACACCACCACCACGCGATTGCGGATGCCGGCCGCGTCGAGCATCGCCTTGAGGTCCTGGGGCGCGAGGTCGTCGAGCCGCAACGGCGGGAACGACAGCGACAATCGTCCGTCCTTGGACCCGTGCGACGTCAGGAAGAGGAAGAGCACGTCCTCCTTGCGCATCAACGTGCCGAGGTGGTCGAGCGCATACGCAAGCCCCGTCCGCGATGCGATGGGCGTGTCGCGCAACGTCGCCGCGTTGTTGACGAGCTTGAGCGAGCGTCCCCGCGTTGCGAACCGCGTGGCGAAGAGCTCGTCGACGGCCTCCACCTCGCGCCGGAACACGCCCTGCCCGCTGTAGCCGGCGACGCCGACGAGGTAGAGGCTCGGACGACCTGGTTGCGGCGGCTCGAGCGCCGCCACCGCCTGCTCCAGGAGCTTAGGCTGCAGGTACAGGACATCTTCGCGAACCGCCGCGTCGCGAAGGCGCTCGTCGGCCGCCTCGTGCGTCGTATCGACCTTGGTCCACAGCGAGCTTGCGAAGTCGGCCGAAGAAAGCGGCCAGGCGACGATGGCGAGCGCGACCGGCACGGCGGCAATCCGCCTCGGCCACGGAAGGTCGAACCGACGCGCGGCGGCCACGACAATGCAGGCCGCGAGCCACGCCGGGCCGAGATGGAACAGCACCCACGGCGCCCACTGCGCAATCGAGCGCACGCCCGTCGACGCCGAGACGAGGTGGGAAAGCGTCAGGAACGCCTCGATCCACAGGTCGGCGGCGAGCACCGCGACCAACAGACCGAGCGCGCCGTCGGTGCGCCCGGCGATGCCCGCGATCGGACACCGACGCCAGGACGACCAGCGGCAGGAAGAACACCGCATACGGCAGCGCCCAATGGTTGAATCGCGCGGGCCAACCGGTGGCAACCAGGCTCCACAGCACCGTCGAGACGATGGTGAGGGCGAACAGCATGCCGAACTGGCCCCACGAGGCCGACGATGTCGCGGCGCTTCGTCGACAGCAGCAGCGCGACGCGCAAGCCGGCGCGCACGTTGCGCGCCAGCGCCTGTGAAGCGTTTGCCTCCCGCAATGCGGGTCCGCTCTCGTGCATGCGTTGCGACGCCTACTGCTTGGCGCCGAGCGCCTTCGCGCGAACCTGCGTCAGCTCGCGCGTGTCGGCATCGGGCGGCGGGGCGAGCCAGCCTGCCAGGTTACGCACGGCGAGATCGGCAAGTGCCGCGATCCAGCGCGGGTGCTCGTTGAGGCACGGAATCACGTGCAGCTCCTTCCCGCCCGCGCGCTTGAAGAGGTCGCGTCCTTCGAGCCGATCTCCTCGAGCGTCTCCAGGCAATCGGTCACGAAGCCCGGGCAGAACACGTCGACGCGCGCGGTGCCTTCCTTGCCGAGCTGTTTCAGGACGTCGGTCGTGTACGGCGTGAGCCACTGCGCACGGCCGAAGCGCGACTGGAACGACAGCGTCCACTGCGCCGGCGCGAGGCCGAGCTCGCGCGCGAGCAGGCGGGCCGTGACGTGGCAGAAGCAATGATAAGGATCGCCGGCGTCGAGCGTGCGCCGCGGCACGCCGTGGAACGACAGCACGAGCTTGCCGGGCCGGCCGTGCTTGACCCAGTAGTCGTTGACGTTCTGCGCCAGCGCCTTGATGTAGCCGTCGTCGGCGTGGAACGTCTCCACGAATCGCAACGCCGGCAGCCGGCGCACGTGAGAGAAATGGGCGGCGACCGCGTCGAGCGTGGACGCGGTCGTGCTCGCCGCATATTGCGGATACAACGGCAGCACCAGCATCTTCTCGCACGCTTGCGCACGCAGCTTGTCGATCGCCGACCCGATGCTCGGGTTGCCGTAGCGCATGCCGATCTCGACGGGGCACAGGTCGGACGGGTAGCCGGCGCGCTTCAGCTGCTGCCCGAGAAATCCGAGGAGCAGCGTCCGCTGGCGGATGCTGTGCACGAGCAGCGGCGACCCGTCCTTCGTCCAGATCGCCCGGTAGCGCTTCGCCGATTGCGAAGGACGCGTATTGAGGATCACGCCGTGCAGCAGCGGCTTCCATGCCCAGGGCGCGATCTCCACCACGCGCGGGTCGGACAGGAATTGCGCGAGGTAGCGCCGCACCGCGCCCGTGGTGGGCGCGTCCGGCGTGCCGAGATTGGTGAGCAGGATCCCGATGCGCGGCGTGCGGTCGTGCGCGAAGGGAGGCTCGGGTCCGTGTCGCAACCGGCTATCTCGTCCGTTGCGATTGCCAGCGAGCGAGGCCGCTGCGCGCCTGCGCCCTAATCGCGTTCTTCACGAACGGCGTCCACCCGAGCGCCGCGCCCTTCGGGCCGAGCGCCATGCCGCTCCAGCGCCACAGGCTGAAGGAGTCGGCCTGCGCCGCGATCTTGCCGTCGCGAAACGTGAAGTGCGAATCGATCCTGTTGTGGACCGGCCGGCCCGTGACCGAGAACGTGTACCGCGGCTCCCAGTGCGCGAAGCCCTCGCGGTCGTCGGCGCGCACGTCGCGCCAGTCGAGCGTCAGGTCGCGGCCGCGCTCGCACAGCATGGCCCACATGTCGGCGACTTCCTGCCCCGAGACGTCGAACACCGGATCGTGGAACGTCGCATCCGGGTGGTAGCACGCGGCCATCGCCCTGGCGTCGCGCGCGCGGAACGCGGCGTACAAGCCGTCGATGAGCGCAGCGTTGGGGTGCACCGCGATGCCGTTCATTCGTCCGTGGACTGCTGCGTCATGGCATTGGAGAGCAGCTTCGCCGTGAGATCGACGATCGGAATGATCCGCTCGTACGCCATGCGCGTCGGCCCGATGACGCCGAGCGTGCCGACGATCTTGCCGTTGGACTCGTAGGGCGCCGTCACGATGCTCACGTCGTCGAGCGGCACGAGCCCCGACTCGCTGCCGATGTAGATGCTGACACCTTGCGCGTGCTGCGACAGGTCGAGCAGGTGCAGGATCGACGTCTTCTGCTCGAAGAGGTCGAACAGGCGCCGCAGCCGCTCCATGTTCGACGCGAAGTCCTCGCGTGTTGAGTAGATTGCGCTCGCCGGTCACCACCAGCGACTCGGCTTCGCTCAGCGCATCCTCGCCCACGTCGACCGCGGCGGTCATGAGGTGCGCGATGTCCTCCTTCAGCGCACGCAGCTCGTCGCTGATCCGCAGGCGAATGCTGGCGAAGGGCTGTCCCGCGAAATGCGCATTGAAGAAGTTGGTCGCCTCCGTCAACTGCGACGGCGTGTACGAGCGGTCGGTGTGCAGGATGCGGTTCTGCACGTCGCCTTCCGCGGTGACGAGGATGAGCAGCACGCGCCGCTCGGCCAGGCGCAGGAACTCGAGATGGCGGAACGCTGCGTCGCGCCGGCGAGGCGTCATGACGACACCCGCGAACTGCGTGAGCTGCGACAGCAATCCGGCAGCGGTGCTGACGAGCTGTTGCGGCCGGTCGGCCGAGAGCTCGCCCGACATGCGCCGGATCTCGTTGTCCTCGACGGGCTTCGTCACCATGAGGCTGTCGACGAAGAAGCGGTATCCCTTCGACGTCGGCACGCGGCCCGCCGACGTGTGCGGGCTCGTGATGAAACCCATCTCCTCGAGGTCGGCCATCACGTTGCGCACCGTCGCGGCCGACAGCTCGAGCCCCGAGTGGCGCGACAGCGCACGCGAGCCGACGGGCTGGCCGTCGCTCACGTACCGCTCGATGAGCGTCTTCAGGAGGTGCTGGGCGCGCGCTTCCAACATCCGTTCCATTCTATCAAGCACACCTTGCAATAACGCACGGCCCGTCGGCCGGAGGGACGAGTCGGCACCAACGGTCCCTGTGGTTTAATCGCCGCATGGCCGCCACCCGCTTTGCGCGCGTCGCCCTCGTCGGCCGGCGCGCCACGCCCGCCATCGCCGCACCGCTCGCGGGGCTCGGCGCATTCCTGTCGGCGCGGGGCCATCGCATCGTGCTGGACGCCGAGACGGCCGAGTATGCAGCCGTTGCAGGTGCCGCAACCGTCGCGGCATCCGAACTTGGCAAGCATGCCGACCTCGCGATCGTCGTCGGCGGCGACGGCACGATGCTGGCTCTCGGTCGACAACTCGCGCCCTTCGACGTTCCCTTGATCGGCGTGAACCAGGGCCGGCTGGGATTCCTGACGGACATCTCGCTCTCCGGCATGACGGCGGCGCTGACCGACGTGCTCGAGGGCCATTACGTCGAGCAGCGACGCACCCTGCTCTCGGTGGCGCTGGAACGACACAACGGAGCACGCGAGCAGGCCCTTGCCCTGAACGACGTCGTGGTCAATCGCGGCTCGCTCGGCAGCATGATCGACTGCGCCGTGTCGCATCGACGGCCGCTTCGCCTACGCCATGCGGGCAGACGGCATCATCGTCGCGACGCCCACGGGCTCGACGGCGTATGCGCTGTCGGCCGGCGGGCCGATCCTTTCGCCGCAGCTTGCCTCGTTCCTCCTCGTGCCGGTCGCGCCGCACGCGCTCACCCACCGTCCCATCGCGATCCCGGACGATTGCCGCATCGCGATCACGGTCATGCAAGGCCGCGATGCCGGCATGCACTGCGACGGACAGGGACACTTCGCGCTGGCCGAAGGCGACCGGGTCGTGCTCGCGCGAGCGGCGTTTCGCGCGCGGTTCCTGTATCCGCGAAGGCCACGACTACTTCGCGACGCTGCGCGAGAAGCTCCACTGGAGCGCGACGCCCGAGCGCATCGAGGGCCAGAAGCCGCCCGGCCAGCCGTCCTGATGCTCCGGTCGCTCTCGATCCGCAACTTCGTGGTCGTCGAGACGCTCGACGTGGCGCTCGCCGAAGGCTTGACCGTGCTCACCGGGGAGACCGGCGCGGGCAAGTCCATCCTCCTCGACGCGATCGGCCTGCTGCTCGGCGACCGCTTCGAGGTGCGGCAGCTGCGCGCGGGCGCCGACCGCGCCGAGCTCGCAGCAGGCTTCGACGTCACCGACTGTCCCACCGCGCGCGCCTGGCTCGCCGAGAACGGGCTTGCCAGCGACGGCGACGAGGTCCTGCTGCGCCGCGTCCTCGACGCGCAGGGACGCAGCCGCGCGTGGATCAACGGCAGCGCGGCGACGCTCGCGCAACTCAAATCGCTCGGCGAGATGCTCGTCGCGATCCATGGACAGCACGCGCATCAGTCGCTCGAGCAGCCGGAAATCCAGCGCGCCGTCGTCGACGCGTTCGGCGGGTTCACGACGCTTGACGCAGGAAGTCGCGCTGACGTGGCGCACCTGGCGCGCGGCCGTCGAGCGCCGGAAGCGGCCGCCAGCGCGGCGGAAGCGACGGCGTCCGAGCGGGAGTTCCTCGAGCAGCGACAGCGCGAGCTTGCGACGCTCGCCGTCACGGAAGCGGAGTGGCGCGAGCTCTCATCGTCCCAATCGCGCTTGGCGCATGCCGCCGAGCTCATCGCGCTCGCGAGCGACGGCGTCGCCGCGTTGAGCGAGTCCGACGACGCGATCGCCACCACGCTCGCGCACCTCGTGCAGCGGCTGCGCGCCGCGGTCGCGCACGATCCTGCGCTCGGCGAGGTCGTCTCGCTCCTGGAGCCCGCCGCCATCGAGCTCGACGAAGCCGCGCGCGCGTTGCGCGATTACCAGCGCCGGCTCGATCTCGATCCCGCGGAGCTGTCGCGCGTCGAGGACCGGCTCGCCGCGATCCACGATCTTGCGCGCAAGCATCGGGTGCGGCCGGAGGCCCTGCCCTCGCTGCTGGCCGAGACCGAGGCCCGCCTCGCATCGCTCGCCGATTCGGCGGATGCGCAGGCGCTCGCCAGGCGCGCAGCGGAGGCCGAAGCGCACTATCGCCGGGCCGCGCAGGACTTGTCGACGAAGCGCCGATTTCACGCCAACGAGCTCGCGCATCGCGTCACCGAGACGATGCAGACCCTCGCGATGGCGGGCGGCCGCTTCGAAGTGGCGATCGCGCCGCTCACAGCACCGGCGAGCTACGGGATCGACGGCGTCGAATTTCGCGTCGCGAGCCATCCTGCGCAAGCGCCGGCGCCCCTCGCGCGCGTGGCGTCGGGCGGCGAGCTGTCGCGCATCGCGCTCGCGCTGTCGGTGGTGGCCAGCGAGGCCGGCGCCGTCCCCACGCTCGTGTTCGACGAAGTGGACGCGGGGATTGGCGGCGCGGTGGCGGCCACGGTAGGTGGCCTCATGCAGGCGCTGGCCGCGCGACGGCAAGTGTTGTGCGTGACCCACCTGCCGCAAGTCGCCGCGTTCGCGGACACGCACTTGCGCGTGACCAAGGCGAGCCGCGACGAGGACGTCGTGAGCGACCTGGCGCAGCTCGACGCGAAGTCGCGCGTCGAGGAGCTGGCGAGCATGCTAGGGGGTGCGGAGGTTACGGCGAAGACGCGAGCGCACGCGAAAGAGCTTTACGAACAGAGCCGGCGATAGCCGGCATCGCGGCTAGCCTTTGGGGGCTTTGGTCGCCGCGAACTTGCCCTGGATGCGCTTGTTGGGAATCGTCTTCGGCGCCTTCTGCTTCATCACCGCCTTGAACGCGGTCGCGGGCATCGACTCGCCCGTCTCCAGCCAGTGCTTGACGCGCTGCGCGTCGGCCACGCGGGTGAACTTGCCGATCGAATCGAGCAGCACGATCACCATCGGCTTGCTCGCGATGGTGACGAGCATCACCACGCAGCGCCCGGCCTCGCGGATATAGCCCGTCTTCTGCAGCTGGATGTCCCACGCGCTGTTCTTGATCAGCGCGTTGGAGTTGTTGAATCCGAGCGTGTGGCCGCTCGTGCACCTCGACGTAATGCGACGGTGTGGTCGAGTAATCGCGAATGACGTCGTAGTCGGCGGCGGCGCGCACGAGCTTCGCGAGGTCGTTGGCCGTGGAAACGTTGCTCGGCGACAGGCCGGTCGAGTCGTCGTAGTGCGTGCGCGTCATGCCGAGTGAGATGGCCTTCTCGTTCATGGCGGCGACGAACGCGAGCGTCCCGCCCGGGTAGTGGCGCGCGAGCGCCGATGCGGCGCGGTTCTCGGAGGACATGAGCGCGAGGCGCAGCATCTCGGCGCGGGTGAGCGAGGTGCCCATCCGCAGGCGCGAGTGGCTGCCCTTGAGGTAGTCGAAGTCGTCCATGTCGATGGACAGGACCTCGTCCATCGGCTGCTTGGCGTCGAGCACCACCATCGCCGTCATGAGCTTGGTGAGCGAGGCGATGGGCGTCACCTCGTCGGCGGCCTTGGCGTAAACCGCCTTGCCTTCCTTGGCGTCGAGCACCAGCACGTTGGCGGAGGACAGGCGCAGCTTGGCCGCATCCAGGTCCATGGCGGACGCCGCCGGCATGGCAACGAAGGCAACAAAAACAAGGGGCAAGTGACGAATCATCACGCTTTATCTGAACGGTGGCTCGGCGCGGTTTATCGCACGGTTACGCCGGATCGTCAATGGCCTGTAACTTCAACAGGTTAGGCATCCGACACCGAGCACGACGCATGCAAGAAGCGCGCCTGGACGGAAATCCGCTGTCCGTCCGCGTCTTACAACGCTTCGGCGCCCGTTTCCGCTGACGGGATCGAGGGCCGCCGCCGCTCCTCGTCCTGCTGCAGGCGCCACATGCGGGCGTAGACCCCGTCTGCGCGAGCAAGGCGGCGTGCGTGCCGCGCTCGACGATGCGCCCGGACTCGAGCACGAGGATCTCGTCGGCATCCACGATCGTGGACAGCCGGTGGGCGATCGTCAGCGTGGTGTGGTTGCGCGCGATGGCCCGCAGCTCCGCCTGGATCGCCTTCTCCGAGCGCGAGTCGAGCGCGCTCGTGGCCTCGTCGAAGATGAGGATGCGCGGGGCCTTGAGGATGGCGCGGGCGATGGCCACGCGCTGCTTCTCGCCGCCGGACAGCTTGAGCCCGCGCTCGCCCACCGTGGTCTCGTAGCCCGGCGGGCAGGCTCGCGATGAAGTCGTGGATCTGCGCGAGCCGCGCGGCGGCGACGACCTCGTCGCGCGTGGCGCCCGGGCTGCCGTACGCGATGTTGTATTCGATGCTGTCGTTGAACAGCACCGTGTCCTGCGGCACGATGCCGATCGAGCGCGCGCAAGCTTCGCCTGCGTGCACGTCGCGAATGTCCTGGCCGTCGATGGTGATGCGCCCGGCGCCGACGTCGTAGAAGCGATACAGGAGCCGCGCGAGCGTCGACTTGCCCGACCCCGACGGGCCGACGACCGCGACCGTGCGGCCGGCGGGAATCGTCGAACGACACGTCGAACAGGATCTGCCGGTTCGCCTCGTAGCCGAAGTCGACGTGCTCGAAGCGCACCTCGGCACCGCTCGCCACGAGCGGCGGGGCGCCGGGCTTGTCGCGGATCTCCGCGTTCTCCTCGACGAGCCCGAACAGGCGCTCCATGTCGGCCAGCGCCTGCTTGATCTCGCGGTAGATCACGCCCAGGAAGTTGAGCGGGATGTAGAGCTGGATCATGAACGCGTTGACCAGCACGAGGTCGCCGATCGTCATGCTGCCGTTCGACGACGCCGACGGTCGCGCGCCACATGATGAGCGTGACGGCGATCGCGATGATCGCGCTCTGCCCGATGTTGAGCGCCGACAGCGACGTCTGGCTCTTGACCGCCGCCTTCTCGTAGCGCTGCAGGCTCTCGTCGTAGCGGCGCGCTTCCCACTCCTCGTTGCCGAAGTACTTGACCGTCTCGTAGTTGATGAGGCTGTCGATCGCGCGCGTGTTGGCCTTGCTGTCGAGCTCGTTCATCGTGCGCCGGAAATGCGTGCGCCACTCGGTGACCATGACGGTGAACGCGATGTAGATCGCGAGCGCGCGCGCCGGTGATGGCGATGAACGTCCAGTCGTAGCGCGCGACCAGGATCGCCGATCACCAGCGTGATCTCGACGAGCGTGGGCAGGATCGAGAACAGCGCGTAGCTCACGAGCGTCGAGATGCCGCGCTGGCCCGCGCTCGACGTCGCGCGTGAGCCCGCCCGTCTGCCGGTGCAGGTGGAAGCGCAGCGACAGCGCGTGCAGGTGGCGGAACACCTGCAGCGCGATCTTGCGCACCGCGCGCTGCGTGACCTTGGCGAACAGGAACTCGCGCAGCTCGGTGAACACCGTCGTCGACAGGCGCAGCAGCCCGTACGCGACGAGCAGCGCGAGCGGCACGAACAGCGCGGCGGTCGTCGCGGTCGAGGCTGTCGACGATCTGCTTCAGGAGCAGCGGCACGCCGACGTTCGCGACCTTCGCGAGCACGAGGCAGGCGATCGCCGCGAGCACGCGCCCCTTGTACTCCCACAGGTACGGCAGCAGCGTGCGGATCGTCGCCCAGTCGCCGCCGCGCGTTCGCGCGACGTGAAGGTCGGCGGGCCCGGGGCCTGCCTGCGAGCGGTTGCGCATGCGACGCAGTCTACGCGCGAGCGGCGCGGAAACCACTCCTCGCCGCCGTAGCCCAGGAAGCCCATCGCCACGCGCACGATGCCGTAGGCGATCCAGGTGACCGCCTTGCGAGACGCGGTTGCGCGCGCCCCAGCGCTCGCGCTCGACCTGGCGCGTGCCGGTCGTCGATCATCGACAGGAGCTCGATGCGCAGCTGGTCGGCGAAGTGCGGCGTCGCGCACGAACACGTTGGCCTCGCGCGCCATCAGCAGCGAGTACGGGATCGATGTTCGACGACCCGACGGTCGCCCAGTGATCGTCGATCACGGCGACCTTGGCGTGCAGGAACGAGCGGTGATACTCGGCGATCACGACGCCGGCCTCGAGCAGCTGGCCGTACAGCGCGCGCGACGCGTAGTGCAGCAGCCGGTACTCGACGCGCGCCTGCAGGAGCAGCGTGACGCTGCACGCCGCGCTCGCGCCGCGGCGATCAGCGCGCGCCGGAAGCGCACGCCCGGGAAAGAAGTACGCGTTGGCGATGACGATCTCGCGCTTCGCGGTGCGGATCGCCGCGAGATACGCACGCTCGATGTCGCGCCGGTAGCGCAGGTTGTCGCGGATCACGAACTTCGCGATCTGCGTGCCGCGCGGGCGCAACGTCGATCGCGTCGGGAAACAGCGGCACTTCGCTGCGCTCGAGCTGCACCAGCTCGACCAGCGCCCACAGCCGCTGCATCGTCTGCACGATCGGCGCGAGCAGCGGGCCGCGCACGCGCACGGCGAAGTCGAGGCGCGGCGGCTTCTGGTGCGGCGTGTTCATGTCGTCGATGACGTTGATGCCGCCGACGAACGCGACCTCGCTGTCGACGTGGCACAGCTTGCGATGCATGCGGCGCAGCCGATGCGAGCGGAACTGCCACGGCGCGACCTCCGGGCGGTACTTCAGGAGATGCACGCCGCCGTCGCGCAGCGCGCGCTCGAGCGCTTGCGTCAGATAGTGCCGGGCGCCCCAGCCGTCGACGAGCACGCGCACGGCGACGCCGCGAGGCGCCGCGCGCACCAGCGCATCGGCGATCGCGCTTGCCGGCCGCGTCGTCGGCGAAGATGTACGTCTCGAGCCAGATCTCGCGCCGCGCGTCGTCGATGGCCGCGGTCAGCGCCGGGAAGAATTCGCCGCCGCTGCGCAACAGGTCGATCGCGTTGCCCGGCGTGAAACGGATCACGATCAGCGGGCCTCTTTTAGGCCGGCCGCGTCGGCCTCTACCTTCGCTTGCGCGGGACCTCGAACGTCGCGGCGAGCGCGGCGTGATCGGACATGCGGCCGGACGGGAAACGCGTAGTGTACGCGAGCGTCGATCACGTCGAGGCCGCGCGCGTAGATGCGGTCGAGGCGGAACATCGGGCATCATCGACGGGAACGTGCGCGCGGGGCGTCCCTTCACTTCCTCGAACACCTCGTACACGCCGAGCTCGTCGGTCAGCGTGCGGTCGCCCTTGCGACGCCAGTCGTTGAAGTCGCCGGCGATCACCATCGGCGCATCCTGCGGCACGCGTCTCGTTGATGCGATCGACGAGCGCCCGGATCTGCCACTGCCGGCCGCGCTCGAACAAGCCGAGGTGGACGTTGAGGCAATGCAGCACCGGCAGGCCCTCGCCCAGCTTCATCTCGCAGTGCAGGAGGCCGCGGCTTTCGAACGAGTGCGCCGAGATGTCCGCATTCTCCTGCGCCACGATCGGGAAGCGCGACAGCAACGCGTTGCCGTGGTGGCCGTGGCGGTACACGGCGTTGCGCCCGTACGCGACCTCGTGCCACATGGTGTCGGCGATGAACTCGTGCTGCGGCTTGCCGCGGCCAGTCGTGATAGCGCCCGGCGTGGCGATGATGCACGCCCTGCACTTCCTGCAGGAACAGCACGTCCGCCGACAGGCCGTGCAGCTTCTCCTTGCAGCTCGTGGATGACCATCCGCCGCGTGAGATGCGAGAAGCCTTTGTGGATGTTGTAGGTGGCGACGCTGAACTTCATCATGGTGGAACTCGGGCGGTTCCTTCAATGGTAACGGCAAACGCGCGGTCGCAACGCTTGCAGCGCGCGCGCACCACGAACGTGCACGCCGGCCTTCGGCGCGCACATGCTACGGGACACCCTCTTGCTCGCGCGGGCCGGAGGCCGCCGGTCATCGACGGGGAAGCCCCAGTCGCGCCGCTTTCGTCCCCGGCTCGCGCGCTAGCGCTTCTCCGCGAGGAGCGACTCGCGCGCCGCCTCGAGCTCCGCGCGCTGCTTCTTGTCGATCTTCGGATAGTGGAGGTCGAGCGAGGCGAGCGCGTCGACGACCGCCGCGGCCACGACGAGGCGCGTGAACCACTTGTTGTCCGCGGGCACGACGTACCACGGCGCTTCCGTGGACGCCGTCTCGCGGATCATCGTCTGGTACGCGTCCATGTACGCGTCCCAGTGCCCGCGCTCGCGCACGTCGGCGGCCGAGAACTTCCAGTTCTTCTCCGGCTGCTCGATGCGCTCGAGGAAGCGCTTCTTCTGCTCGTCGCGCGACACGTGCAGGAAGAACTTGCGGATGATCGTGCCGTTGCGCGCGAGGTAGCTCTCGAAGTTGCGGATGTCCTCGTAGCGCTCGTCCCAGACGTGCTTGCCCACGAGCGAAGGCGGCAGCTTCTGCGCCTCGAGGATACTCGGGATGGACCTTCACCACGAGCACTTCCTCGTAGTAGCTGCGGTTGAAGATGCCGATGCGGCCGCGCTCCGGAAGATTCTTCGCGCACCGCCACATGTAGTCGTGGTCGAGCTCCTCGGTGGTGGGCGCCTTGAACGAGGTAGACCTGGCAGCCCTGCGGATTGACGCCGGACATGACGTGCTTGATCACGCCGTCCTTGCCCGCCGCGTCCATCGCCTGGAACACCAGCAGCACCGACCAGCGATCCTGCGCATAGAGCTTGTCCTGCAGCTCCGAGAGCGCGTTGCGGCCGACCGCCAGCGCCTCCTGCGCCGCCGGCTTGTCCTCGCGGTTGAGGTGCGCCGTGTCGCCGGGATCGACGTCCGACAGCTTGAACCTGGAGCCGTTCGCGACGCGATACGGGCGCGAGAACTCCCGCGCCATCCTGACGACCTTCGCGAAGTCGACGTTGTCCTCGGCCATGCTTGTTCTCCCTTCCTTCGAAAAGACGCTCGCGGCGCGCATATCGAAAACGTATGGCGCACATAAAAAAACAATACTAGGGCAATGGGCCTGCCGGCCCTATCATCGACCGGTCCCCGGGCGCACGCGCGCACACGATTTCAGTGAAGGACCTTCGCATGGTATCGAAACTTCCCGCTTCGCCGGTGTGGCTCATCACCGGCTGCTCCGCAGGCTTCGGCCGCGCGCTGGCCGAGCGCGTGCTCGCGCATGGCCACCGTTGCGTCGTCACCGCCCGCAACGTGTCGCAGGTGGAGGCCGTCGCAGCGCCTTTCGCGGACACGGCGCTGGCGCTTGCGCTCGACGTCGCCGATCCCGCCGCACGCGAGCGCGCCGTGCGCGCCGCCGAGGACCGCTTCGGGCGCATCGACGTGCTCGTCAACAACGCAGGCTGGGGCTACAACAGCGCGATCGAGGAAGGCGAGGAAGACGTCGTGCGCGCGATGTTCGACGCCAACGTCTTCGGGCTCGCCGCGATGATGCGCCTCGTGCTGCCGGGCATGCGCGCTCGCGGATATGGACACATGGTCAACTTCTCCTCGATCGGCGGCCTCACGGGCAATCCCGGCACCGGGTATTACTGCGCCACGAAATTCGCCGTCGAGGGCATGTCGCAGTCGCTGCACGCCGAAGCGAGGCACCTCGGCATCCGCGTGACGCTCGTCGAGCCGGGCCCGTTCCGCACCGATTTCCAGGGCCGCTCGATGACGATCCCAAAGTCGACGATCGACGCGTACGCGGACACCGCCGGAGTTCGGCGATCGCAGCTGAAGCAGAGCAGCGGCAAGCAGCCCGGCGACCCGGTGCGCGCGGCCGAGGCGATCATCAAGGCCGTCGAGTCGGACGATCCGCCCCTGCACCTCGTGCTGGGCAAGATGGCGCTCGACCGCGCGCGCGAAGCGTTGACCAATCGCCTTGCCATCTTCGACGCCTGGGAGCCCGTGACGCTTTCGGCCGATTATCCGAAGTGACCGCGGCAGTGTCCGCCATCAGCATCGAGCCCGTCACGGGCGCGCTGGGCGCGGAAGTTCTCGGCGTCGATCTCGCGCAGGACTTGCCGGACACGGCGTTTGCCACGATCCACGAAGCGTTCCTGCGCCACGGCGTGATCTTCTTTCGCGACCAGCGCCTCGACATCCCGCAGCACAAGGCGTTCGCGTCGCGCTTCGGCACCCTCTTCCTGCATCCGAACATCCAGGGCTCGAGCGCCGATCCCGCGGTAATCGACATCGTGCGCAATCCCGGCGACACGAGGATCATCGGCGAGGACTGGCACTCGGACACGCCGCAAGTGCCGCGGCCTCCGATGGGATCGGTGCTGTATGCGGTCGACGTGCCGGCGTATGGCGGCGACACGCTGTTCGCGAGCCAGTATGCGGCCTACGACGCGTTGTCGCCGGGCCTCAAGATCATGCTCGAAGGGGTGCGCGCGCTGCATTCCGACCGTCGCGTGGCGGGGCCCGCGCGCGACCTCGGGCAATCGAATGCGATCAAGAAGAAGAGCGACGACGAGTGGCGCGAGACGGCGACCCACCATCCGGTCGTGCGCACGCATCCTGCGACCGGCCGCAAGGCGCTGTACGTCAACCGCCAGACCACCATCGCCTTCGAGAACATGACGGAGGCGGAGAGCAAGCCGCTCCTCGATTACCTGTGCACGCACGCCCATCGTCCCGAATTCACGTGCCGCTTTCGCTGGCGCAACGGCTCGGTCGCGTTCTGGGACAACCGGTGCACGCAGCACGTGGCCGTCAACGACACGGGGATGTCGAGGCGCGTGATGCGACGGCTGCAGATCGAGGGCGATGCGCCGTTCTGAACTTGCGGTAACCAGCCAGGAGGAAAGATGACGAAATTCATGTTGGCGCTCGCTGCCGCGTTGGCGCTCGCGGGGCACGCGCATGCCCAGCCCTACCCCAACAAGCCGATCCGCTTCATCCTGCCGTTCCCGACGGGCAGCGCGACCGACCAGATCGCGCGCATCGTCGGCAAGGAGATGAGCGACACGCTCGGCCAGCCCATCGTCGTCGAGAACAAGCCGGGCGCGGGCGGCGCGATCGCCGCGGAGCTCGTCGCGAAGTCGCCGCCCGACGGGTACACGCTGCTCATCGCATCGAACACGCAGCTGGCGGCGAACCCCAGCCTGTTCAAGACGCTTTCGTACGACCCCGTCAAGGACTTTGCACCCGTCGCGCGGATGACGACGCAACCGAGCGCGTTTCTCGTTCGTCCCGATTTTCCGGCCAAGAACATCGCCGAGCTGGTGGCGCAGGCGAAGGCGAGCCCGAAGAAGCTCTCGGCCGGCTACGGCGCCTCGAGCGCGCAGGTGGCCATCGCGCAGCTCGAGAGCCTCGGTGGCTTCGAGGCGCTGGAAGTGCCCTACAAAGGCATGCCGCTCGCGGTGATGGACGTGATCGGCGGCACCGTCGACTTCACGGTCGGGGACATGGGCACCGCGATCGCGCAGGTCAAGGGCGGGAAGGTGAAGTCGCTCGGCGTCACGTCCGAGAAGCGCAATCCGCTGGTCCCCGATTGGCCGACCGTCGCGGAGACATATCCCGGCTTCGACGTCATCGGCTGGCACACCATCGTGGCGCCGGCGAACACGCCGCGCGACATCCGCAACAAGCTCTACGACGCGGCTGCCAAGGCGCTGGCGAAGAAGGAAGTGATCGACGCGCTCGCCGGCATGGGCGTCACCCCCGGCGTCATGAATCCCGACGAGCTCGGCGCGTACATTCCCGCCGAGGTGAAGCGCTGGGCCGAGATGATCAAGCAGGCGGGGATCAAGCCGGAGTAGAAAAGGCATGAACACGAACAAGACCAAGACCAGGCTCGCTGCCGGGGAAGTCGTCTTCGGCTCCGAGATCATGTTCCCGTCGGCCGACGCGGTCGAGATCCTCGGATATGCGGGACTCGACTTCGTGTACATCGACATGGAGCACTCCGCGACCACGCACGAGAGCCTGTCGCACATGATCCGCGCGTGTGAGATCGGCGGCGCGACGCCGCTCGTGCGGATCCCCGAAAGCGTGCCCGGCGAGTATCCGGGGGTGATCCTGCGTATCCTCGACCTCGGTGCGATGGGGGTCATCGTGCCGCACGTCGACACGCGCGAGGAAGCGCAGGCCGTCGTCGACGCCGTCAAGTACGCGCCCGCCGGACGCCGCGGCATGTTCGACGTCGGACGGCAGACCGGCTACGGCACGCGCATGAGCGCGCAGGAATATGTGAAGCGCGCGAACGAGGAGACGCTCGTGGTGGTGATGATCGAGAGCACCGAAGGGTTGGCCAACGTCGACGAGATCCTGTCCGTCGACGGCGTCGACGTCGTGCAGATCGGCTCCTCCGACCTTTCGGCCTCGATGGGTTTCCGCGGCGACCTCGCCGCGCCCGAGGTCGTGTCCGCGATCGATCGTATCGTGGCGGCCGCGCGCAGGCACGGCGTTGCGCCGGGTGTCGGCTCGTTCGCCGGCTTTTCTCCCGAGCGGATGCGGCACTACCTCCAATCGGGCGCACAATTCGTGAACATCACGACGCAAAGCCTGCTCCTCGCCGGCGTGCGGCATTGGCAGGGGCGGCTCCACGAGGCGCGCACCGCAACGCAATCCCCTTGACGTCGTGAACACGCTCGCAACGCCCGCCTACGAGCAGCCGCGCCGCCGCCACCTGCGCCGGCGCGACCTGTTGCCGTACGCCCTGCTGGCGCCGATCGGCATCCTGATGCTCGCGATCAGCGTGTACCCGGGCCTGTACGCGATCTGGCTCGCGATGACCGACGCGTCGCTGCTGCGGCTTGCACGCGCGCAGTTCATCGGGGTCGGCAACTTCGTGCGCGCGGCCGGCGACCCGGTCTTCATCGACAGCCTGTGGCGCACGCTGCGCTGGGACGTCGCTGTGGTGGGCGCCGAGCTCGCCATTGCGCTGCCCATCGCCCTGCTCCTGCATCGCTCGTTCCGCGGTCGCGGCTTCGTGCGCGTGGCGATGATGATCCCGTACATCACGCCGCCCGCCGTCGTGGGCCTGCTCTTCGCCTACATGTTCGACGGCAACTTCGGCGTGGTCAACGATCTGCTCGTGAAGATCGGCATCCTCGACCAGTACGTGTCGTGGCTGTCCGATCCCACCGGAAGCTTCGCCGTCACGGTGGCCGCGATGGTGTGGTACGGGCAGCCGTTGATGGCGCTGATTTTGCTGGCGTCGCTGCAGACGATTCCGCAGGCGCTGTACGACGCGGCCCAGGTGGACGGCGCGAGCGCGTGGCAGCAGTTCCGCTACATCACGCTGCCGCACCTCATGCCGTCGATCCTCTTCCTCGTGCTGCTGCGCGTGATCTGGATGTCGAACCACATCGACATGATCTTCGTGCTCACGCAGGGCGGACCGGGCTTCTCCAACTACACCGCCGCGGTGTACAGCTTCAAGCTCACCAACCAGTTCGAGATCGGCTTCGCGTCGGCGGTCGCGGTGGTGCTGACGATCATCCTCGTGGCGGCGTCCGCCATGTACGTGCGCCATCTCGCGCGCAAGGTGCTGGTGACGGCGTGACGACGACGCGCAACGTCAAGTCGAACAGCCGCCAGTTCTGGGTCTACGTCGGTGCGGCCGCGGTGCTCGTGTACTCGCTCTCCCCGTTCCTCTGGATCGCGATCGCCTCGATCACGCCGGAGATCAAGGACTACGGCACGCTGAGCGGGCGCCGCGTCAACTATTTCCCGACGCACCCGACGCTCGACAACTACGTCGATCTCTTCACCAACAACCCGTTCGTCCTCTACTTCCGCAACAGCACGATCATCGCGACCGGCAACATGCTGCTGACGCTGGTCGTCGCGAGCCTCGGCGCCTATGCGTTCGTGCGCTTCCGCTTCGCCGGCCGCAGCTCGCTCCTGATCGCGATGCTCGTCGCGTATACGATTCCGAGCGTCGTGCTGCTCGTGCCGCTGCTTGTCATCTTCCGCACCTACGGGCTCATCAACACGCACCTCGGCATGATCCTGGCGGAGGCGACGCACAGCGCGCCGTTCGTGCTGCTCCTGCTCATCAATTACTTCTCCACGCTCCCGCGCGAGCTCGACGAGCAGGCGCAGGTGGATGGATGCACGCGCCTCGGCGCGCTGTGGCGCATCGTGCTGCCGCTGTCGATTCCGGGCCTGGTGGCGGGCGGCCTTCTCGCGTTCATCATGACGTGGAACAACTTCCTGTTCGCGTTCCTGTTCACCACGACGAACAACGTGAAGACGCTGCCCGTGATGATGCGACTGTTCGCCATGGGCGAGCCGGCGGTGTGGGGCACGAGCGCGGCCGGCGCAGTGCTGACGACGCTGCCCGTCGCGCTGATCTTCCTGTTGTTCCAGCGTATGCTGATGAGCGGCCTTGCCGCAGGTGCGGTCAAGGGCTGAAGTCGATGCGAGCGGCGCAGCGAGAGCCGACGACGACGGTGATGTACTAAACGGAGGAGCAAGACCCATGCACGACGCAAAGACCAAGCCGTCCCGCACGCGCGCCGGCATCTCGCGACGCAAGGCGCTTCGCATGATCGGCGCGGCCGGAGCGGCAGTCGCCGGCAGCACGCTGCTCGGCAAGGCCGCCACCGCCGTAGCGCAAACCGCGGCACCCGCCGTGCGCAAGAAGGTGAAGCTTACCTACTGGAACTGGGCGGACAACCCGGTGCACCAGTCGATCTCGATCGACTCGGTCAACATGTTCAACAAGTCGCAGAACTTCATCGAGGTCGAGGTCGACGCGACAATGGCCGTGATGGAATCGCGGAAGAAGCTCGTGACCTCGTTCGCCGCAGGCGCTGCGCCGGACGTCGCGATGATGGTCCAGTACTGGGCGCAGGACTACTACGACAACGGCATCCTGTATCCGATCGAGGAGTATTTCAACAAGTGGGACGCGAAGTCGGACTTCCTGCCCAACGTGATCGAGCAGGTGCGATCGAAGCCCGGCCAGCCGATCCTGTACACGCCGCAAACGAGCATTCCGTACTTCCTGTTCTATCGCGCCGACTGGCTCGCGGAAGCGAAGCTCAAGCCGCCGGCGACGTACGACGAGTTCATCGCGGCCGCGAAAGCGGTCAGCAAGCCGCCGGATCGTTATGGGCTCGCGATGCGCGGCCAGACGTACTCGGCGATCCAGGTGATCCTGCCGATCTGGGCCAGTGCGGGCGTGAAGTTCGTCGACGAGAAAGGCAACGTCGATTTCGACTCGCCGGCCGCGATCGGCGTCACCGAGAAGTGGGTGAACCTGCTCATCAAGGACAACGCGGCGCAACCCACCGCGGTCAGCGACGGCTACCGCGAGCAATACGCGCTCATGGAGAAGGGCAAGTGCGGCTTCTGGTACTACGGTCCCCACGCGAGCCCGGCGCTGATCAAGGCGCTCGGCGACAACATCCAGGCGGTGAACAATCCGCGCGTCGGCCCGAACCACTACATGCTGGCCAATCCGGAAGGCCCGCTGATGACCACGTCGTGCAAGGAAAAGGACGCGGCGTGGGAGTTCATCAAGTTCATCGCGTCCGGCGACGCGCTCCTGCTGTACACGGCCAAGCGCATGGTGCCGCCGGTGCGCAAGTCGATGTTCAACAATCCCGCATTCGAGGGCAACCGGTTCATCAAGATGTCGCTCGCCGAGTCCAACACCTGGTACATGCCGCCGTACTGGCACAAGAATTGGGCAAATTTCCAGGACAAGATCCCGCCGTATTGGCAGGAGACGCTGAGCAAGAAGATCACGGTGCAGCAATTCCACGCCCAGGGTGCGAAGTTCCTGCGCGGACAGGCGTAAAGGAGCAATGGACATGAGCAACGACGATGACGTTCGCGTCCGGCGAAGCCGGCGTGAGGCATTGCAATCGGGCCTCGCGCTCGCGACGGGCTTGTGGCTTCCGCCGGCGTTCGCGCAAGGCAGCTTCGACTGGAAGCGCTTCAAGGGCGAGAAGATCGAGATCACGCTGCAGAAGAGCCCGTTCCACGACATCCTTCAGAAGTACGAGCCCGAGTTCACGGCGCTCACCGGCATCGAGGTCGGCTCCGAGCAGATCCCCGAGCAGCAATACCGGCAGAAGCTCGCGATCGAGCTCGCCTCCGGCAAGCCGAGCTTCGACGCGTGCTACGTCGCGCAGGCGACGCAGAAACGGTTGTTCGGGCGCGGCAAGTGGCTCGCGGACTTGCGCCCGCTCATGGCGGACAAGTCGCTCACGTCTCCCGAATTCGACTTCGCCGATTTCTCGCAGGCATCGATCGAGGCGGGCACGCAGGCCGACGGGCGCGTCGACACGCTGCCGATGACGTTCCACTACAACATCGTGATGTTCAACAAGGACCTCTTCCAGAAGAAGGGCGTCGCGGTGCCCACGACGTTCCCGCAGCTCGTCGAGGCCGCGGGCAAGCTGCACGATCCGGCCAACGGCGTGTGCGGCTTCGTCGCGCGCGGCCTGAAGAACGCGAACACGCCGATCTGGACGAGCTTCATGCTCGGCTACGCGATGGACGCGGTCGACAAGAACGGCAAGCTCAACACCGACGACGCCGGAAGCGATCGCCGCGGCGGAGATGTACCAGAAGCTCGTGCGCGACTGCGGTCCCGTCGGCGTGGCCGGCTTCAACTGGTACGAATGCCAGGCGCTCTACATGCAGGGCAAGGCCGCGATCTGGATCGACACGTCGTCGGTGGGCGCGGTCACCGCCGATCCCGCGAAGTCGAAGATCGCCAGCGCGGCGGGCTTCGTCGTGATGACGCCCGGACCGAAGGCGCATCGTGCTCCGGTGTTCGCAAGCGGCGTCGGCGTCGCCGCGCAGAGCAAGAAGATCGGGCCCGCGTGGTACTGGGTGCAATGGGCCACCGGCAAGCAGATGCAGGCGCGGCAGGTCGCCGGCGGGTACGGCGCGGGTGGACGCGGGTCGTCCTTCGAGGCCGCGAAGAAGTCGACCGAGGCGAAGCTCAATCCGGAATGGCTCGACGCCGTCGTGAAGTCCACGGCCATCGCCCATCCGGTGCTGCCCGACATCGTCGCCGGCAGCGAATTCCGCGACGTGTACGGCATCGCGCTCACCAACATGCTGGCACCGGGTGCCAGCCCGGCGGCGGAGCTCAAGAAGGCGACCACGGAATTCAAGCCGGTGCTGGAGAGAACCGAAAAAGCATGACCGGAGAACGGATAGAAGTCGCAATCGTGCTCGACATGCCGCTCGAGATGCGCGAGCACCTGGCGGAGCGCTACACCGTGCATTACTGGCCGGACCCTGCCGAGCATCCGCGCCTGTTCGCGAGTCCTGCGGGCAAGCGCATCCGCGCGGTGCAGACCAACGGCTCGTTCGGGCTCAAGCGCAACGACATGGATGCGCTGCCCGCGCTCGAGATCATCGCGATCGTCGGTGCGGGATTCGAAGGCGTCGACCTTGCCGCCGCGCGCGAGCGCGGCATCGTCGTCACCTACGGCGCCGGGGTCAATGCGTCCGCGGTGGCCGAGCAGGCGTGGGCGTTGCTGCTTGCGACGGTGCACGAGGTTCCGCTGCGCGATCGCGGCGTGCGGGACGGCCGCTGGAAAGAGTTGAAGAGCCCGCTGCCCAACATCACGGGGCGCAAGCTCGGCATCTTCGGCCTCGGCCACATCGGCAAGGCCATGGCGCGCCGCGGCGTCGGCTTCGAGATGGAGATCGGCTACTTCAGCCGCACGCGCCAGCACGACGTTCCTTATCGCTGCTTCGATCGCCTCGTCGACCTCGCCGCCTGGTGCGACGTGCTGATGGTGGCAGCGCCCGGCGGCCCGGGCACGTACCACGCGGTGAATGCCGACGTGCTCGAAGCGCTCGGGCCGCGCGGCTATGTCGTCAACATCGCGCGCGGCACGATCGTCGATTCCGATGCGTTGATCGACGCTTTGCGCGAGGGCCGCATCGCGGGTGCGGGGCTCGACGTCGTGGAAGGCGAGCCTGCGGTTCCACAGGCGCTCGCCGGCGACCCGCGCGTCGTGTGGTCGCCGCACATCGGCGGCCACTCGCCCGATGCGATCACCGCCATGGTGCGCAAGGTGCGCGCCAATCTCGACGCCCACTTCGCGGGACATCCGGTGCTGTCCCCCGTCCCGGGCTGAACCCAAACAGAGGATCGCAATGACCGTCGTCCAGGGCGAAGGCGCCTACAAGTACGAGATCACCAACGAGTGGGCGAAGGTGCCGGCGGGCATGGAGTGGCGCGAGGTCGGCGCGGTCGCGATCGACGACAAGGACACCGTCTACGTCTTCAATCGCGGCCCGCACCCGATGATGGTGTTCGATCGCGCCGGCAACTTCCTGCGCTCGTGGGGCGAAGGCCTGTTCAAGCGGGCGCACGGCGCGCACTACGCGCCCGACGGCACGCTGTGGCTCACCGACGACGGCGATCACACGGTGAGGCAGTGCACGGTCGAGGGCAAGGTGCTCGTCACCATCGGCGTTCCAGGCCGTCCCACGCCGTACATGAGCCAGGAGCCGTTCAACCGCTGCACCCACACGGCGCTGTCGCCTTCGGGCGAGCTCTACATCTCCGACGGCTACGGCAACGCGCGCGTGCATGTGTTCACGCCGTCGGGCAAGCTTGTCTCCTCGTGGGGCGGACCGGGCACGGGCCCGGGTGAATTCAACCTGCCGCACAACATCTGCTGCGACGACGACGGCTGGGTGTACGTCGCCGACCGCGAGAGCCATCGCGTGCAGGTGTTCGACGGCAAGGGCAAGTACGAGACGCAGTGGAACAACCTGCACCGGCCGAGCGGGCTCTTCATGCCGAAGGGCAAGTGCCCGATCTGCTACATCGGCGAGTGCGGGCCGGTGATGGGCGTCAACCGCGCGTCACCGAACCTCGGGCCCCGGGTCAGCATCGTCGACAACAAGGGCGCGCTCCTCGCCCGCTTCGGCGACGTGGCAGGCGCGGGCAATGCGCCCGGCCAGTTCATCTCGCCGCACGGCATGGCGGTGGACTCGCGCGGCGACGTGTACGTCGGCGAAGTGTCGGCCACCGCGTGGCCGCAGCTCAAGCCCGACGAGCCGGTGCCGCAGCCATTGCACTCGCTGCGCAAGATGACGAAGCTCTAGCTCGTCGCCGCCTGCCGCTCGCGGTAGATGCGCTCGTAGGTTTCGGCGCGCATCCTGAACTTCGGATCTGCCGGCCTTCCGTTGGGAACCGTGAGCCACAGCCGCAGCAGCAAGCGCGGTGAGGCCGGGTCGTCCTCGAACGACGTGCGCGAATGCAGGTTCGTGTAGTTGTGCCACAGCATCATGTCGCCCGGCTCGAGCAGGAACCGCAGCGCCATGTCCTCGCGGTTCGCGATCGCGTCGAAGCAGTCGAGCGCCTCCGCGAGCTCGTGCGGCATGCCGCCCAGCATCTGCGCCGCGTTCTTCATGTGCGACGGCTCGTACATGCACGAGAGCTTGCCGTCGACGTAGGAGAACACCGGCATCGCGTCGTCGGTGATCGCCTTGCTCGAGAAACGCGCTTCCTCGCTTGCGATGCGGAACCCGCGATAGAGCGGCTCGAGCAGCTCGGGCCGCGTGCGCAGGATCTCGTTGTGGATCGACAGGCTGGGTGCGAGGCCGCTCGCGCCGCCCGACTTCGCGCGCCGCACGCACATGAGGCCGACGACCTCGTACGAGTCGGTGTGCATGTGCAGCTCGCGCAGGCTGCGATAGCCGCGCTTCACCTCGTCGGCCGGATTGTTCTGCACGTAGCCCAGTCGATCGCCGTTGCCGCTCTGCACGGCGCCGACGCCGAGGTGCGTGCCGAAGCCCCAGTAGATGCGCTCGAACTCCTCGGGGCTGAACCGCTGCGGCGTGACGCCGCTCACGATCAGGATGCCGCGGCCGTTCATGATCACGTCGCGCACGCGATCGAGGAGCCGGTTGACGACGGGATGATCGAAGTCGGCGCGCGTGACCTCCTGAGGGCGCTTGCTTCGCGTGCGTGCGAGCAGCGACTCGATGGCGGCGAGCTCTTCGTCGGACAACGCGAGCTTGAGGCTTTCCTTGCTGCCGATCGTCGCCGGCGTCCACGCGCTCGGATGATCGACGAGGTGAGTGCAGATGGGGGTCATCTTCGAGTCATCGTCACGTCGGCTTGATGCCGGCCTTCTGCACGACGCCCGGCCACGTCTTGTATTCCTTCGCGTAGAGCTCGCCCGCCTCGGCGAGCGTTCCCTGGGCGATGTCGCCGTTCTGCATGAGCTTGTCGCGGACCTCCGGGCGCCTTCATCGCCTTCTGGATGTTCTCGGACAGCTTGTTCACGATGTCCTGCGGCGTGCCCGTGCGAACGAGCATCGACGTGTAGTGCAGCGTGTCGAAGTTCGGCAACCCGCTCTCCGCGATCGTCGGCACGTCGGGAAACGAGGGCGTTCGCTTCTTGCCGGAGCTGCCGAGCGCGACGAGCTTCCCGGCGCGGATGTGCGGACCCGACTCGATGGGAACCGAGAAGTAGCTGTCGGTCGTGCTCGACAGCACCGATCCGACCGCTTCGCCGCCACCCTTGTACGGCACGTGCAGCAGCTCGATGCCCGCCTGCTCCATGAGGAGCTCGAATGCGAGATGCGGCGAGCTGCCTGCGCCCGCCGACGCGAAGCTGATCTTGCCGGGATTCGCCTTGGCCGCCTTGATGTAGTCGCCCGCCGTCTTGAAGCCGGTGCCCGGATTGACGACGAGCAATAGCGGCGTGGTGATGAAGATCGCGACCGGAAGAAAATCCTTCGAGGCAAAAGGCAGGTTCGGATACACCGACTGCGACACGGCGAACGTCGGTGTCGCCATCAGCAGCGTGTAGCCGTCGGCCGGCTGCTTGAAGACTTCGGTGGCGCCGATCGTCGTGCTCGCGCCTCCCTTGTTCTCCACCACGAAAGGCTGGCCGAGCTGAATGGAGAGCTGCTGCGCGATGATGCGCCCGATGATGTCGGCGGTGCCGCCTGCACCGAACGGCACGATGACGCGGACCGGCTTGCTCGGCCAGTTAGCCGCGGATTGCCCCGCGGCAAGCGTCGGCAATCCCAGTGCGGCGCCGCCCGCGAATGCCGCGCCCGCCTTCACCAGCGTTCGTCGCCTGGACGAGATGCTCATGACTTCCTCCTGTGATTCCTGCGAGCGGCCGCTAGGGCCCTTGTACTCGCTCGTATTTTTGAAGTGACCGTATTCGTCTCGGCTTCGGCGTGTCCGGGAACAGCGACGCCCACGCCGTGTAGCAGACTTCCCCGACGTACAGGTCGCCGCGCGAATCGACGGCAAGACCGTGCGGCGAGATGAACTGGCCGGGACCGAGTGCCGGCCGCAGGCTCGCGTCCGACGCGCGCGATCACCTTGCCGTCGTTCGACATGATCGTCACGCGCGGCCCGAGATTCGGCGTGCCGCGATTGAGCGTCGTAGTACGGGCCGATCTCGCCGACGTAGCAGACCGGGCACTTGCCGGGCGGCATGTACATCCCGCTCGGACGATGGAGGCCATGCCACTCCGTCTCGAACTTGCCGTTGCCGTCGAACACCTGCACGCGATGGTTCTCGCGATCGGCGACGTAGACCCAGCCGTCGGCATCGCACGCGATGTTGTGCGGCAGGTTGAATTCACCGGGACCCGCTCCGGGCTGGCCCCACGACAGGACGAGCTTCCCGTTGTCGGTGTACTTGTGCACGCGCGCGTTGCCGTAGCCGTCGGAGACGTAGATCTCGCCTTTGGGCGACAGCGCCGTGTGCGTGCACTGGCGAAACGGCTCGCCGCTCATGAATGGCGCGGGCGTGCCCGGGATGCCGATCGTGAGAAGCACCTTGCCGTCGAGCGTGCAGCGGCGCACCGTGTGGTCGGCGTCGTCCGTGAGGTAGATCGTCTCGTCGGGCGCCATGTGCACGCCGTGCGCGCGCTTGAACGTGCCCTCGCCCCAGGTGCGCAACACGTTGCCGTTGCGATCGAACACGACCATGGGATGGTCGCCCCGGTGGAACGCGTAGACGTTGTCGTTGCGGTCCACTCCTACCGCGGCGACGTCGTGCAGGTTCCAGTCCTCGGGCCACTTGGCCCATCCCTCGACCGCGCGGTATGTGTACTCGCCCGCGCCGAAAATCTCACTCATGCGCCACCTTGTTGCGCAGGATGCCGATGCGCGAGATCTCGACCTCGACGTCGTCGCCTGCCTTGAGCCACAGCGGCGGCGTGCGCGCGAACCCCACGCCTTCCGGTGTTCCCGTCACGATGACGTCGCCCGGCACGAGCTCCGTGATGCCGGACAGATACGAGACGAGATACGGAACGTCGAAGATCAGCTCGCTCACCGACGCGTGCTGCACCTGCACGCCGTTGAGACGCGTCGTCAGCTCGAGCGCGCTCGGGTCTGGAATCTCGTCTGCGGTGGTCATCCACGGCCCGAACGATCCGCTGCCCGCGAAGTTCTTGCCGACGGTGAGCGAATGCTTGAACTGGAAGTCGCGATAGCACGCCTCGTTGAAGCAAACGTAGCCCGCGATGTGCGACAGCGCGCGCTCGCGCGGAATGTGGCGCCCGCCGGTGCCGATGACGAGCGCGAGCTCGCCTTCGTAGTCGTAGTTCGTGGACAGCTTCGACAGGCGGATCGGCTGCCCGTGCCCGACCTGTGAAGAGGCGAGGCGGATGAACACGCTCGGGAACTCGAGCGGCTTGCCGCCGCTTTCCGCGACGTGCGCCTTGTAGTTGCGTCCGATGCAGATGATCTTGTCGGCATCGGTGATCGTCGGCAGGAACGTCACCGACGACATCGGACGCGAGGCACGCGCACCGGCGATCTCCTTCGTGATCGCGGGCAGCGCACCGGCCGCGATGGCCGCGCGCAGCGTCGTGCCATGCTTCGGTCCGAGATCGACGAGACCGTCGCCGATCACCGCGCCCCACGTCGGACGCCCGTCCACGGCGTAGCTTGCAAGCTTCATCGCCTCACCTCGGCCGCAACGACTTCTTGCGCTTGAGGACCGCCTCGATCTCTTCCAGCGACGCGCCGCGCGTGATCGCCGAGCCGAGGTCGCGCTCGCAGATCTCGACGTCGTCGAGCTGGTAGAGCACGTCGTCGATGCGCGACTCGGGCAGCACGAGCACGCCGTCCTCACATCCCACCACCGCGTCGCCCGGGCGCACCTGCGCGCCGCCGCAGAACACGGGCACGTCGAGCGCCACCGGCTCCATGTTGAGCGGAAGCCGCACGGCGGTCCCGCGCGCGTACACCGGCATCGCAAGCTCGCCCATCCCGGCACTGTCGCGCACCGTCGAATCGGTGACGCAGGCGGCGAGGCCGTGCATCTGGGCGAACGTCGCCATGTTGTCGCCCATGAGATTCTCGACGGTGCCGCCGCTCGCGAACACCAAGACGTCGCCCGGCGACAACGAGGCGATGGTGCGGTACATGCTGGTCGTCCACTGGCCCTCGCCGCGCTTCGGGCCGAAGAGCAGCGTGCGTGCCGGTCCGACGGCGCGGCGCAAGCCGGGCTGCACCGGCCGCACGCCGTCCATCCAGCCCGCAAGCCCGAGGCGCATCATGCAGTCGGAGATCATGCCCGCTTCCACACTGCGCAGGCGCTCGAGCGCCGCTTTGCCGATCATCTTCCGGTCTTCCTCGTCAACGACGTCAGGCCGTGGAATTTACGGGGCGCAGGCACGATTGAACAATCGATTCTTTTGGAGGAATCCGATAGGCGTTCACGATCATGGCGCCGTGACGATGCGAAAGCGCAGCCTTCTGGCGGATCAGCCACGCGGCGCCTCGTGCGGCGAACGGCGATAGCGCACGCCGAGGAGCTCCTCGAACACGCGGATCATGCCGCCCTTGTCGGAATCGCCGTGGCCGCGCAGCAGCGCCATCTGGTAGGTCGCGGCGGCGGCATTGAGCACGGGCATCGGAATGCATCGATTGGATCCGATCTCGGCGGCGCTCACCATGTCCTTGTAGGCCTTCGCCATCGAGTACCCGTCGCCGAACCGGTCGTCGAGGATGCGCGGGAGAAAGAATTCCGACGCATAGCTGCGACCCGTCCCGCTGTTCACGACTTCGGCAACGCTGTGCGGGTCGAGGCCCATCTTGACGGACATCGGCAGGATCTCCGCGAGCGCCGCCGCGTTGATGTTGAACAGCAGCTGGTTGACGAGCTTCGTGAGCTGCCCGCTGCCCGCCGGACCCATGTAGAGGATGGTGCTCGCCACGTGCGCGAGCAGCGGCTGTACCCGCTCGAACGCGTCGCGCCTGCCGCCGCACATGACGGTCAACGTGCCGGCGACGGCGCGAGCTTCCATGCCGGTGACCGGCGCGTCCACGAACGCGATGCCGCGCATCTCGAGGTCGCGCGCGATCTCGACCGCACGCGCGTGTGCGATCGTGCTCGTGTCCACGATAACCTCGACCTTCGACCCCGGGCCGCTCAACGACCTCTCGCCGAGCACGACGTCGCGAACGACGTCGCCGTTGGGCAGGCACAGGAAGACGATCTCGCATTGCGCGACATCCGACAGGTCCGTCGTCGCGCGAACGCCGGCCTCGCGGAACGGCGCGAGGCTCGCTGCGCGCGTCGCGCAGGCGGTCAGGTCCGCGCCGTGGCGCGCGAGGTTCATCGCCATCGGCCGGCCCATGCGGCCGAGGCCGACGCAGCCGATCCGCGTCACGGTGCAGCCCTTCGATTCATCGCGATCTATGCTACGTTAGGGTGGCCGCCCGCGATAAATACTTTGTTGTTATCCGCCGAATAGCGATTCCGTATGGACGTCCGTGCATTGCGCTACAGCCTCGCGATCGCGCGCTTCGGCAGCTTCACGCGCGCCGCGGAGTCGCTGCACGTGGCGCAGCCCGCGCTGTCGGTCGCCATCAAGAAGCTCGAAGCGGAATTGGGCGTGACGCTCTTCCTGCGCAAGGCGCACCGGGTCGAGCCCACCGTCGAAGGCCGCATCCTGCTCGCGCGCGCCGAGCGCATCTTCAACGAGATGGACGCAGCGATTCACGAGATCGCCGATGCGATCGAGCTTCGCACCGGGGTCATCCGCCTCGGCATGCCGCCGATGTTCGGGCTCGAGTACTTCCCGAACGTGATCGCCCAGTTCCACGCGGCGTATCCGAACATCTCGATCACGGTCGTCGAAGGCAGCGCCGACGAAGTCGGCGGATTGCTCGACGCAGGCGGCATCGACATCGCGATGATCGAGTCGCGTCGCGTGCGGCCGCAATGGAAGCAGGTGCAGGTCGGGCGCGAGGAGATGGTCCTGTGCGTGGCGCCGGGCCATCCGCTCGCCAGGCGCAAGTCGATCGCCGGCAGCGAGCTCGACGGCCTGCCGATGGCGCTCTTCAACGGAACGTTCATCCAGCGCGAGATCCTCGACAAGCTCTGCAAGCGCGGGGGCGCCAGGCCCAGGGTCGTGCTGCAGTCGAATTCCGTCGCGCTCATCCGGCGCGCCGTGGCCGACGGCCTCGGCGCGGCGACGCTCCTGCGCTCGCTCGCCGGGGGTACGCCGCCGCTCGTTGCGGTGTCGTTCGAGCCGAAGGAGATCCTGCGTTTCTCGCTGTGCTGGCGCGACGAGAACTACCTGTCGAAGGCGAACCGCGCGCTGGTCGACTTCGCCGTCAAGATCGGTAAGGCCAAATGAAGATGCAAGGAGGAAAGATGCAGATTGCAACGCATTGGCGCGCGGCGCTCGCGGCGCTCGCGCTTTTCGCGGCGACCGCCGCACACGCCGCGTATCCCGAGCGCCCGATCACGCTGATCGTGCCGTTCCCGCCGGGCGGCGGCACGGACCTGTCGGCGCGTCTCATCATGCCGTACATCGAGAAGTATCTCGGCAACGACGCGAAGATCGTCGTGATCAACAAGGGCGGCGCGGGCGGCGACATCGGCGCGGGGGAGATCGCGAAGTCGAAGCCGGACGGCTACACGATCGGATTCATGAACGTGCCGAACACGCTCATGAAGTCGCACGAGCGCCCGACGAGCTGGAACCTCGCGAGCTTCGTGCCGATCGCCAACCTCGTATACGACCCGGCGGTGTTCGCGGTGCGGCCGGACGGCAAGTACCAGACGCTCGCAGCGCTCGCCGCGGATGCGAAGAAGCGTCCCGGCGAAATTCCGATCTCCTCGGCGGGCGCCGGGTCGAACACGCATCTCGACCTCATCGCGTTCGAGGAAGCGGCCGGCATCAAGCTCCTGCACGTGCCGTACGAAGGCGGCGGACAGTCGCGCACCGCGCTGCTCGGCGGACACGTCGAGATGGTGGCGAGCGCGCTCGGCGACGTGCAGCGCTTCATCGAGCAGGGACAGCTCAAGGCGCTTGCAATCGGCAGTACCGCTCGCTTCCCGCTCGCGCCGAATATCCCGACGTTCATCGAGCAGGGCTTCAAGGTCGAGGGCGGGTCGTCGCGCGGATTGATCGCGCCGAAGGGAACGCCGCAGCAGTACATCGATCTCCTCGCGCAGGCCACGGAGAAGGCGCTCAAGGACCCCGAGCTCATCAAGAAGGCCAACGAGATCGCGCTGCCGCTCGACTACATGAGCCCGACCGCTTACGGCGCGTACCTGCAAAAGGCGGACAAGGAGCTCGCGGCGTTGTGGAAGCGCAGCCCGTGGGTACAGTGATCGGCGATCGGAGAACGGCGTGACTCAAGTCTACGAAAACTCGGCGAAGAAGAAGCTGCGGGCGGGCGAGCTCGTGCTGTGCATGGCGGTGAACCAGCTGCGCAGCGCGGAAGCGCCGATGATCGCCGCGCGCTGCGGCTTCGACGCGATCTTCCTCGACCTCGAGCACAGCGCAACTTCGCTCGAGACGGCCGCATCGATCTGCGTGGGCGCGCTCACGGCAGGCATTACGCCGATCGCGCGCGTGCCGTCGCACAATCCCTTTCACGCCGCACGCATCCTCGACACGGGCGCGCAGGGCGTCATGCTGCCGCACGTCGAAAGTGCGGACGAGGCGCGCGAGATCGTGAAGAGCCTGCGCTTTCCGCCGATGGGCATGCGCTCCGCGTACAGCACCGGGCCGACCCTCGGGTATCGCGCGCTCGGGCAAGGGGAGATCAACACGTTTCTCAACGAGCAGGAGCTCGTGATCGCGATGCTCGAGACGCCGCAGGCGGTCGAGCACGCCGACGAGATCGCCGCCGTGCCCGGCATCGACATGATCCACATCGGCGCGCTCGACGTGTCCAACGTGATGGGCATCCCCGCGCAATACGGCGACCCGCGCATGAAGGCCGTGTTCGAGAAAGTCGCGCGCGCGTGCAAGGCGCACGGCAAGTCGATGGGCGTGGGCGGCGCGCGCGGCGACCGCGACATGCAGCGATACCTGATCGGCCTCGGCGTGCGCTACCTCACCACCGGCTCCGACGTGGGCTATCTCATGAGCGCCGCGCGGGCGGACGTGGAGGCGATCCGGGGGATCAAGGGGTAACATAACGACATGAGTGACACCGTTCACCTGCGCTATGGGCAGACCGGCCTCGACGTGCGGCTGCCGCCGACCGCGAAGGCCACGTTGATCGGCAAGCGCACGCTGCCGAAGATCGCCGATCCTCACGCGGCGGTGCGCCACGCGCTCGCCAACCCGGTGAATGCGCGGCCTTACGCCGAGCTCGCGCGCGGACGACGCAGCGCGTGCATCCTGGTCTGCGACATCACGCGGCCGGTCCCGAACCACCTCTTCCTGCGCCCGCTCGTCGAGGGCCTGCTCGCCGCCGGCGTGCCGGCGCAAGCCATCACGGTGCTGGTCGCCACCGGCCTGCATCGCCCGAACGAGGGCGATGAGCTCGCGGAGGTCATCGGCGACCCGTGGGTCCTGCAAACGGTCAAGGTCGAGAACCACTTCGCGCGCGACGCGCAGGCGCACGTCGACTTCGGGTTCACGAGCGGCCGCCGGACGCCCGTCAAGCTCGACCGCCGCTTCGTCGAGGCGGACCTGCGCATCGCCACCGGGCTGGTCGAGCCGCACTTCATGGCAGGGTGGTCAGGCGGCCGCAAGGTCATCGCGCCCGGCATCGCCCACGAAGACACGATCCGCACGTTCCACAGCGCGCGCTTCATGGGCGATCCGCTCGCGGTCCAGTGCAACCTCGACGGCAATCCCGCTGCACGAGGAGCAGCTCGAGATCGTGCGCATGCTGGGGGAGGTCTACGCGCTCAACACCGTGATCGACGACGACCGCGACCTCGTGCACGTGAACTTCGGCGAGGTCATCGCGAGCCACCTCGAGACCGTGGGCTTCGTGTCCGACACGATCCGCGTTCCGGTCGGACGCCGCTTCAAGACGATCCTCACGTCCGCGGCGGGACATCCGCTCGACAAGACGTACTACCAGACGGTCAAGGGCATGGTGACGCCGCTCGACATCCTCGAGCCCGGCGGCACGCTGATCGTGGCGTCGGCGTGCTCGGAGGGGTTCGGCTCGCTCGAGTTCCGCGATGCGCAAAAGCGCTTGTGCGCGCTCGGCGTCGATGCCTTCCTCGCGACGCTGGTTCCCAAGCAATTCGCCGACATCGACGAGTGGCAGACGCGAGATGCAGGTCAAGTCGATGCGTGCGGGCCGCGTCATGCTCTACACGACCGGCCTTGGCAACGACGACCGTGCGCTCACCGGCGTCGACCACGTCGCGTCGATCGAGGACGTGGTGGCCGAGGCCCTCGCTGCCGCGGGCGACAACGATCTCGCCGTCATCCCCGAAGGACCCTATGTCGTCCCCGTGGTCGCCTGACGGCCACGCGCTGTCGATCCATCTCGATCTCGTCGGCGGCATCGCGGGCGACATGTTCGTCGCTGCCATGGTCGACGCCATGCCTTCGCTCGAGGCGCCGATCATGCAGGCGCTGGCTGCCGTACGGCCCGGCAAGGCGCCGATGCCGGAGTTCGCCGCGAGCGACCAGCGCCGGCATGGCGGCGCGCCGCTTCGGCTTCGCATCCAGGTATCGCGTGCTCGAATCGCACGGCACTGCGTACCGCGAGCTCGTACGCACCATCCACGACGCCGCGCTCGACTCCGCGACACGCGAGCACGCGCTCGCCCTGCTCGCGCTTCTCGGCGAAGCCGAGGCGAAGGTGCACGGCACCTCGCTCGACGACGTGCACTTCCACGAGCTGGCCGACTGGGACTCGCTGATGGACATCGTGGCCGCGGGCTGCATCGCCGCGCAGCTCGAAAGTGCGACGTGGACGTGCTCGCCGCTGCCGCTGGGCGGCGGTCGCGTCAAGACCGCGCACGGGCTGCTTCCGGTGCCTGCGCCCGCGACGAGCGCATTGCTCGAAGGCTACCCGTGGCGTGACGACGGCATCGACGGCGAGCGCGTGACGCCGACGGGTGCTGCGATCGTTCGCCACCTCGTGCCCGCCGGAGCGCGCGGCAGGACGATGCGCGGGCGGGCGGCTCGTCGGCGGTCGGCTGCGGCGCCGGTACGCGCTCGCTGCGGCGAAACGCCGAACATCGTGCGTGCGATGGTGTTCGAGCTCGTCGAAGCGGACAGTCGCCGGCGACACCGACGCCGACTACGTCACCACCCTCGAGTTCGACGTGGACGACATGACCGGCGAGGAGATCGCACTGGCGGGAGACCGGCTGCGAGCGCTTCGCGGCGTGGTCGACGTGTCGATGGGCACGCGCTTCGGCAAGAAGGGGCGTCCCGTGTCCGATTTTCGCGTGCTCGTGCACGCCGGCGACGCGCGTTGCGGTGACGCATGCGTGCTTCACGGAAACGTCCACCCTCGGTGTGCGCGTGCGCGAGGAGCGCCGGCAAGTGCTGCGCCGCCGCGACGTGCGCAGCGGATGCGGTTACGGTGAAGGTGGCCGAGCGCCCGGGCGGCGTGCGCACCGGCAAGGCCGCGCACGACGACGTTGCCGCGAGCAATGGCCTCGACGAGCGGCGGCAGGCGCGCGCGACGGCGGAAGCGCGCGCGCTGAAGGACGCGCAGTGAACGTGCGAGACCGCATCGTTGCCGCGCTCGACCGCCATGCCCGCGCTCGCCATCGCCGTCAGCGGCGGCGTCGATTCGATGACGCTCGCGCACATTGCAGCGCGCGACTCGCGCACCGCTGCGACGATGTATCACGCGAGCGAGCCCCGCCGTTCCGGTGTCGGCGCGCGAACGCGTCGAGGCGCACGCCGCGCGCCACGGTTGGCAGCTCGTGGTTGTCGACGCGCAGGAGCTCGCCGACCCACGCTACCGCGCGAACCCGATCGACCGCTGCTATTACTGCAAGACGAACCTCTACGATCGCATTGCCGGCGTCACCAGCGACACGATCGCGTCGGGCACGAATCGCGACGACCTGTCGGACTTCCGGCCCGGCCTGCGCGCGGCGCAGGAGCGCGACGTCGTGCATCCGTATGTCGAGGCCGGTGCCACCAAGCGCGACATCTACGAGCTTGCGCAGGCGCTGGGGCTCGACCGACCTCGCGCGACTGCCCGCGCAGCCGTGCCTCGCGAGCCGCGTGGAGACGGGCATCGCCATCGACCCGTCGGACCTCGCGTTCGTCGACACGGTCGAAGCGAAGCTCGCGTCGGAGTTCGGGCGACGCGGCGATCGTGCGCTGTCGCGTGACCCACCGCGGCATCGTGATCGAGGTGGGCGACGAATCGCGCAGCGACGATGCGCGCGCCATCGGCCTTCGCGCCTGCGCCGACGCGGGCCGCACGTTCGCCGGCGTGCGTCCCTATGCGCGCGGCGCCGCGTTCCTGCACAAGGCTTGACGCGGATGACCGACTTTCGAATGGACTGGGACCGCATCGTCGCGCACCGGAACGGCGGAAGCCGTCCTGTGCGACGGCAAGTCCACGCCGCAGATCGATGCGATCCTTGCGCATGCGCACTCGCTCGATCGCCGCCTGCTGCTGACGCGGCTCGCGCCCGAGCGATACGACGCGTTGGCGTTGCGGGACAAGCTCGACTACGACGACGTGTCGCGCACGGGAATCCTCGGTCCGGTGCCGACGCCGCGTCACCCCGCCCGCGTCGCCATCGTCAGCGGCGGCACGTCGGATCTCCCCGTGGCGCTGCGAAGCGGCGCGCACCCTCGCGTTCCAGGGCGAAGCGAGCTCGAGGTTCGTCGACGTCGGCGTCGCGGGCTTGTGGCGACTGATGGAGCACCTCGACGACATTCGCGCGCACCGCATCGTCATCGCGGTCGCGGGCATGGAAGGCGCGATCTTCAGCGTGCTCACGGGACTCGTCTCGAGCGCGGTGATCGCGGTTCCGACCTCCGTGGGCTACGGCGTCGCCGCCGGTGGACACGCGGCGCTCAACTCAGCACTTGCGAGCTGCGCGTCGGGGCTGGCGGTCGTCAACATCGACAACGGCTTCGGCGCGGCGCACGTCGCGCTGCGCATGCTCGGGCAAGACGCTGGATCGCCTGTTGGCGTGGAGGCGGCGTCGACGCCGGGCAACATCGGCCGATGATCTACACCGTCGGACACTCGACGCGACCTTCGGAGGTTTTCGTCGGTCTCCTGACGGCGCACGGCATCCAGGCGCTCGTCGACGTTCGCACGATTCCCCGCTCGCGCCACAATCCGCAGTACAACGGCGACGCGCTTGCGGCAACTCTTGCCGAGCATCACATCGCCTACGTGCATGCGCCCGCGCTCGGCGGCCTGCGCAAGCCGCGCCCCGACTCGATCAACCTCGGCTGGCGCAACACGTCGTTCCGCGGCTACGCCGACTACATGCAGACGCCCGCCTTCCAATCCGCCATCGACGCGCTCATCGCGCGCTCGGAGGTCGAGCGCACTGCGATCATGTGCGCGGAAGCCGTCCCGTGGCGCTGCCATCGCTCGCTCGTCGCCGACGCGCTCACGGCGCGCGGCATCGAGGCGGCCGAGATCGTGAGCGAGACGAAAGCAACGCCCCACAAGCTCACGAGCTTCGCGAAAGTGGACCAATGGGAAGTGACGTATCCCGCGACTGGAGCATTGCTGTGACGGCTGAAAGGTTTGTGCCTCCTGCACCGACCAAGGATACGTACAGCGAAAGGACCGAATCATGCGTTTTGCCAGGCTTGCCGCCGTTTTCAGCACCATCCTCGGTACCGCCGTCCATGCCGCACCGCTGCCGGCAGCGGCTGTCGACGCGCCGCGCGCGAAGACGCCCAGCACGCAGACTGCCGTCTTCGCCGGCGGGTGCTTCTGGGGGGTCGAGGCCGTGTTCCGCCACATGAAGGGCGTGCAGAGCGCCGTCTCCGGATACGCTGGCGGGCGCACCAGGAATCCGACCTACGAGGATGTCGGCACCGGCATGACCGGGCACGCCGAGGCGGTGGAGGTCAAGTTCGACCCGTCGCAAGTCACGTACGGCGAGCTGTTGCGCGTGTTCATGTCGGTGGCGCACGACCCCACGGAGCTCAATCGACAGGGGCCCGACGTGGGCACGCAATATCGCTCGGGCATCTACTTCGCCGACGACGAGCAGAAGAAGATCGCGCAGGCCTACGTCGCGCAGCTCGACGCCGCGCGCGTGTATCCGGCCAGGATCGTCACGGAGATCGCGCCGCTCACCGCGTTCTATCGCGCAGAGGCGTATCACCAGGACTATCTCGCGCTGCACCCGACGCAGCCGTACATCGTCTACAACGACCTGCCGAAGCTCGAGGCGCTGAAGAAGGACTATCCGGCGATGGTGCGCGCGCAGCCGCTGCGCGGCACGGCGAAGCTATGACCGGACTGGCCGTCGCAGCGCTTCGCGAACGCCGCCGCGTCGCGTCGTCACGCTAGAAGCGATACGCGACGCCGATCGAGAGCGTCTGCGCCCAGAAGTCCGACGTGTTGAAAGCGAAGGTCGGTTCCGCCGGGCCTGTGGGCTTCACCGGCGGATCGTTCCCCCACGACACCGTCATCGTCGGGTTGATGTTGCGGTTGACCTGGTCGCCGGGACGCGCCGTGTCGCTCGCGTAGAGCAGCGAATAGCCGACGTACACCGTGGCTTGCGACGTAAGCCGGTAGCCCAGGTTGAACGCGATCTCCGGCACCACCGCAAACGTGTTGCGCGAATGATCGCCGATGTTCGTGGGCAACGCGAAATATCCGCCCGGATAGACCTGCGCGGGACCGTAGTCGGTGTAGTCGTTCGTCTCGAGATAGCCGTTGACCGACACGCTCTGCTGCATCGTGCCCAGCGCGACTTTGGCGTTCACGTTGCCGACCCACGGACCCTGGTCGTACGCCATGCGCGCGCCGACCTGCAGGCCGTAGAAGCGGTTGCGCGCGTTGAAGGAATCGGTCGTGTTCCAGATGTCGGCGGGGTTCGGCGGGATGTACGGGCTGCTCGTGTTGATCGTGTACGACTCGCGTAACTGCAGGTAGCGGAAGCCGCCCAGGAGGTCGATGCGCAAGCCGTCCTGCGGCGGCATCGTCCACGTCAGGTTGACCTCGCCGCCGCCGAGATTGTTCGATAGTGTCGCCTGCGCGCTGCCGCGATAGACGGGCCAGTACGAGATCTCGGTGATGTTTTCCTGGCCACGCGTGACGTCGAAGAACGGCAGGTAGAGGTCGATGGACCCTGGCTGTCCGTTGGAGCTCACGCTGCTCGACGTCGAGCGGGTCGGGATGTAGAAGCCGGCCAGCTCGACGCCAAGCCGGTTGTCGAAGCGATAGGATCCCGTCAGCTTGAAACCGGCGTTCGGATTGGTGTCCACCGAGCCGCCGCCCAGGAACACGTTCACGTCCGGCGCATCGGCATAGTTGTCGGTGATGATCGGCACGGGCGTCGGGCTGCTCTTGAACCACGCGAACAGCGCTTCCGCGCTGACCGACCACCGACTCACGCTCTCCATTGCTGCCGGCGCCTGCTGCGCCAGGGCCGCGCCAGTCCACGTCGATGCCAATAGTGCCGTCAATGCCGCTCGCCGCATGGCGTCTCGCTCCGTCGGGTCCACTCGACTGCGTCTACAGCGAATACAGGAATGCCCGCAACTGCATGACGTCGGTCGGGCTCAACTTGCCGAGCTCCTCGATGACTCGCAGCTGCTTGATCGCGGGGCCGTCGTGCAGGAATGCCGCCTCGATCGCCGTGCAGGCGCGGCCGTCGTGCAACAGGAAGTCGCAACCCGGGTCGGCAGGCTTCTTGGCCTTGTCCTTCGTGTTGCGGTGCGCGTCGGTGACGTAGTTGTTGAAGCGCAGGCCCTTCAGCGGCGGCGTGCGGATCTTCTGCACGTACGCCTCGGACCCCGGCGTCACGATGCCGTTGGCGTCCCGCACCGGCTTGCGCGAGTCCCCGACCTGCGAGAGGTACCCCATGTCGTGCATCAGGAGGTCGGTGCCGATGTACGACAGGAACGGCGTGAGCTTGTCGTCCACGTGCGCCTTCAGGCGATCGCGGAAGTTCTTCGACAGCACCGTGTCTTCGTAGTCGATGTCGATCCGCTTGATCACGTGGCACGTGTCGCATTGCAGCCTCTTGAAGATCCCCTCGCCGGCGATGACCTCCGGTTGCGAAACCTGGACCTCCGACCGGGTCGGGCTGCCCAGCCAGCGGCCATAATCGGCCATCCGCTCGATGTCCCGCTCGGACAGGTCGGAATTGCCCGGCGACTCCATGCAGGTCTTGTTCGCAGGCCCGCAGTTGGGATACTTGTACCGGATCGGCACAGCGACCTTGCCGGTGCCGTAGAGCGCCTCGTAGCTCGTGGTCGACGTCATGTTCATCTCGACGTACGCGGCGTTGGCCACCTGGTCCTCGAGCGAGCCGCGATCCCCCAGCCATCCGAAGCGGCCGATGAAGCAATCGCCGAGGTCGTTCTTGCGGCAGTCCTTCTTCACGAGGCCGGTGATGCCGTCGCGCGAGCCGGGAGCCCACACGATCTCGCCGGCGGCCTTGTCGAGCTTGTTCTGCTGCTCCTTTTGGAAGCCCTGGATCGCCTTGTTGGGTATCGCCTCGATCACGCCGAGGTTGCCCAGGCGCTTGCCGTTCAGGTGCATGTAGCCGACCTTGGCGCTGCCGGATTCGGTGGCGGTGACCGCGTCCTGGATGGCCTTGTCGGCAATGTCTTCGCACGTGATCGGCCACGGCTTGCCGATCGGCGCAAACAGCACGAGCTGGCAATCCTTGGGCGTGGTGAAGCTCTGGAGCTTGATCTGCTGCGGCACGTATTGCTTGTTGAGCTCCGGGTCCATTCGGCTGGCCGTGACCACCAGCCGGGTCAAGTCGGCGTCCACGAAGTTCCACGAGTAGCCGAATTCGGCGGCGCCTTCCTTCGGCGACACGTGAAAGCTGTCGCCGTAGAAGTTCATGACCTTGTTGTTGTAGTACGTCTTGACGGTCCGCGGCGCGGCGGCGAGGGCCGTGTCCGACGCATTGACCGGCTTGGAATACGTCGACGTGCTCGGACGCGAGCCTTCCTGCTGCAGGTCGAAGAAGACGAGCTTCATCGGCCGGATCACGCCCGTGAAGGTGTAGTCGATGTCCGCGGCGTTGCCGTTGGCGTAGGGAATGTACGTCGTCTCCGCCATGTACTCCTTCGTCATGACGGGGTCGAGCTTGTATTGCGTATTGATCGGCACGCCGCTGCCGTTGCGCAGGTGGCAACCGTCGCAGGTGTTGTTGTGGAACGGAGCCGGCGCCTTCGACGCGTCGTACTTCGACTTCAAGGGGTCGAACGCGGCCTGGAACGTCCGGTCCTTGAGCCAAGGGTACGACGCGGGATTCTTGACGTGTGCCTCGTACATGGGCTCCATGCGGTACTCGTTGTGCCAGAGCACCTTGCCGCGGATGCCGTCGGCGAATTGCCACGGGTCCGATTCCATGTGGTTGCTCATGAAGAGCGTGTGGTAGAACGCCGTGTCCGTGTAGTTGCGGTCCTTCATGGCGCGCTTGACGTCGGCGACGTTGGCGACGGGCAGGAACAGGCTGAAGATGCTTGCGTTGTGCACCTGCTCGTAGATCGTCATGCCGCTGTCGCCCGGTTGATCCTTGTAGAACGACACCGGAACCTGCATGCCCCGCACCCCGCCGAACAGGAAGGACGTCCTGCCGTATTGGTTCGCCGCGTAATTGAACGGTGCACCCTTCAGGGTTTCGCGGTATTTCTCCGGCCACTGCGACAGCCATCCGTTGGGGTGGATCTCGTAGCTCAAACCGCATGCGCGCAGCCGGTCGATGCTCGGCTCCTTGCCGCCGATGGCGCCGGCCAGGTCTTCGTACGTGCAACTGCGCGGGTAGGCGAATCCTTTGGCCACGTAAAAGGGGGCGGTGTTGCAAGCGCCCTGCGGCGCGAGCACGCCATTCTGGTAGCCGCCGTCCGGACCGGTGTCGCACCCCGTTCCGACTGCAGGGGCGATCGGCGCGTCGGTCGGCGCCCAGGACCCGAGGAACGGGTTCAGGACCGCACGGTGATAGATGAACGATTCCCAGCTGACGGGCTGTCCGTTCCAGGGGAAATGGTTCTGGAACTCGGGCTGGCCCAGTTCCTTGGGGAACGCGACCATCGCGTTGCCGAACCACGTCGCGAGAAGCCGGTTGTACGTGTTGTACTGCAGGTTCGCCGCCGCCTGCGGAACCCGTCCCAGGCCGAATGCGGCCAGCGCCATCACGCATGCCGTGTCGCCCGGCCTGCAGTGGTTGCCGGGTTCGGGGGCAGCGCCCGACGGATACACCGACCACGCCGCCGACTCCTGCGGCCACTTGTCGGCACTCCTGCCCCCGACGTTGTTGAACCCGGAGTTCATCGTGGAGAGATAGTCGCCGTAGCAGACGGGGTCCAGCATGTCGCCCAGCGCGAACATCGAATCGCAGTAGTGGGACATCTCCCAGAGCATCTGCGGCGCGTAGGTGCTGCCGTCGGTGATATAGAAGCCGCCGTACACGGGCGCCTTCGTGGCGGAGCCGATCACGTCCGGCACGAGGGCGACGGAAGACCCGTCGCTTCGCGCCAGGAAATTCGATATCTCGAGCCGCACTTCGGTGCACGCCTGTGTGGTGCACTCCTTCGAGATCCTGGAATCGGTGGTGTCGTAGAGCGTGTCGATCCTGTGATACCCGAGGATGTTGGCCACGCCGACCTCGACCATGCAGTCTTCGGGGCTCAGGTTGCGGGGCGGGTTGTCACCCGGCGGATTGCAATACTTGATTGCGTCCGGGCCCAGCATCTCGAACGGAAAGATGAGCGGCACGAGGATCTCGTTGCCCGCGTAGGTGCCGAGCTTCTGGTGCCAGGGAACGTCCGAAAACCACTCGTCGAGCGTCGGCTTGCCCGGCTTGATCGGGGGCCAGGTCGAAGGACGTCCACCGGATTGCGCCAGCGCGACCAGTGCAACCGTCGCGAGGAGCAACGCACCGATGAAGCTTGTGATGGCACGACGTTTCAAGCGTTTCTCCTTCTTCTCTATTCGTTCGTCGTGTGCGACCGGTCGCCGGCGCATGGACGGAGCTTCAGGTGGTGGCACGCGCGCTCGCGTGCGACGTGGAATCGGCGGGCAGCGATTCGACGCGGTGGGCCGCGCCACGATAGCAAGGACTTGCGCAACGCCACAACTGGTTTCGATGTGTCGTACAGCGTTGCTGCACGCGCCGATGTCGCGCGTTCGCATGCACGAGCTCGCGCACCCAGCCTGCGAAACTGGTTGCTACCGGGAAACGCTAGTGAGCGGTGGGGTGGCTGATGGGATTCGAACCCACGACAACCGGAATCACAATCCGGGACTCTACCGCTGAGCTACAGCCACCATTGAGGACGCAATCGCGCTGTGGCGCGCCCGACAGGACTCGAACCTGTTACCCCCGGCTTAGAAGGCCGGTGCTCTATCCGAATGAGCTACGGGCGCTTTGCCTGTCGGACAGGCAGCCTCGCTGCCTGATCGCCGGAGAATCTTAGCATACCGGTCCTTCGCGGCCGGCGCGCGCGGGGTCCTTCGGCAACGGCTAACATAGCGACCGCAACGACAACCCACGACCCGCGTGCCAGACCAAACTCCGGTCACCGTCTTCCTCTTCACCGACATCGAGGGCAGCACTCGCCTTTGGGAGGAAGTGCCGGAGGGGATGCGCGATGCCCTCATCCAGCACGACGCCATCGCAGCGCAAAGTGTGACGGCGCATCGCGGCCGCGTCGTGAAGACGACGGGCGACGGCGTGCACGCGGTGTTCCACGATCCGCTCGATGCCGTCAAGGGCGCAGTCGCCATGCAGCTGGCGCTCGGCAGCGCCGATTTTCCGTCCGGCATTCGCCTGCGGGTTCGCGCCGGACTGCATGTCGGCGTCGAGAAGGAGCGAGCCAACGATTTCTACGGCGCGGCAGTGAATCGCGCGGCGCGCATCATGAGCGTGGCGCACGGCGGCCAGATCCTCGTTTCGCAGGCCATGGCGTCGCTGCTGCGCGATCGCCTGCCGCCGGACATGACGCTGCGCGCGCTCGGCCGCGTGCGGCTGCGGGACTTGAGCGAGCCGGAGGATGTGTACCAGGTCGCGCATCCCGGCCTGCGCGCGGAATTCCCCGCGCTTCGCTCGCTGGAATCGACGCCGAACAATCTTCCGCACGGGCTCACGTCGTTCATCGGGCGCGAGCGCGAGCTCGCCGACGTGCAGGACAAGCTGGGAAGCGCGCGCCTGCTGACCATCTTCGGCATCGGCGGACTGGGCAAGAGCCGGCTCTCGCTGCAGGTCGCAGCAGCATGTCTCGACGGCTTTCCCGACGGCGTGTGGTTCGTCGAGCTCGCCCCGGTGGCCGATCCGCGGCTCGTGGCGCAAACGCTGGCGACCGTCCTCGGCATTCGCGACGACGCCGGCCAGTCGCCGCACGACGCGATCATGAAGTTCGTCCGCGACCGGCGCCTCCTCATCGTGCTCGACAACTGCGAGCACGTGACGCAGGCGTGCGCGGAGCTCGCGCGCTCCATCCTGCAATCGGGCCCCGCCGTCACCTTGCTCGCGACGAGCAGGGAGCGGCTCGGCATCGCCGGCGAGCAGACGTATCCCCTCGCGCCCTTCGCCGTGCCGCCGCGAGGCGCGCTGGCGCCGAGTGCGCTCGCGGAATTCGCGAGCGTTCGCTTGCTGTCCGAGCGCGCGCTTTCCGCCCGGCCCGATTTCGCCGTGACGAAGGACAACGCGGACGCCGTCGCTTCGATCTGCCAGCAGCTCGACGGAATTCCGCTCGCGCTCGAGCTCGCCGCGGCCCGCGTGCGCTCGATGTCCATCCAGAAGATCGCCGAGCGGCTGGTCGACCGGTTCAAGCTCTTGTCGACCGGCGATCGCACGGCGCTTCCGCGCCAGCAGACGCTGCGCGCGCTCATCGACTGGAGCTACGACCTCCTCTCGCCTGCGGAGCAGGCGTTGTTTCGCCGGCTTGCGGTGTTCGCCGGTGGCTTCACGCTGGAAGCCGCCGAGGAAGTCGTCTCAGGCGGTACCATCGAGCGCGACGACGTGCAGGACCTCGTGACGCAACTCGTCGAGAAGTCGCTCGTGGTCCTCGATGTCGAGCACGATCGGTATCGGATGCTGGAGACGGTGCGGCAATACGCGCTCGAGCATCTGGATGCCGGCGAAGATGGCAACGAGGTTCGCACGCGTCACCTCGACTTCTACCTTGCACTGTGCGAGGCGGCCGTGCCGGAGCTGAGAGGCGCTATGGCGGGCGCATGGCTCGAGCGCCTGGATCGCGATCGTGAAAACATCCTCGCGGCGCATCGATGGTGCGACAAGGCGCGCGACGGTGGCGCCTTGGGTCTTCGCTTGGTCCGTGCGGCGCGATCGTACTTCTACCGTCGCGGGCAGGTCGATCTGACGTATTCGGCGACGCTCGAGGCCTTGGGCCGGGACGGCGCGCGCTCACGGGACGTGGCGAGATGCCGCGCGCTATCCGATGCCGGCCAGTTCGCCCTGACGATGGGCAGACCGAAGGACGCTCTCGGTCATCTGCTGGAAAGCCTCGAGATCGCGAAGGAGATCGGCGCCGATGACCGCGTCGCGGTCGTGTTGCAGCCGATCGGGCGTACGTACCTCTCGCTCGGCGAGACCGAAACGGCGCGGCGTTATCTCGACGACGCGCTCGGTCTTGCGCGCAACGGAGGTGACAGGCGCGAGATTGCGGCAGCGATGAGCGTGATGGCGCAGTTCCATCGCTCAACCGGCGATCTCGACGCGGCGGAGCGATCGAGCAGCGAGGCGCTTGCGATCGCCAGGGAGATCGACGAGCCGCTCGGCATCGGCGTCGCCCTGCTCAATGCATCGATGATCGCGGTGTTCCGGCGCCGCGCTTCCGATGCGTTGGCAATGCTGCGCGAAGTCGCGGCAATTGACGAAGCGATGGGCGACACCACTTTTCGTCAGGCCGTGCTCGAGACGGGGGCGGGACTTGCGGCCCTGCGCACGGATTCCGAGCGTGCCATGCTGTATTACGCGGCAGCGATCGCCGAGGCCGAGCGACTTGGCGTGCAGCGGGATCCCGCCGATCAAGCGTTCGTCGATTCGGTCACCGACACGCTGCGCGCGGCGATGGGACCGCATTTCGACGCCGCTCTATCAGCGAGCCGCGCGCTTCCCTACGACGACGCAATCACCAGCTTGCGCATATGGCTGAGAGCGCAGCCGGTCTCATAGCCCGTCGTTGATGAGCACCGGGTCCAGCGTCACCGGCATGTCGTCCGACTTCCGGAACACGGTGATGTTGTACGAGAGTCTCGTCGCCTTGTTGTTCGCGTTCTGGACCGTATAGTTCACGGCCGAGCTGTTTCGGAACGTGATCTGCGAGCGCCATTCGTTCGCCGACGTCGTCGGCTTGTCGGCCGTCGGCGCACCCGTGTGCGGCGCGATGCTCGTGTCCTTGAACTGCCACTGCGGCGAGTCCTTGAGTTTCCACGTCAACGTGGAGTTGGCATTGCCGCGCGGAAACCGTACCTCGTCGAAATCCACCTGGACCACGGGCGCGCCGCCGACCATGACGACCTGGACTTCCACGTCGCACGAATTGCCCGGACAGGTCTTGGAGCGCTGCTGCGCACCGGGTGCCGCACATGCGACGAGCAGGACAGCGGCGATGACGCCGCCCAATACGCCACGAGTAGTCATCGAAGTGCCTTCTATTGTTGTAGTTGGGAGTTGGGACCCGGCGCATTCATGATGCCGGCGGTTGCGGTGACGGGTGACCCGCCCGTCGTGCGATCGGGAAAGACGGTGATGTCGTACGCCAAAACCACGGGCTGGGTGTTGAGGTTCGTCAGCGAGACGCTGTTATACCACCAGCCGTGGTTGATCATCTGGCTCTCCCACTGGCCGACGGACGTCGCCTTCGACACCGCCGTGGCTCCTGCATGCGGCCGCACGCCGAAACCGCGGAATTCATAGCCCGGCGTCTGCAGGTTCCACACGATCGCGGTCAGCCGGTGGCGCGTGCCCATCCGCACGTTGCCGTCGCCGGTCAGCTTGAGCTTGCGCACGCCGCCTTCCTCGACGACGGCGACGTCGATCACGCACGCGGGATAGAAGCAATCCTTCGCCGTGGAGAACGGCATTTGCTCGCGCGTGGCGCACGATGCCAGCAGGAGCGCACCGGCGACGCATGTCAGCAGGGTCTTGTTCGTCATTGGGGGCAATGGGTGGTTAACGGGAAGACAGGGCTTCCTCGATCTCGGCGAAGGTGCGCGCGAGCTCGGTGATCTGCAGCGGCACGCCGAGCTGGCGTGCGATCTGCGACGCGGAGAAGATGCCGCGGATGCACGTGTTGCCGTTGGGGAGCTTCTCCGCGACGAGCTCGTGATGGCGCCCGGCCTGCTTGAGCGACGCCACGATGTGCCCGACCTTTGCGGCGCGCACCTCCTCGATGCGCATGGCGACGATCGAGTCGATGGGCGTCATCACGTCGGATACGACGAGCTCGTTGCGGTTGATGCCGCGGGCGTGGCTGATGCGCACCGGCCGTTCGCCCAGGATGTCCGTGGTCGTGACGAGGCCGACGAGATGGCCGTCGGCCGCCGTGACGAACAGTGAGCGCACGGCCCGCGCAATCATGTACTCGTTGGCGGCGGTGACGGCGGCCGACGGGTCGATCGTGACCGCCGCGACTTTGGAGAGATCGGTCATGACGTCGAGCGCGGGCGTGTCGAGCGTCACCGGATTGGCCGCCGGCTGCGCGAGCACACACGGCCCGCTCGCCGCGAGAGAGATGGACGCAAGTGGCTGGTAGTCGCGCATGGCAGCCTTTCGCCGGGCTCGTTTGGTCGCGCCAGTCTAGCAGCCTGCCCCGAAACACGCTCGCCGGACCGACGCGCGTCCGGGGTCCGGGCGTATCCTGTGCGAGACAAATTGCACGGAGGATGGGCCATGGACGTCACCGCAACGCGCGACCGGACCGGCAAGCTGCGCCACGTCGTCACCATTCGTAACCATCGCGTGCCGGTCGACGAGATGCCCGCAAATGGCGGCGAGGATACGGGTCCCACGCCGCACGATCTCTACGACGCCGCGCTCGCTGCCTGCAAGGCGGTGACGATGGTCTGGTACGCGAACCGCAAGCAGATCCCCCTGGAGGACGTCGCGGTGACGGTGGAGCGCGACGACGCGCAGGAGCGCGCCGGCACTTACCGCCTGCGCGCGTCGCTCGCTCTCGGCGGCGGCGCGCTTACCGACGCGCAGCGCGACGAGCTCCTGAAGGTCGCCGCCAAGTGTCCGGTGCACAAGCTCATGACCCAGGTCACCACCGAAGTCGTGACGGAGCTCGCGACGCGCTCGCCGTAACCGGCGACACCCCGAGGTCAACCCGCCTCGGCGCGCAGATCCTGCGCCGCGAGCTCGCGCAAACCGGGCTGGCGCTCGAGCACCTGAGCGAACGACATGCGAGCACCCGCATGGCTGCGCGAGCGACGCGCGACGTCTCGCATTGGAGGGCGTTACCGGTAAATGTTTCGAAGTCTCTTCGCCTGCGTGGACGCATCGTGTCGCGCTTCTTTTTTCATCGTCGCGCACACCGCTCCAATCGCCGGTAAACATTGCCGAAGGCACGCGTCCGTGTCGTCGTCTCGCGAGCATGCTCGTAAGAACTCGCGGCGTTTTTCACGCCGTACGCGAGATCGCGCACGCAGTGGCGCGCATGTTGCAATGAACGGACGAGGTCGGCCGCTTCCGGCCGTTCGATCAAATCAAAGGAGACTGCACATGAAATCATCCACATCTGCGCTGTCGGCTCTCGCGTTGGCCGTAGCGCTCGCCGTCGGCGTCGTGCAAGCCCAGGGCACGTCGGGCGGCACCTCGGGCACCGGTTCGTCGACGGGCGCAACCGGATCGACGGGATCCACCGGCGGCACGGGCAGCACCGGCTCCACCGGGTCGACCGGGTCCTCAGCGACCGGCGGCGGGACGGGAACGACCTCGGGTTCGACGGGAACGGGCGGAACGACCGGATCGACCGCGGGATCGACGGGTACGTCGCGCGACGCTTCGTCGACGACGGGCAGCACCGGCGGAACGACGGGCGGAACGACGAGCGGCTCATCGAGCAGCGGGATGAGCGGCGGCACGGGCAGCAGCGGAATGAGCGGCGGCACGGGCAGCAGCGGATCGCGCGATACGATGGGGACGCGCGGCGCGCGAGCCGACCGCAACTGATTCCGGCGCGCGCAGGAAGTTTGGCGTGTCCGGGCGTCGCATGATTCCGTTGGCCGCTGCGGCCTGCGCGTTTGCGCTGGTCGCAGCGGCCTGCTCGGATGTTGCGCCTACCCCGCCTTCTGCCGCAGGTCGTCCCCAGCCAAGCGTTCCTCGCACGGCGATCAGCGCGGACAGCGCGATTTCCAATCCGCGCGTCGCGCAGGCCGTGCGACGCATCGTCGCCGTCGACGACGCGCACGGGATGCCGTTCTTCGTGATCGACAAGACGGCGTCGCAGTTCTACGCGTTCGACCAGGACGGGACGCTGCGCGCGCAATCGGCAGTGCTGCTCGGCTCCGCGCGCGGTGACCGCACGGCGCCCGGCGTGGGCGACAAGCCGATCGAGCAGGTGCTGCCGGAGGAGCGCACCACGCCGGCTGGCCGTTTCGTGGGCGAGCCCGGCATCAACGCACGCCACGAGGATGTCGTGTGGGTCGACTACGATGCCGCAGTGTCGATCCATCGCGTCATCACGTCGAATGCGAACGAGCGGCGCCTCGAGCGTCTGCGCTCGCCGTCGCCGGACGACAACCGCATCTCGTATGGCTGCATCAACGTCTGGCCGGAGTTCTACGAGACGTACATTCGCCCCGCGTACGTCACGCAACGTCCTCCCATCTACATCCTTCCCGAAATCGAGAGCTTCGACTCGATGATCGCGCTACGCAGCGACCCGCTCGCGCGTGCGCACCAATAGCAGGGCTGCGCGGTGCGAACAGCAGATGCGGTCGTCGATTGCGTCGTCGTGGGTGGCGGGCCTGCGGGGCTCATCGCGGCGCACTACCTCTGTCGCTTCCGACGCAGCGTCGCCTGCTTCGACGACGGCGACAGCCGCGCGCTTCGCATCCCTCTGTCGCACAACTTCCCGGGCTTTCCGGACGGCATCGGCGGATCCGATCTCCTGCAACGCCTCGTGCAGCAGCTCGACAATGCGGGAGGGCACGTCAAATCCGGACGCGTGTCGTCGATCGATGCCTGCGACGAGGGGTTCATCGTCCGCGTCGGATCGCACGCGGTCGCGACGCGCACGGTCCTGCTTGCGACCGGCACGCACGACGTAGAGCCGGAGGTCGAGGGCATCGCGGCCCTTCGCGAGCGCGGGCTGTTGCGTCAATGCCCGGTGTGCGACGGCTTCGAATCGTCGGGGAAGCGCATCGCCGTCATCGGCAAGGGCGTGCACGGCGTGCGCGAAGCCGAATTCCTCCGTACGTACAGCACGCAGGTAACGCTGGTCGACGTCACTGCGTGGCCTCGTCGCGTGGACTTCCGTCCTGCCGGCATCGTCGTCGAGCTGGCCGACGGCTCGCACTTCGAATGCGACCTCGTCTATGCAGCGCTCGGAAGCGTTCCGAAGTCGACGCTGGCCGCGGGAACCGGTGCGAATCTCGACGAGACCGGCGCCATCGTCGTCGACGCGCACTGCCGCACGTCGATAGAAGGGCTGTACGCCGCGGGCGACGTGGTCGCGGGCCTGGACCAGCTGGCCGTCGCGGCCGGCCACGCAGCGATCGCGGCAACCGCGATTCACAACGACCTGCGTCACGCAGCGAAGGAAGCGCGCGAGCGGCAGGTGATGGAGCAGGCGATCGGCGATCCTGCAATCAGCGAAGCCCAGGAGGAACTCCTGAGCAGGAACTGGTCGGGGTGAGAGGATTCGAACCTCCGACATCTTGCTCCCAAAGCAAGCGCGCTACCGGGCTGCGCTACACCCCGACGTGTGCCAATTGTGCCACGCCGGCGCGCATCACCGCCGCATTTCCTCGACAGCGGAGACGAGCGGCGTGCTGGGCACCTGGAGGAAGCCTTCGAATGGCTGGTCCATCTCGAGGATCATGAGCACGGCGGTGGACACGGACACGGCGCAGATGAACAGCACCCCGTAAACGGTCGGGTTGCGCGGCGCGAAGAGGCCGAGACACGCGAATATCACCGCGATCCACGACGCGAGGATCACCAGGAACGGCCGAGGGATCGAGCTTTGATCGCCTTCGACCAGCAGCCACCGGCCGTGCTCGATCTCCGCCGTCAACGTGAGCGCCCGGGCGTGCAGCCATCGTTGGGCTTCGTTCGAGGGCGTCAGCAGCCACAGGCGTTCGCGGATGAGCTCGCTGCTCGTGGCGTCCTCCGTCACGATCCGCATGTGCTCCCGCGGCTGCGCCTTGTCCCAGGTGTGGTCGATGCGTCGCTGCGTGAGCTCCTGCAAAAGCGCGCGTATGTCGTTCGTCTCGCGGCCGTATTGACGCAGCGTGCGGTCGAGCAGCACGAGCCGCGCTGCGCTCTGCTTGATCTCGTCGTTGCGCGCGTCGAAGGCGCCTTTCGCGGACGCCACGAGCAAGCCGAGGACGATGGCGGAAAGCGTCGCGATGAGGCCGATCGCGATGTTCACGATGTTGCGCGACTGCTCGCTCATGTGCTCGGAAGGCAGCACGCGGCGCAGGCTCGCGCCGATGAGCGCTCCCGCGAGGATCGCGAGGCATACCAGGGCCGCGGTGCTGATTTCGCTCACGCCGTCTCGTTCGGTGATGGTGGGTCCTGCACGGGCGCCGGCATCATGCCATTGGGCGAGGTCCGCCCGCAAACGGCTTACCATGGAAGACTCACGAATAACGAGATCGCCGCCATGAGTGCTCGAAACGTCGCCGTCATCGTCGGCAGCCTTCGCAAGGAGTCGTTCAACCGCAAGCTCGCCAACGCGGTGATCGCCATTGCCCCCGACACGCTCGCGATGACCATCGTGCCGATCGGCGACCTGCCGCTGTACAACCAGGACCTGGAGACGGAGTCGCCGCCGGTTCAGTGGACCGCTTTCCGCGATGCGATCCGTGGCGTCGATGCGCTGCTGTTCGTGACGCCCGAGTACAACCGCTCGCTTCCCGGCGGGCTCAAGAACGCCATCGACGTGGGTTCGCGACCGAGCGGCAAAGGCGTCTGGAGCCGAAAGCCCGCGGCGGTGATCAGCGTCACGCCGGGTGCGCTTGGCGCGATGGCCGCCAATCTCGCGCTTCGCCAGACGCTGGTTGCGGTGAACGTCGCCACCATGGCGGGACCGGAAGCGTTCATCGGCCAGGCCGGTACCCTGTTCGGCGACGACGGCAAGCTCACCAACGAGTCCACGGTCGATTTCCTGCGCAAGTTCCTGCAGGCATTCGAGCACTGGATCGAGCGTAACGGCGCGCAGCGCTAGCGCGCGAACTTGCGCACGACGGTGAGCGCCTCGTCGATGGCGCGCTTGCCGTCGCCCGACTTGACGGCGTTGCTGCACGCAGCCGTGCAGGTGATCCTCGAGCAGCTCGAGCGCCAGCGCATCGAGCGCCGCCTGCACCGCGCTCACCTGCGTCAGCACGTCGATGCAGTAGCGATCCTCCGCGATCATCTTGCCGATGCCGCGCACCTGGCCTTCGATGCGGGTCGATGCGCTTGCCGAGCGCCGCTGCCGCGTCGCCGCGGGTGCGCGCGACGCGCTTAGGCGACGACGTCATAGCCCGCGTCCTCGACCGCGCTGCGCAGCGCGGGCGCGCCGGTCTGCGCCGGGTCGAACGTCACCCTGGCGGTGCCGGGTGTCAGCGTCACCGCGACGTCGGTGACGCCGGGCACGGACTTCAGCACGCGCGTGACGCTGGCGACGCAGCCGCCGCACGACATGCCCTTCACGTTCATCGTGATCGTTTCCATCGTCGTCTTCTCAGATGCGGCGCGGTCCAGCGCCGAAGCAATAGCGCGTTCGTCACGACCGAGACCGAGCTCAACGCCATGGCGGCGCCGGCAATCACGGGATTCAGCATGCCGATCGCGGCGAGCGGGATGCCGAGCACGTTGTAGGCGAACGCAAAGAACAGGTTCTGGCGGATCTTCGACAGCGTGGCGCGCGACAGGAGGATCGCGTCGACGACTGCCGTCGAGGTCGTTGCGCACGAGCGTGACGTCGGCGGCCTCGATCGCGATATCGGCGCCGGCGCCGATCGCGAAGCTCACGTCGGCCGCCGCGAGCGCCGGCGCGTCGTTGACGCCGTCGCCGACCATGCCGACGACGACGCCGGTGCCTGCGATCTCGCGCACCGCATCCGCCTTGGCCGAGGGCAGCACGCCGGACTCGAATTTCGTCGATGCCGACAGCGAACGCGACGGCCTGCGCCGCGGCGCCGTTGTCGCCGGTGAGCATGACGACGTCCACACCGATGTCCGCGAGGCGCCGCACGGCGTCGCGTGAAGTGGGCCGGATCGTGTCGGCCAGCGCGATGACGCCGAGCGCCCGGCCTCCGCGCACGACGCCGACGATCGACTTGCCCTGGGCCTCGAGGTCGAGAATCGCGGCCGTCGGCGGATCGAATCCCCGTTGCGCGACGAATGCAAGTGCACCGAGCGTCGTGGGCTCGAGACTCGCGCCGACGCGCGCGGTCACGCCGCGGCCAGGAATCGATTCGAAGTCCGCGACCGGCAGCGACGCGATGCCCTCCTCCTTGGCGGCGGCGACGATCGCACTTGCGAGCGGATGCGTCGATCCCTGCTCGAGGCTTGCCGCCGCTTGCAGCACATCGCGCGCGTTTCGCGTCACCGAAGGCGACGACGTCGGTGACGCGCGGGCGTCCTTCCGTGAGCGTGCCCGTCTTGTCGACGACGAGCGTCTGCAAGCGGCCCGCCTGCTCGAGCGCGGTTGCGTTGCGGATGAGGATGCCGGATTGCGCGCCGCGGCCGGTGCCGACCATGATCGCAGTGGGCGTGGCGAGCCCGAGCGCGCACGGGCACGCGATCACCAGCACCGCGACCGCGTGCACGAGCGCGGTCGCCGCGTCGCCAGCGATCCACCACGTCGCGAAGAACGTGACGACCGCGATGGCGAGGACGATCGGCACGAAGATGCCAGAGACGCGGTCCGCGGTGCGCTGGATGGGCGCCTTCGACCCTTGCGCCTGCGCAACGAGGCGCACGATGCCCGCGAGAAGCGTGGCGCTCGCCGGCCTTCGTCGCTTCACACGCAAGGAGCCCGTCCTGGTTCACGGTGCCCGCATACACGGGATCGCCGGGCTGCTTCGCGACCGGGCGCGATTCGCCGGTCAGCATGCTCTCGTCCACTGCGGACGAGCCTTCGCGGACGATGCCGTCGACCGGGACGCTCTCGCCCGCGCGCACCGACGACAGCGATCGCCGACGGCGATGTCCTCGACCGCGATCTCGACCGTGGTGCCGCCGCGAATGACGTGCGCGGCGCGCGGCGCAAGCCGCAGGAGCCCCTCGCATCGCCGCCGACGTGCCGGCCTTCGCGCGCGCTTCGAGGAGCTTGCCGAGCAGCACGAGCGTGATGACCGCCGCTGCCGCCTCGAAGTACACGTGGCGTTCGTGCAGGCCGAGCACGGTCACGACGGCGCTCCATGCGTACGCCATCGACGTGCCCAGCACGACCAGCACGTCCATGTTGGCGCCGCCGCCGCGCAGCGCGTGCCACGCGCCCACGTAGAAGCGCCGTCCGATCCAGAACTGGACGGGTGTGGCGAGCGCGAGCTGCCACCAGCGCGGCAGCCAATCGTCTGGCCGCCGGACAGCAGCATGGGGATCATCTGCAGCAACAGCGGCGCCGACAGGAGCGCGGCGACGACGACCTCGCGGCGTCAGCGCGCGAAGCTCGTGCTCCCTGCGCGCGTCGTCGCGCTTGCGGTCTTCCTGCGGATCGCGGCGCACCGTCGCGCCGTATCCTGCACGTGCGACCGCCGCCAGCAATTGCTCGGCCGACGCCTGCGCAGGGTCGAACCCGACGCTCGCCGTCTCGGTCGCGAAGTTCACGTTCGCCGAGACGCCGGGCACCCGGTTGAGCGTCTTCTCGACGCGCGCCGCGCACGCGGCGCAGGTCATGCCGGTGAGGCCGAGCTCGATGCGTTCGGGTGCGGCAGCCGGGGTTCCCATGATCCCTATATATACCCGCGGAGGGTACAGTTCAAGATACCCCTACCGGGTATAAATCAGAAAGGGATGCGGCCTGTGATCACCTGCGCGTACATGACCCAATCGCCGATGAAGCTGTAAAGCGGATGGCGAAACGTCGCCGGCTTGTTGTGCTCGAAGAACACGTGGCCAATCCACGCAAAGCCGTATCCGCAGACGAACGCGCCGCCGATCCACCACGCGTTGCCCGTGGCCGCAAACGTGGCAAGGCATGCGATCACCAGCGTCGATCCCACGACGTGCAACCGGCGGCAGGTGCGGTTGGCATGCTCCGCGAGGTAGAAGGGATAGAACTCCCGGAAGGAGCCGAAGCCTTGCGTCATTCCTTCTTGAGCTGCGGGAACAGGATCACGTCGCGGATCGACGGCGAGTCGGTGAGCAGCATGACCAGGCGGTCGATGCCGATGCCCTCGCCTGCCGTCGGCGGCAGGCCGTACTCCATCGCGCGGATGTAGTCGGCGTCGTAGTACATCGCCTCCTCGTCGCCGGCTGCGCGCGCGTCGACCTGCGCCTGGAAGCGCGCCGCCTGGTCCTCGGGATCGTTGAGCTCGGAGAAGCCGTTGGCGATCTCGCGGCCGGTGATGAAGAGCTCGAAGCGGTCGGTGACGGAGGGGTCCGCGTCGTTGGCGCGCGCGAGCGGCGACACGTCGGTCGGATGCGCGACGATGAACGTGGGCTGCACGAGCTTCGCCTCGGTCGTCTCCTCGAACAGCTTGAGCTGCAGCAGTCCGAGCGCCGTCGGTGGCGAACACGTCGACGTCGAAGCGCGCCAGCGTGCTGCGCAGGTAATCGGGATCGGCGAGGTCGGCTGGCGCGTGCTCCGGGTTGTACTGGTGGATCGCCTGCGCCATCGTCAGTCGATCGAAAGCGGGCGCGAGGTCGATCGCAGTGCCCTGGTAGCTGATCGTCGTCGTGCCGAGCACCTTGGTCGCGACTTCGCGCAGCAGCGCCTCGGTGAGGTCCATGAGGTAGTCGTAGTCGCGATACGCCTCGTAGAACTCGAGCATCGTGAACTCGGGATTGTGGCGCGTCGAGATGCCTTCGTTGCGGAAGTTGCGGTTGATCTCGAACACCTTCTCGAGGCCGCCGACCACCAGCCGCTTGAGGTAGAGCTCCGGCGCGATGCGCAGGAAGAGCTCCATGTCGAGCGCGTTGTGATGCGTGACGAACGGGCGCGCCGCGGCGCCGCCCGGGATCGGATGCATCATCGGCGTCTCGACCTCGAGGTAGCCGCGGCTCACGAAGAACTCGCGCATCGCCTGCACGATCTGCGAGCGCTTGACGAACACGTCGCGCGCCTGCGGGTTCGTGATGAGGTCGACGTAGCGCTGGCGATAGCGCTGCTCCGGTGTCCGTCATGCCGTGGAACTTCTCGGGCAGCGGTCGCAGCGACTTCGCGAGAAGCCGCACGCTCGTCGCCTTGACGGACAGCTCGCCCGTGCGCGTCTTGAAGAGCGTGCCGGTGGCCGCGACGATGTCGCCCAGGTCCCAGTGCTTGAACGACTCGAGCGCGTCGGCGCCGACGCCGTCGATCGTGACGTAGAGCTGGATGCGCCCGGACATGTCCTGCAGTGTCGCGAAGCACGCCTTGCCCATGACGCGCTTCAGCATCATGCGGCCGGCGACGTTGACCGGGATCGCGAGCGATTCCAGCGCTTCGTTGGACTCGCCGCCGTGCTTCGCATGCAGGTCGCCGGCGAGCGCGTCGCGGCGAAAGTCGTTCGGGAACGCCTGGCCGCCCGCGCGCAGCGCCGCAAGCTTCGCGCGGCGCTCGGCGATGATCTGGTTCTCGTCCTGCGGTATCGCGTCGGGCATGGGCGTCGGCTGCTTATCGTGTCGTTCGACCCGCAAGCATAGCCGACTCGCGAAGCGACGCCATCTGGTCGCCCCACCATCGACCCATTTCCGCACAGAACGCGCTGCCCAGCAGGCCGTGGCGCACCGGGTGATCGTCGCGCAGCGCCGCGAAGCCGCTGTGCGTGACGGTCACCAGCGTTCCGCTGCGCTGCGGAGTGAACTCGACGTCGACGTCGGTCGACTCGTGAGGCGCGAAGTTGGACGCGCGCCACGTGAACGCGACGCGCCGCGGCGGATCCCAGACGCTCACGCGCCCGATCTCGACGACGTGCGGCGCAACGTCGCCCTCGATCGACTCGAACAGGCGCCCGCCGACACGCGGCTCGATGCAGACGATGCCGCGCCGCGGCTCCCGCATTGCGAAACCGCGCGCCGCGCCGCCACCACACGTCGATCTCCTGCGTGAAGATGGCGAAGGCCGCCGGCGCATCCACCGCGACGGCCACGCTGACCCGCGCGCGATCGCCGGTCATCGACGCTTGCCTTCCGCGTGCGCCTTGAACGCTTCGAGCTGCTCGGACCAGTACGACTCGACGTCGTCGAGCCATTCCCGCAACGGCGTGAACCCGGGCTCGCGAACGCTGTAGATGCGTGCGCGCGCATCGTCGTCGTCGCCTTGCTCGACCACGAGCCCGGCCCGCCGCAGGATGCGCAGGTGCCGCGACAACGCGGGCGGCGACAGCGCGACCGCCTTGGCGAGATCGCCGGCGCGACGCGGCTGCTCGAGCAGTGCGCGGATCACCGCGCGTCGCTTGTCGTCGGCGAGTGCCGCAAGCGACGCGGAAAGCCGCGCCGCCTTGCTCGTCGTCACGCCTTGGCGCCGCTGCGCAGGCGCTGGGTGATCCACCACTGGTGGCCGCCCAGGTCGATCGCGCCGTAGCTGCGGTCGGTCCAGTAGTCGTCGCCGTAGTCGTGCGTGCCCGGCTCCTGGTGGATCGTCGCGCCGTGCGCCCGCGCATGCGCGCAATGCGCTTCGACGTCGTCGACGTAGAGCATCAGCATCTGCGTGTTGGCGTTCCCGAGCGCACGCGGGCTCTTCATCGCGCGCTTCCATTCGGGCTTGACGGCGGGATCGTCCTGCTGCTGGCTCACCATGATCACGCCCTCGCCATACGTGAGCTCGCTGTGCACGATGCGCCCGGCATCGTCCTCGACGCGCAGCCGGACCTCGAAGCCGAAGGCATCGCACAGCCAGTCGATCGCCGTGGCGGCATCCTCGTAATAGAGACAGCTCGACAGCCGGGGCCAGCCTGGGGGTGGGGGATTCATAGGATCCTCGTTTCGTTGACGACGGATCTTATTGTTTCACATTTGGTTAATTATTGCCAATATGGTTAACAGAATTGCTACGGCACCGTCCAGGCGCCCGCCCACGCCGATCCGTTCCAGGCGAAGCTCGCGCGGCGCAGGTCCTCGGCGCCCACCCACAGCCAGTCGAGCCTCGTCACCTCGACGTGGATGACGGCGAAGTGCTCGTAGCCGTCGGTGTACGACGCCTGCGGCAGCGCATCGAGGCGTGCGGCCGCATCGAGCACCGCGCCCGGCGGCTTCGCCGTACGCGAGGCGAGCCGGCGCAACCGCGATACGCCCTGCCATGCGGCATGCGTCTCGTCTTCCTGCCGGTGCACGACCGCCGTCCCCGTGAAGCGTGCCTCGATGCCGTCGGCCGGGTCCCAGAACACGACGCTCACGCGAGCGTCGGTGCTGATCTCGTCCACCTTGTCCGAGCGCGCGTCGCAGTGAAACAGAACGTCCGCACGGCCGGCTGCACGGCGCGCAAGCGCAAGCACGCGCGCGCTCGGGCCTTCCTTGCCTTGCGTCGCCAGCACGGGCAGTCCCCAAGGCGGCCATCGCCCGTTGATCGCCGCCATTGATGCGCGACCAGACGTCGTCGACGAGCCGGTCGAGATCGCCCGACGCGGGCATCGTCGCGTCCTGAGAGCGGGGTCAGCGCCATGTGCGTCCTACACCCCCTGCTTCAGGCTCGCGGCGATGAAGTCGTCGAGATCGCCGTCGAGGATCGCCTGCGTATTGCCGACTTCGTAATTGGTGCGCAGGTCCTTGATGCGCGACTGGTCGAGCACGTACGAGCGGATCTGGTGTCCCCAGCCGATGTCGGTCTTCGAGTCCTCGAGCTTCTGCTGCTCTTCCTGGCGCTTGCGCACCTCGAGCTCGTACAGCTTCGACTTCAGCATCTGCATCGCCTCGGCGCGGTTGCGATGCTGCGAGCGGTCGTTCTGGCACTGCACGACGATGTTCGTCGGCAAGTGCGTGATGCGCACCGCCGAGTCGGTCTTGTTGACGTGCTGGCCGCCTGCACCGGACGCGCGGTACGTGTCGATGCGCAAGTCGGCCGGGTTGATGTCGACCTCGATGGAGTCGTCCACCTCCGGATACACGAACACGCTCGCGAACGACGTGTGCCGGCGCGCGTTGGAATCGAACGGGCTCTTGCGCACCAGCCGATGCACGCCCACCTCGGTGCGCAGGTAGCCGTAGGCATAGTCGCCCTCGACCTTGATCGACGCGCTCTTGATGCCGGCGACCTCGCCGGCGGATTCCTCGAGGATCTCCGTGCGGTATCCGCGGCGCTCGCAATAGCGCAGGTACATCCGCATCAGCATCGACGCCCAGTCCTGCGCTTCCGTGCCGCCGCTGCCCGCCTGGATGTCGATGAAGCAGTTCGCGGGGTCGAGCGGATTGTTGAACATCCGGCGGAACTCGAGTCCGCCGACGATCTTCGCGAGCCGGTCGACGTCGTCCTTCACGGCGCGCATCGTGTCGTCGTCGCCCTCGGCGCGCGCGAGTTCGAACAGCTCCTTGCTGTCGGCGAGACCCTTCTCGAGCTCGGTGATGGTGCCGACGATGCCGTCGAGGTCCTTCTTCTCCTTGCCGAGCGCCTGGGCGCGCTCGGGCGAATCCCAGATCTTCGGATCCTCGAGCTCGCGCGAGACGACCGCGAGCCGCTCCGACTTCACTTCGAAGTCAAAGATACCTCCGCAGCTCGGCGGTGCGTTGCGCGATGTCCGCGAGCGTGTTGGCGATGACGTTGATTTCGTCGGCTTCCATGATCATGTCCTCGTTCGTGAATGGGGAAATTATACGCGGCGAGGTGCTTGTCGAGCCGGCTGCGACGCGGTTCCACCGCTACAATGGCGGGCTCGCCTTCCGGAGATCTCCGCAATGCCCACCTTCTTCGTCAACAAGGAGCGCGTCGACATCTCGCCGAACGTGGCGGGCGACACGCCGCTCCTCTGGATCCTGCGCGACAACCTGAATCTCACCGGCACCAAGTACGGCTGCGGCATGGCGCTGTGCGGCGCGTGCACCGTGCACATCGACGGACAGCCGACGCGCTCGTGCGTCACGCCGCTTTCGTCGCTGAAGCCCGGCGTCGAGATCACGACCATCGAGGGCCTCGCGTCGCGCGAGGGCAAGGCCGTGCAGGCCGCGTGGGAGAAGCTCGACGTGCCGCAATGCGGCTACTGCCAGTCGGGCCAGGTGATGTCGGCGACGGCGCTGCTCGCCAAGAACAAGCGCCCGACGGACAAGGACATCGACGACGCGATGGCCGGCAACGCATGCCGCTGCGCGACGTACGTGCGCATCCGCGCTGCGATCAAGGATGCAGCGAAGTCGCTCGGATAAGGAACGAACACATGAACCCCATGCGCATGCGCCCGATCCCACGCACGACGATGTCCCGTCGCGTATTCCTCCAATCCGTCGCGGCCGGCGCCGGGCTCACGCTCGGCATCTACGACGCGACGGCGCAGATGTCGGGGCCGGGCAAGACGGCCGGCGCCGCCGCGTCCGGTTCCTTCGAGCCGAACGCGTTCCTGCGCATCGGCAAGGACAACACCGTCACGGTGATCGTCAAGCACCTCGAGATGGGCCAGGGCGTGTACACCGGCCTGCCGACGCTCGTCGCCGAGGAGCTCGACGCCGCGTGGTCGCAGGTGCGCGCGGAAGGCGCGCGCGCCGATGCCGCGGTCTACAACAACCTGCTGTGGGGACAGGCGCAGGGCACGGGCGGGTCCACCGCGATCGCGAATTCGTTCGAGCAATATCGCCAGGCAGGCGCTGCCGCGCGCGCGATGCTGGTCGCCGCCGCCGCCGAGCAATGGAAGGTGCCCGCAAGCTCCGTCCAGGTGAAGAACGGCGTGCTGACGTCCGGCACGCGCAAGGCCACGTTCGGCGAGCTCGCCGACGCCGCCGCGAAGCAGCCGGTGCCCACGTCGGTCACGCTCAAGGACCCGAAGGACTTCGTCTACATCGGCAAGGACGTGCGCCGCACCGACTCGCGCGCGAAGTCCAACGGCACCGCGCGCTTCACGCAGGACGTGAAGCTGCCCGACATGCTGACGGCGGTCGTGCTGCATGCGCCGCGCTTCGGGCAGAAGGTCGCCAAGGTCGACTCGTCGGCGGTGAACAGCATTCCCGGCGTGCGCTACGTGGTCGAGATACCCGACCGGCGTCGCCGTGATCGCGACGACGTTCTGGGCGGCGAAGAAGGGCCGCGACGCGCTCAAGGTCGAGTGGGACGCGACGACGGGATCGAAGGCGACCTCGGAACAGCTGATCGCCGAGTACCGGAAGCTCGCCGCCACGCCGGGCAAGCCCGCGAAGAAAGTCGGCGACGCCGAGGCCGCGATGGCGAGCGGCGCGAGGAAGCTCGAAGCGACGTACGAATTTCCCTTCCTCGCGCACGCGGCGATGGAGCCGATGAACTGCGTCGTGAAGCTCACGCGCGAATCGTGCGAGATCTGGAACGGCGAGCAATTCCAGACCGGCGACCAGTTCGCGATCGCGAAGTACACGGGCCTCAAGCCCGAGCAGGTCAAGCTCAACATGATGTACGCGGGCGGCAGCTTCGGCCGCCGGGCGAGCGCTGCGTCCGACTACGTGCTCGAAGCCGTCGCGATTGCGGTACAGCTCGTGAAGAGCGAGAAGATCGGCATTCCGGTGAAGCTCGTGTGGACGCGCGAGGACGACATGCGCGGCGGCTATTACCGGCCGCTGTACGTGCACGCGCTGCGCGCGGCGCTCGACGACGACGGCAAGGTCGCGGGATGGCAGCACCGCGTCGTCGGCCAGTCGATCCTCGCGGGCACGGCGTTCGAGTCCGTGATGGTGAAGGACGGCATCGACCTCACGAGCGTGGAGGGCGCATCCACGCTGCCCTACGACATTCCCGCACATGAGCGTCGACCTGCACACGACGGACGGCGGCGTGCCGGTGCTGTGGTGGCGCTCGGTCGGCTCGTCGCACACCGCGTTCTCGACCGAGACGTTCATCGACGAGCTCGCGTCGCTGCGGGCAAGGATCCCGTCGCGATGCGACGCGACCTGCTCGCGAAGCATCCGCGCCATCTCGCAGCGCTCGAGCTCGCGGCCGACAAGGCGGGCTGGGCGCAGCCGCTTGCCGCGGGCAAGGCGGGCGAAAAGCGCGGGCGCGGCGTCGCCGTGCACGAGTCGTTCGGCACGGTGGTGGCGCAGGTCGCCGAGGTCACGGTCGACAAGGACAGCAAGTTCAAGGTCGACCGCGTCGTGTGCGCGGTCGACTGCGGCGTCGCCGTCAATCCCGACAACGTCCGCGCGCAGATGGAAGGCGGGATCGGCTTCGGGCTGTCGGCCGCGCTGTACGGCAAGATCACGCTGAAGGACGGCGCGGTGGAGCAGTCCAACTTCCACGACTACCCGCTCCTGCGCATCAACGAGATGCCGGCCGTCGAGGTGCACATCGTCCCGTCCACGGCCAAGCCCTCGGGCGTCGGCGAGCCCGGCGTGCCGCCGATCGCGCCGGCAGTCGCCAACGCGCTGGCGCAGGCGACGGGCAAGCGGTTGCGGGCGCTTCCGCTGACGCTCGCCTAGCGCGTGCCGAACAGGGCCGGACGCGCGCGCCGGCCCTGTTTCGTATCATCCGGCGATGGACGCCTGGATTCCTGCGTTGCTGGCTGCACTGGCGCTGCCGAAGGTCGGGCTGTCCACCGTCTTCGTCATCGCGCTCGTCTCGGCGACGCTGCTGCCCATGGGGTCGGAGCCGGCCGTCTTCGGGCTCGTCAAGCTCAATCCCGATCTCTTCTGGCAGGCGATCCTCGTGGCCACCGCCGGCAACACCGTCGGCGGCGCGATCACGTGGTGGATGGGCTACGGTGCCGAGCGCGCGTACGAAGTCGTCACGAAGAATCCCGCCGTGGCGCATCCGCGCGCGCTGCAATGGCTCGAGCGCTTCGGCCCGCGCGCGTGCCTCATGTCGTGGCTGCCGATCGTCGGCGATCCGCTGTGCGCCGTCGCGGGGTGGCTGCGGCTCGCGTTCTGGCCGTGCGTGCTGTACATGGCGATCGGCAAGTTCGTGCGGTACGTCGTGATGACGGTCGTGCTGCTGTGGATCTTCCCGGGCGTGTTCACGCCCTGAACTGACCGTCGTGCCAGAATAGCCGCTCACGGAGAAAATCCAACATGTCCGACACATCCGACCGCGAGCTCATCGCCGACGCGACCAATCCGATCGGCCTCGACGGCATCGAGTTCATCGAATACGCGACCAGCAAGCCGCAAGCGCTCGGCCAGGTGCTGGAGACGATGGGCTTCCGGCCCGTCGCCCGGCACCGCTCGCGCGAAGTGCTGCTCTATCGGCAGGGCGACATGAACGTGATCGTCAACGCGCACATCGCGCGCCTGCCGCGCGCGGTGCAGCCGGTCGACCGTCCCGTCATCGCCGCGATCGCGCTGCGCGTGCGCGACGCCGCAGCCGCCTATCGTCACGTCGTCGATGCGGGTGCATGGGCGGTTCCGACGCACGTCGAGGTGATGGAGCTCAACATCCCGGCCGTGCACGGCGTCGGCTCGAGCCGCATCTACTTCGTCGACCGCTACCGCGACTTCTCGATCTACGACGTCGATTTCACGCCTCATTCCCACGGTGGATCCGCATCCGCCGGCGCTCACCGGCATGCGCTGGTTCGGCGTCGTGCAGTACATCGGCAGCGACCGGATGGAGGACTGGACCGAGTTCTATCGCGAGCTCTTCGGGTTCGTGGCGCTGCCCGACGAGCAGCGCTACGGCATCCTGCCGAAGGGCCGCATCCTGCGCAGCCCCGACCGCAGCTTCTTCCTGCAGCTGATCGAGCCCAAGCCCGGCATCCTCGACGTCGACCCGGAGGAGTCGCTGCACCGCGTCGGCCTCGGCACGCCCGACGTGCTCGCGACGGTCGCCGCGCTGCGCGAGCGCGGCGTGACGTTCGTCGAATCCGAAGGCGTGCACAGCGATCCGCGGGGCGCGCTCACGCAAGCCCAGCTGGGCGGCGTCATGTTCGAGCTCGTGCACGACGAGCGGAGCTCTCCGCGGTGACTCAGCCCCGCGTGAACTTCGACGATTTCGGGATGGACACCATCTCGCTCGCCGGCTCGCTGCCCGCCAAGCTCGCCGCGATGCGCAGCGCCGGCTTCTCGCAGGTGATGCTGTCCGCGCGCGACATCGCGGGACACGACGGCGGCGTCGAGGCGGCGGCGCGCGCGGTGCGCGACAGCGGCCTGCGCGTCACCGGCTTCCAGGTCCTGCGCGACTTCGAGGGCCTGTCGGGACACCTGCACGAATACAAGATCGACGTCGCCAAGGCGATGCTCGAGATGTGCAACGCCATCGGCTCGAAGGTGCTGCTGGTCTGCTCGTCGACGTCGGCGCACGCGACACAGGACCGCGACGCACTCGCGCGCGACCTGCGCAAGCTCGCGATGCTCGCCATTCCGTTCGGCATCAGGATCGCGTACGAAGGGCTGTCGTGGGGGCGCACCATCAACGAGTTCCCCGACGCGTGGGACATCGTGTGCCGCGCCGATGCGCCCAACCTCGGCATCGGGATCGACTCGTTCCACGCCTTCGCGACCAAGTCCTCGCTCGACGACCTCGAGATGCTGTCGCCCGACAAGATCTTCCTCGTGCAGCTCGCCGATTTCATGTGGCAGGAGATCCGCACGGTCGAGGAGCGCATCACGACTGCGCGCCACTTCCGCGTCTTTCCCGGCGAAGGCGTGCACAGCGAAGCGCTGGCGGAGCTCGTCATGCGGCTCGACACGCTCGGCTATCGCGGCGACTACAGCTTCGAGGTCTTCAACGACGACTACAGCCAGCTGCCGCTGCCGACCGTTGCAGAGCGCGGCCGGCGCTCCGCGATCTGGCTGTCCGAGGACGTGCTGCGCCGCTCCGTGCCGTTGCCTAACCAGATCCGGCTCCGCGGTTGACGCCCACGCGCCTTCCAATCGCTCGCATGTTCACGCCCCCCGGTTTCTTCCCCGCTCACGCGTTGCCTTCCGACGTGGCGGGCGAAGGTCACGCGTTTGCGTTTCGCGGCGACCGCGTGCTCGTTCGCGCGGTCGGCGAAGACGACCTCGCGATCACGTCGCTGCAGGATCTCGCCAACGCGAAGGTCGACGGCTCGCGCCACTTCCTGGGCCTGCTCGGCAACCGTCCCTGCATCGCAATCGACGTCGGCGACGACGCAGTGGAGCCCGCCGGCATGCGCTTCGTCGGCTTGCGTGCGCTCTTCTTCAAGGTGCCCGACGATCTCCTCGCGCTCGCGGCACGCGCGTTCCAGGTGGTCGACTTCGATCGCAACCATCGCTTCTGCGGCCGGTGCGGAACGCCCACGCGATCGCGTGACAACGAGCGCGCCAAGGAATGCCCGGCCTGCGGCCTCACCGTGTATCCACGCGTCTCGCCGGCCATGATGGCGCTCGTCACCCGCGGCAAGGAGATGCTGCTCGCGCGCGCCAATCGATTCGCGACGGGCATGTTCAGCGCGCTCGCGGGCTTCGTCGAGCCGGGCGAGACGATCGAGGACTGCGTGCGCCGCGAGGTGCGCGAGGAAGTCGGCGTCGAGGTCGCCGACATCACGTATTTCGCGAGCCAGTCGTGGGCGTTCCCGCACTCGCTGATGATCGCCTACACCGCGACCTGGGCGGGCGGCGACATTCGCATCGACGACGCCGAGATCGCCGAGGCTCGCTGGTTCCACGTCGACGAGCTTCCCAAGCTTCCGATGAGCGTTTCGATCGCCCGCCGGCTCATCGACGCGACCGCGGCGAAGCTCCGCGCGACCTGAAGCGCCGGTGCTTGGCGGGCTGGTAAAATCGCCCGTTCCATGCGACGCCATCCCTTCCTGGCACTCGTCCCCTTGCTCGCCGCCGCATTCCTCGCGGCGCCGCCAGCGGCGGCTCAAAGCGACGCGACCACCGATCCGCGCGAGTTCTCGGAAGCCGCGCGCAAGGCGTACGCCCAATCGCTGCTCGATGCGCGCAAGCTCATCGCGGAGAAGAAGTACGACGATGCGATCACGGTGCTCGACAAGCTCAACGCCGAGCGCCCGCGCGAGCCGCAGGCCCGTTTCCTCAAGGGTGTCGCCCTCGCCGACTCGGGCAAGACGGATGCCGCCATCACCGCATTCCAGGGGGTGCTGGGCGATTTCCCCGAGCTGCCCGAGCCGCACAACAACCTCGCTGTGCTGTACGCGCAGAAAGGCGAGTACGGCCTCGCGCGCGACGAGCTCGAGGCCGCGATCAACGCCGCGCCGGACTATGTCGTCGCCTATGAAAACCTGGGCGACATCTACGCGCGCCTTGCAGCGTCCAACTACGAGAAAGCCATCGCGCGCGACTCGCGCAACAAGTCGGCGCCTGCCAAGCTGAAGCTCGTGCGCGAGGTGCTCGCACCCGTCGCACCTGCTGCCGCGACCGCCCCAACTACCACGAAGTCACCATCCCCCTGAAGGAGGCAAGTCCATGCTGCAAAAGTTCGTAGTCGCGGCGGCGATCGCATGCGCCGCGTCGCTCGCCAGCGCGGCGAACCCGCAGGTCGAGCTCGACACGACGGCGGGCATCATCAAGATCGAGCTCTTCCCCGAGGCCGCGCCCAAGACCGTCGCCAACTTCCTCGACTACGTGAAGAGCGGCCACTACGTCGGCACGCAGTTCCATCGCGTGATCGACGGATTCATGGTCCAGGGCGGCGGCTACACCACCGACTTCAAGGAAAAGCCGACCAAGCCGCCGATCGCGATCGAGTCGGAATCGTCGAAGAAGGCCGGCCTGTCCAACGTGCCGGGTGCGGTGTCCATGGCGCGCACGGGCGACCCCAATTCCGCGACCGCGCAATTCTTCATCAACGTGGCCAACAATGCGCGCCTCGACTTCCGCTCGGCCGACCAGGCAGGCTACGGCTACACGGTGTTCGGCAAGGTCGTCGACGGCATGGACGTCGTGAACAAGGTGGCCAAAGGACCGAAGGGCGCGACGGGTGCGGTGCCCCCAGGCATCAATCCCGCCGACGTTCCCTCGACGCAAGTCGTCATCAAGGGCGCCAAGGTCATCGGCGGCTGAAGGAGAATCCACATGGTGGTACTGAAGACGAATCACGGCAACATCAAGATCGAGCTCGACCGCGAGAACGCGCCCGCGACGGTCGAGAACTTCCTGCAGTACGTGCGCGACGGCCACTACGACAACACGGTGTTCCATCGCGTGATCGACGGCTTCATGATCCAGGGCGGCGGCATGGAGCCCGGCATGAAGCAGAAGCCTACGCGTGCGCCGATCGCGAACGAAGCGACCAACGGCATCAAGAACAAGAAGTACACGCTCGCGATGGCGCGCACTTCCGAGCCGCACTCGGCCACGGCCCAGTTCTTCATCAACGTCGCCGACAACGACTTCCTCGATTACAAGGCGCCGAGCGCCAACGGCTGGGGCTACTGCGTCTTCGGCAAGGTCGTGCAGGGGCAGGACGTGGTCGACAAGATCCGAGGGGTCGCCACGAGCAACAGCGGCCCCCACCAGAACGTCCCGAAGGACGACGTGATCATCGAGAAGGCCGAGGAAGTCGCCGGTTAAGGAAGACGAAACGGTGGGACACGCGAAGCCCACCCTCTTCCTGTCCGATCTTCACCTGTCGCCCGACCGGCCGGCGGCGCTCCGCGCGTTCCGCGCGTTTGCAGCGGGACCCGCGCGTGACGCCGCCGCGGTTTACATGCTGGGCGACATCTTCGACTGGTGGGTGGGCGACGACCAGATGCGCATCCCGTTCGTCGCCGACGTCGTCAAGTCGATGCGCGGCATCGCGGATGCGGGCGTCGCGCTGTACGTCGGGCAAGGCAATCGGGACTTCCTCATCGGCGAGGGGCTCGCCAAGGCCGCCGGCGCCACGCTCCTGCCCGATTTCGTCCTGCTCGACCTCCACGGCGTGCGCACGCTGCTGTGTCACGGCGACCAGCTGTGCACCGACGACGTCGAATACCAGGCGTATCGCGCGCGCATGCGCGACCCCGAGGTGCAGGCGCGCCTCTTGCGCCTGCCCTACTTCGTGCGCCGCATCATCGCCGCGTGGCTGCGGCGCAAGAGCCGCAACACGAAGGCGCTGAAGCCGGAGTCGATCATGGACGTCTCGATCGCGACCGTGGAGCAGACGTTCCGCGATCGCGACGCGGCGCGCATGATCCACGGCCACACGCATCGACCTGCCGTGCACGTGCACGACGTCGACGGCAAGAAGCGTGAGCGCATCGTGCTCGCCGACTGGGAATCGGACGGAAGCTATCTCGAGGTCAGCGCGGCCGGCGCCGTGGAGCGCACGATCTCAGCGTGAGCGTCGCATGAGCAAGGCCTCGCCATCCGGCGTTGCGACGATGCCGGCGGCGACGAAGCCGCCGCACCCCCACTCCCTCATGCCACCGCGCACTTGGCGACCGTGTCGAGGGTGCGCGTCGTGATGTCGGTTCCGAACGTGCGCTCGAGGAGGCTCATGAACACCGGCCCCTTGTCGCTCGGCAGATAGGCGGTGAAGACTTCGCAATCCGCCATGCCGAGGATGGTTGCGCCGTCGCGGCCGATCGGCAAGCGCACCGCCTCGGCGGGACGCCGCAGGAACGTGACGACGCGTTTGGCATCGGGAGGAACGTCGAATCGCGCGAACGGGTCCGAGGCGACCAGCTCCCGGAGGTATCCGGACGGCCGCAGGATCGTCGCAAACGTGCGTCCGAGCTCCTGCTGCATCGCATTGGTTGCGCGTCGCACGAGCGATTCGACCGACGCCGCGCGTGCGTCGAAGGCAACGTTGCCGCTGCCGAGGATCGTCCGCACGTTCTGGAACCCCGCCGCCTCGAAGCACGCCTTCAGCGCGGGCATCTTCGCGTTCTGCGGCGACACCCCGCGCAGGAAGGCGACGTGGCGTGTCATGCGGGTGCCTTGCGAACGCGCCGGCGCACCGCACCGGTGATCGCGTACACGCGCGTGTTTCGAAGGGAGCCGTCGGGCGCCCTGCGCTCGTTGCGCAGGATGCCTTCCAGCGTCATGCCGACCCGCTCGCAGAGCGCGCCGCTTGCTGCGTTCTGGTCGTCGACGAACGCTTCGACGCGCATCGCCCCCAGGTGCGACAACGCGAAGTTCAGCAAGCCGCGCACGGTTTCCGTGGCAAGACCGTGCGATCGCGCCGAGGTCCTGCGCCAGAACCCGATCTCGAACTTCGGGACATCCCAGTCCGGCCGATGCAGGCCGGTGGCGGCCACGAGTTCGCCCGTGTCGCGGGCAAACGCGAGGAACGGAAGATCGGTGCGCGCGAGGAACCTCGAATGCGCCTCTCGACAATAACTCTCGGACAGGACGGCGGACGGCGTCTGCATCGCCCAAGTCATCGACGCGGGAAACTTGCGGAGCTCGGCGAGCGAATCGGTGATCGCGGCGAAGACCGCGGCGCCGTCCCCGCGCTGCGGACAGCGGATCGTCAGGCGCTCCGTTTCGAAGCGCTCCGGAACTTCGATCAGCAGCGGGTTCTGCGGCGTGTGCGCCACGTCGACTTGGTCCCAGGCTCAGAACAGGCGACAGAGTAACCTGACATCGGCAATCGACTACACTGGCGTCCTCGACCCGAGCGGGACGGTCTTGCAGCCAACTCGGCCACATTCGCTTCAGCCATTCGGAACCCTCGCAGATGACCCTCGCACGCCGCCGGTTGCTCCTCGCAGGACTCGTGTGCGTCGCCGCGCATGCCGTAGCCCAGGACAAGGCCAATCCCGTCCGCAGCGTCGACGTCACGCAGAACGGCGACGGTTATGTCGCCACTATCGTCATGCAGGCGCCCGTGCCGTCCAAGGTCGCGTGGGACGTTCTCACCGACTTCGGCAACATGGAGAAGTGGGTGCCCAACGTTCGCGAGAGCAAGGTCGTCGCGAACGAAGGCAACGTGCTCACCGTCGAGCAGAAGGGCAACGCGAAGTTCGGCCTCCTCTCGATTCCCTACACGAGCGTGCGCAAGATGGAGCTCGAGCCGCAGAACACGATCCTTTCCACGCAAGTCTCGGGCAGCATGCGCAAGCTCGTGTCGCTGATGCGCGTGACGCCCGAAGGCGCGGGCACGCGTCTCGACTACAGGCTCGAGATCGTGCCCAGCGCCATCGCATCGTCGGTGATGTCCAGGGATTTCCTGAAAGGCGAGCTGACGGAGCAATTCACGGCCATCGTCGGCGAGATGGTCCGGCGCGCGAAGTAGTTCAGCGCCGGTCGCGCCACCCGCGACTGGGGCAATACGTCTCGAGTATCACGAACGCAGCGACGTCCGCGTTCGCCGAATACGGCTCGCCTTCTTCACGTACCTCATGCTTGATGACGGATCCATTGAGGTCCGCGGATAGCCGCTCCATCGGCACGGCCCAACGCGGAGCGCAGTTGAAGAGATAGTAGGTGCGCTGGGTCCTTGCGTAGCAACCGCGCGGCGGCGAGCAATCGACCGACATCGACGGCGAGTAGGTGATCCAGACGCCGGTGCTACCGGGAAAGCGCAGTGACGGCCCGACCGTGCTCGTATCGATTGCGATCTCGGGAGCCGCGCCCATGACTTCCCACCGCGCAGCGCTCGCCGGCGCGGCGCATGCCAGCCATGCAGCTGCGATTGCGACGCGCAGTGCGGGACGCAGCGGTCGATCGATCATTCGCCACCAGCGCTCATGGAGTGGGCGCAGTATATCGTTGCACTCCTAGCCGCGCACCGCCTGCGCGAAGTCGTCGACCAGGTCGTGCTGGTCCTCGATCCCGACCGAGATGCGGACGAGCGAATCGGCGATGCCCATCGCGGCGCGCCGCTCCGGCCCCATCTCGTAGAAGATCGTGTGCGCGACCGGAATCGCGAGCGTGCGGTTGTCGCCGAGATTGGACGACAGCACGACGATCTTGAGGCGATTGAGGAAGGCGAACGTGTCGATGCCATCGGCGAGCTCGAAGCTCAGGAGCCCGCCGAAGCCGCGGAAGAGTTCTGCTGCGAGCGCGTGTTGCGGGTGCGACGCGAGACCGGGGTAGTACACCGCACGCACTTGCGGCTGCTGCGCAAGCCACTGCGCGAGTGCCTGCGCGTTCGCGCAGATGCGTTCCATGCGCAGGGCGAGCGTCTCCGAGCCGATCGCGATGTGGTGCGCCTGCTCGGCGGACAGCGTGCCGCCAAAGTCGCGCAGCCCCTTCTTGCGCAGCTGCTGCAGCCCCCAATTCCTGGGCGGCTGCGACTTGTAGTTCTCCACGATGTTGGGAAACCGCGTCCAGTCGAAGAGGCCGGTGTCGGTGATCGCGCCCGCCAGCGCGTTGCCGTGGCCGCCGATGTATTTCGTCAGCGCATTGACGACGAGCCCGGCGCCGACGGTCCGCGGCTGGAACAGCCACGGCGACGTCATGGTGTTGTCGACGACGTACAGGATGCCGCGCGCCTTGCAGAGCTCGCCGATGCGCAGGAGGTCTGCCACCTGCACGCGGGGGTTCGCGATCGTCTCGACGAAGACGAGGCGTGTCGCCGGCGTCAGCGCGGCCTCCACGTCGGCGACGTCCGTGGCGTCGACGAACGACACGGGATGCCCGTGCGCCTCCATCGTCAGCAGGAGGCTCGTCGTATTGCCGAACACGTAGCGGCTCGACACGATGTGGTCGCCCGACTTCAGGAGCGCCATCGCAATGGCGCCGATGGCGGCCATGCCCGTCGCGAACGTGACCGAGCCGACGCCGCCTTCCATTGCGGTGATCTTGGCCTCCAGCGCCCCGGAAGTCGGGTTGCCCTGCCGGCCATACACGAAGCCCGACGCGCGCCCCTGGAAGACGGCGGCGAGCTCGTTCGCGTCGCGATAGCCGTATGCCACCGACAGGTGCAGCGGCTTGTGCAGGGCGCCGTGCTCGATGACCGCGTCGCGGTCGGAGTGCAGGATGGAGGTGGTGAAACCGCGGTTGCTCTCGTTGCCCATGATGACTTCCCGTGCAGGAAACAAAAAACCCGTCAGGGCCGCTGACGGGTTTTGTGTGCTCCGGCTACGAATCTAAGTAGCTCGAAGCTAACCTCGCTTTAGCGGCATTTGTTAAGCGCCCGCAAGCTGAAGCTTCAAATCGGCGCAGGAATCACTATACCCGCGCGCGGCCGTCGATGCAATCAGCGTCGCTCGAGCCGCGGGTCGAGCGCGTCGCGCAGGCCGTCGCCCAGGAGGTTGAACGCCAGCACGGTGAGGAAGATGGCGAGCGCCGGGAAGATCGCTGCGTGCGGCGCCGTCAGCATCTCCGAGCGCGCGGCGTCGAGCATCGCGCCCCACTCCGGCGTCGGCGGCTGCGCACCCATGCCGAGGAACGAGAGGCTCGCGGCGGTGATGATCGACGTGCCGATGCGCAGCGAGAAGTACACGATGACGGCGGAAACGGTGCCCGGGAAGATGTGCCGCCACACGAGCGTCGCATCGGTGGCGCCGAGGCTGCGCGCCGCCTCGACGAACGTGAGGTGCTTGAGCGAGAGCGCGGTGCCCCGCACGAGCCGCGCGAAGGTCGGAATGCTGAAGATCGCCACCGCGAAGATCACGTTGATCATGCCGCCGCCGAGGATCGCCACCACGCCGATCGCGAGCAGGATGCCGGGAAAGGCGAAGAGCACGTCGCAGATGCGCATGATCACGCGGTCCCACCATCCTTCGAAGTAGCCGGCGAGAAGCCCGAGGATCGTCCCGATGAAGGCGCCGATCGCGACCGAGACGAATCCGGCGGCGAGCGAGATGCGCGCCCCCATCAGGATGCGGCTGAAGATGTCGCGTCCGAGCGCGTCGACGCCGAACCAGTGCTCGCGCGACGGCCGCGCGTTGAGCTTGTCGTAGTCGAAGAAGTTCTCGGCGTCGTACGGCACGATCCACGGCGCGAAGACCGCGACCAGCACCAGCAGCGCCACGAACACGCCCGCGATCAACGCGACCTTCTGGTGCTTGAACTTGCGCCAGAATTCGGCGGACGGCGTGCGGACGGATTCCGTCGTGGCAGTCACTTGTAGCGGATTGCCGGGTTGATGAGGCCGTACAACACGTCGACGACGAGGTTGATCAGGATGAACTCGAGCGAGAACAGGAGCACGAGCGCCTGGATCACCGGGTAGTCGCGCATGTCCACGGCGTCCACGAGCAGGCGCCCGAGGCCGGGCCAGTTGAAGACCTTCTCGACCACGATGGAGCCGCCGAGCAGGAATCCGAATTGCAATCCCATCATGGTCACGACGGGGATGAGCGCATTGCGCAGCCCGTGCTTGATGACGACGTGGCGTTCATCGAGGCCCTTGGCTCGCGCCGTGCGGATGTAGTCGTCGCCGAGGATGTCGACGAACGAGGAGCGCGTGAAGCGCGCCATGATCGCGGCGACCGCGGCACCCAACGTCAGCGATGGAAGGATGTAGTGCCTCCAGCTGTCGTTGCCGACGGTCGGCAGCCAGCCCAGCTGCACCGAGAACAGCTGCATCAGCACCATGCCGAGCGCGAACGCGGGAAACGAGATGCCGGAGACCGCGAGCGCCATGCCGATGCGGTCCGGCGCGCGATTGCGGTACACGGCCGAGATGATGCCGATGGCCATCCCGAACGTCACCGACCACGCCATGCTCCACACGGTGAGCCAGAACGTGGGCATGAAGCGGTCGGCGATCTCCGTGGCGACCGGTCGCTTGGTGCGGATCGAATTGCCGAAGTCGAACCGCACGACGCCGGCGACGAAGCGCGCGAATTGCTCGGGAAGCGAACGGTCGAGCCCCAGGTCCCTGCGGACGAGGTCGACTGTCTCGGGCGTCGCATCCGGCCCCGCAGCGAGGCGTGCGGGATCGCCCGGCAGGAGATGGACGAACAGGAAGACGAGGAGGCCGACGATGACGAGCGTCGGCAGGAGGCCGAGCAGGCGCTTCGCGATGTAGCCCAGCATGCGCCGCGCCTGCTTTCGCCGGCTCTATTTCAAATCCACTTCCCAGAAGTTGAACGACGCGTCCGGAATGACGTACACACCCGACAGCTTCTTGCTGTTGGCCGACAGCAGCTTCTCGACCACCAGTGGCGCCCAGGGGGCATCGTTCCAGGCCGCTTCCTGCGCCTCCTTGTAGAACTTCGACTTTTCGGCGCTGGACGTCGCGAGCTGCGCACCCTTGATGCCAGCGTCGAACTTCGGGTTCTTGTAGTACGCGGTGTTGAAAAGACGCGGCGGCCAGGATTCGCCGTACAGCAGAGGGCGCAGCGCCCAGTCGGCTTCACCGGTCGACGTCGACCAGCCGACGTAGTACAGGCGCACGGGTGCGGTTGCCGGATCCTGCCAGCTTTCGACTTTCTCCACGCGCTGTCCCGCCTCGAGCAGGGTGATCTTCGTGCGGATGCCGACTTGCTGGAGCTGCTGCTGCAGGAATTGCGTGACCTTCTGCGCCGTCGTGTGGTTGTACGCCGACCACAGTTCCGTCTCGAAACCATTCGGATAGCCCGCTTCGGCGAGGAGCTGCTTCGCCTTGGCAACGTCGTACGGCCACGGTCCCATCTTCACCGCATATTCCACACCCTGCGGCGCGATGCCTTCCGCGGGGGCCGCGTACCCGTTGAACGCAACCTTGGCGAGCGCCTCCTTGTTGATCGCGTACGCGATCGCCTGGCGGACCTTCGGATTGTCGAACGGCTTCTGCTGCGTGTTCATCGACAGGTAGCGCAGCACGATCGACGGCGCCGCGACGACGTCGAGGTCCGCCTTGGCCTTGAGCACGTCGGCCACTTCGTACGACACCGGGAACGTGAAGTGCGCCTCGCCGGTCTGGATCATCGCGGCACGCGTGTTGTTGTCGACCACGGGCTTCCACGTGATCGTGTCCACCTTCGGATAGCCCTTGCGCCAGTAGCCGTCGAACTTCTCGACCTTGAGGTAATCGGTCGCCTTCCACTCGACGAACTTGAACGGCCCGGTGCCGACCGGGTGGAACGCGATGTCCTTGTTGCCCCACTTGGTCAGCGCGGCCGGGCTGATCATCACCGTCGACGGATGCGCGAGCTGCGCGATGAACGGCGAGAACGGCGTCTTCAGCGTGATCCGCGCGGTGTAGTCGTCGACGGCTTCCGTCTTCGCGATGTTGTTGTTGTAGAGGCCGTAGCGCTTGAGCTTGTTCTCGGGATTCGTCACGCGGTCGAGGTTCGCCTTGACCGCATCCGCCTTGAAGTCGGTGCCGTCGTGGAACTTGATGCCGCGCTTCAGCTTGATCGTGTAGACGAGGCCGTCCTTGCTGACGTCGTAGCTGTCGGCGAGGACGGGAATCAGCTTCATGTCCTTGTCGAAGCCGAACATGCCCTCGTAGAACGACTTCGCCATCGCCTGCGACAGCGTGTCGTTGGCGTCGTACGGGTCGGTCGTCGTGAACGTTGACGCCACGGCGAACACGACGTCCTTTGCGGCGTAGGCCGGCGCCGCAACCGCAGCGAATGCGAGCGCGCAGGCCAGCGGACGATAGTTGAATTGCATGATGGACTCCTCGTTGAAGAATGTGCGCGTCAGTACGCGCCCACTGGATGCACCGCGACGAAATGATCCGGACCCACCTCGCGCAGCGGCTCGACGCGCGGCTCGTCGCCGACGTCGCGCACGGGGCTCGGAATTTCTTCCGATGATAGCTCCGTTCGGCGGCGACGCCGGGTCGGGTCGGCGATCGGCACCGCGGACAGCAGGCGCCGCGTGTAGGCGTGCTGGGGATTGTTGAACACGGCGCGCCTGGGGCCGATCTCGACGATCTGTCCCAGGTACATGACCGCAACCCGATGGCTCATCCTCTCCACGACCGCCATGTCGTGCGAGATGAAGAGGTAGGACAGGTCGAAGCGCTCCTGCAGGTCGAGGAGCAGGTTGACGATCTGCGCCTGGATCGACACGTCGAGTGCCGACACCGGCTCGTCGGCGACGATCACCTTCGGATTCAATGCGAGCGCGCGCGCGATCGCGATGCGCTGGCGCTGCCCGCCGGAGAATTCGTGGGGATAGCGCCGCGCGTGCTCGGGCGCGAGGCCGACGTGCGACAGGAGCTCCGCGACGCGCGCCTGCGCATCGCTGCCGCGCGCAACGCCGTGGATGTAGAGCGGCTCCGCGATCGAGTAACCGACGGTGAGCCGCGGGTCCAGCGACGCGAACGGATCCTGGAAGATCATCTGGATGTCGCGGCGCACGGTGCGCAACTCGGTGCGCGACACCTTGGCGATATCGCGGCCCTCGAACTCGATGCTGCCGGCGGCCGGCTCGACCAGGCGCAGGAGCGAGCGGCCCGTCGTGGATTTGCCGCATCCCGATTCGCCGACGAGTGCGAGCGTCTCGCCGGGAGCGAGGTCGAAGCTCACGCGCTCGACCGCGTAGACGCGCCGGCGGGTGCGGCTCAGCAGGCCGGATTTCACGTCGAAGCGTGTCGTCAGCCCCCGCACCTTGAGGATCGGCAATGCGGCAGGCGGCGGCGGCTCCGCCGTCGCGGCGGCGTCCGCGATCGAGAGCTTGCGCGGACCATCCTCGTGGGCGAGCGCGCCAAGCCGCGGCACCGCAGCGAGGAGATTGCGCGTATAGGTTTCGCGCGGTCGCGCGAAGATGTCCTCGGCGCTTCCCTCCTCCACCTTCTCGCCTGCCAGCATGACGGCGACGCGGTCCGCCACCTCGGCCACGACGCCCATGTCGTGCGTGATGAACATGACGGCCATGCGCATCTCGTCCTGCAGCACGCGAATGAGCGAAAGGATCTGCGCCTGGATCGTGACGTCGAGCGCGGTCGTCGGCTCGTCGGCAATGAGTAGCGACGGCTTGCACGACAGCGCCATCGCGATCATCACGCGCTGGCGCATGCCGCCGGAAAGCTGGTGCGGATAGCGCGCCATCACCGCGCGCGCGTCGGGGATGCGCACCTGCTCGAGCATCCGCAGGGCCTCCGCACGCGACGCTCCCGCGCTCTTGTCCTGGTGGAGCTCGATCGCTTCGGCGATCTGGTCGCCGACCGGAAACACCGGGTTCAGCGACGTCATCGGCTCCTGGAAGATCATCGCGATCTCGCCGCCGCGGACCTGCCGCATCGTGCGCGCACTCGCCGTGACGAGGTCGACGGCGCCGTGGTCGGGCCGCTCGAACCGGATCGACCCGGCGGCGATCCGGCCGCCGCCATGCTCCACGAGACGCATGACGGACAGCGCCGTGACGGATTTGCCCGAGCCCGATTCCCCGACCACCGCCACGGTTTCGCCGTGGCCGATCGCGAGCGACAAGTCACGGACCGCCGTCACGCTGCGCTCGGCCGTCCGGAACTCGACGGTCAGGCCGTCGATGGCGAGGAGCGGAGCGGGCGCTGGCATGGCCGATCGATTATCCCATTCGCGCCGGCCTGCTAGACTCTGCCACCGCGCGTGTGCCCGCACGCCTCTTTTATGCCCGCCTCGAAGAGGAAGATTCCGCGAACCACCGGCCGTCGAGCGACGTCCTCCGCCGGCAACGCACCGGCAGCGGAGGTTGCGGCGCTCGCGGCCCAAGGCCGTCACCGCGAGGCCATCGACGCCGCGACCGCGGGCCTTTCGAAGGCCGGTCGCAACGCAGAACGCATCGACCTCCTCGATCTTCGCGCGGAGAGCAGGATCGCGCTCGGCGAGGTGATCGAGGCGTCTCAAGACGCCGGCGCGATGCTCGCGGCTGCGCGTGCCGCGAGGAAGCCGGCGCTCGTCGCGCAGGCGCTGTCGCGGCGGACGCTGGTCGAGATCCGCGCCGGACGACCGCGCGACGCTGTATCCACGGGACGCGACGCGCTGCAGGCGGCGGAGCGCAGCGGCGACGCGTTCTGCAAGGCGATGGCGATGCTTCGGCTTGGCGAAGCGGAGTTTCGGTCCGGCAACGCGTCGGCGGGCCATCGGCTCAGTGCCCAGGCGGCCCGCGAGTTCAAGGCGCTCGCGAACACCCGCTACGAAGGGCACGCCCACTGGGGTTGCTCCGCCTCGCTGAGCCGCCTCGGGAAGAGCGACGCGGCGGACCGGGCCGCCCGCAAGGCGGTCTCCCTGGCCCGCGAGTGCGGCGACCTCGCCGGCCTCGGCAACGCGCTCAACATGCTCACGTTCCACGAGCCCGACATCGCGCAGCGCATGCGCAGGCTCAAGGAATCGCGCGCGGCGTTCGAGGCGGCCGGTTATGTCGAGCGCATCGCCGTGATCGCCCATAACGTCGCGATCATTTACGACGACATGGGACTCTACGGTCGGGCACGCCGCTGGCTCCTGGAGACGCGCGGAGCCTATCTGCGCGCGGGCGCAATGGGCAACGGTCCTGCGCTCACCTCCCTGATCCTCGGAAGGGTCGAGCATCGCCTCGGCAACCACGCTTCGGCAAAGGAATGTCTCCTGTACGCCGCCGAGCTTTGGGACGCCGCCGGCATGTTGCGCGCACCGGAGTACCGGTTGACGCTCGAGGCAACGCTCGACTTGTGGGAAGGCAATGCGCACCGCGCTGCCGATCGCTTTGCCGAGGTGGCCCGGCGCCTGCAGGGCCATGACGACCTCGCGAGCCTGATCAATGCATTGTCCGGATGCTCCGAGGCATTCCTGGCAGCAGGAAAGCCGGCAGATGCCCTCGCGGCGTCCACCGAGGCAGTCGAGCTGCAGCATGGCGGAGGAACGCGCGATATCGAGGGCATCGACCCGATCGACGTGTGGTGGCGTCACTACCTCGCACTGCGCGCCAATGGGCGCTCGAAGGAGGCACGGCGGGCCATCGCGATGGCCTACCGCCTTCTCGTGGAGCCGATCACCAAGCTCACCGACGAGGGGCTCCGGCGCAACTATCTCAACAAGCCCGAGGGTCATCGCAACGTGGTGCTCACGGCGCTCGCCGAGCGCGTGGCGACGCCGGCCAAGCGGCCTCCTCACCTTGCTCTGAAGTCCAGCCTGCAGGAGCCCTTCGAACGGCTGGTCGACACCGGCGTGCGCATGAACGAGCTGCGCGCGCCGGACGAGCTCATGGAGTTCCTGATCGAGGAGGCCACCGAGCTCTCGGGCGCGCAGCGGGTGCTGCTCGTGATCGAATCGCCGCAAGGCCGGCGCCTCGCGCGCGCGATGGTCCCGAAGGAAGAGGACGCGGCGGTGCTCGTAGCGAGTCTCGAACCCTTGCTCGACGCAGCGGTGCGTGCGCGTGCCGCGTCTCTCGGCGTAACGCCCGATCGCGCGCCCGAGATCGAGCAGCGCTCGTACATCGCCGCGCCTCTCGTGGTGCGCAACGACGTCGTCGGCGTGCTGTACGCGGACATCGACGGCGTCTTCGGGCGCTTCCGCGAGCCGGATCGCGATCTCCTCGCGATGCTCGCGAGCCAGGCGGCAGTCGCGCTCGACAACGCGCAGTGGTCGCAGGGACTCGAGCAAAAGGTCGCCGAGCGCACGCAACAGCTCGAGCAGCGCGCCAACGAGCTCGCGATCATCAACAGCATCCAGCAAGGGATCTCGGCGAGCCTCGACTTCCAGGGCATCGTCGACCTGGTCGGCGACAAGCTGCGCGAAGTCTTCGACACGGGGGACCTCGGCATCCGCTGGGTCGACGAAGAGACCGACCTCATCCATCACCTGTACGAGTTCGAGCACGGCAAGCGGCTCCAGTTGCCCCCGGCCCCGTTGCGTCGGCACGGGCCGATCGCGAGCCGCATGTACCGGCGCGAAACCGTGGTGCTCAACACGCGCGCCGAGTCGGACGCCCTGGGTGTCACGACCATCCCCGGCACCGACGCGTCGAAGTCCAGCGTGTTCGTTCCCATCATCGGCAGCGACCGCGTGCTGGGCAGCATCATCCTCGAGAATTACGAGCGCGAACACGCGTTCGGCGAAGCGGAGGTTCGCCTCCTGCGCACCGTCGCCGCGGGCATGGGCATCGCGCTCGAGAACGCGCGACTGTTCGACGAGACGCAGCGGCTTTTGAAGGAGACGGAGCAGCGCAACGCCGAGCTTGCGGTGATCAACAGCATCCAGCAGGGCATGGCGGCGAGCCTCGACTTCCAGGGCATCGTCGATTTGGTCGGCGACAAGCTGCGCGAAGTCCTGCGCATCGAGAACATCGGGATCCGCTGGTACGACCACGAGACGAAGACCGCGCACTTCCTGTACGAGTACGAGCACGGCAAGCGAATCACGATGCCGTCAGTGACGCCCTCCGCCCAGAGATGGGAGCAGGTCGTGTCCGACCGCGAGATCCGCTTCCTCAACACACGCGAAGACGTTGCGGCTGCCGGCGTCGTCCCCGGCACCGAATGCGCCATGTCGGCGATGTCGGTGCGCATCATCGCGCGCGACCGCGTGATGGGCATCGTCATCGTCGAGAGCTTCGAGCGCGAGCACGCGTTCGGCGAGAGCGAGGCGCGGCTGCTGACGACCATCGCTTCGAGCATGGGCGTGGCGCTCGAGAACGCCCGTCTCTTCGACGAGACACAGCGCCTCTTCAACCAGAGCGAGCAGCGGGCGGCGGAGCTCGCGATCATCAACGCCGTGCAGCAGGCGCTCGCCGGCCAGCTCGACATCCAGGGTGTGTACGACGCGGTGGGGGACAAGCTGCGCGAGGTCTTTCCGCATTCGCTGGAGGGGATTCGCGTCGTCGACCGCGCTTCGAGGCGAATGCTGTATCCCTATGGCGTTCTCGACGGCAAGCGCGTGTATCCGCCGCCCTCGCCGCTGACCGATCGCGGTCTTGCCGCCGAAGTGATCCGCACGGGCCGAACGCTGCTGATCAACGAACGCCTGCCGGAGGTGACCGCGCGATTGGCTTCGGTAGGGCTCATCGCTGGCGACAAGCATCCGAAGTCCATGCTGCTCGTGCCCCTGCTCGCTGCCGGACAGACGCAAGCCATCATCGTGCTGAACGACATGGAGCGCGAGCACGCTTTCAGCGCGGACGACGTGCGGCTGCTCGAGACGCTGGCCGCGAGCATGAGCGTCACGCTCCAGAACGCGCGGCTGTTCGACGAGACGCAGCGACGCACGCGCGAGACGGCCGCCCTCCTCGAAGTGGGGCGCGACCTGTCGTCATCGCTCGAGCTTGCGACCGTCATGGACCGCATCGCGCGCCACGCGAAGGACCTCCTGCGCGCCGCCAGCAGCGCCATCTTCCTGCCGGAGCACGGAACGGGGAATTACCGCGCGATCGTCGCGGTCGGCGACATGGCCGAGGCGATCGGCGCAACCGCCGTGAGGGGCGGCGAGGGGATCATCGGCAGCCTTCTCGTCAGCGGCAACGCGGAGTACATCAACGACACGGCGGCCGATACGCGCGGCCTGCAGATCGCGGGGACGGCGCAGGCGCACGACGAGCGGCTCATGGTCGTGCCGCTGGCGACGGAGGGAGCGGTCGAAGGAGCGATGGCCGTCTGGCGCGTGGGCGGCGAGCCGTTCGACGACCGCGAGCTCGAGCTCCTCACCGGCTTGTCGCGCCAGGCCATGATTGCGCTGCGCAACGCGCGCCTCTTCGACGAGACGCAGCGCGCGCTCGGCCGGCAGACGGCGACGACCGACATCCTGCGCGTGATCAGCGCCTCGCCCACCGACACGCAACCCGTGTTCGACGCGATCGTGTGCACCGCGGTGACGCTGCTCGATTGCGACCTCGCGTCGTTCGTGCGCGTCGACGGCAGCACGTACGTGCCCAGCGCCCACGCAACGCGCGAGGGAAGCGCCAACGCGCTCTACACCGAACCGGTGCCGATCGACGTGTCGCACAACTTCCCGTCGCAGGCGATCGTCTGGAAGCGCACGGTTCACGTTCCCGATTGGGACGCGGTCGACCTGCCGCCGCGTCAGGTGATGGTGCGCAAGCAGCGTGGCGTGCGCTCGTCGCTCGCGATCCCGCTGCTCCGCGAGGGCGAGTCGATCGGCGCCATGATGCTCTTCCGCAAGCAACCGGGCGGGTTCGACGACAAGGAGATCGCGCTTGCAGAATCGTTCCGCGACCAGGCACTGATCGCGATCGAGAACACCCGCCTGTTCAACGAGACGCGCGAGGCCCTGGAACGCCAGACGGCCACTGCGGAGATCCTGCGCGTGATCAGCGGCTCGGTCACCGACACGAAGCCGGTGTTCGACGCGATCGTGCAAAGCTGTCAACGACTGTTCGCCGGTCGGGCGGTCGCTCTTGCGCTCCCGCACAGCGGCATGATCGAGTCGGTCGCGTTCGCGAGCGACGGCAAAGCAAGGGACGGCGGAACGCTCGCCCCTTGGCCCCTCGACCGGGACAGCGGCGCGGGCGCGTGCATGCTCGACTCGCGCGTGATCAACGTGGGCGACACCGAACAGGCGGCGACGCAGTTTCCGCGCATGCGCGACCTCGCGCTCGCGCTCGGCTACAAGTCGGCGCTGTTCGTCCCGCTCCTGCGCGACGGGCGCGCGGACGGCTGCATTGCGATCCTCCGCGCATCGGCGGGCACGTTCGACGATTCCGAAGTGTCGCTCGCGCAGACGTTCGCCGACCAGGCCGTCATTGCGATCGAGAACGCGCGCCTGTGGCACGAGACGCAGGAATCCCTCGCCCGGCAGACCGCCACGGCGGACATCCTGCGCGTGATCAGCGAATCGCCGGGCAACGTCCAGCCCGTCTTCGACGCGATCGTGGCAACGGCCGTGCGCAATCTCGGCTGCGATGGCGCGGCGGTCATGCGTTGCGACGGGCGCACGTTCAGCACGGTCGCCGCGTTGAGTGCGAGCGGCATTGCGCAGCCCCAGCCTGCCAACGTGCCGATCGATCCGGCGGCCAACCTCGTCTCCCGCGTCATTCGCGACAAGACGGTTCTTCACCTTCCCGACTGGTCGCGCGCGCAGTTGCCCGAGAGCGAGCGGAACCTGCCGCAACTCGCGTGGATCAAGTCGTCGCTCATGTTGCCGTTTCTGCGCGACGGTGAATGCATCGGCGTGCTGGTGCTCGCGCGCGCCACGCCGACAGCGTTCAAGGAACAGGAAATCGCACAGGCCCGGTCCTTCGCCGATCAGGCCGTGATCGCCATCGAGAACGTGCGGCTGTGGAACGAGACCAACGACGCGCTCGAGCGCCAGACGGCCACCGCCGAAGTGCTGCAGGTCATCAGCAGCTCGGTGGCGGACACGGCGCCGGTCTTCGAGAAGATCCTCGACAGCTGCCAGCGCCTGTTCGCGACCGAACAGCTCGGGATCTTCCTCGTGACGCCGGACGGCAGCCAGGTGGCCCTCGGTCAATGGCGGGGAAGCGTCTTCGGCCAGTCCGTGGGAGACCGCCACATCACGCAGCCGCTCGCGACCTCGTTCACCGGCCAGGCGATCCGCGAGCGGCGCACCCTGCAGGTGCCGGATGCGCTGGCCATCGCCCCCACGAACGAGGCCGCCCGCCTCGCCGTCGACAAGGTGGGGAACTACTCCGCCGTCTACAGTCCGATGATCTGGGAGGGCCGCGGCATCGGCAGCCTGTGCATCCTGCGCCAGCCACCACTGCCTTTCACCGACAACGAAGCCGCGCTGCTAGGCACATTCGCGGACCAGGCCGTGATCGCGATCCAGAACGCGCGCATGTTCAACGAGACGCAGGAATCTCTCGCCCGGCAGACGGCGACCGCCGACATCCTGCGCGTCATCAGCGAGTCGCCGACCGACGTGCATCCGGTGTACGACGCGATCGTCGACACGGCGCACCGGTTGCTCGCATGCGATTACGTCTTCGTATTGCGGACGGACGGCCAGACGTTCACGGCGGTCGCCGGCGCGGCGCGTGACGGCACTGCGCTTCCATCGTCGAACGGCGACGTGGTCGTCGATCCCGCACACAACTTCCCGTCGCGCGTCATCCTGAGCAAGGAACTCCTGCACCTGCCGGATTGGGGCACGATCGACCTGCCGCCGCACGAGCGCGAGGTGCAGGCGCTGCGCGGCGTGCACGCGTCGCTGTTCGTGCCGCTGCTGCGCGAAGGCGAATGCATCGGCGTCCTGGTTCTTGCGCGGCACACCGCCGGCGCGTTCGCGGACGGCGAGATCGCGCTGGCGCGTTCCTTCTCCGACCAGGCCGTCATCGCGATCGAGAACGTGCGACTGTGGAACGAGACGAAGGAAGCGCTCGAGCGCCAGACCGCGACCGCCGAAGTGCTGCAGGTCATCAGCAGCTCGGTCGCCGATGCCACCCCCGTGTTCGACAAGATTCTCGAAAGCGGCCAGCGCCTGTTCGCCACCGAGCAGCTCGGCATCTTCCTCGCGCAGGACGGGCAGGTGCACGCCGGCGCGTGGCGCGGATCGGCGCTCGACACCATCGCGCGAACGTTTCCCAAGCCGATCGGCGAGACCATGACCGGCCGCGTGATCGACGAGCGGCGAACGATGCACATTCCGGACACCTCGGCGATGGCGGACGCGCCGCCTGCGGTCGGCAGCGTCGTCGACCTGCTCGGGCATGTCTCCGTCGCGTGGGCGCCGATGCTGTGGGAAGGCCGCGGCGTCGGGTCCATCGCGGTCCTGCGCCAGCCGCCGCGGCCGTTCAGCGACAAGGAGCTGTCGCTCCTCAACACGTTCGCGGACCAGGCCGTCATCGCCATCCAGAACGCGCGCCTCTTCAAGCAGGCGCAGGAAGCGCGCGCGGCCGCGGAAGCGGCGAACGAGGCCAAGAGCAGCTTCCTCGCGACGATGAGCCACGAGATCCGCACGCCGATGAACGCGGTCATCGGCATGAGCGGCCTGCTGCTCGACACGCCGCTCAACGCGGAGCAGCACGACTACGCAGCGACCATCCGCGAGTCCGGCGACGCGCTGCTCACGATCATCAACGACATCCTCGATTTCTCGAAGATCGAGGCCGGCCGGATGGACATCGAGGTCGCGCCGTTCGACGTGCGCGACTGCGTGGAGTCCGCGCTCGACCTCGTCTCGCCGCGCGCGGTGGAGAAGCATCTCGACGTCGCGTATCTCTTCGAAGGCGACGTGCCGGCGGCCGTCGCAGGCGACGTCACGCGGCTTGCGCCAGGTGATCCTCAACCTGCTGTCGAACGCCGTGAAGTTCACCGAGGAGGGCGAGGTGGTCGTCACCGTGACCGCAAAGCCCGCGGCGAACCAGCGCGCCGAGCTCACGTTCGCCGTTCGCGACACCGGCATCGGCCTCTCGCCGGAGTCGATGGGCCGGCTCTTCCAGTCGTTTTCGCAAGCCGACTCCTCGACCACCCGGCGATACGGCGGCACCGGGCTCGGGCTTGCGATCAGCAAGCGGCTCGCCGAACTGATGGGCGGCACCATGTGGGCGCAGAGCGACGGGCCCGGCCGTGGCTCGACGTTCTCGTTCACGATCGAGGCGCCGGTCGCCGATGTGCCGCCCGCGCGCTCGCACAGCATCGTCGGGCGTGCAGCCGGGACTCGCCGGCAAGCGGGTGCTCGTCGTGGACGACAACGCGACCAATCGCCGCGTGCTGACGCTGCAGGCCACCAAATGGGGCATGCACGCGCGCGACACGGATTCACCGGGCGAAGCGCTCGCGTGGATCACCGCGGGCGAGGCGTTCGACGTCGCCGTGCTCGACATGCACATGCCCGAGATGGACGGCGTCGAGCTCGCCAACCGCATGCGCGATGCGCGCCCGAACCTGCCGCGCGTGCTGTGGAGCTCGCTTGGCCGGCGCGAGGCCGGCGACGACGATGCGCTCTTCGCCGCGTACCTCGCAAAGCCGGTGCGCCAGTCGCATCTGCACGACACGCTCGTGAGCCTGCTGGTGCGCGAGGCGGCGCCGAAGGTCGCGACGCAGGCGAAGGCGGCGCTCGATCCGGGGCTCGCGCATCGTCATCCGCTGCGCATCCTGCTTGCGGAGGACAACGTCGTGAACCAGAAGCTCGCCCTGCGCCTCCTGCAGCAGATGGGATATCGCGCCGACCTCGCGTCCAACGGCATCGAGGCGATCGAATCGGTGGAGCGCCAGACGTACGACCTCATCCTGATGGACGTGCAGATGCCCGAGATGGACGGGCTCGAGGCATCGCGCCGCATCAACGAGCGCTGGAGCAGCGATCGGCCGCGCATCGTCGCCATGACCGCGAACGCCATGCAGGGCGACCGCGACATGTGCCTGGCCGCGGGGATGGACGACTACATCACGAAGCCGATACGCGTCGAGCGGCTCGTCGAAGCGCTCGTGAGCGCGCAGGCGCGAAGGGACCGTGCATGACGATCATCGATGCGGAGACTTTCGCCGCGCTGCGCGACACGACCGGCAGCGAGTTCGCGCGCGAGCTCATCGACACGTTCCTCACCGAGGCGCCGTCGATGCTTGCCGACCTTCGCGAGTCGCTCGCCGACGGCGACGCGGATCGTTTCCGGCGCGCGGCGCACTCGCTCAAGTCCAACGGCAACACGTTCGGTGCGCTTACGCTCGGAACGCTTGCGAAGGACCTCGAGCTGTCGGGCGTGGTCGCCGTCAAGGCGCGCGGGCCGAGCCCGCTCGCCGGCCTCGAGGCCGAATACCTGCGCGTCGCCGCAGCCCTTGCCGCGCTGCGCGATGAGTAGCTCCGCTCGCCTCCTCGTCGCCGACGACAACAAGGTCAACCGGCTGCTGCTCGTGCGCAACCTCGAGCTCATGGGATATGCGGTGTCCACCGCGGAGAACGGCCGCGTAGCCCTCGAGCACCTGCGCGGCAGCCGCTTCGATCTCGTCCTGCTCGACATGGAGATGCCGGAGGTCGACGGCTTTGCAGTCCTGGCCGAGATGAAGCACGACCTCGCGTTGCGCGACGTGCCGGTCATCGTCACGTCGTCGCTCGAGGGCATCGATCACGTCGTGCGCTGCGTCGAGCTCGGCGCCGAGGACTACCTGCACAAGCCGGTGAATCCCGTGCTCCTCAAGGCGCGCATCGGCGCGAGCCTCGAGAAGAAGCGCCTGCGCGACCAGCAGAAGGAGCTCCTGCGCCGGTTCGCAACGCCCGAGGTCGCCGCGGATCTCGAGCAGTCGGGGTTCGCGCTGGACGGACGCCGCGTGCGCGCGACCGTGATGTTCGTGGACATCCGCGATTTCACGCCGCTGGCCGAGTCGCAGCCGCCCGAGGAGACGATCGACCTCCTCAACAATTACTACGCCCTCATGTTCGACGCGATCAGCGAGCACGGCGGCATCGTCACCCTCATGATCGGCGACGGGTTGATGGCGGTGTTCGGCGCGCCGCTCCCGCTGCAGGACCATGAGGCGCGGGCCGTTCGCGCGGCCAAGGAAATGACGGAGCTCATCGCGCTCTTCAACGAGGAGCGCAAGGCGGCGTCGCGCGTGCCGATCCGCATCGGGGTCGGCATCGCGTCGGGCGAGATGATCGCAGGCTACGTCGGCACCAAGGCGCGCGCGACCTACACGTGCATCGGCGAGACCGTGAATCTCGCTTCGCGCATCGAGGCGCACACCAAGGTCGCGGGTCGTTCGATTCTGATCGACCGGTCCACGCACGACGCGCTGGGCGGACGCATCGCCACCGAAGCGCTCGGGGCCGCGACGTTCAAGGGCATCGCGGCCGCGGTGGAAGTGTTCGCGGTCAGCTAGCCTTCTCTTCTTCGAGCAGGTCGGCTTCCGCCCGCTCGCCGCGCGCCTCGTCGCGCTCGATCGCAAGGTTCGACAGGTAATCGGCGGTGATGTCGCCGGTGATGTACTTGCCGTCGAAGCAAGACGCCTCGAAGTTCGTGAGCCGCGGGTTCGCCTTGCGAACCGCGTCCTTCAGCGCATCGAGCTCCTGGTAGATCAGGAGGTCGGCGCCGATCTCGAGCGCGACCTCCGCTTCGGTGCGTCCGGTGGCCACGAGCTCGTGCTGGTTCGGCATGTCGATGCCGTACACGTTCGGGTAGCGGACGGGCGGCGCCGCCGACGCGAAATACACCTTCTTCGCGCCCGCTTCGCGCGCCATGTTGACGATCTCGCGCGACGTGGTGCCGCGCACGATGGAGTCGTCGACCAGCAGGACCACCTTGCCCTTGAACTCGATGCCGACGGGATTCAACTTCTGGCGCACGCTCTTCGTGCGCATCGCCTGGCCCGGCATGATGAACGTGCGGCCGATGTAGCGGTTCTTGACGAAGCCTTCGCGGTACTTGATGCCGAGCGTGTTCGCGAGCTCGAGCGCCGACGGGCGGCTCGAGTCGGGAATCGGGATCACGACGTCGATGTCCTGCGCCTCGGGCATGCGGCGGATCTTCTCCGCAAGCGCGCCGCCCATGTTGAGCCGCGCCTCGTACACGGACGTGCCGTCGATGACGGAGTCCGGGCGCGCGAGATACACGAACTCGAAGATGCACGGATTGAGCGACGCGCGCTCCGCGCACTGGCGCGCGTGGAACTTGCCGGTGGTGTCGACGAAGATCGCTTCGCCGGGTGCGACGTCGCGCACGACGTGGAAGCCGAGCGGCTCGATTGCCACCGACTCCGACGCGCACACCCATTCGGTGCCGCCCATCGCCTCGTTCTTGCCGACGATGAGCGGGCGGATGCCGTACGGATCGCGGAACGCGAGCATGCCGTAGCCCGCGATCATCGCGACCACGGCATAGGCGCCGCGGCAGCGCTTGTGCACACCGGCGATCGCCTTGAAGATCGCTTCCGGGTCGAGCCTGTGATGCTGCGCCGCGCGCTCGAGCTCGAGCGCGAGCACGTTCAGCAGCACCTCGCTGTCGGAATTCGTGTTGACGTGGCGAAAGTCGAGCTCCCACAGCTCGCGCTTCAGCGCCTCGCTGTTGGTGAGGTTGCCGTTGTGGCCGAGCGTGATGCCGAACGGCGAATTGACGTAGAACGGCTGCGACTCGAGATCCGAGAAGGCCGAGCCCGCGGTGGGATAACGGCAATGCCCGATGCCGGACGCGCCCACGAGGTCGCGCATGTTGCGCGTGCGGAACACGTTCTGCACGAGCCCCGGTCCCTTGTACATGTGGAAAATCGGGCCTTCGCTCGTGACGATGCCGGCTGCGTCCTGCCCGCGGTGCTGCAGGAGCAGCAGCCCGTCGTACAGGAGCTGGTTGACTGGCGTGTGCGCCACCACGCCGACGATCCCACACATGCGATTTCCTAGCCGTTACGCCTTGGGTCCGGCCGCCTTGGGTAAGGTGCGGCCCTCGCCTCGAATAATCAAGCCGTAGCACCCATTCCGGCGGCAGCCACGACGCGGCGGCGAATCGCCGCCGCAGCCAGCGCCGGGGCAAGCGCGGCATTCTGCCACCAATCGAGCCGTGGCAGGGAAGTAAGCCCTGCGACGAGCGCGAACCCGACGACGAGCAGCGCGCCGCGCGCCACGCCGAAGATTGCGCCGAGGAAACGATCGACGAATCCCAATCCCGACTTGCGGATCACGCTGCCCAATGGCCACGCAACAAGCGCGCCCGCGAGCAGCGCGGCAACCAGGATCGATGCGAATGCGACGATGTAGCGCACGGCGTCGTTGAGGCCGAAGTCGGGGAGCCAGGACGCGACGGTCGGCGAGAACACGATCGCCGCGGCCACGCCGACGATCCACGTGACAAGCGCGATGAACTCGCGCGTGAAGCCGCGGAAGAAGGCGAACAGCGTCGACAGCGCCATCACCGCGATGACACACCAGTCGAGCGCAGTCATGGCGAGCGCTACTTGGCCGCCGCGACGATGCCGTTGTAGCCCTCGACCTTGAGCTTGTCGCGCGCCGCACCGGCGGTTTCGCGCGACACGTAGGGGCCGACGCGCACGCGCCACAACGTGCCGCGGCTGGTGTTCACCGGTTCGCTATAAGCGGGAAACCCCTTGCCCTTGAGCTTGTTGACGAGCGAGTTGGCGCCCTTGTCGTCCGAGAATGCGAACACCTGCACCGCGAAGTCGCCGGTCGCGTGATCCTTCGCGGGCTCCTTCGTTGCTGCCGGAGACGCTTTCGCGCCCGGCGCGGACGGCCGGCTCCGCTTTCGGAGCCTCCGCCTTGGCGGTGTCCACCTTCGCCGGTTCATCCTTCGCTGAATCGGCCTTTGCGGCGTCGTCCTTGGGCGGCTCGTCGCCTTCGGCGGCTCGGCCTTCGGCGGCTCGGCCTTCGGCGGCTCGGCCTTCGGCGGCTCGGCCGGGGCGGGCTTGGGCGCTTCCGCTTTCGGCTCGGCCTTTGCGACGGTCCTGGGCGGCGTCTCGGTCCTGGGCGGCGCCTCGGTCTTGCTCTTCTCGTTCAGGCGGTTGACGAACTTGCCCTCGTCGACCGGCGGAATCTTCACCGAGACGTCTTCGCCCAGCGGCTTGGGATCGCTCTCGAGCAGCATCGGCACGAACACCGCCACCGCGAGCGCGAGCACGATCGCGCCCACGAGACGTCGCCGCGCGCGCCTGCGGAGGTCGTCGAGGTTGGCATCGTCGGGAGCGGCCATGACGGTTTTCACGCAGCCGAAGGACGAGTGCCGCGGCCACGGTGAGGAAGGATCCGAAGACGACGATTCTATCAGCCTCGCTCGACGCGTCCCGCGCTGCACGGAAGGCGCTCGCAACGTCGGCGAACGCGTGCACGCTGCCGGCTTCAACGCCGGCGGCGATCACCGCGTCGCGCATTCGCGCAGGACCGCCGCCGCGCGCGCCGGGCAGCCCCGCCACGTACCACGCGTCGATGCGCGGGCGCAGTGCCTCGACGACGCCATGCACATCCTTGTCGGCGAGCATCGCGCACACGGCGAAGGTTTGCGGGTGGAAGCCCATCGCGCCCAAGCGCGGCGGCAAGCGCACGCGCCGCGTGCGGGTTGTGCGCCACGTCGAGGACAACCGTAGGCCGGCCGGGCAGCACCTGGAAGCGGCCCGGCAGCGCAACCGTCAGGAGGCCTTCGCGAACCGCCTGCGCGCTGACCGGAAGGCGGTCATGCAGCAAGTCGACGGCAGCGAGCGCAGTGGACGCATTCGCGAGCTGATACGGCGCCGCGCAACGCCGGAAACGGCAATCCGTAGCGCTCGCTGCGCGGGCCGCGGAAGCGCCACTGCGAGCGCTCGTCGGTGTAGTCGTAGTCGCGGCCGATGACGAGAAGGCTCGCGCCCACGTCGCGCGCAATCGTCTCGACGGCTGCGGGTGGTTGCCGGTCGCCGCACAGCGCGGGCCGGCCCTTGCGGAAGATGCCCGCCTTCTCGCGTCCGATGTGTTCGCGCGTCGGACCGAGGTAGTCGACGTGGTCGATGTCGATGCTGGTGAGCACCGCAACGTCGGCATCGACCACGTTGACCGCATCGAGCCGTCCGCCGAGCCCGACCTCGAGAACGAGCACGTCGAGTCCCGCGCGTGCGAAGAGCCACAACGCGGCGAGCGTGCCGAATTCGAAGTAGGTGAGCGGCACGTCATGGCGCGCGTCCTCGACGGCATTGAACGATTGCAGCAGCGCTTCGTCGTCGACCTCCTCGCCGCGGATGCGCACCCGCTCGTTGTAGCGAAGAAGGTGCGGCGACGCGTAAAGCCCGGTCGCGAAGCCGGCGCAGCGATAGATCGACTCGAGCATCGCGCACGTCGACCCCTTGCCGTTGGTGCCGCCGACCGTGACGACGGGACAGCGGATGGGCGCGTCGAGACGGGCGAGCACGTCGCGCACCCGGTCGAGGCCGAGCGCGATCGACTTCGGATGCAGCGTTTCGAGGTACGCGAGCCAGGCTGCGAGCGAGGCGGGACGCAAGTGCTAGTTGCTTGGTGCGGGTTGCCGCGTCAGCAGCGCAAGCAGTCGCGCGAGCTCGTCGCGCAGCTGCCGGCGGTCGACGATGAGATCGAGCGCGCCCTTCTCCATCAGGAATTCCGCACGCTGGAAGCCCTCGGGCAGCTTTTCGCGCACCGTCTGCTCGATCACGCGCGGCCCCGCGAATCCGATCAGCGCGCCAGGCTCGGCCAGGACGAGATCGGCAACGAACGCAAACGACGCGGAGACGCCGCCCATCGTCGGGTCGGTGAGGATCGTGACGAACGGCAGCCGCGCCTTGTTGAGCTCCTGCAGCACGGCGGTGGTCTTCGCCATCTGGAACAGCGAATTCACGCCTTCCTGCATGCGCGCGCCGCCCGACGCCGACACGCACACGAACGGCACGCGATTTTCATACGCCACGCGCACGCCGCGCGCAAAGCGCTCGCCGACGACCGACCCCATCGACCCGCCCATGAACTCGAACTCGAAAGCGGCGAGCACGAGCGGCACGCTCTTCACGCTGCCCTGCATCACGATCAGCGCGTCGGTCTCGCCGGTTTCCTCCAGCGCCGCCGCCAGCCGATCGGGGTATTTCTTCTGGTCCTTGAACTTGAGGCTGTCGATCGGCACGACTTCCGAGCCGATCTCGAAGCGGCCTTCGGGGTCGAGCAGCTGCTCGATGCGATCGCGCGCGGCGACACGCTGATGGTGGCCGCACTTCGGGCACACGAAGAGATTGTTCTCGAGATCGGTGCGGTAGAGCACCGCTTCGCAGGCCGGGCACTTGACCCACAGCCCTTCGGGCACCGGCGTGCGCCGCTCGCCGGGGGTGCGCTTGATGCGGGGCGGCAGGAGTTTCTGAAGCCACGTCATCGGTCGAGCCTCTGGTCCAACGCCGTGCGAATGGTACCAAGCCACGCGCCCGCGCGCGAGGCGGCCTCGGACGCAGGTCCGCTTTCGATTTCCTGGATGATGCGGCTGCCGATCACGACCGCGTCGGCATGCGCCGCCACCGCGAGCGCGCTCTGGGGATCGCGGATGCCGAAGCCGACGCCGACCGGAATCGTCACGTGCCTGCGAATCTCGGCGAGCTTGCGCGCGACCTCGGAAGTGTCGATGTGCGACGCGCCGGTCACGCCCTTGAGCGAGACGTAGTACACGTAGCCGCGCGCGAAGCGGGCGACCTCGGCAACGCGCGACTCGGGCGTCGTCGGCGCGAGCAGGAAGATCGGTGCAAGCCCGTGGGCATCCATGGCCTTCGCGAACTCGGCGGCTTCCTCGGGCGGATAGTCGACGACGAGCACACCGTCCACGCCGGCGTCCTGCGCACGCTTTGCGAACGCAGCCATTCCCATCGCCTCGATGGGATTCGCGTACCCCATGAGCACGACCGGCGTCACGGTGTCACCGCGTCGGAACCGAGCGACGACGTCGAGCACGTCGCCCAGCGACACGTGCTGCGCGAGCGCACGCTCGGATGCCCGCTGGATGACGGGCCCGTCCGCCATCGGATCGGAGAACGGCACGCCGAGCTCGATCACGTCGGCGCCCGCCGCCACCAGCGACTGCATGATCGGGACCGTGGTCGCGAGCGAGGGATCGCCCGTCGTCACGTAGGGGATCAGCGCGGTGCGACCGGTTTCGCGCAGTCGCCCGAACGCTGCATCGATGCGATTCAGGACTTGGCCTTTCGTGCATCCCGCTCGGCCACCGTCGCCATGTCCTTGTCGCCGCGGCCGGAGAGATTGACGAGCAGGATCTTGTCCTTGCCTAGCGTGGGCGCGAGCTTTTTCGCATACGCGAGCGCATGCGAGGACTCGAGCGCCGGAATGATCCCCTCGATGCGGCAGCACTCGTGAAATGCGGTGAGCGCTTCCTCGTCGTCGATCACGACGTACTCCGCGCGCCTCGTGTCCTTGAGCCATGCGTGCTCCGGCCCCACGCCCGGATAGTCGAGGCCCGCCGACACCGAATGCGTCTCGACGATCTGCCCGTTGGCATCCTGCAGGAGATACGTGCGGTTGCCATGCAGCACGCCGGGCCGGCCGCCCGTGAGCGACGCGGCGTGACGGCCGGTCGCGATACCGTCGCCGCCCGCCTCGACGCCGATCAGGCGCACGTCCCGGATCGGAATGTACGGATAGAAGATGCCCATCGCGTTGCTGCCGCCGCCCACGCATGCGATGACGGCGTCGGGCTGACGACCGGCGTACTCGGGCATCTGCGCCACGCATTCGTCGCCGATGACGCGCTGGAAATCGCGCACCATCATGGGATACGGGTGCGGGCCCGCGACCGTGCCGATGATGTAGAACGTGTTCTCGACGTTGGTGACCCAGTCGCGCATCGCTTCGTTCAGCGCGTCCTTGAGCGTCTTGCTGCCCGACTCGACGGGCACGACCGTGGCGCCGAGCAGGTTCATGCGATAGACGTTCTGCGCCTGGCGCTTCACGTCCTCGGAGCCCATGTAGACGATGCACTCCATGCCGTAGCGCGCGGCAATCGTCGCGGTGGCCACGCCATGCTGGCCCGCGCCCGTTTCCGCGATCACGCGCGGCTTGCCCATGCGCTTGGCAAGGAGCGCCTGGCCGATCACGTTGTTGATCTTGTGTGCGCCCGTGTGATTGAGGTCCTCGCGCTTGAGCCAGATCTGCGCGCCGCCGAGCTCGCGCGACCAGCGCTCCGCGTGATACACGGGCGAGGGGCGTCCGACGTAGTGCAGAAGCTCGCGGTCGTACTCCGCGCGGAACGCGGGATCGACGCGATAGCGCGCGTAGGCGTCCTTGAGCTCGTCGAGCGCGCGCATCAGCGTTTCCGCGACGAATACGCCGCCGTACGGCCCGAAGTGGCCGCGCTCGTCCGGCATCACGACGGAAAAATCAAAGGGAAGATCAGTCATCCGCATGGCGCACTCCGTTCATGAACGCTTCGATGCGCGAGGCGTCCTTCAATCCGCGACGCACCTTGCCGTCGGGACCGACCTCTTCCACACCGCTCGATACGTCGACCGCCCACGGCCGCACTTCGCGGATCGCGTTCTCGACGTTGCGTGGGTCGAGGCCGCCCGAGAGGATGACCGCTGAGGGAAGCTTCGCGCGGACGTCCGCCGAAAGCCGTGACCAGTCGAATGCCCGCCCCGTGCCTCCGGGAAGATCGCCCGGCCAGTACGAGTCGAACACGAAGCCGGCGGCGTCGTCGTACAGAGCTGCGTATTCTAGCAAATCGACCCCGTCCTTCATGTGCACGGCCTTGAGGTAGGGGCGCGCGAAGCTGCGGCACAGGTCCGGCTCCTCGGTGCCGTGGAACTGCAGCACGTCGAGCGGCAGCGCGTCGAGGATGGCCCGGACCTGGGACGCATCGGGATCCACGAACAATCCCACCTTCGTCACGAACGGCGGCAGCGCATCGGCGATCTCGCGCGCACGTCCCACCTCCACGAAGCGGGGCGTGCCGCTCCAGAAATTGAGGCCGATCGCATCGGCGCCCGCCCGGCTCGCGCAAAGCGCATCGGCGACGCGGGTGATCCCGCAGATCTTGACGCGCGTCCTCACAGGATTGCCTGACGACAAGTGGGCGGCAGCGCGAAGCGCGCGTCGTAGTCGGCGCCGCAGAAGTACAGGCCGTCCGGTGCGAACGTCGCCGGTCCGCGCGTACGGTCGCGCGCCTCGAGGAGCTGTGCCATCCACGACGGCGGCGCCTTGCCCGAGCCGACGGTCACCAGCGCGCCCACGATGTTGCGCACCATGTGCTGCAGGAATGCGTTGGCCGAGAGGTGGAAGCGCACGAGTTCGCCGCGTCGCTCGACGCGTGCGAGCGCGAGCGTCCTGACCGGTGACCTGGCCTGACACTCCGCGGCACGAAACGACGAGAAATCGTGGGTGCCGATCAACATTGCGAAGGCTTGCTGCATGGCGGCCACGTCGAGCGGCTGATGGTACCAGCCCGCGCGTCCTGCGAGCAGGCCGGGCCTCTCCGCGCGATCGAGAAGGAGGTAGCTGTAGTGTCGCGCGGTCGCGGCGAATCGGGCGTGGAACTCGGGCGGCACGGGATGCGCCCACAGCACGGCGACGTCCGGCGGCAAGTGCGCATTGACGCCGCGCACCCACGCGGTCAATGGCCGCGCAGCGTCGGTGTCGAAGTGAACGATCTGCGACGCCGCGTGCACGCGGGCGTCGGTGCGTCCGGCCGCGACGACGCCGACGGGATGGCCGGCGATCTCGCCGATCGCGTCCTCGAGCGCGTCCTGGACGCCGCAATGCGACGGCTGCGACTGGAAGCCACAGAACGCGCCGCCCGCGTACTCGACGACCCAACGCAATACGCATGGCGCGTTCAGGGATCAGAGATCAGGAATCAGGTGATCAGAAAAGGACAAAGGCCACCGAAGCCGCGGCGATCGGTGCCTTTATCTGATGCCTGATACCTGAGCTCTGATCCCTGATCAGCCGAGCTTGCCGAGCAGCGACTTCGCCTCGGCCTTCTGCTGGTCGTCGCCTTCGTGCAGGACTTCCTGCAGGATTTCGCGGGCGCCTTCGACGTCGCCCATTTCCTGGTACGCCTTGGCGAGGTCGAGCTTGGTCGCGGCGTCGTGCCACTGCCCGTCGAGCACGGAAGGCGTCGGATCCTCGAACGTCGAGCGCTCCGGATCGAAGGCGAGGTCGAGCTTGTCGAGCTCGAGTGCGGCGGCAGGACGCGCGAGCTGTGCGGGTGTCGCACCGGTCACGGGGCCGGCAGCGGCCGTCTCGAGCGCGGGCTCGCGCGGCTTCTGCATGGGGGCCGGCTTCTCGACGTCGTCGAGCTTGAAGTCGAGGTCGAATTTCTCGCCGGCCTTGGCGATCGCGGGCTCGACCCGCGCAGGCGCCGGCGCAGGGGCAGGCGCAGGTGCGGCGGGTGCTGCGTGCGGCGGCAGCGCCATGGTCCGGTCGGGATCGAAGTCCGTCGCGGTGAGGCGCGCGGTCTTGTCCATCTCGGCCTCGGCGGTGTTGATCGCGTCGATGGTCGAGCGCTGCTTCGCGCCCGAGGTCGGCGAGATGGAAATCTCCTCGTCCATCTGGAACGCGAGACCGTCGGCGATCGCGACGTTGTCCGCGGCGGCCACTTCCGGCGAGACCATCGGCGCAGCGCGCGGCGCCGACGACGGCCCGCCGCCTTCGGAGAACATCGGATTGGCGGGATCGAGCTGGCGGCCGAGTGCGACCGCCTTCTGCCAGACCTCGCCCTGCCCGTTGTTGACGGCGTAGAGCTCGGAAGCCACCGTCTCGAATGCCGACGGCTTGTTGTGCTGGGCGTGGATCTCGAGCAGCTTGAGATAGATCTCCTGGCGCTGCGGATCCTTCTTGAGCGCGTCCTTCAGGATCTCCTCGGCCTGCGCATCGCGGCCGTACGCGAGATAGACCTCGGCCTCGGCGATGGGATCGACTTCGTCGGTGTCGATGTTGCCGAGACCTTCGCGGCTGAAGTCGCTTGCAAGCGAGTTGTCGCCGGTATTCACGACGCCGCCGCCGGTTGAGCCGAACACGGTGTTCGTCTTGATGTCCGTGCCCGAGATGATGCTGTCCTCGAACTTGGTCGTCTTGCGGCGGCGTGCGGCGAACAGCGCCACGAGTGCTGCGATCAGCACGACGATGCCGCCAATGAACGCCCAGCTCGGCGTGTTGCTGATGAACTCCTCGAAGAACCCGGGCGCTTCCTTCGGAGGCGCCTTGGCCGCGGGCTTGGGCGGCGGCGTCGTCGCCTTCGGCGTGTCGACGACCTTCGGCGGCTCCGTCACGGCGGGCTTGGGCGGCTCCGCGGCCTTGGGCGGTTCCGTCGCTGCCGGCTCGGCGGCCTTCGGCGGCTCCGTCGCTGCCGGCTTGGGCGGTTCCGCGGCCTTCGGCGGCTCGACCTTCGCAGGCTCCGCAGCCTTGGGCGGCTCGACCTTCGCAGGCTCGGCAGCCTTGGGCGGCGGCATCGTTGCGGCGGGCGCGGGAGCCGTGGTGATCGGCGCGGGCGTCGGTGCAGGCGTCGTCGCAGCCTTGCCCTTTTCCGATTGCGTCTGCAGCTGCGCCATCGTCGGGTTGCGCAGCTCCAGCGCGCGCTGCATGTCCTTCAGCGTCTTCTCGAGCTCGACGATGCGGCTCTGGGCCTCGCGCAACGCGGCAGCCTGCGCGGCATTGGATTCGGCGGTTGCGCCGCGACCGGTGCCGGCATCCTTCGATACGCGCAATTGATCCGAGCCCGCGCGCGTGGCCGGCGTCGTTTCCTGCACGCTCGTGCCGATGCGCCCGGAAGACGTGCGCGTGGTCGATTCTTCGGCAGTCGGTGCAGCACCGGCGACACGGTCGCGGTAGGCACGCCAATCGCTCGCCTGCACTTGCACTTCGCGCGTCGCCTCCCGCGTCGGGCTCGCGGACGCCTCGACCGCATTCGGGATGGTGAGGATCGCGCCGCTGCGCAAGCGGTTGATGTTGTTGCCGTCGAACGCGCTCGAATTGCTCTTGAACAGCGCGATCAGCATCTGGTCGAGCGTCACCGTCTCGGGCTTGTACTGACCGGCGATCTTGGACAGCGTATCGCCCTTCCGGACTTCGTACGTGCCGCCTTCGCCACGCGGCGCAGGTGCGGCGCCGGTCGGGGGAGTTGCCGCAGCGGTTGCCGTTGGCGCTGGCGCTGGCGCGGCGGCAGCCTGTTGCTGGCCGCGGGGCGCAACCGTGGCAGCGCCCGGGCGCACCGGCGTGATCGGATCGACGGAGGATTGCTGCGAACCGGGCGGATCGAGCAGGAACGTGTAGTCGCGCACGACGCGGCCGGACGACCAGTTCGCCTCCACCAGGAGATCGAGGTACGGCTCGCTCACCGCGGCGGTGGACGTGACGCGCAGGTACGAAGTGTCGTTGGGCCCGCGCTCGACTGTGACGCGCGTGCGCGCCAGCACTCCTTGGTACGTCAGGTTGTTCTGGCGATAGAGGTTCTGATCGGCGATCTTTGCCGACAGCGTGTCGAGCTCTTCCTTGGTCGCCGAAAGGAGGTCGATGCGCGCCACCAGCGGCTGCCCGACGTACGACTCCACAGTCAGCCTTCCGAGCCCGAGCGCGGATGCGCCGGCCGGCAGCGCAAGGGCGCTCACGAGAAGGCTGTACCTGACGATGTGTTTGACGCGCATACCGCCCCCTTCGCAAACGCTTGTTTCGCTCAAGCTAACATAACATCATGGGTTTAGCGGTGCAAGCTAAACCCCGGTATTAGCTTGGGTTTTTGCCGAAACGAAGGCGCGTTCGCCTTTCAATCAAATGCCGATGTACTAGCGTGCAGCGCTAGCGCTGGGGACGGCGCCATCTCGCGATACAACATCTAGTGGTGAATGCCTCGACCGCCACCTGTTGCGCGAGACGCAGCGAATACGCGCCGACCGCATGAAACTTGTGGAAAGTGGCCAACCGGCGCCACTTCCGCACGTGCAGCGTAGAAGCAAGCGTCGCGCCAGCCGCGCACGACCGAGCCATCGTGCCTAACGCCCGAGCAGGATGCGCAACATGCGCCGCAGCGGCTCCGCCGCGCCCCACAGGAGCTGGTCGCCCACGGTGAATGCGCTGACGTACTGCGGTCCCATCGCGAGCTTGCGGATGCGGCCGATGGGGATGCCGAGCTTGCCCGTCACGGCGGCGGGCGTCAGCGCGCGCACGCTCGCGTCACGCGTATTGGGCACGAGCGTCACCCACTCGTGCGCGCCGGCGATCATCGACTCGATCTCGGCGAGCGGGATATCCCTGCGGAGCTTGATCGTGAGCGCCTGGCTGTGGCAGCGCATCGCGCCGATGCGCACGCACAACGAGTCGACGGGAATCGCGGTTTCGTCGCCGCGACCGAGGATCTTGTTGGTCTCGGCGCCGCCCTTCCATTCCTCGAGGCTCATGCCGTTGCCCATGTCCTTGTCGATCCACGGGATGAGCGAGCCCGCCAGCGGCACGCCGAAGTGCTCGGTGGGAAAGCGGTCGTCGCGCAGGATGCCGGCCACCTCGCGGTCGATGTCGAGGATCGCGGACTGCGGATCGTCCAGGAGGTGCTTCGCGGCGAGGTGCGCTTCGCCCATCTGCGCCAGCAGCTCGCGCATGTTCTGCGCACCGGCGCCCGACGCTGCCTGATACGTCATGCACGTCATCCACTCGACGAGGTCGCGCGACAAGAGCCCCGCGAGCGCCATCATCATGAGGCTCACCGTGCAATTGCCGCCGATGTAGTTCCTGATGCCCTTCGCCAGCGCCTGGTCGATCACGGCGCGATTGACCGGGTCGAGGATGATGACGGCGTCGTCCTTCATGCGCAGCGTCTTCGCGGCGTCGATGAAGTAGCCGTTCCAGCCCGGCCTCGCGCAGCTTCGGATACATCGCGGTGGTCCAGTCGCTGCCCTGGCACGTGATGATCGTGTCCTGCCGCGCCAGCGCGGCGACGTCGCTTGCGTCGAGCAGCGGGCCCGTTTCGCGCCCCTTGATCGACGGACCCTTGCCGCCTGCCGCCGACGTCGAGAAGAACGAGGGCTCGACGAGCTCGAAGTCGCCCTCCTCCACCATTCGCTGCATGAGGACGGAGCCCACCATGCCGCGCCAACCGACTATGCCAACTCTCATTGCATCACCTGTCGAATATGTTGAACACCCGGGGACGATCGCTCGATGCTCACGGGCGCTTTCGTTGCGTCTTCGTGAGCTTGCGGCCGATCTCCCGGGTGTCGCCCGCCGTCCTCAGCCGGGCCATGGTGTACGCATCGACGTACCGGCCGTCGCGATACGAGTAGTCGCGCAACGTTCCTTCGATGTCGAACCCGAACTTGCGGTAGAGCGCGAGCGCAGCGGCGTTGTCCGTGTACACGGTGAGCTCGAGCCGGCGGTACCCGATCCAGTTGTCCGCGAGGTCGACGATCGCGCGCATCAGCGCGGTTCCCACGCCTTTGCCGTGCCAGTCGTCGCGCACGGACATGCCGATGTAGCCCGCGTGACGCCGGCGCGCCGACCGGGCCATCGAGTGCAGGCCGGCGTTGCCGACGAGATCGCCGTGCGATCTCCGCGACCAGCATGTAATCCTCGGCAGGAAAGTCCGCGAGGCGCTTGCGCCACATCTCGGCACTCGGGTAGGGCAGCTGGAGCGTGCCGGCCATCGCCTTCGGCGAGCTGAACGTCGCGCACAGCGCCTCCGCGTCGCGCAGCTCGGCGCGGCGGATCGCGATGACGGGTGGCTTCGTCATCGCCGGCGCAATGCGTCGAGCACGGCGTCGCCCATCGCGCGCGTGCCGATGACCCTTTCGCCGGGCAGCGCGATGTCGCCCGTGCGGTGACCTTGCGCGAGCACGCGGCGCACCGCGTGCTCGATGCGGTCGGCGATGTCGGCGCGCGCAAGCGAATAACGAAACATCATTCCGAGCGACAGGATCGTCGCCAGCGGGTTCGCCTTGTCCTGCCCCGCGATGTCGGGCGCCGACCCATGGATCGGCTCGTAGAGTCCCTTTCCGTTCGCGTCGAGCGACGCGGACGGCAGCATGCCGATCGATCCCGCGAGCATCGAGGCCTCGTCGGAGAGAATGTCGCCGAAGATGTTGCCGGTGACGATCACGTCGAACTGCTTCGGCGCCTTGACGAGCTGCATCGCCGCGTTGTCGACGTACATGTGCGAGAGCGCGACGTCGGGATATTCCGCCGCAAGTTTCGTCACCGTCTCGCGCCACAGGATGCTCGTGTCGAGCACGTTCGCCTTGTCCACCGACGTGAGACGCTTGCTGCGCTTGCGCGCAGCCTCGAATCCCACGCGCGCGATGCGCTCCACTTCCGGCACGCTGTAGTGCATCGTGTCGAAGCCTTCGTCGTCGCCGGCGGCGTTGCGGCGTCGCCCGCGCGGCTGACCGAAGTAGATGTCGCCGGTGAGCTCGCGCAGGATCAGGATGTCGAGGCCCGACACGACCTCCGGCTTGAGCGAAGACGCTTGCGCAAGCTCGGGATAGAGGATCGCGGGACGCAGGTTGGCGAACAGGTTGAGCGCCTTGCGGATGCGCAGCAGGCCCTGCTCCGGACGCATCGCGCGCGGCAGCGTGTCGTATTTCGGCCCGCCCACCGCGCCCATGACGATCGCGTCGGACGATTGCGCAAGTGCGAGCGTGGCCGGCGGCAGCGGGTCGCCCGCGGCGTCGTAGCCGGCGCCGCCCATCGGCGCGACCTCGGTCGCGAGCGCGAGCCCCTCGCCGGCGAAGCAGATCGAGCACGCGCTGCGCCTGCGCGACGATTTCCGGTCCGATGCCGTCACCGGGGAGGATCGCTATTTTCATTGTTGCCGCTCCAAAGCAAACGCGGCGCCGTTACACCCTGGCGCCGCGTCTTCCGTAGGAAGGTCCTAGGCTAGCCAAGGCTGTTGTGCCAATCGTTTCGTCTCGAACTCGCGAATCGTGTCCGCGTGCTGCAGCGTGAGCGCGATGTCGTCGAGTCCGTTCATCAAGCGATGCTTGCGATACGGCTCGACATGGAAAGAGCACGCGAGCGAGCCGTCCGGCGTCGACACGACCTGCTTGTCGAGGTCGACGACGAGCTTGAATCCCGGGAAGGCCAGCGTGTCCGCGAACAGCCGGTCGACCTCGCCTTCCGTGAGCACGATCGGCAGCAGCCCGTTCTTGTAGCAGTTGTTGTGGAAGATGTCCGCGTACGAAGGCGCGATCAGCGCGCGGAAGCCGTAGTCGAAGAGCGCCCACGGCGCGTGCTCGCGCGAGCTGCCGCATCCGAAGTTGCGGCGCGCGAGCAGGATGGACGCGCCCGCGTACCGCGGATCGTTGAGCACGAACTTCGGATTGCGCGCGCGGGTGGAGTTGTCCATCCCCGGCTCGCCATGATCGAGATAGCGCCACTCGTCGAACAGGTTGGGGCCGAAGCCGGAGCGCTTGATCGACTTCAGGAACTGCTTCGGAATGATGGCGTCGGTATCGACGTTCGCGCGGTCGATCGGCGCGACGAGCCCGGTGTGGATGCGGAAGGCGTCCATGATCAGAACAGGCGACGGACGTCGACGAAGTGGCCCTCGATCGCGGCGGCCGCGGCCATCGCCGGGCTGACGAGATGCGTGCGTCCGCCCGCGCCCTGGCGGCCTTCGAAGTTGCGGTTCGACGTGGAGGCGCAGCGCTCGCCGGCCTCCAGCCGGTCGTCGTTCATCGCAAGGCACATCGAGCATCCGGGCTCGCGCCATTCGAAGCCGGCGTCGAGGAAGATGCGGTCGAGGCCTTCCGCTTCGGCTTGCGCCTTCACGAGGCCGGAGCCCGGCACCACCATCGCGAGCTTCACGTTGCTGGCGACGCGCCGGCCACGCGCGATCGCGGCGGCCTGGCGCAGGTCCTCGATGCGCGAGTTGGTGCACGAGCCGATGAACACCTTGTCGATCCTGATCTCCGACATCGGCGTGTTGGGCGCGAGGCCCATGTAGGTCAGCGCGCGCTCGATGCCTTCGCGCCTCGTCGGGTCGCGCTCCTTGTCGGGATCGGGCACGCGGTCGTCGATCGAGAGCACCATCTCGGGCGACGTCCCCCACGTGACCTGCGGACGCACCTGCGACGCGTCGATGACGACCGTCGTGTCGAACTTCGCATCGTCGTCGCTCACCAGCGTGCGCCAGTACGCGACGGCGCGGTCCCACAACGCGCCCGTCGGCGCGAGCGGGCGGCCCTTGATGTAATCGATGGTCTTCTGGTCCACCGCCACCATGCCCGCGCGCGCGCCGGCCTCGATGGCCATGTTGCACATGGTCATCCTCGATTCCATGGAGAGCGAACGCACGACGTCGCCGGCGAACTCGATCGCGTAGCCCGTGCCGCCCGCCGTGCCGATGCGCCCGATGATCGCGAGCACGAGGTCCTTCGCGGTCACGCCCGGCGCGAGGCGCCCATCGACGCGGATCTGCATCGACTTCGCCTTCTTCATCACGAGGCACTGCGTCGCGAGCACGTGCTCGACCTCCGACGTGCCGATGCCGAACGCAAGCGCGGCGAACGCGCCGTGCGTGCTCGTGTGCGAATCGCCGCAGACGACCGTCATGCCCGGAAGCGTTGCGCCCTGCTCGGGCCCGATGACGTGCACGATGCCCTGGCGGCGGTCGAGGAACGGGAAATACGCCTTGGCGCCGTGCTCGCGGATGTTGGCGTCGAGCGTCTCGACCTGCATGCGCGAGATCGGGTCGGCGATGCCCTTGTTCCAGTCCTTGGTCGGCGTGTTGTGGTCGGCGGTCGCGACGACCGAGTCCACGCGCCACGTCTTGCGGCCCGCGAGCTTCAGGCCTTCGTATGCCTGCGGGCTCGTCACCTCGTGCACGAGGTGGCGGTCGACGTAAATCAGCGCCGTGCCGTCCGCGTCTTCGCGGACCACGTGGCTGTCCCACAACTTGTCGTAGAGCGTGCGCGCCATCGGATGTCCCCGTTCGCGAGGAAGATGGCGGACGAGGACTCCTATTATTGCATAGTGCCTTGCCGCTCGCCGAGGGTCAGGCTGCGGGCGACGAAGTCGACGACGCGCGGGTCGCCGGGCACGAACGTGGTCGCCGCCGTGCTGCGCAGCCACGTGAGCTGCCGCTTCGCAAGCTGGCGCGTGGCCGCGATGCCGGAAGCGCGCAGGCCTTCGGCATCGATGTGGCCGTCCAGGTATTGCCATGCCTGCCGATAGCCGACGCATCGCATCGACGGCATCGCCGGCGTCGAGCGCGTGCCTTGCGCGCAATGCGCGGACCTCGTCGACGAGTCCCGCGGCGAGCATCGCATCGAATCGCGCTGCGATCGCCGCGTGCAGCGCGGCGCGTTCCGGCGGCACGAGCGCGATTGCGATCGACGGGCCGAGCGACGCGGCGTCGCGCCGCCCCTGCAAGGCGGAGATCGGCGATCCGGTGACGTAGTACACCTCGAGCGCGCGCTGGATGCGCTGCGCATCGGTGGGCGGCAGGCGTTGCGGCGGTCGCGGGGTCCACGCGCGCGAGCTCCTCGTGCAGCGCAGGCCATCCTTCCGCCGCGGCGCGAGCATCGAGCCGGGCGCGCACGCCCGGGTCCGCGCGCGGAAGCGAGGAGAGTCCCTCGGTGAGCGCCTTGAAGTACAGCATCGTGCCGCCGGCGACGATCGGCGTGCGGCCGCGCGCGCGTACGTCCGCGATCGCGCGCTGCGCATCCGCGACGAACCGCGCGGCCGAATACGATTCGGTCGGATCGACGATGTCGACGCAGGTGATGGGGCACCCGCGCACGCTCGTCCGCCGTCGGCTTTGCCGTGCCCACGTCCATGCCGCGGTAGACCTGCGCGGAATCGACGCTGACGATCTCGCCGTCGAATTCCTTGGCCAGCGTCATCGCAAGCGCGCTCTTGCCCGACGCGGTCGGGCCCATCAGCAGGACCGCAGGACTAGCGTCCACGCATGAACAGGCGATCGAGGTCGGTGAGCGTCAGCTGGTACCACGTCGGCCGCCCGTGATTGCACTGGCCGCCGCGCTCGGTCGCTTCCATCTGGCGCAGCAGCGCGTTCATCTCGGGAATCGCGAGCGCGCGGTTCGCGCGCACGGAGCCGTGGCAGGCCATCGTCGACAGCAACTCATCGCGCCGCGACGCGAGCGCCTGCGTGCCGCCGAACTCGCGGATGTCGTGCAGCACCGCGCGGGCGAGCGCGGCAGGATCGGCGTCGGTGAGCGGTGCAGGCACGCCGCGCACGGCGAGCGTACCGGGACCGAGTGCCGACATCGCGAAGCCCAGCGTGGCGAGCGTCTCGCCGTTCTCCTCGACCGTCGCGACCTCCAGCGGCTCGGCCGCGAACGTCGCCGGCACGAGCAGAGGCTGCACCGGCATGCGCGCATCGTGCGCCGTCTTCAGCCGCTCGTACGTGATGCGCTCGTGCGCCGCGTGCATGTCGACGAGCACGAGGCCGTCGCGGTTCTGCGCGAGGATGTAGATGCCGTGCAACTGCGCAAGCGCGAAGCCCAGCGGATGCGGATCGTCGTCCGCCCACGCGGGTTGCGCAGCCTGCGTTGGCCGCGCGCCGAAGAGCTTCGCGTAGAACGCGGACGGTTCGGAAGCGGCGAACGACAGCGGCGCCTGGGTGCGCTCGAACGAACCGACAGGCGGCATGTGCGCGGCCGCCACGCCCAGCTTCTCCGCCGCCGACACGGCCGGCTGTTCTGCGGCGGTTGCCGCAAGTGCACGCTCGACGGCGCGGCGCACGAACTCGTGGACGGCGCCGGAGTCGCGGAAGCGCACCTCGATCTTTTGCGGATGCACGTTCACGTCGACGCGGCGCGGGTCGATCGAAAGCCACAGCGCGAACGCCGGCTGGCGGTCATGGTGCAGCACGTCGCGATACGCCTCGCGCAATGCATGCGACAGCACGCGGTCGCGCACGTACCGGCCGTTGACGAACACGTACTGGCCGCCGCCTTGCGCGGCGTACGCGGGCCGCACGGCGAAGCCCGCAAGCGCGACGTCCCCCGCATTGACCTCCACGCGGGCTGCGTGGGCCACGAAGTCGTCGCCGAGCAGTTGCTCGACGCGGGCCTGCCGGCCTGCGGCAGGCAGGCGATGCACGACCCGCCCGTTGTGCTGCAACGTGAATGCGGTGGCGGGATGGGCAAGCGAGATGCGGCGAAACGCCTCTTCGCAATGGCCCCACTCGGTCGCGTCGGCGCGCAGGAACTTGCGGCGCGCGGGCGTGTTGAAGAAGAGCTCCTCCACCGTGACGCTGGTGCCCGCCGCAAGCGCTGCCGGCGCGATCGGCGAGACGGTGCCGCCTTCGACCTCGATGCGCCACGCATGCGGCTTGCCGCTTGCGCGCGACGCAAGCGCCAGCCGCGACACCGAGGCGATCGATGCGAGCGCCTCGCCGCGGAAGCCAAACGACGCGATGGCTTCGAGATCCGTCGGCAGGCTGATCTTCGACGTCGCGTGTCGCGCGACCGCCAACGGCAGCTCTTCGCGTGGGATGCCCGCGCCGTCGTCCACCACGCGGATGCGCTTGGTGCCGCCGGCGGCAAGGTCGACGTCCACTTGCGTCGAGCCTGCGTCGACCGCGTTCTCGAGCAGCTCCTTCAGCGCGGCCGCCGGACGCTCGACGACCTCGCCCGCGGCGATCTGGCTGATCAGCAGATCGGGAAGGGTACGGATCAAGCTGCCGACAACGTGCGGGTTCTCAACGGGGCAGCTTCTCGGCCCAGCGGGCGTACACGCCGTCGGCGACTTCACCAAGCGCTGCAAGACGTCCGTCGAGATCGCTCTGGATGTCGGCGGCGCTTTGCCTGTGCGCGCTGGACCGTGCGGGCAGCTCGTCGGCCGCTGCGCGGCACCACGTCTCCACCAGCTCGCGCGTCATCTCGATGTGGCACTGGAACCCGACGTGGCGGTCGTCGATGACGAAGCCCTGGTTCACCGCGACGTCGTTGGTGAGGATGCGCGTCGCCATCGGCGGAAGGTCGAAAGCGTCGTAATGCCACTCGAAAGCGGGAAATCGCGGCAGGCCGCCGAACCACTCGCGCCGGGCGCCGCGATCGCACACGTCGACGTGCAGCCAGCCGATCTCCGGCTCCGTCATGCGCTTGACGCGCGCGCCGAGCGCCTTCGACATGAGCTGCCCGCCGAGGCAATGCCCGATGACCGGCGTGCCGTCGGAGATCGCGTCGCGCACGAGCGCGCACAGCGGATCGATCCACGGCAGCTTGTCGTTGACGCTCATCGGCCCGCCCATCATGCCGATGCCCGAATAGCCGGAAGGACTCGACGGCACGGGCATCCCCTCGTCGATGGCGATGAGCTGCCACGGGATCTCCTGCCGCGTGAGCCATGCGCCGAAGCGCCCGGGATCCTCGGTAGGCGAGAAGCGAAAGACGGCGACGGGCTGCATGACGCCGTCGATTTTATCGCTTCGCGGCCTCCTTGGACCAAACGCTGTGCAAACTCCTTCGCGTCGGCCGAGGGCACCGACTCGCGTTTGCTCGCCGCCCTTCGGGCCTCGCCGCTCGCGCCGCTACATTTGCTTGAACAAGTGCGTGAACTGGCGGGAAATGGGCAGCTTCTCCTGCCGGTTCTTCAGCATGATGAACTGGCGCTCGGCGTCTTCGCGCAGCACGCCCGACACCGCATCCAGATTGACGATGGTGCCGCGGTGCACTTGCCAGAACTTGTCGGGGTCGAGCTCACCCAGAAGATCCTTGAGCGGCGTGCGGATCAGCGCCTCGCCGCTCGCGAGGACCACGCGCGTGTACTTGGTGTCCGACTGGAAATAGAGGACCTCGTCGACCGGAATGAGCTTGACCTGCTTGCCCACCGCGGCCTTGACCCACTTCATGCGGCCCGCGTCGCCCTTGACGCTGACGCGCAATTGCGCGACGAGCGCGGACAGGTCGATCGGAGGCGTCGCGATCTTGCGCTCCATGCGCTCCTTCATCGCGAGCAGGCGATCGGTCTCCACCGGCTTCAGGAGATAGTCGGCAGCGCCCGCCTCGAACGCCTTCACCGCGTACTGGTCATACGCCGTGATGAACACGACGTGGCAGCGCGCGCCGATCGCGGCCGCGACGTCGAGGCCCGATCGACCCGGCATGCGGATGTCGAGGAACGCGATCTGCGGCTGGTGCTCGTCGAACATCGCAACGGCCTGGTCGCCGTCCTCGGCTTCGGCGACGACGTCGAGCTCCGGCCACACTTCCTCGAGCTTGTCCTTCAACCGCTCGCGCATGAGCGGCTCGTCCTCGGCAATGAGCGCGGTGACGCGGCTCGCCATCAATGCACCTCGCTTGGCAACGGGATCGGGGGTATTGCCTGCTGCGCCCGCGCATCCGGCAGCACGATGCGTGCACGAAAGCCGCGCGGCGCGTTCTCCTCGAGCGACAGCGACGCGCGGTCGCCATAGATGAGCGCGATGCGCTCGCGGATGTTGGCGAGCCCGATGCCGCCCTCGGACAATCCGGAGGCGAGACCGGCGCCGGTGTCGGTCACGACGATCGACGCATTCGCGCCGTCGCAGGTGAACACGACGTCGATGCGCCCGCCGCGTGGGCTGGGCTCGATGCCGTGCTTGATCGCGTTCTCGGTGAGCGTGATGACCATGCCCGGCGGGATCGGGCAATCGGCGACGTCGTCGGCGACGTCCACCGACCACGCGAGCCGCTTGCCGAGGCGCGTCTGCATGATGCCGAGGTAGGCGCGGATCATCGAGGCTTCCTGGCGGATGGTCGTCATCTCGTCGCGCAACGCGGGGGCGGCGGCGCGCAGGAAGCGAATGAGCTCGCCGATCAGCCGCGCGGCCTCCGGAGCGCCCTTCTCCGCGAGCTGCTGCGCGCTGCCGAGCGTGTTGAACAGGAAGTGCGGCTCGATCTGCAGCTGCAGGAGCTTGAGCTTCGACTCGGCCAGCTGGCGCTGCGTCTCGCTCTGCCGCGCCTCGGCTTCGAGATGCGCGGTCATGGCGCGGTACTCGCGGTTGCGAAGGTGCGCGATGAGCGCCGTCACCAGCGTGAACATCACGCCGAACACCAGCGCGGCGGTGACCACGTGGCGCAGCGTCGCGCTGTCCTGGAACAGGACGAAGGGATCGACGCCCTTCACGAGGCCGGCAATGCTCGCGCCGACGAGTCCGCCGAGGAGCGCGAGGATCGGCGCCGCGACGATGTAGCGGAAGATGCGTCCCTGGAACCGGCGATAGCCGAACCACGCGGACAACCCCGACCAAAGCAGCGTCAGCACGACGACGTTGAACAGGATCGCGGCTTCGGCGAACGACATGTGCCACGGAAAATTGGATGCGATCCAGGCGACGAGTGTGGTGAGCAGCACGACGCCGATCAGCCATCGCCATCCGCCGCTGCGGTAGAACCACGTGTCGAACGCGCGCACGTCGCGGCGCTCGATCTCCGACAGCGAGGACAGGACGCGCTGCGAGAACGCGTCGTATCGGCTCTTGAGGAACTTAAGCATCGCAGGAAATTCTAGGCGCAGCGCGGCATCGGTGCGTTGCCCGCGATGAACGGCGACGAGGGACCCGCGAATCGCGCCGGGCGGCGACGGACTGCGCTACATCCCGCGCGCGATGCGGGCGTAGGCGGAGTGGTTGTGGATCGATTCGAAGTTCTCCGCTTCCACGCTCCACGCCGCGAAGCGGTCGTCGGCCGCGAGCCGGCCCGCGACCCCGCGCACGAGATCTTCGACGAAGCGCGGATTGTCGTACGCGCGCTCCGTTACGTACTTCTCGTCCGCGCGCTTCAGTATCCCGTACAGCTCGCTCGATGCTTCTTCCTCTGCGACGCGAAGCAGTTCGCCGAGCTCGACGTCCGCATGCGTGCGCACCGCAATGGTCACCGTCGACCGCTGGTTGTGCGCGCCGTAATCGGCAATCTCCTTCGAGCATGGACACAGCGAGGTGACGGGAACGGCGACCGTGATCGTCTTGGTGATGCGGCCATCGTCGAGCTCGCCGGTCAGCTTCACTTCGTAATCGAGCAGGCTCGCCACGCCGGAGACGGGCGCGGTCTTGCGCACGAAGAACGGGAACGCAAGCTCGATGCGGCCGGCCGGGGCGTCGAGGCGCGCAACGAGGTCGATCAGCAGCGCGTCGAGCGCTGCCACCGACAGCGGCGCGGCGCCGGGTGCCGCGCGCTCTTCGAGCAGCATCACGAGCCGCGACATGTGCGTGCCCTTGCGGTCCTCGGATAGCGCCACGTACACGTTGGCCGTCGCAATCGTCGGCTGCGGCGCGTTGCCGCCGTCCGCGAACGCGATCGGATACCGCAGGCCGCGGATGCCGACCTGGTCGATGGCGAGATGGCGCTCGTCCGTCCGCGACTGCGTGTCGGGGATCGGGATGAGGCGGGCAGGCTGCTCGGGAGCGTTCATTGCCGGAGGATTGTAGCGGATGCCCGGCGATTCAAGCCGCGGGCTTCGCCCATGCTTCCTTGCCGCGCGCGTCGAAGCGCGCGCGGACGCTCGCCGCGATGCCCTTGGCGTCGAGGCCGACCTGCGCGAGCAGGAACGCCGGGTCGCCGTGGTCGATGAACACGTCGGGAAGTCCCAGATGAAGCAGCGGGATGGTCACGTCCTGCGCAGCGAGCGCCTCCGCAACGGCACTTCCCGCGCCACCCGCGACCACGCCCTCCTCGACCGTGACGATGCCGTCGTGGCCGCGCGCCACGTCCATCACGAGGTCGACGTCGAGAGGCTTGACGAAGCGCATGTCCACGACGGTGGCGTCGAGCTCCTCCGCGGCCGCGAGTGCCGGGTGCACCATCGAGCCGAACGCGAGGATCGCGATGCGCTGCGTGCGCCGCGACGTCGTTCGCCGCACCTGCGCCTTGCCGATGGGCAACGCGCGCATCACGGGGTCGATGGCCGCGCCCGGACCGGATCCGCGCGGATAGCGCACGGCCGCCGGCGTGCCGAGCGTCGTGGCCGTGAACAGCATCTGCCGGCACTCGTTCTCGTCGGACGGCGCCATCACCGTCGTGTTCGGCAGGCAGCGAAGATAGGCGAGGTCGAACGCGCCGATGTGCGTTGCGCCGTCCGCGCCCACGACCCCGGCGCGGTCGATCGCGAACGTGACCGGCAGGTTCTGCAGCACGACGTCGTGGATCAGCTGGTCGTACGCCCGCTGCAGGAACGTCGAATAGATGGCGACGACCGGCTTCATGCCTTCGCAGGCAAGCCCCGCCGCGAACGTCACGGCGTGCTGCTCGGCGATGCCCACGTCGAAGTAGCGATCGGGGAACTCCTGCGAGAAGCGCACGAGGCCCGAGCCCTCGCGCATCGCGGGGGTGATGCCGACCACACGCGCATCCATCGCCGCCATGTCGCAGAGCCAGTCGCCGAAGACTTGCGTGTACGTGGGCTTCGGCGCCGGCTTGACGGTGAGGCCCACCGCAGGGTCGAACTTGCTCACCCCGTGGTACAGGATCGGGTCTTCCTCGGCCTTCGGATACCCGTAGCCCTTCTTCGTGATGACGTGAAGGAACTGGGGGCCCTTGAGGCCGCGCACGTTGGCGAGCGTATGCACCAGCGTGTCGAGGTCGTGCCCGTCGATCGGTCCGATGTAGTTGAAGCCGAACTCCTCGAACAGCGTGCCGGGGAGCACCATGCCCTTCATGTGCTCCTCGAGCGCCTTGGCGAGATCGTGCATCGGACGCACTTTCGCCAGCACTTCCTTGCCGCCCCTGCGCACCGTGTTGTACAGACGGCCGGACAGGATCTTGGCCAGGTAGTTGTTGAACGCGCCGACCGGCTCGCTGATCGACATCTCGTTGTCGTTCAGGATCACGAGCAGGTTCGCGCCCTGCGCGTTGTTGAGCGCCTCGAATGCCATGCCGGCGCTCATCGCGCCGTCGCCGATCACGGCGACGACGTGGCGCTCCTCGTGCGTGAGCTTCGCGGCGACGGCCATGCCGAGCGCGGCGGAGATCGACGTCGACGAGTGCGCCGTGCCGAACGTGTCGTATTCCGATTCGCTGCGGCGGGGAAAGCCGGACGGACCTTCCCACTGGCGCAGGCGCGACATCGCTTCGCGCCGGCCCGTGAGGACCTTGTGCGCGTACGTCTGGTGGCCGACGTCCCAGACGATGCGATCCTTAGGCGTGTCGAACACGTAGTGCAGCGCTACCGTGAGCTCGACCGTGCCGAGGTTGGACGACAGGTGACCGCCCGTCTTTGCGACCGAATAGAGCAGGAACGCGCGAAGCTCGCGCGCGAGATCGCGCAGCTGTGTCCGGTCGAGCTTGCGAAGGTCCGAAGGACTGTCGATTTTTTCGAGCAATGGGTACATTAGCTTGTCCGCTGCGTGATCCAGTCGGCGAGCTCGACCAGCCTGCGCGCCCGCGCGCCGAAGGGAACGAGTGCCGCGAGCGCCTCGTCGCGCAACGCCTGCGCGTGCCGCTTCGCCTCGGGCAGGCCGAGCACCGTCACGTACGTCGGCTTGTTCTGCGCGGCATCCTTGCCGGCCGTCTTGCCCAGCGAATCGTCGGAGCCCTCGACGTCGAGCACGTCGTCGACGACCTGGAATGCGAGGCCCGCCGCGCGCGCGAAGGCGTCGAGCGAAGCTTCCTCGCCGGCGCGGAAGCTGCGCCCGCACATTCCGCCCAGGAGAATCGACGCGCGAATGAGCGCGCCCGTCTTCATGCGATGCATGGACGTGAGGTCGGGCAGCGTCATCGGCTTGCCCACGTGCAGGAGGTCGATGGCTTGCCCGCCCGCCATGCCGGCGGCGCCGGCGGCGTCGGCAAGCATTGCGCACGCGCGCGCCGGCAGCGGCACCCGCGACGACACGAGCGCCGCGAAGGCATGCGCCTGCAGGGCGTCGCCCGCGAGCAGGGCCATCGCCTCGCCGAATGCGACGTGGCAGGTCGGCTTGCCCCGGCGAAGCACGTCGTCGTCCATGCAAGGCAGGTCGTCGTGCGCAAGCGAGTACGCGTGCACCATCTCGACCGCCGCTGCGGGGCCATCCACGACGTCGGGGCTCGCGTCGACGAGCTCGCCCGCCGCGTAGGCAAGGAGCGGCCGCATGCGCTTGCCGCCGCCCAGCACCGCATAACGCATCGCCTCGACCAGTTTCCCGGGCGCGCCGTCGTGCCCGCCGAGCGAGCGATCGAGCACTTCCTCCACCCGGCGCTGGCGCTCCTGCGCCCACACCGCGAACGCAAGATCAGGGTGCATCGTCGGCGCCGCCCGGCGAGAACGTCTTGCGCACGCCGCGTTCGAGTATGTCGATCTGCTGCTGCACGTCCGCAAGCGCCGACTGGCAGAAGGCGACGAGCGCCGCGCCGCGCTTGTAGGCGGCCAGCGAGTCGGCGAGCGGCAGCTGCTGGCCTTCCATCGACGTGACGATCCGCTCGAGCTCGGCGAGGGCGGTCTCGAAGTCCTTGGGAGTTGCGGGGTCGCTCACTGGGAGGGGACCGAAGCTTGGGCTAAGGTCTTGACTTGATGGCGGAAAGCACCATATGATATCAGCTTTTGACGCGGCCTTACGCGACGTACCTTTCGCGCGGCCGACTTACATTAGCGGTCCGGGGCGGCAGTAGCTTTCGATAGCGACGCCGTAAGCGTCCCGGGTTGTTGGTTGGGTTGGTTGCTAGCAACCGATAGCTACGAAAGGGTAGGCCGATGTCCGACCTCGCCACGGCGGGTCATCTGCGTCAATCCACGACGCAGTTTCCTCCATCCTGGTACTGCGATCCGCGCGTGCTCGAGCTCGAGCAGCGCCACCTCCTCGCGCGCGCCCCCGGCTACGTGGGCCACGAGCTCATGGTGCCGAACGACGGCGACTACCAGGTGCTCACGCTGCGCAACGATGCGCAGATGCTCGTGCGAAATCCGGGCGGCGTGGAGCTCCTGTCCAACATCTGCCGTCATCGCCAGGCGCGCATGCTCGACGGTCGCGGGACCGCGCCGAGCATCGTCTGCCCCATCCATCGCTGGACCTACGACCTCAAGGGCGAGCTCCTGGGCGCGCCGCATTTCGCCGAGAAGCCGTGCCTCAACCTCGGCCGGACGCCGCTGCAGAACTGGAACGGCCTGCTGTTCGACGGTCCGCGCGACGTGCGGCGCGACCTCGCGAAGCTCGGCGTCAAGAATTTCGACTTCTCGGGCTACGTGTTCGACCGCGTCCACACGCACCGGGTCAACTACAACTGGAAGTCGTTCATCGAGGTCTATCTCGAGGACTACCACGTCGGTCCGTTCCACCCGGGACTTGGCCAGTTCGTCACGTGCGAGGATCTCCGCTGGGAGTTCGGCGACTGGTACTCGGTGCAGACGGTCGGTCTCAACAACAAGCTCGCCAAGCCGGGCACGCGCACGTACGAGCGCTGGCACAAGGCCGTGCTCGACTTCTATCGCGGCGAAATCCCGAAGCACGGCGCGATCTGGCTCACCTACTATCCGAACGTGATGCTCGAGTGGTATCCGCACGTGCTCGTCATCAGCACCCTGATCCCCGAGGCGGTGGACAAGACGCTCAACGTGGTCGAGTTCTACTACCCCGAGGAGATCGCGCTGTTCGAGCGCGAGTTCGTCGAGGCGGAGCAGGCCGCGTACATGGAGACGGCCGCCGAGGACGACGAGATCGCCGAGCGCATGGATGCGGGCCGCCGGGCGCTGTACGCGCAGCGCCGCAGCGAAGTGGGTCCTTACCAATCGCCGATGGAAGACGGGATGCAGCACTTCCACGAGTTCTATCGGTCACGGATGGCCGCGCACATCGCTGATCTATAGTGCGGCGATGTTCACGACGATCATCAGCACGGAAGAACTCGAGACGCACCTCGCCGACCCGGACCTCGTGATCTGCGATGTCCGGCACGACCTGACCAAGCCGGACAGCTGGGGCCGCGAGCAATATGCGGCCGGGCACATTCCAGGGGCCATCTTCGTCCACCTGGACACCGACCTGTCGGCGCCGAAGACCGGCGCCAACGGCCGCCATCCGCTGCCCACGCCGGAGCGGGCCGCCGCGACGTTCGGCCGCCTCGGCATTGCGCGCGGCCAGCAGGTCGTCGCGTACGACCAGGGCGGCGGCGCATACGCGGCACGGCTATGGTGGATGCTGCGCTGGCTCGGCTTCCAGTCGGTCGCCGTCCTCGACGGCGGCTTTGCCAAGTGGTCGGCCGAAGGCCGCGTGGTCAGCACGGACGTAACGGAGCCGACGCCCGCGCACTTCGACATCGCGCGCGTCACGCCGACGGTCAACGCGACCGGCGTCATGGCAAGCATCCCGCGGCAGGGCTTGGTGATCGTCGATGCGCGCGCACCCGAGCGCTTTCGCGGCGAGAAGGAGCCGTTCGATCCCGTGGCCGGCCACATCCCCGGGGCACGCAATCGCCCGCACACCGACAATCTCAACGCCGACGGCACGTTCAAGCATCCCTCTTTCCTGCGCGCGGAATTCGGCGCGTTGCTCGACGGCGCGTCGCACGAGCAGGTCGTGCACCAGTGCGGCTCGGGCGTCACCGCATGCCACAACATCCTCGCGATGGAATTGGCGGGCATGGCCGGCACGCGGCTGTATCCCGGGTCGTGGAGCGAGTGGTGCGCCGATCCGGCAAGGCCCGTGGAAGTGGGGCCCTAGTCTCGACGTTGCGTTACGCCGGCACGCGCAGCGTCCACTCCGCAAGCGTGGTGTGAACGGGGCCTTCGGCACGCAGCTCGGAGCCGATCAGGCACATCTTCCGCACCGACCAGTGAATCGGCGTGCTCTGCTGCCGCGGATGCGGCTGCACGCAGCGGCGCGCGAGCGTCACGTGCGGACGAAACGGCCGGCTTTCGAGCGGAAACGCAGCCTCGGTCAGGGCGCCATGCAACTGTCCGTGCAGCGTCGCGAGCGCGGCAGGCAATACCGACGGCGCCACCCACGCGACACCCGAAGCGCGCCACGCACCGAGCGTATCGAACGCGAGCGGCGCGCCCACCTGCGGCATCGCATCGCCGATGGCGCGCAAGCGGCCGACGCTCTCGATCGGAACGTCGCCCAGGAACGCAAGCGTGAGGTGGACGTGCTCACCGGAGATCGCGCGACCGCGCGAGCGGCGCGCCACATCGCGCGCGAGTGCCAGGAACTGGAGCCGCACGGAGTCCTCGGGTACGAGGGCGAAGAACGCGCGGATGCGGTCGGGGGTTGGGGATGCGTCGGGGGAAGTCTGGTATTCGGTCGGTTCGGTCATCTGTCATCCGACCGCGTGCGAACGCGACGGTTCGCACAAAATACATCAACAAGTTTGCACGTTCGTCTAATGCATGAAGCAAAAACGGGGCGACCGCGTCGCCCCGTTCCACCCCAACACCGCCGCTAACCGTTAGCCACAGCATCCAGAAACTGCTCGTCTTCGGTCGAGTTCTTGAGCGCTGTCGTCGACGCCTGGCTGCCCTGGATCGTCGTGGTCACCGCATCGAAGTAGCCCGTGCCGACTTCACGCTGGTGCTTCACCGCCGTGAAGCCCTTCGACATCGCGGCGAACTCGGCCTCCTGCAACTCCACGAATGCCGTCATGTTGTTCTGCGCGTAGCCGTGCGCGAGGTTGAACATGGAGTAGTTGAGGCTGTGGAAACCGGCGAGCGTGATGAACTGGAATTTGTAGCCCATCGCGCCGAGCTCGCGCTGGAATTTCGCGACGGTCGCGTCGTCGAGGTTCTTCTTCCAGTTGAACGACGGCGAGCAGTTGTACGCGAGCATCTTGCCGGGGTATCGCGCCTGGATCGCCTCGGCGAACTGGCGCGCGAACGCGAGGTCGGGCTTGCCGGTCTCGCACCACACCATGTCCGCGTACGCCGCATAGGCGAGGCCTCGCGACACGGCCTGGTCGAGGCCGCTGCGCGTCTTGTAGAACCCTTCGATCGTGCGCTCGCCCGTGAGGAAGGGCTTGTCGTTGTCGTCGATGTCGGAGGTCACGAGATCCGCCGCCTCGGCATCCGTGCGCGCGAGGATGATCGTGGGCACACCCATGCAGTCCGCGGCGAGCCGCGCCGCGATCAGCTTGTCGACGGCTTCGCGCGTCGGCACGAGGACCTTGCCGCCCATGTGGCCGCACTTCTTCACCGACGCCAGCTGATCCTCGAAGTGAACGCCTGCCGCGCCGGCGTCGATCATCGCCTTCATGAGCTCGAATGCGTTCAGCACCCCGCCGAAACCGGCTTCCGCATCAGCCACGATGGGCGCGAAGAAATCGACGTCGCCGGCGCCTTCCATGTGCTGGATCTGGTCGGCGCGCATGAATGCGTTGTTGATGCGACGCACGACGTTCGGAACGGAGTTGACCGGATACAGCGACTGGTCGGGATACATCTCGCCCGCGATGTTGGCGTCGGCGGCGACCTGCCAGCCCGACAGATAGATCGCCTTCAATCCCGCCTTGACCTGCTGCATCGCCTGGTTGCCGCTCATCGCGCCGAGCGTGTTGACGAACGGCTCTTCGTTCACGAGCTTCCACAGCTTCTCCGCGCCGCGACGTGCGAGCGTGTGCTCGATGTGAACCGAGCCGCGCAACCGCACGACCTCTTCCGCCGTGTAGCCGCGCTTGATGCCTTTCCAGCGAGGGTTCTCCGCCCAATCCTTCTTGAGTCGGGCTGCTTCGAGGTCGTAGTTCATGGCCGTGCTCCGTGCTGGTTGGTGGTGGCGCCGGCACGCGACATGCCGGCATCTCGTTTGCATGCGCGCCACGACGTTCGGATCGTTACAACGCGCGCTTCGTCACGCATCGACCATAGCAAGGGATCCGGCCTTCGCGCAAGCATTTTTCCGCAATGCAACTATCATTTTTCTTATATTAATCATGTTATTAGAAACAGGTTCCACATGATGGAAACAATATCGGCAATTTGCACCGATGTGGCGCTGCGCAGCATCCATGTCTTATATAAGATAACAGAGAGATGGCTACCTCTAGTCCTGCCAACACCCTGATGTTGCAGGGGGCGCGGCCGGCGGGACGGATCCGCGGCCGCATTGCGATCGATTCCGCATCATGAAAATGGCTTTCAAGAGCTGTCGGCGTTGTCGCGCACGACCGATAATTGGCGCGTCGACCCACCAAAGGCCTTGCCGTGCACCTTCGATCGCTCGCGTCATTCGCGTTCGCCTGCGTCGCGTCCATGGCGCACGCGCAACAGGCAGACCCCAACCTCGCGCGCGACATCGCGGCCAGCTGCGGCAGCTGCCATGGCACCAACGGCGTGAGCAAGGGCGGCGTGCCGTCGCTCGCAGGACAACCGAAGTCGGACCTCGTGCGCAAGATGCAGGACTTCAAGGCAGGACGCGCGCCGTCGACGATCATGACGCAACTCGCGAAGGGCTACACGGACGAGCAGATCGACCTCGCCGCGTCGTACTTCGCCGCACAACGACGGTGAGGAGCTCGCGATGACGATGCAACGACGCGAATTCCTCAAGACGTTGGGCGCCGCGGGCCTCGCGGCGGGTCCGCTCGCGGGATGCGCGACGTCGGCCTCACGCGCAGGGCCCAGAGTCGTAGTGGTGGGCGGAGGCTACGGCGGCGCGACCGTCGCTAGGTACCTCGATCTGTGGAGCAACGGGACGGTCGACATCACGCTCGTCGAATCCGATTCCGCGTTCGTCTCATGCCCGATGTCGAATCTCGTCGTGGGCGGCAGCAAGCAGATCGCCGATCTCACCGTCTCCTACGATGCGCTTGCGCGCCGCGGCATCCGTGTGCGCAACGAGACCGCCCTGGCCGTCGATCCGTCGCGCCAGACGGTGCGCGTCGGCAACCAGGTCGACCTGCCGTACGACCGCCTCGTGCTGTCGCCCGGCGTCGACCTCCTGTTCGACCAGGTGCAGGGCCTGACGGCGGATGCGCAAGCGAAGATCCTGCACGCATGGAAGGCCGGACCGCAGACCGTGGCATTGCGCAGGCAGCTCGAGGCGATGCCCGACGGCGGCGTGTTCGCGATCTCGATCCCGCGCGCGCCGTACCGCTGTCCGCCGGGCCCGTACGAGCGCGCATGCCAGGCCGCGTGGTACTTCAAGCGCGCGAAACCGCGCAGCAAGGTGCTGGTGCTCGACGGCAACGAGGACGTCATCTCGAAGAAGGCCCTCTTCATGAAGGCCTGGAGCGAGGACTACAAGGGCATCGTCGAGTACCGGCCTAACTACGTGCTCACGGACGTGGATGCGCGCGCGATGACGTTGCGGTTCGAGACAGCGGACGACGTCAAGGCCGACGTCATCAACGTCATCCCGCCGCAGCGCGCGGGGGCGATCGCGGCGCAGGCCGGCGTGATCACCGCCAACGACCGCTGGTGCGAGGTCGATTTCCTCACGTTCGAGTCGATCAAGGTGCCGAAGGTCCACGTGCTGGGCGATGCCATCCAGATCGCGCCGCTCATGCCGAAGTCGGGCCACATGGCCAACCAGCACGCGAAGGTGGCCGCAGCCGCGATCCTCAACGCGTTCGCAGGACGCGCGCCGAATGCCGCGCCGGTGATGAGCAACGCGTGCTACAGCTTCATCACCGACAAGGATGTCGTGCACGTCGATTCCGTGCACCAGTACGACCGCGAGAAGAAGACGTTCACGACCGTGCCGGGATCGGGCGGGCTTTCACCCGCACCGAGCGCCGTCGAAGGCGAGTACGCCTTCGCGTGGGCGAGGAACATCTGGGCGGATATGCTGAGCTGATTCGTCTGCGAATGGCGGGCCAGCGACTACTTCATGCTGTGAAGCCCGAAGCAGTTGCCGTCGGGATCGAAGGCGATGGCAATCGCGCCGTATTGCCCGATCGAGAACTTCTCCTTCATGACCTGGCCGCCGGCGCCCTTGACCCGACCTGCCTCCGTAGCGCAATCCTCGCAGCTGAAATAGACCATCGTGCCGCCGCCGCCTGAAGGCACGTCGGCCATCTTGCACAGCGCGCCGCTCGCGCCAAAGGCGTTCTCCTGCGAGGGGAACTGCCACATCTCGATGCTGGTGTCGGGGCTGTCGAGCTTGGTAAGCGTCACGCCGAGCACCTTCTCGTAGAACGTCTTCGCGCGCGGCAGGTCCTGCACGTAGATCTCGAACCAGACGACCGGGTTGCCCTTCATATGACCTCCTCTTGTTGAGACCACCGAGGAGTCATTGTAGAACCGCTAATGAAAACGGCGCCCTTGGGCGCCGTTTTCGAGAGCCGTGCCTGGTCAGGCGATCGCCTCGGGCTCTTCCTTCTTCGGCGCTTCCTCGAAGGTGAGCTTCACCTTCTCGTCGTCGTCCATGTCGATCGTCACCTTGCCGCCGTTGACGAGGTGGCCGAACAAGAGCTCCTCGGCCAGCGCCTTGCGGATCGTGTCCTGGATGAGACGCGCCATCGGGCGCGCGCCCATCTGCGGGTCGAAGCCCTTCTTGGCAAGGTACTCCTTGAGCGCGGCGGTGAACGAGGCTTCCACCTTCTTCTCGTGCAACTGCGACTCGAGCTCGAGCAGGAACTTCTCCACGACGCGCAGGATGACCTCGTGGTCGAGCGAGCCGAAGGAGATCGTCGCGTCGAGACGGTTGCGGAACTCGGGCGTGAACATGCGCTTGATCTCGCCCATCTCGTCGCCCGGGGCCTTGGTGTGCGTGAAGCCCATGGTCGACTTCGAGAGCTCGGCGGCACCCGCATTCGTGGTCATGATGATGATCACGTTGCGGAAGTCGGCCTTGCGCCCGTTGTTGTCGGTGAGCGTGCCGTGGTCCATCACCTGCAGCAGGATGTTGAAGATGTCCGGGTGCGCCTTCTCGATCTCGTCCAGCAGCACGACGCTGTACGGGTGCTTGGTCACGGACTCCGTGAGCTGCCCGCCCTGGTCGAAGCCGACGTAGCCCGGGGGCGCGCCGATCAGGCGCGACACCGCGTGCCGCTCCATGTACTCGGACATGTCGAATCGAATCAGCTCGACGCCGAGGCAGTAGGCGAGCTGTCGCGCGACCTCCGTCTTGCCCACGCCGGTGGGGCCGCTGAACAGGAAATTGCCGATCGGCTTCCTCGGATTGCCGAGGCCCGAGCGCGCCATGCGGATCGCCGACACGAGCGCCTCGATGGCCTTGTTCTGGCCGAACACGACGTTCTTCAGGTCGCGGTCGAGCGTCTTGAGGGCATTGCGGTCGTCGGACGAGACGTTCTTCGCGGGGATGCGCGCGATCTTCGCGACGATCTCCTCGACCTCGCCCTTGCCGATCACCTTCTTCTGGCGCGACTTGGGCAGGATCTTCTGCGCGGCACCCGCCTCGTCGATCACGTCGATCGCCTTGTCCGGCAAGTGGCGATCGTTGATGAAGCGCGCGGCAAGCTCGGCGGCGCTCGTGAGCGCGGCCGGCGCGTACTTCACGCCGTGATGCTGCTCGAAGCGCGTCTTCAGGCCCTTCAGGATCTCGATGGTCTCGGCGATCGAAGGCTCGGGCACGTCGACCTTCTGGAAGCGCCGCGACAGCGCGTGGTCCTTCTCGAAGATCTGGCGGAACTCCGTGTACGTCGTCGCGCCGATGCACTTCAGCGCACCGGTGGACAGCGCGGGCTTCAGCAGGTTGGACGCATCGAGCGTGCCGCCCGAAGCCGCGCCGGCGCCGATGATCGTGTGGATCTCGTCGATGAACAGGATCGACTTCGGGCTCTCGGCGAGCTGCTTCAGCACCGCCTTCAGGCGCTGCTCGAAATCACCGCGGTACTTGGTGCCGGCAAGCAGCGCGCCCATGTCGAGCGAATACACCTGGTAGTCGTGCAGGAGCTCCGGCACGTCGCCTTCGTTGATCCTGCGCGCAAGCCCTTCCGCGATCGCGGTCTTGCCGACGCCGGCTTCGCCAACGAGCAGCGGATTGTTCTTGCGGCGGCGGCACAGCACCTGGATCACGCGCTCGAGCTCGTGCTCGCGGCCGATCAGCGGGTCGATCTTGCCGGCCTTGGCCAGCCCGTTGAGGTTCAGCGTGTATGCATCGAGCGCGCCCTGCGACTCGTTGCCGCTTTCGTCGTCGCTCTTGCTTTCCTGCTTGTCCTGCTTCTGCTGCGGCGTCTTCGTGATGCCGTGGGCGATGTAGTTCACGACGTCGAGACGGGTGACGCCGCGCTGGTTCAGGAAATAGACGGCGTGCGATTCCTTCTCGCCGAAGATGGCGACGAGCACGTTCGCGCCCGTCACTTCCTTCTTGCCGGAGGACTGGACGTGCAGGATCGCGCGCTGGATGACGCGCTGGAAGCCCTGCGTGGGCTGCGTGTCGGCGTCCGAGTGCGGCGCGAGACGCGGCGTGTGCTCCTGGATGAAGTCCGAAAGGACCCCGCGGAGCTCGTCGAGGTCGACGCCGCAGGCCTTGAGGACCTCCGCCGCCGACGGGTTATCGAGCATGGCGAGCAACAGGTGCTCGACCGTGATGAATTCGTGCTGCTTCTGCCTCGCCTCTACAAAGGCCATGTGGAGAGAGACTTCGAGTTCCTGCGCAATCATCGACCTTCCTTCACCTTTCTACCCGCTCATGACATCTGCATTGCATGGCGACTATAACGCTTACGTCTCCTCCATCGTGCACTGAAGCGGATGCTGGTGCTTCTTGGCGATGCTGATCACCTGGTCCACCTTCGCCTGTGCCACCTCTCGAGTGTAGGTTCCGCACACCCCCATTCCTTCGCGATGCACCTGCAGCATGACCTGCGTGGCTTTCTCGCGACTCATTGCAAATACAGTTTGCAGTACGACGACGACGAAGTCCATCGGCGTGTAGTCGTCGTTCAGCAACATCACCTTGAAGAGCGGCGGCGGCTTGACCTTGGCCTTCTCGGCCTCGAGCACAGTCCCGCGCTGTTCCTGGTTCCGCATGTCCTTGATACGATACTCCGGATCGATTTGGGGTCAATGTTTGAAGATTGCAACAGTTTTTTACCATAGGCGCGCCCGGCCGCCCGCTTCGCTTGACGCAGAAAGATCAAAGCGCGTAGAAAGCCCGTGTTTGGCGCACTTTCAGGTCCCTTCCCCGGTACCGCTCCCGCGGGCGATTGCCCACCGGACGGCCCTCGGCAGCTCGCCAAAGCGCCCGCCAGACACCCCGTTCAATACCTAAAGGAATACGCAGTATGGCAACCGGTACCGTCAAGTGGTTCAACGACGCCAAGGGCTTTGGTTTCATCACGCCCGACGGCGGCGGCGAAGACCTGTTCGCGCATTTCTCGGCGATCAACATGCAGGGCTTCAAGACGCTCAAGGAAGGCCAGAAGGTCTCCTTCGACGTGACGCAAGGGCCGAAAGGCAAGCAGGCCAGCAACATCCAGAGTGCTGGCTGACGACGTCACGGTTGCCGACGGCCATCGGCCGTCGACGAGTTCCAAAGGCCTGCCACGAGCAGGCCTTTTTTTGTTTCAGGGATCGGGAATCAGGAATCAGAAGCGAAAGACCCGCCGCTCGGCGGGTCTTTCCTTCAAGCCGACGAACGGTCGACTCGACGTTACATCCGTTCGATCATCGCCTGCCCGAATCCGGAGCACGAGACCTGCGTAGCACCTTCCATCAGCCGCGCGAAGTCGTACGTCACGACCTTGTCGGCGATCGCCTTCTCGAGGCCGACCTCGATGCGCTGCGCGGCTTCCTTCCATCCCATGTGGACCAGCATCATCTGGGCGGAGAGGATCTCGGAACCGGGGTTGACGTAGTCCTTGCCGGCGTACTTGGGCGCGGTGCCGTGCGTCGCCTCGAACATCGCGACCGTATCCGACAGGTTGGCGCCCGGCGCGATGCCGATGCCGCCCACCTCGGCCGCGAGCGCGTCGCTGATGTAGTCGCCGTTCAGGTTGAGCGTCGCGATGACGTCGTACTCGGCCGGCCGCAGCAGGATCTGCTGGAGGAACGCGTCGGCGATCACGTCCTTCACCACGATGTCGCGGCCGGTCTTCGGATTCTTGATGGACATCCACGGGCCGCCGTCGAGCAACTGCGCCCCGAACTCGCGCTGCGCCAGCGCGTAGCCCCAGTCGCGGAAGCCGCCTTCGGTGAACTTCATGATGTTGCCCTTGTGCACGAGCGTCAGCGACTTGCGGTCGTTGTCGATCGCGTACTGGATCGCCTTGCGCACGAGCCGTTCCGTGCCTTCGCTCGACACGGGCTTGATGCCGATGGACGACGTCTCGGGAAAGCGGATCTTCTTCACGCCCATCTCACGCACGAGGAAGTCGATGATCTTCTTCGCGTTGGCCGAGCCCGCTTCCCATTCGATGCCGGCGTAGATGTCCTCCGAGTTCTCGCGGAAGATCACCATGTCCACCTTCTCCGGCGCCTTGACCGGCGACGGCACGCCCTTGAACCAGCGGACGGGCCGCAGGCACACGTAGAGGTCCAGCTCCTGGCGCAGCGCCACGTTCAGCGACCGGATGCCGCCGCCGACCGGCGTGGTCAACGGCCCCTTGATCGACACCACGTAGTCCTTGACGATCGCGAGCGTCTCTTCCGGCAGCCAGACGTCCGGTCCGTAAAGCTTGGTGGACTTCTCGCCGGCGTAGATTTCCATCCAGTGGATCTTGCGCTTGCCGCCGTAGGCCTTCGCCACCGCGGCGTCGACCACCTTGAGCATCACGGGCGTGATGTCGAGGCCGGTGCCATCGCCTTCGATGTAGGGGATGATCGGCTGGTCGGGAACGTTGAGGCTGCCGTCGGCGTTGACGGTGATCTTCGAGCCCGAGGTGGGGACCTTGACGTGCTGGTAGTTCGGCATTTACACATGCTCCTTCGCGAAGCCTTAAATTATCGCAAATTTGGCCACTCCTGCCACGGACGACGCGCAATCCGACCTCCGCGCGGGCCGCGCCGTCGTGCTGCTCAACAAGCCCTACGGCGTGCTGTGCCAGTTCACCGACCATGCCGGCAGGCCGACGCTCGCCGATTTCGTCGACGTTCCCCACATCTATCCAGCCGGGCGCCTGGATGCGGACAGCGAGGGCCTCGTCGTGCTCGCAGGCAACGGCCGGCTGCAGGCGCGCATCGCGGAGCCGCGATACAAGCTGCACAAGACGTATTGGGTGCAGGTGGAGGGGACGCCGTCGGACGACTTGCTCGCGACGCTCGTGGCCGGCGTGTCGCTGCGAGACGGGCCTGCCCGCGCGATCGACGCGCGCGCCATCCCGCAACCCGCGCGCATGTGGCCGCGGGAGCCTCCGATCCGCGTGCGCAAGGCGATTCCCACGGCGTGGATCGCGCTCACTCTCGAGGAGGGGCGCAATCGACAGGTGCGGCGCATGACGGCGGCGGTGGGCCTGCCGACGCTGCGGCTCGTGCGCTGGTCGATCGGCGCGTGGACGCTCGACGGACTCGACGCAGGGCGGTGGCGCGTGGCACGCGTGCTATGATCGCGCGCCTTTTCGCACCCTTCCCACGCGTCCCACGTAAAAGATGATCCGCCGCCTGCTTGCCCGCCTGATGCCTGGCCGGCCGGCACGCGAACCGCGCATTTACGCGGCCGGCGATCATCCCGTTCGACGCGAGCAGGTCTCCCGCAGCGCACGCACCGTGGTCGAGAAGCTGCACGAGGCCGGCTTCAAGGCCTTCGTGGTCGGCGGCGCGGTGCGCGACCTCATGCTCGGGCTCACGCCGAAGGACTTCGACATCGCCACCGACGCGACGCCCGAGCAGGTGAAGCCGCTCTTCCGTCGCGCGTACATCATCGGCCGGCGCTTCCGTCTCGTGCACGTGCACGTCGGCGCGGACGTCCTCGAAGTCTCGACGTTCCGCGCCGCGCAGAACGCGAGCGAGTCGACCGACGAGCACGGCCGCCTCTTGTCCGACAACGTCTACGGGTCGCAGGCGGAGGACGCGGCGCGGCGCGACTTCACCATCAACGCGCTCTACTTCGACCCGTCGTCCGAGGAAGTGTGGGACTACGTAGGCGGCGTGATCGACATCCGCGCGCGCCGGTTGAAGCTCATCGGCCCGCCGGTGACGCGATTCCGCGAGGACCCCGTGCGCATGCTGCGCGCGGTGCGGCTCGCCGCGAAGGGCGGCCTCGCGATCGACCCCAAGACGGCCGCGCCGATACCGAAGCTCGCTTCGCTCGTCTCGAACGTGCCGCCTGCGCGCCTGTTCGACGAGATGCAGAAGCTGCTGCTGTCCGGGCACGCCGCGGAAACGCTCGCGAGCCTGCGCGCGCACGGCCTGTCGCACGGCCTGCTGCCGCTCCTCGACGTCATTCTCGAGCAGCCCCTCGGCACGCGCTTCATCGAGGTGGCGCTCGCGAGCACGGACGCGCGCGTGCGCGAAGGCAAGACCGTTTCGCCGGCCTTCCTCTTCGCAACGCTCCTGTGGCACGAGGTCCTTGCGCAGTGGACCGCGTCGAAATCGCGCGGCGAGCGGCCCGTTCCGGCGCTGTACGAGGCGATGGACCGCGTGCTGGAGGCACAGGCCGTGCGCATCTCCATCCCGCGCAGGTTCGAGGCGACCATCAAGGAAATCTGGTCGCTGCAGCCGCGCTTCGAGCAACGCGCCGGGCAGCGGCCGTATCGCCTGCTCGAGCACGAGCGCTTCCGCGCGGCCTACGACTTCCTCTGGCTGCGCGCGGAGTCCGGCGAAGCGCCGAAGGCGCTGGTCGACTGGTGGACGCGCTTCCAGGATGCGCCGCACGCAGAACGCGAGGCGATGCTGCGGCCGGACGAAGCGCCGCGCAAGCCGCGACGCTCGCGCGGGCGCGGACGCAAGCGCCAGGAAGACGATGCGCCGCTTGCATCTCCGCCCGCGAGCGACACGGAATAGACGTCGGTGCGCGCTTGCGTCGGGCTCGGCAGCAACCTCGCGCATCCGCGCCGCCAGCTCGCGCGCGCGATCGCGGCAATGCGACGCATCCCGCGCACGCGCGTCGTCGCGACCTCGCCCAATTACGTGACGGCACCCGTCGACGTCGACGACGCGCAACCCGACTACGTCAACGCCGTGGCGATCCTCGACACGAAGCTCGCGCCGCGCGCGCTGCTTGCGCGGCTGAACGCCATCGAGCGCCGCCATCGCCGGAAGCGCGGCGCGCGCAACGCGCCCCGGACGCTCGACCTCGATTTGCTACTATTTGGCCGCCGCCGAATGCGCGTTCCGCGTCTCGAGCTGCCGCACCCCCGGATGCACCAGCGGGCCTTCGTCCTGCGCCCGCTCATCGACGTCGCGCCCGCCGTCACGATCCCCGGTCGCGGCCTCGCACGGCAACGGATGCGGGACGTGCGCGGCCAGCGCATCGCGCGCACGCGAACTCACCAAGACCGCTGAATGGACATCGCGCAGTGCCGCTACATCGTCGTCGAGGGTCCGATCGGAGCGGGCAAGACGAGCCTCGCGCGGCAGCTGGCCGACCACCTGTCCGCCGACATGCTGCTCGAGCAGCCGGAGGACAACCCGTTCCTCCCGCGGTTCTACGACGACATGCAGCGCTTCGCGCTGCCGACCCAGCTCACGTTCCTGTTCCAGCGCGTCGACCAGCTGCGCGGCCTCACGCAGGTCGACATGTTCCGCGAGCCCACGGTGTCCGATTTCCTGCTCGACAAGGACCCGCTGTTCGCGCGCCTCAACCTCTCCGACGACGAGTACGCGCTGTACGACAAGGTGTACCGTCACCTGAAGCCGCAGACGCCGACGCCCGACCTTGTCATCTATCTGCAGGCTCCGGTCGATACGCTGCTCGCACGAGTGCGCATGCGCGGCGTGAGCTTCGAGCAGTCCATTCCCGATGAGTACCTGGCGCGCCTCGCGGACGCATACGCGCGATACTTCTACCAGTACGACGAGGCGCCCCTGCTCATCATCAACAGCGAGCGACTGAACTTCGTGGACAATCCCGCGCACCTTCGCATGCTGCTCGGACGCGTGGACAGCATGCGTGCGCGCCGCGAGTTCTTCAACCTCGGCCACTCATGATTGGGCGTAACGCCGTCCTGCGCGTGCTGCGGCTGTCGACGATGGCCGTCGCGATGACGGGCGGCTGGGCTTGCGCGCAGGATGCTTACCCCGCGAAGCCCATCCGGCTGATCGTCCCGTTCACGCCGGGAGCCGGCACCGACACGGTCGCGCGCGTGATCGCGCAGAAGCTCGGCGAGACGATGAAGGCGACTGTCGTCGTCGAGAACCGGACCGGCGCGGGCGGCGCCATCGGCGCGGCGGAAGCCGCTGCCGCGGCGCCCGACGGGCACACGCTGCTCTTCGTTGCCTCGCCGTTCACGACCGTCGCCGCGGCGGCGAAGAACCCGGGCTACGATCCGCTGCGTTTCGTGCCGGTCGCGCCCATCGCGGTCGGTCCGCTGGCCTTCGTGGTTGGCAAGGACGTGCCCGTCAATTCCATGCGCGAGTTCGTGGCACTTGCGCGGAACATGCCGGGCAAGCTCAACTATGGCTCGGCGGGGGCAGGCAGCGTCAACCACCTGGCGCTCGAGCTCCTCAACGCTCGTGCGGGCATCGTCGTCGTGCACGTTCCGTACCGCGGCATCGCCGACGCGACAAAGGACCTGCTCGGCGGATCGATCCAGGCGATGACGGCTTCCATTCCCGCGGCGCTGCCCCTCGCCGCGGACAAGCGCGTCAAGGTGCTGGCCGTCACGGGCCCCAGGCGCATCGCGCAAATGCCCGACGTGCCGACGTGGGCGGAGGAAGGCATCGAGCACGCGAACGTCATCAACTACTGGGGCGTCGTCGCGCCGGCGGGCACGCCGCGCGCGATCGTCGCGCGACTCAATGCGGACATGCAGAAGGTGCTCGCCCAGCCCGACGTGCGCGAGCGCCTCGAGCGTGAGGGCGCGGAGCTCGTGCCTGGCACGCCCGAGCAGCTGGGCGCGATCATCGAGGGCGACCTCGCCCACTGGAAGAAGCTGATCGTCGAGGCGAAGCTGAGCTTCGAATAAGCGAGCTCAGCGCTTGCCGCGCAGCGCGAGCCAGTTCCCCGACACCGCGAGCACGAGGCCGACCGCGCCGACCCACGTCCAGCGGTAGCCTTCGAACAGCGTCGACAGCACGAGCGCGATCACCGGCGTCGCAATGCCGACGAACGACGACGGTCCCGCGCCGACACGCGCGAGGAGCTTGAGATACGCGCCAAACGCGAAGACGCTCCCGAACAGCGCAAGGTACGCGAGCGAGAGCACATAGCCTGCCGTGCGCTCGAACGTCCACGGCACGCCGGTCACCACGGCCGTCGCGAACGAGATGAGGGCGCCGTACAGCATGCCCCACGCGGTCACGGGCAGCTGCGGCAATCCGGCCCGGTGATTGCGAATCGCGATCAGGTTGCCGAACATTGCAAGCACCGTCGCGACGAGCGTGATGCCGATGCCGAGCGCGGCGGAACCGCCTGCGCGCGCGGCCGACAATTCGGGAAGGAACAGCAGCGCAACGCCGCTGACGCCGAGCGCCGCCGCCACGAGCGTGCGCACCGTCAGGCGCTCGCCGTAGAAGACGCGCATGCCGATCGGGCTCATGAACACGATGGTCGAGAACACGACCGCGACGAGTCCGGACGCGACGTAGCGTTCCGCCCAGTAGATGCCGATGTAGTTGAAGCCGAAGAACGTCGCACCCATGGCGAGGAGCCACAGGTGGTCGCGGCCGGCGAACGCAAGCGATCGCTTGCTCACGACGCACCACGCAGCGACGATCATGCTGGCAAGCGAAAACCGGTACGCGACCGACAGCTCGGGTGCGACGCTGCCGAGCTGGAACGTGATCGCGAGCCACGTCGAGCCCCAGATCGCCGACGGGATGAGGAAGAGGCCGGCGTTGCGAGATGCGCATCAGCGAATCTCCGCTCGCTCGGCGCCCACGAACATGCGCAGGCGCTCGACCTCTTCTGCAAGCTCGCGCCGAAAGACGGCGCTCGCAGGCGCTGTGCGCACGTAGCGGACCTCGATCGCTAGCACGCCGTCTCGCGCCTGCGCGTTCACCCAGCCGATCGCACCGTTGCGCCACAGGAGCGGCAGCGCGTAGTAGCCGAGCTTGCGCTTCGCGGGGGGCGTGTACGCTTCGAGGCGGTACTCCCAGCCCCAGAATCGCTCGAAGCGGCGCCGGTCCCAGACGACGGGATCGAACGGCGCGAGGAAGCGCACGCGCTGGTCGCCCAGGTCGTCGAGCGATTCGCCGGCGGGCATGAGCCAGGTTGCGCCCTCGATGTCGAGTCGCGCAACGTCGTCGCGGTTGGCGAACGCCGCGAGCGCGCGTGCCCGCATCGCCGGCGAGAGCGAGCTTTCCGCGACCATCCTCGCCATCTCGCGGAAGCTCGGCTCCGGCAGCGGCGCGTACAGGTCGAGCAGCAGCCACAGGATCTCCTGCGCGCGCGCAGCGGCCGAGCGCTTGATGGGCGTTGCCTCGGCAACCGTGTACACCTTGATGCCGTTGCCGCGTCGCGCGACGTGCAGCTTGCCGCGGAAGTGCAGCGCCTCGAGCACGCGCGTGGTCGCCGCGGAGTCGCTGCCCCAGCCGTTGGTCGTGGTGTGGCGGCCGAGCACGACGAGGTCGCGCGGGTGCGTCTCGCCGTGACGCGTCACGTGCGCGAGCACGCGGGATGCGAGCCGCGGATGCTCGCGCTCGACGCGAAAGCGCAACGCGCCGCTCCTTGGATGCAGGCTCGCGCGCGCCTCGGGCGTCATGACGCCGTAGACGTGCAGGAAATCCTCGACGAGTCCGAGCCTGGGGTAGTCGCGATCGAGGTCGCCCGCGTGGTATCCGTCCACCCGCTGGCGCAGGATGAGGTCGGCCGCACGCGCCGGCGCACGGATGGGATCGAGCTGCACGAACCGCATGCGCGCCATCGCCTCCGCGAGCGATGCAGCTCGCCACAGCGAGCGCGCCACCGCGTGATTGCGAAGGTCACGCAGCGCGTAGCGCATCGACGATCGACATGCGCGCGGCGCGCGCCGCAGGGAGGAACCCGCCGACGAAGCCCATGACCAGCGCGAACGCGAGCGCCGCGCCGATGATGCGTGGCGTCAGCGTGAAGGTGAACGCGATCTCGGAGAACGTCTGGAAGTTCATGGTCGAGATCGGGACCATCTGCATGAACGACGCCCCGGACAAGCCGATGACGCCGCCGACCAGCCCCAGCAGCAGCGCCTCGAGCAGGAACGCAACGAGGATGGACATCCGCGAGAATCCGAGCGCGCGCAGCGTGCCGATCTCCGAGGTGCGCGACGCCACGCTCGCATACATGGTGATCATCGCGCCGATGATGGCGCCGATGGAGAAGATGATGGAGATCGTCGTGCCGAGGTAGGAGATGAACTTCGCGAGCTGCTCCGACTGGTCCGAATAGAACTGCTGCTCGGGCTTGGCTTCGATCTGCAACCTTGGATCCGACTCGATGTTGCGCTTCACCGCGTCGAGGCCCGCCGGGTCGTTCAGGCGAAACACGAGCGCGGAAAAGCTCACCCGCCGGAACGACTGCAGGAGCTGCTCGGCGTCGCCCCAGATCTCGGAGTTGAATCCGGTGCGCCCCGCGTCGAACACGCCGACGACGGTCCAGTCGCGTTGCGCGAATCGCAGCGTCTCGCCGATCGCAGCGCCGCGGAAGCCTTGCGCGATGGCGCGGCCCGCCACGATCTCCGACGTGCCGGGCCGGAACATGCGGCCTTCGACGATGCGCACTTGCGGCCGCAGCGCGAGGCCGATCGGCGTCGCGCCGCGAATGACGACGTTCGACGGCTTGCCGGTCTCGCGCTTGGGCAGGTTGATGAGGACCACGGGCTCCTTCGAGATGAGCTTGCGCCCGTCCTCGCCGGTGGCGATCTCGGGATAGGTCTCCACGATCGCGGCGGACGGGCGATCGATGCCGCTCTGCACCTCGGTCTGGGATCCGCGGCGGATCACGATCACGTTGTCCGGCTCGCCCGTCGCGACGAGCGTCTCCTTCAGCCCCGCCGCAAGCATGAGCACGGTCGCGAACACGTACACGACGAGCGCCATGCCGCCAGCCGTCAGCACCGTCGTGAGCTTGCGCGCCCACAGGTTGCGCGCGATGTACGAAAGCGGGATGGCGCTCACTGGACTAAGCGCTCATGCGACCGCGCGCAGGCCGTCGACGATCTTGATGTGCGACGCGCGCCACGCGGGAATCAGCGCCGCGACCACGCCGACGATCATCGCGGCGGCCGCCTGCATCGCGACCGTCTCCTGCGAGACGAAGAAGACCGGAAAGAGCGTGCCGAGCGCGGCGCCGAACGCGTCGGCGACCGGGAACGTCAGCGCGATGGCGAGCAGGCCTCCCGCGAGTGCGATGCCCACGGATTCGGCGAAGATGAGCCCGGCGACGAAACCGTTGCCGAACCCGATCGCCTTCATCGTCGCGTATTCGGAATAGCGCTCGCGCGCGGTCATCGCCATCGTGTTCGCCATGACCGCCATGATGATGAGCACGATCACGAACGAGACGGCCTGGATGGCGACGAGGATGGCCTCGGTCATCGCGACGAATCCGAGCTGGAACGCCTTCTCCGTCTCGGTCAGCGTCTCGGCCAGCGAATTCTTGAACGTGGCGTCGATGCGCTCGGACACTTCGGCCGCCTGCGTGGGATCGCGAATTTCCACGGCAAACCATCCGACCTGGTCGCCTCGTCGCGGAAACCGCGCCTTGACGGTCTCGTTCAGGAACGACCAGTGGAAATAGAACTGCGTCTCGTCGACCTTGGCATCGGCGCCGTCGTAGATGGCGCGCAGCGTGAACGTCCACGTGCCCGGAAAGATCGTGCCGCGGATCGGAATCTGGTCGCCCACCTTCCACCCGTACTTGTCCGCGAGCTTGCGTCCGGCAACCGCGCCCTGGCGGTCGGTGAGAAAGGCCTTGCGCTCTTCCGGCACGAAGCGGAACTCGGGATACATGTCGAGGAAGGTCGCCGCCTGGATGGCGAACTGCGGGAAGAAGTTGCTCTCCGTGATGTAGACGCCGCCGAACCAGTTCGCACCCGACACCGATGCGACGCCGGGCACCTGCCGGATCTTCTGCTCGTAGGAGAGCGGCATCGAGAAGACGAGCGAGATCGCGTTGCGCGTGATGAGGCGCGTGGACGCGCTCGCCTCCGCACCCGCGTACCACGCGTCGACGATCGTGCGCAGGAGTCCGAACGCGACGATCGCGACGACGATCCCGACCATGGTGAGCGTCGTGCGCAGCTTGTGCCGGAGCGCATTGCGCAGGATGAGGCGAGCGAACATCAGTCGACCAGCACGCCCTTCTCGAGGTGGATCAGCCGGCGCGCGCGGCCCGCCGCCTTGGGATCGTGCGTGACCATGACGATCGTCTTGCCGAGCTCGCGGTTGAGGCCGTCGAGAAGGTCGAGGATCTCCTCCGCCGTCGTGCGGTCGAGGTCGCCGGTCGGCTCGTCGGCGACGATGATCGAAGGATCGGCGATCAGCGCGCGCGCGATGGCGACGCGCTGCTGCTGGCCGCCCGACAGCTCGTTGGGATAGTGATCCATGCGGTCGGTCAGGCCGACGAGCGCCAATGCGTTCGCCACGCGCTCTCGCCGTTCGCGCCGGCCGAGCGACACGAGCTGGAGCGGCAGCTCGACGTTCTCGAACGCCGTCAGCACCGGCATCAGGTTGTAGAACTGGAAGATGAAGCCGACGTGCGAGGCGCGCCACGCCGCAAGCTCGCTGTCGTCGAGCTGCGCAATGTCGACGCCCGCGACCAGGATCGTGCCTGCCGACGGCTTGTCGATGCCCGCGATGAGATTGAGCAGCGTCGACTTGCCGGAGCCCGACGGCCCCATCAACGCGACGAAGTCGCCTTGCGCCACGTCGAGATTGATGTCCACCAGCACCGGGATGACCTGGCCGCCGCGAATGTAGCGCTTCACGAGGCCGCGAATGGCCACCAGCGCCGCGTTCTGCGAGCCCTCGTCCATGCGCGCGAGGCCGGCCCTACTTGGCGGCGACCTTCACCAGCGCGTCGTTGACGAGCGATGGCGGTGGACTTGCAACGGCCTTCTCCCCCGACTTGACCGCGCCCGCGATCGCCGTCACGTCGCCGATCCTGATGCCGGCGGTCACGGGCACGGCAACCGCCTTGCCCTCGCGCACGACGAACACGACGCTGCGGCCCTCGCGCTCCACGATCGCATCGGACTTCACCGCGACCAGCGGCTTCTGCTGCTCCGGCGTCACGTCCTGCGAGAGGAAGCTCACCTTCGCGCTCATCTCGGGAAGGATGCGCGGGTCGATCTCGTCGAACTTGACCTTGGTCATGACGGTCGCCTTCGCGCGGTCGATGGTCGGGACCATGCGGCTGATGCGCCCGCGGAAGCGCGTGTCGGGGAGCGCGTCGAGCACGATCTCCGCCGGCTGCCCGACCTTCACCTTCGCAAGGCTCGACTCGGACACGTCCGCTTCGACCTCGAGCGTGCTCATGTCGGCCATCGACACGACCGCACCTTTCGAGTCCGCCGCGTTGGAGAACGGCGTCACGAGGTCGCCGACGTTCGCGCTTTTCGAGAGGATGACGCCGTCGAAGGGCGCGCGGATGATCGTGTAGTCGACTGCCACCTTGGAGTTGCGCGAGTTCGCCGACGCGACGTTGATGTTCGCGCGCGCGTTGGCAACGGCCGCGATCGCGCGGTCGGCGCGCGCCTTCGCGGTGTCGACCGAGGCGGCGGATACGAAGCCTTTCGACAGCAGGTCCTGGTTGCGCTTCAGTTGCGCGACGGCGTCCGTCTCCTCGGCCTGCGCCTGCACCAGCGCCGCGCGCGCGGCCGCAACGGCGGCCTCGGCGCTCTCCGACTGCGCGACGACGTCGCGCGCGTCGATGCGCGCAATCACGTCGCCGGCCTTGACCCGCGAGCCTTCCGCCACGCCGAGCCATTCGAGGCGCCCCGTGGCCTTGGACGAGATCGCCGCCTTGCGCTGCGCGACGACGTAACCCGTCGCGTTGAGCACGACGAATTGTTGCGACGGGAATGCGGTCACGACGGGCGTCGTGGCGACGCTCGTGACGCGAGGCTGCAGCGCGAACCATCCGCCGCCCGCAACGGCGACGACGATCACCGCGGCGAGCCAGACCCACCGGCGGCGCCTGCGCCCGCGCACCGGCGCAAGATCGCGGTCGATCTTGAGCTTCGAGAGGTCAGGCGCGTTCTGGTTCATCGGCGGCGTGCGCGGGAGAAAGCGAATCGCGCATTTTACCGCCGCAGCGTCATTTCACCGGTGACCATATGTAGAACAGGACCGCCCAGGCGGCAACGGTGATCGCGATCGTGCCGATGCACGCGGCGAACGCGGCGCACCGGCGCGCGATCGACGGAACGGTCGCAAGCATGCGCCAGAAGAGATAGGCGCTCCATCCGGCGCCGGCGCACAGCAGCGCGCCGCGCACCCACGGAACCCACCCAAGCGACAGGCCTTCCGCCTTGGCAAGCGCCACGGTCAGGCTCGACAAGCCGAGGAAGACACCGAGGCCCGCGAGCGGAATGAGCGCATGCGCGAGACGCCACACGCGACGCGCGCGCGGCGTCGGCGAGGCGAGCGCGGCCGCATAAAGGAGTGCAAACGTGGCCACCGACAACGCGAGCGCAACGGTTGCGATGTAGGCAACGATCAGCGCGCCGTCGAGCCACGTGAAGACGTCGTTCGCTTCCGGATAGTGCGTCATGAGCCACCACGGCGCGGTGTCCGACAGGAGCCACGCGGGGCCGTGGTCGACGATCAGCTCGGTCGCCTGGAGCTTCGCCCGCACGAACCACGGGCTCGCGCTCCACTGGAAAGCGCCGATGGCGATGCCGATGGCGCCGACCACGATGAGCATGGCGTCCCAAACGGAGACTTCCGTGCGCTCGTCGAGGACCTCCGCGTTCGGCGAGCGCGAGGCCACCGTGACGGCGTCGAGATGTCCCGCGCACCGGCCGCACGCGTGGCACTCGGCATTGCCGGTCATGCGGCGGATGCGCACCATCGGCGCGCAATTCACGGGATGGATCGCGATGTGCCCCGCGTTCGCCGCCCAACGCTCGCGGTCGACGCGAAAGTGCACCGGCGCCATCCGCGCCAGCACGTTGAACACGCCGTTCACGGGACAGAGGTAGCGGCACCACACGCGCTTCTCGCGGCCGTAGACGAATCCGGTTGCGATCGCCGCGATGGTCGAGCCGCCGAGCACGAGCAGCACCGCTTTCGGATACTGGTAAACGCTGACCAGCTGGCCGTACACCGTGGTGACGGCGAACGCCACGAACGGCCAGCCGGCCCATCGAAGCCAGCGCGGCGGCGAGCGATGCAACCCGAAGCGGCTCGCGGCCTCGGTGAGCGTTCCTTCCGGACAGAACACGCCGCACCACGTACGTCCCGCAGCGAACATGGAGAGAATGACGAACGGCCACCACAGGCCCCAGAACGCCCACTGCGCAAACACGGTCAGGTTGTCGAGCGCACGCGCGCCGTCGTCCGGCAACGGAAGGAACGCGGGCACGACGACGAGCATCGCGTAGATCGCGACGACGAACCACTGCATCGCGCGCACCGCGGCGCCGTGATTCGCGAGCCATCGCCCGTAGCGCGCGAGCGTGGCGCTCGTGAGGCTCACCGTCTACGCCGCCTTGGGCAATCCTCGCGGCACACCCAACGAGACCAGCATCGTGACCCAGAACGCGGCGAGCGCGAGCACGGGCAGCAATGCGGGCTGCGCGCGGTAGCCTGTCATGGCCGCGATGAATCCACCGACTCGCGTCGAGTCGTCGAGAAGCGCAGTCGTGTTCCACAGCTGGTCTGCGAGCGGCGGCAGCGCGCCGAGCGCGATGAGCTTCTCGAGGCCCGTCACGAGAAGGCCTCCTGCGAGCAGGAGCAGCAGCACCTCGCTGATGCGGAAGAACGTTCGCCACGACAGCGCGCGTCCGCCACGCTGCAGCAGCCAGAACGTCGCGAACGCCGCGCCGAGCCCGAGTGCCAGGATGAGCAGGAACTGCCCGAGCGAGAATTGCTGCAGCCCCACGCCGTACAGGAACACGACCGTCTCCGCGGTCTCGCGACCCACCGCCAGCGCCACGACGACGAGAAGCCCCCACCACTGTGCGTTCTGCGCGCGGGCCTGCATCTGGCTTTCGAGATCCTTCTTGAGCGTGCGCCCGTGCCTGCGCATCCAGAACACCATCTGCACGATGAGGCCGCACGCGACCAGCGTGAGCCCCGCCTGGAAGTATTCGAGCGCTTCGTCGGAAAGCGTTTGCGCAACCCCGAGGACCGCCAGGGCGAGCACGACCGCAAGGCCCAGCCCCGCCGCGACCCCGCCCCACAGGTAACGCAGGCCGGTGGCGCGGTCGGGCTGGCGCGCGAGCCACGCGTAGAGAATGCCGACGACGAGCATCGCTTCCGCAGACTCGCGCCAGATGATGAAGAGTGCGTTGCCCATATCGATTCCCGGATCGCTATTTCGCGACGATCTTGCCCTTGGCCTCGGGATGGAACTCGTCGAAGAAGCCGTACTCGCCGGGCTTGAGCGGATTGACGACGACGGACGACTTGGCGCCGGGTGCCAGCACCTTCTCGAACTTGAGCGCCTTGCTCTCGAACTCGATCGGCGACGTGCTCTCGTTGCTGACCTCGATCTTGATGCGCTTGCCCGCCGGGACCTCGAGAACCGACGGCTCGAACTTGCCGTTCTTGACGACGATGCTCACGGTAACCACGTCCTGCGCGTAAGCACCGGTCATTGCGAATGAAAACGAAAGTGCGGCGAGCGCCGCTTGAAAGATCTTCATCAGTAACCTCCCTTTTTGCCGACACCCGCGAATGCGAAGTCGTATTCGACCGTGAAAGGCTTGAACCAGGCGCCGACGCCCGTTTCCTTGTCGACGTGACGCCCGAAGTGGGAATGCGGGCCGCTGCCCGGCGGCGCGACCGACAGCTTGAGCTTGTAGCGCCCGGGGCCTGCGAGCTTCACGTTGTCGCCGTAGTGCGGCCCGTCGCTCGCGACCATGGGCATCATCGTGCCGGTGATCTTGTCGTTGCCGCCCTGCTTCGTGAGCTCGTAACCGATCGCGAGATAGGGAACCCACGTCCCGTCCGCGAAGCCGTTGCCGTTCTTGTCGGTGGCCTTGATGTCGGCTTCGAGATGGATGTCGGAAGCCTTCGCGTCGCGCATCATCCCGGCCGGCTCCATCGTCACGGGCTGCAGGTAGACGGCCGCGATTTCCATCCCGTCACGGATCTGCGGCTTGCCGATGGGGTACTCGAGCGCCTGCGCGGCGGTGACCGCGGCCAGTGCCGCGAGGCCAGTGCACAGTCGAAACAGTCCATGAATCATGAGGTTGTACGCAACCGCCTCGTGGTTGCCCGCGCACTCGCGGGCAGGGAGTCCACCTTACCATCTCGGCACAAGAAGGTAAATAGGAATGATTTGCGTTTAGAACAACTTTCGGATATCCTGCACCCAATCGCTGCCGAAGGCCGTCGAAGGAACCGACCATGTACGTCTGCGTCTGCAACGCCATCACCGACCGCGAGATCCGCGGCGCCGCCGAGCTCGGCGCGCGCACGCTCGAGGATCTTTCGGCGACGCTGGGCGTTGCGACGTGCTGCCGCAAGTGCAGCGATTGCGCACGCAAGGTGCTGGCCGACGCCGTGTGCTCGAGCGCCTCGTGCGCCGGCGACGACTGAGCCTCCGCTAGAATCCCGTATTCGCAACCGTCCCTCTCGGGAGACTTCGCATGCGCGGTGATCCGGACGTCGTGCGCCACCTGAACGCAGTGCTCACCAACGAGCTCACTGCGGTCAACCAGTACTTCCTCCACGCGCGCATGTTCCGGCACTGGGGACTCACGCGCCTCGCCGATCACGAGTACCACGAGTCGATCGACGAGATGAAGCACGCCGACAAGCTCATCGAGCGCATCCTCTTCCTCGAAGGCCTTCCCAACCTCCAGGACCTGCACAAGCTCCTCATCGGCGAGAGCGCGCCGGAAGCGCTCGAATGCGATCTCAAGCTCGAGATGGCGTCGCACCCGGCGCTGCGAGCGGCGATCGCGCATTGCGAGGCGGTGGGCGACTACGTGAGCCGCGAGCTCTTCGAGGACATCCTCGAATCGGAAGAAGAGCACATCGACTATCTCGAGACGCAGCTCGAGCTCATCGGCAAGCTCGGGCTCCCCAACTGGCTGCAGTCGCAGATGGGCGACGGACCCAGCGCTTCGTAGTGAGTCGCTAGCCGCCTTCGAGCGGCGCGGTGGCGGACGCCACGTCGCGGCGTGCGCGAAGCGCGTTCATCGAGATGATCGCGAGGCCCGCACCGATGCTCGCGATGCCGAGCCATTCCGTCGGCGTAAGCCGCTCGCCGAAGACGAGCATGGAGCTCACGAGCGCAATCACCGGAATCGCGAACATGTTGAGCGACGCCGTGCCTGCCGGCAGGAAACGCAGGATGGTGATCCACAGCAGGAAGGCCAATCCGGTCGAGACGGCGCCGACGTAGAGCAGCAGGAGCGCATACGTCGCGCTCCATTGCGGCGCCGGAGTGCCGAGCAGGAACGGCAGCGCGGTGATCGGAATCACGCCCGCGAGCATCTGCCACGCGACCAGGTTGAGCGGATCGAGCGCGCGCCCGCGCTGGAAGTACTTCGTCGCGACGGTTCCCGCCGCCCACCCGAATCCCGACAGCACCGCCCACAGCTTGGGCGCGAGATCGCCGCGCCAGTTCCAGGGCTCCACGACGAGCGTGAGCCCCGCCAGCGCGAAGGCGACGGCCACCCATTGACTGCCCCTGACGCGCTCGTGCAGCACCGGCCATGCAAGAACCAGCGTCCAGAACGGCATGGTGAAGACGAGCACGGAGGTGCGTCCGACGCCGCCGCCGGCGAGTGCCAGCGTGGTCGCGCTGAAGTTCACCGACGTCTGGAAGAAGCCGGTCACGATCACGGCCACCCACGACGTCGGCCAGAACGGATGGCGTTGCCAGAGCAGGATCGCGAACAGGACGATCACCGCGATCCACGTGCGGTGCACGTTGAGGATCACGGGATCCGCGCGCGCAAGCGCGAACTTGAGCGCGATCCAGTTGAATCCCCAGATGAGCGTCAATGCGACGAGTGCGAGGTAGGCACCGCGGCGCGTGTGCACGAGCAGCCGCTCGCGCACCATCAGGCGAGGAATTTTTCGATTGCGCGCGCCACCGCCTGCGGCTGGTCGTGATGCAGCATGTGGCCGGCATCGCTCACGTATTCGAGCGTTCCGTCCGGAATGTGCGCAAAGCGGCGCGCGATTTCCTCGCGGGGATCGCCCTGCGGCGAAAGCCAGCGCGGAATATCGGAATCGGCGGCGGCGAGCCACAGCACGGGACACGCGATGCGGCGCCAGATCGCATGGACGTCGTCGATGCGCGACGTCGTCGGGAACGGCAGCTTGTGCTTCCAATCGGCGCGCAGCCGCGCGCTGCCGTCGGGCAACACTTCCGCCCAGTGCGGCGCAAGGAACTCGGCCTTGTCGCGCGAGAGCCGGCGGTTGGTCTTCTGGAGCCGGTCGGCAACGTCGGCGAGGTCGGCGTACGGCGCGAACGCCGGCGGGTCGCGCAGCGCATCGAGCCACTTGCGAAGCTTGTCGGGGGCGCGGTCCGACGCATCGCCCGGAATGCCGAACGCGTCGAGCGAAACGATGCGCCCCGCCTTCCCGGGCCGCGTGCCCGCCCAGAGCATCGCCACGTTGCCGCCCAGGCTGTGGCCGGCGACATCCACGCGCTCGTCGGGTGCCATCGCATGCACGAGCGCATCGAGGTCGGCGATGTAATCGGGGAACCAGTAGCCGTCCTGCGGCGTCTGCGACAAGCCGAAGCCGCGCCAGTCGGGCGCCAGCACGTGCCACTCGCGCGAGAACGCGTCGACGAGGAACTGGAAGGACGCGGAGACGTCCATCCACCCGTGCAGCAGGAAGAGCTTGGGCGCGCCGTCCTCGCCCCACGTGCGAACGTGATATCGCAGGCCGCGCACGTCGACGAACTGCGAGCGCGATGCTCTCACGTTCGTGCGAAGGGCCGCGACCTCATTGGACCAAAGTCGTGAGGTGAATTTGCGAGTGTCGGCCGCGTACGCTCGCGCGGCGACGCGCCCTTCGGGCCTGGCCGCGACCGTCCCGGCCGCCTTTCTCGCTAAGCCCCGAGCACGAACTGCGCCCCCTGCGGGGGCAGCGAGCGAGCGAGCGTGGGGGTTCATTTACGTTTGCATTGCGCTAAACCGTCCTGCCAGCCGACGCGGTAGTTCCCATCCTTGCCGAAGCGATCGCCGTCCTTGCGCTCGGTGCCGCGGCCGGTTGCGCAGCCGTCGCCGAATCCCGCCTGATACGCGGGCGGGAATCCCTGCAGGTTCACGGGCGGAGGCGGCGCGGGCGCGGCTGGGGCGCTCGGCGTCGGAGGTGTCGCAGGCGTCGCAGGCGTCGTGGCCGTTTGTGTCGCACAGCCTGCCAGCACGGCGGCGAACGCGGCCATTGCGCACGTGTTGGCGATCCGAAACTCAACCGCGCAAACGATGCGTCGCGTGACCATAAGAAGTAGAATTGTAGCAGCCCGCTTCACCGTCTCGAAGTACGCGCCACCCCTCCTCGATGCCGGTCCCTTCGTTCGTCCACCTGCGCCTGCACAGCGAGTATTCCGTCGTCGACGGCACCTTGCGCATCGACGAAGCGGTGGCCGCCGCGGCGGCCGACGGCATGCCCGCGCTTGCGATCACGGACTTGTCCAACGCGTTCGGCCTCATCAAGTTCTATCGCACGGCCCGCGCCGCGGGGATCAAGCCGATCGCCGGCTGCGACGTGTGGATCACCCACGACAACGAGCGCGATCTTCCGTACCGCGCGATCCTGCTCGCGGCGGAACGCAGCGGATACCTCCGCATGTGCGACTGGCTCTCGCGCGCGTTTCGCACCAACCAGCACCGCGGGCGCGCGGAGCTGCGCCGCGAATGGTTCGACGAAGGCACGGACGGCCTCATCGCGCTGTCCGGCGGACGACACGGCGACGTCGGGGGTGCGCTGCTGCAGGGCAACGCCAAGGCCGCCGAGCGTGCCGCCAGCGCGTGGGCCGCGCGCTTTCCCAATCGTTATTACCTCGAAGTGCAGCGCGCCGGCTTTCCCGACGACGATGCCCTCGTGCAGGCCACCGTCGCCATCGCAAGCGAGCTCGCGCTGCCGGTCGTCGCCACTCACCCCGTGCAGTTCGCGACGCGCGACGATTTTCGTCCGCACGAGGCTCGCGTGTGCATCGCGGACGGCCACATCCTTGCGGACACGCGCAGGCCGCGCCGCTTCACGACGGACCAATACTTCAAGACGCAGGCCGAAATGGCGGAGAAGTTCGCCGACCTGCCGCAGGCGCTCGCGAACACCGTGGCCATCGCGCAGCGCTGCAACCTGTCGATTGCACTCGGCAAGAACTACCTGCCCGACTTTCCGACGCCCGAAGGCGTCACCATCGACGAGCACCTGCGCAACGAGGCCGCCGCGGGCCTCGCGCGTCGTCTCGAAGCGCTCTTTCCGGACGCGCAGCTGCGCGAGCAGAAACGCCCCGAGTATGTAGCGCGCCTCGACTTCGAGACCGCGACCATCGCGCAGATGGGATTTCCCGGCTACTTCCTGATCGTCGCGGACTTCATCAACTGGGCCAAGCGCAACCAGGTGCCCGTGGGTCCAGGCCGCGGATCGGGCGCCGGATCGCTCGTCGCCTACGCGCTCGGCATCACCGACCTCGATCCGCTGCGTTACTCGCTGCTCTTCGAGCGCTTCCTCAATCCCGAGCGCGTGACGATGCCGGACTTCGACATCGACTTCTGCCAGGACGGCCGCGATCGCGTCATCGATTACGTGAAGCAGAAGTACGGCGCGGACTCGGTGTCGCAGATCGCGACGTTCGGCACGCTGGCCGCGAAAGCCGCCGTGCGCGACGTCGGCCGCGTGCTCGACCTTCCCTATCCGTTCGTCGACGGCATCGCCAAGCTCATCCCGTTCCAGCCGGGCAAGCTCGTCACCTTGAAGCGGCGACAAGGCGACCCCGAGTCGAACGTCATCTACGCGCGCGAAGTCGAGCCGCTGATCAACGAGCGCGAGAATGCGGAGGAAGAAGTCCGCGAGCTGCTCGCACTCGCCGAGCAGCTCGAAGGGCTTCCGCGCAACGTCGGCATGCATGCAGGCGGCGTGCTGATCGCGCCGGGCAAGCTCACGGACTTCTGCCCGCTGTACGTGCAGCCCAACGCCGACGCGATCATCTCCCAGTTCGACAAGGACGACGTCGAAGCGGTGGGCCTCGTGAAGTTCGACTTCCTCGGACTCACGACGCTGACGATCCTCGACTGGGCGATCCGCTATGTGCGCATGCTCGACCCGTCGTCGACGATCGACCTCGATTCGCTGCCGCTCGACGACCAGGGCGCCTTCTCGATCTTCCGCACCGCCAACACCGCCGCCGTGTTCCAGTTCGAATCGCGCGGCATGCGCGAGCTCTTGAAGCAGGCGCCGGTCACGCGCTTCGACGACATCATCGCGCTGGTCGCGCTCTACCGGCCGGGTCCGATGGAGCTCATCCCCGACTTCGTCGCGCGCAAGACCGGGCGCGAGCGAGCGGCGTACATGGATGCGCGCCTCGAGCCCATCCTCGCACCGACCTACGGCGTGATGGTGTACCAGGAACAAGTGATGAAGATCGCGCAGGAGATCGGCGGCTACACGCTCGGCGGCGCCGACCTTCTCCGACGTGCGATGGGCAAGAAGAAGCCCGAGGAGATGGCCAAGCACCGCGGCATCTTCGTCGAGGGCGCGGTGAAGAACAACTTGGCCGAGGCGAAGGCATCGCAGCTCTTCGACCTCATGGAAAAGTTCGCGGGCTACGGCTTCAACAAGTCGCACGCCGCAGCGTACGCGCTCGTCGCCTACCAGACCGCGTATTTCAAGGCGCATCACCCGTCCGCGTTCATGGCGGCGAACCTCTCGCTCGTCATGGACGACACCGACAAGGTGCGCACCCTGCGCGACGATGCGATCGGCCTCGGGCTCACGATCCTGCCGCCCGACGTCAACGCGTCGAACTACCGCTTCGAGCCCGTCGACGTGAAGCGCATCCGCTACGGCCTCGGCGGCGTCAAGGGCACAGGCCAGGCCGCGATCGAAGCCATCGTCGCTGCGCGGCAGGCGGGGGGCAGCTTCACCGACCTCTTCGACTTCTGCCGCCGCATCGACAAGCGCGCCGTCAACCGCCGCGCCATCGAAGCCTTGGTGCGCGCCGGCGCGTTCGACGCCATCGAAACGCGGCGCGCCGCGATGCTCGCCTCGGTCGGCATCGCGCTCGACGCAGCGGAGCGCGCGCAGGCGAGCGCCGCACAGGTGTCGCTCTTCGGCGAGGACATCGCGGGGCCGGCGGTATCGCTCGTCGCGACGCGCGAGTGGACGGAAGCGGAGCGACTGCAGAACGAGAAGAGCGCGATCGGCTATTACCTGTCGGGCCATCCCTACGCCGCGTACGCCGCCGAGCTCGCATCGATCACGCGCACGACGCTTGCCAACCTGGCCCCGCGCCAGGAGCGTCTGCTGGTCGCCGGCATCGTGACGCAGATGCGCGTGCAAACGAGCCGCCGCGGCAAGATGGCATTCGTGACGCTCGACGACGGGCACGGCTCCGCCGAAATGATGGTCTACAACGAGACGTTCGATTCGGTGCGCCAATTGCTGCGCGAGGACCAGCTCGTCATCGCGGAGGTCAAGGTCATGCAACGGATGACCGAGGACGGCGAGTCGCAGGGCCTGCGCATCATCGCCGAGAACGCGTACGACCTCGCGACGATGCGCAAGATGCGCGCGAAGCGGCTCAAGATCGCGTTCAACGGCAACGCGAGCGCCGACAGGCTCGCGCAGATCCTCGCGCCGCACCGTCCCGGCGACAAGCCGATCACGGTGTCGTACCGCAACGAACGCTTCGCGGGCGACGTCGACCTGTCGCCCGATTGGTGCGTGAACCTCGACGATGCGTTGATCGAGCGCTTGCGCGAGTGGCTGTCGCCCGACAGCGTCGAAGTCGTCTACTAAAAGAACGCCATGTCCCTTCCAGCGTCCATGCGCTACGTCGACATCCGCGAGCCCGGTCCGCCGGACGTGCTTCACATGGTCGAGGGACCGCTGCCGCAAGCCAAGGCCGGCGAGGTGCTCGTCGAAGTCGCGTATGCGGGCGTGAACCGGCCCGATTGCCTGCAGCGCGCCGGCGCCTACCCGCCGCCGGCGGACGCTTCACCCGTGCCGGGCCTCGAGATCGCCGGGCGCGTGGCGGCGCTCGGAGACGGCGTGACGCAATGGAAGATCGGCGACGAAGTGTGCGCGCTCACCCCGGGTGGCGGCTACGCGCAGTACTGCACCACACCTGCGGGCTTCTGCCTGCCGCTGCCTCCCGGCCTGTCGATGCGCGAGGCCGCGTGCGTGCCCGAGACCTACTTCACGGTCTGGTACAACCTCTTCGAGCGCATCCGCTTCGACGCCGGCGAATCCGTGCTGATCCACGGCGGCACGAGCGGCATCGGGCTCACCGCCATCCAGCTGTGCAAGGCGTTCGGCGCGACCGTGTTCACTACCGCAGGATCCGACGACAAGGTCGCGTTCTGCCGCGCGATGGGTGCCGAACACGCGCTCAACTACAAGACGCAGGACTGGGCCGCCGAGCTGTGGAAGCTCACGGGCAAGAAGGGCGTGAACGTCGTGCTCGACATGGTCGGCGGCGATTACGTGCAGAAGAACCTGCGCTCGCTCGCCAGCGACGGCCGCATGTCGCAGATCGCGTTTCTCCAAAGCAGCGTCGTGGAGATCGACATGCGGCTCATCATGATGAAGCGGCTGGTCGTCACCGGCTCGACGCTCCGCGCGAGTCCTTCCTCGCGCAAGGTAGCGCTCGCGCAAGCGTTGCGCGAAAAGGTCTGGCCCCTCTTCGGCGAGGGCAAGCTCAAGGTGGTGATCGCGCAGACGTATCCGCTCGCGGAGGCCGCGAAGGCGCATGCGCTGATGGAGTCGGGCACGCTCATTGGCAAAATCGCGCTCGAGGTGCCGCGCTAATACGTTGCCCTTCCACCAGAAATATCGAACGTGGCGCCCGTCGAGAAGCTGCAGTCCTCGCTCGCGAGCCAGCCCACGAGCGATGCGATCTCCTCGACCTGCCCGAAGCGCCCCATCGGGATCTTGGACAGCATGAAGTCGATGTGCTGCTGCGTCATCTGCGAGAACATCCCGGTGCGCACCGCGGCCGGCGTCACGCAGTTCACGCGGATGTTGGTGCTGGCGAGCTCCTTGCCGAGCGACTTCGTGAGCGCGATCACGGCCGCCTTCGACGCGCTGTACGCCGACGCGTTGGGATTGCCTTCCTTGCCGGCCACCGACGCGATGTTGACGATGCGGCCGTAGTCGCCCGTGCGCATGACCGGCACCACCGCGCGGTTGCACAGGAAGAGGCCGTGCACGTTGACCTCGAACACCTGCTTCCACGCGTCGACGGGATAATCGACGAGCGTCGAGTTCGGTCCGGTGATGCCTGCCGAGCACACGAGGACGTCGATGCGTCCCTGCGACTCCACCGTGGTCTTCACCGCGTTCGCCACGTCGCTTTCGCTCGTGACGTCGACGCGCACCGTTTGCGCTGCAGCGCCGAGAACCTTGCGTGCTTCGTCGAGGTGGCTTTGCACCATGTCCCACAGGCACACTCGGGCGCCGCTCTCGATCAGCCGTTGCGCGACCGCGAGCCCGATGCCCTGCGCGCCTCCGGTGACGACGGCCACCCGTCCTTCGAAATCGAGCTTGTTCATTGTCCTGCTCCGCGAAAGCGCGAAAGGATAGCAGTTCAGCGGAAATAGACGCCGATGGCAATGACGAGCGCCGCGACCGCCACGACGCCGATGACGCACACGAGGCCGAACATCGTCGTGCGCGTGTCGCTCTGGAACATCAGCATGTCGTCCATCAGCTCCGCGACTTGCGCATTGGTTGCGGGCGCCATTGGTGAGGCAGGGTCCGCGATCATCGCGCCTGTGCCGAGCGGCGCGACCTCCATCGGCAGGATCATCACGTAATTGGTCACCGGCAGCGTGCGAAACGCGTGGTTGTCCCATGCCTTGATCCGCTCGCCCGAGCGCATCCGGTAGGCGAGCGCCTTCGCGTCCGCGCCGCCGCGCGCGCCCGCGTGCAGGATGAACTTCGATGGCATTCGGCCCGCGTTGGCCACGCGCAGGAGCGTTGCGAACTTGTCGGCGGCCATCGCGACGTTGACCTGGAACTTCGCGGGCGCCTGGCGCGGATCGCTGCCCGAGGCGACGTACACAACCGAGCCAATGCTGCCGTTGCCGGCGGCTCTGCGCTCGCGGATGCGCAGGACGCCGGCCAGGTCCTTGAGCGCGCCGCCGGTCGACAGCTCGATGGCCTCGTCATCGTCGAGCACGACCTTCAGCACGAGCACGCTGTCCCGGTTGTCCTCCATGACGAGCCGCGCCTTGGTCGGGCGCAGTCCGATGAGCGGCATCCCAAGTCCTTTGTACGTCGCGCAAATCGTCGTGCGGTCACACGACGACTGCGCTGGCGCGCGATTCTAAGTCATCGGACGGGAATCACGATGCCGATTATTCCGTTGTCGGATACAACACATGTCGTTGTCGTGGCGGCGGAAGCGGGGGAAAATCATTGTCCCGCACCGATCCAGGAATTCGCCGTCATGCGCACGCTTCTGCTTCCCCTGCTCTTCGTTGCCGCGTTTGCCGTCGATGCCGATGCCGCGCGCGTCGCGCGCCAGCATGCGCCGAAGGTCGTCCCCAAGATTGGCATCACCTCCGGCGGATCCGCGACGGCGCTCGCACAGTCGCTCGTCGGCGCCGGCGTGACGGTCAGCAACGCGCGGTTCACGGGCGACCCGGCGGCGGCGGGCACGTTCACGGGGGCGGCTGGAGACATTGCCGTTGCGAGCGGCGTGATCCTGTCCACGGGCAAGGTCGTAGACGCCGACGGTCCCAACGTGGACGAAGGCTGGAGCACGGACTTCAGCCGGCCCGGCGACGCCGACCTCACGGCGATCGTAGGCGCAGAGACATTCGATGCGGCGGTGCTCGAGTTCGATGTGGTGCCGGTCGGCACCACGATGTCGATCCGCTTCGTGTTCGCGTCCGAAGAGTATCCCGAGTTCGTGGACAGCGACTTCAACGACGTGCTCGCGATCTACGTCAACGGTGTCAACTGCGCGAACTTCAACGGCAGGCCCGTCGCGATCAACTCGATCAACGAGAACGTCAACGCCGCGTTCTTCGTCCCGAACTACGGCACCGCGCACAACACCGAGTTCGACGGCTTCACGGTTCCGCTCGATTGCGTCGCGAACGTGACGCCGGGCGTGGTCAACCGCGTGAAGATCGCCATCGCCGACACCGCTGACCCCATCTACGACGCGGCCGTGTTCCTCGCCGCCGGCGGCATGAGCTCGCCGGGAACGGGCGCGGTCACCGGCAGCAACGTCGTACGCGTCGTCGAGTACTACCACGCGGGCTTCGACCACTACTTCATGACGGCGATTCCCAACGAGATCACGTTGCTCGACAACGGCACGATCACGGGCTGGGTACGCACCGGCCACTCGTTCAACGTCTTTGTCTCGGGCACGCCGGGCACTGTCGACGTGTGCCGGTTCTTCAGCACGGCGTTCGGGAGCAAGAGCTCGCACTTCTACACGCCGAAGGCGAGCGAGTGCACGATCGTGAAGCAGAACCCGAACTGGCAGTTCGAGGCCGCGGTGTTCAACATGGTGCTGCCGAAGATCGACGGCACGTGCGAGCCCGGGCTGAAGCCGCTCTATCGCGTCTACAACAACGGCATGGGCGGTGCGCCCAACCACCGGCAGGTCACCGACCTGTCGCTGTTCCAGATGATGAAGGCGCTGACGTGGACGCCCGAGGGCGCAGGACCGGGCGTGATCGCCTGCGTGCCCAGCTAGCGAAGCTGGCGCCACGCGTCGCGGATGCGAGCCGCGACATCGACGGCCGCACGTGGCTTGCGCCGCGTGCGGCTTTTCATTGGAGCCTCGCTGCCCGTGGCCACGTCACGTGCTCGAGCGTGTCGCACACCGCGGCGGTGAGGAATCGGCTGCGCGACGCGTAGACGTGGCGGTCGCCGCCGCGCGACTGCTGCGACACGTAGAACCGTTGCGGCACCACGATCGCAAGGCGGTCGCGCGCGCGGGTCATGGCGACGTAGAGCAGGCGCCGCTCCTCCTCGATGTCCTCGGCGCGCCCCGTCGCCATGTCCGACGGGATGCATCCGTCCACGCCGTTCAGGATGTTCACGCTGCGCCACTCCTGCCCTTTCGCTGAGTGGATCGTCGACAGGATGAGGTAGTCGTCGTCGATGCGTGGCGTGTCCGCCATCGCCGACGCGGCGGAAGGCGGGTCGAGCGTGATCTCGGTGAGGAAGCGCTCGCGCGACGGGTAAGTCGCCGCGATGCGCGACAACGCGGAAAGGTCGAGCGCCCGCGCGGGACCATCCTCGTGGATGCGCATGAGGTGCGGCTCGTACCAGGCGAGGACGTCGTCGACGTCGGCGGGCCAGCGGGCCTGTGGCGCGCGCAGGCGAGCGAGCAGCGCGACAAGCGGCGGCCAGTGTTCCGCGCATCCGCGTGGCAGCGATGCGTCGTCGACGTGGCCGCGGTCCGCCATGCAGTCGCCGAGGCGCGTCGCGTTGGCGGGGCCGATGCCGGGCAGCAGTCGCAAGCACGCGGTACGCGGCGAGGCGATCGCGTGGGTTGTGCGCCCAGCGCAGCGCGCACAGGACGTCCTTGACATGCGCTGCGTCCAGGAACTTGAGCCCGCCATACTTCACGAACGGGATGTTGCGTCGCACGAGCTCGAGCTCCAGCGGTGCGCTGTGGCTCGACGTTCGAAACAGCACGGCCTGCGACTTGAGCGGCATGCCCTGCTCGCGGCATGCGAGCACGTCCTCGGCGACGTAACGCGCCTGGTCCGACTCGTCCTTCACGGTGACGAGCTGCGCTCGCTCGCCGATGCCGCGCACGCCCGTGAGATTCTTGGTGAATCGCTCCGCGGCGTCCGCCATCACGGCGTTGGACGCGTCGAGGATCGCCTGCGCCGAGCGGTAGTTGACGTCGAGCGTCATCGTGGTCGCCGGCGGATCGAACAGCGACGGAAAGTCGAGGATGTTGCGCACTTCCGCTGCGCGGAATCCGTAGATGGCCTGCGCGTCGTCGCCGACGACGGTGACGCCTTCGCCAGCGGGCTTCATGCGCGCGAGGATGGACCCTTGCAGGCGATTCGTATCCTGGTATTCGTCGACGAGCACGTGATCGAAGAGCGACGCCACCTCGCCCGCAAGCGCCTCGTCGGCGAGCATGGCGTCCCAGTACAGGAGGAGGTCGTCGAAGTCCAGGATGTGCTGTGCCTGCTTCGCGTCGACGTATGCGGCGAAGAGCCCGGCGAGCGCGTCTTCCCACTCCACCCAGCGCGGAAAAGTCTCGCCCAGAACACCGGGCAGCGGCTGCTGCGCATTGACGACGCGCGAGTAGATCGTCATGCAGGCGCCGGCGGACGGGAACCTGCGCTCCTTGACGTCGATCGCCAGCGTGCTCCGCGCGACGCCCATCAGGTCCTCGGAATCGCCGCGGTCGTGGATGGTGAACTCGGGTGCGAGGGCGATGCGCTCGGCGTAAAGGCGCAGCAGCTTGGCGCCGGCGCTGTGGAACGTGCCCGCCCACGGCAGCACGACCGGGACGTCGCCGTTGCGGCTGCGCAGGAGCGTTCCCACGACGCGGCCCGCACGGCGTCTCGAGCTCCGCCGCCGCGCGCCGGCTGAACGTCAGGAGCAGGATGCGGTTCGGGTCCGCGCCGTCGCGGATCAGCCGCCCGACGCGATGCGCAATCGTGTTCGTCTTGCCGGTGCCCGCGCCCGCGATGACCAGGAGAGGCGGATGGGGCCCGGTGCCGCCGAAGGCGACAACGGCCTGTTGCGCATCGTTGAGCGCCGCAAGGGCATTGCTAGAACCGTCGGGCATGGCGCCATCGCTGTCGAACGTTCGTTCGGCATGATAGCAGCCAACCAAGGGCGCCGTGCAGGGGAGTAGTGGTGAGGTTCGGGGGCAGTTCCAAGCTCGCGGTCCATGCATGGCGACTCGTGCATCCACCCTGAGTGTTGCAAAACGATCTGTTTACGTTTTCAACGTTGTAGCTAACAAACGCCTCTAAAAGGCGGAGCCGCATTGTGTCTTGCGATACAAGGCAGGGTTGCATCGAATCAGTTCGCAGTTTTGTGAACGACAAACAAAGCCTGCAATCGATCCTGTTTTGCGATACCTGCTTTGCCACTGCAAAAGTAGGCGAAGTCGATTGCGCGAGGCCACACACTCAACTAATGTTCCGCTTGGATTGCCTCGTTTCACAACATGTGGCGAGCTTGCGGATCATGCGACAAACCTGCGGTTGACACACACCTGAGGGGACGAACGATGCGGCGGTTCACTGTACTGATGGGGATCCTGGGGTTGCTGGCGGGCGTCGGCACCGCCGGTGCACACACTACGTCGATTGGATTTGTGCCAGGTGGGTCGCCTGGTTCGGTGACCTTCTGGACCGGTTCGTACACCCATGGCGGTACGCCCGTGAACGAAGGCACCCTCACGCTGACCGGCGTCAGTCTCGTGTATTCGCAGAGTGTCAACTTCAACATCACCCCGGTCGGATCGAAGCCCGCCGGCTTGGTGGATGGCACCAACAACTTCTACTGGTGCAACGATGCCACGTACAGCTTTCCATGCGCTACCGACCCGGGCATCGGGGGAGGCGTCGTGTGGTGGCAAGGCGTGACGTTCACGGGCCTTCAGCCGGGCACCTACACGGTCACCTGCGGCGGGACCTGTGGCACGACCCAGCAGTGGGCAAGCCTGAACCCTGTCACAGGGGTAGTGACCGTCAGCCTGTCCGGCGTGATTGTCGGCGCCAACCCGGTCGCCCCGGTGCCGACCCTCAGCGAATGGTCGCTGATCCTGTTGGCCGGGCTGGTGGTGCTGATCGCCGCCTTCACCTTCATGCGACGGCGGGGACTCGGCGGGCCTGCAGCCTGACGATCTTTCGGACCCCGCTGAGTGCGGGGTTCTTTTTTTGCGCAGACCAGCGTTGCAAGAATCGCTGAACGCCGATTCACACGGCGGACCGTTTGGTTGATTCCGCCACTTCACGCTGCTTCGTTGCGGAAGCCCACGCCGCAACGATGCGGTTTACACGGCTGCTGTAATCGTCCTCAGGCGCCGGCCGACAGCCGCGTCCATGATCTCCGCGGCATCGGCGTGGGGGCAGTAGTCGATGCGCCCAAGCCGGCGCGCCGTAGGCACTGTTGCTCGCGCTTCCCTTCGCGGTCAGTCACCCAACCTGTCGAACCGTGCGCGGGTGGACGGTCGCATCGCCGTTCGCTGCAGAGCGTCTACTTGGCTGCCATGCGCCCATCCGCCGCCGTGCGCGCCATCAGCGCATCCACGGCGCCCTTCAGCTCGGACAGTTCTCGCCTGTAGGTCTCCTTCAGTTCTGCAATCTCCGCGCGTTGGGCCTCGATCGTCCGCTGCTGCTTCTGGTACTCGTTGAGCAGCATCGGTGCCAGATACTGATACATGACGGTCTCCGGCTTGCCGTCCTTGGTGGCGACCATGCCTGGGTAGACCGCAGCGACCTCCTCGGCGATTAGCCCGTACTGCAGGCGCGGTCCGCCAGCGGCCTGGTCGGCTCTGTAGTGGAATGTCACAGGACGAAGTTGCCTGAGCCCAGCGCTCGCATCGCTCATGTCCGCAATGTCGTCCTTGGTGTCGCGCGAAGAGCTGATGGTGCCGAGTTGGCCGTTGCTATCGACGACGACGTTGACGGCGTCGTTCATGCCAGTGGACACGCCGCGCACAGCAGCCAGGAAGGCTTTCGCCTGAATCGCCATGTCGCCGATCCGAATCGTTTTGTCGTCGGAGGTGTTTCCGGGATGTCCGATGTGAACGTTGTGGGTTCCGGTAGTAAGGTTAAGGCCCGCCTCATACCCCAAGGCGATATTCAGATTGCCGGTAGCGTTGTAGAGCGAACGGGTCCCCACGGCGGTATTGGCGGCTCCCCCGGCGTTCGTCAGAAGCGCATGCAGGCCGACAGCGACGTTCGCTAAGCCGGTCGCATTGCCATATGCGGCCGCGTATCCAATGCTCGTGTTGAAGTGGCCGTTGTTCAGCCTGAGCGCTCTCCATCCGACCGCCGTATTGAAATGGCCGTCACTATTGTCTCCAAGTGCGAGCGCACCGACCGCCGTGTTCGATATGCCTGCGGTATTTGCGCCCATCGCGGACACGCCAATCGCAGTGTTGTCGATACCGGACAAGCTATTGCTGAGCGCTAGTGCTCCGACCGCAGTATTGTCCTGGCCATTCGAATTCTTGTTCAGGGCAAGGTGGCCAACGCCCGTATTGTTGCTTCCACCGCTAACGAAGTTGCCCGCGTTAACACCGAGGAAAGTCGAATTGATGCCGAAGTTATGGAGAAACGCGCCGCCCGGCTTGGTGATCGTCCCGACGTCCCGTGCTGTCGTGTCGGGTTGAGTCGCCAGGCGATTGACGAACGCCGCCATTTGACTGCGCGCTACGCCGTCGTTCGGGCAATAAAGGCGACGATTCGCGTCGATGATGAGGCAGCCCTGCGTGATTCCATTCTGTGCCGCCCAGGTGATATAGCTGCAGAACGGGTCCTCACCGAGCACGTCGGTAAACACCGAGCCATTCGCGCCGGGACAGAAGTGGGCATGGGCTGGTCCGCCGAGTACGAATAGCGTGACCATAGATAACAGCGATTTGCGCATTGAACTCTCCCGGATGGCCTGCGAGGGAGCGAGGGCTCCCGCGTGTCGCGACTTTAACGTCTGGCCTGAGTCGGCGATAGCATGTCTGCAACTCGTGTAGTTGCACGTTGCATTCGAAAGTACCCCGCTGGCGGCCGCTGTCGACCGCCGGATTTGCGCCAAGGGCAAGCAACTTCTCGCGCCCGGCCATCGGGTGGATTTTCTTGTTTGGTGCCGGCAGTAGGAATCGAACCCACGACCAACGGTTTACAAAACCGCTGCTCTACCGCTGAGCTATGCCGGCGGTGCTTCTTGGTGCCGCGCCGCTACTTGATGATCTGCAGGTGCGGCGGGCGCTTGCGCTTGGACCCGTTGCCGTCCTTGGCCGCGGCCGGCTTCTCGGGATCGCGGGGCGCGGTGGCGGACACCAGCGACGTGGCGGGGTCCTGCGGGGAATTGAAGGCGAACCCGTAGCCCGTTTCCTTCGCGAAGATGCCCGACACCGCGTTGATCGGCACGGCCACCTCCTGCGAGGCGCCGTTGAACCGCGCGGTGAACTGGATCCATTCGTTGTCGATGGTCAGCTTGCGGGTGGCCGTGGTGCTGACGTTCAGCACGATCTCGCCGTTCTTCACGAACGCCGCGGGCACGCGCGTCTGCTCGTTCACCTTCACCGCGAGATAGGGCGTGAGCGCGTTGTCGCCGCACCACTCGCAGATGGCGCGAATCAGGTACGGCTTTGCGGATTGCTCGGACATGGCGGGAAGATACTACGCAGCCGCCGGGTCCCGTCAAGTGCGGCGCCCGGGCGGTGCTCCTGCCGCCCCTACTTCCGCATCCCCCGCTCGGCCGACGTCAGCGCTTCCGAGAACGCGGGCCGCGCGAACAGCCGCTCGGCGTACTTCATGAGCGGGGCGGCCTGCTTCGGCATGGCGATGCCGTAATAGTCGAGCCGCCACAGGAGCGGCGTGATCGCGACGTCGAGCATCGAGTAGTCCTCGCCCAGCATGTGCTTGTGCTTGGCGAACACCGGCGTGATCTGCAGCAGCGCGTCGCGCACCAGCGAGCGCGCCTTCTCGGCCGCCTTCTGGTTGTTGCCCTCGAGCGCGTCGATGTGGACGAAGAGCTCTTTCTCGAAACGGTGCAGGAAGAGCCGCGCACGCGCGCGCATCACCGGGTCCGCCGGCATGAGCTGCGGGTGCGGGAAACGCTCGTCGATGTACTCGTTGATGATGTTGGACTCGTGCAGCACCAGGTCGCGCTCGACGAGCACCGGCACCTGGTTGTACGGGTTCATGACGGCGAGGTCCTCGGGCTTGTGGTCGAGGTCGACGTCGATGATCTGGAAGTCCATGCCCTTCTCGTGCAGGACGATGCGGCAACGCTGCGAAAACGGGTCGGTCGTCCCGGAATAGAGGGTCATCATGGTGGCATCTCCTTCGGCCGCCGGTCTGTCGGCGGCGTGCTTGTCACTTCTGGCTGGGCCCGCGGGATCCGCGAGCCCGGGTCCGGCGGACCGTTTCTAGTGAACGTCCTTCCAGTACATGCGCTTGAGCGCGTACACGAGGACGAACAGGACGCCGAGGTACAGCAGCACGACGATGCCGAGACGGACGCGCTCGTTGCGCGTGGGCTCGGCCATGTAGTCCATGTAGTTGACGAGGTCGGCCACGAACGCCTGGTACTGCGCGGGCGTCATCGAGCCTTGAGCGTTCGGGTCGGCCTGCACGGTGCGCACGAAATACTTCCCGTTGGGTGCCGGATCGACGCGCACGAGGCCCTTCCTGGCGATGGCGGCGGCGCTGGCCTTCTCGTGGTCCTCGAATTCCGTCGACACGACCGTATTGGGACCGGTGAGCGTCCACAGCACGTGCGGCATGCCGACGTTGGGGAACACGAGGTTGTTCCATCCGGTGGGCGTGGAACTGTCGCGATAGAACCCGAGAAGGTAGTTGTACAGCCAGTCCGCCCCGCGCACGCGCGCCTCGACCGACAGGTCGGGCGGCACGGCGCCGAACCACGCCTTGCCCTCGGCAGGCGTCATGGCGACCGTCATGGTCGAGCCGATCTTGTCGGTCGCGAACATGAGGTTGTCCTTGATCTGCTGCTCGGTGAGGCCGATGTCCTTCAGGCGCTCGTAGCGCATGTACTTCGCGCTGTGGCAGTTGAGGCAGTAGTTCACGAAGTTGCGCGCGCCCCGCTGCAGCGATTCGGCGTCGAGGCGATGGATGGGCGCAGGATCCATGCGGACGTCGGCGCCGCCGGACGCGAACGCGAGGCTGCACGCCAGCAACGACAGTAGAGTGGCGATCGTTTTCATCGTTCTCATCGCACTCTCTCGGGAACGGGCTTCGTCCTGTCGCGACGCGTGTACCACGGCATGAGGAAGAAGAAGAGGAAGTAGACGACGGTGAGGAGGCGCGCCACGACCGTCGCCTTGTCCGCGCCGCCGAGGATCGGCCAGCTCTCGGGGAACTGGCCCCATACGGTGACCGGCACGACGCCGAGATAACCGAGGACGAGGAACGACACGACGAACGCCGCGAGCCACGACTTGTACAGCGTGCCGCGATAGCGGATCGACTTCACCGCGCCCTTGTCGAGCCAGGGCAGGAAGAAGAAGATCATCACGGCCACGCCCATCGCGATGACGCCCCAGAACTGGCTGTCCATGAACGACGGCACGGCGCGCAGGATCGCGTAGTACGGCGTGAAGTACCACACCGGTGCGATGTGCTCGGGCGTCTTCAGCGGATCGGCCGGGATGAAGTTGTTCGCCTCGAGGAAGTACCCGCCCATCTCCGGCAGGAAGAACATGATCGCGGAGAACACGGCGAGGAAGAACACGACGCCGACGATGTCCTTGATCGTGTAGTACGGATGGCTGTTGATGCCGTCGAGGTACAGGCCCGTCGCCGGGTCCTTCGGCTGCTTCTTGATCTCGATGCCATCGGGATTGCTCGATCCCACTTCGTGCAGCGCCATGAGATGCGCGGCCACGAGGCCGAGCAACACCAGCGGGAACGCGATGACGTGGAACGCGAAGAAGCGGTTGAGCGTGATGTCCGAGATCGTGTAGTCGCCGCGGATCCACGTGCCGAGGCCCTCGCCGATGATCGGCACGGTGGAGAACAGGTTCACGATCACCTGCGCACCCCAATACGACATCTGGCCCCAGGGAAGGAGGTAGCCGAAGAACGCCTCGCCCATGAGCGTGAGGTAGATGAGGCAGCCGAAGATCCACAGGAGCTCGCGCGGCTTGCGATAGCTGCCGTACATGAGGCCGCGGAACATGTGCAGGTAGACGACGACGAAGAACATCGACGCGCCGGTCGAGTGCATGTAGCGGATGAGCCATCCCCACTGCACGTCGCGCATGATGTACTCGACGGAGCCGAAGGCGCGCTCGGCGTCCGGCTTGTAGTTCATCGTGAGGAAGATGCCCGTCACGATCTGCATGACGAGCACGAGCGTCGCGAGCGACCCGAAGTAGTACCAGAAGTTGAAGTTCTTGGGCGCGACGTACTTGCCCCACTGCGACTCCCACAGCGCCGTCAGCGGGAAGCGCGCGTCGATCCACTCCATGATCTTGGTGGCCATCTCTACGACTCCTTGCCGTCCTGGCCGACACCGATGACGATCTTCGTGTCGGACAGGTACTTGTGCGGCGGAATCACGAGATTGGTCGGCGCGGGCACGCCCTTGTACACGCGGCCGGCGAGATCGAACTTCGACTGGTGGCACGGGCAGAAGAAGCCGCCCAGCCAGTCCGGACCGAGGTCCGCGGGCGCGATCTCCGGACGGAACGTCGGCGAGCAGCCGAGGTGCGTGCAGATGCCGATCGCGATCCAGTAGTTGTCCTTGATCGAGCGGTGCTCGTTCTTGCAATACGCCGGCTGGTTGGGCACGTTCGAGTTCGGGTCGGCCAGGCGCACGTCGAGCTTCGGCAGCGACGACAGCATGGGCTGCGTGCGATTGAGCACCCAGCACACCTTGCCGCGCCATTCGACCGTGATGAGCTGGCCCGGCTCGACTTTGCCGATCTCGACCTCGACCGGCGCACCCGCAGCCTTCGCGCGCTCCGAAGGATCGAACGACTTGATGAACGGGATCGCGGCGATAGCCGCGCCGACCCCGCCCACCACGCCGCTCGCCGTGATCAGGAAGCGGCGTCGCTTGTTCTCGTTGGAATTCGTCAAAGCGTCTGACATCCCCATGCCTTTTGACATCCGTAGCAAGATGGGCGCAAGCCGGGCCGTTCGAGCTGTCGGAAGCCGGCAGCCGCCCTTTGCGCATGTGAGGGTTGCAAAACCTGACAATTATACGCGATCGAGGCCCCTCGCCGGAAGCCTCGGGAGCCTCGGGCGAGTGAAAATCGACCCGAATCAGCGGGTTGCAGCCGCCAGCGGCCCTTCGTGCCACGCGTTTCGACCGCCATTGCGCGGCGCCGGCTCTTATACTCCTGCCAATGCTTCGCAAATTCTGGCTTTTCTTCGCTCAGGCCTGCACGCTTTGCCTCGCGGGCCTGTTCGTCGTGGCCACGTTGCGGCCGGACCTGCTGCCGCGCACCAATGGGCGCACCGGCAGCGTCATCGTCACGCAGGAAGCGACGACGCCGGTCGTCGGCGCGCGCGTCGCGACGTACGCGGATGCCACGAAGAAGGCGATGCCCGCGGTCGTCAACATCTACACGAGCAAGGAAGTGCGCTCGCGCAATCCGCTGGCGGACGACGCGATGTTCCGTCGTTACTTCCCCGACTTCGATCGCGGCGCGACGGCCCGCCAGACGAGCCTCGGATCCGGCGTCATCGTCGCCTCCGAGGGCTACGTGCTGACGAACCACCACGTGATCCAGGGCGCGGACGACATCCAGCTCGTGCTGTCGGACGGGCGGCGCGTCAGCGCGCGCGTGCGCGGCACCGATCCCGAATCGGACCTGGCGGTGTTGAAGGCCGAAGAGGAGAACCTGCCGTCGATGACGTTCGCTGCCGCCGACAACCTGCAGGTCGGCGACGTCGTGCTCGCGATCGGCAATCCGTTCGGCCTCGGCAACACGGTCACGATGGGCATCGTGAGCGCGCTCGGCCGCAACTATCTCGGCGTCAACCGGTTCGAGGATTTCATCCAGACGGACGCCGCGATCAACCCGGGCAACTCGGGCGGTGCCTTGATCGACACGGCAGGCAATCTCGTCGGCATCAACAGCACGATCTTCTCGCAGACGGGCGGGTCGCTCGGCATCGGGTTCTCGATTCCAGTCTCGCTCGCGCGCAACGTCTTCGAGCAGATCGTGCGCGACGGCGAAGTCACGCGCGGCTGGCTCGGCATCGAGCCGACGGCCGTGACGGCGGACATTGCCAAGGCGCTGGCGCTGCCGAAGTCGGAAGGCGTGGTCATCCGCAACGTCCAGCCGGGAGGACCGGCCGAGCGCGCCGGCTTGAAAGTGCTCGACGTGGTGCTCGAGATCAGCGGCAAGTCCACGCGCAGCGTGCCGCAGTTGCTCGCGCGGATCGCCGAGCTGCCGCCCGGCTCGAGCATCAAGGTAAAGGTGCTGCGGGCCGGGCACGACGTCGAGATGGACGTGCTCGTGGGCAAGCGGCCGCCTCCCGAAAAACAGTAAGCGCTACGGCAGGGCGCAGAGCGTGACCGACTGCGGCCCGTAGCCTTCCTTGACGTAGCCCTTCGCGACCATCGCATCGCGGTCCGCGATGCTCGTCGTGTAGCGATGGTTCGAATCGGCGCGGTTGTTCCACACGCGATAGATCGGCACGCCGCTCGACGCGCATGCGCCGCTGGACGCGTCGGGCAGCTCCATCTCGAACACCTCGCTCGCCTCGAGCAGCCACGCGTCCTTGAACTTCGTCAGCGTCGCGACGCACTCCTGCGGGCTCGCGGAGTAGAAGTGCGAGTCGAGTCCTGCGTCCGGATTGCCGTACGCGCGGCACACCGGGCGCCGGCCCGTATTGCCCGTGCTGCCGACCGCATAGGCCTTGAACGACTTGCCCGTGCGCGCCCAGCCCTTGTGCACGCCGCCGTCGAGGTCGCCGATCTCTTTCGAGTTCGCCGTGATGAAGTAGTGGTCGAGTGCGGCGTTGTAGAACTCGACGACGGGGACGACCGAGGGCTGCGGCAGCGCAGCGGAGACGCGGCGCACGAGCACGCCGACGTACGCCTTGGCGCTCGCCTTGGCCGGCGGCCGCGTGTCGACGCCGTCGAAGAACAGCCCCTTCACGCGTCCCGGGTGTCCGCCCTGCTCGCCAAAAGGCGGGAGCGTCGACACCGTGCCGTCGGCGAGCCACACGTGCATGAGCGTGAACACGCTGGTCGCACCAGGCGCCGTCGTCGTGCCGACGAACTCGTAGCCGTCGGGAATCGGCACGAACATGCCGAAGGCGCCGCCCGCGGTCGTGGACGCGGACTGCACGATCGTCTCGAGGCCTGCCGGGTCGACGCAGCGCGTCGCCATCCGCACCTCCTGCACGTGCTGGATCGCGTTGGCGGCGAAGAGCTCAATCGAGGTTGGGGCACCCGTGGAACTGCCGTCGGGCATTTCGTCGAGATATTTGGTCCCGTACTTGAAGAGCTTGTAGTTCGTCTTGACGGCGGTCTCGTCGACGGTGGTCGCCGCACCGGAGGCCGCCTTCCCCGGCGGGCATGGCCCGAACAGCACGGCGGAGCCGATCGGATTCAGCGTCGCGCTCGCGATGACGGGCGGACTCTCGCGCTTCGCGCAGGACATCGCGAGCGACGCGTCGGCGTCCTCGTCCAGCGCGTTGCGCAGCGTCATCTCCACGCCCGCCGCGTCCTCGAGGAGCGCGACGCCGCCCTTGCCGTCGATGAAGTGAACTTCGGAGCGCTCGAACCCTGCGGGAACGCGCGAGGTCGAGAGCTGGGCGTCGCCGGAGATCTCGAAGCCCTCGGGACACACGAGCCGGACGTTCATGGCGCTCTTCGCGCGCAGCTTGACGAGCTCCGTGACGGCAACCGTTTCGGCAAACGCCGTCGGCGCGAGTCCGAAGACCAGCGCGATCGAGCATGCGAACGCGACACGACGCATGAAACCTCCTCCTGGCAGGCTGTAGGGTACGGCGCACGAGCCGGCGCCGCTAGTTCACACCTACTGGGGATTTCCCGCAAGACGCGTGCCCGCGAATGCGGGCCTACTTCGCGGCGGCTTCCTCTGCTTCGCCTTCCTTGACCGGCACCGTCACGAAGCGCGCCATCAGGAGGCCCAGCTCGAAGAGCAGCCACAACGGGACGGCGAGCATGAGCTGCGACAGCACGTCCGGCGGCGTGAACACCGCCCCCACGACGAACGCGCCGACGATGACATACGAACGGATCGAGCGCAGCTTCTCGAGGCTCACGACGCGGAGCCGCACGAGGACGATCACGACGACCGGCACCTCGAACGTGAGGCCGAACGCCAGGAACATCGCGAGGACGAACGAGAGGTACTTGTCGATGTCCGTCATCATCTGGACGCCGGCCGGCGTGTAGTTCGCGAAGAAGCTGAACATGACCGGGAAGACGAAGAAGTACGCGAACGCCATGCCGATCATGAAGAAGATCACGCTCGACACAATCACGGGAGCCGCGAGCCGCTTCTCGTGCTGGTAGAGGCCCGGCGCCACGAACGCCCACGCCTGCCACAGCACGTAGGGCAGCGCGATGAGGAACGCGGCCATGAGCGTCACCTTGAGCGGCACCAGGAACGTGCCGGTCACGTCGGTCGCGATCATCGTCGCGCCGGCCGGAAGCGAATGCAGGAGAGGTGCGGCGAGCGCCGCGTAGATCTCCTTGGCGAACGGGAACAGGCACACGAGCACGACGACCACCGCGATGATCGAGCGCATGAGGCGCGTGCGCAGCTCGATGAGGTGGGAGAGGAACGTCTCCTGCTCGGCTGCCGGAGGAGCGGTGTCGCTCATCAGATCCTGTCGAAACCGGGCAGCGCGGATTGTCGCGGCGGCTCTGCGGGCGCGGCATCGGCGAGCTCGCCGCCCGGCTCATTGGGCAGCGCGACCTGCTCGGTCATTGACGGGCTCGGCGGCTGCTCGAACGCGCCGGCGTTGAGATCGCGCTCGACGTCGCGCACGCCCGTCGTAACACCTTGCGCTGCCGATTCCACGGAAGACTTGAGATCGGACGCCGCGGTCTGCACTTCCTTCTGCAGCTTGCGGAGCTCGTCGAGCTCCATCTCGCGGTTGATGTCCGCCTTGACGTCGTTGACGTAGCGCTGCAGGCGGCCGAACAGATGGCCGAGCGTGCGCGCCGCCTTCGGCAGCCGCTCGGGGCCGATGACGATCAGCGCCACGACGGCGATGACGACGATTTCGGAAAAGCCGATGTCGAACATGATGAGCGGGCACGAGGCGCCGCGTGGAGCGCCTTACGACTTCGTGGTGTCGCGCTTGACCTCGGCGTCGATCGTCTTGCCGGGGATCTGCGACGGCGGCGGCGTTTCTGCAGGCGCAGCGGCGGCGTCTTCCGGCGTCTTCATGCCTTCCTTGAAACCCTTCACCGCCCCGCCCAGGTCCTGCCCGATGTTTTTCAGCTTCTTCGTCCCGAAGATCAGGACGACCACGAGAAGAACGATCAGCCAATGCCAGATGCTCAAGCCACCCATGGTGGTCCTCCTTAGGAACTCTTGCGCGGGATCATGCGGCCGAGTGGCTCCGATCCCGCGATGACATGCACGTGCACGTGCTGGACTTCCTGATGCCCGATGCGGCCCGTGTTGATGATGGTGCGGTAGCCGTCGGTCGCGCCCTGCTCGCGCGCCAGCTTGCCCGTGAGCGTCAGGATCCTGCCCATGACGGGCGCGTCCTGCGCCGTGAGCTCGTACATGTTGGCGACGTGGTTCTTCGGAATGATCATGAAATGCACGTCGGCCTGCGGCTGGATGTCGTGGAAGGCGAACACGTCGTCGTCCTCGTAGACCTTCCGGCTCGGGATGTCGCCGCGCACTATCTTGCAGAAGATGCAGTTGGGGTCGCTTGCCACTCGTGTGCTCATGCTCTCTTGTCGTTGGCGGGCAACCGGGCCTCGATGGCCGCCGCAAGCCCGCGGACGTCGTCGGTGCCGACGATCACGGCTCTCTCGCCGGCAAGCACGATGCGTACCGCGTCCCGGCCCCCTACATTGTATAGCCACCCGCCCGGCGTCCAATGGAGGCCCCATCCCCACAGCGTCCGCACGCCCACCGGCTCGCACTTGATCACATCGGCGAGCTCGATGGTCTTGCGGACGAGGCCGATGCCGAATACCACCCGGATCTCCGACCCGTCGACCGTCACGGTGAGCGTCGCGAACAGCAGCAAGGCGACGATCAGGACACCGAACAGGCCGTAGACCAGGCCGGGCGCCGCTTCGCGCGTGGCGGTCGACAGCACGCTCACCAATCCGGCCGCCAACATCAGTCCAACGATCACGCCGGCGGCAAGCTTCCAGCCGACCTGGCGATGGCGATAGGGCGTCACCGCTCGCGCGCGGCCTTCTCCGCGTGCCCCGAAACGCCTTCGCGCCGTGCGAGCTCGGCGAGCACGTCGTTCGGCGACAAGCCGTGTCGCGCGAGCAGCACCAGGCAGTGGAACCAAAGGTCGGCGACTTCCGCCACGATGCGCGCAGGATCGCCGTCCTTCGCGGCCATCACGGTCTCGGTCGCCTCTTCGCCGATCTTCTTCAGGATCGCGTCGTCGCCCTTGGCGAAGAGCGATGCGACGTACGACGTTCCGGCGTCCGCATCGCGACGGGACGCGATCGTCTGCGCAAGACGCGCAAGGATATCGTTCGCGTCATCCATCGCCGTAGATCGCCTTCGGGTCCTTCAGAACGGGCTCGACATCATGCCACGCACCGTCGGCGAGCGTCCGGAAGAAGCATCGCTCGTGACCCGTGTGGCACGCGATGCCGCCTTCCTGGTCGACCAGCAGCACGATCGCGTCGCCGTCGCAGTCGAGCCGGATCTCGCGCACGCGCTGCACGTGACCGGAGGACTCGCCCTTGCGCCACAGCTTGTTGCGCGAGCGCGAGAAGTAATGCGCCTCGCGCGTGTCGTTGGTGCGGGCGAGCGCGTCGCGGTTCATCCACGCGAGCGTCAGCACCTTGAGCGAAGTCGCGTCCTGCGCGATCGCCGCGACGAGGCCGTCGGCGTTCCAGCGGATTTCATCGAGGTATCCCATTTACTGGCGTACCTCGATGCCCGCCGCGGCCATTGCGGCCTTCGCCTGCCCGACGGTGTACTCGCCGTAGTGGAAGATCGACGCGGCGAGCACGGCATCGGCGCCGCCTTCGACGATGCCGTCGACGAGATCCTTGAGCGACCCCACGCCGCCCGACGCGATGACGGGCACGTCGACGGCGTCGGCGATCGCGCGCGTGAGGCGCAGGTCGAACCCCGTGCGCGCGCCGTCGCGGTCCATGCTCGTGAGCAGGATCTCGCCGGCGCCGAGTGCCGCAACTTCCTTGGCCCATTCCACGGCATCCATGCCGGTGGCCGTGCGACCGCCGTGGATGTAGACCTGCCAGGCGTCGACCGCGTATTTCTTGGCGTCGATCGCCGAGACGATGCATTGCGCGCCGTACCGCGCGGACGCCTCGCCGATGAGCTCCGGATTCTTCACGCCCGACGTGTTGATGCTCACCTTGTCAGCGCCGGCGTTGAGCAGCGCGCGGATGTCGTCGACCGCGTCGACCCCCCCGCCTACGGTGAGCGGGATGAACACCTGCGAGGCGACGGCTTCGATCATGTCGTACAGCAAGGCCCGCTTCTCGACGCTCGCCCGGATGTCGAGGAACGCGAGCTCGTCGGCGCCCTGCTCGTCGTAGCGGCGCGCGACCTCGACCGGGTCGCCGGCATCGCGCAGGTTGACGAAGTTGACGCCCTTCACGACCCGGCCCTCGGCGATGTCGAGGCAGGGGATGATGCGTTTGGCCAGTCCCATGGTCAGCCGGGCTTGGCGGCTCTTAACGCGTCCCGGAAGTTCAACGTGCCTTCGTAGATCGCGCGCCCCGCGATGGCGCCGATGATGCCGTCGTTCTCGTGCTGCGCGAGCTTCTCGATGTCGGCGATGGAAGACAGGCCACCGGAGGCGATGACCGGGAGCTTGATCTCGCGCGCGAGCTTCACCGTGGCTTCGATGTTGATGCCCGTCAGCATGCCGTCGCGCCCGATGTCGGTGTAGATGATGCCTTCCACGCCGTAGTCCTCGAACTTCCGTGCGAGGTCCACCACGTCGTGGCCCGTCATCTTGGACCAGCCGTCGGTGGCGACCTTGCCTTCGCGGGCGTCGAGCCCGACCCAGATGTGGCCGGGGAAGGCCGAGCAGGCGTCGTGCAGGAATCCCGGGTTCTTGACGGCGGCGGTGCCGATGACGATGTAGCTGATGCCGTCGTCGAGATACCGCTCGATCGTGTCGAGGTCGCGGATGCCGCCGCCGAGCTGCGCGGGAATCTCCTCGCCGATCACGCTCACGATCTCGCGGATCGCGAGCTCGTTGCGCGGCTTGCCGGCGACGGCGCCGTTGAGGTCGACGATGTGCAGGCGCTGCGCACCCTGCTCGAGCCAGTGCTGCGCCATCGCCGCGGGGTCCTCGGAGAAAACGGTGGCCGAATGCATGTCGCCCTGCTTGAGGCGCACGCAGTGGCCGTCCTTGATGTCGATTGCGGGGATGATCTGCATGGCAGCGTTTGGCTGCAAACGAGCTCAGGAGGTGTGAGGCGTGGAGGGTGGAAAGGCCTTCAGGAGCGGCCGTCCCAGGTGACGAAGTTGGCGAGTAGGGTAAGTCCTGCGCGCTGACTTTTTTCCGGATGGAATTGCGTGGCGAAGATATTAGCCCGCGCGATTGCGCAAGTAAACGCCGACGGGTAATCGACCGTGGCGGCGGTCAGCGACGAATCCTCCGGTACGGGATGATAGCTGTGCGCGAAATAGAACCGCTCCCCGTCCTCGATGCCCGCCCAGAGCGCGTGCGGGCGCACCTGGCGCACCGGGCTCCAGCCCATGTGCGGGACCTTGAGCCGCGCTCCGCCCGGGGCGCTCATCGCCTGGTCGCGGAAGCGCACGACGCTGCCGGAAATGGCGTGCAGGCACTCGGTGGGACCCTCTTCGCTCGCGTCGAAGAGCATCTGCAAGCCCAGGCAGATGCCGAGAAACGGACGGTCCTCCAGAACCTTGCGCACGGTATCGACGAGGCCGCTCGCGACGAGGCCCTTCATGCAATCCGGCATGGCGCTCTGCCCCGGCAGGACGACACGGTCGGCGCGAAGGATCACCGCGGGGTCGGAGGATACGGCGACCTCCTCGGAAGGCGCGACGTGCGCAAGCGCCTTCGCGACGGAGCGAAGGTTCCCCATGCCGTAGTCGACGACGACGATCATGTTCAGGAATCGGGAATCAGGGATCAGGGATCAGGGATCAGCAAGAGCGCGTCGGCGGGAAGCGGAGGTCGGAGCGAATTTATCTGATCCCTGACTCCTGACCTCTGATTCCTGGCCTGCGCGCCGAGGGCGGCGCGGTCTCTACAGAGTCCCTTTGGTCGACGGAATCGCTGCTCCCGCCCTCGGGTCTAGCGCGCAGGCCGCCCGAAGCGCGCGCCCGAACGCCTTGAACACCGTCTCGCACTGGTGGTGGGCGTTGTCGCCGCGCAGGTTGTCGATGTGGAGCGTGACGAGCGCGTGATTCACGAAGCCCTGGAAGAACTCGTGCGCGAGGTCGACGTCGAAGGTCCCGATCATCGCGCGCGTGAACGGCACCTCGAACGTGAGGCCGGGACGGCCCGACAGGTCGATCACGGCGCGCGACAGCGCCTCGTCGAGCGGCACGTAGGCATGTCCGTAGCGGACGACACCCTTCTTGTCGCCGATCGCCGCCTTGAACGCCTGGCCCATCGTGATGCCGATGTCCTCGACCGTGTGGTGGGCGTCGATGTGGAGGTCGCCCGTCGCCTGCACGGTGAGGTCGATCATGCCGTGGCGCGCGACCTGGTCGAGCATGTGGTCGAGGAACGGCACGCCGGTGGCGAGCTGCGCACGCCCGGCGCCATCGAGGCCGACCTCGACGACGATGCTCGTCTCGGCAGTCTTGCGCTCGATGCGCGCGGTGCGCGCGGGGAGCTCCGCAGGGGCGTTCATGGGGGCACTTTATACCACTCCCCACTAGGCGTAGCGGGAGAGCGCCTCCAGTACGGCGTTGTTCTCCGCGGGCGTCCCGATCGTGATGCGAAGGCACCCCGCGAGCAGCGGATGCCAGCCGTCGACGTTCTTCACGAGGATCCCCGCGTCCTTCAGCGTGTTGAACCAGTGCGCCGCATCGGGCACGCGGATCAGCAGGAAGTTCGCGTGCGAGGCGAAGACGGTCACGCGGCGAAGCGCGCCGAGGGCGCTTGCCATGCGCGCCCGCTCGCGGCGGATGGCGGCGGCCTGCTCGGCCAGCAAGTCCCCGTGGCGCAGGAGGACCGGCACCACCGCCTGGGTGAGCGTGTTGATGTTGTACGGCGGACGCACCTTGTCGAGCTCCGCGATCCACGCGGGATGCCCCGCCGCGTAGCCGAGACGGACACCGGCCATGCCGACTTTCGAGAGCGTCCGCACGACGACGAGGTTCGGAAACTCCAGGACGCGCGGGAGATACGTCGCGTCGGCGAATGCGTAATAGGCCTCGTCCACGGCAACCAGGCCGGGCGTCGCCGCGATGATGCGATCGACGTCGTGCCTTGCGAACAGCGTTCCCGTCGGGTTGTTGGGATAGGCAAGCCAGACGAGCGCCGGGCGGTTGCGCTCGATCGCGGCCAGCATGGCCTCGACGTCGAGCGACAGGTCGGCGCGCAGCGGCACGCCGACGAAGCGCAGGTTCGCGAGGTCCGCCTGCATGCGATAGAGGACGAACGACGGCTCCGGCGCGAGCACGACGGCGCCGGGCTTGGCCACGGCTGCGGTCAGCATCTGCAGGATCTCGTCGGATCCGTTGCCGAGGACCAGGGCGACGTCGTCCGCGAGCTTGAGCGAGCGCCGCAGCGCACCTTTGACTTCGTCGCCGGGGCCGTCGGGATAGCGGTTGATCCGCGCATTCGCGACCGCGGCCGCAATCTCGGCGCGCGCTTCGCCGGAAAGCCCGTAGGGATTCTCCATCGCGTCGAGCTTGATCATGCCGGTTGCCTTGGCGACCGGGTACGCCTTCAACGCGCGGATCTTTGGGCGGATGGTCGCCTTGACGCGCGCGAGCACCGCGTCGTGCGACGCGATCGGTGCCGGGCCGCGCGAATCGTTCATTCAGATCGTCCTGGTGTCGGCCATGTACAGGTCGACGCCGCCCGTCGCGAAGTTGGCGAGGTCGGCCGCAGTCGCCTGTCCCTCCGGGGATGCGAGCGCCGCACCGATCGCGTCGAGCGAGTCGAACGTGAGCACCGCGATGAGGTGATACGGCGCGCCGCCGCCGCCGACCGCCGCCACGTTGCCCGACGTCACCTCGTAATGGCGCAGCCCCGGCACCTTCTTCGCGACCGGGACATGCGTCGCGTAGTAGTAGCGGTCGAACGCCGCGGGATCGGCGGGATGCTTGTACATCGCGTAGAGCTTCGCCATCGGCGTCCTCCTATGATTTGTCGATGCGCGCTTCGGCCGAGCGCGCGTGCGCGACCAGTCCCTCGCCGCGCGCGAGCGTCGATGCGATCGGCCCGAGCGTTTGCGCAGCTTGCCTCGACAACCGCAGCACGCTGCTGCGCTTCTCGAAGTCGTACACGCCGAGCGGCGAGCTGAACCGCGCGGTGCGCCCCGTCGGCAGGACGTGGTTGGGTCCCGCGCAGTAATCGCCGAGCGCTTCGGATGCGTAATGCCCGAGGAAGATGGCGCCGGCATGACGGATGCGCGGCAGCAGCGCGTCGGGATCGGCAACGGCGAGCTCCAGGTGCTCGGGCGCGATCCGGTTCACGACATCGCATGCCTCGGCGAGGTCGCGGGTGACGATGAGGGCGCCGCGGGACGCGAGCGAGGCGGCGATGATGCCGGCGCGCGGCATCTCATCGAGGAGCCGTTGCGCGCTCTCGCGCACGCGCCCGACCAGCGCTTCGTCGGGCGTGACGAGGATCGCCTGCGCCATCTCGTCGTGCTCCGCTTGCGAGAAGAGGTCGAGCGCGATCCAGTCCGCGTTGGCCGATGCATCGGCCACGATGACGATCTCGGACACGCCCGCGACCATGTCGATGCCGACCACGCCGAACACGCGGCGCTTGGCGGCGGCGACGTACGCATTGCCGGGACCGCAGATCTTGTCGACCGCCGGCACCGTGCGCGTGCCGTACGCGAGTGCCGCGATCGCCTGCGCGCCGCCCATCGTGAACACGCGGCGCACACCCGCGATGTGCGCCGCGGCGAGCACGAGCGGATTGCGCACGCCGCCGGGCGTGGGCACGGCCATGACGATCTCCGGCACGCCCGCGACGTGCGCGGGCACCGCATTCATGATCACCGACGACGGGTACGCTGCCTTGCCGCCCGGAACGTAGATGCCGACGCGGTCGAGCGGCGTGATGCGCTGGCCGAGCTCGCTGCCGTCGTCGTCCGTGATCGAGAATCCGGTCGCCTTCTGCCGCTCGTGAAAGCGCCGCACCCGCGCGACCGCCTGCTCGAGCGCATCGCGCTGGACGCGCGGCAGCGCGTCGCACGCCGCGGCCAATTCCGCCGGCTGCACTTCCAGGGCGGCGGCCGACGGCACGTCGAGGCGATCGAAGCGACGCGTGTAGTCGACGAGCGCATCGTCGCCCCGCTTGCGCACGTCGTCGATGATGGCCGCGACCGCGGCATCCACCGCCGGGTCCTGCGCCGACTCGAATGCGATGAGCGACTCGAGCGACGACGCGAAGCCGGCATCCGCCGTCGACAGCACGCGAAGGTCGAGCGAGGTCATGGACGAGCGGCTTTGGCGAGCGCGTCGATGAGCGGCTGCATCGCCGTACGCTTGAGCTTCAGCGCGCCCGGGTTGACGATGAGGCGCGAGCTGATCGGCGCGATGTCCTCCACCGCCACGAGGTCGTTGGCGCGCAGCGTGTTGCCCGTCGAGACGAGGTCGACGATCACGTCGGCGAGGCCGACGAGCGGTGCCAACTCCATCGACCCGTACAGCCCGATGACGTCGACGTGCATGCCCTTCTGCGCGAAATGCTCGCGCGCCGTCTTCACGTACTTCGTGGCCACGCGGATGCGCGCGCCGCGCTGCACGGTGCCTGCCCAGTCGAACGAGCGGCGCGTGGCCACGACCATCCGGCAGCGCCCGATGCCGAGGTCCAGGGGCTGGTAAAGACCTTCGCTGCCGTGCTCGAGCAGCACGTCCTTGCCGGCGATGCCGGCGTCGGCCGCGCCGTACTGCACGTACGTCGGCACGTCGGACGGACGCACCATGAGGAAGCGGACGTTGGCGTCGCTCGTGGCGAGGATCAGCTTGCGGGAAGTCTCGGGGTCCTCATCCGCGACGATGCCCGCCTTTGCGAACAGGGGCAGCGTCTCGTCGAGGATGCGGCCCTTGGCGAGCGCGATGGTGAGCGTGGACAAGGTGGCGCGGCCCATGGGGGAGGATCGGCATCTTACCGTAGCCCCCGAGCGAACTCCCTCGCGTCCCGATCGTACGCGCGTCGTCCCGCGACGTACGTCGCGCGAACGGCGCGCTCGTCGCCGAGCGCCATCTGGATCGCGAGCGCTTCCTCGATGTCGCTCGCATAGGCCATGCGCATCTCGATGAGGGGCGTGGAGGCGAGATCCAGCACCACGAGGTCGGCTTCCATGCCCGGCGCGACGCTGCCGATGCAGTCGTCGAGATCGAGCGCGTGCGCGGCCCCGCGCGTGGCGAGGTAGAGGGCGCACGACGGCGCGAGCGGCGCGCCCGACAGCTGCGCCACCTCGTACGCCGCCTGCATCGTGCGCAGGATGGAGAAGCTCGTGCCACCGCCGAGGTCCGTCGCGAGTCCCACGCGTACCGGCCGGTCGGGCCGCTTTGCCGCGCCGAGCCTGAAGAGTCCGCTGCCGAGGAAGTTGTTCGACGTCGGGCAGTGCGCGAGCGCGGTGTCCGTCGCGTGCAGGAACTCGAAGTCGCGCTCGTCCAGGTGCACGCCATGTCCGTAGATCGTGCGGGGTCCGGTCAGGTGGTGCCGCGCATACACGTCGAGGTACGAGGACGCCTCGGGGAACATCGAGCCCACGAGCGCGATCTCGGTCACGTTCTCCGACACGTGCGATTGCACGTACGCGTCGGGATGCTCGCGCTTCAGCGCGCCGGCCGCGTCGAGCTGCGCGGCGGTCGACGTCACGGCGAAACGCGGCGTGACGGCGAAGGCGAGGCGCCCGTTGTTGTGCCACCGCGCGATGAGCGCCTTGCTCTCGTCGTAGCCGCGCTGCGCGGTGTCGAGGAGACCGGCCGGCGCGTTGCGGTCCATGAGGACCTTGCCGGCGATCATGCGAAGGTCGAGCGCGCGCGCTTCGTCGAACAGCACATCCGCCGAGACCGCGTGCACGGTGCAGAACACCGACGCCGTCGTGATGCCGTTGCGCAGGTTCTCGCGCAGGTAGGTGCGTGCGACCGACCGCGCGTAGCCCTCCTCCGCGAATCGCTCCTCGGCGACGAACGTGTAGCCCGACAGCCAGTCGAGGAGCGGCTTGCCGCCCGCGCCGATGATGGGAAGCTGCGGATAGTGCACGTGGCAATCGATGAAGCCGGCCGTGATGAGCGCGTTGGCGTACTGCGTGACCACGGTCCCGGCGGGCAGCCGCGGCAGCATCTCGGTCGCAGGGCCCGCGTCGACGATGCGGCCCGCGTCCATGAGGACGACGGCGTCGCGCTCGTAGCGGCGGCAGGCCGGGAGGCCGTCGACGAACGGATCGCCGGTGAACGTGACGAGCGATCCGCGGATCGCGTCCATGCGCTATTGGCGCTCGGTGCGCACGTTCGCGGGCACGGCGATTCCCGCGTTGGTCCGGAACGGATTGATGTCGAGCCCGCCGCGTCGCGTGAAGCGCGCGTTCACCGTCAGCGACTCGCATGCGCATCGCGCGACGAGGTCCACGAAGATGCGCTCGGCGCAGTGCTCGTGGAATCCCGCGTGCTGCCGAAACGAAACGATGTAGCGCAAGAGCGCGCCGCGGTCGATGCGCGGGCCGCGATAGGCAATCGAAATCGATGCGTAATCGGGTTGACCGGTCACCGGGCAGACGGAGCGGAAGAGATCCGAGCGCAACGTTTCGCTGACCGCTTCGCCGTCTGCGCGCAGCAGCGAAGCGTCGACCTCGTAGCGGTCGATCGCGACCGTCGCCTCGTCGATGGAAACGCCCGCCATCGCCTCGATGCGGGGCTCGCGGAGCACCGCGACTTCCACATGCGCGCCGGTGGCGACCGCAAGGTCCCGCTCGATCGTGTCCACGACCTGCGTCGCGTCGTCGAAGCGCGTCTGCGCGAACGAGCCGAGGTAGAGCTTCACCGATTTCGACTCGACGATGAAGGGCGAGTCGACGGGCACCGCGATCGACAGCATCGCGATGCACGGCTTGCCGCGGGTGTCGAGCCACGTGTGCTCGTAGGCGGTCCAGACGTCGGCACCCGTGAACGGCAGCGGATCGCGCAGGCCGATCTCCGCGCGCTGCGGCGCCCGCGAGACCGCGAACAGGAGCGACGGGTCGTACCGGTCGGGATACCCGGTGGCGTGGCCCAGCGGCCCGAGTCGCGCGCTCATCGAAAGGAGATTACTTGACGCGGTCGATGCGCGCGCCGAGTCCCGACAATTTTTCCTCGATCCGCTCGTAACCGCGGTCCAGGTGATAAATGCGGTCGATCGTCGTCTCGCCTTCCGCGACGAGACCCGCGATGACGAGGCAGGCCGACGCGCGCAGGTCGGTGGCCATCACGTTGGCGCCGGTCAGCTTGGGCACGCCCTTGACGATGGCGGAGCTGCCCTCGACCTCGATGTCCGCGCCGAGACGCACGAGCTCCTGCACGTGCATCATGCGATTCTCGAAGATCGTCTCGGTGATGACGGCCGTGCCTTCCGCCCGCGCCGCAAGCGCCATGAACTGGGCCTGCATGTCGGTGGGAAAGCCCGGGTGCGGCGCGGTGCGCAGGTTGACGCCCACGAGCTTGCCCGTGCGCGACACGCGAATCACGTCGCCGTCGATCGCGACGCTGGCGCCGGCCTCGCGCAGCTTCGCGATCACCGCGTCGAGCGAATCGGCGTCGGCGCCGCGCACGGCGGCATTCCCGCCGGTGGCGGCGATGGCGGCGAGAAAGGTTCCCGTCTCGATGCGGTCCGGCATGATCGCGTGCGTCGCGCCGTGCAGCTTCGCGACACCCTCGATCACGATGCTGTTGGTGCCGGCGCCCGCGACGTTCGCACCCATCGCGACCAGGCAGCGCGCGAGGTCCACGATCTCGGGCTCGCGCGCGGCGTTCTCGAGCACGGTGGTGCCGTCCGCGAGCGTGGCCGCCATCATGAGGTTCTCGGTGCCCGTCACGGTCGGCATGTCGAAGACGACCTTCGCTCCGCGCAGCCGGCCCTTGGCGTTCACGTAGCCGTGGTCGAGGTCGATGACGGCGCCCATCGCCTGCAGGCCCTTCACGTGCTGGTCGACGGGACGCAGGCCGATCGCACAGCCGCCGGGCAGCGACACGCGCGCCTCGCCGCAGCGCGCGAGCAGCGGGCCCAGTGCCAGGATCGACGCGCGCATCGTCTTCACGAGCTCGTACGGGGCGAGCGGCCAGTCGATGCGGGATGCGTCGAGCGCAACCGTGCCCGGCGTCGAGCTGTCGAGCGCGACGCCCATCTGCGAGAGCAGCGACTGCATCGTGCGCACGTCGTTGAGCCGCGGGACGTTGGTCAGCGTCAGCGGCTCGGGGGCGAGGAGCGACGCGCAGAGCAGCGGCAGCGCCGCATTCTTGGCGCCGGAAGCGCGGACGTCGCCGCGAAGCGGAACGCCGCCCTGGATGCGAAGCTTATCCACGCTGCGCCTCGGCTCTTTGGAACAGGATCGCATTGCGTCGCATCACGTGTCGCCTCGCGTCAGTCGCTCGCGGACGGGCGCGGCGCGCCTTGGCTTCGCCCCGCTCGCTCATTCCACTGCTCCGGCGTGAGCGTCTGCATCGACAGCGCGTGGATCTCCTCGCGCATGCGGTCGCCCAGCGCCGCGTACACGAGCTGGTGCTGCTTGATGCGCGACAGGCCCGCGAAGGCGGCGCTCACGATGACCGCCTCGAAGTGCGCGCCGTCGCCGCGCACCTCGACGTGCTCGCACGTCAGGCCGGCCTCGAGCGAGGCACGGATGGATTCGGGTGTGACCATTGTGTCCCTAGTTGCGCAGCTTCCAGCCGCGCGCGAGAAGTGAAAGCGTGGCGATCGCGAGCATCACCGCTGCGGCCACGACGATGCCGAAGCTCACCCACGGGGCGATGTCCGACACGCCGAAGAAGCCGTAGCGGAATCCGTCGATCATGTAGAAGAACGGGTTGGCGTGGGACAGCGCCTGCCAGAACGGCGGCAGCGAGTGGATGGAGTAGAACACGCCCGACAGGAACGTGAGCGGCACGACGATGAAGTTCTGGAACGCCGCCAGCTGGTCGAACTTGTCCGCGGAAATCCCGGCGAGCAAGCCGAGCATCGCAAGGATCGCGCTGCCGAGGAGCGCGAACGCGAGCGCCCACACGGGATGCGGCATGGCGAGGAGCGAGGGCACGAAGAACAGCGTCACGAGGAACACGCCGGCGCCGACCACGATGCCGCGCACCATCGCCCCCAGCACGTACGCCGCGAAGAGATCGCCCGCCGACAGCGGCGGGAGCAGCACGAAGATCAGGTTGCCCGTCACCTTCGACTGGATAAGCGACGACGACGAATTGGCAAATGCATTCTGCAGCACGGACATCATGACGAGGCCCGGCACGAGGAACGCCGAGTAGCTCACGCGCCCGTCGTAGACCGAGACGCGGCCCTCGAGCACGTGGGAGAAGATGAGCAGGTACAGGAGCGACGTGAGGATCGGCGCTGCGATGGTCTGGAAGCTCACCTTCCAGAAGCGCAGGAGCTCCTTGCGAAACAGCATGAGCCAGCCGGGGCTCGGCGTCTCCTCGATGCGCCCGACGGGCAGGACGGAGCTCACTGGACTACCCTCCGCACTACGTGCTTCGGGTCCGATTCGCCCTCGGGGCGGCCCTTCGGGCTCACGCGTGCGCCTCAACGCGAACGTCCTCGCGCATGATCTTGAGGAAGACCTGCTCGAGGTCGGTCTCCTCCAGCGCGAGCTCGTCGATGGCGATGTTGGCCTCGCGCAGCGACGCGAGCAGGAGCTCGAGGTCGCGGTACGAGTCGAGCGCGATGTGGAAGACGCGGCCCTCGTGGCGCACGACGCGCGCGACCCAGGCGTCGGGCAGCCGCGAGGCCACGACGCGACACGTGAGCCCTGCGACGCGCGACAGGAGATTCTGTGTGGAGTCGAGCGCCACGACGCGGCCGGCCTTCAGCATCGCGATGCGGCTGCACAGCATCTCGGCTTCCTCGAGGTAGTGCGTCGTGAGGATCACGGTGTGCCCGTCGCGGTTGAGCTTGCGGATGAATTGCCACAGGCTCTGCCGCAGCTCGACGTCGACGCCCGCGGTGGGCTCGTCGAGCACGATGACCGGCGGCTTGTGCACGAGGGCCTGACCCACCAGCACGCGGCGCTTCATGCCGCCGGAGAGCGATCGCATGTTGGCGTTGGCCTTCGACGTGAGGTCGAGGTGATGCAGGAGCTCGTCGATCCACGCACCCTGCCTGCGCAAGCCGAAGTAGCCCGCCTGGAACTCGAGCGTCTCGCGCACGCTGAAGAACGGATCGAACACGAGCTCCTGCGGGACCACGCCGAGGCTTCGCCGCGCGGATCGGAAATCGGTGACGACGTCGTGGCCGAGGACGCGCACGCTGCCGCGGTCGGCGCGCGTCAATCCTGCGACGATCGAGATCAGCGTGGTCTTGCCGGCGCCATTCGGGCCAAGGAGCCCGAAGAACTCGCCCTGCGCGACCGACAGGTCGATGCCGTCGAGCGCCTGCACCTGCCCGAAGCTGCGCGCCACATCCCGGACTTCGACAGCGGCGTTCATGGCCCGTGAGCGCGCCGGGCCGTCCCAAGCGCGAACTGCGCCCCCTCGGGGGGCAGCGAGCGTGCCTTATCGCGAGCGTGGGGGCCCATCAGGCTGCGAGGAATTCTTCGATGCCGTAGACGCGCGCGAGCGAGTCGAGCATCGGCGGCACCGATGCGAACGTGATGCTGCGGCCCTCCGCGACTGCGCGGCGGCGCAGCGCGAGCAGGACCGCCAGCGCCGACGAGTCCGCGTGCGCGACGCCGGACAAGTCGACGATGCCCGACGCCGGGAGCGGCAGCGCGGCGGCCGCTTCCAGCACCGGCATCGCGTTGTCGAACGTGATCTGGCCGCCAAACGTCCAGCGGTCGTTGTCGCTCGCGAACGCGCCCGTTGCCTGGGAGTCCGTCATGCGCTGTGCATCATTTCGGGGAATTCTTCGCCTGAAGCGTCTTGATCAAGCCGTCGATGCCGCCGCTCTTGATCTGCTCGTTGAACTCGTCGCGGTAGTTGGTGACGAGCGACACGCCGCCGACGATGACGTCGTAGACCTTCCACCCGGACGCGGCTTTCGCCATCGAGTAGTCGATCGGCACGGGCGCCTGTCCCTGCCGCACGACTTCCGTTCGAACGGTGACCTCGGTCGCGTTCGCGTCGGCACGCAGCGGCTTGTAATCCATCGTCTGGTCGCGGTATTGCGTGAGCGCCCCGGAGTAGGTGCGCACGAGCAGCGTGCGGAACTGCTCGACGAGCTGCTTCTGCTGTTCGGGCGTTGCCTGCCGCCAGTTGCGGCCCATGGCCAGCGCAGTGAGGCGCTCGAAGTCGAAGTTCGGAAGGAGCTTCGTCTCGACGACCTCGCGGATGCGCGCCTGGTCGCCCGCCTGGACCTTCGGGTCGCTCTTGATGATCGTGAGGACTTCCTGCGAGACGCGCTTGACCATCGCGTCGGGGGCTTCCTGCGCGATCGCCGATCCGGCGATCAAAGCGAAGGCAACGCCAACGATGTGGAGCGAAAGCTTCATATGTCATTCATCCTTTTCCGGCGGAGGTTTGCCGTCGTACACGAGGTATTCGCGACGCTGCAGGTACGCGCGCCGCACGAAGTTGTAGCGGTCGAGCGCCGCCTGGTCGACGAGCTTCCACGCGTCGACGACGCCGGGCGTCTCGTTGACCGTCACGAACCCGTAGACAACGTTGCGGGCCGCGACGTTCGGTATTTCGTTGGTGGGCGACCACAACAGGCGCAGGATCGACCCCGTGCCGTCGCGAACGGTGGTCGGGCCCCACAGCGGGATGAACAGGTACGGGCCTGTCGGAATGCCCCAGTAGCCGAAGGTCTGGCCGAAGTCCTCCATGCCGCGCGGGATGCCCGCCTCGGAGGCGATGTCGATGAGCCCGCCGAAGCCGAAGCCGGTGTTGATCATCACCCGGCCCATGTCGTTGCCCATCTTGTCCCACTTGCCCTGCAGCGCGTCGTTGACGATGGAGAAGAGGTCGTCGATATTGTTGACGTAGTTCGTGACGGCCGTGCGCATGAAGCTCGGCACGATCGTCGTGTAGGCCTCGGCCACCGGCTTGGCGACGTACTCCACCAGCGGCTCGTTGATCTGGAACATGACGCGGTTGCCGGCTTCGAACGGATCGTCGGCGCGCCCACCCGTGGTGGCACAGCCCGGCAGCACGCAAGCAGCGGCGAGTGCGACGAGAGCGAGTGTCTTTCTCATTTTGCGGTGGGTCCGGTGGATGGGGTCGGTCCGCTTGACGCCTTGTCGAACAGGAACTGGCTGATGAGCTTCTCGATCACGACCGCCGATTGGGTCTTGGCGACGCGCTGGCCGTCGGCAAGCATCGCCGGGTCGCCGCCTGCCTCGAGGCCGATGTACACCTCGCCCAGGAGCCCGGACGTCAGGATCTGGGCGATCGTGTCCTTCGAGAACTGGTAGCCGTCGTCCATGCGAAGCGTGACGACGGCCTCGTACGTCTTGGGATCGAGCCGCACGGATTCGACGCGTCCGACGATCACGCCGGCGGCCTTCACCGGGGCCCGCAGCTTGAGCCCGCCGATGTTGTCGAAGCTCGCCTCCAGCCGGTAGCTCGGCTTCGTCTCGAGCGACATCAGGTTGCCGACCTTCAACGCGAGGAACACGATCGCGCCGATTCCGATGGTCACGAAGATGCCGACCCACAGATCAATCGTTGCCTTGTTCATGGTGTCTTTTTTTGGTCTAGACCGTTCCGAGGCCGCGGAACATGAAAACGGTGAGGACGAAGTCGAGCGCGAGGATCGCGAGCGAGCCGCCCACCACGGTGCGCGTCGTCGCCGCAGAGACGCCTTCCGCCGTTGGATTGGCGTCGTACCCCTCGAATACCGCGATCAGGCTCACGGCGATCCCGAACACCGTGCTCTTGATGATGCCGTTGGTGACGTCGGGCCAGAATTCGATGCCCGCCCGCATGTTGCCCCAGAACGTGCCGCTGTCGACGCCGATGAGGCGCACGCCGACGAGGTACGCGCCGAACACGCCCATCACCGAGAAGAGCGCGGCGAGCAGCGGCATGGAGATCACGCCGCCCCAGAAGCGCGGCGCGACGATGCGCGCGAGAGGGTCCACCGCCATCATCTCCATGGCCGACAGCTGCTCGGTGGTCTTCATGAGCCCGATTTCCGCGGTGACCGCGCTGCCGGCGCGGCTCGCGAACAGCAGGCCCGCGACCACCGGGCCGAGCTCGCGCACGAGCGAGAGGCCGACGAAGATGCCGAGCGAATCGCCGGCGCCGTATTTGTTGAGCGCGTCGTAACCCTGCAGGCCGAGCACCATGCCGACGAACAGTCCCGACACCATGATGACGACCAGCGACAGCACCCCGGCGAAGTAGATCTCGCGCACGGTGAGCTGCAGCCGGTGGAACGCCGCAGGCGAGTGATACAGCACGGCGAGGAAGAACCGCGTCGCGAAGCCCGCGCGCGCGATCGCGCGCATCGTGCCGTTGCCGACACGGCGAACGCCTCGTGCGATGGCGTCAGCCGGCACGCAACTGCTCCACGTACGAGCGCGCCGGATAGTGGAACGGCACGGGGCCGTCGGGCTGTCCGTCGACGAACTGGCGCACGAAAGGGTCGGCGGTGTGGCGCACGTCCTCGGGCGTTCCGTGCCAGATGATGCGGCCCTCGGAGACGAAGTACAGGTAGTCGACGATCTTCAGCGACTCGTAGACGTCGTGGGTGACGACGACCGACGTGATGCCGAGCGCGTCGTTGAGCTGGCGGATGAGCTGGCCGACGACGCCCAGCGAGATCGGGTCGAGCCCCGCGAATGGCTCGTCGTAGAGCACGAGCATGGGATCGAGCGCGATCGCCCGCGCCAGCGCCACGCGCCGCGCCATGCCGCCCGACAGCTCGGACGGGCGAAGCTGCGCGGCGCCGCGCAAGCCCACGGCGTGCAGCTTCATCAGGACCAGGTCGCGAATGAGGGGCTCGTCGAGTCCGGTGTGCTCGCGCATGGGAAACGCCACGTTCTCGTACACCGTCATGTCGGTGAACAGCGCGCCGAACTGGAACAGCATGCCGATGCGCCGGCGCAGTGCGTACAGCCCTTCGCGGGTGAGCTCCTTCACCGATTGGCCGCCGACGAGCACGCGGCCCGACTGCTGGCGCAGCTGGCCGCCGATGAGTCGCAGGATCGTCGTCTTGCCGCATCCCGACCCGCCCATGATCGCGACGACCTTGCCGCGCGGAATGGTCATGTCGATGCCGCGCAGGACCGGACGGCGGCGGTCGTAGCCGAACGACACGCCGGCCATTTCGATGGCGTTGGCAACAGCGCAGGCGGGCGCGGCTTCGGGCCGCGGCGTGGAGGCGTCGTGCAAGGGGCGAAGGAATGCGAAGAAAAGAGAATCGATTGTATCCGCAGCCTTCCGCGGGCCGCAATGACCCGCGGTCATTTGTAACACTTCGAAATAGGGTACGTCCCTATTTCGGTACGGATTTCCTGTCGCGGGCGCGCAAGAGCTTGTCTTCGGCCGTGATGAGAGCTTCGGGACGGCCGAGCAGGACGACCACGTCGCCTGCCTCGAATCGCCAGTCCGCCTGCGGGCGGACGGAACGGGCACCGCGGCGGCGAACGCCGGTGGCTTCCACTCCCTGCGCGAGCCCGATCTCCGCGAGCGTGCGGCCGACGGCCGACGCGCGGTCGGGCAGCACCACCGTGTGAAGCCGCGCCTGGAGGTTCTCCGCCGCGTCGGCGGTATCGGTCGCGCCGTGGAAGAACCCGCGGAAGAGGTCGTAGCGCTCCTCGCGAACCATGCGGATGCGCTTCAGCACGCGATTGAGCGGCACGCCGAGCACGAGCAGCGACGACGACGCGAGCATGAGGCTTCCCTCGAGAACCTCCGGCACGACCTCGGTCGCGCCCGCTGCCATCAGCTTGTCGATCTCGCTGTCGTCAACGGTGCGCACGATGACGGGCAACCCGGGCCGCTCCTGCTGGACGTGATGCAGGATCTTGAGCGCGATCGGCGTATTCGCGAACGTGATGGCCACCGCGCGTGCCTTGGCGAGCCCCGCGCTGACCAGCGCCTCGCGCCGGCTCGCGTCGCCGTAGGCGACGCTGCTGCCGTCCGCCGAAGCTTCCCGCACCCGCTGGGGGTCGGATTCCATGGCCACGTACGGGATGTCCTCGGCCTCGAGCAGGCGCGCGAGGTTCTGGCCGCTGCGGCCGTATCCGCACACGATGATGTGATCCCGACGCGCCATGCTGCGCGCCGCGATCTGCGTCACCTGCGCCGCGCGGGCGAGCCAGTCGTTGGCCGTCAGCTTGCGCACGAGCGGCTCGGCGAACTGGATCACCAGCGGCGCCGCGCACATCGAGATGATCATCGCGGCGAGCACCGGCTGCAGGAGGTCGCGCGGCACGACGTCGCTCCGCACCGCGAGCGCGAGCATCACGAGCGCGAGCTCGCCGACTTGCGCAAGGTAGATCCCGGTCCGCAGCGACGTCGCGAGCGGCGCGCCGAAGAAGCGCGCGACGGCCACCGTGACCAGGAGCTTGCACAACAGCGGAACGACGACGAGGAGCAGGACCCAGCCGAAGTTCGCGGCCACCGCCGACAGGTCGAGCGCGGTGCCGACGACGATGAAGAAGAGCCCGAGCAGCACGTCGCGGAACGGCTTGATGTCCTCCTCGACCTGGTAGCGATACTCCGTCTCCGCGATCAGCATGCCGGCCAGGAACGCGCCGAGCGCGAGCGACAGGCCGAGCCATTCCGTGATGGCGCCGAGGCCCAGCGTGACGAGCAGCACGTTCAGCACGAAGAGCTCGGACGAGCGCTGGCGCGCCACGAGATGGAACCACGCGCGCATCGGCCGCTGCCCCAGGAACAGGATGACCGTCAGGGCGACTGCGGCCTTGAGCGCCGCCAGCGAGAGCGACTCGACGACCTCGCGTCCGGATTGCGACAGCGACGGTATGACGATCAGGAACGCGACCACGGCGAGATCCTGGAACAGCAGGACGGCCATCACGTCGCGGCCGTGCGGCGTGCCGAGCTCCATGCGCTCGGCCAGCATCTTCGACACGATCGCCGTGGAGCTCATCGCAAGCGCGCCGCCGAGCACCATGCCGACATGCCAGCCATAGCCGACGAGGTGCAGGACGACCATCGCGCCGACCGTCGTGATCACCACCTGGGCGAGGCCGAGCCCGAACACGGCGCGCCGCATCGCCCGCAACTGCGGCAGGCTGAACTCGAGCCCGACGGAGAACATGAGGAACACCACGCCGAACTCGCCCACCGCGCGCGTGGTGTCGTCGAGCGGGATGAGCGCGAGCGCGTGGTCGCCGAGGACGATGCCCACGCCGAGATAGCCGAGGATCGCAGGCAAACGCGCGAGCCTGCACACGACGACCACGACGACGGCGGCCGCGAGCAGCGTGAGGACGAGCAGGAGGGCGTGCGGCATCGAATGCCGATCATATGACACGACCGCCGGGCGTGACCGGCGGGGCCAACGAGCGCGCATCGGGCAGCGGGTATACTTCAGCGATGAACCGCAGGGCTTCCGACGAGGTCGCGCACACGGCCGCGCGAGCGCGCATCGACGCGGCGGCGACGCTCGCGCGAGCGCGCGACGTGCTCGCCGTCGAAGCGAAGGCGATCGTCGACGTCGCGGCACGGCTCGGCGACGCGTTCGTGCGCGCTGTGGAGCTGATCCTCGACTGCCGCGGGCGCGTGGTGGTCTGCGGCATCGGCAAGTCGGGTCACGTCGGGCGCAAGCTCGCCGCCACCCTCGCCTCGACCGGCACGCCCGCGTTCTTCGTCCACGCGACCGAAGCGATGCACGGCGACCTCGGGATGATCGCCGCACACGACGTCGTGGTGATGCTGTCGAACTCCGGCGAGACGGACGAGCTCGTCAGCCTGATCCCGCACGTCAGGCGGGCCGGCGCACCGGTCGTCGCGATCACCGGCAACGAGCAAAGCGCGCTCGCGCAATCCGCCACCATCCATCTCGACGCGCGCGTCGACAGCGAGGCGTGTCCCCTCGGCCTCGCGCCCACTGCCAGCACCACCGCGGCGCAGGCGCTCGGCGACGCGCTGGCACTTGCCCTTCTCGACGCGCGCGGATTCTCGGCGCAGGACTTCCTGCGCTCGCATCCCGCGGGCGCGCTCGGCAAGCGGCTCGTGCGGGTCGGGGAAGTGATGCGAACCGGCGACGCGCTGCCCGTAACGCCCATCGGCGCGACGCTCGGCGAGGCCATCGACGAGATGAGCCGCAAGGGCATGGGCATGACCGTCGTCGTCGAAGGCGACGGCCGCGTCGCGGGCATCTTTACCGACGGCGACCTGCGCCGCTGCGTGAGCGCCGCGCACGACATCCGCTTGACGAAGGTCGCCGATGCGATGACGCGTCGCCCGCGCACGGTGAGTGCGGACGGTCTTGCAATCGATTGCGTCGAGGTGATGGAGACCCCGCCCAAGGTATCGCAGCTCGTCGTCGTCGACGATGGCGGACGTCTCGTGGGCGCGCTGCACATCCACGACCTGTTCAAGGCGCGAATCATCTGATGCCGCCCGAAGTCCTGGCCCGGGCGCGCCGCATTCGATTCCTCACGTGCGACGTCGACGGCGTCCTCACCGACGGGCGCATCCTCGTCGACGACCTCGGTCACGAGACGAAGGCATTCTCGGCGCTCGACGGCGTGGCGATGCACCTGCTCGGCAAGGCCGACATCGTCGTCGCGTGGATCACGGGCAGTCCGGCGCCTGCCGTCGAGCATCGCGCGCGCCGGTTGAAGGTTCCTTACGTGCTGCTCGACATCGCCGACAAGCTCGCGGCGTGGAACACGCTGCGCGAGAAGCTCGGCTTCGCGCCCGAAGACTGCGCGCACATCGGCGACGATCTTCCGGACGTGCCGGTGATGCGCGCGTGCGGGTTCGCCGCGACGGTGCCGCATGCGCCCGCCGCCGTGCGCGAGCACGCGCACTACGTCACCTTGCGCGAGGGCGGCCAGGGCGCCGTGCGCGAGCTCGCCGAGCTGCTGCTCGCGGCGCGCGGGCACACGCCGCAGGCGGCGCCGATGCGCGCTGCATGACGGGGGTTGCGCATGCGTGAGCCCCGCGCACGGTCGCTGCTCGATCGCGCCACCGCGTGGTCGCCGGTCCTGCTCCTGGGCGGGTTGGCCGCGCTCACCTACTGGCTCGATGCGCAGGTGCAGCCGCCGCCGCCCCGGCGCGACGGCTCCGAGCGCCACGATCCCGACATCTACGTCGAGGACTTTCGCGCGGTGGAGCTCGACGCGAGCGGCCGGCCGAGGCAGCTCATCGCGGGCAAGCGGGCGCTCCACTTCGGCGACGACCAGACGACCGAGATCATCGAGCCTCTCCTGTCGCAAACCGAAGCCGGCAAGCCCGCGTTTCGCATCACGGCGCACAAGGGCACGCTGACGGGCGATCGCAAGGAGGCGTCCTTCACGGGCAACGTGCGCGCGGTTCGCGACGCCGGGGCGACGCAGCCCGGTGAATCGCCCGCAGGTCCGGTCACGGTGATCACGGAGTACCTGCACGTGGTGCCCGACAAGGAGATCGCGACCACCGACAAGGCTGTGACGATCGAGGAGCCGCGTGGAATAATTCGGTCCGTCGGTCTTACACTCGACAACAAAGCCAGGACCCTCAAGCTCAACGCCGGCGTCAGCGGGACGCTGCAACCGCAAGCCGTGCCCGTGCAAGCCGCTCCGAAGTCGAAGTGAGATATCTAGCCTATCCCATCATCGCGCTCGCGCTCGCCGCCAGCGCCGCGTACGCCGAAACGGCCGACAAGACGAAGCCGATCTCGTTCACGTCCGACGGCGGCGAGGTCAACTACGAGAAGAAGACGGGCGTGCTGACCGGCAACGTCGTGATCACGCAGGGCACGCTCACGATCCGCGCCGACAGGATCAACTTCAAGCAGAACGCGGACAACTCGCTGTCGGCCACCGCCTTCGGCAATCCCATCTCGTTCCGCCAGAAGCGCGACGACGCCGAAGGCTATTACGAAGGATGGGCGCAGCGCGCCGAATACGACGGCGGCAAGGAGCAGCTCGAGCTCTTCGACAACGCGATACTGAAGCGCGGAACCGACGAGATCCGCAGCAACTACATCACGTACAACTCGAAGACCGAGCTCTTCAAGGCGGAGGGCCGCCCCTCGACTTCGCCGATCGCCGGCGAGGCCGGGCGCAACGACCGCGTGCGCGGCACGTTCCAGCCCAAGGAAAACCCGCCGCCGGGCAAGGCCCCTGCACCCAAGTCGAACACGCCGCTGTCGCTGACCCCCTCCGGGGAGCTTGCGCCCTCCAAGGCAAAATGAGCGAACTACGGGCGGCGCGCCTGCAGAAGCGATACAAGGCGCGCACGGTCGTGCACGACGTCTCGCTCGACGTCGCGAGCGGCGAGGTCGTCGGCCTGCTCGGTCCCAACGGCGCCGGCAAGACGACATGCTTCTACATGATCGTCGGCCTGGTCGCGGCCGACGGCGGCAAGATCGAGCTCGACGGCGAGAACCTGTCGCGCCTCGCGATCCACCAGCGCGCCCGCCGGGGCCTGTCCTACCTTCCGCAGGAAGCGTCGATCTTCCGCAAGCTCACGGTCGCGGAGAACGTGCGCGCGATCCTCGAGCTGCAGGACCTCGATCCCGACACGCTCTCCAATCGCCTCGACGCGCTGCTCGAGGACCTTTCGATCTCGCACCTCGCCGACGCACCCGCGGTGTCGCTTTCGGGCGGCGAGCGCCGGCGCTGCGAGATCGCGCGCGCGCTTGCCACGCGTCCGCGCTTCATCCTGCTCGACGAGCCGTTCGCAGGCGTCGACCCGATCGCCGTGCTCGACATCCAGCGCATCATCGGCTTCCTCAAGGAGCGCGGCATCGGCATCCTCATCACCGATCACAACGTGCGCGAGACGCTCGGCATCTGCGACCGCGCCTACATCATCAACGAGGGGCGGGTCCTCGCGTCCGGCGCGCCCGGGGATATTGTTTATAATGAGGATGTCCGCAAGGTCTACCTCGGCGAGCACTTCAGGCTTTGAGCGCGTTGGCGAAGGGCCGCCCCAAGGCCAATGCCGCACCCCTCGGGGGGCAGCGAAGCAGAACGCAAGTGAGGCGAGCGTGGGGGCTGTTACCGATGGACGTTGAATGAAACAAACGCTCCAGCTCAAGCTCACCCAGCACCTCACCCTGACGCCGCAGCTGCAGCAGTCGATCCGGCTGCTGCAATTGTCGACTCTCGAGCTCAATGCCGAGGTCGACCGCATGCTCCAGGAAAATCCGCTGCTCGAGCGCGAGGAAGGCGAGGAAGAGGCGCCCCCGCAGGAATTCCCGCTCAACGGCACCGCCCCCGGACCGGTCACCACCGAGCGCACCACCACCCGCGACGACGATGGCGACGGCGACGGCGAGGGCATGACGGCGGTCGACGCGACGCCCACGCGCGACGACCTGCCGGACGTCACCGACTTCGGCGATTACGGCGGCGGCGGCGACGGCGACTGGGGCGGCGGAGGCACCAACGAGGACGACGACTTCTCGCCGCAGCAGATCGCGTCGAGCTCGCTGCGCGATCACCTCATGCAACAGCTCGCGCTGCTGAACCTGCCGCTGCGCGACCGCCAGGTCGTCGCGGCGCTCATCGACGCGCTCGACGACGACGGCTACCTCGCGTCGTCGCTCGAGGAGATCGCCGAGATGTTCTCCGAGGACGACGCCCTCGAGCCGGAAGAGCTGACCATCGGCCTCAAGTACGTGCAGAGCTTCGAGCCTGCGGGTGTCGGTGCGCGCGGCCCGGCCGAGTGCCTCGCCCTGCAACTCAAGACGCTGCCGGACGACACGCCGTTTCGAAGCGAAGCGCTGAAGACCGTCGACGGCCACCTGCCGCTCCTCGCGGCGCGCGATTTCACCAAGCTGCGCCGCGTGCTGCATTGCGACGAGGTCTGCGTGCGCGGCGTGCGCGACCTGATCCGCAGCCTCAACCCGCGGCCGGGCGCGTCGTTCGCGAAGGACGAGGCGAACTACGTCATTCCCGACGTCGTCGTGCGCAAGGTCCGCAACCAGTGGGTCGCGTCGCTGAACGAGGCGGCGATGCCCAAGCTGCGCCTCAACCGCATCTACGCCGACATCCTGACGCGCAACCGCGAGTCGTCGAACCAGCAGCTCGCCGCACAGCTGCAGGAAGCGAAGTGGCTGATCCGCAACGTGCAGCAGAGGTTCGAGACGATCCTTCGCGTCGCGTCGGCGATCGTCGAGCGGCAGCGGCGGTTCTTCGAGCACGGCGAAGTCGCGATGCGGCCCATGGTGCTGCGCGAGATCGCGGACATGCTCGACCTGCACGAGTCGACGATCTCGCGCGTGACCACGCAGAAGTACATGCTGACGCCGCGCGGCACCTTCGAGCTCAAGTACTTCTTCGGCAGCCACGTCGCCACCGACACCGGCGGCGCTGCGTCCGCCACCGCGATACGCGCGCTCATCAAGCAGCTCGTCGCCGCAGAGAACCCGCAAGTCCCGCTGACCGACAGCCGGATCGCGGAGCTGCTGGGCGAGCAAGGCATCCTCGTCGCGCGGCGGACGATCGCCAAGTACCGCGAGGCGTTATCCATTCCGCCCGTCAACATGCGCAAGGCGCTGTAGGCGCGGATTTTGCGACACAGAGAAGAACCGCACGGACCACTCAAGGAGAGTCGATGAATCTCAACCTCACCGGCGTTCATCTCGACATCACCCCGGCCATTCGTGCCTACGTCGTGTCCAAGCTCGAGCGCGTCAACCGCCACTTCGACCACGTCATCGACGTGAACGTCGTGCTGTCGGTGGACAAGCTTCGCCAGAAGATCGAGGCCAACGTGCACGTGCGCGGCAAGGACATCCACGCGGAGGCCATCGAGCCCGACATGTACGCGGCCATCGACTGCCTTGCCGACAAGCTGAACCGCCAGGTGCTGAAGTACAAGGAGAAGCTGTCCGATCATCGCGCTGACCGCGAGACGATCGAGCGCCAGCTTGCGGCCAGCGGCCCGCCGCAGCTTCCGACGGAGTGACCGGCGCGGCAGCCACGCCGCCGAATCGACACGATCGCGGATGAACCAGATCGCCGAACTGCTCTCGCCCGAGAGCATCCTGCTCGACCTCGACGCCACGACCAAGGCGCGCCTGTTCGACGCGGTCGGCGCCGCGTTCGCGGCGCATGGGGGCCTCGACGCGAGCGCGATCTCGTCGAGCCTCGCCGCACGCGAGAAGCTCGGGTCCACGGGCCTCGGCCAGGGCATCGCGATTCCGCACGGCCGCATCAAGGGCCTTGAGCAGGCGCGCGGCGCGTTCGTGCGGCTGCGCCAGCCGGTCGCGTTCGACGCGCCCGACGGCAAGCCCGTCTCGCAGGTGTTCGTGCTCCTCGTGCCGGAGCAGGCGACCGACCTCCACCTGCAGCTCCTGTCCGAGCTCGCGCAGATGTTCTCCGAGCGCGCCTTCCGCGACAAGCTCGCGAACGCGGCGAGCGCCGACGACCTCCTCGCGCTGTTCGAGGGCTGGCAGGCCGCCGGATAACGTCGCGATGAGACAGGTCAGCGTCCAGCAGCTGTTCGACGACAACCGCGAGCGGCTCGGCCTGCATTGGCTCGGCGGGCGGCAAGGCGGCAACCGCTTCATGGCGGGCGACACCGCGCTCAAGCCGACGGTCGGACAGGTCGGGCACATGAACCTCATCCATCCGTTCCGCATCCAGCTCATGGGCGCGGCGGAAGTCGAGCTACCTGCGCGGCCTTCCGGAAGACGAGCTCCGGCGTTTCGTGGACCGTCTGTTCAACACGGAGCTCATCGCGATCCTCGTGGCCAACGGCGAGGAAGTGCCGCAGCACCTCCTCGACCAGTGCAACAAGCACCACGTCGCGCTCTTCACCTCGCCGCAGCCGTCGCCGCACGTGGTCGACGTCATCCGGCTGTACCTCGCGCGCGTGCTCGCCGAGTCGACCACGCTGCACGGCGTGTTCCTCGACGTGCTCGAGATGGGCGTCCTCATCACCGGCGCGTCGGCGATCGGCAAGAGCGAGCTTGCGCTCGAGCTCATCTCGCGCGGCAACGGCCTCGTGGCCGACGACATCGTCGAGCTCTTCCGCATCTCTCCCGACACCGTCGAAGGACGCTGTCCCGCGGTGCTGCGCGACTTCCTCGAGGTCCGCGGCATCGGCATCCTCAACATCCGCACGATCTTCGGCGAGACGGCCGTGCGGCCGCGCAAGCTCCTGAAGCTCCTCGTGCACCTCGAAGACCACAGCAACGAAGCGTTCTCCGACCTCGATCGGCTCCAGGTGAACGCGACGTACCAGGACGTCCTGTCCGTTCCCATTCGCAAGGTGACCATTCCCGTCGCCGCCGGCCGCAACCTCGCCGTGCTGGTCGAGGCCGCGGTGCGCAACTTCGTGCTGAACCAGCGCGGCATCGATTCCACCAAGGAATTCATCGAGCGCCAGCAGAAGTTGATGGAGGACGGCTCGTAGCGTGGACCTCCTGCTGATCGGCGGCGTGTCGGGCTCCGGCAAGAGCGTCGCCCTGGCGGCGCTCGAAGACTCCGGCTATCACGCGATCAACAACCTGCCGCCGTCGATGCTGGTGGACACCGTCGCCAACCTCGCAAGCAGCGGCCAGGAGCGCGTGGCGATCGCGCTCGACGTCAAGACGGGCCCGGGATTGCCGGGCCTCGCGCAATCGATCGCCACCGTGCGCGCCCTGGGCTGGACGGTGCGCTTCCTGTACCTCGACGCGAAGACGGACACGCTGGTCAAGCGGTTTTCGGAGACGCGCCGCCGGCACCCTTTCTCGAGCGACGAGCGCACGCTCACCGAAGCCATCGACCACGAGCGCGCGCTGCTTGCGCCGATGCGCGAGGAAGGCTTCGTGTTCGACACGAGCGACCTGCCCGCCGCCGCGCTGCGCGCGTGGATCAAGGACTTCGTCGCGGCGGACCCGTCCAAGCTCACCATCCTGTTCGAGTCGTTCGGCTTCAAGCACGGCGTGCCGCTCGACGCCGATCTCGTGTTCGACGTCCGGTGCCTGCCCAATCCGCACTACGAGGAGGCGCTTGCGCCGCTCACCGGACGCGACCAGCCGGTGATCGAGTTCCTCAAGCGCGCCCCGGAAGTGGAGCGCATGTACAGCGACATCTATCACTTCGTCGGCAGCTGGCTGCCCGACTACGCACGCGACAACCGCAACTACCTCACGGTGGCGGTCGGGTGCACGGGTGGGCGCCACCGGTCGGTGTTCCTGGTCGAGCGCCTCGCGCAAGCGTTCGGCTCACGCTACCAGGTGCTGGTCAGGCACCGGGAGCTGTAGCGATGGGTCCGACCATCACGCTTGCATTGACGGGCGCTTCCGGCATGCCGTTCGGGTTGCGCCTGCTCGAGTGCCTCGTCGGCGCGCGCTGCCACGTGTACCTCCTCTACTCGTCGGCCGCGCAGATCGTCGCGAAGCAGGAATGCGCGCTCACCATCCCCACGCAGCCGCGCGAGGCCGCGCGCATGTTCGGCGAGCGCTTCGGCGCGGCCGAGGGGCAGATCGAGGTGTTCTCGCGCGAGGACTGGAACGCCCCGATCGCGTCGGGGTCGAGCGCCGCCGACGCCATGGCGATCTGTCCCTGCACCGTCGGCACGCTCGGCGCGATCGCGGCGGGGCTCGCCGACAACCTGATCCATCGCGCCGCCGACGTCATGCTGAAGGAGCGGCGCAAGCTCGTGCTCGTGCCGCGCGAGACGCCGCTGTCGATCATTCACCTCGAGAACATGCTGAAGCTCGCCCACGCAGGCGCCGTCATCCTGCCGCCCGCACCCGGCTTCTACAACGACCCGCAGTCGATCGCCGACATCGTGGATTTCGTCGTGGCGCGCGTGCTCGACCAGCTGGGCGTCCCGCACGCGCTGCAGCCGCGCTGGGGCGAGCGTTAGTGTGGCCGTTCGGAAACGGCGGCGGCGCGCAGCCGTACTCGCTGCCGCTGTTTCCGCTGCGCACCGTCCTGTTTCCCGGCGGCCTGCTTCCGCTCAAGGTGTTCGAGCAGCGCTACGTCGAGATGACGAAGGCCTGCATGATGAACAACCGCCCCTTCGGCGTGTGCCTGATCGTGCAGGGCGACGAGGTGGCCACGCCGAGCGCCGCGGTGCCCGAGGTCGCGACCGTCGGGACGCTCGCGCGCATCACCGACTGGGACGTGCCGCAGGTAGGCATCCTTCATCTTGCAACGGTCGGCGAGACGCGCTTCCAGGTTCGCAGGCAGTCGACGCAGGCAAACGGTCTCGTGGTCGGCGAGGTCACTGCGCTCGAGCCGGAGGCTGCGCAACCGCTCGACGAGGCGTTCAAGCCGCTCGCGCAATTCCTCGAGCTCGTGGCATCGCGGGTGGGACCGCGCAACTTTCCGGCGGAGCGCAAGTTCGACGACGCTTCGTGGGTCGGCTATCGGCTTGCGGAGCTCCTGCCGTTGCCGCTCAACATCAAGCAGAGCATGCTCGAGATCAACGATGCGCGAGGTGCGCCTGCAGGTGCTGCAGAAGTTCCTGTCGCAGCAGGGCCTACTGTGACGGCTCCTTCACGTAGTCTTCCTTCGGCGGGTACACGCCCGCCAGGCGCGCGATGAGGATGGCGACGAACAGCGCGCCCCCGATCTGCTCGACCATGCATACGCCGCGCGCCTGTCGCGTCACCGGCGAGATGTCTCCGAAGCCCGTGCTGGTCAGCACCGTCATGCTGAGGTACAGCGCGTCGGAGAACACGAGCCGTCCGGGCTGGCCGAGGACCGAGTACGAGCCGGGATAGAAGTAGCCGACGATCGCGTAGAGGTACGCCCAGAGCACGCCGAGCATGAGATACGCGGCGGCCGCGCCGAACAGCTTGTCCGCGGTCATCACGCGCGGCTGGAAGACGTAGCGCAGCAGGTAGACGGTCGCGATGAAATACAGCGCGGCGCTGAACATCCACGACTCCGCGAGCTCCCAGTCGTCGTCGCGCGTCAGGCCGTGGTACTGGAACCACACCGCGGGCACCGCGAGCAGGATGGCGATCACGAACGGCATCGTCGTGCGGCCGACCGCCGCCACCGTGGCGATGAGCAGGAACATGTTGACCATGCTCACCACGAGCCGGCCGTTGTCGCCTTCGGGCACGAAGGACACCGCCACGAGGAGCGCGATGAGCACCACGAACAGCCAGAAGCATCGCTGGTAGAAGATGCGCGACATTGCGTCGCGCGCACTCGAGATCGCCATGCCGCCCCTCCCCTGAGCCGTGGTTCGCGACGAGTATAATTCGCGCTTCGCAATCCGACGACACGACGCGACGACATGGCCGGCCACAGCAAGTGGGCGAACATCAAGCACAAGAAAGCCGCGACCGACGCCAAGCGCGGCAAGATCTTCACCCGGCTCATCAAGGAAATCACCGTCGCCGCGCGCCTGGGCGGCGCCGACGCGTCCATGAATCCGCGCCTGCGGCTGGCCGTCGACAAGGCCACCGCGCAGAACATGCCGAAGGACACGATCCAGCGCGCGACCGCGCGCGGCGCCGGCGGCCTCGAAGGCGTGAACTACGAAGAGATCCGCTACGAGGGTTACGGCATCAACGGTGCGGCGGTCATCGTCGACTGCATGACCGACAACCGCACGCGCACCGTTGCGGACGTGCGCCACGCCTTCTCGAAATACGGCGGCAACCTCGGCACCGACGGCTCCGTCGCGTTCCTGTTCAAGCACATCGGCCAGCTCGTGTTCGCGCCGGGCACGGACGAGAACAAGCTCATGGAAGCGGCGCTCGATGCGGGTGCCGAGGACGTCGTCGTCGACGACGACGGCAGCTTCGAGGTCGTGACCGGCCCCTACGACTTCGTCAACGTCAAGGACGCGCTCGCCAAGTCCGGGTTCGTTCCCGAGTTCGCCGAAGTGACCATGAAGCCGTCGACCGAAGTCGAGATGGCGGGCGAGGACGCCGAGAAGATGCACAAGCTCATCGACGCGCTCGAATCGCTCGACGATGTGCAGGAGGTCTATACGTCTGCCGTGCTCGAGGAATCGCTGACCGGGCACCGATGCGCAGAATTCTCGGCATCGACCCAGGACTGCGCGTCACCGGCTTCGGAATCCTGATCGAAGAGCGAGGCAAGCTCGTGTACGTGACGAGCGGCTGCATCAAGGCGAGCGGCGACAGCCTGCCGGTGCGGCTTGGCATCATCGCCCGCGACATCGCGCACGTGATCGCCGAAGAGCGTCCCACCGAAGTCGCGGTCGAGCGCGTGTTCGTCAACATGAATCCCAATTCCACGCTTCTTCTCGGACAGGCGCGCGGCGCGGCGATCGCCGCTGCCGTGCTCGCCGGACTGCCCGTGCACGAGTACACGGCGGGACAGGTCAAGCAGGCGGTCGTCGGCCGCGGGCGGGCGTTGAAGCCGCAGGTGCAGGAGATGGTGCGCCGCCTCCTCGAGCTGCCGGGCGCGCCGTCGGCGGACGCGGCCGATGCGCTCGCCTGCGCGATCTGCCACGCGCATGGAAGCGTCGGCATCGGCCTCCTGCGCAGCTCCGGCTACACGCGGCGCGCAGGACGCTTCGTCAGGTGAAGTTCGAGGTCGTCATCTTCGACATGGACGGCCTGATGCTCGACACCGAGCGTCTCGCACCGCAAGCGTGGCACGACGCGAAGGAGGCCCTCGGCGTCGACTTCGACATGTCGCTCCTCGATGCGATGGTCGGGCGCAACTACCAGGACTGCCGCGCCCTCATCCTGGAGCGTCACGGCGAGGCGTTTCCCACCGACCGGCTGATGGACGCGTGGCACGTCGCCTACGACGCGATCGTCGCGCGCGACGGCATCGCCATCAAGCACGGCCTCGTCGACCTGCTCGACTGGCTCGAGCAGGCGCGCATCCCGAAGGCCGTCGCGACGTCCACGCGACGCTCGCGCGCGATGGCGAAGCTCGAAAGCGCCGGGCTCGCGAGCCGGTTCGCAGCACTCGTCGGCGGCGACGAGATCGCGCGCGGCAAGCCGGCGCCCGACATCTTCCTGCGTGCGGCCGAGCGTCTGGGTGCGCAGCCCGCATCGTGCGTCGTGCTCGAGGATTCGGCGCCGGGGATACGCGCGGCGCTCGCCGCGGGCATGACGCCGATCATGGTGCCCGACCAGCACGACCCGGCTCCGGACATCCTCGCATCGGGCACGCTCGTGCTGCCGACGCTCGCGCACGTTCAGGCGCATCTGTCGCGCGCTGCCGCGAATGGGATAATCGGCGAATGATCGGACGCCTGGCCGGCACGCTCCTCGAGAAGAATCCGCCGCAGATCCTGCTCGACGTGCAGGGCGTGGCCTACGAGGTCGACGTTCCGATGAGCACGTTCTACAACCTGCCGGCGACCGGCGAGAAGGTGACGCTCTTCACGCATCTCGTCGTGCGCGAGGACGCGCACCTGTTGTACGGCTTCGGCAGCGACAGCGAGCGGCGCGCGTTTCGCCAGCTCGTCAAGATCAGCGGCGTCGGCGCGCGCACGGCGCTTTCGGTGCTGTCGGGACTTTCCGTCGTCGAGCTGTCGCAGGCCGTCACGCTGCAGGAATCCGGCCGTCTCACCAAGATCCCGGGCATCGGCAAGAAGACCGCCGAGCGCCTGCTGCTCGAGCTCAAGGACAAGCTCGGTGCGGACGTGACGACCGGCGTCGGCATTCACCGCGCGCCGCCCGCGTCGAGCGACGTCCTGCATGCGCTCATCGCGCTCGGCTACAGCGACAAGGAAGCGGTCGCAGCGCTCAAACAGCTGCCCGAAGGCCTCGCGGTCGCGGACGGCATCCGGCAGGCGCTGAAGCTGCTCGCCAAGGCTGACATGAAACCCCCACGCTCGCTGCGCTCGCTGCCCCCAGAGGGGGCGGGTCAGTCGGTCGGGGCGGCCCTTCCCGACTGACATGGCCATCGAAAGCGACGAGCTCAAGCGCGTGGTCGGCGGCAAGGTCGCAGGCGTCCAGGAGGAAGTCATCGAGCGCGCGCTGCGCCCGCGCGGCCTCGACGAGTACATCGGCCAGGAAAAGATCCGCGAGCAGCTCTCGATCTTCATCCAGGCCGCGAAGAAGCGCGGCGAGGCGCTCGACCACGTGCTGCTCTTCGGTCCTCCGGGACTCGGCAAGACGACGCTGTCGCACATTCTTGCGTACGAGCTGGGCGTCAATCTGCGGCAGACCTCCGGTCCGGTGCTGGAGCGGCCCGGCGACCTCGCGGCCATCCTGACCAACCTCGAGCCGCGCGACGTGCTGTTCATCGACGAGATCCACCGGCTCTCGCCGATCGTCGAAGAGATCCTGTATCCCGCGCTCGAGGATTTCCAGATCGACATCATGATCGGCGAAGGTCCCGCGGCGCGCAGCGTCAAGCTCGACCTGCCGCCGTTCACGCTCGTCGGCGCGACTACGCGCGCGGGGATGCTGACCAATCCGCTGCGCGACCGCTTCGGGATCGTCGCGCGGCTCGAGTTCTACAACGCGGAGGAGCTGACGCGCATCGTGCAGCGTTCTTCCGCGCTGCTGCAGATCGCAGTCGACGACGACGGCGCCAAAGAGATCGCCCGGCGCTCGCGCGGCACGCCGCGCATCGCCAACCGGCTGCTGCGGCGCGTGCGCGACTTCGCGGAAGTGAAGGCGCAGGGCGCGGTCACCCGCGAGGTCGCCGACGCCGCACTGTGATGCTCGACGTCGACGGGTCCGGCCTCGACGTCATGGACCGCAAGCTGCTGCACGCTGTGCTCTCGAAGTTCGCGGGCGGCCCGGTGGGCGTCGACAACCTCGCGGCCGCGATCGGCGAGGAGCGCGACACCATCGAGGACGTGCTCGAGCCGTACCTCATCCAGCAGGGATTCCTGCAGCGCACGTCCCGCGGCCGCGTCGCCACGGCGCTGTCGTTCCGGCACTTCGGTCTCACCCCGCCCACCGCAGGGCCGGCCGACCTCTTTCCTTAAATGAGCGAACCCTTCCGCTTCCCCGTTCGCGTTTACTATGAAGACACCGACGCCGCCGGCGTCGTGTACTACGCCAATTACCTCAAGTTCATGGAGCGCGCGCGCACCGAATGGCTCGCGGCGATGGGATTTCCGCTGGCCGTCTTCGAGCGCGAGCACGGCGTGGTGTTCGTCGTCCACCGCTGCGAGATCGATTTCCGGCTGCCCGCGCGATTGAACGATGACCTCGTCGTCACGGTCGAAGGCGTGCAACCGGGCGCAAGCCGCCTCGTCGCCCGTCAGGAAGTCCGTCGCGGCGACGACGCTGCTCACGTCGGCGCGCGTGACGCTGGCCTGTCTCGACGCGGCGCGCTGGCGCCCGGTGCGCATGCCCGCAGCACTCGTCGAAAGAATGGAGAACGTTTGAACGTCCACGCCGACCTGTCGTTCGTCAACCTCATCCTGCACGCCTCGATCGTGGTGCAGGCGGTGGTGCTCATGCTCGTGCTGCTTTCGCTCTGGTCGTGGTGGCAGATCTTTCTCAAGATGTTCCAGCTCCGGCGCGCGGCGAGGGACACCGACCGCTTCGAGGACGAGTTCTGGAAAGGCGGCGACCTCGCGGAGCTCTACCAGCGGACGTCGCAGTCGCGCACGGGCAGCGGCATGGACCACATCTTCACGGCGGGCTTTCGCGAATACGCGAAGCATCGCAAGCAGGGCAGCGCGTCGGCCGTCACGCTCGACTCCGCGCGCCGCGCGATGCGCGCGGCGTACCAGCGCGAGATCGACGCCCTCGACGCCAACCTCGCCGGCCTCGCCACCGTGGGGTCCGTGTCGCCCTACATCGGACTCTTCGGCACGGTGTGGGGAATCATGAATGCGTTCCGCGGCCTCGCCAACGTGAGCCAGGCGACGCTCGCGAACGTCGCGCCCGGCATCGCGGAAGCGCTCATCGCCACGGCAATCGGCCTCTTCGCCGCGATCCCCGCGGTGATCGGCTACAACCGCTACACGCACGACGTGGACCGTCTCGCGACGCGCTACGAGACGTTCATCGAAGAGTTCAGCAACATCCTGCAGCGGCAGTGCGATGCGACGCCAGCGCAAAGCCATCAACCAGATCAACGTCGTGCCGTACATCGACGTGATGCTGGTGCTGCTCATCATCTTCATGGTCACGGCGCCGCTCATCAGTCCCGGCGAGATCGAGCTGCCGAGCGTGGGGAGCAAGCTCACCGTCCCGATGCAGCCGCTCGAGGTCACGCTGCGCAACGACAACACGATCTGGCTGCGCGACCAGGCCGCGAACCTGCCGGCCGCGAAGGTCACGCGCGACGAATTGATCGCGCGCGTGCGCGCCAAGCAGGCGCAGCAGGAGCAGCCGGTCGTCATCGCCGCCGACAAGAACGCGCGCTACGACGACGTGCTGACGATCCTCGACCTCCTGCAGCGCAACGGCGTGAAGAAGGTCGGTCTGCTCGCCAGGCCTCCGCAGACCTAGGTGCTGCCGCAAATGAACGCCGCCGTCCTCACGACCCGCACGGACCGCCCGCGCCCGCCCCGGCAAACGAAGGGCAAGGGCTGGGCGTTCGCGCTCGCGGTGGCGGTGCAGGTCGGATTTCTCGCGGTGCTGATCTTCTCCGTGCAGTGGCAAAACCGGAAGCCGGAGCCGATCAGCGCCGAGCTGTACGCGCCTCCGCCGCCGAAGGCCCCTGTCGTCGTCGAGCAGCCACCGCCGCCGCCTCCACCCGTGCCGGAACCGCAGCCCGCGCCTGCGCCCAAGCCCGCGCCGGTCGTCGAGAAACCCGACCCGCACGCGGCCGAGATCGCGCTCAAGGCGAAGCAGGAGCAGGAGCGCAAGGTCAAGGAGGAGAACGAGCGGCGCGCGCGCGAATTGCGGGAGCTGGAAGAAAAGCGCCGGCTCGAGGAGCGCAAGCTGACCGAGGCGAAGGAGCGCCAGCAGAAGGAGCTCGTGGCGATGCGGGCGCAGGCCGAGCGCGAGTCGCAGCTGCGCGCGCAGGCCGAGCGCGAGACGCAGCAGCGGCAGGCGCAACAGGTGGCCGAAGCATCGGCGCGATCGAAGGCGGAGGCCGACTGGATCCGCCGCATCCAGGCCAAGGTGCGCGGCAACGTGATCGTGCCGGCGGACATCGCCGGCAACCCCGAGGCGATCTTCGAGGTCGTGCAGCTGCCCACGGGCGAGATCATCGACGCGACGCTGCGCAAGTCGAGCGGCAATCGCGCGTACGACGACGCCGTGCAGCGCGCGATCATCAAGTCGTCGCCGCTGCCGCGGCCCGAACGGCCGGAGCTGTTCCAGCGCGCGCTGACGCTCAAGTTCAGGCCGCAGGACTAGTCGCGACGCGTTGCGAAATCGCCGGTGAAAGCGCAACATCGATGGCAGCGGCGATCGGTCGCATCATCCACACTACAGGAGCTCGCAATGGGAAACCGGGATCGGCCCAAGAAGGAACCGAAGAAGCCCAAGCAGCCGAAAAAGCCGTAGGGTTGCAAAAAAGCCGCGTTACTCGCGGCTTTTCTTTTCGAGGATCTGGATCGCCGCCCAGCTCCACTCGGCGCGCTGCTCGACGAGGTGGCGCAGCGCCACCGTGTACACCGAGCGGCCCGTGGTGAGCATCACGCTGCGGCCCTCCGAATATTCCTGCGTCGGCACGATCAGCGTCTTCACCGCCAGCGGCTTGTCCGGCCGCGACGGCGGCGGGAGATACAGGCCGTGGAAGCGCGCGCCCATGGTGGACACGTCGATGCCGTCGACCATGAAACCCATGTCGTCCTTGGCTTGCCGCACGGCATGCAGCGTGACGGGCACGACGCGATCGGCGATGATCGACATGCCCGCCTCGACCTCGTCGTTGCTCACCTTGTTCAGGCGGCGCACGACGCCCAGCACCCAGTCGGACAAGTCCGATTGACGCACCGCCACGAGGCCGCCGAGCGACAGCGCTTGACCAATGCCGCCGGACGCCGCGATGCGCAATCCGGCGACGCTGCGGTCCTTGACCTGCCACATGGGATCGGAAAACGACGACAGGCTCGCCGCAAGCGAGTCGTGCTCGTCGGGAACGCGGCGTCGCGCGCGCGATCCGTCGGCGACGGCGAACACCTCGATCTGCTCGGACCCGTGCGACGGCTCGTTGGCGGCCTCGGCGTCGGGACCGCGCTGCCCCAATTCCTGGCAGATGCGCGACAGGCCGATGCGAACCTTGGCGGCCACGGCGCAGGCGATGCGCGGATCGCGACGAAGCTCGGAGTTGAGATTGGGCGCGACCGACGGGCTGACTTTCTCGAGGATCGCGATGCGAAGCTGGTTGATCGGCGCCGCGGGGCCCTGGTCGGTGGCCTCCGCCTGGCGCAGCGCGCCGACAGCACGCTCCAGCGCCTCGGCCAGCGGCGTGGTGTCGAGGTAGCGCATCATCGATCCGGAATCGTTGCCGGTGCGGCGCACGAGGCCCGTCTTGCCTGCGATGTCGACGAAGAAGCCCTCGGGCGAGCGCGGCACGGCATCGAGCGCGAGCCGCCGGCTCCACGCGCGAAGCTGCGACATCGCCCAGTCGAGCTGGGGCGGCGACATGTTGCCCGTGTTGAGCTGGTGGATGAGCAGGACGTGCAGGTACTCCTGCTCGACCGTCCAATGCGTCGCGTTGGGCCCGGCGCCGTGCAGGACCGCGGGCACGCGGTCCATGCCGAGCTCGCAGGCGCGCAGGTACGTGCGGTGCAGCTCCATCCACTTCGCAGGGATCCACCGCTCGAAGCGGAACACGCGGAGCTTCGCGTCCGTGCCGTAGTAATGCACGAGCCGCCCGAACAGCAGCGGCGGCATGGTCTTCCATCGGGGATTCTGCGTCTGCCGCAGCGCTTCCTCGAGCGCTGCCTGGTACGCGTACATGAAGCCCTGCGACAGGTCGTAGATGGCCTGCCAGATGCGCTCCGCGAGCTTGGGGTTGCCGTCGTAGTTCTCGACGTATTGCTTGATGAGCTGGCGACGGTCCGCGCCGAGCGCGGCGTCGAGCAACTCCACGGCCTGGACACGCGCGATGTCCACGGGCCTTCGCGACTGGCGCATCGCGTCGAACGCCCGCATCACGTGCTGCTGGCGGCCGATGACATCGAGCGCGGGCAGCTGGCGCAGCCAGGTCCCCACGGACTTCGCGGACGCGAGCGGGTCCGTGATGTCCTTCGCTCCCGATGTCAAAAACCCGAACATGACCCCTCGTTCTGTGTCTTCACGCGACGCGCAACCAGCCTTCGCGCTCTCGTGGGGCGCCGGACGCGGTCGGTCGGAGGAATCGTCATTTATAGACCAATTCGGTTCGTGGCGCAAAAAGGGGCGCGCCGTCAGCTACAATCGGTGCGCGTGACGAAGTGCGCTATGCGCCCGGACGCGCAATGTCTCGTCTCTTCGAATTGCCTCCGCACGCCATGACAACCTCCCCTAACACCGTCGTCACCGACCTTACCGGGCGATTCGCGCAGCGCCGGCGCGTTTTGCAATGCCTTGCGGTTGCCGCGCTGCTGTCCACCACAACGGGCGCCGCGTTGGCGCAAACGCCGTCGATGTCGCCGGCCTCACCTTTAAGCAAGACAGATGCCATGGTTACAGAACTCAAGAAAATTGATGTAAAACAAGGTACTGGGGCCGAAGCCGTCAGTGGCAAACCCGTGATCGTGCATTACACGGGTTGGCTCTACGATCCGTCCAAGCCCGACCAGAAGGGCGCCAAGTTCGATAGCTCCCGCGACCGGCAGGTGCCGTTCGGATTCATCATCGGCGCGGGACGCGTCATCAAGGGCTGGGACGAGGGCGTGGCCGGCATGAAGGTCGGCGGGCAGCGCACCCTGATCATCCCCGCCTCCATGGCGTACGGCGAGCGCGGCGCGGGCGGCGTCATTCCGCCGAACGCGACGCTGATCTTCGACGTCGAGCTCGTCGAAGTGAAATAAGCCGCCCGGCCTAATGCTTCCCCGCGACAGCAGCGTCGCGCTCAAGCGCCGGCAGGACTACCGTCCGCCGGCGTTCCTGGTCGATACGCTCGACCTCACGCTCGACCTGCTGCCGGAGGGGACGGCGGTGACGGCGAAGCTCGCCTTCCGCCGCAATCCCGACGCCGATCCTTCGGAACGCAATGCGCCCCTGGTGCTCGACGGCGAGCAGCAGGACGGGGTCGAGGTCGATCTCGACGGCGTCGCCCTGCGCTCGTCGCGCGCGCAGCTCGCCCCGGGCGCCCTGACGATATTCGATCCGCCCGCCTCGGGAACGCTCACCGTCCGGTCCCGCATCGCTCCTGCCCGCAACGTCGCGCTCGAAGGGCTCTACGTCTCGTCGGGCGTCTTCTGCACGCAATGCGAGCCCGAGGGCTTCCGGCGCATCACCTACTTTCCCGACCGTCCCGACGTGCTTGCGCGCTACACGGTCACGCTTCGCGCCGATCGGGCGGCGTACCCGATCCTGCTGTCGAACGGCAACCTCGTCGCGCAGGGGACGCTCGCCGGCGGCCGGCACTTCGCGACGTGGCACGACCCGTTCCCCAAGCCTTCGTACCTGTTCGCCGCGGTCGCGGGCGACCTCGACGCACTCGAGGACACCTTCGTCACGCGATCAGGACGCAGCGTCGCGCTGCGCATCTATTCGACGCGCGCGAACATCCCGCGCTGCAGGCACGCGATGGACGCGGTGAAGAAGGCGTTCCGGTGGGACGAGGAACGGTTCGGCCGCGAGTACGACCTCGACGCCTTCATGATCTTCTGCGCCGACGACTTCAATCTCGGCGCGATGGAGAACAAGGGCCTCAACATCTTCAACAGCCGCCTCGTCCTCGCGGACCCGGCGACGGCGACCGACGACGACTACCAGGCGATCGAGGGCGTCATCGGCCACGAGTACTTCCACAACTGGAGCGGCAACCGCGTCACCTGCCGCGACTGGTTCCAGATCTCGCTCAAGGAAGGGCTCACGGTCTTTCGCGACCAGGAATTCACGAGCGACCTCACGTCCCGCGCCGTCGAGCGCATCGCGGCGGTCGAGTTCCTGCGCCGCGAGCAGTATCCCGAGGACGCGGGGCCGATGGCGCACAACGTGCGCCCGGACGAGTATCTCGAGATCAACAACTTCTACACGAGCACGGTGTACGAGAAGGGCGCCGAGGTCATCCGCATGCAGCACACGCTGCTCGGCCCCGCGCGTTTCCGCCGCGGCACGGACCTGTACTTCTCGCGCCACGACGGCATGGCGGTCACGTGCGACGAGTTCGTGCAGGCCATGCAGGATGCCTCCGGCGTGGACCTGTCGCAGTTTCGCCGGTGGTATTCGCAGGCGGGAACGCCCGTGGTGACGGTGCGCGCGCACCACGACGCCGCATCGGCTACGTACACGCTCACGCTGTCGCAGCACACGCCGTCCACCCCGGGACAGAGCGAGAAGCTGCCGCTGCACATCCCGTTCGCCGTCGGTTTGCTCGACGACGACGGGCGCGACATCCCGCTCCGCCTCGAAGGCGAGGCCGCGCCGGTCGGCACGACCCGCGTAATGGAACTGCGCGAGCCGTCGCAGACGTTCCGGTTCGCCGGCATCGACAAGCGCCCCGTGCCCTCGCTGCTGCGCAATTTCTCGGCGCCGGTGATCGTCGACTATCCGTACGCGCAGGACGAGCTTGCCTTCCTCGCCGCGCACGACAGCGATGCCGTCACGCGCTGGGACGCGGCGCAGCGCTCGTATGCCGACGCGATGCGCGCACTCGCGCACAGCCATCGCGAGGGGGAGCCGCTCGCGCTGCCATCGACGCTGGTGCACATCGTGGAGAAGCTGCTCGACGATCGCGCGACCGATCCGGCGCTCATCGCCCTCGCGCTGACGCCGCCCGATGCGGCCTACGTCGCGGCGCAGGAGTCCATCGTCGACCCGGAAGGCGTCACGGTAGCGCGCACGTTCCTGATGCGCGCGATCGCCACGTCGCTTCGGGCGTCGTTCGAGCGCGTGTATCGCGAGCGCCGCGTGCGTGCGCCGTATGCGCCGAGCAACGACCAGACCGGCGCGCGCAAGCTCGCCAACACCTGCCTGCGCTATCTCGCGGCCATCGACGACCCCGCGGCGCGCGCGATCGCCGTTGCGCATTTCGAGTCGTCCGACAACATGACCGACACCTTCGCGGCGCTCGCGGCGCTGAAGGACGGCGTGAACGAAGAGCGTGACCGCTGTTCTCGCGCTTCGAGGCGCGCTGGCGCGACGAGCCGCTGGTGCTCGACAAGTGGTTCGCGCTCGAGGCGCTGGCGGAACGGCCGGATGCCCTTGCACGCGTGGAGGCGCTGCTCGCGCATCCGCGCTTCAATGCGCGCAACCCGAACCGCGTGCGCTCGCTCGTGGGGGCGTTCGCGCTGCGCAACTTCGCCCGGTTCCATGCCCGCGACGGCGGCTGGCTACGCGTTTGCCGCCGAGCAGGTATTGGCGCTCGACGCGACCAACCCGCAGCTCGCCGCGACGGTGGCGGGAGCGTTCAACCTGTGGAAGCGCTTCGCCCAGCCACGGCGCGGCCTCATGCAGGCGGCACTCCAGCGCATCGCGCAGGCGCCCTCGCTCTCCCCCGACGTCACCGAGGTGGTGACGCGAACGCTGCGCGCATAGCTCGCGCTCAGGCTCTTCGCGCTGCCTTCAGGAATTCGCCGCGACCGGCGCGTCCCTGCGGCCGTCCGTCCGAGTAGACGACCTCGCCCCGCGAGAGCGTCAACGCCGGCCAGGCGTTCACGACGCGCCCTTCGTACGGCGTGTAGTCGACGTCGTGATGCAGGTTCGCATTCGCGATCGCGACATCCACGCCGGTGTCCCATACGACGAGGTCCGCGTCGCTGCCGACGGCGATCGTTCCCTTGCGCGGATACAGCCCGTAGAGCTTCGCGGCGTTGGTCGACGCAAGCGCCACGAACGCGTTGACGTCGATGCGCCCTTTCAGCACGCCCTCGGAGAAGAGAAGGGGCAGGCGCGTCTCCAGTCCGGGTATGCCGTTCGGCACTTCGTGGAATCCTGCTTCGCGTCCCGCGGCGCGCTTGCCGTCCGGGCCGTCGAAGCGGAACGGCGCATGATCGGACGAGAAGACCTGGAAGACGCCGGTCGCGAGGCCTCGCCAGATCACCTCCTGGTTCGCCTTGTCGCGCGGCGGCGGGCTGCAGATGCACTTCGCGCCCTCGAACCCCGGCGCGTCGAGGTCGTCCTGCGTGAGGAAGAGATACTGCGGGCACGTTTCGCCGTACACCTTGAGTCCGCGCCCCTGCGCCCAGCGGATCTGCTCGACCGCTTCGCGCCCCGACACGTGGACGATCAGCACGGGAAGGTCGACGAGCTCCGCGAGCGCGATCGCGCGATGCGTGGCCTCGCGCTCGATCAGCATCGGGCGCGCGCTGGCGTGAAACCTCGGCGCCGTCTGGCCGGCGGCGACGAGCTGGTCGGTGAGCCACGCGATGCAGTCCGTGTTCTCGGCGTGGATCATCGTCATCGCGCGCTCGCGGCGGGCGACCGCGAGCACGTCGAGGATCTGCCGGTCGTCGAGCTTGAGGTCGTCGTAGGTCATGTAGATCTTGAACGACGTATAGCCCTCCGCGATCAGCGCGGGGAGCTCGTCGCGCAGCACTTCCGGGGTGGGGTCGCTCACGATGAGGTGGAACGCGTAGTCGACCAGCGCCTTGCCGTCCGCCCGCGCGTGATAGTCGTCGACCGCCGAGCGCAGCGATTGGCCCTTCTGCTGGCACGCGAACGGAATGATCGTCGTGGTGCCGCCGCAAGCCGCCGAGCGGGTGCCCGAGCGGAAATCGTCCGCCATGCGCGAACCGTCCGTCGTCGGCTGGTCGAGATGGCAATGCGCAGTCGACGCCGCCTGGCAGGACCCACCGTCCCGCCGCATCGATCGTCTCCCTGCCGGAAAGGCCGCGCCCGAGCGCCGCGATGCGCCCGCCTTCGATGCCGATGTCGCACTCGAAGACGTCGGCCGCGGTCGCCGCCCGCGCGTTCCGGATGACGAGGTCGAGGCTCATCGCACGTCCCGGAAGAGTCGCCCCCATCCTGCGATCCGCCGCGGATCGACGCCGGCGAGCCGGAGCGACTTCCAGACCACCGTCGAGATCGTGTCGTAGATCGGAATGCCGATCTCGCGCTTCGAGCTCCTCCACCAGCGGCGCGCCGCGCAGGTTGGTGCAGAAGATGGTGATCGCCTGCGGCGCCGCCTTCGCGACGTCGCGCACCATGTCGCGGATCTCGTCGGCGCCGACCTCCGAGAAGGAGAAGTTGTCCTGCTTGCGCAGGTGCCGCTCGGCGACGCACGCGAAGCCCGATGCCTCGTAGTTGCGCACGATGGCCGCCTGCACGTCGTCGAGGTAAGGGGTCACGAGGCCGAAGCGCGTGACGCCGGTCTGCGCGAAGATCTCGTTCAACGCGAGCACGGACGTGCACGCGCGGATGCCGGTCGCCTCCGTGATCCGGCGGCACAGCCGCTCGTCCGCCTCGAATCCGAGCCATCCGGCCGACGTGCCGTTCCAGCCGATGACGTCGACCTTGGCGTGGGCGAGAAGCTCCGCCGCGCGAAGGATCTCGCCGTCGTCGAACTGGCCGAGCGCGGTGCTCGACAGCGCGATCTCCGTGACCTTGAAGCGGCCGAAGTGCGCGCTCGCCTCGGCAACTCCGGCGATCATCCGCGCTCGTCACCGGCTCGAGCGTCGTATTCGACGACGGCGTCAGCATGCCAAGCAGGACGCGTTTCATCTTCTATCCAATCAGCCAAACGACACGCGCGGCAGCCACAGCGCGATGTCCGGAAAGATCCAGAGCAGCACGACGAGCAGCAGCATCATGGCGAGGAACGGCAGCGTCGCCGACGATCACGTCGGTGATGAGGCCCTCCTTGCGAATGCCCTGCACCACGTACAGGTTCATGCCCGACCGGCGGCGTGATGAGCGCGAGCTCCGCCATCACGACGAGGTAGATGCCGAACCACACCGGATCGATGCCGAGCGCCGTCACCAGCGGGAACACGATCGGAATGGTGCCGATCACCATCGCGAGCGCGTCGAGGAAGCAGCCGAGGATGAGGTAGAAGACGGTGAGCACGGCGATCATCACGACCTGCGAGCTGCCGAGCTGGCTTGCGAGGCTCGCGAGCGCCTGCGGCACGCCCATCAATCCGAGCACGAAGTTGAGGAAGAAGGCCGCGGCCGCGATCAGCATGATCATCGCCGTGACCGATACCGTCGTGATGAAGCACTCGTGCAGCATGCGGATCGAGAGCTTGCCGTAGAGCGCGCACAGGATCAGCGACATCACGACGCCGAGCGCGGCCGACTCCGTCGGCGTCGCCCAGCCGAGGTAGATGCTGCCCATCACGACCGCGAACAGCACGAGCGGCGGCAGCAGGTCGACGAGGCGCAGCAGTCGTTCGCGCAGCGGTGCGGGCGCCGCCACTGCGCCCGGCGAGCGACGGCTTCCACCAGCATGCGACGACGATCACCGCCATGAACAAGCCGGTCAGCAGCAATCCCGGAATGACGCCCGCCGCATACAGGCGGCCGACCGACGTGTTGGTCATCGCGCCGTAGATGATCATGTTGATCGACGGCGGAATGAGGATGCCGAGCGTCGCGCCGGCCGCGATGGTGCCGAGCACGAGGCGCGGGTCGTAGTTGCGTCCCTTGAAAGCGGGAATGCGCCACGGTCCCGATCGTGGCCGCGGTGGCCACCGACGAGCCCGACACGGCGGCGAACATCGCGGACGCGCCGATGTTGGTGTGCAGCAGGCCGCCGGGCAGCGGATTGAGCCAGTCGGAGAGCGAGCGGTACATGCGGTCGGTGAAGCCGCCGCGCACCAGCAGCTCGCCGAGCAGCACGAACAGCGGGATCGCCACCAGCACGAAGTTGTTCGTCGCACCCCAGTACTGCGTGCCGAACTGCAGCGCCGCCGGCCAGCCGAGATACATGACGGCGCCCACCATGCTGATGGCGAACATCACGAACGCCACGTGCAGGCCGAGCGACATGAGGCCGATCAGGAGCGCGAAGCCGACGACCGCGGCGGTGAGGTCGATCATGTGCAGCGCCCTCGCGTCGGCCTGCGATTCGCGCTCGGCGCGCGCGGTCAGCTCCGCCTCGAGCTCGTCCTGCGCGCTGGACGGGCCGTAGAAGCGGTTGAGGTCCGGGCTTCCCCGCGACAGGAGCACGAGCGCGTGGATGGCGTAGGCAGCCGAGATCAGCGCGAACAGCGCCAGGCCGATGAACCACAAGCCCTGCGGCTGCCACAGCGGCGTCTGCAGCGGGTTGCTCGCCACGCTCTGGAACTCGATCGATTCCTGCAGCACGTCGAGCCCGCGCCATGCCGCGAACGCCGCGAAAGCGGCCATCGTCACCATGGCGAGCGTGTTGAGCACGCGCTGCACGCCGGGCGGCATCCGCACGAGGAAGACGTCGACGCGCGTGTGGCCGCGCATCGCCATGGTGTAGGACGCGCCCACGACGGCAATGATCGCGAGGACGTAGCCGCCGATGTCGTCCATGCCCTGGAACGTGAACGCCGAACAGCTTGCGCCCGACGATGTCGATCGACACGAGAACGGAGAGCACGAGCACCGCATAGCCGCACAGGATGGCGGCCACGCGCGCGACGGGCTCGACGATGCGGCTGATCGGATTCATGTCGGCTCCATGGCTGCCTCGACGCGCCGATGGCCCCCTCCGCGAGCCGAGCGAAGTGAGCGTGGGGGCAGTCAGTCGATCTTGTAGCCGCGGGCCGCGCCCACCGTCGCGTTCCACGCATCCGTGCACTTCGGGTCGACCTTGTTGCACGTCTGCTTCCACAGCGGCAGCACGCTCGCGGTCACCGCGGCCTTGATCTTGGCTTCGTCGGCCGGCGTGACGGGCACCAGGGTCATCGCGAACTTCTGGCCTTCCTTGCACGGGTCCTTGCCGAGGTTGCAGTTCGACCGCGTCGGCATTCGCGCGATCGGCGAGTTCCCACATCTGGTCTTCCATCTTGCGGAACTCGGCCGTGATCTTCTTCTGCTGCTCGGGCGTGAACTTGTTCCAGTAGTCGAGGTTCATGAAGTGCCCCTGCACCGAGCCCGACACCGACAGCGGCAGGAAGTAGCTCGTCACCTCCGGCCACTTGCCCGAGTTGCCCGACGTCGGCGACGTGACGCCGCAATCGGCGACGCCGCGCTGCAGCGCCGGATACACCTCGGAGAACTGCAGCGTGACCGGCGTGCCGCCCAGGTACTGGATCAGCGCCGCCATCGACGGCGTGAAGCTGCGCACCTTGAGGCCCTTGATGTCGTCGACCGACTTGATCGGCTTGTTGCAGTAGAACACCTGCGGGCCGAACGGCCACAGCGTCAGCACCTTGGCCTTGAATTTCTGCTGCAGGCGCTGGTCGAAGGCCTCGCGATACGCGTCGACCGCCTTGCGCAGGTCCTTCATGTTGGTGGAGACGCCGATGAGGTCGATGCCCTCGAAGAACGGGTCGTCGCGCGACGCCATGCCGATCTGCACCGACATCACGTCGAACGTGCCCGAGCGCAGCAGGCGCAGGGCGTCGGCCGCCTGCACGTTCACCACGTCCATCGGGTTGTAGTTGACGGCGATCGGCGTGCCGAGCGCCGTCGGCAATGCGGTGAAGAACGGCCGCTCGATCGCATCGACGTGGTTCTTGTTGGACGAGAAGTTGCCCGCGATGCGCATCGCCGTGGGCGTCTGCGCGGCGGCCGACACCGCGGCCGCGGCCAGCATGGAAGCTGGACGAGGATGCGTTTCATTCGATGTCTCCTTGGGTGGTTGTCATGCGAAGCCTGCGATGCAGACCGACGTCCTGGCGTGACGCACGCAGGTACATCTGGCGGTAGAAGGGATCGAGCCTGCGGGCGGCGGCCTCGGCGGCCGCGATGCGCGGACGCTGCGCGGCGGCGATCTCCCGCGCCTCCGCGCGCAGCGCGCGCTCGTCGACGGTCGTGAGCCGGCCATCCTCGTACACGACGCGGCCGTCGACGATGGTGATGCGCACCGAGCTCCCGTCCTCGCACATCACGAGCTGGCGCACGAGGTCGTTGCACGGCGTGAACGCCAGCGTGTCGAGGTCGAGCAGCGCGATGTCGGCCGCGTAGCCCGGTGCGATGCGGCCGATGCGATCGCGCAAGTCGCATCGCCCGCGCGCCGCCGCGCAGTCACCGCCTCGCAGGATCTCGGCGGCGTCGGGCCACGAGCGGTACTCGGGATCGGACAGGGAGTGCACGAGCGCTGCGGTCTTGGCGGCGAACCAGACGTTGATGGAATCGTCGGAGATCGCCTCGTCGGTGCCGATGCACACCGGTACGCCGGCGTCGCGCAGCTTGCGGAACGGCATGACGCCGCTGCCGAGGCGCAGGTTGCACACCGGGTTGTGCGCCACGGTGCATCCGGCGCTCGCGAGAAGCGCGATGTCCTCGTCGTCGATCCAGATGGCGTGGATCACCATCATGCGCTCGTCGAGGTGGCCCTGGTCGTGCACGTAACGGACGAGCGACTTGCCGAGCTTGACGTCGCCCAGCACGCGCTGCAGCTTCGTCTCGAGGATGTGCACGTTGAACGGAAGGTCGTGCTCGCGCGAAAGAGCCGCGAGCGCCGCGAAGTACTCCCGCGTCACGCGCTGCGGCGCGGAGCACGAGACCGCGGCGCGCAGGCGGCCGCTCGCCGCGCCGTGCCAGCGCTCGATCAGGTGACGATAGAGGGCGATCAGCTCGTCGCCGCTTTGCCGTGGCGCGGCGTCCATCGCCTCGCGCACTTCCGGGGGTAGGAGGTCGGCGAGGTACGGATACTTGTCGTACTCGACGATGTTCGGCTGGTCGATGGCGACCGTCGCGCGCATCCCGCTGTCCGCGTACGCCTGCATGATCGCGTCGATCGATCCGCGCGAGGCGACCGGCACGTGGAACGCGTCGTCGTGGACCGAGGTGATGCCGCGGCGGAGCATCTCCATCGCGCCCAGCATGGTGCCGACGTATCCTGCGCGCGAGCCGGCATCGCCGTCGGCGAGCGGCGGCACTTCGTAGAGCATGAAGAGCTCGAGCGGCAAGCCCGGGAGCGACCCCTTGAGAAGGTTGCCGGGCGAGTGGAAGTGCGCGTTGATCAAGCCCCGGCATCGCGAGCATGCCGCCGCCGTCGATGACGCGCTCGAACGAGCCGCCGTCGCCCGGCGCCGGGGCCGACCGCTTCGATCACGCCGTTGCGCACGACGATGTCGGCGGACGGCCACTCCCGGCTCGCGTCGTCCATCGTCAGCACGCGCGCGCCGCGAACGAGAAGCGAACCGGCGGTATCCGTGCTCATCGGTCGAACACCCTGCCCCAGGCGCGGCCGGGCGACGTGTCGACGTCGCACAGCTTGAGCGCACCCCACACCGCCATCGTCACGGTGTCGTAGATCGGAATGCCGAGCTCCTCCTCCATCTCCGCGACGATCGGCGCCGCGGGAAAGTTGGTGCAGAACGCGACGATGGCCTGCGGCCGCGACGAAGCGACCGAGCGCAGCATCGCCGCGATCGCGTCGAGCCCGAGCTGCGAGAAGGAATAGTTGTCGGCGAGACCCGCGTTGCGCGCGGCTGGTGCACTCGTAGCCTTCGCGCGCGAACGTGGCGACGATGCGGTCGCGGTAGGCGTCCACGTACGGGCACGCGAGCGCGAAGCGGCGCACGCCGTCCTCGCGGAACACCGCATCGATCGCAAGGGTCGAAGTGGTCGAGCGCGCGCCGGTCGCCGCCTCGATGCGCGCGACGAGGTCGTGGTCGAGCGCGAAGTCGAGGCTGCCGCCCTTGCTGCCGTTCCATGCGACCACGTCGAGATGCGCGTCCGCCAGCAGCTTTCGCGGCAGCCAGCATGTCGGCGAAATCGTAGGTCAGCGGAAACGGGTCGACGGCCCCCACCACCGACGTGCGCGAGAAGTGCGGCGACACCTGCGGAAATTCGCGCAGGATGCCGATCGTCACGCGCTCGACGACGGTGTTCGCCGACGGCGTGATCCATCCCACGAACTTGCGCGGCGCGGTGAAGCGCTCGCGCGGCGACAGCGCTGCGGACGCTTCCATCAATACCCGAGAAGCTTCGGCAGCCACAGGACGAGCGGCGGCCAGAACATGCACGCGAACAGGAGCGCGTACATCGCGGCGATGAACGGCCAGACGTGCCGCACCAGCTCGCCGAGCTTGATGCCCGTGATGCCGCACAGCACGAACAGCACGACGCCCACCGGCGGCGTCAGCATGCCGATCACGAGATTGAACACGAACAGGAAGCCGAAGTGCAGCGGCTGGAGGCCGTACTGCAGCGCGATGGGATGCAGGAGCGGCACCAGCATGATGTACGCGGCGTTCGACTCGAGGAACATGCCGACGACGAACAGCGCGAGCGCGACCAGCAGGTTGAACACGAGCGGGTTGCTCGTCATCGAGCGCAGGAGGTGCGACAGCTGCGCCGGCAGCTGGTCGACGGTCAGCATGTACGTGACGACCGAGGCGAACGCGATCATCGCGCCGACCACAGCCGAGGTGATCGCGGTCCGGATCATTGCTTCCGGAAGATCGGCGAGTCGCAGCCGTCGCGTGACGAAGAAGCCGATCGCCAGCGCATAGACGACGGCGATCGCCGAGCCTTCCGTCGCGGTGAACGCGCCGCCGACGATGCCGCCGATCACCACCACCGGCATGCAGGAAGATGACGAGCGAGCGCTTGAGCTCGTGGCCGATGCGCGCCCACGAGAACGCGTCGATCCGGTGAGCGGATAGTTGCGGCGGATGGCGATGAACGAGCACATGCGCCATCATCATCGTCACCAGGATGAGGCCGGGCATCACGCCGGCCATGAACATGCCGCCCACGGAGACGGTCGGCCCCGCCATGAACGCATAGACGATCATCGCGCCCGATGGCGGGATGATCGGGCCGAGGTTCGCAGCCGCCGCGACCACCGCCGTCGAGAAGCCAAGCCCGTACGACTTGCGCAGCGATGGAATGAGCGTGCTGCCGAGCGCGCTCGCGTCGGCCACCGCCGCGCCGGACACGGTCGACAGTCCGAGGCCGGCGAGCATCGTCACGTGCGCGAGGCCGCCGCGCACTCGTCCGACGACCGCATTGGCGAGGTCGATCAGCCGCTCCATGATGCCCGCCTTCATCATCAGCTCGCCCGCCAGGATGAAGAAGGGGATCGACATCAGCGGGAACGCGTTGATCGCGTTCATCATGCGCGTCGGCAGCAGGTTGAAGTCGACGTCGCTGGCGATCAGCCCGGCGACGCCGCCGATGCCGAGCGCAAACGCAAGCGGCATGCCGAGCACCGCGATGCCGAGGAAGACGAGCACGATCAGGATGCTCAATGGGCCCCCACGCTCGCGCATACATTGCTCGCTGCCCCCCGAGGGGGCGCAATTCGCGCCTCGGGGCGGCCCTTCGCCGCGAATCCGCTTCATTCCGTCGCGACCGCCATCGCCGGCGCCGGCTTGCCGTGCGCGACGATCAGCGCGAGGTGCAGAGCCGAGTGCGCGCAGCCGATGGCAACCGCAACCAGGAACCATGCGGCGCTCGCCTCGAGCGACGCCATCTTCTCGTCCCATTGGTCGAACGCGACCACTGCGGCCTGCCACGCAACCAGCACCATGAGCGCGGCCGCGATCGCAGCCATCACGCGCGCGAGCGCGTCCTGGACGCGCCGTGGAAGACGCGACGTGACGATCTCCATCCCGATGTGCACGCCGGCGCGGATGCCCAGCGGAACGGCGAGGAAGATCGACCACACGAAGGTGAGGCGGGAGAGCTCGTCGGCCCATCCGAGCGACGTGTTGGTCACGTAGCGCAGGAACACCTGCACGGCGACCACCGTCACCATCGCCGAGAGGAGCGCGACGATCGCCCACCCTGCCGCCGTATCGAGCGCGAGCAGCAGCCGCGCATACGCGCGGAGCGGGCCGCGAATGGCGGCGAGCGAGGCGGCGGCGCGGTCGCGCACGGCGTCGCTCGACTAGGAGCCGGACGCCTGCTTGACCTCGACCAGCACGCGGTCGACCAATTCCGGGCCGACCCGCTTCCTGATGTCGTCGACCACGCCGGCGGTCGCCTTGCGCATGGCTTCGCGCTCGGACGGGGGCATCGCGTCGTACTGCATGCCCTTCTTCTGGAGCTCGGCGAGCGCCGTGGTGTCGGCCTTCGTCGCCGCCGCGCGCTGCGACGCGACCGCCTTCTGCATCGCTGCCTTGATCGCCTTCTGGTAGTCGGGCGGCAGCGCCTCGAACTTCTTCCGGTTCGCCACGACGGCGATGAAGTCGAAGAAGTGGGACGTGTTGGAGACGTACTTCTGCACTTCGTAGAAGCGGCTGTCCACGATCAGCGCGTACGGGTTCTCGTGGCCGTCGATCACCTTCTGCTCCATGGCCGAGTACACCTCGCGAATGTCCATCGCGACGGGATTCGCGCCTAGCGCGCGAAACGTCGCCAGGTGCGTCTCGTTCGGCTGCAGGCGGATCTTGAGGCCCTTGAGGTCGGCCATCGTCTTGACCGGACGCACGCTGTTGGTGACCTGGCGCGGGCCGAGCTCCATGAAGCCCAGCGAGATGAAGCCCTTGTCGGCCATCTTCTGGTCGATCACCTGCCCGATGGGGCCGTCCATGACCTTGTAGGCGACCTCGCGGTTGGGAAACAGGAAAGGCAGGCTCACCGCCTCGAGCTCCGGCACCGTGCGCGAGAGGAACGCCATGCCGACCCAGGTCATCATGATCGTGCCCGCACGGACCTGCGTGACGTTTTCCTGGGCGCCGCCAAGCTGCATGGCGGGGAACACCTCGACGATCGACCTTGCCGCCGGTTGCCGCCTCGACGTCCTTCTTGAACTGCTCGATCGCCACTGACGAGGAGTGCTCGACGGAGAAGTTGCCGGCGATGCGGATTTTTTCCTGGGCGTAGGCCGCCGTGCAGCAGGCCAAGGTTGCCACCGCCATAAGCCGAACGAATCGGTGCATCGTGCGCTCCCCTCGAAGTCTGCCTCGACCGAGGGGCCGACGGCGCCCAGCGCAAAAGGCGATCTGGGTACAACATTCAATCTTTTTGTATCCAACTTGTCAACAACGACGGCGCGCCAATGTACGGTTCTGAAAGCTTCCTCGGCGCAACCCCTTGCAAAATAAGGACCTGCGGACTAGAGTTGCCCATTATTTTTGTATCCAATTCAATGGCCGAGATGGACGAACGCGATGCCAGCGCCCCTTCGCCCCAGAGCGATGCGACCTCCGAAGACGCGCTCGCGCAGGCGATTCGACGGCCCGGTGCGGCCGAGCGGAGCGTCGACGTCATCTTCCAGCGCATCCTGGGCGCGATCCTCGAGCACCGGCTGCCGCCCGGGACCAAGCTCGGCGAGGAAAAGCTCGCCGCGGTGTTCGGCGTCAGCCGCACGCAGGTGCGGCAGGCCCTTGCGCGATTGACGCACGACCGCATCGTCACCCTGATCGCCAACCGCGGCGCCTTCGTCAGCAGCCCGACGGTCCAGGAAGCGCGCGAGGTGTTCGAGGCGCGGCGGCTCATCGAGCCCGAGCTCGTGCGCAAGGTGGCCGCGCACGCCACGGCGTCCGACATACGCAAGCTGCGCGAGCACGTGAAGCTCGAATCGGCGGCGCGGCGCACCAACGACAAGCGCTCGATCATCCGGCTGTCGGGCGACTACCACCAGATCATCGCCGACCTCGCGGGCAGCTCGTTCCTCGCGCGCACCATGCGCGAGCTCGAATCGCTCACGTGCCTCGTGATCATCCTGTACGACGCGCCGGACGTGCCGTCATGCCCCTTCGACGAGCACACGGCGATCACCGACGCGATCGAGGCCCACGACGGCGAGCGCGCGGCGTCGTTGATGCTCCATCACCTCGAGCACGTCGAGCACGCTCTCGACCTGACGCCGGCAGGGTCCGGCGACATCGATTTCGCCGCCGTCTTCTCATAGGAAGTCCATGCGCCTGCTCGTGGTCAACGCCAACACGTCGGAAATCGTCACCGAGAAGGTCGTCGTCGAGGCGCGCGCGAGCGCGAGCGCCGGGACGGAGATCGCCGCCGTCACCGGCACCTTCGGCGCGCGCGTCATCGGCACGCGCGCCGAGCACGCGATCGCCGAGCATTCCACGATCGCGCTCGCCAGCGCGCATGCCGGCGGCTGCGACGCAATGCTCGTTGCGGTGTCGTACGACACGGGCGTGCGCGGCGCGCGCGAGCTCCTGCCCATCCCCGTCGTCGGCATGACCGAGGCTGGGCTCCTCACCGCATGCATGCTCGGCGGCCGGATCGGCATCGTGACGTTCGGGCGGCGCGTGCTTCCGATCTACCAGGAGCTCATCGCGAGCTACGGCCTCGCGTCGCGGATCGCGGGCTATCGTGTCCTCGAGAGCACCGCCGCGTACGGCCGCGGCGCCCATCCCGAGCTCGACACGGAGATCGTCGATGCTGCCGGCGACCTCGTCGCACGCGACGGCGCGGAGGCGGTCGTGCTGACCGGCGCGGTCATGGCGGGCGTGCCGCGACGATTGCAGGCGCAGGTGCCCGTTCCCGTCGTCGATTGCGTCGCCGCTGGGGTGCGGCAGGCGGAGCTCCTCGTGCGCATGGCGCTGCCGAAGGCTACCGCCGGCAGCTATGCAAGCCCCGCAGGCCGCGAGCTCGTCGCAGTCGACGACGCGATCCTGCGCGCATTCGCGAAGGACGCGTGATGCTTCGCCAGCACGGCCGCTACGAGTACACGCCGATCACCCGGCGCCCGGCGTTCGCGTGGCCCGGCGGACGCAGGCTCGCCGTCTACGTGGCGCTCAACCTCGAGCACTACGCCTTCGGCGAGGGCCTCACGGAAGCCCTCGTGCCGTCGCTCGACGCGCACGACGTGCTCAATCACTCCTGGCGCGAGTACGGCAATCGCGTCGGCGCATGGCGCCTCGCGTCGATGTTCGACGGCCTCGGCATCCCGCTGTCGGTGCTCGTCAATTCCGCGATCTACGATCATTGCCCCGACCTCGTGCGCACGTTCCGCGAGCGCGGCGACGAAATTGCGGCCCACGGCCGCACCAACTCGGAGGCGCAGTCCGGCCTCGACGAAGACGCCGAGCGATCGCTGATCGGCGACGTGACGGCGACGCTGCGGCGGCACGAGGGCGTCGCGCCGGAGGGCTGGCTCGGGCCGTGGATCTCGGAGACGCCGCGCACGCCCGACCTGCTGCACGAGGCCGGCTATCGCTACGTGCTCGACTGGTGCAGCGACGACCAGCCCGTCTGGCTCGCGACACGAACCGGCCGGATCCTGGCGGTGCCGTACCCGCAGGAATTGAACGACTCGAACGCCATCGTCGCGCGCCGGATGAGCGCCTCGGACTTCGCCGACACGATCGTCGACCAGTTCGACGAGATGCGCGCCCAGAGCGACGAGCAGCCGCTGGTCATGGGCGTCGCGCTGCACGCCTACATCGCCGGGCAGCCCTTTCGATTGAAGCACCTGCGGCGCGCGTTCGCGCACGTCGCCGGCGCGCGCGATGCTATCTGGCTTTCGACCGCGGGCGCGATCGCGCGCCACTACGCGGCGCTGCAGGCACCCCCGCGCGAAACGCCATCGCGAGATCGAACGCCGCGCGGGTGAACGCCAGCATGGCGGCGAACTCGTCGTCGCTCATCGCACGCGCCGCGTCGCTCGCGCGATAGATGTTCGCGAACTCGCGCTCGCGGCCCGCCTGCACCGCGAAGCGCCCGATGCCGAGGCCTTCGAGCGTCTTCCACACGTCGGGGTTGTACGATCGCGTGAAGCGCATCACGAACGAGATCGGGTCGTTGCGGCCGAGCACCGATGCAAGGCGCAGGATGATCTCGAACGGCAGCGCGACCTTGCCGTTCTCGACGAGGTCGAGAAGCGCGGGGTCGGACAGGTCGATCGCGTCCCCCACCTCCTTGACCGACAATCCCGCGGCTTCGCGCATGCCGCGCAGCACGCTGCCCGCCTTCTCGAGGGCGGCACGCTGCTCCGGCTTGACGAGCATCGCCTTGGCCGCGTGGAAGGAGGCATCCGCCGCCGCCCCCGCGATGCCGAGCACCGAGTCGGACCACGCGCGAACCTGGCGTGCGACGCCGAGCACCGGCGAGTCGCCCTCGTCTGCTGCGCGCAAGCGCTTCTTCGCCATCGCTTCTCCCGTTGTCGTTGTTATGCCAGCGCCGGCCGCAGCAGCGAGCGGCGCAGGAGCCACGTCGCGATCGACACGTTGACGAGGTTCCACAGGATGCCGTTGCCGAACGCCGCCTTGTACGAGCCGGTCGCGTCGAAGATCGCGCCAGACATCCAGCCGCCGAGCGCCATCCCGAACAGCGTGGCGGTGATCACCGTGCCGACGCGCACGCCCGCCTCGCGCGGCGGGAAGAACTCGCGGATGATGATCGCGTACGACGGCACGATGCCGCCCTGGAACAGGCCGAACAGTGCTGCGATCACGAACAGCGACGCGAGGCCGTCGAAGGGCAGGAACAGGAACAGCGACATGCCCTGCAGCGCCGATCCGATGAGCAGCGTGCGCAATCCGCCGATGCGGTCGCAGATGTAGCCGAAGGTGAGCCGGCTGACGATGCCGCAGGCGAGCATGACCGACAGCATCTGCGCGCCGCGCGCGGCGCCGTAGCCCAGGTCGCCGCAATAGGCGACGAGGTGCACTTGCGGCATCGACATCGCCACACAGCACGACACGCCCGCGATGATGAGCAGCGTCTGCAGCGAGCGCGCCGTGAGCCCGAGCGCCTCGGGCGAGCCGACCGGACGCGCGGCGTCCGATGGCTGGTCCGCGTGCGGCGGCGGCTTGCGCAACAGGAGCGAGAGCGGCAGCATCGTGACGACCACGAAGATCGCGATGCCCACGTACGTGGCGCGCCAGCCATCGGTGGCGATGAAGTGCGCGACGACGGGCGGCCACAGCGTGCCGGCAAGATAGTTGCCGCTCGCGAAGATGCCGAGCGCCATGCCCCGCCGCCTGGCGAACCACAGCGACATGTGCGCGAGGAGCGGCGCGAAGGTGGCCGCGCTCCCGACGCCGACGAGAAAGCCGTGCGCAAGGGTGTATTGCAGGATGCTGCCGGACCATGCCGCCGCGCCGTAGCCGGCGGCGAGCGCGAAGGTTCCGACGATCACCGGAACGATGATGCCGTAGCGATCCGACATCCGGCCCATGAGGATGCTCGAGACGCCGAAGCCGATCATGGTGAGCGTGTACGGGAGCGACGCATCGGCGCGCGCGACGCCGAACTCGGCCTGCACCGCGGGCAGCGCGACGACGACCGACCACATGCCGACGCCGCCGATGGTCGAAAGCACGAGCCCGACCACCAGGCGGTACCACGCGTAAGACGAGTCGACCTCGCCACTGAGCGCCGCAGGGCCGCCCCAAGGCGCTCGCCCCTTGGGGGAGGCGTCGCGGAGCGACGCTTCGGGGGGGTCGAACTGCTCACCAGTACGTCTCCACGGTGACGTGGCCGGGCTCGCGCCGGCGGTGCCGGCGCATGCCGCGCGTTGCGAGGAGCTTCTGCGTGTCCTCGACCATGGCCGGGTTGCCGCACAGCATCGCGTGCGAGTTCTCGGGCGACATGGCGATGCCGGCGCGCGCTTCGAGACGTCCGTCGTCGATCGCGGCGGGAATGCGGCCCGCCAGTGCGTCGGGATGCGTGTCGCGGCTCACCATCGGAATGTACGTGAAGGCGCCGGGCCGCGCTTTCGCGATGTCCGCCACCGTTTCGCGGTAGGTGAGCTCCTCCGCGTGACGCACGGCATGCACGAGGACGACGCGCTGGAATGCGGTCCACGTGTCTTGCGTCCGCAGCATCGACAGGAAGGGTCCGATGCCGGTGCCCGTCGACAGGCACCATAGCGCCTCCGCCGGCGGTATCTCCGTCACGCGAGAAGAACCCGTTCGCACGCGGCGCAAGCCAGATCGGGTCACCTGCATTCAACGCGGCCAGGCGCGGGCTCAGCGGGCCTTGCTCGACGACGATGAAATAGAACTCGTGCGGGGAGGCGTGCGGCGGGTTCACGAACGAGTACGGCCGCCCGATCATGGGCTCGAGATGGCCTTCCGGCGCCGGCAGCGCCAGCCGCGCGAATTGTCCGGCGACGAACTTGACCTCCGGCGCGTCCACCATGAGCGACACGAGGCTGCGCGTCCACTCGCGCTTGCTCACGACACGACCTTCTACCCACGTCGCCATCAGGGGAACGTTCCGTTCACGTAAGATTGCCATTATGCCAACGCGTCCCCGGCCGGCGACCATCACCGGCCCACGTGTCTACCTTCGCCCTCCACGCATCGACGACGCCGCCGCCTTCCTCGCGGCGGTGCGCGCGAGCCGCGCGCTGCACGGCCCGTGGACCCATCCGCCGCACACGAAAGCGCGCTACGACGCTTTCGTGTCGCGTTTCGGATCCGACGACGACGCCTGCACCAACGCCGGCTATCTCGTGTTGCGCCGCGAGGACCACGCGCTCGTCGGCGTCTTCAACTTCTCCGAGATCGTGCGCGGCGCGTTTCGCAGCACGTACCTGGGGTACATGGGCTTCCTCCCTCACGCCGGCAACGGTTACATGACGGAGGGCATGGCGCTCGCGCTGGACGTCGCGTTCCGCAAGCTCGACCTGCATCGCGTCGAGGTCAACATCCAGCCGACCAACGTGCGCTCGCTTGCGCTGGCGAAGCGCATCGGCTTCGCGCGGGAAGGCTACTCGCGCCGCTACGTGAAGATCGCCGGCCGCTGGCGCGATCACGAGCGTTACGCCATGCTGGCCGAGGACTGGACGAAGCTGCGCAAGCGCCATCTGGGCCGCGGGGCGGCGCGCGTTTCGTGATGGACTGCCCCGTGGGAACGCGCGCCGCGTTCCTGTCGATCTTCGTGGCCGCGTGCGCGTCGCCCGACACGATCGTCGCCGACGAGCCGCGCGCCGCCACGGCATTTGCGATTGCGCCGTACGAGTTCCACGAGGAGTGCGCAACGCTCGCGCCCGGCGACAGGCTCGACTACCTCTTCGAGGCCCAGGCGCCGGTGAGCTTCCAGATCTACTACAAGGAAGGCATCGCGTTCATCTCGACGATCAGCCGCGACGACGTGCGCGATGGCGGCGGCATCTTCAACGCACCCGCGGCGCGGCGCTACTGCGTGCGGTGGGACGCGGGACAGCAGGGCGCGCTGGTCGACTACCGCATCCGCCTCACGCGGGCGCCGCGCAAATGAGCGGCGCCTCGACCGTGCTGTTCGACCTCGACGGCACGCTGACCGACAACTATCCCGGGATCGCGCGATCGATTGCGCACGCGCTGGACGGCATGGGCGTCCCGACACCGACGCCCGAGGTCCTGCGGCGCTGCGTCGGCCCGCCGCTGCGCGAGTCGTTCGCGGCGCTCCTCGACACGCGCGAGCCATTGGTGATCGAGCAGGCGATCGCGCTGTACCGCGAGCGCTACGCCGACGTCGGATGGCGGGAGAATGTCGTGTACGACGGCGTGGAAGAAGCGCTCGCGCGCATCGCGCAGTCGATGCCCGTCTACATCTGCACGTCGAAGCCCGAGGTCTTCGCGACGCGCATCGTCACGCTGTTCGGATTGTCGCCATACGTGCGGCGCGTGTACGGCGCCGACCTCGCCGGAACCCTCGACGACAAGGTCAAGCTCTTCACGCACGCGGCGAAAACCGAGGGCTTCGACCCGGAAGGCGCGCTACTGATCGGCGATCGCGCGCACGACGTTCGCGCGGCTCGCATGAACGGCGCGCGGGCCATCGGCGTGCTGTGGGGCTACGGGTCGCGCGACGAGCTCGCCGACGCGCACGCCATCGTCACGGCTCCCGCGGAGATCGAGGGCGCCGTCGCGCGCCTCAACGCCCGCCCACCGACATCACGATGACCACGATGATGAACAGCACCAGCACGATTCCCGCGATCTTCCACGGGCTCTTCGGATACTCGCCTTCGATGGCGCCGGTGACGCCGTTCTGCACGCACTGGAACGCGCGCGCGCCGATACGTATAGGACATGAGCCACACGGGCGCCAGGATGTGCTTGAACGTCTGGCGCGCATAGGACGTGTGCACGACGAGGTTGCGATAGGTGTCGCCCGGCACCTGCTGCGCGCACATCTGCGCGACCTTCGCATCCATCGCCTCGCGTGCGCGCTGGGCCGCGCCGACGAGGTCGATCTGGTAGCGCTCCACCACCCAGCCCGCGACGTAGCCGGCGTCGTACGGCTTCAGCGTCTGCGTCGGGAACGGCTCGATGCCGCGCAGCAGGTTGGGATGCACGCCGACGGACGCGCACACGAGGTCGTCGTCGAAGAAGTGCGACAGGCGTCCGGACGCAGGCTCCCACCGCACGTGCTGCACCTGCCGCGTGCGCGTCTGGCCGTTCTCGACGTACGTTTCCGTCGTGTAGTAGTAGTGCCCCGCTTCGGCGGTCCACTGCGCGTCCGCCTGTGCGTCGAACGTCCAGTACGGCAGGTAGATGCCCTTCACCGTGTCGGTGAGCGCGCGCCGCTTGAGCGCGTTCGGCGCGAGCCACAGCTTGCCGTACCACTGCCGGATGCGATCGCGCGCCGCTGGCTTCGCTGACCACGAACGGCAGCACGCTCTCGGGCCGGAACGCGGGCTTCGTTTCCTCGTACGGCACGAGCTGCGCCGAGCCGCAGAACTGGCAGTTCTGCGCCTGGCGCGTCGGGATCGAACACCGAGATCGCGTTGCAGCTCTGGCACTTGACCTGGCGCTTGTCCGCCTTCCAGCCGCGCGCGTCGTCGGCGATGCCGCGCAATGCGGCGACGAGATCGTGCTCGACGACCTTGCCCGTGCCGTCGACGAGCTTCGCCGGCGACTCGGTGCCGCAGAACGGACACACGAGCTTCTGCTTGGCCGGATTCCAGACGGCTTCGCCGCCGCACGCGGGACACGCGAACTTCGAGATCGCGGCGGTTTCGGCGCTCGACATTGCGGCGACGGGCCGCCCAGCCGCATGCGCCCCCGGGCAGCGAACACGCATTACCAGTGAGCGTGGGGGTACACTCACTTCATCAAGTAACCGATCACCCGCCACTTGCCGTCGTCCTCGCGCTCGAGCGTGAGCGACTCGTTTCCGACGCCGCGCTTGTCGAAGTCGGCACGGAACATGACGGTCATGAATTCGCCCTTGGGACGGTTGGGCGTTTCGGGAGGCGACTCTGCGCCGACCAGCGTACGGCTCTTGACCGCGCCGAACTGCTGGCGCCCCGACTCCGCCACCTGGCTCCATTTCTCTTCCGAAATGCCCTCGCGAAAGCGCTTGCCCGACGTCGTGTAGAGCTGCTTCACGTCGTGCTTGTCGAGGAGGACGAGCCAGTCGCGCGCGGCGCTGACGGCCTCGTTGCGGCGCGGGTCCTGCGCGAGCGCCGGAAGCGCGATCGCGGAAAGCGCCATCGCGGCCAGCATGCGTCGCCGGCCGATTGCCATCGTGCCCATCGGTTATCCCTTGAGGAAGGTGTCGATCGCGGCGCGCGTGACGCGCCACTGGGTGCCGATCTTGCGGCCCTTGAGATCGCCGGCGTCGAGGCTCGCGACGACATCGGCTTCGGTGACGTTCAGCATCTGCGCGACTTGCGCAGGCGTCAGAAGGTCGGGCGCGCCCGCTTGCGGCGCCGGCGCCTGGATGCCGGGCGTCTGCTGCGACATGATGCCGCCCGGCTGGTTCATCATCTGCTGCGCCATCGCCATGCCCATCGCGAGCTCCGCGCCCGCGCCGCCGATGCCGCCGCCGTTGCCGGGCTGGCCCATGCCCTGCGCCATCTGGAACTTGACGTAGTCGTTGAGGTTGCCGACCGCGGCCATGCTCGAGCGCTTGTCGATCGCCTGCTCGACTTCCGGCGGCACCGATACGTTCTCGACGATGAACGTCGTCATCTCGAGGCCGTACTTGGCGCCGATCGCAGGATTGATGAGCGGCAGCAGCGCCTCGCCGAGCTCGCCGTAGCGCGACGCGACATCGAGCGCAGGGATCTTCGCCGTGGCGAGCGCATCCGTGAACACGCTGACGAGACGCGAGCGCATCGTGTCGTTGAACTCGTCGAGGCGGAAGTGGTTGTCGGTGCCGGCCACTTCCTTCAGGAACTTCTTCACGTCGACGACGCGGAAGTCGTAGGTGCCGTAGGCGCGCAGGCGGACGATGCCGAAGTCGTTGTCGCGCATCATCACCGGATTGGCGGTGCCCCACTTGTTGCCGGTGAATAGCCGGGTGACGACGTAGTAGACGTCCGCCTTGAACGGGCTTTGCAGCGCGTACTTCCAGCTCTTCAGATTGGTGAGGATCGGGATGTTGTCGGTGGTCAGCGTGTGCTTGCCGGGCCCGAACGTGTCGCCGAACTCGCCGAGGTACACGAATTGCGCGACCTGCGACTCGCGCACGATGAGCTGCGCGCCGTTCTTGATCTCCTTGTCCTCGTCGGGGAAGCGGTACGACAGCGTGTCGCGCGAGTCGTCCGTCCACTCGATGATGTCGATGAACTGTTTCTTGAGGAAATCGATGATGGCCATGCGGGGTCCTCGGGTGCGAACGTCGATGCCTACGACTTCTTCGCCGCGGCGAGCTTCTTCGCTTCGGCTTCGGCGTTGTTCATCTCGGTCTCGAGCTTCGCGGCGGGCAGCGCGCCTGCGATCAGCGTGCCGTCCGCGAACACGAGCGTGGGCGTCGCGTTGACCTTGAAGCGGGCGCCGAGCTCGGCCGTCTTGGCGACCGGATTGTCGCAGTCACCCGCGTTGTCGGGCAGCTTGCCGCTGTCGTAGTAGGCGTCCCACGCCTGCTGGCGATCGGGCGCGCACCAGATCACGCGAGACTTGCGCGCCGAGTCCGGATGCAGCGAGTCGATCGGGTACAGGAAGGTGTAGATCGTCACGTTGTCGACGTTCTTCAGCTCCTGCTCGAGCCGCGCGCAGAACGGGCAATCGGCGTCGGAGAAGACGTACATCGTGCGCGATCCGTTGCCCTTGACCTTCTTGATGGCCATGTCCAGGGGCAGGGTCGCGACGTTCACGCGATTGAGCTTGCGCTGGCGCTCCTCGGTGAGGTTCACCTTGGCGTCCGTGTCGTACATCGCGCCGATCATGATGTACTTCGACTTTGCGTCCGTGTACAGGATGCGGTCGTCGAGCTGCACCTCGTAGAGGCCGAAGTACTGCGTCTTGCTGACGCCGCGCACCTCCGCGCCCGGAAACTTCTGCTCGAGGTTCTTCTTGATGGCGGCGGCCTCGCCGGTCAGCGGCGCAGGCTTCTCGGCCTGGGCGAAGCAGGCGCCGGCCGCGAGCGCGGCGAGCGCCGCGATGGCGACACGGCTGTTCAAACGCAACATGGTACGTCTCCGGAAATAGGCAAAGAGGTGTTGGACAAGTCTATCGCAGCGCTGGTTGCGCCAACGCGCGCTTGAGGAACGGCAACCGATCAACGGCGGCCATGCCGGCATTGCGAACGGCCGACAGCCACGGCGACGGCGGCCCGAAGAGGCGGGCAAGCCCGTCCGTCACGACGTGCATGGCGAGCACGGGTTCGACCCGCCGTTGCGCATAACGCGAAAGCAAGATGGGTGCCCCCGCGTCGGGAATCGGCCCGCGCTCGGTCACGAGGTGCGCGAGCACGCGCGCGTCCCCGAAACCGAGGTTCACACCCTGGCCCGCCAGCGGGTGGACGCCGTGGGCGGCGTCGCCCACCAACGCGAGGCGGTGCGCGACGGTCGTTGGGAGGCGCAGCATGGACAGGGGAAAGCCCGCGGAAGGCGAAACCGGTGTCATGTGCGCCGAGGACGCGACCGCCCGCGTCGGCCACCCGGGCCGCAAGCAGGTCGCCGACCGATGGCGAGCAGCTCGCCGGCCATCGCGTCCGGTGCGGACCACACCATCGAGATGCAGTTGCCGGGCAAAGGAAGCCACGCGAGGATGCTGCCGTCGGCGCGGAACCACTGGCGCGCGACGCCGCGATGCGCCCGCTCGCACCCGAAATTCGCCACGACGCCGGTCTGGCCGTACGAACGCGGCGCGGCAACGATGCCGGCCGCCTGCCGGACCCACGAGCGAAGCCCGTCGGCAGCCACGATCAGCCGCGCGCGCAGCGCCCGCTGCCCGCCCCCGTCGCAGGCGACGGTGAGGTGGGCGCTTCCCGTGTCGAACGTCAATCCGACGAACGGCGCCCCACCCTGCATGTCGACGCCCGCCTCCAATGCCGTCTGCAGGAGCGCAGCCCGCAGCTCGCGCTCCTCCACGATCCACGCGAGCGCGCGCTCGTGGAGGTCGTACGCGGAAAATGCGAGACGCGCCCTGGCGTCCCCTTCGATGTCCATGCCCTCGACCGCCGTCAGGCGCTCGACCGGCAGTCGCTGCCACGCGCCGATGCCATGGAGGAATTGCGCGCTGCCCGGGCTGACGGCGTACACGCGAAGGTCGTACTGGGAGGTGTCGAAGGCGGGCGCCGCGATCGGCGCGCCATCGGCCAGCGCCACGCGCACGCCGGCGTGGGCAAGCGCTGCGGCGAGCGAAAGGCCCGGCAGGCCGGCGCCCGCGACGACGACGTCGTAATCGGTCTCGGCCAGGTCAGGCAACTGCAATCACTCGAGCGTCTCGATGACGTGGTTCTGGTTCGTGTAGATGCAAAGATCGCCGGCAATGGTGAGCGACGCCTTCACGATCGCTTCCGCGGACAGCGAGGAGTGCAGCAACAACGCGCGAGCTGCGGACTGCGCATACGAGCCGCCGCTGCCGATGGCGACGATCCCAAGCTCGGGCTCGAGCACGTCGCCCGTACCCGTGATGATCAGCGAGGACTGCGCGTCGACGATCGCGAGCATCGCCTCCAGCCGCCGCAGCACGCGGTCGGAGCGCCAGTCCTTGGCGAGCTCGACCGCCGAGCGCACGAGGTGGCCCTGGTGCTTCTCGAGCTTCGCCTCGAATCGCTCGAAGAGCGTGAACGCGTCGGCGGTGGCCCCGGCGAAGCCCGCGAGCACCTTGTCGTGGTACAGCCGGCGGATCTTGCGCGCCGTCGCCTTGACGACGACGTTGCCGAGCGTGACCTGTCCGTCGCCGCCGAGCGCGACCGCGCCGTCGCGGCGAACCGAAAGGATGGTGGTGCCGTGAAACGTTTCCATGGGCTCTTCGGAAATGCGCGGCAGCCGCCGCGCAGGGAGACTTACTGGGGTTTCTTGAGGAAGTGCCGCGGCGAGATGCCGATGAGGAGAAGGAGCGCGCGGATGATCGGCGACGCGCCCATGATCTGCACCGCCTTGCGCTGCTGCTCCACGCGGCCGATCGCGTTGAGCAGCGCGCCCGCGCACACGAAATCGATCCGCTGGACCGCCGACAGGTCGAGCACGACGTACGGCTGCGAGAATGCGCTCTCGACGATCCTGGTCATTGCGCTGGACGACGGTCCCGTCATCACGCCAGTCCATGCGACGACGTTCCCCGGCGCTTCCTCGGCATCGGCGGGCGCGGCCGCGGGCGTAGTCGACGCGGGCGGCGCAGGTGGCGGTTCCCAGGAGGGCGGCGACTGTTCGAACGCCACCGCGTATTCGATCGCGCGGTCGTCGAAGGCCTCCTGACTGTTCTCGAACTGCAGCAGCTCGAGCGACAGGAGCCACCCGCCCTCGCCGGCTTCGCGTCCGCGGCGCACGAGGATCTCGAGCGTGTTGCGGATCTTGTCGTAACGCTCGAGCTTGAGCGGCGTGCGACGCTTGCGCGCCTCGGCGAGCAGGTCCGCGAGAAGCCGCGCTCCCGCGTCGTCGAATCCCTGCACCTGCGCGAGGTCGAGGCGCGTCTGCTGGCCCGACTTGACCACCTGCTTGCGCACCGTGTCGACCTGCGGCGCCGACGCGGCGGTGAGCTTGCCCGTGAGCACGGCATAGCCGCCCGCGGGCGCCTTGACCGCATGGGCGGGTTCCTTGCCGCTTTCTTCCCAAACGGGCGGCGAGCGCTCGAACTGCACGACGTAGAGCAGGGCCAGCTTGTCGAATGCCGCGCGATCGTCGGTGCGCTGCTGGAGGTCGAACAGCGCAAGCCAGGCGAGCTGCGAGCTCTTCGCATCCGGATCCGATTGCACGCCCTGCTCGAGGAGATCGCGGGCCGGCTTCGACTGCCCGCTCGCGTACAGGAGCGCTGCGTTCTCGAGCACCGCGCACATGCCCGCGTTGGATTGCGCGACCTCGATCGACGTGCGGCCCGGCGTTTCCATGAGGCTCGCACCCGTCATCGAGAAATCGCCGACCGGCTCGGCGCGCGGCATGTCGCCTCCGCCGCGGCGCCCCTGCGCCTGCGCGGCGACATCGCGCGCGGAGACGGGCGCACGGCGCGCCCCGCCGTCGGGCTTCGGCTTCGGGCTCGGCGGTGGCGCGGCGGACTTTTTGGCGGGCGGTTTGTTGAACAACGCCATAGGAAGCGGCAGTGGTGCCGGAACCCACCGATTATGGGGCCCCGGTGGTACCCCTACAAGGCACCGGGCAACCAGTTGCGCGGCGCGTCAGCCCAGGTTCTGCGCGACGAAGTCCCAGTTGACGAGCTTGTCGATCACAGCGTCGAGGTACGCCGCGCGGCGGTTCTGGTAGTCGAGGTAGTACGCGTGCTCCCAGACGTCGAGCGTCAGGAGGGGCTTCTGGCCCTTCGTGAACGGCACCTCGGCATTCGGCGTCTTGACGATCTTGAGCGCCCCGCCGTCGAGCACGAGCCAGCCCCAGCCCGAGCCGAACTGCGATACCGATGTGGCCGACAACTCCTTCTTGAAGTTGTCGTAGCCGCCGAACGCCGCGTCGATCATCTGCGCGACCTTGCCGGAGGGCTTCCCGCCACCGTTTGCCTCTCAAGCCGTTCCAGTAGAACGTGTGGTTCCACACCTGCGCGGCGTTGTTGAAGATCGCCATCTTGTCGGGCTTGCCCGCCGTCTCGTTGATGATCTTCTCGAGCGGCGCGCTTTCGTAGTCCGTGCCCTTGACGAGGTTGTTCAGGTTGTCGACGTACGTCTTGTGGTGCTTGCCGTAGTGGAAGCTGATCGTGTTGGCGGAAATGACCGGCTCGAGCGCGTTCTCGGCCCAGGGAAGCGGGGGAAGCGTGAACATGAGGGGGCTCCTCGAATGAAGGCTGTGCGGAGCCTTCGATTGTACGCGTAACCGCTCGACTCACCCCGCTGCGCAAGCGCAGGCGCGCACCCGCTTGCGCGGGATGCGGCTTAATCCCCGTACAGCTTCTGCACCCGCTCGCGGCGCTCCTGCGCCTCGAGCGACAACGTGGCCGTCGGGCGCGCGATGAGCCGCGGCACGCCGATGGGCTCGCCCGTCTCCTCGCACCAGCCGTAGGAGCCGTCGTCGATCAACCGCAGCGACTTCTCGACCTTCTTGAGGAGCTTGCGCTCGCGGTCGCGCGTGCGCAGCTCGAGCGTGTATTCCTCTTCGAGCGTGGCGCGATCGGAAGGATCCGTGGTGACCTCGTTCTCGCGCAGGTGCTCGCCCGTGTCGTCGGCGTTCTGCAAAAGCTGGTCGCGGAGCTCGAGAAGCTTCTTCCTGAAAAAGGCGAGCTGCGCCTCGTTCATGTAATCCTTCTCCGGCGCCTTGAGGATTTCTTCCTCGGTCAGCTCGCGGACCTTCTTGACGGCGGTTGCAGTTTTGGTTGCCATGCCTGTTTCGTACACTTGGTATGCGAAAAATCCGGCCTGTCCTCGATTCGTTTGTCGATTTCGATGGCGACCGGCCGGGCCGCAGTAAATTGCGCATTATAGCGGTAAACACCGTCCCGGCGCTACCGAAGGTCCGGTATGCCACGTGAGACACCGCCTCGAGGCCGTGTCCGCGTGCATCCTATAATCGACCGCACCATTCACGCCGCGGCAATCGAAATCGACACGCTCACGCTTCGCCGTCCCGACGACTTCCACGTCCATCTGCGGGACGGTCCCGCACTCGCCGCGGTCGCTGCCCATACCGCGCAGTCCTTTGCACGTGCAATCGTCATGCCAAATCTGCGGCCGCCCGTCACCACGGTCGATGCGGCCGCCGCCTACCGGCAGCGCATTCTCGCGGCGCTCCCGCCGCATGCACGGTTCACGCCGCTCATGACGCTCTACCTCACGGACAACACGCCTGCGGCCGAGGTGGCGGCGGCCAAGGCATCGGGCTTCGTCCACGCCGTGAAGTACTACCCGGCGGGCGCGACGACGAACTCGGACTCGGCCGTCACGTCGATCGACCGCGTCTACCCGGTGCTGGCCGCGATGGAAAAGCACGGGCTCGTGCTGTGCCTGCATGGCGAGGTCACCGATCCCGACGTCGACATGTTCGATCGCGAGCGCGTGTTCGTGGACACGCTTCTGACGCGTATCACGAAGGATTTTCCCGCGCTGCGCGTCGTGCTCGAGCACGTCACGACGCGCGAGGCGGCGCACTTCGTGCGCGACGCGGCCACGCCGATCGCCGCCACCATCACGCCGCAGCACCTGCGCTGGTCGCGCAGCGCGCTGTTCGTGGGTGGATTGCGCCCGCACTTCTACTGCCTGCCGATCCTCAAGCGCGAGTCGCACCGCCTCGCACTCGTCGAGGCCGCGACGTCGGGCAACCCGCGTTTCTTCCTCGGCACGGATTCCGCGCCGCATGCGCGTCACACCAAGGAAGCGGCGTGCTGCGGCGCCGGATGCTACTCGGCGCCAGTCGCCCTTGCGCTCTACGCCGACGTGTTCGACCGCGTCGGCGCGCTCGACAAGCTCCCGGATTTCGCAAGCGGCTTCGGCGCCGACTTCTACGGCCTTGCGCGCAACGAGGAAACGATCACGCTCGTGCGCGACGCGACACCCGTCCCGCATGCGTACCCGTACGGCGACGACACGCTGGTCCCGCTTTGCGCGGGGGAAACCGTGGCCTGGCGAATCCCGACGGCGTAAAATAGAGGTCCGAAGCCGGCCGGACCGTCGCTGTCCATTCGTGGATGGAGGAAAGTCCGGGCTCCGCAAAGCAGGATGCCGGGTAACGCCCGGCCGCTATAAGCCGCCGCGTCAAACACGGCGGTGAAGGCGAGGAACAGGGCCACAGAGACGAGTCGCCTTTCTTTACGGAAAGGCGGGTGAAACGCGGCAACCTCCATCCGGAGCAACACCAAGTAAGCGGACGATGACGCTGCTCGCCGAGTCCGCGGGTAGGTGGCACGAGCGCAACGGTAACGTTGCGCCTAGAGGAATGACGGCCATAGCGCACTCTTGCGCCGTAACAGAACCCGGCTTATAGGCCGGCTTCGGGTTTAATTACGTAAGCAAACCGCGTGAGTCGCAATCGCTTCGCGATCGGCGACGCGGTTTGCTTCCGGTTGGTCAGCGCGCGCGGCTTGGGGCGGCCCGGCGCCGCGCGCGCGGTAACTGCACGAAGGGCGCCGATCGCCGCGCACTGCGTGCGCTCGCTCAGTTGCGCCGGCATGTCACCGGCGTCCCTTTGCCAAACCGCTTTTTGACTCGCGGCAGTTCAGTGCTTGCGCTTGCGCGCGTCCTTGATGATCTCGCGCGCTGCATTGCGCCCGGGGATGCCGGTCACGCCTCCTCCCGGATGCGCGCCCGAGCCGCACAGATAGAGGCCCTTGATGGGCATGCGGTAGCTCGCGTTGCCGAGCACCGGCCGCGCCGAGAACAATTGATCGAGCGACAACGCGCCGTGAAAGATGTCGCCGCCGACGAGCCCGAACTCGCGCTCGAGGTCGAGCGGCGACAGCGACCTGCGCCCGAGCACGCTGCGCGCGAATCCGGGTGCGAACCGATCGACCGTCGCGATCATGAGATCCGCGACCTCCTCGCGCGCGTCGTCCCACGTGCGGCCCGGCAGCACCGCACCGAGGTCGGGATGCACGTGCTGGCAGAAGAGGCTCGCGACATGCTGCCCCGGCGGCGCCAGCGTCTCGTCGACGGTCGACGGGATCAGCATCTCGACGATCGGCTCGCGCGACCAACCGCTGGCGCGCGCATCGAAGTACGCGCGCTCCATGTAGGCGAGTGACGGCGCCATGATGATGCCGCTCGAGTGATGCGGCCCCGGCGCAGGAAGCGCCGAAAACACGGGCAGCGAGGCGAGCGCCACGTTCATCCGAAACGTTCCCGACGCGCAGCGATACCCGTCGATGCGTGCGCGAAAATCGTCCGGCACGTCCTGCGGCGAGACGAGGCGCTCGAACAGCAGCTTCGGATTCACGTTGGCGATGACGCGCCGCGCGTCGATCACCTCGCCGCTCGCGAGCGCGACACCTGCCGCGCGGCCCGCCTTCACGAGGACACGCGCGACCGGCGCGTCGACGCGGATGTCGACGCCCCTCGACCTGCACTCGGCCGCCATCGCCTGCGTGATCGCGCCCATGCCGCCGACCGCGTGCCCCCACTGTCCGCGCTCGCCGTTGACCTCGCCGAACACGTGGTGCAGCAGCACGTAGGCGGAACCTGGCGTGTACGGGCTCGCGAAGTTGCCGACCACCGCATCGAAACCGAACGCCGCCTTGATCGGCGCGCTCTGGAACCATCGATCGAGGATGTCGCCCGCACTCTTGGTGAAGAGATCGAGGACGTCGCGCCTGGCCGGCAACGGCATCGTGCGGTATGCCTTCGCGGCCTTGAGCGTCTCGGCGACGGTCGCGACGTCGCGAATGCGCGCGCTTCCGAGATTCGGAGGCGTCACGTGCAGCAGCTCGCGCATGAGGTCCGCGACGCGATCGAGCATCGCGTAATACGCCGGCAGGCGCTCGGCGTCGCGGCGCGAATATTTTGCGATCTCGCCCTGCGTCGCCGCGAGGCCGCCGCCGACCTTGAGATATCCGCCGTCGGGCAGCGGCAGGAAGTTGGCGAAGGGACGCCTGCGTACGACGAGCCCATGCTGCGCGAGCTTGAGTTCGCGAATGACGCGAGGATCGAGCAGGCTGACCGTGTAGCTCGCGGTCGAGTTGCGGAATCCGGGGTGGAACTCTTCCGTCACCGCCGCCCCGCCCACGACGCCACGGCGCTCCACGACGCAGACCGACATGCCGGCCGCGGCGACGTACGCGGCGCACGTGAGGCCGTTGTGACCGCCCCCGACGACGACCGCGTCGAAGCTACTCGTCACCGAGGCCGGCTGCGACCGTCGAGAAGCCGCAGTCGACGTAGGTGATCTCGCCGGTGACGGCGCTCGACAGCGGCGACAGCAGGAACGCGGCGACGTTGCCGACTTCGTCGATGGTCACGTTCCGCCGCAACGGCGCCGTCTTCTCGACGAAGCCGAGGATCTTCGAGAATCCCGCGATGCCCGCGGCGGCGAGCGTCTTGATGGGACCCGCCGAAATGCCGTTGACGCGAATCTGCTCGGGCCCGAGCGTGGCCGCGAGGTAGCGGACGTTCGCCTCGAGGCTCGCCTTGGCGAGGCCCATCACGTTGTAGTTCGCGATTGCGCGCACGGCGCCGAGATAGGTGAGCGTCACGATCGACGCCCCGCGCCCCTGCATGAGCGGGCGCGCGCCCCTGGCGAGAGCCGCGAGGCTGTAGCTCGAGATGTCGTGCGCGGTGGCGAACGCCGCACGGGTCATGCCGTTCAGGAAGTCGCCGGACAGCGATTCGCGCGGCGCGAACGCGATCGAATGCAGCATCCCGTCGAGGCCGCCCCATTCGGAGCCGAGCGACGCGAACAGCGCATCGATGTCGTCGTCGCGCGCGACGTCGCAACGCAGCACCGGCGACCCCGGGAAGTCGCCGGCGAGCTTGGTCACGCGATCCTTGAGGTCGTCGTTGACGTACGTGAACGCAAGGCTCGCGCCTTCCCGCGCGCAAGCACGCGCGACGCCGTACGCGATCGACCGGCTGGACAGCACGCCGGTGACGAGAATCCTGCGATCGCTCAAGAGTCCCATTTCACTTTCCCTAGAAAGAGGCCTCGGCCCACTCGAACACGCCGCACGCGATCCGGTTGTTGGGCTGTCCCGGCATCGCCTCGCCAACGCTCGTTCCCCAGTGAATGACGACGGACCGGCCGCGAAGCGACGGTTCGCGATCCGTGTACAAGCCCGGCACGTACACCACGTAGCCCGTCTGGCTCCCCTCGTTGTTGGCGAGGAAGCCCGGCAAGAGGTCGCTTGCGGGCTTCGTCGCGCCAGGGGGCGCCCACGGCGGTCCGGCGGAGAAGAGATTGGGCGAGCGACAGTTCGGAGTCTCGTGGAACGCGATCCGGTACTGACCGGGGTAGAGGTTATTGACGGCGAGCTGAACCTGGACGCCGTCGCGCGAGTCGAAGACACGCACGGTGCCGGTCGCGGCCGAGCTCGAACTGCGCAAGTGCGCGACGAGACTGCCGACGCGTGCACGCAGCGCGTCCGGATCGTTGCGGCCCGATGAGCACGCGAAGAGCGACGCCAAGGCGATCATGCACGCGGCAGTGCTTGCAATGCGTCTCATCGCGTCATTATCGCACCGGCCTTCCCGCACCAGTTCAGTGCGCGAAATCGAGCAGCAGGTCGCAATCCTTAAGAACACGTCCGAATTTGGCGCTACAATCGCGCCGCTTCAAGAGCAACACGTCTTCGACCTGGAGGATTACATGCGTCTTACTCGCCGCGGCGCCGCTATCGCGCCCGCTGTTGCCGCTTCGCTGTTGCTCGCCGGCTGTTGGGGCGACGACACCTATACGCCCGAGCAGAACATCAAGCCGTCGTTCGTTGGCGCCGTCACCAAGACGACGTACGACGGCGCAAGCGACGACCTCCTGACCGGCGGCCTCGGCAAGACCGGCCTGCAAGGCGCAGCGCCGCCGATCGCGGTCCCGACCGCCCCGACGGCCGCGGAGCTTCGCCGCCTCGCCATCTACATCAACTACTCCGCGCTGGTGGACGTCACCACCAAGGGCGGCTACGGCGTTCTCTACGGACCGAACATCGACGTCAACGGCAATCCGACGCTCGGCGAAGGCAAGATCGCCGGCACCGAGTACCTCGCGTATGCCGACGACGGCTCGGGACGGCAGAACGTTACGATGATGGTGCAGATTCCCTCGACGTTCAACGCGGCCGCGCCGTGCATGGTGACCGCGCCCTCGTCGGGCTCGCGCGGCGTCTACGGCGCCATCGGCACCGCAGGGGAATGGGGACTCAAGCACGGCTGCGTCGTCGCCTACACGGACAAGGGAAGCGGCAGCGGCGTCCAGGATCTCGCGACGAACACCGTCAATCTCCAGAACGGCGTGCGCAGCGATGCCGTCACTGCGGGCAAGAACTCGAACTTCACGTCCGAGCTCACCGCGTCCGAGATCGCGACGTTCAACGCCGCGACGCCCAACCGCCAGGCGCTCAAGCACGCTCACTCGCAGCAGAATCCCGAGAAGGACTGGGGCCGCAACGTGCTCGATGCGGTCCGCTTCGCGTTCTACGTCCTGAACGAGGAGCGCGCCGCGCGCAACTCCGACGGCACGGCCAAGGTCGACTTCAAGGCGTCGAACACGATCGTGATCGGCTCGTCCGTGTCGAACGGTGGCGGGGCGACCATTGCCGCCGCCGAGCTGGACACGGAAGGGCTCATCGACGGATTGGCAGTCGCCGAGCCCGTCGTGCAGTTGCAGCCGGGCGGCAATCTCGTTGTCGTGAGCCACGGCACGCCGTTGACCGGCACCGGCCGCCCGCTCGTCGACTACTTCACGTACGCAAACCTGCTGCAGCCATGCGCATCATTGTCGGCAGCGGCGCAGGGGTCTCCCGCCGCGGCGTTCGTCAACACGGCGATCGCCACCAACCGATGCAACTCGCTCAGGACCAAGGGCTACATCTCGGGCAACACGGTCGCCGAGCTCGCCACCGACGCGATGAACAAGCTGCTCGCCTTCGGCTACCAGCCCGAGTCGAACCTGCTGCACGCGTCGATGTATGCCTTCGCAACCCCGTCGATCGCATTCACCTACACCAACACGTACGGCCGCTTCAGCGTCAAGGACAACCTGTGCGGGCTCTCGTACGGCGCGACCGACGCGACCACGTTCAAGCCGGTTCCCATCGCCGCGGCGTCGCTGGCACAGGTGTTCGGCACCGGCAACGGCATTCCCCCGAACAGCGGCATCAACATCATCAACAACAACGCCGTCGGCGGTCCCGCCAACAGCCCGGCGTCGATCTCGGGATCGACGGGCGTCGCCGACTTCAACGTCGACTCCGCCGACTGCCAGCGGCAATTGTGGACCGGCACCGATGCGTTCGCGCAGCGCGTGCAGCAGGGCGTGCGCGAGCTGTATCGCAGCGCGAACCTGCGGGGCAAGCCGGCGGTCATCGTGCACGGCCGCAACGACGCCCTGATCCCGGTGTCGTTCACCTCGCGGCCGTATTACGGCATGAACAAGACCGTGGAGGGCGCGAGCTCCAAGCTTTCCTATATCGAAGTGACGAATGCGCAACATTTCGAGGCGTTCATCGACAATGCGGCGTTCGCAGGCTACGACACGATGTTCGTGCCGTTGCACTATTACTTCGTCAAGGCAATGGATGCGGTGTACGCGAACCTGACGAGCAGCGTCCCGCTGCCGCCTTCGCAGGTGGTGCACACCACACCGCGCGGCGGCACGGCCGGCCAGGCGCCGCCGATCACGGCGGCGAACGTGCCGCCCATCTCCGCCACGCCCTCCGCTGCCAACGCGATCGGCTTCTCCGGCAACACCGTGACCATTCCGGACTGACGCGAGCCGCAGGGTACAATTGGACGGCCGCCCTTCGAAGGGGCGGCCGTTTTCTTTTCATTATGTCCTCACGCATGACGCCCGAAGAGATCGTCTCGGAGCTCGACAAGAACATCGTCGGGCAGGAGGCGGCCAAGCGCGCGGTCGCGATCGCGCTGCGCAATCGCTGGCGCCGCCAGCAGGTGCCCGAGCCGCTGCGCCACGAGATCACGCCGAAGAACATCCTGATGATCGGGCCGACCGGCGTCGGCAAGACGGAGATCGCGCGCCGGCTCGCGCGCCTCGCGGACGCGCCGTTCGTGAAGGTCGAGGCGACCAAGTTCACCGAAGTGGGCTACGTCGGCCGTGACGTCGACACGATCATCCGCGACCTGGTCGAGGTCGCCATCAAGGACACGCGGGAAGCGGAGACGCGCAAGGTGCGCGATCGCGCGGCCGACAACGCGGAAGATCGCCTCCTCGACGTGCTGCTGCCGCCGGCGCGCGAGGTCAACTTCGACGACCTCAAGCACACGGATTCGGTCACCCGCCAGAAATTCCGCAAGATGCTGCGCGAGGGCGCGCTCGACGACCGCGAGGTCGAGATCGAAGTGTCCGTGATGCCGGCGCAGATGGAGATCATGGCGCCGCCCGGCATGGAGGAGCTCACGAGCCAGATCCAGGGCATGTTCCAGCAGATGGGCGGCGGTCGCAGGAAGCTGCGCAAGATGAGCGTCACGGAAGCCTTGAAGCAGCTCACCGACGAGGAAGCGGCGCGCCTCCTCAACGACGACGACGTCAAGGCCAAGGCGCTCGCGGCCGCGGAGCAGAACGGCATCGTGTTCCTGGACGAGATGGACAAGATCGCCTCGCGCTCCGATGCGCACGGGGCGGACGTGTCGCGGCAAGGCGTGCAGCGCGACCTCCTGCCCATCGTCGAGGGAACGACCGTCGCGACCAAGTACGGGATGGTGAAGACCGATCACATCCTCTTCATCGCGTCGGGCGCGTTCCACCTGTCGAAGCCGTCCGACCTGATTCCGGAATTGCAGGGGCGCTTCCCGATTCGCGTGGAGTTGAGCTCGCTGTCCGTTTCCGACTTCGAGAAGATCCTGACCGCGACGGACGCCTGCCTGACGCGGCAATACTCGGCGCTCCTCGCCACCGAGCAGGTGCATCTCGACTTCAAGGCCGACGGCATCCGCCGGCTTGCCGAGATCGCGTTCGCCGTGAACGAGAAGCAGGAGAACATCGGCGCCCGCCGCCTCTACACGGTGATGGAGCGCCTGCTCGACGACGTGTCCTTCCATGCAGCGCGGCGGACGGGCGAGCAGATCGCGATCGACGCTGCGTTCGTCGACGCCACCCTCGCCGGCATCGCGGACGACGACAACCTCGCCAAATACATCCTGTAGTGATCGCGCGAATACTCGGCATCATCCTGCCGGTCTTCGTCGTGATCCTGGTGGGCTACCTGTACGCGCGGCGCGTGCGCCCCGACATGTCGGAGGTCAATCGCCTGTCGATGGTCATCCTCGGTCCCGCGCTCGTGTTCTCCGCGCTCGCGAGCAAGGAGTTCGACCTCGCGGCCAACGTGTCGCTGATCGCCGCCAGCGTCGGCGTCGTGCTCGGCTCCGGTCTTCTTGCGTGGCCGGTCGCGCGCATGTTCAAGTACGACTACCGCACGCTCGTCCCGACCGCGATGTTCAACAACTGCGGCAACATGGGCCTTCCGCTCGCCGTGCTCGCGTTCGGGCAGGCAGGATTCTCGGCCATGGTCGCGCTGTTCACGATCTCCAACCTCCTCCAGTTCACGCTCGGCGTGCGCGTCATCGACCACCATGCGCGGTTCTGGCAGTTCCTGCGCAACCCGATGGTGTGGGCGACGGTGCTCGGCTTCGTGTTCGCCATCACCCGGCCACCGACGCCCGAGTGGGCCTACTTCGGCATCAAGATGGTCGGCGACGCGCTCATCCCGGTGATGCTCATCTCGCTCGGCGTGCGCCTGTTCGAGGTGCGATGGGACGACTGGCACATCGGCGTGATCGGGGGCATCGTGTGCCCCGTGACGGGCATCGCGATGGCCTTGGTGCTCGCGCCGATGCTGGGCCTGTCGGAGATGCAGCGCGGTCTCCTCATCCTCTTCGGATCGCTGCCGCCGGCGGTGCTCAACTTCATGGTCGCCGAGCAGATGCGCCAGGAGCCCGCGAAGGTGGCCTCCATCGTGCTGATCGGCAACGTGATGTCGGTGATCTTCGTGCCGATCGGGCTGGCGCTCGCGATCCCCTCGCCATGAACAGCATCGACGTCATCCTGTTCGACCTCGGCGGCGTGCTCGTCGAGCTCGCCGGCGTCGACCAGATGATCGAATGGTCGCCCGGCATTGCGACGCACGAGGAGCTGTGGCGGCGCTGGCTCGAGTCGAGCGCGGTGCGCAGGTTCGAGACGGGCGCCATCGGACGCGACGATTTCGCGCTCGCCATCGTGGACGAGTTCGGGTGCAGCGTCGGCGCGGACGAGTTCCTCGCCGCCTTCACGTGGTGGCCGCGCAGCGTCTTTCCGGGCGCGCTCGAGCTCGTGCAATCGATGCGTTCGCACTATCGCCTGGCGAGCGTCTCCAACACCAACGAGATCCACTGGGACCGGTTCAGCAACACGTGGAAGCTCGACGCCGCGTTCCATCACAACTTCCCCTCCTACCTCGTGGGCAAGCTCAAGCCGGACGCCGAGTACTTCGAGCACGTGCTGGCCGAGCTCGACGTCGCGCCGGCGCGCGTGCTCTTCATCGACGACAATGCGATCAACGTGCAGGCCGCAGCGAAGCTCGGCATGCACACGCGGCGCGCGGTCGGCGTCGACGGCGCGCGCCAGGCGTTCGCCGACCTTGGATTGCTCGCACGATGAACCTTCATCGCATGCTGATGGAGCGCGCCGCGCAGCAGCGGCCCTTGCGGGTGGCGCTGGTCGGCGCCGGCAAGTTCGGCTCGATGTATCTCGCGCAGGCCAAGCACACGCCCGGCATTCACGTCGTCGCGGTGGTGGACCTCAATCCCGACCGCGCACGCACGTCGCTCGCGCGCGTCGGATGGGAGGCGGAGCGCTACGTTGCGCTCTCGCTGCCCGATGCCGTGCGCCACGGCACGACGTTCGTCACGGACGACGCGCTGCGCATCATCGCCTCGTCCGAGGTGGAGATCGTGATCGATGCGACCGGCCACCCGGCGGCCGGCATCCGCCATGCGCTCGCGTGCTGCACGCACGGCAAGCACATCGTGATGGTCAACGTCGAGGCCGATGCGCTCGCCGGTCCGCTGCTCGCTTCGCGCGCCCGCCAGGCCGGCATCGTGTATTCGCTTGCGTACGGCGACCAGCCCGCGCTCATCTGCGAGATGGTCGACTGGTGCCGCGCGGCGGGATTCGAGGTGGTCGCGGCCGGCAAGGGCACGAAATACCTGCCCGAATACCACGCGTCCACGCCCGCCACCGTGTGGCCGTATTACGGCTTCGACGAAGCGACCGTCGCCGGCGGCGACTTCAACGCGCAGATGTTCAACTCGTTCCTCGACGGGACCAAGAGCGCGATCGAGATGGCGGCGGTGGCGAATGCAACGGGCCTTTCCGCGTCCGCCGAAGGTCTGCGCTTCCCGCCGTGCGGCGTCGACGACCTGCCGCGCATCCTGCGTCCGCGCGACGAAGGCGGCTCGCTCGATCACGTGGGCCAGGTCGAGGTGATCTCGAGCGTGGAGCGCGACGGCCGTCCCGTGTTCCGCGACCTGCGCTGGGGCGTGTACGTCACGTTTCGCGCCGGCGACGCACGCGGCGAAGAATACGTGAGACGCTGCTTCCGCGAATATGGATTCTCGACCGATCCGTCGGGACGATACTCGGCGATGTACAAGCCGTATCACGCGATCGGCCTCGAGCTCGGCATCAGCGTCGCGTCCGCCGGACTGCGCAACGAGCCGACAGGCCAGGCGCAATCGTGGCGCGCCGACGTCGTCGCCACGGCGAAGCGCAACCTCGCGGCCGGCGAGAAGCTCGACGGCGAAGGCGGCTATACGGTGTACGGCAAGCTGATGCCCGCCGCCGCGTCGAAGGTGATCGGCGGACTGCCGCTCGGCCTTGCGCACGGCGTGACGCTCACGCGCGCGATCGCGGCGAACGAGCCCGTGCGCTGGGACGATGTCGCATTCGATGCGAGCGACGACGCCGTGAGGTTCCGGCGCGAGATGGAAGCGACGTTCAGCTGAGCGTCGCGTAGGCGGCGGCAATCCTTGCGGCCACCGTCGCGTTGTTGCGCACCAGCGCCACGTTCGCCTCGAGGCTGTCGCCGCCGGTCGATTCGTTCACGCGCGCGAGCAGGAACGGCGTCACCGCCTTGCCTGCGATTCCCTGTGTCCGCGCATCCTGCACCGCCTGCTCGATCGCGCGCTCGATGCGCTCGCGATGGAGCTCGAATTGCTCGGGAATCGGATTCGCGATGACGATGCCGCCCGCAAGCCCGAGCGACCACTTGGCGTGCATGATGCGGGCAACGTCGGCGGGCGTGTCGGCGCGCGCGTCGACGCCGAACCCGCTGTCGCGGCTCCAGAACGCGGGCAACCGATCGGTGCCGTAGCCGACCACGGGCACGCCGTGCGTTTCGAGGTATTCGAGCGTGAGCCGAATATCGAGCACGGCCTTGGCGCCGGCGCACACCACCGCGACGGACGTGCGCGCGAGCTCCTGCAGGTCCGCCGAGATGTCGAAGCTCGTTTCGGCGCCGCGGTGGACGCCGCCAATGCCGCCGGTTGCGAACACCGGAATGCCGGCGAGTGCCGCGACGATCATCGTCGCAGCCACGGTGGTCGCGCCGCTCGCGTTGCGCGCTACGACGAGCGGCAGGTCGCGGCGGCTCAGCTTGGAAACGGCGGGTCCGTGGCGCGCGAGCCACTCGATGTCGCGGTGACGCAGTCCGGCCTTGAGCCGCCCGTCGATGATCGCGATCGTCGCAGGGATCGCGCCTTCGGAGCGCACATCGGCTTCCAGTTGCAGCGCCGTCTCGAAGTTGTGCGGCCACGGCATGCCGTGGCTCACGATGGTCGACTCGAGCGCGACCACCGGCTGCCGCGCGCGCAGCGCAGCGGCAACCTCGTCCGAAAGGTCGAGCGGAACGCTCAGTACTTGACCGAGCAGCCGTACGGCGTGGTGCTCGCGACCGTCACCGGCTTGCCCGCGAGCGTTTCACCGAGCGCGGCGCGCACGTAGTTGTTCGCGGTCTTGCGGTCGGACTCGCGCGCGCTGCGCTTGTCGTCGATGGCGCCCGCGTACACGATCTTGCCGGCGGGGTCGATCACGAACATGTGCGGCGTGGTCTTGGCATCGTAGGCGCGCCCCGTTTCGCTGGTCGCGTCGATCAGGATCGCGTTCTGCGCCGCGCCCTTCTCCTTCATCCACGCGTTCATCTGTGCGCCGGATTTGTACTCGTCGCTCGACTTGCTGGTCGAGTTCACGGTCAGCCACACGACTTGCTTCGCACCCGCCTCCTTCTGCAGCGCCTGCATCGCTTCCGCGTTGTATTGCGCGCGCACGAACGGGCACTCGGGGTTGGTCCACTCGAGCACGACGAACTTGCCCTTGTAGTCGGAGAGCTTGACCGTCCTTCCGTTCGAATCGGCGACGGAGAAATCGGGAGCTGCCGTGCCCGCGGTGACGGCGAGCGCCGGGCCAGCAACGAGTGCAAGCGCAAGCGTGAGGACGGAGCGAATCATCGGGGTACCTCGCTAGATGGAGGCCAGCGCGTCCAGGACGGTCTGGCGTTGCAGCACTTCGGGCAGCAGCAGCGGCTCCTTGCCCGGACGATAGAGAACATACACCGGAACGCCCTGGCGCCCGAGTGCCGCAAGCGCCTGCGTGATCGCAGGATCGCGCCGCGTCCAGTCGGCGCGCACGAGCTCGACCCCGCGGTCGGAGAAGGCCTTCTTCACTTCGCTGTCGGTGAGCACGAGCCTCTTGTTGACCTGGCAGGTGACGCACCACGCGGCGGTGAAGTCGACGAAGACGGGCTTGGTCGCGGCAAGCTCCGTCACGAGCGCGGGTGTGAAGCTCTGCCAGGGTTCGCCGGTCGCCGGCTTTGCCTGCACCGACGCCTGCGCTTCGCTCGGTGCGACGTACAGCGGCCATGCCACGACGGCGACGCCGATCAACCCGAGCAGCGCCGCCACCGAGAACATCCGCGCGCCGCCGCCGCGATACGCACGCCACGCCCACAGCGCGAACGAGAGCACGACCAGCGTGACGAGCAGGCGTACGACGGCATCGTTGTCCACTTGCGCGCCCAGGACCCAGACGAGCCACGCGACGGTGGCGTACAGCGGGAAGGCGAGGAACTGCTTCAAACGCTCCATCCAGGCGCCGGGGCGCGGCAGGATCTTCCGCCAGCCGGGGAACCACGTGAGCAGCACGAACGGCAGCGCCATGCCGATACCCAACGCCGCGAACACGAGCAGCGTGAGCGCGGCCGGTTGTGCGAGCGCGAACCCGAGCGCCGCGCCCATGAACGGCGCGGTGCACGGCGAGGCGATGACGACCGCGAGCACGCCGGACAGCGCCGCATTCACGTACTGGTTGTGGGCGCTCCACCCCGCAGCCGACGAAGGCACGAGCGTCGCGAACTCGAACACGCCCGAGAGGTTCAGGGCGAGAACGAAGAACAGCAGCGCGAGGCTCGTGACGACGGCGGGCGACTGCAGCTGGAAGCCCCAGCCGAATTGCTCGCCGGCCGCCCGGAAGACGAGGAGAAGCCCGGCAAGTCCGAGGAACGTGACGAGCACGCCCGCACCGAAGCTCAGGCCCTCGATGCGCAGGTGACGGCGATTGCCGTGGCCGGGCTTGGTGAGCGACAGCGCCTTCAGCGACAGCACCGGGAACACGCAGGGCATGAGGTTCAGGACGAGCCCGCCAACGAACGCGAGGAACATCGCGGCCGCCAGCGAAAGCGTGCTCGCGGCGGGCGACGGCAACACGTTGAGCGCGGGCGTCGCTGGCTGCATGGGCTTGGGGCCTGCCGTCACGGTGCCGACGAGCGGCGTGTCGAGCGTGATCGCGCGCAGCGGCGCGGCGCTGCCTGCGAACCCCGACGACGACGTGACGACGCCGGCGACCTGCGTGAATCCGGCGGCGAGCTGGTTGGCGACGGGCAGCGTGAGCACGAACGTGCCGTTGGCGTCGCGCACGAACGACTGCCTGCCGGCCGGCTCGATCCTGCCCTCCTCGTACGGGAAGAAGTGCACGTTGGCCGGCGTCGCGGCCCCGGCGGGCGCGGTCAGCGTGACCACGACCTTCGAGCCGTCACCCTTGGCCGACGCGAGCCATCCCGGCAATGCGCGCGGCAGCGCGTCGCGCGTCGAGGCGATGGCGCGGCCCCATTGCGGGTACGGGTCGGCGCGCTCGGCGACGGGGATCTCGAGGTCGAGCACCGCTTCTTCCGGGATGCACGTCTCGCGGCAGACCAGCCACTCGGCCTTGGCCTTCAGCGCGAGCGGTTGCCCGACCGGCGCGTCCGCGGGCACCTGGACATCGGTCAGCAGCAGGACCTCGCCCTCGTAGCCGTAGTTGACGAGCGGGCCCGCGGGCAACGCGTGCGGGGCGGGCCACTGGATCGCGCCGGCGGTCACCCCGGCGGGAAGCGTCCACGTGATTGCCGTCGGCAGGCCGCTGTCGCCCGGGTTTTGCCAGTAGGTGTGCCAGCCCTCGGCCATCTTGAGCCGCAACGCGACGGTCGTGGCCTGGCCGGGAACGAAGGCCGTGCGCTCCGATACCAGCTCGGCCTCGACGTGCTGCGTCTTGACCGGCGCAGCGACCGCCGCGCAGGCGGCGAGCGTCAGGACGAGGACCAGCGAACGGAGCATGGAAGGATTGGGCATGTAGGGGGCCAACAGCGCTTGGGTTGCGGCGCTTCCGGCCGGGTTCCCGGCAAAAGCTAGAATTATCGCTTTTCCCGCCAGACGGCTCCAGGTCCATGACATTAGCATGGACGGCCGTCGCCTGCCGTGCTCGAAGCCTTCCTCGTCTCGACCGCCGTCGTCGCCTTGGGCGAACTCGGCGACAAGACCCAGCTGCTGGCGCTCGTCCTGGCCGCCCGCTATCCGCGCCCCTGGACGATCGTCGCCGGCATCTTCGTGGCGACGCTCCTCAACCATGCGATCGCAGGCTGGGTGGGTGCATGGGTGCGCGACGTCGTGCCGGAGCACATCCTGCGGTGGCTCCTCGCGCTGTCGTTCTTCGCAGTCGCCGCATGGGCGCTCAAGCCGGACAAGCTCGACGAGGACGAGAAGCCGCCGTCGACCCGGTGGGGCGTCTTCGGCGTGACGGCCGTCGCGTTCTTCCTGGCCGAGATCGGGGACAAGACGCAGATCGCCACCGTCATGCTCGCGGCGCGATTCGAGTCGCTCGTGTCCGTGGTGATCGGCACCACCCTCGGGATGATGCTGGTCAACGTGCCGACGGTGTTCCTGGGCCGCGCGGCGTCGGCGCGCATCCCGTTCAAGGCCGTGCGCATCGCCGCGGCGCTGTTGTTCGCCGGATTGGGCATCTGGGTGCTGGTGGGATAATCGAGCGCTTATGACACCTTTCGACCACCGCGAGATCGAGGCGGCCGCGCAGGCTGCGTGGAAGTCCGGCGACGTGTATCGCATGCCGGAGCGCACCGACCGTCCGAAGTACTACTGCGTGTCGATGCTGCCGTACCCGTCGGGCGTGCTGCACATGGGCCACGTGCGCAACTACACCATCAACGACATGATGTACCGGCAGCTTCGCATGCGCGGCATGAACGCGATGATGCCGATGGGCTGGGACGCGTTCGGCCTGCCGGCGGAGAACGCCGCGATGAAGAACGAGGTCGCACCGGCGAAGTGGACGCGCGAGAACATCGCGTCGATGAAACAGCAGTGCATCGCGATGGGCTGGGCCATCGACTGGTCGCGAGAGTTCGCAAGCTGCGACCCGGACTACTACAAGTGGAACCAGTGGCTGTTCCTCAAGATGCTCGAGAAGGGCATCGCGTATTTGAAGACCGGCGTCGTGAACTGGGATCCCGCCGACCAGACGGTGCTCGCCAACGAGCAGGTCGTCGACGGCAAGGGCTGGCGCTCGGGCGCGCCGGTCGAGAAGCGCGAGATCCCGATGTACTACCTGAGGATCACCGACTACGCCGAGGAGCTCCTGTCGTACCTCGACAAGATGCCCGGATGGCCCGAGCGCGTGAAGACGATGCAGGCCAACTGGATCGGCAAGAGCGTGGGCGTGCGCTTCGCCTTCCCCCACGATATACGCGATGCCGCGGGCAATCTCGTGGGCGACGGCCGAATGTACGTCTTCACGACGCGCGCGGACACGGTCATGGGCGTGACCTTCTGCGCGGTCGCGCCCGAGCATCCGCTTGCGGCGGTGGCCGCCGCGAAGGACCCGAAGATCGCCGCGTTCGTCGAGGAGTGCAAGCGCGGATCGGTGATCGAGGCCGACCTCGCGACGATGGACAAGCAAGGCATGCCCACGGGCCTGTTCGTGCGCCACCCGATCACCGAGGACCCGGTCGAGTTGTGGATCGGCAACTACGTGCTGATGGCGTACGGGGACGGCGCGGTGATGGGCGTGCCCGCGCACGACGAGCGCGACTTCGCATTCGCCAAGAAATACGGGCTTGCCGATCAAGCAGGTGATCGCCGTCGAAGGCGAGGACTTCACGACCGAATTCTGGCAGCCGTGGTACGCCGACAAGACGCGCGGCCGCTGCGTGTTCTCGGTCAAGTACGACGAGTTCAAGTACGAGGAGGCGGTGGACGCCGTCGCCCGCGACCTCGAAGCGAAGGGCCTCGGAGAGAAGCGCACGACCTATCGCCTGCGCGACTGGGGCATCTCGCGCCAGCGCTACTGGGGCACGCCGATCCCGATCATCCACTGCGAGGCCTGCGGTACGGTGCCCGTGCCCGAGAAGGACCTTCCGGTCGTGCTGCCCGAGGACTGCGTGCCGGACGGCAGCGGCAATCCGCTTCGCAAGCGCGCCGACTTCGTCGACGTCGCGTGCCCGAAATGCGGTAGGGCAGCGAAGCGCGAGACGGACACGATGGACACGTTCGTCGATTCGTCGTGGTACTACATGCGCTACACGTCACCCGGCGCGGCGACGATGGTCGACGCGCGAAACGACTACTGGATGCCGATGGACCAGTACATCGGCGGCATCGAGCACGCGATCCTGCACCTCCTGTACGCGCGCTTCTGGACGAAAGTGATGCGCGACATGGGGCTCGTCAAGTGCGACGAGCCGTTCACGCGGCTCCTCACGCAGGGCATGCTGCTGAACCACATCTACTTCCGCCGCAACGCGAAAGGCGGCATCGACTACATTCCGCCGGACGAGGTGCAAGGCGAAGGCGATGCTGCCGTGTGGAAGCAGGACGGCAAGCCCGTCGAATACGGCGGCGTGGGCAAGATGGGCAAGTCGGAGCGCAACGGCGTGGACCCGCAAACGCTCATCGACAAGTACGGCGCCGACACTGCGCGCCTGTACGTGATGTTCGCCGGCAAGCCCGAGGACTCGGCGGTGTGGTCGGACACCGGTGTGGAAGGCGCGTATCGGTTCATGCGGCGGATGTGGGGCTTCGCACAGACGCACGCAGCGGGCATCAAGGCGGCGGCCGGCGCATTCGACTACGCGGACGCGGAGGATTCGGTGAAGAAGGCGCGCCGCGACCTGCACGCGACGCTCAAGCAGGCCAACGACGACTACGATCGCCTGCACTACAACACGGTGGTCTCGGCGGCGATGATCATGCTCAACACGCTCGAGGCGCTGCCCAAGTGCGCGCGGCGCGGAAGCGCTGCGGCGTGAAGGCCTTTCGCTCCTGCTGCGCGTCCTCTATCCGGTAGCGCCGCACACGACGTGGGTGCTGTGGCGCGACCTGGGGCTGACCGATGCGATGGGCGACCTCATCGACGCGCCATGGCCCGCGGTCGACGAAAGTGCGCTCGTGACCGAGACGGTGGAGCTCGTGCTGCAGGTCAACGGCAAGGTGCGCGGGAAGATCGTCGTGCCTTCGAAGGCGGCGCAGGGCGAGATCGAGTCGGCCGCGCGCGCGAGCCCGGAGGTCGCGAAGCACGCCAACGGCGCGGCCGTGAAGAAAGTCATCGTCGTTGCGGGGCGCCTGGTCAATGTCGTCGTCTAGATTGCTCGTCGTCGCGGCGCTCGCGGTCGCGGGCTGCGGATTCCACCTGCGCGGCGACGCCGCCTTCGCGTTCGCGTCGATCTACGTGAACGCGCCTTCGTCGCCGCCAATGTCGACGGAGCTCACGCGCTCGCTTGCGTCGACCAATGCCAAGGTCCTGGACGCGCCGACCAACGCGGAGGTCGTGCTCGACGTGCCCGTGGTGGTCGACGACAAGGACGTGCTGTCGCTGTCGTCCGGCGGCGCGGTGCGCGAGTACCAGCTCGTCAAGCGCGTCGCGTTCCGCCTGCACGACAAGGAGGGCCTCGACTGGATGCCCGCCGGCGAGATCGTGGTGCGTCGCTCCTACACGTTCAACGAGACGCAAGTGCTCGCGCGCGACCTGCAGGAGCAGCGGCTCCTGCGCGAGATGCAGACCGACGCCGTCCAGCAGATCATGCGGCGGCTGCAGACCGCGAAGAAGCCCGCGTAGTTCGCCTTACTTCTTGAGCATCGCCGCGTGTCCCGCGGCCATCTCCTCGGGCGTCAGCATCCCGTCGTGATTGGCGTCCATCCTGTCGAACATCGCGCGCGAGGCGCTCGTGTGCTCGGCGGCCGTGAGGACGCCGTCGCCATCCTGGTCGACGGCCTTGATCTTGTCGGCCGCCGACAGGCTGTCGGGAGCGGCGTCGCTGCCCGCGATCGCGCGCTGCGCAGCCTCCATCTCGGACGCCGTCACCTTGCCGTCGCGATTGGCGTCCATCTTCTGGAACATGCTGCGTGCGCCGGCGGCGTGCTCCTCGCGCGTCACCTTGCCGTCGCCGTTCGTGTCCATCGCCTTGAACTCGGTGACCGCGGCCGCAACCACCGGTTGCGCGATCGCGTCCGAGGAAACCAGCGCCGCGAGCGCAGCGCCGACCAGCAGGTATCGCGTTGTTGCAGCCATGGCAACGTCTCCGATGACCCAGTCGGGACACTGTAGCCTGCGCGCTGCCCGCCCGATGCCGGTGCAGTCCGAATCGACTGTCGGCTTGCCGCTGTCACCCAACCCGTACAATTCCCGAGCCATGCAGCTGCGCGCCGAACAACTCGATGCCCATCTCAAGAACGGCGTGAAGCCCCTCTACGTCGTTCACGGCGACGAGCCGCTGCTCGCGCTCGAGGCGGCGGATGCCATCCGCGCGGCGGCGCGTGGTGCCGGTGCGTCCGATCGCGAAGTGCTGGTCGTGGAGCCCGGCTTCAAGTGGGACGCGTTCCTGGGCGCGAATGCGAACGGAAGCCTGTTCGGCGATCGCAAATGCGTCGACCTTCGCATTCCGTCGGGCAAGCCCGGCGCCGAAGGTGCCAAGGCGCTGGCCGCCTACGCAGCGAACCCGAACCCCGACAACATCACGCTCGTGTCGCTGCCGCGCGTGGATCGCGCGACGCAATCGTCGGAGTGGTTTTCCGCGTTGGCCGAAACGGGTGTGTCGATCGCCGTGTATCCCGTCGAGCGCGACGCGTTGCCCGGCTGGATCTCGGCCAGGCTCGCGCGCCAGAAGCAGCGCGCGTCGCGCGAGACGCTCGCCTTCCTGGCGGAGGCGTGCGAAGGCAATCTGCTCGCCGCGCGGCAGGAGATCGAGAAGCTCGCGCTCCTGCTGCCGGCCGGCGAGCTTCCGCACGCGGACGTCGAGGCAGCCGTGGCGGATGTCGCGCGCTTCGACGTGTTCGAGCTGTCGGAAGCGTGGCTCGCCGGAGATGCTTCGCGCGTCGTGCGCATCCTGCGCGCGCTGCAGGCGGAAGGCGATGCGCCGACGCTCCCCATCTGGCAGCTGTCCGAAGACGTGCACGCCATTGCGACCGTCGCGGCGATGGTGCGCAGCGGCACTCCGGCGTCCGCTGCCGTGCGCAACGCGCGCGTCTGGGGCAAGCGGCAGGCGGCACTGGAGCGCGCGGTCGCGCGCGTGACGCCGTCGGCGATCGCACCGATGCTCGTGTCGCTCGCGCGGCTCGACGCGCTCGCCAAAGGCATCGGCACCGGCAACGCGTGGGACGAGCTCGAGACGCTCGCGCTGACGCTTGCCGGCAGCGCGCTGACGCGCGCCCGTTAGAAGCAGTTCAGTCGAGCTTGCGGATGGTGCAGCCGTTGAGCTCGGCGAGAATGCCGGGCAGCGTCGGCATGTACCGCTCGCCGTGGCCCATGATGTTGGCGAGCTGGTAGGTCTGGTTCACCGCCTGCGCGATGAACGCCGTCGCGGGCGCGCTCTCGGCAAGCCTGGTGTAGAACCGCATGTCCTTGCCGGCGATGCGCAGCGGTCCCTTGAGGTGGCTGTCGTCGCCTTCGAGCACCCACGGCATCATCATCTGGAACATCTTGCTGTTGGCGCCGCCCGCCGAGACGACGTCGTAGAGCTTGCGCATGTCCACGCCGAGCTTCGCCGCGGTCGCAAGCGCCTCGGAGATGACCGCGCACGTGCCGATCGAGATGAAGTTGTTCATGAGCTTGAGCGTGTGCCCCGCGCCGAGCGCACCCGCCTCGACGATCGTGTCGGCGTAGCACTCCACCACCGGGCGGATCGCCCGCACGACCTCGGGGTCGCCGCCGATGAACGTGCTGAGCTTGCCGGCCTCGGCCTCCTTCGGCGTGCGGCCCACGGGCGCGTCGGCCATGCGAATGCCGCGCGCGGCGAGGTCGGCGCCGATGCGCTGCGTGCTGCGCGGGTCCGCGGTCGTCGAGTCGACGACGATGAGTCCCTTTTGCGCGCCCGCGAGCACGCCATAGTCGCCGTACACCGTCTGCTCGACTTCGACCGTCGACGGCAGGCACATGAACAGTATGTCGGATGCCGTTGCAACCTCTGCCGGCGTGGACGCTTCCCTGGCGCCCTTCGCGATCAAGTCGTCGACGGGCGCGCGATTGCGGTGCCCCATCACCGTCAGAGGATATCCGTGCTCGAGAATGTTCTTCGCAGCGCCGTGTCCCATGAGGCCGACGCCGATGTAGCCGATTCGCTGCTTGCTCATGTCTTCGTTTCCTCAATCGTTGGGTTCGAGCACCGCCTGGATGAAGCTTTCGAGCTCGGCAGTCTTCGGTGTCGCGAAGAGCTCGCGCGGCGGCCCCTTCTCCCACACGCGGCCCTGGTGCATGAAGACGAGCGTGTCGGCGGTGCGGCGCGCGAACCCCATCTCGTGCGTGACGAGCGCCATCGTCATGCCGGACATCGCAAGCCGCTCGAGCACCTTCACGACCTCCCCGACGAGCTCCGGGTCGAGCGCCGACGTGATCTCGTCGAAGAGCATCAGGCGCGGGCGCATCGCCAGCGCTCGCGCGATCGCCACGCGCTGCTGCTGGCCGCCGGAGAGCTGCGCCGGGTACGCGTGCAGCTTGTCCTCGAGGTCGACCTCGCGCAGGACGTCGAGCGCAACCTTCCTCGCCTCGTCGAGCGGCATCTTGTTGGTGATGGTCGGCCCGAGCGTGATGTTGCGCTCGACGGAATGATGCGGGAAGAGGTTGAGGCTCTGGAACACGATGCCGATGTGACGGCGAAGCTCGCGCAGCGCCGCGCCGCCGGCGGGCAGCGGCGCGCCGTCGAACACGATGCTTCCGCTCTCGATGGCCTCGAGGCCGTTGATGCAGCGGAGCAGCGTCGTCTTGCCGGACCCGGAGCGGCCGATGATTGCCACCACCTCGCCGGCTTCGATGTCGAGCGAGACGTCGTGCAGCACCGTGTGGGTTCCGTAGCGCTTAACGACGTTGCGCAAGGCCAAGATCGGCATCGATTCTCCGTTCGAGCCGCAGCGCGGCGAGCGAGATGGGATAGCACAGGACGAAGTACAGCGCCGCCACGGCCGGATACACGATCATCGGCTGGAACGTCACGTTCACGATCAGCTGACCCGCGCGCGTGAGCTCGACGAACCCGATGATCGAAGCGATCGACGTGCCCTTGATGAGCTGCACGAGGAAGCCCACGGTGGGCGGGATCGCAATGCGAAACGCCTGCGGCAGGATCACGTAGCGCAGCTGCGCCGCAGGCGCGAGGGGAAGTGCTGCCGCCGCTTCCCACTGCTGGCGCGGGATCGCCTGGATGGCGCCGCGCCAGATCTCGCCGAGGAACGCCGCGGCGTAGAGCGTGAACGCGAGCGTCACTGCGGGCCACGGATCGAGGCGCAGTCCCGTGAGCACCGCGAGCCCGTAATACGCGAGGAACAGCTGCATCAGGAGCGGCGTGCCCTGGATCAATCCGATGTAGCCCTGCGCGATCCAGCGCACGACTTTGTACGAGGACGTCCGCGCGACCGCGAGTATCAGCCCGCCGATGCTGCCGCCGACGAAGGCGACGATGGACAGGAGGATGGTCCAGCGAAGCGCACCGACCAGGAAGAGGAGCTCCGGCCACTCGAAATCGCGGCTCATCGCGCCCACCCGTGTGCCGTCGGTCGGCCCCGCTCGAAGATCGCCCAGTAGATCGCGTGCAGGACGAGCCGCGCGCCGATGGCCATCGCGAGATACATCCCCGTTGCGACGAAGTAGAACTCGAACGAGCGGAACGTCGTCGATTGCAGCGAGTTGGTCACCGCCGTCAGTTCCTCCGCGGAGATCGCGGCGACGATCGACGAGCCGAGCATGAGCAGGATGAACTGGCTCGCGAGCGCGGGATACACCGTGCGCAGTGCGGGAAACAGCACGATGTGCCGGAAGATCTGCAGCCGGTCGAATCCCATCGACTGCCCGGCTTCGATCTGGCTGCGCGGCACCGCCTCGATGCCCGCGCGCACGATCTCCGTTGCGTAGCCGGAAAAATTGATGCTCATGCCGAGGAGCGCCGCGGTGACCGCGTCCATGCGGATGCCGATCGCAGGCAGCGAGAAGTAGATGATGAAGAGCTGCACCAGGAACGGCGTATTGCGGATGACCTCGACGTACGCGGTCACTGCGACGCGCACCGGCTTCGGTCCCGACGTCCGCAGGAACGCGAGGACGACCGCCAGCGTGAAGCCGAGCGCGAACGCGCCGAACGACAGGCGCAGCGTGAGCCACGCGCCGTTCAGCAGTTGCGGGAGATGATCCCAGACGATGCCGAACTGGAAGACGTATTTCATTCGAGTCCATCCCTCACCCGCCCTGTCGGGCTCCCTCTCCCGCGAGCGGGAGAGGGACGGGGTGAGGGCGGGTGTCGGGACTACATCACTGGCAAATCGACGAGCGGAACCTCGGTGTACTTCTGGTAGATGGCCGCGAGCACGCCGTTGTGCTTGTTGAGGAACACCCACGTGCGCAGGAACTGCAGCAGGTCGAAGTCACCGGGACGCACCGCCGCGCCGTAATACGCGGTGCGTACCGTGAACTTGTTCTCGATCTCCGCCTTCGGATTGCGATCCGCAACCGACTTCGCCGCGAAGGCGGACATGCCCGCCGCATCGACCTGGCCCGAGATCATCGCCTGCAGCGTGGCGGCGATGTCGTCGAAGTACACGATCTGCGCGGACGACGGCGCGATGCCCGGCACGGTGGCCTCTTCGAGCGTCGCGCGGGTCAGGCCGATCTTCTTGCCGGCCATGTCCGAGGCGCTCTTGATGCTCGCCTTCTTCGCACCCGCGATGACGATCGACAAGGCGCCGTGCGGCGGCGCGAACATCACGGTCTTCGCTCGGTCGAACGTGATCGACAGCGACGAGATCGCCACGTCCGCACGTCCGGCGAGCAACGCGGGAATGCGCTGCGGCGCCGTGACCTGCACGAGCTCGAGCTCGACGCCCAGGTCCTTCGCGAGCTGCCGCGCCGTCGCGATCTCCGAGCCGTCGGGCTGGTTGCTGCGATCGAGGATGCCGAACGGCGGCGACGTGACTTCCGCCGTGACCCGGATCTTCTTGTCCTTGATGATGCGATCGAGCGTGCCGACGCCGGCCGTGGCGGATGGCGGCGTCTGCGCATTGGCCGATGGCACGACGGCCGCTGCGGCGGCAAGTCCCGCCGCGCCGCTCATCGCGGCACCGATCAAGTCTCTTCTGTTCATGCTCTCTCCTCCTACGTCTTATGGTTGGACCGGATTGTTCATGCTTCGAACGCCTTGGGCATCTGACATCGTAACGGCCGGACTGCCGCTGCAATCTGATGGCGGGTGGCCCGATCGAGCGGCACGCCGTCGCGCTCGCGCAGCACCCGCGTGCGTCGCTCGATTTCACCGGGCAGCAGCACGTCGCTTCCAGCGGCGATCGGCGGCGAAGCGCGCACCCAGGACGCCATGCGCGCGATCTCCTCGCGAAACGCTTGCGCGCCGCAAAACGCCTCCGCGTCGAAGACGATCGACAGCATGTTGTTGACGAGCCGGTTGGCCGTCGCATTCGCGGGATTCGTCGTCAATCCGCCCGACAGCGCGCCCGCGAAGATCTCGCAGAACACGCCGAGGCCGTAGCCCTTGTGACCCCCGACCGGCAACAGCGCTCCGACCGGCGGGCCGTAGAACGTCTTCGGGTCCTCGTTCGGTCGTCCGTCGCTGTCGATCGTGCAGCCTGGCGGGAGCGTCTCGCCGCGATTCATCGCGACCTGGATCTTGCCTTCCGCGATCGCGGACGTGGAAATGTCCAGGATGATCGGCGCATCGCCCGGCGCGCCCGCCGCGATCGGGTTGGCGGACAGCCGCCGGTCCTTGCCGCCATGGGGCGCCACCAGGATGCCGAAGCCCGACGTGTTGACGAAGTGAATCGATGCGAGACCTGCGTCCGCGACCTGCTCCGCCCACGCGCCGATGCGCCCGAGGTGACCCGCGTTTCGAATCGCGATTGCGCACAGGCCGGCGCGCTTCGCCTTGTCGATGCCGAGCGCCATCGCTTCGCGGCCGATCACCTGGCCATACCCGAAGCCGCCGTCGACCACGGCGTTCGCGGCCGATTCGCGCTCGACGCGCGCGTGCTGGTTGGCCAGCACCATGCCGCGCGCGTGCCAGTCGAGATATTTCGCGACGCGGATCACGCCGTGCGAGTCGTGGCCGGCGAGGTTCGCGTCCACGAGATGATCGCCGACGATGCGCGCTTCCCCTTCCGACGATCCGGCGTGGACGAATGCGCGCGCAACGAAGTCGCGCAGCTCATCCGCCGCGATGCGGTAGTCGACCGGTTCGGACATCAATGCTTCTTGTGCTTCGGGTGCTTGACCTTCGATGGATCGGCGTCGAGCACGAGGTCGGCGGCGCGCCCTTCCTTGCCGCGCTTCTCGAGGTCGGCCATCAGGCCCTCGTCGCTGAGGTCGAGCGCTTCGGAATGGCTCCAGTCGTGCTTCGCGACCTTCTCGAGCGGCCCGACGACGTGCGCGTCGTCCACCTCGATGGCGAGCTCGCGCCGCGCGTCGAAGCTGCCCGGCGCAAGATTGACGGACCCCACGATGGCGCGCGCGCCGTCGGCCAGCATCATCTTCCCGTGCAGGCGCAAGCCCTTCAGCTTGTGCACCTTGGCGCCGACGTCGTCCATGATGCGCAATCCGCCGACGCCCTCGATCAGCTTCTCCGCCTTCAGCGTGTGCGGCGGCCGCGCGATGACGTGCACCTTCACGCCGCGCCGGGCGGCGCGCACGACGCGCTCGATGATCACGGCGTCCTGGTAGCGCTCGTTCTGCAGCCACAGCGAGTGCTGCGCGCGATCGATGAAATGCGCGAACCGCTCGCGGCCGTTGGTGTTGCACCAGATGAGCGCCGAGCCTTCGTGCGGCGTGAACGTCGCGCGGTGCCAGTCCGCGTCGAAGCATTCGGTCACTTCCGCGACTTCCTTCGGATGCCGGGTCACGACGGCGTAGTCGCGCGTCTCTGTCACGTTGCGCGTTTCCCAGTTGAGCGACATCACGTACGCCGCGTCGTCGTCCACGACGAGCGACTTCTCGTGCGTGAGGTCGAACGCGGGGTTGCTGTCGAGCACCGACACGCCGGCCTCGACGAGCTTGCGACGCGATTCCTCGTTCTCGGCTTCCCCGCTGCGGCGCGCGGGGTTCAGCATCACGCGGGCGTCGATGCCGCGGTTCTTGGCCGCGACAATCGCGTCGAGGAGCTGCGGCTCGTCGAACACGAACATCTTGAGGCGCAGCGTCTTTTGCGCTGCGGCGACGGCGTCGAGAAGCGGCTGGGCGCCGACGTCGGGAAATACGAGGAGCGAGCGTGACATGGCTTACTTCGCGGGGGTCGCGGCACTGTCGCCGAACTGGACATGGTACAGGTCCGCGTAGAGTCCGTTGCGGGCGAGAAGCTGGTCGTGCGTGCCCTGCTCGGCGACGACGCCGTTCGCGAGCACGATGATGTTGTCGGCGTCGCGGATGGTGGACAGGCGGTGCGCGATGGTGATGACCGTGCGTCCCTTCATCAGGCGCTCGAGGCCCTCCATCACGAGTCTCTCCGACTCGGTGTCGAGGGCCGCCGTGGGCTCGTCGAGGATGAGGATCGGGTTGTCGCGGATGACCGCGCGGGCGATGCCGATGCGCTGGCGCTGGCCGCCCGACAGCGTGTCGCCGCGCTCGCCGACGATGGTGTCGTAGCCCTTCGCCATTTTCTCGATGAACTCGTGCGCGTTGGCGAGCTTCGCCGCCGCGACGATCTCCTCGTCGGTGGCGCCGCCGGGCCGTCCATAGGCGATGTTGTCCCGGATGCTGCCGCGGAACAGCACCGTCTCCTGCAGGACGAAGCCGATCTGCCGGCGCATGGGATGCAGCTGGAAGTCGCGCACGTCAGTGCCGTCGATGAGCACGCGCCCGCCGGTCACGTCGTAGAAGCGCGGGATGAGGCTCACGATCGTCGACTTGCCGCTGCCGGTGCCTCCCACGACGCCGATGACCTGTCCCCGCTTCACGGTGAAGCTCACGTCCTTCAGCACGGGCGTATCGGGGTTGTACGCGAATGCAACGTGCTCGAACGCGATCTCGCCGCGGAATTTCGGCGGCTCGATCGCGTCCGCCTTCTCGGGGATGACGTCGTCCGCCGCGAGGATCGTGTTGATGCGCTCGAGACCTATGGCCGTCTGCGCGATCGTGTTGGTCATCTTGGCCAGGTCCTGCACCGGCTTGAAGAACTTCGAGAGGTACGCGAGGAACACGGTGAGCGCCCCCACCGTCATGGCATCGGAGAGGATCAGCGCGGTCCCGCGCCACAGGACGAACGCCGTGCACAGCGCGACCACCACGGAGACGACCGGTCCCAGCAACGACTTCACGCGCCGCGCCCTGAGCGCGGCAGTCACGGTCGCCCGGCTCGCGTCGTTCATGCGCGAGGCCTCGAGATCCTGGCGGTCGAATGCGCTCACGGAGCGGACCGAGCCCAATCCCTGCTGCGCGACGGCGACGATCTCGCTCTGCCTCTTGCGCACCTCGCGCGTCGCGTCCTTGACCGCCTTCTTGAAGCGCATCACGAACAGCAGCAGGAACGGCGTCACGCCGACGGCGATGAGCGCAAAGTCCCAGTTGAGCCAGAACATGATCCCCAGCATGCCGAAGATCGTCATGATGTCGACGACGATCGACAGCGTCGCCGACGAGGCGAAGTCCTGCACGGTCGACACGTCGCTCGTGAGCGTGGAGAGAAGCGACCCTGTCTGGTGCGTGGAGTAATAGCCGAGCGACAGGCGGTGCAGGTGGTCGTAGATGCGGATGCGCAGGTCGTGTGCGACCCACTGGCCGACGCTCTCGGTGAAATAGTTGTCGATGTAGTCGGCGACCGAGTCGAGCACCGCGATGACGATCGTGGCCATGGCCGCGAAGAGCGCGAGTCCCATCGTGTCGCGGTCGATGCCCAGCGTGTGCACCCAGGAGAGCCACTCCGGCAACGGGTGATGGCCGAGCGCGTTGTCGAGGATGACCTTGAGCGGCCAGGGCGCTGCGAGGCTCGCGAGCGTCTCGACCATCATTGCGGCGAACACGACGAGCACCCAGACGCGATACGGCCGGATGAGCGACCGGATGAGGCCCGACATCTGCCCTTTCGCAGGGTCGGCGGCGAGGGCGGGCGTCGCCACGGTGTCGGAATCCGGCATGGAACGTTTTGATGATGCGGCCTGGCCGCGCTGTGCATCTTCCGCGGGAACGCCCGCGGGCGTCAAGGCAATGCGGCGGTGATCGGCGTGCACGCGGCCCGGCGCGCGGCGACCGTGCACGACGTCATCGGCCGTCCGTCGTAGTCGAACGCGCGCATCGACCACCCCGCGCCTTCCCGTTCCATCGTCATGAATCCGAAGTGCGTGGTCGACAGGAAATCCGCGATCACCGCGCCAGTCGCCGGCTGCTTGCTCATCGGAAACGGCACGGGGAACGGCTGGTCGGCCCAGTCGCCGCCGTTGCCGGTGATGAATTGCGGGGGATGGCCGGAGGAGAAGCTCAGGATCTCGAGCAGGTGGTTGTGCCCGGACAGCACCACTTCCACGTTCGGCGGGAAGAGGGCATTGCCGAACATCGGGGTCAGCACCGATTGCAGGCCCCCGTTTCCCGGGAAGGGATTCTGCGGATCGTTCGCATTGCTCGCGAAGCCGAGCGTCGGATGATGGCTGATGAAGAACGCGCGCGGCGTACGGGCTCCGAGGGCGAACGCCTGCTCGAACTGTGCGCGATAGTTCCGGTACATGAGATCGGCCGGCGGGATCGGCGTGACGCCGACCCACGACGAATCGAACACGAGAAACTGCAGGTCGGAGCCGATGCCGAACGGCACCGCATATGCCGCGCTGTAGTTGCCGATGTCGTCATCAGCGGCTTCGTTGCAGTCCTGCCGCGGCATCACCGGCCGCGGGTCGAGGAAACGCCACCATCCCTGCCCCGCACGGTTGCACGATTCGTGATTGCCGCGGATCACGATCCACGGCGAGGCGGAAAGAAGCTTGCGCGCAGGCTCGAAGAAGTCGGCGCGCCACGCATCGTAGCCGTAGCCCCACGGGCTGCCGTAGCAGCCGGGGTGCGCGAGGTCGCACGGGCCTTCGCGATAGTGGAAGTCCCCGACGTGGATGACGAGGTCGGGTTGCGATGCGGCCGCGGCATTGGCGACGCGCTCGAACGGCCACGCGAGCGGGTCGTCGCACGACTGGAAGATGCCGAAGTTCGGGACGATGCGGCACCCCGTGTCGCCCAGGATCACGACGCGCCTGGGTGCCGCCTTCGGCAACGGCAGCGGGTCGCCATCGATGCTCGCGCGTGCCGCGGTTGCCGGGATCGTCGCCTCGCATGTCGTGACGGGGAAGGCGGACGCTTTCGGCGGCGGCAGGTCGCTGCGCGATGGACGGACGGGAATCGTGCCGGCCGGCATGCGGACCGTCATCGCGATGCTCGCGCCGTCGACGTCCAGCACGGGGCATTGCGCACGCGGGGTGATGACGCGCGCGACGGGCACGCCTTCCGGGCCGAGCACGACGTACTTGTAATCCGTGTCGGAAGGCGCCGGCGGTGACGTCATGCAACCGGCGAGCGCGACGCTGGCGGCGATCAACAGGACGTGCTTCATCGAAAGTCGCCCCAAAGCAGGTTGACGGCGGCCAGCGCCGAGAGTGCGGCGGTGTCCGCGCGAAGGATGCGCGGACCGACGCGTGCCGCGCGCAAGCCCGCGTGCACCGCCTGCGCGACTTCGCGATCGGTGAGCCCGCCTTCGGGCCCGACGAGGACGTCGATGGCCGTCGCAGGAGGCAGCGCTGCGAGGCTCGCGTCGGCGCCGGCGTCGAACACGATGCCTGCACGCGCGTGCGACAGCCACTCGGCCAGCGCCACCGGATCGCGCACCGCAGGCACGCGGTTGCGCCCGCACTGCTCGCACCCGGCGCGCGCCACCTGGCGCCAGTGCGCGAGTCGCTTGTCGCCGTGGGCGCCGGAAGGGAAGCGCGCGCTGCGCTCCGTGACCACGGGCTGGATCGCGGCGACGCCGAGCTCGACCGCGTGGCGCACGATCAGGTCCATCGTGTCGGCGGCGACGATGGCTTGCGCCAGCGTCGTCGTCAGCGCGGACTCCCGGTCGACGGCATCGAATGCGTCGATGCGCGCCCATGCGTCGCGCTTGCCCGCACGCTCGATCGTCCCGCGATATTCACCGCCGGTGCCGTCGAACAGCGCGATATCGTCGCCTCGTCCGAGGCGCAGCACGCGCAGAGCATGATGCACGACGTCGTCCGGTAGCGCGATCTCCGTCCCGACGATGGCTCGCGACAGCGGTGCGTCGACGAAGAAGCGTGGCGCGCCCATGCCGCGTGCGATCACGCGATGCGGGGTCGTCCGTTCGGCGTGCGCCGCCCTTGCACTACTTGATCGACGCAGCGTAGATGCTGCCGATCGCCGCGTCGAGCGCCGCGTTGAACGCCTGGTCGCTCTGCTGCGCGGTCAGGCCTTCGGTCAGCGCGCGCGAGAAGCTCGCGATCACGCCGTGGTTGCGCGCGAGCAGCGAGTTCGCTTCCTCGCGCGAGTAACCGCCCGACAGGGCGACGACGCGCAGCACCTTCGGATGCTTCACGAGGTCGGCGTAGAAATCGTCGACCGACGGAATCGTGAGCTTGAGCATCACCTGCTGTCCGGCGGGCAGCGCATCGAGCTCTTTCGTGATCGACGCCTTGAGCAGGCGTTCCGCGCCCTGCTTGTCCGTGGCGTGGATGTCGACCTCCGGCTCGATGATGGGCATGAGGCCGGCCGCGAGAATCTGCTTGCCGATCGCGAATTGCTGCTGCACGACCTCCTCGATGCCCGCCGCGTTCGCATGCTTGATCACCGAACGCATCTTGGTGCCGAAGACGCCCTTCCCCTTCGCGCGCGACAGAAGCGCATCCAGGCCGGGCATCGCCTTCATCACCTGCACGCCGTTAGCCTCGTCCGCCAAGCCCTTGTCCACCTTCAGGAAGGGAACGACGTTCTTGACCGACCACAGGTAATCGGCCGTGCCGCGCCCTTCGACGTCGCGGTCCATCGTCTGCTCGAACAGGATCGCGCCGAGGATGCGGTCGCCGTTGAACGCGGGGCTCGTCACGATGCGCGTGCGCATGGCGTGGATGAGGTCGTACATCTGCTGCTCGCCGGAGTACGCGTCCGCCTTGACGCCGTAGAGGCTCAGCGCCTTCGGCGTGCTGCCGCCGCTCTGGTCGAGCGCTGCGATGAAGCCCTTGGCGGACTTGACCTTCTCGTATTGCTGCTGGTTCATGGCGGCGGTCCCTTTGCGGCAGGCGCGGTCAAAGAGCCATTCTAACGCGGCCGAACTCTTGAACCCCCACGCTCGCGACAACGACAAAATCGTCGCTCGCTGCCCCCAAGGGGGCGCAATTCGCGCTCGGGGCGGCCCTTCGCGCGAAATTCACACGAACGCCCGCAGCGCGTCGAGCACTGCATCGGGCTGCTCGGCCATCATCGCGTGACCGGCGCCGGGGAGCGTCACCGCCCGGCAATCGCCGAGCGCCTCGCACATCGCGGAGGCGCTCTTCGGCGGCGCCATGAGGTCGCGCTGGCCGAGGATCGCGAGCGTCGGGCAGCGCACGCTCGCTGCCGCGGCAAGCCCGCCTGCGTATGAATTGCAGGCGGACAGATCGGTGTAGAGCACGCCGGGCGGCGTGCGCTCCATGAGACGCAGTGCCGCGCCGGTCATCCACATGCCAGGCACGCGATTGCCGCCGAGCTTTCGCGCCGCGCTGTGCGACCACCCGTTGATGAGCTCGTAGGCGACGTGATCGTCGGCTTTCGCGGCGTCGAGGAGCGCGTCGCTCACGGGCATGGGAACCGCAGGCCCGAGCAGGGCGAGCTTGCCGACCCGGGCAGGCGCGCTCGCCGTCGCGGCGAGGCACGCGAGCGCGCCGAGCGAATGACCCACGAGCGTCGCGCTCGCGACTTCCGCCGCGTCGAGCGTGCGCACGATCCACTGTGCGATGGCTTCGACGGACGACAGCGCGGGACCTTCGGAGCGTCCGTGGCCCGGCAGATCCAGTGCGACCACGTTGAAGCCGTGATGGGCGAAATACCGCGACTGCAGCGCCCACACGCTGTGGTCGTTGGCGGCGCCGTGCACGAACGCGACGGTGGGCTGCGAAGGCGACAACGTGCGCGCGCCCGTGTAGGCATAGACCGCGCGTCCCTCGACGTGGAGCTGCATGCGGGCGCCTACACCTTGGCCGCGACGTACAGCGCGCGCGACAGGTCCTCGATGAGGTCCTCCGGGTCCTCGAGGCCGATCGACAGGCGGATGGTGCCTTCGGTGATGCCCGAGCGCAGGAGATCGTCGGCCGACATGCGGAAGTGCGTTGTCGATGCCGGATGGATCACGAGCGATTTCGCGTCGCCGACATTGGCCAGATGCGAGAACAGGTCCAGCGACTCGATGAGCTTGCGTCCCTGCGCGCGCGTGCCCTTGATGGAGAAGCTGAAGACGGCGCCACACCCGCGCGGCATCAATCGCTGCGCGAGCGCGTGGTCCGGATGCGACGGCAGGTCGGGGTACCCCACCGATTCGACGAACGCATGGGTCGAGAGGAATCGCGCGATCGTGCGCGCGTTCGCGACGTGCCGCTCCATGCGCAGCGGCAGCGTCTCCACGCCTTGCAGGATCTGGAACGCGGTGAACGGCGCCATGCACGCGCCGAAATCGCGAATGCCCTCGCGGCGCGCTCGCAGCAGGAACGCAGCTGTCGTCGATTCCTCCGAGAACACCATGTCGTGGAAGCCCTTGTACGGCTCGGTGAGCGTCGGGAACTTCCCCTTCGCAGCACCTTCGTCCCACCGGAACGTGCCGGCATCGACGAGCACGCCGCCGATGACGACGCCGTGGCCCGAGAGAAACTTCGTGGCCGAGTGGAACACGAGGTCGGCCCCGTGCTCGAACGGCCGCATGAGGTAGGGCGTGGTGAACGTCGAGTCGACCAGCAGCGGCAACCCGTGGTCGTGCGCAATGGCTGCAACACGCGGCACGTCGAGCACGTCGAGTCCCGGATTGCCGAGCGTCTCGCCGAACAGGAGGCGCGTCTCGGGACGAATCGCTGCCCGCCACGCGTCGGCGTCGCGCGCATCGACGAACGTCGTGCGGATTCCGAAGCGCGGAAGCGTGTAGTCGAGGAGATTGTGCGAGCCGCCGTACAGCGACCGCGACGCGACGATGTGCGCGCCGGCGCCGAGCAGCGTGACGATGGCAAGATGGAGCGCCGCCTGCCCGCTCGCCGTCGCGATCGCGCCGACGCCGCCCTCGAGTGCTGCGATGCGCTCCTCGAGCACGGCGACCGTGGGATTGGAAATCCGCGAGTACACGTGCCCCGCCCGCTCCATGTTGAAGAGCGCCGCCGCGTGATCGCTGTCGGGAAACACGAACGAGGCGGTCTGGTAGATCGGCGTCGCGCGCGCTCCCGTGGCAGGATCCGGCACGGCGCCAGCGTGCAGCGACAGCGTATCGAAACGGTGGGTCTTGGGCTTGGTCATCTCGCGTGCGATTGTAGCCCGGCGTAAAATTGCCGCAATGAAGCCGCACGACCCCGCGGACGCGCCGATCCCCGACCCGCAGCGCCGCGCGCCCGGTGCCGCACCGGCACGCGGCCGGGGCGCAACGTTCAACCCCGGCAACCGCTATCGCCGCGATTCGCGCGAGGCGTACGACGACGGCTGGTCCCAAGCGGTGCCCGATGCGCCCGCCGACGACGCGCCGCCGCGCCAGATCGCCACGACGGTCACGATCCAGCGCGCGCGCACGATCATCGCGCGCAACGACTCGCCCGACATTCCGTTCACGCAGTCGATCAATCCGTACCAAGGGTGCGAGCACGGCTGCATCTACTGCTATGCACGCCCGACGCACGCGTATCTCGATCTTTCCCCAGGACTCGAGTTCGAGACGAAGCTCTTCGCGAAGCCCGATGCCGCCGCGCTGCTCCGTGCGGAGCTTGGCAAGCCCGGGTACAAGTGCGACCCGATCGCGCTCGGCAGCAACACCGATCCCTACCAGCCCATCGAGCGCGAGTGGAAGGTGACGCGCAGCATCCTCGAGGTGCTCGCCCTGCACGAGCATCCGTTCTCGATCGTCACCAAGTCGTCGCTGGTCGAGCGGGACATCGACATCATCGCGCCGATGGCTGCGAAGAACATGGCGCGGGTGTACTTCTCCGTGACGACGCTGGATCGCGACCTCGCGCGCGTCCTCGAGCCGCGCGCTGCGGCGCCGGAGCGGCGGCTGGCCGCGATGCGCGCGCTGCACGACGCCGGAATTCCCGTGGGCGTGCTGGTGGCGCCGGTGATTCCGCAGCTCAACGACCGGCACCTCGAGGCGATCCTCGAGGCGGCGGCACAGGCCGGCGCAGCGACGGCGGGATGGATCATGCTGCGCCTGCCGCTCGAGATCGCGCCTCTCTTTCGCGCCTGGCTGGACGAGCACTTTCCGTTGCGCGCCGCGCACATCATGAGCCTCGTGCAGCAACTGCGCGGCGGTCGCGATTACGTCAGCACCTACGGCGAGCGCATGCGGGGCACCGGCGCGTTCGCCGATCTCATCGAGAAGCGCTTCGAGCTCGCATGCAAGCGGCTAGGTCTCAACCAGGGCCGGGACGAGTCGTTCGACGTTTCGAGATTCCGTCCGCCGCGCGCGAACGACCGGCAGGGCGAGTTGTTCTGACCGTGCACTGGTGACAGACTTTGCAACCGCAGGGGAGAATCCATGAATCTCACCGAACGCCTCGCCGCCTGCTACACCGGCGCCGTGCACGACGTGCTGCGGATGATGGGGCACGAGCACGTCGTCCTGCCGCCTGCGATCAAGGCCATCGCGCCGGGGACGCGGCTCGCCGGCCCGGTGTGGACGGTGGCGGGCCACATCGACCGCACGAAGTCGCGCCACGAGACGCTGCTCGGCTGGTGCACGCTCCTGTCGCGTGCGCCCTCCGGCCACGTCGTGGTGTGCCAGCCCAACAATCACGAAGTCGCGCTGATGGGCGAGCTTTCCGCGCAGACGCTGCAAGGCGCGCGGCGTGCTCGGGTACGTCGTGGACGGCGGCTCGCGCGACACCGACCTCGTGCTCGAGCAGGGATTCCCCGTGTTCTGCTCGTTCCTCACGCCGTCGGACATCGTCGAGCGATGGATACCGGATCGCTACGGCGAGCCGATCACCATCGGCACGGTGACCATCCGCAGCGGCGACTACCTGCTCGGCGACCGCGACGGCGTCGTGATCATTCCTCAGGCCATCGCGGAAGAAGCGATCGTCAAGACGGAGGAGGTGGTCGCCACCGAAAGCGACATGCGCCGCGCGCTCATCGGCGGCATGGATCCGGTCGAGGCGTACAACCGTTACGGCAAGTTCTGATGTCCGTCATGAAGCTCGCCCCGCAGGACAACGTTGCCGTCGCGCTGCGGCCGCTGCGCGCAGGCGAGGCAGTCGCGATCGACGGCCATGCACTGACGGTCGACCGCGACGTTGCAATCGGCCACAAGATCGCGGCGTGCGACATCGCGGCCGGCGCCACGATCACGAAGTACAACTGCCCGATCGGCATCGCGACGCAACCGATCGCGGCGGGGCACTACGTTCACACGCACAACGTGAAGAGCGGCTACCTGCCGACGTACACGCTGCCGTGAGCACGGTTCCCACGCTCTCGGGCTACCTGCGCGCCGACGGACGCAAGGGCATCCGCAACGTTCTCGTCGTCGCGTACCTCGTGGAATGCGCCCATCACGTCGCTCGCGAGATCGCCGCATCGTTTCGGGACGCGGGCGTGCATCTCATCGGCTTTCCCGGCTGCTATCCGAACGCGTACGCGCTCGCGATGATGGAGAAGCTGTGCACGCATCCGAACGTCGGCGGCGCACTGCTGGTGTCGCTCGGTTGCGAAGGCTTCGACAAGCGGCGCCTCGCACGCACGATCGAAGCGAGCGGCCGTCCCGTGCGCATGCTCGGCATCCAGCAGACCGGTGGGACCCGCAGCACGATCGCGGCGGGACGCGAATGGATCGACGCGACGCTCCCGCAACTGCGCGCGCAAGCCGCGGTTCCGATGCGCGTGGACGAGCTCACCGTGGGCACGATCTGCGGCGGATCCGACGCGACGTCGGGCCTCACCGCCAACCCCGCGATGGGCGTCGCATTCGACCTTCTGGTGGCCGACGGCGCCACGACGATATTCGAGGAAACGGGCGAGCTGATCGGCATGGAGCACCTGATGGCGGCGCGAGCGAAGACCCAGCCGCTCGGCGAGGAATTGAAGCGCACGGTCGCCAAGGCCGCGGAGTACTACGCCACGCTGGGCTACGCGAGCTTCGCGCCGGGCAATGCGGACGGCGGCCTCACGACCATCGAGGAAAAATCGCTCGGCGCGTATGCGAAGTCCGGCCAGTCGAAGATCGACGGCATCGTCAAGCCCGGCATCGAGCCGCCGAAGCCCGGCCTCTATCTCCTCGACGTCGTGCCCGATGGCGAAGTGCGCTTCGGCTTCCCCAACATCAACGACAACGCCGAGATCGCCGAGCTCATCGCATGCGGCTCGCACGTCATCCTGTTCTCGACGGGCCGCGGGTCGGTGGTCGGCTCGGCCATCGCGCCCGTCATCAAGGTCTGCGCCAATCCGGACACGTATCGCCGGATGCACGAGGACATGGACGTGGACGCCGGCCGCATCCTCGAGGGACGCGCGACGCTTGCCGACGTCGGCCGCGAGATCTACGACCTGGTCGCGCGCGTCGGCAGGGGCGCCGCAACGCGCTCCGAAGAGCTCGGCCACCAGGAGTTCATCCTCACGTACAAGAGCTTCGAGCCGCTCGGGCCGTCGTGCCTTCCGGCGTGAGCGTATCCTCCGCGATCATGAACCGCCGCCGTGCCGTGCTCACGTCGCTCGCCGCCGCAGCGGTGGCAGCGGCGATGCGCGCGCACGCGCAGCCGCGCCGGCTGCGCGTTGCCTGGGTCTTCTTCTCGAGCCCGACCAGCGGGGACGTATTCCTCGAGGCACTGCGCCAGGGATTCCGCGAGCTCGGCTACCGCGAGCCGGCCACGCTGGTCCTCGAAACGTACTGGGCGGGCGAGTCCGACGAGCTCCTGTCCAGGAACGTGACGAAGGCGATCGCTTCCAACCCCGACGTCATCGTCGTGCAGGGCGTCGCGATGAACGCGGTGTTCAAGGCGAACCCGACGATCCCCGTGGTATTCGGCTTCAGCGGCGATCCTGTGGAGGCGGGGTTCGTCCAGAGCCTCGCGCGGCCCGGCGGGAACATGACCGGCATCACGTTTCTGACGCTCGAGCTCGTCGGCAAGCGCATGGAGATGATGAAGGAGGCGATGCCCGGCCTGCAGCGCGTTGCCATCCTGGCGGCGCCGCAGCACCCCGGCGACAAGGCGGAGCGCCGCGCTTCCGAAGCCGCGGCGTCGGCGCTCGGAATGTCGACCGTGTATTTCGAAGCGCGCGGCCCGGCCGAGCTCGATACGGCGATGGCGGCGATGGAGAAGTCGGGCTGCGACGCCGTCATGATGTTCCCGGTGCAATACGTCATCACGCATCGCGAGCGCATCGCCGCCTGGGCGATCCGCAATCGCATCCCGACGGTGTCGGGCTGGGCGCAATTCGCCGAGGGTGGCAATCTCATGTCGTATGGTCCCAACTTGCGCGATTGCATGACGCGCCTCGCGTACTTCGCCGATCGCATCGTCAAGGGCACCAAGCCGGCGGTGATCCCGGTGGAGCTTCCGACGCGCGTCGAGTTCGTGCTGAACCAGAAGGCGGCGAAGGCGCTCGGCATCACGATCCCGCGCGCGGTCGAGCTGCGCGCCGACCGCGTCCTCACTTGAGCGCCTCGATGTCGACCTATCACCTCGCACAGCTCAACGTGGGCATCGCCACGGCGCCGCTCGACTCGGCCGTGATGGCCGACTTCATGAACAACCTCGAGCGCATCAACGCGCTCGCCGAGTCGGCGCCGGGCTTCGTGTGGCGGCTCGCCGGCGACAACGACAATGCGACGGCGCTGCGGCCGATCGACGATCGCACGATGGTCAACATGTCGGTGTGGACCGACGCGCAATCGCTGTCCGCGTTCGTGTTTCGCACCGCCCACGTCGAGTTCATGCGGCGCCGGCGCGAATGGTTCGAGCGCATGGCCGAGGCCTATCTCGTCCTGTGGTGGGTGCCGGCAGGCCACATCCCCACGACGGACGAGGCGGTGACGCGCCTCGCGCACCTGCGCGAGCACGGCGCGACGCCGCACGCATTCAACTTCAGGAGCGTGTTCCCGCCGCCGGATGCGACGCAAGCGGGTAAGCCGTCGCCCATCGACGATACGTGCCCGGCTTCCTAGCGGCAGCTCGTTCCCGGTGACCGCCGTCTTCGTCACCGGAGCGAGCGGCTACATCGGACGTCCGCTCGTCGAGCTGCTCGTGGCGCGCAAGCACGACGTGCATGCGCTCGTGCGCCAAGGCCGCGAGGATGCCATCGCGGCCGGCGCCACGCCGGTGATCGGCGACGCGCTCGACGCGGCGACGTTCGCCCACGCGATTGCGCCGGGCGCGACCATCGTGCACCTCGTCGGGACGCCGCATCCGAATCCGACGAAAGCTTCCGAGTTCCAGCGCGTCGATCTCGGGTCGATCCGCGCGAGCGCGACGGCGGCGGTCGCGAGCGGCGCCGCGCATCTCGTCTACGTCAGCGTGGCCCGGCCGGCACCACTCATGCGCTCGTACATCTCGGCGCGCGAACGTGGCGAGGCCGCCGTCACCGCCACCGGCGTCTCGCACACGTTCGTGCGCCCGTGGTACGTGCTCGGACCCGGCCACTATTGGCCGTACGCGCTGGTGCCGCTGTACGCGATCGCGAGGGTGTTCCCGCCGACGCGCGAGCAGGCCGTTCGTCTCGGCCTGGTGACGTTGAGGCAGATGGTGACGGCGCTCGTCGCAGCGGTGGAGACGCCGCCGCCTGCCGGATCGAGAATCGTCGACGTGCCCGCGATCGCGCGGGCGGTGCTCGACTGACTGGGGAGGTCACGATGGGGAAGGTCGCAACGACATGGCGGCTCATGAAGGACTCGTGGGGCGTGCTGATGCGCGACAAGGAGCTCATGCTGTTTCCGATCGCGTCGGGTGCGGCCACGTTGCTCGTCCTCGTGACTTTCATCCTGCCCTTCATCGGCGCCACCGTGTGGGGCGCGGGCCGCGCGCACGGCGCCGTGTTCTACGTCGTGCTCTTCTGCTACTACGTCTGCAACTTCTTCGTCATCGTGTACTTCAACGCGGCGCTCGTCGCGCACGTCGTGACGCGCCTGCGCGGCGGCGAGCCCACGATCGGGCAAAGCATCGGCGCAGCCACGGCGTGCCTGCCGCAGATCGCCCTGTGGGCGCTGGTGTCGGCGACCGTCGGCGTGATCCTCGAGTGGCTGTCGGAGCGGGCGGGGTTCCTCGGCCGCATGGCCCTCGCCCTCGTGGGCTTCGCGTGGACGCTGGTCACGTACTTCGTCGTGCCGATCATCGTCGTCGAGCGCAAGGGGACATTCGATGCGGTCGGCGAGTCCAAGGACCTCCTCGGCAGCACGTGGGGCCAGCAGATCGTGAGCGGCCTGGGCTATGGCGTGATCGGCTTCCTGCTGTCGCTGCCCGCCCTCGTCATCATCGCCGGCGCGATCGCGACCGGCGCGACGCTGCACAGCTTTGCGGCGTTCGGCGCGCTCGCGGCCGCGGCGGTGCTCTATCTCGTGACCGTCGGCATCGTGGTGTCGACGCTGCGCGCGATCTTCGGCGCGGTGCTCTACATGTACGTCAAGACGGGCGAGGCACCGGCGGGCTTCGATCCCGCCGTGTTGCGCGCCGCGATACGGCCCGCTTAGCACTCGCCGGCGTCACGATCCTTCGTAGCGCGTTCCCATCGACGGGGTTCCGACGGGCGTGGCGACCTGCGCGGCAGCGGGTGATCTCACGACCGACCACACGCCGTCCGCGCCGCCGCCCTTGCGATCGCCCGGACGCGAATCGGTGGCGTTGAAGTAAAGCGGCCTGCCCTCGAACGCCCACTGCCGACTGCCGTCGTCGCGGGTGATGACGCTGAAGTACCCGCCGGCCTCGCCTTCCTGCGTCGTGACGAAGTACGGGGGCCACAAGTCGGCGCATCGCGCGTTGCAATTGCTCTTGCCGGGCGCGTCCTTCGCATAGCTGTAGAGCGTTCGGCCGTCGCCCGTGGTCAGGATGTTGTTGCGGTACGTGAAGGGAACGGGCTGCGTCGCGCAGCCGGCGACGAGTGCAGCGAAGAGGATCCAGCGCGTCATGTCAGGACAGCCTCCAGGAGGCACCCGAACTCCCGCGCGAAGTCGACCGACACTCGCGCGTGCACCGCGCCCTGCTCGTCGTAGAAGCGCTGCGTGCCGCGACGGGCGAAGACGCCCTCGTGCCACACGTCCGGGTGGATGTAGAGCCCGCGCGTGCCGTCGAAGCGGAAGCAGACGAAGCCCTCCGGCTTGACGTCGTCGCCAGGAAGCGCGAGCGGCACGTAGAACGGCGCCTCGTCGAGCGGAAAGAAGAGCTGCCCGCCGTCGGGATGGTAGTTGCAGTGCCAGAGCATCATCGAAGCGGGCGCGCGCTCGTGCGACTCGTCGGCGCGCGAAGGCTCGTTCGCATACGCGAGGACGTAGTGTCCGTCCACGGCTTCGTTGCGGCCGTACAGGATGTCGCCGCGCCACTCGCTCACGAACACGCCCTTTGTGGTGCCGCCCTCGTCGCCGGAGTCCTCGTCGACCGGCCGCCACCCGCGTGCGGGCCAGCGTACGATCTCGACCTTGCAGTGCGCAGGATCGTCCACGAGCGTGCCGTAGCCTTGCAGCAATGCGTCGGTCGCGTCGACGATCGGCATGCGCACCCGGCGCAGTCCGTCGGGTAACGCAGGATTGAGATAATCGGGAGCAGCCATGGGGAACATGCGAAGTATCCGGTTTGCGCGCCTCGCGTGCAACGCGATCGCGGCGTGCATGGTGTCGTTCGGCGCCAATGCGCAGGACGCGAAGCCTGCGCCATGCAGCGCGCCCGAGCACCGGCAGTTCGACTTCTGGCTCGGCGATTGGGAAGTGAAGGGACCCGCGGGCAAGGTGGCCGGCCGCAACTCCATCTCGTCGATCCACGGAGGATGCGTCCTCTACGAGAGCTGGAAGGGCACCGGCGGCGTGACCGGAACCAGCTTCAACGTCTACGACGCAGCGAAAAGGAAGTGGCGTCAGACGTGGGTGGACAGCACGGGCGGCGTGCTGGACCTCGAGGGCGCCTTCACCGATGGACGGATGGTGCTCGCGAGCACGCCCGCGTCGAAGTCGGATGCGATCAATCGCATCACGTGGGAACGGCTGGCCGACGGCCGCGTGCGGCAGCTGTGGGAAACGTCGTCGGACAGCGGAACGACGTGGAAGGTCGCGTTCGACGGGTACTACACGAAGCAGTAGCCCCCTATTCGGCTTTGATACCAGCTTCCTTCACCACCTTCGCCCAGCGGTCGCGCTCCTTTGCAATGAAGTTGGTCAGCTCGCTACCGGTCGTCACGCGAACGTCGGCGCCCTGCGCGGCGAGCTTCTCCTTCACTTCCGGCGTGGCCAGAATCTTCTGCACTTCGGCTGCGAGCCTGCCCACGATCTGCGGCGGCGTGCCGGGCGGCGCGAGGATGCCCTGCCACGATCCGGTCTCGAAACCGGGGTAGCCGCTCTCCGCGACCGTCGGCACGTCCGGGATCGACGACAGCCGGTTGGCGCTCGACACCGCGAGGATGCGCAGCTTGCCGCCCTTCACCTGCGGATACGTCGCGAGCATGCCGTTGAACAGCAGGTCCGCCTGTCCGCCGACCACGTCGGTGATCGCCTGCGCGCCGCCCTTGTACGGGATGTAGGCCCAGTCGACCTTCGCGCGCTGCGCGAACTCGACACCGGCGAGGTGCGGCGCGCTGCCCGTGGACGACGCCGCGTAATTGAGCTTGCCCGGCTTCGACTTGGCGAGCGCCACGAGCTCGGCCACGTTCTGTGCGGGCACGCCCGGATTCACGGCGAGGATGTGCGGCGAGTACGCGACCATCGTGACCGGCGTGAAGTCCTTCACCGGATCGAAAGGCAGCGCGAGGTACACGCTCGGGCTGATGGCGATCGCGCCGATGTCGGCGAGAAGAAACGTGTAGCCGTCCGGCGCCGCCTTGGCGACGTAATCCGCACCGACATTGCCGTTGGCACCCGGCTTGTTCTCGACCACGATCGTCTGGCCGAGCGCCGTGCCGAGCTTCTCGCCGATCGTGCGCGCGAGGATGTCGGACGTGCCGCCCGCCGGATACGGCACGATGAAGCGGATGGGCTTCGTCGGCCACGCCTGCGCGAATGTGGCGCTCGCTATCAGCGCTGCGCAGAATGCAACGAGGACGCGCTTCATCAGTGGCTCTCCTTGCCGACGGCTGCGCCCGACTTGCCGACGAGGAAGTCGAGGTCCACGCCACGGTCCGCCTGCAGCACGGTGTCGCAGTAGAGCTTGACCCATCCGCGGTCGGAGTGCGCAGGCAGCGGCTTCCACGCCGCCTTGCGCTTCGCGAGCTCGTCGTCGCTCACGTTCATGTGGATGCGGCGATTGGCGACGTCGATCTCGATGATGTCGCCGTCCTTCACCAATGCGAGCGGCCCGCCCGCCGCCGCTTCCGGCGCCGTGTGCAGGATGACCGTGCCGTACGCGGTCCCCGACATGCGCGCGTCGGAGATGCGCACCATGTCCGTCACGCCCTGCTTGAGGATCTTGGCGGGCAGCGCGAAGTTGCCGACCTCGGGAAACCCGGGATAGCCTTTCGGCCCGCAGTTCTTGAGCACCAGCACGCTCGACGGATCGACGTCGAGCGCCGGGTCGTCGATGCGTGCGTGCAGGTCCTCGGTGTTCTCGAAGACCACCGCGCGTCCCTTGTGCTGCATGAGCGCGGGTGTGGCGGCGGACGGCTTGATCACGCATCCGGACGGCGCGAGATTGCCGCGCAGCACCGCGATGCCGCCTTGCGGCTTGAAGGGCTTGGCGATCGGCGTGATCACCTCGGGGTTGTAGTTGACCGCGTCCTTGACGTTGTCCCAGATCGTGTTGCCGTTCACGGTGAGCGCGTCCTTGTGCAAATGCTCGCCGATCTCGCGCAGCACGACGGGCAATCCGCCGGCGTAGTAGAAGTCCTCCATCAGGAATCGTCCCGACGGCTGCAGGTCGACGAGGCACGGCATCTCGCGGCCGAGGCGGTCCCAGTCGTCGAGCGACAGGTCCACGCCCATGCGCCCGGCGATCGCGAGCAGGTGCACGACGGCATTGGTCGAGCCGCCGATCGCGCCGTTGGTCATGATGGCGTTCTCGAACGCCTGCTTCGTGAGGATCTGCGACATGCGAAGATCGTCGTGCACCATCTGCACGATGCGCCGGCCGGCCATGCGCGCGAGCACCCGACGGCGCGCGTCGACGGCGGGGATCGCGGCGTTCGTCGGCAGGCCCATGCCGAGGGCCTCGACCATGGACGCCATCGTCGACGCGGTGCCCATCGTCATGCAATGGCCCGCGGAGCGCGACATGCAGGCCTCGACCTCGAGCATGTCCGTGGGCTTCATCTCGCCCGTCTTGAGCATCTCGGTCACCTTCCACACCATGGTGCCCGAGCCGATGTCCGTCCCGCGGTACTTGCCGTTGAGCATCGGCCCGCCGGACACGCCGATCGTCGGCAGGTCGCAGGAGGCCGCGCCCATCAGGAGCGAGGGCGTGGTCTTGTCGCAGCCCATCAGCAGCACGACGCCGTCGAACGGATTCGCGCGGATCGACTCCTCGACGTCCATCGCCGCCTGGTTGCGGAAGAGCATCGTGGTGGGGCGCATCAGCGTCTCGCCGAGGCTCATCACCGGGAATTCGATGGGAAAGCCGCCGGCGTCGAGCACGCCGTCGCGCACGTGCTGCGCGAGCTCGCGGAAGTGCGCGTTGCACGGCGTGGCCTGCGACCACGTGTTGCAGATGCCGATCACCGGACGGCCGTCGAACTGGTCGTGCGGGATGCCCTGGTTCTTCATCCACGAGCGATGCGTGATCGCGTCGCGGTCCTCGCGGCCGAACCATTCGGCGGAGCGGAGCTTCTTCTTCGTCGTCATGTCAATTCCGTTGAGTTACGCGGCGAGCCTGTTGCCCGTGCCCTGGTCGAACACGTGCACCTTGCCGGGTGTTACCGCGAGCCCGACACGATCGCCCGGGTTGACGGCCGTGCGCCCGTGCGTGACGAGGATGAGCTGCGCCTGCCCTGCCTGTATCAGGAGCTCCGTCTCCGCACCCGTCGGCTCCACGACCACGACCTCTCCGACCACGGCACCCGGCGTACTCGTGTCGGTCAGCGACAGGTCGCCCGGACGCACGCCGTACGCAACCGACTGGCCCTCCGCACCCGGGCTCTGATGCAGCGGCCACTGCACGCCGTCGCCCATGTCCACGCACGCCGTGCCGTTGCTGCGCTTGATCACGCCCTTCACGACGTTCATCGACGGCGATCCGATGAACTGCGCGACGAAGAGATTGGCCGGATGGTCGTAGAGCTGCAGGGGCTCGCCGATCTGCTCGATGCGGCCGTCCTGCATGACGACGATGCGGTCGGCCATGGTCATTGCCTCGACCTGGTCGTGCGTCACGTACACGGTGGTGGTCTTCAGGCGCTGGTGCAGCGCCTTGATCTCCGCGCGCATGGCGACGCGCAACTTCGCGTCGAGGTTACTCAGCGGCTCGTCGAACAGGAACACCTTGGGATCGCGCACGATCGCGCGGCCCATCGCGACGCGCTGGCGCTGGCCGCCCGAAAGCTCGCGCGGAAAGCGCTTGAGATACGGGTCGAGGTTCAGGATCTTCGACGCGTGCGCGACGCGCTCCTGCATCACCTTGGCGTCGGCCTTGCGCAGCTTGAGGCTGAACGCCATGTTGTCGGCGACCGTCATGTGCGGGTACAGCGCGTAGCTCTGGAACACCATCGCGATGTCGCGGTCCTTGGACTCGACGTCGTTGACGACCTTGCCGTCGATGGCGATCGTGCCGCCGGTGATCTCCTCGAGCCCGGCGAGCATGCGCAGGAGCGTCGACTTGCCGCAGCCCGACGGGCCGACGAGGACGACGAACTCGCCGTCCTTGATGTCGAAGCTCACGCCGTGCAGGACCTTGGTGGTGCCGAACGATTTCTCGATGGTGTTGAATGAGACGGTGGCCATTGGATCCCCTAGCTCTTGACGGCGCCGGCAGTGAGCCCGCCGACCATGTAACGCTTGAACGTGTAGTAGATGGCCGCCGGAGGCAGTGCGTACAGGAGACCGGTCGTCATCAATATCTCCCACGGCGAATCGTCCGCCGCGAGGAAGTTGCCGAGCGCGACGCCCAGCGTGATCTTGGTGTCGTTGGACAGCAGCAGGAACGCGTACAGGTACTCGTTCCACGCGAGCAGCAGCGCGTACGTGCCCACCGCCACCAGCGACGGCGTCATCAGCGGCAGGTACACGAGGCGGAACAGCTGCAGCGGCGACGCGCCGTCCATCTTGGCCGCCTCGTCGAGCTCGAGCGGCAGCTTGTCGGACGCCTGCTTCAGCACCCAGATGGCGTAGGGCGCGGCGATGGTCATCATCGCGAGGATGAGCGCCCACTGGTTGTTGAGGAGGCCGTAGACGCCCATCGTCTTGTACATCGGCACCGCGAGGAACGCGGCCGGGATGAAATACGTGAAGAGCGCGAGGTTCATCATGAGCCGCCCGCCCTTGACCTTGAGACGGCTGATGGCAAATGCGGCGCACGTCGCCACCACCAGCGTCAGCACGCCGACCGCCACCGCGATGATCAGCGAGTTCCACATCTGCAGCCAGAAGTGGTCGAGATAGTGGTGCTGCTGCAGGAACACGATGCGGAAGTTCTGCAGCGTGGGATGGTCGGGCCAGAGTTGCCCGCCGAGTGCCGACTCCTTCGGCGAGATCGCGAACAGGAACAGGTGGTAGATCGGCAGCATCGTCCAGATGAACACCGGAATGCCGATCAGCAGCAGCTTCGCCTCGGTGGTGACGCCGCGCCAGTTCAACGGTTTGCTCATGAGCGGCTCATTTCGTCGGTCCCGAAGGGCCGCCCCGAGGGACCGACTGCGCCCCCTCGGGGGGCAGCGAGCAATGAAGTGCTGCGAGCGTGGGGGCTCACTTCGACAACCGTTTCATCATGAAGTAGACGAGCGGCAGCACCGCGGGCAGCGCGATCACGATCGCTGCCATCGACAGGTCGACCTGGTCGAGCCGGAGGTAGCGGATGCCGAGTGTCGCGAGCACGTGCGTGAGATCGGCCGGTCCGCCTCCCGTCAACAGGTACACGCTGTTGAAGTCGCCGAGCGTCCAGATCATCGACAGGATCGTGCACGTGAGATACAGCGTGCGCATCGAGGGCCACGTGATGAACTTGAATTTCTGCCATTGCGTCGCGCCGTCGACCGACGCGGCTTCGTAATGCTCCGCCGGTATCGCGAGACGCCCGGCGATGAGGATGAGCGTCCAGAACGGCAGCGACTTCCAGATGTGCACGAGCATCGCGATGCTGAGTGCGAGCACCGGATCGTTGAGCCAGTTCGGCCCGTCCATCCCCGTATAGCGAAAGATGAGCGAATTGATGATGCCCCATTCCGGGTTCAGCATGAAGCGGAACGACAGGATCGTCGGGATCGAGGGCACCGCCCACGGCAATATGAAGAGCAGCGACAGCCACTTGATCCAGGTGCGGGCCTGGACGAAGAAGCCCGACAGCATCAGCGCCACCACCATCTTGATGTTGATGCCGATGACGAGGAACGCGAGCGTGTTGAGGATCGACCGCAGGAAGATCGGATCCTCGACCAGCCGCTCGTAGCTCTCCGGGTGGCGGGCGAGCCACAGCCCGTATCCGACGGGATACACCACGAAGACCAAGAAGACGAGGAAGTACGGGGCGAGGAGGATCAGGCCCCACTTCTGCCAGGGCGAGATCCCCCGCTTCGGCTGAAGCGGCTTCGCGTTGGGCAATGCGATGGTGGACACGATCGCCTCTTGACCCTCTACCCCTTACCCCGGCCCTCTCCCCGCATGGCGTGGAGAGGGAGCCCGCGCGCGCAGCGCCTCGCCGATCCGCCCCCTCTCCCCGCTGGCGGGGAGAGGGTTGGGGTGAGGGGCTGCAAGTCCTCGCCTAGCCCGCGACCTGCTTGATGCGGGCGATCATCTCGTCCGTCGCCTTCTCGGGCGTCCAGCCGTCGTTGACCACGCGGCTCATCGCCTTGGCCCACACATTCTCGTTGTTGAGAATGGTGAACTTGTAGTTCTTGACGAATTCGAACGTCACCGTGCCGGCGCCGAACTGGTTGTAAACGGCCTTGCGATGCGGGTCCGCTTGCCAGAATGCGCTTTGCGTTCCCGACTTGGTCACCGGATACCAGCGGCCGAGCGACCCTTCGACGTACGGCTGCAGGTTCTGGTCCTCGAGCATGAAGGCCACGAATTCCTTCGCGCGCTTCTTGTTCTTGCCCGCCTCGAAGATCACGCCCGTCTTCACCGCCGCGCGATAGACGAACTTCGAGCCATCCGGCTTGTTCGGGAAGCCGGCGGTCGCGATGAGCTCGTCGTAGTTCTTCTTCGCGGTGGCGCGCTGCTCCGCCGACAGCGCCGGGTTGTTGGCGTCGTCGAGCCACTTGGCGGCGATCGAGATCGTCGCGTTGTGCGTCAGCAGGATCGTCTTGTTGTGGAACGACACGTTGTTGTCCGGGTCCTTCCAGCTCGTCGACGACGGCGGCGTGCATCCGCGCGTGCGGATGTTGGTGTAGTCGCGCAACGCGTTGGTGAGTCCGGCCTTGACCTTGGGGTCGTCCACCAGCAGCTTGCCGTTGTCGTCGACCAGCTTGACGTTGTACGCGTCCATGAACGTCAGGAACGAGTAGAACGAGTCGGACGAATCCACGCCCATCGGCTGCCCGACGGCATACGTGCGCTTGCCGGTCTTGGTGCGATGCGCGGGCTGCACCTTGTCGCACCAGAAGTCCCAGTACGCTTTCCAGCCGGTCGGGATGTCCGATTCCTTGTAGCCTGCGTCGGCGAGCATATCCTTCCAGTACTGGATGTGCATCGTCTGCTGCTTCATCGGGAACGCGTAGTACGCCTTCTTCTTCGTCTTGTCGTTGTACAGGTACGTCGTCTCGATGGTGTTCTTGAGGAACTTGTCCTTCATCGGCGTGATGATGTCGGAGACGTCCTCGAGCTTGCCGTCGAACGCCCACTTGCCGGTGACCTGGAAGTCGTACACGTCGGCATACGCGACGTCCGGCGGCGAGCCGGAGTCGAGTGCGGCGACCGTCTTCGGAATCATGTCCTGCACGGGGTACTGCGAGAGCTCGACCTTGACGCCCGATCTTGGCCTCGTACTTCTTGATGGCCTCGAACAGCGCGTCGTCTTCCGACTTGTAGAACCCCTTGACCCACCAGACGGTGAGCTTCTCCTGCGCCGCCACGGGCATGGCGGCCGCAAGCGCGGCTGCCGCCACCAGCGCTGCGGCGATCCTCGCAAACATCTTCATTCCCATCCTCCTTGTTGTAGTCCCCATTACATCACAGCTCCAAGATACCAAGGCACGAACTCGCTCTGGCCGTATCCGTGCAGTTCGCTCTTCGACTTCGCCCCCGAGGCCGTTGCCAGCATGAGGTCGAACAGGCGCTTGCCGATCTGGTCGACGGTCGCGTTGCCGTCGACGATCTCGCCGCAGTTGAGGTCGATGTCCTCCTCCTGCTTGACCCACAGCGGCGTGTTGGTGGACAGCTTGAGCGACGGCGACGGCGCGCAGCCGTAAGCGGACCCGCGCCCGGTGGTGAACACGATCATGTTGGCGCCGCCCGCGACTTGTCCCGTCGCGGAAACGGGGTCGTATCCCGGCGTGTCCATGTAGACGAAGCCCTTCGCGGTCACGGGCTCGGCATATTCGTACACCTCGACGAGATTGGTGGTGCCGCCTTTGGCGACCGCGCCGAGCGATTTCTCGAGGATGGTCGTCAACCCGCCGGCCTTGTTGCCGGGCGACGGATTGTTGTTCATCTCGCCTTTCTCCCGTGCGGTGTAGTCCTCCCACCAGCGGATGCGGGCGATGAGCTTCTCGCCCACCTCGCGCGACGCGGCGCGGCGGGTCAGGAGATGCTCGGCGCCGTAGATCTCGGGCGTCTCGGACAGGATCGCCGTGCCGCCGTGGCGCACGAGGAGATCGACCGCCGCACCGAGCGCGGGGTTCGCCGTGATGCCCGAATAGCCGTCGGATCCGCCGCATTGCAGCCCGACGGTGATGTGCGAGGCTGGCACGGGCTGTCGCGTCACCTGGTTGGCGTGCGGCAGCATCGCCTTCACGAGCCCGATGCCGTGCGCGATGGTCTTCGCCGTGCCGCCGGTGTCCTGGATGCTGAACGTCTGCAGCAGCGGACCTTCGCTCAGGTTCTCCGCGCCGAGCAGCGAGCTGATCTGGTTGGCTTCGCAGCCGAGGCCGATCATCAGCACGCCCGCCATGTTCGGGTGCCGCGCATAGCCTCCTAGCGTGCGGCGCAGGATCTTCATGCCCTCGCCGTGCGTGTCCATCCCGCAGCCCGAGCCGTGGGTCAGCGCCACGACGCCGTCGACATTCGGAAAATCGGCGAGGCGCTCGCGCGTGAAATGATCGGCGATGCCGCGGGCGACGGTCGCCGAGCAATTCACCGTCGACAGGATGCCGATGTAGTTGCGCGTCGCCACGCGGCCATCCGCGCGCACGATGCCGTCGAACGTCGCCTGCGGCGATGCATATGCCGTGGGCTTCATGTCCGCGCCGAACGCGTAATCGCGCTCGAACGCGCCCATGGCGAGGTTGTTGAGGTGCACGTGCTCGCCCGGGGCGATGTCGCGGCTCGCGAAGCCGATGATCTGGTTGTAGCGCCGCACCGGCTCCCCGGCCTTGATCGCGCGCGTCGCGACCTTGTGGCCGGGAGGCACGAGTCCGGAGATGGTGATCTTCTCGTCGAGCAGCTGCGTGCCGCCGACGAGCTGCGCGCGTGCGATGACGACGTCGTCGTTGGGATGGAGACGGATGGTGAGGGAGCTTCGGGTCAGCATGAGTTCAGTCCTCAAGAGATCGCGGCGCGCGCCACGGTGTGGCGCTCGATGGCTTGCCAGTCCCAGTCGATCCCGAGGCCGGGAGTGTCCGGCGGAATCGCGTAGCCGTCGGCCATCGCCATGCGCGAGGTGGTGACGTCGTCGAGCTGGGGAATGTACTCCACCCACGCGCCGTTGGGGACTGCCGCCGACAGCGAGACGTGCAGCTCCATCAGGAAGTGAGGACACACCGGGACGTTGAAAGTCTCCGCGAGATGCGCCACCTTGAGCCACGGCGTGATGCCGCCGATGCGCGCGCAATCGACTTGAACGACCGAGCAGGCGCGCCGCGCGAGGTACTCGCGGAAATGCGAAGGGTGGTAGATCGACTCGCCGACCGCGATCGGCATCGTCGCCTTCGCGGCGAGCTCGACGTGACCGCCCAGGTCCTCGGCCGGCAACGGCTCCTCGAACCAGCCGAGCGCGAGATCTCGGTACGCGTACGCGCGCCGGCAAGCTTCGGCGACGGTGAACGCCTGGTTCGCGTCGACCATGATCTCGAAGGCATCGCCCACGGCGCCGCGCACGGCGGACAGGCGCGCGACGTCCTCGGCGATCGAAGGCTTGCCGACCTTCATCTTGGCGCCGCGGAATCCCTGCGCCTTCGCCGCGAGCGTCTCGTCGACCAGCTGCTGCGCCGGATGGTGCAGCCAGCCGCCCTCCGTCGTGTAGACCGGCACGCGGCGCTGCGCACCGCCCGCGATCTTCCACAGCGGCTGCTGCGCGCGCTGCGCGCGAAGGTCCCACAGCGCCGTGTCGATCGCGGCGAGCGCGAGGCTCGTGATCGCGCCGACGGCGGTGGCGTGCGTCGCGAAGAAGAGGTCCTTCCAGATGGCCTCGACTTCGCTCGAATCACGGCCGATGAGGCGCGGCGCCAGGTGATCGCGCAGCAGCGCGACCACGGACGACCCGCCCGTTCCGATCGTGTACGTGTACCCGGTGCCGACGCTGCCGTCGTCGCACCGGATGCGGACGATCGGCGTTTCCTGCGTGACGAACGACTGGATGGCGTCGGTGCGCGTGACCTTGGGCGCAAGGTCGATCTGCAGGATATCGACCTGCCGGACAAGGGCCCCCACGCTCGCAGAAGTGCTCCGCTCGCTGCCCCCCGAGGGGGCGCAACTCGCGACTCGAGGCGGCTCTTCGGCGCTCGCCTTCATCGATAGACCAATCGCGGGAGCCAGAGCGAGATGATCGGCACGTAGGTGATGAGCAGCAGGCTCCCGAGGAGCGGCACGAGCCACGGCAGGATCGCCATGGTCGTCCGCTCGAGCGACATTCGGGCGACCCGCGCAAGCACGTACAGCACCATGCCCATGGGCGGATGCAGGAGACCGATCATCAGGTTCAGCACCACGATGAGTCCGAAGTGCACCGGATCGATCCCGAGTTGCGTGACGGCGGGCATCAACACCGGAATGGCGATGAGGATGGCGGCGGTCGGCTCCAGGAAGCAGCCCACGAAGAGCAGCAGGAAGTTGACGAGCAGCAGGAAGACCCAAGGCGAGCTCGTGAAGCCCAGCACCCACGCGGTCACCATGTCGGTCACGCGCGTCGCGGTCAGGAGCCAGCCGAAGATCGACGCCGCGGCGACGATGAACAGCACGGTGGCCGTGGTCTCGATGGTCTCCATCGACACCTTGACCAGCATCTTGAACGTGAGCGTGCGGTACCAGACGAGACCCAGGAAGAGCGCCCAGATCGAGGCCGCCACCGCGCCTTCGGTGGGCGTGAACACGCCCGTGGTCATGCCGCCGATCAGGATGACCGGCGTCATGATCGGCAGCACCGCCTCGAACTTGAATTTCCAGTCGGCGGCGAACAGCAGCACCATCGCGACGACCGTCACCACGGCCGGGTTGCCGCCCATGCTGACGCCGGCCCAGATGACCAGGGGAAACGCGAAGACGACCGCGAGCTCGACGGCTGCCTTGTTGACGCGGGGCCACTCGAACTTGATGTCCGCGCCCCAGTTGTTCTTGTGCGCGAAGTAGGCGACCGTGAGCATCATCAGGAACGTCATGACGAGCCCCGGAAGGATGCCCGCCAGGAACAGCTGTCCGATGGAGACGTTGGCGACCATCCCGTAGATCACGAACGGCAGCGACGGCGGGATGATCGGTCCGAGCGTCGCGGACGCGGCGGTCACCCCCACCGAGAATTCCTTGCTGTAGCCGTGGTCGCGCATCGCCTTGATCTCGATCGTCCCGAGGCCGGCCGCGTCGGCGATGGCCGTGCCGGACATGCCCGCGAAGATCACCGAACCCACGATGTTGACGTGACCGAGCCCGCCCTTCATCCACCCGACGAGCGCGAGCGCGAAGTTGTAGATGCGGTTGGTGATGCCGGCGTTGTTCATCAGGTTGCCGGCCAGGATGAAGAACGGCACGGCGAGCAGCGGAAAGCTGTCGATGCCGGAGATCATCCGGTGAACGACGACGAGCCCCGGCGTGTTGCCCGTCAGCCAGATGTAGACGAGCGCGGAGCCGGCCATCGCGATGGCGACCGGGATGCCCGTCACCATCAGGGCGAGGAAGGAGGTGAGCAGTGCGCCGGTCAAAGTGCCTCCACGCACGCGGCCCGGGGCCGCGCGTCGCGGCTCGTGCAGACGGTGTTCACTCGATGGTCTCCTCGATCATGTGCTCGGGGCGCTCGAGCACGGAGAAGCCGCGCTGCCAGTTCTCGATGGCGACCTGCACCGAGCGCACCGCGCATGCGGCGAAGCCCAGCCCGCAGATGCCGTAGATGATGTTCATGGGCAGGTCGACGATCGTCATCTGCTGCGCGCCCATCCGCGTCATCATCTGGATGGTGAGCACGACGGCGATCACGAAGAACGCGATGCGCACGATGTCGACCAGCGTCGACATGGCCCGGCCCGCTTTCGGCGGCAGCAGCCGGTACAGGAAGTCGACGTGGATGTGGCGGGTGCGGCGCACGGCGGCCGCGATCGCGATGAACACCGTGCAGATGAGGAGATAGCGCGCGATCTCCTCCGTCCATGCGGCGGAGTCGTTCAGCGCATAGCGCGTGAAGAACTGGTAGAAGACGCAGAGCCCGAGCAGCCAGAAGAAGGCCAGCGAGACCCAGTCCTCGATGAGGTAATGCGAGAGGTCGATCGGCGCGTCGGTCGCATGGAAGTGACCTTCGTCGTCGAGGACGGGCTGCGCCGGTTGGGCGGCGTCGTTGGCGCTCATTCGGATCCCCCATGTGCCCCTCACCCGCCCTGTCGGGCACCCTCTCCCCGCGAGCGGGAGAGGGCTGGGGTGAGGGGGCGCGAGCGTTACTTTATCGCGACGATCTTGTCGTAATCGGCCTTGGTGAAGCCCATGGACTCGAGCGGCGCGTTCTTCAGCACCGCGTCGATGAACGACTGCTTGTTCACCTGCACGATCTGGAGGCCCTTCTTCTTGAAGTCCTCGGTGAGCTCCGCCTCGCGCTTCTTGATCTGCGCGGACGCGCGCGCCGCGGCTTCCTGCGTCACTTCCGTGAAGATCTTCTTCTCGTCGGGCGTGAGCTTGTTCCACACGTGCGGCGCAACCTGCGTCGTGAGCCCGTCGACGATGTGCGACGTCATCATGATCGCCTTCTGCACTTCGTAGAACTTCTTCGCCTCGATGGTCGTCAGCGGATTCTCCTGCGCGTCCACGGTGCCGTTCTGCAGCGCGAGGTAGACCTCGGCGAACGCGATCGGCGTCGGGTTGGCGCCGCACGACTTGGGCGTCGCCATGTAGGCCGGCACGTCGGGCACGCGGATCTTGAGGCCCTTCATGCCGGCGCAATCCGTGAACGGCTTCTGCGCCGTCGTCTGCCGCGCACCGTAGTAGGTGTAGGCGGTGATCTGGATGCCGGTCTTCTTCTGGAATTCCGTCACCATCTCCGCGAAGATCGGGCTCTTCGAGTAGGCGAGGAGATGATCGCCGTCGCGGAAGATGAACGGGTAGTAGGCGATGCCGAGGCGCGGGTAGTTGCGCGCCGCGAACGACGGGCCGCTGATGATCATGTCCACGGTCCCGAGCGTCAGGCCCTGGTTGATGTCGGTTTCCTTGCCGAGCGTGGACGCGGGGAACACCTCGATGTCGAACTTGCCGTTGGTGCGCTTCTTGATTTCCGCGGCGGCCCACACCGACTCGGTGTGGTACGGCTCGCTCGTCTCGTACACGTGCGCCCACTTGAGCTTCTGCTGCGCGAGCGCGGGTCCGCCGGCGGCGACGGCCGCGACGGCCATGGCCACGAGGGCCCACTTCCGAATCGAATGCATGCGTTGCTCCTCCTGTTGACGCGCTTTTTACGCGCGGGATCTTTTAATGCCTGGTGGCGCCGGACGACGACGTCACCTGGACCTTCGTGCTCCTGTTCTTGTCTGCGGCCGCCGCGAACGCGGCCACCGCGTCCTGGAGCGGGTACTGGCCGGACAGCAGCGGACGCACGTCGACGCGGCGCGACGCCAGGTAGTCGACGGCCCAGTCGAACTCGATGCCCCAGCGGAAGGCGCCGCGCAAGTCGAGCTCCTTGGCCATGAGCTCGTTCACGACGAAGGGCAGCGGCTCGTGCGGCAGCGTGCCGACCTGCACCACGACGCCGCCGCGCTTGGTCGCCGCGACGCACGACTTCAGCGCATTGAAGTTGCCCGAGACCTCGTAGGCGACGTCGAACTGCGGATCCTTGAGCGCGTCCGCATCGCGGTCCGCGCGCAGCGTCACGTCGGCGCCGACCAGCTTCGCTTGCGACAGCGGGCGATCGAGCACGTCGGTCACGGTAATCTTGCGCGCACCGGCGAGCCGCGCCGCCAGCACGGTCACGCAGCCGATGGTGCCGGCGCCGGTGATCAGCACCGACTTGCCGAGGAGATCGCCGCCGCGGTTCACGCCGTGCAGGCCGACGGCCAGCGGCTCGGCGAACGCGAGCTCGCCGAGCGAGATGTCGCCGTGCACGGGATAGCACTGGCGCTCGCCCATGACGAAGTAGTCCTGGAACATGCCCTGCACGTGCGGGAACCGGCTGGCGCTCCCGAGGAAGCGCATGTTGTTGCACAGCTGCTCGCGGCCCTCGCGGCAGTACTCGCAGCGCCCGCATGCGTGCGAGGGCGACACCGCGACCTTGTCGCCGACTTTCACGCGCGTGACGCCATCGCCGATCGCGGCGACCACGGCCGAGGCCTCGTGGCCGGGGACGAGCGGCTCGCGCACGATGAAGTTGCCGTTGCGGCCCTCGAAGTAGTAGTGCAGGTCGGACCCGCAGATGCCGGCGGCGCCGAGCTGCAGCAGCACTTCGCCGGGGCCGGGCGACGGCGTGTCGACCGGTTCTACGCGCAGGTCTTCCTTGGCATGGATGCGGCAGGCGAGCATTTCGTGTTTCCTCCTGACTCTTACTGCAAGTTGTCCCAACCGGTGGAAAATCGCTTGTACGCCTGGTTGAGGTGGCGCTGCATCGCCGCGCGTGCGCCGGCGGCGTCCTTGGCGGCGATCGATTTCAGGACGGCGCGGTGCTCGGTCATCGCGGCTTCCCACAGCTCGGGCGAGTCGTAATGATGCTCGAGCTGCTTATACAGAGGGCCGGTGCGCTCCACCCACAACATCTTGACCACGGCGACGAGGGCGCCGTTGCCGGTCGCTTCGGCAACGCGCAGGTGAAAGAGACGATCGCCGTTGATCGGATGGTGCTCGCCCGCCTCCATTTCCCGCTGCATTTCCTCGAGTGCGTCGGAGATTGCCACGACTTGCGGTTTCCTCGCCGATTTCGCCGCCAGCGCTGCGCACTCGGCCTCGATCACGTAGCGCGCCCGCAGAAGCTCGTAGGGGCCGGCCTCCGCCTCGTGCGCGTCGCCGACGCCCGCATCCTCGTTGCCCGGCTGGACGTAGATGCCGGAGCCGATCCGCACCTCGACGAGGCCCTCGACTTCGAGCGCGATCAGCGCTTCGCGCACCGAGGGACGCGACACGCCGAGCTGCTTGGCGAGGTCGCGCTCGGGCGGCAGCCGCGCGCCCGCCGGGAATTCGCCGCTCTTGATCAACGTGCGGATCTGGTCGGCGATCTGCCGGTAGAGGCGGCGCGGCTCGATGCTGTGGAACGGCATTGGAAGCGCGGCGCGCGCGACGGACCACGGCCAGCTCGAAATGGGGAGTGCAAGGCTACCTTCGGCACCATAAGTGGTCAAGTGGTATTACCAATTTGGGGATGTGCACTAGAATCCGCCTTCCGTCCCGTCGCGGTGCCACCTCGATGCCTGCAAAGAGCGCCTGATCCATGTCCGCTTCGCCCCGCAATGTGGCGGTCGATTCGCTCGAGGTGTTCGCGTTCGCGCTGTTCCGGGCCACCGGGATGGACGAAGACAAGGCCGGCACGGTCGGCCGCGTGCTCGTCCTCACCGACATGATGGGCCGCCGCACGCACGGGCTTGCCATGGCGCCGCTGTATCTCGAGGAGATCCGCAAGGGCACGATGAGCGTGACGGGCGACATCGAGGTCGTCAAGGACACGGGCGGCACGCAAGTGTGGGACGGCGCCTGGCTTCCCGGTCAGTGGGTCGTGAGCCGCGCGATCGAGTCCGCGATGTCGCGCGCCGAAACGTCCGGCGTCGCCACGGTGGCAATCCGTCGCAGCCACCACATCGGATGCCTGGCGGCGCTCGCGAAGATCGCCGCCGACCGCGGGTTCGTGGCGATCATCGCCAATTCGAATCCGGCGGCGAAGTACGTCGCCCCCTTCGGCGGCACCGAGCCGCTGTTCACGCCGAATCCGTTTGCCGTCGGCTATCCGGGCCGGGATCATCCGGTGCTCGTCGACATCTGCGCGTCGATCACGACCGTTTCGATGACGCGCGAGAAGTTCGCGGCCGGCGAACGCTTCGACGAACCCTGGCTGCTCGATGCGCAAGGCGCGCCGACACGCGACCCGTCGGTGCTCGAGAACGCGCAGCCGCCGGGCTCGCTGCAACTCATCGGCGGCGAGGAGTACGGTCACAAGGGCTTCGGCCTCGCGCTGATGGTCGAGGCGCTGTCGCAGGGCCTGTCGGGCGAGGGTCGCCGCGACCCGCCCAGTCGCTGGAGCGCAAGCACCTTCGTGCAGGTGCTCGACCCCGATTTCTTCGGCGGCCGCGACGTTTTCGCCGGGGAGATGGACTTCCTCGCCGACCAGAGCCGCGCGAATCGCCCGGCGCGTGCCGATCGCCCCGTGCGACTGCCGGGCGACCAGGCCGCGCAACGCATCGCGACGGCGCAAGCCCACGGAGTCGACTACGATGCGGCCACGTGGTCGGCGCTCGCAAAATACGCGCAGGCGCTGGGCGTCGCCATGCCGCCGGTGCTCGCATGATCCATTCAGGCGCAACGACAACGGACAAGAGGTCGCATCGCATGTAGCTTCGCGCTTCATCCCGAGGCGAAAACGCCCGGGACACGACAAGGAGGAGACTGCAATGAAATTGCTCCGCGCTTTCCCCATCCCGGCAGGTCTCGCGCTCGCTTGCGCGCTGCTGGTCGCACCCGCTTTCACGCTCGCCCAAACCGCATCCCCCGGCAAGATCGGCTCGTCGCTCATCGGCAAGCTCGAGGGGCCGGAGATCATCCTCGACGCGAGCAAGTTTCCGAAGACCTTCAAGGAGGCGCCGACGCTCGCCGAGCAGGTCAAGGGCGGCAAGCTGCCGTCGCTCGACAAGCGGCTGCCGGAGCCTTCGCAGCTCTTCGTGGTGAAGCCGTTGCGCGAGATCGGCAAGTACGGCGGCAACTGGCGGCGCGCCTTCACGGGACCGGCGGATTACGAGAACGGCGGACGCATCGTCTCGCTCGACAAGATCCTCACGTTCGACTACACGGGCACCAAGATCATCCCGAGCCTCGCGCGCGACTGGAAGGTGAGCGACGACGGCAAGACGACGACGATCTACCTTCGGAAAGGCTCGAAGTGGTCGGACGGCAAGCCGTTCACCGCCGACGATTTCATGTTCTGGTACAACGACATCTACCTCAACAAGAACATCAATCCCAACCCGTTCTTCGAGTTCCAGATCAACGGCAAGGACGGCGTGATGAAGAAGGTCGACGACTACACCGTCGCCTTCGAGTTTCCCGAGGCCTACCCCTTCTTCGTGTCGCAACTCGCGGGCAGCACGGCCATCGGCGCGGGCTTCGCGACCCGTGGCGGCTTCCAGAATTTCGGCGGTGCGTACGCGCCTGCGCATTACCTCAAGCAGTTCCTGCCGAAGTACTCGTCGGAGGAGGCGGTCACCAAGAAGGCCAAGGAGCTGGGCTTCGACAGCTGGATCTCGCTGCTCAAGAACCGCTACAGCTGGGCGCTCAACAACGAGCTGCCGGTGATGACGCCGTGGAAGACAGTCTCGCCGATCAACACGCCGACGTGGTCGATGGAGCGCAACCCGTACTTCTGGGCGGTCGACACCGCGGGCAACCAGCTGCCGTACATCGACAGGATCACGATGTCGCTGGCCGAGAACGTCGAAGTCGCGAACCTCCGCGCGATCGCCGGCGAATACGACATCCAGGAACGGCACATGGGCCTTGCCAAGCTGCCGGTCTTCCTCGAGAACGCCAAGAAAGGCAACTACACCGTCCACCTCGACCCCGCCCTCAACGGCTCGGACGCCACGATCCACATCGGCAATTCGTACGAAGCCGACCCCGAGATCTCGAAATTCCTGAAGAACAAGGATTTCCGGCACGCGCTCTCGCTCGGCATCGACCGCGACCAGCTGAACGAGGCGTTCTGGCTCGGCGTCGGGACGCCCGGATCGATCGCGCCCGCGCCCGACACGGTCTACGCGCCGGGGCCCGAGTGGAACAAGAAATACGCGACGCTCGACATCAAGGAAGCCAACGCGCTGCTCGACAAGGTGGGCCTCACCAAGAAGGACAGCGAAGGCTATCGGATGCGCACCGACGGCAAGGGACGGCTGCGTCTGGAGCTCGTCACCGTCGGCGGCCAGTTCGTGCCGTACACGCCCGTCGGCGAGATGATCAAGCAGCAGTGGAAGAAGATCGGCATCGACCTCGACGTGAAGGAGCTCGAGCGCAACCTCGCCTTCACACGCGACAACAACAGCGAGAACCAGATGATCACGTGGGCCAACGACGGCTCGGAGATGGTCTACCTGTTCCCGCGCCATGCGCTGCCGGTGGATGCGGCCGAGGCGCACATGGGCATGGCGTACGCGAGGTGGTACGCGTCGCGCGGCGCCTCGGGCAAGAAGCCCGAGGATCCGGAGATGCTGCGCGCGATGGATCTCTTCCGCGAGGCGTTCGGCGCGTCGGAGGAGAAACGGGTCGCGAACGCCAAGGAGATCTGGAAGATCGCGGTGGAGCAGATGTGGAGCATCGGCACCGTCGGCCAGTCGCCGGCGGTCATGGGCGTGCGCATCGTGAAGAACAACATGGGCAACGTTCCCGACCGGACGGTGAACGCGCAGCATGCGCGCACGCCGCATTCGTCGATGCCGGTCACGTACTACTTCAAGTGAAGACCTGAGCAGTCGCCCGCGCGACGGGCGGCCGCTCATTTTCAGGAAATCGCCGATGGTCGCCTACATCGTTCGCCGCCTGCTGCTCGCCGTGCTCACGGTGTGGGCCATCTCGGTCCTGTCGTTCATCATCATCCACCTGCCTCCCGGCGATTACGTGACGTCGTACATCGCCTCGATGTCCGCGTCGGGCAGCGCCGTGTCCGAAGGCGAGGCGAAGGCGCTGCGCGAGCAGCTGGGCCTCGACCAGCCGATTACCATCCAGTACGCGAAGTGGATGGGGCTCATCCTGCAGGGGAATTTCGGGATGGCGATGGAATGGGGCCGGCCGGTGTCCGACGTCATCGGCGACCGACTTTCGCTGACGATGATCATCTCGCTGGCGGCGATCATCTTCACCTGGGCCGTCGCATTGCCCATCGGCATCTATTCGGCGGTCTACCGCTACTCGTTCCTCGACTACGTGTTCACGCTCGTCGGTTTCATCGGTCTTGCGATTCCCGGATTCCTCCTCGCGCTGATCGTCATGTACGTGGGCTTTGCGTATTTCGGCGCGAACGTGGGCGGGCTCTTCTCGCCGGACTTTGCCGAGGCGCCGTGGAGCCTCGACAAGGCGTGGGATCTCGCCAAGCACCTGCCGATCCCGGCGATCGTGCTCGGCATCGCGGGCACCGCGCAGCTCATCCGCATCATGCGCTCGAACCTGCTCGACGAATTGCGCAAGCCGTACGTGATGACGGCGCGGGCGCGGGGCTTGCCGGAGCTCCGCGTCGTGCTCCGCTATCCGGTCCGCGTGGCGCTCAATCCCTTCATCAGCACCATCGGCTACCTCCTGCCGTACATCGTGTCCGGAAGCATCATCGTTTCGCTCGTGCTGAGCCTGCCCACCGTCGGCCCGCTGCTCCTGAAGGCGCTCATCGCGCAGGACATGTTCCTCGCCGGCACCATCGTGCTGCTGCTCGGCGTGATGACGGTGGTCGGCACGCTCTTGTCCGACCTGCTGCTGATGTGGGTGGACCCGCGGATCAGGTTCGGGCGCGAGTAGTCAATGAGCTCGCCGGCCATCATTGCGCCGCTCGAGGCGCCGAGTGTCGACGCCGAGCAGCGCATCGCCGTCGCCACGCAGTGGCAGCTCATGTGGTGGCGCTTCCGCAAGCACAAGCTCGCGCTGGGCGGAACGATCGTCCTGGCTCTCTTCTACTTCGTCTCGCTGTTCGCCGACTTCTTCGCCTACGCCGATCCGAACGAGTCCGACGCGCAACGATCGCTGATCGCGCCGCAGACGATCCACTGGTTCGACGACGGCAGGTTCGCGCCCTACGTGCATCCGCTCAAGGGCACGCGCGATCCCAGGACGTTCAAGCGGGTGTACGTGCCCGACCCGGCGCGAAAGCTGCCGCTGCAATTCTTCGCCCACGGCGAGCCGTATCACCTCCTGGGCTTCATTCCGACGGACCGGCACCTCTTCGGCGTGGAAGGAGCGAAGGCCGGCGAGACGATGTTCCTCATGGGCACCGACACGCAGGGACGCGACCTGTGGTCGCGGCTCATGTTCGCCACGCGCACGTCGATGACGATCGGCCTCGTCAGCGTGGCGCTGAGCCTCGTGCTGGGCGTCGTGCTGGGCGGGGTCTCCGGGTACTTCGGCGGCGCGATCGACTCGGTGATCCAGCGCATCATCGAGATCCTTCGATCGATCCCGACGATTCCGCTGTGGATGGGGCTCGCCGCCGCGGTCCCCAACGACTGGAGCGTGATGCAGGTGTACTTCGCGATCACGATCATCATCTCGCTGATCGGCTGGACCGAGCTCGCACGGGTGGTGCGCGGGCGCTTCATCTCGCTCAAGTCGGAGGACTTCGTGATGGCCGCGGAGCTGGTCGGCTGCAGCAAGTCGCGCATCATCTTCCGTCACATGGTGCCGTCGTTCATCAGCCACATCATCGCGGCGACCACGCTCGCCATACCCGCAATCATCATCAGCGAGACGTCGCTGTCGTTCCTGGGGCTGGGTCTGCGGCCGCCCGCGATCAGCTGGGGCGTGCTGCTGCAGGATGCGCAGAACATCCAGGCGCTGGTGCTGTCGCCGTGGCTGCTGATTCCGTCCATCGCGGTCATCGTCGCGGTGCTCGCGTTCAACTTCATGGGCGACGGCATCCGCGACGCCGCGGATCCCTACTTGTAACCGATGCAAAAGGCGTCCGTACCGTCCCCGGCATATGTTGAGCCGGCGTTGCGCCTTTTGCATCGGAGGAATGTCAGGCGCGCGGCTTGGGGCGGCCCGGCGCCGCGCGCCGCAAGGGCTACGCAAGGTCGCGTGTCGTGCAAGCCCTGCATTACCCCTCCATCCGTCAGTGCCCGATGAGCACCCCACCACTTCTCTCCGTCCGTAACCTGCACACGCGCTTCTTCCAGGACGAAGGCACGACGAAAGCCGTGGACGGCGCGTCGTTCGACGTGCGCGCGGGCAAGACGCTCGGCATCGTCGGCGAGAGCGGCTGCGGCAAGAGCGTCACGGCGCAATCGATCCTGCGCATCGTCGAGCCGCCGGGCCGCATCGTGGAAGGCGAGATCCTCCTCACGCGGCCGAACGGCACGCGCACGGATCTCGTCGAGCTGCCGGCGAACGGACGCGAGATACGCTCCATCCGCGGCGGCGAGATCGGCCTCGTCTTCCAGGAGCCGATGACGTCCTTCAGCCCCGTGCACACCGTCGGCGCGCAGATCGTCGAAGCCGTCACGTTGCACAACGACGTGACGGCGAAGGAAGCGCGCGCCCGCGGCATCGAGGCGCTGCGCAGGGTCGGCATCCCGAAGCCGGAGCGGCGCATCGACGAGTACTCGTTCGAGCTGAGCGGCGGGCTGCGCCAGCGCGCGATGATCGCGGTGGCGCTGTCGTGCGATCCGAACCTGCTCATCGCCGACGAGCCGACGACCGCGCTCGACGTCACGACGCAGGCGCAGATCCTCGACCTGTTGCGCAACATCCAGGGCGAGCGCGCGATGGCCATCATGCTCATCACGCACAACCTGGGCGTCGTGGCGGAGATGGCCGACGACGTGGTCGTCATGTACCTCGGGCGCGTCGTCGAGCAAGGCAAGGTCGACGACATCTTCCACGACCCGAAGCATCCGTACACCAAGGCGTTGCTGCAGTCGATCCCGAGCATCGAGTCGAAGCCGCGCGTGCGGCTCCCGACGATCACCGGATCGATCCCGCATCCTTTCAACCGCCCGGCCGGCTGCCCCTTTCACCCGAGATGCGCGTCGTTCATGCCGGGCCGCTGCGACAGCGCGGCACCCGCGCTGCAGCCGCTCGGCGAGGGTCGCGCCGTGAGCTGCTTCCTGTATCAATGACCGCGCAACCCACGCCCGTCGTCGAGACCGCCGGCGTCAAGCCGGTGCTCCTCGACGTTCGCAATCTCAAGAAATATTTTCCCATCCGCCGGGGCTTGCTTCAGAAGACGGTCGGGCAGGTGAAGGCGGTGGACGACGTCTCGTTCGTCCTGCGGCGCGGCGAGACGCTGTCGCTCGTCGGCGAGAGCGGATGCGGCAAGACGACGACGTCGCGCTGCATCCTGCGCGCCATCGAGCCGACCGCCGGCCAGGTGCTGCTGGCCGACGGCGCCGGCATGGTGGACGTGGGACATGTCGGCAAGCGCAAGCTCGCATCGCTGCGCCGGCAGATGCAGATGATCTTCCAGGACCCGTTCTCGTCGTTGAACCCGCGCATGACGGTGTTCGACATCGTGGGCGAGCCTCTCCTCGTCCACGGTGTCGGCAACGTGACGGAGCGCAAGGACCGCGTCGTCGAGCTGCTGCGGCTCGTGGGCCTGCGCGCGGAGTACATGCGACGCTATCCGCACGCGTTCTCCGGGGGACAGCGCCAGCGCATCGGCATCGCGCGCGCCCTCGCCCTCAATCCGCATCTCGTCGTCGCCGACGAGCCGGTCTCCGCGCTCGACGTGTCGGTGCAGGCGCAGATCCTCAACCTCCTGCTCGAGCTCCAGGAAACGCTGGGGCTCACGTATCTCTTCGTCGCGCACGACCTGAGCGTGGTCAAGCACATCAGCGAGCGCGTGGCCGTGATGTACGTCGGGAGGATCGTCGAGACCGCGTCGACCGAGGCGCTGTTCGCCACGCCCCGTCATCCGTACACCGAAGCCTTGCTGTCGGCCGTTCCCAAGCCCGACCCGCGCCTTCGCAGCGACCGCATCGTGCTGCAAGGCGAGGTGGCGGATCCGGCGAACGCGCCGGCGGGATGTCACTTCCATCCGCGATGCCAGTACGCGCAAGCGGTGTGCCGCGAGAAGGTGCCGATGGAGGAGGAGATCGCACCCGATCATTTCGTGCGCTGCCATCGGGCGCGAGAGCTCTCGCTGCGCGGCGTTGCGCTACCGACCCACTGATCTTCGACCGAAGCCTTCGATTCCATGACGAACACGACCATCGCCGACATCCGCGCCACGCCGGTCACCGTGCCCCTGGAGGCGCCGCTCCTCCACAGCAACGGCGCGCACTGGGGCCGCTTCGTGCGCACGATCGTCGAAGTCGAGACGAGCGACGGGTACGTCGGTCTCGGGGAGATGGGCGGCGGCGGCGAGGACGCGACGCGTGCGTTCACCGGCCTCCTGTCCTACCTGCGCGGCCACGACGTGTTCCGGCTGGAGGCGATGCGCTTCGCGATCTGCAATCCGACCGCCAGCCTCTACAACAATCGCACGCAGCTCCACGCGGCGCTCGAGTTCGCGTGCCTCGACATCATGGGACAGAAGCTCGGCGTGCCCGTGCACGCCCTGCTCGGCGGCAAGGTGCGCGATGCGGTGGAGTTCGCGACGTATCTCTTCTTCCGCTACGCGAATCCCGAGACCGGCGAAGGCGAGGTCCGCACGCCCGAGCAGCTCGTCGCCAACGCCGCGAAACTTGCGGCGAAGCACGGGTTCACGTCGCACAAGCTCAAGGGCGGCGTGTATCCGCCGATGCACGAGCTCGCCTGCTATCGCGCGCTCGCGCAGTCGCTGCCCGGCGGGCGCTTCCGCTACGACCCCAACTCCGCGCTCTCGCTATCGGACGCCATCGCGTTCGGCCAAGGGATCCTCGACATCCGCAACGACTACTTCGAGGACCCCGTATGGGGCATGTCGCAGATGAAGCGGCTCAAGGAATTCGTGCCGCTGCCCACGGCGACGAACACCGTGGTCATCAATTTCGAGCAGCTGGCCGAGAACGTGCGCAACGGCGCCGTGGACGTCATCCTGCTCGACACCACGTTCTGGGGCGGCATCCGCCCCTGCATCAAGGCGGCTGGCGTATGCGAGACGATGGGGCTCGGCGTCGCGGTGCACAGCTCGGGCGAGCTCGGCGTCCAGCTCGCGACGATGCTGCACATGGGCGCGGTGGTACCCAATCTCGGCTACGCCGCCGACGCGCACTACCATCATCTCGTCGACGACGTGATCGCGGGCGGTCCGATGCGGTATGAGAACGGCGCGATCCGCGTGCCCGACGGGCCGGGGCTGGGCGTCACGCTCGACCGCGCCAAGCTCGCGCAGTATCACGAGCTCTATCGCGAGCTCGGCGGATATCCGTATGATCGCGATCCTGGGCGGCCCGGCTGGTACCCTTTGATTCCGAATACGCGATGGGCGGACCCGAGTGTCTCGCTCACGCCGAAATTGAGGTAGCGCAATGACGCAACGACTGGCAGGGAAAGTGGCATTCGTCACCGCGGCAGGACAGGGCATGGGCCACGCATGCGCGATGCAGATGGCTGCGGAAGGCGCGACCGTTCATGCGACCGACGTGAAGGCCGAGTTGCTCGAGGGCTTTCGCGGCATGGCCAACGTCCACACGGCCCGGCTCGACGTGCTCGACGACGACGCGGTCAAGGCGATGATCGGCGGCCTGCCGCCGCTCGACATCCTCTTCAATTGCGCAGGCTACGTGCATCACGGCACGATCCTTACATGCACGCCCAGGGACTGGGACTTCAGCATGGGGCTCAACGTCCGCTCGATGTACGTGGCGATCCAGGCGGCGTTGCCTGCGATGCTCGACCGGTTCGACAAGACCGGCAAGGGCGCGTCGATCATCAACATGGCCTCGGTCGCAGGCTCGATCAAGGGCATCCCGAACCGCTTCGTCTACGGGACGAGCAAGGCGGCGGTCATCGGGCTCACCAAGTCGGTGGCCGCCGACTTCGTGCAGAAGGGCATCCGCTGCAACGGCATCGCGCCGGGAACGGTCGACACGCCGTCGCTCGGCGACCGCATCAATGCATTCCAGGATCCGGTCGAGGCACGCAAGATGTTCATTGCGCGGCAGCCCATGGGGCGCCTCGCCAAGGCCGAGGAGATCGCGCCGATCGTGATCTATCTCGCGTCCGACGAATCCGCGTTTGCAACGGGACAAATCTTTTCAGTAGACGGAGGAATGACGATATGAAGCTAGTTCGTTATGGCCCGGTGGGCCGCGAGAAGCCCGGTCTCATCGACGCCGACGGCGTCCTGCGCGACCTGTCGCGCAAGGTCAAGGACATCGACGGCACGAGCCTCGCGCCGGCCGAGCTTGCGAAGCTCAGGAAGGTCGACACCGGCAGGCTGCCCGTGGTGAAGGGCAAGCAGCGCCTCGGCCCGTGCGTCGCGACGCCGTCGAAGTTCGTCGCGATCGGCCTCAACTACGTCGACCACGCCAAGGAGACGGGCTCGCCGATTCCCGAGCATCCCGTCGTGTTCTACAAGACGCCGTCGTGCATCGTCGGCGCCAACGACAACGTGATGATGCCCAAGGGCTCGCAGGGCATCGACTGGGAAGTCGAGATCGCCTTCGTGATGGGCCGCAAGGCGACCAACGTCGACGAGAAGACCGCGCTGCGCTACATCGCCGGCTACTGCATCTGCAACGACGTGTCCGAGCGCGAGTTCCAGATGAAGCGCAGCGGCTCGCAGTGGAGCAAGGGCAAGGGCTGCGACACCTTCGGACCGCTCGGTCCGTGGCTCGTCACCCCCGACGAGGTCGGGGACGTGCAGAACCTCGACATGTGGCTCGACGTCAACGGCAAGCGCATGCAGACGGGCAACACGAAGACGATGATCTTCAGCATCGCGAAGCTCGTGTCCGACGTGTCGCAGTACATGACGCTCATGCCCGGCGACGTCGTCACCACCGGCACGCCGCCCGGCGTGGGCCTCGGCATGAAGCCCCCGCAGTTCATGCATCCCGGCGACGTCGTGACCCTCGGCATCCAGGGTCTCGGCGAGCAGCGTCAGAAGATCGTCGCGTTCAAAGGCAAGGCGTAACCACGCACTAACCTCCTTCTCCCGCTTGCGGGAGAGGGCCGGGCTGAGGGCGCCCCAGCGCGAGAAGCGCAACGGCGCCGACGAACGCGAGCACGGCGCCGGCGCGCAACACGGTGTTGATGGCCGCGGCGTCGCTGCCCGCGGCCATCGCCGATCCTGCCAGCACTTCGAGCAGCGCCGCCCCGATGGCGACGCCGACCGCGCCGAGCATCACGAGCGCCGTCAGCGTCACGCCGGACGCGGCGCCGACGTAATCGGGCGGCACGACGGCCTGCGTTGCCACGCTCGACAGCGCCCAGCCCAAGCCCAAGCCCGACGCCCGTGACGAGGAACAGCGCGCGTGTAGAGCCACAGCGACGTCACGCTCGTCAGCGCGACGATGCCCGCCGCGCTGATCAGCATGCCGATCGCCATCAATCGATCCGCCGGGAACTTCTCGGCGAGACGTCCCGAGAAGTAGCTCGCGGAGCCCGCGCCCGCCGACAGTGCGAGGAACACGAGGCCCGACTCGAACGGCGACATGCCGCGCGCGCCCTGCAGGTAGAGCGCCGAGAACACCGCGACGAAGCAGAAGACGACGTTCGACAGCGACCCGGCGATCACGACCGCGTCGAACGCCCGGTTGCGGAACAGGTCGAGCGAGACGAGCGGCGACTTCACGCGCTTCTCGATGGCGACGAAGAGCACGAGGAGCGCGACGCCCGCGCCAAGCGTGCCGACCGTGAGCAGCGACGTCCAACCCCACGCCTCGCCACGGTCGAACGCGAGGCTGATGCAGACGAGCCCGCCGGTGATCGCCAGCATGCCGGGAACGTCGATGTGGCGGTCGGCCTTCTCGTCGCGCGACTCCTTCACGTACCGCAGCATGAGGTAGATGGCCGCGATGCAGAACGGCACGTTGATGAAGAACACGCCGCGCCAGTTGAGGTACTCCGCAAACGTGCCGCCGACGAACGGGCCCAGTGCCTGGCCGATGGCCGACACGCCGAGCACGACGCCGATCGCGCGCGATTGCCGTGCGCCCGAGAACGTGCTCGACACGACGGCGATGGAAACGGGAAAGATCAGCGCGGCGCCGATGCCGTGCACGACGCGCGCGACGATCAGGAACCACTCGTCCGGGGCGCTGCCGCACACGATGGAGACGATACCGAAGATCGCGAGGCCGATCACGATGACGCGCCGGCGTCCGAAGATGTCGGCGAGCCGGCCCGCCGTGACCATCAGCGCGCCGATCGACAGCATGTAGCCGCTCACGACCCACTGCAGATCGGTCGCGGGCACGTTGAAGTGCCTGGCGATCGCTGGAATCGCGAGGTTGAGCGCGAACCAGTCCATCTGCACGATCAGCATCGAGATCGCGCACGCGGCGATGACGAGCTTGTCCTCGCGTGCTGAAACGCCAGGTCCTCTTGCATGTGGACCCCCACGCTCACGGCAACACCAAGATCGCCGCTCGCTGCCCCCGAGGGGGCGCAATGCGCGCTCGGGGCGCCCTTCGCGCTCATGCCTACAGCACGCCGCGCCGCGCGAGGCTCTTCATGAGCTCGCCCGCGCCGAGCGTCCACGGCGCGATCCGGTCCGAGGTGTCGACGCGGTTGACGAGCGTGCCGAGCTTCGGCGTCGAGACGCTGACGACGTCGCCGACGACGTGGGTGAAGCCCTGCCCCGGGCCGTGCCGGTCCTTCGTCGGCGCGAACATCGTGCCGAGGAACAGCACGAAGCCGTCCGGATACTGGTGGTTGGCCCCGATCGTCTGCGACACGAGATCGAGCGGATCGCGGCTGATCATGCCGATGGCGCTCGCGCCGTCGAGCACGAAGCCGTCGGGGCCTTCGACGCGCATGGCGAGGTCGCACCGGCGCACGTCGTCGATGGTGTAAGTGCTCGTCGAACAGGCGGATGAACGGGCCGATCGCGCACGACGCGTTGTTGTCCTTCGCCTTGCCGAGCAGCAGCGCGCTGCGGCCCTCGAAGTCGCGCAGGTTGACGTCGTTGCCGAGCGTCGCGCCCACCGTTCGGCCGTGCGAGCCCACCACGAGCACGATCTCCGGCTCCGGATTGTTCCACTCCGACTTCGGATGGATGCCGATCGCAGCGCCCGTTCCGACCGCCGACATCGGCTGCGACTTCGTGAAGATCTCGGCATCCGGCCCGATGCCGACTTCGAGGTACTGCGACCAGGCGTTCTGCGCGATCAGCGCGTCCTTGAGGCGCGCCGCCTCGGGTGAGCCGGGCCGCACGCTCGACAGGTTGTCGCCGATGATGCCGACGATCGACGCCGCGCACGCTCTCGGCCTTCGCGGGATCGCCGCGCGCCTGCTCCTCGATCACGCGTTCGAGCATGCTCGCGACGAAGGTGACGCCCGCCGCCTTGATCGCCTGCAGGTCGCACGGCGCGAGCAGCCACGGCCTGCCGGCATCGCGCGTGCCCTCGTCGGAATTGGCGAGCACGTCGTCGAGCTTCGCGATGCGCGGCAGCGACCGCGCAGCCTTGAGCGCACCGGCCGGATCGTCGAGGTTCGCGAGCATGCTCGAGGTCGGCGCGACGGCTGTGGCGTCGACGAGATCGTCGCCGCGCACCGCGACGAGCACGGCGCCGGAGACGGCGGGCACGAACGCGCGTCCGACGAGGAGCGCGCGGTCGCGATCGATGGGGAGCGTCGTAGCGGTGGTCGGCATGACGAGAAGTATTGCACGGCAAGCTATGCCAGAATAGCTGAGTGAAACGACCCCCACGCTCGCCTCTCTTGCGTTCGGCATCGCTGCCCCCGAGGGGGGCGCATCAGTTCCTCGGGGCGGCCCTTCGGAACTGACATGACCGCCAACATCGAATCCGCCGCGCAATTCCTGATCGCCGCGCGCAAGCGCGGGACGCCGGGCAGCCGCATCCCCGAAGCGTTCCGGCCGACGACGATCGACGAGGCGCTCGCGGTACAGCGTCGCGTCACGGACCTCGTCGGCGCCGCCGTCGGCGGGTACAAGTGCTCGGTGCCGACGGACCCGCGGCCGGTCGCGTATGCGCCGATCTTCGCTCCCACGATCGCCCGCTCGGCGCCGATGCGCGTGCGCGCAGGCGCTGCGACGTTGCAGGTCGAGCCCGAGATCGCGCTGCGTCATCGGTCACGACCTGCCGGCGCGAGCGACGCCGTACAGCGAAGAGGACATTCGCGATGCGGTCAAGGATGCGCACTTCGTCCTCGAGGTGCTCGGCTCGCGCTACGCCGAGTTTCCCAACGTCCCGTTCCCGGACAACCTGGCGGACGGGATCGCGAACGCCGGCCTCTTCATCGGTCCCGCAGTGCGCGATCCGTGGCGCCAGGCGCTCGCCGAGTTTCCCATCACCGTGACGAGCGGCGGCAAGCTCGTGACGACGAAGCAAGGCAAGCACCCCGACCGCCACCCGCTTCGCCCGCTGCATTGGCTCGCCAACCATCTCGCGCACAACGGCGCCCCGCTGCGCGAAGGCATGATCGTCACCACGGGCTCGTATTGCGGCATCGTCGAGGTCCCGGTCGGCGAGATGCTGACGTTCACGTACGGCGACCTTGGCGGGTTGTCGGCCGCGTTTACTACGAAATGAGCGGCGAAGGGCCGCCCCGAGCCGCGAATTGCGCCCCCTCGGGGGCAGCGAGCGTTGCTCTTCTGCGAGCGTGGGGGCGGAATGAGCCTTGCCGGCCTTGGCGTCGTCGCCATCTGGCACGACATCGCGCCGGAAGGGCGCGACGATTTCTACGAATGGCACAACCGCGAGCACATGCCCGAGCGCGTGGGCATCCCGGGCTTTCGCCGCGGGCGTCGCTTCGTCGCGATCGAAGGCCGGCCCGAGTACTTCAACCTGTACGAAGCGGACAGCGCCGAGACGCTCGGCGGCCAGGACTACCTCAACCGGCTGAACGCTCCCACGCCCTGGACGCAAGCGCGTGATCCCGCACTTTCGCAACGTCGCGCGCTCGATCTGCCGCGTCGCGTTCACCAACGGCGTCGGCAGCGGCGGCGTCATGCTCACGATGCGCTTCGCCATCGACGCAGCGCGTCACGACGGCACGGTGGAGGCGTTGCGCCGGCGCATCCTGCCTCCGGCCGTGTATCGCAAGGGCGTGGCCGGCGTGCACCTGTGCCTCGCCGACGAAGCGGTGAGCAACATCGTCACCGCGGAGCGCAGGGCGCGCACCGATGACGCCACCGCCGTGCCGTCGTGGGTGCTGCTCATCGAGGGCATCTCGCAGGCGGACGTGAACGGCGCAGCCGACGACATCGCGCCGACGCTCGCGGCGCACGAAGCGCGCAACGTGGAGCGCGCCGTCTACCGGCTGGAGCACACCCGCCTCAAGACACCCTGGGCTGCCGGGATCGACCTCGCTCGTTGCGCCGATCGAGTACGACGACGCGGCGCCCGAGGTGCGCGCGGTGTACGACGACATCATGGCGACGCGCGCGCGTGCCGTCGGTCAACAATTTCTGGAAGGTGCTTGCGCACGATCCCGCGAACCTCGCGCGCGTGTGGGGCCAGGTGAAGTCCGTCATGGCGGAAGGCGCGCTCGATCCGCTCGTCAAGGAGATGCTCTACATCGCGGTCAGCGTCACCAACAACTGCGAGTACTGCATCCATTCGCACACGGCGTCAGCGCGCGGCAAGGGCATGACGCCCGCGATGTTCCACGAGCTCCTCGCGGTGGTGGCGCTCGCGAACGAGACGAACCGGTTCGCGAACGGCTACCGCATCGACGTCGACGAGCAATTCCGCCGATCCGGTCGGATGACGCCGACCGACGCCGCGCGCCGCGCGGGCAACGAGGCGACGCTGCTATCCGGAGATCGAGCCGTACGCGAGCGGCCGCATCGCGCTCGATGCGCTGCACACCATGCACTGGGAGACGTGCGGCAATCCGGCTGGCGTGCCGCTCGTGTTCCTGCACGGCGGCCCGGGCGGAGGATGCCTGCCGCATCACCGCCGCTTCTACGACCCGGACTTCTTCCGCATCGTGCTCTACGACCAGCGTGGCTGCGGCGCCTCGACGCCGACCGCGTCGCCTCGTCGACAACACGACGCCCCATCTCGTCGCCGATCTCGAGCGGCTGCGCGAGTCGCTCGGCATCGAGCGCTGGGCCGTCTTCGGCGGATCGTGGGGCTCGACCCTCGCGCTCGCGTACGCGCAGGCGCATCCCGACCGCGTCCTCGGCCTCGTGCTGCGCGGCATCTTCCTCGCGACCGCGCCGCGAGATCGACTGGTTCATGCACGGCATCGCGAACGTCTTTCCCGAAGCGTGGCGCGCCTTCACGGCGTTCCTTCCGCCCGGCGAGCGCGACGATCTCCTCGGCAACTACTACCGCCGCTTGACCGATCCGGACCCGGCCGTGCACCTGCCCGCGGCGCAGGCGTGGGATCGCTATGAAGGCGCGTGCTCCACGCTGCTGCCGCAGCCCGACCCCATCGCCAAGTTCGACAGCGACGCCGCCGCGCTCGCCATCGCACGCCTCGAGGCGCATTACTTCGTGCACGGCGGGTTCCTGCGCGAAGGCCAGCTGCTCGCCGGCGTGCCGGCGCATCCGCCACATCCCGTGCACGATCGTCCAGGGCCGCTACGACATGGTGTGCCCGCCCATCACCGCCGACGCGCTTGCCCGCGCGTGGCCGGAGGCGGACTACGTCGTCGTGCCGGACGCCGGGCACTCGGTGCGCGAGCCCGGCATCACGCGCGAGCTGGTGGCGGCGGTGCAGGCGGCTGCAGAAGCGCCTTACTTGACACGTCAACTATTTGGTTGAGGATCTCAACCAAATGGACGTGCGCCGCCAGCGCCCGCGTCGAGGCGATCCGCAGGTTCAACCGCTTCTACACGCGGCGCATCGGCGTTCTGCACGAGGGGCTGCTCGACAGCCCCTGGTCGCTTGCCGAGGTGCGCGTCCTGTACGAGCTCGCGCATCGTCCCGCCGTCACCGCGCGCGACCTCGCGAGGGACCTGGGGCTCGACGCGGGGTACCTAAGCCGCATCCTGCAGGGCTTCGTCCGCCGCGGCTTCGTGCGGCGCGAGACGTCGAAGACGGACGCGCGGCAACGGCCGCTGTCGCTCACCGCGGACGGAAAGCGGGCGTTCGCGCCGCTCGACAAGCGATCTGCGAAGGACGTCGCCGCGATGCTTGCGCCGTTGTCGCAAACGGCAGCCGAGCGGCTGACGGGCGCGATGGCGGCGATCGAGGAGATCCTCGAATCCCAAGGCAAGGCCAAGGCGCCCGCAACCTTCGTCCTGCGCAGCGCACCGCCCGGGCGACATGGGTTGGGTCGTGCAGGCGCACGGCGAGATGTACTTTCGCGAGTACGGATGGGACGAGCGGTTCGAGGCGCTGGTCGCGCGCATCGCCGGCGAGTTCATCGACCATTTCGATCCCGCACGCGAGCGCTGCTGGATCGCCGAGCGCGACGGCGAGCGCGTCGGCTCCGTGTTCCTCGTGAAGAAGTCGGCGACGGTCGCGAAGCTGCGCCTGCTCATCGTCGATCCCAGGGCGCGCGGCGCCGGGCTCGGCGCTGCGCTGGTCGACGAGTGCATCCGCTTCGCGCGTGAAGGCGGCTACAGGCGCATGACGCTTTGGACGCAGCAGAACCTCTCGGCGGCAAGGCGCATCTACGAGGCGGCCGGGTTCGAGGTCACGGAGCGCGAGAGGCACGCGATGTTCGGCGTGCCGCTGGTGGGCGAGACGTGGGAGCTCGCGCTGTGACGAACGACGCGACGCTCTCGACCTCGACGTCGCTATAATCGCGCAACGCAACAAAGCGACTTTCCATGCTTCCGCCAACATGAAGCGCGGGTGGTGTGTTCCCGCGTGTGCGATCGTCGCCATCGCGCTCGGGTTTGCCCTCCCGGCGCACGCGCAGCCGTCTGCGACGAGCGGCGCGAGCCAGAAGCCGCGGCCCAAGATCGGCCTCGTGCTCTCCGGCGGCGGCGCGCGCGGCCTCACGCACATCGGCGTGCTGAAGGTGCTGCACGAGATGCGCGTGCCGATCGACTACATCGCCGCCACGTCGATGGGCGCGATCGTCGGCGGCCTGTACGCCAGCGGGATGACGCCCGACGAGATGCAGAAGCAGCTCGGCGCGGTGAGCTGGCCGACGCTCCTCTCCGACAGCCCCGAGCGCAGCGACGTCGGGTTCCGCCGCAAGGAAGAGCTGGCCGCGTTCCCGCTCGCGTTCGAGATCGGCTATCGCGACGGCGAGTTGCTGTGGTTCAAGGGCGCGCTTTCCGGCAGCAACCTCGAGCTCTTCCTGCACGAGCTCACGCGCAACGTCGACAACATCCAGAACTTCGACAAGCTGCCGATTCCCTACCGCGCCGTCGCCACGAACATGGTCACCGGCAAGGAAGTGGTGTTCGACTCGGGACGCCTGTACCAGGCGATGCGCGCGAGCATGTCGGTGCCGGGCATGTTCGCGCCGGTGGAGATCGACGGCCGCATCCTCGGCGACGGCGGGCTCGTCAACAACCTGCCGGTCGACGCTCGTGCGCGCGATGGGCGCGGACATCGTCATCGCCGTCAACATCGGCACGCCGCTCATGTCGCGCGACCAGCTGCAGTCGGTCGTCGGCTACGCGTCGCAGATGCTCAACATCCTCACCGAGCAGAACGTGCGCGCGCAGCTTGCGCACGCTCAAGCCGACCGACATCCTGATCTCGCCGGACCTGGGCAACCTCACGTTCATCGATTTCGCCGCCGCACCGAAGTTCGTGGAGATCGGCGAGCAAGGCGGCCGAGGCGTGCGCACGCAGCTCGCGGCGCTGTCCGATTCGCCCGAGCAATACGCAGCGTTCGAGCGCAAGCTCAAGGTGCTGCCCGAGAAGCTTCCCGAGAAGCTCGACTTCGTGACCGTCGAGGGTTCGCGCTACGCGAATCCCGAGGTGCTCGAAGACCAGATGCGCACGAAGCCCGACGAGCCCTTCAAGCTTTCGACGCTGGAGATCGGACCTTGCGCGCTTGTACGGTCGCGGCGAGTTCGAGCAGATCGACTACCAGCTCACCACCGTCGGCAACGCAGAACGGCGTCATCGTCAAGGTCACCGAAAAATCCTGGGGGCCGAACTTCCTGCGCTTCGGCACGTCGCTGTCGACCGACTTCCAGGGCGAGACCTTCTTCAACCTGATGCTCGGCCACCAGCGCGTGTGGCTCAACAGCCTCGGCGCCGAGTGGACCAACGAGGTCATCCTCGGCAGCACGCGCCGCTACGCGACCGAGCTCTACCAGCCGCTCTTCGTCGGGCGCAACATCTTCGCGTCCGGCTACGGCATCGTGCAGCGCGCGCCCGAGTTCATCTTCGACGGCGAGAACCGCGTGGCCGAGTACGACGTGCTCACGGAGACCGCCGGCGCCGACCTCGGCCTGACGTTCGGCACGTCGGGCGAGGTGCGCCTCGGCATCAAGTGGCTGCACCAGCGCGGCGATCCGACGATCGCGGGCGAGATCCTGCCCGACATCCCGTATCCCATCATCAAGACGAGCGAGACCGGCGCGCGCCTGCTGCTGCGATGGGACACGCTCGACCATCCGTACTTCCCGCGCAACGGCGTGCGCGCGAATGCGGAAGTGTTCTACGGAACGCGGTCGACGACGATCTTCGGACGAGACGCTCGACAGCGACAACAGCTCGCGCGCGGGCGCCGTCGTCGATGCAGCGTGGTCGTTCGACAGGACCAACTTCCTCAATTTCCAGGCGCGCGCGGGCGCCATCACCAACGCGCGCGCCGACAACGTCATCGCCGACTTCAACCTCGGCGGCTTCCTGCAGCTGTCGGGCCTGCGCACCAACCAGCTTTCCGGAAACTACGTGGGCTTCGCACGCGCGGTGGGCTATCACCAGATCGCGACGCTTCCGGTGGTCGGCCGCGCGATCTACGTCGGCGCTTCGCTCGAGACCGGCAACGTGTGGAACGAACGCGGCGACATCTCGACGAGCGACATTTACGGCGCGGGCAGCCTGTTCCTCGCCGCGGACACGTGGCTCGGGCCGTTCTACATTGCGTACGGCATCGCGACCAACGGCCAGAGAAGCTTCTATCTCTATCTTGGACGACTCTAACGCTTCCCTGGCTTGCGCGAAGCCGCGCCGCCGTGTGGCATCCGTGCACGCAGATGAAGGTGCACGAGACGCTGCCGATCGTGCCGATCGCGCGCGGCGAAGGCGCCTGGCTGGTCGACTTCGAAGGCCACCGATACCTCGACGCGGTGAGCTCGTGGTGGGTCAACCTGTTCGGCCACTCCGACGCGCGCATCAAGGACGGCGATTCGCGCGCAGCTCGATGACTTGCCGCACGCGATGCTGGCCGGCTTCACGCATCGTCCCGTCGTCGAGCTTTCGGAGCGCCTGCACGCGCTGACGGGGCTCGGCCACGCGTTCTACGGCTCCGACGGCGCGTCGGCCACCGAGATCGCGCTCAAGATGAGCTTCCACTACTGGCGCAACCGCGGGTACGCCGACAAGCGCGATCGTTCGTGAGCCTCGCCGGCGGCTATCACGGCGAGACGATGGGCGCGCTGGCCGTCACCGACGTGGCGATCTTCCGCGACGTGTACGCGCCTCTCCTCGCATCGAACGTCTGCATGCCGTCGCCGATCGACGGCGTCGACGCGGCCGCAGCGGCACTCGACGCGCATCTCGCGCAGCATCACGCCACCACGGCCGCGCTGATCGTCGAGCCGCTCGTGCAGGGCGCAGCCGGCATGCGCATGTACGACCCGCGCTATCTCGCGCTCGCACGCGAGATCACCGCGCGCCACGGCGTGCATCTCATCGCCGACGAGATCATGACCGGATTCGGCCGCACGGGCAGCATGTTCGCGTGGGAGCAGTCGCGGCGCGCCGCGACCGGACCTCATGTGCCTGTCCAAAGGCATCACCGGCGGCTATCTTCCGCTGTCGTGCGTGCTCGCGAGCGACGACGTCTACGGCGCGTTCTACGACGACGACGTGACGCGCGGCTTCCTGCATTCGCATTCGTACACGGGCAATCCGCTCGCGTGCGCGGCAGCGCTCGCGGTGCTCGACATCTTTCGCGACGACGACGTGATTGCGCGCAACCGCGCCCGTGCCGCCGAATGGGCGAGCGCCTTGCGCACGGTCGCGGCGCACGAGCGCGTGCGCGACTTCCGCCAGTGCGGCATGATCTTCGCGTGGGAGGTGGCGAGCGACCGCCCGGACTTCGCGCGCTGGTGCTTCGCGCAGGCGCTCGCGGGCGGCGTGCTGCTGCGCCCGATCGGCAACACCGTGTACGTGATGCCGCCGTACATCGTCACGGGGGAGGAGATGACGCACGTCGCGGCGTGCATGACGGACATCCTGGACCGCGCATGAGACCGAGAGGGGCCGTCGCGCTGTTGTGGATGGCGTGCGCGAGCGCGCACGCGACGCTTCCGGGCGGCGTGGCGCGCGCCTTTCGCGGACGCCGGCATTCCGCTGTCCGGCGTATCGGTCGTCGTGCGCGAGTCGGGACAGCCGCAGGCGCTCTTCACGCACGATCCGGACCGGCCGATGAATCCCGCGTCGGTGATGAAGGTGGTGACGACGTACGCCGCGCTCGAGCTTCTCGGCCCCGACTACCGGTGGAAGACGGAGGCGTATCTCGGCGGCAAGCTCGACCGCAAAGGCACGCTCGCCGGCAACCTCGTCATCAAGGGCTACGGCGATCCCAAGATCACCATCGAGCAATGGCAGGCGTTCATGGCGGACCTGCGCCTGCAGGGCCTGGCCGCCGTCACCGGCGACCTCGTCCTCGACCGCTCCTACTTCAAGCTGCCGGAGCACGATCCTGCTGCGTTCGACCTGGAGCCGCTGCGGCCCTACAACGTCGGGCCGGACGCGCTGCTCGTCAATTTCAAGGCCGTGCGCTTCGCGTTCGCGCCGGACGGCAGGCGCAACGCAGTCGCCGTGCGCGCCGACCCGCCGCTGCCCGAGGTCGCGGTCTCGGGGCTGCCGCAGCTTGGCAGCGGCGAATGCGGCGACTGGCGCGCGTCGCTCGCCGCGCAATTCGTCGACCTCGGCAGCAACGCGGTCGCGACGTTTCCCGGCCGCTATCCGCAGGCGTGCGGCGAGCGCGAGCTGGTACGTGTCGCTGCTCGACCACCCGCACTACGTGCTCGGCATGTTCACCACGTACTTTCGCGAGCGCGGCGGGCAGTTCTCCGGAACCGTGGTCGAAGGCAAGCCGCCGCGTAACGCCAAGCCGTTCGCGGTGATGGAATCGGCGCCGCTCTACGACATCGTGCGCGACGTGAACAAGCTCTCGAACAACGTGATGGCGCGGCAGATCTTCCTGACGCTCGCCACCGCGAAGCATCCGCCGCCGGCCACGCCCGCGCTCGCCGCGGACGTCGTGCAGAAGTGGCTCAAGGAAAAGCGGGTTGCGATGCCCGGGCTCGTGCTCGAGAACGGGTCGGGGCTGTCGCGGCGCGAGCGCGTCACCGCGGCGGGCATCGCGCGGCTGCTCGCATCCGCCGACGGCAGCGCGGTGCGCGAGGAGTTCGCGAGCTCGCTCGCCGTCGCGGCCATGGACGGCACGGTGCAGAGGCGGTTCCAGGACGGCAGCGTCGCGGGGCAGGCGCTGCTTGAAGACCGGAACGCTCGAAGGCGTGCGCGCGCTGGCAGGCTACGTCATCGACGCCGACGGCCGCCGCTTCATCGTCACGGCGATCGTCAATCATGCGAACGCATGGCGCGCGGCGCCCGCGCTCGACTACCTCGTGCAGTGGGTCTACCAGGAGGGCGCGACGTACGACCCGGCGCTGCGACGATAGTCGCGCCCCCCGTAGGACACCGATGGCGCTTGCCCGATTCAGACGCCCGGGATCGCGCGGCTGTCCTTGAACACGAGATAGCCGCGGATGACGCGGTAGATCACCCACAACCCGGCGACGAACCAGATCGCGAGGGCGATCGGGATGCCGATCAGGATCCAGCCCAGGATGCCGAGGACGATCCACCCGATCACCGCCCAGAGCAGCGACCACCAGAACGTGCGGATGAGCCACGTGAAGTGCGATGCGACCCACGTTCCGGCCGCCTCGCTGCGCTTGACGTAGCACACGATGATCCCCGCGATGCCGAAGAGGCCCGCCAGCGGCGCGATCAGCGGCATGCCGGACGACAGCACGGCAGACACCGCGCCCAATCCCGTACAGCAGGTAGGCCAGAACGCCGGCCGTGACGGGGGCCGCGGACGCCGAGGACGCGGATTGAGGAGCAGGGAAGTCGGCCATTGCCAAGTTCTCCACCAACGAAGCGCGCCGCACGTCGGCGCCCGTGCCGCAGAAGATGAGGCCGGCATGAGGCGTCGTCAATACTGGCTGGACGAGCGGCGGCCCGCCGCGACGGGACGAGTGTTTGCGGTTGTGAAGTAGCGCGTCCCGGGCGGCGCGATGGCTATAATGGCCGTCCGCTTTGCTCACCGACCAAGGAACCGTCATGAGTACCGATAGCGCACGCGACAAGCTCGTCGATGAATTCTCGTCCGTCCTCTCCGAAGCGGAAACGCTTCTCGACAAGGCCAGCAAGGAAACCGGCGACAAGGCGCGCGACCTCCGCACGCAGGTCGAGGCACGCCTCCTCTCCGCCAAGCTCAAGCTGCAGGAGCTCGAGGGCGAGGCGGTCGATCGCGCCAAGGCCGCGGCCCGCTACACGGACGACTACGTGCACGACCACCCGTGGCAGGCGATCGGCGTCGCGGCCGGCGTCGGGCTCGCGATCGGCCTGCTGATGAACCGCCGCTAGATGCCGCGGGCCGGCAGGGAGACGGCCATGGCAGAGGGGACCCAAAGCCGCGGCGATACGCTGCGCGGGTCGCTTGCGAAGCTGGCCGACGCGATGCTCGGCCTCCTGCGCACGCGCCTCGAGCTCGTCGCGGTCGAGTACACCGAGGAGCGCGACCGCGTCACGCGGCAGGTTACCCTGCTCCTCATCGGACTCGGCTGCCTGCTCTTCGCGCTGCTGTTCGCCTCGTTCGCGGTCATCGCGTACTACTGGGACACGTATCGCATCGCGGCGATCCTCTGCGTGGCGGGCGTGTTCGGTGCTGCGGGGGCCGCACTGCTGTGGCGCCGCGCGGAAGTGTCGGCGACGTCGCCGGTGCCCTTCGCGGCCACGGTCGGCGAGCTCGAGAAGGACCGCGCCGCGATCGCCCGCACAACGAACCTGCCGCCGAGCTCATGACGACTCCCGCCGACATCTCCGAGCGCAAGGCGCGGCTCGTCGCGCAGTCGGACCTGCACCGCATGCAGGCGCTGCTCGCGTGGCACGCCGCGCGCCGCACCCTCTCCCCGCCCGCACCGGCGCAGCGAAGCGGCGCCTCGCGATCGGTCGCCGCCGGCATCATCGGCATCGCGCTGCCGCTGTTCGGCGCAGGCCGCATGCGCGGCGCGCTGCGCACGCTGTCGACCATCGCCACGGTGTTGCGCGCGTGGCGCGCCTGGCGCGCTAGAGGTTGAGCTCGCGCATCAGCGCGTCCACCCTCGCCTTCACCGCTTCGTCCATCGCGATCGGCCGCCCCCACTGGCGGCCGGTCTCGCCCGGCCACTTGTTCGTGGCGTCGATGCCCATCTTGCTGCCGAGGCCCGCGACCGGCGACGCGAAGTCGAGGTAGTCGATCGGCGTCGACTCGACGATCAGCGTGTCGCGCGCCGGATCCACGCGCGTGGTCAGCGCCCACACGACTTCCTTCCAGTCGCGCACGTCGACGTCGTCGTCGGTCACGACGATCATCTTCGTGTACATGAACTGGCGCAGGAAGCTCCAGATGCCGAACATCACGCGCTTGGCGTGGCCGGGGTACTGCTTGCGCATCGACACCACGGCGATCCGGTACGAGCATCCCTCGGGCGGAAGGTAGAAGTCGACGATCTCCGGAAACTGCTTTTGCAGCAGCGGCACGAACACTTCGTTGAGCGCAACGCCGAGCACCGCGGGCTCGTCGGGCGGCTTGCCCGTGTACGTCGAGTGATAGATGGGATCGCGTCGCATGGTCATGCGGCTGATGGTCATCACCGGGAAACGCTCGACCTCGTTGTAGTACCCCGTGTGGTCGCCGAAGGGCCCTTCCTCGGCGGTTTCGTAGCCCGTGGGATCCGAAGCGTCGGGAACGAGATGGCCCTCGAGCACGATCTCGGCGGTCGCCGGCACCTGCAGGTCGTGGCTGATGCACTTCACGAGCTCCGTGCGGCCGCCGCGCAGCAATCCCGCGAACTGGTATTCCGACAGCGTGTCGGGAACCGGGGTCACCGCACCCAGGATCGTCGCGGGATCGGCGCCCAGGACCACCGCCACGGGAAACTTCGTGCCGGGATCGGCGATCGCGTGATCGCGAAAGTCGAGCGCGCCGCCGCGATGCGCGAGCCAGCGCATGATCAGCTTGTTGCGGGCCGAGCACCTGCTGGCGATAGATGCCGAGGTTCTGCCGCTTCTTGTGCGGACCGCGCGTCACGGTGAGCCCCCACGTGATCAGCGGCGCGACGTCGCCCGGCCAGCAGGTCTGCACCGGAAGCCTCGACAGATCGACGTCGGTTCCGTCCCACACGACCTCCTGGCAAGGCGCGTTCGGGCGCAGCTTGGGCGCCATGTCGAGCACTTTCATGAACACCGGACGCGTATTGCGCCACGCGTCCATGAGGCTCTTGGGCGGCTCCGGCTCCTTGAGGAACGCGAGCAGGCGACCGATCTCGCGAAGCGCGCCGCGCCAGTCGTCCTCGTCCACGCCCATGGCACGGGCCACGCGTTGCGGCGTGCCGAAGAGGTTGGTCAGCACGGGCATCGTCCCGCCCTTCGGGCGCTCGAAGAGGAGCGCCGGGCCACCGGCCTTGAGGACGCGATCGCAGAGCTCGGTCATCTCGAGCATTGGATCGACGGGCACCTGGATGCGCGTCAGCTCGCCGCGCGATTCGAGCTGCGCGATGAAGTCGCGGAGGTCGCGATAACCCACTGTCAGTACATCTAGATCACCGAAGCCGCGCCGCCGTCCATCGGGATGAGCGCGCCCGTGACGTAGCTCGCGTCGTCCGATGCGAGGAACAGCGCGACCTTCGCGATCTCCTCCGGCGTTGCCAATCGCTGCAGCGGCACCTTCGCCTGCGCGCGCGCCAGCAGCTCCTCGGTGGCGACGCCGGTCATGCGCGACTCGACGTTCAGGCCTTCCTGCACGCGCCCGGTGAGCGTTCCCCCGGGATTGATGCCATTCACCCGCACGCCTTGCGGCCCGTACACGGCCGCGAGGCCGGCCGTCGCGAGCATCAGCGCGGCGTTGGCCGACCCGCCCGCGAGGTGCGGACCCTGCGCGACCTTGCCGCCCATGCCGATGATGTTGACGATCGCGCCGCGCCCGCGTGCTGCCATGCGCTTGACCACGATGTCGGTCGGGAAGATATAGCTGAAGAACTTGGCGTCCATCGCGTCGCGCCAGGCTTGCGCGTCGAGCTCCGCGGGCACGTAGCGCTTCGCCGCACCGGCGGAATTGACGAGCACGTCGAGCGGCCCGATCGCCGCTTCCGCTTCGTCGACGGCGCGCGCCGCTTCCTTCGCAACGCGCAAGTCCGCCGCGATGGCGACGGCAGGCTTCGCAAGCCGGCCGAGCCTTGCGAGCGCAGCGTCGAGATTCTCGCGGCTGCGCGACACCAGCGCCACCGCAGCGCCGGCCTCGGCGAACGCCTGCGCACACGCGAATCCGATGCCCTTGGACGCCCCGGTGACCATCACCGCACGCCCGGCGAACATGTCCTGTCTCATTGCAGCCGCTCCTTCAAGAATGCGCGCACGGATTGCGTCGCGGCGTCGCGCGCCGCGGGATCCGGGGCCAGCGTAACGCCCTTGTCCGGGTTGGCGCCCGTGGTCACTTCCTTCCAGACCCTCATCCTGCCCCGCGGCGCGTCGAAGCCGTGGTACGCACCCGGGTAGACGGTCACCGTCATGTCGGCACCGCGCGGGCGGGCCTCGTCGCCGAGCGCAACACAGGATCGCGACGGCGTCCAGTCGTCGAGCTCGCCCGTGTGGATGCGAAGCGGCATCGAGGGCAGCCACTCGCCGCCCTTGCGCAGCGAGACGACGCAGCCGGGATAGAACGCGACCGCGCCGACCAGCGGCGCAGGTGCATTGCTGCCCGCGAAAAAGCTGGCGATGCGCAAGTCCTTGCCATTCACCGTCGCGAGCGTCGTGCTGCCGCCATGCGACCAGCCGAGGAGCGCGATACGCCTGCCATCGATGCCCGGCTGCGACGCGGCGTACGCAACCGCGCCGAGGATGTCGAGCCTGCGCGTCACCGGCGTGATCGACGGCTCGCCGCGCCTGGCGAGGCACACCGACCGGCGGCCGCGCGAGTTGAAGCTGTCGGGCCACAGCACCGCATAGCCGTCGGCCAGCAGCATGTCCGTCCACGCGATCGAGCGCTCGCTCAGCTGGTCCCCGCGCGACGGGCTCTCGCTGTACATGCCGCCGCAACCATGCGCGGCAATGACGAGCGGCACGGGCTTGTCGGTGGTCGCGCCCGGCGGACGAAAGTAGACCGCCTGGATCGTCACGTCCTTGTCGAGCGAAGGAAACTCGACGCGCTCGGCGGGCGGCAACGCGAGCGAACGCAGCGCGAACGACGCGCCGGCGAGCGCTGCAAGCGTGCGCGTCACGCGAGGCGCGGCCACGCGTTGTAGCGCCATCCGTAATCCGCCGCGACCGCGGCGAACATCGTGAAGCCCAGCCAGTGGTTGTGCAGGAAGGCGCGGAAGCATTGCATGCGGTCGCGGGTGCGGATGAGCCACAGATGATAGACCGCGATTCCCGCCGCGAGCGCGAATCCCGTCCAGTAGGCGACGCTCATCGACAGGCGCACGCCCACCCATGCCATCCCCGCGAAGTACAGCGCGTAGCAGACGGCGACGGCGAGGACGTCGTAGCGACCGAACGTGATGGCCGAGGTGCGCATCCCGATCCTGATGTCGTCGTCGCGGTCGACCATCGCGTACTCGGTGTCGTAGGCGACGACCCAGAAGAGGTTGATGACGAGGAGCCACCACGCGAACGCCGACACGTAGCCCAGCACCGACGCGAACGCCATCGGGATGCCGAAGGAGAACGCGATGCCGAGGAACGCCTGCGGAAGTGACGCGAACCGCTTGAAGAACGGGTAGGCGAGCGTGATGGCGAGCGCCGCGAAGGACAGCAGCACGGTCGCCTCGTTGGTGGCCAGGACGACGAGCAGAAAGCCTCCCAGCGCGAGCCCGGCGCCGACGGCGAGCGCCTCCCACGGGGCGACTTCACCCGTGACCAGCGGGCGCGAGGCCGTGCGCTTGACGTGCGCGTCGTAGCGAAGGTCCGCCCAGTCGTTGAACGCGCAGCCCGCGCATCGCATGATCACCGTGCCGAGCGTGAACACGACCACGAGGCGCAGCGGCGGCGCTCCGCGCGTCACGAGCCACAACGCGAGGAGCGTCGGCCACAACAGGAGCAGGATGCCGATCGGCTTGTCGAGCCGCACAAGACGCTCGTAGCTGTCGAGCCTCTGCTTGAACGACAGGGAGGCCACGCTCACAACTGCAAGGCGAGCTGCTTGCGAAGGTCCCGCGGCGCGATCTGCGCGAGCATCGACTGCGGCGTCGGATGCGCGAGGCGCAGGCGGAGCTCGCGCTTGGCGCGCGCGTTGACGAGCCTGCGCGATTCGCTCATGAAGGACAGGAGCATCGGCGCGACGCGGTGCTCGGCCTCGTCCCACGTCACGCGCGGCGGGCGCGGCAGGTGGAACGCGTCCGCGACGGTGTCGAACCACGCGCCCATCTTCATCTCGGCGTCGTCGGTGACGTTGTACGCGCGGTTGGTGCGGCCGTGGAAGATCGCGGCCACCGCCGCGCGCGCGAGGTCGTCGGCGTGGATGTGATTGGTGAAGACGTCGTCGTCCGGCGCGAGCACGGGCGTTCCCTGCTTGAGACGGTCGAGCGGCAGCCGCGCATCCGAGTAGATGCCCGGGACGCGCAGGATGGCCAGCGCAACGCCGTTGCGCCCGCTCCATGCGCGCAGGCGATCCTCGGCCGCGACGCGCCGCCGCGCGCGCGGCGTCTGCGGCTTGCGCGGTCGCGTCTCGTCCACGCGCGCGCCGGCGCAATCGCCGTAGACGCCGGACGTCGAGAGGTACACGAAGCGCTGCGGTATAATTCGCGCCCTCGTGAGCGCGGCAACGAGCTTTCGCGTGCGCGGGTCGTCGCGGCCTTCCGAAGGCGGCGGCGCGCAGTGCAGGACCGCGAACGGTGCCAGGACAAGGCGCCGCAGGGACGCGAAGTCGTCGAGATCGGCGACCACCGGGACGACGCCGTGGGCGCGCAGGCGCGGAATTTCCTCCGCGCGGCGCACGATGCCGATGACCCGGGCCCTGGTGCGCATCATCTGCGCAGCGCGCAGGCCCACGTCACCGCAGCCGATCAAGAGAACCCGGATCAAGTTGAACGAAGCGCGCGCGAAAGAGCGCGAACGCAATCTTCGAAGATGACGTTCGAGATTACCATAAAGCCCAGCGATCACGCCTTCTCGTGCGAGGAGGGCGAGACGGTGCTGGCCGCTGCGATGCGCGCGGATCTCATGCTTCCCTACGGGTGCCGCAACGGCGCGTGCGGAACATGCAAGGGCAGGATCCTCGCCGGCGAAGTCGACTACGGCGCGCACCAGAAATCGACGCTGACGGACGACGACAAGCGCATCGGCTATGCGCTCTTCTGCTGTGCGAAGCCGCTCACCGACGTCACGATCGAGGTGCGGGAGGTTCGCCGCGCCGGCGACATCGTGATCAAGCGCCTGCCCTGCCGGCTCGAGTCGATCGACAAGGTGGCGCCCGACGTCGCGATCGTGCGCTTCAAGCTGCCGGCGAACGAGCGGCTGCAGTTCCTCGCCGGCCAGTACATCGACTTCCTGCTGAAGGATGGCAAGCGTCGCAGCTTCTCGCTCGCCATCGCGCCGCACGACGACAGGCTCCTCGAGCTCCACATCCGCCACGTGCCCAACGGATTCTTCTCCGACACGCTGTTCAACCAGTACAAGGGGCGCGAGATCCTGCGCTTCGAGGGCCCGCTGGGCTCGTTCTACCTGCGCGAGCAGTCGGACAAGCCGATCGTGTTCCTCGCCGGCGGCACCGGGTTTGCGCCGATCAAGGCGATCATCGAGCATGCCCTGCATCACGAGCTCGACCGCAGGATGATTTTGTACTGGGGCGCGCGGTCGCGCGTGGACCTGTACCTGCCGGACCTTCCCAACGAGTGGCAAGCCGGGCACTCGAACTTCTCGTACGTGCCCGTGCTCTCCGAGCCCAGGCCCGAGGACCAGTGGACCGGGCGCACGGGGTTCGTGCATCGGGCCGTGATGGAGGACTTGCCCGACCTGTCCGGCCACCAGGTGTACGCGTGCGGCGCGCCCGCGATGATCGACGCCGCGCGGCGCGACTTCTCGCAGCAATGCGGATTGCCGCCCGACGAGTTCTTCGCCGACAGCTTCACGTACGCCGCCGAGACCGAAGCGCGGCCGTAGGCGTCGCCACATGCTCCACGGCCAACGCGTCATTGTCGTCATGCCCGCGTACCGCGCGGAGAAGACGCTCGCCGCGTGCTACCGCGCCATCCCGCACGACGTCGTGGACGATGTGCTCCTCGTCGACGACGCCAGCGACGATGCGACGTTGCGGGTGGCCCGTGCGCTCGGTCTGGACCCGATCCGGCATGCGACGAACGCGGGCTACGGCGCCAACCAGAAGACGTGTTATGCGGCCGCTCTCGGCGCCGGGGCCGACATCGTCGTCATGCTCCATCCCGATTACCAGTACGAGCCGCGGCTGATTACGGCGATTGCGTCGCTCGTGGCATCGGGCGTGTACGACATGGCGATCGGCTCGCGCATGCTGGGGAAGACCGCGCTGGCAGGGGGAATGCCGCGGTACAAGTACTACGCGAACCGCGTGTTGACCGCCTTCCAGAACCTGATGGTCGGGACCCGGCTGTCGGAATATCACACGGGCTTTCGCGCGTTCTCGCGAAGGGTTCTCGAGACCCTGCCGCTCGGCGCCAACTCGCAGGACTTCCTGTTCGACAACCAGTTGATCGTGCAGGCCCTCGCATTCGGAATGCGCATCGGCGAGATCTCATGCCCGACCCGCTACTTCGAGGACGCGAGCCAGATCAGCTTCGCACGCTCGATGAGCTACGGCGTTGGCGTGCTGCGCACGAGCCTCGTCTATCGCTTGTGGCGTTGGCGGCTCGCGTCGCCGCGCATCTTCTCCAACGCCCCCGAGTGGAAGCTCGCTCCGCCGGCACGCGACGTTTCGAGCGCCACTTGAGAGCGACGGGGCGTTGCGAAGCGCGCAGGGCATCCCGTTGAGCGGACCCCGCGCCGCCGCGTGGTCCGCGCTGGCGCTGCTCGCCGTCGGCGTCGCCGCCGCGTTGCGCACGTATGCGCTCGGCGCGCAGGTCGTCATCGACGACGAATGGCACGCGCTGCACAAGGTGCTGCGATCCGACGTGATCGGCATCCTCACGCATCTCGACTACGCGGATTTCAGCATTCCGGTTGCGCTGTACTACCGCGCGTTGCAGGAGACGATCGGCATCAGCGAGTGGTCGATGCGCGCGCCGATGGTCGTCGCGGGCATTGCGCTGGTCGCGCTCGCCCCCTGGCTTGCGCGCGCGTGGACGTCGCGGCCGGCCGGCGTCGCGTGGTCCGTGCTGCTCGCGATCTCGCCGATGCTCGTGTACTTGAGCCGCACCGCGCGCCCGTACGCGATCACGGCGCTCACGTCGACGCTCGCGATCGTGGCATTCGAGCGCTGGTGGCGCGGCGACGAGCGCAATCGCAGGCGGTGGGCCACCGGGTATGTCGTCGCGACCGTCTTCGGCGGCTGGCTGCACATGCTGTCGCTCGCGTTCACGCTCGCGCCGTTCCTGTACTACGGTGTGCGCGCGATGCGGGATCGCGCCGCATCGGCGCGCCTGTTCCGCCTTGGGCTGGCGACGGCGTTGCTGCTCGCGCTCGCGCTGATGCCGCCGCTCGTCAACGACTGGTCCATGTTCGCGGCCAAGGCCGGGCAGGACGCGGTCACGCCCGACACGCTCGAGCGTACGGTGCTGATGATCGCAGGCACGGGTCACGCGAGCGTGGGCATCGCGTTCGCGGCCCTGGTGCTGCTCGGATGGCATCGCTGGTGGACCCGCGACCGCGAGCTCGCGGGTTACGCGCTGACCGTCGTGCTCGCGGGATCCGCCGCGATCGCCGTCGCGCGGCCGAACTGGGTCCAGTACGCGCTCGTGTTCGCGCGCTACCTGATCCCGGTCGTGCCGTTGCTGCTGCTCCTGGCGGCGGAAGGCATGATGACGCTGCTGCCGCCGCGCAAAAGCGCGTTGCGCGCGTGCACGGTCGTGGCGATCGCGGTCGCGCTCGTCGCAAGCGGGCCGCTGCCGTCGCAATGGTATGCGCCCAACCAGTTCACGAGTCACCAGCGGTTCCAGTTCGACTACGACGACGCGCACAACCCGTACGTGACGCAGCGCGTGGACGCCGTCCCGCCGTTCTATCGCGAGCTCGCGCGTGCGCCCGCCGGCTCGCTCACGGTGGTCGTCGCGCCGTGGCGGCTCGAGTCGCACTTCGATCCGCACGTGTGGTACCAGGCGGTGCATCGCCAGCATGTGAAGATCGGCATGCTGACGCCGATGTGCGGCAAGCGCGATTTCGGCGAGTACCCCGAGGGCGCGCGCGGGATGCGGCTCGCGACGATGGCGCCCGTCGACGCGCTGCTGCGCGACCGCGGCGGCGCAGCCTTCCTCGTGATCCACTTGCGGCCGTGGTCCACACCGCCGGGACAGGACGTGCCATGGCCGGACCTCGCGCAGTGCCTGCCGGCGATCGAGCGCGAGCTCGGTGCACCCGCCTACCGCGACGACGACGTCGTTGCGTTCGCCCTGCGGCGATGACCGTTACTTCTGCTGCCCGACCAGCGCCTTGAGCGCTGCCGCGAGATGCAGGTTGGCCAGGTCGTTGCGGCCGAGCCTCGCATGGAGCTCGCCGAGGGTGACGCGGACGCGCCAGTGGTCGTCGAGCGCAAGGCTCGCCTCGAGATACGTCTGCGCCTTGCCCCACAGCGACTCGCGCTCGCACAGGAGACCGAGCGCGTACAGCAGCGTCGCATCCTGGTCGTGCGCCGTGAGCCACCGTTCCGCCGTCTCGAGCTGGCGCGTCGCGTCGCCGATGCGGCACTGCGCGTAGAGCACGGCGAGGTCCGCGTCCCAGGTGCGCTCGAGGCATCGCGCGATGATGTCCGCGGCCTCGCGGTCGCCGCCGAGCGAGAGGAACGCGGTGGCGCCGGCGCGCGCAACCTTCGGGTTCGTGCGGTCGGTCTCCGAAAGCTTGCTCCAGTAGGCGCGCAGGCCGTTCGCATCGCTGCGAAACGCGGTGAGCGCCTCGGCGTGCGCGGTCGCGCGCAGCATGTCGCCCTGTCCCGCGTCGTACACCTTGCGCTTGACGAGCTGGTCGACGATCGGCGGTATGTCGGTGAACCTGCGCGCTGCGGTCAGCGCACGCACCTCGAGTCGCAGCGCTGCCGTGTGCAGGCCCGCCTCGCGCCGGAGCTCCGCGAGCTTGTCGAGCGCGACGCCGGGCTGATCCTGCGCAAGCGCCATGTCCGCCTCCAGCATGAGCCGTGGCACCGTCAGGCTCGACACGCTCGCATCCGGACGGGCAAGCAGCGCCTCGGCGACGCCGAACTCGCGCATGTCGACCGCCGCGCGCGCGCCGACGAGCGCCGGCAGCCCGCTCGACTGCGGCATCGCGAGCGCTTCCTCCGCGAACTGGCGCGCCTTGCCGTACCGGCCCTCGAGCAGCGCGACGACCGACGCATCCTGCTTGCCGCGCGCGCGTTCGAGGTTGCGCCGCCGGCGTGCCTCGCGCACCTCGGCGGGCATGCGCGCGATGCGCGACGCGAGACGCAGGAGCAGGTGCACGACGACGAACGCGGCGACCGCGAACACGATGAACGCGTTGAGCGAGATCTCGACGCGATACGGCGGCGCCACGAACAGCGCATAGCCCGCGTTGAGCTTGAACAGCAGCGCGGCCAGCATGGCCAGCGCGGCCAGCAGCAGGAATGCAAAGAGCAGGCGCATCGGAACGCTACCGCGCAGGTTGCGCGGAGGGACGCTCGCGCGTGGCCCTCACTGCGCGCAGCGCGGTCAGGCTCGCCGTGACGTCGGGCAGCTCGGCGGGCATCGGCGTTGCCGCGAGCTGTGCGAGCGTGGCCATCAGCGCCTGCACGCTCTTCGAGCGCGTGTCGAAATACTGCTTGACCCACGCGCTGGCCGCAGTGACGTCCGTCCTGAAGCCGGCGTCGTCGTGCGAGAGGAGCGCGATGCGCGCCGTCATCAGGCGCAGCCGCAGGTTCTCGCGCAGGAAGTACTCCTGCGGCGGCGGCACGAGCGGCGCGGCCGGGCGATCGGCGACCTCGACGCGCACGAGCGACTTGACCTCGGTCCACGCCTCGCGCAGGAAGCGCGACCACGCCGCCTCGTCGGCCGGCGGCGCGGACGATGCCGGCGCCAGCGGCAGGCGCTCGTCGCGCGCGAGCGGAAGGGCCTCGATGACGCCCACGGCCTGGTCGAGCTTGAGCGACATGCCCGCCACGTCGACGTACGGGACGGCCTTCAGCCTGTCGATGTCGCGCGCGAGCGCACGGCGCAGCGGCACGAGCTGCGGACGGTCGAAGCGCGACAGCTTGGCTTCCGCGAGCTGCAGCGCCGCCAGCGCCGCCTGCACGTTGTCGGCGATGGCGAGCTGCTGGCTCGCGAGCATGAGGACCTGCTCGACCTCGTTCAGCGCGACCTCGTCGCGCGAGGGCGCGAGCTCGCGGTAGAGCGCCTCGAGCGACGCCTGCTGCGTCTGCGACTCGGACACCCGCGCCTCGAGCAGCGTCACCTTGGCTTGCGCCTCGCGCAGCTCGTTGCCGAGCTCGACGTTGCGCGCGTGTGCAGCAGCGGCGGCGCTCTCCACTTGCGCGAGCTTCTGCCCAACCTCGAGCTTCAGCTCGCGATGGGCGTTGCGCATGGCGAGCGCGATTGCGGCGATGGCGACGGCTGCGACGACCGCGAGGACGATGAAAAGGCCACGGCTGGCCGGTGCTGCAAACGGACCGGCGCGGGGCGTCGCCACCGTCATCGTGGACGCCGCTTCGCCGGTGGTCGCAGGGGGGTCCATGAATGACGGTGCGCTCTCGCTCGCGGTCGCAATTCTAGCAGCGCGGTCGCTCGGACCGCATCGCCGCATGTCTTACAATGGAAGGCTCACGACACAACCGACAACACAACGCAACCGTGAACGGCCTGACGTTGCTGGTGATGCTGGCGCTGGGCGTCGGCATCGCCGTCGCATGGAGGGCCGGCATCGCGCAGGGCAGGCGCGCGACGAGCGTGGCCGGACTGCCGAAGCCCGTGGCGCAAACGGTGGCACCCGCGCCGCCTCCTCCAGCCGCCGAGCGCGCGGCCGACACGTCCGGCGAGCAGGCACGCACCGTCGCAAGCCTGCTGGCCGAGAATGATGCGTTACGCTTGGCGCTGCGGGACGCCGAAGCCATGCGCTACCAATCCAACGAATTCGCGGAAGACCGCCGGCGCCTGCTGCGCGACCTTGCCGCCGCGCGCGCCGAGACCGCGCGCTATCGGGACCTTTGCATCGACCTCGAGAACAACGCGGCGCCGCCGCTGCTCGACGGCCCGAACGCGCCCGACGACCTCAAGCTCATCGTGGGCATCGGCCCCGTGCTCGAGCGCATGCTGCACCAGCTCGGCGTCCGACCTATCGCCAGATCGCGCGCTGGAGCGAGCGCGACATCGACGACTTCGACGCGCGCCTGCCCGAGTTTCCCGGTCGCATCCGCCGCGACGCATGGGTCACGCAGGCACGCGAGCTGCACCAGTCGAAGTTCGGCGAGGCGTTGCCGGTGCGCGATCGGTGATGCAGGGCAAGGAGCATCCGCTCGCGCACGCCTTCGTGCCCATCGCGATCCTCACCGTCATCTGGGGATGCAACTGGCCCGTGCTGAAGATCGGGCGTCAGCGAAATCGCGCCGCTCACGTTCCGCGCGCTGACGCTGCCGTTCGCCGCCATCGGCATGCTGGCGATCGCGCGCATGAGCGGCGACTCGATCCGCATTCCGCGCGAATGGTGGCCGAAGCTCGCTGGCGCTCGCGTTCTTCAACATCGCGGGCTGGAACGGCTTCGTGCTGTTCGGCGTGCAGCAGCTGCCAGCGGGGCGCAGCGCGATCATCGCCTACACGATGCCGATCTGGGCGACGCTCATCGCCATGCTCGTGCTGCACGAGCCGCTCAACAAGCGGCAAGATCGTCGGGCTCGTGCTCGGCATGCTCGGCATGGCCGTGCTGCTGGGCGACGACATTCGCCACATCCGGTCCACGCCGATCGGCGCGATCCTCATTCTGTGCGCCGCCATCCTGTGGGCGATGCGGCACCGTGCTGCTGCGCAAGTGGAAGCCGCCGATCGCGCAGAACACGCTGTCCGGATGGATGATGCTCGCTGGGATGGCTGCCGCTCGCCATCGCCGCGCCGTTCTTCGAGACGCATCCGTGGACGTACCTCGGCCACCTGTCGGGCGGCGCGTGGTTCGCGATCCTCTACAACGTCTTCCTCGCCGGCACGCTCGCGCACTGGGCGTGGTTCACGCTCGCGCGAACGCTTGCCCGTCGCCGTCTCGTCGCTGTCGTCGCTGCCCGTGCCGGTGGTCGGCGTGTTCGCGGGCATGATCTTGCTCGGCGAGCGCCCGGGCGCTGCGGAGTTCGTGGCGCTCGGCGCTCGTGATCGCGTCGCTGTTCGCGGTGCTGTTCCAGCCGCAGGAGAAGAAGCCGCGCCGCAGCAGGGAGCGCGGCCGAGCCCGAGATGTAGGCGCTAGCCGAGCTCGGGAATCAGCGTCACTACCTTGCCGGTGGCGAACCACGCGTCGAGGTTCGCCTTGCACAGGTCGCCCATCGCCTTGCGCGTCTCGCTGGTCGCGCTGCCGACGTGCGGCAAGCAGCACCACGTTGTCCATCGACATGAGCGCTTCGGGAACGTTGCGGCTCGTCGGCGAACACGTCGAGGCCGGCGCCCTTGATCGTGCCCGCCTGCAGCGCCGCGACGAGCGCATCCTCGTCGACGATCGACCCGCGCGCGATGTTGACGAGCGTGCCCTTCTTGCCGAGTGCGGCGAGCACTTCCGCGTTGACGATGTTCTTCGTCGCCGCACCGCCGGGACTCGCGACCACGAGGAAGTCCGAATCGGCCGCGAGCGCCTTGAGATCCGGGTACGTAACGGTACGGCACGTCCTGCTTGCTGCGGCCGGTGTACGCGACCTCCATGCCGAGCGCGCGCGACGCGCGATGCGATGGCCTTGCCGATGCGCCCGAGCCCGAGGATGCCGACCCGCTTGCCGGAGAGCTTGGTGGTGAGCTCGGGGCCCTTCTTTTGCCATCCGCCGGCATGCAGGAACCGATTGAGCCGCACGAAGCCGCGGCCCGTCATCATGACGAGCGCGACGGCGACATCGGCGACGTCGTCGGTCAGCACGTCCGGCGTGTTGGTCACCTTGATGCCGCGCTGCTTGCAATAGTCGACGGGCACGCCGTCGTAGCCGACGCCGAACACCGAGATGATCTCGAGCTTGGGCAGCGCGTCGAGCAACGTCGGTCGGTGTCACCGTGCCGCCGCCCTGCACGAGGCCGCGGACGCGCGCGCCCTCGGCTGCGAGCAGGCCGGGCTTGTGGCTCGCCTGCGTAGTAATCGTGGCAGCGGTAATCGGCCTTCAGCGGATCGTAGAGAAACGGCGGCAGAGGCGCGGTGACGAGGATATCGGGCTGGGCCATGGCGATCCTAGGTAACGGGTTGCTGATTTCTCGCGAACCATTCTAGCAATCCCGCGATGAGCCCGGCGTCGCCGCTTGGGGTCGCGATCGCGTTGAAGCCGAGCGACCGCGCGCGTGCTCCGCGATGCGGGGGTGCGGAACGAACGTCGGCATCGCGCGCAGGACTTCGAGCGCGCGCCGCGTCGACCAGCGCGCACAGGTTGTCGAGCCCTTCGCTCGACGTGAGCGTCAGCGCGTGCGCGCGGCCTCGCAGCAACGCTTCGGCAAGACCGTCCGCGCCGGACTCCGGCCGCGCGCGCCGATAGCACGTCGACGTAATCGACGTGCGCGCCACGCGCGCGCAGCGTGTCGCGCAAGGTGATCGCGCCCGCCTTCGCCGCGAAAGATCGCGATGCGCTTGCCGTGAACGGCGTCGAGCGCGGGCAGCGCAAGCAGGCCTTCGCTGTCGAACGTCGTCTGCGGGATCGCCACGTCGGGTACGCCGACGGCGTGCAGCGCGCCGGCGGTGCCAGGACCCGTTGCATACGCCGCGACGTTGCGCGGCCATGCGCCCCGGGGCGCCGTACTCGACGGCGTTGGCGGAGACGAACATCGCCGCGTCGTAGTGACGCGAGCGTGGCGTGCGCGCGTGCGAGGGACGCATCGTCGGCCGGCGGCAGGATGACGATCGCCGGAAACACGATCGGCGCGCGCCGAGCGTGGCCAGCTGCGACGCGAGCCCCGCCGCCTGCCGTGCGGGACGCGTGACGAGGACGCCGATGCCCGCGACGGCCCGGCGCCGCGATCGCTGGCATCGCGTGCTGCGCACAGCGACGCTTCGGCCGCGCCGCGCGCCAGAGAAGTCGTCGGCGAGATCGCGGCCGAGCGCCTCGGCGCCTTCGACATCGGCCACTGCCGCGTCCCGCTCGCCGCGCAGGACGCAGCCGTTGCCGTCGCGACTCGCGACCAGCCCGCGCAGCCACAGCGCGCCTTCCTCCCACTCGGCGTACGCGGCCAGCGGTGCAGTCGCCAGCTGCCGCCCAGCGCGCGCGAGAAAGCGCGCTCCGCGGTGGTGGCGAGCGTGGTCGCGCGATCGGCGAGCGGAGCGAGCGCTGCGACGAGCTCCGGCCGGTCGGCGCGGCACTCGATCGCGAGCGCGCCCTGCCCCGGCGCCGGCAGGCTGTCGTCGGGCTCGAGCAGCGCGCCGATGCGCGACGCGTGGCCCGCGCGCTTCAGCGATGACGCAGCGACGATCAGCGCGTCGCAGCGACCGGCGTCGAGCGCGCGCAGGCGCGTCTTGATGTCGCCGCGCAACGCTTTCGACGACGAGCGCCGGATGCCGCTCGCGCAGCTGCGCGTCGCGGCGCAGGCTCGACGTGCCGAGGACCGCGCCGTCGGGCATCGCGTCAAGCGAGCGGAAGCGTTGCGAAACGAACGCGTCGCGCGGATCCTCGCGCGCGGTGATGCCGGCGATCGTGAAGCCGGGCGACACGTCGCTCGGAAGATTCTTCAGCGCGTGCACGGCGAGGTCGGCGCGGCCGTCGGCCATTGCCGACTCGAGGTCCCGGATCATCGTCGTGCGCGCAGCGCCGGCAAAGTGTGCGCCGCGATCGGCGGGGCCCGGCAGGCCGAGGACGTTGAGCGCCATGCCGGGATAGAGCGCCGCGAGTCGCGGGCGCACCTGCTCCGCCTGCCACATGGCAGGGGCGACCTTGCGGGTTGCAATGGTGAGGCGGCGCGGCGCGGGCACTACCGTAACCGGGTGAAGCGAACGGAGCGATTCATGTTAGCACGCGACGCCGCAGCCACCCCGTGAGCGAGGCGCGCTCGCGTCGCGCCGGCAGCACCTCGTGGTCGAAGTCGGCCGCGAGGAACGCGACGAACGTCCCGGCCTGCGGCATCACGTCGATCGCATGCGTCGTCGACGTAGAGGCGAAGCGCGCCGCCATCATCGGATGTCCAGCCCTCGTTGAGATACAGCACGCACGAGAGCACGCGCGCGTCGTCGTCGCGAAAGCGGTCGCGATGACGCGCGTAGCGCGCACCCGGCGGATAGATCGCGTAATGCGCCTCGACGTCGTCGAGCCCGAGCATCAGCTCGCGATTGCAACGCACGCGCAACGCGTCGAGCCATTGCGTCGTCGCAAGCTCCGACGCATCGCCTGCATGCGTCGCCGATCCAGGCGACGCGGTCGCCGCGGATGTCGCTGCGCTGCCTGCGCTCATCTCCACGCCCGACGCCAGCTAGCGCGAACGCGCCGGCGCGGTCGAGCGCCTGTGCGCGCTCGCGCAGGCCGGCGACGACGCCCGCAGGAACCGCATCGGGGAGGACCGCGTAGCCGCGCGCGGCGAGTCCGTCGATCAGCGCATCACTTGGCGTTGGCATCCATCTGCATCATGCCGAAGATGTTGCCTTCGGTGTCCTTGGCGTAGGCGAGATAGCCGACGGTCGGCATCGGCATGCGCGGCACCACGATCATTCCGCCGAGCTCGCCCACTTTCGCCGTGGTGGCGTCGAGATCGGCGACGTCCACGGTGCACACGAACGCGTTCACCGCCGCCATGGGCGCCGGCGTGCCGGGCACGGGCCGCGGCAACAGTCCGCCGTCGATGCCGGGCGTGCCTTTCTCTCCGGTGGTGATGAGCCAGTATTTCTCCTGGCCCCACTGGGTGAACGTCCAGCGCGAAGAGTCCCGTGTAGAACTTGATCGCACGATCGGGGCTCTCGGCCTGGATCTCGAAGTGGACCGGACGCGGCATGGCGGTGCTCCTCGTCTGAAAGAAGGACCGTTATCATATCGCCGGGAGGAGTCGACAACGTGAACATCGTCATCACCGGCGGCGCCGGGTTCCTGGGCACGCCGGCTTGCGCGCAAGCTGTGCGAGCGCAACACGCTCACCGACGCGCAGCGGTCGCACGCGCGAGATCGCGTCGATCACGTTGCTCGACGTGTGCGCCTGCGGCTGCGTTCGCCGACACGCGCGTGCGATCCATCGTCGGCGACCTGGCCGATGCGTCCTGTGCTCGAACGCGCCGTTGCGCAAGACACCGACACCGTGTTCCACCTTGCGGCGGTCGTGAGCGGCCAGGCCGAGGCGGAGTTCGACGTCGGCATGCGCGTGAACCTCGACGCCACCCGGGCGCTGCTCGAGCGATGCCGCAAGCTCGCGGCGCCGCCGAAGTTCGTGTTCACGAGCTCGCTCGCCGTGTTCGGCGGCCCGGTGCCCGATCCCGTTCCCGACGATGCGCCGCTGATGCCGCAGGCGTCGTACGGCGCGCAGAAGGCGATCGGCGAGTACCTCGTGTTCGACATGACGCGCAAGGGCATGCATCGACGGGCGCTCGCTTCGCCTGCCCACCGTCACCGTGCGCCCCGGCAAGCCGAACGCGCGGCGTCGTCGTTCGCGAGCGGCATCATCCGCGAGCCGCTGTCGGGTGTGGAGGCGATCTGTCCCGTGGCGCCGACGACTGCGATGTGGGTGCAGTCGCCCCGCGCGGTGATCGACAACCTGATCGTCGGCCACGAGGCGCCGGCCGCGTCGTTCTCGTACACGCGCTCGGTCAACGTGCCGGGCATCAGCGTCGCGGTGGGCGACATGGTGAGCGCCCTGCGCGACGTCGCCGGAGAGGACGTCGCCGCGCGCGTGCGGTGGAATTACGATGCGGCGATCGACCGGATCGTCTCGACGTGGCCGTCGAATTTCGCGCCGAAGCGCGGGACCGCGCTCGGCATGCGGGCGGACGCCGACTTTGCGAGCGTCATCCGCGCCTACATGGCGGACGACATGCCGCGCACCGCTAGGTGAATCGCGCAGCTCCGCGCGACTTGAACTCTTCGGCCAGGTCCTGGCCGAGCCGATCGGCCACCGCGACATCGCCGGCGTCCGCATCGAGCGCGACCGAGCGCTCTCCGCGCAGCACGTCGGTGCCTTCGCGGTTCGCAAGCAAGCCGCGCAGCCAGAGCTCGCCGTTGCGGAACACCGCATAGCCCGCGATGGGCGTGTGGCAGCTGCCCGCGAGCGCGCGCGAGAACGCCCGCTCCGCGGTGATCGCGAGATAGCGTGGGGTGATGCATGAGCGGCGCGACCGCCGCGATGACGTCGGGTCGATCCAGCGCGCATTCGATCGCGAGCGCCCCTTGCCCGACCGCGGGAAGGAAGTCCTCGGGCTCGAGGTACGCCGAGATGCGATGGTTCTGCTCGAGGCGATTGAGGCCCGCCGCGGCGAGGATCATCGCGTCGTACTGGCCCTCGTCGAGCTTGCGCACGCGGGTGTTCACGTTGCCGCGAAGCAGGCGCACGGTGAGCCTCGGATTCTTCTCGCGCAGCTGCGCTTCGCGGCGCAGGCTCGAGGTGCCGACGATCGCGCCATCCGGCAGCGCCTCGATCGATGCGTACTTGTTGCACACGAGGGTGTCGCGCGGGTCCTCGCGGACGGGAACGGCGGCGATGGTGAAGCCCGCCGCCATCTCCATCGGCATGTCCTTCAGCGAATGGACCGCAACGTCGGCGCGGCCGTCGCGCATCGCATTCTCGATCTCCTCGATGAAGAGGCCCTTGCCGCCGATGTCGGCGAGCGCCTTCTCGAGGATGCGGTCGCCCTGCGTCGTGATGCCGCGCAAGGTGATCTCGCATTGCGGGTATTGCGCGAGCAGCCGGTCGCGGATGTATTGCGCATGACACAACGACAAGGCCGACTTGCGCAGCGCGACGAGGAGTTGCGAAGGATGCGCCGGCGAAACCATGGGCGCAATTTTAGCACCGGCTTACGGGTCGATCTTCACCGTCCAGCGCGGCGCGTCGCCGTTGTCTCGCGACAGGTTGACGCGGTACTCGTACTTGTCCGGCCGGTAGAGCGCCTGGATCACTTCGACCGGCCGGCCGGTCTCGTTGCGCATCACGCGGGTCATGCTGATGAGCGGCGCACCGACGTCGATGCGCAAGTGCCTCGCCACCTCCACGCCCGCGACCGTCGCGCTGAGGCGCTGCTCCGCCGCCACGGCGGTGACGCCTGCCTTCACGAGCGCGTTGCTCACGGTCTGGTTGCCGAGCGTCGCCTCGTCGAGCAGCGCAGCCTCGGGCTCGGGCACGTAGGTCGTCGAGTAGGAGAACGGCGACTGGCTGTCGCTTCGCACGCGGACGATCTTGAGAGCCGCGGTCCCCGCTTCGCATTCGAGCAGGCGCGCGGGCTCGTCCTGGCAGCGCCACCTTGCCGAAGGACACCACGCGCACCTTGGTGTGCTGCTCGAAGTCGGCCACGTTCTCGAGGAGCCCGCTCATGTTGGCGCGGCTCTGGCGCTTGGGCGGCGGCGGCACCGCATACGTGCCGCGGCCCTGCTGGCGCGAGACGAGCCCTTCCTCCTGCAGCATGTTGAGCGCCTTGCGGATCGTGACGCGCGACACGCCGAAGGCGGCGGAGAAGTCCTGCTCCGTCGGCATCGGCGCGTCGGGGCGCCACTCCCCTTCGCGCACGCGCTGCGACAGCACCGTGTAGACCTGGTAGTACCGCGGCACGAAGTCCGACACGACGTGATCGGCCGCGGCGCCCGGCGCGCCGCCGCCGCGCCGTGTCGCTCAGTCGCGAACGCACGCCGTGGCTTTCACTTCGAGGAGGAACGCGGGATCCGCGAGCGCGGTGACGCCGACGGCCGTCCACGGGAACCTGCCGCGCGGCAGCACGCGATTCTTGACCTCGCGGAACGCTGGCCAGTGCCTGTCCATGTCGACGTGGTACGTCGTCATGTCGACGATGTCGTCGAACGTGCAGCCCGCCTCGGCCAGCACCATGCGCAGGTTCTCGAAGCACGCCTCGAACTGCGCCGTCGGCTCGACGACGATCTCCATGTCGACGCGTGCGACCCACCTGGCCCGCGAGAAACAGGAAGTCGCCGACACGCAATCCGGGCAGGTATCCCTTGGTGTCGACGACCGATTGCATGGACGGCGGAACGATCGGTGTCTTGTTCATCTGCGCACGAAAGGATTGGGAAATTCCACGCCGGTCGACAGCCACACGCTCTTCACCTCGAGATACTCGCGCATGCCGGCAATGCCGCCCTCGCGGCCGGTGCCGCTCAGCTTGAAACCGCCGAACGGCGACGTCGTGCTGGTCATGCGGTAGTTGTTGATCCACACGGTGCCCGCGCGGATGCGGTCGGCCATCGTGAGCGCGCGCCCGATCGACTGCGTCCACACGCCGGCGGCGAGTCCGAAGCGGATGTCGTTGGCGATGCGCACCGCGTCGTCGTCGTCCTCGAACCTGATCACCGACAGCACCGGCCCGAACACTTCCTCCTGGGCGATGCGCATGCCGTTGTCGACGTCGACAAAGATCGTGGGCTCGTAGAAGAGGCCCTTCGGCCAACCGCGCACGGTGGCGCGCTTGCCGCCGCACGCGAGCCTGCGCCCCTTCCTTCGTCGCGATCTCCACGTAGCGCTCGATCTTGTCGAGCTGCGGCCGCGTGGAGATGGGCGCGATCTGCGTCGCCGGATCGGAAGGGTGCCCGAAGCGAACGTCCGCGATGAACGCAAGGAGCTTCGCGACGAACGCATCGTGGATCGACCGCTGCACGAGAAGGCGCGAACCGGCGACGCACGACTGCCCCGACGCCGCGAAGATGCCGGCGACCACGCCCTTCACCGCTTCGTCGAGGTTCGCGTCCTCGAACACGATGTTGGGCGACTTGCCGCCGAGTTCCATGGTCACGCGCTTCATGTGGCGCGCGGCCTTTTCGTTGATCGCGCGGCCCGCCTCGGGTCCGCCGGTGAAGGCGATGCGGTCGACGAGCGGATGGGTGACGAGCGCGTCGCCGATCTCGGCGCCGTAGCCCGTGACGACGTTGACCACCCCGGGCGGAAACCCCGCGGCTTCGACGAGCTTCACGAATTCGAGCAGCGACGCCGACGTGAACTCCGACGGCTTCAGCACCACCGTGTTGCCTGCCGCCAGCGCAGGCGCGAGCTTGAGGCTCGTCAGCGGCAGCGGCGAGTTCCACGGCATGATGCACACGACGACGCCGACGGGCTCGTACTTCGTGTAATTGAAGACGCCCGGCTTGTCGGAGGGGATGACCGACCCCTCCATCTTGTCCGCGAGGCCGCCGTAGTAATAGTAGTAGCTCGACATGTAGCGCATCTGCATGAGGAGCTCGGCCAGGAGCTTGCCGTTGTCCTTCATCTCGATGCGCGCGAGCCACTCGGCGTTCTCGCCGATGAGGTCGCCGAGCTTGCGCAGGAGCGCGCCCCTGCGCGAGGCCGACATCGCGGGCCAGGGACCGCTCGCGAACGCGCGGTGCGCGGCGCCGACCGCGCGATCCGCGTCTTCGGCACCGCCACGCGGAATCAGCGCCCAGCTTTCGCCTGCTACGGGGTCTTCGCTCTCGATCCAGTCGCCGGTCGCGGGATCCGCGAACCGCCCGTCGATATAGTGCTGGTAACGGGCGAGGCCGCCCGCACGCGGCGTGGCTGCAAGATAGGGCGTGTCGGGGGCGAGGGCGACGGCCGAGGCGTCCATGTGCGGTTGAGCGAATTGGTATTGTCATACTATCATTGATACCAATTGCCGGGGCCCCCGCCCCGGGCGGCGGACACGGGAGACGAGCATGCGCATCAAGTCGATTGGCGTCGCGGCGGCAGCCGCGGTCGTGTTGCTATCCGGTACCGTCGCCGCGCGCGACCTCATGGTCGTCGGCTTCGGCGGACCGTTTCAGGACAACGCGCGCACCGCGCTCTTCCAGGGCTACGCCAAGGCAACCAATCAGCCGGTCAAGGACGACGTCTACAACGGCGAGATGGCGAAGGTGTACTCGATGGTCAAGTCGGGCGACGTGACCTACGACGTGATCATGGTCGAGGCCCCGGAGCTCGTGCGCGGCTGCGAGGACGGCGTGTTCGAGAAGATGGACTGGAACGTCGTCAAGCGCGACAAGTTCATTTCGGGCGGCACGACGGCGTGCGGGGCAGGCTCCGTCCTGTGGGGCGTCACGCTCTTCTACGATCCGGCCAAGGTGCCGAACGGCCCGGACACCTACGCCAAGCTGTGGGACGTGAAGACGTACCCCGGCAAGCGCCTGCTGCGCCAATCGCCCAAGACGACGCTCGAGATCGCGCTGCTCGCCGACGGCGTGGCGCCCGCCGACGTCTACAAGGTGCTCGGCACGCCGGCGGGACAGAAGCGCGCGTTCGACAAGCTCGACCAGATCAAGCCGAGCCTCATGTGGTGGAAGTCGGGCACGCAGCCCGTGCAGATGATCGCGAGCGGCGACGCGACGTATGCGGTCGGATTCACGGGGCGCATCGTGCGTGCGAACGAAAGCGGCTCGAAGTATCCGCTCCTCTGGAAGACGCTGCTCTACTCGGTCGACTACTGGGCGGTCGTGAAGGGTTCGCCCAACGCGAAGGAAGGCATGAAGATGATCGAGTGGATGACCGACGCCAAGCCGCTCCTGGCACTTGCCGACATCTACGCCGTATCGCCCGCCAACAAGGAAGCGGCGGCGAACCCCGCGTTGTCGGTGAAGAATCCGGGCATGCTGTCGTCGCACGTCTCGGACGGCCTCTTCATCAACACCGAGTTCTGGGTCGCCAACGGCGAGGACCTCGAGCAGAAGTTCAACGCCTGGCTCGCAAAGTAAGCGCAGGTACGCCGGCGACGAGGCGAGTCCCGAACCAACCTGTTCGCGGCCGCGCTGATCGCGCCGCTCCTGATCCTCGTCGTCGCGAGCTTCATCGTCCCGCTCGCGGTCACGCTGTACACCGCGGTCGGCAATCCCGAGGTCCGCGACACGCTGCCGCGCACCACCGCAGCGTTGCGCGCGTGGAATGGCGAAGGCCTTCCCGCGAGGACGCGTTCGCCGCCATCGCGACCGAGCTCGCGCAGGCGCAGGAAGGCCAGTCCATCGGCCAGCTCTCGCGCCGCCTCAACTTCGAGCAGCTCGGCATGCGCGCGCTGCTGCTGAAGACCGCACGCGCGAAGGGCGAGCTCGCGCCACCTTACAAGGACGCGCTGGTTGCGCTCGATGCGCGCTGGGGCGAGCCTGAGACGTGGCGGCTCCTCCAGCGCAACGCGGATGCGATCACCCCGCTCTACATGCTGCGCGCGCTCGACCTCACGCTCGCGCCGGACGGCGCTGTGGTGCATGCGCCGGCCGAGGAGTCGGTGTTCCGCACGCTGTTCGCGCGCACCTTCGTCATCAGCTTCTGGGTGACGGTGCTGTGCGTGGTGCTCGGCTACCCGGTTGCTTACACGCTGTCGACCTTGCCGCAGCGGTGGTCCAATATCGGCATGGCGCTCGTGCTGGTGCCTTTCTGGACCTCGATCCTCGTGCGCACGACAGCCTGGTTCATCCTGCTGCAGAAGGAGGGGCCGGTGAACGCGCTGCTGCAGTCGATGCATGTCGTCGACGCGCCGCTCACCCTGATCTTCACGCGCTTCGCGGTCTACGTGGCGATGGTGCACGTGCTGCTGCCGTTCGTGATCCTGCCGCTGTACAGCGTCATGAAGGGCATCGATCCGGTCTTCATGCGCGCCGCGGCATCGCTGGGCGCGCCGGGATGGAAGCGGTTCCTGCGCATCTACCTGCCGATGACGATGCCCGGTGTGGCGGCAGGCGCTCTCATGGTGTTCATGCTGTCGGTCGGCTTCTACGTGACGCCGGCGCTCGTCGGCGGCCCGAACGACCAGATGGTGAGCTACTTCATCGCGTTCTTCACCAACCAGACGATCAACTGGGGCATGGCGGCCGCGCTCGCGTTCCTGCTGCTTGCGATGACTGCGGTGATCGTCGCGGTCGCGCGCCTCGTCGTGCCGGGGTTCCGCGTGGGAGCGGTGAACCTGTGATCGCTCGTGTGTTCACGGCGGTCGTCCTGCTGTTCCTGATCGCGCCCATCGTCGTGATCTTCCCGCTGTCGTTTTCTTCCGGCGAATTGCTGACGCTGCCCACGCCGGGCTGGTCGTGGCGCTGGTACCGCGACTTCTTCGGCAACGAGCAGTGGCTGCTGGCCACGCGCAACAGCTTCATCGTCGGCATCGCCACGATGATCCTCGCCACGGTGCTCGGCACGCTGTGCGCGCTCGGGATCTTCCTCGGACGATTCCGCGGCAAGGCGTTTCTCATCGCGCTCCTGACGACGCCAATGGTGGTGCCGGTGATCGTGACGGCGGTCGCGATCTACTTCGGCTTCTCGTTCGTGGGCCTCAACAACACGCTAACGGGACTCGTGCTCGCGCATACGGTGCTGTCCGTGCCGTACGTGCTGCTCACCGTGCTCGCGACGTTGACGACGTTCGACCGCAACCTCCTCAAGGCGGCAGCCACCTGCGGGGCGCCGCCGCACGTCGCGTTCACGCGCGTCGTGCTTCCGCTGATCGCGCCCGGCGTGGCGACGGGCGCGCTGTTCGCATTCGCGACGTCGTTCGACGAGCTGGTCGTCGCCATCTTCGTGTCGAGTCCCGGGCAATTCACGCTGCCGCGGCAGATGTTCGCGGGGCTGCGCGAATTCCTGAGCCCGACGATCGCCGCAGCCGCCGTGCTGCTCATCGTGTGCTCGGTGCTGCTGCTCGTCGCCAACGAGATGCTGCGGGCGCGAGCGCGGACACGCACGATCGTCGCCGATCCGGCCGAGCCCAACTGATGGCCGAGGCCATCGTCACGTTCGAGAAGGTGAGCAAGTCTTACGACGGCAGGACGCGCGTCGTCGACGGACTGGACCTCGAGCTTGCGCGCGGCGAGTTCCTGACACTCCTCGGTCCGTCGGGCTCCGGCAAGACGACGACGCTCATGATGCTCGCCGGCTTCGAGGATCCCACCGCGGGAACGATCACGCTCGACGGCAGGCGCATCGACAACGTGCCGGCGCACAAGCGCGGCATCGGGATGGTGTTCCAGAACTACGCGCTGTTCCCGCACATGACCGTCGCGCAGAATCTCGCGTTTCCGCTCGAGATGCACGGCGTGCCGAAGGCCGACATCGAGCCGCGCGTCAAGCGCGCGCTCGACATGGTTCGCCTGCCGCAGCTGCGCGACCGCAAGCCCGCGCAGCTGTCGGGCGGGCAGCAGCAGCGCGTCGCGGTTGCCCGCGCACTGGTCTACGGCCCGAAGCTCGTGCTCATGGACGAGCCGCTGGGCGCGCTCGACAAGCAGCTTCGCGAGCAGATGCAGCTCGAGATCAAGCACCTGCACGACGAGCTCGGCGTGACGGTCGTGTACGTCACGCACGACCAGTCGGAAGCGCTCACCATGTCGGACCGCATCGCCGTCTTCCACCAGGGCCGCATCCAGCAGCTCGCGACGCCGAGCGAGCTCTACGAGCGGCCGGCCAACGCGTTCGTGGCGTCGTTCATCGGCGAGAACAATCGCTTCGACGGCACGCTCGTCGCGCGCGACGGCCCGTCGTGCCGGGTGCGACTCGCCGACGGCACGGAGTTGTCCGCCACCGTCGGCGCCGATCTCGCGCCCGGCGCCGCGGTCGTGATCTCGCTGCGGCCGGAACACGTCTTCATCGGCGCGCACGAGGGTGCGAACGTGCTCCCCGCGCACATGCTCGAAGTGATCTACCTCGGCGACCACCGCAAGCTTCGCATGCGCGTCGGCGGCAGCGACGAGTTCGTTGCGAAAGTGCCGGCGGCTGGCGTGCACTGGAAGGGCGGCGACGCGCTGACGGTCTCGTGGCCGGCGAACGCGTGCCTGGCACTTCCTTCCGACTCGAAGGAGTAACGACGATGTCGCGATTCGCAGTCGTCCTGTGCACGCTGGTCGTTGCCTCGACGGTTTCCGCCGCACCGCTTGCGAGGACGCCGATCAAGCATCTCGTCGTCATCTTCCAGGAGAATCACTCGTTCGACGCGTACTTCGCAACGTATCCGCGCGCAGCTCAATCCGGCGGGACAGCCGGCATTCCATGCGCGTCCCGGCACGCCGTCCGTGAACGGCCTGACGCCGACGTTGATCGAGCGCAATCCCAACGCCTCGAAGCCGTTTCGCATCGACCGCCTGGCCTCGTACACCTGCGACCAGGACCACGAATACACGGCGGAGCAGAAGGCGCGCAACGGCGGGCTCATGGACCAGTTCGTGCGCTTCGACGCGCAGCCGCCGTTCAACGAGCGGCAGTCGTGCCACAAGTCGGCGAGCGGCGCATGGGACACCGTCATGGGCTACTTCGACGGCAACACGGTGACCGCGTACTGGAGCTACGCGCAGCACTTCGCCCTGAGCGACAACCATTTCGCGACGATGGCGGGCCAGTCGACGCGCGGCGCGCTCAACCTCGCGTCCGGTGACAATTACGGCGTCGTGTGCGCGCCACAGACCGCCGTCTACGGCGCAGTGCCGGCGTGCGGTGCGCCCGTCGCGTCCACGGCGACCGCCGCGCCCACGAACGGCACGACCGGCACCTTCACCAACGACACCGACCCGTACTGGGACGTGTGCTCGCAAGGCTCGACCGCCGCACTCACGGGCCGCAACGTCGGCGACCTGCTGACGGGCGCGGGCGTCACGTGGGGATGGTTCCAGGGCGGCTTTGCGCTCGACGGCAACGGCAAGTGCTCGTCCAGCCACGCCATGGAGGCCTACGACCGCGCCACCGGCGTCGATCCGGCGACCGACAAGCTGCGCTTTCCCGATTACGTCCCGCACCACAATCCGTTCCAGTACTTCGCGTCGACCGCGAACCCGCAACACCTGCCGCCGACGTCCGCCGCGATGGTGGGCACGACCGACCAGGCGAAGCACCTGTACGACCTCGCGTGGTTCTGGCAAGCCGTTGCCGCAGGGAACCTGCCGGCCGTGTCGTTCCTGAAGGCCCCCGCGTATCAGAACGGCCACCCCGGCAACTCGAATCCGCTCGACGAGCAGGAGTTCATCGTGCGCACGGTGAACCGGCTGCAGCGACTTCCGCAATGGAAGGACATGGCGATCGTGCTCATGGCCGACGATTCGGACGGCTGGTACGACCACGTGATGCCGCCGATCGTCAACAAGTCGAACACGACGCTCGACTATCTCTGCGGCGATGCGACGGACGGCGCGGGCGCGCGATGCGGCTACGGGCCGCGGCTGCCGCTGCTCGTGATCTCGCCTTACGCGCGCGAGAACTACGTGAGCCACGCGCTGACCGACCAGACGTCGGTGCTGCGCTTCATCGAGGACAACTGGCTTTCGGGCGAGCGCATGAGCGCGACGTCGTTCGACCGGTTCGCGGGGTCGATCGGGGACATGTTCGATTTCGCGAAGCCAAGGAGGAAGACGTTGATCCTCGACCCGGCAACGGGCTTGCCGGCGGCCCGGCAAAAGTGACGGCCGGGGGCGCGAGCCCGCACCCGCGCCACTTGAACGCTACGGCTTGCAGACGGTTGCCGTGGCGCTCTTCTCGCACTCCGCCAACTTGGCGCTCTGAGCGTCGCGCTTCGCTGCAACCGAGGCATTCATAGCGCGCTGCTCCTCCACGCGCGACTTCATGCGAAGGCGCGCGAGATACTCGGGCGTCGGATTGCCGTTCGGCGACAGTTGCTTGATCTCGTCGCCGTTGAGGCACGGCTTGTCGGAGTACACCGTCTTGCCGAGGTCGTGGCAGCGATACATCGTCTGCGCGGAAACGGGGGCGGCGATCACGAAGGCCGCGACCATCAATGCGAATGTAGGCTTCATCCTGTTGCGACCCCGGGCACGTAGCGATACGCAGTCAACGCAGCTTCCGTGCCACGTGCGCCGCCTTTCGTCCGCCGTTGGCGGAGTGGTCTATAGTTGCGCCGGATCACAACCGGCCCGTTGCGCATGACGCCCCTCGACAAAGGCAGCATCCTCGCCGAAGCGCTTCCCTACCTGCGCGCGTTCCACGGCAAGACGATCGTCGTGCGCTTCGGCGGACAGGCGATGGCCGACGCCAGGCTCAAGGCGGGCTTCGCGCGCGACGTTGCGCTGCTCCGCCTCGTCGGCATGAAAGTGGTCGTCGTGCACGGCGGCGGCTGGGGCATCGACGAGCTGATGCGCAAGATGGGTCACGAGGCGCGCCGCTATCGCGGGCATCGCATCACCGACGAGCGCACGATGACGCTCGTGGAGATGGCCCTGAGCGAGCTCAACCAGGACCTCGTGTCGCTCATCAATCGCGAAGGCGGCCGCGCGGTGGGGCTCGACGGGCAGGACGGGCGCTTCATCCGCGCGCGTCCGATCGCACCGCCGGCCGACGACCCCGACGCGCCGGCGCTGGGGTTCGTCGGCGACGTCGACAGCATCGACACCGGACTCATCGACCTCCTGCTGTCGCGCGATTTCGTGCCGGTGGTCATGCCGATCGGCGTGGCCGAGGACAACACGTCCTACCACATCAACTCCGACCGCCTCGCGGGCCAGGTCGCGCGTGCGCTCGCAGCGGAGAAGCTCGTGCTGATGACGAACATCGCGGGCATCCTCGGCCGCGACGGCAAGACGGTTCCCATCCTCAAGGCGTCGGACGCCGACGACCTCATGCGAGACCGCATCGTGCACGGCGGCATGGAGCCGCGGCTCGTCGCTGCGGTGCGCGCCGTGCGTGAAGGCGTGCGCTCGGTCCACATCATCGACGGCAGCGTGCCCAATGCGCTGCTGCTCGAAGTGCTCACCGCCGAAGGGGTGGGCACTGCCGTGCGGTCGGACGCCGCCGCGAATTTCTTCGGCGACACCAAGGCGTACCTGCTCGGACCGGCCTGACGCAAGACGCCATGAAGATCACAGACGTCGTCATCCATCCGCTGGCGGCCGATCACGACGACCTGTCGTGGACGGCGCACGAGCCGTTCGGCCGCTCGATCCTGACGCTCGTCGAGGTTCGCACCGATGCCGGCATCACGGGGATCGGCGAAGTGGCAAGCGGCCCGCAGGCGCAGGTGTGCGACATGCTTCGCATGATTGCGCCGGTGATCGAGGGCATGGACCCGTGCGGTCACGCCGAGATCTGGCAGAAGCTTCTCTCGATCACCGTTCCGCGCCAAGGAGGCCTCGGCGACTGGGACGGCCTTCCATCACCGTTGCCGCGTCACTTGCGAAGCTTCTTCATGGCGGCGATGGCCGGCATCGACATCGCGTTATGGGACATCAAGGGCAAGGCGGTGGACCTTCCGGTGTTTCGCCTGCTCGGCGGCACGCGCACGAAGGTGCACACGTACGCCGTCGGCGGCATGTACCGGCCGCATCGCCCCATGCTCGCCGTCGCCGACGAGCTCGCGGCATTCGTGCGCGACGGGTATCGCGCGGTCAAGTTGAAGTCCGGCGCGCTCTCGCTCACCGACGAGGTCAAGCGCATCCGCGCAGTGCGCGACGCGATCGGTCCGGACGTCGAGCTCATGCTCGACTGCAACGCAGCGTACGACGTGACGAGCGGCATCGAGTATGCGAACGCCGTCGCGCCGTGCGACATCACGTGGTTCGAGGAGCCGCTGCACTGGTACCTGCAGCCTGCGGACTACGTGCGGCTTGCGCAGGCCATTCCCATTCCGCTCGCGCATGGCGAGCGCGAGTGGCATCGCTTCACCGCGCGCGACTTCATCGATTCGGGCGCAATCCGCTACGTGCAGTTCGACTCCGTGCGCTACGGCGGATTCACGGAAGGCTTGCGCGTCGGCACGTACGCCGAGCAGAAGGGCGTGCTCGTGCAGCCGCATTCGTGGCCGCACCTGCACGCGCACCTCGTGTCCGCACTCGGCGATGCCTGTTACGGCGCCGAGTGCGTCGGTGACCCGCACATGCATCCGGTGCACCATCGCATCTTCCACGACGGCGCGTACTACAGGGACGGCTGCGTCCACCTCACCGAATCGCCCGGGTTCGGCCTGACGGTGGACTGGCAGCAGGTGAAGGCGCTGACCGTCTAGCGAAGATCGAAGCGGTCGAGGTCCATCACCTTGGCCCATGCGGCCACGAAGTCCTGCGCGAACTTCGCCTTCGAATCGGCGCACGCGTACACCTCTGCGATCGCGCGCAGCTGCGAGTGCGAACCGAAGATGAGGTCGACGCGCGTACCGGTCCACCGCAGCGCGCTTCGTCTTGCGGTCGCGACCTTCGTACAGGTTGTCGCCGGCCGGCTGCCACTGCGTGCGCATGTCGAGCAGGTTGACGAAGAAATCGTTCGACAGCGTACCCGCCTTGTCGGTGAGCACGCCGTGCGTCGACGCGCCGTTCGCACCCAGGACCCGAAGACCGCCGACCAGCACCGTCATCTCCGGCGCGGTGAGCTTCAGGAGCTGCGCGCGGTCGACCAGCGCTTCCTCCGGGGCCATCAGCTGCGGCACGTCGCGACGGTAGTTGCGAAAGCCGTCGGACACGGGCTCGAGCGGCGCAAACGAAGCGACGTCGGTGTGCTCCTGCGACGCGTCCATGCGTCCGGGCGTGAACGGTACCTGCACGTGCACGCCCCCGGCGCTGGCCGCCTTCTCGATCGCCGCGGCGCCGCCAAGCACGATGAGATCGGCAAGCGAGACCTTCGTGCCGCCGTTGGCCGAGGCATTGAACGCGTCGCGGATCGACTCGAGCTTCAACAGCACCTTGGAAAGCTGCGCGGGCTGGTTCACGTCCCAGTCCTTCTGCGGCGCGAGCCGGATGCGCGCGCCGTTGGCGCCGCCGCGCTTGTCCGAGCCGCGGAACGTCGACGCCGAGGCCCACGCCGTCGCGACGAGCTCGGGCACCGACAATCCCGACGCCAGGATCTTCTCCTTGAGCGCAGCGATGTCGGGCTCGCCGATCAGCGCGTGATCGACCGCGGGAATCGGGTCCTGCCACGCCAGCGTTTCCTTCGGCACGAGCGGGCCCAGGTAGCGCACGACGGGCCCCATGTCGCGGTGCGTGAGCTTGAACCACGCGCGCGCGAACGCGTCCGCGAACTCGTCCGGATGCGCGTGGAAACGGCGCGAGATCTTTTCGTACGCAGGATCGAAGCGCAGCGACAGATCGGTCGTGAGCATCGTCGGCACGTGCTTTCTCGAGGCATCGAACGCATCGGGAATCGTCGCCTGCGCGTTCCTGGCCTTCCACTGCTTGGCACCCGCGGGGCTGTGCGTGAGCTCCCACTCGTTGCCGAACAGGTTGTCGAAGAAGTGGTTGCTCCAGCGCGTCGGCGTCTGCGACCACGTGACTTCGGGACCGCCGGTGATCGCGTCCGCGCCGATGCCGGTGTTGTACTTGCTCTTCCAGCCGAGGCCCTGATCCTCGATCGCGCCGCCTTCCGGCTCCTTGCCGATGAACGAGGGGTCGCCCGCGCCGTGCGTCTTGCCGAACGTGTGGCCGCCCGCGATCAGTGCGACCGTCTCCTCGTCGTTCATGGCCATGCGGGCGAACGTTTCGCGAATGTCGCGCGCGGCAGCGACGGGATCGGGATTGCCGTTGGGACCTTCGGGATTGACGTAGATGAGGCCCATCTGCACGGCGCCGAGCGGGGCCTGCAGCTGCCGCTCGCCGCTGTAGCGCTCGTCGCCGAGCCACGATCCCTCCGGCCCCCAGTAGAGCTCTTCGGGCTCCCACGTGTCCGCACGGCCGCCGCCGAAGCCGAAGGTCGTAAAGCCCATCGATTCTAGCGCGACGTTGCCGACAAGCACGTAGAGGTCCGCCCAGGAGATGTTGCGGCCGTACTTCTGCTTGATCGGCCACAAGAGGCGCCGCGCCTTGTCGAGGTTCGCATTGTCGGGCCAGCTGTTGAGCGGCGCGAATCGCTGCTGCCCGCCACCGGCGCCGCCGCGGCCGTCGGCGACGCGATACGTGCCGGCGCTGTGCCACGCAAGGCGAATGAACAGTCCGCCGTAATGGCCGAAGTCGGCGGGCCACCAGTCCTGTGAATCGGTCATCAGCGCGCGCAGATCCTTTACGAGCGCGTCGAGGTCGAGCGTCTTGAACGCCTGGGCGTAGTCGAAGCCGGCGCCCATCGGATCGGATGCAGGCGAGTGCGCATGCAGCACGTCGAGGTTCAGGCGCTCGGGCCACCAATCGCGATTCGCGCGCCCGCGCTTGCTGCCCGAGAATGGGCAGCCGCTGGCGCCCTTGTCCTGCGTCGTTGCGTCCATGTTGCCTCCGGTGACCCTGATGGGCCTCGTCAATCTAGGCCGCGGACGGCGGCTTGGGAAATTGATTGTGGTGATGCGTACGATCGACGCAGGCTATCGGCCTAGCCCTTGAGCCCGCTCATCACCACCGCCTGCACGACCCAACGCTGCAGCGTGACGAAGATCACGAGGATCGGCAGGATGCTGATCACCGCCGCGGCGGTCAGCAGGTTGTAGTCGATGTAGTACATGTTGGTGAAGCTCATGACGCCGATCGTGACGACGCGCATGTGCTGGCTGGTGGTCACGACCATCGGCCAGAAGAACTCGTTCCAGCTCCACATGAACTTGATGATGAGGAGCGTGGCGATCGCGGGTTTGACGGACGGCAGCACCACGGAAAAGAAGATGCGCAGGTCGCTTGCGCCGTCGATGCGCGCGGCATCGATGTAGTCGTTGGGGATCATCTCGATCGACTGGCGCATCAGGAACACGCCGAACACGCTCACGAGATCGGGCAGCACGATCCCGGCGTAGGTGTCGAGCAGGCCGAACTCGTTCATCCACACGTACAGCGGGACCACCACCGACTGGAACGGCACCATGAGGATGCCGACGATGGCGAGGAAGAACACGTCGCGTCCGGGAAACCGGTACTTCGCGAAGCCGAATCCGGCGAGCGACGACACGACCACGCTGCTCACCGCGGCGACGCTCGCGACGATCGCGCTGTTGACGAGATAGCGCAGGAAGGGCTCGCGCTTGAACACCTCGACGTAGTTGCCGAAGTTGAGCCAGTTGTCCGGCGCGATGGTCAGCGGCACGCGCTGGATCTCGGGCGCGGTCTTGAGCGACGTGACCGCCATCCAGAAGAACGGGAAGAACACGGTGATGGCGCCGCACGCCACCGCCAGCAGGATGACCCAGCGCAGGCGCATCAGTACTCGATCGGCTTGCGGAAGAACCGCCACTGCAGGAGCGTCACGACCATCAGCGTGACGAAGACGAACACCGCCATCACCGACGCGTCGCCGAACCGGAAGAACTTGAAGGCCGTGTCGTACAGCAGCATGATGATCGTCTGGCTCTCGCCCGCTGGCCCGCCCTGGGTCGTCGCGTACACCTGGTCGAAGATCTTGAAGTTGAAGATCAGCTCGAGGATGCAGACCATGATGATCTGCGCGTTCAGCATCGGCAGCGTGATGTAGCGCAGCCGCTGGACTGCACTCGCGCCGTCGATGCCCGCCGCCTCGTAGTACTCCTGCGGGATCGACTGCAGCGCGGCGAGGAAGATCATGGTGTCGAAGCCGATGCGCACCCACACGCTCACCGCGGCGATGGCCGGCTTCACCTCGACGAGGCTCTGCAGCCACTTCTGCGGCGGGATGCCGACGAACGACAGGGCGTAGTTGAGGAAGCCGTACACGGGCTCGTAGATCCACTGCCACACGAGCGCGGCCGCGACGAGCGACGTCGCGAACGGCAGGAAGTACATCGACGCCCATACGTTGCGCCACTTGAGGGACGCGATCTGGTTGAGGCCGAGCGCGACCGCGAGCGCCAGGACGACTGTCGCGGGAACGGAGAACAGCAGGAGCTGCACCGTGTTGCCCACGGCCGACCAGAAGGTCGAGTCGGTCAGGACTTTTTCATAGCGGCCGAGGCCGACGAACTCCTTCGCCCCGCCGGGCTGGATCCGGTAGAACGAATACATGACAGACTGCGCGAGCGGCACGATGAACACCGAGCCGAAGAACAGCAGCGCGGGCAGCACGAACAGGAAGCCGGCGCGCTTGCGCCGCTCCAGATGCGTCTTCGGAAATGCGAGGCGGACCCACTGGCGCACGACAGCTCCACTCCCTCGCCCCGCCGCGCGGGGAGAGGGCTGGGGTGAGGGGACGCTAGTCTTTGAGGATGCGGTCCATCTTCGCGGCGGCCTCGTCGAGCAGCGGCTTGGGCTGGCCCTTGCCGAACATGACGCCGACCACCGCTTCGCCGAACGCCGTGGCGAGCTCGTTGGACTTCGGATGGAAGTACGTCGGCGGCACCGGCTGCGCGAGCATCGCCTTGGTGGACTGGTAGTCCGGGCGCTGCTTCACGTAGTCCGTGTCGAGGTTCGCCGTCCACACCGGCAGGATGCCCTGCATCTGGTGGTGCTCCATGTCGTCCTTGGCGTTGCTGATGAAGCGCATGAACTCCCACGCAACGGCCTTGTTCGGGCTGTTCTTGTAGACGAGGTCGGTCCACGGGAAGAGCGCGCCCGCGCCGGGACACGTCTTCTCGCAGGGCAGCGCGTAGACCTTGAAGTTGACGTCGGGCGCGTTCTTCTTGAGCCAGCCGAAGAACCACGACTCGCGGAAGATCACCGCCGCGCGCTTCTGGCCGAATGCATCCTCGGGGTTGCCGAACGAGAGGCTCGCGACCTTGTCCTTGTTGACGAGATCGCCGAAGAACGTGAGCGCGGCGATCATCTCGGGACTGTTGGCGTAGCCGGTCGCCTTGGACAGATCCGGGCTCAGCATGCGCGCGCCCCACGCGTGCGCGAACGGCAGGAACTTATCGGTGATGCCGACCGGCGCCCCCTTGCTGCGGATCGCGAAGCCCACCTGCGTCGGATCGCCGCCCTTCGGGTCCGCGATCGTGAGCTTCTTCATGTCCGTGAGCCAGTCGCCCGTGAACTTCATCGGCGGATTGTCCGGATTCAAGCCCGCCTTCTTGAACATGTCGACGTTGATGTACATCTGCTGGAAGTTGCCGTGCTCGATCGGGATGCCGTAGCGCACGTTCTTCCACTTGCCGACGTCGGACATGTACTTCGGCAGGTTCTGCTCGTACGTCTTCGCGAGATCGTCGGGCATCCTGTCGCAGAAGTCGTACTGCCCGCACCACTGGTGCGTCATGCCCATGAAGATGTCGGGCGCGCCGCTCTTCGACATGAGTGCTGCAAGGTACTTCGCCTCGTACCCCTGGTACGGAACTGTGACCACCTCGACTTCGTAACCGGACTTCTTCGCGAATTCCTTGCCCTTTTCCGCGTACCACTTGTTGAAGTCCGGGTTCTGGTCCCAGTGCGTCCACATCACGAGCTTCTTCTGCTGCGCGATGGCTGGCACGGGCACTGCAAAGGCAACGGTCGCCGCCGCAAGGACGGCTAACGTGATGGCTGCACGTCGCTTCATGGTTCCCCCAAATGTGCGGCGCTGGCGAATTGCACGGCGCCAGAATGCCGTGGCTTCGCTCGCGTGCCGGATGCGTGCGTTTAGCAGTTCCAACTATGGCTGTCAATGATGCGGCGCGGCGAAACGTGCGTCAAACTTCCGGCCGACATGCGCCTATCGACCCGCCTGGCGAAGATCGCCATCGTCGCGCTCGCGTCCCTTCAGGCCTGCGCTCCCATGCCGAACACGCAGCGATCCGATCCCTCCGCGATCGTCGCGACGCTCACGTCCCAGGCCGACGCATGGGACAAGGCCATCGTGCGCAAGGACCGACGCGCCATCGAAGAGAACATGGCGGAGGACTTTCGCCAGATCGACGGCGCAGGCAACGTCGAGACCAAGGCGTCGTTCGTGGCGGACATCGTATCGGCCGACCTGCGCATCGACCCGTACACGGTCGAGGACTTCGACGTCCGGCTGTACGGCGACGTGGCGCTCCTTTGCGGCCGCACGCGCATGACCGGCACGTACCAGGGCAAGCCGTTCACCAGCCACTACCGGTACATCGACATCTACGTCAAGCGGGACGGCGCGTGGAAGATCGTCAGCGTGCAGATCTCGCGCATCCCGAATTGAGCGTCGGGTTGCGCATCGCGATCGCCGGCGGGCCGGGCGTGGGCAAGACCACGCTGATCGAGGAGCTGGCGCAACTCGGGTATCCGACGGTGCGCGAATCGGCGCGCGAGTTCATTCGCGAACGCCTGCGCCGGGGCGAGCCGCCGCGCCCCGATCCCGCGACGTTCGCTCAAGAAATACTGCGACGCGACATCGAGAAATACCGCGCGTCCGCATCGCTTGCAGGACCCGTGTTCTTCGACAGGACGGCCGTCGAGGCGATCGCGATGCTGCACGAAGCCGCGGCGATCGACGGCGCCGAGCGTGATCGGCTGCTGTCGACGTACCGGTTCCACGCACCTGTCTTCGTGCTGCCGCCTTGGCGCGAGATCTACGTCATGGATGCGGAGCGCGACCAGCCGTTCGACGGCGCGGACGCGATCCACCTGCTCACGCTCGATTGCTATGGCCGCGCGGGCTACGCCGTCGCACTCGTGCCGTTGGCGTCGCCGCAAGAGCGAGCGCGGTTCGTCCTTCGAGCACTCGCTCTCGACTAGTCCACGCTCGCGCCCGACACCTTCACCGCTTCGCTCCACTTCGCGATCTCGTCCTCGACGAACTTGCGGAATTCCGCCGGCGTCGTCGGCACGAGCTGGCTGCCGATGTCCTGCATCTTCTGCTGCACGTCCGGCAGCAGCATGACCTCGACGAGATCGGCCGACACCTTCGACACGATCGCGGGCGGCGTTCCCTTCGGCGCGAAGAAGCCCGCCCACGGCGCGGCCGCGAATCCCGGAAATCCCTGCTCGGCGATCGTGGGGAACGCGGGATACGCCTGCATGCGCTGCGGCGTCGTGATCGCGATGAGCCTCAGCGTTCCCGCTTTCACGTGCTGCTGCACGGCCGGCAATCCCGTGATGCCGACCTGGATCTGGCCGCCGATGAGATCGGTCACCATCGGCCCCCCGCCCTTGTAAGGCACGTGCGTGATCCTGAAATTGCCCTTCGCCTTCAGGAGCTCCATTGTCAGATGCGACGCCGTGCCGTTGCCGTCGGAGCCGTAGCTGTACGTCGTCGGGTTGGCCTTCAGCAGCGCGACGAGCTCCGGCAGCGTGCTCGCGGGCACCTTCGCGTTGACGACGATGGCGTTCGGGAAGATCGTCGCGAGCGTCAGCGGCTCGAAGTCGCGCAGCGGGTGATAGGGCATCGACTTCATGAGCGACGTGTTGATGGCGTGCGAGCCGGTCACGCCGACCAGCAGCGTGTAGCCGTCGGGCTTAGCCTTCGCCACGATGTCGGAGCCCACGTTGCCGCCGGCGCCCGGATGATTCTCGATCACCACCGGCTGGCCCCACTTGCCGGAAAGCTTCTCGCCCACCAAACGGGCGGTGATGTCGGTGGCGCCGCCCGGCGCGAACGGCACGACGATCTTCACCGCGCGCGACGGGTACGCCGGTTCCTGCGCCTGGGCAAGCGATGCAGCGGCGAACAATGCAAGGAAGAGTGCTTTCATGTCGGTGCCGTCCCGGTTCGTTGCAGGTCTTGGGTAGCGTGGGCGTCGCCGGTCAACCGGCGCCGCGCCTCGTCGAGCACGTCGCGCCCGACGTGCTGCGCAATGATGACCACGACGCCGTCGCCCAGTCCGGGGGGCATCGCCGTCACCCGCTGCGGCGCGCTGAACACTTGCATGACGGCGTGGAGCGCGCAAATGTCGCCGTCGTCCATGCGAGCGACGCCCTTCATGCGCAGCAGGCGCGCGCCGAGCGCCTGCCGCATCCACTGCACCCAGGCGGCGTAGCGCGGCCACGGCAGCGGTGCGTCGAGACGAACCGTGGTCGTGGCGATGCCTTGCTCGGCAAGGTGATCGTGGTCCGAATGATCGTGGGGCGCCGGCGCGAGCGAGCGCGCGATGGCGTGTGCAGCGAAGAGATCGGGCTCGTCGCCCCGTGCACGCCGCGCATGCGGATTGAGCGCGCGAAGCCTGGCGTCGAGATCGATCGGCAGCTGCGCAACGAGATCGAGCTTCGACACGACGATCGCATCCGCGACCGCCACCTGCCGCCGCGCTTCGTCGAACCGCGCGAGGTGCTCGACGCCGTTCGTCGCGTCGACGACGGTGACGATGCTGCCCGGCCGGTAGTGACGTGCGATCGCCGCGTCGAGATCGAGCGTTGCGATGATCGGGCCGGGATCGGCGACGCCCGTCGTCTCGACGATCACGCGCGAAAACGGCGGCAGCTCGTTGCGCTCGCGACGATAGTGCAGGCTCTCGAGCGTCTCCTGCAGCGAATTGCCGAGCGCACAGCACAGGCAGCCCGAGTCGAGCAGGACGACGTCGTCCTCGCTGCCGCGATCGACGAGCACGTGGTCGAGGCCGACCTCGCCCAGCTCGTTGATGACGACCGCCGTGTCCGCGAGCGCGGGCTCGCGCAGCAATCGCGACAGGAGCGTCGTCTTGCCGCTGCCGAGATAGCCCGTGAGGATGTGAACCGCCCGCGCCGCTCCGCCCACGCCGGCCCCTTTCAATTCATCTCGACGTTCGCTTCCTTGATGATCCTGCCGAGCCGCGGCACTTCCTGCCTGTGATACTCGGCCATCTCGCTCGCGGGCTTGTACCAGACGTCGAACCCCGCGGTCTCGAGCGTCTTCTCGACGTCGGGCATCTTCGCCACCTGCCCGATCGCGTCGCTCCACTTGTCGACGACGGCGCGCGGGAGATTCGCAGGACCGTACACGCCGATCGTCGTGTCGAGGCCGAGCGAAGGCAGTCCTGCCTCCTCGAACGTCGGCACGCTGGGAATGCGCGGGTCGCGCTTCTCGTCCGACACCGCGAGGATGCGCACGCGGCCTTCCTTGGCGAGATTCGCCACCGTGCCGTAGGTCGCGGCCATGAAGTCGACCTGGCCGCCCATGAGGTCGGTGATGGCCGGTGTCCCTCCCTTGTACGGCACGTGGATCGCGTTGAGGCTGTACTTGCGGCTGATGAATTCACCGATGATGTGCGAGGACGCGCCGTTGCCGACGGATGCATAGCTCAGCGATTTCGTCTTGCCCGCCTTGAGGAGGTCGTCGACCGTCCTGTAGGGCGAGCTCGCCGCCACGACCAGCACGTTCTTCGTGCGTGCGAGCATCGCGATGGGCGTGACGTCCTTCACGAGATCGTACGGCAGCTTCGCGAAGAGCGTCTGGTTCGTGCCGTGCGTCTGGCTGTTGCCGATCGTGAGCGTGTAGCCGTCGGGCGCGGCGGCGATGCTCTCGCCCGTGCCGATCGTGCCGGATGCGCCCGCCTTGTTCTCGACCACGATCGTCTTGCCGCCCCACAGCACGCCGACCTTCTGCGCGACGAGGCGTCCGACGATGTCCGTCGTGCCGCCCGGCGGGAACGCAACGATCAGCTTCACCGGACGGTCCGGATACGCGCCTTGCGAGAGCGCAGACAACGCGAACAGCGCCAACGCGGCGGCGAGCAGGAATCGGATCATCGGGGGCGTCGTCCTGAAGAGTTCTACGCGGGGGCGGTGAACGGCGGGCGCACCGGCAGGCCGCTCATGTACTGCGCGACCTCGGCCACCGGCACGACGTCGGCGTACTTGCAGTTGAGGTCGAAGAGGTTGATCGCGTGGCTCGACTCGAACCGGTCGAACGCGCACTCTTCCGGGATCACGACCTTGAAGTTGAACGAGTACGCATCCACCGCCGTTGCGCGCAGGCAGCCCGACGTCGTGCAGCCGGTCATGATCAGCGTGTCGATATCGAGGAAGTTGAGGTGGCTCATGAAGATTGTGCCGAAGAAGCACGACGGCTTGCGCTTCGCGATGCGCAGGTCCTGGTCCCGCGGCGCGAGCGGCTCGACGGTCTCGGTCGCGTGCGTGCCTTCGAGCACCGTCCTCTCCGTGCCGCGATGGCTCTTGCCGACCTGCACGCCGCTGTCGAGGAGATCCGCGCGGCGCGCGCTCTCGGTATAGAACACGGGGAAGTTCTTCTCGCGCGCGAGATGCAGGAGCGGCTCGATGTGGCGCACGGCCTCCCACGCCTCGCGTCCGCAATGCGTGCGGTATTGCTTCAAGCCTTCGAGGATGTCCTCGGGCCTGTCGCCGCAGAAGTTGTATTGCACGTCGATGATGAAGAGCGCGGGTCGCGTGCCGAAGCCGCCGCGCTTGCCGTAGCCCGCCTTGGCGAGCACCTGCTGGTCGCGCTCGGTGAGGAATCGATCCCAGATTCGCGGCTTGTGTTCCATGTTCAGGTCCGGAAGAGGTAGTGGCCCTGCGGGTGGTCGCGCACCTCCGCGGCGATCGCGCCATCGCGCATGACCCTGCGGCCGCGGACATACGTTGCAACGGGCCATCCCTTGAGCGACACGTTCTCGTAGGGGGAGTAATCCGCGAACGACTCGAGCGTGGCGGGGTCGACGGTGCGCGAAAGGTTCGGATCGACGATCGTGATGTCAGCGTCGTAGCCCACGGCGAGCGCACCCTTGTTCGCCATGCGATAAATGCGCGCGGCGTTGCGCGACAGCACGGCGGCGAGGCGTTCCGGCGCGATGCCGCGGCGGTGGTGGCCCTCGCTGACCATGATCGGCAGCATCGTCGCCACACCCGGGAACCCGTTGCTCGACGCCCAGATGCCCTTGCCCGCTTTCGTGCTGCGCTTGCGCGGCACGTGATCGGTGCCGACCGTGTCGATGGCGCCGTCCTCGATGCCTTCCCACATCGCGTCGACGTCCGCGCGGCCGCGAATCGGCGGATTGACCTTCGCGAGCACGCCCGCGGGCGTCTCGTCGTCGAGGAAGAGGTAGTGCGGGCACGTCTCGACGTAGATCGGCGCCTTCGTGCGCCGGCGGTGGCGGCGCACTTCGTCGAGCGCCTCGCGGCTCGACAAGTGCACGATGTTGATCGCAGCACCCGTCTTGCCGGCGAAGTAGCAGGCGCGATGCACGTTCTCGGCCTCGAGGAAGTCGGGGCTCTGCTCGTTCCACGCACGGAGGTCATCGCGACCCGCGAGGCGCAGCGGCTCGCGCAAGTGAGGAATGACCTCGACGTTCTCGCAGTGGATGCCGAGCACGGCGCCGTCGATGGCGGCAGTCGCCTTGCACGCGGCGTACAGCAGCGCATCGTCGATCTCGGTGAAGCCCTGCGCGAGGCCGGCTGCGCCCTTGTACATGAGGTACAGCTTGTACGAGGTGACGCCGAAGCGCTTCGAGCATTGCGCGAGCGTCTGCACGTGCAGGTGGCTCGTGATGCCGAAGTGCAATCCGAAGTCGATGCAGCTCTGCGACGCGGCACGGTCCCGATAGGCGTCGAACGCGTCGCGGAAGTCGGCCGTGCGATAGAACGAGAGCGCGGAGGTGATACCGCCCAACGCGGCCGAGCGCGACTCCGTGAGAAAGTCCGTCTCCGGCGACCCGAACCCGAAGTGCACGTGCGGATCGATCACGCCCGGCATGATCCATTTGCCGCGGCAGTCGACGGTCTCGTCGGAAGTTGCTTCCTCGCCGGCCGCGAGGATCGCCACGATGCGTCCGTCGCGCACGCCGACCGACCCCGGAACGCAGCCAGAGTCGGCAAGAACGAGCAGCCCGTCGCGCAACAGGAGGTCGAGTTTCATGGACGGCAATTGCCGCTTCAACATGTATTAAGTATGATACATGTAACATGCAGCAAGACGAAGTCATCATCGCCGGCGCAGGGCCCGTCGGGTTGACCGCCGCGCTCGCGCTGGCCGAGGCGGGCATCGCGGTGACCGTCGCCGAGAAGCGCCCGGCGCTGAGCGCCGCGTCGCGCGCATCCACCTTCCATCCACCCACGCTCGCGATCCTCGATCGCCTCGGCGTGCTCGACGAAGTGCACCACCGCGGCCAGGTCGCGGAGCGCGTGCAGTACCGCACGCCGCAGCACGGCATCTTCGCCGAGTTCACGCTCGCCGCGCTCGAAGGTGAAACCGCGTTCCCCTACCGCCTTCACCTCGAGCAGGCGCAAGTCACGCCGATCATCCTCCACCGCCTCGCGGCGTTCCGCCACGCGCGCGTGCTGTTCGACGCGGAAGTGCAGCACGTGGCGCAGCACGGGTCGCGCGTCGTCGTGCGCGTGCGCCATGGCGCGGGACACGAGACCCTCGACGGCGACTACCTGATCGCCGCCGACGGCAGCCGCAGCGACGTGCGCGCCGCGCTCGGCATCGACTTCGACGGCGAGGACTATCCCGACAAGATCCTGCGCGTCATGACCACCGACGACCTCGACGCGCTGCTGCCCGGCATCGCGCCGGTCACCTATCTGTGGAACGGCATGAAATCGGTGAGCTTCCTGCGCATGCCGGACTGCTGGCGCATCATCCTGCGCGTGCCGAAGGAAGTCGACGACGCGGACGCGCTCGACCCCGCATGGATCCTCGCGCGGCTGCGCGAGGTCATGCCGCACATCGATCGCCTGCCGACGGTCGCCATGAAGGACGTGTACGGCGTGAGCAAGCGGGTCGCGTCGCGCTTTCGCGACGGCCGCATCCTGCTCGCCGGGCGACAGCGCTCACGTCACCAACACGCGCGGCGGCATGAACATGAACTGCGGCATGCACGACGCGTATGCGCTCGCGCGCGCGATCGCCGAAGCCGACGGCGGCGATACGCAACCGGTCGACGACGCGTCCGACGAGCGCCGGCGTGTCGCCACACAGATGCTCATCCCGCGCACGGACCGCAACGTCGCGGGCGGCGAGGCGTGGCTCGACCACGTCCGCGAGATGGCGAACGACCGCGACAAGACGGTGTCGCACCTGCGCACCACCGCAATGCTCGACATGGCTGTCGTCCAGTGACCGAGGAAAGCGTGCGGCCCGCTGCGTGGGCGGGAGTCCTGGTGCCCCCGTCCAATCCGTCGATCGAGCCGGAGCTCGCGCGCTGCCTCGAAGGCCGCGTCGCGCTCTACGCATCGCGCTTCGCCGTGATGCCCGGCACGACGCTCGAGCAGCGCAACCGCCGGTACCTCGACCTCTATCGCGACGGCGTGACGAGCTTCGGCGAGCTCGCACTCCGGGCGATTGCGATCGGGCTGACCGGCCCGTCGTATCGTCTGCTGCCGGCGGGCGATCGCGCGCTCGTCCGCGAGCTGACGGCACGCGCGGGCATGCCGGTGATCACCGCCAGCGCCGCCATCGACGATGCGCTCACGGCGCTGCGCGCGCGGCGCATCTGCGTGGTCTCGCCGTATCCGCAATGGCTCACCGACGAGTCGGTCGCGTACTGGCGCGGCACCGAGCGCGAAGTCGCGCAGGTCGTGAAGATCTCCGAGACGTTTCGCGCCTATTCGCTCACCAACGCGGAGATCGGCAGCGCGCTCGCGAGTGTCGACACCAACGCAGTGGACGCGATCGTGATGAGCGGGACGGGCATGCTGACGCTGCCTGCGATCCTCGACGCGCGCACACGCATCGGCCTGCCGATCCTGTCCTCCAACCTGTGCTGCGCATGGTGGCTGCTCGCGCACGCCGGAGCGCGCGACGGATCGGCGCTGTTCTCGCAGGCGGCGCCCGAGCTCGCTGCCACATTGTCCAAATGAGCGATCAACGCTTCACGCGCTCGGCGGACTATCACGCACGTGCGTCGAAGGTGCTGCCGCGCGGCGTGTCGTCCTCGCCGCGCGCGACGCAACGGCCCGTTCCGCTCGCCATCGCGCACGCCGAAGGCGCGCGCGTCACCGACCTCGACGGCCGCACGTACGTCGACTACGCGCTCGGCTACGGACCGCTGATCCTCGGTCACAATCCCGCCCCCGTGCTCGATGCCGTGCGCCGCGAGCTCGCGCGCGGGTTGCGCGTCGGCGGCATCACCACCGGCGAGGCGGACCTGGCCGAGCGCATTGCGCAGATGATGCCGTCGTGCGCGATGAGCTCGTTCGTGTCGACGGGCACGGAAGGCGTGCAGCTTGCGCTGCGTCTCGCGCGGGCGGTGACCGGCAAGCTCACCGTCGTCAAGTTCCGCTGTCACTACCACGGCTGGTCCGACTCGATCCACGTCGCGACCGACGCGGTGCACGACGGACCGTCCACGGGCGGCCAGGATCCGGACGCCGTGCGCCACGTCATCGTGCTCGACTGGGGGAGCCTGGAAGCCCTGTGCGCGCTCGATCCGCGCGAGGTCGCGGCCGTGATCATGGAGCCGGCCGCGATCAATGCAGGCTGCTTCGAGCCGCGGTCGCGTTTCCTGCGCGGGGTGCGCGAATGGACCAAGGCGAACGGCGTCGTCCTGATATTCGACGAGGTGATCACCGGCTTTCGACTGGCGCCCGGCGGCGCGCAGGCGCGCTACGGCGTGGAGGCCGACCTCACCGTGCTGGGCAAGGCGCTGGGCGCCGGAATGCCGATCAGCGCGGTGTCGGGAAGTGCCGCCATGCTCGACCCGATCGTGACCGGCTGCGTGTCGCAGCGCGGGACGTTCAACGGTCATCCCCTGTCGGTCGCGGCGGCGCTCGCGTGCCTCACGCATCTCGCCACCCACGCCGACGACATCTATCCGCGCATGGAAGCGTATGCGCGCGCGATCTCGGAGCACGTCCGCGACACCGCGAGGCGAACCGGCGCGCAGGTGGCAGCGAACCAGGCGGGACCTTGCGTGCAGCTCTTCGCGGGGGCAAGCGCGGTGCCGACGCTGCAGGACCTCGCAGGCGTCGACAAGGAGCGCACGATCGACCTCACCAGTGCGCTGCTCGAGCGTGGCGTCGCGACGCTGCCGCGTGGCATGATGTACCTTTCGGCCGCACACACCGAGGCGGACGTCGACGCGACCCTGGCGGCGCTGACCGAGGCTATCGAGACGCTCGCATGACGAGTCGCGCTACCGTTGCCACGGCGCCCGTCGCGCCCAAGCGCGAGCGATGACTCAACCACTTCGGAGATTCATCACGTGTTCACGCTGAACCCACTGCCGCCGCAATTGTCCGCAAGCCTCGTCGAGAAGCTCGTCAAGGCGGAGCCTGCCACCATCGGCCATTTCCGCGACTGGGGCTTCATGGACCCGGGCATCAAGTCGATGCAGCAGGACGTGCGCATCGCCGGGCCCGCCGTGACCATTCACCAGCCGGGCGTCGACGGCACGATCATGGGTTACGCGATGGGACAGTTGCGCCCGGGCGACGTGCTGGTGGTCGACCGTTGCGGCGACATGCGGCACGCCGGCTTCGGCGGACTCGTGTGCTACGCGGCGAAAGTCGCGAAGGTCGCGGGCGTCATCATCGACGGCGTCGTCGCGGACATCCAGGAGATCCGGCAATACGGCGTGCCCGTGTGGTGCCGCGGCCTGTCGGCGATCACCACCAAGCGAATCGGCCTCGGCGGATCGTTCTGCGTGCCGGTGTCGTGCGGCGGCGTCTCGGTACGTCCGGGCGACGTCGTCATCGCCGACGAGTCCGGCATCGTCGTCATGGACCCGTCCGACGCCGAGCCCGCGGCCGACCGCGCGATCCAGATGCAGTTCGAGGAGATCGCCAAGCGCGCGCGTCTGGATGCAGGCGAGAAGCTCCCGGACATCTCCGGCGCGACCAAGGCGCTGGCGGACGCGCTCGCGAAACAGCGCGGCTAGTCGAGGAACTCCACGACGCCGCGCGCCATGAGCTTCGTGGCGAGCGGGATGGCATCCTCGTTCAATCGATAGTCGGTGCGATGGATGGCCGTGTCGTGACCCTGGATCTTCGAGCCGATGCGAAGGTGCGCCGACGGAATCTGCTCCGCGAACCAGGCGTAGTCCTCGCTGCCCATGCTCGGCGCCGGCATCTCGATCACGTTCTGCGCGCCGAGCGTGCTGCGCGCAACCTCGAGCATGCGCGCCATCGTCGGCTTGTGATTGCGCAGCACGGGCGTGAGCTTGGTCCATTCGAGTGCGTAGTCGATGCGCATGCCCGTCTTGAGGCCTTCGAGGATGCGGCGCACCGCCGCCTGCACCTTGTCCGCGGTTTCGCCCTCGAGCGTTCGCACCGACGCCTGCAGCTCCACCGACGAGGCGATGATGTTGCGCGCGGTGCCGCCCTGGATCTTGCCGATGGTGAGCACCGCCGAGCTGATGGGGGCGATCTCACGGCTGACGATCGTCTGCACCTGGTCGACGAAATGCGCGGCGCCGACGATCGCGTCTACCGCGAGGTGCGGATGCGCGCCGTGTCCCGCGGTGCCCTTGATCGTGACGTCGAACGCATCCGACGACGCCATGCACGCGTCGGTGTGCCAGCCGACGGTGCCGGTCGCAAGCGGCGGCCAGTTGTGAAAGCCGAGGATGACATCCGGCTTGCCGTCGGCGAACATGTTGTCGTCGAGCATCGCCTTCGCACCCCGCAGCGTCTCCTCCGCCGGCTGGAAGATGAACATCACGCGGCCGGCGAGCGACGAGCGCATCTCCGACATCACGGCCGCGACGCCGCACACGATCGCCGTGTGCGCGTCGTGGCCGCACGAGTGCATCTTGCCCGGAACCTTCGACGCATAGTCGAGGCCCGCGGGCTCGCCCATCGGCAGCGCGTCCATGTCGGCGCGAATCGCCACGGTCGGCCCCGGCTTGCCGCCTTCGAGCACGGCCACGATGCCCGTGCCGCCGATGCCTGCGCGGAACCGAATGCCGCGCGAGGCGAGGAATGCCTGCACGCGCTGCGCGGTCTCGCGCTCCTCGAACGCGAGCTCGGGGTGCGCGTGGATGGCGCGGCGCAGTGCGATCACGTCGTCCATCCAGCGGTTGGCGGCAGCGTCGATCATGGGCAGGATTGAGGGATTCATCGGGAAACCGTCATCACGAAGGGAGCAACAATTGTATCGGCCAAACGCATTGAAGAACCGTCTCGCCAACGGCGAGAACGTGCTCGGCTGCTGGTCCATGCTGGGAAGCCCGCAGGTCGCCGAGATCCTGAGCCTCGCCGGCTTCGACTATCTCGTGCTCGACCAGGAGCACGGGCTGGGCGACGTGACGAGCCTTGCCGCGCAGCTCCACGCCATGTCCGCGACGCCGACGGTCGGCGTCGTGCGCGTGCCGTGGAACGACCACGTGTACCTGAAGCGCGTGCTCGACGTGGGCGCCGAAGCCGTGCTGATCCCAAGCATCGACACGGCAGACGACGCGCGCGCCGCCGTCGCGGCCTGCCGATATCCGCCTCAGGGCCGGCGCGGCACGGCGTCGAGCTCGGTGCGCGCGTCGAGCTACGGCATGGCGCCCGATTACGTCGCGACCTGCGCGCATAACCTCCTCATCGCGTGCCAGGTCGAATCGTTCACAGCCGTGAACAACATCGACGCGATTCTCGCCGTGGACGGCATCGACGTCATGTTCATCGGGCCGTTCGACCTGTCGGCCACCGTTGGACAAATGGGCAACCTCAAGCACCCCGAAGTGGCGGCGCTGCTCGAGCGCGCGGAGAAGGCGATCCGCGCTGCGGGCCGTCCCATGGGCACGGTGCCGCATCCGGGCTGCACGGCGCAGGACATGTTCGACCGCGGCTACCAGTTCGTGAACGCCGGCAGCGACGTCTCGCGCCTGCGCGACGGCGCGCTTGCCGACGTGAAGGCGTTCCGCGCCCGCTACCGCAAGACCACCTGACGCGGTATATTTTTGGCCATGGCACTCCAACTGCGCCCGCTGCATCCCACGTTCGGCGCCGAGGTCCTCGGCGTCGACCTTCGCCACGTGGACGACGCAACCTTCGCCGAGATCGAGAGTGCGTGGCACCGCTACAGCATCCTCCTGTTCCGCAACGTCACGTGGACGCCGGACGAGCACGTCGCGTTCACGAAGCGCCTCGGTCCGCTCCACATCATGGAGCCGCCGGAGTTCAACCTGCCGGGCCATCCCGAGGTGCTGGTCGTCACCAACGCGGAGAAGGACAACAAGCCCGTCGGCATCAAGCGCGCGGGATGGGGCTGGCATTCCGACGGCGAGGACAAGCGACTCCCCAACGCCGGGCTCGTTCATCCACGCGCTCGAGCTGCCGCCGGTCGACAGCGACACGATGTACGCCGACACGTACGCCGCGTTCAACGCGCTGCCGCAGCGACGTGCGCGACAGGATCATGGGGCGGCGTGCGTGCTTCTCCCGCGCGCGCTTCCACGAGGTCTACTACCCGCATCTTGGACCGCTGACCGACGAGCAGAAAGCCGCGCGTCCCGACGTCTGGCATCCGATCGCGCGCAAGCATCCCTACTCCGGCTGGACCTCGCTCTACATCGGGCGCTGGGCGTACCGGATCGAAGGCATGGAGGATGGCGAGGCGCAGGAGCTCATCGATTACCTGAAGGACTTCGCCATCCGGCCGGAACACGTCTATCGGCACAAGTGGCGCGTCGGCGATGCGCTGCTGTGGGACAACCGCTGCGCGCAGCATTGCGCGACACCGTGGGACGATTCGAAGTACACGCGCCGCATGCAGCGCACGACGCTCGAGGGCGAGGTGCCGATCATGGCCGACCGGCCGGTGCCGCGGCCCGACTTCGCTGAAATAGGGACGGACCCCATTACAACGCTGTAATAGGGTACGTCCCTATTTCTGCGGCAGAACGCGGCAGTTGGACGCCGCGGCCGACAGCCACACCGCGCTTCCGGCATGTACGCCGGCGTCGGTTCCGTCGTTGCGAAGCTCGACGAATCCTTCCTCGCCGTGCGCAAGGTCGACGTGCACCTCGCGCGTTGCGCCGAGGTAGAACACCTGCCGTACCGTCCCGGCCAGCGCCACGCCCTCCGACGGGCGTGCGTCGCTCAATCGCGCGCGCTCCGGGCGGATGGCCACGTGCACGGCCGAGCCGGCGGGCATCTCCGGCGGCACCTCGATGCCGAAGGTGGCATCGCCAATGCGCACGCCGCGCTCGGCGGTCACCGTCCCCGTGAACAGGTTCATGCGGCCGATGAACTCCGCGACGAATCGCGTCGCCGGCGCCTCGTAGATCGACGCCGGGTCGCCGAGCTGCTCGATGCGACCCTGGTTCATCACGGCAATGCGGTCCGACATGACGAGCGCCTCGCCCTGGTCGTGCGTCACGAACACCGTGGTGATGCCGAGGCGCCGTTGGATCGACACGATCTCCACGCGCATCTCCTCGCGCAGCTTCAGGTCGAGGTTAGACAGCGGCTCGTCGAGAAGGAGGACCGCGGGATTGATCACGAGCGCGCGGGCGAGCGCCACGCGCTGGCGCTGGCCGCCGGACAGCTGCAGCGGACGTCGATCGCCGAGACCGCGGAGCTTCACGAGATCGAGTGCGTCCTGCACGCGCTTCGCGGCTTCCACGGAACCTACCTTGCGCATGCGCAGGCCGAAGGCGACGTTCTCCGCCGCGGTCATGTGCGGGAAGAGCGCGTAGTCCTGGAACACGACGCCGATGTCGCGGCGAAACGACGGCAGGTCCGCGACCGGCTTGCCCTTGAGATAGATCTCGCCGGCGGTTGGCGGAAAGAACCCGGCGATGAGGCCGAGCGTGGTCGTCTTGCCGCAGCCCGACGGCCCGAGCAGCGTGACGAACTCGCCTTCCGCGACGTCGAGGTCGATGCCGGCCACGGCCACCGTGCTGCCATAGTGCTTCTCGATGCGCGACAGGCGAAGCGCGGGTTCAGGCATGAAACCGCCCGGTCATTTCCGGTCACCATAGATGAAGTCGCCGAGGCCGCTGACGCGTTCGACGATGGCGACGAGCACCAACGGCAGCAGCAGCGTGATCACCGCGACCGCGGCGAGCGTCGGCGCAAAGCCGAACTCGAGGAAGCCGAGGATCTTCACGGTGATGGGAATCTCGCCGGGTCGCGCGAGGAAGATCGACAGGTTCACGTCGGTGAACGAATGGATGAACGCGAACACGGCGCCGGCCACGACGCCCGTCTTGATGAGCGGCAGCACGACGTGACGCAGCGTCGCCCAGCGCGTCGCGCCAAGGCTTGCGGCGGCAAGCTCGAGGTTGGGCGGCAGCGTCGAGAGGCTGATGGCAACCGTGCGCACCGCGAACGGCATGCAGATCACGACGTGACCCACGAGGAGCGCGGTGAATCCCACGTATTCCCTCAGGCCGAGGAGCTCGAAGAGCTGCAGCAGCCCGACGCCCGTCACGAGCGAGGGCAGCATGAGCGGACCGAGCGTCAAGGCCAACAGCGCGTCACGCCCGCGAAAGCGATACCGGTGCAGCGCGAACGCCATCGGCAAGGCGAGCAAGGTTGCCGCGAGCGCCGTGAGCGAGCCCAGCTTGATGCTGAACCACAACGGTTCCAGCCATTCGGGTGCGAAGGCGCGCTCCCACCAGCGGATCGAAAAGCCGCGCGGCGGAAAGAACGAGCGATTGCCCGAGTTGAACGAGACTGCGGCGGTGATCAGGATCGGGCCGAGCGAAAACACGTAGACGAAGATGACGAAGAGCCGCAAGCCCGCCCACGGCGCGTGATTGGCGCGCCAGCGGGTGAAGTTCACAGCGCCGCCTTTTTCGTCCCGACGCGCGACGCGGCGTACAGCAGCAACAGCGTGCTCACGATCAGCACGACGGCAAGCGCCGCGCCCAGCGACCAGTCGAGGAGCTGGATGATGAAGTTGTAGATCGCGGTCGCCGCCACCTGCGTCGCGGGTCCGCCGAGGATCGCCGGCGTCGCGTAGGCGCTGATCGCGATCGAGAAGACGAGCAGGAAGCCGCCCGCGACGCCCGGCAGTGCGAGCGGCAGCACCACGTTGAAGAACGTGCGCGTGCGGTTCGCGCCGAGGCTCATGGCCGCCGACTCGAGGTTCGGGTTGATGCCCTGGAGCGATCCCATGATCGAGAGCACGGTGTACGGCAGAAGCGCGTGCGCGAGGCCGATCACGATCGCGCCGGTGCTCGGCATGAACGGGATGCGCTCCTCGATGATGCCCAACCCGAGGAGCGCGTCGTTGGCGACGCCGAAGCGATTGAGGATGATGTACCAGCCGTAGGTGCGCACGACCACGCTCGCGAGCAGCGGCGCGAGCGAGAGCGCGATGAGCAGGCCCTTCCATCGGCTGCGCGTGCGCACGAGGAAATAGGCGAGCGGAAAGCCAAGCAGGATGTCGACGAGCCCGACCGAGACGCCGACCAGCAGCGTGCGGGCGAACACCTCGAGATACAGCGGCCGGGTGAACAGGAACGCGTAGTTCGACAGCGTCAGCTCGTTGGTGAGCTGCTGGGCTTGCGTCTTCTGGAAGCTCGCCGACAGCAGGAGCGCATTGGGCGCCACGAAGAAGACGAGCAGGAACGCCGCCGGGATGGCGACCATCAGCCAGACGGATCGACCGGCGTTGGCGTCGGTCAAAGGTTATGCGCGGGCCGGTGTTCCGAACGTCGTTTGCATCGGACTCACGCTAGCCCATGATTTCCTGCCACTTCAACGTCCAGTCCTTGCGGTTGTTGCCGATCGCCTCGAGGTCCGGAAGCCTGACCGACGCGAACTGCTGCGCCGTGACGATCTGCGTGTCCGCGAATCCCTTTGGCCAGTCGGTGATGTCGCCGCGGCCGGGACTGCAGAAATACGCGAGGCACCACGCGCGCTGTATGGCCGGATCGAGCTGGAAATTGATGAACTCGTAGGCGAGCTTCTTGTTCTTCGCGCCGACGGGGACGGCCGACGCGTCGATGTTGGCGATGACGCCTTCCTTCGGCACGACCATGCCGTACGGAATGCCACGGCTGATGTAGTAGCCCGCACGCGCGCTCCAGTACGGCGAGATCCACACCTCGCCGCTTTCGAAGTGCGGCGCGGCTTCCGCCGACGTGGTGACGACCACGCCGACCATCGGCTTCTGCGACTTCAGCACCGCCCATGCCGGGTCCATGTTCGTCGCGCTGCCGCCGCCGAGCTCCGCCGCATGGATCAGCGCATAGACGGACAGGAGATTCGCGGGGTTGTAGTTGATGACGTGGCCCTTGATCTTGGCGCCGTATCGCTTCTCGGGCTGCCAGTAGTCCGCCCACGACGCCGGCTTGTCGAGCTTGTCCTTGTTGTAGAGGAGCGAGTCGAACTGCAGCGTATGGATGGCGGCGACGGGCGGGAGCGCGGCGCGTGCCTTCTCCCACGTGTACTTGATGTTGGGCACTTCCTTCTCGGTGAGCTTCTCGAGGAGGTTCTCCTTGGCCCCGAGCACGACCTCGGGCGGGCTCAGCGCCGCCGCGACGTCGAACCCCGGTGCACCCTTGGACGCGCGGATCTTGGCGTAGTCCTGCGACGACGTGCCGGTCGTGTCGTGCACCACCTTGACGCCGAACTTCTTCTCGAACGGTGCGATGACGGCCTTCTCGACGAGCTCCTGGTACTCGCCGCCGAAGCTGTTGACGACGAGCGTGTCGTCGGTCTTGCCCTGTGCCCAGATGTAGGGCGCGCCGAGGCTTGCGACGGCAACCGCCGACGTCTGCCGGATGAACTTGCGCCGTGCCGGCTGCTGCAGCGTGCGATAGGCGGATGTCATGGCGCGGTCTCCTGGGGGCTCGAGTTTTTCGAGCGGATCAAGCTACCACAACTGCGCGTGCGCGAGGAGCGGCGGGAGGCTCAATTCATCTCGGCGGCGGTGCCGGGCGCAGGCGTGAAGCCGAGGTCGCCGCGGGCGAGCGCCGCCTCGCGTCCGCCGTAGCGCGCGAGGAGCTCCGCCTGGCGGCGCTTCGCACGCGCGTCGACCGCTTCGGGGTCGAGCGCAGCACGGAGCCGGCCCTCGCACTCGCGAAGGACGTCGGCATGCGCCGCATCGCCGGCGAGGTCGGTGATCTCCTCCGGGTCGTTCACGAGATCGAAGAGCTGCGGCGGGTGCGCGACGTAGTGGCAATACTTGTAGCGGCCGACGCGGATCATGTAGGCGCCGCCGATCGATCCGGTCGCGTGGTATTCCGAGATCACCGGCCGCGTTGGCGCGATGCCCTGCGCGACGTCGAACAGCGAAGCGCCGGGAAGCTCGCGTCCGCCGACGCGCGCCGGCTCGCCGGCCGCCAGCAGGATCGTGGGCGCGCAATCGATGTGCGAGACAGGTGCGCCGACGACGCGGCCGGACGCGATGCCGGGCCCCGCCATGAGCAGCGGAACGCCGGCGCTTTCCTCGTACAGCGTGGACTTCCCCCACAAGCCGCGCGCGCCCGCGTTGTCGCCGTGATCGCTCGTGTAGATCACGCGCGTGCTCGAAGCGAGGCCGGCATCGCGCAGCGCGCTCAAAACGCGGCCGACGTTCTCGTCCATCGCCGACACGAGTCCCGCGTACCCTGCGACCGCGCGCTTGACGTCGTCGACGGAGGCGAAGTGCGAGTCGTAATCGACGACGTGCTCGTACATCGCAAGATACGGATGCCGCGGCCGCTGCGACTTCGCATACTGCTTGGGCAGCGGCAGGTCCTGCTGCCAGTAGCGATAGAACCAGTGCGGCGGCGCCGTCAATGGAAAGTGCGGGAGCACGAACGAGACGAACAGCACCCAGGGCTTGTCGCGCCACTTGGGCGCTTCCTCGTGCAGCCACACCTGCGCGCGCGCCGCGATGTCGCGGTCGTACGCGGTGTACGACGACTCGCCGGGGCGCGCGCGCTTCGCCATCTTGTCGCCGCCCTTGCGCGTGGGGATGTTCTCGCGGACGAGCCCCTTCACGTCGCCGATGCCCTCGACCACGTGCATCGGGAGGATCTCCTCCGAGAAGCCGTGATCGTCGCCCGGCAAGCCGCGAAAGTGGAGCTTCCCGATGGACACGACGCGATGGCCGCGCTCGCGCAGCGCGTGATGCCAGCTCGGGATTGCGCCGTCGTACGCGTCGGCGTTGTCCCAGTAGCCGATCTCGTTGACGTAGCGCCCGACGGCAAACGCCGCGCGCGCGGGGACGCAGATCGGGCAGGTGGTGTAGGCCGACGCGAAGCGCGTGCCGCGCGCGGCGAGTGCATCGAGGTTCGGTGTGACGATGAACGGATGCCCCGCGGCGCCGAGGAACTTCGGGTTGTGCTCGTCGGACATGAGCACGAGCACGTTGCCGGGCGTCATGCGGCGAGTATCGCACGACCCGCCGCGTCGGTTATGCTTGCCGCGAGGGAGGAAACAGCATGCGTCTCGTCGTCGCGCTCACCCTGCTCTTCGTAAGCCTCGGCGCATCCGCGCAGGGCTATCCCAACCGGCCGGTCAAGCTCATCGTCGCCGACTCGGCGGGCGGCGCACCGGACCAGCTCGCCCGCCTCCTTGCGGAGAAATTGTCGAACGGCCTCGGCCAGCAGGTCGTGGTCGACAACCGCGCCGGCGCCGGCGGCGTGCTGGGCGCGGAAGCGGCCGCCAAGTCCGCACCCGACGGCTACACGCTGCTGATGACGACCACGGCCATCTACGCGATCCTGCCGAACCTGCGCAAGAACCTGCCGTACGATCCGGTGAAGGACTTCACGCCGATCTCGCGCATCGCCACGGCGTCGAACGTCCTCGTCGTCAGCGCCGCCCTGCCCGCGAAGAACGTCGCGGAGCTCGTCAAGCTCGCGAAGGAGAAGCCCGGCGCGTTGAACTACGCGTCCGCGGGCATCGGCACGCCCGCCCATCTCGCGGGGGAGATGCTGAACCTGCTGGCCGACATCAAGGTGGCGCACGTCCCGTACAAGGGCGCGGCGCCCGCGCTGCTCGACGTGATTTCCGGCAACGCGCAGTACATCATCACCTCGCCGATCGCCGCGGGCGCGCACATGACGAGCGGCCGCGTGCGTGCGCTCGCGACCACCGGCGCCGAGCGCAATCCGAGCTTGCCGGAGTTGCCGACCATCGCCGACACGGTGCCCGGCTACGAGATCACGCAGACGTGGGGCATCGTCGTGCCGGCGGGTACGCCGCCGGACGTCGCGAAGCGCCTGACCGACGAGATCGCAAAGGTCATGGCCATGCCGGACGTCAGGGAGCGCGTGCTCGCGACGGGCGCATCGCCGGTAGGCGACCGCGGCGACGCGTTCGCGGCGTACATGGCGAAGGAACGCAAGAGCCTCGGCGAGGTGATCGCGAAGAGCGGGATCGTGCTCAACGAGTGAAGGTTGCGGCTACTGCTCGGCGAGCGCAGGCTCGACGGCAGCGAGCGCTTGCATGAGGAGCTCGGGTCCCGCGTTGCGAAGCGTCGCGGCGTCCGACAGGAGCTGGCGAAACCTGCGCCCGCCCGGCCGCCCGTGATAGAGGCCCAGCATGTGACGCGCGATCGAGCGCAGCGGGACGCCGCGCGCGCCTTGTTGCGCAACGTAGGGGACCATCGCGCGCAAGACGTCCTCGCGCGTCGGAGGTCCGCGTTCGTCGCCGAACAGGCGCCAGTCGACGGGCGCCAGGAACATCGGATCGTGATACGCGACGCGGCCGAGCATCACGCCGTCGACGCGATCGAGCTCGCGCTCGACGACGGGCCACGCATCGAGGCCGCCGTTGAGCACGATCGTCAGGTGCGGGAACTCGCGCTTCAACCGGTGCACGACGTCGTATCGCAGCCGGGGCACCTCGCGGTTCTCCTTCGGCGACAGGCCTTTCAGCACCGCGTTGCGCGCGTGGACGATGAACACCTCGCATCCGGCTCGCGCCACCGTCCCGACGAAGTCGCGGACGAACCCGTAGTCCTCGCTCGCATCGAGGCCGATGCGATGCTTGACCGTCACGGGAAGCGCGACCGCGTCGCGCATCGCGCGCACGCAATCGCCGACCAGCGCCGGCTCCGCCATCAGGCACGCGCCGAAGCTGCCGGTTTGCACGCGCTCGGAGGGGCACCCGCAATTGAGGTTGATCTCGTCGTAACCCCACTGCTCCCCGAGCTTCGCCGCGCGGGCGAGCATCGCCGGATCGCTGCCACCCAGCTGGAGCGCAACCGGATGCTCCTGCGGGTCGAAGTCGAGGTGGCGCGGCACGTCGCCGTGCATCAGCGCGGGTGCCGTCACCATCTCGGTGTAGAGGCGCGCGTGGCGCGAGACCTGGCGAAGGAAGAACCGGCAATGGCGGTCGGTCCAGTCCATCATCGGGCGCGACGCAGAAGCGGTGTGCCGGCGAATTCATTCCAATGATACGACGAATGGTCGGTCACTTCCGCAAGATCGAAGCACCGGACCGATTGTATCCGGTGGCCGATTGCGCTTGCGCACGCGCGCACGAGAGAAGGGCCGCTTTCGGACCCGTTGCTGCCATTCATTCCATAGCTAAGCGGACGTTCCCACGGAGTCGCGAGTATGGCACTTTGCCCGAGCCACCGGCCGAGGTTCCAGCGTGCGGCATTGGACGGCAACAGCGTTACGCAGGGCGATCGCTACGAATCCCGCTCAAGGTAGCTCTGGAAGACCCCGACATGAACGAGCGCGGACTCAGCCGAGTTGGGCCACAGGTCCTCCGTGCGGAATTGCACGTCGTATGTGGGCTCGTCCTCCGCTTTTAGAGCGTGGGCATGACCGTCTGGGAATGGATACGCAGGCGACTCGCCTACGACTGTCCCGATTTTCCCGCGGATGTAGCCCGGCATTCGTATATGACCAGACACGTGGTCGGCGCGCACGCGAACGCGATCGCCAGCCTGGAAGCGCTGTCGAACTGCCGCGTTTGTACGTCCGGGTGCGCTAGGTGCTGCGAGCGGGAAGTGCCCTTGACCCCTCTTCTCCAATTCCTCACGCGTCACTACGCCTTTCTCCACCAATAGTGTCGCCATACTTGTTAGAGAGCGTTCGTAGTAACTGGCCGCTAAATAATGACGCGGCTCCATACGCTCGATCGCGTGACGGTATTCGTCCATGTTGAAAATGCCGCGTCGCACTGCAAAAACATACAGTGAATTTGCGCGCACTTCCCAGTCTGCGTGGAATGCCTGCGCGTTCTGCGTGTAACGAACCGCGCCGAAGCCTTGCTTGCCACCGATGTCGTGCATGCCGTCCATAGTTCGCCTCGACTAGAGTCGTGCGACGCCGATCATCGAATCGCGCGTCACGATTGCAGCGAGTTTGTCCTCAGACCAGCCGATCGTCTGCGGGGGCTGCGTAGGCAGCACCATGTAACGCGTATCCGCGGTCGTGTCCCATACACGGATTTCTACTTCGGGCGGCAGGTCGAGTCCCATTTCCTTTAGCACAGTACGCGACTCGCGAACAACTCGCGATCGATATTCCAGGTCCTTATACCAGTCCGGCGGCAGGCCGATGATCGTAAAGGCCGTGCAGGAACAAAGCGTGCAACAAATTACGTTTTGGACGGTGGCGGTGTTCTCCAACACGACAAGGTGTCGATGATGCTTCGGCATCGAGAGGCCAAGTTCGTCGACCGCCGCGCGCCCATTGGCGAGCAGGCGCGCGCGGAACGCTGGATCGACCCACGCTCTCGCCACCGCACGTGCGCCATTCTCCGGACTCCACTCTTCCTGAGCAAGACGGTCCAACTCCTTGACGGCCTCCGTCGCGTTCATTCCACGCGCATCGAGGGCAGCTTGAATCGCCTCGACTCTCTGCTCAACTGTGGCCGTGCGCTGAATGACATGGTCGTGGTCAGGCATCTCACCTCCGTGATGACTCATCGTCGTTGCGGGCAACTATGAGTTTGCTCATGACTCCCTGCAAGGTCAACAGATTGGCGATCCCGGCAACGCCTATCCTCGGCTTCGTGGCGGCGTCTCGCGGTCGGCTTGGACAGATACATCACTCAATTGAGCGACCGATTTCAAGCATCAGCGCATACTGCCGCTTCTCGCCGGAAGCAGTTAGCGATTACCACACGACAGCCAATTCACTCGGCGGCATGAGTTCACCGAAGCTACTACTGCCGCTGACGAGGTGACCCAATGAAACGGCGCACTCTGCTCAGCGCGGTCGGCGCCGCGACAGCGCTCCATCTCACGGCACGCGCGCAGCACCTCCAGCTACCGGTGATCGGGTATCTCGCCAACGCGAAAGCGCAAGGGTTCGTGGTCTTCCTGGAGGCATTTCGTCGCGGTCTCGCTGAGACAGACTACGTCGAGGGTCGAAACGTCGCGATCGAATTTCGCTGGGCCGACGGCGATGCCGACCGACTCCCCGGACTCGCCGCCGATTTGGTTCGCCGAGGAGTGGCCATCATCGTCGCAACCGGCGGAAGCGCCCCTGCCCAAGCGGCTAAGGCCGCGACCGCGACGATCCCGATTGTCTTCACGGGTGGAGGCGACCCGGTGAAGCTCGGACTCGTGGAAAACCTCGGCCGCCCCGGCGGCAACGCGACGGGCGTGGTCAACTTTTCGTTCGCGCTAACGACCAAGCGGCTGACGTTCCTGCGGGAGTTGGTGCCTGGGGCCGCGCTCATCGCCGTGCTCGTCAACTCCGCTAGTCCCGACGCCGAAAGAGAGGTGACAGAGGTCCAGGAATACGCGAAGTCCATCGGTCAGCCGATCCGGGTCGTGAGCGCCAGCAGTGAACGCGATTTCGAGGCGGCCCTTGCCGCTGCTGCGCAGATGCGCGCTGGCGGGCTGTTTGTAAGCGCCGATCCGCTGTTCACGACGGCGCGTGGCCGGCTCGTGGCAGTGGTCGCTAAGCGAGGCATTCCCGCCTGCTACTCATTTGCCGACCTCGCACGCGCCGGGGGCCTCATGAGCTATGGAGTCAATCTACCGGACGTGCATCGGCAAGCGGGCGTGTACACGGGGCGGATTCTCAGGGGCGCCAAGCCTGCCGATCTGCCGGTCCTGCAGCCCACCAAGTTCGACCTCACGATCAACCTTGCCACCGCGAAGGCGCTGAAGCTAACGATTCCACAATCGCTGCTGCTCCGCGCCGACGAGGTGATTCGGTAGAAAGACGGAAGAGAGGCTGGCTACCGGCCCGTTGACGAATTTCTGCTTTCGGTCATGTTGTTCGACGACCGGAAGTGGCCGTCAATCGGTCACCGCAGCGCCAAGTCACCCCATCGCGTCGCGGCGGATTGCCGACGAACGCCTTGTAGCTCGTGAACCCATCGTCGGGCCCGAGACCGGCCGCCGCAACTCGAATGCTGCCTACATTGCCTGTGGCGTCTATGAGGGCATAGCCGGCACTCGGGAAGTAGCCGTCACCGAGCACCGAGAACGCGATCGCGCCGCGACCGTTCGCGCCGATTGCAATAGCGGGATAGGTGAGATTGTTACCGGCAAGCGCGAGGTATCCCTGCTTCTTCACCTGTCCCTCGACCTTGCCGGCGCCGTTTATCTTCGGACTCACGGCAAACCACGCGATACCGGCCTTTAGCTGACCGTTGACGACGACGCCCGTCGCTGCTGCCCCCCATAAGGTGCCGTTGACGTACCAAGTCTGCTGCATGCGGGTGTCGCTGGCATCAGGATGCGACAAGACTTCGTCGTGCGCAGGCTCGTTGACGAAGAAGAGCTGCCAGCATCCAGGACCGAATGGCGTGGCGATAGTCGTGTCGTTGATGCATTCGCCAAGCGGGATGTCGCCGTTTTTCTGATTTGCCTTCGGCGGGTCGACATACGTCTGGCTGTTCACCGTACGGCTCGTCAACCGCAGATCCGGCGTCGACGTGTCAAGCGAGGCCGTGTTGGTCAACGCCCAAAGCCCAATGCGCTTCGCCGTGCAATAAAACTCGGGACAAACATCGGCAATCGTGCTCAGGAAATACTGCGTGCCGTTCTTGTCGGGCGCGTAATGGCCGGCCGGTGAAGTTGCCGGCCATACCGTGAATCCGGGCAGGCCGTCGACAACGAGATTCTCGACCAGCGTCACGTTGATCGACGCCGGATGCGCGGCCAGCTGCGCCTTGGAAAAAGCGTAGATCTGAGCGCCGTTGAAGCCCGGTCCGAAAAGCGAGTACTCGTTGGTCGTCACGTAAATGCCGTTCCGGTCGGCGCCGATGTGCGGATAGTCCTGGAAGCACGGCCCGGCCGAAATCTCGTCTTCGTCCAGGCAGTGATGGTTCGGGGTGCCATCTGTACCGTCGTTCTGCGCCGGAACCGAATAGATCGTCCATGAACCCGTCGGGTTACCCGAATTGCTGACGGCGACGTCGATGGTGTTCTTGCCGGTGAATGCACCGTTGGGCAACACATGCAGGGTAGTGATGACGACGATGAACCGATTGTTGTCCGGATCGTAGTGACAAATCGGATCGATCACGTTGGCGCCAACGGCGCCCGTCGTTCGATTGACTGCCGCAGGGTAACCGAAGAACGTGTTCAAGTCCTGCACGCCCGTGAGCGCTACGCCGGCCGTGTCCCATACGCGAAGCACGCTGTTGACCGACTCGACGACGTATCCGTTGCCGACACACAGCGCCTGGTCCGGCGGCTCCGTCGAGAATTGATTGCCGCCGTTCGCAAGCCGCTGATCTCGGTGGTTCAATCCCCGGAAGCCGAAAACGAACTCGCTCCCCGCAGCCGTGACCACGCTGCTCGAAACCACCGGCGTCTCGAGATTCTTGTGAGGAAGCTTGCCGTTCTTGCGACCAGGGCGCGGACGATTGAAGCTCCCCGCCCCATCTTCCGATTCGGAGCTCGGCCGAAATTCGGGAACTTGGAATACCCCTACACCTTCGGCGGCAGGATTGATGAGGCCCGTACCTGAGGAAGGAATCGCCCGCGTTGCGGCGAGGAGTGGTGCGCATAAGACGGCACACAAACCCGCTATTGCCAGTAACAGCACCTCGCGGCGATGACGAGATCGACTCATGTTGGCTCCCTGGTGAGGACATGCATGAAGAGCGCCGATCGCGATGGCGATTGGCGGACGCACGCCGATTCTAGGATGGTTGTTCAGCGCAGTGCGTAGCTTACGCCCAGCGCATTCCGCATGAAAGTCGGCTGTTGCCCCAGGTGTGCCGGTCTCGCTGGCTTTCGCTATGTGGTCTCGCGAAGGCAACCGAACGCCACGCTGCGCCGGACACTAACGGAATGTTCTGTCGACTGATCGCCATCCGCCCATAGAGACAAGCAAATTCGCTCCGTAGGTCACGAGCAGTCCTGCTTGCGCGTACTCCTTGAGTGCGTGAACGGCAGGCAGACGATGCTTGAGCGCCAGATCCGCGACCTGTTGCCGCCGCACGTAGAACAACGGGCCTCTGATGATCACGGCGCCGACCCGCTTTCGGGACATCGCGGCGAAAGCACGCTCCAACTCGTCGATGTTGCTAACGTCGACGACGTAGACCTCCACGTTCAACCTTTGCGCTGCCGACTCGAGTGGAGGCTCCGGGTATCCGACCTGCCGAAATACGCCAACGCGCGAGAGCCCGGGGACCATTTCCGTCAGCAGGCCGAGGAGCTTCGCGGACATCTCGGCACTCGCATCGACGCAGAGCCCGGTAACATTTCCGCCAGGCCGTGCCAGGCTGGCGACGAGCCCAAAACCCATCGGATCGAGAGTACCGACCATTACGATCGGAATCGTCGTTGAGCGCAGCGCCCAACCGCAGCCCCGTGAGTCACTGCACACGCAGTGCACGACCGGCTGGAAAGCGCGCCAGTGCTCGTCAATCGTACCGATCCATCATCGGTGCTACGCACAGGCGGTGCGACTGCGTGTTCATGCGGGCTGCGTCATGCCTGCGGAATTTCCTCCGCGTGAACGACGAACGTCTTGAGGACGTTCGGGCCGAACGTGGTGGCAATCGCGACATCGGAAGCGTCGCGACCGCGTGCGATCAGGATGCGCCCGATGCGGGGAACGAGGTTGCGTGGGTCGACGGTGTACCAGCGGCCGCCGAGGAACGCCTCGAACCATCCTGCGAAGTCCATCGGGTCGGGTACCGCAGGCACGCCGATGTCGGGCATGTAGCCCGTGCAATAACGCGCGGGAATGTTCATGCACCGGCAGAACGTGAGCCCGAGGTGCGCGTAATCGCGGCACACGCCGGCGCCTTCGTTGTACGCCTCCCATGCCGACTTGGTGCGCCGCGCGAACTGGTATCCGAACCTGATGTGACGATGCACGAAGGCGCAGATCGCCTGCACCCGCGGCCAGCCGGGCTGCGTATCGCCGAACAGGCGCCACGCTTCCGCGAGGAGCCGGTCGGTCTCGCAATACCGGCTGCCGAGCAGGTAGACCAGCGTCTCCTCCGGCAGGTCCTCGATGGCATGCTGGGGCGCGTGGGGCGCGACCTCGTCGGGCAGGCCGGTGTCGCGGACGATGCCGTCGGCAAAGATGCGGGTCACTCCCGCGGGCGCGACGATCCGGCTGCACCAGTTTCCGAATCCGTCGCGGTAGGCGGTCGAGGGAAGCGAGGGTTCGGTGCGCAGATGATCGGGGACGACCATATCGGACGCGCGCGAATAGTGGGTGTTGAGCATCAGGATCATCGGCACCGGCTGCGGACACTCGTAGACCATGTCGTACCCGATCCGGATCTTCACTTCGCACTCCCGCCAAAAGGAACATCGTGCAGCCGGCCGCGCAGCGCCGCGCGCAAGGTCGCCACGACGCGAGGCACGCAGATCGCGCCACGGCTTTCCGCCACCGAGCGCGAACGACTGGTTGAGCTCGAGCTCGATCCCGAGGTAGCGCGCTGGCGGATGACGCCGCCGCAACGCTCGCGTCAGTCCGTCGCCCTTTCCCGCATAGGGATAGTTCCGTCGCACGCGCAGGCCGGTGGCATGCTCGGCGAATGCGGCCTTCCACAGCTCCGCGAGCGCGGTCTCGCCGGGCCGCGCGGGGTCGTACAACAGGCCGACATCGGCTGTCCGAACCTGTCCATCCAGCACCGGCGTGAAACTGTGCGACGAGATGTGGACGACCCTGCGCCCGGACCGTACGGCGTCGTCGACGATCGTCGAGACGTTGCGGCGGTACGGCGAGTAGTGGCGCTGCACGACGCGATCCTTTTCGGCGGAACCCAGCGGCCGGGTCGCGGCCGACCACGCGCGCGGATTGGAGAGCGATCGATTGAGATCGACGAGAAGCCGGCTCACGGTGGATGCGACCAGCGGAGCGTGCATCGCGGCAGCGAGGTCACGCGCCATCGCAAGCGCGCCGGCGTCGTAGCCGCGATGACTGCGCAACGCGCGATGCCATCCGCGGAAGAGTCGCGCGTATTCCGCCGGGATCCGGTTGCCGCCATGCTCACAGGTTACTACGACGAAATCACGCACGGTCGCCGCCCGCGGGTCACGGCGCCGTCACCAGACGAGCTCGGGCAGTTCCCTGAATACCTTTCGCGTGCCCTCGCTCCACCCGCGGTGGAGCGTCGTGAAGTATGCGTCGCCATCGTCGAAGCGGCGGCGCATCTGGACGTGGAGACTGTCGCGCTCATAGCACATGAGGTCGATCGGCATGCCGACCGAAACATTGCTGCGCATCGTGGAATCGAACGACACGAGGACGCACTTGGCGGCATCGGCAAGGCTGGTGGAGCTCGTGATCACGCGGTCGATGATCGGCTTGCCGTACTTCGTTTCGCCGGTCTGGATGTACGGAGTAAGCGGGCCGGACTCGATGAAATTGCCCTCGGCGTAGATGCGGAACAGCCGCATGTCCTCGCCGCGGATCTGGCCGCCGAGGATGAAGGAGGCATTGAACGTCACATCGCTGGCCTCGAGCGACGGCGCCGTCGCGCCGCTCGATGTCGCGCATCGCGTCGGAAACGAGGTTGACGGCGTCGAACATGGTCCGCGCCTTCCACAGCGAGTGCCGGTTGTCGGGATCGTCACCGCGCTGGGCGAGGAGGCTGATGATGGCCTGCGTCCCGGCCAGGTTGCCCGAGCTCAGGAGCACCATGACCCGGTCGCCGGCGCGCTCGAACACGGTCATCTTGCAGAACTTCGCGATGTTGTCGAGACCGGCGTTCGTCCTCGAATCCGACGCGAAGATCATGCCCTCGTCAACCTTCATGCCTACGCAGTACGTCACTCTGGCCGCCTCGCGCAGCTCCCCTTGAGGGGCAGGCCACGCCTGATACTGGAATGCCTTGCATGATCCCTGTTCGAGCCCCCCGGGGCAATCGGAATGGCGCTGGCGGCCACAATACGGGCCGGGCGTGTTGTGCCGATGCAGCGTCACGCGCTCGCCGGGCCGCTACAAACGCGCCGATGCTCGTCGATGCCGGGCCGTTTCCACAGTTTTGTCACTCGCCGGGGCCGCCGGGCTAGTCAGCGGCATCGTGCTGGATACCCGTCACCGGTAACGTCGCCGCGTCGCTCGACGCCGGGCCCGAGAGCGCGCGATACTTCGCGCACCGCCACGCAAGCCGGAGCCAGACATGCGATACGCCCGTATCGTCGCCGCCGCGGAATGAGCTCGGTCATCGTCGCCATCGCCGTGTTCGCCTCTGCGTTTGGCGGCGGACTCGCGGGCCTCTACCTGCACGGACGCCTGCCGTCGCATCACCGCGAGGTCGAATCGAAGGACGTCGTCAAGCTGGTGATGGGGCTCGTCGCCACCGTCGCGGCGCTGGTGCTCGGACTTCTCATCTCGTCGGCGCACCGCGCCTACGAGGAGCAGCAGGCGGAGGTCCAGCAGATCGCCGTCCATCTCTTCCAGCTCGACCGCGCGCTCGAGCGCCTCGGCCCGGATGCGCGCGAATCGCGAGCGCTGCTTCACGCCATTGTCAAGGCGGAAGTCGATCGCGCGTCGGAGACCGGCGGCATCCAGCGATCGATCGATGCGCCCATGGAAGCGCAGCGTGCCGCCGCGTTGCTGTTCGAGCGCATCACGGCAGTCAAGCCGGCCGACGACGCACAGCGGTTCGTGCAGGCGCGCGCGGTGCAGCTCCTTGGCACGCTGGGCGACACGCGCCTGCTTCTGTCGGAGCAGGCGCGCGGGGCGATCTCGTGGCCGTTCCTCGTCGTGCTCGTGTTCTGGCTCGCCATGCTGTTCGTGGGCTTCGGCCTCTTCGCCAAGCGCAACGCAACCGTCGTCGCCGCGCTGGTGCTGGGCGCGTTGTCGGTGTCGGGCGCGATATTCCTCATCCTCGAGATGAACAGGCCCTACACCGGCATGATGCAGATCTCGATCGAGCCCATCCGTTTCGTGCTGAGCCGGATGGGCCAATGACCAGGAGCACCCGTGGAACTCAAGTTCGCATCGATGTCGCCTTACGCGCGCAAGGTGATGGTCGTCGCGCACGAAGCGGGCGTTGCGCAGCGCATTCGCGTGACGCCGGTGAAGACGCGCGAGGAGCCGCACACGATCCTCCCGTTCAATCCGTTGGCCAAGATCCCCGCGCTCGTGCTCGACGACGGCACCACGATCTACGACTCGCCGGTGATCTGCGAGTACCTCGACGCGGAGTTCGGCGCGCATCGCCTGCTCGCCGCGTCAGGTCCGCAGCGCTGGCGCACGCTCACGCGCGCGGCGCTGGCCGACGGCGCGCTCGACGCCGGTCTCCTGGTGCGCTGGGAGCGCTTGCGTCCGCAGGAACTGCAGTCGAGCGACTGGATCGCGATGCAGCTCGGCAAGATCTACGCGGCGCTCGATCGCCTCGAGGACGAAGCGGAGACATTCGGCCCGCTCGACCTCGGCCTGGTCGGCGTCGGCTGCGCGCTGGGATATCTTCCGTTGCGCGTTCCGGAGATCGCGGACCGCGCGCGCTGGCCGCGGTTGTTCGCGTGGTACGAAAGGATGCTGGAACGTCCTTCGTTCGCGCGCACGGTGCCCGTGCTGACGTAGCCGCGGCTACGCCGCCTTCGGCATGTGCTCTTCGGTGGCGTCGAGCACCTTCTCCGGCTCGTCGGCCTCGTCGTCCGTCTCGCGGTTCAGCACCTTGCGCATGCGAACCGGGTCGAGCTCGCCGCACCACTTGCCCACGACCACCGTCGCAACGCCGTTGCCGATGAGGTTGGTGAGCGCGCGCGCTTCCGACATGAAGCGGTCGATGCCGAGGATGAGCGCAAGGCCGGCGACGGGGACGTGACCCACGGCCGACAGCGTCGCGGCCAGGACGATGAACCCGCTTCCGGTGACGCCCGCGGCGCCCTTCGAGGTCAGGAGCAACACGAGCAGCAGCGTGATCTCCTCCGTCAGCGTCATCGGCGTGTTGGTCGCCTGCGCGACGAACACCGCGGCCATGGTGAGGTAGATCGACGTGCCGTCGAGATTGAAGGAGTAGCCGGTGGGAATGACGAGGCCGACCGTCGACTTCTTCACGCCGAGGTTCTCCATCTTCGCCATCATGCGCGGCAGCACCGACTCGGACGACGACGTGCCGAGCACGATCAGGAGCTCCTCCTTGATGTAGCGGATGAACTTCAGCACGGAGAAGCCGTGCGCGCGCGCGATGAGCCCGAGGACGACGACGATGAAGACAACGCACGTGAGGTAGAACGTCGCCATCAGCTTGCCGAGCGACAGCAGCGAGTCGACGCCGTACTTGCCGATGGTGAACGCCATCGCGCCGAACGCGCCGATCGGCGCGACCTTCATGATCACCCCGACGATCGCGAAGAACACGTGCGAGATCTTCTCGATGAAGTCGAAGACGAGCGAGCCGCGCCCGCCGAACTGGTGCAGGCAGAACCCGAACAGCACCGCGAAGAGCAGCACCTGCAGGATCTCGCCCTTCGCGAACGCATCGACCACCGTGTTCGGGATGATGTTCAGCAGGAAGTCGGTCGTGCTCGCCATCTGCCCGGGCTTCGTGAATGCGGCGACGCTCTTCGTGTCCAGCGTGGTCGGGTCGATGTTCATCCCGACGCCAGGCTTCACCGTGTTGACGATGATGAGGCCGACGACGAGCGCGATCGTGCTGACGATCTCGAAGTACAACAGGGCATAGGCACCGGTCTTGCCGACCTTCTTCATGTCCTCCATGCCGGCGATGCCAACGACGACGGTGCAGAAGATGATCGGCGCGATGATCATCTTGATGAGCTTGATGAAGCCGTCGCCGAGCGGCTTCATCGCCTCGCCGGTGGCCGGATAGAAGTGTCCCAGCAGCACGCCGATGACGATGGCGACGATGACCTGGAAGTACAGCGACCGGTACAGCGGCCTCTTGTGCGCCATGACGCCTCCGCTTGTGCGGCGCGTCGCCTCGCGCCGCGCGCCGCCTACTTCATTCGGACAAGCCCTTGCCGCGATGCGCGCCCGCATCGGCGACCGCGACGGCGGTCATGTTGACGATGCGTCGCACGGTCGACGACGGCGTCATTATGTGCACAGCTTTCGCCGCCCCGAGCAGTATTCCGCCGACGGTGATGCCACCCCCGGCGGTAACCCTCAAGGCGTTGTACGTGATGTTCGCGGCATCGATGTTGGGCATCACCAGAAGATTGGCGTCCTCCGTAAGCGCGGACTCGGGGAACTCCTGATCGCGTATGGTCTTCGACAGCGCCGAGTCGGCGCGCATCTCGCCCTCGACCGCGAGCCCCGGCGCACGCTCGACGATGAGCGCGAGCGCCTCGCGCATCTTGACCGCCGACGGCGCTTCCGAGCTGCCGAAGCTCGAGTGCGACAGGAGTGCGATGCTCGGCTTCACGCCGAAGCGCTGCACTTCCTCGGCGGCGAGGAGCGTCATCTCCGCGATCTCCTCGGCCGAGGGATCGCGGTTGACGTGCGTGTCGCAGATGAAGAGCTGCCGGCCCGGCAGGATCAGCATCTGCATCACGGCCATCGTCTTCGCACCTTCGCGGGCGCCGATCACCTGCCGGATGTAGCGCAGGTGCGCCTGCGAATTGCTTCCGGTGCCGCACAGCATCGCGTCCGCGTCGCCGCGATGCACGAGCATCGCCGCGACGAGCGTGGGCCGCGTGCGCATGTCCTCCTGCGCCTGCCGGCGCGTCACGCCCTTGCGCCTCGCGAGCTTGTAGTACTCGGTCCAGTAGTCGCGATAGCGCGAGTCGTCCAGGATGTTGACGCCGTCGCAATCCTTGCCCAGCGTGAGGCGCAGCCCGAGCTTCTGGATGCGGCTCGCGATGATGTCGGTGCGGCCGACCAGCACGGGACGCGCGAGGCCTTCGTCGACCGCGGCCTGCGCGGCGCGCAGCACGCGCTCGTCCTCGCCTTCCGCGTAGGCGACGCGCTTCGGCGCATTCTTCGCGGCCGTGAACACGGGCTCCATCGTCGCGCCGGATTCGTACACGAAGCGCGCCAGCTGGTCGTGATACTTCGCGAAATCCTCGATCGGCCGCGTCGCAACGCCGCTGTCCATCGCGGCGCGCGCCACGGCCGGTGCGATGCGTCGTGATGAGGCGCGGATCGAAGGCGCGCGGGAATGAGGTAGTCGGGGCCGAACGGCGGCGTCGCTTCGCCGTACGCGAGTGCCACGATGTCCGACGGCTCGGCGCGCGCGAGCGCTGCCAGCGCCTTGGTGGCGGCGAGCTTCATCTCCTCGTTGATCTTGGTGGCGCCGCAGTCGAGCGCGCCGCGGAAGATGAACGGGAAGCACAGCGAGTTGTTCACCTGGTTCGGGTAGTCGGAGCGTCCGGTGCCGATGAGGCAGTCGGGCCGCGCGGCCTTCGCGAGCTCGGGACGGATCTCGGGCTCCGGATTCGCCATCGCGAGGATGATCGGCCGGTCGGCCATCCGCTTCACCATCTCCGGCGTGAGCACGCCCGGTCCCGAGAGGCCGAGGAACACGTCGCATCCGGCGATCACGTCGTCGAGCGTTTTCGCCTGCGTGTTCTGCGCGTAGCGCGCCTTGTCCGCGTCGAGGTTCGTGCGCGACTTGCTGATCACGCCCTTGCTGTCGAGCACCCAGATGTTCGCAGGATCGAGGCCGAGGCTCACCTGCAGGTCGAGGCATGCGATCGCCGCCGCGCCCGCGCCGGAGCACACGAGCTTCACCTTGCCGATGTCCTTGTCGACGATCTTGAGGCCGTTCAGCACCGCGGCCGCCGCGACGATGGCGGTGCCGTGCTGGTCGTCGTGGAACACCGGGAATCTTCATGCGCTCGCGCAGCTTCTTCTCGATGTAGAAGCACTCGGGCGCCTTGATGTCCTCGAGGTTGATGCCGCCGAACGTGGGCTCGAGTGCGGCCACGACCTCGACGATCTTGTCGGGGTCGGACTCGCCGATCTCGATGTCGAAGACGTCGATGCCCGCGAATTTCTTGAAGAGGCAGCCCTTGCCCTCCATCACCGGCTTGCCGGCGAGCGCGCCGATGTTGCCGAGGCCGAGCACCGCGCTGCCGTTGGTGATGACCGCGACGAGATTCGCCTTCGCGCGTGTAGCGCGCGGCAAGCGACGGGTCGTGCTGGATGGCGGTGCACGCGTACGCGACCCCCGGCGAATACGCGAGCGACAGGTCGCGCTGGTTCGCAAGCGTCTTGGTGGGCGCAATCGAGATCTTGCCGGGCGTCGGAAACTCGTGATACTCGAGCGCGTCGCGCTTCAGCTGCTCTTCGGCCATGACATTCCTCCTGCGACTCGTGACTCGCCGCTCCTACTTCTTCTTCACGGGCGGCAGGTCCGTGCACACCCCTTCGAACAGTTCCGCCGCCATGCCGACGCTTTCGCTGAGCGTCGGATGCGGGTGGATCGTCTTGCCGATGTCCACCGGGTCGGCGCCCATCTCGACGGCGAGGCACACTTCGCCGATCAGGTCGCCCGCGTGCGTGCCGACGATCGCGCCGCCGATGCAGCGATGCGTCGCCTCGTCGAACAGCAGCTTCGTGAAGCCTTCGTCGCGACCGTTGGCGATGGCGCGGCCCGACGCGGCCCACGGGAACACGGCCTTGCCGTACTTGATGCCCTGCTTCTTGCACTCGTCCTCGGTGAGACCGGCCCACGCCACTTCCGGATCGGTGTAGGCCACCGACGGAATCTGGCGCGCGTCGAAGTACGACTTCTCGCCTTTCGCTGCTTCGGCCGCGACATGCCCTTCGTGCACGGCCTTGTGCGCGAGCATCGGCTGCCCGACGATGTCGCCGATCGCGAAGATGTGCGGCACGTTGGTGCGCATCTGCTTGTCGACGTCGATGAAGCCGCGATCCGTGACCGCGACGCCCGCGTTCGCCGCTTCGATGGCCTTGCCGTTGGGGCTGCGGCCGACCGCGACGAGCACGAGATCGTACGTTTGCGGCGCCGGCGCACCCTCGCCTTCGAATCCGACCTCGATGCCTTGCGGCGTCGCCTTGGCCGACACGGTCTTCGTCTTCAGCATGACCTTGTCGAAGCGCTTCGCGTTCATCTTCTCCCACACCTTGACGAGATCGCGGTCCGCGCCGGCCATCATGATGTCGAGCATCTCGACCACGTCGATCCTGGTGCCGAGCGCCGAGTACACCGTCGCCATCTCGAGGCCGATGATGCCGGCGCCGACGACGAGCATCCGCTTGGGAATCGCCGTGAGCTCGAGCGCGCCGGTGGAATCGACGACGCGCGGGTCGTCGGGCATGAACGGCAGCCTGATGGCCTGGCTGCCCGCCGCGATGATGCACTTGTCGAACTTCACGACTTGCTTCTGACCCGACTTGTCCTGCGCGTTGCCGGTGGTGAGCGCGACTTCGAGGTGATGCGCGTCGAGGAAACGGCCGATGCCGCGCACGACGTCGACCTTGCGCATCTTCGCCATGCCGGCGAGGCCGCCCGTCAGCTTCTTGACCACACCTTCCTTGAACGTGCGCAGCTTGGGCAGGTCGATCTGCGGCGATCCGTACGCGATGCCGTGCGCACCGAGTGCCACCACTTCCTCCATCGTCGCTGCCGTGTGCAGCAGCGCCTTCGACGGGATGCATCCGACGTTGAGGCACACGCCGCCGAGCGTTGCATAGCGCTCGACGAGCACCGTCTTCATGCCGAGGTCGGCGCTGCGGAATGCGGCGGAGTAGCCGCCGGGCCCGGACCCAAGCACGAGCATCTCGCAGGAGACGTCGGCCTTGCCCGTGTACGAGCCGGCGGGCGCCGGAGCACCCCCTCTCCCGCCTGCGGGCGAGGGCTGGGGTGAGGGAACAGGTGGCGCAGCCGCCGCGGGCTTCGCGGGCTCTGCGGCGGGCGCCGCACCCGATTCCATCGTAAGAATGAGCGAGCCTTCGCTCAGCTTGTCGCCGACCTTGACCTTCAGCTCCTTCACGGTGCCGTCGATGGGCGACGGCACGTCCATCGTCGCCTTGTCGGACTCGAGCGTGACGAGCGACGCTTCCTTGGCGACCTTGTCGCCCGGCTTCACCAGCACCTCGATGACGGGCACATCCTTGAAGTCGCCGATATCCGGGACCTTGACCTCGACCGTTGGCATTGTTTGGTTGTCCCTCGTTAGACGATCATCCGGCGCATGTCCGCGAGCAGCGCGCCGAAGTACGCGTTGAACCGCGCGGCCGACGCGCCGTCGATCACGCGGTGGTCCCACGACAGCGACAGCGGCAGGATGTAGCGCCACGACGACGTCTTGCCGTCGCTCGACACCTGCTTCCAGAACGAGCGGCACACGCCCATGATCGCGACCTCGGGCGCGTTGATGATCGGCGTGAAGTAAGTGCCGCCGATGCCGCCGAGACTGCTGATCGTGAACGTGCCGCCCTGCATCTGGTCGGGCTTCAGCTTGCCGTCGCGCGCGAGCTTCGCGAGGTCGCCCATCTCCTTCGCGATGTCGACGACGCCTTTCTTGTCTGCGTCGCGGATCACCGGAACGACGAGCCCGTTCGGCGTGTCGGCCGCGAATCCGATGTGCCAGTAATTCTTGAGCACGAGATTGTCGCCCTCGAGCGAGGCGTTGAAGTCCGGGAACTTCCTGAGCGCCGCGACCGCCGCCTTGATCATGAACGCGAGCATCGAGACCTTGACGCCGCCTTTTTCGATCTCCTTGTTGAGCTGCACGCGAAACGCCTCGAGCTCGGTGATGTCCGCGTCGTCGTGATTGGTGACGTGCGGGATCATGACCCAGTTGCGATGCAGGTTCGCCGCCGAGATCTTCTTGATCCGCGCCAGCGGCTTCATCTCGATCGGCCCGAACTTCGCGAAGTCCACCTTCGGCCACGGCAGGAGCTCGATGCCGCCGATGCCCGCACCCGAGGGTGCCGCCACCTTCGCCGGCGCAGCCCCGCCCTTCGCGGCTGCCTCGACGTCCTCCTTCAGGATGCGGCCCTTGTTGCCGGATCCCGTCACCGATCCGAGGTCCACGCCGAGGTCCCGCGCGAGCTTGCGCACGCCCGGGCTCGCATAGGCGATCGCAAAGCTCGACTCGCTCACGGGCGCCGCGGCCTTGGCCGGTGCGGACTGCGGGCTCGGCGCCGGCTGCGCGGCAGGTGAAGAAGAAGGCGCCGGCGCTGCGGCGGCCTGTGCGGCGTCGGTCACGAGCGTGAGCACGAGCGCGCCTTCGCTCAGCTTGTCGCCCACTTTGACGGCGATGTCGCGCACGACGCCGCCGAGCGGCGCGGGCACGTCCATCGTCGCCTTGTCGGATTCGAGCGTGACGAGCGGGTCTTCGGCCTTCACCGTATCGCCCGCTTTCACGAGCACCTCGATGACGGGCACGTCCTTGAAGTCGCCGATGTCCGGCACGCGCACTTCCGCGACACCCGCGGGCGCGGTGGTCGGCGCGGGCGGCGACGACACGGCGGTCTTCTGGTGCTCCACCGCTTTGGCAACCGCGGGCGCATCGGAGTCGAGCGTGAGGATCAAGCTGCCCTCGCTCACCTTGTCGCCCATCTTGACCTTGAGCTCTTTCACCTTGCCGGCAAACGGCGCGGGCACGTCCATCGTCGCCTTGTCGGACTCGAGCGTGACGAGCGAGTCTTCCGCCTTCACGCTGTCGCCCGGCTTGACCATGATGTCGATCACCGGGATGTCCTTGAAATCGCCGATGTCGGGAACCTTCACTTCGATCGCGCTCATCGTTGTTCTCGTTGTATGGTATCCACAGAATGAGCGGCGCAGGGCCGCCCCAAGCCGCTCAGCGCCCCCGGGGCAGCGAGCGACGCCTTCAGACGAGCGTGGGGCACTTTCATATAGTCCAGGGATCCCGTCGCTCGGTGTCGAGCCCGTATTTCTTGATGGCCTGCTCGACGACGTCCGGCTTGATGACGCCGTCGTCGGCGAGCGCCTTCAATGCGGCGACCGTGACGTAGTACCGGTTCACCTCGAAGAACCTGCGAAGCTTGACGCGATAGTCGCTGCGGCCGAAACCATCGGTGCCGAGCGTGACGTAGCGCCTGCCCACGTGCTGCCGGATCTGGTCGGCGTAGTTGCGCATGTAGTCGGTCGCCGCGATGACCGGACCCGGATGGCCTTCGAGCGCCGTCTCGACGTAGCTCTTGCGGGGCTTCTGCGTCGGATGCAGGAGGTTGTGGCGTTCCACGCTCATGCCGTCGCGCCGCAGCTCGTTGAAGCTCGTCGCGCTCCACAGGTCGGAGTCGACCTTCCAGTCGTCGCGCAGGAGATCGGCGGCGGCCATCACCTCGCGCAGGATCGTGCCCGATCCCATGAGCTGCACGCGCGGGTTCGCGTTCTTCTTGTCCGCCTTGCCGCCCTCCTTGAGGAGGTAAAGGCCCTTGATGATGCCCGCTTCCGCGCCCGCGGGCATTGCCGGGTGCGCGTAATTCTCGTTCATCACCGTGACGTAGTAGTACACGTCCTCCTGCGCCTCGTACATGCGCCGGATGCCCTCGCGGATGATCACCACGACCTCGTACGCGAACGTCGGGTCGTACGAGACGCAATTCGGGATCGTCGAGGCGAGCACGTGGCTGTGGCCGTCCTCGTGCTGCAGGCCCTCGCCGTTGAGCGTCGTCCGCCCCGCCGTGCCGCCCAGCAGGAATCCTCGCGCGCGCATGTCGCCCGCGAGCCAGGCCAGGTCGCCGACCCGCTGGAATCCGAACATCGAGTAATAGATGTAGAACGGGATCATCGGCACGTCGTTCGTGCTGTACGACGTGGCGGCGGCGATCCACGAGCACATGGCACCGGCCTCGTTGATGCCCTCCTGCAGCACCTGCCCCGACTTGTCCTCGCGGTAATACATGAGCTGGTCGGCGTCCTGCGGCTTGTACAGCTGGCCCACCGCCGAGTAGATGCCGAGCTGGCGGAACATGCCTTCCATGCCGAAGGTGCGCGATTCGTCGGGAACGATCGGAACGATGTGCTTGCCGATCGTCTTGTCGCGCACCAGCGTGCCGAGCATCTGCACGAACGCCATCGTGGTCGAGATCTCGCGGTCTCCCGAGCTCTGCAGCAGGCGGTCGAACGTGGCGAGCGGCGGTGCGGGCAGCGACGCGGACTTGCGCCGGCGTTGCGGCAGGTAGCCGCCGAGAGCGTTGCGGCGCTCGTGCAGGTACTTCGATTCCGGGCTGTCCTTGGCGAGCGAGAGAAACGGCATCGCCTCGACCTTGTCGTCCGGCATCGGGATGTCGAAGCGGTCGCGGAACTGCTTCAGCGCCTCGACCGTCATCTTCTTCGCCTGGTGCGCGATCATCTGGCCTTCGCCGGACTCGCCCATGCCGAAGCCCTTCACCGTCTTGGCGAGGATCACCGTCGGCTGGTCCTTGTGCTTCACCGCCGCCGCGTACGCCGCGTACACCTTGAACGGATCGTGGCCGCCGCGGCTCAGCTTCCACACTTCCTCGTCCGACAGGTCGGCGACCAGCGCCTTCAGCTCGGGCGTGTTGAAGAAGTGCTCGCGCACGTATGCGCCGTTCTTGCTCTTGAAATCCTGGTACTGCCCGTCGACGCACTCTTCCATGCGCGCGAGCAGGATGCCGTCCTTGTCCTTCTCGAAGAGCTTGTCCCAGCCGGAGCCCCACACCACCTTGATGACGTTCCAGCCGGCGCCGCGGAACACGCCCTCGAGCTCCTGGATGATCTTGCCGTTGCCGCGCACGGGACCGTCGAGACGCTGCAGGTTGCAGTTGATGACGAATATGAGATTGTCGAGGCGCTCGCGGCCGCCCATTGAAATGGCGCCGAGCGACTCCGGCTCGTCGCACTCGCCGTCGCCCAGGAACGCCCACACCTTGCGGTTGGCTGTCTTGGCAAGACCGCGTCCCTCGAGGTACTTGAGGAAGCGCGCCTGGTAGATCGCCATCAGCGGACCGAGGCCCATCGACACCGTGGGGAACTGCCAGAAGTCCGGCATCAGCCACGGATGCGGATACGACGGAATGCCGTTGCCGTCGCTCTCCTGGCGGAAGTTCAGGAGCTGCTGCTCGGTCAACCGGCCTTCCACGAACGCGCGCGCATAGATGCCGGGCGAGACGTGGCCCTGCACGTAGATGAGATCGCCGCCGTGATCGGCAGTGGGCGCGTGCCAGAAGTGCCCGAAGCCGATGTCGTAGAGCAACGCCGAGGACTGGAAGCTCGCGATGTGACCGCCGAGCTCGGAGGACTCCTTGTTCGCGCGCAGGATGATCGCGACTGCGTTCCAGCGGATCGCCGCACGGATCTTGTGCTCGAGCTCGCGATTGCCGGGCGACTTCTCCTCGAGCCCGGGAGGGATGGTGTTGCGGTAAGGCGTGGTCGCCACGAACGCGGGAATCGCACCGGCGCGCCGGGCTTCGTCGCGCAGCTGCGTGAGCAGGAAGCGCGCGCGGTCCGCGCCTGCGTACTGCACGACGGCACGCAGTGAATCGAGCCATTCGCGTGTCTCGACCGGATCGTGATCGTTGACGATGCCCATGGGCATGCTCCTCGCTGTTTTAGGGACGGTCCCGTTCGAGTGTTTCGCGGCGGTTGAAGGGGGACGGTCTTGACCGGATGTGCATTGATGCGAAAGCCGCGCAATGCCCGCACTTCATTGTCACAACCGGTGCGAGCGATCCGCGGCTTGCAGGTACGGCCACACGATACCACCACTTTTTTGGGCGAGGACGATCACTTTGAACAGCTCACCCATTTCAGCCGGCGACAGGAGACGCTGCACCGCGGCCGCTTCGCGGATGTAGCGCGGCGACACGGGGTCGCCCACGGCGGCAAGCCGATCGAGCAGGCCCGCGCCCACGAGAAACGCGGCGAGCGACGTGTACCCTGCCACGCGCAGGCCGCCCGCCACGCCTGCCTCGGCAACCGCGGTGAAGTCGACGTGCGCCGTCAGGTCGCTCAACCCCGGCAAGAGGAACGGGTCGGCGTGCGAGCGATGGCGATAGTGCCCCATCAACGTGCCTTCCGCGCGCTGCGGATGGTAGTACTCCGCACGGGGAAAGCCGTAGTCGATGGCGATGATAGCGCCGCTCGTCACGCGCATTGCGATGGCGCGCACCAGCGCCTCGGCCGCCGGATTCACCTCGCTGACGTAGTCGCCCTCCGCGGGGAAGCGCGACTGCGCGAGCGATCGCAACGCACCCGCCGCGAGCGGCTTGTCCTCCCACGCGAGCTGCCCCTGCGCGCCGTCCCACGCGACGCCACGCTCGTACCATGCGCCGTCGCGCCTGGCCAACAGGCGCGGCGGCACGGCGTCGAGCACTTCGTTCATGACCACGACGCCGTCGATCGCATCCGGCAATCGCGCAAGCCACGTCACGCGTGCCGCGTGCGCTGACAGCGCTTGCATCTGGCGTTCGCGCAGGTCCGGGCTCACCTCGAGGATGCAATACCGGATGCCCGGCAGCGCATCGAGCAGCTCGAGCGCGAGCGCACCGGAGCCCGCGCCGAGCTCGAGCACGGCGGTCGTACCCGTCGCCTGGTGAATCGCCGCCACCGGCGCGGCGAGCGCCTGGCCGAACAGCGGCGTCATCTCCGGGGCGGTCACGAAGTCGCCGGACGGTCCGAGCTTGCGCGCCCCGGCGGTGTAATAGCCGAGCCCGGGCGCGTAGAGCACGTGCTGCATGTAGTCGGCGAACGGAATCCACCCTCCGGCGGCGGCGATGGCGTCGCGCACCGAGGCGACCACGCGCGCGCTGTGCGCCGCCGCGTCGGCATCCGGGGCGGGCAAACCGGGGGAAAGGGGCTCTCGCACCTCGAAGCGCTCGTGTGCTAGATTCTTTGGCTGGGCACGAAAGTCTACGCGCACGGGACGGGAACGAAGGCGTGCAGGGGAAAGTGGTCCTGATCACCGGCGGCGCGAAGCGCGTCGGAGCTGCCATCTGCCGACGGCTTCATGGCGCCGGCGCCAATCTCATGCTGCACTACCGCGCCTCGGCCGGCGAAGCACGCCTGCTGCAGGCCGAGCTCAACCACGCGCGCAAGAACTCCGTCGCGCTGATCCAGGCCGATCTCCTCGACATCGACAAGATCTCGTCGCTCGTCGAGCAGACCGTGCAGACGTTCGGGCGGCTCGACGGCCTCGTCAACAACGCGTCCTCCTTCTTTCCGACGCCGCTCGGCGACATCACCGAGGAGCATTGGCAGGACCTGATCGGCACCAACCTGATGGCGCCGCTCTTCCTTGCCCAATCGGCCGCGCCCGCGCTTCGCAAGGCGCAGGGGGCGATCGTGAACCTGGCCGACATCCATGCGGAGCGGCCGCTCAAGAACTACATCGTGTATTCGATCGCCAAGGCGGGCCTCGTCGGCCTCACGCGCACGCTTGCACGCGAGATGGCGCCGGAGGTGCGCGTAAACGCGGTGGCGCCCGGGCCGGTGCTCTGGCCGGACGACGATTCGTTCGACGAATTGTCGCGGCAGCGCATCATCTCGCACACCCCGTTGCGGCGCGAAGGCACGCCCGACGACATCGCGGTCGCGGTGTACTTCCTGCTCGCCGAGGCGCACTACGTCACCGGCGTCACGCTCGACGTCGACGGCGGCCGCAACGTGGCCATTTAAAACTTCTGATGGAGGCGCACCCGCGCAGCGGGTGCGCTTCTACTACTTGCTTGCGTAGTGCGGACACCTTGCTGGCGATCCTCTCGAGGTACGGATCGACGATGCCGTGGGACACCAGCGCCACGCGCGTGCGCTCGAGATAATCGAGCGACGAGCCGAACGCGCCCGCGGCGTTGGCGATGATCGCGGCCTCGTTGTCGATCGCGAGCCGTCCCGCGTACTGCGGGTGGTCGTGCCGCACGGTGAAGGCGAGCGCCACCGACTGCCGCTCGTGCGACTGCACCTTCACCCACTTCGGCCGATACGAGCCCGTCACCATCTCGCGCCGCCACAGCAGGTGCAGCTCGTCGATCGCGGCGGGACGCCGGCAGCCGGTAGATCACGCCCGTGCATGCGCCGCCGCGGTCGAGGCCCAGCACGAGACCGGGCGCGTCCCGGGTCCCGCGCGAGGCCATCGAATACAGGCAGAAGCGCCGGTGCAAGCCGCGAAGGATCGCCGGCCGCGCCTCGACGAACGGAAAAAGCGGGTTCCACAAGAGCGAGCCGTACGCGAACACCCACCACCCCGCACCCTTCGGCTTGGCCGCGAGCGTCGCGGTGAGCGAATCGGAGAGCTGGAAGTCGTCGAGCGCGTGGCCGGCGCCGCCGAACGCTTCCACGTAGAGCGAGCGCATGCGCCCCGACTCGAGGTCGTCGCGGCAGAGCGTCGGATCAGGCTTCGCCACGCGGGTCGGCCTTGGCCAGTTCCATCTTTTCGAGTCGACGCCGGGCCCGCGTCGTCTTGCCGTGCGCGCCGCCCTTGCTTCAGGAGCGGCGAGCGGGCGACGGGGTTGCGCACCTTGGGTACGGCGGGCGGGGCCTGCTTGCGGCGTTTCATTGCGCCTGCAATCCGCGAAATGCGATGCGCTCCTCGCACCACGCCGCGGCGGACAGCAAGGAATCGTCGCGTCCCTGCGGCGCCGCGAGCTGCAAGCCGACCGGCAATCCATCGACGATGCCGGCCGGGATGTTGATCGCGGGGAAGCCGAGCAGCGACCACAGCGAGCAGCACGACGGGTCGCCGGTCGTGTCGAGGCCGCGAGGGGCCGTGCTCGGCGCCGAGGGCGCAAGCACCGCGTCGTACTCGTCGAGCCACCCCGTGAAGAATGCGATGCCGCGCTCGCGCGCGACGACGGCGTCGCGGTGCGCCTCGCTCGAGATGGCGTGGCCGTCGTCGATCGCCGCATTGATCGCCGGCGTGAGGCGATGGCGCTCGCGGTCCTGCAACGCGCCCAGCACCTCGGAGCCTTCTTTCAGCATGAGCGTGCGATGCGTGGCCTTCGCCTCCTTCCACGCCGACGGGATCGCGATCGGCACGATCTCCGCGGCGTCGCGCAAGGCGTCGAGCGCGTGCGCAAGTGAGCGCAGCGTCTCGTAGTCCGGCTCGACCCACGGGAACTTCGACAGCCACGCGAAGCGCGGGCGGTGCGACGGCATCGCGACGTCGGGCGCGATGCGGCCGCGGTCGCAGAGCGCACTCGCGACGCGCGCGGCGTCGGCCACCGTGCGCGCGAACGTGCCGACCGTGTCGAACGTCGGCGCGAAAGGATGCACGCCCGCGACGGGAATCGTGTCCCACCGTGGGCTTGTAGCCGACGACGCCGCAATAGGCGGCGGGCCGGATGATCGAGCCGTTGGTCTGCGTGCCGATCGTCGCAAGCACGTGTCCCGCCGCGACCGCCGCGGCCGATCCCGACGACGACCCGCCCGGCGAGTGCGCGCTGTTCCACGGATTGCGCGTGCGCGAGGGATCCATGTACGCGAACGCGGTGGTCACCGTCTTGCCGAACACGTACGCGCCGGACGCGCGCAGCCGCGTCACGCACGTCGCATCCTCGGAAGGACGATGGTCGGCGTAGATCGGCGTCCCGGCGGACGTCGGATGGTCGTCGGTGGCGATGATGTCCTTGACGCCGACGCCGATGCCGCCGAGCGTGCCCGCGCAGCCGTTCTTGTCGGCCGCGCTGCGCCTGGCCCTTGACGTACGGAAGCGTCGAACGATTCCCACGCGCCGATGGCGCCGTCGGTGGCGGCAATGCGCTTGAGTTGCGATTCGGCGAGCTCGAGCGCGGTGAGCGTCCCTGCCGCGATCTGCGCGCGGGCCTCGCTGATCGACGTCGTCATCGCTCGATCCCGGTCGCTTCCATCGCAACGAGGGGCACCGCCTTCGCGGGCTTCGACGCGAGGAACAGCTCGAGGAGATCGTTCTGGAAACGGCGACCGAGCTCGGTCGGCCTGCAGCCGCTGCGGATCCGCGGTCAGCAATCCCTTCTGCGTCGCGGCGTCGAGCGCGCGGCTCACGATCGCGAGCGGATAGCCCGTGCGCTCCGCGAAGAGCGATGCGGGCACGCCGTCGGTGAGGCGCATGCGCGTTCAGCATGAACTCGAATCCGACGTCGTCGCGCGTGACCACCGTCTCGTCCTGCAGCGGCATGCCCTCGGCGATCCTGGCCAGGTACTGCTTCGGCTGCTTCCAGCGAAGCTGGCGCACGATGCGGTCGGCGAAACGAGAGCTTGGCGTGCGCCCCGGCGCCGATGCCCAGGTAGTCGCCGAACTGCCAGTAGTTCGTGTTGTGCACGCATGCGCGCCCGGGCTTCGCGTACGCGGACGTCTCGTAGTGCGCGTACCCGGCGCGGGCGAGCGTCGCGTGCACGGCGCCTTCGATGTCGGCCGCCGTGTCCTCGTCCGGCAGCGGCGGCGGCGACTTGTGGAAGAGCGTGTTGGGCTCGAGTGTCAGGTGGTAGAACGAAAGATGCGGCGGCGCGAACGCGAGCGCCTCCGCGAGGTCGGCTTGCGCACCTTCGACCGTCTGGTTGCGGCAGCCCGTACATGAGGTCGAAGTTGACGTTGCCGAAGATCATGAGCGCCGCCTCCGCGGCGCGGCGCGCTTCGTCGTCGTCGTGCACGCGGCCGAGCGCGCGAAGCTGCGCGGGATCGAAGCTCTGCACGCCGAGCGACAGGCGGTTGACGCCGGCCGCGAAGAATCCCGCGAATTTCTGCCGCTCGAACGTGCCCGGGTTCGCTTCGAGCGTGATCTCCGCGCCCGGCATGATGCGGCAGCCGTGCGCGGATGCCGCCGAGCAGGCGGTCGATCGAGTCGGCGGAGAAGACGCTCGGCGTTCCGCCGCCGATGAACACGCTGACGACCTTGCGGCCCCACACGAGCGGCAGCGTGCTCTCGAGATCCTTCAGCAGCGCGTCGACGTATTGCGTCTCGGGGACCTCGCCGCGCGCCTCGTGCGAGTTGAAGTCGCAGTACGGGCACTTGCGCACGCACCACGGAATGTGCACGTACAGCGAAAGTGGCGGCAAGACGGTGAACTTCGGCTTTCCGGGATCGGCGACGTTGCGATCATCGCAGTCGCTCGATCAGTGCGCGCATCGCCTTGCCGCGATGCGAGAGCTCGTTCTTGCGCGCGAGCGGCAGTTCCGCCCCCGTCATGCCCGTCTCGATATCCTCGAAGTGCGGGTCGTATCCGAAGCCGCCGGTGCCGCGCGGCACCTCGACGATGCGGCCGTGCCAGCGGCCCTCCGCGATGATCGGCTCCGGATCGTCGGCATGGCGAACGAGCACGAGCACGCACGCATAGTGCGCGCGCCGGTCCTCCACGCCCTTCAGCGCGGCGACCAGCTTCTCGTTGTTGCGTGCGTCCGAGCGCGGCTCACCCGCATAACGCGCGGAATGCACGCCCGGTGCGCCGCCGAGTGCGTCGACGCAGACGCCGGAATCGTCGGCGAGCGCCGGCAATGCGCAGAGCGTGCACGCGTGCCGCGCCTTGACGAGCGCATTCTCGACGAACGTCGCGTGCGGCTCCTCGGCGTCGGGAATGCCGAGCTCGGCTTGCGCCACGACCTCGATGCCGAGCGGCGACAGGAGCCGCCGCATCTCGCGCAGCTTCCCTTCGTTGCTCGACGCGAGCACCAGCCGCTCCATCAGCCCAGGGCGGCCTTCTGCGCCGCGACGATGTCGTGGATGCCCGCGCTCGCGAGCCCGACCAGAGCGTCCATCTCCTCGCGCGTGAACGGCGCGCCTTCCGCGGTGCCCTGCAGCTCGACGAATCCGCCGCGGCCGGTCATCACGACGTTCATGTCGGTGTCGCAGCCCGAGTCCTCGGCGTAATCGAGATCGAGCACGGGCACGCCGCCGACGATGCCGACGGACACTGCCCCCACGAAGTCGCGCATCGGATCGGCCGCAACGAGACCGCGCGCGCGGCACCAGGCGATGGCATCGGCGACCGCGACGCACGCACCCGTGATCGACGCGCAGCGCGTGCCGCCGTCGGCCTGCAGGACGTCGCAATCGATCTTGAGCGTGCGCTCGCCGAGCGCCGCGAGATCGGTCACCGCGCGGAGGCTGCGCCCGATGAGGCGCTGGATCTCCTGGGTGCGGCCCGACTGCTTGCCCTCGCTCGCTTCGCGCCTGCTGCGGGTGTTCGTCGCGCGCGGCAGCATCCCGTACTCGGCGGTGAGCCAGCCCTCGCCGCGTCCCTTCATGAACGCGGGCACGCCCTCTTCCACGCTCACCGTGCACAGCACCCGGGTTTCGCCCATCTCGACCAGCACCGAGCCTTCCGCGTGCTTCGTGAAGCCGCGCGTGAAGCGAAGGGGGCGCAGCTCGTCGGCGCGTCGGCCGCCATATCGTGAAGGCATGATGGTGCGAATTATAGCGGCGCGGCGGGTCCGAACGCCTGCGCCATGCCTTCGTCCAGCGAATACGGCGGCGACCACGCGAACCGGGCGCGGAACTCGGCGGTGTCCACCTCCAGCGTGTCGAGCAGGCGCTCGACGATCTCGCTGCGGCCCGACCACGCGCCGGCGATGCGAAGCGCGGACGTGGGCAACGCAAAGAGCCGCGCGCGAACGCGCATCGCGCGCGCCATCGCCTCGACCAGCGCGGGCGTGGACACGGCGTTCGCATCGGCGACGAAGTACGTCGTGGCGCGCTGCGCGTCGCCCTCGCTTGCGACGAGCGCGAGAAGCGCGGAGGCGAGATTGCCGACGCCGAGCACGCTCCGGCGATTGTCGATCGCTGCGAGCGGCAACGGGATGCCGCGGCGCAGCGCTCGCGCGAGTGCCGCGATGTTCGCTTTCGCCCCCGGCCCGTACGTGAGCGGCAGCCGCAGGATCGTGGCGCGCATGCCGGTCGATTCCGCGACCTCGCCCAGCGCGCGCTCCGCGGCCCACTTGCTCGCGCCGTAGGCGTCGAGCGGATTCGGCGCATCGCTTTCGCGAAACGGGTGGCCTGGCACCGACGTCTCGCCGTTCACCTTGACCGAGCTCGCGAAGACGAAATGGGCAACACCCTGCGCGGCCGCGGCGCGCGCGAGACGCGCAGTGACGTCCACGTTGACCGCCCGCAGCGCTGCGGGCGACGCGGCGGCGCGGTGCGCGAGACCGGCGAGATGAACGACGGCGCGCGCATCGCGCATCGCGCCGCGCATGGCGGCGTCCGGCCATTGCGCGAGGTCGCCGACCGCCATGTACTCGCGACGTGCGACCGTGTCGCCCGACATCGCGCGCACGAGACCGCGCACGTCGTGGCCCGCGCGCAGGAGCAGCGGCACGACCGCGCGGCCGATGAAGCCGTCGGCGCCGGTGACGACTAGCACCTCAGAACCACTTCCATCCGTGAAGGCGGTAGAACCGCCATCCGCTGCGCACGAACCAGCCGATGTGACGCAACCCCTTGCGCGATGCATGGCCGCCGTGATGGCCGATCTGCACCGACGGCACGTACGCGGTCTTGGTGATGAGGTTGAGCCGCACGCTCCAGTCGAAGTCCTCGAAGTAGAGGAAGAACTTCGGGATCGAAGCCGCCCGTGCGGTCGATGGCGTCGCGCTTGACGAGCATGAAGGCGCCGGACAGCGCCGGGATGCCGATCACGTCCGGCGGCGGGTCCTTGCCGAGGATGTCGCGCATCTCGTAGCGATGAAGGCGACGCTTGAAGAGAGCGCGCATGAACGCCGGCGCGAAGCCGCGCAGGAACAGGTCGAAGATCGCCGGGTAGCGCTTGCACAGGTAGATGGGGCGCCCGGAGGCGTCGCGCGCAAACGGCGCGAGCGCGCCCACGTCCGGATGCGCGTCGAGCCAGCGCACGCCGTTGGCGAGCGCGTCGGGCGCGAGCTCCACGTCCGGGTTCAGGACGAGGTGATAGTCCGACCCGGTGCCGTGCAGCACGAGGTTGTGCGCAGCGCCGTAGCCGATGTTGGCGTGTCCGTGCAGGTAGGTCACGTGAACGCCCGTGTCCTGGAAGCGCGACTTGCCGAGCCGGGTCACGCCGTCGCCCACCGACCTGTCCTCGCTGTTGTCGATGAGCGCGAGATGCACCGTGCGCATCACGCCGGCTTCCTGTCCCGCAGCGATGGCGAGCGCAAGCTTGCGCAGGCATCGCTCGAGGAGCTTGAGGTCGGGCCGGTGAGTGACGATGCTGATCTGCAGCGAGGAGGGCAGCACGTAGCGTTATCGTTGTGGAGCGGTGGGCTAGAATCCAGTAATTCATGCGACGCCGTCAACTTCGATGATCACGCCCCGCCATTCCGCCGACGATCTCGTTGCATATGCGGCAAGCCTGCTCGCGCGCGCCGGCGTGCGCGACGACATCGCGCGCGACGTGGCGACCGTCCTCGTGGACGGCGACCTCCTCGGGCACAACACGCATGGGCTCGCGCTGCTCGCGCCCTACCTTGGCGAGGTCGAGAAGGGCACGATGGCGAAGTCGGGCGAGCCGCGCGTGATCAATTCACGGCCCGCCGCGCAGGCGTGGGACGCGGGCCGGCTCCCCGGCCCGTGGGTCACGATGCGCGCACTGGACGCGGCCTCGACGATGGCGGAGACCTACGGATGCGGCACGGTCGTGGTTCGCCGCTCGCATCACATCGCGTGCCTCGCGGCCTACATGAAGCGCGTGACGGACCGTAACCTGATGGCGATCGTCGCGTGCTCCGATCCCGCGATGAAGAGCGTCGCGCCGTTCGGCGGGGTGTCGTCCGTGTTCACGCCGAATCCGCTCGCTGCCGGCATACCGACGTCGGGCGACCCGATCATCCTCGACATCTCGGCGAGCTACACGACCAACGGCCTGACCGGTCGCCTGCACGCGAAGGGCGAAAAGCTTCCGCACCCGTGGATCCAGGATGCGCAAGGGAACCCGACGCGCGATCCCGCGGTCCTCTTCACGGAGCCCAGGGGCACGCTGCTGCCGCTCGGCGGCATCGAGGCGGGCCACAAGGGCTATGCGCTCGCCCTGCTCGTCGAAGCGGCCACCGGCGCGCTGGCCGGCCACGGACGGGCCGATGCGTCGGAAGGCTGGGGTGCCACGGTGTTCGTGCAAGTGCTCGATCCGGCGGCGTTCGGTGGCGTGGAAGATTTCGAGCGCCAGATCGACTTCGTCGCCGCCGCGTGCCGAGGCGCCACGCCGCGTCCCGGCGGTGAAGCGGTGCGCCTGCCCGGCGAGCGCGGGTTGCGAAGGTATCGCGAGCAGAAGGAGAAAGGCGTCGAGCTGTTCGAGGGCATCATGGCGTCGCTCGCGCCGTGGGGCGCGAAGCTTGGCGTCGCCGTTCCGAAGGAAATGCGATGAAGGCGTTGTTGGCTGCACTGCTGATGGTGGCGAGCGTCGCGCACGCCGCCGACTGGATCATGGAATGCCCGGCGCAACTGTCGACGTCGCAGATGCCCGCCGGCGAGCTGCCCGCGGGCTGGAGCGGCATCGCGCGCACTGCGTCGTCGGTCTACGAGGCGAAGCCAGGCGCCTCGACGACCGAGTCGACGCCGCCGATCGCCATCAGCGTGTTCGACGGACCGCCATCGGAAATGGCGGACCTCGTGCCGGACAATCCCAACGCCCGCATCGTCCAGTGGACGTTCAAGAAGCCGCGCACGCGCGACATCTACATCGTCTGCAACTACGCGGACACGCGCATCGGGCTCGCGCGGAAAGCGCCGGCGGAGGTCGCAAGCTGCTCGCTGTCGGTGACGTCGCCGGGCGTGATCTGCAAGTAACCGTCAATCCAAGCGCCCGCCGACGACGCGGGCAATGCCGGCAAGATCGCGGCGCACGAGGATCTCGCTGAATCCGGCGTCGCGAAACAACGCCTGCACGGCGTCCGATTGGTCGTAGCCATGCTCGACCGCGAGCCTTCCGTCCGGCGCGAGGAACTCCCTCGCACCGGCCACGATGGCGCGAAGCGCCGATAGTCCGTCGCCTTGCGCGACCAACGCGACCGGGGGCTCGAAGCGCAAGTCGCCTTGCCCGAGGTGAGGATCGCCCGCGGCCACGTAAGGGGGGTTGCTCACGATGACGTCGAACCGCCGTCCTGCGAGCGCGCGCCACCAATCGGATTCCACGCACTCGACGTTCGCGAGCGCGAGTCGCGCGGCATTGTCGCGCGCCACCGCGAGGGCGGCGCTGGAAACGTCGGTGGCCGTCACGTGCGCGCGTGGCCGTTCTTGCGCGATCGCGAGCGCGATGGCGCCCGATCCCGTCGCTAGATCGAGAACGCGCGTGCCGGCATCGCGCGCAATCCATGGCAGCGCGAGCTCCACGAGCGTCTCCGTCTCGGGGCGCGGCACGAGCACCGCGCTCGAGACACGCAACGGCAGTCCCCAGAATTCCTTGGTGCCGGTGAGGTAGGCGACCGGCTCGCCTTCGCGCCGCCGCTTTGCGAGCGCAAGAAACGCATCGGCTTGGGGCGTCGCAAGCTCGTCCTCCCGGTGCGCGACGAGCCAGGCGCGCTCTCGCTGTACGACGTGCGCGAGCAGCACCTGCGCGTCGACTGCAATGAGCCCGCATTGCGCGAGCGCTTCACGCACCTTCACGGCTGCGTTGCAACGTAAACGCGCATCGTGCGGCCGTAGTGCTCGGCATCGGCTTGCCGGCGCATTCCGATTTTCTCCAGCACGCGCTGCGACGGCACGTTCTCGGGCCAGGCCAGCCCGACAATGCGCGCAAGCGCGAGATCGACGAATGCGTGCTCGAGCACGGCGCTGGCCATCTCGGTCGCGAAGCCCTGGCCCCAGCACGCAAGAGGCAGCCGATAGGCGATCTCGATGTCGTCGCCTTCCGGCACCGGGAACAGGCCGCATCCGCCGACGAAGCCGCCGCCGTCGCGCAGGCTCGCGTGCAGCAGGCCGTACCCCGGACGTTCGCGCGCGCGCTCGACCATGCGCGCGATCGCGACCTCGCACTCCTCTCGCGTACGGCCCTTCATGCCCGCGCCGAGGAAGCGCATGACGCGATCGTCGCGGTCCATGGCGTACAGGTCGTCGACGTCGCCGCGATCGAAGTGACGCAGCACGAGCCGCGGCGTCGTCAGCGGGGTCACTGCGCGCGGTAGGGATTGTCCGCGGCGAACAGGCGCAGACGCGGGTCGTAATAGCGGCCCCAGCCGGCGTCGGCGAGCCCCGCCTTCATGAGCACGCGCTGCGACGCCTTGTTGCCCGGGTCGGTCACGCCGATGATGCGATCGAGGCCGAGGTCGTCGAAGCCGTACTGGTACATCGCGGTCGCACCTTCGGTGGCGAAGCCCTGGCCCCACGCGTCCGGAAGCAGGCGGTAGCCGATCTCGACGTCGGGACTCTTGCCCGCGTACTTGAGCGAGAACCAGCCGATGAACTTGCCCGTGTCGCGGCGCACCGTGTACCAGGCGCCGAGATCCGGATACAGGCGGTAGTAGCGCGTGACGCGGCGCATGGTTGCGTGCGTCTGCTCGAGCGTCGCGGGCTTGCCGGTGATGTACTTCATCACGCGAGCGTCGCTGTCGAGGCGATGGACGTCGTCGAAGTCCGAGGGCACGAACTCGCGCATGGCGAGGCGCAATGTCTCGAGCCACGGCTGCGGCTTTTTCAATTGGGTTCCCCCGCAAGCGCCGCGAGCTGCTCCGCCTCGAACTCCTGCGACAGCGCCGTGACGATCTCGTCGAGGTCGCCGTCCATGATCGCGTCGATCTTGTAGAGCGTGAGGTTGATGCGGTGGTCGGTCACGCGGCCCTGCGGAAAATTGTACGTGCGGATGCGCTCGCTGCGATCGCCCGATCCGATGAGCGACTTGCGGTGCGCCGCTTCCTTGCTCTGCCGCTCCTGCCGCTGGCGGTCGAGCAAACGCGAGGCGAGCACGGACATGGCCTGCGCGCGGTTGCGGTGCTGGGAGCGGTCGTCCTGGCACTCGACGACGAGCCCGGTGGGGATGTGCGTGATGCGCACCGCGGAGTCCGTCTTGTTGACGTGCTGCCCGCCCGCGCCGGAGGCGCGGAACGTGTCGATGCGAATGTCCGCCGGATTGATCGTGATGTCGGCGATCGGATCGGCTTCCGGGATCACGGCGACCGTGCACGCCGACGTGTGGATGCGCCCTTGCGCCTCCGTCTCCGGCACGCGCTGCACGCGATGCCCGCCCGATTCGAACTTGAGCTTCGAGTACACGCCCTGACCCTCGATGCGCACGATCGCCTCCTTGTACCCGCCAAGCTCGGACTGCGACGCGGAGACGATCTCCGTCCTGAATCGATGGCGCTCCGAATAGCGCACGTACATGCGCAGGAGATTGCCCGCGAACAGCGCCGACTCGTCGCCACCCGTGCCTGCGCGGATCTCGAGGAAGATGTTGCGCTCGTCGTTGGGGTCCTTCGGCAAGAGCGCGGTTTGCAGCTCGATCTCGAGGCCGGCGATGCGCGCTTGCGCCGCGGCGCGCTCCTCGTCCGCGAAATCGCGCATCGACGGGTCCGACGCGAGCTCCTCCGCGGCGGCAAGGTCGCCTTCCGCGCTCACGAACTCGTGAAACCGCGCGACGACGGGCCCGAGGTCCGAGTGCTCCTTGGTCAAGGCGCGATAGCGGTCGAGGTCGCTCGTCACGTCGGGCGCGCCCAGGATGGCGTCGAGCTCCGCGAGACGCGAGGAGAGCTGGTCGAGCTTGGTGCGAAGCGAAGGTTTCATCGGCGGCGTGCCGCGTTGTACTACGAAATTGCCGGTCGAGGCCGGCGCGACGGACGAAAGGAGCGAGCGCTAAGGCTCGCCGTCCTTCGAGGCGTCGAGGCGATAGACGCGCGACAGCGCGGCGATGAGCTGGGCGCGCTCGGCTTCGTTGGCGGCGTTGAGCGCCGACAGCGGCGGATGCAGGAGCTTGCTCGTGAGGCCGCGTGCGAGCGTCTCGAGCACCGCATCGGGCGATTCGCCCGACGCGAGCATGCGGCGCGCGCGCTCGAGCTCGCTCGACCGGATGTCGTCGTGGTGACCTGAAAGCGCCTCGATGGTCGGCACGATCGTGCGGCCCTCGAGCCAGTTGAGGAAATGCCCGGTCTGGTCGGCGATCATGCGCTCGGCCTGCACGACCGCTTCCTGCCGGACCTGCAGGTTCTCGCGCACGATGACCTGCAGCTCGTCCACCGAATACAGGAACACGTCGTCGAGGTCCGCCGCCTGCGGCTCGACGTCGCGCGGAACGCCCAGGTCCACGATGAACACCGGCGCGTGCTTGCGCTGCTTCACCACGCGCTCGAGCAGCCCCTTGCCGATGATCGGCAGCGTGCTCGCCGTGCACGTCACCACGATGTCGAACTCGTGCAGCCGCTGCGGCAGCTCGTTCAGCGTGATCGCCTGCCCGCCCAGGCGATCGGCGAGCTGGCTGCCGCGATCGAGCGTGCGGTTCGCGACGGTGACCGACTTGGGCTTCTTCGCAAGGAAATGGCTCGCCGCGAGCTCGATCATCTCGCCCGCGCCGACGAGCAGCAGGCGCTGGCTCGCGATGGACGGGAAGATGCGCTCGGCGAGCTTCACGCTTGCGGCGGCCATCGAGATCGACGCGCTGCCGATGTCGGTCTGCGTGCGCACGTCCTTCGCAACCGCGAACGTGCGCTGGAACAGGCGATTGAGGATGAGGCCGAGCGAGCCCGCCGATTCCGCGCAGCGCACGGCCTGCTTCATCTGCCCGAGGATCTGCGGCTCGCCCAGGACCATCGAGTCGAGCCCGCTCGCGACGCGGAACGCATGCGTCACCGCCTTTTCGTGCGGCAGCGTGTAGACGTACGGCGCGATCGATTGCTCGGGCAGGCCGTGGAATTGCGCGAGCCACGAGGCGACGGGCGCCGGATCGCCGTCGGCGAAGTAGACCTCCGTGCGATTGCACGTCGAAAGTATGGCCGCTTCGCGTGCGTGCTGCGCCTTGGTGAGGTCGCGCAGCGCGTCGGTCAGCACCTCGGGCGTGAACACGACCTTCTCGCGCACTTCGAGCGGAGCGGTGGTGTGGGAGATTCCGAGGGCGTAGAGGCTCATCACAACTTCTTGGCGACGCGTTCGAGCGCGAATTGTACCGAATGCACGCCTGGGCAGAAGGTATATCTTTGATCGGGATCAGGAATTGATGAACTCGACTCGTCCGCCCAGCCAGCGCGAGAGGTGCGCCTGGGCCGACTCGGGATCGCGTGCGAGGAGATCGTCCGCAAGGTCGCGCGCCTGCTCGACCAGGGCGACGTCCCGCTCGAGGTCGGCGAATCGCAGCAGCGGCACGCCGGCCTGGCGGGCCCCGAGGAGCTCGCCCGGACCCCGGATGAGGAGGTCCTGGCGGGCGATCTCGAAGCCGTCCGTGTGCTCGAAGATGACCTTGAGGCGGAGCTTGGCGACCTCGCCGACCGGCTCCTCGAACAGGAGCACGCACGTGGACTCCGCCGCGCCGCGGCCGACCCGTCCGCGCAGCTGGTGCAATTGCGACAGGCCGAAGCGCTCGGCATGCTCGATCGCCATCAGCGATGCGTTCGGCACGTCCACGCCCACTTCGATGACGGTCGTGGCCACGAGCACGTGGATCTCGCCGCGCACGAACGCGGCCATCGTCGCGGCCTTGTCGTCCGGCTTCATGCGGCCGTGGATCAATCCGACGCAAAGCGACGGCAGCGCCGCGGTGAGCTCGGCGTGCAGCGCGACCGCCGTCTGCAGCTCGAGCTTCTCGGACTCCTCGATCAGCGGGCATACCCAGTACGCCTGCCGGCCTTCCGCGCACTGTTTCGCCACCCATTGCACGATCTCCGCCCGCCGCTTCTGGCTCACGAGGCGCGTGGCGACCGGCGTGCGGCCGGGCGGCATCTCGTCGATGGCGGAGACGTCGAGGTCCGCGTAGAACGTCATCGCGAGCGTGCGGGGGATGGGCGTCGCGCTCATCATCAGCTGGTGCGCCTCGGCCAGGCCTTTGCCGCGCAACGCGAGGCGCTGCGCCACGCCGAAGCGATGCTGCTCGTCGACGATCGCAAGTCCGAGCTGCGGAATCTCCACACCTTCCTGGAACAACGCATGCGTGCCGACCGCGAACGCGATCTCGCCGCTCGCGAGTGCAGCGAGCGCCTGCTTGCGCGCCTTCGCGCCGACCGACCCCGACAGCCATGCGATGGGCACGTCCATCCCATCGAGCCATGCAGCGAGCTTGCGATAGTGCTGCTCCGCGAGGATCTCGGTGGGCGCCATGAACGCCACCTGCTTCCCGCTCTCGATCGCCTGCAGCGCGGCCAGCGCGGCGACGATCGTCTTGCCCGAGCCCACGTCGCCCTGCAGCAGGCGTTGCATCGGCGTCGCGCGGCGCAGGTCGTGCGCGATCTCGCGCCACACGCGCTCCTGCGCGCGCGTGAGCTTGAACCCGGCGCGCTCGATCAACTGCTTCGTGAGCGCGCCGGTGCCCGTGAGCACCGATGCGCGTCGTTGCGCGCGCGCCTTGCGATGCGCCTTCAGCGAGAGCTGTTGCGCAAGGAGCTCGTCGAACTTGAGGCGCGTCCATGCCGGATGCGTGCGCGCGTCGAGCGATCGCTGCACGAGCTCGGAGAGCCTTGGCGGCGGCGCGTGCAGGAAGCGCACGGCGTCGCCGAACTTCCACAGCCCGCGACGCTTGACGGTTTGCTCGGGCAGCGTGTCCTCGGTGAGCGCCGGGTCTGCCGCGATCGTGCGCGCCACGAGCTTGCGCAGCGTCTCCTGCGACAGCCCCGCGGTCGTCGGATACACCGGCGTCAGGCGATCGGGCAACGGTGCGCCGTCCGCCACCGCCTTCCATTGGGGATGCACGATCTCGGGGCCGAAGTAGCCCGGCCGCACGTCGCCGAACACGCGCACGCGCTGGCCCGGCTGGAGCGCCTTCTGCTGGCTCGGATAGAACGTGAAGAAGCGCAGCACGAGCTGCGCCTCACGCTCGTCGGGATCGGCGATCAGGCAGACGAGCTGGCGCCGCGGACGGTACTGGATCTCGGTGCGCACGACGACGCCTTCGGTCTGCACCGCAAGCGCCGGCTGCACGGCGGGCAGCGGCACGAGGCGCGTGTGGTCCTCGTAGCGCAGCGGAAGGTGGAGGACGACGTCGGCTTCGCGCGTGATGCCGAGCCGCACGAGCTGGTCGGCCAAGCCCCTGCCCGGCTTCGAGGGCTTTACTGCCCCTTCGTCTGGTCGAACGTTTCGCGCCATCCGGTCGCGGCTGCGGTGCCGGCGCCCGGCAGCACGGCCGTGCCTTCGATCTCGATCATCGCGCCGCGCGGCAACGCGGCGACCTGGTACGTCGCGCGCGCCGGATACGGCTTGTTGAAGTACGTCGCCATGATGTCGTTGACCTTCGCGAAGTCCGCGAGATTCACCATGAGGATCGACACCTTCACCATGTCGTCCATGCTGCCGCCCGCGGCCGTCATGACCGCGCGGAGGTTGCGGAAGACCTGGTGCGCCTGCGCCTCGATGCCGCCTTCCACGATCGCCATCGTCGACGGATCGAGCGGGATCTGCCCCGAGAGATAGAGCGTGTGACCCGCGCGGATCGCCTGCGAGTAAGGGCCGATCGCGGCCGGCGCGTCGCTGCTTTGGATAACGTCTTTGGTCATGTGCCGGTGCGCTGGACCCTGAGCGGCACTACTTTAGCACCAGCAGGCTCGACCTTCTCCACGGGATGTCCTGCCGCAACCCACGCATCGATGCCGCCGATCAGCGGCCGCACGCGCTTGAAGCCGTGCTGGACCAGCACCTTCGCGACCTTGGCCGCGGTGTACTCGTTGGGACACGCGCAGTAGACGATCACTTCGCGGTCGGGCTCGACGGCGACCAGGTCGACGCGGATGTTCTTGGGGTCGACCGTGATCGCGCCGGGGATGCGGCCCGTCATCGCCTGCGACATCGGCGAGCGCACGTCGATCACCTTGCCGACGCGGCTCGACTGCATGAGCTCGTGCAGCTCGTCGACGGTGAGGCGGTCCATCCGCAATTGCCAGATGAAGAGCTCGCGCTGCCACCACTTGGCGACGAGATACAGCGCGAACACGCCGGCGATGATCCAGAGGCCGATGCGCCCGAGCGTCTCGAACACCGCGAGCACGTCGTTGATCGCGCCGTTGAACGCAAATCCGAGGCCGATCGCGACGCCCGACCAAAGTCCTGCGCCGATGGCGTCGAACGTGATGAACTTCCACACGGGCACGCGCACGACGCCCGCCATCGACGTGGCCACCGAGGCAAAGCCCGGAATGAACTTGGCGATTGCGAGCGAGCGAGCGCCCCACCGCGCGAAGATCGATTCCGTCTGCCGCACGCACGAATCGGGCGACAGCGAGATGCGGCAGATCGTCTTGAGGACGCCGGTGCCGAAGCGTCGGCCCGCCGTGTACCAGATCATGTCGGCGATCAGGGCCGCGACGATCGCCACGAGGACGAGCGCCCACAACGGTGCGCCGCCCTTCGCGGCGAGGGCGCCGGTGATGATCAGCGTCGGGTAGGCGGGAACGGGCAGCCCTGCCTGCAGCAGGAGCACGTTGACGAAGACGAACGCAAGCCCGTATTGCTGGATGAGGGCGAGCAGCGTGTCCATGGCGTGTATGCGCTAGTGCGGGAGGGGCATGGTAGGTGGGTGCGGCAAGGGTGGAATCCAACCCCGTGACGCGCGCGGGCAATGCGCGCCAAGTTTACGGCCAAACGGCCTTCGCGCTATAATTCCGCCCCTCGTGGGGACGTAGCTCAGCTGGGAGAGCGTCGCGTTCGCAATGCGAAGGTCGGGAGTTCGATCCTCCTCGTCTCCACCAACTCCTCTCTAGCCTGTCGTTCCGACAGGCCTTCGCTTCCGCATGGTCCGCTCGCTATAGTCACCGGCGATCCGGCGCGCGGTCAGCTTCGCGCGTCACGTGTCCGGTGGCGGCGGCACGCCCCGCTGCCGTTGCCGTTTTCGCCAGCGGAGAATCCACGCGATCGTGATCACGGCCCAGGCGCCTTTCCACAGCCAGCGGTTGGCATCGATCAGCCTTTCGCTGTCCGGGACGCAATTTCCGGCCCTGCACTGCGTCACTTCCTCCTCCGTGACCATCCGGAAACTGGAGTCCGGGCTGCGGCAAATCGAAACGAATACCCAGCACACGGGGTGGTCGAAATGATCGAGCGAGTTGCGGACGTTACGCAGGGCCCCTTCCACGACGAACGGAAAGATCGCGAACGCCAAGGTGGACTGGGCAACTGCCACGAAAACGGGCAGCACTGCATACAGGACGAGGTGAACGACTTCTGCGCGCCAGGCGGCGCCCCATACCGCCGGCCACGACCATGCCCGGGCGAGCGCCCGCAGGGGCGGAGCCATTGCGCGTTCAACGGCATCGGAACCCGTGCGGGCCACTCTAACGATGCCTTCCACCCGCGCCTGCGCTTCGCGGGGCCTGTGCCTGGCCAGCCACCACTGGCGCGCCGCGAACACTGCGAGGAGCCACACGACGATCCCCACCGGCAGCGCGTAGTCCCGCATGCGGACGATGTAGGTTTCGTCGGAGACGTTGCCGCTGGAAGCCCTCAGGAGCACTTCGCCGGGCCCTGAAAGCAGGGACGCGAGCCCATCCAGTACGCTTCCAAGGTATGCCCCGTCACGTCCGAACAAGAGTTCGCGCAGGTAATCCATCCGACGATACTAGCCGAACGGAATCTCCGCCGCGCCCGATCGTGCTCGTCTCGACGGGCATCTTCAAGGAGCCGTCGATCGCTCCGTATCCTCGTCATGCGAGGGCCATGCCTTGCCTCGACGTACACGGCCCGCCCCTGGCGTGCGCTTGCGGCCAGCGCGTCGAGTGCCAGGGCAATGTCGATGGGCGTTCGGTCCGCCTCGTCTACGCCATCAATTGCACGCTTGGCCCATCCAAGGTTAGGATTTCCGGCAGGACATCCCGACGGCGCCCGACCGGACCACGTGGCAGCACCACGAACGGTCCGTCCGGCGTCACGTCGCCGACGCCCCGACCATGACCGAAGCACCCATTCGATCGCGCCGGCGCATCGCCGCGTGGCTGCCCTTTGCGGCCGCCATCTGCGTGCCGCTCATCGTCCTTGCCGTGATGAGCGTGTTCAGCTTCAGGCAAAGCGAGGACGAAGCGGAGTTCCGGGCGAAGCGCACCGTCCAGGCGTTGGCCGAGCACGCGCTGCGCACCTTCCGGGCCCACGATCTCATCATCCATGCCGTGGACGGCCACATCGCGGGATGGGACTGGAATGCCATCAATGCGTCCCGCGACCTGCACGAGTTCTTCAAGGGACTGATGGAGAACGCCGAGGACATCAACACTGTCTTCGTCATCGGCCCGACGGGACGCGAAGGCAACAGCAGCCTGGTCTTTCCGCTGGTGCCGACCGACATGACCGGGCGCCCGTTCTATCGGGACTTGCGGGCGAGCGGCGGCCTTCATGTAAGCGCGCCCGACGTCGGGCGCATCAACAAGCAGCGCTATTTCAGCTTCACGCGCAGGCGCACGACAGCCGATGGACGGTTCGACGGAGTCATCTCCGTTTCCGTCAACCCGGCTTACTTCGAGGCGTTCTACAACACCGTCACCGAAAGTCCGACCGACTCGGTCGCGCTCGTTCGCGCGGATGGGATGCTGCTGGTCCGGGTACCGGCAACGCCGCCGGGCGGCGAACGCGTCCTCCCGCGCAATGGCGGCGGGCTGATGGCCGCCATCGCGGCGCAACCCGAGATCGGAACCTTTTCCCAGCGCGGTTCCGTGGACGGCATCGAACGCATCTATTCCTACCGGCGCGTCGGCAACTATCCGGTCTACGCCACTTATGGGCTGTCGTACGACACGGTGTGGGCGACGTGGCGGCGCAACATGCTCGCGTACGGGCTGGTCTGCCTCACGGCCGTGGGGTTGCTGATCGGAGCGGCCGCGCTCGTGCGCACGCACAACCGGCGCGAATCCGAAGCCGCCAGCCGTTACCTCGAGGAGACGGCCCGGCGCATGGCCGCGGAGGAAACGAATCGCTCGAAGGATGAATTCCTCGCGACCTTGGGACACGAGCTGCGCAATCCTCTTTCCTCGATATCGGCGAGCGCCGAGATCCTGCGCCGGGCCGACATCCAGGACGGCATCGCCGCGGGGGCCGTCAACATCATCGGACGCCAGATCGAGCACTTGCGCCGGCTCCTGAACGACCTCCTGGACGTCGCGCGAAGCATCTACGGCAAGATGCACCTCGAGCCGCAGATCGTTTCGCTGACCGACGTCGCATCGAGCGTGGCCGCGACGTATCCCGCTGCGATCCGCGGCGAGATCAGCGTCAAGGTCGACGGACCGCGCGCATGGACCCGCGCGGACCCCACGCGCCTGCGGCAAATGGTCGAGAACCTCGTCGACAACGCCTACAAGTACGGCGCACGCAACGTGTCCATGCAGGCGACGGAGAGCGGCGACTGGGTCGAGCTTGCGGTGGCCGACGACGGAAACGGAATTCCCGCGGACCTCATGCCGACGCTGTTCGAGCCCTTCGTCCAAGGCAAGCAAGCGTTGGATCGCTCGGCGGGCGGGCTGGGACTCGGACTCGCGCTGTGTCACAGGCTCGCCGTTGCGCACGGCGGGACGTTGCGCGCGTCGAGCGAAGGCCCCGGCAAGGGCAGCATGTTCACCATCCGCTTGCCCATGTCGCCGGCGCCCGCTGCGGCACAGCGCGAAGTGGCGAAGCCGACACGCCCGGCCCGCAGCCGCGTGCTCGTCGTGGAAGACCAGCAGGACGCGCGCGACAGCTTGCGCATGCTGCTCGAGATGGACGATCACCGCGTGGAGACCGCTTCGTCGGGGCGCGAGGGAGTCGCGGCGTTCGATGCATTCGGTCCCGAGGTCGTGCTCGTGGATATCGGCTTGCCGGAAATGAACGGATACGAAGTCGCACGGGCCATTCGATCCCGCGCAAACGGCGACGGCGTGCGACTGATCGCGCTCACGGGCTACGGCCAACCGGAGGACCAGCGGACTTCGCTCGAGGCGGGCTTCGACTTCCACCTCACGAAGCCCGTCGCCTACGACGAGCTGAAAGCGCTGCTCGAACGTCCAGGGCTCACAAGCACTGAGCCACCGCGATCGGAACCCTGGCCCGGCAGGCGAACGGGCACGTAGGGCGCAACTGATCGCCTTCAGCGATGCGTCTCGTCTTCCGTGCGCGCGCCGCGGTCACCCTTCGCGCGCACGTTCAGCACGACCAGTCCGAACATCGCCGCGACGAGCGCCGTCATCAGCTGGCCGAGTCCGGCCGCGATGCCGATCGCCGCGGTCAGCCAGATGCTCGCGGCGGTGGTGAGACCTCGCACGCGGAACCGGTCGTCCTGCTTCAGTATCGCGCCGGCGCCGAGAAAGCCGATGCCCGCGACCAACCCCTGGACGACGCGGCTCATGTCGGCATCGTCGAATCCCGCGTGCGCGGGGACGATCACGAACAGCGCCGCGCCGAGCGACACGAGGATGTGCGTGCGAAGTCCCGCAGGGCTTGCATGACGCTCGCGCTCGAAACCGATCAACGCTCCGATGAGGCTCGCCGCGACCAGGCGCACGACGAGGCGCGCAAGCTCGGTGGTGTCGGCAAGATCGGAGAACTCGGCGGCAAGCGCGTCCCACATGCCAAGGCTCGCGTGACGGGTTGAAAGCGCGCCATCGTAACGCCGGCGCGAGGGGCGCCGCGCTAAACAAAAAAGCCCGCGCACGCGCGGGCTTTTTGCGCAACCTGGCAGGCGCTAGTTGGCGACCGTGCGCGCGCTTGAAGCTTGCGCGACCGACCTGGCGGGCGCCTTCTGTTTGGCGGCGGGCTTCGCCGCAGGCTGCGACGCCGCTACCTTGTCCGTGACGACGACGTCCTTGTCGGCTGGCTTCGCCTGGACGTCCGCATGATGATGACTCAGGTCATCGCATGCGAGCGCGGCGCCGCTTGCGAGCAGCGCACACGCTGCGAGCGCAGAAAGCATGGTTTTCATCGGGACTCCTTCCACGAAACGACGCGAAGTTGCGTGCTTCACTTCCATCGTGCGCCGCGACCGGCGCAGCGTCAAGAGGCCTTGGCTTCGCAGCGATAAGCTCGCGCGGAGGCGTTGCCGCGACTGAGGATGCCCTTCGTGTCCGCTTCCACGAACACGACGTGCGTCGCCCCCAGCGCCGCCGCCTTTTCCCGCGCATCGTTCATCGCGTTCTGCACCCGCGCCTCGTCGGCGCCGCCGAACAGGCTTCGGCCGCTGACGGTGCCGAGGAGCTTGCAGTCCCGGTTGAGCACCGCGGGCTCGCCCTCCCTCACGCTGCGCGCCGCAGTGGAGGGAGCCGACGCGCCCGACGCGCAGGCAGCGAGCCAGACTGCAATGAAGGCGACGAGGAGCGGGCGCATGAGCGCATTCTACCGGCGCGCATGCCGCTCAATGAAAAGACGGCCCACCCTGCGGTGCGGCCGTCTTGAGAGGACATGTTGCCACTGTTTTCGATCGCCGGCGTACCGGGCGATCCTTGCTCATCCGGCGTGAAGCTTGCCGGACGGTGGTACCGATCCTTCGCGGGCATCGGTGCTTGCATCACATTAGGCCGCATTGTCGTGACCGCCGGGCGGCGGCGCGATAGGTCACGCCCGCGTCGTCATGTGGTCCGTTTCCTACGGCCTCTCCATGCAGGCGCGTGCCGCTCGTAGGCGTTCATGAGAGGCGTCACCGAGATGCCGTGCAGCACGATCGACGCCGCCACCACGCCCAGCACGAGGCCGAGGACATAGTCCGCTTCGGGGCCTCGCCAATCGTGGCTCGCCGCGAAGAAGACGTAGTAGAGCGAGCCCACGCCGCGGATGCCGAACCACGAGGCAAGCACTCGCTGCTCGAGCTCGAGCCCGGTGCCGGCGAGCGCAATCCATACCGAAGCCGGACGCACGAGCAGGAAGAGGACGAGCGCGAGCGCGACGGCGGCGATCGGAATCGGGACGATCGTCACGAGCGCACCGCAAACGATGACGACCGCGAACTCGAACAAGCTCTCGAGATCCGCGTTGAACCGCTCGACCGGCGTGATCGCGGTCCGATCGTCGCGATCCTTGTCCGCGGCTGCATAGCGCAGCGCGACCGCTGCCGCAAACACGGCGAGAAAGCCGTAGGCGCCGACCAGCAGCGCAAGCCCGTAGCTGGCCGCGACGAGCCCGAGCCCCAGGAACGCCTCGGACGTCTCGCTCTCCACGCCGTCGCGGGTGCGGCGCGCGACCCATCGGCCGGCGGCGAAGCCCAGCGCGGCGCCGAGGCCCAGGCCTCCGGCGACGCCCCAGCACGCGTGCAATACCCACGAAAGCCAGCTCTCGGACGCAACGCCGTCCACGCCGAGCAAGGCGAGTCCCGCGAGCACGAAGGGAAATGCCGCGCCGTCGTTGAGTCCCGCCTCGCCCGTGAGGCCGAAGCGCAAGCGGTCGCGGTCGCGTGCGTCGGCAACCTGCACGTCGCCTGCGAGGACGGGATCGGTGGGTGCCAGGGCGCCTGCCAGGACCAGCGATGCGCCAACCGACAGGTCGAGCACCCAGTGCGCGAACGCGGCCAGCAGCAACACGGTCACGACCATCGCGCCGGTGGCGAGCCGCACGGGGACCCGCCAGTGCGCGACGCGCAACGTGGTGCCGACGACCGATCCGGTGGCGAACAGCGAGACGAGCACCGCGATCTCCGCCGCACGCTCGAGCAGGACGCGGTGCATGTCCGGATCGGGTAGGAGCCAGCCTGCGCCCCAGGGGCCGATCGCCATGCCGATGACGAGGTAGACGAGCGCGGGACTTGCCGGCATGCGCGCGACGACGTGGCTGGTCGCCCAGATGACGACCAGCATGATGCCCACGGCCACGAGCCAAGCGGCATAGTCCATCCCGCGCGATGCTACCGGCCCGGCGCCGTCGGGCGCGTAGGCGCGTCCAGTCAACGCCTGTCCGGGTGCGTCTCATTCCGCTGCGTCAGGCGATTCCTACGCGCGTTGCGTGGACGCGCCGATGCGAGCCCTGGGCGGTGTTCGTGCACACTGCGCGCATGCGCAAGCGCGCCACGCTACGCCGGTTCCTGCCGCATTCGCCAGGCGACGCGGCGCGCACGCTATGGCGGTTCGCCATCGGCGTGCTGAAGGATTTCCGCGCGAACCAGGGCTTGCTGCTCGCGGGTGCCGTCGCGTATTACGCGCTGCTGTCGCTCGTGCCCATGCTCGTCCTCGTCGTCATCGGGCTGTCGCACTTCATCGACCCTGCGCGCATCGTCGCAACGATCGGCGAGTATCTCGACTTCATCGTCCCGGGCTACGCAACCGCCATCGCCGAGCAGCTCCAGATCGTGCTTGCGCACCGCGAGGTCGTCGGCGGGCTGCTGCTGGCCAGCATGCTGTTCTTCAGCTCGCTCGCCTTCACGGTGCTCGAGAATGCGATGTCGGTGATCTTCCTGCACCGCGTGGACATCCGCCGCCGGCACTTCTTCGTGTCGGCGATCATGCCTTACGTGTTCATGCTCTTCCTGGCCATCGGGCTGCTCGCCGCGACGCTCGTGTCGGGCCGGCTCGCGATCCTCGCGTCGCGCGACGTGGCGCTGCTCGGCACGCCGCACTCCCTCGAAGTGTTCTCGAGCGCACTGTTGTATGCCGTGGGCGTTGCGGGCGAGATCCTCGTCGTCACGGCGATCTACCTCGTGATGCCGGTGGGCAGCATGCGCTGGCGGCATGCGCTCGTCGGAGGCATCACCGCATGCGTGCTCTGGGAGATCACGCGTCACGTGCTGGTCTGGTACTACGCGACGCTCTCGCAGATCCAGGTCGTGTATGGATCCTTCGCAGCGGCCATCGCGGTGCTGCTGAGCGTCGAGGTCGCGGCGGCGCTGCTCCTGCTCGGCGCGCAGGTGATCGCCAACTACGAGCGCGCCATTCGCGCACGTCCGAAGGAACCCGAGGCGCCGTCGCAGCTGCACGTGCTTCCCGCGAAATGATCTTGTAGTCCGCTGAATACGCAATCGACTGACACGAGCCCGCGGCGAAGACGGCTGCCACTCGCACGCTCGCGCATCTACGATCGAAGAGGTCCCCCCGGGGTTCTTCAACTCGATGCAACAGGAGTGAACATGGTCAAGACAGTGGTCGGATCGTTCGACAGCATCTCGGAAGCGGCAAGCGCCGCCCGCGACCTGCGAGCAGCGGGCTTCATGGACAATGACGTCAGCGTCATCGCCAACAATCAACAACGGTCGGCCGATCCCGGTGTCGAGGTGACGGAACCCGACAAGGTGAGCGGCACCGCGACGGGCATCGTCGCCGGCGGTGCGCTCGGCGGCGCGGCCGGACTCGCCGCGAGCTTGATGGGACTCGCGATCCCGGGCATCGGCCCGATCCTCGCGGCAGGTCCGATTGCCGCAGCGCTCGCGGGCGCAGGTGCGGGCGCGGTGGCAGGCGGCCTCATCGGCGGGCTGACGGACGCTGGCGTGTCCGAGACGCACGCCGAATACTATGCCGAGGCCGTGCGCCGCGGCGGCGCGCTGGTGACGGTGCGTGCGGACGAAGCGCGCGCGGACGAAGCGGAAGCGATCATCCGCCGCCATGGTGCGTTCGACATCGAAGACCGCGCCACGCACTGGAAGAGCGCGGGCTGGACCGGTTACAACCCGCAAGCCGAGCCGTTCAGCTTCGAGGAGATCGAGCGCGACAGGACCCAGTACCGCGCATCGCCGGACATGCGCCGATAGATTCGTCCGAGCGAATGAAAAAAGGCCCGCGGATGCGGGCCTTTTTTTCGTAGCTTGCGCCGTCAATCCGGAATGTTGGCGAGCAGCGACGACAGATCCTCGGCGTGCTCCTCCTCCTTCGCGAGGATGTCCTCCATGATCCTGCGCGTCGTCGAGTCGCGGCCGTGGAGCCACGCGACGATCTCGCGATAGCTGTCGATTGCAACGCGCTCGGCCACCAGGTCCTCGCGCAGCATGTCGCGCAGCGTGGTGCCTTCGACGTACTCCGAATGGCTGCGGGTCAGGAGCCCGGCGGGGTTGAGATCCGGCGCGCCTCCGAGCTGCACGATGCGCTCCGCGATGCGGTCCGCATGGTCCTGCTCTTCGTTGGCGTGCTCGAGGAACTCCGCCTTCACCGATTCCGAATGGATGCCGGATGCCATGTAGTAGTGGCGGCGATACCGCAGGACGCACACGATCTCGGTCGCGAGCGCGTCGTTGAGAACGTTGCAGACCTGCTGCGCGTCGAGGCCGTAGGTGGAGGTCACGGCGCCTTGCTCGATGTGCTCGCGCGCACGCTGGCGCAGCATCTGCACGTCGCTCACGAAAGGCGTGGACTGGGATTGCGTGTCATTGTGCATGGTGGTTTTCCCTCGTTGAAATGCGGGCGGCGCGCCGATCGCGCGCCGCCCTTGTTGCGTTGATGCGCGCTACGACCTTCTCGCGAGCGACATGAGGAACGTGACGATGGCGATGACCAGGAATGCGAAGAACAGGATCTTGGCGATGCCCGCCGCGCCCGCGGCGATGCCGCCGAAACCGAACAGCGCTGCGACCAACGCAATCACGAAGAACACGATCGCGTAATAGAGCATGACGACCTCCGAATATGGTTTGGAAGACTGGCGCAGCAGGTGCTGCGGCTGGTGGCACAGTCGCATTCCGCGTGCCATGCTGTCGCGGCAATCGATTGGCACAGTGATTCAACGGCTTGCACCCTGTCGGCCGAGGACGCGACCGCGATCGGGAAGCAATTGCGGTCAACGTCTTTGCAAGTTCGCGGTCGCGCGTCGGTGCGCTCCTACGCGGGCTTCCGACGCCCACGGATACGGCGCCGTGCACGCCGCACGTACCATGTGCGGCGTCTGCATCACCACGGGGGAGAACGCGCATGAACAAGTTCATCACGGCGATCGTCCTGGCGGCCGCCGCCTACGCCGTCAAGCGATTCATACTGCAGGGCGGAGGGTCGTCGCGCCCTCGCAAGCATCACATCGAGTCATGGGAAAACGAAGGCGGCGCGCTCGCGCCGCATCATGCGCCGCTCGAAACGTCGCAAGTGCCGCGGTAACGACGCTGCAAAAAAAACGCCGCGCTTCCGCGGCGTCGAGGTCCGCTCCAGACCTGCCGGCCCGGAGCAGCGGGAGAGGTTGGGGTCCCTGGTAGGGGGTGCCCAACGACCGATTGTCACACGTCGTGCTTCGCGGAAAATGTAGGCCGGACACCGACTGCATGTAGGAAGTTTGCCTACGTTTCCCAACGCTGACGTGCGGTATATAGTGGTCGCTCACCTGGAATCTCCCCCGTGAAATCCGTTCTCCCCACTCGCATCGTCCTGCCGTTGGTCCTCGGGATCGCCGCCTCCCTGGCGATCGCCGTCTATGCCGAGCTCGGCTATCGGCGGCTCGAGCTCGCCAACCGCCAGATGGCGATCTCGCTCGAGATGCAGTCCACCGTGCACGAGACGCTCGCGCTGATCGTCGACGCCGAGACGGGCCAGCGCGGCTACCTCCTGACCGGCCGCGACGAATATCTCGCGCCGTACAGCAGCGCGGTCCCCAAGATCGACGGCGCGCTCAATCGCTTGCGTGAGCTCCTCGTGCAGAACGGCACGGCCGCGCAGCGCGATGCGCTGGGCAGGCTCAACGGCCTCGTCGGCAAGAAGCTCTCCGAGCTCGAGGCGGCGATCGCGCTCTACCAGAAGGCCGGTCCGCAGGGTGCGCAGGCGCTCCTCGACACCGGCATCGGCCGCCGCGCGATGGACGAGATCCGCGCGGACGTCGACATCATGGCGGCGACGCACCGCAGGCAGCTCGACGAGGCGTCCGCCCGCTGGTCCAAGGACATTTCCTTCGCGCGCCTCGGCATGCAGGTGATGACCGCGTTCACGGTTGCGCTGCTGCTCGTGGTGTGGTTCCTCGCACGCCGCGACGCCGAGCAACGCGAGACGCGACGGCGCATGGCGCTAGAGGACAAGAGAAGGCTCGAGTCGGAAGTCGAAGACCGTACCGCCGAGCTGTCCGAGCTCTCGAGCTACCTCCAGAAGGTGCGCGAGGACGAGAAGTCGAAGCTCGCGCGCGACATCCACGACGAGCTCGGCGGCATCCTCGTCAGCGCCAAGATGGACGTCGCCTGGGTGGAAGAGCGGATGAAGAAGAAGGACAGCGAGATCGCGGCCAAGCTCGAGCGCGCCCTGCAGGCGCTGGACGACGGCGTGCAGATCAAGCGACGGATCATCGAGGAGCTGCGCCCCACGCTGCTCGACAACCTCGGGCTTGCGGCGGCGCTCGACTGGCAGGTGCACGAGATCTGCGACCGCGCCGGCATCAACGCCACGATTGCGATGCCCGAGGACGACAGCATGATCGAGCCGCAGATCTCGATCGCGCTCTACCGCATCCTGCAGGAAGCGCTCACCAACATCGTGAAGTACGCGCAGGCGTCGAACGTCAACATCGACCTGGGCGTCACGAGCGACACGGTCACGCTGCTGATCGAGGACGACGGGATCGGCATTCCCGAGGACGCGCAGAACAACCTGCTGTCGCACGGCATCGCCGGCATGCGCCAGCGCGTGCGCGCGCTCCACGGCGACTTCGCAATCGCGCGCCGCCCGGAAGGCGGGACGATGATCGAGGTGAACGTGCCGATCGGCGAGAAAGCCCCGCAGGACGCAGAGCCAGCTCTAGCGTAAAGACGAGGTGAGGACGTCGCAGACGCTCCTCGCTTCGCCTCCATCAGAAGTTTTCAAGTGCACCCGCGTAGCAAATATACGATGATCAGGATGGGTATCGGGATCCCGAGCAGCCACGCGAGGATGTAGCCCCACCGCCCTTCCTGTCCCTGGCGGATGTACCGCTTGCCGCGCATCGACAGCGCGGCCAGCCTCTTCATCGCGAGCCTCTTCATGCCGACGCGCCGGATGGCGCCGGCGCGCGATCGGACACGCCGCGAACGCCCGCGTGCTTCGCGCAATGCGCGCAGCAGAAGAACTTGCCGCCCGCCTCGACGCCATGCCCGATGATCGCGCAGGCGCAGTGCTCGCACCGCGGCGCCATCATCTGGATCGCGCATTCGAAGCTGTCGAAGGTGTGCGTCGTCCCGCCCATGCTCACCTTGAACGCCTTGTCGTAATCGTTGCCGCAGTGATCGCAAACGGCCATCGCTGTCTCCTGTTGTGATTAGTCGGCGGTAGACACCGCAAGCTCGGTCACCACGGGGGAGACGAGCCCGTTGGCGGCATCCTCGACGGCGTCGAACGCGACGATCGGCATGCCCGTGCGAACCGGGCCGAAGATCGTCGCGAACGAGACGTCCGCGGCGTCGCGGCCGGTGCCGATGCGGATGAGGCCGGTGATCGGCGAGATGCCGGTCGCATCGAAGAGATACCAGTGCCCGCCCATCTGGACTTCCGCGTACGCGTGGAAGTCGGGCGGCCCGAGCGCGGGGTCGGCGCCGTAGTCCACGCCCGTGCAGAATCGCGCCGGGTAGTTGAGCGCGCGGCAATACGCGATGAACGTGTGCGCGAAGTCTCGGCACACACCGCATCCGTCGCGCAGCGTGTCCACGGCGGTGGTGCCGCTGTGCGACGTGCCGATCCTGAAGGTGATGTTGTCGCGGACCCAGTCGCGCACGGCACGCACCTGGGCGTAGCCGCGCGGTATCTGGCCGAAAAGGTCCCACGCCTTTTGCGAGATCGCATCGGACGGGCAGTAGCGGCTGGGATACAGGAAGCGCAGCGAGCTCACGGGCAGCTCGGACGGCGCCTCCGCGACGACGTCCTGCGGGTCGACGATGCGGTGCGTGATGTCGACGAGGCCGGCGTAATGCGCCGTCACCTCGGGCGCCTCGCTGCTGAACTTTGCAATCCGGTTGCCGGTCGCCTCGTCCGTCTCGACGGTCCATGGAATATGGGGCGCGAGCGTGAACTCCTCCTCGACGACTTGCTGGCGCGGCGTCATCGCCGCGTGCACGTTCAGGAGGAAGTCGGACTTGCCGGCGAGCTCGTAACGCAGGTCGACGCTGTAGCGGATCCGGACACGGCTCCCCGTCGTCTCGTGTGGGTTGAATCGCATGGGGTCAGGGTGGCGGCTTTCACGCCGCGATGGGAGGATCGAAATAGGGGTTGAAGCCCGCAGGCCGGTTGGGTGCAGCGATCTCGCGCTCGAGGATGCCGATCGGCCGAAGGGTCCCCGCGTCCACCACGACGCGTGCGCCTGGCGTGACGTGCAGGCCCATCTGCGCATAGCGGGGCACCGCGCCGCGATCGGCTCGCATCACGAGCCATGTTTCGCGCGCGCCCTGGCGCCGGCTTTCCACGATGTACTCGACACGGCCGAGACCGGGCGCGCCCGGCGTCGGTGCTTGCTTGCTCATTGGCGGCCGTCGATGGCTATGCGGTCGGGCCACGCCGGATCAATCCGGCGATCAACGACACCACGAACAGCACGACGAACACGAAGAACAGTATCTTGGCGATTTCGGCCGCACCCGATGCGATCACGCCGAAGCCGAACAGCGCCGCGACGATGGCGATGACGAAGAAGATGGCTGCATAGCGAAGCATGTCGGTCTCCGTGTTCGTTCGTTGATGACGGTCAGCGCGAGGACGCGTCGCGCTTGCGCTGGTCTTGCGACGCAGGGGGCTCCTGGACGGCGGGCTCGGGCGTGGGCGGCTCCTTCACCGGAGGCGCATCCTTGGCGCGCAGAAGCGCGGCCTGCTCGGCCTGCTTCATCTGCGAAGCTTCGCCCGCATCCTTGGGCGCCGCATCGCGCGCGGCCTGCTCGACCTTGCCCGACGCGATGAACTTCTTCGTGGCCTCGTTGTACTGCCGCGACGCCTCGTAATTGCCTTCGCCGTGCACGTTGTCCTTGCTGCCCATCGCGCTTCCCTTTCCCGGATGGCCGCGCCCATTCGCGGCATCCGGCGACTATGCCCGCGCAGCATTTCGGTTCCGATCGGCCGCGGGCCGATTGCGCTGTCGTTTCGTGTCCTACGCAACGAAAAAAGAGGCCGGCGGATAGCCGCCGGCCTTTGAGTCCCGGTGCGGCAGAAGAGATCTGCGGGGGCACCGGCGAGGGAGTCATCGCGGCCGACTTTCGCCGGCCGCGGCTTGCATCAGGACTTGCCGTACTTGGCCTTCGCATCGCGGACGCACGCGTCCTTGGCGTTGCCGGCCAGCGCGTCGCACTTCTCGACCGCGACCTTGTAGTCGGCGTCGCGCTTGTCCTCGGCGGCGTCCTTCTTCGCCTCGGCGGTCTTCTGCACGGCATTCCTGCTCGTGTCCGCTGCGACGCGGTCGACCTTGGCATCCGCCTTGGCCTTCGTGTACTGGGCCTTGGCTTCCTTGACGCAGACGTCCTTCTGGTTGCCGGTCATGTCGTCGCACTTTTCCTTGGCGACGTCGTACGTGGCCTCGGCACGGGCGAGACGCGCGTTCTCGCGCGCCTTGGGCGTGGCGTCGTACTGCGCCTTGGCGTCGGCCTTGGCGACCTTCTCCTTGCCCTTCGCTTCCTGCATGCAGATGTCCTTGGCATTGCCGGAAAGCGACTTGCATGCGTCCTTGTCCGCGTTGTACTGGCTGTCCGCAGCCTTGATCGCCTGGTCGCGGGCCGCCTTGTCGTGCGGCGTCGTGGTCTGCGCGGTCGAGGCCCCGGCGAGGCACAGCCCCGCGGCGGCGAACAGCGCCATCAATGTCTTCGTCATGAGAGGCTCCTTATTGGTACTTGCGCAGGTCTTCGTCACGGAAGCCGCTGCCCCACGTGTCGACCTGCTTCTCGGCTTCGTCCTTGCCGATCCCGTACGATTCCTGGATCTTGCCGACGAGCTGGTCCCGCTTGCCCGCGATGACGTCGATGTCGTCGTCGGTCAGCTTGCCCCATTGCTCCTTCGCGCGACCTTTGAATTGCTTCCAGTTGCCTTCGATGCGATCCCAGTTCATGTGTTGACTCCTCGTGAAATTCGCGGGCGTTGCTGCCCGACCACAGCAATCGTTCGCAACGCGCGTGCCACATGCGTGTTTCCTTTGGCGACAGGCACTTAGGTCGTCGCAGGCGCCCGGCTTCTGCAACACGGCCACGGTCGCGGTGTAAAACGGGTCGCCGGTGTAGGACGCGGGGGACCGCCGATTGAGGCTCCGGCCGATGCCCGCCACACGGGCAATCGCGCAGCATCGTCCGGGCGCGTGATCACGTGCAATCACGCTTCACGGAGCCTGCATGAACCCCAAGCCGCGCCCACCCGCGCCGCGCCCGCCGCGGCGCAAATCGGAAGTGCTGACGCGCTCGCTCCCGCACGAGCGGGACGAGATCGCGGACACCGACGACCAGCCGCGCCCGGAGATCGCGACGGCCGAGCGCGACGTGCGCGAAGGCCGCGTCGACACGGACAACTACACGCGCATGCGTGACGTCGGGAACGCGGGGTTGCGCAAGCGCCGTTGAGCTTTCCAACGCGGCAACGGCGCCGCGGGAGTCGGGTATTGGTAAAATCGGCGTGTTGCCCTGAAAGCCACGTCGCGTGCTTCCGTTTGCCCAACGAAGACGCCGCCTGCTGGCGGCGGTCGCGGCGGCTGGATTTTCGCCTGCGCTGTTCGCACAGCGGGACCCCGCCCCGATCAAGCTCATCGTGCCCGCACCCGCAGGGGGCTCCGCGGACGGGCTCGGCCGTCTGGTTGCCGACGTGCTGTCGGAGATCCTCGAGTCCCCGGTCCGCGTCGAGAACGTTCCCGGCGACGGCGGCGTCGTCGGCACGAATGCGGTCGCCAACGCGCCGCGCGACGGCTCCGTCATGGGGCTGGCCGTGAGCTCCGCGCTGATCGGCGGACGCCTCCTGTCGCGCGGAGCGCAATTCAACCCGAGCGAGGACTTCGACTGGCTCGCGATTCTCGGGACGTACGCGAATGCGATGATCGTGAGCTCGCGCACCAACCACACGACGCTCGAGCAATGGCTCGCGGCAGCGAAGGTCGCGAAGACACCGCTCGTATATGGCTCGTTCGGCACCGGCACTGCGGGCCACCTGGCCGGCGCCTATCTGCGCATCGAGCACGGGGCCAATCTCTCGCACGTGACCGTGCCCCCGCTCGACGACGGCTACGTCATGCTCAACGACGGACGCCTCGACGTGCTGTTCGACGGCGTTCCCAACGCGAGCGTCCGCATGCCTCGGTCGGGGCATCGTGTCCTCGCCGTCACGTCCGCGGGCCGCGCGGCCTCGCTGCCCGATGTGCCGTCGTTCGGCGAGCTGTGGCAGCAATCCTTCGTGATCTGGATCGGCCTGTTCCTCCCAAAGGGGGTGCCCCCGCCCGCCTACGTGCGGATCGCGTCGGCCGTCAGCGTCCTGCTGAGCGAGCCTCGCCACGCGGACAGCATGCGTGCGGCGGGCCTCACGTTCATGGGGCTTTCAGGATCGGGAACGCGGGCCTTCGTCGAGGCGGAATTCGTGCGCAGCGCAAAGCTCATCGCGCGACTCAACGAAGAGGGCCGGCGCTAGCCTTGTAGGAACGTCGCCGACTGCGCAATCCGCCCGCGGCTTAGCGCGCTGCAACGCGATTTCCAGAAGAATCCGAAAGTGGTGGCCCGACCCCCGCGCGATTCCGCGCCCCCGCCGGGCGTTCCCTTTCACCCAGGTATCCAAGGAGAATCGCATGACAGCTTCATCGACGATGAATTCCACTTCCAGCGCCGTCACCGGCGCTGCAGACCGCGCGCACCAGGCGATCGATCGCGCGGCAGAGAAGGCGGCGCCTGCGCTCGACCGCGCGCGCACCGGCGTGCACAACACGGTCGACAAGGTGGCGGACACCGCCGCGACCAGCGTGGAATGGGCGGCGCAGAACACGAAGGTGCTTGCGCAAAAGGGCAACGAGCTCAGCGAAGTCGCGTGCGCCTACGTGCGCGAGCGTCCGCTGGTCGCGGTCGCCGGCGCGCTCGCGTTCGGTTACCTGGTGGGACGCCTGCTGAAGTAACGAAGCGACGCTTCGTCGCGAGGGTGCGGTCGCCAGGCGATCCGCACCCTTTTTTCACGTCCGGTGTCAGGGCGCGGGCGGCGCCACCAGCCAACGCGGCACGCTGACGGGGTCGAAGTCCACCCACGATCCCTCGCGCCACGTCCCGTCGGCTTCTTCGATCGAGCGTGCCTCGTGCCTCTTGAACGCGGCGAGCACGTGCTCGCGATGTGAAGGCGACAGGGTATTCACCGCGAGGCGCACGCCCGCAGGCCGCGGCGCGATGTGCTGCGCAGGCGCGTCCTCGCCAAGCGTGTTGACCGCGCCGTGCAGCGAGCCGGTATACGCGCCCACTGCAAGGCCTGCGGCCGCAGCGACGGGGCCTATCACGGGTATCGCGAGCGCGCCGACGGCGAGCCCCGCTGCGCCGCCGATCGCGGCGCCCGTGACCTGCCCTTCGTCGCCCTTGCGCGCGCCGCGGTCGGCGTCCTCGTCTCCGCCGATCGGGAACTCGCCGTGCTGTCCCGGCGCGTTGAGGTGGTAGATCTCCACGTCGCCCTGCGCGATGCCGAGGGCGCGCAGATCCGCCGCCGCGGCATGCGCCGCGTCGAAGTCGTCGAACTGGGCGACGAGGATCTGTGCCATCCTGGTCAGGCGGCCTTGAGCTTCATGTTGTAGCGCGACTTGGCGGCGGTGAAGCGCCGGCCCATCGACTCGCGCTCCTCATCGCTGAAGTGTTCCTCCAGCACGGCGCACATCTTCTCGTTGTCCTCGGCCATGTGACGCTCGAGGAGGTCGAGCAGCACCTTCGCGTGCGCCTTCCATTCGTCGGTCTCCGTCTTGCGGCTCTTGAGGAGCTTCTCGAGGAGATCGTCCAGCACGCCGTGCTCGACGTAGCCTTCGTAGGCGAGGTCGCGCAGGTCCTGGTCGGGGAACTTGAGAAGGGCATCGTAGACCTCCTTCTCCTCGGCGCGCGAGTGAATGACGAGCGCCGGCTTGAGCTGGCGCAGGAGTGCCCGCCGCTCGTCCCCGCTCTCCGATTCGTACATGTCGCGCGCGAGCTTCATTGCCTCGTCGTGATCCTGCCGCAGCATCGTACGGATATCACGAGCGTTCATCGTGGGGGCTTCCAACAAGAGTTTGATTTCGTCGACGAGAGTCATGGTCCGAGCCGCTTGAGATTTGATTTGCCGCACACACGGCCCCGCAAGAAGGCCGCTTGCCACGCACGTCGTGCGTGGCGTCCTTCGTTCGCCGCCCGGACCCCCGGGCGGTCGATGCTCACTTCGGCTTCGAGTCCTTCGCGGCGTTCTCCACCGCCTGTCCGCCTGCCTTCACATCCTTGCCGGCACCTTCGACCGTGTTGCACGCCGACAGTGCGAGCACTGAAACGCCGACCAACGCCATCAGAATTGCCTTCATTTGCGATCTCCTCGTTGTCGTGAAAAAAGCAGTACGAAAATGGAACTACGGCCGAGCGCACCGCGTGGTAGTCAACGCAGCCTTCGTGCCTGAAATCGCGCTACTGGAATCAACGAGTTGCGCTACGACGGCAGCGGCAGCCGGAATAACGTACACGTACGTCCGCCGCAGTTTTTTCCTGCTCGTAGGCGCAGTCCGACGCGTCATGCGCCAAGGAGCTCGCTCACGGGCCGCATCGACTCGACGCGGTCGCTGATGCTCTTCAGCACGGCGAGGATCGGCATGCCGAGCAAAAGTCCCCAGCCGCCCCACAGCCAGCCGAAGAACAGGACGCCGATGAACACCGCGACGGCGTTCATGCGCGACGCCTTGCCCTGCAGCCAGCTCAGGTAACCGATGCCGATGAGCGTCGCGATGACTGCGACGACCCCCATCGCGATCGCCGCAGAGGCAACGCTTCCCGAGTGAAGGAACATGGCGACGCCGATGCCGAAGGTGGCCACCGCCGCGCCAGCGTAGGGAATCACGTGCAGCACGCCGGTGATGGCGCCCCACAAGCCCGCGTTCGGCAGGCCGAGGAAGGCGAGCGCGCCCCAGGTCGCGAGCGCGATCAACACGTTCGCAGCGAGCAGCGTGACGAGATACCGCTGCACCTGGGCGTCGATATCGTTCAGCACCTCGACGGTGACGCGCCGCCTGGCGAGCGACTCGCCGGCAAGCTTCGCGACCTTGCGCCGGAACGTATCTCCCGACGCCAGCAGGAAGAATGCGAGAAGCGCGCCGAACACGATCTCCGTGAACACCGTCATCACCTTCGCGTACTGCGCCTCGACGAATGTCTGGACCTGCGTCACCACGCGATCGGGCGGCGGCGCGGGCGCCGGTTTCCCGCCCGACGCCTCCGCAGCGGCGCGATCGAGCTCCTTCGCCGCTTCCTTGACGTGCGTCATCGGCCCTGGTTGCGACGCCGAGCCGTTGAGCGACAGGCGCAGCTTGCGCGCAGCGCCCGGCAGCTCGGCTACCGCTGCGCTGACGTCGTCGCGAATGGCATAGCCGATCGCGGACAGCACGCCCACCAGTACCGACATGACAAGCGCCGCCGCTGCGACGCGCGGCACCTTGACACGCTCGAGCACGGACACGAGCGGACGCAATGCATAGCTCAACAGGATTCCGGCGACGACGGGAACCAGGAAGGGCTCGGCGATGCGCGCCGCGCTGATGACGACCACGATCGCGATCAACAGCGTCGTGATCTCGATGATGGTGAGCTTGGGCGCGAGTGCCGGAGCTGCGATCGCCGCCACTTCGGCCGCGACCGCCGATGCACGCTCCGCGGACGCACGCTCCGCGGACGCGCGCTCCGCCGACGGAGCCGTCGCGGAGGCTCGCTTGGCGGTGACTCGGGCGTTGATGGCGGCCTCTCAATGCGTCGTCGCGGAGCCGCCGCCCGCGAGATCGTGCAGCACTTCGCGAACGCGATGAAACTCGCGTGCCTTGTCGAAGAAGAAGTCGGCGCCGAGCGCGAGGCTGCGCTCGCGGTACTGCGGGAACGCGTAGTTCGTGAACACGATGACCTTGGTGTTCGGCGGGCGCCCGGCTTGCGCGAGCGCCTTCAGGAGACCGAGCCCGGTGCCCTGCTTCAGCTGCAGGTCGAGCACGGCCGCGTCCCAGTGCCTGTCGGCCATCGCTGCGAGCGCGGACGCCTCCGTCTCGACCTCGCCGACGATCTCGATGTTCGGTATCTCGGCGAGCGACTCCATGAGCCGCGCGCGAATGATGGCCGAGTCCTCGACGATGAGGACGCGCAGCTTCGATGCGCCTGCCGAAGTGTGCTGCTGCATTGGTGCCTGCGCAGGGGTTGGGTGAAGGCCGGACATTTGCATAGCGTCCCCCTTCATAGCCGGGCGCGCGCTGTTCCAGAATTGCAGGCAGCGAAGTTAACAGGACAGCTTTGGCTTGACTGTCGGTGTTTGTCCGACTTTGCTGCCATGCCGCCGAACGGAGGCTGGCGCATCAGTCGATCAGTCCGTTCTTGATGGCGTAGTACGTGAGGTCGGCGTTGGACTTCATGCCCATCTTCTCGAGCACGCGCGTGCGGTACGTGCTCACGGTCTTGACGGACAGGTGCAGCTCGTCGGCGATCTTCGACACTGCAGCGCCCGCTGCGATCTTGCAGAAGATCTGGAACTCGCGTTGCGAGAGCTCGCCGTGCAGCGGCTTGTCGGCGTCGCCGGTCACGCCATCCGCGAGGATCTGCGCAAGCGCGGGGCTCACGAACTTGCGGCCGCGCACGACGGTGCGGATCGCGCCGACCAGTTGCGTCGACGCCGCCTCCTTGTTGAGGTAGCCCGCGGCACCCGCGCGCAGCAGGTTCACGGCGTACTGGTCTTCCGCGTAGCCCGAGAGCATGAGGATCGGAAGATCGGGACGGATCTGCTTCAGCGTCTTCAGCGTGTCGATGCCGTTCTTGTCGGGCATCGAGATGTCGAGCAGCACGACGTCGAACTCGGACGCGCGAACGAGCTGGATCGCCTCGCTCCCGGTGGCGGCTTCACCCGCGACCTGCATGTCCGGCTGGTCGGCGATGAACTGCTTGAGTCCCGCTCGGACGATGGCGTGATCGTCGGCAATGAGGATGCGGATCATGGTCGAGGAAGTCGTCCTTGGTTGTCGGAGCGCGGTGGATGTCGATGCGAACATGGTCATACGCTGGCTGTTGCGATGGCTTCGCCAGCCTGGTATTCGGCGAGCCGGTTGTAGAGGGTCTTCAGGCTGACGCCGAGCATGCTCGCGCAGCGGCGCTTGTTGCCCTCGCAGAGGTCGAGCGTCGCGTAGATCGCCTTGCGCTCGATCTCGGCGAGCGCCGTGCCGATCGGGATGCGCAGGCAATTGCCCGACGGCGCCGTGCACTCGAGACCCGCGAAGTCGAGCTCGATCTCGTCGTCGGCGAGGATGAACGCGCGCTGCACGGCGTTCTTGAGCTCGCGCACGTTGCCCGGCCAGCGATGCGCGCGGATCGTGGCGATCGACTGCCGCGAGAATTGCTTCGAGGTTCCCTCGGTGTCGTTGAGGTCGGCGAGGAAGTGCTCCGCGAGCAGCTCCGCATCGCCTTCGCGGTCGCGCAGCGGAGGCAGCGCGATGGGGAACACCGCGAGGCGGTACATGAGGTCCTCACGCAGGTGGCCGTCGGTGACCGCCTGGCGGGGGTCGCGGTTCGTGGCCGCGATGACGCGGACGCGGGCGCGAAGCTCCTCCTCGCCGCCGACGCGCGTGAACCGTCCCGTCTCGAGCACGCGCAGCAGGCGCACCTGCATCTCGGGCGCCATTTCGGTGACCTCGTCGAGGAAGAGCGTGCCGCCTTCGGCGCGCTCGAAGCAGCCGCGGTGCATGCGCGCCGCGCCGGTGAACGAGCCCTTCTCGTAACCGAAGAGCTCCGCTTCGATGAGGTTGCCCGGAATCGCCCCGCAGTTGACGGCGACGAACGGCCCCTTCGAACGCTCGCTGCGATCGTGGATCGTGCGCGCGACGACTTCCTTCCCGCTGCCGGACTCGCCCACGACCAGCACGGTGGCGGACGTCGGCGCGACCTTGTCGACGCGCCGGTAAATGTCCTGCATGGCCTGCGACCCGCCGTACAGCCCACCGAACTTGCCCAACGCGGGCGCGGACGCTGCGCGGGCCGCGGCCAGGAAGGGTAGGCTTACGATGTTGCTGGGGGAATCATCATGCACGTCTCGCCTCGTAGTCCTTGTTTGAGTGGGGCCATCGTAGGGAAACGTTGTAGGACAACGCATCGGCGGCTGGCGGAAAGCGGTGTCGGACGCATCCTACAATTTCACCCTCGTGCAGTGCGTGCCGCGTCCTACAAACAAGCCCCCGTTTTCCGTTCCCTCTTTTTGTCGCCTGCACGAGACAGCGATGGCCCGCACGTCCACTGAGCGCGTGACCCGCGGCCTGACCTGGCTCGGAATCGCGCTGCTCGTCGGCGGGGCGCTGGTGGTGGTCGCGGGGATGGCGCTCACGACGTCGATCGAGGCGCTGGTCGCCGCAGGCTCCATTGCCGCCTTTGCCTTCGGCATTCCGGGCGCCGCCGCCTTCGGGCTCGCCATGTGGCTCGAGTACGCAGCGGAGCGCGTCGAGCGGCGCGCCGTCGCCGAACCGCACGCCGGCGCGGCGGCCGCGGGGCATGTCGGCGACTACATCCGTAAGTACTCGCTTGCGGTCCTCGCCGTGCTTGCCGCGTGGGGCGTGCGCATATGGCTCGACGGCCACATCCCCGACGAGGTGCCGTTCATCACCTTCTACCTCGCCGTCGCCGTCGCGGGCTGGATCGGCGGCTTCGGTCCGGCGGCCGCAGCGACGGCGCTGTCCACGATCATCGCGGGCGTCATGTACGTGCGTCCGGAGGCGGGCGTGCACTTCCAGCGGGTGATGCTGCTCGGCATCTTCCTGCTGGTGTGCCTCGGCATTGCCGCGATCGTCTCGGCGTTGCACGACGCGCTGGCCCGCGCCCAGCACCTGGCGAGCGTCGCGAGGCCGTCTCGCGAGGTCGACCATCCGCTGCGCACGCTGGCACAGTTCGCGCCGGCGGCGCTGTTCACCGCCGACGCCTCCCAGGCGTGCACGTACTGCAATCGCGCCTGGCTTGCGATGCGCGGGCGCTCGCTTGCGCAGGAGCTCGGCAACGGCTGGTGCGAGGGCGTGCATGCAGAGGACCTCGCACGCCGGCGGGAGGCGTTTGCAGCGGCGATGGCCACGCGCACGCCGCAAACGATCGACTATCGCCTGAGGCACGCCGACGGCGCATTCCGGGACGTGCGCGACGTCGTGGTCGCGCACGTCGACAGCCAGGGAAAGGTCGTCGGTGTCCTGGGCGCCACCTACGCAGTGCCCGCCGCGCAACTCCCCGCCGACGAGCAGCGTCAGGCGGTCGAGCAACCGCGCGGCTGACGCCGGTTTCTACGCGCATCGTCGGTGCGCTTCCGACACGGGGTTAGTCCTGCGCCCGATACGGCCAGGCGTCACACTGCCTGAGAATCCTCGGGATGGCGCATGCCGCTTCCCTCAAGAGGACACCGATGGATGCAATCGCTGTGCGCGCACCGACGGCCATTCGCGGTGCCGCCACAAGAGACGCCCTGCTCGACGCAGCCGAGCTGCTCGTTGCCGGAAACGGGTTCAGCACGCCCTCGCACCGCATGATCGCCGGCGAGGCCGGCACCCACGTCGCGCTGGTCAACTACCACTTCGGCAGCAAGGAGATGCTCTTCGAGGCGGCGCTCGAGCGGCGCGCGTCGCGCCTCAACGCGTTGTGGCGGGAGGCCCTGGCCGAATTGCGCCAGCAGCCGGGTTTTTCCGTCGGCGACGTCCTCCGCGCATGGTGGCGCCCGTTCGAGCAGATCGACATGGAGCGCGACCAGGCATGGGGCAACTACCGATGCATGTTCGCGCGGCTCGGCGCCGCACCCGAGGGCGAATCCTGGTATCAGCGGTACTTCGGCACGTCCGACCGCGAGCTCCTGAACGCGCTGGCGGAAGCCATGCCGCACGCGTCGCGCGACGACATCGAGGCTGCATTTCGCTACGGACGCACGATCTTCGCCGAGGTCCTGCTCTACCGTTGCGGCAAGATGGGCGGGTCGTGCCGGCCGCGCGGCTTCCGCGAAGACGACGTCGAGCGTGCGCTCCGCTTCGTCGAGACCGGCGTTGCGGGGATGGCGCCCACGCGCAACTGATCAGCCGGTTCCGAGCGCGATCACCCGGCCTCCGGGCGGCGCGTCGTCGGCGTCGTGCGTGACGAGCAGCATCGGCAACCCGCGCTGGGCCGCGTGCGCGTACACGAAGCTGCGAAATTCCCCGCGTAGCGTGCGCATCGAGCTTGTTGAAGGGCTCGTCGAGCAGCAGCGCCGCGGGCTCGGACAGGAGCGTTCGCATGAGCGCAACGCGCGCACGCTGGCCGCCGGACAAGCGTGGCCGGGTCGCGCGCGGCGAAGCCGGCCAGGTCCGCTTCCGCCAACGCTGCATCCACCCGCGCGGCTCGCGCCTCGCGCGAGCGCACGTGTGGCGCAAGCGCGAAGGCCAGGTTGCCGCCCACGCTCAGGTGCGGGAAAGAGCAGGTCGTCCTGGAACAGGATGCCGAGGCGGCGTTGCTCCGGCGGAACCTGCACGAGGTCGCGCTCGCCGATGCGCACGCTGCCGCTTGCGGCGAAAGCCGCGTCGAGCGTGCCTGCGATGTACGCGAGCAGCGTGGACTTGCCGCATCCGGACGGGCCCATCAGCGTGACGCACTGGCCGGGCGCGACCGTCGAGAGAAAGCGCGTCGACGAGCGCATGGCCAGCGAGCGCAATGCGCACGCCTTCGAGCACGAGCGGCGTCATCGCGTGCCCCGGCCCCACGCCACTGCGACGGCGAACGCGGCCATCGGCAGCAGCGCCTGGAGGGTCGCGTACGCGCCGACGACGCGCCGGTCCGCGCCCGACGCGAGCGTCACCGCTTCCGTCGTCAACGTTGCAACGAGCCCGTTGCCGGCGAACACGGTGGGCAGGTATTGCGCGACGCTGACCGCGAACGCCACCGCGCACGCAACGAGGAGCGGACGCGAGAGCAACGGAATCTTCACGGCAACGAGGACGCGCAACGGCGACGCGCCGAGGCTTGCCGCGGAACGCGCATAGCGCGGATCGAGAGCGCGCCACGGATCGCACAGCGACAGGAAGAGGTAAGGCAGCACGAACACGAGATGCGCCCACACGACGGCGGCCAGCGTACCGTCGAGACCGGCGCGCACCAGCAGCACCTGCGCGCCGAACAGGAAAGCGATCTGCGGAACGAGCAGCGGGACGTAGAGCAGCCAAAGCGCGCCCGTTCCCGCGCGCCGGCGCATGCGGGCTTCGTTCTCGAGGCACGCGACGACCAGCACGAGGGCGACGAGCGTCGACACGACGCCCGTCGCCAAGCGTCGTCCAGAACGGCGCCGCCAGTGCCGACATGCGCCGCGACCATTGCGCGAGCGTCCCACGCCGACGGCAGCGCGTCGGGAAAGCGCCACTGCGACGCGACCGACCACAACGCCATCGACAGGATCGACGAGGCCGCAAGCAACGCGAGCGCGGCAAAGGCAAGCGAACCCGCGGCCGCAACCGGGCCGCTCGCGCCGTTGCGTGCGCCGCGCCGCGATCCACCGGCGCCCGAGCACTCGCGCGACGCGCTCGCACGTCACCCATGCCGCGATCACCGCCGATCACGAGCAGGAACAGCAGCACCGCCGCGGCGGACGCCGGAAAATATCGCGCGACGTCGGCATCCGTGAAACCGCGCATCGCGAGCACCGCAAGGGTCGGCGGGTTTGAGGGACCGACCACGAGCGCCACGTCGACGACCGACAGCGAGAACGCCACGACGGCGAAGATCGGCAGCCGCACCTGCGGTACACCTGCGGCGCGATCGCCTTCATCCACGCCGACGCACGCGAGTATCCGAGCGAACGCGCGATCGCCATGTGCGCATCGCACGCGGCACCTGCGCGAGCGCGCCGACGATCATCAGCACGAGGTACGGCACTTCCTTGACGAGAAGGGCGACGATCAGCGCAACGCCGCGCGGATCGCCGACGGTCGCGACGTCCGGCGGCAACGTCGAATCCGGTGAGCCCACGGCGAGAGCGCGCGGACGATCCAGCCGGAGGGCGCGACGACGAACGCGAGGCCGATGGCGACCGCGGAGTGCGGCGTGGCAAGGATCGGCGTGACGGCGGCGCTTGCCCGGCGCATCCACGGGCGTCCATGCGCCCACGCGCAAAAGCAGAAGGCGATTGCGGCTGCCACCATCGGCGTGACGATCCCCGTGAGCAGGGTGATCGCAAGCGACGTCGCGAATCCGGGCGTCGCGACGAGATCGCGCCACGGCGCGAGCGACAGCGCATGGCCGCCGATTGCGGGCAGGTAGCCGAACGCCGGCAGCAATGTGCCGGCGAGGCCGGCGACGACCGGCAGCAGGAAGACGGCCACGGTGACGAGCGGCGCCGCCCGGAGATGCGTCAATTGGTGTACCGCTTCTCCCATTCGGCGGCGATGCGCGTCATCCACGACGCGTGCGGCTCGAGCAGCGAGGCTCCGAGCTCGGCGTTGGTCGGCAGCGCCGGCGACTTCGGCAAATCGTCGAAGCGTTTCCGCTCGGCCGGTGACAGCTTCGCAAGGTCGAGCACCGTGAAGTTGCCGATTTGCCGGTAATCCTGCGCGCGTGCCTGCGTCGCCGGATCGAAGCAGGAAGTTGGCGACGACCATCGCGCCTTCCTTGTTGGCCGCGTTGTAGGGAATCGCCACGAAGCTCGTGTTGCCGATCGTGCCGCGCGAGAACACGACCGTGCGCACGGTCGGCGGCAGCAGTCCTGCGTTCACCGACACCGCCGCCTCCGCGGGATTGAACGACACCATGATGTCGATCTCGCCGTCGTTCATGAGCTGCCGCTGCGCGGGGCCGTTGTCCGGAAATTGCCGCCCCTTGCGCCACAGCATCGGGACGGAGCTCGTCGTACCACGCCCACAGCGGCGCGGTGACCTTCGCGAAGTTGTCGTCGGTGGCCGGTTGCTGCAGCACGGACGCGATCGCCCGCGAGCTCGTACAGCGCCTGCTTCAGGAACGTCACGCCGAGGAAATTGCGGACCGAAGGATGCGTGAGCCGGCCGGGGTGGCGCTTCGCCCACGACAGGAGCTCCGCGACCGAACGCGGCGGATCGGCGACGCGCTTGCCGTCGATCACGAACACGATCTGCGCACGACGCCAGGGCGACTCCATGCCGTCCACCGGAATCGTGAAGTCGACGACGTTGCTGCGCATGTTCGTCGTGTCGACCTTGGCGTAGTTCGGCAGGCCTTCCGCGAACGGCCCGTACAGCAGCCCCTGCTGCTTGAGCGCGAGGAAGTTGGGACCGTTGATCCACACGAGGTCGACGCTGCCGCCGGCGTTGCGTCCGGCCGCCTTCTCGGCGACGACGCGCGTCACGGCTTCCGCGGTGTCCCTGAGCTTCACGTGATTGATCTTCACGCCGTGGCGCGCGGCCACCTCATCGCCGGCCCACTGGATGAAGGCGTTGGTCTGCTCGTCGCCGCCCCAGGCATTGAAGTTGACCGTCTGGCCGCGCGCCCGCAACTCGATGTCCTGCCATGGCGCCGGCTGCGAGACGGCGGCGCCCGCGAGCACGAGCATGGCCGCGATCACGATGCATCGCGTCATCGGCGAACGCCGGCCTCGCGCATGCGCAGCTCGCGAGCCGTGCGTCGGCGCGCCCGTGCCTCGTCGAGGATCGGGCCGAGGACTTCCTCGTGAAAGCGGTCGCAGCCGATGCAAAGGTTTCGGTAGGGCGCGCCGCGAGGCGTCGTCGTCGCCGATCGCCCGACGAACTCCTCCTCGCTCCATCCGTAGTCGAGTCCCATCCGTTCGGGATGGCCCGTGTTGATCGCGTCGTACGCGGGCACCCCCGCGAGCGATTCGAGGATGTCGACGAGGTCGTCCTCGAGTAGGCTGCCGATCGGCAGCTTGGTCTTGATGCAGCACGGATAGACCGCGCCGTCGGGCTCGACGGAAACCTCCGACCCGTTATAGGCGTGACGCAGGAAGTTGAGGCCGCCCGACCATCGATTGCAGAAGTTGTCCTCGAGGGTCGCCGTCGACAATCCGTTCTGCCATGCGCGCCCGCGCGGCCACAGCTTGCCGATCCACGCGTCGGGCGTCGCGCCGAAGAAGCTGTAGACGGGTCCAGGCTCCTCGTGCCAGTTGCGCGTCGTGGCGGACGTGCCCGAGCGGCGCATGCCGTGCCGATCGAGGAGCGCCGCCGTCTTGTCGATGAACGCCTTCTGCTTGTCGGGTCCCTCGAGCCCGACGTGGAAGTCGTCGACGCTCGCGATCGAGATCATCCATGTCCCGCGCGCCAGCAGGTCGTCGACGATCGCGTCGGTGAGGATGTCGCCCGTCGTCTGCACGACGATTTTCACATCCTGGCCGCGATACTTGTCGCGCAGCGCCTCGATCACCTTGTACGTCACGCGCTCGCGCACGGGATCGATCAACGACTCGCCGCCGGACAGGATGACGCGCCCGCCTTTTTCCGGCAACGAGCCGTCGGGCCGCGGATCCGCCTGGTCGAGATACGTGAGGCGCGACGGCAGGTTCGCGACGATGCGCGGGAAGTTCCGCTCGGCTTCCGACACGACCGCTTCGAGCCCTTCGCGAACGTACGGCCGGAAGCGGTCCTCGTAGCAGTGCCGGCACTTGCGATGGCAGGCCCAGCACATGACGTAGTAGATCGATTCCATCCAGCCGATTATGCCGGATGCAGAGCGCGCAACCCTCAGCGCTTCGTGCGCCTGCGCAGCTCCTCGCACGGGTCCGGCCGCGTGGCGCGCTCGGTCACGACGTAATAGTCGTACGCGGCCGCGTCTTCGTCGTCCTCGACGAGCGCGATGCTGGTGCTCGGCACGGCGAGCCAGCGCGGCACGCCGATGTCCTTGCGCGCGTGGCCGTTGCCTGCGAGCAGCACGACGCCGCGCTCGGCATGGGGCGCGATCGACTGCGCAAGCGCGCGGTCGCGCGCGATCTGGGCGCGCGCGATGCCGGGCACCGCCTCGGGCGGGAGCAGGTTGCAATGCCCCGCCTTGACCGCCTCTTCCTGGGCGCGGACGAGCTCGGCGGGCGCATCCGCCGGCGCGGGCGCGGTCGCGATCTGCATGGCGTCGGCTCGCCCCAGGTTCGCCGCCACGATGGGAAGGTCGTATTCGAGCGCGATCGCGATGAAGGGCTTGTACATCGCCCAGTTCCAGCCCGCCGCGCCGCGCGCCTGCGCGACGAGGTAGTCGACGTCGCGGGGGCGTTCGCGACGCGCCTGGTCGATCGCAGCCTGTGCGCTGCCGTCGAATTGCTCGAATGCGATCGCCGGCCGCGCGCCCGACTGCACGATCGCACGCAACGCCTGCGCGCGCAGCGCGTGCTGTGCTGCGTTGTCGTGCACCTCGCCGAGCAGCACGACCCGCGAAGCGCGCATCGCGCCCGCGAGCGCGTCGGGCGTCGCCGAAAGGCGCGTGGCCGCCTGCGCGAGCAGTGCGAACGACGAAAACAAGAATACGGCCGCGATGGCCCTCACCGAGTGGTTCCTTTGCCCGCGTGTTCCATTATAATGCGAATAATTCCTATTACGGCGCAACGATGCAGGACGACAAACCGGGGGCGGAAAGCGAAGCGGCGACACCGGGCGACGGCGCCCCCGAGCCGTCGCAGGTCGCGGCCCCGCGGCGCGTCTCGAGCGCCGCGCTCTTCGCGGGGAGCCGCGAGATCGAGATCGACCACAACGGGCGCCGCTACCAGTTGCGGATCACGCAGACGGGCAAGCTCATCCTGACTGCGTAGCGCGGCGTCAGTGCAGCGTCCAGTCGACCTGCGCAGGTCGATCGGGGATGTGCAGCGATGCGATCGCGGGCGGCGCCTGTGCAATTCTCCTGCCCGCGCGATACACGGCGAGCCGCGTCGCGCGGAGGCGGATCGCCTCGACCGGGTCGCGCGCCTGCAGCAGCACGAAGTCGGCGCGATTGCCCGGCGCGATGCCGTAGCCGTCGAGGTGGAGGATCTTCGCCGCGTTGACGGTGACCGCATCGAAGCACGCGCGCATGCCCGCCTGGCTCGTCATCTGCGCGACGTGCAGGCCCATCGACGCGACCTCGAGCATGTCGCCGCTGCCGAGCGCGTACCACGGGTCCATCACGCAGTCGTGGCCGAACGCCACCGTGATGCCGGCTGCCATGAGCTCCGGCACGCGCGTCATGCCGCGGCGCTTGGGATACGTGTCGTGGCGTCCCTGGATCGTGATGTTGATCAGCGGATTCGCGATCGCGCTCACGCCCGCCTCGTGCATCAGCGGGATCAGCTTCGACACGTAGTAGTTGTCCATCGAATGCATCGACGTCAGGTGCGAGCCGGTCACGCGTCCCTGCAGGCCGAGACGCAGCGACTGCATCGCGAGCGTCTCGATGTGGCGCGAGTGCGGGTCGTCGGTCTCGTCGCAGTGCATGTCGACGAGCAGTCCCGCGCTCCGCGGCGATCTCGCACAGGATGCGCACGCTTTCCGTCGCCGTCGGCCATCGTGCGCTCGAAATGCGGAATGCCGCCGACGACGTCGACGCCCATCGCGAGCGCCTTCTTCAGGAGCTCGACGCCGTTGGCGCTTCGCAGCACGCCGTCCTGCGGGAACGCGACGAGCTGCAGGTCGAGGTACGGCTTCACGCTCTCCTTGCACGTGCAGCAGCGCTTCGACGGCGAGAAGACGCGGGTCGCACACGTCGACGTGCGAGCGGATCGCGAGCAGCCCCTTCGCCACGGCCCAGTCGCAGTAACGCGAGCGCGCGCTCGACGATCGCCTCCTGCGTGAGCAGCGGCTTCAACTCGCCCCACAGCGCGATGCCCTCGAGCAGCGTGCCGCTCTGGTTGACGCGCGGCAATCCGTACGACAGCGTCGCATCCATGTGGAAGTGCGCGTCGACGAACGGAGGCGTGAGCAGATTGCCGCCGCGCGTCGACCACTTCCGCCGCGGCCGCGTCGATGCGCGGCGACACGTTGACGATGCGGCCGCCGGCGACGAGCACGTCCATGCCGGTGCGGCCATCGGGCAGCGTCGCGTTGCTGATCAGAAGGTCGGCCATGGCTTGCCTACTTCGTGCCGAAGATCCGGTCGCCCGCGTCGCCGAGCCCCGGCAGGATGTAGCCGTGGTCGTTGAGCTCGCGGTCGATCGACGCCGTGTAGACCGGCACGTCCGGATGCGCGGACTGGAAGTTGCGGATGCCCTCGGGGCACGAGACGAGGCACACGAAGCGGATCGAGCGCGGGCGCGTTTCCTTCAGCCGCTCGACCGCCGCGACCGCCGAGTTGCCGGTGGCGAGCATCGGGTCGAGCACGATCGCGTCGCGCTCGCGACATGCCGCCCGGCATCTTGAAGTAGTACTCGACCGCGACGAGCGTCTTCGGATCGCGGTACAGGCCGATGTGGCCGACGCGCGCGCCCGGCACGACCGTGAGGAAGCCGTCGAGCAGGCCCATGCCCGCGCGCAGGATCGGCACGAACACGAGCTTCTTGCCGTCGATCAGCTTGCTGCGTTCATCGTCTCGAGCGGCGTCTCGATCATCACCTCGTGCATCGGCATCGTCGCGCGTCACCTCGTACGCCATCAGCGAGCCGATCTCGTTCAGCAGGCGGCGGAAGCTCGTGGTGCTCGTCTCCTTCTTGCGCAGCAGCGTGAGCTTGTGCTGCACGAGCGGATGGTCGAACACGTGAACGTTGGCGGGCATGGGTCAGGACTACCGTCCATGGCGTCGCGGGTCGTCATCGATGTCTTCAGAAAACGGTGCCGTCGCTGTCGACCGTGAGCGGCGGGTCGCCGCCGCGCTTCTCGCGCGCGAGCTCGCGGCCCGCGGCCCACGTGCCGCCTTCGAGGATGCAGGCGAGCGGCAGGTCGGGCGCGCCGAGCACGCGCGCGCACGAGCGGCGCGAGCTCGTCGAGCAGCGCGACGGTCAGCGCGCGCCACTCGACGACGAGCTCGCTGCCGACGTCCCACGCGGCGGCGGCGTCCGCGGGGTTGCGCAACGCGAGCACGCCGGTGTCGAGCAAGCAGCCCGCCGTTGCGATACTCGGGCAGCGCCGGTCAGCGCATCGCGGTCGGTCACCGTCGACGCCGGCCCATTCGAACGGCTCGAACAGCGAATACGTCGAGCCACTGCGACAGCTTGTGGAACGGCACCCAGCCCGCGCGTCGGACCGTCGCCGCCCGCGTGCGGATGCTGCCACGCGTCGCCGAGCGCGACGCCGTCGAGCGCGCTGCCGGTCAGCCAGATCGGTCCCAGCATGTCGAGCAGCGCGCGCAGGATCGGCGGCGTCGACGCTGACCGAGCGCGACCGTCGCGCGTCAGCGCTGTCGTAGAGCGCCGCCCGGCGCGCTGCGCGCCGGTCGCGAGCGCGCGCGCCCAGCCGTCGCAGCAGCGCGGCGCGGCCGTCGAGCCCGACGAGCGGATTGTCGTCGCGCACCTGGAACAGCGCGCCGAGCGTCGCCGCGTCGATGGCGGCCAGCGCCGCGGCATCGACGCGAAACGGATCGCGCGCCGTCGCGGAGAACGCGCCGTCGCGCGAACGCGCGGAAGCTCGCGACGCCGAGCCCTTCGGAGCGCGTGAAGCGCTGGCCGGTCGCCGCCTCGACGTAGCGCCATGCCGGACCGGCGCCGGCGTCGAGCAGCACGCTGACGACCGCGAGGTCGATGCGCGCGCGCGCGCTCGGCGGCGAGCGTCCGGCAGCGCGCGTTCGAGCCGCCGCGGCGATCGACGCCGCCGGCCTCGAAGTGCCGCCAGCGGCTGTGATACGGAATCGCGAGATCGGGATAGCCGCTCGCGCGTGACGCGCGCGACGACGCGCGGCGGCCTCGTCGAGGCGCGCGCGATCGATGCGGAAATGGCGCGACTGTCCTGCGGTCGACGGCCGTCGGCGATGTTGCGCGCAGCGCTCGCGGATCGGCGGCCGGCGGACAGCAGCGCACGACGCGCGCGAGTCGAGCGACCGCGCTGCCGTCACAGGCCGCGGCCCTTGGTCTGCGCGAGGTCGTCCGCGCGTCGGGAACTTCGCCGTCGGTGAAGTAGCCGGCGGCCTTCTTCGCGTCCATCTCGACGCGCGCGTCGGCGGGGATCAGGTCGTCGGGAATCTTGCACGCGCTCGCCGACCTCGATGCCCGCGCCGACGATCGCGTCGTACTTCATGTTGCTCATCGACACGAGGCGATGGATGCGGCGGATCGCCGAGCCAGTGCAGCACGTCGGGCATCAGCTCCTGGAAGCGCATGTCCTGCACGCCGGCGACGCACTCGGTGCGCAGGAAGTAGTTGCTCGCGGAGTCGCCGCCGTGCTGGCGCTTGCGCGCGTTGTAGACGAGGAACTTCGTCACCTCGCCGAGCGCGCGGCCTTCCTTGCGGCAGTAGACGACGAGCCCGACGCCGCCCGCCTGCGCGCCGCGGATGCATTCCTCGATCGCGTGCGTGAGGTACGGCCGGCACGTGCAGATGTCGGAGCCGAACACGTCGGAGCCGTTGCACTCGTCGTGCACGCGCGCGGTGAGCGTGACCGTCGGGATTGGCGAGATCGCTGCGGATCGCCGAACACGTAGACCGTCTGCCCGCCGATCGGCGGCAGGAACACGTCGAGGTCGCCGCGCGTGACGAGCTCGGGATACATGCCGCCCGTCTCCTCGAACAGCGCGCGGCGCAGATCCGCTTCGCTGCAGCCGAAGCGCTTCGCGACGCCGGGCAGCCACCACACGGGCTCGATCGCCGCCTTGGTGACGACGGCCGAGCCGTTGGCGAGCAGGATGCGTGCCGTCGGCCGCGAGGCGCCCCGCCGCGATCGCGCGGCGCACCTCGGGCATGTCGATGTGCGCCTTGGTGACCGCGATCGTCGGGCGGATGTCGTAGCCCTGCGCGATCTCGTCGCGGAACACGTCGGCGACGACGGCGCCGAACGGATCCATCGACACGATCTTGTCGGGATCGCCCCACGACGGGTACGGCCCGATCGGATCGGTCGGCATCGTGTTCGTGAGATCGGGCTCGTGGCCGCGCAGCAGCGCGCCCGCGGCGACGGCGAGCGCGCGGTACACGCCGTAGGAGCCGCTGTGCGTGCCGATGACGTTGCGCTGGCTGCGGTTGCTCGTGCTGCCGATGACCGGTCCGCGCGCGCGCGGGTCGGCCGTGCCCCAGTGGATCGGCAGCGCGCCCTCGCGCCCCTCGACGGGGTGCGACGTCAGGCGGATGTGCTTGCGTCGGAGGATTCTCGGCTTGCATGGGCGCTGCTCCAAACCGAGACTATATCGCTTCCCCTGCGGCGATGTGCGTCGGGCGGCAATCCGGCGATCCGCCGCGCATGCATCGCGCGATATGCGGCCTCGATGTCGCGCGCGAACGCGGCGCCGTCGAAAAGCCGTGCCTCGCGGACTGCTCCAGCGCGAGCTTGTCGCGAAGCGCCGCGGCATGAAGCGATCGACGGCGAGGATCGCGATGGCGAGTGCCGGAAACGGCGGGGCCGAGCGCTCGCCCGCTGCGATCTTGCGCTCGAGGAGTGCAAAGTCGTCCTCGATGCCGCTCCACTCGCACACCGTCATCCGAGCGTGCAGCCACGTGCCGCGCAGGAAATCGGTATCCGGTGCGATGGCCATTGCGCGCGCGTAGCAAGCGAGCGCCTCGTCGTCGCGATCGAGCCAGCGCAACGCATTGGCGCGGTTGATCCACGCATCGACGTTCGAGGCGTCGAGCGCGATCGCGTGGTCGAGGCTCTGGATCGCCTCGTCGTGGCGCGCACGGCGCGAGAGCGCGACGCCACGGTTGAGCCACGCCTGCGCGAGCGCAGGCCGCAGCGCAAGCGCCGCATCGTAGCTCGCCACCGCCGCGTCGCTCCTGTTGAGCGCCAGCAGCGCGTTGCCGCGGTTGTAGTGGATATCCGCGTTGGAAGCGTCGCACGACAGCGCGCGGTCGTAGTCGGCCAGGGCGGCGGCCATGTCGCCGGATTCGCCTGCACGATCCGCGCGGAGGCGGCAAGCGATGCCGAGCTGCGCACGCGTCTGCAGGTCGGGCGAATCCTTGTCCAGCGCGCGCGTGAGCATGTCGATGGCGTCGTCGAGGCGGCCGAGCTCGGCCGCGACCGCGCCTCCCAGCTTGAGCGCCGGCAAGTAGGCGGGATCCCGCGCGAGCAGCGATGCGCAGATCGCGTCCGCCTGCGCGAAGTCGCCCTCCTGCGCCGCAGCGAATGCCCGGCGTATCGCCTGCACCGGCTCGCTCAACGCTCGCCCTTGCGGTACGGCTTCATCAACGCCTGCGGATACGTCGCGCGGCGTGCGACGAGCACGAGCGCGAGGATCGACAGCACGTACGGCAGCATCAGGTAGACCTGGTACGGAATCCCCTCGCCGCCGCTCTGCTGCAGGCGCAGCTGCAGCGCGTCGAAGAAGGCGAAGAGCAACGCGCCGACGAGCGCCTTGCCGGGGCGCCAGCTCGCGAACACGACGAGCGCCACGCAGATCCAGCCGCGCCCGTTCACCATGTTGAAGAAGAACGCGTTGAACGCGGACAGCGTGAGAAACGCGCCGGCCACGCCCATCAGCGCCGAGCCGCACACGATGGCGCCGGTGCGCATCGCGTTGACGTTCAAGCCCTGGCCTTCGGCGGCGGCCGGATTCTCGCCGACCATGCGCACGGCGAGGCCCAACGGTGTGCGATACAGCACCCACGACGGCCAATGCGACGCACACGAGCGCGAGCAGCGTCATCGGCGTCTGCCGCGCGAGGATCGGTATCGGCAGCCACGTCATCTCCGTGAACGGCTGGATCGTGGGCGGAGCGGTCACGTTGGGAAAGCTCACGCGATACGCGTAGTACGACACGCTCGTCGCGAACAACGTGATGCCGAGGCCCGCCACGTGCTGCGACAGCGCGAGCGGGACCGTGAGGAACGCGTGCAGCAGCCCGAACGCCGCGCCCGTCAGCGCGGCGACGACCACGCCGGTCCACAAGCCCGCGCCGAGATAGACCGCGAGCCATCCCGTCAGCGCACCCGCGACCATGATGCCTTCGATGCCGAGGTTGAGCACGCCGGCGCGCTCGCACAGCAGCACGCCGAGCGTGCCGAAGATCAGCGGTGTCGCGATGCGCAGCACCGCCACCCAGAAGTCGGCGTTGAGCAGGATTTCCAATCAATTCCACCGCAGCCGATAGCGCGCGAACGCGGTCGCGACCAGCATCGACAGCAAGCGCGACCGAGACGATCACGTCGGCGATGTAGGTCGGCACCGCGACGCCGCGGCTCATGCTGTCGGCGCCCACGAGCACGCCTGCGACGAAGATCGACGCCGCCACGACGCCGAGCGGATTGAGCCCTGCGAGCATCGCGATGACGATGCCGCTGTAGCCGTAACCGGGCGACATGTCGAGCGTGACGTACGCGGTGCGGCCGGCGACCTCGATCGCGCCGGCGAGTCCTGCAATCGCGCCCGACATGGCCGCGACGACCAGCGTCGTCGCCGTCACCGGCACGCCAGCGAATGCGGCCGCGCGCGCATTGGCGCCGACGGCGCGCACCGCGAACCCGAACGTCGAGTACTTGAGAAGCGCCCACAGGAAGGCAGCAAGCGCCAGGCGCACAGAGCAGTCCCGTGTGCACGCGCGTGCGCTCGACGAGCTTGCCGAGCTGCAGCTCGTCGGGCAGCGAGATGCTCTGCGGCCATCCCATCGCCGCGGGATCCTTCATCGGGCCGTCGAGCATCATCGACACGAACAGCAGCACGATGAAGTTGAGCAGCAGCGTGGTCACGACCTCGTCGACGCCGAGCTGCGTGCGCAGCAGCGCCGGCACGACCAGCAGCAGCGCGCCGGCGAGCATCGCCGCCAGCATCATCGCTGGAAACAGGAGCACCGGCGGCCCCGACATGCCGCCGACGGCGACCGCGGCGAGTGCGCCGCCGTAGAGCTGCCCTTCGGCGCCGATGTTGTAGAAGTGCGCGCGAAAGGCGACCGCCGCCGCGAGGCCGGTGAGGATCAGCGGCGTCGCGCGCGTGAGCGTCTCGCTCCACGCGAAGCGCGAGCCGAAGCCGCCCTCGAAGATCAGCGAGTACGTCCGTCCGACGGGCGCGCCCGCCCACGCAACGAAGAGCGCCGCCGCGATGAGCGTGAACGCGACCGCGGCAAACGGCGCAGCTACGAGCCACCGCCCGCGAGACGCTGCTCCGCGCCTCAAGCCGCATTCGTTGGTTCCGCGCCGGCCATGGCGAGCCCGATGGACGAGAGGTCCCAGGCATCTCGGAGCTTCGCCTCGGTCAGCCGGCCCGCATGGATGACCGCGATGCGATCGGCAAGCGCGTAGATCTCGTCGAGATCGTCGGAGATGAGCAGCACGGCGGCGCCGCGCGCGCACGCGTCGATGCAGCTGCTGGTGCACGAACGCCACGGCGCCGACGTCGAGGCCCCACGTCGGCTGGTTCGCCACGACCAGGACGGGCGGCGGGCGGTCGGCGAGATCGGTGGCGAGCGCGCGGCCGAGGATCAGCTTCTGCATGTTGCCGCCCGACAGCGACTGCGCAGGCGTGTCGATGCCCGCCGCCGGTGCGCACGTCGAAGCGCGACACGATGTCGCGCGCATAGCGGCGCGCGCGCTTGCGCCGCACCCAGGGCCCGTTGCGCGAAGCGCGTGCGGTAGTGCTCGGCGATCGCGTTCTCCCACACCGGCAGCGCCCCGACCAGGCCGACGCCGTGACGATCCTCGGGAATGCGCGCCACGCCCGCGGCGACCCATGCGCCGGCGCGGGCGGCGATCTCGCGGCCGACGACACGAACGGTGCCGGCGTCCGGCGCGCGCACGCCGAACAGCACGTCGGCCAGCGCCTGCTGGCCGTTGCCCGAGACGCCGGCGATCGCCGTGATCTCCCCTGCGCGAAGCGACAGCGTCACGTCGTCGAGCGCGCCATCGACGCGGACGCCGCGCATCTCGCAGACGACGTGCCCCGCCTCGCGCGGCTTCGCAACGGGGGCCGGCACGTCGCGCCCGACCATGAGGTGCGCGAGCGTCGCGCGATCCGCTTCGGCCGCGGGAATCGTCGCGACCAGCTTGCCGTTGCGCAGCACCGCGATGCGATGCGACACGCGCAGCACCTCCGCGAGCTTGTGGCTGATGAAGATGATCGACAGTCCCTCGGCGACCAGGAGCGCCAGTGTGGCGAAGAGCGATTCGGATTCCTGCGGCGTGAGCACCGCGGTCGGCTCGTCGAGGATCAGCACGCGCGCGTCGCGCGTGAGCGCCTTCAGGATCTCCACGCGCTGCCGCTCGCCCACCGACAGGCTGCCGACGCGCGCGTCCGGGTCCACGCGCAAGCCGAATCGTTCCGCGGTCGCGAGCAGCTTGCGGCGCGCCTCGCGGCGGCGCGACGAGGGGCGCCACAACGGTTCCGTGCCGAGCATCACGTTGTCCAGCACCGACAGGTTGTCGGCGAGCGTGAAATGCTGGTGCACCATCCCGATGCCGGCCGCCAGCGCCGCCGCCGGATCGCCCGGCGGCAGCGGCGCGCCGAACGCTTCGATCGAGCCTGCGTCCGGCACGTAATGCCCGAAGAGGATCGACACCAGCGTCGACTTGCCGGCGCCGTTCTCGCCGAGCAGCGCGAGCACCTCGCCGCGCGACCTCGAGCGAGATCGCGTCGTTGGCGACGAGGGAACCGAAGCGCTTCGTGATGCCCGTCAGGCGCAGGACGGGCGCCATGCGGTTACTTCGCCGTGGTCTTGGGCTCCGTCTCGACCACGCTGACCTTGAACTTGCCGTCGCGCATGTCCTTTTCCTTGGCGGCGACCTTGGCCTTCAGGTCGATGGGGACCTTGGCGTCGAACGTGCCATACCTCGACATCTCGTTGCCCTTGCTCTTCATGAGCGAGTAGCTGGCCGTAGTCCTCCGCCTTGAACTTGCCGCGCCTTGACGTTGGCGAGCGCGGTGTCGATCGTCGGCTCCATGTTCCACAGCGCGGACACGACGACGGTGTCCGGATACTGCGCCTGCGTGTCGATCACGTTGCCGATCGCGAGCTTGCCGCGCTCCTTCGCCGCGTCCGACACGCCGAAGCGCTCCGCGTACATGACGTCGGCGCCCTTCTCGATCATCGCGAACGCGGCTTCCTTCGCCTTCGGCGGGTCGAACCACGAGCCGATGAACGTGACGTAGAACTCGACCTTGGGATTCGTTTCCTTGGCACCCGCCATGAACGCGTGCATCAGACGGTTCACTTCCGGGATCGGATAGCCGCCGACCATGCCGATCTTGTTCGTCTTGGTCATGCCGCCTGCGACCATGCCGGTCAGGTAGGCCGGACTCCTGGATGTAGTTGTCGAACACCGCGAAGTTCGGCGCCTGCGGCTTGCCCGACGATCCCATCAGGAACGACACCTTGGGATAGTCCTTGGCGACCTTGCGCGCGGCGGGCTCGACCGCGAACGATTCGCCGACGATGAACGTGTTGCCCTTCTCCGCGTACTCGCGCATCACGCGCTCGTAGTCGGCGTTGGCGACCTTCTCGGAGAACACGTACTCGATCTCGCCGCGGTCCTTGGCGGCGTTGAGCGCCTTGTGGATGCGGCTCACCCACTGCTGCTCGATCGGCACCGTGTAGACGGCGGCGACCTTGATCTTGTTCTGGGCCAGCGCCTGCGGCACGCCAATGGCGAGCGCGAGCGCGGCCGCGCAAATCGAGCAGAAATTGCGTCGTGTCAGCATCGAGAGAATCCCCTGGAAACGGCGCGCGAGGAGCGCGCGCCCGCAAAGCGACAATGCTACATCAGGTGAAAAGCAGCCGAGCGCCGTCCTTGGCGTCCTTCAGCGAATGCAGGCGGCTCGTGCGCGGCACGCCGGCCAGCAGGTATTCCATCTGGTCGGCGAGGATGCGGCGGTTGCGCAGGATGAAGTGCTCGTGGCGGTTCGGCACGTAGGGAACGTACAGCAGCGGCATGCTCGCCTGCTCCGGCGAGCGCCCGCCCTTGCGCGTGTTGCAGCTGCGGCACGCCGTCACCGTGTTCGTCCACGAATCGCGGCCGCCGCGCGACACCGGCACCACGTGATCGCGCGACAGGTCGCGGATCAGGAACCGCTTGCCGCAGTAGGCGCACAGCTGGCGGTCGCGCGCGAACAGCATCGAATTGGTGAGGCCCGGCGCGTGGATGTGCGAGCCGGCGCCGGTGCCCTTGATCGCGAGAATCGACTTGGTCGCGATGCGCGACCGCTCGCCGTTGCGCTGCCAGCCGCCGCGGAACTCGCGGACTTCGCGGCCGAGCGACCAGGCGACCATCTGCTTGGCGTGGTACGTGATGGCCTCTTCCAGCGCCAACCCACGCCTGGGGAAGGCCGGCCATGTCGACGGTGAGAACGAGAGGCTCCATGGCATGGATTATGCCGAACGACGGTGCCGTTTCAAAGCTATGCCGGCGCGCACGCGCCGGTGGGCGCAAGGTTCCGCCACCGGGCGAGTCCGCAGGTTCCCGACGTTTGACCCATGGCGGCCTTGCGGCCCCCGCGGGCGGCGATCCCGATTGTCGGTTGAGAAGGCCGCGCACAGCCTTCAGAATCGCCGTTTGCTGCCGGGTGTCACCACCCGTTTCCGGTTGCGTGCATGAGGCCACCTCCCCGCCCAACTTGGCGGCAGATGAGGACGGGCTTGCGAAACTCCTCGCAAGCCGCGTCCGGCACCCGTTTCAACGTTACGTTCCGGCCGCCACATGGCCGACCGGTCCTGCCGGCGGCTGCTTACGCGCCGCCGCATCGGGCTCAACTGCTATCGCCCCGACGCATACTGTACGGCGAGCTCCAGCAGGTGCCGCGCTACGACGTCCGCCTCGTGCGCGGCCTCCGCGACGCAGAGGCGCACGATGAGGCCGTCCGCCGCCTGCCAGTACGAGCCTTCCTTGCCCGACCGTATCAACTCCCAGTACTCCCGCCCGTAAGGACGGCGAAGCCTTTCCAAGATGCGTGCCATTTTGTGTGCCTCGTATCCGTCAATTGTTGTGACTTCGGGCAACAAAAAACCCGGAGCCTCGTGGGCGTCCGGGTTTCCCTGGCAGGAGCGAAGGTGTCCGTTACCTTCCGTCTCCCGCGGCGGAAACCCGGCCGCCGTCGCGTTGCTTGATCATGTGCAGGACCGCGGCGCCGGCGAAGGTGCATTCGCCGACATGCGGCCACTGGGCGGCGCGCGCGCGATATCGCGATCGCCCGCCGTCGGTGGCGATGAGCCCAAAGTCGAATCGTCATGTCGTCATGCTCCTTTCCTTCGCAAAAACGGCACGCCGTCGCCGGCGCGCGCAATGGGAAATGCCGGCCCTCGAGGGCTGGCGCGACAATCAGGAGGGAACTGCTGCGAGCCTTCCGACTGTTCCGCCAACCCACCGGCGGAATCGTCTTCCGGCCGGCGCGGCTAGTTGGTGTCGACCATCCCCGGAACGACCGGGAAAGCGACAGCGAGACAACGTTCGAGCGCAATGGCGTGCCCATCGGCGCGGTACGCCGGGGAGGTGCCTTGACAGTTGCGCAGGATCGTTTGCATCGGAGTCTTGGTGAACCAGCTAGCCCACGAGAGAGTGAATGGTTGCGATGATAGTATCGGCGCAAGCGCCGCGGCAAGTGGAATCTTCACATTCGCGCCATGCGATGACGGAAATGCAACACACACCTTTTGACCGATGAATCTGGGCGATCGCCTGCGCCTCGTGCGCGGCGCCGACACCCAGAAGGCGTTCGCCGCGGCGATGGGCGTGCACGAGAATTCCGTCGCCAACGCCGAGCGGCGCAACTCCGCCACGCAGGACTACCTGCTGCGCATCGCCGAAGTTCGCAACATCAACCTGCACTGGCTTCTCACCGGACAGGGCGCGATGCGCCTCGAGGAGCCCGCGGGGTCGCTGCTGCAGGAAAAGATCGCGCTCGCGCTGACCGACGCGCTGCGGCTCGCGTACGGCGCGCGCTACGCGTCGGTGCCCCTCGAGACGCGGGCTCGCGCGCTGCGCGCCGGCGCGACGTACCTGCGCGCGATCGGCGTGACCGAGGACACGCTGCCCGACACCGAAGCGCTCGCGAAGCTCATCAAGCTCACGATCGACGTAATGCGCAAGTCGCGATAGCGGACGCTACACTCGCGGCGTTGCTTCTCGTACGGACCTGCCGATGTCCAAGCGTCTCCTCGCCGCCGCATGCGTCGCCATCGCATCGCACGCGCATGCGGATTCTCCGCCATTGCCTCCTTCGAACACCGCCATCGAGTTCTACCACCAGGGATTCGACCACTACTTCATCACGTCGCTGCTCGGACGAGATCGCCGCGCTGGACGCGGGCAAGCTCACGGGCTGGTCGAGAACCGGCCGCGGTTTCTCGATATTCGGGGTGCCGCCGCCGGCTCCCGTGAGCGCGGCGCCGGTGTGCCGCTTCTACATTCCGCCGGAGCACGGCGACTCGCACTTCTTCTCGGCGTCCGCCGCCGAGTGCGCCGCGATCCGCGGCAAGATCGGCGTCGATCCCAACTACAGCGGCTACATCGAGGAGACGCCCAACGCCTTCTACGCGCTGCTGCCCGATCTCGCGACCGGCGCGTGTCCCCCGTCGACGGTGCCCATCTACCGCCTGTGGAACCAGCGCGCGGACTCCAATCACCGCTACACGACCGACCCCGGCATCAAGGCGTACATGCAGTCGAAGAACTACGTGGCGGAAGGCTACGGTCCCGGTGCGGTGGCGATGTGCACCACGCAGGCGCTGCTCGTCGACGCGCTCGTGCCCACGTCGGGAACGTCGATGTTCACGCCCGGCTGCCAGGCGGTGCCGAGCGTCGGCACCGTGTACGTCAACGCCGAGGTCGAGCCGTCGATCGCGGTCAATCCCGCAAATCCCGAACAACATGATCGCGGCGTGGCAGCAGGACCGCTGGTCGAACGGTGGTTCGCGCGGACCGGGCACGGCGTACTCGTTCGACGGCGGCGGCACCTGGACGCGCACCAGCGCCCCGATGTCGCGATGCGCCGGCGGCACCGGCGTCGACGCCTTCGAGCGAGCCTCCGACCCGTGGGTCACGTTCGCGCCGGACGGCACGGCGTATCAAGCCGCGCTCGGCTTCAACAGCGTCGCCAACAGCGAAAACGCGATCATCGTCTCGCGCTCCACGGATGGCGGACGCACGTGGAGCCCCGCAACGTCGCTGCGGCGCGACACCGTGCTTCCCGGCAACGACAAGGAATCGATCACGGCGGACGCGACCGACGCGCGCTACGTGTATGCGGTGTGGGACCGCCTCGTCGGCAACAACGCGCCGACGTGGTTCGCGCGCACGACCGACGGCGGCGCCACATGGGAGGCGGCGCGCAGCATCTACGATCCGGGTCCGAATCGTCAGACGATCAACAACATCGTCGTCGTGCTTCCCGACGGCACGCTCGTGCTCTTCTTCTCGGAGCTCCCGACGATCGAGGGTGGCGCACCGGCGACGCTTCGCATCATGCGGTCGGCGGACAAGGGTGCGACGTGGTCGGCGCCGATCACGATTGCGGACCTGCAGACGGTCGGCACCATCGATCCGGATACCGGCGTCGGCATCCGCGACGCGTCGGCGATCGGCGCGATCGCGGCGGGCGCGGACGGCACGCTCGCGGTGACGTGGCAGGACTCGCGATTCGCGGGCGGCGCGTACGACGGCATCGCGTTCTCGCGCTCGACCGACGGCGGCCTCACCTGGTCGGCGCCGCTGCGCATCAACGGCTTTCCCTCGGTGCGCGCGCTCATCCCGAGCGTGGCGATCCGCGCGGACGGCACGATCGGCGTCGCGTACTACGACTTTCGCAGCAACACGCCCGATCCTGCGACGCTTCCGACCGACTTCTGGCTCGCGACGTCGACCGATGGCGTGACGTGGAGCGAGCGGCGCCTCGCGGGTTCCTTCGACTATGCGAAAGCGCCGCTCGTGGGCGGCCGCTACTTCCTCGGCGACTACATCGGCATGACACAGGCCGGCAACTCGTTCGTCGTCGCGTTCGGGCGGCCGAACGCCGACGCCAACAACCGGTCTGACATCGTCACGAGTCTCGCGCGGCCGTTCCCGCCGACGGTGAGCGCCAACATCACGACGGAAAGCGACGCAGGCGCGTCGCCCGCACCGCAAACGCGCGCGAAGATCGACGCCGCCATCCGCGACGCGGTGCGCGCGCGCCGGCGGGAGCCCTAGACCAGCGTGACCTTGCCGGTGGCGATGTCGTACACGCCGCCGGCAATGTCGATCTTGTGCTCGCGGTAGGCCTTGGCGACGACGGGCGCCGCGGACTTGAGCCGCGCGACCTGGCGTCGAACGTTGTCGGCGATGGCGTAGTTCAGCATGTCGTTCGGCGCCATCCTGGACGCCGCGATCGCCGCAGGCTTGATGGCCGTGATGAGCTCCGGCAGATGACCCGGCAGCTGCGCGTTCGTCTTCACGACCTTGAGCGCCGCGTCCACCGCGCCGCAATTCGAGTGTCCCACCACGAGGATGAGCGGCGAGCCCAGGAACTGCACGCCATACTCGAGCGACGCGAGCAGGTTCGTCGTCATGATGTTGCCTGCCACGCGGCACACGAAAAGATCGCCCGGACTCTGGTCGAACACGAGGTCCGGCACCACGCGCGAATCGGCGCAGCTCAGGATCGACGCGATCGGGTACTGCGACTGCGCAAGCTGTGCGCGGCTCGCCGAGAAATCGCGCTCGGTCGGATTGTTGGCGGCGTAGCGCGCGTTGCCTTCCATGATGCGCTTCAGGGCATCGCCGGGCGCAATCGCGTTGCGTGGCGGAGGGGACCCCGGCTTCGGAGGATCGGCCGCCCACGCCGCGCCGCCGAACGTTGCAAGCGCGACCGCACCTGCGCCGAGAAACCGGCGGCGGGATACGTTCGCATCGTGTTCGACATCGCCGCACAGGTTGCACATGGTTCTTCTCCCTCGTTGTGAACGTCAAAGCGCCAGGGCGACTTTCGTTCCCTGCGCGATCGCGCGCTTCGCGTCGAGCTCGAGCGCCACGTCGGCGCCGCCGATGATCTCATGCGGGATGCCCGCCGCCACCAGCGCTGGCACCAGGTCGCGGCGCGGCTCCTGCCCCGCGCAGATCACGATCGTGTCGACCGCGAGGACCTGCGGCTTGCCGCCGACGGTGATGTGCAATCCCGCATCGTCGATGCGCACGTAATCGACGTCCGCCATCATGACGACGCCGCGGTGCTTCAGCAGCGCGCGCCGGATCCAGCCCGTCGTCTTCGCGAGTCCCGCGCCGACTTTCGATTCCTTGCGCTGCAGGAGCCACACCTTGCGCTCCCCGGCGTGCTCGCGTGCTTCCGTGAGCCCGACGGGCCGCTCCCGAGGGCGAACAAGCCCCGAAGCGCTCAGCGCGGAGGGTCGTTCAATGAGTCCGCCGCGCGCCGCGTACGACGCGTCGATGCCCCACTCTTCGCGAAATGCCACGATCGCCGGATCCGCGACGTCGCCGTCGCTTGCATGCCCGTCCGGCGCGTGCTCTGCCGTCAGGAACTCGGCGACGTCGAAGCCGATGCCGCCCGCGCCGACGATGGCGACCATGCGCCCCGCCGTCTTGCGCCCCTCGACGATGTCGACGTAGCTTGCGACCTTGGGATGGTCGATGCCCGCAATCGCGGGCGTTCGCGGCACGATCCCCGTCGCGACGACCACGTCGTCGAAGCCCGCGAGATCCGCCGCGTCCACTCGCCTGCCGAGCGTGACCTCGACGCCGAGCGTTGCCATGCGCGTTCGGAAATAGCGCAGCGTCTCGGCGAACTCTTCCTTGCCGGGAATGCGTCGGGCGAGGTTGAACTGGCCGCCGATCTCGTCCGCGGCGTCGAACAGCGTCACGAGGTGGCCGCGCTCCGCCGCCGTGGTCGCGGCCGCGAGGCCTGCCGGGCCCGCACCGACGACTGCCACTGCCTTCTTCCGCCGCAGCGGCGGTGCGACGAGCACCGTCTCGTGGCACGCGTACGGGTTGACGAGGCACGACGCGATCTCGCGCGCGAAGATCTGGTCGAGGCAGGCCTGGTTGCAACCGATGCAGGTGTTGATCTCGTCGGCGCGACCGGCTGCGGCCTTGTTCATGAACTCGGGATCGGCGAGGAACGGCCGCGCCATCGACACCATGTCCGCGTCGCCGCGCGCGAGCACCGCCTCGCCCGTCGCGGGATCGTTGATGCGATTGGTGGCGATGAGCGGGATGCCGACCTCGCCCTTCAGCCTGCGCGTCACCCACGAGAACGCGGCGCGCGGGACCATCGTCGCAATCGTCGGGATGCGCGCCTCGTGCCAGCCGACGCCGGTGTTGATGATCGTCGCGCCCGCGGCCTCGACGGCCCTGGCAAGCGCCACGACCTCGTCCCACGTGCTGCCGCCCTCGACGAGATCGAGCATCGACAGGCGATAGATGATGATGGACTTCGGCCCCAGCGCCTCGCGCGTGCGGCGCACGATCTCGACCGGAAAGCGGATGCGGTTCTCGAACGTCCCGCCCCACTCGTCGTCGCGATGATTGGTCTGGGGCGCCACGAACTGGTTGATGAGGTAACCCTCCGAGCCCATGATCTCGACGCCGTCGTAGCCCGCGCGTTGCGCAAGCTCGGCGCACCGCACGTACCTGCCGATCGTGCGGCGCACGCCCCATGCGGTCAGGCCGCGCGCCCGGAAGGGACTGATCGGCGCCTTCGACGACGACGGCGCCACGGCAAGCGGGTGATAGGCGTAGCGGCCCGCGTGCAGGATCTGCATCGCGATGAGGCCGCCTGCGGCGTGCACCGCGTCGGTGATGAGCCGGTGGCGCGACACCTGCCACGGAAACGACAGTTGCGACGCCTTGGGCTCCAGCCGTCCAGCGAAATTGGGCGCGATGCCGCCCGTCACCATGAGCGACACGCCGCCCTTCGCGCGCGCCGCGTAGAACGCGGCCATGCGCTCGAATCCGTCGCTCGCCTCCTCGAGCCCGGTGTGCATGGATCCCATCAGCACGCGATTCCTGAGCGTGACGAAACCGAGGTCGAGCGGCGCGAGGAGATTGGGGTACTGCGGCATGGCGCGCATTGTAAAGTAGGGCCTCCTCGCGCCACGGCCGGACCCACGATGAGCCACCACCTTGCAATGCGCTCGCTCGGCGAGCTGAGAGCCCTCCTCGCCACGCGCGACACCTCGTCGCGCGAGATCGTGGACGATTGCCTCGCCCGCATCGAAGCACTCGACGGCAAGCTGCACGCGTTTGTCGACGTCTACGCCGACGACGCGCGGCTGCTCGCACAGGCGGCGGATCGCGAGCGCGGCGCCGGCGGTACGCGCGGTCCGCTGCACGGGCTGCCGATCGCGTTGAAGGACCTGTTCGAGATGGAAGGGCGGCAGACCACGGCGGGCTCGCACTCGCTGGCGCGGCCGCATCTCCGACCACACGGCGCCGTGCGTCACGCAGCTCGTAGACGCGGGCATGATCCCGATCGGCAAGACGCACATGGTGGAGTTCGCGTTCGGCGGATGGGGCCGCAACGAGGCAATGGGCGCGCCGTGGAACCCGTGGGACCTCGCGACGCATCGCGTGGCCGGCGGCTCGTCGAGCGGTTCGGCGGTCGCGGTCGCTGCGGGGCTCGCGCCCGCCGCGATCGGCTCGGATACGGGCGGATCCGTCCGCATTCCCGCGGCGCTGTGCGGCGTCACCGGCCTCAAGACGACGTTCGGCCTCGTGAGCCTGCACGGCGCCGTGCCGCTGTCCACACTGCTCGACACCATCGGCCCGCTCGCGCACACCGTCGAGGACTGTGCGCTGCTGACGGCAGCGATGGCGCAGGGGATGCGGGGAAGCGACCTCGCCGAAGCCGCATCGAAGCCGGTGGACCTGCGTGGCATGCGTGTGGCGGTGCTGGCCGCCGACCAGTTCCCGCGCATGATCGAACCCGAGGTCGTGCGCGCGCGGGACGAAGCCGTTGCCGTGCTTCGGGATGCCGGCGCCGAACTCGTCGAGGTGGCCGGACCCACGGCGTTCGAGGACATCGCCGCGCGCCTCGGCAAGCTGCTGGCGGCCGAGGCGTATGCGCTGCGGCGCGAAATCGCCGAGGACGCGTCGGCGACGATGGATCCATGGGTGCGCAAGCGCGTGCTCGGCGGCAAGGGTGTGACGGCAGCGGAGTTCATCGGCGAGATGCACGCGATGTACGCCGCACAGTCCGCGTTCGCGCGATGGATGCGCGGCTGGGACGCGCTGCTTGACGCCGACGCTGCCGATCACCGCGACGCCGCTCGCCGAAGTCGACGAGTCGACGGCGCCGCTCGCCTCGTTCACGCGCGCCGTGAATTATCTCGGCGGCGTGCGGGCTGTCGCTACCCGCGGGATTGTCGAAGGCGCGATTGCCCATCGGCGTGCAACTGATCGGTGCGCCGTTCGAGGAAGGCGACGCTCGTGCGCCTCGGCCGCGCATTCCAGCGCGCGACCGACTGGCACCGGCAACATCCCTCGATCTAGCGTCCGCCAAGCGCCCAGGTCGGGATCCACGTCGTGATGCCCGGGATGTAGGTGATGAGCAGCAGCGTGATGCCGAGCGGGACGTAGTACGGCGCCATCTCCTTCAGGACCTCCTTCATCGTCACCTTCGCGATGTCGGTGACGAGGAAGAGCGCGAGTCCCATCGGCGGCGTCAGCAGCCCGATCATCAGGTTGAACACGACGACCATGCCGAGGTGCACCGGATCGACGCCCGCCGCCACCAGCGGCTTCGCGATGATCGGCGCGATCACGAGGATCGCGGTCGTGCTGTCGAGGAACATGCCGACGACGATCAGCAGCACGTTGACGATCAGGAGCAGCACGTAGGGATTGGTGGAGATCGCGAGCATCCCCTGCGTGAGCTTCTGCGGCACCGACTCGACCGACAGGATCCAGCCGAACAGCGCGGCGACCGCGACGATGATCAGGATGCCGGCGGATGCGCCGATGGTCTCGTACGCGGCGTCGAGCAGGCCGCGCCACGTGAGCTCGCGGTAGAAGAGGCTGCTGATGAGGATCGCGTACAGCACCGTCACCGACGCGATCTCGGTCGGCGTGAAGAAGCCCGCGAGCATGCCGGCGATCAGGATCACCGGCGCCACGATCGCGGGAAACGCGGGCTTGAAGTCGCGCCACAGCTCCTTCATCGTCGGCCAGCGCGACGGCGCGCGGATAATTGCGGCGTGTCGCGAGCCATGCGGTCATCAGCATCAGCATCGCGACGCACAGCAGTCCGGGCAGGATGCCGCCCAGGAGCAGCTGGATGACGGACACGCCGGTCACGGTGCCGTAGATGATGAGCGGGATCGACGGCGGGAAGATCGGGCCGACGATGGCGGACGAGCTCGTCACCGCCGCGGCGAACGCGGGCGTGAAGCCCTTGTTGCGCATCGCGTCGATCTCGATGCGGCCGAGGCCGCCGATGTCGGCGAGCGCGGATCCCGACATGCCCGCGAAGATCAGGCTGCCGAAGATGTTCACCTGCGCAAGCCCGCCCGGCAACCGGCCGGTGGCCGTGTCCGCGAACTTGTAGATGTAGCGCGAGATGCCGGCGCTGTTCATGAGGCTGCCGACGAACAGGAACACGGGAACTGCAACGAGCGGAAACGAGTCGAGCGCGTAGAGCGTGCGCTGCGCGACGAGGTCGATCGGCAGGTCCTTGGTCAGGATGTAGACGATGCACGGGATCCCGATCGCGAGCACGACCGGGAACCCGAGCACGAACAGCACGAGGAACGCGAAGACGACGAGGAAGCCTTCCATGCGTCCCTTCTAGGTGAGCACCGTCTTCTTGTCTTCGGGGCGCTTGCGCTTCCAGGTGTGCACGAGCATGGCCGCCGTCTCCACGACCAGCAGCGCCGAGCCGACCGCGAGCGGCGCCATGAAGAGCCAGAACGGCATCTCGAGCGTCGCCGTCTGGTTGGACAGGTTGTTGCGGATGGTGATGAAGGCAGCGGCGCACAGCACGCCGAACATCACGATGCCGCAGAGCTCGATGACGAGCTGCAGCCACCAGCGAGGATGCGGCGGGATCAGCGCCTGGAACTCCTCCATCCGGATCTGCCCGCCCTGGCGCGTGACGTACGACGACGCCACGAACGTCAGCGTGATCAGGAAGTAGCGCGCGAGCTCCTCCGCGCCCGACATCGGGACGTTGAAGATCCCGCGCATCACGATCTGCGCGAGCGGCGTGATGATCAGCGCCGCCAATAGCGCAAGCGACAGCCAGCGCACGAGCGTGCGCACGCCGGCGAGGAGCGCCCTCACGTCACCCTCTGGCGCGTTCGGAAGTTGCCGGCGCGGATCGCGAGCTTGGCTCGCGATCTTCGCGCGTAGCTGCCGTTGGCGCGATCACCAGATCGCGCTCCTATTTGACTGCCTGTATTTGCTGGATGTAGCCCGTCCACTCCGGGAAATCCTTGTTCACTTGCGCCAGCACGGCCTTCTGGAACGCCGGGACGTCGAGCCCGTCCTTCTCCTCGACGAAGATCATGCCCTTGGCCTCCAGGTCCTTGCGGTACTTCGCTGCCGTCTCGCGGTCCCAGTCCAATGTCTTGAGGCCGACCTCGATCATCGTGTCCTCCATGATCTTCCGGTCCGCAGGGGGGATCGACTGGTAGACCTTCTCGTTGATGAAGACCGACAGCACCGACTGCATGTGGTTGGTCATCATCACGTACTTCTGCACCTCGTACAGCTTGAGGTTGTAGATGTTGGGCAGCGGGTTCTCCTGGCCGACGACGAGACCGGTGGCGAGCGCGGTCGCGAGCTCGGACACCTCCACCGGCGTAGCCACTGCCCCCATGCCGGTCAGCATCGACGACCACAGCTTGATCGGCACGCCGCGGTACTTCTTGCCCGCCATGTCCTTGGGCGACAGCACCTTCTCCTTGCTCGTGAGCTCGCGCGTCCCCTGGAACAGCGGGGCGATGATGCGCATGTTGCCCTTCTCGATCAGCTGCTGGTTGATCTTCTGCAGCGCCGGCGACTGGCGCGGGTCGGTGGCGCGCATCGCGTGGCCCGGGTCGCGGTACATGAACGGCGTGTTGAACACCGCGGTGTCGGAAACGATCTTGCCCAGCGACGCGAAGTCGTGGTGCCCCATCGAGATCGCGCCAGACTTGACGCCGTCGACCATCTCGCCGACGCCGCCGAGCTGCGAGTTCGCGAACACCTGGATCTCGACGCGGCCGTTGGTGCGCTCCTTGACGAGCTTGGCCACTTCGTCGGCGTAGAGCGTCTGCGGCGCGTTGGCCACGCCGACGTGCGCGTAACGAAGCTTGACCTGGGCGTGCGCGGCGCCGGCGGCGAGCGATCGCAATCGCCCGCGGCGAGCGAAAGCATGGAACGAATCTTCATCGTCTCCTCCAGTCGGTTGGACAGCTTGTTGTTCTAGCGCTCGTAGATCTTGAACACGGCCGACGTGTCGAGCTCGGCGTGGCCGAGATGGATCAGCATACGATACAGCGAGAGCGCCTCCGCGGTCATGGGCGTCGGCGCCTTGAGGGCGCCCGCGTACTCGTTGACCATCTCGAGGTCCTTCAGGAGCTGGCGTGCATACCCCTGTGGCGCGAAGTCGCGGGCGGCCATGCGCGGATACAGCCGCTGCAGCAGCGTGCCGTCGGCGTGGCCGCCGGCGAGGCATTCCGGAATGCGGGCGGCGTCGATGCCCGCGGCCTCGGCGACGAGCAGCGCTTCCGCCAGCACGGCGTGCGTGCAGCCGACGATGAGCTGGTTGATCATCTTGGCGGCGAGCCCGGCCCCGACCGGGCCCATGTGCGTGCAGCGGCTCGACACGTCCTTCATCAAGGCGATGACGCGCGCGACGTCGGCGTCGTCGCCGCCCATCATGACGGTGAGCGTTCCGCTGCCGGACGCGGGAGGTCCGCCGGAAACGGGTGCATCGACCCATCCGCAGCCGGTTGCATCGCGCAACCGTGCCGCGAAGGCGCGGCCCTTGTCGACCTTGACCGTCGAGAAGTCGACGACGAGCTGCGGCGGCGCAAGGACGCTGGCCACGCCGTCGGGACCGAACATCGCGTGTTCGACGGCATCGGTCGTGGGCAGGTTGAGGATCACGAGATCGGCGCCGCGCGCCGCGTCCGCTGCCGACGCGGCCGCCGTGGCGCCGGCGGCTTGGGCAGCCTCCACCTGCGCTGCGACGATGTCGAAGGCGCGGATCGCATAGCCGAGCGGCGCGAGCCGCTTCACCATGGGCAGGCCCATGAGCCCGACGCCGACGTAACCGAGGGTTGGCTTCATGGAATGTCGTAGATCCGGATTGCGTTATCGCGAAACAGCGCATGCTGGTGCGCAAGCGGAACGTCGGACACGATCTCGCGGAACCCGTCGAAGATCGTCGCGAAGCTCGCGCACAGGCTGTCCACCGGAAAGTTGCTCGCGAACATGCAGCGCTCCATCCCGAAGAGATCGATCACGGTGCGCACGATGCCGCGATTCCCGTCGGCTGTCCATGCGGCGCCGCGCTGGCCGATGCCCGAGATCTTCACCGCGACGTTGGACTGCCGCGCAAGCGTCGCCATCGCCGCGCGCCAGCCGGCAATGCCTTCGGCCGAGCGATCGGCGGGCAAGCCGGTGTGATTGAGGATGATCTGCGTGTCGGGATAGTCGGCGGCCAGGCGCGCCGCCTCGGGCAGATGCCACCACGGCGTCTGCAGGTCGAACCGCAGGCCGAGCGGCGCGAGACGTGCGAAACCTGCGCGCCACGCGGCATCGGTCGTGCCGCCGGGCGCGCCGTCGGCGGGCGAAGCGTTTGCGCGTGGCTTGTGCCGAACGCTTCGCACGAAATCGAATTGCGCCTGTCGTACCAGGACGTCGCCGGCATCGGCGCGATCGAGCCACGCCTGCGCCACGACGACGCTGGGCAAGCCGTACTCGGCGGCGCAAGCCTTCGACATAATGCGTCTCGCCGACGGGGTCGCGCGGATCCCACTCCGTCTCGACATACACGCTCTTCTCGACGCGATACGGCGCAGCGTCCGCCAGGTAATCCGGCGGCAGGTAACGCCTGCGGATCGGACCATAGTCGCCGTAGCGAAACGGAATCGGCGGCTCGTCGCGGAGCCACGGGTGATAGTTGACGCCCGGATCCCAGAAGTGCTGGTGGGCGTCGACGATCGCGAACGGCGGCGGCGTCAACTTATTGAAGCGAAGGCTTCTTCAGGAAGTCGCCGCGGTCGGCCGATTGCACTTTCACGGGGAGCGTCGTCCCGTCGCGCGCGACCGTGATGGGAATCACGCTCCCGGACGGACCGATGTCCCAGACGGTGCGGAAGAATTCGGCGAGCGATCCAACGCGCTGGCCGCCGACCGCAACGATGAGATCGCCCTGGCGCACGCCGGCGCGCTGCGCGGGACCGCCCTCGGCGAGCCCGCCCACCACGATGCGCTGGTTGTCCTCGCTCGCGTACATGCCGAGCCACGGCCGCGGCGGATGCGCGGCGCGGCCGGTCTTGACGAGGTCGTCGAGGATCGGCACCAGCACGTCGATCGGCACGAACATGTTGCCTTTCTTCACTTCGTCGCCGGCGGCCTCCTGCACGAACAGCGAGCCGATGCCGACGAGGCGGCCCTCCCGGTCGAGCAGCGCCGCGCCGCTCCATTCCGGATGCGGCGGCGACGTGAATAGCGCGACGTCGAGCAGGTACTCCCAATAGCCCGCGAACTCGCGCCGCGCGAAGATTTCCGCCTTCAGCGCATGGCCGCGGCCGCCGTGCCCGATGACGAACACCTCGTCGTCCACCGCGATGTCGGCCGCGCTTCCCAGCGTGACGTGCGCGGCGTCGAGCGTCCCGAGCGGCAGCACGAGGCCCATGCCCGTCGCGAAGTCGTACGCGAGCGGATGGCCCTGCACGACGCGGTTGTCGTGCGTCGTGATCCAGATCGTCTCGGCTTCCGTGATGAGGTAGCCGATCGTCACGATGAGGCCATCGTCGCGGATGACCACGCCGTTGCCGGTACGCTCGGTGCCGAGCATCGACGCGGTGTAGCCGTCCTCAGGGATGTGGGACGAGAGGCGCACGACGCTTTGCAGCGCCCGCGTGAGATCGAATGCAAGCTCGGACGGTACGGGCTGCAACTCGCTTGGAAAAGACCAGTGGGTGACGTCTGTCATGGCGCAACAGCGCGGCGGTGCCGCGCACTTCGTTACCGATGCGGCCATCTTACTCTTGCTGCCGCACGCGCCTGCCGCAGAGCGATAAATCAACGCCTGCGATTCGCGGCGCGTGAATAATGCAGGCGGCGCGCTGTTCGCCGTCACTTTGGAGAACGCATCATGACGAAATTCGCCTGCGCCCTGCTTGCCGGCCTCGCGATCGCGACGGCAGCGACCGCACAGACCAACGTCCGCATTCGCGGGACCATCACGAGTGTCGACGCAGCGTCGATCGCCGTGAAGTCCCGCGACGGCCGCGACCTCAAGCTCGCGCTGCCGGAGAACGCGACGGTTGCCGTCGCCAAGGCCGTGCGCTTCGACGAGATCAAGGAGGGGGATTTCCTGGGCGTCACGAGCAAGCCGGGCCCGAATGGCGCGGAAGTCGCCGTCGAAGTGCATTACCTCGCACCGACGACCACGCCAGGTCAAAGCGCCTGGGACCTCGAGCCCAACTCGAAGATGACCAACGCGACCGTGCAGGCCAAGGTCGTGGGGACGGCCAGCCGCGAGCTCACGCTTTCGCATCCGGGCGGCACGCAGAAGGTCGTCGTGCCCGAGGGCATTCCGCTCGTGCGCACGGTGCCGGGCACGCGGGCGGATCTGAAGCCGGGCGAGTACGTGTTCGTGTCGGCGCAGGCCGCAGCCGACGGCGGGCTCACCGCGCTTCGCATCCAGGTCAGCAAGGACGGCGTGCGGCCGCCGCAGTAGCCCGGCTTCGGGCACAATCCGGGGCCATGAGACGACTCCCCGCACTGGCCTGCTTCCTGTTCGCGACGCTCTGCGCGCCGGCGCACGGCGCGGACGAGCGCGTCAAGCGCATCGCGATCTACGTCGAGCCTTACTACGCCGCTTCGCACGAAGCTGAGGGGACACCGCGCGTCGAGGTCGCGTCCAAGTACGACCGCCTGCTCGCCAGCAACAACGCCGAGGACGTCGCGCGGGCGCGCGACCTGATCGCGCAGGAGTACGACAGCATCACGCCGATGACGATGATGGTGCTCGCGATCCGCCTGTACGACGTCGGCCTTCGCGACGACGCCGTGTTCTGGTTCTATGCAGGGAAGAACCGCTTCGCCACGGCCATGCGCGTCGCGGACATGAAGGCGCGCGAGCTCGGCAACGCCGAGCGGGCCACCAGGGACTTCATCTACCTCGCCGGGCCCGTGATCAACGGCTATGCGTTCTGCGACATCGAGAAGCAGAAGACGATCGCCAAGGACGCGCTCAAGTGGACGATCGACCACCCCTACACGGCGCTGCTCAATCCCGAGATACCGGCGCTGCCCGGCGATCGCCGCGACAATTTCCGGAAGGCCTTCAACGAGCTCATGGCCGGGCTTGCGAAGGAAGAGGCCTACCTCGACGCCATGCCCAACGTCGAGTCGATAAAAAAACAGCGCCGTGAAAACGGCGCCGATGTTAAGTACTGCTGGAGAAACTAGAACCGGCCGTTCTGGTAGTCCTGCACGGCCTGGAAAATCTCCTCGTTGCTGTTCATCACGAACGGCCCGTATTGCGCGATCGGCTCGTTCAGCGGCTTGCCGGCGATCAGCAGCACGCGCGAGGCCGCCGGCGCAGTGAACGTGACGCCATCCCCGCCGTTGTTGTCGAGGATCGCCATGCGCTGCACCGGCACGTCCGTGTCCCCGACCTTGACGCCGCCGCGGTAGACGTACAGGAACGCGTTGTGACCCGCGGGCAGCGCCTGCGAGAACGTGGCGCCCGCCGGCAGCTCGATGTCGAGGTACAAAGGCTCCGTCACCTCGCGCTGCATCGCGCCCTGCACGCCGTGGCTCGCACCGGCGACGACGCGCACGCGCACGCCTTCGCCCGTCGTCACCTCGGGAATCTCTTCCGTCGCGATGTCGCGATACCACGGCGCGCGCAGCTTGTCCGTCGCCGGCAGGTTGAGCCAGAGCTGGAAGCCTTCCATGCGGCCGTCTTCCTGCTCGGGCAGCTCGGAATGGATGATGCCGCGGCCCGCGGTCATCCACTGCACGCTGCCATTGGTGAGCAGGCCTTCGTGCCCCGCGTTGTCGCGATGGCGCATGCGCCCGGCGATCATGTACGTCACCGTCTCGAACCCGCGGTGCGGATGGTTCGGAAAGCCCGCAATGTAGTCCTTGGGATCGTCGGTGCCGAATGCATCGAGCATCAGGAACGGATCGAGCCTGCGCTGCAGCGGCTGGGTCAGCACGCGCGTGAGCTTCACGCCAGCGCCGTCCGACGTCGGCTGCCCCGCGATCACGCGCTCGACCGCGCGCGGCTTCGTGACGCGCTCGTTTTCGATCGTGGTCAATGTCGTCATGTCCATCTCCTTGTCCATTTATGCCGCAACCGCGTCTTCGATCTCCGCATACGCCGTGGCCAGCGCCTCGCGCTCCGCATCCGCGCCCATCGCGAGCCCTTCCGCGTAGACGTAATGCACGTCGGTCATGCCGAGGAACCCGAGCACGGTCGCAAGATACGGCACCTGCGTGTCCGACGGCGTGTTGCGGTACTTGCCGCCGCGCGTCAACGCCACGTAGACCTTCTTGCCCTTGAGCAAGCCCTCCGGCCCGTGGGACGTGTAGCGAAACGTGACGCCGGCGCGCGAGATCGCGTCGATCCAGTTCTTGAGTTGCGCCGGAACGCCGAAGTTGTACATCGGCACGCCCAGCACCACCACATCTGCGGCCGCGATCTCCGCGATCAATGCGTCGTCGAGCGCGACCCGGGCAGCCTGTTCGACATTGCGTTGCGCGGCAGGGGTGAAGAGCGCGCCGAGCGCCGCTTCGTCCAGGGTCGGATGGGGGTTGGCGGTCAGGTTGCGCAACGTCAGCGTCGCCTCGGGGTCCGCTTCGCGCAGACGGGCCACGATGCGGTCGGCCAGGCGCGTGGAGTACGAGCCTTCGCTACGGGCGCTGGAATTGATCTGCAGGATGTTCATGGGACCTCCGTGGTTGGTGTAGGTACTATATTTGTTGCTCCAAGCGCACCGGAAGCCGTCGAAATGGATATGATTGTTCCCCCAACGGGATAATCACCCATGAATCTGGAGCCGAACGATCTGCTGCTCTTCGCCCGCGTCGTCGACGAGGGCAGCTTTTCCCGGGCCGCGGAGCGTCTTGGCGTCCCCAAGTCGACGGTATCGCGCCGAGTCGCCGCACTTGAGTCGCACCTGGGCGAGCGGCTCCTGCTTCGCACCACGCGCAAGCTGACGGTGACGGAGTTCGGCCAGGCGGTGCTCGCCCACGCCCGACACGTCGTGGAGGACGTCGACGCCGCGGAGTCGCTCGCCCAGAATCGCCAGGCCGAGCCCAGCGGCAAGCTCCGGGTCACGATGCCGAACGACCTCGCGAACATGATCCTGGCGCCGGTCATGACCGCGCTCCTCGAGCGCTACCCGAAGGTCTCGCTGGACGTCGATCTCTCGGCGCGCTTCGTCGACCTCGTCGCCGAGAGCTTCGACGTCGCCCTGCGCCCGGGTACGCTGCGCGACGATGCGACGCTTGCCGCCCGGCGCGTGGCAACGTTCAGCATCGGCCTCTACGCCGCGCCCTCCTACATCGCGCGCCGCGGCACGCCGAGCGAGCCCGAGGCGTTGATGGAGCACGACGCCCTGCGCGTATTGAACCGCGCCGGCGAGCCGATGACGTGGGTCCTGCGCCGCGGCGACGCCGAATGGGAGGGGGTGCCGCCCGGACGCGCCACCGCGAATTCACCGGAGTTCCTGATGCGGATGGCGCTTGCCGGTTGCGGCATCGCGATCGTGAACGACCATTTCGCGGTGCGCTACCTGACGAGCGGCGAGCTCGTGCAAATCCTGCCCGAGTGGCGCGTGCCACCTGTCGATCTTTGGGCAGTGTTTCCGGGCCGCCGGCTGATGCCCGCCAAGACGCGCGCGTTCCTCGACGTTCTCGCCGAGAAATTCAGCGGCCCCGAGTGCCGCGCGCAGGCGGACGCGCTGGAGGCCGCGAAGGCCCGCGTTCGGAGCCCTACTCGAGCTTGATCGCCGCGTCCTTGACGATGCGCGCCACCCGCTCGGCCTCCGTCCGCAAGCGGTCGGCAAACTGCTGCGGCGAATCGCCTTGCGCCGCGAGCCCGAGGTCGCGCAGCTTGTCGCGCACGTCGGGCATCACTGCCACGGCGTTGATCTCCGCGTTCAGGCGCTTCACGACGTCGGCCGGCGCGCCCGCAGGCGCCAGCAGTCCCCACCAGTTCGTAAAGCTGAAGTCCGGGATGGTCTCGCCGATCCCGGGCACGTCGGGCAGCGCAGGCAACCGCGGCCCGGTGACGGCCAGCGCCTTGAGCTTGCCCGCCTTGACCTGCGCCATCGCCGCGCCGTCGACCACGATGTCGACCTGGCCGCCGAGCAGTCCCGCGACCGCCTGCGCGCCGCCCTTGTACGGCACGTGGAGGATGTCCACGCCGGTCCTGGACCGCAGGTACTCCATGGCGAGGTGGCTCGGCGCGCCGACGCCGCTCGTGCCGTAAGTGAGCTTGCCCGGCTGCGCTTTCGCACGCGCGAGGAAGTCGCCGATGCTGTTGTCCGGCGAGTTGGGATTCGCGGACACGACGATCGAGACGGTTGCCATGAGGCCGATGGGCGTGAGGTCGCGGTAGCTGTAACCCACCGCGGGATTGGCGAGCGGCGCGATGATCAGCGAGCCCAGGTCGCCGATCACGACCGTGTAGCCGTCGTTGGGTGCCTTGACGGCGAGGCCCACGCCCAGCGTCCCTGCCGCGCCGCCGCGATTGTCGACCACCATGGACTGTCCCAGCCGCTCCGACAGCTTCTGCGCGTAGATCCGCGCGACGATGTCGTTGTTGCCTCCGGGCGGGTACGGCACGATGAAGCGAATGGGCTTGTCGGGGTACGACTGGGCCGCCGCCGCGAACGGCATCGCGAGGGCCGTGGCGAGGACGAGCGTCAGAAGCCTTTGCATGAAACCCTCCGTGGTCATTGGTCGGTGAGCGCGTTGCGAAGCTGCGCCTCGTCGTCGGTTGCGGATGCTTCTGCGCCGACCTCGACGACCACGTGGTCGATGCGCCCCGTGAAGCGGAACGGCGCGGCATAGTCGGGCGTGACCGGCAGGCCGCTGTCGTAGCCGCAGCACAGCCCTTCGCCCGACGTCTCGATGACATGCGGCACGGTTTGCGGGATGTCGCCTTCGCCGACGGGATGGCCGTCGATCAGGAGCGTACCGCGTCCGCGATGCGGCCCGGTGCGCACGAAATGGAACGCAAGCGTATGCGTGCCCGTGGGCACTGCGGCCGTCGACTCGATCCGGTATTCCGCGAGCCCCATGCAGTTGTGCACGTAGACGAGCTGGTTCGCCTTCACGTAAAGCGAATAGCCGGCGAACCAGCTGCCATGCGCGAGCAGCACGCCCTCGGCGCCGCCCGCCGGAATGTCGACGTGCGCGGTGATCGTGTGCGAGCGGTCCTTGACGTTCACCGCGGTGTACTCGAACTGCGGCGCACCGCCCGGATAGAACACGCGCCGGTTGCCGGCGGGAATGGTGCCGGGCTTGCGCTCGCCCATGCGCAGCTGCATGCGCGAATCGAGCGGCAGCACGTTGTACTTGCCCGCCTCGACCCACCATTGCTCGACGAGCTCGGCGAGCTTCTCCGGATGGCGCTCGGCCAGGTCCTCGCATTCGGAGAAGTCGCGCTCCACGTGATAGAGCTCCCACTTCTGCGCGGCGAGCATCTCCTCGGTGAGCGGGTCGCCCTGCGGCTGCTCGACCACGGCCTTCCAGCCGTCGGCCCACAAGGCGCGCGACGCGATCATCTCGTAGTACTGCACCTTCTTGCGCGACGCCGCGGCGGCGTCGTTGAACGTGTGCGCGAAGCTCACGCCCTCGATCGGGCGCTGCGCGACGCCGTTGAGAACGCGCGGCGCCTCGAGGCCGAGCGCCTCGAGGATGGTGGGCGCGAAATCGACGACGTGCACGTACTGGCCGCGCACCTCGCCGCGCGCCGCGATGCCCTTGGGCCAGTGCACGATCAGCGGGTCGCTCATCCCGCCCTGGTGGAGATACCGCTTCCAGCGTCGCAACGGCGTGTTGCCGGCCCACGCCCATCCCCACGAATAGTTCGGGAAACGACCGCACGGTTCCCCAGTCGTCGAGATGCTTCAGGTTCTCCGCGACCGAGGGCTCGACGCGATTGACGAACTGGTTCTCGTTGAACGAGCCGTGCTCGCCGCCCTCCGCGGATGCCCCGTTGTCGGATGCGAGCAAGACGATCGTGTTGTCGAGCTCCCCGAGTCGCGCGAGGAAGTCGACGACGCGGCCGATGTGGTGGTCGGTCTGCTCCATGAAGCCTGCGAACACCTCCATCTGCCGCGCGTAGAGGCGGCGCGTGTCGCCGGGGAGCGAGTCCCACGCCTTGACCCACGGCGGGCGGGCCGAGAGCTTCGTCTCCGCCGGCACGATGCCCATCGCGAGCTGTCGCGCGAACGCCTCCTCGCGCCAGGTATCCCAACCCTTGTCGTACGCGCCGCGATAGCGCTCGCTCCACTCGGGCTCGACGTGATGCGGGGCGTGGCCGGCGCCGAGGCAGTAGTACATGAAGAAGGGCTTGTTCGGCGCGACGGTGCGAAGGTCGGTGATGTATTCGATCGCGCGGTCGGCCAGGTCGGCGTTGAGGTGATACCCCTCCTCGGGCCGGCGCGGCGGGTCGATGTAGTGGCTGTCGTGCACGAGCGTCGGCACCCACTGGTTCGTCTTGCCGCCGATGAACCCGTAGAAGCGCTCGAAGCCGCGCGACAGCGGCCAGCGTGCCTTCGAGGCCCCCGAAGCGTATTCGCTGGCGAGCGTGAGGTGCCACTTGCCGATGCCGAGCGTCGCATAGCCTTCTGCGAGGAGCATCTCGGAAAGGAATCCGTTCTCGCGCGGCACCATCCCGTTGTAGCCGGGATAGCCCGTGGCCATCTCCTGGATGATGCCCACGCCGTTGCTGTGATGGTTGCGTCCGGTGAGCAGGCACGCGCGCGTCGGCGAGCAGATGGCGGTGGTATGGAAGTCGCGGTATCGCAACCCGTTCGCGGCCAGCCGGTCGAACGTCGGCGTGCGGATGTCGGAGCCGAAGCAGCCGAGCTGCGCGAAGCCCACGTCGTCCAGCAGCAGGACGAGGACGTTGGGAGCTCCCTCGCGTGCGCGCGGCGGTTGCGGCCACGCGGGCTCCGACGTGGTCGACGTGCGGCCGATGCGGCCCGTGAAGGCCGTGCCTTCGCGATAGAACTTGAGATCCTGCACGTGCGCCTCCGGAACGAGCCCAGGGCCGGCTGCGGCCGGCGGTCTGTTTTTCAGACCACTGTATCCGCGCATGCGGGATTCGTCAAACGAAAGGCACGTGCCGTCATTGACCCCCGGCCGTGCGCTCGGCAGACTGCTCGCCGTGCCGATCAAGCCCATCGCGGAGCCTCGCCTCTACCAGCGCATCGCAGGCGAGCTCGCGCGCCTCATCGACGACGGGACGTTCGCTGCCGGTGCGCGGTTGCCTGCCGAACGCGCGCTCGCCAAGTCGCTGCGGGTATCGCGCAGCTCGTTGCGCGAGGCGCTGTCCATGCTCGAGCTCGACAAGCGCATCGAGATCCGCGTCGGGTCCGGCGCATACGTCGCCGCGAAAGCAAGGCGCTCCGCGGCGAAGCGTGGCTCGATCGCCGAAACTTCGCCGCTCGAGGTGATGCGCGTGCGGCGGATCGTGGAGAGCGAGGCCGCCGCATTGGCGGCGCGGCATGCGACGCCGGCGCAGGTCGCGCAGCTCGTCGCGGCGTACAACCGCCTCGCCGCGCAGATGCGCGCCAATCGGATGCGGCCCGCAGCCGATCGCGAATTTCACCTGTGCATCGCGTACGCGAGCGCGAACACGGCGCTGGCGCAGGTGATCGAGCGCTTGTGGCAGGAAGGCGAGCACCCCCTCAGCCTGCGCATGGAGAAGCTGTTCGTCTCGCGCGGCCGCCGGCGGGACAACATCGCCGAGCACGCGGCGATCCTCGATGCGATCCAAAGGCGCGATGCCCCCGCCGCGCGACGCGCCATGCGAGTGCACCTGGCCAACGCGGAGCGCCAGCGGCTCGTGCTGCTGCGCGAAGGCGAGCCCGAAGACTAGCCAGCGCCCGTTGGCGTATGCCCATAGGGAGTGCCGGGGTCGTCGGCCTCGCCCTCGGGCGGCTGCCACGGTCGCCACAGCAGCGCGACGCCGAGGCAGGCGGCAACGATCGACGCGGCGAACACCGCGATCTTCGCCGCCGCGAAGTCGTTCGCGGTGGGCATGGCCTGCCCCGCGATGAAGAGCGACATCGTGAAGCCGATGCCCGCGAGCGTGCCCGCGCCGAGCAGTTGCCGCCACGAATAGCCCGCCGGCTTGACTGCGATGCCCGCCCACACCGCAAGCGCGGGGGCCACCATGAACCCGATGGGCTTGCCGACAACGAGTCCGACGACGATCGCCTCGATCAGCGGCTCGTGGCCGGCGAACACGCCGAGCGACAGGGCGACGCCGGCATTGCACAACGCGAACACCGGCAGCACGACGAAGCTCGACCACGGCTCGATCGCCCGCAGCGTGCGCTGCGCAGGGGATTCGAGCCGATCGTGGATTGCGTCGAGTGCGCGCAGGGCGGGCTCCGACGGGCCGTGCCGCAACACGTCCTGGCCGCGGGCCGTCTCGGCGGTGAGCACGGCGTTCGCCTGCGCCGTCAGCGCATTCAGATTCGGCGGCGGCCGCGTCGGGATGAAGAGTGCAAGGAGCACGCCGGCGAGCGTCGCGTGCAGGCCGCCCGCGTGCACGCACGCCCAGAGCGCGATGCCGAGAAGGGCATACGGCATCGCGCGATACACGCCCCAGCGGTTGAGGAGCGCGAGCGCAACGACGATCCCCACCGCCGCCGCGAGATAGCCCCACTGCAGCGTCCCCGAGTAGAACAACGCGACGACGACGATCGCGCCGATGTCGTCGACGATCGACGCCGCCGTCAGGAACACGCGCAGCTCCACGGGAACGCGCGTGCCGAGCATGACGATGAGCGCGATTGCAAAAGCGGTGTCGGTGGCCATCGGGATGCCCCAGCCGTGCGCCCACGCGCCTGCCGGTATCACGAGGGCGTACAGCGCCGCGGGCACCGCCATGCCGCCGAGCGCAGCCGCGATGGGAAAGGCGGCGAGGCGCCGGTTGGCGAGCCGGCCGACGGTGAACTCGCGCTTGATCTCGAGACCGACCAGGAGGAAGAAGATCGTGAGAAGGCCGTCGTTCACCCAATGCGCGAGCGGCATGCGAAAGCGCGCGTCCGCGAACTCGATGCCGAGAGGCGCTTCCCAGAACGCCGAGAACGCGGGTCCGAGCGGCGAATTGACGATCAGCACCGCCAGGATGGACATCGCAAGCAGCATCACGCCGGTCGACGGCGCCCAGCTCGCGAAGTCGACGGCAGCCGAGTGCACCCGGTGGCCGAGCGAGCCCAGCAGCGCTTCGGACAGCGACACCGTGTCCCACGGACCGTCGTAGCGCCGGCCGTTGATGAAGAACGTCGGCGTCACGTGCACGCCGCTCGCGCGTGCGCTCGCAATGTCGGCGTCGACGCGCGCGCGGCCCGGCGCCTGGCCGGTGTCCTCGTCGACGCCGAACTTGCCGGCGACGCTCGCGAGGTCGTCCTCGGTGAGCGTCGCCGAGCGCGTCATGAGCTTCACGTGCGCGTCCCAGAACGAGGCGCTGTCCGGCGCCGATTCCGCGATGTCGGCTGCGCGTCGCGCGATGTCGCTGCCCGTGATCGGGCGTTGCCGGAACACGTAGCGCAAGCGGTCGCCGAAGCGGTCGCGCAGCCGGGCGATCTCCTCGTTGGCCGCGCGACAGTACGGACACGCGTAGCTGCCGTATTCGACCAGCGTGATGTCGCTCGCGGCCGGGCCAAGGACGTGGTCGAAGGCGGGATCGACGTCCCGGTCGAGCCGATGCGATTGCGGGGCCTCGGACATCGCGAAAGGTTAGCATCCGCACACACGCGTCATTGCAAGGACCGCCACCGTGCTCGTGCTCATTGCCATCTTCCTGCTCACCGCCGTCGTCGTCGTGCCGCTGTTCCGCAGGCTCAGGCTCGGGAGCGTGCTGGGATACATTGCCGCCGGCGTGCTGATCGGACCGTGGTGCCTCGGCGTCGTGCCGCAGAGCGACGGCACGCAGCACGCGGCCGAGCTCGGCGTCGTCCTGCTCCTGTTCCTCGTGGGACTCGAGCTCGAGCCCTCACGGCTGTGGGCGCTGCGCCGCTCGGTGTTCGGGCTCGGCAGCGCGCAGGTCGCCGCGTGCGGCGTCGTGCTCGCCGTCGTCGCGCACGGCCTTGGCGTCGCGTGGCAGCCGGCGATCGTCGTGGGCTTCGGCCTCGCGATGTCGTCGACCGCCATCGTGCTCGCTTGGCTCGGCGAGCGCGAGCAGCTCTCCTCGCCTGCGGGGCGCAAGACGTTCGCGATCCTGTTGTTCCAGGACCTCGCGGTGATACCGCTCATCGCGGTGCTGCCGATCCTCGCGCACGACGGACAGGCAACGGACAGCGGATGGCTGCTCGCCGCCAAGGGCTTCGGCGCGATCGCGGTGGTCGTCGTGGGCAGCCGCCTCCTGCTGCGGCCCGCGCTCAAGTTCATCGCACAGTACGGGGGACGCGAGGTGTTCACCGCCGCCGCGCTGCTCGTCGTCATCGTAGCGGCGCTCGTCATGGAAGCGATCGGCCTGTCCATGTCGCTCGGCGCGTTCCTCGCAGGCGTGCTGCTCGCCGACTCGGAATTCCGGCACGAGCTCGAAGCCGACGTCGAGCCGTTCAAGGGCTTGCTGCTCGGCCTCTTCTTCATCGCCGTGGGCATGAGCGCGAACCTCACGCTGCTCGCGTCGATGCCGCTTGCCGTCCTCGGCGCGGCGCTCGGCATCATCCTCGTGAAAGCGGTGCTCATCTACGGCATCGCGCGCGCAAGCGGGAGTGCCAATCCCGATGCGCAACGGCTCGCCGTGTGGCTTGCGCAGGGTGGCGAGTTCGCGTTCGTCCTGTTCACCGCTGCGCAGTCGCGCGCCATCCTCGACGCGCCCACCGCGCAGTTCCTCGTCCTCGCGGTGACGCTCTCGATGCTGATCGCGCCGCTCGCGTTCCTCGCGCACGAGCGAATGCTCGAGCGGTGGAAGGAGCGTCAGGGCGAGCCCGAGTTCGACACCATCGACGGACCGGGCAACCCGGTGATCATCGCGGGCTACGGGCGCTACGGACAGGTGGTATCGCGCGTGCTGCGCATGGCGGGCGTCTCGTTCACCGCCATCGAAAAGGACTACCAGCAGGTGGACTTCGTGCGCCGGTTCGGCAACAAGGTGTACTACGGCGACGCGACGCGGCTCGAGCTCCTCGAATCGGCGCGCGCCCGCGACGCGAAGCTCTTCGTGCTCGCGATCGACGACGTCGAGGCGTCGATCAGGACCGCGGCGCTCGTGCGCAAGCACTTCCCCAACCTGCCGATCCTCGCCCGCGCGCGCAATCGCGTGCACCTGTTCCGCCTCCGCGACCTCGACATCGACGCCATCGAGCGCGAGACGTTCCTGTCGAGCCTCGACACCGCGCGGCAGGCGCTCGTCCAGGTCGGATTGAGCGACCTGCAGGCCGAGCGCGCAGTGGGAATCTTCCGCGAGCACGACCTCAAGCTCCTCGAGCAGCAGTACGCCGTGCGGCAGGACGAGCAGCAGTTCATCCAGACGTCGGCGCAGGCGGCGGCACAGCTCCAGGAGCTGTTCGAGGCCGACGCGAGGGACAACGAGGTGCGCGAGGCCGCGGCCTAGCGGGCGGGCGCGACGGTCGCGCCTTCGATGCGGTGCCGCTTCAACGATTCGGCGACGAAGCCGCTCGCCTTCACGTCCTCGACGAACTGCGCGACGTATCGGGCGGCGGCCGGACGGCCTTGCGGCACGCCGACGGCCTGGTTGATCACCATGAAGCGGCCGGGCAGCAGGCGCACGTTCCCAACCCGACGCGCGTCGGCCTCGAGCTGCTGCTTCACCCCGGCGGCGACGTCGAGGTTCTGCGCGACCATCACGTCCACGACGGCGGGCGACGTCGGGGCGCGCACGAGCGTGGCCGCCTTGATCTCGCGGGAGAGATAAAGATCGTAGGCGCTGCCTGCGCCGACGACCACGCGCGTGCCCGCACGATCGACGTCGTCGTTCGACTTGATAGGAGAATTTGCGGGAACGAGATAGGCGCCTTCGATCATGACGTACGGCGCGGTGAACGCGATGTCGGTCGCGCGCGCGGGATCGACGGCGAGGAACGCGATGTCCCACTGCGCCACCGACGAAGACACTTTCCCTGCGGAATCAAAGGTGACGAGCTCGACGGGCACGCCGATGCGCGCGCCGAGCGCACGCGCGAGATCCACCGACAGCCCCTGCGGCTGCCCGCTCGCATCCTTGCTGGCGAGGATCGGATTGCCGTAGTTGATGGCCGCGCGCAGCGTGCCCGTCGGCGCGATCTCGGTGACGGCTGCGCCGATGCAAGCGCGCAGGCGAAGAGTGCGGCAAGGGCAACGAGGCGAATCATGGCGGCATCATAGCGGCTGTCTCGCATTGTCGCTGCGCTTGTCACGCGGTAGAGTGCGATCCTCTTTGGAGGAGAGTGTGGAAAAGAGCGCATGAACGACACGGCGCCGGTTCACAAGCAGGACGTCGAGGCCGCATTCGGCAGCGACGCGCTCGCGCAGATCCTGCGCGAGCTTCACATTCCGTACATCGCGCTCACACCGGGCGCGAGCTTCCGGGGCTTGCACGACAGCCTCGTCAACTTCCTCGGGAACACGCGGCCCGAGCTGCTCCTCTGCATCCACGAGGAGAACGCGGTGTCGCTCGCGCACGGCTATGCGCGCGTGACGAACAAGCCGCTCGCAGTGGCGCTGCACGCGAACGTCGGGCTCATGCACGCGACGATGGCGATCTTCAATGCGTGGTGCGATCGCATACCGATCGTCATGGTCGGCGGCGTCGGCCCGCTCGACGCGGTGAAGCGCCGGCCATGGGTGGACTGGATCCACACGTCGCGCGACCTCGGCGCGATCATCCGCGACTACACCAAGTGGGACGACCTGCCGGGTTCGGTCGCGGCGGCGCTCGAGTCGATCGTGCGCGCGCATCGCATCGCGATGACGTACCCGCGCGGGCCGACGTATCGTGGCGCTCGATGCCGGCATGCAGGAGGAGACGCTCGCCTCGCCCGTGCCCATGCCGCCGCTCGACCGGTTTCCGTTGCCGCAGCAAGCGTCGCCTTCGCCGCAGGCGCTTCGCGATTCGCGTCGCCTTGTTGCGAGGTGCGCAGCGGCCGCTCGTCATGATCGGCCGCGTGTCGAACGACATCGGCGACTGGAACGCGCGCGTGGCGCTCGCCGAGCGCATCGGCGCGATCGTGCTGACCGACATCAAGACCGGCGCCAGCTTCCCCACCGCAGCATCCGCGTGCACCCGTTTCCGCCGAGCCTCTACGTCAACGGACCGGCCACGCGCGCGATCCGCGACGCCGACGTGATCCTGAGCCTCGACTGGATCGATCTCGGCGGCACCGTGCGCCAGGCGTGCGAAGGCACGTTCCCGACCGCGCGCGTGATCTCGTGCTCGCTCGACGAGTACATCCACAACGGCTGGAACATGGATTACCAGGCGCTGCCGCCGGCCGACGTCGCGATGCTCGCCTCACCCGACGCGTGCGTGCTCGCACTCCTGGAAGCGCTCGGTCCTCGCGACACGGCGTTGCCCGTGCCTTGGCTCGAACGGCCCGCGCCCGAACCGGCCGAGCCATCGGCCGCGAGCGATTGCATGCCGCTCGCGGACATGGCGCGCGTCACGACGGAAGCGCTCGCCGCGCACCATCCTTCGTACATCCGCCTGCCGCTCGGATGGCCCGGCGAGCTGTGCCGCTTCGCGCATCCGATGGACTACATCGGCTTCGACGGCGGCGGCGGCATCGGCTCGGGACCGGGCATGGCCGTGGGCGCCGCGCTTGCGATGCGCGGCGGCGATCGTCTTCCGGTTGCGGTGCTCGGCGACGGCGACTACCTCATGGGATTGACCGCACTGTGGACCGGCGTGCACTACAGGATTCCGCTGCTGGTCGTCATCGCCAACAACCAGTCGTTCTTCAACGACGAGCTGCACCAGGAGCGCGTCGCGCGGCTGCGCGGGCGACCGGTCGAGAACAAGCACATCGGACTGCGCATGAGCGACCCGGAGTTCGACCTCGCGGGGCTTGCGCGCAACCAGGGCGCACAGGGCAGCGGGCCCGTGCGCAATGCAGCGGACCTCGCATCCGCGCTTGCCGACGGCATCGCCGCGGTGCAGGCAGGACACGTGTTCGTGATCGACGCGCGCGTCGCGCCGGAATACGCGCGCGCACAGGCCGGTTCGCTGATGCGGCACATTCCCCAACGCTGATGAGCGACAAGCTTCCGAAGCATCGCGCGCTCTATTACGGCGGGCGCTGGCACGAATCGAAAGCGCAGAAATCGATTCCCGTCATCGCCCCCGCGACCGGAGAATCCATCGGCAGCGTGATCGACGCCTCGGCCGACGACGTCGACCACGCAGTCGCGGCCGCGCGCGAAGCGTTCCGCATGTGGCGCGACACGCCCGCGCAGGAGCGCGCGAAGGCAGTGCGCCGCGCCGCGCAGATCCTCCTCGACAACGCCGACGACCTCGCGTGGCTCGAGGCGCTCGACACCGGCAATCCCTTCCAGGCGATGCGCTACGACGTGCAGATCAGCGCCGGCTACATGGACTACTTCGCCGGGCTCGTCACCGAGATCAAGGGCGACACGATTCCGATCGGCCCGTCGACGCTCAACTACACGCTGCGCGAGCCGCTCGGCGTCGTCGGCCGCATCGGCGCGTTCAACCATCCGCTGCTGTTCACCGCCGGCAAGTGCGGCGCGCCTCTCGTCACCGGCAACACGCTCGTCGTGAAGCCGGCGGACCAGACGCCGCTGTCGTCGCTGCGCATCGCCGAGCTGTGGCACGACGTCTTTCCGCCCGGCGTCTTCAACGTGGTGACCGGCGGGCGTGACGCAGGCGTCGCGCTCGTCGCGCATCCGAAGGTTGCGAAGATCGGCTTCATCGGCAGCGTGCCGGCGGGCCGCGCCGTGATGGCCGGTGCGAGTGCGACGCTGAAGGCGCTCACGCTCGAGCTGGGCGGCAAGAACGCCCTCATCGCCTGCGAGGACGCCACACCGGAGGAGGTCGGCGACGGCGTCGTGCGCGGCATGAACTTCCGCTACGTCACCGGCCAGTCGTGCAATTCCACGAGCCGCGTGTTCCTGCACGACGCCATCTACGACGACGCGCTGGCCGAGATCGTGAAGAAGGTGTCGCAGATCAAGGTCGGGCTGCCGACCGAGCGCGACACCGAGATGTCGTGCCTCACGAGCGCGGCGCAGTTCGACAAGACGATGAGCTACATCAAGCTCGGCATCGAGGGCGGGGCGCGCCTCGCGTACGGCGGCAAGCGGCCGTCGGACCCGGCGCTGGCCAAGGGCTACTTCGTCGAGCCCACCGTGTTCGCCGGCGTGACCGACGACATGCGCATCGCGCGCGAGGAGATCTTCGGCCCGGTCGTCAGCATCCTGCGCTGGAAGCGACGAGGACGACGTCGTGGCTCGCGCCAATGCGCTCGACGTCGGCCTCACGTGCTCGATCTGGACGCACGACCTCGACCGTGCGCTGCGGCTCGCGTCGCGCGTGGAAGCCGGCTACGTCTGGATCAACGGCGCCTCGACGCACCACGTCGGCGTGCCGTTCGGCGGTTACAAGCAGTCGGGCATCGGCCGCGAAGAGTCGATCGAAGAGCTGCTGGCCTGTACCCAGATCAAGAACGTCAACGTCACGTTGAGGAGGAACACATGAAACGATGGATCGTCGCGGCGCTCCTGGCCGCATCCGCAGCGGCGGGCGCGGAGGAGATCGCGGTCGGCAATTACGGCGTGTCGGCCAACGGCATGCCGTTCGGCGTCGCGATGCACAAGGGGTACTTCAAGGAGGAAGGCCTCAACATCACCGGCCTCATCACGTCGGCCGGCGGCGGCACGTCGCTTCGCAACATGCTCGCGGGCGGCGGCGTGCCCTATGGCGAAGTCAATCCGGGCGTCGTCGTGTCGGCGATTCTCGCAGGCGCGGATCTTCGGATCATCAGCGACAACGTGCTCACGGTGGCGGAGTTCGTGTGGGCCGTGCGTCCGGATTCGCCGATCAAGTCGATCAAGGACTTCAAGGGCAAGAAGATCGGGTACACGAATCCGCGATCGACCAGCCAGGCGCTCGCGCGCATGCTGCTGCAGCAGGGCGGCTACACGGAATCGGATGCCGAGCTCGTGAAGACCGGCGGCTTCGGCGAAGGCATCGCAGCGCTCGAGTCGGGGCAGATCGACGTGGCGCCCATCACCGAGCCCTTGTGGTCGAAGGTCAAGGGCAAGTTCCGCGCGGTGGTGGTCGCGAGCGAGGCGCTGCCGCCGCTCGACAACGTGGTCGGCGTGACCACGGTCGAGATGGCCGAGAAGAAAGGCGACTTCCTTCGCGCGGTGATCCGCGCGCGGCGCAAGGCGGTGAAGTTCATGGTCGAGCACCCCGACGAAGCTGCGGAGATCGTCGCCAAGGAATACAAGATCACGCTCGACGAGGCCAAGAGCTCGGTGCGCAACCTCGTGACGAGCAAGACGCAGGGCGTTCCCTACTGGGGCGAGGGCCAGATCTACATGGCCGGGTTGAAGCGGATGATCGAGGCGCAGAAGGCGGTTGGCGCGATCACGGGCGACGTCGATTACAGCAAGATCATCGACACGCGCTTCCTGCCTCCGGATTTACAAGCGATCAAGCAGTAGTGGTGCACGCGAGCGCCGCCGGGCCGCCCCAAGGCGCGAGCCGCGCCCCCTCGGGGGGCAGCGAACATCGCCCTGATGTGAGCGTGGGGGTCCATGTCCCACCACAGGTCCGCCTCACCAACGTCGGCAAGACCTTCATGACGGGGCGCCCGCCGGCGCCCCTCCATGCGGCCGGACCGATCGACCTCGACATCCGCCAGGGCGAGTTCTTTGCCGTCGTCGGGCCGTCGGGTTGCGGCAAGTCGACGCTGCTCGAATTGATCGCCGGGCTCACGCCCCCGACCGAGGGCACGATCGAGTTCGAGGGCACCCCCATCAAGGGCGAGGCGCCCGACGGCATCGGCGTCGTGTTCCAGGAGGACGCGTCGCTCGCATGGCTCGACGTGCGGCGCAACGTCGCGTTCGGACTGCGGCGCTCGTCGATCGGCGCCGCCGAGAAGGACAAGCGCGTGACCGATGCGCTGAAGCTCGTGGGCTTGTCGGACTTCGCGTCGGCGTATCCCGCGCAGCTCTCGGGCGGGATGCGCCAGCGCGTGTGCATCGCGCGCACGCTCGTCATGCAGCCGCGCCTCATCCTGCTCGACGAGCCGTTCGGCGCGCTCGACCAGCAGACCCGCCTCCTGATGGGCGACGAGCTGCTGCGGCTGTGGCGCGAGACTTCCGCGACCGTGTTCCTCATCACGCACGCGCTCGACGAGGCCACGATGCTCGCCGATCGCATCGGCGTCATGTCCGCGAGGCCGGGACGCATCATCGACGTCGTCGAGACCGGATGGCCCCGCGATCGCGACAGCCGCATCGTCGAGCGGCCGGAGTTCGGCAGCATCACCGCGCGGCTGTGGCACACGCTGCGCGACGAGTCGATGAAGTCCATCAAATCCTGATGGGTGAACCAAGGTGACCCGCGTCGGCTGGTACCGCACGCTCGTCATCGGCGGCATCATCGCGCTGCTGGAAGTGCTGTGCCTCCAGGGCGTCATCGACAAGATCACCATGCCTGCGCCGCACCTCATCGTGCGCGACCTGTGGCGCATGCTCGTCTCCGGACGCATGAACGCGGCGATCGCCAAGACGCTCTCGAACACGCTGCTGGCGCTCGTGCTGTCGCTGGGCGTGGGCATCGTCGCCGCGGCGCTGCTCCATCGCGCCCGTGCGTTGCGCGACACGCTCGACCCGCTGTTCGCGACCTATTACGCGGTGCCGGTGTTCGCGTTCTATCCGTTCTTCATCGTGGTGTTCGGGCTCGGTGACCTGCCCCAGGTCCTCATCGCGTTCATGCTGGGCGTCGTTGCCGTGATCGTGAACACGCTGAACGGCCTAGACCGCGTGCCCAGCGTGCTCAACAAGACGGCGCGCATCCTGCGCATGTCGGCGGCCGACACGGCGATGCACATGACGCTGCCGTACGCGGGCCCCTACATCCTCACCGGCATCAAGCTCGCGGTCGCGTACGCGTTCATTGGCGTGATCGGGTCGGAATTCATCATGTCGCGCGGCGGCATCGGCTACGAGATCAGCTTCGCTTACGCGAACTTCGACAACGCGACGATGTACCCGCTCATCCTGCTGATCCTGCTGGCCTCCGTCGCGGTCAACGGCGTCCTCACGGTGTGGGAGCAGCGGCTCCTCGCTCGCCGGGGCATGCGATGAGCCGAGTTCGCCGGCCTGCGCAACGGTCTCACGCTGATCGTGGGCCTGCTGCTTCTCTGGCAGCTGCTCTACCTGTGGACCGGCGACGTGGCGCTCGCGTCGCCGCTGCAGACGTTCCGCTACACCGCCAGGCTCTTCGCCGAGGATGCGTTCGACCTGCAGGTGTACGAGACGCTGCGCGCCTTCGCCATTGCGTACGCGCTGTCCGTCGTGATCGGCCTCGCCGTCGGTTTCTGGCTCGGCTTCGACCGGCTGTCGGGCGACGCGCTCGAGCCGATGATCGTGTCCGTGTACGCGGTGCCGAAGCTCACCCTGTACCCGATCCTCCTGCTCGCCTTCGGCCTTTCGCTCTCGGCCAAGGTCGCGTTCGGCGTCATCCACGGCGTGATCCCCATCATCCTGTTCACGCTGTCGGCGGTGCACAACACGAAGCCGATCCTCATCAAGACGGGACGCGTGATGAAGCTCACGCGATGGCAGATGGTGCGATGGATCCTCTTTCCCGCCGCGATACCCGAGATCTTCACGGGACTGCGCGTGGGCTTCGCGCTGACGCTGATCGGGTCGCTGCTGGCCGAGATGTTCGCCTCGCAGCGCGGCCTGGGCTATCTCCTGATGAATGGCATCGGCCTGCACAACGTCGAGCTCATCATGTCGGTCACGCTCATCATCGTCGTGTTCGCGGCCGCGGTCAGCGTTATCCTCCTGCACATCGACCACAGGCTGCACAGGCGGAGCTAGATCATGACCGACGGCAGGAAGCCGCAAACGCTCGCGGCGCAGGCACTCGGCTGGATCGACGACGACACGAAAGCCATCGTCGCGCCGATCCATTTGTCCACGACGTACGTTCGAGATCCCGACAACCAGTACCGCAACGGGCGCATCTACGCACGCGCCGACAACCCGACGTTCGACCAGGCGGAGGCGACGCTCGCTGCACTCGAGCGCGGGCACGCGGCGCTCGTGTTCGCGTCCGGCATGGCGGCGGCGACCGCGGTGTTCCAGGCGCTGGCACCGGGCGATCACGTCGTGGTGCCGAACGTGATGTACTGGTCGCTTCGCAACTGGCTCACCGGGTTCGCGCGTCAGTGGGGACTACAGGTCGACACGATCGACATGGCGAACCTGGATGCGGTCGCCTCGGCGATGCGCCCCAACACGAAGCTCGTATGGATCGAGACGCCGGCCAATCCGCTGTGGACGATCACCGACATCGCCGCCGTGTGTGCCATCGCGCATGCGCGCGGCGCGGCCGTGGCCGTCGACTCGACGGTGGCCACCCCGGTGCTCACGCAGCCGCTCGCGCTGGGCGCGGATCTCGTCATGCACTCGGCCACGAAGTACCTGAACGGGCACTCGGACGTCATCGCCGGCGCGCTGGCGACGCGGGAGGACACGCCGCTGTGGCAGCGCATCCGCACGCTGCGCGCACAGCTCGGCAGCATCATCGGCCCGTTCGAGGCATGGCTCCTCGCGCGCGGCATGCGCACGCTGTTCCCGCGCGTCGAGGTCGCCTGCCGCAACGCACAGCGGATCGCCGACCACTTCGCAAGCCACGCAAAGGTGGCCGAGGTCCTGTATCCCGGCCTGCCGTCGTTCGCCGGTCACGAGCTCGCGAAGCGGCAGATGCGCGGCGGATTCGGCGGCATGCTCTCGATCCGTGTGCGCGCGGGCGAATCCGCTGCCATCGCGACTGCAGCCAATGTGCAGGTGTGGAAGCGGGCCACCTCGCTCGGCGGCGTCGAGAGCCTCGTCGAGCACCGCGCAAGCGTGGAAGGCGCGGGCACTCCCGTGCCTGCCGATCTCTTGCGATTGTCGGTCGGCATCGAGGACGCCGGCGACCTCGTCGCCGACCTCGAGCAGGCGCTACGCTAGCGAGCCGCCCTCGACGCGATTGCGTGCGAAAAGCTCGGCGAGCAGGCCCGAGCGCTTGGCATCCGCGATGAACTGCCCGATGTACGCCGCACCGGCCTCGCGCTCGCGTGGCGTGCCCATGGCCTGCCGGATCGACATGAACGCCTCGGGCATCAGACGCGATCCCGGCACGCGGCGAGCGTCCGCCTCCAGTGCCGGCTTGACGCCGGCGATCAGGTCGACGCGCGCGTCGAGCAGCGATTGCAGGACTTCGTCCGGCCCGGCGAGCCGCACGAGCGATGCATGCTGCAATCCGCGCGTGAGGAAGAGGTCGTAGGCGCTGCCGGTGATGACGCCGATGCGGGTCCCGTCCCGGTCGACGTCCGCCGCGTGCTGCAGCGGCGACGTTGCAGGCACGAGGTAGACGCCTTCGATCGTCAGGTACGGCGCGGTGAACGCGATACGCGCGGCGCGCACCGGCTCGATGGCGAGGAAGCAGATGTCCCACGCGTCCTCGTCGAGCCCGGCGAACACGTCCCCGGCTTGCTCATAGGTCACGAACGCGACCCGTGCGTCGAGCGCGCGGGCCAGCTCGCGCGCGAGGTCGGCGGTGATGCCGCCCGGACTGCCATCGGGTTCGCGACGGGCGAGCACGGGATTGCCGAAGTTGATCGCCGCGCGCAGCACGCCGCCGGGCGCGAGCTCGTTCCTAGCAGGATCGTTCATCCCCATGATTTTAAGGGAATCGAGTCCTATGTTGCATCGCGGCGTGCGCCTACAGCCTGGGCATGGCGCTGGTTCTTAGAATTCGCGCCATGATTCCCGATCGCCATATCTATCTCACAACGGCCGTGCTCGCCGTCGTCTTCGCGACGGCGATCAACGTACTGATGCCTCACGACCCCTTCGCAGGCACGACGATGCATCGCGAAGCCGCCGCAGATTCACGCACTGCGCAATCCGCTCCCGGAACCAGCGAAGCGTCCGCGTCGCAAGCAGCGCCACGCGAGCGAACGTCGTTGTAGGAATCGTCTGATACACGATTCGGACGATTCGACCTGACCGCATCGCGCAACGCGGCCATAATGAAATCGTCATCCGAGCAAGTCCGCCAGGTTCACGCATGATCGAGTGATCGATCGATGCAATCGCAATACGCCTCAGGGCGAACGCGAGAACGCTAAAGGATACGCGTTACGATGGCAACAGCGGCCGCCTTCGGGCGGCCGCTTTCCATTGCGACGTCGTCAGCCCGTGGGCGCGCCGTCGCGTTGCTGCCGCGACCTGTCTTGTCTTGCCATATCGGGCTACACGTGGCGGGGATCGAGCGCGTCGCGCAGGCCGTCGCCCAGCAGGTTGAAGGACAGCACGAGCACGAAGATCGACGCGCCCGGCCACACGGCCATCCACGGCGCGTTCTCCACGTAGTTCTTCGCGGTGTTGAGCATGCTGCCCCAGCTCGGCGCGGGCGGCTGCTGCCCCAGGCCCAGGAACGAAAGGCTCGCCTCGGCGATCACCGCGGCGGCGATCGCGAGCGTTGCCTGCACGATGAGCGGCGGCACGACGTTCGGCAGGATGTGGCGGATCGCGATGCGCCAGTGCGGGTTGCCGACGGCGCGCGCCGCTTCGATGTAGTCCTCCACCTTGACCGAGAGCACCTGCGCACGCGTGAGGCGAATGAAGATCGGCGTCGCCGAGATGCCGATCGCGATCATCGCGTTGGTGAGGCTCGGCCCGAGGAACGCCGCCAGCGCGATCGCGAGAATGAGAAACGGCGTCGCCAGCATCGCGTCCGTCATGCGCGAGATGAGCGCGTCGGGCCAGCGTCCGGCATAACCCGCGAGGAGGCCGATCGGAATGCCGAGCGACAGCGCGATGCTCACCGACACCACACCGGCGAGCAGCGACGCGCGCGTGCCGTAGATGACGCGCGAGAGCACGTCGCGGCCGAGCTCGTCGGTGCCGAACCAGTGCGCGGCCGACGGCGCCTTGCGGATGGCCGACCAGCTCGTCGCGAGCGGATCGTACGGCGCAACCCACGGCGCGAGCATCGCGATCGCGACGAAGAAGACGACGATGCACAAGCCGGCGAGCGCCGCGTGTCGTCTGCGCAGGCGCCGCAGCGCGCGTCGCGCGGGCGTCGCCTCGCGCGGCGGGACCTCGAGGACGTCACGCGCGACGGCGTCAGCCATGCGCCAGGCGCAGCAGCCGTCGGGGTCGACCGAGCCAAGTAGGCAACGTCCGCGAGCAGGTTCAGCACGATGTACGCGGTCGCCGTGAACAGCACCACGCCCTGCACCACCGCGTAGTCGCGGTTGAACACGGCGTCCACGATGAGCTTGCCGAACCCGGGAATGGTGAACACCTGCTCGGTCAGCACCGCGCCGGACAAAAGCGTCCCAAGCTCCAGCGCACCGAGCGTGATGATCGGCGTGAGCGCGTTGCGCAACCCGTGCTTCAGGATGACGACACGCTCGTCGAGACCCTTCGCACGCGCGGTGCGCACGTAATCCGACGACATGACCTGCAGCATCGCGCTTCGCGTGTGGCGCATGAGCACGGCGGCGATCGCGTTGCCGAGCACGAAGGCCGGCATGATCATCGCCGCGAGGTTCGCCTTCAGATCCTCGAAGGGGCTGACGTAACCGGAGGCGGGCAGCCACCCGAGCTGCACGGAGAAGAGCAGGATCATCATGATGCCGAGCCAGAAGTTCGGCGTGGACAAGCCCCACAAAGCGACCGCGTTGGCGGCGTAGTCCCACCACGTGCCCTTGGCGATCGCCGACACGATGCCAGCGGGAATGCCGATGGCAAGCGCGATGACGATCGCGATGAGCGCAAGCTCGATCGTGACCGGCAGCTTCTCCGCGATGAGCGCGGTGACGGGCTTCTGCATGCGCAGCGATTCGCCGAGGTCGCCGCGCACCACACCGCCGAGCCAGTACGCGTAGCGGACGGGAAACGGCTCGTCGAGGTGCATCTTCTTGCGAAGATATTCCACGACGGTCGGATCCTGGTCCTCGCCCGCCAGCACTTTCGCCGCATCGCCGGGAAGCAGCTGCTGGAGCCCGAAGATCAGGATCGTGACGAACAGCAGCGTCGGCAGGATGGTCGCCAGCCGGCGGGTGAGGAATGCGAGCATCGCGCTTGCGCCGGCGCTATTGCAACTTGAGTCCCTGCACGCGCACCAGTCCGTCGGGAATCGTCCGCAGTCCCGAGAGCTTGTTGTTGTAGGCCCACAGCCAGTGCCGGTGATACAGGTACACGATGGGCCGGTCCTTGAGCACGACGGCTGCGATCTGGTCGTACGCTTTCTTGCGCTCGGCGACATCCGACGCGGTGCGCGACTTGTTGAGAAGGTCGTCCACTTCCTGCTTGCAGTAACCCGCGTAGTTGAGCGGCTGCTTGCACGCGTCGAAGCTGTAGATGTTCCCGTCCGGATCCGCGCGGCCGCTCCACGCGAGCACGTACGCGTCGAACTCGCCCTTGTCGGCGAGGTTGAGCGACGTGGCGAACTCCGTCGACTGGATCTTCACGTCGAAGCCCGCTTCCTTCACCATCGACTGCACGACCTGGGCAATCTTCTGCGCGTCCGACGTGGTGGGCGTCATCAGCGTGACGGTGGGGTTCGGCACGCCGGCCGCCTGCAGCAGCGACTTCGCCTTCGCGACGTCGCGCTTCGGCACGGGCATGCCCTTCGCGTAGAAGGGATTGTCCGGCGACACCCACTGGTTGCCGACCGTCGCCTCGCCTTCCATGACGACCTGCACGATGCCGTCGCGATCGAGCGCCAGCTCGAACGCCTCGCGCACGCGCGGGTCCTTGCCGATCGCGGTGGTCTTCGCCATGTCGCTCTTGCCCACGTTCAGCGTGATGCCCTGATAGCCGATCTCGGTGACCTTGGCGAGCTTGAAGCGGCTGTCGCTCTTCAATCCGGGCACGTCGGAGGGCGCCATGCGCTCGATGATGTCGAGCTGGCCCGATTTCAGGTTGGCGAGGCGCACGGTGGAATCGACGATGGGCAGGTAGGTGATCCTGTCGATGAACACCTGCCCCTTGTTCCAGTAATTGGGATACTTCTCCAGCACGATGCGGTCCTGCGCGACGCGTTCGACGAATTTGTACGGCCCCGAGCACACGGGGCTCGCGCCGAATTTCTCGCCTGCGGCGGTTGCGGCCTTCGGCGACACCATCATCCCCGCGCGATCCGCGAGCTGCGCGAGCAGCGGCGAGAACGGTGCAGAGAGATTGAGCCGCGCGGTCACCGGGTCGACCACGTCGACGGTCGACACGAGCGAGAGCTCGCCGCGCCGGTTGCTGCCCTGCATGTTCTTGTGGCGCTCGATGTTGTACTTGACCGCGGCAGCGTCGAGCTTCTCGCCGTCGTGGAACGTCACGTTCGGCCTCACCTTGATCGTGAGCGCCTTGCCGTCGGGCGACCAGGCGTAGCTCTCCGCGAGCTGCGGCACGATGTTGAGCTTCTCGTCGATGTCGAAGAGCTTGTCGCACAGCGCCGCGAAGACGATGCGCCCGACGAAGGTGCGCGCAAGCGTCGGGTCGAGCACGTCGGGATCTTCCGCGAGCCCGAAGCGCAACGTCGTCTGCGCACCGAGCGGCAGCGCGACCAACGCAAGGGCGGCGACAAGAGGAAAGAGCGGCGCGCGTCGGATCATGGGAATTCTCCTTTGCATGAGCGAATCGAGGATAGCATCACGCGGAAGCGGCGCGGAACGCTGCCTGCAGCGCCTCGAGCCTGCGGTTTCGCGGCGTCGTGGCCGTGCCCGCCAACGCCGCAGGCGGCGCGATCTCGCGCCAGAAATGACATGCGACCGCATGGCCGTCTTCTCCCGCGAGCGGCGGCGTCTCCTCGCTGCACAGCGCCCGCGCGTGCGGGCATCGCGTGCGAAACCGGCAACCCGACGGCGGCGCCGCGGGATTCGGAACGTCGCCTTCGAGGATCGCGCGGCCTCGACGGCGCCCGGGATCGGGCACCGGGATCGCCGACAGCAGCGCGTGCGTGTAGGGGTGGCGCGGCGCCGCGAAGAGCGCCTCCTTGCCCGCGAACTCCACGATCTGTCCCAAGTACATCACCGCGACGCGCGTGGCGATGAACTTCACGACGGCGAGATCGTGCGCGATGAAGATGTACGAGAGTCCGAACTGCGCCTGCAAGTCGCGCAGGAGGTTGACCACCTGCGCCTGGATCGACACGTCGAGCGCCGACACGGGCTCGTCGCACACGATGAGGCGCGGCTCGACGGCGAGCGCGCGCGCGATGCCGACGCGCTGGCGCTGGCCGCCGGAGAATTCGTGCGGGTAGCGGCGCGCGTGCTCGGGCGCGAGCCCGACGAGGCGCAGGATCTCGGCGACGCGCTCGCGGCGGCGTCCTTCGGCGAGCCCGTGCAGCGCGAGCGGCTCGTCGAGCGTCTGCGCGACGGTCATGCGAGGATTGAGCGACGCGAACGGATCCTGGAAGATCACGGTCAGCGCGCCGCGCAGCTTGCGCAGCGCATCGCCGTCGAGCGACGCGAGGTCGCGTCCGTCGAAAGTGCACGCTGCCCGACGTCGGCTCGAGGAGCCGCAGCACGAGCCGTCCCGGTCGTCGACTTGCCGCATCCCGACTCGCCGACGAGCGCAAGCGTCTCGCCGGCATCCACGTCGAAGCTCACGCCATCCACCGCGTGCACGTGGCCACTGGTGCGGCCGAACAGTCCGCGCCGGATCGCGAAATGCTTGACGAGCGAATCGACGCGCAACAGCGTCGTCATTGCCACGGCAAGGGCGCGCGCCAGCAGGCGGCCGCATGATCGGGTGCCACGTCGGCGAGCGGCGGCGACGCCTCACGGCATTGGTCCACCGCGAACGGGCAGCGAGGGTGGAAGCGGCATCCACGGACCGGCGACATCGCCGTGGGCACCTGCCCTTCGATCGCCGCGAGCCGCGCCTGTTGCAGATGCAATTGCGGGATCGAGCCCAGGAGCCCGATCGTGTAGGGATGCTGGGGCTGGGCGAAGAGCGCGTGCACGGGCGCCCGCTCCACGATGCGCCCCGCATACATCACGGCGACGTCGTCGGCGACCTCGGCGATGACGCCCAAGTCGTGCGTGATGAGGATGATCGCGGTGTCCATCTCCTCGCGCAGCATCCGCATGAGCTCGAGGATCTGCGCCTGGATGGTGACGTCGAGCGCCGTCGTGGGCTCGTCGGCGATGAGCAGCCGCGGCGAAAGCGCGAGCGCCATCGCGATCATCACGCGTTGGCGCATGCCGCCGGAGAGCCGGTGCGGATAATCGTCGTACCGCTGCGCGGGCGACGGAATGCGCACGCGCTCGAGCATCGCGATCGTCAATGCCCTGGCTTCCGCGCGGCTCGTCCTGCGATGACGCAGGATCGCCTCGTTGATCTGCTCGCCGATCGTGAACGCCGGATTGAGCGAGGTCATCGGCTCCTGGAAGATCATCGAAAGGCGATTGCCGCGAAGCTCGCGCAACTCGCCGACGCTCATGCGCAGGAGGTCGGCGCCGTCGAAGAGGATCTGCCCCTCCACGCGCCCGGGCGGCTTCGCGACAAGGCCCATGATCGACAGCGACGTCACGCTCTTGCCGCAGCCGGATTCGCCGACGAGGCCGAGCGTGCGACCGGCCTCGAGGGTGAAGCTCACGCCGTCGACCGCTGCAAATTCACCGTCGTCGGTCGCGAACGTCGTGCGCAGGTCGCGAACGTCGAGAAGCGCCGTCATGCGCCCCGCGCGGCCCTGAACTTCGCGATGCGTTCCTCGATCACGTTGCGGTCGGTCACGCCCGCGGGCTGCGCGCGGCTCGGCACGCATGCGAGGAACGGCTGGAACCGCTCGAGGCTCGTCTCGTACAGCCGGTTCAATTCGGCGATCGGTTCGGCATGGTCGTCCACGCGCAGGTCCAGGAACGGATACTCCTCGGTGGTGTAGATCAGCAGCGCGGCGCCCTGCTTGCCGCGCTTGTCGCCGCCGGCGTCCTCGCCTGCCGCCAGTGCCGCGAGCAACCGCTCCGCGAACGGCAGGTCGGCGCGGGCTTCATAGGCCGCGGCAGTCTCGCCGACCACCTGCGCACCCGCGAGCATGTTGCCTGCCACCGAGAATCCCGCACCGGCAATGTGACCGCACCACGGGATGCATCCGCTGCCCGTGTGCGCCGCCGTGCGTCCGGCTGCGTCGACGGCGTGGAGCTGGCGCGATTCGCGGCCGTCGTCCGCGGCCGTGACGAGGCGCACGACCTCGGCCGGCGGCACGCCCTCCGACAGGAGATCGAGCGCGGGGCGGGCGTACATGGGATTGATGAGTGCCTGCGTGGAAAGCGCCCCGACCCCGCTTCGTGCGTGCGGGCACAACGCGCCGACGGCGAAGAATCGGCTCGCGACGGCGACGCCGAATGCGCCCGTGGCATCGCGCGCGACGATGGACCAGGTCATGGCGGCCATCTTAATGGAGTTGGCCGGGCCTTCGAAATCTTCGGCTATAGTCGTCGCGATGAGATTCGGTTATCCGCGGCCCCAGCTCGAGCGGCGCGACTGGGTGTCCCTGAACGGTCCCTGGCGGTTCGCGTTCGACGACGAGCGCCGGTACTCGCATCCGTGGGAAGTGCGCGACTGGCCCCTTCGCATCGAAGTGCCGTTCGCCCCCGAGTCGCAGGCGAGCGGCATTCACCACACCGGTTTCCATCGCGCGTGCTGGTACCAGCGCGAGGCCGACATTCCGTTGGGCAACGACCGCGTGCTCCTGCACTTCGGGGCGGTCGACTACATCGCGCGCGTCTGGGTCAACGACCGGTTTGCCACGGTGCACGAAGGCGGCTACACGCCCTTCTACGCCGACATCACGCACCTCCTCGACCCGTCGGGACGGCAAACCGTCACGGTGCAGGTCGAGGACGATCCATTCGACCTCGCGAAGCCGCGCGGCAAGCAGGACTGGCAGCTCACGCCGCATTCGATCTGGTACCCGCGAACCACAGGCATCTGGCAGACCGTGTGGCTCGAGCGCGTGCCGCGCACCTACATCCGCAAGGTGCGATGGACGCCGAAGATGAGCGACTACTCGATTACCTTCGACGCGCGCATCGACGGCGACGAGACCGAGCCGCTGCACGTCCACGTCATGCTCGTCCACGGCGAGCGCGTGCTCGCCGACGATCGCTATCGCGTGCTGGGAGGCGAGGTCGACCGTCGCATCATCCTGTCCGATCCCGGCATCGACGACTACCGCAACGAGCTCTTGTGGAGCCCCGAGCGGCCCACGCTCCTCGATGCGCGCATCCGCCTGCTCGCAGGGGATCGCGTCATCGACGAGGTGAGCTCCTATTGCGCGCTGCGAAGCGTGGACGTCCTGCGCGATCGCTTCATGCTGAACGGCCGGCCGCTGTTCCTGCGGATGGTGCTCGACCAGGGCTATTGGCCGGACACCTTGTGCACGCCCCCTTCCGATGACGCGGCCCGGCGCGACGTCGAGCTCGCGAAGGCGATGGGCTTCAACGGCGTGCGCAAGCACCAGAAGCTCGAGGATCCGCGCTATCTCTACTGGGCGGACAAGCTCGGCCTGCTCGTGTGGGGAGAGATGCCGTCGGCGTACCGCTTCACGCGCACCGCGATCAAGCGGCAGGTGCGCGAATGGGGCGACGCGATCGACCGCGACTTCAGCCACCCGAGCGTGATCGTCTGGGTGCCGTTCAACGAGTCGTGGGGCGTGCCGGACCTGCCGTCCACCGCGCCGCAGCGCAACGCAGTGGAGGCGCTCTACCATCTCACGAAGACGCTCGACCCGACCCGCCCCGTCATCGGCAACGATGGCTGGGAGAGCAGCGCGACCGACATCATCGGCATCCACGACTACGACGCCGACCCCGAGCAGATGGCGCAACGGTACGGGCAGGAAACCAAGACCGAGCAGCTCTTCGACCGCCGGCGCCCCGGAGGTCGGATCCTGACGCTCGACGGCTATCCGCACCGCGGGCAGCCCATCATGCTCACCGAGTTCGGCGGGATTTCGCTTCGCAACAGTGCAGGCGCCTGGGGCTACTCGGAAGCGGAGAATCCGGCTGCGTTCGCGAGGACATACCATCGCCTCGTCGAGACCGTCATTCACACGCCGCTCTTCAGCGGCTTCTGCTACACGCAGTTCTGCGACACGTTCCAGGAAGCCAACGGTCTCCTGTACGCAGATCGCACGCCCAAGATCCCCATCGAGGACATACGCCGCGTGAACACGATCTCGCGGACGTTCATCCCGGGAGGTGTGTGAGGTTCGCCGGCAGGGTCGCGATCGTGACGGGCGGTGCGAGCGGCATCGGCCTTGCGACCGCGCAACGCCTCGTGCGCGAGGGAGCGCAAGTCGTCGTCGCCGACCTGCACGCGGCACCGGATATCCCGTCCATCGCGTGCGACGTCGGCCACGAGCGCGACGTCGCCCGCGCCGTCGAGCACGCGTTCACGCATTACGGGCGGCTCGACGTCGTCGTCAACAACGCCGCGATGATGATCTTCGAACCGATCGATGCGCACGGCATCGTCGATCTTCGCCGCGTGCTGGACGTCGACTTCGTGGGCCCGTTCCTGTTCACGCAGCACGTCCTGCGACGCTGCGGGCGCGGCGCGTGCATCGTCAACGTGGCAAGCGTGCACGCGATCCAGACGACGCCGCTGGTCGCGTCCTATGCGGCGGCGAAGGCGGCGCTGCTGTCGCTCACGCGCTCGACCGCCATCGAGGGCAAGCCCAAGGGCATTCGCGCCAATGCCGTCGTGCCCGGCGCGATCGAGACGCCGATGCTGCGCACGAATCCGAACATCGCTTCGGGCGCCGAGACGATCGATCCTGCCGACGTTGGCCAGCCGGAGAATGTTGCCGCCGCGATTGCGTTCCTCGCGTCCGACGATGCCGCGTTCATCACGGGCGCGAGCCTCGAAGTGGACGGCGGGCGGCTCGCGAGGCTGTAGCCGCGCGAGCGTTGCTCAGAACTCGCGCTCGCCTGGTGCCGCGCGGGTGCGCATCGTGATCGAGTAACGCAGCTCCCGCATCGGCGGCATGCTGTGCTGCCATTGCCATCGAATGGGACCGCGCATCACGTACATCGACCGGCGCGCGAGGTCGAGCGTGACGGTGTGCTGCGCATCCTGGTGGGCGTACGGGCGCCAGCGCATGCGGCCGACCCCGGCGAGCGAGATGCCGACCACGATCCCATACTCCGGCTTGTCGCGGTGCCAGCCGATCGGCGTGCCGGGACGATACTCGCTGACCAGCACGTGGACGAAATCGGCGGGCGCCAGCTCGAGACGCCGCGCGACCTTCTCGCGCAGCGCGGCCAGGAACGGGGGCAGCGGCCCGCTCGAGAACGAGTCGGCGTCGCCGTCGTCGTAGCGAGGCGCTTGCGCGCCGTCGTGGAAGTGAGCGACCCGCCGCTTCGCGAAATACTCGCGGAACTTGGCCTCCCGCAACGGCAGCGGCGTGATGTGCGCGAGCAACCCGTCCTCCTCGTCCTGCGTGAGGAAATTGGGCTCGTAGACGAGCCCCTGGGGCAGCTCCTGCGGCGCTTCGAAGAGCCCGCCTTGCTCGTGATGTCGTGACATGGCAACCGCTATATTGGGGCGTATGCTGGTTCGACACATGATGTGGCTCGCCGTTGCCGCCGCGATCGTTTTGGCAGTTCCCGCCGCCTTCTGGCTCGGGCAGGACCGGCTCATCTTCTTCCCCCAGCCGGTGCTGTCCACCGGGCACCTACCCGCGCACGCGCGGCCGCTCGCGATGCGCGCCGCCGACGGCACGATGCTTCACGGATGGATCGTGCCTGCCGCATCGACGCCCGCTCCGGCGGTCCTGTATTTCGGCGGCAACGGCGAGGAGGTCTCGTGGGCGCTCGCGGAGAAGCGCTGGCCGCGCGACGTCACGGTGGTCTCGCTCAACTACCGAGGGTATGGCGCCAGCGAAGGCAAGCCGACCGCCCTCCACCTGCAATCCGACGGCTTGGCGCTGTTCGATCTCGTCGCTGCGCGTGACGACGTCGATCGCGCTCGCATCGCCGTGTTCGGCCGCAGCCTCGGAACCGCCGTAGCAACGCATGTCGCAGCAAACCGGCCGGTTGGCCGTGCGATCCTCGTGTCGCCCTACGACTCGCTGGCCTCGGTCGGCCAGGGCCACTACCCGTTCCTGCCGGTGTCGCTCATGCTGCGCCATCGGTTCGCGCCCGTCGCGGACGCGCCGCGATGCGGCATGCCGCTGCTGGCGATCGTCGCACCGCGTGACTCGATCATCCCCGTGGCGCACTCGCGGCTGCTGTACGACGCGTGGGCGGGTCCGAAGCAATGGCTCGAAGTGCCCGGTGCCGACCACAACTCGCTCGGCGCCTCGCCCGGGTTCTGGACCGCGACGACGCAATTCCTGCGATAGGATTGGCGGCCATGGACGACCAGGTCGATTACGTCAGCGGCAAGACGCGCGTGTTCGGCATCGTCGGCGATCCCATCGAGCAGGTGCGATCGCCGGAGATGATCACGGCCGAGATGACGCGCCGCGGCCACGATGCGGTTCTCGTGCCGATGCACGTGCTGCCCTCCGATTTCGACGACGTGCTGCCGCGCATCCTGCGCCTGCGCAATCTCGGCGGATTGGTGTTCACGATTCCGTACAAGGCGCTCGCCACGATGCTCGCCGACGAGCTCGGGCCGCAGGCGCGCACGCTGGGTGTGATCAACGCGCTCGGGCGCGGGCGCGACGGCTGTTGGCGCGGCGACATCTTCGATGGCCTCGGCTGCGTCGAAGCGTTCCGCCGGCGCGGCGTCGCCCTCGCGGGCAAGCGCGTCATGCTCGTCGGCGCGGGCGGCGCAGGGTCGGCGATCGCGGCCGCCGTCGCCGCCGAGCAGCCCGCCTCGCTCTTCATCTTCGACGTCGACGCGGCGCGCGCAAGTGCGCTTGCGCGCAAGGTCGGCGCCACGCACGTCGCGGCAGCGTCCGTGGACGATGTCGACGTGCTGCTGAATGCGACGCCGGTCGGCATGCTCGACGATGCGCGCGTTCCCATCGCCGTCGACACGCTGCCGGCGACGCTCGTCGTGTTCGACGCGATCGTCAAGCCCGAGCGCACGCCGCTCCTCGCCCTCGCCGAGGCGTGCGGATGCACGACGGTTCGCGGGCGCGAAATGATGCGCGGCCAGATCGCGAAGATGGTCGATTTCTTCTACCCACCCTGACCGGCGCCGGCGGCCTTCGCCGACACGACATTGCCGCGCCTGCCGACAGCAGGCCGCGAGGGGTGCGCCTATCGTTGGCGTCGGAGGTGCCACCATGAAATCGAGCCTGCTCCTTGCCGCCATGCTCGCGGCCACCGTCGCGTCGGCGCAGACGCCGCTGACGCTTCCCAACAACTCCGCAGGAACCGCCCTGGATACGCCGCCCGTGCTGCCGGCAACGCCGGACGCCCTGCCCCCGCGCAGCGACCCCGCGCCGCGCGCGTTTCAGACCATCGACGCACGCCGCCGCGGCTACGTGACCCGCGAGGATCTCGAGCAACTGAAGGATCGCGAAGCCTTCGACGCGGCGGACCTCAACCGGGACGGACGACTGGACGCAACCGAGTTCCAGCGTTTCTGGGACGCGACGAGCAAGCCCAAGTAAGGATCACCGGGCGCGGCCGTCCAGCGTCGGCGGCTGCCATGCGGGCAGCGGCTCGGTGGGATTGCGCAGGAGCCGGATCATGCGCACCGCGGCCTCGCGCCCCCGGTAATAGCGCGGGACGCGCAAGGTCTCGGTGAACGACTCGCTCTTGTAGAAAGCGAGCGCCGCGAGATTGGTCACGCGGAGCTCGACATGCAGCGATGCCGCGCCCGCGACCAGCGCCGTCTCCGTGAGCCACGCCACCATGCGATGCGCGATCCCGCATCGCTGGTGCGACGGCCGCACCGCGAGCAGCGCGAGGTGTCCGCGCTCGGCGCCGAAGGTCATGATCGCGAAGCCGGCCACGCGCGGCCCGTCGCGCGTCACGATGGCCGTGGTGTCCTTGTCCCCGATCATTGCCGCGACGCGGTCGCGGCGGTATTCCCAACCGAGACCGGCCTCGATCAGGTCGCGCGACATGACGGACATCGCCTGCGCGTCGCTCGCGTTGGCCAGGCCGACGATCAAGTCGCGCGGGTTCATGCCCGTGATTCTGCCATGCGCATTTTTGAAAGAGGAGCCCGCGTAGGGTAACGACCGCCGCCAAATTCGGCCCGCGTCCTACGAAGCGTGCGCGAACCCTCGCGCGTCGCGCGCCTCCAATCCCTGTGCATCGGTTCGCTGGCGATTGCCCTCGCGCCGATCTTCTTTTACACCGTCACCAATGGAGGAAACTTTCATGAAGGCATATCACCAAACCACGCTGGCCCTCGCCCTGTGCGCGCTTGCCGGCGTAACGGTTGCTCAAACGTCACCGTCCCCCGCCACGCCGATGAACAGCGGTTCAAGTACGACGGCGACGCAGCCGTCGACGGGCTCGCCCGCCGTGAACCAGGGCTCGCAGGGAACGACGGGCACGGCGCAACGCAACCAAGGCGCGTCGGGCACTTCCAGCATGTCGCAAGGTTCGACCTCCGCCCGCATGCCGGCACGGACCGACTCGGCCGACTCGGCATACAAGTCGCTCGACGCGAGCAACCGCGGCTACCTGTCGAAGAGCGACGTGCAGGGCCTCAGCGGATTCAACTTCGACCAGGCGGACGCGAACCACGACGGGCGCCTGACGAGGGACGAATTCTCGAAGGCCTGGGGCCAGTCGAAGTAATCGCTCGTTACTCGTAGCCCAGCTCGCGCAGGAACGCGGCGCGTTCCTGCGTCCCGAGATTCTCGGCACAGCGGCGCACGAACTCGGCACGGTTCCGGGATTCGCGCGCCGCTTTCTTCGTCAGCACCTGCGCGATCGGCCCGATGTAGACCGCAAGCTGGCTCGTGACCTGCTCCACATAGCCAGCTTCGACGGGCGTGGCCATCGCGCCGGTCCTGGTTCCCGGCGAAGTGGCGCGCGTGGCGGCGCTGCCGGTGCGCACGCCCGACGCCCCCGTGCTGCTCTGCCCGCCCCCCGCCTTGTTGAACGCGGTGACGAATCGGCGCCTCGATTCCGGATCGGTGATGCTGTCCGACAGGATCGAGCAGAGCTCCGAGCGGTCGACCGTCTGCGCCGCCGCACGTCGCACGATGACCTTCGCCATCGGCCCGAGCGCACGCGCGAGCTCGTGCTCGGCGGTGCGCAGCGTGTCGTCGTCCCACGGCGGGGCCGGCTTCTGCCAGCATGAGCGTGCCGATGTTCACGACCGTGGTGCCGACGCCCGTCGTCGACCTCGACCGAGAGCTTCGCCACGTCGCGCAGCGCCTTGTGGAATTCCCGCGCCGATCTGAAACCGCGCCTCGGGCTCCTTGGCAAGCGCCGTCGCGACGAAGCGGTCCACCGTCGGCCGGCAGCTTGAGCTTCGACAGCGTCGACGGCGACGGCGGCTCCTCGTGACAGATCTTGTAGGCGATCGTCTCGAGCGTGCCGCGAAACGGCTTCTCGCCCGTCAGGAGCTCGTACATCACCACGCCCACGCTGAACAGGTCCGAGCGCGCGTCGCGTCGGCAGGCCGCGGCACTGCTCGGGCGACATGTACGACGGCGTGCCGATGATCATCCCCGCCTGCGTGAGGTTCGTCGTGTCGACGCGCGCGATGCCGAAGTCGGCGACCTTGAGCCGCCCGTCCTCGGTGACGATGAGATTGGACGGCTTGATGTCGCGATGGACGACGCCGCTTGGCGTGCGCGAAGTCGAGCGCCTCCAGGAGCTGGCGCATCAGTGCGACGAGCTGCGCGAAGTCGAATGTCTCGCGACGGTTGAGGTACTCGCGCAGTCCGGCGCCCTCGACGTACTCCATCGCGATGAACGCGACGGTGTCGTCCTCGCCGTACTCGTAGACGGCGACGATGTTGCGGATGCATGCAGCCGCCCCGCGGCCTTCGCCTCGTTCTTGAAGCGCGCCATGTATTGCTGCGCCACGTCCGGGTCGACCAGGTCCTTGCGGATCGTCTTGATCGCGACGTGCCGCTCGATGTGCGGGTCGAACCCCTTGTAGACGATGCCCATCGCGCCCTTGCCCAGGGCGCTCACGATCTCGTACTTGCCGAGGTGCGTGAGCTCGGTCACAGTCGCGCGAAGGGCCGCCCCGAGCGCGACTTGCGCCCCCTCGGGGGGCAGCGAGCGACGACCTTGCTGTTGTCGCGAGCGTGGGGGTCCACATCATCCTTCCAGCATCTTCATCGCCTGCACGAGGCTCGCCTTCATGCGGCCCATCGCCTCGGTCAGCACGCCGATCTCGTCGCGTGCTCGACGTCTTGAACTCGCCCGCGTCCACGTTGCCGAGGCTCACCTGGTCGGCGATGCCCGCGAGGTTCGTCACCCGCCGGATCACCATCGTGTAGAGCATCACGTTCAGCAGCACGAAGATCGCGAGGAACACCGCCGCGAGCGACCCCATGAACGCGGTGAACGTCTTGTTGGCGCGCTCGATCGGGACCGTCATCGGCACCGAGACGATCTGCGCGCCGATCACCTCGTCCATCTTCCAGCCGAAGCCGTTCGCCGTTGCCCGTAGAGATCGATCATCGTCTTGGGCGCGGCCTCGACCGTGCTGTGGCACGTCAGGCACGCGGCGTTCTTGATCTGGATCGGCCGCGAGAGATAGAGCGTGCGGCCGGTGGGCGTATCGCGCTCGCCGACGATCTCGGTCGTCGTCGACGTCGATGCGGAACGATGTTGACGACGTCGGCTTCCCAGTCCGCGGCACGGTTGCGCGGATTGGTCGGGTTGAGCGTCGCTTCCTTGTAGTGTAATCGGGATGCTTCTTGCGAAGCTCGTTGAACTGCTCGGTCGCGGCGTACGCCGGCACCGTCTGCGGCAGGAACTTGTACTTCATCTGCGTATCGAGCAGCGGCTTGACCTGCGCTGGTCGTGTACTGCGCGGGTCGACAGCGCCGCCTCCATCATGATGCGCGCGTTCTGCAGCATTTCCTCGCGGGCGTTGGCCTGCAGCGCCTTGTACGAGACGTAGCCGGCGACGAGGAAACCCAGCACGAAGATGCCGAGGAGCACGAGGTTGAACTTCCAGATCAGCTTCATTTCGCTTCCTTTGGAGTTGCCTTGCTTTCGGGTCCGTCTTCGGCGCGTACTTCTCGGGATTGAGGATGCGGTCCCACGTCGGGTAGCGCGCGACGGTCGGCGCGACAGCCTTGCGGAACACGGGATCGCGCAGGCGGCGACGAAACGCTTCTCGAACACCGCGCGGTCCTTGCCCGCGAGCCAGGGCTCGGCCTCGGCGAAGGTGATGTCGTGGTCGACCACGAGCGCGGGCTTCGATTTTATCCTCGATGCCAGCGCAGGGAGAGGATCGATGTAGTTGCGCGGCAGCGAATCGACGAACGCCTTCGGCGCGAGCGGCCTGGACGCTAGCGTGCTGCCGGACTTCGCCCAGTATTCGCCGCGCTTCGCGTCGCGCGGGGTGCCCGCCGCGTCGGTGATCCTGGCGGTGCCGGCTTCCACGAACACTTCGACCGGGTCGGCGTGCACCACGACGATGGCGTCGCCCGCCATGACGTCCACCTGCGGCGTGCGCAGGCGAACGGGCGGCACCTTTGCCGCCACCTTGGCAAAACCGGCCGGCATCGTGAGCGCGAGCCCGCCGTCCTTGCCGAGGGACACCACGATGGTGGCATCGCCGGTCACGTTGACGATGGACCCGGTCGCCGTCTCGACCTGCAGCTGCTGCTTGGCCCCGACCGCGACGATATCCGCGTCCTCGAGCGCGATGCCCGGAACGAGCTTGTAAAAGGTGGCGCCGCGAAGCACCTTGGGGGCACCCTCCGCCAGCGTGACGAGCGCGGGCTGGGCGCCGGCGTGCGCCGCGGCGAGGAGGGACGTGAGGAGGGCCGCGATGAACTTCACCGCGGCGATGCTACGGCTGCGCTCGGCAGCCCGTCAACGCGAACATTCAGCCAGTGGAACGGCCCCCACGCTCGCAGGCTGCGCCAGCTCACTGCCCCCCGAGGGGCGCGGCATGGGCTAGGGGCGGCCCGTCGCCAACGTGTCTGGGCGCGCGCTCGTCACCCGCGGGCTGCCGCCGGTCAGCGCGAAGAAGTCGGCAAACGCGCCGCGGTACTCGCTGTCCCCCATCCACATCGCGTTGTTGTGCCCGCCGTTCTCGATCAGGAGCAGGCGCTTGGGGGAGGGCGCAGCCTCGAACAGCGCCTGCGAGAACCTGGCCGGCACGTAGCGGTCGCCCGTGCCGTGCACGAACAGGACCGGCACGTTGACCGTGCGGACCTTCTCGATGGAATCGTAGCGCTGCGACATGATGAGCCGCGTCGGCAGCCAGCTCCAGGAGAGCTCCGCCGCAATGTCGGGCAGCGAGGTGAACGAGGACTCCACGATCAGCCCGCGGATCGCAGGATCCGGCCGCTCTCGGCGAGCTTGCTGGCAAGGTCGATCGCCACCGCGCCGCCGAGCGAATGCCCGTACACGAAGCGCTTCTGCGCGTCGGGCACCTGCCGCTCGAGCCACGCGAATCCGGCAGCCGCGTCCTCGTAGGTCATGTCCTCGGACGGCAGGTCGCCGTCGCTCTTGCCGAACCCGCGATAGTCGATGGCGAACACCGAGAAGCCGAACGCGCGCAATTGCTCCATGCGCCGCAGGTGGCCGGTCAGGTTCCAGCGCACGCCGTGCAGGTAGTACACGACCGGCGCCTCGGGATCCGCGTTCGGCCACCACCATGCGTGGATCTTCTGCGTGCCCGACGGCGCCTTGACCGGGATGAACACGTCCTGCACCGCGGCAGGAGTGCCGCTGTACCATCCGGCGTCGCCCTTGACCACCCGGAACGTCCATTCGCGCTCCTTCTCGGCGAGCGAGCCGCAGCCCGTCGCCATGAGGGCGGCAGCTGCGCCGGCAAGGCAGGCACGCAGGAGAATGGAGCGGGTTACACGCATGACGGTCGACTATAGCGAAGATCAACGCAGGAGCAGGCACGACGGCCTACACGGGACACGTTCCGACCGGCGGCCGGGCGCGATGGTTCCCTGGCGCTTGCATGGCCGCCTGCCCGTCACCACCTAGAACGCCTATGCCGCCCGTCACCACCGCGCTCATCGTCGCGAACGTCGCGATCTACCTGCTCCAGACCGTCCAGCCCGACATCGCGCTGCCCTTCGCCTTGTGGCCGCTCGCCGCGTCGGCTGCGTCCGGCGGCCAGGTGAGCTTCCACGCCTGGCAGCTCCTGACCTACGGATTCCTGCACGGCGGCTTCGTCCACCTGCTCTTCAACATGTTCGCGCTGTACATGTTCGGCGGCGCACTCGAGCAGGTCGTCGGTCCGCGCAGGTTCGCGGCGTACTACCTCGTGAGCGTGCTCGCTGCGGCGCTGACGCAGCTCGTCGTGATGGCACTCGCCAACGAGATCTATCCCACTGTCGGGGCGTCGGGCGGCGTGTTCGGCCTCTTGCTCGCGTACGGCATCTACTTCCCGAACAACCGCGTGTTCTTCCTGCTCGTGCCGTTCCCGATCAAGGCGCGCATCTTCGTGGTCATCTACGCGGCGATCGAGCTGTTCCTCGGCGTCACCGGCACGCAGGAAGGCGTGGCGCACTTCGCGCACCTGGGTGGCTTGATCGGCGGCGCGCTCATGCTCGCGTACTGGCGGCGCGGACGGTTGGTCAGATAGGGACGTACCCCATTTTCTGCTGCGCCGGCGCGCACAACGGGCCGGCCGGAATCACTCGTCCGCAAGGCGAAAATGGGGTACGTCCCTAATCGCCCGCCACACGCGCTCGGCGGTGAACGGCATCTGCAGCGTGTCGACCGCCATGCGCGGATAGGCGCGGGCAAGCGCGTCGAGCACGGCATTCGCGGCGGCGGGCGTTGCACCGATCGTCCCGAGCTCGCCGACGCCTTTCACGCCCAGGTGGTTGTTGGTCGACGGCGTGCCTTCGTCGGTCGTCATCGCGAAGCGACGGACGTGATGCGCACGCGGCATCGCGTAGTCGAGGAACGTCGCGGTCAGCGGCTGCCCGGATTCGCGGTCGTAGACCATGTGCTCGCACAACGCCTGGCCGATGCCCTGCATCGCCCCGCCCTCGAGCTGCCCGGCGACGATCATGGGATTGATCACGCGGCCGACGTCGTTCATCGACCAATAATCGTCGACGGCGACTTCGCCGGTCTCGGGGTCGATCTCGACCTCGCACACGTGGCAGCCGTTCGGCCACGTCGCTTCGGCCACCTTGCTCTGCGAGACCAGCACGATGCGCTTGTCCGCCTGCTTCTGCGCGAGATCGAAGAGGCCGATCGCGCGATCGGTCCCCGCGATGCGGAACACGCCGTCCTGGTACTCGATGTCGCCGGGCGCCGCTTCGAGCTCCTCGGCGGCGAGGTCGTGCGCCTTCTTCACCGTACGCTCGGAGGCCACGTGCACGGCCGACCCGCCGACGAACAGCGATCGCGAGCCCGCGCTGCCGAACCCGGTGCCGCGGTCGGTGTCGCCATAGGAAAAGCGGATCCTGTCGGGCGGCACGCCGAACACGTCCACCGCGAGCTGCGTGAACGTCGTGGTCAGCGACGTGCCCATCGGCTGCGTGGCGGAGAAGATCTCGATCGCGCCGTCGGCCACGGTGACCGTCACCTGCTCCTCGAACACTTCCGCGCCCGTCCACTCGAGGAACGTGGCAATGCCGCGGCCGCGCAGCTTGCCCGCCGCCTTCGAGCGCGCGAGGCGCGCGCCGAACGTGTCCCACTGCGCATGCGCGAGACCGAGATCGAGCACGCGCTCGAACTGCCCGACGTCGTAGGTCTTGCCCATCGGGTTCTTGTACGGCATCTGCGCGGGACGGATCATGTTGCGCCGGCGAAGCTCGACGCGGTCGATGCCCGACTTGCGCGCCATCGCATCCATGAGCCGCTCGATGGTGTAGATCGCCTCGGGCCGCCCCGCGCCGCGATACGGGCCGGTCGGCGTCGTGTTGGTGAGCACGCCCTCGATCTGCACGTCGATCGTCGGGATGTCGTACACGCTGGTCGAGACCCAGGGGCCGATCAAAAGCTGGATGATCGCGCCCGCGGGCGTGCAGTACGCGCCCATGTTGGCATGCGAATGCACGCGCAATGCGCAGATCCTGCCGTCCTCGTCGACGGCGAGCGTCGCGCGACTGAAGAGGTCGCGCCCGTGCGTCGCCGAGAGGAACTCCTCGAGCCGGTCGGCAGTCCACTTCACCGGCAGCTTCGTCTGCCGCGCGAGCCACGCGGCGACGACGTCCTCGCAGTACAACGTCGTCTTCATGCCGAAGCCGCCGCCGACGTCGCCGACGACGACGCGGATCTTCTCCTTGTCGATGCCGAGCACTTCGGGGCCGAGCTCGTCGCGCACGCCGGTCGGCGTCTGGCACGACAGCCGCAGCGTGATGCGGCCGCTCGCCTCGTCGTAGCTTGCCAGCACCGCGCGCGGCTCGATCGGCGCGGGCACGACGCGCTGGTTGACGAGGTCGAGCGTGACCACGTGCGCCGCGCTCGCGATGGCGACCATCGCCGCATCGGCGTTGCCGTGCTTCGCCACGCAGGCCACGTTGCCCGCCGCGTCCGGCCACACAAGGGGCGCCTGCCTCGCGACGGCGTCCTCGAGCGTGGCGACCGCCGGCAGCGCCTCGTAGCGCACGTCGATGGACTCGGCCGCGTCGCGCGCCTGCTCGCGCGTCTGCGCGACGACCGCCGCGACGATCTCGCCGACGAAGCGCACCGTGTCGATCGCCATGGCGTGCTGCGGTGGCGCCGCCGTGGGCTGTCCGTTCGCGCGCTTGAAGTCGGCGGATTGCACGAGCGGCTTCACACCTGCCTGCGCAAGCTCGGCACCGGTCACGACCGCGACCACCCCCGGCATCGCCTTGGCCGGCGAGACGTCGACGGATACGATCTTCGCGTGCGCATGCGGCGAGCGCACGAACGCGAGATGGTGCTGTCCGGAAAGCGAGAAATTGTCGGCGAAGCGGTCGCGGCCTGCGAGGAGATCGTCGTCTTCCACGCGACGGACGGATTTGCCGCTGCCGAATCGGGGGGCGAGGGAATGTGCACTCATGGACGCTAATATACCGCCATGACACCACTCATCGCGGGACTCGTCCTCTTTCTCGGCCTGCACTCCGTGCGCATCGTCGCCGAGCCGTGGCGCGAATCGGTGATCGCGCGCATCGGACGCAATCCCTGGCGAGCCGTGTACTCGATCGTCTCGCTCGCAGGGTTCGCGCTCCTCGTATGGGGGTACGGGCAGGCGCGCCTCGATCCGGTCGTCGTGTGGTCGCCGCCGGCATGGACGCGTCACGTCACCTCGCTCCTCGTGCTGCCTGCCTTCGTGCTGATCGTCGCGGGCAACATGCGGGGCACGCGCATCAAGGCGGCCGTCGGCCACCCGATGCTGCTCGGCACCAAGCTGTGGGCCGCAGCGCATCTCGTGTCGAACGGCATGCTTGCGGACATCGTGCTCTTCGGCAGCTTCCTCGTGTGGGCGATCGTCGACTACGCGTCCTCGCGCCGGCGCGATCGCGCCGCCGGCACGGTCTATCCGCCGGGCACCTCGGGACGCGACGCGACCGCCATTGCGATCGGGACCGCTGCGTGGTTCGTGTTCGGGTTCTGGCTGCACGCGCCGCTGATCGGCGTGCGGCCCTATTGAAGCGAAAGCGGCGACAGCGACCCGATGCGCACGCCGAGCAGTCGTATGCGACGCGTGAGCTCCACGCGCTTGAGGCACTCGCCCGCCGCACGCCGGATGGCCTTCGCGTCCTGCGTCGGCGCGTCGATCGTGCGGTCGCGCGTGACCGTCTTGAAGTTGTCGAACCGAAGCTTGATGCCGATGGTGCGCCCGGCGTAGCCCTTGCGCGCCAGATCGCCCGCAAGACTCTCGCACAGCTCGGAGAAGATCTCCGACAGCTCGTCGCGGTCGTGCTGCGCGGACAGATCGCGCTCGAACGTCGTCTCGCGGCTGATCGACACGGGCTCGCTCTCGGTGACGACGTCGCGGTCGTCCTCGCCGCGCGCCGCACGCAGGAGCCACGCCGCATAGTTGCGGCCGAAATGCTCGACGAGCGACGCGAGGTCGGCATGCGCGAGCGCGCCGATCGTGCGAATGCCGAGGGCATCGAGCTTCTGGCTCGCCTTGGGGCCGATGCCGTTGATTTTCTTCGGCGGCAGCGGCCATATCCGCGAGGCGACGTCCTCGGGCTTCAGGATCGTGAGGCCGTCGGGCTTGTCGAGCTCGGATGCGATCTTCGCGAGGAGCTTGTTCGGCGCGACGGCGATCGAGCACGTGAGGCCCGTCGCCTCGTGCACCGCCGCCTTGAGCGACTTGGCGACGTCACGCGCGCGCCACCACGCATCGACGTCGGACTCGTTCGCATCGTGCCGTTCCGCGCCCGGCGGATCGACGTCGCTGACGTCGATGTAGATCTCGTCGATGCCGCGATCCTCGACGCGCGGCGCGATCGCCGCGACCGCCGACTTGAAGAGGCGCGAGTGCCGGCGGTACGCGTCGAAGTCGCTCGGCAGCAGGATGACGTCGGGCGCCATGGCGGCCGCCTTCATGAGTCCGAGCGCCGAGCGCAGGCCGAGCGCGCGCGCCTCGTACGTCGCCGTGAGGATCACGCCCCGGCCCGCGTAGCCGCGCAGCGTCGCGAACTTGCGGGTGACGTTGCCCGCGTCGTCGATCACGTCCTCGGGCTTGTGCCGCTGCCCGCCGCCGATCACGACCGCCCTGCCGCGCAGCTCCGGGTATTGCAAGAGCGCGACGGACGCGTAGAACGCGTCCATGTCGAGATGGGCGATGAGCTTCATGAGTCCCGAGCAGGCGCCCCGAGGGGATACTCAGTGCGACATCAGCACGGGCACCGTCATGGATTGCAGCATGAGGCGCGTCACGCCGCCCAGCACCACCTCCGACAACCGCGGCCGGCTGTACGCACCCATCACGACGAGATCCGCGCCGAAGTCGGCGGCGCGCGACAGCAGCAGGTTGCCCGCGTCCACGTCTTCGGCGGCTTCGTGCCGCAGCGTCGCGTCGACGCCATGGCGTGCGAGCCACGCGACGACGTCCTTGTCGGCCGCCGTTTCGCGCGCGTCCGCGTCGTCTTCCGCTGCGATGGACACGATGCGCACGGCTTTCGCGCGCGCGAGGAGCGGCAGCGCGTCGGCCACCGCGCGCGCGGATTCGCGCGACTCCTTCCATGCGACGAGCACGCGCTCGCCGAGCGTCGCGGCGCCGCCCGGGGGCACGACCAGCGCAGGCCGGCCCGATTGCATCACGACGGCATGCACGAGATCGCTCTCGAATCCGGCCCGCGGTTGCGCCAGCACGACCAGGTCGGCGTGGCGCGCGTGCACGATCGCAGCGTCGATCGCAGCGCCCGCTGGCGCCGTCCACACGGCGTCGGCGAGCGCATGCCGCGCGGCAGCTTCGCGGAACCGCGTCTCGGCGCTCGCCTGCGCGTGCCCCGTGTCGCGCAGGCGGTGCTCGACGACCGAATCGGGAAGCATCGCCTGCGTGAAGGGCGTGAGCTCGCGCGTCGCGACGAGGTAGGCTCCCGCAAGCTCGGCGCCGTGTCGTGCGGCGAGCGCCGCCGCGACGTCGATGCACGCGGTGTCCTCGCGATCGTCGAGGTGAACGAGAATCGATCGATAGTCCATGCAATGGCTCCTTTGCCGATGACCGACATTGTGCGCCAGCGACGCAACCAATCGCCGGCACTCAGGTCCAATCCGGCCACGGAGGTCGCTCGATGAAAAGTCCGTTCCTGTGGATCGCGGTGCTCGTCGCCGCCGGCGTCGGTGCGCTCTACTATTGGAAGAGCACCCGCGAAACGGCGGCCGTCCCCTCTCCGCCGCCCGTCGCCACCGCGCCCACGCCGTCGCCCACGGAGCCCACGGCGCCGACGATCCAGCATCCGATTCCGGAGGCGCCGCCGCCTGCGAAGCCCCTGCCGGCGCTCGCCGACAGCGATCCCGCCGCGCAGGAAGCGCTCGCGAGCCTGTTCGGCGCGGAATCGCTGGCGAAGGCGTTCAACACCGACGCCGCCGTGCGCCGCTTCGTCGCGACGGTGGACAACCTGCCGCGCAAGACGGCCGCCGCACGCCTCATGCCGGTGAAGCCGGTGCCGGGCCCGTTCGGGGTCGCAGGCACCGGCGAGGACGCGGCGATCGGCGGCCAGAATGCCCTGCGCTATCGCCCCTACATCGTGGCGATGGAGGGTGTGCCCGCCAAGCGCCTGGTGGCGACGTACGTGCAGCTCTATCCGCTGTTCCAGTCGGCCTACCAGGAGCTCGGCTATCCCAACGGCTATTTCAACGACCGCCTGATCGAGGCGATCGACGACATGCTGGCGGCGCCCGACATCGCCGCGCCGAAGCTCGCGCAGCCGAAGGTGCTCTACGAGTTCGCCGACCCCGCGCTCGAGAACCTGTCCGCCGGCCAGAAGATCGTCGTGCGCATGGGCCCCGAGAACGGCAAGCGCGTGAAGGACAAGCTGCGCGCCATCCGGCGGGAGCTCACCGTCGCCCGCCTGTCCTGACGTATAATCGCGCCCGACTCCTCGTTTTCGCTTGCCGCCCGCTGGGCGGCTTTTGTTTTCAAGTCCCGATGAACGACTCCTCCTATCCCGCGGATCTCGTGCGCGACGTCGCGCGCCGGCGCACATTCGCGATCATTTCGCACCCGGACGCGGGCAAGACGACGCTGACCGAGAAGCTCCTGCTGTACGGCGGCGCGATCCAGATGGCGGGGACGGTGAAGGCGCGCAAGAGCGCCCGTCATGCGACGTCCGACTGGATGGAGGTCGAGAAGCAGCGCGGCATCTCGGTCACGAGCTCCGTCATGCAGTTCGAGTACGACGGCCACACGATCAACCTCCTCGACACGCCGGGCCACCAGGACTTCTCCGAGGACACCTACCGCGTGCTCACCGCGGTGGACGCGGCCGTGATGGTCATCGACGCCGCGAAAGGCGTGGAGGCGCAGACGATCAAGCTCCTCGAGGTGTGCCGGCTGCGCGCCACGCCGATCATCACGTTCATCAACAAGATGGACCGCGAAGTGCGCGAGCCGCTGTCGCTCGTCGAGGAGATCGAGTCGGTGCTGGCCATCGACTGCGCGCCGGTGACGTGGCCGATCGGCATGGGCAAGGCGTTTCGCGGCGTCTTCGACCTGCGCCACGATCGCCTGCGTCGCTTCACGCCCGGCGAGGAACGCCGCAGCGAGGACACCGAGCTCATCGAGGGCATCGACAGCCCGCGGCTGACCGAGCTCTTCCCGCAGGAGATCGACGCGCTGCGCCACGACGTCGATCTCCTGCGCAGCGCGAGCGCGCCGTTCGATCTCGCCGAGTTCCAGGCCGGCCGCCAGTCGCCGGTCTTCTTCGGCTCCGGCATCAACAACTTCGGCGTCCAGGAGATCCTGTCCGCGCTGACGCAGTGGGCGCCGCCGCCGCAGCCACGCGACGGCGGCACGCGCATCGTGGCGCCGGCGGAAGCGCCGTTCAGCGGCTTCGTGTTCAAGATCCAGGCGAACATGGACCCGCGGCACCGCGACCGCATCGCGTTCTTCCGCGTGTGCTCGGGCCGGTATGCGCCTGCCATGAAAGTGCAGCACCAGCGCCTCGGCCGCGAGATGAAGCTCGGCAACGTGATGACCTTCATGGCCAACGAGCGGGTGCAAAGCGAGGATGCGGTGGCCGGCGACATCATCGGCATCCACAACCACGGCCAGCTCCAGATCGGCGACACGCTGACGGAAGGCGAGGCGCTCGGCTTCAAGGGCATCCCGTACTTCGCGCCGGAGCTCTTCCGCGTGGCGCGACCGCGCGACCCGTTCAAGGCCAAGCAATTGCAGAAGGGCTTGCAGGAGCTGGGCGAGGAGGGCGCGATCCAGGTGTTCGAGACCGTCGTGGGCAATACGCTGCTCCTCGGCGCCGTCGGGCAGCTGCAGTTCGAGGTCGTCGCGGCGCGTCTTGCAAGCGAGTACAAGGTGGATGCGATCTACGACGACGCGGGCATCGCCACCGCGCGCTGGCTCACCTATCCCGACGAGAAGGTGCGCCGCGACTTCGAGCGCGATCGCGCGGCGTCGCTCGCGAGCGACGTCGACGGCAATCCCGTGTATCTCGCGCCGAACAGGTTCAACCTGCAGGTGGCCATGGAGCGCTGGCCGCAGGTCGGCTTCCACGCGACGCGCGAGCACGGCCAGAGGATGACGCACGGGTAATCGTACGACGCCGTATCAGGGGACCGGAACGTGCACGCTGTCCACGGGCGCCACGTATACCGTGCACCTCGGCGCCTAGGAAAGAAAAACGGGCCCGGAGGCCCGTCGTTCTATCCCGAGATGCCGGGCGGTGCCGGCGTGTTCGGTGGTGGGTACGTCGTCGGCGGCGCGCTCGGCGCGGGCACCGCGGGGCCGGGCGCGATCGGCCCCGGCGGGGCGCCGCGCGACGGCATGTACGGCTGCGACGCGGCGGCATTGGGCGGCGCTCCGCCGGACAGGTTCGGCGCCGGGTAGTTGGGCGGCGGATACGCAGCGGGCGGCGGCGCCGCCCGGTACGCGACGCGTCCCGGGAGGTCGTTGCCGCGGGCGTACATGCACTGCGCGTACGCCATGTCGTAACGGCGTTGCGACTCCTGGTACGAGTAACCGGCCGCGTTGGCGCCGGCGGCGCTGCCGAAGAGCAGCCCCGTGCCCGCACCCCACGCCGCGCCCGCACCCGCGTTGCCCGTCGCCGCGCCGAGGATGGCGCCTGCGGCGGCGCCGATCACCGTCCCCGCCGCCGCGCTGCCGACGGCGCTGTTCTGCGCATTCTCCGCCGGCGAGCGCCCGCCGAGCGACGCTTGGGCGTACTGCTGGCAGGACGATTGATCGGCCTGGAACTGGTCGAGGGTCTTGTTCGGCCCCGGCATGGCCGCGATGCGTGGACCACTGGGCACGGTCGCGCATCCGGCGAGAGCGAGCGCTAACACTCCGGCGGTTGCGGTGAGCTTGAAGCCGTTCATTGCGGTTGGGCCGAGGCTGGCGGCGTGACTGGAATCCACGCCCGGTTGCACGTCTGCACGTACGGGTAGTAGCCGCCCGGCTCGGTGCAGTAATACCAAAGATTCGAAGGCGGCGCGGACGCCGCGGGCGCCGAATAGGGTTGCGGCGACGACCCGTAGAACGTCTGCGGCGAGCCGTAGGTGGTCGTCGTGTCGACCTCGTAGGTGACCGGATACGACGCGTAGCCGTAGGAGCCGTAGTACGGCCAGCCCCAACCCCAGCCCCACCACGGCCAGGCTGCCGCATACGCTGCACCCCAGTACGCACCGCCCCAGTAGCCTGCACGCCAGTAGGGATAACGGTACCCGCCGCCGTACCACCCGCGGTTGTAGCCGCCGTGCCAATAGCCGTTGTTGCCGCGGTAGCCGCCGTGATAGCCGCCGTATCCCCCACGGGAACCGCCGTTCCAGCTGCCGGACCCATAGCCGCCCCGGGAGCCGCCGCCGCTCCAGCCGCCCGAACCCGATCCGCCGTAGTGTCCGCCGCCACCGCCGCCCATCGACGAGCCGCCACCGCCACCGCCGCCGCGACCGCCGCCGCCCCCGCCGCCTCCGCGCTGGGCGTCGGCTACGCCGTGCACGGCCATCGCCGCGAACGCGAAGCACAATACGGCCACGATCCTCATGGTTCCTCCTGGCATGACGTTACGACTCCGACTCCAAGGCCCGCCACGCGGTTCCTCGCATACGGTCGCGCGCCGTTCCGGCACGCGCGGCCCCTCTTTCCTGCAACGCGACGGCGGCCGACGCGGTTGACATCGGCGGCGCCGCCTTCATCTTCCTCTAAACTAGGTGCCTTCGTACCCACAGTCCCTGCCATGGCCGACAACCGCAACGCCAACGATGCCGCGATGGACGCGGCCGCCCTCTACCGCGAAGAGATCGTGACCGACCGCAAGATCGGCACCATCCGCATGCTCGTCCCCATCGTCGCCGATGGCTCGCCGGACGGGTCGCGCAAGACCATCTTCGCCGGCGAGGCACAGATCATGACCAACATGGGCGCGCTGCCCGTCAGCTTCGACATCGATGCCGACAACCTCGCCGACGCCGTGGCCAATTACGGGGACGCCGCGCGCGCGGGCATCGAGCGCACGATGAAGGAGCTCCAGGAGATGCGCCGCCAGGCCTCGTCGGGCCTCATCGTCCCGCCCGCCGGAGCCGCGTCGGCGCTGACCGGCGGCGGCATGGGCGGACTCGGCGGCGGCGGCAAGATCCAGCTGCCTTAGCCGGCATCGTCTCACCGACACGGCCGTGCGCATTGCACGGCCGTTTCACGCGCGCCGGTCGGGCACAATGCACGCGTGACCAACACGGCCATCCTCGCCGCCTCCGGGCTCTTGCTGCTGGCCTACGGGATCGAGCACTTCGGCCGTCACTTCCGCGTCCCGAGCGTGGTGCTGCTCATCGTCGCGGGCCTCATCGCGCGGCAGGTCCTCGACGCGTTCGGCTGGCACTTCAACTGGGTCGAGCCGATCGTTCCCGTGATCGGCACCATCGGCCTCATCCTCATCGTCCTCGAAGGGGCGCTCGACCTCACGGTGACACGCGAGCGCCGGGCGCTCATCGTGACCGCAGCCGCCTCCTCGCTCGCCGGGTTCCTCGCCGTCGCTGGTCGCGTTCGCGCTGATCTTCGCGGGACTCCTGGGTTTCGATCCCAACGTCGCGGTGATGGCGGCGATTCCGTTCGCAGTCGTCAGCAGCGCGGTGGCGATACCGAGCGCCGCCGGCCTGCCGGAGAGCACACGCGAATTCGTCGTGTACGAGTCGTCGTTCTCGGACATCCTCGGCGTGCTCGTGTTCTACGCATGGGTCTCCGCTGCCGGCTCGATCGAGGGGTTCGCCGCCGACCTCGTGGGCGGCGGCGCGCTGTCGCTCGTCGCCGCGGCGCTCGCGGCGGTCGACGCTGTTCTACTTCATCAACCAGATCGTCGGTCACGTGCGCTTCCTTCCGCTGCTCGCGGGACTCGTCTTCCTCTACGCGATCGGCAAGGAGCTGCACCTGTCGCCGCTGATCGTCGTTCTCGTGTGCGGACTCATCATCAACAATCCGAATCTCCTGACGTGGCACGCGAAGCTGCGCGGGATGCAGACGGAGACGTACACGCAGACGCTGCGCGAGTTCAAGGGTCTCGTGGCGGAGCTCACGTTCGCCATGAAGAGCTTCTTCTTCCTGCTGCTCGGTTACTGGACGGACGTGCGCTCGATGCTCTCCATCGAGGCGCTGCTCGTCGCGGTGGCCGGCATCGCTGCGATCCTTGCTACGCGGTGGCTGATCCTCAAGTCGCTTCGACGCCGCGCGATCGCGCAGCTCGTCTGGGTCGCGCCACGCGGCCTCATCACGGTGCTGCTGTTCCTGTCGGCGCGCGACACCGGCAAGCTCGATGCATTCCCGTTCGGCGCCGTCATGCTCGTCGTGCTCGTGACCTCCGCGCTGACGGCGCTCGCGCACCGCGGCGCCTCGCACGCCGAGCAGCCCGCGCCGCAAGCCTAGGGCGTCATCCGTTGGTCTGATGGCGGCGTGCGCCCGCGCGCACGACCATGCGTGCTCCTGCGCAACGGAGCACCGCCATGACGCACCTCCTCGATCCACCGGCGCTCGCCGACGAGTCCGAATATTCGAAGGCGCTCGACGAGCTCGAAGACCTCATGCTCGCCGACCCCGGCACGCCGGCCGGCCGGAGGTTCGACGAGCTCGTCGTGCTCATCGAGGAATACGAAGCGCGCCGCGACGGCTACGACCTCGCGCGCATGCGCCGCGCGCTTGCGGAGGGCCCGCCCTGACCGCCTGATTGTCTACAGGAGCGTCGGAGACCTCCGACACGCGAATCGACGGCGCGCCGATCACCCGGGCAGGCGAACGTTGCGAACATGGGCCATCCACCTTCTTCGCACGAGGTATCGCCATGCACAAAGTGTCGAGGTTCACGCGTATGGGCGCGGTCGTCGCCGCGTTGATTGCGGGGTTCGCCGCAGCATCGCCTGCCTTCGCGGCGCTGCCGTTCGAGCTGCCCTTCAGCGCTTCCGGCCTGCCCATGCGCGACTGGATCCTCATGGGATCGCTCGTGCTCCTCGCCGTCGCGCTCGCGATTCGCCTGATGCGCCACCGCCGCACCGAGGAGCCCTTGACCGATGCGCACGACATGCGCTGGTGGCGTAACCCATAGGCCGGCCATGAACACGCGCGTATTCTTCGTCGCATTCACGGGCTTCGCAGTGTCGGCATTGCTCGGCGCCGGATTTGCCCTCGTCGGTCCCGTCGCGCTCGTGCGCATCTTCGGGGCCGTTGCGCTCATCGCGGGAGCCGCCGGCTGCGCGCTTCAGCTGTACGCGCTGCGCGCGTTTTCGCCGCGCGCACACGCACTCGCTCCTGCGGCGCCTGCGTGGCGGCGCCGATCGCGTCCGCACCGCGGCGATGCCGCCGCGGGCTGCGCTCGCCCTCACGCGATAGGCCTCACAGGAGCGAGTCGGTCAACCGCGCCATGTTCTCGAGCGCGCGCCTGCCTATCCGCAGGTTCGCGCGCTCCTCGCGGGTGACGAGATCGCAGTGCGCGAGGTACGTCTCCTGGATCCTGTGCAGGTCGGCGACCACGGCGCGATCGTAGATGAGGACGCTGATCTCCGCGTTGAGCGCGAACGAGCGTATGTCGAGGTTCGACGACCCGATCAGCGCGACGTCATCGTCCACGCTCATGTGCTTCGCGTGCAGGAAGCTCCCGTGGTGACGATGGATCGAGACGCCGGCCCGAAGCATCACGTCGTAGAAAGATTGCTGCGCGAGCTGCACCATCGGCTTGTTCGACTCCGCATCGACGATGAGGTCGACCGCCACGCCGCGGCGCGCCGCGCTGCACATCGCGGAGAGGAACGGCTCGCTCGGGATCACGTACGGCGACGTCAGCACGACCCGCGTCCGCGCGCCGTACATGAGCGCGATCATGACGGCCTCGGCGGTGCCTTCGTTGTAACCCGGCCCGCTCGGCACCACCTGCGCAAGGCCGTCCACGGCGTTGCTTGGCGGCGCCGGCGTCAGGTCGTCGGATTCTGCAGGCAGCGTGCCGGTCTCGAGATAGCGGTCGCCGAGAAGCACCGCGTGCAGGTGGCGCACGATCGGCCCGGTCGCGCGCACGAGCATCTCCTCGTTCACCATGCCGCGGTTGGCGCGCGCGCTGACGATGTTCTGCGAGCCGAAGTACGCGCAGGCGCCGTCGACCACGACGAGCTTGCGATGGTTGCGAAGGTCGAAGCGCGCGGCGTTGGGGCCCCACAGCCGCAACGGCATCAGGGACACCACCTCTGCGCCGGCGTCGCGCAGCAGCGGCCCGAGGTGCTTGAGACCTTGCCGGGAGCCGATCGCATCCATGAGCACGCGCACCGCGATGCCGCGGCCGGCCGCACGCACGAGCGCGTCGGTGACCCGCCGCCCGACCTCGTCGTTCTCGTAGATGTAGAACAGCAGGTGAACGTAGCGGTGCGCGCCGTCGATGTCGCGGACGATGCTGTCGATCGCACCGTCGTAATGCGGAAGGAGCGCGAACCGGTTGTCGCCCACGGCCGGGAATTCGGACAGCCGGTCGGCCAGGCGCAAGGCCGGCAGCAGCTCGGGCGACACCGCCTGCGCGACCGAGGCGTCGAACGATATCGATCGCGTCGCGAGGTGGCGCACGAGCTCGAAGATCTGCTTTTGAATCCTGAAGCGCCGTCGCGGCATGTAGGCGCGGCCGATGAGCAGGTAGAGCAGGACGCCCGGCCACGGCAGGAAGAAGATGAGCAGCAGCCATGCCCGTGCGGCGCTCGGCGCACGGCGCTGCGGGACGTAGACGAGCGCCGCGACCCGCACGAGCCATTCGCTCGCGACGTACACGAAGCCCCAGTCGATTCCAGAGAGCGCGCCGTCGAGCGTCATGGCGGCACGGATGTTACCGTGCGCGCCCATTCCAGGAGACCCGCATCATGACCGAGCCGTCGAACGTGGACGTCGTGCACAACGAGCAGGCCGGCCGCTTCGAGGCGCACATTCCGGAAGGCCTGTGCCGCGCCGACTACCGCCGGGTCGGCCGCGCGCTGCACATGGTTCATACCGAAGTGCCTGCGCAGGCGCGCGGTCGCGGCGTGGCCGGGCGCGTCGTGCAGGCGGCGCTCGACTATGCGCAGGCGAACGGCCTGACCGTCACGCCGATGTGCCCGTACGTCCGCACCTATTTCCTCCGTCATCCCGAGCGGCAAGGGCTGCTGTCCCCCGGCACCCGCCTGTAAGCCAGCGAAACGCCCCGTTCGCGCGGGTTCGAACGTAGAATAAACGTTCCAACACCACGAGGCGCGGAATCGCGCCGTCCCTCGCATGGCCACCGGCCTCACCTACGACGAGCTCGCGCGCCGCATCACCGACACGTATCCCGACCTGCCGGGACGCCTGCAGGGCATCGCGCGGTATGTTCTCGGCAATCCCGACGCCATGGCGCTGTCGACCGTCGCGGAGATCGCGCGCGAGGCGCAGGTGCAACCGTCGGCTGTCATCCGCTTCGCGAACGCCCTCGGCTATTCGGGCTTCACGGAGCTCCAGCGGATATATCGCGACCGCCTGGTCGCCCGATCCGCGACCTATCGCGAGCGCATCGAGGAATTGCGTCGCACGGGCGGAGACCAGGGCCACGTGCTGCCGCAGCTCGTCGACAGCTCGATCCGCGAGCTCACGCGACTGCGCGAGCATCTCGACCCCGGCCGGCTGCGCGCCGCCGCCGACCTCGTCATGGGGGCGGACGCCGTGTTCCTGCTTGCGCAACGCCGCGCTTTCCCCGTCGCGGCTTACCTCTCGTACGGACTCGCGCAGCTCGAGTTCCGCGCATTCCTGCTCGACTCGGTCGGCGGGATGCTGCGCCAGCAGGCCGGCATGGCGCGGGCGGGCAGCGTCCTGATCGCCGCGAGCTTTCGCAGCTACACGCGCGACGTCATCGAGACCGCCGAGCTCGCGCATGGGCAAGGCGCCTTGGTCATCGCGATCACGGACCAGGCCGTTTCGCCGCTTGCCAAGTTCGCGCGGGTCACCCTGCTCGTCGGCGACGACCCGACGGTGCAGTTCCGCTCGCTCGTCGCGCCGTTGTGCGCCGCGCAGGCGCTGGTCATGGCGCTCGGCTTTGCGATCGCGGAGCGCAACGGCAAGAAAGCCTCACGGGGCGCGAAAAAAAGCGCCGCTTCCCCTTGACATGGGCGCCAAATAGAATAATTATTCTAACCATAACGAAAACCGGAATATCCGCACCGGAGGCGGTCCGTCTCCGGTGACGAGAGGGGCCCGGCACCTCGGGCAATGCATCCGCGACTCACGAGGCACGTCATGCCGCACGCGATGACCGAAGCATTCATGAACGAGGAGGCACCCGCCGGCGCGCCGGCGGCGGCATCGAGCGTCGCGTCAGCGCGGGCGCCGGACCGGCAGCACGAGTCGGAAACGCCCAACGAGCGCGCGATGCGCAAGGCCACCGCCGCCCGCAAGAGCGGCGAGACTCACAAGCGCCAGCAGGGCTGACGCCGCCAGAAGGTCAGTGGAGCCGCTCGCGCGACTTGCGCGTGGCTTCGGTGAGCGTGCGGCGTCCGGTGGCGCCGCGCGTCTGCGGCGTGCGACGCGCCTGCCAGAACCGGTAGATCAGGACCGAGGCGACCGCGAGCTCCTCGACGAGGCTCGCGCGCTTGTCCTTGTCGTCGATCCACTCGGCAAACTCGGGATCCTGGTCGCCGAACGCGAGCGCTTCGATGGGAAAGATCCAGTCGCGCGCGTCTTCCGCGTCGTACAGCGGCTGCCAGCCCTCGTCGCGCAGCTTGACGCCGGCCATGTACCCCTCGCACCAGGCCGTGCCCTCCGGCGGCTGGCGGTCGTCGGTCTTCTTTTCCTCGGGCAGGTACAGGAGCGGCTTGAATCGCGTCGGCGATTCCGCGAGCGTGCGCTGGATGCCGACCATGTGCCGGAGGATCAGCGCCATGATGCGCTGCGCCTCCCCGCTGTTGCCGTAGGCGGGCGTGGCGCTGCGGCCGCCGTCGCTCCACACCTGCGGCAGCCACTCGGACGGCTGGACGGATTCCGGTCCGCTGACGATCGCCGCGAGGAAGCCGTCGAGCATCTCGAGGTCCATGCAGTCCTCCGGGACGGCGTCGGACGCAAGGAAGCCTTCGAGGTCGTCGAGCTCGGTGTCGGTCAGGGGCTCGTCGAGAGCACGCGTTTCGTTCATCCCGCCATTATAAGTCTCCGCCGGATCGGCGAAGCGCGTGGGCGAGATTAAGGGAAAGCCCGAAGAGGAGCACGGCGCCCGCCTGGTGCAACGCCGCCAGCGTCAGCGGAACGACGTTGACGAGCGTCGCGATGCCAAGCGCGACCTGCATGGCGAGCATCGCCAGCAACCAATGAGCGCCTGTCCGCGCGCGCGGCGCCAGGCCGGGCGTCGTGCGAACCCGCCACCAGAGCAGCGGGACGGCGATCGCGAGCAGCAGCGCGACGATGCGGTGATCGAGCTGCACGGTCGCCATGTTGTAGAAGAAGTTCTTCCACCACGGCGACAGCAGCATCACCTCGGGCGGAACGAGGTGCCCGTTCATGAGCGGGAACGTGTTGTAGGCGAAGCCCGCGCGAATGCCGGCTACGAAGCCGCCGGTGACGATCATGAGGAAGACGAGGCCGACCACTGCAACGGCGAACCGGCGCGGCGCGCCGGCGATCGCGGGGCGTTTGCCCGACAGCAACGACATGGCGATCCACAGCATCGCGCCGAAGATGGCGAATGCGAGCGCCAGGTGCGCGGTGAGGCGGAACTGCGACACGCGCGGGTCGTCGACAAGACCGCTTTGCACCATGTACCAGCCGAGCGCGCCCTGCATCGCGCCGAGCACGAAGATCGCGCCGAGCTTGCGGCCGTAGCCTGGCGGAATCGCGCCGCGCACGAGGAGCCACACGAACGGAACGAGGAACGCGACTCCGATCACGCGCCCCAGCAGCCGATGGAAATATTCCCACCAGAAGATGCCCTTGAACTCCGCCAGCGACATGCCGTGGTTCACGAGCTTGTACTCGGGTGTGGCCTGGTACTTGGCGAACGCGGATTGCCACTCGGCCTCGGAGAGCGGTGGCAGCGTGCCCACGATCGGCTGCCATTCCGTGATCGACAGGCCCGAGTGCGTGAGGCGGGTCACGCCGCCGACGACGATCATCGCGAACACGAGCGCGCAGCACATGAGGAGCCACGCCGCCACGAGGCGCGGGCGCGCGCGATCCGTCGCGATCGGAATTGAACGGGCGCCCATGGCCGGTGAGGGACTTGCCATGCCGCGAATTATCCCATGCGGTTTCGATGCGGACTTCGGGCGCCACGTACAATCACGGCCATGAAATCGAGATTCCGGATAGCAGCCTTTGCCCTCGCCCTGTTGCCGTTCGCGGCGCAGGCCGACGTGTCCGTCAGCGACGCATGGGTGCGCGGCACGGTGCCCGGCCAGAAGGTCACCGGCGCCTTCATGCAGATCACGAGCGCGACCGACGCGTCCCTCGTTGCGGTGACGTCGCCGGTTGCCAAGGTCGCGGAGATCCACACGATGTCCCACGAAGGCGGCGTGATGAAGATGCGCCGCGTCGAGGCGATCGCGCTGCCGGCGGGCAAGCCCGTGGAGCTCGGCCCCGGCGGGTACCACGTCATGCTGATGGACGTGGGCCAGCCGCTCAAGGAAGGCGAGACGGTGCCGCTGACCCTCACCTTCGCCGACAAGGCCGGCAACAGGACGACCCAGGCCGTATCCGCCACCGTGCGCGCGCTCGCGGCGCCAGCCCACAAGCACTGAGCGGCCTCGCAAAGAGCGGCGTTGACAGCGCGCCGCCGCGCCGGGACAATTGGCTGGACCACTTGACCAGAGCGCGGAAGCTTCGAGCGCGCCGACAAGGGTTCACCGAAACCACGAGGAGGAGTACTACATGCGACACGTCATTCGCGCGCTGGTTGCGGCCGCCGCGCTGTCGATGGCTGCCGGCCCGACGCTGGCCCAGCAGCCCATCACGCTGCACGGCGCCGTGCAGTTCAACGACGACCACGCGTTCAACCGGTACGCTGGTGAAGTTCCAGGAGCTGGTCGTCAAGTACTACGGCAAGCCCGTCAACTTCGTGCTTGCACAAGAACAGCGAGCTCGGCCTCGAGAAGGATTACTTCGCCTTCATGAACCAGGGCGTGTCGGTCGACTACGGCATCGTGTCGCCGGCGCACATGTCCACGTTCAGCAAGGCGGCGCCGTTCATCGACGCCCCGTTCCTGTTCCGCGACGTGGACCACTGGAACAAGGTCATCGACGCCGACACGCTGAAGCCGATCGCCGACGAGGTGTATGCCAAGGGTGACGTGATGCTGGTCGGCTTCGCCGGCGGCGGCACGCGCAACATCTTCGCCAACAAGCCGGTGCGCAACCTCGCCGAGATGAAGGGCCTCAAGGTCCGCGTGCAGGGCGCGCCGATCTGGAGCAAGACCTTCGCGGCGGTGGGCATGTCGCCCACGGTCATCGCGTACGACGAGATCTACAACGCGATCCAGAACGGCGTCATCAACGCCGGCGAGAACGAGGCCGCGGGTGTGGAGGCGATGAAGTTCTACGAAGTCGGCCCCAACCTCAACATGACGCAGCACGCGATCACCATCCGGCCCATCGCTTTCTCCGGCAAGACGTTCAAGAAGCTCCCGCCGGACCTGCAGGCCGCAATCCTCAAGGCCGGCAAGGAAGCCGGCGCGTACGGTCGCCAGATCGAGTCCGGCGAGGATCAGAAGAAGCTCGAGGCGATGCAGGCCGCAGGCCGGCTCAAGATGATTCCGTTCGCCGACCGCGCGCAGATGAAGAAGCTTGCGGATCCCGTGATGGCCGAGTACGCCAAGGAAATCGGCGCCACCGACATCTACAACAAGATCAACGGCATGTAAGTGCAGCACGGAAGCCGGCGCGGGGCGACGCTCCCGCGCCGGCTTTTTCATGCCCACGCACGTCCGGGAAGCGCATGCACAAGCTCATCCACTACTACGCCCGAGTCCTCAACATCCTGATCGGCGTCAGCGTCGCGCTGCTCGTGGTCCCCGTGACGCTGCAGATGATCTCCCGCTTCACCGCGCTCATCCCGGCGTGGATCTGGACCGAGGAGATGGCGCGCTTCCTCTTCATCTGGATGGTGATGCTTGGCGCGATGATCGGCGTGCGCGAGGCGACGCACTTCGAAGTCGACGTGTGGCCGCAGCTGAAGCCGCGCGCCAACGCGATGCTGCGCATCGTCTCGATGCTCTTCGTGCTCGTGTTCGCGTTCGTGTTCGTCTACTACGGCATCAAGTTCGTGCAATTCGGTTGGAACCAGACGTCCGAGCTCGCCGACCTGCCGATGGCGTGGATCTTCGTCGCCTGGCCGCTGACCGGGGTCACCTGGTTCATCTTCGGGATCCAGCGGCTGCTGAACGACATCCGCATCGCGCGGTACGGCCCGACGGCCGCGGACCTCGTCCAGGAAGAACGCAACCTCGGCACGGGTAGCCTCATATGACGGCCGCGGCGCTGTCCCCGGGCACGGCCGCGATCATCCTGTTCGGCGTGTTCTTCCTGCTCATGGTCCTGCGCGTGCCGGTGGCGTTCGCGCTCGGCCTCGCGTGCCTGCCGGTGTTCATCATCGAGCCGCGGCTGTCGCCGATCGTGATCTTCAACACCACGTTCAAGGCGTACAACTCGTTCATCCTGCTCGCGGTGCCGTTCTTCCTGCTCACGGCCAATCTCATGAACGTCGGCGGCATCACCGACCGGCTGGTGACGCTGTCGCGCACGATGGTGGGCAACTTCCCCGGCGCGCTGGCGCAGATCAACGTGCTGCTGTCGGTGTTCTTCGCGGGCATCTCCGGCAGCTCGACGGCGGACGCCGCGAGCCAGGGCAAGATCTTCATCGAGGCGCAGGTGAAGGAAGGCTACGACCTCTCGTTCTCGATCGCGATCACGGCGGTGTCGGCGGTGCTGGCGGTGATCATTCCGCCGTCGATCCTGATGGTGGTGTGGGGCGGCGTGCTGCAGGTGTCGATCGGTGCGCTGTACCTCGCCGGCGTGATCCCGGGACTGCTGATCGGGCTCGCGCAGATGGCCACCGTCCACGTCTACGCCAAGGTGCGCACACTACCCGACGTATCCACGCGCGTCGCTTCAAGGAATTCATCCGCGCAGCGCTGGTCGCCGATTCCCGCGCTTGATGACGCCGTTCATCATCGTGGGCGGCATCCTGCTCGGCTGGTTCACCGCCACCGAGTCGGCGGCCGCCGCGGTGATCTATGCGGCGGTGCTCTCGCTCGGCGTCTATCGCGAGATGGGCCGCGAGAAGCTGTGGACCGCGCTGCTCGAGACCGGCAAGCTGTCCGCGATCGCGCTCTTCTGCGTCGGCACCGCGTCGATCTTCGGCTGGCTGCTCGCCTACTACCAGATTCCCAAGGCGCTGCTCGCCAACGTCACCGACCTGGGGCATGGGACCCATCGGCGTCGGCTTCTTCATCGTGTTCGTGTTCCTCGTCGTCGGCTGCTTCCTCGACGCGATCCCGGCCATCATCATCGTCGGCACCGTGCTGCAGCCGCTCGCCGCGTCGGTGGGCATGCACCCGGTGTCGTTTGCGATCATCAGCATCGTGGCGCTCGCGTTCGGGCTGGTGACGCCGCCCTACGGCATGTGCCTCATGGTGTCGTGCGCGATCGCGAAGGTGCGATTGCGATACGCGCTCAAGGACACGATGATCATGCTGGTGCCGATGCTCCTCGTGCTGGCGGCGATGATCGTCTGGCCGCAGATTCCGCTGCTGCTGCCGGAGCTCATCAAGCCCGAATACCTCAAATAGAAAGGCGGGGCGAAGACGTGCGAAGCACGCTCGTCGCCCCGCCTCCATCAGAAGTCTTCTATCGGGTCAGCGGCACGAAGCGCACCGACATCGTCTTGCGCGTCACCGCGCGGCCCTCCGCATCCTTGGTGATCACCAGCAGCTCCTGCACGCCGTGGCGGGACCCCACCGGAATCACCATGCGACCGCGCGGCGCGAGCTGGTCGACCAGCGGCTGCGGTACATGGTCCGGCGCCGCGGTCACCACGATCGCGTCGAACGGCGCGGCTTCGGGCCATCCCTTGTAGCCATCGCCGACACGTACCTCGACGTTGCGAACGTCGAGCGACGCAAGCAGCGCTTTCGCTCGCTCGCCCAACGGCTTCACGATCTCGATCGAGTACACCTTGCCCACGCATTGCGCGAGCACCGCGGCCTGGTAACCCGAGCCGGTGCCCACTTCCAGCACGCGCGCGTTCGGATCGGGATTCGCGAGCTCCGTCATCAGCGCGACGATGAACGGCTGCGAGATGGTCTGTCCGAGTCCGATGGGCAGCGGCCGGTTGGCGTAGGCGTCGGCGGCGACATCGTCGGGCACGAAGCGGTGGCGCGGCACCGTGCGAATCGCCTGGTCGACGCAGGGCGAGAGCGCGGCGAGCCCGGACTCGCGGCGGGTCTGTTCGACCTGGGCGACGACCTCGTCGGCGAGGCGTGCGCGCTTCGCGTCGAAATCGTCGGCCTGCGCGCTCGCGGGGCTCATCACGATCGTGGCGGCGGCGAGCAGGCGACGGACGTACCCCAGGAGCATCGCAGTATCATTCTCCTTCAACTGCTGCATGTCCACGGAGTCAGGCGATGGCACGATTCACCCCTCTTTCCTCCGGCTTCGGCGTCGAAGCCGCCGACGTCGACCTGCGCAAGCCGCTGGCAGACGCCGCCTGGCGCGAGCTCGAGCAGGCCTTCTACGACCACCAGGTGCTGGCGATCCGCGCGCAGGACGTGACGCCCGCGCAATTCGTGGCATTCGCGAAGCGGATCGGGCCGCCGCAGCCGCACGTGATCGACCAGTTCCATCATCCCGAGGACCCGAACATCCTCATCCTGTCGAACGTGAAGAAGGACGGCAAGCCGACAGGCCTGCAGGACGCGGGCTCGTACTTCCACACCGATTACTCGTATCTGGCCGTGCCCGCGCGCGCGACGACGCTGTACTCGCGCGTGGTGCCGAAGGCCGGCGGCGACACGCTGTTCGCCAACCAGCAAGCGGCGTACGACGACTTGCCCGAGGGGATGAAGAAGCGCATCGCGCCGCTGTACGGCATCCATCACTACGGCAATCGCAACGACCAGGACGAGAAGAGCCGCACCGTGGCGTCCGTGCTGACGGACGAGCAGAAGGCGAAGATGCCGCTGATCACGCACAAGATCGCGCGCCCGCATCCGGTCACCGGGCGCACTTCCCTCTACGCGGTTTCCGGCAGCTCCTTCGGCATCGTCGGCATGCCCGACGACGAAGCGCGCGACCTGCTCGACGAGCTCGCCGCGCATTCCACGCAGCCCAAGTACCAGCTGCGCTTCAAGTACGGCGTGGGCGACATCGTGGTGTGGGACAACGCGTCGCTCCTGCACTCCGCGACGCTCATCGATCCCGACGACGCCCGCACGCTCTGGCGCATCACGCTGCTCGAGACGTCGCAGGAGGCCGCGGCGCCCGACGTGCTGGCGCCGACGTTCGCCCAAGCGACTTGACGGCCGGGACCCAAGCTCAAGCGGACGACACGATCTCCACGAGCGCCGGTCCATAGCGCGCGAGCTTCGCAGCACCGATGCCGGAGACTCCGGCGAGCTGTGCCACGTGGCGCGGCCGCTGCGATGCGATCTCGGCAAGCGTGCGGTCGTGCAGGATCACGAACGCAGGAACGCCCTGCGCCCGGGACTCGTCGAGCCGCCAGGCCTTGAGCCGCTGCAGCAGCGCGTCGTCGATGTCCGACAGCGCGGAGTGCCTCGCAGCCCGTCCCGACGACGGACGCGCTCCCCCGCTCTTGCGCTGCGCCGGCCTGCGCATCGCCACCGGCTGCTCGCCCTTCAACACCGGCCGCGACGCCTCGGTGAGTCGCAAGCCACCGTGCGCTTCGTGATCGATGCGCAGAAAGCGCAGCGCAATGAGCTGCCGGATGATGCCGCGCCATGCAGCCTCGTCGAGATCGGCGCCGATGCCGAACACGCCGAGCTTGTCGTGATCCCAGCGGGCGACGCGCTCGCTCGACTTTCCGCGCAGCACGTCGATGATGTGCAGCGCGCCGAAGCGCTGTCCGGTGCGGTAAACCGCCGACAGCGCCTTGCGCGCCGCCGCGGTCGCATCGAAGGTGGCCGGGGGCACGAGGCAGGTGTCGCAGTTGCCGCACGGCGCGCTCGCCTCGCCGAAGTAGTCGAGCAGTTGCACGCGCCGGCAGCCGGCGGTCTCGCACAATCCGAGAAGCGCTTCGAGCTTGCCTGCCGAAACCCGCTTGTGCTCGTCGCTCGCTTCCGACATGTCGATGAACCGCCGTTGCTGGACGACGTCGGCGAGGCCATAGGCCATCCAGGCGTCGGCAGGCGCGCCGTCGCGTCCCGCGCGACCGGTTTCCTGGTAGTAGCCTTCCACGCTCTTCGGCAAGTCGAGGTGCGCCACGAAGCGGACGTCGGGCTTGTCGATGCCCATGCCGAACGCGATGGTCGCCACCATGACGAGGCCGTCCTCGCGCTGGAAGCGCGCCTGGTGATCGGCGCGCGCCGCGGCGTCCATGCCCGCGTGGTACGGCAGCGCGCGCACGCCCTTGCCGGCCAGCCACGCGGCGGTCTCGTCGACCCTGCGCCGCGACAGGCAGTAGACGATGCCCGCCTCCCCCGCGTGCTCGTCGCGGATGAACTGCAGCAGCTGGCGTGCGCGCGTCGTCCTTGTCGACGATCGTGTAGCGCAGGTTCGGGCGGTCGAAGCTCGAGACGAAGATGCGGGCATCCGAGAGCGACAGGCGAGCGACGATCTCGGCGCGGGTCTGCGGGTCGGCGGTGGCGGTGAGCGCGACGCGCGGCACGCGCGGAAACTGCTCGTGCAGAACCGACAGCTGCAGATAGTCGGGACGAAAATCGTGGCCCCACTGCGACACGCAGTGCGCCTCGTCGATGGCGAACAGGGCGATGCGGGCGCGGCCGATGAGATCGAGGCAGCGCGACGTCGACAGGCGCTCGGGGGCGACGTAGAGGAGGTCGAGCTCGCCTGCGAGCAGGGCGAGCTCGGTGGCGCGCGCGGCCTGCGCATCGAGGGTCGAATTGAGGAACGCGGCGCGCACGCCGAGCTGCGAAAGTGCGGCAACCTGGTCCTGCATGAGCGCAATGAGCGGCGACACGACGATCCCGGTGCCCGGCCGCACGAGAGACGGGATCTGGTAGCAAAGCGACTTGCCCGCGCCAGTGGGCATGAGCACCAGCGCGTCGCCGCCCGCGATCACGTGATCGATGATGGCGGCCTGGGCGTCGCGAAACTCGGGATAGCCGAACGTGTCGCGAAGGACCTCGTGGGCGCGATCGCGGACGGGGGGCAATGAAGTGACGAGCGCAGGCACGCGCTATTTTCGCAGAACGGCGGCCACGGCCCGCCTCGATCGAAGGCCGACGCGATACGAAGGTGGTGCTGCGCGCGGCTACCTTCCGTTCGTCGCGCCCAGGACCTGCGACGCCGCCTCCAGCGCCGCCTTGTACTCCGCCTGCTTGCCGGCGACGAAGTTGGGCGACCCCGGCGAGTTCGCCTGCGTGAACTCGTAGGGATACAGCTCGAGGATCTGGATGTGGTTGGCGAGCGCGTATTGCAGGAGCTTCGCGATGTCCATCGTGGCTTGCGACGTGTTGTACGTCGCGGTGATGGGCTGTGCGGCAAAGGGCACCTGGCCCACGTAGTTCGTGTAGGCCTGGCACCAGTGCAGGTTGACGAGCGTCGCCGACGGATTGCACGCCGCCGGCGTGGACGTGGGGGTGGCGACGTTGCTCACGCCGAGGTTCTCGAAGGAGAAGCCGACGTGATGCGCGGCCGCGGCGGCTGCGCCCAGGTTCGACACTTCGTACACGTTGGGCCCGCCCGACACGTTGGGCAGTGACACCATGATCTGCTTGTCGGTCGATTGCGTGCCCATCGCGGTGATGATGCGCGCCTCGTGCGCGTTCCAGCTGGCGTACGAATAGCCCGCGGCCGCCCACAAGCTCTGGCACGGACCGCCGTCGTTGTAGCCCGGCGGGGGCAGCGCTTCGGCGCCGCCGCCCGTCGCGAAGCGCATGTAACCGACGCTTCGCGCGAGGGCCGAGTTCGCGAAGCTGAACTCGTGGATCGCGGCCGCGATGAACGCGGTCCATGCAGCCTCGAACGCCGCGTTGAAATACACGGGCATCGTCGGTTGCCCCGTACACGATACGGTCGGCGCGCCTGCGCCGCCGCTGGCGATGGGTTGCGTGACCCACGCGGGCGTGATGTTGTTGACGGTACCTTCCGTCGCTTCGGAAAACAGCAGGTTCACCGTGAGCGCCGCGTCCGTGTAGGGCTTGGCGGCGGCGTACACCGCGGACCAGTCGTAGACGCCGTTCGCCGGCGCAACACTTGCCCAGCTGATCACGAGGCTCGCGCCGCACAACGAAGGATCGCGGCCGATCACGTCGTTGGCGAGCGCCGCCTGGTACAGCGGATACGCCGTTGGATTCCAAACGTACATGCCGTGCGGCGCATTGGGCGCCGCGACTTTCGGGTTCGGGCTCGTGCACGGGGGCGGCAGCGACGCCACCGGAACGCTCGACGGCGCGCACATGATCACCTGGTCCGGGCCGTACCCTTCGGCGATCCAGCCCTGCGCCACCATCTGCGTGCGCAGATTGCGGTCGATCATGTAGCGATGGTTGGAGTCGGCGCGGTTGTCCCACACGCGATACACGGGGATGTCACCGGCCGGGCAAGCCCCGGTCGTCGCATCCGGCAGGTCGACGTACATCACCGCGGTCGATTCCTCGACGAACGTCGGGAACATCGCCGCCGTCTGCTGGCACTCCGTCGGCGATGCGGAGTAGAAGTGCGAGTCGCCCTGCGCAGGTGGAATGTAGAACCGGCAGACGGGACTCGCATTCCCGGTCGCGGCGTCGTACGCCTCGAACGTGCGGCCCGTGCGCTTCCATCCTGCGAACTTGCCGGTGTCGAGCGCCTGGATGTCTGCCGCGAGCGAGCTCACGAAGTAGTGGTCCTGGCCCGAGTTGTAGTACTCGATGACCTGGACGGCCGCCGCGCTCGCATCGGCGACGGCGAGCGTCGCGAGCAGGAGCGCGGAAAAGGCGGAGAGGCGCATCGCGGCAGCTTACCTCACGGCCTGCGAGCACGCAGCGGCGCCCGATCAGCGTCGCAACAGGCCGATGCGCGGATTGGCGGGAGAAGCGAGCGACGTCGCCGTCGCGCTGCCGTTGCGGACGACGACGATGCCGCGGTGGGTCGGATCGACGTCGAACAGCAGTCGGTAATCGAGCGTGACGTTGCGCGCAGATCCCTTGCACACGACGCGAAAGAAGAGCGCCGCGTAGCCGCCGTCCGCACGCGCGGACACGAGCTCTTTGCCGCGCTCGATCGCGCAGGCATGGCCATCGCCCGCAGCGGCGAGCCTGCCGTACGCGTACGACGCGATGTCGGCGCGATGGCGCCTGACCTCGCCCCACGTGAGCGCGCCGTCGCCATCGTCATCGAGGCCGAGGACGAAGTGAAGGTCGCGCAGCGCGATGTCCCATTGCCCTTCGATGACGGTCTCGGTACCACGAACCGCGACGTCGAGCGTGAGGTACGCATCGCTGGACGAGTGCGCCTGCGCGACGGCGCAGCACAACCACGAGACGAGCGCCGACGAGCGTTCTCATGCGCCGCGCAACTCGCGCACGAGCGCTTCGATTGTCGGGTCCTCGAGCTTCACGCGCTCGACGAACGCCATGGCGGGCGCTGCCGCCGCCGGCTTGCGCGCAACGCGCGCGGCTTCGAGCAGGATGCGCACGTCGGCAGGCTCGCGCTGGCGCTCGAAGTTGCGCTGCGCTGCGCCCAGCGCCGCGTCCGGATCGTCGGCGAGATACAGGAGGAATCGCGCCTCCTCGCGGCCGAAGAGCTCGCTCTCGCGCTGCCGGTAGGCCTCGAAGCGGGCGGCCATCGTCCAGCGAAACATTGGCGCCTGCGGCGATTTCAGCGCTGCGTGCGCGAGCGCGAGCCGCAGGTACGTGGTGTCCGACTCCGTGTAGTCGGCCAGCAGCGCGACGACTTCCTTCGCGCGCCCGCGGTCGAGCAGGAAATCGGCGTAGCCGACGAGGAGGTAGTTGTCGCCGGGCGCGGCCTCGAGCGCCTTGCGATAGTGCGCCTCGGCCTGCGGCCACCGGCCGAGGCGCTCGCAGCCTTCGGCACGCAGCCCTTCGATCCACGCGGCAAGCGCCGGCGTGTCGACCTGCGCAAGGAGCGCGAGGCCCCGCGCAGCGTCCCCCGTGTAGAGACGAACATTGGCGGAACACGCGAGTCCGACCGCGCGGCCGCCGTGACGTCCGGCGCGCGCGCAGCGCTCCTCCGCCCGCGTGTAGTCGCCCTCCAGCATGTCGAGAGACGCGAGCGAAAGCCATGCTTGCGCGAGCGACGGGTCTGCGCGCACGGCCTGCTCCAGCAGCGCGCGCGCCGGCGCGAATTCATGGCGGTACTGAAGGATCGTCGCCTGCGTCACTTGCACCGCGGGCGGGGGATTCGCCTTCGCCATCCACGGCGCGATCACCGCCTCGGCGTACCCTGCGTAGTGGGCGTCGCCCACCTTGCGCCCGTAGTCGACGTACGCCCGGGCGAGGGCGTCGGCGTCCGCCGCACTGCTCCCCTTCGCCGCAGCCGCACGTCGGAGGGCCGCGATCCGGCGCATCGCAGGGTCCGAGGCAGGCGGCACCTTCTGGAGCACGGTCGCGTCACTGGCCGGTGTGTGGGCCGTCGCCGGGGGCGCCGTCGGCTGCGCCGCAGCAGCGGCGGCAACGAGCAGCAGCAATGCGCCAATGAAGTGCATGTCGTCTTATACGGGCGCGCGAGGGCGCCGGATGCGGTCCGTTCCGCATTGTTTGTGGTTTACGATGCATCCGGCGCGCCGCTTCTGCCGTATTACCTCGAACCCCGACTTCATCCCTTTACGTCAATGGCCACAGCCTATCGGTTCGTCGAGGCGCCGCGGCGCGAAACCCGGCTTTCGTTCACGCGCGGCGAGTGGAAGCGGCTCGCCGGCTTCTACGGCGTCATCGCCGCGTTGCACGTCGTGGGCTGGGGGTTGTACCTGCACTACGCCGGAACGCATCCCGCGCTGGTCGGCCTCGGCTTCGTGGCTTACATGTTCGGATTGCGCCACGCGTTCGACGCCGATCACATCGCCGCGATCGACGACACCGTTCGTTTCCTGCTGCAGAAGGGCAAGCGGCCGCTGGGCGTGGGCTTCTTCTTCTCGCTCGGTCATTCCACCGTCGTTCTCGCGCTGTCGCTCGCCATCGCGCTCGCGGCCGGCGCCGTCGTGACCCACATTCCCGAGTTGAAGGACATCGGAAGCCTCATCGGCGTGACGGTCTCCGGCGCATTCCTGCTGCTCATCGGCGTGCTGAATCTCACGGTCCTGCTCGGCATCGTGGGCGTCTGGCGGCAGGCGACGCGCGGAACGCACAGCCATCACCACCTCGAGGAGCTCCTGCGCCAGCGCGGGCTCATGAACCGGCTGTTCGGCGGCCGCCTGTCCAACGCGATCCAGCACAGCTGGCAGCTCTATCCGCTGGGCCTTTTGTTCGGGCTCGGCTTCGACACGGCATCCGAGGTCGCGCTGATCGCCATGACCGCGGGTGCCGCCGCCGGCAACCTGCCGGTGCCCGCCGTCCTGTGCCTGCCCCTCCTGTTCGCGGCGGGCATGTCGTTGATGGACACGACCGACGGCGTGCTGATGACCAAGGCCTACAACTGGGCGGTGTCGAACCCGTTGCGCAAGATCTTCTACAACATCGTGACCACCGGCCTGTCGGTGGTCGTCGCGCTCGTCATCGGCGGCATCGAGGTGCTGCAGGTCGCGATCCGCCTCCTCGACCTCGAGGGTCCCTTCTTCGCGTTCGTGGCCGAGCTCGACTTCGGAATCCTCGGCTACATCATCGTCGGCCTGTTCCTGCTCGCCTGGGGCATCTCGGTGGCGATCTGGAAATTCGGGCGCGTCGAGGAACGCTACGCGCAGCCCGGCGCAATGCACGCCCACGTCCACCGCCACCCGGACGGTACCGAGCATTCGCACCGCCATGTCCACTAGGGCACGCCTCGCTGCGCTCCTCGCGTCGTGCGCGATCGCGCTGCCCGCACACGCGGACACGGTCGCGAGCCTGCTCGGCAACTTCACGGTCAACCAGTTCGCCGGACTGCGCGTGTCGGAGCGCGCCATCGACATTCGATACGCGGTCGTTCTCGGGCAGCTGCCGGCATTGCGCGAGCTGCATGCGGCCGACGCGGATCGCGACGGCGTCACGACGCAAGCCGAGCGCGATGCGTACGCGCAAGCGCTCGCGCAGACAATCGCGACGCGCTTCGTCGTCACCGAGAACGGACGACCGGTTGCCGTTCGCGCAACGTCGTGGGCGACCAGCCTGCCCACCGAGCAGGGCGGATTCTCGCTGCGCCTCGACATGAAATTCGTGGCCGACCTCACCGCGAGCGGGCCGCGCACGATTGCGTTCGCCAACGAGAATTACCCGCGGCAATTCGGATGGCAGGAGGTCGTCGTCGTGCCCGCGCCGCAGGTCGCGGTGTACGACGCCGATGCGTACTCCACCTCGCTCACCGACGGGCTCAACGAATCGCTGCGCGAATTGCCGCCGTCGGGGCCGCTCGCCGAGCGCGGCGCGCGCTTCACGTTTCGCACGGGCAGCGTTCCTGCGGGCGCCGTCGCGATCGCGCCGCGCCCGGGCACCGCGGCGGTCGTGCGCGAGACCGCGTCCGACGACGGCGCGGGCGGGTGGATCCGCGCGCAGACGCGCCGCATCGTGGACCTGATCGCAGCGCCGACCCTCGAGCCGCGGCGTCGCGGCGCTTGCACTGCTCGCGGCGATGCTGCTGGGGGCGCTGCACGCGTTCGCGCCGGGACACGGCAAGGCGGTCGTCGGCGCGTACCTGGTCGGCTCGCGCGCTTCGCCACGTCATGCCGCGTTCCTCGGCTTCACCGTCACCGTCACGCACACGCTCGGCGTCTTCGCGCTCGGCTTCGCGACGCTCTTTGCGTCCGAATACGTCGTGCCCGAGCGCATCTTCCCGGTGCTGGGCCTCGCGTCCGGCCTCATCGTGCTCGCCATGGGCGTCGTGCTCGCGGTCCAGCGATGGCCCGCTGCAAGCGAGGCGCTGCGCCGGTCGACGCAAGGCTTCCGCGCGATCGCATCGCCGCGTCAAGGCTTCGTGACGGGCCGCCTGCAGCACGCGCACGCAGCCCCCGGCTGGCACTCGCACGGCGGCACGTGGCACACGCACGCGCCGCCCGCGGAGAACGTGACGTGGCGCAGCCTGCTCGCGCTCGGCGTGTCCGGCGGTCTCGTCCCATGCCCGTCGGCCATGGTGCTGCTGCTCGCCGCGGTCGCGTTGAACAAGACGGCCTTCGGCCTCGTCGTGGTGGTGGCGTTCAGCGCAGGGCTCGCGCTGACGCTCACCGCGGTCGGCCTTGCGTTCCTGTATGCGCGCAACCGGATGCCCTCCGGCCCGCGCGCTTCACGCTGGACGCGCATCGTGCCGCTCGCGAGCGCCGGCGCCATCACGCTCGTGGGCGCACTCCTCTGCTACGCGGCTTTGACCGGCGGGCCGATCTAGTAAGCTTCGCGCGGTGCACGGCACCGCATTGAAGATCCTGCATGACCAGATGACGTGGCGACGCGTACGCCTGGCGTGCGGTCTCGTCATGTTCACGTACGTCGCGCTGCACTTCCTCATGCACGCGCTGGGCCTGTGGTCGGTGGACGCGATGCAGCAGGGCACGCGCGTGCACGACGCGGTGTGGCGCAGCGTTGCCGGGACCTGGACGCTGTACGGCGCGTTCGCGATTCACTTCTCGCTCGGCCTGTACGCCCTGTACGCGCGCCGCAGCTTTCGCATGGGCGCGGCCGAGCTCACGCGCCTCGTCCTCGGCTTCTCGATCGTGCCGCTGCTCGCCCACCACTTCGCGGCGGGCCGCTACGCGTGGTCGGCCTATGGCGTGGCAACGCGCTACGACGCGCTCCTGGCCGCGTACTTTTCCTCGGCGCCGTTCTGGGGTTGGGTGCAGGTCACGGCCATGCTCGTCACCTGGTCGCACGGCTGCCTCGGCATTCACCTGTGGCTGCGGGAGCGGACGTGGTACCCGCGGGCGGCGCCGATGCTGCTCGTGCTGGCCGTGCTGTGGCCGACCTTCGCGCTCCTCGGACTGTTCGAGGGCACGCGCGAGGTGCTCGCGCGCACGCCCGCCGTGACGTCGTCGTACGGCGGCGACTACGACTACGGCGACGGCTACGGCGCGGGGAACGACGTGGCGGCGAAGACGCGCTCGATGGAACAGAAGATCTACTGGACCTATGCGCTGCTCGTCGCCGCGGTGCTCGCGGCGCGAGGTGCGCGCTGGGTATTGCAGCGGCGGCGCGGCACCGTGCGCATTTCGTATCCCGGGGGTCGTGCGGTGACTGTTCCCGTGGGATATCCCGTGCTGGAGGCGAGCCGCAGCGCAGGCATCCCGCACGCGTCTATCTGCGGCGGCCGTGGACGGTGCACCACCTGCCGCGTGCGCGTGCTGCGCGGAGTCGAGTCGCTGCCCGTCGCCGGGCAGTCGGAGCAGCTCGCGCTCGATCGCCTGCGCGCCGGCCCGAACGTGCGGCTGGCGTGCCAGCTGCGTCCGACCGCCGACATCAGCGTGCTGCCGCTGCTTCCGCCCGACGTGACCGCCGACGACCCGCGCCGCACGCGGGAGGCGGCAAGCACCGAACGCGTCGTCGCCATCATGTTCGTCGACATCCGCAGGTCGACCGCGCTCTTCGAGAAGCGCATGCCGTACGACGCGGTGTTCCTGCTCAACCATTACTTCGACGCGGTCGCGGGCGCGGTGGTCGACGCCGGCGGCATGCCGAGCCAGTTCATCGGCGACGGGCTGATGGCGATCTTCGGCATGCGCACATCGCCGCGCGACGCGTGCGTGCAGGCGCTCGCGGCGGCGCGCCTCATCGGAGAGCGACTGGACGAGATGAACCGCGCGCTCGAAGGCGACCTGCCCGAGCCCATCGAGATCGGCATCGGCATCCACGCGGGCGAAGCGATCCTGGGCGAGATCGGCTATCGCGACCACCACGTGCTCACCGCCATCGGCGACGCGGTGCACGTGGCGGCGCGTTTGCAGGACGCGTGCAAGGACCATGGGTGCACGCTCGTCGTCTCGCAGGCCGCCGCCGACCTGGCCGAGTGCGACCTGGGCGGCCACCCGCAGCACGACATCGCGGTGCGCGGCCGCGCGCACGGCATGCAGATGCGCGCCGTGCGGGACGTGCGCGTCCTGTAAACGAAAACGGCCCCGGGACCGGGGCCGTGGTTGAAACGATGCGAGTGCTACGGCTTGCGCTTGATCGCGTTGTCGTCGTTGGGCGATCCCTTGAGAGGCGCGCGCAAGTACGGGAACTCGTTGGCGAAGAACATCGAGCTGATGTAGGCGCCGTCCGTGTACTTGAGCGATCCGGCCGGTGCGTCCGACGCCTTGCAGCCGACCGCCGTGTTCACGCCGGGCACCGTGCACAGCACGCCCATCGCGACGCGCAGCTCGATGTCGACGACGTCGTCGCCGGGACGCCGGCCGTTCGGAAAGCCGGCGGTGTCGCCGCCGAGCACGCCGAGACGGTTCTGCGCGGTACCCGCCGTCGCCGCGATCGACGTGTTGAGCCGCACCTGCTCGGACACGACGACGTCGGCCGGCTTGTTCACGCCGTCCACGCCCGTCAGGAATGCAGCCACGAGGTCCGTGCGCGGATAGTTGGTCGGCGCCTTGACGCCCGCGGCACCGAACAGCACCTCGAGCAGCGTCGGCAGCGTGGGATTGGTCACGTAATCGGCGAACTGGCCGTCGTCCTTCGGCTCGCTCGCATTGAACTTGTTCTTGTCCTTGAGGCCGATGACCACTTCGTTGACGAGCGGCATGCCGAGGCGCGACACCTGGACGAGGCTTCCCGTCTGCGACGTCGGATCGAGGCCGCTGCCGGGTGTTGCGCTCACCGTGCGCGTCGCGGGTACGCTTGCCGTCGTCCAGCCGCCGATGATCGACCCCTTGCCCTCGGTGAGACAGGCGATCGGCACTTCGAGCACGAGCGACGTGACGTTGGCGTCGGCGAGCGAGTCCACCGTCGCGAACTCCGCGAGCGGGTTGAGCTCCACGGCGGGGTACTTGATGTTGACGAGGTCGAACGTCTCGCCGAGGTTCACGACGAACGGATCCTTGCGCTGTCCGACGAACACGCGGCCGGTGCCGCAGCCCGGGATCCCGATGTCGTAGATGTGCTGGTTCGCGTACGCGACGTAATTGCCGATCGTCTTGGTGCCGATGTAGTCGACCGGCTTGTCGAACGTCGTGCCGCCGGCCGTGACGTTGGTGATCGCCTGCGGCGTGCCGGCCCGGCGCGGTCCGCGGATGAGCCCGACGGTGTACTTCTCGTGCACGTTGAGCGCAGGCGAGTTGCGCGAGTTGACCGGGCCGCTCCCGTTCTGCACCAGCGGGATCGACACCGTCTTGCCGCCGACGTTGAACGCGTTGTCGTCGTTGGTCGTCTGGAACCTGAACTGGAACGTGAGGTTCTCGACCGCCCCGCCGTCGTTGGTGACGTGGATCTCGTAGACGGCATTCGGATCGAGCTTGAAGTAGTTCGGCCCGCCGTACGGGTCCTGCAGCGGCAGGTAGTTGGCGACGATCGTGACGTACGCCTCGCGCCCCGGCTCGTAGCTCCTGAACATGTAGAAATCGGTGGCGTCGACCTGCGGCTGGCTCGCGATGAACGGGGCCTCGCGGTGGCTCGACGCGACGGCGGGCATCGCCCAGGCGGCGGCGAGCCCGGCTGCGACGAGCACCGGCGCGAGCGCGCGACGGAACGGAATGGCTGTCATGATTGGACTCCTGTATGGCCGGAAATGGGATCGTCGCGTGCCCGCCGCCCGGTATCGGCGCGGTTTCGAAGGACACGTGATGTGATCTACGGCCGGCGCAGCCGGGTGGATGCACCGGTGATGTAAATTGCCACCCGTATGCGGATTCTTCTCGTCGAAGACGACCCCATGATCGGCAAGACGCTGAAGGCGGCCTTGTCGCAGGACGGGTACACGGTCGACTGGGTGCGAGGACGGCGCGGCCGGCAAGGCGGCCGTCGACACGGCGGACGGGGCGTACGCGCTCGTCATCCTCGATCTCGGCCTGCCGCGCAAGAGCGGGCTCGAGCTCCTGAAGGAGATGCGGCGCGCGGGCAACAAGTCGCGCGTGCTCGTGGTCACCGCGCGCGACGCCGTTGCCGATCGCGTGGCCGGTCTCGATGCCGGCGCCGACGACTACCTCGTCAAGCCGTTCAGCCTGGAGGAGCTTGCGGCGCGCATGCGGGCGCTGCTGCGCCGCGACATCGCGCGCGAGGACAACGTGCTGCGCAACGGCGACCTGACGCTCGACACCGGCGCGCGCACGTCACCAAGGGCGGCGCACGGGTCGAGCTTTCCGCGCGCGAGTTCGCGCTGCTCGCTGCACTGCTCGAGCGGCCGGGCACCGCGCTGTCGAAGGCGCAGCTCGAGGAGAAGCTCTACGGCTGGGGCGAGGAAGTGGAGAGCAACACGGTCGAAGTGCACGTCCACAACCTGCGCAAGAAGCTCGGTGCCGACGCGATCCGCACCATCCGCGGCGTCGGTTACGTGATCGCGAAAGCGCTGATGCCGTCGATCCGCAAAACGTTGCTCGCGTACCTGCTGCTCGGTCTCGCCGCCGTCACCGGACTCGCGACGTGGTTCACCTACCAGGAAGCGCGCGAGCAGGTGGGCGAGCTCTTCGACCTGCAGCTGAAGCAGCTCGCGTACTCGACGCGCATCGACGATCTCGTGCGCGGCCGCCAGCCGTCGCTGTCGTCCGGCGACCGCCCGTCCAATGTCGGCGTGTCGGAGATCGTCACGCAGATCTGGGACCGCGACGGCGTGCTCGTGTACTGGTCGCGGCCGGGCGCCGGCTTTCCGGTGCCCGCCACCGAGGGCTACTCGAACGTCGAAGCTCAACGGCCGCGAATGGCGCATCTACACGCACGTCGAAGGCACGCATGCGCTGCAGGTCGCGCACTGCGATCGACGAGCGGCAGAAGATCGCCGACGGAGGTCGCGCTGCGCACGCTGCTGCCGCTCGCAGCGCTCATCCCGTGCTCGGCGCGCTCATCTGGTACGTCGTCGGCGTGGGCTTGACGCCGCTCGACCGCATGTCGCGCGCCGTCGCGAAGCGCAGGCCCGACGCGATGGCGCCGCTCGCCGCGAACAACGTGCCGCGAGGAGCTGCGGCCGCTTGCCGACAGCCTCAACGCGCTGCTGGCGCGCCTCGACGAGGCGCTGGCCGCGCAACGCCGGTTCACCGCGGATGCCGCGCACGAGCTGCGCACGCCGCTTGCCGCATTGAAGCTCCAGGTCGGCCTCGCCAAGCGCGCGCAGGACGATGCGCACCGGTCGAGCGCGATGAGCGAGCTCGAGGCGGGCGTGGACCGCGCCGCGCATCTCGTCGAGCAGCTGGTGACGATGGCGCGGCTCGAGCCCGACTCGCCCGATCGACGCCACGAATCCGTGGACCTTGCAGCGCTTGCGAAGGACGCGATCGTCGCGCGCGCCGCACTGGCCGACGACAAGCGCATCGACCTGGGCCTCACGGGTGCAGCGAGTGCGACGGTGCGCGGCGATCCCGCGATGCTCGCGATGCTGCATCGGCAATCTACTCGACAACGCGATTCGCTACACGCCGGCTGGCGGGCGCATCGACGTCGCGATCGACACGAGCGGCGCAACGTCGCTGTCGGTCATCGACACGGGGCCCGGCATCGCACCGGCGGACCGCGACCGCGTCTTCGAGCGTTTCTACCGGGGAGGCGGCACGAATCAGACGTCGCAGGGAACCGGAAGCGGGCTCGGGTTGTCGATCGTGCGCCGGATTGCCAATGCCCATGGCGCGCAGGTCGAGCTCGCCGACGGATCCGACGGACGGGGCCTTGCCGTCCATGTGCGGTTTCCCGAAGCCGCCATAACGCATACACTCACGGGTTTGCCCGAACCCAGTTAGGCGCGCCACTTCATGAACGTTCGTCCAATCGTCCTGCACGCCGCAATCGCGATCGCGTGCGTCGCGTCGCCGGCGGCATTCGCCCGCAAGCTTCCCAACTTCGACGCGGGAGCGCAAAGCGGCGCGCAACGCAGCGTGCCCGCGTTCGTGTGGGCGAAGGAGCTCGGCGCATTGCCGAAAGTCACCGCTGCCGACCCCGAAGACGCCGCACGCGCGTATCTCAGGAGCGCCGCCGTGAAGTACGGCATGAGCGCCACCGACGTCGACACGCTCGCGGCCAGCGACGTCCAGCGATTCGCGGACGGCGGTTCGATCTCGCGGTTCGGCAACCGCGTCGACGGCATCGAGGTCTTCCGCGACCAGGTCAACGTCCTCGTCGACAAGATCGGGGGCGCTGGTCGCCATCAGCGGTGTTGCGAGCACCGGCGGCAGCGCGAAGCGAACCTTCGACACCGCGCGCCTGACATCCGTGGACGCGATCGGCGCCGCGCTCGCCGAGCACGGGTTCGCGGCGGACGTCGGCAAGCGGGTTCGCGACGTCAAGGCCGAAGGCGGCTACACGTGGTGGACGATCGATCGCGGCGCGGGCGAAGCAGCGACGCTCGCGGCTCCGATCCGCACCAAGCGCGTGTGGTTCCGCACCGGCGACACGCTCGTTCCGGCCTGGTACGTCGAGGTGCAGGTCACCGAAGCGAGCAAGGACGGCGCAGCCGTCGACGTCGATGCGTACTCGTACGTCGTGTCGGCCGACGACGGCGCGGTGCTGTTCCGCAACAGCCTCGTGAGCGACGCCGCGTTCTCCTATCGCGTGTATGCGGAGACCGCGCCGCCGTTCCTCCCGCTGCCGGGCCCGGGCGGGCGCGGCGGGTACCCGCATCCGACCGCAACCGCCGACGGCTACCAGCCCCCGGTGGGGCCGGCCAACCTGATCACGCTCGACAGCGCGCCGTTCTCGAAGAACGACCCGTGGCTGGCGGGCACCGCCAACCGCACCTCCGGCAACAACGTCGAGGCGTTCAGCAACATGCTCTCCCCCGACGGCTTCGGCACGCCAGGCAACGGACGAATGCAACGTCGCGCTGCCCGTCGACGGCGACCTGCACGCATGCGTGACGTCGCCCAACAGCTTCGACTACACGTACGACCACGCCATCCCCGCCAACGCGAATCGCACGCAGGTCGCGGCTGCCGTCACGAACCTCTTCTACACGGTCAACTACCTGCACGACTGGTTCTACGACGCAGGCTTCGACGAGGCGGCGGGCAACGCGCAGACGAACAACTTCGGCCGCGGCGGCATCGCCGGCGACAGCATCATCGCCGAAGCGCAGGACTACTCGCGGCACCAACAACGCGAACATGAACACGCCGCCGGACGGCACGCGGCCGCGCATGCGGATGTACTTCTGGTCGAGCGAGCTGTCGCTCGCGAAGGTGGAGTCGCCGCCGGCGCTCGCCGGCGTCAAGCAATCGGCGACCGCGGAGTTCGGCGCGCAGGCGTTCGACCTCACGGCGAGCCTCGTGCTCGCGCAGGACGCGCTCAACCCCGACGGGTCCGCTCGACACGGACGCCTGCACGGCGATCACCAACGCCGCTGCGGTCGCCGGCAAGATCGCCGTGATCGATCGCGGCGATCTGCACGTTCGTCGTGAAGGTGAAGAACGCGCAGGACGCCGGCGCGATCGGCGTCGCTCATCGTCAACAACGTGTCGCCCGGCACCATCGGGCATGGCCGGCACCGATGCGACGATCACGATTCCCGTCCGTGTCGATCTCGCAGGCCGACGGCGAGGCGATCAAGACGGCGCTCGCGTGCGGGCACGGGCGTGCTCTGCCGCATGGCGCGCCAGGCCGTGCTGCCGCGCGACGGCTCGTTCGACAACACCGTCATCGCGCACGAGTGGGGCCACTATCTTTCCAACCGGCTCATCGACAACGCCAACGGCCTGTCGGCGAACCAGGCGCGCGGCATGGGCGAGGGCTGGTCCGACTTCGTGGCGCTCCTCATGTTCGTGAAGGAAGAGGATCGCAACGCCGCCGGCCAACGCGAACTTCGGCGGCACCTACGGCGTCACGCCGTATCCGCTCGGCGGGCCCGACTACGCGCCCGACGTCCTCAACAACGCGTACTACTACGGCATTCGCCGCTATCCGTACTCGCGCGACATCGACCAAGAACCCGCTCACGTTCAAGCACATCGCCGACGCGACGCCGCTGCCGGCGACGCCTCCGATCTCGACGCGCGCCGGCGGCTCGGTCAACTCGGAAGTCCACAACACCGGCGAAGTGTGGGCGAGCATGCTGTGGGAGTGCTACAGCAACCTGCTGAACGACACGTCGCGACTCACGTTCGCGCAGGCGCAGGACCGCATGAAGCGCTACCTCGTCGCGAGCTTCAAGATGACGCCGATGGACCCCACCTTCGTCCAGGCGCGCGACGCGCTGCTCGCCGTCATGCAGGCGCAGGACGCCGCGGACGCCGACCTGTGCCTGACCGGCTTCGCCAAGCGCGGCCTCGGCGTGCGGCGCCGTGGCGCCGGACAACCTGTCCGACGACAACGCGGGCGTCGATCGAGAGCTTCAGCAAGACGTCCGGCGGCGGAGTGAAGGTCGATCGCGATCGAGTACTACCACGCGGCGTTCGATCACTACTTCGTCACCGCACATTCCCGACGAGATCACGAAGCTCGACAACGGCACGTTCATCGGGCTGGGCGCGCACGGGCGAGTCGTTCAACGTCTACGCCGACGTGCCGGGCGGAAGCTCGCCGGTGTGCCGCTTCTTCAGCACGGCGTTCGGCGCCAAGAGCTCGCACTTCTACACGCCCGACGCCAGCGAGTGCACGACGGTCAAGGCGAACCCCAACTGGCAGTTCGAGGCGGAAGTGTTCTCCGCTGCCGCGGCCGAACGCGCTCGGGCGTGTGCGCCACGGGCGTGCCCGTCTACCGGCTGTACAACAACGGCCAGGGCGCGGCGCCTAACCACCGCTACACGACCAGCCTCGCCACCCGCACGACGATGCTGGACAAGGGGTGGATCCCGGAAGGCAGCGGCAACCTCGGCGTCATCATGTGCAGCCCGGCGTAAGGATCGTCGCATCCGAAGCGACCAATGCCGCGTAAGAGCTGGTTGCTGCACGTCCATCAACGCAGGACTTCGAGGAGGAACGCTCATGAAGTTGACTCTCGCACTGATCGCAATGGCGATCATCGCCGCGGCGCCGTCGCCGCCCAGGACAAGATGGCGAAGGACCCGATGAAGCCCACCATGCAGGAATGCAAGGACATGATGGCGAAGAAGGACACGATGGCGAAGAAGGACGACGCCATGATGAAGAAGGAAACGGCGTGCAAGGACATGATGGCCAAGGAAGGCGGCGCCATGAAGGGCGACGCGATGGCGCCGAAGAAGTAGCCGAAGAGCGTTTGAGACGAACGGAACCGCCCGGGGAACCGGGCGGTTTTTTTTCGCGCGACCGGTTAAGGAACCGTTAAGCGGGCGACCCTACATTGCAACGCGAAGGCCCCGTTCGGGGCCGTTCCTCTCCCAGGAGAAACGCGATGCAATTGTCCAAGGTTACCTACGCGCTCGTCGCGGCCGGCGTCGTCGGCGGGCTCGCCACGTTCTACCAGCAGGTCGACGGTCTGGCCGTGTCGCCTGCGCACGCGGCCGTCCAGACCGCTGCCGTAGCACCTGCCATCATCCCGACTGCTGCGGCCAACCTCCCCGACTTCACGGCGCTGGTCGATCGCGTCGGCCCGGCGGTCGTCAACATCAGCGTGCGCAGCGAGCGCAAGGTGGCGCTCAACGCCGATGACGACGAGGACGAGCAAGGCGATCCGATGCGCGAATTCTTCAAGCGCTTCGGCGGCGGCCCGAACGGCCCGCAGATGCGCCCGCAACCGACCCAGGGCATGGGCTCGGGCTTCATCGTGAGCAACGACGGCTACATCGTGACCAACGCGCACGTCGTGGACGACGCGAGCGAAGTCACCGTCAAGCTGACCGACCGCCGCGAGTTCACGGCCAAGGTCGTCGGCTCCGACAAGCGCACCGACATCGCGCTCATCAAGATCGACGCGAAGGACCTCCCCGCGCTCGACATCTCGTCCAAGCCCGAGGTGAAGCGCGGCGAGTGGGTGATCGCGATCGGCTCGCCGTTCGGCTTCGAGAGCAGCGTCTCGGCGGGCGTCGTGAGCGGCGTGCATCGCGCGCTGCCGAACGGGCAGATGGTGCCGTTCATCCAGACCGACGTCGCGGTGAACCCCGGCAACTCGGGCGGCCCGCTGCTGAACGCGAAGGGCCAGGTCGTCGGCGTCAACTCGCAGATCTACAGCCGCTCGGGCGGCTACATGGGGCTGTCGTTTGCGATTCCTGCGGACGTCGCGGTGAAGGTCGCCGACCAGATCAAGACGCACGGCAAGGTGCAGCACGGCCGCCTGGGCGTCGGCATCCAGGGCCTCGACCAGTCGCTCGCCCAGAGCTTCGGCCTCAAGGACGCGAACGGCGCGCGTCGTCGGCACCGTCGAGAAGGGCGGGCCGGCGGAGAAGGCGGGCTTCAAGGCCGGCGACGTCATCCGCAAGATCGACGGAACGGCCATCGTGGACAGCACCGACGTCACGAGCCGCGTCGGCAACACCGCGCCCGGCACCAGGATCACGGTCGAGGTCTGGCGCGAAGGCAAGCCGGTCGAGCTCGTTGCAACCGTGGGCACGCTCGACGACGCCAAGGTCGCGGCCGTCAAGGACGACGCGGAAGCGAAGGGCAAGCTCGGCGTTGCCGTGCGACCGCTCACGCCCGAGGAGAAGAAGGACGGCGGCAAGTCCGGCGTCGTCGTCGAGCGCTCGGCAGGAGCTGCGGCCAAGGCCGGCGTGCAGGCAGGCGACCTGATCGTCGGGGTCGGTGCGGCCAAGGTGAGCACGCCGGAGGAATTGAAGTCGCTGGTCGACAAGTCGGGCAAGACGGTCGCCCTGCTCATCGAGCGGCAGGGTCGTCAGATCTACGTGCCGGTGAAGATCGGCTGATCGGACCCCCACGCTCGCAAAAGAAGCGGGCTCGCTGCCCCCGAAGGGGGCGCAGTTCGCGGCTCGGGGCGGCCCTTCGCCCGAACGGTTTCCGGCTTTTCTTCGACAGAAGGCCAAAGGCTGCGGGAGGATCCTGCAGCCTTCTTTTTTTCGCGAGTATCGTCAGCCTGCCAGGTCGTCGCCGGCTTCCCGCAGCCGCACCAGCGCGTGCAACGTGCGGTTGACGGGCGTCGCGAGGCCGAGCTCGTCGCCGCGCTGCGCGACGTAGCCGTTCAGCATGTCGATCTCGGTGGGCCTGCCGCGCAGGATGTCCTGCGCCGTCGACGAATATTGCGTCGGACAGCGCGTCCGCGGTACGCCACACCGCGGCCAGCATCTCGTCGCTGTCGAGCGCGATGCCGCTCGCGCGCGCCACGGCGACCGTCTCGCGCACGGCAGCGGCCATCACCTCGCGCGTCGCGGGGTCGCGCGCCATGCGTCCATAGCGTGACCTGCCGAGCGCCGACACCGCGTTGAATGCGCAGTTGATCGCGAGCTTGCGCCACAGGACCTGCTCGACGTCGTCGGCGACGGGACAGCCGACGCTTGCCGACTCGAACATCGTGGCAACGTCCTGGGCGCGCGTTCGTGCATCGCCTCGATGCGCGCCGTCGCGCGTCGACGCCCAGGATGAGATCGCCGCGGCCGGTGTGGCGGACGACGCCCGGGCCCTCCATGTAGGCGCCGACCCACACCGCCGCCGCGAGCACGACGTGATCGACGGTGGCGAGGAGCGCGTCGGCGTTCGACACGCCGTTCTGCAGGCTGACGATCACCGCATCGCCTCGCAAGTGCGGCTTCATTGCCGTCGCCGCGGCGATCGTGTCGGGCGACTTGACGCACACCAGGATCACGTCGGCGTCCGCCACGCCCGCAACGTCCGTGGTCGCGGCGACCTCGACGACGTCGCGACGGTCGTCGCGCACGATCGCGAGCCCGTTGCGCGCGATGGCGTCCACGTGCTGCGCGCGGCCGACGAGCGTCACGGGAACGCCGGACAGCGCGAGCATCCCGCCGTAGTAGCACCCGACGGCACCCGCGCCCATGACGGCGACTCGCGATCGGCTCTCGCCCATGGGCGTCAGGATAGCCGCATCTCAAAGGAGCCGCGCGATCGTCGCCTGCGCTTGCGAGCGGTACGACACGCCGAAGAGGTTGAGGTGGTTCACGACGTGGTAGAGGTTGTAGAGCTCACGCCGCCGTTCGTGGCCCGCGGGCAGCGGCCACGTGCGCTCGTATCCGGCATAGAACGACGCATCGAATCCGCCGAACAGATATGTCATGGCGATGTCGGCCTCGCGGTCGCCGATGTAGACGGCCGGATCGAAGATCGCAGGTTCGCCGCTCACCAGCATGGCGGCGTTGCCGGACCACAGGTCGCCGTGCAGCAGCGACGGCGCCGGCGCGTGGTCGCGCAACAGCTCCGGCACGGCGTCGAGCAAGGCGTCCGTATCGTGCAGCCGGTAACGCGCTGCGCGGAGGAACTGCGGCCGCAGCCGCCTGTCGCGGAAGAACGTCGCCCAGTCGTCGCTCCAGCCGTTGTTCTGCGGCGTGCGCCCGATGAAATTGTCGCGCGACCAGCCGAAGCGGGTGCCGTGTGCGATGCGGTGCAGTCGTGCGAGCGCGCATCCCATCGCTTCGCCCCGCGGCATGTCGGCGAAGTCGAGCCACGAGGTCGCGAGGAAAGCGGTCGCGTCGTGCCGGCCCAGCTCGACGATGCGCGGCACGGCGATGACGTCGCACGCGGCCAGCGCGCGCAAGCCGTCGGCTTCCGCCTCGAGCATCGCGGCGTCCGCGAGCGGCACCGACTTGACGAAGTGGCGCTCGCGACTCAATGGCGCAGCGCGTCGATGCCCTGCGCGATGCCGGACAGCGTGAGCGGGAACATGCGCGGGCCGAGCTTGTGCAGGATGATCTGCGTCGAGCGCGTGTACTCCCACGTGCGCGACGGCTCGGGATTCCACCACACGACGCGACGGAAGTGCTCGAAGATGCGCGTGAGCCACGCGATGCCGGGCTCGTCGTTCGCGTATTCGACGCTGCCGCCGGCTTGCGTGAGCTCGTAGGGGCTCATCGCGGCATCGCCGACGAACACGACCTTCCAGTCGGGGCCATACGTGCGCACGAGCTCGAGGGTCGGCAACGCGCTCGTTGCGCCGCCGGCCGTTGTCGCGCCACACGTGGTCGTAGACGCAGTTGTGGAAGTAGAAGTGCGTCGAGATGGCGGAACTCGGCCTTGGCCGCCGAGAAGAGCTCCTCGCACACCCGCACGTGCGGGTCCATCGAGCCGCCGACGTCGAGGAACAGCAGCACCTTGACGCGATTGCGGCGCTCCGGCTGCATGTGGACGTCGAGCCATCCCGCGTTGCGCGCGGTGCCCTCGATGGTGCCGGGCAGGTCGAGCTCGTCGGGCACGCCTTCGCGCGCGAACTTGCGAAGGCGGCGCAACGCGACCTTGATGTTGCGCGTGTTGAGCTCGACGTCGCCGTCGAGGTTGCGGAAGCTGCGCTCGTCCCAGACCTTGACCGCGCTTCGCGAGCCGCCGCCGTCCTGGCCGATGCGCACGCCCTCGGGGTTGTAGCCGTACGCGCCGAACGGGCTCGTGCCGCCCGTGCCGATCCACTTGTTGCCGCCGGCGTGGCGTCCCTTCTGCTCCTCGAGGCGCTTCTTGAGCGTCTCCATCAGCTTGTCGTAGCCGCCCATGGCCTCGACGAGCTTCTTGTCCTCGTCGCTCAAGTGGCGCTCGAACTCCCTGCGCAGCCACGCCTCGGGAATCCCGGCGCGGATGTCGAAGATCGCGTCGATGCCCTTGAAGTACGTCCCGAACGCAAGGTCGAAGCGGTCGAAGTGCTGCTCGTCCTTGACGAAGCACGCGCGAGACAGCGTGTAGAAATCGTCGATGGACAGCGAGATCACGCGCGCCTCGAGCGCCTCGAGCAGCGTGAGCAGCTCGCGCGTGGATACCGGCAGCTTGTGCGCCTTCAGGTGGAGAAAGAAGCCGGTGAGCATGGCTGTAATATTACCCGCATGAAAACGACCCCCACGCTCGCTCCGCTCGCTGCCCCCCGAGGGGGCGCAATAGTCGCTCGGGACGGCCCTTCGCGACTATGAACACCTGCATCTACGGTGCCGGCGCGATCGGCGGCTTCCTCGGCGCGCGGCTCGCCGAACAGGGTCACGCGGTCTCCGCGGTGGCACGCGGCGCGACGCTTGCGGCAATCGCTGCGCACGGCATGCGCTTGCGCAGCGGCGGCACGGAAATCGCGCCGCGCGTGCGCGCGTCGGCCGATCCCGGCGAGCTCGGCATACACGACCTTGTCGTCGTCGCGGTGAAGGAGCCGGCGATGCGCGACGTCGCCGCGCGCATCGCGCCTCTCATCGGACGCGACACGATGGTGCTCACGGCGATGAACGGCGTGCCGTGGTGGTTCTTCGACGGCATGCCCGGCGCGTGCGCCGGCATGAAGCTCGCGACGCTCGACCCGGCGGGCGAGATCGCGCGCGCCATTCCCACGCGCCACGTGATCGGCTGCGTCGTGCATGCATCGTGCACGACCCCGCAGCCGGGCGTCGTGGACAACGTCATGGGCAAGGGACTCATCGTCGGCGAGCCTGCGGGCGGCACGTCCGCGCGGGTGGCGAAGCTTGCGGCGCGAGCTCGATCGCGGCGGGCTTCGAGTGCCGCGTCTCCGAGCGCATCCAGCAGGACGTCTGGTACAAGCTCTGGGGCAACATGACGATGAACCCGGTCACCGCGTTCACCGGCGTCACGGCCGACCGCGTCCTCGACGACGAGCTCGCCAACGGGTTCTGCTGGCGCGTGATGGAGGAAGCCAAGGCGATCGGTGCCGCGATCGGCTGTCCGATCGAGCAGACGGTGCAGGACCGCACGGCGATCACGCGCAAGCTCGGCGCGTTCAAGACCTCGATGCTGCAGGACGTCGAAGCGGGCAAGCCGCTCGAGATCGATGCGTTGCTCACGGTCGTGCGCGAGATCGCGCAGCGGGTGAACGTGCCCGCGCCCAATCTCGACGCGCTCCTTGGACTGACGCGCGTGTTCGCGCGCTCGCGGGGCCTCTACCCCGGCTAGCGAGGCTTGTCGAGCTGGAAGCGCAGGTGCTGGCGCACCGCCGGCCACTCGCTGTCGATGATGGAGAACACGACGGTGTCGCGCTTGACGCCGTCGGCCGTCACCGCGTGATTGCGCAGCACGCCGTCCTGCTTGGCGCCGAGCCGGGCGATGGCGGCGCGCGACGCGTGGTTGAACCAGTGCGTCCGGAACTCGACGGCGATGCAGGCGAGCTTCTCGAACGCATGCGTCAGAAGCATGAGCTTGCACTCGGTGTTGAGCGGCGTGCGCTGCACGCGCCTCGCGTACCACGTGTGACCGATCTCCAGCCGGCGATTGACCGCGTCGACGTTGAAGTAGCGCGTGCAGCCGACGACGTCGCCCGTCTTGTCGCGGATCGACGAAAGGCATCGCGTCGAGCCGCTCGCGCCAGTCGAGCGCGGTCTTCGACGTACGCCTCGGCGCCTTCGGGCGTCGGCACGCCGGTGTACCAGAGCCGCCACAGCTCGCCGTCGCGCGCGGCGCTCGCCAGCGCAGGAACGTGCGACAGGTCGAGAGGCTCGAGCGAGCCGTGCTCGCCGGTCAGTGTCACGGGTTCGATGAAGCGCGGGGCACCTATCTTCCCGCCCTTGCGCATGAACGCCACGCGCTCGAACAGGTGCACGTCCTGCTCGTTCTTGAGGAGCGCGCCGTGCAGCGGCGGAATGATCATCTTCTTGTCCTGGCTGCGCAGCGCTTCCGGCGAGATGTCCTCGGCGAGCAGCAGCTTCAGCCAGTCGAGGAGCTCGGAGGTCGACGGCTTCTTCTTGAGTCCGGGCACGTCGCGCAGGTCGAAGAAGACCTCGAGCGCCTCGGCGAGCAGCGCCTTCTTGAGTCCCGGGTAGTGCACGTCGACGATCCGCTCCATCGTCTCGCGGTCCGGAAAGCGGATGTAGTGGAAGAAGCAGCGGCGCAGGAACGCGTCCGGCAGCTCCTTCTCGTTGTTGGAGGTGATGATCACCAGCGGACGATGCCGCGCCTCGATGGTCTGGTGCGTCTCGTAGACGTAGAACTCCATGCGGTCGAGCTCGCGCAGGAGGTCGTTGGGGAACTCGATGTCCGCCTTGTCGATCTCGTCGATGAGCACGACCGCCGGCACGTCGCTCTCGAACGCTTCCCACAGCACGCCGTGCTTGATGTAGTGCGCGATGTCGGCGACGTGCTCGTCGCCGAGCTGCGAGTCGCGCAGGCGCGACACGGCGTCGTACTCGTACAGGCCCTGCTGCGCCTTGGTCGTGGACTTGATGTGCCACTGGATGAGCGGGCGGTCGAGCGCTCGCGCGACCTCGTAGGCCAGGAGCGTCTTGCCGGTGCCGGGCTCGCCCTTGATGAGCAACGGGCGCGAGAGCGCGATCGCCGCGTTGACCGCGAGCTTCAGGTCGTCGGTGGCGACGTAGGTGTCGGTGCCGTCGAATTTCATAGCGGAAAACTTCATGAAAGGGTCTTGGCGACAGCGCCGACCATGTTATCAGCGCACGATTGCAGAATCCACAGCACCATCCGACACCAGCGTCCACAACGTGCCGAGCTTGAACCACGCGACCAGCGTCGCGAGGACGGCGGCCGCGACCTTCGGCAGGTGCGGATGCAGCCCGTCCGGCGTCACGTCGACGACCATGGGGACGATCAACGCGGTGAGCATCGCCGCCGGCACGTAGCGCAGCGCGCGCTCGAGCAGCGGCGGCATGGAGCGGCGCGCAAAGAATGCGATGAACGACAGGCGCGACAGGTAGTTGAGCGCACCCACCACCAGGATCACCGCCCAGAGCTTCAGCGCTGCGTCCATCGTTCCCTCGCGAGGTCCGCGACCGTGCCGACGACGATGCCGATGAGGCCGGCGGCGATGAGGTTGAGGCGCATCGGCAGGTGCGCGAGCGCAACGACCGCGACGCCGGCGGAAATCGCCGCGAGCACCGAGGGCGCATTGCGAAAGACCGGCGCAACGAGCGCGATGAAGCACAGCGGCACCGCGAACTCGAGCGACCATGCCGCGGGAATGAGGTTGCCGGCGAAGTAGCCCACCATGCACGAGACCTGCCACGCAATCCACAGCGCGAAGCCCGAGCCCAGGAAGTGGCGCCCGGCCGCGATGCGGTCGTCGTCCATGTGGAAGCGCCGGATCGCCGCCGCGAACACCTGGTCCGAAAGCATGAACGCAAGCGCGCGCTGCCACCGTTCCGGCAGCGGCTTGAGATACGGCGCAATGGCCGCGCTGTACATGAGGAGGCGAAGCCCCAGCACCGTCGTCGTCAGCACGATGACCAGGAAAGGCGCATCGGCCGCGATCATCTGCGCGCACACGATCTGCGCCGCGCCCGAGAAGATGATGGCGCTCATCCCGAGCGACGTGATCCAGCTCGCGCCCGCGGCGGCCGCACCTACGCCGCACACGATGCCGAACGGCACGAGCCCGACGCACGCCGGAAGCATTTCCGTGAACCCGTCACGGAAATCGCGCGATCGCGCGATGCCGACTGCCGACGTCACGCGGAGAGCACGCGAAGCTCGGCGAGGCGCTCGCGAATGAGGCGAGCGGTCCGCTCGCGCGTGAATCGCGTCGCGATCTCCTTCTGGCCCGCCGCGGCCAGCCGCTCGCGCAGCCCCGCATCGTCGGCCAGCTCGCGCATGCAGCGCGCGGCCGACGCGATGTCCGGCTCGGCCCACACGAATCGCTCGTCGTCGACGAGGTACTCGCCGCGCGCGACCGGCACCAGCTTGTAATCGACCAGCAGGCTGTTCCCGTCGTTCATGAACTCGAGATTACCCGAATAGGCGGTCGCGATCGTCGGACGGCGCAACGCCATCGCCTCGCACAGCCCGAGCCCGAGACCTTCCGAGCGATGCAGCGACACGTAGGCGTCGGTCGCCACGATGAGGCCGTACGACTCCTCGCGCGTGAGGAAGCGGTCGATCGCGATGATGCGCGGGTCGGCGCCGGCATGCGCCATCGTCGCCGCGACGCGCTGCGGCTGGTTCGCGCCGTTGACGGACTTGACCACGAGCCCGACATCCTGGCGCGTGCGCGGAAAGGCGTCCCGGAACGCCGCGATGACGGCCTCCGGATTCTTCCGCTTCACGAACGAGTTGTAGTCGAAGGTGAAGAGGAACAGGAAGCGCCCGTCGGGCAGCCCGAACTCGCGACGATGATGGACGCGCGGCGCGGCCACCTCGAGCGGCGGCGGGATCTTGACGACCGGTTTCTTCGTCGCGCGCGCGATCGCGTCGGCGACGAACTGCGTCGCGCACCAGACCTCGTCGACGACGTCGTATGCAGGCTCCCACATGCGCGGCGTGGTCTCGAGCTCCCAGTACCAGTAACCGACCGCGATCCCGCCGTGCTCCCGCGTGCGCCGCAGAAGGGGGCGCACCTGGGCCAGGAGGTCGGGGTTGACGCACATGAGCGACACCGAGTGCCGGATGTCGTCGGCGATGTGCGACGCGATGCTCGAATCGGTCTGGCGCGTAGAAAGGTGCTGCTCCACGTCCTTCACGACGAACGGGACGCCTCCGGCGACGCAGGCGCGCGCGAGCGATCGCAGGCTCTCGCCGAGTCCGAATTCGCCGAACGCGAATCCGATGAGATTGATGCCGGGCGTAAGATGCGCAATCGCCTCGCTCTCCATCGCCTGGATGCGATCCGCAAAACGCGCCAGCGCTTCGCGGTCGACCATCAGCACGTGCCCGGCCTCGAACAAGCGACGCATGTAGCGCGTGCCCCACACGGCAAGCGACGGCGCGAACGGATTGGCCGCGTTGGATTGCGGTTGCGACGCGCGCGCATGGAACTCGCGAAACATCGCAAGCTGGATCGCTTCGCGCTCCGCCGCGGACATGTCGTCGCTTCGCGCGATGGCATGGCGATACGTCGCCAACGTCGATCGCACCGGCTCGCTCTCCCAGCATGCGCGAAGGCAGAAGTCCCATGCCTCGTGTCCCCGCAGGGGCCGGAATCCGCCGAGCGCGGCGTGCAGCGCGCGCTCGAACACGAGCGCGCCGACGCCCGGCAGCGGCGACCACTGCCCGATCAGTGCGAGCCCGAGCGAGTCGGCCTTCACCGCAGACGTCTGCGCGGCGTCGATGCGAGACGACTCCGCGGCAAGTACGGCGTCGGCGACGCCGACGGTGCCCTCGAACGTGGCGGCGGCCCACGCGAATCGCGCGCTCCTGCCTGCCGCAAGGTCGACCAGCGACGCAAGGTGCAGGGGCTCGAAGCGCGCGGGCGGCTCGAGGATCGCGACCCACGTACACGTCGCCGCCTGCACTCCGCGGTTCCACGCTTCCGCGGTCGTCGCAGCGCTTCCCTCGAGGAAGCGGGCCTCGATCGCGAGGAGATCGAGTCGCGCGCGCACGAATTGAGCGGCGGGCGAGTCGGCGATCACCGACACCACGAGCTGCGACGGCGGCCGCGTCTGGGAAGTGATCGACTGCAGCGCGGCGGCCGCCGCATCCGGCGACGTGGACGGGCCGAGCACCAGCACCACCGTCGCATCCTGCGCCCGCGTCACGCACGAGCGCGCCGCCTGCCAGGCGTTGTACCGCTCGCGCGCGTCGCGCGACGCCACGTCGTGGCGCGACAGCGCGAGCGCGTACGTTGCGTTGAGCGTGCTCCACACTCCGAACGCGACTGCCGGCGGCAGCGCGTGACGCGGCAATGCGTCGACTGCCGCGAGCAGCGTGCGCAGCGCTCCCGCAACGTTGCCCGATGCCGCCTCGACTTGCGCCAGCAGGTCGAGCGCATAAGGATGGTCGGGCAGTCTCGCGCAGGACGTCGTCGCAGATGGCGCGCGCATGCGCATGGTCGTTGCGCTCGAGGTCGGCCCGCGCTCGCGCGAGCCGTTCGAGAGCGCCCGCGGGGGCCGGCGGCGCGGCCGGCGTCACGAAGGCGCCATGGCATTCCTTGTATCGCTTGCCGCTGCCGCAGGGGCAGGGCGCGTTGCGCGAGGGCGAGGCGCTCACTGCCGCTGCGCGTCCATCGCCGCACGCCGGAGGACGCCGACGTCGAGCAACGCCGCCATGCCGCGCGAGAACACGACCGACAGGAACGATCCGGCCAACGATGCGTCGCATGACGTGAGCGCGGGCGCCAGCGGGTTGTCGAACGCGGCACCCGACGTCGCGCGCGACAGGTACGCGGCGACCGCTTCGTACGACTCGCGACGCGCGCGCTCGGAAGACTCGACGATCGTGTTGGCACCGTGCAGCCGGTAGACGTAAAGCGCATCGCGCACGAAGACGGGCTCCGACCGCTCGAGCGCGCGCAGGCAGAAGTCCCAGTCGTGGTTGTAGCGATACGCACGGAAACCGCCGATCGCATCCGCGAGCGCCCGCGACGCGAAGATGTTGCCGGACGACACCGCGACGTTCGCGGCAAGGAGCGCGAGCCCGACCGTCGCCTCGTTGCCCACCCCCTCGATCTCGCGCAGCAACGCGTCGGCGCGCGACCCGGGCGTGCGAGGCAGCGGCCGATCGTCGGCGTCGACCACGGTCACGCCGGAAAATCCCCACTCGGCGCCGCCGCCCGCCACCTCGTCGACCATCCGTGCAATGCGTGCAGGGGCCAGGGCGTCGTCCGAGTTCAGGAACTGCACATAGTCGCCGCGCGCTTGCGAAAGGCCATCGTTCAACGCGGCGTGCGCGCCCCGATTCTCGCGCGCAACGAGCCGGGCCGGAAACGGCATGTCGCGCAGTGCGCGCTCGATCGTGCGCACCGAATCGTCGGTCGAGCCGTCGTCGACCACGACGAGCTCGAGATTGGCGTAATCCTGTGCGCGCACGGAGTCGAGCGCGCGTTCGACGTACCTTGCGTGGTTGTACGACGGCACCACGACGCTCACCAGCGGCGCGTCGTTGCGCGGTGCGCCGCGCCGAGCCGCGACGCGCTCGCGATGCACGCGCGGCCCCGCGAGCGCTGCGAGCACGAGTCCGAGATTCGTGCGCATGTCGTCCATGCGCCAGCCGGTTGCATCGAGCGCACGAACGATCAGCGCGAGCGCGTCGCGCGGCGCGCCCAGCGCGAGGCGCACGACGGCGAGCATGTGCAATGCATCCGGATTGTCCGGGGTTTCCTCCAAGGACTCGGCGGTACAGCACCTCGGCTGCAGCGAGGCGACCGGCGCGATGCTCGGCAAGGGCCCGCTCGAGCGTGCCGGGAGATGCTGCATCATCGGCGCGCGCCGCCGTGGCAATGCTTGTACCGCTTCCCGCTGCCGCACGGACAGGGAGCGTTGCGAGGGGTCGCGGTATCCATCGGACTTCGCAATTCTTCGCCCCGATTCTAACAGTGAAGCGCTTGCCGATCCCTCGGGCTGACCCGCGCTACCATGCGCAGATGACGATCCGCTTCCTGCACGTCGCAGCACTGTTGCTCTCGCTTGCCGTCCCGCTCGTGTCCGCTGCGCAGGACTACCCCGCGCGGCCCGTGCGCGTGATCGTCCCCTTCTCGCCCGGCGGCGCCGTCGACGGTCCCATGCGGCTCATCGCCCAGGAGCTCGGCAAGCGCTGGGGGCAGCAGGTCGTCGTCGAGAACAAGCCCGGCGCAGGCGCCACCATCGGCGCGGACATGGTGGCGAAGGCCGCACCGGACGGCTACACGCTGCTCCTCGCATCGCAGACCAATGCGATCAGCGCAACGCTGTACCAGAAGCTTCCCTACGACCCGGTCGAGGACTTCGCGCCGGTCACGCTGATCGGCCGCGAGCCGGGCGTGCTCGTGGTGAATCCGTCGCTGCCCGTCAAGACGCTCCCCGAATTCCTCGCATACGTGAAGGCGCGGCCCGGCCAGGTCGACTACGCATCGTCGGGCAACGGCAGCGGGCAGCACCTGTTCATGGCAATGCTCGCGTCGATGACCGGCATGCAGCTTTCGCACGTCCCGTACAAAGGAAGCGGCCAGGCGACCACGGACCTGCTCGCGGGGCAGGTCATGGCATCGATCCCCGGCACGGCGGGCATGGTGGGGCACATCAAGGCGGGCAAGCTGCGTCCGCTCGCGGTGACGGGCTCGACGCGGTCGTCGCAACTGCCGGACGTGCCGACCGTCGCCGAGCAGGGCGTGGCGGGCTACGAGGCCTACGTGTGGATGGGACTGATGGCGCCGAAGGGCACGCCGGCGCCCATCATCGACAAGATCTACCGCGACGTGAAGGAGGTGCTCGCAGGCAACGAGGCCAAGTCGTACATGGCGACCGCGGGCATCGAGATCGTGGGGTCCACGCCGGCGGAGTTCGGCGCATTCTTCCGGCACGAGCGCACGCAGTGGGCGAAGGTCGTCAAGGAAACGGGAGCGAAGGCCGAATGAGCCACCGACGTAACCGGCCGTGAGCACTGGACGCACAAGGGCGACGTGCGTCTCTTTCTCTGGGAGAAGTTCGTCGGATCGCCCGACGGCAAGCCTGCCGTGCTGTTCGTGCACGGGTCGTCGATGGCGTCGCAGCCGACGTTCGACCTCGTCGTTCCGGACCGTCCGGACTCCTCGGTGATGGACTGGTTCGCGCGCCGCGGCTTCGTGTGCTGGACCGTGGACATGGAGGGCTACGGCCGCTCGGACAAGACGCGCGACATCTACTGCGACATCGCGAACGGGGCCGACGATTTGGAAGCGGCGACCGACTACATCGCCGCGACACGCGGCGTGCGCAGCTTCCTCACCTATGGCATCTCCTCCGGCGCACTGCGCGCCGCGCTGTTCGCGCAGCGCCATCCCGATCGCGTTGCGCGCCTGGTCCTCGACGCGTTCGTGTGGACGGGCGAAGGCGCGCCCACGCTCGAGCAGCGGCGCAAGAAGCTGCCGGAGTTCCTCGCCACCAGGCGGCGGCCGATCGATCGCGCGTTCGTCCGCTCGATCTTCGCGCGCGACCATCCGGACTGCGCCGAGCCGCGCGTCGTCGAGGCGTTCGCCGACGCGATCCTCGCGCTCGACGACTCGATGCCCAACGGCACGTACATCGACATGTGCTCGAAGCTTCCGATCGTCGATCCCGCGAAGATCGCCGTGCCCACGATGGTGCTGCGCGGACAGTTCGACGGCATCGCCGCCTTCGACGACCTGGTCGAGTTCTGGAAGCGCCTGCCCAATCCCGACAAGCAGTTCACGGTGATGGCCGGCATCTCGCACGCGAGCTTCCAGCAGAAGAACTACCTCATGGTCTATCACATCCTGCACGCGTACTTCACGCAGCCTGCGCCGGTGTATACATAAGCGACTTGCTTTCACGGGAAAGAGACGCACCCGCCGCGCGGGTGCGTTTCCATCAGAAGTTTTGACCTGGCCGCTCAGCCCGCTTGAATCCGCGTGGTGCGCGCTCGCGATCGCCGCGGGCTACGCGGTGCGCGCGGTCTCCGGGTTCGGTGCCGGCGTCATCGCAACACCTCTGCTGACGTTCGTCCTTCCGCTCCCCGTGACCGTGCCGCTCATCACGGTGATCGGCATGTTCGCGGGCTCGCGCCAGGTCCTGCGCGATTGGCGCATGATCGAATGGCGGCGGATTGCGATCTTCGTGCCCGGGTCGCTCGTCGGCGTCGCGCTGGGCCTGTACCTCTTCACGTCGCTCGACCAGGTCATGCTCGCGCACGCGCTCGGCGTCTACATCCTGGGCTATGCGCTGTACAGCCTGTTCGGCAAGAAGCTCGTCAAGCGCAGGCTCGCGATGCCACGCTGGGTCGTGCATCCGATCTCGGCGATCGCCGGCCTCGTCGCCACCATCTTCGGCGGCCTTGCCGGCGCGATCTACGCCACCTATCTCGATGCGCTCGACCTGCCGAAGGGCGTGTTTCGCGTCACGATGTCGGCCACGCTGCTCGTGCTCGGCATCGTGCGCTCGGTGGGCTACGCGGCGACGGGCGTCTTCAGGCCGGAGGACCTCGTGCTGATCGGCGCGTCGATCATCCCCGTCGTCATCGGCACGATCGTCGGCGACAGGCTGCACGACCGGCTCGATCCATCGGCGTTCCGCCGGGCCGTCGGCGTGCTGCTGGTCGCGAGCGGCGCAGGCTTGCTGGTCATCCACTGAGCGCCGCGCGTAGAATGGCCGCGCACAATTCGCGGATTGCGAAAACGATGGACAACTACACGAATCGCTTCAAGCGCGCGTTGAACGAGGGACGCACGGTCTTCGGCGCGTGGCTCATGAGCGGCACGCCGGCCACGGCCGAAGCGCTCGGCGTCTGTGGCTTCGACTTCCTCGTCGTCGACATGGAGCACACGCCGCTCGAGACGCACCACATGATCGACACGCTGCGCGCGATCGCGGGCACGCCCGCGTCGGCCGTCGTGCGCATGCCGTGGAACGACATGGTGATGGTCAAGCGCGCGCTCGACGGCGGCGCGCAGTCGATCCTCCTTCCGTTCGTGCAGGACGCCGTCGAAGCGCAACGCGCAGTGGCGTCGACGCGCTATCCGCCCGGCGGCGTGCGCGGCGTCGCGGGCACGCACCGCGGCAACCGCTGGGGCACGGTGCCCGACTATTTCAACAAGGCGGCCGACGAGCTTTGCGTGATGGTGCAGATCGAGACGATGCCGGCGCTCGCGAAGCTGTCCGAGATCGCCGCAGTCCCCGGCGTGGACGCGATCTTCATCGGGCCGTCGGATCTTTCCGCGTCGATGGGGCATCTCGGCGACATCGGTCACGCTGACGTGCAGGCGACGCTGCGCGATGCCGCGCGCCAGTGCAAGGCGCTCGGCAAGCCGGTCGGCATCATCGGCGCGAACCCCGACCTCGTCGCGAAGTACGTCGAGTACGGCTACGACTGGATCGCGATCGGCTCCGACATGGGCTTCATGCTGGGCCGCGGCCAGGAGTGGCTCGCAAAAGCAAGAGGCCTGGCGCCGCCCGCCTCCGCGACGAAGCCCGGATCGTATTGATGGAGTCGAGGTTTCGCTGCGTGCTCGACATCCGGGCGACGCTCGGCGAGTGCCCCGTCTGGTCGGCGCGCGACAAGGCGCTGTACTGGTGCGACATCGACAAGCCGTCGCTCAACCGCTTCGATCCCGCGACCGGCCACAACCGCGCGACTCCCATGCCCGAGGCCATCGGCAGCTTCGCGCTGCGCAAGCCCGCGGGGTTCATCGTCGCGCTGCGCAGCGGCATCTGGCTCGCGCGCGCCGACGGCGCGCTCGACCGGCGCATCATCGAGGCGCCCTACGATCCCGCGCATCATCGTTTCAACGACGGGCGATGCGACGCGGCCGGCCGGTTCTTCGTCGGCTACATGAACGAGAAGCGCGACGCGCCGTCGGCGGCGCTGATGCGCATCGACGCCGCCGGCAACATGACGGAAGCGTTTCGCGGCTTCACCATCAGCAACGGCGTGGCGTGGAGCCCGGACGGCCGCACCATGTATCACTCCGACACGCCCGCGCACGTCGTGCGGGCGTTCGACTACGACGTCGCGTCGGGCGCGATGAGCAACGAGCGTGTGTTCAGGCAGTGGAACGGCGAGACGGACCGGCCCGACGGCGCGGCGGTGGACAGCGCCGGCAATTACTGGAGCGCCTTCTACCGCGGCGGCAAGGTGGTGCAGATCTCGCCGGGCGGCGAGACGCTCGCGGAGTTTCCCGTCCCCGCCATGTGCCCGACGATGTGCGCGTTCGGCGGACCCGATCTTCGCACGCTCTACGTGACCTCGGCGCGAGGCGGGCGCGATGCGGCCGAGCTCGCGCGATTGCCGCAGTCCGGCGGCATCTTCGCGATGACCGTCGACGTGCCGGGCCTGCCCGAGCCGTACTTCGCCGGCTGATGACGACCCCCACGCTCGCAACCGCAGCTACGACGTGCTGTTAGATCCCGCCGCATACCTGCGCCTCGAGATCGAGGGCAGCCTCGGCGCGACGAGCACCGGCGCGTCCTTCGCGACGTCGACCGGCGACATGCTCGAGGTCAGCGCGCACGCCGGCGGAGCGTTTCGCATGCGCCTCGGCCCCAACACGCGTCCGGACTACGGACTGCTCGTGGGCCGTGCCCGCGCGTGCACGACATCGCAACCAGGCCCGCGGCTGTGGACGTTCGTCAACGGGGACGCGACGCTCGAGGTCGCGGGAGCGCCGCTTCGCGTGCGCCTGCTGTGGAAGGGCGCGCCTGTCTTCACGTCGGTCACCGACGAGCACTTCCGCGGATGGACGCGCCTTCCCGGGTTCGGACGCTCGCCGCGCGGCGGCTTGTGGACCGCGGCGTTCGCGCTCGCGTCGGGCGAACCGGTGTACGGGCTCGGCGAGAAGTTCGGCCCGCTCGACAAGCGGGGCCAGCTCGTTCACTCGCAGGTCGAGGACGCCCTCGGCGTCAACACCGGACTGTCGTACAAGAACACCCCCTTCGCATGGAGCCCGGGCAACGGCACCGGCGCGTGGGGCTTGCTCGTGCACACGCCCGGCATGGTGACGCACGGCGTCGGGCACCCGGACTGGTCGCATCGCAGCTACGCCGTGGTGGTCGACGACGAGGCGCTCGACGTCGTGCTCTTCGCGGCGGAGTCCCCCGCGGCAATCGTCGACGCGTACACCGAGCTCACCGGACGGCCGGCGCCGGTGCCGCGCTGGAGCCTTGGGTTGTGGGTCTCGCGCGCGTCGTACGACACGCCCGCGCAGGCGGTCGACGTCGCGCGGAAGCTGCGCGAGCGACGCGTACCCTGCGACGTGCTCGCGCTCGACGGCCGCACGACGTGGAACCCGCAGACGCGATTCGATTTCGAGTGGGACGCCGAGCGCGTTCCCGATCCCAAGGCGATCGTGGCGCAGATCCGCGAGCAGAACCTGCGCGTGTGCGTCTGGGAATATCCGTACGTCTCGGTGAACGCACGCCTGTTCCGCGAGCTCGCCCACCGCGGCTTCCTGCTGCGCACCGCGAACGGCGAGCCCTATGTCTTCTCGTGGGCGAGAGCGGGTGCAGCGAGCCCGTTCGGCGACGCGCTGACACCGCTGCCGGACAGCGGCATCGTCGACTTCACGAACCCCGCTGCGTTCGCGTGGTGGGGCGAGCGCCACCGCGCGCTCTTCGCCGACGGCGTCAGCGTGATCAAGAGCGACTTCGGCGAGCACGTGCCCGACGACGCCGTGAGCTACAGCGGCGACTGGGGCCGCCGCTTCCACAACGTCTATCCGCTGCTGTACAACCAGTGCGTCTTCGAGGCCACGCGCGAGTTCCAGTCGCGCGAAGACGGGCCGCCCATGGTGTGGAGCCGCGCGGGCTGGACGGGCAGCCAGCGCTATCCGATCGGCTGGGCCGGCGAGCCGCAGAGCGACTGGGAAGGACTCGCGGCGTCGATTCGCGGCGGATTGTCGTGGGGCATGAGCGGCAACCCGTATCACGGCAGCGACATCGGCGGCTTCTACGGATCGGAGCAGCCATCGCCCGAGCTCTACGTGCGATGGCTGCAGGCGGCGGTGTTCGGCTCGCACATGACGCATGCGCGGACTCGGCGAGCGCGAGCCCTGGGCGTTCGGCACCGAGGCCGAGGCGATCTGCCGCAAGTGGCTCGCGTTCCGCTATCGGCTGATCCCCTATCTCGAATCGGTGATCGCGCGTCGCGACCGAGACGGGCATGCCGGTGATGCGCGCGATGCCGCTCGCGTTTCCGGGCAACGCGCTGTTGCGCAGCTACGAGACGCAATTCATGTGCGGCGAAGCGCTGCTGGTGGCGCCGATCGTGCGGGCGGGCGGCGAGGTCGAGCTCGCGCTGCCGCCCGGCAACTGGTTCGACCTCAACACGCGCCAGCGCGTCGCCGGGCGCCAGGTGCTGCGCTATCGCGCGAAGCTCGACCAGTTTCCGATCTTCGCGCGCGAGGGTTACGTGCTCCCGCTCGGCCGCGCGGTGCAGCACACCGGCGAGATCGACGACGAGCGTCCGATCGAGCTCGTGTGGGTGTTCGGCCCGCCGACGGCGACGCTTTCCGGCTTCGCGCAGGTTCGCATCGACGCGCAAGGAATCCACGTCGCGCAGGGCGTGACCGCGCAAGTGTGGGGCGACGCGCCGGTGCCCGTCGCCAGCTTCTAGATCATGCCGCTGCCGCCGACGCTCGCCGTCACCGTCGGCGAGCCCGCAGGCATCGGGCCCGAGCTCTGCGCCATGCTCGCGGCGCGCCACGCATCCTCGCCGTTGCCTGCACGCATCGTGCTGATCGGCGATCGGGCGCTGCTCGACGCACGCGCACGGCGCATCGGCCTCACACCCGGCTACGCCGATTACGATCCAACGCGCCCTACGGCGGCGGCAGGCGTGGTCGAAGTGTGGAACCACGCGCTCGCCTCGCCGGTCACGCCGGGCACGCCCGATCCCGCGAACGCGCGCAGCGTGCTGCACATGCTCGACGTCGCGGCGGACGCATGCGCCACCGGCGGGTTTGGGGCGCTCGTCACCGCGCCGATGCAGAAGAGCGTGATGATGGACGCAGGCATCGCGTTCCTCGGGCACACCGAACATCTCGCGCATCGCACGCACACGCCGCGCGTCGTGATGATGCTGGTCGGCGGCGCGCGCGAGGCGCCGCTTCGCGTCGCGCTCGTGACGACGCACCTCGCGCTGGCGGACGTTGCCGCGCGGCGATCACGCGCACCGCGGTTCGCGAGACGCTCGACATCGTCGCGCGCGAGCTCGCAGCGCGCTTTCGCGTCGCTTCGCCGCGCATCGCGGTGTGCGGGCTCAACCCGCACGCCGGGGAAGGCGGCCACCTCGGCCGCGAGGAGATCGAGGTGATCGCGCCCGCCATCGCTGCGGCCGCGAGCGCGTCGCATGCGCATTTTTCGGGGCCGCTGCCGGCGGACACCGTGTTCGTGCCGGATCATGCGCGCCAGTACGACGCGATCGTCGCGATGTATCACGACCAGGGGCTGCCGGTCCTGAAGGCTGCGAGCTTCGGGCAGGGCGTGAACGTCACGCTGGGATTGCCGTTCACGCGCACGTCGGTCGATCACGGCACCGCGCTCGATCTCGCGGCCGACGACACGCGCGTGCGCACGGCCGATCCGGGCAGCCTCGTCGCGGCGGTCGATCTTGCGATCGCGCTGGCGAAAGGGCCTTCGTGATGCAGGGCCACCAGGCACGCAAGCGCTTCGGCCAGAACTTCCTCGCCGACGCGCGCTACATCGCGCGCATCGTCGACGCGGTCGAACGCCGCACCGGGCGACAACGTCGTCGAGATCGGCCCGGGCCTCGGCGCGATCACCGAGGGGCTGGTCGCGCGGCGCCGGCCGCGTCACGGCCATCGAGATCGACCGCGACCTCGCGGCGCGGCTGCGCGAGCAGTTCACGCCGTCGCACCTCGTCCTGCACGAGGCCGACGCGCTCGCGTTCGACCTTCGCTCGCTCGGCGCCGACCTTCGCCTCGTCGGCAATCTTCCGTACAACATCAGCTCGCCGCTCTTGTTTCGCATCGCCGACGTGGCCGACACCGTGCGCGACGTGCACGTCATGCTGCAGAAGGAAGTCGTCGCGCGCATGACCGCTGCGCCCGGCAACGCCGGACTACGGACGGCTCACCGTCATGCTGCAGGCGACGTTCCGCATCGAGCGCCTGTTCGTCGTGCCTGCCGGCGCGTTCCGGCCCGTGCCGAAGGTCGAGTCGGCGGTCGCGCGGCTCGTCCCGTTGCGCGAGGACGCGCCGCGCATCGACGACAAGGCGCTGTTCGCGCGCATCGTCGCCGGCGCTTTCATGCAGCGGCGCAAGACGCTGCGCAACGCGTTGTCGCACATCACGGACGAGGCGACGCTGACCGCTGCGGGCATCGATCCCCAGGCGCGCGGCGAAACGCTCGGCGGTGGCGGATTTCGTGCGCCTGACCGACGCGGTCAAAGCCAGGGCGGCTGCTTCGCAGGACCGCTGACGCGCACGATCTTGCGGCGAGCGGACGCGCCGCTCACGATCGTCACGTCAGCCTTGCGCACCTTGAATGCCTGGGCGAGAAAATCGACCAGCGCCTCGTTGGCGCGGCCCTCGACCGCAGGTGCGGCGAGGCGGATCTTGTGCGCGTCGCCGTGCAGGCCCGCGTATTCGGTGCGTGACGCGCCGGGCTGCACGTGAAGCGTGAGCACGACGTCGCGAGCGCTCACCGCAACAGGAACGCGCTCATCACCTGCGCCTGCGCGCTGGCCAGCAGCATGAGCAGGATCTGCCCGATGACGATGACGACCAGCGGCGACAGGTCGAGCGTGCCGCCGATGGGCGGCAGCACCTTGCGGATCGGCCGCAGCAGCGGAAACGTGAGCGCGTTGAGCAGTCCCGAGAGCGGCCCGTCGGGAGCGACCCACGACAGCACCGCCTGCACGATCACGATCGCGATGAAGAGCCACAGCACGTGTTCGACGAGATCGAACGCCGCGCGCACGACGAGGAACAGGATGCCGTCGCCGGTCAGCGCGAATCCGCCGAAGACGAGGCGGATCGCGAGCACCCACAGGAACTGGAACAGGACGGTCGCGATCAGCGACGCCCAGTCGAGGCCCTTGTAGCCAGGCAACACGCGCCGCAGCGGCTTCACGATCCAGTCGGTCAGCGCGATCACCGCCTGTCCCAGCGGGTTGCGAAACGGCGCGCGCATGGCCTGCATCACGAAGCGCAACAGCAGCGCGTACGTGAAGAGTCCGAAGACGACGTCGATCAGGTACTTGAGGATCTGCTCGCCCATGCGTCAGGCCAGGCCCTCCCGAGACTCGTCGCCGAGCTCTTTGGCGCGCGCGGCCGCGGCCTTCACCGCCGCGACGAAGTGCGCCTTGACCGCGCGCTCGTCGAGGACCGAAATCGCGCGCTCGGTGGTGCCGCCCTTCGAGGTCACCTGCGCGCGCAGCGTCGCGGGCGCGAGGTCCGAAGCCTGCGCGAGCTTGATGGCGCCCGCGAACGTCGCATACGCGAGCTTGCGCGCGTCGGCATCGGCGAAGCCCAGCTCCCGCGCCGCATCCTCGAGCGCCTCGAGGAAGTAGAACGCGTAGGCGGGGCCGCTGCCGCTCACGCCCGTGACCGCGTCGAGCATGTCCTCGCGCGCGACCCAGATGACGTCGCCGACCGCCTCGAGCGCGCTGCCTGCGAGCGCTCGGCCCGCCTCGTCGACCGCGGCCGGCGCATAGGCGCCCGCGATGCCGCAGCCGACGAGCGCCGGCGTGTTCGGCATGGCGCGCACGATGCGCTGGTAGCCGTCGAGCCAGCGCGAGAGCGACGCGATGCGCACGCCCGCCGCGATGGTCATCACGACATCGACGTCGCCGATGTGCGGCGCGAGCGCCTGCGCGGCGTCGCGCATCTGCTGCGGCTTCACGGCGACGACGACGAGCTCGGCGCCGTCGACCGCGCCGGCCGTGGGCTCCGTGAAGATGCCGATGCCCGGGAACCGGGCCGTGAGCTTGTCCTGCTGCGCGCGCGCCGGCTCGACCACGCGGAAGTCGCGGGGGTCCGCGCCTTTCGCAATGAGCCCGCCGACGAGCGCCGTCGCCATGTTCCCGCCGCCTACGAATGTCACGTTCATGCGTTGTCCTGTCGTGCGCGCGCACCGAAGATCGCCGTCCCGACCCGCACCTGCGTCGACCCTTCGGCGATCGCGAGCTCGAGGTCGGCGGACATTCCCATGGACAGCGTGTCGACGGCAAGCCCCGCGTCGCGGCACGCCGCGAAACATTGCGCGAGCGCGCGGAACTGCCCGCGGGCCGTCGCCGCATCGGCCGCCGGCGCCGGGATGCCCATGATGCCCCGCACGCGAAGGTTCGGAAGGGCCGCGACGGCAGCCGCGAGCGCCGCAGCTTGCGCGGGCGCGACCCCGCTCTTCGATTCCTCGCCGCTCACGTTGACCTCGATGCAGACGGACAGCGGCGGCGAGGCCGGGCGGACGCTGCGCCGACAGCCGCTGGGCGATCTTCAGCCGGTCGACGCTCTCGACCCAGTCGAACGCGGACGCCTGCGCGGTCTTGTTGCTCTGGAGCGGCCCGATGAGGTGCCACGAAACGTCAGTCAGGTCCGCGAGCGCGGCACGCTTGGCGGCGGCCTCCTGCACGTAGTTCTCCCCGAAGGCGCGCTGGCCGGCCGCGTAAACCGCGCGTATCGCATCGGCGGGAAACGTCTTGGATACGGCGAGCAACTGCACCGATTGCGGCGTGCGGCCGCACGCTTGCGCGGCGGCGGCGACACGGTGCAGCACGGCTTGCCACGCGTTCTCGTAGTGGCCCATAATCGGCACGGCCATCGAAGGGAGTCACTTGGCACGCAGCTTGCGTGCTACAACTGGTCACGGCACCCTCGCCGCCTGCGGATTATAGATGGACATCACCGAGCTCCTCGCGTTTGCGGTCAAGAACAAGGCGTCCGACCTGCACCTGTCGGCCGGCCTGCCGCCGATGATTCGCGTGCACGGCGACATCCGGCGCATCAACCTGCCGCCGATGGAGCACGAGGACGTGCACGCCATGGTGTACGACATCATGAGCGACGCGCAGCGCAAGCAGTACGAGGAAAACCTCGAGTGCGACTTCAGCTTCGGCGTGCCCAACCTCGCGCGCTTCCGCGTCAATGCGTTCGTGCAGCAGCGCGGCGCCGCGGCGGCGTTCCGGACCATTCCGTCCAAGGTCCTGTCGCTCGAGGAGCTCAACACCCCGAAGGTGTTCGCGGAGGTGACCAATCGCCCGCGCGGGCTGATCCTCTGCACCGGCCCCACGGGCTCGGGCAAGTCGACCACGCTGGCCGCGATGGTCAACCACGTCAACGAGAACGAGTACGGCCACGTGCTGACGATCGAGGACCCGATCGAGTTCCTGCACGAGTCGAAGAAGTGCCTGATCAACCAGCGGGAGCTCGGGCCTCACACCTTGTCGTTCCCCAACGCGCTGCGCGCAGCGCTGCGCGAAGACCCCGACTACATCCTGGTCGGCGAAATGCGCGACCTCGAGACCATCCGGCTCGCGCTGACGGCCGCCGAGACGGGCCACCTCGTGTTCGGCACGCTGCACACGAGCTCCGCTGCCAAGACCATCGACCGGATCATCGACGTCTTCCCCGCGGCGGAAAAGGAAATGGTGCGCGCGATGCTGTCCGAGTCGCTCGTCTGCGTCATCTCGCAAACGCTGCTGAAGACCAAGGACGGGCAGGGACGGATCGCCGCGCACGAGATCATGATCGGCACGCCGGCCATCCGCAATCTCATCCGGGAAGGCAAGGTCGCGCAGATGTACTCGTCGATCCAGACGTCGCAGTCGGTCGGCATGCAGACGCTCGACCAGTGCCTGGTCGATCTCATCCGGCGCAACCAGATCAACCTCGCGGAAGCGCGCAACCGCGCCGTGAACAAAGACCTGTTCATGGGCGGATGACGTGCCCCACGCACGGGCCTTCGCGCACCGACGGACCTGACGGTAGAGACGACATGGAACGAGAACGCGCCACCAAATTCATCCACGAGCTCCTCGACCTCCTGGTCAAGCAGAACGGCTCCGACCTCTTCATCACCGCGGGCTTCCCGCCGGCCATCAAGGTCGACGGCAAGATCACGCCGGTCTCGAAGACGCAGCTGTCGCCGCAGCACACGATCGAGCTCGTGCGCAGCGTGATGAACGACAAGCAGGCCGCGGAGTTCGAAGGCACCAAGGAGTGCAACTTCGCGATCAGCCCGCCGGGCGTCGGCCGCTTTCGCGTGAACGCGTTCGTCCAGCAGGGACGCGTCGGCATGGTGCTGCGGACGATCACGATGGACATCCCCAAGTTCGAGGAGCTCGGGCTGCCGCCGGTGCTGAAGGACATCATCATGAGCAAGCGCGGCATCATGATGTTCATCGGCGCCACCGGCGCGGGCAAGTCGACGTCCATGGCGTCGCTGCTCGGCTACCGCAACGAGAACAGCTACGGGCACATCATCACGATCGAGGATCCGATCGAGTTCGTGCACGACCACAAGAACTGCATCATGACCCAGCGCGAGGTCGGCGTCGATTGCGAGGGCTGGGCGATCGCGCTCAAGAACACGCTGCGCCAGGCGCCGGACGTCATCCTCATCGGCGAGGTCCGCGAGCGCGAGACGATGGACTACGCGATCAGCTTCGCCGAGACGGGCCACCTCTGCCTTGCGACGCTGCACGCCAACAGCACCAACCAGGCGCTCGACCGCATCATCAACTTCTTCCCCGAAGAGCGGCGCGCGCAGCTCCTCATGGACCTGTCGCTCAACGTGCGCGCGTTCGTGGCGCAGCGCCTGATCCCGCGCCGCGACGGACGCGGCCGCGTGCCCGCGGTGGAGGTCATGCTGAACTCGCCTCTCATCAGCGACCTCATCTTCAAGGGCGACGTGTCCGGCATCAAGGACATCATGAAGAAGTCGCGCGAGCTCGGCATGCAGACGTTCGACCAGTCGCTGTTCGATCTCTACGAAGCGGGCCTCATCACCTACGAGGACGCGCTGCGCAACGCCGATTCGCTGAACGACCTGCGCCTCGAGATCAAGCTGCACGGCAAGGAAGCGAAGAACCGCAACGTCTTCTCGGGCATCGGCAACATGGACATCGTGCCGGACCAGCAGCAGACGAACAACGTGATCTAGCGGGCGCGGCGGCATGCATCCTGCCAAACCCCAGGCTTGGTGGCACAATGGGCGATGCCAGCTCATTCGTTCGCGACTTGTGACACCGACCGACGTCGTCTTTCATAACCGCTCGCGGCTCCTCGAGATCTCGTTCGGCGACGGCAAGACGTTCAAGCTCCCGTACGAATACCTTCGCGTGTACTCGCCCTCCGCCGAGGTGCGCGGCCACGGGCCGGGCCAGGAGACGCTGCAGACCGGCAAGCGCGAGGTCGCGATCGACGACGTCGAGCAGGTGGGCCATTACGCGATCCGGCCGCGCTTCTCGGACGGCCACGACACCGGCATCTATTCCTGGGACTACCTGCACGACCTGGGCGAGCGGCAACCCCAGCTGTGGCAGGATTACCTGTCGCGCTTGAGCGAAGCCGGCGCGAGCCGCGACCCCTGACACCCCCACACATGGACGAGCGCACGCATTTCGGATTCCAGTCGGTCTCGCCGGACGAGAAGACGCGCCGCGTGCGCGGCGTCTTCGATTCGGTGGCCGACCGCTACGACGTCATGAACGACCTGATGTCGGGCGGCCTGCACCGGGTGTGGAAGCGTTATGCGGTCGAGCTCGTGTCGGTGCGTCCCGGCCAGCGTGTGCTCGACCTCGCCGGCGGAACGGGCGACGTCGCGCGCCTCTTTGCCGACAAGGTGGGCGCATCGGGCGCCGTCGTGCACACGGACATCAATCACGCGATGCTGTCCGCCGGCCGCGACAAGCTGCTCGACCGCGGACTCGCATTGCCGACGGTCCAGTGCAACGCGGAGGCGCTCCCCTTCCCGGCCCGCACGTTCGACGTCGTATCGATCGCCTTCGGCCTTCGCAACGTCACGCGCAAGGAGGCGGCGCTCGCCGAGATGCGCCGCGTGCTGCGCCCGGGCGGTGCGGCGCTCGTGCTCGAGTTCTCGCGGGTGGCGCCGCCGCTCGCGCCGTTCTACGACTGGTACAGCTTCAACGTGCTGCCGCGCCTCGGCAAGGCCGTCGCCGGCGACGAGGCGAGCTATCGCTATCTCGCGGAGTCGATCCGCGTCCACCCCGACCAGGCCGCGCTCGCGCACATGATGGAACAGGCGGGATTCGACCGTGTCGAATACCGGAACGTAATGGCCGGCGTGGTCGCCATCCACGTCGGCCGTGTCTATTGATCGTTGCTCGATCCGGCGCCATATTCCGGATCGTCACCCAGGAGGACCCATGAACCGAATGCTCACCATCGCCGCCGTCATGCTCGCGGCCACCACATGGCTTGCGGCGGACGTCGCCGACGCGAAGCGCCTCGGCGGCGGGCGCAGCTTCGGGTCGCAACGCCAGATGACGCCCGCACCGAGCACGCCGAACGCCGCGCCGGCCACGCCCAACGCTCCGGCGCAATCGATGGCCCCGAGGACCGCGCCGCCGGCCACGCCCGCTGCGGCGCCCTCGGGGATGTCCCGCTGGCTCGGGCCGATCGCGGGCCTCGCCGCCGGGCTCGGCCTCGCCGCGCTGCTCTCGCACTTCGGCCTGTCCGAGTCGTTCGCGAGCTTCATGCTCCTCGCCTTGCTCGTGGTGGGCGGCATCTTCCTCGTGCGCTTCTTCCTCGCACGCCGCAACGCGCCGTCGCCGCTGCGGTACGCAGGCCCGTCGCCGGATCGCGTCGAGCCCAGCATGGCACGTGGCACGGCTGCCGCCGAACCCGTCATGAGCGCCGCCGGCGCCGCGCCCGCTGCGAGTCGCTTTCCGCCGGGCTTCGACGCCGCGGCTTTCGCCGAGCAGGCGAAGCAGCAGTTCCGCAACCTCCAGTCGGCCTACGACAGCGGCGACCGTCAGGCGCTGGCGGACGTGATGACGCCCGAGATGTTTGCCGAAGTCGCGGGCGATCTCGCCAAGCGCACCTCCCACGAGGCGACCATGATCGACCGCCTCGACGCGGACGTGCTCGGCGTCGCGACCGAAGGCAAGCAGCACTGGATGAGCGTGCGCTTCACGGGACTCCTGCGCGAGGACGGCACGCTCCTGCCCAAGGAATTCGACGAGACGTGGAATCTCGTCAAGCCCGTCGACGGCTCGTCGGGCTGGATGCTCGCAGGAATCCAGCAGGCGCATGAGATGGCCTGACCCCGCCGACGGTCCCGCCGGCATCGCGAATCGCGTGCTGGCGGACCAGTCGTGGGCGCGCGACAAGCTCGCGTCCGTCGCCGGCCGCGTGTTCTCGCTCGCAGTCGGACCGGTTTCCGCGCGCTGGCGCATCGAGGGCGACGGACAGCTCGCGGCCGCCCCTCGTGATGCGAGCGTCGACTTGCGCTTGTCGCTCTCGCCCTTCTCCGTGCCTTCGTTCCTTGCCGACCCGTCGCGCTGGAACGAACTCGTTCGTGAAGAAGGCGACGTCGAGCTCGGCGGCGTGCTGAAGGACCTGGCGCGGACGATGCCGTGGTTCGTCGAGGAGACGTTCGGCAAGGCGTTCGGCCCCGTGCTCGGACAGCGCGTCGCCGATGCCGGCCGGCGCCTCCTCGCGTTCCCCGAATACGCGACCGGTCGCATCGCGCAAAGCGCCGGCAGCTATGCGCGCGACGAGGCCGGGCTGATCGCGACCGGACGCGACTTCCGGCAGTGGCAGGAGGAAATCGACGTGGTGGCAGCGCGCGTCGACGCACTTGCCGCGCGCGTGGATGCCCTCGCGCCGCCCGTACGCCCGATCCGCTGATGGCACGAGGTGACGGTAGCCGCAGCGCTGCGCGCTCGGGTGCTCGAGCCAGTCCGCCCGCCGCAACGCTCGCCAAGTTCAGCCGGCCGCGGCTCTTCAACGTGCAGAAGCGCGAGCGGCTCTTCAAGCTCATCGACGAGCGCCGCGCGCACCCGATCCTGTGGATCGCCGGCCCGCCCGGATCGGGCAAGTCGACGCTCGTGGCGAGCTACATCGAGACGCGCAAGGCGCCGGGCCTCTGGTTCCAGGCCGATCCTGGTGACGCCGATCCCGCGACGTTCTTCCACTACGTGCGCGTCGGCGTCGGCGAAATCCCGGGACGCCGCTCGCGTGACGCCGCGGCGCTGCCCGTGTTCTCGGCGGAATACGCAGGCGACCTGCCGGCGTTCTCGCGCCGTTTCATGCGCGAGCTGTTCGCGCTGTTCCCCGCAGGCTCGATCCTCGTCGTCGACAACTTCCACGAGCCGAAAGCGGACGCGGCGTGGAAATTCGCGTTTGCGGAGGGGCTGCGCGAGATTCCGGAAGGCATCAATCTCATCTTCCTCTCCCGCGAGCCTCCGGTACCGGAGATGGCGAGGCTCGTCGGCGAACAGCGCATCACCCGCATCGACTGGGAGGCGCTGCGCTTCACGCCGGAGGAAACGCAGGCCCTGACGTCGAACGCACAGCTCGCGCCGCACGTCGCGAACGCGATCCACAAGGCGAGCGACGGGTGGGCTGCGGGCATCGTCCTGATGCGCGAGCACGTCGCTCGCAACGAAGGTGCTGCCACCGAAGCGCTGCTTCCCGAAGGCAAGGAGGCGGTGTTCCAGTATTTCACGGGCGAGATCTTCGGCCGCGCGCGGCCCGAGAACCAGCGCGTGCTCATGCTCGCCGCTCTCCTGCCTTCCGTCACGCCGGACGACGCGCAGGCGCTCTCCGGCAACCCCGAAGCGCCGCTGGTGCTCGACTACGTCTATCGCCGGCACCTCTTCACCGACCGCAGGCGCATCGGCGATCAACCGGTCTACTCGTTCCACGCGCTGTTCCGCGAGTTCCTGCTCGAGCAGGGCCGGCGACGGCTGTCCGCGGAAGAGCGCCACGCGGCGCTCGATCGCGCGGCCGGCCAGCTCGTGGCGCGCGGCGACTTCGAGGGGGCGGCCGCGCTGTACATCGAGGCTGCGGCCTGGACCGCGCTCGTCGGCCTCACCCTGCACGCCGGACGCTCGCTGCTCGCGGAAGGACGGCGCAAGGCGCTCGTGCGTTGGCTCGCCGCCATGCCCGCCGACATCCGCGACGCCGAGCCGCGCCTCGCGCTCGGCGAGGCCTACGCGGTGATGTACGACGAGCCCGCACGCTGCAAGGCGTTGCTCGAGAAGGCGTACGAAGGCTTCATCGCGAAGAACGACGTGCGCCGGCAGCTCCTCGTCGCCGCGGCCGCCGTCGATTGCCACTACTTCGAATGGGCCGACTTCGCGCCGCTCGACCGATGGATCGACGTGCTCGTGACGCTGCTCGACGGCGAGGTGCCCTACCTGTCCACCGCCGACGCGCTGCGCATCCGCGGCGCGCTGCTCATCGCCTTGCTGTTCCGCCAGCCGGACAACCCGCAGATCGACGACGCTGCCGCAACCGTCGAGGCGCTGCTCGAATCGCCTGACATCCTCGACGTGCCGGTGAACGACCGCGTCAACGCCGCGTCGATCCTCTTCAACTACAAGAACTGGAAGACCAAGGGCGCGAGCGCCGATGCGCTCATCGCGCTTGTCGAGCCGTGGCTCGCCGATCCCGAGGTGACCGCGGTCAATCGCGTGTGGTGGCAGGTGCATCGTGCCTTCAACGAGCAGATCCGCGGCCACTACGCGCGCTCGCAGAAGATCATGAAGGACACCGAGGAGTTCGCCGCGGCGCACGGCCTCAAGTGGGTGCAGGTCGAGATCTACCACGCCGAGGTCACCGCACTCGTGTCGAGCGAGGACGTACAGGGCGCCGCGCAAGCGCTGTCCAAGTTGCGCGCCGTCCTGAGCCCGTCGCGGCGCATGGACCTCGCGTACTTCCGCTACCAGGAAGCGGGCGTGCTGATGCTGCAGGGACGCGTGCGCGAGGCCGCCGCCGCCGCCGCCGATGCCGTGAAGGTCGGACGCGAAAGCGGGTTGCCCGCGATGCAGATCCCGCACTTCCTCGTCCGCGCCGCGCTCTGCCACGTGCACCTGCGCAACACCGCCGATGCGCTTGCGCTCTACGAGGAGGCCATCGTCCTCGCGACCGGATCGGACAAGCGCAATTTCGAGTTCCACGCGCGACTGCTGCAGGCCCATCGATTGCTCGAAGCCGGCGACCGCGACGGCGCCATCGCTGCTGCGCGAGACCTCCTGGCGGAATGTCGCGAGTCGGGGTACTACGGCTTCCTGCGCCTGCCGTCGGACGTGCTCTCGCCCCTTGCCGCGCTGGCGCTGGGCGCCGGCATCGAGACCGACTACGTGCGCACGCTCATCCGCAAGCGCAAGCTGGCGCCGCCGTCGGGCTCGATCGCCGACTGGCCGTGGCCCGTCGCGCTTCGCACGTTCGGCGAGTTCTCGATCGCGCGCGACGGCGTGCCGCTGGTGTCGAAGGGCAAGGCGCAGAAGAAGCCGCTCGAGCTTCTCAAAGCCCTCATCACGCACGGCGGCCGCGGCGTCGACGCGACGATGCTGACGGGGCTCGTGTGGCCCGATGCGGAAGGCGACGACGCCAAGACGTCGTTCGACAGCAACCTGTATCGCCTGCGCAAGCTGCTCGACGCCGACGGCGTGCTCCAGCTTGCGGACGGCAAGCTGTCGCTCAACCCCGAGGTCGTGTGGCTCGACGTGTGGGCGCTGGAGGCGGCGCTCGAGGCGGGCGACGTCGACGCCGCCCTCGCGTTGTATCGCGGGCACTTCCTTGCGCTCGACGCCCCGTTGCCATGGACGCTGCCGGCGCGTGACCGCCTGCAGAACAAGCTCGTGCGTGCGGTGCTGGCAAGGGGCGAGGCGCTCGAGCGCGAGGGCGCCTGGTCGCGCGCGCGGTCGCTGTACGAGCGCACGCTCGAGGTCGACAACCTGTCGGAGGCGATCTACCGCCGCCTCATGGTGTGCCTGCGCGAGGAAGGCAATCCGTCGGGCGCGCTGACGGCTTACAGGCGCTGCCGTGAGCTCCTGTCGATCGTGCTCGGCCGCACGCCGTCGCAGGAAACCGAGGCGGTCCGGCAGTCGCTGTAAGCTGTTGTAAATAAAAGATTTAGAACCGCCCGCAACCGGCGTTGCGGATTTGTCAGTCATCCGCAAGCCGCGGAATCCCATCATTCGCTCCGTGCCGAGGCCGCCATGGCCGACGCGCTTTTCTTTAGGAACGGAGCAATTCGATGACGCACTTTCGCCTTCTGATCGCCGCCGCCCGGGTCTTGGCCGTGCTGGCGGCCGTGGGCCTCTTCATCAAGGTCGGCCCGACGATCGCCTCGCACGCGGCCGGCCACAGCACCACGTACCAGGTCCGCAGCCACTGAGGGAGCTCGCATGAACGCCGAAGACTTCATGGGCACGCCGGACGCAACGCTGGTGCAGGCGTTGGACACGCCGTTCGCCTGGACGCAAAGCGGACTCCAGCCGTTGCCCTGGTTCCCGTTTACCGTTGCGGCCAGCGTGGGCAGAGTCGATGCGGCCGGCCGCCTCGCCCGCCGCACCGAGCAGGCGTACTGGTACCTGCGCAAGCTGTTGCGTTTCACGCCACGGTTCCGTCTCCTCGTGCTGTCGCGCGACGACTGGTCGAGGCACGCCGAAGTCGCCGCGTACGGCATCGCGCACTTCACCGCCGACGGACATCTCATCGTCGGCAGCGAGCCCGCCGACGCATGGAGCGACGTCAGCGCCGAGCTTGCGCGATGCCTTCCGGCACCCGCGCTTCGCAGCGTCCGCGACGTCCACGGCGCGCATCCCGTCCACCGCAACGCGCCCGACCTGCGCGAGCTCGCGGAGAGCTTGATGGCGCACGAGCTCGCGCGCGTGATCGCCGACCAGGCGGGGGCAACGTTCCCGCTGCCGTGGCTCAAGGACGCGTTCGCGAACTACGCATTGGTGGCGGTGCTGGGCGAAACGGACCCGACCGGGCTGCATCGCGTGGGCACGCTCGCCGAAGCGGCGCGCGAGCTCGTCGCGATGACGCCGCACGCAAGCAAGCTCGGCGGGCGTCCCAAGCCGTCGCCGTTCGAGGCGGTGCTCGTGCAGCTCGCGCTGACGCGCGGTGCGTACGACGCCTATGCCGACGAGCGCGGCGCGCCGCTCGCGCGCTGGTTCCATCTCGCAAGGAAGGGCGGACCGGAGACGCCGACCGCCATCGCGCGCGTGCTGTCGCGCGACGTCCACCCGGCCATCGGCGCGCTCGCCGCTGCGTGGCAAAACGACATCGCGCACGCCGCGTGATGCACCAAGACACGAACCGAAAGGGATCACCTATGTCCATCGCACGCAACATCCTCTTCGCGGCCGTCTTCGCGACTGCTGCGTTCGCCATGGCCAATGCATCGGCGGCGGCCCCCGGAAAAGCAGACGACAAGACCATCGCCCGCGGCCGCTACATCGCGCAGATCGCCGGATGCAACGACTGTCACACCGCGGGCTACGCGCCGAGTGGCGGCAAGGTTCCGGAGAAGGATTGGCTGCAAGGCGACGCGCTCGGCTGGAAGGGCGACTGGGGCACCACGTACGCCGTCAACCTGCGCACCTACATGCAGGGAATGACCGAAGAGCAGTGGGTCAAGACGGCGCGCAACCTGAAAGCGCGTCCTCCGATGCCCTGGTTCGCCCTGAACGACATGCACGACGAGGACCTGCGCGCGTTCTATCGCTTCGTGCGCTATCTCGGACCGGCAGGCGGGCCCGCGCCCGCCTACGTGCCGCCGGGGCAGACGCCGAATGGCCCGTACGCGCAATTTCCGGCTGCCCCCAAGTGAGCACGGTCAAGCGCCCGCCGCGAAAAACGGCGGCACCCGCGGCGCTGCCCGTGCCGCGGGTACGCGCAATCCGAAGCGACGACAACGAGGAACCGATGGAACCCCATACGCCCGTGCAGGCGCGCCCGCGTCGCAACCGCAAGCCCAAGTTCGTGTTCTGAAGCCTTGTAATAGGGTACGTCCCTATTTCAGCCTTGTAATGGGGTACGTCCCCATTCCAGGGGGGCCTTTACAATGGCCGCATGAAAGTCCTGCGCTTCCTGCGCATCATGATGGTCGCGCTGCGCTTCGGGCTCGACGACATCCTGCTGTCGCACGAGCGCGTTCGCTTCCTCCGCCCGTGGACCAACCGGCTGCTCTTCTGGCGCGACCTGTCGACGCCGCGCGCCGTGCGCCTTCGCCTCGCGCTCGAAGCGCTGGGCCCGATCTTCGTCAAGTTCGGGCAGATGCTGTCCACGCGCCGGGACCTGCTGTCGCCGGACATCGCCGACGAGCTCGCCAAGCTGCAGGATCGCGTTCCCCCGTTTCCGGCCGAGGCCGTGATCGCGACGCTGAACCGCTGCTATCACAGGCCGGTCGACGAGGTGTTCGCCACGTTCGAGCGCGAGCCCGCGGCGAGCGCGTCGGTGGCGCAGGTGCACTTCGCGCAGCTGCCCAACGGCACGCCGGTCGCCGTGAAAGTGCTGCGGCCGGGCATCGAGGACGTGATCGCCCACGACCTCGCGCTGATGGACACCGCCGCGGGCATCCTCGAGCGCATCTCCGCCGACGCACGCCGCCTCAAGCCGCGCGAGGTCGTGCGCGAGTTCGAGAAGACGATCCGCGACGAGCTCGACCTCACGCGCGAAGCCGCCAACTGCTCGCAGCTGCGCCGCAACTTCCGTCACTCGCCGACTGCTGCTCGTGCCGGAAATCTACTGGGACTACACGACGCAGGAAGTGCTCGTCATGGAGCGCATGATCGGCATTCCCGTCGGCCGCGTGGACGAGCTTCAGCAGGCGGGCATCGACCTGAAGCGCCTCGCACGATGCGGGTGTGGAGATCTTCTTCACGCAGGTGTTCCGCGACGGCTATTTCCACGCGGACATGCACCCCGGCAACATCTTCGTCGCGGTCGACCCGTCGAACTTCGGCAAGTACATCGCGCTCGACTTCGGCATCATGGGCACGCTGTCCGACAAGGACAAGAGCTACCTCGCGCAGAACTTCCTCGCGTTCTTCCGGCGCGACTACCGTCGCGTCGCCACCGCGCACATCGAGTCCGGATGGGTGCCGGCGGACACGCGCATCGACGAGCTCGAATCGGAGATCCGCGTCGTGCTCGAGCCGATCTTCGACCGGCCGCTCAAGGAGATCTCGCTCGGCAAGGTGCTCGTGTCCGCTGTTCCGCGCGTCGCGGCGGTTCAACGTCGAAGTCCAGCCGCAGCTCACGCTCCTGCAGAAGACGCTGCTCGCCGTCGAGGGCCTCGGCCGCCAGCTCGATCCCGACCTCGACCTGTGGGTCACGGCCAAGCCATTCCTCGAGCGCTGGATGAACGACCAGATCGGCCTGCCCGCGTTGCAGCGGCGCCTGCTTGCGGAAGCGCCCTACATCGTGGCGGCGCTTCCCGAAATCCCGCGGCTCCTCCACCAGAAGCTGCTCGCCCCGCCACCTGCTTCGGACGCCGTGATGATGGCGCTGGCGGACGCGCAGCGCACGCGCAACCGCTGGCTCGCGCTCCTCGCGGTGCTGCTGGTCGTGATTGCAGTGTTGCTGTTGCGGGCGGGCGGCCTGCCCGCGTGAAGCGCTAGCTCGCCGCTTCCGCAGGTGGGTCGTCGCGCCGGCCGCGGATGAGCGCAAGAGGCGCTCGTCGCAGGAACGCGTTGGGGTCGCCGAGGATCAGCTTCACGAGGTCCTCGAGCGCCGCCTCGGTGAGCTTGTCGGGACCGAACTCGAGCGACACCGATTCGAAGCGGTCGACGTTGCGCAGCGTGACCTGGACGATCTGGCGCGAGTAATCGGCCTCGAATCGCACCGACGCCGAGATGTGCGGCTGCACGTGAAAGAGGCCGTACCGCACCACCCGCCGCTCGTCCTGCTCCGTCTGGTACTGGTAGGGCAGCGTCGACGAGCGCAGGCGCTCTTCGAGACTGTGCGAAGCGCCGGGGTTCAGGCGCAGCACCACCGGCTTGTCGCCTTCCATCCGATAGAAGAGCTCGACGTGCTCGAGCACCTCGAGCCCGACCAGCGACCGGCGGCGGAACGAGACGAACCCGCGGTCGAACGCCGGGCGCTCGATCGACAGCACGTTGCCGAGGTGGAACACGTGATTGACGCGCGGTCGTATCACCTCGAGGTGGCCCATCGCCTCGTCGAGCCAGCGGAACGTGCGCCACAGGATGCGATCGATGTCCTTGATCGCCTCCTCCATCGGCTTGCGAGCGGCTTCGCCGCGCGCGCGCAACGCCTGCGACTGCTCGCGCAGCTGCTCGAGGAGCGACGGCGTGAGCGTTTCGGGCTGGGCAGACGTTTTGGCCATCGATACCGTTTCCATCGCGCGCATCCTATGACATTAGCATAGGCCGTCCTGGCATTGACGGGATTGCGCGACACCAATCCCGTCCGATGCAAACGGCGTGCCCCGATCGTCCCGCGCCGCAGACGAGAGTGAAATCGTCCGTGTGGCCGATGCGGCGCCGCGCGCCGGGTCACCGCATGGTGCCGGAGGACGGCGCTCGATGCCGTACAATCGCGGGCTCGTCGGAAACCCCAAGCCTCCGCCCGTGGCGCTGCTGGAAATCGAGAACGTTACGCGCCGCTTTGGCGATTTCGTGGCCGTCGACGGCGTCTCGCTGGCGATCGAGGCCGGCGAGTTCTTCACCCTGCTCGGCCCTTCCGGTTGCGGCAAGACGACGCTCCTGCGCATGATCGCGCGGCTTCGACCTTCCGGACGGCGGGCGCATCGTCCTCGACGGCGACGACCTCGCGGACAAGCCCCCGGAAGCGCGCCCCGTCCGCACGGTGTTCCAGAGCTACGCGCTGTTCCCGCACATGACCGTCCAGGGCAACGTCGCGTTCCCGCTGCGCATGGCCAGGACGCCCGCGGCCGAAGCCGCGCGCAAGATCGACGAGGCGCTCGCCGACGTGCGCCTCACGGGATTCAACAAGCGCTTTCCGCACGAGCTCTCGGGCGGGCAGCGCCAGCGCGTCGCGATCGCCCGCGCCCTCGTCACGCATCCGCAAGTGCTGCTGCTCGACGAGCCGCTGGCGGCGCTCGACGCCAAGCTGCGCGAGGAGATGCAGATCGAGCTCATCGGCATGCAGAAGGAGGCGGGCATCACGTTCGTGTACGTGACGCACGACCAGACCGAGGCGCTCGCGCTGTCGCACCGCATCGCCGTCATGAATCGCGGGCGCGTGGAGCAGGTCGACGCGCCCGACAAGCTGTACAGCCTTCCCCGCACGCGTTTCGTGGCCGACTTCATCGGCACCTGCAACCTGCTGACCGGCCCCGTCGTGCGCACCGAAGGCCGGACCATCGCCGTCGACGTTCGCGACCTCGGCACCGTCGTCGTTGCCGGCGACACGAACCCCGCACCGCAAGCGAAGGCGCGGTGGCGCTGCGTCCGGAGAAGGTGCGGCTCGCGGCACCCGGCGCCACGCGTCCGGCCGAGAACCGCTTCGCCGGCGTCGTCACCGGCCTCCTCTATCACGGCGACGTCACGGTCTATCGCGTGCGCACCGAGCGCGGACGCGAGATGGAAGCGCTGCTCGCCAACTCGGCGTCGGGCCTCGCGCGATTCTTCGAGGCCGGCGACCCTGTCGAGATCGCGTGGCCGGCCGACGCCGGCCATTTCCTGGAAAGCTGACGGACGTGCGCGCGACGCATGGGCAAGTGGCTCGTCGGCGGCCCGCCGCTTCTCTATCTCCTCGTCTTCTTCGCCGCGCCGGCGCTCATCATGGTGCTCGCGTCGTTCCGCACGCCCGGCGAGTTCGGCGGGCTTGCGCCGCTGCGCGACGCCGACGGCAACCTCGACCTCACGCTCGAGAGCTACACCCGCTTCCTCACCGAGCCGCTGTACTGGCAGATCTTCCTCAAATCCTTCTGGTACGCCATCGCCACGACGCTCATCTGCCTCGTGCTCGCGTATCCGCTGGCCTCGCTCATCGCGCGAAGCGACCGCAAGCATCGCGACCTGCTGCTGCTGCTCGTCATCCTGCCGTTCTGGAGCAACTTCCTGATCCGCGTGTACGCATGGATGATCATCCTCGGGCCGAACGCGGCATTCGCGCGCGTCGTGAACGGCTTCCTCGGCGTTGTTCGGCGTCGAGCCCGTGTCGCTGCTCTTCAGCTCGTTCGCCGTGCTCGTCTGCCTCGTCTACGTGCACCTGCCGTTCATGGTGCTGCCGCTGTACGCGAACCTCGAGAAGCACGACCGCACGCTGCTCGACGCCGCGCAGGATCTCGGCGCCGGCGCGTGGCAGCGCTTCTGGCGCATCACGTTCCCGCTCTCGCTGCCCGGCGTCTACGCGGGTGCCGCGCTCGTCTTCATCCCCGCGTTCGGCATCTTCGCGATCCCCGACATCCTGGGCGGCCCCGACGACAGCCTCATCGGCAACGTGATCAAGCAGCAGTTCCTCGAGACGCGCGACTGGCCGTTCGGCAGCGTGCTGTCCATCGTCCTGACCGTGCTGGCGCTGGGACTCGCCGGGTTCGCCGCGTGGATCGGCAAGCGGGGCGTAAGCCGGCTGGCGGTGGGCGATGCATAGTATGTCCCCCCGAAGCGTCGCTTCGCGACGCCTCCCCCAAGGGGGCATGGCGCGCCTTGGGACGGCCCGGCGGCGCGCCCCGCCGTATCTGCTGTGGGGCGCCGCAGGATTCGCCTACGCGTTCCTCTACCTGCCGCTCGTCATCGTCGTCGTCTACTCGTTCAACGACTCGCAAGCTGAACGCCGAGTGGGTCGGCTTCACGCTGGACTGGTACCGCAAGCTCGCCGACAACAACGAGATGCTGCAGGCGGCGGCCAACTCGCTCCTCATCGCCTTCGTCGCGAGCCTCGTCTCGACCGTGCTGGGCACGATGGCCGGCATCGCGATGTACCGCTACAGGACGCGCCTCCTGCCGATCCTCGTGCTGACGCCGATCGCCATTCCCGAGATCCTGATGGGCGTGTCGCTCCTCATCTTCTTCGTGCTGCTCAACTTCACGCTCGGCCTCGTCTCGGTCGCGCTCGCGCACATCGCGTTCTGCATCGGCTTCGTCGCGATCGTCGTGCGCGCGCGCCTCGCGGGCATGGACGAGAGCCTGGTCGAGGCGGCGCGCGACCTCGGCGCCACGCCATTGCAGGCGTTCGCCTGCGTCACGCTTCCGCTCATCATGCCGGGCGTGATCGCCGGCGCGCTGATGGCCTTCACCTTGTCGATCGACGACTTCGTCATCACGTTCTTCACGGCGGGCGCCGGCACGGTGACGCTGCCGCTGCAGATCTACTCGATGATCAAGATCGCCGTCACGCCCGGAGGTCAACGCCGTGTCGACGCTCCTCATGCTGCTCACGTTGCTGCTGATCGTCATCGCGTCGAAAATCTCGCCGAGCCTTCTGCGCGCTTCCCAGGAGAACACCGAATGACCAAGCTGCTTCCCGTCCTCGCCGCGCTGCTCTCGTCCCTTCCGGCGTCCGCCGCGAAGGACCAGCTGCACCTGTACAACTGGAACAACTACATCGCCCCGGAGACCGTCAAGCGGTTCGAGGACGCGTGCAAGTGCGAAGTCGTGCAGACGTACTACTCGGACAACGAGGAGCTCCTGGCCAAGCTCGCCGCGGGCGCCAAGGGCTACGACGTGCTCGTGCCGACGAGCAACGCCGTGCAGGCGCTGATCCGCGGCAACCAGCTGCGCCCGCTCGACATGGCGAAGATCCCCAACGCGAAGAACGTCGACCCCGCGTTCCTGAACACGCAAGTTCGACCCGGGCAACAAGTACTCGGTGCCCTACGCGATGTCGACGACGATCATCGGCTACAACGAGGAGAAGATGAAGGAGCTGGGCCTGCCGACCGACACGTGGGCGGTCATCTTCGACCCGAAGTACCTGGCGAAGGTGAAGGGCCGCGTCACGGTGCTCGACAGCCCCAACGAGCTCTTCGCCGCCGCGCTCAAGTACCTGGGCTACTCCGCCAACGACACCGACGAGAAGCACTGGAAGGAAGCCGCCGACGTCATCAAGAAGGCGAAGCCGTACTGGGCGGCGTTCAACGCGTCGTCGTACATCAAGGAGCTCACCGTCGGCAACATCTGGCTCGTCCACGGCTACAGCAACGACATCTTCCAGGCGAACCTCGACGCGCAGGCAGCCGGCCGCAAGTTCCACATCGTGCAGGGCATGCCGAAGGAAGGCGCCGTGCTCGCCGTCGACAACATGGTGATCCACAAGGACGCGCCGCGGCCCGACCTCGGGCTCAGTTCATCAACTTCATGCTCGACGGCAAGAACTCCGCGGAGCTCACCAACCTCATCGGATCCGGCAATCCGAACACGGCGGCGGCGCAGTACATCAAGCCGGAGCTCAAGGCCCTTCCCGCGGTCTTTCCGCCGAAGGACGTGCAGGCGAAGCTCGAGCAGCTGCACGGACCTCACGCCGGCCCAGCGCCGCCTGCGCAGCAGGATGTGGACGGAGATCAAGGCCGGTAAATGACGGCCCCCACGCTCGCGAAACTGCGTCGCTCGCTGCCCCCCGAGGGGCGCGCAGCGCGGCCCCGGCACGTGTGCGAGCGACTGCGCGCCGCTGCCCCGACGGCGCGCGACGTGGCATCATCTGATGACCTTCGCATCGAGCGGCTGACGCCTGCGCGGGCCGACGACTACCTCGCGTTCTTCGACCACGAGCGCGGCCCCGCCTTCTCCGACAACCCCGAGTGGGCGACCTGCTATTGCCACTACTACCAGGTCCCGACCGCGTTGCCGTGGAAGGAGTTCGACGGCACGATGAACCGGCTCGCCATGCGCGCGCGCATCGAGACGGGAGAGATGGAAGGGTTTCTCGCCTACGACGGCGACGAGGTCGTCGGGTGGATGAACGCGCAGCCGTACCACAAGCTGCGCTTCGCGTGCGCACGCATGCGCATCCCGGAGCCGGACCTGCCCGTGCCGCGGCACGAGGCCGCCGCGATCGTCTGCTTCGTCGTCGCGCCGAAGCACCGGCGGCAGGGCGTCGCGCGTGCGCTGCTCGATGCGGGACTCGCGAGCTTCGAGCAGCGCGGCATCAGGATCGTCGACGCCTTTCCCTGGAACGTCGACGCGGGCGATGCGAAGCCGACCGACTTCTACCACGGCTCGCTCGCGATGTTCGCCGCGGCCGGCTTCGAGACGATCGCGACGCACGACAACGTCACGGTCGTGCGCAAGATCCTCTAGGCCCGCATGACGGACGAAGGGGTCGCCACGCCTGCCCCGAGCCGCACGCTGCTGCCGCACGCGCTCGCCTTGCTGTACGGGCTCGCGATCGTGTTCGCGAGCCTGCAGCCGTTCTCGCCGTGGATCCCGCCCGACGGCTCCATTCCGTTCTGGCCGTTCGCGCCGTGGCCGTTGCGCTTCACCCGCTTCGACGTGATCGCCAACGTCGTCGCGTACGTGCCGTTCGGCGTGTTCATCGGCGCTGTGGCCGCGCCGCGCATCGCCGGTGGCCCGCGCAGCGCTCGCGCTCGCCTGCGGATTCGCGCTGTCGTTCGTGCTCGAGACGCTGCAGATGTTCACGCCCGCCGCGCGACGCGAGTCTCGTCGACCTCGCGTCGAACAGTGCAGGCGCGCTGCTCGGCGGCATTGCCGGCGCGTCGCTCGTGCGCGCGCACCGGACGCGCAAGGCGATGTCGGCGCTTCGCCACGGCGCGTTCCTGCCGGGCAAGATCGGCGACCTCGGCCTCGCGCTGCTCGCGTTGTGGCTCGTCGCGCAGGTCAATCCGGGCATTCCGCTGTTCGCCGTGACGTTCGACGCGGAGCGCGCGATGAGCGGCGTCGCCCCGGTCGCACCCGACGCCGCGTTCGTGCTGATCGAGGCCGCGGAGTCCGCGTTCCAGATTGCTCGGCGTTGGACTGTTCGTCGCGCTGCTGCTGCGCGAGCGGCGCTACATCGGCGGCGCGGTGCTGCTGCTCGTCGGCGCCGCGCTGGTCGCGAAGAGCGCGGCGGCGATGGTCATGCTGAAGCCGTCGGTGTGGGAGACGTGGCTCAAGTCGGGCGTGTCCATCGGGATGACGGCCGGGCTGCTCGTGCTGCTCGTCGTGGTGTTCCTGCCGCGCCCGGTGCAGATCGCGACCTGCGCCATCGCGTTGCTCGCGTCGCTGCTGCTGCCCGTGCTCGGCGTCGACCTGCCGTCGCCGCGCGCGCCGCTCACGCTCTTCAACTGGCGCTACGGCCACCTGCTGAACTTCAACGGGCTCACGCAATCGGTGCTGCTCGCGTGGCCGCTGGCGGCTGCGGCGTGGCTGTTCGCGCTCGCGGGCCGGCCCGCCTGGGGCGAGCCGCGCTGAAAGGTATAATTTGTCGCGATGAGCTACTACAAGCATCACGTGTTCTTCTGCACGCAACAGGCGCGATCCGCCCGAGAAGTGCTGCGCCGACGCCGGCGCCGTGGAGATGCAGGCGTACGCCAAGGGACGCATCAAGACGCTCGGCCTCAACGGCAAGGGCAGCGTGCGCGTCAACAAGGCGGGATGCCTCGACCGCTGCGAGGAAGGACCGTGCCTCGTCGTGTACCCGGACAACGTCTGGTACACGTACGTCGACCGTGAAGACATCGACGAGATCATCGACCGTCACATCCTCAAGGGCGAGATCGTCGAGCGGCTCGTGATTTGACGCCGAAGACCACGCGGCGTGCGCTGATCGACGGGCCGGCAGGCGCGCTCGAGGTCGTCGCGAACGTTCCCGAGACACCGCCGATCGGCATCGCGCTGATCGCGCATCCGCTGCCCATCCAGGGCGGCACGCTCGACAACAAGGTCGTGCAGACGCTGGCCAAGACGTTCTTCGCGCTCGGCTACGCGAGCGTGCGCTTCAATTTCCGCGGCGTCGGTCAGTCGGCGGGCACGTTCGACGAAGGTGTCGGCGAGACCGAGGACGCGATGGCGGCGCTTGCGCATGCGCGCCGCGAGTTCGGCGAATCGTTGCCGCTCGTGCTCGCCGGATTTTCGTTCGGCACGTACGTGCAGACGCGCGTGGCGCAACGCGTGACGCCGCAGCGCATGGTGCTGGTCGGTCCGGCCGTCAAGCGCTTCGCGGTCGGCAACGTGCCGGCCGACACCATCGTGATCCACGGCGAGCAGGACGAGGTCGTGGCGCTCGCCGACGTGCTCGACTGGGCGCGGCCGCAGGAGCTGCCGATCGTCGTGTTTCCCGGCTGCTCGCATTTCTTCCACGGCCGGCTGCCGCAACTCTCGCGCGTCATCACCGGCATGTGGGGCGCGTGATGCCGGACGACACGCGCACGCAGTCGACGGGGAACGCGGCCGCCGCGCAGGACGACGTCGTCCTGCACGTCGACGGCCTGCGCAAGCGCTACGGCGACAACGAGGTCGTGCGCGGTCTCTCGTTCACGATCAAGCGCGGCGATTGCTTCGGCCTCCTCGGCCCGAACGGCGCGGGCAAGACGACGACGCTGCGCTGCTGCCTCGGCCTCATCGATCCGGATGGCGGCGACATCACGATGGTCGGCGAGCCGGTGCCGAAGAATGGCCGCGAAGCGCGCATCCGCGTCGGCGTCGTGCCGCAGATGGACAACCTCGACCCGGATTTCACCGTCCGCGAGAACCTCCTGATCTACGGCGGCTACTTCGGATTGCCGCGCGATCTCCTCGAAGCGCGCATACCGCAGCTCCTCGAGTTCGCGGGCCTGTCGACCAAGCGCGACGTCGGGATACGCACGCTGTCGGGCGGCATGAAGCGCCGCCTCACGCTGGCGCGCGCGCTCGTCAACGATCCGGAGCTCCTGATCCTCGACGAGCCGACCACGGGCCTCGACCCGCAGGCGCGGCATCTCATCTGGGACGGCTTGCGCCAGCTCCTCTCGCAGGGCAAGACGATCCTGCTCACGACGCACTTCATGGACGAGGCCGAGCGGCTCGCGACGCGCCTTGCGGTCATCGACCACGGGATCATGATCGCGAACGACACGCCGCGCGCGCTGCTCGCGCAATACGTCGAGCCGGAAGTCGATCGAGGTGTACGGCGACGAGGCGAAGGCGTGGGCCGACATCCACGGCCGCCGCCTCGCGAAGCGCCTCGAGATCGCGGGCGAGACGGCGTTCGCTACGCGCAGGACCCGCAGCCGATGCTGGCCGACCTCGCGGGCCGCGCGGGCGTGCGCTACCTGCACCGCCCGGCGAACCTCGAGGACCTCTTCATCAAGCTGACCGGCCGCGAGCTCCGCGACTGATGGCGCATACCGCGAAACTCTTCGCAATCCCGTCGTTCTCGCCGCGCTTCCTGCCGGTGTGGCGGCGCAATCTCCTCGTGTGGCGCAAGCTCGCGATCGCGAGCGTGCTCGGCAACATCGCCGATCCGCTGCTGTACATGCTCGCGCTCGGCTACGGCATCGGCTCGATGATCGGCAACGTGGCCGGCATGAGCTACATCGAGTTCATCGGCACCGGCATGGTGTGCCAGAGCGCGATGTTCACGGCAGCTTCGAAGGCATGTACTCGGCGTTCTCGCGCATGCACGTGCAGCGAACGTGGGACGGCATCATCAACGCGCCGATCTCGCTCGACGACGTCGTGATGGCCGAGTGGCTGTGGACCGCCTCCAAGTCGGTGATGTCCACCACGGCCATCCTCATCGTGATCATGGCGCTGGGCTACGGTCACACGTGGCTCGCGCTGTGGGTGCTGCCCGTGGGCCTCCTCGTGGGACTCGTGTTCGGCGGGGCGGGGCTCGTGATGAACGCGCTGGCGCAGAACTACGACTTCTTCACGTACTTCTTCACGCTCGTGCTGACGCCGATGCTCCTGCTGTCGGGCGTGTACTTCCCGGTCGAGCAGATGCCGCCGGCGCTCGCGGCCGTCACGCAGTTCCTGCCGCTCAAGCACGCGATCGACCTCGCGCGCCCGCTGATGCTCGGTCACGTTCCGGAGAACGTGGCGCTGCACGTCGGCGGTGCTCCTCGCCTATGCCGCGATCGCGTATTACGCGGCGCTGGTGCTGACGCGCCGCCGCCTGCTGAAGTAGCCCATGCTCGCGATCAAGTCGCTGCACATCATCTTCATGGTGGCGTGGTTCGCCGGCCTCTTCTACCTGCCGCGCCTCTTCGTCTATCACTCGATGGCCACCGACAGCGTCGGCATCGAGCGCTTCAAGGTGATGGAGCGGCGCCTGTACCGCGGCATCATGACGCCGAGCGCGATCCTGACGATCGTGTTCGGAGCGTGGCTGTGGCTAGGCTACGGAATCACGCGGCGGCTGGCTGCACGCGAAGCTCGTGCTGGTCGCGATCCTGGTCGCGTTCCACGTCTGGCTCGGCAAGCTGGTCGCGGACTTCGCGGCCGACCGCAACACGCACGGCGACAAGTTCTACCGGTGGATCAACGAGATTCCCGCGCTGCCGATCCTGATCGGGGTCGTGTTCCTCGTCGTGATGAAGCCGTTCTGATGCGCCCCCACGCTCGCTTCGCTCGCTGCCCCCGAGGGGGCGCAGTCAGTCCCTCGGGGCGGCCCTTCGGGACTGACGACGTGGAGCGCTTTTCGCACCCTGCCCGCGCGGCCTCGAAGCGCTGCTCGCAGAAGAGTTGGCGGCGCTTGGCGCGCAGCAGGTCGAGCCCACCGACGGCGGCGTCGGATTCGCCGGCGACCTCGCGCTCGTCATGCGTGCGAACCTCGAGTCGCGCTTCGCAAGCCGCATCCTGTGGCGTGTCGGCGCAGGGCCGTACCGCGACGAGCGTGCGCTCTACGACCTCGTGAAGGCGATCGACTGGAAGCAGCACTTCGCCGCCACGCGCACGCTGCGTGTCGACGTCTCGGCGACACGCTCGCCGCTGCAAAGCCTCGAGTTCGCGACGTTGCGCGTCAAGGATGCGGTGTGCGACCGCTTTCGGGCCGACGTCAACGTGCGCCCTTCGATCGACAAGCGCGCGCCCGACGTCCGCGTGCAGGCCTACCTCACCGACCGCGACGCGACGATCTACCTCGACACGTCGGGCGAGCCGCTGTTCAAGCGCGGCTACCGGCGCGACGCCGACGAGGCGCCGCTGCGCGAGAATCTCGCGGCAGGCATCGTCGCGCTGACCGGATGGAAGCCGGGCGTCGCGTTTCTCGATCCGATGTGCGGCAGCGGGACGATGGTCGCGGAAGCAGCGCTGATGGCCGCCGATCGTGCGCCCGGCCTCACGCGCACGTTCGGTTTCCAGAGGCTCGCGTGGTTCGACGGCCCGTCGTGGCAGCGCATGAAGCAGGTCGCGCGCGACCGGGTGAGGACGCCTCCCGCCTCGCCGATGGTGTTCGCGAGCGACATCGCGCCGGGCGCCGTCGGGAAGACGCAATCGAACCTGCGCGCTGCGCAGGTCGACGGCTTCGTGCACGTCGAGCAGGCGGACTTTCTCGAACGCCCCGCGCCCGCGCCGGGCGGCATCCTCGTTGCGAATCCTCCTTACGGCGTGCGCCTGTCGGACCAGGAGGCGGTGGCGAAGCTGTATCCGCCGATCGGCGATGCGCTGAAGCAGCGCTTCGCGGGATGGACCGCGTTTTTCTTCACCGGCGACCTGCGCCTGCCCAAGCTCATCCACCTCAAGGTGGCGCGTCGCACGCCGCTCATGAACGGCGCGATCGATTGCCGGCTGTTCGAATTCCCGATGGTGAGCGGACGGCCGCCAAGTTAAAATGACGACCAGAGAGGTTTCGCCATGCCCATGCTTCCCGCCCGCAACTACGTGTCCGAGCACACGCAGTTCATCAAGAAGCTGATGGAAGAGAAGCCCGACCTGCCCGAGAAGCAGCGGGAAGGCCGCGACATCTGGTGGGACAAGAGGCCGCAGGATCTGCAGGACGGCCGCCGCATGGACGAGGGCCGCGTCACGCAGCCGCCGTACGTGTACGGACTGGACTGAGCGAGGCGAGCGAGCGCAGCGAGTAAGGGCCGAAGGCCGCGTCGACGAGCGACGGACGTGCAGCGACTCGCTACCGCCTCCGGGCCCGGCTATTCCAAGGAGCGGCGCGATTAGGCGGCCGGAGGGGCGACCCGTGCGTCGCCCTGACCGCTGCGCGCCAGCGCGGCGGCAATGAAGCCCGACGCCTTCAGCTCCTCGATCATCGTTCGCAGGTAAGCCACCGCAACCGCGCGCCCCTTCGGCACGCCCATCGCTTGCTCGATCACCATGAAGCGGCCGTCCATCACGCGAAGGTCGGGACGCGACGCCGCGAACCGCAGCAACGGCGACTTCACGCCCGCCGCAACCTCGAGCCCGTCGCGCTCGAACATCGCGATCGCCTCGTTGCCGGTCGGCGCGCGCACGATCTGCGCATGCTTGATGGTGCGCGTGAGATAGAGGTCGTACGCGCTGCCGCTGCCGACGGCGATGCGCACGCCCGCGCGGTCGACGTCGTCGATGACGCGCAGGCTCGAATCGGCCGGCACCATGTACGAGCCCTCGATGATCACGTACGGCGGCGTGAAATCGATCTCCGCGGCGCGCTTGGGGTCGATCGCCAGGAACGCGACATCCCACGCGCCCTGCGACAGTGCCTCGAACACCTTGCCTGCGGCGTCGAAGGTCACGAAGGCATGGGGCAAAGCGAGCCTTTGCGCGAGCTCGCGTGCGATGTCCGCGGATACGCCGCGAGGCTCGCCGGACGCGGGATCCTTCTGCGCGAGGACCGGATTGCCGATAGTTGATGGCGACGCGCAGCGTGCCGCCGGGTGCGATGTCGCGCTCGACGTCGCCGTTCACGCCGCGGGCTCCACGGCGCCGTGGATGAAGTAGCGCGGCGTGTGGACGACGTGCGACGACGAAACCGAGCGCGCGCAAGCCGCGCGGCAAGCGCCTGCGGCTCGTAGAACACCTTCACGATGCGATATTCGCTGCCGTCGTTGAGCTTGCGCTCGGCGATGCCGTGCTCGCGTGTCGGGCCGCGCGTGATTCCTCGCCGTCGACGTCATGTCCCAGCCCGAATCGATGACATACGCAGCGCCGCCGGGCGCAAGCGACGCGCGCACCTTCTGCCAGAATCCGTCGAAGCGATCGTCCGGCACGTGCGACAGCCAGAAGCTCATGAACACGAAGTCGTAGCGCTCGGAGGGCTGCCATGCGAACAGGTCGGCGATCTCGTAGCGCACGTTGTCCGCTCCGACGCGCTCGCGATTGATCGCCTGCACCTCGGGCGAGGCGTCGAGTGCGACGAGACGTCTGCACGCGCGGGGCGAGCCAGCGCGTGAAGAGTCCCGTGCCGCAGGCGAGCTCGAGCGCACGCGCCGGCTTGCGCGCATCGAGCGTAGCCGTCAGCGCCGACTCGACCTCGCGCACGTCCGCGTTCCACGCGGCGTTGAGCTCCTCGCCGTGGTCGTAGCGGCCGGTGCGAAACCACCACTCGTCGTACTCGCCGGCGCGCTTGCGGTAGTAGGCCACCTGCTCGGCACAGGATCGCGGGGTCGGTGACGTGAACGTTCATGGCGCGATCGTAGCGTAGCCGCGCGCCGAAGGCCACGTCGCGGCCGCCGAAGGGCCGCCCCGAGCGCGGTTGCGCCCCCTGGGGCAGAGAGCGGCGAATTTGTCGTTGCCGCGAACGTGGGGTCGTGCATGGCTACAATGCGCGCCATGCAACGCATGGCCAAGCGCGGCAACGCCGGCAGCTCGATGCGCTGGTTCACGGCGTTCCTGTCGGTCGTCGCGGTCCTCGCGGGCATCGAGATCTATGCCCTCGTCGGGCCACGAGCGCGAGCGCGCCGGCGTCACGCCCGCCTCGCCGCCGACGCCGAAGCTCGCCGAGGCCGCGGGTCCCGACGGATCGATCGATGCGCCTGCCGCGGAGATGATGACGGGGGCGCGCATCGCCGTCAGCGGATGGGCGCTCGATCCCGCGGGTGTGCGCGCCGTGGAGATCCGCATCGCGGGTCACGCCTACCCCGCACGCACAGGCATCGCGCGGCCCGACGTGGCCAAGGCGCGTCCCGGCGTCGCCAACAACGCGAACAGCGGCTTCGAGTGGCAGGGCGACGTCGTCTCGCTGCCCGCGCCTGCCGGGGCCGATCGGCGCGCGCTGACGATCGTCGCGATCGCGAACGACGGGCGCGAGCGCGTGCTCGGCACGCGTTACTTCACGGACCCCGGCGTCGCAACGCGCTGGAGCGCCTTCGCACGCGCGGACGCGACACCGTTCTTCCTGCTCCCTGCGTTGTCCGGCCTCGATCTCGGCGGCGCGTCGGAGCTCGACACGGTGTACGCGCCCTACCTGTCGAGCTCGATCCGTGCAGGCTTCCGCGTGCCCATCCTCTACCTGCGCATGACCAAGGGCGCGGCGGCCGACTACGCGTTCGATCCCGACTGGGATCCGACGCGCAAGTGCGGCGAGCGACGCATCGGCGACGACTCGCTCAACGCAGTGATCGCGCACGCGAAGGCGACCAGGCTGCCGGTGCTCGTCACGCTCAACGGCGGCATCTGGGCCGATGCGTATTGCGACGTCCCGCAATGGGACATCAACGACAAGCTCGAGCAGGACGTGCGCAACTGCCAGTGGAACGAGAAGAACGAGGTGATGCCCGACAACTTCCTCAAGGACTTGCCGGGATCGCAGGAAGCGCCCGAGCTCGCGCGCTCGCTGACCTTCAACGTGTACGCGACCGACGTGCGTCACTACAAGAAGCGCAACCTGCAGCAGGCAGGCGCCGCGTTGGCCGTGTTCGCGCGCGAGCTATCCGGACCTGTTCGTGGGCATCAACCTCGATCCCGACCTGTACCTCAATCCGTTCTTCGCGGAAAAGCAGTGGTACGACTACAACCCCGGAACGCTTCGCCAGTTCCGCGAATGGCTCGCCGGCACCGGACCGTACGCGGGCCGCGGCGGAAGCGGCGTCCCCGACCTGCGCGCGTATCGGCGCACGAAGCCGCTCACGCTCGCGGAAGTGAATGCGATCGCGAAGCGCAACTGGAAGTCGTGGCAGGAAGTCGACCCGCCGCGCACGTTCACGCGCGACGGACCGCAGCCGTTCTGGAAGGACGCCTGGGTGCGCGAGTGGGAAGTGTTCCGCCGCCACCTCGTGCACCTGCACTACGACGAGCTCGCGCAGTGGCTGGTCGAAGCGGGCATCCCGCGCGAGCGCATCTGGTCGTCGCAGGGACTGATGGCGCCGCTTGGCGATGCCATGCCGTTCGCGATCGACCTTGCGAGCGCGCCGCGCAACTACGACACCGGCGGCATGTCCATCGCAGGCGCGAAGCCCGCGCTCGGCCACCTCGGCGTGATCCTGTACGGAGAGGCGGCGGTCAACGACGTGCGGATGGACAACGGCAAGTCGCTCTTCGCCACGCTTGCCGCCGTCGATCCGCGGTGGGGGATCGTCGAATACAACACGTCGGACTTGCGCAACCCGGCAGTGCCGCCCGGATATCCGGCCGCGTACCGCGGATTGCGCGACATGTGGAATTTCGGCGCGCGCTACGTCTCGCCGATGGCGTGGAACGGGAGCAACGGCCTTCTCGTCGGCCAGCCGGGCTACTCGACGTTCACGGCATGGCGCAACACGCCGCTCGAGTCGGCGGCGAAGGACTTCATGCTCGCGCGCGCGGGACTGCCGCTCGGTGCGGTGCTCTACACGTTCGGCACGCCGTCGCACGCCGACGGCGACGGGTGGACGGCCGACGTGGGAACGTTCGCACTCGGTCGCGGCTTCCTCACGATCGGTCCGGATGCCAACGACCGCATCGCACTCGTCTCGCCCAAGGGATTGCCGGCGCAGGTGCAGCGTGCAGGGGAGTTCGTGCTGGGGTTCGACGCGCACCCGGGCGTGCGCCGGATCCGCATCCAGGGGCGCGCGAAGCCCGGACGGCGGATGGCAGACGCTCGCGGACGCATCGGGTGCTGCGCTTCGCGCGACCGACGCGGGCATCGCGGTGAAGCGAGTGTCGGACAATCGCGCGCTCGCGATCGATCAGGTGCGCGTCGAGATCACGTTCGCGACGAACACGGCGAAGGTGCTGACGCGCATCGCGATCCTGTAGGCCGTCACTTCTCGTCGGTCTTGTACTCGACGTAGGCCTTGTCGCGCACCTGGCGCATGAACTCGGAGAACTGCTCGTCCGCCTTGCGCGCGCGTATCGCTGCGCGCGCGCTGTCGCGCTTGCGCGCGTCGGACACGTCCTGCGTGCGCCGCTCGTCGACCACGATGAGGTGCCATCCGAACGGCGAGCGCACCGGAGCCGAGACCTCGCCGATCTTGAGCTTGTTCATCGCCTGCTCGAACTCGGGCACCGTGTCGCCCGGGCTCACCCATCCGAGGTCGCCGCCCTTCGACGACGACGCGTCCTCGGAGTTGAGGCGCGCCTGGTCCGCGAACTTGGCGCCGGTGTCGATGCGGTCGCGCACGCGGTCGATCTTCGCCTTGCCTTCCGTTTCCGACGTGGTCTCGTTCACCCGCACGAGGATGTGGCGCACGTGCGTCTGCTCGACGACCGTGGGCGCGTTGCGTCCGCGCGTGTCGTTCAGCTTGACGATGTGAAAGCCGCCGGGGCTGCGCAGCACGGGCGACACGTCGCCCTTCTTCATGTCCTTCAGCGCGCTCACGAACACGAGCGGAAGGCGCGCCGGCGTGCGCCAGCCGAGATCGCCGCCCGAGATCGCGTCCTGCGCATCGGAATACTGCGCGGCGACCTCCTTGAAGTCCTTGCCGCCCTTGATCGCCGACAGCGCTTCTTCCGCGCGGCGGCGCCGCTGCTCGATCTGGTCCGGCGTCGCCTGGTCGGGCACGCCGACCATGATGTGCGCCAGCGCGTATTCGTTCTCGCCGCCGGCCTGCGCCGCGACCGTCGCGAGGTAGTTGTCGACCTCGGCTTCGGACACCTGCACCTTGCTGTCGACCTCGCGCTCGCGCAGCCGCTGGATCGTGACCTCGCGGCGGATGTCCTCGCGATACTTCGCGTACGACACCTTCTCGCGGTCGAGCGCGCGGCGGAGCTCGTCCGGCGTGATCTTGTTCTCCTGCGCGATGCGCAGGATGGTGCGCTCGACCGTCTGGTCGTCGACGCGCACGCCGTTCTCCTTCGCGAACTGCAGGAGCGCCCGGTCGATGATCAAGCGCTCGAGGAGCTGCGAGTCGAACACGTCGGCCGGCGGGGGACGAACGTTGTTGGAGCGCATCTGCTGCAGCACGATGCGCTTCTGCTCGTCGAGCTCGTATTGCGTGAGCGCTTCGTCGTTCACGACGGCGATCACGCGATCGAGCGGCACCGTCTGGTTCGACGATCGCGCGGCCGGCGCAGGCGCGGCGCCGGGAACCGGGCCGAGCGGACGCGGCCCGCGCGGCGCGTTGGCGCCCGGCACCTCGATGCTCGGGCCCGACGGCTGTGCGAAAGCGGGCAACGCCGCGCATGCGAGCGCGGACGCTACGAACAGCACGAGACGGCGCAGGGCCATCGACATCATCGACTCCGTCAGAATTCAGGCAAGGGATCGTAGCTGCGGTCGCGCTGCGTGACCGCCGGATCGTTGGTTCGCAGGTACCCGGGGACGGTTCGCCGCAGCAGGTCGAGGGGACTCGTTCCGACGCGCGCCAATCCGTTCAGCTCGAGCTGCACGAAGATGGAATTCGTTCGCGTCTCGGTCGTGGTGGTCAACTGCTGTCCGACAACGCGCAGCACCCAGCACCCGCCATTGTACTCCAGGCCCGCCACCGCCTCCAGCGTCTTGCGGTCGGGGAAGCTGTAGTTCCACGCGCCCATCACGGTCCAGTTGTCGGACAGCGGCCACTGGCCCGAGAGGTACGTCTGCTTGAGCTGCGATTGACCGCCCACCTGATCCACGAGTTCCCGCGAATACCGGTAGATGAGGCTCACCACCTTGCCCGGTGCCGGGTTGTAACGCGTGCCGACGTTGAAGCGGTTGAGCTGCGACGTGCCGAAGTCGTATTGCACGAGGCCGATGAGCGACCACGCGTCGAGCAGGCGCCCCTCCGCGCCCACGAGAAAGTCCGACGACCCGGCCTTCTGCGGCGCGGTGCCGGGCAGGTACACCTGCTGGTCCTCGAAGTAGAAGCGCTGTCCCACTGCCAGGCGGAACCGCTCCGCGCCCGTCACCGGATCGAGCAGCCGCGACGTCACCGCGACGGCGAGCTGGTTCGTGTCGCCCACGCGGTCGCCGCCGATGAAGCGGTTCTCGCTGAAGAGCTGCGTGAAGTTGAAGTCGTCCTGCACCGTGTCGAACACCGGCAGCTGGTTCTGGTTGCGGAACGGAATGTACGTGTACATCGCGCGCGGCTCGAGCGTCTGCACGAAGTCGCGGCCGAAGATCGACCAGTCGCGCTCGAACACGAGCCCGCCGTCGATGCTCGCCATCGGCACCGCGACGCCCGCGCGCCCGTCCGGAACGCCGGCGCGTCGGCTGGTTGAGATCGTATTGCCACGCGGCGATTGCCGCGCGCGCGTTGACGAACCACGCGCTGCCGTTGCGCGATCCAGCGCATCGACGGAAAGATCGTCGCGCGGTCGCCGGTCGGCACGAGCGCCGACTGCGAGAAGCGCACGTACTCCGCGATGCCGCTCCATGTGAGTCCGAGCCAGTCGTACTCGTTCATCACCGCCTTGACCTGCGGCAGCATGTTGTACGGCGGCGTGACGTACGCCGCCGGATTCGGATCCTGCAGCGTCTGGAACGCCTGCACGCGCGCCAGCACGTTGAACGGCCCGTACGCCGCGCTGAGTCCCGCCTCCTGCGGCAGCGTCTTCTGCGACGTGACCGCGATGCGGTCGGCGAAGTCGGCGAGATACGTGTTGTCGGACACGCGGTTGTAGTTGACGTAGCCCGCAAGCCACGACGCGAACTGCTGGTTGTGCTTCCACGACACGGCCCAGCGCGTGGTGTCGGTGACGCGGTCGTCCGGCACGATCTCGCCGATGAACTGGCCGGCGAACTGCTCGAACAGGTAACGGCCTTCGCCGGCGATCTGCAGGCCGCGGCGCGTCATGAGCCGCGGCGTCAGCGTCGCGTCGTAGTTGGGCGCGAGATTGAAGTAATAGGGCGTGGCAACTCGAAGCCGCGGATCTGCGTGGAGCCGATCGTCGGCGTGAGGAAGCCGGACTTGCGCTCGTTCGACAGCGGGAACTCGAGCCACGGCGTGTACATGACCGGGCACGCCGAGGAAGTACACGCTCGCGTCGTGCGCCGTCCCGATCTTGCGCAGCTTGTCGACCTCGATCTCGTCGCGCGCAGATACCAGTCGTTGTTGGGCGCGACACAGCTCGTGTATTGCGCCTTGCTCGCCTCGTAGAGGTTGGGACCCGCGAAGCGGATTTCCTTCGCCTCGCCGTGCGACTGCGTTCTCGGAGATGAAGAAGCGCGGCTCGTCGAAGTAGCCGATCTCCCGCTCGCGCTGGAACTTGACCTCGGGGCCGCTGATCCAGTCGAGCCCCTTGCGAAACGTCACCTCGCCCTTGGCGTAGATCTCGTCCTTGTCGATGTCGTAGGTGCAGGAAGTCGGCGAGCACCGTCTCGCGGCGCGTGCGCAGCTCCACCTTGCCCGAGGCGTCGATGCGCTTGTCGCCGTGCCCTTCGAGGCGATCCGCGCGCAGGTAGACGGCGCCGCGCTCCTCCGGGGCGGCCGGCGGCCGCAGCGCCGACGATGCCGGCGGCGCGAGCGGCGGCAGCGACGCGTCGAACGCATCGCCGAATCGCGGCGCAGAAGAGTCGACCGCCGCGCCGGGCGTCGCCACGCTGCGCCGGTACGGCGACTCGATTTCGCGCGACATGCGCAGCGAGACGTCCTGCGCGCACACGGTCGCCGACGCGGCCACGGCGGTGGCCACGATCGGCATGGCGAGCGGCCGAAGGCGGAGGTGGCGAGACTTCACGGGAAGGGAAACGCGATGCTTTGCTAAAATGGCGCATTCTAGTGCAAGCGCGAGAGCGCGCCGCCCGCATGATGGACACGCCCTCCGGCGACCCCCGCCTGACCGCGCTCGCCGAGTGGCTCCGCGGCGAGCTCCGCACCGACCGATTCACGCTCTCGCCGGCTTCCGAAGACGCGAGCTTTCGCCGCTATTTCCGCGTCGCGTTCGACGACCGCACCCTCGTCGCCATGGACGCGCCGCCGCCGATGGAGAACTGCCGGCCGTTCGTGCACGTCGCGCGACTGCTGCACGACGCGGGCGTTCACGCCCCCGAGGTGCACGCACGGGACCTCGACCGGGGCTTTCTCCTGCTCGAAGACCTGGGCTCCGTCACGTATCTCGCACGCCTCGGCGCGAGCACTGCCGACGCGCTCTATCTCGACGCGATCGATGCGCTGATCCGCTTCCAGCGTGCTTCGCGCGAAGGCGTGCTGCCGCGTACGACGAGCCGCTCCTGCGCCGCGAGCTCGAGCTCTTCCCCGACTGGTACGTCGCGCGGCACGTGGGTCGCGTGCTCGACGACACGCAGCGGGCCGCGCTCGACGGCGTGTTCGCGCGCGTGCTCGCGAACAACTTGGCACAGCCGCGCGTGTTCGTGCATCGCGACTACCACTCGCGCAACCTCATGGTGTGCGAGCCGAATCCGGGCGTGCTCGACTTCCAGGACGCGGTGTACGGGCCCGTCACCTACGACCTCGTCTCGCTGCTTGCGCGACGCGTACATCGACTGGGACGAGGAGCGCCAGATCGACTGGGCGGTCCGCTACTGGGAGCGCGCCCGTGCGGCGGGCATCGCGGTCGATCCGGACTTCGGGATCTTCTGGCGCGACTTCGAATGGATGGGCGTGCAGCGCCAGATCAAGGTGCTCGGCATCTTCGCGCGCCTCTGCCATCGCGACGGCAAGGCGGGCTACGTCGACGACATGCCGCTGGTGATGCGCGTACCTGCGCGCCGCGTGCGGGCGATACCGCGAGCTCGCGCCGATGCTCGTACTGCTCGACGCGCTCGAAGGCCGCGAGCCGCGCGAGTCGGGCTACACGTTCTAGCGCATGTCTGCGATGCCGACCGCGATGATCCTTGCGGCCGGTCGCGGCGAGCGCATGCGGCCGCTGACCGACACGACGCCGAAGCCGCTGCTCGTCGCAGGCGGCAAGCCGCTCATCGTGTGGCAGATCGAGGCGCTCGCACGCGCGGGATTCCGGGAGCTCGTGATCAACGCGGCGCACCTCGCCGACGCGCTCGATGCACGCGCTCGGCGACGGCATCGCGCTACGGCGTGCGCATCCACTGGTCGCGCGAGCCGGAGCCGCTCGAGACCGGCGGGCGGCATCGCCACCGCCATGCCGCTGTTGTCCCGAAGGGCCGCTCGTCGATCGTCTCCGGCGACGTCTGGACCGACTTCGACTACGCGACGCTGCGTGCGCGCGCCGACACGATGGCGCTCGACGACGCCTCGCCTCGCGTGCATCTCGTGATGGTGCCCAACCCGGCCTATCATCCCGAAGGCGACTTCGCACTCGAAGGAAGCCGCATCCATTGGGATGGACCGTCGCGGCTCACCTTCGGCAACATCGGCGTCTACGACACCGCGCTGTTCCGCGAACTTCCGCGCGGCGACGAAGCTCAAACTTCTTCCGCTCCTGCACGACTGGATCTCCCGCGGCCTCGTGTCCGGCGAGCTCTACGAAGGCCCCTGGGCCAACGTGGGCACTCCCGCCGAGCTCGCAACGCTCGACGCAGTCCTGCTGGCCTCCGCCCACAAGGCGTGACGCACGAACTCGACCCAGGAACGCACTGCCATGAACGACAACAATCCGCTGCTCGACTTTTCCGGCCTTCCGCGCTTCGACGTCGATTCGCCCCGCGCACGTCACGCCGGCCGTCGATTCGCTGCTCGCCGAAGCCCGCGCCACCATCGAGGCGCGTCGCCACCGACGCGACGCCGCCGTCGTGGGAGAGCGTGGTCGAGCCGCTCGCCGATGTGCTCGACCGCCTCGACCGCGCGTGGGGCGCCGTGCGTCATCTCAACGCCGTCGTGAACACGCCGGAGCTGCGCGACGCGTACAACGCGAACCTGCCCAAGGTCATCGCGTTCTTCACCGACCTGGCGCAGGACCTGCGCCTGTACGCGCGAGTATCGCGCGCTGCGCGAGCAGCCCGGCGTTCGCAGCGCTCGACGCCGCGCAGCGCAAGCTGATCGACAACGAGATGCGCGACTTCAAGCTGGGCGGCGCGGAGCTCGACGACGCGCGGCAAGGAGCGGCTGCAAGTCGATGCAGGAGGAGCTGGGCGAGCTCTCCACGCGCTTCGAGGAGAACCTGCTCGACGCGACCAATGCGTGGGCGTCATTACGGCGACGACGAAGCGGAGCTTGCCGGGCGTTCCCGCCGATGTCGTGGCCGACGCGCGCGCGGCCGCGCAGGCCGAGGGCAAGAGCGGCTGGAAGCTCACGCTGCGCATGCCGTGCTACCTGCCGGTGCATGCAGTACGCGGACGACCGCGATCTGCGCCGCCTGCATGCACGAGGCGTACTCGACGCGCGCCTCCGACCTCGGGAGCAACCCGGAGTGGGACAACGGTCCGCTCATCGTGCGCATCCTCGCGCTGCGCCACGAAGCCGCGCAGCTGCTCGGCTATCGCAACTACGCCGAAGTGTCGCTCGTGCCGAAGATGGCGCAGCATCCGGACGAAGTCATCGCCTTCCTGCGCGATCTCGCGCGCCGCGCGAAGCCGTTCGCCGAGCGCGATTTCGACGAGCTTGCGCGATTTCGCCGCGCGACGACGCTCGGCCTCGCCGACGCTCGAGCCGTGGGACATCGCGTTCGCGTCCGAGAAGCTGAAGGCATCGCGCTACGCGTACAACGAGCAGGAAGTGCGTCAGTACTTCCCCGAAGACCAGGTGCTCGCCGGCCTCTTCCGCGTCGTCGAGACGATCTACGGCGTCCGCATCCGCGCGGCGCACGCGCCGGTGTGGCATCCCGACGGTGCGCTTCTTCGCCATCCACGACCGCAGCGGCGCGCTCGTCGGCGAGTTCTACTTCGACCTCTACGCGCGCGAGGGCAAGCAGGGCGGCGCGTGGATGGACGACGCGATCAACCGCCGCCGCGTGCAGCGGCGTCGCTGCAGCATCCGGTCGCCTATCTCACCTGCAACCTGTCCGCGCCGGTGGGCGGCAAGCCCGCGACGTTCACGCACGACGAAGTCATCACGATCTTCCACGAGTTCGGCCATGGCCTGCACCAGCTCCTGACCCGCGTCGAGGTCGCCGGCATCTCCGGCATCCAGGGTGTCGAATGGGACGCCGTCGAGCTGCCGTCGCAGTTCATGGAGAACTTCTGCTGGGAGTGGGACGTGCTGCGCACATGACGCAGCACGTCGACACGGGCGCGGCGCTGCCGCGCGACCTCTTCGACCGCATGCTGGCCGCCAGCAACTTCCAGAGCGGCCTGGCGACGGTGCGCCAGCTCGAGATGGGCCTGTTCGACATGCGCGTGCACATCGAATACGAATCGCCGGGCCGGCGATGGCCAACGCCGCAGGACATCCTGGACGAGGTGCGGCGCGAGGTCGCCGTCGTTCCGCGCGCGCCGTACGACCGCTTCATCGAATCGTTCTCGCACGTCTTCGCGGGCGGCTACGCCGCCGGCTACTACAGCTACAAGTGGGCCGAGGTGCTGTCGGCGGACGCGTTCAGCCTGTTCGAGGAGCGAGGCGTGCTGTCGCCCGACGGTCGGCGCGCGCTTCCGCGACGAGGTCCTCGCGCGCGGCGGCAGCCGGCCCGCGATCGAGTCGTTCGTCGCCTTCCGCGGGCGGCCGCCCCAACTCGACGCGCTCCTGCGGCATAATGGGATGATCGCACGCGCCTAGACGGAGGCACACATGTGTCTTGCGAGCCGGTCCGTATTGTCCTGGGAGTTGCCGGCGTCCTCGCGGCGGTCAGCGTCGCGGCGCAGGCGCCGCAGGTCTATCGCTACGTCGACCCGGCCGGCCGCGTCGTCTATTCGGACCGTGCGCCGCCGGCCGACGTGAAGGACGTCCAGACCAAGCGCCTGGGCGCCAACTTCATCGAAGTCGAGCGAGCCCAGCGTCGCCGCGCAGATGGCGGCGGATCGCTTCCCGGCGACGCTCTTCACGTTCGAATGCGGCGAGGTGTGCCAGAACGCCGAAGCGCTGCTCAACAAGCGCGGCGTGCCGTTCACCATCGTCGACGTGCAGCGCGACGAGCAGGGCCTGATGCGCATGAAGTCGCTGACCGGCGAGGACCGCGCTCCGGTGCTGGCGCTCGGCGACAAGATCATCGTGAAGGGCTACAGCGAAGCCCGCTGGCAGGCGGCGCTCGACGAGGCGGGCTATCCGAAGACGCCTCCGCAGCGCCGCAGCGCGGTGGGCGGCGGCCGCGACCGCGACGTGCCTCCGCCGCCGCCGCCGCGTCGAAGGCGCGCGGCCGGTCACGCCGCCGCCACGCGGCGGCGATTACCCGAAGAAGCTGCACGGACTTCCGCTGGCGCGGTCGTTGGCGCCGCGAGCCGTCGCGCCACGTCCGCGCGGCCAATTCGCTGCGCGACCTTGTCCCGATGCTGATCGCCGCCTGGAACGTCAACTCGCTGAACATGCGCCTGCCGCGCCTGCTCGCGTGGCTCGCGGCGACTCGCCCCGACGTCGTCTGCCTGCAGGAAACCAAGCTCGAGGACGCCAAGTTTCCCGTGCTCGAGATCGCAGCGCGCGGGCTACGTCGCGCACTTCGCCGGGACAGAAGACGTACAACGGCGTGGCGCATCCTCGTGCGCGAGGGTCTCGCAGCGTCGCGACGTCGCGATCGGCATTCCCGGCTTCGACGACGAGCAGAAGCGCGTCATCGCCGCGACCGTCGCCGGCATCCGCATCGATCGGCGTCTATGTTCCCAACGGCCAGAGCCGTCGGCTCCGACAAGTACCGCTACAAGCTCGCGCTGGTACGCGGCGCTCGCCGCGCATGCTGCGCGACGAGCTCGCGCGCCATCCCGCGCTTGCGGTCGGCGGCGACTTCAACGTCGCGCCGGAAGACCGCGACGTGCACGACCCGGCGCTGTGGGCGGGCCAGGTCCTGTGCTCGCGAGCCGGAACGCGCCGCCTTCCGCGCGCTGCTCGCCGCCGGCCTGACGGACAGCTTCCGCCTGTTCGACCAGCCGCGAGAACACGTTCTCGTGGTGGGACTACCGCATGCTCGCGTTTCCCGAAGAATCACGGCCTGCGCATCGATCACATCCTGCTTGTCGCCGCCGCTCGCGCGCGCGGTGCGTGGCGAGCCGCATCGACCGCGCCGCGCGCAAGGGCGAGAAGCCTTCCGATCACGCGCCGGTGCTCGTCGAGTTGCGCGACGCCTGATGCACTAGTCGCGGCACTCGCCGGCGGGGCGGCTGCTAGACTCCGCGAGCGCATGGTCTTTGCGTCGCCGATCTTCCTGTTCCTGTTTCTGCCGCTCACGCTCGCGGCGTACTTCGCGGTCCCGCGCGGCTGGCGCAACGGCGTGCTGCTGGTGGCGAGCCTCGTCGTTCTACGCGTGGGGCGAGGCGCCCTACCTCGCGCTCGTGCTGGGGTCGGTCGCGTTCAACTACGCGGTCGGCGCGGCGATCGGGCGCGCGCCGCGGACCGCCGCGCGCGCCGCAAGCGCTGGCTCGCGCTCGGCATCGTCGGCAACCTCGCGCGCGCTCGCCGTCTTCAAGTACGCGAACTTCGCGGTCGGCAACGTCAATGCGCTTGCGCCGATCCTCGCGATCACGCCGCTCGCGCTCGCGGCGATCCCGCTTCCGCTCGGCATCTCGTTCTTCACGTTCCACGCGATCTCCTACGTGGTCGACGTCTACAAGGGCAACGCGCGCGCCGAGCGCAACCTGCCGCGCTTCGCGCTCTACATCCTGCTGTTCCCGCAGCTCATCGCCGGACCGATCATCCGCTGGCGCGACATCGCCATCGCAGCTGCCGCAGCGCGAGCGAGCGCATCGCCGACTTCGCCTACGGCGTGCGCCGATTCGTGCTCGGGTCTCGGCAAGAAGGTGCTGATCGCCAACACGCTCGGCGCCGTCGCCGACCGCATCTTCGCGCTGCCTGCGACGCGAGCTCACGACGCCGCTCGCGTGGCTCGGCCTCGTCTGCTACACGCTGCAGATCTACTTCGACTTCTCCGGCTACTCGGACATGGCGATCGGCCTCATGCGCATGTTCGGCTTCCGCATCCTCGAGAACTTCAACTACCCGTACATCGCGCGCAGCATCCGCGAGTTCTGGCGGCGCTGGCACATCTCGCTGTCGAACTGGTTCCGCGACTACCTCTACATCCCGCTCGGCGGCAACCAGCGCGGCGAGCGTCGCGCGTACGCCAACCTCGTCATCGTCTTCCTGCTGTGCGGGCTGTGGCACGGCGCGAGCTGGCCGTTCGTGCTGTGGGGCGCCTGGCACGGCACGTTCCTCGTGATCGAGCGCGCGGGCCTCGACCGCGTGCTGCGCAGGCTGGGTCCGCTCGCGCACGTCTACGCGCTGCTCGCGGTGATGGGCGGCTGGGTGCTGTTCCGCTGCGACACGCTCGCGCAGGCGGTCGGCTTACTACGCGGCGCTTCGTCGGCCACGCGCAGGGCGACCCGCCGCGGCATCCGCTGGCCGAGTTCCTCGACCCGTTCGTCGCGTTCACGCTCGTCGTCGGCATCGTGTTCTCGACGCCGCTCGCGCGACGCGATCGGGCAATGGCGCGATCGCACAGCGCCCGAGCGCGCGCGGTCGCTCGCGCTGCGGCTCGACGTCGCCTGGCTCGTCGTCGTGTTCGTGCTCGCGAGCGCATTCCTCGCGGCGGGCACCTACAATCCGTTCATCTACTTCCGATTCTGATGAGCCAGCTCGCGCCACGCTCCGCGGTGCCGCACCCGCGCCCGCCGACCATCCGTGGCGCGACCGGCTCGCTGGCTCTGTTCGCCATCGCGCATCGCGTGGCCCGGGGCTCGCGCTCGTCTTCACGTGGGATCGCGCACGTGACGCGCTTCGAGAATCGGCCGATGGCGCCGTGGCCCAAGCCGGCGCTGTCGCGCGAATTTCCGCCTGCGTTCGACCGCGCGTTCTCCGACCGCTTCGGCGGCCGCGACACGCTCGTGCGCCTTCATCACGGCGGCCTGCTTCGCGTGTTCGGCGTGTCGAGCCTCGCCACCGTGATGGTCGGCCACGACGGCTGGTACTACTGGCTCGGCGAGGACGGCCATTCGCTCGACCGTCACTACCGCGGCACGATGGACGTTTCCGCACGCGCGAAGTCGACGGCACGGTGAAGGAGCTCGTGCGGCGCAGCGAATGGCTCGCTCGCACGGGCATCGCCTACGTCGTCGCGGTCGTGCCGGAGAAGTTCACGATCTATCCCGAGCACCTGCCCGCATTGGGTCGCGCGCTCGCCCGAGGCCCATCGCCCTATGACCGCGTGCGCGATGCGCTCGCGCGCGACGGCCGCGTCGCGTTCGTCGATCTGCGCGCGCCGCTGCTCGCCGCCAAGGCGCGCGAGCGCGTGTATTACAAGACCGACTCGCACTGGAACTTCAACGGCGCGATCGTCGGCTACGACGAGCTCATGCGCGTGGTCGCGCAGAAGGCGCTCGCCGGACAAGCTGCCGCACGATCGCGCCGGTCGACGCGGCCCGCGTACGTGCCCGGCGTCGACTTCTACAGCGGCGACCTCCTGCAGATGCTCGGCATGCCCTCGCGCATGCGCGAGGACGACGTGGCGCCGCTCGGCAAGGTGCTCGGCGACACGACGAGCCGATGCGCGCGTCGCATCGACAAGGAGCGAGTTCCCGGGCTTCGAGTTCTACGTCTGCGACAAGCCGGGCTTGCCGCGCGCCGTGGTGCTGCGCGACTCGATGGCGATTCCGCTCATTCCGCTGCTGTCGGAGAACTTCAGCCGCGTGGTGTACGTGAGCTCGCGCAAGCTCGACCGCGAGCTCATCGAGCGCGAGAAGCCCGACGTCGTGATCGAGGAGCTCGTCGAGCGCTCGCTGCATGCGCCCGGTGCGCTTGCCGATGAAGTACGCGCGCTAGCCGCGCAGCGCCCTTTCGCAGCTCCGGCTCGAGTCCCGAGCTCCTGGATCTTGCGCGTGAGCGTGTTGCGTCCCCAGCCGAGCCACGCGGCCGCTTCCATGCGATGACCGCCGGTGTGCGCGAGCGCGCGCCGGATGAGCGTCTTCTCGAACTCGTGCTCCAGCCGGTCGCCGACGTTGCGCTCGCCGCGCGCCAGCGCCTGCGAAAGCTCGCGGTCGAGCGCGTTGCGCCAATCGGACTCGGCGAGCATCGGCGGCTGGCGACCGGCGATCTCGCGCACTTCCGGCGGCAGGTCCGCCACCTCGATGCGCTGTCCCGGGCGCCATCACCGTGAGCCAGTGACAGACGTTCTCGAGCTGGCGCACGTTGCCGGGGAACGCGAACAGCATCAGCGCCTTCTGCGCGTCCTCCGACAGCGTCTTCGGCTCCACCGCGAGGTCGCGTCCGCTCTTCTGCAGGAAGTGGCGCGCGAGCGGCCCGATGTCTTCCGGCCGCTCGCGCAACGGCGGCAAGCCGCAGGCGCACGACGTTGAGGCGATGCAGCAGATCCTCGCGGAACAGGCCCTGGCGCACGCGCTCCTCGAGGTTCTGGTGCGTCGCCGCGATGATGCGCACGTTGGCGCGCAGCGGCGCATGACCGCCCACGCGGTAGTACTCGCCGTCGGCCAGCACGCGCAGCAGCCGCACCTGCAGGTCGGCGGGCATGTCGCCGATCTCGTCGAGGAACAGCGTGCCGCCTTCGGCCTGCTCGAAGCGGCCGCGGCGCATCGCCTGCGCGCCCGTGAACGAGCCGCGCTCGTGGCCGAAGAGCTCGGACTCGAGCAGGTCCTTCGGGATCGCCGCCGTGTTGATCGCGACGAACGGCATCGGCGCGCGCGGGCTGTGCCGGTGAAGCGCGCGTGCGACCAGCTCCTTGCCGGTGCCCGACTCGCCCGTGATCATCACCGTCGTGTTCGATTGCGACAGGCGGCCGATCGCGCGAAACACTTCCTGCATCGCGGGCGCCTGCCCGAGGATCTCGGGCGTCTCGGTGGTGGCGGCCGGCGACGGACGGCGGCGCTCGCCGTCTCGTTCGTCGCGCGGCGGATGAGCGCCAGCGCGTGATCGACGTCGAACGGCTTCGGCAGGTACTCGAACGCGCCGCCCTGGAAGGCGGCCACCGCGCTGTCGAGGTCGGAGTACGCGGTCATGATGATGACCGGGATCTGCGGATGCCGCTCCTTCATCTTGTTGAGCAGCACGAGGCCCGACTCGCCCGGGCATGCGGATGTCGGAGACCAGCACCTGCGGCTCGCTGACCGCGAGCGCCTGCAGCACTTCGTACGCGGTCGCGAACGTCTTGTACGGGATGCCCTCGCGCGCGAGCGCCTTCTCGAGGACCCAGCGAATCGACCGGTCGTCGTCGACGATCCACACGGCCTTCGTTCCATCGCCGTGCGGCGGTTCGTAATCGTAGGCGTACATCGTTTCGCTCATCCCCTTCTCGCGTGCATCAGCCGGACTGCGCGCGTCATTTCGAGCGGAAGCAGGATCGTGAACGTGGTCTGGCCCGGCGTGCTCGTCCATTCGATCGTCCCGTTGTGCTGTGCGACGAACGTCTGCGCGATGGTGAGGCCGAGGCCGCTGCCGCCCTCGCGGCCCGACACCAGCGGGTAGAAGATCTTGTCGCGTATCGCAGGTCCGGGATGCCGGGCCCGTTGTCCTCGACGGCGACGCGCGAGCGCGAGGCGATGGCGCTTCTTGGCGAGCGTCACGTACGCGCGCGACGCGCGTGGTGAGCGAGATCGCGCGGACTGTCGGTCGACGTCGCCACCGCCTGCGCCGCGTTCTTCACGATGTTGAGCACGGCCTGCGTGAGCTGCTCGGGATCGGCGTCGAACTCGGGAATGCTGATGTCGAAGTCCTGCTGCATGTGGATCGCGGGAAACTCGGCCTGCACCACGCTGCGCACGCGCACGAGGATCTCGTGGATGTTGGTGCGCCGGTACAGTGGGCAACCGGCTCGGCGTGAGCAGCCGGTTGACCAGCGACTGCAGGCGGTCGGCTTCGCCGATGATGACCTGCGTGTATTCGGCGAGCTGCGGGCGCGGCAGCTCGGCCTCGAGGAGCTGCGCCGCGCCGCGGATCCCGCCGAGCGGATTCTTGATCTCGTGCGCGAGGCTGCGGATCAGGTCGCGGTTGGCCTGCTGCTGCTCGAGCAGCCGCTCCTCGCGCGCGATCTTCAGCTGCTGGTCGATGTGGCGGAACTCGATCAGCAGCGTCGCATCGCCCGCTTCGATCGGCGACACGGTGCACGTGAGGTGCAGCTTGTTCTTGCCCGGTGCGCCGAGCTCGATCTCCTGCTCGGTGTACGACGATGCCGCTGGCGCTCGCCTTGGCCATCGCGACCGCGAGGCCCGGGCAGTCGCCGAAGATCTCGTGCGGCGTGTGACCGAGGAATTTCTGCCGCGACAGCTCGAACAGGTTTTCGGCGGCCGGATTCACGTAGGTCACGCGTTCGTCGGAGCGAAGCATCAGCACGGCCGCGGCGAGCAGTTCCAAGCCCGGATAGCTTGCAACGGGCGCGATCGCCGACGACGGGAAGAAGCGGAGCTTCACGATGCCGGCCCGCGCGCGCGACGCTCGCACGCGACACTCGTGCAAGCACTTAGCAAATTCGATGCCGCGATCGCGGCGGCGCGCTACTTGCGTGGCCGCGAGCTCTTTCCTGAGCGCCTCGATGTTGCGCTCGTGCAGTTGCACGGCCTGGCGCAGGCGCGCGATGCGGTCCTGGTATTTCGCCGCGTTGGACTGCTCTTCCGGCAACGGCGTAGGCGCGCCGCTGTTGTAATCGCGGCGCGCGTCCGCGAGGAGCTTCTCCTCTGCGGAAAGCTCGTCGGTGAGCACCTTGCGGCGCATGTCGTCGCGCGTGCGCTGCGTCTCGGCGTCGACCTTGGGAAAGCCCGCAGGCGTTGGCGTGCTGCTCTTCCCGGGCGGACTCGATTTTCGCGGCGACTCTTCGGCGCCGAGACAGGACAGCTTGCGGTAACCCTTCTCCGGCGGAAGGTTCGAGAACACGATGTTGCCGGCAGGATCGATGTACTTGCACACCGGCTGTTGCGCGCTCGCCGTCGACGCGCACAGCGCCGCGAAGCACCACGCAAGAGCGCACGCGCACCGTTTGCCGGCAATGTCGACAGTAATGCGCATGGCGGCCGAGTGTAGCGCAGGGCGCCATAGAGGCGCAAAAGCAAGCGGGGCAGGCGCAACGCCTGCCCCCGCTCTGTGCCACCGCAAGCGCCGGGTCCGGCGCGACATCGTCGCCGCTTACAGGCTGTAGTACATGTCGAACTCGACCGGATGCGTGGTCATCCGGAACCGCGTGACCTCTTCCATCTTGAGCGCGATGTAGCCGTCGATCATGTCGTCGGTGAACACGCCGCCGCGGGTGAGGAACGCGCGATCCTTGTCGAGATGTGTCGAGCGCCTCGTCGAGCGACGCGCACGGATGCGGCACCTTCGCGGCTTCCTCGGGCTCGAGGTCGTACAGGTTCTTGTCCATCGGGTCGCCGGGATGGATCTTGTTCTGGATGCCGTCGAGGCCCGCCATCATCATCGCGGAGAACGCGAGATACGGATTCGCCGTGGGATCGGGGAAGCGCACTTCGATGCGGCGTCCCTTGGGATTGGACACGTACGGGATGCGGATCGCGGCCGAGCGGTTGCGCGCGGAGTACGCGAGGTTGATCGGCGCTTCGAAGCCCGGCACCAGCCGCTTGTACGAATTGGTGCCCGGGATTGGTGATCGCGTTGAGCGCCTTCGCGTGCTTGATGATGCCGCCGATGTAATACAGCGCGAACTCGGACAGGCCCGCGTAACCGTCGCCGGCGAAGAGATTCTTGCCGTCCTTCCAGATCGACTGGTGCACGTGCATGCCCGAACCGTTGTCGCCGACGATCGGCTTCGGCATGAAGGTCGCGGTCTTGCCGTACGCATGCGCCGTGTTGTGCACGCAGTACTTGAGGATCTGCAGCCAGTCGGCGCGCTTCACGAGCGTCTCGAACTTGGTGCCGATCTCGCACTGACCGGCGCCGCGACTTCGTGGTGATGCACTTCCACCTCGACGCCCATCTGCTCCATCGCGAGGCACATCGCGGAGCGGATGTCCTGCAGCGAGTCGACCGGCGGAACCGGGAAGTAGCCACCCTTGACCGGCGGGCGGTGGCCCATGTTGCCGGCCTCGAACTTCTCGCCGGACGACCACGGCGCTTCCTCCGACGAGATCTTCACGTAGCAGCCCGACATGTCGACTTTCCACTCGACGGCGTCGAAGATGAAGAACTCGGGCTCGGGACCGAAGTACGCGGTGTCGCCGAGGCCGGAGGACTTGAGGTACGCCTCGGCGCGCTTGGCGAGCGAGCGCGGATCGCGCTCGTAGCCCTTGCCGTCCGACGGCTCGATGACGTCGCACGTGATGAGGAGCGTCGTCTCGTCCATGAACGGATCGATGTTCGCCGTGCCCGCGTCCGGCATCAGCAGCATGTCGGACGCCTGGATGCCCTTCCACCCCGCGATCGACGAGCCGTCGAACGCATGCCCCGAGTCGAACTTGTCCTGGGTGAACTGCTTCGCGGGCACGGTGACGTGCTGCTCCTTGCCGCGGGTGTCGGTGAAGCGGAGGTCGACGAACTTGACCTCCTTGTCCTTGATCATCTTGAGCACGTCGGCGGGTGTTGCCATGCAGGTCTCCTACTTCTGGTTTTGACGGATAGGCGATTGCGCGGCCTCAAACGGCGACGCATGAACCTTGGGATGGAGGTACGGGCTCCGGAGTTTAGCGAGAAGCGTGCCTACATCAAAACTGCGGCATATCAACGACTTACAACGTTTTCAGGGCGGGCCGTCCGGTGGCGCGCCCCCATTGTGCACTGAATCGGCGCATGGACTCAAGCGCGTCGCACCAATTTGGAGCCCGCGGCTGCTCACTATCGGGCGACGCGATCGAGCGTCACGGAAAGAAGAGGTAGAGCCGGTAGCCGGCCTGCACGGTGGCGCTCGCGTCGATGAAGAGCTTCACCGGGATCTCGCCGTTCGGCGCAATGCCGGTCGTCGTGTTCACCGTCCCGCTCACGTACTCGGGCGGCGAAAGCGCGCGGCGCACCACGACTTGCTCCCGCGGCGTCCGTGAGCGTGAGCTCGAGATACGGATAACCGATCGGATAGGCCGCGCGGTTGCGGATCGTCGCCGTCAGGATGAGCAGGCCCTTGTGCGCGGGATCCGCCTGCAGGTCCGACGCGTCGATCGACAGCGCCGCCACGTCGCGCAGCGGCCGGATCGAACAGCCCGCAACCGCGCAAAGCCGTTGCAGCGTCGGCTTCGACGCCGGCATGTGCGAGGCGAGCGCATCGCGGAAATGAAACACCGCCTGCAGCACGAGCGCGACGGCAAGCAGCGGAACGGCCACACCCGCCAGCACCTTCGCCGCGCGCGATCGCTCGGGCTTCGTTTCCCATGCGAAGCGATTCTCGTAGTCGGCCGCCGACTCCGGCGGCGGGGCGGGGGGCAGGGGCGCGGGCGTCGGGCGTCGAGGCTCGTCCGGCGGCGGCGGATCGAGCGCATGCGCGCTTCGCAGCGTGACCGTCGGCGGTCCCTTGGCGAGCTCGTCCTGCTCCTGCTCGTCGAGGGCCGGCGCGTCGAGCGCGATCAGCTCCTCGCGGCCGTTGAACACGGTCCGGCAATGGCCGCATCGCACCTGGCCCGCGCGCAGCGCGAGCTGCGGCTCCGTCACGCGGAAGATGGTCTTGCAACCCGGGCACCGCGTGAAGAGCTCGTCGGCCATTCGTCCGTATCGTTGTCGTTCGAAGCGCTAGCGAGGCGAGAGCAGGATCCAGCCCTCGTCCGCGCGTACCGCCGCGAGTGTAAACCAAGGGTCGTACGCGGCGCGCACGTCATCCGCCTGCCCGGCGAGCACGCCCGACAGCGCGATGGTCCCGCCGTCCGCGACGCGTGCGCACAACGCAGGCGCCAGCATGATGAGCGGATTGGTGAGGATGTTGGCCACGACCACGTCGAAGCGGTCGTTCCCCAGGGCATCGGGCATGACGAACCTCGCATCGACGCTGTTCATCGTGGCGTTCGAGGTGCTCGCGCGCATGGCCTGCGGATCGACGTCGACGCCGACGACCCGCGCCGCGCCGAGCTTCGCCGCGGCGATCGCGAGGATGCCCGAGCCGCAACCGTAGTCGAGCACGGACTCGTCGCCGCGCAGATGGTCGCGCAGCCATCGCAGGCACAGCCGGGTGGTGGGATGCGATCCCGTTCCGAACGCGAGGCCCGGGTCGAGGCGCAAAACGAGCGCATCGGCTCGAGGCGGATCGGACCACGTCGGCACGATGAAGAAATCGGGAGCGATCTCGATGGGGCCGAACTGCGACTGCGTCCTGCGCACCCAGTCTTCGTCGGCGATCGGGATGCACCTCGTACGCTGGCAGCGCAAGGCGCGTGGCGGCGGCCACATCGCGCAGGAGGTGATGGACGTCCGCGTCGCCGGCAACGAGCACGACGACACGCGACATCTGCCACATCGTCGACGGCGGCTCGCCCGGCTCGCCGAACATCGGCGTCTCGCGCTCCGTTCCGGCGAACGGGTCGGACACGTCGACGGAAAGAGCGCCGGCCTCGAGCAACGCGTCCGACCAGGCTTCGGCGTCGGCGGCCGAAACGTCGAAGCGCGCCGCGAGGAAGCTCACGCTCCTTCCGAAGCGTGTCGACTCATTTCCTCTTCGCCATTCTCTCCTCGAGATAGTGAATGGAAGTGCCGCCCTGCATGAATTTCTCGTCGATCAACAGTTCCTGGTGCAGCGGGATGTTCGTCTTGATCCCCTCGACGATCATCTCGGACAGCGCGATGCGCATCCGCGCCAGCGCCTGCTCGCGCGTGTCGCCGTACGCGATCACCTTGCCGATCATCGAGTCGTAATTTGGCGGCACGAAGTAGTTCTGGTAGGCGTGCGAGTCCACGCGGATCCCGGGGCCGCCGGGCGGATGCCACGACGTGATGCGTCCCGGCGAGGGCACGAAGGTCCACGGATCCTCGGCGTTGATGCGGCACTCGATCGCGTGCCCGCGGCGCGTGACGTCGCGCTGGCGGAAGGCGAGCTTGCGGCCGGCGGCGATGAGGATCTGCTGCTGCACGATGTCGATGCCGGTGATGGCTTCGGTCACCGGATGCTCGACCTGCACGCGCGTGTTCATCTCGATGAAGAAGAACTCGCCGTTCTCGAACAGGAACTCGAAGGTGCCCGCGCCCCGGTAGGCGATCTTGCGGCAGGCCTCCGCGCACCGCTCGCCGATGCGGGTGAGCGCGCGCGGATTGATGCCCGGCGCGGGCGCTTCCTCGATGATCTTCTGGTGGCGCCGCTGCATCGAGCAGTCGCGCTCGAACAGGTAGACCGCGTTCTTGTGCTCGTCCGCGAGCACCTGGATCTCGATGTGACGCGGATTGGTGAGGAACTTCTCCATGTACACGGTCGGGTTGCCGAACGCGTTCTGCGCCTCCGATCGCGTGAGCGACACCGCGGGCATCAGCGCGGCCTCGGTGTGCACGACGCGCATGCCCCGCCCGCCGCCGCCCCCGGCCGCCTTGATGATCACGGGATAGCCGACGCCGCGCGCGATGCGCACGATTTCCTTCGGATCCTCGGGAAGCGCGCCGTCCGACCCGGGCACGCAAGGCACGCCGGCCTTCGCCATCGCGGCCTTGGCGCTCACCTTGTCGCCCATGAGGCGGATCGTCTCGGCCCGCGGGCCGATGAACACGAAGCCCGACTTCTCGACCTTGTCGGCGAAATCGGCGTTCTCGGAAAGGAACCCGTAGCCCGGGTGGATCGCCTGCGCGTCGGTCACCTCCGCAGCGGCGATGATCGCCGGGACGTGCAGGTAGCTCTGCGCCGACGGCGGCGGACCGATGCAGACGGACTCGTCCGCGAGGCGCACGTACTTCGCATCACGGTCGGCCTCGGAATGGACGACGACCGTCTTGATGTCCATCTCGCGGCACGCGCGCTGGATGCGCAATGCAATCTCGCCGCGATTGGCGATGAGGACCTTGTCGAACAGCTTGCCGGACTTGGGCGCAGCCACGTCGTTACCAGCCGCTCACGAGTCGCCCTCAGGCAATCACGAACAGCGGTTGGCCGAACTCGACCGGCTGGCCGTTCTCGACGAGGACGGCCTTGACCACGCCGCCCTTGTCCGCCTCGATCTCGTTCATGAGCTTCATCGCCTCGACGATGCACAGCGTGCCGCCTTCCTCGACGGCGTCGCCGACCTCGACGAACGGCTTCGAGCCCGGCGTTGCCGAGCGATAGAACGTGCCGACCATCGGGCTCTTGACCACGTGCCCCTGCTCGGCCGCCGGCTCCGGCGCAGCGGGCGTTGCGGTCCCGGCGACGGCGGGAGCAGCGGCGGGTGCCGCGGCCACCGCAAGGATCGGTTGGCCAGCGGCCAGAGGAGAAAGATTGCTGCCGTGCGATCGCGTGATGCGAACCCGCTCCTCGCCTTCCTGGATCTCGAGTTCCGCGATGCCGGACGTCTCGACGAGCTCAATCAGCGTCTTGAGCTTGCGCAGGTCCATGATTCCATCCCCAGAATGAGCGCCGCGCAGTGTGCGCGCGGCACTCGATTGTCCCGTGCGCATCGAGGCGCGACGGCTGTTGTCGTGGGGTGAAGTGTGCGACGAATTAGGGGCCGTTGTCCAGTAGTTCGTAGCAACTCACAGCAGTTGCGTGATGATCGACTGAAGTTTGTGCCGGCTTGAGCTCGCCCAGCTGCGTGTGGACGATCTCGCCCTTGCGATCGAGCACGACGGTGAACGGCAGCGCCATGAGCTTGTTGCCGAGCGACTTCGAAAGCTCCATGGCGCCGAAGCCGCCGATCAACGTGGGGTAGTTGAGGCCGATTTCCTTCGCGAATTGTTCGACTTTGTCCGCCTGATCGACGGCGATGCCGACAAATTGCAGTCCCTGGGCGCCATGTTGCTGCTGGGCCTTGATGAATTCGGGCATTTCCTCGCGGCACGGAGCGCACCACGTCGCCCAGAAGTTCACGACCACGACCTTGCCGCGCCACTGGTCGAGACGCTGCTCCTTGCCGGCGGGGTCCGGCAGGGCGAGACCGGCGAGGGCGGCTCCGGCCTGCGCAGTCGATGCGGGAGTTCCGGCGCGCTCCATGCCGAAGTAGACGCCCGCGGCCAGCGCAGCAACGGCGGCAACGCCGACCAGCGTCCAACGAAGCTTGGGAGTCATCAGTTGAACCAGTTCTTCTTGCGCGGATACGCATCCACGAGCGGACCTGGTCCCTTGCCCGCCTCCGGCAGCGCGAGCGTGACTTTCTGTCGCGTGGCGGGATAGCAAACGCCGGCGTCGGCGCAACCTTGCGAGTCGGCGACGAGCACGACGGACTTGCCGGGGGCCTGCGCGAGCGGAACGCGCACGACGACCTCGCCGCGATAGGTCTCGACCTTCCCGAAGAACTGGTCTTCCTTCACCTTGCCGGGCGGCAGCGTCACCGCGATGTCCGTCATGCCGGGATCGAGCGCGAACCGCATCTTGTCGCGATACAGGTAATAGCCGTCGGTGACGGCGAAGCGCGCCTCGAGCGTGCGATCGTCCAGCGCCCGCGCCGAGAAACGGAACGCCTCCTGCGGCGGCAGCAGCTTCGGGTCGGCATCGGCCCGCGACGCAACGCCAACCGCGAGCGACCCGAGAACGAGCGCGAGCGCCGCCGCGCTAAGCGTCCGTTTCGGTGCCGATCCAGTCGAGGTAGCCAGCAAGCCCATGAATGAGGGGGACAGCGATGACTTCGGGTAGTTCGTAGGGGTGGACCGCGACGATTGCCGCCTCCACCTCGTTGTACAGCGCCCGTCGGGTCTTGATGACGACCGGCACTTCGCGCGCTGTTTCGATTTCACCGCGCCAGTGATACATTGATTCGACGGGCGCGCCCACATTCACGCAAGCGGCCAGGCGACCCTTCACGAGCGACCGTGCCAGCGCAAGCGCTCCCTCGTGATCGGGCAGCGAAGTCAGCACGAGGATCGCCGCGTCCGGCAAGGAGACTCCATGCGTTTCGTCGTGCTCGCCATTTTACTGGCATTCCCCGCCGCCGACCTCTATGTCACCGCGCGTCTCGCGCGCTGGACCGGCGTGCCGCTCTGGATCTGGCTCGCGGGCTCGTTCCTGCTCGGGCTCTTGCTGTTGCGCAACGAGCGCATCGAGTTCCGCGCCCGGATGGTGACCGCGCTGCACGGCGACCAGTCGATACTGCGCGGCGTTCTCGACAGCGGCCGCAAGGTGCTCGCCGCGTTCCTGCTCATCCTGCCCGGCATCGTGTCCGACCTCATGGCGCTCGTGCTTCTCGCGCTGCCCCTGAACGTCGGCCGCGGCTTCGGGCCGCAGCCTCAATACGCAGGCCGCGTGCGGCGCGACGCCATCGACGGGGACTACCGCAGGATCGACTAGCGCTGCGACGGTCCTATTTCATCCTGTCGATGACGGTGGGCTGCTCCTTGCCTGCGCGCCGGTAGGACCACAGCATGAGCGCAAATCCCGCGACGATCATGGGCAGCGAAAGCAGCTGGCCCATCGTGAACCCGCCCGCGAGATAGCCCAGGAAGTTGTCGGGCTCGCGGGTGTATTCGGCGAGGAAGCGAAAGCTGCCGTACCCCGCGAGGAACAATCCCGAGATCGCACCGGTCGGCCGCGGCCGGCTCGCGTACATCCACAGGATCAGGAACAGCGCGACGCCCTCGAGCGCGAACTGGTAGAGCTGCGAAGGATGACGCGGCAGGTTGTCGACCTGCGGGAACACCATCGCCCACGGCACGTCGGTCACGCGACCGACGAGCTCGCCGTTGATGAAATTGCCGAGCCGCCCGGCCGCGAGCCCGAGCGGGCACAAAGGTGCCACGAAGTCGGTGACCTCGAGCCAGCGCTTGCGGCGCACGCGCGCGAACACCCAGAGTGCCACCAGCACGCCGAGGAAGCCGCCGTGGAAGCTCATGCCGCCCTGCCACACCGCGAAGATCTCGAGCGGATGCGCAGCGTAGTACAGCGGCTTGTAGAAGAGCACGTAGCCCAGGCGTCCGCCGAGGATCACGCCGAACACGCCGTAGAAGAGCATGTCGTCGACGTCGTTCGCGCGCCAGCCCGTGAGGAAGCTGCGGCGCGCGCGCATCCTGCCGAGCACGACGAACAGGACGAACCCCGCGAGATACATGAGGCCGTACCAGCGCACGGCGATCGGGCCGATGCTGAACGCGACCGGATCGAACTGCGGATGAACGAGCATGCGATGCGGTGCGCGTTGGCGGTGCGCTAAAATCGGACGATTATACGCAGCGCATTTCTCGAGGGCCTTCCTATGGCGTCGAACCGCCGCTCCCGTCTCATCACGCAGGGCATCGCGCGCTCGCCGAATCGCGCGATGCTGCGCGCCGTCGGCTTCGGTGACGACGATTTCACGAAGCCCATCGTCGGCGTCGCCAACGGCCACAGCACGATGAACCCGTGCAACGCCGGCATCCAGCCGCTCGTCGACCGGGCGATGACCGCACTCTCCGACGCGGGCGCGATGCCGCAGGTGTTCGGCGTGCCGACCGTCACCGACGGCATCGGCATGGGCACCGAGGGCATGAAGTACTCGCTCGTCTCGCGCGAGGTGATCGCCGACGCGATCGAGACGTCGGTCAACGGCCAGTGCATGGACGGCGTGCTCGTCGTCGGCGGGTGCGACAAGAACATGCCCGGCGGCATGATGGCGATGGCGCGCATGAACGTGCCGGCGATCTACGTGTACGCCGGCACGATCAAGCCCGGGCGAATGGAAGGGCCAGAAGCTCACCATCGTCTCGCCGTTCGAGGCGGTCGGCGCGTTCAGCGCCGGCAACATGTCGAAGGAAGACTACGACGGCATCGAGCGCAACGCATGTCCCACCGGTGGGCGCGTGCGGCGGCATGTACACGGCGAACACGATGTCCTCCTCGTTCGAGGCGCTCGGCATGAGCCTGCTCGGGTCGTCGCAGATGGCGTCGCCCGATGCGGAAAAGGCGGACTCCTCGGCGCAATCGGCGCGCGTGCTCGTCGCAGGCGATCAAGAACGACCTCAAGCCGCGCGACATCATCACGAGGAAGTCGATCGAGAACGCCATCAGCCTCGTGATGGCGACGGGCGGGTCGACCAACGCCGTGCTGCATTACCTCGCGATCGCATCGGCGGCGGAAGTGCCGTGGACCATCGACGACTTCGAGCGGATCCGCGCGAAAGTGCCCGTGCTGTGCGATCTGAAGCCGTCCGGCAAGTACGTCGCCGTCGATTTCCATCGCGCAGGCGGCGTGCCGCAGGTGCTCAAGATGCTGCTCAATGCCGGCTTGCTGCACGGTGACTGCATGACGATCACGGGCCGCACGATCGCGCAGGAGCTCGAAGCCGTGGCGGATGCACCGCCGCGCGGCCAGGACGTCATCCGACCGATGAGCGAGCCGTTGTACGCGCAAGGCCACCTCGCGATCCTGCGCGGCAACCTGGCGCCGGAAGGATGCGTCGCCAAGATCACCGGGCTCAAGAATCCCGTCATCACGGGACCGGCGCGTGTCTTCGATTCCGAGAACGCGGTGATGGACGCCATCATGGCGCGCATGATCAAGGCAGGCGACGTCGTCGTCATCCGCTACGAAGGACCGAAGGGCGGACCGGGCATGCAGGAGATGCTGGCGCCGACATCCGCGCTCATCGGCCAGGGCCTCGGCGAGTCCGTGGGACTTCTCACCGACGGCCGTTTCTCCGGCGGCACCTGGGGCATGGTGGTGGGTCACGTGGCACCAGAAGCCTACGTCGGCGGCACCATCGCGCTCGTCGAGGAAGGCGACTCGATCACCATCGACGCGCACAGGCTTCTCATCCAGCTCAACGTCGACGATGCGACGCTCGCCAGGCGCCGCGCCGCGTGGCGCGCGCCGGCGCCACGCTACACGCGGGGCTTGCTCGGCAAGTACATGCGGCTCGTCTCGACGGCGAGCAAAGGCGCGATCACCGACGGCGTGTCCTGATGCGTTGCCTCGCACTGCCCGCGCTCGCGCTCCTCGCCGCGTGCGCCGCGACACCCGCGCCGCAACCGGCCGCGGTGGTGACGCCGCCGCCCGCATCGGCGCCCGTCGCGCGCGCACCGGGCGCGCCGCAAGGCGTCGCCCTCGTCAACCCGGGTTTCGAATCGACGGTTCCCGGACGCCGCAACAACGATCCGGATGGCTGGTTCTCGCACCAGCATGCCGGAGAGATTTCCTACAAGTTCGCGGTCGACACGGCCGAGCCGCACAGCGGTCAACGCAGCCTGCGCATCGACAACGTCGGGCCCGAGTCGTACGGCGCGATCGCGCAGACAGTCGATGCGAGGCCGTATCGCGGCAGGACGGCGCGAGTGTCGGGCTGGCTTCGCACGCGCGACAGTGCCAATGCAGGGCTCACGATCGCCGTGCTCGCCAACGGCGTGTCGCTTGCGAACGACTTCATGGCGGACGCCGCCGTCAAGGGCACCACGGGATGGAAGCGCTACACCCTCGCGGTGCCCATCGCGCCCAACGCCGAGTTCGTCGAGATCGGCGCGATGATGCAGGGCAAGGGCACGCTCTGGCTCGACGACGTGGAGCTGCAGGTTCAATAGCGCATGAGCGTCCTGTCGACATCGGCGCAGCGCGTGCAGGACGCGCTCGACGCGGCCGGCGTCGCGACGCGCATCGTCGAATACGACGTGCCCGCGCGCACGTCGGCCGAAGCAGCGGCGGTGCTCGGGTGCGCGGTCGGGCAGATCGCGAAGTCGCTCGTATTCAAGAGCGCGTCCGGTGCGCCGGTGCTCGTGATCGCCAGCGGCGCGCACCGCGTGGACGAGGCGAAGATCGCAGCGCTTGCGGGGGAAGCGATCGGCAAGGCGGACCCCGCGTTCGTTCGCGCGACGACGGGCTATGCGATCGGCGGCATTCCGCCTTTGGGGTGGACGAACACTCTTCGCGCTGCGCGCTCCGATGCTGATTCGCCCTCGGGAGCGGCCCTTCGGGCTCATGCGACGCCGTCGCGCACGTTCATCGACCGGAATCTTCTCGCATACGAAACTGTTTACGCCGCAGGCGGCACGCCACACGCCATGTTCCCGATCACGCCGGCCGAGCTCGTGCGCGTCGCGCAAGGCACGGTGGCCGAAACGGCGCCCTAGGAGATTGAAATGGATCGGCGATCGTTCCTGTTGGCAACGCCGGCGGTGCTCGCGGGCTGCGTCTCCGTCGGCGGCGCCGCCGGGCCGGCGATGCCCGCGCCCACCTACCGCGTGGGCGACCGGTGGGTCTACAACTGTTCGGACGGCTATCGGGTGCCGGTCACGTGGACCGAGTCGCACGAGGTCACCGCCGTGGACGCCACCGGCATTGCCGTGCGCGTGACCGGCAACGGCGGCGTGAACTTCCAGCGGGTCGAGCTCCTGTCGTCGCCCGGCGTGGTGCAGATCGGCGCCGCCTACGATCCCGACGAGACGCGCCGCTTCGATCCCGCGATGATGCGGTTCCAGTTTCCGCTCACGCCGGGAACGCAGTGGTCGCAGCAATTGCGCAACCTCGATCCTGCCAACCAGCTCCAGAGCAACATCAGCCGCTTCGTCAAGGTGGGCGGCTATGAAACGGTGACATCCCCCGCAGGCACGTTCAACGCGATCACCATGCGTACGATCATGCAGGTCGACGACAACAACCCGTTCCGCTTTCCCACGCAGTGCAACTACATGACGTGGTGGGCGGAGGCCGCCGGCAACATGGTGCGCATGACCAAGTACGCGACGTACCGCGAGCGCGGCGACGGCCCGGACGCCATCGAGATCCGCGCGCAGAACACGACGATCGAGCTCGCGTCGTACTCGCGCGCGGCCCGGCTAACGCGTCTACAGCCCCAGCCGCTGCCAGATCGTGCTGGTGAGGCCGGCCGTGTTGAGCGTGTAGAAGTGGAGTCCGGGCGCGCCTTCCTCCAGAAGCTTCGCGCACATGTCGGTGACGACGTCGAGACCGAACGCGCGAATCGACGCCGTGTCGTCGCCGAACCCCTCGAGCTTGCGTCGGATCCAGCGCGGAATCTCGGCGCCGCATGCGTCGGAGAATCGCGCGAGGCGGGCGGCGGAATGAATCGGCATGATGCCCGGCACGATGGGAATCGAGATGCCGCGTGCCGCACACGTGTCCACGAAGCTCCAGTACGCATCGCGGTTGAAGAAGTACTGCGTGATCGCGGAGTCCGCGCCTGCCCGCACCTTGCGCTCGAAGTGGTCGAGGTCCTCCTGCGGGCTGCGCGCCTGCGGGTGGTACTCGGGATAGCAGGCGACGTCGACGTGGAAGTGCGCCGCCGCTTCCTCGCGTATGAAGGCGACGAGGTCGCTCGCGTAGCGAAACTCTCCCGCATCGACCGAGCCCGAGGGAAGGTCGCCGCGCAGCGCGACGACGTGGTCCACGCCGTGCGCGCGGTATTGCGCCAGCACGTCGCGCAGCGATTCCCGGCTGCCGCCGATGCAGGAGATGTGCGGCGCGGAAGGCAGGCCCTCCGCGAGCATCTCGCGCACCGTCTCGAGCGTGCCTTCGCGGGTCGACCCGCCCGCGCCGAACGTGACCGAGCAGAAGGCCGGACGCAGCTGCGCGAGCTGCGTCCGCGCGACGCGAAGCTTCGCCACACCTTCCGGCGTGCGCGGCGGAAAGAACTCGAAGCTGAACGCGCCTTCGCGGCCCGGCGTCACTTGTCCTTCCTCGGCATCACGATCGCGGACAGGATCCACGAGATGATGCTGTAGACGATCGCGCCGAACACGCCGGCCCAGAATCCGTTGACGTGGAATCCGGGCCAGAACGATCCGACGGCCCAGAACAGGAGGCCGTTGATCACGAAGATGAAGAGCCCGAGCGTGAGGATCGTCACGGGCAACGTCAAAATCACGAGGATCGGCCGGATGATGGCGTTGACGAAGCCCAGGACGATCGCAACGAGCAGCGCCGTGAGGAACGAGTCGACCGTGATGGACGAGACCACGTACGGAAGCGCGATCAGCGCGATCGCGTTGATGAGCCAGGTGAGCAGCAGACGCATCTCGTCCTCCGCCGATCAATACCGGTACGTGTCGGGCTTGTACGGCCCGTCCTTGCGCACGCCGATGTAACGCGCCTGCTTGTCGTCGAGGTCGGTGAGCATCGCGCCGAGCTTGGACAGCTGCAGCCGCGCAACCTTCTCGTCGAGATGCTTCGGCAGCACGTACACGCCGACCGGATACTGCTTGCCGCCCGTCTTCGCATCCGTCCACAGCTCGATCTGCGCCATCGTCTGGTTGGCGAACGACGAGCTCATCACGTACGACGGATGACCGGTGCCGCAGCCGAGGTTCACGAGGCGGCCTTCGGCGAGCAGGATGATCCGCTTGCCGTCCGGGAAGATCACGTGGTCGACCTGCGGCTTGATGTTCTCCCACGTGTAAGCCTTGAGCGCCGCGACCTCGATCTCGTTGTCGAAGTGGCCGATGTTGCACACGATCGCCTTGTTCTTCATGCGCTTCATGTGCTCGTGCGTGATGATGTCGATGTTGCCCGTCGCCGTGACGAAGATGTCCGCCTTGTCGCAGGCGTAGTCCATGGTGACGACGCGATAGCCTTCCATCGCGGCCTGCAGCGCGCAGATCGGGTCGATCTCCGTGATCCAGACTTGCGCCGACAGCGCGCGCAGCGCCTGTGCCGAGCCCTTGCCCACGTCGCCGTAGCCCGCGACCACCGCAACCTTGCCGGCGATCATGACGTCGGTCGCGCGCTTGATGCCGTCGACGAGCGACTCGCGGCAGCCGTAGAGGTTGTCGAACTTGGACTTGGTGACCGAGTCGTTGACGTTGATCGCGGGGAAGCCGAGCTTGCCTTCCTTGTGCATCGTGTACAGGCGCTTCACGCCCGTCGTCGTCTCTTCGGTCACGCCCTTGATGCCGGCCTTGAGCGTCGAATAGAACCTCGGATCCTTCGCGAGCTTGGCCTTGATCGCGTCGAACAGCGCGGTCTCTTCCTCGTTCGTCGGGTGCGAGATGCACGACGGGTCGGTCTCGGCCTGCGTGCCGAGGTGCACGAGCAGCGTGGCGTCGCCGCCGTCGTCGAGGATCATGTTCGGACCCGGCGTGGCCCGGCCATTCGAAGATGCGGTGCGTGTACTCCCAGTACTCGACCAGCGACTCGCCCTTGTAGGCGAACACCGGCGTGCCGGTCCTGGCGATGGCGGCGGCCGCGTGGTCCTGCGTCGAGTAGATGTTGCACGACGCCCAGCGAACCTCCGCGCCGAGCGCCTGCAGCGTCTCGATGAGCACGGCGGTCTGGATCGTCATGTGCAGCGAGCCCGCGATGCGCGCGCCGCGCAGCGGCTGCTCCGGCGCGAACTCCTCGCGGATGGCCATGAGACCGGGCATCTCCGTCTCGGCGATGAGGATTTCCTTGCGCCCCCACTCGGCGAGCGAAAGGTCGGCGACCTTGAAGTCGGCGAAGTTCTTCGTGTCTGTTGCAGCGTTCATGCGTCACTCCTTGTCGAGCGACACGCCGCGGATGCGAAAGAAGCCACTCTCGTCATCCCGCGAGGCGAGTCGCGGTTCAACGAGCGCGGTTGCAGGGTAGAAGCCCCGAGCCTGGCCCGCGCATGGATCTGTCGGCGGGTTGCAACGCTCCTCGGGGAGGACTGTGATTTTACCGCATCCGGCCCGGTTTTGGCTCGGGCGGCGGGATGCCGGCGGCGGCGAAGATCGCATTGGACAGGCTCGACTCGCGCTTGTAGAACCCCTCGGTGTGAAACGTCTCCTCGAGGTGGAAGTGCTCGTAGTCGAGGTGATGCAGCATCTCGTGCACGAGCGTGCGGACGAACGAGCGGAAGGCGACGACCTGCTTGCGCTGCGCGGTCTTCATCCAGACGGAGATCAGGGGCGGCGGGCGCTCCTCGTTCGGCTCGTACAGGCCGTGGAGCTCGCCTTCGTAGTCCGACGGGCGCACCGCGAGCACGCGCACCGCGACGCGGGGCACCGCAAAGCCTCGCACCAGCGCATCGATCAGCGACTGCGAGCCTGCCTGCACGGTGGGGCGATGGCCGCGCGCGAGTCCGTCCTCGATCGCGTGGATCGCAGGCGCCACGTCGATCGCCGCGGGCAGGCCGAGCGTGACGATCGCGTCGCTCTTGCGATAGATGGCCTGGCGGGCGGGAGACAGGCGGTCGTAGTACGCGAACGGCACGTTGAATCGTGACCAAAAGCAAAGGCCGCCCACGGACGGGCGGCCTCGCGCGAGACTGAGACTAATAGCCCGGTGATCTAGTTCTTCTTGATCTTCTCGAGCATCTTGAAGATGCCCTTGGGGGCGCCGACGAACATCCGCTTGAATGTCTTGGGCAGGCAGCGGCGCTCGAGGGTGTTGCGGCGGGTGCGGGAACGTTCGGCCATGGCGATGTGGGCACTTTCGGCAAAGAGGGCTATTTTAGCGCATCCGGCCCGCCCGAGGAAGCCGGCGTGTCGGCGGGGATGGCAGAATTGCCCGGCGTACGGGCGCTCTTGATGCCGAGCGTTCCCAGGTAGTCGGTCGCGAGCCACAGGTTCGGGCCGATCGTCACGTCGTAGCGAACCACCCGATCGGGCCGCGGCGCCGCGCCGGGCGGCACCACCCAGGCGAACTCGACGGCCGCGGTTCCCGTCTCGGTCGCGCGAAAGCGATATGCGGTCGTGTCCGCAATTCCGACCAGTCCCGGCGGTCGCGGCTGCGGGGTGTAGTCCGGTCCGCCGATGACCTGGAGGTTGGGCGTGGTCGAGCGCAGGACCCAGCCATATCCGGTATCGGGGTCGGGCGGCAGGCTCACCACCAGCGGCGTGCCGACGCGCATCGACACGGCGCCCCCGTTCACGGGCGCCGCGACCTCGTCGCGATCGACCGTCGCACAGGCTGCGACAAGCAACGAGATGGGTGCCAACAGCAGCGCGGGACGGACGGTGCGCATCGCTTACTCCACGGAAATTTCGTAACGCACGACCTTGGTGGCCGGCGCCGCCATGTCGAAGGGACCGTACTCGAACACCAGCGTGACTTTACCGGATCGCTCCGCGCGATAGCGGAACACGTTCCAGCCGCCGCCGCCGAGGTAGCGCGGGTCGAGCCCCTTGCTCAGGAATATGCGCTCGCCGATCGGGCTCAGCACGGGTGCGGCCTCCTTGGGCGTGCGCCACTGGAGCCCTGCGAGCGCCTCGGCGTCGAGCATCACCTTGAGCTCGCTGCCGCGGGCAAGCGTGACCTTCGTGCCATCCGCCGCGTTGTCGAGGTCGATCGACTTGGCGGCGACGGCGGGCGGCAGCACGCGATGCGTGTCGGTGGGCAGCGCGCCCGGAGGCGGCGATTGCGGCGTGTTCGATTGCGTGGCGCACCCCGCGACGCACAGCGCCGCGGCGACGATCAGGGCACGCACTACTTGACGCCGGTGGCAGCGCGCAGCGCTTCCGCCTTGTCCGTGCGCTCCCACGTGAACTCGGGCTCGTCGCGGCCGAAGTGGCCGTACGCGGCCGTCTTGCGGTAGATGGGGCGCAGCAGGTCGAGCATGCGCACGATGCCCTTCGGCCGCAGGTCGAAGTGCGCGTTCACGAGCTCGGCGATCTGCTCGTCGGAGATCTTGCCCGTGCCTTCGGTGTAGACCGTGACGTTCATCGGTCGCGCCACGCCGATCGCATACGCGACCTGCACCTGGCACTGCCGCGCGATGCCTGCGGCGACGATGTTCTTGGCGACGTAGCGCGCGGCGTACGCAGCCGAGCGGTCGACCTTCGACGGATCCTTGCCCGAGAAGGCGCCGCCGCCGTGCGGCGCTGCGCCGCCGTAGGTGTCGACGATGATCTTGCGGCCGGTGAGGCCGGCGTCGCCGTGCGGGCCGCCGATCTCGAAGCGGCCCGTGGGATTCACGAGGAAGCGCGTGTCCTTCAGCATGTTCGCCGGGAACACGGGCTTGATGATCTCCTCGATCACCGCCTCGGCGAGCTCCTTCTGCTTCTCGTTCATCGATGGGTGGTGCTGCGTGGAGAGCACCACGGTGTCCACCGCCGCCGGCTTGCCGTCGACGTAGCGCACGGTGACCTGCGACTTCGCATCCGGGCGCAGGAACGTGAGGCGGCCGTCGCGACGCACCTCGCTCTGCCGCTGGACGAGGCGATGCGCGTAATAGATCGGGAACGGCATGAGCGACGGCGTCTCGTCGCACGCGTAGCCGAACATGAGGCCCTGGTCGCCGGCGCCCTGGTTCAGGTAATCGTCCGACGCCTGGTCGACGCCGCGCTTGATGTCGGGCGACTGCTTGCCGTAGCAGACCATCACGGCGCAGCCGTCGGCGTCGAAGCGAAGCTCGGGATCGTTGTAGCCGATGGCGCGGATCGTTTCGCGCGCGACGCGGCCGTAGTCCACGTTGGCGCTTGGTGGTGATCTCGCCGGACATGACGACGAGCCCGGTCGAGACGAGCGTCTCGGCCGCGACCCGTCCCGTCGGGTCTTGCTCTAGAATCGCGTCGAGCACCGCGTCGGAAATCTGATCCGCGACCTTGTCCGGATGGCCTTCCGAGACCGATTCCGACGTGAAGAGGAAATTGCTCATGCCGACCCTCCGCGGGGACTTGATGCCCGCGTGCAGTTAAAAAGCGCGATTTTAGCAGGCCGCCTTGATTTCCTCTCCCACCCCCGACGCTCTCGCGCATGCGGCCCGGCTCCTGCGGGCTGGCGAGCTCGTGGCATTCCCGACCGAAACGGTCTATGGACTCGGCGCCGACGCCGGCAACGAAGACGCCGTGCGCGCGATCTTCGCGGCGAAGGGACGTCCGGCCGACCATCCGGTCATCGTCCACGTCAAGCGACGCGCGGGAGGCGGCGACGTGGGCGCGCGACGATGCCGCGCGGGGCGCGTCTGCTCGCCGACGCGTTCTGGCCCGGTCCGCTCACCTCATCGTCCCGCGCGCGCCGCACGTGTCCGACGCAGTCACCGGCGGCCAGGACAGCGTCGGCCTGCGCGTGCCGTCGCACCGGTCGCGCAGGCGTTGCTGCAGGCGTTCGCGCAGGCCGGCGGCCGCGGCATCGCCGCCCCTTCCGCCAACCGCTTCGGCCGGATCTCGCCGACCACCGCCGCAGCACGTGCGCGACGACCTCGGCGCGACGTGGCGATGATCGTCGACGGCGGCGCATGCGACGTCGGCATCGAGAGCACCATCGTCGCGTTCGTCGACGACGAGCCGCAGCTGATGCGGCCCGGCGGCATCGCCGAGGCAGAACTCGTGCGCGTCCTCGGCACGCAGGCTTTCGCGCGCCGAAGCGCGATGCGCCGCGCGCATCCGGCACGCTCGCTTCGCACTACGCGCCGCGCACGCCTTCGCGGCTGGTGCGCGCCGACGCGTTGTCACGCGCCGCACGCCGCCGTGCTGGCCCGCACGGCCAATGCGCAAAGCGCCCGCGATGGATCGCGGCGCCGCTCGAAGCGAGCGCTTACGCACACGATCTCTACGCGAACCTGCGCGCGCTCGACGCGATGGGCGCGAGCGAGATCCTGATCGAGGAGGTGCCCGCCGGCGACGAGTGGAACGCCGTGCGCGACCGCCTCGTTCGCGCCACGCACGGCGACGAGGACGACAGGGATTGAGATGAAGATCGTCCTCGCGCCCGACTCGTTCAAAGGCTCGCTCGGCGCACCCGAGGTCTGCGATGCGCATGGCGCGCGGCCTGCGGCGCGCGATGCCGGAAGTCGAGGTCGTCTCGCGCCCCATGGCGGACGGCGGCGAGGGCACGCTCGACGCGGTGCTGGCGGCGGTCGGCGAGCGCGGCACGCGCGCGCATGCGGAGCTGACGGGCGCCGCGGGCGATCGAGTGCGCGCCGCCTACGGCGTCATCGACGGCACGACGGCGGTGATCGAGGTCGCGCAGATCGTCGGCATCACCGATGCGGGCGGCATGCGCGCCCACGTCGAGGATCGCTCGACGCGCGGCATCGGCGAGCTCATCGCCCAACTGCTCGACCGCGGCATCCGCCGTTTCATGATCGGCCTCGGCGGCAGCAGCACCAACGACGGCGGCAGCGGACTGCTTGCATGCGCTCGGCGCACGCTTTCGAGATGCCGCCGGTCGCGACGTCGCACCGTCGGCGCGCGGCCTCGCGTCGCTCGCATCCGTCGACGCCGCGAGCTCGACGGCCGCCTCGCGTCGTGCGAGCTCCGGTGATGTCCGACGTCGACAATCCGCTGTGCGGCGCGATGGGGGCGACCGCGATCTTCGGGCCGCAGAAGGGCGTGCAGGCGGACGACGTCGCCCGGATCGACGCCGTGCTGCGGCGCTACGCAACACTTTCGGAGGCCGCGCTCGCACGCGCCGTCGCGGAGCGTCCGGGATCCGGCGCGGCGGGCGGTCTCGGGTTCGCGCTGCAGCTGGTCGGAGGCACCGTGCGCTCGGGCGCGGAGGTCGTTTGCGACCTCGTTCGCCTCGACGATGCGATTGCCGGCGCCGACTGGGTGATCACCGGCGAGGGGCGAAGCGACCGCCAGACGCTGCTGTCGAAGGCGCCGTTCGTCGTCGCACGGCACGCGCCGCGCGCTCGACGTGCCGGTGACGCTGCTGTCGGGCGCGGTGGATCCTGCCGCGCTCGCCGATCTTGATCGCCACTTCGCGGGATGCTTCGCGCTGCCGCATGGGCCGATGCCGCTCGACGAGTGCATCCGCGACGCCGCCGCGCTGCTCGCGTCCCGCGCCGAGGCACTCGGCACATCGTCATCGCGGCGCGCTGTGAAATAATCGCGCCGCAGCCCTTCGACGGTCGCCTCGACGTGAACGCCAATCTCTACGACCTCTTCGAGCGCCATTTTCCGGACGCGACGGAACAGCCGTTCCTCATCGTGCCGAACGCGGCGGCCGTCTCCTACGGCGATCTCGCCGACATGTCGGCGCGGATCGCGCACGCCCTCGTCGCGGCCGGCTGCAAGCCGGGCGATCGCGTCGCCGTGCAGGTCGACAAGCACTGGCACGTGCTCGCGCTCTATCTCGCCTCGCTGCGCGCAGGGCTCGTGTACCTGCCGCTGAACACGTCGTACCAGAAGAGCGAGCTCGCCTACTTCTTCGCGGACGCGAAGCCCGCGCGTGATCGTGTGCAACAACGATCGCCTCGGCGTGGTCGCGGCGCTCGGCGGCGAGGCGACCGTGCTCACGATCGAGGAGCTGGTCGACCGCGCCGCAGCGTTGCGAACCGGAGCTTCGCCACCGTCGCAGCGCGGCCCGGACGACCTGGCGGCGATCCTCTACACGTCGGGCACGACGGGCCGCTCCAAGGGCGCGATGATCACCCATCGCAATCTCGCCTCCAACGCGACGACGCTCGTCGATGCGTGGGGGTTCACGCGCGACGACGTGCTGCTGCACGCGCTGCCGATCTTCCACGTGCACGGGCTGTTCGTCGCCACGCATTGCGCGTTGCTCGCCGGCGCCCGCATGCTCTGGCTGCCGAAGTTCGACGCCCACGAGGTCGCTGGCGCTGCTCCCGCGAGCGACCGTCATGATGGGCGTGCCGACGTTCTACACGCGCCTCCTGTCGCGAGCCCGCGTTCACGCGCGACGCGTGCGCGTCGATCCGCTTGTTCGTGTCGGGATCGGCGCCGCTCCTCGCGGAGACCTTCGAGGCGTTCGAGGCGCGCACCGGACACACGATCCTCGAGCGCTACGGCATGACGGAAGCCGGGATGATCACGAGCAACCCGCTCGAAGGTCCGCGCGTGGGAGGCACCGTCGGCAAGCCGCTGCACGGCATCGAGGTGCGCATCGTCGACGAAGGCGGCCGCGCGGCCGGGCCCGGTGTCATCGGCGGCGTGCAGGTGCGCGGCCCGAACATCTTCGCGGGCTACTGGCAGATGCCGGACAAGACGCGCGACGAATTCACCGGAGACGGATTCTTCAAGACGGGCGACGTGGGCGAATGGGTGCCGGACGGACCGGCGCGCGGTTACCTGCGCCTCGTCGGCCGCGCCAAGGACCTCATCATCTGCGGCGGACTCAACGTGTACCCGAAGGAGATCGAGGAGCGCATCGACCAGATGGAGGGCGTGCTCGAATCGGCGGTGGTCGCAATGCCCGATCCGGACTTCGGCGAAGTCGTCGCCGCCTTCGTCGTGCGCAAACCCGGATGCACGCTGAGCGATGCCGACGTCATCCAGCGATTGAAGAGCGACATCGCAGGATTCAAGGTGCCCAAGCGCGTCCTGTTCGAGGACGCGCTCCCGCGCAATGCGATGGGCAAGGTGCAGAAGGCCGCGTTGCGCGAGAAGCTGGCGAAATAGGGACGTACCCCATTTCAATTCGTAATAGGGTACGTCCCTGTCCGCTTGCGCGTAGCCGCCGCCTTCTTCGCGGCCTTGCTGCGGCTCGCGGCGCTGCGCTTCGCCGCCGACTTGTGCGCCTGGCGCGACAGCGCCGTATGCGACGCTGCCGACGTGCCCTCTTTCTTCAACGCGGCGCGCGTCGCACGCGAGCGCTTGGCGGCGGGCTTCTTTCCCGCCTTCGCTTCCTCGGCGCTGTCGCGCGTGCCGGCGCGGGCCTTGAGCTTCACGCCGGCGCGGCGCGCCTTGGACAGGCCGATGGCGATGGCCTGCTTCGCCGAGCGAGCGCCGTGCTTGCCTTCGCGGATGTGATCGATCTCCTCGCGCACGAACTCGCCGGCTTGCGTGCTCGCCGACTTGCCCTGGCGCTTGTCGCGCTGCGCGCGGCGCAGCGTCGCTTTCTCGGGCATCGGGGGCTCCTCAGTGAGAAGGCTGCGAGATGCCCTGCAGCGCGTCGCCGGCGTCGTCGGGCTCGGTCTGCGCCAGGTCGCCCAGCGACACGATGCCGACCAGCTTGTCGTTGTCGTCGACCACGGGCAGGCGCCGCACCTGCATGTCCTCCATGCGCGCCGCGGCCTCGGCGACGGAGTCCGTGTCGCGCACGCACTCGATGTCGGTGGTCATCACCTCGCACACCTTCGCCGTCGGACCGAGTCCGCGCGCAACGCCGCGGATCGTGATGTCGCGGTCCGTGAGCATGCCGATGAGGCGCCCGTTGTCGCCGATGGGCAGCGAGCCTATGTCGTGGCTCTCCATGAGTTGCGACGCCCGCATGAGGTCGTCGTCGGGCGAAGCGACGACTACGTCCGCGGTCATGATGTCCCGTACGTTCATCGAGCATTCCTCCAAGGAGCGGTGCGCTTCGACGCGAAGCGCTGCACCGTCATCGTCGGCGGCCTGCACGCCGCGCAACGATCGGAGGAAATTCGTTTTGCGCGTAGGACGACGCCGCAAAAAAGCGGCGCCTCAGGCTTCCTTCGGCTGGACGTCGCGGCCGCGGACGCGGGCGATCGCCTTGCCGATGAGAGGCCAGCAGAGCAGCACGAGCGCCAGCGTCACGATCGAGCCCACGAGCGGATTCGACCAGAAGATCCCGACGTTGCCGCCCGAGAGCAGCATCGACTGGCGGAACGCCGTCTCGGCCATGTCGCCCAGCACCAGCGCGAGCACGAGCGGGGCGAGCGGGTACTTCAGCTTCTTGAACACGTACCCGACGACGCCGAACACCATCATCATCACGACGTCGAACATGTTGTTGTGGACCGTGAACGCGCCGATCGCGCAGATGACGACGATCACCGGCGCGATGATGGAGAACGGGATGCGCAGGATCGCCGCCCACCACGGCACCGTGGTCAGCACGATGACGAGGCCGACGATGTTGCCGAGGTACATCGAGGCGATCAGTCCCCAGACGAACTCCGGTTTCTCGACGAACAGCAGCGGCCCGGGTTGCAGGCCCCAGATGAGGAGTCCGCCGAGAAGCACGGCCGCCGTCGGCGATCCCGGGATGCCGAGCGTCAGCATCGGCAGCAGCGCGCTGGTGCCTGCGGCGTGCGCGGCGGTCTCGGGCGCGATCACGCCTTCGATCTCGCCGTCGCCGAACGTGTCCTTGTTCTTGGAGAAGCGGCGCGCCATGCCGTAGCTCATGAACGAGGCGGGCGTCGCGCCGCCGGGCGTGATGCCCATCCAGCAGCCGACGAGACATGCGCGGACCGACGTCGCCCAGTACCGCGGCAGCGTCTTCCACGTCTTCCACACGATCGCGGGATCGATCTTCGCGCTCTTGCCCTTGAACGAGAGCCCCTCCTCCATCGTGAGCAGGATCTCGCCGAGCCCGAAGAGGCCGATGACCGCGACCAGGAAGTCGAAGCCCTGCAGCAATGCCGGCTGGCCGAACGTCATGCGCAGCGTGCCGGTGACGGTATCGATGCCGACCGCGGCGAGAGCGAAGCCCAGCATCATCGAGACGATCGTCTTGACCGGCGGCTCGCGGCCCATGCCGACGAAGCTGCAGAACGTGAGGAGCTGGATCGCGAAGTATTCCGGCGGGCCGAACTTCAGCGCGAACTTGGCAACCAACGGCGCGAGGAACGTGATGAGCAGGATGGCGAACAGCGCGCCGACGAACGACGACGTGAACGCGGCGGTCAGCGCTTCGCCTGCCTTCCCCTTCTGCGCCATGGGGTAGCCGTCGAACGTCGTCGCCACCGACCACGGCTCGCCCGGTATGTTGAACAGGATCGACGTGATGGCGCCGCCGAACAGCGCGCCCCAGTAGATGCACGACAGCATGATGATCGCCGACGTCGGCGGCATCGAGAACGTGAGCGGCAGCAGGATGGCGACGCCGTTGGCGCCGCCGAGGCCCGGCAGCACGCCGATCAGCACCCCGAGCAGGATGCCGACCAGCATGAACAGGAGGTTCTTCCACGTCAGGGCGACGGCGAAGCCCTGCATCAGATTGCTGAAGTCGTCGACGATCATGATCGTCGCTTTCATCTAGAACCCGAGCAGCTGCTCGATCGGTCCCTTGGGCAGTGGCACGAGGAACCAGACTCTCGAACAACAGGAAGATCGCGACCGGCACGCCGACGCTCACCACGACCGCGGGCAATATCTTGTACTTGCCCTGGAAGATCATGAAGCCCGCGATGTACAGCGCGGAGGCGACGTAGATGCCGAGCGGCGTGATCAGCGCGACGTACACGATCGTCGGCACGAGCATCGTCAGCACAGGCTTCAGGTCCGCGTAGCTCACGAACACGCGGCCGGCGAGCTTGCGCCACGAGAGGAGCGTCGTCGCCGCGACCCACGCCCCCGCCGCGGCGAGCACCCACCCGATCATGTTCGGGAAATACCCCGACTGCGGACCGTCGTCGCCCCAGCTCGCGCCGACGCGATGGCTGTCGTACACGACGAGAAGGCCAAGCGCGACGATGACGAGCGCCGTGACGAGTTCCATCCAGCGCGTCGTCACCGCGCGTTCGCTTTGCTGCTCCGCCATCGTCGCTTCCCCCGCTTACTTGGCGATGAACCCGGCTTCCTGCATGAGCTGCTTGTGCGTGTTGTCGGCCTGCGTCACCCAGTCGACGTACTCCTTGCCCGGTCATGAACGTGTCCTTGAACGCGGCGTCCTCGGTGAACTTCTTCCAGTCGGGCGTCGCGCGCACCTTCTTGAAGAGGTCGACGTAGAAGTCGACCTGCTCCTGCGTGACACCCGGCGGCATGAAGATCCCGCGCAGCATCAGGTACTCGACGGCGAGGCCCTGCGTCTTGCACGTCGGGATGTCCTGCCACGACTGCGTGGACGTCACCTTCGTCGGATACGCCATCGGCTGGCTGTCGAACACGCACAGCGGCCGCAGCGCGCCCGCGCGCCAGTGCGCGACCGCCTCGATCGGGTTGTTCACCGTCGAGTCGACGTGCTTGCCGACGAGCTGCACGGCGACGTCGCCGCCGCCCTTGAACGGGATGTAGGTCATCTTCTTGCCGACGACCTTCTCGAGCGCGACCGTGATGATCTGGTCTTCCTGCTTGCTGCCGGTGCCGGCCATCTTGAACTTGCCGGCGTCCCCGCCCTTGATCGCCGCGATGTAGTCGCCCGCCGTCTTGTACGGCGACTCGGCGTTGACCCACAGCACGAACTCGTCGAGCGCGAGCATCGCGACCGGCGTGAGGTCCTTCCAGTTGAACGGAACGCCCGTCGCGAGCGGCGTCGTGAACAGGTTCGACAGCGTGATGATGATCTTGTTGGCGTCGCCCTTGGCGCCCTTCACGTCGAGGAACCCTTCGGCGCCGGCGCCGCCCGACTTGTTGACGACCACCAGCGGCTGCTTCATCAGGTTGTTCTTGGCGACGACACCCTGGATGAAGCGCGCCATCTGGTCGGCGCCGCCGCCCGTGCCTGCGGGCACGATGAACTCGACGGGCTTGGTGGGCTCCCACGCGGCGTGCGCGAAGGTGCTGGCTACAGCACTCCCGACCACCGCAGCGGCGACGAGTGCACGACCAAACGAGTTACGAACCATTACTTCCTCCTATGTTGAGTGCGAGCTTGCGCGGGCTCTTGCGACGGCCCGCTGTCTTCAAAAAGCGCTGCGTTACTCGATGAGACCGGCTCCGCGCGCCCACTTGTACTTTGCGCCAAGCACCATGACCGGCATCTCGGTCGAGTACGGGTACGCGGGAATTCCGTGGTCGAACAAGTACTCGGCCGCTTCCTCGACCTCCACGTCGCCGGCGAGCGAGGCGACGATCGGCTTCTCGATGCCCTTCGCCTTGAACTCCTCGACGACTTCCGAGACGAGCTTCGCGAACACCATCGGCGGCGTGATGATCGTGTGCCAGTACCCGAGGATCAGCGCGTGGATGCGCGGGTCCTCGAGGCCCAGGCGGATCGTGTTCTGGTAGGTCTTGGGCGGCTCGCCGCCCGTGATGTCCACCGGATTGCCGGCCGCGCCGAACGGCGGGATGAACTTGCGGAAGGCGGCGTCGAGGTCCGGCGGCATCGCCATCAGCTTGAGGCCGTTGTCGACGCACGCATCCGACAGCAGCACGCCCGAGCCGCCCGCGCCGGTGATGATCACGACGTTCTCGCCCTTGGGCGTGGGCAGCTTCGGAATTGCGCGCGCGTACTCGAGCATCTCGCGCAGCGCCTTGGCGCGGATCACGCCGGACTGCCGCAGCACGTCGTCGTAGATCTTGTCGTTGCCGGCGAGCGCGCCGGTGTGCGAGCTTGCCGCACGCGCACCCATGCTGGTGCGTCCGGCCTTCAGCATCACGATCGGCTTCTTCTTGCGACCGCGCTTCGCGACTTCGGCGAACGCGCGGCCGTCCTTCAGGTCCTCGCAGTGCTGCGCGATGATGTGCGTGTTCTCGTCCTGCTCGAAGAACGTGAGGAGATCGTCCTCGTCGATGTCCGACTTGTTGCCGAGGCCCACGATCGCCGACACGCCCATCTTCGCCGAGCGCGAGAAGCCGATGATCGCCATGCCGATGCCGCCCGACTGCGACGACAGCGCCGCATGGCCCTTGACGTCGTACGCGGTGCAGAACGTCGCGCACAGGTTCTTCCACGTGTAGTAGAAGCCGTAGATGTTGGGACCCATGAGGCGCACGCCGTACTTGCGGCCGATGTCCTGGATCTCCTTCTGCCCTTCGACGTTGCCGGTCTCGGCGAAGCCCGAGGGAATCAGCACCGCGCCGGGAATCTTCTTCTCGCCGCACTCGACCAGCGCCTGCGCGACGAACTTCGCGGGGATCGCGAACACGGCGACGTCGATGACGCCGGGCACGTCCTTGACGCTCTTGTACGCCTTCTTGCCCATGATCTCGTCGGCCGACGGGTTGATCGGGTAGATCGTGCCCTTGTAGCCGCCGTTGATCAGGTTCTTCATCACCGAGTTGCCGATCTTGCCCGCCTCGCCCGACGCACCGATCACGGCCACCGCCTCCGGCTTCATGATGCGGTTCATGTCGCGCACGATGTCGTCCTGCTTGGGCCGGAAGCGCGCCTCGGCAGGGTTCCAGTCGCACACGATCCGCACGTCCGCCGCGGTCGCGCCGCTCTTGGTCGCGAACACCGGGATTGAGGTCCATCTCGGAGATCTCGGGGAAGTCGGAGATGAGCTGCGACACGTTCTCGATCAACGTCGCGAGCGCGTCGCGGTTGACGGGATCGGAGCCGCGCACGCCCTTCAGCATTTCCGCCGCCTGGATGCCGTCGAGCATCGACAGCGCGTCGTCCTTGGTCGCGGGTGCCAGGCGGAACGTGATGTCCTTCATCACCTCGACGAGCACGCCGCCGAGTCCGAACGCGACGAGCTTGCCGAACGAAGGATCGGTGACGGCGCCGACGATCACCTCCTGGCCGCCCGACAGCATCTGCTGCACCTGCACGCCGAGGAGCGTTGCCTTGGCGTCGTACTTCTTCGCGTTGGCCATGATGGTGGCGAACGCCGCTTCCGCATCCTGCGCGCTCTTCACGCCGACGATCACGCCGCCGGCCTCGGTCTTGTGCAGGATCTCGGGCGAGACGATCTTCATCACGACCGGGAAGCCCATGCCGCTCGCGAGCTTCGCCGCGTCGGCGGCGGAATTGGCGACACCCTCCTTCGGCACCGGGATGCCGTACGCGTCGCACACTTCCTTGCCTTCCGGCGCGGTCAGCGACGTGCGGCCGGAAGCCTTCACGGCGTCGAGGATGGTGCGGACTTTCGTCTTGTCGTGGGCCATGGTCTTTCCTTCGTGTGTCAGATGGCGCCTTCGGCGCGCAGTGCGGCGATCTGGTCCCTGGTGTAGCCCAACTCCGCCATCACCTCGTCCGTGTGCTCGCCGAGGAGCGGCGAGCGCGTGACCTCGGTCGGGCTGTCGGACATCTTGATCGGATTGCCGACCGTCAGGTACTTGCCGCGCGTCGGGTGATCGACTTCCACGACCGTGCCCGTCTTGCGCAGCGACGGCTCCTCGGCGATCTCCTTCATCGACAGGATCGGTCCGCACGGGATGTCGCGCTTGTTCAGGATGTCCATGGCCTCGAACTTGGTCTTGGTCATGGTCCACTTCTCGATCTCGTCGAAGATCTCCATGAGATGCGGCAGACGTCCCTTGGGCGTCGCGTAGCGCGGATCCGTCGAGCCATTCCGGCCGGCCGATCACCTCGCAGATGTCCTTCCACACCGGCGCCTGCGTGATGAAGTAGATGTACGCGTTGGGGTCCGTCTCCCAGCCCTTGCACTTCAGGATCCAGCCGGGCTGCCCGCCGCCCGACGCGTTGCCGGCGCGCGGCACCGCTTCGAGAAACTTGCCGTTCGGATACTGCGGGTACTCGTGCATGACGCCGGTGCGATCGAGGCGCTGCTGGTCGCGCAGCTTCACGCGGCACAGGTTCAGCACGCCGTCCTGCATCGCGGCCAGCACCCGCTGTCCCCTGCCGCTCGTGTTGCGCTGGTAGAGCGCCGCGACGATGCCGAGTGCCAGATGCAGTCCCGTGCCCGAGTCGCCGATCTGCGCGCCGGTGACGAGCGGCGGCCCGTCGTCGAAGCCCGTCGTCGACGCCGCGCCGCCGGCGCACTGCGCGACGTTCTCGTACACCTTGCAGTCCTCGTACGGTCCCGGGCCGAAGCCCTTGACCGACGCGACGATCATGCGCGGGTTGAGCGACTGGATGTGCTCCCACGTGAGGCCCATGCGGTCGAGCGCGCCGGGCGCGAAGTTCTCGACCAGCACGTCGCAGTGCTTCACGAGCGACTCGAGCACGGCCTTGCCCTTCGGCTTCTTCGCGTCGACCGTGATCGAGCGCTTGTTGTGGTTCAGCATCGTGAAGTAGAGGCTGTCCACGTCGGGAATGTCGCGGAGCTGCCCGCGCGTGATGTCGCCCTCGCCCGCGCGCTCGACCTTGATCACGTCGGCGCCGAACCATGCGAGGAGCTGCGTGCACGTCGGTCCCGACTGCACGTGCGTGAAGTCCAGGATGCGGACCCCGTCCAATGCCTTGCCCATTGCTGTCCCCTACTTTTTCTTTGCCGTTGGATTGAGGCTCGTGATGCGGCCGCTCTCGGTGCCGCCGCCTTCGTCGATGACCGCGTTGATGAGCGTCGGCCGCTTGCTGCGGATCGCCTCTTCCATCGCCTTGCGCAGCTCGTCGGGCGTGGTGACGTGCGCGCCGACGCCGCCGAACGCTTCCATCAGCATCTCGTAGCGCGCGTCCTTGACGAACACCAGCGGCGAAGGATCGGTGCCGCCCGCGGTGTTCTTCTCGTCGCCGCGGTAGACGCCGTTGTTGTTCATGATGACGATGCACACCGGCAGGTTGTAGCGGCAGATCGTTTCCGTCTCCATGCCCGAGAAGCCGAATGCGCTGTCGCCCTCGACCGCGATCACCTGCTGGCCGGTCACCACCGCGGCGGCGACGCAGTAGCCCATGCCGATGCCCATGATTCCCCACGTGCCGACGTCGACGCGCTTGCGCGGCTTGTACATGTCGACGATCGAGCGCGTGAAGTCGAGCGCGTTGGCGCCCTCGTTGACGAGCATCGCATCCGGATTGGCCTTGACGATGTCGCGCACGACGTTGAGCGCGCTCTGGAAGCTCATCGGCGACGGATTCTTCGCGAGCGTCTCCGCCATCTTGGCGACGTTCTTGTCCTTGCGCTCGGTGATGGCGCCGGTCCACTCGGCGGGAGGCTTCGGCCAGCTTGCGTCGATCCCCGAGAGCAGCGCCTTGACGCAGGACCCGATGTCGCCGACGACCGGCGCCTCGATGCGCACGTTGCTGTCGGCTTCCTGCGGCGAGATGTCGACCTGGATGAAGCGCTGGCCGCCCCACGACTTCGAGGTGGCGCCACCCCACGTCTTGCCCTTGCCCTGCGACAGGAGCCAGTTGAGGCGCGCGCCGATGAGCATGACGACGTCGGCTTCCGGCAGCACGTACGAGCGCGCGGCGGACGCCGATTGCGCGTGCGTGTCGGGCAGCAGGCCCTTGGCCATCGACATGGGCAGGTACGGAATGCCCGTCTTCTCGACCAGCGCGCGGATGTCGTCGTCGCATTGCGCGTACGCCGCGCCCTTGCCGAGGATGATGAGCGGCTTCTTCGCACCCTTCAGGAGATCGAGCGCGCGCTGCACGGCGTCCGGCGCGGGGATCTGCTTCGGCGCCGGATCGACGACCTTGATCAGCGACTTCCTGCCGGCTTCCGCGTCCATCGACTGCGGGAAGAGCTTCGCGGGCAGGTCGAGGTACACGCCGCCGGGACGGCCCGACAGCGCGGCGCGAATCGCCCGCGCGACACCGACGCCGATGTCCTCGGCATGCAGCACGCGGAACGCCGCCTTGCACAGCGGCTTGGCGATGGCGAGCTGGTCCATCTCCTCGTAGTCGCCCTGCGACAGGTCGACGATCTCGCGCTCCGAGCTCCCGCTGATGAGGATCATCGGGAAGCAGTTCGTGGTCGCATGAGCAAGCGCGGTGAGGCCGTTGAGGAAGCCCGGCGCGGAAACGGTGAGGCAGATGCCGGGCTTCTGCGTCAGGAACCCGGCGATCGACGCCGCGTAGCCCGCGTTCTGCTCGTGGCGGAACGAGATGACGCGAAGCCCGTTGCGCTGCAGCTTGCGGGTGAGATCCGTGATCGGGATCCCCGGCAGCCCGAAGATCGTGTCGATCCCATTGAGCTTCAGCGCGTCGATGACGAGCTGGAAGCCGTCGGTCTCGCTCGTCTCGGCCCCGGGCGCGCCGGAAACCGATGACGTGGCGGGGGCGGGCTTGGCCGCCGCGTTGGCAACTGCGTGATCCATGGTGATTCCTCCGGTCGAGCGGGCCGGGATCCGGCGAAACGCACGCCGCCGCTGTCCTTCGAGGCGACAACGCGCTGCGGTCGATGCCCGGGAGCCCTGCGGTCGAAGGCGTCCGCTTGAGGCGGGCGCCGCACATCCTCCAAAAGGTCCGGCTTCTCTTCTTTTGATATTCGGCGTAACGTATGTAATATATCAGCAGATGTCAACAGGCAGTTAAACCAAGAGACATCTGCCGGAGGAACGCGCAGTTTCATCATGGACACCCAAGCCCCGGCGGTCCTGCCGCCCCTTTCGCCGATCAACGTGAGCGCGAGCCTGCGCGACCGCGCGTACGCGGCCTTGCGCCAGATGATCACGGAAGCCGACATCTACGCGCACGCCGACGAGATCCGGCTCGACGAGAAGCAGCTGTCGCAGCAGCTCGGCGTTTCCCGCACGCCCATCCGCGAGGCGATCACGCTGCTCGAGCAGGAGGGGTTCCTGCGCACGGAGCCGCGCCGAGGCATCTTCATCGTGCGCAAGACCAAGAAGCAGATCATCGAGATGATCGAGGTGTGGGCGGCCCTCGAGAGCATGGCGGCGCGGCTTGCGACGGTGAACGCGACCGACGAGGAGATCGCCGGACTGCGTCGCATCTTCGACGAGTTCGGCACGGAGGCGCCCGCCAACCACCTCGAGGAATACTCCGACGCGAACATCGCGTTCCACCAGGCGATCATCCGGCTGTCGGGGTCGCACCTCATGGGCAAGACCATCGAGGACCTGTTCGTGCACATGCGCGCGATCCGGCGCATGACGATCTCGCAGAAGGATCGCGCATCGCGCTCCATCAAGGACCACATGAGCATCATCGAGGCGCTGGAGAAGCGCGACACCGAGCTCGCCGAACGCCTCGTGCGCCAGCACTCGCTCGATCTTGCGGCGCACGTCGAGAAGTATTGTGATTTCTTAGAATGAATTCGTCCGTCGTCGACACATCGCGCCTGCGTAAGGGCATCCGCAACCGTCCCAAGGGCCGCCAGGTCGATCCGCGCGCGGCGGACGACATCGCCGCGCTGCTCGGCGACGCGCCGCGCGAGCGCGATCACCTCATCGAGCACCTCCACCGCATCCAGGATCGCTACGGCTGCCTGACCGCCGCGCATCTGGCAGCACTCGCCGCCGAGATGAAGCTCGCGATGACCGAGGTGTACGAAGTCGCGACCTTCTACCATCACTTCGACGTCGTGAAGGAAGACGAAGCGGCGCCGCCGGCGATCACCGTGCGCGTCTGCGAGACGCTGTCGTGCAGGATGGCCGGCGCCGATGCGCTGCGCGCCGAGCTCGCGGTGCTCGAGGCGCGCGGCGTTCGCGTGCTGCCCGCGCCCTGCATCGGCCGCTGCGAGCAGGCGCCCGCCGCCGTCGTCGGCCGCCACGCGATCGGTCATGCGACGGCCGCGAAGATCGTCGCTGCGATCGACGCGGAGGCGCTCGAGCATCCGGACGAACCCTACGTCGGCTACGCGCAATATCGCGCCGAAGGCGGGTACGCGGTCCTCGCCGAATGCGTGTCCGGCAAGCGGTCTGCCGAGTCGGTGATCGCGGAGATGGAGAGCTCGTCGCTGCGCGGGCTGGGCGGCGCGGGATTCCCGACCGGCCGCAAGTGGAGGATCGTGCGCGCCGAGCCGGCGCCGCGCCTCATGGCCATCAACATCGACGAAGGCGAGCCCGGCACGTTCAAGGACCGCTACTACCTCGAGCGCGATCCGCACCGGTTCCTCGAAGGCATGCTGATCGCCGCATGGGCCGTCGGCATCGAGGCGGTGTACGTGTACCTGCGCGACGAGTACGCCGGCTGCCGCGCGATCCTGACCCGCGAGATCGACGCGCTCGTCGACGATCCGCCGTGCGCGTTGCCGGCGATCCACCTTCGCCGCGGCGCTGGCGCCTACATCTGCGGCGAGGAGTCGGCGATGATCGAGTCGATCGAAGGCAAGCGCGGCATGCCGCGTCTGCGCCCGCCGTACGTCGCGCAAGTGGGCCTCTTCGACCGCCCCACGCTCGAGCACAACATGGAGACGCTCTTGTGGGTGCGCGACATCGTCGCGCGAGGCGCGTCGTGGTTTGCTGCCCAGGGCCGCAACGGCCGCAAGGGCTTGCGGTCGTTCTCGGTGTCGGGGCGCGTGAAGAAGCCGGGCGTGCATCTCGCGCCGGCCGGCATCACGGTGAACGAGCTGATCGCCGAGTACTGCGGCGGCATGCTGGACGGGCACGCCTTCTACGGTTACCTGCCGGGCGGCGCATCCGGGGGTATCCTGCCCGCATCGATGGGCGACATCCCGCTCGACTTCGACACGCTGCAGCCGCACGGATGCTTCATCGGATCGGCGGCCGTGATCATCCTGTCGGACCACGACCGCGCGCGCGACGCCGCGCTGAACATGATGGAGTTCTTCGCCGACGAATCCTGCGGCCAGTGCACGCCGTGCCGTGTCGGCACGCAGAAGGCGGCCGTGCTGATGCGCGAGCGGCGGTGGGACAAGCCGCTGCTCTCGGACCTCTCGCAGGCGATGGTCGACGCGTCGATCTGCGGGTTGGGGCAGGCCGCGCCGAACCCCATCGCATGCGTAGTGAAGTATTTTCCGCAGGAAATCGAATGAACGACACGGCCCTCGCCCAGGAACTCGTTGCCTTCAAGCTGAACGGCGAGGACGTGCAGGCGCTGCCCGGCGAGACGCTGATCGAGGTGGCCGACCGCCTGGGTGTTGCGATCCCGCGCCTCTGCTACAAGCCGGGCATGCGCCCGGACGGCAACTGCCGCTCCTGCATGGTCGAGATCAAGGGCGAGCGCGTGCTGGCGCCGTCGTGCTGCCGCACGCCGGTCGCGGGCATGGAAGTGACGAGCAACAGCCCGCGCGCGCTGCATTCGCAGAGGATGGTCGTCGAGCTCCTTGCGTCCGACATGCCGCAGCGCGTGTACAAGCCGGCCGACGAGCTCGCGTTCTGGAAGGAGAAGCTCGGCGTCGGCACGCCGCGGTTCGCGCCGCGTCCGCAGCCCGCGCACGACCTCTCCCACCCCGCCATGGCCGTGAACCTCGACGCCTGCATCCAGTGCACGCGCTGCGTGCGCGCATGCCGCGAGGTCCAGGTGAACGACGTCATCGGCTTCGCGTACCGCAACGCCGCGTCCAGCATCGTGTTCGACATGCACGACCCGATGGGCGACTCGACCTGCGTGGCGTGCGGCGAATGCGTGCAGGCGTGCCCGACCGGCGCGCTCGCGCCGGCGCACGACGCGTACCTCGTGCCGATCGACAGGAAGGTCGCATCGGTGTGCCCGTACTGCGGCGTCGGCTGCCAGATCACGTACAACGTGCGCGGCAACGAGATCGTCCACGTGGAAGGCCGCGACGGACCCGCCAATCACGAGCGGCTGTGCGTGAAAGGCCGCTTCGGGTTCGACTACGTGTCGCATCCGCACCGGCTGACGAAGCCGCTCATCCGGCGCGAAGGCGTTCCCAAGACGGCCGGTTTCACGATGGATCCCGCGAACCCGCTGGCCGTCTTCCGCGAGGCGACGTGGGAGGAAGCGATGTCGCTGGCCGCCGGCTCGCTCGCGAACATCCGCGACACGCGCGGCCCCAAGGCGCTCGCCGGCTTCGGGTCGGCGAAGGGCAGCAACGAGGAGGCGTATCTCTTCCAGAAGCTCGTTCGCACGGGTTTCGGCAGCAACAACGTCGACCACTGCACGCGCCTGTGCCACGCGTCGAGCGTGGCCGCGCTGCTCGAGGGCATCGGCTCGGGTGCGGTGAGCAATCCGGTGATGGACGTGCTGAAGGCCGACGTCGTGCTCCTGATCGGCGCCAACCCGATCGTGAATCATCCGGTCGCCGCGACCTGGATGAAGAACGCGGTCAAGAATGGCACGAAGCTGATCCTTGCGGACCCGCGGCGCTCGGAGCTCGCGCGCCACGCGGCGCACTACCTGCAGTTCAAGGCCGACACCGACGTCGCGATGCTGAACGCGATGATGCACACCATCATCGAGGAAGGGCTCGTCGACGAGGCATTCGTCGCCGACCGCACGAGCGGCTTCGACGAGATCAAGCGCAACGTCGCGACGTTCAGCCCGGAATCGATGGCGCCGATATGCGGCATCCCGGCGGAGACGATCCGCACGGTCGCGCGCCTCTTCGCGAACGCGAAGGGCGCGATGATCCTGTGGGGCATGGGCATCTCGCAGCACGTGCACGGCACGGACAACGCGCGCTGCCTCATCGCGCTGACGATGCTCACGGGCCAGGTCGGGCGTCCCGGCACCGGCCTTCATCCGCTGCGCGGCCAGAACAACGTGCAGGGCGCGTCCGACGCGGGCCTCATCCCGATGATGTTCCCGGACTACCGGCGCGTGGACAACGGCGGCGCCCACGACAAGTTCGAAGCGTTGTGGAACACGACGCTCGACCCGAAGCCGGGCCTCACGGTCGTCGAGATCATGGATGCCGTGCATCGCGGCGAGATCACGGGCATGTACATCATGGGCGAGAACCCCGCGATGTCGGATCCGGACGTCAACCACGCGCGCCAGGCGCTGGCGGAGCTCGAGATGCTGGTGGTGCAGGACATCTTCCTGACCGAGACGTGCTATCTCGCCGACGTCATCCTGCCCGCCTCCGCGTTCCCGGAAAAAACGGGGACGTTCACGAACACCGATCGCACGGTGCAGCTCGGGCGCGAGGCGTTGCTGCCGCCGGGAGAGGCGCGCAAGGACCTCGACATCCTCATCGACATGGGCCGCCGGCTGGGCTGTGACTGGACCTACACGCATCCGCGCGACGTGTTCGCGGAGATGCGGCTCGCGATGCCGTCGATCGCCGGCATCACCTGGGAGCGCCTCGAAGCCGAGAGCTCGGTCACGTATCCGTGCGAGCAGGAAGGCGACCCCGGCGAGCCCGTCGTGTTCACGCAGAGCTTCCCCACGCCGAGCGGGCGCGCGCAGCTCGTGCCGGCGTCGCTCATTCCCGCGGACGAGCAGCCGGATCCCGACTATCCCTTCGTGCTCATCACCGGCCGCCAGCTCGAGCACTGGCACACCGGAAGCATGACGCGGCGCACCGAGGTGCTCGACGCCATCGAGCCGGGTCCGGTCGGGTCGTTCCACCCCGACGACCTCGCAGCACTCGGCGTTTCCCCGGGCAGCGCGGTCACCGTTGCATCGCGCCGGGGCCAGATCGCGTTGTACGCGCGTGCGGACGCCGGCACGCCGCGGGGCGCATGCTTCATTCCCTTCTGCTACTACGAAGCGGCCGCCAACGCGCTGACCAACCCCGTGCTCGATCCGTTCGGGAAGATTCCCGAATTCAAGTTCTGCGCGGTAAAGGTTACCGCCGGCGGACAAGTCGCCACCGAGTTCGGTTACGCGGCGGCCTGACGGCCGCGCGCTGGCATTGCAAGGCGCGCATTGAATTGATTTAATCGCAGTGCACGCAACGAAGGAGGCTGCATGCAAGCACGCGTGCGAAGCGGGTAACGGGAGCCGCTCCGCACGCCGCCGTCGTCATTGCAAGGCCGGAATCGCCAAACAAAAAACAGGGGAAGGGCGCAACCGGAAAACCCGAGGAGGAGCACATGACCGTCAAGTCCCGTGCTGTGCCGCATGGCGTGCGGCGCAGTCCCCTGTCCATCGCAATCGCCGCTGCGCTGGCGGCAACCGTCGGCTGCGTTGCCACCGCCGATGCCCGAATCACCAAAGTCACGATCGATTCCCGCGGCACGGCATTCGGCGGCTACGCGTGGCCGGGTGTCGGCCAGTACGAGAAGATCACCGGCTGGGCGTACGGTGAGCTCGACCCCAACGAAGCGCACAACGCGGTCGTCACGGACATCGAGCTCGCACCGCGCAACGCCAACGGCAAGGTCGAGTACTCGCACAACTTCTACATCCTGAAGCCGCTCGACCTGTCGAAGGGCAATCACAAGGTCGTGTACGACGCCGTCAACCGCGGCGGCAAGACGTTCAGCGTATTGAACCGCGGCCTGGCCGGCGACGATCCTGGATCGATCACCGACCCGCAGGCGCTGTCGCAGTCGTTCCTGTTCCCGAAGGGCTATTCGTACGTCGCGAGCGGATGGGATGCGTCGGCGGGCACCGACCCTGCCAACAACACCCTGATCATCCGGCTTCCGGTCGCGAAGAACCCGGACGGCAGCACGATCACCGGCCCCAACTACATGTACATCGTGTCGGGCGGATCGTCGGTGACGCTCAACTATCCGGCGGCGTCGCTCAACCAGGCCGACGCGAAGCTCACCCATCGCGTTCACCTCGACGACACGCCGCAGGTCGTGCCTGCGAGCGGCTGGAAATACAACGCGGACGGCACCGCGATCAGCCTGGTCGCGGGCAACTTCGTCAACAACGACATCTACGAGTTCAGCTACGTTGCGAAGAACCCGACCGTCAACGGCATCGGATTTGCCGCCGTGCGCGACTTCATGGAGTGGATTCGCTACGAGGCGGAGGACGACTTCAAGCTCGCCAATCCGATGGCGGGCGATGTCAACCGCATCTACACGATCACGCGGTCGCAGCCCGCGCGCATGCTGAACGACTTCCGCACGCTCGGCTTCAATGCGTCGGAAGGCAATCGCAAGGTGTTCGACGCGATCTTCAACTGGGTGGGCGCGGCCGACGGCATCAACATGAACTACCGCTTCTCCGATCCCGGCACCACGCAGCGCAACCGCCAGGACCAGCTGTATCCGGAGGCGTTCTTCCCGTTCGCCAACGAGCGCATCACCGATCACATCAGCGGCATGACGGCGGGACGGTACGACAAGTGCAGCCTCACCAACACGTGCCCGCTCGCGATGGAGGTGTATTCCTCGAACGAGTACTGGGTGAAGGCGGCGTCGCTCTTCCACACGAACACCGAGGGCACGGCCGACCTGCCGGGCCACCCGCTCGCGCGGCTGTACCTGATCTCGAGCCACCAGCACTCCAATCCCGGCAACGTGAACTCGAAGGGCAACTGCCAGCAGTTCGGCAATCCGCTGGCGTCGGAGCCCGTGCAGCGCGCGCTGTGGGAAGCGATGGACGCGTGGTCGACGCGCGGGGTCGAGCCGCCGCCGAGCATGATTCCCCGCCTTGCCGACGGCACGCTCGTGCCGGCCTGGCCGCAAAGCGCGTCGAACTTCCCGAACATCCCGGGCGTCACGTACACGGGATTGAAGTCGACGCGGTATCGCTTCGACTACGGCCCGAACTTCTACGCCACCGGCGTGATGACCAAGTTTCCTCCGGAAGTCACCTCGCCCATGTTCGACAATCCGGCCAACGGCCCCATCTATCCGAGCTTCGTGCCGAAGGTGGACGCCGACGGCAATGAAATCGCCGGCATTCGCCTGCCGGACGTCCGGGTGCCGATCCGCACGTACTCCGGATGGTCGCTGCGCTCGGGCGCGTGGGCGAACGACGGATGCGAAGGGAGCGGGCAGAGCATCGCGTTCCCGACGACGAAAGCGGCGCGACTGGCGTCGGGCGATCCGCGGCTGTCGATCGAGGAGCGTTATCCGAGCTTCTTCGACTATTACTACAAGGTCTCGCAGGCCATCAACGACATGGTCGCCGAGCGGTTCATGCTGGCGGAAGACGCGCCCGCGGCGATGAACCGCATGCTGAACGCGGGATTCGCCACCGGAGCGATCAAGCTGCTGGAGGATGACGAGTAGGAGGAAGCGCTTCCGCGAAACGCCCGCCGCTCGGCGGGCGTTTTCGTTTAGGCAAGAGTCCATGCCTTGTGCCACATGTACGCGCCGAGGCAGAAGAGCATTGCGGCGAATGCGCGTCGCAGGCGATCGACCGGCCACTCGTGCGCCTTGCGCGCGCCCAACGGGGCGAGCAGCGTGCTCGTGATCACGATCGCGACGAGCGCGGGAAGGTAGACGTAACCGATCGCGTGAGGCGGCAATCCCGGCTTGTCCCATCCCGCGACGATGAAGCCGGCCGCCGCGAAGATCGCGACCGGTATGCTCATGGCGGCGGACGTCGCCACCGCCGCATGCAGCCGGACGTTGCACCGTGTCATGAACGGTACCGCGAGAAACGCGCCGCCCGTTCCGACCATCCCGGCGATGAGCCCGATCAGCGCACCCACGCCCGCCATGCCGAGCTTGCCCGGCAGCTGCCGCGACGCCACGGGCGGCTTGTTGCGCAGCATGCGATACGAGCCGAACCAGATGAACGCCCCGAAGGCCGCCGACATGAGCGCGGGCGGCAGCCGGCTCGCGATCTGCGGGCCCGCGAGCGAGCCGACGACGATCCCCGGCACCATCGCGCCGACGACTCCCCACAGAACCGCGCGCCTCGCGTGATGCGCGCGCGCCGACGAGATGCCGGTGAACACGATCGTCGCCGCCGACGTGCCGATCGCCATCGGCACGAGGTGCTCCCTGGCGAAGCCCTCCCGCGAAAAAATCTCGAGAAGGACTGGAACGGTGGTGAAGCCGCCCCCGATGCCAAGCAGGCCCGCGAGGAACCCGATGAACGCGCCGAGCGCCAGAAACACCGGCACGAGCCCGAAATTCATTACGCGAGCATCTCGCTCACGGCCTTCCACTCGGCAGGGCTGACCGGGGTGATGGAGAGCCGGTTGCCCTTTCGCAGCGTGATCATCGTCGACAGCGCCGGCGCCGCGCGCATTTGCGCAAGCGACAGGAGCCGCGTCTTGCGCACGAGCTTGACGTCGACGTTCCACCAGCGCGGATCTTCGCGCGTGGACTTGGGATCGTAATAGGGACTCTTCGCGTCGAACTGCGAGACGTCGGGATGCGCGAGCTTCGCGATCTCGACGATGCCGGCGATGCCCGGCTCGGGGCAGCTCGAGTGGTAGAACAGCGCCAGCTCGCCGAGCTTCATGTCGCGCATGAAGTTGCGCGCCTGGTAGTTGCGCACGCCGAACCACGACGTGCTCTTGCGGGGCGCGCGGACGAGATCGTCGATCGAGAACTCGTCCGGCTCGGACTTCATGAGCCAGTAGCGCATCGGATGCCGCCCTGAAAGGAATGCGGCATTATCCCATCCCGCGGTGGGGCTACATGCGCGCGAGCTCCGAGGCACGCACGCCATTCACCATGTAGACACCATCGCGCGCGGCAAGGTCGAACTCGAGGGCATCGCCATTCTCGCGAACGACGCCGCGCGCGGTGAGCTGGGCGATCGCGTTCTGCGCTGCCGGCTCGCCTCCCGACGCTGCCGCGACGAGGCGCACCGCAAGGCCGCGCGAGATCGAGGCGCGGCCCGACATGATGACGCCCTCGGTAGCGCTCCACGCAGCGACGCCCGCCGTCATGCGTGCCTTGTCGATGCTCACGCGCATCGACGCCGCGGCGTTGCCGTGAGGCGTGCGCACCTCGAGCTTGTCGACCGCGAACACGGGCTCGCCCTCGGCGAGGCCGGCTGCAAGGTCGGACAGCGCGCGCATCGCGAGCAGCACCCTTTGGGAGTCCGACGCGTCGACGCCGGACACGTTGCGAAGCTCGGCCGAATACTTGATGACGGGCGCCTTCTGCACGTCGGAAAGGCTGCATGCGAAATCGAGCGATTCCCACGCGTAGGGCGTCGTCGCATCGACCGCAATCTCGCCGGCGCCCGAGCGCACGGCGAGCCCGAACCGCAGCGTCTCCGCCGCGGGCGTCATCTGCGTCGACACCGAGACGTTGCGCGCGGCGATGTGGCGCGGACCCTGTTGCGCGCGGTACGACGCGAGCGACAGCTTGAATCCCGATGGCTCGGAAAGATCGTCGTCGCCGAGCTGTCCGTGCGCCGACACCGCGAGACCCTCGACGGCCATGGAGAGCTTGCCGTCGTCGAATCCCGCCTTGGGCATGGACCAGTCGAACCGGAACGTCTTGTCCCTGGCAATGCTGAATCGCCCGGACGACGCGCCTGCCACGATCCGCGTGTCCTTCGTCGCGATGACGGGCTTGTCGACGGCGGACGAGCGCAACAACCCGCTGGCGCCGCCGGTGAAGTCGACGTCGAACGAGATCGCCAGCGGCGCCTGCCCGTCGAAGTAGTAGTGCTCGGTGGCGGCGTACGACTGCGCGAAGTGCACTTCGCTCTCGCCGGATGCGAACTGGAGGCCGTTGAACGGCGCGTGGCGCAGGCGCGTGGTCGCGCGCGCGACCTCGCCGCCGTCGCGCACGGAAAGCTTCGTCACGAACTCCGAGCGCAGCCAGTTCCGCTCGTAGTCGACGATCGAAGCGGTCACCAGCGACTGGCGCTTGTTGTAGCCGTCGAGCGCGTCGCGAATGTCGTGCTCGACCATCCGTCCGCTCACATAGGGAACGGCAGCTACGGCCGCGACGAAGATCGCCCCAGCCGCAACGACGGTTGTTCTCATTGCGCGCTCCCCTTGCAAGACGGCCGCAAATGACCGGCCGCACGCACGACAATTACCGCTCGACTGGCGGCGAGAACGGAAAACGCAAGAACCGTACCACGGGGATCGCGCGCCTCGATGGCGCGCGATCAGCGCAATACGTGGTGCATGACGAAATGGGTGTTCCCCGGGTGTGCCGTGCCTGCCGTCATCTTGAACCTGGGTTCAAGAATGGTCGCCTGCCGGAGCCATCAGGCGCTTCCGCATGGGGGCGCACACCGGCTCACTGAAAGGCATCGGCAACCTCGCTACGAGAGCATTGGTTCAAAGAGTATTTGGCCGACTCGAACACCCCAGGGAACATAAACTGTACGCCAGGCCGCTTGACCCGGCGTTGCGACGCAATCGCGCTGCGTCAAAACAACTTCTCCTGACCTGCAAGCGCCTGGTCGATCGCGGCCTGCATGGCATGGATTCTACGCTGGACCGGCGCGCCGTCCGTCGACTCGCCCGTATCCTTGGCCGCAGGTGGGGGCGCCCTGCGCTCGCGCAAGAGCTCGTTGGTGATGTTGAGCGCCGCCATCACCGCGATGCGGTCGACGCCGGCGATCTTGCCGCTGCCGCGGATCTCGCGCATCTGCGAATCGAGATAGGCGACGGCCTCCATGAGCTCGGCGCGCTCGTTCTCCTTGCACGCGACCTTGTAGTCGCGGCCGAGCAGGTTGATGTCGAGCGTGATCGACTTGTCGCCGGGAAGCGAGGACTTCGCCCGCGCGTCACTCATTCGGCATCCTCGCGATCAACGCGTCGAGCCGTGCGCCCGCCTGCTGTGCCTTGATGTTCATGTCGCGGTTGCGCTCGACGGCGGCGGCGAGATCGCGACGCAGCGACTCGTTGGCCGCGCGCAGCGCCCGCGTGTGCGCGATGAGCGTCGCGAGCTTCTGTTCGAGAAGGGCCAGGTCGGCATCCATGCTCTGCATATTGCTGTCGTGCGCCAGCGGCGTCAACTGCGCGCCGCCGCCGGTCCCGTTTCGAGAGGAACGTATCGTACTGCGGCGATCTCGAGCTCTTCCGTGCCGCCTGGCGTCTGCAAGGTGACGGAGTCGCCCTCGCGCGCCTTGATGAGCGCGCGCGCCATCGGCGAGACCCAGCTGATGTAGCCGCGCGCCGTGTCGATCTCGTCGACGCCGACGATGCTGATCGTGCGCTCTTCGCCCTTCGCGTTCACGACGTCCACGGTGGCGCCGAAGTAGATGCGGTCCTCGTCGTCGTCGTCGGCGCGCGCCGCCGGGTCGACGACCTCCGCGCGATCGAGGCGCCGCACGAGAAAGCGGATGCGCCGGTCCACCTCGCGCAGGCGCTTCTTGCCGTAGATGTAGTCGCCGTTCTCCGAGCGGTCGCCGTTGCCTGCGGCCCACGACACGGTGGCGACGAGCTGCGGCCGCTCGACGCCGACGAGATGGTCGAGCTCGCCCTTGAGGCGCGCGAAGCCCCCCGGCGTCATGTAGTTGCGCGTTCCCTGCGGAAGGACCAGCGCGCCCTCGGGCGCATCGTCGTCGTCGTCCGCATCGTCGGTTTCACGCGTGAATGCCTTGTTCATCGGGGAAAATTATAATCCGGACCTTGCACCGCCTCGCCCCTGCCCCGGTCATCGGAGCGCTCGCCGCCGCGGCGATCGCGTCCGTTGCGGTCGCGCTCGCCATCGGCAGCGTCGACATCACGCTCGCAAACGTCGTGCGCGCGCTCTTCGGCAACGGCGACGACGCTTCCGCATCGGTCGTGCGGGAGCTGCGGCTCCCCCGCGCGATCGCCGCGTTCGCGGTCGGGGGCCTGCTCGCGGTCGCGGGGTCGCTGATGCAGGTGCTGCTGCGCAATCCACTCGCGGATCCGTTCGTGCTGGGCCTGTCGGGAGGCGCTGCGTGCGGCGCGCTGGGCGCATTGCTGCTCGGCTTTGCGGCATTCGCCACGCCCGCCGCCTTTGCCGGCGCCGCCGCTGCGACGCTGCTGGTCTTCGGCCTTGCGCGCGGTCGCGACGCGTGGTCGCCGACCCGGTTGCTGCTCACCGGCGTCGTGGTGGCGGCGGGCTTCGGTGCGCTCATCATGCTGATGCTGTCCGTCGCGCCGGATACGCAGGTGCGCGGCATGCTGTTCTGGCTCATCGGGGACCTGTCGGTGTCGTCACACGGCGAGCGCGCGCTGCTCGCGCTGATCGCGGTGCTGGCCATTGCGATGCTGTTCGCGCGCGACGCGACGCTGCTGGCACGCGGCGAGGCGACCGCCGCCACGCTGGGCGTCAACGTCCGCGTCGTCACGCTCGCGCTGCACGTGCTCGCGGCGGCGGCGACGGCGATCGCGGTGACCGTCGCGGGCAGCGTCGGCTTCATCGGCCTCGTCGTGCCGCACGCGGTGCGCCTCGTCATCGGCAACGACCAGCGCTTCCTGCTGCCCGCGTCAGCGCTCGCGGGCGGGGCGCTGCTCGTCGTCGCGGACACGCTCGCCCGATCCCTCGTCGCGCCGGCGCAGCTGCCGGTGGGCGTGCTGACCGCACTCGCCGGCGTTCCGATCTTTCTCTTCCTGCTGCGGCGATCGGCGTGATGCTGACGGTCGATAACCTCACGCTCGCGATGGCGGGACGCACGTTGTGCAGCGCCCTGTCCTTCGCCGTCAATGCGGGAGAGCGCTGGGTCATCGTCGGCCCGAACGGCGTCGGCAAGACGACGCTCCTGGCCACGCTCGCGGGATTGCGAGCGCCCGCCTCGGGCGCCATTTGCATCGAGGGCCGCGCCATGCGGGAATGGACGCCGCGCGAGCGCGCGCTGCGCGTCGGTCTCCTGCCGCAGGACACGGTCGATGCGTTTCCCGACACCGCTCTAGAGATCGCGATCTCAGGGAGGCATCCGCACGTCGCGCGGTGGCGCGCAGAATCGCCGGACGACGTTGCGGCGGCAAGGACCGCGCTGGCCGACGTCGACTGCGCAGGACTCGCGCAGCGCAACGTGCAAACGCTGTCCGGCGGGGAGCGCCGCCGGGTGGCGCTGGCCATGCTGCTTGCGCAGGATCCGGCGATCATGCTGCTCGACGAGCCGACCAATCACCTCGACGTCGCCCACGAGGTGCGCGTGCTCGACCTGCTTGCGCGGCGCGTGTCCACGGGACAACGCGCAATCGTCATGTCGATTCACGATCTCACGCTCGCGGCGCGGCACGCGAGCCACGCGCTGCTGTTCGGATTCGAAGGCGTGAGCGCGGGACCGGCGAGCGAGATGCTCACGGCGCGCAACCTGTCTGCGCTCTACCGCCAGGCCCTCGTGGCCGTGCCGCACGCGGGCGGCACGGCGTTCCTCCCCGCCTAGCGCTTCTTCCTTCGCGCGCTCGCGAGGTCCGCGCAAAGCGCGACCACGCCGTCGATGAAGCGCGGGCCCGGGCGATGCAGGAGATCGCCCGCAGCGCCGTACAGGTTGCCGTCGCGCACCGCCGGTATCGCCGGCCAGCGCTTCCAGTCGTCGAGCCACGCCGGGCGCTTGCCGGCATCGTCGCCGCCGACGATCACGTCCGGCGCAGCGGCAATGACCGCCTCGACCGTGACCGAAGGCGCCGGGATCGCAAGCGGCGCGAACACGTTGTCGCCGCCGCACACGGCAATCGCCTGCGAGATGAGGTGACGCCCGCCGATCGTGTAGAGCGGCTCGTTCCACACTTCGTAGAAGACGCGAACGCGCGCGCTGCCGCGATGCGCCTCCGCGAGACTGGCGAGGCGCCCGCGCAACGCGTCCGCGGACGCCGTCGCGATGCCGCGCGTCCCGGCGAGCATGCCGAGCTTCTCCACGTCGTCGGCGATGCCGGCGATCGTCTTGGGGTCGCTCACGAACACCGCGACGTTCTGCGCGCGCAGCGAAGCGATCTGCGCCGGTGCCGTGTAGGGCCAGGCGACGACGAGATCGGGCCGCAGGGAGGCGATGCGCTCGAGGTCGAGCGCGGCTGCGTCGCCGACGCGCGGCAACGCGCGCGCGGGCGGCGGCCAGTCGCTGTGCGCGACCGTCCCGACCACGGCGGACCCGGCGCCCGCGGCGAACAGCATCTCCGTCGCATGCGGCGCGAGGCTCACGATGCGCTGCGCCGGGCGCGCCAGCGTGACTTCGTTGCCCGCGTCGTCGACGACGGTCACTGCGCATGCCGCACGCGCGACGAGCGCGAACGCGAGGGCGGCCGCAAGCTTCATGGCTGCCAGCGCACGGCGGCAAACACCTGTGCGCCGCCGGTCGAGTAGTCGGCCGCGAGCTGGTAATTCTTGTCGAACACGTTGTTGCCGCGCACGAGCAGCGACCACCCTTTCGCGAACGCCCAGTCGAGCGTCAGGTTGACGATGCCGTAGCCGCCCATCCTGATCGTGTTCGCCGCGTCGTCGTAGCGAAGCGAAGACGCGACGAACTCGACGCCGACCTGCGCGGGTCCGACCTGCTGCAGTACCGCGAGCGCGCCGTGTTGCCGCGCGCGGCGAGGCAGCAGGTTGCCGGTGCGGTCGTCCTCCGGCCGCTGCAGGTCGAGCGATCCTTGCACGCGCGTGTCGCGCCAGGTCGCATCGATGCCGAGCGTCACACCCTTGAGCGTCGCGTCGTCGACGTTCTCGGGCCGGCAGTTGAAGCTCGCATCGCACTCAAACACGATCAGGTTGTCGACCTTGTTGTAATAGCCGATGGCGCGTGCTTCCCACCGCACGTCGCCGTACGAGGACGTCCAGTAGGCGGCCACCTCGGTGTTGCGCGCCGTCTCGGGCACGAGGTCCGGATTGGAGAAGAACGGAAAGTAGAGATCGTTGAACGAGGGCGGCTTGAATCCGGTGCTGTAGCCCGCGGTGAGTCGCCATTGGGGATTCAGCTTGTAGCCGCCGGCGATGCCGCCGGTCGTCTTGCCGCCGTATTGACTCGAGTTGTCGTGGCGCAGGTTGGCCTGGAGGGCGAACGCCTCGTAGCGAAGTTGGTACACGCCCGTTGCGGAGTTCGTGTTCCGTTGCGTCACGGCGAAATCGCTGTCGGTGGCGACGTGCTCCTCGCGACGCTCCAGCGCAAGCGACAGGACACCGAGGGACAGCGTCCAGTCGTTCTGCCACGTGTACTGCCGCTGCGTCGTCGCGAACGGCGACTCGCCGAATGCGGTGAGCGACACCGAATCGTCGCTTCCCTCTCCAACCGTGACGGTCGAATTCCATTTTTCCGCGATGCGGTTGCGGCTGACCAGCGACCAGGCCTCGAGCGTCGTCACCGTGCGATCGTCGAAGTACGGCGCGCCGGCATCGAAGGCATTGTCCAGCCGATTGCGGAAGTACTGCACCGAGACCTCCTGCCCGGCGGCCCATCCGAGCACCGCGTTGCCGCTCACGTTCTCGTTGGAATAGCCGTCGCGCTCCGGGTTGTACGAGAAGTTGTCGGGATTCACGATGGCGTTGTAGCCCGCGCTGCGCGTGCCGCCGCCGGTGACGGAAAACGCGAGCGGCCCCATTGCGCCACGCAACGTGGCGCTCGCGTTGCGGGTGTCGTACGTGCCGTAGCCGGCCGAAACGCCGCCGCCGAACGCGTCGCCTTGCGCGCGCCGCGTGAAGACCTGGATGACCCCGCCGATCGCATCCGCGCCGTACAGGCTCGACGCGGGGCCGCGCAGGATTTCCACCCGCTCGATCTGGTCGAGCGGGATGGCCTCGAGCGAGGTCGCGCCCGCGGACGAGGACCCCACGCGAAGCCCGTCGACCAGCACGAGCGTCTGGCCACGGTTGGCGCCGCGGAGGAACGCGCCGGACGTGGATCCAGGACCGCCGTTCATCGTGATCTCCACACCCGGTTGGCGCTGCAGGACTTCGGTGAGGCTCTGCGCGCCGCTGCGCACGATCTCGTCGTGGCCGATGACGGTGACGTCGGCCAGGAGGTCGGCGATCGGCTGGCTGCTTCGCGACGCAGTCACCGCAACCGGAGGAAGCGCATCGGCAACCTGTGCAGCAGCAGGAGAATGCGCGATGGACGAAGCGATCGCGAGCACGACGACCCGGGTCAGCATGAAGACTCCGCAAGATGGCCGTGCATCCCCGCACGGCAAGCGCGTTCGAAAGACGTTGGCGCCCGGGTTGCGGGCGCCTCCTGTGCAGGCCGGTCTCCGGGCTCGGCCATGCGCCGCTCGAAGCCTTCCCATCGCGTCCGGCGACAGTGGCGTGGATCGAGCGGCTACGGGCCTTACCGTTGCGGGGGCAGCCGCGGCATTCGCATTGCGCCCTCGTTCGGACGATGCGGCACCGCGTTCCCGTTTCACCCGCCGGACGAGAAGCCGTCGCGGCGGACACCTGCTGGCGAAATTCTACATTCCCGGCGCACAATGACGACGCACCCGGGGATTACCCGCATCTCTTGGAGGCGCACATGCGCACGCGACTGCCCATCGTTCTTTCCTTCGCTGCGCTCCTCGTCGCGCCGCTCGCGGCCGCGCAGGACCTGGCCAAAATCGTCACCAAGGCCGACGTCGAGAAGGCGACCGGTCAGAAATTCAAGGACGGGGAGAAGCCCATGCCGACGCAGATTTCCTTCGCCCAGGACGGCGGAAACATGACGGTGAGCGTCGACCTCGAGCCACGCGAGGCGTCGAAAACGGTGCGCGGGTGGGAAGCGACGATGAAGAAGATGCAGCCCGGTGCAAAGATCGACACCGTGCCCGGCGTCGGCAAGGACGCGATCTACTACAGCACGCGCGCCGACCTGGGCGCCGTGGACGCGGACTTCGACGCGCCGCGCGTGCAGCTTCGCGTCGCCGTCGCGGGCGCAAAGTCGCCGGCGCAGGCGAAGCAGGTCGTTGTCGATCTTGCAAAAACCGTCGGTCCGCGCGTCGGCAAATAACGACAGCTTCGGCGCGAGCGGCTATACTTACTTTTCCCTGCCAACACCGCGGTCCCCCACGGAATACACGCCGCCCCGGGGGCCGGCAGCCTTGCCTAAGAAGCTCTTCATCCGAACCTTCGGATGCCAGATGAACGAGTACGACTCGGACCGCATGGCCGACGTGCTCGGCGCGTCCGACGGCCTCACGCTCACCGAGCGTGTGGAAGACGCGGACGTCATCCTGTTCAACACGTGCTCGGTGCGCGAGAAGGCGCAGGAGCGCGTGTTCCATGATCTCGGCCGCGTCCGGGCCTTGAAGGCCGGCAAGCCGGACCTCGTGATCGGCGTGGGCGGTTGCGTCGCCTCGCAGGAGGGCGAGGGCATCGTCAGGCGCGCGCCGTACGTCGACGTCGTGTTCGGCCCGCAGACGCTGCACCGCCTGCCCGACCTCATCGCGCGCCGGCGTGCCACCGGACGGCCGCAGGTCGACGTGAGCTTCCCCGACGTCGAGAAGTTCGACCATCTGCCGCCACCCAGCGTGGACGGCGCTGCGGCGTTCGTGTCGATCATGGAAGGGTGCAGCAAGTACTGCACGTTCTGCGTGGTGCCGTACACGCGCGGCGAGGAAGTGTCGCGGCCGTTCGACGACGTGCTCACCGAGATCGCCGATCTCGCCGACCAGGGCGTGATGGAGATCACGCTGCTCGGGCAGAACGTCAACGCCTACCGCGGCACGCTCGCGGACGGCGAAGTTGCAGACTTCGCAACGCTGCTCGAGTACGTCGCGGAGGTTCCCGGCATCGAGCGCATTCGCTACACGACGTCGCACCCACGCGAGATGACGCCGCGGCTGATCGCGGCGCACGGCAGCATCGACAAGCTGGTGCCGCAGCTGCACCTGCCGGTGCAGTCGGGCTCCGACCGCGTGCTCGCCGCCATGAAGCGCGGCTACACGGCGCTCGAATACAAGTCGATCGTGCGGCGCCTTCGCCTCGCTCGTCCTGCGCTCTCGCTCACGTCGGATTTCATCGTCGGGTTTCCCGGCGAGACCGACGCCGATTTTGCACAGACGATGAAACTGATCGAGGACGTCGTGTTCGACGGCGCCTTCAGCTTCATCTACAGCCCGCGGCCGGGCACGCCGGCAGCGGAGCTTCCGGACCAGGTGCCGCAGGCCGTACGCCAGGAGCGCCTCGTGCAGCTGCAGGCATTGCTCGAATCGCAATATCGCGCGCACAGCGACGCCATGGTCGGCAGCCGCCAGCGCGTTCTCGTCACCGGACGTGCCTCGCGCGACGCGCGCGAGCTCGCCGCACGAACTTCCAACAACCGCGTCGTGAACTTCCCCGGCGATCCGCGTCTAATCCACTCTTACGCCGACGTCGCCATCACGGGAGCGCTGCCGCACTCGCTCCGTGGGGAACTGGTACCAATGATCTGAAAATCGCGTCCGCGACACGGGAGCGCGGGCGGGAATGTCTCATGGAGCATGGCCAATGAACGTCGCATCGAAGCCCGCCGCAGTGTTGTCCGCCCTCCTCGCCATCGGCCTTGCCGGCTGCGCGACGTTGCCCGAGGGTGCCGGCAAGGAACACACGGCGGCCGCGCCGCCGTCCCCTCAAGCGATCGCCAACGCGCAGCGGCTCGCCGGCGCGCCCGGGCAGCACGCCGCAGGCTCCCTCGCCGCTCAGCCTGCTGCGCACGTTCTCGGAAGTGACGCGCGACGCGAAGGAGTCTCCCGGCCTCTTCAACGTCTGGCAGCGCGACGACAAGGTGCTGATCGAGATCCAGCCCGAGCAGATCGAGCGCCAGTATTTCTTCTCGACGAGCCTCGACCAGGGACTGGGCGAGAGCCGGTTTCTCGCGGGGTCGATGACGAGCAGCCTGTCGCGCAAATTCGGGGGGCCGGCGATCGTCGTGTTCCGCAAGGTGGGCAACACCGTGCAGCTCGTCGCGCGCAACGTGAAGTACACGGCGCAAGCGGGCACGCCGGAAGCACGCGCGGTCGAGGACGCGTTCTCCGACAGCCTGCTCGCCACCGCGCCCGTCGTGTCGCAGCCGCACCCCGAGCGCAAGTCCATCCTGGTCGAAGCGAACTCGCTGTTCTTCGCCGACATTCCCGGCGCCGCATCACGGCTCGAGCAGGCCTATCGCCAGTCGTACGCATTCGACGCGCGCAACTCGTCGTTTCGCGACGTGCGCAGCACGCCCGACTTCTCGTCCTTCACGGTCACGGCGCATTACGCGCTCGCGCGGGTCAACCTGACGCCACCGCAGCCCGGATTCGGAGGCGAGCCGCCGTCCACGATTCCCGACATCCGCAGCCTGTTCCTGGGCTTCCACTACTCGATCGCGAAGCTGCCCGACACGCCGATGCGCCCGCGCGTCGCGGACGCCCGCATCGGGTACTTCGGCACCGACGTGTGGGATTTCACGACGGACGACCGCCGCATCCCGATCGTGCATTACATCAACCGCTGGCGCCTCGAGAAGAAGGATCCGTCCGCCGCGCTGTCCGAGCCGGTGCAGCCGATCGTGTTCTGGATCGACCGCACCGTGCCGGTCAAGTACCGCACTTCGATCCGCGAAGGCGTGCTCGAATGGAACAAGGCGTTCGAGCGCATCGGCTTCAAGGACGCGATCCAGGTCGAGGTGCAGCCCGACGACGCGAAGTTCAACACGTCGGATATCCGACACGCGTCGATCCGCTGGATGACGACCGCACGGAGCTCGTTCTCCGCGATCGGACCCACCGTCGTCGATCCTCGCTCAGGCGAGATCCTCGACGCCGACATCGGCATCGATGCGACGAGCTTCCGCGCCTTCAAGAACCTCGGCGCCGAGAGCATCCCGCTGCGCGCGCCGGCCGCTCCCGCGTCGCACTCGTTCCTCGACGGGCCGTACTGCAACTATGCCAATGAAGCGATCGAGCACGAGGCGTTCGCCATGTCGCTCCTGGAAGCGCGCGGCGACATGACGCTCGACGGGCCCGAAGCCGAAGCGTTCATCCAGTCGAAGCTCAAGGCGACGACGATGCACGAAGTGGGTCACACCCTCGGGCTCACGCACAACTTCCGCGCGTCAACCGCATATACCGACGCGCAACTCGCCGACTCCGAATTCACCAAGGCGCACGGGCTCGCGGGCTCGGTGATGGAGTACGCGCCCGTGAACATCGCGCTCAAGGGCGAGCAGCAGGGCGAGTACCACACGTCCACCCTCGGGCCTTACGACTACTGGGCCGTCGAGTACGGTTACAAGGAAGTGGCGCCCGGCCAGGAGCCCGCCGAGCTCGCACGCATCGCGGACCGCAGCAAGGAGCCGCACCTCGCGTTCATGGCCGATGACGCGCTCTACTACAGCGGCCTCGACCCGCGCGTGAACACCTTCGACCTCGGCACCGATCCGCTCGCGTACGCGGAGCGGCAGCTGAAGCTCGGCCGCGAGCTGTGGCAGATCACCGAGACGCGCGCGCTCAAGGACGGCGAGCAGTTCGCGCTCCTGCGCCGCAACTTCAATCGCGGCCTTTTCGAAGTGCAGCACAGCGCGCAGCAGGCGGCGAAGTACGTCGGCGGCCTCACGATGCATTCGGATCATTCGGGCAGCGGCCGCGCGCCCCTCGAGCCCATCCCCGCGGCCAAGCAGCGGGCAGCGCTCAACCTCCTCGCCGCCACGGTGCTGTCGGCGGAGAGCTTCCGCTTCTCGCCGTCGTTCCTGAGCCGCCTGTCGATCACCGATTTCGACATCGACGACGCGCGCGTGCTGGGCCGCAACGTCCCCACCGTCGACGTCGCGGTCGACCAGCAGGTCCTCGAGGTGCAGCGCTCGGTGCTCGCGCCGCTCCTCGGGCCGGAGATCGCGCAGCGCCTGCTCAACAACGAGCTCAAGGTGCGCGACCCGTCCGACGCGCTCACGGTGGCGGAGCTCTATGCGACGCTGCATCGCTCGATCTGGAGCGAGGTCCTCACGGGCGACGACATTCCGCTCATCCGCCGCAACCTCCAGCGGGAGTACGTCTCGCGCGTCGCGGGCACCCTGGTCAAGCCCGTGCCCACGATGCCCGCCGATGCGCGCGCACTGTTGCGTGCCGATGCCACGAAACTGCGCGGCGAGCTCGCCACGGCGGCCAAGCGCAACAAGATCTCGGTCGAGGCCAAGGCGCACATCGCCGAGTCGCTCGCGCTCGTGGACGAGGCGCTCAAGGCGCCGATCATGAAGCAGAGCCTGTAAGGCGCGGATGGCGAAGCGCCCGCAGATCTCGGTGACGCTGTCGCCGCTCGACAACCGCGCGCTCGCCAATCTCACGGGACCGCTCGACGCCAACCTGCGCCAGATCGAGGCCGCGCTCGACGTCGCGATCAGCCATCGCGGCGGGTCGTTCACGATCGCGGGCGATGAGACGCAGGCGGCGCGCGCCGGCGAAGCGCTGCAGCGGTTCTACGCCGCCGCCGAGAAGCCGCTGTCGGTCGACGACATCCAGCTCGGCCTCGTCGAGATCACGTCGCAGAAGCAGTCGGTCGCCGCGGCCGGGAACGACGACGGCGCGCCCACGCTGCACACGCGTCGGCCCGGACCTGCACGGCCGCACGCCGAACCAGGTGGCCTACCTCAAGGACATCCTCAGCCACGACATCACGTTCGGCATCGGTCCCGCGGGAACGGGCAAGACGTACCTGGCCGTTGCGTGCGCGGTCGATGCGCTCGAGCGCGATGCCGTGAAGCGCATCGTGCTCGTCCGGCCCGCGGTCGAGGCCGGCGAGCGCCTGGGCTTCCTGCCGGGCGATCTCGCGCAGAAGGTCGACCCCTACCTGCGCCCGCTCTACGACGCCCTGTACGACCTCATGGGCTTCGACAAGGTCGCGAAGCTCTTCGAGCGCACGACCATCGAGGTGGCGCCGCTTGCGTACATGCGCGGCCGCACGCTCAACCACTCCTTCATCATCCTCGACGAGGCGCAGAACACGACGCCCGAGCAGATGAAGATGTTCCTCACGCGCATCGGCTTCGGAACCAAGGCGGTGGTGACCGGCGACGTGACGCAGATCGACCTCGGGCGCGGCCAGAAGAGCGGCCTCATCGAGTCGGCGCGCATCCTCGAGGGCGTGCGCGGCATTGCCTTTCGTCACTTCACGAGTGCCGACGTCGTGCGCCACCCGCTCGTCCAGAAGATCATCGACGCCTACGACCGCGACAGCGCCAAGCGCAAGCCGTGACGCCCTCGGGACTGACGACGAAGTGACTCCCGAAGAACGCGACGCGCTCCGGCGGGGCTGCGCGCTCGCGATCGGCGGCCCGCACGAGTTCGCGCCCGGGGCTGATCTCATCGCCGCCGGGGAGTGGTGCAAGGCGAACGGCCATGCGCCCGACCGCTACGGCGAGGGTCCGCTGGTTGCCGCGTTCGAAGCGAAGATCGCCGCGCTGCTCGGATGCGAAGCCGCGGTGTTCGTGCCGAGCGGGACGATGGCGCAGCAGATTGCGCTGCGCATCCACGCCGACGAGACGCGGTTGCCGCTGTTCGCCATGCACGCGACCTCGCACCTCGAAATCCACGAGCTGCGGGCGTATTCACGCGTGCAGCGTCTGGATGCCATCCTGCTCGGCTCGCGCGACCGGCCCACCGTCGCATCGGATCTCGCCGCCTGCCCCGATCCGCTCGCCGCGCTGCTCGTCGAGCTCCCCGCGCGCGAGATCGGCGGCCAGCTTCCTTCGTGGGACGAGCTCGTTGCGCTGTCGGCGCTCGCGCGGTCGCGCGGCATCCGCATGCACATGGACGGCGCCAGGTTATGGGAGGCGCGCGAGGCGTACGCGCCGCGCACGCACGCCGACGTGTGTGCGCTGTTCGACACCGTCTACGTCTCGTTCTACAAGGGCATCGGCGCCATCGCCGGCGCCGCGCTCGCGGGCTCTTCCAGTTTCGTCGATCAGGCGCGCGGATGGCGCAAGCGCATGGGCGGCACGCTCGTGCATCTCTACCCTTACGTGGCATCGGCCGCCATGCAGTTCGACGCGGCGCTTGCAAGAATGCCGCAACGGCGCGAGCGTGCGGTCGCGCTCGCAGCGGCGCTCGCAGCCGTGGACGGCGTGCGCGTATTGCCGTCGCCGCCGCAGGTCAGCATGTTCCATCTTCACTTCGACGCCGACGCGGACGTGCTGGATCGCGCGCGCATCGCGCTCGCGCGGCGAGACTCCGTGTGGATCGGCGGACGCTTCGCGCCGTCCGCGCCTCACGCCGCATCGCTCGAAGTCAACGTCGGCGACGCGCTCTGCAGCCTCGACGTCGCACGCGTCGCCGGTCACTTCCAGGCGCTGGTCGCCCTTGCGCGGGCGCTTGCTTGACGCGGCCAGCGCTCACGCTTTCGGTGCAGTACGCGAGCAACGCGGCGGACCTCCCGGCCCGGCCCGAGGTGCGTCGCTGGGTGCGCGCCGCGCTCCTCGACGACGCGACCGTCACCGTGCGCTTCGTGGAGGCGATCGAAGGCCGGGCGCTCAACGCCGAGTACCGCAACCGCGACTACGCGACCAACGTGCTGACCTTCGTGTACGATGACGAGTCACCGCGCGCCGGCGACATCGTCCTCTGCGCGCCGGTCGTGCGCAAGGAAGCGGACGAACAGGGAAAGAGCTTGGCGGCGCACTACGCTCACTTGGTGATCCACGGCATGCTGCACCTGCAGGGCTTCGACCATGAGCGCCCCGCGGAGGCAGCGCAAATGGAAGCGCGCGAGATCGCGATCCTCGCGAAGCTCGGCGTGACCAATCCTTATGGCGACGTCTAACGACGAAGACCGCGACGGCGACAAGCCGACGCTGATGGAACGCATCACCGCGATGCTCCTGCGCGAGCCGGAGGACCGCGATGAGCTCCTCGACATCCTGCGGGGCGCGTTCGAGCGCCACCTTCTCGACGCCGACGCGCTGTCGATGATCGAAGGCGTGCTCTCGGTGTCCGAGACGACCGTGCGCGACATCATGATCCCGCGCTCGCAGATGGACTGCGTGTCGGTCGAGGACGCCGTTCCCGATTTCCTGCCGCTCGTCGTGGAGACGCACCACTCGCGCTTCCCCGTCATCGGCGAGAGCAAGGACGACGTCATCGGCATCCTGCTCGCCAAGGAGCTGCTCAACTATTTCTCGAACCCGGACGGCTTCACGCTGCGCGACACGCTGCGGCCCGCGGTGTTCGTGCCCGAGTCGAAGCGGCTCAACGTCCTGCTGCGCGAGTTTCGCGCCAACCGCAACCACATCGCGATCGTCGTCGACGAGTACGGCGGCGTGTCGGGGATGGTCACCATCGAGGACGTGCTGGAGCAGATCGTCGGCGACATCGAGGACGAATACGACTTCGACGAGAGCCACGACAACATCATCCCGGAGGCCAATGGGCGCTTCCGCGTGAAGGCCCAGACCGAGATCGCCGACTTCAACGCGCACTTCGGCACGCAGTTCCCCGACGACGAGTTCGACACCGTCGGCGGCCTGGTGCTGCGCGCGTTCGGGCGCCTGCCGAAGCGCGGCGAGGTCACGACGCTCGACGACCACCGGTTCCGCATCCTGCGTGCCGACAGCCGCCGCCTGCACACGCTGCAAGTGGAGAAGGTGGCCGCCGCCACCGCCATCAAGGAGGAGTCGACGTGAAGGTAAACGCAGGAAGACTGGCGGCCGCAGCACTTGCGGTGTCGCTCGCCGGATGTGCGACGCAAAGCAACACGGGCTGGACCACGTTGATCGACGGCACCCGGGGTCTCGACAACTTCACGCGCGTCGGGGAAGCGAACTGGAGCGCCACCGATGGCGCGATCCAGGCCACGGCGGGTGGAAAGGACAACGCGTATCTCGTATCGAAGGACTCGTACGCCAACTTCATGATCCGCGTCGAGTTCTGGGCGAGCGACGACGCCAACAGCGGCGTGTTCCTGCGCTGCCAGAATCGCAGCGACGTCGGCGACGAGACCTGCTATGAGGCCAACATCTTCGACCAGCGTCCCGACCAGACGCATGCGACCGGTGCGATCGTGAAAGTCGCTGCCGTCGCGCAGCCGGCGCCCAAGGTAGGCGGCAAGTGGAGCGTGTACGAGATCACCGCGAACGGGCCACAGCTGACGGTCGTGCTCAACGGCATGAAGACGGTCGACGTTCGCGATACCAAGTTTGCGAGCGGGCCGATTGCCCTGCAATGGGGTCGCGGGACCATCAAGTTCCGCAAGGTCGAGATCAAGCCCGTCTGACGTCCTGATGGCGATGCAATTCCTTGCGCTCGCGGCGGGCGCCGCGTGCGTGCTCGCGTTCGCGCCGTTTGCGTTGCCGCTCGTGAACGTCGCGATGCTCGCGCTCCTGTTCGTGATGTGGAGCGTAAATGATGCGCCGCGACGCGCGGCGGGCATCGGCTTCGCATTCGGCCTCGGCCTCTTCGGCGCGGGCGCCTCGTGGGTCTACATCGCGCTCGAGACGTTCGGTGGCATGCCGGCACCGGTGGCCGTGATCGGCACCGCGGGCTTCGTCGCGATCCTTTCCTTCTGGCCCGCGTTTGCCGGCTGGCTGGCGGTGCGCGTTGCGCCGTCGCCAGGCGTCGCGAGGCTCGTCGCGTCCGCCGGCGCGTTCGCGCTGTGCGAATGGTTTCGCGGATGGGTCTTCACCGGATTCCCGTGGCTGTCGATGGGGTACGCGGAAATCCTGGCCGACGGGCCGCTTCCGCTCGCCGGATATGCGCCGGTCGGCGGCGTGTTCCTTGTATCGCTGGCGGTCGCGATTTGCGCTGCGTCGGCGGCCGGCGCGATGCTTGCGCTGGCCGACGCGCAGCCGCGGCGTCTCGTCGCGTGCATCGGCGTTGCCGCGCTCGTCACCGTCGCGGGGGCGGCGCTCCTGCGCGTGGAGTGGACGAGGCCGACCGGCGAGCCCATTGCCGTCTCGCTGCTGCAGGGCAACGTCTCGCAGGCCGACAAGTTCGATCCCGCGTTCCGCCCGCGCAACTACGAGCTCTACGAGAACCTCGTGCGCGCGAGCAAGGGGCGCATCATCGTGCTGCCCGAGAGCGCGTATCCGCAGTTCGCCGACGAGATCCCGGGCGCGGTGTTCCTGCGCCACGCAGCGGCGGCGCGGGCACGCGACGGCGCCATCCTGATCGGACTCTTCGTGGCCGAGCCGCCGCTGCAGAAAGGCGACGGCGAGCGCATCTACAACAGCGTCGTGACGATGGGCGAGGCGCCGCCGCAGCTCTACCGCAAGCGGCACCTCGTGCCGTTCGGCGAGTCGATTCCGATGAAGCCGCTGGCAGGCTGGTTCATCAACAAGGTCCTCGCCATCCCGCTCGCCGACCAGAGTTCCGGTCCCGCGAACCAGGGGCCTGTCGAGGCCGCGGGCCAACGGCTCGCCGTGAACATCTGCTACGAAGACGCGTTCGGCGCCGAGCTCATTCCGTCCGCGCGCAACGCAACGCTGCTCGTGAACGTGACGAACGACGCGTGGTACGGGCACTCGATCGCTGCGCGCCAGCACAACCAGATCTCCGCGATGCGCGCGCTCGAGTCGGGCCGGCCGATGCTGCGCGCGACCAACACGGGCATCACGTCCGCGATTTCGCACGAAGGCCGCACGCTCGCCACGCTGCCGTGGTTCGTTCCCGGCGTGCTCGAGATCGAGATTGCCGGACGCGAAGGCCAGACACCCTTCTTCGCCGTGGCGGACTGGCTCGCTGTTGCGGTTTCGTTCCTTCTCGTCGCCGTGCCCGCGGTTTTCGCGCGGCGCCGCGCCCGCGCGTGACGGAAACCCCGTAAAATTCGCAGTTTCAAGAAGTTAGCGGCGCCCGCGATGCCGCGCCCATTGCAATGATCACGTTTCAGAACGTCATCCTCCGCCTCATGGAGTATTGGGGCCGACAAGGCTGCGCGCTGCTTGCAGCCCTACGACATGGAAGTCGGCGCCGGCACGTCGCATACGGCCACGTTCCTGCGCGCGCTCGGGCCCGAGCCGTGGCGTGCGGCCTACGTGCAGCCGTCGCGCCGGCCGAAGGACGGCCGCTACGGCGAGAACCCGAACCGCATGCAGCACTACTACCAGTACCAGGTGGTGCTGAAGCCCTCGCCGCCGGACATCCTGGACCTCTACCTCGGATCGCTCGAGGCGCTCGGCTTCGATCTCCGGAAGAACGACGTGCGCTTCGTGGAGGACGACTGGGAGAACCCGACGCTCGGCGCATGGGGCCTCGGCTGGGAAGTGTGGATGAACGGCATGGAGATCACGCAGTTCACATATTTCCAGCAGGTCGGCGGGCTCGACTGCAATCCGGTCACGGGCGAGATCACGTACGGCCTCGAGCGCCTTTGCATGTACCTGCAGGACAAGGAGAACGTGTTCGACCTCGTGTTCACGGAAGTCGACGAGTCCGGCCGCAAGCGCACGCTGCGCTACGGCGACGTGTTCCACCAGAACGAGGTCGAGCAGTCCACCTACAACTTCGAGCACTCGAACGCGCCGAAGCTGTTCGAGCTGTTCTCGTTCTACGAGGCAGAGGCTACGCGCCTGCTCGGAGCGAAGCTGCCGCTTCCCGGCTACGAGATGATCCTCAAGGCGGCGCACACGTTCAACCTGCTCGACGCGCGAGGCGCCATCTCGGTGACCGAGCGCGCCGCGTACATCGGACGCATCCGCACGCTGTCGCGACTCGTCGCACAGGGCTACGTCGAGTCGCGCGAGGCGCTCGGGTATCCGATGCTTCCCGACGAGTACCGGAAGTCGGCGGCATGAGCGAGTCGAAGACGCTGCTCGTCGAGCTCTTCACCGAGGAGCTGCCGCCGAAGGCGCTGCAAGGCTTGGGCGAGCGTTCGCCGACGCGATCGTCGCGGCGCTCGCGAGCGAGGGTTTCGTCGACCGCGAAGCGACATTCGTGACCTATGCCACGCCGCGCGGCTCGCCGTGTCGATTCCGCGCCGTCGCCGCGCGCTCGCCCGACAGCCGTTCCGGCAGAAGCTGCTTCCGGTGTCAGCGTCGGCTACGACGCAGACGGCAAGCCCACGGAGGCGCTGCGTCAAGAAGCTCGCAGGCGCTGCCGGCCTCGTCCGCATTGACACGCATCGCTCGTGCGCGAGATGGACGGCAAGGTCGAGGCGCTGTTCTACGTCGAGGCGTCGGCGCCCGGCGCTGCGATCGCGCGAGGCTTGCAGGATGCGCTCGACAGCGCCATCGCGAAGCTGCCGATCCCGAAGGTGATGAGCTATGCAAGCCCGGGACACTACTTCAACAACGAGAAATTCGTGCGGCCCGCGCATCGGCTCGTCGCACTTCACGGCAACGACGTCGTCCCCGTCACGGCGCTCGGACTGACCGCCGGACGCACGACGCAAGGCCATCGCTTCCTGTCGCGCGGCGTGCTCGAGATCGCCAACCCCGAGTCCTACGCGCCGATGCTCGAGGCCGAGGGCAAGGTCATCCCGTCGTTCGCCGCCCGCCGCGCGCAGATCGTGGTGGCGCTCGAAGGCGCTGCGGGCGACGCGACGCCGATCATGCCCGACGCGCTGCTCGACGAGGTCACCGCGCTCGTCGAATGGCCCGTCGTGTACGCAGGGACGTTCGACGCCGCATTCCTCGACGTTCCCCAGGAATGCCTCATCCTCACGATGCAGCTCAACCAGCGCTACTTCGCCCTGGCCGACGACGCAGGGAAGCTCGTCAACCGATTCCTCCTGGTCAGCAATCTCGCGACCAGCGACCCCTCGTCGATCGTCGCCGGCAACGAGCGCGTGCTTCGTGCGCGACTCGCGGATGCGAAGTTCTTCTTCGACCAGGACCGCAAGCAGCGGCTCGACGCGCGGCTGCCAAAGCTTCGCAGCATCGTCTATCACAACAAGCTCGGCACCCAGGCGGAGCGCGTGGAGCGCGTGCAATCCCTCGCGCAGCGCATCGCGCCGCTGATCGGTGCCGATGCCGCGCTCGCGGCCCGCGCGGCGACGCTTGCGAAGGCCGATCTCGTCACCGACATGGTCGGCGAATTTCCCGAGCTGCAGGGTCTCATGGGGCGCTACTACGCCGCGCACGACGGCGAGCCCGCCGAAGTAGCGGCGGCGATCGAGCAGCACTACTGGCCCAAGGCCGCCGGTGGCCAGCTGCCGCAATCCGCAGTCGCGCAATCGGTGGCGCTTGCGGACAAGCTCGAGGCGCTCGCAGGCCTCTTCGGCATCGGACAGGTGCCGACCGGCGACAAGGACCCGTTCGGATTGCGGCGAGCCGCGCTCGGCGTCGTGCGCATCCTCATCGAGGGCAGGCACGCGGTGCCGCTGTCGCAACTCGTGTCCCTGGCGTTCGCGTCGTTCGACGGCGTTCCCGCCGTCGGCGACGCGCAGGCCGCGGTCCTCGACTTCATCTACGAGCGGCTGCGCGGCTACCTGCGCGAGCAGGGCTACTCCGCGAACCAGGTCGCCGCCGTGCTCGACGCGCGTCCGGACGCGATCGCCGATCTGCCCGCGCGACTCGCGGCGGTGCAGGCCTTCACCGCGCTGCCCGAAGCAGCGGCGCTATCCGCGGCGAACAAGCGGATCGTCAACATCCTGCGCAAGAGCGGCAGCGAAGCGGCCGCGCAGGTGGACCGTGCGCGCCTCGCCGACGGCGCCGAACACGATCTCTACCAGACGTTCCAGCGCCTGTCGCCGCAGGTCGACGACGACTTCGGCCGGGGTGACTTCACCGAACGCACTGCGCGCGCTCGCAACCGCCAAGCCGGCGGTCGACCGCTACTTCGACGACGTGATGGTGATGGCCGACGATCCCGCGATCCGCGCCAACCGCCTCGCGCTCCTGCGCGGCGTGGCCCACACCATGAACCGCGTCGCCGACATCTCGAAGTTGGCCTAGCTCACATGGTCCAGCTCGCCGACGCCATCCTGCCGACGCGCGTCGGCAAGCTCATCGTGCTCGACCGCGACGGCGTCATCAACTACGACAGCGACCAGTTCATCAAGTCGCCGGAGGAGTGGCGCCCCGTGCCGGGGTCGGTCGAGGCGATCGCGCGGCTCAACCATGCGGGCTATCGCGTCGTCGTCGCCACCAACCAGTCGGGCATCGGCCGCGGCCTCTTCGACATGGGCATGCTGAACAGGATCCACGAGAAGATGCACAAGGCGCTCTCCCATGCCGGTGCGCGCGTCGACGCGATCTTCTTCTGCCCCCACACCGCCGATTCCAAGTGCGAGTGCCGCAAGCCCAAGGCCGGCATGCTGCTCGAGATCGGCAAGCGCTTCAATGCGGAGTTGACGGGAGTGCCGTGCATCGGCGACTCTTTGCGCGACCTGCAGGCGGCGGAAGCGGTCGGCGCCCAGCCAATGCTCGTGCTGACCGGAAAGGGCGAGAAGACGTTGCGCGATGGCCATTTCCCGAAAAGCACCGTGATCTTTCCGGACCTTGCGTTCGCGGTCTCGGCGCTTCTTGCCGAAGAAAAGTGAGCCCCCACGGGATGCTGTCCGCCGTCCGCTCCCTGCTCTTCCTGCTCTTCCAGATGGTCGTCACGCCGCTCTACGCGTTCATCATGGTGTCGCTGTTCTGGATCCCGCGCGTGCCGATGTACAGGATCGCGGCGAGCTGGTGCCGGACCAATCTCATGGGCGCGCGCGCGATCTGCGGCATCCGATGGCAGGTGGCGGGACTCGAGAACGTTCCGTCGGACACGCTCGCGCACCCGCACATCGTGATGTGCAAGCACAGCTCGACGTGGGAGACGCTCTCGCTCAACCTGTACTTCCCGCCGCTCGCCTTCGTCGCCAAGAAGGAGCTCCTGTCCGTTCCCTTCTTCGGATGGGGCTTCCGGCTCGCCTCGCCGATCACCATCGACCGCAAGGCGGGCACCGACGCGATGGAGCAGATGGTGTCGCAGGGGCGCGAGCGCTTCGCGCAGGGCTTCTGGATCGTCGTCTACCCGGAAGGCACGCGCATCCGCGCGGGCACGCGGGCCAAGTTCAAGACGGGCGGCGCGCGCCTCGCGGTCGCGATGAACGTGCCGGTGATTCCGGTGGCGCACAACGCGGGCTACATCTGGCCCAAGGGCGTCTTCCACAAGCGGCCGGGGCTCATCACCATGACCATCGGCGCGCCGATCTCGCCGACAGGCAAGGATCCGGCGACGCTCAACCAGGAAGTGGAAGCATGGATCGAGGACGAGGTCGCGCGCCTCGGCATCCCGTCATGACCGACGAGCGCGTGCGCGTTGCGTACCTCACGCCCGACGGCGTCGGCGGCACGCGCCCGCGACGCCAGCGCGAGGCGCACGCGCGCAGCATCACGCTCGCCGGCCAGGCGATCGACTACCGGCTCATCCGCGCGCGGCGCCGCACCATCGGCATGGAAGTGGACCTGTCGGGGCTGACCGTGCGGGCGCCGCGATGGGTCACCATGTCCGAGATCGAGGAGGCGCTGCAGGAGCGCGCGCAATGGATCGTGCGTGCGCTCGCCGAGTGGCGGGCGCGCCGCCGCGACGTCATGCCGCGCGAATGGAAGTCCGGAGCGCCGATCCTCTACCGCGGGCGCGAGCTCGCGCTCGAAGTGTTCCCGGCACGGCGCACGCGCGTCGCGCCGGACCTCTTCAACCTCACGGTCCTTCATCCCCGCGCTCAGGACGAGTCCGAGGTCGCGCAGCTCGTCGGCAAGTGGCTACGCGACGAGGCGTGGACGCTGGTCGCGCCGAGTGCTGCGCTGTACGCACGCAAGATCGCGCGCGAGACGCCCGTCCTGCGGCTGTCGAACGCGCGCAGCGAGTGGGGAAGCTGCAACGCGCGCGGCGAGATACGCCTCAACTGGCGGCTCGTGCAGCTGCCGCCCACGTTGGCCGAGTACGTCGTCGCGCACGAGGTCGCGCATCTCGTCGAGCTCAACCATTCGCCGCGCTTCTGGGCGCTTGTCGAGCAGCTGATGCCGGGGCACGTGGCGCTGCGTCGCGAGCTCGAGGACTGGACGGCGCTGCTCGCGGCGTGAGCGAAAAACGAAGGGAGTCGAATTCGCTAGCTGCGCGCATCGCGCTCGACCTTTCGTGGCTCTTGCAAGCTGCGGCGCGCGGCCGCCCGAAGCCGCAGCTCTAGCTTGCATTGGCCGTCCTCGTTGAAAAAGGCGGGAGTGCCGTCTTCCCGCCTTTTTCAACGACCTCTCAGAAGTCGATGCCGATGCCGGCCTGCTCGCGCATGACGCGCGACAGCGTCGCATCGAGCGTATGACCCGATCGCGTGTCGACCCAGCGGTCGCCGTCCGCGCGAAAGTGGAATCCGCCGGAGCGCGCCGCCACCCAGATCTCGCGGTTGGGCACGTGCCGGTTGACGATGACCTTCCCGCTCGTGCCGCAGTCGACCGTGAGGATGCCGTCGTTGAGGCTCCAGTCGATGTCGGCGTCGCTTTCATCCGTCGCATCGTCGAGCGCGGCGCCGATCGCTGCGAGCAGCGCGTCCGCGGAGGCGATGAATTCGGACTCGGTAGGCGTCGGCATCGGGCAGCGTGATACGATTTTTCGATGATGGTACGTCACTTCGCAGCAGTCCTCGCGCTCGCGTGCGGCGCGTGCGGCATCAAGGGTCCGCTCTATCTGCCGCCGGCAGCGCAGGCCACACCTGCCGCTCCGGCCGCCACGCAGCCGCAGCCGGCGCCCGGACCCTCGTCGCCGCCGCCACCGACAAGCCCGGTCGACCCGGAGAAGAAGCCGGCGAGCGGTCCTTCGCCGTGAGCGACGCACGTTGAGCGCGTTCACGTACATCGACGGCGAGCTGCACGCGGAACGGGTCCCGCTTTCCGCCGTCGCCGCGCAGTTCGGCACGCCGTGCTACGTCTACTCGCGCGCGGCGCTCGAGGGCGCGTACCGCGAGTACGACGAGGCGTTCGCCGGCGTGGACCATCTCGTCTGCTACGCGCTCAAGGCGAACTCCAACCTCGCGATCCTCGGCCTCTTCGCGCGCCTCGGCAGCGGCTTCGACATCGTCTCCGGCGGCGAGCTCGCGCGCGTGCTGGCCGCCGGCGGCGACCCGCGCAAGACCGTCTTTTCCGGCGTCGGCAAGACCGAGCGCGAGATGCGCGCGGCGCTCGACGCCGGCATCCTCTGCTTCAACGTCGAGTCCGAATCGGAGCTCGAGCGGCTCGACGCCGTCGCGGCGGCGGCCGGCAAGCGCGCGCCGATCAGCTTTCGCGTCAATCCCGACGTCGACCCGAGGACGCATCCGTACATCGCCACCGGCCTCAAGGACAGCAAGTTCGGCGTGCCCTTCGAGGAAGCGCGCGATCTCTACCGGCGGGCGTCCCGGTTGCGGCACGTCGCGGTGCACGGCGTCGACATGCACATCGGCTCCCAGATCACGGAGCTCGAGCCGTATCGCGAAGCCGTCGTGAAGGTGCTCGACCTGGTCGATGCGCTGCGCGACGACGGCATCCCGCTGGCCCACGTCGACTTGGGCGGCGGCCTCGGCATTCGATACCGCGACGAGCATCCGCTGCGCCTGCCGGAGTACGCGGAGATGGTGAAGGACCTGTTCGCGGGACGCGACGAGCGGCTGCTGTTCGAGCCCGGACGGCGGCTCGTCGGCGCAGCGGGCGTGCTGCTCACGAAGGTCGAATTCCTGAAGCCGGCGGACAGCCGCAGCTTCGCGATCGTCGACGCCGCGATGAACGACCTGCTGCGCCCCGCGCTCTACGATGCCTGGCATCCGGTCGATGCAGTCCGGCCGCGTGCGGGCAGCGTGCGCGAATGGGAAATCGTCGGGCCGATCTGCGAGAGCGGCGACTTCCTCGCGCGCGGCAGGCATCTCGCGCTCGCGCCCGGCGACCTTCTCGCGATCGGCGCCGCCGGCGCCTACGGACAGGTGATGAGCTCGAACTACAACTCGCGTCCGCGCGCATGCGAGATCGTTGTCGACGACAGCCGGACGCATCTCGTGCGCCGTCGCGAAGAGATCGCCGACCTCATGCGCGACGAGTCGCTGCTGCCGTAGTCGAGAGCGATCGCATCGCGCGCGTCGCGCGAATCATCGGCGAGGAACGCGCGAAATGCGCGTGTGCGAAAGCGCAACACCGCGCTTCCTAAGCGTCGGAATCGACGACAGAATCTTGCAAAACTGTCAAACGTGGCTACAATGCAGGCAGCAGGTGGAATGGGTTTGTCAATAGGTTGCACGAAAAATCGACGATCCCGTACCGAAATTTGGCACCGCCTGCGACAGAGAAGCACATAACTAGTCACTGCAACTCAGACAGGAGAAACAAAGATGATGGCAGACATGATGTCGATGATGACGCCGGCGGCAACGCCCTCGGCGCCCAAGAAGAAGGCCGCTAAACGCAAGCCGGCGAAGAAGAAGGCTGCGCCGAAGAAGAAGGCGGCCAAGAAGAAGGCTGCGCCGAAGAAGAAGGCGGCCAAGAAGACGACGAAGAAGAAGGCTGCGCCGAAGAAGAAGGCCGCGAAGAAGAAGGCGGCCAAGAAGACGGCGAAGCGGAAGCCCGCCAAGAAGAAGGCGGCGAAGAAGGCGAAGAAGGCGACGAAGAGAAAGGCCGCCCCGAAGAAGAAGGCGGCGAAGAAGAAGGCGGCGCCGAAGCGCAAGGCCGCCAAGAAGACGTCGAAGAAAAAGCCCGCCAAGAAGCTCTAGGAGCCGGCGGGAATACGTCCGTCGCATATCTGCTTCGGACCAAAACGGGCGATCCTCTGCGATCGCCCGTTTTACATTGTCAGCCCGCTCGTTGGGACTTGGCTGCCGTCGTTGCCGGGCGCTGCGGCTGCATTTTGGTCGGCGTCTGCTTCACCGGCGCGGCCTTGACCGGCGGCTGCTTGCCGTTGCGCGTCGCCGTGGCGCCGCGCGTCGCCATGGCGCGCTTCGAGCGCCCGCCGGCCTTGGCCACCGGCACCACGTCGCTCGTGACGCGCAGCCGCGTGCCGGCTTGCACGCGTTCCTGCACCAGCCCGTTCCACTGCTTGATCTCGCTGACCGTGACGCCGTAGCGCGAGGCCACGCGCTGCAGCGTGTCGCCGCGCTGCATCACGTGGTAGAACGTGCGGCCGGACGGAACCGTCGTGAACACCGCGTGCGTCAGCGTTTCGGCGGCCTCGCGCGACGGCTGTTGCGCCGGCACCAGGAGCGTATGGCCGACCGGCACCATCGAGCGGGATCCGATGCCGTTCACCGCGCGCAACGTCTCCACCGACATGCCGTAGCGAGTCGCCACCTGCGGCAGCGTCTCGTTGGCCTTGAGCCGGTATGCCTGCCACGACACGAGCGGCTGTTCGCCGCCGAGCTGCAGCTTCGCGGCGAAGATCTCCGCGTTGTCGATGGGCAGCAGGATCGACTGCTCGTCGGCACCCGCGATCACGGGGCGATTGTGCTGCGGGTTGAGCGCCAGGAACTCCTCGAGCGAGATCTCCGCGATCTCGGCAGCGTGCTTGGTGTCCATCTTCCTGGTCACCTTCACGACGGTGAAGAACGGCGCGTCGGGAATGTCGGCGAGCGCGAGCCCGTATTTCTCCGGGTCGCGCACGATGTTCTTCACCGCCTGCAGCTTGGGAAGGTAGTTCGCCGTCTCCGCCGGCATCGACAACGATGCGTAGGTCGTCGGCAGTCCCTTCGACTTGTTCTTCGCGATGGCCCGGCCGACGTTGCCCTCGCCCCAGTTGTAGCCGGCGAGCGCCAGCTGCCAGTCGTCGAAGTCGTCGTGGAGCTTGTTCAGGTATTCGAGCGCCTTGTCGGTCGCGGCCAGCACGTCACGCCGTGAATCGAACCAGAAATTCTGCGAGAGGCCATAGTGCTTGCCGGTCGACGGAATGAACTGCCAGATGCCCGCCGCACGCGCCGTGGAAAGCGCGACGGGGTTGTACGCGCTCTCGACCATCGGCAGCAGCGCGATCTCCATGGGCATCTTGCGTGCCGACACTTCGGTGACGATGTGATACAGGTAGCGGCGGCTGCGGTCGACCATGCGCGCCACGTAGTCGGGCCGCGACGCGTACCACTGCTCCCATTTCTCGACCAGCGGACCCTCGATGTCGGGGATCCGGTATCCATCGACGATGCGCTCCCACAGGTCGCCGACGGGCGGCGGCAGCGGCTCGAGGTCGGGTCCTGCCGATAATGCAAACACGGGCATCGGCCGCGGCGCGATGGTGGCGAGCACGATGGCGGGGACTTCTTCCTGCGATGGCGTTGCGATGGCCGCCGGAGCCGGCGGCGGCGCAGGCGGCGGCGCGGTCGCGCAACCTGCGACGAGGAAGGCGGCGACGATCAGTGTCGAGCGGCGAAGCAATTGCGGTATCTCATGGAAGCTCTCCGTGGGACCCGCTGGGACGGCGCGTCCTAAGCAAACGGACGGATGGTAGGCCGCACCGCCGTTGGGCGTCAACCAGCCTAATCCGCCGGCTAGAACGCGTTCTTCCAGGCGCGTAACGCGGCGAAGCTCTCGACGTCGCCCGTCACCGGCGCACCGGCATGGACTGCGGCCGCCTGCCGCACCGCGGGAATCGGTGCGCGCAGGAACGGATTGGTGAGCCGCTCCAAGCCGACCGTCGACGGCAGCGTCGGCTCGCCGCGGTCCCGCTTGGCCTGCTCGCGCGCCTGCCGATCCCACAGGTCGGCGTTGTGCGGCTCGACGGCGAGCGCGAAGCGGATGTTGGCGAGCGTGTATTCGTGCCCGCAGTACACGCGGGTCTCGGGCGGCAGCGCGGCGAGCGCCGACAGCGACGCCCACATCTGCTGCGGCGTGCCCTCGAACACGCGGCCGCATCCGGCGGCGAACAACGTGTCGCCGCAGAACACGCACGGTGCGCCGTCCACGTCACCGAAGAGCGCGATGTGGCCCGCCGTGTGGCCCGGGATGTCCATTGCCCGCAAGTGCAGCGACAGTCCCGGCACGTCGAACTCGTCGCCTTCGGCGAGCGCGCGCGTGCGTTCCGGAATCGACTCGCGCGCCGGCCCGAACACCGGGACGCGATAGCGCGCCACGAGCGCGGGCACGCCGCCCACGTGATCGTTGTGATGGTGCGTCGCCAGGATCGCCGTCAACGCGAGCCCCTCGCGATCGAGGTAGGCCAGCACGGGCGCAGCATCACCGGGGTCGACGACCACGGCGTTGCCGCCGGAGCGCAGCGTCCAGATGTAGTTGTCCGCGAAAGCGGGGATTGGGATAATCGTGATCATGGACTCATCCTCGGCACCCGCAGCGAGCGTTTCGACGTCGCTTGCGGACTGGTTCAAGACGCCGCTCGGCCGTTATCTTCTCGCCCGCGAGCAGGCGTACTTCGACCAGACGGTGGCCGACATCTTCGGCTTTCACGCGCTGCAGGTCGGACTGCCGGATTGCCAGTTCCTCGCGCAATCCCGCATCCCGACACGCTGGACCCTCGATTATGACCCGCCGGCGAGCGTGATCGCCGATCCGCACGTCTTGCCGTTCGCGGAGAATGCCGTCGACCTCATCGTGCTCCCGCACGCGCTCGAGTTCACCGACGATCCGCACCTCATGCTGCGCGAGGCGTACCGCGTGATCCGTCCGGAGGGGCAGATCGTCATCTCCGGGTTCAATCCGTTCTCGTTGTACGGATTCAAGCGCTACTTCGGGCGCGAGCAGACGCCTCCGTGGAACGGCAGCTTCATTGCGCTGTACCGCCTCAAGGATTGGCTGACGCTGCTCGGCTTCGACGTGGTCGGCGGACGCCTCGACGCGTATGCGCCCCCGTTCGCGCGTGAGAAGTGGCTGCACAACTTCGGGTTCCTGGAGGCGAGCGGCGACCGCTGGTGGCCGATCGCGGGCGGCGTGTACTACCTGCGCGCGACCAAGCGCGTGATCGGCATGCAGGTCCTCACCCCGACGTGGCAGCGGCGCGAGCGGCGCAACAAGGCGCTGTCGACGGCGCGCGAGGGCCTGACCACGTCCGACCAGGCTCCGCAGTGAGCATCGTCATCTATACGGACGGGGCCTGCAAAGGGAACCCCGGCGTCGGCGGCTGGGGCGCCATCCTGCGATCCGGGGAGCACGAGAAGGAGCTCTTCGGCGGCGAATCGCACACGACCAACAACCGCATGGAGCTCACGGCGGTCATCCGCGCGCTCGAATCGCTCAAGCGCCCCTCGGAAGTGGACCTCTTCACCGATTCGCAATACGTGAAGAACGGCATCGAAAGCTGGATCCACAACTGGCGCCGCAACGGCTGGAAGACCTCGGACAAGAAGGACGTGAAGAACGCGGACCTGTGGCGCGAGCTCGGCGCGCTGGTCGCGCGACACGACATCACGTGGCATTGGGTGAAGGGCCACGCGGACAACGAAGGCAACCTGCGCGCCGACGCGCTCGCCAACCAGGGCGTGGACGCCGCGCGCGCGGCTACGTAGCGTCGAGCGCCTTTTCGATTCTTCGCGCGAACACCTGCATCTCCTTGCCGGCCTGCTTGTCGCCCTTGCGTTGCGCGACGGCGATGCCTTCGCGGTAGGCAGCGAGCGCGTCCTGCGGCTTTCCGGCCTCGACGAGCGCACGACCGAGCAGCTTCCAGGCTGCGGTGTACCCCGGGTCGAGCTCGACCGCACGCCGCAAATGCAGCGCTGCGTTTTCCGCGTTTCCTGCCTTCAGGTGCTCGTTGCCGAGCGAGAAACGGAGCAGCGCGCCGTCCTTGCCCGACGCGAGCATCTTCTCGAAATTCTCGAGCGGCGAGGGCACAGTCGCCTCGATCAGTTCCGGATGAACTCGCCGCTCTCGCAGTCGATGCGGCGATACGGATAGGTCACCTGCCGGTCCTGTCCCTGCAACTTGCCTTCGATGGTCGCGTACAGCCAGCCTTCGGTGCCGCGGCGGTAGATGATCCGCTGCGGAAAGTCGTGCTGCGGATTCTCGAACGTGAAGATGTCGGCGTTGTCGCGGTTGTCGTGCACGGCGGTGACGAGCTTGAACGCCGCTTCCTTCTGCTCGGAGGGAAGCGCCACGTAGTACACGCCGTCCGCGCGCCCTTCGATGCGCAGGTATTCGTAGCTCGCAAGCTTGTCCTGGAATTCCGTGGAGCCGATGCCGAGCAGCGTGTTGCCGCGCAGCGGCATCCACTGCTCGCGAAAATCCCGCTGGTTCACCTTCCCGCCCCAGCACCCATACAGCCACGACATGACCGACGCCGCCTTGGTGTCGAGCGGCGTGGTTTCAGGCGCGGGCGCTTGCGCGAAGACGGCGGCCGCGTGCAATGCGGCCGAGGCGACGAAAAGGCGAATGGCGTTCATGGTGTTTTTTCACTGGAGCCGCGCGAGCGGCAGGTTGAGCAGCAGGTTCTGGGGTTTGAGCTTCAACACGTTGTCCGGGTTCATTGCCATCGCAAGATAGACCGGTCGCCCGGCGATGGCCGGCCGCATGTCCGCCGGATTGGCGAAGTCGAGGCGGAACAGGCACAACAAGCGCCCCATGCGCGCTTCGTCGATATCCGCCTGGTTGTAGAGGTCGTTCAGCAGCGACGACGCCTCGGCATCGAGCCCGACGTGCCACACCCAGTGCGCGTCGTCGATCGCCCGCTCGTGCCGGATCACGACACGCACCCCCAGGAAGTGGGCGATCCATCGCTCCATGACACGCGCAAGCGCGTCGAGCGCGGGCCGGCCGCGATTGAGGCTCACCGAGAAGTCATGGCGCTCGTCGCGCTCCCAGTAGAGATCGGCGTTGTCCGCCTCGAGCACGTCGAGGTCCACCGTGCGCGCGGGCGTGCGGTTCTGCGCGAGCAGCTCGCCGAGCGAGCCGAACCCGCCGGTCGTGGCGAAAAGGTCGACCGTCGCCTCGTCCGCCGCCATCACCGCGCCGTCCTCGAGCACCGCGATGCGCTGCGAGCGAAACAGCATCTCGGCGGCGCGCGCTTCCATCGGCGACGCGTGGTCGCCGAGCACGTGGCGCAGCAGCACCTGGGTCAGGTGGTGCACGAACGTCGGCGGCACGTCCACACCGGTGCCCGAGAAAAGTGCGAGGTAAGCGGACTCGAGCGACGGTGCGTCGAGCAGCCGCTCGCGAAAGCGCAGGTAGATCGCGTAATTGTCGCGCGCGTCCGGATCTTCGACGGCGTCGAGCTCGCCATCCGTCACCTCGCGGCGCGGATCGGCCATCAGCTTGTCGTGCAGCGCGAGCTCGCCCGCGCCCGACTCGCGGACAGGCGCGAGCTCGGGCCGCATCAGATAGCGTTCGCAGGAAGTCGTCGGTCACGACGAGGCGGCCATCGACGCTCTTCCCGAGCAGGCGATAGCCGCAGGAAGCCCAGAAGTCAGCCACCCAGCATGGCCTTCTTCAAGTCGTCCTGCACCGGCTTGTCGCCGATCCAGGCGTTGAACAGCGCCCTGTTGAATGCGTCGCCGGCGATCGTCCCTTTCGCCTGTCCGTTGAGGCTTACGCGGGTGCCGCCGTCGACGTAGTCGAAGGCCAGCACATTGCCTTCCTTGAGCGGGCCCATCGCCTTGAGTATCGTCGCGAGCTCGGCCATCTGCGCCTTGACGGCGCCCGCGTCGGCGGCGCTGTTGGCCTGGTTGAGGCCGTCGCCCAGCGCATCGATCATCTGGTCCGACGACACGTCGCGCAGCATGTTGAGCTGGACGCGCCGCGGCGCCTTCGCGTAGACGTCGGCTGCGGTCTTCACCTTCGCGGGCACGTACAGGCTGCCGACGTACACCTTGAAGATCGCCCGCGTGCGCACGCCCGCGCCGTTCAGGACGAGATCCTGGCCGCCGACGTTCGACTTGTCGGCAACGCTCACACCTGCAACGTCGACTGCGTGCGCGCCCGCTGCGAACGCAAGCCCCACCACCATCGTCACGAGATTGCGCATGCCGCTTCTCCTTCGTTCACATCGCTTCGAAAATGCCGGCGGCGCCCATGCCGGTGCCGACGCACATCGACACCATGCCGTACCTCTGCTGCCGACGGCGCAGGCCGTGCGTAATGGTCGCCGTGCGGATCGCGCCCGTCGCGCCGAGCGGATGGCCGAGCGCGATGGCGCCGCCCAACGGATTCACCTTCGCGGGATCGAGGCCGAGGTCGTGCATCACCGCGAGCGCCTGCGCCGCGAACGCCTCGTTGAGCTCGATCCAGTCGATGTCGTCCTGCCGGATGCCGGTGACCTTCAACACCTTCGGGATCGCGGCGATCGGCCCGACGCCCATGATCTCGGGCGCGACACCCGCGACCGCGAATCCGGCCCACCGCGCGAGCGGCGTGAGGCCGAGCTCTTGCAGCACGCGCCCGGACACGAGGATCGAGGCGCCTGCGCCGTCGGACATCTGCGAGCTGTTGCCGGCCGTGACCGAGCCCTTCGCAGCGAACACCGGCCGCAGCTTGGCCAGGCCTTCCGCCGTGGTGTCGGCGCGCGGGCCCTCGTCGCGGGCGACCTCCCTGCGACGCGTCACCACGGCGCCGCTGCCGAGATCCGGCACGTCTTCCTCGACGGCAAACGGCGTGATCTCGCCTGCGAACTCGCCGCTCGCCTGCGCGGCCAGCGCCTTCTGGTGCGATGCCAGCGCGAACGCGTCCTGCGCTTCGCGCGACACCTTCCACTGCGCGGCGACCTTCTCGGCGGTCAGTCCCATGCCGTAGGCGATGCCGACGTTCTCGCCGCGCTCGAACACGGCCTCGTTAAGCGCAAGACGCCCGAGCATGGGAATCATGCTCATGCTCTCGGTGCCCGCAGCAATGATCACGTCGGCCTCGCCGGTGCGGATCCGGTCCGCCGCGATCGACACGGCGTTGAGGCCCGACGAGCAGAAGCGGTTGATCGTCATGCCGGCCACGCTGTTGGGCAACCCGGACAGCAGCACGCCGATGCGCGCGACGTTCATGCCCTGCTCGTACTCGGGCATCGCGCAGCCGACGATCACGTCCTCCACGCGCGACGGCTCGAGCGACGGGACCTGCTTCATCACCGACGACAGCACGTGCGCGAGCATCGAGTCGGGCCGCGTGGTGCGGAAGACGCCTCGCGGCGCCTTGCCGACGGCCGTCCGCGTCGCGGCAACGATGTACGCATCCTGCATCTGCCTGCTCATGCTCAATTCCTTAGCGGTTTGCCGGTCGCGAGCGTGTGCGCGATGCGCGCCTGCGTGCGCGGGTCCTGCAGGAGCGACATGAATTCGCTTCGCTCGAGTTTCAAGAGCCACGCCTCGTCCACCAGGCTCCCGGACTCCACCTCGCCGCCGCACAGTACGGTGGCAATGCGCCTGCCGACTTCGAAGTCGTACGCGCTGATGAACCCGCCGTCGCGCATGTTGACCAGCATCATCGTGAGCGTGGCGAGGCCGGTCTTGCCGACCACGGGAATGTTGCGCGCGGGCAGCGGCGGCCTGTGGCCCGCATCGTGGAGCGCGCGCGCCTGGCCGATCGCCACGTGCAGCACTTCGTGCGCGTGCATGACGACGACGTCGGACGGCCGAAGGAAGCCGAGCTCCTTCGCCTCGATCGCGCTCTTCGCGACGGTGGCCGTCGCCACCGTCTGGAAGTAATTGCGGATGATGGGCAGCGCGTCGATCTGGCTGCCGACGGCACCGCGCCGGATTTCCTCGGCCGCGCGCAACGCGAGCTCCTTGCTGCCGCCGCCCGCCGGCAGCAACCCCACGCCAGCCTCGACCAGACCGATGTACGACTCGAGTGCCGCGACGGTGCGCGTCGCGTGCATGATGAACTCGCACGAGCCGCCGAGCGCCATGCCGCGCACGGCGCAGACCGTGGGCACGAGGCTCTGCCGCAGCCGCATCGCCGTGCGCTGGAATTTTTCCACCACCCCTTCGACGACGCTCCACTGTCCCGCTTCCACCGCCGGACGGAGCTCCGCGAGATTGGCGCCGAGCGAGAACGGCTCGCGCTGCTGCCAGATCACGAGCCCCGCGAACTGCCGCTCGGCGACTTCGATCGCCTGGAGCACTCCGTCGAGCACGTCCGGGCTGATCGTGTTGGCCTTGCTCTTGAACGACACGATCGCGACGTCGTCGGCCACGTGCCACGCGCGCACCGCGTCGGTCTCGAAGATGGTCGTGCCGCGGTTGGATCGCGCTTCGCCCAGCACCGGATCGGGAAACAGCTGCCGGCGATAGACCGGCAGGTCGCGGCGCGGCGCGAACGCGTCGCGTGCCGGTGCATACGCGCCTTCCTTCGCATGCACGCCGTGCGCCGCGCGAACCTTGTCGGCGTGCACCCACGCGGGCAGCGGGACGCTCGCCAGCGCCTTGCCGGCGGCGATGTCGTCTTCGACGGCGCGCGCGACGTCCTCCCACCCCGCCGCCTGCCACGTCTCGAACGGACCGAGCTGCCAGCCGAACCCCCAGCGGATGGCGAGATCGACATCGCGCGCGTTGTCCGCAATGGCCTCGAGGTGATACGCCGCATAGTGGAAGAGGTCACGGAAGATCGACCACAGGAACTGCGCTTGCGGGTGCGACGAGGCGCGAAGCTTCGCGAATTTCTCTGCCGGCTGTGCGATGGCGAGAATTTCCGCGACGTCGGGCGCGACACTGCCCTCGGACTTGCGATAGGCACCCGCCGCCGGGTCGAGCACCTCGATGTCCTTGCCGACCTTGCGGAAGTAGCCTGCCTTGGTCTTGGCGCCCAGCGCGCCTTGCGCCACGAGCCCGGCGAGCACCGGCGGCTGCGCGAACCACTGGTGCCACGGGTCGTCGGGCAGCGTGTCGGACATCGTCCTGATCACGTGCGCCATCGTGTCGAGGCCGACGACGTCCGCCGTGCGATACGTGGCGCTCTTCGCGCGCCCGATCGCCGGCCCCGTCAACGCATCCACGACGTCGAACGGCAACCCGAAGTCCTGCGTGTGCTTCATCGTCGCGAGCACCGAGAACACGCCGATGCGGTTGGCGATGAAGTTGGGCGTGTCGCGTGCGCGGATGACGCCCTTGCCGAGCGTCGTCGTGAGGAACGCTTCCAGTGCATCGAGCAGCGCGGCGTCGGTGGCAGGCGTCGCGACCAGCTCCACGAGATGCATGTAGCGCGGGGGATTGAAGAAATGCACGCCGCAGAAGCGCGGCCTCGCGTCTTCCGGCAACGACGCCGCGAGCGCTGCGAGCGACAGCCCCGACGTGTTGGACGCGAGCACCGCGTGCGGGGCGAGATGCGGCGCGACCTTCGCATACAGGTCGCGCTTCCAGTCGAGCCGCTCGCCGATCGCCTCGATCACGAGGTCGCATTCGCCCAGGCGCGCGAGATCGGCGCCGTAGTGGCACGGCTCGATCGCCGACGCGCGCTCCTTCGCGGCAAGCGGCGCCGGCTCGATCTTCGCGAGGTTGGCGATCGCCTTGGCAACGAGGCCGACGGGATCGCCGTCCTTGGCCGGCAGGTCGAACAGCAACGCGGGGATGCCGGCGTTGGCGAAGTGCGCCGCGATTTGCGCGCCCATGACGCCTGCACCGAGCACGGCCGCCTTGCGAACGGGAAAAGTGGATTGGCGCATGGAAAGATGCGGAAAAAGATGCGGCCGCGCGAGGCGGCCGTCCAACACTGCCGCGGGTGGCGTTCTATACCCGCGGCGGTGACAGCGTCAGAATGTGTAGGTCGTCTGCAGCGAAAGGATCCAGACGCTCGCGTCGAACGATCCGTTGATCAGCGCGTTGCTTGCCGTGCTGCCCTGGTTCTGGTTGAACGATGGGCTGTCCGCGAAGATGTACGCGAACCCGACGTCGAACTTCCAGTTGGGCGTCCACCTGTATTCGGAGCCGACGGTCGCCCACCAGCGGTCCGAGTCCGGCAGCCGCGCCGTCGGGTCGTTGGTGACGGGCGTCTGGTCGAACGCCCCGCCGAAACGGACCTTCCACTGGTCGCTCGCCTTGTACGTCGCGCCGAGCGCGATCTTCCATGTGTCGTCCCAGTTGAGCGGCACCGCGGGCAGCTGCGGCGGCGAGCTCGCGTTGAATCGCAACTCTGGAATGCTCGACCAGCCGGTGTACTGCAAGTCGCCCATCAGGTCCCACTGGCTGTTCAGGTGGAACAGCACCGACAGGTTCGCCATTTCCGGCACGGTGATGTCCGAACTGACGCTGCGCCCGTAGAGCGCCTGGCTGTTGACCCCCGCCGAGAGCAGCGCGATCGTCGGCGCCAGCGGATTGCCCGGGGCCACCGACACCGTCGGATTTTCGAAGTTGATGTTGCCCTGGACCTTGTACTTGATCTCCGACCGGTAGCTCGCGCCAAGGCGCAGCTGCGGCGTGGCGTCCCACGCAACGCCGATATTCCAGCCCCATCCCCAATCGTTGCCGTCGATGGTTGCCTTCGAGTTGAGGCCCGGCGTCGCGGCGGCAATCCCGTTGAACGTCGGCGAGCCCGGCGCGACCCCGTTGGCGATCGCGGCCTGCAGCAACGCCCCCGAATAATTCACGTTGTTCGTCAGCGTGGCGTCGATCTGCTGGTAGTTGATGCCTGCGCCGAGCGACAGCGTGGGCGTGACCTTCCACGCAATGGCGGGATTGATGTTGAGCGTCTTGATCTCCGACTTGAGCGCCTGATAGCGCCCGATCCAGCCGTCGTCGTATTCCGTCGTGAGACCGAACGGCACGTTGACGCCAAGCCCGAACGTCCAGGCATTGTTGATGGGCACGGACAAGTAGATGTTCGGCACGAAGTTGTAGCCGCCGGCGTCGCCGCCATCGTTGCCGAGAGGCTGGCTGGTCGCCGGTAGCGACGCATTGTTCTTGAACTTGATCGACGGCGTGATGACGTTGATGACCGCCGCGCCCTGCATGCGCGGAAACTGCGACAGTGCAGCCGGGTTCCACCACATCGCGGACACGTCGTCCGTCGCCGCCGCGCCGCCGGCAAAGGCGTTGCCGAGCCCGCTGCCGCTCTGCTCGTTCAGCTGGAACCCGGTGGCCATGGCTTGCGTGGCACCGAGCGCCATCGCCGCCGCGCCAACGGCGCGTGCAAGCATTTTCCTCTTCATCGTGCTCTCTCCTTTGGATGCTGCGATGTTGTCGCATGCAGTCGGGATCGGCGCCTTCCAATCCGCGCCAACATCACCCGTATTCGTTCCATTCCACTATACACCGGAGGGTCATCCCCGGCGCGCTTCGCTCACGGTTGCGCGATCTCGCGTGGGCGCCTGTCTGCGCCCACTGCAACATACGTCAGGCTCGCCTCGGTGACCTTGACGGTGATCGTGTCGCTGGGATTGCGCTGCGCGTACACCTCGACGTCGACAGTGATCGACGTGCGGCCGATGCGCGTGACCTCCGCGAAGAACGTGACGAGGTCGCCGACGAGCACGGGCTGCTTGAACGTGAAGGAGTTGACGGCGACCGTCGCGACGCGTCCGCGTGCGTGCCGCGCGGCGACGACACCGCCCGCGATGTCGACCTGCGACATGATCCAGCCGCCGAAGATGTCGCCGTGCTGGTTCGTGTCGCCCGGCATCGGGACGACGCGAAGCACGGGCTCCTTGTCGGGAAGCGTCATGGCGGGCGACAACTCAGGCCACCGCCTTCCTGGCCTGGTCCCGCAACTCCCGGCGCAAGATCTTGCCGACGTTCGACTTGGGAAGCTCGGTGCGGAACTCGATGTCGCGCGGGCACTTGTAGCCGGTCAGGTTCTCCTTGCAATACTTGACGAGGTCCTCGACGGTGACGGCCGGGTCCTTCTTCACGACGAAGAGCTTCACCGCCTCGCCGGACTTCGTGTCGAGCACGCCCACCGCGGCGCATTCCAGAACGCCCGGGTGCGCGGCCATGACGCCCTCGATCTCGTTGGGATACACGTTGAAGCCCGACACGAGGATCATGTCCTTCTTGCGGTCGACGATCTTCACGAACCCGCGCTCGTCCATGACGCCGACGTCGCCGGAGGCGAACCACCCGTCCTTGTCGATGACCTTGGCCGTCTCGTCCGGTCGTTGCCAGTAGCCCGCCATCACCTGCGGTCCGCGTATGCAGATCTCCCCCGGCTGCCCGATGGCGACGTCGCGTCCGGCATCGTCGCGCAGCACGACTTCGGTCGAGGAGATCGGCAGGCCGATCGTTCCGTTGTACGCCGGCAGGTCGAGCGGATTGATGGTGGCCGCCGGCGAGGTCTCGGTGAGCCCGTACGCCTCGATCAGCGGCACGCCGGTCACCTGCTTCCACTTCGTGGCGACGGCCTCCTGCACGGCCATGCCGCCGCCGAGCGTGATCTTGAGCGAGCTGAAATCGAGCTTGGCGAAATCGGCGTTGTTGACGAGCGCGTTGAACAGCGTGTTGACGCCGGTGAATGCCGTGAACTTGTACTTGCCCATCTCCTTGACGAAGCCAGCGATGTCGCGCGGATTCGGGATCAGGATGTTCTCGCCGCCGAGCGACATGAACACGAGGCAGTTCGCGGTCAGCGAGAAGATGTGATACAGCGGCAGCGGCGTGATGATGACCTCGCGCCGTTTCGGATCGAGGAAGGGGCGGATCCACGCGCGCGCCTGCAGCATGTTGGCGACGATGTTGCGGTTGGTCAGCATCGCGCCCTTCGCAACGCCCGTCGTGCCTCCCGTGTATTGCAGGAACGCGACGTCGTCGTGCGACAGGTCCACGCGCGCGAGCGTGCGCTTGCGGCCTTCCGCGAGCGCATCGGAAAGCAGGATCGATCCGGGCAATGCGTACTTCGGGACCAGCTTCTTCACGTGCCGCAGCACGAAGTCGACGATCAGCCCCTTGAATCCAAGGAGCTCGCCGATCGACGTGACGACGACCTGGCGCACCTTGGTCTCGCCGATCACTTCGGCGACGACGTGGGCGAAGTTCTCGACGCACACGAGGACTTCCGCACCGGAATCGTTGAGCTGGTGCTCGAGCTCGCGCGGCGTGTAGAGCGGATTGACGTTGACCACCGTGCACCCGGCTCGCAGCGCGCCGAACACGCAGACCGGGTACTGGATGATGTTGGGCAGCATCACGGCGATGCGCGAGCCCTTGGCGCAGCCGATGCCCTGCAGCCACGCGCCGAAGGCGGCGGACAGCGTGTCGAGCTCCGAGAATCCGACGGAACGGCCCATGCACGTGAACGCCGGGCGGCCCCCGTACTTGCTCGCACTCTCCTCGAAGATCTCGCGCACCGACGCGTACTCGTTCACGTCGATCTCGGCCGGGATGCCTTTGGGGTAATGGCGGATCCAGATCTTCTCCACGACGCTCCTCCTGGACCAGGATGCGGTCCGCGTTCGGACATTGGGACGTACACGGCGTTGCCCGCGCTCGCTCCTCCGAGAAACGCGTCGGCGCAGATGCTACACCACGGGCTACCCCCGGCGAAGCGCGTTCAGGAGGCCTGCGCGTAATGCAGCGGGCCGCCGCGAAACGGAGCGAATCCCGTGCCGAAGATCGCGCCCGCGTCGACGAGGTCGCCGTCGGCCACAATGTGTTCAGCGAGGGCGGACCTGGCCTCGGTCACGTAGGGCGTGACCAGGCGGTCTGCGAGGCCGGCCGGGACCGCGCCCGCGGCGTTCTTCGTCGCCTTGCCGTCCACCCACTCGTAGAACCCGCGCCCGGTCTTCTTGCCGAGGTTGCCGGCGTTCACGAGCTCCATGAGACGCTTCGGAGGAGCGGCCGCGCCGCCCAGCAGCTTGCCCACTTCCACGCAGATATCGAGACCGACGGTATCGGCGAGCTCGATCGGCCCCATCGGCATGCCGAACGCCAGGGCCGCTTCGTCGACCGTCTCGGGAGCGACACCCTCGTCGACGGCGCGCATCGCGGCCATGAGATACGGCGCGAGGAGGCGGTTGACGAGAAAGCCGGGCGCGCTCTTGACGGGCAGCGGCAGCTTGTCGATCTGGCGGACGAAGGCCGCGGCGCGCGGCACGAGGTCGTCCCGTGTCGTGCTTCCGACGACGATCTCGACCAGCATCATGCGCGCGACGGGATTGAAGAAATGAATGCCCACCAAACGCGACGGGTCCGACAGCGCGCTGGCGATTTCCTCGAGGGGAATGCTCGACGTGTTGGTCGCGAGCATCGCGCCCGGCTTTGCCTTCTTCTCGATCGACGCGAACAACGAACGCTTGGCGTCGACGTTCTCGAAGATCGCCTCGATGATCACGTCGGCACGTGCAACGCCGTCGCCGGCGACGTCGGGAATCAGGCGGTCGCGCGCGTCGCGCACACGCCGCGGGTCCTTCAGGCGATCGGCAAAGAGCTTGCTCGCGCGCTTCATCGCGGGCGCCAGTCGCTCGGCGCTCTGGTCCTGCAGCGTCACGGTGAGCCCGCGCAGCGCGCACCAGGCCGCAATGTCGCCGCCCATCGTCCCCGCGCCGACGACGTGGACGTGCGCTGCCTTCCAGTCGCCTTCCTTGCCGAGGCCCTTCAGGCGCTCCTGAAGACGAAAGACGCGGATGAGGTTCGACGCGGTCGGTTTGGACAGCAGCGACGGGATGGATGCGGGATCCGACGCGGGCGGGAGCAGCGCGTTGCCGTCGTAGCGCGAGAACAGCTCGAGGATCGCGTAAGGCGCCGGATAGTGATCGCGCCGCGCGCGCTTGCTCACCTGCTTTTCCGCCTGCGAGGCGATGAAGCGCCGGGCGATGGGGTTGAGCGTGAGGGCAAGCGGCATGGGCAGCGTGCGCGGCGGCGGCAGCGCACGCAGCACGCCCCGCGCAGTGCTTTCCATGATGCGCACGGGCACGCTCTCGTCGGCGATGCCGAGCTTCTTCGCGCGGCGCGCGTCCACCGTCTTGCCGGTGAGCAGCATGTCGAGCGCCGCCGGCGCGCCGATGAGCCGCGGCAGTCGCTTGATGCCGCCCCACCCGGGCACGATGCCGAGCAACACCTCGGGAAGCCCGAGTCGCGTCCCCGGCTCGTCGACGACGACGCGGTATCGACAGGCGAGCGCCAGCTCGAGGCCGCCGCCGAGGCAGAAGCCCTTGATCAGCGCGAGGGTCGGGTACCTGACCTTCGCAAGACGCTCGAACGTGTCCCATCCGCGGCGCACGATCGCCATGGCGCCGGCTTCGTCCGCGACGTTGCCGAACTCGTCGACGTCCGCCCCTGCGATGAACCCGCTCGGCTTCCCCGAACGGATGATGAGTGCCGTGGGGGCCTCGCGATCGAACTGGTCGAGCGCCTCGTTCAACTCGCCCAGCACGTCCGCCGACAGCGTGTTGGTCGACGTTCCCGCCTTGTCGAAGGTCAGCGTGGCGAGCCCGCCCGCTTCCCGCGTGATGAACCAGTTTTTCATGTATTTGACCGAGACGCTTTAAGACGCACCCGCCACGCGGGTGCGTTTCCATCAGACGTTTTCCACGTTCCTCAAATGGGACGTACCCCATTCAAGGCCTGTCCCTCTTTTAGCCGTTGGTCGAGAATGAGGCGGGGCCTTGTAATGGGTACGTCCCTAAACCCGTTCGATCAGCATCGCGCCGCCGAGACCGCCGCCGATGCAGATCGCCGCGAGGCCGCGCTTGCCGCCCGTCCGCCGCAGCACGTTGAGCACGTGCAGCACGATGCGCGTTCCCGACGCGCCGACCGGATGGCCGATGGCGATGGCGCCGCCGTCGACGTTGAGCTTGTCCTCGTCGACCGCGCCCATCGCATGCGGGAGCCCGAGCTCCGTCTTGCAGAACTCCTCGTCCTGCCACGCGCGCAAGCAGCCAATCACCTGCGCGGCGAAGGCCTCGTTGATCTCGAACGCGTCGATGTCGTCGAGCGCAAGGCCGTGACGCTGCAACAGCGGCGTGGCCGCATACACGGGACCCAGTCCCATCTGCGCCGGATCGAGCCCCGCCCACTGCGAGTCGACGATGCGGCCAATCGGCGTGAGCCCGTGCGCCTGCACCGCGCGTTCCGATGCGAGCACCACCCACGCGCCGCCGTCGGTCACCTGCGAGCTGTTGCCTGCCGTGACGTTGCCGTACTTGCGGTCGAAGAACGGCTTGAGCTTCGCGAGGTTCTCGACCGTCGAGTCCACGCGCACGCCGTCGTCGGCGTCGTAGACCACGCTCTTGTCGTCGTAGACCGGCATCACCTCACCGTCGAAGTGCCCGGCCGCACGCGCCGCGATCGTGCGCGCGTGGCTGCGCGCCGAATACGCGTCCATCTCCGCGCGCGAGATGCCGAACCGGTACGCGAGGTTCTCGGCGGTCTGCCCCATGAGCAATCCGCAGATGGGATCGGTCAGGCCTTTCATGAGCGCAATCACCGGTGCGAAGTAGCCCGGCCGGAACTTCGTCAGCAGCGCCGCGCGCTGGCCCGCCGTCTTCGCGGCGTACCACTGCGACAGCCACGCGACCATCGCGTCGGAGAACAAGAGCGGCGCGCGCGACAGCGCGTCCACGCCGCCGGCGAGCACGAGGTCGCTGCGTCCCACGCGAATGTTGTTGACGGCCGAGTCGATCGACTGCATGCCGGACGCGCAATTGCGCATCACGGTCCAGCCCGGGACCTTCTGCCCGCACCCCATGCGCAGTGCGGCAACGCGCCCGATGTTGACCTCGTCGGCGGACGGCGCGGCGCAACCGAGGATCACCTCGTCGAGCTCCGGCGCCTCGAACGCCTGGCGCAGGAGGAGCGCGCTGCCCGCGGCCGTCGCGAGATCGGACGCGGCGAACGGACCCGGCTTGTTGCGCGCCTTGAGGAACGGCGTGCGCGCGCCGTCGATGATGTAAACAGGGTCCATGTTCATGGATTTCTCTCCGCGCTCACGAATTTTCTCTCCGCGCTGCGCGCTTCGAGGCCGATTCGCCCTCGGGGCGGCCCTTCGCGCTCATGCAGCAGCCCGCATGCGCTCGGCCTGGCGTTGCAGCGCTTGTATCGCAGGCACGAGCAACGAAGCGCCGAGATCGCGATCGAAGTCGTCGACGGCAATGACTCGCGCCACGAGCGCATGGTGCTTCGCGAGCAAGCGCGCTTCGTCGGCGGTGATCACGCCGGATGCGACGGCGCGGATCGCGAGGGTGTCGGCGGGCGCGTCCGGCGCGACGGTGCCGTCGAGCTGGCTCGCCTTGACCGCGGCGCGGATCTTCGCGTGGATCGGCTCGGCGGCGACGGTCGCTTCGAACGCACGCTCGATCAGCGCCACCGGATCGTTGTCGTCGCCGCCGATGAACACGTTGTCGGTCAACCGGTCGCGCGTCGCCGATGGCGCGATCAGCAGCGACGCCACCTCGTGGCCCAGCGCGTCGGACGGTACCTCATACGGACGGCCGAGCGGAAACACGATGATGCGCGCAAACGCCGCGGCGACCGGGTTCGGGAAATTCGAGATCACCCCCTCGAACGCGTTCTGCGCCTTGAACATCGCATCCCACATCGCCCAGTGCATGAGCGGCGCGTCCGCGGCCTGCCTGCCTTCGAGCTCGTAACGGTGCAGCGTCGCCGAGCACAGGTACATGAGCGAGAGGATGTCGCCCAGCCGCGCGGACAGCTTCTCCTTGCGCTTGAGCTCGCCGCCGAGCGTGCCCATCGAGACGTCCGCCAGGAACGCGAGCGCCGCGGAGAAGCGCGTGAGCTGCTGGTAGTAACGCTTCGTCTCGGGCGCGACGTCGGCATCGACCGTCACGAAGTGCGACCCCGTCATGGCCATGGCGAACGCGCGCACGAGGTTGCGCAGCGCGAAGCGGATGTGGCCCCACAGCGCCGCATCGAAGGCGATCGACGCGGCGCGGCTGTCGCGCGCCCGGGTTGCGTCCATCTCCTTCAGGAGATACGGATGGCAGCGGATCGCGCCCTGGCCAAAGATGATGAGGCTGCGCGTCAGGATGTTGGCGCCCTCGACCGTGATCGCGACCGGGTGCTGCATGTAGGCGCCACCGAGGAAGTTCGACGGTCCCATCATGATGCCCTTGCCGCCGATCACGTCCATGCCGTCGTTGATCGTCTGCCGCGCCCGCTCCGTGATGTGGTATTTGCAGATCGCAGACAGCACGGCAGGCTTCTCGCCGGCGTCGATCGCCGAGACGGTGAGCTTGCGCGTCGCGTCCATCATGTACAGGTTCCCGCCGATGCGCGTCAGCGCTTCCTCCACACCCTCGAACTTGCCGATCGGAACCTTGAACTGCGTGCGCACGCGGGCGTACGCGCCGACGGCGCGCGCGGTCAGGATGGCGAGCCCCGTGTTCGACGACGGCAGCGAGATGGCGCGCCCCGCGGCGAGGCACTCCATCAGCATGCGCCAGCCCTTGCCGATCATGGGCTGGCCGCCGATGATCCAGTCCATGGGAATGAAGACGTCGCGCCCCGACGTCGGCCCGTTCTGGAACACCCAGTTGAGCGGCATGTGCCGGCGGCCGATGCGCACGCCCGGATGCGACGTCGGCACGAGCGCGCACGTGATGCCGAGGTCTTCCTTGCCGCCCAGCAGCTTGTCGGGATCGTAGACGCGGAACGCGAGGCCGAGCAGCGTTGCGACCGGCGCCAGCGTGATGTAGCGCTTGTCCCACGTCACGGACAAGCCGAGCACGCGCTTGCCTTCGTGCTCGCCCCAGCGCACGTAGCCGTAGTCGGGAATCGCGGCGGCGTCCGAGCCCGCGTAAGCGTTGGTCAGCGCAAAGCACGGAATGTCCACGCCCTTCGCGAGCCGCGGAAGGTAGTACTCCTTCTGCTCCTGCGTCCCGTAATGCACGAGGAGCTCACCGGGCCCGAGCGAGTTCGGCACCATCACCGTCACCGCCGTCGTCCCGCAATGCGTGGACAGCTTCGTGATGACCTGCGAATGCGCGTACGCCGAGAAGCCGAGACCGCCGTACTCCTTCGGGATGATCATGCCGAAGAAGCCCTTGTCCTTGATGTATTGCCACACGGCCGGAGGAAGGTCGCGGTGCGTGCTCGACGCATCCCAGTCGCTGGCCATCGCGCACAGCGTGGTCGTCTCTTCATCGAGGAAGCGCTTCTCCTCGGACGAGAGCGTGGGCGGCGGCGAGGCGAGCAGCCGCTTCCACTTCGGGCGGCCCGAGAAGAGCTCCCCATCCCACCACACCGTCCCGGCCTCGAGCGCGTCGCGCTCCGTCTGCGACATGGGCGGCATGAGCTTGCGATACGCCGCGAGCACGCGATCGCTGACGAGCTTGCGCCGCAGCGGCGGGACCGCGAGCACCGCGGCGACCGCGAGAACGAGTGCAACGAGAATGGGAAAGACGAAGGTCATCATCGCAGTGTCCTGGATGGTGTCAGCGCAACGCGTCGTCGAACTCGCGCGACACGTCGGAGAGCTCGGGCAGCGGCGCCGTCAGGCCCGCGAGCAGGAACGGCGCGAGGCGCCGCAACAGGATCTCGTCGTTGCCGGTCTCGACCGGATTGAGCTCGGCGATGATCTTGAGCGCATCGGTTCCCGCGAGCGTGTACGACAGGGCGCCCATGATGAAATGGAGCCGCCACGACAGCTCCTTGCGCGGCAGCTGCGGAAGCGCGCGTGCGAAGGCGTCCTTGAAGCGCGCGATCATCGCGGCGTACTGCTGCGACAGGAACTGGCGAATGAACGGCGCGGGATCGGCGTACGCGCGACCGAGCAGGCGAAGGAAATTGCTGCCGCCGCGGGGCGGGTCGCGGGCGAGCGCAAGGGCGGGGATGAACAGGGCGGCCAGGATGCGCTCGCAGGGGACCGGCGCCGGCGCCGCTTCGCTCTCGTACCGTTCGAGCAGCGCGACGCGCGCCTGGTTCATGGGATCGAGCCGGCGCGTGAGGACGGCCTGGAAGAGCTCTTCCTTGCTGCCGAAGTGGTAGTTCACCGCCGCCAGGTTGACGGCCGCCGCCGCGGTGATGAGGCGCAGGCTGGTCGCCTCGAAGCCGTGCTCCATGAAGAGCGCCTCGGCCGCGTCGAGAATCCGTCCCTTGGTGGCGATCGGTGCCTGCAACGTGTTCAGTGGAATGACCTCGGCCATCGATTTCCTCGTCATAAGCGCATTGAATCAAACGATCGTTTAAATCCTATGTTCGTTCGACCGGTCTGTCAAGCGAACGAAGCCCGCGCGTCCGCCGTCGGTTCATGTGTGAGCGCTCGCTCTTTGTGTAAGGCGCGACTGTGCTTCGCAAGCCATTGATGACGCGCAAGCGACCGCGACTTATACTCACGCACCGGAGGCCGCCATGGCATCGATCAGCATCGCCCGCAAGCACGCGCTGTCGCACAAGAAGGCCAAGGCCGCCGCCGAAAAGATCGCTCAGGACCTCAACAAGCGATTCGACCTCGCGTACGAATGGAACGGCGACCGCATCGAATTCGAGCGCAGTGGCATTAACGGTCACATGAGCGTGGGCAAGGAGCGCATCGCGCTCGAGGTGAGCCTCGGCTGGTTGCTGACGCCGCTGAAACCCGCCCTCGAGCGCGAGATCAACGCCCAGCTCGACAAGGTGCTGGAGGGATAGTCAGGCGCGTTGCTGCGCCGGCGCCGAGAGGCGGAATGCAAGCGGATCCGGAAAGGCATCCGAGGCGCCCCCGGCGATCGATTCCATGATGTGCGTCTCGCGCTCGTCGACCGTGCGCAGGAACGTCTCGGCTCCGTGCATCGCGCGGAACGCTGCGAAGCCGCGCTCGAGGAAATCCTGCAACACGCCCATGCCGGCGAGCCGCGCCGGTTGCTTCATCATCGCGAGCGCGGTGCGCACGAGGGGCTTGTGCACGTAATGGTCGAGTGCTGCGCCGACCTCGCCGATGAGCTTGATCTGGCGCCGGCGCAGCGGAAAGTTGCCGGCACGCCGGTAGGCCTTGCAATACTCCGCCACGGAGAACTGCGCATCCGCGCGCGGCAGGCGCGCGACGAGCACGCGATCGAGCTCCTGCGTGAGTCCGTTGAGCTCCATCGCGATGGCTACGGTTGCGATCACCCCCTCCGGCAGCATCTTCACCATCATCGGCACGACGCGCGCAAGGTCGGCGTCGCGACGGCTGTAGTCGCCGCCGCTGTAGAGGTCGTTCTGGAAGAATTGCACGGCCGCGGTGTAGCGCGGGTCGGCGGCCAGATCGGCGTACGTCATGCGCAGGCGCCGCGCCTGCCAATCCGCGAGCCGCTCCAGCGAGCCCGCGAGGATGGGATTATTGCGGCGCTCCTCGTGCAGACGCGCGACGCGCGTGAGCTCGCGCACCAGGGCATCGCGGGCGGTGAACGGCGGATCCTGTTCGGCCATCGTGCAGCGGTCGAAAAGAGCAGCGGTCGAATGGGCAGCGGTCGAGTCTAGCAGGCGGCGACGGCTGCACCGACGCCTTCCGTCGTCCATCCGTCGCCCATTAGTTTGACTGCTCTAGGCGCGACGACTACCGTGGTTCGCGAATGAGCCTTTCGCGTCGAACTTTCATTGCCGCAGGCCTGGTCGGTGCGGCTGCACTCGCGGCGGCGGGCTGGCTGCGCGGACCCCATGCGCCGCCGAGCGGGGTGGCCCGGCGCGCCCTCGACGCGGACGGCGAAGCGATCTTCGCCGCCGTCGCGCCGGTGATCCTCGACGGAGCGCTTCCGGCTGGCAAGGCCGCGCGGGACGCGGCGCTCGCGCAAGCGCTCGACGGCATCGACGCTGCGATCGCCGGACTCTCGCCTCACGCGCAAGCCGAGCTCGGTCAACTGATCGCGCTCCTCGCGCTGCCGCCCGTGCGTTATGGCATCGCCCGCGTGTCCGACGCGTGGCCGGTCGCGTCGCCTGCCCAAGTGCGGCGATTCCTGGACAACTGCCGTGCGAGCCGGTTCACCCTCATGCGGGCCGCATACGACGCGCTGCATGCGCTGACGTTCGCCGCCTGGTATGGCAACGCAAGCTCGTGGCCGGCCATCGGCTACCCGGGGCCGCCGCAAGTGACGGCATGACGATCGCCGATCCCATCGAGCAAGGATTGCGCGGCGGCTGGAGCGTGATCGACGCCTCTCGCGCCGAACGCGACATCGCGCTCGACGCCGACGTCGTCATCGTCGGGAGCGGTGCCGGTGGCGGCACCGCCGCAGAGATTCTCGCGCAAGCCGGGCTGCGCATCGTCCTCCTCGAGGAAGGGCCGCTGCGCTCGTCGCGCGATTTCCGCATGCTCGAGCGCGAAGCGTATCCCGACCTGTACCAGGAATCCGCGAGCCGCAAGACGGCGGACAAGGCGATCACCATCCTGCAGGGCCGCTGCGTCGGCGGCGGCACGACGGTCAACTGGACGAGCTCGTTTCGCACGCCGCCCGCCACGCTCGCGTTCTGGGAGCGAGAGTTCGGCCTGCGCGGCTTCGACGCCGACGCGATGACGCCGTGGTTCGAGCGCATGGAAGCGCGCCTGTCGATCGCGCCGTGGACCGTCGCACCCAATGCGAACAACCAGACGCTGGCGCGAGGTGCCGCGAAGCTCGGCATCGTCACGCCTGCGATCCGCCGCAACGTGAAGGGCTGCTGGAACCTCGGCTACTGCGGCATGGGATGCCCCACCAACGCGAAGCAGTCGATGCTGGTGACGACGATCCCCGCGGCGCTCGATCGCGGCGCGACGCTCGTCACGCGCGTGCGCGCCCATCGCTTCGTGTTCGCGGGCGAGGAGGTGGCGTCGCTGGAAGGCTTCGCCATGGACGCGGCCGGCACCGCGCCGACGTCGCGCAAGGTGATCGTCCGCGCGCGGACGTTCGTGGCGGCGGCCGGTGCCATCGGAACGCCGGCGATGCTCTTGCGCAGCGGCGCACCGGATCCGCACGCGCTCGTCGGCAAGCGCACGTTCCTCCATCCCTCGGTCGTCTCGGCGGCGCTCATGCCCGGCGTCGTCGACGGGTTCGCGGGCGCGCCGCAATCGATCTACTCCGACCACTTCCTCGAGACGCAACCGATCGACGGTTCGATGGGGTTCAAGCTCGAGGCGCCGCCGATCCATCCGCTGCTCACCGCGACGACGCTGCCCGAGCGACGGGACCGCGCATGCCGAGTGGATGCGCGAATTTCGCCACATGCAGGTCCTGATCGCGCTGCTGCGCGACGGATTCAACGCCGCGAGCGTGGGGGGCACCGTTCGCCTGCGCGACGACGGCACGCCGGTGCTCGACTACCCGCTGACGCCTTTCGCGTGGGACGGCGTGCGCCGTGCGTTCCTCGCCATGGCCGAGATCCAGTTCGCCGCCGGCGCACGGAAAGTCTCACCCGCGCACGGCTACGGCGCGCCGTTCACGAGCCTTGCCGCGGCGAAGGCGGCGATCGACGTGTTCGACCTGCGCCCGCTCTACACGCGCGTCGTCTCCGCGCACGTGATGGGCGGCGCGCCCTTCGGAAGCGATGCCGCGAGATCGGTCGTCGGCGTCGATGGCAGGCATCACCACCTGCGCAACCTGTACGTGTGCGACGGATCGCTGTTCCCGACCTCGATCGGCGCCAACCCGCAGCTGTCGATCTATGCATTTGCGGCGCGCATCGCGTCGGGGCTCGCCGAATCATTAGTGTGACTGCTCTAGCGATGCGCGCTTAGATTGACTCCTCGCCTCACGTTTCGTGTTCCAACCAAGGAGACAGTCAACATGCGTGCAACCGAACTTCGCATCGGCAACCCGATGCTCAACGCCTCGCGCCAGGTCTGGCTCGCGAGTCTCGGCGCTGCAGTCGTCACCCGCGACTGGGCGCAGTCGGAGGCCGGCAACGTGTTCCGCTCGCTCGTCAAGGAAGGCACGATCGTCGAATCGCGCACGATCCGCCTGGTCGGCCGCCGGCTCGAGTCGACGCTCAACGCCGCGAACACCGTGTGGAACCGCGCGCGCAGCGTTGCGCGCAAGACCGCCGGCAACGCGGTCACGCTCGTGCAGTCGAACCTTCCCAACGTGAAGCTGCCCGCGATGTTCGTCGCGCCCGTGAAGGCGCCGGCTGCGAAGCGCGCCGTGAAACGTGCAACGACGGCCAAGCCCGTGAAGCGCGCTCGCCGCAACAAGGCCCGCACCACGAAGTAAATCTCCGCTACCATTCGGCGCAACGCAGCGGACATCGAACGCTGTCACGCCTAGTGAGGAGCACCATGCCGGAAACATCGGTGTCCGGGCGCGCATCGCGTGCCCGGACGCGCCGGCGCGAATCGAAGAGCGGCATCGGGCTTGCGCTCGCAGGAGGCGGCCCGCTCGGCGGCATCTACGAGGTCGGCGCGCTGCTTGCGCTCGCCGACTCGCTCGACGGCATCGACTTCACGAAGCTCGACGCGTACGTCGGCGTGTCGTCGGGCGGCTTCGTCGCCGCCGCGCTCGCCAACGGCATCTCGCCGGCCCAGATGTACCGGCTGTTCATCGAGGACGGCGCCGACGCCGCGCTCAAGCCCGAGATCTTCCTGCGGCCCGCGTTCGGCGAGTTCGGCCGCTGCCTCGCCGCGCTGCCCGGCCTCATGGCGCGGGCGACGTCGCAATACCTGCGCGACCCGTTCCATCGCGGCGTCGCTCGAGTCGTTCGCAACGCTCGCGCACGCAATCCCCACCGGCGTGTTCGACAATCGCGCGATCGATGAATTCCTCTCGCGCCTGTTCGCCGCTCCCGGGCGCACCAACGACTTCCGCAAGCTGCCGCGCAAGCTCTTCCTCGTCGCGACCAACCTCGACACCGGCGGGCCGGTCGTGTTCGGCTCGCGCGAGCACGCGCACGTGCCGATCTCGCGCGCCATCGAGGCGTCGAGCGCTTTGCCCGGCCTGTTTCCCCCGGTGGCCATCGACGGCGCGCATTACGTCGACGGCGCGCTCAACAAGACGCTGCACGCGTCGGTTGCGCTCGACGAAGGGATCGCGCTCCTGTTGTGCATCAACCCGCTGGTCCCGTTCGACGCGAGCTCGGCCCAAGTGCAGGGCCGTGCGCCCGACAGGCTCAACAAAGGCGGATTGCCCCTCGTGCTCGGGCAGACGTTTCGCGCGATCATCCACTCGCGCATGCGCGTCGGCATGGAGAGCTACCGCGCCCGGTATCCCGATGCCGGCATCGTCCTGTTCGAGCCCGACCGCGAGGACGCCGACATGTTCTTCGCGAACATCTTCAGCTACTGCGCAGCGCAAGCGCCTGTGCGCAATCGCGTTCGCCAAGACGCGCCAAAGCCTCGCCGCGCGCGCGCAATCGCTCGCGCCCGTCTTCGCCACGCACGGCATCGGGATCCGCCAGGACCGGCTCGACGACCCGCGGCGCCGCATCCACGACGCGCTGGTCGACCCGCGCCCGCTGCGCGCGCAACCGGGGCGGGTCACCGTCAAGCGCACCGCGCGCGAGCTCGCGCATACGCTCGACCAGCTCGAGCGCGCCGTCGCGGCCGCGCGCTGATCGAAAAGCGCATGCGGAAGCCGCCGCGCCGCACGCGCGAACGCATCCTCGAGACGAGCCTCGCGCTCATGAACCGCGAGGGCGAGCCGCACGTCACGACCGCCGACATCGCGGACGAGATGAACATCAGCCCGGGCAACCTCTACTACCACTTCCGCAACAAGGACGACATCATCGGCGAGCTGTACGACGCCTACGAGCGCACCGTCGCGCCGCTGCTCGCCACGCCGCCTGCGGCCGAGGTCGAGGACCTCTGGTTCCTCCTGCACCTGCTGTTCGAGCGGATGCACGAGTATCGGTTTCTCTATCGCGATCTGGACGAGATCACCTCGCGCAATCGCAAGCTCGCGCGTGCGCGTGGCCGACTTCCTCCGCCGGCTCGAAAGCACCGTGCTAGAGTTGTCGCGCAGCCTCGTGCGCACCGGACGGATGCGCGCGAGCGAGCGTGAGCTCGGCGCGCTGGCCTCCAACGCAACGCTCGTGTCGACGTACTGGATGTCGTGGCAGCGGGTGGTCGGCGCAGGCCGCGACGAGATGAATCTCACCGTCGCCGCGTATCACGTGCTCGCGTTGTTCACGCCGTTCATGGTGGGCGACGGCCGTGCGCTGATCGAGCGGCTCGGCGAGGAATACCTGTAGGGATGGGAGGAGCCATGGCCAGGAAGTGGGCGAAGTTTCCGCATGCCGGAAAGTCGTATGCATACGATGCCGCCGCGCTCAAGAAGACGTGGGCGCGCCTGCACAAGGGCGACTGCGAGCCGTTTCCCAAGGACGCCGGCGTGCTGGCCGCATGGCGGCATTTTCACGCCGGCGAATTCGGCGAGGCCGTCGACGCGGGAACCGCCGCGGGAGGCGCCGGCATCGCCGCCGCCGTCAAGGCGCAGGTCGTCTACGCGCAATACCTCGAGAAGTCCGACAAGGCGAAGCTCGCGCTCCTCGAGGAAGCCGTGTCGCTGGCGCAGGAACGCCGCGCGGCTGCGGCGAAGGACGCCAATGCGCACTACATGTATGCATTCGCGCTCGGCAGGTACGGCCAGGGCATCTCCGTGGCCAAGGCACTCACGCAGGGCTACGGCGGCAAGATCAAGGACGCGCTGCTCACGACGATGAAGCTCGAGCCCCGGCATGCCGACGCCAACACGGCCTATGGCGCCTACCAGGCCGAGGTGATCGACAAGGTCGGCGGCATCGTGGCCGGCGTGACCTACGGCGCGAAGAAGGATTCGGCGGTCGAGCACTACGAGAAGGCACTGAAGATCTTTCCCGAGTCGCCGATCGCCCACATCGAGTACGCCAACGGCCTCCTCATGCTCTTCGGCAAGGGCAGGCTCGCGGACGCCACCAAGCTCTACGAGAAGGCGGCGTCGCTTCCGCCGATGGACGCGATGGAGCGCCTCGACGTCGAGCTCGCGAAGTCGGAGCTAGAATAGGCGAAGGAAGGCACGCGCCTTCGTCGGGAGAACGTGATGCAGGTCCGTAACCGTTGGCTGCCGGTCGCCTTGACCGCGGCCGTCGTCTGCTCGACGCCGGTCGTCGCGCAGGACAAGAGCGTTCCGAAGCCGGCAGCGCCGGCGCCCGCCGCCGCGCCTGCTGCCACCGCGCCCGCCACCATCGACACGCTCAAGCGGATCCGCGACACCAACAGCATCCTGATCGGCGTGCGCGACAGCAGCGTGCCGTTCTCGTTCATCGACGCGCAGAAGCAGCCGCAGGGCTACTCGGTCGACCTGTGCGTTCGCGTGGCCGAGGCCGTCAAGACCGAGCTCAAGCTGCCGAAGCTCGACGTCAAGTTCGTGCCCGTGACCTCCTCGAACCGCATCCCGGCGCTGCTCGAGGGCAAGATCGATCTCGAGTGCGGCTCCACGACAAACACGCGCGACCGCCAGAAGCAGGTCGCGTTCGCGTACACGACGTTCGTCGCGGGCATCAAGATGCTCGCCAAGAAGTCGTCGAACGTCGGCTCGATCGAGGACCTGCGCGGCAAGAGCATCGTGGTGACGAAAGGCACCACGAGCGAGAAGATGATGAAGAGCATGAACGACGAGCGCATGCTCAAGATGAACATCATCGAGTCGGCCGACCACGGCGAATCGTTCAAGGCGGTCGACGACGGCAAGGCGGTCGCGTTCCCGATGGACGACGTGCTGCTATACGGCCTCATCTCGAAATCGAAGAAGCCGGACGACTACGCGGTCGTCGGCAAGTACCTCTCGGTGGAGCCCTACGCGATCATGCTGCGCAAGGACGAGCCGGGATTCGAGAAGATCGTCAACCGCGCGCTGATCGACCTCTTCCAGTCGGGCGAGATCCGCCGGCTGTACGCGAAGTGGTTCAACACGAAGGACCTCGTCGTGCCGTTGAACCCGTATCTCAAGGAAGCGTTCGCCGCACCGAATACGTATCCAGCCTGGCCTTAGGCCACCGCTGCTTCGGCATCTGCGGGATCCAGGTCTCCGGTACGGGGCCACGGCGCCATCAGCGTCGTCAGCACGAGCTTCTCGAACTCGCTCGCGAATCGCGCGCTGATGAGGTCCGGGTCGGGGCACAGGCCTTCGTCGGTGATGACGCCGAATTGCACCGCGCCGTCGTACGAGATGATGGAGACACCCATGCCGATGTCTCCCGACTGCGGCACCCAGAACATGAGGCTCTTGATCGCCGCACCGGCGAGATAGAGCGGCTGCTGCGGACCGGGAACGTTCGTCATCACGCTCGACGCGTTGCGCGCGAGCGATTCGAGCAGCACGTCCTGCAGCGCCTTCGGTCCCGATCCCATCGCGGCCAGCAGGCCGAGAGCGAGCACCGGCTGGAACGATCCCTTGAGCGCGTTCATGTTCGCGCGCACGGCGTACAGGCGCTCGATCGGGTTCTCGATGCCGATGGGCAGGTCGAGGAACACGAGTCCGAACTGGTTGCCGAGCTTGTAGGCCTTCTCGATCGGCCGCAGGTTGACCGGCACGAGCGCGCGCATCATCACGCCGGTCGCATCGTCGCCCTTGTCGATCAGGTAGCCGCGCAGCGCGCCTGCGACGCACGAAAGCAGGACGTCGTTGACGGAGGCGTCGAGCGCCTTGCCGATCGTCTTCACTTCCGCGAGCGGCAGCGGGTCCGTCCACGACAGGCACTTCGCTACGCCGGCCCTGCCCTTGAAGCGCGTCGGCGAGTCCTGCGGCATCAGGGCGAGCTTCGCGATCTCGGCGGTCAGCGCGCCGCCCTGCGTGGCGAGCGCCACCGCCTTCGCCGGATCCGACCAGACTTCGGCGCCCTTCTCGACGAGCGTCGCGCCGAGCTTCCGCGCGCCGGCGACTACACCCGACAGCGGCGCGAACAGCTGCGCGAGGACGTCGTCGCCTGCATCGGCAGCCTTCGGCGCGCGGGCCGCGAACGGCATCGCCGGCGGCCCGTCGCGCGAGGCGTCCGTCATCGACAGCATCACGCGTACGAGCGCGATGCCGTCGGCGTACGAATGGTGGATGCGCGCAATGAGCGCGCTGCCGCCGTCGTAGCGGTCGATCAGGTGGAACTGCCACATCGGGTGCGCCGGATCGAGCGGCGTCGTGGCGAGGCGCGAGGCCAGCGACTGCAATTGCGCGCGTCCGCCCGGGGGAGGCAGCGACTCGGCCACGACGTGACGGGCGATGTCGAAGGCCGGATCGTCCTGCCAGAACGAAATGCCGGCGATCTCGACCGGCCGCTGGCGGAACCGCTTGAACACCGCGAAGCGCTCGCCGATCACCTTGCGCAAGCGAGGCAGCGCGATCCGCTCGCCGAACAGCAGCACCCCGGTGATCATCATGAGGTTCTGCGGCCGGTCCATGCGCAGCCACGCGGTGTCGACGGCGGAGATCTTCACGCGGCCAGTCGAGCTCTTTCGGCGTTTTGCGCGCGCGGGCATTCGCGCTAAAGTAGCATGAAACCCGCGAGGAGGAAGGCGATGCCCGCAGCCAGGAAAGACGATCTCAAGGCGAAGTTCGAAGCCGCCGCCGCGGCAGCGAAGCAGACGAAGAAGAAGCCCGACAACGGCACGCTGCTCAAGCTCTACTCGTACTACAAGCAGGCCACCGACGGCGACGTGCAGGGGAATCGTCCCGGCGCATTCGATTTCGTCGGCGGCGCGAAGTACGACGCATGGTCCAAGCTCAAGGGCATGGACAAGGACGAGGCCATGACCAATTACATCAAGCAGGTCGACAAGCTCAACCGCGAGTAACCCGGCGGAGGTCGCAAACAAAAGCCCGCCGTCGGCGGGCTTTTGTTGGAAACCGCAAAGACGCTACTGCGCTGCGCGCTTCGCGGATTTCTTCGCCGCCCGCCTGGCCGGCGCCTTCCTCGTCTTGCCCTGCGCCTTCGTCGCCTTCGCTGCCGGCCTCGAGCCCGACGCCTTGATGAGCTCGTTCACGGCTTCGGACAACGCGTCGACGCGCTGCGCGAGACGCTCGACGTCCGCCTGCGAATGCACGCCCAGCTTCGAAAGCGCCCGCCCGACGCGCGCCTCGAACACCTGCTCGAGCTTGTCCCACGTTCCGCCGACGCCGTTCTTCACTTCCGTCACCTTCGCCTTGGCGGCGCCGCGCGCGGCGGCCGCAGTGTCCGATGCAGCCTGCCGTGTCTTCGACTCGAGCGCCTCGCCCTGCTTGACGAGGTTCTCGAACATCCGCATGCCTTCGGCCTGCGCGCGCGAGAATGCACCGAGCCCGGCGAGCCAGATGCTGCGCGACGAGTCCATCCCCGGCTTCGTGTCGTCCTTGCCTTCAGCGGCTGATTCGCGGGCTTTCTTGAGCATGCGTTTTCTCCGGAGTCGCTTCGATGCGCCGGGCCATTCTAGGCGCGCGCCGATAGAGCAATCATACTAAAGCGTACAATCGCCCAGCCCCGCCCGGCACTGGGTAGCGACGCCGGCGCGCAACAACAATCTCGCAGCAACGCTCGCGGAGGATGCGATGGCCTACTTCGTCACCGGCGCCACCGGCTTCATCGGACAGTTCCTCGTCCGCAATCTCATGAAGCGAGGCGCACCGATCTACGTGCTCGTTCGCAAGACCTCCGCGAAGAAGCTCGACGCGCTGCGCGAGTCGTGGGGCGACGCCGCAGGACTCGTGATCCCGGTGATCGGCGACCTGGCGAAGCCGAAGCTCGGCGTGTCCGACGCCGACATCCGCAAGCTCAAGGGCAAGATCGACCACATGTTCCATCTCGCCGCGATCTACGACCTCAAGGCGACGGCGGAGGCGCAGAAGGAGGCGAACGTCGGCGGCACGCGCCACGCGGTCCAGTTCGCGCAGGCCGTCAACGCCGGGTGCTTCGAGCACGTGAGCTCGATCGCCGCGGCGGGCCTGTACGACGGCGTGTTCCGCGAGGACATGTTCGAGGAAGCGGAGGACCTCGACCATCCGTACTTCAAGACCAAGCACGACTCCGAAGCTGTGGTGCGCGACGAGTGCAGGCGGCCGTATCGCATCTACCGGCCTGGCTTCGTGGTCGGCCACTCGAAGACCGGGTACATCGACAAGGTCGATGGGCCCTACTACTTCTTCAAGCTCCTCCAGAAGATGCGCGGCGCCGTGCCGACGTGGTTCCCGATGGTCGGCATCGAAGGCGGCCGCATCAACATCGTGCCCGTCGACTTCGTCGCCGATGCGCTCGACCACATCGCGCACAAGAAGGGCCTCGACGGCAAGACCTTCCACCTGACGGATCCCGCGCCGCACCGCATCGGCGAAGTTCTCAACATCTTCGCGCGCGCGGGCTCACGCGCCGCAGATGACCATGCGCCTCAACGCGCGCATGTTCGGCTTCATTCCCCGCACCGGTGCTGTACGGCATCGGCTCGCTGGCCCCCGTCAAGCGCATGGTCCGCGCCGTGCTGACGGACCTTGGCATCCCGAAAGAGGTATTCCAGTTCATCAACTGGCCCACGCGCTACGACAATCGCGAGGCGACCAAGGCGCTCAAAGGCTCGGGCATCGCGGTGCCGCACGTGGAGACGTATGCCGCCAAGCTCTGGGACTACTGGGAACGCAACCTCGACCCCGACCTCTTCATCGACCGCAGCCTCGCGGGGCGCATCAAGGACAAGGTGATCGTCGTCACCGGGGCGTCTTCGGGCATCGGCAAGGCCACGGCGATCAAGCTCGCGGGCGCGGGCGCCAAGGTGATCCTCGTCGCGCGCGGCGAGGAGAAGCTCGTCGAGACGAAGCAGGAAATCGAGTCGGCGGGCGGCAGGTGCTGGATGTACACGGCCGACGTATCCGACCTCGCCTCGTGCGACGCGCTCGTCGCGCGCGTGCTGAAGGAGCACGGCACGTGCCATTACCTCGTGAACAACGCGGGGCGCTCGATACGGCGCGGCGTCATCAATTCATTCGACCGCTTCCACGACTTCGAGCGGACGATGCAGCTCAATTACTTCGGCGCGCTGCGGCTGATCATGGGCTTTCTCCCGGCGATGCTCGCGCAGAAGCAGGGCCACGTCATCAACATCTCGTCGATCGGCGTGCTCTCCAACGCGCCGCGATTCTCGGCGTACGTCGCGTCGAAGTCGGCGCTCGACTCGTTCTCGGCCTGCGCGTCGTCGGAGTTCCTCGACAAGGGCATCAACTTCACCACCATCAACATGCCGCTCGTGCGCACGCCGATGATCGCGCCCACGAAGATGTACGAGAACGTGCCGACGCTGTCGCCGGAAGAGGCCGCCGACCTCGTGGTCGAGGCGATCGTGCACAGGTCGGTCCGCATCGCCACCCGGCTCGGCGTCTTCGGCGCGGTGAGTCACGCCATCGCGCCGCGCCTCACCCAAATCCTGCTGAACACGGCGTTCAACATGTTCCCCGATTCCGCCGCGGCGCAAGGCAAGAAGGGCGAAGGTGCGCCCTCGCAGGAGCTGTCACCGGAGCAGATGGCCTTCGCGCAGTTGACCAAAGGCATCCACTGGTAACGGTTACGCGCAAGCCTTGCGAATCTCCTCCGCGACCAGGCGCTGCACACCCCGGTCGCTGATCAGCGCGTTGTGCGCGACCTTCGCGAGCACGACGTTCTCGCCATAGGGTAGCCGCGACGAGCCCTGGGGCGTCACCATCGTGTCGTGCCATGACCAGATCGACACGGTGGGCACGGCGCGTTCGCTGTCGGTCGGCTGCGCAAGGGCTGCAAGGTACGGGCTTCCGGGCCGCATGTCGACGAGCGACGCGCCGCTCATCAGGCCCGCGTGCATGCTGCCCGCGTATGGCGTGCCGATGGTGACGAGACGCTTCACGTGCGACGGGCCGTGGGCGCGCAAGTAGGAGCGCGCGACGAGCCCACCCATGCTGTGCGCGACGATGACGACCCGCGAGGCGCCCGTGTCGCGCTCGATCTGCGCGATCTTGGCGGCGATCTGCGGCGCGGTGGTCGGAATCGCAATGAAGGGCGGGCCGTACGACATCGCGTAGACGGGACCGATGCCTTCGCGTTCCAGGAAGGCGCGCATCCCCGTCCACACGCCGCCGTTGCAGCCGATGCCATGGAGGAGCAGCACGGGACATCTGGCGGGCGCCGGCAGCGGGTCGCGCGCGATGAGCGCGTACGCGATCATCTTGGGTGCAGCGAAGAGGCTCGCGTATTCGGCGAAGAAGAAGCGAACGCGCTCGGCCAGGGTCATGCGCAGTTCCGGCGGCGCCGGCTCGCGCCACAGCCATCCGAAGAACATCCAGACGCACGTGAAGAACAGCGGCACGGCCGCGTACACGAACGGGAACGCGACGACCCAGCGCCATGCCTCGCCGCCGTCGGCGATCGCGTTCAGCGCAAGCCAAGCGTACGCGCCCACGGCGACCAGCACCACGATGGCGAAGTTGACGGCGACCCACATGGCCGCCAATGATACTCAGGCCGTCGCGGTCACGCGGTGCGCGCGCCAGCTTCGCAACGCCACGATGGTCGACGCGAGGTCGGGGATGAGGACGACGCCGGGAAGCGTCTTGCGCACGCGACGCGTCATCTCGCCGCCGGCCCACAACGTGACGTGAGGCGGCAGATCGCGGCGCAACGCGGACAAGCCGTCGCTCGCCTGGCGGACGGGGAACGACGCCGAGAACGACAGCGCGACGATGTTCGCCTTGTGCGCGACCGCCGCGCGGCGGATATCCATGAGCGGTGTCTGCGGCCCGAGCGAGATGCACAACGCGCCTTCGGGAACGACGAGCGCCTCGACCATCAGCAGGCCGAGGCCGTGCTGCTCGGCAGGAAACGTCGTCAGCAACATGCGCGGCGATCCCGTGTGCCGCGGAAAGGCGTTGATCGCTGCGCGCAGCGCGATCTGCAGCTGCTCCGTGTACAGGTGCTCCTCGAACACCTGCAGCTCGCCGCGCATCCACGCGTCGCCGATGGCGTGGTTGAGCGGGGTCACCGTGTCGAGCACGAAGCGCTGCAGGCCCTGGCGCATGAGAAGCGTCGCGAGCTGGCCCTGCAGCGCGGGGACGTCGTGCGAGGTGAGCATTGCAAGCACGTCGCGCTCGAGCGACGGCGCGAGGTCGTCGCGCCGCGCCGGCGCGCGCGCATCCGCCATCGCATTGAGCTCCGGCAGCGAGAGGCCGATGATCTTGCCGGGGCGCAGGCCCACGTCCATGAGGCGCTTCATGGCGCGCAGCTTGCCGACGTCCGCCGGCGTGTACTGGCGCTCGCCGTTGTCGTCGCGCCCCGGCTTGGGAAACCCGTAACGGCGCTCCCACATGCGCAGGACGTCCTTGGAAAAACCGGTGTCGCGCTCGACGGCGCTGATGTTGAAGGGAGCTTCCTTGGTCATTGACTTGTCTTGGACGAACTGGCGATAATTTCGATCCGCTTCAACGTCATCATAGCGAGCCGCCAAAACGATGTCCAAGACAATTGCTCATGCGTTCGTCGCATTGCTGGCGATGGGAATGTTCGCGCCGGATGCCGCGGCGGCCGACTGCCCGCCGCTCCTGCGGCACACGTTCAACCAGCTGCAGACCGGCCAGTCGCAGTCGCTGTGCCAGTACCAGGGCAAGGTGCTGCTCATCGTCAACACCGCAAGCAAGTGCGGATACACGCCGCAGTACGAAGGCCTCGAGGCGCTCTACCGCAAGTACAAGGATCGCGGGCTCGTCGTCGTGGGCTTTCCATCCAACGATTTCGGCGGCCAGGAACCCGGCACCAACAAGCAGATCGCGGAGTTCTGCCGCACCACGTACGGCGTGGAATTCCCGCTGTACGAAAAGACGACCGTCACCGAGCTTGCGCGCAACCCGCTGTATCTCGACCTCGTGCGCGCGACCGGCGAGACGCCGAAGTGGAACTTCCACAAGTACCTCGTCGACCGCAACGGAACCGCGGTGGCGAGTTACGTGAGCGACGTCGAGCCGCAATCGCGCGAGCTCGTCGCGCGCATCGAGTCGCTGCTCAGCCGCTGACCGTCGCGAGCGGCGCCGCCGGCAACGCTGCCGGCGCGAGCGAAACGCGCGCCCAGTGGCGCGAGCCTTCGCTGCCGAAGTCGAGGCGCGCCGTGTCCGCGTAATACGCCTCGAGCGTGCGGCGCGCGGCATCGAGGCCGCTTTCGTTCCATGCCGGCGGTCGCGTGCCGCCTTCCACCACGAGCGTGATGTCGATGCCGCCGGCGAGCTTCGACCGCATCGATCGCGTAGCGCGTGCGGACGCCGCCCGCCTCTCCCTCGAACGCGGCCTGAGTGATCGGCAGCAGCACCATCGGCGAAAGAGCGATGTCGTCGAGCCCTTCGGCGATGCCGTGCGACAGCGTCAGCGCCTCGCCGCGCGGCACTTGCAGCACCGCCGCGTACGCGGTCGCCAGTTCGATCTCGCGGCGTACGGTCGAGCCCTGGCCGCGCATCTGCGGAAGCGCGGCGCGCAGGTAGGTGATGAGCGCGTCCACCATCGCTTCGGCAACCGCGCGGTCCTTGCCGTAGAGCTCGCGAACGTCGGCCAGCGCGCCGAACAGGAACTCGGGCTCGACGCGCGCGCGCATGACGTCCAGGCGCGACGACATCACGCGTGCGCTGGGCTTCGACCCGGTCGAGCTCGACCTCGCGCGCGCGACGAGCGAGCAGCGCCTCGCGCTCCTGCGTCACATAGAACAGGGCGAGCCCCACCGCGATCGCGCACCACGTCCACGCCACCGTCGTGAGATGACTCGTGAGCGACGTGACGATGTTCAGGCGGACGATGAAGTCCCACTCGAAGTACTCGTGCATGAAAGCTCGCCATACGGCGCCGAGCGCGACCGCCACGAATCCTGCAGCGCACATCAGCGCAAAACGCTTCCACCCTTCCGCCGGCGTACGGCCTGTCCGAGCGTCACGCCGACGACGACCAATGCGGCGAAGCCGAACTCCGTGCCGGGAAATTCCCACAAGAGCCATGGCGCGAAGTCTGCACCGTCAGGCACCTGCGGCCATATCCGCAGGAAGTCGATGACGAGACTGCCCGCCCCGATGAACAGGATGTGACTGCCGCGACGGCGAAGCAGCGCCCACGCCGCCGCGGCGTAGCTGTGCTGCATGCCGTTTCGATGCTTTGCCTTACGCCTTCTTCTTGATCTCGATGAGCAAGGAGCGCGTCTCGCGGCTGCCGATGTTCTCGACGGAATGCGTGCCGGCCGGCTCGAAGAACACATCGCCCGGCTTGTTCTCCGCGACGAACGACTTGCCGTCCGGCAGCGTCACCTTGACCTTGGCCGGCGACTGCACGACGGTGATGTGGTCGGGGTGCGAGTGCATCCCCTGGCCGCACACGCCGAGCCGCGGCTTGCCGATGTACTCGAGCACGCGCACCTGGTCGTTGTCGACCAGCACCTTGTAGCCGCGCGGGTCGACCTTGGTCGCGTCCTGCGCGAGCGCTTCGCCGGCGCCGACGGCAAGTCCGAGGCCCGCCAGCATGCGCATGAGGTCGCGGCGATTGATGGAGTTGTCCTGCATGTGCAGCCTCCTCGTTGAGTTCATCACATCTGCCGGAACAGGTGCGTGTAGCTCTCCGACACCGGCAGTGATTCGTTGCGCTGCTTGAGCTTGAACTGCAGATGACCGCGAAAATCGCGCGTGACGCCGGCGACGAAGTTCACGTTGACGAGCGTGGAGCGGTGAATCTGCCAGAACTGCGACGGATCGAGCTCGTCGCACAGCTCCTTGATCGGCTTCTTGATGAGCGACTCGCCGGCCGGCGTCACGACCAGCGTGTACTTGCTGTCCGCCTTGAAGTAGCAGATCTCCTCGACGGTGATGAGCTTGATGGTCTGGCCCATCGATGCGTTGACCCAGCGCAGGTACGTCCGGCCGTCGCCGCGGTTGGCGCGCGAGGTCGCGGAGCAGTCCCGACAGGTCGGCCGGTGCGCGTCCGAGCCGCTCCTTGACCCGCGACGACGGCAGTCGCGAGGCGCGGCAGCGCCGACCGGCTTCAGCACGTAGTCGATGGCGCCGTGCTCGAACGCCGCGATCGCGTGCTGGTCGAACGCCGTCACGAACACGATGTGCGCACGCGCGCCGAGTTGCTTCGCGACGTCGAGACCGGTCATGCCGGGCATCTGGATGTCCAGGAACACGACGTCGGGATTGTGCGCCTCCACCATGCGCACCGCTTCGATGCCGTCGCGCGCGCGGCCCACGATCTCGAGCTCGGGCCACAGGCGCGCCAGCGCATCGGCGAGCTCGTCGGCCAGCAGCGGCTCGTCCTCGGCGATGATGGCGCGTGGTCATGCGCGGTCCAGCGGGACGCGAATCTCGGCAACGACGCCACGCGGCTCGTGCGTGCGAAGCGCGAGCTGGGCTTCGAGGCCGTACAGCGCCGCGAGGCGCGCGCGCGTATTGGCGAGCCCGATGCCCGTGCCGCTCGGTCTTCGCCACGCCGAAGCCGACGCCCGTGTCGGCGACGGCGATGACGAGCTCCCGCCCGTCGAGCCGCGCCGTGACGTCGATCCGCCCGGCGTCGGGAGACGGCGCGAGTCCGTGCTTGATCGCATTCTCGGCGAGCGTGAGCAGCATCATCGGAGGAAACGGATAGTCGCGCAGCGCGGGTGGCACGTCGACCGAGAACGCGAGGTACTCGCCCATGCGGATCTGCAGCACGTCGAGATAGGCGCGGACGAGATCGGCCTCCTGCCCGAGCGTCGTCGCACCGCCGCGCAGCTGCGGCAGCGCGGCGCGCAGGTAGCTGACGACGTTGTCGAGCATGGCGATGCCGCGCGACATGTCGCGCTGGCACAGCCGCTTGACGTTGGCGAGCGTGTTGAACAGGAAGTGCGGCTCGATCTGCGCGCGCATCACCTGCAGCCGCGCCTCGAGCATCTGCCGGTCGAGCGCGACGCGCTCGAGCGCCGCTTCGTGCACCCGGCTGGCCGCGGCCGCGGCCCGTCGCTGCACGAGGTAGATGGCCGTCACCACCGCGCCGGTGGCGGCCCAGCGCAACGTGTCGCCTGCGAAGCGAAACGTTCGCACGTAGTCGATGCCCAGGTCCTCCACGACCACGTCGACGATGCCGCCCGCGATGGCGCCGGCGAGGATGGCGATTCCCACGAGCACAGGACGAACGACTGCCGGCACCCGTGGAAGCAGGGCTTCGGCCGCGGTCAGTGCGAGCAAGATCATGACGCCGTAGCCCAGCGACTGCACATACAGATCAAAGAATCCGCTCGCCAGCGCGGCGAGCGTCCAGTATTCGTAGACCTCGGGCTGCGCCAGCACCTCGGTCGCCACCACCGCACAAAAAGCGGCGACGAACGCGAGCCGCCAGCGGAAAGTCCCCAGGGCCGACAGGATGGATCCTGTGGGCAGGGCGAGCGCGGGCGAAGCGCTTGAGGCAGTGAGCGTGGCGGATGTCATGAGGCGGCGTTCGCGAACGGAACCATCATGCCCCTGCCGCGAGACGTCTGGCAAACAGGCCGACGACGAAATCGGAAAATCGATGGACAGGACCGGCAAAGCGCGGGGCGAATCCCCGCCGTTCCGCGGCTAGAATCTTTGCACCAACAACAAGGGGGAGAACACCGTGCGCAAGATGGCCCTGCTCGTGGTCGCCGCAACGGCGAGCGCCATGTGTCATGCCGACATCGTGACGGACGTGAACGAAGCCGCGACCAGGGTCGCCGGCCCGCCTCCCGCGGTGACCACCGCCAACGTCCTCGCTCTCACCAACCTCGCGATGTTCGACGCGGCGAACGCGATCGAGAAGCGATTCGTGGCGTATCGCCCCGTGGCGTCGCCGCCCGCCGGCGTGCGAGCCGATGCAGCCGCGCTGGCAGCGGGATGCGCGGCGCTGGCCGCCCTCGTGCCTGCGCAAAGCGCCGCTGTCTCGACAGCGTGCGAGGGCCTGTCGGCGCGATTGCCGGCAGGCGCGTACAGCGACGACGCGAGGCGCTTCGGCGGGGGGGTGGCCGCTGCGCTCGTGGCAGCGCGCAGCGACGCCGGCCTCACGGCGGCGAATCGCTACCGGCCGTTTACCACCGCCGGCACGTACGTGCCTACGACCCTTCCGGTTGGTTGGGAGCTGGTGCAGGCGAAGCCGATCATGATGACGTCACCGTCGCAATTCAGGTCGGTTCCTCCACCAGCGCTCACGAGCGACACGTGGACGCGCGACTACAACGAGGTCAAGGCGGCAGGATCGCGCGCGAGCACGACGCGAACGCCGGAGCAGACGGCGACCGCGCAGTTCTATGCGCCGCCGTCGTTCACCCAGTTCGTCGCGTCGATCGTGGAAAACGCGCCCGCGCCGACGTCGGTCGCCGGGAGCGCCCGGTATTACGCGCTGCTGTACGCCATCCTCGTCGACGCAGCAATCGCCCACTTCGACTCCAAGTACACGTACAACTTCTGGCGCCCCATCACCGCGATACGCAACGGCGACCTCGACGGCAATCCCGCGACGGACCCCGACGCCGGATGGACGTCGCTGGTCGAGTCGCCGCCGCATCCCGAGTATCCGTGCGCGCACTGCAACACCGGGACGGCGTTCGCGACCGTGCTCGCAGGCTTGGTCGGTCCTGGCCGACGGGTCGCGATCCGCGGCGCGGACAACGCCCGGCGCGAGTTCGCCAGCGCCTCCGAAGTGGCCGCCGACATCGTGAATGCGCGCGTGTACAGCGGCATCCACTTTCGCAATTCGGCCGAGGCGGGCGCCGCCATGGGCAAGCAACTCGGCGAGTACGTCCTCGCGACGCAGCTCCGTCCATTGCCCTGACGTCCCGCACAAAAAAGAACCCCGCCGAAGCGGGGGGAGGTCAATCGTGCCCGCGTGCGCGAGCGGCGGGCCGTGCCGTTTGCGTCAGATGCGGCCCTGCGTGATCGAGCCGGCGATGCGGACTTCGCCGCGCTGCATCTCGCGCAGCTGCTGCGCGCGCTCGCTTTGCGAGGCGAGCACGCGCTCGCGCACGGCCATCGCTTCGGGGTTCGGGTACATCATCGAGCTCGTCACCACTTCGAGCACGCCCGCGGAGACGGCGAGCGTGGCGGCTGCGAGCACGATCTTCTTCTTCCAGCTGGTCGGGTTGTAGGCGTTCATCGTCGTTCTCCTGTGGTGTGTCGAAGGTTGTTTGTGCGTCGTGTTGGTTGAACTCTAGGCAACCGCCGCAGGGCGCGAAACGAGGAAGCGACGAATCGGCCGAAACGGCGGATGAAACCGTCCGGTGGAACGCGAATGGAGCGAAACGGGCGAAAGCCGAGGGATTTGCGGGGTGCGGGGGTGCGCAACTGGACCGGCGCCTGTGAATCTGCGACAATTCAAGGCCTTGGCGAGCTAGCTCAGCTGGTTAGAGCAGAGGAATCATAATCCTTTGGTCCGGGGTTCGAGTCCCTGGCTCGCCACCATACAAAGCAACGGGTCAGACAGAAATGTCTAGCCCGTTTTCGTTTCAGCGGGACACCGGCGGGACATTCACCTAGACCGAAGCAGCCGGCAGAATCGCCCGCGCTTGCGCGGAAGGCGGCGAACTAAAGACCGCCAGCATCACGGCTGGCAACCATCTCCCACGCTTAACGCGGGCGCGGACTCGCCGCTGGTCCCTCACTGTGCAACGATGCGTTAGCCAAGGATTCGCACTGGTATCAAATCAGTTCGACGTTACAACGGGCGAAAATTCGTTGACTGTTTCGAAGCCAGACGGCTCGTTCTTCGCTACGGGCGAGAGAGTCGCCGGTCGGGTGCAAGCAGTCTGCGCGATTGCGCTTTAGAGCGATTGCTGCTCCACTGAGGAGGCGCAAGCCATAGGCGATGAGTGGCGCCCGCTGTCGGCCGTCTTGAGCGCGTGGAGCTCAATGTCAGTTAGGCCCTCGAGGGCATCCTTGACACGCGTAAGATTGATTGCCATTCCAGGTGTGATGTCGGGCGCCGTTCCCGAGTTCGCGATGCTTGTCGCATCGTCAGGCCCTGAAAAGGGGGAACTGAGATGAAAAACATAGCGATCGCAGCGACAACCTGCTGGCTGTTTGCATTTCCTTGCGTCGCCTTCGCGGATCCCGCTGCCGGAGAAGAGAAGGCTGATAAGTTGTGCCTTGTTTGCCATGGGGCATCTGTAAGGGAGGGAAGACACTACACTCCCGTTCTCGAGGGCCAGCCACAGGCGTTCTTCATTGCCCAGATAACGGCGTATACGTCAGGCAAGCGGACTGGCGATACGATGAGAACCATGGCAGGAGGCCTCAGTGCCGTTGACGCACAGGACATCGCTGACTTCTTTGCGAGCCGACAGGCGGGACCCTATCCGGGTTTCGATGTGGCGAAGGCCGACGCAGGAATGAAAGCGCTAGCCCAGTTGACCTGTCGCTCGTGTCACGGCTCGGAGTATGCCGGTAATGGGTCGGCCGCCCGCCTAGCAGGGCAAAACCCCATGTACGCGGCTTCGGAGCTTCGATCCATGCGTTCCGGGAAGCGGTTGCACCCCACGAGCGATGGCGGCGACACAATCAAAACGCTTACCGATGATGACATCAACAATGTGGCTCACGCCTTAGCCAGCTTGAATTAGGCCTCCGGCCTGTGTTCCGCATCGGCCTCCTGACCGAAGGGCCGTAGCCCCAGAGGCTCTTCCGAACCAGCGTTAAGCTTCCTATCCGTTCTGAAGGATTGGTGGGGAAGCTCCGCGCGCGTCGCTCGTTAGCGATGCGGCCGGCGCTCTTCGAGCGCATAGTATCGGCGCGCCGGGCGCGATCCGTGCCAGGCAAGATCCTTTCAATCGCCCTCGAACCGGAGAAACTGATGAAGCAGATGTCCGCAATCGCCTCAAGCATGCTGAAGAAGGGCGTCGTACTCGTCGTGCTCGCTACAGCGCCGATCGTCGCGGTGGCGGGACCTGGCGGAAGCAACCGGCCGTATGCAAGCATCTGCGACACCGTAGTTCACGTCATTCAAACCCAACCGATTCTCAGGCTGTCAATCGATCTCGCCTGCCAAGTGCGCCACCTGGGCCTTACGACGGGGCTCATAGTTCAGGACGTGATCCCCACCGGGCCGCCTGTCAACGGTGTGCTGCCGGTTGCGCTCGACGCAACGGTCGCATACCTCGCCGCGAATGGCGACGAGTTGCGCAGTACGTTCCTGGGTACGGGCGAAATCAACCTCGTGACGGGCGACGTAACGTACGAGGGCATCGAGACATTCAACGGCGGGACGGGGCGGTTCCAGAACGCGTCGGGCAGTAGCTTCATCGAGGGCACCGCGTCGAACGTCACGAATGTAGGTTCCTACACATCCGTCGGGCGGATCAGCTATTGAGGTAGCGATCCAGGGCTGGACGCTGCGTCCAGCCCAAACGCCGACTTGCGAGGAATGAACTGACGGGTATCGGCCGCCCCTCTATGCCGCGATCCGAACGACAGCTCGCATCGGTTTCAATGCCCGCTTCGGGCTCCGCGCGATGTCGGTAGTGGGTCGGCTGTAGTCGTTGCGTACGACCCTCCACCCGCCGCACCGCGCGTAGCTACGGATCATCCGATTTACGACGCCATCAGTTCACTTGGAAGACGGCGTGTCCTAGATCTCAAGTCAGCGGTCCCGCCCTACAGCTGATGGCGTAACAAAGGCAAATCGTCGCGACTAGCACGATGACCGCGAGTTCGCCGAGTCTGACGGATCGCATGGTAAGCCCTCCGAATACGGAATCCCCTCCGGTCATGCAATGGTTGTGCCACACAGGAATGGCGCTCAGTGCCGTCTCGGATTTGCTGCGCCTGATCCGAGCAGCCGCGTGATCGATGCACAGGCGCCACGTCGCCGCCAGCTTCGCTGTTGGACGCCGGAGCGCGCAATTTCGCCGTAGCGCACCTCTTCACAACCGCTGATCTGCTGGCCTGCAGGCGGATGAGTTCCAGCGCTACGCTTACGGTGACGAATTTGCGATCAATGTGACGCTATGAGCCTTTACGACGCCCGCATGGGCCATCCGCGAATCCATGAAGGTGTGCGATGAAGCGGAGGACATGATCGCTGCCGGCGCCCTTGGAGACGTTCTTCGCGAGATGCTGCAGCACGCCAAGGAGCTGTTCGACATTGCCGACGAGAGCTGACTGACATAGACCAAACACGCTACGGCGTTTTAGTGGCGGCGTCTCCGATGTTGCGTGCGAAGCTTCTAGAACTTCGAGATCGCGCTTAGACGGCCCCGGTGGGCGGCAGATTTCGACGACGCAATGTAGCGGCCCAATGCCAACATTGGGCGCTGACCCAATGACGGGCAAACGGGTGCGCGCGCGGTACGTGGGCGAGCGCTACGAGATCGCTGCGGGAAATGGTGTGGGAGGTTACGGGAGCCGCTGAGGTGCGCGACGGAGGCGAATCGCAATGCTTCCGTCCTATCCCGGCCGCGTCGCAGCGGCAGCACCTGGCGTCGTGAGCTCCGCATTAGCGCGTCGAACGCGGTTCTCTACGTTGAAACCGGCGATCTTCATCGTGGAAGCCCCCTCCTTAGCTTGGGAGATCGCGCCTCCTGCATCGCACCACTCGCGGGTCAGCATCAGGGCTGGTCCGACTCCTGGCAACGCGCTCAATCAGCTCCGCATTAGGCCGGTTTGATCATTCCTGCTGAGTCACATACGGCCATAGAGAATACTGCGAAGCTGCATGAGGTCAGCGCGCACGAGCATCGGAAACCCGCTCCTGCCGCCTCGCCGATCCACAAGCAAATCATCTAGCACGGCCTGTGCGGCGATCGGATCTGACCATGCCGTCGCGATGCTGTTCGCGAGGCGCGGATACATTCGCATGAGTGCGTCGGGACGGCCTAATGTGGGAAGCGAGTCGGCCCACCGCCTGGTGAAGGCCAGTAGGTCGTTCAGCGGCAGCACTTTACGCGCGTATGTCCAATCGACGACCGCCTGCATCGTTGATTGATCTGTAAACTGATCGACAGCGAAGAGATTTGTGCGAGCTACGCGGTGTCTTAGTGTCATCGGCGGCGACAGGTGAATCGGCGTATGAAATTCTAGTCATCCGCATACCAGTGGCCCAGCAATCTCTGATAAGCGGCTAACCAAGCAGACGAAGCGTCCGCGACTCGGTCACGATGTGCTCCAATTTTGTTCGCTACGAGTTGCTTCCTACATTCTGTCGTTCCAACGAATCGGCAAAGATGGCCGCGCCTCGCCACGCAATCTACCTTCGTTAAACGGCGGCGGGATCACCAATGCATCGAACTCCGCTGCAGCAAGTGGGCCGCCGGTTATTATTAAGGCCGTGGAGACCGCCCGGCATGGCGTTTTGCATCGTCGCCCACTTCGGCCTCAATGCGGCGCGAAGTTCACTAAGTCTCGCAAGGGTATGACTCCAGCTCGTCGCGGGCTGCTGCTGCAGCACCGCCACAGCCTCGATTGCTATGGCACGAATGACGATCAACGCTGATGCGCTCTCTGGCGTGAGCGCCAGGAGTCGATGCTTTCCGCCACCGTAGGTAACCGCTCGATTACGCTGCGTGCTGTCAATGCGGCTGTTTCGCTCTACTCCTGTGCGGCGTTCATTCCGTCCTCAACTGCGCTGTCTAGCATCTGTGCAAACAAACTCGCTAGCGAGTACGCTCTAAACGACCTTTGCCTTGCCTCGTACCGCTCGCGCGCACGCTGGCGATCCCGTTCTTGGACACGGCTTATGTCTTCCTTGATGCCGAGATAGACTTGAATGGTCACCGCGACTGCGAGCGCGAGCACAGCTCCGCCAGCCTGTGTCAATGCCGCGTAGTCTGCAGGCGTCACCAGATCCCCTCCACGTTAAGGCCACGATTCACACCCGCTTCCTCAAGCGCGGTCAACATCGCCTCGGCGTGCGCTTTGCCGAGTCGGACGCAACTGTTTCGTCGCGATGTTCTTACCCTTGGCTGCGTTTATCGCCATACATGCCAGAGTTCGGCCCCATCGTAAGTTGGCCGTTGAGCTGGTTTGGAGGACCCAGCGAGAGCTGGGGCTAAGGTCATCGTATCGACCGACTGTTGTGGTCGTCGCGCCCCGACCGGCGCGATTCGGCGCTCAAGGCCGTCAAGACGTACCCCGATCGATTCCGTCGCGCGTGCGAGCTCGTTACCACTCGGGCCGGCTATTGCCAGTTCGCTTCTAGCAATTCGTTGTAAAGCTCGCGGCTGTGACACACAACCTCGGCGTATTTCCGTCCGAAGTTTTGCTCGTTAGCTAACGCCATCGCTTCCACGAGCGAAGCAGCTATGACCGTTGTGAGTCGACCGAGATAAGTGAATTGTGGCGTCTGATATGTATCTGCAGCGTGCATGTCCATTGGTCGCCTGTCCCCGTGAAGCAGTCGCGTCGAAGGCCGGTAAAGAGGTTAGCCGGCATGCCAATACGACCGGATTGCACATCCCCCGCACGCTTGATGCCGGACTACCGCGCGGAAGAAGCCGGGCGACGCGCGGTCGTAATAAGGGTCGGATGGGAGGGTTGCAAACCCGCCAGACGGTGCCGCGCAGCGGAAGGAGATGCGGGCCGGACAGTCACACAGCGATGTAGCCGACAGCTAAGCAAGTCACCGACGTTGCGGACTCCGAAGTGACAATCGCGCGCAGTCACGCGGACTGCCCGGGCTTCGGCTTGCCGGGACACGTGATAAGTTCGAACGCGCCTAACGATAAGCTGCAACCGGAACCCACGTAAATGGACCCGAAGACGCTACGCGAACGCGACATCCCGACGACCCTTCGGAGGATGCCGACCGCGGACGTCGCCGCATGGTGCGAGTCGTTCGAAGATGGCAGCGGATACAGAGTACTCGGACAGTTGGAATTGCAGCGCCGGCGCGACCGCGGCCTGCGAATCCGTATCTGGATCTCACATATCCTATCCGCGACAGCGTTGGTCGTTTCGATGACCGCGCTATACATCGCGGCACGTAGCCTCACATAAGGCCATGGAGGATGCTGCGAAGCTGCATAAGGTCAGCGCGCACGAGTATAGGAAACCCGTTCCTGCTACCTCGTCGATCCACGAGCAAATCATCTAGCACTGCTTGTGCGGCGATCGAAACAAGTCAACTACTTAACCGGCTCGTCCCGCGAACTCTTGTCGACGGGTCGCTTTTGTAGCCATTCTGTAGTCATTGACTTCAAAACAGGCGAAGGGCCGCATGCAGTCAAAATGACGTGCCGAGTGGACCGACGGACCGACACGCCGGCAAATCCGGGGCGACGGACTAGGGGAATGCCCCGGCCCATTCCCTTTACTGGGGGGGTCGCGTGGTGTAATCTACAATCTATCGCGTTTGGCGGGTTTCAAGGATGCCGGCTCACCGCGCGACCGGGCGGCCGTTCTTTGGTGTTACGTCGCGGACGCTGCGCGCGTTCGGGCAGACGCTGTGCTTCGACGGCGCCGCTTGGCGATGGTCCGATGACGGCAGCATTGAACCCGCCGCCGTTTCCGTCCCGCTGTCGGCGTTCGTCATCAACCTCACTGAATCGATTACGCGCTACGGGCAGCGCGTCGTCGTTATCTTCCCGAATCGATTGCACGACCTTACGCCGGATGTCCGAAGCGTTGTCGCCGACATCCTGGAACGATACGGCCGGCAAACGCTTATACAAAACGAGCAGCATCAGCAGGGGGCACAAGGCTTCGTGGTCGACGCCTCGACATGGGAACGGGAAACGGCGCGCGTGTACGGCGTATCGATCTCGAACACGGACAAGGACCGCATCCTAGACCGCGCCGCACGCATCGTTTCCGATCGCGAACGTTACGCGCTCAATATGGCCGCGCAGGAACGCGTCAGGCGGCTTATCGACGATGAGCCGTTCCGAACAATCGCGGGGCTCCACTCGGATCGCCTAGTTCGCAATTACGCCGCTGTGGAACGCCACTTCGCGGAAACGCTAGACGAAGGATCGCCAGCCTTCCTCGTCGCCAGCGAACGCGCCTTCGCCGCGATCGCGGCGCCCGGCGGGAGCGACTTCCTTTTGTTAGATGCCTCGGAATGCAACGCGATGGCGGCGCGCATCGTCGCCGAGATTAAGCGCGGCGGCTAGTCGATGTATTGCACGCTCGCGATCACAACGGCCCGCCTTGGCTGTAGTAACGCGAGTAGTGCATCTGGCCGAAATCACTCACGAATTCCGAGAGCTGCGGGCCGATAAAAATCGGGATTCTTGATCTTGATCCAGTCCGTAGAGCGCTAACGAGTATGGCGAGCGATTTCTTAAACCGTCTCGACGAGAGCCCACCTTGCGGGTGGGCTCCGTTAGCGCGAGTTTCCGCTATTTCGATACGCGCACTGCTGATCCCTGCAGGACCGGTAGCCCGAGCGGGGCGGGCTGAGCCGTTTGAACCATGACGAGCTCGTCCCCCTTTGGAAAGACGAAAATGTCGAACGTCAATTGTGGATTAAAGCTCAGCGTGCCGATGCAATCGTCATCAAGCGTGTATGTGCCGATCGCCGGAGGTCCCGGAGAAGGAGGAGGTAATTTCACGCCACCTACGATGACAGTGCCGCCTGGAGACGTCAGCGTACCGTCACCGTTAAAGCGAATGAACTCCGCGATGACCTTTGGTATTTGTTGGCCGGGGGCGGGAACATTGAACCCGGACGCGCTAAACAGGTATAACCCGCGCAGTGTGCCTACATCGCAATCCTTACCATTGGCCAGTGCCGGGTTAGTCGTTCCCAACGCCACCGCGACCGCCAGAAGCGTTTGCCTCGTAAGCTTCTTCATATGCAACTCCCATCGTTCCCATGAATGTCCGGCCACGATTGCTTTACGTGGCGTCCTACCACGCGGACGCGCCGCGAGGATGCGAAGAAAAGCGGAGGATGGTGTAAGTCACCCCGATTTTGCGCGCCCGCAGTGCGCAGCACAATCGATCGCCACCAACCTAGGAAGGGCGAGACGCCAAAGCTCACGGCTATAGCGAGCGCCAGATGCAGCGGGCGCGATCTGCTATCGGGGCGCGCGTCGAAAAGCTGGGGATGCGCGGCGGCTGGGAGTGGAGTCTCCGTAAGGTGCCACCTAGCCTCGAAGATGCCGAAGATACCGAACAAATCGGACTGGCACCTTCGGCGGAAGCGCATGCATGTAAGGCGCGCCGCGGCGACTAACGGAGCGGTGCGTCGGCCGCAAACCTATGACGGCGCTACGTTGTCTCTAGTCCCTACCCCCCGCCGCAGGAAGGCACAGCTAGACCGACTCGAGGGCGTCCGCGTGGAGATGGCGCGGGTGTACCGGGACATGGAGTCCGGGACGCGAGACAGCCAGGATGGATCGCCTCTTGTGTACGTCCTGACCCAGATCGCCAAGGTGCTTGAACTGAGCGGAGGTTGAGCGTCGGCTGGTTCTTCGCATACCGCTTCCGCTGGGCATCTCCTTCTTCACCTTCCACGCTATCTCGTACGTCGTCGACGTTTACAAGGGCAACGCGGGGGCCGAGCGCAACCTGCCGCGCTTCGCGCTCTACATCCTGCTTTTCCCGCAGCTCATCGCCGGCCCCATCATCCGCTGGCGCGACATCGCGTCGCAGCTGCCGGCGCGCGACCAGCGCCTCGCCGACTTCGCGTATGGCGTGCGCCGCTTCGTGCTCGGCCTCGGCAAGAAGGTGCTCATCGCCAACACGCTCGGGGCAACCGCCGACCGCATCTTCGCGCTGCCTTCCTCCGAGCTCACCACATCGCTCGCGTGGCTCGGGCTCGTCTGCTACACGCTGCAGATCTACTTCGACTTCTCGGGATATTCCGACATGGCGATCGGGCTCATGCGCGATGTTCGGCTTCCGCATCCTCGAGAATTTCAACTATCCGTACATCGCGCGCAGCATCCGCGAGTTCTGGCGACGCTGGCACATCTCGCTGTCGAACTGGTTTCGCGACTACCTCTACATCCCGCTCGGCGGTAACCAGAGGGGCGAGCGGCGCGCTTATGTCAACCTCGTCATCGTATTCCTGTTGTGCGGCCTGTGGCATGGCGCGAGCTGGCCGTTCGTGCTGTGGGGCGTCTGGCACGGCGCGTTCCTGGTCATCGAAAGAGCGGGCCTCGACCGCGTGGTGGCTCGGATCGGGCCGCTCGGGCACGGATACGCGCTCGCGATGGTCATGGGCGGCTGGGTGCTGTTCCGCTGCGAGACGCTCGCCCAGGCTGTTGGGTATTACGCGGCGCTGGTGGGCAAGGCGCAAGGCGACGCCGTGCGCCATCCGTTGGCCGAGTTCCTCGACCCCTTCGTGCTGACGACGCTAGTGACCGGCATCGTCTTCGCGACGCCGCTTGCACGCCTCCTCGGCCGCCGGCGCGACCGCTGGGGCGGCGTTGCAATGGGGCTCGACGTCGCCTGGCTCGGCATCGTGTTCGCGCTCGCAAGCGCGTTCCTCGCAGCGGGCACGTACAATCCTTTCATCTATTTCAGATTCTAATGGCTGAGCTCCCCGCTGCGGCGCCCGCCGACCATTCGGTACGCGATCGGATGGTCGCGGTTCTGTTCGCGATTGGAATCGCACTGCCGGGGCTCGCGCTCACGTGGACCTGGTCGCGCACCCTCACGCGATTCGAAAACAGGTCGGCAGCGCCATGGCCCGCGTTCGGATGGAGCCGCGATTTTCCTGCCGCGTTCGACGCCGCGTTTTCCGACCGCTTCGGTGGACGCGACGCGCTGGTGCAGTTTCACCACGGCGCGCTGCTGCGCATGTTCGGTGTGTCGAGCCTGTCGACGGTAATGGTGGGCAACGATGGCTGGTATTACTGGCTCGGCGAGGACGGGCACTCTCTGGACCGGCATTACCGAGGCACGATGGAATTTCCGCAAGGTCGGGTCGACGACACGGTGGCGGAGTTCCGACGGCGAAACGAATGGCTGGCCGCGCGCGGTATCGCGTACGTAGTGGTAGTCGTGCCTGAAAAGTTCACCATCTATCCCGAGCATCTGCCGGCCTGGGTGGCGCGCTCGCCGGGCGCCACGCCGTACGATCGCGTCCGCGACGCGCTGCGACGTGAGGGCCACGTCACCTTCGTCGATCTGCGGCCCGCACTGCTTGCCGCCAAGTCGCGGGAGCGCCTCTATTTCAAGACAGACTCGCACTGGAACTACAACGGCGCGATGGTGGGGTACGACGAGATCATGCGCGTCATTCAGGAGAAGCTCGGCGACAAGTTGCCGCAAATCGTACCAGCCAAGCAGCCGCCCTACACGCCGGGCATGGACTTCTACAGCGGCGATCTGCTCGGAATGCTTGGCATGGCTTCGCGCATCCGCGAGGACGACGTCGCGCCTTTCGGGAAAGCGCTCGCGGAGCTCGAACGCCACTGCCCGCGCCGGGTCGAGAAGAACGAACCCCAGGGCATCCGGTCGTATGAGTGCGGCCGCCCGGAACTACCAAGGGCGGTCGTCTTGCGTGATTCGATGGCCGACTTGTGGGTTCCCATGCTCACGACGAATTTCAGTCGCATCGTATATGCGAGCACGTACGCGCTCGGCCGTGCACTCATCGAACGTGAAAAGCCGGACATTGTGATCGACGAGCTCGTGGAGCGTAAGCTGAACTGGCCGGGTACCTTTCCATGAAGTAGGGGGTGAGCGCTCCGCGATGGCAAGGCGGGTGAACCCCGCGATCGTGCCTAGCGTACGCCCTTCCTCAGCTCGGGCTCGAATCCCAGCTCCTGAATCTTGCGCGTGAGCGTGTTGCGGCCCCAGCCGAGCCACGCGGCGGCCTCCATGCGATGACCTCCGGTGTGCGCGAGCGCGCGCCGGATGAGCGTTTTCTCGAACCCGTGCTCGAGGCGGTCGCCGACGTTGCGCTCGCCGCGCGCGAGCGCCTGCGAAAGCTCGCGGTCGAGTGCGTTGCGCCAGTCGGACTCCGTAATCTCGGTCGTCGACGCAGGCGACTGGCGTACTTCAGGCGGCAGGTCGGCGGCATCGATGCGCTGACCCGGCGCCATCGCGGTGAGCCAGTGACAGATGTTCTCGAGCTGGCGCACGTTGCCGGGGAATGCGAACAGCATGAGCGCCTTGTGCGCCTCGTCCGAAAGCGTCTTGGGCTCGACCGCGAGGTCGCGCGCGCTCTTGTGAAGGAAATGCCGGGCGAGCGGCCCGATTATAGGCTCGCTTCAGGACATAGGGGATGGCCCCGCCGGCCAATGTTTCATTTACGGGAGCCCAGTTGACGTCTCTAATCCAATCGCCGTTCCTATCACTAGCCTAGGCTTCGCCCCGCCATTCCGGCTATCACAGTAGTTATAAGGCCCCCGAAGTCAGCCCGTACAGGGACACTGGCGGGACTCGCGAGCGCGGAACGCGGGAAACACTGAGAGTGATGGGGAGACGCTAAGCGATTGAATTGGTTGCTCCCCGATGTGCTGAACGTTCCTGCTTTCTTCGATTCATCCGAATCATAATCCTTTGGTCCGGGGTTCGAGTCCCTGGCTCGCCACCAGATAAAACAAGGCCTTGCTGCGACGCAAGGCCTTTTTCTTGCTCACGGGTAACTCCGGGGCTATCGTGTTCCGACCTTGTCGCGGAGAGATCGAACGCGTCGCTCTGAGGACTTGGTCGTCCCCAAGCCTCGCGACCTGCTCTAGCTGCACCAGCTTCCAGTGAAGGTGAGGCAAGAGGTTGGCGCAATTGAGCACGCGTCAAAGGTCGCCACCGCGGGCGGGTCGGTGCTGAGCGAGCGCGGCCGTTGCGAAACTATGGGCATGGGGCGGACTCAAAACAGCTGTTTGATTGAATTTTAATTGGACATGTCTAAACCGTGTCCGCGTTGCGGCGGTCCCGTGCGGCGCATCACTCGGCGTCCCATAGATCGGCTTATTTCACTGCTCTACCCCGTGCGTCGCTATCGGTGCACGCGCATTGATTGCGAGTGGTTTGGCAATCTCCCAGTCGAGCGAACGCCTCGTTCGCAGTTTTGACGGCATCGAGGGGTCGCGGGGCCATTCGTAGCGCACAGCGCACCAAAAAGGCCTCTGTCGGCGTCTCATACCGCCTGTCAGGTCAATATCACGCGAGGAACATCGCCAGCTACATTTGGCTCCGTCGTAAGCGTGCCGTGCGATCGCTGACGGGGCTACCGTCCAAGGAGGCATGAATGAAGAACTGTCCGAACGCGGAAACGCATAGCATGCAACCCACGCCGTACGATTCCTGCCCGGAGGCACAGGCGCAGGTGAATCAGGTGCCGGAGCCGTCCACATGGATGCTGCTTTTCATCGCCATTGCCGTGGCGGCATTGGTGCGCAGAGTTCGGAAGTAATTGTCGCCAGGCGCAACCGGCACTCGTAAGCGGGCGGGGCGTAACAGCTAGGTCGCCCACATGCGCGTCGGCGCGCTACCCCATGAAACTAAAGGCCCTGCGACGACGCAGGGCCTTTCGACTTTCTGCGCATGCCGGCGCGGGATGCTGCAGTCCATCGCCTCCGGCGAGCGTATAAATGGCGCCGTCCGTCGCCCCGCGGCGGTTGTGACTGCCAGCTTGTTGCCTACGGCCCGCCGCGAAGGCGACTGCCCGCTCAACTAGAGCCGGACCCGCTCGGCGTCGGCACCGTCAAAGAAACCCGACGATGGCGCCGAGCGGCAGCACGATCAAGCCGATGGCACGCAACAGCAGCCATCCGGTGGGCTCGCAGCAGATGCCGACGAGCTTGTAGAGATTCATGCACCAGCCGACGAGGCCGGCGAGCCACATGCCGATCCAGAGGAGCAGCAGCATCTCGCCGAAATCGAACCCGCGAAGCGCTTTCATGGCGCTATCTTGCCGCAAGCGCAGCTGAAGGCGCCGGCATCACGCAAACCTCGACCCGGTCGCCGACCGCAATCGAGCCGCCCTGCTCGATGCGCGCCGTCATGCCGCCGTGTCCCCGCATGGCGTTCCAGCCGCCCGGCCCAAGCGATGCCTCCATCTTGGAGCAGGGGTCGCACGGCCCGGTGACGACGAGCACGACTGCGTCGCCGATCGCCACGCGCAAGGGCATGTCGTCGAACAACGCGCGTGCCGCGACGAGATTGACGCCCGACACGACGAGGTTGCGCCGCAGAAGCGCCGCGTCGAGGGCCGTCACCCTCATGAACATTGCGACGACGGGCAGGTGCTCGGCCTGGATCAGCGTCACCTGACGCTTGTGACCTGCGCGCGCGCCTGAGGCGCTGCGATCGCCTTCGAGGCCGCGTCCTTCCAGCGCCATCGCCGACTGCACGGCCACCGCCGCTTCGCCGCGGCGCGGTCGAACGTAGATCGCATCCACGCAGCCCGCGTTGGGGAAATGGCGCGCGAGATCTTTCAGCATTTCGCTTTGTCGTCGAGGCGCTGGGTTGGTCGCGGCGGGCGGCGCTTCGTCGCGCGCCTCTTTCTCGCCGGCGACGAGTTTCCGAGAATCGAGTGGCCGATCAGCCGAAGCGGCTGACCCTACTGTCGATCAGAGGAATCTGTATGCGGATGATAATGCTTGCGCTCGCTGCGGCGACACTCGTGTGTGCCGGGTGTGCAACCAGCACCACACCCGATCAAACGGGCGCGGCGCAGCCCGTCGGCCCCCAGTCGCCTTCCAAGATGAAGCACGCGAAGACGACGCCGGGCTGATTCGCTTAACCGGGACCCGGGCGGCTGCCGGCCTTCTTGGCGGCAGCGTGCGCGACCGCGAAGGCGCGGCTTTCGTCGCCCCCGTATTCGTCGTACGCATTGTTGAACGCCTTCAGGAAAGCGTCCTTCTGGTGTGCGTTGTACTGGTCGGTTTGCGCCTTGGGGAGGTCGGCCACGGTGTGGTACGGCATTCGCGCCCTCAGTGCGTGTTCGCCGGGCCCTTGTTGCGGCCCTGCGATCCCAGGAACTCGCGCACCTTGTCGGCAGACGCGCCGACCGCGCCGACGGCGCGCGAGAGCTCGGCTTCGCTGACGCCGAACGCCTGCGTCCAGTAGCGCACCTCGTGCGCCTGGCTCATGTTGATGCGGGAGCGGTCCTGCGGTCCGCGCTGGCTCGTGTCGTCCGACATGATGTGATCTCCTGTGTTTGCGGCGCTCGCCGCCTACATTTCGCGCTGCGACGACGCGGAGTCGGCGAGGCGCTCGAGCTCGCTCAGGTGATTGCCCATCGAGTCGGCGAGCCCGCGCGCGTACTGCGCGGTGGACGGTTCCGCCGAGATGAGCTGCGCGAGCAATCGGTCGTAGTTGTCGCGCGCGACCTCGAGGCAGCGGCGAAATTGCCGACCCCTCTCGCCTGCTTCGTTGAGCGCGCGCGCTTCCGCCATGGCGGCGAGCATCGCGCCGCTCAGGCGCGCGAGATCGGAAGGATTGATGGAGTGGCGTGCCATCGTGTCAGGATTCGACAGCCGTTCTCGCCGAAGTTCCGCGCATCACGTTCCGTGCCCACCGCGCCCGCCCGTTGCTAGAGGCCTATTGCGAATTGGCTTCGATACGGGCGGGCGCCAGGATTTCCCAGGCCGCGCAACAGTCCGCGATGTCATTGAGCTTCGCGATGAAGCGCGCACGGACGAAGCGGCCGCTGACCGGGTCTCGCAACTTGAACGGATAGGTTGCGTGATGCGGTCGCATGGGGGAGCGCGTGGTCATGTCGATCTCTTTTGTAACTTGCGCCCATTTCACCCCCAGGCGGCCGCACGAGGCATCGGCGTCGACCGGATTACCGTGTAGGACACGATCCAACTGCGCAGGGGCGTGCGACGTAGGCGTCGTTGGCGCGCGGCGCATTTCCACCTAATATGCGCGTTGCGCAGCAACCCCGACCTGCATGGACCCGGAATTCGGCAAGGAGCTCGAGCGACAGCGCAGCTATCTGCTGCGCGTGGCGCGGCTGCAGTTGCGCGACGCGGCGCTTGCCGAGGACGTCGTGCAGGACACGCTCGCGGCGGCGCTGACGGCGCAAGGCGGCTTCACCGGCAAGTCGACGGTCAAGACGTGGCTCACCGGCATCCTCAAGCACAAGATCGTCGACGCGATCCGGCGCAAGCAGCGCGACCCCATCTCCGCGAGCACGCTCGACGAGGAAGCGGACCTCGAGGACTTCGAGGGGCTATTCAAGGACAACGGCGCCTGGCAGCAGCCGCCCGCCGACTGGGGCGACCCCGAGCAAGCCCTCAGCCGTCGACAGTTCTTCGACGTCATGCAGTTCTGCCTCGACAAGCTCCCGCCCAATACCGCACGCGTGTTCATGATGCGCGAGGTGATGGAGCTGTCGAGCGAGGAGATCTGTAAGGAATTGACGATTACCGCGAATAACCTCTGGGTAATCCTCTACCGCGCCCGGATGTCGCTGCGCGAGTGCCTCGAGGCCAACTGGTTCTCGGGCGGCGGCAACCGGGCGTGATGCTCTTTGCAGCGCCTACGCGATCATGAACCTCTTCCGCCGCGCCGTCGGCCACCTCGTCTCGTGCAAGGACGCCTCGCGCCTGCTGTCGCAGGCGGAGGAGCGCCCGATGTCGGCCTGGGAACGAATGCGCGTGCAGTGGCACCTGGCCGTCTGCGTCATGTGCCGCGCGTTCGATCGGCAGCTCGCGTTCATGCGCGAGGCGATGCGGCGATACCGGTCGTAGCCGCGTCATGAGTTTCGACCTGGTCGTCAACGGCAAGGTCCAACGCCTTCCGTCGCAACCCGCCACCGTGGCGGAACTGGTGCGCGCGTTGAACCTGGTCGGCAAGCGCATCGCGGTCGAGCGCAACGGCGAAATCGTTCCGAAGAGACGGTACGACCGGACCACCATATCTCCCCACGATCGCTTCGAGATCGTCGCGGCGGTAGGCGGGGGGTAAAATCCCCGCATGAACGCCCCCGCGGATCAACCCAACTTCGCCGCCACGCTGGCCGACCCGCTCGTCATCGACGGCACGGCATATCGCTCGCGCCTGCTCGTGGGAACCGGCAAGTATCGCGACTTCGCGCAGACGCGCGAGGCGGTCGATCGCGTCCGGCGCGCAGATCGTCACCGTTGCGATCCGCCGCACGAACCTCGGACAGGACGCGAACGCGCCGTCGCTGCTCGACACGCTGCCGCCTTCCGAATTCACGTACCTGCCCAACTGCGCCGGGTGCTACACGGCCGACGACGCCGTGCGCACGCTGAAGCTCGCGCGCGAGCTCCTCGACGGGCATGCGCTGACCAAGCTCGAGGTGCTGGGAGACGCCAACACGCTGTTCCCGAACGTGCGCGAGACGCTGAAGGCCGCCGAACGGCTCGTCGCCGACGGCTTCCAGGTGATGGTGTACACGTCCGACGATCCGATCATCGCGCGCGAGCTCGAGCAGATCGGCTGCGTCGCGATCATGCCGCTCGCGTCGCTCATCGGGTCGGGCATGGGCATCCTCAACCCGTGGAACCTGCGGCTCATCATCGAGCAGTCGAAGGTGCCGGTCCTCGTCGACGCGGGCGTGGGCACGGCGTCGGACGCGGCCATCGCCATGGAGCTCGGATGCGCGGGCGTGCTCATGAACACGGCGATCGCGCTCGCCACCGATCCCGTGCGCATGGCGCGCGCGATGCGTCTCGCGGTGGAGGCCGGGCGCGAAGCGTTCCTCGCCGGTCGCATGCCGCGCAAGCTGTACGCGGCGAGCCCGAGCTCGCCCACGTCGGGCCTCATCGGCTGAGGCTGCCGTGCGCGCGTGGTTGACTGCCGGCCTCTGGCTGATCGCTTCGACGGTGCACGCCGAAGCGATCACCCGCGAGCGCATGATGGAGCTGTGCGCGAATGTCGAAGGCCCCGCGCACTGCGCGCGCATCGTCGAGGCGGAGCAGCTCAAGACGCTTCCCGACCTCGCGAAGCGCGACGGCGACACGCTCACCGTGCGTCTGTTCCCATCGGGAACGCGGCTCCTCGTCGACACGCTTGCGACCAACAACGAGCGCAGCTACGCGCTGTGGGACTACTGGAGCCCCGTCAACGCAGTGGTGCTGTTCGTCGCTTCCGGCGAGGACGTGAGCTACGCCGTGCTGCAGCGGTCAACGGGCCAGCTCACGACGCTCCCGGCCGAGCCGCTGCTGGCACCCGACCGGCAGCGCATCGCCGTCGCGGACTTCTGCTCGCGCAATTGCACGAACGAGGTGAGCGTGTGGCGCGTCTCGCGCGACGGCGTGCGCAAGGAGCTCACTTACAGGCCGCCAGCCGACTGGAACGACGTCACCGTGGCGTGGAAGGACGCCGACACGCTGACGCTGCAATACGATCCCGCCCGCGGAGGCGACCGCAAGTCGGTCGACCGCAAGCTCGCCGCAGGCGACTGGAAGCGCCCCTGACTCCGCTGCGTCCGGTGCGCAGCTTCGTGCTGCGGCAGGGCCGCATGTCGCCCGCGCAGTCGAATGCGCTCGCGCAGTTGTGGCCGCGCTACGGCATCGACCATGCGCCCGCGATCATCGATTTCGAACGCGCGTTCGGACGGCGCGCACCCGTGGTACTCGAAATCGGCTGCGGCATGGGCGAGACGACCGCGGCGATCGCCGACGCCCGGCGCGACACCGATTTCCTCGGCGTCGAAGTCCACGGCCCGGGGTGGGCGCGCTGCTCGCGCGCATCGAGGCCATGGGCCTTTCGAACGTGCGCGTGGTTCGCCACGACGCGGTGGAAGTCGTCGCCGACATGATCGCGCGCGGCACGCTCGCCGGCGTGCACGTCTTCTTTCCCGACCCGTGGCCCAAGAAGCGGCATCACAAGCGCCGGCTCCTGCAGCCGGCATTCGTGCAGGAGCTCGCGGCGCGGATCGGCCCCGGCGGCTACCTCCACGCTGCGACCGACTGGGAAGAGTATGCGCAGGAGATGCTGGCCACGTTCGAGGCGGAGCCGTTGCTGCGCAATTCCGTGGACGGCTTCGCGCCGCGGCCCGTCACGCGGCCGCTCACCAAGTTCGAGTCGCGCGGACAGCGGCTCGGCCACGGCGTGTTCGACCTCGTCTTCGAGCGTCGCTAGGCCGCGCGCGCAGCGCTGCCCTGCGCAAGCGCGATGAGCCGCGTGATGGCGCTGCGCGCGACGTCGCGCGAGAAGTGCGCGCGAATGTTCTCGCGGCCGCCCGCCGCGAGACGATCCCACAGCGCTTCGTCGTGGTACAGGCGCACGATCGCCTCGGCGAACGCGCTGGGGATCGTCCGCGACGAGCACGTCCTGCTCCGGCGACAGGAACATGCCTTCGATCGAGGGCGTGGTCGCGACGACCGGCAAGCCGTAGCTCATCGCGAGGTTGATCTTGCCCTTCACGCCGGCGCCGTAGCGCAACGGCGCGATGGACACGCGGCATCCGGTGAAGTACGACGTGACGTCGGGCACGTAGCCGGTCACGACGAAATCGTCGGCCGCCAGCGCGCGGATGCTCGGCGGCACCTTGCTGCCCACGATGTACGTCGTGACCGACGGCAGCGCCTCGCGCACGTGCGGCATGACCTCCTCCGCGTACCACATGACGGCGTCCGTGTTGGGCGGATGCTGGAACCCGCCGATGAACACGAGGCCCTCGCGCTCGGCGAAGGGCTCGCCGGGCGGATGCAGGTCGTGGATCGTCGACAGCACCAGCACGCGCGCATCCGGCGCGAGCTCGGCGAGCAACGATTGCTCGAACGTCGACACGACGAGCGTGACGTCCGCCTTGCGGATGAGCGTGAGCTCCTCGTCGCGCTTGGCGCGCGCCGACGCGCGCGCCAGCGCGTTGCCTTCGAGCTCGGCCTGGCGCTCGCTGCGCAGGAAGTGGAGGTCGACCGTGTCGAACACGACGAGCGCCTTGGGCGCGAACGCACGCACCGCGTCGATGTGCTTCACCGCGATGTAGTGACGCGAGATCACGATGATGTCGAACTCGCTGCCGCGCTTCGACAGCAGGTCGGTGATCGAGCGCACGAAGGGATGGAACAGCACCTCGATGCCGCGCTGCTGCAGCTGCGACACGTAAGGCTGGCGGTGCTCGAGGTTGTCGGCGACGAACGTGACCTTGCAGCGCAGCGACGTCAGGATCTCGAGGATCGCCATCATGCGCACCGAGCCCGCGTCGTGGTCGGGCGTCAGCATGCACGCCTCGATGACCAGCACGCGCAGCTTGGCCCAGCGGTCGCGCTCGAGCTCCGGCATCGACGCCGTTGGCGCGATGGTCGAGCAGCGCGGGCGACCACTTCTCGGCGAACGTCTCCTGGTTCACGACCTGGTGGCGCTTGACGCCGGACGTCACGTCGGTGCCGGACGTCTGCCCCTCGAAGTGCACGATCGTGGACGCGGGCTGGTAGTAGACCTTGCGGCCCGCGGCACGCACGGCGAAGGCGAGATCGGCGTCCTCGTAGTACGCGGGCGCGTAGCGGGTGTCGAATCCGCCGATCTGCGCGAAGAGGTTCGCGGGAACGGCGATGCACGCGCCCGAGCAATAGTCGACTTCGCGCAGGTAGTTGTACTCGGGCTTGTCGGGGTCGTCGTTGCGCCCGCAGTTCCAGCCGGAGCCGTCGCGCCACACGATGCCGCCCGCTTCCTGCAGCCGGCCGTCGGGATACACGAGCTTCGCGCCCACGAGCCCGGCATCGTCATGCGTGTCGAACACGCGCAGCAGCGAATCGAGCCAGCCGGGCGTCACGATCGTGTCGTTGTTGAGGAACACGATGTACTTGCCGCGCGCGAGCTCCGCGCCGTGATTGCAGGTGCCGATGAAGCCCTGGTTCTGCTCGTTGCGCTCGAAGCGAACGCCGGTCACGACGGACAGCGCGTCGGCCACCGGCTCGGGCGAGGCGTCGTCGACGACGATGATCTCGAAGCGCTCGTGATCGCGTGTTCTCGTGCACGCTCTTGAGGCACGTGAACGTCAGCATCGGCTTGCCGTACACGGGAATGACGATCGACGCGACCGGCGCTTCCGCTCGTGCGAACGCAAGCGGCGTGGTCGCCTCCTGCGATCTCGAACTGCACTTCGGCCGACGGCTTGAAGCGCTCCTCGGGCACCACTTTCGATCGCACGCGATGCACGAGCGCGACGGGCCCTTCGCTGCGAAGCATCGACCACGCCATCACCGACATTTGCGGCAAGCGTCGCACGCCGGCGCGCCACGCGTTGAGCTTCGCGCGCGCCACCTTCGCGCGATGCCCCGCGTTGCGGATGGGCGCCGTCATGCGCCATGCGCGTGACGTCTCGAGCTCGTCGATGCGGCTGCGCGCGACGTCGAGCGAGGTCTCGAGGTGCGTCGCGTGGTGGAACATCTGCTCCGATTGGAGCTGCACCTGTTCCGCGTAGCGCTGCACCTGGCCTGCCTGCACCTGCATCTCGGAGATCTGCGCCTGCGCCTTGTGGAAACGCCGCTGCGTCGCCACGAGCTCGTTGGCGAGCTGGTCCTTGTCACCCTTCGAGCGCTCCTGCAGCGCGTCGAAGTCCTCGCGCAGGTGCGTGAGCTGCTGGTGGACGGTGCCGATCTGGTGCTTGAGCTCGCCGCGCGCTGCAGTGTGGCCGCACTCCACGCCGGCCACGTAGAGCTCGGTCAGCGACAGCGGCACGACCTCGACCTCGCCTTCCTTGAGGTAGAAGTTGCGCTCGTCGAGCGCCGGAAGCGGCGGCGCTGCTTCACGCGCGCGCGGCGCCGAAGCGATGGGCGCCAGGTAGAGCGTGCGGTAGCGGGCGATGTCCATCAGCTTGCGACGCGCGAGAACTGCCGCCCGGCATCCGGCTTCTGGTGGGCTGATGCCGCTGCGATCAGCGCGTCGTTCCATTTACCGGGCGGCGCATTCCACGGCACCGTCGTGCCGCGCGGATTGCCCGCGAGCCGCTCGGGGAACGCACCGAGCGCGGACGCGACGATGGGCAATCCCGACGACAACGCGACGGACAGCGTGTACGCGTAAGTCTCCGGAACCTGCGCGGCGAACAGCAGCACGTCCGGCTTCTCCTCGGCGATGAGCTGCGGCAGCTCGCTGTCGACGTATTGCCCGTAGATCGTGAGCGGCGCGTCGGGCGCCTGCGCGATGGGCTCCGTGGTCGAGCCCAGCACGCGGAACGTGAGCGGCAGCCCGCGCTCGCGCGCATCGCGCGCGCACGCCGCGACCACGTGAAGCCCCTTCTCCGGCGACAGGTTGCCGAGGATGCCGACGCGTGTGACGCGCGGCGCAGGCGCGGGAACGCCTTCGGGGTGCGGCCACACCTCGATGTCGAGGTCGGGCAGGTAACGGCGCATGCGGGTGGCGACGTCCTGCGACGGCGCGATGACGCGATCGGCGCCGCGCAGAACGCGCGCGAATTCGGCGCGCCACGTCGCGATGTCCATGCCCCACTGGCCCGGCCGCTTGGCAAGGCAAGCGGCGCAGCCGGCCGCGTCGGGCTCGCCGCAATACCGCCCGTCCTCGGTGACGAGGTGGTATTGCGGGCAGATCGGATGGTAGTCGTGCAGCGTGTAGTCGTACGGCACGCCGACGGCGGCGGGCAGGTCGAGAATCGCCTTCGGCTGCAGATGGACGTGATGGAAGTGCAGGCGCTCGACGCCGATCGTGCGCAATGCGTCCGCAAGCACCGGCAATTCACCGGGCAGCGTGAAGTACAGCGCGAAGCTTTCGCCCTGCTTCGGCCACGAGAGCTTCACCGTGTCGCCGACCGCGGGCTCGAGGAACAGCACCTCGCAGCGCTCTTCGGTGAGCGCCACGAGGTCGTTCATGTAGCGCCGGATGCCGCCGCCCCACGGGTGCGACACGAACACCAGGATCCGCTTGCCGCTTTCGGCGAGTCGCAGGAGATCGACCCGCCGGGCGAATGGGCGTGCAGGGTCGCGTTCCGCGATCTCCTTGTGCTGCGTCGCGTAGGCAGGATAGAGCTTCGAAAGCGCTTTTCGCGCGCGGTCGGCAAGGCCCGGCGCCTCGCGCGTGCCGAACGAGGCGTGGCCCTCGTGCCCGACGAAGACGTCGCCGGCCAGGAGATGGCGAAAGCCCGCGCTGCCCGCGCGAAGGCAGAAATCGATCTCGACGCCGAAGTCGCCGCCGAGCGGGTTGGCGTCGAGCCCGCCGACCGTGCGCAGGCAATCGCGGCGGAAGTACAGCGCAGGCCCCTCGACGAACGGAAGCTCCTGCGACTTGCCCTCGTTGGCGCGCGCGAACAACGCGTCGAGCGACGCGACCGACTGGCCTTCGGGCAACGCATTCGCAACACCCGGCAACGGATACGTCGCGATGCCCACGCTGTTGGTGAACGTCGCGACCACGCCGACGTCGCGGGCGCCTGCCTGCGCGACCAGGCGGTCGAGCCAATCGTTGGCCACTTCGGCATCGGAGTGCAGCACGACGACGTCGCGGTCGCGGTGAAGGTCGAAGCCACGATTGACCGCCGCGGCGAATCCATGGCGCGCAGGCTGCTCGAGCACCTGGACGCGGTGCGCCTGCACGAGGTCGTTCAGCGCGCGGGCGCTGTCGGTGCCGGTCGAGCCGTCGTCGATGACGATCACCTCGTACTGCGTGCGCACCTTGGCCTTGCGCACGCTCTCGATGCACCGGCGCAGGAGCTCCGGGCGGCTCTGGAACGGAATGACGACGTCGACGATCATCGACTACCCTTCGCGCTACGCGCTTCGGGGCTGATTCGAGCTCGGGAGCGGCCCTTCGCTCTCATCTGCGCTTGTCCGCGAAGCGCTCGCGCAACGCCATCAGGGGAAAGCGCAGCCACCCGCGTGCCGTCTCCCGGTATTCGAGGCGTGTGCGCGTTTGCGCGTGGGCAGCCGCCTCGCGCGCATGCGCAGCCGCCTCATGCGCGTGCGCGGCCTGCGTCTCCGCCAGTTGCGCCGCGAAGTTCCGCTCGCGATCCGCATACTCGCGCTCCAGGCGATCGATCGCCGCCTGCGCGCGGGCCTGCGTCTGCGCAAGCGTCCGGTCGAGCGAGACCATGTGCCCGGCCTGTGCGCGAAGGTTCGATTCGGCGGCCGACAGCATGTCGCGCACCGCGATCACCTCGGCCAGGCGATCCTCCGCGAGCCGTCGCGCCTCGATCTCGTCCCACGCGAGCTCGCGCTCGCGCGTGAGCGCACGCACGTAGTCGCGCCACACCGAAGACCTGGCGTCGTCGAACAGCGACAGCGCGGGCAATGCAGGAAGGTTCACGCCATCGGCCGCGGCGATCACGAGGAAGTACATGGGCGGCGCCGGCTCGGCACGCGCGCCGTCGAGCGTCACGAACTCGGTGCCCGCCGTCGCAGCATCGTGCGACCAGATTGCCGACTGCGCGAGCACCCGCTGCGCGTACCACGCCTGCGCCGGAAACCCCGCCGTGAGCAGTTGCGGCGAGCTCGTCGCGGTCGAGCTCGCGCACGTGATAGTGGTTGGCCGCGTCGGCGTCCTCGTTGTAGACGGGCCGGTTCGGTGACGAGATCACGAGGATGCCGGAAGGCGACAGCACGCGACGGAATTCGGCGAGCATCTCGCGTTGCTCGGCGAGATGCTCGATGGTCTCGAACGAAACCACGACATCCACGCTCGCGTCGGCGAGCGGCAAGTTCGTCACCGATGCCGCGAGAAAGCGGACGTTCGTCGCGCCGTAGCGCTCGCTCGCATGCGCGATCGCGTCGCACGACACGTCCACCCCGACGACGCTTGCGGCGGATGCGGCGAGCAGCGACGCTGCCATAGCCTTCGCCGCACGCGGCGTCGAGCACGCGCTTGCCCGCGCACCAGACGGTGCCGTCATCAGCGTAGCGATGCCAGTGCTCGTAGGAAGATCGCACCGCGCACTTCCGGCAGGAAGCGCTCGCCGGTGAAGGTGAGCGCGGGGGCGGTCGTTGGCGATGCGGTCACGAGACAGGATGGATGCGCGGCCGCGCCGGCGGCGGCCAACCCGCTATTGTAGCCTGCTCCGATTGCGCCTGCCGGTCAGTTGCAGCTCCAGCAGGACCGGCTGGTGATCCGACACCTGCGTCGCCGTGTCCACCCACAGCCTCGCAACGCGGCTCGCAAGCTCTCGGTGACGAAGATGAAGTCGCAATGGAGCTCGGGGTCGCCGGGCTTGCTCTTTTCGTAAATCTTGAACGTGGGATCGTGCGGCTGCCCGGGATGCGACTTCCCAGGCGTCGAACAGCGGCGGCGTGCCGTCGTCGAACGGCTGCCACCATGCGCGCGTGCAGCGGATCGTCGGGCTCGAGGTTGAAGTCGCCGGTGATCACCGTGGCGGCCGGGCGCGGCTGCGCGTGGTACGGGCCTTCGTCGTCGCAGCCGATGCGCGGGCTCGTCGGCATAGCGCATGCCCCTCGGCGTAGATCGCGCGCAGCGCCTCGACCTGCGCCGCGCGCTTGCGCTGCGAGTAGTACTCGAGATGCGTGGTGATCACCCGCACGTCGCCGCACGCCGGCGTGCGACCACGGCCTCGACCGCGACGCGCGGCATGCTCGGCACGTCGTGATCGGCGGGATACGGCAGCATGTGCCGGTAACGCCTGCAGCACCGGCAACCGCGACAGGATCATGTTGCCGAAGCGGCGCCGCGAGCCGTCGGCGCCGATCTGGTCGACCGCGACGCCGGCGATCGCCGTGTAGCCGGGCAGGAGCGAGGCGAGCACCGCGAACTGGTCCTCGCCCGTTGCTGCCGCCGAGCAGGGGGTCGGGATAGTTGTCGGCGATCTCCTGCAGGCACAGCACGTCGAAGTCGGCGATGCGCTTCGCGTCCGCGACCACGCGCGCGGGATCGACCTTCTGGTCCACACCGCGGCACCATTGCACGTTCCAGGTGATGAGCTTCATGGGGTTCCTTGCGCGCCGAAGGGCCGCCCCGAGGCGCGCAATGCGCCCCCTCTGGGGGCAGCGAGCAGCGCTGTTTTGCGAGCGTGGGGGTTCATCTTATTCCGGCGCGCATGAACGACTGGACGAACTGCTTTTGAAAGAGCAGGAACGCGACCAGCAGCGGCGCCGTGCGTCAAGAGCGTCGCCGCCGTGATGACCGACCAGTCGAGGCCCTGGTCGGTCGCCGAGAACACCTGCAGGCCCACCGTGACCGGCCGCGACTCGACCGAATTCGTGATGATGAGCGGCCACAGGAAATTGTTCCAGTGGTAGCTCACGCTCACCAGCGCATAGGCGAGGTACGTCGGGCGCGCGAGCGGCACGTACACCTTCCACAGCACCTGCAGCGGCGTGCAGCCTTCGACGCGCGCGGCCTCGTCGAGCTCGCGCGGCACGACCTTGAACGTCTGGCGCAGGAGGAAGATGCCGAACGCGCTCGCCATGTACGGCAGCGCGATCGCGAGAATCGTGTCCTTGAGGCCGAGCGTGGTCATCGTGCGGTAGTTCTCGACGATCAGCACGTCGGGCATGATCATGAGCTGCACGAGCACCAGCGCGAACAGCACGTTGCGCCCCGGAAACTCGAAGCGCGCGAACGCGTAGGCGGCGAGCGTCACCAGCACGAGCTGCGCGACGAGCACCATCGTGACGAGGATCACCGTGTTGAGGAAGTAGCGCGCGAACGGCGCCGCGTCCCAGGCACGCGCGAAGTTGTCGAGCGTCAGCGGCGCCGACAGCACGAAGCGCGTCGAGAACTCGGCCGGATGGAACGCCGTCCAGAAGCGCGTAGACCAGCGGCAGCACCCACAGGAAGCCGAGGAGCCACGCGGCGGCGGTCTCGAGCGCCGCGTGTCCAGCCGTGCGCGCTGCGTAGACCATCGTGCTCATTGGTAGTGCACCGGCGCTCGAGGAAGAAGAACTGCGCGAGCGCGACGAGCCCGAGGATCGGCGAGCAGCACGACGGTCAGCGCTGCGGCGTACGCCGTGTCCCAGAAGCGGAAGCCGATCTCGTAGACGTAGTACAGCAGCAGCGCCGTCGCGTTGTCGGGGCCGCCGCGCGTCATCACGACGATGTGGTCGACCAGGCGGAACGCGTTGATCACCGCGTTGACCAGCACGAACAGCGTGGTCGGCATCAGCAGCGGGAACGTGACGCGGCGGAAGAAGTACCAGCGCGACGCACCCTCGATGGCGGCGGCCTCGGCCAGGTGCGGCGACATCGATTGCAGCGCGGCCAGGTAGAAGATCATGAAGAAGCCGGCCTCCTTCCAGATCGTCACGACCATCAGCGCGGGCAGCGCGGTGCTCTTGCTGCCGAGCCAGTTGTGGCCGCGCGCGCCGAACAGGCCCAGGAACTTCTCGAGCAGCCCGTAGTCCGGCGTGTAGAAGAACAGCCAGATGTTGGCGACCGCGATCATCGGCAGGACCGTCGGCGTGAAGTACGCGAGACGCAGCACGCCGCGCCCCGGAATGCGCTCGTTCACCCAGATCGCCATCAGCAGCGCGATCACGATCGACAGCGGGATCGTGCCGAGCGCGTACCAGAATTGTTCGAGAGCGCCTGCCAGAAGATCGGGTCGTCGGAGCGAGCTGCTCGTAGTTCTCGACGCCGACGAACACCGCGCGGCGGCTGCCTTTCGGCGTCGAGAAGAAGCTCTGCCAAAGCGTTGCGACGGCGGGGTAATGCGTGAAGAGCACGAGCAGCGCCATGGCCGGCAGCAGCAGGAGCCAGCCGTAGATCCACTGCGTGGTGCGGGTCATGGGCTCCCTCGTGCGCGCCGAAGGTGCGAAGCCGCGCCATCCGCTCCCTCTCCCCGTGCGACGACGCGAGGCGACGGTGCGACATGCCGCCAGGAAGGCTGACGTCCGGCATTTCTTCGAGCACTGACCTCGGCTGCGCAAGAAATGGACGAAGCGCGCCTACCTTCTATAAGTCCGCAGGATCCGCTCCGACTGCGCCTGCGCGTCCTTCATCGCCGCTCCGGCGTCTTGGTGCCCGTCAGCGCCGCCTGCAGGCCGTCGTTGAGCGCCTTGGTCACGCGCTGGTTGTCGTGCGTCGACAGCTCCGCCTTCGCGTACGGCAGCTGGTCGCGCGCCACCGCGGCAGGCGGGAAGCTCGCCACGTACTTCTTCATCACCGGCGTATCCCACGCGTCGGCGCGCACGGCGACGTAGCCCGTGTCGATGCCCCATTGCGCGGCGCGCTGCGGCGAGGTCACCCACTTGATGAACTTCATCGCCGCTTCGCGCTGCGCCGGCGTCGACTTGGCGAAGATGTAGAAGTTGCCGCCGCCGGTGGGGCTGCCGCGCTGCTTCTGCGCCGGCAGCATCGCGACGCCGAAGTCGAACTTCGCGTTGCTCTTGACGTTGGTCAGGTTGCCGGTGGTGGTCCAGATCATCGCGACCTTCTTCTCGAAGAAGTCCTTCGGCGTCGTCCCCCATTCGACGATGCCTTCCGGATGCACCTTGTACTTGTTGACGAGATCGAGCCAGTACTGCAGCGCGCCGATCACTTCCGGCTTGTCGTAGTACGTCTCGCGTGCCCGCCGCGTTCATGAGCTGCGCGCCGTTCTCGATGGCGAGCCCCTGGAAGAGCCAGTACGGAAACCCGGACGACGGAATCTGCACGCCCCATTGCGTGACCGGCCCGACGCGTCGCGCTTGGTGAGCTTCTGCGCGTACTCGCGCATCTGCGTCCACGTCTCGGGCGGCTTGTTCGGGTCGAGCCCCGCTTCCTTGAACATCTCCTTGTTGTAGTAGAGGACGATGGTCGAGCGCTGGAACGGAATGCCCCACGTCTTGCCGCCGGTCTGGCTGTTCTCCATGAACGCGGGATAGAACGACTTGAGCCACGCCTTGTCGTCCGCCGTCTTGATGAGCGGGTCGAACGGCACGATCGCCTCCTCGTCGATCAGCGTGTACATGTCGGTCGACAGGAGGATCGACATCACCGGCGGCTCGCCGCTCTTCACGGCCGTGAGCGCCTTGGTGATCGACTCCTGGTAGCTGCCCGAGTAGATCGGCTTCAGCTTGATCCCGGGATTGTCCTTTTCGAAGTCGGCCGCGTAGCCGTCGATGATCTTGGTGATCGGGCCGCCGACGGCGACCGGGTAGTAGAACGAAACTTCGGTCTGCGCGTGCGACAGCGCCGGCGCACAGCATGAGCGCGCCGCGCGAACGCTGCGATCGTGTGTCGCATCCATCGATTCATCATGGTCTTCTCCTCCCGGACAAGAATAGGCTTACGCCAAAAGAGTTGGCGGTGTCGCGGCGCGCGCCCGTGTCGAAGCGCGTTCCGTCCTCCGCGAAATAGTGCTGCGCGCCCGCCGCCCAGCGCAGGTGCGCCGTATCGCCGGGCGACAAGCCGACGCTGCCCTGCACGCGCACCGCGAGCGGCTGTCCGCCGATCGGCATCCCAGCAGCGAATCGCCGCCCAGGTATTCCACCGACTGCACCGTCGCCGGCACGCCGCGGCCAAATTCGAGCGCGATGTGCTCGGGACGAATGCCGAGCTTGCCGCGCGCATATTCCGCCGGCAGCACGACCGGACCTTCGGTGCCCTCGAGCACCGCGCCGTCGGCGCCGCGCTCGAGCGCAAGCAGGTTCATCGGCGGCGTGCCGATGAAGCGGGCGACGAACACGTTGGCGGGCCGCTCGTACAAGTCGACCGGCGTGCCGTTCTGCTCGATGCGCCCGCCGTTCATGCAGGATCACCCGATCGGCCATCGACATCGCCTCGACCTGGTCGTGCGTGACGTACACCATCGTGATGCCGAGCTTGCGCTGCAACGCGCGGATCTCCTGGCGCATCTCGGCGCGCAGCTGCGCATCGAGGTTCGACAGCGGCTCGTCCATCAGGCACACCGGCGCTTCGTTGATGATCGCGCGGCCGAGCGCCACGCGCTGCTGCTGTCCCCCGGACAGCTGCGAGGGCTTGCGCGCCAGCAGCGGCGACAGGCCAAGGAGGTCGGCGACGCGGCCGAGCCGCGCTTCGCGTTCGGCAGGCGGCGACCCTGCGCACGCGCAGGCCGAAGAGGATGTTCTCCGCGACGCTCAAGGTGAGGGAACAGCGCGTAGCTCTGGAACACCATCGCGATGTTGCGCTGCGCAGGTGGCAGCCGCGTGACGTCGCGTCCGGCGATGCGGATGCGTGCCCGAGTCCGTCGACTCGAGGCCGGCGATGAGCCGCAACGTGGTCGACTTGCCGCACCCGGACGGACCGAGCAGCACGTTGAGCGTGCCTTCGGCGAGGGCAAACGAGATGCCGTCGACGGCGCGCACCTTCCCGTCCGCGGTCGACCAGTGCTTGCTCACGTTGTCGACGGCGATGGCCGACACTGGGAAAATCGCCTCCGGCGATGCGAAAAACGGTGCAGTCTAGCCGAAAAGCGCCGTCAGCGCGGCGCCGGGATCGGCGGCGCGCATGAATGCCTCGCCCACGAGGAACGCGTTCACGCCCTTCGCGCGCATGAGCGCCACGTCGCGCTGCGTGACGATGCCGCTCTCGGTGACGACGAGCCGGTCGCCCGGCACGCGCGGCAGCAGATTGAACGTGGTGTCGAGCGTCACGCTGAAATTGCGCAGGTTGCGGTTGTTGATGCCGAGGAGCGTGCGTCGAGAGCGGCAGCACGCGCGTCGAGCTCGTCCGCGTCGTGCACCTCGACGAGCACGTCCATGCCGTATTCGCTGCGCGCAGCGCTCGAGCGCGGCCATCTGCGCGTCCTCGAGCGCGGCGACGATGAGCAGGATCGCGTCCGCGCCCAGCAGCGCGCGACTCGGCGACCTGGTACTCGTCGACGATGAATTCCTTGCGCAGCGCGGGCAGCGCGCACGCTTCGCGCGCCTGCACGAGGTATTCGGCGGCGCCCTGGAAGAACGGCTTGTCGGTCAGCACCGACAGGCACGCAGCACCCGCGCGCTCGTACGACGCGGCGATGGCCGGGGGGTCGAACGACTCGCGCAGCACGCCCTTGCTCGGGCTCGCCTTCTTGATCTCGGCGATGACCGCCGGCCGCGATTGCGCGATCCTGTTGCGCAGCGCGCGCTCGAATCCCCGCGCGCGGCGGCATCGCGCGTGCCTGCGCGTCGACCTCCGCGAACGGACGGGCCACCTGTGCGGCGATCACTTCCTCCTGCTTGGTGGCAATGATCTTCTCGAGGATATCGCTGCGCGACACGGCGCTCACTCTCCGGACATCTGAAGGCCGAGATACCGTTCCTCGAACCCGACGCTCTTCCAGAACGCGGCAGCCGGCGCGTTCCACACGAGCACCTCGACGAGGATCCGCTTGTCGCGCGGAAACATCTCGCGCAGGCGCTCGAACGCACGGCGGCCAAGGCCGCGCCGGCGAAATGCCGCTTCGACGAAGAAGTGCCGAAGGTGAACGCAGTCCGGCAGGTCGCGGAAGATCGAGTACCCAAAGCCCGTCCCGCCGGCTTCGAACACGCACGCAACGTAATCCTTCGCCAGCCACTCGCGCAGGCGCGGCTCGATGTCGTCCGCAGCCGCACCCGCGTCGTTCTGCTCGTCGCGGATCAGCTGTGCGTTCCATGAGGCGAGGCGCGGCACATCGTCCTGACGCGCGCGCCGCACCGTAACTTCCGTCATCTGGTTCCGAGCTTCTGCGTCGTCGCGACGAATGCGTCGAGCTTGCGCTTCGCGGCGCCGCTCGCGAGCGCTGCGCGCGCGCGCTCGATGCCGTCGCCGATCGAGCGCGCGACGTTCGCGGCGTACAGCGCCGCCGCGGCGTTGAGCGTGACGATCTCGCGCGGCGTGCCCTCGACGTTGCCCAGCGCCTCGAGCACCATCTCCTTCGACTCCGCAGCGCCGCTCACCTTGAGGCCGCGATTGGATTTCATCGAGAGGCCGAAGTCCTCGGGATGGATCTCGTACTCGTGGATCTCGCCGTCGCGAAGCTCGCCGATCATCGTCGCCGCGCCGAGCGAGACCTCGTCCATCCCGTCCTTGCCATACACCACGAGCACGTGATCGGCGCCGAGCCGCTGCAATACGCGCACGTGGATGCCCACGAGGTCCGGGTGGAACACGCCGATCAGCTGGTTCGGCGCACCGGCCGGATTGGTGAGCGGTCCCAGGATGTTGAAGATCGTGCGCACGCCGAGCTCGCGGCGCACGGGTGCAGCGTGCTTCATTGCGGCGTGATGATTCGGCGCGAACATGAATCCCATGCCGGTCTCGGCGATGCACGTCGCGACCGCCTCGGGCGACAGCTGGATGTTGGCGCCGAGCGCTTCCAGCACGTCGGCGCTGCCGGACTTCGAGGACACCGAGCGGTTGCCGTGCTTCGCGACGCGCGCGCCGGCGGCCGCTGCGACGAACATCGATGCCGTCGAGATGTTGAACGTGTGCGCCGAATCGCCGCCGGTGCCGACGATGTCGACCAGGCCCGCCGTGTCGGCGACCTCGACCTTGGTGGACAACTCGCGCATCACCTGCGCCGCGGCGGCGATCTCGCCGATCGTCTCCTTCTTGACGCGCAACCCGACGGTGAGCGCCGCGATCATCACCGGCGACACTTCGCCGCTCATGATCTGGCGCATGATCGAGAGCATCTCGTCGTGGAAGATCTCCCGGTGCTCGATCGTGCGCTGGAGCGCCTCCTGCACTGTGATGGACATGCGGCCCTCGGCTAGAGCTGGAGTTGGAGCTCGCGCACGCGCCGGCGCATGAGGTCGACCATGCACCCGAGCTGCGCCTGCTCGGCGCCGTTGCCGCTCGCATACATGGCGCGCACGAAGTCGCATTGCGTCTTCCTGTACTCGGCGAATCCGCGCATCGACTTGGCGAGCGCGGGCGCGGCCGAGGACCGACCCGTCGCGACGTCGATGTCGCGCGCGCGCTTGCCCGCGTCGCCCTCCGCCTTGTTGAGCGAGGCCTGCGCTTCCTTCTCGAGGTCCAGGAGGCACCGCGTGACGGCCGCCTGGTCGCCCCGGGTCAGGCACTCTTCGAGCGCGCCCGCCGTCGCCGTGCACGCGGTCAACGCCGTCAGGATCGCAATCGCCACTTTCATCTATGGCCCTCCAGGAAATTGCCGAGCATGTGCCTGCCATGCTCCGTGAGAATCGCCTCGGGATGGAACTGTACGCCTTCGACCGCGAGCGTCCGGTGCCGCACGCCCATGATCTCGCCGTCGTCGGACGTCGCGGTGACCGCGAGATCCGCCGGCATGGTCGCACGCTCGATGGCGAGCGAATGGTAGCGCGTCACGGCGAACGGCGAGGGCACGCCCGCAAATACGCCGCGGTCGTCGTGCGTGACCGGCGACAGCTTGCCGTGCATCACGCGCTGCGCGCGCACGACGCGCCCGCCGAATGCCTGCCCGATGGCCTGGTGTCCGAGGCACACGCCGAGGATGGGGATCTCGCCCGCGAACCGCTTGATGAGCGGCACGCTAATGCCCGCCTCGCTCGGCGTGCACGGCCCGGGCGAGACGACGATGTGGTCGGGCTTCATCGACGCCACCTCGTCGAGCGTGATCGCGTCGTTGCGGAAGACGCGCACGTCGGCGCCGAGCTCGCCCAGGTACTGCACGAGGTTGTAGGTGAAGCTGTCGTAGTTGTCGATCATGAGCAGCATGATCAGGCCTCCGCACGGCCGCCCGAAGGAGGCCTTGCGCCCCCTTGGGGGCAGCGAACGCAGTGAGCGTGGGGGTCCATAACTATTCCTCGTCCAGGCCCTGCTGCACCATCTCGGCCGCGCGCAGCACGGCGCGCAGCTTGTTGAGCGTCTCCTGCCATTCGCCCTCGGGCGAGCTGTCGTGCACGATGCCGCCGCCGGCCTGCGCATAGAGCACGCCGTCCTTCAGCACGGCGGTGCGCAGGACGATCGCGGTGTCCATGTCGTCCTGGAAGCTGATGTAGCCGGCGGCGCCCGAGTAGATGCCGCGCTTGGAAGGCTCGAGCTCGTCGATGATCTCCATGGCGCGCACCTTCGGCGCGCCGCTGACCGTTCCCGCGGGAAACGCGGCGCGCAGCACGTCCACGCTCGTGAGGCCCGGACGCAGCGTGCCTTCGACATTGCTCACGATGTGCATCACGTGCGAGTAGCGCTCGATGACCATGCGGTCGGCCACGCGCACGCTGCCGATCTGCGCGACACGCCCGACGTCGTTGCGCCCGAGGTCGAGCAGCATCACGTGCTCGGCGATCTCCTTCGGGTCCGCCGCGAGCTCGGCGGCCAGCGCCTCGTCGGCCTCTCGCGTCGCCCCGCGCGGACGCGTGCCCGCGATCGGGCGCAGCGTGACGGCAGCACCCTCCTTGCGCACGAGGATCTCGGGCGACGCGCCGACGACGTGGAAGTCGCCGAAGTCGTAATAGAACATGTACGGCGACGGATTGAGCGAGCGCAGCGCGCGATACAGCGAGAGCGGCGATGCATCGAACGGCATCGTCATGCGCTGCGAGATCACCACCTGCATGATGTCGCCGGCCGCGATGTAATCCTTCGCACGGGCAACCGCCGCCTTGTAGTTGTCCTCGCCGAACTGGCTCGTCGGCGTCGACTTGGTGGCACCCGTCGCGAGCGGGATGCGGACGGGCTCGCGCAGCCTGCGCCGAAGCTCGGTCAATCGCTCGCGCGTGCGCGCGGTAAGCATCCGGCCGCGCCGGATCGGCGTACACGATGAGCGAGATCTTGCCCTTGAGGTTGTCGACGACCGCGAGCTCTTCGGTGAGCAGCAGCAGCAGGTCGGGCACGTCCGCGAGCCCGGGCGTCGGCGGCTTGGCGGTGTTCGCGAGCCGCGTCTCGATGTGGCGGACGACGTCGTAGCCGAAGATGCCCGCGAGGCCGCCGCGAGAAGCGAGGCAGCCCCGGCAACGGCGCCGCGTTGAACCGCGCGCGGTACTGCTCGACGAACGCGAGCGGATCGCCTTCGAACGTCTCGGTCACGCGGTCGCCGTCGACGACCTCGACCGCACGCCCCCGCGCACGCACGCGCACCTTGGCGGGGAGCCCGATGAACGAGTAGCGGCCGAACCGCTCGCCGCCGACCACCGACTCGAGCAGGAACGAGTAGGGCGCGTTGGCGAGCTTGAGATAGAGCGAGAGCGGCGTGTCGAGGTCGGCGAAGACTTCCTCGACGAGCGGGATGCGGTTGTGGCCCTGCGCGGCGAGCGCGCGAAATTCCGCTTCGGTGATCATTTCGACTTCCGTTCTTGCTGATTGTGGCGTCGCTTGATTCTTTCGCGTGCGACGCAAGACGCGCAGGAGTTAAGAGGGGCGCCGCCAGCGCCACTCACCCGCGCGCCACCACGCCGCGAAGGCGGTGGTAGGCAAGGAAGGGAATACGTCGAAGCTCATTGCAAAATTACTATACCACGGCCGCTTTCGCGAGCTCCCGGCGCATCGCGTCCATCGTGCCGCGGTAGTCGGGGGACGCGAAGATGGCGCTGCCCGCGACGAACGTGTCCGCGCCCGCCTGCGCGATGGACCGGATGTTGTCGACTTTCACGCCGCCGTCGACCTCGAGGTGGATCGTGCGGCCCGTGCGCTGCATCGCCATGTCGACGAGCTTGCGCGCGGCCTTCAGTTTTTCCAGCGCGTGCGCAATGAACGACTGTCCGCCGAAGCCGGGGTTGACCGACATGATGAGGACGAGGTCGAGCTTGTCGACGGTGTGCATGAGCCAATCGAGCGGCGTGGCCGGGTTGAAGACGAGGCCGGCCGTGCATCCGTGCTCGTGGATGAGCCCGATGGTGCGGTCGACGTGCTCGCTCGCTTCGGGATGGAAGCTGATGTTGTTGGCGCCGGCGCGCGCGAAGTCGGGCACGATCCGGTCCACGGGCTTGACCATGAGATGGACGTCGATGGGCACCGTGCAATGCGGCTTCAGCGCCTCGCAGACGAGCGGGCCGATCGTGAGGTTGGGAACGTAATGGTTGTCCATCACGTCGAAGTGAATCAGGTCGGCGCCCGCGTCGATCACCTTGTGCACTTCCTCGCCGAGACGCGCGAAATCGGCGGACAGGATCGACGGAGCGATGCGAAATGGCGTGGGCATGGGAGGCTATAATCCGTCGCGATGGCGCCAAGCAAGCGTTACGAGATCACGGTCGTGCCGAAGGCCGCCTATGTGGCCGACCAATCGGACCCGGCCAAGGATCACTTCGTCTTCAGCTACACGATCAGCATCACGAACACGGGGGACGTTGCCGTCCAGCTCGTGAGCCGGCATTGGATCATCACCGACGGCGAGCACCGAGTCCAGGAGGTCAAGGGCCTCGGCGTCGTGGGCCAGCAGCCGCTGCTCCAGCCCGGCGAAAGCTTCGAATATTCGAGTGGCGCGTCCATCGCGACGTCCGTGGGCACGATGCACGGCACGTATCAGATGCGCGCCGACGACGGGCACACGTTCGACGCGGCGATCCCCGCGTTCACCCTCTCGGTGCCGCGCACGCTTCACTGAGGAGCCCGTTCGCGATCAATCGTGGTCGCGCGGCTTGCCTCGCGCCGACACCGTCCACCACACGATGGCGACCGCAATGACGAGCGCCACCAAAGCCTCGAGCAGGATCCACCCCATGCTTCACCATCTGCGCGCCGCCGCCGCGGCGCTGGTCGTCGTCCTGGCAGGGTGCCAGACGGTGCCGCCGGCGCCGCCACCCAAACCCCCGGCGCCGCCGCCGTCCACCGCACCGGTCCAGCGCTTCGCGCCCGTCGACTGGCGCGACTTGCCGGGATGGGGCGAGGACGACGTCGCCGCCGCGTGGCCTGCGTTCGTCGTGGGATGCAAGGCGCTCGTCGCGAGGACGCAATCGCAGGCGACGTGGAAGGCACCCTGCGACGCCGCCTCGCGCGTCGATGGCGCCAGCACGTCGGCGGTGCGCGCGTTCTTCATGGAACATTTTAGCCCATACAGGATCGCCAACGACGACGGTACGGACACCGGGCTCGTGACCGGTTACTACGAGCCGCTGCTCGCGGGATCGCGCACGCCGACGCCGGATTACGCGATCGCGTTGTACGGCGTGCCGGACGACCTCCTCGTCGTCGACCTCTCCTCGCTGTATCCGGAGCTCAAGGACAAGCGAGTGCGCGGCCGCGTCGAGGGACGCAAGGTGGTGCCCTACTGGCCGCGCGCGGACATCGAGCGTGGCGCCGCACCGGTGGCGGGCAAGGCGCTCGCGTATGTCGCCGATCCGGTGGAGGCGTTCTTCCTCGAGATCCAGGGCTCCGGCCGCATTGCGCTGGCCGACGGCTCCGTCATGCGCCTTGGCTATGCCGACCAGAATGGCCACCCGTACCGCTCCGTTGCGCGCGTGCTGATCGACCGCGGCGAGCTCACCCGCGACACCGCGTCGATGCAGGCGATCCGAAGCTGGGTGCAGGCGCATCCGGCGGAGGCGCGCGCGCTGCTCGACGAGAATCCGAGCTACGTCTTCTTCCGCGAGCTGCCGAAGCCCCCGGCGGGCTCCATCGAGGCGGCGATCGACGGTCCGCTCGGATCGCTCGGCGTGCCGCTTGTCTCCGAGCGGACTATCGCCGTGGATGCGCGGTACGTGCCGCTCGGGGCACCGGTGTACCTCGCGACGACGAAGCCGTCGTCGAACGCGCCGCTGCAGCGCCTCACGCTGGCGCAGGACACCGGAGGTGCGATTCGCGGACCGGTGCGCGCGGACTTCTTCTGGGGATTCGGCACGCAGGCGGGCCGCGAGGCCGGGCGGATGCGCCAGGACGGACGCATGTGGCTGCTCTGGCCGAAGGGCGCGCCGCCGCCGCGCGGCTGACGCCAAACAAAAAGAAGGGCCGGGATCGCTCCCGGCCCGCGCAAGTTGCGTCGATGCGCTACTTGTTCACGTGCACCTGCATGAAGTTGTCCTGCGCCGAGATGCTGACCACGCGGATCGTGGTCCCCGTCTTCGGCACGTTGACGCCCGACCAGCCGAAGTGATTGATCGCCGAGTTCGGCGGCACCCACCAGTCGAGCATGTCGTTGAACAGCGGGTTCGTTCGCGGGCTGGTAGGCCCGCACGGTATGGTGTTGGGCCGGTAGGCCCGCGCCAAGTGTAGGTCGGGGTCGCCGCAACGCCTCGTTGCAGTGTACAAATCAGCGCAGCAGGACTTCTTCCGCCTGCTTGTCGGCGTGATACGACGAGCGCACCAGCGCGCCGATCGCCGCATGCCGGAAGCCCATCGCGTAGGCGTCCGCTTCGAACGCTGCGAACGCGTCGGGATGCACGTATCGCAAAACCGGCAGGTGATTCTTCGACGGCTGCAGGTACTGGCCGATCGTGATCATGTCGATGTCGTGCGCGCGCATGTCGCGCATGACGTCGCGAATCTCGTCGTCCGTCTCGCCGAGACCCACCATCAACCCCGACTTGGTCGGCACGCCGGGCACGTGCGCCTTGAACTCGCGCAGCAGCCGCAGCGAATGCAGATAATCGGAGCCCGGGACGCACCTGCTTGTACAGGCGCGGCACCGATTCGAGATTGTGGTTCATCACGTCGGGCGGCGCGGCCACCAGGATCTCGAGCGCCCGCTCGAGGCGTCCGCGAAAATCGGGCACCAGCACTTCGATCTGCGTTTGCGGCGAATGCTCGCGCACCGCGCGAATGCAGTCGACGAAGTGCGCGGCGCCGCCGTCGCGCAGGTCGTCGCGGTCCACGCTCGTGATGACGACGTACTTGAGCGACAGCGCCGCAATCGTCTTCGCGAGATTGACGGGCTCGTCGGCGTCGAGCGCCAGCGGCCTTCCGTGCCCGACGTCGCAGAACGGGCAGCGCCGCGTGCAGATGTCGCCCATGATCATGAACGTCGCCGTGCCCTTGCCGAAGCACTCGCCGATGTTCGGGCACGACGCCTCCTCGCACACCGTGTGGAGGTTGTGCTCGCGCAGGATGCGCTTGATCTCGTAGAACCGCGGCGAGCCGCCGGCGCGCACGCGGATCCAGTCGGGCTTCTTCAGCGTCTCCGCGGCGACGATCTTGATGGGAATGCGCGCGGTCTTGGCGTCGCCCTTGTGCTTGACGCCGGCGGCGTTGTCGACGGGGCCGGTCATTCGAATTTCGCCTGGAGGAACGGCACGATCTCCTCGCCCGCCTGCGCAACGGTGCGCGTCACGCCAAAGTCGGCGAGCTGCGTCACGGCAAGGCCGGGATAGCCGCAGGGATCGATGTCGGCGAAGGGGTCGAGATTCATCGCGATGTTGACCGCAAGCCCGTGGTAGGTGGAATGCCTGCGCACGCGAAGTCCGAGCGCGGCGATCTTGGCTTCCTTGCCACCGCGCGCGACGTACACACCGGGTGCATCGACCTTTCCGTATGCGTCGATGCCGTGCGTCGAAAGCCATTCTATCACCGCGCTTTCGAGCTTCCGGACCATCTCGCGGACGGACAGGCGCGCGCGGCGGAGGTCGACGAGCGTGTACGCGACGAGCTGCCCGGGGCCGTGATAGGTCACCTGGCCGCCGCGGTCGACGTTGACGACGGCGATGCCGTTGTCGCGCAGCACGTGCTCGCGACGGCCGGCGAGGCCCAGCGTGTAGACCGGCGCATGCTCGGTGAGCCAGAGCTCGTCTTCGGTGTGCGCGTCGCGCACGTCGGTGAAGCGCTGCATCGCGCGCCACGTCGCCTCGTAACCGGTGACGCCGAGCGCGCGGACGATCATGCGATCGTCCCGCTTACAGGACCATCTTCACCATCGGGTGCGCGACGAGCTCGCGATACAGGTTGTCGAGCTGCTCCCGCGAGGTCGCATTGACCGTTGCGGTGACCGACAGCCAGTTGCCTTCCTTGGACGCGCGCATCTCGAGCGTCGCGGGATCGAAGTCCGGCGCGTGCTTGCGCACGACTTCGGTCATCGCCTGCGCGAATCCGTCCTGCGTCCGGCCCATGATCTTGATGGGGAACGCCGTCGGAAAGGTGAGCGCGGACTCCCGTTCTTCCGTGTGGAGAGCGTCGAGGGCGGCTTCGGGCTTCGTGGTCATCGGGACAATATGCGGGCAGGCGGCGGCGATTGCAACGGCATGCGCCGCTAGGGGCGATACATGTATTCGCGCGTCAAAGGATGCGGCAGGCGGCCGTCCTCGTGCGGCTTGCCCGCGAGCAATTGCCAGAGCGAGAGCCAGCCGCGGTCGAACGCGTGCGCCGACCCCGCCATGTAGATCCGCCACACGCGGAAGCGCTCCTCGCCGACTTCCTTGCGCGCCTCGTCGGCGTGCGATTCCAGGCGATCGACCCAGTGCCACAGGGTCTTGGCGTAGTGCTCGCGCAGCGCTTCGGCATCGACGCACTCGAGGCCTTCGCGGCCCATGCCCTCGATGACCCTCGACACGTGCGTGAGCTGGCCGCCGGGAAAGACGTAGTCCTCGACGAACTCGCCGATGCCGCTGCCGAGGCCGATGCCCGCGAACTGCGTGTGGGTGATCCCGTGGTTCAGCACCATGCCGCCGGGCTTCAGCACGCTGTGGATCTTGCGGAAATATTTCGGGAAGCGGGCGACGCCCACGTGCTCGAACATGCCGACGCTCGCGACCTTGTCGTACACCGCCGCGTCCGGCAGGTCGAGGTAGTCGCGGAGCTCGACCTTGACGTGGCCCGTGAGGCGGCGCGCAACGATCTCGCGCGAGACGTGCTCGTACTGGTTCTGCGACAGCGTGATGCCGTGCGCGCGCACGCCGTAGTTCTCGGCCGCGTGGAAGACGAGCCCGCCCCAGCCGCATCCGATGTCGAGGAAGCTTTCGCCGCTTTGGAGGCGAAGCTTGCGGCAGATGTGGTCGAGCTTCGCGACCTGCGCGTCGTCGAGCGACTGCGCCTCGTCCTTGAAGTACGCGCAGGAGTACACCATGCGCTTGTCGAGCCACATCCGGTAGAACGCGTTGCTGACGTCGTAGTGATGCGCGACGTTGGCGCGATTGGGCCGTCGCTGGTGGAGGAATGTCTTAACGCGCTCGCTGAGCCGCTCGCGGCCGTGATCGACCGCGCCGACCATGGCTTCGGCGATGCCCAGGACCTTGCGCGCGCTGCCCGTGAAATCGATGTCGCCCTGCACGTACGCACGTGCCAGCGAGCCGAGCGCCGGCTTCGTGAGCGCCCGCAGGCCCCTGAACGTTCGTGCGCACACTTCCACTGCCGGGCTCTGCGACAACGCGACGCGCGCGCCGTCGGGCAGCACGAGGGTGATCGGCAGGTCACGGCCGCCGTAGCGGTCGGCAATGATGCGCTGGAGCGCGGGCATAGGAAGGCTCTGTCAGGCGGTTTGGCGGACCTTCGGCTTCATCGTCTGGAATACCGACCACATTCTACGGAACACCGGACCCGGCTTACCATTGCCGAACGGCTTGCCGTCCACCGTCGTGATGGCCAGCACTTCCTTGGTCGACGACGACAGCCACATCTCGTCGGCGGCCAGCGCCTCGGCCTTCGACACGGCGCGAACCTCGATCGGGATCCCCGCCTCGCGCGCGAACTCCATCGTCGCGTCGTAGGTGATGCCGGGCAGGATGTGGTTGTCCTTGGGCGGCACCACGATCGTTCCGCCGATCACGACGAGCACGTTCGACGCCGAGGCCTCCGTGAGGAAGCCGTCGCGGAACATCACCGTCTCCGCGGCGCCCTCGTCGGTCGCGAGCTGGCGCATCAGCACGTTGCCGAGGAGCGAGATCGTCTTGAGGTCGCAGCGATGCCAGCGGTTGTCGTCGGCGGTCACGACCGCGACGCCGTTGTCCACCTGCTCGCGCGACGGCAGCGGCAGGGGGTTGCTCATCATGAACACCGTCGGCGGCACGCCCTTGGGGAACGAGTGGTCACGCTTGGCCGCGCCGCGAGTCACCTGGAAATACACGCCCTGGTCGTCGAACGGCTGGCGCGCAACGAGCTCGCGGATGATCGATTCCCACTGCGCGTTCGTGTGAGGGTTGGCGAGCCGGATGCCGTCGAGGCTGCGCTGCAGCCGCGCGAGATGATGCGGCAGGCGGAACGGCTCGCGCCCGTAGATGGGCACCAGCTCGTACACGCCGTCGCCGTAGATGAAACCGCGATCGAGCACGGAGACGTGCGCCTGCGACACGGGCAGGTACTTGCCGTTGAGATAGACGAGGGGGTCGTTGTCCATGCCGCTGCCTATTTCTTGAACCATAGCCGGATGCTATCCCAGGTGCGCCCGAGCAGGCTCGCGAGCGGCACGTCCTCGAGCGCGATCATCGGAAACTCGGCGACCGGCTTGCCTTCGAGCGAGATCTTGACGAGGCCGACGCGCTGGGCCCGGGCGATCGGCGCCACGAGCGGCTCCTCCGCCTGCATGGTGACGGCGAGCTTGTCCGCCTTGCCCTTGGGCAGGGTGAGGTAGCGGTCCGCGAGAAATCCCGCCGGCACTTCCGGCAGCGTGCCCTTCCACACGCGCAGCGTCGTGACCTGCTTGCCCGACTGGTAGAGCTGCACGGTGTCGAACGCCTGGAACCCCCAGTTGAGGAGCTTCTGGGCCTCGGAGGCGCGCGCGGCATCCGAGCTCGCGCCGAGCACGACCGCGAGCACCCGCCGGTCGCCGCGCTGCGCCGTGGCGACGAGGCACCAGCCCGCGGCGTCGGTATGGCCGGTCTTCATGCCGTCGACGTGCGGGTCCGACCACAGGAGACGGTTGCGGTTGGGCTGCGTGATGTTGTTGTAGCGGAATTCCTTCTGCGAATAGAGCGGGTAGTACTCGGGATAGTCGCGGATGAGCGCGGCCGCGACCTTGGCGAGGTCGGCGGCGGTCGAGTAGTGCTGCGGGTTGCGAGAGGCCCGTGACGTTGACGAACCGCGAGTTGGTCATGCCGAGCCTGCGCGGCTTCGGCGTTCATCTTCTGGACGAAGGCTTCCTCGGTCCCGCCGACGAGCTCGGCCAGCGCGATCGACGCGTCGTTGCCCGACTGCACGATCATCCCGCGCAGGAGCTCGTCCACCGAAACGGCGCGGCGCGGCTCGATGAACATGCGCGAGCCTTCGGCCTTCCAGGCGCGCTCCGAAACCGGCGCCATCTGCGACGGCACGATCGTCTTCGACCGCAGCGCGCCGAACACCACGTACGCCGTCATGAGCTTGGTGAGCGACGCGGGATCGCGGCGCTCGTCGGCATTCTGCGCCGCGAGCGTCTGGCCGCTCGTCACGTCGGTGACGAGCCACCCCGCCGCGGCCGCGCTGGGCGCAGGGATGGCGGGCGCGGCGCCTGCGACTGTGCAGTCGCGGCCGATGCGGTCAGGAGCGCGACGGCGATGAGAGCGTTGCGGAGGAAGCCGAGCATGAATGATGCGCAGGAAAGCGCACCATTATAGCTACCAGGGATTGACGGCCAGGTAGCCGACGATCTCGCCGGTCTTGCGATCGACTACCACGGTGAAGTCGCGGTTGCGCGCCTTGACGGGGACGTACCCCAACGAACGCGCCCCGTTGCCATTGGCGGCGACGAACGTGTTGACCGCCTCCGCCGACTCGAGACCCTTCTGCGACAGCGACACGAGCGGCCGCGACGCCTTCGCGACCTGCGCGGCCGCCTCGCCGTAAGGCGTGTACAGGTGCGGCAGGTTGGGCACGTCCGGACCACCGGTCACCGAGGCCATCATGATGGTCGCGGCTTCGCTGCGGTCCTTCGGCAGGTTGGCCGCGACGATGCGCGGGCCGGTCAGGGGCATCGACCGGAATGCTTCGGCCGCCTTGTCCTGCGAAGTCTCGTCGATGCTGTTGGCCGCGACCGTTTCGAAGCGATCCTTGACGAACACGTTGTAGACCGGACGCGCGTCGAACATGACGTAGGTGCCGTAGGCGAGCGCCGCCACCTGCAGCGCCGCGACGATCGCGAGATCCTGCGCAAGCCGCGGCTTGCCGGGCTTGAAGACGATGAGCGTGATGAGCGGACCGACCGTCACGTCGACGCCGATCAGCAGGCGCAACAGCGTATCGCCGCCCATCGCCGCGAAGTACGGCGCCGGATACCACAGCCACAGCACGAGGCCGACGACGGTCGCTGCGATCAGCGCGCTGATCGCGAGGTGCAGGCCGAAGGCGCTCCAGCGATTGAGGGAATCGAACGTCATGAGCCCGGCGTAAATGCAAAATCCACGCCAGGCTTGCGTCGCGCGATCACGTCGGCGAGCGCGCGCCCCGACCCGCAGGCCATGGTCCATCCCAGCGTGCCGTGGCCGGTGTCGAGGAACAGGTTGCGGTAGCGCGTGCCGCCGACCAGCGGGACGTTGGACGGCGTCGCCGGGCGCAAGCCGGTCCAGAACTGCGCGCTCTCGCGCTCACCCGCATCGGGAAAGAGGTCGAACGTCCGGTTGACGAGCGCCTCGCAGCGCACGAGGTTCAGCTCCTTCCCGTAGCCGGAGAGCTCCGCCGTGCCCGCCACGCGCAGGCGATCGCCGAGGCGCGTGAACACGATCTTGTAGGCAAGATCGGTGAGCGACACCGTGGGTGCGCCGCGATGACCGTCGATCGCGATCGTGGCCGAGTAGCCCTTCGCAGGATAGATGAGGCACGGCACGCCGAGCGGGCGAAGCAGGAACGGGCTGTAGCTGCCCATCGCCACGACGTAAGCGTCGGCGTGCATGATCTCCTTGCGATGCTCCTCGTTGACGCAGCGCACGCTCGTCGATCGCATCGCCGTCCGCCACGATGCGCTCGACCTGCACGTTCCAGCGGAACTGCACGCCCTGCGCCGCCGCCATGCGCGCGAGCTCCTGCGTGAAGCGCTGGGCGTCGCCGGATTCGTCGCTCGCGGTGAAGATGCCGCCCGCGAGCTTGTCCTGGCAGGACGCAAGCGCAGGCTCGATCGCCACGCACTCCTCCACCGTCTTCACGTCGCGGTCGCAGCCGAACTCGCGCATCAGCTCGGCGGCGCGGACGCCGTGCGCGAATTCCGCGCCGTCCGTATAGAACGAGAGGATGCCGCGCTCGAGATGGTCGTACGCGATGCCCGTCTGCGCACGCAGCGCGCGCAGGCAGTCGCGCGAGTACATCGCAAGGCGCAGGCACTGGATGGTGTTGCGGCGCGTGCGCGACGGCAGGCACTCGAGCAGGAACGCGAGGCCCCAGCGCCATTGCGCAGGATCGAGGCGCAAGCGGAAGAGGAGCGGCGCGTCTTCCTGGCCGAGCCACTTGACGATCTTCGCGGGCGCCTCGGGATTGGCCCACGGCTCGGCGTACGACGCGGAGATCTGCCCGCCGTTGGCGAACGACGTCTCGAGCGCGGCACCCGCGTGACGGTCCACGACGGTGACGTCGTGCCCGTCCTGGCGCAGGTACCACGCGGCGGTGACGCCGACGACACCCGCACCGAGGACGAGGACGCGCACGTGGATCAGGCCACTTGCGTTTCGATGTCGGTGACCGGGATGCAGCTGCAGAAGAGGTTGCGGTCACCGTACACGTTGTCGACGCGCGCCACCGGCGGCCAGTACTTCGATTGCCTGTTCACGCCGGGCGGATACGCGGCGAGGCTGCGCGAGTACTTGTGCGCCCAAGCGTCGTCGGCCACCGAGGCGGCGGTGTGCGGCGCGCGCTTCAGGGGATTGTCCGCGCGGTCGAGGTCGCCCTCCTCGATCGCGCGGATCTCGCCCCGGATCGCGATCATCGCGTCGATGAAACGATCGAGCTCGTACTTCGACTCCGACTCGGTGGGCTCGACCATCAGCGTGCCGGGGACGGGAAAGCTCATCGTGGGCGCGTGAAAGCCGTAGTCGATGAGCCGCTTCGCGACGTCCTCCGCTTCGATGCCCGACGTCGCCTTCAGCGGTCGAAGATCGAGGATGCACTCGTGCGCGACGAGGCCGCCGGGGCCGGAGTACAGCACCGGGATAGTGCGGCGCCAGGCGCTTCGCGATGTAGTTCGCCGCGAGGATCGCGCTCTCCGTGGCCGCGCGCAGGCCGTCGCCGCCCATCATCGCGACGTACATCCACGAGATCGGCAGGATCGAGGCGCTGCCGTGCGGTGCCGACGAGATGGCGCCGATGCCGCGCTCGCCGCCGGGCCGGAACGGCGCGAGATGCGACTTGCACGCGACGGGGCCGACGCCGGGTCCGCCGCCGCCGTGCGGGATGCAGAACGTCTTGTGGAGGTTGAGGTGCGACACGTCCGCGCCGAAGTGACCCGGCGCGGCGAGGCCGACCAGCGCGTTGAGGTTCGCGCCGTCGACGTACACCTGGCCGCCGTGCGCGTGCACGATCTCGCAGATGCGGCGGATGCCGGTCTCGAACACGCCGTGCGTCGACGGGTACGTCACCATGATGGCGGCCAGGTTGCGCGCGTGCTGGGCGGCCTTCGCCTCGAGGTCCGGGATGTCGACGTTGCCGTTGTCGTCGCATGCGACCACGACGACCTGCATCCCCGCCATTTGCGCGGATGCAGGATTGGTGCCGTGCGCCGATTGCGGGATGAGGCACACGTTGCGGTGGCCGTCGCCGCGGCTTCGGTGATATGCGTCGATCATCAGGAGGCCGGCGTACTCGCCCTGCGATCCCGCGTTCGGTTGCAGCGACACGGCGTCGTAGCCGGTGACCGCGCACAGCATGGCCTCGAGCTCCTGGATCATCGCCCGGTAGCCTGCGGTCTGGCCGTCGGGCGCGAACGGATGCAGCGCACCGAACTCGGGCCACGTGACGGGAATCATTTCCGACGTGGCATTGAGCTTCATCGTGCACGAGCCGAGCGGGATCATCGCGCGATCGAGGGCGAGGTCGCGATCGGCGAGCCGCCGCAGGTAGCGCAGCATCTCCGTTTCCGAGCGATGGCGATGGAAGACCGGGTGCGTGAGAAACGGCGTGGCGCGAACCGGAGGCGCGCTCGCGTCGCCGATCCCCGCGTCGACGTCGTCGACCGTGAACGACGGCGGCGACCCCGCGAACGTGCGCCAGATCGCCTCGACGTCCTCCCGCGTCGTCGTCTCGTCGAGCGAGAGGCCGAGCATGTCCTCGCTCGCAAGACGGAAGTTCATGTTGATCGCCAGGCTGCGCGCCACGATCTCGGCGGTGCGCGGGCCGCTGGCAACGACGATCGTGTCGAAATGCGCAACGGTCGGCACGTCGAAGCCGAGGCGCACGAGGCCCTCGCGCAGAACCGCGGTGAGGCGGTGCACGCGGCGCGCGATGCGCGTCAGCCCTTCCGGTCCGTGGTAGACCGCGTACATGCTGGCGATGACCGCGAGCAGCACCTGCGCGGTGCAGATGTTCGACGTCGCCTTCTCGCGACGGATGTGCTGCTCGCGCGTCTGCAGCGCGAGCCTGTACGCGGGGTCGCCGTGCGCGTCGACGGTCACGCCGACGAGCCGCCCGGGCAGCGAGCGCTTGAATGCATCGCGCGTGGCGAGAAAGCCCGCATGCGGGCCGCCGTAGCCCATCGGCACGCCGAAGCGCTGCGAAGAACCGACCACGGCGTCGGCACCCCATTCTCCCGGGGAAGCGAAGAGCGTGAGGGCGAGGATGTCGGCCGCGGCGATCACGAACGCGCCGCGCGCGTGCAGTTGTGACGCAAGCGCGCGGTAGTCGCGCACGTCGCCGTTCGCGCCGGGGTACTGCAGCAGCACCGCGAACACGTCCTCGCTCGCGGCCTTGTCCGCGGGACCCACCACGACCTCGATGCCCAGCGGCTGCGCACGCGTTCGCACCACCGCCTGCGTCTGCGCGAACACGTCGTCGGCGACGAAGAACCGGCGGCTCCCCGACTTGCCCATGCGCAGCGCGAGCGTCATCGCCTCCGCGGCGGCCGTACCCTCGTCGAGCATCGACGCGTTGGCGATGTCCATGCCGGTCAGGTCGCACACCATCGTCTGGAAATTGACGAGCGCCTCGAGACGGCCTTGCGAGATCTCCGGCTGGTACGGCGTGTACGCGGTGTACCACGCCGGGTTCTCGAGGATGTTGCGAAGGATGACACCCGGCGTGCTCGTCCCGTAGTACCCCTGCCCGATGAACGATTTCGCGACGCGGTTGGTGGAGGCGATCGTGCGCAGCTTCGCGAGCGCCGCGGCTTCCGTCATCGGCCCGGGCAGCGGGATAGGGGCGGTTTCGCGGATCGAGGGCGGCACGATCGCATCGATCAACGCGCCGCGCGACGCGTAGCCGAGCTCCGCGAGCATCGCGGCCTGGTCGTCGGGCGCGGTGCCGATGTGGCGCGTGGCGAACGCGCCTGCGTCCTCGAGGTCGATCAACTTCGTCATGCGATGAGTTTCTCGTAGGCGGCGGCGTCGAGCATCGAGGCAAGCGCATCGGGATCGGCCGGCTTGATGCGGAAGAGCCACGCGGTATAGGCATCGGCGTTGAGCGACTCGGGCGCCGTGGTGACGGCGGTGTTTGCCGCGACCACTTCGCCCGCCAGCGGCGCATAGACGTCGCTCGCCGCCTTCACCGACTCGACGACCGCGCACGCTTCACCCGCCGCAAGCGTGCGGCCGATCGCGGGAAGCTCGATGAAGACGAGGTCGCCGAGCGCTTCCTGCGCGTGGTCGGTGATGCCGATGGTCACGGTGCCGTCCTCCTCGGCGCGCATCCACTCGTGGCTGTCGGCGTACTTGAGGTCCTTGGGAACGTTCACGGTTCATTGTCTCCGCTGGATGAAGGTCATTGGACGAGGATCTTGCCGTTGCGCACGAACGGCGGCTTCACGACCTTGGCCGCGAGCGGCTTGCCGCGCACCGACACTTCGACCATGTCGCCGGGCGCCACGGCCGCGGGCACGCGCGCAAGCGCGATCGACTTGCCAAGGGTAGGACTGAACGTGCCGCTCGTGGTCTCGCCGCCGCCGTGCGGCGTCTGCACCGCCTGATGCGCACGCAGGACGCCGCCTCCTTCGAGCAGCACCAATCCCACGAGCTGCGACTGCGGCGGATGCGCGACGAGCGCGGCCTTGCCCACGAAGTCGCGTGCGCTCGCAAGGTCGACGGTCCACGCGAGGCCGGAGACGAGCGGCGTCACGCTCTCGTCCATGTCCTGGCCGTAGAGGTTCATGCCGGCTTCCAGGCGCAGCGTGTCGCGTGCGCCGAGCCCGCACGGCTTGACGCCGGCCGCGGCGAGCGCATCCCACAGCGACGGCGCGCGCTCGGCGGGCATCAGGATCTCGAAGCCGTCCTCTCCCGTGTAGCCGGTGCGCGCGACGAAGAGCTCGCCGGCCTGCGTGCCCTGGAACGGCTTCAAGCCTGCGGTCGCGGCCTCGCTCCCCGGCACCGCCTGCCAGAACTTGGCGCGCGCGCCCGGGCCTTGCACGGCGATCATCGCAAGGTCGTCGCGCGGCGTGAGCGTGAGCGCCGGCGCGTGGCTCGCGAGCAACGCACGCAGCCACGCGACGTCCTTGTCCGTGGTCGACGCGTTGACGACGATGCGGAAGAAGTCCTCGCGCAGGAAGTAGACGATGAGATCGTCGAGGACACCGCCGTCCTCGCGCAACATGCACGAGTAGAGCGCCTTGCCCGGATCCTTGAGCTTGTCGACGTTGTTGGCGAGCGCGTATCGCAGGAAGTCGCGCGCGCCGCCGCCCGCGAGATCGAGGGCGCGCATGTGCGAAACGTCGAACATGCCGGCGTCGCGCCGCACCGCGTTGTGCTCGTCGATCTGCGAGCCGTAGGCGACCGGCATGTCCCAGCCGCCGAAGTCCACCATGCGCGCGCCGGCAGCGCGATGCGCGGCGTTGAGGGGAGTCCTGTTCGAAGACACGCGACCTCCGTCAAAGTGAAAAGGGCGAAGCGCATCGCTGCACTTCGCCCCGTCTGTCCTTTGACCTGAGAGATTGGACCGTCGCGTGGCGATTGACGGCCGGTGCCCCTTCGGTGGGCCACGCCTGCTACGCGGGGCCGCTCTCCAGATTGGTTCCTGCGACGCGTGCAGTCCCGGTTGCCTGAGCGGTCTTGGGAATTACGCCTTCGGCGGCGGCGCGACGAACACGCCGCTCTCTCCTGCACGGACAGCGCGATTGTACCGCGCTTGCCCGCCTATTTCTTGAGCGCGAGCACCCACGTCACGAGCTCCTTGATGTCGTTCGCCGGTACTTGCGCGTTGGGCGGCATCGGGATCGGGCCCCAGACGCCGGAACCGCCGTCCTTGACCTTCTTCTCGAGCGCGGCCTGCGCATTCTTGTCGCCCTTGTACTTGGCGGCGACGTCGACGTAAGCGGGTCCGACGATCTTCTTGTCGATGGCATGGCATGCCGCGCAGCCGTCCTTCTTCATCATCGCCTCGGCTTGCGCGTTGTCGAGGGCGGCGTACGCCGGGGCGGCCACGAGCGCGGCGGCGGCGAGCGTCAGTGTTGCGAGCTTCATCGTCACTCCGTTGCAGGCAAAAAGGTGATTCTACCGGAGGGCTACGCGATCGCGGCCACGACATCGTCGAGCGCCGACAGCGGTGGCAGGCACGTGGCGCCACGACAGACGTACGCGGCAGCCCCCGACGCCGGCGCGGCACCCTTCACGAGCGGCGCGGGCACGTCGCGCACGCCGGACATGTCGAATGTCCAGGTCCCGGGCCGGTACGTCGCGGCGAGATGCCGATGCCATCCGGCACAGGTCTCGCGGTCACCGGTGAGGACGACCAGCACCGGCGGCGACTCGAGCAAGGCAGCGGCTTCGAGAAGCGTTGCGTAACCGATGGGCGCGCGCGCGACGTCGCTCGCGAAGAGATCGACCGTGCGTTGCGCGGCTTCGATGTACCGCGGCTCGGAGGCGACATGGCCGAGTATTGCGAGCGCGCGCGCGGCCATGCCGTTGCCCGACGGTGTGGCGTTGTCGTGGCCCGGCTTGGTGCGGTGGAAGAGCTTCTCGTGATCGTGACTCGTGAAGAAGAAGCCGCCGTGCGCGCGGTCTTCGTATCGTGCGAGCAGTGCGTCGGCGATCTCGCACGCCCAGTCGTAATCCTGGCGGCGGAAGCGCACCTGCAGGAGCTCGATCAGCGCGCAGAGCAGGAAGGCGTGATCGTCGAGGTACGCATTGAGCTCGGCGCGATCGCCGCGACGCGTTGCGAGGAGCCGCCCGTTGCGCCACGCGCTTGCGCGCAGCGCATCGGCGGCGTTGCACGCGAGATCGATCCATCGCGGCATGTCGAGCGCGTGCGCGGCGCGCGCGAGCGCCGCGATCGCCAGAGCGTTCCACGACGTCAGGATCTTGTCGTCGCGACCCGGATGCACGCGCGCCTCGCGCGCCTGGAACAGGCCCGCGCGCGCGCCGGCAAGCCGCGTGCTCGCGTCCGGCGTGGAGATCCCGAGTCGATCGGCAACGACGTCGAGGCTTGCGCTCACGCGCGGGTTCCACGCGCGGCCCTCGAAATTCGGCGGCTGGTCGAAGCCGTAATACATCTCGGCGACGACCCATTCCTCGTCCGTCACGGCGGCGCGCGCTTCCTCGCGCGTCCACACATAGAAGCGCCCTTCCTCGCCCTCGCTGTCGGCGTCGAGGCTCGAGTAGAACGCGCCGTCGTCCGCGCGCATCTCGCGCACGAGCCACCCGACGATGTCGCGCGCGACCGCCATTAGGCGGCGGTCGCCGGTGACGCGCGCGAGGTCCGCATACAGCGCGAGGAGCGGCCCGTTGTCGTAGAGCATCTTCTCGAAGTGCGGGATCGTCCATTCGGCGTCGACCGAGTAGCGGCAGAAGCCCCCGCCGAGCTGATCGTGGATGCCGCCGTCGGCCATGCGATCGAGCGTCAATCGCACGACGCGCAGCGCGTCCTCGTGGCCCTCGCGCGCGAATGCGCGAAGGCAGAAATCGAGCTCGAACGGATGCGGGAACTTGGGCGCGGCGCCGAAACCGCCGTGCACGCGATCGAACGTGCGCAGGAGTTCGTCCCGCAAAGCAGCGCGCGCGGCGTCGAGCGGGGCCGAGCCGCCGCCCGCAGGCTCGAGCGTGGACAACGCCTCGGCGAGCCGGCGGCCCTGCTCGGCCAACTCGCTGCCGTGCTCGCGAAACGCCGTCGCCACCCTGGGAAGTATCTCGACGAACCCCGGCAAGCCGTAGCGCCCCTCCTTCGGGAAATACGTGCCGGCGAAGAAGGGCGCCCCGTCGGGCGTGAGGAACATCGTGAGCGGCCATCCCCCGGACCGCCGGGTGAGGAGCGCATGCGCGGTCTGGTAGACCTGGTCGAGGTCGGGACGCTCCTCGCGGTCGACCTTCACGTTGACGAACGCATCGTTCATCACGCGGGCGACGGCGGGGTCCTCGAACGACTCGTGCGCCATCACGTGGCACCAGTGACACGCGGAGTAGCCGATCGACAGGAGGATCGGCTTGTTTTCCGCGCGCGCCGTGGCGAGGGCCTCCTCGCCCCACGGGTACCAGTCGACGGGATTGCCCGCGTGCTGCTGCAGGTAAGGGCTGGTGGCCGCCGCGAGTCGATTGGCCATGCGCCATTCTAGGCGCGCGCAATCGATCGCCCTCGCTACGACTCCTCGAACGCGACCCGCTCGAAGTCGCCGCCGCGCTGCAAGAGCTTGGTCAGGCGGAACTTGCGCTCGGGGCCGTTATCCATCGAGCGCATCATGCGGCCCGCGTTGAACGTTCGCGGCGGCACGACCAGCGAGGCCGGCTCCTGCTCCGTTGCGCCGAGCAGCAGCGCCGGCACGGGCAGCTCTTCCGCGAACGCGATCGACGTCGGGCGAATCGGGATCGAGCGCGGCTGGCCGGGCCACAGCGACAGCGACATCGCAAGCTCGTTGGGCGGCGCGACCGCGACTCGATTGACGTACCCGAGGCGCGTGCGCTCGTCGTCGCGCACGACCACGAGCTGGTCGAGGAACCAGCGGTACTGGGTGGGATCGCGGCGCAGAAGCCTCGCGCCCGTCCACCCGTACTCGCCCTGCCATTGCTCCCACGGCCAGTTGCGCTCGGCGTCTTCCTTGTAGCGGTCGTAGTCGGTGAGCGCGCCGAGGGTCTGCAGATGCTGCGCGCCCTGGAACGTGAGGCGGCCGAGCGGATCCTGGCGGTCGAACGTCCGGCCGCCGACGCGGAAGTAGGCGGCCTGGACGCCGCCGGCCGTGATCTGGATCGATTCGTGCGCGGCGTCCTGGTCGCCCTCCAGAAGCTGGTACCAGTGGGCGTCGAGATGCGCGAGCACCGCCGCCGACCCTTCGACCGACGTGTCGTGCCCGAGCTGCAGCTCCGCGGGAGTCGCGCCGGCGGCCAGGCGCTTGATGCGTCCGCGAACCGACGTCGCGAGCTTGCCGGGATAGCCGAAGCGCATCGAGGTCGGCGGATGCGCGGGCGCGGCCTTGGCGAGCCAGCCGCCCACGCCGGAATCGAGATCCATGAGGATCACGGGGCCTTCCGTCTCGCGCTGCTGCGCGTACGGGAAGATCTTGCGCGCCCACTGGCCGAGCCAGCGGTCGGCGAGCTCGATCTGGCGCACCGACAGCGCACAGGGGTCCGCCAGCCCGAGCAGCACCGCGTGACAGTAGGTCGAGTAGCACGAAACGCCCACCGCGTGCGGCTGCAGGTCGTCGGACACCGCGGTGACCGCGCAGTCGAGGATCTCGGCCAGCCGGTAGTACGCGTGCAGCTCCTGCCAAAGCGTAGGCGGCGGGGCGCGGCGCGCGAGGCCGTACACGATGACGAGCTGCTTGCCGACGTACAAGCCGCGCTGCAGGAGCTTCGCCTTGACGCCCTGGAGGTCGACGTCGCCTTCCAGGAGCGGCTTCAGGCACGCCGAGTACTGCTCCCACAGGCCCTGCCACAGCGATATCGCCTGCTCGGCGGCATCGGCCTCGCGTTCCGCGGCAGGCTGCGGTTTACCCGCATAACGGCGGGCAAGCTCGGTATGAAGATGCGCCACCTGCTCGCGCATGACTTCTGCGATGGTCGCGCGCTCGCGTGGCGCGAAGTCGGCGGCCGACAGCGCGCGCAACTGGCCGCGCACCGCTTCGTAGAGCGGCGTGACGCCGGTGATCAGCAACGACTTCGCCCATCGCTTGGCGCCATCGGCATCGGCGAACGCGAGCGAAGGCACCACGTCCGCGGCGAGGACGGTCTTCGACGGCTTCCTGGCTTGTGTGGCGGTGTCCTGCATCCGGTGCGTCACGCACGGTGAAGTCCGTGATCGCCGCTTATAGCACAAAGGGCATGGCACATGGCGCGGGCGGCCGGGCCCGGACGGACGGAAGGCGCCCGCCGACCGACGGGAAGGCGAATATTCCGCACGCGCGCCGCGGAAAGTTCGTAGGGCGCGCAGGCCGGGCCGGACCTACATTGCGGTGATGGCAAACGCATCCCACCGCAGTTTTCACAACGACCAGTTACCTCCACCCGCGACGGCGCTTGAGATCGAAAGGCGCGTTCCCGAACATGTCAACGCCGTCGCGGGCATTTTCTCCTTCGAGGATGCACCGATGAGCAAGCTTCGACCCGCGGAACCCTGGCCGCCCTCGCCGTCGCCATGCTCTACGTCGCGCTGGTGCTCGGCGCGCCGCTGATCGTGCGCTACGGGCCGCAGCCGGAGGTGGCCGGCATTACCGTGCATATCGCGTTGCCGAAATAACACCCGAGGCGTGGACCGGCGCGCGCAGCGCTTGCCGTCCAAACGACTCCTCCATCAGAAGTTTTACAGCAGGACGCGCTCGATGCCGCCGGCGTTCGCCTTCGCGACGTAGTCCGGCATCCACCGCTCGCCCAGGATACGGCGGGCGATCTCCACCACGATGTAATCGGCCTTCGTGTCGGCGTCGTCCGCGAAGCGGGACAGGCCCTGCAGGCAGGACGGACACGACGTGAGCACCTTGACGTCCCCCGTGTAGCCGTCCTCGCGCAGCTTGCCCGCGCCCTTCCTCATCTCCTCTTCCTTGCGGAAGCGCACCTGTGTCGAGATGTCCGGCCGGGTCATCGCGAGCGTGCCGGACTCGCCGCAGCAGCGGTCATTGAGCGGAACCTTCGTGCCCATGAGCTTGCTCACGACGGCCAGCGGCGCGTACTGCTTCATCGGCGTGTGGCAGGGATCGTGGTACATGTAGCGCACGCCTTCCACACCCTGGAGCGCCACGCCCTTCTCCATCAGGTATTCGTGGATGTCGAGCAGGCGGCAGCCGGGAAAGATCTTCCCGAACTCGTACTTGGTGAGCTGGTCCATGCACGTGCCGCAGGACACGATCACCGTCTTGATGTCGAGGTAGTTGAGCGTGTTCGCAACGCGGTGGAAGAGCACGCGGTTCGCGGTCGTGATGCGCTGGCCCTCGTCGTGGTTGCCCGCCGAGGTCTGCGGGTATCCGCAGCACAGGTAGCCGGGCGGCAGCACGGTCTGCGCACCGACGTGGAACAGCATGGCCTGCGTCGCGAGGCCCACCTGCGAGAAGAGCCGCTCCGATCCGCAGCCGGGGAAGTAGAAGACGGCATCGCCTTCGTCCGCGGGTCTTGCGGGGTTGCGGATGACCGGCACGATCTCCGCGTCCTCGATGTCGAGCAGCGCGCGCGACGTGCGCTTGGGCAATCCACCCGGCATCGGCTTGTTGATGAAATGGATCACCTGCGGAATCACCGCCCGCTTGCCCGCGGTCGGCGGCGGCCGGCTCGTCTGCCTGCGCGCCACGCCCGTCGCCTTGGCGACCCGGTACGCCGTGCGCTGGAGCTTGTAGCCCCAGTCGATCATCGCCTTCTTGGTGGCCTTGATCGTCGCGGGGTTCGTCGCGTTCAGGAAGAACATCGACGCCGCCGTGCCCGGGTTGAAGTTGCGCGTGCCGAGCTTGCGCAGCAGGTTGCGCATGGCGATCGACACGTCGCCGAAGTCGATGTCCACCGGGCACGGGTTCGCGCACTTGTGGCACACGGTGCAGTGGTCGGCCACGTCGCCGAACGCGTTGAAATGCTTGAGGCTGATGCCGCGCCGGGTCTGCTCCTCGTACAGGAACGCCTCGATCAGGAGCGAGGTCGCGAGGATCTTGTTGCGCGGCGAGTAGAGGAGGTTCGCGCGCGGCACGTGCGTCGCGCACACCGGCTTGCACTTGCCGCAGCGCAGGCAGTCCTTGATCGAGTCGGCGACGTCGCCGATGAGGCTCTGCTCGAGGATCAGGCTCTCGCTCCCGATGAGCGAGAAGCTCGGCGTGTACGCATGCGACAGGTCCGCGGGCCGCGCCGGGTCGCGCACGAGCTTGCCGCGGTTGAACCGGCCGAGCGGGTCCACCCTGCGCTTGTACTCGGAGAAAGGTGCGAGCTCCTCGTCGGTGAGGAACTCGAGCTTGGTGAGGCCGATGCCGTGCTCGCCGGAGATGACGCCGTTGAGGTTGCGCGCAAGCTTCATGATGCGCGCGACCGACGCGTTGGCCTCCTGCAGCATCGCGTAGTCGTCGGAGTTGACCGGGATGTTCGTGTGCACGTTGCCGTCGCCGGCGTGCATGTGAAGCGCCACGAACACGCGGCTTCGGAGCACGCGCGCGTGGATGTCGTTCAGGTGCTTCATCACCGGCGCGAAGCTGAGCCCGCTGAAGATCTCGCCGAGCGGCGCTAAAAGCTCGCGCTTCCACGACGCGACGATGGTGTGGTCCTGCAGCTCACGGAACAGCTCGTCGATGCGCGTCAGGTAGTCCTGCCATTGCGCTCGCACGCCGAACACCAGCGCGCGCGCCTCCTCGAGCTTCGCGTCGACGACTTCCTGCGCGGGCCGCACGTCGCTTTCCGGCGGCCATGCGTGGTCGAACAGCGGGCTCGTGAGGAACTGGCCGAGCTCGTCGGCGAGGCGGATCTTGTTCTTGAGCGAGAGCTCGATGTTGATGCGCTCGATGCCGTCGGTGTAGTCGCCGAGGCGCGGCAGCGGGATCACCACGTCCTCGTTGATCTTGAACGCGTTGGTGTGGCGCGCGATGGCCGCGGTGCGCGCGCGGTCGAGCCAGAACCGCTTGCGCGTGTCCGCCGACACCGCGACGAACCCTTCCGCGCCGCGCAGGTTCGCGATGCGCACGACGTCCGACGCGGCCTTCCCGACCGCGTCCTCGTCGTCGCCGACGATGTCCGCGAGGAGCACCATCTTCGGCCGCCCGTGCCGCTTTGCTTTGGTCGCGTAGCCCACCGCCTTGACGTACTTCTCGTCGAGATGCTCGAGGCCGGCGAGCATCACCCGCGTGGCGCCCGTCTTGGGAAGCGCGTCGAGATGGTCCTTGATCTCGACGATCGCAGGCGTGGAATCGCGCACCTGCCCGAAGAACTCGAGGCACACGGTGCGGATCGCAGGCGGCATCCGGTGCAGGATGAAGCGCGCGCTGGTGATGACGCCGTCGCACCCTTCCTTCTGCACGCCGGGCACGCCGGCTAAGAACTTGTCGGTGACGTCCTTGCCGAGGCCGACCTTGCGGAATGCGGCGCCCGGCACGGTGAGCGTCTCGCGGCGCAGCAGCGTCTTCCTGTCCTTGCCGTAGTACGCGCAGTCGAAGTTCGCATTGGCGGCGTCGTGGATCTTCCCGAGATTGTGATCCGTGCGCGTGACGACGAGCCATTCCGCCGACGGCGTGACCATCGTCCACGACGCGAGGTTGTCGAGCGCCGTTCCCCAGAGCACGGCCTTCTTGCCGCCGGCGTTCATCGCGACGTTGCCCCCGATGCAAGACGCATCGGCCGAGGTCGGGTCGCACGCGAATACGAGTCCCGCCGATTCCGCCGCTTCCATCGCGCGCCGGGTGACCACACCCGCACCCGCGTCGATGGTCGGCGTCGGCTGCGCGTGACCCGGCAGCACGATGGGCTCGACGGCGCTCAGGCGCTCGAGCTTCTCCGTGTTGATGACAGCGGAGCGCGCATCGAGCGGAATGGCGCCACCCGTGTAGCCCGTGCCGCCGCCGCGCGGAATGATCGTCAGGTCGAGCTCGATGCAGCCCTCGACGAGTCCGCGGCACTCCTCTTCCGTGTCGGGATAGAGCACGACCAGCGGATACTCGACGCGCCAGTCCGTCGCGTCGGTCACGTGCGACACGCGCGCGAGGCCGTCGAACGCGATGTTGTCCTTGTCGGTGTAGCGGGAGAGTACGCGCACCGTGCGCTTGCGCAAGTCTTTCGTGATCGCGAACGAGGCTGCGAACCGGTCGACCGCTGCATTCGCGGCCTCGACCAGGCGGGTGACCTTGCTATCGCGATCGGCGTCCCCGCCCGCGCTCTCGCGGCGCTTGTCGATCTCGCGCAGCCGATGGCGCATCGCCTCGACGAGCAGGCGCTGCCGCTTCGGGTCCTCGAGCAGGTCGTCCTGCAGGTACGGATTGCGGTCGACCACCCAGATGTCGCCCAGCACCTCGAACAGCATCCGCGCGGAGCGGCCGGTGCGACGCTCGCCCCGGAGCTCCGCCAGCAGGTCCCACATCGGCTCGCCCAGGAGCCGGATCACGATCTCGCGATCGGAGAACGACGTGTAGTTGTACGGAATCTCGCGCAGGCGGGGCGCGCCGGCGGTCTCCTGCTCGACGAAGGCGTCGGTGACGGTGTTCATGCTGCCCGATCTTACCGCGGCGGCATCCGGCTCCCGCGATGTCCCGCCCGCGCGCGAGGTATGATCAGGCACACAAGTCACGCGCCTTGCACATGGAACGAGAACCGCCCCGCCCCGACGCCCCCGACGTCACCGGCGCCGAACATCTCCTCGCCAAGCATTCGGCGGTCGATCGCAGCGGCGGTCACCGCCAGGCGTTGCTGTCCGGCGTGGTGATGAGGCGCACGCGTGCCGTGCCGCACGAAGACGGCCACCTGACGGAGGTCGCCCGCACCGATTGGCAGGAGATCGTCAATCCCATCGTGCAAGTGCATGTGACCACCACGCTGGCAGGACGCGTCCGCGCGTGGGGCCTTCACCAGCGAAGCACGGACCGGCTTTTCGTCGTGTCCGGCATCGTGAAGATCGTGCTCTTCGATGGGCGCAACGACTCGCCGACGCGCGGCCAGTTCAACGAGTTCGTCGTGAGCGAGCGGGCGCCCGCGCTCGTGTGCGTTCCGCCCAACCTCTATCACGGGTGGAAGAACATCGGCACGACGGAAGCGGCCATCATCAACATGCCCGATCGCGCGTACCTTCACGACGGACCCGATGCGCTCGACCTGCCGTGGGATTCAGAGGCCGCGCGCCGCACCATCCCCTACGTCTGGTGAATCTTCGGCGATCGGGCGCAGCTCGATGCCGCGCAGCGCAATGCCGACACGGCGTCGCCGCGCATCGTTGGCCATGCGCACGCAGCGCGGCATGCGCAACGTGATCACGAGGCCGTCCCCGGTCGGTCCCACCGGCGCAGTCAGCTTCAGCACGTAGCTGCCGCGCGGATCGCGTACCGCCTCGAAGTCCACCTCGCGCTCGTCGACTTCCACGTGCAGCCCGTCGAGCAGGTCCGGGCTTGCGACCGCCAGCGCGTGAATACACAGCGTGGCTGGCGTCGCCAGACGCACGTTCACGAGATACCGCGGGTTGGGATTCGGACCCGACCAGCGGAACGTGCCCAGTAGAGGGTTGGTCTCCACGTCGTGCCAGTCCAGCGCCGCTGGATCCGCAACGACCGGCAGCCACGTCAGCGCATCGACCGTCCGCGGCGGCGCCTTCTCGAGTCCCTTCGTGCGACGCAGGCCGCGGTAGATATCGCCTGCCCCAAACGCCTTGAAGTCGTAGTAGCGCAAGGGAAGGTTGTCCGCGCCGCGGGCGATGTCGTCGGACACTTCGCGGAGCACCGCTTCCTCTCCATCCGGCGCGGCAAGCCGCGCCAGCATGCGCGACTGCTCGTCGTTCGAGGGCAACCGGTAGGACAGGTAGCGATGGCCGGCCGCGAACTTGTGCACGGTGACCGTTCGAGTGGATGCAAACGTGCAGCCGGCCTCGACCGCCCGCATCAGGAAGTCGCAATCGGCCGGCGCATGCAGCTCCGCCGGATGCTTCCACCCGCCGATGCGCTGCGCGACGTCGCGGCGGTGTGCGAACGAGGACGGCGGGAAGAAGTCCGTCGCGGCAGCCGCGGGATCTTCGAAGATGCCGGTCGTGTGGTAGTACATCGATCCCGGCGGGCCATGGCAGATGGCGCCGCTCACGACGAAGTCCGGGTCGCTCGCCGCGACCACTTCCGCCATTCGCAGCAGGTGGGTCGGGCCCCAGATGTCGTCGTGCCCGAGATAGGCGACGTGGCTGCCGCGGGCGCGACGAATGCCTTCGTTGTTGGGATACGACTGCCCTCCCGAGTTCTGCGGGAGATTGGTCCAGTCCACGGCATTGCCGAAGTGCGCCTGCAGCAGCTCGCCGGTGTCGTCGGTGCAGCCGTCGCCGACCACGATGATCTCGTAGTCTCCATACGTCTGCGCCAGCACCGAGCGCACGGTCGTGACGATCCAGCGCGCTGAATTGTAAGCGGCGATCACGATCGAGAAACGGGGCGCGGTCGACGCCATGCCGCACCAGTCTATCGCAGCGGGATCCGTGCGACGGGAACGACGAGGATTACAATTTGCGGAATTTCCTGGGGATGACCTATGAACCTCGCAACCATCGCAACAGGCTTTTTCGCGACTGCGCTCGCCGGGTACGCGACGCTGGCGGCCGCGGCACCCGACGCGGCGTACGCCGACGACGTCGCGAAGTTCCGCGCGCGCGCCGATGCGAGCCTCACCCGCGAGCGGGGATGGCTGTCGATCGTGTCGCGCGACGAGCTGGCGCCCGGCACCTACAAGATCGGCAGCGCGCCCGACAACCAGATCGTGCTGCCGAAGGGTCTCGCACCCGCGTATCTCGGCACGGTGACGGTCACGGCCGACAAGGCGCGTCTTTCGCTGGCCAAGGGCAACACCATGCAGGTCGTGGCCAAGGACTTCGAAGGCGAGAAGTTCGCCGAGCGCGACCTCGTGAGCGGCGCGACGCGGCTCGAGTGGGTCACGATGGGCCGACTGTCGCTGCAGTTCGTCAAGCGCGAGGACGGCAAGATCGTGGTGCGCGCGGCCGATCGCGAGGCGGCGAAGCGCAAAAGCTTCCCGGGCCGTGTGTGGTACGAGGCGAAGACCGACTTCAAGGTGCCGGCGAAGTTCGTGGCGGTGGCGGACGGCGCGACGATCCCCATCGCCAACGTTCGCGGCGAGATCAGCTACGAGAAGGTCGCGGGCACGCTCGAGTTCACGGTCAACGGCCAGAAGATGACGCTCGATGCGCTCGACGACGAGGGCGATCTCTTCATCATCTTCCGCGACGGCACGAGCAATTCGACGACGTATCCGCCAGGGCGCTTCCTCGTCGTCGAGAAGCCGAAGGACGGCGCGGCGTGGACCGTCGACTTCAACAAGGCCTACAACCCGCCCTGCGCGTTCTCCGCATACACGACGTGCCCGCTGCCGCCGCCGCAGAACTGGCTCAAGGCGGACGTCGCCGCGGGCGAGAAGTACACGGGGCGCAAGTCGTAGCGCCCCGTCCCTGAGGGGCGCGCGATGCTCTCGCTGCCCCGCGTCACCCTCTGCTGCATCGACTGCGCCAACCACGACCTCGCGCTGGCGGCGCTCGAGCAGTGCATGCGCAAGTGCGCGTTCGCGCGCGTCTTGTTCATCACCGACCGCGATTACGCCATCGACGGCATCGACTGCGTGCGCATCCCGACGATCGATTCGCGCGCCGCCTACTCGCAGTTCGTGATGAAGGAGCTGCATGCGCACGTCGACACGGACTTCGCGCTGCTGGTGCAATGGGACGGCTTCGTCGTCAATGCGGCGGCGTGGAGCGACGAGTTCCTCGACCACGACTATGTCGGTGCGAAGTGGATCTTCTACACGGACGGTCACAACGTCGGCAACGGCGGCTTCTCGCTGCGCAGCAAGCGCCTGCTCGACGCGCTGCGCGATCCGCACATCGTGCCGGACGACGTCGAGGACGTGGCGATCTGCCGCACGCACCGGCCGTACCTCGAGAAGCAGCACGGCATTCGCTTTGCGCCGGAGGCGGTCGCCGACCGCTTCGCGTTCGAAGCCTCGTACTGGACCTCGCCGCCGTTCGGCTTCCACGGCCTCTACAACTTCTGGATGTTCCTCGACCGCGAGGGACTCGCGACGTTCCTGTCGATGGCGACGCCGCGCATCCTCGGTTCCGTCCAGTGCCTTCGGCTTGCGAAGAACTACGTCGACTTGAAGCGCACCGAGGAGGCGTCGATGGTGCTGCGCAGGATCGTCGAGGCGCATCCCGGCGGCGAGGCTGCGCAGGTCCTCGCGTCGCTCGAAAGCGGCGCCGCGCCGCCGGTGGCGCCCGTGTCACGCAATGCGCCGTGCCCGTGCGGGAGCGGCAAGCGCTACAAAGAATGTCACGGAAAGCCCGCGTAGCCGGCGTTTTCCGTGACTGCCCTCAACTCCGGTCAGCTCGCCTTGCGATAGCTTGCGCGGTACGAGAGCGCCTCTGCGACGTGGCGCGACGCGATGGCTTCCACGCCGGCAAGGTCTGCGATGGTGCGGGCCATCTTGAGCACGCGGTGGTATCCGCGTGCCGAGAACGCGAGCTTGTCGATCGCCTGCGCGAGCAGCCGCGCGCCATCGCGGTCGGTCCTGCAATGCGCGACGACTTCCGCGGCGCTCAGGCGCGCGTTGGGCTTGCCTTGCCGGGTCACCTGCCGCGACCGCGCAGCGATCACGCGCTCGCGGACCGTGGCCGACATTCGCGGCGCCTCTTCGTGCGCGTCGTTCGCAACGAGCTCGGCGGACGGCAGCGACGGCACGTCGAGCGACAGGTCGATGCGGTCGAACAGCGGTCCCGATACGCGCGAGCGGTAGCGCGCGACCTGGTCCGGCGTGCATGCGCAGCGTCCGCTGGGATCGCCGAGCCATCCGCATGGACATGGATTCATCGCCGCGACGAGCTGGAACTGCGCGGGAAACGAGCTCTGGCGTGCGGCACGCGATATGTTGATCACGCCGGACTCGAGCGGCTCGCGCAGGACTTCGAGCACGCGCCGGTCCCACTCGGGGAGCTCGTCGAGAAACAGCACGCCGTGATGCGCGAGCGAGATCTCGCCCGGGCGCGGATTGCTTCCGCCGCCGACCAGCGCCACGCCGCTCGCGGTGTGATGCGGCGCGCGGAACGGCCGCTTGCTCCAACGCGACATGGTGAACGTGCCGGCGATCGATGCGATCGCAGCGACCTCGAGCGCCTCGCTCTCGCACATTGGCGGCAACAGCGCAGGAAGGCGCTGCGCGAGCATCGACTTGCCGGTGCCGGGCGGACCGTGCAAGAGGACGGAGTGTCCGCCGGCGGCGGCGACCTCCAACGCGCGCTTGGCGAGCGACTGGCCACGCACGTCGGCGAGATCGGGCTCGTTGCCGTCGACCGCAGCAGGCGCACGGCTCGCGCGGGCAGCAGCAACGTGCGCGCGGTCAGGTGCGCGCACACCGCGAGCAGCGTGCGCGCGCCGTACACGGTGGCGTCGCGAACGAGCGCCGCTTCGCCCGCCGACTGCTCGGGAAGCACGAACACGCGGCCGTCGCGCCGCGCGCAAAGCGTCATCGCGAGCGCGCCGCGCACGGCGCGCAGCTCGCCCGTCAACGCGAGCTCGCCCGCGAACTCGTAGCGCCCGAGGTCGTGCGTCGGAATCTGCCCCGTAGCGGCAAGGATGCCGAGCGCGATGGGCAGGTCGTAGCGTCCGGACTCTTTCGGAAGATCGGCAGGCGCGAGGTTGATGACGACCTTGCGCGCCGGAACGTCGAACTGCGCGTTCTGCAACGCGGCGCGAACGCGATCGCGCGCTTCGCGCACTTCCGTGTCGGGCAGTCCCACGAGGTGCATGCCCGGCAACCCTCCTGCGACGTGCACTTCGACAGCGACGCACGGCGCATGCACGCCGACCAGCGCGCGACTGTGAACGGTTGCAGTGGCCATGGAAATGTTGGCGTCGCAAGCGCGAGTTGTACGGTTCGAATCGTAGGCGACCGCGCGATGTTTTCCACTTCGTCCGCACGGCCGATGAAAGTGAGGCGCGCTTCTTGCGTTAGATGCGCGGCCGCGTTTCTCGTTACGTCACCGATGCGCTTCGCGCACGGAGCGAGAGCCTTCGTGCCTTCTCCGGCGCGGCGTCGTATCGACATTTGCCCACAAGGAGTTATTCATGCGTAAGTATTTGCTAGCAGTCATGCTGCTGCTCGGCCTCGGCGCGCTGCCGACCGCCGCGCAGGCGCAATTCTGTCCCGGTCCTGGCTTCGTCTTCATCGACGTGGCCGACACCGACCCGTTCTGTCCGGTGATCACGTGGATCGCCGATCGCGGAATCACGCTCGGCTGCAACGTCATCGACGGCGGCCACCGCATGTTCTGCCCCAACGACAGCGTTTCGCGCTCGCAGACGGCTGCTTTCCTGAACCGTCTCGCCGACTTTGTGCTCCCGTTGAGCTGCGCGAACGGATCGGTCATGCAATGGGACGGTTCGGCGTGGGCGTGCTCGCTCGCGGTCGGTCCTGCCGGGCCTCCGGGCGTTGCCGGGCCTGCGGGTGCGACGGGTGCCACCGGCGCCGCGGGTGCTGCGGGTGCGACGGGCCCGGCTGGAGCCACGGGCCCGCAAGGCCCGCAGGGTGACCCGGGGCCGATGGGCGCCACGGGTGCGACCGGCGCGACCGGCGCCCCGGGTGCAACGGGCGCCACCGGCGCGCAAGGCGCCGCCGGCGTGGATGGCAAGACGGTGCTGAACGGCACGGTCGTGCCGACCACCGAAGGCACGGACGGTGACTTCTACCTCGACACTGCGACGTCGATGCTCTACGGTCCGAAGACCTTGGGTGCGTGGGGCCCGGGCACGTCGCTCGTCGGCCCCGCCGGTGCGATGGGTGCAACCGGTGCGACGGGTCCTGCCGGTACGCCGGGTGCTCCCGGTGCTCCTGGTGCTCCTGGTGCGCCTGGTGCCACCGGCGCCCCCGGTGCGCAGGGTCTGCAAGGCGTTCCTGGACCGCAGGGTGCGACGGGTGCGCAAGGCCCGACGGGTCCTGCCGGTGCCACGGGTGCACAAGGTCCTGCCGGCTCGGCGGCCAGCTCGTCGCCGACGGTGCTCGTCAACGCTTCGAACAGCCCGTACTCCGTCACCGCGGCCGACTACACGGTGTTCTGCGACGTCACCGGCGCCGACCGTACGGTCACGCTGCCGACCGCAGCCGCCGGCAACGTCGGACGCATCTACGTCATCCGGCGTGTCGGTGGCGGCAACAACGAGTGCAACGTGTCGAGCGTGCAGGGCGGAACGGTTGCCCTGGACAACTCGGGTGCACGTCGCGCGATCACCGTGCAGTCCGATGGATCGTCGTGGTGGATCCTCGGCGAGGCGTACAACTAAGCGCCGGCCGTGTGCATTCGCGAATCAACAGGAGCTCTTCATGCGTAAATATCTATTGGCAGTGATGCTGCTGCTCGGCCTCGGCGCGTTGCCGACGGCCGCGCAGGCGCAGTTCTGCCCCGGTCCGGGCTTCGTCTTCATCGACGTGCCCGACACCGACCCGTTCTGTCCGGTGATCACCTGGATCGCCGATCGCGGAATCACGCTCGGCTGCAACGTGATCGACGGCGGTCATCGGATGTTCTGTCCGAACGACAGCGTTTCGCGTTCGCAGACGGCCGCCTTCCTGAACCGCCTCGGCGACTTCATGTTCCCGCAGAGCTGCGCGACAGGGTCGGTGATGCGGTGGGACGGCTCGGCGTGGGCGTGCGCCATCGCCGTCGGACCTGCAGGGCCTCCCGGTCCCGCAGGCGCCGTCGGAGCAACCGGTGCAACGGGCGCTACGGGCGCCACGGGCGCAGCAGGTCCGCAGGGCGCGACGGGTCCGCAAGGGCTGCAGGGCATCGCCGGACCGACGGGTGCAACCGGTGCGACCGGTGCACCCGGTGCGGCGGGCGCTGCGGGCGCGCAAGGCCCTGCCGGCGTGGATGGCAGGTCGGTGCTGAACGGCATCGTCCCGCCGACCACCGAAGGCGTGGACGGCGACTTCTTCGTCAACACCGCGACGTCGACGATCTACGGTCCCAAGGCCAGCGGTGCATGGGGTTCGGGCACGGCGCTCATCGGCCCTGCCGGTGCGACGGGTGCCACGGGCGCCACGGGTCCTGCCGGTGCTCCCGGTGCTCCCGGTACTCCCGGCGCTCCGGGCGCTCCTGGTGTAACCGGTGCCACCGGCCCGCAAGGTCCGCAGGGCATCCCGGGAATCCAGGGTCCGGTCGGCGCGACGGGTCCGGTCGGCGCGCAAGGTTCCACGGGGGCGACGGGGCCGCAAGGTCCCGCGGGCTCGGCGATCGGGCTCGCTCCGACGGTCGTCGTAAACGGCGCCAACAGCCCTTACAACGTCTCGGCGACGAACTTCACCATGTTCTGCAACGTCACGGGCGGCAACCGTACGGTCAATCTCCCGGCCGCAGCCGCCGGCAATATCGGACGCACTTACGCAGTTCGCCGCACCGGTACAGGCAACACCTGCACCGTCACCGGCGTGTCGGGCGGATCGGTTGTCCTCGACACCGGATTCGCTGAGCGGCGCGCGATCATGGTCCAGTCGGACGGAACGACGTGGCAGATCATCGCCGAGGCGTACAACTGACCTGACGCACCAAGCAGTACAAGGCAAAACGCCGCGCTCCGAAAGGGGCGCGGCGTTTTCCTTTGCGCGACGCGATATCTAGTTCGCAGTCTCGTAGACGTCGTGCGTCGCGCCGCTCGGATGCGCCTGGCTTCGCATGTTTCCCCTCGCTTGTTGTGAAACGAAAAACGCAAGCGCGGGAGAATACGGTCGAGCTTATGCGGCGTCGCGACCTTCCATCGCCGCGACGCGCGCTTCGAGCTGCTCCAGCTTCTCGCGCGTTTTCGCGAGCACCGCGGCCTGGATGTCGAACTCCGCGCGCGGCACCACGTCCAGGCGCGACAGCCCGCTGGTCAACACCGATTTGACCGTCGCCTCGATGTCCTTCATGGGACTTGCCTGCACCGCCTTGCCGATACGCGCAGCGAGATCGTCGAGCATCGTGCTGTCGAACTTGAGCATGCGTCACCCCGCAAAAGCGCAAGTTTAAGCATTCGCGCGTCGCCTTTGCGTAATCGCGCGAGATCGGTGCGGCGCGCGCACCGGAACGGTGCCAGACGCCCGTCGCATGTCGGCCGATCGGCCATGGAATGTGGCCTAGTTCATTGATTCGTCGTGCTTATCCGACATGGGCACACGAAATGCTGAACACGGCCCGGACCCGTCCCTTCTTCCAACCCAAGGATTGCACATGATCGAGAAGCGTAGCCTTCGCTCGTCGCTTGCCGCCGCCGCACTGGCGGCCGCGTTCGCGGGAAGCGCATTGGCCCAGACGCCGCCGCCCGCTGCCGCGGCACCCGCGCCCGAACCCGACTGGTCGTTCACCGGCAACGTGGGCCTGTACAGCCAGTACGTGTTCCGCGGCATTTCGCAAACCAATGAAAAGCCGGCGCTGCAGGGCGGCTTCGACCTCGGCCACAAGAGCGGCTTCTACGTCGGCACGTGGGCGTCGAACATCTCCTGGCTGTCCGACGGCAACCCCGATGTCTCGTCCTCGCTGGAATGGGACTTCTACGGCGGCTACAAGCTCTCGCTGCCGCAGGACTTCGTGGTCGACCTGGGCGTTCTCTACTACTGGTATCCCGGCAGCTACCCGTCGGGTTACAGCCCCAAGCCGAACACGACCGAGCTCTACGCGGCGCTGAACTGGAAGATGCTGCAGGCGAAGTACAGCTACGCCGTCAGCGACACGTTCGGCTTCCCCAACTCCGACGGCTCGTACTACGTCGAGGGCAACCTCAACTGGGACCTCGTCGACAAGGTCAACGACTACTTCGGCAAGGTCACGCTCATCGGCCACGTCGGCTACCAGTCGTACAAGAGCAACGGCGCCTACTCGTACACGGACTGGAAGGCGGGCGTGTCCACGGACTTGCTGGGCGTGACGGTCGGATTCGCCGTCACCGGCACCGACGGCGACGCCGCGCTCTACACGAACCGGTTCGGCAAGGACATCAGCGACACGCAGTACGTCGTCTGGGCCCAGAAGACGTTCTGACGTTTATTTTCGCGCGGCGGCGGCCCTCCGCTCGCCGCGCACCAGCGGGGATACCATGAAACTCGTTACCGCCATCATCAAGCCGTTCAAGCTCGACGAGGTCCGCGAGGCCCTCTCGGCGATCGGCGTCCAGGGCATCACCGTCACCGAGGTCAAGGGCTTCGGCCGCCAGAAGGGCCACACCGAGCTCTATCGCGGCGCCGAGTACGTCGTCGACTTCCTTCCGAAAGTGAAGATCGAAGCCGCCGTCAAGGACGACATGCTCGACCGCGTGATCGAAGCGATCGAAAAGGCCGCCAACACCGGCAAGATCGGCGACGGAAAAATATTCGTGTTCGACCTGCTGCAGGTCGTGCGCATTCGCACCGGCGAGACCGGCGCGGACGCGCTCTAAGGGGAAATCTTCATGAAGAAATTGATCGCACTCGTTGCGATGCTCGGCGTGCTTGGGTTCGTGGCGCCCGCGTTCGCACAGGACAAGGCGCCGGCGCCCGCTGCCGCTGCACCGGCTGCGGCTGCTCCCGCCGCGGCGGCAGCGCCTGCCGCCACCGCCGCACCCGCGCCGACGCCGAACAAGGGCGACGTGACGTGGATGCTCGTGTGCACGGCGCTCGTGCTCGCCATGAGCGTGCCGGCACTCGCGCTCTTCTACGGCGGGATGGTGCGCAGCAAGAACGTGCTGTCCGTGCTGATGCAGGTGTTCGTCGTGTTCTCGCTGATCTCGGTGCTGTGGTGCGTCTACGGCTACAGCCTCGCGTTCACCGAGGGCAACGCGTACATCGGCGGCTTCGATCGCCTGTTCCTGAAGGGCGCAATCCCCGACGCATCGAAGGGGGAGTACGCGATGGCGGGGACGTTCAGCAAGGGCGTGGTGATTCCCGAGATCGTGTTCGTCGCGTTCCAGGCGACGTTCGCTGCGATCACGGTGTGCCTCATCCTCGGCGCGTTCGCGGAGCGGATCAAGTTTTCCGCGGTGCTCCTCTTCTCCGTGCTCTGGTTCACGTTCTCGTATTGCCCGATCGCGCACATGGTGTGGTTCTGGGCAGGCCCCGATGCGTACACCGCCGCGAACGTGGTGGACGCGACGAACGCGAAGGCGGGCCTCATCTGGCAGTGGGGCGCGCTCGACTTCGCGGGCGGCACGGTCGTGCACATCAACGCGGGGATCGCGGGTCTCGTGGGCGCTTACGTGCTGGGCCGCCGCGTCGGCTTCGGCAGGGAAGCGATGCCGCCGGGCAACCTGCCGCTGACGATGATGGGCGCGTCGCTGCTGTGGTTCGGCTGGTTCGGCTTCAACGCTGGATCCGCGCTCGAAGCGGGCAACACGGCGTCGCTCGCGTTCCTCAACACGTACCTCGCGACGGCGTGCGCGGTGCTGTCGTGGACGTTCGGCGAGTGGATCTTCAAGGGCAAGCCGTCGATGCTCGGTGCGGCGTCCGGTGCAGTGGCGGGCCTCGTCGCGATCACACCCGCGGCGGGCAACGTCGGCATTCCGGGCGCATTCGCAATCGGAATCCTGGCGGGCTTCGTGTGCCTGTGGGGTGTGAACGGCCTCAAGCACATGCTGAAGGTCGACGACACGCTCGACGTCTTCGGTGTGCACGCGGTCGGCGGGATCCTCGGGGCGCTCCTGACCGGCGTGTTCGTCTCGCCCGCGCTCGGCGGTCCCGGGTTCGTCACCGACTGGGTGAAGGGCGACGTCGGATTCACGTCGATCGCCGAGCAGGTCCTGGTGCAAGCGAAGGCGGTCGGCCTGACGGTCGTGTGGTCGGCCGTCGTCGCCTACGTGAGCTACAAGATCGTCGATCTCACGATCGGCCTGCGGGTTCCGGAAGACCAGGAGCGCGAAGGGCTCGACATCACGGCGCACGGCGAGAGCGCCTATCGCAGTTAGGCGATACAAAAGGCAAATGCGAAGGGCCGCCGCGGGCGGCCCTTCGCATCAGGTGGGATAGAATCAGCGCATGGTTCCGCATCTCACCACCGCGCTGGCAGGACCCCTCCTCGACCTCGAGCGGCGCATCCTGCAGCACATGCCGGAAATCGAGCGGTGGCTGCGCACGCAATGGCAGGAGCACCAGGTTCCGTTCTACGCCTCGGTCGACTTGCGCAACGCAGGATTCAAGCTCGCGCCCGTCGACACGAACCTGTTCCCCGGCGGCTTCAACAACCTGAATCCGTCGTTCCTGCCGTTGTGCGTGCAGGCGATCCAGGCCGGCGTGGAGCGTGTGTGTCCCGACGCGCGCGGCGTGCTGCTGATTCCGGAGAATCACACGCGCAACGTCTTCTACCTGCGCAACGTGGCGACGCTCGAGGGCGTGCTGCGGCAAGCGGGCATGCGCGTGCGCATCGGGTCGCTCAACCCGGAGATCACGCAGGTCACGAAGCTCGACCTCGGCGACGGGACCTCGCTCACGCTCGAGCCGATCCAGCGCAACGGCCGTCGCGTGGGCTTGTACGACTTCGATCCGTGCATGATCCTGCTCAACAACGACCTGTCCGCAGGTCGCGCCGGCCGTGCTCGCGAGGATCGACCAGCCCGTCGTGCCCTCGCTCGCCGCCGGCTGGTACAACCGTCGCAAGTCGCACCACTTCGCCGCGTATTCCGCGGTGGCGGACCAGTTCGCAGCGCTCGTGGGCATCGACCCGTGGCTCGTCGATCCGCTCTTCGGCGTGTGCGGACAAGTCGATTTCCAGGAGCGATCGGGCGAGGAGTGCCTCGCCTCCAACGTGTCCGACCTCCTCGACCGCATCAAGGCGAAGTACGCGCAGTACGGCATCCAGGAAAAGCCCTTCGTGATCGTGAAGGCGGATGCGGGGACGTACGGCATGGGCATCATGACCGTGCGCGACGTCGACGACGTGCGCGAGCTCAACCGCAAGCAGCGCAACAAGATGGCGGTGGTCAAGGAAGGGCTCGAAGTCACGTCGGTCATCATCCAGGAAGGCGTGCCGACGTTCGAGTCGATCAACGACGCGATCGCCGAGCCGGTCGTGTACATGATCGACCGCTTCGTCGTCGGCGGCTTCTATCGCGTGCACACGTCGCGCGGCAAGGACGAGAACCTCAATGCGCCCGGCGCGCAGTTCGTGCCGCTCGCATTCGAGTCGCCGTGCATCCCCGACCTTACAGAGCCCGCGGGTTGCGCGCCGAATCGCTTCTACGCGTACGGCGTCGTCGCGCGCCTCGCGCAGCTCGCCGCGGCCATCGAGGTCGAGGAGCTCGAGGCGGCGCTTCCCGCCGAAACCGTCACGGCGTGATCTCCGTCGAGTATTGCCGGCTTCTCGCGCGTCACAATCGCTGGATGAACGAGCGGATGTTCGCAGCTGCCGCCGCGATGCCGGACGACGAGCGCAAGCGCGACCGCGGCGCGTTCTTCGGCTCGCTGCATCGAACGCTGAATCACATCCTCTGGGCCGACAGCGCCTGGCTCGGCCGATTCCTCGACGAGCCGTTCACCGAGCCGGCGTACGGCGCCGACGTGCACGCGAACTTCGCGGACCTCGCACGCGAGCGGGAGGCGGCCGACATGAAGATGCTCGACTGGGCCGGCAAGCTTTCGCCTGCGTGGCTCGAAGGAACGCTTTCGTATCGGCGATCGTCCGACGGCGCGCAATGCGCGCTGCCCGCGTGGGTCGCGGCAACGCATGTCTTCGCGCACGCCGTCCATCATCGCGGCCAGGTGAGCACGCTCTTGAAGCAGGCCGGGCACGACATCGGCCCGACCGACCTGCCCTGGCTTCCGGGCGTGACTGCGCGTGCTCGACTAGCGGGATTTCTTCCGGGCGCGCGGATGTGCGGCGTCGTACACCTTGGCGAGCGCCTGGAAGTCGAGGTGCGTGTACACCTGCGTCGACGCGATCGACGCGTGTCCCAGCATCTCCTGCACGGCGCGCAGGTCGCCGGACGATTGCAGCACGTGCGAGGCGAACGAGTGGCGCAGCATGTGCGGATGCACGTGACGGTCGAGGCCCTGCCTCACCGCCCATGCCGCGAGACGGCGCTCGATCGTGCGGCCGGAGATGCGCCGTCCGGTCGCGCCGACGAACATCGCCTCTTCGGATGCCGGGACGAGCGACGCGCGCTGCGCGAGCCATCGCTCGATCGCCTCGCGCGCCGCCGAGCCCACCGGGACGACGCGCTCCTTCGACCCCTTGCCCATCACGCGCACTTCTCCTTGTGCGAGATCCACGCCGCGCACGTCGAGCGAGGCGAGCTCGGACAGGCGCAGGCCGGAGGAGTACGCGAGCTCGAGCAGCGCGCGGTCGCGCACGCTCCAGCGATCGTCGTCGTCGAACGAGACGAGCCGGACCGCCTCGTCGGGTGTCAGGGCCGAGGGAAGGCGCTTCGCGGACTTGGGCGGCTTGAGGCTTGCGCAGGGATTGTCGGCGAGCGCGCGATCGCGCTCGATCGCGAAGTCGTAGAACGCACGCCACGCCGACAGCACGCGCGCGAGGCTGCGCCCGGAGAGCCCGCGCGCGTGGAACTGCGCGAGGTGACGCGCGAGCTGCGCGCGAGAAAGGGTCGTTAGCGAGGCGTCGCCCGCCGCGTCGGCGAGCTTGCGCACGTCGCGCGTGTAGGCGTCGCGCGTGTGCCGCGGCCGTGTCGCGAGATGCGTCTCGAATGCTGCGAGCAGTGCGTCGTTCGAGCCGGCTCGCGGCACGCGGTCAGGGCGCGGGGAGGAAGCGCGCCGTCGCGACGCTCGCGAGCTCGGCGAGGCGCGTCTGGTAGAGCGTGCCCATCCCCGGATGAAAGCGGTCGCCGTCGGGGCTGCCGAGCGCCAGGACGCCGAACGTCTGCGCGGTGCGCAGCGGCAGGAACGCGAACGAGTGCAGGACGTCGCCGTCCTCGAACCACTCGCGCGACTCGAATGCCGCGACCGGTCCGCAGTACGGCTGGCCGAGCTGGTCGGCATATTGGCGGATCTCGGAAGACGTGGCCGCGAGCTCGTGGAGGTACGACTGCTCGGGCACCTTGCCCCATAACCGCGCGGCAACCTGCGGCACGCCGAAGTCTTCCTTGAGGCTGTGATACAGCACCGCGAGCGTCGTCTCGAGGTCGGGTGCCGCAAAGAGCGCGAGCGTGGAGCGATGCACCTTCTCGCTGATCTGGTCGTTCTCGGTGCCGTACGCGACCAGCTCCTTGAACTTGGCCTCGAGGTCCTGGATCTTCTCGCGCAGCGTCACGATCTGGCGCTCCGCGATCGGGATCGCATGCCCGCCATGCGGATGCGGCACGAAGATCTCCGCGATCACATCGGCGTAGTCCTCGAAAAACCGCGGGTTCTCCTTGAGATATTCGGCGACGGCGGCTGCGTCCATGCTTTTTTCCACTTATCGTCGGCCGCGGTCAACGCGGCCATTCTCCCTCGTACACCGTGACCGCCGGACCCGTCATCATGACCGGCGACCCCTCGCCCTGCCACGCGATGCGAAGCTCGCCGCCCCGCGTGATCACGCGTACGTGGGAGTCGACGAGACCGAGTCTCATCGCCGCGACCGCCGCAGCACACGCTCCCGTTCCGCACGAGAGCGTCTCGCCGGCACCGCGCTCCCACACGCGCAAGCGAATGGTAGCGCGATCGACGACCTGCATGTAGCCCGCGTTGACACGGTTCGGAAAGCGCGCGTGATGCTCGATGCGCGGTCCCTGCGTCGTCACGGGGGCGGACTCGACGTCCACGACCCGCTGCACGGCGTGCGGGTTGCCCATCGACAGCACGGACACGACGACCGGCGCGCCGTCGACGTCGAGCGCCTCCTCGCGCGCTCCGGTGCCGCCCGCGAACGGGACGTCCTCCGGCCGGAAGCGGGGCGTGCCCATGTCCACCGTCACGGTGCCGTCGTCGGCGAGGCGCGGGACGATGACGCCGCTCGCGGTCTCGACGCGGATCTCACGCTTCCCCGTCAGCCCGTGATCGCGCACGAACACGACGAAACAGCGGGCGCCGTTGCCGCATTGCTCGACCTCGCCGCCGTCGGCGTTGAAGATGCGGTAGCGAAAGTCAGCGTCGCCTTGCGCGGGCTCGACCAGCAGCACCTGGTCGCAGCCGATGCCGAAGCGGCGATCGGCGAGCGCGCGGACGGTCGCCGCATCGAGCGACACCTCCTGGCGAACGCCGTCGACCACGACGAAGTCGTTGCCGGCGCCCTGCATCTTCGTGAACTTCACCGGGATGGGGCCCCGACCGGCAGCCTGAACTCCCCCGCCCGCGAGAACGGCACGACGATGCCGCCTTCGAGGTCGACCGTGCCGGCCACGGCGTATCGAACGGCGGGCGACGCCGACTTCTCCCGGTCGAGCCGGCGCGCGATCTCCGCACTCGCGCGCAGCGACGAGATGAGGTCGGCGGACGCGACGATCGACGCGGTGGCCTCGCCGCGCGCCGGCAATCGCAGGGGCGCTGCAAGGCGCGCGGTGCCGACGGGCACGTTCTCGATGCGAAGCTCGGCCGCAAGCGCGTCGACGGCGACCTCGCGGAAGTTGGGGTTGGCAAGCGTCACCTGCAGGGTGAACTTCGCGTCCGCGGAGGTGAAGGCGTCCATCGTGATGTCGGTGATGCGCACGGTCGGCGGCTCGAGCCGGCCGGTCGTCGCGCATGCGCCAAGCGCGAGGCAGGCGAGGATGGCGCAGGTCTTCATACGTTGAACCTGAAGTGCATCACGTCCCCATCCTTCACCACGTACTCCTTCCCCTCCAGCCGCATCTTCCCCTTGTCCTTGGCACCCTGCTCACCCTTGCACGCGATGTAGTCATCGAAGGCGATGACCTCGGCGCGGATGAATCCCTTCTCGAAGTCGGTGTGGATGACGCCCGCGGCCTGCGGCGCCGTGTCGCCGCGATGGATGGTCCACGCGCGCACTTCCTTCGGCCCCGCCGTGAAGTACGTCAGGAGGCCGAGGAGCGCGTAGCCCGCGTGGATCACGCGGTCGAGTCCCGGCTCGGTCATGCCCATATCGTCGAGGAACACGGTCTTGTCGTCACCGTCGAGGTCGGCGATCTGCGCTTCCATCTCCGCGCACACGGCAACGACCGGCGCGCCTTCGTTCGTAGCATGCGCGATCACGGCATCGAGCAACGGATTGTCCTTGAATCCGTGGTCGGACACGTTGGCCACGTACATGGTGGGCTTCATCGTCAGGAGGAAGAACGGCGCGAGCGTCTGCCGCTCCTCCGTCGTGAGGTTTGCGGAACGCGCGGGCCTGGCCTCGTTCAGCACCGGCAGCACCTTCTCGAGCGCGACGACGATGCGCTGCGCTTCCTTGTCGCCGCCCGAGCGCGCGGTCTTCGCATACTTCGCGAGCTGCTTTTCCACCGTCGCCATGTCGGCGAGCGCCAACTCCGTGTTGATCGTCTCGATGTCCGAGATCGGATGCACCTTGCCCGCGACGTGCACGACGTTGTCGTTCTCGAAGCAGCGCACGACGTGGGCGATGGCGTCCGTCTCGCGGATGTTGGCCAGGAACTGGTTGCCCAGGCCCTCCCCCTTGGACGCGCCCGCGACGAGCCCCGCGATGTCGACGAACTCGACGACCGCGGGAAGCACCTTCTCCGGCTTCGCGATCGCGGCGAGGGCGGCCAGTCGTGCGTCGGGCACCTCGACGATGCCGACGTTGGGCTCGATCGTGCAGAACGGATAGTTCTCCGCCGCGATGCCCGCCTTGGTCAAGGCGTTGAACAACGTCGACTTGCCGACGTTGGGAAGACCGACGATGCCGGCTTTAAGGCCCATTGTTGCCTTTCGTGTGCAGTTTCATCATGGCGCGCTCCATGTCACCCGTGGCGATCTCCGGCCACGCATCGAGCGACCTGGCGATCGCGGATTCGATCGCGCCCTGCTCCTCGCTGCGCGGCGGCTTCAGGACGTAGTCGACCACCTGCTGCTCGGTGAGCTCGGAATCGCGCGGGTGGCCGATGCCGAGGCGCAGCCGCCAGAAGTCCGGCGTGCCGAGCTGCGCGCGGATGTCCTTCAACCCGTTGTGCCCGGCAACCCCGCCACCGAGCTTCATCTTCGCCTCGCCGGGTTTCAGGTCGAGCTCGTCGTGCACGACGAGGATCTCGTCGGGCGCGATCGCATAGAAGCGCGCGAGCGCCGCCACGCTGCGGCCCGAGAGATTCATGAACGTCGAAGGCTTGACGAGGCGCAGCTCGCCCGCCTTCGCGACCTCGCCGGCGAACTTCGACTCCATCGCGAGCGATGTCGTGAGCTTCCGCGCGAGCTCGTCGACGAACCAGAAGCCCGCGTTGTGGCGCGTGCGCGCGTATTCGCGGCCCGGGTTGCCGAGGCCCGCGACGAGTCGGATCGGAGTGGACATGGTCGCCGTAACGAAAAAGGCCCGCAGCGGACCGCGGGCCTCGTGCAAGGGAAGCGCCGCAGCGGCTTACTTCTTCTTGTCGTCCTTCTTCTCGTCCTTCTTCTCGGCACCAGCCGCCGCTGCGGTTTCGGCCGCCGCAGCCGCCGCCGCGCCTTCGGCCGCCTTTGCAGCAGTCTCCTCTTCCGTCTCGACCTGCGCACGCGGCACGACGGCCGTTGCGACGACCGGATCGGTCTTGTGCGTGACGACGCTCACACCCGCCGGCAGCTTGAGCGCCGATACGTGGATGGAATGGCCGACGCCGAGCTCCGAGAGGTCCACCTCGATGAACTCGGGCAGGTCCTTGGGCAGGCACGACACGTCGACTTCGGTGGTCACGTGGCTCACGATCGCACCGCTCATCTTCACGGCAGGAGAAAGCTCGCCGTTGACGAAGTGCAGCGGCACCTTCATGTGGATCTTGCGGTTCTCGTCGACGCGCTGGAAGTCGACGTGCAGGATCTCGTTGCGGAACGGATGCATCTGCACGTCGCGCAGGAGCACCTTGGTCGCCGCGCCATCGAGCTTCATGGTGAGGATCGACGCGTGGAACGCTTCGTTGCGCAGCGCGTGGAAGAGCGCGTTGTGGTCGAGCTCGATCGGGGTCGGCTTGGTAGTGCCGCCGTACACGATGCCGGGTGCCTTGCCCCCGCGGCGCATGCGGCGCGACGCGCCGCGGCCTTCGGTGGCGCGCGGGAATGCGGTGAATTCGATTGCCATGGATTGACTCCGGTTGTCTGCGGCCTTCCGCGCGGCTCACATGTGCGCGGCGGTCGTCCGCTGGGGATTGGCGACAACGCCCGGACGCCGCAGGGGACGGCCGGGCGGGAAAACGTGCAATTATAACGCTTAAACGTCCTCTTTGTCACCGCACACCTCGCTCCGCAAAAACCGATCGTTGCTCGCGCCCCGTTCCCCATGACGCCACCCCCGGACTTCCTCTTTCTCCTGATCAACAAGCGTTGCAACCTGCGCTGCCAGCACTGCGATTTCTGGCAGCTCGACGACGACGACCGCCCCCACTATCTGTCTCTTGCAAGGCGGCGCGACGTCCTCCAGGAATTCTCCGAGCTCCGGCCCGGCGGCAAAGTTGTGATCTGCGGCGGCGAAAGCATGCTGGACCTCGAGGACTACTTCGACGTCGCCGCAACCAGCCGCACGCTCGGCCTGCGCTGCCTGTCCGTCATCAACGGCACGCGTGTGCGCGAGCGGGAGCGCGCCGAGCGGATGATCCTCGAGGGGCCGCACGAGATCTCGGTGTCGCTCAACAGCCATCGCCGGGAGCTGCACGACCTGACGCGTGGCGTGAAAGGCGCGTTCGACAAGGCCGTCAAGGCCCTTCGTCTCCTGCTGGAGGCCCGCGACCGCCTCGGCGCGGACACCCGGATCTACGCGATGGGCCTGATCTTCGACCAGAATTTCCGCGAGCTCCATTCCTTCTACGACTTCGTGCTGAACGACATCGGCGCCGACAAGCTGAAGCTCAACTTCATCCAGCCCTCGTTCGGGCACGGCGGACCGGAGGACGGCTTCTTCGCAGGCCACCACAAGGTCGACCCCGACGAATTGCACCGGCTGATCGGCGAGTGCGACGAGGCGTACGGCCTCGGCCTCAATCCGGTGTGGCGGGACCAGGTGCGCATGTATTTCCGCTCGCTCGCCAAGGCTTCCGACATCCATCGCGGATGGGGCTCGCGAAAGGGAACGGACGAGCACATCTGCAATACCTACGAGCGCAACATCATGGTCGATCACTACGGCGTCGCGCGGATGTGCTTCTCGACCGGGTTCCCGGGCATGCAGCTGAAGGCACGAGGCGACCTGCGCAAGTTCTGGGACGGGGGCGAATTCATCCGTCGCGAAATGCGCCGCTGCAAGCAGTACTGCGGCATCAGTCACAGCGTTCGCCGCGAGACGAGCACGATCGCCTCGCGCAGGCCCCTGCCCGTTGCGGTGGTGGCCGCGGCGCCCGCGACGCCCCGGGCGCTGGTCGACTTTACCTACAAGCTCACGCCGAGATAGTCGAGCCGCGCCCGCGGCCAGCCCTCGGCGACACGGGCGAGAGCACGCAGCACGGCCCCGGCCTCCTCGTCGTCGTCGCCCAGGAGCAGCGCTCGACCTGGTCCCGGACCCGGCACGCCGTGCAGGGGAACGTCGTCGGGGTGGCAGAAGACCACGCAGGTCGCGTCATCCATCGGTGCCGTCGCACCTTCGAGCGAGTCGGCGACGCTGAGTGCAACATCCTCGCCTGCCACGCCCAACCGCTGCATCGCGCTCTGCGCAGCTCCCTCGCGGGCGCTCCCGCCGACGACGACGACGCTGCGCACCGGTACACACGCCGCGCCTTCCGCGGCGGCTGCGCATACGCTGCGCACCATCGACCACAGCGATGCTTCCGCCTCGTGCTCGACGAGCCTTTCGGAGCAGGCTTCGAGGAGGCGGAGCACGACGCTGTCGCAGCGAATCGCCGACGCGCGCTGCAGCGCGTCGAATGCCGTCGCAGCGTCTCCCGCGTCGAGGTGCTTTCGCGCCTGCGCGCACAACTGCGCGACCGGGTCGTCCGCCGGCGGCGAGAGGGTATCGAACCTGCCGCAGCAGACCTTGAACTTGCGCCCGCTCCCGCACGGACACGCCGCCATCCGCGATACGGGCGCCGCGCGGCTCGCGGGAAGCGCCTCCGCGCGGGCGCCCGTCGCCGCCAGCGTCTCGCGAAACGCGCCGATCCGCGGATTGACGGCGATCGCCCGGCGCGCGAATCGCTCGGCCTCCAGCCGGTCGCCTCGAGCCAACGCCACCCGTGCCAGGCCGTGCAGGGCGTTGGGATCCTCGGGGTACTGCGCGAGCGCGTGTGCGAACTCCTCTTGGGCACGGGCAAGGTCGCCCGCATTGAGTGCGCGCGCACCGCGACGGCATTGCACGAAGGATCGCTCGGCGTGCCACGTGGATGCGCCTGCCCACTTGGCGCGCAGCAGCCGGTCGAATCGCGCGGCACGTGCGTGATCGCGGTTGGGCCCCGTGCCCGTGCCGGACGTCCCCAGGTCGGGACGAAAGTTGAAGGTCGCCAGATGGGAGGCAAAGGCAAACTCGCCGTGCATCGCGACCTGCGCCAGGAAGTCGCGGTCCTCGCAAACCTCGAAAGCGGGATCGAATCGGCATCCGAGCTCGCGCACCCGCGTGCGGATCAGCGACGCCTGCCACTGGAGCAGCGGCCCGAAGTGCATCAGGGCGCGATTGAAGGGCCGTCCATAGACCTCCTCGAGGGCACCGTCAGTGCCCAGGACCCGTGCGCAGCCGTAGACGACCAGGGCCTCGGGCGTCGCCGAGGCCGCCGCCACCAGCCCCGAGATGTGCGTCGGCGCGCAGGTGTCGTCGTCGTCGAGGAAGGTGAACCACTCGCCGGAGGCGCTGACCAGGCCGAGGTCCGCGGCCTGCGCACGCGGCAGGCGCTGGCCGGAGGACACGAGCCGGATGCGAGTGTCCCGTCGTCGTGAGCGGCGACACGGGCGGGGCGTGGCGCCCGCCGGTGGCGTCGACGACGAGGACCTCGATCGCGGGATGGTCCTGCGCTGCCAGCGACGCGAGCGCACCCGGGAGCTGCGGCCGGTCCATGCTGCGCACGATCACCGTGACGAGCGGCGCGGGCGCGAGGGAAGTTGCGTCGGTGGCCGCCATGGCGACGAGCGAGAGCTCGCTGGAATTAGTCGGTGAACAACGACGACACCGACTCCTCGTTGCTGATGCGCGTCATCGTCTCCGCGAGGAGCTGCGCGCACGCGAGCTGGCGCACTTGCGGGCAGTGCCTGCGCTTCGGGCGACAGCGGAATCGTGTCCGTGACGACCAGCTCGTCGAGGTCCGACTCGGTGATGCGCTGCACCGCGCCACCCGACAGCACCGGGTGCGTGCAATACGCGACCACCTTGATGCGCGCCGCGCTCCTTCAGCGCCGACGCGGCCTTGCACAGCGTGTTCGCGGTGTCGACCATGTCGTCCATGATCACGCACGTCGCGGCCCTCGACGTCGCCGATGATGTTCATCACTTCGGCGACGTTGGCCTTCGGCCGCCGCTTGTCGATGATCGCGAGGTCGGAGTCGAGGCGCTTGGCGATCGCGCGTGCGCGCACGACGCCGCCGACGTCGGGCGACACGACGAGAAGGTTCTCGTAGTTGCGCTTCCACAGGTCGCCCAGCAGGATCGGCGTGGCGTAGATGTTGTCGACGGGAATGTTGAAGAAGCCCTGGATCTGGTCGGCGTGGAGGTCCATCACCATCACGCGCTGCACGCCGACCGTCGACAGCATGTCGGCGACGACCTTCGCGGTGATGGCGACGCGCGCCGAACGCGGGCGCCGGTCCTGCCGCGCGTAGCCGAAATAGGGGATCGCCGCGGTGATGCGCGCGGCCGACGCGCGCTTCAGCGCATCGACCATCACCATGATCTCCATCAGGTTGTCGTTCGTCGGCGCGCAGGTGGACTGCAGGACGAACACGTCGCGGCCGCGCACGTTCTCCATGAGCTCGACCAGCACCTCGCCGTCCGAGAACCGGTCGACGACGCAGCGCCCGAGACTGATGTTCAGGTGCTTGCAGACCGCCTCGGCGAGCTTCGGGTTCGCGTTTCCCGTGAAGATGCGCATGCGCTCGAACGCCATGGTCGGCCGGCCTTTTCTCGTCGAAGGCGGCGAGTCTATCCGCCGGAGTAGTGCTCCATCAGTTCCGCAGGAACGTGACGACTTGTTCCCAGTGTCGCATCAAGCTCGCGCCATCGCGCGCGGAAAGCGTGCGCAGGTATGCGGCAGCCGGCGTGACGTCGAAATCGGCCCGCGCACCGTCCGGGACCGGCAGATCGAGCGCGCGATACATCCATGCGAAGCGCGCGGTGTAGCGCGTCGTCAATGCCCCCGTGCAGGCAAAGCGCAGCCCCCGCGCGCGCAGGATGCGGATGACGATGCGGTCATCGATCAGCGCCAGCGGCCGCGGATAGAGGATCCAGACCGCAGCCAGCGTCGCGAGATCCCCCGCCAGGAACAGGCAGCTCGTGTCGACGTGGGAGCGGCCGTCCTCGGGATCGATGACCGGCAGCATCCGCCCATCCGGGAGATGCCACGTGCGGCCACTGAAGACGACGGACGCGCCGGTGATGGCGTGCGTGCCCACCAGGGACTCGACATGGCGAGGCCGAAAGCTGTTGTCGGCGTCGAGGTAGGCGATGGCCCCGCAGCCCAGGGCGTGCGCGTGATCGCCGCCCGCGGCGCGCGGCGTGTCGCCGTAGTCGGCGCAGGGGGCCGGCATCCGCACATGATCCACTTGCCACGCGTCGATCTCGTCGCGCGGCGCGCCGTCGGCGACCATGATGTGCCGGCAGGGGTAGGTTTGCGCGAGCACGCTTTCGTGGCACCGCTGCAACACCTCGAGATCCTCGCGGTGATAGGGCGTGACGACAGCGACTGCCAAGGGCCCGGCGCCGGCAATGGCCGCGCTTGCCCCGACGTCCACATCGCTGGCGCGGCCCTCGCGCAACTCGTCGAGCGCGGCCTTCCAGAGGTAGCGGTCCTGCGGCCTCGCGGCCGCGGCCCTTTCGAGGTCGTACAGGCGGTTGGTGGTATGGGCCGACGCCGGGTCGCGCTCGGTCATTGCCGGAACGCCGACCGAAATGGCTGGGGAGGTAGGGATCGAACCTACGAATGCCGGAATCAAAATCCGGTGCCTTACCACTTGGCGACTCCCCAGCGGAACCGTGATTATCGCGCGAAGCTCGCGAGCGGGTGCCGTGCGAGCGTTCGTGCGAGGAATGTTTCGCCGGACCATGGCAATGCTGCCATCGCCTCTTCCGCGCCGCGCCGCGTCGCGAACGACGTGAACACGCACGCTCCCGATCCCGTCATTCGCGCATTGCGAGCGCGCAGCGCGTCGGCAACCTGCGGGAACATCGCGGCGGTGACGGCCGCGAGATCGTTGCGGCCGTAACCCTCGGAAAAGACGTCTATTTTCGCCGACGGCGTGTCGCGTGTCAAATCCGGCGACGCGAAAACGTCGCGCGTGCTCACATGAACCTGCGGCCTCGTCAGCACGAGCCAGCGCGTCGGCAGCGTGACCGGAGTGAGCTCGTCGCCGATGCCGCGCGCAACCGCATTGCCGCCGGCGACGAAAAACGGAACGTCCGCACCCAGCGCACGGCCCAGCGCGCACAGCCGCTCCCGCGTCCAGTCGAGCTCCCACATGCGGTTGAGTGCGAGCAGGACGCTCGCCGCGTCGGAGCTTCCGCCGCCGAGACCCGCACCCATCGGAATGCGCTTGTCGAGCATGAGCGTGACGCCGCGCGTGACGCCGGCTTCGCTCTGCAACGCGCGCGCGGCGCGCACCGCGAGATCATCGTCGGCAGGAACGCCGGCGACCTCGTTGCCGCGAACGACGGCGCCGTCGTCGCGCGGCGTGAGCGTGATCGAATCGAAGACGTCGATCAGCGCGAACAGCGACTCGATGAGGTGATAACCGTCGGCGCGACGGCCCGTCACGTGCAGGAACAGGTTGACCTTCGCCGGCGCGGGAACGACCAGCGCGCCGTGCACTCGGCACTACGCCTCGGCGCCCTTCGGGCTCATGGCGCGCTGAACGTGTCGACGACGATGCGCACTTCGACCGGGTCGCTTCCCGGATAGCGCATGACGAGACGCGAAGGACGCGACGACGCGTCGCCGTACGCGTACACGATCTCCCAGCCCTGCTGGCGCAGCACGAGCGGACGGCCCGCGTCGTCGCGCTCGATGTCGGCGGCGCTGCGCGGATCGGAAACCGCCTGCACCCAGTACGCGAGGCCGTCGACCGGAATGGGGGCACCGAGCACCGCCTGCATGAGCGCGGTCCAGTCGCGATATTCGACGGGCGCCTCGTTCGGCCGCTCGACGCGAACGCCGGCCGCGTCGCGCCGCATGCGGGCGACCGTCTGGCCGAGCGGCGTCGCGACGTCGAACACGTCGTCCGCGGTGCTGTGCCGCCAGTCGTAGTGGACGGCGACCGCTTCGGCCCCGCGGCGCGCCGACAACCGCCCCTGCGCGCTGAACGCGGGCTCGGCACGCGCATCGACATACGCAACCGGAGGCGCGCTCGCGCACGCGGCGAGCATCGCGGCAAGCGCGACGGCGAACGCGGCGCGCATCTTGAAACCGGCTTCAGCGCGCGAGTCGGCGAACCGTTTCGAGCAGCAGCACGTTGTCGGGCGTCACCTTGAGCTGCGACTGCCAGACTTCCTGTGCGCGGTCCCGGTCGCCCGCAGCCCAGAGGACTTCGCCGAGATGCGCCGCGATCTCGGCGTCCGGACGCTCCTCCATTGCCCGGCGCAGGTAGCGCTCCGCTTCCGCGTACCGGCCGAGCTTGAACATCGCCCATCCCATGCTGTCGAGGATGAACGGGTCGTCCGGCGACAGCTTGTGCGCGCGCTCGATCAGCGCGAGCCCTTCCGCGGTGCGCGGCGTGCGGTCGACGAGCGTGTAGCCGAGCGCGTTGAGCGACTGCGCATCGTCGGGCTTCAGTTCGACGACGCGGCGCAGGCGCGCTTCGGCATCGTCGAGCTTGTCGAGCTTCTCGGCGACCATCGCGATGTCGTACAGGAGCTCGGGCGAGTCGGGATGCTCCTTCAGCCCTTGCGCGAGCACGGCGTACGCGCCCGCGAGGTCGTCGGTGTCGCGCAGGAGCTGCGCTTCCGCCTGGCGCACCTGCACGCGCTGCTCGATCGTCACGGCCGGAAGATCGCCGAGGTACTTGCGCGCTTCGGTGACCTTGCCCTGCTTGCCCATCATCGCCGCGACGCGCAGCTTCGCGAGCCAGCCGCGCTCGCTCTCGGGCACCGCCTTGTAGCGCTCGACGGCCTCGGCGTAGTTGCCGCGCTCCTCGGCGATCTGCGCGAGGTAGAGCTCGACCGCGCCGTTGTCGCCGTAGTTGGCGCGCTTCAGGTCGTTGAACAGCGACTCGGCCTTGTCCCAGTCCTTCATCTGCATCGAGATGACGGCGACGCCGAACTCGAACTCGCGCGCGCTGCGGTCGCCGTCCCACAGGCGCTGGAACAACGTGCGCGCCTCGGCATACCGCTTGCGCTCGACGTACAGCTGCGCGAGCGCACCGGCCGCGCTGCGCGCGTCGGGATTGGCCTTCGTGAATTGCACGAGGAAAGCGATCGCATCGTCCGGCTTCCTGCGCGCGAGCACGTCGGCCTTCAGCAGCGCGGCGCGCTCCCAGTCGGGCTTGATCGCAAGCGCGCGATCCGCTTCCGTCAGCGCGACGGTTTCCCCGGTTCCCTCCGGCGCGCCGCCGTTGTATGCAGCGAGCGCGACGGCGAAATGCGCCTCGGCGCTGTTCGGATACGGCTTCGCGAGGTCGCGGACGAGCTCGTACACCTGCCGCTTGTCGAGCGCGTCGCGCAGCATGCGGTTGAGCTCGAGGAACATCTCGCCGTTGCCGCGCTCGGTCAACGCGGCCTCCGCGATCGCCTTCTCGAGCTTCGACTTCACGTCGCCGTCGATGGCCGCCACCTCGCCGCGCGCGGCGCCGGACGCGGCCATGCGCGGCCATCATCTGCTTCGGCCGCTCCGCTGACGGATCGAGCGTGGCCCACAGCTTCGCGGCCTCCTGCGTGAGGCCGCGCATGCGCGCGGCGAACGCCACCTCGGCGGCGCGGCGTGCAAGGCGCGGGTCCCGCGAGTCGCGCGCGGCCTCGTAGTAGGCGCGCGCCGCAAGCGACGCCTCGCCGCGCTGCAACGCGACGTCGCCGAGGATGACGCGGTAGAAGATGTCGGCGGTGAGTCCGCTCGTGTCCTCGCGCGACGGCGGCTGCTGCGGCGCGGCAACGATGCCCGGCCCGAGCGACTGCGCCGTGGACGGCAATGCAAGCGCAAGCGCGGACGCGCACAGCAAGGCGGAGAGGGAACGGGGCAGGCTTGCGGGAAGCGTCATGAAGGACTCGCGGTGGGCGTCGCAAAAAGCGGGTTGCGAGGTCGATGTTAGGCTATATCCGGCACTGCAACAAACCACGGCGCCAACCATCGCGCCGAAGGGCCGCCCCGAGGCGCGATTCCGCCCCCTTGGGGGCAGCGAGCAAGCACTTTGCGAGCGTGGGGGTCCATTTACATGCCGGAACTGCCGGAGGTCGAGACAACGCGACGGGGCATCGCGCCGCACGCGGTCGGAAAACGCATCGCACGGCTGACCGTGTACGACCGGCGCCTGCGATGGCCGGTTCCCGTGGACCTCGCGAAATACGTCGAGGGCAGGACGATCGACGCGCTGGAACGGCGCAGCAAGTACTTACTGTTCCGCCTCGGCAAGGACACGCTCGTGTTTCACTTCGGCATGACCGGGAGCCTCCGGGTGTATGGGCAGGCGCCGCCGCGCAAACCGCACGACCACGTGGACTTGGTCCTCGACGACGGGACGCTTCTTCGCTACCACGATCCGCGGCGTTTCGGCGCGATGCTGCTCGTGCCGGGGTCCGGGAGCGATCACCCGCTCCTCGCCCACCTCGGCCCCGAGCCGTTCGAGCCCGCCTTCGATGCGGGTTACCTGTGGCAGGCACTGCGGCCGCGCACCGCAGCGATCAAGCTCGCGCTGATGGACAACTCGGTGGTCGTCGGCGTGGGCAACATCTACGCGAACGAGGCGCTGTTCCGGGCGGGCATCCGTCCGACGACGCCCGCCCGCAAGGTTTCGAGGCCGCGCATTGCGCGTCTCGTGGACGCCGTGCGTGTCGTGCTGGCCTCGGCCATCGACGACGGCGGCAGCACGCTGCGCGATTACGTGGACGCCGGTGGACGGCCCGGTTAGGTGCAGCTCGGGTATTTCGTCTACGGGCGCGAAGGCGCGCCGTGCCGGGTCTGCGCAACGACGATCCGCATGCGCCGCCTCGGCGCCCGCGCGTCGTACTACTGCCCCGCCTGCCAGCGCTGACGCGCCAACGCGCGGCGGCACGCGAGCGACGCTGGCGGGCAGTCCGCATGGCCGCTATTTGCCATGTCGATCCGTGATCTGGCCTCCTGGACGCGTTGACGCACCGCCTGTCCCCGAGGGCACGGCTTGTGCTTATCCTGCGTGCTACAGTTCGCGCGCCCAAGCGCCGAACCGGTAAATCGGCGCCCTCCTCACAAGGAGCCGATCAAAAGGAGACTCATGGTCCCGTCCCGCGATCTCGCTGCGCGTTTCGAGGCGTACAGCGACTGGCGCCGCCGCCTGTCCTCGGGCGTGCTCGCCATGCACGACTGGATGCAGGACCAGGATCTGGCGGACGCACAGGTCGACCTGCGCGTCCAGCAGCTTCTCGAGCGCCTGCACCAGGACAAGCTGGTCGTGGCGTTCGTCGCCGAATTCTCGCGCGGCAAGTCGGAGCTCATCAACGCGATCTTCTTCGCCGACTTCGGGCAGCGGCTGCTGCCGTCGGCGGCGGGCCGCACCACGATGTGTCCGACCGAGCTCCTGTACGACCCGTCGCGCCCGCCGTCGATCCGGCTGCTCCCGATCGAGACGCGCCTCAAGGACGCGACGCGTTTCCGAGTACAAGAACTACGCCGACGAGTGGGTGACGTTCTCGCTCGACCTCGCGTCGGCGGACAAGATGGGCGAAGCGCTGTCGCGCGTGTCGCAGGTCAAGCGCGTGCCCGTCGAGCTGGCGCGCAAGTACGGCCTTTACGGCGACGGCGAGGACGACATCCTCGCAGCGCTCGAGCACGGCGACGAGGGCAGCGTCGACATTCCTTCGCTGGCGGCACGCGGTGATCAACTTCCCGCATCCGCTGCTCCAGCAAGGCCTCGTCATCCTCGACACCCCGGGATTGAATGCGATCGGCACCGAGCCCGAGCTCACCCTCAACCTGCTGCCGAACGCGCACGCGCTGCTGTTCATCCTGGCGGCGGATGCGGGCGTCACCAAGACGGATCTCGAGGTCTGGAACCAGCACCTCGCGGGCGACGATCCCGCAACGAAGGCAGGTCGCATCGTCATCCTCAACAAGATCGACGGCCTGTGGGACGAACTGCGGTCCGAGGCGGAGATCGAGCGCGAGATCGACCGGCAGGTGCGCACGACCGCGCACATGCTCGGCATTCCCACGCAGCAGGTGTACGCGACGTCCGCGCAGAAGGCGCTGCTCGCGAAGGTCAACGGCGACGACGCGCTGCTTGCGCGCACCCGTTTGCCGGCGCTCGAGGCTTCGCTGTCGCAGCAGCTGATCCCCGCGAAGCGCGACATCGTCGGCGCCGCGTCGCAGAGCGAGGTGCGCTCGCTCGCCAACAGCGTGCGCGCGATCCTCGACGCACGGCTCGGCGGCGTGACGGAACAGCTGGCGGAGCTCACGGCCCTGCGCGGCAAGAACCAGGACGTCGTCGGGCACATGATGGAGCGCGTGCGCACCGAGAAGGAAGTGTTCGAGCGAGGCCTCGCCCGCTTCACCGCGCTTCGCAACGTGTTCACGCAGCAGACCAACGACCTCTTCGACCACATCGGCCTCGAGGCGCTGCGCGCGAACGCGGGCCGCACCCGGCGGCACATCGAGGACAGCCCGTTCACGCGCGGCGTGCGCAACGCGATGAACGAGTTCTTCCGCAACATCCACGGCGACTTCGCGGCGGCGGCGCGCCAGTCCAACGAGATCCACGACATGATGCGCGCGATGTACGCGCGGTTCGCGAAGGAGCACGGGCTCGAGGTGTTCAGCCCGCCGCCGTTCTCGGTGCTCAAGTACCAGAAGGAAGTCGAGCGCCTGGAGCGTGCCTACAACACGCACTTCAACACGCTGTGGAACATGGTGAGCAAGGCGAAGTTCGCGCTGATGAAGCGGTTCTTCGAGACGATCGCGTCGCGCGTGAAGCACGTGTACGTGATCGCCAACCGCGACGCCGAGGCGTGGCTCAAGGCGGTGATGTCGCCGCTCGAGACGCAGGTGCGCGAGCATCACCTGCAGCTGCGCCGGCGCCTCGACAGCATCAAGCGCATCCACCAGGCGAGCGGCGAGCTCGAGGAACGCATCGAGGAGCTGACACAGCAGGCGGACGCCGTGCGAACGCAGATGCGCGGGCTCGAGCGCAAAGTTGCTGAAATCGACGCCATCGTCGCGGCCCCGGACCTGCTGCCCGTGGCGGCCAATGGGTAAGGCCAATTCCCCCAAAAATGTCTGCGTTGCCAGACACTTTGACGAATTTGCGCGACGCCGATCGGCGGCAGCGTAGGTGTCCGACTGTAGGACCAAAAATTTTTGCGGCGACCCAATGGCCTGATTTTTCGAAAAAAGAGGCCGACGGGTGAACTTTTCAGGGAGTCGCAGGAACCTCGCTCTGTCCGTGAGTGTCCTATAATTCGGTCTGTTGCCCTTTTTTGCCCTTTTCCGGACCGGCGGCGACGCCGGATGAAATCATGCGATTGAAACTGCTCTTGGGCGCCCTGTGCGCCGCGGTCTCGCTGAGCGCGAGCGCCGTCATCCCCGCCAGCGAACAGACCGTGGCCGTGGAGTTCTACCACGCGGTCCTGGACCACTACTTCATCTCGGCGGACTCCAAGGAAATCAACGACCTCGACACCGGGGTCCACAAGGGGTGGACCCGCACGGGCTACCGCTTCTCCGTCATCAAGGGCGGCAGCTCCTACGCCGGCACGTCGCCGGTCTGCCGCTTCTACAGCCCGACGCTCGACACGCACTTCTACTCGGCGAAGAAATCCGAGTGCGACGAGGTCAAGGACAAGTTCGGCAACGTTTGGACCTTCGAAGCCGACGAAGTGTTCCGCGCCTTCGTCGTCGATCCCGCCACCGGCGTTTGCGGGGCCGACACGACGCCCACTTACCGCCTGTACAACAACCGTCCCGACGCGAACCACCGCTACAGCGACCAGCTCAACGTGTTCATGTTCATGAAGGGCGTAAAGAACTACATTCCCGAGGGCGACGGCAGCCCCGCGCTTCCGGTCGTGTTCTGCACGCCTTCCGGCGGCGACGTCGTCCCCACCGCGAGCGAGGCGGCGCCGAGCTGCACCGTCACGGCCAACAGCAGCACGCCGGCCGTCGGTACCGCGCTCAACCTCAGCGCCACCTGCACCAACAACCCGACGCTCTTCATGTGGGTCGGCTGCACGAGCACCACCGCAAGCTGCACGGCCAACAAGACGACCGCAGGCTCGCAGAGCTATACGCTCTACGCCGCCAATGCTTCGGCGCCTGCGGATCCCGTGACCCTGACGGTCAACTGGGGCGGCGGCGGCGCGGGCGGCGGCGGCGGCGCGGTTCCGATCTGCACCCTGACGGCGCCGGTCAGCCAGTCCACGGTCGGCTCGCCGGTGACGCTCACCGCGTCGTGCAACAACTCGCCGGCCACCTACGAGTGGATGCTGTGCGGCGCGACGTTCGGCAGCCCCGTCGACCCGACGAGCCCGCCGGCATGCAACATCAACCCGAACTGCGCCGCGACGTCGCCGACTTGCGCCGTGACGCAGGCCGCAGCGGGTGCTGCGCGCTATGCGGTCGACGCGAAGAACAGCGCCGGCACGGGTCCGAAGGTCTACTTCGACATCGCCTGGACGAGTAACGGCACCGGCGGCGGTGGCGGTGGCGGTGGCGGTGGCGGCGGTGGCGGTCCGATCGTTCCGGTCTGCTCCATCTCATCCAGCAATTCCGCGCCGTCGACAGGCTCGACGATCACGCTCACCGCGACGTGCTCGGGCAACCCGACGAGCTACGACTGGATCGGCGCGGGCCTCGTTGGAAATTGCACGTCCTCCCCCACCTGCCAGGCTTCGTGGAATGTCGCGCAATCGGTGACGTACGGCGTGTCGGGCATCAGCGGCGCGGGCACCGGCGGGCGCGCGTATGCCGGCGTGAACTGGACGCAGACGACGCCGCAGCCGCCGGCTTGCACGCTGTCGGCGAGCAATTCGACGCCGTCGGTCAACTCAAGCGTCACCATCACGGCGTCGTGCACCAACAGTCCGCTGACTTACACGTGGACGGGCTGCACGTCGACGACCAACTCCTGCACGGACTCGGTCGCGACCGCGGGTGTCAAGCCGTACGGGCTGGTCGCGACCAACGCGGCCGGCAACAGCACGCCCGCCTCGGTCAACGTCGACTGGCAGCCGTTGCCCACGGCGGTGCCGGTTTGCACGGTGACGAGCAGCAGCGGGGCCATCAACCCGTATACCAACACCAACATCACGCTGACCGCGTCGTGCAACAACTCGCCCACGAGCTACGCGTGGACGAACTGCAGCAGCACGACCAGCACGTGCACCACGACCTCGGCCAACGTGGGTCCGGTGACGTACGGCGTGACGGCGAGCAACATCATCGGTGCCAGCACGCCGGCCACGGTACTGGTGACGTGGGACAAGAGCACGGGTGGGGCCAACTTCTGCGGTACGAACACGGCGTACATCGACGTCCCGTGGGGTGCTGCCGGCCCCAACAACGGCCGCTGGCTCACGTCGACCAACGGCGGCTTCCCGCAAGGCAAGGTGTTCGTGTTCTCGATCACCGTGCCCGCAGGCACGCCGCACGCGTCGTCGTCGCAGAAGTTCGCCATGGCCGAGTACCAGGGCCCGCCGGCACCGCGCACCTTGATGCTGTCCGAGAACGCGTGCGATTTCCCGCCCAGCTCGACGTACCTCGACGGAAGCAGCGGTACGGCGCCATTGCTCGAGTTCAACGTGGGCAGCGGCCCGGGCACTGCGCTGCAGCCGGGCAAGACGTATTACTTCAGCATCCGCAACGACAACTGCAGCCAGTCGAGCTGCGACATGTCGCTCAGCATTCCCTGGCACTAAGGCAGAAAACTTCTGATGGAGGCGGGCGCCGCGGGCGCCCGCTTTTTTTTACCGGTTCGCCGCTGCCATCAGCGCGCGGTACTTGAGGAAGAGCTGGTCCTTCGTCTCGACGACGTCCGGGTTCGCCGGAATGCAATCCACGGGACAGACCTCGCGGCACTGCGGAACGTCGAAGTGCCCGACGCACTCCGTGCACTTCGACGCATCGATCACGTAGAACTCGACGCCCTGCGAGATCGCCTCGTTGGGGCACTCGGGCTCGCAGACGTCGCAGTTGATGCACTCGTCGGTGATCATCAGCGCCATGGCGTCAGCCCTTGCGCCCGGCGACGCGCGCGCGGATGCGGTCCGCGACGAGCGGATGCACGAAGTGCGAGACGTCGCCGCCGAACTTGGCGATCTCGCGGACGATCGTCGCGGACACGAACGTGAACTGCTCCGAGGGCGTGAGGAACAGCGTTTCGACATCCGGGTACAGGTGCCGGTTCATGCCCGCCATCTGGAACTCGTACTCGAAGTCCGAGACCGCGCGCAGGCCGCGCAGGATGATCTTGGCGCCCTGCGCGCGCACGAAGTCCATCAGGAGCGACGAGAAGCCCAGCACCTCGACGTTGTCGAACGGCGCGAGGACGTCGCGCGCCATGGCAATGCGCTCGGCAGCGGGGAAGAACGGGTTCTTGGCCTCGCTGTCCGCGACGCCCACGACGACGCGGTCGAACACGCGCGCCGCGCGGCGCACGAGGTCCTCGTGGCCGCGCGTCAGCGGGTCGAACGTGCCGGGGTAGACAACGGTGATCATGGGCCCTGGATCGCGGGGGAGGCGAGGCGCAGCAGATGATAATGCACCTGCCCGGCGCGGCTTGCGCGATGCACCGTCAAGCCTGCCGGCGGCTCGATCCGGCGCGCGGCCTCCGCGTAGATGAATCCCGCCGGCGAAAGCCGTGCCGCGCACGCAGGCAGCAGCCAGGCCCACGGATCGTCGGCGAACGGCGGGTCGAGGAAGATCGCATCGAACCGCCGCGTCTCGCGCGACAGCCACGCCCGCGCATCGGCGGCGTGCGCCTCGAGGCCGGTCGCACCGAACGCATGGGCCGTCGCCTCGAGCGCGGCGGTGAGTGCGCGATCGCGGTCGATCGCCACGCCCAGCGCCGCACCGCGCGACAGCGCCTCGAGCGTCAGTGCACCGCTGCCGGCAAAGAGGTCGAGCGTCGACCACCCTTCGAGGTCCTGGCCCAGCCAGTTGAAGAGCGTCTCACGGACGCGGTCCGCCGTCGGGCGCACGGCGACGCCGCGCGGGAAGCGCACCACCCGGCCGCGGAACGCGCCGCCGATGATGCGGATCTTGTGGGGTTGGGAGGCAGGCACGGGGCGGTAGAATAACGGACCCTGGAAAGAGCCCACGTTGTTCGATTTTTTCAAGCGCAAGCCCGAGGTCGCGCCCGAGCCTGAACCGGCGACCGTCGAGACTCCGCCCCCCGCGCCGCCCTTAGCCGCCGACGCGCCACCGCCGGCCGAGAAGCGCTCGTGGACCGAGCGCCTCAAGGCGGGGCTCGGCTTGTCGCGCGCCAAGCTCTCGAATGCGCTCACCGGCGTGTTCGCGCGCCGCAAGCTCGACGACGAGTCGCTCGAGGCGCTCGAGGACGCGCTCCTGAGCGGCGACGTCGGCGTCGACGCCACGCAGCACCTGATCGCCGACCTCAAGGCGCGCTGGCGCCGGGCAGGAGACGAGGCGGATCCGCGCACGGAGCTCGCGGCCGCGATGGCCGACCTCATCGGGCCGCTCGAGAAGCCGCTCGCGGTCGGTACGGCGCGCCCGTTTGTCATCATGCTCGCCGGCGTGAACGGCGCCGGCAAGACGACGTCCATCGGCAAGCTCGCGAAGTGGCTGCAGGCGCAGGACTTGACCGTCCTCCTCGCCGCCGGCGACACGTTCCGGGCCGCGGCGCGCGAGCAGCTTGCCGTCTGGGGCGAGCGCAACGGCGTGGCCGTCATCCAGCAATCGGGCGGCGATGCCGCCTCCGTGATGTTCGATGCCGTCGAGGCGGCCAGGGCGCGCCGCATCGACGTCGTCCTGGCCGACACGGCGGGCCGCCTGCCGACGCAGGCGCATCTCATGGAGGAGCTTCGCAAGGTCAAGCGGGTGCTGGGACGGGCGCTGCCGGGCGCGCCGCACGAGATACTCCTCGTGCTGGATGCGAACACCGGGCAGAACGGCCTCGCCCAGGTCAAGGCGTTCGATGCGGCGGTCGGGCTCACCGGCCTGATCGTCACCAAGCTCGACGGGAGCGCCAAGGGCGGCGTCGTGGCGGCTATAGCAAAGCAACATCCCATCCCGCTCAAGTTCATCGGGGTCGGGGAGGGCGTCGACGACCTGCGACCGTTCGTGGCGCGGGAGTTCGTCGATGCCCTGCTGCCTGCCGACGAGCAGCGAGAGTAAACGCTCACATGCGCGATCCGTCGCGGCGCGGCGCTCTCCGTCCTCCGCGAGCGTCGCCCGTCGCATTTGCCTGACTTTCGACCAAGTTCGTTGTCAGACTCCTTGTGAACGTGGTCCTCGGCCGCACTTAACCCGACTGATTTAGTCGGGAACCAAACGGCCCCTTAGCACTCTAAGTTTGCGAGTGCTAAGATAGACCTAAACAGGAGACATGAGGATGACCAGTACGACCCTGACTTTCCCGACGCCATCGTCGCTGGGCAGTCTCGATCATTACATCCAGGCCGTGAACCGGTTCCCGCTCCTCACGCAGGAGCAGGAGACTGCGCTCGGACGCGCTCTCAAGGAAACGGACGACGTGGATGCCGCACGCCAGCTGGTGCTGTCGCACCTGCGCCTCGTCGTGGCCGTGTCGCGCAACTACCTGGGCTACGGCCTGCCGCAAGCGGACCTCATCCAGGAAGGCAACGTCGGGCTGATGAAGGCCGTTCGCCGGTTCGACCCCGAGCGCGGCGTGCGCCTCGTGTCGTTCGCGCTGCACTGGATCCGCGCCGAGATGCACGAGTACATCCTGCGCAACTGGCGGCTGGTGAAGGTCGCGACTACGAAGGCGCAGCGCAAGCTGTTCTTCAACCTGCGCAGCCTCAAGACGAGCTCGGCCGCGCTGTCCGTGGCGCAAGCTGCGGCCATCGCGAAGGACCTGGGCGTCAAGCCGGAAGAAGTGGTCGAGATGGAAACCCGTCTGGGCGGCCACGACCTGGCGCTCGACCCGACGCCGGGCGACGAGGACAACTTCGTCTCGCCGATCGCCTACCTCACGAACAACGAGGACGAGCCGGCGCAGATCCTGGAGCGCGAGCAGACGGCGCATAACCGCACGAAGGGTTTGCAGTCCGCGCTGGCGAAGCTCGACGATCGCAGCCGCCGCATCATCGAGTCGCGCTGGCTACGCGAGGACGACTCGGCGGCGACGCTTCAGGACCTCGCGAACGAGTACGGCGTGTCCGCCGAGCGGATCCGCCAGATCGAGAGCAAGGCGATGAAGACGATGAAGATGTCGATGGCGGCGCTTGCCTGACCCATCGATCGCTGCTCCATGACAAACGCCGGCCTCGCGCCGGCGTTTGTCTTTCTAGAGCTCGACCTGCGTTCCCAATTCCACCACGCGATTGGTCGGGATCTGGAAGAACTCCGACGCCTTGACCGCGTTCTTCGACATCGACACGAACAGCCGCTCGCGCCACATCGCCATGCCCGGCGAGACGGTCGGGATCAGCGTCTCGCGGGACACGAAGAAGCTCGTCTCCATCATATCGAAGACGAAGCCGCGGCGCCCGGCCTCCTCGAGGATCTCCGGAACGTCGGGGTCTTCCTTGAAGCCGTAGTACGCGAGCATCTGGTAGAAGTCGCAGCCGAGCGGCTTGACCGCAATGCGCGCATCCGCGTCGACGTACGGGATGTCGCGCATCACCACCGTCAGCATGACGACCCGCTCGTGCAGCACCTTGTTGTGCTTCAGGTTGTGAAGGAGCGCGTGCGGCACGCGGTCGAGTGTCGACGTCATGAACACGGCCGTTCCCTCGACGCGCGTCGGCGGGGACACCTCGATGCTCTGGATGAACACGTCGAGCGGCAGCGCGTCGGTGGAAAGCTTGTCCATGAGGAGCGCGCGACCGCGCTTCCAGGTGGTCAGCAGCGTGAACACCACCCCGCCGATGACGAGCGGGAACCAGCCGCCGTCGTCGATCTTGAGCGAGTTGGACGCGAGGAACAGGAGATCGATGAGGGTGAGCGGCGTCGCGATCGCGATCGCGAGCCACAGCGGCCACTTCCACAGGCGCCGCATCACCATGAAGATGAGGATGGAGTCGATGAGCATCGCGAGCGTCACCGCGATGCCGTAGGCGCCGGCCAGGTTGTCGGACTTGCGGAACGACACGACGAGCAGCACCACCGCCGCGAACAGCGACCAGTTGATGAACGGGACGTAGATCTGCCCGATCTGGCGCTCGGACGTGTGCTCGATGTGCAGGCGCGGGCAGTAGCCCATCTGGATCGCCGCGCGCGACAGCGAGAACGTGCCCGAGATTACCGCCTGCGAGGCGATGACCGTCGCGCACGTCGCCAGCACGACCATCGGGATGAGCGCCCACGACGGCGCGAGAAGATAGAACGGGTTGCGCACGGCCGACGGGTCCGCGAGCAGCAGCGCGCCCTGTCCGTAGTAGTTCAGCGCCAGCGCCGGCAGCACGAAGGCAAGCCACGCGCGGCTGATCGGGGAGCGGCCGAAGTGGCCCATGTCGGCGTAGAGCGCTTCGGTGCCGGTGACCGCAAGCACGACGGCGCCAAGCGAGATGAACGCGGCAACCGGCGACGTCGCGAAGAAACGCACGGCATGCGCCGGGTTGAGCGCGCGCAGGATCGACGGCTCCTTGGCGATCTCGATCACGCCCAGCACCGCGATGACCACGAAGTACAGCACCATGACCGGACCGAAGAACATGCCGACCCGCGCCGTGCCGTGCTTCTGCACGCCGAACAGCACGACGATGATCACGAGCGTCGCGGGCACCACCCAGTGCTCGAGACCCGGCGCGATGATCTCGAGGCCCTCGACGGCGGAAAGCACCGAGATGGCTGGCGTGATCATGCCGTCGCCGTAGAACATCGCCGCGCCGAAGATCCCGAACCCCACGAGCCACCATCGACGCTTCTCGTGCCGCTCGAGCCCGCGCGACACGAGCGCGGTCAGCGCGAGGATGCCGCCTTCGCCGTTGTTGTCGGCGCGCATGATGAGCGTGATGTACTTCAGCGTGACGATGATCACGAGCGCCCAGAACACGACCGACAGCACGCCGTAGACGTTGATCGGATTCACGGCCAGCCCATCGGGCCCGCTGAACGCCGTGCGAAGCATGTACAGCGGGCTCGTGCCGATGTCGCCGTACACGACGCCGATGGCGCCCACGACCAGCGCCATCGCGCCCCTGCGGTCCTTCGCGGCGTGGGTCAAGTTGTCGTTGCCACGGACGTGGGGTGTTGCGTGGGAGTCGTTATTGCGCCGTCGGGTCTTCGACGCGGCGGGAGAAGCGGATGTTGAGCTGTTTCAGCTTGCGGTACAGATGCGTTCGCTCGAGCCCCGCGCGCTCGGCGACCTTGCTCATGTTGCTCTGCTCGCGGCCGAGGAGCTGCTCGAAGTAGATGCGCTCGAAAGCCTCGCGCGCCTCGCGCAGCGGGAGCTCGAAGAAGCGCGAGGTGATCTCGGGGGCGGGCTGCGTATTCGGAGACGCGGCCTCGCCCAGCACGCGCTTGACGTGCTCGGCGGTGATGTCCCCTCGCACGAGCGCCAGGTTCTGGATGAAGCTCGCCAGGTGATCGAGGTTGCCCGGCCAATACGCATTGGTGAGCGCGGTCAGCGCGGCCGGCGGCAGCGCCGACAGCAGCGACGTGGGATCGTCCTTGTTCGCGTCCCGCCACAGGCGCTCCATCAAGGGCGGGATGTCCTCGCGGCGCTTGCGAAGCGGCGGCAGCATGATCGTGCCCGCGGAGAGCTGCGACAGCAGCGCGGCGTCGAACTTGGCCTCGGCCGCGAGATTGCCGAGCGGCTCGCTCGACGTGCACACGAGCGTCACGTTCTGCTTGTCGAGCTTCGGCAGGAGGAACGCGAGCCCCTTCTGCTCGAGCTTCGAGTATTGGCCGATCTCCGCGCAATACAGCGTGCCTTCGCGCGCTTCCTCGAGGAGCGCGAGCGGGTTCGCGGTGAGGCGATTGCCGCCCGCGAGCGCGACCCACGGCGCTTCCGCCGTCTGCAATGCGCGCGCGGCGAGGTCGTGGCCGGTGCCGGCTTCACCCAGGATGAGGATGGGACGGCGCGCCGCCAGCATCTGCTCGAGCGCACGCTCGGTCTCGCGGATCGGCGGGCTCGCGCCGAGTGCGGCGAGTGACACGCGGCGCGGTTCCTGCACGGCCGCGCTCTTGAGCGCACGCGCGATCGTGGACAGCAGCTTCGAAAGGCCGATCGGCTTCTCGAGGAAGTCGAACGCGCCGATCTTGGTCGCATCCACCGCGGTCTCGATGGTGCCGTGGCCCGACATCATCACCACGGGCATCGTGAGCTGTCCGTTCGCGCCCCACTCGCGCAGCAGCGTGACGCCGTCCGTGTCGGGCATCCAGATGTCGAGAAGGACGAGCGCAGGCTGCTGGCGCTGGCGATAGGCGCGCGCCTCGCCTGCATTCGAGGCGAGTGCGACGCGATAGCCTTCGTCCTGCAGGATCTCGGACAAGAGCTCGCGGATGCCGACTTCGTCGTCGACGATGAGGACTTCCTTGGCGACGGCCATTGCTTCCTAGTGTGAGGTCATGCCGCGGCGGCGGGCTTGGCACCCGCCGCTCGACAGGGGAACACGATCGTGACGCGCGCGCCGCCGCCTTCGACGTTGTCGATGCTGATGCGACCGCCATGCTCGTCGACGATCTTCTTCACGATCGCAAGCCCGAGCCCGGTGCCTTTCGACTTCGTGGTGACGTAAGGCTCGAACGCGCGCGTGAGCACGTCCTCGGAAAAACCGGGGCCGCCGTCCTCGAACGCGAGCGTCGCCTCGCCTTCGCCCGCGCGGAGCGCGATGGCGATGCGCGGATGCGGCGCGTCGGCCTGGGCATCGACCGCGTTGCTGATGAGATTGTGGAACACCTGGCGCAGGCGGGTGGGCTCGCCCTGGATGTGGAGGGGCATGTCCGGCAAGGATAGCGCAACGTGGGGGCCCAAGTTGTCATACAGTGCAAGCACGTCGAGCAACAGGCCCGCCAGGTCGACCGACTGCATCTGGCCGGGACGCGGGCTGCGCGCATAGATCGCGAAGTCGTCGACCATGTGCTTCATCGCGGCGACCTGCGAGACGATCGTCTGCGTTCCCCGCCGCAGCGTCTCGGCGTCCGCGCCTTCGACCTTGGTCCCGAGCTTCATCGCGAGCCGCTCCGCCGACAGCTGGATCGGCGTCAGCGGATTCTTGATCTCGTGGGCGAGGCGGCGCGCGACTTCCGCCCAGGCGGCGTCACGCTGCGCCTGAACGAGCTCCGACACGTCGTCGAACACCACGACGTGGCCCCCGGCAGTGGTAGTGCCCGGCAGGCGCGTGCTCCGCATCAGGAGCGTGCGCGACAGGTTGCCAACCGTGAGCTGCGCCTCGCGCTGCCATTGCCTGTCCTGGCGCGCGCGAAAGCCTTCCGCGACGAGCTCGGCCATCGGTGCGAGCGCCGGCAAGCGCTTGCCCCAGTCGGCAAGCGGCATCCCGATGAGGTCCGCGACGGGCTGCTGGAGGATCACCGCCGCGCTCGGATTGACCATGCCGAGCCGGTGGCCCTCGTCGAACACGAGCACGCCCGCGGACAGGTTGCCGAGCACGCTCTCGAGATAGGCGCGCGTCGTCTCGATCGCCCGCCGGCTCTCCTGCTCGCGTCCCTGCGCCTGCGCGAGCTGCGCGGTCATGGTGTTGAACGACTCCGTGAGCACGCCGAGCTCGTCGCGCGAGACGACCGGCTGCCGCCGCGTGAAGTCGCCTTCGGCAACGGCGCGCGTTCCTTCGGCGAGAAGACCGAGCGGTGCGGCGAAGCGCTCGGACAGCACCACCGCGAGGCCGAGCGCCGACGTGAGCGCCAGCAGCAGCGTGAGCGTCAGCGTGAGCGCATACAGGCGCTTCAATGCCGCACGCGAGAACGAGATCTCCTGGTAGTCGCGCACGCCCGCCTGCACGCGCTCGGCGTCCTGCGCGAGCGATTTCGGGACGGGCTCGACGATCTGCAGCAACCGGAGCGAATTGAGCGCGTCCTCGGTGTTCACCGGCACGACCACGCGCAGCACGAGCCCGCCATCGGGCGCCTGCTCGATCTTCGAGTACGCCTGCTGCAATCGTGCGAGGCGCAGCGCGGCGAGCGGCGGCGCCTCGGGTGTCGTGCGCGCCCCGCCGATGCCGGCGACCGCGAGCACCGCGCCGGAAGGCGAGAACACCGCGGCCTCGTACACGTTCATCTGCTCGGACGCGCGCGACAGCGCACCTGCGAGGTTGCCCGGGTTCTCGGCGATCGACACCGCCATCTGTCCCGCCTTGTTCACCAGGTCCTTCAGCAGATAGTCGAGCGTCTTCTGCCCGAGCGCGAGGCCGCCTTCGAGCGCGCGGTCCACGCGCACGTCGAACCAGCTCTCGATGCTGCGTCCGATGAATTGCACCGATACCGCATAGACGAGCACGCCCGGAAGGATTGCCACGAGCGCGAACAGCAGCACGAGCCGGACGGCAAGCCGCGATCCGAAGATGCCGGCCCGGAGGTTGCGGCGGAGCTGCCACAGCTGCCACCCGACGACGAGCATGAGCAGCGTCACGAGCACGCCGTTCATGATGAGGAGGTTGTCGTAGCCCTGCGCGAAAAGGCCGGTGTTCGAGGTCGCGGTGGCGAGCAGGAACAGCGCGATCGCCGACAGCGATGCGGAGGCGATGAGAAGCCAGCGCAACCAGCGGGGGCCGGGGAGTGTGGTCACGGGAGCATGTACGTCCAGCGATACCAGTCCGAAGCGAGCGTCCACTCGCGCGACGCGAGCGCGTTCACCTGGAACGGCTTCGGCAGCTGGTTCACGTCGAGCCGCAGCCTGATCGCCGCTTCATAGCGAAGCCCCTTGGCGAGCGACGCGGCCTGCGCCACCGGGCGCGACGTCACGCGGCCGATGTAGCGCTCCACTTCGTCGAGCGCATTGAACGTCTGCTGGAAGAGGCCGCTGCGCACGACGTACTGCTGGGTCAGCGCGTTGTACGACACGCGCGACGTGATCACCGTCTGCGCCACCTTCTCGTCCAGCCAGTACCAGCGACTGCGGGTGAGCTCGAATTCGAGCAGGAAGTAGAGCGGGATGCCTTTCTGCAGCGCCTCCTCGAGTGTCGCGTTGACCGCGAAGTCGAAGTCCGCGTTCAGCAGCACCTCGCCTTCGTCCACCCTCAGCTCGGCGGAGCGGACGCCGACCGTATCCGCATGCGCGGTGCCGGCAACGGCGAGCAGGAGGCAGAAGACGGCGCGTAGAAGGATGGACGGCATGCCGGCGCCAGTGGGTCGCGAATGGTCCGCGATCGGGTCGCGTCCGCCGTCGCTGCGCGATCAAGGCGGTCAGCCCTTGCGGAGCAGCGCGTAGAAGAAGCCGTCCTGATTGTGGCTTGCGCCGTTCCCTGAAGGCAATAGTTGTCCGCCGCTGGCGGGAACATCGGCCGGAAAGCTGATGGTTTCGCGCAACGCCGCGGGCTCGTCCTGCATGAACTGCCTGATTTGCAACTCGTTTTCCGCGTCGAAGACGGAGCAGGTGACGTACAGCAGGCGGCCGCCCGGCGCCAGCAGCGGCCACAGCCCGTGCAGCAGGCGCTTCTGCTGCGCGGCGAAGGAGGCGATGTCCGTCTTGCGCCGCAGCCACTTGCTGTCCGGATGCCGGCGCACGGTGCCGGATGCGGTGCACGGCACGTCGGCCAGGATACGGTCGAACGGCCGGCCGTCCCACCATGTCGCCGGCACGGCTGCGTCACCGACGGCAACGCGGATGGCGCTCCGGTCGAGGCGCAGCCGGACGAGGTTCTCGTCGATGCGCGAGACCCGTGCGGGATCGGCATCCAGCGCGGTCAGCTCGACGTCGGCGCACTCGGCGATATGCGCCGCCTTGCCGCCGGGGGCGGCGCAGGCGTCGAGCACCCGCTGGCCGTTCCGGACGTCGAGGAGCGTGGGCACCAGTTGGGCGCCCGCGTCCTGCACCGACAGCCAGCCATCGGCAAATCCCGGCAGGTCGGCGACGGGGCGAGGCTCCGTCACGACGATGCCCCATTCGCCGACGGGCGAACCCTCGATGCCGCCCTCGCGCAAACGAGTGAGCGCTTGCTCGCGCGTTGCGGCGCGTCGATTCACACGCAGCGTCAGCGGTGGGCGCTGGTTGCCCGCGACCAGGATCGACTCCCAATGCGCAGGAAGATCGGCCTGCACCCGGCCGATCCACCACCGTTGATGCGACCAGCGCGCGACCGGGCTGTCGCGCACGACCTTGTCGTTCAGCGCATCGCGCTCGCGCAAGTACCGCCGCAGCATGGCGTTGACGACGCTTTTCGCCTGTGTCCGGACGAGAACCGCAGCGGCGTCGACCGCGCGGTCCACGACGGCAAACGGTGGGGATCGCGTGTGGTCGAGCTGGTAGAGCGCCACCGCAATGAGCGCGGTGAGTTTCGCTTCGAGCGGCCGCGCCGACAGTGCTTGCGCAAGTGCTGCGAGGCGCCCCCAGTGCCGCAGCGTCCCGTACGCGAGCTCCTGCACGAAGGCGCGGGCGACGCCTTCGGGGGTTTCGGCCAGCGCGACAGGCAGCGTCGCGCCGTCGAGCACGCGCCTGACCGCCAGCGCCGCCGCCGCCTGCTCGCGGTCCATGCGCTACACCCGATCCCCGGCCGCGAGCCGGCGGCCGAGCGCGAACGCCGCGCCGGGCATGCGCTTGCCGCCGGCGGGCTGGACGGCCAGCAGCCGCAAGCTTCCGCCGCCGCACGCGATCTCGAGCGCATCCCGCGTGACTGCCATGACGGTCCCCGGCTCGCCCGCGAACGATCCCGCTTCGGCGGCCCACACCTTGACCGGCGCGCCGTCGAGCAGGAAGCGGGCGCCCGGCGCCGGATCGAACGCGCGCACCTTCCGCTCGAGCACAGCCGCGGGCAACGTCCAGTCGAGCAGCGCCTGCGCGCGCGTCGATCTTCCCGGCATAGGTGGCGCCTTGCGCAGGCTGGGGTGTGGCGGCCAGCAACCCCGCCGCTTCGAGCCGGCCCAGCGCCTCGACGATCGCCGCGGCACCCAATCCGGCAAGCCGGTCGGTAAGGGAACCGGCGGTATCGGCCGGACGGATGGGCGTTTCGACGGTCGCGATCATCGGCCCCGTGTCGAGGCCTGCGTCCATCTGCATGATCGTCACGCCGGTCATCGCATCGCCGGCGAGGATCGCATGCTGGATCGGGGCGGCGCCGCGCCAGCGGGGCAGGATCGACGCATGGATGTTGATGCATCCAAGACGGGGCCACGACAGGACGGCGGGCGGCAGGATGAGCCCATACGCGGCCACCACGAGCACGTCGAGCGGGATCGCCAACAGGGCGCCGCGCGCCTCTTCGCTGCGAAGCGTAGGCGGCTGGATCACGGGGATGCCGCGCTCCTGCGCGAGCGTCTTGACCGCCGACGCCTGCACGGAAAGCCCGCGCCCGCTCGGGCGATCGGGCTGCGTCAGCACCACCGGCACCGCGTAATCGTCGTCGAGAATGGCCGCCAGCGCGAGCGCCGCGAAGGGAGGAGTGCCGGCGAAGCCGACCCGCAGCGTGTGCACGAAAGGCGGTGGACGGCGCCTTACAGCGCGCGCGCTTCCTGGCGCAGCTTCTTCTTCTGCCTGGCCGATACGCGGGCGCGCTTCAGCGGCGAAAGGTAATCGACGAAAACCTTGCCGAGCAGGTGGTCCATTTCGTGCTGGATGCACACCGCGAGGAGGCCGTCCGCGGTCCGCTCGATCGGTTCGCCGCGCTCGTTCCTGGCCCGAACCGTGATCCGGGCCGCCCGAGTGACCTTGTCGTAGTACCCCGGGACGGACAGGCAGCCTTCCTCGCACTCGGCCTCGCCCTCGGCCATCACGATTTCGGGATTGACGAGGACGAGGAGGTCGTCCTTGGCGTCGGACACGTCGATGACGATGACACGCTTGTGCACGTCGACCTGCGTAGCCGCAAGTCCGACGCCGGGGGCCGCGTACATGGTTTCGGCCATGTCGCGGACGAGCTTCACGAGGCTCCCGTCGAATTCGGTGACCGGTGCTGCAACTTTTCTAAGACGCGGATCGGGGTATTCGAGGATGGTTAGGGCAGACATAGCTTGCAAAATCCAAGGTCGCGGATGCAGAATCCGTGTTAAGTCCTTATTTTGCGGCGCTTTAGGACGATAGCAACCCCGTGACAGCAACCCAGGGTCACGGATTGCCCAGGCGAAGCCGGACGGGAAGAGGCGTTATGCTTCAACAGTTTACCATGGCAATTCGCGTGCTCGCCGCCACTGCGCTGGCGCTTGGCGCGCTCGGTGCCGGGGCGCAGACGCTGCAACTCGTCGACCAGCCCCCGCAGACCTACAAGGTGCAGAAGGGCGACACGCTCTGGGGCATCTCCGGCAAGTACCTGAAAGAGCCGTGGCGCTGGCCCGAGCTCTGGCAGATGAACAAGAACGAGGTGCGCAACCCCCACCTCATCTACCCGGGCGACGTCATCCGCTTCGACGTCGTCGCCGGCCAGCCGCGCTTGAGCGTCGCACAGCGCGAGACGATCCGCCTGTCGCCGACCAGCCGCGTGAGCGCCCTGGAGGCCTCCGCCATACCGAGCATTCCGCCCAACGACCTCGAGCCGTACCTCACTCGGCCGCTGGTGACGGGAGCGTCCGGCCTGTACGAGGCGGCGGAAATCCTGAAAGGACGCAACAACGAGCGCGTCGTGCGCGGCACGGGCGACGTCGTGTACGTGCTGGGCATCGACCAGAAGGCCGGCGACTACTGGTACATCTACCGGCCCGCGGGCGCCATCGTGAACCTCGAAGGCACCGAGGTCCTGGGCTACGAGAGCAAGTTCCTTGGTACTGCGCGCGTGGAGAAGTTCGGCGACCTTGCGACCGTGCGCATCGAGTCGGCGAACGAGGAGATCCTCGTCGGCGACCGCATGCTGCCCGCGCCGCGCGAGACGCTCGTCAACTACGTTCCGCACGCGCCGGACAAGCCGATCGACGCGCGCGTCCTGCGCGTGCCCTATGGCGGACTGGAAGCGGCGCGCGGCGGCATCGTCACGCTCGACCGCGGCGTCGCCGACGGTGTGGAGGTCGGCCATGTCCTCGCGGTGTACCGCGTGCAGCCGCCGATCGACGACCCCCGGCCGTCGCGCCAGCAGACGGTCCTCCTGCGTTTCCTCGATTCCACGACGCCGTTCACGCCGCGCGAATACGTGCAGGCGGCGGACGAGCGCACGGGCCTCGTGTTCGTGTTCCGCACGTTCGACCGCGTGTCGTTCGGCGTGCTGCTCAACACGACCGACACCGTGCGCCCCGGGCGACTACGCGCGCACGCCGTAGTCCCTTCGTCGGATGCCGCGCGGATGCGCCGCGCGGCATAGTCGACCCATGCTCCCGGAAGACACGAAGGCGTGGGCCGCGCTCGCGCTGCGCAACCTGCCGCAGTCGGCGCTCGTGGAGCTGCTTCGCGCGTTCGGCGGACCGGCCGACGTGCTCGGCGCGACCGCCGCGAAGCTTCGCAACGTCGTTGCCGATCCGATCGCCTCGCGCGTCACCGCGCAGGTCGACGAGGCGGTTCTCGCGCGCACGCACGCGTGGCTCGAGGTGCCGGGCCATCGGCTCGTCGCATGGGGCGACCCGCACTATCCGCAGGCGCTGCTCGCACTCGGCCACTCGCCGCCGGTGCTGTATTACGTCGGCAATCCGGACCTCCTCAACGCGCGATCGCTGGCGATCGTCGGCAGCCGCAGCGCCACCGCGCAGGGCACGGACAACGCGCGCGCGTTCGCGAGCGCGCTGTCGGATGCGGGACTCGTCATCGTGTCCGGGCTCGCGCTCGGCATCGACGGCGCGGCGCACGAGGGGGCGCTCAACGCGCGTGCGGGCACGCTCGCGGTCGTCGGCACGGGACTCGACCGCGTGTACCCCGCGCGTCACCGCGACCTTGCGCACCGCATCGCCGCGCGCGGCGGGCTGCTGTCCGAGTTCGCCCCGGGCACGCCGCCTCGCGACTTCCACTTTCCTCAACGCAACCGCTTGATCAGCGGACTGTCGCAGGGTGTGTTGGTGGTCGAGGCCACGCTGCACTCGGGCTCGCTCATCACGGCGCGCTACGCGGGCGAGCAGGGCCGCGACGTGTTCGCCATTCCCGGCTCGATCCACTCGCCGCTGTCGAAAGGCTGTCACAAGCTGATCCGCGAGGGCGCCAAGCTCGTGGAGACGGCGCAGGACGTGCTCGAGGAGATGGGTCTCGCCCTGCCGGCGCCGGGGTTGCAATCGGAAACGGGCGCTCCCATGTCCGAAGGCGCCGTCCTCGATGCGCTGGGCGGCGATCCGGTGGACGTGGACACGCTGGTCGACCGGACCGGCCTTGCCGCCGACGAGGTCATCGTCGCAGCTGACGCGCCTTGCGCTCGAAGGCGACGTCGCGTCGCTTCCGGGCGGACGATGGCAGCGCACCCGGCGCCCGGCACGTGCCGCCAATGGCACGTGATGGATAGCGTAATGTAGTATCTGCGTCCCTTTTCGCCCGACCTTACCGTTGACCAAGTCATTGATCATTGCCGAGAAGCCTTCCGTCGCCGCGGACATCGCGCGCGCGCTCGGCGGCTTCACCCGCCACGACGACTACTTCGAGAGCGACAGGTACGTCCTGTCCTCGGCGGTCGGCCACCTCCTCGAGATCGGCATGCCGGAGGAGGAAGAGGTCAAGCGCGGCAAGTGGACGTTCGCGCACCTGCCCGCGGTGCCGTCGAAGTTCGCGCTGAAGCCCATCGAGAAGAACGAGAACCGCCTCAAGACGCTTCTGAAGCTCATCAAGCGCAAGGACGTGACGAGCCTCGTCAACGCCTGCGACGCGGGCCGCGAGGGTGAGCTCATCTTCCGTTACATCGCGCAATACGCGAAGACGAACAAGCCGATCAAGCGGCTGTGGCTGCAGTCGATGACGCTTGCGGCCATTCGAGACGGGTTCGAGGCACTGCGCAGCGACGAGACGATGCAGCCGCTCGCCGACGCCGCGGTGTGCCGTTCGGAAGCCGACTGGCTCGTGGGCATCAACGGCACGCGCGCGATGACGGCCTTCAACTCGAAGTCGGGCGGCTTCCAGCTCACGACGGTCGGGCGCGTGCAGACGCCGACGCTCGCCGTGCTCGTCGAGCGCGAGGCGAAGATCCGCGCGTTCGTGCCGCGCAACTACTGGGAAGTGGTCGGCACGTTCAAGGCGACGGGCGGCGAGTACCCCGGCCGCTGGTTCGACGAGAAATTCAGGAAGTCCGACGACGATCCCGACGCTCGCGCGGAACGGCTGTGGGACGAAGCGCGCGCGCGCGTCATCGCCGACAAGTGCCTGGGCAAGCCCGGCACCGTCACCGAAGAGTCGAAGCCGTCGACGCAAAGCCCGCCGATGCTGTACGACCTCACGACGCTCCAGCGCGAGGCGAACGGGCGGTTCGGCTTCCCTGCGCGCATGACGCTGTCGCTCGCGCAGGCGCTCTACGAGAAGCACAAGGTGCTCACGTATCCGCGCACCGACGCGCGCGCGCTGCCCGAGGATTACATCGACACCGTCAAGTCGACGCTGAAGGAGCTCGGCGAAACGAACGCCTTCGGCGGCTTCGCGCGCGAGATCCTGAAGCAGAAGTGGGTCAAGCCGAACAAGCGGATCTTCGACAACAGCAAGATCTCCGACCACTTCGCGATCATCCCGACGCTCGTGGCGCCGAAGCACCTCAACGAGGCGGAAGCGAAGCTGTACGACCTCGTCGTGCGTCGCTTCCTCTCCGTGTTCTATCCGGCGGCCGAGCATCTCGTCACCACGCGCATCACGCGCGTGGAAGACGAGCCGTTCAAGACCGAAGGCAAGGTGCTGGTCACGCCGGGATGGCTCGCGGTGTACGGCAAGGAAGCGCAGGGCGAGGAAGCGTCGCTCGCGCCGGTCAAGCCGAACGAGAAGGTGGACACGGCGAAGGTCGACGTGAACGCGCTCGTCACGCGGCCGCCGCCGCGCTACAACGAAGGCACGCTGCTGTCGGCGATGGAAGGCGCGGGCAAGGCGATCGAGGACGACGAATTGCGCGAGGCGATGCGCGAGAAGGGCCTCGGCACGCCGGCCACGCGCGCGTCGATCATCGAGGGCCTCATCAGCGAGCGCTACATCCATCGCGAAGGCAAGGAGCTCACGCCCACGGCGAAGGCGTTCTCGCTCATGACGCTGCTGCACGGGCTCGGCATACCGGAGCTCTTCTCGCCGGAGCTCACCGCGGAGTGGGAGTTCAAGCTCGCGCAGATGGAGCACGGCAAGCTCGCGCGTCCCGTCTTCATGGACGAGATCGTGAAGATGACCGAGCACATCGTCGGCCAGGCGAAGAATTACGAGAGCGACACGATCCCCGGCGACTTCGCCACGCTCACCAAGCCGTGTCCCAAGTGCGGCGGCGAGGTGCACGAGAAGTACAAGAAATTCCAGTGCATGAACCCTGCGTGCGACTTCGCGTTCTGGAAGATCATGGGCGGACGCCAGATCGAGCCGCACGAAGCCGACACGCTGATCGAGGCGCGCGAGGTCGGGCCGCTCGACGGCTTCCGCAGCAAGATGGGCCGGCCGTTCTCGGCCAAGCTCAAGCTCAACGACGCCAACGAAGCCGTGTTCGACTTCGGCAATCCGGAAGATACGGAAGACGGAGAAGCGCCGGACTTCACCGACAAGACGCCGCTCGGCCCGTGCCCGAAATGCAAGTCCAACGTGTACGAGCTCGGCAATTCGTACGTGTGCGAGAAGAGCGTCGGTCCGGACAAGACGTGCGACTTCCGCTCGGGACGCACGATCCTGCAACGGCCGGTCGAGCCCGAGCAGATGCAAAAGCTCCTCAAGGACCGCAAGACCGATCTCCTGCAGTTCGTGTCGGCGCGCACGCGCCGCCCGTTCTCGGCCTTCCTCGTCGTGCAACCCGACGGCAAGATCGGCTTCGAGTTCGAGCCTCGTGATCCCGCCAAGGCGCGTGGCCCGCGACGGTCGATGGCGTTGCGCGTGCTGGGGCCGCATCCGAAGGACAAGCAGCCCGTCGAGCTGCACGCCGGGCGCTTCGGTCCCTACGTGAAGCACGGCGACGTGAACGCGACGTTGCCGGAGCAGGACCAGGCCGACGCGCTGACGCTCGACGACGCCGTGCAGCTCCTCGCAGCGAAGGCTGCCCGCGAAGGCGGCGGAAGCTTCGCGAGCACGCGAGGCCGCGTCGCGGCGCGCGCGGCAGCGGCGAAGACGACGCCGGTGCGTGCGGCTGCGAAGACTGCGGCGAAGACTGCAGCGAAGACGGCCGCCAAGTCGGCGCCCAAGGCCACGCCTGCGACGAAGCGCGCATCGGCGGCCAAGCCCGCCGCGCGCAAGCCGGTCGTACGCAAGACGACGGCCAAGCGCAAGTCATAGAGCCCAACGTTCGCGCCGAAGGGCCGCCCCGAGGCGCGAACCGCGCCCCCTCGGGGGACAGCGAGCCATGCAGCTTGGCGAGCGAGGGGGCCCACAACTACGCGCTCGACGGGTTGCGCGGCTTCGCCGTGCTGCTCGTCTTCTGCGTGCACGCTGCGGGCAACGCCGCGTTCGTCGGGTGGGGCCTCGATTTCCAGAGCGCGAGCTTCGGATCGCTGCAGAGCACCGCGCAGCGCATCCTGTTCTGGCTCTATCGCTCGCATCACGGCGTGTTCCTGTTCTTCGTGCTGTCGGGCTATCTCATTGCGAGGATGTGGCTCGGCGATCCGCCGCTGTCGTATCGGCGCTTCGCATGGCGGCGCACGCTGCGCATCTATCCCGCGTTCCTTCTCGCGTTCGCGGCTTCGCTCGCATTCGCATGGTCGTCGGGGACGTGGGCGCCGCCCGACTGGCCGCGCGTCATCGCCAACCTCGTGTTCCTGAACGGCGCGCCCGGAAGTCATGTGACCGCGTTCAACGTCGTCACGTGGTCGCTGTTCTACGAGATGACGTTCTACCTCGCGTTTCCGATGCTTCTCATGACGATGCGCAGTCGCCTGGCCGTGGCCATCGCAGGATTCGCGGCGCCCATCGCCGCCGTGCTCTTCGGCGCGGACGCGCTCGTGCTGTGCTGGTCGCTCCTGTTCGCGGGCGTCGCGGTCGCATACGCCGGGGAGGCGTGGCCGCGTGTTCCCGCCGCCGTGGCGCTCGCAACCTACCTCGCCGTCACCACGCTCGCCGCCTTCGACGCACTCCCGCCGACCGCGGCGATCGTCGCGTTCGCGCTGGCCGCGGCCGTGGTGCTGTCGCTATGCGTGCGCGGGTCGAACGCCGTCGCGCGCATCTTCGAGGCGGCGCCGCTTCGCGCGCTCGGGCGCGTGAGCTATTCGTTCTATCTCGTGCACTGGATGATCGTGGTGCTCGTCGCGCGCGCCGTGGAGGGCATGCCGATGGCGGCCGCCGCGACCGTCATCTTCGGGGCTGGATTTGCGTTGTCCGCCGCCGCCGCGACGGCATTGTGGTGGGTCGCCGAGCGCCCGTATTTCGCGTACGCGCGCCGCGGTCGATCCGACCGCTAGACCGGCGCGGGCGTGCACATCACGACGTGATCGTCGCCGTCGCCCTCCGCGAGCCAGCCCTGCGCCACCATCGCATTGCGCACCGCGCGGTCGGTGGTGTAGCGGTGATTGGCATCCGCGCGATTCGAGAATACGCGATAGACCGGCAGCGTCGCGGCGGGACACGCTCCCGCACTCGGGGTGAACAGGTAGAAGAACGAGGTGGACTCCGACACGAAGGACGGATGCTGCGCCAGCGTCTGCGCGCACTCCGCCCCGTCGCGGCCGAAGTAGTGGCCGTCGCCGAGTCCCGGCGGGATGTAGATGCGGCATACACCGGCGGCGCCGAGCGCGGGCGTGCGCAACACCTCGAACGATTCGCCCGTGCGGCGCCATCCCTTGGTCGCCGTGCCGGCATCGAGCAGCAGGATCTCGTCGGCGCCCCACGTCATGAAGTAGTGATCGAGCTGCGCGTTGTAATACTCGACGATGGTCGCGCGCATCGACCCGCCGGTCATGGCGCCGGCGATGCGCACGGCGGCGCCCGCGTCGAGGATGCCCGCGCCGCAGCCTAGCGTGCGGCAATCGCTGCCGAGGGGGAACGGCTTCGCGCTCGCCTTGAGGAGATCGCGCAGCGACGCCGGCGACAGCCCGGGCGCGACGGCAAGCGCAAGCGACGCGACGGCGCTGACGAGGGGCGCGGCGAAGCTCGTTCCCGCGCGCGACGACGTCGTGTCGGCGCCCGGCGAAGTTTCGCCCGCGTTGCTCAACGCCAGGAAGTTGGTCGACGCGTTGCCGCTGCCGTTGCCGCCCGGGGCGGCGATATCCACACGCGGCCCCCAGTTCGAATAGCCCGCCTTGACCCCGTTGCTCGCGGAAGCGGCGACCGAGATGACGCCGTCGCACACCGATGGAAAGTGATCGCCGCCGATGTCCTGGTTGCCGGCTGCCGCGACGATCGCGCGGGTGACGCCGTGCGCGAGCGCCGCGTGGATGGCGTCCTGCATGAACTTGGGGCATGGACCCGGGTCGCCCAGGCTCAGGTTGATCACCTGCGCGGGCGTGACGGTGTCGGCGACTCCCGGCACGGAAAGCCCTGCGGCCCACATGATCGCGTCGGCGACGTCGACGTCCTCGCCGTAGCATTTGCCGAGCACGCGGACCGCCATGAGCCGCGCCCGCCAGTCGACGCCGGTCAGGTAGTTGCCGTTGTCGGACGTCGCGCCGATCGCGCCCATGACCGAGGTGCCGTGCCACGAGCTCGTGCGCGCGGTGCACTCCGTGTCGGCGAGCGAGCCCGCGACGTCGCTCACGGTGACCCAGTCGCCGGGATCCGAGGCGTCGTCGTCGCGATAGCTGCCGCCTGGCTGCGGCGCGCTCGCGTCGTTGCTCAGGCGCTGCGGCGACACGAAGTCGTAGCCCGGCACCGTGCGCCCGGCCAGATCGACATGCGGAGTCGACCCGGTGTCGAGGACGGCGACCACGATGGCAGGCGAACCCACGGTCACGTCCCACGCGGCCGGCGCGTCGATCGTGAACGGGCCCGGCTGCAGGTAGAACTGGTTCGCGAACAGCGGGTCGTTGGCCGCGCGCGCCGCGTGCACGCGGTGGGTGCGCCCGGCGTACACGACGTCGGGATGGCGAAGCAACGTCGCGGCCACGCCGTCGGCATCACCGACGCCCGCGATGGTCGGCGACGTCACGAGGTCCGCGCCCGTCGCCAGCGTGCGCTGGTAGACGAGCGGAACGCCCGTCTCGCGCGCGATTCGCGCGACGCGCGCGGGGCCGCTTACGCCCTGCGCATCGGCACGCAACTCGACGACGACCCGCGGAACGTAGCCCGCCGCCACGTCGACCGGCACGTCCACGCGCGCGAGCGCACCGCCGCACAGCAAGGCGAGCATCGCGGCGGACGCAGCATTGCGCGCGCGTCGCAAATTACTTCGCAGCAGGCGCCGCGGCGCCGCCCTTGTCGGCCGCCTTTGGCGCCGGCTTGGGCGGGGGCTTGGCGGCAGGCTTCGGCGGCTGCGACGCAATGCGCTTGGCCGCGTTGTACTCGGCGCCCCAGATCGGGTGCGTGAGCTCCGCGGGCTCGAGCGTAAATGCCGGATCGAGCTTCAGCGCCTCGACGAACTGCTGGCGGCATTGCGGGCGGCGGTTCGTGACGCAGTAGCTCAACGCCGTGTACTTGAGCGCCTTGACCTTCATCGGCGTGGGCGCCGAGGCGATGTCGCTCGATGCGGTCAGCGTCTTGATCGCGGCGTTGTAGTCGCCGGCGTCGTAGCTCGCCACACCTGCGTCGATCGCCAGCTCGGCCGCCGACTTCGGCGGCGGTGGCGGCGGTGGCGGCGGTGGCGGCGGCGGCGGGGGCGGCGCCGGCTTCACCGGCGGCGTCGGCGCGACCGGCGACGGCGACGGTTCCTGCGGCGTCTGGCAGGCCGCAAGGGCCGTCACGATGAGCAACGCTGCGAGCTTCGCGCGCATCGATGTACCTCTTGTGAGCGTCATTTGAATGTGTGGCTGATCTCGACGCGTGCGCCGGCGCTGACCTTGACGTCGCGCGTAAGCACCGCGCCCGCGGGATTGCGTACCTCGATTCGGTGCGGGCCCTCCGTCAGCTGCAGCACCTTGAGCGGCGGGCTCAACCCCCGGGCACGCCCGTCGACCACGACCTCGCCCCAGGGCTTGATGTCGAGCATAACGCGTCCGGTCGGCGTGGGTGGCGTTGGGGGGACGGCCGGCGGCGCAACGGCCGCCACGGGCGGCGCAGCGGTCGGCTGGGCAGGCGGCGGCTCCGGTGGAGGCGCGACGGTCGCGGCAGCGGGCTGCGGGGCAACGGCGACCGGCGGCGGCGCTGGCTCCGCAGCCGGCGCGGGCGGCGATGGTGCGACCGCCGCGGGCGGGGACGGGGCCGCCGACGGGGGCGGGGAAGGGGCCGGCGTCGGCGCGGGCGCCGGCGTCACCGGGGGTGCGGGCGCCCGGGCAACGCTCTCGCGTGCAGGCGGCGAGGTCACCGCCTGCATCACGAGGTACCCCGCGCCCACGACCGCGATCATCAGAACGCCGACGATGACGATGGGCAGCCACTGCGACCGGGAACGTGCGGCGGCCGGCGGTGACGGTCGCACCGCCGCGGCGTGGGGTATGGCGGGCGCGGGCGTCTGCGGCATCGTCTTGTGCGAGCGCATCGGGACCGTCTCGCCGATCGGGCCCGTCGCCTCGGGATGCGGCGGCGGGGACGGCTGCGAAGGAGGTGCCGAGGGAGCGGCCGCGGCGCGCGGCGCGCGGCGGCGGCACGATCAGCGTCGCCGCGGGCGCGAGACGCTGCGTTGCCGACGGCGGCAGCGTAATCCGTGGCGACACCACGGCGAGGCCGAGCGCTTGCCGGAATTCCGCGATCGACTGCGGCCGGTCCTCGGGGCGCACGGCAAGTCCGTAGTCGATCGCGCGCAGGAACGACGGGCCGAATCCGGTGGCGACTTCCGCCAGCGGCTTCACGGGGTCGCTCACCATGCGGGTCACGGACGTCGCGGGCGGCTTGCCCGTGATCGCGAGCCGCACGACAGCCGCGAGCGCGTAGATGTCCGTCCACGGACCCTGCTGCAGCGAGTTGTCCTCGGCGTACTGCTCGACCGGCGCGTACCCCGGCTTGATGACCACCGTCACCGCCTGCGTCATGTCGCCGATGATGCGGCGTGCCGCGCCGAAGTCGAGGAGCAGCGGTCCGCCGTCGTCGAGGATCAGGATGTTGTCGGGCGCAACGTCGCGATGAAAGCAGCGCGCGCCATGCAGCGTCTCGAGCGCATCGAGGAGCGGCGCGAGCATCGCCTTGATCCACGGCTCGTCCACTTTCGGCGACTCGCGCAGGATCTGCTTCAGCGTGCGCCCCTGGTACAGCGGCATGACCATGTAGGCGGTGTCGTTCGCCTCGAAGAAGCGGAGCACCTTGACGAGCGCCTTGTGGTCGAATTGCGCGAGGAGCTTCGCCTCGTTGACGAAGCTGCGCCGGCCGGCGTGGAACGTCGCTTCATACTGCGGCGCGCGCAGCTCGACGTGACCATCGGCGCTGCGCCGGGCGAGCGCGTTCGGCATGTACTCCTTGATCGCCACCTCGCGCTGCATGCCGTTGTCGAACGCGCGATACACGACGCCGAATCCGCCCTCGCCGACCACGCCCTGGATCGTGTAGTCGCCGACGACCGTGCCCGGCGGCAGCGCATTGTTGCTGCTGGGCGGCATCGGCGGCGTGCCGGAGGTGTCGATGGGAGAGCTCACTGTCTTCTCGCCCCGCCGAATTGCGGGCGCATGAGTGTCAGCATCAGCGAAGGCGCGAGCCCGACGTCCGTCGTGAAACCGCGCAGCGGGCCGCCCGCACCGGTGTTCGTCCACCAATAGCTCGTGAACCCGCGCTGGTCGAAGATGCGCGGCAGGTCGGGCCACGGAAGCGAATGCGCGAGAGGCATCGGAATGGTCGGGACGTCTTCGGACGCGTCGTCCACGTTCAGCATCGACAGTATGTCGCCGATGCCCTCCCCGCCGTCTTTCGCGCCGGGGTCGGGCAGCGCGATCGCGCTCACCGCCGCATCGAAGGCTTCGACCGTCGACGGCCGCGCCTTGGCCTGCGCGACGACCCGGCCGAGCTGCTGCAGCCAGTCGTGCGCCGACGCGAGCAGGCTCGTGGGCGGGATGCCTTCGGGCACGGCGACGCCCGCGCACAACGGGAACTCGCGACCGACGCGATCGCGGCTCGGCGTGATGAGGCCGATGAGCGTCTGGCCGACCTGCGTGACCGGGGGAGGTATCGCGCAATTCCACGTGGGCGCAGTGTCGTAGATGCCGCGCCACTCGGCGGGATACGTCGCGCGAAGCTGCGACAGGCCCTGCTGCAGCCAGTTGTCGAGACCGCTCAGCAAGGTCCGCGGCAGGCGGCGGTAGATGAAGTCACCCGCGCACGGCAGCTTGCCGAACCAGCCGATGTCGAGGCTCGTGGTCATAACCGGCCCGGGCACGAGAATTCCTCGATCTCGCGCAGCTTGAACGGGTTCTGCACCGATGCAGCGGTGACCTCGAACGCGACCTTGCGGCCCTCGAAGTTGAACGTCGCCAGGAACTTCTCCGGTTGCGCGCTCGGCGTGATCTGCGCCTTGTCGAAGAAGCGCTGCAACGCCCAGCTGCCTTCGAAGCGGTCCGCGTGGACGCGCCGCCGCCGGGAGGCGTCAGCGCCACGCGCACCTGGTTGCGGCCCGCCGGGCCGGGCCACACGATCGAGCGCGGCGTCTGCGGGCCGTGCAGGTACGAAAGCGGCGTGCCGTCGACGTCGAGCGCGAACGTGGTGATCGACGCATCCATCTCGACGGGCTTCATGTCGACGCGGTACTGCGGCGTGCGCGCGCCGCCGCGGAAGAACACTTCGCGGATCACCGCAGCCTTCTCGAACGACGACAGCGACGACGACGAGCCCGCCGGGGCGCCGTCGATGCCGCGGCGGAACGACCACGGCTTCGTCGACGTGTCGACGTACTGCGCGAGGTTCTTCTGGAAGAAATCGTCCATGAGCCCGCCGGCGGCGAACATGCGCGCGAAGTCGTCGGGCGTGACGTCGCGCGGCGAGCTTCGCACGAAGGGGTAGCGGCCGGAGATCGCCTTGCGGCAGAAGTCGCCGACGTTGGCGTCGAGCAGCGCGCCGATGCTGCTTCGCGCGACCCCCGCCGCCTGGCTCGAGCTCGTCGAGGCGAGTCCCTCGAACATGCCGCGCAGCGGCGCCGGCAGCCGCGCGGCTTCCGCGCGCATCTTGGTGGCGGAATCGGCAGGCGGCGGCGGCATGCCGCTGCGCAACGCGGACTCGGTCGCGAGCAGCGTGGAATAAAGCTCCCCCACCATCTGCTTCAGCTGCTCGCTGGTGCCGGGCTGCTGGGCGGTGCCGGCGAGCCTGCGCCACGACTCGAAGTAATCGTCGACGAGCTGCTTCTCCACGCGCCCCGGGCGGCTCGCGTCGTCCGACGTCGTGTCGCGCCCGCGCGTCGCGGCGCTGCCGAACACGCGCGAAAGCGCCTGGTTGCCCGCCTCCTTGGCCACGTCCACGGCGCGGTCGGTCGCGTTGATCGTGCCCTTGCCGGTCTCCGTCAGCGTCGTTTCCGCCGCGACCACGCGGATCATCTTGGTGAGCGGCGAATCGGGGCCGGACAAGAGGCGCGCGACGTCGATCGACGTGCGCAAATCCTTCGGCTGGCGCAGGTGGATGTCCGTGAGGAAGCGGTCCCACACGAGGCGATACTCTTCGAGGTATTGGCGGCGGATGTCGTTGACGAGGCGGTCGTCGATCACGTCCGCGGCCTTCTGCGCGGCGCTCCTGTCGGACTTGCCGAGCACCCACGGCTCGTCGAGCGTGACGAGGTTGCGCCGGTTCTGCAGCATGCCCGAGAACACGCGGTAGCCGTCGCGCGTGAAGAGCGCGGGCACGCCCTGGTCGAGCGACTTGCCCGACGTGCGCTCGAACACGATCTTGACGTCGGGTCCGGCCGCCGTCACCAGCGAGAAATCGGGGACGTTCGCGGCCGCCACGCGGTCCGCGCCCATCGACTTGATCTGGCTGTAGAGGCGCTGCGACTGCGTGTAGCTCGCAAGCCGCGTGCGCGTGTCGGCCACGAGCGCTTCGTCGATCGGGAACGGCGACTGTCGCAGGCGGTCGGCGAAGAGGCGCGCGAGGTGCTGCTCGAGCGACTTCTGCGCCTCGATCGGCAGGTTGGACGCCTCGTTGCCGCGCCAATCCGCCGTCACCGCGTCGAGCAGGAACTGCGCGCGATAGTGCTCGGGGTCGTACAGCATGAGATACGCCTCGAGCCGCTTGTACATCGCCTCGAGGTCCGCCGGCGGGGCTTCCTGCAGCAGTCGCCGCACGCGCAGCGCGACGCGCGGCAGCAGCAGGTCCTCGAGCAGGCGGTCGTACGCGCCGTTGGCCACTCGTTTGACGTCGCGACCCTGGTACAGGCCGAAGCGGTAGGACATGGGCGGCGAGTCGATGTCGAACTTGTCGCTGCGCGGCAGCGCCTGCGCCTCGTCGAGGATCGGCAGCAGCGACGCGAGGTCGTCTCCTGTGGTGTTGGGCGTGGCCTTCACCTTGTCGTCGAGCGCCTTCGCGCGCGGGTACACGCTTGCGATGTAGCTGCGGTTGTTCGAATAGCTCACGACCCACGCGACGAGCGAGCCCGCCAGGAGGATGACGCATGCCGCCACACCGAGCGCCTGAACGAGCCGGCGACGCCGGTCGCGCATCGGGTTGCGCTCGACGACGTGCGATTCGGCGAAGATGACCTTCTGCAGCAGGTTGCGCAGGAAGTAGCTGCGCCCCGATCCTTGCGCCGCGCTCGCGTTCTGCACCGACGCCGCGACGCCGAACTGGCGCTGGATCGCCGACAGCACGCGGTCGAACGGCGTGCCTTCCTGCGTGCCGCTCGTGAAGTACACGCCGCGCACGAGCGGCCTCGCCGTGAACTTGGAAGGCGCGAACAGGAGATCGAGGAAGCGCACCAGCACTTCGCGCAGGCCGGCGAGCTCCTGCGGAAACGCGTAGACGAGCCCGCGGCGCTGCACGTCGAGCTCGCCCTGCAGCGCGTCGGGCAGCGCATCCTCGATGCGCTTTTGCAGGAGTGCCAATTCGGCGCGGAACGCCTGCCCCGATTCTTCTCCGGACTCGCTCGCCGCGAGCGGGAGCGTGAAGCCCCAGACCTGCGCGCGCTCGTCGTTGGACAGGCGCGCGTAGTACTCGTTGAAGCCCGACAGGAGGTCGGTCTTGGTGACGAGCACGTAGATCGGGAAGCGCATCTTGAGCGCCTCGTCGATCTCCGCGAAGCGGCGGCGGATGATCGCCGCGTGCCGCTCGCGCTCCGCCTCGTCGGTGCCGAGGAGGTCGGGGATGCTGATGGTGAGCAGCACGCCGTTGATCGGCGCGCGCGGCCGGAACCGGCGCAGGAGCGACAGGAACCCCGTCCATTCCGCGTGGTCGACGGCCTCGTTGCTCTCCTGCGTCGTGTAGCGCCCCGCGGTGTCGAGCAGGACGGCGTCGTTGGTGAACCACCAGTCGCAGTTGCGCGTGCCGCCCACGCCGCGGATCGCGGCCTTGCCAAACTCCTTGGCGAGCGGGAACTCGATGCCGGAGTTCACGAGCGCGGTCGTCTTGCCCGACCCCGGCGCGCCGATGATCATGTACCACGGCATCTGGTAGACGTAGCGGCGCGAGAAGCGAGAGAAGAAGCCGCCCTTCCCGCTCTCGATGCGGCTCTGCTTCAGCGTCTTGACCGCGGCGTCGAAGCGCCGGCGAAGCTCGGCGATCTCCTCCGCGCCCGCGGGCGTCGTGGGCACTGCCTTGCCGTCGTCGTGCGCGATCTGGCTCAGGAGCGCCGCGTTCTTCGTGCGTGCGTTCCACCACTTGAGGAGGCGGATGAGCCCCCACAGCAGGAAGATGGCGGCGATGACGATGAGGCGAGCGAGCTCGGATTCGAGCGGCACCACGGAGCCGATCGAAACGGCGGGCCCGACGAACCAGACGATGAGCGAGATCGCGACGAGCCCGACCAGCACGAGCGTCGTGCGGTTGAAGACGAACGAGAAGATGCGACCGATCATTCGTCAGTTCCGAAGGGCCGCCCCGAGGAACTGACTGCGCCCCCTCGGGGGGCAGCGAGCTTCGCATTTGAGCGAGCGTGGGGGCTCATCTTTTGGGTGCGGGCGCCGGTGCCGGCGGCGGCGTGTTGATCTGCGCGTCGCGATCGGGAGGCGGAAGGAGCAGCGTCACGACGACGCGACGGTTCTTCGCCTGGTTGGCCGGCGTGTCGTTCGCCGCGACGGGCTCGGCGTCGGCGCGGCCTTCCGCGCGGATGCGGTTGCGCGTCGTCAGGCGCGGCTCCAGCATCTTCTGCACGGCCTCCGCGCGTTCCTGCGACAAGTGCCAGTTGGAAGGGAAGCGCGCGGTCTGGATCGGCGTGCTGTCGGTGTAGCCGGTGACGAGCACCTGGCCGCCGACCTGGTTCAAGGCGTCGGCGATGCGATTCAGCACGCCGACGTAACGGTCCTTGACGACGATCGAGCCGCGATCGAAGAGGCCGTCGCCGCGCAACACGACGATGGAGCGGTCCGACTCGTCGCTCACCGTGACGAGGCCTTCCTTGATCTCGGGCTCGAGGAACTTCGCGAACACGGGTTTGGTGGCGACGGGCCGCGTGATGGTCATGCGGGGCGCGCGGATGCCGTTGATGGTCGCGAAGAGCTCGCCGGTCATGTCGGCGAGCGAGAACCGGAACCAGAGGTAGGCGCCGATCGCGATGAGGAGCGCGAGCGAGGCGGCGACCCACAGCGGCATCATCTCCCACGACCGCCGGGGCGGCGTGACCGCAGGCTGCCAGTGCATCGCGAGCGGACGCTCGTACTCGCCGCGCACCTGGTGGAGGATGGTGAGCAGCCGCTGCTTCAGCGTCTCGAGCTGCGTGCGGCCGTTGTCGACGATGCGAAAGCGCCCCTCGAAGCCGAGTGCGAGGCAGTAATACATGAGCTCGAGGAGGTGCGCGTGCTGCTGCGGGTTCTGCGCGAGCTTGGCCAGCAGCTGGAAGAACTTCTCGCCGCCCCACGTCTCGTTGTGGAACGTGACGAGCAGGCTGTGGCGCGACCACACGCCCGAGCCGCCCCACGGCGTCTGCGCGGCCGTCTCGTCGAGCGCGGTGCACAGGCAATAGCGCGCCCCCAGGATGGTCTCCGCCGACACGCCGAGCGCGCGGGCGCGCGTCTCGAACGCCTGCACCTCGCGCACGAGGTAGTCGCGGATCTGCGTGGGATCCGAATGCTGCACGGCGGCGCGCAGCTGCGGGATGAGGTTGAGGAGCGGGTTGGCCGCGGCGACGAGCGGGTTCGAGCCGCTCAGGATGACCGGCCCTTCGTCGGCGACCGGCGTGCGCGCCGCGGCGGGTTGCGGTGCTGCGGCCTCGAGCGGATTTTCCCCGGACATGTGAAGCCGAAGCTACGCGCGGATCGCCCAGAACTCGAGCTTGAGTCCGGGAAACTCGCCCGCGATGTGCATCGCAAGGCCGCCCGACGTCTCGAGCTGGCGCCACAGCTCGTTCTTGGTGTCGAGCTCGAAGTAATTGAATCCCGCGCTGTACGGAATCGCGCGCGGCGCAACGGGCAGCGGGCGCAGTGTGACGCCCGGCAGGTGCAGGTTCACGAGATCACGGATCTTCTCGACGGGTCCGATCTTGACCTGTGTCGGGAAGCGCGCGCGCACGGTGTCGGCGGGGACGTCGGCGGCGACGGCGAGCACGAACGTGGCCGAGCGCTGCACTTCCACCGGCGGCATGATGGCGACGCGCACGCCGTACGCGCGCTCGTGGAGCTCGATGGCGATCGCCGTCTGCTCGAGCACCATCGACAGCGACCGGCGCAAGTCCGCGATGAGCGGCGTGAAGCACGCCTGCGGATCGTCGTGGTCGTACACCGGGTACTCGATCGGCCGGCGCGGATCGCGCGTGAAGGTCGCAAGGTCCCCGCCGAGCTCGAGCAGCGTTGCGTACAGGCGCTCGGAATGGATGAGCCCCTGCTGCAGCATGTGGCGCACCCGCGGTTCCCACCGGTTGACGAGCTCGAGGAGCAGGAAGTCGCCGAGCTCGGAGACGCCGCCGCGGCCGGGCCGCGACATGCGCGCGGCGACCGCCTCGCCGCGATGGTGCAGGAGTCCCTCGAGCTCGCGCATGAACGCCTCGAGCGGCGGGCACGCGCGCAGCGCAAGGTGCGGCGGCATGTACTGGTCGTCGAGCAGCAGCTGGTTGTCCGGACGGCGGTCGACGACGCGCGCGACGCCGAGCGTCATCCAGCCGTCGGTGATGTCGGACTCGGCGACGAGACGCAGCCGCAGGTCGCCCAGCTGCACCAGCGCGGGCGCCGCGCCCATCGTGTTGGCGTCGACCACCTCGCGCTCGCTGACCGAGACGCGGGGAAGACCCTCGCCCACTTCGCCGAACGCGACTTCTTCCACGCCCACGCGGCGCACCGGCAACGCGAGGAACACGCGTTGCCCGCGCGCCTCGCCCGGAATGTCGAGCGTGGCCGGGGGGTCGCCCTGTGCCGGAATGCTGAAGGCGGTGCCATCGGGAAAGAGACCGCGTGCCTCCTTGATGGCGAGCTTGCCGAGCTTTTGCGCGTCCTGGTCGAGCACCAGCCACTCGAAGCCCCACGCGTGCGACGCCATCGCGCCGCTGCGCGCGTGCGCAACGAACTCGAAGTAACGCTCTTGCTGCTGGAAATGCTGCGGCCGGAGGAACATGCCCTCGGTCCACACCACTCGTCGCTGCCAGGACACGCGCCTACCCCCTTGACGTCGCTTCTAGAGCCGGATCGAGTCGACGCGCACGCTCACGCCGCGTTCGACACTTCCATTTGAATACCCGTGCGACCGAACTGGACCGTGACGCGCTGCCGGCTGGGCTGGGCGCCCCGCACGGGCGGCGCCGGCGGCGCGATGCCCGCCGCGACGCGCCACGTGCTGCCCTCGAGGTCGCGATAGGCCGCGACGACGCCGAGGAAGCGCGCCTCGCCCTGCGCCTTGCGCGTGTAGCCCTGGGTGTCGCCCGGCCGGAGGATGTACTGCTCCTTGGCGAGCAGCTCCGTTCCCAGGGTGGCCTGCTCGCGGTCGTACAGCGAGAAGAAGTCCGCGGCGTCGAATGCCGAGCGCGACCGAAGCTCGAAGATGCGCACCGACAGCGGTGACGCTCGTCCCCGCACGTCGGGATTGACGTCCGCGCTCGCGATGAGCGTCACCTGGAGCGTGACCGGGTCGAGCACGACCGGCGCCACCGGCTGCTGCTGCGGTGGCGGCGCCGACGCGCAGGCGGCGACGAACGCACCGGCGCCTGCGAGCAGGAACGCCCGCCGGCGCGCGCAACGAGGGATTGCACAGTATTCGGGCGCAGGCATGATTGAGCACACCGGCGTTCGAGGGTTGACCGGGTCGGGCAAGTGTAAGCGGAGGCGCAGCTTCCGAACAAGCGAATATTCGGCGCCCAAAGGGGTTGCCGAAGTGCGCGGTGCGCGCCATGATTGCGTCGCATTTTGCAGCCGTGCGACCGCTTGCCGACGCACGAGTGCTGCGGCCGCTCCTAAGAGCGCGATCGGCCCCGCAGCGCGCGGCGCGGCGGATTCCGGTTAGCGCATTGCGGGAACGTCACTAGGCGACCTACGCTTTGATTCGCGACAGCTGGCTTACGGAGATCGCGCCGGACGCACCCTGCGGACCGGACCTCGAGTACGACCAGGACTTCCTGGCGCTCGAGCGCGCGACGCAAGGCAAGCCCGAGCAGCAATACGGCGACAAGGTGTTTCCGGCAGAAGACCCGGTGTGGCCGAACGTGCTCGACCTCGCCACGGCGCTCATGGAGCGCACGCGCGACGTCCGCGTAGTCCAGTACATGGGGCGCGCGCTCACGCGCACGCAGGGCCTGCCGGGCACCGTGGAGGCGATGCGGCTCATCCACGCGCTGCTCGAGCGCTTCTGGGACGACGCGCATCCGCGCCTCGTCATCGACGGCGAAGTCGACCCGATGATGCGCATGAACGCGCTCGCCGCGCTGAACGATCGCGACAAGCTCGTGCGCGACATTCGCGGCGCCGACTTCCTGCGCACGGCAGCGCTCGCCCTCTCGGTGCGCGACGTCGAGAGCATCCTCGACCAGAACGTCGGCAAGTCGGAAGCGGGGCTCGGCTCCGACCAGCTGCGCGCGGCGATCGCCGACGCGCTCGCGGCCGATCCCGCGGCGTTGTCCGAGCCTGCGGCGCTCGTGCGCGCCGTCGACGACATCCGCGGGACGCTCCTGAAGCATCTCGAGCCGTCGGTCGTGCCCGACTTCGAGCCGCTGACCTCGCTCATGAAGCCGATCGCCAGGACCGTCGAGGACCTTCGCGCGGCAGCGACGGCGACCAGTGCGGACGCCGCCGCCGGCGCGCCGGGTGCCGCGGCGGCAGGCGGCGGCAGCATCGCGGTCGGCGACCTGCGCTCGCGCGAGGACGCGCTGCGCGCGCTCGATCGCGTCTGCGATTTCCTGAACCGCAACGAGCCCACCAATCCCGCGCCGCTGCTTATCCGGCGCGCGCAGCGGATCATGACCATGCCGTTCATGGACATCATCCGCGAGCTCGCGCCCGAGGCCACACAGCAGGTGGAGACGATCACCGGCGGCCAGCGCGAGGCATGACCGGCCAACCCATGCACGCGGGCTGATATTCGAGGACCTAACGGAGCGAGACACCATGGCGAAAAAGGAAAGCCGTCAAAAATTCATCGCGCGCAACCGCGCGCCGCGCGTTCAGATCGAGTACGACGTCGAGATCTACGGGTCGGAGAAGAAGATCCAGATCCCGTTCGTCATGGGCGTGCTCGCCGACCTGTCGGGCAAGCCGCTCGAGCCGCTGCCCGATCCGGCGGACCGCAAGTTCCTCGAGATCGACATCGACAACTTCGACGCGCGCATGAAGGCGATGAAGCCGCGCGTCGCCTTCCACGTTCCGAACACGCTCACCGGCGAAGGCAACCTCGCCGTCGACATCACGTTCGAGAACATGGACGATTTCTCGCCGGCCAACGTCGCCAAGAAGGTGGACGCGCTGAGCCGGCTCCTCGAGGCGCGCACCGAGCTCCACAACCTCCTCTCCTACATGGACGGCAAGACCGGCGCCGAGGACCTCATCGCCAAGGTGCTGAACGACCCGGCGCTGATGAAGACGCTTGCATCCGCCCCCAAGCCCGAGCAGAAGAGCACGCCGGACGTCGCGTAACGCAACCGATCCTTTAGGAACGAAGCCATGGCCAACGCCCAGACCGAGAAAGCACCGGTCCCGCAAACCGTCGAGGTCGACGAGTTCGCGGGATTGCTGAACAAGCAGTTCAAGCCGAAGACCGACGAGGCGCGCGAGGCCGTCGAGCAGGCGGTGCGCACGCTCGCCGCGCAGGCGCTCGTCAACACGCAGGTGATCTCGACGGACGCCTACCAGACGATCGAGGCGATCATCGCGGAGCTCGACAAGAAGCTCTCCGAGCAGGTGAACCTCGTCATGCACCACCCCGACTTCCAGAAGCTCGAGGGCGCGTGGCGCGGCCTGCACTATCTCGTCAACAACACCGAGACGGACGAGATGCTGAAGATCCGCGTCCTCAACGTCTCGAAGAAGGAGCTGCAGCGGCAGCTGCACCGCTACAAGGGCACCGGCTGGGACCAGAGCCCGTTCCACAAGAAGATCTACGAGGCCGAGTACGGCCAGTTCGGCGGCGAGCCCTTCGGCTGCCTGGTCGGCGACTACTACTTCGACCACAGCCCGCAGGACGTCGAGATGCTCGAGCAGCTCGCCAACAATGCAGCGGCGGCACACTGCCCGTTCATCGGCGGCGCATCCCCGACCGTCATGCAGATGGAGACCTGGCAGGAGCTCGCCAACCCGCGCGACCTGACGAAGATCTTCACCAACACCGAGTACGCGTCCTGGCGCAGCCTGCGCGACTCGGAAGACTCCCGCTACATCGGCCTTGCCATGCCGCGCTTCCTCGCGCGCCTGCCCTATGGCGCCAAGACGAGCCCGGTCGAGGAGTTCGACTTCGAGGAGGACACCGCGGGTGCGGACCATCGCAAGTACGCGTGGGCCAACTCCGCGTACGCGATGGCGACCAACATCAACCGCTCGTTCAAGTACTACGGGTGGTGCACGACGATCCGCGGCGTCGAGTCGGGCGGCATCGTCGAGGACCTGCCGGTGCACACGTTCCCGACGGACGACGGCGGCGTCGACATGAAGTGTCCCACCGAGATCGCCATCAGCGACCGCCGCGAGGCGGAGCTCGCGAAGAACGGATTCATGCCGCTCGTCCACCGCAAGAACTCCGACCTCGCGGCGTTCATCGGCGCGCAATCGCTGCAGAAGCCGCAGGAGTACTACGACCCGGACGCAACGGCGAATGCCAACCTGTCGGCACGGCTGCCTTACCTCTTTGCCTGCTGCCGGTTCGCGCACTACCTGAAGTGCATTGTCCGCGACAAGATCGGCAGCTTCAAGGAACGCGAGGACATGGAGCGCTGGCTCAACTCGTGGATCAACAACTACGTCGACGGCGACCCGCGCAACTCGACCCAGGAAACGAAGTCGCGCAAGCCGCTGGCCGCTGCAGAGGTGGTCGTCGAGGAGGTGGAAGGGAACCCGGGGTACTACACATCGAAGTTCTTCCTCCGCCCGCATTACCAATTGGAGGGTCTCACTGTTTCGTTGCGCCTGGTGTCGAAGCTGCCGTCGGTCAAGGCGACCGCGAAGTAGCAACAAGCCGTCGACCAGTCGCCCTTCGGCCGCGGTAGGCCACGCGACCATTTACAAATCGCCTCGAAGGAGATCTCCGAATGGCAACATCACGATTCATGAAGGTGAGCGGCGCGACAGGCGAATCGCCCATCAGCGGACACGAGCAGGAAACGGAAGTCATCTCGTTCTCGTGGGGCGTCATCCACCCTGCCTCGGTGCAGTCGGGGACCGGCGGCAGCGCGGGACGTACTGCCTTCCAGGACTTCACCTGCGTCTGCTACATGGACAACGCCTATCCGTCGATCGCGAAGTTCTGCGCGGGCGGCAAGGCCATCGACGAAGTCAAGATCACCGCCCTCAAGATGACCGGCGAGAAGGGCGAGACGTTCATGACGTGGACCTTCAGCGACGTCATGTGCACGGCGATCAGCAACTCCGGCAACCAGGAGGCGCAGGACGTGATCACCTACAGCTTCCAGGCGGCGAAGATGAAGATGGAGTACAAGCCGCAGCAGACGAAGGGCGGCACGCTCGGCGGCGCCAACGAGGCCACCTGGGACGTCAAGAAGAACACGCCGTAACGCGGCACAGTACCCGCCCGAGCCGCCGGCATCGCGGCCCGGGACGGGCTTCTTGGCGAGGTCGTTTCATGACCTGCGCGCCGGTTTCGGCGCGTGGATACCGTATCCGCGCGCGGGCGCGCTGACCTTTCAGGAGCAATCGTGGCGGACATCGAGCGGCTGTCGGCGCTGGCGAGCGACCCGGACGTCGAGCTTAAAAGGCTCGAAGCGGACATTCGCGCCAATCCCGCCGACGCACGTTTGCGGACGTACCTGTTCCAGCTCTGCGCGATACGCGGCGACTGGGAGCGCGCGCTGGCGCAGCTCCAGGTCGCGGCGCAGCTTTCGCCGATTGCGCTCGCGATGGCGCAGACGTATCGGGAGGCGGTGCGCGCGGAAGTCTTTCGCGCGGAGGTCTTCGGCGGCCGCAAGCAGCCGTCGTTTCTCGGCCAGCCGCCCGCATGGGCCGGCCTGCTGCTGGAATCGCTGAAGCTCCTGGCCGAGGGGCACGCCGACAAGGCGGAGGCGATGCGCGGCGACGCGCTCGAATCGGCGCCGGCGTCCGCCGGATCGCTCGACGGCCAGGCGTTCGAGTGGATCGCCGACGCCGACTCGCGCATCGGCCCGGTGTGCGAGGCGATCGTGGACGGCAAGTACGTGTGGATTCCGTTCGAGAATATCGTGCGGCTCACGATCGAGCCGCCGACCGACCTTCGCGATTTCGTGTGGTCGGCGGCGCACATGCAACTCGTCAACGGCGGTGAGACGGTCGCGCTGGTCCCGTCGCGCTACCCGGCGTCGGAGGCTTCCGCGGACCCGGTCATCCGGCTCGCGCGAAAGACCGAGTGGCGCGAGCTCGCGCCGGACACGTTCGTCGGCTTCGGGCAGCGCATGTGGGCGACCGACGCAGGCGAGTATCCGATGCTCGACACCCGCGAGATCAAGCTCGGCGGCACGGCCTGACGCGCGGGGAAGCAACGGTGGCGGCCGACCGCACTTCGAATGCGCCCGACGACGCGCCGGTCGGGGACCGGCTGCAGCCGTCGCTCCTCGACCGGCTCACCGACGACGCGCCCGAAAGCCGCACCGAGGCCGTCGACCAGGTGGCGATGACGCGCACGCGGCTCCGCCGCGCGGTGCTGCGCGACATCGCGTGGCTCTTCAATGCGATCAACTTCGAGGCCGGGCAGTCGCTCGCCGATCACCCGCACGCGCGCACGTCCACGATCAACTACGGCATCCCCGCGCTGTCCGGCACCAAGCTCACCGAGATCAACTTCTCGGAGTTCGACCAGGCGTTGGCCGACGCCATCATCGCGTTCGAGCCGCGGCTCCTCGCCGACACGGTCCACGTCCAGAGCATGACGACGGAAGACCAGCTCGCGCACAAGAACATGCTGGGGTTCGAGGTGCGCGCGAAGCTCTGGGCGATGCCGTATCCACTCGAGCTCCTCCTGCGCTCCAATCTCGACCTCGAGAGCGGACTCGTCGTGCTGCAGGAGCATTCAGGCCCCGCCGGCTGATGGACCCGAGGCTCCTCGACTACTTCAACCGCGAGCTCGGCTACTTCCGGCAGTTGGGCTCGGAGTTCGCGGAGCAATTCCCGAAGATCGCGGGCCGCCTCGGCATGAAGGGCATCGAGGTCGCCGACCCGTACGTCGAGCGGCTGCTCGAAGGGGCCGCGTTCCTCGCCGCGCGCGTCCAGCTCAAGATGGATGCGGAGTTCCCGCGTTTCTCGCAGCGGCTGCTCGAGGTCGTCTATCCGAACTACCTCGCGCCCACGCCGTCGGCCGCCATCGTGTGCGTGACGCCGAAGCTCGCCGAGATCAACTTCGAATCGGGGTTCCTGCTGCCCCGCGGAACGGTCCTGCGCGGACAGATCGCCAAGGGCGAGCAGACGGCGTGCGAGTTCAAGACCGCGCACCCGGTGACGCTGTGGCCGTTCGAGCTCGTCGAGGCGACGCTCACCGGCGCGCCCGCGGACCTGCCGATCAACCGCCTGCCGCTCGACCGGACCGTCAAGGGCGCGATACGCCTGCGCTTCCAGACGGCGGGCGACATCACGCTCGATCGTCTCGCCGTTCCGAACCTCACGCTCCATCTCGCCGGCACCGACGACGTCGCCTCGCGGCTCTACGAGCTCGTGATCGGACGCGTGTGCGGCGTGGTCGTGTGCGGCACCGAGCGGCCGACGAAGTGGTTCAAGTACCTGCCGCCGTCGGTGGTGCGCACCGTGGGCTTCGGCGAGGACGAGGCGTTGCTGCCGTACGAATCGCGAGGGTTCGAGGGGTACCGGCTGCTCCACGAGTACTTCGCGTTCCCGCAGCGGTTCCTGTTCTTCGCGATCCACGAGCTGCGCGAGGCGCTTCGCGTCGGCGCGCAGTCGTTCGACATCGTGCTGCTGCTCGACCGTGCGACGCCGGACCTCGAGCGCGTCGTCGACGGGAAGCAGTTCAGGCTCTACTGCACGCCGGCCGTCAACCTGTTCGAGCGGCGCAGCGACCGCATCCCCGTCGCGCCCGACGTGTACGAGCATCACGTCGTCGTCGACCGCGCGCGCCCGCTCGACTTCGAGGTGTACTCGATCAGGCAGGTGCTCGGCCACTCGCCGGAGGAGCGCGAGCCGCAGGCGTTCCGGCCCTTCTACGGCTCGATCACGTCCGACGATCGCAATTACGGCCGCTACTACTCGATGCGGCGCGAGCCGCGCATGCTGTCGGACAAGGCGCGCCGCCACGGACCGCGCACGGGCTACATCGGCAGCGAAGTCTTCATCTCGCTGGTCGACCAGACCGAAGCTCCGTACCGGGGCGACCTTCGCCAGCTCACCGTCGTCGTGCAATGCACGAACCGAGACCTGGCGCTCCTGATTCCAACGGGGGGACGCACCGACTTCACGCTGGTCGCCTCCGCGCCGGTGGACAGCGTCGCGATCCTGCGCGGCCCCACGCGGCCCGTGCCGTCGCTCGCCGAGCACGAGATCACGTGGCGGCTGATCAGCCACCTCGGCCTCAACTACCTCACGCTGACCGACCTCGACAAGGAGCAGGGATCGGTCAGCCTGCGCCGCTTGCTCGAGCTCTACGCCGCGCTCGCGGATCCTTCGACGCGGGCGCAGATCGAGGGCGTCCAGGGCATGGCGTTGCGCCCCGTCACCCGCCGCGCGCCGCGGCCCGGCCCGCTCGTGTTCGCGCGCGGGGTCGAGATCCAGGTCACGCTCGACGAGACCGCGTTCGGCGGCGCGTTCGCATTCCTGTTCGGCCGCGTGCTCGACACGTTCTTCTCGCGTCACGTCGGGCTCAACACGTTCACCGAAACCGTCATCCACTCGCTGCAGCGCGGAGAGCTCGCGCGTTGGGCGCCGCGGCCCGGCGAGCGGCCCGTGCTGTGAACGACGCGCCGCGCGACTTGCAGGCCATCGATACGGCGCCGCACTCGGCAACGCGGCCGGACGTTGACCGCTTCTATGCGGATCTTGCCGGCGAGCCGTGGCGCTACGACCTGTGGCACGTGCTTCGATGGATCGACGCGCGTCACCCGGAGTTGCCTCCCCTCGGGCGCTCGCCCAACGCGGACCTCGAGCCGCTGCGCGTCGGCCAGGAGCCGTCGCTCGCGTTCGCCGCATCGCAGCTGCATGCGTTCCGGCCCGGTACCGACGACCGGTTGCCTCAACTGTCGATCCTGGGCTTCGGGCTGTTCGGCCCCAACGGCCCGCTGCCGATCCACCTCACGGAATACGCGCGCGAGCGCATGCTGTATCACGACCGCACGTTCGTGGCGTTCAGCAACATCCTCCACCACCGCTTCACGCTGCTCTTCTACCGCGCGTGGGCGGACGTGCAGTCGGCGGCGAGCCTCGATCGTCCCGGCGACGACAGGTTCAGCCGTTATTCGGGCAGTCTCATCCACCTCGGCGAAGCTTCGGTGCGAAGTCGCGATGCCATCGCCGACCACGCCAAGCTCTTCGTGTCGGGTCACCTCGTGCGCGAGACGCGCAACGCCGAAGGGCTCATGCGCATCCTGTCGACGTTCTTCCGCGCCGGCGTTCGCATCGAGCAATGGGTCTCGCACTGGCTCTCGCTGGCGCGCGAGCAGCAGACGCGCCTCGGCGGCGGGCGCGACGCCGAGCAGATCGGCATCGGCGCCGTCGCGGGCGAGCGGGTTCCCGACGTGCAGTCGCGGTTTCGCATTCGCCTGGGGCCCCTGTCGCTCGCCGACTACGAGTCGCACCTGCCGGGCGGCACGCCGTTCGCGCAGATGCTCGCGTGGCTTCGCAACTACGTCGGCTACGAGCTCGCGTGGGACGTGCGGCTCGTGCTCCGCCGCGACGACGTGCCGCGCGCCGCCATCGGCAGCAGCGTGCGCCTCGGGTGGACGACGTGGCTCGGCGAGCGCCGCCGCGACGACGATGCGGACGACCTCGTGCTGGTGCACGAGACGATCGTCGCGCGACAGTCGCTGGCCGGGCGATAGCGAGCGTCGGCCATGACCTTCCGGACCATGTCCATCCCGCACCACACGCAACGCTCGAGGAACCCGCATGAGTGAGATCAGTCGTGTCGCGCTGTTCGGCAAGCTCAACCCCGTTCTGTACAAGGCGGTCGAAGGGGCCACCGTGTTCTGCAAGCTGCGCGGCAACCCGTACGTCGAGCTCGTGCACTGGCTCGCGCAGATCCTGCAGACGCAGGACAGCGACCTGCATCGCATCGTCCGGCACTTCGACCTCGACGCGTCGAAGCTGTCGGCGGACATCACCGCCGCGCTCGACCGGCTGCCGCGGGGTGCGACGTCGATCTCGGACCTGTCGGAGCACATCGAGAACGCCGTCGAGCGCGGATGGATCTACGGCTCGCTGATGTTCAGGGACTCGCAGGTGCGCGGCGGTTATCTCATGGTGGGCCTCGTCAAGACGACCTCGCTGCGCAACGTCCTGTACTCGATCTCGCAAGGAGTTCGAGAAAATCGGCATCGACGCGCTGACCGACGTGCTGCCGACGATCGTGAAGACGTCGCCCGAGTCGGCGCTGGGCGCGCACGACGGCACCGAGCTCGCCGCGGCGACGCCGGGCGAAGCGAGCAGCGCCATGGCGCCCGCACAGATGGGCAAGCAGGAGGCGCTCAAGAAATTCGCCGTCGACCTCACCGAGCGCGCGCGCAAGGGCGAGATCGATCCGGTGGCCGCGCGCGAAAAGGAAATCCGCCAGATCGTCGACATCCTGATGCGCCGCCGCCAGAACAATCCGCTGCTGACCGGCGAAGCCGGCGTCGGCAAGACGGCGGTCGTCGAAGGCTTCGCGCTGCGCATCGCCAACGGCGACGTGCCGCCCGCGCTCAAGGACGTGAGCCTCCTCACGCTCGACGTGGGCCTGCTGCAGGCGGGCGCGAGCATGAAGGGCGAGTTCGAGCAACGCCTTCGACAGGTCATCGACGAAGTGCAGGCGAGCCCCAAGCCGATCATCCTGTTCATCGACGAGGTGCACACGCTGGTGGGCGCAGGCGGCGCGGCGGGCACCGGCGATGCGGCGAACCTGCTGAAGCCCGCGCTCGCGCGCGGCACGCTGCGCACCATCGGCGCGACCACGTGGGCGGAATACAAGAAGTACATCGAGAAGGACCCGGCGCTGACCCGCCGCTTCCAGGTCGTGCAGGTGCCCGAGCCCGACGAGCACGGCGCGACGCTCATGCTGCGCGGCGTGGCGAGCATCCTCGAGAAGCACCATCGCGTGCAGCTCCTCGACGCCGCGATCGAGGCGGCGGTGAAGCTCTCGCATCGCTACATTCCCGCGCGCCAGCTGCCCGACAAGGCCGTGAGCCTGCTCGACACCGCATGCGCGCGCGTGGCGGTGAGCCAGCACGCCACGCCCCCGGACGTCGAGGACGCGCGGCGCAGGATCGAAGCGCTCGACACCGAGCTTGCGATCATCGGCCGCGAGGAAGCGATCGGCTTGCCGGTCGCCGAGCGCAGGGACAGCGCGCGAGCGCTTCTCGACAAGGAGAAGACGCGGCTCGCCGAGCTCGAGGCGCGCTGGGGCGACGAGAAGGCGATCGTCGACGGGATCCTCGATCTTCGCGCGAGGCTTCGCGCCGGCAACTGCGCCGGTGGACGTGCCGGCCGAACCCGCGGCGGATGTCGCGGCACCAGCTGCGGCGAGCCGCGCCCGCCGAAGCCGGACGAGCCCCCGCCGCTGTCGCCCGAGGAGCGCGCGGAGGCGCTCGCGGAGCTGAAGGAGCTCGAGGCGAAGCTCGTCGACGCTGCAGGGCGAGCGGCCGCTGATCCTGCCCGCGGTCGACGAGCAGGCGGTCGGCGCGGTGGTCGCCGACTGGACCGGCATTCCGGTCGGCCGCATGGTGAAGAACGAAGTCGAGGGCGTGCTGAAGCTCGCCGACACGCTGAACGGGCGCGTGATCGGGCAGCGCCACGGCCTCGACACGATCGCCAAGCGCATCCAGACGTCGCGCGCCAAGCTCGACAACCCGAGCAAGCCCATCGGCGTGTTCATGCTGGTCGGGCCGTCGGGCGTCGGCAAGACGGAGACGGCGCTGGCGCTCGCGGAGTCGCTGTACGGCGGCGAGCAGAACATGATCACCATCAACATGAGCGAGTACCAGGAAGCGCACACGGTGTCGTCGCTCAAGGGCGCGCCGCCGGGCTACGTCGGCTACGGCGAAGGCGGCGTGCTGACCGAGGCCGTGCGCCGCCGCCCGTACAGCGTCGTGCTGCTCGACGAGGTCGAGAAGGCGCATCCCGACGTGCACGAGATCTTCTTCCAGGTGTTCGACAAGGGCTGGATGGAAGACGGCGAGGGCCGCTACATCGACTTCAAGAACACGGTGATCATCCTCACGAGCAACGCCGGCACCGACCTCATCACCAACATGTGCCGCGATCCATCGCTGCTGCCGGCGCCCGACGCCATCGCGAAGGCGCCTGCGCGAGCCGCTGCTGAAGGTGTTCCCCGCCGCGCTCCTCGGACGGCTCATGGTCATCCCGTACATGCCGCTGTCCGACGAGATGCTCGCGAGCATCGTCAAGCTGCAGCTGTCGCGCATCAGGAAGCGCATCGACGCCAACCACAAGGTCGCGTTCGACTACGACGACGACGCGATCAAGCTCATCATCGCGCGCTGCACCGAGGTCGAGTCGGGCGGCCGGATGATCGACGCGATCCTCACCAACACCGTGCTGCCGACGATGAGCCACGAGATTCTCACGCGCACGCTCGACGGCCGGTCGCTCTCGCGCGTCGCGCTCACGGCGCGCAACGGAGACTTCGCTTATGAATACGCGGACTGACGGGCGCGCAGCGTAATGTCCAAGGCGACGGATGCGTATCGCATCGCCAAGGCGCACACGCCGCTCGGCGACAAGCTGCTGTTCCGCGAGATGAGCGGGCGCGAGGAGATCTCGCGGCCCTTCGATTACCGCCTCGAGGTTCTCTCCGAGGACGATTCGACGATCGATCCCAAGGCGGTGCTCGGGCGCGGCATCACGGTCGAGCTCGAGATCCAGGGCGGCGGGTCGCGCTACATCGACACGCAGTGCACCCGCTTCGCGTACGTCGGCGTCGAGACCGTGCCCGGGCGCAACACGAAGTTCTACCGCTACGAGGCGCGGCTGCGTCCCTGGACGCACTACATGACGCTGCAGTCGACGTGCCGCGTGTTCCAGAACAAGACGGTGCCCGACATCATCGGCAAGGTGCTCGAGCCGTATCCGTTCCCCGTGGATTTCCGCCTGTCACGCGACTACCGCACCTGGGAATACTGCGTCCAGTACCAGGAGACGGACTTCAACTTCATGAGCCGCCTCCTCGAGAACGAGGGGATCTACTACTTCTTCGAGCATTCGAGCGGCAGTCACAAGCTCGTGTTCGCCGACCACATCGGCGCGCACTCCCCGCTGCCCAGCTACGCGAAGATCCCGCACCTGCCCTCGGACAAGATGGTGGTGCCGGACGAGGAATACATCGACTACCTGCAGATGGTGCAGGAGATGCAGCCCGGGGAGGTCGCGCTGCGCGACTTCGACTTCAAGCGCACCGCCGCGAACCTCAACGCGCTCGCCATCGACGACCTCCCCTATCCGTGGGGCGACAAGGAGATCTTCGAATGGCCGGGCGGGTACTGGGACCCCAAGGACGGCACGCAGTACGCGAGCACGCGCCTCGAGGAGCTGCAGCAGCCGAAGGAGCGCGTGACCGCGCAGAGCACCGTGCGCGGGCTCACGCCCGGCTACCTCTTTACGCTCGAGCGCTGCCCGCGCCGCGACCAGAACCGCGAGTACCTGCTGCTCATCGTCGACCTGTTCGTGCGCAACAATCCCTATCACACGGGAACGGGACGCCCTGCCGAATGGCAGTTCTCGTTCATCGCGCAGCCGTCGCAGCAGCCGTACCGGCCGGCGCGCCTCACGCCCAAGCCGCGCACGACGGGGCCGCAGACGGCGATCGTGGCCGGACTCAAGAACAACAAGGACGAGGAGATCGTCTGCGACGAGTACGGCCGCGTGCGCGTGCAGTTCAACTGGGACCGCGAGCACGACTACGACGAGGAGAGCTCGTGCTGGATCCGCGTGTCGAGCGGCTGGGCGGGCAACAACTGGGGCCAGATATCGATCCCGCGCGTCAATCAGGAAGTGATCGTCGATTTCCTCAACGGCGATCCCGACTACCCGATCATCATCGGGCGCGTCTACAACAACGAGCACAAGGTGCCGTACGCGCTTCCGCGGTGGAAGGAATACTCCACGTGGAAGTCGCGCAGCACCAAGCACGGCGGCAACAACGACTGGAACGAGATCCGCTTCTACGACTACAAGGGCAAGGAGCAGGTCTTCATCCACTGCCAGTGGCGGATGGACGTGCGGGTGAAGTGGAACAAGTACGAGACGGTGAAGGAGTCGAGCTACGACTGCATCGGCAAGACGTATGCGCTGACCGTCGGCGGCGGCAGCTACCACCACGTCGGGGGCGATCACGTATTCGAATACAACGGCGCCTGGGACGGCACCGTCGACAAGAACTTCCTGGTCGGCGCCGTGGGCGACGCCGGCATCATCGCCAAGGGCAAGCTCGACCTCTATTCGGGCAAGACGGTCACGGTCGAAGGCGTGACCTCGATCGTGCTCAAGGTCGGCGCCAACTTCATCGAAGTCAGCCCGGCCGGCGTCACCATCCAGGGCACGATGGTGAAGATCAACTCCGGCGGTGGCGCCGCCGGCGTCGCGGACCCCGAGTACGACAGTGTCGTCGACTGCCAGCATGCCGACACGGGCGAGCCCGGATACCTCGACAAGCCTTACAAAGGCGGCGGCGGCCCGCCCAAGAAGAAGAAGTGGACGCTCGACCACGCGCCGCCGTTCACCGTGACCAAGCAGCCGAACGGCGACTTGAAGCTGGGCAACGGGATCACGATCAAGAAGGATCCCGCGGACCCGTCATACCAGGACAAGGTGCTGAAAGACCTGACGACGATCGGGTCGACGAAGACCGGCTCCACGATGCTGAACAGTCTCGACCAGTCGGGCAAGCAGACGAACATCCATTCGTACGCGGGCAACCCGGCCTCGCCGAATGCCTTCGCCGGACCGGCAGGCGGCAACTTCCAGGACGCGTCGGGCAACGGCAAGCCGGTCTCGAACGGCCGCGGTGATCCCATCAACGGACCCGACGGCAAGCAGCTCAATGGCACCGGCAAGGGCACCGACGTCGACGTGTCGTACAACCCCAAGGACTGGCCGAACAACATCAACGCGCCCAACACGCCGGGCGACGTCATCCTCGAGCACGAGATGACGCACGGCGACCACATGGCGCACGGCACGTACGACGGCACCAAGCGCACCGACAACTTCCACACCAACGAAGAGAAGAATACGATCGGCCCGGAGAACGAGTACCGCGACGAGCGCGGAGTGCATCGTCGAACCGACCACACCGACCTGTAGCCGGACTTCGCTGCGCGCGGGCTTGGGCCTGCTCGCGGTTGCAGTTTCCCTCTCTTCCGCGGTCGCCGCGGAAGGGCCGCGCTCCTCCAGCCAGAGAATTGCGATGGACATTCCCGACATCTCGCTTTCCGCTCAACACACCGCGTCGGCCACCGAGCTGCGCATCCGTTACACGATCGCGAACAAGAGCGGGGGCGACATCTACGTGCTCGACGGCCTTAAGACGCTCGGAGCCAACGGTCAGGTAGTCGTTTCGACGAGCGACTACGCCCTGGTGAAGAACAGCGCCGGTGACGCGGAGGTGCTCGTCGGCATTGCCCCGCTGCCCGCGAACAAGCTGGTCGCGGTGCGCACGATGCCGGTCGCGACCAGGCTTGCGCCGGGCGCCTCGCAGACGCGCGAGCTGCAGGCGGTGCCGTTGCCGCTGGCGGAGCGCACGCCTTACATCACCCCCGACGAGCTTCAGAACGCGCCGATTGCCACGGTTGCGCGGCTCGTGCTCGGCGTCCAGTTCGTGCGCGCCTCGGTCCCCGGGCTCGTTGCGACGCCGCTTCCCTTCGCTCCCTCGCACTATGAGGTGAAGACGCCCCAGACCGCGCAGGACGCACAGGAGGTGCAGGCCGTGCTCATGCAGCAGGAAATGACGCTTCGCCTCGCTCCCGGACCACGCTGAGCGAGCACGACATGCCCGCCGCCGCCCGCGTCACCGACATGACCATCCACGGCACGCCGTACGTTCCCGGCATCGGCAGCACCAACGTCTACATCGGCGGCCTGCCGGCGCTGCGGGCGATGTCGCCGGCTGCGGTGGCGGCGTTCGTGGCGACGCTTGCCAAGATCGCCGTCAACCTCGAGATCATGAAGGGGGCGCTCAACGCCGGTAACGCGCCCGTCGCCGCAAAGGCGGCGAAGGATCTCAAGGACGACGCGACGGCGGCCACCAACATGATGGCGGGGATGGATCAGATCGTCTGCCCGATGCTGCTGCTGAAGATCGGCGGCCCACCCAACGGCCCCGGCGTGATCATCGGCGGCAGCACGACCGTGCAGATCAACGGCCTGCCCGCCGGGCGCCAAAGCGACCAGATCCGCGAAGTGATGGCGCTCGACCCCAACATGGTCGCGGTCGGGTTCCCCACGGTGATCATCGGCGGCTGATGGGCTACTCGAGCGCACCGGGCACCATCGGCCGCGACCCGGATGTCCCCGGCGGGGTCAACCCCGCCGACACGCCTCCCGTCACCGGCCTGCCGGACGAGGCCGAGCAGCTGTCGACGGGCCGCAAGATCACCAAGGTCACCCGCGACTGGGGCGATCCCCCGACGCCGACGGTCACGAATTCGCCGACGATCGGCGGAACGACGCTCAAGGAGGCGCTGGCCGAGCTCTCGAGGCTTGCCGAATGGGGCACCGGCGGCGGCAACCTCAGCGGCCCCGGCGGCGGCGAGATCACGCTGACGACGCAGGACGGCAAGAGCTACACGGCCGAAATCCATGGCGAATTCTTCATGACGCTTCCGGAGTGGTCCGGATACGCCAAGGCAACCCTCGCGCAGCAGCAGGCGTGGGACGCGATGGTCGGCAAGCTTCGCAAGCACGAGAACGAGCACGTGCAGATCGCGTACCGCAACGCGCAGAAGCTCGTGAAGACGCTCACCAACCTGAAGGTCGAGGACGCCGCGCAGAAGATCGCCGATTCGCAGCAGGCCGGCCAGGACGCGCAGGACGACTTCGACTCGAGCGCCAAGACCGACCACGGCCGGAACGACTTCAACACGTTTCCGAAGGTCGAGCTCGATACGTCGGCCGATCCGCCTCCTCCCCCGCCCAAGAAGCCCTGACGGAATCTTCGTGCTTGACGCTCGCGGGTGGGCATTCGATCATGCCCTCCTGCGCTGCGCAGCAGCGAGGCCACGTTGGACAACGGGTTGGACGACAACAAGGACGCCGGCCAGGCGGCGATCACCACGTCCTCGAGCGGCGAGCCCGAAGGATCGGGCAAGGCATTGCCGTCCGGCGCGCGGCTCGCGGAGTTCGAGATCATCCGCGTGCTCGGCGAAGGCGGCTTCGGCATCGTCTATCTCGCGTTCGACCAGCAGTTGCACCGCCACGTCGCGATCAAGGAGTACTTCCCGTCGTCGTACGCCGTGCGCCGCGACGAGCAGACGATCACGGCGCTGTCGCCCAACCACGTCGAGACGTACCGCGCAGGGATGGCGAGCTTCATCGAGGAGGCGCGCCTGCTCGCGCGCTTCGAGCATCCCGCGCTCGTCAAGGTCCTGCGCTACTGGGAGGCCAACGGCACGGCCTACATGGTCATGCCGCATTACGCGGGGCGCACCCTTCGCGATCTCCTGAAAACGGCCGACGAATACTCCACCGAGGTCGAGCTGCGCTGGCTCATGTCGCCGCTCCTCGACGCAGTCGCCGTGATGCACGACGAGCAATGCTTCCACCGCGACATCTCGCCCGAGAACATCATCATCCGCCCGAGCGGCGCGCCGGTGCTGCTCGACTTCGGCGCGGCGCGGCGCATCCTCGGTGACTCGAACAAGGCGCTGACGGTGGTGCTGAAGCAGAACTACGCGCCCATCGAGCAGTACTCCGACGACGGCGCGATCGCCCAGGGCCCGTGGACCGATATCTATGCGCTCGCGGCGGTGATGTACACCGCGATCGTGCGCAAGCCGCCGCCGTCGGCGGTCGCGCGCGTGTACCAGGACCCGGTAAAGCCGCTCGCCAAGGTGGCGCCCGTCGGATTCACGCCGCAGTTCCTGCGCGGCGTCGACATCGGCATGGCGGTGAAGCCGGAAGACCGCCCGCGCACGATTGCCGCGTTCAAGGAAGTGCTGGGATTGTCGGCCGCGGCGCCGGCCGCTTCGGTGCCCGTGGCGCAGCCGGCGAAGCCAGCCTCGGCGGAAGCGGCGGCGGCGGCGGTCGGCGCCCGCGACCAAACCGCAGGCGCGATTGGCGACATCGACGATCAGCGGCGAGCGGATCATCGTTACGCCCGACAGCCGCTACATGCCGCCGTCGCAGGCCGCAACACCGAGATTCCGGGCGATCGCGCTGGTGGCAGCGGTGGTGGCGGTCGCAGCGATCGTCGCGGGAGGGGTTTACACGCTGTCGAAGCGCACGGACGAAACGACTAAGTTCGCGGCCGCACCAGCGCCCGCGCCGACGACGCCGGCGCCAACGCCAGTGGCAGTGGCAGTGCCCGAGCCCCCGAAAGCCGAGGCGCCCGTGCCCGCACCCGCCCCGGCCGAGCCTGCGCCATCGGTCGCAGCACCGGCACCGGTTCCGGTCGCCGTCGCGCCCGCCATCGAGCCGGCGCCGCCGCCACCCGTTGCGACGAAGGCCCCGCCGCAGGCGAAGGAACGCGAGAAAGAGAAGGAGAAAGCGCAGCCCGTCAAAGCACCCGCGCTCGTCCAGCCTGCCCCTCAAGCGCCGCCGGTCGTCGCGGCAGTGAAGCCCGCAGCACCCCTTGCACCTCCGCCCGCAGCAGTGATCGAGGCCCCGCGCGCGCCGCCACCTTCCGCCGAGGAACCCGACGCGCCGCGCGACCTTTCCGACGATGGCCGCAAGCTGTACGTCGCCGCGAACCGCGGCGATGCCGGCGCGCAGGTGGCGCTCGCGCGCCTGTATGCCCAGGGGAAGGGCGCGCCGCAGTCGGATGCGGAGGCCGCGCGCTGGATGCGCAAGGCCGCCGACCAGAACAACACCGAAGCGTGGCACTCGATGGGCGTGCTGTACGAGGGCGGCCGCGGCGTGCCCAAGGACGCCACCGAAGCGGCGAAGTGGTATCGCAAGGCGGGCGAGCGCGGCAACCCCGTCTCGCAGAACAACCTCGGCGCCATGTACGCGTCCGGCGTCGGCGTGACCAAGGACGACGCGGAGGCCGTCGCCTGGTATCGCAAGGCAGCCGAGCAGGGCAACGCGCGCGGCCAGTACAACCTCGCCATGATGTACATCGCCGGGCAAGGGGTGGCCAAGGACGATTCCGAGGCGGCGCGGCTCTTGCGCCGCGCGGCGGACCAGGGCCTCGCCGCGGCGCAGTTCCAGCTCGGCACCGTCTATGCCGCCGGCCGCGGCGTCATGAAGGACGAAAGCGAGGCCATCGTCTGGTATCGCAAGGCGGCCGCGCAGGGCAACGCGCAAGCGGCCGACCGCGTGAAGCAGCTCGAATCGGCGGGCGCCAAGTAACGTGCGCCGCCTCGCTGCCGTCGCGTTCCTGGCCGGCCTCGCGCTCGCCTGCCACGCGCGGGCCGACGAGCTCGGCCTCGACGTGCGTGACGGCGCCGACGGCAAGTCGGTCGAAATCGTCCGCGTGGCGGAGGGCTCGCCTGCCGCGTCGGAAGCGTTGCAGGCCGGCGACCTCGTGATCCAGGTGCAGGGCACGGCGGTGGCGACCATCGGGCAGTATCGACAGGCCGTGCTGACCGCCGTGGGCTACGGCGAGGTGGGGCTCGTGGTCATGCGCCAGGGCTGGGCGCGGCACGTGCGCTTGCGCCCGCCGCCGTCTGCGGCGTTCGGCATCACGACGGTCGAGCGGCCGAGGGGAGCGGAGGTCGTCTCGGTCGCCGCCGGAAGCCCCGGCGCCGCGGCGGGCATCGCGCCGGGCGATCTCATCATGATCGTCGACGGGCGGGTGCTCGAGGGCAAGGCTGACTTCCAGCAGCTCGCGACGCCGTTCGCTTCACGCGGCGCGCCTGTCGAGATCGTGGTCAAGCGCGCCGACTGGACCAAGACGATCACGTTGGGCGCGGGTCCCGCGTCGGTCGCTGCGTCGGTGCCGACGCCCGCCCCTCGACCTCCCGCGGTAACGGCGCCGCCTGCAGCACCGCCCCCTGCGCCCGTCACCGAGCCGTCGCGCGCCGGCGAGGTCACCGACGAAGTGCGCGCAGCCAACCAGGCGTACGACGCCCAGAACTGGGCGGAAGCGGACGCGCGCTACGCCCGCGTCGTACGCGCGCTGCCCGACGAAGCCAATGCGTGGGCGCGCATGTGCCATGCGCAGGTGATGCAGTCGAAGTTCAAGGAAGCGGCCGAGACCTGCCGATCGGCGTCGGCGCATGCGTCGACCGACCCAAGCGTGTTCCAGAACCTGGGATTCACGCTGTTCCGGCTCGGCCGCTACGCCGACTCCATCGAGCCGTACCGCAAGGCGAGCGAGCTGAAGCCGGAGTGGGCGCTTCCTTACTCGTCCGTCGGTGCGTCCTACTACGCGCTGGGCGACTGGCCGCGGACGGAGGTCAGCTACCGCCTGGCCGTCGAGCGGGACCCGTCGAACGCCCGCGGCTGGCAATCGCGCGGGGACGCCGCCACCGCGCTGCGCAAGCCGGCCGATGCGGTTGCTCACTATCGGCGCGCGCAAGCAGCCGGCGGGGCATCTCCGGAATTGTCGGCGCTCCTGGGATGGGCCTACTTCGACATGGGCCAGCTGCGCGAGGCCGAGGCTGCGTTTCGCGAAGCCAACCGGCTCGACCCGAAGGACGCGAACGTCCTACTCATTCTCGGCCTCGTGGCCGACCGCCAGGGCAAGCCGGACGAAGCGCGCGAGGCGTGGCAGCGCGCCGCCGCGCTCGGCGGCGACAACGAGATCGCAGCGAAGGCGCGCCAGAACCTCGCCAATCTCGACGCCCGGCTCGCGGGACGCAGCGCCCCGGTCGCGCAGGTGGTTCGGCCCGGCCCTGCACCCGTCGTGGCCGACCCGCGCGTCGACGTGCGGCCGGAAACGGATTCGGGGATCTAGCCCGACTTCGGCCGAACCGGCACCGGCGACACCGACGGCCAGATCCAGTCCGCCGCAAACGGCACCATCAGCATCAGGACGACGGCCAGCGCCGCGATCACGATCAGCGCGACGTCCCCTCGCTTGACGCGACGGGCTTTGGCCCCAACGGCCGGCGGCCTGTCCCGGGTGGGCGTCGCCGGTAGCGAGAGCGACGTGGCGGCGGGCTTTCGTACGGGCGGCACGGTCTCGGTGTCGACGCGAGCAGTTGGCGGGGCCGGCGCCTCCTTCCGTTCCTGCACTTGCGCAAGCCCCAGCGCGGCGCGAAACGCCTCGATGGTTTGCGGCCGATCCGCCGGCAGGACCGCGAGACCCGCATCGACGCCGCGCAGGAACGGAACGCCGAAGCCAGGCGGCGGATCATCCGCCAGCTTCACGAGCACATCCTTGATGGTGCGGTTGACCGACGACGACGGCGGCTTGCCGGTGATCGCCGCGCGGATCGTCGCGGCCAGCGAGTACACGTCCGTCCACGGTCCCTGGGCGAGCCCGCCGTCCTCGGTGTACTGCTCGATTGGCGCGTAGCTTGGCTTCAGCACCGCAGTGAGCGCTTGCGTCATGTCGCCGATGATCTGCCGCGCTGCGCCGAAGTCGAGCAGCACCGGCACGCCGCTCGGCTGGATGATGATGTTGTCGGGCGCGATGTCGCGGTGCACGCACTGGCGCGCGTGCAGCAGCTCGACGGCGGCGAGCAACGCGAAAACCACCGGCCGCAGCTCGGCTTCCGACGCATAGCGCCGGCCGGCCTTCAGCCGCGCACTCAGGCTCTCGCCCGGGTAATAGCCTTGCACCATGTACGCGGTGCCATTGGCCTCGAACACGCGGTGCACCTTGACGAGCGACGGATGCTCGAACTGCGCGAGGAAGCGCGCCTCCTCGACGAAGCTCTTGCGGCCCGCGTCGAAGGTGCGGTGGTATTGCACGGACCGCAGCACGATCCCGCTCTCGTCCTGCCGGAACGCGAGCTCCGCGGGCAGGTACTCCTTGAGGGCGACGTGCCGGTGCAGCGAATGATCGAACGCGAGGTAGACGATGGCGAACCCGCCCTCGCCGAGGACGTGCTCGATCTCGAACTCGAAGAGCCGCGTGCCCTTCGGAAGCGCGTTGGCGTTGCCGGAATCGCCTGCGCCATCCGGTGGCGAGGAGTCGTCGTGCATGCGGCCCTTGTCACGGTGCGAAGCGTGCGTCGCATCCGACTATAAAGTGCCGCGCGCCGCGCGCATAGCGCGCCATTGACGAACGGAGGGGATCGCGGCAGATTGCGCCATGCCCTTCGCGACGCAGCGGCCGCAGCAAGTGCGATGATCGAGATCTACGCCCAGAGCTACAACGGCCAGCCCGCCTCCGCCGACCTTCGTTGCGTGTTCGGCGCCGAAGGCGGAACCTTCGGACGCGGCAACGACAACCAGCTTCCGCTGCCCGATCCTGCGCGCCACGTCTCGCGCGTGCAGGGCCGCGTGCGCTGGGACGGCGTGCGGTACTGGATCGCCAATACCTCCGACGCGAACCCGCTGTTCCTCAACGACGAGGAGATCGAGGCACGCCGCGAGCGGCCGCTGGCCGCCGGCGACGAGATTCGCGTCGGCCTGTACGTGCTGCGCGTGCGCGACTCCGCGGAAGCCGGCGTGGTGTATCGCGCGCCGCCTGCGCAAGTCGCGCCCCCGCCGCCCGCGCATCCGTCCCCGCCGCCGGCGCCGATCAACCAGGCCTCCATCGATGCCCTCGTCGGGGGCAGCCTGCCGGGCGACAACCCGTTCGCGGACCTGATCGGCGCGAGCGCCGGACCCGCCGCAGCGATGCCCGCGGCGCCCGCGCCTGCGCCGCCCATCAATGCGGCCGATCCTTTCGCGGATCTCATCGGCAGCAACGCGCAGGCGCCCGTGCTGCGCGATCCGCCGCCTGCGCCCGTCAACGCGGCCGATCCTTTCGGCGACCTGCTGGGAACGCCGGCCGCCGCGCCCGCCGCGTCCAATCACCCGGCGGAAGCGCGCGCGTTTCCGCAGGGCGCGATTCCCGACGACTTCGATCCGTTCGCCGCGCAGCCGTCGGCGGCAAGCGCGCGCAACACCGACGATCCGCTCGCCGCGCTGGCCAGCGGCGCCGTCGATCTCGGCGGCTTCGCGCCGCCGCCCGGCCCTTCGCTCGTCGATTTCGTTCCGAAGGAAACGCGCGATCCGCTGGAGGCGCTGGGTGGAACGCCGAGCCTCGTCGATCCGCACGACGCGGTCGACCCGATGCGCATGTTCGGCGGCGACGGCGACAAGCTGCTCGGCAAGCCGGGCGACTCGATGCCCTCCGGATCGCTGCCGATGGACGACGGCCTGGCGCTCCTGGACGGGCCGTTCACGCCCGGCCGCAGCCTGCCCGATCCTTCGATGCCCGTCGCAGCACCGCCTGCCGAGCCGCCGCCGATTCCCGCCAGAGTGGAACCGCCCGCACCTGCGCCTGCGCCTCCTCCCGTTGCCGCGCCTCCACCGCGGCCCGCACCGCCGCCCGCGCCCGTCGAGCGCGCCGCGCCATCGGAATCGCGTCCGCCGCCGCCCGCCGACATGCAGGCGCTCATCGACGCTTTCCTCGAAGGCGCGGGCGTGCCGGAAGGCGGGCTCGCGCGTCCGCTCACGCCCGAAGCGATGCGCGAGCTCGGCATGCTCGTGTACCACGCAGTCGCCGGCGCGATGGCGTTGATCGCCGTGCGCCAGATCACCAAGCGCGAGATCGGCGCCGAGCTCACCATGATCGTGGCCACGCGCAACAATCCGCTCAAGTTCCTCCCCACGCCCGAAGCCGCGGTGATGCAGATACTCGGGCCGCGCATGCCCGGATTCATGGCGCCGGTCGACTCGATGGCCGATGCCTTCGAGGACTTGCGCGCACACGAGGTCGGCGTCATCGCCGGCACCCGCGCCGCGTTCACCGAGGTGCTGCGCCGGTTCGACCCCAAGGAGCTCGAGCAGCGGCTCGGCACCGGGGGCCTGCTCGACGGCATCCTGCCGGGCCACCGCGATGCGCGGCTGTGGGAGCTCTTCGTCGCGCGCTTCCAGGAGGTCTACAAGGACGCGCAGGACGACTTCGATTCGCTCTACGGCCTCGCGTTCACGCAGGCGTACGAAGCGGAAGTGCGGCGCGCGCGCGCCGCACGCCGCCGTTGATCGCCACCATGCGCATCGAGACCTACGCCATCTCGCGAGTCGGCTCGCGCGCGCACCAGGACGATTCTGTCGGCGACGCCGACCTCGTCGCCGGCCGCTGCGCCGTCATCGCCGACGGCGCGGGCGGTCATCGCGGCGGCGCGATCGCCTCCAAGGTCGCGACCGAGGCCATCCTGCTCAATCTGGCGAGCGCGCGCGCGTGGTCCACCGAGCGCCTGGTGGAAGCGATCGCGGCGGCGTCGAAGTCAGTGAAGAAGCACCAGGACGCCAACCCCACGATGTCGGAGATGAGCACGACGGTCGTCGTCCTGTGCCTCGACTCCGATGGGCGTCGCGCATTCTGGACGCACGTCGGCGACAGCCGGCTGTTTCACTTCCGCCGTGGCGTCGGCACGCAGCTGACGCGCGACCACAGCGTGCTGCAGAGCTTCGAGGACGCGGGCGTGGTCCTCCCCGGGTCGGCCAAGCCCGATCGCAGCGTGCTCTACGCGGCCATCGGGGCCGAGGGCGAGTTGAAGCTCGTGGTGGACTCGAAGCCGGACCTGCTCGACGGCGACGCGTTCCTCCTGTGCACGGACGGCGTGTGGGACAACGTCTCGCTCATGGACATGGAACGGATGCTGCAGGAATCGACGACGGTCGAGGAATGGGTGCGCGGCGTCGCCGACAGCGTCGCCGGCGCGCACCGCGAGAGCCAGGACAACTACACGACGCTCGGCGTGTGGGTCGGATCGCCCGAGCAGACGACAATCACGCGGATTTAAAACGCTCCCCCGAAGGGTCGGCTGCGCGACGCCTCCCCCAAGGGGCAAGCGCCTCGGGGCGGCCCTTCGGCGCTCAGCGCATCAGCGCACCTCGATCCGCACGGTCGACAGCGACGTTCCGGCGTCGTCTTCGAGCGTCACGCGATGACGGCCCGGCGCAGGCGCCCACAGCACGCGAGCGCCGTCGTGCGCGAGCGGCTCCCCGTCGACGCGCCAGCGCAGGCCCGCGATCGCGGGCGACGCAACGAACGCGACGCGCTGGTGCGCCGACGGCACGTCGGGATCGATCGCGATCACGGTGTCGGCCACGGGATAGCGAATGCGCGGCGTCGATTGCGCGGCGTCGTCGCGCACGCCTGCTGCACGCACGATCGCTTCCGCAGTGCCGCGCAGGAACACTTCGCGCCGAGGCGGCTCGAACGGCGGGTCGAACTGCGTGGCGGCCGAGACGACGCTCGCGGGACGCGCAGGCGCCTGCGACGGCGTGTTGCGATGCAGGTAGTGCACGAGGTCGCGAAAGATCGGCGCCGCGCCGGTGATGCCGGACACGTCGTGCATCGGCGCGCCGGAGAAGTTGCCCACCCACACGCCGACCGTGAAGCGCGACGTGTAGCCGATGCACCAGTTGTCGCGCATGTCCTTCGACGTGCCCGTCTTCGCCGCACTCCACACGCGCGTGGCGAGCGGGTTGTCGATGCCGAACGTCGCCGCGCGCGCGCTGCGGTCGGACAGGATGTCGCCGATGACATGGCTCGCGCCTTCGCCGAACACGCGCACGGGCGGTGCGACGACCGTGTCGCGGCGGAGGCGCGTCTCGCTCCACGCGCCGCCGTTGGCGAGCGCGCGATACGCGTTGGTGAGCGCAACGAGCGTGACGTCGGCGCCGCCGAGCGCGAGCGCGGCCCCGTAGTAATCGGGCTGCTGCGTGATCGTCGCGAGGCCCAGCGCGCGCAGGTCGTCGTGCACGCGCGCAACGCCCAGGAGCTCGAGCGTGCGCACCGCGGGCACGTTGAGCGAGCTCGCGAGCGCAGTGCGCACGCTCACCGTGCCGCGGAAGTCGCGGTCGTAATTCTGCGGAACATAGGCCCCGCGCGCGGTGCCGATCGCGATCGGACTGTCGTCGACCAGCGATGCAGCGGTGAGGATGCGCTCGTCGATCGCGCGGGCATAGAGGAAGGGCTTGAGCGTCGAGCCCGCCTGCCGCGGCGACGCCGCCCCGTCGACCTCCGCGGCGCGCGAGAGCTCGCCCGTGCTGCCGACATAAGCGAGGACGTCGCCGGTTGCGTTGTCGAGCACGACGACCGCGCCGTCCTCGACGGCGCTCGAGGCCAGCTCCGCCACGTGCCTGCGCAGCGTGGCCGTGGCGAACGCCTGCACGTCGGCATCGAGCGTCGTGACGACCGTCTCGCCGGCGTGCCTCGCCACTTTGGACGCGACGTGCGGCGCGGCTTGCGCGCGCACGACCATGCGGTACCCGCCGGACAGCGCGAGGTGCGTGCGCGCGCGGATCGCCTCGCACGCGACGTCGGGTGCTGCGATCGCCGCAATGGCGCAGGCCCGCTGGGCCACGACCTGCGGGCGAGCACCCGGTGCGCGCAGCAGCGCCACCAGGATCGCCGATTCGCGCGCATCGAGGCCCGAGGGCGCCTTGCCGAACAGCTGCTGCGACGCCGCGCGAACGCCGGTCAGGTCGCCGCGATACGCGACGAGGTTGAGGTACGCCTCGAGGATCTGCGCCTTCGTCCACGTCGCGCTCCATTTCGCGCGCCGCTTCCATCTGGTCCCACTTCTGCGCGAGCGTGCGCGCGTCGCCGCTCGTGCGCAGCGACGGATCGAGGAGTCCTGCGAGCTGCATCGTGAGCGTCGAGCCGCCGCGCGGACGACGCCCGTCGGCCGCGCGCCACGCGCTGTCCCACGCCGCAATCGCGAGGCCCGTCCAGTCCACGCCGGCATGCTCGTAGAAGCGCTTGTCCTCGCCCGCCACGAGCGCCGCCTGCAATGCGGGCGAGATGTCGGGCAGCGGCGTCCACGCGAGCGTGCGCACCGTCGCGTCGATGCGCACGCTCGCCACCGGAACGCCGTTGCGGTCGACCACGCGCGACTCGGACGTGACGTACGCGGCGCGTACGTCGTCGAACGTCGGCGCCGCGAGCGCAGCCTGCGCCACCAGCGCAATGGCCAGAACGGCGCGTCGCGTCACGGCACGACGTTCCACGCGACGTTCGGGATCTCGCCGAACATCTCGGGCGCGTACATCGCTTCCACCCGCGTCGCCGGCAAATTGAACGTACCCGGGTTGTTGAGCCGCACCGTGTACTCGGTGACGAACGTGCCCTTCGGCACGTAGCGGAAGTACGCGCGATAGGCGGTGAACGTGCGCTCCTCGAACGCGGGCCACACCGTGCCCTGACGGCGCTCGCCCTGCGTCGCGATGCTCGAGTCGCCGCCCAATCCGCGCCCGAGCGCGGTGGCACCCGCGGGCAACGGGTCGTCGACCACCACCCACGTCATGTCCGACTGCGCTTCGACGGTCGAGCGTCACGCGCGCGATGTCGCCGCGCTGCCACTGATCCTTCGTCTTCTGCTGGATCGGCGTGATGGTGCGCGTGATGCGGTAGCCGCTCGACAGCGGCTCCTTCAGCGGGATCGCCGCGATGCTTTGCAGCGTCACCCACGGCGCGCCGCTGCCGTCCTGCGCGAGCGTCACGTTCTGGCGCGCGTCCGGCCACGCGAGCTTGTCCGCGAACGTCTTGATGCCGTCATCCGGCTTCCATGCGTGCGCGAACGTGTTGCCCGCGAGCGCCGCGGTCGTCGTGCCGGTGACCGGTGTCGATTCGAAGCGCGACGAGAACTTGCCGAGCGCAACCACGCCCCACGCGTTGGCCACCGTCGTGTTCCAGCGGCCGTGCTGCATGCGCCCGAGCGCGCCGCGCACGAGGCGCGGCATGTCGTCCTTCCACGCGGCGACGTCGTTGAACGCAACAAGAAGCTTGTTGGCGTTGCTGTCCGCCGAGATCATGAGCCACCACAGCGCGTCGCGCCTCTCGGTGCTGAAGTTCATCGTCGTGCCCTGGAAGTTGAGGCGCGAGCGCAGCACCTGCTCGGCGGCCGTCATCCGCTCGTCGCGGCGCGGCAGCTTCGGCTGGCGCTTGAGGATCAGGTACCAGTCGATCACCGCCGACGTCGGCCACAGGTTCGGCTCGATGGTGAAGCTCTCGAGCCACTTCGCGTTGAGCGGCTCGGCGCGACGCGACAGCGCTTCGAGGGCGGCCACCTTGCGGATGGCCAGGTCCGCCGTCGGCAACGCGGAGTAGCGCACGATGCGTCCCTCGACGAAGCCGATCAGCGCCTGCTCGAGCCGATTGCGCTCGCGCGTCGGGAATCGGGTATCCCGCTTCGCCGGCGATCGAGAGCACGTACGACGTGAGCACGTCATCGCCGTCGCGCATGATCGGCCAGTACTTGACGAGCCCGTCGCGATCGAGATAGTCGGGCAGCGATCCCATCAGCGCATTCCACCGCGCGCGATCGCGCAGTCCGATGGCGGTGGAGGCGCGCTGCTCGAAGCAGCTGTACGGATACGCGAGCAGCCAATCGCGCACGCCCGGCAGTTCGCCGGCGAGCTTCGCCTGCACCTGCACGTTGACGCCGCCGCGCCCGGGAATGGCATCGGCGGGACGCTCCACGGCAATCGACTGCGGCTCCGTGAGCTGCAGGATCGTCGCCTGGTACGTGCGCTCCGGCACGGCCGGCACCACTTTCTGCGCGACCTTCAGTGCGTCGGCCGTCGCATCGGTGCGATCGCGATCCGTGGCCTTGACGTCCCACGCGAGGCTCGTCGCCGTCTGCGGCACGGCGACGTCCCAGATGAGCTCGCGTGCCTCGCCGGGCGCGAGCTCGGCGCTCTGCGGCGGCAAGTGCCGCACCGCTCATCGTGGCGGCGAGCGTGAGGTTCTGCGGACGCTCGCTCGCGTTGCGCACCGTGAACGTCGCGCGGAACTGGTCGCCTTCGCGCACGAGCGGCGGCAGCCCCGACAGCACCATCACGTCCTGCGTCGACGCGGATCGACGTCTCGCCGGTGCCGAACAGACTGCGCGCCGGACGACGCGACCGCGACGATGCGAAAGCTCGTCAGCGAATCGTTGAGCGGGATCTCGACGACGGCGTTGCCGTTGTCGTCGAGCGGGACGCGCGCGCGCCACAGGAGCAGCGTGTCGAAGAGCTCGCGCGCGGTCGAGCGGCCGCCGCCGCCGCCCGGTGCGAGCGCCTTGCGCCCGAAGTGGCGCTTGCCGATGACCTGCATCTGCGCCGTGGACGTCTCCACTTCCTCGCCGCGCTCGGCCATCATCGCGTCGAGGAGCTTCCACGAGTTGTTCGGCAGCAGCTCGAGCAACCCTTCGTCCACCGCCGCGAGCGCGACTTCGCTGCCTTTGGGCGGCGCCGTGCCGTCGGGACGCCGCACCGCGATCGTCGCGGTCGCTTTCTCGCGCACCTTGTACACGCTCTGCGCAGGCGTCACCTTCACCGCGAGCTCGTGCGCCGACCAGCCCACGCGAATCTGCGTGAGCCCCATCTTGAACGACGGCTTGCCGAGATCGACGAGCGCAGTCGGCGTCACGTCGCCGATGCGCCCGCGCACGAGGAACGCCGACACGAACACGTTCGGCGCATAGATCCCTTCATCGGAACGTCGAGCACCGGATCGGCGCGACTGACCGTCTTGACGAACGCGTCGAGCACGCCTTCGCGCTCGAGCGTGACGAGCACCGTCGCCTCCTTGAACGGCATGCGCACCTGGAAGCGCGCGGTCGCACCCGGCTCGTAGCGCTTCTTCTCGGGAAGGAGGTCGATGCGGTCGTTGTCGGACGCGGCGAACCATTGATCGTCCTCCGCAGCGACCCACGCGTCGGCACGCGCGAGCGCCACGCGGCCCTGCGCGTCGGCGGCCTGCGCGCGCAGGATGAGATTGCCCGCCGCAGGCGGCGCCATCTCGCAGATGAGCAGTCCCTGCGCGTTCGTCGTGCCGCTGCAAAGGTCGCCGGCGCGCGTCGTGTCGTAGCCGTGCTCGTACGCGTAGAAGCCGCCGATCAGGCGCCGTCGGTGCGAGTAATAGTCACGCTTGAACGCGTCGCCGTCTGCACGCGCACGTTGGGCGCAGGCTTGCCCGTCACGTCGAGCGCGACCACGGTGAACTTGAGCACGTCCTTGCTGCGACACCCAGCCGTCGGGCTTGATGCCGAGCACGATGCGCGACGGCCACAGCGCGACCCGCGTCGCGCTCGTCAGCGTCTCGCCGTTGGGATCGCGATACTCGAGCTCGGCCAGGAGATCGCGCGGCTGGTCGGAGCGCTCGAGATCCTTCACCGCCACGCGGCCGCCGCCACTTGGATCGAGCGTCAACGGCACGTCGGTGCCGCGCTTGGGGCGCGACGCGGGCGCGGTGTCGCCCTCGTCCATCTCGGGATCGGAGAACGAGAACATGTCGTAGCGTGCGGAGGCGTCGCCCTGCTCCTCGCGGCCGACCTTCACGTCGCCGCCGGCGAACGCGTAGTCCTCGTAGTCGGGAAAAGACACCGACTTGCTGTCGACCTGCGTGCGCAGCGTCACCGGCATGCCGCCGGCGCCGCCGCCCGCGAGATAGCTCACCTGCACGTCGAAGCTCGACCTCGCCCGCGTCCACCAACGGCACGCCCACCGCCTGCACGCGCGCGCGCAGCAGCGGCACGCGGAACGCCTCGACGCGGAACGTGCCCGCGAGCCGCTCGTGCTTTTCCTTGCCGTGCGGCGCGAGCGTGTCGTTGACGAAGACCTGGTACGTGCCCGTGTACGCGTCCTTCGGCACGGCGAACGTCGCCTCGCCCGTCGCGCTCGCATTCCACGCGACCGGCACGCGTGTATTCGCGCTCCGATCCGACGTGCCGGATCATGAGCGTGTTCTCGAGCGCCTGTGCGCGGCGCGAAGCGCGAAGCCGCTGCCGGTCTGCTGCCGCACGAAGACCTTCATCGACACCGTCTCGCCGGCGCGCACCAGCGAGCGGTCGAGCACGGCGTGCGCGACGTAGGGGCCGCTCCAGTTGCCGGTCGGCACGTTGAAGCGCCACGGCGAGATGCCCTCGCCCCAGTTGGAGAACGCGTACGCGAAGTCGTCGGCTGTGCGCGCGGTGACGAAGAATTCCTTCTGGCTCTGCTCGGTGCCGCACGACGGCAGCGTCTCGCGCTCGGGAAGCGCCTTCGCCACGCGCAGGATGCCCGACGCGTCGGTGCGGCCTTCGAAGTGCGTCTTGCCGCTGCAGTCGCGCACCTTCGACCTCGGCGTCGGCGACCGGCGACGCGTCGTTGAGCTGCGTCACCCACACGAGCGACGACTCGCGCCCGAGCTTGAAGTGCACGCCGAGATTGGTGACGAGCGTCGCCGCGCGCACGTAGAACGGCTTCGGCTCGCCGAGCAATGCCGCGCCGAGCTTCGGGCTTGCGAGCTCGACCACGTAGAAGCCCGCCTGCGGCAGCGGAATGCCGACGACCTCGAAAGCCTTCGCGCCGCCGGGCTTCGGGCACCGCGATGCGCGTCGTCGTGTCGCTGCTGCGGAAGATCGACGACGCGAAGCCGTTGCGCTTCACGATCCAGCGCTCGGTCTTGTCGTCGTACTCGCGATCGATCTTGTTCGCGCGCGTCGAGCCGGCGCAGCCACGCGACGACCTGCATCTCCTCGCCGCGCTTGACCTGCACGACTTGTCCCGGGATCGGCGTGTCGCGCACGGTCGCGCACCCGGGCCGGCAGCGTCGGCTCGACGTTGCGCACGGTGACCGGCAGCATCGGCTTCTCGTTGTCGGGCAGCACGCGCTCGAGGATGCCGAAGTCGGCCGCGAACTTGGCGAGCGGCGGGTTCTCGTCGGTGCGCACGCGCAAGCGGGAACGAGCGCGCATTGGCGAGCGCGCGCCCCGCATCGTCCTTCAGGTTCGCAGGCACCTCGATGCGGAACTGCGTCTTCTCCGGAAGGCCGGGTCCGAACGTCACGGTCTCGATGCCGTCCCCCGCATCCTTCGGAAGCTTCGCGGCGAACGCCTTGCCGGCCTCGTCGACGAGGCGAATCTTCTGCGCGTCGGCCTTGGCGATCGGCGCGGTGAACGAGAGCGTGATCGGCAGGATGGGGATGCACTGCGCGTCCTTGTTCACGCGCTCGCACGTGAACGACGCGCGAAACGCCGGCCGCACGCTGAACGCGAGCGCCTGCGTGGTCGTCGTCGCCACGCCGGTGGTGGCAGCGATGCCCTTGCCCCACACGAGCTTCACCTCGGCGCCCTGCGGCAGCGTGCGCGCGCAGGCGAGCGTCACGAGCGGCGAGTCGGGCGCGTCGCGCAGGCGAAGGAACTTGTCGCGGTCGCTGCCCGTGGTGGGCAGGCGGAACAGGAATCCGCGCGAGCGTCCCGTGTCGCCGTCGATCAGCAGCATGCGCAGGTACGATCGCAGCGAACGACTTGCGATTGTCGAGGATCGTCTTGCGCTCCTCACCCGTCACGAGGCGCACGCCGATCTCCTCGTTGACGCCGGCCGCCACGCAGCGCGCGTTGGCCACGATCGTCTCGGGCTTCGCCGGCGCGTCGAGCCCGAGCACGAAGACCTGGTTCTCGTCGATGCGGCTGCCTTCGTACGGCAGGCTGCGCAGGATCGCGGGGCCGCCGGTGGAAAAGTCGAAGCGCTGCCCGCCCGCGACCGCCGCGCCGTCGACGTCGGTCAAGCCCGGCCTTGACGCTGAACGCTGCAGCGCACGCCGGCCGGCAGGTCGCGCGCGAAGTCGTACACCCAGTTGCGCGGGTCGGCCCAGCGGCCCGTGCCCTTTTCGGCGCAATCGATCGTGAAGGGGTCGACCTCGCGCGGGTCGCCGAACGGCACCATCGGCTTCGCAAATCGCGCCGTGACCTGGCGAACGCCCTTGACCTCGCCGCGGGGGGCGAAGAACTCGACGGATTGCGCTGACGCCTGCGTGGCCAGTGCGAAGGCCAGCAACGCAATGCGGACGGACGGTCGCTGCATGGAAAGATCCCCTTGGGATTCGAAGCGCGTGCGGCGCATTAGAACATCCGGTTGCGACAAGCAAATAGCGAACCGGTGGCAAACCGCCAGCGGATTGCGGCAAACCGATGTACGGGACGATCCGGGATGGACGCTCGTGCGCCTCGAAACCCGCTAGACGTACGGTCGCGCGATGTTCTCGGCAGCCAGCATCCGCTGCACAGCCGGACGCTCGAGCATGCGCTGGAGGTACGGGCCGAGGTCCGGCAGCGTGCGGGCGGGGCGTGCGAAGCCGCGCGTCCACCGGCAAAGCATGAACATGAACGGATCGACGACGCTGTAGCCGCTTGCAAGCATCCACTGGCCGCCGTGCGACGCCACGTGCGCATCGAGGAGGTCGAGCATCGGCGCGACGCGCGCTTCGGCGCGGCGGTTGACCTGCTTTGCAGCGTCCGCGTCGCCCTCGTCGACCATGCGCTCCGGATAGAAGTAGTGCATCAGCATCGCCTGCAGCGTGTTCGTGCCCCACATGAGCCACTTGTAGCAATGCGCGCGCTCGGCAGAGCGCAAGGGCGGCGCGAGCGACGCCTCGGGATGCTTGTCGGCGAGGTACAGGCAGATCGCGGCCGATTCGAACAGCACGAGATCACCGTCGACGAACGCGGGAATCGTGCCGTTCGGATTGAGCGCCAGATATTGCGCGGACTTGTGCGCGTCCGCCTTGCGGTCGACGAGCTCGAGCGCGAACGGCGCGCCGATCTCCTCGAGCACGATGTGCGGCGCGATGTTCGCGTTGCCCGGCGAGTAGTACAGCAGCGGCAGGGCGTCCGGCATGCGATTACCGGATGGCCTTCTCGAGCTTGCCGGTGTTGGCGTCGACGATCACGGTGAGGCCGCCGTCCTTCGCGCCTTCCTTCGGAAAGTTGATGTTCCACGTGGCGTGGCGATCGCTCGGTGCGGCGGCGGTGCCGACCATGACACCGTACCCTTGCGCGATCAGCGCGTCGCCCTGCTGCTTGGCGATCGCATACAGCGCCGCGCCGTCGCGGAAGAAGTCGGGCTTGAGATCCGGAATGCGCCCGCCCTTGCCGGCACTCGCATAGCACGTGAAGTAACCGTTGGCCGTGTCGATCGACACGATCATGTTCGCGGACTCGGACACGAAGATGAGATGCCAGGACGCCGACGTGCCGTCCGGCTTGAGGAGCCCGAGCGTCGTGTTGCCCATCGAGGCGAGCTTGGCGTCGGGCTTCCATGCCTTCGCCTTCTCGGACGCCATCTTGTACATGTCGGCGAGCGACAGCGGCTTGCCGACCTGCGTCATCTTGCAGGCTTCCTGTGCGGCGACGGGCGCGGCAAGGACAAGCGAGGCGAACAGTGCGGCCAGCGACATCCTCGAAGTCATGTCTCCTCCTGTGACGATGCAGCAGCAAGAACGATGCCGATTTCCTGGCTATTGATCCGGCGGAGGCTCCCAAAGCTCGACCTTGTTGCCTTCCGGATCCATCACCCAGCCGAACTTCCCGTAATCGGACTCGTCCACCTTGTCGAGCACGTTGCAACCTTCGTCGCGCAGCGCTTGCAGCAGCGCCGCGAGATCGTCGACCCGGTAGTTGACCATGAACGCCGACGTGCTCGGCGCGAATGGGTTGGGTTCGGCGGCGCCGACCGACCAGATGGTCGTCCCCGTCGTCGGGTTTCCGGCGGCATCTGCCCAAGCGAATGCCGCGCCTCCCCACTCGTGCACGTCGATGCCCAGGTGTTCCTGGTACCAGGCGCGCAGCGCGACCGGGTCCTTTGCGCTGAAGAAGACTCCGCCAATGCCGGTGACGCGTTTCATTGGTGCCTCGAAAGTGCATTGGCCATGCTGCTGCGCAAGATCAACGTGGTCCCCCCTTGAGTTCCACCATGTTGCCTTCTGGGTCGGAGATGTAGATCGAAGGACCCTCTCCTTCGGCTCCGTTCCGGGTTGCCAATGGCCCCGCTTCTACGTTATGTGCTTGAAGATGGGAGCGGATGGCCGCTTCATCGAACGGCTCGACGCGCAAGCAGAAGTGATCGAGGTTGCGTCCTTCCTTCGCCGGCGGCCCGCCACCGGCCCTTCCCAGCTCACCATTCACTGGCACGAGGTCAACCAGCGAGCGCCCGGCGCGGAGCTGTACCAGCCCAATGCGGTCCTCACGTCGTTCGATGGTGCACCCGAGCGCTTCGCAGTAGAAGCGAAGCATGCGATCGAGGTCGATAACGCGCAAGACGAGGTGATCAATCTCGCGAATACGAATCATGGGGCGCGGGATTGGGTGGCTAAGGATTGGGCGTCGATATCGCCGAGCGTCGGTTCATGCATTCAGTGGTCATTCCTCGTGGCCACCAGTTGCCGCGGTCAACGCCCTCACGGCGATCGCAGCCACCAACGCGGTCACCAGTACGCCGCACACGCCGATGAGGATTGCCAGCACACGAGCGAGCAACGACTTGGGTGCGAGATCACCGTAGCCGATCGTCAGGCCGGATACGAAGGCAAAATAGATCGACTCGTGCACCGACCAGCCTTCGACGATGCCGACAATCAAGCCGAGCGCGATGATCAGCCCGAGCAGGACCGACAGGATTGGCCACACGACGCGCAATCCGGTGAACAGCCCGGCAACGAAGTGCCTTCTCAGCGTGCGCGAATCCATGTGATCTCCGGGTTGGGGCAGAAGAACGCATCGCCGGGAAAGAGGCCTGTCGGGACGATCGCGTCAAACCGAAAAGCCGCGCGATGCCCGCCAGGAACGAAGTCGCGCGCCGGCCCGTCCGGTTGAGCGCAGGGTTAGGCCTCACTTGATGACCGTAGCCTGATGAAACATCATCCTCCAGATTCCATCTGTTCGTCGCCATATAGAGCTACGAAGTGTCGACACGGGCGGGTCACGATGCAAGTAAATGCGGTAGGTGAGGAGCGCGGCGTCAGGCGACAGCTTCGTGAGCTTGAAGTCGCTTGCAGTCTGCTTTGACGGCGACGAGTGCCGCGGCGGACTTGAATCGTTGCCTCCGTCCCGAGTTCGACTGACGCGACCTAACGTCTAACTTACCGGCGGCGTGCAGCCCGCCGAGGCCCCGTGCACGGCGCCTGAACGCAGGTTAGGCGGCATGCCTCCCTGAACTCGCATTCGTCGCCTTGCCGGGACATAAGCACCTCCTTACGCTCTTGACGAAATTCGCTTGCTCGTGCGCGGACGTAACCCGCATTCTCGTGAATTTCGTCGAGTCGAGCTTCACATCAGCGTAGATTCCCGATGGGTCCTCGTGAAAATGCAGAAAGGCCTTGGACTTGAGATAGAACGCCCCCGGCGTGCGCTCCACCAGCATTCCAAGTCCCCGCAGCTCTCCAAGCAACGGCCGAAGCGCAGTCAGCGTTTCAATTGTCGCGTGTCTCACGGCGTCACACCGTCCAATGCCGCCTAACGTTCAAGCTAACCGGCCGCGCCGATGCTCGCGAGCCGAGGCGCGTGCCGGCCCATCCGGTTGAGCGCAATGTTAGGCCGCACGCGCGAGCCCCTGGGCCACGATTCGGTACGGCATTTCGATAGTGGCCCCGCAGCCCACGCAGGGGAAGCGATAAGTTGCACTGCCTGCAAGGTATCCATCAAAGTACGGCGCGCGGTCCACGCTCGGCATCAGCGATGTTGGGATGAGGTTCAATTGCGGCCTAACGTTCAAGTTAACCGGTGGGCCGCACCGACGCTAGCCATGTTGAAGCCACGTGCCGGCCCGTCTGGTTGAGCGCAGGGTTAGGCGCCATGCGACCTGAGGAAATCGGCAATCTCAAAGCTTCCATGAGTGGACGCTACCTGGATTGGAGTTTGTCCGAAGTCATTCGAGGCGGCGACACGGCACCGCTCGAGACCAAAACCTTCACGGTTTCCAGATTTCCCCAACCCGCGGCCCAATGCAAGGGGGTTAGCCCAGTTGTACCCGGCAAGTCCACAGTTGCGCCGCACTGCAATAGGAACTGGACCACAGAAGCATGGCCATTCGCAGCGGCGCCGTGCAGTGGCGATTCGCCAGCAGAATCGATGAAGTTGACGTTCGCGCCACTTTCAACCAGCGATCGAACCAAGGCCAAGTCCCCTACCCAAGCAGCACCATGAAGGGCCGACTCCGCCTCCCCATTGAGCGCGTTGGGTCGATGCCGCGACGATCTCATGGCGCCTAAACGATCGAGCTAACCGGCGGGCCGCGCCGATGCCGACAAGAACGAAGCTGTATACGGGCCCGTCCGGCTGAGCGCCGGGTTAGGCGTGGCTGGCCCAGTGCTCAGTCGATGAATTTCCAAGTGTCAGCTCCATCGAAGTGACGGACTCGGACCGAAGCAATCAAGCGCGGGTCGAAGTTGCCAAGTTTGACGCCGTGCTTGGCGCCTGGCGTAGGGTTCAGCGGCTCCCAATGCGTGACGCAGCCGCATGTCTTGCAGCGGATTGTCCGAAGTGTCTTGTCACCCCATATGTACTCGGAAGTACATTCGGGATGGCCTTCGATCTTGACCGTTCCGAATTCGTAGTACACGGTAGGGCCGCCGATACGGCGGCAGAGCGAACAGTTGCAGTCAGTGGCCACCTCGGGTGGAAAAGGCAGAGTCAAACGTACGGCACCGCAGTGGCACGAACCTTCAAGCATGTCTCTCCTTCTGCCGGTGGGCCTTGGCGCCTGAGGCGCGGCGAATTGGTGGTGACGCCTAACTCGAAGTAGATCGAAGTCTGATCGCTAAAAATTTAGCGTACGCCTGATAATCCACCTGGTGAAAGCCGGTCCGCCGAGCCCGTCGCGCCGAGCATGGCAGAAACGCCTGATAAGTCAGCGTCCGTGGCGCCCGCGATGGCACCATCAGCCACGTCTCCGCGATCAGATTCGCGAGCGCATTCGCTACAAGCACTACAGCATTCGCACCGAGCGCGCGTACGTCGACTGGGCGCGCCGCTTCATCCTTTTCCACGGCAAGCGACATCCGCGCGAACTGAGCGGCGTCGAGATCGAGGCATTTCTTTTCGCATCTTGCGAACGAGCGCCACGTCGCGGCGTCAACGCACGAGCAGGCGCTGGCCGCGCTGCTCTTCCTGCACGGCGAGGTGCTAGGCGTCGACTTGCCTTGGCTCGGTGAGATCAGCCGCCCGAAGAAGCCGAAGCGACTCCCCGTCGTGCTGACCAAGGACGAGGTTCGCAGAGTGTTGCTGCATCTGGAGGGCGAGCACCGTTCGATGGCTCGCCTTTGCTATGGCGCCGGACTGCGCTTGATGGAATGCGTGCGCTTGCGGGTCAAGGACATCGACTTCGATCGACGTGCGATCTTCGTGCGCAGCGGCAAGGGCGGGAAGGATCGAATGACGATGCTGCCGCGCTTGCAGGTCAGTTGCACGACCAGTTGGCGGGTGCGGCGGCATCACGCCTACGAGCAGACATTCCAGCGCGCCGTCGCCCGGGCGGTTGCGCGCGCCGCGCTTGCCAAGCCCGCGACCACGCATACCTTGCGTCACTCGTTTGCGACGCATCTTCTCGAGGCCGGCTACGACATCCGTACGATCCAGGAGTTGCTGGGGCACTCGGACGTGTCCACGACGATGATCTACACCCACGTCACGCGGCAGGGCGGCACGGGCGTCGTCAGCCCGCTCGACCGCCGATGACCGCGCCGGTCACACGTCGAGGTTGCGCACGCCCAATGCGTTCGTCTCGATGAACGCGCGCCGCGGCTCGACGTGCTCGCCCATCAGCGTGGTGAAGATCTCGTCGGATGCGATGGCGTCCTCGATCTGCACGCGCAGCAGGCGCCGCACCTTGGGATCCATCGTCGTCTCCCAGAGCTGCTCGGGATTCATCTCGCCCAGTCCCTTGTAGCGCTGGATCGCGGTGGCGTCGCGCGCCTGCGCGAGCAGCCAGTGCAGCGCGTCCTTGAACGTCTTCACGGCCTGCTGCTTCTCGCCGCGCTTGACCACGGCGCCGCTTTGCACGACATCGTGCGAGCGCATCGGCGATCACCTTGGCGTCCTCGCTTGCGAGGAAGTCGGCATCGATTCCGCTCATGTGCGGCGTGCCGTGGTGCATGCGCTTGACCACGAGGCGGCGCGATTCGGTGGCCTCGTCGTAGCGCGCTTCGACCGTGACGTTCGGATCGCCCACCGCGACCGTGAGCTCGCGCGCGCTGCGCGCGGCCGCCTCTTCCGTCGAGACGTCGACCGCCACGCCGTTGAGCATGGCGTAGAGCACCGCGGGATCCGTGACGCGCGAAAGGCGCTCGATCACCGCTTCGGCGAGCAGGTACTTGCGCGCAAGCTCGGCGAGCGCGTCCGGCGCCAGCGGCGGCCGCCCCGTTCCGGGAATGAATTCGGCGTTGCGCAGCGCCACGCGCAGCAGATAGTGCCGAAGCTCGTGGTCGTCCTTGAGGTACGTCTCTTCCCTGCCCTGCTTCGCCTTGTACAGCGGCGGCTGGGCGATGTAGATGTGCCCGCGGTCGACGAGATCCGGCATGTGCCGGTAGAAGAACGTGAGCAGCAGCGTGCGGATGTGCGATCCGTCGACGTCCGCGTCGGTCATGATGATGATGCGGTGATAGCGCAGCTTCTCGGCGGAGAACGCGTCCTTGTCGCTGTGGCCGTTTCCGGTCGTCTCGCCGGTGGCCTTGCCGATGCCGGCGCCCAACGCCATGATGAGCGTGGAGATCGCTTCCGACGACAGGAGCTTCTCGAAGCGCGCGCGCTCGACGTTGAGGATCTTGCCGCGCAGCGGAAGGATCGCCTGGAACTTGCGGTCGCGGCCCTGCTTGGCCGAGCCGCCGGCGGAATCGCCCTCGACGATGTAGATCTCGCACAGCGCGGGATCGCGCTCCTGGCAGTCGGCGAGCTTGCCGGGAAGCCCCAGGCCGTCGAGCACGCCCTTGCGGCGCGTGAGCTCGCGCGCCTTGCGGGCGGCCTCGCGCGCGCGCGCGGCGTCGACGATCTTGCCGCAGATGATCTTCGCGTCCTGCGGGCACTCGAGCAGGAACTCGCTCAACTTCGCGCCGACCACTTCCTGCACGATCGGGCCGACTTCCGACGACACGAGCTTGTCCTTCGTCTGCGAGCTGAACTTGGGCTCGGGCACCTTCACCGACAGCACGCAGGTGAGACCCTCGCGCATGTCGTCGCCGGTCGTCTCGACCTTCGCCCGCTTGCCGATCTCTTCCTTCTCGATGTAGTTGTTGAGCGTGCGCGTCATCGCCTGGCGCAGGCCCGTGAGATGCGTGCCGCCGTCGCGCTGCGGGATGTTGTTGGTGAAGACCTGCACCGTCTCGGCGTAGCTGTCGTTCCACTGCATCGCGACTTCGACGGTGATGCCGTCCTTCTCGCCGATCGCGTGGAAGATCTTCGAGTGCAGCACGCTCTTGCTGCGGTTCATGTACTCGACGAAGCCCTTGACGCCGCCCGAGTACGCGAAGTTCTCGCTCTTCCCGTCGCGCTGGTCGATGAGCTCGATCTTGGTGCCGTTGTTGAGGAACGAGAGCTCGCGGATGCGCTTGGCCAGGATGTCGAAGTGGTACTCGACGTTGCCGAACGTCTCGCGCGAGGCCATGAAGTGCACCTCGGTGCCGCGCAGGTTCGAAGGTCCCATGACCGCGAGCGGCGCCACGGGCTCGCCGCGGCGGAACTCCATCTGGTGGAACGTGCCGTCGCGCCAGATCTTGAGCTTGAGCCAGTCGGACAGCGCGTTGACCACGGACACGCCGACGCCGTGCAGGCCGCCCGACACCTTGTAGCTGTTGTTGTCGAACTTGCCGCCCGCGTGCAGCTCGGTCATCACGATCTCCGCGGCAGACCGCTTGAGCTCGTCGTCGTCCTTGATGCCCGTGGGAATGCCGCGGCCGTTGTCCAGCACCGACACGGAGTTGTCCGCGTGGATCACGACCTTGATGTCGTCGCACACGCCCGCCAGCGCCTCGTCGATCGCGTTGTCGAGCACCTCGAAGACCATGTGGTGCAGGCCGGTGCCGTCGGACGTGTCGCCGATGTACATGCCCGGACGCTTCCGTACGGCGTCGAGGCCCTTCAGGATCTTGATGCTGGACGAGTCGTAATCGCCGCTATCCATGGGTGGTAGCGGTTGTGCTTGAGCTGAACTCATGAAACTCCGTTAAATGCGCATCGGCATGACGACGTACTTGTAGTCGTCGCGCTCCGGCATGGTGACCAGCGCGCTCGAGTTGGCATCCCCGAATGCGAACTTCACGCGCTCGACCGACAGGTTCGACAGCGCGTCGAGCAGATACGTGATGTTGAAACCGATGTCGAGGGCGTCGCCCTTGTAGTCGATGGGCAGCTCTTCCTCGGCCTCTTCCTGCTCGCTGTTCGTGCAGATGATCTTGAGCTGGTCGGGGCCCAGCACGACGCGCACGCCGCGGAACTTCTCATTGCTCAATATGGCGGCGCGCTGCAGCGCGGACAAGAGGGTGACGCGATCGAGCTCGACGTGCTTGCCGTGCCCCACCGGGATGACGCGATTGAAGTCGGGAAACTTGCCGTCGACGACCTTGCTCACGAGCTCGACGTTGGAGAACCGGAAGCGCACCTGGTTGGCCAGGATGTCGATGGTCACGGTGTCGTCGCTGTCGGTGAGGAGCTTGCCGAGCTCGAGCACGGTCTTGCGGGGCAGGATCACTTCCTGGCGCGCGAAATCCCCCGCCACGCCGATGCTGGCCCACGACAGGCGATGGCCGTCGGTGGCCACGGCCTGCAGCGTCGACTTGTCGAGCACCAGCAGCATGCCGTTGAGGTAGTACCGGATGTCCTGCTGCGCCATCGCGAACTCGACGAGCTTGAACAGCGCCCGGAGGTCCTTCTGCGGCAGCGACAGCGATTGCAGCTGCTCCGTGGCCACGCCGATGCGCGGGTAGTCGCCGGCCGCGAGCGTCTGCAGGTTGAAGCGCGAGCGCCCTGCCCGCACCGTCATCTTGCTGTTGCCGACGTCGATGTTCAGCGTGGAGTCGTCGGGCAGCGCGCGCAGCAGGTCCTGCAGCTTGCGCGCGCCGACCGTCGTGGACTGGCCGTCCTTGCCGTCCATGGCGCTGTGCGCCGTGATCTGCATCTCGAGGTCCGTCGCGGTGACGTACAGGCTGCCGTCGCGCTGCTCGAGCAGGACGTTGGCGAGGATCGGCAGCGTGTGCCGCCGTTCGACGATTCCCGATACCGCCTGCAACGGTTTCAGGAGCGCATCGCGCGCGATCTGCTTTAGTTGCATTGGTATATGAGACTAGGACTGATTAATAGGAGGACGGCAAACGACGGGAAAGCGCAAGAAAAGGTAGACGTCTCAAGTGCTAACGCCCGCTGAAACTCACCTGACAACTCGTGTGCGGGCTGTGGATCGTTTGGGGGCCGATTTGCGTTTCCCGCGAACTTGCGCGTTGTCCACAAACCGCTCATTGGCTTGTAACGGAACAATCCCAAAGGCGTCCACCAAAGCTTTTGAATTATATACCGGAACGGGCAATTTTCATAGGGAAAGACGGGGCGCGCGAACGCCTCGCCCGGGGGCGATCGGCGGGGGAAAACAGGGTGGTGATGCAGCGCGCCTAGCTTCGCAACACTTGCAGCAGGAAGTTCACGTCGTGGTTGATGTCGGGCATCGACTCGCGCAGCTTCGCGACCTGCCGGCACGCGTGCAGCACCGTCGTGTGGTCGCGGCCGCCGAAGTTGCTGCCGATCTCCGGCAGCGACATCTGCGTGAGCTCCTTGGCCAGCGCCATCGCCACCTGGCGCGGTCGCGCCACGGCCCGCGAGCGCTTCTTGCTGTGCATGTCCGACGTCCGGATCTTGTAGTAGTCGGCGACCGTCTTCTGGATGTTCTCGATGCTGATCTGGCGGTTCTGCACGGCGAGGAGGTCGCGCAGCGCGTCCTTGGCGAGCGCGAGCGAGATCTCCTGCCCATGGAAGTTGGAGTACGCCAGCACGCGCTTCAGCGCCCCCTCGAGCTCGCGCACGTTGCTCCTGATGTGCTTGGCGATGAAGAACGCCACCTGCTCGTCCATGCGCATGCCGACCGCGTGCGCCTTGGCCAGCAGGATCGCGACGCGCATCTCGAGCTCGGGCGGCTCGAGGGCGACGGTCAAGCCCCAGCCGAAGCGCGAGATGAGGCGCTCCTCGATGCCCGCGATCTCCTTGGGGTACGTGTCGCACGTGATCACGACCTGCTTGTGCGCCTCGATCAGCGTGTTGAAGAGGTAGAAGAACTCTTCCTGCGTGCGGCTCTTGCCGCCGAAGAACTGGATGTCGTCGATGAGCAGCAGGTCGAGCGAGCGGTAGTAGCGCTTGAAGTCGTCGAACGACTTGTGCTGGTACGCGCGCACGACGTCCGAGACGTAGGTCTCGGCGTGGATGTATCGGATCTTGGCCGCCGGGTTGCCGGCCAGGATGTGGTTGCCGATGGCCTGGATGAGGTGGGTCTTGCCGAGGCCCACGCCGCCGTACACGAAAAGCGGGTTGTACGACGTCGGGTGATCGGCGACCTGCAGGCCGGCCGCCCGGGCGAGCTGGTTGGCCTTGCCCGAGACGAACGAGGCGAAGTTGAAGGTAGGGTTGAGGCTGGTCGAATCGGACCGCTTGGGCACTGCGTGCACGGCGGGGAGGGGCGCGGCAACCGGTATGGGCTGCGCCTTTGCAACACCGGGTTTTTCCGAGCTATCCACAGGCACTTGCGTTGCCGGCGAGGAAGCCGGCACGGCAGCCTGCGCACCGGGCGCCGCGGCAATCGGGGCGGCGGCGGCCGCATCGGCCACGGCATACTCGACGTTGACCGGCGCGCCGGACGCCTGCGTGGCGAGGGCCACGATGCGCGGGCCGAAGCGGTCGCGCACCCATTGCAGCACGAACCGGTTGGGCGCCGTCAGCGTGAGGCCTTTTCCCTCGTGGCGGCAGGCAAGCGGCTGGATCCAGGTGACGAACTGCTGCGGCGTGAGCTCGCGCGCGAAGGCGTCCAGGCAGGCCGTCCAGGCGGCGGGGGTTGCGACACTCGACATTGGGATTTCCGGGCTCTGTTGGCCTTTGGGCACAGCGACTTACGTTTCGAAAGGGCCCCGCGCGGTCCCCCTTGGGCAACTCGAATTCGACCGTGCGGGCTGTGGATTGTAGTCGCGCCGGCGCCAGTTATCCACAGCGATCGCGGGCCCCCGGATGTTGTATTCGCGTCGTCGAACGGCGCCGCGCGTCGCGCGGATAGTGACCGCTCGCATCGACCGGCGCTCCTTGTCCGGCGAGGCTCGCGGCCTTGACAGATTGCCCCCTAACGGGTTCTAATCAAAGGCTTTTCCAAACGACACCAAGCCCGAATCGGCTAAGACCGAGTCGGCTAAGAACAGGCACCGTCATGAAACGCACCTTCCAGCCCTCCAAGATCCGCCGCGCCCGCAACCACGGCTTTCGTGCGCGCATGTCCTCGGTCGGTGGCCGCAAGGTGCTGTCCGCGCGCCGCGCGAAGGGCCGCACCCGCCTCACCACCGTCTGACCGCGCCCCGCGGCGACGTCCCGGGAATTGCGTTCGCGTGCGCCGGCTCACGGGCCATGGCGCGTTCGAATCCGTGCTGCGGCAGGGCCGCCGCGTCGAAGGCCTGTATCTCCAGCTCATCGTGGCTCCGGCACCCGCGTCCGGCGGACGCATCGGTTACATCATCGGCCGCAAGGTGTCGACGCGCGCGGTCGACCGCAATCGCATACGCCGCAAGCTTCGCGAGGCCGTCCGGGCACAGCCGGATGCGACACGCGAGCACGACGTCGTGCTGCGCGTGACCCGCGCGCGCAACAAGGTCGAGCAGGATGCCGCGGCACTGGAAGCAGCGCGCCTCCTGGGCGAGCTCGTCCTCACCCGGCGATGAAGCCCGTGATGCTGTTCCTCCTGCGCGGGTACCAGTACCTGCTGCGGCCCATGATGGGCAGCCATTGCCGCTTCTACCCGAGCTGCTCCGACTACGCGATGCAGGCGATCGAGCGACATGGCGCCGTGCGCGGCGCGTGGCTCACCGTGCGCCGCATCGGGCGGTGCCACCCCTATCACCCCGGGGGCTTCGACCCCGTTCCTTGAAGAATCTCGCGCGTCGCCGATCCTGGCGCGCGCTCCCTTGCCCATGATGGATATCCAGCGTCTCATCCTTTACGCGATCTTCTTCTCGTCCGCGTTCTTCCTGTGGTCGGCGTGGCAGCAGGAGCACGCGCCGCCGCCGCAGGTCGCGCAGCAGGCGCCCGTCAACGGCACGGCCAAGGACGCGCCGCCGCCGAGCGCGTCGACCGCGCCGCCCACGGCGAGCCCACCCGGCGCGGCGCCGGGCGCGAGCGTGCCCGCCGCACCGGTTCCCGCACCTGCGGCGTCGGCGAGCCCGAAGGTCACCATCAAGACGGACCTGTACACCGCGGAAGTCGACACCGTCGGCGGCGTGATCTCGCTCGTGTCGCTGGCCAGGCATCAGGACGCGACCGATCCCACGAAGCCGTATCGCGTGCTGCAGAACAACGGCGAGCGCGTGTTCGTCGCGCAGACCGGGTCTGATCGGCGAAGGCCTGCCCACGCACCAGACGAAGTACGAAGTCGTTCCGGGGCCGACCGAGCTCGCGCCCGGCAGCGAGCGCGTCGACCTGCGGCTCGTCTCGACCGCGCCCAACGGCACAAGGTCACCGAGATCCTGACGTTCCATCGCGGCAGCTACCTCATCAACGTCGCGTACGACATCACCAACGGGACCAGCGCCCCCATCACCCCCGAGGCGTACTTCCACCTCCTGCGCGACAGCAAGCAGGCGGTCGTGCAGAGCTCGATGGCGCCGGCGGCCTACGTCGGCCCGGTCGTCTACAACGACAAGGACACGTTCAAGAAGGTCGAATTCGGCGAGATCGACAAGCAGGCGGCCGATCCCAACCGCAAGCCCGCGTTCACCAAGACCGCGGACAACGGCTGGATCGGGATGGTCGAGCACTACTTCGTCACGGCGTGGATTCCTCCGCAGGACCGGCCGATCCAGCGCCAGTTCTACGCGGAGAAGGTCGGCAACGGCCTGTACCGCGCCGGCGTGCGCTACTCCGAAGGCACGATCGCGCCGGGACAGACGGGCGAGATCCGCGCGAGCCTGTACGTGGGGCCGCAGGACCAGGACGTGCTCGCCAACACGGCCAAGGGCCTCGACCTCGTCGTCGACTACGGCATCTTCACGGTGCTCGCCGTGCCGCTCTTCGTGCTGCTCAAGTGGCTGCACGGGATCATCGGCAACTGGGGGTGGTCGATCATCGTCATGACCATCATGATCAAGGGCGCGTTCTATCCGCTCAACGCGGCGGCCGCGCGCTCGATGGCGAAGATGAAGATCATCGCGCCCAAGATGAAGGCGCTGCAGGAGCAGTACGCCAACGACAAGCAGCAGCTGCAGATCAGGATGATGGAGATGTACAAGACGGAGAAGATCAATCCGCTCGGCGGATGTCTTCCGATCCTCGTGCAGATCCCCGTGTTCATCGCGCTGTACTGGGTGCTTTTGTCGGCGGTCGAGCTGCGCCAGGCGCCGTGGATTCTATGGATCCACGATCTTTCGGCGCCCGATCCGTACTTCGTGCTGCCGGTGATCTACGCGATCACCGCGTACCTGCAGGTGAAGCTCTCGCCGACGCCCATCACCGACCCCGTGCAGGCGAAGGTGATGCAGATCATGCCGATCGCCTTCTCGGTGCTGTTCATCTTCTTCCCGTCGGGGCTCGTGCTGTACTGGCTCGTCAACAACGTCCTGCAGATCGCGCAGCAGTGGCACATGAACCGGCTCATCGAGCGCGAAACGGCGGCTAAGGCCGCCAAACGGCGATAGCGAAAGCCCCTCACCCCGGCCCTCTCCCCGCGAGCGGGAGAGGGCGCCCGACAGGGCGCGCGGTAATAGGGACGTACCCCATTACAAGGGCGTAATGGGGTACGTCCCTATTCGCCCAAACATTCCACCGGGCACCCGCGCTCGAACAGCGCCTCGCTGCGGCGCGCGCGGTCCCGGTACTCGGGGAGATTGGGGGCAGGGCGAACGTCGCCCCACCACATGTGCGAGCACCCCGATCGCCACGCCATCTCGTCGGCGAGCGTCGTGCCGTTCCCGATGCACGCGCGCTCGAGCGCGGCAAACGCCTCGCGCACGGCGCTGTCGGTCTGCGGCGCGGGAGCCTTCAGCGCGTCGTAGCAGGCGCCCGACAGCGCCTCCATCAGCGCGACGTACGGATAGTTCGCGCGGTCGCGCAGCCAGGCGTCGAGCCACTCGTCGGTCACCAGGCGGATGGATTCCTCGCGGCTCCTGTCCGTGGACTTCGCGGTGGTGAGCATCATGTGGCGCATGAGCTCGGCGCGGGCGTGCATCGCACGGGCGCGCAGCACGGCGTGATGCGCGGCGCCGATGTCCTCGTCGGCGGCCCGGCGGAGCTCGGACGTGAAATCGGTCATTGCACGGTTCCTGTCATGACGAGATGGGCGAGATCGTCGGCGGTGAGTCCCGCCGTTGGTCGGTCGGCGATCTTGCGGCCGTTCTTCAGCACGGCGACGCGGGTCGCCACGTCGACGACCTCCGCCATGTTGTGGCTGATGAGGATGACGGTGGTGCCGCCGCGGGCGAGCTCGCGAATGAGGTCGAGCACCTGGCGGCTCTCGGCGACGCCGAGCGCTGCGGTCGGCTCGTCCATGATCACGAGGCGCGCGTTCCAGCGCAGCGCGCGTGCGATGGCCACCGCCTGCCGCTGGCCGCCCGACAGCGTGTCGACCGCGCGGTCCATGTCGTCGATGGCGACGTTGAGTCGCGCGAGATAGCGGCGCGATTCCTCGCGCATGCGCTTCTTGTCGAGGATGCGCACGCCCGGGAGCAAGGCGCGCGTCAGCTCGGCGCCGATGAAGATGTTCTGCCAGATCGGCTGCCGCAGCGCGAGTGCCAGGTCCTGGTAGATCGTTGCGACACCCGCTTCGAGCGCACCCTGCGGCGAGCCGAATGCAACGGCCGCCCCCTCCACCTCGATGGTGCCTTCGTCGGGGTCGTGCGCGCCGGACACGACGCGGACGAGGCTCGACTTGCCCGCGCCGTTGTCGCCGCAGATCGCGAGCACGTCGGCGGCGTCGACGTGCAGGTCGACGCCGCGCAGCGCCTCGACCGCGCCGTAGCGCTTGCGAATGCCGGAAAGGCGGACGAGCGGGGCGGTCACCTACTTCGGCAGGAACTTGTCGACGTTGGAGGCATCCACCAGCACCGCGTCCACCCACATGTACGGGCCGCTCACCACCTTCTCGCGCGGCGTCTTCTTGACCACGATCCTGTCGAGCGCATCGACGGCCATCTGGCCCATCGACTCGAATGGAATCGCGACGGTGGCGGTGAAGAGGCTCGCGGGATCCTTGATGCGGCGGTACGACTCTTCGCCCCCGTCCACGCTCACCATCACCACGTCGCCCTTCTTGTAGCCCTGCGCGCGCAGGAGGTCGTCGATGATCCACGCCTGGCCGTCCCACGACGCCCACACGCCCTGGAACTTGCCTTTGTTCTGCAGGATGAGCGCCTGCATGCCGTTGCGCACGTCGTCGCGCCAGCTCGCGGTGCGTGCCATCGAGTGGCTTCCGAGCACCTTCACGGACGGGTTCTCCGACAGGATCACGTCGAGCTCCTTGCCGCGGATGCGCGACGCCACGTTCTGCTCGAAGCGCGCGGTGAGGATCTCGCCCTTGTAGCTCATCTTCGACAGCAGGTACATCGTCGCCTGCGCGCCGCCGACGTAGTCGTTCACCTGGATGTCGAAGAGCGAGTAGGGGCTCGTGCCCGACACGACGGTGACGAGCGGAATGCCGGCTTTCTTCACCTCGGCGAATTGCGCGTCCGCCTCGATGGGCTTGCCCATGCAGAGGATGAGGCCGTCGACCTTCGCCTGGATCATCGCCTCGATCTGCTCGGCGTGCTTGGGCAGGCTGCCTTCCGAGTTGAGCTGCTGTACCTGCCAGCCGAGCTTCTTCGCGGCATCCGCGGCGGAGTTCGAGCAGCGCGCGTGCGTTTCCGCCGACATCTGGAACGCGATGATGCCGATCTTGAACGCGGATGCGGACGATGCCGCGAGGATCGCGACGGATGCGACGATGAACGTGCGAAGCATGGGTTCCCCTCCTAGATGCCGAATGCAGCCTTCTTGAGCGCGGACGCGGACACCGCGACCGACGCCACGATGATAAAGCCGAGCATGATGTCCTGCACGTAGTAGGGCGCGCCCATCAGGACCAGCCCGTTGCCGAGGATGCCGATCGTGGCGGCGCCGACGAGCGTGCCGGGCACGTTACAGCGCCCCGGCTCGAACATCGTCATGCCGAGCAGCACGGCGGCGATCGAGGTCAGGAGGTAATCCTTCGCCATGTCGGGCGCGGCCGAATTGAGCGTCGCCGCGAGAAGTGTGCCGACGAGGCCCGCGCATAGCCCCGCGAAGGCGAGCGCCAGCACCTTCATGCGGCGCACCTTCACGCCCGCGAGGCGCGCGGCTTCTTCCGCTTCCCCGGTGAACACGAGGTGCATGCCGAGGCGCGTCTGTTTCAGCACGAACAGCGCGACGAGCGCGACCGCCGCGGTCCACAGGATGAGCGTCGGTATGCCGAGCACGCTGCCGCGGCCGAGCGCCAGGAACGCGGGGTCCCAGCGGCCCGCGAACGCGACACCGCCGGTGATCGCGAACGCCGTGCCGGTCGCGACCGACGCCATCGCAAGCGTGGCGATCAGCGACGGTATGCGCAGGCGGGTGACGAGCATCCCGTTGACCAGGCCGGCAGCGACGCCGACGCCCACCGCGGCCAGCACCGCAAGCACCGGCTCCACCTTCTTGAAGACGAGGCCGCCCGCGACGACCGCACACAAGCTGCAGACGGCGGCAAACGAAAGGTCGAGCTCGGCGACGGTGAAGGCGATCGAAAAACCGATGGCGAGAATGGCGAGGAAGCTCACCTGCTTGCCGACGTTGAGGAGGTTCGTGGGATTGACGAAGTTGTCCGCCGCGGCGCAGAAGAAGAGGAAGAGCGCGAGCGCTGCGATCGCCGTGCCGTAGGTGGCCAGGATGTGTTGCTTCACGTGTGGTCGGCGAGCTCGAGCGCGTATCGCTTGATGGCGGCGTAAGTGGCGGCGCGCCTTGCGTATGCTTCAACGACGCGCGCATGCGGCATGAACCGCCGGCCCGGCTTCGCCATCCGCATCGCCGCGCGCCGCAGGTCCGCATACCACCCGAGGCCCACGGCCGCCGCCATCGCGGCGCCGACGAGCCCGGTCTCCGCCGCCCGCGAGCGTATCACCGGAATGCCGAGCACATCCGCCTTGAGCGCACACCACGCATCCGACTGCGCGCCGCCGCCACACGCGCGCACTTCCGTTGCGCACGTGCCGGCGCCCGTCTCGGCCAGGCGCACGATATCGGCGACCGCGTGCGCCACGCCTTCCATCGTGCTCCACAGGAAGTCGTCCGGCGCTTGTGCGCGGTCGATGCGATGGAACGCGCCGCGCACGCTGCCGGACCACACGGGCGCGCGCTCGCCTGCGAGGTAGGGCAGGAAAACGGGCGCGTGTTCGCGAAGCCGCGAACCGGTACGCGCGATCGCGTCGGCCAGCGTGCCGCGCACGCGAAATACGTCGTGGCACCACCGCGCGCAGTCGGCGCCCGCCTGCGTCGGCCCGCCGAGCTGGTGCGTGTCTTCCGTCCACGCGAAGGAGCGGAGCCCCGCCGCGCTCGCGGGTCGTGCGGTCACGAGTCCCACCGCTTCGGTCGTGCCCGCGACGTCGTACGCCTGGCCGGGCTCGACGGCGCCGGCGCCGACGGCCGACGCCCACGTGTCGATCGCGCCCGCGAACACCGGCACGCCGCTCAAGCGCGCGACCGATTGCACGTTGCCCACGTGATGCCACGGCAATGCTGCAGTCGCAGGCACCCCGCCGGTGAGGCGGTAGGCGAGGTAGTCCTTGGGCTCCACCACCTGCGCGATCCTCGCGAATCGCGCGGGCTGGTGCCGTTCGATCCACGCCATGCGCGCCGCCACGTCGAATCCCGCGCGCCGGTCGCGGAACAGCATGGCGGGACCGACGGTGCGCGCGTTGCGGTCGAGCATCACCTGCGTGCGCGTCATTGCACAGATGCACACGGCCGCGACCTTGGGCGCACCGCGCAGCACCCGCGTGCTCGCGCGCACGAGCGCCTGCCACCATGCCTCCGGGTCGAGCTCGGCCCACCCGGCGCGCGGCTCGTCGATGCGCAGCGCGACGGCGGACGACTCCACGAGGGCACCGTCTGCGCGCACCAGGCCGACGCGCAGCGCGCTGCCGCCGACGTCGACCGCGAGGATGGCTTCGTTGCGCATGGACGGCATTATGAACAGGCACGAAGGTTAAGCTTCCGCGATGGGTGACAGCGACACCATCGCCGCCATCGCCACGCCGCCGGGGCGCGGCGGCATCGGCATCGTGCGCGTATCCGGACCGCGAACCGACGAGATCGTCGTGGGGATCGCCGCGGCGCTGCCCGCGCCACGCATCGCGACGCTCGCGTCGTTTCACGACGGCGAAGGCCGCGTGATCGACCACGGCCTCGTCGTGCTGTTCGTGGCGCCCCATTCGTACACGGGCGAGACGGTGGCCGAGTTTCACGGCCACGGCGGCCCGTCCGTGATGCGTCTCCTGCTCGCCCGCTGCACCGACCTCGGTGCGCGCATCGCCGAGCCGGGCGAATTCACGAAGCGTGCATTCCTCAACGGCAAGCTCGATCTTGCGCAAGCGGAAAGCGTGGCCGACCTGATCGACGCCGCGACCGCGACCGCCGCGCGCGCCGCCGCCCGCAGCCTCGATGGCGAGTTCTCGCGCGAGATCCATGCATTGGTCGCGGCACTCACCGAGTTGCGCGTGTACACGGAGGCGACGCTCGATTTTCCGGAGGAGGACATCGAGTTCCTGCGCGAGGGCGACGTCGTCGCCCGGCTGGATGCATTGCGCCAGAGCCTCGCGCGGGTGCGTGCCCGGGCGAAGACCGGCGCGCTTTTGCGCGACGGCCTCACCGTCGTGCTCGCAGGCCGGCCGAACGTCGGCAAGTCGAGCCTCCTCAACTGCCTGGCGCGCGAAGAGGCCGCCATCGTGACGCCGGTCCCCGGCACCACCCGCGATCCCGTGGAGCGGCGCGTCGAGATCGCCGGCATTCCGCTCACGATCGTGGACACCGCGGGACTGCGCGAGACCGGCGACGAGGTCGAGCGGATCGGCATCGAGCGCACGTGGTCGGCGATCGCGCGTGCCGACCTCGCGCTGGTGCTGGTCGACGCCCGCGACGTCGGTTCCAACGAGGAGGACCGTGCGATTCTCGATCGGCTGCCTGGGGATTTACCGAGGGTCGTCGTTCACAACAAGGCGGACCTCGCGGGTGTGCAGCCGCATGCCGGCGGCCGCGACGTGTGGATCTGCGCGCGGGACGGCGCTGGCGTGGACCTCGTCGAGCGCGCCGTGCTGGACGCGGTCGGCGCGAGCGAAGGCACGGAGGAGACGTACCTTGCGCGCGAGCGGCACGTGGCCGCCCTGCGCGAGGCCGCCGCGCATCTGCTCGCGTCGGCGTCGCACGTGGCGTCGACGCCGCCCGCGATCGAGCTCTTCGCCGAGGAGCTTCGCGCCGCCCAGGACGCGCTGGCGTCCATCACCGGCGCATTCAGTGCGGACGATTTGCTTGGCGCGATCTTCGGTCGCTTCTGCATAGGGAAGTAGAATCGACGCCTGCCGTTCCACTCCAAGGAGGAAACGATGAAGCGCCGTACTTTCGTGCAAGCGGCTGCCGCCGCGGCCGTGCTGCCGCTGCCGGCCTGGGCGCAGGAGAAGTATCCGGAGAAGGGCAAGGTCATCACCTGGATCTGCCCGTATGCCGCGGGCGGCAACGCCGACATCCGCTCGCGCCAGCTCTCGAGCGCAATGGCGAAGATCATGGGCAGCACGATCATCGTCGACAACAAGCCCGGCGCGGGCGGCAACATCGGCACCGAGGCGATCGTGCGCGCCAAGCCGGACGGCTACACCCTCGGTCTCGGCAACTTCGCGCCGATGGCGGTGAACAAGTCGCTCTTCAAGAAGATCAACTTCGATCCGCTGACCGATCTCACGCCGATCATGCTGATCGAGAAGGGCCCCCTCATCCTGATGGTGCGCGCGGATTCGCCCCACAAGACCGTGAAGGACCTGGTCGCGGCCGCCAAGAAGACTCCCGGCAAGACGACCTATGCGTCGGGTGGCATCGGCGGCACGCATCACATGAGCGGCGCGCTGTTCTCGAACTCGGCCGGCGTGGAGATGATCCACGTTCCCTACAAGAGCGGCTCCGCCGGCGCGACCGACCTCATGGGCGGGCAGGTCGACTTCATGTTCGAGCAGATGTACGCGGCGATGCCCTCGATCAAGGGCGGCAAGCTTCGCGCGCTCGCGATCACGAGCGCGAAGCGCTCGCCGTTGCTGCCCGACCTGCCGACGATGATCGAGTCCGGATTTCCCGGCTTCGAGGTGCAGAACTGGCAGGGGCTCGTGGGGCCCAAGGGCATGCCCGTCGATCTCGTGAAGTATCTGAACGACGTCGCGAACAAGGCGCTGCAGGATCCGGACGTGAAAGAGAAGATCCTGTCGCAGGGGAACGAGCTCGGCGGCGGGTCGCCGCAGGACTTCGTGGCGCTCGTGAAGGCGGAAGAGCCGCGCTGGGCAAAGGTGGTCAAGGACAACAAGATCACCGCGGACTGATCGCTGCGCCGGCATGTAAATAGCTGGGCCCGCGCCGCTGCGACCATCGCGATCGGCGCGGCGTCCGGCTACGTGTGCGCATGGCTGCACACGCCGATCCCGTGGATGCTGGGACCGCTCTTCGCCGTCGCCGCCGTTCGCATCGGCGGCATCGACATCGCGGCGCCGAAGTCCGCGCGCTACGTCGGGCAATGGGTGATCGGCTCGTCGCTCGGTTTGTATTTCACGCCGTACGTCGTGCGCCACGTCGTCGATCTGTGGTGGCTGCTCCTTCTCGGCGCCGCGTTCGCGATTGCGCTCGGGTACGTCGCCGGCGTCACGCTCGCGCGCCTCGCCCGGTTTGACAAGACGACCGGCATCTTCGCGAGCGTCCCCGGCGGCGCGTCGGAGATGACGATCCTCGGCGAGCGGTTCGGCGGCCGCATGGATCGCATCGCCGCCGCGCAGAGCCTGCGCATCCTGATCGTGGTCGCGATCGTCCCGTCGGTGATCACCGCCGCCGGCTTTCACGGGTCGGATGCGTACGTGCAGGGCGCGAAAGATTTCGACGCGTGGGGCTTCGCGCTGCTCATGTCGCTGACGTTCGCGGGCAGCGTCGTCTTCCAGCGCATGCGCATGCCGAATGCGTTCGTGCTCGGCTCGCTCGCGGTGACGATTCCGCTGACGGCAATGTCGGTGGACCTGTCGACGATGCCGCCGCTCGTGTCGAACGCGGGGCAATGCGTGCTCGGGTGCGCGCTCGCATCGCGCTTCCAGTCCGATTTCCTGCGCGGCGCGCATCGCTTCGTCGGCGCGGTCGTCGTCACGGTGCTGATGTCGATTGCGCTGTCGGCCGCGTTCGCGGTCGCGGTGGCGTGGCTGTCCGGCCAGTCCGCGCCATCGCTCGTGCTCGGCACCGCGCCCGGCGGCATGGCGGAGATGTCGATCACGGCAAAGGTGCTTCAACTCGGCGTTCCGCTCGTGACGGCATTTCACGTCACGCGACTCGTGGTGCTGCTGCTGCTCACGCCGGTCATCTTTCCTCGAGCGCGGACGTGGTATCACGCGAGGACGCGACAACGAAGGACGCGCCCGTGACGCGCGCATAATCGGCCTGACCGCCCAACCAGTGCGTGTGCGCGCACCGGAATGTACAATCGCGCACCGCTGCGCAGGCGCCTTGAGCAAGACAGCGGGATCGCGCCCCTTCCTCTTGACTGCTTCCCTCATGAACGATATCGAATCCTTCGCGACGCTTGCGGCTTCCGTCGGCGCGCCGTCGTATGTCCGCCACCCGCGGCTCATCGGCTGGGTGCGCGAGATCGCAGCGCTCACCAAGCCCGACCGCATTGCATGGTGCGATGGCAGCGACGACGAGTACCGCCGGCTGTGCGGCGAGATGGTCGCCGCCGGCACGTTGATAGCGCTCGATCCGGTAAAACGTTCCGGCAGCTATCTCGCGCGCTCCGATCCATCGGACGTTGCGCGTGTCGAGGACCGCACGTTCATCTGCAGCGCGTCGAAGGAGGACGCGGGCCCCACCAACAACTGGGTCGCGCCGGCTGCGATGCGACGCACGCTCGACGGGCTGTTCGACGGCTGCATGCGCGGCCGCACGATGTACGTCGTGCCTTTCTCGATGGGCCCGCTCGGCAGTCCCATCGCGCACATCGGCATCGAGCTCTCCGACAGCCCTTACGTCGTCGTCAACATGAAGCTGATGACGCGCATGGGACGCGCCGTGTACGACGTGCTCGGCAGCGACGGTGCATTCGTGCCCTGCGTGCACTCGGTCGGCGCACCGCTGTCGGTGGGCCAGCGCGACGTCGCCTGGCCGTGCAACAAGGATCACAAGTACATCGTCCACTTCCCGGAGTCGCGCGAGATCTGGAGCTTCGGCTCCGGTTACGGCGGCAACGCGCTGCTCGGGAAGAAGTGCTTCGCGCTGCGCATCGCGTCCGTCATGGGACGCGACGAGGGATGGCTCGCCGAGCACATGCTGATCCTCGGCGTCACGTCGCCCGCGGGGGAGAAGGCGTACGTCGCAGCGGCGTTCCCGAGCGCGTGCGGCAAGACGAATTTCGCGATGCTCATTCCGCCGCCGGGTTGCGAAGGCTGGAAGGTGACGACGATCGGCGACGACATCGCCTGGCTCAAGCCGGGTCCGGACGGCTACCTGCGCGCCATCAATCCGGAAGCCGGCTACTTCGGCGTCGCGCCGGGAACGTCGTACGCCTCGAATCCCAACGCGATGGAAACGCTCAAGCGCAACGTGATCTTCACCAACGTCGCGCTCACCGACGACGGCGACGTGTGGTGGGAAGGCATGACCAGGACGCCGCCTGCGCACCTCATCGACTGGCAGGGCCGCGACTGGACGCCGGACTGCGGACGCAAGGCTGCGCACCCGAACGCGCGCTTCACCGTCGCGGCGACGCAGTGTCCCTCGCTCGACCCCGCGTGGGACGATCCGGCGGGCGTTCCGGTTGCCGCATTCGTGTTCGGCGCGCGCCGCTCGGACACGGTGCCGCTCGTGAGCGAGGCGCGCACGTGGGAAGAGGGCGTGTACAAGGCCGCCACGATGGGCTCGGAGACGACCGCGGCGGCGACCGGCGCCGTCGGCGAGGTGCGCCGCGATCCGTTCGCGATGCTGCCTTTCTGCGGCTATCACGTCGGCGATTATTTCGCGCACTGGCTCGCCATGGGCACCGCCGTCGAGCATCCGCCGCGCATCTTCAGCGTCAACTGGTTCCGCAAGGACGACACCGGCAAGTTCGCGTGGCCGGGCTTCGGCGAGAACATGCGCGTGCTGCAGTGGATCGTCGAGCGCTGCGCAGGTCGGGCGCATGCGCGCGACAGCGCGGTCGGGCTCGTTCCCGATTACGCGGATCTCAACTGGTCGAGCGCCACGTTCGACGGCGCGCGCTTCGACGAGGTGATGCGAGTGGATCGCACGCAGTGGGAGCGCGAGCTCGCCGAGCACGATGCGCTGTTCGCCAAGCTCGGCAGCAATTGTCCGCCGGCGCTTGGCCGGGAGCGCGAGCGCCTCGCGCATCGTCTTTCCGAGTGAGCGCATGCGGCTAAACTAGCCGCATGCCTCACGCACGCCTCGTCGTCCTCGCGCTCGCGGGTTTCGCGCTCGCGTCGCCGCTGCCATCGCAGGCGGCGCAGGTCATCACCATCGGCACGGCAGGCGTCATGGGCGTCTACTATCCGCTCGGCGGCGCGATCTGCCGCATGGTCAACGTCACGCGCAAGACGCACAAGCTTCGCTGCTCGGTCGAGCCGTCGGAGGGGTCGGTCGCCAACATTCGCGCGGTGCTGGCCAGGACGGTCGACGTCGGTATCGCGCAAAGCGACATGCAGTACGCGGCGCGCGCGGGGGAGGGTCCGTTCAAGGGCGGCGCGCAACCGAAGCTTCGCGCCTTGTTCTCGGTGTATCCGGAGCTCCTGACCGTGGTGACGCGCGAAGACGCGAACGTGCGCTCGCTCGCGGATTTGCGTGGCAAGCGCGTGAGCCTCGGCCCCCCCGGCTCCGGCACGCGCGCCACGATGGAGCTCGTGATGGACGCAATGGGCTTGAAGACGAGCGATCTCAAGTCGGCGCTCGAGATGAAGTTCGTCGAGATGTCGCCCGCGCTGTGCGAGAACAAGATCGACGCGTTCGCGTTCGTGGCGGGGCATCCGAATCCGGTGTTCCACGAAGCGGCCGACTCGTGCAAGACCCGCATCATCCCGATCTACGGCGCGGCGATCGACACGCTGTTGGAGTCGAAGCCGTACTACGCGAAGGCGGAGGTGCCCGGCCGCGTCTACAAGGGGACCGAGACGGCGCAACCGACGTTCGGCACGATGGCGACGATCGTCGTCAGCGAGGACATGCCCGACGCCGTCGCCTACGCGATCACGAAGGCGGTCTTCGACAACTTCGGCGATTTTCGCAAGCTGCATCCGGCGTTGGCCGGGCTGACGAAGGAGCAGGCGCTCAAGGGCGAGACGGTCCCGTTTCATGCCGGCGCCGTCCGGTACTTCAAGGAAGCAGGGTTGATGTAGACTACAGACAAGCGCGAGCGCTTGTCCTGCGGGACCCATATGTTTCACGTGAAACGTCGTCTCGACGCCGTGGCTTGATGTTCCACGTGAAACCAGGCTGACGGCAAGGCCCGGCGTAGCCTAAAATGGCGCTGTTCCGCCAACGCTTTCCTGTCATGCAGTTTCCCTCACGCTTCGACGTCATTGTTGTCGGCGGTGGCCACGCCGGCACCGAGGCTGCGCTCGCCGCCGCCCGGACCGGTGCGCGCACGCTCCTGCTGACGCACAGCATCGAGACGCTCGGACAGATGTCCTGCAACCCGTCCATCGGCGGCATCGGCAAGGGCCATCTCGTCAAGGAGGTGGACGCGCTGGGCGGCGCCATGGCGCTGGCGACCGACGAGGCCGGGATCCAGTTTCGAACGCTCAACTCGAGCAAGGGGCCCGCGGTTCGTGCCACGCGGGCGCAGGCGGACCGGGTGCTGTACAAGCGCGCGATTCGCCGGCGCCTGGAGAACCAGGCGAATCTCACGCTGTTCCAGCAAGCGGTGGACGACCTCCTGCTGGACGGCGACCGCGTCTGCGGCGTCGTGACCCAGATCGGGCTGACCTTCCGTGCCGACGCCGTCGTCCTGACCGCCGGCACGTTCCTGTCCGGCCGTATCCACGTCGGCCTTCAAAACTACGAAGCCGGGCGCGCGGGCGACCCGCCGGCGAAACGTCTTGGCGAGCGCCTGCGTGAGCTCGACCTTCCCGTCGGTCGCCTGAAGACCGGTACGCCACCGCGCCTCGACGGCCGAACCATCGATTTCACTGCGCTGCAGGTCCAGCCCGGCGACGATCCCGCTCCGGTCTTCTCGTTCATCGGATCCCGCGACATGCATCCGGCGCAGCTCCCTTGCTGGATCACGCACACGAATGCGAGGACCCACGAGATCATCCGCGGTGCGCTCGATCGTTCGCCGATGTACTCCGGGGTGATCAAGAGCACAGGACCGCGCTACTGCCCGTCGATCGAGGACAAGGTCGTGCGCTTCGCACAGCGCGCGAGCCACCAGATCTACCTCGAGCCGGAGGGGCTCGAGACGCACGAGATCTACCCGAACGGGATATCGACCTCGTTGCCGTTCGACGTGCAGCTCGCCGTCGTCCAGTCGATGCCCGGTTGCGAGCACGCGCACATCCTCCGCCCCGGCTATGCGATCGAGTACGACTACTTCGACCCGCGCGGGCTCAAGGCAACGCTGGAGACGAAGGCCATCGCCGGGCTGTACTTCGCGGGACAGATCAACGGGACGACAGGCTACGAAGAAGCGGCGGCCCAGGGCCTCCTTGCGGGGGTCAACGCCGCACGCGGCGTCCGGGGCGAAGATGGCTGGTGCCCGCGCCGGGACGAGGCGTACCTCGGCGTGCTGGTCGACGATCTCATCACCCGCGGCGTGAGCGAGCCTTACCGCATGTTCACGTCGCGCGCCGAATATCGCCTGCAGCTTCGCGAGGACAACGCCGACCTGCGGCTCACCGAGCAAGGCCGGCGCCTGGGACTGGTCGACGACGTCCGGTGGGACGCGTTCTGCCGCAAGCGCGACGCCATCGAACACGAGCGGGCAAGGCTCGACAGGACGTTCGTGCAGCCGCAATTGATACCGGGTGACCTCGCCGAACGCGTGATCGGTCAATCAATTGAACGAGAGTATGCGCTCACTGACTTGCTGCGCCGGCCCGGCGTGACCTATGCCGCGCTGATGCAATTGCCGGGGGCGGGGACGCACGTGACCGATCCAGACGTCGCGGCCCAGGTCGAGGTCTCGGTCAAGTACGCCGGGTACATCGACCGCCAGCACGAGGAGGTCGCCCGCCATCTCGCGCAGGACACGCTGGCGATCCCCTCGACGCTCGATTACGCGCAGGTGCGCGGCCTGTCCAACGAGGTCCGCCAGAAGCTCACGTCGGTCCGTCCCGAAACCATCGGCCAGGCGGCGCGGATGTCCGGCGTCACGCCCGCCGCCATCTCGCTTTTGCTGGTGCACCTGAAGCGCGGCGCCCTGGCGGCCCGCCGCAGCGCGTGACGCCCGCGTCCGCCCACATCGGCGTCGACCTGGCAGACGGCATCGCAGCGCTCGAGCTTGCGATCGACGAGCGCCAGCGCACGCAGATTGCCGATTACCTCGCGCTCCTCGCGAAGTGGAACAAGACGTACAACCTGACCGCGATCCGCGAACCGTCGCGCATGGTGACCCATCACGCGCTGGACTCGCTGGCCGTGCTTCCCCGATTGCCGTCGCGCCCGTCGTTGCGCGTGCTCGACGTGGGCTCGGGCGGCGGCCTGCCCGGCATTCCGATCGCGATCGCGCGCCCGGACTGGCGAGTCGTCATGGTCGACCCGAATCACAAGAAGGCGGCGTTCCTCACGCAGGCTGCGATCGAGCTCGGGCTCGCCAACGTCGCGTCGCACGCGACGCGCGTGGAGGATCTGCGCGACGAAGCGCCGTTCGACGTCGTCATCTCGCGCGCGTTCGCCGACCTCGCGACGTTCGCCGCCACGTCGTCTCGTCACGTCGCTGCGGATGGCGCGCTCGTCGCGATGAAGGGCGTGCATCCCGCCGACGAAATCGCCGAGATCGGCAACGCGTTCGCCGTCGAAACCATCCCTGTGCACGTGCCCGGACTCGACGCTGCGCGTCACCTCGTTTTCATGCGGAAGCCATGACACGCATCATCGCGGTTGCAAACCAGAAGGGTGGCGTCGGCAAGACGACCACGGCCGTGAACCTCGCGGCGAGCTTGTGCGCGATGAAGCGGCGCGTGCTCCTCATCGACCTCGACCCGCAGGGCAACGCGACGACGGGCGCGGGCCTCGACAAGCGCGCGCAAGGCAGCGCCACCGTCTACCAGGTGCTGCTCGGCGAGCGCAAGATCGCCGACGTGCGCACGGCATCGCCCACGGGCGGATTCGACGTCGTGCCCGCGAACCGCGATCTCGCCGGCGCGGAGATCGAGCTCGTCGACCTGCCGGAGCGCGAGACGCGACTCAAGGACGCATTGTCCGAGGCGCTCTCGCAGATGAAATCGGCGATCGACGAGGTCGCCGGCGACTACGACTTCATCCTCCTCGATTGCCCCCCGTCGCTGTCGCTCCTCACGCTGAACGGCCTGTGCGCGGCGCACTCGGTGCTGATCCCCATGCAGTGCGAGTACTACGCGCTCGAGGGGTTGTCCGATCTCGTGCAGACGCTGAAGAAAGTGCGCGCGCATCTCAATCCATCGCTCGAGATCGAAGGCCTGCTGCGCACGATGTACGACCCGCGCAATACGCTCGCGCAGAACGTGACGGCGGAGCTCGAGCGCCATTTCGGCGACAAGCTGTTCCGCACGATCATCCCGCGCAACGTGCGCCTCGCCGAGGCGCCGTCGCACGGCGTTCCGGCACTGAAGCTCGAGGCGCAATCGAAGGGCGCGCTCGCGTATCTCGCGCTGGCGGGCGAAATGCTCCGTCGCGACGAAACGCGCGAAGCCGCGACTGCGCCCTCTCCCGCGGCGGCCGCATGATCCGCCCCAAGGGACTCGGCCGCGGGCTCGACGCGCTCCTCGCAGGCGGCGCGAACGACGAGCCTGCACGCGCCGGCGCGCTGCAGACGCTCGCCATCGACCGCGTGCGCCCTGGCAAGCTGCAGCCGCGCACGCACATGGATGATGCAGCGCTTGCCGAGCTCGCGGAGTCGATCAAGGAGCAGGGCGTGATGCAGCCGATCCTCGTGCGGCCGATCGACAACGGCCGCTTCGAGATCATCGCCGGCGAGCGGCGCTGGCGCGCGGCGCAGCGCGCAGGCCTGCGCGAAATCCCGGCGCTCGTGAAGGACGTCGACGACAACAACGCGCTGGCGCTCGCGCTGATCGAGAACATCCAGCGCGAGGACCTGAATCCGCTCGAAGAGGCGCTCGGTCTTGCGCGACTGGTCGACGAGTTCGGGCTCACGCACGACGCGGTGGCCAAGGCCGTCGGACGCTCGCGCAGCGCCGTGAGCAACCTCATGCGCCTCACGCAGCTTGCCAAGCCCGTGCAGGACCATCTCATGAGCGGGGCGCTGGAGATGGGACACGCGCGTGCGCTGCTTGCGCTGCCCGCTGCGCAGCAAGGCGGCGCCGCCGCGCGCGTCGTCAGCGAGGCGTTGTCGGTGCGCGACACCGAGCGGCTCGTGGGAACGCTCGTCAATCCGGCGCAACGCGCAGCGCGTCACGCCGCGTCATCGCGCGACGCCGACACCGTGCGCCTGGAAAACGAAGTGGCGGAGAAGCTCGGCGCGAAAGTGCGCATCGAACCGGGCCGCAAGGGGGCCGGACGGGTGGTGATCAACTACGACAGCCTCGACGAGCTCGACGGCATCCTCGCCAAGATACGATGAAGACGCTCGCGCTCGCACTCCTGTTCGCGGCGTCGGCCGCCGTCGCGGCGGAGCAGACCGCGTTCGGCATCGCGGGCGATCCCGCGAAGGTCTCGCGCACGATCGCGATCGACATGAGCGACGACATGCGCTACGCGCCCGCGGCGCTCGACGTGAAGCTCGGCGAGACGGTGCGCTTCGTGGTCGCGAACAAGGGCGCGACGATGCACGAGCTCGTCCTCGGCACGCCGAAGGACATCGCGCATCACGCGCAGGCGATGTCGAAGGCGCCGGTCGGCATGGCGCAACACGATCACCAGATGCCGTCGATGGTGCACGTGCATCCCGGCAGCAGCGGCGAGATCGTGTGGCGGTTCAACCGCGCCGGCACGTTCGCGTACGCGTGCCTCATTCCCGGCCATTACGAGGCGGGGATGAAGGGCAGCATCACCGTCAAGTAACCGGTCATCGCGTGGCCACGCGCGATGCTCGTGGGACTTGCAGAGAGGCGAGCGCCCGCTCGTCTTCGGCCCGCCATCGGCTGCCCTCGGCATCGTGGGCGCGGCGCAGCGCGAGCGCCCGAGCGTACGCCGTGCGCGCTTCCTCGCGGTTTCCCGCGGCGCGCTCGGCGGCGCCTAGCGCTTCCCAGGCGGCGGCCTCGGCGTGTGGCATCGGCAAGGCGCCGGTTTGCGGTTGCACGGCGGCGAGCGCGCGGCGCGCCGACGCTGCGGCTTGCGCGAAGTCGCCGCTCGCGCGCAATGCATGCGCGCGCTCGACCTCGAGGCCGATGCGTTCGGCGTCGTCGCGCGCGACAGGCTCGGCGGGCACGCGCGAAAGGATCGCGAGCGCCTTTTCGGGATGACGCTCCGCCGTCTCGAGCTGCGCCTGCACACGCCAATATGGCAGCCACGCGCGCGCGTCTTCGGATCCGCCGAGCGCCGCCCGCCGGTTCGCGGTCGCCTCCGCGAGCACCGTCCGCGCCTCGGGAAGGCGCCCCATCACGATCCACGCTTCGGCGAGCCCGAGCTCCCCCGCGCTGCGCACGCTCGACCGCGCGAACGACGCGAGCGACGACTCGACGTCCGCCTCGAGCTCGCGGGCCGCGTCCTGCGGGCGGCCGCGCGCCAGCGCCGTGGCGGCGAGCAAGTAGCGCACGTCCCGCGCAACGACGGCGTCGTAGCGGTCGGGCGTTCGTGCAAACGAAGCCCGCGCGACCTCCTGCAGCGCGAGGCCCTCGTCGGTGCGCCCCGTGGTGAGCAGGAGGTTGGCAAGCTTGAGCCGCGTCAGCAGCGTCTCGCGGTGCTCCTCGCCGTTGACCCGCATGGAATGCGCGAGCGCCTCGCGCAGGCTCGCTTCGGCGGCCGTGAGCTTGAGCGCGCCCTGTTGTGCTTGGGCGAGGTCCGCGAGACTGCCGACCAGCCAGGCGGGGGCCGCGGCGCCGCGCATGCGCGCCGCGTCGACGGCGGATTGCGCCAGCGCCGCGGCGGCTTCGTAGTCGCGCGACTGCAAACGGGCTTGTGCGGCCAGCCGGTAGCTCGTGACCAGCAATCCGCGCTGCGGATGGTACTGCCGGATAAAGGCGACGGCCGCGTCCGCTGTCTCGCGCGCTACGGGCACCCCTTCGTACTTGTTGTACCGCGCCGTCTCGGCGAGCAGCGCCGCGCGCAGGAACGAGGTGTGTTCGCCGGCGGCATCGAGCGCCTCCTTCGCCTCGGCGAGCAGCGCCGGAATCTCGCTCCGCTCGGGACGCTCCTGCAGCGTGCTCACGAAGCTCAGTATCGCGTCGGCACGCACTGGATCGTGTGGGCCGACGGTGCGCCGCGCGACCTCGACGCTGCGCCGCTGCAAGGCGATGGCCTTGGGCCGCAGGTCGAGCTGGACATACATGTCGGAAAGCGTGTTGAGGACGACCATCTCGCTCTCCGGCGCGTCCTTGAGGGCTTCGCTCACGCGCGCGGCGCCGATGTCGAGCATCTCGCGCGCGGTGGTCTGTTGCGCCTTGAGCGGGTCCGCCTGCTCGTGCGAGTTGATACGGAACAGGTCGGTCATGAATCCCTGCACCGCCTGCGCCCGTTGGGCCTCCTTCTTCGCGAGCGCCGCCTGCGCCTGCGCCTCGGCGGTCTGTGCGCGGGCGACGGAGGCTTGCCACACCGCGACGGCAGCCCCGGAAACGATGGCGACTAGCACGGCCGCCGACGCGGCGACTGCCAGCCGGTTGCGCAGAACGAATTTGCGCAGCCGATAAGCCGCACTGTCAGGTCGCGCCAGCACCGGCTTGCCGCGAACGTAACGCGCGATGTCGTCGGCGAACGCGCCGACGCTCGGATAGCGGTAGGCCGGGTCCTTTCGCAACGCCTGCTGGAGGATCGCATCGAGGTCGCCGCGCAGACGCTTCTTCGCCACGGGGTCGCGCGTCACCGCACTCGCGAGCGGCGCATCGTCGCGCGCGATCGCGTCCTCCAGTTCGGCTGCGCTGCCGCGCTTCAGGCGATAGGGTCGCGCACCGGCCAGCACCTCGAACGCAACGACGCCGAGCGAGTAGACGTCGCTGGCGGTGCCCAGCGGCTCGCCGCGGATCTGCTCGGGGCTTGCGTAGTCGAGGGTCAAGGCGCGACCGCCCATACGCGTGAGGACGGTCTCGTGCGCAGAGTCGCCCTCCATGAGCTTCGCGATGCCGAAGTCGAGCAGGCGGACGTTGCCGTCGGCGGTGACGAGCATGTTGGCCGGCTTCAGGTCGCGGTGCAGCACGAGCCGGCTGTGCGCGAACGCGACCGCCGCCGCAACCTGCAGCAGGAGGCGCAGGCGCGCGTCGATCGTGAGCGCGCCCTCGCGACAGAACGCGTCGAGTGGCTTGCCCTCGACGTACTCGATTGCCATGTACGGACGCCCGCCGCGGTCGACGCCGGCGTCGTACAGGCGGGCGATGTGCGGATGCTCGAGCGCAGCCAGGATGTCGCGCTCGCGCGCGAAGCGCTCCGCGAATGCGGGAGACCAAGAGACATGCGGCAGCTTCAGCGCGACCTTGCGCTTCACGCTGCCGTCGTCGCGCTCCGCGAGCCAGACCTCGCCCATGCCCCCGCGTCCGAGGAGCCGCTCGAGGCGGTATGCGCCGACGACCTCGCCGGGGCAGAGGCCTGCCGGCGCCAGCTCCTCGTCGACGATCGTGAAAGCCGGCGGCCGTTCGAGGAAGTCCGCCGTCTCGTTCGAGGCCGTGCGCTCCAACAGGTCGCGCAGGCTGGAAGCAAGGGCCGCGTCGTCGCCGTCCAATCCGTCGAGCCACGCCGCGCGCTCGGCCGGCGACATGTCGAACGCACGGTCGAGCAAGAGGGACAGCCGTTGCAGCTTCGACACCTCCATCGTCATGCCAAGCCCTCCATCCGCACGTACGCAACCGCGCCTGCAAACCGGACGTGGGACGCGCGCATCGGCTACTCCATCGCTGCCCTGAGCAGCAGGCGCGCCTTTTCCCAGTCGCGTCGCACGGTGCGCTCCGAGAGGCCGAGCGTTTGCGCGATCTCCGCCTCGGACATGCCGCCGAAGTAGCGCATCTCGACGATCCGGGCGAGACGCGGATCCGCGCCCTCCAGTGCTTCGAGCGCATCGTGGATGCGCAGCACGTCCGTCTCCGGCGCTGCGATCTGCTCCGCGAGCGCCGTGTCGAGCGCGAGGTGCTGCGCCTCGCCGCCTCGCCGCTCGGCGGCGCGCGCCCGCGCGAAGTCGACGATCACCGAGCGCATCACGCGTGCGGCGTACGCGAAGAAGTGATGACGGTCTTCCACGGGCACCGCCTCGGCGCCGACGAGTCGCAGATAGGACTCGTGCACGAGCGAGGTCGTATCGAGCAGCGTCATCGACTGATGCGCGCGAAGCTTGGCCCGTGCGAGGCGCCGCAGCTCGTCGTAGAGGAGCGTGTAAACGGCGCCGGCGGCCTCCTTGTCGCCGCCGCGGGCCGCCGCGAGCAGCAGCGGAAGCCCCGAGCGGGTGGAGTCGGTGTCGGTCGAACCTTCGTCTGACATTGCCAACACTCCGTGGCGTCGGGGCGCGGTCTGCACTGAAAGGAGGCCGGCGCTGCGCTGAACTCTAGCGCAAGGCCCCGTCACTTCCCAGCAGCCAAGCTCGCCGACGCGAATATTCGCTTGTCGCGCGTGACCGCTTTGCGGACTCAATCCCGTACAGGTGAACAAGGGCGATACGGCGAGCATGGCACGAATGCTTCGCAGCCCGACCCGGCCGCCCGATGCGGCATCGCCAACATCGCATGTGAAGGAGAACGCAATGAACGATCGCATGACAACCCGACCCGACCGCCGCACGACTCGCACGCCGCCGCCGCCGGGAACCATGATCGCCAAGTCCATCGCGGGCGTCGGGATCATCGCGCTCTTTGCCTGGATCGGTGTGACGAGCGACCGCAACGACGCGGGCGAATCGGCAGCACAAGCCGCTGCGGGCGCGCGCGTTGCCATCACCGCGGACCGCGCGGCCGCGCATCGACGCGAAGTGTTCGAGGAGCGCCGCGCGCGATTCGAAGGGCAGGCGCCGACGCAACTCGTGGACGCGCCTCTCTACCCGTGAGCGCGACTAACCACGCGCCAGTGCACGCCAACGAATGCAAAGGAGATTGAGATGCAGCTGCGATATGCGCTCGTAACGACGATCGTCCTGGCCCTCGCGGGCGTGGCGCACGCGACCGGCTGTTCCGGTGGCACCGACGGCGGGATGGACGCCACCGGCAGCCAGTGCAACCAGGCGGCGCCCGCGATGGAGGCGGCACCTGCACCTGCCGCCGGTGGTCAGCCCGGCGGCGCCACGCGCTCCCCCTCCACCGCGACGCGCGCCCCGAGCAAATCGGAGCGCCACACGCGTACGCGGATCGCCCAGGTGCGCTGACCCACGCTGTCCTCCAACCCGGCGCGCGCGTAGCGTTGCGCGCCGGCCTTTCTTTTACAGCTAGCCGAGCTGTGTCAGCATCGTCTCCGCGCCGGAGACTTCGTACTTGCCGGGCGCCTCGATGTTGAGCGCCTTCACGACGCCGTCGTCGACGAGCATCGAGAATCGCTGGCAGCGCACGCCCATGCCGCGGGCCGTGAGATCGAGGTCGAGGCCGAGCTTCTTCGTGTAGTCGGCGCTGCCGTCGGCCATCATGTGCACCTTGTCGCCTGCCTTCTGGTCGCGGCCCCATGCGCCCATCACGAACGGGTCGTTGACGGAGATGCAGTACACCGCGTCGACGCCCAGCGCCTTGAGCTTTTCGCTGTTCGCAATGTACGACGGCACGTGCTTGGCCGAGCACGTCGGCGTGAACGCGCCGGGCAGGCCGAAGAACACGACCTTCTTGCCCTTCGTGAGGTCTTCCACCTTGAACTGGTTCGGACCGACGCTGCAGCCGTTGCCTTCCATTTCGATGAATTCGGACAGCGTGCCTTCGGGCAGGCGGTCGCCAACCTTGATCGTCATGATCGTGCGCTCCTCGCGTTGACGTTCGGGACGGAAAGGCTAGCACGGGCGCGGGCGCCGAGCCGCTACCGTGCTTGCATTGCGCGCTGCGGCAGGCGTAGTGTTTCGCCCTTCCCCGCTTCGCAACGAAAGGCCTGTCGCCATGCCGCGCGCCGTACGCCTCCGCGTCGCCACTCCGCGCCGTGCGCGCGTCCTCATCGCGACGCGCAAAGGATTGTGGACGCTGACGAGCGACGCGAGCCGCCGCTCGTGGAAACTGTCCGCGCCGAGCTTCCTCGGCCACATCGTGCATCACGCGATGTTCGATCCGCGCGACGGCAGGACGCTGCTCGCCGCTGCGCGCACGGGTCATCTCGGCCCCACGGTGTTCCGGTCGGCAGACGCAGGCCGCACGTGGAAGGAAGCGGCGACGCCGCCCGCATTCGCGTCCGACAGCGGTCGCGTCGTCGATCACACGTTCTGGCTCACGCCGGGCCACGCGTCGCAGCCCGGCGTGTGGTACGCGGGCACGTCGCCCCAGGGTCTCTTCCGCACGGACGACGGCGGCGCGACGTGGAAAGGCGTGGAAGGCTTCAACGCGCACCCGCAGCGCAAGGCGTGGTGCGGCGGCGACCAGGACGGCACGCCGGACGGACCGAAGATGCACTCGGTCATCGTCGACCCGCGCGACCCCGCGCACATGTACATCGCCATGTCGAGCGGCGGCGTATTCGAGTCGACCGACGCCGGCAGCGACTGGAAGCCGCTCAACCAGGGTGTGGCCGCGTTGTTCCAGCCCGTCGCAGAGCCCGAATACGGCCATGACCCGCACTGCGTGCGCCTGTCGAGCAACCCCGATCGGCTCTATCAGCAGAATCACTGCGGCATCTATCGCCTCGATCGTCCGGCCACGCGATGGGTGCGCGTCGGCGAGAACATGCCGAAATCGGTCGGCGACATCGGGCTGCCGATGGTGACGCATCCCTACGATGCCGAATCGGCGTGGGTGTTTCCGATGGATGGGACCGACGTGTGGCCGCGCACGTCGCCCGGCGGCAAGCCGGCGGCGTATCGCACGCGCGACGGCGGGAAGACGTGGAAGCGCCAGGCCGACGGCATGCCGACCTCGCAGGCGTGGTTCACGGTCAAGCGCCAGGCCATGTCCGTGGACCGTTTCACGATTGCCGGCGTGTATTTCGGCACGACGTCGGGGGAGGTGTGGGGCAGCCGCGACGAGGGCCGCAACTGGCGGCTGCTCGCGGCCCACCTGCCCGAGATCTACGCGATCGAAGCCGGCTCGTAGTGCCTGCGTTCAAGGTCGCGATCCCCACGCCGCTGCGGTCGTACACGCAAGGCGTTGCAAGCGTCCAGGTGGTGGTGGACCGCGCGCCGGCCACGTTGCGCGACGCCTTCGCCGCGCTCGAGGCCGCCTATCCCGGCATCCGGTTCCGCATGATCGACGAGGCGGGCCGCGTGCGCCCCCACATCCAGGTGTTCGTCGGCATGTCCGTGCAGCGGGACCCTGACGCGATCCTGCAACCGGGAGATGAGATCATGCTCGTCGGTGCGCTCTCGGGGGGTTAGCTTGATGCAACGCAACACATCGTTGCCGTCCGCCCGCGAAAACCTGTAAAATCCTGCGGTTTGCTTCTGTACGTTCGAGCGCGCGCCGTGAGACTTTTGAACAATCGCGCGCCGGCGCCACTGTCGACCCCCGCGATCCGCCGAGTGCTGCTGTGGCAAGCGGGCGCAACCGTCGCCGGTGCGGTCGCCGCGTACGCCTGGGGTGGGGTTCATGCGGCGCTGTCGGCCGTGCTGGGAGGGATCGTCAACATCGCGGCCGTGGTCGTGTTCGCGGTCGTTTATACCCTTTCGCGCCCGACATCCGCCGGCGGCACCGTGGCGGCGCTCTTTCGCGCGGAAGCATTCAAGATACTCGTGATCGTCGGCCAGCTCTGGCTCGTGCTGGCGAATTACAAGGAAGTCGTGCCGGTGGCCTTCCTCGCCACGTTCGTGATCACCGTGCTGTTGTTCCGCGTTGCCCTGCTCGATCGCAAATAAGTCACTACTTCAATCCGATGGCTACCTCGTACGAATCCCCGACCGAGTACATCCAGCACCACCTGACCTTCATGGTGAAGCAGGTGGGCAGCACGAGCTTCTGGTCCGTGAACGTCGACACCGTCGTGACGTCGCTCGTCCTTGGCGCCCTCGGACTCGGCTTCATGTGGCTCGTCACGCGCAAGGCGAGCGCCGGCGTGCCGTCGAAGACCCAGGCATTCATCGAGCTGTGCTTCAACTTCGTCAACGACCAGGTCAAGGGCATCTACCACGGCGAAAGCCGGTGGGTCGCGCCCATCGCGCTCACCGTGTTCATCTGGGTCACGCTGATGAACGCGATGGACTTCCTGCCAGTCGACATCCTCGCGTCCGGCCTCGGCGCCGTGGGGCTGCACAACTGGCGCATCGTGCCTACGGCGGACATCAACACCACCTTCGCGCTCGCGCTCACCGTATTCGGGCTGATGGTCGCCTTCGGCATCAAGAGCAAGGGCCTGGGTGGCTGGACGAAGGAGCTGTTCGTCGCGCCGTTCGGCAAGCATCCGCTGCTGTGGCCGTTCAACTTCCTGTTCCAGCTCGTCGAGTTCGTCTCGAAGCCGCTGTCGCACAGCCTGCGCCTGTTCGGCAACATCTACGCGGGCGAGATCATTTTCCTGCTGCTTGGAATGTGGGCGGCGAGCGGCCTCGTCGGCACCGTGTTCAGCGGCGTGCTGAACCTCGGCTGGGCGATCTTCCACATCCTGATCGTGCTGCTGCAGGCGTACATCTTCATGATGCTCACCGTCGTCTACATCGCGATGGGCGAAGAGTCCCACTGACCTTCCGCACCGATTCGTCTTCACCTCAACGTCACACCCGCAACCGAAAGGAAACGAAAAATGGAAGCTGCACAACTGTCGGCGATGATCCAGGCCTACACGGGCATCGGCATCGGCCTCATGATCGGCCTGGGCGCGCTCGGCGCGTGCGTGGGCGTGGGCATCATGTGCTCGCGCTTCCTCGAAGGCGCCGCCCGCCAGCCGGAGCTCATGCCGCAGCTGCAGGCGAAGGTGTTCCTGCTCCTCGGCCTGATCGACGCGTCGTACATCATCGGCGTGGGCCTCGCGATGTTCTTCGCGTTCGCCAACCCGCTGTTGTCCGTCGTGCCCAAGGGCTAATCTCTTTCGTGGACGAAGGCCGGTCATGAACTTCAATCTGACCCTGATCATGCAGGCCGTCGCATTTGGCCTCTTCATCTGGTTCTGCGCCCGATTCGTGTGGCCGCCCCTGATGGATGCCATCGCGACGCGCCAGAAGCAGATCGCCGACGGCCTTGCCGCCGGCGAGCAAGGCCGGCGCGAGCTTGCGAGTGCGACCACCCGCGATGCCGAGATGCTCGCGGAAGCCAAGGCCCGGTCCGCCGAGATCGTCGCCATCGGCGAGAAGTACCGCACCGATGCGATCGAGCAGGCGAAGATCGACGCCAAGGCGGAAGCCGCGCGCATCGTCGCCGCTGCCAAGGTCGAGATCCAGCAGGAGGTGCAGCGTGCGAAGGAGCAGCTTCGCGACTCGGTCGCCGACCTCGCGGTCGCCGGCGCCACGCAGATCCTCAAGCGCGACGTCGACCGCAAGGTGCACGAGCAGCTGCTGGCACAACTGAAGCGCGAGCTGTAACAAGAACGCCATGGCCGAGATCACCACCATCGCCCGCCCGTACGCCGAAGCCGCGTTCTCGCTCGCGCGCGAGCAGAATGCGCTGCCCGTGTGGTCGCAGATGCTGAAGCTCGCGAGCAGCGTGGTCGGCGACTCGCGCATCGCCCAGGCGCTGGACAACCCGAAGCTCGACGCGCCCGCGAAGGAGTCGCTGCTGCTGTCGATCTGCGGCGAGGGGCTCAACGCGGAAGGGCGCAATTTCGTGCGCCTGCTCGTCGAGGCCGACCGCATCGCGTTGATGCCGGCGATCGCCGGGCTCTTCGACACGCTCAAGAACGACGCCGACGGCGTCGCCAAGGCCACCATCGAGACCGCGTTCGAGCTTTCCCCGGAAGACCTGGCGGATCTCACCATCGCGCTCGAACGCCGCTTCAAGCGCAAGGTCGAAGCTTCGGTGGTCGTGAATCGCGACCTCATCGGCGGCGCGCGCATCACCGTGGGCGACAACGTGATCGACGGCACCGTGCAGGAACGCCTGCGCGCCATGACCGTGCAGCTGCGTGCCTAATTTGATGTTTCGTGAATTTTCTTCCTTGAATCGACGGGCTTGGCCCGCGATTCAAGGCTAATTGACCGGACCAAAGTAGGTTTTTACTTTGGTCCGAAGGAGTAGCCCATGCAATTGAACCCGTCCGAGATCAGCGAACTCATCAAGGCCAAGATCCAGCACCTGGACACGGCTGCCGAAGTCCGCACGCAGGGAACCGTCGTGTCGATTTCCGACGGCATCTGCCGCATCCATGGCCTCTCGTCCGCCATGCAGGGCGAGATGCTCGAGTTTCCGAACAACACGTTCGGGCTCGCGCTGAACCTCGAGCGGGATTCGGTCGGCGCGGTGATCCTCGGCGAGTACGAGCACATCACGGAAGGGCAGACGGTCAAGTGCACCGGCCGCATCCTCGACGTGCCGGTGGGCCCCGAGCTCATCGGCCGCGTGGTCGACTCGCTCGGCCGGCCGATCGACGGCAAGGGCCCGGTCAACGCGAAGATGCGCGACGTGATCGAGAAAATCGCGCCCGGCGTGATCGAGCGCCAATCGGTGTCGCAGCCGGTGCAGACGGGCCTCAAGGCCATCGACGCGATGGTGCCGGTCGGCCGCGGCCAGCGCGAGCTCATCATCGGCGATCGCCAGACCGGCAAGACCGCGGTGGCGATCGACACGATCATCAACCAGAAGGGCAAGGACCTGATCTGCGTGTACGTCGCGATCGGCCAGAAGGCGTCCTCGATCAAGAACGTCGTGACCAAGCTCACCGAGTTCGGCGCGATGGACTACACCATCGTCGTCGCCGCATCCGCCTCGGAATCGGCCGCGCTGCAATACCTCGCACCGTACTCCGGATGCACGATGGGCGAGTATTTCCGCGACCGCGGGCAGGACGCCCTGATCATCTACGACGACCTGACCAAGCAGGCGTGGGCGTATCGCCAGGTGTCGCTGCTCCTGCGCCGACCGCCGGGCCGCGAGGCGTATCCGGGCGACGTGTTCTACCTGCACTCGCGCCTCCTCGAGCGCGCCGCACGCGTCAACGCCGAGTACGTCGAGAAGTTCACCAAGGGCGAAGTGAAGGGCAAGACCGGCTCGCTCACCGCGCTGCCGATCATCGAGACGCAGGCGGGCGACGTCACGGCGTTCGTGCCGACCAACGTGATCTCGATCACCGACGGCCAGATCTTCCTCGAGACCGACCTGTTCAATGCAGGCGTCCGCCCGGCGATCAACGCGGGCATCTCGGTGTCGCGCGTCGGCGGCAACGCGCAGACGAAGGTCATCAAGAAGCTCGGCGGCGGCATCCGCCTGGCGCTTGCGCAATACCGCGAGCTCGCCGCGTTCGCGCAGTTCGCGTCCGACCTCGACGACGCCACGCGCAAGCAGCTCGACCGCGGACGCGTCGTGACCGAGCTCATGAAGCAGCCGCAGTACGCGCCGCTTTCGGTGCCCGAGCAAGCGCTGACGCTGTTCGGCGTCAACAACGGCTACTACGACGACGTGCCGGTCGAGAAGGCGCTCGCGTTCGAAGCGTCGCTGCGGCAGTTCATGAAGACCAAGTACGCGGCCATCGTCGACAAGATCGCCACGACGTTCGACCTGACGGCGGACGACGAAAAGGCTCTCCGCGCCGCGATCGAAGACTTCAAGAAAACCGGTACCTACTAGGAGCGGACGAAAGTAAACCCCTACTTTCGTCCGATGAGAGCTTCCCGGAAATCGCTGGCGGAGCCAGTCGATTTCCGGTCGTAACGGCGAGGAAAGAGCGAGAACAGCGTGGCTGGATCCAAAGAGATACGCAACAAGATCAAGAGCGTGCAGAGCACGCGCAAGATCACCAAGGCCATGGAGATGGTCGCGGCCTCGAAGATGAAGAAGGCGCAGGAGCGCATGCGCGCCTCGCGCCCGTACATCGAGAAGCTCTTCAACATCGTGCTGCACATCGCCAAGGCGAATACCGAGTACCGCCATCCGTTCCTGGTGCCGAGGGAAACCGTCAAGCGCGTGGGTGCCATCGTCGTCACCACCGACAAGGGCCTGTGCGGCGGCCTCAACACCAACGTGCTTCGCCAGGTGCTGAACGCGCACAAGGACTGGAAGGCCAAGGGCATCGACGCGGACTACGTGGCGATTGGCGCGCGGGGACTGGGTTTCCTGCAGCGCATGGGCGGCAACGTCGTGGCGAGCGTGGTGCAGCTCGGCGATCGCCCGCACCTCGACAGGATGGTCGGCCCGGTCAAGACGCTCATCGACGAGTATCTGACCGGCAAGGTCGACGAGGTGCACATCTTCTTCACCACGTTCATCAACACGATGCGTCAGGAGCCGCGCCACGGCCGGATCATTCCGATCCCCCACCAGTTCAGGACCGCCGCTGGCGAAGTGCGCACCGCCGACATCGGAGAGGGCTCGTGGGACTACATCTACGAGCCGGACGCGCGCGAGCTCCTCGACGGCATGATGCGTCGCTACCTCGAGTCGACCGTCTTCCAGATGGTCAACGAGAACATGGCCTCGGAGCAGTCGGCGCGCATGGTCGCGATGAAGGCGGCGTCGGACAACGCGGGCAAGATCATCAACGAGCTGCAGCTCATCTACAACAAGTCGCGGCAGGCGGCGATCACCAAGGAACTCTCGGAGATCGTCGGCGGCGCCGCCGCAGTTTAGTAGCATTTCCACCTGGAATCGCCTGGCTCCGCCAGCGATTCCAGGCTAACTAGAGACGGGCGAAAGTAGGTTTTCACTTTCGCACGAAAGGGCGATATGAACGAAGGAACCATTGTTCAATGCATCGGCGCGGTCGTCGACGTGGAATTCCCGCGCGACCAGATTCCCGAGATCTACGACGCGCTGAAGCTCGACGAGATCGGCCTGACGCTCGAGGTGCAGCAGCAGCTCGGTGACGGCGTGGTGCGCACGATCGCGCTCGGCAGCTCGGACGGCCTGCGCCGCGGCATGAACGTCGTCAACACCAAGGCGCCGATCACGGTGCCGGTGGGAGCCGAGACGCTCGGCCGCATCATGGATGTGTTGGGTCGTCCGATCGACGAACGCGGTCCGGTGGCCGCAGCGAAGTCGATGTCGATCCACCGCGAGGCGCCGACGTACGAGGAGCTGTCGCCGTCGACCGAGCTGCTCGAGGTCGGCATCAAGGTGATCGACCTCGTCTGCCCGTTCGCCAAGGGCGGCAAGATCGGCCTCTTCGGCGGCGCCGGCGTGGGCAAGACCGTCACGATGATGGAGCTCATCAACAACATCGCGTCCGCGCACTCCGGCCTGTCGGTGTTCGCCGGCGTCGGCGAGCGCACCCGCGAAGGCAACGACTTCTATCACGAGATGATCGACTCCGGCGTCGTCAACAAGGACGACCTGTCGAAGTCGAAGGTGGCGATGGTCTACGGCCAGATGAACGAGCCGCCGGGCAATCGCCTGCGCGTGGCGCTCACCGGACTCACCATCGCGGAATCGTTCCGCGACGAGGGTCGCGACGTGCTCCTGTTCATCGACAACATCTACCGCTTCACGCTGGCCGGCACGGAAGTGTCCGCGCTGCTCGGCCGGATGCCGTCGGCGGTGGGCTACCAGCCGACGCTCGCGGAGGAGATGGGCCGGCTGCAGGAGCGCATCACGTCCACCAAGACGGGCTCGATCACGTCGATCCAGGCGGTGTACGTGCCGGCCGACGACCTGACCGATCCGTCGCCTGCGACCACGTTCGGCCACCTCGACGCCACCGTCGTGCTGTCGCGCGAAATCGCGTCCCTCGGCATCTACCCGTCGGTCGACCCGCTCGACTCGACGTCGCGGCAGATCGATCCGCACGTGATCGGCGAGGAGCACTACAACTGCACGCGCAAGGTGCAGCAGACGCTGCAACGCTACAAGGAGCTGCGCGACATCATCGCGATCCTCGGCATGGACGAGCTCTCGCCGGAAGACAAGCTCGCGGTTTCCCGTGCGCGCAAGATCCAGCGCTTCCTGTCGCAGCCGTTCTTCGTCGCTGAAGTCTTCACCGGCTCGCCCGGCAAGTACGTCTCGCTCAAGGATACGATCAAGGGCTTCAACATGATCGTCAACGGCGAGTGCGATGCGCTGCCCGAGCAGGCGTTCTACATGGTCGGGACGATCGAGGAAGCATTCGAGAAGGCGAAGACACTGCAGTAGGAGATCTCATGGCCGTCCCCACCATTCACGTCGACGTCGTCAGCGCCGAGGAGCAGATCTACTCCGGCGAGGCGGAATTCGTCGTGCTGCCCGGCGTCGAGGGCGAGCTCGGCGTCTACCCGCGTCACACGCCGCTGTTCACGCAGATCCGTCCGGGCGCCGTGCGCATCAAGCTGCCGGGCGATGTCCCCGACGAGTTCGTCTTCGTGCAGGGCGGCTTCCTCGAGGTGCAGCCCACGCGCGTGACGGTGCTTGCCGACACGGCCATCCGCGCGCACGACCTCGACGAGGCGAAGGCGCTCGAATCGATGCGTGACGCGGAGGAGGCGCTCAAGAACCGCGGCTCCGCCGGCAGCATCGCGTCGGCGCAGGCCGAGCTTGCCGCGGCCGCGGCGCAGATCGCCGCCATCCGGAAGCTCAAGAACCGCACCTGACGCATTCTCGCCACACGCGAAAGGGCGGCCCGACGGCCGCCCTTTTTGTTTGAGCCGGGCGAGTGCAATACTGGGCGCATGGACACGTGGTACATCGCCGAAGGCGAGCTCCACTGCGTCGAGGCAGGCGGCGCGACGCGCAGCGTGCAGTCGCCGTTCGTGCAGGAAGCGCTGCAACGCAACGAGCGAAGCCGCCAGGTGGACGCCTGGAAGACCGCGCAGCCCGAAGACGATGGCGGCCGCATGGTCCCGCGCGCCACGCTCTGGGGTACGGGCCGCAGCGGCGGGGGCGCGCTCACCCACCGCTTCCGTTACGTCACCCGCGGCGACGACGACTCGATGTACTACGTGATCCACGTCGGCAACGGCACGGCGCTGTTCCGCTACCACCCGCGCGAAAATCGCGAGATGCGCCTGTTCCACGGCGCCTCGATGCAATGCCTCGGGCTTGCATACGACGCCGCCAGCAAGCACGTCGTCATTGCTGCGGGCAACGCGGACGGCACCGCGAGCCTCGAGATGGTCGACGGCGAAGGCCGCCGCCGCGGACAGGTCACGGGCGGTGACGCGATCGACGCCGCGCCCAGCACGTCGGCCCGCGAGGCCGGCACGGTGTACTACCAGTCGAGCGGCGTCGCACGGCACGCGCAGACGGGGCATGCCGCTGCAATCGGACCGGCCGCGCTCCTGAAGCTCGATACGAAGACAGCGCAGCTTTCGACCGTGCTCGAGCATCGCGACTACGACTTCCTCGCGCCGCGCGAGGATCGAAGCGGCAACCTGTGGTTCATCCGGCGGCCGTACGAGAGGACCGCCGGCGAGGTCGCGTTCGATGCGGGCAAGAACGCGCTCATGTTCCCGTGGCGCGTCGTGAAGGGCGTGTTCGGGTTCCTCGACGCCTTTTCGAAGATCTATGGACGCGAGCCGATGAAGCCCAGCGGCGGCCCGCAGGGTCACAACCTGCAGCCCGACCTGGGCGCGCTATGGCTTCACGGGCGCATGGTCGCGATCACCGAGGCCCGCTACGACACGGGTCGCGGTGGCGGGCTCGTGCCCGCATCGTGGGAGCTCGTGTGCCGCAACCGCAACGGCCGCGAATATGTCGCTGCGCGCCACGTGGTGACGTTCGACGTCGGCGCCGACGACACGGTGGTCTACAGCAATGGGTACGGCGTCTACCGGCTCGTCGCGGGTGAATGGCAGGCCGTCACGTCGGCAAACCTGGTCGAGAGCCTATGCGCGTAGCAGCGTCAGCGAGGTAAACAGCCGGCCCCGCATCGGAAGCCGTTGTCTACAGGTACAGTATCGCCTTTGGGCACGAAGGCGCCGCATTCGACGCAGCGTACGAGTTTTGCTTCAGGGTTCTCGGATGGCTTCCCCGCCGGCGGTTCGGTTGTGCGCGGACTGCGCAGCGCCGTCACCAGTCGCCGCACGAGCAATGCGACGACGACGACGATCGCAAGGAGCAGGAGGAGGCGGGCCATTGGCGACGCAACGTAGCACAGCGGCGCGAATTATCAATACGTGGGGGATGCGCTTGGTTCGCTGGATCTGGCTGTTGTTGTGCATGATGGCGGCGGCGCCTGCAAGCGCCCAGAACGAGCTCGTCTTCGCGGTGACGGAAGGCGTGACCTACCAGGCGACGCCGAAGGAGATCCGCGACAAGTTCGCGCCGCTCGCGGACGTCATCGCCAAGGCCACGGGGCGCAGGGTGCGCACGGTGCTGGTCCCGTCGTACAACGAGGTGCGCGCGGGGCTCGCCAAGCAGGAATACGACGTGGCGTTCATCCACCCCGCGCACGTCTCGATGGCCGAGATCAAGGCCGGCCGCTACAAGGCGGTGGCGTGGACGAGCGGCTTCACGGAGTACATCGTGACGCTCATGATCGCCAAGGACGCCACGTTGAAGTCGGTCGAGGACCTCAAGGGCCGCACGCTCGTGACGCCCGACCCGGACTCGATCACCGCCGTCATGGTCCGCGCCATGTTCCGCGGCGAGAAGCTCACCGCCAGCGAGGGACGCGACCCCACGCCGTCGACCGTGCGCGTGATCACGACGCGCTACCAGGACGCCGTGCCGTTCTACATCGAGAACGGCTTTGCGCAGGCGGGAGCCACCGCCGCCAATTCGGTGGTGAAGGCGTGGACCGACAAGGGCGGCAAGGTGCTGTACCGCTCGCGGCCGGTGCCCATCAAGCAGATCATCGTGTCGACCAAGATGCCGGCCGACGAGCAACAGAAGATCCGCGATGCGCTCGTCGGATTGCGCGATCCCAAGGCCCTCGAAATCGTCGGGTACAAGGGCTTCGTGCCCCCCAACCCCGAAGTCGAAAGCTCGACGATCGCCTGGCTGGGGTTGTAATAGGGACGCACCCTATTACAGAGGTGTAATGGGGTACGTCCCTATTGTGCAGGTGCTAAAATATTGCACCGCACAATCGGAATTTCCGCCTCATGGCCGACGTGAATCGCACCATCGACCGCTCGATCCGCATCTCGCGCTCGGTCGCCGACCTGCTGTCCCGGCGCACGCGCGCCGCGATGCGAGCGGTACGCAACGCGCGTGCGCACGGCCAACGAGGCGTGCATGGCGGCGCACGCGGCGCCCAAGACGCCGTTCGAGTTCGCGCGGCAATGGGCCGAGTACCAGATCGACGCCGCGCAACGGACGGTGCTCTACTGGGACACGCTGCGCCGCCGCGGCAACCAGTGGATCGAGCACGAGGCCGCCGGCAAGCCGCCGGTCCTCGACTACAAGTACGAGCTCATCGCGGATGCGCGCGGCTACGACCGCCCGGCCAACTATGCGCTGGTGCGCATCATCCCGCCGCGCGGGATCGAGGTGGACGACGCCAAGCGGCCGTTCGTCATCGTCGATCCGCGCGCGGGCCACGGCCCCGGCATCGGCGGGTTCAAGGAGGATTCCGAGGTCGGCGTCGCACTGCGCGCCGGGCCACGCGGTGTACTTCGTGATCTTCTTCCCCGAGCCGTGCCCCAAGCAGACGCTCGCGGACATCACCGACGCCGAGGCCGAGTTCATCCGCATCGTCGCCGAGCGCCATCCGCAAAGCGAGAAGCCGGTCGTCGTCGGCAATTGCCAGGGCGGCTGGGCCGTGATGATGCTCGCCGCCGCGCGGCCCGACATCGCGGGCCCGCTCGTGATCAACGGCGCGCCGATGTCGTACTGGTCGGGCAACGACGGCGAGTCGCCCATGCGCTACGCGGGCGGCCTCCTCGGCGGCACATGGGTTTCGCTGCTGGCCGCCGACCTGGGCGCCGGCACCTTCGACGGTGCGCATCTCGTGCAGAACTTCGAGAACCTCAATCCCGCCAACACGCTGTGGGAGAAGTGGTACCACCTCTGGTCGAACATCGACACCGAGGTCGAGCGCTACCTCGAATTCGAGCGCTGGTGGGGCGGCTTCTACCTGTTCAGCGAAGAGGAGATCCGCTGGATCGTCAGCAACCTCTTCGTCGGCAACAAGCTCTCGTCGGGCGAGGCGCGGCTCGGGCCGGGCCGCTACTTCGACCTCAAGTCGATCAAGCAGCCGATCATCATCTTCGCGTCGATGGGCGACAACATCACGCCGCCGCAGCAGGCGTTCAACTGGATCGCCGACGTCTACAGCTCGACCGAGGAGATCAAGGCCAACGGGCAGACCATCGTCGGACTGCTGCACGAAGACGTCGGCCACCTCGGCATCTTCGTGTCGGGCAAGGTCGCCAAGAAGGAGCACGCGCAGATCGTCGAAGTGCTGCGCTACATCCAGGGCCTGCCGCCGGGCTTGTACGGCATGAACATCGACGAGCGCATCGGCGGCGACGGCGAGATGAAGTACGAGGTGACGCTGGTGGAGCGCAAGGTCGAGGACCTGCGCGCGCTGCAGAAGTACGACCGCGTGGACGAGAAGCCGTTCGAGGCGGTGGCGGCGATCTCGGAGCTCTACGAGCGCGCGTATTCGCTGCTCGTGCGCCCGTTCGTGCGCGAGGCCGTTCCCGAGTGGCTTGCGAAGGGGCTGCGCGACTTCCATCCGCTGCGCGTGCAGTACTGGGCGCTCTCCGACAAGAACCCGATGCTGTGGCCGCTGTCGACGTACGCGTCGATGGTGCGCGGGCAGCGCCGGCCGCGATCGGAGACGAACGACAACGTGGCGCTCGAGAAGCTCGCCTCCGAGCACAAGATTGCGGCACTCGACCTGTATCGCGACCTGCGCGACGCCTCCTCCGAGGCCGCGTTCTTCGAGGTGTACGGCAACATGATGTCGCTGCAGATGGCCGACGAGGGCGAGGCGATGCGCAGCAAGCGCAAGTTCGATCCGCGCTCGATCCCGGCGGTACGGGAAGTGCTCGACACGCTCGAGGAAGGCAGCGCGATCGAAGGCCTCGCGCGCATCGCGATGCTCATCAGCAAGGCGGGGCGCGGGCATCACCGCCTGTCGCAGATGCAGAAGACGCGCGAGCTGCTGTCGCCCGAAGGCGAGATTGCGCATCTGTCGGAGGATGCGCGCCGCCGCCTGCTTCAGGAAGAGACGATCGTCGTCGAATTCGAGCCGGAGCGCGCGAAGCGCTCGCTGCCGAAGCTCCTGCGCACCGCGGCCGATCGCCGCCGCGCGCATGCGCTGCTCGAATGGACGGAGCAGCAGACGGGTCTCGAGGACAGGCAGCGCAAGCTCGCCGCCGAGCTTCGCGCGATGCTGCCCGTCGCCGTGGGCCGCGGCAACGCAGCGGCGACCGGCAACGGCCGTAGGAAGGCGCGCGCCCGCGCCTAGGCTTATGATCGTCGTTGCGGAGGATGCAGCGATGACCGACAAGCGAATCGAGAAGGACGCGCTGGGCGAGGTCCCGGTGCCGGCGCACCGGCTGTGGGGCGCGCAGACGCAGCGCTCCGTCGACAACTTCCCGATCGGCGTTGCGCGCTTCGGCTTCGGCCGTCCCGTCGTGCGCGCGTTCGGCATCGTGAAGCAGGCCTCCGCGCGCGCCAACGCCGAGCTCGGCGCGCTGCCGCAGGACAAGGCGGACCTCATCGTGCGCGCGGCGCAGGAAGTGATCGACGGCAAGTGGGACGACGAGTTTCCGCTCGTCGTGTTCCAGACCGGATCGGGCACGCAGTCGAACATGAACGCCAACGAGGTGATCGCCAATCGCGCGATCCAGCTCGCGGGCGGCACCGTCGGCAGCAAGAAGCCCGTGCATCCGAACGACGACGTCAATCGCAGCCAATCGTCCAACGACGCGTTTCCGGCGGTGATGCACGTTGCAACGGTGGAGGAGCTCGACCGCGCGCTGCTCCCGGCGATCGCGCAGCTGCGCGCGACGCTCGACGCCAAGGCGCACGCGTTCGCCGACGTCGTGATGCTGGGCCGCACGCACTTGCAGGACGCGACGCCGGTCACGCTCGGTCAGGTGATCTCGGGCTGGGTCGCCCAGCTCGACGATGCGACGAAGTACCTTCACCAGGCGCGCGACGCGCTGCACCCGCTCGCGCTCGGTGGCACCGCCGTGGGCACCGGCATCAATTCGCCAGCGCGCTTCGGCGAGGTCGTCGCGCGTCACGTCGCGCAGGCGACGGGCAAGCCGTTCACGTCCGCGCACAACAAGTTCGCGGCGCTGTCGGCGCACGATGCCATGGTGAACGCGAGCGCCGCGCTGCGAACCCTGGGCGGCATCGCGATGAAGATCGCCAACGACGTGCGCCTCTATGCGAGCGGACCGCGCGCAGGATTCGGCGAGATCACGATCCCCGACAACGAGCCCGGCTCGTCGATCATGCCGGGCAAGATCAACCCGACGCAAAGCGAGGCGCTCACGATGGTCGCGGTGCAGGTGTTCGGCAACGACACCGCCGTCGCGTTCGCGGGCACGCAGGGCCACTTCCAGCTCAACGTCTACAAGCCGATCATCCTGCACAACACGCTCGAATCGATCGAGCTTTTGGCCGACGGCATCCGCTCGTTCGACGAGCGCTGCGCGCGCGGGATCGAGCCCAACCGCGAGCGCATCCGCCGCAACGTCGCCGAGTCGCTCATGCTCGTCACGGCGCTGAATCCGCACATCGGGTACGAGAATTCCGCGAAGATCGCGCTGAAGGCGCATCGCGACGGCACGTCGCTGCGCGAGGCCGCACTCGCGCTCGGCATCCTCCGCGCGGAAGACTTCGACAAGTGGATAGACCCGGCGGCGATGACGAAGCCGGACTAGATCCCCCCGAAGCCGCCTTCGGCGGCCTCCCCCAAGGGGCGGCCCTGCGGCGGGCTAGATCTCCATCTCGAGCAACGCGGACGACAGCGACTTGCCGTGCGCGTCGAGCGCGAGCGACGTCGTGACGCCGCCGGCCAGCGCATGCTCGCACACGAACTGCAGCGCGCCGAGCTGCGGAAGCTCGTAGCGGCGCACCGTGCCTTGCACGATGCCGCGCAAGTGATCGCGCGACCGCGTCCGCGGTCACGCGCTGCGCGAGCAGCGGATAGTCTTCGGCGCGATAGGCGATGAGCGAGAGGGTGGACGTATTGCCCTTGTCGCCGGCGCGGCAGTGCGCGAGGTCATACAGCTTCGGCATGGGCCTTCCACTCGCGCACGACGACCTGCGGCTTGACGCGCGATCGGTCGATGAGCGTCGACACGATGCCGACCTGCTCGGTGACGTACTTGCGCGCGCCGCCGCCGCCTGCCGGCCCGTTGGTGTAGAGCGCCTCGACCTCGTCGCCGACGATCGCGGCGTCCTCGCGCGTCGCCGCGCGGGCGGCGACGCGCAGCCGCACTTCGTACGGCCGCTCACCGGTGTCGAGCGCGCGCCCGTGCAGCGACGTGCTGCCGACGAGATCGACGCGAAGCTCGGGAAAGCGGCCGTCGAGCCGCTCGCGGATGATCTGCGCCGCGAGATGCGCACGTGCGACCGCGTTGGTGCCTGCGTAACCGATCTCGCCTTCGCCGACGTAGCCCGCGAGATAGCCGACGCTCACCTTGAGCTGCGCGGGTCGCGGCCGGCCTCGCGCGCCGCGCACCTCGATGCGGTCGCGCGCCGTCTCGCGCAAGCGTCACCGCGGAAAAATCGGCGGTCACGTCGGGCGTGAGGTAGCCGTGCGGATCGGTCACCTCGTACAGCAGCTGCTCCGTCGCGGTGGCGCGCGTGATGCGTCCGCCCGTGCCCGCGACCTTGCCGAGCGTCGCGTTGCCTTGCGCGTCGACGTCGGCGAACGGAAATCCGAGATGCGCCATGTCGGGAATTTCCTTGCGGCCGGGATCCGCGAAGTAGCCGCCGCACAGCTGGCCCGCGCATTCGAGCAGATGGCCGACCGCCGTGCCGCGCGCGACGCGATCGAAATCGTCCTGCGACCAGCCGTACTCGTGCATCAAGGGTGCGACGAACAGCGACGGATCCGCGACGCGGCCGGTCACGACGATGTCGGCGCCGGTCGCGAGCGCCGGCAGCGAGCGCGTCGGCGCCGAGATACGCATTGGCCGACACGATGGGACCCACTGACGACAACGTCGCGTCGCTCTCCATGGTGGGCGCCGACGAGGTCGAGCGCGTCGAGCACGTCGTCGCCGGTGACGGCTGCGACCTTGACCGGAATTTGCAAGCGACGTGCGATGTCGACGATCGCGTCGGCCGCGGCCACGGGATTGGCGGCGCCGAAATTGCTCACCAGCCTGACGCGATTGCGCGCGAGGACCGGCAGCAGCGATTCGATGCGCTCGTGCAGTCGCGCATCGTAGCCGCGTCGCAGGATCGCGCCGCCGGCGCAGCTGCGCGAGTGCGATCGTGCGCTCGGCCAGGCACTCGAGGACCAGGTAGTCGAGCTTGCCGCGCTCCGCGAGATCGAGCGGTGCGTCGAGGCGGTCGCCCGCGAATCCCGCGCCGCCGCCGAGTCGCACCGATGTACGCATGACCCGCTACTCCGGCTCGATGCCGGCCTTCTTGATGATGCTCTTCCACTTCTCCGACTCCGCGACCTGGAACTTGCCGAGCTCCGCCGGCGTCGTCGTGAACGGGTCGGTGCCGGTCGTGGTGTAGAAATTCTGCATCGCCGCGCCCTTGGTCGCCTCGACCAGGACGTCGTGCAGCTTGTTGACGACGGCCGGCGGCGTGTTCGCGGGCACGTACGCGGCGAACCAGAAGCCCATGTCGTAGCCCTTGACGCCGGCCTCGTCGATCGTCGGCAGCTCCGGCGTCAGCGGCGAGCGCTTGGACGTGGAGACCGCGAGCGCGCGCACCTTGCCGCCTTTCACCTGCGGCAACCCGGTGGCCGTGTCGGTGATCATCATGTTGATCTGCCCGCCGAGCAGATCGTTGATCGCGAGCGGATTGCTCTTGTACGGAACGTGCAGCAGCTCGACGCCGGCGAGCTGCTGGAACATCTCGCCCGCCACGCGCGAAGACGAGCTGCCGCTGCCGAAGCTGATCTTGCCCGGCTGCGCCTTGGCGAGCGCGATGAACTCGGCCACGGACTTCGCCGGAACGTTCGAGGTTGACGATCATGATCTGGCCGCCCTTGCCGAGCCCGGTGACGGGCAGGTAGTCCTTGACCGGGTCGTAGGGAATCTTCTTGAAGAGGTGCTCGTTGGCAGCGTGCGTCGTGTTGGTGGTGATGAACACCGTGTAGCCGTCGGGCGCGCGCCTTCTTCACCGCCTCGGCGCCGATGAAGCCCGACGCGCCCGGCTTGTTGTCGACGATCACCGTCTGCTTCGTGATGCGCGAGACCTCCTGCCCGAGCGAGCGCGCGAGCTGGTCGGTGGCGCTGCCGGCGGCGAACGGCACCACGAACGTGAACTGCTTGTCGGGATAGTCGGCGTGCGCGAGCGATGCCACGCACGCGAGCGCGAACGCGCAGTCGATGAAATGCGTGGCATCTCAGTTCTCCTCCGCGCCGGTCTTCGCTCGCACGCGTCGCGCGCAGGAGCGTTTCGGCGAAAGCGTCCTTCGGCATCAGGTTGTTGTTCAATACGCTGCTCAGCGCGGCATTGAATTCGCGTCGCCGCGTCCTCGGCGCAGCATGTAGCTCGGCGAACGATTCAGACACCGCGGACGTAATATGAATGAAGATCAGCTTGCGACAATGCGCGCGTTCGTCTGCCATCGCTCGCCTTGGTAGCTTGGCGAACGGCAGCCGACGCGTTGAATGCGACGCAACCGGCGCTCTCGGCCCAGATCCGCGAGCTCGATGCCGCGCTCGGCGTCAAGCTGTTCGACCGCAGCACGCGCTCGGTGACGCTGACGCAGGCGGGGCGGCATTTCGCGGTCCTTCGTCACCCATTCGATCGTGGCATCGGTGAGCGCGCGCAGGATCGGCTGCTCGGGCATCGGATTCGCGGGCAGCACGCACGTGCCGACGGTGCTTCCCGTCTGCCGCCGGCGTGAGCGTCCACGCGCCGTTGCCGCCGCCGTGGCTCGTGCTCGGCACGTAGTAGCGGCGCACCTCCGGCGGCAACGGGATGTCGACGTCCGCGCTTGGTCCCGACGATGCCGGGCGACATGCGCAGGTTCCAGTATTCCGCGGAGCCGTTCACCTCGGTGATCTTCGGGCAGGTCCCGCTCGCGCGGCAGCGGTCGAGCATGCTCGCGGGCGCCCGGCCGCGCGCGACGTCGGTGTAAGTCTCCCACCAGAGCGACCGGGTCGCGTGCCCTGCTCGTACAGCTTGCCTTCGCCGCCGGAGATGGCGAAGCGGTAGTCGATCGGATTCTGCCGCGCCGCGATGAACGGAATGGCGCCATCCCAGATGCGACGGCCGCGGAAGGCTGCGTCGTCCTCGGTGAACCCGAGGTGGATCATCGTCTTGATGAAGCTCCGATTGGGACGTGCCCTGCACGATCGTCCACTTGATGCCGCCGGCCACCGGATTCGGCGTGCCGAAGTCGTCGGCCGTTGCGTAACGGAAGAACGAGGCCGCGTCGCGGAATGCCGCGAGGCCGAGACCGAGGACCAGCGGATCCTTCACGCGATAGACGAGCCGGTAGATGCGCGACTTGTCGAAGCCGCCGCGCACGCAGATCCTGGTGCCGCTCGGCCACGCCGGGGAACGGCGTCGCGGTGCAGTCGCCGAAGGCCCAGTCGCCGCTCGCGACGAGGCGAGGATCGGTCAGCTCGCGCCGTGTTGAACGTATAGGTCGCGTAGCTTGTGAGCTCGGCCTGCGTCGTGTCGGTCGTCGCCGGCGGATACGGGATCGACGGATTGTTGAGACCCGCGTAGATCGTCGCCGTGCTGCCGTCGGCGCTGATCGGGCTGCCCGCGCCCAGGTCCGCGATGGTGAACGTGTACGGACCCGTGATCGACGAGCCGTCCGGATTCTTCGCGACCGGCACCGTGACGCGCTCCACCTGCGTGCCGGTCATGTCGCCCTGCCATCCGCTGCTACAAGCCGACGTCGCCCGCCGCGCGGCCGCCGATGTCGATGCGCCCGCCGCGATTGGGTACCTGCTGGAACAGCATGCCGCTCGACTTCGTCATGTCGATCGGCTTCGTGAGGAAGAACGTCGCCGTGTACTCGACCATGCCGCGTCGCGTTACGCGGGGCGAGCTCGATGTCCTGGATGATCGCGCTGCGCCGGTCAGCTCGGATCGACCTCGCCCGCGATCGTGCCGGCATACGTCTCGTACTGGCCGGCCTCGCCGAACGACTGCCCGTTGTAGGCCGGCGAGACTTTGCTCGTGACCGTGAGCTTGGTGACGCGCGCGTCGGCGTCGCTCGCAATGACGGCGGCCAATGAAAGACACGCGAGCGCGAGCCCGCGGCGTGGCGTGGACATGGTGTTCTCCTCCTTCTTGCGGCCACGGGGCCGCGAACACTGTCATTGGACGCCGCGGCCATCTATAATTCAAATGAATAATTCAGATCACAGTTATCGGCAAATCATATGAATATCAACCTGCGGCAGCTGCGCGCGTTCGTCTCCATCGGTCGACTCGGCAGCTTCACCAAGGCCGCCGACGCGCTGCACGCCACGCAGCCCGCGCTGTCGGCGCAGATCCGCGAGCTCGAGGACGCGCTCGGCGTGAAGCTGTTCGACCGCAGCACGCGGTCGGTGACGCTCACGCAGGCGGGCGAGGACCTGATGCCGAGTCGTCGACAACGGTGCTCGGCGACCTCGGCGTCCGTCGTCGCCCGCGCACGCGACGTGGCGCAGGCGCAACACGGGCCGCGTCGACGGTCGCGGCGCTGCCATCGCTCGCCGCGACGCTGATGCCGCACGGTCGATCGCGCGCATGCGCGACGAGCATCCCGGCATCGTCGGTCGTGATCAAGGACGCGCTGGCCGAGCGCATCGGTCGGCCTGCATGCGCGCCGACGAAGCCGACCTCGCGCTCACCAGCGCGCCGCCACCGGATCCGCGAGCTCTCGTTCACGCCGTTGCTCACGGACCGCATGGTCGCCGTGCTGCCGCCCGCGCATCCGCTCGCGAGAACGAAGACGATGCGGCTCGCCGATCTGTTGGACACGCCGCTCGTGCTGATGGACCGCGACAGCAGCGTGCGGCGCATCGTCGACGCCGCGTGCGCGTCGATCGGACGGCTCGCCGCGCCGACGTACGAAGCGGCCTTCATGTCGACCGCGATCGGCCTCGTTCGCGCGGGCCTTGGCGCGACGATGTTGCCCTCGTCGGCGGCCGAGCTCGCTGTGCGCGCCGGCGACCTCGTGATTAGCGCGCATCTCGACGCGCCGCGCGATCGAGCGCGAACTCGGCGTGGTGAAGCAGCGCCGGCGCGCCTACTCGCCGGCGGCCGAGACGTTGCGTCGCGATGCTCAAGGCGATCGGCTACGCCGCCTGCCGCACGGTCGCGTGCACCGGCAGCTGCGCCTCGGCGAGCGTCACCCAGTACGACGCCCCGATCGCGAGCGCGTCGTCGTTGAAGTCGTAGAACGGGTTGTGCAGGTTCGGCGTTCCCGGCCCGCGTCCGCCGCCGAGCCAGATGTAGCAGCCGGGTTTCTCCTGCAGCATGAACGCGAAGTCTTCCGAGCCCATGGACGGCGTCGGATTCGTGTCGACGCTGTCGGGTCCGACCACCGCTTGCGCGGCCGCGAGCGCGTGCAGCGTCTCGTCCCTCGTGTTGATCGTCGCGGGATAGCGCCGCTCGTAGCGCAGCGTGGCGGTCATGTCGAAGGTGGAGGCGAGGCCGGTGACGATCTCGCCCATGCGCCGCTCGATGAGGTCCTGGATGTCGGGCCGGAACGAGCGCGCGGTGCCGCGCAGCACGACTTCCTGCGGGATGACGTTCCACGTGTCGCCGCCATGCACCTGCGTCACGCTCACGACACCTGCTTCCAGCGGATGGATGTTGCGCGCGACGATGGTCTGGAGCGCATTGATGAGATGCGCCGCGAACGGCATGGGATCGCGGCCGAGGTGCGGCATCGCGGCATGGCCGCCGCGCCCCGTGGCGACGATCTCGAAGATGTCGTAGGCGCCCATCAGCGGCCCCTCGCGCAGCGCGATCTTGCCGACGGGCATCTCCGGCCAGTTGTGCATGCCGTACACGGCCTTCATCGGAAAGCGGTCGAAGAGGCCTTCCTGCACCATGACGCGCCCGCCGCCCTCGTTCTCTTCCGCAGGCTGGAAGATGAAGTACGTCGTGCCGTCGAAGCGCTTGCGCTGCGCCATCGCGCGCGCGGCGCCGAGGAGCATCGTCGTGTGGCCGTCGTGGCCGCACGCGTGCATCTTGCCGTCGTGCCTGGACGCGTGCGCCACACCAGACTTCTCGTGGATGTGCAGCGCGTCGAGGTCGGCGCGAAGGCCGACCGCCTCCTTCGAGTGGCCGTGACGCAGCACGCCGACCACACCCGTCCCGGCGAGCCCCGTGTGCACCTCGAGCCCGAATTCGCGCAGCTTGCCGGCGACGAACGCGCTCGTCGCCTTCTCCTCGAACGCGGTCTCGGGGTGCGCGTGGATGTGGTGGCGCCAGGTACGCATGTCGGCGTCGAGCGCGGCGATTTCGGGCAGGAGGTTCATGGGTGGTCCAGTCAGCGCCAAGCTGGGATGATAGCCCCATGACCGCGACCACGATCCTTTGCATTCGCCATGGCCAATCGACGTTCAACGCCGCATGGGCCGCGACCGGCGCCGATCCGATGCACTACGACGCGCGCCTCACCGCGCTCGGCCGCGAACAGGTCGTCGCGGCGCGCGCCACGCTTCTTGCCTATCCGGTGGAGATCGTGCTGGTGTCGCCGTTGACGCGCGCGATCGAGACCGCGCTCGGCGTGTTCGACGGGCATCCCAACGCGCCTGCGATGCGCATCGTGCCGCTCCTGCGCGAGCGCGTCGAGAGCACGTGCGACGTCGGCCGCTCGCCTGCCGAGCTCGCCGCCGAGTTTCCCGCGCTTGCGTTCGACCACGTCCCGTCCGTCTGGTGGCACGTCGACGGCGCGGCCGACGAGCGCGGCGTGTGCCTCGAGCCGGAGGACGCCGTGCGCGCGCGCGTCGACGCGTTCAGGAAGGTCCTGCGCGAGCATCGCGAGCGCGTCATCGCCGTCGTCGGACACGGCACCTTCCTGCGGCACTTGACCGGCAGATCGTTCGCCAACTGCGAGGTCGTGGAGCTCACGCTCGGGTAGAATCGCGCTCCCGCATGCAACCAGGCGTCTACGATCTCCTCGTCATCGGCGGCGGCATCAACGGCGCCGGGATCGCGCGCGACGCCGCGGGCCGCGGCCTGTCGGTGCTCCTCGTCGAGCAGCACGACCTCGCGTCCGCGACGTCGCAGTGGAGCACCAAGCTGATCCACGGCGGCCTTCGCTACCTCGAGTACTACGAATTCCGCCTCGTGGCCGAAGCGCTTGCCGAGCGCGAAGTGATGCTGCGCATCGCGCCGCATCTCGTCGAGCCGCTCGCGTTCGTGCTGCCGCACGAGCCGCACCTGCGTCCCGCGTGGATGATCCGCATGGGCCTGTTCCTCTACGACCACCTGGGCGGGCGCAAGACGTTGCCGAGCTCGTCCGGCGTCGACCTGTCGAAGAGCCAGTGGTCGGCGGGGCTCAAGCATCGCTTCAGCAAGGGCTTCGTGTATTCGGACGCGCGCGTGGACGACGCGCGGCTCGTCGTCGTCAACGCGCTCGACGCTGCGGCGCACGGCGCGGAGGTTCGCGTGCGCACGAAGCTCGTCGGCGCGCATCGCGACGCCGGCATCTGGCGCGCGACGCTGCAATCGGGCGGCGCTACGTCCGAGGTCGCCGCGCGCGCACTCGTCAACACGGCGGGGCCGTGGGTCAAGGAAGTGCTGGACCTCGTGCGGCCGCCCACGCCGGGCGAAGGCAATGTGCGCCACGTCAAGGGCAGCCACATCGTCGTGCCGCGCGTGCACGATGAATCGCACGCGTACATCCTGCAGAACGCCGACAACCGCATCGTGTTCGTGATTCCGTACCAGGAGCAGTATTCGTTGATCGGCACGACCGACGTCCCGGTCGAGGCGTTCGAGCATCCGCACATAGCCGACGATGAAGTGCAGTACCTGCTCGATCTCGCCAACGCGTATCTCGATCGGCCGCTCGCGCGCGACGACATCGTGTGGACCTACAGCGGCGTGCGCCCGCTCTACGACGACGGCGCGTCGGATCCTTCGGCCGTCACCCGCGACTACGTGCTCAAGGTGGATGCCGCCGACGGCGTGGCGCCGGTGCTCTCGTCGTTCGGCGGCAAGATCACGACGTATCGCAAGCTGGCCGAGCACGCGCTGCGCGACCTGGCGCCGTTCTTTCCGGGGATGAAGGCGCCGTGGACCGCGACCGCAGCGTTGCCGGGCGGCGACCTGCCGAAGGGCGATCGCGCGGCCTGGGAGAGCGAGCTGCGCCGCAAGTATGCGCAGATCGATGGCGCAATCGTGCATGGGGTCGCGCGGCGGCACGGGTCGCGCGCGACGATGGTGCTCGGCGATGCGCGGAGCATGGCGGATCTCGGCCGCGATTTCGGAGCGGGGCTTACCCAGCGCGAGGTGGACTATCTCGTGCGCGAGGAATGGGCGACGAGCGCGGACGACGTCCTGTGGCGCAGGACCAAATGCGGCCTGCCGATGACGCAGGCGCAACGCGACGCGGTCGCCGGGTACATGCAATGACGCACATCTGCGTGTTCTGCGGGTCCAACGCCGGCACCCGCGCCGCCTATGCGCAAGCGGCCGCGGACCTCGGCCGCGCCCTCGCAGTGCGCGGCACGACGCTCGTGTACGGCGGCGGCAGCGTCGGCCTCATGAAGATCGCCGCGGAGAGCGCACTCGCGGCGCAGCGGCAAGGTGATCGGCGTCATCACCGAAGCAGCTGATGGTGCGCGAAGTGGGGCACGCAGGACTGACGGAGCTCACGGTCGTGCCCACGATGCACGAGCGCAAGGCGCGCATGGCCGCGCTGGCCGATGCGTTCGTCGCGTTGCCCGGCGGCTTCGGCACGTTCGACGAGTTCTGCGAGATGGCGACCTGGGACCAGCTCGGCATCCACTCGAAGCCGCTCGTGATGGTGAACGTCGAGGGCTACTTCGACGGCTTCCTCGCGCAGATCGACCGCGGCGTCGCCGACGGCTTCCTCAAGCCCGCGCATCGGACGATGGTCGAAGTGGTGTCCAGCGTCGAGGAGATCTTCGACGCGATCGCGCGCTGGCAGGCGCCGCCGGTGTCGAAGTGGCTCACACCGCGTCCCGCGCCGATGAAGCCGCTCGCCTCGATGCCCGAGCACGACGCGCCGCGGCATTCGCGGCGTGCTCGCCGACATCGACGACACGATCACGACGCACGGGCGCCTGCTGCCTGAAGCGTATTCCGCGCTCGCGCGCCTCAAGGCGGCGGGCAAGCGCGTCGTGCCGATCACCGGGCGGCCCGCCGGCTGGTGCGACCACATCGCCCGCATGTGGCCCGTCGACGCGGTGGTCGGCGAGAACGGCGCGTTCTGCATGCGTTACGACGAGCGCGCGCGCAAGCTCGTCAAGCGCTACATGGTCGACGACGAGACGCGTGCGGAGCATCGGCGGCGACTGCAGTCGATCGGCCAGAAGATCCTCGCAGCGGTGCCGGGGGCGGCGCTGGCGTCGGACCAGCACTATCGCGAAAGCGACCTCGCGATCGACTTTTGCGAGGACGTCGAGCCGCTGCCGCGCGCGGCCGTCGATCTCGTCGTGTCGCTGATGCAGGAAGAGGGCATGACGGCGAAGGTGAGCTCCATCCACGTCAATGGATGGTTCGGGACCTACGACAAGCTCACGATGACGAGAATGCTCTTCGGCGAGGCGTTCGGCGAGGACCTCGACGTCGAGCGCGTGCACTACGTCTTCGCCGGCGACTCCCCCAACGACGCGCCGATGTTCGCTTATTTTCCGAATGCGGTCGGCGTGGCCAACGTCGCGCCGTTTCTCGACCGCATCGCGACGCCGCCTGCGTACGTCACGACACGCGAGGCGGGCGCGGGCTTCGTCGAGCTCGCCGACTTCCTGCTGAAATAGGGACGTACCCCATTTCAGCTTGTAATGGGGTACGTCCCTATTTTCGGGGCGGGAGCGCCGCGATGCCTGCGAACCGCGCGTCGCCGCCCATCGCGTCCTCGATGCGCAGGAGCTCGTTCCACTTCGCGAGGCGCTCGCTGCGCGCGAACGCGCCGACCTTGAGCTGCCCCGCATTCCAGCCGACCGCGAGATGCGCGATCGCGGTGTCTTCGGATTCGCCGGATCGTGCCGAGACGATGGTGCCGAAGCCCGCCACCTTGGCCGCGTCGAGCGCGGCGCGCGCCTGCGTCAGCGTGCCCGCCTGGTTGATCTTGACGAGGACCGCGTTGCACGCGCCGCTCGCAGCCGCCTCCTCGACGCGCGCGGCATTCGTGACCAGCAGGTCGTCGCCGATGACCTGCACGCGATGCTTGGCCACGCGCGTGAACGCAGCCCACGCCTCGACGTCGTCCTCCGCGAGCGGGTCCTCGATCGATACGATCGGGTACCGCTCGATCCAGTCGAGCAGCATCTCCGACATGCCGTCGCTGTCGAGCTCGCGCTGGTCGAGAGCGAGCGTGTAACGTCCGTCGCGGCCGAACTCGGACGCGGCGATGTCGAGCGAGATGCCGGCATCGCTTCCCGGGTGGCAGCCGGCGCGCTCGATCGCGCGCACGGTCATCTCGAGCGCTTCCTCGTTGCTCGCGAACTGCGGCCACCAGCCGCCTTCGTCGGCGACGCCTGCGAGCTTGCCCGCTTCCTGCATCAGCAAGCCCGCGGCCCGATAGATCTCGGCGACCATGGTGATCGCGTCGTCGAACGTCCACGCGCCGATCGGCATCACCATCAGGTCCTGGATGTCGATGCGCCGCCCCGCGTGCGCGCCGCCGCCGAAGATCTGCACCTCGGGCATCGGCAACGACACCGGCCCGTCGTCGGCCAGGTATTGCCACAGCGGCATGTCGAACGCCATCGCGCCCGCCTGCGCCACCGCGAGCGACACGGCGACCGTCGCATTGCGCGCCGAGCTTGCTCATGTTCGGCGTGCCGTCGAGCTCGATCAGCTTCGCGTCGATGTCGGCCTGCTCGAGCGCATCCATGCCGAAGATCGCGCGCGCGATCGGTCCGCGCACGTTCGCGATCGCCTGCGCCACGTCGTAGCCGCCAAGGCGCGTGCCGCCGTCGCGCAGGTCGACGGCCTCGCGCGATCCGCGCGAGGCGCCGGCGGGCGCGATGCCGCGGGCCGTCACGCCGCTTGCCAGGCGCACCTCGGCTTCGACCGTCGGCCGCCCGCGCGAATCGAACACGCGTCGCGCATGCACGCGATTGATCGTCGACGGGGTCATGGCGTGAAGGCGTCGATCACCGCGAAGAGCGAACGGTCCGCGTGCAGCAGCCGCTCGCGCGCGAACGTGCGCACGGCCTCGCTGCCGGGATGGCCGACGAGGTATTCGACCGGCGACTTGCCGTCGATCCGGGCGAGCATGCAGGCCGGGCAGCAGCGCCGCGGCGCGTGTCTCGAGGGAGGCCCACGGCTCCCACGTCACGTGCGCGCGATAGCGCCTCGACGAGCGCCGCGCACATCGCCCGGTATTGCGAGGCACGATCCGGATGCAGCGCGGACTTCAGCAGCAGGTGGTTGAGCAGGAATGCGAGGTCGAACGCAGGATCGCCGAACCACGCGCACTCCGCGTCGACGACGACGGGCCCGTCCGGCCCGACCAGGATGTTCTTGGGGCTCGCGTCGCCGTGCACGAGCGCGCGCCGGGTCGCGGCGGTCGCTTCCACGAGATCGAGCAGCGGTCCTGCGCGATCCGGATGCGCGTGCGCCGCGGTCACGAGATACGGATCGAGCCGCAATGCGTGGAACAGCGCGTCGGTCGGGAACCGGGCCGCGACGTCCGGGCGGTCGGCGGTCGCCGCATGGATGCGGCCGAACACGTCCCCGACCTGCCGTGCGGTCGCCGGATCGAGCTCGCCACCCATCAGCTGCGACTTCCACACGGGATAGCGCTCGGGGGGCAGCCACGCCATCGCGAACGTACCCGATGCCCGGTCTTCGGCGATCAACGCCGGCACTGCCGCCGGGACGATGCCACCGACGACGCGCAGCCATTCGGCCTCGTAGCGATTGCGCTCGACGGGTACGTTCCACTCCGCCGTGACCTTGAGCTGCGGGAGCGCGCGCTTCACGCACACGACGCCCTGTGGCAGATCCGCCCGATAGATGTCCGAGGAGACGCCGCCGGTGAGGGGTGTTAGCCGCGCGTGTTGGTCAGCGCTTACTATCGCCATATCGACCAACGCGCGGCCGATCATCGTCACATTGTCGACTGCAATCGGCTCACCCGGCCCATTCGAGGCAGCGCTCATCGGCACAAATCGACGGTACGGTATGGTATTTGCATGCTCTATCGGTCCCAACGCATCAGCGATCGCGTCCAACATACTGATTCAGATGGGAGGCAACCCGTGATTCGCTACGGTTTCAACATCCGGACCAGACATGGCCAGCGGGTGGAAAATATCCTGATCATGGCGGCCACGCAGTCGGACGCGGAAAGGCGCCTGCGTCAGATGTACCACCAGTGCGTGATCGTCGATTGCCAGACGCAAAGCGTACCGCGTCGCTTCGAGCCGCTCGACGTCGACAGCGTCATCGGCCTCATCAGCGCCGGTCTGTCGGTTGCGAAGGGCCGCCCCGAGGAACTGACCGCCCCCTCAGGGGGCAGCGAGCGCAGCGAGCGTGCGGGTAGTTTCCTATTGCAGAAAGCCGGCACCCAATAGCTCCTCGTACAACGCGTCGTAGTCCTGCGCGCCGCGGCTTCCGGGCGCATGCCGGAACACGTCGAGCCCGACCGCCGGGCTTTCCGCGAGCTTCACGTTCTCGCGGATCACCGTCCTGCACACCTCGTCGGCCCGCAGCACCTCGCGCATGCGCGTCTCGACCTCGTCCGTCATTCGTCGTCGGCCGTCGTAGCGCGTGAGCAGGTAGCGCCGCGGAAGCCGCTGCTTGAACACGGGCTCGAGCGCGTTTAGCGCCCGCTCGACCTGCTCGGCGCCCTTGAGCGACAGGTAGTCGGCCGACACCGGCACGAGCACGAGGTCCGCCGCGAAGATCGCGTTGAGCGACAGCACGTTGAGCAACGGGCAGCAATCGATCACGACCGGTCCCGGCGCGGCGTTCGGCGCATGCAACGCCTGGCGCAACCGCGTGACCACGTTGACGCCCTTGCCGAGCAGCGTCGTCGAGCTTCGCGAGCTCGAGATGCGCCGGCAGCATGATGACGCCGCTCTTCGTGATCTGCGCGACGTCGTCGAGCGGCCGCTGGCGCACGAAGAAGCCGAAGATCGAGTCGTCGGCATTGCGTGGATGCACGCCGAAGATGTGCGACAGGTGGCACTGCGGGTCGAGGTCGATGGCCAGCGGGCGCTGCTTGCGCTTGCGATCGAGGCGAGCAGGTTGAGCGCGGTCGTCGTCTTGCCGACGCCGCCCTTCTGGTTGAATACCGCCACGATCGCCATCCGCCGGAGAATAGCAAGAGTCCGTCCTTGCGATCCGGGCCGCGGCGCCCATTTACCACCGACCATCTCCCCGATCGAGGACCCCGCGTGACCATTCCCCTGCGCGACTTCTTCCGCAATCCCGAGCAAACCGCGTTCCGGATCTCGCCGGATGGCCGCTACCTGTCGTGGCTCGCCCCCTACGAGCGACGCCTGAACGTCTTCGTGCGCCCCATTGGAGGCGGTGCCGCCACGCGGGTCACGTCGGAGACCGCACGCGACATCGGCGGCTACTTCTGGAAGGGCGAGCGGATCGTCTTCGTCAAGGACTTCGGCGGCGACGAGAACTTCCACGTCGTGTCGGTCGAGTCTCGACGGGGCGCAGGTGGACCTCACGCCGGGCGACAAGGTCAAGGCCGACGTCGTCGACATGCTCGAGGACGACGACGACCACCTCATCGTGTCGCACAACCGCCGCGACGAATCGGTGTTCGACGTGTTCCGCATCGACGTCGCCACGGGCGCTGAGACGCTGCTCGCGCAGAACCCCGGCAACATCACGAGCTGGCACACGGACCACGACGGCAAGCTGCGCGTCGCGGGGACCTCCGACGGCGTCAACACGTCGCTCCTGTATCGCGGAGCGCGAGGACGAGGACTTCACGCCGATCCTCACCACGAGCTTCAAGGAGGCGGTGTCGCCGCTGTTCTTCACGTTCGACAACCAGCAAGCTCTACGTCGCGTCCAACCGCGGCCGCGACAAGGCAGCGATCTTCGAGTTCGACCCGGCGGCCGCGCGCGAGGGCGCACTGCTCGTGGAGAGCGCGGAGGTGGACGTCGAGGCGCTCTTCCATTCGCGCAAGCGCAAGGTGCTCACCGCCGCGCGGTGGGTCACGTCGAAGGTGCAGCGCAAGTTCTTCGACGCGCACACCGAGGCGATGTACCGCGACATCGAGGCGCGGCTTCCCGGTTACGACGTGACGCTCACGTCGTCGAACAAGGACGAGGACAAGTTCGTCGTCGCCGCGATGAGCGACCGCACGCCCGGCAAGCGCTACCTGTACGACAGCAACGCCCGCAGCTCGACGCTCCTCGCGGACATCGCACCTTGGCTACCCGAGGCGCAGCTGTCGTCGATGGAGCCGATCGTGTTCGAAGCGCGCGACGGGCTTGCCATCCACGGCTATCTCACCCTGCCGCAGGGCCGCGACCCGACGCAACCTCCCGGTCGTCGTCAACGTGCACGGCGGCCCATGGGCGCGCGACGTGTGGGGCTTCAATCCCGAGGTGCAGTTCCTCGCCAATCGCGGCTACGCGGTGCTGCAGGTGAACTTCCGCGGCTCGACCGGCTACGGCCGCAAGTTCTGGGAGGCGTCGTTCCGCGAGTGGGGCCGCAAGATGCAGGACGACATCACCGACGGCGTGCAATGGCTCATCGCGCAGGGCATGGCCGACCCGTCGCGCATTGCGATCTATGGCGGCAGCTACGGCGGCTACGCAACGCTGGCCGGCCTCGCGTTCACGCCTGACCTCTACGCGTGCGGCGTCGACTACGTCGGCGTGTCGAACCTGCTCACCTTCATGAAGTCCATCCCGCCGTACTGGAAGCCGTTCCTCGCGATGCTCCAGGAAATGGTCGGCGACATGGAGAAGGACGAGGCGATGCTGCGCGCCGCATCGCCCGTGTTCAGCGCCGACAGGATCAAGTCGCCGCTGCTCATCGCGCAGGGCGCCAAGGATCCGCGCGTGGTGAAGAGCGAGAGCGACCAGATGGTCGACGCGATGCGCAAGCGCGGCGTGGAAGTCGAGTACCTCGTCAAGGACAACGAGGGCCACGGCTTCCGCAACGAGGAGAACCGCTTCGAGTTCTACGAGGCGATGGAGCGGTTCCTCGCGAAGCACATCGGCGCGCCGGCCTGACGGTCGCGCCTACCGCGCGGCTGCTTCGACGTCGCTGCGCCGCGCGGTGACGGTGATCGACGGCAGGCGCTGGACTTCGACGCCGTTGACGTATTCGCCGGTGGGCACGCCCACCATCGCGCCGATGGCCGGCTCGCGAGCGTGTTCGGCGTACCAGCTGGCGCCCATGAGGGCGAGGGCGACGAGAACGATCGAGGCGGCAGCGGCGATTGCGCGGACGATTTGGCTGGATTGCATGACGGTCTCCTTGGTGGGGGGGTGTTGACGACGATGCCAATGTCCTCCTGAAGGCCGGCTTCAGTCCTGAAGCGTCCCTTAATCGTCGCTGAAGGATGCGAGCGGCCCCGGCTAGCCGGGCCCGCGATAGACTTCGCGCGATCATCCCGCTGGCCGCCATGACCTCTGCGACCTCGTTCGTGCAAGCGCCGGCCTGTCGTTTCGGTCGCTTTCTCCTCGAGCCCGGGGAGCACCGCCTGCTCTGCGACGGCAAGCCCGTCGCGCTGGGAGGGCGCGGGTTCGACCTGCTCGTCGCATTGGTGGCGCGCGCCGGCCGCCTCGTCACCAAGAACGAGCTCCTGACGCTCGTGTGGCCGGGGCTCGTGGTCGAGGAAAACAACCTCCAGGTGCAGATCTCGGCGTTGCGCAAGCTGCTCGGGCCGAGCGCGCTTGCGACCATTCCGGGACGCGGATATCGGTTCGAGCTGCCGGTCGAGTCGATCGCATCGATCGAGGCAACGCCCGCCGACGATGCCCGGCCGGAGAAACTGCCGGCTGCCTTCGGCGTAACCGCGAGCGAACGGGTCGCGACCAACGTTCCGGCGCGCCTGCCGACGCTCTTCGGGCGAGGGCAGGACGTCGAGGCGATCAAGAGCCTCCTACTGCCGCACGCCGTGGTTACCATCGTCGGCGCGGGCGGCATCGGCAAGACGCGCGTGGCGCAGGGCGTCGCGAGTCAACTCGCAACCGAACGCGCTGCGGACTTCGCCGACGGCGTCTGGTGGGTGGACCTGGCGCCCGTCTCCGACGGTACGGCAGTGCCGGCGGCGGTGGCCCGCGTGCTGGGCACCGTGCTTAGCAGTGAGCGCCCACACACAACGACCTTGGCGGCTGTTCTGGCTCCGCTGCACATGCTTCTCGTGCTCGACAACTGCGAGCACGTCACCGACGAGGTGGCGTCCCTTGTCGAAGCCGTGTGCGCGGCCGCCCCCGGCGTGCGGATGCTGGCGACGAGCCAGGAAACGCTCAAGGTCACGGACGAGCATGTCTATCGTCTAGGCGTGCTGGCCATGCCCAGCGGCAATGCGACCGCCGAGGCGATGCGCGCAGGCGCGGTCGAGCTCTTCGCCGCGCGTGCGCAGGCCGTCGCGCCGCACTTCGTCCTGGGGCCGGACAACGTCGAAGCGATCGTCGAGATCTGCCGCCGGCTCGACGGCATTCCGCTGGCCATCGAGCTCGCGGCCGCCCGCGTGCCGCTGCTCGGCGTCGAAGGCCTGCGCTCGCGGCTCGGCGAGCGCTTCAACGTGCTCACCGCCGGAGCGCGCGCAGTGCTCCGCCGGCACCAAACGCTGCGAGCGACGCTCGAGTGGAGTCATGGCCTGCTCACCGCCGAGGAGCAGCGCGTGTTCCGCCGCCTGGGCGTGTTCGCCGGCAGCTTCACGCTGGAAGCCGCGCAGCACGTCGCCCGGGATGCGCAGATCGACGGCTGGGCCGCGCTCGATCACCTCGGCGCGCTGGTGGACAAGTCGCTGGTGCTGGCCGAGGGCGAGCCGGTGCCCCGCTATCGGCTGCTCGAGACCACGCGGGCTTATGCCCTCGAACGCCTCGGGGAAGCCGGCGAAACCGCCGCCACCCTGCGCCTGCATGCCGAAGCGTTGCTCGAACGGCTGCGCGCATTGGACGACGTCCTCGTCCGACGCGGACGGTTGGTGCACGAGGATGCCGGGCCCGAGCTCGACAACCTGCGCGCTGCGCTCGCCTGGACGGCGAGCGCAGGCGACAGCGACGTGCTTGCGATCGGGTTGGCAGGCCATTCGTCGAGCGTCTGGCACGCCACGCATCAATTGCACGAGGGACTGGAGCGCTGCCTCGGCCTCGCGGAACGGCTCGGCGACCATCTGCCACCGTCGCTCGTTGCGCAATATTGGTTGACCATCGCCGGACTCGGCATGTACACGACCCGGCGCGATGCCTACGAGGCCGGAAAGCGCGCCATCGCGTTATACCGGTCGCTGGACGACCCGTTGAACCTGTACGAAGCCCTGAACAAGACCGCCGTGATCGGCGTGCGCTTCGCAACCGTGGAGGAAATGGGTCGGCTCGTCGCGGAAGCCGAAGAGCGCATGAAGCCCGAGTGGCCGGCACGGCTGCGCGCGCGCGTCCAGTTCGCGCGCGCTCGCTGGCTGTGGCGCGTTGGCCGTTGGGAGGAGGCGCTGGCCGCTGCACAGCGCCAGGTCGCGATTTCCGCTGAAAGCGGCAGCGAGCTTGGCGCGCTTTACGCGATGTCGAACGTCGTTGGCGCCGAGAACCAGCTCGGGCGTCACGAGGTGGCGCTTGCCCACGCGCGGGAATCGATCGCGCGTCTGGAAGCCATCGGCGCCGGCGCGGGCGCCGGTCACCTGTGGTTGGGGGTCATGGCCGCCGAGCTCGCGCTCGGCCGGACGGCGGCGGGTCTTGCCGCGGGCCGAACGTGCTACGCGCTTCTCCTGCGCGAAGGCGACGAGCTGCGCACGTTCCAGGGATTCGCGCTGGGTGCGGCGCAAAACGGAGCGGTCGCCGACGCTGCCCGCATCGTCGGTTACGCGCAGGGCGTGCTCGACCGCGCAGGCGTCGTTCTGGACCGGACCGAGTGGAGCGTCGACGCGCTGCTATGGTCCACCTTGCGCGCGAGCCTCAGCCCCGAGGAGCTCTCGCGTTACCGCGCCGAAGGTGCGGCCATGCGCGAGCAGGACGCCGTGAAGCTCGCGCTGGGGCAGGCGTCGTGAGCGAACGGTAGCGCACGCATCGGCAAGACTTACCGCGAAGCCGACGCACCGGCGGCGTGGCGCGACGGCAGGTCAACGTGGCATGCGGCGTATCATTCGCAGGGTCGAACGACCACCGTATCGCCTCGTGACCGCTCCGCTTCATGTCGTCGTGCTGGCAGCGGGGATGGGCAAGCGCATGCGCTCCGCCGTCCCCAAGGTCCTGCATGCCCTCGCGGGCAGGCCGGTCGTCTCGCACGTCATCGACGCGGCGCGCACGCTCGCACCGCAGGCGATCACCGTGGTCGTCGGCCACGAGGCCGCCGCCGTCCGCGACGCGTTGGCGGCGCCCGACGTGCGCTTCGTGCTGCAGGATCCACCGCGTGGCACCGGCGACGCGGTGCGCGTCGCGCTGGCCGACGCGTCGACGGATGGCGTGGCGCTGGTGGCCATCGGCGACATTCCGCTCGTGCCGCCGGAGGCGCTCGAAGGCCTGGTCGCCGACGCGCGCAGCGGCAAGCTTGCGGTCCTCACGGCCAACGTTCCCGATCCGTCGGGACTCGGGCGGATCGTGCGCGATGCACAAGGCGGCGTTCGCGCGATCGTCGAAGAGCGCGATGCCGATCCGCAGCAGCGGGCGATCCGCGAGATCAACACAGGCGTCATGGCCGCGCCCGCCGCGCTGATGAAGAAGTGGGTGGGCGCGCTCACCGCGGACAATGCGCAGGGCGAGTACTACATCACGGACATCGTCGCGATGGCGCGGGCGCAGGACGTCACCGTCGTCGCGCGTGTTGCGGCGGACGAGCGCGACGTGCGCGGCATCAACGACCGCGCGCAGCTCGCGGCAGTCGAGCGCATCCTCATGGCGCGGCGCGCAGACGCGCTGATGCGCGAAGGGGCAAGCATCGTCGATCCGGCGCGCATCGACATTCGCGGCGAATTGCGGTGCGGGCGCGACGTGCGCATCGACGTCGGGTGCGTGTTCGAGGGCGACGTGACGCTCGGCGACGACGTCGTCGTCGGGCCTTATTGCGTGTTGCGCGACGTTACCGTCGGCGCGCGAACGTGCATCGAGCCGTTCACGTTCCTCGTGGAAACGACCGTCGGCGCGCAGTGCCGCATCGGCCCGTTTGCCCGTACGCGTCCCGGGACGACGTTCGACGACGACGTGCACATCGGCAACTTCGTCGAGGTCAAGGCGAGCAGGCTCGGCCGCGGCAGCAAGGCCAACCACCTCGCCTACATCGGCGACACTATCGTCGGTGGCGGCGTGAATTACGGCGCGGGGTCGATCACGGCCAACTACGACGGCGCGCACAAGCACCAGACCGTGATCCGCGACCGCGCAAACATCGGATCGAACTGTGTGCTGGTGGCCCCTGTCGAAGTCGGCGAGGGCGCGACCATCGGCGCCGGCAGCGTCATCGCGCAGGACGCGCCCGCGGGTGTGCTGACGGTGGCGCGGGCGCGGCAGGTATCGATCGAAGGCTGGCAGCGGCCGGCCAAGGCAAAGAAAAAGGACTAGCGATCATGTGCGGCATCGTCGGCGCGGCATCTCCGCGCAATGTTGTTCCAATCCTCATCGAAGGCATCCGGCGCCTCGAGTACCGCGGCTATGACTCGACCGGCCTTGCGGTGCTGAACGGCGTGGCAGGCACCGCGCTCACGCGCCTCGTCTCGACGGCGCGCGTCGCCGACCTCGACGCGCAGGCAGTCGAGCGCAAGATCGTCGGCACGACCGGCATCTCGCACACGCGGTGGGCCACGCACGGAGCGCCGTCGACGGTGAATGCGCACCCGCACGTGTCGGCCGACGAGATCGCGGTCGTGCACAACGGCATCATCGAGAACTTCGAGGCGCTGCGCGAGCGCCTCCGTGCGCAGGGATATGCGTTCAACACGCAGACCGACAGCGAGACGATCGCGCACCTCGTGCACGCGCACTGGCACGGCGCCGCGAAGGGCGACCTCGTCCGCGCGGTGCAGCTCGCCGTGGCCGAATTCGAAGGCGCGTATGCCATTGCCGTGATCTCGTCGCGCGAGCCGGGACGCGTCGTCGGCGCGCGGCAGGGGAGCCCGCTCGTCGTGGGCATCGGCGCGGACGACCACTTCCTTGCCTCCGATGCAGCGGCTTTGGTCCCCGTCACGCGACGCGTCGCGTACCTCGAGGAGGGCGACGTGGCCGACGTGCGCACCGGCAGCTACGCGATCTACGATGCGCAGGGACAGCGCGTCGAGCGCACCGTGGTCGACGTGCCCGACAGCGCAGCGGCGGTCGAGCTCGGCCCGTACCGGCACTTCATGCAGAAGGAGATCTTCGAGCAGCCGCGCGCGGTAGCCGATACGCTCGAGGCCGTCGACGGCATCGAGCCCGCGCTCTTCGGCGCCGAGGCGGCCGACCTCCTGCGCGACGTCGATGCCGTGCTGATCCTCGCCTGCGGCACGAGCTACTACTCGAGTCTCGTCGCCAGGCAGTGGATCGAAACGCTCGCCGGCATTCCGTGCTCGGTCGAGATCGCCAGCGAATATCGCTATCGCGTCAGCGTCCCGAACACGAAAGCGCTGGTCGTCGTCGTGTCGCAATCCGGCGAGACGGCGGACACGCTTGCGGCGCTCAAGCACGCCAAGTCGCTGGGCCACACGCGGACGCTGGCGGTGTGCAACGTCGCGACGAGCTCGATGATGCGCCAGACCGTCATGAAGTTCCTGACGCGCGCAGGTACGGAGGTCGGCGTCGCATCGACGAAGGCGTTCACGACGCAGCTCATCGCGCTGTTCCTGCTCGCGTGCACGCTCGCCAAGCTGCGCGGCAGGCTCGCAAGCGAGGACGAGGCGAAGTGGATGCGCGGCCTGCGCCACCTGCCAGCGGCCATCCAGGGCGCGCTTGCGCTCGAGCCGCACCTCATGGCGTGGGCGCAGGCGTTCACCAGGAAGCAGCATGCGCTGTTCCTCGGGCGCGGCCTGCATTACCCTATCGCGCTCGAAGGCGCGCTCAAGCTCAAGGAAATCTCCTACATCCACGCCGAGGCGTATGCGGCCGGCGAGCTGAAGCACGGGCCGCTGGCGCTGGTCGACGCGCAGATGCCGGTCGTCGCCATCGCGCCGAACGATGCGCTGCTAGAAAAGCTCAAGAGCAACCTGCAGGAAGTGCGCGCGCGCGGCGGCGAGCTCTACGTGGTGGCGGACCTCGACAGCCACCTGACGGGCGGCGAGGGCACGCATCTCGTGCGCGTGTCGGAGCACGCGGGGCTGCTGTCGCCCGTCGTGCACGTCATCCCGCTGCAGCTCCTCGCCTATCACGTCGCGGTGCTGCGCGGCACCGACGTCGACAAGCCGCGCAACCTCGCGAAGAGCGTGACGGTCGAGTAGGACGGTCGGCGATCAGCCGCGTCGCGCAGCCTCGATCTTCGCGATGTCGATCTTGCGCATCGTCATCATCGCTTCCATCACGCGCCGGGCGGCCGCGGCATCGGGATCGTTCATCCCGTCCATCAGCGCGCGCGGGACGATCTGCCAGCTCAGGCCGAACTTGTCCTTGCACCAGCTGCACATGCTTTCCTGGCCGCCGTTGGCGACGATGGCGTTCCAGTAGCGGTCGGTCTCTTCCTGCGTGTCGGTGAACACCTGGAACGACACCGCTTCGTCGAACGTGAAACGTGGGTCCGCCGTTCAGGCCGAGGAAGCGCTGGCCGAGCACGGTGAATTCGACGGTAAGCACGTCGCCGGCCTTGCCGTTGGGATAGTCGCTCGGCGACTTGCGCACGGCGATGACGCGGCTGTCGGGAAACGTCGCGGCGTAGAAGCGCGCGGCCTCCTCCGCGTTCTTGTCGAACCACAGGCAGGTTGCGATCCTGATCTTGTCGGCCATGCCGCCACCTCTTCCGAAAGAAAAGAGGAATGGTACGACGTCATTGCGCAACGAACGCGTAATACGCGTCGCCGGGGATGAGGCGCCGCACCTCGACATGACGAAAGCCCGCATCGGCCAGTTGCCGCCGCAGCTCCGCGACGTCCGGCAGCCTGCCCGCGCCCGCGGTCGCCGCGCCCCAGAGGTTCAGGACGGCCATGCCGGCGTTGCCGCCCCGACAGCAGGTGGTGAGCAGCAGGCGGCCGCCCTCACGCAGAAATCCGCGAACGTGACGGAGGACGTCGGCGCGCTGCTGTGTAGGGAAGTAGTAGACGTTGTTGTGCAGCGTCGCAATGTCGAATTCGGCCACGGCTTCGCGAGCGCGGACGTCGGACACCTCGACGGCGATGCGCGATTCGAGCCCCCACCCCTTCACGTTCTCCCGTGCGCGCGCGGCGACGTCGGGTTGAAGCTCGAGTCCCAACGCGGTGAGGCTCGCGTTGCGCTGCGCCGCATGGCGCATGCAATGGCCTTCACCGCATCCAATCTCCAGCAGGCGCACCGGGCCGGCCTGCGGGCATGCGCGATCAATCGCATCGAACTGGAAGGCCTCCAGCGCACGCGACGAGCGCGCGGTCAGCTCGCCGTCCTGGTCGGCGAGTTGCCAGAGCTCTCCGCGCGAGAGCTTCTCCGGCGTCTCCCCGATCAACCGGTAATGCAGGGTCGCCACTTCTTCCACGAGCGCGAGCGTCGCGTCGTTCTCCGGCTTGCTCAAGGCGCGGGCGAGCCCCGACAGCGCATATCGCTCGCCGTCGAACGACAGGAGTCCGACGCGAATCCCGACCGCGAGCCACGCCTCCCACGCGTCGCGCATCGTTGCATCGCCGCCATGAAGCGCGCCCATCTCCCCGCGTCGCATCGCGCTCCCGGCCAGCCGCGCGAGCACGCCCGTGCGCTTGGCCGCCGCGAGCCAGATCACCTGGTAGAACGGCCCGAACAGTGCATTCGCGCGTAACGCCGGCAACAGCTGCCCATCGCGCGCGAGCTTGAGAAGGGGTGCAATCGGCGTCATGTAGCAAGAAGTCGCCTGGACGGAACAACGAGCGTACTCTTACCGGCTCACCATGCATTGCGCGAGCCGACGCCAGCGAGCCGACTGCACTGCAATTCCGTCAACGCCATGAAGCTCAACGATCTCACTCTTCGTCCCGCAACGGCATTGCCGCCGCAGGCCATCTCCGAGGACGTCCTGCGCGAGAAGTATGCGAAGGGCGCCGAGAAGACCGTCGCGGACGTTCGCAAGCGCATCGCGCGTGCGTTGGCGCAGGTGGAAGCGCCGGGCACGCGGGAGAAGTGGGGGCGGGCCTTCGTGGCAGCGCAGGAAGCCGGCTTCATTCCGGGCGGGCGCATCTGCTCGGCCGCCGGCACCGATCTCAAGGCAACGCTCGTCAACTGCTTCGTGCAACCCATCGGAGACTCGATCTCCGCCGACGACACCACACCCGTGGGCATCTACGACGCGTTGCAGCAGGCGGCCGAGACGATGCGGCGCGGCGGTGGCGTTGGCTATGACTTCTCGCCGATCCGTCCCGCCGGCGCGTGGGTGAAGGGCACGCAAAGCAGCGCATCCGGGCCGCTCTCGTACATGCGCGTGTTCGACGAGTCGTGCAAGACGGTCGAGTCGGCCGGCTCGCGGCGCGGCGCGCAGATGGGCATCCTGCGCTGCGATCATCCCGACGTGCGCGCGTTCGTCCACGCCAAGGACCAAGGCGACTACCGCAACTTCAACCTCTCGGTCGCGTGCACGCAGGCGTTCATGGAGGCGGTGGAGGGCGATCGCGATTGGGAGCTCGTGCACGCCGCGGCGCCGGCTCGACCCGTTGCTCGTTGGCGGCGCACGCAAGCGCGACGACGGCCTGTGGGTGTACCGCACGCTTCGCGCACGCGAGCTGTGGAACGAGATCATGGCGTCGACGTACGACCATGCCGAACCCGGCGTGATGTTCGTCGACACGGTCAACCGCGACAACAACCTCGCCTATTGCGAGGCGATCACGGCCAGTAATCCATGCGGCGAGCAGCCACTTCCCGCCTACGGTTGCTGCGACCTCGGCAGCGTCGATCTCACCGCCTTCGTGCGCGACCCGTTCACGCCGGGCGCGAGCTTCGATGTCGATGCCTACCGCGAAGTCGTCGCGGTCGCCGTGCGCATGCTCGACAACGTGCTCGACGCCACGCCGTGGCCGTTGCCGCAGCAGTTGCGCGAGGCGATGGCGAAACGCCGCATCGGCCTCGGCTTCACGGGGCTGGGCGACGCGCTGCTCGAGCTCAACCTGCGCTACGACAGCGAAGCGGGACGCGCGAAGGCGGCTGAGCTCGCCCGCGAGACTTGCCTTGCTGCCTATTGGGCATCCGTCGAGCTGGCCAAGGAGCGGGGATCGTTTCCCCTGTTCGACGCGGACCGCTATCTCGCGCCGCCGGGCTTCGCGTCGCGCCTGCCGGGCGACCTGCAGTCGGCCATTCGCGTGCACGGCATCCGCAACAGCCATCTCCTGTCGATCGCGCCGACGGGCACGATCTCGCTCGCGTTCGCCGACAACGCGAGCAACGGCATCGAGCCCGCGTTCTCGTGGCGGTACACGCGGCGCAAGCGCATGCCCGACGACTCGATGAAGGAATACGAGGTCGAGGACCACGCGTACCGCTTGTGGAAGCACGTCCATCGCATCGACGACGACGTGACGCTCGTCACGCACGACGACGCGAGCGCGCATCCGCCCGGACGCGTGTGGTCGGACGCGGACGGCAAGCGCTACGCGATGCTGCCCCCGCATTTCGTCACCGCGCTCGACATGAGCGCGCTCGACCACATGCGCATGAGCGCTGTCGTCCAGCCATGGGTGGACAGCGCGATCAGCAAGACGGTGAACGTTCCGGTTGACTATCCGTTCGCGCAGTTCGAGGATCTCTATCTTCGCGCATGGAAGGCGGGGCTCAAGGGCATCACGACGTATCGGCCGAACGCGGTGCTCGGCGCCGTGCTGAGCGTCGCCGACGCGAGCCCGGGCGTTGCACACGAGGACCTCGACCAGACCGATCCCGATCGCCGCGTCCGCCTGCAGGCCGCGGTCGAGCCGCCGCTTGCCAGCCTGCGCTGGCCCGGCCGGCCCGAGCTGCCCAACGGCAACCCGTGCTGGACGTACGTCGTGCGCCACCCGCACGGCGACTTCGCCGTCTTCATCGGCCACGTCGAGAACGGCCGGCGCGTGCCGTTCGAAGTGTGGGTCAACGGGGCGGAGCAGCCGCGCGGTGTTGGAGCGCTCGCCAAGACGCTGTCGATGGACATGCGCGCGGAGGATCGTCGCTGGCTCGACAAGAAGCTGCGCGCGCTCGCGCGCACGACGGGCGACGACGGCTTCGATCTCGCGATGCCGCCGGACGGCGCGAAGGTGCGCGTGCCGAGCCTCGTCGCCGGGTTCGCGGCGCTCGTGCGCTATCGCTGCGACGAGCTGGGGGCGTTCGACGACGACGGCGCCGCATCGCCCGTCATGGACGCGCTCATGGCACCGAAGGAGCCGAAGGCGGGGCCCGACGGCACGCTGAGCTGGACGGTGGACGTGGTCAACCACGCCACGGGCGACGACTTCGCGATGTTCCTGAAGGAGCTCGCAGATGCCCGACGGGCAGCGGCGGCCCTATTCGGTGTGGCTGTCGGGCGAATATCCGAAGGCCTTCGACGGCCTGTGCAAGGCGCTCTCGCTCGACATGCGCGTCACCGATCCCGCGTGGATCGCGATGAAGCTTCGCAAGCTCCTCAACTACGGCGAGAGCAACGGCGCGTTCATGGCCCGCACGCCCGGCTCCGACAAGAGCGCCACGTTCCCGTCGACCATCGCGTATCTCGCGCAATTGATGATCCACCGTTACGCGATGCTCGGCATCCTCACCGAGGACGGCTACCCCGTGGGCAACGCCGGCATCCTGACCGTGCCCGACGACGAGCGCGCCGCGGGCGGGCGGCACAAGGTCATGGCGGGCAGGAAGTGTCCGGAGTGCGGCAACCGCGCGATCATCAGGAAGGACGGCTGCGAATTCTGCACGCAGTGCGGGCACATCGGAGCGTGCGGCTGACGCTGCCCGGCGATCGCGGTCAGCGTCGTGCGATCCACCGTCGCATGCGCTCGTACGCGGCGCGGCTTGCGAGGAGCTCGAGGTGGCCGGTGCCGTAGACGATGTACCGATGCGACGCCGGCATGCTCATCGCGAGCGCGCTTTTCACCGGCACCAGGCCGTCGCCGCGTGAACGCGCGGGCGACCGGCCCGCGGCGTTCTGCGTGCTGGCGGCGATCGCATACGTCCTCACGTGCGCGGGCAGAGACGGTTGCGCGCCGAGCCCGTGGCGCAAGTCCTTGATCCCGGCGCTTCGCAACTTGCCGAGCCGCGCGAACGGCGCCGTGTACGGACTGATGCCGACGAGGTAGTCGACCCAGGCGCCGGCGCGCTCGAGCGGCGCGCCGAGATGCGGCGTGCCGAGGAATACAAGCGAGTCGAGGCGCGCGGTCCAGGTGCTTCCTTGCCGCGAAGCGCTTTCGATGGCGCTGCGTGCGACCAGGCCGCCCATGCTGTGCCCGACGATCGCGAGCCGGTCGATCGGTGCGGGCCACGCGTCGACCAGCGCCTGCATCAGCGCGTCGAGGTCGCGACCGTTCGCGGCGATCTCGCGCCCGGTGTCGTAATGGACGTAGACGGGCGTGAACCCGGCGTCGCGCGCAAGTGCTGCGCCGTGATCGTGACCGTCGCGCAGCCACATGAGGTCGTTCATGCACAGGCCGTGCAGCATCACGACGACGCGGCGTGCCGGTTGCGCAAAGGCCGACGCGAGCGCATTGCGATCGACGGCGACGCGCCCGCCGTCCTTGCGCACGCCCATTTCGATGGCGAGCGGATTGCACGTCACGGCGAGATGGTCGCCGAACACGCCATTGAGGACCGCGATGACGGCCTCGCGCTCGCGCGACGAGACGCCGTCACCACCGATCGCTGCGAGCCGGCCGAAGACCGCGTCCGCACCCGAGCCGACGGCGCGCGTCACGCCGCGCACCGACTTGTAGACGAACCCCGTGATCCCGCTCGTGTCGGATGCTCGCGACGCGCCGATCGGAGGCGCAACGCCGGTCACCGTCGCGTGAACCGACTCGACGATCTTCGTGACCCCGACGACCGCATCGAAGGCCAAGCGTTGCAGGCCGTGGACGTCGGACAGGCGGACGTGATTGCGCTTCGTCTTTCGGGCGACGGGCTCGCTCATCGAACGAGCATGCCACAATGCCGGCCGCGAAAAGATGGTGAAGGGCAACGGTGCAACGGTTGACGCGAGGCTGGCTGGAAGCGACCGCCTGCGTCTTCTCGATCGGCGCGCTGAGCCTGCTCTACGCCATCGGCAACGCGCTCGGCGCGCATCCGATCGCCTTCATCCTCTACGCGATGATCGCGGCCGCCGTCGCGATGCTCGTCGCGGTGGGACCAGGCGAGCAGGCAGTCGCCATCGTTCGCCATCCGCTGAGCTGGGTCGTCGGCGTGTCCATCATCCTGCTCGAGGTCTTCTACTTCCAGACGATCGCGTACGTCGCGCCGGCGCACGGCAATCTCGTCCTGCGCATCGGCATTCCCATCGCGATGGCCGCAGGCTGGGCGTTCCTCGGTCGCAGGCCCGTTCCCCTTGCGATCGGGGGCGCCGTCCTGGTGGCCGTGGCGGCGGCGTTCGTCGTCGCGGTCACGCCGCCGGACGTGCGCTGGCCTATGGCGATGGCCGGCACGCTCGCCGCCGTCTTCATGGTGGTGCGCGGGTTTGCAAGCGAGTTCCATCCCGTGAACCGCGCCGCGCGCACGGTGCGCGACAAGCTTCGCTTCACCGGCGTCGTGGTGTTGATGACCTCGATCCTGGGCCTTCTCATCGTCGCGTGCGCAGCTGCCGCCCAGGGCGAAGGAGTGCTTGCCGCCACGCGCATGCTGCCATTGTCCGCGCAGATGCTGCATGCGCCGACCATCGCGCTCGGCGTCGTCGGCGGCGGCGCGGTCATCACGCTCATGATGTACTTCAATTTCTCCTCGGTGGTGACGATCGGCACCGAGAACCTCACGGCGATGATGGCGCTGTCGCCGGCGACGACGTGGTTGTTCCAGGAAATCGGCTCGGCGCTCGGGCTGATCGACGTGCAAAGTCCCGGGGCGGACATCGTCGGCGCGATGGCCGTCTGCATCGCAGCGGTGCTGCTGATCTTCCTCGCGGAGATCCGAGGGCGAAAGCCCTAGGCAAGGGCGACGGCGCGAAAGCCGATGTTGCTGGCGGTGCTACCCGGCGTGTTCGAGCTGCGCGCCGCCACGCGATATCGGTTGCAGTAGCTGTCGTGACACAGGAACGACCCGCCGCGCATCGCGCGCCGCCCGGGCGCGAACCAGTCCTCGCACCACTCCCACACGTTGCCGCAGACGTTGAAGAGGCCGAAGCCGTTCGCGTCGCCGGACGCGGCCGCGACCGGGCCGGGGCTCCAGTCGGGCGCGGGCCTGTTCGGAAAATGGCCCCGCCACACGTTGCAGCGCGGCACGCCGCTCGCCAGGAGGTCGTCGCCCCATGCGAACCGCTTCCCAGCGAGACCGCCGCGCGCGGCGCACTCCCACTCCGCCTCGCTCGGCAGGCGCGCTCCAAACCATGCGCAGTACGTCGAGGCGTCGTGCCACGAGACGTGCACCACCGGGTGCTCGTGACGCGCGTGCACGTTCGAGCCAGGCCCCTCCGGGCGTTTCCACGACGCCCCCGGCACTTCCGCCCACCACGGCAAACCCGGGGCGACGCGGCGAAGCGCGGCGCGGCGTTCGGCAGCGACTTGCAGGTAGAAGACGTACGACGAGCCGAGTCGCTCGGCATCGGTGACGTAGCCGGTGGCCGTGACGAAGCGGTTGAACTCGCGGTTGGTGACGACCGTGGCACCGATCGAGAACGCATCGAGGCGCACGCTGCGCACCGGACCTTCGAAATCACCCGGGTTGGCTTCCGGACCATCATTGCCCATGCGGAATTCGCACGTGGGCACATCCACGAATCCGACATGCTCGGCGGACGGCGTCCCGATCGAGAACGGCTCGCGATCCTCCGTCGCCTCGCGCGCGGGTGCGCAACAGCGCATCTACCAGTCCTTCTCCCAGAAGGCGCGCGTGACGCCCTGGCCCTTCATGAGCGCCACGATCTGGTCGCGCGGGATGACGCCGCAACGGGCGGCCCACGCGTCGTATTGCGCGGCCATCGCGCGGACGCGTTCCGGATGCCGCGCGGCGAGGTCGTTCAACTCCGTGCGGTCGGCTTCCATGTCGTAGAGCTCCCAGTCGCCGGGATACTTGCGCACGAGCTTCCATCGCCCCTCGCGCATCGCGGAGTTGCCTTCGTGCTCCCAGAACATCGGCGGCCGTTGAAGCCCATCGCGGTCGAAGAGCGGCACCAGCGACGTGCCTTCGAGCGGGTCGACACGATTGCCGTCGATGTCATCAGGATACGCGGTGCCCGTGGCGTCCAGGATCGTGGCCATGATGTCGGGCAGGTAGCCCGGCGCGTGACGCAGCCCGCCCTTGTCGTGGATGCGGTTGGGCCAGTGCGCGATGAGTGGCGTCGAGATCCCGCCTTCGTGGATCCAGTGCTTGTAGAGCCGGAATGGCGTGTTGGAGAGATTCGCCCATGCCGTGCCGTAGCTTTGGTAGGTGTTCTCGGGACCGGGCATGCGACCGGGATCGTTGCCGAAATGCACGGGGTCGCCGCTGCGCGTATGCGAGCGGGCGATCATGAGCTTGTCGACGAGCTCCTCGATGGTGACGTTCTCCGGAATGTCCTCGGCGCACGCGCCGTTGTCGGCGAGAAATATGACGAGCGTGTCGTCGAGGATGCCGTGGCGCTCGAGCGATTGCAGGATGCGCCCGATGCCCTGGTCCATGCGGTCGACCTGCGCGGCGTAGACCTCCATGCAGCGCAGCAGCCACGCCTTGTGATCAGCATCCTGCCACGGCGGCTGCGTCGGATCGCGCGGCGACAGCTTCCACCCGCCGTGCAGGATGCCCCACTCGACGAGCCGGTCGAGGCGCTCCTCCCTAAGCCGGTCCCAGCCCTTGTCGAAGCGGCCGCGGTACTTCGCGATGTCCTCGTCGTGCGCGTGCAACGGCCAGTGCGGCGCCGTGTACGCCACGTATTCGAAGAACGGCGTTCCCGCGTGCTCGCGCTGGTGCCGGTCGAGGAAGGCGACCGCCTCGGCGCTGATCGCGTCGGTGTAGAAGAAGCCGTGCGCGCGCGCCTCGTGCTCGACGTTCTCGTTGCCACGCGTGAGCGTGTTCGGATCATAGAAGCTGCCGGCGCCGATGATCGTGCCGTAGAACTCGTCGAAGCCGCGTTGCAGCGGCCAGGTATCGGTCGGCTTCACGAGGCTCGATGCGACATGCCACTTGCCGCTCATGTAGGTGCGGTAGCCGTTGCGCTTCAGCGCCTGCGGGATCGTGGCGCAGCGATGGTTGAGGTTGCCGGCGTATCCTTCGGGCCCCGAGTCGTACGTGAGGATGCCCACGCCGGTCTGGTGCGGATGAAGTCCCGTGAGCATCGATGCCCGCGAGGGGCTGCATCGCGCGGTGTTATAGAACTGCGAGAAGCGCAGCCCGTTGGCCGCCAGGCGGTCGAGGTTGGGCGTCTCGATCTCGCCGCCGTAGCAGCCGATGTCCGAGAACCCCATGTCGTCGTTGAGAATCAGCACGACGTTCGGTTTTTTCATAGTCGCATTCCCGTTTGCCTGTCGAAGACGTGCGCCGCATCGGGCGCGAACGACACATGCACGCGGTCGCCTTCCTGCGCGAGGGGCAGGCGATCGCTCTTCTGCTTCAATAGGTGCTCGCCGGCGGCGAAGCTCACGATCGCACTGTCGCCCAGGTCTTCGACACGCTCGACGCGCGCGGGCAGCCCGGTGTCCGCGATGCGCATGTCGCCGGGCCGGACGCCGACGGTGACTTCCCGCCGCGACGGCGTGGTGGACGGCGCGGGGATGGCAATGTGACCGTCGATGGTGATGGTGCCGCCTTCCCACGTCCCGGGCAGCAGATTCATCGGCGGCGTGCCGATGAACGCCGCGACGTCGACGGTCTGCGGACGCGCGAACACGTCGCGCGGCGTTCCGACCTGCACGATGCGACCGTCCATGAAGACCGCGATCCGGTCGGCGAGCGTCATCGCCTCTTCCTGGTCGTGCGTGACGTACACCGTGGTCGCCGCAAGCGCGCGCTGCAGCGTGTGCAGCTCGAGCCGCGTCTGCAGGCGCAGCTTGGCGTCGAGGTTGGACAGCGGCTCGTCGAGGAGGAACAGGCGCGGCTTGCGCACGATCGCGCGAGCGAGCGCGCACCGCTGCTGCTGGCCGCCGGACAGCTGGCCCGGTGTGCGCGTGAGGAGGTGGCCGATGCCGACCTTCGCCGCGGCGTCGGCGACGGCCTGCTCGATGGCCTTCGCATCGGTGCCCACCATGCGCAAGGGAAAGCCGATGTTCTGCGCCACCGTCATGTGCGGGTAGAGCGCGTAGCTCTGGAACACCATCGCGACGTCGCGCTGCCCCGGCTCCTGCGCCGTCACGTCCGCGCCGTCGATCACGACCTTGCCGGCGCTCACCTCCTCGAGACCGGCAAGTATGCGCAGCGTAGTGGTCTTGCCGGACCCGGACGGTCCGAGCAGGACGAAGAACTCGCCGGGCGCGATCGCGAGGTCGACGCCATGCAGCACCGTGGTCTCGCCGTGGCGCTTCACGATGCCTTCGAGGCGCACGCTGCCTTGCGACGCGGGCGTTCATCGGCGGCCTCCGCCCTTGACGGCGCCGACCGTCAGGCCCTTGACGATGTGCCGTTGTGCGAAGACGCCGATCAGGATCACCGGCAGCATCGCGACCATCGCGGCGGCGGCGAGCCGTGCCCACTGCGTCTGCTCCACCGAGATGTAGTTGAACATGGCGACCGTCACCGTGCGCACGCGGTTGCCGCCGAGCACGACGGCGAACAGGAACTCGTTCCACGCGTTGAGGAAGACGAAGATGGTGGTGACCGCGATGCCACCGCGCACCTGCGGCAGGACGACGTGCCACAGCGCGCGCAAGCGCCCGGCGCGGTCGAGCAGCGCCGCCTCCTCCATCTCCGCCGGCACGTCCTCGAAGTACGAGACCATGAGCCACACGGCGAACGGCAGCGCGAACGTGAGGTAGATCACGGCGAGCCCCGCATACGTGTCGAGGGCGCCGATCTTCTGGAACGCGAGGTAATAGGGAATGATGAGCCCCACCGGCGGCAGCATCTGCGTGGCCAGGACGTAAAAGCCGGAGAGGCGCTTGAACGGATAGCGCAGCCGGCCGATCGCGTACGCCGCAGGCACCGCGATGATCATCGTCACGATCGTGGCCGCTGTCGCGACGATGAGGCTCGACACGAGATTGGGCACGATGGACGACGCGCCGAAGATGACTTCGCGGTAGTTGGCGAGCGTCGGCGTGAAGACGAACACCGGCGGATACGCGAGCACGTCGCGCTCCGTCTTGAACGACGTCATCAAGCCCCACAGGACGGGGAACACCCACACGGCGACGCCGACGCCCGCGATGGCGGCGAGCGCCAGTCCGCGCGGCTTCATCGCCGCGCCTTGCGCAAGCGGAACATGAGCAACGAGACGGCGAACGTGAGGCCGAGCAGCACCATCGCAAGCGACGCGCCGTAGCCCAGGCCCAGCTCGGAGAACGATGTCCGGTACGCGTACAGGTTCAGGATTTCCGTCGCCGATCCCGGCCCGCCGCCGGTGGCCGCGAAGATCGCGGCGAACGCCGACAGCGCGGTCATCGTGCGCAGGATCACGACCATGGCGACGGCCGGACGGATGAGCGGGAGCGTGATGTGCACGAATCGCTGCCATGCGCCGGCGCGATCGAGGCGCGCCGCCTCGTACACGTCCGGCGGCAACGTCGCGAGGGAGGCGAGAAGCACGAGGAACGCGAACGGCGTCCACTGCCACGTGTGGATCGCGATGACGGAGATGAGTGCGAGCTGCGGGTCGCCCAGCCAGTTCTGGCTGCGCAAGCCGAGCGTACGGGTGACGAGATCAACGAGCCCCACGTCCGGCGCCAGCACCAATGTGCGCCAGAACAATCCGACGACGACCGGCGCCAGCACGATGGGCAGGATCGCGGCGACGCGCAGCACGCCTTGTCCTCGCGGAATGCTCGACACGAGCAGGGCAAGGGACAGGCCGACGACGACCTGCAGCGCGACGGTGGACGCCGTGTAGATCCCGGTGAGCGCGAGCGAATTCCAGAAACGCGGATCGTCACCCATCTTCTCGTAGTTGCCGACGCCTGCGAACCCGGAGATCCACGGCATCGAAAGATCGATGCGCGAAAGGCTGCTCCAGGCGAGGTACACGAGCGGCACCGTGGTCGTGAGCAGAAGCACGACGAGCGCCGGCGCGAGGAGCGAAAGCGCGAATCGGCGCTCCTGCGCCGCGAGCGAAGCCATCGTGGTCCGCGCCTTCAGCTCTTCATGATCTGCGCGATCCGCGCCTGCGCCTCGTCGAGCGCTTCCTTCGGCTTCTTCTGCCCGACCAGCGCCGACTGCACCGCCGTGGCCATTGTCTCGCCGATCGCCGGCCACTGCGGCACCCGCGGACGCCAGTCGACGTCGGTGTCCTGCTGCAGCGATTCGAGCGCGGCGGCGATGAAATTGTCGCCCGCTCCCTGCATCGCCGCGGCAAACTCGGGCGACTTCCACAACGAGATCCGGTTCACGCCGGAGCGCTTGCCCGGCCCCGCGAACTTGAAGGACGTGCGGGCCTGCGTTTCGGCCGACGTCGCCCATGCGATGAAGAGCCACGTCGCGCGCTTCGCACGCTCGGGCAGGGCCGCGTTGATCGGGTAGCCCCAGTTCCAGATGGACGTCACGCGCTTTCCATTGGGGCCCTTGGGCCAGCGGGCGTAGCCGATCTTGCCCACGACCTTGGACTTCTCCGGATTGGTGATGACGGCGGCGGAGGAGTGCGCGTCGATGTACGTGGCGACCTGACCTTGCGAAAATGCGTCGGCGATGTCGGGCCAGTTCCAGTTGCGCACGGCCGGCGGCGCGTAGGCCGCGAGGGTGTCGACGTACCACGTCAGCGCGTTCACGGCTTCCGGCGAATTGACCACGATGTTGTTGCCGCTGCCCCAGTTGCCCCCGAAACCACGGAAGAGCGACGGATAGATGTACATGTTCTGTCCCGCGCCCGCGAAGCCACGCAAGGCGAGCCCGTACACGCGATTGGCAGGGTCGTTCAGCGCTTTCGCGTTGGCGCTGAGCTGCTCATACGTGTCCGCCGGCTTGAGACCCTTCGCGTCGTACAGGTCCTTGCGATAGACCTGCACCGTGACCTCGCCATCGTAGGGGATGCCGTAGGGCTTGCCGTCCATCGAGTCGGCATCGCGCCACGCCTTGATGATGTCGTCGTAGTTGAACCACGCGGCGTCCGTGAGCTGCGGATCGGACAGGTACCGGTCGAGCGGATCGACCCACTTGTTCGACACGTACAAGGGGTAATACATCGGGTCCGCGGCGTGCGTGGCATACGTGCCGGTCTTCGACGACAGGTCGAGCAGCGCCTTCTGCCGGATCTGCCCGGGCGGCACCTTCTCGAACCGGACCTTGATGCCGGTCAGCGCCTCGAATTGCGGCTGCAGCGTGATGAGGTTGTCGAAATAGCTCGCCGGGATGACGGCGACGGTGATCTCCTGACCCTCCGCCTGGCGCCAGTTCACCTTCGCGCTTCGGTACGGCGCGAGCTCGTCGCCCTGCGCCCAGGCGAACGTCGGAAGCGCGGCCGCAACGCCGAGGGCGGAGCCTTGGCGCAGGAACTCGCGGCGCGGCGTGCGTGACGGGTGAGGCGTCCGGGGCTTGCTCATCGATGAATCCTCCGTGGATGGGTGGGGCGCGGCGGGCGCACGGAAATCGATGGCCCGCTTCGATGTATTCGATTACATTACGTTAGCAGGCAACGCTCGCGTGTACAAGAGACCGGATCGCGCCGGCGCCCCTGTAATCGAATCCAGCGATGCCCGCCAATGTGAGCCGCCGCGCCAGCGCCAAGGACGTCGCCCGCCTCGCGGGCGTCAGCACGGCGACCGTGTCGCGGGTGCTCAATTCGCCCGAGCGCGTCGACGCGGAAACCGAGCGCGTGGTACGCGAGGCGGTCGCCAAGCTTCGCTACGTGCCACACGGCGCGGCGCGCGCGCTGCGCAGCCGCAGGAGCCGCATGGTTGGCGCCGTAGTGCCTTCGTTCGACTACGCGCTGTACGCGCGCACGACGAGCGCCATGCAAAGCGTGCTCGACGCCCATGGGTATGCGACCGTGCTCGCGGAGCACCATTACGACCTTTCCACCGAGCTTCGCGTGACCGAGCAGCTCGTGCGCCACGGCGTGGATGCGTTCGTGTTCGTCGGGCTGTTCCACGATCCGGCGCTCTTTGCATTGCTCGAAAGCGAGAGCAAGCCGTACGTGCTCACCTGGGGCGTCGATCCGCTGCGGCGGCATCCTTCCATCGGCTTCGACAACCGCGCCGCGACGTTCGAGATCACGCGCCATCTCGTCGGGCTCGGGCACGAGCGGTTCGGCCTGCTGAGTGCACCGACAGCCGGCAACGACCGGGCGACGGCACGCGGCGCGGGCATGCGGGCGGCGCTGGCCGAGTCGGGGCTCGTCCTCGACGAGCGGCTCGTGCGATATGGGCCGATCGACCTGCGCGCGGCGGCGGGCATGATGGGCGAGCTGCTCGACGCCGCCCATCCACCCACGGCGGTGGTCGCGACCAACGACGTCTTCGCGGTCGGCGCCATGATGGCCTGCCGCGACGCGGGCGTGCGCATTCCCGACGACATGTCGGTCACCGGCGTCGACAACACCGACCTCGGAGCGACGCAGACGCCGCCGTTGACGAGCATACGCACGCCCATCGTCGAGATCGGCCGTGCGGCCGCCGAGCAGGTAATCGCGCGGCTCACGGGGCAAAGCTACGCCGCGTTCCAGACCTTTCCCTTCCAGGTGGTGGTGCGCGGGAGCGTCGGCCCGCCAGGCGCGCGCAGCTGATTCCACGGGCTTTCGCAAGCCGCGATTGTCGCGAGCCGGCGCGACAATGATCGAATGAACGACGACGTCGCGACCTATCTCGCGCGCAAGTCGCGCGAGATCGCGCTCCTCGACGCATGCCTGGTCCCGCCGCTCGCGCTTCCCGCGGCTACCACCATCGACGAGGTCATCGACACGAAGTTGAAGCTCGCCGGTGCGCTGCGCGCGCAGCGTTCACTGCACAGCTGGGCGATCACCGAGACGGCGCGTCCTCCCATCGAAGAATGGAGAAATGGCGCGTTCACGCTGAGTTACGGCTACCAGCGCGCCGATCTCGAGGTTCGCGGCCCGCCGATCTATCCGGCGCTGGAGACGCGCGGCCATGCGGTGGAGAACTACTACACCTGCGCGGGCATGGGTGCGGCCGCCGCGCTGTTCACTGCGCTTTCGCAAGTCCACGACGTTGTCGACGTCCACGTCTCGCGCGACGGCTACGGCGAAACGCGCGAGCTTCTCGAGCGCTTCGCGCCGCGTGTGCGCATCGCGCCGTGGCGCCTTCGGCGCGCCTTGCCCGGCGGTTCCGGCGCTCGCGTACTGCTCGTGGACTCCGTCGGGCCGGCGATTCCCCACGTCGACGATCCGATGCCGCGAGACACGGCGCTCGTTGCCTTCGACACGACGTGCTTCTGGCGTACGTCGGGTCGCGTGGCGCGCGTCATCCGCTGGGCGCGCCGGCACGACGTGCCGGTCGCGCTGTTCCGCAGCCACAACAAGCTCGACAGCTTCGGCATCGAGTACGGAAGGCTCGGCTCGATCGTGCTCTCGTGGCGACGCCGGACTTCGGCGGGGAGGATGCGCCACCTCGTGCGCGAGACGCGCGACGCCATCAGGCTCCTCGGTGTCGCGGCGATTCCCGCGCACCTGCCGCCGTTCGCCGGCGAGGATGCGTACGAGCGCGCCAGCGCGCAACGGGCGGCTGCCATCATTTGCAATGCCCGCCGTCTTTACGACCGGCTGCAACGATCGCCGCTCGGCCCCGGCGTCGTGCTGTACGCGCATGGCTTGTACCTCACCATCGCGCCGTCGGCGCAATTGCGTGTCCGGGACGTCAAGCGCGCCGCAGCGGCCCTGTGCGCCGCGTTGACGTCCAGGGGATTGCCTGCGCGGCACGCGGGATCGTTCGGATTCGACTTCATCTCCGTGGAGTGGTTCTGCGACGCGAGGACGAGGAAGAACGTGCTGCGCGTCGCGCCGGGCGACGGGCCGGACGCAACCATCGATGCCCTGGGCGACGGCATCGTCGAGTGGTTCGCCCGGCAGACGGAAGGCGCGCTGCCCTGAACAAGGCGGTCGACGGGTGGCGCAGGTGGTCCGCATGCATGCGCCATTCGTCCCATCGGTTCCCGGGCCGCGCCCGGCGCTGCATAATGCGTCGACCATGAGCGGACCCTGCACCTGCGGCTACATCATCTTCCAGGGCCTCCTCATGCTCTCCGCGCGCGCCATCCAGGAAGCGCAGGCGATGCGCCGCGAGTACGGCGACGTGATGGCGCAGCTGGCCGAGCGCGAGCGCGGCCTCGCGCGGACGCGGCAGGGCATGCGCGACGCTCGCCTCGAACGGATCGCGGCCGTGCGCAAGGAGGCCTCGCGCCAGGCGGCGCGGTTCGCGCGGCTCGCGTCGATCGCGGACTCGGTCGGCGCGACCGCGGCGCTGGCGCCTCCAGCGCCGACCGGCGACGACGACGCGGCGTGGACCGACTACGTGCGCCGGCTGGACGCCGCGGTGCGCGAGATCGAGGCTGCACTCGGCGACGCCGGGGCGGTGTTCGCCGACAAGGTCCGCGCGGCGCTCGCCATGACCACCGCAGCACCTTCGATCGACGAAGTGCTCGCCGGCTACGCGCAGCAGCGCGCGTGGCGTCCGGGCCTCGATGCCGCGCAGGCCGAGCGCTTTCGCGCAACCGCGGCGCGCGTGCTCGCGCGCCTCGAGCTTGCGGACGGCGCGCCGCTGCCGGCGGAGCTCGAAGCGCTGGCGCAGGGAGATCGTTCTCGCGCCGACGCTCGAGCGCGCCGAAGCGCTCGCGACCAGCTGCGGCTCGCCGTGCAGCGAAGCTTCCGATCGCACACGCTGCGACAGCGCACGGAATCGGACGAAGCGCAGGGCGATGCTCGAGGCGATGCCCGAAGACGCGCCGGCGCCGCTCCTGCGCGCGCTCGAGCATGTCGCCGCCGGTGTCGCACGCGCTCGACGACGACGCTTGCGCGAGTCGACGCCAGGCCGTGCTCGACGACGCGGCGGTCGATCGCGAGCGCGCGACGCAGGCAGCAGCGGCGATCGTGCTCGCAGCAGTCGCTGCGCGACCTCGGCTACGAGGTCGAGGACATCGAGTCGACGCTCTTCGTCGACGGCGGCACGCGTGCACTTCCGCCGCGCCGGCTGGGACAACTATTTCGTGCGCCTGCGCGTCGATCCGAACGCGAGCGTACGATCAACTTCAACGTCGTGCGCGCGAGCGGCGACGAGGAGACCGCCGAGCGAAGGCGCCAGGACGCGCTGGCCGAGGATCGCTGGTGCGCCGAGTTCCCGAAGCTGCTGCAGACGCTCGAGGCGCGCGGACTCGCGCTCGACGTGACGCGACGGCTCGAAGCGGGCGAGGTACCGGTGCAGGTCGTCGATGCGTCGTCGCTGCCGCGCATCGAGCAGGACGACGACGCCTCGCCGCGCGCGGCGCCGAAGGCGCGTCCGATTTCCTAGCGGCGATGGACACGACGCCGCGCTGGATCGCGCGACCTGCACGCGCCTCCTGCCGATCCGCTCGCAGTTCGTGCTCGCCGGCAACATCCGCGACAGCTTCCTGACGCCGCTCGGCGACGGCACGACGCTCGCGCCGCTGCTGCGCTGCCTGTGGGCGCACCTCGCCGCGCTCGACTACCGCTTCCTGCTCGTCTACGACCCGGTCGACGGCCTGCGGCCGTATCCCAACGAGCCGGCGGCCGTCGAGCTGGCGACCAAGCTCTTCGACCTCAAGCTCGCCGACGGCGCGATGGCGATGAGCCTCGAGAACCTCGTCGGCGTCATGCGCAAGGTCGCGACGCATGCGCGAGGCGCGCTGCGCGCTCGTCATCGACTTCGCGTCGCGCCTCACGCGCCAGCCCGACCATCTCGATGCCGCCGAGCATCGCTTCTTCGTGGCGGCCGAGCGGATCTCGCTCGCCGCGCATCCGATCGTGCCGAAGGGCGCCGACATCGCCACCGCCAACGGCAAGGCGCACTTCAATCCGATCCTGTGGCTCGTCAATCGCGGGCAGGACCTGCCGTCGTGGCTCGCGCTCGACTCCACGCGCGTCGCGGTGCTGACGCTCGGCCTGCCCGACTACGAGACGCGGCTCGAAGCCGCGCAGCATCTCGGCAACGTCTTTCGCCGGCTACGAGCAGCGGCATCGACGGAGGCGCACGTCAAGTTCGCGCGCGACTTCGCGCAGCGCACCGACGGCCTGCCGCTGGTCGCGATGGCCGACATCGCGCAGCTCGCCGATCGGCAGGGCATCGGCTTTCGCGACGTCGACGACGCGGTGCAGTGCTTCAAGGTCGGCGTCGCCGAGAACCCGTGGAAGAAGGACTACCTGCGCGAGCGCATCGCCGACGCGCTGCCGTTCATCGAGGAGCGCGTGCGCGGCCAGCGGCCCGGCGGTGACCAAGACGATCGACATCCTGATGCGCTCGGTGATGGGCCTGACCGGCGCGCAGGCGCGCACGAGCGGCAACCGGCCGCGCGGCGTGCTGTTCTTCGCCGGGCCCGACCGGCGTCGGCAAGACCGAGCTCGCGAAGACGCTGACGCAGCTCATCTTCGGCGACGAGCGCGCGTACATCCGCTTCGACATGAGCGAGTTCGCCGAGGAGCACACCGGCGCGCGACTGCTCGGCGCGCCGCCCGGCTACATCGGCTACGACGCGGGCGGCGAGCTCACCAACGCGGTGCGCGACAAGCCGTTCTCCGTCGTGCTGTTCGACGAGATCGAGAAGGCGCATCCGCGCATCCTCGACAAGTTCCTGCAGATCCTCGAAGACGGCCGGCTCACCGACGGCCGCGGCGAGACGGCGTACTTCTCCGAGGCCATCCTCGTGTTCACGTCCAACCTCGGCATCTACGTCGAGGACGAGCACGGCCGGCGCGTGCAGAGCGTGTCGCCCGACGATCCGCACGAGGTCGTCGAGACGCGCGTGCGCGCGCGCGATCCAGGACTACTTCAAGTTCCGCCTGTCGCGGCCGGAGATCCTCAACCGCATCGGCGACAACATCGTCGTGTTCGGCTTCATCACGCCCGAGATCGGCGCGCAGATCTTCGACGGCATGCTGCGCAACGTGATCGGCCGCGTGCGCGACGAGCACAAGGTGGACCTGGTGCTCGACGACGGCGCGTGCGCGAGCAGCTGCGCGACCTGTGCACGCGCGACCTGTCGCAACGGCGGCCGCGGCATCGGCAACCAGCTCGAGAGTCGCTGTTCGTCAACCCGCTGGCGCGCGCGATGTTCCGCTTCCCGCTCGAAGGCCGCACGAGCGTCAGCGGTGACGCGCGCTCGCGCGAGGACGAGAACCGGATCATGACGGTGGAGCTCGGCTGACGTGAGCCGCGCCACCGCTCGCGCGCGCGCGCGACGCTCGAGCTCAACAAGGCGCACTGGCCGGTGACCGTGCTCGGGCCGGGCCGGCGCATCGGCCTCTGGGTGCAGGGCTGCTCGCATCCACTGCCCGGGATGCGTGTCGCAGGACACGTGGCCGCGCGACCGGACGAAGGCGATCGCCGTGCGCGATCTCCTCGCGTGGTGCCGCAAGGTCTCCGGCGGGCGTGCTCGACGGCGTCACCATCAGCGGCGGCGAGCCGTTCGAGCAGCCGCAGGCGCTGCGCGCGCTGCTCGACGGGCTCGTCGCATGGCGCCGCGAGCGCGACGCTCGACTTCGACATCCTCTGCTACAGCGGCTATCCGCAACGCAGGCTCGAGAAGCGACCACGCGCGGCATCCTCGCGCGGCTCGACGCGATCATTCCCGAGCCCTACGTCGACAACCTGCCGCAGGGCAACGTGTGGCGCGGCTCGCGCAACCAGCCGCTCGTGCCGCTGTCCGCGCGCGGCCGTGCGCGCTACGCGGCGCACGTCGACGAGACCGGCGGACGCGCAGCGGCAAGCGCATGCAGGTGGCGGTCGACGGCGGGCGCGTGTGGATGATCGGCATTCCCGGACGCGGCGACATGGCGGCGCGTCGAAGCGCTGTGCGCGGCGCGCGGCCTCGCGCTTACGGAGGTGTCCTGGCGCAGATGATAGGGACGTACCGGCCATTACAAGTGGCCCGAAGTAGGGACGTACCCGTCTGTAACTGCTGCGAACGTTCAGCGGGCGCGTCCGCTATGTCAGCGCGTCGCTGCTGGCGTACGTCTCTTGCGTGCCGCGGTTGTCCGCGGCTGCGACACCGAGAATTCGCCTGAGCGCGCGCGTTGCACGTGCGGCGCCGTCGCTTGCGGGCGTCGACTTCTCGGTCGAGCGAGCGGCGCAACCCGTCGCGGTCGCCGCGCCCGCAGCCGAGCCTGCGTCGGTCGTCGTGCTGTCCGCACCCCGATTGCGCGCAGCCGAATGCCGCCGGGCACGAGCGTTGCGTCTACTGCAACCGGCCGCTGCACGCGCAGCGACACGCCGCCCGCCGACGCGCGCCCGCTGCCGGCAGCGCTGCGCGAGCGCTATCGCGTGCGTCGAGGCGTTTCCGGCCACGGGCAGCGAAGCGGACATCCTGCTCGTCGTCGACGTGCGTAGCGGCGACAAGGTCGTCGCCAAGCTCTATCGCAAGGGCATCCGGCCCGACTTCCGCCTCCTCGACGATCCTCGCGCAAGCGGTCGGCGACGACGGTCGTGCGCGTGCTCGCCACGGCGTGTCCGACGGCGCCGCCTACGAGATCCTCGAGTACGTTCCCGGCGGCACGCTCGAGGCGCTCATGGCGGGCGGTCCGCTGCCGAAGGACGACATCCGCGCGCATCGTGCGCGAGATCGCGGACGCGCTCGGCGGCATCCACGCGCACCGCATCCTGCATCGCGACCTCAAGCCGGAGAACGTGCTCGTGCGCAGCGCACGGCCGCTGCGCTCGCGCTCACCGACTTCGGCATCGCGTCGCTGTCCGACGCGACGCAGCACTTCACCAGCGCCGCGCGCACCACCAAGTACGCGGCGCCCGAAGTGCTGACCGGCGTGCTCGACGACAAGTCGGACTGGTGGTCGCTCGGCATGATCGTGCTCGAGGCGGCGAGCGGCCGGCATCCGTTCGACGGCCTGTCCGAGCAGGTGATGAATCACCAGCTCGCCACGCGCCCGATCGACGTGCGCGGCGTGTACGACGACGACGCTGCGCGTCCTGTGCCGCGGCCTGCTGCTGCGCGATCCGCAGCGGCGCTTCGGCGGCGCCGGAAGTTGCGCGCTGGCTCGCCGGCGATCCGTCGCTCGCAGGCACCGGAGGAGCGGAGAGGCGACCAACGCGGCGAGCCGTATCGCATCGGCAAGACGGAAGCGACGACGCGCGCACGAGCTCGGCGCTCGCGCTGGCCCGGCACTGGGACGACGCGCAGCGCGACCTCGCGCGCGGCCACGTCGCGCGCTGGCTCGAGAACGAGCTGCACGACCACAACCTGCTGCGCGCGCTGCAGGACATCCAGGACACGCGAGGCCTCGGCGACGACGGCAAGCTGCTGCGGTTCCTGCTCGCGGCTGCGCCCGACCTGCCACCGATCTGGAAGGGCAGGCCGCTCACGCAGGATTCGGTGATCGCCGCGGCGCGGGAGGCGGCCGGGGGTGAGGACGCCGCCATCGACTGGCTCGACTCCGTCGTCCGTGACGACGTGCTCGCAAGCTACGCAAGCGCGGGCCACGAGGCGCTCGCAGCACTGGGCCGCCGGTGGCGCGAAGGTTGGGAAACGTTCACCGCGATGTGGCGCGACGCGAGCCGGGCGGAGGAAGCCTGGCGGCGCGAGCCGCGCGACGTGGGCGGCGGCAAGGCGGTGAGCTTCGACGATCTCGTGTACGCGTCGCCGCACCGGATCGCGATGCCGGAGCAGCGCCTGGTCAACGGCGGGCTGCTCGTCGCGCTCCACGACGACGCGTACGTCGAGGCGCTGCGCGGGAAGATCGCCGCCGACGCGGCCAAGGTGGCCGCCGACTGTCCGTGGTTCGAGACGGTGTGGCGCAGCGCCTCCGCCGATCCCGTAGGCGTGCTCATGTGCCATGCGCTCCTTCCCGTTGCGCAGGACGACGCGTCCGCCGAAGTGCGCCGCCGCGCGGCATCCGAGCAGGCGCGCGCGGCATTGTGCGACGACGCGCGCGCCGAGCTTGCGGGCATCGCGCGCGCGATCCTCGAGCTGTCGCCGACGGGCAACGAGGACCTGAGCCGCGAGCAGGTGAGCGAGCTCCTCGACAGCTTCACCGCGCTCGACGGCGCGTGCCTGCGAGTCGCGCGCCTGGGCCTCGCGGGCGCCGGGTACGACGAACTGCGCAAGCATGCCGAGAAGCTTGCAATGTTCGGCGGGTCAGCGCAGCGCGCGCTGGCGCAAACGGAGGAAGTGCACGGCGTGAACGCCGTCTTCCTCACGCCGCAGCGGCTGGCCATCGGCGGCATGGTGATCGTGTTCGCCGTGCTGTTGCGCGTGCCGATCGCGATGGTCGTCGTGATCGCGATCGCAGCGCTGGTCGTGGGCTACCGGTGGCTTCGCGGTTTCACCGCGACCGAGGAAGCCTTGAAGAAGCTCCGCGTGTTCGGCCTGCACGCGCGCAATTTCCTGCGCAGCGGCGAGAAGGAGACGGCCGCCTAGTTGGCCGACGGGATGACGCGCGCGCCCGCGTCGTTCAGCAGGCGCTGGAAGTCGGGCGACTCGAGGAGGATCTGGCCGGCCGCCGCACGCAGGCGATCGACCTGCTCGTCGGTGAGCGAGAAGGAGGTCGGCAGATCATTGAGGTAATCGAACTGCGCGGGGTCCTTGAGCGCGGCGAACGACACGTCGATCGCGTAGAGCTTGGCGGTCGGTGCGTTGACGAGGCCGGCGACTCGCGCATCCTTGCTTCGGTCGAACGCGGGCGAATCGCGCATCGCCCGCATGAGCTCCCAGCGCGCCATGATGTCGCGCAGGAGCTCGACCGTCTCGTACGAATAACGGTCGATCGGCACGCCCGTCGCCTTGATCAGGATGTCGATGTTGCCGGGCGGCCGTTCCACCTGATCCCAGTTCGTCTTCGGCACCGACAGCGAATTCACGACCACGACCACGATGCGCTTGAGGTTGTCGAGCGGCGTCTTGCCGCCGCCGAGGCGCACCGCCTCCATCTCCTCCAGCGTCTCCAGCACCGCGCGCATGCCGAGGTTGTCGGCGAGACCGCCGTCGACCAGGTGCAGGTACGGCCTTGCCTTGCTGTCCTGGTAGGCGAGCGTCTCCTCCATCCGCTTGATGGCGCGCGCCGCAGGCCGCGCCGGGTTCTCGGGATCGGCAGCGAGCCTGAGCCACGAGGGATACTTGAACCCGCACGTGCCGCCGTAGTTGTTGAGCGTGATCGGCGACAGCACGAGCGGCACCGCGGACGACGCGGCCGCGGCGCGCGCGAGGCGCACCTGCGACAGGTCCGAGCAGATGAGGTCGAACGACGGCTGCGTGAAGGCGAAGCGCGACCCCGTCGAGATGTCGGTCGTCTGCACCATGATGATCGGGCCGCTGCCGCGCTCGAGGTCGGCGAACGTCGCGCCGTCGAAGAGGATCTCGTCGTAGAGCTTCGCCGCCATTTCCGAGCGGCCCCACTTGTCCGACGACAGCTCGGCCCAGTTCATCGGATTGAGCGTGCCGTGCAGCAGCGCGCTCTCGACGTTGCGCTTCAGGAACCGCTTCTCGTAGGAATCGAACAGCTTGTCGCCGTAGAGCCCGTAGGCGAGCGCGGTGAAGCTTCCGCCCGAAACGCCGGTGATGATGTCGACGCCGTCGATCAGGCGGCCGCGGTTGCCGTTGGCGAGCGACATCTCCGTCTTGCGAAGCACCTCGAGGACGCCGTACGCGAAGGCCGCCGCGCGCGTGCCGCCGCCGGAGAAGGTGAGGACGACGAGCGTGTCCTTGGCATTGTTGCCGGTGCGCTTCGCGTCGCGTGTGAGGAAGCGGTAGCCCTCGTCCGGATGAACCTCGGCGATCGGCGGATTCACTTGTCGCGTGGCACAGCCCGCGAGAACGACGGCAACGAACGTCAGCAGCGCAAATCGAAGCATCATGGCGTTTCCGGCGCATCGCGCCAAAGCTGGTAGAGGATGATCGCGCCGAAGGTCGCCGTGCCGATGCCGCCGAGCGTGAATCCGCCGATGCGCAGCGCAAGGTCGCCGGCGCCGATCGTCAGCGTCGCCGCGGCGGTCACGAGGTTGCGCGCACGCCCGAAGTCGACGTTGTTGACGACCCAGATGCGCGCGCCGGTCGCAGTGATCAGGCCGAACACGACGATCGCGAGCCCGCCGAGCACGGGTCCGGGGATCGTCGCGATGAGCGCGCCGAACTTCGGCGAGAAGCCCAGCACGATCGCGGTGATCGCGGCGACGACGAACACGAGCGTCGAATAGATCTTCGTCACCGCCATGACGCCGATGTTCTCGGCGTACGTCGTGACGCCCGTGCCGCCGCCTGCGCCCGCGAGCATCGTCGCGATGCCGTCGCCCAGGAACGCGCGGCCGAGATAGCGGTCGAGGCTCTCGCCGGTCATCGCCGCCACCGCCTTGACGTGGCCCAGGTTCTCGGCGACGAGCACGATGGCGACGGGCGCGATCAGTGCGATCGCCTGCGCGCTCCATTGTGGCGCGACGAAGCGCGGCATGCCGAGCCACGGTGCCGCCGCGACCGCGGTGAAGTCGATCGGCTTGCCGATGCCCATGCCGTTGGCGAGAAGCGCATACAGGACATAGCCCGCAATGGCGCCGACGAGAATGGGCAGGCGTCGCAGCAAGCCCGGCGCGCGCACCGCGACGAGGCCGACGGCGACGATCGTCGCGATGCCCACCCACGTGTCGAAGGCGCTGCCGGAGATGCCCTTCACCGCGATCGGCGCGAGATTGAGCCCGATCACGGCAACCACGGCGCCCGTCACCACCGGCGGCATGAGCGCCTCGATCCAGGCGTAGCCGACCTTCATGACGACGAGGCCGATGAGCGCGTACACCGCGCCTGCCGCCACGATGCCGCCGAGCGCGAGGCCGATGTTCGCGTTGGGACCGCTGCCCGCGTACGCCGTCGCGGCGATGACCACCGCGATGAACGAGAACGACGAACCGAGATAGCTCGGCACGCGTCCGCCGACCGCGGCGAAGAAGATCAGCGTGCCGATGCCGGAGAAGAAGATCGCGACGTTGGGATCGAATCCCATGATGAGCGGCGCGAGCACGGTGGCACCGAACATCGCGACGACGTGCTGCACGCCGAGCGCGATCGTCTGGCCGGTGGGAAGGCGCTCGTCGGGGCCGACGACGCCCTTGTCGCGCAGCGTCCAGCGCGGGAAATACGAGGAAGGAACAGGCACGGGGCGTATTTGACACCAAAACGCGCGCGCGGAGCGACGTTTGTCGCTAGAATTCTTCCCCCCAACGTGTGGCCGCGGAGTGATTCATGAGCACGTCGCCTTCGATCCTCGATGAGCTGCGCACGCAATACGAGGCGGCGCGCGTCTCGCATCACGATCACTCCGACGTGGAAGGGTACGAGCAGATCAACGCGCGCCTTCGCAAGGCGTACACGTGGCTCGACAAGGCGTTTTCGTATCTCGACGGCGTCAAGCCCGCGATCGATCACCGCTTCGACATGGGGCACGGCCTCGTGTTCGAGGACACGCGCTTCGGGCGCGGCTACGTCGGGCAGCACGAGCGGCGCATCGTCGGCTACCCGGTGATCGACGAGATCAACATCTACTACGAGATCGCGGCGGCGAAGCCACTCACGATCGAGGTCGCGCCGGGCGGCGTGCAGATGGCGGAAAAGGCGCTCGACGACGCGGGGATGCAATACACGTGCAAGCGCGTCGAGGACCACTCGGGCGTGGTGCGCAAGTGCGTCATCACCGTGCCGCCGGCGATTCCGGCGAAGGTGGGCTTCACCGTCGACTACCAGACCGGCATCGTCACCGTTCCGCTCGTCAACGTCGACCGCTTCGACCGCGTGAGCCTCGAGTTCCACAGCCAGTCGATCGACGAGCCGGTGCTCGACGACCTCCTGAAGTTCATCCTCGGCCGCGACTCGTCGTTCCTGCGCCGCGCGCCGCTTGCCGGACTGCACGGCACACCCCGAGGTGGCTGACCGCAGGGTGCGCACCGCCTGCGGCGTCGATTTCGGCACTTCCAATTCCGGCGTCGCCCTCGTCGCGGCCGGCGCTGTCTCGCTCGCGCACGTCGAGGACGACGACACGTCGATACCCAGCGCGGTGTTCTTTCCCGCCGAAGGCTCCGAGCACGCGATGTACGGGCGCGCAGCGATGCGCGAGTACCTGGACGGCACGCCGGGCCGGCTGATGCGCTCGCTCAAGAGCCTGCTCGGCAGCCGGCTGATGCACGAGCGCACCGCGGTCGGCGATCGCAGCCTCGCCTTCACCGACATCCTCACGCTGTACTTGCGGATGCTGCGCGAGCGTGCGCAACGCGAAGCCGGCGCCGCGCTGTCGTCGGTGGTCCTCGGCCGGCCCGTGCGATTCGTCGACGACGACACGGCACGCGACCGGGATGCGCAGGCGACGCTCGCGGGCTGTGCACGCGCCGCGGGATTCCGTCACGTCGAATTCCAGCTCGAGCCGATTGCCGCGGCATTCGACTACGAGCGCGCCATCGAGCGCGAGGAAGCGGTGCTCGTGGTGGACGTCGGCGGCGGCACCGCCGACTTCACGGTGATTCGTGTAGGACCCGGACGGCGCGAGCGTGTCGACCGCTCCAACGACGTGCTCGCCAACGACGGCGTGCACATCGCGGGCACGGACTTCGACACGCGGCTGCACCTCGCGTGGGTCATGCCGGTGCTGGGCTATGGCAGCACGAGCACCAAGGGATTGGCGATGCCGAGCCCGCTGTACTTCGACCTGTCGACGTGGCATCGCATCAACCTGCTGTACGGCGCGGCGACCCGCGAGGTGCTGCGCGAGCTCCGCGAGTTCTTCGTCGACGATGCGATGTACGCGCGGCTGCGCAAGGTCGTGGACGACTCGATGGGGCACGAGCTCCTCGCGCGCACGGAGTCCGCCAAGATCGCGCTGTCCGACGCGGCGCGTGCTTCGATCGACCTCTCGCACATCGAAGCGGGATTGGCCGTCGACGTCGCGCGCGACCACCTTCACACGCTGCTGGCCGGGCTTCTTGCCCGCCTCGTGACGATGGGCACGGATACCGTGCGCGCCGCGGGACTTGCGCCGGACGCGATCTCGACGGTCTACTTCACCGGCGGTTCGAGCGGCATGCGCGCGCTGCGCGAGGCGTTCCTGCCCGCGTTCCCGCAAAGCCGCATCGCTGTCGGCGATCTCTTCGGCAGCGTGGTCAGCGGCCTCGGCATCGACGCCGCGCGGCGCTTTCGCTAGCGCCAGTTCCAGGCGCTCGCGTCGCGCGCTTCGAAGTCGCGCTCCATGCGCGTGAACTCCGCGATGTCGGCGGCGCGCCCGAAGCGTTCCTCCAGCGCGCGCACCTCGAGATCCTGCTTGATGCGCGGCGCCGCCTGCGCGCACCACGGTGCGACGAGCCAACGGCGGATGCGTTCCGTGATCGCGGCCACCGGGCGTGCGAAGCGCGACTGCCCGTTGCGGGCGAACGTCACGCGGATGGTGAGGGCATCGAGGTGCGGCATGATCTTGTCTCCGTATCGTGACTGCGTACGAGCAAGATACGGTTCGCGGCCGTCGCGCACCAGCGATCGATTCGATGCGTTATGTTAAGATTTTCTACATGATCCAAGAGCGAACGTGCGGCTGCCACCGTTAAACGCGGTGCGCGCGTTCGACGCCGTCGCGCGCCTCGGTTCCGTGCGCGCCGCCGCCGACGAGCTCGCGGTCACGCCCGCTGCGGTAAGCCAGCAGCTGCGCGTGCTGGAGGCGCACCTCGGGCTCGCGCTCACGCAGCGTCATGGCCGCGGCCTCGCGCTCACCGACTCCGGACGCACGTGGCACGGCGAGATCGCGCGGCACCTCCGCGCCATCGCACTTGCAGCGGAACGCGTCCGCCCCGGGCGGCGCGTCGTGCAGGTCACGGTCGTGCAGTCGTTCGGCTCGCGGTGGCTGATGCCGCGGCTCCACAAGTTCACGGCGCGGGAGCCGGAGATCGAGGTGCGCATCGACGCGAGCCCCGTGCTCGCGGACTTCGCGCGCGACCCGTTCGACCTCGCGATCCGCGAAGGCCGCGGCAACTACGACACGGAGCTCGCGCGATTGTTCGAGCTCTCCTTCCATCCGGTCGCGAGCCCGCAAGTGGCGCGGGCGATGCGACGTCGCAACGGCACGCTCGACTGGTCGCGTGCGCGGCTCCTGCACGAAGTGTCGGTGGACTACTGGCCCGACTGGATCAATGCCGCCGACGTCGGCGACGTCGACGTCGCGCGGGGCCTTTTCTTCAGCCACACGATGCTCGCGCTCGATGCGGCGGTGGAAGGACAGGGCGTCGCGCTGGCGCCGGCGCCGCTGGCCGACCGCGAGCTCGCCCGCGGCGCGCTCGTGATCGTCGATCCGCGGCCCTTTGCGCCGGGGACCGGCATCTACCTGTGCTGGCCGCGGCGGCAGCTGCGCACGCTGTCGAAGGCCGCGACCGCCTTCCGCGACTGGGTGGTCGAGGAGGCGAAGGCGACTCGTCCGTTAGCGCTAGAAGCGCGCAAGCGCAAGGTCCGCTAACATTCGCATCTCGCGGGACAGAGGCCTAGACGACCAGGACAGCAAGAGCCCTCCGCGCTCCCCTCACCACAAATGATGGAAAGCGCACATGAACGAGCAAGGCTACCTGCGGCAACCCGCCATCCGCGGCGACAACATCGTATTCGTCTGCGACGATGACCTCTGGTCCGTCAGCGCGCAGGGCGGCACCGCCCGCCGGCTGACCGCCGGCCTGGGCGAACCGGCCACACCCTGCCTTTCGCCGGACGGCAAGTGGCTCGCGTTCGTGAGCCGCGACGAGCAGCATCCCGAGGTGTACCTCATGCCTGCGCAAGGCGGCGCAGCGCGGCGCATGACCTGGCTCGGACCGGACGTGATGGTGCGCGGCTTCACGCCCGAGGGCCGCATCCTGTTCGTCACGACGCACGGGCAGCCGTTCTTTCGGAACTATCGGGCATTCACGCTCGACGTCGCCGGCGGGCTTCCGGAGCTGCTGCCGCTCGGCCAGGTCAATCACCTGGCCTACGGTCCCGGCAAGGCGACGGTGATCGGCCGCAACACCGCCGACCCCGCGCGCTGGAAACGCTATCGCGGCGGCACGGCCGGCCACCTGTGGATCGACGCCGACGGCGGCGGCAGTTTCCGCCGCATGTCGGAGATCCCCGGCAACGTGACGAGCCCGATGTGGATCGGCGATCGCGTGTACTTCCTGTCGGACGCCGAAGGCGTCGGCAATCTCTACTCGATCCGTCCCGATGGCGGCGACATGCAGCGCCACACGGACCACGACGATTTCTACGCGCGCCACGCGCAGAGCGACGGCAAGCGCGTCGCCTATCAGTGCGGCGCCGACATCTTCGTGTACGACGTCGCGAGCGGCAGCACGCGCAAGGTCGACGTGAACGTGCCCGCGCATCGCACGCAGGCCGCGCGCAAGTTCGTGAGCACCGGAGAGTTCGTCGGCGAGTTCAACGCGCACCCCGCCGGCCACAGCGTCGCGCTCGACGTGCGCGGCAAGCTCTTCACCATGGGATTGTGGGAAGGTGCGGTGCACCAGTGGGGCATGCCCGACGGCGCGCGTCATCGTCATCCGCAGTGGCTGGCCGACGGCGAGACAGTGGTCGCGGTCAGCGACGAGACCGGCGACGAGCGCGTGCAGACGTGGAACCGTGCCACCACCAAGTCGCTGCCGTGGGACGTCGGTCGCGCCATCGCGATGCGCGCAGCACCCAGGGGCACGCTGGTCGCCGTCGGCAACCATCGCAACGAGGTGATCGTCGGCGACGTCGCGTCGGGCGAGGTCACCGTCATCGACAAGAGCGATCACGGCCGCACGGAAGATGTCGCGTGGTCGCCCGACGGCAAGTGGCTCGCGTACACGTTCTGGACGGGCGCGCGTCATTGCGCGATCAAGCTGTGGAGCGTCGCCGACAGGACTTCGACGCTGGTCACGCAGCCGGAGTTTCGCGACTACTCGCCGGCGTTCGACCCGACCGGAAAATTCCTGTACTTCCTGTCGATCCGCACGTTCGACCCGGTGTACGACGCCGTGCAGTTCGAGCTTTCGTTCCCGCGCGCGTCGCGTCCGTACGTGATCGCGCTGCAGGCCGCCACGCAGCCGCCGTTCGATCCGCCGCTCAAGGGATTGATTCCCGACTGGCCGCAGCCGCCCAAGCCCGATGCCAACGGCGACATGCCCGCAGTGCGCGTGGATCTCGACGGCATCGCGCGCCGCGTCGCCGCGTTCCCGGTGCCGGAGAACAAGTTCGGGCAGATCGCAGGTGTGGCCGATCACAAGGTGATCTGGACGGTCATGCCGATCCTCGGCGCGCACGGCCGCGGGGGCCACAAGGAGCCCGCCGGCCGCCTCGAGCTCTTCGACTTTGCGACGCTCAAGACGGAGGCGCTCGCGGAGAAGGTCGAGCGATTCTCGCTGGCGCGCGACCACACCACGCTCATCGTGCGCGACGGCAAGCGGCTGCGGGCGATTCCCGCGAACCGCAAGGTGGACGCACGCGACGCGGCAACCCAATCGGACGCGCCGTCGCGCAAGAGCGGCTGGATCGACCTCGACCGCATCCGCGCGGCCGTCGATCCGCGCGCGGAGTGGCGCCAGATCCTGCAGGAAGTGTGGCGCCTGCAGCGCGATCACTTCTGGACGCCGACGATGTCGGGTGTGGACTGGAATGCGGTCTACGAAAAGTACGCGCCGCTGCTGCCGCGCGTGAGCTCGCGCGGCGAGCTGTCCGATCTCATCTGGGAGATGCAGGGCGAGCTCGGCACGTCGCATGCATACGAGATGGGCGGCGACCACCGCAAGCCGCCTGCCTGGCCGCTCGGGCAGCTCGGCGCGCAGTTCAAGCCGGTCGACGGCGGCGAGAGCTACGAGATCGTCGCCATTGTGCAGGGCGATCCATGGGAGCCGGGCGCCGATTCCCCGCTCAACGCCATCGGCGTGGAAGCGAAGGCGGGCGAGCGCATCGTCGCAGTGAACGGCCAGCGCGTGTCGAAGTCCATGCCCCCGCAGGCGCTGCTCGTGCACCAGGCCAACGCCAAGGTCGAGCTCACCATCGCGGGCGACAAGGGCGAGCGCACGGTGGTCGCCACGACGGTCGCCGACGAAGTGCCCGCACGCTATCGCGAATGGGTCGAGCGCAACCGCGAATGGGTGCACGCGCAATCCAACGATCGCGTCGGCTATTTCCACTTGCCGGACATGCAATCGGCCGGGTTCGCGGAATTCCATCGCTACTTCAGCGCCGAGTGCGACCGCGATGCCCTGATCGTGGACCTGCGCTACAACCGCGGCGGCCACGTCTCGCAATTGCTGCTCGAGAAGATCGCGCGCAAGCGCCGGGGCTATGCGCTGTCGCGCTACATGAAGCCGTCGCCGTACCCGGACGAGGCCGTCATCGGGCCGGTGGTCGCGCTGACCAACGAGCATGCCGGGTCCGACGGCGACATCTTCTCGCACAACTTCAAGCTGATGGGCCTGGGACCGCTGGTCGGCACGCGCACGTGGGGCGGCGTCGTCGGCATCTGGCCGCGGCACACGCTGGTCGACGGCACGCAGACCACGCAGCCGGAGTTCTCGTTCTGGTTCGAGGACGTGGGCTTCGGCGTCGAGAATTACGGCACCGATCCCACGATCGAGGTCGACAACGCGCCGCAGGATGCACGGGACGGCCGCGACCGCCAGCTCGAGGTGTCGCTCGCCACCGCGCTCGACCTCGTGGGCAAGCACAAGCCCGGCGTGCCCGAGTTCGGCGACAAGCCGGTGCTCGCGCGGAAGGCGCTGCCCGCACGCAGTAAAGGTCGTTGAAAAACGCGGGAAGACTTCATTCCCGCCTTTTTCAACGAGGAAGGCCAAGGCATAGCAAGAGCGGCGGCTTCGGGCGGCCGCGCGCCGCCGCTTGAAAGAGCCACGAAAAGTCGAGCGCAATGCCGGCAGCGAGCGCGCGTCAACGCGCTGCCAGCGCTAGCTTCATGCATGATGGTGCCGTGACGAGGCCATCGTGAACGAACGCACCGCCATCGCGGTCGCCGCGGTGCGCGCGGTCGAGACGACCGATCGCGCGCACGCGGTTTGGACCGACGCCGACCGCACGTGGGCGTCGCGAGCTGCCGCCGAGGTCGTCGGCGAGGGCGCGCAGCCGCAGGCGTTCGTCGGCCGGCGTGCGCTGCTGGCACTCGAGCGGCTGGCCTCCCGCAAGCATCGCGTCGCGCGCCTTGCGCGTGCGTGGCAGTGGCGGCCGTGGATCGGGGGCGTGCTCGTGGTCGGTGCGTTCGCCTTGGGCGCGCTGGCCGATGCGATCGGACCCAGCGAGCGCATCAACATCCTCGCACCGCCGGTCGCTGCGCTCGTCGTCTGGAACGTGATCGTGTACGTCCTTCTCGCCGCGCGCTTCGTCGTGCGCTACGGCGAATCGGGCGCGGGGCCGATCGCGCGTTTCGTCACGCACGTCGCGGGCGGGGTGCGAAGCGCGGGACGCTCGGCCGACCCCGCTGCCGTGGCCTTCGTCGAGCAATGGACCACCGCGTCGTCGGCGCTGTATGCGGCGCGCGCGGCACGCGTGCTCCATCTCGCGGCCGCCGCGCTTGCAGCCGGCGTCATCGCGGGCCTTTACGTACGCGGGCTGGGCCTCGAGTACCGCGCGACGTGGGAGAGCACGTTCCTCGAGCCGGCGAGCGTGCGCGCGTGGGTCGCGGCGATCTACGCCGTCGGCGCGCACGTGACGGGCCTCGCGGTTCCGGACGTCGCGCAGGTCGCGGCGATACGCGCCCCCGCGAGCGAGAACGCGGCCACGTGGCTGCATCTCATGGCCGCGACACTTGCGGTCGTCGTCGTCGCGCCGAGGCTGATCCTCGCGCTCCTTGCGGCGGCCACCGAGCGGTATCGGGGCGCGCACCTCATGGACGAGCTGCACGACGCGTACTTCGCGCGGCTGCTGCGGGGCTTTCGCTCGAGTGCCGCCGCCGTGGATATCGTGCCGTACAGCTTCACGTTGGCAAGCGAGGCCCAGGCATCGCTGCAGGCGCTGCTCGACCGCGCGATGGGCGGCCACGCGAAGCTCGCGATCGCCGCGCCGGTCGCCTATGGCGAGGAAGACGAAGCCCGCGTGCCGGGAGGCGAGATCGTGGTCGCGGTATTCAACGCGACGTCGACACCGGAGCCGGAGGCGCACGGCCGTTTTTTGGCGCGCCTCGCGCAAAGCGGGCGTCCGGTGGTCGTGATGGTCGACGAGGCGGCGCTCGTCGGCCGCGCAGGAGGCGATGCGGCGCGCATGGAGTCGCGACGCGCGTTGTGGCGCGAGATGGCGTCGCAGTCGGGGCACGCGATCGCGTTCGTCGATCTTGCGAATCCGGATCTCGAGGCCATCGAAACGACGTTCGCGGACCTGTCGTGATCACGCTCTCGCTCGTGTCGCACACCAACGCCGGCAAGACCACGCTCGCGCGCACGCTGCTCGGGCGCGACGTCGGCGAAGTGCGGGATGCCCCGCACGTGACCACGGAGGCGAGCGCATATGCGCTCATCGAGATTGCTGGACCCCCACGCTCGCCACAACAGCAAGGGCGTGGCTCGCTGCCCCCCGAGGGGGCGCAATCATCGGCTCGGGGCGGCCCGTCGCCGCTGATGGCGGACGGCGACGCACTGGTCCTGTGGGATACGCCCGGGTTCGGCGACAGCGCGCGCCTTGCCAAGCGGCTCGCCTTGCAGGGCAACCCCATCGGCTGGTTCCTCACCCAGATCTGGGACCGCTTCCGCGATCGTGCGTTCTTCCTCACGCAGCGCGCCGTGCGCAACGTGCGCGACGAAGCCGACGTCGTGCTGTATCTCGTCAGCGCCGCGGAAGATCCGGCAGATGCGGGCTATCTCGGACCCGAGCTCGGCATCCTCGCGTGGACGAAAAAGCCCGTGCTCGTCTTGCTGAACCAGACCGGACCCTCTCAAGCGGACGACGACGTCGCCCGCTGGCGCCGCGCGCTCGTCGCCTACGGCCAGGTGCGCGGCGTGGTCGCGTTCGATGCATTCGCGCGTTGCTGGGTGCAGGAGCTCGTGCTCTTCGACCACATCGGGGACGCGGTGCCCGTCGAGAAGAAGCCCGAGTTCGACCGGCTGGCCGCGTCGTGGCAGTCGAAGCGGCATGCGCAATTCGAGACGTCGATGGCCACGCTCGCACACGCGGTCGCCGCTGTTGCATGCGCGCGCGTCGCGGTGCCGCGCACGGCGATGCTGCGCAAGATCGGCACGGCGCTCGGGCTGGGCGACGATCCCGCCAAGGCCACCGAAACCAGCGCGGCGCAGGCGCTTGCCAACGACGCCAGCGCGCGCATGCGCGAGGCGATGGATGCGCTCATTGCCGCGCACGGCCTCGACGGTCGCGCGGCGGCCGACGTCGAGACGCTGCTCGGGAACGACATCGCGCGCGAAGGGCCGGTCGACGAAGGCAAGGCCGCAGCCATGGGCGGCGTGCTGTCCGGCGCGATGACGGGGCTCGCGGCCGACCTCGCGGCGGGCGGGCTCACGTTCGGCGCCGGCATGCTGACGGGCGCAGTGTTGGGCGCGCTGGGCGGCGCCGGCATCGCGCGCGCATTCAACGTCGCCCGCGGCCAGACGGACGAGACCATCCGCTTCGACGACGCGTTCATCGAACGGCTGGTCAAGAACGCGATGCTGCGCTACCTCGCGGTCGCGCATTACGGCCGCGGCCGCGGCGCCTTCGTCGAGAGCGAAGCGCCCGCGATGTGGCGCGGCGTCATCGACGCGGCGATGGCCGAGCGCCGCGTCGAGTTCGACGGCATGCTCGCGATGCGCACGCCGGATTGCGACGCCCAAGCGCTCGCCACCTCCATGACCGGGTACATGAGCGACCTGATGCTCGTGGTCCTGGCCGAGCTTTATCCAGGCGCGCTCGCGCAAACGCCACGTGGTGAAGGCTGAATTCAAGTTCCGCCTTCGCGTCACGCGGGGCGACGACATCGCGATCGGCCCGGGCAAGATCGCGTTGCTCGAAGCGATCGCGAATGCGGGATCGATCACCAATGCGGCCAAGGCGCTCGACATGTCCTACCGGCGCGCATGGCTGCTGGTGGACACGATGAACCGCAGCTTTCGCGCACCCGTCGTCGCCGCGGGCGCCGGCGGACCGCGCGGCGGCGGCGCGACGCTGACACCGCTGGGCCGGGAAGTGGTCGAGCGCTACCGGCGCATCGAGTCGACGGCGGCGGATGCAGCGGCCGACGACATCCGCGGCATCGAGGCGCTGCTGCGGAAGTAGCATGCGGTAGGATGGCGACCCCCGACCCGTTCCGACTGGCGGGGTGGGTCGTTGCCGTTGCTGTCACCTGATTCCTATGCCTGATTCCTGATTCCTGAGATGGACGTCGCCTTCATCCTCGATCCGCTGCCCGAGCTCCATGCCTACAAGGATTCGAGCGTCGCGATGATGCGCGCGCTGGCCAAGCGCGGTCATCGGCTCTTCGCGATGGAGCAGCGCGACCTGTTGTGGGACTCGGGGCGCACGTGCGGGCGCGCAAGGCCGATCGAGGTTCGCGACGACGACGACGATTGGTATCGCGCCGGCGCCGGCACCTTGCGCGAGCTCAAGGACTTCAGCGCGGTGATCATGCGCAAGGACCCGCCGTTCGACATGGAGTACGTCTACTCGACGTACCTCCTCGAATGCGCCGAGCGCGAAGGTGCGCGCGTCTACAATCGGCCGCGCGCCATCCGCGATCACAACGAGAAGCTCGCGATCGCGAAATTCCGCGAGTTCATCGCGCCCACGCTCGTCACGCGCGACATGGATCTCGTCGGGCAATTCATCGACGACCAGGAAGACGTGGTGGTCAAGCCGCTCGACGGCATGGGCGGCGCCTCCGTGTTCCGCGTGCGCGAGAGCGATCCGAACCGCAACGTGATCGTCGAGACGGTGTCACAGCACGGTCGCCGCATGGTCATGGTCCAGCGCTATCTTCCCGAGATCGTCGACGGCGACAAGCGCGTGCTGCTGATTGCCGGGCAGGTGGTCCCGTTCTGCCTCGCGCGCATTCCCAAGGCGGGCGAGACGCGCGGCAACCTGGCTGCGGGCGGTCGCGGGGAAGCGCGCCCGCTCAGCGACCGCGACCGGGAAATCGCCGAGGCGCTTGCGCCCGCGCTGTGGAACGAAGGCCTCATGGTCGTCGGCCTCGACGTGATCGGGCCCTGCCTCACGGAAGTCAACGTGACCTCCCCCACCTGCTTCGTCGAGATCGCCCAGCAGACCGGCTTCGACGTGCCCGGCATGTTCGCGGAGGCGCTCGAGCGCGCCGTGGGAGAATAGCGCCCCGAAATAGGGACGTACCCTATTACAATGCCGGCACTTTAATGCTGGCTTAAGTGCGGCGGGCTATACGGTGGTACGTCCCAAATCAGAGCTTTCGAGGCGAACATGACCCGCGCCTTCCCCATCCTTCTGACGGCCCTGGCGCTGCTGTGCCCGCCGGCCTTCGGCGCGGCCCCGCTGCCGGAGCAAAGCCCGTCGACACCGTCAACGACGCCGGCACCTCGCTCGGCCAGTGGTCGCACGCCTACGTCGCCTTCGGCGGCACGCCGAAATACCCGAAGGGCTTCAAGAACTTCGACTGGGTGAATCCGGATGCGCCCAAGGGCGGCACGATCTACCTCGGCAATCCCGACCGGCGCACGAGCTTCGACAAGTTCAACCCGTACACGCTGAAGGGCAGCCCGCCCACTGGCATCGTGATCCACATGTTCGAGCCGCTCGCTTTTCGCTCGGGCGACGAGCCGGCCACGGTCTACGGCCTGGTCGCCGAGGAAATGCTGGTCGCCCCCGATCGCTCGTCGATTACGTTCCGCATCAATCAGAAGGCCCGCTTCAACAACGGGGACCCGGTGGTCGCGGCGGATGTGAAGCATACGTTCGACATGCTGATGAGCAAGGGGGCGGCGCCCGCGGTGCGGGCGGCGCTCGACGGCGTCGACAAGGTCACGGTCGTCGACGAACGGACGGTTCGAGTCGACCTCAAGGACCGCACCGACGACACCGTGTTCACCGTGGCCACAACCGCAATCTTCTCGCGCAAGTGGGGCGCGGGTCCCGACGGCAAGCCCAAGCCCTTCGACCAGGTCATCGACGAATACCCAATCACCACCGGCCCCTACGTCATCGAAGCGACCGACTCGGGACGCGGCATCACGCTCAAGCGCCAGAAGGGCTATTGGGCGGACGACCTCGGCGTGCGCAAGGGCATGTTCAACTTCGATCGCGTCGTGTATCGCCTCTACAAGGACCGCGCGGTCAGCATGGAAGCGTTCAAGGCGGGCGAGTTCGACTTGATCCAGGAGTTCGTCGCCTCGCAGTTCGTTCGCGGACACCAGGGCGTGAAGTGGCGCGACGGCCGCATCGTCAAGACGACCTTCGAGCACGAGATGGGCCAGGGCCACCAGGCGTATCTCCTGAACTTGCGCCGTCCGATCTTCCAGGACCGGCGCGTGCGCGAAGCGCTCGACTACACGTACGACTTCGAGAAGATCAACCTGTACAACATGCGCGTGCGCGCCTACAGCCTCTTCTCGAACTCGGACTTCGCGGCCAAGGGCCTGCCGAGCCCCGGCGAGCTTGCGATCCTCGCGCCGTTCCGCGACAAGCTGCCGCCCGAGGTCTTCGGCGAGCCGTACGTGCCGCCGCGCACGGACACCGGTCCGAACGCGCTGCGCGATAACCTGAAGAAGGCGCGCACGCTGCTCGAGCAGGCAGGCTGGAACGTCGATGCCGAAGGCGTCCTGCGCAACGCCAAGGGCGAGCCGTTCGAGATGGAGTATCTCGAGACGCAAGGGAGCCAGCAGTTCCGCAACGTGATCTGGGCGCGCAACCTCGCCAAGGTCGGCATCAACTTCAAGGTTCGACAGGTCGACTTCGCGCTCTATCGCAAGCGCCTGGACGCGTTCGACTTCGATCTCGTCACCATTCGCACGCCGGACTTCTCCATTCCGTCGGCACAGGACTATGCGGAGCTCTTCAGCAGCAAGAAGGCGGAGGTGGAAGGCTCAGGCAACCTTCGCGGCGTCAAGGATCCTGCGGTCGACGCCGCGTTGAAGGCAATGGAGCAGGCGAAGACATACGAGGAATTGCGCGACGCCACGCGTGCACTCGACCGTGTCGTCATGCACCAGCACTACCAAGTGCCGCAGCTGTACTCCCCCGGCTACCTCACGTCGTACTGGAACAAGTTCGGCATTCCCAAGGTGAAGCCCAAGTACTACACCACCGACGAGTCCGGCGAGTTCCCGACCTGGTGCGTCATCACGTGGTGGCTGAAGGACTCCGCGCGTGAACAGCAGGCCGGCTCGTAAAACGTAAATGCTCCAGTACATCGCCAAGCGCCTGCTCCTGATGATCCCGACGATCATCGGGGTCCTGACGGTGACCTTCATCCTGATCCAGTTCGTGCCGGGCGGTCCGGTCGAGCAGCTCATCGCGGAGATGCGCGCCGGCGGCGGCGAAGGCGCGCGCTCGGGCGCGATCGGACGCCGCGATCTCGACGCGAAGCAGATCGAGGAGATCAAGAAGCTCTACGGCTTCGACAAGCCGCCGCTGACGCGCTACTTCGAGATGATGAAGGACTTCGCGACCTTCGATCTCGGCAGGAGCTTCATGCACAACAAGGGCGTCTGGGAGCTCATCAAGGAGAAGCTCCCGGTGTCCATCAGCCTCGGCCTGTGGACTTTCCTGCTCACGTATCTCATCTCGATCCCGCTCGGCGTCGCCAAGGCCGTGCGCGAAGGCACGAACTTCGACGCCACGACGACGCTTCTCGTGCTGATCGGCTTCGCGCTGCCGGGCTTCGCGCTCGGCGTGCTGCTGATCGTGCTGTTCGCCGGCGGCACGTTCCTCGACTGGTTCCCGTTGCGCGGCCTCACGTCCGACAACTGGGCGACGCTCTCGTGGCCGGCGCGCATCCTCGACTATTTCTGGCACCTCACGCTGCCGCTCACCTGCTACGCGATCGGCAGTTTCGCCGTCGTCACGCTGCTGACCAAGAACACGTTCGTCGAGGAGATCCGCAAGCAGTACGTGCTGGTGGCGCGCGCGAAGGGCTTGAGCCAGCGCACCGTGCTCTACAAGCATGTCTTCCGCAACGCGCTCATTCCACTGGTCACGGGATTTCCCGCGGCATTCGTCGCCGCGTTCTTTGCAGGCTCGCTGCTGATCGAGACGCTGTTCTCGCTCGACGGCATCGGGCTCCTGAGCTACGAAGCCATCGTGCGCCGCGATTATCCGGTGGTGATGGGGAACCTCTACTTCTTCACGCTGCTCGGCCTTGTCGTGAAGCTCATCGGCGACATGCTCTACGTCGTCGTCGATCCGCGCGTCCAGTTCAGCGCTGCGGCCAAATGAACGCCCCCTCTCCATGAACGAGGTCGCCACGCCGCAAGCCGCGGAGATCACGAGGCGGAAAGCGCCCGCGCGCAGCACATCGCTCTCGCCCAACCAGCGTGCGTGGCGCCGCTTCCGTCGCAACCGCCTCGGCTTCGTCTCGCTCATCGTCTTTGCCGTGATGCTGCTGATCGGCACGTTCGCTGAGCTGTTCAGCAACGACAGGCCGCTCCTCGCGCGATTCGAGGGCCAGTGGTTCGTCCCGTTCGTCAGCAACCCGCCCGAGACGCGCTTCGGCGGCGACTTCAAGTCGCCCACGGATTGGCACGACCCGTTCATCGACCAGCAGTTCGCGAAGCCCGGCAATTTTGCGCTGTTCACGCTGAACGAGTACGCGGGCAACACCGTCAACTATTTCGACAAGGTGCCGGCGCCGGCGCCGCCCAACCGCGAGAACTGGCTCGGCACCGACGAGGCGGGCCGCGACATGATCGCGCGCCTGCTGTACGGCTTTCGCGTCAGCGTGTGGTTCGGCCTTGCGCTGACCGCCATCGCGGTGGTGATCGGCGTCCTGATGGGCGCGCTGCAGGGCTACTTCGGCGGATGGGTGGACCTCGGCACCCAACGAGTGATCGAGATCTGGAACGCGATTCCCGAGCTCTACGTCCTCATCATCATCGCGTCGATCTTCGAGCCTTCGATGCTGCTCCTGCTCGGCGTGTTCGCGCTCTTCGGCTGGATCTACCTGTCCGACTACGTGCGCGCGGAGTTCCTGCGCAACCGCAACCTCGAGTTCGTGAAGGCGGCGCGCGCGATGGGCCTGTCGAACATCCAGATGATCTGGCGCCACCTCCTGCCCAACTCCATGACGCCGGTGATCACGTTCCTGCCGTTTCGCATGAGCGCCGCGATCCTGTTCCTGGCGGCGATCGACTTCCTCGGTCTCGGCGTGACGAACGTCGCGTCGCTCGGCGATCTCCTTCGCCAGGGCAAGGACAACCTCGACGCCTGGTGGATCTCGGTGCCGACGTTCCTGTTGCTCGTGCTCACGCTGCTGTTGCTGACGTTCATCGGCGACGCGCTGCGCGACGCGTTCGACACGCGCAAGTCATGAACGGAAACGCATAGTGCCGCTCCTCGAGATCGACAAGCTGTGCGTCAACTTCGGCCCGTCGCGCGTCGTCGACCAGGTTTCGTTCGCCGTCGACGCGGGCGAGAAATTCGCGCTGGTCGGCGAGTCGGGCTCGGGCAAGTCCGTCACCGCCCTGTCGGTGCTGCGGCTGATCGAGTCGGCAACGTACGAAGGCGCCATCCGCTTCGAGGGCTCCGATCTCCTCGCCAAGAGCGAGCGCCAGATGCGCGGCATTCGCGGACGCGACATCGCGATGATCTTCCAGGAGCCGATGACCGCGCTCAACCCGCTCTACACGATCGGCAACCAGATCGGCGAGGTGCTCGAGGTCCACGAGGGACTTGCGAAGGACGCGGCGCGCGCGCGCTCCGTCGATCTCCTGCATCGCACCGGCATCCCCGATCCGGGCAAGCGCGTGGATGCCTATCCCCACCAGCTCTCGGGCGGCCAGCGGCAGCGGGCGATGATCGCGATGGCGCTCGCGTGCCGTCCCAAGCTCCTCATCGCCGACGAGCCGACGACCGCGCTCGACGTGACGATCCAGGTGCAGATCCTGGCGCTCCTCGACGACCTGCAGCGCGAGTTCGGCATGGCCATCCTGTTCATCACGCACGATTTGAACCTCGTGCGCCGGTTCACGCATCGCGTCGGCGTGATGGAGCGCGGACGCCTCGTCGAGCAGGGCTACACGAGCGACGTGTTCGCGCACCCGCGCGATCCGTACACCATCAAGCTCATCAACAGCCGTCCGCAGCGCATCGTGCAGCCGGTCGCCGCCGACGCGCCGGTGCTCGCCGCCGCCACCGGCGTCAACGTCGACTTCCACTCGAGCAAGGGGTGGTTCGCGAAGGAGACGTTCCGCGCCGTTCGAAACGCCACGCTCTCGCTGCGCCGCGGCGAGACGCTCGGCATCGTCGGTGAGTCGGGATCCGGCAAGACGACGCTCGGCATGGCGCTGCTGGCGCTGCAGCCGATCGCTTCGGGCGAGATCACCGTCGAAGGCAAGCGCATCGACGACGCGAGCCGCGCCACGTTGCGCGCGATGCGCCGCCAGATGCAGGTCGTGTTCCAGGACCCGTTCGCCTCGCTCAGCCCGCGCATGACCATCGAGCAGATCGTCGGCGAAGGCCTGGCGCTGCACATGCCGGACCTCACGCGCGAGCAACGACGTGAGCGCATCGTCGACATGCTGGCGGAGGTGGGGCTTTCCGAGAAGGGCGGCGTCACCGACGTCCTCACGCGCTACCCGCACGAGTTTTCCGGCGGGCAGCGACAGCGCATCGCAATCGCGCGGGCCGTGGTCCTGCGGCCGGAGATCCTAGTGCTGGACGAGCCGACGTCCGCGCTCGACGTGTCGGTGCAGCAGCAGGTGCTTGCGATCCTGACCGACCTGCAGAAGCACTACGGCATGAGCTACGTCTTCATCAGCCACGATCTCGCGGTGGTGCGCGCGATGTCGCATCGCGTGCTGGTGATGAAGGACGGCGCGATCGTCGAGCAGGGCGAAGCGGAGGCGCTGTTCGCGGCGCCGCGGGAAAAGTACACGCAGGCGCTCCTGGCCGCTGCCGGCGCGTGAGATGAAGGCGGCGGGCGTGCGGCGCGCGCTCGTTGCAATCGCCTGCGCGGCGGGCGGTGACGCGTCCGCACAACAGGATCCTGTCCCCGTCGAGGTCGCCGATGTCTACGACGAGGCGACATCGCATCCGGTGTTCGAGGACTTTGCGCCGCGCATCTTCGTGGCACCCCCTCGCGCGACGTTGCGGCCGGACGACACGCGGACCGGCCCTTCCGGCGTGCTGCAGGGCGCGGGTCCGGCCGCGTGGCCGCTCCTGTATCGCAACGACCGGCTGACGTTCAACGGGAGCCTCGCGGCGACACTCGGCGCGTTCGCGTTCCGCAACAACCAGTTCGCACCCGCGCCGTCGCAGGTATCGCCATCCTTCCGCGACAACCCCGGCTGGGGCGAGCTGTTCCTCGAGCCCGGGATCACCGCGCAATGGCGCCTGTCGCCAACGACCTCCGTCTACGGCGGCATCGCCTACATGGAAACCGCGACGCAGGGCACGGACTATGACGGTGTCGGCAACACATGGCACGGCGACCTCGAGCAGCTGTATGCAGGCGCGCGCTGGGAGGACAAGGCGCGCGGGCTCCTGCTCGATGTTTCGTACGGGCAACAGAACCTCGTGCTTGGACAAAGCTTCCTCCTCGCAGCGGGTGCGAGCAACGGCGCCCAACGCGGCGCGAACTTCCTCGGTCCGCGCACGGCGTGGGCGAACGCGGCCATCGCCAAGGCGACGATCGGCGACGTGTCCGCACAGGCGTTCTGGCTCAAGCCCAACGATGCTACGTCCGCGGATACCGGCACGCGCATCTCGGGTGTCGAGTTCGCGTGGGACAGGGACGGGCCGTTGCGCGGCGCCGCGCTCTACATGTACGTTCCCGACTCGTCGATCGCCACGCGCGACGGCCTCAACGTGTACGACGTGCGAATGCGCTGGCACCCGGTGGCGAACGCGCCCAACGCGTGGCTGCAAGGCGAGTATGCGTGGCAACGCAAGAGCGGCGTCGCCGCGCGCGGATGGTACGCGGCGCTCAACTACAACGCCAAGGACGCTTTGTTCCAGCCGCTCGCGATGCTGCGCTACGCGTGGTTCTCCGGCGACAAGCCCGGCACGTCCAAGTGGGAAGGCTTCGACTCGCTGTACTACGGCGGCGGCAATCCCGACTGGTACCAGGGCAAGCTCGCCAGCACGATCTTCAACAACACGAACCTCGCGAGCGTGGCAGCGTCGATCACGCTGACGCCGGTCGAGCGCAATCTCGTGCAGGTCGTCGCGCTCGCGTTTCGCGCCGTCGAGACGAACGCGCCGCTTGCCGTTCCCGATCCGAACCAGCCGGTGACGAGCGGCGGCGGCGTCCCGGCCCGGGCGCTGGCGAACGAGGTCGACGTCATCTGGACCTATACCGCGAGCAAGCAGGTCAACGTGAACGTGTTCGCCGCGTATGCCGTTCCGGGCGCGGGCTACAAGGATCTCTACGCGAGCCAGGGCGCCAGCGCGCGCGCCTGGAGCGGATTCGGAGCGCAGCTCAATGTCAATTACTGACGAGACTTTCGAAGGCGGATGCACGTGCCGGCACGTGCGCTACCGCATGACGTCGGGGCCGCTGTTCGTGCACTGCTGCCATTGCCGGTGGTGCCAGCGCGAGACGGGCTCCGCGTTCGTGCTGAACGCCATGATCGAGGCGGAGCGGGTTCAACTCCTCGCGGGCGACGTCGACGTCGTGATTACGCCATCGCAGAGCGGCCGCGGACAGAAGATCGCGCGCTGCCCGCAATGCCGCGTCGCGGTGTGGAGCAACTACTCCGGTGGCGGCGACGTCGTGCGCTTCGTGCGGGTCGGCACGCTCGACGAGCCGGACCGCCTGCCGCCGGACGTGCACATCTTCACGATGTCGAAGCAGCCCTGGGTGAACCTCGAAGGAGGCGCGCCCGCGTTCGAGGAGTTCTACGACATTGCGACGCTGTGGCCGCCCGCAAGCCTTGCGCGCCGCGCCGCGTATCGCGCGCGGCTTGTGACCTAGCTGCTGGCACGACGCGTGCTACCATGGCTTTTCGGAACCGGAAATGATCGGCGTCCTCATCATCGCGCACGACACGCTGCCCGACAGCCTGGTCAAGGCCGTCACGCATGTGCTCGGTGCCACACCCCCGCAGCTCGACACGCTTTCGGTGAAGGCCACCGACGACCCGTTCGACCTGCTGCCGGGCGCACGTGCGATCGTCGACAGGCTCGACATCGGCGACGGCGTGCTCATCTTCTCCGACATCTACGGCGCGACGCCGTGCAATCTCGCGGGCAAGCTGCAGGTGCCGGGTCGCGTCGAGCTCATCGCCGGCGTGAACCTGCCGATGCTGGTGCGCGCGTTCACGTATCGTGCGAAGGGAATGGACACGATGATCACGAAGGCCGTGTCCGGCGGCCGCGACGGCGTGCTGCGCATCGAGCTCGACCCTGTCTATGCTTCAGCGCGAGGTTGAGATCGTCAACAAGCTGGGGTTGCATGCGCGCGCTTCCGCGAAGCTCACGCAGCTCGCGGCGCGCTACCAGAGCGACGTGCAGATGTCGCGCAACGGCCGCAAGGTCAACGCGAAGAGCATCATGGGCGTCATGATGCTGGCGGCGGGCAAGGGCGCGAAAGTGGTGATCGAGACCGAGGGCCCGGACGAGACCGACGCCATGGATGCGATCGTCTCGCTGATCGGCGAATGCTTCGGCGAAGGCCAGTAACGCGGCGCAGCGTCATTGTCGCGTCACGCGACTCGGGCACCATCGGCGTCGCTGCCGTGGTATCACAGGCATAACGTAATGAACGATGGCGTGCAGACAATTGCGGAACCATCGCGCAGAATGGACGACCAACACGGTAGCGCGCCCCACGGGCATCATCCGTGCGACGCTACCTCGTGTAATTACTGGCTGGCGGTGGTCCATGCAGACAAGAATCGTGTCGATCGTCAATCCCCTGGGCTTGCATGCGCGCGCATGTGCACGCATCGTCGGCATTGCGTCGAAGTTCCGCTCGACGGTGTCGCTGTCGGTCAAGGGCAAGCGCGCGAGCGCACGCAACATCGTGGCCGTGATGCTGCTCACCGCGTCCGTTGGCGCCACGGTGCGCATCGAGATCGACGGCCCGGACGAGGCCGAGGCCATGCGCGCGATCGCCGCGCTTGTTCCACGACGGATTCGGCGAGCGGTCGTAGTGGCGCGCGCGCGAAACTGAATGGTCAGCTTCGCGCTCAACGGTGTGGGAGTGTCGGGCGGCATCGCCATCGGGCGCGCGCAGCTCGTCTCGCACGCGACGCTCGAGGTCGCGCACTACGTCATCCCCGCTTCCAAGGTCGAAGCCGAGATCGCCCGCTTCACCAATGCGGTGAAGGAAGTGCAGAAGGAGCTCGAGGGCCTGCACCTCGCGATGACCAGCGGCGACGTGCCCGGCGAATTCGGCGCGTTCCTCGACGTGCACTGGATGATCCTCACCGATCCGACGCTGTCCGAGACGCCGAAGAAGATCATCCTCGAGCAGCGCTGCAACGCCGAGTGGGCGCTGACCCAGCAGATGGGCGTGCTGGTCGAGCAGTTCGACCAGATCGAGGACGCGTACCTGCGCGAGCGCAAGGCGGACATCGTGCAGGTGTGCGAGCGCATCCTCAAGCGGCTGATGGGCAAGCCGGGGTCGCTGCCGTCGCCGGTCGCCGAGGAGCAGACGATCCTGGTCGCGCACGACCTGTCGCCTGCGGACGTGATCCAGTTCAAGTCCCACCATTACGGCGCGTTCCTCACGGACGTCGGCGGCGTGACGTCGCACACCGCCATCGTCGCGCGCAGCCTCAACGTCCCCGCCGTCGTCGCCACGCACAACGCGCGCGCGCTCATCCGCGACAGCGAGCTCCTGATCGTCGACGGCGACTCGGGTGTGGTGATCATCAATCCCGACCGCGCGGTGCTCGCCGAATACCGGCTGAAGCAGACCGAGATCGAGCTTTCGCGGCAGAAGCTCAAGCGGCTGCGCACCAAGCCGGCCGACACCATCGACGGCGTGCGCGTCGAGCTCTTCGCCAACATCGAGCTGCCCGAGGATCTCGCGCAGACGCGTCGAGAACGGCGCGACCGGCGTCGGCCTCTTCCGCTCCGAATTCCTGTTCCTCAACCGCGAAGGCCTGCCGTCGGAGGACGAGCAGTTCGAAGCGTATCGCGCGGTGGCCGAGGGCATGGACGGCCAGCCGGTCACGATCCGCACCTTCGACCTCGGCGCCGACAAGCAGATCGCCGGGCTCGACGGGCTCGCGCGCGTGGCGCCCAACCCGGCGCTCGGCCTGCGCGCGGTGCGGTTCTGCCTCGCCGAGCCGCGCATGTTCCTCACGCAGCTGCGCGCCATCCTGCGCGCGTCGCACTACGGCAACGTGCGCATCCTGGTGCCGATGCTCGCCTCGTCGTCCGAGATCGAGCAGACGCTGGTGGCGCTCGCGCAGGCCAAGGAAAGCCTCAAGGACCAGGACGTGCCGTTCGACGCCGCGATCGAGGTCGGCGGCATGATCGAGGTGCCTGCCGCGGTCATCGCGATGGACGCGTTCCTCACGCAGCTCGACTTCCTGTCGATCGGCACCAACGACCTCATCCAGTACACGCTCGCGGTCGACCGCGCGGACGAGGCGGTGGCGCATCTGTACAACCCGCTGCATCCGGCCGTGGTCCGGCTCCTCGCCCAGGCCATCGCGTCGGCCAACAAGGCGGGCAAGCCCATCGCGGTCTGCGGCGAGATGGCGGGCGAGGTGGACCTGACGAGGCTCCTGCTCGGGCTCGGCCTGCGCAACTTCTCGATGCATCCCGCGCACCTGCTGAGCGTGAAGCAGCGCGTGCTGACGTCCGAAGTTGCCCCGATGAAGCCGCTGATCGACCGCATCCGGCGCGCCGACAGCGCGGATCGCATCGCCCAGTTCGTCGACAAGCTGAACGCCCTGTAATAGGGACGTACCCCATTACAGGGGTTGGCACCTCTAGGTCGAACCCCTTGTAATAGGGACGTACCCCATTACAGGGGGTTGGCACCGTCAGGTCGGGAATGGAATCGCCGGGGCATCTGTTTTGCTTGGATGTTCCTCGCCCCCGACTTCATGCATAATGCCAATGTCATGAAAGTGCTCCCGATCGCGGCGTTTGCCGCCGCCGCTGCCCTTCTGTTGCCCGCGGTCCCCGCGGCGGCGACCGACGTCGGCCAGGCGGCGCCTGCGTTCACCCTGCCTGCCGCCAAGGGCGATCCCGTCGCCCTCGACAAGCTTCGCGGCAAGGTCGTCTACGTCGACTTCTGGGCATCGTGGTGCGGCCCGTGCCGCCGCTCGTTTCCGTGGATGAACGAGATGCAGCAGAAGTACGGCGCGCAAGGGATTCACGATCGTCGGCGTCAACGTCGACAAGAAGCGCAGCGACGCCGACAAATTCCTCGTGCAGAATCCCGCCGACTTCACGGTCGTGTTCGACGAGGCCGGCACGACGCCCGCGGCGTATGCGGTGAAGGGCATGCCGAGCTCGTACCTCATCGACGGCAAGGGCAACGTCGTGTACGTCGAGCGAGGATTCCTCGACGAGCACAAGGCCGAGCTCGAGCAGCGCATCGCTGCGCTCGTCGGCAAGAACTGATCGCGATGCGCCTCCTCATTGCGCTGACGTGCGTCGCGCTCGCCTCCTGCGCGAGCATGGAACCGCCCAAGCCGTGGGAGAAGGGCAACCTCGCGCGGCCGGACATGCAGTTCGACTACGACCGCCTCGACACGCGCACGCAGCAGCACATCTACACCAGCAAGGAAGCCGCGACCGGCGGCTATGGCGTCGGCGGGGGCGGCTGTGGCTGTAACTGATGACCGCCGGCGTGGAACGCCCCCGCGAGGAGCGCGGGGGCGCCTTCTCTGCTTGCCGCGCTCGCGTTGCCGGGTGTCGTGCCCACCGACGCGAATGCTCAGTCGGCGCCCGACAAGGGCATCTTCGAGGCGCAATACCTGAGCTACCGCGACTGGCAGCCCGGCCGCAACCGCATGAAGGTCGACGCGCCTGCGTTCTATGCGCTGATGCCGATCGGCGATACGTGGGTGGTCGAAGGCGGCATGGTCTACGACTCGATGTCGGGCGCGTCGCCGCTGTACTTCAACGTGCTGTCCGGCGCGTCGATCGGCGATTACCGAACCGCGGGCGACATCAAGGTGACGAAGTACGTCGGCAACCAGGCGGTGAGCGTCGGCGCGTTCGTGTCGTCGGAGCAGGACTTCCTGTCGCGCGGCGCGCTCGCTCAACGTCCAGTACTTCAGCGAGGATCGCAACCGCACGTGGCTCCTCGGCGTCGCCGGCACCAACGACCGCATCAACGCGACCAACGGCGTCGCGCCCAACTCGACGCGCAACTCCGTCGAGTTCGTGGTCGGCATCACGCAGGCGCTGTCGCCCAGCGACATCGTGCAGTCGAACCTCACGTACTACACGGGCCACGGCTACTACTCCGACCCGTACAAGCCGCTCGACACGCGGCCGAGCGACCGCCAGACCTGGGCCTGGCTCACGCGCTACAACCATTACTTCGCGGATGCGGACGCGACGCTCAAGCTCGGCTATCGGCTGCTCCTCGATTCGTTCGGCAGCACGTCCAACGCCGTCGACGTCGCGTGGGCGCAGGGATTGCCGTGGTACGGCATCTCCGTGACGCCCGCGCTGCGCTTCTACACGCAGACCGCCGCGAATTTCTACAAGAACCCGCCGTTTCCGTCGGGATACGTCGACGGCGACAACTACAGCGCGGACACGCGCCTCGCGTCGTTCGGCGCGATCACCGCAGGCGTGACCGTCGCGGCGCCGCTGTGGGACGGATGGAACGTCTCGCTTCGCGCCGACTACTATCGTCAGGATCCGGACTGGCAGATCTTCGGCACCGGCAGCCCCGGCATCCAGATCTTCGCCGCGCGCTGGTTCCAGGTGAACCTGACCAAGAACTTCTAGCGTCGACGAGAAAGTGCCAGACCTTGGAATAGGGACGCGCCTTGTAATAGGGACGGACCCTATTTCAAATTGTCACAGCTTTCGCTTCCGCGCCATGGCGGGCGAGCACGAGATCCACATCGCCGGCGCCGACGCGGACAGCGCGCGCCGCGCCGCAGACGACGCGATCGCCGACGTCGCGCGCATCGAGGCCAAGTATTCGCGCTATCGCGACGACAGCATCCTGTCGCGCATCAACGCCGCCGCCGGCAAGCAGGCGGTCGCCGTCGACGACGAGACGCACGCACTGCTGCGTTACGCCGACCAGTGCCACGCGCAAAGCGACGGCCTCTTCGACATCACGTCCGGCGTCCTTCGCCGCGCATGGAATTTCCGTCGCGAGCCTCCGCACGTGCCTTCGCATGCCGAGCTCGCGCCGCTGCTCGAGCTCATCGGCTGGCACGATGTTGAATGGGATGAACGCTGCGTGCGGCTTCCGCGCGCCGGCATGGAGATCGACTTCGGCGGGATCGGCAAGGAGTACGCGGCCGACCGTGTTGCGACGATCCTGATCGGGCACGGGCTGCGCCACGGCTTCGTCAACCTGGGCGGCGACGTTCGCGCCCTCGGCCCGCAGGTGGACGGCACGCCCTGGCGCGTGGGCATTCGCCACCCGCGTGCGCAGGACGTGGCGCTCGCCGGGTTCGATCTCGTCGACGGCGCGCTTGCGACGAGCGGCGACTACGAGCGGTACTTCGATCTCGACGGCAAGCGCTATTGCCACATCCTGGATCCGCGAACGGGCATGCCCGTCACGTGGTGGCAATCGGTGAGCGTCGTGGCGCCGCTGTGCGTGGTCGCCGGCAGTTGCGCGACCATCGCCATGCTGCGCGAAGCGGACGCGCCGTCGTTCCTCGACGCGCAGGGTGTCGCGTGGCTCGGCGTCGCGGCGGACGGAACGGTCCTGCCCGCGACGCGCTGATCCGTTACCCCGTCACTGCGGCGCGCACATCGTGACGCCGATGCCGAGCCCTTCGGGAATCCACTGCTTGTTCTGGATCATGTCGTTGCGCACCGCCATCTCGACGGTGAATCGATGGTTCGGCGCCGCGCCCTGCCCGTTGTTGTACAGGCGATAGACGGGGACGCTTCCCGCCGCACACGACCCGTCGGCGTTCGGTGAGGGCACGAAGAACACCGTGTCCTCGAATAGCCAGTCCGTGTTCGCCTTCACCACCGTGCACTCGCTCGCGCTTGCCGTGTAGAAGTGCGAGCTCTTGGGATTGAACGACGTCGAGAAGAACCGGCACACGCCCGACAGCCCTGCGCCTGCGCCGATGTAGACCTTGAACTGCTTGCCCGTGCGTGCCCATCCCACGAACGTTCCGTTGTCGAGCTTCGTGATCTCGTCTGCAATGGCCGTCACGAAGTAATGATCGAAGGCCGCGTGGTAGTACTCGATCGCCATGGCGGTCGCTGGCGCGCCACCGCCGCCGCCGCCCGCGGCGTTGCCGGTGCCGCTCACGACGATCGATTGCGGGCTTCCCGTCCCCGAGCTCGTGATGGTCAGCGTGCCGCTGCGCGCGCCTGCCGCGGCTGGCGTGAAGGTCACGTTGAACGTGCAGCCGCTGCCCGCATTGACCAAGGTGCAGTTCGACCCGCTCACGCCGAATTCGCCGCTGTTGCTGCTGACGATCGAGCTCACCGTCACCGCGGCGCCGCCGGTGTTGCTGACCGTCACGGTCTGCGGCGCACTCGTGGTGCCGACGGTCGTTGCCGGCATCGTCACGCTGGACGGCATCGACAGCTGCCCGGCCGGCGGCACGGTGGTCGACCCGGCGCCCGACAGCGCGATCGGGAACGACTTGCCGCCGCCGGTGAACGTGTAGGTCGCGCTGTCCGAGCCGACCGCTGTCGGCGAATAGGTAAACACGATGGTGCAGCTCGCACCCGCGTTCAGCGTCGCGGAAGAGCACGTCCCCGATTTGTTGAATTTCGCGGGCGCGCCGGGATACGACATGTTGGTCGCCGCCGCGGTGCCGCCGTTGGTGACGGTGATCGTCTGCGCGGTGCTGGTCTGCCCCACGGTGACGTTGCCGAACGAGAGGAAGCTCGCCGATGCGTTCACGTTCGGCGAGGCGGTCGCCCCGCCGGTGCCCGACACCGCGATGGAGATGTTCGTGCCGCCGCTTCCCGTGACCGTGATGCTGCCGCCGTAAGCCTGCGCGGCGGTGGGCGAGAAGGTGACGCTGATCGTGCAGCTTGCGCCGGCCGCCAGCGACGCCGTGCACGTGGTGGTGCGCGAATAGCCCGACGGCACGGCGCCGACCGCGAAGCTGGTGGCGGCGGCGCCCCCGGTGTTCGTGAGCGTGACGACCTGCGGCGCCGACGAGCTGCCGACCGTCACGCTGCCAAAGGCGAGCGATGTGGTGGAAGCGCTCACGTTCGGCGTCGCGGCGGGACATTGCGAGTTGCCCTGGCGATACCAGATGTACAGCGCGATGTCGTCGACGTCGGTAGGGGTGAGGCCTAACGCGGAACGCAGCCCGGACATGTCAGAGACGCCGCCGTCGAGCGCAGCGTTGATCTTGTTTGGCTGCTGAGCGCCGTTGAGGATGTTGTTCTTCCCGGCCTTCGGATCGGTGTCGTGGCAACTGCTCTGCGAGCAGCTCACGTCGATGCCGCCCAATTTCTTGTGGTACAGATTGTTGCCGTTGGTGCAGTTCTGCGCGTTCGCTAAGGCTGTGAACGCGACGGCGGCGAGAGAAAGGAGCAGGCGGATGGGCGTCTTCATGCGGAAAATCTCCGGAGTACCCTGCGGCTTTGGGCGACAGCTTTTCGGGAGGCCAGTGTACCCCAAATATTCCGATGTCATAGTACGCCGTCATAGATCGTCCGATAAGCGGCGATACCGCGGGGTTTGTGGCAAACAGTGCCCGGGAGCCATGAAACCGCGCCGCTCGCCCCTCGCGCGGAACGCTCCCAAGCGGGAACCGGCAAACCGGGCTAAAATGCGCACCGGCGCGATTTGAACCAGCTTGCGGGCGCCGAAAACCCCGGTGGATCAGGGTTTTCGAATAAATTCGGCTAAAGCGGCATCATTGTGCCGCGCTAGTGCCCAAGCTGGCTGACGCGATCCCGCGGCCAGGCGCCGCCTCTCGATGCCATCGTTCTCGGCCACCACGGGTGGCGCACCGCCTGCAGGCGAGCCAGACCCCGGTCACTCGGTCGGGGAGGTGGAGGCGCGCGTCGCCTCGTTCAGCGAGCCGTTGCAGCTCGCCTGCGGCCAATGGCTTTCGCGCTACGACCTGGCCTACGAGACCTATGGGACGCTGAACGCGGACGCCTCCAACGCCGTCCTCGTCTGCCACGCGCTCAACGCCTCGCACCACGTGGCGGGCTACTACGCCAACGACCGCGACGACATCGGCTGGTGGGACAACATGATCGGGCCGGGCAAGCCGGTCGACACCAACCGCTTCTTCGTGATCGGCGTGAACAACCTCGGCAGCTGCTTCGGCAGCACGGGGCCGCAATCGATCAATCCCGATACCGGCAAGACGTGGGGAAGCGACTTCCCGCTGGTGACGGTGGAAGATTGGGTCGATTCGCAGGCACGTCTCGCCGACAAGCTCGGCATCGCGCAATTCGCCGCCGTGATGGGCGGAAGCCTCGGGGGCATGCAGGCGCTCGCGTGGGCCATCCGCTATCCGCAACGGGTCAGGCATGCGCTCGTCATCGCGGCCGCCCCCAACCTGTCGGCGCAGAACATCGCGTTCAACGAGGTCGCGCGCCAGGCGATCATGACCGACCCCGACTTCCACGATGGGCACTTCGCTGCGTTTGCCACGCTGCCGCGCCGCGGCTTGCGCATCGCGCGCATGGTCGGCCACATCACGTACCTGTCCGACTTGCAGATGGAAGACAAGTTCGGGCGAACCCTTCGCGACGGTCTCCACTACTCGTTCGCGCCGGAATTCCAGATCGAGTCGTACCTGCGCTACCAGGGCGACAAGTTCGCCGAGTACTTCGACGCGAACACCTACCTGCGCATCACGAAGGCGCTCGACTATTTCGATCCCGCGCAGAAAACGGGCGGCGATCTCGCGACTGCGTTGTCACCTGCGACGAGCAAGTTCCTGGTCGTGTCGTTCGCGACCGACTGGCGCTTTCCGGCGTCGCGGTCGCGCGAGATCGTGAAGGCGCTGATCGACCGGCGACGCGACGTCTGCTACGCGGAGATCGACGCGCCGCACGGTCACGACGCGTTCCTGCTCGACGATCCGCAGTATCACGCGCTCGTGCGCGCTTACCTCGACAACGTGGCCTCCGACGCCGACTACTCGACGTTCCGCTTCGGCGCGGAAGTCAAGGCCAAGATCGAGCAGCGGCACCGGCAGGCGCAGCGCGCGGATTACGCGACGATCGCAGCGTGGATTCGACCCGGCGCGCAGGTGCTGGATCTCGGATGCGGCGACGGCAGCCTGCTCGCATACCTGATGCGCGAGCGCAACGTGAACGGCTACGGCGTGGAGATCGCGGACGCGGGCGTGCTCGCGAGCGTGCGCAATGGCATCAGCGTCCTGCAAAGCGACCTCGAGAGCGGCCTCGCGGGCTTCGACGACGCGTCGTTCGATTGCGTGATCCTCTCGCAGACGCTGCAGGCGATGCGCCACACGGAGGAGATCGTCGAGGAGATGCTGCGCGTGGGCCGCGAGGTGATCGTCACGTTTCCGAATTTCGGGCACTGGACGCACCGCTGGCAGATCCTCAACGGACGCATGCCGGTGTCGCGCGAGCTGCCGTACCAGTGGTACGACACGCCGAACATCCACTTGTGCACCGTCGCGGACTTCGATGCGTTCCTCCGCGAGCGCAACTACGTCGTCGAGAATCGCGTCGTGCTGGCGGCGGGCCATCCGGTGACGATGCTGCCGAACTGGCTCGGCCAGCTCGCGATCTATCGCTTCCGCCGCAAGTAGCACCGCGTAATAGGGACGTACCCCATTACAACCTGTAATAGGGACGTACCCCATTACGGCGGCACCATCGCGGCGGCATCCGCTTCGCTACCCCGAACGGATGGTTTGCGAAGCCGCATTGCACTGGTAGCTTGCGTCGATGCCGCGCTCCGCCCGCATCTACCTGCCCGGGGTGCCGCTTCACGTCATGCAGCGCGGCAACGATCGCTCGGCGCTCTTCGCCGACCCCTTCGACTTCGATTGCTTTCTCAGCTGCTTGGCCAAGGCGACGCGCATGCACTGCGTGGCAGTCCACGCCTACGTCCTGATGACCAATCACGTGCATCTCCTGGTGACGCCGAAATCGAAAGCGAGCCTCGGCAAGGCGATGCACTGGAGCGGGACCGTGTTTGCGCAGCAGATCAACGTCCGATACGGACGAACCGGTTCGAGGTTCGAGGGCCGCTACAAGGCGCGATTCATCCAGGACGAATCACATTTCCTGACTTGCATGCGATACATCGAGGAAAACCCGCTGCGCGCCGGGATGGTCGCAGCGCCCGGGGACTACCGGTGGTCGAGCTTCCGGTCCAACGCGCTGGGGTTGGAGGACGGTCTCGTGACAACGCATTCGATCTACGAGCGCTTGGCGGACACTGCAACCGATCGAATCGAGCGCTACCGGGCGCTTTTCACGGTCCCGGCTTGCGACGCGCACGTACAGGCCGTTCGATTCGCCGGCCTGCCGCGGGGCCGGCGACCTCAACAGCTGCGGACCTTGTAATGGGGTACGTCCCTATTCGAGCCCTATTCGAGCATGACCGGCCCGACGCCCATCAGCGCCGTCACGATCATGCCGGTGACCAGCCACAGCACGAAGGCGATGCCGACTGCGGTGAACGCGTAGCCCAACGCCTGCTGCGGCGTGCATCGCATCACCGCGCGCAGGCCGAAAAGACACAGTAAGAAGGCATACAGTGCCGCCAGCAGCGTCAGGAAGCCGAGCACGGGCAGGAGGTAGAGAATGCCCGCGAGCCACACGGGCGTCATGCTGTACGCGATCACCTTCAAGGCGCCGAGCCGGTCGGGCACCGCGCCGAACTTCGGCGCCATCGCATGCACGACCGCTGCGAGGACCGCGACCTGCACGAGCGTGAAGGCGAACATGAGCAGGCCCGCGGCCAGGCCGGTCGCGAGGTCCGCCTTCACGACGCCAACGAGCGGAAACGAGGTGCCGAACGCCACCTGTGCGATCGCAAGGGCGATCGGACCGATCAGCGCGAGCGGAATCACGTAGCCCAGCCATATGTCCATCGCGCTCGCGGGTTCCACCGCGATCGCGTTCCACTCGCTGCGCGGAGACAGCAGGATGCGCTTGACCCGCTCCCGCAGACGCGTCGTCGTTCCCGCGTGCGGCGCACCGGGCATCGGCAGAGCATGCTTCATGGGCATGGCAGGCTTCGCGGCCGGCGGCTTCGACGCGGCCGGGCCGTGGCCGTAGGTCATGCCGACGACCGCGCCGCATTGCGAGCAGACCATCACGCCGTCGTCGAGGGACCCGGCGCATCGTGCGCATTTCATCGCGCGATTCTCCTACAATCGCGCAAGCCGCGGCGATAGCCGCGCCAACGCCGGAGAGAACGAATGTCAGTTTGCATGCGTCGCGACGTCCGCGCGCAGTGCCTCGCGTGGATCGCGGCCATGCTGCTGGTCGCCGGTTGCGCGACCACGCCGCGGGTCGCCGATCCCTTGCCCTCGTGGAACGAAGGCACGGCCAAGGCAGCGATCATCAAGCTCGTTTCGGACACGACGCGGCCGGGCAGCCCGGACTTCGTGCCGCAGGCCGAGCGCATCGCGACGTTCGACAACGACGGCACGCTGTGGTGCGAGCATCCGATGTACGTCGAGGCGCTGTTCACCTTCGAGCGTTTGCGCGACATGGCACGGTCGAATCCGCCCTGGCGCAACGACAAGCCGTACAAGGGCGTCGTGGACGGCGACGAGGCCGCGATGGCAAGCCTCACGGGGAGCGAATATTTCCAGATCGCGGCCATGACGCACGCAGGACTCACGTCGGCCGAATACCGCAAGGCGGCAAGCGAGTGGCTCGCCGCGAGGAAACACCCGCGATTCGATCGCCGGTACACCGAGCTCGTCTACCAGCCGATGCTCGAGGTGCTCGCGTACATGCGCTCCAACGGCTACAAGACGTTCATCGTGACCGGCGGCTCGCTCGATTTCGTGCGCAGCTTCGCCGAGCGGGCATACGGCATTCCGCCGGAGCAGGTCGTGGGCACGTCGTTCGCGGCGACGTATCAATTCAACAACGGCGTCGCCGTCCTCAGGAGCGAGCCGCGCGTGATGCTGATCGACGACGGGCCCGGCAAGGCGAGCGGCATCGACTACGCGATCGGCCGCATCCCCATCGCCGCGTTCGGCAACTCCGACGGCGACCTCGCCATGCTCGAGACCACGACCAACAGCGCGCAAAGCGGCGAGCGCCGCCGGTTCGGCGCCTTCGTCTGGCACACCGACGCGGTGCGCGAATACGCCTACGACCGCGACACGCACGTCGGGCGGCTCAGTGCCGGACTCGATGCCGCGCCGGCGCGGAATTGGCAATTGCTCAACATGAAGTCGGACTGGAAGGTCGTCTTTCCGTTCGAGCTGCCCGGGCAGTAATTTCCATGGCAACCGAATCGAACACACGCCGCGAGACGTGGCGGGAGGCGCTGCTCAACCGCCGGATGCTGATCTGCATCATGACGGGGTTCAGCTCGGGGCTTCCGTTGTACCTGCTGCTGAACCTGCTGCCCGCGTGGCTGCGCACGGAGGGCATCGACCTCAAGGCGATCGCGCTGTTCTCGCTCGTGCAGTTTCCGTACACGTGGAAGTTCCTGTGGTCGCCGCTGCTCGACCGCTACGCGCTGCCGTGGCTCGGCCGCCGGCGCGGCTGGATGTTCGCGATGCACGTGGCGCTCATCGCATCGATTGCCGGGCTCGGCTTCCTCGCCCCGCAAACCGAGATCTGGACGATCGCCTATCTCGCGGCAGTGGTCGCGTTCTTTTCCGCGAGCCTCGACATCGCGATGGACGCCTACCGCCGCGAGATCCTCCCCGACGCCGAGCTCGGCCTCGGCAACTCGTTCTACGTGAACGCGTACCGGATCTCGAGTCTCGTCCCGGGTTCGCTCGCGCTGATCCTCGCGGACCGCATGCCGTGGAGCGCCGTCTTCATCATCACCGCGCTGTTCCTCTTGCCCGGCCTCGTCATGACGCTGGTCGTGCGCGAGCCCGCCGCGACGGGTGCGGCGCCCAAGTCGCTCGCCGACGCGGTCGTGCTGCCGTTCCGCGAGTTCATCTTGCGCTCCGGATGGCGGCACGCGCTCCTCATCCTGCTGTTCATCTTCCTCTACAAGCTCGGCGACAGCATGGCCACGGCACTCGCCACGCCGTTCTATCTCGAGATGGGCTACACCAAGACCGACATCGGCATCGTGGCGAAAAACGCAGGCCTGTGGGCAAGCGTCGCCGGCGGCATGCTGGGCGGCCTGTGGATGGTGAAGATGGGCATCAACCGCGGGCTGTGGGTGTTCGGCGTTGCCCAGATGGTGCCGATCCTGGGCTTCGCGTGGCTTGCGACGATCGGATCGCCCAGCCTGTGGGCCCTGGGCGCGGTGATCGCGTTCGAGGCGGCGGGCGTGGGGCTCGGGACCGTGGCGTATGTCGCCTTCATCGCGCGGACGACCGACCCGCGCTTCACGGCCACGCAGTTCGCCTTGTTCACGAGCCTGTCGGCCGTTCCGCGCACCCTGATCAACGCCACCACCGGCTGGATCGTCGCCCAGATGGGGTGGTTCAACTTCTTCCTGTTGTGTACGCTCCTTGCGTTGCCCGGGATGGCACTGCTCTTGCGTGTCGCTCCCTGGAACGAGGAGCGCAAGCGAACGGATCCATGAATCCGTACAAATTCAGCGCGATCGCCCATCGCGAGCACGACTACTGCAACCCGATCTCGGCCGGCAAGATCGAGCGCCTGCTCGACCTGCTGCCGCTCGACGCCGGCTCGCGGGTGCTCGATCTCGGATGCGGGCGGGCGGAGCTCGCGCTTCGCATCATCGAGCGCTTCGACTCGACGGTGGTGGCGGTCGACCGCAGCTCGCTCATGCTCGACCAGGCGCGCGAGCGGGCGCAATGGACCGGCGCCCTCGGCAAGCTGCACCTCGACGACGCCGACATTCGCGACTTCCGCGCGGACCCCGAGACGTTCCACCTGACGGTGATGCTGGGCGCGGGCGGCATCGCCGGCGGCATGGCGGGCATCTGCAACCAGCTCAAGGCGTGGACGCGAAGCGGTGGCTACATCCTCATCGGCGAAGGCTATTGGCGCACCCGCGCGCATCCGGACTACCTCGCAGTCCTCGGCGCGGACCACAACGAGTTCCTCGATCACCGCGGCAACGTGCAGGCCGGTGTGGAGGCCGGGCTCATCCCGATGCACGCGACGACGGCCAACAGCGACGAGTGGGACGAGTACGAGTGGAAGTATTGCCGCGCGATCGAGCGGTACGCGCGCGAGCAGCCGGAGGACCCGGACGTGCCGGCCATGCTCGAGCGCATCCGCAAGTGGCGCGACGCGTACCTGCGCTGGGGACGCGACACGCTGGGCTTCGCCGTCTATCTCTTCTACAGGCCGGGGCCGCGCATCGGCTAGCGGCGACGGGCGTTCCCGCTAGACGACCTTGTGCTTGAACGCGTACACGACGAGCGAGAGCCGGTCGGTGACGCCCAGCTTCGAGAAGATCGACGTGAGGTGATGGCGCACCGTGTTGTCGCTGATGGACAGCCGCTCGGCGATCGCCTTGTTGGCGAGCCCCTCGCCCACGAGATTCACGACGTCGCGCTCGCGTGCGGTGAGCGACGCGATGCGCGCACGGTCGGCGTCGTTGCGGCGGCCGGGACGCTGCAGGTCGGCCATGAGCGTCGTCGCGACCACGCGGTCGACCCACATCTCGCCGGCGTGCACCTTGCGGATGGCCGCGATCAGGTGGTCGCCGGTTCGGGCCTTGCTGACGATGCCGTGGGCGCCGTCGCGCACGAGCTGGGCGCTCGACTCGTGGTCCATGCGCGCGGTCACGACCAGCACGCGTGCCTCGGCGTATTGCGCGCGGATGTCGCGGATGGGTGGGGCGTCGTCCTGGTCGACCAGCACGATGTCGGCACTGCCGTTGACCGGGACCTCGAATCCTTCGCGGTCCAGCAGGGCCCGCGTCGCGTCGTGGTTGAGGGGCAGGCCGCCGACGAGCGCGACACGGATGGCACTGGTCGCCACTGTCAGCACGATACGAACCTCCACCATTCAATTGGCACTAATGTGCCCTACAACCGTGACAACGTCATAAAGCACGGGCATCGTCGCCGGTCCCGGTAGGCGTTGTCAACCACCACATACATGCTACCCGGCCGGCGCCATGAACGGCGGCGCCGTTGCGGCTGTCTATACTGCCCGTCCGCCTCCCGACACCGCCCCGACGTGCGCAAAGCCGCCTTCGCCTGTCTGCTGTTCGCATTCCAGTGCGCCCTCGCCGCGGCGCCGTCCATCACCGTGCCGCCGCTCGAGTTTCGCGAGCGCGTGCTGCCGAACGGCCTGCGCGTGGTGGCGCTCGAGGATCACACGAGCCCGACGGTGAGCGTCCAGGTCTGGTACATGGTCGGCGGGCGCGACGACCCGTCCGGCCGTTCCGGGTTCGCGCACCTCTTCGAGCACCTGATGTTCAAGAGCACCAAGTTCCTCAAGGCGGAGCAGTTCGAGCGGCTGACCGAGGATGTGGGCGGCATGAACAACGCGAGCACGCGCGAGGACGTGACCAACTACTTCGCCGTGGTGCCGTCGAATCACCTCGAGCGCCTGCTGTGGGCCGAGGCCGAGCGCATGCAGAACCTCGACGTCCTGGATGCCGATTTCAGGTCCGAGCGTGCGGTGGTGCAGGAAGAGTATCGCCAGCGGATTCTCGCGAGCCCCTACGGCCGCTTCTACGAATCGTTCAATCCGAGCTCGTATGCACAGCATCCTTACAAGCGCGGCGTGATCGGCAACATCGCCGAGCTCGACGCCGCCTCGCTCGACGACGTGCGCGCATTTCATCGCACCTTCTACCGGCCGGACAACGCCGTGCTGATCGTCGCCGGCGACTTCGATGCGAAGCAGCTCGACGCATGGGTGGACAAGTACTTCGCGCACATCGCGCGGCCATCGTCGCCAATCCCCCGCGTATCCGCGGCCGAGCCTGCGCGCACGAAGGACGCGCGCTACAAGGTGACGGCACCGAACGTACCGCTGCCGGCAGTCGCGCTGACGTGGCTGGGTCCGCCCGCGAACAGTCCGGATGCAGCGGCCCTGAAAGTGGCGGCGGCGATTCTCGGCAATGGCGAATCGTCGCGGCTCAACCAGGCGCTCGTGTACCGCGCACAGATCGCGCAGACCGCCTCCTTCGGCAACGACATGCGCGTCGACCCCGGCCTGCTGATCGCGTACGCGGTCGCCGCGAAGGGCGTCGCACCCGATGCGCTCACCAAGGCGTTGCGGGCCGAGATCGAGCATGTTGCGCACAAGCCCGTGCCGGCGGCCGAGCTCGCCAAGATCAAGACCCAGCTCCTCACCCAGGCGCTCGATGCGCGGCAAACGCCGTTGGGGAAGGGCGAGGCGCTCGGGGAGGCGATCACGTATCACGGCGACGTGCGCTACGCGAACCGGGAGCTCGACGACCTGATGGCGGTCACGCCTGCCGACGTCCAGCGCGTGCTGCGCAAGTACGTGCTGGACGCGAAGCAGGTGACGATCGAGTACGCGCAGGACGTGGAATCGAAGGCGGGAGCCAGGTGATGAGAGCGCGCAAGGGTTTGGTGCTGTTGCTCGTTTGCGGCGGTGCGCTTGCGCAGCCGTTCGAGACGCCGCCGCCGCCGGGTCCGCCGCGGCCCGTCGTGATCGCGGCGCCGGGCGTCGCGACGCTCGACAACGGGTTGCGCGTCGTCGTCGCGCCGCGTCGCGGGTTGCCGCTCGTCACCGCCGAGCTCGTCGTTCGCTCCGGATCGGAGACCGATCCCGCAGCGCTCGCGGGCCTTGCCGACATCACGGCGACGCTGCTCACCAAGGGAACGGCGAAGCGCACCGCGCCCCAGATCGCGGACGCCGCCGAAGCGCTTGGCGGCACGCTCGACAGCAGCGCCGGGTGGTATCGCTCGATCGTGACGATGACCGTGACGCGCACGAACGCCGCGGCAGCGCTCGACCTCATCGCCGAAGTCGCGCGCACCCCGCGCTTCGCACAGCAGGAGCTCGAGCGTGCGCGGCGCCTCGCCGTCGACGGCCTGTCGGTCGCGTTGCGCGATCCGGGCAGGCTCGCGAGCATGGCGGCGAACCGTGCGGCGTTCGGCGAAGGCGCGTTCGGCCATCCCGCGCATGGAACGCAAACGTCGCTCGCGCGCTTGAAGCGTGCGGACGTCGTCGCGCAGCACGCGAAGTTCTATCGCCCCGACAACGCGAGCCTGATCTTCGTCGGCGACATCGACTTGAAAGAAGCGCGCGCGCTCGCGCAACGCACGTTCGGCGACTGGAAGCGGCCGACGGCGCCGATGCCCGCGATCGGACGCGACGATGCACGCACGCAGGCGGGAGACCCGATCGTCATCGCCATGAAAGGCTCGGGCCAGGCAGGGGTCGCGTTGGTCGGTCCGACGATCGCGCGATCGGCGCCCGACTACTTCACGGGCGTCGTCGCCAACACGCTGCTCGGCGGCGGGTATTCGTCGCGGCTCATGCAGGAGGTTCGCATCAAGCGCGGCTTGAGCTACGACATCGGAAGCCGCCTCGACGCGCGCAAGGCGGGCGGCGTGTGGAGCATCGGGGCGCAGACGAAGAACGAGTCGGCGCCCGAGCTCGTGGCGGTCGCGCTCGAGGAGATCCGCCGCATCGGCGACGTCGCAGCACCCGCGGACGAGCTCGAGGCGCGCAAGCTCACGGTGATCGGCGCGGTGAGCCGGCGGCTCGAGACGACGGAGGACCTCGCGTCCACGCTCGCGACGTTCGAAGCGTACGGCGTGCCGCTGACCGACCTCACGACGACGATCGACAAGCTATCGGCGGTGACCGGCCCGCAGGTGGTCGACTACGCGCGCAAGCATTGGGAGCCGGGCACCCTGTCGATCGTGGTCGCGGGCGACGCGGACAAGTTCGCGGACGCATTGCGGGCGAAGTACCCGGGCCTGCGCGTCATCGCGCAGGACAAGGTCGACCTCGACCGCGCAAACCTCACGAAGTAACGATGGATTCCCATGTCCAAAGACGCACCCGCCGCGCGGGTGCGTCTCCATCAGAAGTTTTAAAACTTTGGGATGCGCAGCGTCTTGCTGATCATCAGCGTGCCGGAGAGGACGTAGAGCAGGACGAGCGGGTGCAGTACCCACGGCCCGAGCGACCACGCGCCGCCGTACAGGTTGTCGCCGAGGCGGCCCTGCCACGCCGCCAACGCGAGCACGCCCACCAGCACGACGCTCGTCGGGATGGGCGTCCCCTCGAAGTAGGTGACCTTGCCGGTGTCCTTCGACATCGCCTCGGCCGTCACGTTGTAGCGCGCGAGGCGGCTCACGCCGCAGCACACGAAATACAGGAGCGCGATCCAGTCCCATGCGCCGTTCATGCCGGCCGCAAATGCGAGCGCCGCCGGCGCCACGCCGAACGAGATGACGTCGGCGAGCGAGTCGAGCTCGCGCCCGAGCGCCGAGTGCTGCTGGCGCGAGCGCGCGACGCGTCCGTCGAGGACGTCGAACGCGAATGCCGCCGGCGCGAGCAGCACGGCGGCGTAGAACCATCCAATGGCCGGATCGCGCCCGTATGCCATCGCGCAGAACACCGCGGCGACCCCGCACGCCGCGTTGCCGAGCGTGAGGAAGTCGGCGAGGTGGAAGCTGCGGATCATCGAGAAGTGGCGCGTCCCGTCCATGCCCATTCCTTTCAAAGTTGCGTGTGCAGCAATCCTGCGGCGCGCTCCATGAGCTTCTCGTGCCACGGCCGGTTCTGCCAGTCGGCGAGCGTGACGCGCCTCGATCGCGCGATGTCCTGCTCGAACACTTTCTCCTGGCGGGCGGCGAACGCGCGATCGTAGACGTTGAGGTTGGCCTCGTCGTTGAGGCGGAACGAGCGCGGATCGAAGTTCGTGGAGCCCACGGACACGAGGAGACCGTCGACGATCATCACCTTGCAGTGGTACATCGTCGGCTGGTACTCGTAGATTTCCGCACCCGCTTCCAATAGCGGGCCCCACGTCGATCGCGATGCGCGGCGCACGAGATCGGTGTCGATGATCGGTCCGGGCAGGACCACACGCAGGCGCACCCCGCGCTTCATCGCTGCGACGAGTGCGTCGCTCGTCAGATCGTCGGGGACGAAATACGCGCTCGCGAGGTCGATGCTCCTGGTCGCGGCCGCGATCACGAGCAGGTACATGAGCTGCATGCTCTCGGCGCCGCCGTCGGGCGAGCTCGAGAACATCTGCGCGCGCGTGTCGGCCAGGGGCGCGACGTCCGGCAGGTAATCGGGGCCGTGCATCACCTTGCCGCTCACCTTGGTCCAGTTGTCGATGAACGTGGCCTGCATCTGCGCGACGACCGGGCCCTCGGCGCGATAGTGCGAATCGCGCCAGTGGTCGGCGTCCTGACCGTGACCCTGCCATTTGTCCGCGACGCCGACGCCGCCCGTGAACCCGATGCGCCCGTCGACGATGAGGAGCTTGCGGTGCGTGCGGTTGTTCACGCGCGCGAGGTCGTACCACGCCAGCGGATGGAAGAGGAAGATCTCCACGCCGGCATCGCGCATCTCGCGGAGCAGCTTGTCGTCGATCTTCTGCGAGCCCAGCCAGTCGAGCAGCACCCGCACCTGCACGCCGGCTTTCGCGCGCTCGGCCAGCGCATCGGCGAACGACCTGCCGATGTCGCCCGACCAATAGATGTACGACTCGAAGTTGATCGTGTGCCGCGCGCCGCGGATGGCGGCCAGCATGGAAGGGAAGATCTCGTCGCCGTTCTGCAGCGCTTCGACGCGATTGCCCCCGACGACGGGCGGGCCGAGCAGCACGCCGAGGGCGCGGTAGTAGTCCGGCGATCCCGTGTCGTACAGGCGCTCGACGCGGTGCTCGATGCGCTTCTGCGCGGGGATGAGGTTCGTCACGACCAGCGTGACGACGATGGTCGCGAGGATGCTGCCGACAACCCAGTAGATGCGCTTGCGGGGCCAGGCCATCAGTGGATGCGGGTTGCGAACATGGGCGCCGATTGTCGCAGACGCGGCGCGCGCGACCGACTAAGCGCTGCCCGCGGACTTTTCCAGCGCCTCGGCCGTTTCCAGCCACTCGGTTTCAAGCCGCGCGAGCTGCCACGTCACCTCGCCCTGCCGCGCAACGCGCGCCTTCAGCGTCTCGCGCGCATCCTCCGCGTACGCTGCTTCGCTCGCAAGCCATGCATCCAGCGACTCCTTCTCCTGCACGAGCGCTTCCATCTCGCGCTCGACCGACGCCTGCCGCGCGAGCAGCGGCTTGCGCACCTCCGCGAGCCGCTGCCGCGCCTGTGCTTCTTCGCGCTTGCGCGCCTTGCGATCGTCGCCGCCGCGCCGCTCTTCGGGCGCTTCGCGCCGGCGCTGGTTCAGCACCCACTCGCGATAGTCGTCGAGGTCGCCGTCGAACGGCGCGACCTTGCCGTCGGCCACGATCCACAATGCGTCCGTCGTCGCGCGCAGGAGATGCCGGTCGTGCGCGACCACCACCAGCGCACCGTCGTAATCCTGCAGCGCTTCGGTCAGCGCCTCGCGCATCTCGATGTCGAGATGGTTGGTCGGCTCGTCGAGCAGCAGCAGATTCGGCTTCTGGCGCACGATCAGCGCAAGCGTCAGGCGCGCCTTCTCGCCGCCCGAGAAATGGCCGATGGCCGCGCCGGCCATGTCGCCGCGGAAATCGAATCCTCCAAGGAAATCGCGATGCTCCTGCTCGCGCGTGTCGGGCTCGAGCTTGCGCAGGTGCCACAGCGGCGAATGCTCGAGACGCAGCTGCTCGACCTGGTGCTGCGCGAAGTAGCCGACCCGCAGGTTCTGCGCGACATGGCGCGTTCCCGCGATCGGCGCAAGCGTGCCGCCGATCGCCTTCAGGAGCGTCGACTTGCCGGCGCCGTTGGGGCCAAGGAGACCGATGCGGTCGCCCGCGAGGATGCCGAAGTCCAGGCGCTCGAGCACGGGCGCGCGGCCCTCGTAACCGAGCGTCGCATGGTCGAGAAGGACGAGCTGGCGTGCGGCCGCCGCGGCGGGCGCGAATGCGAACTCGAACGGGCTGTCGACGTGCGCGGCGGCGATGAGCTCCATGCGCTCGATCGCGCGCAGGCGGCTTTGCGCCTGCTTGGCCTTCGTCGCCTTCGCGCGGAAGCGGTCGACGAACGATTGCAGGTGGGCGACCTGGCGCTGCTGCTTCGTGTAGGTCGCCTGCTGCAGCGCGAGCTGCTGTGCGCGCATCACCTCGAACTGCGCATAGTTGCCGGTGTACGAGACGAGCCTGCGGTTGTCGATGTGCACGATGGTGTCGACGACGCCGTCGAGGAAGTCGCGGTCGTGCGTGATGAGGAGCAGCGTGCCGGGATACTTGCCGAGCCAGTCCTCGAGCCACAGCACCGCGTCGAGGTCGAGGTGGTTCGTGGGCTCGTCGAGCAGCAGGAGATCGGAGCGCGACTGCAGCGCCTGGGCGAGATTCAGGCGCATGCGCCACCCGCCCGAGAAGCTCGCCACCGACTCGCGGTGGCGCGACTCGTCGAACCCGAGGCCTGCGAGCAGGATGGCGGCGCGTGCGCGCGCCCCGTAGCCGCCGATCACCTCGTAGCGGTGGTGCAGGTCCGCGAGCGCCGCGCCGTCGGTGTCCGCGGATGCGAGCCCTGCCTCGATCTCGCGCAGCTCCGGATCGCCGTCGAGCACGTATTCGATGGCGCCTTGCTCGACGGGCGGCGTCTCCTGCGCGACGTGCGCGATCGTCCACGAGGCCGGCAGGTCGATGCTGCCGGCGTCGGGCAGCAGCTCACGGCGAATCGCCGCGAACAGGCTCGACTTGCCGCCGCCGTTGGCGCCGACGAGGCCGACCTTGTGCCTCGCGTGCACGGTCAGGTTCGCGCCTTCGAGGAGGCGCCGCGTGCCGCGGGCGAGCGTGAGGTTGGAGATGCGCAGCACGCCTGTCAGTTCCGAAGGGCCGTCCCGAGGAACTGACCAGCCCCCCGGGGGGCAGCGAGCGAAGCGAGCGTGGGGGTCCTTTCATCTAAGCTCGTAGTCGTAATCGATCACGAGCGGCGCGTGGTCGGAGAAGCGGCGGTTCTTGTAGATGGACACCGCGTGCGCCCTGGCGGCAATGCCGGGTGTGGCGATCTGGTAGTCGATGCGCCAGCCGACGTTCTTCTTCCACGCCTGCCCGCGGTTGGACCACCATGTGTATTGCTCCGGACGCACATCGACGCGGCGGAACACGTCCACGAATCCGAGGTCGTCGAATACGCGCGTCAGCCATGCGCGCTCGTCGGGAAGGAAGCCGCTGTGCTTGCGGTTCGCGCGCCAGTTGGTGAGATCGATGTTCTGGTGCGCGATGTTCCAGTCCCCGCACAGGATGATCTCGCGGCCGCAGGCGCGGAGCTTCGCGAGGTGCGGCAGGAACGTCTCGAGAAAGCGGTACTTCGACGCCTGCCGGTGCGGTCCGCTCGATCCCGAGGGCAGGTACACGCTGATCACCGTGAGGTCGCGGAAGTGCGCTTCGAGGTAACGGCCCTCGCGGTCGAACTCGACCTCGCCGAATCCGGTGGCGAACGTCGCCGGCGCCCGCGTGTAGATGCCGACGCCGGCGTAGCCCTTCTTCTGCGCGGGGTGGAAGTGCGACGTGCACTTGCGCGGCGCGCGAAGGCTGCGCGGCACGTCGTCGTGGTGCGCCTTCAACTCCTGCAGGCACACGACGTCCCACGGCTCGACGCGCGCGAGCCAGCGCGCGAAGCCCTTGCGCTCCGCGGCGCGAATTCCGTTGACGTTGAGGGTGATGACGCGCATTGCCAAAAAAGCGGGCGAGTATACTCCGAGCCAAATTTGCCAAACGAATCAGGGCCATGTCCGACTTTCGACGCGACTTTCTCGCCTTCGCCTTGGCATGCGAAGTGCTTAGGTTCGGGGACTTCACGACGAAGGCGGGCCGCAAGACGCCCTACTTTTTCAACGCGGGACTGTTCAGCGACGGCGACAGCCTGCGCACGCTCGGGCAATTCTATGCACGGGCGCTGCAGGCTTCCGGCGTCGCGTGCGACCAGTTGTTCGGCCCCGCATACAAGGGCATTCCGCTCGCCGCGTCGACCGCGATTGCGCTTTCGGAAATCGGGCAGAATCTGCCCTGGAGCTTCAATCGCAAGGAAGCGAAGGACCACGGCGAGGGTGGCGTGGTCGTGGGCGCGCCATTGCGCGGCCGCGTCCTCATCGTCGACGATGTGATCACGGCCGGTACGTCGGTACGCGAGTCGGTGGACCTCATCCGGGGCCATGGCGCCAACCCCGCCGGCGTGCTCATTGCGTTGGACAGGATGGAGCGGGGGCAGGGCAGCGCGTCGGCGGTGCAGGAGGTGCGCGCGTTATACGGAATACCGGTCGTCGCGATTGCCACGCTCGACGATCTCATGGGGTTTCTCGGCAGCCGCGCGGACTTGCAGGCGCACGGTGCCGCGGTCGATGCTTATCGCAGGCAATACGGCGCACTGGAGTCGGCAACGTGACCCACGCAACACGCACGATGTTCGATCGACTGGTCCTCGCGACGTTGCTCGTCGCGCTCGCGCCCTGCGCTGCCGCGGCCACGTACAAGTGGGTGGACGAGAAGGGTGTCGTCCACTACACCGACAAGATCCCGCCGGAGGCCGTCGAGAAAGGCAACGTGCAGCTCGACAAGAACGGCGTGCCGGTCAAGCGTACCGACGCCGCACCCAGCGCCGAGCAGAAGCGCGCCAAGGCCGACGAGGAGGCGCGCGAGAAGCAGCTGGCAAGGGACCGCGAGCTCGTCGACCGCCGTGATCGCGCGCTCCTGTCGACGTACACGATGGAAAGCGAGATCGATCTCGCCCGGCGGCGTGCGCTGGCGACGATCGACCAGCAGATCCAGTCGTCGGTCGCGTACACCGTGCAGCTCAACAAGCGCAAGGAAGACCTCGAGGCGAAGAAGACCGCCCTCAAGCCCGGCCAACCGGCGCCCCCCGTGCTCGAGAACGAGATCGCGACCATCAGTACCGAGCTTGCGCGCCAGGCGGACCTCGTCGCGGCCAAGCAGAAGGAAGTGGTCCTCGTGAACGTGCGCTACGACGCGGACCTCAAGCGCTGGCGCGAGCTTCGCGCGGCCACCGAAGCGCAGTTGAACGCGACCGCCAACAAGGCCGCCGCCGAAGGCAAGTCCCCGCCGCCCAAGGCCAGCACGGCGCAGAAGTAGCGACCTGCGATAATCGGGGTTTTCTCTCGCGAATCGCGCGCCCTTCCGGGTGCCGCGAGCTCACGCGTCGCGAGCGTCGGGACACCAAACACCTATGGCACAGTACGTATACACGATGAACCGCGTGGGGAAGATGATTCCCCCCAAGCGGGTCATCCTCAAGGACATCTCCCTTTCGTTCTTTCCCGGCGCCAAGATCGGCGTCCTTGGATTGAACGGCTCCGGCAAGTCGAGCCTGCTGCGGATCATGGCCGGCGAGGACAAGGAGTACGAGGGCGAGGCGACGCCCATGCCCGGCCTGCGCGTCGGCTTCCTGCCGCAGGAGCCGCGCCTCGATCCGGAGAAAACGGTGCGCGAGGCCGTCGAGGAAGGCATGAGCGAGGTGCTCGAGGCGAAGACGAAGCTCGACGAGATCTACGCGGCCTACGCCGAGCCCGACGCCGACTTCGACAAGCTCGCGGCGGAGCAGGCGAGGCTCGAAGCGATCATCGCGACGTCGGGCGCCGGCGCCGACGTGCAGATGGAGATCGCGGCCGACGCGCTGCGGCTGCCGCCGTGGGACGCGAAGATCGCGAACCTCTCGGGCGGCGAGAAGCGCCGCGTCGCGCTGTGCCGGCTGCTGCTGTCCAAGCCCGACATGCTGCTGCTCGACGAGCCGACCAACCACCTCGACGCCGAGAGCGTGGACTGGCTCGAGCAGTTCCTCTCGAAGTTCCCGGGCACCGTGATCGCGGTCACGCACGACCGGTACTTCCTCGACAACGCGGCCGAATGGATCCTCGAGCTCGACCGCGGCTACGGCATTCCCTACAAGGGCAACTACAGCCTGTGGCTCGAGCAGAAGGAGCAGCGGCTGCAGACGGAATCGAAGCAGGAGGCCGCGCGCATCAAGGCGATGAAGACGGAGCTCGAGTGGGTGCGCTCGAACGCCAAGGGGCGCCAGGCCAAGAGCAAGGCGCGCATCGCGCGCTTCAACGACCTCGCGTCCTACGAGCACCAGACGCGCAACGAGACGAACGAGATCTTCATCCCGGTCGCGGAGCGGCTGGGCGACGCGGTCATCGAGTTCGAGAACGTGCGCAAGGCCTACGGGGACACGCTGCTCATCGACGACCTGTCGTTCCGCATCCCCGCCGGCGCGATCGTCGGCATCATCGGGCCGAACGGCGCCGGCAAGACGACGCTGTTCCGCATGATCGCCGGCAAGGAGAAGCCGGACGCCGGCAAGATCACGATCGGGCACACGGTGCAGATGGCGGTCGTCGACCAGACGCGCGAATCGCTGCCCAACGACAAGACGGCGTGGGAAGCGATCAGCAACGGCCAGGACATCCTCACCGTCGGCCGCTTCGAGATGCCGTCGCGCGCGTACCTCGGCCGCTTCAACTTCAAGGGCCAGGACCAGCAGAAGATCGTCGGCGCGCTTTCCGGCGGCGAGCGCGGGCGGCTGCACCTCGCGGCGACGCTGCTGAAGGGCGGCAACGTGCTGCTCCTCGACGAGCCGTCCAACGACCTCGACGTCGAGACGCTGCGCGCGCTGGAGGAAGCGCTGCTCGAGTTCGCCGGAAGCGCGCTCGTCATCTCGCACGACCGCTGGTTCCTCGACCGCATCGCGACGCACATCCTCGCCGCCGAAGGCGATTCGCAGTGGTACTTCTATCCGGGCAACTATTCGGATTACGAAGAGGACAAGCGCAAGCGCCTGGGCGAGGAGGCGGCCAAGCCGCACCGCATCCGGTACAAGCCGCTGATGTGATGCTCCGCCGCCGCGCTGCGCTCGTTGCGTTCGCGCTTTGCGCATTCGCGCATGCGCCGCGCGCCGGCGCGCAGTCCGTGCGGCGCGTTGCGATTCTCGACGATGCGGCGCCCGCCGTGCGTGAACGGTACTGGACGGCCTTTCGGGGCCGGCTTGCCGCGCTCGGATGGTCGCAGGGCCGGAACGTGTCGATCGAAGCGCGTTACGCCCACGGCGATCGCTCGAAGCTCGACGCCCTCGCCGTGGAGATCGTCGCAGGCAAGCCGGACGTCTTCGTCGTCGCCACGACGACGGTGGCGGTGGTTGCCAGGAAAGCGACATCCGAGATCCCGATCGTCGCGGTCGGCGCCGCGGACCCGGTGCGAGCCGGGCTCATCGCAAGTCTCGGACGGCCGGGTGGCAACGTCACGGGAGCGTCGTTCAACCAAATCGAGATCGTCGGCAAGTGGGTGAACCTCGTGCGCGAGCTGACGCCCGGTTCGAGCGCCATTGCATACCTGACCGACCGCGGCAATCCCGGCGAGATGATTGTGTTGCAGGAGCTGGCCGACCATGCGCGCACGGTCGGCATGACCGCGCAAGCGTTCGACGGCGTGACGCCTTCGGGTGTCGACCGCGCTTTCGAGGCACTCGCGCGCAAGCGCGTGGACGCGCTGATCGTCGGCACGCCCTCTTCCGTGCTCGCCCACCGCAAGCACATCGTCGACGCGGCCGCTGGCGCACGCGCCGCCGTGCTGTACGCGCGAAGGGAGTACGTCGACGCGGGTGGCTTCATCTCCTACGGCGCCGACTTCAAGCCGGTCTTCGAGCGCGGCGCCGAATACGTCGACCGCATCCTTCGCGGCAGCAAGCCGGCGGACCTGCCCTACGACATGGCGTCCAGCTTCCGGCTCGTGCTCAACCTGCAGGCGGCGCGGCGGATGGGCATCGCCGTCCCCCAATCCATTCGAATCCGGGCCGACGAGGTGATCGAGTGAATGCGCTGCTGTGGATCATCGCGCTTGCGCTGATCGCCATCGGTGTCGCGGGCACCATCCTGCCCGCGATCCCCGGCGTGACGCTCGTCTTCCTCGGCATGCTGCTCGGCGCGTGGATCGACGATTTCGCGCGGATTCCCGTGTGGCTGGTAGCGATCTTCGCGCTGCTGACGGCAGTCGCGTGGGCCGTCGACTACTTCGCCGCGGCCGCGGGTGCCAAGCGCGCAGGTGCCAGCAAGCTGGCGGTCATCGGCGCGATGGTCGGCACGGTGGCCGGCATCTTCACCGGTTTCGTCGGGCTGCTCTTCATGCCCCTGGTCGGTGCCGCGGTCGGCGAATTCATTGCGCAACGCGACTTGCGCCGCGCGGGCACCGTCGGCGTCGCCACCTGGCTCGGACTTCTCGTCGGCACCGCGATCAAGGTCGCGATCGTGTTCGCGATGATCGGCGCGTTCGTCGTCGCCCTGCTATGGTGACGGCGCGATGAGCGCACTCCAGTACGTCATGGCCGGTGTCGGCGCGTTGGCGCTGCTGGCCGGCATCCTGATCCTTGCGAAGCGCCTCCGCACCATGGTCTCGGGGTGCAAGGCCGACGCGATCGTCGTCGACGAGAAGGTCGAGATCTCGCGCGGTAAGAACGGCAAGGAAATCCGGCTGTCGCAGCCCATCTTCGAGTTCCAGCACGAAGGCAAGACCTACCGCTGCCAGTCGACGATCGGCTCGACGAGCGGGCCCGGGCGCGGTGCGAAGATCAAGGTGCGCTACCTGCCGCAGGACCCGGCGAGGTCCGCGGAAGTCGACACGTTCCTCGCGTTCTTCGGGTTCCCGCTGGTGGCGATCGGGGTCGGGGCCGCGCTGGTCTGGGTTGCGCTGGCCGGCGCCGGAATCGTCGGCAAGTAGATCTCAGGCTGCGAGGCGCGACCCGGGCGGACGCTCCTCGATCGAGCGGCGCAGGAGCTGGCTCACCGTCGGCAGCTTGGCGTCGAGCAACGCGAGCGCGAGGCGCTCGTCGGCGCGCAAGCCGCGAAGCTTCGGCGGCGCCTCGATGAGCACGCCGGCCTCGTAGCACTTGAAGATGCGCGGGTGGATGTAGCTCTTGCGGCACACGGCCGGGGTGTTGCCGAGCGCCTCCGAGGCGGCTTTTACCGCGTCGCGCAGCAGCGCCTTCGCCGCGGTCTTCGTCTCGCCGCGCACCGACGACCACAGGAAGTTCGCCGCGCGGACGGTGCCGCCCCAGGTGCGGAAGTCCTTGCTCGTGACGTCGGCGCCGGAGATGGCCTTGAGGTACGCGTTCACGTCGGCCGCCGTGACCGAGCGCGTGATGCCGCCCTCCTTGTACTGGAACAGCACGTCCCCCGGGAGGTCGAGGCATCGGCGGATGACCCGCACGACGCGGTCGTCGCCGATCTTGATGGTGTGGCGCTTGCCCGATTTCCCGCGGAAGTCGAGGACCACGCCATCGCCGGACTTGCGCACGTGACGGTTGCGCAGCGTCGTCGCGCCGAACGAGCCGTTCTCGCGACGATAGCGCTCGCCCCCGACGCGGATGAACGCCTGGTCCATCAGGCGCACGACGGCGGCCAGCACGCGCTCCTTGCACAGCGCGGGCCGCCGCAGGTCGCGCACGACCGCGCGCCTGATGCGCGGCAGCACCTTCGCGAACTCGGCGAGCGACGCGTACTTGTTCGAATCGCGCTCGGCGATCCACGCGGGGTGGTAGCGGTATTGCTTGCGTCCACGTGCGTCCTTGCCCGTGGCCTGCAGGTGGCCGCGCGGGTTGACGCAGATCCACACGTCGGTCCACGCGGGCGGGATCGCGAGCGACGCAATGCGCGCGACCTCGGATTCGCGCCGGATCTCGTTGCCGTGCGGACGAAAATACGCGAACCCGTCGCCGCGCGCGATGCGCGTGATGCCGGGCTCCGCGTCACTCGAATATTCGAACGGCTTGGGTTTGCGGGCCATTCGCGCCACGATGACAAACGGCGGCAGGGCGCGAAGCAAGAGTGCGGCGGAAACCGCGGTGGGACGGCTCCTACAGCTTGCGCTTGAGGATCGCGTTCACCTGCGCGGGATTGGCCTTGCCCTTCGAGGCGGCCATCACCTTGCCGACGAGCGCGTTGAACGCCTTCTCCTTGCCGGCCCTGTATTCGGCGACGATGGACGGGTTCGCCGCAATCGCGTCGTCGACGATCTTCTCGATCGCGCCCTCGTCGCTGATCTGGCGCAGTCCGCGCCGGTCGATGATGTCGTCGGCGGCATTGACGCCCGTCGCTTCGCCGGACCACATCGCGTCGAACACGTCCTTGGCGATCTTCCCGGAGATGGTCCCGTCGGCCACGCGCCGAAGCAGTTGCGCGAGCGCCTCGGGCGTGACGGGCGCGCGCGCGATGTCGAGATCGCTCCGGTTCAGCGCGGCCGCGACTTCCCCGATCACCCAGTTGGCGACGAGCTTCGCGTCACCCGCGCCGCTCGCGGCGGACTCGAAATAGGAGGCGAGCTCGCGCGTCGCGGTCAGCGCCACGGCGTCATGCACCGTGAGCGCGTAGTCGCGCACGAACCGCGCCTGCATCGCTTCCGGAAGCTCGGGCAGGTCCTCGCGCACCCGGGCGATCCACGCGTCGTCGATGACGAGCGGCGGCAGGTCGGGATCGGGAAAATAGCGGTAGTCCTGCGCGTCCTCCTTGCTGCGCATCGAGCGCGTCTCGCGCCGGTCGGGGTCGTACAGCCGCGTTTCCTGCACCACGGCGCCGCCGTCCTCGATGAGCTCGACCTGGCGGCGCACCTCGAAGTCGATCGCCTCCTGCATGAAGCGGAAGCTGTTCAGGTTCTTGATCTCGCAACGCGTGCCGAGCTTCGACTCCCCCTGCGGACGCACGGACACGTTGGCGTCGCAACGGAAGCTGCCTTCCTGCATGTTGCCGTCGCAGATGCCGATCCAGCGCACGAGCGTGTGCAACGCCTTGGCGTACGCGACCGCTTCCGCGGAGCTGCGAAGCACGGGCTCGGTGACGATCTCGAGGAGCGGCGTGCCTGCGCGATTGAGGTCGATGCCGGTCATGCCGTGAAAGTCTTCGTGCAGCGACTTGCCCGCATCCTCCTCGAGATGCGCGCGCGTGAGCGCGACGCGGATCTCGCCGCGGCTCGGCGACACGATGGCGACGCTGCCGCCGGCGACCACCGGGATCTCGTACTGCGAGATCTGGTAGCCCTTCGGAAGATCGGGATAGAAGTAGTTCTTGCGCGCGAACACGCTGCGCCTGTTGATCGTCGCGCCGACGGCGAGCCCGAAGCGGATCGCGCGCTCGACGGCGCCCTTGTTCGGCACCGGCAGCACGCCGGGCAGCGCGATGTCGACCGCGGATGCGTGAGAGTTGGGCGCCGCGCCGAAGGCGGTCGAAGCGCCCGAGAAGATCTTCGATGCGGTCGACAACTGGGCATGCGTCTCGAGCCCGACGACGACTTCCCAAGTCATGCCGGGGCCTTCGTGTGCCAGTCGGTGGCTTGCTGGAACTGGTGCGCGACGTTCAGCAGCTTCGCCTCCGCGAACGACGGGCCCTGGATCAGCACGCCGATCGGCAATCCCTTGCGATCGAAGCCGCACGGAATGGAGATGCCAGGGGCGCCCGTGAGATTGCCCGCGATGGTGAAGATGTCGTTGAGATACATCTGCACCGGGTCGTCGGCCTTGTCGCCGATCGGGAACGCCGCGGTGGGCGCCACCGGCCCCATGATCACGTCGCACTCGCGGTAGGCGCGCGCGAAGTCGTCGGCGATCAGGCGGCGGACCTGCTGCGCCTTGAGGTAATACGCGTCGTAGTAGCCGTGCGACAGCACATACGTGCCGACGAGGATGCGCCGCTTCACCTCCCAGCCGAATCCCTCCGCTCGCGTCTTCTTGTACATGTCGAGGAGGTCGGTGTAGTCCTTCGCGCGATGGCCGTAGCGCACGCCGTCGAATCGCGACAGGTTCGACGACGCCTCGGCGGGCGCGATCACGTAGTACACGGGGACCGACAGCTTCACGTTCGGCAGTTGCACGCGGACGGTCGTGGCGCCGAGCTTGCGGAACTGCGCGAGCGCGCCCTCGATGGCGGCGGCGACGTCGGGGTCCACGCCGTCGCCGAAGTATTCGTCGGGCAATCCGATCTTCAAGCCGGCCAGTGGCTTGGCCAAGGTCGCGCGCGTAATCCTCGCGCGGGCGGTCGAGCGAGGTCGCGTCGCGCGTGTCGTGCCCGGCCATGGCATTGAGCATCAGCGCGCAATCCTCGGCCGTGCGCGCGAACGCGCCCGGCGTGTCGAGGCTCGATGCGAACGCGACGAGGCCATAGCGCGAGCAGACGCCGTAGGTCGGCTTGATCCCGCAGATGCCGGTGAGCGACGCGGGTTGGCGGATCGAGCCGCCGGTGTCGGTGCCGGTCGCCGCGGGCACGAGGCGCGCCGCGACGGCCGCAGCCGACCCGCCCGAGCTGCCGCCGGGCACGTAATCGACGTTCCACGGGTTGCGCACGGGGCCGAAATACGAATTCTCGTTGGACGAGCCCATCGCGAACTCGTCCATGTTCGTCTTGCCGACGAGCACCGTTCCGGCGTGGCGCAGCGCGCTCACCACGTGCGCGTCGTACGGCGCGGTGAATTGCTCGAGCATGCGCGAGCCGCACGTGGTGCGAAGGCCGGCCGTCATCAGCACGTCCTTGTGCGCGATGGGCACGCCGGCCAATGGCGGTGGGTCGCCTTTCGCGATCACGGCGTCGGCAGCCTTCGCCTGCGCGAGCGCGCCTTCGCGGTCGATGGTGATGAACGCATTGAGCCTGGATTGCGCAGCCTCGATGCGGTCGAGCACCTCGGTCGTCACTTCGACGCTCGAGACTTTCCTGGCGCGCAGCGCCGCCGCCAGCTCGGCGACGGATGTCACTCGATCACCTTGGGCACGAGGTACAGGCTGTCCTCGACCGCCGGCGCCACGCTCTGGAACACGACGTGCGCGTCGGCCTCGGTGACGGTGTCTTCGCGCAGCGACAGAGCGACATCCTGGGCGTGCGCCATCGGCGTGATGCCGGTGGTGTCAACCGCATTGAGCTGGTCGATGAGGCCGAAGATCGCCGTGAGCTTCGCGTGCACGTCGGCGGCCTGCGCCGCGTCGATGTCGATCCGGGCGAGGTGCGCGATGCGGCGAACGTCGTCGAGAGTGAGTGCCACGAGGATGACGCGGGTGGCGCCGCTTCGTCGAAAACAGCGAAAAACCGCGCTAAATCAGTGCGAAGGGCGAAGCTAGGATGTTATCATATTCGACAGTCTTTCGACCCGCCGTCGCCGGTTTTGCCGTGCGGGCCGCATTCCTCCAACGATAGCCGCACGGCGCGCTCCACCGGACCCCTCACTTAATGTTCGAGTTTTTCAAAGGCTACTTCGGCAGCGACTTAGCGATCGACCTCGGCACCGCCAACACGCTCATCTACGTGCGTGGCAAAGGCATCGTGCTCAACGAGCCGTCCGTGGTCGCCATCCGCCAGGAAGGCGGTCCCAACGGCAAGAAGGTGATCCAGGAAGTCGGGCTCGCGGCCAAGCAGATGCTCGGCCGCACGCCGGGCAACATCACCGCGATCCGGCCCATGAAGGACGGCGTCATCGCCGACTTCACGGTCACCGAGCAGATGCTGAAGCAGTTCATCAAGAAGGTGCTCGAGTCGCGGCTCTTCTCGCCGAGCCCGCGCATCATCATCTGCGTGCCGTGCGGGTCCACCCAGGTCGAGCGACGCGCCATCCGCGAATCGGCGCTCGGCGCGGGGGCATCGAAGGTGTACCTCATCGAGGAGCCCATGGCCGCGGCCATCGGGGCGGACCTTCCGATTTCCGATGCCACCGGCTCGATGGTCGTCGACATCGGCGGCGGCACCACGGAAGTGGGCGTCATCTCGCTCGGCGGCATGGTGTACTCGGGCAGCGTGCGCGTGGGCGGCGACAAGTTCGACGAGGCCATCGTCAACTACATCCGCCGCAACTACGGCATGCTGATCGGCGAGACCACCGCCGAGATGATCAAGAAGACCATCGGCTCGGCGTTCCCGGGCTCCGAGGTCAAGGAAATGGAAGTGAAGGGGCGCAACCTCGCCGAGGGCATTCCGCGCAGCTTCACGGTGTCGAGCAACGAGATCCTCGAGGCGCTGACCGATCCGCTCAACAGCATCGTGTCGGCCGTGAAGAGCGCGCTCGAGCGCACGCCGCCCGAGCTCGGGGCGGACATCGCCGAGCGCGGCATGGTGCTCACCGGCGGCGGCGCGCTCCTGCGCGACCTCGACCGCCTGCTGATGGAAGAGACGGGGCTGCCGGTGATCGTCGCCGACGACCCGCTGACGTGCGTCGTCCGCGGCTGCGGCAAGGCGCTCGAGAACATGGAAAAGCTGTCCACGATCTTCACCTCCGACTGACCGCGAGGAGCCGCGACCATTTTCGACTGGCGTTTCCGTGATTCCGGGCGAAAATAGGTTGAGGCTCCTCTCTTCGGCCGCTGCGCCGTGATGCACCACGTTTCTGCCGATCCGCCTCCGTTCTTCCATCGCGGCCCTTCGCCGCTCGCGCGGCTCGCGTTCGTCGTCTTCGTGTCGATCGCGCTCATGTTCGCGGACACGCGGTTCAAGTACCTCGAAGGCATCCGCCAGGGCGCTGCCGTCGCGCTGTACCCGGTGCAGCGCGCGGTGCAGATGCCGGGCGAGGCGCTTGCCTGGCTCGGCACGCTACTTCGGGTCCAAGCGGACGCTCGAGGACGAGAACGCCAATCTCAAGCGCGAGCTCGTGACGCAGACGCAGGCCGCGCAGGAGGCCAACCGCCTGCGCGACGAGAACGCGAGCCTGCGCGCGCTGCTCGACATGGGCAAGCGCTACGGCAACGGCGCCATTGCCGCCGACGTCCTGTACACGGGGCGCGACCCCTTCACGCAGAAGCTCTTCGTCAACCGCGGCAGCGATGCGGGCATCCAGGCGGGCAACGCCGTGATCGACGAGCTGGGCGTCGTCGGCCAGGTCACGCGCGTCTTTCCGAGCATGGCGGAAGTCACCTTGATCACGGACAAGGACCAGGCGGTGCCCGTGCGCGTCGAGCGCAACGGCGTGCGCAGCGTCGTCTTCGGCACGGGCGCGGGGCGTGCGCCCGAGCTCCGCTTCATGGCGCCCAACGCCGACATCAGGCAGGGGGACAAGCTCCTGACCTCGGGCATCGACGGCACGTATCCGGCGGGCCTTGCCGTCGCGCTGGTCGACACGATCGATCGCGAGACCGGCCAGATGTTCGCGAGGATCGTCGTCAAGCCGCTCGCCGGTGCCGACCGCAGCCTGCACCTCCTCGTGCTGTCGCAGGGTGCGGTGAATCCGCCGCGTCCGGAAGAGCCGAACGACGGGGACGTGACCAAGAAGGGCCGCGGCAAGGGCCGCCGGGGTTCATGATGATGTGCCCCCACGCTCACTTCGTTCGCTGCCCCCCGAGGGGGCGCAATGCGGCGCCCTCCTTGTTCTATCGGACCGAGTCCGTCGTTTCCGCGTCGGTCGCCCTTCACATTCGCGGACGCGCGCTGCGCGCCTGGCCTTCGGCCCGCTCACGCGAAGGTATTGGGGCGGCCCGGCGGCGCGCATGATGTTCTCCCGCGCCGCCGCCCTCATGCCCGCCCGCCCCGAGGAAATCCTCCGGCAGGTCAACCCGTGGTGGATCCTCTTCACGTGCTTCCTGGGCCTGCTCGGCAACCTCGCGCCCGCGTCGGGCATCGCGCTCGTCGTGCGGCCCGACTTCCTCGCGCTGGTGATCCTCTACTGGTGCATCCAGGAGCCGCGCTACATGGGTGTGGGCATCGCGTGGCTGCTGGGCCTCGTCATGGACGTCGCGGATGCGACGGTGTTCGGCCAGCACGCGCTCGCGTACGCCGTGCTTGCCTATGCGGCCGAGTACTTCCGCCGCCGCGTGCTGCGCTTCCCGCTGTGGCAGCAGGCGCCGCAGGTGGCGGTGCTCCTGCTCGTGTGCGGCGCGCTGGTGCTGGTCGTGCGCTTCGTGGGCGGCGCCGCGATGCCGTCGTGGACGTACTTCGTGCCGTGCTTCGTGGGCGCGCTGTTGTGGCCGCTGCTGTCCACGTTGCTGCAATGGCCGCAGCGGCCGTCGCGCTCGCCCGGCGATCTGGCCCACGCTCGCGAGTTCGACGCTCGCTCCCCGACGCAGTGAGCCCGCGGTGCGACGATGAGCCGCCGCCGCCTCTTCGCCAATCGCCGCAACGACTACGGCGCGTTCCGCAGCTCGGGGTCCGAGATGCGCAACGCCGAGCGCGAGGTGTTCCTGTTCCGGCGCCGCCTCATCATCGCGGGCGTGCTTGCGCTCGGTGCGTTCGGCGCGCTGTTCGGGCGATTCGTCTACCTGCAGGTCTACCAGCACGAGCATTACCGGATGCTCGCGGAATCGAACCGCGTCGCGATCGTGCCGATCGTGCCCAACCGGGGCGTGATCACCGATCGCAACGGCGTCGTGCTCGCGCAAAGCTACTCGGCGTACACGCTGGAGCTCACGCCCGCCAGGATCCGCAACCTCGAGTCCACCATCGACGAGCTGTCCACGATCGTCGACATCCAGCCGCGCGACCGCAAGCGCTTCAAGAAGCTCCTCGACGAGTCCAAGAACTTCGAGAGCATGCCCCTTCGCACGCGGTTGTCCGACGAGGAGGTCGCGCGCTTCGCCGTCAACCGCTATCGCTTTCCCGGGCGTCGAGATCAAGGCGCGCCTCTTCCGCCAGTACCCGTACGGCGAGATCGCCTCGCACGTGATCGGCTACATCGGCCGCGTCACCGACAAGGACCTCGAGCGCATCGCGGGGTGGGACGAGACCGCCAACTACAAGGGCTCCGACTACATCGGCAAGGTGGGCGTGGAGCTCTCCTACGAGCGCGAGCTGCACGGCACGACGGGCTGGGAGGAAGTCGAGATCGACGCCGGCGGGCGCGCGGTGCGCACGCTGTCGCGCAGGCCGCCCGGGTCCGGCAACAACCTGCGCCTGTCGCTCGACATCAAGCTGCAGGAAACGGCCGAGCAGGCGTTCGGCGATCGCCGCGGCGCGCTCGTCGCGATCGATCCCGCGACCGGCGACATCCTCGCGTTCGTGAGCAAGCCGGGCTACGACCCCAACCTGTTCGTCGAGGGCATCGATCCTGCGAACTGGGAGCTCCTCAACGAATCGCCGGACAAGCCGCTCCTGAATCGTCCCCTGCGCGGCGCGTATCCGCCGGGCTCGACGATCAAGCCGTTCCTGGCACTCGGCGCGCTCACCAGCGGCAAGCGCACGCCGCACTATTCCGTGAACGACCCCGGCTTCTTCCAGCTGCCGGGGTCGTCGTACCGCTTCCGCGACGACAAGCCGGGCGGGCACGGCTCGGTCGACATGTACAAGTCGATCGTCGTGTCGTGCGACACGTACTACTACGTGCTCGCGAGCGAGACCGACATCGACGACACGGCGCGCTTCCTGGGCCAGCTCGGCTTCGGGCGCAAGACAGGCGTGGACATCGAAGGCGAGCTGCCCGGAATCCTGCCGTCGCGTGAATGGAAGCGCACGCGCTTCGCCGGCGAGAAATACCGCGAGGAGCACCGCAAGTGGTATCTCGGCGATTCCATCTCCGCCGGGATCGGGCAGGGCTACAACGCGTTCACGCCGATGCAGCTCGCCACAGCCATCTCGATCGTCGCCAACGACGGCGTTGCGTTCAAGCCGCACCTCGTGAAGAACATCGTGAACCTGAAGACCGGCGAGGAGCGCTCGGTCGCGCCGCAGCCGACGCACACCATTACCGCCAAGCCGGAGCACATCGCGCTGATCAAGAACGCGCTCGTCGGCGTGAACAAGGAAGGCACCAGCGCCGCCGCGTTCAAGGGCGCGCCGTTCACGTCGGGAGGCAAGACCGGCACCGCGCAGGTGTACTCGCTCAAGGGCGAGAAGTACAACCACGCCAAGGTCGACGAGCGCCTGCGCGACCACGCGTGGTTCGTGGCCTACGCGCCCGCGGACAAGCCGAAGATCGCGATCGCCGTGCTCGTCGAGAACGGCGGCTTCGGCGCGCAGGCCGCAGCGCCCATCGCGCGCAAGGCGATCGAGTACTACCTCACCGGACGCACCGAGCCCGGGCCGGCCGTCGCAGTGCCCGGACAAGCGAGCGAAGATGAGAGCGATTGACGCGCCGCGGATGCCGTTCTTCGAGATCGCCTCGCGCGTGTGGGAGGTGCTCACGCGCCGCGTCGACAACTTCCTCTTCGGCTGCGCCATGATGCTCGTCGGCGTCGGCCTCGTGACGCTGTTCTCGGCGGCGGACCAGAGCATCGCGCGCGTGACCAACCAGGTGATGTCGCTGGGATTCGCGCTGGTGCTCATGTGGATCGTGGCCAACATCCCGCCGCAGACGCTCTCGCGCGTGGCCGTCCCGCTTTACGTGATCGGCGTGTTGCTGCTCGTGGGCGTCGCGGTGTTCGGCATCGTCGTCAACGGCTCGCGCCGGTGGCTGAGCCTCGGCATCGTGCGCATCCAGCCGTCGGAGCTCATGAAGATCGCGGTGCCGCTCATGCTCGCGTGGTACTTCCAGAAATTCGAAGGCCGCATCCGCTGGCAGGACTTCGTGATCGCCGCGATTCTCATCGTGATGCCGGTGTACCTCATCAAGCGCCAGCCCGATCTCGGCACCGCGCTCCTCATCGCGGCGTCCGGTTTCTACGTGCTGTTCCTCGCGGGGCTCTCGTGGAAAGTGATCGGGGGCCTCGTGGTTGCAGGGGCCGCGGCGGCGCCGCTCGCGTGGACGCAGATGCACGGCTACCAACGGGAGCGCATCCTCTCGTTCATCGATCCGTCGCGCGATCCGCTGGGGACGGGCTACCACTCCACACAGGCGTCCATCGCGATCGGCTCCGGCGGCGTCATCGGCAAGGGCTGGCTCAACGGCACGCAGACGCACCTCGACTTCCTGCCCGAGCGTCACACCGACTTCATCTTCGCCGTGTTCGGCGAGGAGTTCGGCCTCATCGGCAACGGCATCCTGCTCGTCCTCTACATGCTGCTCATCGGCCGTGCGATGGTCATCACCGCGAACGCTTCCACGCTCTTCGCGCGACTCCTGGCCGGCGCCGTCACGCTCATGTTCTTCACCTACGTGTTCGTGAACATGGGCATGGTGAGCGGCGTGCTGCCGGTGGTCGGCGTGCCGCTGCCGCTCGTGTCGTACGGCGGCACGGCGCTGGTGTCGCTCTTCATCGGCCTCGGCGTGCTGATGAGCGTGCAGGCGCACCGCAAGCTGGTGAATACCTAGCCGGCGCGCTTGCGCCAACGTCGCCACGCGATCGCGTAGACCGTCGCGTTCAGCACGAGCACGGCGATCCCCAGCATCGTCTGGATCTGCGGCGTCAAGCCGGCGGGGTAGATCACCGGCATCAGGTAGTGATCGATGAAGCCGCCCTCGTAGCCGGCCTGGCCCGCCTGCTGCCGGAACGCGTTCTCGAGCGGGGTGAGCGGGCAGATGGCGCCGGTCAGCTCGAGCCACACGACCCACGCCGCGGCGGGCAGGTGCAGCCACGCGACGCGCGGCACGCGCACGACGACGAGACCGCCCAGCACGACGAACACGATGAACAGCAAGTGAAACGCGACCGTGGCGTCGGCCAGCACCCGGTGCGTCATCGCGGCCTCAGCGCTTGCGGCGGCCCTTTGTGCGCGCCTTGGCCGCCTTGCCCGGGGCCGGCAGCGGTTGCGTCGCGTCCACGTCGGCGCGGTAGTTGCCGAGCAGGCGCTTGGCGGGGCAAAGCTTGAACACCGGGCATTTCGGACAACCCACGGCGATCGCTACGGGACATACAAGCATCACGGCTCCCCTCGAATTTTTTCGTTGTCTATTTCGGCGGAATGGCGCCGACGCCCGGCCACGCGCTGTCGCCGATGCGCGTCAGGCGCATCTCGAAGAAGCGAACGGGATCCTTGCCCGGAGCGATGCGATCGCCCACTTCGGTCCACGTACCGTCCTTGACCACCGCCCGGTAGCGGATCGTGACCGGGCCGGCGGGAATCTCCCAGCCGAAGCCGTCCGCCGTCAGCGTGACCGGAAAGTCGCCCGCGTATCCGAGCGCGTACGAGCGCATGGAATACGCTTTCTTCGCGACGTCGTAGGAGATGATGCCGAGCGCGTTGAACGTGGTCTTCCCGTCGGGGTCGTAGCCGCGGCCCTCGATCACCTTGACGGTGCCGCCGAGAAGCGGCCCGATGCGCTCCGTTTGCGTGATGTCGTGCTTGTCGGCCGACGCCAGCGTGGTCGACGCCGGTCCGCGCCACACGCCATCCATGAACGCGAGGGAGGCCATCGCTTCGCGCTGTGCGGCCTGGATCGTGGCGGGGTCGGGGCGGTCCTGGGCGTGGCATGCGACCGCAACGGTCAGGAGGAGGGCGGTGGCGAGCGTCTTCACCGCCGGAGTCTGCCCCTTGCCGGTGATCTCGGCAAGGCATGCTCCCGGTGCTACAGTAGCCGTTCGCCATGAGCTTCGTCTGGCCTCAATACCTGTGGCTCCTGCTGATCGTGCCGGCGCTCGTCGCCGCGTACATCGCAGTGCTGCGCAAGAAGAAGGAGGCCGTGCGCTACGCCAACGTCGGCCTCGTGAAGGCCGCGATCGGCCCGGCGCAGCGCTTCCGGCGTCACGTCCCTCCGCTCCTGTTCCTGCTCGCGCTCATCGGCGTGCTCATCGCGGTCGCGCGGCCGAGCGCCATCGTCACGCTGCCGTCGGACGCGCGCACGCTCATCATGGCGATGGACGTGTCGCTGTCGATGCGCGCGACCGACGTCGATCCGAGCCGCATCGTCGCGGCGCAGACCGCCGCCAAGGAGTTCGTCAAGGACCTGCCGCCCGACATCAAGTGCGGCATCGTCACGTTCGCCGGCACCGCGGTGCTCGTGCAGCCGCCCACGCAGAACCGCGAGGACCTCATCGCGGCGATCGACCGCTTCGAACTGCAGCGCCACACCGCGATCGGCAGCGGCATCATCGTGTCGCTCGCCACGCTGTTCCCCGAAGAAGGCATCGATCTCGAGCAGCATCTCTTCGGCTACGGCTTCGGATCGCGCGATTCGCGCCAGAAGGGCAAGGACAAGGAGAAGGACGGCGAGCGCAAGCTCAAGACCGAGAAGAAGGAGGTCAAGGCCGTGCCCGCCGGGTCGTACAAGTCGGCGGCGATCATCCTGCTCACCGACGGGCGCCGCACGACCGGCCCGGATCCGATGGACGCCGCGCGCATGGCCGCCGACCACGGCGTGCGCGTCTTCACCGTCGGCTTCGGATCCAACGCGGGCGGCTCGGTGGACATCGACGGCATGTCGATCTACATGCGCTTCGACGAAGAGTCGTTGAAGGGCATCGCGGGCATCACGCAAGCCGAGTACTTCCACGCGGCGAGCGCGCAGGACCTCAAGAAGATCTACGAGAGCCTGAACACCAAGTTCGCGCTCGAGCGCAAGGAGACCGAGATCAGCGCGCTCTTCGCCGCCGCGGCCGCGCTATTGGCCGTCGCCTCGGCGGTGCTGTCGCTGCTGTGGTTCAACCGCCTCGTGTAGAGCAAAGACGCACCCGCCGCGCGGGTGCGTTTCCATCAGAAGTTTTCACCCCTTCGACCACTTCTGCAGGAACATGCAGAACGCGGCCGCGCCCACCCAGCCGAGGCCGACGAACAGCATCTCCGAGAAGAACGCCCAGATCACTGCGTTGACGAGGCACAAGGTGACGGCGAACAGGCATACGAAGATATTGGCCATGCGAATGCAGTTGTGGCGACTCGCGGATTGCGTGTGCGGATTGTAGGGGGCGGGTCGCGATCAGGGAAGCACGAATCGTCGCCTCACAGCAATCGCTGCCAGTACCCGACGTCGATCCACCGGCCGAGCTTCCACCCCACTTCGCGGAAGTGCGCGACCTTCGCGAAGCCCATCCGCTCGTGCAGCGCAACGCTCGCTGCGTTCGGCAGCGCGATGCCGCCCATCGCACAATGGAATCCGCGCTGCGCGAGCTCGCCCAGCAGCGCATCGTAGAGCGCGCGGCCCAGCCCGCGCCCGACCCCTTCGTTATCGACGTACACGGTCGTCTCGACCGAGCGACGATACGCGGACCGCGCACGCCACGCGGACGCATAGGCGTAGCCGCCCACGCGCCCGTCCACCGCCGCGACGAACCATGCGTGCGACGCGTCGATTTCCGCGATGCGATTGCGCATCGTCGCTTCGTCGACCGGAGTCTCCTCGAACGTCACGGCCGTGTTGACGACGTGATGGTTGTAGATGGCCGCGATCGCGCCGGCGTCCTCCGGCGTCACGCGCCGGATCAGGGGCGCGTCCATTCGCGCCTCAGCAATCCGAACACGGCCGAATCGGACACGACGTCGCCGACGATCCAGCGCTCGCGCATGTAGCCCTCCTTGACGAAGCCGAGCCGCAGAAGCGTGCGCTCCGAACTTTCGTTGCGCGGGTCGATGTCCGCCTCGAGGCGAATGAGGCCGAGATCGTCGAACGCGTAGGCAAGCAGCCGCTGCAGCGCCTCGTGCATGTAGCCCTGGCGCCAGTACGGGGAACCGAGCACGTAGCCAAGCTCCGCGCGGCGGTTCTGTCCCATGAAGTGGAAGAGCGTGCACGTGCCGATCAGCACGCCGTCGCCCTTGCGCTCGATGCCGAGCTGCATGCCTTCGCCGCTCCTGTAGCGCTCGCGAATCTGGCGCAGCAGCGTGCGCGCCTGCGCGAGGTGCGTCATCGGCAAACGGCTCCAGTAGCGCGTCACTTCGGGGTCGGAGAAGAACCCGAACAGCGCATACACGTCGCTCGCCACCACCGGCCGCAGCGTGACGCGATCCGCATCGAGCGTCGGCACCGCGAACTTGCGCGGCTTCGACATCACCTGTGATCGAACGGCTCGCCGCCGGGCGGCCACAGCGTCACGAAATCGGTGCCGGCAAGCGGGCGCGCGCCGACGACGACATCGTCGATCAGCCCGGCGCGCGTGAGGAACGCGGCGATGCGTGCGAACGTCGCCTGCGCGTCGGGTGTCTCGACGACGATGTTGCGCGCCGCGGCGCGGACGTCATGCCCGGTCCACGATTCGCCGTGCTCGAGGACTTCGAACAGCGCATCCTCGATCTCGACGATCTCGTCTTCCGTCTCCACCTTCGGGCCGCGGAACTGCAGGACGAGCTCGTAACCGGCCAACTACGACAGCCTGATCTCGCCGTCGAAGGTAACGCGGACCTTGAGGCCCGCGACTTCGAGCGTCATCGTCGCCGGGAACGTCTCGTTGCCGGCGATCGCGCCGTCCGCCTGCGCGGACGCGACGGCCTTCTCGATCTCCCGCTGCGAGCTCACGCCGACCATCTTGAGAAACTTCCGGATGCTGATGTTGAACGTCTCTTCGTCCATGGCGAATCCCGTAGGAAGTGCGTTACATACGGTGCGTCGTCACTGCGCCGCGGCGGCGGGCGCCGGCTGCGATCGCAGCGCGAGCCAAGCGAGCGCCCATGCGATGTAGGGCCCGAACAGGAGTCCGAAGGGTAGCACGCGCTCGGCTTCGTCATGGAGTTCGAAGTCGAGCGCGCAGGCGGCGGCGAATCCAAGTGCCGCGAGCGACATCGCGATCGCGCTGCGCGTGCCGCGGGTCGCGAGGCACGCGGCGGCGATCACGCCGGCGGCGAACGCGACGTACAACGCGGCCATCGTGACCCCGTAGCTCGCGAACCACTCGCGATACCACGCGTCGGTGGCCAGCGAATGAAGGATGTAGACGCACGCGGCCGCGGCCAGCAGCACGCCGGGCGCGGACACGGCGGATGCCACAACGATGACGACGCGGCGCGAAAGCGCCATGGCCCTCTCCGGCGATGGATCCTGCCGGAGATTGTATTACTGCTTCAGTAGGCGAGCTCGGCGAGGTCGGATTCGCACCACTCGCGCTCGTCGTCGGGGACGGCGTCGAACCAGTCGAGCGCCTCGTTGCGCACCTGTCGATACTCCGCGGTGCGGCCATCCTCGCGAAGGGCGCGCGCAAGCACCGCGCTTGCGAAGAAGCGCTCGAAGGCGGGCGCGTCGTGCTCGTCGCACACCTCGATGCATTGTTGGGCGCACAGCGCGGCCTCGCCCGGCTCGCCCGCAGCTAGCAGGCTCCGCGCGAGGCGATACAGCGCGCGCTCCTCCTCGAGCCACGTGCCGGACTTGCGCCAGAACGCGAGCCCGCCGCGAGCGGCGGCAATCATGCCTTCCGTCTCCGGCGCGGTGCGCTCGTCCTTGTCCTCGAGCGCGGCCGACAGGTTGTTGCCGCCGATCGCCAGTGCGCGGAACGCAGCGGAGCCGGCCGGCAGCGACGGCGCGAGGCGCACGGCCTCGGCATAGGCGTCGAGCGCCCGGCGGAACTCGTTTCGCGCAGTCAGCGCCGAGGCGGCGGCGGCAAGCGCCGATGCGCGGTCCTCCGCGCCCAGGGTGGCCGCCGCGCCGGCGTCGCCGCCGACGAAGCGAAGCGCCGCGACGCTGCGCGTGACGATGCCGCCGACTTCCGGCGCGTCGTTATAGGAGGGAAGCTTGCGCAGCGACGTCAGGAGCGCGACGCCGCGCTCGCATTCGCCGAGATGCTCGCCGTACACGTGCGTGACGATGCGTGCGAACGGCGCGAATTGCGCCTGCGCGGCAATCGTCGGCGCGGCGGCCGCCAGGCGGTCCGCCACGGCGACGGCGTGATCGGCATGGTCGTCCCATGCCTGCTCGATCATCTGGTCGAAGGTCATCGTGCGCTCCCCATCTGTTCTCCGTTATCGGTGGTCAGGGCCGAAGAACTTGAGCACGATTTGCGCCAGCGGGACTCAACGGCGCTGTAGCGGTCAACCGCTGTAGCGGTCAACGTGTGCGGCTTCAGCGCTCGCTGACGACCGTAGCGCCCCACGTCGCCGGATCGACGTCGGCGATCGTCTGGGAGAACGTCCACACGTGGCCGCCCGCGTCCTCCGCCGTGTACTGGCGCTCGCCGTACGGAAAGTCGGTGGCCTTGGCGAGGATGCGCGCGCCGAACTCGGCGGCGCGGGCAAGATGCGCGTCGACGTCGTCCACGCGCACCATGATCGAGTGACGCGGCGCGTCCGGCGCCCCGAGTCCCATGCCGTGGAACGCGGCGACGATGAAGGCGCCTTCGCCGATCAGGAGCTGCGCCCGGTGCTCGCCGATGCGCAGGCGCTCGCGCGCGCCGAACGCTCGTCCCAGCCACGCGACCGCGGCGCGCACGTCGCGATAGTTGAGCACCGGCAGCACCGCGAAGTCCGGCATCGACCGGTTGCGGGCAAGCGTCATCGGGGCACGTACCGATACGCCGAGCGCGCACGCGCCTTCGCCGCTTCCTCTTCGCGGCTGCGTGGGGGCGAGGTCGTCTGCAGTCCCGCGAGCAGCGTGGCCGTCACCGAGGCGATTTCGTCGACCGCCTGCGCGAATGCGGCCTCGTTCGCCTTGGAAGGCTTCGCGAACCCGCTGACCTTGCGCACGTATTGAAGCGCGGCCGCGCGGACTTCGTCGTCCGTGACCGGCGGCGCGAAGTTGAAGAGCATGCGGATGTTCCGGCACATGGCTACTTCGACCGGCCGTCGTAATGCGTGACGGGTACCGCGGGCAGATCGATGTCGGTGAGGCAGCGGATGTTGATCGCGGCGATCTCGTTGCCCTTGGGATCCGTGCCGAGGCCATACGGATGGATGCCGCAGACGGGGCAGAAGCAATGCGCGATGACGTGCTTGTTGAAGCGATACTCGGTCGCGTTGGACTCGGGCGTCGTCATGTGCAGCGCGTCGCGCGGCACGAACCACAGGAGCGAGCCCTTGCGCTGGCACATCGAGCAATTGCACGCCAGCGCGTTCTCGATCTCGCCCTCGACCTCGAACGCGACGCGTCCGCAGTGACAGCTTCCGGCGTGCTTCATGAGGTGGCTTCCGTCCGTGGGATCGATGTGCCCCGATGCTGCGCGAGATGCGCGCGGCCGTCGCGCGATACGGCGATGAATGCCCCGACGCCGGGCCGGTGCTCGCGGGTGACGAAGCCGCGCGCGCTGGCTTCTTCCCACACCGGCAGGCGCGGGCAGGAGGTGCGCCACGCCTCCATCACCTCCGCGTAAGGCCGCGCTTCGGGGCCGATCCACTCGAGCAGATCGAGGATCAGGGGCTCGACGGTGTCGGTCATGACGACAATCCTTTCGCAAGCTCTCGCACGATTTGCGCTGCGGGCGCCTCGCGGCACCCGCTCGCGTTCTGGCCGCACCACAAGGGCGAGAAATCGCCGCGGCCCGCTGCTTCGGCGCGTGCACGCAAAGGCGCGATGCCCGACACCGCCAGTGGAAACGCCGGCGCGGGTCCCATGGGCCCGATCTCGCGCATGATGCGATTGACGATACCGCGCGCCGGCCGTCCTGTGAACAGGTTGGTGAGCGCAGTGCGCGCCGCGGCGTCGCTCTTCGATCGCCGCGCGATGGACCGGCGACGTCTTCGCCTCGTGACACAGGAGGAACGCGGTGCCCACCTGCACGGCGGACGCGCCCAGCGCGCGTGCGGCGGCAACGCCGGCCGCGTCGGCGATGCCCCCGGCGGCGATCACCGGAACCTTCGCCGCATTCACGATCTGCGGCACCAGCGCCATCGTGGAGAGTTGCGTCGACAGGTCGTCGGTGAGGAAGACGCCGCGATGGCCGCCGGCCTCCGCGCCCTGCGCGATGATGGCGTCCACGCCCCGCGACTCGAGAAACCGCGCCTCTTCGACGGTGGTCGCCGAGGACAGGATCCTGGCTCCCGTGCGCCGGACGCGGTCGAGGAGCTCATCCGAAGGAAGTCCGAAGTGAAAGCTCACCACGGCGGGCCTGAACGCTTCGACGACTGCACACGTCTCGCTGCTGAACGGCAGGCGGCCGGGGACCGTGGGGATCGTCGACGGATCGATCGCATACTCGCGGTAGTACGGCGCGAGCGCTTCGCGCCAGGCGGCCTCGCGCTCCTGCGACGGCGTGGGCGGCGTGTGCGAGAAAAAGGCGAGGCCGAACGGGCGGTCGGTTGCCGCGCGAATCGCGGTCACCTCGGCACGGATCGCGTCCGCATTGAGCATCGCGCAAGGCAGGAAGCCGAGCGCACCGGCTTTCGAGGCGGCGATCGCAAGCGCGCTGTCCTGCGCGCCCGCCATCGGCGCCTGGATGATCGGCAGTTCGGAACCGAGCAGCGATTCGATCTTCATCGCTTGCCGATTTTACGCCTGCCGAGCCGCTACACGCCCTCGACGATCCGCAGGTCGCGGTCCACGCCGTCGCCGAGCGCGCGCAACGCTTCCTGGTACGCCGGGCTGTCGTGACACGCGATCGCCTGCGCGACGCTGTCGAACTCGACCAGCACCGTGCGCTGCAGGACACCGAGCTCGTACGCCTTGACGGCGGTGCTCCGCGCGAGGAAGCGGCCGCCGCCCGCCTGGATGGAGGGGCCGGCGAGCTTCGCGTACGCCGCGAGCTTGTCGGGATCGTGAATTGCGCGGTAGGTGGAGACCCAGTATGCCTTGGGCATGGTTCCTCGCTTACGTTGATTGGGAAGGGGGCTTGCGCGGGATATTGTGCGCGATCCGCCACATCACGCCGGCCGGATCGAACATCACGAAGTCTCGCATGGCCCAGGGGCGCTCCTCGACGGCGCCGACCTGGACGTCGAAGCGCTCGACGACGCCGCTCGCCATCACGTGCGCGTGCCAGTCGTCGGCATTCTCGACCAGGAAGTGCATCTGGTAGTTCGCCGCATGCGCAGGCTCGTAGAACCTCTGCAACAGGAACGCCGTGCTGCCGTGACGCACGTACGCGAGGTCGTCGTCGCTCCACGGGATCTCGAAACCCAGCGCGAGGTAGAACGCCTTCGACACGGCGAAGTCGCGCGACGGCACGAAGGCCTTGATCTCGACGGCGTTGAGGTTCGCGGGCATCGCGAGGATCGTGAACGCAAAGCGCCTTGCGCGCAACGCGGCGGCTGGCCTACGCAGCGAGCCGGGCAGCCTCGAGGAAGCGCCGCGCCTCGCCCGGCGAGCGCAGCTCGTGCCAGCGCAGATGCGGGTGCTCGCCGCTCGCCCGCGCTGCCGCGAACTTCGCGCGGTTCTTCGCGAAGGTGGTGAACGACCACAGGAGGATGCTCTCCTTCGAGAACAACGCCATCCGGAGCGACTCGCGATTGCCGGACCACAGCTCCTCCCGGGTGACGCCGCGGCGCAGCGTCCGCCGGATCACGCGCGAGAACACGACGGTGCGGCTGAAGTTGAGCCACACGATGTCCGTGGCCCGCGCCCACACGACATGACGAACGACCGAGTAGTTGCCGTCCGCGACCCAGCGCTCGCCAGTGATGCGCGCCGTCACGCCGGCTTCGAATTCGGGCGCGGTGCGCGGCGTCCAGTTGGCAGCCCAATGCAGCGCGTCGAGCTCGACGTGGGAGCCGCCGATGATCGACGCGAGCTTCCGTGCAAACGTGCTTTTGCCCGAGCCGCTCGTGCCGACGACGACGTAGCGCTGGCCGGTCATTGCATTGCGCGCGAAACCTCAGGGCAGATCGACGTACGCCCTACACCGGTCGCAGCTGCTCGGCGATGCTTCGCGTCTTCGCGGTGACGGTGGTGCCCGTGTGCTGCGTCGTCTTGCGCTCGATCAACATCACGAGGCACTCGCGGTCCGCGACCGGATTGTGACGCACGCCTTTCGGAACGACGAACGCGTCGCCCGCGTTGAGCTCGACGGCGCGGTCCTCCATCTCGATGCGCAGCGTTCCGGCAAGGACGTAGAAGAACTCGTCCTCGCCGTCGTGGCTGTGCCACGCGAGCGAGCCGTGCACCTTCGCGACCTTGACGTACGCGTCGTCGACCTCGGCGATCACGCGCGGGGACCAGTGCTCGGCCAGCGCCGAGGCAAGTCTTTCCGGAGACACGACGCCCGTGCTCATGCGGATTCCTTTCGACGCTTCACGACGACGTGCGTGGCGCGCTCGCCCTGGACCTGCTCGGCCACTTCATAGCCGAGCGCGGGCAGGTCGAGGCCGTTAAACAGCGACTCGCCCGCGCCGAGGAGCACCGGCCCCACGGCAAGGTGCGCCTCGTCGATCAGCCTTGCGCGAAAGTACTCGCGCACGGTGGCAGCGCCACCGCCGAGGCGCACGTCGCGCCCGCCTGCAGCGTCTTTCGCCTGCGCGAGTGCCGACTCGATGCCGTCGGTGACGAAACGGAATTCGGTGCCGCCTTTCATCGCGAGCGGCGCACGCGCGTGATGCGTCAGCACGAAGACGGGCACGTGATACGGCGGCTCGTCGCCCCACCAGCCTTTCCAGCTGTCGTCGGGCCACGGCCCGCGCACCGGCCCGAACATGTTGCGGCCGAGGATCCACGCGCCGATGTTCTCGAAGCCCTTCGCGGCCATCGTGTTGTCGGCGCCGGTCTCGCCGCCGTCCTGCCCCTGCATGCTGCGCCACACTTTCGTGGGCAGGAACCACTGCATGATCTCGATGCCGCGCTCGCCGAGCGGATTCTCCAGACTCTGGTTGGGTCCGGCGCCGAAGCCGTCGAGCGAAACGCCGAAGCACTGCACGCGAAGGTTTGCCATGGCTCAGTCGCGCAAGACGCGAGTGAAAAATACGCTGTTGGGATCGAGCGCGTAATCGCCGAACGGCGGGCAGTGCGAAAAGCCGAAGCTCTCGTACAGCTCGCGTGCGGGCAGGAACGCTTCCATCGATCCGGTCTCCAGGCTCAGGCGGTGGTAGCGGCGCGCTTCCGCCTCGCGAATGATGTGCGTGAGCATCGCCTTGCGCGCACACCCTGCCGGCGAAACGCGGGTGCGGTGCGCATCGACTTGACCTCGCCGTGCGTCGGCTCGAGCTCCTTCAGCGCGGCGCAGCCCATGAGCGTCACGACCCGACCACGCCGTCCAGAACGTGACGTCCGGCTTGCGCAGCGCATCGAGGTCGAGCGCGTGCACGCTCTCGGGCGGTGAATTGCGATGCATCTCCGCGAGATGATCTTCGAGCAGCGCGCGGATCTCGGTGCCGCGCAGGTCGTCGATGCGGATTTCCATCTAGCCCGGGATGTCAGGTTCCACCACCTTGGCCAGAAGCTCGAGCGACTCCTGCCACCCGAGATAGCACATCTCCGGCGGGATCATCGACGGCACGCCTTCCTGCGTGACGTGCAGCTCGGTGCCGCACGACACCTTCACGAGCGCGATGGTGGTGATCATCTCGCCGGGCAGGTTCGGGTCGTCGAAGCGGTCGGTGTGGACGATGCGCTTGCCCGGCACGAGCTCCAGGTACTCGCCGCCGAACGAGTGGGAGTTGCCGCTGCCGAAATTCGTGAACGACATGCGGTACTTGCCGCCCACCTTGGCGTCGAGCTCGTGCACGGTGCCGGTGAAGCCGTGCGGCGGCAGCCATTTGGCGAGCGCCGCGGGATCGAGGAATGCGCGATACACGCGCTCCGGCGGCGCGCGCAGCACGCGATGAAGCGCTGATGGTGTTGGTCGACATGCGTTACCTTATGCGGAGGAGGACATCATGCGAACGATTCGCTGCATCATTATTGTCGCACTCGCGCTGGCTGCCGGCACGCTCCTCGCGCAGGAGAATCCGAAGTTCGACTCGAAGCTCGCGCAGGCCACCGGCGCCGACGACAACGGCATGCGCGGCTACGTGCTGGTGATCCTCAAGACGGGAACGCGCGTGCCCGACGGGCCCGAGCGCGACGCGATGTTCAAGGGCCACTTCGCGAACATGAACCGCCTCGCCGCGGACGGCAAGCTCGTGCAGGCCGGGCCGCTCGACGGCGTCGACGGATGGCGCGGCCTCTTCGTGTTTGCCACACCCGACATCGAGGAAGCGCGGAAGCTGGTGGCGACGGATCCGGTGGTGGTCAAGGGCGAGATGATTCCCGAGTTCCACAAGTACTACGGCTCCGCGGCGCTCATGCTCGTGAACGACCTCCACGGGAAGATCTCGAAGAAGCCGATGTGAGGCGCGCCTCCCACAGGTTCTCGAGCGCGTCGGCGAGCGCGGTCGGCACGCTGGTGCCCGATTGCCGCACGCCCCAGCGAAACCGCGAAAAAGGCGGCACCGCGAGATCGGCGTAGGTCACGGACGGCAGCGCGAGCAGCGTCTCGAGTCGCAGGTGCAGGTACTGCGTCATGGCGCCCTGTGCCGCCTTCTCGGGTCGCCAATGCTCGCGCGGCTCGCGGCGCGGTGAGCGTGTAGCCCGCACCGAAGATGCCCCTGGGCTCGACCCCGACGCGCACGAGGAACGCACGGCTGCCGACCTCGATCGTGCGCGTGCGCCCGCCGCTCCATTCGATGTCGACGTGACCGCGGCGCTTCAGCTTGCGGATGTCGCCGGGCAGCTCGGGCCACGACCACAGCGCGGGATTCCACGCAAAGAGATAGGTTGCCATGGTAGTGTGTCGGTCCAGGATGCCCGTTACAACTTGCCGCCGCGCGGCCCTGGCCGCGTGCATTCTGATCCTCGCCGCGTGCGGCACGTCGCCGCCGAAGTCGCCGTCGTCGACTCACTCGTCGCCGCCGATCTCCGGCAAGTATTACAAAGACGACGGCCCGGGCGACGCTCCTGCGAATATCGACAGCATTCCCGATGCCACGCCCAGGCTCGAGCCGCTCCATCGCTTCGCCAATCGGCCGTACACGGTGCTCGGGCAGGACTTCGTGCCGGCCACGTCGCTGCGGCCCTACAAGGAGCGAGGCGTCGCGTCCTGGTACGGCCGCAAGTTCCACGGGCAGAAGACGTCGATCGGCGAGACCTACGACATGTACGCGATGACCGCGGCGCACCCGACGCTGCCGCTGCCGTCGTATGCCAAGGTGACCAACGTCACGACCGGCAAGAGCGTGGTGGTGCGCGTGAACGACCGCGGCCCGTTCCTGCAGGGGCGCATCGTCGACCTGTCGTACGCCGCCGCCCACCGCGTCGGCATCGCGGGCCCGGGCAGCGGCATGGTGGAAGTCGAGGCGATCATCCCCGGCGAACCCCCGATCCTCACCGCAGCGGCGCCGCTGCCGCCGGTCACGCGGGCCGAGCCGCCGCCGCCCGTGCCCGTGCCGACGCCTGCGACCCCCACCAGCGCCGGCGGCTTCGCCGTGCAGCTCGGTGCGTTCCAGAATTACGCCAATGCGCAGAATTTCCTGACGCACGTGCAGGGCCAGCTCGCGGATGCGCGAGTCGAGCCGCGCGTGCGCGAGCAGAACGGGCTCTACCGCGTGTACGTCGGGCCTTATACGGATCGCGACGAGGCGCGGCGGGTCGCCGACCGCATCACCACCGCCTTTGGAATGGCGACTGCGATCGCGCCGCATTGAACTAACCGCGCGTGCAAGCGGTCAACGCGGGGCGGTCAACGGCGGTGGGCGCGACCCGCACGCTATAATTCACATCAACAACACAAGAGCTGGCATGCATCGTTCGCTGCGCCTCTTCGCGGCCGTCGCGCTGTTGCTTCTTTCCTTCGGCGCGCGCGCGCAACTCACCATCGAGATCGTCGGGGGCGCGGGAACCGCGATCCCCATTGCCATCGTTCCGTTCGGCGGCGAGGCGTCGTTTCCGCTCGGCATCTCGGGCATCGTCGGCGCCGACCTCCAGCGGTCCGGCGTCTTCCGGCTCGTCAACGCGGAAGGCGTGACGCCGCGGCCCGTGCGCGCCGAGGACGTTCATGCCGACGTCTGGCGCGGACGCGGCGCGGATGCGGTGGTCGTGGGCTCCATGCAATCGCTCGCCGACGGGCGCGTCGAAGTGCGCTTCGCGCTGATGGACGTCGTCAAGCAATCGATGCTGACCGCGATGACGTACACCGTGACGCCCGCGCAATTCCGCGCGACCGCGCACAAGATCGCCGACGTCATCTACGAGAAGCTCACCGGCGACCCGGGCGTGTTCAGCACGCGCATCGCCTACATCACCAAGACCGGCGGCCGCTACCAGTTGCTGGTCGCCGACGCCGACGGCGCCGATCCGCAGGTCGATCGTCACGCAGCAACGAGCCGCTCCTGTCGCCGCGCTGGTCGCCCGAGGGCACGCGCATCGCGTACGTGTCGTTCGAGCAGAAGAAGCCCGTCGTGTACGTGCAGAACCTGGCCAACGGGTCGCGCCAGGCCGTCGCCAACTTCCGCGGCAGCAACAGCGCGCCCGCGTGGTCGCCCGACGGCCGCCGCCTCGCGGTCACGCTCACCAAGGACGGCGGCTCGCAGGTCTACGTGATGAGCGCGGACGGCGGCAACGCGCAGCGCGTCATGACGTCCAACGGCATCGACACCGAAGCCTCGTTCACCGCCGACGGCGGGTCGCTGCTCTTCACGTCCGACCGCGGCGGCACGCCGCAGGTCTACCGGCTCAACCTCGGAAGCGGCGCGGTCGAGCGCATGACGTTCGACGGCTCGTACAACGTGTCGCCGCGTCCCACGCCCGACGGCAAGGGATTCGTGTTCGTGCGCCGCGACGGCGGGCGTTTCCAGATCGCGATCCAGGACTTCGGGTCGCGCCAGATGCAGGTTTTGACGAGCGGTCCGGTCGACGAGAGCCCGAGCCTCGCGCCGAACGGCAAGCTCATCCTGTACGCGAACGAGTCGGGCGGACGCGGCACGCTTGCCGCGGTGTCGACCGACGGTCGCGTCAAGCAGCGCCTCGTTTCCGCGGGCGCGGATGTGCGCGAGCCGGCATGGGGTCCCTATGCGCGATAGGCTCGATCAGTTCTTCCAGTGGAGGCAATATGAAAAAACTCACCATCACCGCGCTCGTCGCGATCTTCCTCGTGGGCTGCCAGTCGACGCCCACCACCGCTCCGGTCGAAGACAAGTCGGGGGCAACGGCTGCCGGCACGCCGGGCACCAGCGGCGCTTCCACCGGCGGCACCCAGGGCAGCGGCGTCACGGGCAGCACGACGGGCACCGGCGGCAACCCGCTGCGCGACCCCAACAACATCCTGAGCAAGCGCAGCGTGTACTTCGAGTTCGACAGCTTCACGCGTCGCCGACCAGTACAAGCCCATCGTCGAAGCGCATGCGCGCTACCTCGCGGCCAACCGCACCGCGCGCGTCACGCTGCAGGGCCACGCCGACGAGCGCGGCTCGCGCGAGTACAACATCGCGCTCGGCCAGAAGCGCGCCGACGCCGTGAAGCGCATGATGACGGTCATGGGCGTCCAGGAGACGATCGTCGAGACGGTGAGCTTCGGCAAGGAGAAGCCGCGTAACATGGGGCACGACGAAGCGGCGTGGGCGGAGAATCGCCGCGTCGACATCCTCTACGCAGGAGAGTAGGCCTACATGCGCGCTGTGCGGATCGCGATGGTGTCGTTGGCGCTTGCCGCCGCGCAGGTCCACGCGGGCATCTTCGACGACGAGGAGGCCCGCAAGTCCATCGCCGCCACGCAGGCGCGCCTCGACGGGCTGTCGAAGACCCTCGACGCGCGCATGACCACGCTCGAGCAGCAGAGCAAGCAACTGGGCTTCGATCTCTTGCGCGACCTCGAAGGCATCAAGTCGGACATCGCCAAGATCCGCGGCCAGATCGAAGTGCTGACGTACGAGCTCAACGAGCAGCAGAAGCGCCAGCGCGACCTGTACGTCGACCTCGATTCGCGCCTGCGCAAGATGGAGACGGCGGCGACCGGCGCCGGCGCCGCCGCCTGCGACCGATCCGAATGCGCCGCCGCCGCCCACGTTGGCGAACGCGCCGGCGACGAGCGCGTCGCCGCCTCCGCCGGTCGCGCCGCGCGGTGGTGCCCGTGTCGGGCGCGGAGCAGAAGGCCTACGACGCGGCACTCGACCAGTTCAAGCGCAGCGACTACAACGGCGCCATCGCGTCGTTCCAGAATTTCGTCAAGACGTATCCGCGCAGCCTCGCTCGCGTCGTCGGCGCAATACTGGATCGGCAACGCGCAGTTCGCGCGCAGGGATTACAAGGCGGCCATCGCGTCGCAACGCACGCTGATCCAGGCGTATCCCGACAGTCCCAAGGTGCCCGACGCATTGCTCGCGATCGCCACCGCGCAGTCCGAGCAGGGCGACAACGCATCGGCGCGGCGCACGCTCGAGGAGCTGATGAGCAAGTACCCGCAGTCCGAGGCGGCGGGCAAGGCGAAGCAGCGGCTCGGGATGCGTTGAGCTTCGCTGCGCGACTCGTCGCGTGGCAGGCGCGGCACGGGCGCCACGATCTTCCGTGGCAGAACACGCGCGATCCGTATCGCATCTGGCTCTCCGAGGTCATGCTGCAGCAGACGCAGGTCGCTGCCGCGTTGCCCGTACTACACGCGATTCCTCGCGGCGTATCCCGGATGTCGCCGCGCTCGCGCGCGCGCCGATCGACGACGTGCTCGCGCTGTGGAGCGGGCTCGGCTACTACCGGCGCGCGCATCACCTGCATGCGGCCGCGAAGGACGATCGTCGCGAAGTTCGGCGGCGCGTTTCCGAAGGATGCGGCCACGCTCGCGACGTTGCCCGGCATCGGCCGCTCGACCGGTGCTGCGATCGCCGCGTTCGCGTACGGCGAGCGCAACGCGATCCTCGACGGCAACGTCAAGCGCGTGCTCGCGCGCCATCGCGCGATCGACGGCTGGCCGGGCGCGCCCAAGGTCGAGGCGCTGCTGTGGCGCGAGGCCGAAGCAGTTGCTGCCCGACACGGGCATCGAGGCGTACACGCAAGGCATGATGGACCTCGGCGCGACCGTGTGCCTGCGCTCGCGTCCGCGCTGCGACATGTGTCCCGTGCACGAGGACTGCATCGCGCGCATCGACGCATCGCATCGAGCAGCTGCCGGCGCCGCGACCCGCGAAAGCGTTGCCGCATCGCGACGATTCGCGTGCTCGTGATCGAGCGCGACGGCGCGCTGCTGTTCGAGAAGCGTCCGGCGAACGGCATCTGGGGCGGATTGTGGTCGCTGCCCGAGTGCGCGCTCGACGACGATGCGCGCGCGATCGTGCGCACGCGCTATCGGCGCCGACGTCGACGTGCGCGATGCGCTGCCCCTGATCGAGCACGGGTTCACGCACTTCGCGTTGACGATGCATCCGCAGCGCTTGCGCGCGTCGCAATGGCCGCGCTCGGCGCGAAGAGCAGGGCACCGCGTGGCTCACGCCGCAGGATGCGCTGCGCGCGGCGTTGCCGTCGCCGATCCGAAAGTTGATGCTAGGGCTGCAAGCTCCGTAAGTCCGGCGGCAGCCTGCGCTCGGCGTCCGGCACGAGCGCGCGAAATTCCTTGAGCTCGCGCTGCGCTTGCGCGACGTTGCCGTCGTCGCGCAGCTTGCGGATGCGCACGATCCACGCGTCGGGATCGCGCGCGAGCGTGCGCATGTCCTCCTCGACGTTCTTCTGCTCGTTCTGCATCTTCCCGGACTGTCCGGCGCTGCTCGCGGCGTCGCTTTGCGCGCGCAGGCGGGCCACCGATGCAGGAGGTGGGGCCGGTGCCGGTGCCGGCGCCGGTGCAGCGGCAGGTGCTTGCGCAACCGCGCCCGCGGGGACCTGGCGCTCGTCGCGCGCGGTGTCCTTGCGCGATTCGGCGAACGACTGCTCCATCGGCGCGTCGCGCTTCGCGGCGTCGCGCCTCGGTCTTTTGCGGCGCCGGCTTTTGCAAGGCAGGCGCGGCCGGGAACGGCACGGGCTCCGCGGCCACCTTGTTCTCGCGCGCCGCCGCGAGCTTCTCCTCCGATGCACGCTTGCGGCGCATTCGCCACGGGAGGAGGCGGCCGCGACGCCGGTGCTTCGGCCTCCTTCTGCTTCTTGGCGAGCGCGCCGACGTCGGCCGGCGGCGCGGGTTGCGATTCTGCGGCTGCGGCGGGCGCCTGCTGCACGGGTGCGCTCGACGGTGCCGGCGCAGGCGCAGTGGCGACGGACGTCGCGTCGATCGCGGTTTCCTTCGGCGCCTGCTGCACGATGCCGATGGCGACGACACCGATCGCCGCGGCGGCCGCGAGCGGCATCCACCAGCGTTGCGGACGCGTCGCTTCCGCGCCGCCCTTGCGCGGTCCGCTCGCCACCGCGCGATGCGCCGCGGCGAGGATCGCAGCGTCGAGCGCGCGTCGGCGGCTCCTCGCGCGAATGCTCGCGATAGAGCTTGTGCAGATCCGGATCGCGTTCGTTCATTTCCACGCCTGTCGTACCGATCCCAATGCGCTTCGCAACTTCGCCGTCGCGTAGCGTAACCGGCTCTTCACCGTCTCCATGCCCTACACCCGTGAGCTCGGCGATCTCCGCGAGCGACAGTCCGCCTTCGTATTGCAGCAGGAACGCGTGGCGCTGGTCGTCGGGCAGCGACGTCGAGCGCGTCCTTCAATTGCGCGCCGAGCTCGCCCGACAGCACGCGCGTCTCCGGCTCGTCGTTGGCGGCGCCGGGAATCGACTCGACGATGTCGCGCGCCTCGCCGTTCTCGTCGTCGTCGATCGACGCGACCTTCATGTGCCCGCTCGCGCGCCAGTGATCGACCAGCCGGTTGTGCGCGAGCGTGTAGATCCACGTCGTGAACTTGGCCGTCGGCGCGTAGCTCGCGCGCACGCGGATCGCGTTCATCCACACATCCTGGAAGAGCTCGTCGGCGATGCCCGCGTTGCGGCACTGCCGCAGGATGTAGCGATACACGCCGCCCTTGTGCCGCGCGTAGAGCTTGTCGAAGGCGCCGGCCTCGCCCGCGCCGTACGCGAGCATGAGGTCTTCGTCGGAGTCGTCGCTGCCGGCGGCCATGGCCGGCAAGTATGACAAAAACCGGAAATAGGGACGTGCCCCATTACAGCCCTGAAATGCGGGCCGTACCGCCATTGCAGGTGCGTCCCCTTTCCGAGAGCCTATCGCGGGTCTGGCGCGAAGCGCATGCCGGGAAACGGATTCGGATTGCGCGCGATGTACGGCGTGTACTGCGGGATCACGCCCATCGCGAGCAGGTTCTCGCGCCGGTCGTACTGGATCGCGACCGTTTCCGTCGGGTACGGCGTCGCGCGCTCGAACTGCGTCACCGTCACGCGCGACTCCTCGCTGCGCCCGTGACCCGTGCCGAGCTTGCCCTGGTTCTTGAACTCGTCGGCGTAATCCTGGCGCGGCGCTTGCGCGCTCGCAGGCGGTTCGGCGCGGGGCCGGCATGGACTGCGCTTCCGCGCGCTTCGCCGTTCCACCGGCCTCGGAATCCGCTGCCGCGCCGAGCGAGTCCTTGCGTGCGCGATAGTCGTACTCGCGGTTCGTGATGCGCGGCTTCGGCTTTTCCTCGAACGCCGCCACGCCGATGACGCCCACGTTCTGCGGCCGGCCCGTGCGCGCCGCGTACGAGTCGCCGAGGTCGGTGAAGTAGAACGCCGCGGTGCGCGACAGGCTCTTGCGCCATCCGCCGATCTCGACCGATCCCCAGCCATCGAGCACGTAGCCCGATTGCGACGGCGCCGCGGTATCGCCCGAGACCACGTTGACGCCGTCGACGCTCGTGACCACCAGCACGCGCGCGCCGGTCAGGTTGCGGATGCGCACCGCGTACTCGTGACCCGGCACGCCGACGATGTAGTTGCGGCCGTCCTTCTGATAGACCGGCAGCGCGCGTGCCGTCGACGCGGTCGTAGACGTCCACGTTGACGAGGCGGTTGCCCACGTACGGCGACTGCGCCGATGCGCCGCGCCGGCCGCGAGGCCCGTGATCGCGAATGCCGCCGCCAGCATTCGCCTGCGCATGATGTCGATCGACATTTTCATATTCCTTCTTCGAGGTTGGGCCGCACCCGCGGCCTGCCCATCTACGAACGGTGGCGGCCCCGGGACGGGGTTGCCCCGCATGGGATAATTTGAGGCTATGGATGCGAAGGACGTGGCCCACTTGCCGATGCTCGTTGCCGGGCTCGCGTTCGCGCTCGCCTTCGTGTTCGGCGCCGTCGCCAACAAGGTCAACTTCTGCACCATGGGCGCGGTGACCGACGTCGTGAACTTCGGCGACTGGCGGCGGATGCGTATGTGGGTGCTCGCTATCGCTGTGGCCATCACGGGCGCTGGCGTGCTGGCCGCTCTCGGGCTGGTCGACTTCAGCAAGACCATCTACACCAACCCGAGCGTGGCGTGGGTCTCGCGCGCTGGTCGGCGGCTTCCTGTTCGGCTTCGGCATGACCCTTGTCGTCCGGGTGCGGCAGCAAGACGCTGATCCGCGCCGGGGCGGGCAACCTCAAGTCGCTGGGTCGTCCTGTTCGTGCTGGCGATCGCCGCGTACATGACCCTCAAGGGCCTGTTCGCCGTGTGGCGCACGGTCGGGCTCGATCCCGTGGCGCTTCGACGTGTCGGCGCTCGGCGCGCGACCTCCGACCTGCCCGCGATCGCGTCGGCCGTCGGGCTTGGGCGCCGCGCGCGCGTGGCTGCCGTTCGTGGTCGCCGCGCTGCTCGCGCTCTACGTGTTCAAGGACCGCGAATTCCGCACGACGCCCGAGCTCATGATCGGCGGCCTCGTCGTCGGCCTCGTGATCGTCGGCGGCTGGTACATCTCCGGCCACCTGGGCTACCTCGCCGAAGATCCGAACACGCTCGAGGAAAAATTCGTCGCGACCAACTCGGGGCGCGCCGAGTCGTACAGCTTCACGTCGCCCGTCGCGTACACGCTCGAGCTCCTCATGTTCTGGAGCGACACCTCGCGCATCGTCACCTTCGGCATCGCCGGCGTGCTCGGCATGCTCGCGGGATCGTTCGCGTACGCGATCGCGTCGAAGACGTTTCGCTGGGAAGGCTTCGGCTCCGTCGAGGACGTCGCCAATCACATCGTCGGCGGCGTGCTCATGGGCTTCGGCGGCGTGACCGCGCTCGGCTGCACCATCGGCCAGGGCCTGACCGGCATCTCCACGCTTGCGATCGGCTCGATCCTCGCGTTCGCCGCGATCATCGCCGGTTGCGTCGCGGCAGTGCGCTACCAGGTGTGGCGACTGGAGAAGGACGCGCATGATCGTCTTCGATCTCGTCTGCGCGCACGGCCATCGCTTCGAGGGCTGGTTCGCCTCGGGCGACGCGTTCGACGAGCAGCAGGGCAGGAAGCTCGTGCGCTGCCCGGTGTGCGACGACGAGCACGTCGAGCGGCTGCCGTCGGCGCGCGTGCAGCGTGCGCGCAGGGCGAGGCGAGCGAGACGACGCGCCGCCGAAGCGAGCCGAAGCGGTCGCGGGATTGCCGGCCGAGCATGCTCGCCAAGCTGCGCGAAGTCGTGAAGAAGACCGAGGACGTCGGCGAGCGCTTTCCCGAGGAGGCGCGCAAGATCCACTACAACGAATCGCCGCAGCGCGCGATCCGCGGGCGCGCGACGAAAGAGGATGCCGAAGCCTTGAAGGACGAGGGCATCGAGTTCCAGACGCTGCCGCCGTTCCTGACGGGAGAGAGTCACTAGAGGTAGTTGCATGCAGTTCTATCGAGACGGATACCGGCCGGGCGATCCGGACATCCAGGCCGAAGCGCCTGAAGCGGCGGCGCGCTACGCGACGCTTCCCGATGAAGTCGACGTACTGATCGTCGGCAGCGGGCCCGCGGGTACGTTGCTCGCGGCGCAGCTCTCCACGTTTCCGCACATTCATGCGCGCTTGATCGAGCGACGCGCGGGTCCGCTCGAACTGGGACGCGCCGACGGCGTTGCGTGCCGCACCGTCGAGACGTTCGAGGCGTTCGGATTGGGAACGCGCCTGATCCACGAAGCGTATTGGGTCAACGAGACGGTGTTCTGGCGACCGTCCGCGCAGGATCGCTCGAAGATCGAGCGCACCGGCCGCATCCAGGACGTCGAGGACGGGCTGTCGGAATTCCCGCACGTCATCGTCAACCAGGCGCGCATGCAGGAGTACCTGCTCGAGTACATGCGCAAGTCGCCGTCGCGGATGGTGCCGGATTACGGCTTCGAGTTCGTCGCTGGGTCGCGCTTCGTTCGTTGTAGCCGGGGCCGATGACCCCGGCAGAGAAACACGCGGCAATCGAAGTCAACGCCGTCGCTACAACCGGCCCTCGCCTAACGGAAGATTTTTCCCGGACATCATCTTCTCATCATCTTCGCCCTGCCAGGGTCTGGTCTGCCGGGTCCTCGGGCCCAGCAATTAACGAAACAAAAACCACCAAAGGAGGAGAGCGAAAATGAAAGCAAATTCTAAAAGACCCGACATCAGATTTGAGTGGAGGACACAAGAGATCAAGACGATTGCTCGCTGGCGCCGGGTTGGCTGTGGCGGCATTCCTGGCCTGCAATCTGGTTGGTCCTGCATTGGCCACCGACGCGGTAAACGCCTGCCAGCAGACCGCCACCGACGTCCTCGCTGCCTGTCGGACAAGCGCGCAGAGTGATTACCAGATTGCCTTGGGCAAATGTGTAAACGTTTCTGACCAGGGAGCGCGCAAAGCCTGCCAGAAACAAGCAGCTGCGGATCTGGACGACGCGCTCCAGACCTGCAAGGGCGGGTTCGGCGTGCGGGAGGAGACCTGTGACAAGCTCGGTCCGGCACCCTACGACCCGGTAATCGATCCAGCGAACTTTGTCGCGAAAATTGATAATCCGTTTTTCCCCTTGGTTCCGGGCACGACCTTCATCTATAAGGGTCAAACCTCTGACGGTCTGATGCGCGATGTGTTCGCCGTGACTCACAACACCAGGGTGATCGACGGCGTCACCTGCGTCGAAGTGCACGACTCGGTTTTCACCGACGGAGAACTGACGGAAGATACACTCGATTGGTTTGCCCAAGACAAGGATGGCAACGTCTGGTATTTCGGCGAGAATACAGCGGAGCTTGAGGACGGCCTGATCAGCACGATCGACGGCACTTTCATGGCTGGCGTGGACGGCGACAAACCGGGAATTGTGATGAAGGCTCATCCCGCAGTCGGCGATTTCTACCGGCAGGAGTTTTCGCTCGGTAATGCCGAGGATGAAGCGGAAACGCTCGGTCTGAACGCGTCGGTTACCGTTCCTTATGGCTCGTTCCAACACTGTCTCAGATCAGAAGAGACGACTCCTTTGGAACCCGACGCCCTCGAGGATAAATTCTATGCGTCAGGGGTTGGAAATGTTTTGACGGTGGATGAGGAGACCGGCGAACGCTGCGAACTGGTGCAGATCATAACTGAGTAAATCCGGCCGTATTCAAGTCTCTGTTCGAAAGGAGTCTCGGAGAAAGAACTAAACTGTGGCTCAGATCCACGGGCTCCGCTACACTGTCATAGGTGGCGGGGCCTGCTTCTTGTTAGCTACATGCGCGTCCTTCTTGTCGAAGACTCCAAAATTCTGCTGCGGACCGTGCGACGTGCGCTGCGGCACGCCGGGTTTGCGGTGGACACAGCGGCGGACGGTGAGGAGGGCCTCGCTGCCGCAGAGACGAACGACTACGACGTTCTCGTGCTCGACATCATGTTGCCGAAGCTAGATGGCCTTAGCTTGTTGCGGCGGCTGCGGGCTGCGGGGAACACAACGCACGTCCTTCTGCTAACCGCGCGCGATACCGTGGCAGATCGCGTTCAGGGGCTGCGACAGGGCGCCGACGATTATCTTGTAAAGCCATTTGCCCTGGCGGAACTAATCGAACGGGTCAGAGTGCTCTGCCGCCGCGCCTATGGAAACAAGTCTGGTCCGCTGTGCATCGGCTCGCTCGAGCTCGATCTATCCGCGCGACGGCTCCGGCGCGACGGCGCGGACGTGGACCTGACGGCGCGCGAGTGGCGATTACTTGAGTATCTGGTATTGCGCCGTGGCCAGGTTGTTCCTCGGTCGGAAATCGAGGCGCACATTTACGACGAGCTGGTCGAGCCAATGAGCAACGTGGTGGACACGGCCGTCTATAACTTGCGACGGAAGATCGGGGCCAATTTCATCCACACGCGCCGAGGCCTGGGCTACGTGCTGGAGGTGCAGTGAAATCGCTTCGCGCGCAACTCACCCTGCGCCTCCTCATCGGTGGCGCCTTACTGCTCGTTGCCGTAGGCGGATTGCTGCAGTGGCAAATGCGCCGTGCCTTGACCGCCGAGTTCGATGTATCGCTCGTGGCCATGCTCAACACGATGACCATGCTGGTCGAACAAAAGCGGGGGCACGTTAGTATCGATTTCACCGGCGCGAACGTCTCGCAACTCGAGCAGCCGAATGGCACAGAAGTCTTGCTCCTCCGGTCGGTGGATGGCGAAGAGATCGCGCGCTCGCGATCGCTCGGAACGGCCCGGCTGCCGTTGCAGCGTGGGTTCGATGGCGGCACCGAAGTTTTTGGACGCCCAGCTGGCTGATGGGCGTGTCGTGCGTTGCGCGGGGGTCCGCTTCACCCCGGAGTACGAGGACGAAACGCCACGTCCTCCACAGGTCGACGCCGTGCTCTTCGTCGGCCTTAGTCGCGCGCCGCTCGACCGCGCGCTCACGTCGCTCTGGGCGATTCTGTTGCTGGTTGGCACAGGCGCCCTCGGGGTGCTCAGCGCGTTCATTTACTGGGGGGTACGCGCCGGCCTTGCGCCGCTTGATCGCCTGGGCGGAAGCGTGGCCACGGTGGACGCCGGCTCCCTCGCCACCCGGTTCCAGGTCGCATCGCTGCCGGCTGAGTTGCAACCTATTGTCGTTAGGCTCAACGAACTCCTGGCTCGGCTGGAATCGGCTTTCGCCCGCCAACGCCGCTTTACCGCCACCGCAGCCCACGAGCTGCGAACACCGCTGACGGAATTGCGCGCCCTCGCGGAAGTAAATCTTACCACTCCCGGCAACGCGACCGAGAGTGAACAGTCATGGCGCGACGCCCTCGAAACGACGCTGCGCATGGAGTCACTTGCCCTGCGCCTTCTGGATCTGACCCGCGCCGAAGACGGCGCCCTTGTCCTTCAGTGCTCCACGGTTTCACTGGCTCAGGCGTTTGCCGCAGCCTGGCGCCCATGGAGCGGACGTGCTGCCGAACGCCAGATCGAACCCCAAGTCACGCTTCCGTCCGACCTGAGCGTAGAGGCCGACCCAACCCTGCTTGCCGTTGTCCTCGGGAACCTTTGCGGAAATGCCGTCGAACATTCTCCACGAGGCTCACCAGTGACGGTGCAAGGCAATTGCACGATCGACGGAATCAGTTTGCGGCTTGAGAACCGGACCGATGAACTTACCGAAAACGATCTTCCGCATCTCTTCGAGCCCTTCTGGCGCAAAGACACGGCGCGCAGCGACAGGCACCATCACGGCCTTGGTCTGGCCCTGGCTGCCGAGTTTGCGGCGCTTCTCGGAGGAAAAGTCCGCGCGCAATTCGGCGGGAACGGTATGGTGGCATTCACGCTCTGGTTGCCGGGTAAAGATAAAACCTTGGAATTGAATACTCCCATGCAAGAAAAACGCATCGACGGACTGATGGTAGTCGTGGCAATAATTCTTAGCTTCAGCACCTTTGCCTCTATCGTCGAGGCAAAGGATCCTTATCAGCCTAAGATCGATCCGTCCAACTTCTCACAGCGTCGTCAACAATCCCTACTACCCTCTCGTCCCCGGCACTACGATGATCTTCATCGAGAAAGATGGCGACGAAACCCGGAAGCGGACGGTGACCGTGACACATGACACGAAAACCGTCATGGGCGTGAAGTGCGTTGTCGTCCATGACGTCGTCGCGACGGATGGGGAGGTTGAGGAAGATACATACGACTGGTTCGCCCAGGACAAACAGGGAACGGTTTGGTATTTCGGCGAGGCGACTCGGGAATTCAAAGGCGGCGGACGAGTGAGCACCGAAGGCTCATGGGAAGCAGGCGTCAATGGCCAGCCGGGAATCATGATGCCAGCGCACCCTGTTCCGGGGCCTCCCTACCGCCAGGAATACTCGCCCAATATCGCCGAAGACATGGGGCAGGTGATCGCTCTCAACGAGTCGGTCACAGTGCCGTTCGGTTCCTTCACAGAGTGTGTGCGAACGAAGGAATGGTCCCTGCTGGAATCCGGTACCGACAAGAAATGGTACGCCAAAGGGATAGGACTGGTCCGAATCGAATCAACGGGCGGGGAAGTAATGACTCTGGTCACGGTCAAACACGAGTAAACTGCCTGGTTCTTATGGGCCTCTCGCTGGGCAGGCTGGCTTCCCCCTTCAACCGGGCCCGGCGCAGGACCCAGCCGTCGCCCCTAACGAGCCGTTCTCGATGGCGCCTTCTGGCCACGGCTGTCATGTTTTTCCTCGCGTCGCCGGTTGGCGGTCGCATTCTCAAGACGAGGCCCAGCGCTTCATCAACCTGGGCACCGTGGTCAGCCATCGTCATCGGGAGCGGATTGGAATTTCAGACCGACAATGAACAATCCGAATACGATTTTCCCTTGCTCCTGGAATACAACTTCACGGAGCGCCTCAAGCTCAGCCTCGAACCGAATTTTGTTTATCTCGCGGCCAAGTCACGCGATGAACGGACGGTCGGCGGCCTGGGCGACTTGGAGACATCGGTCGAGTATGAGTTCCTTCGTGAGCGAAGGTATCGACCGGCGCTCAGCGCCCAGGGTTTGATCAGGTGGCCCACCGCCATCGATCCGGATCTCGGCACACCCGGTCATGATTACTCAATCGGGCTCATCGCGAGTAAAGACTTGGTTTATTTTGATGTCGACCTGAACCTCCTCTACACGTTCGTCAGCGACTCGGCTCAGCAGGACAACCTGCAAATCGCCCTCGCGGCCGAATGGCCCCTGAACCATCGCTTCGACGTCATCGCGGAGGTCGTGACGACGATCGGAGGGAGCGGGGTTCGCGGACCGTTTGGGACCCGGCCCGGCATCCTGACGGAGGGCAACGGAACGCAGAATGAAACGGAAGGCACTCTCGGGCTCGCCTGGCACGCCAACAAATATCTGAAGTTTGAGCAAGGCGTCACTCGCGCGAGCGACCGTTCCTGGCAGTTCGTCGTCGCTTGGGAATGGAGCTTTGGTGGAAACTAGAAATTCACATTGCGCATTCATCATTTATTCGTTAGCCGTGTTCGTTCCCAGCGGTTTCGACGGTTGATCCGGTAGGAGCACTGCGTTACGAATGGCCCCGATGTTGAACGGCTCTCTTGCGCAGCGGCTGCTCATTTTCTTGTTCTCCTGCGTCGCGGTCGCCCGGGCTGACGAGCATTGGGTCACCTACAAAGACTGCCGTTACCTGCCGAACGCGGCGAACGATGGCGATAGCTTCCACGTCCGCGCCGCAGGGAGGGAATACATCTTTCGGCTCTACTTTGTCGATGCCCCGGAGACCGACATGAGCGTCCCGGATCGCGTGGCCGAACAGGCAAAGTATTTTCATGCTACGATCCAGGACGCACTCCAGATCGGACTCGAAGCCGAGCGCTTCACCCGGCAAGAAGCTCTCGCGCCCCTTCACCATCCGCACCCGCAAACAGGATGCCCGAGGCCGTAGCCGGCGTCCGCGCTACTTTGCCTTTGTGCAAACAGACACCGGCGACCTTGGCGAGCAATTGATCGCCAACGGGCTCGCCCGCGCCTATGGGGCGGCCTCAGGTCCGCCCGGCATGAGTACGCCGGAAGGCGAATGGCGGAAACTCAAACAACTGGAACGCAAAGCGAAGAAGCAAAAGATCGGCGGCTGGGGCATCGGCGCGAAGAAATAGAAAAAGTTACGGCCGTCTTTTGAACAACAGGGAACGACCGCTGGAAGCGAAATCAACTCAATGAGCCGATTCGTTCCTGTTCCAGTCCCAAACGGGCCGACCCTTACCGGATGAAAGGCTTACCAGTCCCGAAATGATACGGGAGATGTCTCACACCTGCGGGCGCTTTCGGTCGAGCCTGATCACAAATGCCGGCATCCGGCGGCTCAGGCGGCACCTGGCCGAGAAATTCCGGCACGGAGCGCGGCTGGATCTCCTGCTCGAGATCATAAGCGTAAGCCAGGAGCGTGGGCTCTTCCAGGAACGTACCTGTACATCCAAATACCCGCTGGCTTACCACGAGGAGTTAGTCCTACAGGAATGGAAATGTTTGGGTACCCGGCGACCGCCGCCGGAGTCGAAGCGAAGCTATAACTCGGTGCCACGATGGCATCGAGATTGTCACGTTGCAACGCGGCATCGATCCCCTCGTCGCGCGACAATTGCAGGCAAAGGGCGCGCGCGGCCACATACTCCGGATCGGTCAGGTCACCGCTCGTCGCTTCGGACAATTCAAAGATCTCCTGTCCGAAATACTTCATCTCGTCCGGACAGTTAGCGAGGTCGAAGGCGATGAGATCAGCGAGCGTGCGGATGGAGGTGTTCTGCAGCCCGGCGAGGTAATCCGCGATCTGTCCCTTGAATTCAAAGAGCAGGACAGTGAACTCCGCATCGAAGTAAGCGTTCGAATCGCCCGTATCGGTGGTTACCAACGTCGCCCCGAGATTCTCCATCGTGTGCAAGGCCGGCTTGACTACGGCGATAAGGTCATCCTCTCCACCGAAGGCTGGCGTGAAATAGCGGCGATCGATCCCGATCCGTGCGCCCGAGAGCGCGCCACGGCGAAGAAACTTCGTGTAGTCGCGCGGCAATTTATGACCGATTACCTCGCCAAAAGGCGATTGCAGCACGCCGAGCATGATTGCGACGTCCGTCACCGTGCGGCACATCGGCCCGGCGGTGTCCTGGCTGTGCGCAATCGGAATGATGCCGTCTTGCGCCACGAGCCCGACCGTGGGTTTGAGACCGACAACCAGATTATTGCCAGATGGGCAAACGACCGAGCCGTCTGTCTCGGTGCCTACCGCCGCCGCACAAAGATTCGCGGCCGTCGCGGCCCCGGAACCAGAGCTCGACCCGCATGGATCGAAATCCAGGCGATAAGGATCACGGGTAAAACTACCGCGCGCGCTCCAGCCGTTGAAGGGAGCGAATCCACGGAAGTTAGCCCATTCGGAGAGATTCGCTTTCCCGAGAATGACCGCGCCCGCCGCTCGCATCTGATGGACGATGATCGAATCCGACGGCACCTGGCTTCCCACGAGCGCGAATGACCCGGCCGTCGTCTGCATCTGATCATCAGTCGCGATGTTATCCTTCACCAGCACGGGAATACCGTGCAACGGACCTCGGACGCGGCCGCCTTGGCGCTCTGCATCCAATCGCGCAGCGATGGCGAGTGCGTCCGGGTTGGTCTCAATCACGGCGGCGAGCAACGGATTCAGCTTTGCGATCCGTTCGAGATATTTCCGCGTGAGCTGGCGACTGGTCAGCGCGCCGGACTCCATCAGAGCCTGGAGCTCGGGGATAGTCGCCTCGATGATCGGCCCATCATCGCCGAGGAGGACCGCCGTCGCTGAGGAGGCGTGCAAGAGTGAGGTGATTCCTCCGGTCAAAAGAGCCGCGCCGCCTGCGAGAGTCGTCCCGACAAACGCCCGCCGCGTGACGCCACCGTGACCGGAGCCAAGCCTGTCGGGCTGCTCCGTGTGCATGAAGAACATCGTGCGACCGTCACCTGCCATGTCAAGCCAATAGTCGGTCGCTCCAGCGGATTCTGGACATCATTTCCCGATCCGACGATCTCCGTTGCCTCCAAGGCATCGCGAAGAATACGAAAAGTTGCCGCCTTACTTTGAGTGAAGAAAATTGCTCGGCGTAAATATTTTCTCTGCGGCCACGGATTGATGCTACAATCCGCGTCAATGCTCATCGACAAGCGGACCTTTCTTTGTTCGTTATGCACGATCGCGGTTTCGCCCTCATGACCGCGCAGTCCGAAATGGGAACCTTGACGCGTCTTCTCGTTAAGCATGCGCGGGATGCATTCCAAGGGCCGGAAGCCATCGCAGCCGAATGGCGCGCGCTAAACTTCACCGCGGCGCCGGATTTCGCGCGAGCGATCGACCAATACGAAGCCTTCCTCGGACTTCTGCGCAGCTCGGATTGCGAGATCGTGATGCTGCCGAAGGCGGACGGCGTCGGACTTGATTCGATCTACGTCCGAGATGCATCGGTTGTTTGTGACCGCGGAGTCATTCTCTGCAACATGGGCAAGACACAACGCGAGAAAGAACCGGCTGCGCAGGAAGCGGCGTTGCGCTTGCTCGGGTGCCCGATCCTCGGCTCGATCCAGCCGCCCGGCCGACTGGAAGGAGGCGATGTCGCCTGGCTGAATGAACGCACGGTCGCAGTCGGCCGCGGTTATCGTACGAACGACGCGGGCATCGCACAGCTCCGTTCCTTCCTTGGTGACAGTATCGACGAACTCCTGACCGTCCCCCTGCCCCACTGGCGTGGCTCGGACGACGTCTTTCACCTTATGTCGATCATCAGTCCGGTGGATCGCGATTTGGCTGTTGTCTATTCGCCGCTCATGCCAGTCCCTTTCCGTGAGCGGCTGCTGGAACTTGGCATGACTCTGGTCGAGGTTCCCGAAGACGAGTTTGAAAGCATGGGAGCAAACGTTCTGGCCATCGCCCCGCGCCGCTGTGTAATGCTAGCAGGCAATCCGATTACCCGCGCGCGACTCGAGACCGCCGGCGCCCAGGTCCTCGAGTATGAAGGAAGCGAAATCAGCCTGAAAGGCGGCGGTGGCCCGACCTGTCTTACCCGGCCGTTGCAACGGCGGATGTAACGAATCGCGCGGCGGCGGCTTCGGTTTCCCTATTCTGTCAAACGAGCGCACGTCGAAGAGACCTAACATCTGAGCGCAGCCCGACGGCTTCGCTAATGTATAAAGGAAGCGAGGCCGTTACCACCGTTCTCGGTCCAAGGGAGACTGAGATTGGGTGGTGGTGGTGAGGTGGTGGTGGGTTGCGTCTGGCTAGCACAACTGGCGAGAAACAGGGTGATGAGAACGAATGCGAGACAATGAAGTGGCTTGAGTTTTTCCATGACGCCACCGTTAGCAACGGGCATGCCACAAGCTTTTCGCAGGGCTACAAGCCACCTGCGACGTGGGATACCGTTTCGAAAACGAGACGGATCGGTTCCGTTTTCGGGAAAAACATAACGAGGCGAACGCGGCAACGGCGCTCGTTTTCCTTGAAGGGCATCGGATCAATCTCCCAGAACCAACATCTTGCCAACCGCGAACCCGTCGCATTAGAGCGACAAACGCATGTCCCTTCCGCGGACACGCCAGTTTGAAATCACAAGTTGCCTCCCGACCATCGCGATACCGGCAGTTCTTGCCGGCCACGAAATGGTAGGCGAGCTACCGACCTGCCTATGGTATGTTTTTCATACCGGTTTGGTTGGGCGGGTGGCCGCCCCCACCGCCAAGACTACCCGAAACGCCAGGAGACAGTCCCTCGGTTGGCCCCCGTGCCATTTACATCAGCAGTGTTTTGATCAGCGCAGCCGCCCAAGACGAGCACCGCGCCGATCAGGATGCAGAGAAAGAGAGCTGTTTTCATTTGATGTTGGTTCCTTGTCTAATAGCGGGCCTAATGCTCGCTTTTCTACTTATCACCTATCAGTGAATCTCTCCAAAAGCAAGCTGTGATTCCCTATTTCCCAGACGGTTACCTCAAAGACGCCCGGGCGGCACAAGCCGGACTAACCAAGCAGACGCGCCGCGGGATAATGGTAAGACTTGGATCTCCCTAACGTCACGATCCACCTCTCGTTAGGTAATCTCGGTCGCGGCCCAGAATTTCCGAAAGGCGTTCGGCCAACTGCGGTCTTCCACGCTCCGGCGGGCGGCGGCGCCCATCTCTTTGCGCAAGGGTTCGTCTTCGACGAGCCGGCGGATGGCGCTGGTGAAATCGGCCACGTCAAGGGCTTTGGTGATGAGACCGTTGACCCCGTCGTTGACCAGCTCGCGCGGGCCGCCGATGTCAGAGACGATAACGGGCAGGCCGGCGGCCTGGGCTTCAATGATGACGTTGCCGAATGTGTCGGTGGTACTCGGGAAAACGAAGATGTCAGAGGAAGCGTAGGCCCTGGCCAGGTCGGTGCCTTCAAGGTAGCCCGTGTAACACGCTTCGGGCAGGATTTTGGCGAGCGCCGCGGAATAAGGTCCGTGGCCGACGACGGAAAGCTCTACAGGAACTTTGTCCCGCCGGAGGTTGCGGAAGGCCTGGACAAGAATGTCGAGGTCTTTCTCCTTCGAGACACGCCCAACGAACAAAAGACGCACGCCTCGGCCGTTGCTGCCGAATTGTTTCCAAAAGTCGGGGTCGCTTCGCCCCGGAGTAAAGAGTCGAGTGTCGAGTCCGCGCGGGAGGATCTTAAGCTTCCCGGGGTCGATCCCGCGCTCGATCCAGCTCTGCCGGTATTGCTCGGAGTTAACGAAGATGGTGTCGAGCTGGCCGTAGAACCAGTGCATGTATTTCCAGGCGAGACTCTCGAGGAAGCTGTCCTCGGTCAGGATGCGGATGTATTGCGGGAAGTCGGTGTGATAGATACCGCTCGTCTCGAGGTTGAGCATCTTGCCGGCGAGGAGCGCGGTGAGACCGATCGGGCCGGGCGTGCTGATAATGATTTCAGAAAAGTTTTCGCGCTGGATGTAATCGAGCATCTGCAGGATGGGCGGGAAGCTAAGCTTTTGCAGCTCGTACTCGGGCAGCTCGAATTCGCCGATCGGTTTGAAGTTCTTGATCGGGAGTCCATCGAGGGTGAGCTCGCCGCGCGAGGTGACGACGACCAGTTCTTCGCCCGCGTCACGCGCTGCGGCCGCCATCTTGCGAATGGTGGTGGAAACACCGTTGACGTCCTCAAGGGTATCGGTGAACCAGGCCCGCTTTTTGTTTTGCAGCACCGGCGGAATCGCGCCGGTGAAGTCGCGACAGATCTCGCGTAGCCAACGCCGCGACGGTGCCTGGCTGTGGAAAGCGTAGATGTAAGGCGCGAGGATAACGAGGATGGGTGCGATGCTGGCAAGCGCCTGTATGCTCTCGATCACCTTCCCGGCGCGGATTTGCTGGACGAATCTTTCAAAGAAACGAAAGGCCAATTGTTCGCAAGCGGCATTGGCCATGATGAACGTGCGACGCTCCGGTTCCGCCACCTCCGCGACTTCGCGGGCCAGTCTTGCTTTCACTTCCGGCTGGGCGAAGTAGCTCGAGAGCTCGTGCCAGAGCGAAATGTTGGCCGGTTTCGCAAACTCGAAGATCTTGCCGGAAAGGACGCCCTGCGCGATGAAGCCGGCCTTTTCCCCGAGAGTGAACCTGGTCGGGTCGAGCCCCTCCATGAAACGCGAAAACATTTTTTCCACCAGGCCGGCGCTCGGTCCCAGCTTTTCTGTGAAGCGGTCCTGGATAAAACGCGAGAGTGTGTTGTAGAAACCGTGCGAGAGCGCAAGCGGCGTCCCCCCTTCGCCATGCGCGCTGCAGCGGCCGGCACGGACGTGTTCGAGAAAAGCGTCAGGCGTTCTCGCGGCTGGCGTCTCCGTGAAAGCTGAGCCGACGAAGATTCCGCCGTGATCGTCCGAACCCCCGACAAGGATCTTTTTCCACGGTTCGGGATGAGTCGGTTCAAGTCGGTGGCGCTCGGCAAAGTCGGCGATTTTTTCGGGCGTGAGCTGCGTAAGCAGATGCCGCGTGAGGTCGCCAAGCAGGGCGTCACGCAAACCGTTGACGCCTTCGAAATGCTGGAAAAGTAGGATCAAGCGCTCCAGATGCGAGGTGGTCAGCTTGCCGTTGATGCTGTAAAGCGGGTGAGCGACGGCGTGGGCCAGCGACTGTTGTTGCAGGAAGGCCTGGAGATCGAAAATGTTGTCGCGAAGACGGCAAATCTCGGTGTGTTGCGCCTCCGAAAGGCCCCAGACAAGGAGGTTAACCTTGCACGGATCCTGCGGAAAATAAGTCGTAACCTGCTCGCTAACAAACGTATCAGAAAATGACGAAATGGCCAGACAACCCTCGATGGTGTCGTGGTCGGTGATGGTAACAAAGTCCATCCCCGCGGCCTTGGCGCGCCGATGCAGCTCGAACGGATCGGAGTAGCTGTCGGGAAAATCGAACCGGCGAAAGAGCCAGTCTTCCGATCGATCACTGAACTTCGAATGAAGGTGGAGATCGCAGCGGCTCATTGGTCATTCCGAGCGGGGCGGAGCGCAGTCGAGGGATCCCGTTGCCTGACTGGAGAACGCCCCGGCGGTTTGGTCGGACCACGGGATCCCTCGACCGCGTTCGGGGTGACGGTTAACAAATCCCGATAGGTCATTGCCCTGCGATCGAGGAGCGCTTCGCTGACGATCTCGTCAATTTGTTTCCAAATGGCGCGACGGTCGATATCCGGTGGGTGGATCCCAAGCCGGAGCAGTGGATTGCTCGTTAGGCGGCGAAAGAGCGATCGATTCCAGGCGAGACTGGAGATACGCCGCAAACCGCTGCGGACGCTATAGACGAGTGACTGTGACGGAATGGTGCGGTCCCGGTCGAAATCGCGCACGGTGCGAAGCGTTGTCGTGTAACTCATTCCGGCGTCGATCACGGCGCGCTCCGCCTCCGCGCCGAGGAGCCAGGCCGGAGCGATGAAACCGGTCGGATGAAAGTCATGGGCTTTGAAATCCTCCTGGGCCTTTTGAATCAAGCGGAGCGCTTCGCCATAACCGAGATCGAAGAACTCGCCTTCATCCGCCGTGTAGATGCGTGTGACAATTTTCGCGCGGGCGTTTTCATCTCTACGGCGCGCGCGCTGATGGAAGAACCCGTGAATCACAATCTCGTGTTCGTTCGCGGCGAGTGCGTGCAGCCAGGAGCAGAAACTGCGATCGGCCAAAGATCGGCCCAATCGATGGTAATCGGGAACGACAAGAAGCGAGCAGGTGTGCACCCCGCGGCCTGCGAGACTCGCGAGAATTTTCTCCACCTTCGCCCGGGTCGAAGGAGCGACGTCATGGATCGAGACGACGAGGGCGCGTTGCACGGTGTAGCCTCGTCGTGACACGAAATCGGACAAGATGAAACTTGGTTGCGTTGCCGCCGCGCTCACTCTAGCGCTGCGCAGATCGAAGCCTTAACAGGCCGCCCTTAGAGTCGGCAAATCAAATCAAACTCCGCCTTGCCTAACGGCTGCACCGAGAGCCGCGAACAGCGCAGGAGCGCAATCTCGCGCAGCTTTGGCTCCGCTTTGATTTCCTCGAGGGTGACGGGCCGCTTCAATGGCTTGACCGGCTTTAACTCGACCGCACTCCAGTCCCCCTCCTTCGCCGTCGGATCGGGAAATGCCTCGCGCGTTACTTCCGCAATCCCGACGACCGCTTTGTCGCTCACGCTGTGATAGAAAAGAACGGCGTCGCCTTTGCGCATCGCGCGGAGATGCTTGCGCGCCAGAAAATTCCGCACCCCGGTCCATTTCGTTCGGCCATCGCGCACGAAATCGTCCCACGAATAGGCCTCCGGTTCCTGTTTCACGAGCCAGTAATTCTTCATCGCCTGATCCGATAACATAGTCGTCGCGAAATCTCGCGCTAAACTTTGTTCGCGGATGTGCTCGCGCCATGGACCTTTCAGATTCTCCGCCATGCGACCCTGTTCTGCTCGTCTCGATCTTCCTTCCGGCCGTGGCCGGCGCGGCGGATTATCCCGAGCCTAACGAAGGCAATTTTATCGCTGCGCGATTTTAAGTTCGCCTCCGGCGAAACCCTGCCGGAGCTGCGGTTGCATTACCGAACGCTAGGCAAGCCGGTGAAAGACGCCAAGGGCGTGACGCACAATGCGGTTCTCATCATGCACGGCACCACCGGGAGTGGCGCGCAATTCATCCGACCGGAGTTTGCCGGCGAACTTTTCGGCGCTGGCCAGCCGCTCGATGCAACGAAATTTTTCATCGTCCTGCCGGATGACATCGGCCACGGCCAATCGAGCAAACCGAGCGATGGAATGCACGCGAAATTTCCCCGCTACGGTTATCGCGACATGGTCGAAGCGGAATATCGCCTGCTCAGCGAAGGCCTCGGGGTGAATCATGCGCGATTGGTCATGGGCACGTCGATGGGCGGAATGCATACCTGGCTTTGGGGCGAAATTCATCCCGACTTCATGGATGCGCTCATGCCGCTGGCGAGTTTGCCGACGCAAATCTCCGGCCGCAATCGCGCCTGGCGACGCATCGTCATCGACGCGATTCGCAACGACCCGGCCTGGAACGGCGGCGAATATAAAACGCAGCCACCGAGCTCTGCGCACCGCTGCGGAAATGCTCTGGTTGATGAGCAGCAATCCGATCCTGCGGCAGAAAGAAGCGCCGACCCTGGCAAAAACGCGACGAGGTGCTGGACAAGTTCGTGAACGATTACGTGAAGACGAGCGACGCGAACGATGTCCTCTACGCGGTCGAGGCGTCACACGATTACGATCCCGGCTCCGGATCTGGAAAAAATTCGCGCCCCGCTTTCTGGCAATCAATTCGGCCGACGATCTGATCAATCCGCCCGAGCTCGGCATCCTCGAGCGCGAGATCAAACGAGTCCCGAAGGGGCGCGCGATCGTGATTCCGCTGAGCGACAAGACCCGCGGTCACGGCAGTCATACGATCGCGGCTTTGTGGAAAGATCAGCTGGTCGATTTGCTGAAGCGATCGCAACCATAACCCATCGCCGCCTCAGTCTGTGCTCGCCAGAAGATCAACCGGGCAGAGGAGATTCGACAAGCACCGCGATTTGGTTCAAGATCGAGATCATGCCGCGCCTACCTTTCATCACTTTTGAAGGCTCCGAGGGCTGTGGCAAATCGACCCAGGTGAGCCTGCTGGCCGAGCGCCTAACGAAAGCCGGCGTGCCGCTGCTCGTCACGCGCGAGCCCGGCGGAACATTGATCGGGGAAAAAATTCGCCACCTTCTGCAATTCGCCCCGAGAGCGTCGCGATGACGCCGGAAACCGAGTTGCTTCTCTTCGAGGCGAGCCGGAGCCAGCTCGTTAGGGAAATTATCCAACCTGCGCTCGACCGGGGGCCGGTCGTGCTCTCCGATCGGTTTGCCGACTCGACCACGGTCTACCAGGGCGTCGCGCGCCGACTTAACCCAGGAAATGGTTGGTCACCTGAACACGTTCGCGGTCGGCCAATGCTGGCCGGATCTCACCTTTCTTCTCGATATCGATGTCGAAACGGCGCGCGCCCGCATGATGCGGCGAGTTCGTCCCGCGACCGGTATCGATCGCATGGAACAGGAGCCGATCAAATTTTACGAGGCCGTTTGCTTCGCCTATCGGCAGCTGGCGGCGCGTGAGCCACATCGCATCCGAGTCATCGATGCCACCCGATCGATTGAGCAAATCGAAGCAGGAAATCTGGGGTGTGATTTCGACGCGGTTTGGTCATCTCGCGCGGATGATTCCGCAGCCGCCACCGGCATTCCTAAGCGTGTGGCTTTCACGACCGAAGTTGCGCTCGACTATCTGCGCGGCGCGCAGAACCGGAGCCGACTTGGGCACGCCTACCTCATCACCGGCGCCAGCGGGCAGCGGCAAACGCGCGCTCGCGGCGGGCGTCGCTGAACTCGTCAACGGCGCGCCCGTGCGACAAGATTTTCGCGGGCAGGGCGCCGGAAATTCATCTCGCCAGTCCGGAATCGAAGTCGCGTCGGATTGGCATCGACCAAATCCGCGAACTCGAACACGCGCTGCAGATGCGGGCGAGCGATGGTCGCCGCAAGGTGGCGATCATATCCGAGGCGGACCGAATGGGACGCAGGCGGCGAATGCGTTTCTGAAAACACTGGAGGAACCGCCTAACAATTCGCTCCTCCTCCTCCTCAGCGCGATTCCGGAAGTTTTGCCTGAGACGATTCGATCGCGTTGTATCGCAATGTCGCTCGCCTCGCCGACCGACCACGCGCTTTCGTCGGAAGAAGAAGAATTGGTCGAACTCCTCAACCTGGTCGATCCGACGGCCGATGGCGTGCATGAGGCCTACCGGCTGGTGCAGGGTTTTCAGCGACTCCTCGTCAAAATCCGGCAGACTATCCAGGAGGAAAATGACGCGGCGCCAAACGGAAGAAACGCGCTACAAGAATACGACCGACGGCGACCTGGCTGGAAAAGCGGGAAGAACATTACAAAGCGCTGACCGAAAGCCGATATCTGCAACAACGCACCCAGCTCCTTGAAATGCTCTTTCTCTGGTGGGGCGATATTCTGCGCGCGAGCACCGGCGTGGCAACCCGGGAACTGCCGGCCGCGCGCGTCAGCACCGAAGCATCGCACGCCGCCTAACGACGCCGGAAATCCTGCGCCGTCTTCGGCGCCTCGAAGAATTGCGCGATCATCTCGGTCGCAACATCGCGGAAGCGCTCGCCCTCGAAGTGGCTTTCCTCAACGTCTTTCGTTTCTGAGCGTGGCCGCAATGAACGCTAGCAGCGACTCAACGCCACGACACGTTGCCGGACGACGGAAGCGTCCCCGGACGGACTGCGCGCGTCCGCAAGCGCCGCACACTCCAGGTCGGCCTGATCGGCCACGGATTCATGGGCAAAGCCCACTCGAATGCCTGGCGTCAGGCATCGCGCTTTTTCGATCTGCCGGCCGACGTGCGTTTGCGAACGATTTGCGGCCGCGATGGGCCGCCTTAAAAAAAGCAGCCGCGCAATTTGGCTGGGAAAAGGGCGAGACCGACTGGCGCGCGGTGGTCGACGATCCGGAGATCGACATCATCGACATCACCACGCCTAACGATTCGCATTGTGAAATCGCGCTCGCCGCGGCGGCGGCGGGCAAGGCGATTCTGTGTGAGAAACCACTCGCGCACGACGTGACCGAGGCGAAACGCATGGCGGAGGCGGTGCGAAAGGCGCGCGTCGTCAACATGGTTTGCCACAACTATCGACGCGTCCCCGCGCTCGCGCTCGCCCGCCAGATGATTGCTGATGGCGCGCTGGGCGAACGCCTTTTCCATTTTCGTGCTCGCTACGCGCAGGACTGGATTGTCGATCCGAATTTTCCTCTCGTCTGGCGCCTGCGCACAAAGGATGCCGGCTCCGGTTCGTTAGGCGACATCGGCTCTCACATCATCGACCTCGGCCGTTATCTGGTGGGAGAATTCCGCGAAGTCTGCGCCCTCAGAGACTTTCGTGAAAGAGCGACCGTTGCCGGGAAAACGCGGCGCCGCGGCCGGGTGACGGTCGATGATGCAGTTTCGGTCTGGGACGTTTTCGCAACGGGTGCCTGGCAAACCTGGAGGCAACGCGGTTTGCGCCCGGCCGAAAAAATGGCCTAACGATCGAAATCAATGGCAGTGCCGGCTCACTCGTTTTCGATCTCGAACAGATGAACCGGCTGCAGTTTTACGATCACGAACGATCCGGAAGAACAGCGCGGCTTTCGCGAAATCATCGTGACGGAGAACGCCGCATCCTTATGTCGGACATTGGTGGCCGCCCGGTCACCTCATTGGTTACGAGCACAGCTTTGTGCACACGATTGCCGATTTTGTTAAGGCGGTTGTGAAGGGAAAGAGCGCGCCGACGTTTGCCGATGGCCTCGCCAACCAGCGGGTGCTCGCGGCGATCGAAAAGAGCGCGCGACGAAGAAGTGGGTGCGGTTTAAGCAACTCGCAAAAACACTGCCATTCTGAGTCGAGTAGCCGGCGAAGAACTGCCAGTCTACCTGCGTTGTCCGGTGAGCAGAGGGGGATCGGACGCGGCAAACCTTCCCGGCAAATTCTCCAAAAATTTTCGCGCGGATTCAAACCGTCGCGCGTCAGGCTCGAATTGACCGATCAATTCCACCGAGCACGACACATATCGAGCGGCCATTCACGGTGATCGCGACGCTTTTGAAATGATCATCCACAGCCAAAGCCGCGCTCTTTTTCGCCATCGCCTACGGCATTCTGCAGAATCGCGCAGAAGCCGAAGACGTTGTGCAGGACGCGCTCGTGAAAGCGTGGAGGACCCGATGGCGCGTGCGAGATCCGGAGAAATTCCCGGCTTGGTTGGGCACGATCACTCGACACCGGGCTCGCGACGTGGCACGCCGGCATCGGACCGTCCCGTTCCCGGCGGAGGCAAGCGAGCCGATCGACCCGCAGTTCGAAGAGGGGGCCAAACTTTCAAAAGAAGAGGAGGTCAACGAACAGGTGCGCGTCGCGCTCGCGACCCTCCCCGAGTTGGACCCTGGCCGCACTCACCCTCCGCTATTTCGAAGCGATGGATTACGCCAAGATTGAACGCGCCCTCGGCCTGAGCAACGGCGCGCTCCGCGGCATCCTCGGCCGAGCGATGGAGACCATGCGCAAGGCCTCTGCCCAAGTTCTTGCCACCCTGGAGTGACCAAATGCCTAACGAGACGATTCACAATGAGATTGAAGAATGGCTGGCCGCTGACGTTCACGACCAGCTTGCCGATGAGGAACGCGCCGCGTTCGAGCAACATCTGGCCGCCTGCACTTCGTGCCGGGCTTTACAGGAGGAGGAAAAACAAATGCATCAACTGCTCGAAAACACACTCGCAAGGGAAAGCGCTGACCTGGCGTTTGAACAAAGAATGGTGCGCCGTTTCCGTGACAAGCTCCCTGCGCCTAACCGTGGTCTAAGCATGTTCCTCGCCAGCTTGTTGCGAATGCGTGCGGCGCAAATCACCGCAGCCGCCGCATTGCTTCTGACTCTCGTCCAGGTTGGGAAAATGATCACCGGCGAACAACCGCTCCACCGTGGTGCGCGGCAATCCATTGCTCTGGCGCTCGCGCCGCGCGCCAAAGACGGTGATGTGATTGATCATACGCTCCCGAGCTTTTCCAACCGGCCAACAGCGGAGCAAGCCGCTGCGCAGGCGAAGGAGGACGAAGTGACCAACGCGTTTGCCACCGGCGCGCCAGTGGAGCTGAAGAAGAGTCTGGACGACAACACCGGATCCATCGCCGCTTTTGCGGCGAAGAACGACCGACAGGAAGGCGACCGGCCCGACAGCCCGGTTGCGCCCGGCGCGGGCAAGGTCGAAAGGCCTGGGAATTCCGGCGCCCGTTGCTCCCGCCGATTCGCTCAAGCTGATCCGCAACGCGCAGCTCGACCTACAGGTGGCAAATTACGAAGTTGCGCTCCGACGCCTAACGACATTTGCGAACGAGGAAAGGGGCTTCGTTGGCACCGAGAGTTCTTCGAAATTGCCTAACGGG
>CAWBRO010000006.1:0-379371 GCA_963791355.1 uncultured beta proteobacterium | reverse complement strand
CAACTTGTCATCTTGGGCTCCGCCGTAAAGCGAATCGGAGCCAGCACCGCCTAGCAGTTCGTCGCTTCCGGCGTCACCTTGCAGCGTATCCGCCCCTTCGTTGCCTTCGAGGTGATCGTTCCCGCCGGCGCCGGCCATTCGGTCCGTGCCTCCTCCGCCGTACAGGTGGTCGACCGCGGCAACACCGACGAACGTTTCGTCTAGAGAACTTCCGAAAGTGACGCGATTCCAAGTATCGGAGGGGGCATCTACCGGCTGCGATCCGTTTTGAACAACGAACTGCTTCTGTAACGAAGCGTCGCTATACTCTGTGACACCAATCACCTCAAGCGACGTTGGGGATTCGGCGTTTTGGAGATTGCGCCGGTTCTCCCACTTCAGCATGCTCGACCGGTCTGTGTACCAGGCGTCCGTGAACGCGAGGTCACTGGTGTGGGCTCCGGACGTACGTGCCAACTTGTCCGTTGCCCACAACGAATAGTCCGTCGTGTGAAGCGTCCGCCACACACCGTCGAGCAGGGCTTGAGAACCTGTGCCTGACGATGCTTGCAACGCAAGCGGGCTCAACAGCCTCAGAGCGAGAAAGTCACCGAAGGAGCTCTTCGCGACCGAAGCCGTCGCACCGGAATTCGTAGGCACGATGCTAATCCGACCCTCAAGGGCCTTATAGGTCGTGCTACCGGTGATTGCGCTTAGCTTTTCCTGCAAGCTCTCTCGGCCCGTATAACTATTATCGGGCGCATCGCTAATTGCATACCACGTGTTGCCCTCCCTGCTGCCAAACAGCGATTTTTCGGTACCAACCACGGCAACATCCTTCCAAGCACGTTGACGACGTTCTCCAGAACATCGCCCTCAGCCTTTCCTTGGCCGGACCCAATCACCGCGGCACCGTCGACACGTCGCGCATTTGACGCCGACGCAAGGATTTCCCGAATCGCATTTTCCGTCGTCGCACCGCTCGTCGTTAACCGTTGCAATGCATCCTGCACCTTGAGTGAATCGACCAGCAGTGGAAGGCTGTGCGTGTCCCCAAAGTCGGTGAGCGCATAGTTCTGCACGAGGAGCTTGAGGTCGAACCCGTTCTTGGCGGTCTCCAATAACGAGATCGGCAACTCCGCCTCTGGAACAGCGGTTGATCCTCGATAAAGACTCGAAGATCTGTCCCGTGGTGCCATTGCGAATGCGCGATGGCTGACGGACTAGTGTCACCCGCGACGTCGATTTGGTTATCTAAGCTAGGGACGTCGGGGCGCTTTTGGCGATACGCGCTCGCCGTGTTCATCGCAAGTGAAGCCGGCGTCGGGTTACGAGCGGCATGTAGCACTGCCACTCGGTAGTCCAGATTGAGGGCTTCTTGATGGTACTCGAAGGCACCTCCTTTGGATCCTCGCCTCCATCGCCCGGATGCAAGGTCGCAACGCGTAGGATCTCGCTTTTGAGCGAATCGATCTGGTCAAGTGCCTTTGACACTTCTCCGTAATCGCGTCGACTTGCAAGTATAAAGAGGACTGACAACCGCCTGGAAGATGTACGTCTGCAACGTGGAGCGTGCTTGCGCTATATTTCCAGACGCCACCATCGGCTGTATAGCCTTATATAGTTGCGCCAGGCTGGGATCTACGAAGGTCGCCGATACGGCATTGACTCCGCCGGTTCGCAGGGACGCAAATTCGTCGAGCGCATTGCGAAGTCCCGCACGGAGATCCGAGTTATCGATAATCTTTCCGGTGCCAGCGCCGTTGAACGTGATTGCCTTCTGAACCACCCCTTGATGTAATAGGTTGAACGCAGTCGCAAGGTGACCACCGAGGCTGTAGCCGGTCAGTGTGAATTGCTTACCACCGGAGAGCTTTCCTCCTGGCGCGGACAGAGCCGCATACCAGTTCTCCAGATCAGCAAGTTGACCCCAAGCGAACCCCGTTTCCTTAATTTCAAATACGTTGGTTGCCTGATTGTCTCGCGCGGCATCATCGATAAATTCCGTCGAGCGAATCGACAGCACGTACTCTTGTAGCTTGGTGTTATAGAGGAGCGTGCCGCTAAACCCCGTCGTCGTGTTGGCTCTTTGGTCGACGACTTGCCAATCTTCGTTGAACTTGTCGGCGGCAAGCTGAGTGAATTTGGACGTGTGCCCGTTGCCGTCAACCAATGCGCGTTTCACATCCGGTGCACTCGTAAACAAAGCACCTGTTAGCCTGTCGCGAAGGAAGGCCTCCGCGGCTAATTGCGCATCCACGTATGGAAGGAGGTTAAGGAAACTGGTCCGTGGCATTTCTTGTTTCCTATTTCGTGGGTTTGACTACCTTATTCGCAAAGCGCGCGAGCCTGCGCGACTTGTCCATGCCGTGCAGGCTCGCCCACGAAGGGAGGGCATGCACGATTTGTTGCGCGCTCCCAAGGTTCAGACCCACCGGCGGTGTTTCCCTGTCCCGCGTCCATCATGTAGCCAATTCGCTCGGCAATGACTTCATTGGTCTGGATGTCCACGATGCGAAGAGAACTACCGGCGATCCAATGCAAACGGTCCTCGTGAGTTGAGATGTCATCGTATGTGACGCCGTACCGCGCGGTCGGGACGTCAAGCTGAGTTGCATTAAGCGCGAACGTCGGCCGCAGCCGGCCATCCTTTGGCGGGCTTATGCTGCCCGTGTATCGGTTGACAACATGTGTGGCTTGATCGGGTACGTCGACGTAGTCGTATCCGATTTCCCGTGGTGGCTCGGTAGCAATCGAGTTGTATGAACGGAGAAATGTGCTGATGTAGGCATCTCCATGGAGGTCGTCGCCGTAGGGGTCCGTCATAGCAAACTGATCGCGCGTGTTCCTAATCTCCGGCCTCACCTTTAGCAACACGACGCCTTCTACATTACTGACTGTTCGCACAATTTTTTCCCCCGCCGACTTGCACCGTTCTTGGAAGATCGCATTTGCCTCGTCAAATTTGGTCCTGCTCGCCTCCTTCTTCGTTTCTTGTTGCCAGCCGACATACACGATTGGGAGCGCGGCGAGCAGCAAAACCGCGAGTGCGGCGGCGACTTTCTTGCCTGTCTTCTTAGGTACGAGGATCGCCGCGACCATCGCGGCGATGAACAGTAAAGCGATCACGCCCAGGGGCGTAAAGAACAGCGCGAGGAATATCCCTTCTCCAGTCGTCATCCACACTCCTCCTTAGTGAGCGCGTCGCGACTGGCCTAAGCCCAGTTCCGACTAACGCTTCATCCAGCCGCAGACCTCCGCACCTCCAACCCCGCCCTCTTCTGCTCCATCATGCTCGCAACATCGACACTAGCAATCGCCTGCGCATGCGTCGGCTCGAAACTGTCGAACGCATCCGACGAATAGTCGCCTGCCAAGCGCATCGGCCATTGCGGCCTCCGTCACCGTCCCGAACTCCGCCGCGTCGAAGTTGTTTCCCGATGCCGACACATCCGGTGGCTCGAGGATCCCCGAGAAAGCGTTCACGGCTTGCTGGTATGTCGCGGGGTCGAGCGGTTGGAACGCCTGGTCGCTGCTGCTGCCGAGAAGCGAGTCGAGCGCGGCGTCGTAGTCGAATTGCGTTTCGATCCCTCCCTCTCCTGCGGCATACGACGGCGACTGCGGCGACGGTCCCGACTCACCGTCGGATACTGCCTGCGCAGCGCTTGGCGAAGAGGCGCTGTCGGTCACGCCGTCTCCGTCGAGATTCAACGAGCCTTGATCCGCCCAGGTGTCAGTGTTGACGTCGGCCGAATGTTCAGGCGCCGCTTCCGATCCGCTCGGGCTGTCGACGGATTCCTCGGAGCCTTCCGCCTGGTCCTGTCCGTCAAGCGTAATCCCAAGATCGCCGTTTTTCCAATCCGTCACCGTGATCGTGTTCGACGCCGGGCCGTCGTGCGCGGCGCCTTCGGCAAACGTCGAAATGGTCAGCGTCCCGCCCGTCGCAAGATTGCCGGTGAATGCGAATTCAGCGTTCTGGTCGGCGGAGCGCCACTTGCCGTTGTCGGCCTGCATCGTGCCGCGCAGCGCATCGCCATCGAGCTCGATGGTGCCGATGCCGTCCGCATCGACGATGGTATCGGCGCCGTCGCCGGAATCGATGACGTACGTGTCGTCGCCGACGCCGCCATCGAGGTGGTCATCGCCTCGACCGCCATCGAGCTCGTCGTTGCCGGCGCCGCCCATCACCTCGTCGTTTCCGGCGCCGCCCATTGCGAGGTCGTCGCCGCTTCCGGCCTCCAGGCGATCGCCGCCGGCGCCGCCTCGCAGCACGTCGTCGCCACCACCGGCGTAGATGCGGTCCGTACCGCTTACACCCTTGAAGACTTCGTCCTCGTTCGTTCCGAACACCACCTGGTTGTGTCCGGCATTGGACGAGCCGGTCTTGAGTTCGAAGGTGAGCGGCTTGCCGTCCGCGCCTTTGGCACCGCGGTCGATGAAGCTCCAGTCCTGGTTGCCGGCCACGGCCATGGATTCGCCCGAACCTTCGGTGAGCTTCCAGGCGAGGAACTTGCCGCGATCCGCCAGCCATGCATCGCTGACGGCTTCCTCGCCAGAGTTGGCGCTGGAGCGATCGAGAGTGCCGTCGGCGTTGGCGGGCCCGACCAGCGCGTCGTTGCCACTCAATGCAATGTGATCCAGGTTCGCCAAGGCGTACCGATACCCCTTGTCCGTCTTTGCCAGCGCGGCGAGCTGTTCGCCGGTCTTGCCGGCGAGATCCACGACTGTGGCGTGGTGTGCGCCATGCGTCAGGTATGCGTCGAGCCTTGCCGCGGCATCCGTACGCGCCGCGCCTTGCATCGGGGGACCACGATTGCCCACCGTGTTGCAGCAACGCGCGACTCAGATAGGACGTGAGGCTCGATGCGCGCGCGGCGTCGTCCGGGCCGGCCGTGACTCCAGATGGCGTCGAACGCGGCCGGAGTGAGGTCCGGGTCCAGGCATGCAAACCAAGCGCCGACGCGGGCCCGATCGACCGTCGGCGCGCCATTGGAACGCTCCCCCCTCGATGTGGCCGCGGGCGGCGGCGCATCGAGTCCTGCCGCCCAATCCGGGAGACGCTCGGGCCGGACGATGTCGCCGGCTCGAAGGCCCGAGAGAATGTCCTCGTGGCTCATCCCGGCCCAGACCGCCGTCAGGAATGGGATAGGCGGGGCGATGCGTTGGTTGTCTCGATTTGCCACTGTCGTCTCCTTCGAAGAACGTCGACCTAGCCGTGACCAGCATGCGGCAACGCGCGGAGGAGGACACTCGTCCGTTCGGATGAGTTGCCTTGCCTCACGTGGCTGTTTACAGGGGATGGCGCCAGACGTGACCTGTCACAACTGACAAGCATCACGCCCGGGGCGGTTGTGGTCTACGTGATGTCGCTCGCCTGCCGCATCGCCATGTAGGCCGCCTCCTACACGGAACTTGCCGACCCTCCGATTAAGCGAATCGACGTTTCCGTACAAGCTCTTACATTGCCTGCAGTGCGCGCGCGCAGCCGGCCAAGCTTCGCCGCACAAGCGGACCTGCCGATCCGTTCATCACTAGATATGCCGAGGGAGCCATGAAGGCATCGACCGTCGATACCGCGAAGAAACGCACCACACGCCCGCCAAAGGGCAACGGCGCGCTTCCTTCGGTCCATGAAGAGCCGCTCGATCGCCGCGCATTGCTGGCGGCGCTGACCGCCGTCGCCGACGGCGACTTCTCGGTCCGCCTTCCGGGCGACTGGACCGGCCTCGACGGCAAGATCGCCGACCGCTTCAACGAGATCGTCTCGGCCAACCAGATGATGGCGCGCGAGCTCGCGCGCGTGGGCCAGGTCGTCGGCCGCCAGGGCAAGACGCGCCAGCGCATGAGCTTCAGCCGCAATGCGGGCGCCTGGGGCGAGATGCAGGTCTCGCTCAACACGCTGATGGACGACCTCGTGCGCCCGATCACCGACCTCACGAGCGCGGTGACCGCGGTCGCGCAGGGAACGCTCGTGCAGACCGTGCGACTCGACGTCGAGGGACGTCCGCTCGAAGGCGAGTTCCTGCGCTCCGCGACCATCGTCAACACGATGATCAAGCAGCTGTCGGTCTTCACCTCCGAGGTGACGCGCGTCGCGCGCGAGGTCGGCACCGACGGCAAGCTCGGCGGCCAGGCGCAGGTCCCCGAAGTGTCGGGCGTGTGGAAGGACCTGACCGAGTCCGTCAACAACATGGCGAGCAACCTGACGGCCCAGGTGCGCAACATCTCGGAGGTCACCATCGCGGTGGCCAACGGCGACCTCTCGCGCAAGATCACGGTGGACGTGCGCGGCGAGATCCTGCAGCTCAAGGAAGCCATCAACACGATGGTGGATCAGCTGCGCTCGTTCGCCTCCGAAGTCACGCGCGTGGCGCGCGAGGTGGGCACCGAGGGCCGCCTCGGCGGTCAGGCCGTTGTGCCGGGTGTGGCCGGCACGTGGAAGGACTTGACCGACAACGTCAACCTGCTCGCGGCGAATCTCACCACACAGGTGCGCAACATCGCGGAAGTGACCACGGCCGTCGCGCGCGGCGACCTCTCGCGCAAGATCACCGTGGACGTGTCGGGCGAAGTGCTCGAGCTCAAGAACACCATCAACACGATGGTGGACCAGCTCAACGCGTTCGCGTCCGAAGTCACGCGCGTCGCGCGCGAGGTTGGTACGGAAGGCAAGCTCGGCGGACAAGCGCAGGTGCCCGGTGTCGGCGGCACGTGGAAGGACTTGACCGACAACGTCAACTTCATGGCGAGCAACCTGACCGGCCAGGTGCGCAACATCGCCGAAGTCGCCACTGCAATCGCCAACGGCGACCTGTCGAAGAAGATCACCGTGAACGTGTCGGGCGAGATCCTGCAGCTCAAGGAAACGCTCAACACGATGGTGGACCAGCTCAACGCGTTCGCGTCCGAGGTGATCCGCGTGTCGCGCGAAGTGGGCACGGAAGGCCGGTTGGGCGGCCAGGCGGTGGTGCCGGGTGTCGTCGGCACGTGGAAGGACCTCACCGACAACACGAACCTCCTGGCGGCCAACCTCACCACGCAGGTCCGCAACATCGCGGAAGTGACCACGGCCGTCGCGCGCGGCGACCTCTCCCGCAAGATCACGGTGGACGTGTCGGGGGAAGTGCTGGAGCTCAAGGACACCATCAACACGATGGTGGACCAGCTGAACGCGTTCGCATCCGAAGTCACGCGCGTCGCGCGTGAAGTGGGCACGGAGGGCAAGCTCGGCGGCCAGGCACAGGTACCGGGCGTCGCGGGCACGTGGAAGGACTTGACCGACTCCGTGAACTCGATGGCGAGCAACCTCACGGCGCAGGTGCGCAACATCGCCGAAGTGGCCACTGCAGTGGCGCGTGGCGACCTCTCGCGCAAGATCGCGGTGGACGTGAAGGGCGAGATCCTCGCGCTCAAGAACACGCTCAACACGATGGTCGACCAGTTGAACGCGTTCGCTTCCGAAGTCACGCGCGTCGCACGCGAGGTCGGCACGGAAGGCAAGCTCGGCGGCCAGGCGACCGTGCCGGGCGTCGCCGGCACGTGGAAGGACCTCACCGACAACGTGAACCTGCTCGCGGCCAATCTCACTACGCAGGTGCGCAACATCGCCGACGTGACGACGGCCATCGCCAACGGCGACCTGTCGAAAAAAATCGCCGCGGACGCGTCCGGCGAGGTGCTCGAGCTCAAGAACACCATCAACACGATGGTCGACCAGCTGAACGCCTTTGCGTCGGAAGTCACGCGCGTGGCGCGCGAAGTCGGTACCGAGGGCAAGCTTGGCGGCCAGGCGCAGGTGTCCGGCGTCGCGGGAACCTGGAAGGGCCTCACCGACAACGTGAACTCGATGGCGGGCAACCTGACCGGGCAGGTTCGCAACATCGCGGAGGTGACCACCGCCGTCGCGCGCGGCGACCTCTCGCGCAAGATCACGGTGGACGTGAAGGGCGAGATCCTCGAGCTCAAGAACACGATCAACACGATGGTCGACCAGCTCAACGCGTTCGCGTCCGAAGTCACGCGCGTCGCGCGCGAGGTCGGCACGGAAGGCAAGCTCGGCGGCCAGGCGCAGGTGCCGGGTGTCGGCGGCACGTGGAAGGACCTGACCGACAACGTCAACTTCATGGCGAGCAACCTCACCGCGCAGGTGCGCGGCATCGCCGAGGTCGCCACCGCCATCGCCGCGGGCGACCTCTCGCGCAAGATCACGGTGGACGTGCGCGGCGAGATCCTGCTCGTGAAGGAGACCATGAACACCATGGTCGAGCAGTTGCGCGCGTTCGCCTCCGAAGTGATCCGCGTGTCGCGCGAAGTGGGCACCGAAGGCAAGCTCGGCGGTCAGGCGGTGGTGCCGGGTGTCGCGGGCACGTGGAAGGACTTGACCGACAACGTGAACCTGCTCGCGGCGAACCTCACCACGCAGGTTCGCAACATCGCGGAAGTGACGACCGCCGTGGCGCGCGGCGACCTCTCGCGCAAGATCACGGTGGACGTGTCGGGTGAAATCCTCGAGCTCAAGAACACCATCAACACGATGGTGGACCAGCTCAACGCGTTCGCCTCCGAAGTCACGCGCGTGGCGCGCGAAGTGGGCACCGAAGGCAAGCTCGGCGGCCAGGCGCAGGTGCCGGGCGTGGGCGGCACGTGGAAGGACCTGACCGACACCGTCAACGTGATGGCGGCCAACCTCACGGAGCAGGTGCGCGGCATCGTCAAGGTCGTCACCGCGGTGGCGGAAGGCGATCTGAAGCAGAACCTCTTCGTGCAATCGAAGGGTGAGGTCGCAGCGCTCGCCGACACCATCAACGACATGACGAAGACGCTCGCGATCTTCGCCGACCAGGTGACGACGGTCGCGCGCGAGGTGGGCGTGGAAGGCCGCTTGGGCGGACAGGCCAACGTGCCCGGCGCATCGGGAACGTGGAAGGACCTCACGGGCAACGTGAACCTGCTCGCCGCCAACCTCACCACGCAGGTGCGCGCGATCGCGGAAGTGGCCACTGCCGTGACGAAGGGCGACCTCACGCGATCCATCCAGGTGGACGCGCGGGGCGAAGTTGCCGATCTCAAAGACAACATCAACACGATGATCGACAACCTGCGGCTCACCACGGACCGCAACAACGAGCAGGACTGGCTCAAGACCAACCTCAACCGCTTCACCGGCATGCTGCAAGGGCAGCGCGACCTCGCAACGGTCGGCCGCCTGCTGCTGTCGGAGCTCGCCCCGCTCGTCAACGCGCACCAGGGCCTCATCTACCAGCTCGCCGACGACGGCGGCACGGTGCACCTGCGCATGCTCGCGAGCTATGCGAGCTCCCCGCACCAGCCCTACCCTGCGCGCGTCGAGATGGGACAGGGATTCATCGGCCAGTGCGCGGTGGACAAGCGACGCATCATCGTCACCAACGTTCCGCGGGACACGATCGCGGTCGGGCCTGCGTTCTTCAACGCGCTCCCGCGCAGCGTTGCCGTGTTCCCCGTCGTGTTCGAAGGCAAGATCAAGGCGGTGCTGGCGCTCGCGTCGCTGGTGGAGCTCGCGCCCTCGCACCTCGGCTTCCTCGAGCAGCTCACCGCCAACCTTGGCATCGTGCTGAACAGCATCGAGGTCACGATGCAGACCGAGGAGCTCCTGAAGCAGTCGCAGAAGCTCGCCGCGGAGCTCACGACGCAGCAGACCGAATTGCAGCAGACGAACGAGCAGCTCGGCCAGAAGGCGCAGCAGCTCGCCGAGCAGAACGCGGAAGTCGAGCGCAAGAACCGCGAGATCGAGCAGGCGCGGCGCGCGCTCGAGGAAAAGGCGTCCGAGCTCGCGCTTACGTCGAAATACAAGTCCGAGTTCCTGGCCAACATGTCGCACGAGCTGCGCACGCCGCTCAACAGCATCCTGATCCTCGGCCAGCAGCTCGGCGACAACCCGGAGCACAACCTGACTGCCAAGCAGGTCGAGTACGCGCGCACGATCCACAGCGCCGGCACCGATCTCCTGAACCTCATCACGGACATCCTCGACCTGTCGAAGATCGAGTCGGGCACCGTCACGGTCGATGCCGAAGACGTGCTGTTCTCCGACGTCATCACGACGGTATCGCGCACGTTCAAGCTCGAGGCGGAGCGTCGCAGGCTCGACTTCGACGTCGAGTTCGACCCGAACCTCCCGCGGCGCATCGTCACCGACAGTAAGCGTCTGATGCAGGTGCTGAAGAATCTCCTGTCGAACGCGTTCAAGTTCACGGCACAAGGCGGCGTGCGGCTTCGCGTCGCGCAGGCGGTCGGCGGCTGGACGCGCGAGCACGCGATCCTCGGCAGCTCGACTGACGTGGTGTGCTTCGAGGTGACGGACACGGGCATCGGCATCCCGCCCGAGAAGCAGAAGCTCATCTTCGAAGCGTTCCAGCAGGCGGATGCAGGCACCAGCCGCAAGTACGGCGGCACCGGGCTCGGGCTCGCGATCAGCCGCGAGCTCGCGGGCCTTCTCGGCGGCGAGATCGTGCTTCAAAGCACGCCCGGCACGGGCAGCACGTTCAGCCTGTACCTGCCGCTCGCGTATTCGGGCGACGTGGTTGGCGACTCGGTGGCGATCTCGACGGCGGACGGCGTCGAGCAGGCACGTCCACGCCCGACGATCCAGGCCATGCGCCGCACGGAGCCGTCGCACGTCGTCGATTCCCGACGATCGCGAGAACCTGTCGCCCGACGACCCGATCATGCTCATCGTGGAGGACGATCCGAGCTATGCGCGCGTGATCGTCGACCTCGCCCGCTCGAACGGCTTCAAGGTCCTCGTGGCCACGACGGGCGCGGACGCGCTCGCGCTCGTTCGCGAGTACCGCCCGAGTGCGGTGTCGCTCGACGTGTTCCTGCCCGACATGCTCGGATGGACCGTGCTCTCGCAGCTCAAGCGCGACCCGGCCACGCGCCACATCCCGGTCCAGATCGTCACTCTCGACGAAGACCGTCAGCACGGCCTGGCCCGCGGCGCTTACTCGTTTGTGGGCAAGCCCACGACACCCGACGGGCTCAACAGCGCGCTGTCGCGCATCAAGGCGTTCGCGGCGCCGCGTCGCAAGCGCCTGCTCGTGGTCGACGACAATCCGCACGAGCTGTCGAGCATCACGGCGCTTCTGGCGCACGACGACATCGACATCACGACCGCGCAAACGGGCACGGCGGCGCTCATCGCTTTGCGCGAGCAGCCCTACGACTGCGCAGTGCTCGACCTGCGGCTGCCGGACATGTCGGGCTTCGACGTGCTGGAGGTCATCCGCGACGAGGCCGCGTTACGCGACCTGCCGGTGGTGGTCTTTACCGGCAAGGAGCTGACGGCCGAGGAGGATGCGCGCCTGCGGATGCTCGCGCGGAGCGTCGTCGTCAAGGGGGTGGAGTCTCCCGACCGGCTGCTCGACGAAACGGCACTGTTCTTGCATCGCATCGTGGGAGACCTGCCGGAGGCCAAGCGCGCGACGCTCGAGCGGCTTCACGGGTCGGACGAGGACCTCATCGGCAAGAACGTGCTGGTGGTCGACGACGACGTGCGCAACATCTTCGCGCTGTCGAGCGTCCTCGAGAGGCGGGGCATGAACGTGCTCACCGCGAACACGGGGCGCGAGGCGATCGAGACGCTGGAAGCTACGTCCGACGTCGCCATCGTGCTGATGGACATCATGATGCCGGAGATGGACGGGTACGAGACGATGCGCGAGATCCGCCAGGAGGCCAAGTACCGCCGCCTGCCGATCATCGCGCTCACCGCGAAGGCGATGATGGGCGACCGCGACAAGTGCCTGCAGGCGGGCGCGTCCGATTACCTCGCCAAGCCCGTCAACACGGAGCAGCTCATTTCGGCGCTCCGCATGTGGCTCCACAGGTAGTAGTGATGAACCCCCACGCTCGCTTCGCTCGCTGCCCCCAAAGGGGGCGCAGTTCGCGCTCGGGAGCGGCCCTTCGCGCGAACGGGTCGACGCCATGAGCGAGCAGCTCAACATCCTGATGGTCGACGACCAGCCGGCCAAGCTCCTGACTTACGAGTCGATGCTGTCGCAGATGGGCGAGCGGCTCATCAAGGCCGAGACCGCGAGCGAAGCGCTCGCACACCTCCTGAAGGAGGACATCGCGGTCGTCCTCATGGACGTGAACATGCCCGAGCTCGACGGCTTCGAGCTCGCGGCGATGATCCGCCAGCACCCGCGCTGCCGGCGCACGGCGATCCTGTTCGTCTCCGCCGTGCACCTGACCGACCTCGACCGCGTCCGGGGCTACGCCGCGGGCGCGGTGGATTACGTGTCGGTCCCCGTGGTGCCGGAGATCCTGCGCGCGAAGATCGGCGTCTTCGTCGACCTCCATCGCAAGACGACCGAGCTCGAGAGGCTCAACCACACCCTCGAGGAGCGGGTCCTGGCGCGCACCGGGGAGCTCGAGGCCACGATCGCGCAGCTGCGCGAGCGCGAGCACCGCCTGCGGCTCACCGGCGAGGCACTTGCCGAGGCGGACCGGCGCAAGACGGAGTTCCTCGCGATGCTTGCGCACGAGCTTCGCAATCCGTTGCAGCCGATTCGCTCGGCGGTGGAGCTGCTTCGCAAGGCCGCCGCCACGCCCGACCAGCTCGCCTGGTCGCGCGAGGTCGTCGACCGCCAGGTCAATCAGCTCGTGCGGCTCGTGGACGACCTTCTCGACGCCAGCCGCATCAGCAACGGCAAGCTCGAGCTTCGGCGCGAGCCCGTGGACCTGATCCCGATCATCTCCGGCGCGATCGAATCGAGCCGCTCGCTCGCCGAACGCAAGCGCCAGCAGATCGAAACGAAGCTCCCCGACCAGCCGGTGCACGTCGACGGCGACGCCGTCCGGCTCACGCAGGTGTTCCTCAACCTCATCAACAACGCCGTGAAGTACAGCCCGAACGGCGCGCGCATATCGCTGTCGCTCGAGCCGCGTGACGGCGAGATCGCGGCGTGCGTGCGCGACGAAGGCATGGGCATCGCGGCGCACGACCTGCCGCGCGTGTTCGAGATGTTCTACCAGGGCAGCGCGAAGCCCGACGACGCGCAAGGCGGCCTGGGACTCGGCCTTGCGCTCGTGCACCAGCTCGTGGGATTGCACGCGGGCAAGATCGAGGCGCACAGCGACGGGCCCGGCAGGGGCAGCGAGTTCGTCGTGCGCCTGCCGGTCGTCGCGCCACGTCCCGTGGTGCCGGAGGCCACGGACACCACGCCGGCCGGCGCAGTCGCGCCGTCGCGGCGCATCCTCGTGGTCGACGACAACCGCGACGCCGCCGAGACGCTCGCGCTGATGCTGCGGCTCGAAGGCAACGACGTCAGCACGGTGTTCGACGGCGAGAGCGCCATCGAGGCCGCCGCCAAGCTGCGTCCGGATGTCGTGCTGATGGACCTCGGCATGCCGAAGGTCGACGGATATCAGGCAGCACGCGCGATCCGCCGCGATGAAAGCGCGCGCGACGTGGTGCTCATCGCGCTCACCGGATGGGGCGGCGATGTCGACCGGCGTCTTTCACAGGAAGCGGGATTCGACCGGCATCTCGTGAAGCCCGTCGTTCCCACGGAGCTCCTGGCACTCCTGTCCTCGCTTCCGCGAGGCGCGCCGTCGCATTGATGTAGCGGCACCGGCAAAGCGCGCGACGCCGGCTTGCATTACACTGCGGCCGACAACAAGCTCCCGAGGAGGACACCATGAAGCTACGCGCGCTGTGCAGCACGATCCTGGCTACCACCTTTGCGGCGGCCGTTGGCGGCGGAAACGCACATGCGGCAACGTTCGTCTACATATCGAACGCGGAAGACGGCGACATCTCGAGCTACCGCATGCTGGACTCGGGGGAGTTGCAAGCGATCGCGCGCACCAAGGCCGCCGCCATGGCGATGCCGATGACCGTGAGCCAGGATCGCCGCTTCCTGTATGCGGCGGTGCGCTCAAAGCCGTACACCGTGTACACCTACGCCATCGACCGCAACACGGGCGCGCTCGCCCAGGTCTCGTCGTCGCCGCTGGCGGACTCGTTTCCCTACATCTCGCTTGACCGCACGGGACGTTATCTCCTTGCCGCCTCGTACGGCGGGAATGTCGTGAGCGTGAACGCGGTCGGCAGCGACGGCCGGGTGTCCAGCGAGCCCTTGCAGGTAATCCCGGTCGGCCGCAACGCGCATTCGATCCGCGTCGACCATTCGAACCGTCGCGTGTATGTGCCGACGCTCGGCAGCGACGCGATCTTCGTGTTCGACTTCGACGCCGCCACCGGCAAGCTCACGTCCGCCACGCCTGCGGTGTTCCTCACCAAGCCAGCGACCGGTCCGCGCCATTTCGAGATGTCGGCCGACGGCAAGTACGTCTATCTGCTGAGCGAGTTCACGGGAGAGGTGACGACGCTTGCGGTCGATGGCAAGACGGGGCTCCTATCGGAAACGGGCAGCGCCAAGGCCCTTCCCGCCGACACCAAGCTCGTCACGGGCGCAGCGCGGGGATCGATGCCGGGACGCAACCTCGACAATGACATCTGGGCGGCCGACGTGCACATGACGCCGAACGGCAAGTTCATGTACGCGAGCGAGCGCACGTCGAGCTCGATCGGCGCGTTTGCGGTCGACGCCTCGACCGGCAAGCTCACGTACCTCTCGAGCACGCCGACCGAGAAGCAGCCGCGCGGCTTCGCCATCGATCCCACGGGGAAGTTCCTCGTTGCAACCGGCGAGAAGTCGGAGAACGTGTCCGTCTACGCGATCGACGGCGCCACGGGGGCGCTCAAGCCGGTTGCCAAGGCACCGGTCGGCAAGGGCGCCAACTGGGTCGAGATCGTGCGGTTCGACTAGCGCCTACAGCACGAGGATGTGCACGCGGTAGGGGCCGTGCGCGCCGAGCACGATCGTCTGCTCGATGTCGCCCGTCCTCGACGGCCCCGAGATGAGGTTGAGCGCGCGCGGCGTCGTCGGGCGTTCCGCGCGAACCAGCGCGAACGCTTCCTCCATCCCCGACACGATCCGGTCCGCCCGCACGACGGCGATATGCGTGTCGGGCAGCAGCGCGCTCGCGACGGGCCATGGCTCGCCGGTGACGAGCACGAGCGTCCCCGTCTCGGCGATGGCGCAGAAGCGTGCCGGTGATGCCGATGCGGTCGTCGCCTGCGGTCGGCCGCGCCTCGATGTGCAGGTCTTGCGACCGCCAGTCGAGTGCGCCGAACTCGGGCCAGCACACGCCGCTGCGCGACTGCTGCATCGCAAGCGACGGAGGCAGCTTCAGCGCCGCAAGGTAGCGCGCCACCGCGGTGGGAATCTCCTCCACCGACGCGATGCGCTCGACCGTGCTCGCCATGTCGGACGCACGGGCGAGGAAGCGCTGCACGAGGTCCTCGGGCATCGCGGGCCGCGGACCATGCGCGTGCGCGGCGACATACGCCTGCGCGGCGTCGCGCGCGGCGTCGTCGGGTCCGGCCTTGCCCAGCGCGCGCCGGACGCGCCCGAGCACCGCCTCGCGCGACGCGCGATTCTGCGCGATGAAATCCTTCACGCGCGGCCCTTGCGCACGAAGTCGGCCAATCGCGCGACGCCCTTCTCGATCGCATCGTTCGACGCCGCGTACGAGAAGCGGATGTGCTGGCCGTCGCCGGGCACGCGCCGCCCGAAGTGGATGTCGGCGAGCACCGCGATGCCCGCCTCGTGCAGCAATCGCTTGCGGAACGCTTCCGAATCGGCGCAGCCCGTGAGGCGGCACGCTTCCGTCACGTTCGGCCACGCATAGAACGCGCCGCCGGGCGTGCGCGCACGTGATGCCCGGCACCTCGTTCAGCAAGTCCACGATCAGGTCGCGCCGCTCGAGGAAGCGCGCGCGCATGTGCTCGGCAGCATCCTGCGGGCCGGTGATGGCCGCCACTGCAGCCCATTGCGAGATCTGCGAGGCGCACGACTCCGTGTTGGTGATCCAGCGCGTGAACACGGGCGCGAGCGTCTTGTTCGCCACGTAGCCGATGCGCCATCCCGTCATCGCCCACGTCTTGGACGCGCCGTCGCTGACGATCGTGCGCTCGAGCATGCCGGCGCGTGTCGCGATCGAGTCGAACTTGCCGTCGTACACGAGGCGCGAATAGATCTCGTCGGCGAACACCCACACCTGCGGATGCGCGCGCAGGATCTCCGCGATGGCGTCGAGGTCCGCGTGACCGAGGATGCCGCCGGTGGGATTCTGCGGCGTGTTGAGGATGAGCAGGCGCGTCTTCGGCGTGATCTTGGCTTCGAGCTCCGCCGGGTCGAACGCGAACTGCCGCGCTTCGCGCAGGTAGATCGGCACCGGCACCGCGCCGTTGGCGAGGATCTGCGATTCGTAGATCGGAAAGCCAGGCACGGGATAGATCACTTCGTCGCCGGCGCCGTAGTCGGTGACCGATGCGATCGTATACGCGATGAACGGCTTGGCACCTGCGCCGACGACGACGTGCTCGGGCGAAATGTCGAGACCGCGCCGCGCGCCGAGGTCCTTCGCCGCTGCAATTCGCAAGCTCGTCGATGCCGGCGCTCGGCGTGTAGCCGTGCTTGCCGCCGCGAATCGCTTCGACGGCCGCGTCCTGCACGTGAGGCGGCGTCGGAAAATCCGGCTGGCCGATGCAGAACGAGATGATGTCCTTGCCTGATCGCGCGAGCGCGTTGACCTCCGCGAGCACGACGAAGGCGTTCTCGGTGCCGAGCGACTCGGCGCGCCTCGACAGTCGGGGGATCGAAGTGTGCGGGGCATTCATGCTGTGGTCTCTCGCTCTCGGTACAAGATCGCGGAACGTGCGGCCGGCAGGTGCGGGCATGTCGCGCCCCATCGTCCAGCCTTTGCCGAACGGCAGGTGCTGGATGCGCCCGTCGGCGCCGCCCCAGCGGCGCAGCATCCGCACGCCGATCCTGCTCGCGAACGCATACAACGCCGGCCGCTGCGCAAGCCACGCCCACGCCTTGAGGCCCGCACGCTCCGTCCACGGACGCAGGTGCTCGCGGAACTCGCGCTCGCGCAGCTTGCGCTGCAGGTCGGGCAGCGGGATCTTCACGGGGCACACGACGCCGCACTGGTTGCACATCGTCGAGGCCTGCGGCAAGTCGGGCGCGTTCTCGAGGCCGACGTACATGGGCGTGAGGATGGACCCGATCGGTCCCGGATACACCCATCCATACGAGTGTCCGCCGATGTTCTGGTACACGGGGCAGTGATTCATGCAAGCGCCGCAGCGGATGCATTGCAGCGCCTCGCGCACGTCGCTGCCGAGGACGTTCGAGCGCCCGCTGTCGACGAGGATGAAGTACATGTGTTCCGCGCCGTGGAACTCGCCCTGCCCTTTGATTCCCGTGCAGATGTCGACGTAGTTGGAGATCGACTGTCCCGTCGCCGAGCGCGGCAGCAGCCGCATCAGCGTCGCGACGTCCTCGAGCGTCGGCACGATCTTCTCGATGCCCGAGATCGCGACGTGAATTTTCGGGATCGTGGTGGCGAGCGTCGCGTTGCACTCGTTCGTGACCACGACGACCGAGCCCGTCTCGGCGACGAAGAAGTTGCCGCCCGAGATGCCCATGTCGGCGTTCAGATAGTGCTCGCGCAGCACCCCGCGCGCCTCGAGGCACAGGTCCTCGATGACGTCCTTGCGCGGCGTGCCGTGCTTGCTCGCGAACAGCGTCGCGACCTCGTCGATGCTCTTGTGCAGCGCCGGCCCGATGATGTGGGACGGCGCCTCGTAGTCGTTGATCTGCAGGATGTACTCGCCGAGGTCGGTCTCGACGACGGTCATGCCGGCGCCTTCGATCGCGTGGTCGAGACCCGACTCCTCCGACACCATCGACTTCGACTTGATGATCTTGCGCACGCCGTGGCGGCTTGCGATGTCGAGGACCAGCCGGTTGACCTCCTCCGGCGTCTGCGCGAAGAGCACGGTTGCGCCGCGCGCCGCGGCATTCGCCTCGAAGATCTCGATCCACGTGTCGAGGTCGTCGAGGCTGCGCTGGCGGATGGCGCGCGCGGCCTCGCGCGTGCCCTCGAAGTCGTCGAGCTCGACGATCGCGTTCTTGCGCGCGGCGACGAACTTGGTCTTGAACTTGACGAGGTTCTTCTGCAGCAGCGCGTCGTTGAGCTTGTCGTGCGCACGCTCCTTGAAGTGCATCGACGCGACCTGCATCAGGATTCTCCCTCACCCGCAAGCACTTCCGCGACGTGCAGCACGCGCGTCTTGACGTCGCCGCGCCGGCGCAGGCGCCCCTCGATGTTCAGCATGCAGCCGAGGTCGCCCAGCACGACCGCATCCGCCGACGTGCGCTCGACGTCCACGCATTTGTTGTCGGCGAGCCGGGTGCTGATCTCGCCGAACTTGATCGCGAAGGTGCCGCCGAATCCGCAGCAGGTCTCGGGCTCCGACATCTCCTTCACCGACAGGCCCGGGACCTTGGCCGAGGAGCGCGCGCGGCTGCGACTTGACGCCCATCTCGCGCAAGCCTGCGCACGAGTCGTGATACGTGACCGTGCCGTCGAACGCGCCCCGGGACGGATGCGAGCTTCAGCACGTTCACGAGAAAGTCGGTGAGCTCGTAGGTGCGCCCCGCGAGCGCCTGCACGCGCGTCAGCATGGCGGGCTCGTCGGCGAAGAGGTCGTGGTAGTGCGTGCGGATCATGCCGCTGCACGATCCCGAAGGCGCCACCAGGTAGTCGCAGCCCTCGAACTCCTCGACGACCTTGCGGGCGAGCGCAATGGCGTCCGTGCGGTCGCCGGAGTTGTAGGCCGGCTGGCCGCAGCAGGTCTGGGTCGAGGGCACGTACACCTGCGCCCCGCCCGATTCGAGGAGCCGAATGGCCGCGAAGCCGATCGACGGCCGCATCAGGTCGACGAGGCAGGTGACGAAGAATCCGACGCGCATGCTGGTGGCCAATCGAGCCTCGCCGCTCACGCCATCAATAGTACTGCGACCCCACCAGGGCGACGGCGCACAGGCCCATGAGCGGCTGCGGCAGGATGCCGAAGAACAGGAGCGCGAGCCCGTTGGCGGACAGGAGGAAGCGCTGGTCTCCGCGTGCGTCGATCGGCGACGTGTCCGTCGGCTCGTCGAAGTACATGAGCTTCACGATGCGCAGGTAGTAGAAGGCGCCGATCAGCGCGGCGACGACGCCCACGACCGCGAGCCATACGAAGCCCGCCTTGACCGCCGCCTGCAGCACGAGCAGCTTGGCGTAGAAGCCGATGGTCGGCGGAATGCCGGCCAGCGAGAACATGACGAGCAGCATGACGAACGCCCACCACGGCGATCGCGCGTTGAGGCCCTTGAGATCCTCGAGGCGGTCCGCCTCGAAGCCGTTGCGCGACAAGAGCAGGATCATGCCGAAGGAAGCGAGGCTCGTGAGCACGTACGCGACCATGTAGAACATCGCCGCCGAATAGCCGTTGACGTCCGCTGCGAGAAAGCCCATGAGCACGTAGCCCATGTTCGCGATGGTCGAGTACGCGAGCATCCGCTTGAGGTTGGTCTGGGCGATGGCGACGATGTGCCCGAGCGTGACGGACAGCACGCACAGCACGATCAGCATGCCCTGCCAGTTCGCCTCCGCGCCGATGAGCGCGCCGGCGAGCAGCCGGAGCATCATCGCGAACGCCGCGAATTCCGGAGCCGTGCCGATGAACAGCGTCATCGCAGTGGGCGCGCCCTGGTAAACGTCGGGCACCCACATGTGGTACGGCACGGCGCCGAGCTTGAAGGCGATCGCGGACACGACGAACACGAGGCCGAACAGCAGCAGCGTCTTGTTCTCGCCGCCGCCGAGGATCGCCTGCGCGACCTTGTCGATCTCGAGCGTCCCGGTGGCGCCGTAGATCATCGACATGCCGTAGAGGAGGAACCCCGAGGCGAGCGCGCCCAGCACGAAGTACTTCATCGCCGCCTCGGACGGGGCCGGTTCGTCGCGCTGCATCGCGACGAGCGCGTACAGGCACAACGACATGAGCTCGAGCCCGAGGTAGAGCGTGAGGAAGGTGTTGGCGGTGATCAGGAGCTGCATGCCGAGCAGCGAGAACAGGATCAGCACGAAGGTCTCGCCGCGGAAGAGGCCGCGCAGCGTGAGGTAGCGGCGCGAATAGAACAGCACCAGCGACACGGAGACGAAGCTGAAGAAGCGCAGCACGTCCGCGACCAGGTCGTCGACGACCATGTTGTAGAAGACGTGGGTCGACACGAGGCTCTTGTCCATCGTCGCGATCGTGACGCAGGCTGCGACGAGCAGCGTGAACTGCGTGAGCCAGTAGCCGACGTGCCGGCGCTCGTCGTCCAGCCACACGTCGACGAGCAGGATGATGCAGGCGCCCATGAGAACGACGATCTCGGGAAGGACCGGCAGGAAGTTGTTCTGCATGGCAGGCCTAGAGTTTGCTGCGCGCGACGTGCGCGAGGAGGTCGACCACCGACACGTGCATCACGTCGATGAACGGGCGCGGCCAGATGCCCATGACGAGGACGGCGGCCGCGAGCACGCCGAGCAGCCAGAATTCGCGCCGGCTCAAATCGGTGAGCGCGGCGACGTGCGCGTTCGCAACCTCGCCGTAGATCACGCGCTTGTACATCCAGAGCGTGTAGGCAGCGCCGAGGATCAGCGAGACGGCGGCCGCGAACGCCGATCCAGAAGTTCACCTTCACCGCCGCGAGGATGACGAGCCACTCGCCGACGAACCCCGACGTGGCCGGCAGCCCCGCATTCGCCATCGAGAACAGCATCACGAACGCCGCGAACTTCGGCATGGTGTTGGCCACGCCGCCGAAGTCAGCGATGAGGTGGGTGTGCATGCGGTCGTAGAGAACGCCCACGCAGAGGAACATCGCCGCGGAAACGAAGCCGTGCGAGATCATCTGCGCGAGCGCGCCCTCCGCGCCCTGCACGCTGAACAGGAACAAGCCGAGCGTGACGAACCCCATGTGCGAGATCGACGAGTACGCGATGAGGCGCTTCATGTCCGCCTGCACGAGCGCCACGAAGCCGATGTAGACGATCGCGATGATCGACAGCGTGAAGATGAATCCCGTGCAGATAGCGGCTCGCGTCCGGAACGATCGGCAGGATGAAGCGCGCGAAGCCGTACGCGCCGATCTTCAGCGTGATCGCAGCCAGCACGACCGAGCCGCCCGTCGGCGCCTCGGGGTGCGCATCCGGCAGCCACGTGTGCACGGGCCACATCGGCACCTTGACCGCGAACGCCGCGAAGAACGCGACGAAGATCAGGATCTGCGTGTCGAGCGACAGCGGCAGGTCGAACCAGTCCTGCAGCGCGAAGCTTCCCGACTTCTGGTACAGGTAGATGAACGCCACGAGCATCAGCAGCGAGCCCAGCAGCGTGTAGAGGAAGAACTTGATCGCGGCGTACACGCGGTTGGTCGCCGCCCCAGATGCCGATGATGAGGTACATCGGGATCAGCATCGCCTCGAAGAACACGTAGAACAGGATCCCGTCGAGCGAGGCGAACGCGCCGTTGATGAGGCCCGACATGATCAGGAACGCCGCCATGTACTGCGCGACGCGCACCTTGATCGCGTCCCAGCCTGCCCAGACCACGAGCAGCGTGGTGAACGCTGTTGAGGATGACGAACAGCACCGAGATGCCGTCGACGCCGAGGTGGTAGTAGATGTCGAAGTACGGGATCCACTCCCTGCGCTCGACGAACTGCATCGCCGACGTCGACAGGTCGAAGTGGGTGTACAGCGGGATGGTGACGAGGAAGCCGGCGAGCGCGCCGACCAGCGCGGTCCAGCGCGCCTTCATCGCGTCGCGCTCGCCGCCGAGCATGAGCACGGCGACGCCCGCGAAGATGGGCACCCAGATGGCGAGGGAGAGGTAGGGCGTCATCGGATCGCTCCCGCCGGGCCGCCCCAAGGGAGCGATTGCGCCCCCTCGGGGGGCAGCGAGCGAATGCGAGCGTGGGGGCTCATTTGACCACCCACCAGGTGAAGAGCGCGAACAACCCGATGATCATCGTGAACGCGTAGTGGTACACGTAACCCGACTGCATCTGCCGCAGCACCACGCCCCACCATCCGACCATGCGCGCGGAGCCGTTGACGACGCCTTCGATGATCTGGCGGTCGCCCACGTCGCTGAAGAGCCTTCCCGACGCGACGTGCGCCGGCGGCGAAGAACCACTCGTTGAAGCGGTCGAAGTAATAGTTGTTGACGAGCGAGCGTGTAGACGCCGCCCAGGGCGCTCGCGATCCGGGCCGGCAGCGCCGGATTGAAGAGATACAGGTAGATCGCCGACAGCGGCGCCGGCGATCGCGATCCAGAGCACCGGCGAGATGAAGCCGTGCGCGATGAAGGCGCCCACGCCGTGCCATTCCTCTTTCAGCTTGCCGAGCACGTCGTGCTCGGGCAGGACGACGATCGACGAGCCGAAGTAGCCGCCGAACAGCAGCGGCTCGATCGCGATCCAGCCTGCCAGGACCGACGGGATCGCGAGCAGGATCAGCGGCACGGTGACGACCCACGGGCTCTCCTTCGGGTCGGGCGTGATGCCCGTCATGCTCGCCGTGCTCCTTCTCCTCGTGATGCTCGCCGGGCACGGGCGGATGGCGGAAGCGCTCCTCGCCGTGGAACGTCATGAAGATCATGGCGGAACGTGTAGAAGGCGGTCACGAACACGCCGACGATCACGCAGAAATAGGCGTACCCGTGGCCCCACACGGAGGACAGGTGCACCGCCTCGATGATGGCGTCCTTCGAGAAGAATCCCGCGAACGGCGGGATGCCGCACAGCGCGAGCCCGCCGATCACCATCGTGACGTAAGTGATCGGCATGTACTTGCGCAATCCACCCATGTTGCGCATGTCCTGGTCGTGGTGCATGGCGATGATCACCGACCCTGCGCCCAGGAACAGCAGCGCCTTGAAGAACGCGTGCGTCATGAGGTGGAACATGCCGCCTGCGTACGCCGACACGCCGAGCGCGACCGTCATGTAGCCGAGCTGCGAGAGCGTCGAGTAGGCCACCACGCGCTTGATGTCGAACTGCACCATGCCGAGGATGCCGAGGAACAGCGCGCCGGTCGCGCCGATCACGGTGACGAAGCCGAGCGCCGTGTCCGAGTGCTCGAACAGCGGGCTCATGCGCGCGACCATGAAGATGCCGGCAGTGACCATCGTCGCGGCGTGGATCAGCGCGGAGATCGGCGTGGGGCCTTCCATCGAGTCGGGCAGCCACACGTGCAACGGCACCTGCGCGCTCTTGCCCATCGCGCCGATGAAGAGGCAGATGCACGTCACCGTCATCAGCGACCACTCGGCCGCGCCCCACAGGTTGATCGTCGTGCTCGCGAGCTCGGGCGCCTTGGCGAACACCGGCGCGTAGTCGAGCGAGCCGAAATAGGCGAGCACGAGGCCGATGCCGAGGATGAAGCCGAAGTCGCCGACGCGATTGGCGATGAACGCCTTCAGGTTCGCGTAGATCGCCGTCGGACGCTTGAACCAGAACCCGATCAGCAGATACGACACGAGGCCGACCGCTTCCCAGCCGAAGAAAAGCTGCAGGAAGTTGTTGCTCATGACGAGCATGAGCATCGAGAACGTGAAGAGGCAGATGTAGCTGAAGAAGCGCGAGTAGCCGTCGTCGTCCGCCATGTAGCCGATGGTGTAGACGTGCACCATCAGCGACACGAACGTGACCACGATCAGCATCAGCGCGGTCAGCGGATCGATCAGGAAGCCGATCGCCATCTTGACGTCGCCGGCGTTGGCCCAGACGTAGAGGTCGCCGTTGAAGGTGTTGCCGGCCATCACGTCGCGGAAGATCACGACCGAGGCGACGAACGAGATCGCGACCGCGACGATCGTGATCCAGTGCGATGCCGCGCGCGGCATCTTGCTGCCCCAGAGCCCGACGACGATGGACGCGACCAGCGGCACCATCGGCACGACGAGATAGAGCTGCTGCATCGTCATCGGTCGGTCTCGCCGGGCCGCCCCAGAGACCGACACGCCCCCTCAGGGGGCAGCGAACGAAGTGAGCGTGGGGGTTCATCCTTTGAGTTTCCCCAGGTCCTCGACGTCGATCGACCCCGCGTTGCGGAACAGCAGCACCAGGATCGCGAGGCCGATGGCGGACTCGGCCGCCGCGACGGTCAGGATGAAGAACACGAACACCTGCCCGCCATGTCGTCGAGGTAGCGCGAGAACGCGACGAAGTTGAGGTTGACGGCGAGCAGCATGAGCTCGATCGCCATCAGCAGGATGATGACGTTCTTCCGGTTGAGGAAGATGCCGGCCATGCTGATCGCGAACAGGATCGCGCCCAGCACGAGGTAATGCGCCAGCGTCGGCGCGGTCAGCAGTGACACGTCGTCTCCCTGGTGTTGCTCGCAAAGTGCGACACGTGGCGCCGGAGGCGCCGTTATTCCTTCTTCTCGATCGGCAGGTCGATGAGCCGGACGCGATCCTTGCGGCGCACCTTCACCTGCTGTCCCGGATCCTGGTGCTTCGTTTCGCGGCGCGTGCGATGCGTGAGCGCGATCGCCGCGATGATCGCGACCAGCAGCATCACCGCCGCGATCTCGAACGGATACACGTAATCGACGTAGATGAGGCGGCCGAGCGCGCGGGTGTTGCTGCCCGTCGGACGGGACCGGCGCGGCGCCGGCTCGGCGCGGCTGCCGATCACGACCAGCGCCATCTCGATCAGCACGAGGATGCCCACGGTGGCGCCGACCGGAATGTAGCTGCGGAAATTCTTGCGCAGGTTGTCGAAGTTGACGTCGAGCATCATCACCACGAACAGGAACAGCACCATGACCGCGCCGACGTAGACGAGGACGAGCGCGATGGCGAGGAACTCGGCGCGCAGCAGCAGCCAGACACCGGCGGCGGTGAAGAAGCAGAGCACGAGCCAGAGCGCGGCGTGCACCGGGTTGCGCGTCGTGATGACCCGCAGCGCCGCGAAGACGAGGATCGCGGCGAACGCATAGAAGGTGAGCGTCGTGAATGCCATGGCTATCGGTAGCGCGCGTCCTGTTCCCGATCCTTCGCGATCTGCGCCTCGTACCTGTCGCCGACCGCCAGCAGCATTTCCTTGGTGTAGTAGAGATCGCCGCGCTTCTCGCCGTGGTACTCGAGGATGCGTGTCTCGACGATCGAGTCCACCGGGCAGCTCTCCTCGCAGAAGCCGCAGAAGATGCACTTCGTGAGGTCGATGTCGTAGCGCGTCGTGCGTCGCGTGCCGTCGTCGCGCTGGTCCGACTCGATGGTGATCGCAAGCGCCGGGCACACCGCCTCGCAGAGCTTGCAGGCGATGCACCGCTCCTCGCCGTTCGGATAGCGGCGCAGCGCGTGCAGCCCGCGGAAGCGCGGGCTCTGCGGCGTCTTTTCCTCGGGGAACTGGATCGTCACCTTGCGCGCGAAGAAGTAGCGGCCGGTCAGGGACATGCCCTTCAGCAGCTCCGCGAGGAACCAGGTGTCGAACAACTGCTTGACGCGAGCGAACATGGCTTCTGGCCCCGTCAGTGGAAAAGATACGCCCAGCGCGTCTGCATCATCGCGCCGATGAAGATGATCCAGACGAGCGTGACCGGGATGAACACCTTCCAGCCGAGACGCATGACCTGGTCGTAGCGGTAGCGCGGAAACGTCGCGCGCACCCACAGGAAGCAGGAGCAGCACGAACGCACACCTTGGCCGCGAACCAGATGAAGCCGTCGCCCAGCGGCGTCGTGCTTCCGACGATGGAAGTCGTTGAGCAGCGGCCACGGCGCGAGCCAGCCGCCGAGGAACATGATCGTGGTCAGCGCCGAGATCAGGATCATGTTCATGTACTCGGCGAGGAAGAACACCGCGAACGCGACGCCGGAATACTCGACGTGGAAGCCGGCGACGATCTCCGACTCGCCTTCGGCCATGTCGAACGGATGGCGGTTGGTCTCCGCGAGTCCCGAGACGAAGTACACGACGAACGAGCGGCAAGCAGCGGCCAGATGTACCAGTGCGCGGCGCCGCCGTCCTGCCCGTGCACGATCTCGCGACAGGTTGAGGCTGTTGGCGCACATCAGCACGCCGACGAGCGCGAAGCCCATCGCGATTTCGTACGACACGATCTGCGCGGCGGAGCGCAGCGCGCCGAGGAACGCGTACTTCGAGTTCGACGCCCAGCCGGCGAGGATGACGCCGTACACGCCGATCGACGACAGCGCGAGCACGTACAGCAGGCCCGCGTTGATGTTGGACAGCACGAGCGTATCGGTGAACGGCACCACCGCCCATGCCGCGAGCGCGGGGCCGAGCGACAGCAGCGGCGCGATGAAGAAGAGATAGCGGTTGGCGCCCGAAGGCACGACGATTTCCTTGAACACGAGCTTGAAGACGTCGGCGAACGGCTGCAGCAATCCGAACGGCCCGACGCGATTGGGGCCGATGCGCACCTGCATGAAGCCGATCACCTTGCGCTCGGCGAGCGTCAGGTACGCGACCGCACAGGATGAGCGGGATCGCGATCGCGATGATCTTGACGAGCGTCCACACGACGACCCACGCAGGTCCGAGCGCTTGCTGCGACGGGTGCCAGGAATTCCATCATGCCTTCTCGAGGCTCACCGGCCCGGACAGCCCTTCGAGGCCGCACGTGGACGCATGCGCGGCGGCAATGCGCACGACGCCCGGCAGGAACGCGCGGGATCGACGACGGCGGTCAGCACGGCCTCGCCGCCGCCCTGCTTCACCTTCACCTGGCCGCCTTCGGTCACGCCGAGCGACGAGAGCGGGAGCGGTGCATGCGCGCCTTCGGCGGCTGGGCGTCCTTCGTGAGCTGCAGCGGCAGCGAGCGGCGCACCAGCGCATCGGCGAAATAGATCGGCACGTCGGCGACGCGCTCGACCGGCGCCGCGTCGGAGCGCGGCTTGTCGATCTGCACGCTCGTGCGGTTGTCGAGCTTGCCGGCGATCGCACCCGGGTCCGGCACGACGCGACGCGCGAACGTCCTGCGCGGACTCGGCAGTGAAGCCGGCCAGCTTCAGCATCGTGCCCAGCACGCGCAGACTTTCCAGCCGGGACGCGTTTCGGCGAACGGCCTGCACGACGCCGTGGAATTCCTGCAGGCGGCCTTCGCAGTTCACGAAGCGTCCGGCCGTCTCGGTGAACGGCGAGATCGGCAGGATCACGTCGGCATACGACCTTGGCGTGGTCGAAGGGCGTCATCGCCACGACGAGCTCCGCCTGCTGCATCGCGTCGCGCACCGCGACGCGCATTGGCGAAGTCGAACTCCGGCTCGGCGTGCATGACGACGTACGCCTTGCGCGGCTCCGCGAGCATCGCCTGCACGTGCATGCCGCCCGACTGCGGCAGCGCGCCCGCGAGATGCGCGCCCACCGTGTTCGCGGCTTCGGTGCAGGAAGCCGAGCGTTGCGCCGGTCGTGTCGGCGATGAGCTGCGCGATCGCGTGGAGCTGCGAGAAGTCCGGCATGCTGGATGGCGTAGTTGCCGAGGATCACCGCGGCCTTCTTGCCCGACTTGAGGCTTGCCGCGATCGCCTTGTCGTCGTCCGTCGGCGTCGACGCCCGCAAGCGACGGCGAGGATGCGCCGGCCGCGCGACTGCGATGCCCGCGAGCGCGAGCGGCATCTTCGACGGAGGCACGATCGCCTTGTGCGTCACCGGCATGAGCCAGTCGTCGTCGACCGAATGCAGCATCGAGACCTCGGCGCCCTTGCGCGCCGCCTGGCGCAGGCGTTGCGCCAGCAGCGGATGCATCCTTGCGCAGGAAGCTGCCCACCACGAGCACGCGATCGAGCTTGCTCGATGTCGGCGATCGGCATGCCGAGCCACGGGATGCACGCGCCCGGCCTCGCCGCGGAAATCCGCGTGGCGCAGGCGGAAGTCGATGTTGTCGCTGCCGAGCGCCGCGCACGAGGCGCGCCGCGAGCGTGAGCTCCTCGAGCGTGGAGTGCGGCGACACGAGCGCGCCGATCGCGCCGGGTCCGTGACGCGCGACGATATCGGTGAGGCCCTGCGCGACGAAGTCGAGCGCGGTCTGCCAGTCGACCGCCTTCCATTCGCCGCCCTGCTTGACCATCGGCGTGCGCAGGCGGTCCGCGGTGTTGAGTCCTTCGTACGAGAAGCGGTCCTTGTCCGAGAGCCAGCACTCGTTGATCGCCTCGTTCTCGAGCGGCAGCACGCGCATCACGCGGTCGCCCTTCACCTGCACGATCAGGTTGCTGCCGAGCGAATCGTGCGGCGACACCGACTTGCGGCGCGACAAGCTCCCACGTGCGCGCGGCGTAGCGGAACGGCTTCGACGTCAGCGCGCCGACCGGGACACACGTCGATCGAGTTGCCGGAGAGCTCGGAGTCGACGGTCTTGCCGACGAACGACACGATCTCCGAGTGCTCGCCGCGGCCGATCATGCCGAGCTCCATGGATGCCGGCGATCTCCTGGCCGAAGCGGATGCAGCGCGTGCACTGGATGCAGCGCGTCATCTCCTCGGCGGAGATGAGCGGTCCCAGGTCCTTGTGGAAGATGACCCGCTTGGCTTCCGTATAGCGCGACGACGATCCGCCGTAACCGACGGCCAGGTCCTGCAGCTGGCATTCGCCGCCCTGGTCGCAGATCGGGCAGTCGAGCGGATGGTTGATGAGCAGGAACTCCATCACGCCCTTTTGCGCCGTCACCGCCTGCTCGGAGGCGGTGTAGACCTTCATGCCCTCGGTGACCGGCGTCGCGCATGCGGGCAGCGGCTTCGGCGCCTTCTCGACCTGCACGAGGCACATGCGGCAGTTGGCGGCGATCGACAACTTCTTGTGATAGCAGAAGTGCGGCACGTAGATGCCGAGCGAGTGCGCGGCCTCGATCACCGAGGTGCCGGGCGCGACCTGCGTCTGCCTGCCGTCGATTTCGATGTTCAGCATCGGCCATTGCTGCGTACTTATAGTTCGGGACGAGGCACTGCTTGTGGTCGATGTGGTGCTGGAACTCGTCGCGGAAATGCTTGATGAAGCTCTTCACCGGCAACGCCGCGGCGTCGCCGAGCGCGCAGATCGTGCGGCCGGCGATGTTGTCGGCGACGTTCGTCAGGAGTGTCGAGGTCCTCGTTACGCCCTTCGCCGCGCTCGATGCGGTCGACCATGCGCCACAGCCAGCCGGTGCCTTCGCGGCACGGCGTGCACTGCCCGCACGACTCCTCGTAATAGAAGTACGACAGGCGCAGCAGCGATTCGCACCATGCAGCGCGTCTCGTCCATGATGATGACGGCGCCCGAGCCGAGCATCGAGCCCGCCTTGGCGATGGAGTCGTAGTCCATGTCGGTGTGCCATCATCACGTCGCCCGGCAGCACCGGCATCGACGAGCCGCCGGGAATGCAGGCCTTGAGCTTGCGGCCGCCGCGCATGCCGCCGGCCATCTCGAGCAGCGTCGCGAACGGCGTGCCGAGCTTCACCTCGAAATTGCCGGGCCGCTCGACGTCGCCCGACACGGAGAAGAGCTTGGTGCCGCCGTTGTTCGGACGGCCGAGGTTCAGGAACGCCTCGCCGCCGTTGCTGCATGATCCACGGCGACCGCGGCGAACGTCTCGGTGTTGTTGATCGTGGTCGGCTTGCCGTAGACGCCGTACGACGCGGGGAACGGCGGCTTGAAGCGCGGCTGTCCCTTCTTGCCCTCGAGCGACTCGAGCAGTGCGGTTTCCTCGCCGCAGATGTACGCGCCGAAGCCGTGATGGTTGTAGAGGTGGAACGAGAAGTCGCTGCCGTGGATGTTGTCGCCGAGCAGCCCCGCGGCGTAGGCCTCCTCGATCGCTTCCTCGTTGCGCAGGTAGACGTCCCAGATCTCGCCGTGGATGTAGTTGTAGCCACGGTTCGCGCCCATCGCGTACGCGCCGATGGCCATGCCTTCGAACACGGCGTGCGGGTTGTAGCGCAGGATGTCGCGGTCCTTGAACGTGCCCGGCTCGCCTTCGTCGGAGTTGCACACGACGTACTTGTCGCCGACGTAGTTCTTCGGCATGAAGCTCCACTTGAGACCCGTCGGGAAGCCCGCGCCGCCGCGCCCGCGCAACGCCGACTTCTTGAGCTCGGCGATGATCTGCTCGGGCGGAATCTTCTCGGAGAGGATCTTGCGAAGCGCGTCGTAGCCGCCGCGCGCCTCGTAGTCCTTGAGGCGCCAGTTGTTGCCGTTGAGCCCCGCCATCAGGATGGCGTCGGGACCGTAATTCAGGAATTCGCCGGGAGCGTTCATTTGAAACCGGGGCGGCCTTCGCCGCGATCGGCAGCCTCGGAGAGCTCGCCCACGAGCTCGTCGAGCCGCGCGTCGCTCATGAAGCTGCACATGCGGCGGTCGTTGACGATCAGCACGGGGGCGTCGCCGCACGCGCCCATGCACTCGCCCTCCTTGAGCGTGAACTTGCCGTCCGGCGTCGTCTCGTCGAAGCCGACGCCGAGCTTCTGCTTCAGGTGATCGGCGGCGGCATTGGCACCCGAGAGCGCGCACGGGAGGTTCGTGCAGATCGAGATCTTGAACCGGCCTTGCGGCTTCACGTTGTACATCGTGTAGAACGTCGCGACCTCGTACACCGCGACCGGCGGCATGCCGAGGTAACCGGCGACGGCGTCCATGATGTCGGTGGACAGCCAGCCGTGCTCGTCCTGCGCGAACGCGAGCGCGCTCATCACCGCCGACTGCCTTTGGTCGGGCGGATACTTGCCGAGCTCGCGATCGATCTTCTGCCGCACTTCCTGCGAAAGCGTAGTCATTTGATGTAATACCCGGCGACGCGCCAGATGCCGTCCTTCTCGAGGACCATGGTGACTTCTTCCTGCGCCTGCTTCTGGCCGGCGAACACGGTGTCGAAGAGGATCGCCACCTCCGTGCCGACTTTTACGGCCGTGTCCCCTTGGTCGGGCGCGGGCATGTCGTTGCGGAAGGCCATCCTCTCGCCGACGCGCTTCTCGACCTTGCCGTAGTCCTTGCGGATCTTTGCGATGCCGTCGCGGAACGCGTCGCGCGCCACCTTCGCCTTGAACGGTTCCGACGCCATCGCCCATGCGTCGCCATAGCGTTGCGCATCGACCGGCACGAGCCATCGCTCCGCGGCGTTGAGCGCCTCGCGCTGCGCCGGCATCATCGACTGTGCGCAGGCAAGGCCGGCGAAGGCCAGGAACAAGGAGGCGAAGAGGAATTTCATCAGCGATCGATGGATCCGAACACGATGTCCTGCGTGCCGATGATCGCGACGACGTCCGCGATCATGTGGCCGCGCGACATCTCGTCGAGCGACGCGAGGTGCACGTAGTCGGGCGCGCGGAGCTTCACGCGATACGGCTTGTTCGCGCCGTCGGACACGATGTACACGCCGAACTCGCCCTTGGGATGCTCGACCACGGCATATGCCTCGCCCGGAGGCACGTGCATGCCCTCGGTGAAGAGCTTGAAGTGGTGAATCAGCTCTTCCATGTTCGACTTCATCGACTCGCGGTCAGGCGGCGCGATCTTGTGGTTCTCGATGATCACCGGGCCCGGATTTACCTTCAGCCAATCGACGCACTGCTTGACGATGCGATTGGACTGCCGCATCTCCTCCATGCGGACGAGGTAGCGGTCGTAGCAGTCGCCGTTGGCGCCGACGGGGATCTCGAACTGCATGCGGTCGTACACTTCGTACGGCTGCTTGCGCCGCAGGTCCCAGGGCACGCCCGACCCGCGCAGCATCGGCCCGGTGAAGCCGAGCGCGATCGCGCGCTCGGGCGTGACGACGCCGATGCCGACCGTGCGCTGCTTCCAGATGCGGTTCTCGGTCAGGAGCTCCTCGTACTCGTCGACGCGCCGCGGAAAGCGATTCGCGAAGTCCTCGATGAAGTCGAGCAGCGACCCGTGCCTGTTCTCGTTCAGCGCATCGAGCTCGCGCGAGCTTCGAAGCGGCGACGGCTGGTACTGCGGCATGCGATCCGGCAGGTCGCGGTACACGCCGCCCGGGCGGTAGTACGCCGCGTGCATGCGCGCGCCCGACACCGCCTCGTAGACGTCGAACAGGTCCTCGCGCTCGCGGAACGCGTACAGGAACGGCGTCATGGCGCCGACGTCGAGCGCGTGCGCGCCGAGCCAGAGCAGGTGATTGAGGATGCGCGTGATCTCGTCGAACATCACGCGGATGTACTTCGCGCGCTCCGGCACGTCGATGCCGAGCAGCCGCTCGATCGCGAGGCAATAGGCGTGCTCGTTGCACATCATGGACACGTAGTCGAGACGGTCCATGTAGGGCAGCGACTGGATGTACGTCTTGTACTCGGCGAGCTTCTCGGTGGCGCGATGCAGGAGGCCGATGTGCGGGTCGGCGCGCTCGATGACTTCGCCGTCGAGCTCGAGCACGAGGCGCAGCACGCCGTGGGCCGCGGGATGCTGCGGCCCGAAATTCATCGTGTAGTTGCGGATCTCAGCCACGGCTCACTTCGTCCCGCCGTAGTTCTCTTCGCGGATCACGCGCGGGATGATCTCGCGCGGCTCGATCGTCACCGGCTGGTAGATGACGCGCCCCTGCTCGGGGTCGTAGCGCATCTCGACATACCCCGAGAGCGGAAAGTCCTTGCGGAAGGGATGCCCGACGAACCCGTAATCGGTGAGCAGGCGCCGCAGGTCGGGATGGCCGTCGAACACGATCCCGTACAGGTCGAACGCCTCGCGCTCGAACCAGTTGGCGCAAGGCCACACGTCGATCACGCTCGGCACGACCGGGAAGTCGTCGTCGGTGGCGAACACGCGCACGCGCAGGCGCCAGTTGTGCGGCAGCGACAGCAGGTGGTACACCGCGGCGAAGCGCGGTCCTTCCCACGCACCGTCGCCATACGCCTGAGTAGTCGACGCCGCAGACGTCGATCAGCATGTCGAAGCGCAGCTCGGGCCGGTCGCGCAGCTCGCGCATGAACGTCGAGCAGGCCCTCGACGCGCACGACGACGGTCAGCTCGCCGCGATCGCTGACGACGGTCTTGAGCGCATCGCCGCCCGCGGCCTCGACCGCGCCGGCCAGTGTTTCGAGTGTCGTGGCCATCAGCGCGCGATCGTGTTGGTGCGCCAGATCTTGTTCTGCAGCTGGAGGATCCCGTACAGCAGCGCTTCCGACGTCGGCGGACAGCCCGGGACGTAGATGTCCACCGGCACGATGCGGTCGCAGCCGCGCACCACCGAATACGAATAGTGGTAGTAGCCGCCGCCGTTGGCGCACGAGCCCATCGAGATGACCCAGCGCGGCTCGGCCATCTGGTCGTACACCTTGCGCAATGCGGGCGCCATCTTGTTGCACAGCGTGCCGGCGACGATCATCACGTCGGACTGGCGCGGGCTCGGCCGGAACACGACGCCGAAGCGGTCGAGGTCGTAGCGCGCGGCACCGGCGTGCATCATCTCGACCGCGCAGCACGCGAGGCCGAAGGTCATCGGCCACATCGAGCCGTTGCGCGCCCAGTTGATGACGCTGTCGAGCGTCGTCGTGACGAAGCCTTTTTCGAGTACGCCGTCGATGGCCATTGCGTCTCTACCCTATTCCCATTCCAAGGCGCCCTTCTTCCACTCGTACGCGAAGCCGACGATCAGGATGAGCAGGAAGATCATCATCGCGACGAAGCCTTCGAAGCCGATGTCCTGCAGCACGACCGCCCAGGGGAAGAGGAATGCGATCTCGAGGTCGAAGAGGATGAACAGGATGGCCACGAGGTAGTAGCGCACGTCGAACTTCATGCGCGCGTCCTCGAACGCCTCGAAGCCGCATTCGTACGGCGACAGCTTCTCGGGATCGGGACGGTTCGGCGCGAGCAGGCTGCCGACGGAGAGCAGGATCACGCCGAGCCCGAGGCCGACGATGATGAAGAGAAGGATCGGGAAAGTACTGTTCCAGCATCGGGCGCGGCCTTGTTCGACTGAACGACCCTGCGCGCTACGCATTTCGCGGTGGTTGCGGACATGTTCACCATGCAATTGTACGCCGCCGTGCATCGCACTTTGGGCATCGCGCGCTCATCCGCAAGTGCGCCCATGCGCACGCCACTGCAAAAAATACTGGTGCCGACGGGGAGACTCGAACTCCCACGGGTTTCCCCACTGCCCCCTCAAGACAGCGTGTCTACCAATTTCACCACGTCGGCATTTCAGGTATCAGAGGTCAGGAATCAGGTATCAGTCGCAGCGGCGTCTCCCATGGCCGCGCATTACGCGCGGGCGGCATCGGCGCTGAATGCGCCGCCACCGGAAACGCCGACGATTCTGATCCCTGACATCTGACCTCTGATCCCTGTTACTTCGGAACCTCCCCCGGCTTCGGCGCCTCGCTCGACGGCGCCGGCGTGCTGCTCGGAACCGGCGCGGGCGTCGATGCGGGCGGCTGGCCGGGCGCGGGCGCCTCCGACTTCGGCATGTTGCCCATCACGCCCTGCTGCATCACGTCCTTGACGGGGCCATGCATGGAGCCGAGATACGTCAGCCCCAGGCTCGACATGAAGAACACCGCCGCCAGCACCGCCGTCGTTCGCGACAGGAAGTTGGCGGAGCCGGATGCACCGAACAGGCTGCCCGACGAGCCGCTGCCGAAGGCCGCGCCCATGTCCGCGCCCTTGCCGTGCTGAATCAGCACGAGGCCGCACACGACCGCCGCGACGATCAGGTGGACGACCAGCAAAAAAGATTCGAGAAATGCCATTGCGTTCTTTCCAGTCGGGCGACACGGGCCTGAAGGTTCAGGCACCCGCGATCGCCAAAAATTCCGTCGCATCGAGTGACGCGCCTCCCACGAGGCCGCCGTCGACATCCGCTTGCGCGAACAACGCTGCCGCATTCGCGGCCTTGACGCTGCCGCCGTACAACACCATCACATCCGGCGCCCCGGCCTTCACGAGCCGCTGCCGCAGGAATGCGTGCACTTCCTGCGCCTGGCCCGGTGTCGCCGTGCGCCCCGTGCCGATGGCCCACACGGGCTCGTACGCGAGCACCGCCAGCGGGAGATCGGCGCCGAGCGCACCGGCGATCGCATCGAACTGCCGCCCCACGACCGCTTTGCCACTCGCCCGCGTCGCGCTCCGCGAGGGTTTCCCCCACGCACACGATCGGCGTGAGCCCGGTGAGCAGCGCTGCCTTCGCCTTTGCGGCGACGACCGCGTCGGTTTCGCCGTGCTGCGCCCGTCGCTCCGAATGCCCGACGATCACGAACCGGCCACCGAAATCCGCCACCATGCTGCCCGACACGTCGCCCGTATGCGCGCCCGCGCCGTGCATGCTCAAGTCCTGGGCGCCCCACGCGATCGGCGAGCCGGCCAGGACGTCGCGCGCCTGCGCGAGGTACGGAAACGGCACGCACACCGCCATTTGCCGGTCCGGACGGGCGAGGTTTCCAACGCGCCAGCCCGTGACGAGCGCCGCGAGGAGCGCTGCGTTCGCCGCGAGCCCGCCGTTCATCTTCCAGTTGCCGACGACGAGCTTGCCGCGCATTGGCACTTACCGGTCCTAGCGTTGGGTCGGTCGGCCGCGCCACCGAAACCTTGCAATTTTACCGCGCCGCACCACGACCGGTCAAACCGGCGTAAAACAGGAAGTTGCGGGCTAGGCTCCTGCGAGGCGCCGCAGGCGTTTCATGACGATCGGCAGGAACCACACCGCGAGCGTCAGCGCGGCCAGCGTCCCCGCCACCGGCCGCGTGAAGAACGCGGAGAAATCGCCGTCGGACTTGATCATCGACGACACGAGGTTCTCCTCGAGCATCCCGCCAAGGACCACGCCGAGGATGGCCGGCGCGATCGGGAAGCCGTTGTCCTCCAGCACGTAGGCCGCGATGCCGGCGACGAGCATGACGGTCACGTCGAACGCCGTGTTGTTGATCGCGAACGAGCCGACGACGCAGAACAGCATGATGATGGGCATCAGCACGTTGCGCGGGACCTTGAGGATCTGCTTGCTCACCTTGATGCACCACCAGCCGAGCGGAATCATGATGAGGTTGGCGATGATGAACAGCAGGTACACGGCGTAGATGTTCTGCGGGTTGTTGGTGAAGAGCGTCGGTCCCGGATTCATGTTCTTCATGTAGAGCACGCCGATCACGATCGCGGTGATCGAGTCGCCGGGGATTCCGAACACCAGCGCCGGGATCCACGCTCCCGCGAGCGCGCTGTTGTTGGCCGAGCCCGATTCGACGATGCCCTCGACGTGGCCGGTGCCGAACTTCTCGGGCTCCTTGCTGAACTTCTTGCTGACCGCATACGACATCCACGCCGCGATGTCGGCGCCCGCGCCCGGCAGCGCGCCGACCAGCGTGCCGAGCGCGCTGCCGCGCAGGATCTGCATCGGATACTTCTTGGTGAGCCCCCACATGCCCTTGAACACGTTGCCGAGCGGCTGGTCGACGATCTTCAGCGGCGGATTCGTGTCGACCGCGAAGCGGATGATCTCCGAGATCGCGAACATGCCGATCATGAGCGGGATCATGCCGAGGCCGCCCAGCATTTCGGTGCTGCCGAACGTGAAGCGCGGGAACGCCGCCGGATTGTTGAGGCCGACGCACGCGATGAGCAGGCCGAGGAGCAGCGAGACGAATCCCTTCAGCGGCCGGTCGGAGGTCATGAACACGGCGCACGTGAGCCCGAGCAGCACGAGCCAGAAATATTCGTACGACGAGAACTTGAGCGCGAACTCGGCGAGCGTCGGCGCGGCGACGATCAGCACGGCGGTGCCGAAGAGACCGCCGATCGCGGAGAAGACGAGACCGGCGCCGAGCGCGAGCTCGGCCTGGCCCTTGCGCGTCATCGCGTAGGCCTCGTCGGTGTACGCGGCGGACGCCGGCGTGCCCGGCATGCGCATGAGGCAGCCCGGGAATGTCGCCGGAGAAGATCGCCATCGCGGTCGCCGTGACGATCGCGGCGATCGCCGGGATCGGCGCCATGAAGAACGTGACCGGCACGAGGAGCGCGGTGGCCATGGTGGCGGTCAGTCCCGGCACCGCGCCGACGAAGAGGCCGAACAGCGACGCCGCCAGCATCACGAAGATGTTGTACGGCTGGAACACGAGCGCGAAGGCTTGCTCCCAGGCGCGCCATCACGTCAGGCGATCCCCTGCAAGCAGAGCCCCACGGAAGCGGCACCTTGAGGAGCTTGTAGAACGCGTAGTGGATGACGAGCGTCACGATCACCGCGACGGGCAGCACCCACTTGCGGCCGACGCCGTACACGACGAACAGCACGGACAGGTACACCATGCCGACGATCAGGAATCCGAGCCGGTCGACGGCGAGGATGTAGAAGACGTTGACGCCGACCGTGACGAGGAACGCGACGACGTACCGTCCGCTGCCGCGTCCACGGCGTCGAAGCTCGATCCAGTCCGCGCGTTCGCCGCCGCGCGCGCGCGCGCCGCGAGTCCCTTGATGCACGAGCAGGACGGCGCAAACGGCGAGCGCGACCGCGATGGCGCCCGGGAAGAGCGCCGGACCGACCTTCTGCCCGGGAATCGTCGGAAAGGACTGCACGTGAACGAGGAGCGCTGCGCTCAGCAGGAGCAGCAGCGCGCCCCACACGGCATCGTTGAGCTTCACTACTTGACGATGCCGACCGCCTTCATCGTTGCGCCCAGATCCTTGTCGGACTTGGCCATGAACGACGCGAACTCGTCGGGCGGCGCGTAGATCACGCCGAATCCGCGCTGCGACATGAAGTCGGTGTAGTCCTTGCTCGCGACGATCTTCCGCAGCGCCGCGACGAGCTTGTCGCGCGCTTCGGCGTTGAGCCCCTTCGGCGCCGCGATGCCGCGCCACGCGGCCATCTGTCCAGTCGCTGCCGGTCGCCTGCCTTGAGCGTCGGCACGTTCGGATACAGCGACGCCGGCTTGTCGGACATCACGGCGAGGCTCTTGACCTTGCCCGAGTCGATCAGCGATCGTGCCTCCGGCAGCGAGACCGGGGCGATCTGCACACCGCCCGCGACGAGGTCCTGCAATCCGGGCGCCGCACCGTTGGACGGAACCCAGGGCACGCTCGCGGGATCCATCTTGAGATCCTGCAGCATGCCGGCGATGGCGAGATGCCAGATGCCGCCCTGCCCCGTGCCCGAGGCCTTCATCTTGCCCGGGCTCGCCTTGATGGCCGCCAGCAGATCGGCCATCGTCTTGTACGGCGCATCGGCCGCGACCTGCACGCCGGCGGGATCGGCATTCACGAGCGCGAGCGGCGTGAACGACGCGCCGGTGAGATCGGTGAGGCCCTGCCAATGCATCATGCCGATCTCGACGGTGATGATGCCGATGGTGTAGCCGTCGGGCGGCGCCGCCTGCAATCGCTGCGTGGCCCACGACGCCGCTGCCGCCCGTGCGGTTGACGACGTTGACCGGCTGGCCCAGCTCCTTCTCGAGCAGCGTGCCGATGATGCGCGCGGTGGCGTCGGTGCCGCCGCCCGCTGCCCACGGCACGATGAGCTGGATCGGACGCTCGGGATAAGCAGCGAGCGCGACGGTGGCGCAGGCGAATGCCGCGACCGCGGCAAGCGCGCGAGTGATGCACTTCATGGTGATCCTCCTCCTGGATGGAATTTACGGCGGGTCGGCCCGTCTGTCGCAGGCGTTCGCGCGTCGCGGTGGACGTTACCAGCGCGGCGTGCGACTGGTCAAGCGGCCTGACCAGTGCGCGTGCGCTTGCGGACGTGCCGCGCGAGCTCCGAGGCGATCGTCGCCAGGTCCCGCTGCAACTTCGCATAGCCCGCGTTCGGCGCGAGCGTGTCCTCGTCCATGTACAGCGAGCGCTTGAGCTCGATCTGCAGGCTGTGGCGCCCCTCGTGCGGGCGTCCGTGCTTGCGCACGATCTCCACGCCCTTGTACGGATCGTTGATCGCGACGGTGTAGCCCAGCACGCGCGCCACTCCCGCCACGAGCGCGGTCAGCTGGGGCTCGCACGTCGTGCCGTCGCGGTCGCCGAGTACGAAATCCGCGCGCTCGCGGCCCGGGTCGTCGGCCAGCGCGTCGCCCACCGCTGGGCATCGAATGACAATTCACGTGCCACACGGCGCCGAACGCGCGATGACGCTCGTCGACCAGCGCGTCGAGTGCTGCGTGATACGGATGCCAGCAGTTGTCGATGCGCGCGCGCACTTCTGCGCTCGTCAGCTTGCGCCCGTACATCGGCGTGCCGCCGCGCGCCAGCCGCCACACGAGGCCGATGCCTTGCGCCGTCTTGCGCGAAGGCGCGACGGGTCCGGGCCACGGGTCGGACAACAGGTCGGCGTCGATGTCCTCGAGGCTTCGATTGGCGTCGATGTACGCGCGCGGAAACCGCGCTTCGAGAAGCGTCGCCCCGTGCTCGACCGCATCGCGCCAGAGGCGCGCGACGTGCGTGTCCTCGGCACGGCGCACGATCTCGCGGGGCGGCAGGTGGTCGAAGTCGTCGGGGTACCACTCGCCGGAGTGCGGCGAGTCGAGCACCAGAGCGATCGGCGTGCGCGGGTCGTGCCGGACGTAGGCGTCGGTCACGCGGGCTTACTGTCGTTGAGATAGCAGGCCGAGCGATGGCCCGGCGCGATCTCGCGAAGAGGCGGCGCCGTCTCGCGGCACTTGTCCATCGCGAACGGGCAGCGGGGATGGAAGTGGCATCCGCGCGGAGGGTCGAGCGGCGACGGGATCTCGCCCTTGATCGGCACGAACGTGCGCTTGCCGGGCTGGATCTTGCCGACCTCGCCGAGGAGCGCGATCGTGTACGGATGATTGGGATAGGCGAAGAGCTCGCCCGAGGGAGCGCTCTCCACCACGCGCCCGAGGTACATCACGACGACGCGATCGGAAACGAAGCGCACGACCCCCAGGTCGTGGCTGATGAAGAGGTACGTGAGATTGAGCGCCGCGCGCAACTCGGTGAAGAGGTTCAGCACCTGCGCCTGGATCGACACGTCGAGTGCTGCGACCGACTCGTCGCACACGAGGAACTCGGGCTTCACCGCGAGTGCGCGCGCGATGCCGATGCGCGCGCGCTGGCCCCCGCTGAACTGGTGCGGATAACGTCGCATCAGCGTCGGATCCATGCCGACGCGATTGAGCAGCAGGCCGACGTACTCGACCTTCTGCTTCGGGGCGATGACGCCGTGCGCGACCGGTGCTTCGCCGACGATGTCGACGACGCGCATGCGCGGATTGAGCGACGCGTACGGATCCTGGAAGATCATCTGCATCTTGAGCTGCTGCTTGCGCGCGTCGGACGCGTTCAGGCGCGCGAGCGATGCGCCCCGGAAGAACCGCTCGCCGCCCGACAGCGGCAGCAAGGCCGACCGCGAGCCGGCCGAGTGTCGACTTGCCGCATCCCGACTCGCCGACCAGGCCCACCACTTCGCCGGGCGCCACCGCGAGGCTCACGTCGTCGACGGCGTGGACGACCTCCTCCTTCACGTTCGCGCCCAATGCGTTGCCGATGCGCGCGGCCGTGTCGAGCGACTTGACGAAGCGCTTGGACACGCCGCGCAGCTCGACGAGCGCATCCGATGCGATGGGCAGAGGCGTCGCCATCAGAACAGGCTGATCAACGGGTGGAAGCAACGCACGGTCTGCGTCACGCCGCCTGCGGCGCGCATCTGCGGCGACTCCATGCAATCGCCGTTGGCGTAGCCGCATCGCTCGCGAAACGGGCAGCCCGGCGGCAGGTCGAGCAGCGACGGCGTCATGCCGGGGATCTGCCGCAGGCGCTGGCCGCGCTCGTTGTTCGACGGCACGGAATCGAGGAGCCCTTGCGTGTACGGATGCGCAGGTCGGCCGAGCACTTCGTCGGTGGTCCCCTGCTCCACGATGCGCCCGGCGTACATGACGCACACGCGATCGGCGAGGCCGGCGACGACGGACAAGTCGTGCGTGATCCAGATCAGCGCCGTGCCGGTCTCGCGCGTGAGCTTCTGCATCTCGTACAGGATCTGGCCCTGGATCGTCACGTCGAGCGCCGTCGTGGGCTCGTCGGCGATGATGAGGTCGGGGCTATTGAGCAAGGCGATCGCGATCGCGACCCGCTGGCGCATGCCGCCGGAGAATTGATGCGGATACGCCGCGAGGCGCTCGTCCGGCGACGGAATGCCGACCTTGACGAGCGTCTCGCGGGCGCGATCGCGCGCCGCGGCATGCGTCACGTTGTCGTGCGCGAGGACCGCCTCGATCATCTGCACGTCGATGCGCAGGACCGGGTTCAGCGTCATCATCGGGTCCTGGAAGATCATCGCGATGCGGTTGCCGCGCATGTGGCGCATGCCGTCCTGCGACAGCGTGCGCAGGTCGACGCCGTCGAGCACGATGTTGCCGGCGACGATCTTGCCCGGCGGATCGATGAGGCCCATGAGCGAGTAGCCGGTCATCGACTTGCCCGACCCGGATTCGCCGACGAGGCCGAGCACCTCGCCCCGGCCGACGGAGAACGACACGTCGTCGACGGCCTTCACGACGCCGGCCTTGGTGAAGAAGTGCGTGCGCAACCCTTCGACGGTGAGGACGGTCAAAGCGCCCCCACGCTCGCGAAGAAGCGCCGCTCGCTGCCCCCCGAGGGGGCGCAATTCGCGGCTCGGGGCGGCCCTTCGCCGCGAATGGTCATCGCTGGAGCCGCGGATTCAGCACGTCGCGCAGCTGGTCGGCGACGAGGTTGATGCTCACGATGGTCACGAGCAGCGCAACGCCGGGGAAGAAGCTGATCCAGTACTTGCCCGACAGCAGGTACTGGTAGCCGTTGGCGATGAGGAGGCCGAGCGAAGGCTCGGTGATCGGCAGGCCGAGGCCGAGGAACGAGAGCGTGGCTTCGAGCGCGATCGCCGCGGCGACCTGCACCGTCGCCACGACGATCATCGGCGGCAGGCAATTGGGCAGCAGGTGCCGGAACACGATGCGCGCGGGCGACAACGCGAGGCAGCGCGCGGCTTCCATGTACTCCTTGCGCTTCTCGACCATCGCCGCGCTGCGCACCGTGCGCGCGTAGTACGCCCACTGGATCGTGACCAGCGCCGTGATGACCTTGCCCGTTCCCTGCCCCAGCACGGCGATCAGGATGAGCGCGATGAGGATCGCGGGAAACGAGAGCTGGATGTCGACGACGCGCATGATGAGCGTCTCGATGCGCCCGCCGAAGTACGCCGCGGTGAGTCCCATCGTGAGTCCGATGACCAGCGCGAGCACCGTGCTTGCCGCGCCGACCATGAGCGAGATGCGCAGGCCGTAGAAGATCGCCGACAGCATGTCGCGGCCCTGGTCGTCGGTGCCCAGCCAGAACGTGCCGCCGGTGGGCGACTTCGACCCGGGCGGCAGCTTGCTGTCCATCACGTCGAGCTGCGCGAGGTCGTAGGGATTCTGCGGCGAGATCAGCGGCGCGAAGATCGCAGCCGCGATCACGAGCAGCAGGAGGCCGAGACCGAACACGGCGACCGGATTCTCGAAGAAGTCGCTCGCGACGCGGCGCAGCGGGGTTTGCGGCGCGCGCGGAACGGGGTTCGCCGCGGGAGCGGGCAAGACGGTGCTCATCCCTTGGCCTCGCTCAACCGCACGCGCGGATCGAGCGCCGAGTACAGCACGTCCACCGCGAGGTTGATCACGATGAACAGCGTGACGATCACGAGGAGGTAGCTCACGATGACCGGGCGGTCGAGCAGGTTGATCGAGTCGATCAGGAGCTTGCCCATGCCGGGCCACGCGAACACGCTCTCGGTCACGATCGCGAACGCGATGACGCTGCCGAACTCGAGCCCGATCACCGTGACGATCGGGATGAGGATGTTGCGCAGCACGTGGACGCCGATCACGCGGCCGTTGGTCAGGCCCTTCGCGCGCGCGAACTTGACGTAGTCCTGCATGAGCGACTCGCGCGTGCCGGCGCGTGTCAGTCGAATCAGCAGCGCGAGCTTGAAGAGCGCGAGATTGACGGCCGGCATGACGAGATGCGACAGGCCATCCCACGACAGGAACGACACGGGGATGATCCCGAGCAGCATCGTCGTCGGCCCGCGCCCGTTCGACGGCAGCCAGCCGAGCATCACCGAGAAGACCATGATGAGCATCAAGCCGACCCAGAACGTCGGCAGCGAAAAGCCCAGGATGGAGCCCGCCATGATCGAGCGGCCGGCGATTCCGTTCGGCTTCAATCCCGCCCACAGGCCGAGCGGTATGCCGAGCACGACGGCGATCACCATGGCGGCGATGGCGAGCTCCATGCGTCGCGGGCATGCGCTCGAGGATGAGCCCGAGCGCCGGCGTCGCATGCACGAACGACTTGCCGAGGTTCCCCGTCAGCGCGCCCTTGAGAAAGACTGCGTACTGCTCCCAGAGCGGCTTGTCGAGCCCGAGCGCCGCGATGGCGCGCTCGCGATCGATCTGGTCTGCCTGCGGGTTGATCAATATGTCGATCGGGTTGCCGATCGCATAGACGCCGATGAACACGAGGAGCGACATCGCGAACAGCACGACGACGCTCTGCATGCTCCGGCGAATCACGTAGACGAGCATCAGTTGTCAGTTGCCAGTTGACAGTCGTCAGTCGCGTCGGCGTCAACGCGGCGGCGGATCAACCGCCGGAACCGTCTGCATGAGTCGTGGCAATTCCCGCGACGGCGCTCCAATGCGCCGCCACCGGACACGCCGCCTGTACTGTCAACTGTCAACTGTCACCTGACTACTGCTTGACCGGCTTGAACTGGAACGCGAGCGTGTACTCGTCCGTGCGCGGCGTGTACTGGACGTTCTTCTTGGTCGCCCACATCGTGAACTGGAAGTGGATCGGCATGATGCCGAGATCGGCCATTGCAAGATCGGTCGCGCGCTGGAGCATGATCGAGCGATTCTCGTCGTTCACCTGCTGCAGCGCCTGCTCGATCAGGTAATCGACCTTGGGATTCGTGTACCGGCCCCAGTTGACGGCGCCGAGGCCCTTGTCGCGGTTGTACGTCGCGAGGAGCGAGCGCAGCGGCGAGCTCGCCTCGCCGGTGGACGCACCCCAGCCGACCATGTGGAAGCTGAACTCCTGCTTCGACGCGCGGCTGGAGTACGGGCCCATCGGCGCCGTCTCGACCTTCGACACGATGCCGACGCGCGAGAGCATCTGCGCGACCGCCTGCACGATCTTCTCGTCGTTGACGTAGCGCCCCGCCGGCCCGTGGATCGTGATGTTGAAGCCGTTGGGATAGCCCGCTTCGGCGAGCAGCTTCTTCGCGCCTTCGGGGTCGTAGGGCTCGGGCTTCAGCGCGGGATTGTGTCCGAACAGCTTCTCGGACACGAGCTGGCCCGAGGGAATGGCCTGCCCTTCCATCACGCGCTCGGCGATCGCGGGCCGGTTGATGGCCTTGCTGATCGCGCGGCGCACCCGAACGTCCAGCAGCGGATTCTTGTCGAGCGGCTTGCCGTCCTTCGCCGTGACGAACGGGCTCGAACGCTCGAGGTTGTCGAAATTGAAGTAGATGACGCGATGGGAGATCTTGGACGTGAGCGTGAACTTGGGGTCCGACTTGAGCTTCGCGAGGTCTGCGGTGGGAGGCTGCTCGATGGCGTCGACGTCCCCGGAAAGGAGCGCCGCCATGCGCGCGGGCTCGTTCTTGATGATCTTGAACTGGACCTTTTCGAACGCGGGCTTGTCGCCCCAGTAATTGTCGTTGCGGACGAGCTCGATGCGGTCGCCGTTGACGTAGCGCACGAGCTTGTAGCGGCCGCTGCCGAGAGCCGCCTTGCCGGAGTTGAAGTCCTCGGTCGTGGCGCCGGTGGCGGCCTTCTTCGACACGATATAGATGGTGGACAGGTCGTTCGGCGCGAGCGGATACGGCGCGGCGTACTTGAAGCGCAGCGTATACGGGTCGACGACCTCGATGTTCTGGATCGCCTTGGTATATGCGGTGAACGGTCCGGGACTGTTCGGCACGTTCGGCACCCGGTTGATGGAGAACACGACATCGTCGGCCGTGAGCTCGCTGCCGTCCGTGAACTTCACGCCCTTGCGCAGCTTGAACTCCCACGTCTTGTCGTCGACCGTCTTCCACGACGTCGCGAGGCCGGGGATCATGCGCGAGTCGGGATCCATCTGCACGAGCTTGTCGAAGATGTGCTCGGCAATGTTGTTGTTCGGGAACAGGTTGAAGAAGTGCGGATCGATCGACGTCACGTCGGCCGCGACTGCGATCTTGAGCTCCTGCGCGACCGCGGGACTGAGCGACAGGCCAACGGCGAGCGCGGCGACAGCCGCCAGGCGCGAAAGGACGACGAAGGAACGCATTCGAATACCCCGGAAATGTTGTAGTGGAGACGAGCGGAGGGCAACGGGCGGCATGAATCTAGCCTAAGTTACCGCAGTGCGTCAAAAGGAACGCTAGGCCTTGTCGCCGTTTCCGTCGCACCGGGGCGGGTTCGCCGCCACGGTGGCGAGCAGCGAGGCCACGAACGCATCGTCGAGGGTGGCATCGCGCAGGGCCTGGGCGCGTGCGTCGGCATCGCTCATCGCCTGCCCGGACTCACGGGAGGCTGAAGCCTGGTTCAAGGTGCCGTTCTCGTAGCGGTATTCCGCGCGCCGGCGGCCGTCCGGGTACCACGAGCGCTTGTCGCCGTTGAGCTTGCCGTGCGAGTACGTCGCCTCGAGCTTGCGCTGGGGCTCGCGCGTGGACTTGCCCGAATACCACAGGGCCAGCGTGCCGGACAGCGCGTCTTCGTCGAACGGCAGGTGCGCGATGCGCGCGCCCTCGCTCGACCAGAAGATGAAGCTGCCGGTGCGCTTGCCCCGGTTGAACGCGCCGACAGCGCGCACGTTGCCCTTCGCGTCGCGCAGCTCGTAGTTGCCGTGCGGCAGGCCGTCGCGGCAGTTTCCGTTCGACGTGAAGGGCTGCGCCTGGCACACGCCGACCGCGAGCAGCGCCGCGGCGGCGCCGCCAAGGATCAGTTGCGCCGCGCCCACCACGCGCCGATCTCCCCGACGATGCCGCGCCGGAAGGCGAGCACGCAGGCCACGAAGATGACGCCGGTGATCACCGTGACCCACTGGCCGAATCCCGACAGATAGCTCTCGAGGCCGACGATCGCGAAGGCGCCGACGACGGGGCCGAAGATCGTGCCCATTCCGCCGAGAAGCGTCATCAGCACGACTTCACCCGACATGGTCCAGTGGACATCGGTCAGCGATGCGAGCTGGAACACGATGGCCTTGACCGACCCCGCGAGCCCCGAAAGCGTCGCCGACAGCACGAACGCGAGGAGCTTGTACTTCTCCGCGTCGTAGCCCAGCGAAATGGCCCGCGGCTCGTTCTCGCGAATGGCCTTCAGCACCTGGCCGAACGGAGAGTGCACGATCCGGTAGATGAGGACGAACGCGAGCAGGAAGACCACGATCACCGTGTAGTACATGACGAGCGTGTTCGACAGGTCGATGAAGCCGAACAGCTTGCCGCGCGGCACCGCCTGGATGCCGTCCTCGCCGTGCGTGAACGGCGCCTGCAGGTAGAAGAAGAACATCATCTGCGCGAGCGCGAGCGTGATCATCGCGAAGTAGATGCCCTGGCGGCGTATCGCAAGCATGCCCGGTGACGATGCCGAGCGCGGCCGCGGCGAGCGTGCCGGCGAGGATCGCGAGCTCGGGCGGCCAGCCCCATTCCTTGGCGGCGTGCGCGCACACGTAGCCCGCGGTCCCGAGGAACATCGCGTGCCCGAAGGACAGGAGGCCGCCGAATCCGATCAGCAGGTTGAAGGCGCACGCGAAGAGCGCGAAGCACAGCGCCTTCATCACGAACACGGGATACACGCCAAGGAAGGGCGCGATGGCGAGCAGCGCCGCCATCACGGCAGTCGCGCGCAGGAAGGTGGCGCGCGACGGCACCGCGGTGGCAACGCCAGGCTGGGCCACTGGAGTCGCCATCAACGCTCCTTGCCGAACAGGCCGGCGGGCTTCACGAGGAGCACGATCACCATGATCACGAAGATCACCGTGTTGGAAGCTTCCGGATAGAACACCTTGGTGAGTCCCTCCACGACGCCGAGGCCGAACCCCGTGAGGATCGCGCCCATGATCGAGCCCATGCCGCCGATCACCACGACGGCGAACACGACGATGATGAGGTTGGCGCCCATCTGCGGGCTGACCTGGTAGATCGGCGCCGCCATCACGCCCGCGAACGCAGCGAGCGCGACGCCGAACCCGTAGGTGAGCGTGATCATGCGCGGCACGTTGATGCCGAACGCCTGCACGAGCGCGGGATTCTCGGTCGCGGCGCGCAGATAGGCGCCGAGCTTGGTGCGTTCGATGACGAACCACGTCGCCAGGCACACGATGAGCGAGGCGACGATCACCCACGCGCGGTACTTCGGCAGGAACATGAATCCGAGGTTGTAGGCGCCGACGAACTCTTGCGGCAGGCGATACGGCTGGCCGGAGCTTCCGTAGTAGTTGGTGAACAGGCCCTGGATGATGAGCGCGAGGCCGAAGGTCAGCAGGAGCCCGTAGAGATGATCGAGCTTGTAGAGCTTGGAGAGCATCGTGCGCTCGATGACGACCCCGGTGACGCCGACGGCAAGGGGCGCGATCAGCAGCGACCACCAGTAACCGACGCCGGCCTGCTCGAGGAGCCACCACGCGCAGAACGCGCCCATCATGTATTGGGCGCCGTGGGTGAAATTGATGATGTTGAGCAGGCCGAAGATGACGGCGAGCCCGAGGCTCAACATGGCGTAGAACGCGCCGTTGATGAGGCCGATCAGCAGCTGCCCGAAGAGGGCGCCGGTGGGGATGCCGAAGATTTCCATCGGAGGGCTCCCTCTCCCCGCGTGCGGAGAGAGGGTTGGGGTGAGGGGCCTGGTTTAGCTCACTTGACCAAAGAGCACTCGCCGTCCTTCAACGGACGGAAGGCCTGGTCCGCCGGGATCGTCGCGCGGACCTTGTAGTAGTCCCACGGTCCCTTCGACTCGCTCGGCTTCTTCACCTCCACGAGATACGCCGGATGAATCTTGCGGCCGTCGACGCGGATCGTGCCCTTGCCGAACAGCGGGTCGTCGGTGGGCATCTCCTTCATCTTGGCCACGACCTTGGTGCCGTCGTCGCTCTTCAGCGCTTCGACAGCCTTCAGGTAGTGCAGCGTCGACGCATAGACTCCGGCGTGGACCATCGTCGGATGGATGCCCTTGTCCCGCTCGGCGAAGCGCTTGGCGAACGCGCGCGAGGCGTCGTTCTGGTCCCAGTAGAACGTGTTGGTGAGGATCAGGCCCTGCGCGGTCTGCAAGCCCAACGCGTGCACGTCGGTGAGGAAGACGAGGAGCCCCGCGAGGTTCTGCCCGCCCTTGACGATGCCGAACTCCGCTGCCTGCTTGATCGAGTTGGTGGTGTCCCCACCCGCATTGGCGAGGCCGATGATCTTCGCCTTCGACTGCTGCGCCTGGAGCAGGAACGAGCTGAAGTCCTGGTTGTTGAGAGGCACCTTCACCGAACCCAGCACCTTGCCGTTGTTCTTGGTGACGACCGCGGCGGTATCCCGCTCGAGCGCGTGTCCGAACGCGTAATCGGCCGTGATGAAGAACCACGAGTCGCCGCCGGTCTTCACGATGGCGCCGCCGGTGCCGTTGGCGAGCATCCACGTGTCGTACGCCCAGTGCACGGTGTTGGGCGAGCATGCCTTCCCCGTGAGGTCGGACGACGCGGGGCCGTTGGCCAGGAAGACCTTGCCCTTCTCCTTGGTGATCTGGTTCACCGCAAGCGCGACGCCCGAGTTCGGCACGTCGACGATGACGTCGACCTTGTCGGTGTCGTACCACTGGCGCGCGATCGCGGATCCGACGTCGGGCTTGTTCTGGTGATCGGCCGAGATCATCTCGACCTTGTACCCGCGCTTCTCGATGCCCGAGTCCTCGACCGCCATCCGGGCTGCGGCCACCGAGCCCGCGCCGGCGAGGTCGGTGTACAGGCTCGACATGTCGGACAGGACGCCGATCTTGATGACGTTGTCCGAGACCTGCGCCTGGGCGCCGATCGACAGCGCCGACGCGACCGCGGCGGCGACCATCAATTTCTTCACTTTCATGCTTCCTCCAATGGGTGGTACTGCAATGCCGCTACACGCCGAGATACTCATGCAGCTTGTTCATGTTGGCGTCGAGCTCCGCGTTCGGGATCATGTCGATCGCGCGGCCGTGCTCGATCACGTAATGCCGGTCCGCGACGGTCGCCGCGAACCTGAAATTCTGCTCCACGAGCAGAATGGTGAATCCCTGCTGCTTCAGCCGCGCGATGGTGCGCCCGATCTGCTGCACGATCACCGGCGCCAATCCCTCCGTGGGCTCGTCGAGCAGCAGGAGCCGCGCGCCGGTGCGCAGGATGCGGCCGATGGCGAGCATCTGCTGCTCGCCGCCCGAAAGCTTGGTGCCCTGGCTCGCGCGCCGCTCCTTGAGGTTCGGGAAGAGCTCGAAGATCTGGTCGACGGTGAGGCCGCCTTCGCGCACGACGGGCGGCAGCATGAGGTTCTCGAAGACGCTCAGGCTCGAGAAGATGCCGCGCTCCTCGGGGCAATAGGCAATGCCGCGACGCGCGATGCGATTCGACGCGACGCTCACGATCTCCTGGCCCTCGAAGAGGATGGAGCCCTCGCGCCTGCCCACGATGCCCATGATCGCGCGCAGCGTCGTCGTCTTGCCGGCGCCGTTGCGGCCGAGCAGCGTGACGACTTCGCCGCTTCGCACGTCGAAGTCCACGCCATGGAGGATGTGCGACTCGCCGTACCACGCGTTGAGCCCGCGCACGGCAAGCATGGGCGAGCCCGCGGCGTTCGTCGCCGTCGTGCGTTCGGCAACGGTCTCAGGCATGTCCGGCTCCAAGGTACGCCTGCACGACGTCGGGATTCTTCGACACGCTCGCGTAGTCGCCCTGCGCGAGGATCTCGCCGCGCGCGAGCACGGTGATGTGGTCCGACAGTGTCGACACGACCGACAGGTTGTGCTCGACCATCAGCACGGTGCGATTGGTCGAAACGCGGCGGATGAGCGCCGCGATGCGCTCGACGTCCTCGTGCGTCATGCCCGCGGTTGGCTCGTCGAGCAGCATCATCTCGGGGTCGAGCGCGAGTGTGGTCGCGATCTCGAGCGCCCGCTTGCGGCCGTAGGGCAGCTCGACGGCGGTGCGCTCCACGAACTCGGTGAGGCCGACGGCCTCGATGAGGTCGCGGGCGCGCGCGTCGAGCTCCGTGAGCGTCTCGTCGGATTTCCAGAAGTCGAAGGAATGGCCGCGCTTGCGTTGCAGCGCGATGCGCACGTTCTCGAGGACGCTCAAGTGAGGAAACACGGCGGAGATCTGGAACGAGCGGACGAGGCCCATGCGCGCGATCGTCGCCGGGCGCGAGCCCGTGATCGCGCGTCCGTTGAAGAAGATCTCGCCGCGAGTCGGCGACAGGAAGTGCGTCAGCAGGTTGAAGCAGGTCGTCTTGCCGGCGCCGTTCGGGCCGATCAGCGCGTGGATCGACCCTCGACGGACGCGGATGCTCACGTCGCGCACGGCGACGAACCCCTTGAACTCCTTGGTGAGCCCGCGCGTTTCGAGAATTATGTCGTCGGCCATGCAGCAGGTCGCCCCTTGCGGACGCGCGATTATGCCCCTTTCGGGCTACGCCGCAAGTCTAGCAGCCCGATACGGCGGGCCCGCGCAAGAGTCAATATTCGATGCGCGACAGGAAAGTGCGCTCGGAAGCGGCGCGCGCCTGCCCAAGCGTCCGGATGCCCTGTTCAGCGAGGAGCGGCAGCATGCGGAGGAACACTTCCGCAGTCATGATCGCGTCGCCAACGGCGGTATGCCGTCCGATGGGGTTCACGCCCATGCGCTCGGCGATCGCCTCGAGATTGTGCGCGCCGAGATCGGCATGCAGCACGGCCGACAGGAGCAGCGTGTCGAGCACGGGTTGCGTGAACCGCACGCCCGTCGATTCCTCCTTCAGGTGCAGGAAGCGCATGTCGAACGCTGCGTTGTGGGCGACGAGGACGGTGTCCTCGCAGAACGCGAGAAACGCCGGCAGGACGCGATCGATCGTGGGCTGGCCCTCGAGCATCGAGTCGTCGATGCCGGTCACCGACGAGGCCTCCTCCGACATCTTGCGGTGCGGATCGACGAGCTGCTCGAACACCTCCTGCTCGAGGACGCGTCCGTTGACGATGCGCACTGCGCCGATCGAGACGATCTCGTCGCCGTGCGACGGGTCGAGGCCCGTCGTCTCCGTATCGAACACGGTGAATGCGAGCGCCGCGAGCGGGCGGCCGTCCAGCTCCGGACTCTGTCCCGGCTGGTGGAAGAGGTCGAAGTCGTAGAACTCGGGCCGGCTGTCCGTCGCAGGCGACGGCTGCGCCGGCGGCTCCTCCGGCTCCCGGCGCGGCAGCGCGATACGGAAATACTCGCGCTGCGCGGGCTTGTCGATCTGATACCACATCTCGGCTGAATGGCGCTCCATGATCTGCGCAAGCGAAAGCGGGCTCGCCTCCCCGCCCATCTCGAGCGCGTCGGACTGCCATGCCATCGTGGTCTCGAAACCGAGCGGCGCGCCGGTCCACACGAGGTCGAGATGCGCGAGCGTGCCGGCGGCGCGCAGCGCGAAGCGCATCTCGCGAATGGCGAACTCGTCGCGCAGCCGCGCCGCAAGGTACGTCAGCGCCTGCATGAGCGAATAACTGTCCACGTTGAGCCAAATCGAGTCGTCGACATCCTCGACCTTGGTCGGCAGCCCGAGGCGCGCCTCCATGCGGCGGCGAGCCGCTGCGATGAGATCGGCGCCCCGGATGTCCTCGAGCGGCCACTCGGTGCGCAGCGAGTCGGCGAACTCGGTGACCGTCTGGTTGAGCCGCGCGCTCAGTTTGCCCGCCTCATCGGCGATGATGCCGATGAAGCGGCCGCGCGCATCCTTGTCCATGTCCGGGAACGACGCAATGGTCTCCACGGCCGCGCGCATGCTGGCGAGCGATGCGCGCGTTCCCTGCGTGAGCGATTGCAGGAGCTGGTCGCGGCGATGGCCGCTTTCGAGCTGGCGGGTGATGTTGTCGAGCAGCAGCACGAATCCGGCCGCATCGTCGCCGCCAGCGACGGGCGCGAGCTGCACGCGCACGAGCTGACCCCCGGGCGCGCTGGTCACGAAGCTCGCCACCGGATTGCGCAGTCCCTGGCGCCGGCGCTCGTGCATCGTATCGAGCGCGTGGATGATGAGGTTGCGGTCGAAGATCGCGAAGATGGAGCGGCCGAGGCCGACCAGGCTGTGCGCGCCGCCGGCCTTGCCGCCATCGAGCGGCTTGCGAAGGAGCTGCATGGCACGCGCGTTGTAGAGGAGGATGCGCCCTTCCCCGTTGCAGACGACGACGCTTTGCGCGAGCTCCGACATCAGCGCTGCGAGCCTGTTGCGCTGCTCCTCGATGCGGACATTGGCGTCCGCGATCCTGCGGTCGACGTCCCGCGCGAGCTCGGCGTGGCGATCCGCGAACGCGTTCACCGCCTTCGCGAGCGCGGCCATCTCGCGCGCGCCTCCGGGCGCTGCGCGGTGCGCGGGATTTGCCGCCAGCATGATTCGCACGTCCTCGGCCAGGCGTCGCGGCGCCGTTACATAACGGTGCCACAGCGGCCGCAGGAGCAGCGCAGTCGCGGCCAGCGCTATGAGCGCCGCGACGACGACGCTGGGCGCGTGCTCCGCGAGCATCGACGACAGCGCGCCGCGCTGCGACGGATCGAGGTCGGCGGCGATCAGCAGCACGGTCGCCGTGGCCGCAAGCGCGACGAACGCGAACGCGCCGGCGACGGCGACGGCGAAGCGGAGGCGCTGCCTCGTTCCGCGACTCGCTGCGCCCGCCGCATTCATTCCTCGGCTCCTTGCACGAGCATCGCCGCACTCATTCCCCGAGCAGCTCCTTGACCTTGGCCACGAGGTCGCGGGTCGCGAACGGCTTCGTCACGTACGCGTCGGCGCCGACCGCCATGCCCTTGCTCACCTCGACGTCGCGCCCCTTCGCCGACAGCATGACGATGCGGATACCCGCCCACGCCGGGTTCGCGCGCACTTGCTGCGCGACTTCATAACCACCGACCGCCGGCATCATGACGTCCAGCAGCACGAGGTCCGGCGTGAACGACGCGATCGCGTCGAGCGCGTCCTTGCCGTTGTCGACCACGCGCACCTCGTAGCCCTTCTGCTTCATGAGGAACTCGAGCGAGGCGACGATGTTGGGCTCGTCGTCGGCGATCAGGATGCGCTTGGCCATCGGTGTCCCCTCTATCGCGCGCGTGCCGGCTCCGCGGGCGGCACCGCGGTCGACCCGTCCGCGCACGCGGGCACGCTGAAGGCGAACCGCGCGCCGCGTCCCGGCGCGTTCTCCACCCACAGGCGGCCGCCCAGGTGCTCGACGATCTGGCGGCTGATCGGAAGCCCGAGCCCGGTTCCCGCGGGCTTGCCGGTCATGGTATCGCCCGCCTGGCGGAATTTCTCGAAGATGATCGCTCGATCGTCCGCCGCGATGCCGGGACCGTTGTCGGTCACGCCGACGACGACGTTGCCGCCGTCGCGGCCGACGTCGACCGTCACGCGGCCGGTGCCCGCGTCGACGAACTTCGCCGCATTCGACAACAGGTTGATCAGCACCTGCAGGAGACGGTCGCGATCCGCGCGCACGGGCGGAATGCCGGTCGCGATGCGAACATCGAGAGGCACTTCCTTGGCCGAGAAGAGCTGGCCCGTCGCGTCGGCCGCATCGCGCACGACGGCAGGCACGTCGACGTCGACGACGCGCCACTCGGCGCGCCCGGATTCGAGCTTCGCGAGATCGAGCACCTGGTTGATGAGGCGGGTCAGGCGCTCGCTCTCCTGGATGATGATGGCGAGGAATCGCTGGCGCTCGGCGGTGTCGATGTCGGGGTTGTCGTGCAGGATCTCGGAGAATGCGCGAATCGAGGTCAGCGGCGTGCGCAGCTCGTGCGTGACCGTCGATACGAAGTCGTCCTTCATGCGATCGAGCTCCGTGAGACGCACATTGGCCGCGCGCAGCTCTTCCGTTGCCGCAGTGAGCTCGCGCGACTTCTGCTCGAGCTCGCGCCTTTCGGCCATCGCCTGCGAGGCCTCGTCGAGCATCGCCATCACCTGCTCCATCGACGGCGCATCCTCGCTGAGCGTGGCCGCGACCATGATGCGCGCGGACGCGCCGCCGATCGCGCCGGCCATCGCCGTTTCCGCGAATTGCACGAGACCCGCATCGGCAGGAAGCTCGCGCAGCGACCGGAAGCCGCGCCGCTGCGCGTACGCCTCCAGGGCCGACTGCGCGCGCTCTCGGCCGAGGAAGCGCGCGAGCAGCGCCTCGACGTCGGGGATCGACGCGCGTCCCTTCCAGTCGGGCAAGGCGTGCTCGCCGTCCGCATGCCGGAAGACGTCGACGAAGCGCGCGGCCTGCGCCTGCTGGGCGAGGTCCGCGCGCGTCATCACCGACACGACGCACAAGGCGCCGATGTTGGCGATCATGCTCCACATCATCGCGTGCGTGATCTCGGGAAAGCCGGCGAGGCCGAAGAGCGCATACGGCCGGAGGAGCTCGACGCCGAACGGACCGTGCTCGACGAACGACGCGGGCAGCCACCCCGATTTCGCGAACGACGGCAGGAGCAGGGTGTACAGCCATACGGCGAAGCCCGCGGAGAGGCCGGCGAGCGCGCCGGCGCGCGTCGCGCCCTTCCAGTAGATGCCCGCGATCACGGCGGGCGCGAACTGCGCCACGGCTGCGAACGAGATGAGGCCGATCGCCACGAGCGCATAAGCCTCGCCGGCAAGGCGGAAGTACAGGTAGCCGAGCAGCACGACGGCGACGATCGCACCCCGGCGGATCGCCAGCAGCAGCCGCGTCATGTCCTTCTGCGCGGCGACGTACGTCGCGCGCGTGCGCAGGAGAATGGGCACCACGAGGTCGTTGCACACCATCGTCGACAGCGCGATCGTCTCCACGATCACCATGCCCGTCGCCGCCGACAGCCCGCCGATGAACACGAGCATCGCGATCGCTTCCTGCCCGTGCGCCATCGGCAATGTCAGCACGAACGAGTCGGGATCCGCGCCGGCGTCGCCGAAGTGGATGACGCCGCCGAAGGCGATCGGCACCACGAACACGTTCATCGCCAGCATGTAGAGCGGAAATATCCAAACGGCCTTGGTGAGGTGCCGCTCGTTCACGTTCTCGACCACCGCGATCTGGAACTGGCGCGGCAGGAACATGATCGCCAGCATCGAGAGCAGCGTGAGCCACGCCCAGTTCACATAGCCGCCGGCGGCGCCGCCCAGCGGCGCGAACAGCGAGGACAGGCGCGGATGCTCCGCCGCCCTGGAAAAGATGTCGCCAACGCCGTTGTACACGCCGTAGGTGACGAAGACACCGACCACCAGGAATGCCACCAGCTTCACCAGCGACTCGAACGCGATGGCGGCCACCATCCCCTCGTGCCGTTCCGAGGCGTCGAGGTGCCTCGTCCCGAACAGGATCGTGAACACGGCGAGCAGGATCGCCATCCAGAAGGCGGTGTCGGCGAGCACGGGCACCGTCTGGTGATGCGCGACGAGCCCGGCGTCGTGATGGCTCACGAGCAGCGTGTAGCTGCCGGCGATCGCCTTCAGCTGCAGCGCGATGTACGGCACGATGCCCACGACGGCGATCAGCGTCACGAGCCCTGCGATGAGCGCGCTCTTGCCGTAGCGCGAGGACACGAAGTCGGCGAGCGACGTGATGCGGTTGCCCTTGCTGATGCGCACGATCTTGCGTACCACCACCCACCACAGCACCATCATGAGCGTCGGTCCGATGTAGATCGGCAGGAAGCCGACGCCGTCCGCGGCGGCGCGGCCGACGCTGCCGTAGAAAGTCCACGCCGTCGCGTACACGCCGAGCGACAGGGCGTAGATGTACGGGTTGGCGATGAGCGAGCGGCCCTGGTCGGCGCGCCGGTCGCCGTAATACGCGATGGCGAACAGCAGCCCGAGGTACGCGAGCGCCGCGACGATGATCGCGGGGCCGCCGTTCATGGGCGCTCGATGATGGCGGCGACCAGCGCGATGAGCGCGGCCCAGGCGCCGAAGATGTAGACGTAGAGGACCGGGATGCCGAAGGCAGTTGCCGCGCGGTCGAACAGCGCGATCACGGGATAGTTGAAGGCGACGAGGCCGATCGCGAACAGCACCGCGAGCCGCGCCGTCGTCGAGGTCGACGGAGTCTTCATAATCGATACGAAAGGCGCAGGCGGTCCTGGAGCTGCTTCGCCTGCCGAAAGGCTTCGCGCAGCATGCGCTGCTCGACCTCGTTCAGCGCGTAGGGGTCGATCCGGTTGGCGTCGCGGCCCGCCGCCTGCTTGCGCAGGCGCAGCGATTGCAGGAAGTGGAACGCGTCGGTGGTGGCCTCGACGTAGCGCGCATCGACCGACAGCGCCTTGCCCGCCAGCGCAAGCCGCGCCGCCGTACCTGTCTCGGCGATGCCTTGCGCGAGCGCGAACACGCGCGCGCAGTCCACGAACAGGCGCGTGCCGCGCGTCTTGAGGTCGATCGTGCGCTTGCCCGGCCCATCGTCGTCGACGGCGAACGTGCGGATGAGCCCCACCGGCGGATCGGTCTCGAGGGCGTTCTGCACCATCAGCCGCAGGAATGCGCTGCTGGCCTGGGTGTAGCGCAGGAGCCAGTCGCGCAGCGAATCGGCAAGCGTTGCGTTGCCGGCGAGCGCGCGGAAGTCGAACACGATGTTGGCCTGGAGCAGTGCATGTGGCGTCGGCTCCCTCATCCACTTCAGGAACTTGGCCTTCCACTCGCCTTCCCCCAGGCACAAGTCCGGGTTGCCCGCCATCACGTTGCCGGTGCACAGCGGAAAACCCAGTGTGTCGAGCGCGGTGTTGACGTCGCGGGCGAACCCGAGCAGGCGCTCGCGCGCCGGCGCGAGAAGCGCGTCGTCGCTGCACGCGAAGAGCAGCGCGTTGTCCTGGTCGGTCGCGAAGGTCTGCTCGCCGCGGCCTTCGCTGCCGAGCGCGAGCCAGCACCAGTCGATGCCGCCGAGATCGTGACGGGCCAGCACGATCTGGATAGCGCGGCGGGTGAGTGCGTCGTTGAGCGACGCGATGGTGCGGGTGAGCGGCAGCGCACCGACCCCCTGGTCGAGCAGATGCCCGGTGAGGCGACGGATGTCGCCGGCGGCCCGCTTGAGCGCCTCCACCGATTGCGCCTCGCGCAGGCCCTCGACGACATCGCGCATCGACACCCGCCGAAGCGCGAACAGGTCGCGCTCGTTGACGACGCCCCGTACGCGCCCGCCCTCGACGACCACCACCTGGCGGATGCCGCGCTCGGCCATGACGTGCATCGCCTCGTACGCGGTCACCGATCCGGGAAGCGTGATGATCGGCGTCGACATCACCTCGCGCACCGGCGTGTCCAGCGTGCGCTCGGGAAGCACCACTCGCTGCAGCAAGTCGACGAGCGTCAGCATGCCGATCGGCGGACCCTCGTCGGAGACGACGATCACCGTGCGCACGCGCTCGTCCGACATCTTCTGTGCCGCCTCGCGCAGCGTAGCCGTGGCGCGGCACGTTACCGGCGGGTGCGCAACGACCTCGTCGAGGGTGCGCGTCAGCGTCTGCTGCTCCGCGGCGCGCTGGCTGTAATGGCGGAACAGGCTGTCGAGGGATTGGCGCAGGGTCTCGACGATCGCGCGCGAACAGAACGCCTCGAATTGCGGCGACGCCTCGCGCAGCGCCATGAACGACGCGCGCGGCGCGACGTAGCACGTGGTATCCGCGAGCGCGTTGAAGACCTTGGTCGTGATGGCGCCGGCTGCCAGTGCGCCGATCGGGAACATGTCGCCGGGGCCGAGCGTGCGGTCGAGTTCGGGGTGCGTATCGTTCGGGCGCCGCCCGACGAGCCCGCGCAGCACGATGAACAAGTGCTCGACGGGCCCGTTCTGTGCGGACAGGATCGTCGCGTCCCTCGCGAAATCGGCAAGCGAGAGCGCGGCGGCGAACGGACGCAGCAGGTCGGCGGCGATGTCGTCGAACGGCGCGTGCCGGCGGAGGAAGTCGACCGCGTCGGGCGGCGCGGATGGCACGGGTTGTACGGCAAGGCTCACTGGACCACCTTCGCGCTCACTGCCGTCAGCCTACGGACAAAGCGCCGCGGCGCGCAAGTGCAGGCAATCTCCGCGGGTGCGGAGATTGCCGTGCACGAAAATCAGTGCGCGCTCGCCTTCGCCACCAGCAGGCCGGTGTTCTGCCGCACGTAAAGCTCGTCCCACATGTCCTCGGAACGCTTGTCGCGGTAGAGCAGCGAACCCAGGATCACCGCCAGGAAGCCCAGCGGAATCGAAACCAGCCCAGGGTTGCGCAACTCGAACAGCGGCTTCTCGAGCCCCATGATCGACGTGCGGTCGTTGCCGATCTCCTTGATCCGGGCATCCGCCGCTGCCTTTGCCTTGTCGGCCTTGGCGATATCGGCCTTGATCCTGTCCTGCGCCGGCGCCTCGGTGGCGGCCGCAAGGTCGGTGTTGAGCTTCGCCAGCGCGGCCGACTGGGTCGCGACGACCTTTTCCTGCGCCGCCTTGACGGCGAGCGGATAGGTCAGGTTCGGCGAGACGAGCACGAGGCCGATGGCGGAGAAGGTGCCGATGATCATCCCGGCCACGATGCCGCCGGTGTTGCAGCGCTTCCAGAACAGCGTCAGCAGCACGCAAGGGAAGTTGGCCGACGACGCCACGGCGAAGGCCAGCGCCACGAGGTGCGCGACGTTCTGGCCCTTGGACAGGATGCCGATGGTGATCGCCATCGCGCCGACGATGACGGTCGCGATGCGCGCGGCACGCACCTGCTCCTGCTGCGTGACGTGACCTTCGCGGATCACGCCGACGTAGAGGTCGTGCGCCATCGCGGACGCTGCCGCAAGCACGAGGCCCGCGACCACCGCGACGATCGTCGCGAACGCCACGGCCGCCACGAACGCGAGGAACAGGTTGCCGAGCATCGAGTCCGCGCCGCCGCCCACGTATTGCGCGAGCAGCGGGCCGGCCATGTTGCCGCCGGCGTCGATCGTGCGGATCTGCGCCGCGCCGACCTTCATCGCCGAGCCCATGCCGAGGAACAGCGTCAGCACGTAGAAGCCACCGATGATGGCCATCGCCCAGATGACCGACTTGCGCGCATCCTGCGCGGTCGGCACCGTGAAGAACCGCATCAGGATGTGCGGCAGCCCGGCCGTGCCGAACACGAGCGCCATGCCGAGCGAGATCTGGTCGATCGGCGCCTTGAAGTACAAGCCCGGCTCGAGGAAGCGCTGGCCGAGCTGCTCCGGCGTCATGTTCCTCGACGCGTCCCCCAGCAGCGAGGCGACCTGTGCCTGCACCTTCGCGTCGCCGACCACCGCCTGCAGGAACGCGGGCAGCGAGAAGCCGTACGGCGTCCAGACCAAGATCACCAGCAGGATCGAGGCCGTCACCAGGAGGACCGCCTTGATGATCTGCACCCACGTCGTCGCGACCATGCCGCCGAACAGCACGTAGGCCAGCATGAGCACGCCGACGACGATGACCGAGATCTCGTAGTCGATGCCGATCAGCGTCTTCACCAGCACGCCGCCGCCGACCATTTGCGCGGTCAGGTAGAACGTCGAGACCGTGATCGTCGACAGTGCGCCGACGATGCGCGTCGCGCGCGGGTTGTTCCGGTACGCAAGGATGTCGGCGAGCGTGTACTTGCCGATGTTGCGGCAGGGCTCGGCGATCACCAGCAGCACGGTGATGTAGGCGACGAGCCAGCCCACCGAATACATGAAGCCGTCGTAGCCGTACAGCGAGATGAGGCCCGCGATGCCGAGGAACGACGCGGCCGACAGGTAGTCGCCGGCGATGGCCCAGCCGTTCTGCAGGCCGGACACACCGCCGCCCGCCGTGTAGAAGTCGGCGACGCTCTTGACGCGCTTGGCGGCGACGTACGTCACGTACATCGTCAGCGCGATGATCGCGCCGAACACCACGAACGTCAGCCAGCGCCACTGCGGGGCGACGGCGCCCTGCGCGAGCGCGGGCGTGGCGATGGCGGCGAGGGAGATGGTCCCGGCGGCAATTGCGAAGCGGCGGGTGCTCACTTGCGGCCTCCCATCTTCGCTTCGGCGTCCTTCACGATGGCCGCGGCCATCGGGTCGAATACCGTGTTGGCCCGCCTCGCGTAGAACCACGCGAGGCCCCAGGCCACCACGAACTGGAGCAGCGCGAAGGCGATGCCGACATTGACCGGCCCCCAGAGCTTGATACTGTAGATGTCCTGGAAGTACGCCGCCCCGATCGGCAGCAGGAAGTAGAACACCAGCGAGAACACCATGAGACTCGTCAGGAAGCGCACCTTCCTGCGGTGCAGGTCCTGGAACTCGGGACGGCTGTCGATCGCCTTCCAATCCACCTGCGGGATATCCATCGGTATTCCCTCCCCTGTGGCGTCCGCGGAGGGGCCACTCGCAGCAAGCATGGGGACGGGCTGTCCGCTACGTGTTGACCCACGTCAATGCCCCGCGCTGCACCGCGGGAACTCGTGCGGCCGCCGGCGCACGGCGAACGACGCGGGAGACCTTCGTCAGCGGAGTATCAGCGTTTCCACTGGGGCGGACGCTTGCCGAGGAACGCGTCGATGCCTTCCGCCGCGTCGGGATCGAGCATGTTGCAGGCCATGGTTTCTCCTGCAAGCTCGTAGGCCGATTGCAGGCCGCGCTCCACCTGCGCATAGAAGGCGCGCTTGCCGAGCGCCACCGCCGCCGCGCTCTTGCGCGCGATGGACTTGGCAAGTGCGTCGATCGCCGCGTCGAGCTCGTCGAGGGGAACCACGCGGTTGACGAGTCCCCACGCGGCGGCGGTGGGCGCGTCGATGAGGTCGCCCGTGAGCAGCAGCTCCATCGCGCGCTTGCGCGGGACGTTGCGCGCGACGCCGACGGCGGGCGTGGTGCAGAAGATGCCCGCGTTGATGCCGGACAAGCCGAACTTCGCGTGATCGGCCGCAACCGCGAGGTCGCACATCGACACCAGCTGGCAGCCGGCTGCGGCCGCGGCGCCGTGCACCCGCGCGATCACCGGCTGGGGCAGGCCGACCATCTTCATCATCATGCGCGTGCACGCATCGAACAGGCCGCGCTGCCACGCGTGGTCGATGTGCGCGCGCATCTCCGTCAGGTCGTGGCCCGCGCAAAACGCCCGCCCGCTGCCCGCCAGCACCACGACGCGGACGCCCGCGTCCGCCGCGATCGCGTCGAATGCGGCGTCGAGCGCGGCGATCATCGCCGTCGACAGGGGATTGTAGCGTTCGCCGCGGTTCATCGTGACCGTGCATATGCCGTCGCGGATGTCCGTCAGGACGAGGGGCGCGAGGTCCGCTTCGACAGGGGCATTCATGGTGCGAAGTCTCCTTGCGTGCCCGGCGCTGCAAGCAGGCGGCTTGTGGCGGCCGGCAATGCTAGGATTTTACGGCGACATGACCACCGTGGACACCGCACCGGCCCGCCTCGCCATCGCGGCCCATCATCGCCCGCCGGAAGCGGCGGCGCTCGCGCCACTGCTCGATGAAGCCTCGTTGCCGGCGGAGTTCCTCGTCCCGGCGCAAGCGCTGGCCGCGCGCCTTGCCGAAGGCGTACGCGCCGCGCGGCACAAGGCGGGCGGCGTGGACGCCCTGATGCTCGAGTTCTCGCTCGATTCGCGGGAAGGCATCGCGCTCATGTGCCTCGCCGAGGCGCTGCTGCGCATCCCGGACACCGCCACCCGTGATCGCCTGATTCGCGACAAGCTCGCCCAGGGCGACTGGCGCGCGCACGTGGGCCGCAGTCCGTCGCTCTTCGTCAACGCGGCCGCGTGGGGATTGCTGGTAACCGGCAAGCTCGTCGACTCGCGCAGCGACGGCTCGCTCGAGCAGGCGCTGGCCTCGCTCCTGCGCAAAGGCGGCGAGCCGCTGATCCGCAAGGGTGTCGACCTCGCCATGCGCCTCCTCGGCCAGCAGTTCGTGCTCGGCCGCACCATCGCCGAGGCGCTCGCCAACGCGCGCGAGCGCGAAGCGCGCGGCTACCGCTTCTCGTTCGACATGCTGGGCGAAGCCGCGATGACGGACGAGGATGCCCGACACTACCTCGCCGCCTACGAAGACGCGATCCACGCCATCGGTCGCGGCGCGAGCCATGCCGGCGTGTACGAAGGCGCCGGCATCTCCATCAAGCTCTCGGCGCTGCACCCTCGCTACGCACGCTCGCAGCGCGACCGCGTGATGGCCGAGCTTTATCCCCGCGTGCGCGGGCTTGCGCAACTCGCCCGCGGGTACGACATCGGCCTCAACATCGATGCCGAGGAAGCGGATCGCCTCGACCTCTCGCTCGACCTGTTCGAGCGACTGGCGAGCGAGCCCGCGCTCGAGGGCTGGCTCGGACTGGGCTTCGTGGTGCAGGCCTACCAGAAGCGCGCGCGAAGCGTGATCGACTGGCTCGTCGAGCTGGCGCGGGCTCGCCACCGGCGCTTGATGGTTCGCCTGGTCAAGGGCGCCTATTGGGACACCGAGGTCAAGCGCGCGCAGGTCGACGGCCTGTCCGACTACCCCGTGTTCACGCGCAAGGTGCACACCGACGTGTCGTATCTCGCGTGCGCGAAGGCGATGCTCGCGGCACCCGATGCGCTGTACCCGCAGTTCGCGACCCACAACGCGTTCACCATCGCCGCCGTGCACACGATGGCGGGCAACGCGCACTTCGAATTCCAGTGCCTGCACGGGATGGGCGAGTCGGTGTACGACCAGGTGGTCGGCGACACATCTCTGCGCAGGCCATGCAGGATCTATGCGCCGGTCGGCTCGCACGAGACGCTGCTCGCGTACCTCGTTCGCCGGCTCCTCGAGAACGGCGCCAACTCGTCGTTCGTCAACCGCATCGTCGACCCGTCGGTGGACATCGCCGAACTGGTGGCCGACCCGGTCGCACGCGCACGGCTGACGCAGGGCACGCCGCACCCGCGCATTCCGAGGCCAGTCGCGCTCTACCCGGACCGGCGCAACTCGCGCGGCCGCGATTTTTCCGACGAGCGCACGGTGCTCGAGCTCGAGTCCTTCATGGCGTCGCCGCTCGTTCCGGAGCATGCACGGCCCACCGGCGCGACCGTGCGTGCGCGCGCCTCGGCGGCGCATCGTCAACCCGGCGGACCGGCGCGAGATCGTCGGCACCGTCGAGGAGGCCGACGCAGCCGATGTCGCACGCGCCGTCGACGTCGCGGCAGCGTCGCCGTGGCCGCAGGTGGACGTCGACCGCCGCGCGGACTGCCTCGAGCGCGCTGCCGGCCTGATCGAGGAGCACGCGCTCGCACTGATGCGCCTCGCCGTCCTCGAGGCGGGCAAGTCGCTCGTGAACGCGCAAGGCGAAGTCCGCGAAGCCGCGGATTTCTGCCGGTACTACGCGGCGCAAGCGCGGCGCGAGTTGCGCGGCACGACGCCGCGCGGCCCGATCGCAAGCATTGCGCCGTGGAATTTCCCCCTGGCCATCTTCGTCGGGCAGGTCAGCGCGGCACTTGCCGCCGGCAATCCCGTCATCGCGAAGCCGGCGGAGCAAACGCCGCTGATTGCCGCATTCGCCGTGCGTCTCTTCCACGAGGCCGGCGTACCCGAATCGGCGCTCCAGCTGATGCCTGGTGCGGGTGAAACGGTCGGCGCAGCGCTCGTTGCGAATCCGCGCATCGCCGGCGTGTTGTTCACCGGCTCCACCGACGTCGCGCGCAGCATCGCCCGCACGCTCGCGCTCCGTATCGACGACCCGCTGCTCATCGCCGAGACCGGCGGCCAGAACGCGATGATCGTCGACAGCTCCGCATTGGCCGAACAGGTCGTCGCCGATGCAGTCGCATCCGCGTTCGACAGCGCGGGACAGCGCTGCTCCGCGCTGCGCCTGTTGTGCCTGCAGGACGACATCGCGGACCGCGTGCTGCCGATGCTGCGCGGCGCGATGGCGGAGCTTCGGATCGGCGACCCGCGGCACCTGGCAACCGACGTGGGTCCCGTCATCGACGAGGATGCGCGGGCTGCGCTTGCCGACTACGTCGCGCAGCGTCGCGCCGAGGGTGCGAGCGTCACCTCGCTGCCCCTTCCCGCGGCATGCGATCACGGGACCTACCTCGCGCCCACGCTGATCGAGATCCGACGACCCGCGCACGCTGACGCGCGAGGTGTTCGGCCCGGTGCTTCACGTGGTGCGCTACCGCGAGGGCGAGCTCCGCTCGCTCGTCGACGCGATCAATGCGACCGGTTACGGCCTGACCCATGGCATCCACAGCCGCATCGACGAGACCGTCGACTTCATCGCGGGCCGCATCCGCGCGGGCAACGTGTACGTGAACCGCAACATCATCGGTGCCGTCGTCGGCGTGCAGCCGTTCGGCGGCGAGGGACTGTCGGGCACGGGCCCGAAAGCCGGCGGACCGCTTTACCTGTGGCGTCTGGTGCGCGAGCGGCGCCCGCAAGGCAGCTTCCAGACCCAGGTACTGCCGGGACCGACGGGCGAGTCGAACGTGCTCTCGTTCCATCCGCGCGGCCGCGTTGCATGCATTGCGGCCGATGCCGCCGAGCGCGCCTCGCAAGCTGCGCTCGCCGCGTCGTTGGGCAACGTCGCGGCGGACACGCTCGAGCCGCGACCGGATGCGGTGCTGTTCGACGGCTCCGCCGAGGAGGCGGCGAGGTTGCGCGCCGCGCTCGCGCGCGATGACGGAGCGATCGTTCCGGTCATCGAGCGTCGCGACGGAGGCTACGACGCGACCCGCCTGGTCGCCGAGCGCACGCTCACGGTCAACACGACGGCATCGGGAGGCAACGCGTCGCTCCTCTCGCTCGAGGAAAGCGAGCCGGCGTGAGCGCCGGCGCAGGTCACTCGATCGCGTTGGCCGACTTCGCGCGCTCGCGCAGCAGGAACTTCTGGATCTTGCCCGTGGAAGTCTTCGGCAGCTCGCCGAACACCACCTTCTTGGGCGCCTTGAAGCGCGCGAGCAGCGACTGGCAATGCGCGATGAGCTCGGCCTCGGTCGCCGGCATGCCGGGCTTGAGCTCGACGAATGCGCAGGGCGTCTCGCCCCACTTCGGATCGGGCTGCGCGACCACCGCGGCGGCCACGACGGCCGGGTGGCGGTACAGCGCATCCTCGACCTCCAGCGAGCTGATGTTCTCGCCGCCGGAGATGATCACGTCCTTGCTGCGGTCCTTGATCTTGACGTAGCCGTCGGGCTGCATCACCGCAAGGTCGCCCGAGTGGAACCAGCCGCCGGCGAACGCCTCGTCGGTTGCCTTGCGATTCTTGAGGTAGCCCTTCATCGTGATGTTGCCGCGGAACATGATCTCGCCCATCGTCTCGCCGTCCCACGGCACTTCGCGCATGGTCTCGGGATCCATCACGGTCATGCCCTCCTCGCACGTGTAGCGCACGCCCTGCCGGCCGTTGCGCTCGGTGCGCGCGCCGATGTCGAGCGACTCCCACTCGTCGTGCTTCGCGCACACCGCCGCCGGGCCGTACGTCTCCGTGAGCCCGTAGACGTGCGTGATGTCGAAGCCCATGCGCTCCATGCCCTCGATCACCGAGGCGGGCGGCGCGGCGGCCGCGACCAGGCCGCACACCTTGTGATCGATGCCCTGCTTCATCGCGTCGGGCGCGTTGATGAGCATCGAGTGCACGATGGGCGCGCCGCAGTAGTGCGTGACCTTGTGCTCGCGGATCGCGTCGAAGATCGCCTGCGCCTCGACCTTGCGCAGGCACACGCTGGTGCCCGCGTTGGCGGCCATCGTCCATGCGAAGCACCAGCCGTTGCAGTGGAACAGCGGCAGCGTCCACAGGTACACGGAGTGACGCGGCATGCCCCAGTCGATGATGTTGGACAGCGCGTTGAGGTACGCGCCGCGATAGTGGTACACGACGCCCTTGGGATTGCCGGTCGTCCCCGAGGTGTAGTTGAGCGAGATGGCGTCCCACTCGTCCGCCGGCGGCTTCCAGGCGAACGCCGGATCGCCCGCGGCGATGAACGCCTCGTACTCCACTGTCCCCAGGCGCTCGCCGCCCGGTCCGAGCGCGTCGGCCACGTCGATGACGAGCGGCTTGCGCTGCGCGCGGGACAGCGCCGCCTTGACGACCGGCGCGAACTCGGTGTCGGTGATCAACGCCTTGGCCTCGCCGTGGTCGAGCATGAACGCGATCGCTTCGGCATCGAGCCGCGTGTTGAGCGTGTTGAGCACGCCGCCGCTCATCGGCACGCCGAAGTGCGCCTCGATCATCTCGGGCGTGTTGGCGAGCATCACGGCAACCGTGTCGCCCGTGCCGATGCCTCGCTTCGCGAGCGCCGAGGCGAGCCGGCGGGAGCGCGTCGTACGATCTCCTTCCACGTGTAGCGGCGCGGCGCCATGGATGACGGCGGTTCGCTCGGGCCAGATGTGCGCCGCGCGCGCGAGGAACGACGCGGGCGTCAGCGCCGCGAAGTTCGCGTCGTTGCGGTCGAGATCGTGGGCAAAGGGATTCATGCGCGGCTCCTCGTTCCTTCCGGCCATCGTAGCAAAACGCGGCGAAGTCAACTTGCCCGTGCCGGGCGATTTCGTTACGCTCCGGCGACTTTCAACCGTTCATGCACGCCATCGTGGGCCATCGCTTGTCGAAGATCGTGACGCGCACCGGCGACGCCGGCACCACCGGATTGGGTGACGGCTCGCGCGTGGCCAAGGACTCGGCGCGCATCGAGGCCATCGGCAGCGTCGACGAGCTCAACTCGACCATCGGCGTCCTGCTCGCGGAAGCGCTGCCCGAGCCGGTGGCCGCGTGCCTCGTCGCTGTCCAGCACGACCTGTTCGATCTCGGTGGCGAGCTTTCGATCCCCGGCTACACGGCGGTGACGGATGCGCACGTCGCGCGGCTCGAAGCCGACGTCGAGCGCTTCAATGCGGATCTCGCGCCGCTCAAGGAATTCATCCTGCCGGGCGGCACGCGCGCGGCGGCGCAGGCGCACGTCGCGCGCACCGTCTGTCGGCGCGCCGAGCGGTCGCTCGTGGCCGCCGCCGCCACCGAAGCCATCACGCCGACGGCGCGCGTCTACCTCAATCGCCTGTCCGATCTCCTGTTCGTGCTGGCCCGGGCGTTGAACCGCGCCGAAGGGCGCGCGGACGTCCTCTGGCAAAAGCAACGATGACGGCACCCGATCGCGGCGCGCGCGTGACCGCGCTCCTGTCGCGGGTCGCGATGGGCGACCAGAATGCGTTCGCCGAGTTCTACGACCTCACCGCCTCGCATCTATACGGGGTGGCCGTCCGTATCTTGAAGGACGCCGCCGCGGCGGAAGAGATCCTGCAGGAAGCGTACGTCAACGTCTGGCACCACGCCGGATCCTACGAGGTGGCGAAGAGCCAGCCGATGACCTGGCTCACGTCGATCGTGCGCAACCGCTGCCTCGACCAGCTCCGGCGGCGTGAGATCGATACCGTGACGCTCACGAGCGACGACGATGACGCCCCCGAATACGACATTTCCGACGACGCCATGACACCCGCCGAGATGCTCCTCGCGGGCGCCGAGGCGCGCTCGGTGCGCGACTGCGTCGATGCGCTCGACGCCGGACCCAAGCAGGCCATCGCGCTCGCCTTCTATCACGGGTTGTCGCATTCCGAGCTCGCGTCGCACATGCGCCAGCCGCTCGGCACGGTGAAGTCGTGGGTGCGCCGGGCGCTGGAGCGCCTCAAGGATTGCCTCGAGCGCGCCGGGATGGGCCGATGAATCTCTCGCGGCCGGATCGCGTGGCGCGGCTCGATGCCCTCGCGGCGTCGTATGCGCTCGGGACGCTGCCCGGACGCGCGCGCGCCCGCCTCGCACGCATCGCGCGCACGGACACGGTGGTGCGCTCGACCATCCGCGCCTGGGAGGAAAGGCTCGCGCCTTTCGCAGACATCGCGCCGCCGATCAATCCTTCGCCGCAGGTGTGGAGGCGCATCGCGTTGCGCCTCGGCCTCGACGCCACGCGCCGGGTCGACCGCGGACCGTGGTGGGCGCGCGTGGGCTTCTGGCGCGGGCTTCGCGGTGACCAGCTTCGTCGCGGCACTCGGCCTCGCACTCGCCCTCACGCAACTCGCGCCCACCGCCGAGCCCATCGTGGTCGTGCTCGCCGGACAGGACCAGCAGCCCGCGCTCGTCGCAACCATGGAGCGCGACAGCCGCACGCTGACCGTCAAGGTCGTCGGCGGCGCGCCCGTTCCCGCCGACCGCTCGCTCGAGCTCTGGATGCTGCCGCAGGGGGCGCCTCCGCGCTCGCTGGGCGTCATCCCCTCGACCGGTGTTGGCCGGCTCACCTTGTCCGAACCGCCGGACGTCGCACTCGCCAACGTGCCGGCGCTTGCGGTCAGCCTCGAGCAGCGCGGCGGTTCGCCGACGGGCGCGCCGCAGGGGCCGGTGCTCTACACGGGCCGCGTCGAGAAGTTCTACTAGAAAAAAAGAAGGCCGGAGCTTGGGGAGGCGTGCCGGCCGGGGGAGAAGCGAAAAGAAGCTTTATCGGACGTTGTACGACGCCGGCAGGAACGGGCTGTGTGCGCGCGCCGTCTTGGTACGCTTGCCGACCACCTGGATCGTTGCCGGGAGGATGGCGACCTCGATCGGACGCTCGCTCGTGCGCGACGCGACCACCGCCGGCGCGGCGACGGGCGACGCCGACAACGCGACAGGTCCGACCACGGCAAGGCCGAGGGTGGCCATGGCGGCGGCGACTGCGATGGCGCCGAAGACGGGCTTCAGCGGGTTGCGGGATTCGTAAGTGTTCTGCTTCATGGCGTCTCGTCCTTCCGTTCGGATCGTCGGCGCCTTCGAATTGGCGCCTACCACCCTTGGATGCCGCGAACCCGAGGTCCGGATTCAACGTATGCACGCATCCTAGGCAGGCAACCGTGACCGCTCAATGACGAAGCGATGAAACGCCCGGGACAAGGCGCCAAGCCGCGCAATCGGCGACGAACCGTTTCGCCCGGACCGGGCTTTCAGCCCTTTTTCTTGAGCCGATAGCCCGCCGGCTGGTCTTCCATCTCCCAACCGGACGGCGGCGAGCTCGCGCGCGCAGGCGGTCCGCTTCCGCCCAGTTCCGGGCCTTGCGCGCCGCCAGGCGCGCCTCGGCGATCGCCTTCACGTCCTCGGGCACGTCGACCTCGGGCGGCTGCCACGCGGCGAGGCGCAGGCCCAGGACGTCGTCGAAGCGCAGGAGCGTCGCCCGCTTGATGGCCGGCGGCAGGTCTCCGCGCAGCACTTCCCACGCGACGGCGAGCGCGCGGGGAACGTTGAGGTCGTCGTTGATCTCGTCGGTGAACCGCTCGATGTACGACCGCTCGGCCGCGGCCCCCACCTCCGACGGCAGGGCGAAGAAGCCGTTGCGCATGCGATCGAGCGCCGTGGCCGCGGCGTCCATCGCCTCCCACGAGAAGCTCATCTGCGTGCGGTAGTGCGCGGTCAGGCAGAGGTAACGGTAGACGAGCGGATCGTAGCCGCGATCGACCAGCGACTGCACCCGCAGGAACTCGCCCGCCGACTTGGCCATCTTCGCGTCGTTCATGAGCAGGAAGTAGCCGTGCATCCACAGATTGGCAAGCCGGGTCCCGACGCGCGCCTCGGTCTGGGCGATCTCGTTCGTGTGGTGGACGGGAATGTGATCCTCGCCGCCGCAGTGGATGTCGAAGAAGTCGCCGAGATACTTCTGCGCCATCGCCGAGCATTCGATGTGCCACCCGGGGAAGCCGCGTCCCCACGGCGAGTCCCACTCCATCTGGCGCTTGTCATCCGGCTTGCTGAACTTCCACAGCGCGAAATCGGTCGGCATGCGCTTCTCGCCGAGCTCCACGCGCCTGCCCGCCTCGAGGCCGTGGATGTCGAGCCGCGCGAGGTAGCCGTAATCGTCCTGCTTCGAGGTGTCGAAGTAGACCCCGTCGGACGTCCTGTACGCGAATCCCTTGCGCTCGATGTCCGCGATGAACGCGATCTGCTCGGGGATGTGGTCGGTGGCGCGGCAGAGGATGTCGGCGGCGTCGATGTTGAGCCGGCCGAGCTGCTCGATGAAGTCGTCGGTGTAGAGCCTCGCGATGTCCCACGCCGACTTGCCCGTCCGGCGCGCGCCCTTCTCCATCTTGTCTTCGCCGGTGTCGGCGTCCGACGTCAGGTGACCGACGTCCGTGATGTTCATCACGTGATTGAGCCGGTAGCCGTTCCAGCGCAGCACGCGCTTCAGCACGTCCTCGAACAGGAACGTGCGGAAGTTGCCGATGTGCTGGTAATCGTAGACCGTGGGGCCGCAGGTGTAGATGCCGACCGGCGCATCCTTCGTGAGCGGCACGAACTCGCGCAGGGTGCGCGTGTAGTTGTCGTAGAGGGCAAGCGTCGCAGGCATGGCCGTATCTTAAAGGACGGCGGTCACCGTGCTGTCGGCCGGAGCGTGGCGATGGTCACCCCTCCGGTAGAATTGCGCGCGACGCAATGCCTTCCATGCTCGCCTCTCTCTCCCGCCGCACCTGGTGGATGCTCGCGCTCGCCGCGGCCGTCGCCTGGTTCGCGCCGCTCGACCTCCGGCTCCTGCAGCATCCCGACGAGGGACGCTACGCGGAGATCGCGCGGGAGATGGCTGCGGGCAACGACTGGGTGACGCCGCGCCTCAACGGTCTCAAGTACTTCGAGAAGCCGCCGCTGCAGTACTGGCTCGGCGCGCTGTCCTTCGACGTCTTCGGCGTCGACGAATGGACCGCGCGGCTGCCCTCGGCGGTCGCCGGGTTCCTCGCGGTGATCGCGGTCGGGTTTACCGCGACGCGCCTCGCCTCGCCGGATGCGGGCGCATTCGCGGCAGTCGTGCTCGCCGGAACGGTGTGGCACGCGGGCATCGCGCACTTCCTGAGCGTGGATTCGGTGCTGTCCTTCTGCATGACGATCGCGCTGTGCGCGTTCCTCCTCGCGCAGCGTCCCGACATCGGCCCGACCTCGCAACGCAACTGGATGCTCGCCGCGTACGGGGGAGCGGCGCTCGCGACGCTCGCCAAGGGCCTCATCGCCATCGCGATGCCGGGCGCGGCGCTGGTGCTCTACACGCTGGTCACGCGCGACACGGGCCCCTGGCGCCGGCTGCACCTGGCAGCGGGATTGGCCGTCTACCTCGTCGTGTGCGCGCCCTGGTTCGTGCTCGTCTCGCGCGCCAACCCGGAGTTCGTCCAGTTCTTCTTCATCCACGAGCACGTCGAGCGCTTCCTCACCGAGACCCACAACCGCACGGGCGAGTGGTGGTACTTCGTGCCGTGGCTCGCGCTGGGGCTCATGCCATGGATCGTCGTGTGGGCGGTCACGCTGCCGCGGAGCTGGCGCGACGCCAACGCGTTCGCCAACGGATTTTCGTGGAAGCGGTTGTGTCTCGTCTACGCGGCGTTCATCTTCGTGTTCTTCAGCATGTCGGGCTCGAAGCTGCCGTCGTACATCCTTCCCATGTTCCCGGCGCTTGCATTGGTGATGGGCGTCGAGCTCACCCGCATGTCCGCCCGCACGCTCATGTGGATCGCGTCGCCGCTGGCCATCGGCGGGCTCGCAGCACTCGTCGCGTACGCCGTCGCGTGGGACGACGCGATCGCGCAGCTCGCAAGCGAGCAGACACCGGCCGGGATCTTCCGCGCCTTCGGACCGTGGATGTTCGCTGCGATCGCGACCTACACGCTGGGCGGCATCGCCGCGTTCCTGTCGTTCCGCAAGGGGTCGCCAGCCGCCAGGACGTCGGGAATCGTCGCGCTGTCGCTCGCGAGCCTGGTCGGGATGCAGATCGCCTTCGTCGGTCACGATGGGTTTGCACTCGTGCGGTCCGCGGCACCCATCTTGCGCAGCGCCGAACGCGCCAACGGCGGTCCGCTCGATGCGCGCTACCCCGTGTTCCAGGTCGCAAGCTACGACCAGACGCTGCCGTTCTACCTCGGACGCCCGACGGTTCTCGTCGAGTTCCAGGACGAGATGGCGCTGGGCCTCGCGGCCGAGCCGGACAAGCTCTATAACCTCGCGCGCTGGTTCGAGGTGTGGTTCAAGGCGCCGCAGGCGTACGCGATGATGTCCCGGGACACGGCGGCCGATCTCGCGCGCGAGAAGGTGCCCTTTCGCGTCCTTGCCGAAGACCCGCGGCGCGTCTTCGTCTCCCGCCGATGAGCACCATGACCTGGACTGCGTTCTCGTTCCTCATGACCGGCGTCCTGCTCAATGCGGGGGCGCAGCTGCTGCTGAAGGCAGGCACCAACGCGCTCGGCGTCATCACGCTCACGCGCGAGAACTGGTTCGACACGCTGTGGCGCATGGGAACGCAAGGCCACTTCGTCATCGGCGTCACGTGCTACATGGTCAGCCTCCTGGTATGGATCATGGGACTGTCGCGCGTTCCCGTCTCGGTCGCCTACCCGATGCTCTCGCTGGGTTACATCGTCAACGCCGTCGCCGCCCACTATCTCTTCGGCGAAGCAGTCACGGTGTCGCGCTGGCTCGGCATCGGCTTCATCGTCCTCGGCGTCTGGCTGGTGGCGAAGACATGAGCGCCGATACGTACCTTCCCTTCGCGCGGCCCACGCTCGACGAGGCGACGATCGCCGAGGTCGGCGACGTGCTGCGCTCGGGGTGGATCACGAGCGGCCCGAAGGTCAAGGCGTTCGAATCCGCGCTCACCGATCTCGCCGGCGGCCGTCCCGTGCGCGTGCTGTCTTCGGCGACCGGCGCGCTCGAGATCGCGCTTCGCGTCTGCGGCATCGGTCCGGGCGACGAGGTGCTGACGGCGTCGATGACGTTCTTCGCGGCGCCCAACATGATCGTCAAGGTAGGCGCCGTGCCCGTTTTCGTCGAGGTCCAGCCCGGCACGCGCAACATCGACCTCGACGCTGCCGAGGCGCGCATCGGCCCGCGAACGAAGGCGATCATGCCGACGCACTTCGCGGGCCTGCCCTGCGACATGGACGCGCTTTATGCGCTCGCGAAGCGCCGGAAGCTGCGCGTCATCGAGGACTGCGCGCTGGCGATCGGATCGTCGTGGCGCGGCAAGGCGCTCGGCAGCTTCGGCGACCTCTGCGTGTGGAGCTTCCATCCGAACAAGAACATCACGAGCATCGAGGGCGGCGCCATCGTCGTCAACGACGCGCGCGAAGCGGCGGCCGTCGAAGCGATGCGGTTCCATGGCATCCACCGCCTCCCCGATGGCACGCGCGACGTGCGCGAGGCGAGCGGGAAGTACAACCTGCCCGACGTCAACGCCGCGGTCGGCCTGCGCCAGCTCGCCCGGCTCCAGGAGTTCAACGACAAGCGGCGGGCGCTCGCGGCGCGTTACTTCGAGCGCTTCCGCACCGACCCGCCATGCGAGCTGCCGCATCCCGGATACAGCGCAGATGAAGCAGGCCACAGCTGGAACATGTTCGCACCGCTTCTTCCGCTCCCTGAGCTCCGGATCTCGCGGCAGCAGTTCCGCGACGAGATGGAAGCACGGGGCATCGGCACCGGCGTGTCGTACGAGGCGGCGCACCTGACGACCGCCATGAGGCGCTTCGGCTATCATCGCGGCGACCTGCCGCACACCGAGCGCATCGCCGACACCACCGTGACCCTCCCGTTGTTTCCGACGATGACGGATGCCGACGTCGACCGCGTGTGCGATGCGTGCGCGGAAGTCCTCGGCAGCCATCGCAAGTGACAAGCGCGCCGCAGCTTTCGGTCGTCATCCCGGTGTTCAACGAGGAAGCCGGCCTGCCGGCGCTGTTCGCGCGCCTGTATCCGGCGCTGGACGCGCTCGGCGTTTCCTACGAAGTGATCTTCGTCAACGACGGCAGCCGGGACCGGTCGTCGGCCATGTTGAAGGACCAGTACCTCGTCCGCCCGGACGTCACCCGCGTCGTTCTCTTCAACGCCAACTACGGACAGCACACGGCCATCATCGCGGGCTTCGAACGGGTGCGCGGCGAGCGCGTCGTCACGCTCGATGCCGACCTCCAGAACCCGCCGGAAGAGATCGCCAAGCTGCTCACGCAGATGGACCAGGGCCACGACTACGTCGGCGGCGTGCGGCGCACCCGCGAGGACGCGTGGTGGCGGCGCGTCGCATCCCGCGCGATGAACCGGCTGCGCGAACGCATCACGCGCATCCGCATGACGGACCAGGGGTGCATGCTGCGTGCCTACAGCCGCGACATCGTCGACGCCGTCGCCGCGAGCCGCGAAGTCAGCACCTTCATTCCCGCGCTCGCCTACACCTTCGCGCACAGCCCGGTCGAGGTCGAAGTGGCGCACGAAGAGCGCGTGGCAGGCGAATCGAAATACTCGCTGTACAAGCTCGTGCGCCTCAACTTCGACCTCGTCACGGGCTTCTCGCTCGTGCCCCTGCAGCTCTTCTCGCTGTTCGGCATGTTCGTCGCGGCGGTCAGTCTCGTGCTCTACGCCGTCGTCGTCGTCGAGCGCCTCGTCACCGGCAAGGGCGTGGCCTCGCTGTGGGACCGCGACATCCTCGAGTTCTTCCTGATCGGCGTCGTCCTGTTCGGCGTGGGCCTCGTCGGCGAGTACGTGGGACGCATCTACCAGCAGGTCCGCGATCGGCCCCGCTACACGATCCGCGCCGTGCTCGAACGGGAAAACCCCGCGGATCTTCCATGAGCGCGCAGGGCCTTCCTGCGCGCGAATTGCCCCGAAGCGCGACAGCGCGGAGGGTAGTCCAATGACCTCCGCGGTCGTGTTCGCGTACCACAACGTCGGTGCGCGCTGCCTTCGCGTGCTGCTCGCGCACGGCGTCGAGGTGCCGCTCGTGGTGACGCACGCGGACGACCCCGGCGAGACGCTGTGGTTCGAGCGCGTCGCGGACGTCGCCAACGACTACGGCATTGCGTGGATCGCGCCCGACGACGCGGGCGCAAGCGACGTGGTCGAGCGCCTGCGTGCGCTGGCGCCGGACTTCCTCTTCAGCTTCTATTACCGGCGCATGCTGTCCGCCGACATCCTCGCGATCCCCTCGCGCGGCGCGCTCAACATGCACGGGTCGCTGTTGCCCAGGTATCGCGGCCGCGCTCCCGTGAACTGGGCGGTGCTGCACGGTGAGCGCGAGACCGGCGCCTCGCTGCACTACATGGCAGCCAAACCCGACGCGGGCGACCTCGTCGCGCAGACGGCCGTCCCCATACTGCCGGACGACACCGCGCGCGAGGTGTTCGACAAGGTCACGGTGGCCGCCGAGTGCACGCTCGACGGCGCGATGCCCGGGCTGATCGCGGGAACGGCGCCGCGCCAGCCGCTCGACCTCGCACGCGGCTCGTACTACGGCGGGCGCAAGCCGGAAGACGGCCGCATCGACTGGTCGCAGGACGCCGCGCGCATCCACAACCTCGTGCGCGCCGTCGCGCCGCCGTACCCCGGCGCGTTCGCCGACGTCGCGGGTCATCGCGTGCGCATCCTGCGCTCGCGGGTGCTCCACGCCGCCGGCCCCCCGCAGCCGCCGAGGCTCGTCGTCGACGACGTCTCGTGCGTCGCCCATTGCGGCGGCGGCGGCACGTTGCTCGTCAAGGAAGTGGAGGTGGACGGCGTGCAAGCGACGCCGCGCGGCCTTGCAGCCATCCTCGGCACGTCGGACGTCGGGTTGTGAGCGCAGGCCGCGCGGTAGAATGCAGCTCTGCCCGCGCCCATCGCCCGTCATGAAACGCGTCCTCATCCTCGGCGTCAACGGCTTCATCGGTCACCATCTGTCGCAGGCGATCATCGCTGCGACCGATTGGGACGTCTACGGCATGGACATGCAGACGGAGCGCATCGCCGATCTCCTGTCGGAGCCGCGCTTCCACTTCTTCGAAGGCGACATCACGATCAACAAGGAGTGGATCGAGTACCACGTCAAGAAGTGCGACGTCGTGCTCCCGCTCGTCGCGATCGCCACGCCGGCGACGTACGTTCGCGAGCCGCTGCGCGTGTTCGAGCTCGACTTCGAGGCCAACCTGCCGATCGTCCGCGCTTGCGTGCGCTACAGGAAGCGCATCGTGTTTCCGTCCACCTCCGAGGTGTACGGGATGTCGCGCGACGCGCAGTTCGATCCCGAGGCGTCGGAGCTCGTGCTCGGTCCCATCAACAAGCCGCGGTGGATCTACGCCTGCGCGAAGCAGCTCATGGACCGTGTGATCCACGCGTACGGCATGCAGGAGAACCTGGACTACACGCTCTTCCGCCCCTTCAACTGGATCGGCGCCGGGCTGGACAACATCAACACTCCGAAGGAAGGCAGCTCGCGCGTCATCACGCAGTTCCTCGGGCACATCGTGCGGGGCGAGCCGATCAAGCTCGTCGACGGCGGCACGCAGAAGCGCGCCTTCACCTATATCGACGACGGCATCGCAGCGCTGATGAAGATCATCGCGAACCGCGACGGCGTGGCCACGGGCAAGATCTACAACATCGGCAACCCCGCGAACAACTGGTCCGTGCGCGACCTCGCGCAGAAGATGGTCGAGCTCGCGCGCACGTATCCCGAGTACGCCGACAACGCAGCGCGCGTCACGCTCGTCGAGACGACGTCGCAGGACTACTACGGGCGCGGCTACCAGGACGTGCAGAACCGCGTGCCGAAGATCGACAACACGTGCGCGGACCTCGACTGGAAGCCCGTCGTCGCAATGGAGGATGCACTGACCCGGATCTTCGACGCCTATCGCGGACAGGTCGCCGAGGCGCGCGGTCTCGTCGAGTGAGTGCGAGGCCGAGCGAGGGATTGAGCGCCCAACGCCTCGCGCTCAAGATCGACGTCGACACGCTGCGTGGCACGCGCGAAGGCGTGCCGACGCTCGTCGAGATGCTGCGCAGGCACGACGTCACCGCGACGTTCCTGTTTTCCCTCGGCCCCGACCACACCGGTCGCGCCATCAAGCGCGTGTTTCGCCCCGGCTTCGTCGGCAAGGTTCGCCGCACGTCGGTCGTTCGCCATTACGGCGTGCGAACGCTCATGTATGGAACGCTGCTGCCCGGCCCCGACATCGGCAAGCGCGCCGCCGACGTCATGCAGGGCGTGCGCGACGCCGGTCACGAGACGGGGATCCACTGCTGGGATCACATCCGCTGGCAGGACGGCGTGGCCGGCGCCGACGAGCGATGGACCGAGGCCGAGATGCAACGCGCATGCGAGCGCTACACGGACATTTTCCGCGAGGCCCCGCGCACGCACGGCGCCGCGGGATGGCAGATGAACGTCCACGCGCTGCGCTTGACGCAGCGCCTCGGATTCGACTATTGCTCGGACGGTCGCGGCACTCATCCGCACCTGCCTGTGTTCAACGCGGAGCCGATCCGTTGTCCGCAGTTTCCGACGACATTGCCCACGCTCGACGAGATGGTGGGACTCGACGGCGTGACGGAGGGCAACGTCGCGGCGCACCTGCTCGAGCGAACGCGCGACCTTTCCGCGAGCCAGGTCTTCACGCTGCACGCCGAGCTCGAGGGCATGCGACTTTCGACCCAGTTCGAGCAGCTCGTGCTCGGATGGAAAGCGCAGGGCTGGACGATCGGTCCCGTGCGCGCGCTGTACGAGAGCGTCGAGCCCATGGCATTGCCGCGCTGCACGACGGGGCCGGGCACGATCGAGGGACGCACCGGCACGCTGCTCGTGCAAGGTGACGAGTTCCTCGGCGACGTCGACCTCGCGCGAGCGGCCTAGCAACCAAAGGAGATGCAGATGGTAGGCAAGAAAGTGGCAGATTTCAGCGCGCCGGCCACGGGCGGGACGTTCAAGCTTTCCGATCATGCGGGCGAGACGGTCGTCATCTACTTCTATCCCAAGGACAACACGCCGGGCTGCACCACGCAAGGCGCCGAGTTCCGCGACGCATACGACGCATTCCGCAAAGCCGGCGCGACGGTGGTCGGCGTGTCGCGCGATTCGATGAAGTCGCACGAAGGCTTCAAGGCCAAGATGGACTTTCCCTTCGAGCTCATCTCGGACGCCGACGAAAAGCTCTGCGCGCAATTCGACGTGATCAGGATGAAGAACATGTACGGCAAGCAGGTGCGCGGCATCGAGCGGTCGACGTTCCTCGTCGACGGCACGGGCAGGCTGGTGCGCGAATGGCGCAAGGTCAAGGTCGACGGTCATGTCGACGAAGTGCTCGCCGCGGTGCAATCGCTCGAAAGGCCCGTCTAGGCTGCCGCCGCGCCTTCACAGGATGCCGGCACCGCTCGTCTCCATCATCATTCGCAGCATGGGCCGGGAATGCCTGGCCAACGCCGTGGCGTCGGTCGCGCAGCAGACGCATCGTCCGCTCGAGCTCATCGTCGTCGACGCCACCGGCGGCTCGCATCCTCCGTTGCCGGATGTGCCCACGCTGACTCGCGTGCGCCTCGTGAACGTCGGGCGGCGCCTGCTGCGTCCGGCGGCCGCGAACGTCGGGATCGATCATGCGCAAGGCGAGTGGATCGGGTTCCTCGACGACGACGACTTCTTCGAGCAGACCCACGTGGCTCGCCTCCTTGCCCGCGCTGCCGAGCCGGACCGCCCGAGGCTAGTGCACGCGCAGCTCTGGGGGCTCGATCGCTACCATCGCGTCGCGATCCAGCGCGACACCCGCGTGAACCCGCTCATCATGTACTACAACTGCCAGATCGCGGCGATGTCGTGCATCGTCCATCGCAGCCTCACGGATGCCGGCATTCGCCTCGACGAGACGCTCGAGACGAACGAGGACTGGGACTTGTGGCTGCGGCTCATGGCGCACACGCACTTCGCGACGGTGCGCGAGCCGACGCATTTCTATTTCGCCGAAGCCGGCACGTCCGGCACCGGTATCGGGCTCAATCGCCACAACCGCAACGAGCACCTGCGCTTCCAGGATGCGGTGCGCCGTCGCTACGAGCGCGAGCGCGACGAGGCGTGGGCCGCCCATTTCGCGCGGCTCAACGACGGCATCGCCCTGCAGCGCGCGGGCCGGATCGAGGAGGCGCTCGCCTTCTACGCGCAGGTCATGCGCGACTGTCCCGACGAGCCCAACACCGTGTATCTCAAGGCGCAAGCGCACCTGCAGGCAGGCGAGGCGCAGGCGGCGCGGCTTGCCTTCCGGCGCGCCATTGCGCTCAACATGGACGCCGCCGACTATTACGTCGGCCTGGGCGACGCCTGTGCGCGCGTGGGCAACGACGGCGAGGCACGCGACGCGTACGCGAGTGCCGTTCGATTCAACGCTGCGCTGGAACAGGCGATCGCCGTGCGCGTGGCAGCACTCGCACCCGCGGTTGCGGCACCTGCGCCTCCCATGGCCGCCGAGATCCAAATGGCGGTCGCCCGCAACGCGCCGTGTCCGTGCGGCAGCGGCCTTCGGTACAAGCAGTGCCACGGCCGCATCGACGAGGCCGAGGACGGCGACGCGGTTCCCCATGCCGCGGGCGCAGGCGAGGATCGGGCGCTGGGCCTGCGTCTCGCGGTCACTGGAGCCAACCGGCGCGCGCGAGCAGCACTCGTCCGCGCCATCGCGCGCGATGCCGCCGATGTCGAAGCGCTCCATGCGCACGCGCTCCTCGCGTGGGATGGGGGCCACATCGAAACGGCGCACGCGTCGATCGAGCGCGCAGCCGGCCTTGCGCCGGACGACGTGCAGATCGGCGAGAACCTCGCGCTGATCAGGAACGCGAGGCTCGAGCGAGACCGCGCGCGCAGCGCGCTTGCGCGCATTCGCACCCTCGTGGGCGACGCATCGGACCGCGTGCTCGCGGGGCCGTTCGCCCCCGGCACGCCCGTGCACATCGTCTCGCCATTCGAGAATGCGTACGCGGGGACGGAGATGCACGCGATCGAGATCGCGAAGCTCCTTGCGCCGGTCGCGGAGGTCACCTTGTGGGCGACGCAGGCGGACATCCCGCCCGCGCTCGCTTCCGAGGGCGTGGTTCCGATCGCGGCCAACCAGGGCCGGTTTCCGCAAGAAGGCATCGTCGTGATCTTCGGCAGCTGGCAGGCGCCGCCCGCATGGCTCGCGCAGGCGCGGCCGGCGCGCATCGTCGTGGTCCATAACGTGGACGACACCGCGCCATTGCTCGACCTCGTCATCGGATTGCGCGCCACGTCCACGCTTGCGGTCGAGCTCCTGATGCCCGCCGAGTCATTCCACCGCAGGACCGGATTGCCGGGCGCGTCTTACTCCTCACCCATCGACATCGCGCGGTTCGCGCCTCGCGCGGCCGACGACGACCGCAACGGCTTCGTCGTCGGGCGCCTGAGCCGCAACCACCATCTCAAGTTCCATCCGGACGATCCCGACATCATGCGGCGCATGATCGAAGCGGGCATGCGGCTTCGGGTGATGGGCGGGACCGTCCTGCACCGTTACTTTCCGCCAGCCGCGCCTGCGCAAGGCCTCGAGCTGCTGCCACCCGGCAGCGAAGACGCGGCGTCGTTCCTGCGCACGCTCGACGCGTTCTTCTACCGCACGAGCCCGCTGTCGCCCGAGGTGGCGGGACGCGTCGTCGCCGAGGCGATGGCCACGGGACTTCCGTGCGTGTGCGCGGACAACGTGGGATTCGCCGAGCTCGTCACGCACGGCGTCGACGGCTTCCTGTTTCATGCCGACGACGACGACGCAGCGCTCGGCCACCTGCGCGCGTTGCGCGACGACGTCGAGATGCGCCATGCGATGGGCCGCGCCGCGCGTGCGCGCGTGGAGCGCGCTTTCGGCCGCGGCTTCGCCGAGCGCGTGCGCGCCGCCTACCTCGGGCATCCAGGCCGCGTTTCCTTTCCACCACAATAGCGCGGACGCGTCGAGCTTTCCACCACAAGGCCTTGTGTTCGCTGGGAAACGGGGTACCATCATTCAAGGTCCGCGCGCTTGCGGACCGGAGGTCCAATCAAGGAGGCCCATGGTCGAACGCAAGCTGCGCCCTGCCCCATCCACCCTGCATCTCCTCCCTTCGCGCAAGCCGGTCAAGACCGGCGGCGCTGCCGCTTCGAAGCTGTTCGTCCTCGACACCAACGTCCTGCTGCACGATCCCACGAGCCTGTTCCGGTTCGAGGAGCACGACATCTACCTGCCGTTGCTCACGCTCGAGGAGCTCGACAACAACAAGAAGGGCGTGAGCGAAGTCGCGCGCAACGCGCGCCAGGTGAGCCGGTTCCTGGACGAGCTCGTCACCGCCTACGGCGAGACGCGCGAGAACATCGGCAAGGGCATTCCGCTCGAGCAGAAGTCGTCGGGGGCTGCCACCGGCCGTCTCTACCTGCAGACCGAGAACATCACGACACAGTTGCCGCCGACGCTTGCAAGCGGCAAGGCGGACAACCAGATCCTGGGCGTCGTCACGCATCTCGCGCACGCGCATCAAAAGCGCAGCGTCATCCTGGTGTCGAAAGACATCAACATGCGCATCAAGGCACACATGCTCGGCATGGCCGCCGAGGACTACTTCAACGACAAGGTCCTCGAGGACACCGATCTTCTCTACTCGGGCACATCGGAGCTGCCGGCCGATTTCTGGGACAAGCACGGCAAGGGGATGGAGTCGTGGCAGCAGGGCGGCCACACGTACTATCGCCTGACCGGTCCTTACATCCCGACGCTCCTCACCAACGAGTTCGTGCACCTCGAGAAGAAGGACGAGGCGCCGTTCTACGCGATCGTCAAGGACATCCAGGGCAAGACGGCTCTCCTGTCCACGCTCAAGGACTACACGCACCAGAAGAACAACGTCTGGGGCATCACGGCGCGCAACCGCGAGCAGAACTTCGCGCTCAACCTGCTCATGAACCCCGAGATCGATTTCGTCACGCTGCTGGGGCAGGCCGGAACCGGCAAGACGCTGCTCACACTCGCCGCCGGCCTCATGCTCACCCTCGAGTTCAAGGTGTACACCGAGATCATCATGACGCGGGTCACCGTCCCGGTCGGCGAGGACATCGGCTTCCTTCCCGGCACCGAGGAGGAGAAGATGAACCCGTGGATGGGCGCGCTCGAGGACAACCTCGACGTGCTGAACAAGACCGACGACGAGGCGGGTGAATGGGGCCGCGCCGCCACGCGCGACCTCATCCGCTCGCGCATCAAGGTGAAGAGCCTGAACTTCATGCGCGGGCGCACGTTCATCAACAAGTTCCTCGTCATCGACGAGGCGCAGAACCTGACGCCCAAGCAGATGAAGACGCTGATCACGCGCGCGGGACCGGGCACGAAGGTCGTGTGCCTGGGCAACATCGCGCAGATCGACACGCCCTACCTCACCGAAGGAAGCTCCGGGCCTCACGTACGTGGTCGACCGGTTCAAGGGATGGTCGCACTCCGGCCACGTGACGCTGCAGCGCGGCGAGCGCTCTCGTCTCGCCGATCACGCGGCAGAGGTGCTGTAGCGCGTCAACGGGAGGCCGTGCGCGCGTCGACGAACTTGCGCACGGCCGCCGCCAGCGCCTCCGGCTGGTCGAGCATGACGAAGTGACGCGCGGGCGCGATCGTCACCACCTCGAGCGCGCCTACGCCGCGCAGCAACGATGCGTAGTACGCGCGCTTCGCCTCTTCCGACACGCCCATCGCCGCGTAATCGCTCGCGTAGTACGGCACGATCGCGAGCACAGGAACGCGGATCGATGCAAGGTCGGCGCGAAAGTCGAGCGTCATTGCGGCCTGCGCATACGCGCCGACCGCGCGCGGGTCGCTTCGTGCGGTTCGCGCGGCGGCCTCTGCGGCGCGCGACTCGTCGATCACGCCGACGCGCCGCATGTACGCAAGCTGCTGCGCTTCGAACGCTGACGGCGTCGCCTCCGCAAATTGCGCCCGCATGCGCGCGCCGAGCGCGGCCCGCTCCGCGGACGGTACGTTCTCCGTCGTCGGAAACACGGGCAAACCGTCGACCGTGACGACCCCGCTCACGAGATCGGGATAGGCGGCGGCGACTTGCAGTGCGAGCATGCCGCCGAGACTGTGCCCGACGATCACGGGCTTCTCGAGATGTTCCTTCGCGACGAGATCGCGCAGCGCGTCGAGCGCAACACGCATGGGATCGCCGGCCACCGGGACACGTCCGTCGAATCCCGCAAGCGTCACGGCGTACACGCGATGCGTCTCTTTCAACGCATCGATCGTGGCCTTCCAGACCCACGGTCCGCTTGCAAGGCCGGGAACGAGCACGACGGGCGAACCGCGCGTGCCGAATCGCTCGACCGAAAGTGCGCCCACGTCGTTTGCAAAGGCAACACAGGTCCCTGCCGCCGCTGCGAGAGCGGCGAGCCAATGTCTGAAGTTCATTTAAAAGATCCTTATGGTTCGGCCGAGAAAATGGCCTCGATGTTCGTTTCGAAGACCCGGGCAATGGCGAACGCCAACGGGAGGCTCGGGTCGTAGCGCCCTGTCTCGATTGCATTGATCGTCTGGCGCGACACGTCGAGGAGGTCGGCCAGCGCCGCCTGGCTCCATCCCCGCGCCGCGCGAAGCTCGCGAATGGTGTTCTTCATCGATGCCGGAAGTTCTCGGCGATCGCGAGCAACGCCCATGCAGCTCCCATCACCGGCCACACGGTGAACATCGACAGGCGCGGAAACCCTGCGTTCTCGAGAAAGCCGTAGGTGAAGGTCCACCCGGCGGTGACGGCGGCCGCGACGGCGATGTGCTCGAGCGTCGTCTTGCGGATGAACTCGTCGGAGCGGCGGATCCGGCGCACCACCGCCCAGACGGCGAGGAAGAACGGGATCATCGGGCTCACGTACAACGCGGTTTGCGCGGCGCCCGGCTGCAACGTCTTTCCAACAGCCAGCGCAATCACCAGCACGGCGGCGTACAGGAGCAACGCGCCCCACATCTCCCTGGCGGACGTCGCATCCTTGGCGGCTTGTTTCATCGGCTGACTCCTCGAAGCATGTGTAAAGGATGCTTGACATCGTAGAGGGCGAAATGCCCGATGTCAAGCGTCCTTTACATCGCCTGTGGATGGGCGACCTCGCTCGCCCGGAACGGTTTCTGGCACACTCTGCCCGCCCCTCGCATTCGCACGTCATGGATCCTGTCCTCGCCCTCGAGCAAGCGGTCAGCGCGGCGCCCAACGCGGTTGCGCGCGTTCGCGCGCTGAACGCGCTGTCCACCGAGCTCGCCCGCACGGGCCAGTCCAAGCGGGCTTTCACGCACGCGGACGAAGCGCGCGCTCTCGCGGCGAAGAACGGCGACCGCCAGCTGGTGGCGGAAACCGGCCACGCCCTCGCGCGGTGCCACTTCTACCTCGCCGACTTCATGCGCGCGCTCGAGTACCTCCTCGACGCGGCGCAGATGTACGACGATGCAGGCGACCCCGCCGGCGCGGCCGCTGCATTCGCGGGCGTCGGCACCTGCCAGCATCGGCTGGGGGCGAACGAGGACGCGGTGGCGTCGATGCTGCGCGCGCTCGAGTCGGCGCGCGCGCAAAAGCTCGCGACGCTCGAGATCAACATCCACAACTCGCTCGGCTCCGCGCTCATTTCCGCCAATCGCCTGGACGAGGCCGCCAAATACCTGCGTACCGGGCTCGAGCTCGCGCAAGCCGCGAACAATCGCAACCTCCTGACCAAGCTCCTTCACAGCCAGTCGCTCCTGTCGAAGCAACGCGGCGACGAGCTCGCCAAGTCGAACCAACTCGCGGCACAGCAGGAGTATGCGAAGGCGCTCGCGCAAAGCACGCGCGCCCTCGAGCTCGCACGCGAGCTCGGCAATCCGTACGACGAGGCGCACTGCCTCGGGCAGACCGGGACGATCCTGCGCCTGATGCACAGCCACCCTGAGGCCATGCGGATGCTCGACGAGACGATCGAGCATGCCAAGCGGCTCAACGAGCCCTACGTGCAAGCGGAAGCGATGATGGAGCGAGGATCGTCGCTGCTGGGCCAGGGCAAGGTCGACGACGCCAGGCAATCGTTCGTCGAGGCGATCCTGCTGGCCCGGCAGATCGGCGCGACCACCGTGCTGGCCGAAGCGTGCGAGTCGCTCTCGAAGCTCCTCGAGGATGCGGGCGACCACAAGGGCGCGCTCGCGCTGTACAAGGAATTCCACTCCGTGCGCGAAGCGGAGCTCGCCGGCTCGCGCAAGCACGCGGCGATGGCGGCGCAACTGTGGCTCGATTTCCAGGACGCCAACCGGCGCGCATCGCAGTACCGCGAGCGCGCGGAGACGCTCGCCGCCGACCACGCGGCGCTTGCGCGCAAGGCGAAGGCGCTCACGGAAGTGTCGGAGCAGGATCCGCTCACGTCGCTTCTCAATCGCCGGGGGCTCGACGAGCGCGTGGACGCGCTCGTGGCCGCAAGCGAAGCGAGCGGCGAGCCGCTCACCGTCGCACTCATCGACATCGATCGCTTCAAGAGCATCAACGACAACTTCTCGCACGCCGTGGGCGACGCGGTGCTGCGGCGCGTTGCCGGCATCATTCGCGACCAGTGCAGGCAGCACGACCTCCCGGTCCGCTACGGCGGCGACGAGTTCCTGCTCGTGCTCGCCGGCGCGGACCTGGCGCTCGGTGCGCGCGTGCTGGGACGGCTCAAGGAGACGGTGGATGCGTGGCCATGGGCACGCGAAGCGCCCGGGCTCAAGGTGACGCTGTCCATCGGCATCGCGTCGAGGCCGGCCGGCGCCACCATCGCATCGACGATCGCTGCCGCGGACGAGGCGCTGTACCACGCGAAAGCCGCGGGCCGCAGCCGCATCGCGACGAAGGGCTAGGCGGCTTCGGCGAGCATGTCGCGCAGCGTGCGCTCGAGCGGAAGGTCGAGCAGCTCGCCGATCGTCGCACGCAGGCGAGCGGCGGATCCCACGATGCGGCGCGGCTCGTTCGGCCGCACGAACGCGGGATTCACCTGCACGTCGATGCTGTGTCCGGTGATCGCACGCAGCCGTTCGATCAGCCTGCGCACGGAAGTGCCGACGCCGGAGCACAGGTTGAACGTCTGGCCGAACGCCGCGGGCGTGACGAGGAGCCGCGCATACGCGTCGGCCACCACGCGCACGTCCAGGAAGTCGCGCTCCGAATCGATGTTGCCGAGCTCGACCACGGACGCCCGCTGCGCGAAATGCCGCACGATCTTCGGGACGAGATACGGCTCGCGCTGCCCCGGCCCCGTGTAGTTGAACGGACGCACGGTCGCGATCGGAATGCGGTCGGCGAAGAGACGCGCCATGTTCTCCATCGCAAGCTTGCTCACGGCATAGTGCGAGGCGGGCGCCAGCGGCGCGTCTTCGGTGAGTGCCGTCGAGGAGTCGCCCGCATACACCGTCGCGGTGCTCGGCAACACGACGCCGCGCGCGCCGGCGCCATGGTGCACGAGCGCCTGCAATAGGTTCAGCGTTCCGACCACGTTCACGCGATAGATCGCGCCGGCATCGGCATGGCCGGGAAACGCGATCGCGGCGAGATGCACGACGTGATCGGGCCGCGCGCGCGCGATGGCGTCGCGCATCTGTGCAGCGTCGCGTCAGCTCGGCCTGAATCCGGTGCTGGTCGTCTGGTGCGTGCTCGGTGAGCTCGCTGACGTTGAAGCCCTGCGCGCGCAAGCGGGCGCACAGGTGACGGCCCGTGAAGCCGTCCGCACCGGTGACGAGAACCCTAGAAGCTGACGCCACGATCGATGCGCGCGAGGTCCGCCTCGACCATCATGCGGCACAGCGTCCTCGAGCGTCGTCGTGGCGCGCCACCCGAGCTTCGCGCGCGCCTTGTCGGCGTTGCCGAGCAGCTGCTCGACTTCCGCGGGGCGGTAGAACGCAGGATTGATGCGGACGCGGACCGCGCCCGTGCGCGCATCGACGCCGGTCTCGTCGACGCCCTTGCCGCGCCACTCGACGGAGGTGCCGGCAGCTGCGAACGCGAGCTCGACGAAGCGCCGCACCGATTGCATCTGTCCCGTCGCGAGCACGAACGTGTCGGGCTCGTCGTGCTGCAGCATCCGCCACATGCCGTCGACGTAATCGGACGCGTAGCCCCAGTCGCGCAGCGCGTCGAGGTTGCCGAGCTCGATCGCCGTCGAGCTTGCCGCGCGCGATGCGGGCGACGCCGTCGGTGATCTTGCGCGTGACGAACTCGCGCCCGCGCAGCGGCGACTCGTGGTTGAAGAGGATGCCGCTCGCGCCGAAGATGCCGTACGACTCGCGGTAGTTCACGGTCATCCAGTGTGCGTACAGCTTCGCCACCCCATACGGGCTGCGCGGATAGAACGGCGTGCTCTCGTCCTGCGGCACCGCCTGCACGCGCCCGAACATCTCCGACGTGCTCGCCTGGTAGAAACGCGATCGTGGGGTCGACGGTGCGAATCGCTTCCAGCAGGTTGACGGGGCCGAACCCGGTGATGAGGCCGGTGGTCACCGGCTGGTCGAACGACACGCCGACGAAGCTCTGGGCGGCGAGGTTGTAGACCTCCCGCGGGCGCGCCTTTTCCAGGAGGCGGATGCCCGAGCCGGGATCGGTCAGGTCGAACTCGACGAGCGAAAGCCGCGGATGCTGCGCGACCCCGAGCTCCTCGATGCGCCAGAAGTTGACCGAGCTTCCGCGCCGGAACGTTCCATGCACGCGATAGCCCTTGTCGAGCAGGAACTTCGCGAGGTAGGCGCCGTCCTGTCCGGTGATGCCGGTGACGACGGCGCTGTTCGTGTTGTCTTCGTTCATTGTCGTGTTTTTAGTACGAGCCGGGCCGCGCCATGTTCTCGAATCGCGTGTGCTCGCCCAGGAACGTGAGGCGGACGGTGCCGATCGGCCCGTTGCGCTGCTTGCCGATGATGATCTCGGCCGTGCCCTTGTCCGGCGTGTCCTCGTTGTAGACCTCGTCGCGATAGATGAAGAGGATGACGTCCGCATCCTGCTCGATGGCGCCCGATTCGCGAAGATCCGACATCACCGGCCGCTTGTTCGGCCGCTGCTCGAGCGACCGGTTGAGCTGCGACAGCGCGACGACCGGCACCTTGAGCTCCTTCGCGAGCGCCTTCAGCGACCGCGAGATCTCCGAGATCTCGGTCGCGCGATTCTCGCCGGCGGATTGCGCCTGCATGAGCTGGATGTAGTCGACGATCACGAGCCCGAGCTGGCCGTACTGCTTCTGCAACCGTCGCGCACGCGAGCGCACCTCGATGGCGTTGAGCGCCGGCGTCTCGTCGATCAGCATCGGCGCTTCCGACAATCGTCCGAGCGCGGTCGACAGCTTCTCCCAGTCGTCGGCAGCGAGGCGACCGGTGCGCAGCTTGTGCTGGTCGAGGCGGCCGACCGATCCGATCATGCGCATCGCGAGCTGCGACGCGCCCATTTCCATCGAGAACACGACGACCGGCAGCTTGAGGTCGATCGCCACGTACTCGCCGATGTTCAATGCGAGCGCGGTCTTGCCCATGCTCGGCCTGCCGGCCACGATCACGAGATCGCCCGGCTGCAGCCCCGCCGTTTCCTTGTCGAGATCGGCGAAGCCCGTGGCCACGCCCGTGACGTCGGACGGATTGTCGCGGTTGTAGAGCGTCTCGATGCGGTCGACCGCGGTGACCAGCAGGTGCTTCAGCTCCTGGAACGTGCGCTGCCCGCGCGAGCCTTGCTCGGCGATGTGCAGGACCTTGGCTTCCGCTTCGTCGAGCACCATGCGCGCGTTGCGGCCGATCGGATTGAACGCGGAGTCGGCGATCTCGCCGGCCGTTGCGGCGAGCTGGCGCAGGATCGAGCGCTCGCGCACGATCTGCGCGTAATGGCGGATGTTCGCCGCGGTGGGCACGTTGGCGACCAGCGCGCCGAGGTACGCGAGGCCGCCCACGTAATCGAGCTTCTGCAGCGAGCCCAGCGCTTCGGACAGCGTGACGACGTCCGCCGGCTTGCCGTCGCCTGCCGAGCGCCAGGATGTGCCGGTAGATGATGCGATGCGACTCGCTGTAGAAATCGTCCTCGTAGACGAGGTCGCCGATCCTGTCGGCGGCGTCGTTGTCGAGCAGCAGGCCGCCCAGGATCGACTGCTCCGCCTCCAGCGAATGCGGCGGCAGCTTCAGTGCATCGAGTTGGGGATCGTCGGGCATGGGGGAAAACTTCTGATGGAAACGGGCCGCGCGGCGGCCCGCTTCTACCTTACGACCCCGCCGCAGTTTCGCCTACCACCGTGACCGTGATGTGCGCGACGACGTCCGTGTGCGGCGCGACGGTGATCGGGAACTCGCCGACGTGCTTCAACGGGCCTTCGGGCATGCGGATCATGGCCTTCTCGACCGTGACGCCTTGCGCCTTCAGTGCTTCGACGATGTCGACGTTGGTGACCGATCCGAAGAGCCGCCCGTCCACGCCCGCCTTTTGCGAGATGCGGATGTTCTGCCCTTCGAGCTTCTCGGCCACGCCCTGCGCGGCCGTCGAGCTTCTGGCCCGCGGCGGCTTCGAGCTCCGCGCGCTTGGCTTCGATCATCTTCAGGTTCTCGGGCGTGGCGCGCTTCGCCTTCCCTTGCGGGATCAGGAAGTTGCGCGCAAAGCCGTTCTTGACCTTGACGACGTCGCCGAGGTCGCCGACGTTGGCGATCTTCTCGAGGAGGATGATTTGCATGGCGTTTCCTCCTTAGTGACGATCGGTGAACGGCAGCAGCGCGAGAACTGCGCGCGCTTGATGGCCGTCGACAGCTGGCGCTGGTACCGGGCCTTGGTGCCCGTCACGCGCGCCGGCATGATCTTGCCGTTTTCCTGCACGAAGTCCTTGAGGACGTCGATGTCCTTGTAGTCGATCTCGGTGACCTTCTCCGCCGTGAACCGGCAGAACTTGCGCCGCTTGAACAGCGCATTGCCGCGATCGCGCTTCTTGAGATCCTTCTTGCCTTTGCCTTTACCTCTTCCCAGGGGACGGGGCATGGTCGTTTCCTTCCGTTCTATCGATGTGCGTTATGTGCATGGCGACGGTGATGCCGGTCCGGTAGCGCCGCGCGAGAAAGCCTTCGCAGCGAAGCTCGCTACCGACCGCCAGCCGGGACAAGCGCGAGGCCACGTCTGCGAACGCCACCGCAAGGAGCTCGCATTCGACCTTGCGCTCCCCTCCCGCTTCCGCCTGCGTCGACGTGTGCTGCAGCGTGCAGTCGATGGCGGGAATGCCGGCGGGCGTGTACCGAAGCGGCGTCGCGCTGCGCGAGGGTGGCGTCGAGCGTGAGCCGTTCCTGCTCTCGCTGGCGCCCGGCACGTCGTGCTCGCGTTCCTCGGCTACCTTCAGCTTGCGGCAGGCGCGGGCGCCGCGGCAGGCGCGCCTTCCGGCACGCGCGCGGCTTCGCCTTCGCGCGGGGCATCGCGTCCGGTCAGCGAGCGTGCCTTCTCTTCCTTCATCATCGGCGACGGCGCGACCTTCGCTTCCGTCGTGGCGACGATCAGGTGGCGCAGCACGGCGTCGTTGAACTTGAACGCGTGCTCGAGCTCGGTCAGCGTTTCCTGGTCGCACTCGATGTTCATCAGCACGTAGTGCGCCTTGTGCACCTTCTGGATCGGGTAGGCGAGCTGGCGGCGGCCCCAGTCCTCGAGACGATGGATGTGGCCTTTGTGATTGGCCGACCATCGTCTTGTACCGCTCGACCATCGCGGGCACCTGCTCGCTCTGGTCCGGGTGGACGATGAAGACGATTTCGTAATGACGCATGCAGAGCGTTCCTTTCGGACGTTGATGGCGGCCGGATGTTGTTTACACGAATGGCAGCCGGGGCCTCCCCGTCTGCAGCGGGTGAGGCAAGGGAACCCACGATTTTAGCGCATTTGGGCCGACATCGGCAAGGCGGGGCTACCGGCCCGACGCAACGGCCTGGCGGGCGGCAGCGGCCAGAGTTCCATCGCGCTCGTTCTTGGGCAGCGCGGCGAGGACCTTCACGCGTGCGTAGAACCTCGGCAGGTCGTCGCCCTCCTCGGCCAGGAGCGCCTTGAAGGCCGGCACCTGGCCGGTGTAGAGGGCGACCGACGAGATGCTCGCGTTGTTGGGGCCGGCGCCGGCCACGCCCGCGAACCAGCGGTCGTAGCCGGCAAGCCCCGGCTCGCCCGCCTTGGCCCGCTCGTAGCCTTCGCGCATGCCGGCGAAGGCCGCAGCCTTGCGCTCGCGCTTGTCGGCGTCGCGTCGCATCGCTCGCGTACACCGCCGCGAGCTCCGCCGCGGGTATCGCGTGATGAGGTCGCGGAACACGTGCGCGCAGGCGCTCGCTGCGCGTGAACTGCGCATCGAGCTGCGGGTTGCCTTGGGTCGCGAGCCAGCGCGCGCACGCCCGCCTCCTCCACCGTGGCGGCGAACGACTCGTTGAACTGCGTGTCGTCCTTCACGTACACGACCTGGTGCGCGAGCTCGTGGAACACCATGCGCGCGACCTCGATTTCGGGCCAGCGCACGAAGGTCGACAGCACCGGGTCGTCGAAGTAGCCGAGCGTCGAGTACGCGGGCACGCCGCGACAGCCACACGTCGTCGCCGGCCGACTTGCAGGCGCGCCGCCTCGTCCCGCGCGTCCTGCTCGTTGAAGTACCCGCGATAGCTGACGCAGCCGGCGATGGGGAAGCACCACTGCCGTGGCTTGAGCGACAGCTCGGGCGTCGCGAACACGTTCCACACGACGAACGGCCGGCCGAGATCGGAGTAGCGCGTGTAGCTTCGCGTTGTCCGGGAGCCCGAGCTCGCGGATGGCGAATGCGCGGATCTCCTGCACGCGCATGAGGCGCTGCCGCAGCGCCGCGTCGGACGATTCGTCGATCACGTCGTCGATCGGTTTCGCGCGCGACAGGATCTCGAGCTGGCCCGAGGCGCCCTGCCAGTAATAGTCGGCGGTGTCCATCGCGCTGCAGCCGGCCAGCGCCGCCACGCATGCGAGGGTCGAGGTTACGCACGAGCTTCATCTGCGTCCGAGGTAGCTTGAGCGAGTCGTGCGACGCCGTCGGCGAGCTTCGCATCGTCGATCGTGTAGGCGAACCGAACGTGCTGCGCGGCGCGGTGGCACGCCGAAGTCGATGCCCGGCGTGAACGCGACGCCACAACCTTCGAGCACGTCGCGGCAGAATCGTTCGCTGTCGTCGGCCAGCGTCGCTGCAATCGGCGTAGACGAAGAAGCCGCCCGTCGGCATGACGGGGATCCGGAAGCCCAGGTCGCGCAGCGCGGGCACGAGGAAATCGCGGCGCTTCTCGAACGCCTGCCGGCGCGATTCGAGTATCGCGAGCGTTTCGGGATCGAAGCACGCCAGCGCCGCGCGCTGCGAGGGCGACGCCGGCGAAATGTAGAGGTTCTGCGCGAGCTTCTCGATGTCGCGCACGTGCCGCTCGGGCGCGACCAGCCATCCCAGGCGCCAGCCGGTCATGTTGAAGTACTTGGAGAAGCTCGAGATCACGAACGCGTCGTGCGGCGAACTCGAGCACGCTGCGCGGCGTTGCTGCCGTACGTGAGGCCGAGATAGATCTCGTCGACGACGAGGTGGCCGCCGCGCTGCGGCGACCGCTGCGGCGATGCGCCGCATCTCGTCGTGCGGCACCGACGGTGCCGGTCGGGTTCGAGGGCGAGGCGATCAGCGCGCCGCGCGTGCGCGGCGTCCCAGTTCTGCGCCGACCAGCGACGCCGTCAGCTGGTAGCTCGTCTCGCGGTCCGACGGGAATGCCGACCGGCTCGCCTTCGAGCACGCGAACGAAATGGCGATTGCACGGATAGTTGGGGTCGGCCATCAGGATGCGGTCGTCCCGGTTGACGAGGAGCGCCAGCACCAGCAGCAGCGCCGCCGACGAGCCTGCCGTCACGACGATGCGCTCGGGCGAAACGTCGACGCCGTAGTGGTCGCGCATAGTGGCGCGCGATCGCTTCGCGCAACGCGGGCAAGCCGAGCGCCGACGTGTAGTAGAGGTCGCCGGCGGCGATCGCGCGTTTGCGCGGCGGCGATCACCGGCGCGGGCGTCGGAAAATCGGGCTCGCCGATCTCCATGTGCACGACCGTTCGGCCCGCGGCTTCGAGCGCGCGCGCGGCCGTCTGCACCTCCATCACATGGAAGGGCGCGATCTCCGCGACGCGCGCGGCGGTGGTGACGCGAGACTCCATCGAAAGACTAGCGCGGGGCAAGCGCGAAACGCGATATCGTACGCTTCACTGCGGCCCATGGTCAGCCCGCTGCATCCTCGCTGTCCGCCGTCGGCGCGATCGCGTACGTTCAACGCTGCATTTGCCGCAAGTGTACAAATGCGCAGGCGACGCCGGCACGCCGGTGTACCAGGATGCACCGTGCCCGGCGGGTCGCGAGCTTCGCAACTTCGCGAGCGACCCCGCCAACGTGTCGGTGCTGCCCATGCGCCCGCCGACCGGCACCGCCACGCGCGTCACGGCGCCGCCGCGCGAGAAGCCGGTCAAGGCGACGAAGGCGGATGGCCGAAAGCATGCGGCGCGCCGGGATCCGGCCGAGCGCCGGCACGTCCAGCTCGGCATGCACGAGGGCGAGGTGCTCGCGCGCGCTCGGCACCGCCGGATCTGAGCAGCGGCGGCGGCGGGCCGCAAGCTCGCGCGCTGGACCTACATGCCGGTGCCGGGGGACCCGCAGACGCTCACGACGGTCGTCTTCGAGTACGGCAAGGTCATCGAAGTCGAACGCAAGGTCGTGCCGTGAGGACGAGCGGTTGAGGGCGCTCGTCCAGCGCGTGCGCGAGGCCGACGTCACGGTCGAAGGCCGCGTCGTGGGCGCGATCGGCCACGGGCTTCTCGTGCTCGCAGGCGTGACGGACGGCGACGATGCGGCGGACCGCGAGTGGCTTGTGCGCAAGATCGTCCAGCTGCGCATCTTCGACGACGACGCCGGCGTGATGAACCGCAGCGTGGCCGAAGCAGGCGGCGAGCATCCTCGCCGTGTCGCAGTTCACGCTCTACGCGTCGACGCGCAAGGGCAACCGCCCGTCGTACATCGCCGCGGCGCGCCCGGAAATCGCGCAGCCGGCGTTCGATGCGTTCGTCGCACTCCTCGCGGAGTTGCTCGGCAAGCCCGTTCCCACCGGCGTGTTCGGCGCGAACATGCAGGTGCGCCTCGTCAACGACGGGCCGGTGACGATCTGGCTCGACTCGGAAGCGCGCGAGTAACGTTACTCGAGAAGGCTTCTGAGCATCCAGGCGTTCTTCTCGTGGATCTGCATGCGTTGCGTCAACAGGTCCGCAGTCGGCTCGTCGCCCGCCTTGTCCACCGTCGGAAACACGGAGCGCGCCGTGCGCACGACCGCCTCGTTGCCCTCGACAAGCAGCTTCACCATCTCGTCGGCCTTCGGCTGTCCCGGCGTCTCCTTCACGCTCGCGAGCTTCACGTACTCCGCGTACGTGCCCGGCGCGGGATAGCCCAGCGAGCGGATACGCTCGGCGATCTGGTCGTTGGCGAGCCAGAGCTCGTTGTACTGGGTCTCGAACATGAGATGCAGCGTGTTGAACATCGGACCCGTCACGTTCCAGTGGAAGTTGTGGGTCTTGAGATAGAGCGTGTAATTGTCGGCGAGGAGCCGGGACAGGCCGGCGGCGATCGCCGCGCGTTCCTTCTTCGAGATGCCGGTGTCGATCGGCGGCGCGGTGACCGTCTTGTCTTTCATCGTGGTGTCCTGGTCGTGGCGGAGGGGGTTGCTTGCTCTATTGTGCAACATTGCCGCGCGCAATCACGGCAGGTCGAACACCAGCACCTCTGCCTGATCGCCGCCGTCGATGCGCACCTCGGTCTCGCCTTCGAGCATGGCAGCGTCGCCAGCGCCCAGCGCCCTGTCGTTGACCGCGACGCTGCCGCGCGCGACGTGCACGTACGTGCGTCGTCCCGCCGCGATGGGAAGCGTCGCCGACTCGTCGCCGTCGAACAAGCCCGCGTAGACGCGAGCGTCCTGGTGAATGACCACCGCCCCGCCCTTGCCCGCCGGCGCGGCGAGGAGCGCGAGCCTGCCTCGCCGCTGCTCCTCGGTCAGGTGCGACTGCTCGTACGACGCCGGAATGCCCTGCTCCGAAGGAATGATCCAGATCTGCAGGAAGTGCACGGGTCGATCGCGCGACGGGTTGAACTCGCTGTGACGCACGCCGCGTCCCGCGCTCATGCGCTGCACGTCGCCCGGAACGATGACGGAGCCGTTGCCGATGTCGTCGCGATGGGAGAGCTCGCCGTCGAGCACGTACGAGATGATCTCCATGTCGCGGTGACCGTGCGTGCCGAAGCCCATGCCCGGCTGCACGCGGTCCTCGTTGATCACCCGCAAGGGTCCGAAGCCCATGTGTGCCTCGTCGTGATAGTCCGCGAACGAGAAGCTGTGATGGGAGTCGAGCCAGCCGTGATTCGCGTGGCCGCGCTCGGACGAAGGTCGAAGGGTGATCATGCGTGCGTCTCCCGCAAAGAACGCAACTTTAACGCAGCCGCGAGTCGATCCTACCAGCGCAGCGTGGCGCCCAGGAGGAGCCCGACGCGCGCTGCCGCAGCATTCAGGCGCGCCTGGATCCCCGCGTCGATGTCGAGCCAGGACGTGACGGAATAGATGGCGCCCGCTCGCGCGAAGGCCGGCCACTGCGACTTGGCGGGATCCGTGTTCGAGTACATCGCCGCCTCGACAAATCCGCGCAGCGGGCGATCGTCGGGACGCGTCAGCGCGATCGAGAAACCACCGAGGTTGCGACGCGCGCCGGGTTGACGCGTGTACGCGTACACCGCGTTGGCGTACACCGCGTAGTCGCCCAACGTCAGCCCGGCGATGCCGATCGCGTGCGCCCCCAGCTGCCCGCTGCTCAAGCCGTCGCTGCCGTCGCCGGTGGGCACGTCGAGTCCCGCGCGAACGCCCAACGCGTAGCGGTCGGTCTCCTTGAACCGCCACTTGACGTCGAGCAGGACGCTGCCCTGGCCGATGAGCGTGGGACCTTCCGTCGGCGTCTGCTCGACGCGCGCGACCTGCGCGATGAGATCGACGTCATCCGCGACACCGATCGAGAACTGCGGTGCTGCGATCGCGTTGCGGCCGGGAACCGATGGATCGCCTTGGAACGCGCCGAAGCCGAGCTCGAGCTCGAACTTGCCCTTGCCCTGGGTGCCGGGATCCTCGGTGACGAACGGATGCGCGGCGTAAGCGAGCGACGGCAGCGCGAACGCGATGAGCGCGGCGCGCAGCCTCATCCTAGAGCTTGTACGCGGCCTTCGCGAAGTCGTGCGCGAGGCCCGGCGCCAGATCGAACGCGTCGTCCTCGTCGATGCGATGCTCCATCACCAGCGTCGCGAGGAAGCGGCAGTCGATGCGTCGCGCGACGTCGTGGCGCGCCGGGATCGACAGGAACGCGCGCGTGTCGTCGTTGAAGCCCACGGTGTTGTAGAAGCCCGCCGTCTCGGTGGCCTGCTCGCGAAAGCGCAGCATGCCTTCGGGGCTGTCGTGGAACCACCACGGCGGGCCCAGCTTCAGCACCGGATAGTGGCCAGCGAGCGGCGCAAGCTCGCGCGCGTACGACGTCTCGTCGAGCGTGAAGAGGATGATCGACAGGCGCGGCTCGTTGCCGACGAGATCGAGCAGCGGCTTCAGCGCGCGCACGTAATCGGTTCGCGTCGGGATGTCCGCCCCCTTGTCGCGGCCGAAGCGGGCGAGCACGTGCGGATTGTGATTGCGGAAGCTCCCCGGGTGGATCTGCATCACGAGGCCGTCGTCGAGGCTCATGCGCGCCATCTCGGTGAGGATCTGGCCGCGGAATGCCTCGGCCTCGGCCGGCGGTGATGCGTGCCAGCGAGCGCGCGATCGAGCAGGCGCTGCGATTCCTGCGGCGAGAGGTCGGACGTCTGCGCTGTCGGATGGCCGTGATCCGTCGACGTGGCGCCGCCCACCGTCTTGAAGTACTCGCGACGGTTGCGATGCGCGGCGAGATACCCGTTCCACGTCGCAGTGTCCTCGCCGGCAAGCGCGCCGAACTGCGCGACGTTGGTGGCAAAGCCCGTCGAAACTCCGGGTCGGCGACGGGATCGGGCCGGTAGGCGGTCACGACGCGCCCGTGCCAGCCCGACTTGCGGATCTTCTGGTGATGCACGAGCGGATCGAGCGGCGACTCCGTCGTCGCGATCACCTCGATGTTGAATCGCTCGAACAGCGCGCGCGGCCTGAACTCCGGGCGCGCGAGGCACGCGTTGATGTGGTCGAAGTAGCGGTCGGCGCTCTCGGTCGTCAGCCGCTCCTCGATGCCGAAGACGTTGACGAACGCGTGATCGAGCCACATCCGCGACGGCGTGCCGCGGAACAGGTGATAGTTCGCGGCGAACGTGCGCCAGATCCTGCGCGCGTCCGCTTCGACGGGTCCGCCGTCGACGCGCGGAATGCCGAGGTCCTCGAGCCGGATGCCGCTGGCTGTAGAGCATGCGGAACACGTAGTGGTCCGGCGTGATGAAGAGCGCCGACGCGTTGGTGAACGGCGTGTCGTCCGCGAACCAGGCGGGGTCGGTGTGGCCGTGCGGGCTGACGATCGGCAGATCCTTGACCGTCGCGTAGAGCCTTCGCGCAAGCTCGCGCGTGGCCGGATCCGCGGGGAAGAGGCGGTCGGGATGCAGTGCGATGGGAGTGGGCATGTCGATGGAGACCGGGTTTACGCGACGCCGAGGTGACGCGCGAGCGTGACCTGGGCGCCGTCCTCGAACAGCGCGATCACGTGCTTGCGCACGGCTTCGCGGAATGCGTAGTGCGCGACGAGGTCGGCGCCGAACACGCTCGCGAGATCGAGAAAGCCGTCGGCGATCGGCCCGGGGTCGCCGTTGGCCTCGAGCACGATGGCGCGGAACGTCTCGGCGAGAGGATCCTGCACGTCGATGCGGCCGCCGTGCTCGTCGCTTCCGCTCGCGTAGCGGATCCAGCCGGCGATCGCGAGCGGCAGGTGGACGAGCGGCGCGCCGGCCGCGAGGCGGTCGCGCACCGGGCCGAGCAGGCGCTGCGGAAGCTTCTGCGACCCGTCCATCGCGATCTGGCGCGTCTTGTGCGGGAGCGCCGCGTTGCCGAATCGCTCGAGGAGCCGCGCGCAGTACGCATGCAGGTCCATGCCCGCGGGGCGCTGCAGTGTGGGAACGATCTCCTCCTTCATCTGGCGCTCGATGAGCGTCTCGATCAAGGGATCGCGCGACGCCTGCCACACGAACTCGTGGCCCATGAGGAAGCCGAGATAGGCGAGCGTGGAATGGCTTCCGTTGAGCAGGCGCAGCTTCATGAGCTCGAACGGCGCCACGTCGCGCACGAACTGCGCACCGGCATCCTCCCAGCGCGGCCGCGTCGCGTCGATGCGGTCCTCGATCACCCACTGCGCGAACGGCTCGGCCGTCACCGGAGCCGCATCGTGCACGCCGAGTCGCCGTTGTGCCTCCGCGATGTCGGCATCGGTCGTCGCGGGGACGATGCGATCGACCATCGTCGACGGAAACGTGACGTTGTCCTCGATCCAGCGGGCAAGGGATGCGTCGCGGCGCTGCGCAAAGCCCTGCACGAGGCCTTCCACCATGCGCCCGTTGTGCGGCAGGTTGTCGCAGCAGACGAACGCGAGCTTGCCGCCGCTCGCGGCGCGTCGCGCGGCGAGTCCCGCGACCAGGATGCCGATCGCGGATTCGGGCGCATCGGGCGTGGCCAGGTCGTGGACGATGTCCGGGTGCGACTCGTTGAGCGCGCCGGTCGCCGGATCGTGGCAGTAGCCCTTCTCCGTGACGGTCGACGACACGATGGTGATCGCAGGGTCGGCGAAGCGCGCGACCAGCGCGGCGCGCGACGTGCCGGCGAACACCGTTTCCCGCAACGCGCCGATCACGCGCACGCCTACGCCGTCGCTCGTGCGCTCGAGGTAGGAATACAGCCCGTCCTGCGCGGCGAGCGGCTCGATCGCCCGTGGCGTCTTGAGCGACACGCCGCAGATGCCCCAGCGCGGATCGCTTGCGAGCACGTCGTCGGTGTACACCGCCTGGTGCGCGCGATGGAATGCGCCGAGCCCGAGGTGGAGGATGCCCACCGTGACGGCGGCCGGGTCGTAGCGCGGCCTGGCGACATCCCTGGGGATGCGCGCGAGGTTCGCGAGCGACAGGCGGTCAGGCATGTTGCGGGTGCTCTTTGACGCGCGAGACGAGCTGTGTGGGATTGACGAAGCGCAGCGCGATGAGGAGCCAGACGAGCGTCACCGCCATGTAGATCATCGCCATCGCGTCGACCGATTGCGGGGCGCGCACGCCTGCCGCGAACACCGCATAGTACAGCGCCACGACGAGCGTCTGCGAGTCCGACCCCGCGGTCAGGAACGTGAGCTCGAACAGCGCGATCGTGCGCACGAGCACGAGCAGCGACGCCGCGAGGATGCCGGGCGCGAGCAGCGGCACCAGGATGTGCACGAACATGCGGCCCGTGCTCGCGCCGAACACGCGCGCCGCCGACTCGAGGTTGGAATCGATCTGCTCGATGAACGGCGTCATCACCAGGATCACGAACGGGGCCGCCGGAATCAGGTTGGCGAGGATCACGCCCCAGATGGTGCCCGCGAGGTGCGCCTGGTAGAGCACCGTCGCGAGCGGGATGCCGTACGTGATCGGCGGCACCATGAGCGGCAGCAGGAAGAGCAGCATCAGCGCGCGCTTGCCGACGAAGTTGCGACGGGCCAGCGTGTACGCGGCGGGGACGCCGATCAGGAGCGAGAGGAAGACCACCGCGAACACGACCTCCAGCGTCACGAGGAGCACGTCGAAGAGCTGGAATTCCTTCCACGCCGCCGAGTACCACGTCGTGGTGAACCCTTCGGGCAGCCACGTGCCGAGCCAGCGCCGCGCGAACGAGCTCGTCGCGACCGACGCGATCATGAGCCCGATGTTGACGACGAAGAGCGTCATGAGGCCGAGCAGGAAGCCCTTCCACGCCCTGTCCAGAACGACCCCCACGCTCGCTTCTCTCGCTGCCCCCAAGGGGGGCGCAACTCGCCCTTCGGGGCGGCCCTTCGGGCTCGTGTACCTCATCCCTTGCCCCCGGACACGGGCCCGCGATAGAAGAGGTTGCGCAGTCCCAGCACCGCCGCGACGATGATGAGCTGCACGAAGCCCATGATCATCGCGATCGCGGATGCGAGCGAATAGTCGTACTGCTCGAACGCGGCCTCGTACGCGGCGATGGAGATGACGCGCGTCGGCCCCGCAGGCGACCCCAGCAGCACCGCGGAGGGAAACACCGAGAACGCCTGCACGAACGCGAGGCAGAAGCACATCGCGAGTCCCGGCGCGAGCAACGGCAGGTAGATGTGGCGAAACTGCGACCGTGAATCGGCGCCGAGCGTCGCGGCCGCGCGCGCGAGCACGGGATCGATGCCCGTGATGTACGACAGGATCAGCAGGAACGCGAACGGAAAGCCCGAGATCACCAGCGAGATCAGCACGCCCCAGTAGTTGTGCGTGAGGCGGATCGGGCCTTCGTACAGGTGGAAGAACTGCAGGAACTGCGAGAGCCACCCGCGCGGGCCGAAGTACAGCAGCATGCCTTCGGCGATCAGCACCGTGCCGAGCGTGATCGGCACCACGAGGATGGTGGTGACCCATCGCTGGTAGCGCGTCTTGATGCGCATGCGGAACGCGATGGGCAGCGCGAGGCCGACGTTGATGATGGTCGCGGGCAGCGCGAGCTTCAGCGTGATCCAGATCGTCGGCCAGAGATTGTCCGTGGTGAAGAAGTGCGCGTAGTTGGCGAGCGCGCCGCCCTCTTTCGGATTGAACGACAGCCAGAGCCCGTACAGGAACGGGTAGACGAACAGCAGGATCATGAACGCTGCGGCCGGGATCACCAGCAGCAACGTCCGGTCGAAGGGCGCTCGCCCGAGGTCCGCGTTCGCTTGCATGGGTCAGCCGGTCATTCGGCCGGATACACGAGCGTGCGCTCGACCGGCACGTGCAGGCGCACTTCGTCGCCGCGGCGAATCGTCACGGGCCCGCGCGCGTGCAGCACGGTGCCGGACGGCGTCACGATGTCGAGCAGCGAGTCGCGCCCGCCGTACTCGACGTTGTCGACGCGCCCGGCGATGGTGTTCGCGCCGTTTGCCGCGCCGACGACGATCTCCTCCGGCCGGATCGCCACCGCGGCGCGCTTGCCCGACATCGGCTGCTTGGCAACGCCGGTCAGCGCGATGTCCGGTCCCATCGACGCGCACCCGCCCGCCTTCGTCTCGCCGCAACGTCGAGTTCCAGCACGTTGCGATAGCCCATGAAGCGCGCGACGTGCAGGTTCGCGGGCTGCGCGTACACCTCGATCGGCGGGCCGATCTGCTGCACGACGCCGTCCTTCATGACGACGATGCGGTCGGCCAGCGACAGCGCCTCGTCCTGGTCGTGGGTGACGTAGATCGTTGCGCGGTCGAGCTCGCGGTGGATCCTGCGGATCTCCGCGCGGGTCTCGATGCGGAGCTTCGCGTCGAGGTTCGACAGCGGCTCGTCCATGAGGATGAGCGGCGGCTCGATGACCATCGGCGCGCGCGATCGCGACGCGCTGCTGCTGGCCGCCGGACAGCTGTCCCGGCAGCTTGTGCGCCTGCCCCGCGAGCTGCACCATCTTCACGGCGTTGGCGACGCGCCGCGCGGCTTCGTCGCCGCCGACGCCGCGCATGCGCAAGCCGAAGCCGATGTTCTTCTCCACGCTCATGTGCGGGAACAGCGCGTAGTTCTGGAACACCATGCCGAAGCCGCGCTGCTCGGGCGGCAGCGTGTCGATGCGCAGGTCGTCGAGCCAGATCGACCCGCCCGACAGATGCATGAGGCCGGCGATGCAATTGAGCGCCGTCGACTTGCCGCAGCCCGATGGCCCGAGCAGGCAGATGAACTCGCCCTTGCGGACCGTGAGCGTCAGCTCGTCGAGCGCGTTGAACGCCTTGCCGCCCGCACCCGCGAACTTGCGGGTCACGTGATCGAGCCTGAGCTCGGAAAAGTCGTGCTTCATGGGACGATGATGCCCTCACGCGCGCGGATCGCGGCACCCGCTACCCGCCAGCGGCGAGAGGGTAGGGCGTGAGAGGTCCGTGATTACTTCGTCTTCGACGCGCCGACCTGCTGGTCCCAGATGCGGAACGCGTCGACCTGGGCCTTGGCTTCCAGCGACTGCGTGTGCGGGAATTCCTTCAGCCAGCCTTCGTACTCGGGACGGCCGAATTCCTTGATCGCATCCTGGCTCTCCTTCGGCGCCATGGAAAGCGGCACGTTCTTGACGGCCGGGCCGGGATAGAAATAGCCCTTGTCGTACGTGTACGCCTGCGCCTCCGGCGTCAGCATGAACGCCATCACGTCGAGGATCACGGCCATCTTGTCCGCCGGCACGCCCTTCGGCACGACCATGTAGTGCGCGTCGTTGACCCACGTCATGCCCTTCATCGGCGCGACCTTGAAGTCCTTGGGAACGATGCCGAGGACGCGCGGGTTGATGTCCCAGCCCGTCATCGTGACCGTCATGTCGCGCGAGCCCTTCGCCCAGCTCCTTCATCACCGCGCCCGTGCCGGTCGGGTAATACTCGATGCAGGAGTTGAGCTCCTTGAGATACGCCCAGGTCTTCTCCCAGCCGTTCACCGGGTCCTTGGGGTTCTTGTCGCCGAGGATGTACGGCAAGCCCATGATGAACGTGCGGCCCGGTCCGGAGTTCGCCGGGCGGGCGTAGATCAGGCGATTCGGATTGGCCTTGCACCAGGCGAGGAGCTCGGCCGGCGTCGTCGGAGGCGTCTTGACCTTGGCCGGGTTGTACTCGAGCAGCGGACCGGCCGGCATGAAGGTCACGACGATGCCCTGGTCCTGCGCCAGCTTCTGCATCTCCGCCGCAGCCGGCTGGTAGTTGGCAGTCAGGTTCGGGAACTTCGCCGCCTGGTCGGGCAGCAGCTTGACCAGCAATCCCTGCTCGATGCCGGCCGCCAGAAAGTCGGTGCCCGTCAGCACGATGTCGATGTCGCTGCGCCCCGCGCCCTGCATCGCCTTCAGCTTGCCCGGCAATTCCGGCGCGGGCGCCTTCGTGAACACGAACTTCGCCACCTTGTCGGGGTTCTTCTTGGCGTACAGCTCGAAGGCATCCTGCGTCAGCGCGAGATTGCCGGCTGGATCGACGACGTTGATGGTGACCGGCGCCGCGGACGCGAGTGGCGCGAGGCACAGCGAGACGGCAACGGCGACGGCGTGCAGGAAGTGCCGGCGCGACGGGATGCTATTCATGTTTCCTCCTTGGGGAATGCGGGAACGACGCGTAAGTGTAGCGAAGAAAAGGGCTAGCCCAGGTAGCCGAATGCGCGCGGCAGCCACATGGAAAACCCGGGGACGTAGGTGACGAGCATCAGCGCCGCGATGAGCGCGCCGTAGAACGGCCAGATGGTGCGCATGACGTAGCCGATCGATACGCCGCCGATGGCGCAGCCGACGAACTGCGTGGTGCCGACCGGCGGAGTATTGAGTCCGAGCGCACAGTTGATGAGCATGACCATGCCGAACTGGACGGGGTCCATGCCGAGCTGCATGCAGATGGGCAGGAAGATCGGCGTGCAGATGAGGATGGTCGCGGCCATGTCGAGGAACGTGCCGAGCACGAACAGGATGAGGTTGACGAGGAAGAAGATCGTCCACGGATCGGTGGACACCGCCGTCAGCGCCTTTCCCGTCAGCTCCGCCACGCTGTACAGGCTGATGAGATAACCGAACGTCGCGGACACACCGATCAGCAGCAGGATCGTGCCCGTGGTCTTGCACGCCTTGGCCGCCGCCTTGAGGAAGTTCTCCCATGACAGGCTGCGATAGACGAGCGTGGTCATCAGGAGCGCGTAGATCACCGCGATCGACGCCGATTCCGTCGCCGTGAACACGCCCGACAGGATGCCGACGATGATGATCACGACGACGAACAGTCCGGGCAGCGAGGCGACGAACGACCACCACACCATGCCCCAGCCCGGGAACTTGCCTGCCGGGTAGCCGCGCTTCACCGCCACACCGTAGGCCGCCGCGAGGTTGCACAACGTCAAAATCAACGCAGGCACCACGCCGGCGAGGATCAGCGCCGCGATCGAGACCTTTCCGCCCGCCGCGAGCGAGTAGATGATCATGTTGTGCGACGTCGGCATGAGCGCGCCCACGAGCGCCGCGTGCGTGGTGACGTTCACCGCGTAGTCCGCGTGATAGCCCTCGCGCTTCATCATCGGGATCATCACGGCGCCCATCGCCGAGACGTCCGCCACGGGAGAGCCGGACACGCCGCCGAACAGCGTGCAGGCCACGACATTGGACATGCCGAGGCCCCCGCGAATGTGGCCGACCAGCGCCTTGGCGAAGTTGACGATCCGCTCGGCGATGCCGCCGTAGAGCATCAGCTCGCCGGCGAAGATGAAGAACGGGATCGCCAGGAACGAGAACACCGTCATCCCCGACGTCATGCGCTGGAAGACCACCGCCACCGGCAGGCCTTCGTACAGGATGGTGCAGACCGCCGAGAGGCCGATCGCGAATGCGACCGGCACCCCGAGGATGAGGAACAGCAGGAACGATATGCAGAGGATGGTCAGTGCCACGCCGGCTCCACTTCCGTGCCGTGCAGCAAGGCCACGATGTGCTCGATCGAGAACAGCAGGATCAGGGCGCCCGCAATCGCAACCGGGACGTGATTGAGCCCCTCGGAGATGCCGAGCGTGGGAATCTTGTAGTCCATCACCGAGATCGCGAGCAGCCCGCCGTTGTAGGCCATCAGCGCGCCGAAGATGCCCACGAGCGCGTGGATCACGAGCTCGAGCCTCACCCGGATGTGCTCGGGCACCAGCACCAGGAGCGACTCCATGCCGATGTGGCCCGCATCGCGCACGCCGACCGCCGCGCCGAACATCGTCACCCAGATCACGAGGACCAGGGCGAAGGCTTCGGCCCACGTGGGCGTGTCGTTCATGACGTAGCGGCCGAACACCTGGAAGGCCACACAGGCGACGATGGCCATGAGGCCCACGACCGCGATCATGAGCAGATACTTCGCGAGCGGCGCGCAGATACGCGAGAGCAGCATGGGAACCCCGGACGAGCGCGGGCGGGAGACGAACGCGACTCCGGGGCCGCCCGCGGCCCCGGAGCCTTCAAGCGCTTATTGCGTAGCCTGGACCTTCGCCACCATGTCCTTGAGCTTCGGGTCGGTGATGAACTTGTCGTACACCGGCTTCATTGCGTCGGCGAACGACTTCTTGTCGACTTCGACGACCTGCGCACCGCCCGCCTCGACCTTCTTGCGCGACTCGAGCTCCTTCTCGTCCCACAACTTGCGCATGTAGGGCACCGACGCCTTGGCCGCGTCGCGAATGATCTTCTGCTCGTCCGGCGTCAGCGCGTCGAACACCTTCTTCGACATGAGCAGCATCTCGGGCGCCATCGAGTGGTCCGTGATCGCGTAGTACTTCGCGACTTCGTAGTGGCGCGCGGTGTCGTACGACGGCCAGTTGTTCTCGGCGCCGTCCACCACGCCTGTCTTCAGCGCCGTGTAGACCTCGGCGTACGGGATCGGCGTCGCGTTGGCGCCCATGGCCTGCAGCAGCGCCACCCACAGGTCCGATTGCTGCACGCGGATCTTCATGCCCTTGACGTCGGCGATCGTCTTGATCGGCTTCTTGACCGTGTAGAGCGACCGCGAGCCCGAGTCGTAGAAGGCGAGGCCGATGAATCCCTGCTTCTCGCACGCCTTCAGGATCTCGTCGCCGATCGGGCCGTCGAGCACCTTGCGCATGTGCTCCTTGCTCTTGAACAGGAACGGCATGGTCGGCACCATCGTCTCGGGGCAGATGTTGTTCATCGGCGCGACGTTGATCCGCACGAAGTCGAGCGCGCCGATCTTGGTCTGCTCGATGGTGTCCTTCTCGCTGCCGAGCTGGCTCATGCCGTAGACCTTGATCGAGTCCTTGCCGCCGGTCTTCTGCTTGATGATGTCGCTCATGTACTTCACGGCCATCACCGTCGGATAGTCGTCGGGGTGGACGTCGGACGAGCGGAACTCCTTGGCGGCCGCCGGCATGGTGATGGCCGCGGCGCATAGCGCTGCTGCAAGACACGTAAGTCGCATGTTCATTCGGGTCATCCTCCGTTTTGCTACGTCGACTGCGTTGTGAGGCGCTTGCGCTGCGCTGTCGCGCGGCGTGCGCCGTTCGGAACCGTTGCGCCGGGAACGATCTCGTCCCACCGGCGCTGAAACTCGCGCTCGACGCGCGCGAGGTGCTTGTGCATGGCGTCGCGAGCGCCCGCGGCATCGCGTCGCTCGAGCGCGTCGATGATGGCGGTGTGGTCGACGAGCGTCGCTTCGCGGATCTTCTGCGTGTGGAAGTACGTCTCGATGCGCGACCACAGCTTGCCGCGCCGCTGCTGCCACAGCCCGTCCACCGCGAGCGCGAGCGAGCCGTTGCCGGTGGCGCCTGCGATGCGCACGTGGAATTCGCGGTCCGCGGCGTCGCGCTTGGTGAAGTCGTCGGAGTCGTCGCGCATGCGCACGACCGTATCGCGCAGCTGGGCGATGTCGGCCTTCTTGATCGTGCGCGCGGCGAGCGCTGCGACTTCCCCTTCGATCAGGCGTCGCGCCGCAAGCAGCTCGAAGGGGCTCGGCCCCTCGTCGTCGAGGCCGGCGATCTGTGCAGCCCCCGGTTTGGCGACGAAGATGCCGGAGCCGACGCGCACCTCGACCCTGCCCGCGATCTCGAGCGAGATGATGGCCTCGCGCACCGACGTGCGCGACACGCCGAGGAGCGAGGCGAGCTCGCGCTCGGCGGGAAGGCGCGAGCCGGCCGGGAATTCTCCGCTGTCGATGAGCGTCGCGATCTGGCCGGCGATCTGCCGGTAGAGCCGCAACGGCTCGACGGTGTGCAGGGGCACGGGACTGCTTCCTCCGAGGTGGCGCCCCGCGGATCTTCTGGTGTGCCGGGTGGCGCGCGCCGCGACTCTATCGCGGCCTATCGGAGTGGTCAAGTGGTCCAACCACCGGACCGAAAGCGTGCCTACGCGCCGGCGACGTAATGGCCCGACTTGCCGCCCGACTTCGCAAGCAGCCGAACGCCCTCGATGCGCATGCCGCGGTCGACCGCCTTGCACATGTCGTAGATGGTCAACAGTCCCACCGACGCAGCGGTGAGCGCCTCCATCTCGACCCCCGTGCGCGCGACCGTTTCGGCGGTGACTTCGATCGTCACGGCGGGCTCGTGCTCGTCGAAGGAGAATTCGACGGCGACGCGCGTCAGCGGCAGCGGATGGCACAACGGAATGAGGTCGGCGGTGCGCTTGGACGCCGCGATCGATGCGACCCGCGCGACGAGCAGCACGTCGCCCTTAGCCATCGTCCCGGCGCGGATCTGCTCGAACGTCGCCCGCTGCATGGCGATGCGGCCGCCCGCCCGCGCGACGCGGTGGGTCACCTCCTTCGCGCCCACGTCCACCATGTGAGCCTGACCCTTGCCGTCGAAGTGGGTAAAATGCTGCGCCTGGACCGCCACCGCCTGCTTTTTCCGCGTCACGTTGACGTAGGTCGTTGAACTTGAAGGGGCACGGGGCATCTTAACACTCGATGAACGAGGTCCGACCGCGCATGCAGTCCCACTTCGCCCGCCGCTTCGTTGCGGCGGCGGTCGCGATTGCCATGACCACGACCCCGCTGGCGCAGAACGCCCCGGCGCCCGCGAAGGCGCCGGCGCCGTCCGTCGTCACCACGCCGCCCGGCGGCTTCTGGAACCAGCTTCCCGCCGAGCAGGACTTGCCGGGGATTCCGCGTCCCTCCGACAACGCGTTGCGCGGACCGGAGTTCAACGGTTATCGCGGATCGCTGCTGCCCGATCTCGGCGACTCGTCGCAAGTGGGCTTCTCGCCTGCGCAGGAGCGCAAGGTGGGCGAGCAGATCATTCGCCAACTGCGCGCGCAGGGCGCGTACATGCAGGACCCGGAGGTCAACGATTACCTGAACGAGCTCGGGCACCGGCTCGTCAACGCAAGCCACGACGCGAAGCAGGACTTCGAGTTCTTCGCGGTCCCCGACAGCACCATCAATGCGTTCGCGCTTCCCGGCGGCTTCATCGGCGTCAACACGGGGCTCATCGTGCTCGCGCAGACCGAGTCGGAGCTCGCGAGCGTCCTCGCGCACGAGATCTCGCACGTGACGCAACGCCACATGGCGCGCATGATCGACAACCAGAAGAATTCCATGCTGATGTCGCTCGCGGGGCTGGCGCTTGCGGTGCTGGCGTCCAAGGCAGGCGGCGGCAACGCACAGGCAGCGACGGCAGCGGCCATCCAGGGCACGCAAGCGCTGACGATCCAGAACCAGCTCGACTTCACGCGCGAGAACGAATACGAAGCGGACCGCGTCGGCTTCCAGCGCCTGGTGGCGGGCGGCTTCGACCCCAACGGCGCCGCCGGACTCATGGAACGCCTGCAGCGGTCGACGCGCTTCGTCGAAGGCAGCGCGCCTTCGTACCTTCGCACGCACCCGATCACGTACGAACGCATCGCCGAGGCGCAGGCCCGCGCGCAGAACATGCCGTACAGGCAGGTTGCCGACTCGCTCGACTTCCATCTCGTGCGAGCCTTGCTGAAGAGTTACCAGGGCGATGCGAATCAGACGGCAGCGAGCTTCGAGGCGGCACTGCGCGAGCGCAAATACAACAACGAGATCGCCGAGCGCTATGGCCTCGTCGCCTCGCTTCTGCGCGCCAGGAACATCGCGCGCGCGAAGACGGAGCTCGCGAAGCTCGAGGACCTCGCGCCGGCGCATCCGATGATCGAGGCGATGGCGGGCAACGTGCTGATGGGCGCCGAAGAATACGACGCGGCTGCCGCGCGCTTCGCGTCGGCGCTGCAGCGCTATCCCAACAAGATGCAGCTCGTCTACGACTATCCGGAGGCGCTTCTCAAGGGCAAGCACCCGGCGGAGGCCGCCGCCTTCGTGGAAGCGCAACTCCAGCGATTCCCGGGCGACGGCCCGCTGCACCAGGTCGCCGCGCGCGCCTACGCCGACCAGAACATGCGCCTGCTCGAGCACCAGCACCAGGGCGAGTTCTACGCGTGGGCCGGCAACCTGACCGGCGCGATCACGCAATTCGAGCTTGCCGCCAAGGCCGGCGACGGCAACTTCTACCAGGCCTCGGTCGTCGAGACCCGCCTTCGCAAGCTCCGCGCCGAGCAGGCGGAGCTCAAGAAGGAAGGGTTCGGACGGTCGGGCTGATCAGGCCGCGTCAGCTTCGCTGCTCGCGGCCGCCGCTGCCGTGCACCCTCCCTTCGCCACCCGGCTGCCATAGCGTCCCGTCCGGATTGCGCGGCGGCTCGTCGTACTGCTGGCGGTCGGCCTGCTTGGCCGACATCTTGTCGGCCGCCGACGGCATCACCTTGGCGGCGATCGTGTTCATCACGGACATGGCGCCCACGCGCACGTCGCGCTCCGCCTTCTCTGCGGCCCCGAGGATCGCCTCGGCCACCTTTTCCGGCTCGATCTGCGGCGTCGGCAACTTGGGCTCGCGGTCCATGTAATTCTTCGCGTGCTGCGGATAAGGCGTGTCCACCGCGGTCGGCTGGATCAGCGTGATCGACACGGGCGCCTCGTCGAGCTCCTCGACTTCGACGCGCAACGCATCGGTGAATCCCTTCACCGCATGCTTCGATGCCGAATACATACCCATCGGACGAAAACGCACGCGCAGCATGGGGGCACTGTCGTTAGTGACAGTAGCGGCGCCGGCACCGGCGTTCCAGAGTCTGGTCGCGACCACGCCGTCGCGCCAAGGGGAACGCCCATGAAGCTGCTCGTCGTCGACGACCACCCGCTGATCGTGCATGCGTTGCGCGAGGTGCTGCCGAGCCTCGGCTGCGACCTCGACGTGCTGTCCGCGCACAATCGCGACGAGACGCTCGCGATCCTCGCCCGTCATCCGGACTGCGCGCTCGTCCTGCTCGATCTTGCGCTGCCCGGCGCGCACGGCCTCGATCTCCTGGCGGAGCTGCGGCGGAACTGCCCGCGGCTGCCCATCGTCGTGTTGTCCGCGACGCACGACCGCGCGACGATCGGCGCGGCGCTGGCGGCCGGCGCGCGCGGCTTCATCGCCAAGACGGCAGACCCGGCGATGATGCTGGACGCCGTGCGCACGGTGCTCGCGGGCGGCCAGCACGTCACGCGCGACGTCACGCCCAACCGGCCACGCGACATCGACGGCGTCAGCATCGAGGTGCTCGGCCTCACGCAGCGGCAAAGCGAGGTCATGATGCTGCTCGCGCAGGGCAAGCCGAACAAGCTCATCTGCCGCGACCTGCGCCTGTCCGAAGGCACGGTGAAGGTGCACGTGAGCGCGATCCTCAAGGCGCTCAACGTGCACTCGCGCTCGCAGGTGATCGTCGAGCTCGCGCGCCGCGGCATCCACGTCGAGCGCGGCCTTCGCAACTGAAGTCCGCGTTGCCATGACCCTCGCCATGATCCCGCGCGCCGTTCGCGCACGTGCCCGCGCGGACCAGGTCGCGCAGCTGTATGCAGGCTGGCAGCGCACGACCGTCTCCATGCTCCTGGGCGCGGCGCTCCTGACCTTCGTGCTCTGGGGACACGTGTCGCCTGCGATCCTCGCGGGATGGCTCGCGCTGATCGTCGCGAACCAGGCGTGGCGAGGCGCGCTCGCGCAGGCATGGCGCCACCGGCAGCCGGGGCTCGAGGCGATGCGCCGATGGGGCCGCTACTGGTGGATCGGGTCCGCGATCGCGGGCGGGCTCTGGGGCCTCGCCGCCATCGTGATGTTTCCTCCCTCCCCTGCCTACCAGTCGCTCCTCATCGTGTGCATCTTCAGCGTCGTGCTGGGCGGCCTCAATCTCACCGCCGTGTACCGGCCCGCGTTCTACGGCTTCGTGCTTCCCGCGCTGATCCCGCTGATCGTGCGCGTCGCGCTCGAAGGCGACGAGGTCCACTGGTACATCGCGCTCGTGATGAGCGTGGTCCTCGCCTTCGTGCTCGCCTTCGGCCACCAGCTCAACGACGTGCTGACGCGCTCGCTCGCCACGCGCTACGAGAACCTCGACCTCATCGAGGAGCTGCGCGCCAAGTCGCGCGCGGCGCACGAGGCGCGCGCGAGCGCGGAAGCCGCCAATCACAGCAAGAGCCAGCTCCTGGCGGCGGCGAGCCACGATCTTCGCCAGCCGCTTCACGCGCTGGGTCTTTACATCGCCGCACTCGCGGCACGCGCGAAGGAAGCCTCGTGGCAGCCGCTCGTCGTGAGCATCCAGCGGGCGGTCGGGGCGCTCGAAGCCCAGTTCGAGCAGCTCCTCGACCTGTCGCGCCTCGAGGCGGGCGCGCTGTCGCCGACCCTCGCACGCGTGTCGCTTGCGCCGCTCTTCGCGAAGGTGACGAGCGAGCTCCTGCCGCATGCCGATCACAAGGGGCTCGCGCTGCGCATCTTCGATACCCGGCTCGCGGTGCGCAGCGACCCGGCGCTGCTCGAGCGCATCGTGCGCAACCTCGTCGCCAACGCGATCCGCTACACCGAGCGCGGCGGCGTGCTGGTCGGCGCGCGTCGCGTCGGCGGAAGCGTCGCCATCGACGTCGTCGACACCGGCATCGGCATACCGGAAGCCCTGCAGTCGCGGATCTTCGAAGAGTTCTACCAGGTCCGCGATCGCCACACGAGCCGCGCGCATGCGGGACTCGGCCTCGGCCTTGCGATCGTGCGCAGGCTCGGCACCCTGCTCGAACATCGCGTGGACGTCGCGTCGCGGGTCGGCCGCGGGTCGCGGTTTCGCGTGATTGCGCAGGCCGCGGCGCCGGTGCCCGGCAAGCGCGGCCGTGCGCCGGCATTGCGCGGTGACCGTGCGCTCGCATCGATGACGGGAGCGGTCATCGCGGTGGTCGACGACGATCCTTACGCCGTCGACGCGATGAGCGCGCTGTTCGAGACCTGGGGCGCGCGCGTGGCGGGCGGCAGCGCCCTGCCCGACGTGCTCGATGCACTCGGGCGCATGGAGCGCTATCCGGACCTCGTGGTGGCGGACTTGCGCCTGGCGGACGGCAACGACGGCGTGCAAGTGGTGCATCGCCTGCGTGACGAGCTTGGCATCGTCGTGCCGGCCCTGCTGGTGTCGGGCGACACGAGTCCCGCTGCCGAGCGCGACGCGCGCGTCGCGGGATTGCCCCTGCTCGGCAAACCCGTGGTGCCCGCCGTCCTGCATGCGGCGGCAGTCGGGCTCCTCACGCGCGCCTGAAAAAAACTGCCGCCCGAAGGCGGCAGTCCTGTACTGCCAAACGCCGGCGGTGGTCAGCCGTTGGTGCCCTGCCGTTGCTGGAACCGCTCCTTCATCTTCTCGCGGAACGCGTCCATGCGGTCGACGCGCGCCTTGACGGCATCGCGCACGACGGCCTTCTGCGCCGGCGAGAACGTGGCATACAGCGACAGCCACTCGTCACGGACCTGCTTGCGCACCGCCTGGGCGTTCGCCTGCGCGGCGTCGGCCGTTGCGGCCACCGCAGCGAAGTTGGGCTCCGCCTTGGCGAGCTCCGCGGTCAGCGCGGCGTGCACGGATTCCATGGCGGCACGTGCGTTCTGGCGTGCCGTCTTGCCGTGCGCCACCGCGGCGTCCCACGTGGCCTGCTGCTGCGTGTTGAGGTTGAGCTGCGACTTCAACTCCGCGAGCACGTGCTCGATCTCGAAGCCGCCGCGTCCATGAGGGCCGGGATGGCCCGGTCCGCCGGGCTGCGCCATCGCGACATTCGTGCCGAAGGCGAGCAACGCCGCCGCCATGATGCCGGTCCAACGGGGAATACGGGAATTCATACACTGTTTCCTTTTCAAACGGATGAATCGAAGTTGCGGCAACGCCCTCGGCTCGGGGGGCCCATCCTGACGCTAAGGACTCGCAACGTTCGAATCGGATTGTTGTCCATCGTTCCGTCGGGGCGAACCCGTGTTTGCAACGGGAAGTTGCGCCATGCCCCGGTCGTTACAATCGCTTACAGTTGCGGCGTGCAGGCGGACCCTGCCCAACCGTTAAATACGACATGACAGCACGCAACGGCCCCATCAAGATCCTCGTCGTCGACGACGACGTTCGCCTGCGCGATCTTCTCACGCGCTACCTGGGCGAGCAGGGCTTCCAGGTCACGGCCCTGGCCGACGCGCGCGACCTCGACCGCAAGCTCCAGCGCGATCCGCCCAGGCTCCTGGTGCTGGATCTCATGCTGCCCGGCGAGGACGGCCTCGCCATCTGCCGCCGGCTGCGCGCGGCGGGCGAAACCGTTCCGATCATCATGCTCACGGCCAAGGGCGAGGACGTCGACCGCATCGTCGGGCTCGAGATGGGCGCCGACGACTACCTCGCCAAGCCGTTCAACCCGCGCGAGCTCGTCGCGCGCATCCAGGCGGTGCTGCGGCGCCATGGCGAGTACGTCGTGCCCGGCGCACCGGCGGAAGAAGGCTCGATTCCGTTCGGCCGCCATACGCTCGACCTCGCCGCGCGCAGGCTTTCCTTCGAAGGCAACAGCGTGAGCCTGACGAGCGGCGAGTTTTCGCTGTTGCGCGTGTTCGCGCAGCATCCGCGCCAGCCGCTCGCCCGCGAGAAGCTCATGGTGCTGGCACGCGGTCGCGACCACGAGCTCTTCGACCGCGCCATCGACGTGCAGGTGTCGCGCCTGCGCAAGCTCGTCGAGCCCGACCCCGCCAATCCCCGCTACATCCAGACGGTGTGGGGATTCGGTTACGTCTACATGCCGGATTCGCCGGAAACCGGCGAAACGGTCGAAGCGGCGCCCGGCGGCAACGCCCCGTGACGGTGTTGCCGCGCTCGCTGTTCGGGCGCCTGACGCTGCTGCTGATTGCGGTCGTGGCGCTCGCGGTGCTTGCGAGCGTGATCCTGTTCCGCGTCGAGCGGACCGGCCTCATCAACCGGCAACTCTCCGAGACGAAGGTGCTGCAGCTGCAGGCGATCCGGGCGGCGCTCGCCGCGGCCGACGATCCCGAGCGCAGCGAAGCGCTGGAAGAGCTCTCGCGGGAGTACGGCGTCACCATCCAGCTCGAGACCGATCGTCCGGTGCGGGGACAGCCGCCCGGCGGGCCGCTCATGCGCGATCTCGCCGAGCGATTGCGCGAGCAGCTCGGCCCGGAGACGGATATCCGTTTCGCGCCGCGGCTTTCGATGCTCTTCGTGCGCGTCGTCGCAGGCGACACGCCGTACTGGATCGGCGTGCCGGTGCCGCGCAACTCGCCCGCCGACGACGCGTCCCCGCGCGCGCTGGTCTGGCTCCTGGTCGTGCTGGCGCTGCTTCTGTCCGCTGCGTACGGCTTCGCGCGCTACCTCGCTCGCCCGCTGCGACAGCTCACGGCAGCGGTCGGACGCGTGGGACGCGGAGAGTCGGCGCCCCCGCTCCCGGAAACGGGCCCCTCCGAGATCGCCGCCGTCAACCGCGGATTCAACACGATGGCGGCGAACCTGCACCGCATCGAGGAGGACCGCGCGCTGCTCCTGGCAGGCGTGTCGCACGACCTGCGCACGCCGCTTGCTCGGCTGCGCCTGGGGATCGAGATGACGGCGCCCGACGACGGCATGCGCGAGGGCCTGGTCGCCGACATCGAGGAGATGGACCGCATCATCGGCCAGTTCCTCGACTTCGCGAGAAGCGCGGAAGGCAGCGGCAAGGAAACGGTGGACCTCAATGCCGTCGTCGCGGCCGCGGCCGAGCGTTATCTCAACGCGGGGCGCAACGTCACGTTCACGGCAGGCAACGTTCCACCGCTCGTCGTGTCGCCGACGGCGATTTCGCGGGTCGTGGCCAATCTCATCGACAACGCGCTCGCGTACGGAGCGCCGCCCGTCGAGGTGACGACGTCGGTGGCGGATCGCATGGCTTGCATCGAGGTGGCCGACCACGGACCGGGCATCGCGGCAGCGGACATCGAGCGCCTGAAGCAGCCGTTCACCCGCTCGACGCCGTCGCGATCGCGCGCGGACGGCGCGGCGGGCGCGGGACTCGGCCTTGCCATCGTCGACCGCATCGCGCGCACGCACGGCGGCACGTTCGACCTCGTCGCGCGCAGCGGCGGCGGATTGCTCGCGCGCGTGCGCCTGCCGTTGCGGCCTATTGCTGCGGGTTCGATGCCGCCGCCATGACGAGGACAACCGCTTCCGCGGCAATGCCCTCCTCACGGCCGGCAAAACCAAGGCGCTCGGTCGTCGTGGCCTTGATCGACACGCACGACGCGTCGCACCCCACGTCCGCGGCAACGTTGTCGCGCATCGCCTGGATGAACGGCGCGAGCTTGGGCGCCTGCGCAATCACCGTTGCATCGAGGTTGGCCACCGCGTAGCCGCGCGCGCGCACGAGCGACATCACGTGCTGGAGCAGCGCGCGGCTGTCGGCGCCCTTCCACCGGGGATCGGTGTCGGGAAAATGCATCCCGAGGTCGCCGAGCGCGAGCGCGCCGAGCAATGCGTCGCAAATCGCATGCAGCAGCACGTCCGCGTCGGAGTGGCCGGCAAGGCCGCGCGAGTGGGGCACCGTGACGCCGCCGATGACGAGCGGACGCCCCGCGACCAGCGCGTGCACGTCGTAGCCGATTCCGATCCTCATGCGCGACCTCCCTGCGACGCCTGCGAGGCCAGGATCGCCGATGCCAGCGCGAGGTCCTCGGCAAACGTGATCTTGATGTTGGCGGCGCTGCCGCGCACGAGACGCGGCGCGAGCCCGAGCGCTTCGACGGCCTGCGATTCGTCGGTGCATTGCATCGCACCCTCGCGCTCCAGCGCCCGGCGCAGCACGCCCACGCGGAACATCTGGGGCGTTTGCGCGAGCCACAGGCCCGCGCGCGCGACCGTCGCCTCGACGTGCGGCGCGTCCGCGAACGACTCGCCGCGCTTCAAGGTGTCCGCGACAGGGACCGCGAGAAGCCCGCCGACCGCGTCGCTTTGCAGATGCTCGACGAGACGCGCGAGCGCATCGGCGGGGACGCACGGGCGTGCAGCGTCGTGCACCGCGATCCAGTCGTCATCGTCGCATTGCGAAGCAAGCGCATCGAGTGCGCGGGCAACGGTTTGCGCGCGCGTCTCGCCGCCGCAGCGGAGCATCTGCACGTCCACGGGACGTTGCGCGAGGGACTCGTACTCGCGGTCGCCTGGCGCGAGTGCCACGTACAGCGCATCCGGTTGCATCGCGCGCAGCCGGGCGAGCGTGCGCAGGATGACCGGCTGGCCGTCGAGCATCGCGTACTGCTTGGGCATCGCGCCGCCGAAGCGCGTGCCGCCGCCGGCTGCCGCAACGAGGACGATGCGCCTCGTCATGCGATGAGCAGCGCGAGCCGCTCTTCGTTCAACGGGACGAATCCGAGCCGCTGGTAGAAGCGCCACGCGCCTTCGTTGTCGCGATGGCAGCCGCAATCGATGCGCGTCATGCCTTCCACGCGCAGGTGATCGCGAAGCTGCGAGAGCATCGCGCCGCCTACCCCCTTGCGCTGCCAGTCCGGATCGATGGTGACGTCGTCGAGCTTCGCCACGACGGTGCCGCGCGAGGTCGAGATTGCGCGGCACACCACGCACGCGCCGACCGCATTCTCGTCCGCATACGCAAGCCACACGAAGCCGATCGCGGGGCGCGCGAGGAACAGGGCGAGCGCGCGATCGAGCGCCTCGCCGCCGCCGTCCCCATACGCACCCGCCGACGCCCGGTAGTGCGCGTCCTCGTGCAGGAACGCACCGAGCAACGCGCGGGCGTGCGGCACGGTGGCGGGCGACATGCGCTCGCAACGAATCATGCGACGACGAGCGGCTGCAGCGCTTCGCGAATGCGCGCGGGCAGTTCCGCCGGAGTCACGCTCTTGCGATCGACCCACACGTGCACGAAGCGCCCGGCCGCAGCCGGGTGTGCATCGCCCGTGCGGAAGAGCGCGATCTCGTACGTCACGGACGAGCGGCCGAGCCTCGTCACGCGCATGCCCGCGTCGATCGTCTCGGGAAAGCTGATCGGGCGGAAGTAGCGGCACGACGTCTCGACCACGAACCCGACGACGTCGCCCTCGCGGATGTCGAGCCCGCCCGCGTTGACGAGGTGCTCGTTCACCACCGTGTCGAAGTAGGAGTAGTACGTCACGTTGTTGACGTGGCCGTACGTGTCGTTGTCCATCCAGCGCGTGGCGATCGAGAGGAAGTGGCGGTAGTCCGCACGCGTGTGCTCGCGAGCCTCGCTCATCGTGCTTCGCGTTCCATGCCTAGCGTTCGCCCGAACATCCGCTCGTCGAGGAGCTCGATCCAGTGCCGCACGGGTATCTGTGCGCCGGACTCGAGATGCGTCAGGCAGCCGATGTTGGCAGTCACGATCACGTCCGGCCGCGGCGCCTGCAGCGCCCGGAGCTTGTTCGCCTTGAGCTGTCCGGACAGCACCGGCTGCAGCACCGAATACGTGCCTGCCGAGCCGCAGCACGTGTGCGTGTCGGCGACCGGCAGCAGCGAATGGCCGATGGCGAGCAGGATCTCCTCGACCTGGCCGCGAATGCGCATGCCGTGCTGCAGCGTGCACGGCGAATGGAACGAGATGCGTTGCGCCCCCTGGTCCATCGCGATCATCGGCGCGAGCTTCTTCCACTCGGGCATGATGATCTCGATGGGATCCCGCGCAAGGTCGGCGATCTTCTTGGCCTTGGCGGCGTACGCCGCGTCGTGCGCGAGGAAGTGGCCGTATTCCTTGACCATCACGCCGCATCCGGACGCGGTGACGACGATCGCCTCGAGACCCCGGTGCACGAGCGGCCACCACGCGTCGATGTTGCGGCGAACGATGTCGCGCGCCTCGTCGTCGGCCACGAGATGATGCGACAGCTGGCCGCAGCAGCCTCCGCCCTGGACACGAATCGGCGAGATGCCGATGCGGTCGAGCACGCGCGCGCACGCGGCGTCGATGTTCGGCTTGAGCGAAGGCTGCACGCAGCCTTCCATGATCAGCATCTTGCGCTGGTGGCGCGCCGCCGGCCACTCGCCGCCTTTCTCGGCCGTTGGGATGTGATCGCCAAGCTCGCGCGGCAGCAACCCCTTGACCCACCGGCCCATCGTGAGCGCGCTACCGAACAGCGACCGCGACAGCAGCGTCTTGCGCAGCACGTAGCGCTGCGCCGCCTCGGTGGGTGTCCTGCCGACTTTCGCCTCGACGAGGCGCCTGCCGATGTCGATCAGCCGCCCGTACTGCACGCCGGAGGGGCACGTCGTCTCGCAATTGCGGCAGGTCAGGCAGCGGTCGAGGTGCAGCTGCGTCTTGGCGGTGACTTCATCGCCTTCGAGCACCTGCTTGATGAGATAGATCCGTCCGCGCGGTCCGTCGAGCTCGTCGCCCAGCAGCTGGTACGTCGGGCACGTCGCGGTGCAGAACCCGCAATGCACGCACGAGCGCAGGATCGCGTCGGCCTCGCGGCCGTCGTGCGTATCGCGGTATTCGGGAGCGAGGTTCGTCTGCATCAGGCGTTCAGGCAGCCACTATTGCACGAACCGTCCGTAATTGAACACGCCGTGGGGGTCGAACACCGCTTTCAGCTTGCGGTGGATCGCCCCGAGCGCCGGATCGAGCGGGTGGAACACGTCGACCATCTTGTCGTCCGCGCGGAAGAGGGTCGCGTGGCCGCCCTGCGAAGCCGCCCATACGCGCAAGCGGCCCGGATCGACGCGGTCGTTGGCTGCGAGCCACCGCAGCGCGCCGCCCCACTCGATCAGCTGCTCGCCGCCGAGGTCGGTATACGGCGCGGTCGAGCGCACGGACAACCTCCAGACCGGAGATCGCCCGATGGCGGCGTCGACGAAGAAAGGGTGCGTGTGGTCGCGCACGCTCGCCCAGAACGACTCGGCGTCGGGTTGCACGTCGCCCCCGAGCTTTGCGATCGCGGCCTGCACGGCGGGTTGCGCGCCCGACAGCCGCACCATGAGGCGTCCGGCGTGAAAGCACGTGCCCGATATCGGCAGCGGCTGCCCGCCCCACTCGTTGGCACGGTGCATCGACTCGTCGGCGGAGCATTCGAAGGCGACCGTGGCCTCGACCCGTGGCACGGGGACGCATTTGAGCGAGACCTCGGTGATGACGCCCAGCGTGCCGAGCGCGCCCGCCATCAGGCGCGACACGTCGAATCCGGCGACGTTCTTCATCACCTGGCCGCCGAAGGAGAGGTGCTCGCCCGCGCCATCCAGCACCTTGATGCCGAGCACCAGATCGCGAACCGCGCCGGCATACGGACGCCGCGGTCCCGACAGCCCGGAAGCGATCGCACCACCCAGCGTGCCGCCGGAAGCGAAGCGCGGCGGCTCGAACGCGAGCATCTGCCCGCGCGCGCGCATCGCGCTTTCGATCGCGGACAGCGACGTGCCCGCTCGCGCCGTGATCACGAGCTCGTTCGGCTCGTAGTCGACGATGCCCGCATACACCTGCGTGTCGAGCACGTCGCCTTCGAGCGGGCCGCCGTAGAAGTCCTTGGTGCCGCCGCCGCGAATGCGAAGGCGCGCACCTTCCGAGGCTGCCGCGCGAATGCGTGCCGATAGCAATTCGATCGCGGTGTCGGGCATCAGGGCCGGTGCACGCTATGCGGCAGCGATCTTGTCGCGGTACAGGAGGCGCGGCTCGTCGGCGTCGATGATCTCCTTCTCGGCGAGCGCATCGCGCTCCCACTCGCGCAGGAACGGGTGCTCGAGCAAGGAACGCAGGTACTCTCCCGCCGACCCGACCGGCTCCACGTCGTACGTCTGGAAGCGGAAGGCGACGGGCGCGTAGAACACATCGGCCAGCGAGAACTCGCCCATGAGATACGGCCCCGCCCTGCCGAAGCGGCGGCGCGTGTCGGTCCAGATCTCGGTGACGCGCGCGATGTTCGCGGCCAGCGCGTCCGACCACGGGCGCACGTCGACGTGCTCGCGGATGCACATCGCCATCTCGTTGCGCAAGGCGCCGAATCCCGAATGCATCTCGCACACGATGGAGCGTGCCCACGCGCGCGTGGCCGGGTTCTCCGGCCACATGCCGCGATGGCGCTCCGCCAGGTATTCGCTGATCGCCAGCGAATCCCAGACCTGCACGTCGCCGTGGTGCAGCGCCGGCACGAGCGCCGTCGGGGAGAACGAGCGGTTGTCCGGGTTGTAGGTCCCCTGCAGCTGGATCTTCACCTCGCGAAACGGGGCGCCCGACAGCCTCGCCGCGAGCCAGCCGCGCAGCGACCACGACGAGTAGTTCTTGTTGCCGATGAAGAGCACGTACATCGCGAGCCTTGTTCAGAGGGGAACGGTCTTGCCGGGATTCATGATGTCGAGCGGGTCGAAGGCCCTCTTGATCAGCTTCATCAACTCGACCGCCTCGCCGTGCTCCGCCACCAGCGCTTCGAGCTTGTGGATGCCGACGCCGTGCTCGCCGGTGCACGTGCCGCCCATTGCGATCGCGCGCATGCTCACGCGCTTGGCGATCTCGTCGGCCTTCGCGCGCTCGTCCGGCGCTCGCCGGATCGAACAGCACGAGGACGTGGAAGTTGCCGTCGCCGACGTGTCCGACGATGGGCGCAATCACACCTTCGCGATCGAGGTCTTCGCGGGTCTCCAGCAGGCAATCGGCGAGGCGCGAGATGGGAACGCACGCGTCGGTCGAGTACGCCTGCTTGCCCGGCGAGAGCGCGAGCGCCGCGTAGTAGGCGTTGTGGCGCGCCTTCCAAAGACGCGTGCGATCCTCGGGCTTGGTCGCCCACTGGAACGCGCTGCCGCCGTGATCGTCGGAGATCTGCTGCATGAGCTCGGCCTGCTCGCGAACGCCGTTCCCGGTGCCGTGGAACTCGAACAGCAGCGTCGGCTTGACCTCGTACCCTTCGAGTTTCGAATACTGGATGCACGCCTGCATCTGCAGCGCATCGAGGATCTCGATGCGCGCGACGGGGATGCCCATCTGCATCGCCTGGATCACCGTGCTCACCGCCGACTTGAGGTCGGGGTACTGGCACACCGCGGCGGAGATGGCCTCCGGAATGCCGTACAGCCGGAGCTGGATCTCGGTGATGACCCCGAGCGTGCCTTCCGACCCGACGAAGAGATGCGTGAGGTCGTAACCCGCCGCGGACTTGCGCGCACGGCCGCCGGTGTGAACGATGCGGCCGTCGGACGTGACCACGGTGAGGCCGAGCACGTTCTCGCGCATCGTCCCGTAGCGGACTGCATTGGTGCCCGACGCGCGCGTCGCCGCCATGCCGCCGATGGTCGCGTTGGCGCCGGGATCGATCGGAAAGAACAGGCCCGTGCCCTTGAGCTCGGCGTTGAGCTGCTCGCGCGTCACGCCCGCCTGCACGCGGCAGTCGAGGTCGTCGCCGTTGACGGCGAGCACGCGATTCATCTCGGACAGGTCGATGCACACCCCGCCGTACAGCGCCGCGACATGTCCCTCGAGCGACGTGCCGACGCCGAACGCGATGATCGGCACGCGCGCGGAATGACAGAGCCGCACGATGGCGGCGACTTCCTCGCTGGTGTGCGCATACACGACGACGTCGGGCAGCGCCGTTTCCGGCATTGCTTCGCCGTGACCGTGCTGCTCGCGGATGGCGAGCGCGGTCTTCGCGCGTGCGCCGAAGTCGCGCACGAGCGCGTCCACGACTGCCGCGATGTCGGCGTCGTTCGCGCGGGCGCGCAGGGGGTCGCGTGCGTTCATGATTCGTGCGTCCTAGAATCGGGGAAGATCGGAGTGCGGCACCTGGCCGCCGTGCACGTGCATGCGGCCCATCTCGGCGCAGCGATGCAGCGTGGGCACCGCCTTGCCGGGGTTGAGCAGGCGATGCAGGTCGAACGCTTCCTTGATGCCGTGGAAGCGCGTGAGCTCGGCCGCGCCGAACTGGATGCACATCGCGTTGAGCTTCTCGACGCCGACCCCGTGCTCGCCGGTCACCGTTCCGCCGACCGCGATGCACAGCTCGAGGATGCGGTCGCCGAACGCGACCGTCCTCGCGATCTCGCCCTCGCGGTTGGCGTCGTACAGGATGAGCGGGTGCAGGTTGCCGTCCCCCGCGTGGAAGACGTTCGCGCACTCGAGGCCGAACTCCTTCGACCACTCGGCGATCGAGCGCAGGACGCGCGGCAGCGCCTTGCGCGGGATGGTGCCGTCGATGCAGTAGTAGTCGGGCGAGATGCGGCCCACCGCGGGAAACGCGGCCTTTCGTCCCGACCAGAACAGGAGCCGTTGCGCCTCGTCGCGCGACACGCGCACCTCGGTTGCGCCTGCCTCGCATGAGGATGCGGCGGATGTCCGCCATCTCGGCGGCGACTTCCTCGTTCGTGCCGTCCGACTCGACGAGGAGAACGGCCGCGGCGTCGAGCGGATAGTTCGCGTGCACGAACTGCTCGACCGCGCGCGTGGCGGGCTTGTCCATCATCTCGAGGCCGGCCGGGATGATGCCGGCGGCGATGATCGCGCCGACTGCCGCGCCGGCCTTCTCGACGTCGTCGAACGCGGCGAGCGCCACTTGCGCGAGCTGCGGCTTGGGCAGGAGCTTGACCGTGATCTCGGTGATCACGGCGAGCAGGCCCTCGCTGCCGTTGATGAGCGCAAGGAGATCGTAGCCGGGGCTGTCGAGCGACTCGCCCCCGAATTCGACGACGTCGCCGGTGATGAGCACGCCGCGCACGCGGCGCACGTTGTGAACGGTGAGGCCGTACTTGAGGCAATGGACGCCGCCCGCGTTCTCGGCGACGTTGCCGCCGATCGAGCACGCGATCTGCGACGAAGGGTCGGGCGCGTAGTAGAGCCCGTACGGCGCCGCCGCCTCGGAGATCGCGAGATTGCGCACGCCCGGCTGCACGACGGCCGTACGTGCGACCGCATCGATGGCGAGGATGCGCTTGAACTTGGCGAGCGAGAGCACCACGCCCGACGGGTCGGGCAGCGCGCCGCCGGACAGGCTCGTGCCGGCGCCGCGCGCGACGACCGGGACGCGCGCCGCGTGGCACGCCTTCAGTATCGAGACGACCTGCGCCTCGTTCTCCGGAAGCACGACGGCAGCAGGCTGCGCGCGAAAGAGCGTGAGGCCGTCGCATTCGTACGGCTTCGTCTCCTCCGGCGTCAGCAGGAGCGCCGCCGGCGGCAGGATCGCCGCCAGCTCCGCTTGCAATGCGCGGTCGAGCATCGGGAATCGTCCATTCTGCGAAGGCAAGGCAGCCGTTCGCGGTCGCAACGATTATTTCATACGAGGCCGAGCGCGCGAACGAGCATGCGCTCGGTCGTCTCGAGGATCCGGCGACGCGCGTCCGCCGAGGCGACCGCACGGGCGACGGCAACGGCACCGGCGCAACTCGTGTAGACGAAGAGCGCGGCTTCGCGCGGGGTCGTGCCCTCCATCTGCGGAAAACGCTCCGCGATGCGGTCGAGCAGCGCCCCGGTACGAGCACCAAATGCGTTGCGCGCCTCGCGGTCGGCGCGGGCAACCTCCGGCAGCAGCAGCGTCATGGGGCACGCGTGGGCGAGGTCGGGGTCCTCGACCTGGCGGAGGTATTCGGCGATCAGCGCACGCACGCGGGCCTTGGGGTCGGCAATCCGGTCGAGGGCTGCCAGCATGCGCTCCACGCTGCGCGTGAGGCCGAAGAGCAGCGCCTCCTGCGCAAGCGCTTCCTTCGACGGAAAGTGGGCGTAGAAGCCACCCACCGTGAGCCCGGCGCGGCCCATGACGTCGGCGACGGACGCCGACGCGAGGCCCTTCGTCTTGAGAAGCTCGTCGGCGGCCTCGAGGATCCGCCGGCGGGTCTCGCCCTTGTGGTCCGTTGCGTAACGTGCCATTATCACCATAATATTATGTTTATAATTTCTTAGCAAGGCGACGTGATGGCGACGATTCCAACGCTTCGCATCGATGCTCCCTACAGCCTCGCCGACGGGCGCTCGCTGCAATTCGGTCCGATCACGCGGGCGTCGCGCCCGCTGATCGAGCGGGCCGTTGCCGAGCTGAGCCCCTTGACCAGCTACCGGCGCTTCTTCACCGTCCGGTACCGGCTTTCGGACGCCGAGCTCGACGCGCTGACGGATCCTCGACGGCGTCGATCGCTTTGGAGTCGGGGCTTCGATCCGGGACGCGACCGGCGCTCGCGGGGTCGGCGTCGCGCGGTTCGTGCGCGACCGGGCGCGCCCGCACGTCGCGGACCTCGCCCTGCTGGTGGTCGACGCATTCCAGGGCGTGGGCGTCGGACGCACCCTGCTCGCCCGGCTCGCCAGCGCCGCGCTTGCGCGCGGCGTCGACACGTTCCGCGGCATGGTGCTCGTGGACAACACGCCGATGCTGCGGCTGCTTCGCGTGCTCGCCCCGGACCTGCGGCTGTCACGCGTGGACGACTACTACGACGTCGAGGTGCCGCTCACCGCGGCGCGCTAGCTCAGACGCAGCGCCCGCCGTCGACCTCGAGGCACGCGCCGGTGATGAACGACGCCTCGTCGGACGCGAGGAAGACGGCGGCCGTCGCGATGTCGGATGGCTGCGACAGGCGACCGAGTGGAATCGAAGCCACGAACTGGGCGCGCCGCTCCGGCGTGTCCTCACCCATGAACTGCGCGAGCATGCCGGTCTCGCCTGCGACGGGGTTGATCACGTTGACGCGAATGTTGTCCTTCGCGAGCTCCGCCGCCATCGAGCGCGACGTGACGATCGCGGCACCCTTGCTGCCGTTGTACCAGGTGAGCCCCGGACGCGGCCGCACGCCCGCGGTCGACGCGATCGTGATGAAGACGCCGCTGCGCTTCGCGCGCATGTGCGGGACGGCGTGCCGCGCGGTGAGGAAGAGGCTCTTCACGTTGACCGCGTAGATGCGGTCGAACTGCTCCTCGCTCACGTCGAGCATCGGCTGGTTGCGATGCGTGGTGCCCGCGTTGTTGACGACGACGTCGAGGCCGCCGTATTGCGCGATGGCGAACTCGACCATCCGCTTGACGTCGGCATCGTTGGACACGTCGGCCTGCACGAAGCGCGCATCGCCGCCCGTGCCGACGATCTCGCGCGCCGTGCGCTCGCCATTGTCAGCGTCGACGTCGCTGACCACGACGCGTGCGCCTTCGCTCGCGAACCGCTGGGCGATCCCTTTGCCGAAGCCGGACGCCGCACCTGTGACGATGGCAATCTTGTCTCGCAATCTCATGTCGCTCACCCGTGGCGAAGCACGACGGTCTTCAGCGTCGTGAATCCGTGCAGCGCCTCGAAGCCTTTCTCGCGTCCGTAGCCCGAATGCTTGACGCCGCCGAAGGGCAGCTCGACGCCGCCTCCCGCGCCGTAGTTGTTGATGAACACCTGGCCGCTCTGCACCGCGCGGGCCATGCGCAACTGCCGTCCGCCGTCCTGCGTCCACACGCCGGCGACGAGCCCGAAGTCCGTGGCGTTGGCGAGGCGGATCGCATCGGCCTCGTCTTCGAACGGCATCGCGGACAGCACCGGGCCGAACACCTCGTCGCAGGCGAGCCGGTGATCGAGCGGCACGTCGCGCAGGAGCGTGGGCGCGATGTAGTAGCCGCCGGCCGGAGCGTCGCTTGCAACGCTGCCTTGCGCGACGGTAGCGATGCCGTCGCGGCGCGCGTGATCGAGGAAATCGCGAACGCGCGCAAGCTGCGACTCGCGGATCAGCGGTCCGCAGTCGAGGTCGGCGAGCGCCGGCCCCGCCTTCAGTGCGGCGAAGCGCTCGCCCAACCGGCGAAGCACTTCTTCGTAACGATTGCGCTGCACGAGCAGGCGGCTGCCGGCCGAGCACGTCTGCCCGGCGTTCTGCACGATCGCGTTGACGAGCGCCGGCAGCGCGGCCTCGAGGTCGGCATCGTCGAACACGATCTGCGGGGACTTGCCGCCAAGCTCGAGCGTGACCGGGCAGTGACGCTGGGCCGCCAACGCCGCCACCTGCGTACCCGTGGCAGGCGACCCCGTGAACGAGAGATGCGCGATTCCGGGATGCGCGGCCAGCGCAGTGCCTGCCTCGCGCCCGAGCCCCGTGACGATGTTGAGCGCACCCGCAGGCAAGCCGGCGTCGGCTGCAAGGCGCGCAACCTCGAGGAGCGACAGGCATGCGTCCTCGGCGGGCTTGACCACGCACGCATTGCCCGCGGCGAGCGCGCCGCCCACCGAGCGGCCGAAGATCTGCAGCGGATAGTTCCACGGGATGATGTGTCCGGTGACGCCGTGCGGCTCGCGCCACGTCAGCACCGTGTAGCCCTCGGGATACGGAATCGTGTCGCCGTGCAGCTTGTCGCATGCGCCCGCGTAGAACTCGAAGTAGCGCGCGCACGCCGCGACGTCGGCACGCGCCTGCTTCGTCGGCTTGCCGCAGTCGCGCGCCTCGACGGCGGCGAGCACGTCGGCATTCGCGAGGATCGCGTTGGCGATGGCCATCAGGGCACGCCCGCGCTCGGCCGGCGACAGGTGCCCCCACGCGCCTTCGCGCGCCGATTGCGCGGCGATCACCGCCGCGTCGACGTCTTGCGCGGTGCCGCGGGCGATCGTTGCGAACTGCGTGCCGTCGGACGGATCGATCATCGGCAGCACGTCGCCGCCCGCCGGCGCGCGCCACGCGTTGCCGATGAAGTGCGTTGCAGGGATGCCTGGCGCGTTCACGTCTTCGGTTTCGATGGCGCCGCACCCATTGCTTCCTTGCCCGGCAGGAACTTGTGCGCGAGCGTCTGCTCGTCCACGCGCGGCGCGTAGGTGATGCCGTCGCGCGTCGCCCACAGGCTGATCTGGAAGTGGAGCGGAATGAGCCCCGTGTCGCCGATCGCGAGCTCCGCGGCGCGCTGCAGGTAGGCCTCGCGCTTGACGTCGTCCACGGTCATCATCGCGTCCTCGGTCAGCGCGTCCACCTTCGTGTTGGAGTAGCGGCCACGATTCGCGGTGCCGAACCCCTTGTCCCGGTTGAACGTCATCAGGAGCGCCTTGAGCGACGACGACGATTCGCCCGTGCCCGTGCTCCATCCGACGAGCATCGTGCTGAACTTCAAATCCGTCGCCTGCGGGAAGAACGTCGCCGAAGGCATCGCGACGACTTCCGTGGGAACGCCCGCACGCGTCCACATCTGCGCGATCGCCTGGGCGATTCTCGAATCGTTGACGTAGCGATTGTTGGTGGCGTGCAGCGTCACCTTGAAGCCGTCGGGATAGCCGGCTTCCGCAAGGAGCTTCTTCGCGCCTTCCGGGTCGTACGCCTCGACCTTGAGGTTCTTCGTCGCACCGAACAGGAAGTCGGGAACGAGCTGGCCGGCGGGAATGGCCTCGTTCTCCATGACGCGCTCGACGATGGCCGGCCGGTTGATCATCTTCGACAGCGCCTTGCGCACGCGCGCATCCTTCAGCGGATTCTTGTCGAGCGGCTTGCCGTCCTTGGCCGTCACGGTGGGCGTGACGTTGCGGTCGCTGTCGAGGTGCACGTACATCAGGCGGTCCGACGTCTGGCGGAAGATCGAAAGCTTCTTGTCCTGCTTCAGCTTCGCGACGTCGGACGTCGGCACGTTCTCGATGACCTGGACGTCGCCGGCGAGCAGCGAGGCAACGCGCGCGGCGTCCTGCGTGACGATGCGCAGCGTCACCTTGTCCCACGGCGTCTTCCCGCCCCAGTAGGCGTCGTTGCGCGCGAGCTCGATGCGGTCGCCCTTCGTGAACTTGACGAGCTTGTACGGACCCGTGCCGACGGCAGCCTTGCCCGAATTGAAGTCGTCCGTCGTCGCGCTGGCGAACTGCTTGTTGATGATCGCCACCTGCGTCATGTCCGACGGCATGAGCGGGTAGGGCTGCGCCGTCTTGAAGCGGATCGTGTACGGGTCCACCACGTCGATCTTCGTGATCTGCTTCGTGTACGCCGTGAACGGCGACGGGCTGTTCGCGACCTTCGGCACGCGGTCGATGGACGCGACGACGTCCGCGGCCGTGAACTCGCTGCCGTCGTGGAACTTCACACCCTTGCGCAGCTTGAACTCCCACGTGGTCGGATCGATCGCTTTCCACTCCGTGGCGAGCCCGGGAATCATCTGCGACTTCTCGTTGCGCTCGACGAGATAGCCGTAGACGTGACTGGCGACGTTGTTGTTCGGCGTGAGGTTGTGATAGTGCGGATCGAGCGCGGTGACGTCGGTGCCGAGGCCGATCGTCAGGTTCGCGGCGATGAGCGGACCCACGAACGTCGCGGCGACGACGGTGGCAAGCCAACGGATTGAACGCATGCGCAAGGTCTCCCAGGGGGTGGCGCTGCGAAGGATAGCGCAATGGTTTCCATTTGTAACAACGCCCTGTTCCCGCAACCCGCGCGTCAACGGGCGGTCTCATTGTCACGTTGTTGATTGCGAAGGCCCACACGAAGGGCCGCTCATAGCAAGGAGAGAAACATGAACCGCACCAAGATGCTCGTCGCCGCCCTGGGCACCGCCGCCGTCGGCGCTGCCGCGATGTTCCCGGCCGCCGCCTCGGCAGGCGGAAACGTCGCATGGAGCGTATCCGTCGGCGCCCCCGGATTCGCCGTCAGCGCGGGCCAGCCCGGCTACTACGGCGCGCCGTACCGCCCGTACTACCGTCCGCATTACTACCGCCCCGCGCCCGTCGCCTACCGCCCGTACTACGCGCCGTACCGCGCGTACGTGCCGCGGCCCGTCTACGTCGCGCCGCCTGTCGTGTACACGCAACCGTACTCGTACTATCCGGCGCCCGTCGTCCCGGTGCCGTACTGATCGCATCGCTTGCGCAAAACGGCGCCTTCGGGCGCCGTTTTTATTTCGGACCCGTTTCCGAACGGCGACATTGCAAGGCGTCCTACGCCATGCCGCGGGGGCTTCCGACAACGACAACATCGAACGGCGCGTTGTCCATGAAGCAGTGCCGATGCGACGCTAGATGTCGCAACGTTCAACGAAGGAGGCTTGCATGAAACCGTTTTTCAAGACACTCGCCGTGGCCGGCGCCGTTGCCTGTGCAGCGACCGCATCCGCGCAGGTCACGTTCTTCGAGCACGAAGGCTTTCAGGGGCGATCGATCACCGTCGATCGCCAGATGGGCAACTTCGACCGCGCGGACTTCAACGATCGTGCATCGTCCGTGATCGTGCGCGGCGGATGGTGGCAGGCGTGCCAGGATGCGCGCTTCGAGGGCCAGTGCGTGACCCTGCGCCCCGGCAGCTACGCGAACCTCGCGGCCATGGGGCTCAATGACCGCATTTCGTCGGTGCGTCCCATCGAAGGCCCGAACTACGGCTCGGCGCCGACGTATAACGAGCCGCCGCCGCGTGCGGCGTACGACTCGTACGACTATCGCCGGCGCAACAACGAGCATCTGTTCGAGGCGCCCGTGACGTCGGTGCGCGCCGTCGTGGGACCGCCCGAGCAGCGGTGCTGGGTCGAGCAGCAAGCCACCGGGCCTTCGAACAACGCGATTCCCGGCGCGATCGCGGGCGCGGTGATCGGCGGCGTCCTCGGCCATCAGGTCGGCAGCGGGCGGGGCCGCGACGTAGCGACGGGCGTCGGCGCGCTCGCGGGTGGCGCGGTCGGCGCCAACGTCGGAAGCCAGTACGGCGGCGGCGGCACGCAGGACGTGCAACGCTGCGCGTATACGCAGGGCAGCTCGCGTCCGGATTACTACGACGTGACGTACAACTTCCGCGGGCACGAGCATCGCATCCAGGTCACGACACCTCCGGGACCGACGATCCTCGTCAACGACAACGGCGAGCCGCGGGTTTGATGCAACGCTGATGTACACGGCCTCCACCAGCGGCGCCATCGCGCCGTGTGGTGCGAGGCCGTTTCACCGCCTGAAGCTGATCCGGTAGATCGCGCCCGCGGTGTCGTCGCTCACGAGAAGCGCACCGTCGGGAGCGACGAGCACGTCCGCGGGCCGTCCCCACGCTTGCTGGCCCTGCAGCCAGCCTTGTGCGAACGGCTCGTAGCCGGTCGCCTTGCCGTTCGCGTCGAGCGTGACGACCGTCACGCGATAGCCGATCTTCTCGCTGCGGTTCCACGAGCCGTGCTCCGCGATGAACACCTGGTTGCGGTAGGCAGGCGGGAATTGCGTTCCCGTGTAGAACCTCATGCCGAGCGCGGCGACGTGCGGACCGAGCCGCTGCACGGGCGGCACGAACTCGCTGCACTTGTGCTTCGCGCCGAACTCGGGATCGGCGATCGTGCCGCCGTGGCAATACGGGTAACCGAAGTGCTGAGCCGGCCTGCGTCACGTGATTGAGCTCGTCGGGCGGGACGTCGTCGCCAAGCAAGTCGCGGCCGTTGTCGGTGAACCAGAGCTCGTGCGTCTGCGGATGCCAGTCGAAGCCGACGGTGTTGCGCACGCCGCGCGCGACGACCTCGGGCCACTGCCGTCGGGGTTCGATGCGCGTGATGATCGCGTACTTCGCAGGATCGGGCTCGCAGATGTTGCACGGCGCACCGACCGGGACGTACAGCTTGCCGTCGGGACCGAAGGCGATGAACTTCCAGCCGTGCGTGACCGTCGCGTGGGGTACGCATCGGTGACGACCACGGGCCGCGCGGCGCATCGACGTTGCGCTCGACGTCGTCGAAACGCAGGATGCGGCTCACCGCGGAGACGTAGAGCGACCCGTTGCGATACGCGACGCCGACGGGCTGGCGCAGGCCGGATGCGATCACGCGCACCTTCGCGTCGCCCCTGCGTGCCCGGCGCCGGAAGCGTGACTGCGTAAACGCTGCCTTCGCGGCTTCCGACGAACAGCGTGCCGTCGCGGCCGAACGTCATCGCGCGCGCACTCGGCACCATCGCCGCGACCTCGATGACGAAGCCGGGCGGCAGCTTGATGCGATCGATCGGCAGCGTGTTGCGCGTGCACGGCCGACGCCAGCAGCCACCACGCGATGCAGCACGACCGCAACGGCAACATCGTGCATTCCTCCTCGTGCGACATACGCATTCCATCATACGGGACCGCGGGACTCATCGCCGATTACGTTGGCTGCGGCGGTCGGTGCTATGCTCCTCTTTTAAGGCTTGGAGGTCCGTCATGAACGCACCCGGAAACCTCGCCCAAGTCACCTCCCGCGCGCATCTCGCTCGCTCGATCTCATCCGCACGCTGGTCGGCTACGACACGACGAGCCGCGATTCCAACCTCGCGCTCATCGACTGGGTACGCGACTACCTCGAAGGACACGGCTTCGCCGTCGACGCTCACCTTCGACGACGACCGTCGCAAGGCGAATCTCTTCGCGACGCTCGCCGCCGTGCGACGGCAACGCGACGACAGGCGGCATCGTGCTTTCGGGCCACACCGACGTCGTGCCGGTGGACGACCAGCCCTGGGACGTCGGATCCGTTCATCGTCACCGCGCGCGACGGCCGGCTCTACGGACGCGGCGTGACCGACATGAAGAGCTTCTCCGCATGCGGTCTCGCGTTCGTGCCCGAGTTCGTTCGCCGCGGCGTCAGCGAAGCCGCTGCACTTCGCGCTGTCGTACGACGAGGAAGTCGGCTGCATCGGCGTGCGCCGGCTGATCGCGGACATCGTCGCGCGTGGCGTGCGGCCCGCTGCGTGCATCGTCGGCGAGCCGACCGGCATGGAGCTCGTGGTCGCGCACAAGGGCAAGAAGGCCTGGCGCTGCCGCGTGCGCGGCTTCGAGGCGCATTCGTCGCTGACGCCCAGCGGCGTCAATGCGGTGCAGATCGCGTGCGAGATCGTCGCGTACATCGCAAAGCGTGCGCGCGAATTCCGCGACGCAGGAAAGCGCGACGACGCGTACGACGTGCCCTACACGACGGCGCACGTCGGGACGATCCGCGGCGGCACGGCGCTCAACATCGTTCCGCGCGACTGCACGTTCGACTTCGAGATCCGCCACCTGCCGTTCGACGATCCGGATCGCTTCATCCGCGACGTCGAGCAGTTTGCCGCCGGCTTCCTTCCCGCGATGCACGCGGTCGACGCCGGCACGTACATCGAGTTCGACGACCTTTCGACGCTTGCCCGGATTCGACACGCACGACGGCAGCGAAGTGACGGCGCTGGGGCACGCGTGCAATGCGACGCAGGAGGTCGGCAAGGTGTCGTTCGGCACGGAAGCGTCGCTGTTCCACGGCGCGAGCATCCCGACGATCATCTGCGGACCGGGTCACATCGCGCAGGCGCACCAGCCCAACGAGTGGGTGTCGCTCGACCAGATCGCGCGCTGCGAAGCCTTCATGCAGCGGCTGGTCGACCGGCTCGCTGCCGCCTGAAGTCGATGGTCCCCATCGACGTCCGCTTTCCCGATCTCGATCGCTGGCAGTCGGGCAATACGGGCATCCCGTACGTCTGGCGCTTCGAATCGCCGCGCGCCGGGCCGCGGGTGACGATCCAGGCGCTCACGCACGGCAACGAGGTTTGCGGCGCGATCTGCAACGACTGGTTGCTGCACGAGCAGGTGCGGCCGACGCGCGGCACGCTGACGCTCACGTTCGCCAACGTCGAAGCGTTTCGCGCCTTCGATGCGTCGGATCCGTTTGCGTCGCGGTGCGTCGACGAGGACTTCAACCGGCTGTGGACACCCGAGGTGCTCGACGGCACCGCGCACCTCGCGCGACCTTGCGCGTGCCCGCGAGCTGCGGCCGGTGTACGACGACACCGACTTCCTGCTCGACCTGCATTCGATGACGGACCCCTGCCCGCCGCTCGCGCTCGCCGGCCGCCAGCGCAAGGGGCTCGAGCTTGCGCAAGCGGTGGGCGTTCCGCAGCACATCGTCATCGACGCCGGACATGCCGCCGGCAAGCGGCTGCGCGACTACGGCGCCTTCGACGATCCGGTGGATCACGCGCAACGCGCTGCTGATCGAATGCGGCCAGCATTGGGAACGCGCCTCGCCGGACGTCGCCAGGCAGGCGGCGCTGCGCTTCCTGCGTTACTTCGGCATGGTCGACCCTGATTTCTTCGACGGCGCACGTCGACTCGGGATCCCGCCGCCACCGCAGCGCGCGATCCAGATCACCGACGTCGTGACGATCGAGACGGACGACTTCGCGTTCGCCCAACCCGTTGCCGGACTCGCCGTCATTCCGCGAGGCGGATCGCTGCTCGCGCGCGACGGTGCGCGGCAGGTTCTCACGCCGTACGACAATGCCGTGCTGATCATGCCGACGCGGCGTCCGCGCAAGGGCGAGACCGCCGTGCGCATCGGCCGCTTCGTGAATTAGCCCTTCGTCGCCGCCAGCGCGGCGGCGACGAGGTCCGCGCCGATCGGCCCGGTCCACTTCGCCCATACGGGGTCGACGGCCGCGCGCCAAACCGCACGCTGCGCAGCGGTGGGCCGCACGACGTCCACGCCCTGCCTGCCCAGTTCCGCGAACGCCGCATCCTCGCGCGCGAGCGCGCCGGCCTCCGCGGCGGCGGCAACCGCCGCAGAACGCGCCGCCGTGCGCTGCGCATCCGTCCATCGCGACCACACGGATTGCCGCACCGCGAACACCATCACGTCGACGAAGGCGCCCCATCGCGTGACGGCCTTGAGGCCCGATGCGGCGACGCGTGCCGCGGCAAGCGTGGATGCGGGGCCTTCCTGGCCATCGAGGGAACGCGCGGCGAAGGCCGCCTGCGCGTCGGCGAGAGGCATCGACGCGGGCCGCGCGCCGAGTGTCGCGAGCGTGTCCACCACGATGGGGATCGTGACGGTCCGGATCGTGCGTCCGGCGAGCATCGATGGTTCGGTGAGACCGCCGTCGAATGTCGCAATCGCACGCTCGCCGAGCGGGGCGATCGCAACCACCGCGACGCCGGCGGCAGCCGCCGCCTCCTGCACGCGCGCCTGCACGGCCGGCGCACGCGCTAGCGCCTCCTGCTCGCGCTGCTCCGGCGCGAGCCACGGAAGGCCGTACACGCCGAACACGGGCAGTTGCGCGGACCACGCGAGCGCCGACCCGACCGCGAGGTCCACTGCTCCGTCGCGCAAGGCGCCGAACTCTCGAAGCGAGTCGCGCAGCGTCAGGATCGCGCCCGGGTATTGCACGACCTCGAATCCACCCGCGGCGCCCTCGTTCAGCAATGCCGCCCAGCGCTCGCCTGCCTTGCCGAGCGCGAACGCCGGACCCACGGCCGTGCTCAGGCGCAGCGGACCTTCTCCTGCGCGACGGCATGGGACGTGACGAGCGCAACCGATGACAGCATGAACGCGCGGCGATTCATCGACTCAGTGTAGCAACGTCAGCCGAGCGCATTGACTTCGCGCTGCGGCACTGCGAGCCAGTAGCGTCCTCGTTGTGCGCGCGCGGACAGTGCGCGCAACGGTCCGCGCCCATCGAAGCCGAGCGTGAGCGCGCCTTCGAGGTCGGTGCGCGCGACATCGGTGCCCATGTTGGTGTAGCGCGCGACGATGTCGGCGCGCGGGTGGCCGAAACGGTTGCGGTAGCCGCAGCCGACAACGGCGATGGAAGGCGCGACCGCGCGCACGAACGCGTGCGTCGACGACGTGCGCGAGCCGTGGTGCGGAACGACGAGGACATCGGCGCGCAAGCGATGCGCCTGCGTCGCGACGAGCCGCGCCTCGCTGCGCGCCTCGATGTCGCCGGTCAAGAGCGCGCTGCCGTGGGTGGAATCGATGCGCAGGACGCACGAGCGGTCGTTCGTCTTGCCGTGCGCGTCGTCGTATTCCGCGGCGTGCGGATGCAGGATCGAGAAGCGCACGCCGTTCCAGTTCCATTCCTGCCCCGCGACGCAACGAATCGGACGACGCGAGCGCGCCACGATCGCATGGTCGTGCGGGAGCGAGGACGCAAGCCATCCCACGGGCACGACGTCCAGCAGCGAAAGCGCGCCGCCCGAGTGATCGAGGTCCTGGTGGCTCACGACCAGACCGTCCACGCGACGCAGTCCCGACGCGCGAAGGTACGGCGCCACGATGCGGCCGCCCGCATTCGCCGTTTCCGTGAACTGCGGCCCCGTGTCGTACACGAGCGTGAAATCGCGGGTCTGCACGACCGCCGCGAGCCCCTGCCCCACGTCGAGCACCGTGAGCCTGAACGTGCCGTCGACCAGGAGCGGCGGCCGCACCACGAACAGCGGAACGAGCCACAGAAAGCCGAGCGCCCGCGCGGGAACGGCAGCGGGCGCGAGGAGCCACAACGTGCCGATGCAACCGGCGACCACCGTCCACAGGGGTGGCGCGTGCTGCTGCCATGCGGCGTCGGGCAACGCCGCGAGCACGTCGAGGAAGTGCATCAGCGGCGCGAGCGCCGCATGGGCAAGCTCGAAGAACACGTCGAACGGCAAGAAGATGCCCGTCAGCGCGAGCGGAACGATCACGAGCGTGACTGCAGGGATCGCGATCGCATTGGCCAGCGGTGCGATCAGCGACATCTGCCCGAACAGCGCGAGCGTGAGCGGCGCGAGGCCGACGGTCACCACCCACTGGGCGTGCGTCGCCTCGCGCACCGCATTGCGCAAGCGCTGCCCCCACGACATTGCCGCCGGGTCGCGCAGGCGTCCCGCCGACGCGTACAGAAGCAGTGCGACGGCGCCGTACGAGAGCCAGAACCCGGGCGTGAGCGACGCCCACGGATCCCACCCGAGCACGACGGCCAGTGCCCACAGCCACACGATGGCGGCGGTGCCGGGGCGGCCCACCCACATGCCGCACGCGGCCACGGCGAGCATCGCGAAGGTTCGCACCGCGGGCACCTCCGCGCCCGCGAGAAGCGTGTACGTGCCTGCAGCGACGACGCCGGCGGCGATGGCGACCTTGCGTGCGGGCACGCGCGACGTCAGTCGCACGACACGCCGTGCGAGGGCGAAGGCGATGCCTCCGGCGAATGCGGCGAAGACGGTGACGTGGAGCCCCGAGATGCTGACGAGATGGCCGATGCCCGTCCGGTTGAAAACGGTCCACTGCGCCTCCGGGATCGCACGCTGGTCGCCGATGGCGAGTGCGACGATCACGCCCGCATACGGCTCGCCATCGAGCGCGCGCAGGATGCGCTCGCGCACGGACTCGCGTGCGCGTTGCACGTGATCCCGAAAGCGTCCGGCAAAGGCATCGGTGCGCTGCGCGCCGGTCGGCTGCACGTAACCCGTGGCCCGCAGGTTCTGCTGCAAGAGCCACGCCTCGAGGTCGAATCCTCCCGGGTTGACGTTGCCGTGCGGCTGGCGCAGGCGAACCGTCAGCTGCCAGCGCTCGCCCGCGCGCACGGCGGGAACGTCGTCTTCGTCGTCGCGCGGTGCAAACCACGCAAGCGACAGGCGCGAGGGCACGCGTGCACGCGCGGTGAGGGTCTCCTCGACCGCGAGCGCGAACCGCACGCCCGTGTCGTAGTGCGCGGGCAGATCGTCGACGATGCCGACGACGCGAATGTCCTCGCCTTCCCACTCCGGCGCCAACTGGTCGGCGAGGCGCACGTCGGCGCGAAACGCCGCATAGCCGAATCCGAGCGTGAGCGCCGCGCCGACCGCGACGAACGGAAACGTGCGCAATGCGGCGAAGAGCACGATCGCTGCGCCCGCCGCGATCGCCCATGGCCATGGCGGGAGTCGCGCACACGTCTGCAGCACGCACGCGCCGCATGCGAATGCGAGCAGGAGCCATGCGGTCAGCGAGCGCATTGCGGCCTTCGGAACCGAATGCGCGAGCGTAGACGGCGGCCGCTGCCGCCGCGATCAGACCTTCGGCCGACGCCTCTTCACTTGGGCCAGAGCACGAGCTGCGTGCAGCGGAAGAGCGCGATCTGGCGGCCGTCCGCCTTGCGCGTCACTTCCGCGTCCCACACCTGCGTCGTGTTGCCGAGGTGCACGGGGCGCGCTTTGGCGACGATGGTGCCTTCGCGCGCGGTCGAGAAGAAGTTCGCCTTGAGCTCGACCGTCGTGAAGTTCTGCGCGCCGTCCGGCAAGTGCGCGATGCACCCGTATCCCGCGGCGGTATCCGCCAGCGCGATGACCGTTGCCGCATGCAGGTACCCGTTGGGCGCAAGCAGCTCCGGCCGGATGTCGAGCTCCGCGTGCAGCAACCCGTCCTGCAGGTCGACGACACGGAAACCGACGAGGCCGGGCAGGCGGCCGTCGCCGCGATGCCGCAGTTGGTCGATCGTCACGTCGCTTCGAAGTGGCATGGATGATTTCTCTAGGTGTAGGCGAGCAGCCGGCCGCAGGCGACGACGCCGATCCAGACCACGATCGAAAGCCCGGCCGCGAAACGCACGGAGGGCGGCGGCATCGCGGCAGTATCCCACTGCGTCACCGAACGCCACGGTCCCGTGTGCAGGATCGCCGCGTTGGCGCCCGCCACGAGGAGCAATCCCATCTTGAGCGCGAATACGCGGTTGCTGAGGAAGTCCTCGGCGTGCGCGGTGAACATGAGCAGTCCCGTGCACATTGCAACGATGAATGCTCCGACGGTCCACGGCAGCGCGTGGCGCGAAAGCCGCGACACCGGGACGTCGCGCGACAGCCCGAGAAGGCGCAGGTCGACGATGACGACCGATCCCACGACGAGGCCGAGCGCAAGGATGTGAATCGCCTCGACGGCGGGATAGGCCCACAGCGCCTCGCGCATCCAGCGCGCGACGGACGACGCCTCGATCGCCTGCATCCCGTTCATGGTGGTGTGCTTACCGAAGCTCGATCGTCTTGCCCGCGACGGTGATGCGCTCGGCGCGCATTTCGTCGGGCTTCACGCGCGAGGCGTAGCCCTCGACGGTCGCCGTCGACCCATCCTTCAGCATCTCCCTGGACAGGCCGCGCGCGTCCATGCGCGACGGCGGCGCGAGCACCGCGATCCACGTCTTGGTGGGCGTCTTGAGCTTGATGTGCCCATGCGGGTGCTCGTAGCCCGCTTCCTCGATGGTGCCGGTGAGCTTGAGCGTCGTCTGCTGGTCGTACTCGCTCCAGCCGTGGTGCGCGAGCGCGGCGAGCGGTGCGAGGAACGTGCAGGCGACGATGGTGCGTGCGAATTTCGTCATGGCAGGAATGGCGATCGGGGATGGCCAGACGCCAATGTATCCAATTCCTGACTTACAGCAGCCTAAGCGAGGCGAGTTCGGCGCGAAGCTTCGAAGGCGACTCGAAGTGAATGCCGTGAATGCCAAGCGCGGTTGCGGCCTGCGCATTCGCCGCATTGTCGTCGATGAAGACCGTCTCGTCGGCCCGCAAGCCGTAGCGGTCGAGGAGGATGCGGAAGATGCGCGCGTCGGGCTTCATGCAGCCCTCCGCGCCGGAGAGCACGACACCGTCGAACAGGGCGAGGAACGGAAACCGCGGCGCACACGCCGGATAGGTCTCCGCCGACCAGTTGCTGAGCGCGTATACGGGCACCGCGCGTGACTTGAGCTCGCGCAGGATTGCGACCGTGCCATCAATGGGGCCTGCGATCATCTCGCCGAACCGCTCGCGCCAGGCATGGATGAGATGCAGCTTGTCCGCATGGCGAGGCGCGAGCTCCGCGAACGCTTCGGCGAAGGGACGGCCGGCGTCCTGCCTCTGGTTCCACTCGCTCGTGCAAACCTGCGCGAGGAACTGCTCCATCGCGGCTTCGTCGGCGAAAAGCTTGCGATACAGGTGGCGAGGGTTCCAGTCGAGCAGCACGCCGCCCAGGTCGAACACGACGACCCGGCGTGTCATCTATCACCGGTGGAAGACTTGGCGAGCGCGCGGATGTCCGCAGCGAGTGCATCCACGACTTCGGGCGTCATGTCCCAGCTGCACATGAGGCGGATGCCGGTGGCGCCGATGAACTCGTAGAATTTCCAGTCGCGCTCGCGCAGCGCATCGATCATCGAAAGCGGCACGTCGAGGAACACGCCATTGGCCTCGACCGGCGCGAGAAGGCGCGTGCCGGGCACGTCGGCGACGGCATCGGCGAGCCGGCGCGCCATGGCGTTGGCGTGCGTTGCATAGCGAAGCCACGCGCCGTTTCGCAGCACGCCGAGCCACGGTGCGGCGAGATAGCGCATCTTCGACGCGAGCTGGCCGCCCTGCATGCGGCGCCTGCCGAATTCCTGGGCGAGCGTGCGGTCGAAGAACACGACGGCCTCGCCGAACGGCAATCCGTTCTTCGTCCCGCCAAGCGACAGCACGTCGACACCCGCGCGCCACGAGATGTCGGCCGGCTGCGCAACCGAGCGACGCCACCGCGTTGGCGAAGCGGGCGCCGTCCACGTGCACGCGCATGCCGCGGGCGTGCACGACCTCCGCAATGCGCCACATCTCGAGCGGCGTGTAGACCGTGCCGAACTCGGTCGCCTGCGTCAGCGCAACGACCGACGGACGCGACGAGTGCACGTCGTGGGGCGTGACGGCCAGCTTCTCGATCATCTCGATCGTGATCTTGGCGTCGGGCGTATCCGCCGTCAGCAGCTTGGCGCCGCCGCTGAAGAAGCCGGGCGCTCCGCACTCGTCCACGTTGATGTGGGCATTGGTGCTGCAGACGATCGCATCGGTGCTGCGCACCATCGAGGCGAGACCGATCGAATTCGCCGCCGTTCCGGTGAACACGAAGAACACGTCGCACTCGGTGCCGAACAGCTCGCGAATCGCATCGACGGCGGCCGCGGTCCAGTCGTCGCCGCCGTAGGCAGGCGCGTGGCCGGTGTTCGCTTCGGACAGCGCAACCCACGCCTCCGGGCAGATGCCCGACCAGTTGTCGCTCGCGAATTGCGGCGGAAGGCCTTCCGGGGACTTTGCCCCTTCGCGCGCGCTCACAGCCGCTGTTCGACGAAATCGCGCACCGACTGCAACGCCGCCGGCAAGCGCCTGCTGGATTGGTGCCGCCCGCCTGCGCCATGTCGGGCCGTCCGCCGCCCTTGCCGCCGACCTGCTGGGCCACGTGGTTGACGAGCTCGCCCGCCTTCACTTTCCCGGTGAGGTCGCTCGTCACGCCGGCGATGAGCGTGACCTTGCCGTCGGAGACGCTGCCGAGCACGATCGCCGCCGACTTGAGCTTGTCCTTCAGCTTGTCCATCGTCTCGCGCAGCGCCTTCACGTCCGCGCCGTCGAGCGACGCGGCGAGCACCTTTGCGCCCTTCACGTCGACGGCGCTGCCCGCGAGATCGTCGCCTGCGCTCGCCGCGGCCTTCGCCTTGAGCCGCGCGAGCTCCCGTTCGGTCGCGCGCGCGCTTTCGAGCAACTGGGCGATGCGCGCCTCGATCTCGGCCACCGGCGCCTTGATGACGGCCGCCGCGGCGTTCAGCCTGGCTTCCTGCGCCTGCACGTAGGCGAGCGCGCCGCGCCCGGTCACGGCCTCGATGCGCCGGATGCCCGCGGCGACGCCGCCTTCGCCCACGACCTTGAACAGGCCGATGTCGCCGGTGCGCGTGACGTGCGTGCCGCCGCAAAGCTCGCGCGACGTGCCGATGTCGAGCACGCGCACCTCGTCGCCGTATTTCTCGCCGAAGAGCATCATCGCGCCGAGCTTCTGCGCGTCCTCGATGCCCATCGTGCGCGCGTTCGTCGGATGGTTGTCGAGGATCTCGGCGTTGACGATCTCCTCGACGCGGCGGATCTGCTCGTCGGTCAGCGGCGCGTTGTGCGCGAAGTCGAAGCGCGTCTTGTCCGGGTCGACGAGCGAGCCCTTCTGCTGGACGTGCGTGCCGAGCACCTCGCGCAGCGCCTTGTGCATGATGTGCGTCGCGGAGTGATTGCGCATGGTGCGGCCGCGCGCGTCGTGGTCGACGTGCGCCGCCACCGTGTCGCCGATGCGAAGCTCGCCCGTCTTCACCTCGCCGACGTGGCCGTACACGTCCGGCTGCACCTTCTGCGTGTCGCTCACCGCGAAGAGCGTGAGGCAGGTGCCGCCCTTCGTGAGCTCGCCGCGGTCGCCGACCTGGCCGCCGGACTCGGCGTAGAACGGCGTGCGGTCGAGCACGACGATGCCGTTGTCGCCGGTCGACAAGCGACTCGACCTTGGCGCCGTCCTTGTACAGCGCGACGACGCGGCCTTCCTCCGAGAGCGTGTCGTAGCCGCGGAATGCGGTCTTCGGTCCGGAGTACTCGACCGTCGCGCCCATCTTGAACGAGGACGCCGCCCGCGCGCGATCGCGCTGCGCGTTCATCGCCGCATCGAAGGCTGCCTCGTCGACGCCGATGCCCCGGCCGCGCGCGATGTCGGCGGTGAGGTCGAGCGGGAAGCCGAACGTGTCGTAGAGCGTGAACGCGGTCGCGCCGTCGAGCACCTTGCCGCCGCTCTTCGCAAGGCTATCGAGTGCGGTGCCGAGGATCTTCATGCCGTTCTCGAGCGTCTCGCCGAAGCGCTCCTCCTCGGCCTTCAGCACCTCCGCAACGCGCTTCTTCTCGCGCGTCAGCTCCGGGTACGCCGTGCCCATCTGCGCGTCGAGGTCGTCGACGAGCTTGTAGAAGAACGGCTGCTTCTGCCCGAGCTGGTAGCCATGGCGGATCGCGCGACGGATGATCCGCCGCAGCACGTAGCCGCGCCCGTCGCTCGACGGGATCACGCCGTCGACGATCAGGAACGAGCACGCGCGGATGTGATCGGCGATGACCTTGAGCGAGGGATTGTCGAGATCGGTCGTGCCGGTCTCGCGCGCCGCGGCCTTGATGAGCGCGACGAAGAGGTCGATCTCGTAGTTCGAGTGCACGTGCTGCAGCACGGCTGCGAGACGCTCGAGGCCCATGCCTGTGTCGACGCAAGGCTTGGGCAGCGGCGTCATCGTGAACTCGCCCTGACGCATTCTTCTGCCGGTCGAACTGCATGAACACGAGGTTCCAGATCTCGATGTAGCGGTCGCCGTCGGCGTCGGGCGATCCCGGCGGGCCGCCGAACACCTCGGGCCCGTGGTCGTAGAAGATCTCGGAGCAAGGTCCGCACGGCCCGGTGTCGGCCATCTGCCAGAAGTTGTCGCTCGCGTACTTCGCACCCTTGTTGTCGCCGATGCGCACGACGCGCTCGGCAGGCACGCCGATCTCCTTCGTCCAGATGTCGTAGGCCTCGTCGTCGTCGATGTACACGGTCGCCCACAGCTTGTCCGGCGGGCAGCCTGTACGTCTGCGTCAGGAGATCCCACGCAAAGCGGATCGCATCGCGCTTGAAGTAATCGCCGAAGCTGAAGTTGCCGAGCATCTCGAAGAACGTGTGGTGCCGCGCGGTGTAGCCCACGTTCTCGAGGTCGTTGTGCTTGCCGCCGGCGCGGACGCTGCGCTGCGCTGTCGTCGCGCGCTTGTAGGGCCGTTGCTCGACCCCGGTGAACACGTCCTTGAACTGGACCATCCCGGAATTGACGAAAAGGAGCGTCGGGTCATTGGCGGGCACGAGCGAGCTCGACGCCACGTGCGTATGGCCATTGGCGACGAAATACTCGATGAACCGGCGGCGGATGTCGGCGACTTGCATGTGTGGTTTTGCGCCAGGTTTCGGAAGAAACATGGCGGAGAATCAGAAGCTTGCATTGTAACGCGCGGGCCGCCCCGACGAGCCATCCACCCATCGCGTGCGAACGCGGGTCGCCTCAGGCCTCCTGGCGATCGCGCTTCCACAGGGCCCGTTCACGCAGCATGAGCGTCCATGGCTGGCCCGGATTGTTCTTCTTCGCGAGCTCCTCGACGAGCTTGCGCCGCGCTTCGGTGCCGCCCCAGCGCTGCTGCGAATACTCCATCGCCGTTTCGTACAGCGACTGGGCCTTCGGATGGAGTGCGACGGCGGACTCGAACGTTTCCATCCAGTTGCCGTGGGTATGAACCTGCGCGACGATCCGGTTGTTCCACAAGGCGATCGCCTGCGGCTGCGCGATGAGCGCTTCGGCCAGGAACTCGTCGGCGAGCGCGCACAAGGGCTCCAGCGCGACGCGCCCTTCGCGCGGCACCTTGTCCCACATGGCGACGCCGCGAAGCATCAGGCCGTACCGCATGAGCGCATAGCCCATCTGCCAGCGGGCGCGGTAGGACTGCGGGCGGTTCGCGTAATAGGCGAGGGACAGCGCAAGCCCGGCGCTGTGCGTCGCTTCGTTGCGCGCGTAGCAGCAGCCGTTGGCGGTGTCGTCTTCCTTGTACGTCTGCGCGGTGGTGCCCGCGGGGTAGTCGTGCACGACGGCGCTCGACAGCGTCGACGCGTACAGCATCCAGGCCGCGCGCAACGAGGGATAGGCGCGGATGTAGACCGCGAGGGCCGGCAGCGGGCGATGCTCGAGCTTCCAGGCGTTCGCGGACGCTTGCCGTGACATGGCGATGAGCGCAACGGCAGGCGTGGAGTCGGCGGCGACCCGCAGGGCCTCGACCTCCTTGAGGAACGCCGCCTTGTCGCTGTTGGCCGGAAGGCGGTAGATCAGGTCGACGACGGCGGGCGCGAACCTCGGATCCGCGGCGACCAGCGCCTGCAATCGCTCGAACGGCATCCCGCGGGTCGTCGCGAATGCTGCGTACGCGAGGAAGCTCTCGCTCCTGATCGCCCGCGCGCGATCGCATGCAGCGCGCGATCGTGCCGACACACCCGCGGCGGTCGCGACGATGTAATCGCACGCCTCCGCGACGACTCGCGGCCACTCGCCGTCGGCGGCGACGGCAAGGGCACGCTCGCTGCGCCGGCCGGACTTGCAATCGTCCACGACGACCACGACGCGCGCACTTGGGACGTTGCCTTCTACGCGGCCATAGGCGCACCAGGCGGCCGCTTCCCGGGCCGCGACGCGATACGCATTGGCGCGACTGTCGCGCGCAAGTCCCGCCGCCACGTTCGGCGCCGAGACGTCGAGGATGTAGTACGGCATCGCTTCGACGTCCAGCGCTTCGTGCGCGCCGAACAGGACCTCGTTGAGCGTGCGGCCCACCGCATAGCCGCGGTCGAGGCCGGGCGCCACGCCGTCGTCGCCGAAGCTCGCGACGACGAGCATCGGCGATGCGGGCGGCATCGGAATGCCGACGATCGACTCGACGGAAGGCAGCGGCTTGACGAAATATCGCGCGACGCTGGCGCGAACCGTTGCCGCCGTGGGAAGCGTCGCCGCGATTGCGGACGACACGAAAGACGAGTACACGAGCAGCGCCGCCATCCACGCACTTGGTCTGCCGCACCGGCATCGAGTGGCCGCCATGACGCTCCCCCAACGTGGACGACGCGGAAGATGGTCGGTCGCCGCGCGACCGTTGTCAATCGCCGGTCAGCCGGCGCAGCGACGCAGCAGCGATTCGCGCGTCGCGCTGCCGAGGCCGAGCGCCTCGACCAGCGGATTGGCGGCGGAGAATTCCTCGTCGTACAGCGTGGAGAGCACCGTAATCGCGGCGTCGGTGGCGCGCGTGTCCGCGTTGACGATGCGCGCGAGCGCTGCGTTGAACACGAGGCCGTACGGCACGTCCTCGAGGACGAAGCGCGTGTCGAGCGACGTTGGTCCGGCCGGTCCGCCGCGTCTTCGGTGAAGCTCCGCGGCGATGTCCGCGAGCGTGGCCTGCGGGACGTCGAAGGATCGCCGGAAGTGCGCCTCGATGGGGAGGACTTCGCGGCCGAATGCGGCCGCCACGGCGCGCCTCTCGCGGTCCATCGCCTCGACAAGGCGCGCAACCGCTGGCGTGAGGTAGTGGTATTGCGGCCACGCTTCGCCGTATTCCATGCGGGTGAGATTGGCCAGCGCCATCGCGGCATGCGCAACGGGATTGATGTTGGCGAGCGTCACCGCGAGCACGTCTGCCGCCGCGTCGAAGCGATCGCCGAACAGCGCCGCCAGTGCTGCGAGGGCCTCGGCGGTTCGCGCCACGGGCAGCGATGCGATGGACACGCGCGTGCGGATGGTGTTGACGGAAACGCCGCCGTCGATGCTGCGCGCGGTGGCAACGGTCGTCCCCGAGGCGACGACGAGCGGCTTGGCGCCGTTCGCGGCCGCGAGCTCGGCGAGCCACAGCGGCGCGAGCGACAGCGCGCCGCTGACGAAGACCGTCTGATGCGACCGGAGCTGCCGCGCGACCACGGGCAGCGTCGAGCCATAGGCCGTCGCCGGCAGCGCGACCAGCACGACATCGGCGTCCTCCATCCGCTGCGGCGAGTCGCTCAGCGCGACGGCATGGCTTCCCTCCACGAGACCGGTGGCGCGCACCGCGTCGTGGATGTCGCGCGTCCCGCCGCGCGGGGACCACATGAAAACGCGATGACCGTCGCGCGCGAGCATCGCTGCGTACGCGCGCGCAATCGCACCGGCCCCCGCGATCGCGATGTCACTCAAGGTGTTACTCGAGCTTCACGTTGGCGGCCTTGACGATCTTCGCCCATCGTTCGGCGTCGCTGCGCACGTATTGCGTCATCTGCGCGCTCGTGCCGCCGACAGGATCCACGCCGAGCGCCGCGAGCTTGCTGCGCACGTCCGGTGCGGCGAGCGCCTTGTTGAACTCGCCGTTGAGTCGCTCGACGACCGCAGCGGGCGTCCCTGCCGGGGCCGCGATGCCGATCCACACGGACACGTCGAGCGGAACGCCGAGCTCCGCGAACGTCGGCACGTCCGGCATCATCGGCGAGCGCCTGGTCGACGTCACCGCAAGCGCGCGAAGCTTCTGCGACGACGTGTACGGCTGCGCCGACGCAGTCGTGGTGAACATGGTCTGCACTTGCCCGCCCATCAGGTCGTTGAATGCGGGCGCTGCGCCTTTGTAGGGCACGTGCGTCAGGTCGGCGCCGGATGCGGCCTTGAAGAGCTCGAGGGTGAGGTGCGTGTACGTGCCGTTGCCGGTTGAAGCCGTGTTGATCGATCCCGGCTTCGCCTTGGACATCGCGACCACCTCCTTGACGTCGCGCGCGGGAAGCGACGGGACGGCAAGGAGGACCAGCGGTGCGTCGCCGAGATGGATGACGTGGACGAAGTCCTTGATCGGATCGTAGGCGGCCTTCGCATTGAGCGCGGGCTCGATCGCCATTTGCGCGCCCGTCGAGAGCAGCAGCGTGTAGCCGTCGGCGGGCGCACGTGCTTCCTCCTGCGTCGCGATCAGCCCCCCCGCGCCCGGCTTGTTCTCGACGACGACAGGCTGTCCAATCGCCTCGCTCACCTTCTGGGCGAGCAGTCGGCCGATGACGTCCTGCGAACCGCCGGGCGTGAACGGAATCAACAGTCGAATGGGCTTGGATGGATACGGTTGCGCCGCGGCGTTGACGCAAAGCGTCAAGCCAGCCATCAACACGACGAGCAGGCGAATCATGCGGATCTCCAGTGGTGCGGAGATTCTGCCGCATGTTCGACCGCCTGGGGGTTAAAGCGCGTCGTCCGCGGCGGCCGCGCCCGCCTCTGCGCATCACCGACAGCGCAACGGACAGCGAATAACCGCGCGCCTGCAGGAACCGCACCTGCCGCGCCTTGTCGCGCTCGTCGCGAGGCGCCTCCCCGAAACGCCGCTGCCAAAGCGCAAGCGCGTCGGCAACCTCGTCGTTGCCGGCGAGTTGCGACAACGCATTGGTGGCGTCGTCGCCGGCGATGCCGCGCTCCGTCAAGCGCGTGCACGATCGCGCGCTTGCCGTAACGACCCTTTCGCTGTGCGACGACCGCGCTTGGCGTAGCGGGCGTCCGACAGGTAGCCGAGCGCCGCGAGCTCGTCGAGCGCACGTTCGATCTCGGTTTCCTCGACGCCGCGCCGCTGCAGCCGTTGCGTGAGCTCGCTGCGACTGAAGTCGCGGCGCGCAAGCCAGCGCACCGCGAGCGCCTTCGCACTCGGCTGGGGCCGCCCGCCGGACTCCTTGTCGTCGCGGTGCGATCCGCGTGCGCGCACGGCGCTCGCGGTCAGTCCTCGGCGACCGGCGCCGGCCCGAGACGGCCCGGCAGCGGCACGCCGACCGTCGCGCGGATCTTGCCTTCGATCTCGGCTGCGATCTCCGGCGTGCTCGCGCAGGAACTCGCGCGCGTTGTCCTTGCCCTGGCCGATCTTCTCGCCGTTGTACGCGTACCAGGCGCCGGACTTCTCGACGATCTTGTGCAGTGACGCCGAGCTCGACGATCTCGCCCTCGCGCGAAATGCCTTCGCCGTACAGGATGTCGAACAGCGCCTCGCGGAACGGCGGCGCGACCTTGTTCTTGACGACCTTGACGCGCGTTTCGTTGCCGACGACTTCCTCGCCCTTCTTGATCGAGCCGATGCGGCGGATGTCGAGGCGCACCGACGCGTAGAACTTGAGCGCGTTGCCGCCGGTGGTGGTTTCCGGGTTGCCGAACATGACGCCGATCTTCATGCGGATCTGGTTGATGAAGATGACGAGCGTGCCCGCGCGCTTGATGTTGCCGGCGAGCTTGCGCAGCGCCTGGCTCATGAGCCGCGCCTGCAGGCCCGGCAGCTGGTCGCCCATCTCGCCTTCGATTTCGGCCTTGGGCACCAGCGCCGCCACCGAGTCGATGACGATGACGTCGACGCCGCCCGAGCGCACCAGCATGTCGGCGATCTCGAGGCCCTGCTCGCCGGTGTCCGGCTGCGAGATCAGGAGGTCGCCCACGTTGACGCCGAGCTTGCCGGCGTAGACGGGGTCGAGCGCATTCTCGGCGTCGATGTAGGCCGCGACGCCGCCGGCCTTCTGGACCTGCGCCACGACCTGCAGGCACAGCGTGGTCTTGCCGGAGGACTCGGGCCCGTAGATTTCGACCACGCGGCCGCGCGGCAGGCCGCCGACGCCGAGCGCGATGTCGAGGCCGAGCGAGCCGGTCGACACGACCGAGAGGTCGTTGGCGATCTGGGCCTCGCCCATCTTCATGATCGAGCCCTTGCCGAACTGCTTTTCGATCTGCGCCAGCGCGGCGGACAAGCGCCTTGCTCTTTTGGTCGTCCATGGGGGAGTCGAGAGGCATTGTCGGTGATCTCCGAGAGTATCGCCCGGCGGCCGGTCGGCCGGGAAGGCAGGCGATCCATCAGGCGCCGATGATGGCATAGAACGATCGTTCGATGCAAGTCGCTCCAGACGGCCTAAGCCCATCGGGCGCGACTGGCCGTCGCTCGCCAGACGCCATGAGGCCTTCGAGGGCCGCCACCACCGACGCCGCGCCGCACCGCCGCCCGATCGCCGGGCAAATGCGCGGGTGATCGCGCGTGGTGGGCAGCCCGCTTGCCGGCCCAGGCGAAGCACACCGTCCCGACCGGCTTCTCGGCGCTGCCGCCGCCCGGGCCGGCGATGCCGGTGATGGCGACCGCGATGCTGCGCGAGACTGCGCGCGAGCGCGCCTTCCGCCATCGCCCGCGCGGTGGCTTCGGAGACGGCGCCGTGCGCCGCGATCAGCGTGCCTGCGGGACGCCGAGACATCCGCCTTCGCCTCGTTCGAATACGTGACGAAGCCGCGGTCGAACCATGCCGAGCTGCCCGCGATGTCGGTGATTGCGCCGGCGACGAGACCGCCGGTGCACGACTCGGCGGTCGCGCACACTGCGTGCGCTGCCGAGCAGCGTCTGCCGAGCATTCCGCGCCAGCGCGTCGATGCCTGCGTCCTTCGTCACCGCCTGTCTCCCCGGCGTCCGCAGTAGTGGTACGTGTACGCGGTCGCGAATCCGAACTTGCGATACACGGCAAGCGCCGGATGCGTTGCGTCGCCTCGACCTGCAGGTACGCATGCGACGCGCCGTGCTCCCACGCCCACGCCAGCAGACGTGCGAGCAGCGCGCTCGCGACGCCGCGTCCGTCGCATTTCCGGCGACGGTTGCCATCGAGAAGATGCCGGCAAGGCCGTCCTCCAGCATGACGGTCCCCACGCCGGCCAGGCGACCGTCGCAATGCGCCGCGAGGTAGCGCGCGGGCTGCGGCGTGTTCGCCATGCGCTCGTGGTAGGCATCGCGCTGCTCGGTCGTCGAGTCCTGCAACACCGCGACGGCATCGGCAAAGGCGTCGATGCCCGGGGCGACGATGTCGACGCCGTCGCACGATGCGTGGTCGGGCGGACGATCGAGCGGCGCGACCTGGACGAGCGTCGGGTCGAACGCTTCGTAGCCGCGTGCCGCGAGCGCGTCGCCGAGGCTCGGGCGGATGCACGAACGGCGTCATGCGAAAGAGCACCGGCAGTTCGCGCGCGTCGTAGAGCGCGCTCGCAGTATGCGATCTTCGTTGCGAGCGGAAGCGTGGAGCCGAAGTGCGCGTTGACGCTGCGCGCGCGCCGCGCCTTGCCGGGCGACACGCGCAGCAGCCAGCCGTCGTAGAAAAGCTGCCGCTGCGTCTGCAGCGCATTGAGGCTCGCCTCCTCCACGCGGCGCAAGTCGAGATCGCGTCATTGCATTTCCGACGGCCGCTCGCCGCGAGCGCGAACACGAGCAGCGAATAACCGGCGGCGACGATGTCGTCCAGCATCACGCCGAAGCCATTTTTCATCGCGGCGTCGACCTGCCGGATCGGCGGCGGCTTCACGATGTCGAAGAAGCGGAACAGCGAGGAACGCGAACGCGATGCGCAAGCGGCGTGAGACCGGCGAAGTACAGCACGAGGAGGAACGCGACGACTTCGTCGATCACGATGCTGCCGTGATCGGGAACGCCGAGCGCGCGACCGGTCACGGCGGACGCCCACACGCCGACGGCGAACAGCGACGACGATCGCCGCTGCGAATCCCGCATCGCCCGCGTACGCGGTGCAGCACGAGCGCGATGGGAATCGCGACCAGCGTTCCGAACGTCCCGGGCGCCAAGGGCGCGAGCCCGGCGCCGAAGCCCAGCGCAATGAAGTGCGCCGGATGATGCAGCAGGAACTGCGCAGTCGGTGCGGTCATGAAGGGAAGTGGTCGAACGCGCGAGGCAGGGAGGGCATCGCTTCGCCGTCCGCGTCGACGACGCGCAGCCCGCGCTCGCTCGTGATCGCGCCGATGCGCTGCACGGCACGCCCGACACGCGGCCGGCAGCGATCACGCGGTCACGATCACGCGGGGCCGCCGTGAAGCACAGCTCGTAGTCGTCGCCGCCGGCGAGCAGGCATTCGAGCGCGATTGGGCGCTCGGTCGAAAGCTTGCCCGTGAGGAGGTCGTCGCAGGGAATCGATGCGAGCTCGATCCGCGCGCCGACGCGCGAGGCGTCGAGGATGTGCGCGAGATCGCCGGTCGAGCCCGTCGGAGACGTCGAGCGCCGCGGTCGCGATGCCGCGCAGCGCTTCACCGAGTGCGACGCGCGGCTCGGGGCGCTCGAGGCGCACGCGCAGCCGCGCGAGTGCGTCGTCGTCGATGCGGGTGCGGCCCTGCATCGCGGCGAGCGCGAGCATCGCGTCGCCCAGCGTTCCGGACACCCACACGTCGTCACCGGCGTGTGCGCCCGCTCGCGTGATCGCCGTTCCCGCCGGAACTTCGCCGACGATCGTGACGCACAGGTTGCGCGGCCCGCGCGTGGTGTCGCCGCCGATGAGCGAGACGCCGAAGCGATCGGCGAGCGCGAACAGGCCGCGGGCAAACGCGTCGAGCCAGCGCTCGTCGGCGTCCGGCAGCGCGCCGCCGAGCAGCGCCCAACGCGGCCGCGCACCCATCGCCGCGAGGTCGGACAGATTCACCGCGAGCGTCTTGTGGCCGAGCGCCTCCGGATCGACGTCCGCGAGGAAATGCCGCCCTTCGACCAGCATGTCCACCGAGATCGCGAGCTCGCACCCGGGCGTGGGCGCCACGACCGCTGCGTCGTCGCCGATGCCCAATGCGCACGGACGCGTCGTGCACGGGCCGCTGGAAGTAGCGCTCGATCAGCGCGAACTCGTTCACGCAGCGATCGCCGATTTCTCGCTGCCACCGCGCGAGCAAGCGCTTGCGCTCCGCCGGCTGGCCGAACTTCAGCGGGATCGACGTCGAGGGTCTTCGCCTGCGCAAACCGCGCGGCTTCCGGCCGTATCGTCGGCCGACGCGTTGGCCGGGATGATGAGGTTCCTCGTGCGGTTGGCGAGCTCCTGCGCGCCGCGCGTGAGCGCCCAGTCGTAGAAGGCGCGCGCTTCCTCCGGATGCGGCGCGCCGGCGACGATCGCCATGCCGCCCAGCGCAGCGCCGGTGCCTTCGCAGGGAATCGCGATGTCGACGGTGAATCCCGCAAGCTGCTGGGTGACGAACTCGTGCACGAACGTGACGCCGAGCGCCGACCTCGCCGCGCGCCACGGACGGTCCCTGCGCGGTGCCGGACTGCGTGTAGCGCACGACGTTGGGACCGAGCTTCCTCAGGTACGTCGAACGCGCCGTCCTCGCCGTACAGCGTGACGAGCGTCGCGAGGATCGTGTAGCCGGTGCCGCTCGTGACCGGATTGGAGAGCTCGATGTCCTTCGCGATACTTCGGATCCGTGAGGTCCGACCAGCAGCGCGGCGCGGCGAGGCTCTTCCTCGCGAGAAGCGCGGGGTTGCTGCCGAATCCGATGACGATTCGATAGATCGCGGCGACCCTGTAGTCGATGCGTCTCGGTGGCGGCGCGCGCCCACGGCGCGAGCTCGCCGACGTTCGGCGACCGGTACTGCGCGAAGCAAGCCTTCCGTCGCCGCCTGCAGCAACGGATCGATCGTGCCGCCGTACCAGACGTCGGCCTTCGGATTGTCGCGCTCGGCGCGGATCTGCGCGTAGTACTCGCCGGTGGCCTTGCGCGTGACGGTCGTCGCGATGCCCGTCTCGCGCTGGAATGTCTGCGCGGCGAGCTCGCATGCGTCCGCGTCGTGGCTGCAGTAGAGGACCAGCGACGCGTTGCGCGTGCGCCGTGACCGCCGAGCACGCGCGCCGCGAGCAGCACGCGCAGACTGGACGCCGCATGCGACGCGATCAGCGGGAAAGCGCGGCGATCTCCGCCGCGCGCACGTCGGCGGCGACCTTGTCGAGCACGCCGTTGACGAAGCGATGGCCGTCGGTGGCGCCGAACGACTTCGCGAGCTCGACGGCCTCGTTGATCACGACCCGGTACGGAATGTCGAGGCGCGCCTTGCAATTCCCACGCAGCGATCACGAGGATCGCGCGTTCGATCGGCGAGAGGTCCGCCGCCTTGCGCGTCGAGATGCGGCGCGACCGCCGCGACGAGAGCGTCGTAGTCGGACGTGACGCCCGCCACAGCTCGTCGAAGTACGCTTGGTCCGCGCGCGCGAAGCCTGGGCTCGCCACGAGGTCGGCGCGAACGTGCTCCGCGCCATTGCCCGAGAGCTGGCGCTGGTAGAGGCCCTGCAGCACGAGCTCGCGCGAGCGCCGCCGGGCGCTAGCGGTCGTCATCGATCGCCCGGATGAGGTTGGCGAGCTCGATCGCCGCCTGCGCGGCTTCGTAACCCTTCTGGTCCATGCGCGCCTCGGCCTGCGCGTCGGTGTCGCACGTGAGGATGCCGTTGCCGATCGGAATGCCGAACTCGAGCGCGACGCTCGACACGCCGGCCGCCGATTCGTTGCGACACGATCTCGAAGTGATACGTCTCGCCGCGAATCACCGCGCCCAGCGCGACGAGCGCGTCGTAGTCGCCCGTCTGCGCGAGCCGCTGCAGCGCGAGCGGCGCTTCGAGCGCGCCGGGCACGGTGACGACGGTCACGTGGTCGTCGGCGACGCCCGCTTCGCGCAGCGCGCGCAGCGCGCCGCCGAGCAGTCCCTCGCCGATCGCCGGATTGAAGCGCGACAGGACGATGGCGACGCGAAGGCGGTCGCCGGCGAGATCGGGAGCGATGCGCTTGACGGACATCGCGAGCGCCTACTGATGCTTGCGCGCGCCGGCAGCTCGCTCTCGTAGCCCGTCACCTCGAGATCGAAGCCCGCCATGCTCGGCATCTTGCGCGGCTTCGCGAGCAGGCGCATGCGGCCGACGTTGAGATCGCGCAGGATCTGCGCGCCGATGCCGTAGTTGCGCAGGTCCATCTTCGCCGGCGCCGGCGGCGCGTCGGAGATCGCGCGGCTCGCGCAACTCGCGCCGCGCTCTCCGGACGATGCAGCAGCACCATCACGCCGCGACCTGCGCTCGGCGATCGCGCGAGCGCGCCGGGAATCGTCCACGAATGCGTGGCGCTGTCGGCGTCGAGCAGGTCCATCACCGACAGCGGCTCGTGCACGCGCACGAGCGTCTCGGCGTCCGGCGAGATCGGGCCGCGCACGAGCGCGAGGTGCGTCGCGTCGGAGATCTTGTCGCGATACACGACGAGCCGGAACGCGCCGTGCGGCGTGTTGAGCGGGCGCTCGGCGATGCGCTCGACCAGGCGCTCGGTGCGGCTGCGGTAGTGGATGAGATCGGTGATGGTGCCGATGACGAGCCCGTGGTGCTGCGCGAACACCTCGAGGTCCGGCATGCGCGCCATGGTGCCGTCGTCGCGCATGATCTCGCAGATGACCGACGCCGGCGTGAGGCCGGCGAGCCGCGCGAGATCGCATCCGGCTTCCGTGTGGCCGGCGCGCACGAGCACGCCGCCGGGCTGCGCCATCACGGGGAAGATGTGGCCGGGCTGCACGAGGTCGGAGGGCTTGGCATCCGCGCGCGACAGCGACGCGCACCGTGCGCGCGCGATCGGCCGCGGAGATGCCCGTCGTGACGCCTTGCGCCGCTTCGATCGACACCGTGAAGTTGGTGCCGTGGCCGGAGCGGTTGGCGGACACCATCGGCGCGAGCCCGAGACGGTCGGCACGCGGTCTTCCTCGAGCGTGAGGCAGACGAGGCCGCGCGCGTGCTTGGCCATGAAGTTGATCGTCTCCGGCGTGACGAAGTCCGCGGCGACGACGAGATCGCCTTCGTTCTCGCGATCCTCCTCGTCGACGAGCACGACCATGCGCCCGGCCTTCAGCTCGGCGACGATTTCCGGAGTGGTGGCGAGCGGCATGCGGAACTCCTCGGGAAGGAGCTTGCGATTTTACCGCACGGGCACCGCCGCGGCCGCGAGGACGACCTGGCCGGCCGGCGCACCCTCCCCTGCGCGCACGCGGAACCACGCGCGTAGAGCGCCGGCAGGAACACGAGCGTCAGCACGGTCGCCACGACGATGCCGCCCATCATCGCCACCGCCATCGGGCCGAAGAAGTCGCTGCGCACGAGCGGGATCAGCGCGAGCACGGCCGCGGCGGCGGTGAGCACGATCGGCCGGAAGCGGCGCACCGTCGCGCCGACGACCGCGTCCCACGGCGTGTGCCCAGCCTTGATGTCCTGGTCGATCTGGTCGACGAGGATCACCGAGTTGCGCATGATGATGCCGGCGAGCGCGATCGTGCCGAGCATCGCGACGAAGCCGAACGGCTTGCCGAACGCGAGCAGCGCGATGACGACGCCGATCAGCCCGAGCGGCGCGGTGAGCACGACCATCGCCGTGCGCGAGAAGCTTTGCAGCTGGAGCATGAGGAGCGTGAGCACGACGAGCACGAGCAGCGGCATGCCGGCGGCGATCGATCGCTGGCCGCGGGTCGAGTCCTCGATCGCGCCGCCGAGCTCGATCCGGTAGCCGAGCGGCAGCGCTGCGCGAATGTCGGAGAGCTTCGTCTCGATGCGCTTGGCGACGTCGGGCCCCTGCGCGTCGCCGCGACGTCGGAGCGCACGGTGATCGTCGGCAAGCGGTTGCGCCGCCAGACGACGCCCGTCCTCGAGCTCGTACTCGATGTCGGCGATCTGCGTGATCGGCACCGCGCGGCCGTTGCGCGACGGGATCGCGAGATCCTTGAGGAAACTCATGCGCGCGCGCTCGTCGCTCGCGCCGCGCAGCAGCACCTCGATCTGCTTGTCGCGCTCGCGCAGGTACGTCACCGAGTAGCCGGAGAGCGAGTTGTTGAGGAAGCTCGCGAGCTCCTGCGACGAGATGCCGAGCACGCGCGCCTTGTTCTGGTCGATCGCCACGCGGATCACCTTCGACGGCTCGTCCCAGTCGAACTGGACCTGCGACGTCTGCGGGTCCTCGCGCATGACGGCGGCGACCTGCGACGCGATGGCGCGCACGGTCTCGACGTTCTCGCCCGAGACGCGGAACTGCACGGGGAATCCGACGGGCGGCCCGTTCTCGAGGCGCGACACGCGGCCCGCGCAGCTGCGGAAAGTCGGTGTCGAACAGCGCGAGGAGCCGCGAGCGCACCTTCTCGCGGTCGTCGATGCTCTTCGCGGTGACCACGATCTGCGCGAAGTTCGACTGCGTGAGCTGCTGGTCGAGCGGCAGGTAGAAGCGCGGTGCGCCGCTGCCGACGTAGGTCACGAAGCTCTCGATGCCGGGATCCTTGTCGAGCACGGCCTCGAGCTTCTGCGCGGCGGTCAGCGATGCCGCGAACGAGCTGCCTTCGGCGAGGCGCAGGTCGACCAGCAGCTCGACGCGCGACGACGCGGGAAAGAACTGCTGCGGCACGAGCTGAAGAGCGCGAGCGCGCCGACGAAGACGACGAGCGTGGCCGCCAGCACCGTCTTGCGACGGGACACGCACCAGGTGATCGCCCGGCGCAGGCGCTCGTAGAACGGCGTCGCGTACACGTCGTGGTCGGGTGCGACCGGCGGCGGCAGCGCACGTCCGGTGACCTTCGACCACCATCGCCTCGCGAACGAGGGCTCGTGCATCGCCGCACCTTCCGGCAGCATCTTGTAGCCGAGGTACGGGATGACCACGACCGCGACGACCCACGACGCGATCAGCGCGATCGGCGATCACCTCGAAGATCGAGCGCGTGTATTCGCCGGTGCGAGCTCCTGCGCCGTCGCGATCGGCAGGAAGCCCGCGACCGTGACGAGCGTCCCGGTCAGCATCGGGAATGCGGTGCTCGTGTACGCGAAGCTCGCGGCGCGGAAGCGGTCGAAGCCCTGCTCGAGCTTGATCGCCATCATCTCGACGGCGATGATCGCGTCGTCGACGAGCAACCCGAGCGAGAGGATCAGCGCGCCGAGCGAGATCTTGTGCAGGCCGATGTCGAACAGCCACATGACGAGGAACGTGACGGCGAGCACCAGCGGAATCGACACCGCGACCACGAGCCCGGTGCGAAAGCCCAGGCTGATGAGCGACACGGCGAGCACGATGATCACCGCCTCGGCGAGCGAGCGCAGGAACTGGTTGATCGAGCGCTGGACGGCGCGCGGCATGCTCGCCACCGACGCGAGCTCGACCCCGACGGGCAGCGCCTGCTGGATGCGCTCGGTTTCGCGTGTCGAGGTCGCGGCCGAGCTCGATCACGTCGCCGCCCTTGACCATCGTGACGCCGATGCCGAGCGCTTCCTTGCCCTGGAAGCGCATCTTCTGCTGACGGCGGGTCGGCATAGCCGCGCGTCACCTTCGCGATGTCGCCAAGTCGGAACACACGGTTGTTCGCGCGGATCGCGATGTCGCGGATCGCGTCGACGTTGTCGAACGCGCCGGTGGGCCGCACGTAGATGCGATCGGTCGCGGTATCGAACACGCCCGACGGCGCGACCGCGTTCTGCGCGCGCGAGCGTCTCGATGATCTGCGCAGGCTCGACGCCGAGCGTGGCGAGCTTCGCGTTGGAGAGCTCGATGAACACCTTCTCGTCCTGCTCGCCGAAGAAGTCGACCTTGGCCACACCCGGCACGTGCAGGAGCTCCGCGCGCACCTTGTCGCCGAATTCCTTGAGCTCGCGGTAGCCGAAGCCGTCGCCGGTCAGCGCGTAGATGTTCGTGTAGGTGTCGCCGAACTCGTCGTTGAAGAACGGTCCCTGGATGCCCGCGGGGAACTGGTTGCGGATGTCGCCGATCTTCTTGCGCACCTGGTAGAACGCATCGGCGGCGGACGCAGGCGGCGTCGAGTCCTTCAGCGCGAAGAAGACGAGCGACTCGCCGGGCTTGCTGTAGCTTCGCACGTAGTCGACGTTCGGCACTTCCTGCAGCTTGCGCTCGACGCGATCGGTGACCTGCTGCTCGACGTCGTGCGCGGTCGCGCCGGGCCAGATCGTCTTCACGACCATCACGCGGAACGTGAACGGCGGATCCTCCGACTGGCCGAGCCGCTCGTAGGCGAGCACGCCCGCGGCCGCGAACACGAGGATGAAGTAGAAGCACGAGCGTGCGGTTGCGCAGCGCCCACTCGGAGAGGTTGAAGCGCGGAGCCCGAGCGGTTGGCCGGCTCCGGCGTGCGTTCGTAGGACATGTCAGCGCGACGCGGTGCGCTCGGCTGGCACGCCGACCGCAGCGGCACCTTCGTACGGCCGCACGACCTGGCCGGGGATGAGCTTGTGCACGCCCGCGCTCACGATCCAGTCGCCGTTGCGCACGCCGGACGTGACGAGCACGCCGTCCTCGCGATACTGGCCGATCTCAACCGGCGAGATGGCGACCTTGCCGTTCGCCGGATCGTAGCGCCACACGGCAGGCTTGCCCTCGTGGTGGTAGATCGACGTGAGCGGCAGCAGCGCGACGCTCGATTCGGTCACCGCCATCACGCCGACGTTCGCCGTCATCCCCCACTGCACCGAGGCGTCGGCGTCGTCGATCGTCACGCGAACGGCGAACGTCCGCGTGGTCGGGTCGACCGACGGCGAGATCTCGCGCACCCGCGCCGCGGTACTGCTTGCCGGCCTGCGCCCACAGCGCGACGACCAGCGTCTGCGCATTCTTGATTTCGCCGATGCGGTTCTCGGGCACGCTGATCGCCACTTCGCGCTCCTCCTCGCGCGCGATGCGCACCACGGACTGCCCGGCGGTCACGACCTGTCCCGGCTCTGCATTGACCGTCGTCACGACGCCGTCCTCGTTCGCGACGAGCGCCGCGTAGCTCGCCTGGTTCTGCGACACGGCGAGATTCGCCTTGCGCCTGCTCGTACTTCGCGCGATTGGCGTCGAGCGTGTTGCGCTTGGCGTCGAGCGCCGAGGCGCTGATGAATTTCTCGCGGAAGAGATTCTGGTAGCGCTCGTACTCCGCCTGCGCGAACTTGAACTCGGTCTCGGTCGCGGCGACCTGCGCTTTCGCAGCCTCGGCCTGCAGCCCGACGTCGGCAGGATCGAGGCGCGCGAGCACCTGGCCCTTCTTCACGTGCGCGCCGACGTCGACGCTGCGCGCGACGATCTTCCCGCCGATGCGAAAGCCGAGGTCGGCTTCGTGACGCGGCTTGACCTCGCCGGCGAACACCGAGGCGTTGTCGGCGGCGCCGATCGTCACCTGCGTGAGCTGGACCGGCCGCACCGGCTTCCTTCGGCGGCGGCGGCGCGCTGCAGCGCCGCCAGCGCCAGCGCCACCATGGCCATTGCGATCATCCTCATTGCGCCGCCTCCTGCGATCGTGCCGTTCCACAGCGCGAGCAGCGCGCGGTCGAGCTCGTCCGGATAGGAATAGCTGAGAGCGGGCGGCGGTCCGCCGGGTCCGTCGGACATCGGACAGATCGCCGCGCCCGACATCTGCCAGAGGCCGAGGATCAACGCGTAGCTGTGCCGCAAAAGCGCGAGGCCCGCGCCGGGCTTCAGTTGCTGGAAATGTCGCTCGAGTCCCGCGCCAGCGCGCGTCAGGCGTTCCGCCATGCGCTGCTTGAACGCCATCGCCGGTTCGGCCGGAATGCTCTGCGCCATGAGGCCGAAGCAGCGCGCCGCCAGCGGAAGGAAGAGAGGCGGCTCGACGATGTGCTGATGCGTCAGCGCAAGGACATCCTGGATGGTTACGGGCTCGTCCTGCTCCAGGCGCGCGATCAGCGCGGCGAAGAAGCCGTCGATGTTGCGCTCGTGCACGGCGAGCAGCAGCTCTTCCTTGCTGGGGAAATAGAGGTAGACGGTGCCCTTGGCGAGGCCTGCCTCGTCGGCGACGTCGGCCATGTTCGCGATGCGGTCCGGCGAGCGCGCGAGGAGCCGCGCCGCCGCGTCGAGGATGGCGTGATGCCGTTCCTGCTTGTCTTCGGCCTGGATGGCGCGCTGGCGAATCACCATATCGAACTGCCCCGGGTTGACGCCCGCAAATGACTGCGGGTCACTTATCCAGACAGACTAAGTGACCGCCGGTCAGTTGTCAAGTGCGGCGCTAAAACAGCGCGAGCGTGGCGAGCGTCAGGTCGCTATGGGCGTCGGCGTGGTCGAGCTGGACGGTGAAATGGTCGCCGGCCCGGGATGAACAACGGGCCATCGACCGGCCTGCGGACCTCGGACCAGGCGTCCCACAGGATCTGTGCCTGCCGAACGAACTCCGTCGTCTCGTCCGTGCCGCAGGCGATCGACGAACGGCGCGCTGCGTCTTCGGGCGATAGGCGAGCGGGGAGATCCGCCACGCCTCTGCCTCGTCGAGCTTGAATTCGCTGTTGAACGAGAAGTCGACGAGGGGGCGAAGATCGTGGACTCCGGAAAGCGAAACGCCGCCCGCAAGCGGCGATCGAGGCAATCCGTGCGCAGCCCAATCGGTGGCGAACAACATCGCCGCCAGATGGCCGCCCGCAGAGCTGCCGCCAACGACCAGTGGACCCGAGCCGCCATGCTTCGGGCCTTCGCCGACCAGCCACTGCACGGCGCGAACGCACTCGTCGACGATGGTCGCGATGGAAACCTGCGGGCACAGGTCGTATTCCATGACCGCAACCGCGATGCCCTCGTCGACGAATGGCCCTGCGACGAAGGAATAGTCTTCCTTGGACAAGGCGCGCCAGTAGCCGCCGTGGATGTAGAGGTACGTGCCCCGCGGCGTGCCCGAAGGCAGGAAAAGATCGAGGAGCTCGCGCGGATTCGGCCCATACCGGAGGTTGGTCTTCGGCGCGTACTTCTCGCGCGCGGCCTTGGACCACGCGGCGTACGTCGCGAAGTGCTGCGGGTGGTCCGGAACCGCGGCGCGGTTGTTGTAGCCGCGCTCGACCTCCGGATTCACGGGCCCCACGCTTGCGACCGCGTTGCGGTCGCGCGCTGCCCCCGAGGGGGCGCAATTCGCGCCTTGGGGCGGCCCGGCGGCGCTCATGTTCATTCGATGACGACGGACAGCGGCGTCAACCCCTCGATGCGTCCGTCGAGACGATCGCCCTTCACGACGGCGCCCACACCGGCCGGCGTTCCCGAGAACACGAGGTCGCCCGGCATCAGCTCGTAGTAGCGCGAGAGGAACGAAAGCGTGTGCGGCACGTCCCAGATCATGTCCGAGAGGTCGCCCTGCTGGCGGCGCGCGCCGTTGACGTCGAGCGTGATCGCGCCGCGCGAGAGCAGCCCCGTCTGCGCCACCGGATGGATCGGCGCGATGGGCGCGGCCTGCGCGAACGACTTGCCGATGTCCCAGGGACGCTTCTTCTCGCGCATCTCGTTCTGCAGGTCGCGGCGCGTCATGTCGAGGCCGACGGCATAGCCGAACACGCAGTCGTTCGCGTCCTCGACTGCGACATTGGCCCCTGCTTTGCCGATCGCGACCACCAGCTCCATCTCGTGATGGAAGTTCGACGTCGCCATCGGATAGCGGATGCGGCCGACCTCGGGTGCGACCACGGGCACGATCGAATCGGCGGCCTTCGTGAAGAAGAACGGCGGCTCCTTGGTCGCGTCGCCGCCCATCTCCTTCGCGTGCTCGGCGTAGTTGCGACCGACGCAATAGATGTGGCGCACGGGAAAGCGCTGGCTCGTGCCGACGATGGGCACGGACGGAATGTCCCACAGGGGAATGGCTGCGTTCATGGCTCGAAATCCGGTTGTAATGGCGGGGCGGCGTCGGCGAAGGCCTTGACCTTCTTGCATTCGGCGTCGATGCGCGTGAGCGTCGGGTAGGGCGAAAGGTCCATGTCGACGCGCCGCGCATTGGCGAGCTGCGGCACGAGGCAAATGTCGGCGAGCGTCGGCGAGTCGCCATGGCAGAACCGTCCCGTGCGCGGATCGCGCGACACCGCGATCTCCAGCGCCTCCAGGCCGACGTCGATCCAGTACTTGTACCACGCGTCCTTCTGCGCTTCCTCCACGCCAACCGTCTGCAGCAAGTAGCGCAGCACGCGCAGGTTGTCGATCGGATGGATGTCGCAGGCGATGGCCTGCGCAAGGCTTCGCACCCGCGCACGCTCGAGCGGGTCACGAGGCAGGAGCGGCGGCGACGGCACCGTCTCGTCGAGGTACTCGACGATCGCGAGCGATTGCGTGAGCACAGTACCGTCGTCGGTCACGAGCGCCGGCACGAGGCCCTGCGGATTCACAGCGAGGTAATCCTCGCCGCGGTGCGCGCCTTTGCGCAGGTGGACGAACTCGCGCTCGGGGACGACGCCCTTGAGGTTCAGCGCGATGCGGACGCGGTACGCGGCCGAGGACCGAAAGTAATCGTAGAGCTTCATCTCAGTCCCGCAGGGCCGTCCCAAGGGACTGATGCGCCCCCTCCGGGGGCAGCGAGCGAAGCGAGCGTGGGGGTCGTCATCAGAACGCCGAGATGCCCGTCTGCGCGCGACCGAGGATGAGCGCGTGCACGTCGTGCGTGCCTTCGTACGTGTTGACCGTCTCGAGGTTCAGCACGTGGCGGATCACGTGGAACTCGTCGACGATGCCGTTGCCGCCGTGCATGTCGCGCGCCACGCGCGCGATCTCGAGCGCCTTGCCGCACGAGTTGCGCTTCATGATCGACGTGATCTCCGGCGACGGCCGTGCCCTCGTCCTTCATGCGGCCGAGGCGCAGGCAGCCCTGCAGGCCGAGCGTGATCTCGGTCTGCATGTCGGCGAGCTTCTTCTGGATGAGCTGGTTGGCGGCGAGCGGACGGCCGAACTGCTTGCGATCCATCGTGTACTGGCGCGCCGCGTGCCAGCAGAATTCCGCCGCGCCCAGCGCGCCCCACGCGATGCCGTAGCGCGCGCTGTTGAGGCAGCCGAACGGACCCTTGAGGCCCTGCACGTTCGGAAGCAGGTTCTCCTCCGGAACGAACACCTCGTCCATCACGATCTCGCCGGTGATCGACGCGCGCAGCGAGAACTTGCCCTCGATCTTCGGCGCGCGACAGGCCTTTCATGCCCTTGTCGAGGATGAAGCCGCGGATGATGCCCTGGTCGTCCTTCGCCCACACGACGAACACGTCGGCGATCGGGCGAATTGCTGATCCACATCTTGGCGCCCGACAGCTTGAAGCCGCCGGCGGCGCGTGCGCGCGCGAGTCTCCATCGACCCGGGATCGGAGCCGTGGTTGGGCTCGGTGAGGCCGAAGCAGCCGATCCATTCGCCGGTGGCGAGCTTCGGCAGGTACTTGCGCCGCTGCGCTTCGCTGCCGTACGTGAAGATCGGGTACATCACGAGCGAGCTCTGCACGCTCATCATCGAGCGATAGCCCGAATCGACGCGCTCGACCTCGCGCGCGATGAGCCCGTAGCACACGTAGTTGAGGCCCGCGCCGCCGTACTCGGGCGGAATGCGTCGCGCCGAGGAGGCCGAGCGCGCCCATCTCGCGAAAGATCGCGGGGTCGGTCTGCTCGTGGCGGAAGGCGTCGCGAACGCGCGGCATGAGCTTGTCCTGCGCATAGGCGTGCGCGGTGTCGCGCACCATGCGCTCTTCCTCGGTCAGCTGCGCATCGAGCAACAGCGGATCTTCCCACTTGAACTGCGGGCGCGCGGAATGCTCGGGTGCGTTCATGGCGGAAGTTCGCGAAGACGAGGCGACACCGGACATTATGCCCGTCGCCGCATGGGACCGGCTGACTCGGCCGTTCGGACGATGGCGCCGGCCGCGCGCGCGTTCGTATGGTTTGGCTCCGCAACTCCGAAGGAGCCACGCCATGCCTCGAGTCGTCGCACCCGGATTCACGCTGGTCGAGATCCTCGCGGCGCTGGCGCTCGGCGGCGTCCTGCTCATGCTCGCGGTGCCCGGTTACCGCGCCTGGGTCGCCGACCTCGAGATGCGCGACCGCATCGAGGCCTTGGTCGTCACGATGAGCCGCGCGCGCTCGGAAGCGCTGAAGCGGCAGGCACGCGTCGCGCTGTGCCCGAGCAGCGACGGGCAGCACTGCGCGACCGGCGGTCGATGGGAGGACGGCTGGATCGTCTTCGCGGACCGGAACGACGACGGCGATCGCGACGACGACGAGACGATCATCGCCGTGGAGCCGCCGTCGCGGCCCGGCATCACGATCCGCGGCAACAAGCCCGTGTCGCAATACGTCTCGTACACGAGCTACGGTCACACGCGCATGGCCAACGGCGCCCTCCAGATGGGCACCCTCACGGTGTGCAGGCCCGGCTCGAAGGCGGTCGACGTCGTGCTCGCCAACGGCGGCAGGGTACGGGTGGATCGCACGAAGACGAAGTGCGGAAGGAAGAAAGGAATTGCGCGCGACGGCAAAACGCGGGCAATGTGACGGTTTCGCGCCAAAACATGCGGTTTCGGCAACCGGCCCTGGACGGTCGAGCCGTCCATTCCCTCTGCTGCGCCACTGGTCAGGCCCCGCGCCGGCTCGCGCTTGCGTTCGTCTACCATGCGCATCGCTATGAAAGGGAGTCCACAATGAATCGCAGCGTCGCCCGAACCCGCGGCTTTACGCTCCTCGAGGTCATGATCACGGTGTGCATCGTGGCGATCCTGGCCGCGATCGCCCTGCCGGCGTACCAGGACTCCGTCCGCCGCGGCAAGATCATCGACGCCACCGTGCGCCTCGGCGACTTCCGCGCCCAGCAGGAGAAGTGGTTCCTCGACAATCGCACGTACCAGAAGGTGCCTGCCGCCGGGCACGGCGTGCGGGATCGACAATCCGCCGCTCGGCGCCACCGATCCGTTCAAGCTCGAGTGCGACGCACCCACCGCAACGACCTACAACATCAAAGCCACGGGCCAGGCCGCCGGCGGCATGCCCGCGCTGATCTACAACGTCGACCAGACGAACGCACGCTCCACCACAGGCGCGGGCGGATGGACGGGCAGCGCCTCTTGCTGGTCGGTGCGCAAGGACGGCACCTGCCAATGAGCCGGACAGGCTTGCGCGGCGTGACGCTGATCGAGCTGCTGATCTCTGTCGCGCTCGGTTTCATCCTCATCATGCTTGCCGTCCCTGCGTACAACACGTGGACGGCCGACGCCGAGGTGTCGAGCGCCGCGTCGTCGATCGCGGACGGACTGCGCCGGGCCGGCGCCGAGGCCATCAAGCGGAACACCGGCGTCGAATTCGTGGTTGCTCCCGCCGTCGGCTGGACAGGCGCGCCTTGCCGCCATCCCCCCCGCGCTGCCCGGCACCGGCACCGTCTTCGCAGAGGGTCGTTTCGCCGAAGGCGCGAAGCGTGTGGCGGTCACACCCGACAATGGCACGACCACCGTGACCTTCAATGCGCTCGGAGGTATCACCCAACCCAATGCGACCGACGCGTCCGACCCGATCGCTTTCATCGATCTGGACATCCCTGGCGTTGCCAAGCGTCCGCTCCGGGTTCTCGTCGGCGTGACGCACAACGGCATCAAGATCTGCGATCCGAAATTTGCCTGGCCTGCCGACCCGAAGGGATGTCCATGAACCATGTTCACGCCAGGCAGCGCGGCTCCTTCCTTCTCGAAGCCCTTATCGCCATCCTGATCGTCGCGCTGGGCGTGCTGGGGTCGGTGGGCCTCCTCGCGCGCTCCATGCAGGACGTGGACGACGCGAAAAACCGCGGCGAAGCGGCCTACCTCGCCAACCAGCTCATCGGACAGATGTGGCTGACGGATCGCGTCACTGCGACACTGGACACCGACTATTCGAGCGCGCTCGGCTCGGGCGTCGGCTACACCGACTTCAAGTCGCTGGTCGAGCAACGCCTTCCCAACGCGGACAAGTACACCCAGGAGGTGATCGTCGCGGCGGGACCTATCCCAGGCAACCTGGCGAGCTCGGTCGTGACGGTCCGGATCTTCTGGTGTCCGGCTGGCGAGTACCTCCCGGGCGGCTGCCGCGGCAGCGCCGCCCTCGAATCGCGCCATCGGTATGACGTCACCGCCTCCATCGGAGCCAACTAGGCGATGAACCGCTCCAGTCCAATCCGTCTGCACCGCGAGCGGGGCGCGGGGCTGCTCGAAACGCTCGTCGGCGTGACGATCGGCCTCATCGTCGTCCTCGTCATCTACAACCTCCTGGCGGTCGCCGAAGGCTACAAGCGCATGACCACCGGCAACGCCGATGCGCAGATCACCGGGCTCATCAGTCACTTCGTCACCAGCCAGGACGCCGCGAACGGCGGCAACGGCCTGTCGAGCGCGTACAGCGACCTCATCAACTGCAACGTCGACGAGGGCGATGTCGGCTTCGCGGGCGCGAGGACATGTCGTTGAAGCCAATCCCGGTGATGATCACCAAGGGTGGCAATGCCGACACTTCGGATTCGTTCATCTCGCGCGGCAGCGCGTCGACCCACGTGGTGTGGCCGGTCCCGATCCGGCCGCAACCTGGCCCGCCCCCGGTCAAGATAATCCCGCCGGGCGGACCCATCCAGGTCCAGTCGCCGACCGGGTTCATGACGCCCGCGAAGGGCTCGTTGCCCACGGGCGCGGTCAACGGTGCGCACTGGGCCGTCATCTTCGCCAACAACGGGACGGGACGGTGCGCTCTGATCAAGATCGTCAACGCCGTTCCGTCCGCCGACATGGCTACGTCCGGCGAAGTGGTGCTCACGCAGGGCGTGCCGGCAACGACCATCAACTACACGGGCGAGGCGCAGAACGACGCGGGACAGGGCGCGTACCTGCTGAGCCTCGGCAATGAACTCGACGCGTCGCGCATTCGCTACGACGTGCAGCGAGCGGCGGCCGTTTGCGGCGCGACGGTTTGCCAGACGGGCCAGCTGCGCTCCACCAACTGCATGACGGCGGTGGGGTGCACCGGCCAGGCCCCGAATCCCATCGCCCAGGGCGTGGTGCTCATGAAGGTGCAGTTCGGCATCGATACGAGTCCGCCGCTCTTGAACGGGACGCTCGACGGCACCGTCAACTGCTGGACGTCGGACACGGAATCGTGCCCTGTCAACCTTCCGCCGGCCGTCATCCCGAACTGGGATCCTGCGACGCTGATCAAGGCCGGCAACGATCCCGCCATTCCCGCCAATGCCCTCAACCGCATCGTCGCCGTCCGCATCGGCCTCGTCGTTCAAAGCGACGAGCCCGACATGCGCGACCCGGCGCTGTTCATCACGTCGGCCACCACGCTCGACGGCAAGTCGGGCACGCGCCCGGCGCCGGGCGCGCTCAACCAGGCGCACCTCTTCAATTGTCCCGCGAACACCGACGTCGGCTGCCCGGGACGGGTGGCGATCTCCGCCGGAACCGCGCTCACCGACATCATGCAAAACGGCTGGCGGTATCGCACCTACGAAGCCGTCATTCCCCTGCGCAACTCGATCTACGCCGCCACGCTGCCTCCATGACACGCCACCTCCAAAATCATTCCCTCCCGCGTCACCAGCGCGGCGTCGTCATGTTCGTGGCGCTCATCGCGATGCTCCTGTTGAGCCTCGCGGGCATCGCGCTCATGCGGTCGGTGGACACGTCGCTCGGCGTGGCCGGCAACCTGGGCTTCCGCCACGCATCGATCGCACCGGTCAACCGCGCCATCGAAGAGTCGATCCAGGACGTCTTCAAGAACGTGCCGCCCGTAGTCACGATCGCCGATGACCTGGCGCACAACTACTACGCGACTCTCCAGCCGGGCGAGTCGAAGTCGGGCGTACCCGCGCTGCTCCAGGGCGACTACGCGACGATGGCCCCAATCTACGGCGCGAAAGTGACCAAGGCGCCGTGGTCCGATCCCATCAGCGGCACCGAGCTTCGCTGGGTCGTGGAGCGCATGTGCAACGAACCCGCCGCCGCGCCGCCCGTCACCGAGGCCGAGATCATCGCCCGTTGCGACATCCTGCCGCCGAAGGTGCCGAGCGCCGGCACGGACAACAAGTGCGTCGTCGGCCAGTGCCTCAAGCTCCCTCCGATTCCCGTGTACCGCATCACCGTTCGCGCCGACATCCTCAATACCAACGCCGTTTCGTACGCACAGGCTTTCGTCAAGTGAAAGCCGCTTCGACCGCAGGGGAGTACCTCATGCAACCGACTACGCCGATACGCCGCAGCGCAGCCCGCGCACTGTGCGCCCTGCTCGCGTTCGCGATGACCTTCGCGCCGGTGACGGCCGCCTACGGCGCGGCCACTCCCCTCGCGGACGTTCCGATCGCGGCGAAGATCACGGCCAAGCCGAACGTGATCTACACCCTCGACGACTCCGGCAGCATGCAATACAACTTCCTGCCGGACTACGTCACCAATGCGGCGGCCAACATCTCCGTGTCGCTGACGCGGCAGGGCCCCGTCGCTGCGACGACGCCGCCCCCGCCGATGGTGTACCGCGCCCGCACCAATGCGGTGGCAGCGCTCACCTCGGTAGCCATCGGCGACTACGTCAACGTGATCGGCGCGGCGCAACCGGAATACAACGGGTTCTTCAAGGTCGTCGCCAAGCCGGCGGCGAACCAGATCGAATACGAAGTCGGCGCCGTCGCGTCGACGCCGGTCACCGTTGCCGCCGGCTACGGCAACATCCAGATCTCCACCAGCGCCGCATACTGCCGCAGCGGCGCGGGCACGGCGACGTGCCCGCAGCAGGCGGTTGCGATCAACGCATCTGGCAACACCGTCATCAGCGGAAGCACGATCACGCGCGTGGGTCCGTTGGCGGTCGGCGGCCTCGTCACCGCGACGCTCACCAACACCGCCGCGAACCTGGCAACGATCAGCACGGGCGACGCGATCACGATCACCAACAGCACCACGGCGGCCACGCTGCCGGGGAGCAGCTCGGACCCGTACTACGGCACGTTCATCGTCACCAAGCTGAGCCCCACGCAGCTCACGTATCAGATCACCGCCATCGCGGGCACGACGCCGGTCGCGGCCGGCGGCAACAGGTACATCCAGTTCGGGGGCAGCACGACGTTCGCCCCGCCGCCCTTGCACGCCGCGGAATTCAATCGACTCGCGTACAACCCTGCCGTCACGTACAACGCCCCGCTGAAGGCTGACGGCCTGCCACTGACGAACACCGGTACCGACGGGAGCGGCAACTACGCAGTCACCGCCCTGAAGTGGGCGTCCCCATCGGTCGATCGCGACCCGTTCGCAAGCTACGAAGCTGCGGCAGTCCCCGCTGTAACGCCGATGTGGCCCGCGACGACCAAGGACAACCTGAGCCTGCGTGTCGCCGTTCAGCTTTACTGCAACACCGACTGGCCCATCCTCGTCAACGACCCGGCGGGTGGCGCATCGGTGCTGGACGCCGGCGACGTCAACGGCCAGTTCCAGGCTGGCAAGGGCAACTACTGCCGGATCAACGGCACGCAATACGACGCCAACGGGGCCTTGGGCGTGCCGGCAGTCCCGGCCGACTACAACTATCCCTGGCAGTCGTCGTCGGGCGCCAACGGGGGCCAGTACTTCTACCGCCAGCTCGGAACCAAGGTGCTGTGGTGCGACAACTCGTCGCCTTACTGGCCGCGCAATTCGACGATCACGGGCTGCAACGGTGGCGTTCCCGTCCCCGGCGCCAACATTCCGCAAACCTGCGTCACGCAAGCGCTGGTCTGCAATCCAACGGCCGCGTTGCGTAATTACACGCCTGCTGCCTGCAAGACCGGTCTGCCGTCCGAATACTGCGTCGCCGGCACCGGCGGTTCCGGCGGGAGCACGCCCGGTACGGGCTCCCTTCCTGAGTGCCTGGCATGTAACTGCAACCTCGGATACGGTGCCGGTTCCCGCGAGAAAGTGCAGCAGCAGTGGCGCCGCGTGCGTCGTCAACGCCGATTGCCCTCCCGTGCCCGGGCCCACCGCCAGCTGCACCGGCGGCAATCCCGTGTACCAGAAGAACGGCTCGCCGGCGTGCACGTCGCTGCTGTTCGATCCGTTCACCAACGCGAACCTGGTTCCGAACGTTTCGCTCGTCGCGGACGCCAACGATGTCAACGGCGGTGTCGTGTGCCGTCATAACAACCTCGTTTACACGCAGGCCGGCTTGCCTGCGACCGGCGGCCTGTTCTCCTACGGCCGCACCAACATCGGTGACGTGTTCCCGGCGAACAAGGTGGGCGGAAACACGCCGAAGGGCTATCCGCTGACCCAGACCGGCGCATTCACCGTGGGCGTCAGCTCCGGGTGTCCGACGGTCGGCACGACGGTCCAGATTCCGCGTCACTATTACGTCATCGACGAGGTGGCATTCTGCGACAACCGCATCGTCACCGCCGACGTCCAGTGGCGCGGCTTTGGCGCGGGCGTGTGCTACAACCCGGACTTGAGCCCGCGCGACAACGACCTGCAGCAATACAAGGAAGTGAAGTACGGAAAATTCACGCGCATCGACCTGTTCCCGTCGAACACGCTCGCCTTCCCCGGTGCCGGTCCGTATCCGGCGATCGGAACACCGTATCCGACCGGCCGTTCATGGCTCGCAGGAGCGACGCCCGGACCGGGCAACTCCGAGTCCATCAACTACGCCAACTGGTACGCGTACTACTCGACGCGCCTCAACGCCGCAAAGTCGACCACCGCTACGGCCTTCTCGTTCCTCACGCCGGTCGCTCCCGAGCCCGTCGGGTACCGCGTGGGATTCCACACGCTCGGCGAAGAGCCGATCGGATTCGGTGGCGGCGGCAAGGCCGTCATCTGGCTGGACGTCAACGACTGGGATCCCGCCAAGGTGGTCACGGCGGGCAAGACGCAACTCCAGCTTTGGTACGACAAGCTGTTCGGTATTTCGGTCAGCACGTTCAAGACGCCGACGCTCGCTGCGATGATGCGCATCGGCAACCTGGTCGAGACGGGCGGGTCCGGGGGATTGGCCGCGTCCATCAACCCGCTGCCGGCCGGTGCCTCCGATCCGTTCCCGATCAATTCATCGACCGGCAACCCCGTGCACTGCACGAACAACTATCACATCCTCTTCACCGACGGTAAGACGAACCAGGTCACGCCTATCGCGATTCCAGGCGGGGATCAGGATCAGGTCGTTCCGTCGAGCTTGAGCTTCGCGGCAGGCAATCCCATCCAGCCGCAAGACCCGAATCCGGCAAAAATCGTGGACTACCTCTTCGCGCTGCGGCCCCTGGCGCTCGCCAACTCGCCGTGGGACAAGCCGTTCAAGCAGGGCGTCGCCGTTCCGGACACACTGGCCGACGTTGCCACCTACTATTGGGCGCGGGACCTGCGTCCCAACAACGCGCCGGGCCAGTATCCCAACGAAGTGCCGGCGGCAACCAGCAAGCAGATCAAAGCAACCTATCCGAGGTCGAACGACGAAGACCCGCGCGGTGGCGACGTCGCGTGGTGGCAGCACATCAACTTCAACGCGATCTCGTTCGGTGCGCAAGGCACGCTGGACGCCGGCGGCGCCGCTGCGCAGGACGCCACGTACGCGGCGATCAGGGCAGGCAACAAGAACTGGCCGGACCTGACGCAGCCCAACAACCCGATCTATCCGAAGGGCGCGGCTGCAGGTGCCGTCGCAGTGGACGATCTCTGGCACGCGACGGTGATGGGCCGGGGGACGTTCGTCTTCGCGCGCTCGCCGATCGAGGTCTCCTACGGCATTGCCAGCATCCTTTCGGGCATACAAAACCAGCGCAAATCGCGCTCCGGCGCTGCCTTCGGGGGCCAGGTGCTGAGCGCGAAGAACAACATCATCTTCGAGCCGACGATCGAGCCGGGCTGGGCGGGCGACCTGCTGAAGGTCGAGATCAACCCCAAGACCGGCGCGGAGGTGAAGACGTGGTGGTCCGCCAATGCCGTGCTCAAGGACCAGATCGACCCGGTCATCCAGGCCGCCTATGAGCCGTGGATGGACCCGGCGCACCGGCGGATCGTCACGCTCACCGGCGCGACAGGGCCGGGCGTTCCCTTCCAGTACGGCAGCCTGTCGGGGGCGCAGCTGACCTCGCTCGGGGCCACGACCAAGGAGCAACAGCGGGTCATCTCGTACCTGCGTGGCGGCAATACGTGGACGGACCCCTTCACCTCCGCGCAGATCGCGATCGAAGGAACGGCGATCGGCCAGTACCGCAAGCGTTTCGGCGCCCTCGGCGATCTCTCGAACGCCCAGCCAGTGGTGGTGTTCGAGCCGAGCCGTCCGTACAGCGACACGACGGATCCCGGCTACAGCGCGTACAAGACCGCGTACGCCGGGCGCTCGCCACGCGTGATCGCGGCGGCCAACGACGGCATGGTGCACATGTTCGACACGGGTCCGATGCCGCAAGGCGGCGTGGCGGTGACGGCGGGAGGCGGAGGCGAGGTCTTTGCATTCATACCGCGCGCGCTCTTCAAGGGCGCGGGCAATCCCACCGGCATCCAGGCGATGACCTTCCAGGACGGCGGCGTGCCGATCTACAAGCATCACATGTACGTCGATTCGTCGCCGCGCGTCGCGGACATCTACGACGGCAGCGCATGGCGCACCATCGTGGTCGGCGGCCTCGGCAAGGGCGGCAACAGCTATTACGCGCTCGACGTCACCAACCCCGACGCGGCGGACGAAACGCAGGCCGCGGCCAAGGTCATGTGGGAATGGAGCGACCCCGAGGTCAAGTATTCCTACGGCCGGCCCGTGATCGTCAAGGTTCGCGACTCGGGTTATCCGAACGGCCGGTGGGTGGTCATCGTCACGGGCGGTTACGACAACGCGTCGGGCAAGGGCGTGATCTTCTTCCTCGACGCAGTGACGGGAGTCGAGATCCCCGGTAGCCGGGTCACGACGTCCGCGGGTGCGGCACCGGGTGTCGGCCAGGCAGCGGGCCTTGCGCAGATCCACGCCTTCGTGAAAACGCAGAACAACCAGGTCGCCGAGCAGATCTACGGCGGCGACCTGCTGGGCAACGTGTGGCGCGTGGACGTATCGGCGGTCGATCAATACAAGAGCGCGAGCGCCGTGCTGTTTGCCAAGCTGGATGACGGCACCAATCCGCAGCCTGTCACCACGGCGCCGCAGATCGAGATCGACATCAACAACGGCGTGGATCGCTACGTCTTCATTGGCACGGGCCGGTTGCTCGACACGTCGGACTTCACCACGCCGAGCCCGGCGCAGATGCAAACCATGTACGCGATCCGCGACGGGACGATCGACGCAATATCCACCACCGGCCTGCCGGTCAACGCACGGACCTTCACCAAGTCCGTCAACACGACCGACTACATCAGCAAGATCGTGGGCGGCGCGCCGAACGGCTGGCACGAGGACTTCCTCAACGCTGGCGAGCGCATGGTCGTCGATCCGTCCGCCGCGGTGAACATCGCCGCTTACGTAGGCACGATGGTGCAGGACGATCCTTGCATCATCGCCCTGCCGGCGAATCTGTACGGCCGTGATTACACGACAGGTGAATCGGTGATCAAGGACACCGGCGGAGCGGTCGTTCCCAGCTTGTTGTTCGACGACGGCGTCGTGGGCGTCGAGGTCGTCGGCCGGGTCGATCCGGTCACGGGCCAGCAAACGGTGGGCATCTCCACGTCGCAGGAAATTCCAGGCGCCTTCCCGGTGGACGTGGTCAACAAGTTCCAGGGACTCGGCAATCGCATCTCGTGGAAGCTGCTCGGAGGACAGTGATCGGCGCCGGCAGCGCACATGAAGCATCCCGGGCGGACGCCGTGCAAGCAGGATCGCGCGGTGTCCGCCCGATCGTTTTGGGCTGCGCGGTTGCGGCGTCGGTCGTCGTGCACGCCGCGGTCCTGATGGCGACGCTTGGCGGCGGAAGGCCCGACGTCCCGTCGGGCATGTCACCGGGCATCGAGGCCACGCTCGTCCCGGCGCCGCCCACGCCGGCGCCCGAGCAGCCAACGCCCGTTCCACCGGTACTGGCATTGTCGGATCGATCTCCGATCACGGTTCCCGCACCGAACCGCGCACCGCCCGCGGCGCCGCGGCCGTCATCCGCCGCATCGCGCGTCGGGTTTGGCAACATCGAGGTTGCGGCCGAGCCGCTCGTCGATCGGACCCGTCTCGGCGATTACTTCACGCGCCAGATGAACGAGTTCCCGGCCGAGATCGACCGTCCCGTGCGCATCGACCAGAAGATCGTGGTGCGGTATCCCGATGCAGCACTTGCGGAGGGGCGTGACGACGCAGTCGCCGTGTGGGCCATCGTCAGCGTCGACGGCACTGTCGACGAGATCTACGTCGCGGACGGCTCCGAGGAGTTTGCCAACGAAGTCGTCGCGGCCGTGCGTGCGGCGCACTTCCTGCCCGCCGAGAGGAGACTGAAGCCGATCCGCTACCCGATCGCGCTCCAGTTCGACTTTCGCGTAGGCAGCATGGCCACCGCCCGCGCGAAGCCGAAATAGCTAGCCGAGCATCGGCATGTGGAAGCCCGGCGCGGCGCTGCCGTCGTCCGGCCACCGCGAGGTGATCGTCTTGCCGCGCGTGTAGAAGCGCACGCCGTCCATGCCGTGCACGTTCAGGTCGCCGAACAGCGACCCGCGCCACCCGCCGAACGAGTAGAACGCCATCGGCACGGGAATCGGGACGTTGATGCCGACCATGCCGACTTCGATGTCCTGCTGGAACTTGCGCGCGGCGTGGCCCGACCGCGTGAAGATGGCGGTGCCGTTGGCGTACGGATTCGCGTTGATGAGCGCGATCGCGTCCTTCAGCGACTCGACGCGCACCACCGACAACACCGGCCCGAAGATCTCGTCGCGGTAGATCGCCATCGACGGCTCGACGCGGTCGAAGAGCGTCGGCCCCACGAAGAACCCGTCGCCGGCGACACCCGGATTGCGTCCGTCCACGACGAGCTCCGCACCCGCCTCCACGCCGCCGTCGATGTACCCCTTGATGCGATCCTTCGCCGCGCACGTGATCACCGGGCCCATCTCGATGTTCGCGGCGTCGCCCGGCCCCACGGACACGCGGCGCGCGCGTTCGGCGAGGCGCTCGACCAACGGGTCTGCCGCTTCGCCGACCGCGACGATCGCCGAGATCGCCATGCAGCGTTCGCCCGCCGATCCGTAGCCTGCGCCGATGATCGCTTCCGTGGCGAATGCGAGGTCCGCATCGGGCAGCACGACCGCGTGATTCTTCGCCCCGCCCAGCGCCTGCACGCGCTTGCCGTGGCGGGCGCCGGTCTCGTAGATGTATTTCGCGATCGGCGTGGAGCCGACGAACGAGACCGCCCTGACGAGCGGGTGCGTCAGGAGACCGTCGACCGCCTCCTTGTCGCCGTGCACGACGTTGAACACGCCGTCGGGCAGGCCCGCCTCCGCGAGCAGCTCGCCCATGCGGATGGACAGCGTCGGGTCGCGCTCCGAAGGCTTCAGCACGAACGTGTTGCCGCAGGCGATCGCGACCGGGAACATCCACAGCGGCACCATCGCGGGAAAGTTGAACGGCGTGATGCCGGCGCATACCCCAAGCGGCTGGCGAATCGAGAACGTGTCGACGTCGGTGCCGACGTTCTCGCTGAACTCCCCCTTCAGCAGATGCGGAATGCCGGTCGCGAACTCGATCACCTCGATGCCGCGCGTGACCTCGCCTTCCGCGTCGGCGAGTGTCTTGCCGTGCTCCTGCGTGATGATCTTCGCCAGGTCCTTGCGATGCGCATCCATGAGCTCGCGGAAGCGCATCATGATGCGGGCACGCCGCAACGACGGATGGGCGCGCCACGCCGGGAACGCGTCGGCCGCAGCCTGCACGGCAGCGTCGACGTCGGACGCATCGCCGAGCGGGACGTGACGGATGACCTCGCCGGTGGCCGGGTTCGTGATCTCGCCGTAGCGCTTGGTGCCGGCCGCGCGGGCGCGACCCGCAATCCACAGCGGCAGGCGTTCGAGTGAGGTCAGGTCCATGGCAGCTCCTTCGGGAAGCTCAAGTCTACCTCCGCCCACTGCGCTGCGACCAATCCACGCTTGACGCGGACGAACGACCGACCGCTTGCCGCGGCAGGGCATACACTGCGTCACATGACGAAGAACCCGCCGCAGATCGACCGCGTCACGGTGGCCGCATGGGTGCTCACGGCGGTGGCGCTGGTGCTCGTTCTGCTGGTCCATCTGCTGCCCGCGCTCTTCGCGGGGCTTCTCGTCTACGAGCTCGTGCACCTGGCCGCGCCCTTCCTGTCCGCACGCCTGTCCAATCACCGCGCCAAGATCGTCGTCGTCGCACTGCTCGCCGCCGCAGTCGTCGGCATCGCCACGGCAGCCACGTTCGCCGTGACGGTATTCATCCAGAGCGACCCCGACCGGCCGGCTGCGCTGCTCGCGCAATTCGCGGACATGGTCCTGCGTGCAAAAGAGACGCTTCCCGCCTGGGTTGCGGAGTTCCTTCCCGCCGACCACGACGAGGTCAACACGACGCTCGCGGGCTGGGTGCGCGCCCACGCCGCCGACCTCGAGCTCGCAGGCCGCGACACCGGCCGCGCGTTCATCTACGCGATCCTCGGGATGATCGTCGGCGGAATGGTGGCGTTGCAGGGCGCGCTCGAGCGTCGTCCGCTGGGGCCGCTCGGCGTGGCGCTCGCAACGCGCGCCGCCAACCTCGCGAACGCGTTCCGCCGCGTCGTGTTCGCGCAGGTGCGCATCTCGCTCCTCAACACCGCGTTCACGGCGATCTATCTCGCGGTGCTGCTCCCCGCGTTCGGCATCGACCTTCCGCTGCGCAAGACGCTCATCGTCATCACGTTCGTGGCGGGCCTGCTGCCGGTCGTCGGCAACCTCATCTCGAACACGTTCATCGTCATCGCGAGCCTGTCGATCTCCGGCGAAGTGGCGCTGCTCTCGCTCGTGTATCTCATCGTCATCCACAAGCTCGAGTACTTCCTGAACGCGAAGATCATCGGCAGCCGCATCCATTCGCGCGCATGGGAGCTGCTCGTGGCCATCCTCGCGATGGAGGCGATGTTCGGCGTCGCAGGCGTGATCGCCGCGCCGATTTTCTACTGCTTCGTGAAGGACGAGCTCGCGGCCCGTGGGCTCGTGTAGTCAGCCCGCTTGCGCAAGGCGCGCGACGTAACGCGCGATGAGGTCGATCTCGAGGTTGACCGCGTCGCCTTCCGCAAGCGATCGCAGCGTCGTGACGACGAGCGTGTGCGGGATCAGGTTGACGGCGAACCGGCGGCCATCCACGTCGTTGACGGTGAGGCTCACGCCATCGACCGCGATCGATCCCTTGCTCGCGATGAAGCGCGCAAGCTCGGCCGGTGCCTCGACGTCGAGGCGCCAGCTCCCATGCTGATCGGCAGGCACGGGCGCGAACCCCTTGACGATGCCGACGCCATCGACATGGCCGGTCATGAGATGGCCGCCGAGCCGGTCGCCCATGCGCAGCGCGAGCTCGAGGTTGACGTCGCCAGGCGTGTCCAGGCCGGTCGCGCAGCGCAGCGTTTCGGCCGAGACGTCGAACGTCAGCGTCGCGCCTTCTTTCGCGACGACGGTGAGGCAGCAACCGCGCACGGCAACGCTGTCGCCTATCGCAACGTCGCCCGGCACGTTGACGCCGGTGTCCACCGCGATGCGTACTCCATCGCCATGTGGCGAAACCGCCGCGATCCGTCCCACCGTTTGCACGATCCCCGTGAACATCAGCATCGAGCGGAGCCGCGCCACGATGCGCAGGTCGTCACCGATGCGCCGGACGTCGTGGAAGGAAAGTGCGACACGCGACGACAGCGATTCGAGCGGGCGCGTGCGCTCGAACGCGCCGCGCGCAGGATCGAACAGCACCGACGGTGCGACATACATCAGCACCTCGTCGACGAGTCCCGCGTCGAGCAGCGCGCCGTTCAGCCGCGCGCCCGCTTCGACGTGCAGCTCGAGGATGTTGCGCATCGCGAGCATGCGCATCATCAATGCCAGGTCCACGCGCCCGTCGGCATCGGGAAGCGCGACGCTTTCAACGCACGCCGGCCATTGCGCATTGCACTCGCCCGCCGTGACGATCAGCGCGCCTTCGTTGCCGAGCACGCGGGCCGTTGGCGGAGTTTGGGCGTGGCGATCGACGATGACGCGCTTCGGTTGGCGCGGCGTAGGCACGGCGCGCACGGTCATCGCCGGATCGTCGTTCAGGACGGTACCGATGCCGGTCAGGATTGCACAGGCACGCGCGCGCCACGCGTGACCATCCGCCCGCGCGGCCTCGCCGGTGATCCATTGGCTCGCGCCGCTGGCGAGCGCCGTGCGACCGTCGAGGCTCGCGGCCACCTTGAGCCGGACCCACGGCCGCTCCCGCTCGATGTTCGAGATGAACCCCGGATTGAGCTCGCGCGCCTCGTGCTCGAGCAATCCGACGTCCACGGCCACGCCTGCTTCACGCAGCCTCGCAGCGCCACCCGCCTTGCGCGGATTCGGATCGGGCATCGCGGCGACGACTCGAGCGATCCCGGCGCCCAGGATCGCGTCGACGCATGGCGGTCCGCGTCCTTGCGCGTTGCAAGGTTCGAGCGTCACGTAGAGCGTCGCGCCCGCGACGTCGACGCCGCGGCTCGCCGCATCGGACAACGCCGCAACTTCGGCGTGCGCCCCACCTGCCCTGGCGTGAAACCCTTCCGCGATCGCCGTGTCGCCGCGCGCGATGACGCAGCCGACGCGCGGATTGGGGGTGGTGGTGAAGAGGCCGCGCTCGGCCAGCGCGAGCGCACGCATCATGTGCGCGCGATCGGCGTCCGTATGGCTCATGCGTTTCGCGGGCGCTTGCCGACGCGCGGTGGCGTCTCGACTTCCTGCAGCGCGTCCCTGAAGTCGGACACGTCCTGGAACGATCGATAGACCGAGGCGAACCGGATGTACGCCACCTTGTCGAGCTTGTAGAGCTCCTCCATGACCATCTCGCCGATGTCGCGCGACGCGATCTCGCGCTCGCCGCGAGCGAGCACCTTGCGCCACGATGCGGTCGATCGCGCCGTCGACGTACTCGGTAGGCACCGGCCGCTTGTGCAGCGCGCGCGCGAAACCGACGCGGATCTTCTCGGCCGAGAAATCCGCGCGATTGCCGTTGGTCTTGACGACCTGCGGAAGCCGGAGCTCGACCGTCTCGTAGGTCGTGAACCGCTTCTGGCACTCGGCGCAGCGCCGGCGGCGGCGAATGGAATCGCCCGCCTCGGACACGCGCGAGTCGATGACCTGCGTCTCGGCGCTGCCGCAGAAAGGACATTTCATGCGGCGATTGTCACGAAACGGGCGCGCTACGCCCGGTAGACCGGAAACATCCTGGCCAGCGCGGAAACGCTCGAGCGCACCTTCTCGAGCGTGGCGCCATCCTCCGGGGCCGACAGCACGTCGGCGATGAGGTGCGCAAGCTCCTCGCGTCTCGATCTCGGTGAAGCCGCGCGTCGTGATGGCGGGGCTGCCGAGACGGATGCCGGACGTCACGAACGGCTTCTCGGGATCGTTGGGAATCGCGTTCTTGTTGACCGTGATGTGCGCACGCCCGAGCGCTGCCTCGGCGTCCTTGCCGGTGATGCCCTTCGCCCGCAGGTCGACGAGGAACATGTGGCAATCCGTGCCGCCGGACACGATGCGCATGCCGCGGTCGGCGAGCACGCGCGCCAGACCCTCGCGTTCTCGAGCACGCGCTCCTGGTAGACCTTGAATTCGCGATGCAGCGCCTCGCCGAGGGCCACGCCCTTCGCCGCGATGACGTGCATCAGCGGACCGCCCTGCAGTCCGGGAAAGACCGCCGAGTTGATCGCCTTCTCGTGCTCGGCGCGCATGAGGATCAGCCCGCCGCGAGGACCTCGCAAGGTCTTGTGCGTGGTCGTGGTCGTGTAGTCGGCGATGCCGACGGGCGACGGGTAGACGCCCGCGGCCACGAGGCCCGCGTAATGCGCCATGTCCACCATCAGCTGCGCGCCCACGGCATCGGCGATCTCGCGAAAGCGCTTCCAGTCGATTACGCGCGAATACGCCGAGGCGCCGGCGATGACGAGCTTCGGCTTGTGCTCGAGCGCGAGGCGCTCCGCCGCGACGTAGTCGATGAGCTCGGTCTCAGGATCGAGCCCGTACGGCGACGACGTTGAACCACTTGCCCGACATGTTCACGGGCGAGCCGTGCGTCAGGTGCCCGCCGTGCGGCAGGCTCATGCCCAGGACGGTGTCGCCCGGCTTGAGCGCTGCGAAGAACACGGCCTGGTTGGCCTGCGCGCCGGAGTGCGGCTGCACGTTGGCGGCGTCGCTGCCGAACAGCTCTCTTGGCGCGGTCGATGGCGATCTGCTCGGCGATGTCGACGTACTCGCAACCGCCGTAGTAGCGCTTGCCCGGATAGCCTTCCGCGTATTTGTTGGTGAGCTGCGTGCCCTGGGCCGCCATCACCGCAGGGCTTGCGTAGTTCTCGGACGCGATGAGCTCGAGGTGGTCTTCCTGCCGCTGGTTTTCCCGCGAGATGGCACTCCAGATCTCGGGGTCGGCTTTCTCGAGGGTAGTCGAGCGGCGGAACATGACGGGCCTGCGCGTGGGGCTAAGAGCCAATTCTAGCATTCGCGATTCGACCTGCATTCGCGAACGCCGGGCACCCTGCGCCGCGCGAACGCCTTACCCGTATAATCCCGCGACCGAAGCGCGGGCATCGCGCTGCCGTCGAGATTGCTCAGTCATCCCGGAAAGACGACGGAGGCCCGCGTGAAGTCGCTCCTCGCCCTGTCCCGCGCCATCGACGCGCTCAACGAGAAGGTCGGACACACCATCTACTGGCTGGTGCTGGTCGCGGTGCTCGATCAGCGCGTCAACGCCGTCGTCCGCAAGGCGTTCAACGTCGAGCTCGCAACTCGTTCCTCGAGATGCAGTGGTACCTGTTCTCGGCGATCTTCCTGTTCTGCGCCGGCTACACGCTGCTCAAGAACCAGCACGTGCGCATCGACGTGATCGCCGGCCGGCTGTCGCCGCGCGCGCAGGCCTGGATCGACATCCTCGGCACGCTCTTCTTCCTGTTGCCGATGGCGATCATGATCATGTACCTGTCCTGGCCGGTGTTCGTCATGGCCTACGAGCGCCACGAGGTCTCGACCAACGCCGGCGGCCTCGTCATCTGGCCGGCGCGCCTGCATGGTGCCGATCGGCTTCCTGCTGCTCGTCGCTCCAGGGCATCTCGGAGCTCATCAAGCGCATCGCGTTCCTGAAGGGACTCATTCCCGATCCCAGCGAGAAGCAGCACGAGAAGAGCGCCGAAGAAGAGCTCGCCGAGGAGATCCTGCGGCAGCGCGGCGAGAAAGCGTGAAGGGGCGACGCGCATGACCGCCTTCCTGATCCACAACATGGCGCCGCTGATGTTCGCGGCGCTCATCGTCGTGATGCTGATGGGCTATCCGGTGGCGTTCGCGCTCGCCGCCGTCGGCATCGCGCTTCGGGCTCCTCGGCATCGAGCTCGGCCTCCTGCAGGCGACGCTGTTCCAGGCGCTGCCGGAGCGGGTCTGGGGCGTGATGTCGAACGACACGCTGCTCGCGATCCCGTTCTTCACGTTCATGGGGCTGATCCTCGAGCGCAGCGGCATGGCCGAGGACCTGCTCGAGACCATCGGCCAGCTGTTCGGGCCGGTGCGCGGCGGCCTCGCGTATGCGGTGATCTTCGTCGGCGCGCTGCTGGCGGCGACGACGGGCGTGGTCGCCGCGTCGGTCATCTCGATGGGCCTCATCTCGCTGCCGATCATGCTGCGCTACGGCTACGACCGGCGCTTCGCGTCGGGCGTGATCGCCGCATCGGGCACGCTCGCGCAGATCATTCCGCCGTCGCTCGTGCTGATCATCATGGCCGACCAGCTCGGCAAGTCCGTCGGCGACATGTACGCCGGCGCGTTCATCCCGGGCTTCGTGCTGACCGGCGCTGTACGCGACCTACACGCTCGGCGTGTGCGCGTTCAAGCCAGGCATGGGCGCCGGCGCTGCCCGCGGAAGCGCGCACGCTCAAGGAGCCGGACGGCAGCGAGCGGCACGCCGTCGCTGCTCGTGCTGTTCGTCATCTCGGTCATCGCCGCCGTGGCGTTCGCCAAGTGCTACTACCCGCCGGACGCGCCGCTCGACGAGGTCATCGTCGTCGCGACGTGCGTCGGCACCGCCGTCGCGTTCTTCGCAGCGCTGATCGGCAAGATGCTGAAGCTCCGGGTGCTGTCGAAGCTCGCCGAGCGCGTCGTGTTCGTGCTGATTCCCGTGCTCGCGCTGATCTTCCTCGTGCTCGGCACGATCTTCCTCGGCGTTGCGACGCCGACCGAAGGCGGCGCGATGGGCGCGACCGGCGCGCTGATCATGGCGCTCGCCCGGCGGCGTCTCTCGTGGAAGCTGCTTCAAGCCAGGCGCATGGACACGACGGCGCGAGCTCACCGCGTTCGTCGTGTTCATCCTCGTCGGCGCGCGCGTGTTCAGCCTCACGTTCTACGGCGTCAACGGCCACGTCTGGGTCGAGGAGCTGCTGATCGGGTTGCCCGGCGGACAGCTCGGATTCCTGATCGTCGTCAACATCCTCGTCTTCTTCCTCGCGTTCTTCCTCGACTTCTTCGAGCTGTCGTTCATCGTCATTCCGCTGCTCGGCCCGGTCGCGGAAAAGCTCGGCATCGACCTCATCTGGTTCGGCGTGCTGCTCGGCGTCAACATGCAGACGTCGTTCATGCATCCGCCGTTCGGCTTCGCGCTGTTCTACCTGCGCAGCGTCGCGCCCGCCAAGGACTACCTCGACAAGATCACCGGCAAGATGATGGCGCGCGATCACCACGGGGCAGATCTACTGGGGCGCGGTGCCGTTCGTGATCATCCAGATCATCATGGTGGGACTCGTCATCCTGTTCCCGCAGATGGTGATGGTCTACAAGTCCGGCGAGTCGACGGTCGATCCGAGCAAGATCGAGATCAACATCCAGCAGGACGAAGCGCCCGCGCCGGCCGACGGGCAGCCGGCTATCCCGGACCGAGGAGCCGGAAGAGAGAAGAGGACGACGCGGCGAAGTCGCTGCAGGACGCCTTCAAGGCAGCGCCGCCGCCCGAGTGCGCCGCGAAGAAGTAGCCGCGCACACGCCAAGAAAAAGCCCCGCGGTGCGGGGCCTTCTTTTCCGACGCGTTGCGTGCGCGGTGCTACTTCTTCGCCGGCGCCTGCGCGCGTCGCGGTGATCATGAAGTCGTCGAAGCGCTTCTCGGCGACGCTGAACCAGAGATCCTCCTCGTCGCGGAATTTCTTCCACGGCTCGTAGATCTTCTTGAAGCCCGCGTTCTTTGCCGTTCGTCTCCGCGAACACTTCCTTCGCGGCCTTGTAGCAGGCGGCCATGATCTCGGGCGAGAACGCGCGCAGCTGCACGCCGTTGGCGAGAAGCTTGCGCAGCGCCGGCGGGTTCACCGCGTCGTACTTCGCGAGCATGTCGACGTTCGCTTCGTAGCACGCCGCCTGCAGGATCGACTGGTATTCCTTGGGCAGTGCGTTGTACGCCTTGTCGTTGACGAACAGGTCGAGCTCGGGCCCGCCTTCCCACCAGCCGGGGTAGTAGTAGTTCTTGGCGACCTTGTAGAAGCCGAGCTTCTCGTCGTCGTACGGGCCGACCCATTCGGCGGCGTCGATCGTGCCCTTTTCCAGCGCCGGATAGATGTCGCCGCCCGGAATCTGCTGCGGAACGACACCGAGCTTCTGCAGCACCGTACCGGCGAAGCCGCCGATACGGAACTTGAGGCCCTTCAGATCGGCGACCGTCTTGATCTCCTTGCGGAACCAGCCGCCCATCTGCGCGCCGGTGTTGCCGGCCGCGAAGCTGATGATGTTGTAGCTCTTGAGGAAGTCGTTGTAGAGCTGCCTTCCGCCGCCGTGATACATCCATGCGTTCTGCTGCCGCGCGTTCATGCCGAACGGAATCGCGCAGGCGAACGCGAACGTCGGATCCTTGCCGAAGAAATAGTACGGCGCCGTGTGGCACGCACTCGACCGTGGCGTTCTGCACGGCGTCGACGACGCCGAACGCCGGCACGATCTCGCCGGCCGCGAACAGCTGGATCTGGAACTTGCCGTTGGTCGCCGACGCGCACGCGCTCCGAGACGGTGACGGCGCCGCCGTAGATCGTGTCGAGGCTCTTGGGAAAGCTCGACGCGAGGCGCCACTTGACCTCGGCGGGCCTGCGCGAACGCCGGCGCCGAGCCGGCGGCAAGGATACCGGCGAGACCGGTGTGCGTCAAGAAACGAACGACGTTCCATATGGGTGAACTCCTCCGAAAGTTGCCGGTGTGCCGGCGGTTCGGTGTAAGCGCCGCGCGAGTTCTAGCCGATTTCGCCTGCGGACGACACGGCCGCCGCGACGGCGAATCCCGATTCGCGCGAAGGGCCGTTACCGGGCGCGAATTGCCGGCCGTCGGCGGCCTTCTCTAGGCCGGACAGCTTGCGCACCGCGGTGAACATGCGCCCACGACCAGCCGGCCTGCTGCTCGAGCGTCTGCGTGAAGCGGATCAGGTAGCGCGCGTTGCCGGTGTCGAGCTCGACCATGCCGCCGGTCGTGAACTTGTCCTCGGGACCGATGAGGCTGCGCTGCGCCGATCTGGCGGTTGTCCGGATGGGCGGGCAGGTAGATGCCGAAGAACGGCTTCTCGGCGCCGGCCGCGATCCGAATCCGACGGCGTCACCCAGCTGCGCATGAGCACGCGCACGAGTCGCCGGGCGATGATCTCGACGCCGACCGTCACCTCGTCGACCTGCAGCCGCTGCATGCGGCGCACGACCGCCAGCATCCACAGCGTCGCCTTCCTTGATCGCGAGGATCTCGCCCAGGCGCGCGGGCGCCTCCTTCGCGGGCGCGATCAGCCGGCAGCCCGTGTCGCTGCGATCGATCATCCGCCAGCTGGTCGCCGCGGATGCGCCGCGCCACCGACTCCGGGTTGGCGTGCGGATTCACGATCTGCGGTGACCTCGTCGTAGCTCGCGGCGACACGCCGGGCGTGCGCGCCTGGTCGGGAAGCCGGTCGATCTCGGCGACCGCGCGCGTGAGCGACAGCAGGCCGACGACGACGCGCACGTCGGCATCCGGTGCGAGCGCGGCGCGCGCGGCGCCTGGGCGATCGCGTCGGGACCGTACAGCGACGCGAGGCGCATCAGCAGCAGCCGCTGCTCGCGCGCGGGGAGGTCGCCCGGCTTCGGCAGCGTCGCTCGTCCTGCTCGGGCAGCCAGCGCATGCGCTCGACGATGCGCGCGTAGACGGGAGCGGCATCGAGAAACAGCACGCGGCCGCCCGAATGCGCGCGATCGCGACGGCGCAATCCGGACGAACCCGTCGAGGTCCACCACGAACGGCGCGCCTTCCGACGGCGGCGGCGTGAGCGTCAGCGTCGGCGACCAGTCCTCGAGCTGGCGCGCGACCCACTCGACCTGGTCGGGCGTGAAATTGCCGGAGTCGAGACGCATCAGCAGCAGGCGTCTTCAGGTATTCCTGCTCGAACGACACGCCCGGCTTGGCGAACGCGCCGACGCCGAACACGAGCTGCTCGCGCTGCCAGCCGCGCATGCGCGCGAATTCGTAGAGCTCGTGGAACTCGCGCCACTGCGCGGGAATCCAGTGGCTGTAGCGAAAGAGCCGGTACTTGCCGTCGAGCCCGCGGTAGTGCGCGAGGCGAACGATGACCCACGGCAGGATCGCGCGCCAGCGCTTGTTGTCGGCGCGCGGGTATCCCGCCTTCAGCGCGATCGTGGTACGCCGCGATGAACGCCTTGACGAGATCGAACACCGAGTGCCACAGCCGCGACTCGATGTTCGTGCTCTTCTGGTAGTTCTGCGTGTACTGCTGCGTCAGCTGCGCGATGATCGGCTCGACGCGGCCGTCGATGCGCAGCAGCGCCTCGACCTGCCCGGGCCCTGCGTCCCTGCGCGACGCCGGGAAACGTCGCGACGAGCTCGAGCGCTTCCTTCTGGAGCGAGCCCGCGTCGACCGTCGGCAGCTGGCCGATCCACCGCGCCGCGTTGTTGGCGCTCGCGAGCGGATCGGAGAACGACCGGAACCAGCGGACCATCGGCCGCACCACCGTTCCCGAGCGCGCGGGTGTGGTTGGCATCGAGCGGCATCAGTGGCCTGCGATCGTCATGCGATCGATGAGGATGGAGCCCGTGTGACGCGAGCCGCGGCGGTCGACGTCGTTGCCGACCGCGACGATGTCGCGTGAACATGTCGCGCAGGTTGCCGGCGATGGTGATCTCCTCCACCGGATAGGCGATGACGCCGTCCTCGACCCAGAAGCCGGCGGCGCCGCGCGAGAAGTCGCCGGTGACGGGGTTGACGCCCTGCCCCAGCTGCTCGGTGACGAAGAGCCCGCGGCCCATGCGCGCGCAGCAGCGCCGGCAGGTCGTCGTCGCCATGCGACGAGCACGAGATTGTGGCTGCCGCCGCCGTTGCCGGTGGACTCCATGCCGAGCTTGCGCGCCGAATACGAGCCGAGGAAATAGCCCTGGACGACGCCGTCGCGCACGACGTCGCGCGGCTTGGTCGCCACACCTTCGCTGTCGAACGGCGCGCTGCCGCGCGCGCGCAGGAGGTGCGGCTCCTCGCGCAGGCGCACGTGCGGCGCGAAGACCTGCGTGCCCGAGCGAGTCGAGCAGGAACGACGACTTGCGGTACAGGCTGCCGCCCGATACCGCCTGCACGAAGAAGCCGATGAGGTCGGCCGCTTCCGGCGCCTCGAACAGCACCGGGCATTCGAGTCGTGCCGCAACTTGCGCGCAATCGAGCCGTCGCACCGTGCGCTCGCCGGCGATGCGTCCGACTTCGCGCGCCGGGCGCAAGGTCCGACGGCGCCGCGCGGCCGATGTACCAGTAATCGCGCTGCATCGCGTCGTCGTGGCTCGCCGATCACCGAGCAATCGATGTGATGGCGCGAGCGTGCGGTAGCCGCCGGCGAACCCCAGCGAGTTCGCGTACACGAACTCCGATTCGCTGCGCGCGACGGTCGCGCCTTCGCTGTTGCGTGATTCGCGGATCGACGGCGAGCGCCGCGGCCTCGGTCTCGCGGCCGAGCTCGACCGCTTCCTCCACCGAAAGGTCCCACGGGTGATAGAGGTCGAGATCGGGCCAGCTCGCGCGCGAGCCGCGCCGGGTCCGCGAGGCCGGACGCCGGGTCCTCCGCCGTATAGCGCGCGATCGCGAGCGCCTTGTCGACGGTCGCGCGAATCGAGTCGTCGGCAAAATCGGCGGTGCTCGCGTTGCCGCGCCGCTGGCCGACGTACACCGTGACGCTGATGCCCTTGTCGCGGTTGTACGAGATGGTCTCGACCGCGTCCTTGCGCACCGTGACGCTTTGGCCGATGCCCTGCGAGACGTCCGTCTCGGCGGCCGTCGCGCCGCCGCGCTTCGCGGCATCGAGCACGGCGGCGGATATGCGCTCGAGCTCGGCGGTCGAGACGGGAAAATGGCGCGAATGCGCGGCATGCGGAGCAGCGGCATCAGGCCGGGAAGCGGCAGTAGCAGTCATGGGTTCGATGGATTGAGGGGCGCTTGGCAGCGCGCCCTCCCCGGCGCAGCACGCGAAACGTAAGGGTTATCATAGCAAAGGACCCTGCCGGCATCCTCGCGCGGCCCATTCCCGCCATGAAACGACATTCCGACGAACCGTCGCCTCCGGACGACCCGCGGCAGGCCGAGGTCTCCAAGACCCGCCGCAAGGCGCAGATGCACGCGCTGCAGGACCTGGGCGAGGCGCTGATTGCGCTCGACCAGGCCAAGCTCATGCAGCTCGATCTTCCCGAGCGGCTCGTCGACGCCATCATCCAGGCGCGGTCCATTCGCGCGCACGAAGGGCGGCGGCGCCAGATGCAGTACATCGGCAAGCTCATGCGCGACATCGACCCCGACCCGGTGCGCGAGGCGCTCGAGCGGTTCGCCTCGGGCATTCCGTCCGATCGGGTGCGAGTTCGCCGCCGCCGAGCGGTGGCGCGAGGAGATGCTGCGCGACGACGACGCGGTCGACGCGCTTCGCGACCGAGCATCCCGACTGCCGATGCCGCGGAGATCGCGTCGCTGGTGCGCGACGCGCGCGTGGAACGCTCGCGCGGCGGGCCGCCGCATCGCTACCGCGAGCTCTTTCGCAAGATCCGGCAGGCGGCGGGCGTGAGCCACGTGACCGACGAGCTGCTGATCGGCCTCGTGTCGATTTCCGACCGCGCGTCGTCCGGCGTCTACGAGGACAAGGGCCTGCCCGGATTGACCGAATGGTTCGCGGCCGCGCTCGCTTCGCCCTATCGCATGATCCAGCGGCTGATCCCCGACGAGCAGGCGGTGATCGAGCGCACGCTCGTCGAGCTGTGCGACGTCGAGGCTGCCATCTCGTGCTCACGACCGGCGGGACAGGCCCCGCGCCGCGCGACGTGACGCCGGAGGCCACGCTCGCCGTCGCGCACAAGGTCATGCCCGGCTTCGGCGAGCAGATGCGGCAGGTGAGCCTGAAGTACGTGCCGACGGCGATCCTCTCGCGCCAGGTCGGGGTGATCCGCGGCGGCACGCTGATCCTCAACCTGCCCGGCCAGCCCAAGGCGATCAAGGAAACGCTCGACGGCGTGTTTCCCGCCGTGCCCTACTGCATCGACCTGATCGGCGGGCCGTACGTCGAGACGCACGAAGAGGTGTGCAAGGCGTTCCGGCCGAAGAGCGCGATGCGACCACCAGCGGGTTAGGTGGCACCTCTTATCAGATCACGGCGTCGGCGCGATTGAGCAGCGCCTTCGGAATGACGAGCCCGAGCGCGCGCGCCGTCTTCTGGTTGATCACGAGCTCGAACCGCGCCGGACGCTCGATCGCAAGCTCACCGGGATTCGCACCCTTGAGGATGCGATCGACGTAGGTCGCCGAGCGTCCGTACAGGTCGGCCGCGCTCGGGCCATAGGACATGAGACCGCCGTCGTCCACGTAGAGCCGCAGCTCGTACGACGCAGGGAGGCGGTAACGCGCTGCCAGCTCGATGAGGCGTCCGCGTTGGGCGCCCTAGATACGGCGACGGCAACACCAGCAACGCGTTCGAGCCTGCGCTCTTGGCCGACTTGAAGGCGCTCTCGAAATCGGTCTCCCGCGTCACCCGCAGTGCCAGCACCTCGAGCCCGAGCGTCTTGCGCCGCCGCTTGCGCCGAGGTCATGATCGACGTTGCAGCGGATGTGTGCTGGAGAATCGCCACGCGAGCGACGTTCGGCACCGCTTCCGTCAGCAACTGCAGCTGCTTGGTGATCATTTCCTCGAACTGCGACGCCAAACCCGTCATGTTGCCGCCGGGCCGTGCCAGGCTGTGCACGAATCCCAGCGCGACCGGGTCGATCAGGACCACGAAGACGATCGGGATCGTCCGCGTCGCTTGCTGGGCAGCGATGATTGCGGGCGGACCGGACACCAGGATGACGTCGACCTTGGCGCGGACGAGATCCGCGGCAAGCTCCGGCAGGCGATCGGTACGCCCGTCCGCCCACCGGTACTCGATGACGATCGGTGCGTCCCTCGATCCAGCCGAGATCGCGAAGCCCGCGTCGCAGCGCCTCGACTTGCCGGTACGGCGGTCGCCTCGCTGCCGTTGCCGAGGAAGCCGATCCGCGCCGGCTTTGCCGCCTGCGCATCGACGAGCGGCACGCGAGCCGCGCCCAGCAGTACAGCGGTGACGAACATTCGCCGGCTGGTCATTGTTTCATCCTCACTCGTCGCGCAACAGCTCGCTCCGCGCCGCGGGCTCCTGCCGGTAGAACCGCGCGAACTGCTGGTACACGGCCGTGTACTCGTGCCGCAGGAGCTGCGGCTCGACGAAGAACACTTCGGACAGCACGGCGAAGAACTCCGCCGGGCTCTCCGCCGCGTAGGGATCGATCGCGACGCGCTCGCCGCGCTCGACGCGCTTCTGGAAGTGCTGGTACGCCGCCATCATCGTGCGCTTCCAGATGTGCGGCGCCATCTCGGGAGGCAGCGGCGGGCATCCGTTCGCGGCGCCGTTGCGCATGTCGAGCTTGTGCGCGAACTCGTGGATCGCGAGGTTCATCCCGGCCGCATCCCAGTCCTGGCTCGCCTCGACGTCCGCCCACGACAGCACGACCGGCCCGCCCTCGATCGCCTCCCCGGCCATCGGCTCGTCGTTCGTGTGCACGACGCCCGCGTCGTCCTCCCATTCCCAGCCAGGCACGAACTCGTCGGGGTACACGACCACGCTCTCCCAGCCGTCGTAGTAAATGAGGTCGAGGTTCATCACCAGCACGCACGCCTGCAGTGCGATCACGACACGCTGGCGCGGCGTGACGCGATGTCCGCGCGCGCCGATGATGCTCTTGGCGTTGAGGAACAGCACGACCTTCTCGCGCAGCCGCGCGATCTCGGAATCCGTGTACATCGCGAGGAACGGCAGCGACTCGAGCGACTCGCGCCACAGTCCTTCCGGAATGGCTTGCGTACGAAGGATCCTTCGCTCGCGCCAGCGCCGGTAGGCGGTGAACATGGGCCCGGCGGCTTACTTGGCGTCGCCGACGCCTGCTCCATCGCCATCGAAGAGAGGCGCCGTGCCGAGCATGGGCTCCGCCTCGTGCTCGGGAAGCGCCTCGACGTCGCGCAGCCTGCGCGCGATGGTCGTGGTCTTGCCGCGCGCCTCGTCGAGCGTGTTGCTCGCTTCCTGCAATTTCTTCTGCGCGCGCGCGAGCACGTCCCCGAACTTCTGGAACTCGGTGCGAACCGCGCCCAGCACGCGCCACACCTCGTTGCTGCGCTGCTCGATCGCGAGCGTGCGAAAGCCGAGCTGCAGGCTGTTCAGGAGCGCGAGCAGGTTGCTCGGCCCGCACAGCACGACGCGGTGGTCGCGCTGCATCGTCTCCGCGGTGCCGGGCCGCGCCATGATCTCGGCGTACAGGCCCTCCGTCGGCACGAACAGGATCGCGAAGTCCGTGGTGAACGGCGGCGCCACGTACTTCGTGCGGACCTTCTTCGCCTCGACGCGCACCGCCTCGGCCAGCATGCGGCGTGCATCTTCCGCGGCCTGCGCATCGGCGCGCTCGAGCGCTTCCTGCAGGCGCTGCCACTCGTCGAGCGGGAACTTCGAGTCGATCGGCAGCCAGCAAGGCTGCCCGTCGCTTCGTCCCGGCAGGCGGATCGCGAACTCGACGCGCTGGTTCGTGCCCGGGACCGTCTCGACGTTCGTCGCGTACTGCTGCGGGGTCAGCGCTTCGGCGAGCAGCGACGCAAGCTGCACCTCGCCCCACGTGCCGCGCGTCTTCACGTTGCCGAGCACGCGCTTCAGGTCGCCCACGCCGACCGCGAGCGACTGCATCTCGCCCAGCCCGCGGTGAACCTGCTCCAGGCGCTCCGACACGAGCTTGAACGATTCTCCAAGCCGCTGCTCGAGCGTGGCCTGCAGCTTTTCGTCCACCGTCGCGCGCATCTGCTCGAGCTTCGCCGCGTTGTCGCTGCGCATGACGTCGAGCCGCTGCTCGACCGTCGTGCGCACGGACTCGAGCGCGGTGGCGAGCTCGCCGCGCAGGCCGCTCGCCCACTGGCCCTGCTCGGTGCGTGCGTTGGCGAGGTCCTGGCGGATGTCGCGCTCCACGTGCGAGATCTGCGTGACGACGGCATCGAGGCGCATGCGCGTCTCCGTCGCCTCGCGCAGCGAGTCGCGCGATTCGTGCTCGCGTCCCGCGCGCGATCGCACCCGTGCGCACGACGAGCATCGCGATCAGGACCGCGATCACGACGAGCACGGCGACGATGACGAAGAGCCAGATGTCGGGCATTTGCCAGTCTAGCAGGAGGTGGAAGGCTGCCCTTCGCGCTACGCGCTCCGGTGCTTGTTCGCCCTAGGGGCGGCCCGGCGGGCTCACGCGGTCAGCGCGAGCGTTGCGAACGTCGCGAGCCAGTGCGCGCCGGCGTAGTCGCCGCTGGCAAGCCCGCGCATGCCGGCGTCGAGGTGGGCGGTCGCGGACGCGCGCAACGTCGCGACGCGCGGATCCTCCGCGCGGCAATGCGCGCGCAATGCCTTCCATGCACCACGCACGGGAAAGGTTGAGGCCGTCGAGGTGGACGATGTAGCCGTCGCTGCGATCGTCGACCGCGACGGGCGCGAGCGCGAAGCCGCCCGGGACGAACGCGTCGAGCCACGGCGAGAAGTCGCGCGGACCGAGCACCCGCCGCATCAGGTCCGCTTCCATCAGCGCCGGCGACAGGAAGTCGATGCCCGACGGCTCCCATGCAACCGGCGCATCGCGGTCGCGCGCGAACCAGCGATGCGCGGCATCGACGCATGCCGCGCGCAGGACCGCATCGCCCGCCGCATCCGCATAGTCGATCGCGAACGCGAGCCCGAACGCGCTGTTCGGATGCAGGCCCTGCCGCAAGGGATAGCGCTGGCGCGGCAGGTAATCGACGTAGCGCGCGGCGAGCGCGTCGGTCAGCGGCGCCGCAGCACGGGCCACCATCGCTCGCCGCGCAGCTCGCGCGCAAGCTCGAGCAGCCATGCCCACCCGTACGTGCGCTCGAAGGCGGCGGACTCCGGCCGCGCGAGGTACGCGCACTCCGCCTCGATGTTGCGCACGGTGAAGATGCGCATCGAACACGTCGTCGATGGCCGCCCGCTCGGGCAGCGACGGATGCAGCCGGCGCACGCGCGCGAGCGTCCAATGCATGTGCACGCACGAATGCCAGTCGAAGCTGCCGTAGAACGCGGGGTGCAATTCGCGCGGTCCCCGCACGTCGGCGGGTCCGCCCATGACGTGATCGAGCTTCGCGGGGTACTCCTGCGCGACGTTCGCGAGCGCGGTGCGCGCGAACGACGACGCGAGCTCAGGCGTCAGCGCCATCCGCGAAGCGCTCGCGCAGCGCGTGATCCGGCGCCACCAGCATTGCGATGTCCTTCGCCGGATGCAGGCACGAGATCTGCATCGCGACCGCAGGGTCGGGATGCGGCAGTCCGTTGCGGTTGAGCCACAGCGCACGAATGCCCGCGGCCGTAGCGCCCAGCACGTCCTGCACCCAGGCGTCGCCGATCATCACCGCTTCGTACGGGTCGCATTCGAGCTTCGTGAGCGCGAGCCGGAAGATCTGCCGGGTCGGGCTTGGCGACGCCGATCTCCTCCGATGTCACGAGCACGTCGACGTGGGGCTCGAAGCCGAACGTCGCGAGCTTTTCGCGCTGCTCGACCACCGTGTTGTTGGTGACGACGCCGACGCGAAGGCGCGCGTGCAGGAGCGTCACCAGCTCGAGCGCGCCCTCGACGCACTTGCGGCTCGATTGATAGATGCGCCGGTGGAGCTCCGCTGCGGCGGACGCGCGCTCGGGGCCGTGGCCCACGTACGCGAAGAGGCGCCGGTAACGCTCGATGCGCGCATCCGCGACGTCGCGCTTGCCGATCGCGACGTCGTGGTGCATCGAGTCGAGGATGCGCTGGTTCTCGCGCAGGAGCTCGTCGACGTCGCGCGAATGCAGCGCAGTGAATCGCTCGCGCACGCCGGAGATGGCCGCGCGGCTCGCGTGCTGGTGGTCGACCAGCGTGTCGTCGAGGTCGAAGAGGACCGCGCGAATCACGCCGCCTCGCGGCCGCCTTCTTGCGCTCGTGCTCCTTGAGGAACCGCTTGCGGATGCGGATCGACTTCGGCGTCACCTCGACGAGCTCGTCGTCGGCGATGAACTCGACCGCGTACTCGAGCGTGAGCTCGATGGGCGGCACGAGGCGCACGGCTTCGTCGGTGCCCGACGCGCGCACGTTGGTCAGCTGCTTGCCCTTGATCGGGTTGACGACGAGGTCGTTGTCGCGGCTATGGATGCCGATGACCATGCCTTCGTACAGCATCTCGCCCGGCGACACGAACATCCGGCCGCGCTCCTGCAGCTTCCACAGCGCGTACGCGACCGCGGGACCGTCCTCCGCCGACACGAGCACGCCGTTGCGACGCTCGGGAATCTCGCCCTTGACCGGCGCATAGTTGTCGAACACGTGGCTCATGAGGCCCGTGCCGCGGGTGAGGTTCATGAACTCGCCCTGGAAGCCGATGAGGCCGCGCGCCGGCACGCGATACTCGAGCCGGGTGCGGCCGTGGCCGTCGGATTCCATGTTCGTGAGATCCGCGCGGCGCGTGCCGAGCGCCTCCATCACGGCGCCCTGGTGACGCTTCCTCGACGTCGACCGACAGGTTCTCGTACGGCTCGCACGTCTCGCCGCCGATTTCGCGCAGCACCACGCGCGGACGCGACACCGCGAGCTCGAAGCCTTCGCGGCGCATGTTCTCGATCAGGATCGTGAGATGCAGCTCGCCGCGGCCGGAGACCAGGAACGCATCGGTCTCGCCCGTTTCCTCGACGCGCAGCGCCATGTTGACGAGCAGCTCCTTGGCGAGGCGCTCGCGCAGGTTGCGCGACGTCACGTACTTGCCTTCGCGACCGGCCAGCGGGGACGTGTTGACCTGGAAGTACATCGACAGCGTGGGCTCGTCGACCATGATGGGCGGCAGCGCCTCAGGCGTGTCGACCGCGGTGAGCGTGGTCCCGATCGCCGAGCTCGTCGATGCCGGTGACCATGCACGATGTCGCCGGCAGCGGCCGTGTCGATCGCCTTGCGCTCGAGACCGGCGAAACCCGAGCACCTGCACGATCTTGGCCCTCTTGGGCGCGTCGCCGGCCGCGGCGTTCTGCGAGAGCACCGCCACTTCCTGGCCGGGGACCATGGTGCCGCGGCGAATGCGCCCGATGGCAAGGCGGCCGAGATAGCTCGAGTAATCGAGCGCGCTCACCTGGAACTGCAGCGGGCCGTTCGACGTCGCCGACGGGAACCGGCACCGATCCGATGATGGTCTCGAACAGCGGACGCATCGTGGCGTCGTCGGCGGGCACCCCGCTCTTGGCGACCTTGACGTCGAGCGTGGCCCAGCCGTTCAGCGCGGAGGCGTAAACGACCGGAAAGTCGAGCTGCTCGTCGCTTGCGCCGAGCTTGTCGAAGAGTTCGAATGTCTGGTTGACCACCCATTCGGCTCGCGCGCCCGGGCGATCCACCTTGTTGACGACCACGATGGGCTTCAGGCCCTGCTGCAGCGCCTTCATCGTGACGAAGCGCGTCTGCGGCATCGGGCCCTTCGACCGCGTCCACGAGCAGCAGCACGCCGTCGACCATGCCGAGCACGCGCTCCACTTCGCCGCCGAAGTCGGCGTGCCCGGGCGTGTCCACGATGTTGATGTGATGGCCGTCGTAGTCGATCGAGCAGTTCTTGGCGAGGATGGTGATGCCCCGCTCGCGCTCGATGTCGTTGCTGTCCATCACCCGCTCGGCGATGTGCTGGTGCTTGGCGAAGGTGCCGGCCTGGACGAGGAGCTTGTCCACGAGCGTCGTCTTGCCGTGGTCGACGTGGGCGATGATGGCGATGTTGCGAAGGTGCTCGCGTTTCATGTTGCTTCTATTCTGGAAAGTGGGCTTCGCGGGCGGGCCGCGAAAAACCCAATATTATAAGATGCAAGGGCTGGGCCACGCCAGCAATATTTTGAAAAAAGAATAACTTACGCTATAATCCTGATTCGGGCGGCCGTTCCGGTCACCGCCCAACCTGCGCAAGCCGGCGCACCTGGGAGCCCCTCCCGCCGGCCCCGCGCTTCATCCAACGTCACAGCGAACGCTGCCTGGACCGGAAGCCGCAAGACAAGCGGTAGGCCGCGCCAGGAGTTTTTCATGAGTGCCACGAGCTTTTTGGAGCTCGGCCTTCGTCCGGAGATCCTCCGGGCGGTGACCGAGACCGGTTACACCACGCCCACGCCCATCCAGGCACAAGCGATTCCCGTCATTCTTGCCGGCAAGGACGTCATGGGCGGCGCCCAGACCGGAACCGGCAAGACCGCCGGCTTTGCGCTTCCGATCCTTCATCGCCTGCAACCGCTCGCGAACTCGAGCCCGTCCCCTGCGCGCCATCCGGTGCGGGCGCTGATCCTCGCGCCCACGCGCGAGCTCGCGATCCAGGTCGAGGAAGCGGTCAAGGAATACGGCAAGTACACGGGCATCCGCTCGACATGCGTATTCGGCGGTGTCGACATCAGGCAGCAGCTGCCCATCGTGCGTGCCGGCGTCGAGATCCTCGTCGCCACGCCCGGCCGCCTGCTCGACCACATCGAGCAGAAGAGCGTGAGCCTGTCGCAGGTCGAGATCTTCGTGCTCGACGAGGCCGATCGCATGCTCGACATGGGCTTCATCCCCGACATCAAGCGGATCATGGCGCTGATGCCGGTCACGGCGAAGCGGCAGAACCTGCTGTTCTCCGCGACGTTCTCGATGGAGATCAAGAAGCTCGCCGACCAGCTGCTGAACAAGCCGGAGCTCATCGAGGTCGCGCGGCGCAATACCACCGCCGACACCGTCGAGCAGCACGTCTACAAGTGCCCGCAGGACAGCAAGCGCGCGCTGCTCACGCAAATCGTGCGATCGCGCGGCCTTCGCCAGGTGCTCTGCTTCGTGCGCACGAAGCACGGCGCGTCGCGGCTCGCGCGCCAGCTCGAGCGCGACGGCCTCGAGACGTCGGCGATCCACGGCGACAAGACACAGGGCGCGCGCATCGACGCGCTCGATGCATTCAAGGAAGGCAAGCTCGAGATCCTGGTCGCCACCGACGTCGCGGCGCGCGGTCTCGACGTCGACGACCTGCCGCTCGTCGTGAACTACGAGCTGCCGCACGTGCCCGAGGACTACATCCATCGCATCGGCCGCACCGGTCGCGCGGGCGCCATCGGCGAAGCGATCTCGTTCGTCGCGCCGGAAGAGGAGAAGTACCTCGCGGAGATCGAGCGGCTCCTGAAGAAGAAGCTCGCCGTTCGCAGCTTCGACGGAGTGGAGCGCGCGCCCAGCGCGCCGAAGGAGCGCGAAGTGCGCGCGCCGCGCGAACGTCGCGAGCCGCGCGAACGCAGCGAACCGCGCGAACCCAGCGAGGCGGTTGCACCGCGCGAACCCAGCGAAGCACGGGTGCCGCGCGAGCGCGCGCCCGGCCCGGCGGCGCCCAGCCGTCGCGAGCAGGAGCGCGAGGAGGCCTATGCGCGCAACCCCGACCAGCCGCTGCCGGCGCGCGGGCATCCCGCCCGTGGCGGCAAGCCGCAACCCGTTCCGGCGCTCCTCATGAAGCGCAAGGCGCCGCAACCGGCGTAGCCGGCTCTTGCATCTCGTCGCGTATTGCCGCGGCGGCTTCGAAGCCGAAGCCGCCGCCGACCTGCGCCGCGCTGCAGCCCGCATCGATGCGCACGTCGACGTCGACACCGGCGCGCAAGGCTTCGTCGTCGCAACGACCGAACGTGCGACGCGCGCGGCGTGGCTCGCTGCGTTGGCAGCTGCGCGTCCCGTCTTCCTGCGCAGCGTGTTCGCGGGCGACGGCCCTGTTCCACTGATCGAAGCGCATGCGAAGGGCCGCGCGGATCGCGTCACGCCGCTCCTCGAAGCCATTGCGGCCACGTGCCCGCCGCCCTGGCGCAGCGTCTGGATCGAATTTCCCGACACCAACGAGGGCAAGGAATTGTCGGGGCTGGCGCGTGCGTTGTCCGCGCGCATCGAGCCTGCGCTGCGCGAATCGATGCGTGCCGGATGCGCGCAACGCGCCTGCGCATCTTCCTGCAGGACGGCACGATCGCCTACGTCGGCGAGAGCGATGCGCGCGCGGCCGACTGGCCGCTAGGCATTCCACGGCTGCGCATGCCCCCGGGGGCGCCTTCCCGGTCCACGCTGAAGCTTGCCGAAGCCTTCGAGGTCTTCCTCGGCGAGCGCGCGAGCGATCTCGTGCGCGCCGGCATGCACGCGGTCGATCTGGGTGCGGCCCCTGGCGGATGGACGTGGCAGCTCGCCCAGCGGGGCTTGTACGTCACCGCCGTCGACAACGGACCGCTCAAGGGCGCGATCCGCGACGATCGCCTGGTACGGCACGTGCGCGAGGATGCGTTCAGGTTCGCACCGCGACGCCGGGTCGACTGGCTGGTGTGCGACGTGGTCGACCAGCCTGCGCGCATCGCCGACCTCGTCGCGCGATGGATGAGCGGGGGCCTCGCGCGCCGCGCGATCTTCAACCTCAAGCTGCCGATGAAGAAGCGCTACGACGAAGTCGCGCGCTGCGGGCAGCGCATCGCCGATGCGCTGGCGGGCGAGCCGTTCACGCTGGCCATGCGCCAGCTGTACCACGACCGTGAAGAAGTCACTGGCTACGTCAGTTGCGAAGGGCCGCTCCCGAGGAACTGACACGCCCCCTCGGGGGGCAGCGAACCGAGCGAAGCGAGGCGAGCGTGGGGGCCGTAACTCTAGTGTCGAGCGACGATGACGCGCCTGCCGTCGCGGTCGACGAGGCGCATCGGCAGGTCCTTTCCGCGAAGCGCCTCGTAGGTCGCCTCCGTCATGATCGCCATCGCCTCGGCGTCGCCGACCCATCGCCGCTCGAACTCCTCCATGTCCGCCACGTAGTTGCGCGGAGCGTTGGCGATTCCCCAGGCGAGCTCGCCCTGCTCGTGCACGAGCGTCACCGTGCGGCCGAGATAGAACGGCACCGTGTGATCGAACATGTCGACGCTGTAGAACGGCATCGCGGGACGGAACGGCGCGCGGCTCTCCGCGCCTGCCAGCCGCTCGATCAGTCGTTCGGCGGAGAAATACTCGTCGACGTGCGCGGCGAGCATGTTGGCGGCCTGGCATGCGAGCAGGCTCGACAGCGCGACCGCCGCCAGCGCGCGCAGCCGGAATCCGCGCCTTTGGAGCCGGAACGCGATGAGCCCGCCGACGACCATCGTGACCGCGATGATCATCACCCAGGGCGTGCCCGTGACGAGCTCGTCGCGCACCATCGGAATCTTGACGAACCGCCCCGCGGGCACGACCGCGATGCCGACGATGAACCCGGCGACGACCAGCGTGCGTGCGGCATGACGGAGCGAAGCATCGAACCGGCGCGCGAGCGGCATCGCGGCCGCGAGCGCGGCCGCGGTGATCGCCGGCATGATGTACGCAGGCAGCTTCGATGACGACAGGCTGAAGAACAGGAAGATCGCGGCAGCCGAACACCATGCGAAGCGCTGGGCGTCGAAACCTGCCGGCCGCGTCGTGAAGCGCAGGCGGCGCCGCTCGTGCCACATGGCGGCAATCATGGCGGGGAACCACGGCATGAGGAACACCACCGCGACCGGGATGAAGTACCACAAGGGGCCCGTCCTGCGATGCGAGGGCTCGAGGTATCGCATGACGTGTTCGCGGATGAAGAAGAAATCCGCGAAGCCGGGGTTGCGCATCTCCGCCATCACGAACCACGGCGCGGCGATCGCAAGGAAGATCAGGAAACCCGTGCCGGCATGCAGCCGCCGGAGCAGCGCGAGGTCGCGCGTCAGCGCGACATAGACGGCGAGTGCCATCATCGGCAACGCGATGCCGACCACGCCTTTCGTCAGCACGCTTAACGCGCACAGCGCCCAAGCGAGTTGCATGAAGCGTCGCCGGGCGCGGCCGTCGCTGCGCGCATCCTGCGCCACGACGAATGCGCACAGCGCGCCCGTCATGAATGCGGTGAGCGTCATGTCGAGCGTGACGAACTGCGTACCGAGGAAGTACCCCCAGCACGAGCCCATCACGGCGGCGGCCATCCATCCGGCGCGCGGCGACAGCACCCTGCGCGCGGTGAGGAGCACGGCGCCCACCGCGAGCAGCCCGGCAATGGCGGGCCACAGCCGCGTGGTCCACTCGTCCGTGCCGGCGACGGCGAACACGGCGGCCGTGGCCCAGTATTGCAGCGGAGGCTTCTCGAAGTACGGGATGCCGTTGAGATGCGGCGTCACCCAGTCGCCGGACTCGAGCATCTCGCGCGGGATCTCCGCGTAGCGTCCTTCGTCCGGGAAATACAACCCGCGGACCTCGAGCAGGCCGAACCAGAGCAACGCGACCGCGGCGAGCAGGAGCCATGGGCCGAGACGCGTGCGCCGCGCCCCGTCGAGGGGGCCGCGGCGCGTCAGAGCTCCGGTCATGATGTGCTACCCCAGGCGGTGCATCTGCTCGCGCAGCTTCTCGAGCGTCGCCACGTGGCTCGCGAGACGCTCGCGCATCTGGGCGACGACGGTGGCGGGCGCGCGCGCGACGAAGCTCTCGTTGTCGAGCTGCGCCCGCGCCTTCGCGATCTCGGTCTCGTATCGCGTCGTTTCCTTGCCGAGGCGCGCGAGCTCCGCCGCGCGGTCCACCTCGACGTGCAGCATCAGGCGGAACTCGCCCGCGATGCTCACGGGCGCATCCGTCTTCGGCAGCTCGTCGACGATGCGGACCTCGGAGACCTTGCCGAGCGCCAGGAGGTAGGACGTCATCTGCGCGAGCACCGTGCGATCGCCGGCGACGAACAGCGGCGGCCGCTTGTCCGGCGAGATCTTCATCTCGCCGCGAAGACGCCGGCACGCGTCCACGAGCGATTTCAACGTGGCCATGCGCTCGTTGGCGGTCGGGTCGACGCGGTCGAAGTTTGCGACAGGGTACGGCTGCAGCGAGATCGTGTCGCCCGACTTGCCGGCGAACCGCGCGGCGGTCTGCCACAGCTCCTCGGTGATGAACGGGATGAACGGGTGCGCGAGGCGCAGCGTCGCTTCGAGCTCGCGCACGAGCACCGACCGCGTGCCGCGCGCGGCGGCGTCGTTGCCGTCGGCGTCGGCCGATGCGAGCTGCACTTTCGCGAGCTCGACATACCAGTCGCAGAACTCGTCCCACACGAATTCGTAGAGCGCCCGCGCCGCGAGGTCGAAGCGATACGCCTCGAGGTTGGTCGCGATGTCGTGCTTCGCCTGCTGCAGCCGCCCGAGGAGCCAGCGATCGACGAACGAATACGCCTTCGGCACCGACTCGTCGAGGCCGCAATCCTTGCCCTCGACGTTCATCAGCACGAAGCGCGTCGCGTTCCACAGCTTGTTGCAGAAGTTGCGGTAGCCGTCGCAGCGGTTGAGGTCGAAGTTCAGCGTGCGGTTGAACGTCGCAAGCGATGCGAACGTGAACCGCACGGCGTCCGCGCCGAACGCCGGAATGCCGCCCGGAAACTGCTTGCGCGTACGCGCAGCGATCCGCTCCGCCTGGCGCGGATCCATCATGTTGCTCGTGGTCTTGGCGACGAGCGTCTCCACGTCCACGCCGTCGATGAGGTCGATCGGGTCGAGGACGTTGCCCTTCGACTTCGACATCTTGTTGCCTTCCTCGTCGCGCACGATCGCGTTGATGTACACGTCGCGGAACGGCACGTGGCCCGTGAAGTAGGTCGTCGTCATGATCATGCGCGCGACCCAGAAGAAGATGATGTCGAAGCCCGTCACCATCACGGAGGACGGCAGGAAGGTGGCGAGCTCCTTCGTCTGCTCGGGCCAGCCGAGCGTGGAATGGCACCAGAGCGCGGAGCTGAACCAAGTGTCCAGCACGTCGGGGTCGCGCGTGAGCGACGCGGGCTCGCGGCCGAGCTTCGCGCGCGCCTGCAACTGCGCATGCTGCTCGTCGCGCGCGACGTACACGTTGCCCACCTCGTCGTACCACGCCGGGATCTGGTGTCCCCACCACAACTGGCGCGAGATGCACCAATCCTGGATGTTGTTGATCCAGTGCAGGTACGTGTTGAGCCACTCGGCGGGAACGAACTTCACCGTTTCGCCCGTGCCTGGCGCCCCCGACGGCAGGCCCGCCTCGCTCACCACAGCGAGGCAGAGGTCCTGGATCGACTTGCCGGGAAAGAAGGGATGCGTCGCCGGCGCGGGCTTCTTCATGTCCACGAACCACTGGTCCGTGAGCATGGGCTCGACGACTTCGCCGGTGCGGCCGCAACGCGGCACGACCATCGTGTGCGCCTTCTCCGACACCAGCAGGCCCGCCTCGGTGAGGTCCGCGAGCACGGCCTTGCGCGCGACGTAGCGATCGAGGCCGCGATACCTGGCGGGTGCGTTGTCGTTGACGGTCGCGTCGAGATTGAAGATCGGGATCGGGGCCAGCGAATGCCGCGCGCCGATCGCGTAGTCGTTGAAGTCGTGCGCCGGCGTGATCTTCACGGCGCCCGTGCCGAATTCGCGATCGACGTAGGCATCGGCGATCACCGGAATCGTGCGGCCGGTGAGAGGCAGCGTGAGCATCTTGCCGATCATGTCGCGATAACGCTCGTCCTCCGGATTCACCGCCACCGCGACGTCGCCCAGCATCGTTTCGGGACGCGTCGTGGCGACCACCACGCTTCCGCTGCCGTCGGCGAACGGATAGCGGATCTGCCACAGCTTCCCCTGCTCCTCCTCGCTGTCGACCTCGAGATCCGACACGGCCGTGCCGAGCTTCGGGTCCCAGTTCACGAGCCGCTTGCCGCGATAGATGAGGCCGTCGTCGTACAGCCGCACGAAGGTCTCGAGCACCGCAGCCGACAGCCCCGCGTCCATCGTGAAGCGCTCGCGCGACCAGTCGGCGGACGCGCCGAGCCTGCGCATCTGCTGCGTGATGGCCGAGCCCGACTCTTCCTTCCATGCCCACACCCGCTCGACGAACGCGGGACGGCCGAGGTCGTGGCGCGTCTTGCCCTGCGCCTTGAGCTGCTGCTCGACCACGATCTGCGTGGCGATGCCCGCGTGATCGGTGCCGACCTGCCACAGCGTGTTGTCGCCGCGCATGCGGTGATACCGCACCATGAGATCCATGAGCGTCTGCTGGAACGCGTGCCCCATGTGCAGCGTGCCGGTGACGTTGGGCGGCGGCAGCTGGATGCAGAACGGGCGCGCGCCGGGCCGCATCGACGGCTTGAAATAGCCGTTGGCTTCCCAGCGCGGGTACCACGTCGCCTCGATCAGCGAGGGCTCGAAGCTCTTGGCAAGTTCCATAGTGTGAAATTATAGCGGCGAGGCATGCCCGCGCGCCCCGCCTTGGCGATTTCAGTCCACTGGAATGCGTTCGCGCTGTCCGGCAACCCGAGCGGCGCCGCCTGCCATCGAGCGCCCCACCGCTTCCGCGACGGCGCCAAGCCTTTGCATGAGCGCCTTGAACTCGGCCGGCGTCAATGCCTGGTCCGCATCGCACCACGCCTCGGGGGGATTCGGATGGATCTCCACGAGGAGGCCGTCCGCGCCCGCGGCGACGGCGGCGCTTGCAAGCGCCGTCACCAGCCAGGCCTTTCCCCCTGCATGCGACGGATCGACGATGACGGGCAGATGCGTCTCGCGCTTCAGCATCGGGATCGCCGTCACGTCGAGCACGTTGCGATACGCGGTCTCGAACGTGCGAATGCCGCGCTCGCACAGGACGATGCGGTGGTTGCCGCCCGCCGCGATGTACTCCGCCGCCATCAGCCACTCGGCGATGGTTGCGCTCATGCCGCGCTTCAGGATGACGGGCACGTCCACTTTGCCAACCTCCTTCAGCAAGTCGAAGTTCTGCATGTTGCGCGTGCCGATCTGGATGACGTCGACGCCCTCGCGCATGAACGTGTCGAGCATGCGCACGTCCATGAGCTCGGTGACGATCGGCAGGTCGTGGCGCGACGCGGCTTCCTTGAGCAGCGCCAGCCCTTCGAGGCCCGCGCCCTGGAACGCGTACGGACTGGTGCGCGGCTTGAACGCGCCGCCGCGCATGAGGCGCGCACCTCCCGCCGCGACTGCCGCCGCCGCGGCGCGCATCTGCGGCGCCGTCTCGACCGAGCAAGGACCCGCGATCATCTGCACCGCGGCGCCGCCGATCGGGATGCCGCGCACGTCGACGACGGTGCTCGCCTTGTGCCACTCGCGCGCGACGAGCTTGTACGGCTTCACGATGTGAAGCGCCCGCTCCACGCCGGGCAGCGTCTCGAACATCGAGGGCGCGAGCTTGCGCTCGTCTCCAATCGCGCCGATCAGCGTCCGCTCGGTGCCGCGCGACACGTGCACGCCCAGGCCCTCCGCGCGGATCCTCGCTTCGACGCGCGGCGATCGCGGTGTCGCCGGCGTCCGGTTGCATCACGACAATCATGGCTCGCACTCCTCGAGATGAAACTACGGCTCAAAAAGAATTCGGGCGACCCTTTTGGGGCCGCCCGATCGTGGATTCCTGCTGGTGCTCTAGGACGTCTACGGTCGCGGGTGCCCCTCTGGCGAGTGCCAGACATAAAAAGCGAACACATAGGAGCGATGCGACGTCATTGAAACCAGTCTAGCACGGCAATCGGTCAATTGCCGCGGCGCCAGTTCTCGATCTCGCGCTCGATCGCCTCGGCCACGTAGGTGCGCAACAGGTCGCCGACGTGCTGGTTGATCGTTGCGACGAGGTCGGCGCTCGCGCGGTCGACGATCGGCTGCAGGCGCGCACCGAGCTGGTCGCGCAAGCCGGTGTCGGTGAAGAGGTCGATCCGCTGCAGCACCTGCATGCGGATCTCTTCCGCCATCGAGGCCCAGCGCGCGTCGTCCTCTGCCTGACGCTCGCGCCGGCGTCGGGCCGGCTTGCACGACGGGCTCGGGTGCCGCCTCTTCGACCGGCGGGAGCACGAATGGTTCGAGCGGCGCCGGCACATGGTCCATGACGGCCGGCGCGATGTCGACGTGCTCCTCGACCTCGGAGGACGCAGGCTCCCGATCGTGCGCGGGCATGTCCACGATGGTGTCCTCCGCCCAGCCTGGCGCCTCCGGCTCGGGCACGTGCACGTCGGTCGCCTCCATGCGTTCGTGATCGTCCGCTTCGTGCATGGACGACGCAGGTGGCGCGGCCGGCGGCGTCTCGCGTTCCGCGAGCTCGGCGTCGAACGCTTCCTCGACCTCCGGCGGCGCTTCGACCTCGATCTCCTCGCTCATGGCTTGCGCAACGGGCGGCACGATGGCGATCGAGTCGGGCGCCTCGCCGATGATCGATGGCTCCGCGCCGCCGAGCTGCAGCCAATCGGACGGCTCGCCCTCCTCGACGACGGCATCCTTCACCGGAGCGGGCGCGGGCGGCACCGACTCCTCCGGTGCGTCGGCGACACTGTCCGTGAGCATGGGGATCGTGTCCGGTGCATCGAAGTCCGGCTCGTTTCGCCGGGGCTGCACGGGCCGGCCGGGCGGGATCGCTCGAACCGAATCGGTGAGCACGGGAATGTCATCCATCAGCGGCGAGCGATTTCGCCGCATCAGCGCGTCTGCTTGCTCGAGGAGCTCGCGCGCGCTGGGCATGGTTACTGATGCCCGCGAAGGGCCGCCCCGAGCGGGCATTGCGCCCCCTTGGGGGCAGCGAGCGACGCTCTGCCTTTGTCGCGAGCGTGGGGGTTCATACGCGCTGGGACATATCGTGGGCGCGCAGCTCGTAGCCGCGCTCGCGATAGAACTTGTAGCGCTCGCGACCTGCCGCGGCATCGTCCACACCCACGATCTCGGCGAGCCGCTCGAACCGGCTGAAGAACGGGGGCGGCGCATCGTGCAGGTTGACGAGCACGGCGGCCGGTCCGTCGTGCGTGAGGGCGTGGTCGATCCACACCGGCGTGTCGGCGGCGAGCGGGCTGTCCATCCGGCAGTGCGGGAGGAAACCCGTCGCCGGCAGCATCCACAGGAGCTTGTCCAGCGCGTCCGTCATCGCGGCGTCGGGCGTCAGCACGCGCGCGCTGCCGTGGGCCGCCGCGGCCTTGGCGACGATGCGCGCGGCGATCGCGAGGCGATCGTCGACGTGCGTATAGAAGTCGATCGACGTCATACCACCGGGTTTTCGCGCGACAAGAGCCACGTGGCGAGCAATGGCACGGGCCGGCCGGTGGCACCCTTTTCCTTGCCTTCCTTCCATGCCGTGCCTGCGATGTCGAGATGCGCCCAGTCGTACTTGCGCGCGAACCGCGACAGGAAGCACGCTGCCGTGATGCTGCCGCCGGCGCGCCCGGCGATGTTTGCAAAGTCGGCGAAGTTGCTCGACAGGCCGTCCTGGTAGTCCTCCCACATCGGCAGCTGCCACACGCGATCGTACGAATCGTCGCCGGCCGTGATCAGCGCACGCGCGAGCGTCTCGTTGTTGCTGAAGAGCCCGCTCGCGACATGGCCGAGCGCGATCACCATCGCGCCGGTCAGCGTTGCGATGTCGACCACCGCCTCCGGCTCGTAACGCTCGGCGTAGGTGAGCGCGTCGGCGAGGATGAGCCGCCCCTCGGCGTCGGTGTTCAGCACTTCGACGGTCTGGCCCGACATGCTCGTGAAGATGTCGCCCGGCTTGGTCGCGCGGCCCGACGGCATGTTCTCGCACGCGGGGATGAGGCCGACGAGATTGACCTGTGCCTTGAGCTCGGCGATCGCGCGGAACGTGCCGAGAACCGACGCGGCGCCGCACATGTCGTACTTCATCTGGTCCATGTCGAGGCCGGGCTTGAGCGAAATGCCGCCGGTGTCGAACGTGATGCCCTTGCCCACCAGCACGCAGGGCTTCTGCTGCTTGCGCTGCGACTGCATGTACTCGAGGACGATGAACCGCGGCGGCTCGTCGCTGCCGTTGGTGACGGATAGGAAGGAGCCCATCTTGAGCTCCTCGATCTCCTTCCGCTCGAGCACCTTGACCTGGACGTCGGGAAATTCCTCGCCGAGCTGCTTCGCCCGGTCGCCGAGATAGGTGGGCGTGCAGACGTTGCCGGGAAGGTTGCCAAGGTCGCGCGCGAAGTCCATGCCGTGCGCGATGGCCATCCCCTGCGCCGCGGCTTTCTCGCCTGCGGCAAGATCGGAACGCTGCGGCACCGACAGCGTGAGCTTGCGCAGCGGCCGGCGCACTTCGGTCGGCTGGCTCTTCATCTGCTCGAAGCGGTAGACCGACTCCATGGCGACGACGACCGCGTGCTCGACCCGCCACACGACCTCGCGCCGCTTGACCTTCTCCTCGGTGAGATACAGTACGGCTTCGTACGAGCCCGTCTCGTTGAGCAGCTTGACCGCGGAGCGGATCGCCGAGCGGAACTCGCGATCGCGGAAATCGCGCTCCTTGCCCAAGCCGACGAGCAGCACGCGATCGGCCAGCGTGCCGCGTACGTTGTGAAGGAGCAGGGTGGCGCCGAGCTTCCCTTCCATGTCGCCGCGGCGGATGATTTCGCTGATGTATCCGTTGCTCGCCCGGTCGATGAGCTCAGCCGACAGCGAGAGCTTGCGATTGTCGAACACGCCCACGACGACGCATGCGCTGCGCTGCTTCTCGGGGCTGCCGCTTTTTATGGTAAATTCCATCGCGATCCCTCGTCTCCCGCTCCGCCGTTTTGTTACGGTTACAGGTCGTGCCGCGCATTATCGGCAAATCACCCTCAAAAAGTCAAAGATTTTCCCCGCGTCATGATTTTCAGGCGTAGCCTCGTCCGCGAGCTGACGGCGACCGCGATCGGCCTGTTCGTGGTCCTGCTGGGCATCCTCTTCACGCAGTCCGTGATCCGGATCCTGGCCCGGGCGGCGGGCGGCGCCGTGGCTGCGGAGGGCGTTCTGGCGCTGATCGGCTTCAACGCGATGTTCTACCTCAACATCCTGTTGTCCGTGGCGCTGTTCCTCACCGTGCTGCTCACGCTTTCGCGGTGGTACCGCGACAGCGAGATGGTGGTCTGGTTCACCTCGGGCCAGTCGCTCACGGCGTGCCTCAAGCCGATCCTCCTGTTCGCCGCCCCGTTCCTGGTCGCAATCGTGCTGCTGTCCCTGTTCCTCTCGCCGTGGGCCGAGCAGCGCAAGGTCGAGTACGAGCGCCAGCTCGAGTCGCGCGACGAGCTCACGATCCTGTCGCCCGGACTGTTCCGCGAGTTTCGCCGCGCGGGCATCGTCGTGTACGTCGAGAGCATCAACCCCGTCGACGGCCGCATCCGCAACGTCTTCCTGCATTCGGTCGACGACAAGAAGGACGCAACGACCGTCGCGCGCCTCGGCCATCTCGTGGAGGAGGCCAACGGCGACCGCTTCGTCGTGCTGGAGGACGGCCGGCGCTACGAGGGCGTGCCGGGGTCGGCCGACTACCGCCTCATCGAGTTCGACAAGCTGGGGCGCCGCATCGAGCCTGCGGAAGTGCGCGCACTGCCGACCTCGGACAAGGCGATTCCCACCGCTGCACTGCTCGTGGCCGACGGCCGCACGCAACGGGCCGAGCTCTTCTGGCGCATCTCGGTGCCGATCCTCGCGCTCGTGCTCACGCTGCTCGCGATTCCGCTCGCCCACGTCAATCCGCGCCTCGGCCGGTCGTTCAATCTCGTTTCCGCCGCGTTCCTGTACCTGCTCTACACCAACTGCATCAACATCGTGCAGAGCATGATCGCGCAGGGCAGGATCGACCTGTGGACGGGACTCCTGATCCCGCACGTGACCGCGCTGGTCGTCGTGTTCCTGCTGTTCCGCCACCAGCTGTCGATCAGCGGGCTGTTCGGGAAGCTGCGCCGAGCCAGCTGACGATGCGCACGCTCACCCGCTACATCGGGCGCGACGTCCTGTGGTCGACGCTGTTGCTCTTCGTCGCCCTCATCGGCCTCTTCACGTTCTTCGACCTGATCAACGAGATGGGCAACGTCGGTCGCGGCAGCTACACGATCAGCACCGCGCTGATGTACGTCACGCTGCACGTCCCGTCGCGCATCTACGAGCTGTTTCCGGTCGCGGCGCTGATCGGCACCCTGTTCGCCATCTCGCAGCTCGTCTCCAATTCCGAGTTCACGGTGATGCGCGCGTCGGGCGCATCGATGACGCAGGTCGGATGGGCCGTCGTGCGCGTCGGCATTCCGCTCGCCATCGCCACGTTCGTCGCCGGGGAATACATCGCACCGCCGGCGGAGCGGCTCGCCCAGACGCTGAAAGCCGCGGCCATGGGCGGTGCGACAGGTGTGGTCGCGCAGCAGTTCGAAAGCGGCTTCTGGTTCAAGCAGGGCACGATGTCCGAGCAGAACCTCACGTTCGTCAACATCCGGACGGTGCTGTCGGACATGACGCTCGTCGGCGTGCGCATCTACGAATTCGACGGCGACATGCGCCTGAAGGCGGTGCGAAGCGCCGAATCCGGCAAGTTCGACAAGGGCGAACGCGGCTGGCTTCTCGAGAAGGTGAAGGTGACCGAGATCGGGCGCGACTCGGCCAAGACCTCGTCGGAGAAAAGCTGGATGTGGAGGTCGGTGCTCCAGCCGTCCATTCTCGACGTCTACCAGGTCGCGCCGGAGCGGCTCGCGCTGTCGAGCCTCTACGACAACATCCGGGTCCTCGGCACCAGCGCGCAGAAGACGTCGCGGTTCGAGATCGCATTCTGGTCGAAGGTGCTGTACCCCATGGCGGTGCTCGTGATGATGATGCTCGCCCTGCCCTTCGCCCAGTTCCAGCGCCGCCAGGGCGGCGTGGGCTTCCGCCTCTTCGCGGGAACGATGCTGGGCCTCGCGTTCTGGCTCATCGAGCGGTTGTTCTCCTACCTTGGCGTGCTGAACGACTGGCCGGCGCTGTTCTCGGCGGCGTTCCCGCTCGCCGTGTTCGTGTGCGTCGCAGCCGCGATGCAGCACTACATCGAGCGGCGCTAAGCCGCGCGAGGTCCGCAACGCGCTTACAATCCACGCGATGAACGTCTTCCTCCTTGCCGGCAACGTCCGCGTCCAGCGCGACCTGCCTGTCGAGATCGCCGCCACCGTCGACGGCGAAACGGTCCAGGTGGCGCTCGAATGGGCGCTGATCGAGCGCTGGCTGGGCGAGCTGGCCACCGATCCCAGCGCGGTGCGCAACACCATCCAGCAGCGCCGCCAGTCGATCGAGCGCGTCATCCAGTCGCGGGTCTACGCGCACGGAATTCCCATCTCGGGCGAGATGTCGCTCGGCGTTCGCGATCTGGGCGGCCGCTTCTGACGGCCGCCAGCAAAGAAAAAAGCCCGGCGCGTGCCGGGCTTTTTTGCGTCGTCGAAGCCGGCGTTACGCAGGCTCCGCTTCCTTCGAGACGACGTTCGCGAACTTGTTCTGCTTCGCGCCCTTGGTGCGGAACTCGACCTTGCCGTCGACGAGCGCGAACAGCGTGAAGTCCTTGCCCATCCCGACGTTGAGGCCGGGATGAATGAGCGTGCCGCGCTGGCGCACGATGATGCCGCCGGCGCGAATGACCTCGCCGCCGTACACCTTGGTGCCGAGCCGCTTGGCTTGCGAATCGCGTCCGTTGCGCGAGCTGCCGCCTGCCTTTTTATGTGCCATGGTAGGTGTCCTTTACCCGACGATCGCGTCGATCGAGAGCTCGGTGAAGTTCTGCCGATGCCCCTGGTGCTTCTGGTAGTGCTTGCGCCGGCGCATCTTGAAGATCTTGATCTTCTCGCCGCGACCGTGCGACACCACCGTTGCCTTGACCGTCGCGCCTGCGACGGTAGGTTGACCGAGACGGACGCTTTCGCCTTCTCCGATCATGAGTACCTGATCGAGAATCACTTCCGCGCCCACGTCCGCCGGTATCTGTTCTACTTTGAGTTTTTCGCCGGGGGCAACCTTGTACTGCTTGCCGCCGGTTTTTATGACCGCGTACATGAGTGAACTCCACTTGTTGGAACGTTCTCCCCGATAAATCGAGGAAAGCCTTGAATTATAAGGGGTAACGGGCGACCCTGTCAAACCGCGACGCCCGCCCCGCGGCGTGCGCGGCCGGGTTGCTAAAATCGCTGCTTTCGCGGCGTTCCACCCCTTTGACCCTCGACTTCCTCAAGCCCGCGATCGGTGCCGACATGGCGGCGGTCGACCGCGTCCTGCGCGCTTCGCTCGCGTCGGACGTGCTGCTCATCCGCCAGGTCGCCGAATACATCATCGGCGGCGGCGGCAAGCGCCTGCGCCCGGCCCTGCTCCTGTTGTGCGCCAAAGCCACGGGCTACGCGGGCACGCACCATCACACGCTCGCCGCCGTGATCGAGATGATCCACACCGCGACGCTGCTGCACGACGACGTCGTCGACGAGTCCGCCCTGCGGCGAGGCCACGCAACGGCGAACGCGGAGTTCGGCAATGCGGCTTCGGTGCTCGTCGGCGACTTCCTCTATTCGCGCGCCTTCCAGATGATGGTCGGCGTGGCCCGCATGCGCGTGCTCGAGATCCTTGCCGAGACGACGAATGCGATCGCCGAAGGCGAGGTGCTGCAGCTCATGAACGCCGGCGACGCCGACCTCGACGAAGCCGCGTACCTCAACGTCATCCAGCGCAAGACGGCCCGCCTGTTCGAAGCGGCGGCGCGCATCGGCGGCGTGCTCGGCAATGCGTCGCCCGACATCGAGGACGCGCTTGCACGCTACGGCATGCACCTTGGCACCGCGTTCCAGCTGGTCGACGACGTCCTCGACTATTCGGGCAACGCCGACGCGATCGGCAAGAACGTCGGCGACGACCTGGCCGAAGGGAAGATGACGCTGCCGCTCATCCACGCGCTGGCGAACGGCACGTCGGAAGAAGCCGCGGTGATCCGCCATGCGATTGCCGGCGGCGGACGGACCGATTTCGCGCCCGTCATCGCCGCACTCGCGCGCACGGGGGCGCTCGCGTATGCACGCGAACGCGCGCAAGCGGAGGTCGAGCGCGCGGAGAAGTGTCTTGCCGCGCTCCCCGATTCTCCGGACCGCCGAACTTTGCTACAATTGACGACTTTCGCTTCCACGCGCACTTTCTAGCGGGAGGCCGTCCCATCCTCGGGGTGTAGCTTAGCCTGGTAGAGCGCTACGTTCGGGACGTAGAGGCCGGAGGTTCAAATCCTCTCACCCCGACCAGAGAATCAAGCGTTACGCCGCATCGGCACTTCCGGCCGACCGCCGCAACGCCGGGGGCAATCCTGCCCCCACGACGTGCCAGCGCTGTCGCTATCCGCGGGTCAGTGCGCTCGCAATGCCGGCGCACTGCGGACAGTACCGCTCATCCCATTCGACCATCGAAGCTTCGCCGTCGGGATGCGGCACGACGCTGTACCCGCAAAGCGAGCGGCGTTGCGCGTACCCGTTTGCGATGAGCGCGAGGTGCTTGCCTTGCCAGTCGTGAGTCATCGCCAGCGTGAACCTGGCCGCATCCCTGCCCCCGGCGATCCGGAGGGTACTCGGCTCGGATCGCGTCGATTTCCACGGCGCCACGGACGCAACCGTCATTGGAATATGCGTCGCACAAGTTGCGATGTTCATGTTCTTTCTCCTCGGATGCAGGTGACGAGGCACGAGAGCATGTTGCTTGTCCGCACTCGCCCGATGCCACCGAGTTTCCGTCTTGCGGCGCGATACCGCTTCGCCCTGCGCGCCAAACCGCTTCGCTTCGAGCGCCAATCCGATGATTCCCGGGCGACGGCCTGAAATTGGCACACGAAGGCAAGCCGGTGGCACGGTGGGTACAGCGAGGGGGCGCTTGCGGCCGGATACTCGTGTCTCGCACCTATGGGAAGAGGCAACGCGCAGGGAGCTTTGGGCGCGCAGCAATCCAATGACGATCAAGCGCACGTTGAACCACGTCGGGCTCGACCCGGAATACAGCATCTACAGCCACTCGAGCGGCGACCCGCTCCACACCGTCGAGATGCACGTGCTGGCCCGAGCGTATCGGACGGCGTGGCGGTCGCTCTTCGCGGACGACCCGCGCGGTCCGCACGCCATCGACGGCCTGGACGTGCTGTTCGTGTTCTCGCCGGACGCCGTGGAAGGCAACCTCTAGCGGCCCGTCCGCGCGATGCGCTGCCTGCTATAGTCGCCCGACTTCATTCGCGTCGACGGCATGGTGAAAGACGCAACGCTGGCGAGCATGGGACAAATCGTCTGGCGCTTGATCGAGCGACACGACCTTGCGCCCGAGCCGCTGTTCCGCGCCGCCGGGATCGACCCGGCGATCATTCACGACCCGCATGCGCACATCGCGCGCCGCGCAGAGCGACGCATTGGTGCGCACGTTGGCGGAGCGCATTCCCGATCCGGCATTCGGCCTGCATGCTGCACGGTGCTGGCACCCGTCGAACCTGGGCGCGCTCGGCTACGCGTGGCTGTCGAGTTCGACGCTGCGCTCGGGGATGAAGCGCCTTGTCCGCTATTGGCGCATCGTCATTGCGGACGTTGCCGTGACGCTCGACGAGACGGCGGAAGGCATCGAATTCGCGCATGCGCCGCACGCACCGGGCAGCGATGCCGACGCAATTCGCGACGACATGGTCATGGCGATTCTCTGCGACATGTGCAGGACCAATTTCGGTCCGGCGTTCAGCCCGCGGCGCGTGGCATTCAGGCATCCCGCCCCTGCCGATGCGACGCCGTACGAAACTGCTGTTTCGCTGCCCCGTCGCGTTCGGCGCGGAAGCGAACAGCCTGCTGATCGGCCTTGCCGAGGCGGACCATTCACTTTCGAGCGGCAACCGCGACGTTGCGGCGATCCACGACCGCATCCTCATCGAGCAGCTCGCCCGCCTGGACAAGGGGAACGTCGTCGCGCGATTTCGTGCGTCGCTGCTCGAGCGAATGACTTCGGGCGAGTTCTCGGAGGAAGACATCGCGCAAGACCTGCACATGAGCCGCCGCTCGCTGCAGCGCCGGCTCGCGGAAGCCGACGCTGGCTACCAGTCTCTCGTCGACGACACGCGGCGCGACATGGCGCTGCGATATATCGAGGATCCCGCCAAGTCCGCGACGGACATCACGTTCCTCCTCGGCTATTCCCAGCAGAGCGTGTTCACTCGCGCGTTCCGGCGGTGGACGGGCATGACCCCGTCCGGGTACCGCGCAAGCAAGGCCCTTGCGAGCGCCTAGAACGCGTACGCCGCGCGAATTCCGAGCACCGGCTGCGTCTTGTAGTCCGACGACGACAGCGTCGCGCCGCTGCTGTCGAGCACGCGCATGTTGCCGCTGACGATCGCGCCCGCGTAGAAATCGAACGTGAGCGCCTGCGACGGCGAGAACGCGAGGTGCGCGAAGATCGGAACGCCCTTCTCCTGCCCGATGCCATTGGGCGTGGGACCGTCGCGGCGCAGCCGGAAGCGCGTGTCGCGAAATGCGACGCCGATGCCGACGTCCCACGGCTCGCTGATCTCGTACGTCAGCTCGACGCCGGGTCCGCCAGTGGGTCCCGCTTCGAGCGGATTGGACAGCAGCAGCTTGTCGGTGATCTGCCAGTTCACGATCACGAACGGGAAGACCTGCGTCCGATTGACCTGGCGAAACGCCGCCGCGCCGACCCCGACCGTCAGCGTTTTCGAGTAGGTGTAGATGGCGCCGACCACGGCGCCGTAGGAAAGGCCCTCGCTCGCGCTGGCGCCCGTCTCGTAATTCCATTCGACCTGCGGTGCGACGAGGAGCGCGAGCGCGTCCGAGTACGCGTAGCGCACGCTCGCCCCGACGGAAGGCTGGTGGATCGTGCCCCAGGGCGCGGTCGATCCCAGGGCGTTCGGCGTGCCGAAGTGCCAGTCCTCGTATACGTATGACGCGCTGACGTCGGCGCTGGTGCGCGCATCGAACGCACGCCCGAACTTGGCGCGCACGGCGGCCGCATTGACCGAGAAGTCGCCGCCGCCGTCGATGTCCGCGCGCAAGCGCGCGAGGCCCGTCGCAGAGACGCTCGACAACGGGGGCGCACCCTGCGCGGCGGCGAGCACCGGCAACAGTGTGAGGCACGCCGACAGCATCCAATGAAACCTGCGATCCGTCATCATGCGCGCCGCGCGCGAGCGCGCTCCAGGAACGCAACCACACCGATGAGCACGCACGACATGGGAATCCTTTTCGAGAAAGCGTTGGAATCTGCTTCAGCGGCGGGTGGCGCCGCTGCAGGCACGAACACGGTGATCGGTCACTGTGCTGACCAGTTATACGGCACGCCGCCTGCGTCAGATCATGGGCAAGTTCAAATTGTTCGCGCGCGCGACCTCGATCGCAGCCGGGTATCCGGCATCGGCATGGCGCATGACGCCCGTTGCAGGATCGTTCCACAACACGCGCGCGATGCGCTTTGCAGCAGCTTCCGTGCCATCGCACACGATGACGACGCCGGCGTGCTGCGAGTACCCCATGCCGACGCCGCCGCCGTGATGCAGCGACACCCACGTGGCGCCGCCCGCCGTGTTCAGCAGCGCGTTCAGCAGCGGCCAATCGGATACGGCGTCGGACCCGTCCCGCATCGATTCGGTCTCGCGATTGGGACTTGCGACGCTGCCCGTGTCGAGGTGGTCGCGGCCGATCACGATGGGCGCTTTCACTTCGCCGCGCGCCACCATTTCGTTGAAGGCAAGACCTGCAAGGTGGCGCTCGCCGAGCCCGAGCCAGCAGATGCGCGCAGGCAGCCCCTGGAACGCAATGCGCTCGCCCGCCATGTCGAGCCAGCGATGCAGGTGCGCGTTGTCCGGAAAGAGCTCCTTCACCTTGCGGTCGGTGGCGCGGATGTCGTCCGCCTCGCCGGACAGCGCGACCCATCGGAACGGTCCCTTGCCTTCGCAGAACAGCGGGCGGATGTACGCAGGCACGAAGCCCGGAAACGCGAAGGCGTCGGACACGCCCTCGTCCTGCGCTACCTGGCGAATGTTGTTGCCGTAGTCGAACGTGGGGATGCCCTGCGCGTGAAAGTGCAGCATCGCCTGCACGTGTGCCACGATCGATTGCTTCGCTGCGGCGACGAGCGCTGCGTGCTGCGCGCTGTCGGCCTGCGCCGCCTGCCAGCGCTCGACGGTCCAGCCCGCGGGAAGGTACCCGTGCACGAGGTCGTGCGCGGACGTCTGGTCCGTCACCATGTGCGGGCGCACGTTGCGCCGCGCGAGCTCGGGAAGAACGTCGGCAGCGTTGCCTGCGAGCCCGACGCTCACCGGCTTGCGATCCCTGCACGCCTGCGCGATCACCGCGAGCGCATGGTCGAGGTCGTTCGCCTCCACGTCGAGGTAGCGCGTGCGAAGCCGCATCGCGATGCGCGACGGCTGGCACTCGATCGCGAGCATCGAGGCGCCCGCCATCGTGGCGGCGAGCGGCTGCGCGCCACCCATGCCGCCGAGGCCCGCGGTCAGGATCCACTTGTCGGACAGGTCGCCGCCGTAGTGCTGGCGTCCCGCTTCGCCGAACGTCTCGTACGTGCCCTGCACGATGCCCTGGCTGCCGATGTAGATCCACGAGCCGGCCGTCATCTGGCCGAACATCATGAGTCCCTTGCGGTCGAGCTCGTTGAAGTGCTCCCACGTCGCCCATCGCGGCACGAGATTGGAGTTGGCGATGAGCACGCGCGGCGCATCGGGATGCGTCTTGAACACGCCCACCGGCTTGCCCGACTGAATGAGCAGCGACTCGTCGTCATTCAACTCGCGCAGCGCCGCGACGATGGCGTCGAAGCACTCCCAGTTGCGCGCCGCCCGGCCGATGCCGCCGTAGACGACGAGCTCGCTCGGGTTCTCGGCGACGTCGGGATCGAGGTTGTTCATCAGCATGCGAAGCGGCGCTTCGGTGAGCCAGCTCTTCGCGCTGCGCTGCGTGCCGCGCGGAGAGCGAATGACTCGATCGGCACGCCGGGTCGCGTCGTCTCGGACCATGGATGTCTCCTCGTTACGCGATTGTGGCACCGGGCGCGAACGGCGTGAAATCGCCCCGTGTCACGCGCGACTTCACCTGCGCAAGATCGGGCGCGAAGGCGCGATCGCGGTCCCAGTGCGCCGCGCATTCGCGCACGATCGCGTGCGCACGCTGCAGCGGCTTCGAGGTCAGCAACGGCGCGCGCATGTCGATCGCCTGCGACGAGGCGAGGAGCTCGATCGCGGCGATGGCCGACGTGTTGTCCGCCATCGGCAGCAGGCGTCGCGCTGCATAAGTCGCCATGCTGACGTGGTCCTCCTGGTTGGCCGACGTCGGCAGCGAATCGACCGAAGAGGGATGTGCGAGCGCCTTGTTCTCCGACGCGAGCGCTGCGGCCGTCACCTGCGCGATCATGAATCCCGAATTCACGCCGCCGTCCTCCACCAGGAACGGCGGCAGCCCGGAGAGATTGGTGTCCATCAGGAGTGCCGTGCGGCGCTCGGACAGCGCCCCCACCTCGGCGATCGCGAGTGCCAGGTTGTCCGCGGCGAACGCCACGGGCTCCGCGTGGAAATTGCCGCCCGACAGGATCTCCCCGCTGTCCGCGAACACGAGCGGATTGTCGGACACGGCATTCGCTTCGGTGACGAGGACACGGGCGGCATGACGCATCTGGTCGACGCACGCGCCCATCACCTGCGGCTGGCAGCGCAGGCTGTACGGGTCCTGCACGCGATGGCAATCGACGTGCGAGGCGCGGATCTCGCTGCCGCGCAGGAGGTCGCGGTACGTCGCGGCAGCGTCGATCTGACCGCGATGGCCGCGCACCTCGTGGATGCGCGCGTCGAAGGGCGTGTCGCTGCCGAGGCATGCGTCGACGCTCAACGCGCCCGCCACGAACGCGGCTGCCATCGCGCGCTCCGCGGCAAACAACCCGTGGAGCGCGAGCGCCGTCGACACTTGCGTGCCATTCAAGAGCGCGAGTCCTTCCTTGGGCGCGAGCGCGATCGGTGGCAGGCCGCGCGACGCGAGCGCCTGGGCGCCGGGCATGACGCGCCCGTCCACCATCGCCTCGCCCTCGCCGATCAGCACCGATGTCGAGATGCGCGAGGGGCGCAAGGTCGCCCGAGGCGCCGACGGAGCCCTGGCACGGGATGCACGGCACGATGCCTGCGTTGGCCATCGCCACCAGGCCATCGATCACCACCTTCCGCACACCCGAATAGCCGCGCGCGAGCGACGCGACCTTCAGCGCCACGACCAGTCGCACCGTGGCTGCGTCGAGCCAAGCGCCGGTGCCGGCGCTGTGCGAGAGCACGAGCGCGCGCTGCAGCTCCGTGAGTCGCGCGTCGTCGATGCGCGTGCGCGCGAGCAAGCCGAAGCCCGTGTTGACGCCATACACGGTGTCGCCGTGCGCGAGCACGCGCGCGACGGTGGCCGCCGACGCGTCGATGGCGTCGCGTGCGGACGCGTCGAACGACAGCGCGAGCGGCGTCGACCACACGCGGCGCAGCGTCTCGAGCGTGAGGCGGCCGGGCGACAGGACGAGCGTATCCACGGCGTTACATATTACAGGCACGACGACGTGCCTTGCGCACGCTAGCCTCACTCGCCGGATACCGCGGATAGAATGCGACGTACGACATGTCGACGATACGTCTTCACCTCTTCATCGCGTTCGTGCTCGCGGTTGCGTCGTCTTCCGCGGCACGCGCCAACGACGCGCTGTGGGCGTTGCTCGAAAAGGGCGGGCAGGTGGTGCTCATCCGTCACGGGCTGACGACGCCCGGCGTGGGCGATCCGGCAGGCTTCAAGCCCGGCGACTGCAGCACGCAGCGCAATCTCGTCGACGAAGGCCGACGCGAAGCGGAGCGGCTGGGCGCTGCGTTGCGCGCGCACAAGGCGCCCGTCGCGCGGGTGCTGTCGAGCCCGTGGTGCCGATGCATCGAGACGGCACGCATCGCATTCGGCATCGACCCTGCGGTGGACGACGCACTTTCGAACCTCTTCGACAACTCGTCGAATCGCGACCGGCAAGTTGCCGCGTTTCGCAAGCTCGTGGCAAGCGCGCCGAAGCAAGGCAACCTCTTTCTCGTGACGCACGGATCGACCACTGCCGCGTTCACGGGCATCAACCAGGGCACCGCGGAGATGGTCATCGTGACACCCGAAGGCGGCGACCGATATCGCGTCGCGGGAAGGCTGGCCGTCCGGTAAGTAAAATCGGGGGGTGACCGCACCGCTCGCTTCCCATACGCCCATGATGCAGCAGTACCTGCGCGTCAAGGCGGACCACCCCGACAAGCTCGTGCTCTACCGCATGGGCGACTTCTACGAGCTGTTCTTCGACGACGCCGAGCGCGCCGCGCGCGCGCTCGACATCACGCTCACCTCGCGCGGGCAATCCGCGGGTGCGCCGATCCCGATGGCGGGCGTGCCGCATCACGCGCTCGAGCCGTATCTCGCCGAGCTCATGAAGCAGGGCGAGGCCGTCGTGATCGTCGAGCAGATCGGCGACCCGGCCACCAGCAAGGGCCCCGTCGAGCGCAAGGTGTCGCGCATCGTGACGCCTGGCACCGTCACGGACGCGAATCTCCTCGACGCGAAGCGCGACTGCTGGCTCGCAGCTTTCGTGCCTTCAGGCAAGCGCGCAGGCATCGCGCGCCTGAACCTCGCCTCCGGCGCGTTCATCCTCGCCGACGTGCCGCATGCGGAGAGCGCATCGGTCCTCGAGCGCATCGCGCCCGCGGAGATCCTCGTCGGCGACGGCATGGAAGTGCCGCCGCTGCGCGGCAAGATGCCGCCCGTTCGATCGCTGCCCGCGTGGCAATTCGACCGCGACGCAGGCGAGCGCGCGTTGTTGAAGCAGCTCGGCACGCTCACGCTGGCGGCGTTCGGCGTCGAAGACGCACCGCTCGCCATCGGCGCAGCAGGCGCGCTTCTCGGTTACGCGAGCGCGACGCAGCAGTCCGCGCTCGCGCACGTGCGCAGCATCGACGTCGAGCACGAGAGCGCCTTCCTGGCGCTCGATCCCGCCACGCGCCGCAACCTCGAGATCACGGCGACGCTTGCGGGCGACGACGCGCCGACGCTGTGCTCGCTCCTCGACGACTGCGCCACGGCGGCGGGAAGCCGCCTGCTTCGCCAATGGCTCGCCCAGCCGTTGCGCGACCAAGGCGCGCTCGCGGCGCGTCACGACGGCATCGAATCGTTCCGCACGGCGCCGCGCGCACGGCGCCTGGTGGGCGAAGCGCTGCGGCGCACCGTCGACATCGAGCGCGTCGTCGGGCGCATCGCCTTGCGCAGCGCACGGCCGCGCGATCTCGCCGGCCTGCGCGACACGCTTGCGCGTCTGCCGGACGTGACGGCGGCGACGAGCGAGCTCGCGGCGCCGATCCTCGTGAACGCGCGCGCCAACCTCGCGCCGGACCCCCAATGGCGCGCGTTGCTCGCGAGCGCCATCGCGCCCGAGCCGGCCGCGATGGTGCGCGACGGCGGCGTGATCGCGACGGGCTACGACGCCGAGCTCGACGAGCTTCGCAGCATCGACGCCAACTGCGGCGCATTCCTCGTGGACCTCGAGGCGCGCGAGCGCACCCGCACCGGCATCGCGAGCCTCAAGGTCGAGTACAACCGCGTGCACGGCTTCTACATCGAGGTGACGAACGCGCAGGCCGGCAAGGTCCCGGCCGACTATCGCCGGCGGCAGACGCTCAAGAACGCCGAGCGCTACATCACGCCCGAGCTCAAGTCGTTCGAGGACCGCGCGCTGTCGGCGCAGGAGCGCGCGCTGGCGCGCGAGCGCGTCCTCTTCGACGAGTTGCTCGACGCGGCTCGCGTCGGCCATCCCCGTCCTGCAGTCAGCGGCGGCCGCGCTCGCGCTTCTCGACGTGCTGGCGCAACCTCGCCGAGCGCGCCGACGCGCTCGACCTCGTGCGTCCGCAATTCGCCGACGAGCCGGGCATCGAGATCGTGGGCGGCCGTCACCCGGTCGTCGCGCAGCAGGTCGACAACTTCGTGCCCAACGACGTGATGCTGAGCGCCGACCGGCGCCTGCTCATCGTCACAGGCCCCAACATGGGCGGCAAGTCGACGTACATGCGGCAGACGGCGATCGTCGCCCTGCTCGCCCACTGCGGCATGTACGTGCCCGCGCGCAGCGCGAAGCTCGGACCGCTCGATGCGATCTTCACGCGCATCGGCGCCGCGGACGACCTGGCGGGCGGCCGCTCGACGTTCATGGTGGAGATGACCGAGGCGGCCTACATCCTGAATCGCGCGACGCCCGCAGAGCCTCGTGCTGATCGACGAGATCGGTCGCGGCACGTCCACCTTCGACGGTCTCGCGCTCGCGTGGGCGATCGCGCATCGCCTGGGCGAGCGCAACCGCTCGCTCGCGCTGTTCGCGACGCACTACTTCGAGCTGACCGCGCTCGCGGCGGAGATGCCGGGATGCGCGAACGTCCACTTCGACGCCGCCGAGCATCGCGACGGCATCGTGTTCCTGCACGCGGTCGAGGACGGTCCCGCCGAATCGCAGCTACGGGCTGTCGGTCGCGAAGCTCGCCGGCGTGCCGGCGGAGACGATCCGCAAGGCGAAGACGTATCTGTCGCGGCTCGACCAGTTCTCGGCGCGCAGCGACCACCAGGGCGATCTGTTCACCGGGCCTGCGACTGCGGAAGCGGGCGACTCCATGGCTTCGCATGCAGAGGCGGTCGTCGAGCGGCTGCGCGCGCTCGACCCCGATGCGATGTCGCCGCGCGAGGCGCTGGACGCGCTCTACGCGCTGAAGAAGCTACTCGGCCCGTAGCGGCGCATCCGGTCCGTCAATGATGATGGCCGTGCGCGCCGTGGATGTGGCCGTGCGAGATTTCTTCCGCGGTCGCGGGACGCACGTCGAGCACCTTCGCGTCGAAGCGCAGCCGCTGGCCCGCGAGCTCGTGATTGCCGTCGAGCACCGCCTTGCCGTCCGCAACGTCGGTCACGCGCCACACGACTTCGTTGCCATCCTGCTCGGCGACGAGGTAGCCGCCGACGGTGACGTCGGGCGGCAGGTCGGCGACGTTCTCCATCCGCACGAGCTTCGCATCGTAGTCGCCGAACGCGTCCTCCGGCTCGAGCGTCACGGAGATGCTGTCGCCGACCTGCTTGTTGTCGAGCGCTTCCTCGATCTTGGGGAAGATTCCGGAGTGTCCGCCATGCAGGTACACGAGCGGCTCCGGCGATTCCTCGAGCAGCTTGTTCTGCGCGTCGTAGAGCTTGAAGGCGATGGTGACGGCCGTGTTGGCGAAGATGTTCATGAAGGGTCCGTGGCGTCGGTCAGCCGAGCATTGTACGCTTGACGCATGGCACGTCCCGGTACCCTGCTAGGCACGCTGACGCCCCGCGCGTTCCTCGCCCGTCACTGGCAGCGGGACGCCCTTCTGGTGCGCGACGCGGTGCCCCGCTTCGAGGGATTTGCGACGCTGCCCGAGCTTGCGCGGCTCGCCGGGCGCGACGACGTGGAGTCGCGGCTCGTCGTGCGCACCGGCGCCCGCTACGAGCTTTTGCAGGGCCCGTTTCGCCGCGCGGATTTCAGGGCGCTGCCGCCGCGCAACTGGACGCTGCTCGTGCAGGGGCTCAACCTGCACAGCGACGACGCCGACCGCTTGCTGCGCGCCTTCGCGTTCGTTCCTTACGCGCGCATGGACGACGTCATGGTGAGCTATGCGGCGCCGGGCGGCGGCGTCGGGCCGCACTTCGATTCGTACGACGTGTTCCTGCTGCAGGGCTTCGGCCGCCGGCGATGGCGGTACGGGCGCCAGGCCGACCTGTCGCTGCGCGAAGGATTGCCTGTGAAGATCCTGCGCCGCTTCACACCCTCGAGCGACGCCGTGCTATCGCCGGGCGACATGCTGTACCTGCCGCCTTCGTACGCGCACGACGGCGTCGCGCTCGACCCGTGCACGACGTATTCGATCGGGTTTCGGGCGGCGACCCACACCGAGATGGCGCAGTCCTTTCTCGATTACCTGCGCGATCGCATCGACGTCCCGGGCCGCTACGAAGACCCCGGCCTGCGGCCGTCGCGCGAGCCGGCGCGCATCGATGCGTCGATGCAACGGCGTGCCGCGCGCGCATTGGCGCGCATCCGCTGGTCGTCGCGCGACGTTGCGCACTTCCTGGGCGAATTCCTGTCCGAACCCAAGGCGAACGTGTTCTTCGATGCACCCGAGCACCCGCTCTCGCTTCGCGCTTTCGCAAGCGCTGCGCGCCGGGGCGGTGTGCGTCTCGACCGGCGCGCGCAGTGGCTGTTCGACGACGACGCGCTGTACGTCAACGGCGAGGCGCGTGCCTGGCCGCGCGGATCGCGCCGCGCGTTCGCGGCCCTCGCCAATGCCCGCGCGCTTTCCGCGTCCCAGGTGAAGCCTCTCGGCGAGCGCGCGATCGCGACCCTTCACGACGACTACCGCCATGGATCCCTCCACATCGGATAACGGCCCCTCGCCTCGCGAGCAGATGCTCGATACCCTGGCAGCGCTCGCGGGCGCGATCGACGAGCTCGCCGGCCTGGCGCAGCAGCGCCTGCAGGTCTTCGACGTCGATCTCGCGCAGGGAGGCTGGCAGACCGCCGCGCGCGCCCAGGCGCTGGGCGCGTTCCTGCGCCGCGGACGGCACGCACGGCTCGACGTCATCGTGCACGAGACGCGGTTCATCGAGACGTCGTGCGCACGGCTCGTCGTGCTGCTGCGCCAGCACGCGCACGCGGTCACGATCTACCGCACGAGCGGCGAGGCGCGCAAGGCGATGGACCCGCTGATCATCGCGGACGGCCGCCACTTCCTGCACCGCTTCCACGTCGACCAGCCGCGCGCGACCCTCGCCGTGGACCACCCGCAGCTCGCCCGTCCGCTGGTCATGCGCTTCGAGCAGATCTGGGCGACCGGGGAGCCGGGCCTCGGTGCGAGCGTGCTCGGCCTGTAGCGGAGGGTGCCTCGCTTGCGCTGCTATAATTTCGGTCGCGCGGTCAGGAGTGTTCCATCACCCGCAACCATACCGATCCATAAACCGCATCACGTCCCGGACCAAGGAGTCGTCATGAACAAGTCGCTGATCATCGCGGCCTCGGCCGCGTTCACGCTGGCACTCGCCGCTTGCGGCCAGCAAGGCAGCAGCACGTCGTCGAAGACCACTTCCAGCACGACCACCACCACGCCCGCAGCGCCGGCGCCGGCCCCCGCGCCAACGCCTGCGCCCGCAACGGACGCCACGAAGTCGACGGACTCGAGCACGAGCACGACGACGACGACCACCGCGCCCGCAACACCGCCCGCCACGTCGAGCACCACGACGACGACGACGGAGAAGGACACCACGAAGAAGTAATCGCGGCGTCGGAAGCTGCAACGCGAAAAGGCCGGCAATCGCCGGCCTTTTTGCTTACAGCGGCGCTCCGATCCTTCGCGCGACTTCGCGGTAATGCTCGATCACCTCGCCCAGGTCCCGGCGGAACCGGTCCTTGTCGAGCTTCTCCCCGGTCTTCGCGTCCCACAGCCGGCACCCGTCCGGCGTGAACTCGTCGCCCAGCACGAGCGGCCCGTTCGGGTCGTCGGCGGGATGCCCGAACTCGAGCTTGTAATCGACGAGGTCGATGCCGGCGTTGGCGAACAAAGGCTTCAGCACGGCGTTGACGCGATGCGTGATGTCGCGCATCTGCGCGATCTCCGCAGCGCGTCGCCCAGCCGAGCACGCGGATGTGATCGTCGTTGCACAAGCGGATCGTGCAGCGCGTCGCTCTTGAGGAAGAACTCGAAGATCGGCTCCGGCAGCGCGATGCCCCTCCTCGATGCCGTAGCGCTTGGCCATCGAGCCGGCGCAGACGTTGCGCACGACGCACTCGACCGGCACCATCTTCATCGCCTTGACGAGCGATTCGCGCTCGTTCAGCAAGCGCACGAAATGCGTGGCAACGCCCGCCTGCGCGAGCTTGCCCATGACGTACGCGTTGATCTTGTTGTTCGTCTCGCCCTTTGAGGTCGAGCTTGGCGAGCTTCACGCCGTCGAACGCGGACACGTCGTCGCGATAGTGCATCACGAGGAGGTTCGGGTCGTCGGTGGCGTACACCGTCTTGGCCTTGCCCTGTACAGCTCCTTCCGCTTTTCCATGGGTCCCCTGTCAGGACAGCGCGCGCCAGCCGAAGCCCTCGGCCTGGTCGGCGATGCCGATCCAATCTTCCGCGCATCGCAGTGCGCCGGCAAGCGCGGCGCGCGCCTTCTGCGGCGTGTTGTTCTGGCGCGACAGGTGCGCCGCGATGATGTGCTGCAGCCGGCTCGTGTCGAGCGCCGCCAGCAGCGTGGCTGCCGCCTCGTTGTGCAGATGGCCGAAGCGGCCCGAGATGCGGTTCTTGAGCGACGGCGGGTAGTCGCTCGTCGCCAGCAGGTCGAGGTCGTGATTGCACTCGAGCACCAGCGCGCTGCAGCCGGTCAGGCTCGCTTGCACGAACGGCGTCGACCCGCCGATGTCGGTCAGGAGGCCGAGGCGATGCTGGCCGTCGCTCACCACGAACTGCACCGGCTCGCGCGCATCGTGCGGCACGGGGAACGGGTGGACCTCGAGGTCGCCGATCCGGAACACGTCGTGGCTGTCGAAGCCGTAGATCTGCGCGATGCCGTCGAAGCGATCGCCGACCTCGAAGATCGTCCCGAACGTGAGCCACACGGGGATGTCGTACTTGCCTGCGAACGCAGGCACGCCGCCGGCGTGATCGTTGTGCTCGTGGGTGACGAGGATCGCGCGTCAGCGACTCCGGCGCGACGCCCAGGCGGGCGAGGCGCGCGACGGTGTCGCGCACGCCGAAGCCGCAATCGATGAGGATGCGGGTGGTGCCGGCTTCGACGAGAAGGCCGTTGCCTTCGCTGCCGCTGCCGATCGACGCGAAGCGCACTACTTCAGCTGGTCCTTGAGCAGCGCGAGGATCTTTTCGCTGGTCGCGGTGCGATCGGGAACGCCGCCGGGGTCCTGCACGCTCACGACGCTGTTCTGCGCCGACTCGGCCACGACGATCTGGTACTGCTCCGGCTTGTCCTTCTCGTCGGTCTTCCAGAACTGCAGCTTGGTGAGCCAGCCCGCGTTGTTCGCCTTTTGCGCGAGCGCATCGGGGTCGCCGTAGCGCACGAAGTACACGCCGCGCGAGCGGTCGCGATCGACCACCGTGAAGCCGGCGCGGTCGAGCGCGAGCCCGACGCGCCGCCACGTGCGGTCGAACGGATCCTGCACGGTGAGCTTGTACGAGCCGTCGGAATTCTTGTCGATGCTCGCGCGATCGGGCGAGATCGATGCCTGCACGACGGCGGCGCGCGCCGTGGGCTCGGGCGTGCCGAACTTCATCATGAGGCGCGTGAGCATCTCGGACTCGAGCGCGGGATTGGGCGGCATCACGGCCCAGGCGAAGGCGGCCGGCGACGAGTTGTCGATCTTGCCGGTCGGCACCTGCTCCATGCCGCGATGCGAGACGAAGATCTCGACCGTGTTGGGTTCCGCTCCGCGCTCGATGCGCGTCTTGAACTTGTCCTGCTTGTACGTCGTGTAGAAGACGTCGATGAACTTGCCGACGGTGCGCCGGACGAAGTCCTGCGGGATCTCGGCGCGGTTCTCGGCGAAGTCGGTTTCCATGATGCCGAGCTGCGGGTTCTCCTGCGCGAGCACGAATCCGTTCTCCTGCCAGAACTCGCGGCTCGTGTTCCACGCCTGCTCCGGCGTGGCGCTGCACGACCAGCCAGCGCTCGTTGCCCGCGCGCACGATCTTGGCGTCGGGCGTCTGCGGCAGGAACTCCGACTTGGTGCCCTTGTTGGCGCCTGCTGCGGCGAGACCGGTGGCCGTCGTGACCTGGTAGCGGTCGTCGTAGCGCGGCGTCGTCAGGTCGGGCGGCAACTCGAGCGCGGGTCCCGACGAGGTCGACTTGTAATCGATGCGCTTGCTCGGCGAGAGGCTGTTGAGCGACTCGCAGCCGGTGAGCGCGAGAAGCGCGACGACAGCGACCGCGAGCGCGCGGTTGCTGCTACGAAGGAATGCGTTCATGCGTCCTGACCTCGTTGCTTTGCGCGAGACAGCCCGCTTCGCGCAGCGCGGCGCGGACGGTCTCGTGGAACTGCGGCGACAGCTTGACGAGCGGCAGCCGCAGTTCGTTTTCGATAAGGCCCATCTCGGCCAGCGCCCACTTGGTGGGAATCGGGTTGGCCTCGACGAAGAGCCTGCGGTGCAGCGGCAGCAGCCTGTCGTTGTACTTGCGCGCCGCGGCCACGTCGCCGGACAGCGCCGCCGCGCACATCTGCGACATCAATTTCGGCGCAACGTTCGCGGTCACCGAGATCACGCCGTGCCCGCCGAGCAGCATGAGCGGCAACCCGGTGAGGTCGTCGCCGCTGTACACCGCGAAGTCGTCGTGGCCGCCTTCCTGCAGCGCCTTCAGGAGCTCGCTGCCGCGGCCCATGTCGGCGGTCGCGTCCTTGATGCCGACGATGCGCGGCACGTCGGCGAGGCGCAGCGTCGTTTCCGTCGCCATGTCCGCCACCGTGCGACCGGGCACGTTGTAGAGGATCATCGGCAGGTCGACGCGCTCGGCGATCGCGCGAAAATGCCGGTACAGGCCTTCCTGCGTCGGCTTGTTGTAGTACGGAACGACGGACAGGTGCGCGTCGGCCCCCGCCTTGCGCTGCGTACGTCGCAAGCTCGATCGCCTCGCGCGTGGAATTGGCGCCGGTGCCGGCGACGACCTTGATGCGCCCGGCCGACGTGCTCGACGGCCGTCTTGATGAGCAGGCAATGCTCGTCGAAGTCGACGGTGGGCGACTCGCCGGTGGTCCCGACGATGACGATGCCCGACGTGCCGTTGGCGACGTGGAAATCGATGAGCTTGCGCAGGGCCGGCAGGTCGAGCGCCCCGCCCTCGCGCATCGGCGTCGCGATCGCGACGAGGCTACCGGTCAGCATAGGGAATGCCGCCTGACCAAAATGGGGCATTTTACCGTAACTGCGGAGTGCCTTCAACCGAGGGCGGGCGGCCACGCGCGATCGGGCCCGACGGCCGCGAGCCGCTGCACGACGGCCGCTCTTCCCTGCCCCGTGCACCAACCCCTGCTCGAAGGCGACCACCGTCATCGCGGGCGCGAGGCCCGCAAGCGACAGGAGCTCGTCGCGGCACAGCAGGAAGTCGGGATTGGCCGGCCGTCCGTACGCTTCGTTGCCCATCGCGAACGTCTCGTAGAGCAGGACGCCGTCCGCTGCGAGCGCGGCGCGCAGGTGCGGGAACAGCGGCCGGTGCAGGTAGTTGGCGACCACGATGGCGTCGAACGTTTCGCCGGCGAGCGGCCAGGCCGCGCCTTCGAGATCGACGACTCGCGCCTGCACGCCCTCGACCCCGGCGAGTCCCGCCAGCGCACCGGCATCGCGATCGACTGCCAGCACGCTCGCGCCCCGGGATGCGAACAGCCGCGCGTGCCGGCCGCCGCCCGCGGCGACGTCGAGCACCCGCGCTCCGGATGGAACGAGCGGCGCGAACCGCGCGATCCATGGCGAAGGCGCGAGCGAGTGATCGTGCGTCATCGACTGCGTCTTGCGCCGGGCGCCGTCGCGCACTTGGCGGATTCCGCGCCCAGCCATTCGATGAATGCCGACACCTCCGGCTGGTCCGCGGCATGCGTCGCGGGAATGGCGTAGTAGCCGCGGGGCGCGTCGTATCGCTTGCCGAAGGGCGCGACGAGGCGTCCCCGCTCGAGGACGCCGGAGATGAGCGGGATGCGCCCGAGCGCCACGCCCTGCCCCTCGATGGCCGCCTGGATGACCTGGTCGTAGAGCGAGAAGCGCATCGTCCCTGCCGGCTTCACGTCCGCGGCGCCATTCGCGGCGAGCCAGGCCGACCAGTTGATCCACGGCACGCGGCCTTCGGGATCGTCGAAGTGCAGCAGCACGTAATGCGCGAGGTCCGCCGGCTTCGCGAGCCTGGGGCCGCGCTTGACGAGGTCCGGGCTTGCGACCGGCATGAAGCGCTCGCCGAACAGGAACGTCGCATTGTCCGGCGCGCGCGGATGCGCGAGATAACGGATCGCGACATCCACGTCGCCCTTCGCGAGGTCGACCATGCGATCGTCGGCCGAGACGTAGACGTCGATCGCGGGATGCGCGGCGCGGAATCCCGGCAGCCTTGGGATGAGCCACAGCGAGGCGAACGACACGGTGGTCGACACCGTCAGTGCCGGCTCGCGATGCGGCGCCTGCAGCGCGTCGGCGGCGAGCGCGATCTCGCGCAACTTCTCCGTCACCGTGCGATGGAACGCGGCGCCCGCGCGGGTCAGCGCGAGCGCGCGATGCCGCCGCTCGAAGAGCGCCACGCCGAGCGCCTCCTCGAGCGCCTTCACCTGGCGCGACAACGCCGATTGCGTGAGGAAGAGCTCCTCCGCGGCGAGCGTGAACGAAAGCCTGCGCCCGGCGGCTTCGAAGCCGCGCAGGAAATCGAGCGACGGCAGGCGGCGAAGCGTCTTATGCATGCATGCGGCTCATGCGAGTCATGCCGATTCGTCGTTTGCGGCGGCGTGGTGCCAGTCGCAGAATGGGTTCACGCGGCAGGTGGTGACTTCCATCGATGCCTGCGCAGGACGCATGTTAGAAGGAGAACGCCATGAACGCAACGAAGGTCGAACTGGGTACCCGCCAAAGCATCGCCTTTCCCCATATCGAAGGCACCGCGCTCGTGGTCACGCGCGGCACGTTGTGGATCACCGCAGGAGAACGACACGCACGACATCGTGCTCGGCCCGGGCGACGTGTGGATGGTGGAGAGCCACGGGCTCACGATCATCGAGGCGCAGAACGACGCGAGCTTCCGCGCGCTCGGCCGATCGTTCGATCGCGCGTGGAAGGCCGCGCGCGCGGGGCCGTGGTGGTCGCGTGTCCTCGATTCGCTGGTCCCCTCGACACGCCGTCACGTGCCGTACTACTGACATGCCGCTCGTCACCGTCACCACGCGCGCCGGCAAGACGCCGGCGTGGAAGCGCGCCGTGCTCGACGGCGTGCATCGCGCGCTCGTCGCTTCCGGCGTGCCGGAAGCCGATCGCTTCCAACGCGTCATCGAGCTCGGCCCGGACGACTTCGTCTTCGATCCGCGCTATCCCGACGCGGCGACGCCGCGTACCAGCGACTTCGTGCTGATCGAGCTTCTGTGGTCGGTCGGGCGCAGCGTGAAGGTCAAGCGCAAATTCCTCGCGGACCTCACCGCCGCGCTGCGCGAGTCGCCCGGCCTCGACCCCGAGAACGTGATGCTCGTGTTCAAGGAAACCCAGTGGGAGAACTGGGCGTTCGCCGGCGGCCGCCTGATTCACGCATGACCGCATGGCGTCTCGAGCGGCCGCTTCGCGCGAACTGAAGAACGCGCGGGACGCATGGCCATCCGCCATGTCGCACCGCGCGCGGCGGCGGGCTTGTCAAAGTCCGCCGCTCGAACCGAAATCTACTGCGTGATTGCTACGCTTTCGTGAACCGGCCGGCGTTCTTGCGGCCGCCGGTCATGCGCGCCAGCGTGTTGTCGCGCAGCACCTTCCAGTGGAACAGCGTCGCGGCGACGTGCAGCGCGATCAAGACCATCATCGCATTGCCGAGCCACTCGTGCACATCCTCGAGCTCGTGGGCCCACGCCTTGTCCACCGAGACGAGCGAAGGCAGGGTGGCGCCCAGCAGCGCCACCGGCTTGCCGTCCGCTTGCATCATCGCGACGCCCAGGATCGGCACGACGATCATCAGCGCGTAGAAAGCCCACGCAACGATGTGCGCCGCGGTCGTTTGCCACGGCGCAGGCGGGGGAACGATCTCCGGCTCGTTTCCGGCGAGGCGCCAGCCAAGCCGAAGCCACACCATCCCCAATACGACGAGGCCGGTCTGCGCGTGCCAGTCCCGCATGGCAGCGCGCGCGGCGCTGCCGCGCGGCGCGACGTCGGCGATCTCGATCAGCGCGAGCGATGCGAGGATCAGGATCGCCATGCTCCAGTGCAGGAAACGGGCAAGCGACCCGTATGCAGCGTCGGTGTTGCGCAAGGTCATCCGTCATTCCTTCGTGAAGACGATCTCGCCGCGTCTTCTCGCGCACGTGGACCGTGTCTCCCGGGCCGTAGTGCCCGGCGAGGATCTCCTTCGCGAGCGGATTCTCGATCTGCTGCTGGATCGCGCGCTTGAGCGGCCGCGCGCCGTACACCGGGTCGAAGCCCGCCTGCGCGACGACCTTGAGCGCGGCGTCCGTGACGTCGAGCTTGATCTCGAGCTTGCGCAGGCGATCCTCGAGGCCCTTGCAGCTGGATGCGCGCGATGCTCGCGATGTTCGCCTGGTCGAGCGGGCTGGAACACGACGATCTCGTCGATGCGGTTCACGAACTCCGGCCGGAAGTGCTGCTTGACCTCGGCCATCACCGCGATCTTGATGAGCGCCTGCTCGCTGCCCTCGTCGGTCATCTGCTGGATCCGGTGCGAGCCGAGGTTCGACGTCATGACGATGACCGTGTTCTTGAAGTCGACCGTGCGGCCCTGCCCGTCGGTCATGCGGCCGTCGTCGAGCACCTGCAGCAGCACGTTGAACACGTCCGGGTGCGCCTTCTCGACCTCGTCGAGCAGGATCACCGAGTACGGCTTGCGCCGCACGGCTTCGGTGAGATAGCCGCCCTCCTCGTAGCCGACGTAGCCCGGCGGCGCGCCGATCAGGCGCGCGACCGAGTGCTTCTCCATGAACTCGGACATGTCGATGCGGATCAGCATCTGCTCGGAGTCGAACAGGAACTCGGCGAGCGCCTTGCAGAGCTCCGTCTTGCCGACGCCGGTGGGCCCGAGGAACAGGAACGAGCCGTACGGGCGGTTCGGATCGGACAAGCCCGAGCGCGAGCGGCGGATCGCGTCCGACACGAGGCGCACCGCCTCGTCCTGGCCGACCACGCGCTTGTGCAGCTTGTCTTCCATGTGCAGCAGCTTCTCGCGCTCGCCCTGCATCATCTTCGACACCGGGATGCCGGTCGCGCGCGACACGACCTCGGCGATCTCCTCCGCGCCGACCTGCGTGCGCACGAGGCGCGGCGCCTTCGCCTTGTCCTTGTCGAGCTGCGAGTCCGCCTTCTTGAGCTGCGCCTCGAGCTGCGGCAGCTTGCCGTACTGGAGCTCGGACATCTTCTGCCAGTCGCCCTTGCGCCTGGCCTCCTCCATCTCCTGGCGTGACCTTGTCGATCTCTTCCTTGATGTGCTGCGTGCCGGCGACCTCGCGCCTTCTCGGCCTTCCAGATCTCCTCGAGGTCGGCGTACTCGCGCTCGAGGCGCGCGATCTCGTCCTCGATGGCTCGAGGCGCTTCTTCGACGCCTCGTCCTTTTCCTTCTTGACCGCCTCGCGCTCGATCTTGAGCTGGATGATGCGGCGCTCGAGCTTGTCCATCGACTCGGGCTTGCGAGTCGATCTCCATCTTGATGCGCGCCGCGGCCTCGTCGATCAGGTCGATCGCCTTGTCGGGCAGGAAGCGGTCGGTGATGTAGCGGTGCGAAAGCTCGGCCGCCGCGACGATGGCCGGGTCGGTGATGTCGACGCCGTGGTGGATCTCGTAGCGCTCCTGCAGGCCGCGCAGGATCGCGATGGTCGACTCGACCGACGGCTCGTCGACCAGCACCTTCTGGAAGCGGCGCTCGAGCGCGGCGTCCTTCTCGACGTACTTGCGGTACTCGTCGAGCGTGGTCGCGCCGACGCAATGCAGCTCGCCGCGCGCGAGCGCGGGCTTCAGCATGTTGCCGGCGTCGATCGCGCCTTCGGCCTTGCCGGCGCCGACCATCGTGTGCAGCTCGTCGATGAAGACGATCGTGCGGCCTTCGTCGGCGGCGATGTCCTTCAGCACGGCCTTCAGGCGCTCCTCGAACTCGCCGCGGTACTTGGCGCCGGCCAGCAGCGCCGCCATGTCGAGCGACAGCACGCGCTTGTTCTTGAGCGACTCGGGCACCTCGCCGTTGACGATGCGCTGCGCGAGGCCTTCGACGATGGCGGTCTTGCCGACGCCGGGCTCGCCGATCAGCACCGGGATTGTTCTTGGTGCGCCGCTGCAGGATCTGGATGGTGCGGCGGATCTCGTCGTCGCGGCCGATCACCGGATCGAGCTTGCCGTCGCGCGCGCGCGCGGTGAGGTCGATCGTGTACTTGGCGAGCGCCTCGCGCTGGCCTTCCGCCTCCTGCGAGTCGACGCTTGCCGCCGCCGCGCACGACCTCGATCGCGTCCTCGAGCGCCTTGCGCGTGAGGCCGTTCTCCTTGAGGATGCGCCCGGTGTCGCCCTTGTCGTCGGTGAGCGCGAGCAGGAACAGCTCGCTGCTGATGAACTGGTCGCCGCGCTTGACCGCTTCCTTGTCGGTGAGGTTGAGGAGGTTGTTGAGGTCGCGCGAGATCGTGATCTCGCCGCCCGTGCCCTCGACCTTCGGCAGGCGGTCGATCGATTGCTTGAGCGCGCTCTGCAGGCGTGGCACGGCCACGCCGGCGCGGGCGAGCAGCGACGTCGTGCCGCCGTCCTGCTGCGCAAGCAGCGCGGCGAGCAGGTGCTGGGGCTCGATGAAGCCGTTGTCGTTGCCGAGCGCGAGGCTCTGGGCGTCGTTGAGTGCCTGCTGGAACTTGGTTGTGAGTTTGTCGAAGCGCATGGCGCGTCCTCGTGATGAATTCGATTTGCCCTACAGATGGGGCAATAACCTTACTTTTCAACCGGGCTTGCGGCGCGTGCTAGGCTTTTTCGCATGGCACCGGACGACCCCACCCCGCCCCCGCGACCGGCCAGGCTGCGCGACGTGGTCGGCACCGTGTTCTCGAGCTTCCTCGGCATTCGCAAGGGCGCCGCCATGCGCAAGGACGCGGTGACCGTCAAGCCGCACCAGGTGGTCCTCGTGGGGCTGGCGCTCGCGGCCGTCTTCGTCGTGACGCTGGTCCTCGTCGTCCGCCTGGTCATCCGGACCGCGGGCGCGTAGCCGACCACGGCGTCGGCCGCGGCGACGATCTCGGCTTCGGTCGTCAGGAGATCGGGACACAGTCGCAGGTAAGGGCCGCGCGCGTCGGTGACAACCTCCGCAGCAGCGAGCGCGTCCGACCATGCCTCGGCCTGCGCGTGCGACCACGATGACGAATGCGCCGCGATCGTCGGTGCCGCCGTGCGCAGCAACGCCGCGTTCGGCGAGCAGCGCGACCAGCGTGCGCTGCTGGGCAAGCGAGTAGGCGCGCACGCGCGCGACGCCGATGCGCCAGCATCAGCAGCTGGCCGGCGCGCGCCTGATAGATGCGGCAGCACCGGCGGCGTCGACTCGAGAAAGGCGTCGCCGCCCTCGGCGAGCACGCGGCGGGTCGGGACGCAGATACGCGAACGGATCGCGCTTGGCGAACCAGCCGGTGTCGAGCGTGCGCAAGCCGGCCGTCGAGATGGCGCGGCGCGACGTACAGGAAGCACGCGCCGGGGCCGCCGCGCAGGTACTTGTAGGAGCCGCCGACGGCGAAATCGACGTCGAGCGCGGCCACGTCGACGGGAATGACGCCGAGCGAGTGATAGACGTCGAGCAGCACGCGGCCGCCCGCCGCGATGCGTGCGCGCGACGATGCTCGTCGAGATTCGGCACACGCTGCGCCGGTGTTGAACATCACGTGCGACACGACGACGAGGTCGACGGGACGCGTCGAGCGCGCCGAGCGACGTCGTCGCGGATCCGACGAGCGTCAGCGCGATGCGGCCGCGTCGCGCGTACTCGCGCAGGATGACGTCGAGCGAATCGAACTCGCCGCGCGTCGCGACCACGCGCGGCACGGTGTCGTACGTGTTGAGGATCGCGCGCAGGCCCTGGCCCGCGCTCGTCTTGGGAACGACGCAATCGGAGCGCGCGGCGCCCAGCAGGCGGGCGAGACGCGTCCGATACGCGCGCATCTCGTCGAGCCACGCGTCCCACGCGCCGCCCATGTGCGCATACCACGCGGCGAGCCCTTCGCGCACGTCGTCGTCGGTCGCGTCGAGCGGACGGCCGAGCGAATGGTTGGCGAGGTAGATGCGGTCGCGCCATTGCGCGAGCACGCGCGAGAAGAGCGGCGCGACGTGCCGCTGCACGCGCGCTTCCGTGAGCGGGCCGTCGCCGAGCGCCGCGACGCGGCGTTGACGTCAGTCAACGTGGTCCTTCGCGCTTCGCGCTTCGAAGCTTGTTCGTGCTCGGGAGCGGCCCTTCGCGCTCACGGGCTGCCGATCACCGTCCGCACGTCGATCAGCTCGGGAAAGAACGGCCGGTCGAGCGCGCGCTTCAGGTAGCTCACGCCGGACGAGCCGCCGGTGCCCGTCTTGTGGCCGATGATGCGCTCGACCGTCTTCATGTGGCGGAAGCGCCAGAGCTGGAAGCTCTCCTCCACGTCGACGAGCTTCTCGCACATGTCGTACGCGTCCCACCACTGGCGCGGATTTTCGTAGATCGTCTTGAACACCGGCACGAGATCGGCGTTGCGCTCGTACGGCTGCGTCACGTCGCGCGCGAGCACTCGCGCCGGGCACCGGCAGGCCGCGGCGCGCGAGATGGCGCAGGAACTCGTCGTACAGCGACGGCGCGCGAAGCAGCGCGTCGAGCTCGTCGAACGTGGCGGGGTCGTGGCGGAAGACCTCGATCGCCGCGGCATGCTTGCTGCCGAGCAGGAACTCGATCGCGCGGTATTGCGCCGACTGGAAACCGGACGAGTTGCCGAGCGACGGGCGGAACGCGTCGTACTCCGACGGCGTCAGCGTCTCCAGCACGCGCCCACTGCTCGAACAGCTGCTTCTGGATGAGCTTGACGCGCGCGAGGATCTTGAAGCACGGCTCGAGCGCGTCGGCGCGCACGAAGGCGATCGCCGCCTTGAGCTCGTGGATCATGAGCTTCATCCAGAGCTCCGACACCTGGTGCTGGACGATGAACAGCATCTCGTCGTGACGCGGCGGCGCGCCGTCCGCGCCCGAGACGCGGCTCCTGCGCGGACAGCAGCCGGTCGAGCTTGAGGTAGCCGCCGTAGGTCAGCCGATCGGAGAGATCGGTGACGATGCCGGGCTCGAGCGGATCCTCGCTCATGACAGCGCTCAGTATACGCCGCAGCGTTTGCTACCATCGTCCACCATGTCGCGCCCTGTCGTCATCGTTGATCTAGTCGTCGTTCTCGCCATTGCCCTTGCCGCGTGCGGCAGCGACGCAGGGCAGCAAGCGCAGTCTCGCGCTCGCCGAATGCCGCCTGCCGAACCTGTCGACCGCCGCGCAGTGCGGAACGCTCGAGGTGCCCGAGGATCGCAGCAAGCCCGACGGGCGCAAGATCGAGATCTTCGCGGCCGTGCTGCCGGCCAACACCGTGACGCCGAAGAGACGATCCGCTGGTCATCCTCGCCGGCGGGCCCGGGCAGGCCGCGTCCACGCTCGCGCCATTCGCCTCGCGGCTCGCGGAGCTGCGCCGCACGCGCGACGTCGTGCTCGTCGACCAGCGCGGCACCGGCCGCTGCTCGCCGCTGGTCTGCGATGCCTTCAAGCCGCGCGACGACCGACGTCTTCGAGCCCGACCCGCTGCCGCGCGCGAAGCGCATGCGTGGACGAGCTCACGAGCAAGGGCGTGGACCTCGCGCAATACACGACGACGGCGTGGATCGCCGACCTCGAGGCGATGCGCGAGGCGCTCGGTTACCCGCGCTGGAACCTGTGGGGCGGCAGCTACGGCACGCGCGTCGCGCAGGAGTACCTGCGCACGCACGCCGATCGCGTGCGCACGATGATGCTCGACGGCGTTGCGCCGCCCGGCATGATCATCTCGCTCGACGTCTGGCCGACGCGCGAAGCGGTGCTCGCCGCGATCCTCAAGGCGTGCGAGCGCGTCGCAACCGTGCGCGAAAGCGCATCCGGACGCGGGGGCCACGCTCGCGCGCATCGGCGCGAGTCACTGGGCGACGGCGGGACGCGACGTCGACATCGTCGACCCGCGCACCGGCAAGATCGCAGCGCGTGCGCGTGACGCTTCGACGTCGTGCTCGCGCGCTTTGCAGCCGCTGACGTATGCGCCCGAGACCGCCGTCCTGCTGCCGGAGATGCTCGCTCTCGCGGCGAAGGGCGAGTTCGCGCCGCTGTTCGCGGCGAATCCGAACGCGAGCACGCGCGAATCGCGAGCAGACCAACGCGGCGCTGCACTTCTCGGTGACCTGCGCCGAGGACGTCCCGCGCATCACGCCCGAATCGGAAGAAGCCGTGCTCGGCGACCTGCCCACGCGACGCCTCGCGCAGCAGACGATCGCGGTGTGCGGCGTGTGGCCGCGCGGCGCCGTTCCGGCCGACTTCGCCAAGCCGGTGAAGAGCGACGTGCCGACGCTCATCTTCTCGGGCGGCATGGACCCGGTGACGCCGCCCGCTTACGGCGCGGAGGTCGCGAAGGACCTTTCCGAACAGCCGCCACATCGTCGCGCCCGGCTACGGCCACATCGTCTCGTACGCACGCCTGCGGGCCGCGCCTCATCGCCACGTTCGTCGAGGACGCGGGCGTCGCAAGGCTCGCAGCGACCTGCGTCGTCGCATTTCGAGAAGAGCGTGCCGCCGCCGTTGTTCCCGAACCGCCTCGCGCCGTCGCCATGATCCGCGTCGAAGGGCTCGGCAAGTCGTTCGGCAAGAAGCGCGAAGTGCGCGCGGTGCGACGACGTCTCGTTCATCGCGCCCGACGGCGAGATCACCGGCCTGCTCGGACCGAACGGCGCCGGCAAGACGACGCTGCTGCGCATGCTCGCCACGCTGGTGACGCCGGACGCAGGCACGGCGAAGCGTCGCGCGACCTCGACATCCTGCGCGACCGCTTCGCGGTGCGCGAGCGCATCGGCGTGCTGTCGGACGCGCGCGGGCTGTACCCGCGCCTGACCGCGCGCGAGAACATCCGCTACTACGGCGCGCTGCACGGTCTTGTCCGGCGCGGCGCTCGAATGCGCGCGTCGACGCGCTGATCGAGACGCTCGGGCTCGCGCCCGCTCGCCGATCGGCGCACGCAGGGATTCTCGCAGGGCGAGCGCATGAAGGTCGCGATCGCGCGCGCGCTCGTGCACGATCCGTCGACGATCCTGCTCGACGAGCCTACCAACGGCCTCGACATCATGAGCGTGCGCGCGCTGCGCGACCAGCTTCGCGCGTTGCGCGGCGCGGGCAGGTGCCTGCTCTTCTCGTCGCACGTCATGCAGGAAGTCGCCGCGCTGTGCGACCGCATCGTGATCCTGAGCGCGGGCCGGGTGATCGCGCACGGGCACCGCGCAGGAGCTCCTGTCGTGGACCGGCGCGGCCACGCTCGAGGATGCGTTCGTCACGCTGCTCGGCAGCGGCGAGGGCCTGGCGGCATGAAGCGGGCCCCCACGCTCGCGGCTGCGCCGCTTCGCTGCCCCCGAGGGGGCGCAATGCGCCTCGGGGCGGCCCTTCGGCGGTCATGAACATCAGCCGCATCTTCGCCATCGCGCGCAAGGAGATCGTCGACAGCTCGCGCGACCGGCGCACGCTGCTCGTGTCGCTGCTGACCGCAGTGGCCGCGGGACCCGATCTTCCTCGTCCTCATCTTCAACCTGATCGCGAGCCAGGCCGACCGCGCGCGCGAGCTCAAGCTGCCGGCGGTCGGCATCGCGCAGCGCACCCGCGCTCGCCGCGTTTCTCGTGCGCAACCAGGTCACGCTTGTCGGAGGCGCCGCCCGACTACGAAGCGAAGATCCGCGCGGGCGAGCTCGACGTCGTGCTCGTCGTCGATGCGGACTTCGCGAAGGACGTCGACGGAGGGTCGGCAGGGGCGCGTGCGCCTCGTGTCCGACCGTTCGCGCGATCGCGCGCAGGCGTCGATCCGGCAGGCCGAGACGCTGCTGCGCGGCTACAACCGGCTGTGGGGCGGGCAGCGGCTCCTGTTGCGCGGCATCTCGCCGGCGGTCGGCGATCCGCTCGCGATCGAGGACTTCGATCTCGCGACACCGCAGCAGTCGGGCGTCGATCGTGCTGTTCCTCGTCGCCTTCTACGGCCTGCTCGCGTCCGTGATGGGCGGCATGGCGGTGTCGCTCGACACCACCGCGGGCGAACGCGAGCGGCAGTCGCTCGAGCCGCTGCTGATGACGCCCGCGCGCCCCATCGAGCTCGTCGTCGGCAAGTGGATCGCCGTGTCGATCTTCAACCTGCTGGTCGTCGCTGATCACGCTGTGCGGGCTTCTACCTGACGCTCGCGTTCGCGCCGCTGCCGGCCGTCGGCATCCCGTTCCTGTTCAGCGCGCGCGAATTCGGCCGCTTCCTGCTCGATCCTGCTGCCGGTCGCGCTGCTGATCCCCGCGGTGCTGCTCTACGTCGGCGCGCGCGCCCGCACCTTCAAGGAAGCGCAGGCCAAGCGTGTCGATGCTGATGTTCGTCGTTTCGCTCGCGCCGGCCGTGCAGCTGTTCCTGCAGCAGAAGGAGCCGCCGTGGCTCGTGCTGGTGCCGGTGTCGGGGCAGTACACGCTGCTGCGCCAGGCGCTGCGCGGCGAAGCGATCGACGTCCTGCAGCTCGGTCTTTCGTACGTCGTGCCGGTCGTCCTGATCGTCGTCGCGCTGGCCGCCGTGGCGCGCCTGCTGTCGCGCGAATCGATACTGGCGGGCAAATGACGAGAGCGCAAGGCCCCCCTCGCGCCCATGATGGATACGCGCGAGGTGGCGGCCTACCTGCGCCTCAAGGAGCGGCGCATCTACGATCTCGTGCGCGCGAATGCGCTGCCGCACGTGCGCGCGACGGGCAAGCTCCTGTTTCCGCGCGACGAGGTCGACGCGTGGCTCGCGTCCAAGTCGGCGTCGCCGCAGAAGGCGCGCGCCGCAGCGCCCGCCATCGTCGCGGGCAGCCACGATCCGCTCCTCGAATGGGCGGCGCGCGAATCGGGCAGCGGTCTCGCGGTGCTCGCGTGCGGCAGCCGCGCCGGGCTCGACAGCCTCGCCGACGGCGCGGCGATCGATCGCGGCGATGCATTGGCTCGACGATGGCGGCGAGTACAACATTCCGCTCGTGCGCGCGCGCATGCCGGAAGGCGACGTCGTCGCCGATCGAATGGGCGCAGCGCACGCAGGGCCTGGTCGTCGCGCCGGGCAATCCGATGAAGCTTGCGCAAGGTTGCCGACCTCGTGAAGAGAAAAGCGCGCGTCGTGATGCGCCAGCCGGCGTCAGGCAGCCAACGCCTGCTCGAGCACCTGGCGGCGCGCGCGAACGTGGCGATGCAATCGCTGCGCATCGTCGGCAAGCCCGCCCTTGCGGAGACCGATCTCGCAGCCGCGATCCGCGACGGCAAGGCGGACGCGGGCATTGCGATCGAGGCCGCGGCCCGTGCGCACGGCCTCGCCTTCGTTCCGCTCGCGAGCGAGCGCTTCGACCTCGTCATCCGCCGGCGCGACTACTTCGACAAGACGGTGCAGGCCTTGCTTGCGTTCGCACGCACCGCGGAGTTTCGCGAGCAGGCAGCACGCCTCGGCGGTTACGACGTTGCCGGCACGGGGCGCGTCGTGTTCAACGCTTGATCAGCTCGCTGCGTTCGGAAAGAAGAGCTGCTCGCCGCCGATCCTGTAGCTCGCGATCGCCGCCTGGCCCCTGGGTCCCGTGATCCAGTCGATGAACTGCCTGCCCGAGGTCCTTCTTCACGTGCGGATGCTTCGCCGGGTTGACGAGGATCACGCCGTACTGATTGAAGAGGCGCTTGTCGCCTTCGACCAGGATCGTCGAGGTCGCCGCGGTTCTTGAACGAGAGCCACGTGCCGCGGTCGGTCAGGACGTAGCCGTTCATCGACGACGCGGTGTTGAGCGTAGGTCCCATGCCCGATCCCGTATCGCGGTACCACGCGCCCTTCTTCGCATCGAGATCGACGCCGGCGTCCTTCCAGTAGCGGAGCTCCGCCGCATGCGTGCCGCTCCTGTCGCCGCGCGACACGAACGGCGCCTGCGCCGCCGCGACCTTGCGCATCGCGTCGAGGATGTCCTTGCCGCCCGCAACCTTCGCCGGATCGGTCCTCGGGCCGACGAGCACGAAGTCGTTGTACATGACCGGCCGGCGCGTGACGCCGAATCCTTCGGCGACGAACTTCTCCTCGGCCGCCTGATCGTGCACGAAGACGACGTCGGCGTCGCCGCGGCGCGCGAGGTCGAGCGCCTGCCCGGTGCCGAGTGCGACGACGCGCACCTTGATGCCGGTGTCCTTCTCGAACGCCGGCAGCAGGTGCGCGAAGAGACCGGACTGCTCGGTCGACGTCGTCGAGGCGACGACGATGAAGCGTGTCCTGCGCGCGCTGCGCCGGTGGCGAATATTGCAAGTGCGCCAGCGAGGCCGAGGCATGTGCGTCGAATCACAAGTCGTTCTCCTTCGAGGAATGCCGCGGCTTCCGAATGTCCGCGGCGATAGCAAAGAATCGGGCGGCGGGCGTGTGCTCGACCTGCCGGCCCTCGGAGCAGGAACAGACGTCGGTTGCCAGCCGCTTTGCCTGCGCGAGGTTGTGCGTGCTCATGACGATGGTCGTGCCGCGCGCGTGGATGTCGCGCACGATGTCCTCGACCGCGCGCGTCGCCTTCGGATCGAGGCTCGCCGTCGGCTCGTCGAGAAACAGCACCTCCGGACGCAGCGCCCAGGCGCGCGCGAGGGCGAGCCGCTGCTGCTCGCCGCCGGACAGCACGCGTGCGGAGCGATCGGCGAGTCGCGCGCAGGCCGACGTCGGCGAGCGCTTCGGCAATGCGCGATTCGGCCTCGCGCGCCGCGGATGCCGGCGAGGTCGCAGCGCATAGCGGATGTTGGCCGCGGCCGAGCGCCGCAGCAGCACCGCCCGCTGGAACACCATCGCCTGTCCCGCCGGCCGCGGCGCGTGCGTGCCCCACGCGACCGTTCCCTGCGTCGGCGCGACGAGACCGTGCAGCAAGCGCAGGAGCGTGCTCTTGCCCGCGCCGTTGGCGCCCAGCACGGCGTGAAGGTCCCGCGCTCGATCGTGAGATCGACCGCACCGACGAGCCGCGTGCCGTCGCGCACCACCTCGGCGTCGCGGCAGCGAATGGGCAGGCCTTCGACGTCAGCCATAACGCGCGAGTGCCCAGTCGCGAACGAGCGCCGCGGCGGCGTTGAGGAGCAGCACGATCGCGATGAGGACGATGCCGAGCGCGAGTGCAAGCGGCAGGTCGCCTTTGCTGGTCTCCAGCGCGATGGTGGTGGTCATCACGCGCGTGACGCCGTCGATGTTGCCGCCGACGATCATCACCGCGCCGACCTCCGCGACGGCGCGCCCGAATCCCGCGAGCAGCACCGTCGCGAGCGAGAAGCGCGTGTCCCACAGCAGCGTGACCGCCGCACGCGGCGTGCTCGCGCCGAGCGACGTCAGCTGCTCCCGGTATTCGTCCCACGCGTCCGCGACGATCTGCCGCGACAGCGCAGCGACGATCGGCACGATGAGGATCGTCTGCGCAATGACCATCGCCGTCGGCGTGAACAGCACGCCGAGCGCGCCGAGCGGACCCGCGCGCGACAGCAGCAGGTAGACGACGAGGCCGACCACGACCGGCGGCAGGCCCATGAACGAGTTCAGCAGGACGGTCAGGAATCGCCGACCGCCGAAACGGCCGACGGCGATCGTCGGCGCCGAGCGGCAAGCCGATGGCGGCGGCGAGCAGCGTTGCCGTCAGGCTGACGCGCAGCGACAGCTCGACGATGCGCAGGAGCCTCGCATCGAGATGGGTGACGAGCGCGGCCGCGACGGCCAGGCTTTCGGAGAAGGTGTGCAACGTCCGCGATCGGTGCAAAAACCGCATTATCGCTGCAATTTTATGCAATTTGTACAGATCGCGCGGCAGGCGTAAGGTCGTGGGCTCGCCCAACGGAGAACGCCGTCATGACGGCTCGTCAGGATCGGTATCGTCGCGCTGTGCTGTGTCGCAGTCGCGGGGTGCGCGACCCCGCAAGGCGGCGCGGCCGCCGGCTCGGCCAATCAGGTGAAGCAGGAGGAGCTGGGCCAGATGGAGGGCGCGGGCCAGCGCAACGACATCGACAAGCCGTTCAAGAAGTAGCCCTCAGAACCGGAATACGCGCGCCGCGTTGCGGCCGCGCACCTTGTCGCGCACCGGCTCGGGCAGCGCGTCGACGCGCGCGAGGCAGCCGGGCATGTCGCCGATCGTGTGCGGGTAGTCGGAGCCGTACATCACGTTGTCGGCGCCGAAGACCTGCACGCACAGCGCGAGCACCTCGGGCGCGAACACCACGGCATCCGCGCTGATGCTCGGCACGTACTCGCTCGGGCGTCGCGCGATCTTCTCGCGGCACGCGGGGATGTTGTCGAAGCACTGGTCCATGCGCGAGATGAGATACGGCAGCGTGCCGCCGCCGTGCGCGGCGATGATGCGCAGCTTCTGGTAACGCTCGAAGAACCCGTCGTAGATCATGCGCGCGACGGCGAGCGTCGTGTCGAACGTGAAGCCGATCGACGCCGTGAGCTGGAAGCGCGACATGTCCATCTCGGCGACGCCTGGCGGTGCCGTCGGGTGCACGAGCACCGGCAGCGCCTTCGCGTCGATCGCCTCCCAGATCGGATGCGAACGCCGGATCGGTGAGGGGGACGCCGCCGATGTTGGCGAGCACCATCACGCCCGACGCGCCCGCGGCAGTGGCGCGCTCGAGCTCCGGCAGCGCAAGCTCCGGATATTGCCAGGGCAGCGACGCGAACCAGCGAAGGCGCGACGGATGCGCCGTCTGCGCGGCCGCCATGTCGTCGTTCATGATGCGCGCCGCCGTGAGGCTGATCTCCGGCCCGCCCCAGAACACGTTCGGGCACGTGAGCGAGACGACGCAGACGTCGACGCCGCACTCGTTCATCGTCTTGAGGCGCAGGTCGTAGTCGAACATCGGCGGGACCGGCGTCATGAACGGCGCGCCATCGAGATGGATCGCGCGCAAGTCCGCCACGGACCTCCTCCACCGTGTAGCGCGGCGCGCCGTGCTGCTTCAGCAGCGAGAACCACTCCTCGGTGAGGACATGGGTGTGCACATCGATGACGGGACTTGCCACGGCTTCCTCCTGCGAATCGAATTTCAGTCGACCTTCGCGCCCGACTCCTTGATCGCCTTCGCCCACAGCGGCTGCTCGGTCGCGATCATCGCGGCGAACTGCTCGGGCGTCTGCGGCGGGAACGGCTCCATGCCGAACTTCGTGAGCTGCGCGCGAAAATCCGGCGTCGCCTGGATCTTCTGCAACTCGGCGGACAGCCGCGCCACGATCTCCTTCGGCGTGCCGGCGGGCGCGACGATGCCCTGCCACGCCTGCCAGTCGTAGCCCGGCACGGTCGCGGCGATCGGCTGCACGTTGGCCACGAGCGTGGTCGGTCGCGCCGCCGAGGTGCCGAGCGCGATGACCTTGCCCGCCTCGATGTTCGGCACGGCGACCGTCGCGTCCGAGAACATCACCTGCAGCCTGTCGGTGAGCAAGTCGGTGAGCGCGGCCGGCGTTCCCTTGTACGGCACGTGCTGGATCGTCAGGCCATACTGCGTCTTGAGCGCTTCCATGAAGAGGTGATGCGGGCTGCCGCTGCCGACGGAGCCGTAGTTGTACTTGCCCGGGTTGCGCCTTGATCACGTCGATCATCTCCTTCACGCGTCTTCGCCGGAAACGACGGGTTCGCGATCAGGAAGAAGTTGACGGTGCCCACCGCCGACACGGGCGTGAAATCCTTCACCGGATTGATCGGCGACGGCTGGTACAGCGCGGGGCTGATCCCGAGCGTCGTGCTCGTCGCCATCAGCAGCGTGTAGCCGTCGGGCGGCTGCTTGGCGACGAACTCCGCGCCGACGAGCGTGCCCGGCGCCCGGCTTGTTGTCGATGACGACGGGCTGCCCCAGGCCGGCGCGAGGCGCTCGCCGATGGCGCGCGCGAGGATGTCGGTGAGCGCGCCCGGGCGGATACGGCACGACGAGCCTGATCGGCCGCGACGGGTACGCGGCCTGCGCGAACGAAGGCGCGGTCGGCGAGCGACGGCGCACGACCGCGATGAGCCAACGAACGACGTTTCGCACGATCAGCGATCCACGTGTGTCCACGAAGGTGGCGACTATACTTCAACATCGACCATGACCCACGCCGTACGACACCGCCATGACAGCGGCCGAACGCGCCGGCGCGCGTCGACCTCGCCGCATGCTACCGGCTCGCCGCGCACTTCCGCCTGACCGACCTCATCTACACGCACATTTCCGCGCGCGTGCCGGGGGAGGACGGCGCATTTCCTGATCAACGCGTACGGCCTCCTCTTCTCCGAGATCAAGGCGTCGACACTCGTGAAGGTGACGCTCGACGGCGAGATCGTCGACGACCCGACCGGCCTCGGCATCAACGCGGCCGGCTTCGTGATCCACGGCGCCGTGCATGGCGCGCGGCACGACGTCGGCTGCGTCATGCACACGCACACGACGGCGGGCCTCGCCGTCGCGGCGCAGCGCGACGGGCTCCTGCCGCTCACGCAGCACGCGATGCGCTTCACCGGACGCCATCGGCTACCACGACTACGAAGGCATCGCGCTCGACGCCGACGAGCAGGCGCGGCTCGTGCGCGACCTCGGCACGCACAACGCGATGATCCTGCGCAATCACGGCCTGCTGGTGTGCGGGCCGACGGTGCACGATGCGTTCGACCTCATGATGCATCTCGAGCGCGCGTGCCAGGCGCAGGTGGCGGCGCTCGCCGGCGGCGCGGAACTGGTGACGCCGTCGCACCAGCGTCGCGCGAAAAGTCGCGGCGCAATTCGCCCGCCCGGGCCGGCAGGCGCCGGCGAACGCGTGGGCCGCGCTCCTGCGCATGCTCGACCGCGACGACCCGGCTATCGCGACTAGTCGGCGAGTGACGCGGGGCTATACTGCCCGCGCGCCGACACACAGGAGGAGACGACATGAAGATCCGCCACGCGATCGCGATCGCCCTCGCCTCGTGCGTCGGCCGTTGGCCGGATTCGCGCATCGCGCAGGACAAGATCGACAAGCCGGTCAAGCATCCTCGTCGGGTTCGCGCCCGGCGGCACCGCCGACATCATCGCGCGCGTCGTCGCCGAGAAGATGGGCGCAGCCTCGGCCAGACGGTGATCGTCGAGAACAAGCCGGGCGCGATCGGCCGCATCGCCGCCGAAGCGGTCAAGGGCGCGGCACCGGACGGCACCACGCATCATGGTGATGCCGATCGGTCCGATGGCCGTCGTGCCGCACGTCTACAAGGACATCACGTACGACCCGATCAAGGACTTCACGCCGATCGCGCATCGGCGCGACCTTCCAGTTCGCGTTCGCCGCGAGTCCCGAAGAGCGGTGCGAAGACGTGGCCGGAATTCGTGCAGTGGGCGAAGGCGAATCCGGGCAAGGCCGACTACGCGACGTCCGGCGCCGGAAGCCTGCCGCACTTCTTCGGCGTGCTGCTCGGCCGCGGCATCGGCGTCGACATGGTGCACGTGCCGTACAAGGGCTCGGCCGCGTACGCGAACGACGTCATCTCGGGCCAGGTCGCCGGCGCGATCGACGCGCTCGCCGATCTCACCGAGCTGCATCGCGCGGGCAAGGTGAAGGTGCTCGCGAGCTCCGGCGCGCAAGCGCTCGACCGCGCTGCCCGACGTTCCGACGTTCAACGAGCTCGGCGTCAAGGGCGTCGAAGCGATGGGCTGGTTCGGATTCTTCGCGCCGCCGAAGACGCCCAAGCCGATCGTCGACCACGCTCAATGCCGCGATCAACAAGGCGCTGCAGTCGCCCGACGTCGCGCAGAAGCTGTCCGGCCTCGGCATGGATCCCGCGACGGGCACGCCGGAGCAATTCGCGAAGGTCGCTGGCCGACGACTACGCGAAGTGGGGACCGATCGTGAAAGCGTCGGGGTTCAAGCCGGAGTGAGCGCTCGGGCCAAGCGAAGCGAGGGAGGCGCGCGCGCGCGTCCGTAAGCGACCGACGCGCGGCGACCCGTGTCGTCCCCGCGTCTGGTTGGCAGGACAACGAGCCGCGGAATAACTACGCCTGGTTGCGCATCCAGTCGGCGGTCCCGAAGAACGCCTCGATCAAGGCGGTCGCGACATCGTCGGGCAGGTTGACGTCGTGCATCGCCATTCTCATGCACGCGAGCCACTGGTCCCGTTCGGCTTCGGCAATCGCAAACGGAAGGTGGCGCGCGCGCAGTCGGGGATGCCCGAAACGCTCCACGTAATGCTGCGGCCCGCCGAGCCACCCGGACAGATACCAGTAGAGCTTGTCGCGCGAGCCGTCGAGCGTGGCGGGATGCAGCTGGCGAATACCCGCGAACGCTTCCTCGAGATCCATGCGATCGTAGAACGCGTCGACGAGCGCGCGCACGCCGGCATCCCCGCCGACGCGCTCGTACGGCGTGCTCACGTGAGTTGCCGGATCACCGCCAGCGGCGGCTGCGCGCGTGGTCGATCGCGTGCCGAGCCAACCTGCGAGCGTCACCGCGATCGCACCGCCGAGGATCCCGTAGACCCACACCATCGGGTTCGCCTCGAACGGAATCTTGAACACGCGATCGGCGAGCGCCCATCCGGTCGCCGTCGCGCCCGCCGCCGCGACGAGCCCGGCAAGCGCACCGAGCAGCAGGAACTCGGCGATCTGCGCCGCGCGAAGCTGCCGCTGCGACGCGCCGAGCGTGCGCAGGATCGCGGCGTCGAACTTGCGCTCGTCCTGCGTCGCGGCGATCGCCGCCTGCAGCACCAGCAAGCCGCCGGCGAGCGTGAACAGGAACACGAACTCGACCGCGCGCGAGACGTGGTCCATGATGCCCTGCACCTGCCGCACGATCTCGCCGATGTCGATCGCGAGGATGTTCGGGTACTTCTGCACGAGGCGGCGCGAGCCACGCGCTGTTGCGTGTCCGGCGCGCGGAACGCCGCGATGTAGGTCGCCGGCATGGCGTCGAGCGGGCCCGGCGGAAACAGCGCGAAGAAGTTGACGCGGAAGCTGTCCCAGTCGACCTTGCGCAGGCTCGTCACGCGCGCCGACACCTTGTTGCCCGCGATGTCGAACGTCAGCGTGTCGCCGAGCTTGACGCCGAGCGTGTCCGCGATGCCGTCCTCGAGCGACATGCCGGCCTCGTCGGCCGGCGACTGCGGCGTCCAGAACTTGCCGCTCGACACGCGATTGCCCTTCGGCAGCTCCTGCGTCCACGACAGGTTGAACTCGCGCTCGGCGAGCCTGCGCGCGCGCGTGTCCTCGAATTTGGTCGTGTCGAGCGCGTCGCCGTTCACCTCGCACGAGGCGGCCGCGCACCATCGGCCTGAACGCGACGTCGACGCCGACGCTCTTCGCGAGCTGCGCGCGCGCGTCGTCGACCTGCTCGGGCAGCACGTTGATGAGGAACTGATTCGGCGCGTCGGGCGGCAGGCTCGCGCGCCAGTTGCGCATCAGGTCGCCGCGCACGACGGTCAGCAGCAAGCAGCGCCATCAGGCCGAGCGCAAGCGCGCCGATCTGCAGGCTCGACGCGAACGCGCGCCGGCGAAGGTTGGCGAGGCCGAAGCGCCACGTGACGCCGCGCTGCGGCAGCCTTCTTCAGCGACGAAGATCAGTCCCCACGCGCACAGCGCCGCCGCGGCGAGCAGGCCCGGCGACGCCGCCGACCATGATGAGCCCGGCCTGCACCTCGCGCGCCTGGTAGCCGATGAGGAATGCGATCGTCGGCGGCGCCGAGGCCGTACGCGAGAACGCCGCCGGCACGCGGACGCGGCAGGTCGCGGCGCAGCACGCGCAGCGGCGGCACGCTTGGCGAGCGCGATCAGCGGCGGCAGCGCGAACCCGAACAGCAGCAGCATGCCGGTCGCGAACGACGACGACGCCGGGCTCCCACGACGGCGGCGGCAGGTCGGACGCGAGCACCGGCGACAGCAGCGTGACCAGCAACTGCTGCCCGGCGAGCGCGACGAGCGAGCCCGGCGCCGCACGCGACAACGCCGAGCACGAGGAACTGCATGAAGAACAGCACGAGCGTCTGCGCCGACCCGCGCGCCGAAGCAGCGGAACATCGCGGCCGCATCGAGATGCCGTCGCAGGTAGCGCGACGCCGCGAGCGCGACGGCGACCGCGGCGAGCAGCACCGCGACGAGTGCGGCGAGCCCGACGAATTTCTCCGCGCGCTCGAGCGTCTGCCGCACTTCGGGACGCAGGTCGCGCACGGACTCGACCCGCTGCCCGGCCTTGAGCTCGTTGTCGAGCCATGTGCGATAGGCGTCGAGCGCGCCCGCGTCCTTGCGCGACGCGACGAGCAGGCGATACGTCGCGCGGTTGCCGGGCTGCAGCAGGTTGGTCGCGGGAACGTCGTCGATGTTCACGAGCAGCTTGGGCCCGAGCGCGAAGACGATGCCCGCGACCTCGGGCTCCTGCTGCACGATCGCGCCGACCGTGAGCGTCGCCTCGCCGACCGCGATGCGGTCGCCGATCTTCGACGCCGAGCCGATCGGCGAGCCGACGGTCGGGCCACGCTTCGCCGCGCTTGGGAATGCCCTTCGCGACCGTGCCTTCGGGACGCGCGCGGATCGGCGAGCACGATCGTGCCGCGCAACGGGTAACCGTCGCCGACCGCCTTGACGTCGGAGAGCACGGCGGACGCCTCGCGCGGGCGCGCCGGGCGGCGGCGGCACCATGCTGTTGAAGCGGATGACCGGCGTGGTCGCGAGTCCGCGCTGCGTCGCGGTCTCCGCGAGATTGCGGCGGCAACGGGCGATCGCCCGACACCATGATGTCGGCGCCGAGCAGCAGGTTCGCCTGCGTCGTCAGCGCGCCCTTCACGCGATCGGCGAAGAAGCCGACGGTGCCGACGCTGCCGACGGCGAGCACGAGCGCCGCGACGAGCACGCGCAACTCGCCTGCGCGCCAGTCGCGGCGAAGCAGGCGCAGCGCGAGCCGCAGCGTATTCATGCGCTCAGGCCGCGACGCGACTCGTCGCCGAACGAGCCGCCCCGCCGACAGCGAAAGCCTGCGCGCCGCAGCGCGCCGCGAGCGACGAGTCGTGCGTGACCAGCACGAGCGTGGTGCCGTGCTCGCGATTGAGACGGAACATGAGATCGGCGACCTCGACGCCCGTCGCGCCGTCGAGGTTGCCCGTCGGCTCGTCGGCCATCAGCAGCTTCGGATCGCCCGCGAACGCGCGCGCGATCGCGACGCGCTGCTGCTCGCCGCCCGACAGCTGCCGCGGATAATGCGTGGTGCGCTTGGCGAGGCCGACGCGGTCGAGCCAGACGCGCGCGCGCGGCTCCGCATCGGCGCGCGCCGGCGAGCTCGAGCGGCAGCATCACGTTCTCGAGCGCGGTCAGCGCGGGCAGCAGCTGGAACGACTGGAACACGAAGCCGAGCAGGCGCTGGCGCAGCGCCGCGCGCGCGTCCTCGTCGAGTGTCGACAGCGCCTCGCCGTCGATGTGGACCTCGCCGGAGGTCGGGCGATCGAGACCCGCCAGCAGACCGAGCAGCGTCGTCTTGCCCGAGCCCGAGGCACCGACGATGGCGATGCTGGCGCCGGGCTCGACGGCGAACGAAACGCCGTCGAGGATGGTCAATGGATCGTCGCCGCTCGTGACGATCTTGGTCAGCGCTTCCGCGCGAATGATGGAATCGGACATATCCTGCAAGGATTGTAGCGTGCCCCCCGAACCACAAGCCCCCAGCGCGCAAACCCGCTGCACGCTAGAATTTCGACCCATGCGCCTCGCCGTTTGCTTCCGTCACGCCCTTTGTGCGTTCCTCCTCGCGTGCCGTTCCGTTCGGCGAGCGCCAGGACAAGTCGCCCGTCCTGCTCGTCGTCGGCGACTCCGTTTCGGCGGGCTACGGCTTGACGGGAGGCCAGGGCTGGGTCGAGCTCCTGTCGAAGAAGCTCGCGGCGGAAGGCTATCGCTACCGCGTCGTCAACGCGTCGATCAGCGGCGACACGACGGCGGGCGGACGCGCGCGCCTGCCCGCGCTCCTTGCACAGCACAAGCCGGCGGTCGTGGTCATCGAGCTCGGCGGCAACGATGCGCTGCGCGGCGGCAAGCTCGCGACGACGCGCGAGAACCTCGACGCGATGGTCGTCGCGTCGCAGGCCGCGGGCGCGAAGGTGCTGGTCGTCGGCATGGAGATTCCGCCGAACTACGGCCCGGCATACGCGCGCGAGTTTCGTGACCTGTTCACGAGCGTATCGACGACGCGCAAGGTGCCGCTGGTGCCGTCGTTCTTCGCGGGCTTCGGCGAGGACCTCGCGTTCTTCCAGCCCGACCGCATCCATCCGACCGCGACGGCGCAATCGCGCCTGCTCGACAACGTGTGGCCGCAGCTCGTGCCGCTGCTCAAGCGGTGATCCCGCTGCAATCGCCGAAGGTCGGCATCGCCGCGCTGCGCGAGCATCCCGATCGCATCGACGTGCGCAGTCCCGTCGGAGTTCGCGATCGACCACATCCCGGGTGCGATCAACCTGCCGGTGCTCGACGATCGCGAGCGCGCCGAGGTCGGCACGATCCACGCGCAGGAGTCGGGATTCGCCGCCAAGCGGCACGGCGCATCGATCGTCGCGCGCAACATCGCGCGCATCCTCGAGACGCACTGCCGCGACAAGCCGCGCGAGTGGGCGCCGCTCGTCTATTGCTGGCGCGGCGGCAAGCGCAGCGGATCGCTCGCGCACGTGCTGAAGGAAATCGGCTGGCGCGCCGTCCAGCTCGAGGGCGGCTACCAGACCTATCGCCGGCACGTGGTGGCGTCGCTCGAGACGCTTCCGCCGCAGTTCCGCTTCGTCGTGGTCTGCGGCCTGACCGGATCGGGCAAGAGCCGGCTGCTGCGCGCGCTCGACGACGAGGGCGCGCAGGTGCTCGACCTCGAGCGGCTCGCGAATCATCGCGGGTCGCTGCTGGGCGACCATCCCGTCGAGCCGCAGCCGTCGCAGAAGGCGTTCGACACCGGCGTGGTCGCCGCGCTCGAGTCGTTCGATCCGTCGCGCGCCCGGTGTTCGTCGAATCGGAGAGCCGCAAGATCGGCACGGTGCAGCTCGGCAACGCGCTGCTCGGCGCGATGCGCACGGCGCGCGTGCGTGCGGCTCGACACGCCGCAGGCGCTGCGCGTGCAGATGCTGAAGGACGAGTACGCGCACTTCCTCGCCGATCCGGACGCGCTCTGCGACCGGCTGTCGCGGCTCGTCGAGCTGCACGGCCGCAAGACGATCGAACGCTGGAGCGAGGCCGCGCGCGCCGGCGACTTCGACACGCTGGTCGACGAGCTCCTCGTGCGCCACTACGATCCGATGTATGCGCGCTCGATCGAGAGCAATTTCCCGCGCAGCGCGCGAAGCGATCGACGGTGGACGCCACGTCGGCCGTCGCCGAGCGCGGCATGCGCGCGCTCGCGCGCGAAGTGATCGCAGCGGTTTCACCAGCAGGAGCCTGTGCATGAGCTACGCGTTTCGCATCGTCAACGTGTTCGCGCGAGAGCGCCGCTCGCCGGCAACCCGTTGTGCGTGTTCGAGAACGGCGAAGGATTGAGCGACGAGACGATGCAGGCGCTCGCGCTGCAGTTCAACCTGTCCGAGACGACGTTCGTGCTGCCGCCGACCGGCGACGCCACGGCGCGCGTGCGCATCTTCACGCCGACGTTCGAGATGGCGTTCGCGGGTCATCCGACGCTCGGCACCGCGCACGTCGTGCGCGACGCTCGCGCGAAGCGGGCGATCGCGTGCAGCTCGAGATGAAGGCCGGCGTGATCCCCGTGGAAGCGCAAGGCGACGTGTGGACGCTGTCGGCCAATGCGCCGAAGCACCGCGCGCCTGCGGCGTCGCCGTGCGGACCTCGCCGCCATGCTCGGGCTCGCCGAACGCGATCTCCTCGACCGCCCGTTGTGGGTCGACACCGGATCGGAGCAGCTCGTGCTCCCGCTCGCGACGTTCGACGCCGTGCGACGCGCCACGCCGCGGCGCCGACGCGATGGAGGTCCACGGCAGCAACGGCCAGCGGTCGATGGCGTACGTGTTCGCGCGCGAAGGCGACCGCGTCCTCGCGCGGTTCTTCTTTCCCAAGCACGGCGCGATGCATCGAGGATCCGGGCACCGGCTCGGCGTGCGCCAACCTGGGCGGGTGGCTCCTCGCGACGGGCGCCGCGCTGCCGCAGAAGCTCGCGATCGACCAGGGCGAGGCGGTCGGACGGCCGTGCCGCCTCGGGCTCGAAGTGACCGCCGAGCGGCGAGATCCGGGTCTCCGGGGCACGTGATCGAGATCGGGCGCGGGACGATCCGCTTGTAGCCATTTGTTACATCTCGCGGTCGGCGCGGCGCGTCAACACGCGCGCAAACTGGTCCGTTGAACGGATCAACCATGCGAGCGAACGGATCCATGCGGGCTGTCCTGGGCGTTGCACTCGCCGTCGCTGACGACCGGCGCGCGTCGGCGGCGCCGATGGGCTTCGACGACGCGCGCCACCTCCTCGCCCGCACGGGTTTCGGACCGACCGACGCCGAGATTCGCGGCTACGCCGCGCTCACGCGCGAGCAAGGCGTCAACCTGGTCCTGCGCGACGTGCGCACGCAGGCGATCACGCCGCCGCCTGCGTTCACGCTGCAAACGACTGCGCTGCGCTATCCAGCGCGCGGACACCGTGACGCCCGAGGAGCGGCGCGCGTTCCAGCAGCAGCTGGTGCGCCAGGGCCTCGAGCTTCGCGCCTGGTGGATGCACGAGATGCTGGTGACGCCGTCGCCGATCACCGAGCGCATGACGCTGTTCTGGCACAACCACTTCGTGTCGAGCCAGCAGAAGGTGCGCTTCGCGCGGCTCATGTACCAGCAGAACGCGACGCTGCGCGCGAACGCGCTCGGCAGCTTCGCCGACGCTGCTGCACGCGGCGTCGAAGGACCCGGCGATGCTCATCTACCTCGACACCGCGCAAAGCCGCAAGGGCACAGCCGAACGAGAACTTCGCGCGCGAGGTGATGGAGCTCTTCACGCTCGGCGAGGGCCAGTACACCGAAAGCGACATCAAGGAAGCGGCGCGCGCGTTCACCGGCTGGAGCCTCGACCGCGAAACCGGCCGGTACCTGTTCCGCCCGTCGATTCACGACGCCGGCGTGAAGACGGTGCTCGGCAAATCGGGCCGCTTCGACGGCGACGCCGTGCTCGACGTCATCCTCGAGCGGCCGCAGACCGCCGAGTTCATCACCGCCAAGCTGTGGCGCGAGTTCGTCTCCGCCGAACCCGGATCCGCGCGAGGTCGAGCGCATCGGCAAGGCGTTTCGCAACCGCAACTACGACATCAAGGTCGCGCTGCGCGCGCTTGCTGCTCGACGCGATGCGTTCTGGGACCCGGCCAATCGCGGGACGCTGGTGAAGAGCCCGGTCGAGCTCGTCGTCGGCACGCTGCGCCAGCTCGACGTCGCGCCCGGCGGCGCGATGCCGTTCGTCGTCGTCGCGGCGGGCATGGGCCAGAACCTCTTCTCGCCGCCGAACGTGAAGGGCTGGCCCGGCGGCGAGCAGTGGATCAACAGCAATTCGCTGCTCGCGCGAAAGCAGTTCCTCGACCGCCTCGCGCGCATGGACGACGCGCCGTCCGCGATGATGGCGACGCTGCCCGCCAACGGCGACGATGCGGCGCGTGTCGAGCGCTTCGTGCGCGCGGTCGACCGCGGAGTTCGCAACGTGCAGTTCGACGCGGCGCGCTGGGTCGCGCGGCAGCCGGGAGACTCCACCGATCGCGAAGATGCAATCGGCGCAGGCGCTGCTGCTGCCGATCCCGCCGGTCGTGGCCGACCCGCCCAGGACGGACGCCGACGCGCTCGCGTTCGTGCGCGCGACGCTGCTCGATCCGTCGTACCAGCTCAAATAGCAGACCGATGAAACGACGCCAGTTCCTTCGCTCGACTGCCGCCGTCGCTGCCTTTGCGCTGCCCGCGCTTCGCGCGCACGCCGCCGTCGCGGACTACCGCAAGGTCCTCGTGCTCGTCGAGCTCAAGGGCGGCAACGACGGCCTCAATACGCTCGTGCCCTACGCCGATCCCGCGTACTACGCGCTGCGCCCGAAGATCGCGATCGCGCGCGACCAGGTCGTGCAGCTGTCCGATCGCGCGGGACTGCATCCGTCGCTCGCGCCGCTCGCGAAGCTGTGGAAGCGACGGCAACCTCGCCGTCGCTGCAGGGCGTGGGCTATCCCGACCCGAACCTCTCGCACTTCCGCTCGATCGAGATCTGGGACACGGCGAGCAAGAGCGAGACGTACCTCCAGGAAGGCTGGCTCACGCGCGCCTTCGTCACGCAGCCGGTGCCCGCGTCGTTCGCCGCCGACGGCGTGATCATCGGCTCGAGCGAGCTCGGTCCGCTCGCCGGCGGCGGAACGCGCGCCATCGCGCTCGCCGACACCGAGCAGTTCCTGCGCCGCGCGAAGCTCGCGCAGCCCGCGGCGCAACGCGGGCAACAAGGCGCTCGCGCACATCCTCAAGGTCGAAGGCGACATCGTGCAGGCCGCGTCGCATCTTGCGGGGCGCACGGACGTTCGCGACCGAGTTTCCGGCGGGCGCATTCGGCAACGCGATTCGCACCGCGTGCCAGATCGTCGCCAATCCTTCGGGCGTCGCGGTCGTTCGCGTCACGCTGTCGGGCTTCGACACGCACGCCAACCAGCCGGCGACGCAGGCGCGGCTGCTGGGCGAGGTGGCGAACGGCCTCGTCGCGCTGCGGTCGGCGCTGGTCGAGCTCGGCAAGTGGAACGACACGCTGGTGCTCACCTACGCGGAGTTCGGCCGGCGCCCGAAGGAGAACCAGAACAACGGCACCGACCACGGCACCGCCAACGTGCACTTCGCGATGGGCGGCCGCGTCAAGGGCGGCTTCTACGGCGCGCCGCCCAATCTCGCGCAGCTTGTCGACGACGGCAACCCCGCGCACGCGCTCGACTTCCGCAGCGTGTACGCGACGGTGCTCGACCGGTGGTGGGGCATGGATTCGCGCGACGCGCTCGGCGGGCGGTTCGCGCCCGTTCCGTACATCGGCTGACGGCGCGGGTGCAGTAGGATGCGCATCATGCGCACCCTGGCTGCTGTCTTCCTCGCCGTAGCGGCGAACGTCGCGCCCGCGCACGACGGCCCCCATGCATCCGCGGCGAGCGCCACCCGCATGCGCGTCGCGGCCGAGCGCGTGCTCGCGGCGTTGCCGCCGGCGGCGCGCGAGAAGGTCGGCAAGCCGTTCGACGACCGCGACCGCACCGACTGGCACTACACGCCGCGCAGCCGCAACGGCGTCGCGCTGAAGGAGCTCGACGCGCAAGGCCGCGACGCCGTGCACGCGCTATTGAAGGAAGCGCTGTCGGCCACCGGTTACCGCAAGGTCGTGAACATCGTCGAGCTCGAGCTCGTGCTGCGCGAGCTCGAGACGTTCGGCCTCATGCGCGATCCCGAGCGCTATCACCTGACGATCTACGGAACGCCGAGCAGCCACCGCGGCGTGGGGCTGGCGCTTCGAGGGCCATCACGTGTCGCTCAACTTCACGATCGGCGGCGACAGCATCGCGGTCGATGCGCCGAGCTTCCTCGGCGCCAACCCTGCCAAGGTGCCGCGCGGGCCCAAGGCCGGGCTGCGGGTGCTGGCTGCGGAAGAGGACGAAGCGCGTGCGCTGCTCGCGTCGCTGACCGACGCGCAGCGCCGCGAGGCGGTGTTCGAGGCGCGCACGTACGGCGACATCGTCACGAGCAACGCAGCGAAGGTCGATCCGCTGCAAGCCGTCGGCACTCGTCCGCTGCGGCGATGACGGAGCGCAACGTGCGCAGCTCGTGAAGCTGGTCGAGGTGTATGCGGCGACGTTCGAGCCGACGCTCGCGGAGGCGCGCATGGCGCGCGTGCGGCGAAGGCGGCGTCGACAACATTCGCTTCGGGTGGGCGGGATCGCACCGAACGCGGCAAGCAGCACTACTACCGCGTGCAGGGGCCGCTGTTCCTGATCGAGTACGACGCGAGCCAGGACGGCGGCAACCACGTCCATTCGGTCTGGCGCGACTTCACCGGAGACTTCGGCCGCGACCTGCTGCGCGAGCACTACGAGAACGCGAAGGGAACGCCGCACAAGCACTGACGTTCTATCGCGCGCGGGTCGGGCGACCATGCCGGCGAATGCTCCTTTTGCACCAGCGCGCACGCGTATTCGCCGAGGTCGAGGCCGAGATGCTGCCGCGCCGCCTCGGCGCCGCGCGTCTTCTCCATCTCGCAGCGCTGCGCGAAGGCCCTGAACGTGTTCCAGTCCGTGGACAGCTGCTCGACCATCACGCGCGCGAGGTCGTACGCGAGGTGCTGGGCATCGCGGCGTGTGGAACGCGTCGCCGTCCAGAACGCCTGAATGCGGCCTCGTTCCAGAACGCGAGGTGCTTGTCGTGCATCTGCTGCGGCGTGAACTGCGGCCTCGCGGACCGAGTCAGGCGCCCTTTCGTGTTTTCGGCGAGGCCCTCGTTCAGCCATGCGGCAGATCCAGGTGCTCTAGACAGGAATGCGTCAGCTCGTGGGCGATCACGCGCTCGATACGCTGAAGATCGGCCTTGGTCGTGACGAAGTGGCCGCATCCGTTCCGAGGTACATCCCGCCGCTCGTTGCTGCTCGCCGTCCGGCACGTAGATCGACGCGTAGCGGTAGTAGGTGTCCTCGTCGTCGAAACGACCAGGATTTCCTTGCCCATCTCGGGCACGCGCTACGCCGTCGAGCACGCGCGTATCCGCGCCAGCGTGCGCTCGATGTAGTCGACGTGACGTGCGCGAGCTTGCCTCCAGCGAGGAGAGCACGACGCTTCGGCGACTCGGCAAGCCTGTAATTCGCGCCCAGCGCCGCCTCGAGGTGCATGAGCCAGCCGCGCTCGCACGCCTTCCACGCGTCGTTGCGACGAGCCTCGTCGACGTTGGCGAGCCATGCGTGGACGGCATCCCAATCGACCAGCGGAAATCCGGCCTCGCGCGAGAGCGTCTTGGCGATCGGGAACGGCGGCGCGCCTTCGACCGCGATCACGTTCGGCGCCGTCTCGACAAACGCCGCGGCCGACTGCGCCTGCGCTTCCTGCCGAGCAACGCCTGCAGGAACGTGCGCATGGATTCAGCGCATGGTCACGCGGCGTCCCACGCCGCGATGAACGCCTTCCAGTGCGGCGCGTCCGACGCTGCGATGCGCTCGCGCACAGCCCGATCTCGCGTGGCGTACTCGCCCGCGGAGAGCTCGCCGCGCATCAGGCGGAAGCGCTGGTACAGGAGCAGCGTGTTGACGACGTCGGTCTCGCAGTAGTTGCGCACGTCGGCGATCTCGCCGCGCGCCACGGCCGCCGCGACCTCGCTGCCGTTCATGCCGAGCTTGCCCGGAAAGCCGCACAGGCGCGCCATCGCATCGAGCGGCGCGCTGGCGCGCGGCTGGAAGCACGCGAGCACGTCCATGAGATCGATGTGCCGCGTGTGAAAGCGCCCGAGGTAGTTGTTGAACTTGAACTCGCGGTCCTCGTCGCCCCAATCCCAGTAGCGTGCCGCGCACGCGCCGCAGATGAGCGCGCGATGCTGCAGCACCGGCAGGTCGAAGCCGCTGCCGTTCCACGACACGAGCTGCGGCGTCAGCTTCTCGATGCCGTCGAAGAAGCGGCGGATGAGCTCGGGCTCGGGGTCGTCCGGCTCGCCGATCGACCACACGCGAAATCCGCTCTCGTTGCGCAGCGCGCACGCGATGGCGACGACGCGCTGCAGGTAGTGCGGCGGGAAGTCGTTGCCCGACGCGCTGCGGCGCTTCTGCGCGATACCACTCGGCGACGAGCCGCGTCGTCGAGGTCGCGCGGCAGGTCGTGCACCTTGCGGATGCCGTCGAAGTCCGGCACGCACTCGATGTCGAACGCGAGGATCGGATCAGCACGACGGTCTATCCGCGAACACGCCCGTCGACAGATAGCGATCGCCGCGGTCGCACACGACGAAGACGATCGTCGCGTTGCGCACCTCGCGCGCGATGCGCAGCGCCACCGCGCACGCGCCGCCCGACGACACGCCGCCGAAGATGCCTTCCTCGCGCGCGAGCCGGCGCATGGTCTGCTTCCGCGTCCGGCTGCGTGACGGACTCGACGCGGTCGACGCGCCTGGCGTCGAAGATCCTCGGCAGGTACGCCTCGGGCCACTTGCGAATGCCCGGAATCGACGCGCCTTCCGCCGGCTGCGCGCCGACGATCGCGATCGCGGGATTCTTTTCCTTGAGGAAGCTCGACACGCCCATGATCGTGCCCGTCGTGCCCATCGCGGACACGAAGTGCGTGATCGCGCCCTGCGTATCGCGCCAGAGCTCCGGGCCCGTCGTGCGGTAGTGCGCGAGCGGATTGTCGGGATTGGCGAACTGGTCGAGGATGATGCCCTTGCCCTCGCGCGCGCATCTTCTCGGCGAGGTCGCGCGCGCCCTCCATGCCCTGCTCCTTGGTGACCAGGATGAGCTCGGCGCCGAAGGCGGTCATCGACTGCCGCCGCTCGAGCGACAGGTTGTCCGGCATGATGAGGATCATGCGGTAGCCCTTCATCGCGGCGACCATCGCGAGCGCGATGCCGGTGTTGCCGGACGTCGCCTCGATCAGCGTGTCGCCCGGCTTGATGTCGCCGCGCTTCTCCGCCTCGACGATCATCGAGTAGCGCCGGCCGGTCCTTCACCGATCCCGCCGGATTGTTGCCTTCGAGCTTGGCGAGCACGACGTTGGTCGTGTCGCCGGGCATGCGTTGCAGGCGCACGAGCGGCGTGTTGCCGATCGTCGATTCGAGCGTCGGGTACATGCCCGCGGATTGTAGCGCCCCGCCGTCATCGGCGATGGCGGCGGGGCTACGCGCCGGAGCCGTGCGGCGCTGCTACTTGGGCGCGGGCTTGACCTCGGCCGGCGCGCACTTCGCCCTTGGCCGCCGCAGCCGCGGCGCAGACGCGGATCGGGCATCGCGCCTTGGCGGGCGTGGCCGCCGCCACCTTGGCCTGCGCCGGACCGACCGTGAGCTCGGCACGCAGCTTCTCGAGACGCTTGGCGCCGATGCCCTTCACGTTCTTCAAGTCGTCGACCGACTTGAACGGGCCGTTGAGCTTGCGGTAGTCGAGGATCGCCTGCGCCTTGGCCGGGCCGATGCCGGGCAGCGCGATGAGCTCGTCCTTGGATGCGGTGTTGATGTTGACGACTGCGGATGCGGGCAATGCGAACAGCGCCGCGAATGCGCTGCGAACGCCAGCGCGAGCGCGAGTACGAGCTTGATCATGATGCTTCCTCCGTCGTCGAGTTGGATGCGCCGCCCGCGAAGGGCGGCGTCCGCTCAACGTTACGGGGGATGCACGCGTCGACCGCCATCAGCCATTCGACGTAGTCGGCGCACGCCCGTCGTCGACGTCGGTCATCGGCGCGCGATATCCCGCGGCGCGCAGCGCCGTGAGGTCGGCTTGCGTGAAGCTCTGGTACTTGCCGACGAGCTGCGGCGGAAACTCCATGTATTCGATCGCGCCCGCGCGCACGAGCTCGGCCAGGCCGAGCGGCGCCTCGCCCGTCGGCCGCGCGGCACGCGTTGATGACGTGGCGCGCGACGTCGTTGAAGCTCTCCGCGCGTCCGGATCCCGAGGTTGAAGATGCCCGATCGATCCGACTGCCCGAGGAAGTCGAGGTTCGCCGCGACCACGTCGGACGACCGCACACGAAGTCGCGCCGCTGCTCGCCGGCGGCGTAGCCGCCGGAGCCAGCGAAGAGCCGCACGCGAGCCGCTCTTGCGATACTGGTGGAAGAAGTGAAACGCGACCGACGCCATGCGCGCCTTGTGCTGCTCGCGCGGGCCGTACACGTTGAAGTAGCGGAAGCCGACGATCGGCGCGGTGCGCTCCGGCAGCATGCGCCGCACGTGCTGGTCGAACAGGAACTTCGAGTAGCCGTAGACGTTGAGCGGCGCCTCGTGCTCGCGCCTTTCGACGAAGGTGGTGCCGCCGCCGTACACCGACGCGCTCGACGCGTACAGCAACGGGATGTCGTTGTTCTGGCAATGGTCGAGCAGCTCCGCCGAATAGCGGTAGTTGTTGCGCATCATGTAGCGGCCGTCGGTCTCCATCGTGTCCGAGCACGCGCCCTGGTGCAGGATCGCGGCGACGTCGTCGTCGAAATCGCCCGCCGACAGCCGCGCGAGGAACTCCTCCTTGTCGAGGTAATCGGCGATCTCGCAGTCGACGAGGTTGCGGAACTTGTCGGCGCGCGAGAGGTTGTCGACCGCGATGATGTCGGTCTCGCCGCGCGCGTTGAGGCCGCGCACGAGGTTCGATCCGATGAATCCGGCGGCGCCGGTGACGACGATGTACATGCGTTTCCTTCTTCTACAGTTCGAGGTCGACGCCGCCGACTTCGCTCGTCACGTGCGGCACGCGCGGCGCGACGGCGCACAGGAGCTCGTAGCCGACGGTCGACGCCGCGTTGGCGACGTCGTCGACCGGGCAGGCCCTTCGCCCCACAGCACCACGGGGCTGCCGACGCGCGCCTCCGGAACCTCGGTCAGGTCGACGGTGATCATGTCCATCGACGGCCGGCCGGCCATCCGCACCTTCTTGCCGCACACGAGCACCGGCGTGCCGTTGGGCGCATGCCGCGGATAGCCGTCGGCATAGCCGCACGCGACCACGCCGACGCGGTGCGCGCGCGAGGCCGTGTACGTCGCGCCGTAGCCCGACGCTCTCGTTCGCCTTGAGCTCCTGCACCGCGATGAGCTGCGAGCGCAGCGTCATCACCGGCAGCAAGCCGAGCATCTCGGCGGTGTCGTAGGGAAAGGCGACGCGCCGTACAGCATGATGCCGGGACGGACGATGTCGCCGCCGACCTCGTCGAAGCGGATGACGCCCGCCGAATTGGCGATCGAGCGCGGATACGCGAGGCCCCTGCAGGCGGCCTCGAACACGTCGAGCGGCTCCGTGAGGCCGTCGTCCTCGTCGGCGCGCGCGAAGTGCATCATGAGCCGGAGCGCGGCGACCGACGGCGCACGAGGCGAGCCGCTGGCAGACGCCGGCGACGTCGCCGGGGCGGAAGCCGAGCCGGTTCATGCCCGTCGTTGACCTTGACGAAGACCTCGAGCGGACGCGACAGCACCGCCTTCTCGAGCATCTTGCACCTGCTCCATGTCGTGCACAACAGTGGCGAGCCGGCGCTGCGCGAACTCCGGCAGCTCCGACTCCGCGAAGAAGCCCTTCGAGCATCAGGATGCGCCGTGAGTACTGGCGCTCGCGCAGCTCGTACGCGGCGTCGGGCTCGACGAGCGCGAGGCCGTCGGCATCCTCGAGCGCAGGCAGCACGCGCATCAGGCCGTGGCCGTACGCGTTGGCCTTGACCACCGCGAGCACCTGCGTGCCGGGCGCCTTCTCGCGCACCTTCGCGAGATTGCTCCGCAGCGCGGCGAGGTTGATCTGGGCGTACAGCGGGCGGGACATTGCGGCGGGCGCGTGGCGGTTGGAGGATGCGCGGAAGATGCGCGAATCGCGCAGACGCGGGCCGCGACATGTGCGCGCGGTCAATCATGGTATAAAGCCCCGGGCCGCGCGACCACGCCATTATAACCACCCGCGCCTGCGCATCCGATTGCAACGCTCACGTCGAGGTACGCGGCGACGTCCCGTCGCGCTGCGAGGCGCACGAGGACATTGCGAGGATATGAAGGCCGGGTTCTACACGATCATGGCGGCGCAGTTCTTCTCGTCGCTCGCCGACAACGCGCTGCTGATCGCGGCCATTCGCTGCTGCACGAGCTCGCAGGCGCCGGAGTGGATGACGCCGGCGCTGAAGCAGTCGCTTCGTCGTCTCCTACGTCGTGCTCGCGCCGCTCGTCGGCGCGTTCGCCGACTCGATGCCGAAGGGCCGCGTCATGCTCATCACCAACGCGATCAAGGTGGTCGGCTGCATGCTCATGCTGTTCACGCTGCACCCGCTCGCCGCCTACGCGGTCGTGGGCTTCGGCGCCGCCGCGTACTCGCCCGCGAAGTACGGCATCCTCACCGAGCTCCTGCCCGCGAAGCAGCTCGTCGCGGCCAACGGATGGATCGAAGGCACGACGGTCGGCTCGATCGTCCTCGGCGTGCTGCTCGGCGGCTTGCTGATCAGCCCGGGCGTGTCCGACGATGCTGCTCGGCTTCGACCTGCCGATGATCGACACCGGCATCAACACGCCGCCCGAGGCCGCGATCTGCGTCATCGCGGTGTTCTACGTCGTCGCGGCGATCTTCAACTGGTTCATCCCCGACACCGGCGTCGATCACCGCGTGCCGAGCAAGAACCCGCTCTACCTCATCCGCGAGTTCTCGCACTGCGTCGACGCTGCTGTGGCGCGACAAGCTGGGCCAGATCTCGCTCGCCACCACGACGCTGTTCTGGGGCGCCGGCGCGACGCTGCAGTTCATCGTGCTCGCGTGGGCGAACAAGGCGCTCGGCTTCGACCTGTCGCAGGCGTCGTACATGCAGGGCGTCGTGGCGGTCGGCATCGCGCGTCGGCGCGGTGATCGCCGCACGTTACATCTCGCTGCGGCAATCGGTGAACGTGCTGCCGTCGGCGTGGCGATGGGACTCGTCGTCATCACGATGATCTTCGTCACGTCGCTGCCGGTCGCGGTCGACGCTGATGATCCTGATCGGCGCGTGCGCGGGATTCTTCGTCGTGCCGATGAACGCGCTGCTGCAGCACCGCGGTCACGTGCTGATGGGCGCGGGACACTCGATCGCCGTGCAGAACTTCAACGAGAACATCGGCATCCTCGTCATGGTCGGCCTGTACGCGTACCTGCGCTACACGGGCGCGTCCGTGAACCGCGCGATCGTGATCTTCGGCGCTCTTCATGTCGGGCGCCATGCTGCTCGTGCTGTGGCGCTACATGTACAACCAGTCGAAGCAGGACTCGCTGCCGGCTCATCGCCGACGAACGCGACGGCCACGGGCACCGACTAGCGCGGCGCTACAGGACGACGGGCTTGTCGGGGATCTCGTTGCGCTCGCCGTCGACGTGCGGCGAATGCTGCGCGAGCAGGTCGCTGACCGCGCGTATGCCCTTCCTCGACTGCCGTCGGCGTAGCGTCCGGCGCGAAATGCCTTCTCCATCGTCGCGGCAGATCGTCGTTCCACGCCGCGTCGCCGACCTTCGCGTGGATGCCGCGGTCGGCGACGATCTCGACGTCGCGGTCGGCCAGCAGCACGTAGATGAGCACGCCGTCGTTGTGCTCGGTGTCCCACACGCGCAGCAGCCCGAACACCTCGAGCGCGCGCTCGCGCGGCGTCATCGCCTTGCCACACGCGCGCGAGCGGCAGCGCCGGCTTCGACCGCGAAGCACACCTGGCCCGCCGTGGCGCGCCTCGCCTTCGCCGATCGCCTGCTCGATGCGGGCGAGCGCCGGCGGTGGCAGGACGCGATGCACGTCGGCGCGATCGCACACGACGTGACGCAAGACGCGGCGCAGGCGGGATTTCATGGTCACCAGCTTCCCGATGCGCCGCCGCCGCCGAAGCCGCCGCCGCCGCCCGAGAATCCGCCGCCACCGCCACCGCCGCCGAACCCGCCCCCGCCAAGCCGCCCGGCATCCACACGCCGCCGCCGCGGCGCGACAACATGCCGCTCGCGCCCGTGACGAGCAGGATGACGAACGCGACGACGCCCGCGATGCCGGCGATCAGCAGCGAGCCCATGACGACCCATGCGCCGGCGCCGATGATGCCCGCGCCGACCGTCGAGCCCAGGAACCTGCCGAAGATGCGGCGCAGGATCGCCGCCCATCACCGGGACGACGACGAACAGCGACGATCAGCAGCATCTCGAACGAGAACCCGCCGCGCGACGAAGTCTGCGCCTTCGGCGGCGGCTTGGCGGCGAGCGGCTCGCCCTTGTCCACGACGTCGATGATCTGGTCGACGCCGGCGTCGATGCCCTGCGCGAACTTGTTCTCGCGGAACAGCGGCGCGATCGTCTCCGCGATGATGCGCCGCGACGTCGCGTCGGTCAGCGAGCCCTCGAGCCCGTAGCCCACCTCGATGCGCAGCTTGCGATCGTTCTTGGCGACGACCAGCAGCGCGCCGTTGTCCTGGCCCTTGCGGCCGATCTTCCACGCCTCGGCGACGCGGATCGAATACGTCTCGATCGGCTCGGGCTGCGTGCTCGGCACGATCAGCACGGCGAGCTGGTTGCCGGTCTTCTGCTCCCACGCCGCGAGCTTCGCGGTGAGCGCCTGCGCGTCCGGACGCGGGCAGCGTGCTCGTGAGATCGATGACCCGCCCCGTCAAGGGCGGGACGGGGGCGAGCCCCTCGCTCGTCGGCTCCCACGCGGCACCCGCGTGCGGGACGAGCAGCGCGAGAGCGAGCGCCGCGAGAACGCGCGTCACGAGCTGCCTTTTACGGCGTCTTCGCAGGCGCCGGGGGCGGCGGCGCGGGTGCCGGCGTCTTGCCGAAGTCGACCGTCGGCGGCTTGCTGACCGCGGCCTCGTTCTCGACGGTGAAGTTCGGCTTGACGTCCATCTTGAACAGCATCGCCGTCAGGTTGGTCGGGAACGAGCGCACCGTGGTGTTGTACGTCTGCACCGAGTCGATGTAGCGCTTGCGCGCGACCGTGATGCGGTTCTCGGTGCCTTCGAGCTGCGACTGGAGGTCGCGGAACAGCGCGTCCGACTTGAGGTTCGGATAATTCTCGGCGACGACGAGCAGGCGCGACAGCGCGCTCGTGAGCTGGCTCTGCGCCGCCTGGAATTTCGCGAACGCCGCCGGATCGTTGACGAGCTCGGGCGTGGCCTTGATCGCGCCGACGTTGGCGCGCGCCTTGGTCACCGACTTCAGCACGTCCGCTTCCTGCGCGGCGTAGCCCTTGACGGTGTTCACGAGGTTGGGCACGAGGTCGGCGCGGCGCTGGTACTGGTTGACGACCTCCGACCAGGCGCCCTTGATGCCTTCGTCCTGCCGTTGCAGGTCGTTGTAGCCGCAGCCGGTGAGCGACACGACGGCGACAGCGGCGATCAGTGCGGCAAGCTTGCGTAGCATGTGTCCTCCACGAGAAGCGCTTGGGCACCCCTTGGCCCGAGCGCGGAATATGGGGCGATGCTTGCCTATTGGCAAGCACGGGTGAGACGAATTGCGACGGCGGTGCCTATAACGCGGCGGATTTGGCGACGGTCGCACGTGCCAGCAGCAGGTCCTCCCACGCCTTCGCCTTGTCGGGCAGGTTGCGCAGCAGGTAGGCCGGATGGTACGTCACGACGAGCGGGATGCCGCGATAACGATGCACGCGCCCGCGCAGGCTCGCGATCGACGAGTCGCTGCCGAGCAGCAGCGACGCCGCGCTGCGGCCGAGCGCGACGATGAGCTTGGGCGCGATCAGCGCGATCTGCCGCTCGAGATAGGGCCGGCACGCGTCGACCTCGAGCGGCTCGGGCGTGCGGTTGTTGGGCGGCCGGCACTTCAGCACGTTGGCGATGATACACGTTGCGCTCGCGCGCGATGCCCGAGCGCCGCCAGCATGTTGTCGAGGAGGCGCCCCGCCTGGCCCGACGAACGGCTCGCCGCGCGCGTCTTCCTCGGCGCCGGGCGCTTCGCCGACGAACAGCCATTCCGCAGCGGCGTCGCCGACGCCGGGCACCGCGCGGTTGCGCGTGCGGCACAGGCCGCATGCGGTGCACGCATCGATGTCGGGCGCGAGCTCCGTCCATGCGAGGGTCGCGATGCGGGCGATGCGGTCTGTCGGGCATGCGAAGCGCCTGCGGCTGCCGGCCGCATGCGCAGGCGCCATTGCGGCGGACAGCCCGAGCTCCGCCAGCACGTCGTCGCGGGAGAACGTCATTTGCGCTGCACGACGTCGCGGCGCATCACGAGCGCGTCCTCGCGCACGCCGTTCGCGTCGACGGGGTAATAGCGCGCACGGCGCGCCACGCGGACGAAGCCTTCGTCCTCGTAGAGCGCGATTGCGGCGCGTGTTGCCGACGCGCACCTCGAGAAAGAGCTGCGCGGCGCCGTAGCGCACGGCATGGCCGATGAAGCGGCGCAGCAGCGTCGCGGCCGAGTCCTTGCCGGCGCGCGTCCGGCACGACGGACAGGTTGAGGAGCTGCGCCTCGCCGGGCGCCAGCATCATCACGCCGAACGCGACGATGCGGCCTTCGCGCTCGCCCACCAGCGCGCTGTACCCCGCCGCGAGCGCGTCGCGGAAGTTGCCCGACGTCCACGGCGCCGCGTGGATCTGCGCCTCGAGCGCCGCGACGTACGTGACGTCGCTCGTGCGCAGCGGACGCCACGTGACGGCGTGCGGCGCGGACGCCTTCGGCAGCGAGGCCATCAGAGCCGCGCGCCCGCTTCGCGTTCGGCAGTGGTCAGTGCGACGCGATGGCGAACGTACAGAGGCAGCGCATCGGACGCGGGAACGGCGCGCCCGGCGGCGACTCGCGGCAGCGCGAGCGCGGCGATCGCGCGCGCCCTGGGGATGGCGCTTGCGTCCAGGCCCGCGAGCGCGAGCTGCGAGGCCAGGTCGGGATACGCGGCAAAGCCGTCGCCCGCGCCATGGACTGCGGCGGGCGATGGCGGCGACGTCGTCCGGTCGCATGACCGCGGGCGCGCGCTCGACGACCCAGCGATCGTCCTCGCGACGGTAAGCGGCCACGTAGACCTCGCGCATGCGCGCGTCGAGGCACGCGAGCACGCGCGTCCACCATGCGTCTGCCACGCCGACTCCGCGAGCGCCTCGAGCGTCGACACGGGCACGAGCGGGACGCCCGCGCCGAACGCGAGGCCCTGCGCGACGCCGCAGCGCGATGCGCACGCCGGTGAACGAGCCGGGGCCCGCGCCGAAGGCGATGGCGTCGAGGTCGCGCGAGCGCCGATCCCGGCCTCGGCGAGCACCTCGTCGATGAGCGGCAGCAGGCGCTGCGAATGCGCCTGTCCCGCGAGCTCGTCGCGCTCGATCCATCGCGTCGCCGTCGCAGGCAGGCGACGGTGAGCCATTGCGTCGAGGTGTCGAACGCGAGCAATTTCATGGCGCGGATTTTACCGCGCGCCGGCCGGTGCCGACGGTACAATGCGCGAGCATCGTAGCCAATGCACGCTCGCATGAGCCGCGCCGACGTCGTCATCGAATCGCTGGACCAGGAAGGTCGCGGCGTCGCCCACGTCGACGGCAAGGCGACGTTCGTCGAAGGCGCGCTGCCCGGCGAGCGCGTCGACGCCGTGACCGTCGCGCGAAAGGCCGAGCTACGCCGTTGCGCGCGCCGGGAACATCCGCAAGGCGAGCGCGTCGCGCGTCGACCCCGCGATGCCCGCACTTCGGCGTGTGCGGCGGCTGCACGCTGCAGCACGCGCATCCGTCGTTGCAGATCGCCGCGAAGCAGCGCGCGCTCGAGGACGCGCTCGCGCGCATCGGCCGCGTGCGTCCGGAGATCGTGCTGCCGCCGATCGAGGGTCCCGCGTGGGAATACCGCTATCGCGCGCGGCTGTCGGTGCGTCACGTCGTGAAGAAGGGCGGCGTGCTCGTCGGGTTCCACGAGCGCAAGTCGAGCTTCGTCGCGGACATGACGCGAATGCCACGTCGTGCCGCGCAAGCTCTCGACGCTGCTGCCGCGCCTGCGCGACGCTGATCGGCGAGCCTGTCGATCCGCGACCGCCTGCCGCAGATCGAGGTCGCGATCGGCGAAGTCGCCAACGACGACGGTGTTGCGCTCGTCTACGCGCTCGTGCTGCGCATCCTCGAGCCGCTCACGCGCGACGACGCGGTCGCGCTCGCCGCGTTCGAAGACCTGCACGGCGTCGAGTTCTGGCTGCAGACCGGCGGGCCTGCCACCGTCGTCCCGTTCCGCAAGGCGACCGCCGCTCGCGTACCTGCTGCCGGAATTCGACGTGCGCATGCCGTTCGCGCCGACCGAGTTCACGCAGGTCAACTACGCGATCAACCGCGTGCTCGTGCGGCGGGCGATGGCGCTCCTGTCGCCGCAGCCCGGCGAGCGTGTCGCCGACTTCTTCTGCGGCCTCGGCAACTTCACGCTGCCGATCGCGCGCCTCGGCGCGCACGTCGTCGGCGTCGAGGGCAGCGCCGCGCTCGTGCAAGCGCGCGCAGGAGAACGCCGCCGCCAACGGATTGGCGGATCGCACGACGTTCCTCGCCGCGAATCTCTTCGCAGGTACGGAACAGACGATCGCGAGCCTCGGCAGGATCGATCGCGCGCTGATCGATCCGCCGCGCGAAGGCGCGGTCGAGCTCGTCAAGGCGCTGCCCGCGAAGGATGCGTCAGGGGGCTTGCAGCGGATCGTCTACGTGAGCTGCGCGCCGGGAACGCTCGCGCGCGATGCATCGGTACTGGTGCACGAGCGCGGCTACCGGTTGGCGGCCGCGGGCGTGGTCAACATGTTCCCGCACACCGCACACGTCGAGTCGATCGCCGTCTTCGACGCATAAAAACGGGGTGACGACGTGCGAAGCACGCTCGTCACCCCGCCTCCATCAGAAGTTTTTAGTCGCGATTGCCCGAGAACGCCATCAGGATGTTCAGCAGGCTGATGAAGATGTTGTAGATGTTGAGGAACAGGCTCATCGTGGCCATGATGTAGTTCGTCTCGCCGCCGTGCACGATGCGCGACACGTCGTACAGGATGTACGCCGAGAAGATCAGCACGGCGATCGCCGAGATCGTCACGCGACGCTGCCGGCACCTGGAAGAACAGGTTCGCGAGCGACGCCACGATCAGCAGGATCACCCCGACGAACAGGAACTTGCCCATGAAGGAGAAATCCTTCTTCGTGACCGTGGCGATGCCCGCCAGGGCGAAGAAGATCGCCGCCGTCATGCCGCCGGCGAGGCCGATCAGCTGGCCGCCGTTGCGCAGGCCGCGCGCCACCGTCAGGATCGGCGTGAGCGAACAAGCCCGGCGATGAACGTGAAGCCGAACAGCGCCACCACCCCCCAGCTGCTGTTGCGCAGCGCGGTGACGACGAACAGCGACCCGATCATCGACGCCGAACATCAGGAGCGGCGCCATGATCGGCGACGACTGGAAGAACGCGAAGAAGTTGAGCTGCATGCCGACGAACGCGCCGGCGATCGTCGGCAGCAGCGACAGCGCGAGCAGCCAGTAGGTGTTGCGCAGGACGGTGTTCTGCGAGATGGGCAGCACCGTATCGCTGGCGCTTCGACGGGCCGGTTCCACGTCGATCGGCCGCGGCATCTGGCGACCGCGCATGACCGGTTCGAACTTGTCCATTAATGCCTCCACAAAGCCCCGACGCGGGGCGATCAGTTCCTTAGACTATCAGAATCGCCAAGGGTTTCAACTAGGGCTGATGCTGTTGCCTCCCCGGCTGCTGCTAATATGCCGCTGCCCGGCCGCCAATCAAGCGCCTGGGCGACGAATCGACAGGAGGCGTGGCCGAGCGGTTTAAGGCACGGGTCTTGAAAACCCGCGAAGGGGCAACCCTTCCGTGAGTTCGAATCTCACCGCCTCCGCCAGGAAGGGCGGGCGCCCGGAACTCGACGGGAGGCTGCCCAGGGGGCGCCGAGTCTCTTGATCATGGGACAAGCACGACGGGAACCAACGACAGGTGAACTACCTTCGTCGCGATCGATCCCATCACCATATTCGCCACCGCGCTCATGCCGCGCGAGCCCATCCATATCATCTGGCACCGTGACTTGTCGGCATGGTCGACCAGGCTTTCAGCGATCTTGCCGACCAGAATGTGTCGCGAATGATCGACGTGGGCCTCGTTCAACAGCCTTTCGCTCTCCGCGAGCATTGAAGCGCCTTGGTCGCGATAGTAAGCGTCGATCATTTCGTGCGTGACAACCACCTTCGAGAATCCCCTGATAATCGGCACAGGCAGGTTCACGGTCACGAGCTCCACGTGCAAAGGCTCATTGAGCATGGGCGCCAGTGCAACCAGCCTGCGCGTGGCGTGCAAGGCGGCTTCGGAGCCGTCGGCGGCGAGAAGGACGTTCACTCTGCCAGCTCTCCCTGGAGATCGATTGACAGGCGTAAGGTGCCTTCAGCACCGACGCGAGCTCGGCGCAGTGCTCGAACAACGATCGGTTGTCCCCTGCTTTCCTGATCAACGCCAGGTGACGACGACGGCGCCATCCCACGTCGATCAGTGGCCGCGCTTCTCGTCGAAATCGTCTTCCCAGTCGATGATCGGATGCAGCCTCGCGTAGTAAAGGCGAAGATCGTGCAGGTCGGCCAGCACTTCGGGCGGGAATCCTTTCCGCCCTCCCCTCCGGTCCTGCAGCAGCGACGAGATGAACGCGGTGCAATCCTTGGGGTTGTCCCAGCTTGCTGCAATGAGATTGGCAAGGCGCGGGAAGCGAATGCCCAGCGCCTGCGGTCGATAGTCGACGGGCAGCGAGTTCATCCAGCTGCGAGTCGCCGGCAGGATCACCGCCGCGGGCTGGGCCTTGCGCCGCCCCGCCCATTCGACCTTGCCGGTGTCGGTTTCGCGTCGCGAGGACCGTGAGTCGGTGCTGGCGTGCGCGGCACGGGCAACATCGACCTCGGGGTTCGTCACCGAGTGCTTGGGCCGATAAATGGAAGACATCGACGTTCCATCCTGTTCAAGATCAGCGACGCCGCAGATGCCACACCGTCCGCGCGCCTCGCCTCATGTCGTCACATCATATGCCTATCGAGGGCCGGAACGGCGAAACTGTCCCTATCGGGCTTTGCCGGCAGGCGGTGGGCGCGCCGCCAGAGCCGCTCGATGCCCCCGACCACGTGATGCCATTGCAGGATCGCGTCGAAGCGAGCCCTACAAGTGTTGCGCCGGCGATGGAACATTCTCGACAGGGCAGCCGCTCGTGGCCGCACCCGGCTCCGGATACGTGACGTCCGGCAGCACGCAGGCAGGCACGCGCATCATGACCGACAGCCAGGGTCGCCAGATCGTCGTGGACAGCGCCTACGCGGACGCGCCGGGCCAGCGCAGCCGAAGCGCAATGCCCGATCCGACGATCGATCGCACGACCGGCGTCATCACCGCGCCCGGATACATGGGTCCACGCGACGCATCCGGTCAATAGGTGTGAATCCCCGCAACGGTCGGGCGCGTAAAGTGTCGGCATGGGATATCGCTTTCGCGTGCTCGGCGCGATCATCGTCGCGTGCGGCCTCGCCGTATGTCACGGCGCGGTCGTGCTGTGGCCGGCGGAAGCGTTCGACCCATCCATCGCTTCGACAGCGCTCGCCGTTGCGCGAGTCGCCGCTTCCGCGATCGCCGCGGTGATCGGCGTGCTCAACGTGATTGCGGGTTTCGTCGTCTTCCTGATGCCGGCGCGCCGCTGACGACGTTCACCGCCTGCTCGAGGCGGCAGACGAATCCCCAGCCCCCACCGAGCTCGCTCACTGCCAGCACGAGCTCGTTGCGTCCGCGGACGAGCGGCAGGTAGACCGCGTCGTTGTCCGCGCTCACGATGCCGAGGAAGGCAGGATCGCGGAAGTATTGCGCGCTCCTGCCGCGGTAGAGAATGCGGCCGTTGAGGAACACGCTGACCTCGTCGCTGTAGCCGATGGCGAGCTTGCGCACTTCGTCGCGCGCAGCATCGATGAAGGTCCTCGCATAGACGAGCTTCGTGCCGGGCTGCGGGTCCAGGCGCTTCGAGAAATCGTTCGCAAACGAGACGCGCGGATGCGGGCTCTCGCGATGGCGATTGATCGCGACGATGCCGGGGGGCTCCGCCTGCACGTCTTCCCACGCCATGGCGTTCGCCTCCGACGACGTCAAGGGACGCTCGACGTTGCGCCCGGCGGCCTCGTATGCCGGGGAGAGGCTCCACCTCACGAGCGTGCCCGGGGGCATGGGGGGCAAGTCGCGCTGCCACGGCACGTCCGGTGTCGCGCGAATTTCGAATTGCGAGAAGTACGTGGCGCCGGTCAGCACCGTCAAGGCCACGCGGCCCTTTTGCACGCCGCTCTTGAGATCGCGCATCACGAGCGCGGGCACGGCCATGTCGGAGACGTAGAGCTTCGCCTGCGCACCGGCGATCACGAGACGCACGTGAAACCACGTGTCCGAGGGGATGTCGACCGCAGCCGTGAAGCCTTCGCCGTTGTAGAGCTGCCAGTTGAGCCCGGTGTTGAGCACCGGCGTGTATTGCACCGCGTCCGGCTGACCCGACTTGTGCTGGCGCAGGTAGACGAACTCTGAATTGCCCTCGTCGTCCGCGATGCGGAACTGGATGCCGAAGAAGCCGCGGCGCGCCGGGGTCGCTACGTCGAAGTCGACGACGCCGTCGCGCAGCTCGACATCCTTGATCGTGGCCGTGCCGCCGTCGAGCAGCAGGCTCGCGCGGCCGAGGAAAGTCGCGACGCTTGCGCGACCCTCGAGGTCCCACCGCGAGCCGTCGGGCGCGATCGATTCTGCGGCGGCGCACGAGGCGGCAATGGCGATGGACGCAGCTGCTGCGAGTTGGCGCATCAAAGTCCCCGCGAATGAACTGCGGCGACGCTAGCACGCAAGCGAAGGACGGCGCGTCCGCTGCGACGAACCCTTTCCGGCGACGACGGAACGCCGCCCGCGGGGGCAGTGGGCGCTACAGCAGCGAATCGCTGGGGCTGCCGTCGCGCTCCGCGATGGCCGTCAGCGTCTTGAGGAGGTCGAGGATCTCGCCGTTCTTGTCGAAGAAGTAGTCCGCGCCCAGCCGCGCAGCCTCCGCGCGATAGCGCTCGGTCGCGAAATTGCTGAGCACGACGAGCGTCGTCGGCACCGACGTCGAGAGCTTCGACAGCGCGCGGAGCACGTCGAAGCCGCTGCTGTCCTCGAGCGCGATATCGATGACGGCGACGTCCGGCACCAGCGCGGTGATGCCGGCGATCGCGGTCTTCGCGTTGGTGGATTCGCCGACGACCTCGATGGCCGGGTCGACCGCGAGCAGGTCGCGCAACAGTCCGACGATGATGGACGAGTCCTCGACGAGGTACACGCGCAACCGTCGTCCGCGAGGCTTGGATGTGGCCATTGTCACTTGTGGGGGCGCTGTGCTGCCGATGTTGCGATTTTGGCCGATCGCCGCGGTGCGTCTGTAGGCGCGTCCCGCACGGCGCGATGGGACAGCGCCCACGAGCGATGGACTACAGGGGGGGACGTTGGTGCAAAATGGCCCCGGCATGCACCCTCTCCTCGACAACGTTGTGTGGCACACCCTCACCGGCCGGCACGCGAAATTCGCGAGCGGCAGCGGCGCGGTGCGCCGGTATGCGCGCGGTTTCTCGCCCATCGTGGGCTTCGAGGATCCCGCCCGGCCGGACTTCGAGGCGCTCGCCGCCTTGTGCGATCCCGGCGAGGACTTCTATTGCGACGGATGGTCGGGCGAGCCTCCCGCCGACTGGCACGTCGCCGCGGACTCGACGATGTTCAAGATGGTGTGGGAGGCAAGTGAGCCCGCGGAGGACGACGCGCCCGATGCGATTCCCCTCGGCGACGGCTATCGCGACCAGGCCGTGGCCCTGGCGGCGCTGACGCGGCCCGGGCCGTTCGGGCCGCGCACGGTCGAGCTCGGCGACTACTTCGGCTTCGTGATCGACGGACGCCTCGTTGCAATGGCCGGCGAGCGCATGCACGCGCAACAGCTGCGCGAGATCAGCGGCGTGTGCACTCACCCGGATTTCCAGGGACGGGGATTTGCGCGGCGGCTCATGCGCAAGCTCGTGCGCCGCCAGCTGCTTCGCGGCGAAACCCCGTTCCTGCACGTCATGCGCGACAACGAGGGCGCGCGCGGGTTGTACGAGCGCATGGGATTTCGCGCGCATCGCGAATCGGCGGTGCGGCTCGTTGTCAGGCGTTGATCATGGCCCGCGAACCCACGCGCGCCGAAGTGGACGCGCTTGCCGGGCCGGCAATGATCGAATTCGGCACGTCATGGTGCGGGCACTGCAGGGCCGTGCAGGGCCCTCTCGCGTCCGCGCTCGCCAAGCATCCGCACGTTCGGCACATACGCGTCGAGGACGGTCCCGGACGTCCGTTGGGTCGCTCGTACCGCGTCAAGCTGTGGCCGACGCTCGTGTTCCTGCAGGACGGTCGCGAGGTCGCGCGCCTCGTGCGCCCAGGCGCAGGTGCGGCCATCGAGGAAGCGCTCGCCGCGTTGCGCTGATCAACGTGCAAGCGCAGCGACCTCGTCGAGCAGCGGGCGTTGCCCTTCGTTGATCTTGAAGCGCGCCTCTTCGAGCGCGAACCATGCGTAGCGATCGACCTCGGGGAACGACTGCATTCGCCCCGAGCGCGGCGGCCACTCGAAGGTGACGGTGTTGCTCGCAAGACCGTCGAGCGCGAGATCCGCTTCCACGGCCCACGCGTGCACGACCTTGCCTCCGCGCTGGCGCACGGGCGCGAGTGCCACGAAAGTTCCGTCGATCCGCTTGCCCGTCTCCTCCTCGAATTCGCGGCGCGCCGCGGCAAGCGCGTCCTCGCCTTGCGCGAACTCGCCTTTCGGAATCGACCACGCACCCGCGTCCTTGTTCTTCCACAACGGTCCGCCCGGATGAACGAGGAACACTTCGACGGCGCCTGCACACTTGCGATGGAGAAGCAGTCCCGCGCTTTGCCGCGTCACGTGGATGTCCCTTGGACAGTCGTCATGAAAAAGTTACGCGAAAAAACTGCGCTTCGGCACGCGCGCGCATCGCGCATTCGCTATGCGGCACACGGGGCACGATAGTTGCCACGGAAGTTGGGCATCACTCGATGCACGATCGTTTCATCGACACTAGGAGTGATTCCCATGGCGAATCGACAAAACCAGCCACAAGGCGGGCATTACGGCAGCGGTCAAGGTTGGCGCGACCGCGATAACAACGAAGGAGGATACGGCGGAGGATCGGATCAAGGCAGGTACGGCTCGGGCGGAATGCAGTCGTCCGGCGGCGGGCAGAGCGACTACGGTCGCGAGTCCCAGGGCGCCGACTACGGCGAAGGCATGCAGGGCCAGCAGAGCCAGGGCGGCGGCTACGGCGAGTGGTCGGGCGACAGGGGCCACCAGAACTGGGGCGGACGGAGCGGCGGCGGCGCGGGGCAGATGAGCCAGCGCGGCGGATCTTCATCGGGTTCCATGGGCGGCGGCTCGGGCATGAGCCAGCAAGGCGGCGGGTTCGGCGGCCAGGGCGGCTATGGCCAGAGCGGGTATGGCGGTCAAGGCCAGGGCGGGTTTGGCCAAGGCGGGTATGGCAGCCAAGGGCAAGGCGGTTACGGCCAAGGCGGATCTGGCCAGGGATACGGCAGCCAGGGGCAAGGAGGCTACGGCCAGGGCGGTTATGGCAGCCAGGGCGGCTACGGCGGCCAGAGCGGATACGGCCAAGGCGGCAGCCAAGGCGGTTTCGGCGGTCAGGGCGGCTATGGGCAAGGCGGGTACGGCGGTCAAGGTGGTTACGGGCAAGGCGGATACGGCAGCCAGGGGCAAGGCGGCTATGGCCAGAGCGGTTATGGCGGCCAGGGCGGTTATGGCGGCCAGAGTGGCTATGGTGGCCAAAGCGGTTACGGCAGCCAGGGCGGTTACGGTGGCCAGAGCGGTTATGGCGGCCAGGGCGGTTATGGCGGACAAGGCGGCCAAACCTACGGCCAGGGCGGCTTCGGAAGCCAGGGCGGTTACGGAGGCAGCCAGGGTTATGGCGGCCAGGGATTGGGCGGCCAAACCTTCGGGGGCAGCCAGGGCACGGGCAGCCAAGGGTTCGGCGGCATGGACTCCGGCGGCTATCGCGAATCGGACTACTCGGGCCGCAGCATGCAAGGTGGCGGTTCCGGCAGCATGGGCAGCAGCGGTTACGGCAGCATCGGCAGCAGCGGTTACGGCAGCATCGGCAGCGGCGGTTACGGCAGCAGCGGATACGGCAGCAGCGGTGGGTACGGCAGGTCCGGCTCGATGGGCCAGGGCTCGAGCAGTCGTCGTGGCCCCAAGGGATGGCAGCGCAGCGACGACCGCCTGAAGGACGACATCTCCGAGCGGCTGTACCACACGCAGCACATCGACTCGAGCGAGGTCACGGTCGACGTCAGGGAGGGCAAGATCATCCTCGAAGGCACGGTTCCCGAGCGCGGCATGAAGCACGCATTGGAGGACCTGATCGAAGCGTGTCCCGGCGTCAAGGACATCGACAACCGTGTGCGGGTCTCGCGTCAGGAAGGCGGCTCGCAGTCGCAGTCCGGCCAGGGCTCTTCGTCGGGTGGTTCCGGCTCCTCGCCGGGCAGCATGGGCTCGTCGGGCAGCAGCATGGGCTCGAGCAGCATCGGCTCGTCGGGCGGCGGCCAAGGTTCCTCGAGCAGCTGGGGCGGAGGCTCGCAAGGTTCTTCTTCCGGCTCGGAAGGAAGCTCGAGCCATGGCGGCACGTCCGGGTCGTCCGGCATGTCCGGCGGGTCTTCGGGCATGTCGGGCGGATCCTCCGGATCGTCCGGCTCGTCGGGCGGCTTGTCCGGCGGGTCGTCGGGGACGTCCGGCACATCGGGCAGCTCGTCAGGCGGCAGCAGCTCGGGCAGCTCCTCCGGAAGCAAGTCCCGCAAGGAATAACGAATAACGACAAGCGCAGAAACGATTCGGGCAGCGAAGTCGCTGCCCGAATTTTTTTGTGGGTGCGGGGCCGCGGAATCGCAAAAGACGCGCCCGGTGGGATCGCGGTCCCGGACTACGCTGTTCGAAAGCGGCCCCGCATGGATTGCGCAGGCTAGTCCTGCGAGGACTGGTATTCGTCCATCAGCTCCTGCTTGCGGGACGCAACTTCCTCGCCGAGCGACGCGAGGTCGATCTCGCTTTCGCGCACCGACGGAAAGATCTCCCCTTCCTCTTCCTGCACGTGATGCTTCACGTACTCGGACAGCACCTTGACCTTCGCGTCGTACAGCGCGTCGGAGGGCTGCATGTCCGCGAGATCGGCGATGAGGACCTTGACGCTCGCGTGCTCCACTTCGGCCTCGTCGAGCATGTCCGAGTCCTCTTCGTCGAGCGCAGCGCGCGCGGCCGGATAGAAGATCTCCTCTTCGACGCTTGCGTGCATCGTGAGCTCGAGGCAGATCGTGGCGACGAGCGCGGACTTCGCCTCGTCGTCCGCCTCGTCCTTCGACGATTCGTATTCCTCGAACATCTCCTCGACCTTGCGATGATCCTCGGTCAGCAGATCGATCACGTCGTTGTCCATCGGCGGAGCCTCGCGCGATGACTGCGTTGCGCGGCGGGACCCCTTGCGTGCGGAGGCGACCATGCTTTCTTCCTTTCGATGATGGTGTACACGAGCCCGGTCACGTGATCGGGCGCTGGCGTTTCGCCAGTGCCTTAGCACTCCCCATGCCACGCAGCGTGACGCGACGACGCTTGGTGCGCGCGGCAATCGGGGTCGCTTCAGATACCGGCCTTTCCGGAAAATTTTTCCTGCGCCCGCGGAATTTCCCTCGGATGACGGGCACCGCGCCGGGCACGCCCCTTGCACGCGCGAGCAAGGAGGCACTCTGGAGGTTGTCATGACGATGGTAGTGCGGATGTTCGAAACTCTCACCGACGCGCAGCGTGCGGTGTCCGTGCTCGTGCAGTCGGGCTATGCACGCAACGCAATCAGCATCCTCGTGCGCGACGCGCTCGCGCACGCGAGGCCGCGAACCGACGACACCCTCGATCACGGGCCGCTGGCCCGTGCGACGAACATCATCGCCGGTGGTCCGCTCGGGGTCGAGCTGCATCGCGACGGCAAGGCGGTCGGTGAGCATGCGGTTGCGCAATGCCTCAAGACGGCCGGGCTTCAGCTGCCGGCCGCGCGTTTCTTCGCAGACGCGATATGCAACGGGGCGATCCTCGTCGCAGTTCATTGCCTCGATTCGCAAGTGGGCGACGCACGCGACATCCTCGACGTGTCACCACGCGAGCGGATGGCCCGCCGAGAAGCGCATGCAGGTGCACTAGCTGCGAGCGCGGCATCGAAAGCAGACGGAGCCCGGCTCGGCAACGCGGTAATCAGGTGAACAGGCGACCCTCGTCGAGGCACGCCGCAAGCCCGGCGTAGACCTCGCGAAGGCCATTCCTCGAAGGGCGCGGACCCGCGGCCTGGACGATACGGGTCGCGAGGGTGCCGCGCTCGAGGATGACTTCGACCGTATCGCGCCACGATGCGTCTCCAACGGCGCGATCGAGCGTGCGGCGCCACGCGTCGCGCATCGCGCACGCGCCGCCGCTCACGCCCAGCGCATGGAGATAATCCTCGCCCACGATCGCATCTTCGCCGTCGCGGATCGAGCGATGAAGCAGCGCAGCGAGCGCGCCGGTCGGCACGTCCGGAACGTCGTGGGTGTCGTACAGCATCTTCACGACCGCGCAGATGGCGTGCGCAACGGCGATGTCGGCGCGCGGACATTCCTGCGTGTCGGCGAGACGTATCTCGATGGCGTTGCGGTCGAAGCGCGCGATGGCGCCGCGCGAGTTGAGCCACTCGTGCCGCAGCACGCCGCGGGGGTCGAACGGCGCGATCGCGTCGTACATCGGCGAGAGGATGTCGCGCTCGTAGCCTGCGCGCGTCGTCGACGGCTCCGGCACGATGTCGCCCAGCATCTCGGGAACGCGCGCGGCGTGCGTCGCGTAGACCGCGAGCCGATGGTCGCGCTCGCCGGCGACGCCGCCGTCCACGTACGGAGACGACGCCGCCAGCGCGGGAACCATCGGCAGCACGAGCCGTATGGCCGCCAGGAGCCGCGCGAACTGTGCGTCGTCCGCGAACGGGAGGTTGACGTGCATGCTCTGGACGTTGGCCCATCCGTGCCGCCGGCAATCGAAGATGCGGTCGTACGCGGTGTAGATGTCCGCGTCGGTGCGCGTCCAGAGCACGGACTCGCGCACCGGGTCCATCCACGGGTGCATGCCGGTGGGAAGGAGCCGCGCGTTCGAGCCCGCGAGCACGCGGTTGGCCGCATGCACGGATCGCTGGAACGCAGGCGGCAGGCACGCGAGATCGCGCACCGGATCGACGTTCTTGATCTCGGCGACGTGCGAGACGATCTCGTTGGACCAGCCGACGGCAACGCCGCCACAATCCTCGCGCTGCGGCATTGCATCGAGGAACGTTTCGGCGAGAGGGGCCACGTCCAGCGTGTCGGACTCGACGATGATGTATTCGAGCTCGATGCCGTAGGCGCCGAACGCCGGGATCGGTTGCGTCACTACGGCACCGGCAGCCGGCTCGTCTGCCGAATCCTGCGCCGGAACACGCCGAGGATCTCGCGATAGAGCGCATCGCCCTCTACCGCGTCCTCGTTGCCCGCGTCGATGTTCGGGTTGTCGTTGACTTCCATCACGAAGCACCGGCCGCCGGCTTCCTTGATGTCGACGCCGTAGAGACCGTCGCCGATGAGGCTTGCCGCGCGCACCGCGGTTTCGACGACCGCTGCGGGCGCCTCGTCGACGCGCAGCGTCTGCGTCGAGCCTTCGATGCGCCGCTCGCGCTCGTGCTTCACGACCTGCCAGTGTCCGGGCGCCATGAAGTACTTGCAGACGTAGACGGGACGCCGGTCGAGCACGCCCACGCGCCAGTCGAACCGCGTCGGCAGCCACTCCTGCGCGATCAGGAGATCGGAGTGCGCAAACAGCGCGCCGAGCGCATCGTCCAGCGCCGCGCGCGTATCCACCTTGAACACGCCGAGCGAGAATGCGCTGTCCGGTTGCTTCAGCACGCAGGGCAACCCGAGCGTCGGCTCGACGAGCGCGGCGTTGCGCTTGTGCACCACCAAGGATCGCGGCGTGGCCACGCCGTGGCAGTCGAGGAGCTCCTGCAGGAACACCTTGTTCGTGCACTTGAGGATCGACTCGGGATCGTCGATGACCACGAGCCCCTCCGCCGACGCCCTTCGCGCGAACTCGAACGTGTAATGATCGACGTTGGTCGTGTCACGGATGAACAGGCCGCCGAATTCGTGCAGCCGGTGCATCTCGTCCCGGCGCAGGATCTCGACGCGCATGCCCATCGACGCACCGGCGGCGATGAACTTGCCGAGCGCGCAGCGGTTCGACGGCGGATGCGGCGCGTCTTCGTTGTAGAGGATCGCCACCGACTCCCTGGGAACGGCAGGCCTTGCCGCAGCCTGCGACCGCGACAGGTAGACCGTCAGGGCCTCGACCAGCACGTCGCGCTGGCGGCGGCACAGGTCGTTGAGCGACAGCGCACGCGCGCGCGACACGCGCCAGCCGTCCTCGCGCTTGATGAAGCCGACGCGCAGCGCGGGCGCGGGCACGCGGCGGTGGATCTCCGCGGCCAGCGCATCGTGGGCGTGCCTCGGGTCGATGCCGAATATCGTGTCGAGCCAGAACGTGCGGCCCGCGCGCTGCGCGAGCAGCGCCTGCAGCGCTTCCTCGAAATCCGGCGCCGCGAGCGCGGCAGGGATCGGGCAGCGCATGTCGCCGAGCATGCACATTTCCGGGAACGACGCGTGACCTCGCGCCTCGGCGAGAAGGGACACGTAATACCCCGGGCTCTGGTACCGGTCGTACCGGCAGAGGTTGACGACGCGCGTTCCGCGATCGAACGCGGCCGGGTCCTGCGAGAGATAGTCGCGCGCGCGCACCACCGTCGCGCCCGGGATGCGCATGGACAGATCCGCTTGCCGATCCACGACGAGGAGCGCGGCGCCGTTCATCGAGCGTCCTTGTAGATGACGAGGACGTTCGCGTCGTGCGTCACGATCCCGAGGAGGATCGCCGCGACGACGCGGTCGATGCCGAGCCAGTACCTGAGCGCGGGGCCGTAGCGGTGCGGCTGGTACGGGTCGACGACGAGGACCCTGCGCCTGGCCGGCTGCCATCCCGCGATCACGACGAAGTGTCCCTGCGGCACGCCCTGGATGTCGTCCGGCCGGTCCGTCGGCCCGTATTCGCGAGGCTGTCTGTAGAGATACGTCGAGGAGAGTCCGGTCAGAAGCGGACAGCGCTGGCGCAGCACGCGCGCGATGAGCGACTGCGAAAGGTTCGCGAAGCGGATGCGGCCGCCGAGTTCGAGGAACTCGAGGTAGCCTTCGGTCGCGTTGTAGATCCGCGGGTCCGGCTTGAGGCGCTGCTGCCGCGCGAGACGCTGGCGAATGTCGATCCGGGCCGACCCGAACCACGACGGATCGAACACCGTGAGGTTGTAGGTGTAGATGCGCGCCTTGTAGCCCTTGCGCAGCGCATCGCAGCCGAGGAACACGGCGTACGTGCCGCCGCTGTCGAGGCGGCGCATGCGCTTGACGACCGCGGGCAACGGCTCGGGGTCGTCCCAATAGGCGTACACCGCATGCAGGCACGTCGGCCCGCACGTCGTCTCGTCCGGCTGCGGGAGCGTCTCGACCGGAAGCTCCACCCGCTCCTCGCGCACGTCCCTGGCAGGGCGTCGCTCACTTGCCTGCATGCACCAATTCATTGCGTGGAGGATGCGCAACGCGCGCAGGCAATGAAAGCCGTGCAATCGCGCATACCGCCGCAGGAATCGGCTGACAAGCGGGGCCCTGCCCGCCCGGCGCCGTCCGCTACGAGCCGCGCTTTTTCGGAATCTTCGCGCCGCGCTTGCGCGCCTCGGAAAGGCCGATCGCGATCGCCTGCTTGCGGCTCGTCACCTTCTTGCCCGACCTGCCGCTCTTCAGCGTCCCTTCCTTCCGCTCGTGCATCGCCTTCTTCACCTTGCTGCGCGCGGTGGACTTGGACGCGGACTTCCTCGCGGTTGTCTTCCTGGCACCCGTGCGCTTCGCCGACGACTTGCGCGTAGTGGTTTTCTTTGCAGCACCCGATTTCGACGACGTCTTCCTGCTGGATGTCTTTCGCGTTGCCATGGGAACGGCTCCTCTATTTGCACGAACGAGCGGGTTCGCCGGGCGCCCGGCCTGCGAACCCGCCCGGGAGATCGCGTCAAGCCTCAGCGGCGGCCGCCGCTGCTGCTCTTGCGACCGCGCCCTCCGCCGCTGCTGCCGCGTCCGCCACTGCTGGACTTGCGGCCGCGCGACGCCGTCTTGCCGGCGGACTTGCGACCGCCCATGCCGCTCCCGCGGCCTCCGCTGCTCGACTTGCGTCCGCCGGTGCTTCCGCCGCGTCCACCCATGCCGCTCGATTTGCGGCCACGCGACGTGCTCTTGCTCGCCGACTTGCGTCCGCCGCTGCTCTTGCGTCCGCCCGTACCGGTGGACTTCCGGCCGCGCGACGTGCTCTTGCTCGCCGACTTGCGCCCGCCGCTGCTCGACTTGCGTCCGCCCGTGCCGGTGGACTTGCGGCCGCGCGAGGTGCTCTTGCTCGCCGACTTGCGACCGCCGCTGCTCGACTTGCGCCCGCCCGTGCCGGTGGACTTGCGGCCGCGCGAGGTGCTCTTGCTCGCCGACTTGCGACCGCCGCTGCTCGACTTGCGTCCCGCCGGTGCTGCTCGACTTGCGTCCGCCCGTGCTGCTCGACTTGCGTCCGCCCGTGCTGCTGGACTTACGTCCGCCTGCGCTGCTCGATTTGCGTCCGCCGGCGCTTCCGCTTGTGCCGCTCGATTTGCGGCCGCGCGATGCGCTCTTGCTCGCCGACTTCCGCCCGCCCGTGCTGCTCGACTTGCGCCCGCCGCCGCCGCTGCTCGCCTTGCGTCCGCCTCCGCGCGATCCGCCGCTGCCGGACTTGCGTGCCCCTCCCCGTGACCCGCCGCTGCTGTCGTCGCCGCCGCGCATGCCTTCGCTGCCGTCGTCCATGCGGCTGTCGGAGGAGGAATCCGTGCCGCGGCCTTCACTCATGTCTTCGTCCGTTCCGACATCACCGGACCGTCGCTCGTCGATGCTTTCTGTCATTTCGCCTTCTCCTGTCTGAATTTGAAACCAAGGTGCATCACACCGTCGGCGGATCTGTCTGCCGCGCGAAGTGTCGGTGCGCCGCTATCGCCGATACGAACCTGTCGATCGCATCGTCGAATTCGTTTTCTTCGTTCACTACGATGCCCGTGTCTTCCCGGCCATCCGGAAGCTTCAGCGGGATGCCATAACCCCCCAACGTCGCAACGGCATCGCCGAGGGCGAGAATCGGCTTGCAATGCCGGTATTGATCCTTCACGAACTCGGCTCCGTGTCCCCACTGCGCGAGAACGCGCGCCGACGCCTCTCCACCCGGCACCGCGACGGCGTCGTAGAGCACCGACGGCGTCGTCTCCGCGGTCGCGTCGACGGACAGCTGCTTGCCTTGCGCGGTGCGAAGGTTCCCGAGGCGCGCGCCGACGATCCTCGCGACGGCGCCCTCGCGCGTCATGCGCTCGGCGATCATGCGCACCGCCTCGCCATCGGTGCCTTCGGCCACCAGGATGGCGACACGCCGCGTGCGGATGGAGCCGTCGCCCGGGCGCGCGAAGAGCGACAGAGCGGGCGATACCTCGACCTCGCCTGCGACCGGCTTGGCGAGCGCAGTGGGCATCGGCGCCGGCATCTCGATGCCGAGGTCGGCCGCGAGCGCCTGCGCGAGCTCGGTCGACGCGTTGGCCAGCATCGACACCACGCGCTCGCGGATCGCGGGCACCTGCACCTTCGTGAGCTCGAAGCGGAACGCGCGCAGGATGTGCGCCTTCTCGATGGCGGTCTGGCTCTCGTAGAACAGCCCGGCCTGGTTGTAGTGCTCGGCGAACCGCTCCGGCCGTCCGCGCACCTTGTCGCCTTCGATGCGGTCGGGGAACGACATGAATCCGTTCGCCGCGCCGGCCTGGAACGGGCAACCGCCGGCCAGCGAGTTCGGCTCGTAATTGACACGGCCGCGGTTGATCGTCTGCCGGTGGAATCCGTCGCGCTGGTTGTTGTGGACCTGCGCCACCGGCGCGTTGATCGGGATCTCGTGGAAGTTGGGACCGCCGAGACGCGTGATCTGCGTGTCCACGTACGAATGGATGCGCCCCGCGAGCAGCGGATCGTTCGTGAAGTCGATGCCCGGCACGATGTGCGCGGTGCAGAACGCGACCTGCTCCGTCTCGGTGAAGAAGTTGTCCGGGTTGCGGTCGAGCACCATGCGGCCCAGCGGACGAATCGGCACGAGCTCCTCCGGCACGATCTTGGTCGCGTCGAGCACGTCGAAGCTCCACCCCGCCGCGTCTTCCTCCGTGAACACCTGCACGCCGAGCTCGTATTCGGGAAAGGCGCCCGCCTCGATCGCCTCCCAGAGGTCGCGTCGATGGAAATCCGGATCCGCGCCCGAGATCTTCACGGCCTCGTCCCAGTCGAGCGAATGCGTGCCGAGCCGCGGCTGCCAGTGGAACTTGACGAATCTCGACTCGCCGTCCGCATTCACCATGCGGAAGGTGTGCACGCCGAAGCCCTGCATCATCCGGTAGCTTCGCGGGATCGCGCGGTCGGACATGGCCCACATCAGCATGTGCGTCGACTCCGGCATCAGCGACACGAAGTCCCAGAACGTGTCGTGCGCCGTTGCGGCCTGCGGCATCTGGAAATGCGGCTCGGGCTTCGCGGCGTGGATGAGGTCGGGGAACTTCATCGCGTCCTGGATGAAGAACACCGGAATGTTGTTGCCGACGAGGTCCCAGTTGCCCTCGTCCGTGTAGAACTTCACCGCGAAGCCGCGCACGTCGCGCGGCGTGTCGGTGGAGCCGCGCTCGCCGATGACCGTCGAGAAGCGGACGAAGACGGGCGTTCGCTTGCCTGCTTGCGCGAAGATCGACGCGCGCGTGAGCTCCGTGTGAGCGCCGTAGCTCTCGAAGTATCCGTGCGCAGCCGAGCCGCGCGCGTGGACGACGCGCTCCGGGATGCGCTCGTGGTCGAAGTGAGTGATCTTCTCGCGGAGGATGAAGTCCTCGAGCAGCGCGGGGCCGCGCAGCCCCGCCTTGAGCGAGTCCTGGTTCTGCGCAACCGGAACGCCCTGGTTGGTCGTGAGCGACCGCCCCGTCGAGTCGGCGCGCACGCGATCGAGGTTGCCGCCGGCGATGTTCGTCCCGAGCGCGGGCTTGCCGTCGCCCACCTTCGGCGACGACGCGGCTTCGGTCAGCGTGCTCGCGCCGTCGCTCGCGTCCTGCATCTGCACGGTCGCGCCGGCATCCGGCTGGTATGCGGGCTCGCCGTACTCCATCGCCTTGTTGGGGTTGTACGGCATCGCGGCCGCGGCCGCGCCGACGTTGTCCATGCGGCTCTGGAGCGCATCCGCATTGCCGGCGAGTTCGGGTGACGCGGGCTTCGAGGGCCCCGACACCGTGGAGCGCGACGCTCCTTTCGTCGTCTTCGGTCGCGCGTCAGCGCCGCGTTTGGTGGTCGTCTTCCTGGTTGCCATGTCTCTTTCGTCGTGACGCCGGCGCGCCTTCCGCGGGAACGCGGAAGGCCGCCGGTCGTTTCTTGCAGGGCGAGCGTTGCTCGCCTAGTGCAGCCCGCGACGGAGCGCGCGCGCGCTCGCCTTCGCGATGATCTTCGCGTCTTCCTTGGCGATCGCCCTTTCGATCGCGTCGACGCCGCGCGAGCGCGACGCCTCCGCCCGCGACATGGCGACGACTGGCTCGCGGCGCGTGAGCTGCGCGCTCTCGTTGGCACGCACGTCGACGTCGGTCCGCGGCGCAGCAATGGGCGCGCGCCGTTGCGACTTTGCGGCCTTGCCGCGCGGTGTGCTCTTGCGCTTCACGGGCATGAATTTCCTCACCAGTCACGTTGTTCGCCATGCACGCATGCAAAACGCGTTCCGCACCCGAGCAATGCGCAGCACATGCATGCCTTCATGTAGTGAGCGCGTGCAATTGCGCGCATGCACGATCGTTGCGCGCGCAAGTGTGCGCACCGTGCACGTACGCAACATTGACAGGTAATAATTTCCGCCGCGTTCATGCAATGCGCTTGTGCGCGTTGCGGCGTAACACGATGCGATCGCGCTCGACGCGCAGCACGTCTTTCCACGACGCTTCGCACGACGATGCTTCGCGCACTCCCATGTGCTCGAGCAGTCCGGGCGCGCCGAACACGAGCGTGTCGAGTTGCACGTGCTTGCGCACGCGGCCGCGAACAGCGGCGGCGCGTGCGCGCAATTCCATCAACGATCCCAGCGACTTGCCGTCCTCGTCGACGATATCGATGCGCAACAACTGCGTGAGCCGCATCATCGCGCCGACCCCGGGATACGTGCGATCAGGCGCGCGCACCGGCGGTCGGCATCGCCAAGCCCGTGCGACTGCGCGCTGCGTCGCAGCGCAATGCGCTCGTCGATTGCCCGCACGTCGCGCCAGGGAATGCGCACGCGCGAGCGTCCGACGAACCGCCGCACGAGCACGTTGAACGGCCAGACAAGGCGGTCGGCGACCGTTCCGGGTCCGATCAGCAGCGCGACCGCGCGCAGCGGCTCTCCCGGCTCGCCGGCAAGCTCGACGTCGTCGACGATGCCGCACGGAACGCCGTCCGCATCGACGACCTCGTGGTCGAGCAGCTCGAGCGCGATGTCGAAGACGTCGCGCTTCATCCTCGTCCTCCGTGCGTCAGCACGAGGAGCGGGATTGCGGCGAGCGCCGTGATCGTGACCAGCACCAGGTAGAACCATCCGAGCCAGCTCGACAGCCTGCCGTTCACGTGGCGCCCCATCACGCGCGGATCTCCTGCCACCAGCAGCAGCGGGAAGTACGTGAGCGGCAGGATGACGACGGAGAACACGATCGAGTATTCGACGACCGTGACGGGATCGACACCGCTTGCAATCAGCAGCGCGGCCAGCACGAACGTCGCGATCCACGCGATCGTGAAGCGCGGCGCCCCGGCGTGGCCGCGAAACCGCCCCCACGGCCACCCGAAGAATTGCGCGAGGCTGTAGGCACCGGACAGGCACGTCTCGATCGCTGCGCCCGCGAACGCGAAGAAGAGTCCCGCAAGCGCCACCAGGAGACCGGCCTTGCCGAACGCCAGCGCGACCGGCAGTGCGGCGACGCCCGGCACCTGCGGCTCGATATGCAAGGGATCGAACACCGTGACGCCAAGCGACACCAGCGCGACCGCGAGCAGCGATCCCAGCGTGAAGCCGACGATGACGATGACCCGGTTGATCGGCACATCGGCCGGCGTCCACTTGTCCTCGATCGCCCCGGACGCGTAGAAGTACGTCTCGTACGGCAGCATGACCGAGCTCAGGAGCGCGACCGCGTAGTAGGCGAACAGCATGTACTGCGACGTGGACTCGAGCTTCGGCGCCGACGGGATGAATCCGGCGAGCAGCTCCGCCCAATCGCGCACGTCGCGCGCCGCGACGACGACGAACACGATCATCAAGAGGCCGCCGAGCCCGAACACGCGCTCGATCCACTTGAACGGGAGCACCCACACGGCGACGAGCAGGAACACGAGCGCCACGGCGACCCACGCACGGTACGGGATGGGCGCGAGCAGTTGCCAGACGAGCGCGATGCCGCCGATCTCCGCGGCGCAGGTCAAGAGGTTCACGGCGAGTGCTGCGACGAGCGTCACCGCACCGAGGCTCACGCCGACGCGCTCGCGGATGAGGTTGAACACCGGCTGGCCGGCGACAGCCGCCACGCGTCCCGCCATCTCGCAGTACACGATGATGCCGACCGTTCCCAGTGCGATCACGACAGGAGGTGGTATCCGAACCTCGCACCCGCGTTGAGCGAGAACGTGAGCTCGCCGATCTCGACGAATCCCCCCACGGCGGTGAGCACCCCGAGGAAGAGCTCGAGCGCCTTTTCCATCACTCGGTGCGCGCGAGCGCTCGCTCGATCGCCCCGAGGCCGTCGGCAAGCCCTGCGAGGCGATCGCCTCGCCTGCCCGAATCATCGGGTGCCGGAAGCGCCTCGAGATCGCGCACGGCGACCAGCAGCGCATCGGCGATTGCCTCGACCGGGCCCGCGGTCTGCGAAAGCTCGACCGGCGCCCGACCAACGTCGCTGCGCGCATCGACAATGCGGTGTGCGAGCTGTTCGGCCTGCGCCCGGGTGAAGGCGCCGGTGGCGCGACGCGAATCCCATGCGCGTGCGACCAGCGCAGCCTCGGCGGCCTGCGAGCGCAGGTCCGCCGTCGCAAGCCGCAAGGGCGCGCTGTCCGAATGCCGGTGCAAGAGCGGGACCGCTGCGACCACCATCGCCGCGACGACCGATACGGCAATCGCGCGGTGGGCGAACCGCGTCCATCGCGTCGCCCGCTTCATGTGCGGGCCGGACGCACGAGCAGCGGGCCGGCGGGTTGCGAGACTGCATCGCGTACGCGCAAGAGCGCCATGGCCATGTAGATCGTGCCGCCCGGGATCCACATGATGAGACCGCCCATCTGCTGGTCTTCGACGCGCGTCCAGCCGAAGGGCGGCGACGTTGCCGCGTAGGCGGCGTACCAAGCCGTGTCGGCGAAGGCGAGCAATCCGCCGAGCGCGCCGGTGACGATCATGGCGACGAACAGGCCGAGCACCGTCGGTCCCACGGTGCCGATCCCCGAACGCGTCGCGCGCATCGCCCACCAGAAGGCGAGCGCGCTGACGAAGAAGCTCGCATGCTGCGCGGCGTGCCATCCGCGATCGGACGTGGCGAGGTCGAACAATCGCGGCACGTGCCAAAGCCACAGCACCGCGATCGACAGCGTCGTCGCCCACAACGGCGACGTGAGCACGCGCCAGGAAGCGCGCAGCCACGCCGTATTCGTCAAGGCGCGCAACGAGCGGCGCCAGGACACGGGCAATGCCCACGCGAACACGCCGAGCGGCGCGCTCGCCGCAAGCGCCGGCGCCGCGACCACCATCATGAGCTCGTGCTGCAGCATGTGGGCGGCAAACGACGCCCCCGACCAATGCTCGATCGGTCCGGACAGCGCGGCCACGAGCGTCAGCCATCCCGCGGCATACATGCCGGCCTGTGCCCATCCCACCCCGCGTGCCAACCCTGCGCGACGCCACAGGTTGCGCAATCCGGCGACGTACAGGATCGCCGAGAGGGCAAGGCATGCCACGACCCATGGCTCGATGCCGCCGCCCGTCTCGACGTCGTGGGCGTGCGCCAGCGCCGGCGCTGCGCCGACAGAACCCGACGATCAGGCGACGCACGGCGAGACGGCGAGACGCGTCGCCCATTGCGCCATCACGGCGATGGAAGAGAGCAGACCGGATGCCACCGCAAGCTGCGCCAGGAACTCCTCGCGTGCGGCGAACGGCGACGCGGCAGCGGCATGCGCACGCCGCCACCCGAGCGCCGCCCAGATCGTCGTGCCAAGCGTGAGCACGAGCGCCACGATGCACACGGCGTCGAGGACGCCATGGTGCTGCGAGCGGCACGCCCACGGCACCAGCGCGTAGCCCGCGGAAAGCGCCGTGAGGAACACGAGCGGCGCGCCGACGATGCCGGACCAGTACATCATCGATGTCTCGCGGCCGCTCACAGCAGTCGCGGCGCCAGGTAGATCACGGCGTAGATGGGCAGCCACGCCGCGACGACGAAATTCCAGTACATCGCGTTCTCGCTCACGTCGACGAACCGGCGACCCTCGATCGGCCCCGTGAACATGAGGACCGCGAGCACCACGGTGTCGAACCAGTCGGTCAGGAGGTGCGTCGTGTGCAGGCCGAGCAGGAACCACACCGCGGAGCCGTAGGCGTTGGTGTCCCAGCGAACGTTGAGCATCATGAACTCGAGCGCGCGCACGAAGAGGAAGACGAACGCGAACGCGATGCAGACGACCATGCCGACACGCACGGCGTGAAGGTCGCGGCGCTCCGCCGCCTTCTTGGTGAAATGGTTCGGGATGAGGCTCAGCAGCAGCACCACGGTATTGACGGTGCCCCACAGCATGTCGGGCGGCGGCGCCTCGGGCGGCCACACGGTGACGCGCGTACGCACGTAGAAGTAGACCATGATCGCGAGCGCGAACACCGTGCCCTCGATCGCCGCCACGCCGACGGTGCCCCACCACATCGTGCTGCGGTGGCCGTAGACGAAGCTCGGCAGCGTCTTCGCGTCGACATCGCCGCTTTGCATGGGCGGTGCATCCACCGCAAGCTCGGGCGCCCTCATGGCGGCTTCTCCAGCTTGATGTGCTGCTCCGTCTCGCGCTTCGTGGGCCAGAACCAGATGGTCAGCGCGATCACGACGGGGATCGTGCCCCACACGACGGCCCACGGCGTGAAGATCGACGAGATCAGCATCACCGACGTCAGCACCGCGGCGATCGGCGGCATCAAGGAGGGCCCGGGCATCGCGTTGCGGCTGTCCGGCCTCGCGTCGATGGCCGTCGTCACCAGCACTTCCGGCACCTCGACGGACAATCCGCGCACGCGGCCCACGATCCCGTGCGGCGACCACAGCGGCTCGCGCGAACCCACCACGGGAGGCTCGGCGAAGTTTCCCGGACCGGGCGGCGACGACGTCGCCCATTCGAGCGTGTCCGCTTGCCACGGGTCGTCGGGCGCCTGCTCGCCGCGCATAAGCGAGCGCACGACGTTGAAGACGAAGAGCGCAACGCCGGCGGCAAGCACCGCCGCGCCGATCGTCGCGGTGAGGTTGAGCGGCCCCCACCCCATGTCCGCCGGGTAGGTGTACACCCGCCGCGGCATGCCGGCGAGCCCGAGCACGTGCATGGGGAAGAACGTCACGTTGAACCCGACGAACATGAGCCAGAACGTGACCTTGCCGAGCGCTTCGTCGAGCATCCTGCCGGCGAACTTCGGAAACCAGTAGAAGAAACCGCCGAAGATCGGGAACACCATCCCGCCGATCAGCACGTAGTGCAGGTGCGCGACCACGAAGTACGTGTCGTGGATCTGCAGGTCGAGCGGCACGGAGGCGAGCATCACGCCGGTCAGCCCGCCGAGCACCAGGATGAAGAAGAAGCCGAGGATGTAGAGCATCGGCGTGCGCAGCACGATGCGACCGGTCGCGATCGTGGCGATCCAGCAGAAGATCTGGATGGCGGTCGGGATGGCGATCACCATGCTCGCGGCGGTGAAGAAGCTCTTGCCGAGCTCGGGGATGGACGTCGCGAACATGTGATGGACCCACAGCCCGAACGCAAGGAATGCGGTGGCGTTCAACGAGAGCACCATCGCGGGGTACGCGAACACCGGCCGGCGGCTGAACGCGGCGACGATCGCCGAGACGACGCCAAGCCCCGGCATGAAGATGAAGTACACCTCCGGGTGGCCGAAGAACCAGAACAGGTGCTGCCACAGGAGCGAATCGCCGCCGGCGGCCGGATTGAAGAAGTGCGTGCCGACGAGGCGGTCCATGATCAGCGCCGTGCTGCTCACCATCACGGCGGGCATGCCGAACACGATCATGAAGTTGGTGCCGAGCATGGCCCATACGAAGAGCGGGATCCTGTCGAGCGACATGCCGGGCGCCCGGAACTTGAGGATCGTCGTGATCAGCGCAACCGCGACCATCAAGCCCGACAGCTCGGTGAACGTGATGAGCTGCGCCCAGAAATCGCTGCGCTTGCCGATCCCGTATTGCGGTCCGGCGAGCGGCGTGTACGAGAACCATCCGGCGTCCGGACCGATGTCGAGGATGAGCGCGACGAACAGCATCACGCCGCCGATGAGGTACACCCAGTACGCGTAGGCGACCATCCGCGGAAACGCGATGTTGCGCGCGCCGATCATCAGCGGCACGAGGTAGATGGCGACGGCCTGCCCCATGGGCACCGCGAAGAGGAACATCATCGCGGTGCCGTGCGTCGTGAATATCTGGTTGTACTTGTCCGCCGACAGGAGCGTCTGCTCGGGAAACGCGAGCTGCAGGCGCATGAGCGCCGCCAGGATGCCCGCGCACGCGAAGAAGCCGAAGGCGGTGACGATGAAGCGCCTGCCGACCCGCTTGTGATCGACCGTGGCGAGCGCGCCGAAAACGCCTTCGCGCTCCGCCCACGCACCGGCCGGCGGCGAAGTGGACGAGCGCCCGATGCCGCCCGCTACGGTCGCGCCGGCCGTCACTGCAACGACCCGAGATACGCCAGCAGCGCGTCGAAGTCGGCGGCCGGCAACGGTTGCGGCGGCATGTTGGTCCCCGGCTTGATCGCCTGAGCATTGCCGACCCACGCGGCGCGGTGCGCCGCGGTGTTCGGGATGACGCCCGCGCCGAGCGAGCGCCGGCTCGCGACGTGCGTGAGGTCGGGCGCGCGTGCCGCGTTGGCACTGGTTCCCTTGATCGCATGGCACATCGCGCACGTGCCTTTCTCGAACACGTCGCGGCCGTGTCTCATCGCGTCGGTCGTCGGCTCCGCGGCCGGCTTTCGCTGCGCGTCGAGCCACCTCGCGAAATCCGCAGGGCTCTCCGCGACGACGAACAGCGCCATGTTCGCGTGCTGCCAGCCGCAGAACTCGGCGCACTGCGCGCGATAGACGCCCGGCGCGTCCGCGCGCAGCGCTAGCGTGTTGGTGCGGCCCGGGATGAGGTCCTTCTTGCCGGCGAGATTCGGAATCCACAGGCTGTGAATGACGTCGCTGGCGCGCAGCGTCATCATCACCGGGCGGCCGACCGGGATGTGCAGCTCGTTCGCCGTGGTGAACACGTTCGACGGCGTGGGGTCGTCGTACGTGGCCTCCCACCACCACTGGTATCCGGTCACCTCGATGTGCAGCGCATCCTCGAGCGGCAGCTGCGCGAGCGCGCGATCGGTGAAGATGCTCGCGAAGAACAGCACGCCGAGCAGGACCGCGGAGACCGCGAGCGCGCCGGCGACCCACCGCGTGAGCCGGCGCTCGCCTTGCGCCGACACGCGCGATTCGTCCCGCTGCTCGGCGCGACGCGCACGCGCCACCGATGCGAGGAGCGCGATCATTACCGCGACGAACACCGCAGTGCACACCCAGAACATGAGCCACCACAGGTTCTCGACGTGCGCGGCCTGGATGCCGGTCGCGCTCAGCGCGTCCTGCATGGGATTGCCGGCAAGGTGCGGCAGCGCCGTCATTGGTCCGGCATCCTCGCCGTCGTCGGCCGCTGCGGGTCCATGCGGTTCTCGGCCGGGCCTCCGGTCATCGCGTCGTTGCGACTGGTGGCGGCGTCGCCGGGAACGAGTCCCGCCATCGAGCGTACGTACGCCGCCAGCTGCCATGCCTGCGCTTCGTTGACGCGGCTGCCGAACGCAGGCATGCCGTTGGGCCGCCCCTCGAGGATCGACGCCACGATGTTCTCGGGCTCGCTGCCGTAGAGCCACTTGTCGTCCATGAGGGGCGGTCCCTTGTCCCCGCCTCCCTGCGCATGGCAACCCGAGCAGTTGAACCAGTCGAAGAGGCGCTTGCCGTCGGCGAGCCCTTGCGCGTTGCGCTCGTACGCATTGCCCACGGACGTGCGCTCGCCGCTCACGAGGTCGTTCATGCGCACCGTCTTGACGGTCTCCGCGGTCTTCGGCGGCTGCACGAGGGTGCGCTGCTCGCGCTCGCAGGCGGCGAGCAGGAAGGCCAAGGCGACGAGCACGAGGGCTCTCATGGCGCGATCCTCGCGACCGCATACGAGTCGAGCACCGCGTCGATCTGCGGCTTCAGTGCCGACAGCGCCGCCGTCACCTCGTCGCGCAGCGACACGTCGTCGCGACGCACGCCCATCGCGATGTCGAAGGCCGACGCGACGCCTTCGTTCGCGGCGATCGGCGTCACCGTCAGCTCCGGCGCGCCGCGGCGCGCGTAATACCCGGCCTGCGGCCCCCACAGCACGGCGACGTCGATCGCGCCCTCGCGAACGGCGTCGGTCATGCGCTGGCCGATCGACTGCGCCGCAAACATGGGGAAGCCGGTCACGTTGGCCACGATGCCGCGCTGCGCAAGCGCCAGCGCGGGCGGCGTGGCGGCGAGATCGTTGCCGACGAGCGCGACGCCGATGCGAAGCGTGCGCAGGCGCGGGTCGTCGAGCGACTGTAGGCGCGCGGTGCGCTCGCCGCGGTACACGAAGACGTACGTGCCACGGTAATACGCAGGCGTGGTCAGCGCACGTTCGGACTCCGCCGGCAATCCCATCACGAGATCGCAAGCGTGCGCGTTCAACGTCTTGCGCAGGAAGCCGCGGCGATCGGGCAGCCAGAAGTAACGCAGGTCCGCGTGCAGATGCGCGGCGACCAGGCTGGCGATGCGGTTCTCGAACCCGCTGCCGTCCTCGCTCGAGAATGGCAGGTTGTCGGGGTCGGCGCACACGCGGAGCTCGCGCGCGCCGGTCGCCGCGGCGAAGCCGAGTGCCGCCACCAGCACGGCGTTACGGAAGGCTGAAGACATACAGCGTCCCTCCGCGCGTCGTGCGTTGCTTGAGATCGGGCAGCAGGTTGGCGAACCCCGTCGCCGCCGTCTTGTCGCGCACGTCGAGGTCGGCGGACACCACGGCGCCCGCCCACCCACCCACGCCCGACAGCACGGCCACGTACTGCTTGCCGTCGGGCCCGCGATAGGAGATGGGCTGGCCGATGATTCCGGAACCTGTCTTGTGCTGCCACAGAAGTTTGCCGCTGCGCGCGTCGACCGCCTTGAACCACCCGTCCATCGTGCCGTAGAAGACGAGGTCGCCGGCGGTCACGAGCGCGCCGCTCCACACCGGAAAATCTTCGTCGAGGCTCCACACCTTCTTCGCAGAGACCGGATCCCACGCGGTGAACGTGCCACGGTGTCCGCCCGGTCCCGGTTTCATCTTCACGATCGCACCGACGTATGGCGTGCCCGCGATGTAGCTCGCCTGCGTCATCTCGGCATCCTGGCAAACGTTCTGGTGCGGGATGTACACGAGCTTCGTGCGCGGCGAATACGCCGAGGGCTGCCAGTCCTTGCCGCCGGGCGACGCGGGACAGATGTCGTGAACGGCGACGTTCGGCTTCGGGTCTTTCTCCGGGTTGTAGACCAGCCGTCCCGAGCGCAGGTCGACGCCGGTCGACGTCGTCACATGCACGAACGGCGTGGCCGACAGCACTTCGCCGCTCGTGCGGTCCATCACGTACACGTAGCCGTTGCGGTCCGGGTGCACGAGGGTCTTGCGCGTCGCGCCGCCGATGGGAAGGTCGATCAGCAGGTTCTCGTTGACGCCGTCGTAATCGTGCAGGTCGTGCGGGCTCAGCTGGTAGAACCACACCGCTTCGCCGGTCTTCACGTCGCGCGCGAAGATGCCGGACGTGAAGTGATTGGCGCCGGGGCGCTGGTCCGGGTTCCACGGCCCTGGATTCGCGGTGCCGTAGTACACGAGGCCCGTCTCGGCGTCGTAGCTCAGGAACCCCCACACGTTGCCGCCGCCGAGCTTCCACGCCTCGCCCGGCCACGACGTGACGCCCAAGTCCTTGCCCTTCTCCTTTTCGTAGAACGGCTTGTAGCGCGGGCCGATCAGCACGTCGCGGTCGGGGCCGGTGCTGTACGCGCGCCACACCTGCTTGCCGTTGCCCGCATCGAGCGCCGTCAACCAGCCGCGCACGCCGAACTCGCCGCCGCTGTTGCCCACCAGCACATGGTTGCCGACCACGAGCGGCGCCATCGTCATCGTCTCGCCGTTCCTGATGTCGCCGAGGCGCGCGCGCCACAGCTCCTTGCCGGTGTCCGCGCTCAACGCGATCGTCTGGTTGTCGAGCGTGTTGAAGTAGATGCGGCCGTCCGCGTACGCAGCGCCGCGGTTGACGACGTCGCAGCACGCGACACCCTGCGCGGCAGCGAGCGGCTTCGGCTCGAATTGCCACTTCACCGGCGCCCCCGGCTTCGTGAGATCGAGCGCGTACACGATGTTCGGATACGGCGTTACGATGTACATCGTGTCGTTCGCGACGATCGGCGCCGCCTCGTGGCCGCGCACAAGCCCCGTCGAGAACGTGAATGCGACCTTGAGATTGGCGACGTTCGTGGCCGTGATGTCACCGATGTCGGCGAACCGCCAGCCCGCGTAATCCTTCGACGCGAGCGTCCAGTCGGATGCGGCAGGCTTGTCGGCGGCGAACGCGACATGCGACGCGACGAGCGCCACTGCGATGGTGGCCCCGGCCGTGCGCTTCCAAGAACGCGTGCGATCCTCCGTCATGTCGGCTCGATCCTCCGGCGACCGATACGCAACGTCCGTACCAACCTGCATTGGACATATGCTTCAACGGGTTTCTCGATGCGGCGCGCGCACGCATTCCGAAATAGCTACTCGCGACTCCGGCAACTTTTGCAAACCACGCACGCTCTCCGGGTTGCGCAAACGTGCAATGAGCCGTCGTGCGCGCAAGGGCTTGCACCAGTGGTGGCGGCGACACCGCGCGTCGCGGTCACGATCTTTGCTTGGCGTCGGGGAAGGAGAACCGCATGACGACCAAGCTCGAAGGACAGCTCAAGCGCGAGATCGCGATCGGCGACGACGCCTACACGCTCACGTTGGCGCCCGAAGGTTTCGTGCTCGCGCGCAAGGGGCGGCGCAAGGGACTTGAAATACGCTGGGCGGATCTCGTCAATGGCGAGGCCGCGCTCGCGACGGCGCTCAATGCATCGTTGACCGCGCCGCTCGAAAAACTGAGCCGCGCAAAAAGAAATAACCGGTAATTGTTGCCGGACTGCAACGTGCGATGCGCCTGCACGCTTCGCAGCCGTCGTGGTATGGAACATGCTCGATGCGTTGCGGGCATCGCGGCACGGCGTCGCGACAAAATCACGGAGTACGACATGATGAACACACGACATTCGCTGTCATGGCTCGCCGGATCGGTCGCGCTGGCGATCGCCATGCACACCGGCGCACAATCGACGTCGCCGGCAAATCCTTCCGGGACACCGTCGACGACTGCCGGACCTGCGACTCCGGCGCCTCGCACCGGCTCGAACGCGCCGAGCGCCGCGGGAACGAATGCGCCGGGCAACACCGGCAGCATGTCGAAGACCGCGACCTCCTCGAGCCTGTCGTCATCGGACCGCAATTTCCTCATGAAGGCGGCCCAGGGCGGCATGGCCGAAGTCGACCTCGGCCAGCTCGCGTCGCAACGCGCGAGCGATCCCCAGGTCAAGCAGTTCGCCGAGCGCATGGTTGCCGATCACGGCAAGGCCAACGACCAGCTGAAGCAGATCGCCTCGAGCAAGAACGTGACGCTTCCGACGGACGTGCCGGCAGCCGAGAAGCGGGAGCGCGATCGCCTGGCGAAGCTCAGCGGCGCGCAGTTCGACCGCGAGTACATGAGCCACATGACGTCGGATCACAAGAAGGACACGAGCCTCTTCCGCTCCGCCGCGAAGTCCGCGAAGGACTCCGAGATCAAGCAGTTCGCGTCGACGACGCTGCCGACGCTGGAGGAGCACCTGCAGATGGCGCAGTCGATCACGAAGTCGACGAAGTCGAGTGCGAACAAGAACGGCAAGACGAGTTCCTGAGACGTTCGCAAACAGCAGGCCAAAAAAACGCCGGGCATCGCCCGGCGTTTTCATTGGATGCAGTGTCTGGTCATTGGCCCGTCGTGTCGCGCGGACCCATGTAGCCAGGCGACGTCACGGTGCCCGTGACGCGGTCCACGGACGAGTCGAAGATGCTGCGGGGCGCCGGCGGCGTCGCACTGTAGCCGTCATCCACCAGGATCCGATGGCCGAAGCGGTCCTGCTCGTAGTGCATGCCGGACATCGAGTTATCCGGCGTCACGACGTACGCGTTGTCGGGCGTGACGATCACGACCGGGGCGTTCGGATCCACGCGGACCGAAGGATCGACCACGATTGCGGTTTGAGCGAACGCAGGGGCCGCGGCGAGAGCCGACGCGACGCCGAGCGACATAAGTGCATGACGAATCTTCATGGAGCCTCCGATGGAAGTTCAGGCGATTGGTAGCGCCTGTGACACGTCCACTGTAGTGTTCGGCGCTGCCGCGTGCTGTAGGCATCGCGCGCAGGGCATGGGTCGTCCCCCGCCGAAATGCATGTAGGGTTGACTGCCACGGGCTTCCGGGAGGGCGGCGTAAGGTTTACCCTACGTCACCCGACCGATGCGCACGACCCACGATCCATCGAAAGACCCATGAACCGCCGAAACTTCCTCGCTCGCACGTGCGGCGCCGCAGCTGCCGCCGCCGCCCTTCCCGCCTGGTCGCAATCCGCGACCGCCGACCGTGTCGTGAAGACTGCCGAGGAGTGGCGCAAGGTGTTGACGCCGGAGCAGTTCTACGTGCTGCGCGAGGAGGGCACGGAGCGTCCCGGCTCGAGCCCGCTCAACCAGGAGAAGCGCAAGGGCACGTTCGTGTGTGCGGCTTGCGCGTTGCCCCTGTTCACGTCGGCCACCAAGTTCGAGAGCGGCACGGGCTGGCCGAGCTTCTACGAGCCGATCGCCGGCGCCGTCGCGACCAAGGTCGACTACAAGATCATCGCGCCGCGCACCGAATATCACTGCCGGCGCTGCGAGGGTCACCAGGGGCACGTGTTCGACGACGGGCCCAAGCCCACGGGCAAGCGCTATTGCAACAACGGGGTGGCGCTCAAGTTCGTGCCGGCGTAGCGGCCGCGCCGCCACGCGAATTGGATCACGCCAGCGGCGCGACTTTCATCACTTCTTCGGGCGTGGTGGTGCCGGACGCGACCTTCATCGCGCCCGAGACGCGCAACGGCTTCATCCCGTCCTTGTAGGCCTGGTCGCGCAAGGCACGATCGCTCGCGTCGTGCGTGATCAGCCTGCGCAGCGCCGGCGTCAGCGTCATGATCTCGTAGAGACCGATGCGCCCGTAATAGCCCGTCATCCGGCACTCGAGGCAGCCTTCGGCGGCCATCGCGTGCTCCGGCCGGTCGGCGCGCCACGGCGCGGTCATGAGCCGCCATGATTCCTCGTCCGGAGGGTCCGATGGCTTCTTGCAATGCGGGCACAGCGTTCTCACGAGCCGCTGCGCCATGACCCCGAGCAGCGTCGACGACAGGAGATACGGCGGGCACCTTGAGGTCGAGCAAACGCGTGACCGCCGTCGGCGCGTCGTTGGTGTGCAGGCTCGACAGGACGAGGTGGCCGGTCAGCGCGGCCTGCACCGCCATGTCCGCGGTATCGGCATCGCGTATCTCGCCCACCATGATGATGTCGGGATCCTGCCGCATGAGCGTGCGCACGCCGCTCGCGAAGTCGACGCCGATCACCGGCTGCACCTGCATCTGGTTGAACAGGGGCTCGATCATCTCGATCGGGTCCTCGATCGTGCAGACGTTGACCTCGGGCGTTGCCAGCGCCTTCATCGACGAGTACAGCGTCGTCGTCTTGCCCGAACCGGTCGGTCCGGTGACCAGGATGATCCCGTTCGGCTGCTTGATCATGTGATCCCAGCGCTCGCGGTCGTCCTGCGTGAAGCCCAGGTCGGCGTAATCGCGCACCAGCACTTCGGGCGTGAAGATGCGCATGACGAGCTTCTCGCCGAACGCCGTGGGCATCGTCGAGATGCGCAGCTCGACCTCGTCGCCTTCCGGCGAGAGCGTCTTGATGCGCCCGTCCTGCGGACGGCGCTTCTCGACGATCTCCATGCGCGCGAGCAGCTTGATGCGTGACGTCATCGCGATCAGCACCGGCTGCGGGATCGCATAGACCTGGTGCAGGACGCCGTCGATGCGAAAGCGCACGAGGCCGACGTCGCGCCGCGGCTCGACGTGGATGTCGGAGGCCCGCTGCTCGAACGCGTACTGCCACAGCCAATCGACGATGTGGACGACGTGCGTGTCGTTGGCGTCGAGATTGCCGTGGCGCCCGAGCTCGACCAGCTGCTCGAAGTTGCGCAGCGTGACGTCGCCCTTGGACGACTCCTGCGCGCGCTTCATCGAACGGGCGAGGTTGAAGAACTCGCCCATGTACCGCCTGATGTCCTGCGGGTTGCTGAAGACGAACTTCACCTCCCGCTTGATCATCTCCTGCAGGTCGTCGGCCCATGCGCGAACGAACGGCTCGCTCGTGGCCACCGTCACGGTCAACCGGTCGACCGCCACCGGGAGCACGCGAAAGCGCTCGGCGTAGGCATTCGACATCGTCTGCGTGACGGCCGACAGGTCGATCTTCAAGGGATCGATGTGGTAGTACGGCACCTTCAACCGCCCGGCGAGCCACTCGACGAGCCAGTCCATCGTCATGAGCCTGTTCGGCGGCTTGGCCGACTTCCACTTCTGCGCGGCGATGAGCTCGAGCGGATGCTCGAACTGCTTGGTGCGCGACCGACCGAGATGCTCGGCGTCGGGCGCTGCGACCAGCCCGTCCATCACCATGAACTTGAGGATGTCCTCGAGCCGCAGGCGGCGGTCGGGTGCCTTGGAGTGATGGGCGCTTACCCCAGCCGGCGGGGACGGCGCCTGCTTGACGGGCGGTGACGAAGACATGGCCGAATGCTACACGCCGCGCGCGTTGTGCGCACGGCCGGCTACGCGGGCCTGGCGACCGCCGGCTCCGGCACCTGGAACACCTCGCGCAGGTACTGCACGTACGACGGGTCGTAGTCCATGGTCTTCGAAGGCGCATCGCTGATCTTGGCGACAGGCTGTCCATTACAGCGCGTCATCTTGATCACGATCTGCATCGGCTCGTACCCGAGATCGTTGGTGAGGTTGGTGCCGATGCCGAACGACGTCTGCGCGCGGCCCTTGAAGTATTCGTACAGGCGGATGGCGAGCGGGATGTCGAGGCTGTCGCTGAACACCATCGTCTTGGTGCGCGGGTCGATGCGCATCCGCTGGTAGTGCGCGATGAGCTTGTCGCCCCACTCGAACGGGTCGCCGGAGTCGTGGCGCACGCCGTCGAACAGCTTGCAGAAGAAGAGGTCGAAGTCGCGCAGGAAGGCATCGAGCCCCACCACGTCGGACAGCGCGATCCCGAGGTCGCCGCGGTACTCGCGCGCCCACATGTTGAACGCGAACGACTGCGAGTCGCGCAGCCGCGGCCCCACCGCCTGGCACGCCTGGAGATACTCGTGGGCCATCGTGCCCAAGCGGTGTGAGTCCCTGCTCCATCGCGAAGCGCACGTTGCTCGTGCCGACGAAATGCGTGCCCATGTCGCGCTTCAGCGTGCGCAGCACCTCGGCGTGCCATTCGCGCGAGAACCGCCGGCGCGTTCCGTAGTCGGCGATGCGGAAGTCGGACGAGTCGATCGCGTTCGCGCGCTCGATCTTCGCCGCGAGGCGCCGGCGTCCTTCCTCGAAATCGGGCGTCGGGACGGTATTGCGGTAGTACACCTCGGACACGATGGCGAGCACCGGCACCTCGAAGAGGATCGTGTGAAGCCACGGCCCCTTGATGGTGATGTCGATCTCGCGCGGCGAGTCCTTCCGCGGCGTGACGCTGACGAAGCGCTGCTGCGAGGTGGAAGAGGCCGAGCAGGTCGACGAAGTCGCTCTTGAAGAACCGCCACCGGCGCAGATAGTCGAGCTCGTCGGGCGTGAAGCGCAGGTCGCACAGCGCACGGATCTCGTTTTCGATCTCGCCGATGAACGGCGAGAGGTCGATGTCCGCATTGCGGCACTTGAAGCGGTACTCGACCTCCGCCTCGGCGAAGTGATGCTGCACGACCTGCATCATCGTGAACTTGTACAGGTCCGTGTCGAGGAGCGACGGGACGATCATGGCGCGCAATCTTACTCCCGTGCCCCGCTGCCGTCGGGAACGATGCGGATGCGCAGCGCGAGGACGATCGCCGCCAGCGTCGCGGCCACGGCGCACCAGCCGGCCCAGTCGAATCGCGTGAGCGCACCGCCGGCATCGCGCCCGACGATCAGCCCCGCGGCCAGCGACGCGGCGCCCGCGCCGAGCTGCTGCACGGCGCCGTTGAAGCTCATGAAGCTGCCGCGAAGCCGCGGCGCGACGCTGCCCGTGATGAGCGCCATCGCGGGCCCGAAGCGCCCCGGGACGAAGACGAAGAAGAGCACGCTCGCAGCGACCGCCCCCGCGAGCGGCAATGGCGGCAGGTGCGTCATCACGACCAGGGGCACGATCGAGATGAACGCGAGGATGGTGAACAGGCGCTTCTTGCCGTACCGGTCGGCGAGCGAGCCGATCAGCGGCGCCGTGAACAGCGTCGCGAGGCCGCCGGCGAAGTAGATGTAGGGCAGCTCCGTCTCGAGCAGGCCTACGTTGGCGACGTTGTACGCGGCGATGAAGGGCACGACCATGAACACGCTCGTCATGAGCACGATCATGAAGGCGAACGCCCGCAGGTGATTCGGCACGCCGAAGACCGCCCGCAGCTGCGCGAGGGGCTTGCGCCGCTCGCTCGCGTCGACGTGCGCGTCGAGGGAGGGGACGATGCGCCACGCGGCGATCCACCCGACGGTCGCGAGAAGCGCCAGCGCGAGGAACGGCGCGCGCCACGAGTAATGCGCCGCAAACCAAAGGCCCACGGGAACGCCCATCACGGCAGCGAGCGAAAATGCCGCGGACACGAACGCCGTGCCGCGCGCGCGGCGCGCGTACGGAACGACGTCGGCGATGATGGTGAACACGACGGCGCCGATCACGCCGCCGAAGATTCCCGCGACGACGCGCGCGGCGAGCAGCAGCTCGTACGACGGCGCGACCCCGCACAGCGCGGTCGCCACGATGAAGCCTGCGTACATCGCGAGCAGCGCGCGCTTGCGCCCGAAGCGGTCGATCCAGAACGCCGCGACGAATCCGCTGCCGCCGCTGCGAAGGTATACGCCGAGACGAGCAGGCCGAAATGCTGCGGGTCGATGTCGAACAGCCGCATGAGCTGGGGCGCGAGCGGCATCAGGATCATGAAGTCCAGGATGTTCGTGAACTGGATGCCCGCGAGGGTGAGCAGCAGCACGATCTCGCGTGCGGGCAAGGAAACGCGCGCCGCAGGCGCAGCAGCGGACGGAGGCAAGGCGGACCAATCAAATGACCGTGGGTCATTTGGAGTATAGCCCGTAATAGGGACGTACCCCATTACAGCGTTGTAATGGGGTACGTCCCTATTTCGACGGACCGTCCGCGCGGCTATCATGCGCGCCATGGTGAACCCCCACGCTCACTTCGTTCGCTGCCCCCCAGGGGCGCGCAATGTGCGCCTTGGGGCGGCCCGGCGGCGCGCATGCTGATCAGCTGCGTTGCCTACCAGGATGGCCGCAAGCTCGCCGACATCCCCCGAGAGGACATCAGCGAGTACGTGAGCCAGCGCGACTGCTTCGTCTGGGTCGCGCTGTTCGAGCCGTCGCTCGAGGAGCTCGACGAGATGGCGCAGGAGTTCGGCCTGCACGAGCTCGCCGTCGAGGACGCGCGCCACGGCCACCAGCGCCCCAAGATCGAGGAGTACGGCGACTCGCTGTTCGCCGTCCTGCACACGATCGAGCGCGAGCAGGCGGCCGACGGCGGCGACGAGCTCGTCACCGGCGAGGTCGACTCTTCGTCGGCCCGAATTACGTGCTCACCGTCCGCCACCGCACGCACCTCGGGTTTGCGGCCGTGCGCGCGCGCACCGAGCGCGAGCCCGATCTCTTGAAGAACGGCGCCGGCTACGTGTTCTACGCGGTGATGGACAACGTGGTGGACCGCTACTTCCCCGTGCTCGACGCGCTCGAGACGGAGCTCGAGAAGATCGAGGAGCAGATCTTCGAGCAGAACGCCGCGCGCAGCAACATCCAGGCGCTCTACGCGTTGAAGCAGAAGCTCATGACGCTCAAGCACGCGGTCGATCCGCTGATGGAGGCCACGGGCCGCCTCTACGGCGGCCGGGTGCCGCAGATCTGCGCCGGCATGAACGAATATTTCCGCGACATCTACGATCACCTGCACCGCATCCACGCGTCGATCGAAGGCATCCGCGAAATGCTGACCACCGCGATCCAGGTGAACCTCGGCATGATCTCGCTCGCCGAGAGCCAGGTCACCAAGACGCTCGCCGCGTGGGCCGCGATCATCGCCGTGCCGACGATGGTGGCCGGCATCTACGGGATGAACTTCGAGATCATGCCCGAGCTCAAGTGGACCTTCGGTTACCCGCTCGCGATCACCGTGATGGTCGATCATCGACGTCTACCTCTACTTCCACTTCAAGAAGCTCAAGTGGCTGTGAGCGCGGTTCACGGCAGCGATGCTTCGCAGCCGGGGATGACGCGGCGGTCGCCCGTCGCATTCGTCACCGGCCACGTGGGCTGCAGCGTCGCGTGCCGGATGCTGTAGTCGCTCGCGAGCATGCGCCGCGCCTGCGCGAGCAGCGCCGGCCAGTCGTCGCCGCGCGCGATCGAGAGATGCGCGGAAAGCGCCACCTCCTCGCGTCGACATGTTCCAGATGTGGAGGTCGTGCACGTCCGACACGCCGGGCAGCGCCGCGAGCGAGCGGCCGATCGCATCGAAGTCGAGATGTCGCGGCACGCTCTCCATCAGCACGCCGGTCGATTGCTTCAGGAGCTGCCACGTCGAGCGAAGGATCAGCAGCGCGACTGCGAGCGACAGGATCGGGTCGATCGGCATCCAGCCGGTGGCCATGATCACGCCGCCGGCCACGAGCGCCGCGAGCGAGCCGAGCAGATCGCCCATCACGTGCAGCAGTGCGCCGCGCGTGTTGAACGAGGATCCGCCCGCGCGCGACAGCACCCACGCGGCGACGAGGTTCACGGCGAGGCCGACGGCCGCGATGGTCGTCACGGCACCGCCCGCGACGGGCGACGGATCGAGCAGGCGGCGGATCGCCTCGATGCCGATCAGCGCGACCACGGCGAGCATCGCGATCGCGTTGACGAACGCAGCCAGCACCTCGGCGCGTCCGTAGCCATACGACGCACGGCTCGACGCCGGCCGGCGGGCGACCGCATCGGCGAAGAGCGCGAGACCGAGCGCCGCGGCGTCCGTGATCATGTGGCCCGCGTCAGAGAGCAGCGCAAGCGATCCGGCCATCCAGCCGCCGATGCCTTCGACGACCGCGAAGCCGCCGGTGAGGGCCAGCGCGACGATCAGTGCGCGGCGGGCGCCGCCCTGCGTGCCGCGGCGGCGCGTGATCGTGCCCGTGTCCGTGTCCGTGAGCGCCGTGGTCATGGGCATGGTCGTCGCTGCGCATGACGCCATTGTGCCACCCGCTGCGACGCGTTACATCTGCTTGAACAGGTGCGCGTAGGCGCGCGACACCGTCACCACTTCCGGCCGCGACTTCATGTGCAGCGTGACGCGGCCGGCGAGGTCGCGCGTCGTCGTCGGCGACGTGCCGAACGTTCACGATCGTGCCGCGATGGACCTGCCAGAAATGCCGCGCGTCGAGCTGCGCCGCAAGCTCGCGCAGCGGCGTCCGGATCAGCGACTCGCCGTCGGCCGTGAACACGCTCGTGTACTTGTCGTTGGCCTGGAAGTAGCAGACGTCGTCGACGTCGATCAGCATCACCTGCGCGCCGCGCGACGCGCGTATCCATGCGAGGCGCTCGGGCGCATCGTGACGGAGCGTCGCGATCGCGGCCAGCACTTCCCTCACGCTTGTGTTCGCCGGGCGCGTTCGCGCTGCGCCTTGAGTCGTGCGACGGTCTCGGCGAGACGGTCGTCCGCTACTGGCTTCAACAGATAGTCGACGGCGGCGTGCTTGAACGCCTGCACCGCGTACTCGTCGAATGCGGTGACGAACACGATGCGCACGTCGCGCCCGGCGGTGCGCGCGACGTCGAGGCCCGACAGGCCCGGCATGCGTATGTCGAGGAACGCGATGTCCGGCGCTTCGCGCTCGATCAGCGCCTGCGCTTCCGGACCGTTGTGCGCGATGCCCGCGATCACGAGCTCCGGCCACAGCGCCGCCAGTCGATCGCGCAGGATACTCGGCGAGCCGCGGCTCGTCGTCGGCGATCACGGCCGTCATGCGCGCCGCATTCATGGCAGCGGCAGCACCGACGTGACTTCCGTGCCCGACGGCGCGTTATCGGCGAGGCGCAGCGACGCCGCTCGCCGTCGAACGTCGCGGCGAGCCGGGCGCGCAGGTTGGCAAGCCCGAGCCCCGTGGAATCGGAGCGGCCGCGTGGCAGCGACGCCGAGTCCCGTGTCGATCACGCGAAGCACGAGCGTCGCCGTTCTCGCGGCGCGCGCGCACGTCGACGCGGCCGCCTTCCATCTTGGGCTCGAGGCCATGCTTGATCGCGTTCTCGACCACCGGCTGCAGCAGCATGGGCGGCACTTCCGCCATCGCGAGGTCCTCCGGCACGTCGATCGACCACGCAAGGCGCGGACCCATGCGCATCGCGATGAGGTCGAGATACGCGCGCACGAGATCGAGCTCGCGTCCGAGCGTCACCGTTGCCTGCGCCGACGCGGCGGTGGCGCGCAGGAGCTCGATCAGCCGATGCAGCATGCGCTTGGCGACCGGCGGATCGGTGTCCACGAGGCTCACGACGTGCGCAAGCGTGTTGTAGAGGAAGTGCGGCTCGACCTGCGCCTCGAGGAGCTGCATGCGCGCGAGCGTCGCCTCCTTCTCCGCCGCATTCGCGCGCGCCTCTTCGCGGGCGGCCATGCGCCTGCGCCCGCGTCGCGCGCTCGCGCGGGACGAAGATTGCGATGAGGATGCTCGCGATCAGCACGGCAATCGCCGAGATCGCCGAGATGCCCCGCACCGTGAACATCTCGGCGCGCGTATCGCGGAAGCCCAGGATCGTGGTGGCGATCCAGTACCCGACGAACACGCCGATGACAGGAATCACCATGTAGCACAACCACCTTCCCGCGCCGCTGCGCCGGAACCCGGTGGACACCAGGGCCTGGAACAGGAGCATCAGCACGTAGATCGCGTAGCCGATGCACTGCGCGAACACGAAGGTCACGAACAGCTGGCGGCCGAGGTCGATCCGTTCCGAGAACAGTACCGCGAGCGCCGTGAACACGAGCGCGAGCAGCGTGTTGAAGATGAACGTGTAGATGAAGTTGCGGAGCGGGGTCGGCGGGATGCGCGCAAACCAGGGAAACAGGTCGAGCGGATGGTGCCCGCTCGGGGCCGCCGGCGGCAGGGCATCGACGGTTTTGGTGGTCATGGACGGTTCCGGTCGGAGAGGATGCCGCATCCTCGCTGCCTGCGTGTGCGCGGCAAAGCGGCCTGCGACGAACGGGAGCCAGCCGGCGCGAACGGATGCGCGGCGTTCGCGAGCCGGCGGGAACTTTTTGCCCGGCCCGGGGGAATATACGCCGAGGACTGCTGCTTGCCCGACCGGAAAGCGACATGCCCGTCGAACTCTCCGAGCGGATTTCCGCAAGCGATGCCGCGCTCGCCGCCCGCGTCGCCTGCGGCGATGCCGATGCGCTCACGCCGCTGTACCAGCGGCACCGCGGTGCGGTCTACCGCTTCGCGCTGCTGTGGTCGGGCTCGGCGGCGGTCGCGGCCGACGTGACCCAGGACGTGTTCGTGCACCTTCTCGGCCACGCCGACGACTACGATGCCGCGCGCGGACCGCTCCTGCCGTGGCTCCTCGGCATCGCGCGCAACTTCGTCCACCGGCGCGTCGGGCGTCGACGCCCGCTACGTGCCCGAGCGACGACGAGCTCGACCTGGCCGAAGCGCCCGACCCGCCGCACGACGAAGCGCTCGACGGGCAGCGCGACGCTCGATCGCCTGCGCGCGGCCATCGCCGCGTTGCCGCCGCACTACCGCGACGTCCTCGTGCTGGTCGAGCTCGCCGAGCGCTCGTATGCCGAAGCCGCCGCGATCTGCGGCTGCGAGCTCAACACCGTGCGCTCGCGGCTCTTCCGCGCGCGCGCGCTCATCGCGCGCGCTGCTCGCGCCGCCGCCGACAACGTCAGGCATCGCCCGAGGATGATCATGTCCAACGACCCGACTCGACCGCCGCCTCGCGGCCCTGAAGGACGCCGTCGCCGACGAGCTTCCGCCGACTGCGACCGATCGCGCCGTCGCGGCCGCCATCGCCCGCGCGCGCCGCACGACCCGCGCCGCCGCCCGCGGCGACCGCTGGCTCGCCTGGCCGCTCGCGCTGGCCGCATCGATCGCGGTGCTGTCGTTGGTCGTGCGCTCGCTGCCGCCCGAAGCCGTCGTCCCGGACGCCGCGGTGGTCGCGCAAGCGTCCGGCGACGAGTTCATGCCCGTGGTTCCCATCGCCGACATCGAGAGCGCGAGCGATGCGCTGGTCGTTCCTGCGCGCCTGCCGCGCACGACGCTCGCGCAGCTCGGCCTTCCCATCAATCCCGCGCGCGCCGCCGATGCCATCGACACCGAGCTGCTCGTGCGTCGCGACGGCTCCGTCCTCGCGGTTCGCTTCGTCTACTGACACAAAGGGAATGTCCGAATGAAGCTCCGTCCGATCGCTTGTCCTTGCCGCACTGTGCCATCGCCTCCGCGGCGCTCGCGCAATCGCCACCGCCCGATCCCGCCCGACGATCCGGGCGCAGATCAGGGAAGAGCTGCAAGCGCATCCCGCTCGACGATCGCTTCCTCGCCGACCTCGACGCCGCTCGCCGGCGTTGTCCGCTTCGGAGGCATTCGTCGCCAACGAGTTCGGGCATCCGCGCGAGATCGTCAAGAACGCCCCTTACACCGCCGAGGCCGTCACCGAGTCGATCCAGGTCCTGCCGGACGGCAATCGCATCGTGCGCAAGTCGACGACGCCTCCTCGCGCGCGACGTCGCCGGCCGCACGCGACAGGAGCGCAAGGACGGCGGCCGTGCGGGCGTCTACATCTACGATCCCATGGAGGGCCGCAGCATCGTGCTGAACGAGCGCACGCGCACGGCGATTCCCATCCCGCGCGCGCCGATGCCACCCGAGCCTCCGGTGCCCCCCGTGCCGCCGGCCGGTGCGACACCGCCCGACGCCGCCGACCGGCGCGGGCACGTGTGCGACGTGCAGCCCGGCCGCGTCGTCGTGCGTCGCAACCGCACCGTTGAAGCGGGCAAGGACGACGACGTCCGCGTCGAGGTGGTGCGCATCGGTCGCGGCGATGGCGACGGCGCGATGCCGCCTCCACCGCTGCCGCCGCTCACGCTGCCCATGCTGCCGCGCGGCAAGGGCGAGACGAAGTCGCTCGGCACACGCGACATTCGACGGCATCAAGGCCGAGGGCACGATGACGTCGCACACGATCCCGGCGGGGCAGATCGGCAACGAAAGACCGATCGTGATCACGAGCGAGCGCTGGTTCTCGCCGGAGCTCTTCATCGTCGTCTACGCGAAGACGAGCGACCCGCGCGCCGGCGAGACCATCTACCGCGTGACCAACGTCAAGCGCGGCGAGCCGCCGGCCGACCTCTTCAAGATCCCGGCGGACTACCGCACGCGCGGCGAGGGCCGGCGGTCGTAGGAGATAAAATGCGGTCGTGACTGCAACGCTCGCTGCCCGCATCGACGACCTCCTGCCGCAGACGCAGTGCACGCGCTGCGGCTACGACGGCTGCGCGCCGTACGCGGCCGCCGTCGCGCGCGGCGACGCCGACATCGATCGTTGCCCGCCGGGTGGCGACGCCGTCGTCGTGTCGCTCGCCGCCCTGCTCGACTGCGCGCCCAAGCCGGTCGATCCCGCATGCGGAACGCCCGGGCCGCTGCTGGTCGCCGTCATCGATGAATCGGCCTGCATCGGATGCACGCTGTGCATCGAGGCGTGCCCGGTCGACGCGATCATCGGCGCTGCCAAGCGCATGCACGCGATCCTGCCGTCGTTGTGCTCGGGTTGCGAGCTGTGCATCGCACCGTGCCCCGTCGACTGCATTCGCATGGCGCCTGCAACCGCGATTGGACGCGCGACGACGCGCAGGCCGCGCGCGCGCGGCACGAGGCGCGCCGCTCGAGGCTTGCGCGCAACGAGCGCATCGCCAATCGCAAGCCGGTCGCGCCCGCGAACGAAAAGGAAAAGCGCGATGCCGCGATTGCCGCAGCGCTGGCCCGTGCCCGCGCGCGGCGCGCGAGCCGATCGCCTCATGCGTAACCTCCTCCTGCGCGTGCGCTGCGCTCCTTTCACGCGTCCATCACCATGGCACAACCCATGAATGACTTCTCCGCGCAGCTCGACAAGCTCTGGAACTTCGACAAGCTCGACGAATCGCAGGCGCGCTTTCGCGCGGAGCTCGCGAAATATCCGCCCGACTCGCGCGAAGCGCTCGAGCTGCAAACGCAGATCGCGCGCACGCAAGGGCTCGCGCGCAAGTTCGCCGACGCCGACAAGACGCTCGACGCGATCCTGCCGAGGCTCGAGATGCAAGCAACGCCGGTGCGCGTGAAGGTGCGTTACTTCCTCGAGCGCGGCCGCACGCGCAACTCGAGCGGCGAGCGCGACGCGGCGGTGGCGCTGTTCCGCGAAGCGCTCAAGCTCTCCGAGCGCGACACGCTGCCTGGCGCCGACTTCTATCGCGTCGATGCGCTCCACATGCTGGGCATCGCCGCGACGGGCGACGAGCAGCTCGACTGGAACCTCAAGGCGCTCGCCGCCGCCTCGTCGTCGCAGGACGAGCGTGCAGTGCGCTGGGCGCCGATCGCTCCACAACAACATCGGCTGGACCTACTTCGAGCGTGGCGATCCCAGGACGGCGCTCACGCACTGGCAGAAGGCGCTGCCGTTGCGCGAAGCCTCGGGCAACGCGCCGACCATCCGCATCGCGAAGTGGACGGTCGCCCGCGGGCTGCGCGCGACCGGGCAAGCTCGACGAGGCGAAGAAGATCCAGCTCGCGCTCGTCGCCGAGACGGAAGCGGCCAAGGCGCCGGACGGCTACGTGTACGAAGAGCTCGCCGAGATCGCTTTCACGCAGGGCGACAACGCTGCGGCCAGGACGTGGGCCGGCAAGGCGCACGCGCTCCTGAAGGACGATCCCGGCATGGAAGCCGCACGCCTGACGCGCCTCGCTGCACTGGCCGAAGGCAAGGTGCCGTGAACCCGGCGAAGCGGCGTGCGATCTTCGAGCGCTTTCGCGAGGCCAATCCCGATCCGAAGACGGAGCTCGCCTACACGACGCCCTTCGAGTTGCTGGTCGCGGTCGTGCTGTCGGCGCAGGCCACCGACAAGAGCGTGAACAAGGCCACCGCGCGACTCTTTCCCAAGGCGAACACGCCGGCCGCGATCGCCAGGCTGGGCGTCGACGGCCTCACGCCGTACATCAACGCCATCGGCCTGTATCGCAACAAGGCGAAGAACGTCGTGGCGCTATCGGAGATCCTCGTGCGCGAGCACGGCGGCGACGTGCCGCGACAACGCGAGGCACTGGAAGCGCTGCCCGGCGTCGGGCGCAAGACGGCCAACGTCGTGCTCAACAGCGCATTCGGCGAGCCCGTGATCGCGGTCGACACGCACATCTTCCGCGTCGCCAACCGCACGAACCTCGCGCCGGGCGAGGACGTGGTCGAGGTCGAGCGCAGGCTCGACAAGTTCACGCCCGACGAATTCAAGCGCAACGCGCATCACTGGCTGATCCTGCACGGGCGCTACATCTGCATCGCGCGCAAGCCGAAGTGCCCCGAGTGCTTCATCCGCGACCTGTGCGAGTACCGGGACAAGACACCCGGACCCGCGCCGTCGCTGCCGTTGAGATAGCCGATGTTCAATCCGTCGCGCGACGAAGCACGCCGTTTCCTGATCGAGGCATGGAAGAAATCGCGCGAAGGCGCGCCGATGAGCGACCTCGAGCGGATCGCATCGCGGCTCGTGGCGCTGCATCCGGAATACCATGCGGTGCTCGAACAGCCGGAGAAGTTCGCCGAGCGCGACTATCACCCCGAGTCGGGCGACATCAACCCGTTCCTGCACCTGTCGCTGCATCTCGCGGTCGCGGAGCAGCTCGCGATCGACCAGCCGCCCGGCATTCGCGCGCAGTTCGAGCGCATCCGCGACGCGCGCGGCGACGAGCATGCGGCGCTTCACGCGGTGCTCGAATGCCTGGGAGAGGTGATGTGGCATGCGCAGCGCCATCGCGCGCCGCCGGATGCCACGCTCTACCTCGACTGCCTCGCGCGGCAATGAAAAAAGGGCGCCGCCACGGCGCCCTCCTTCGCGAGAACACCCCGCCTTAGTAACGGCTCGCGAGGTTGCTCGGCTGCGTATAGAAATACTGCGGCGACGTTCTCGATGTCCTTGTCCGTCAGCCCCTGCGCGAATCCCGGCCATGATCGGGTTCTTGCGCGCGCCCGACTTGTAGTCGCGCAGCGCCTTCGAGAGGTAATCGGGATACTGCCCGGCGAGCTTCGGGTAATCCGGCGTCGTGGGCGTCGCGCCGTCGATGCCGTGACACGCGGCGCAGACTTCCTGCACCTTCTTCTTGCCGGCGTCGACGTCGGCGGCCGATCGCCGCAGTCGACGTGAGCGCCACGAGGGCGGCCAGCGAGAGCAAGCGTTCGCATGTTCATGGTCATTTGGCCGCCGTGGTCAGAGGCGTCTTGCGAGTAGTAAGCAGCGATGTTCGCCATGTCGGCGTCGGTCAGCGAGGCGGCGATGGCGCGCATCGACGGATGTCCGCGATCGCCGCTCTTGTACTGCTTGAGCGCCGCGACGATGTACTGCGGGTTCTGTCCCGAGAGCTTCGGCACGCGGTAGACCTCCGGAAACGCGGTCCGCCAGCCGACGATGCCGTGGCAACCCTGGCACATGCCGACGCGTTGCGCGCCCTTGCTGGGGTCGCCGGGCGCCGGAGCGCGTCTGCGGCGGCGACTGCCAGCGGCAGGAGCGCCGCGAAGGCCGCGATATACCTCGAAAGTCTTTTCATGTGCTCGTCAGTTTGGGAAATCAGGCAAGAAACCACGCGATTCTAGGGGTGGACGCGAAAGCGGCGTGAAACCGCTTAACGCTCGAGGTACTTGAGCTTGTCGGGAACGCCCTTCCAGTCGTCGGCGTCGGGCGGCCCGGGCTTGCGCTCGATGATGGGCTTCCACACCTTGGACAGCTCCGCGTTCAGCGCGATGAACTGCTGCTGCGCCGGCGGCACGTCGTCCTCGGCGAAGATCGCCTCGACCGGGCATTCGGCCACGCACAGCGTGCAGTCGATGCACTCGTCCGGGTCGATGACGAGGAAGTTCGGCCCCTCGCGAAAGCAGTCGACGGGGCAGACGTCGACGCAGTCGGTGTACTTGCAGCGGATGCAGGTTTCGGTGACGACGTAGGTCATGGCTTCTCGTGCGCGCCGCTGCCTGAGCGACGGGTGGATGCCTTGCGGGAAAGCCTTGAATTTTAGCAGATCGGCCCCATATGCTTGGCCGCACGGGGCACACTTGCGATGGCTGTAAGATTCGGCACCTCTCGACGCCCCGACCAACCGGCCGCAAGCGCGCCTACAACGAAAGGATTCGCCATGAGTGACGCCATCAAGCACGTGTCCGACGCGACGTTCGACCAGGACGTCCTGCAGTCGGGCAACCCGGTCCTGGTCGACTTCTGGGCCGAGTGGTGCGGACCGTGCAAGATGTTCGCGCCGGTGCTCGACGAGATCGCCAAGGAGTACGACGGCAAGCTGACCATCGCCAAGCTCGACATCGACGCCAACCCGTCCACGCCCGGCAAGTACGGCATCCGCGGCATCCCGACGGTCATCCTGTACAAGGACGGACAGGCGCACGCGCAGAAGGTCGGCGCGCTCACCAAGTCGCAGCTCACCGCGTTCCTCGACAGCAACCTGTAAGACAAACGCGCTTTTCGGGCCCCGCTTGTTGACAGCCGGGCCCGGTTGGCCTTACGCTGGCTCGTCGTGCGTGTTGCGGGCCGGATTTCAAAGGCCGCAGCCGTACAGCCTCCCGCCGCTCCCGGTTTCGCAACACGTAGCGCGGCGCACATCCCAGATCGAACCAACGCTCCGGCCCGCAAGGCCGTCGATTCTGGCCTCATTCGGCTGACCTGCCATGACGGCAGTCCTCTCCGCACCATGCATCTATCCGAACTCAAATCCAAGCACGTATCCGAACTGATCGAGTTCGCCAACGCGAACGAGATCGAAGGCGCCAACCGGATGCGCAAGCACGACCTCATCTTCGCGCTCCTGAAGCAGCAGGCGAAGAAGGGCGAGTCGATCTTCGGCGGCGGCGTCCTCGAAGTGCTGCCGGACGGCTTCGGCTTCCTGCGCTCGCCCGACACCTCGTACCTCGCGAACACCGACGACATCTACATCTCGCCGTCGCAGATCCGCCGCTTCAACCTGCACACGGGCGACACGATCGAAGGCGAGATCCGCACGCCGAAGGACGGCGAGCGCTACTTCGCGCTGGTCAAGGTCGACAAGGTCAACTTCGAGGCGCCCGAGAACGCGAAGTCGAAGATCCTGTTCGAGAACCTGACGCCGCTGTTCCCCGACAAGACGATGGTGCTCGAGCGCGACATCAAGGCCGAGGAGAACATCACCGGCCGCATCATCGACATCGTCGCGCCCATCGGCAAGGGCCAGCGCGGCCTGCTCGTCGCCTCGCCCAAGTCCGGCAAGACGGTGATGCTGCAGCACATCGCGCACTCGATCGCCGCCAATCACCCGGACGTGATGCTGATCGTGCTGCTGATCGACGAGCGTCCCGAGGAAGTGACCGAGATGCAGCGCTCCGTGCGCGGCGAGGTCGTGTCCTCGACGTTCGACGAGCCCGCGACGCGCCACGTGCAGGTCGCCGAGATGGTGATCGAGAAGGCCAAGCGCCTGGTCGAGCACAAGAAGGACGTCGTGATCCTGCTCGACTCGATCACGCGCCTCGCGCGCGCCTACAACACCGTGGTGCCGGCGTCCGGCAAGGTGCTCACCGGCGGCGTCGACGCCAACGCGCTGCAGCGCCCGAAGCGCTTCTTCGGCGCCGCGCGCAACATCGAGGAAGGCGGCTCGCTCACGATCATCGCCACCGCGCTGATCGACACCGGGCTCGCGCATGGACGACGTGATCTACGAGGAATTCAAGGGCACGGGCAACATGGAAATCCACCTCGACCGCCGCATGGCCGAGAAGCGGATCTACCCGTCGATCAACGTCAACCGCTCGGGCACGCGGCGCGAGGAACTGCTGCTCAAGCCGGACATCCTGCAGAAGGTCTGGATCCTGCGCAAGCTCCTCTATCCGATGGACGAGCTCGAGGCAATGGAATTCCTGCTCGACAAGGTCAAGGCGACGAAGAACAACGACGAGTTCTTCGACAGCATGCGGCGCGGCTAGGTCGCGGGGCACGGTGCCCCGCCCCTTGTCTCGACGCGTTTCGCCCCGACATTGCCAGGACGGGCAAAATCCCGGATAATCAACGGTTTCCCTAACGGGGCAGCGCGTTCGCGAGAACTTGATAGTCACCAGTGAGCCGCGGGCAAGCGGGTCTAAAGAGTGAGGACGGCATGAAAGAGAACATCCACCCGAAGTACGGCGAAGTGCAGGTCACCTGCAGCTGCGGCAACCAGTTCATGACGCGCTCGACCACGTCGAACAAGCCGCTCCACATCGAAGTCTGCTCGCAGTGCCATCCGTTCTACACGGGCAAGCAGAAGGTCATGGACACGGCCGGCCGCATCGACAAGTTCCGCCAGCGCTACGGCGCGAAGGGCGACGCCAAGGGCGCGCCGAAGACGGCCTGATCCGCGCGGTCGCATTCCGAAAAGGGCAGCCGATGGCTGCCCTTTTCATTCGCGGCCATGCCGCCGCGGCCGCGGTGTAGCATCCTCCCGCCCGGACGTTCGCGGGCGAAGGCCCCTGACCACGCCGCGATCGCCTGCGATCCATGAGCGCCCCGCGTCCCTACATCCCCGAGGCCGTCGATCCGGAGGCGGTCAGCCCGTCCGCGCCGTTTCGCGCGATCAAGCAGTTCGGCCTCGTGCTGCTGTGCGCCGCCTGGGTGGCGCTGGGCCTCGCCGGCCACGATCCGTGGAAGACCGAGGACGCGACGTCGATCGGCGTCGCCGTCGAGATGGCGCAGCGCAACGACTTCGTCGTGCCGACGCTCGGCGGCGAGCCCTACCTTCCGCGTCCGCCGCTCGCGTACATGGGCGGCGCGCTGTCGATCAACGCGCTCTCCCCGCCGCTGACCGCGCACAACGCCGCGCGCGTCATCGTCGGCCTCGCGCTTGCGCTGGTCCTGCTCGCCACCGCGTTCGCGAGCCGCGAGCTCAACGGTCGCGCATTCCGCTGGCTGCCGGTGCTGATCCTCGTCGGCAGCGTCGGCTTCTGGGACCGTGCGCACGTGCTGTCGCCCGAGCTGTTCCTCACGCTCGGCATCGCCGTCGGGCTGTGGGGAATCGCGCTCGCGTTGCGACGGCCCGTGCTCGGGCGGCGTCGCGCTCGGCGCGGGCATCGCGATCGCGTTCATGGGCAACGGCTTCATGGGCCCGCTGTGGCTCGCTCTCACGGCGCTCGCGCTGCCGCTGTGCGGCACCGAATGGCGCAACCGCGCGTACGTCGCGACCGTCGTCATCGCGCTGCGTGTCGGCGGTCGTGCTGTCGCTGCCCTGGCCGCTCGCGCTGCACGCGCGCGATCCCGCGCTCTTCGCGCAATGGCTGGCGAGCGAGTCGCCCGCGCGACTACCTCGCGTTCCTCGGCGACGCCAAGGCGGAGCCGCTGTACTACCTGCGCAATCTCGCCTGGTTCGCGTGGCCCGCGCTGCCGCTGCTGCTGTGGCTCGCTGTGGCTGCGCGGGCGCGGCTTCAACGGCGGCCTGCGCGGTCCCGGCATCGTGGTCCCGGGCGTGCATGGCGATCGTGATCCTCGCGAGCCTCATGGTGATGCCGGACGCACGCCTCGCCAACGCGCTTGCCGCTGCTGGTTCCGTTCGCGCTGCTCGCCGCACTCGAAGTCGACTCGCTGAAGCGCGGCTTCTCCGGCGCGCTCGACTGGTTCGGCATCCTGACGCTTCGGCCTCGCCGCGATGCTCATGTGGGCGCTGTGGATCGACGCGTACGTCAACGGCATGTCGCTGCGCGTCGCGCGCCTGTTCCGCGACACCGAAATCGGCTACACAGCCATCGTTCCATCTCGGGCAGCATGCTCGCCGCGCTCGCGCTCACGGTGCTGTGGGTCGCGCTCGTGCGTCCCGCGCGCCGCTCGAATCGCCGCGCGATCCTCAACTGGGCGGCGGGCGTCACGCTGATCTGGGGACTCGTCACGACGATCTGGCTGCCGTACATCGACTCGCGCCGCAGCTATCGCTGGACGGTGGAGGCGCTCGCGCGCGAGCTGCCGCAGGAAGGCTGCGTGGCGAGCCGCAACCTGGGCGAGCCGCAGCGCGCGCTCTTCAACTACTTCGCGGCATCAAGACGGTGCGCGAGGAAGTCAACCCCAACCACGACTGCGACAGCGCTCGCTCGTGCAGTACGGCCGGCTCGACAGCGAACCCGTGACCGCCCACCGGCTGGACCGCGAAGTGGAGCGGCGCGCGGCGCGGCGACGACACCGAGCGCTTCGTGCTGTACGAGCGAAAGGCCACATGAAATTCTTCGACGAAGCGACCATCGAGGTCATCGCCGGCGACGGCGGCAACGGCGTCGCGTCGTTCCGGCGCGAGAAGTACGTTCCGCGCGGCGGCCCGGACGGCGGCGACGGCGGCCGCGGCGGCAGCATCTACGCCGTGGCCGACCGCAACATCAACACGCTGATCGACTACCGCTACGCGCGCATCCATCGCGCGAAGCGCGGCGAGAACGGGCGCGGCGCCGACAAGTACGGCCGCGGCGCCGAGGACATCGTGCTGCGCATGCCGGTCGGCACCGTGATCACCGACGCCGAGACGCGGCGAGCTGCATCGCCGATCTCGCGACGGACGGCGCGCGCGCGCTCGTCGCCGCAGGGCGGCAAGGGCGGCCTCGGCAACCTGCACTTCAAGACGAGCACCAACCGCGCGCCGCGCCAGTTCACGCGCGGCGAGGAAGGCGAGCAGCGCAAGCTGACGCCTCGAGCTGCAAGGTGCTCGCCGACGTCGGCCTGCTCGGCATGCCCAACGCCGGCAAGTCGACGCTCATCCGCGCGATCTCCGCGGCGCGTCCCAAGGTCGCCGACTATCCGTTCACGACGCTCGCGCCGAATCTCGGCGTCGTGCGCACGAGCGAGGCGACGCAGCTTCGTCGTCGCCGACATTCCGGGCCTGATCGAAGGCGCGGCCGATGGCGCCGGCCTCGGCCATCGCTTCCTGCGGCACCTGCAGCGCACGCGGCTGCTGCTGCACGTCGTCGACCTCGCGCCGCTCGACGAAGACGCCGATCCGGTGCACGACGCGCGCGCGATCGTCAAGGAGCTGAAGCGCTACGACGAGGCGCTGTTCGAGAAGCCGCGCTGGCTCGTGCTGAACAAGCTCGACCTCGTGCCCGAGGACGAGCGCGACGCAGCGCGTCAAGGCGTTCGTGAAGGCGTATCGCTGGAAGGGGCCGGTGTTCGCGATCGCGGCGGTCAACGGCGAAGGGTGCCGCGAGCTCACGTTCGCGATCCAGGACTGGCTCGACGCGCATCCCGCGCACGCCGTCGTGCGAAGAGCGACGGCCGACGAGCCGCGCGCCGGTCGTCGTGACGCCCGCGCCCGTGCGCACGCGACGGCGGCGCGACGGAAGACGCCGTGACCAGCATCGTCGCCGGCGCGAAGCGGCTCGTCGTCAAGGTCGGCTCGAGCCTCGTCACCAACGACGGCCGCGGGCTCGACCACGCGGCGGTCGCGCGCTGGGCCGAGGAGATCGCGCGCTGAAGCGCGACGGGCGCGAGGTGGTGCTCGTGTCGTCGGGCGCGATCGCCGAAGGCATCAAGCGCCTCGGCTGGAAGACGCGTCCGCACGCGATCCACGAACTGCAGGCCGCCGCCGCGGTCGGCCAGATGGGCCTCGTGCAGGCGTACGAAGCGGCGTTCGCGACAGTTCGGCCTGCACACCGCGCAGATCCTGCTCACGCACGACGACCTCGCCGACCGCCGGCGCTATCTCAACGCGCGCACGACGCTGCGCACGCTGCTCGCGCTCGGCGTGATCCCGATCATCAACGAGAACGACACGGTCACCACCGACGAGATCCGCGTCGGCGACAACGACACGCTCGGCGCGCTGGTCGCCAACCTGATCGAGGCCGACGTGCTCGTGCTGCTCACCGACCAGCCGGGCCTCTACACGGCCGATCCGCGCAAGGATCCGGCGGCGACGCTCGTGCGCGAAGCGCGCGCCGGCGATCCCGCGCTCGAGGCGATGGCCGGCGGCGCCGGCAGCGCGCTCGGCAAGGGCGGCATGCTGACCAAGGTGCTCGCGGCGAAGCGCGCCGCGCGCTCGGGCGCGTCGACGGTGATCGCGAGCGGCCGCGAAGCCGAACGTGCTCACGCGGCTCGCCGCGGGCGAAGCGATCGGCACGTGCTCGTCGCGCCGACCGCGTCGCTCGCCGCGCGCAAGCAATGGCTCGCCGACCACGTGCAGCTCGCCGGCAAGCTGCGTGCTCGACGCCGGCGCCGTGCGCGCGCTGGCGCAGGACGGCAAGAGCCTGCTGCCGATCGGCGTCGTCGCGGTCGAAGGCACCTTCGAGCGCGGCGAAGTCGTCGGCTGCTACGCGCCGGATGGCCGCGAGGTCGCGCGCGGCCTCGTCAACTACGGCGCGCAGGACGCGGCGAAGATCGTGCGCAAGCCGTCGGCGGAGATCGAGGCGATCCTCGGCTACGTCGACGAGGCGGAGCTCATCCACCGCGACAATCTGGTGCTGCTGCGTCTAGCGGACGTACCCTTTGTGAGGGTCGCGCGGCAGCTAGAATGGGTACGTCCGCTGTCTATTCTCGCCGCCGGCACGTACGGCTCCGAGTACGAGTCCGGCATCTCCGGGTGCGGGACGCCGTACAGACGCTGGCGCCGCGTCTGCGGCTTCGAATGCAGGAAGCGCTCGAGCTCGAGCAACGCGCGCCGATACGATTCGCGCTTGAATTCGATGACGGTGTCGAGCGGAATCCAGTACTCGTGCCAGCGCCACGCGTCGAACTCCGGATGCTCGCTCGCGCGCAGGCTCACGTCGTTGTCGCGCCCGACGAGGCGCAGCAGATACCAGATCTGCTTCTGGCCGCGGTAGCTGCCGCGCCATTCGCGCTTGATCCAGTGTTGCGGAACTTCGTACCGCAGCCAGTCGCGCGTCCGGCCGAGAACCTTCACGTGCTGGGGTTCGAGCCCGACCTCCTCGCGCAATTCCCGGTACATCGCCTGCTCGGGCGTTTCACCGGGATTGATGCCGCCTTGCGGAAATTGCCACGAGTGTTCGCGGATCCTTTTGCCCCAGAAAACCTGGTTCCTGCCGTTGACGATGACGATGGCGACGTTCGGGCGATAGCCGTCACGGTCCAGCATCGTTGCCACCTTGATGCAAGTAGAGTTGGCCCGATTGTTGCACAGGACGCCGCGAAGCCTGCAAAGCGGCGGTCGGCCGCGGGTCAACGGTGCGCCGACGGATTCCTCCGGGGTCACCGTCAGCGTCAGCGTGCGGTCGCGACGCACGACCAGCACCTCGATCCGGCGCGCGATCACGTCCGCCGCCGAGCAGCGCGCTGCAGCGTGTCGATGTTGCGGCACCGGCGTGCCGTCGATGGCGACGATCACGTCGCCGCGCGCAAGCCCCGCGCCGGCGGCAGGCGAGTCGCGCTCGACGGTCTCGATGCGCACGCCCGACTCGGCGCGGCAGGTCGAAGTGGCGCACGATGCGCCGCGGCAACGGCAGCGTCTGCCCGCCGACGCCGAGGCGTGCGCGACGCACGCGGCCTTCGCGAATCAGCGCGATCGCGACGCGCTCGGCGGTCGACGACGCGATCGCGAAGCAGATGCCCTGCGCCGCGCATGATCACCGCGGTGTTGACGCCGATGACGTCGCCGCGCGCGTCGACCAGCGGACCGCCCGAGTTGCCGGGGTTGAGCGACGCATCGGTCTGCAGCACGTTGTCGAGCAGGCGGCCCGTCTGCGCGCGCATCGAGCGGCCGAGCGCGCTGACGATGCCCGCGGTCACCGTGTGCTGGAAGCCGAGCGGGCTGCCGATGGCGATCGCGACCTGGCCGACGCGCACGCGCGATGAATCGCCGAAGCGGATCCACGACGAGGTCGTTGGCCGCGACCTTCAGCACGGCGAGATCGGAATCCGGATCGTCGCCGACGATCGGCGCGTCGGCCGTGCGGCCGTCCGGCAGCGTCACTTCGAGCGCCTGCGCGCCGCTCGCGACATGGCTGTTGGTGACGAGGTAGCCGTCGGGCGTGATCAGGAAGCCCGAGCCCGAGCCTGCCCGCCGCGGCCCCTTTGCGCGCTCGCACGCCGACATGCGCCACCGCAGGCGCGACGCGCGTCCACGGCGCCGAGGCCACGGCGCGCGAGTAGGCGTCGAGAGATCGGCTCCGGCGCGTGCCGGTCGGAGCTGGCGCCGTCGCGCGGAAGGTCGAGCGGCATGCGGGAGAAATGGCGTCGCCGGGTCGACCTTTCAACCGCGGTGCGCGGACCGATTCCATGCGCCCGACGCAGCCCGCAGGACTTGCCCATGCCCTGCATCCTCGTCGCCGTCATCGACTCCATCGACGACCGGATTCACGCTCGCAACCGCCGAAGCACAACGCGCTGTCCGCGGTGCTCGTGCGGCGAGTTCACCGCAGCGCTCGCTTCAATTCAGCACGAGCAGGTGCGCGTCGTGATCCTGCGCGCGCAGGCAGGCGCTCGCCGTGTGGTCGGCCGGCCACGACATCGACGAGCTTCCCGTCGACGGCCGCGATCCGCTCGGCTGGGACGATCCGCTGTCGCCAGCTGATCCGCGAGATCGAGGAATTCGCGGCACCCGTCATCGCGATGATCGAAGGCACGGTGTGGGGCGGCGCGTGCGAAGTCGCGTTCGCCTGCGACCTCATCGTCGCGACACGCCGGCGACGACGTTCGCCGTCACTCCGGCCAAGCTCGGCGTCCCCTACAACGTCGCCGGCATGGTCACGTTCGTCAATGCGGCGAACCTGCGCATCGTCAAGGAGATGGCATTCACCGCGGCGCCGCTCCCCGCGACGCGCGCGCTCGCGCTCGGCATGATCAACGACGTCGTGCGCGAAGGAGGAGCTCGTCGATTGCACGATGCGTTTCGCACGGCAGATCGCCGCGAACGCGCCGCTGTCCGTCGCCGTGATGAAGGAGCAGCTGCGCATTCTCGCCGGCGCGCGCCCCATGTCGCCGCAGGGCTTCGAGCGCGTGCAGGGACTGCGCCGCCTCGTGTACGACAGCGAGGACTACCGCGAGGGCATCCGCGCGTTCAAGGAAAAGCGCAAGCCCGTCTTCAAGGGGAAGTGATGAAGTGACGCCGCCATGCTTGCGTTAATCGATGCTGCCTGCCAGTGCGCCCACGCGCAGAAGATGCTGGCGACCTACGCGACGCTGACGACTGCCGCCGCGCAGCGCGCCGCGCAGGCGGCGTTCGATCGCTGCTCCAAGGACGGGCTACACCGTGACCGTTGCGGTCGTCGACCGCGGCGGTCAGCCGCTCGCCGTCATGCGCGACAATCTCGCCGGCGCGCACACGGTGAAACCGCGATCGGCAAGGCGGCGACGGCCGTCAGCTTTCGCGTCGACACGACCGAGCTCGCGGCGCAGACGCAAGCGGGCACGGCCGCAAAGCGGCATCCGCTCGCTGCCGAACGTCGTCGCCATCGCGGGCGGCATCTGGTGCAGGCAAAGGGCGCGCTCGTCGGAGGCATCGGCGTGTCGGGCGCGCCGGGCGGCGACGCCGACGAAATGTGCGCGAAGGCGGGAATCGCCGCGATCAGCGACGCGCTCGAGCTCGAGTGACCGCGGCGGGCTCCTTGATCGAGGTCAACCTCCCGGCCAATTCGCGCTCCTAGACTCTCTGGCAGATCGTCAGGGGGCGCCATGAAGAGAACGATGTCGGCGGCGGCAATCGTGTTCGTCGCGTTTGCGTGCACGCTCGCGCATGCGCAGCCGAAGGCGCCGGCGAAACAGGCAGCGTTCGACGCTTCCACCTGTCTTGCCTGTCACGCGCCGATCAAGGCGTTCTACGACGGCGGCAAGCACAAGACCGTCGGCTGCAACGCGTGCCACGACGGCACCGCGGACCATCTGTCCGACATGAAGAAGCGGCCGGCGACCAGGACCGACCTCGCGACGTGCGGCGGCTGCCACCAGAATCAATACAAGTCCTATGCACAGATGAATCTCCACCGCACCGCGCGGTTCGAGAAGAAGCAATCCACCGGCCCCGCTCCGGACCCTGCCTACGACCTCCTCATGACGCCGCACGGCTTCACCAAGGAGCACAACCTGCCACGCGGCCACACGTTCGCGCTCCTCGACCAATACGTCGTCGACCGCGCGTTCGGCGGCCGCTTCGCACCAAAGGACTCGTGGCGTTATCTGACGGCAGCGGGTGACTTGAAGGTGTGGGACATCGTCGTCGACCAATATCCGGACAACAGCGACCAGAAGGCTTTCAAGCCCGGTACCGCAGCCGCTGCGAACCCGGTGTGCCTGTCGTGCAAGACGCAAGACCACATCCTCGACTGGGCGTTCATGGGCGACCCGGTGCCCACCGCGAAGTGGAGCCGTACGTCCAAGGTCGTCGAGATGGCACGCTCGATGAACCACGCACTGAACTGCATCTTCTGCCACGACCCCCATGCCGCCAAGCCGCGCATCGTGCGCGACGCGCTGATCGAGGCCGTGACCAGGACCGACTTCCCGACGCTCTATTCGCAGGATCCGCGCAAGACGAAGTTCGAGGTGAAAGAGCTCGGCGTTCGCGGGCACACGCGCAAGATCGCCATGCTGGAGCGCTACGACGGCAAGCTGCAGTGCGCCCAGTGTCACGTCGAGTACAACTGCAATCCCGGTTTCGATCCGCAAACCGGTGAGCCGATCACCATGGCCGACAAGCGGACCAACTATTTTCCCTTCGTCGACGTGAACAATGTCCTCAAGGCGTACGACCACATCGGGTTCCGCGACTTCCGCAACCAGTTCACGGGCGCGCCCCTGTGGAAGGCGCAGCACCCCGATGTCGAGACCTACTACAACTCGACGCACGAGAAGCTAGGCATCGACTGCGCGTCGTGCCACATGCCGCGGGTGAAGGACGACAAGACGGGCAAGGTGTACACGTCGCATTGGCAGACCAACCCGCGCAACTACCTCAAGGAGACCTGCCTCACCTGCCACAGCCAGTGGACCGAGAACCAGGCGCGTTACGTCCTGGACTCGATGTACACCCACTATCAGGGCAAGGTGCGCCACGCGGAGTTCTGGCTCGCGCAGCTCATCAACAAATTCGGCCCGGCCCAGACGGCCGGTGTTTCGGACGACGTCCTGAAGGCCGCGCGCGGCAAGCATGGCGAAGCGCACGCCAACTGGGAGTGGTGGACGGCCGTCAACGGCGCGTCGTTCCACAACCTCGATCAGGCAAAGGAATCCCTCGCCAAGTCGGTCGCCGCGTCGCAGGAGGGCATCAAGATCCTGGACGACGCGATCAAGGCGAGGCAGGTCGCGGCTGCCGGGAAGTAATGACAAGCGAGCCGCTGTCGCTGCTGCCGTTCGCGCTGATGGCGATCGTGCTGACGACCGCGACGTTGGCGTTCGTGTTGCGTCCATTGTTTCGCAGGCACGTGCGCGTCGTCCTCACGACGTGCGCAGCCGCGTTGCTGCTGGCGCCGCTCCTGTACCTGCGGCTTGGCGCAGTGCGTGCGCTCGAAGACGGCCCTGTGTGGGACGCAGCCAGCGTCGCGTCCGCCCGCGCCGTCGCGGATGCGCACGACGATCTGGTAGCGCACCTCGCGCACAACCCTCGCGACTCGCGCGGGTGGGTGCTGCTCGCGCGGCTCGAGCTCGTCGAAGACCGCTTCGCGAACGCAGCGGCTGCCTTCGAGCGCGCACTGACGAACCCGAAGGCCGCCGCCGACACTACGCTGTGGTGCGAGTACGCTGAAGCGCTGGCGCTTGCGGAGGGCGGGCGCCTGGCGGGCCGCCCGCGGGAGATCGTCGAGCGTGCGCTGGCGCGCGAGCCGAAGCACCGGCAGGCGCTGGAGATGGCAGGCACCGCCGCGGCCGAGGCGGGCCAATACGACATTGCCGCATCTCACTGGCGCACCCTGCTAGGCGAGTTCCCCGAAGGGTCCAGGGAGCGGCGCGAGCTGGGCGCAGCATTGTCGCGAATCGAGATGCTCGCCACCGTCGACTTGCATTAACGTTCAATCGGGCCGCTCCATTAGACTTGGCATGCGTCGTGCTCACGGGAGGGAGCATCGACGCTCGCTTCCTTTGCCCAAGGTCTACGTCATGTTCGAATTAGCTGAGGCCGGATCGGTCGCTGTTGCCTTGACCGGTGCCGTGCTTGGATGGTCGCTGCGCCCCATCTTCCTGCGCCATCGGCGTGCCGTGGTCGTCGCGGCAGCCGTTCTCGCTGCCGCAGGAGCGGCCGCGTACGATGCCTTCGACCGGGCGCCCGCGCCCGAGCCGCGCGTACCGGGCATCGTCGAGCGCACGCTTTCCGTTGCGGAAACGGCGCCGGTGTTGCCGAGCGCGGTGCCCGTGTCGTCAAGCGAAGTGTGGGCCGATTACCTCGACCGCGCCGGTCGCGATGCCTTCGCCGAAGGCGATTACCAGGCGGCGGCGAGGTATTGGCTCGATGCGTCGCGTCTTTCCGCGCGACACGCAGCGTCACTCGCGGACGCTGTTGCGCACGCGAAAGCGTTGGCGGCGGACCGGCTCTAGCAGGCGGCCTTCAGTCGCGCGGCCCGCGCGCGAGCTGCGCGGCGACCGTCTGCAGGAATTCGGCGAGGTTGATCGGCTTGCCGATGTAGCCGTCGAATCCGGCTTCGGTGATCAACTTGCGGTCCTGCTGCATCACGGACGCCGTGACGGCGATCACCGGGATCTTCGCGGTCGTCGCGTTGGCGCGCAGCTGCCCGAGCGCCTGGATCCCGTTGATGCCCGGAAGCTGGATGTCCATCAGCACGAGATCGGGCAGCTTCTCCATCGCCAGCGCAACACCGTCCTCGCCGGTCGTGGCCTCGAGCGTCGCGTGCCCCTTGACCTGCAGCACGTCGCGGACGAGCTTCATGTTGCGAGGATTGTCCTCGACGATCAGGATGACGCTCATGATGGCGTGCTCCCCACCCGTGCATCGGGTATGGTGAAGTAGAACGTCGAGCCCTTGCCGAGCTCGCTTGCGACCCAGATGCGGCCTCCGTGCAGCTCGACGAAACGGCGCGTGAGCGCGAGGCCGAGCCCGGTCCCTTCCTGCTTGCTCGTGTAGTCGGTGCCCACCTGGCGGAACTCCTCGAACACGGCTTCCTGGTCCTTCGGCGCAATCCCGATGCCTGTGTCGCGCACCGAGACTTCGACGCCCCCGTCGATGCGCACTGCCCTGACGTCGACGCGTCCGTTGTCGGGCGTGAACTTCACGGCATTCGACAGGAGGTTCAACAGGATCTGCTTGAACTTGCGCTCGTCGGCGACGATCGGGCCGAGGCCGGCCTGAACCTCGAGGCCGAGCTCGATGCCGTGCTTCATGGCGCGCTCCCGAATGAGGGTCATCGCGTCGGACAGCGCGACGGGAAGGTCGAACTGCGACGTCTCGAGATCCATGCGCCCGGCCTCGACCTTCGACAGGTCGAGCACGTCGTTGATCAGGTTGAGCAGATGCTTGCCCGACGAGTGGATGTCCTTCAGGTAGTCGTCCTGCTTGTCGTTGAGCTCGCCGAAGAGGCGCGCGATGAGCACCTCGGAGAATCCGATGATCGCGTTGAGCGGCGTGCGCAGCTCGTGCGACATCGACGCGAGGAACGCCGACTTGTGCTTGTTGGCGACCTCGAGCTCGCGGCTCTTGTGCTGGATCTCGTTGACGAGGCGCGCGTTCTGGATGGCGATGACGGCCTGGTCGGCGAATGTGCGCAACAGCGCGACTTCGCGTTCCGCGAACGGCGCCACTGCGTCGCGCCACATCGCGAGAACGCCGATCGGACTGCCCTCCACGAGCATGGGAACGCACAACATCGTTCGCAGTGCCACCGGCGGACCGTCGTAGTCCGACACGAGGCCGGCAGCCTGGACGTCTTCGACTTGCACGACGTGGTCCGCAAGGACCATGCGCCCTTCGACGACTCCGCGCGTTTGATCGGATTCGGTCAGCAGGAACCTCGCCGACACGTTCGAACCGTCGTCCACCGCCCTGCGATAGCGCCCCAGCATGAATCGGACTTCTGCGATTGACGCGCCACGATTGACGGAGATCGCATAGGCGTCGCCTTCGGGAACGAGCACGAAACCCATGCTCGCGCGGCTGACGCGGCACGCATTCTCGGTGAGTATCTCGAGCACGCTGCGCAGGTCGAATGTCGCCCGGCTGATGGCCTTCACGACTTCCGCGGTGGCCGTCTGCTGGTCGAGCGCCTCCTTCGTCTCCGACAAGAGCCGCACGTTCTGGATCGCGATGACCGCCTGGTCGGCGAACGTGGCGACGAGCTCGCGCTCGCGCTCCGAGAAAGGACGCACGGCCGTGCGCCACATGACGAACACGCCGACCGCCTCGCCCTCGCGCACCATCGGCACGCCGAAGATGCTGCGGAAGCCGAACACCTGCTGCGCCTCGTGCCACGTGTACGCGGCATCGTTCTGCGCGTCCTCCATGTGGACGACCTGGCCCGTCTCGGCGACCAGCCCGACGACGGAGCCCTGTCCCGGCACGACCGGATTCTTCTTCATGAAGTCGAGTTGCGCGGGCTCGGCGCCGTACGCTGCGACGAGCTCGTAGACCTCGCCGTGGCGTAGGTAGATCCCGCCCTTGTCCGACTTGCACAGCGTCGTCGCGTTCTCGATCAGCGTCTCGAGGACCGGCTGCAATTCGAACGTCGTGCGGCTGATCGTCTTCAGCACCTCCGAGGTCGCCGTCTGCTGGTCGAGGGCTTCCTTGGTCTGGTTGAACAGGCGCACGTTGTCGATCGCGATCGCGGCCTGCCGTGCGAAGGTCTGGATCAGTGCAACCTGGTCCGGCGGGAACAGGCCCGGCTCGTGCCGGGCGAGCACGATGGCGCCATACGCGCCGCTTTCACGCATCAGCGGGACCGCGAGCACCGAGCGGCACTTGAATCGCAGCATGTTGGCGCGGGCGCTGGGGAATTCGCTGTCGAACAGCGGCACGACGTCCGGGAAATGAACCGTCTCGCGGTCGACCACCGCCCGCCCGGAGAGCGACGCGCGATCGAGCGGCACGACGTCGCTCGGCATCCACGCCGTCTCGACGTCCCTGGTGTGACCGGCGGCCGGCACGAGCGCGTCGCCGTCGATCAGCATGACGCGCGAGAACGGCGCCTGGCACAAGAGCGCGGCGCGCGCCGCCACCGCGTCGAGCACCGGTTGCACGTCGGTGGGCGAGCTCGAGATCACGCGCAGGATCTCGCTGATCGCGGTCTGCTGCTCGAGCGAGTTGGCGAGCTCGTGCGTGCGCTCGTCCACCTTGCGCTCGAGTCCCGCGTACGACTCGCGAAGCTGCGTGGTCATGCGATTGAATCGATCGGCCAGCCCTTCGAGCTCGTCGCCCGTGCGCACGACGATGGTCTGGTCGAGGTCACCCTCGCCGATGCGCTGCGCGCCGTCGGCGAGCGTGCGGATCGGGCGGACCATGCCGCGGGCCAGCGCAAGCGCGCACAACGCGGAGATCACGAGGCCTGCGAGAAGCAGCAGGCCGGTGCGCAGGATGGACGTATAGAGCTTGGCATAGACCTCCGCGACGGGCTGGTCGACGAACACGAACCAGTTCAGCGACTCGATGGGCGCATACGACGCGATGACCTGCGTGCCCGCGAGATCGCGCGATACGGTCGCCTGCTCGTCGCGCACGTTGCCGTCGAGCGCCGCCTTCACGTGCGGCAGGTCCGACAGATTCGTCTTGCGCAGCACGAGCCCGATGTCCGGATCGGCCACGAGGTATCCGTTGCGGTCAACGACGTACGCCTTGCCCTTGTCGCCGATCTTGATGCGCGACACCACGTCCCAGATGAACTTGAGATTCACGTCGGCGATCGTGACCGGGCCCGATGTCGTTGCCCGAGCGCACGGCGATGGTCATGTACGGCTCCGTCTCCTTGCGGAAGTACACGGGGCCCGATCCACGGCTTGCCTCGCTTCGCGAGCTTGAACGCGGGCTCGTCGGAGCGGTCGCGGTTGGAGCGCATGACGTCCATGCCCAGGCGCGACACGAGCACCTGCTCGCGTCCGTCGCTGTCGAGCTGCGCGATGTCCGTCACCTCCGGCACCTGGCGCAGGAGCTTCAGGAACTCGATGCGGCGAAGCTCGACGTCGCTCGCATCGAGCTGCGGCAGCGCGGCGTAGGCGAGCTGCTGCTCGATCTGGCGGATGTACTGCTCGATGCGCGATGCGGCGGCGATCGCCTTCTCGTGCTGCAGGTCGCCGATCGCGGTCTTCTGCTCCTGGTACGAGAAGTAGATGCTGACGCCGCCGGACACGAGCAGCGCGCCGGTGACGAGCGACAGGATGAGAAGGAGATACTTGCGGAACAGCCGACCCTGGCGCATCCGCCGCGGCGCCGGCCCGACGGCTTGCGGCGGCGACGTCTGCCACGACGCGACGCGGGATCGGCGCCGTTGCGCATCACCGGATCCTCTCGTCGGCGCGCACCAGGAGCGTCTGCGGCAAGGCAAGCCCCAGGTCGCGCGCCGCGCGCTCGTTGACGACGAGCTCGAACTTGGTCGGCTGCTCGACGGGAAGATCCGCGGGCCTGGCGCCCTTCAGGATCTTGTCGACGTAGACGGCGGCGCGCTCGAACAACGCCGGGATGCTTGCCGAATACGCGACCAGCCCGCCCGCGCGCGCGAACTCCGCGAACTCGTAAACCGCCGGCAGGCGATGGTCCGCCGCGCCCTTCACGATGGCATCGCGATGACGCAGCGTCAGAGGATCCGTGACGACCAGCATCGCATCGGCGTGTTGTCCGCGCATGGCGGCGAAACCCTTCTCCAGCGAAGGCAGGTCGCGCATCTCGACGGGGATCGGGACGAGGCCGAGCGAGCGCATCGCCGACTGTGCTTCGGCGACCCGAGGCTCGACCGCACCTTCGGGATTGTAGAGGATGGCGATCCTGGTGGCGCCGGGAACGATCTCGCGCAAAGCTTCGAGCGCCTTGCCGAGCAAGCCTTCCCCGAACACACGCGACAACCCCGTCATGTTGGCGCCCGGGCGCGCGAGGCTCTGGACGAGGCCCAGCCCGACGGGATCGGAGACGCCCACGAACACGACCGGCGTGGTCTTGACCACCTTTTTCGCTTCGACGGCACCCTGCGAAGAGGCCACGACGATCACGTCAGGCTTGGCTTTCGCGAGGTCGGCGAGCAGCGGCGAGAAGCGCTCCATCCGTCCTTCGGCCCAGCGCACGTCGACGGTCACGTTGCGTCCGTCCTCGTAGCCCATCTCGCGCAATCCCTTGCGAAACGCCTCGACGAAGTGCGCGTTGGCCGATTCGGATCCCGCTTCCACGAATGCGATGCGCTTTCGCGCGTCGGAAGAACCGCATCCGCCGAGCAGCACGGCGGCGACGGAGGCCAGGAATGCACGCCGCGAAATCACCGGATCACGTCGTCCGCCCGCACCAGAAGCTGAGGCGTGAGCTTGAGATTCAGCTGGCGCGCCGAGGCGTCGTTGATCACGAGCTCGTACTTGACCGGCTGTTCGACGGCGATCTCCGCCGGATTGGCGCCGCGCAGGATGCGGGCCACCATGGCGGGCGCGCGCGCGAAGAACAAATCGAGATCGGGCCCGTACGACATGAGGCCGCCCGCTTCGGGGAACGGCCTGAATGGCGAGATCGCGGGAATCCGCTGCGCCATCGTGAACTGCGCGAGCTGCGCGGAGTATTGGAACGCAACGGGCGACGGGAGAATCACCAACGCCTGCGGGCGCGGGGTCAAGGCGGCATTCATGGCCTCCGCGAAGCGCGTCCAGTCGTCGATGGCGATCGTGCGCGAGTGCATGTGGGCTTCGCCGGCGGCCTTGGTCGCCGCGGTGAGCTGCGTCTGCCCGGTCGACACGTCCCACACGAACGCCACGTCCGCCACCCCCGGCACCGCTTCGCGCAGCAGTTGCATGCGCTTGATGGACATGCCGGCGAGGTCGAGAAAAAGTCCGGTCACGTTTCCGCCGGGCCTCGAAAGTGACCGCACCCACCCCGCCTGCACCGGATCCGACTCAAGGTCGATTGCGACGATCGGCACGGACCTCGTGGCGGCGGCGGCCACCCGCACCGATGCGGGCCCGACGACGACGATCGCGCGCGGGTCGGACGCAAGCGCGTCCGCAACGAGCTTTGGAAGCAAACTCGCCACACCGTTGCCAGAGCGCAAGTCCAGCGTCACCGTGCTGCCGTCGACATACCCGAGCTTCGCGAGACCCGGCACCATGCGCTGGTAGATCAAGCTTTCTTCCACGCTCGCCGGATGCAGCACGACGACGCGCGGCCTGGCTGTCGACTGCTGTGCCGGGGCGCGCACGGCTGCGGCCGCGGCGAGCAATGCGACGAAGCGTCGTCTGCGCACGCTAGATGACCTTGTTGGCCACCGCGAGCAGGACGGGTGAGATCGTGATGCCGATCTTCTGCGCGGCAGTCTGGTTCACGACGAGCTCCACCGCCTTCGGCCGCTCGACAGGAAGCTCGCCGGCGGAAGCGCCCTTGCGAATCTTGTCGACGTAATCCGCCAGGCGCCGGTAGACGTCCTGGATGTCGGGGCCGTACGTCATGACGTTGCCGGCGCGAGCGAACGGCTCCCACCCGTCGACCGCCGGAATCTTCGTCTTCTGCGCGAACTCGGCGATGCGACCCGCGAACTGAAGCGTGAAGCCATCGGCGAACGCGAGTATGGCGTCGTCGCGCTCGCGCGCGATGTCGGCAAGCGCGGCCTCGAGCTCCGGTTCGCTCGTCACCGGGAAATACCGGATCGTGATTCCAAGGCGCTGCGCCGCTTCTTTCGCCGCCGCGAGCTCCAGGCGCTCGCCGGGGTGCTGGGGACTCACGACCAGCGCCACGCGCTTCATGCGCGGGAGCAGCTCCTTCATGAGCTCCAGGCGCTTGCCGACGAGCTCGAGCGTGAAGAGGCTGATGCCGGTCATGTTGCCGCCGGGCCGCGCGTAGCTCTGCACGATCTTGGCCTCGACGGGATCAGCGCTCAGCGTGAAGACGATCGGGATCGCCGGCTTGTTCCGCAGGATCGTGAAGAGCACGAGGCCACCGCCGGCGACGACGACGTCCGGACGCGACGCGACGACGGCCGGCATGATCTCGGCGACGCGCGCCGACGTGCCTTCCCCCGACCACACGTCGATGACGATGTCGCGCCCTTCCGCGTATCCGAGCGCCTTGAGTCCGGCGCGAAACGCGTCGAGATTGGGCGACGGCACGTCCTTGCGCTCGGTCGTCACGTACGCGACGCGATAGGGACCGCGCTGCGCCCACGCCGCACGAGACACGCCCAGCGCCACGGCCAGCGCGACGAACGCGCGTCGACGCATCACGACGCGGGCCCCAGCAGCCGGTACGCGCGCATCGGGCGGGCGAATCCATGCAGCGTCAGCTCTCCCATGTCCTCGGTGCCGAAGCCCTCGCTGACTTCCGCATACACGCGCTGCGACACGATGATCTCCCCCGCTTTCGCGTTCTGGCACAAGCGCGCCGCCAGGTTGGTGACCGTGCCGATCGCGCCGTAGTCGATGCGTCCTTCGAAGCCGATGGCGCCCACCGTGGCAAAGCCTTGCGCGACGCCGATGCCGAGGCCGAGGTCGACGCCCCGCTTCTTCCACTTGCCGGAAAGCTCGACGGCCGCCTCGCGCATGGCAAGCGCGAGCAGCGACGCCGCGCTCTGCCGCGTTCTCGACAGGCACCGGATCGCCGAGGAACACCATCATGCCGTCGCCCGTGAAACGTTCGAGCGTCGCATCGTGGTCGAGCACGAGCCGGCCCATCGCCGCGTGAAAGGAACCGAGCGTGCGCATGAGCTCCTCGGGCTCCGTCGTCTCGGCGAATGCCGTGAAGCCGCGCAGGTCGCAATACACCACGACGATCTCGCGCCGCCGGCTCTTCAGCGGATCCTCGCCGCTGCCGTCGACGATCATCTCGGCGAGCTTCGGCGAGAAGAATCGCTTCAGTCGCGACAGCCGCTCGTTCTCCTGCACCTGCTCGGCGACGCGCCGCTCGAGCGTGGCGCTCCACTCGGCGAGCTGCGCGGCCTGCCGCTGCGTCTCGTCGTGCAGCCGCTTGATGCGCAGCAACGACTGCACGCGCGCGAAGAGCTCCGGCTGGTTGATCGGCTTGCCGAGGAAATCGTCGGCGCCCGCCGCGATGCCGTTCAGGCGCTCCTGCTGCGGATCGAGCGACGTGCAGAGGACGACCGGCAGCAGCGCCGTCGCCGCATCGCTGCGAATGCGCCGGCAGACGTCGTAACCCGACATGCCGGGCATCATGACGTCGAGCAGCACGAGGTCGGGCGGCTCGGCGGCGATGCTTCGCGAGCGCCTCCTCGCCGTTGGTCGCGGTGGTGACCGCGTAGCCCTTCACGCCGAGGAGATCGGCGAGCAGCTTCACGTTCTGCGGCGTGTCGTCGACGACGAGAATGCGGGCCATGCGGTCTGCCATCGGGTCCCCATTGGTCTGGCACGTGCGCTCGCCGCCCACATGGTACCCAATTCAGGGCACGGGCGCGCGCCTTGCGAGCTCGCACAGCTCGAGCGGGCTGACGCGCATGTTCGTCTCGATCGTGGCGCAGTCCGCGCGGGCCAGTCCCATTCGGGCAAGCGCGGCGCCGCCTTCGTCGCGCCCGACCGGCACCGCGAGCGCATAGATCGGGCCGCGATGATCGCGGATCGCGGCCGCGATGGTCTGCTGCAGCAGGTTCGAGCGTTCCGGATCGTTGAAATTGCTCACGAGACCGGCGAAGCGCGCGTCGCGCGGGAAACGACGGCAGGACGTACGACATCGGCTCCGTGGAGACGAGCAGCACGAGCGCATCCGGCTTGACCGGCGCCATCGTGACGACGAAGAACTGCTGGTCGAAACGCTGCCGCCACCAGGTCGGGAACTTGGCGGTCACGATCACGCCCGCGAGCGCGGCTGCCATTGCAAGCGCCACGTGACGACCCCGCACGAAGCGCGTGACGAAGCGCGCGATGAACAGCGCGCCGACCATCTCCAGCGGAACGATGTAGCGGAAGATGCGGTACATCGCCGCCCATGCGACGAACGACGCGAGAAGAACACGCCGAGAAACCGCCATTCGCGGACGCATCGCGGACGGATGCGCAGGCCGCGCGACGAGCGCTGCGATCGCCAGCGTGTAAAGCAGCGCGGGACGCGCGTCGCGGAACTCCGGCTCCGACACGAAGCCCTCGAGCTTCCACAGCATCTCGTACGGAAAGATCGGCCATTCGAGCAGCGACGACGGTCCGAAGCGCGTCGCCGTGAAGCGCACGGGGTCTGCCCACGGCGAGCGGAAGACGTCGTTGTAGTACGGGAAGAGCGGATTGCCGAAGCGCTCGTACAGCACCCACATCCACGGCCCGGCGGCGAGCGCGAACGCGGCTGCCGTGGCAATGCCCGCGACCAGGACGTGCTTGCCGCGAGTGCGCCAGTCGTCTCCGAGCGTCGCCGCCGCCGCGACGAACCCGCACGCGAAGACGGCGCCGGTCAGCTTGAAACCCGCGCCGAGTCCCACGAGCGCGCCGGCTGCGGCGAGCGTGCGCGCGGTGGGCCGACCCCGGACGACCAGCCAGAGCGCAGCGATCACGAAGGCTGCGACGTACCAGTCGTTCATCGTGGTGCCGATGAGGCTCACCGACATCGGCGCGGTCACGCCGATCGCCACCGCGCCGAGCGCTGCGGCGCGCTGCGCGCGGAAACAGGTGCTCGGCAATGCGCGCGAAGAAAAACCACGCGATCCCCGTCGGGACCGCAAGCGCGAACGCGATCGCCATGGGCGGCAGTCCGGCGCGGACCATTGCGTAGAACGGCAGGTCGAGGAACGGGCTGTAGAACGATTGCAGCTGCGCGGGCGCCCAGTCGATGCCGTGGCGTGCGTGCACGAACGCCCACGCGTTGTAGTAGTGATAGTTGAGGAGGTCCCAGCTCCCGTCCTGGCGCAGCGCGATCGAGGCGATGCCGGAAAGGACGATGCACAGGCCGAGGTAGCGCCAGGGGTGCGAGGCGAGCGGGGGCGTGGGCATCGCCGGCATTCTCGCCGAAGTCGCGCGAGTGCGTGGCCGTGCGCTAAGCTTCGACGCGATGCGGGCCATGCTCTTAGGCGTGATGGTGGCGCTGGCGCTGGGAAGCGCTCGCGTCGCCGCGTTCGCGACGTTCGCGATCGAGTCGATCTATTCCAACGCGGATGGGTCCATCCAGTTCGTCGTCCTGCACGAGAAATCCGGACAACTCGCGCAGGACCAGTGGAGCGGCCGCACGCTTGCCATGACGCGGCCGGGCATTGCGCGCACCTTCACCTTTCCGGTCAACCTTCCGCATGCGAACACCGCGGGCGCCCGCGTGCTCGTCGCAACGCAAGGCCTTGCGGCGCTCGGGCTCCTGTCGCCGGACTACGTGATGCCCGACCGGTTTCTCGCAGCCGAGGGCGGCACGCTGGACTTCGCGGGAGCGGACCAGGCCGCATACGGGCCGCTGCCGACGGACGGCGCAACCGCAGCGAGCCGCAACGGCGTGAGCATCAATGCCGTCGCGTCGAACTTCGCGGGCGATACGGCCGCCCTGCCATCGCTCCCGGTCACTGCGGTGGAGTGGCGCAACGCCGCGCTCGACCACTACTTCGTCAGCGATCGCGCCCCCGACATCGACGCGCTCGACAGCGGCCGCATCGGCGGATGGTCGCGCACCGGCGCGTCGTTCAAGGTGTGGCCGCGCGCCGCCGCCGGCGCGAGCCCGGTGTGCCGCTTCTACATTCCGCCCGCGCACGGCGACTCGCACTTCTTCTCCGCGTCGCCGGCCGAGTGCAGCGCCGTCGCCGCGAAGGCGCTCGTCGATCCGAACTACAGCGGCTACACGCTCGAGACGAGCGAGATGTTCTTCGTTGCGCTGCCGGCCGCTGCCACCGGTGCTTGTCCGCCGCGGACGGCGCGGCTGTACCGGTTGTGGAACCAGCGCGCCGACTCGAACCACCGCTACACGACGAGCGCGTCCATCAAGTCGCAGATGACTGCTTCGGGGCACGTTGCCGAGGGTTACGGTCCGGATGCGGTGGCGATGTGCGTGCCGCCGGGTTCCGCGACGCTCACGGTCGTCGCCGGCGAAACCGCTCCGTACGGCGTCCTGGTACGCGACGGCTCGAGCACGACATCGCAGCCGTACACGGGTTTCACGCATGGCGACCGACAGCACGAACGTCGGGCCGCGGGACGGCGCCGGTGAAGTCATCGCGTTCGGCGTGGACCGGCCGGTCGCGCTGCAACCGGCATCGTTCGCGACATCGCTTGCCGACCAGACCGTGACCGTGCCGTTTGCGCCGCTCATCGAGATCCCGATCACGATCTGGGTGGTGGCGGCACCGTTCCCGACGCACCAGCAAGCGGCGCTGGACCTGTTCCAGACGGCGCAGGCGCTGTTCACCGCCGAGCGCGTTGGCGTGCGCATGAGCGCGCTGGAGATCGTGGATGCCACCGTCAACCCGGCCGCATCGGCCTGGTCCGCCTTCACGTGCGGCGCAGGCAACGCGAATGTCGCGGCGCTGCAGGCGGCGATCGGCGCGCGACCGGGGCGCATCAACGTGTATCTCGTCTCGCTCGTCGACGGGTCCACGTCCCGCGGCAACGCGTGCATCGTCGGCGGCGGGTTCGTGGCGATCGCCTCGGGCGCGGGCTCGGAGCTCCTCGCGCACGAGCTCGGCCACGATCTCGCGCTCGAGCACGTCGACGACCTCGCGGCCGACTTCGATGCGACGAACATCATGCATTCGGCAAGCAACGTGCGCCGGTTCCTGACCGAAGGCCAGCTGTTTCGTGCGCACCTGCGATCGAACTCGGCAGTCAATCTCGTCTATGGCGCGCGACCGGGCCTTGCCATGCGCGACTGCGACCGCGACACGCTCACCCTCGACTGCCCGCCCATCGCCAAGCGGCTGTGGGCGGACGGCGCCTTCCCGGCAAACTGATCGTGCGATATATCCTCGTTGCTCTCACCCTGTGGGCCGGCGCTTGCGCCGCGCAACCGCGTTACGGTCTTTCCGCGCCGGCCTACGAGGTCTTCGCGCGATGGATGGCGACCACCTGCGTCGGCGACGAGGCGGAGCGGTGGAACGCAATGCTCCTGCGCCATCGAGCCGAGCTCGCACCCGCGTTCAATCGCGCCCTTGCGGACGGCCCGCCGGAGGACCTCGTCGCGCGCACGCGCCGCGCGGCCGATGCGCGCTACGCAGCGATCGCGACGGCACGGCCGGTCGAGGTTCGCGTCGAGGGACTCACCGTGCGGTCGATCGCGCGTCCCGTGCGCCAGTCGTATGTCGACCGCGAGGCCGCCAGGTTCGTCGACGGGTATCGGTCCAATGCGATCGCGGGTCTTGCGATCGTCGGCGGCCCGGATGCGCGCGCCACGCTGCGCCGGCTCGCCGATCGACCAAACGGTCCGCTGGCCGCCGCTGCCGCCGAAGCCTTGAAGACGATGGCCGTTCGATGACGTTGCGCAATCTCAGTCGCCGGAGGACGCCACGATCTTGTCGCACCGCGCGACCAGGTTCTCCGCGTCCATGCGCCTGGCCCACTCGCCGAATTTCGGGCGCGGACCTTGCCACCGCAGCGCGTCGACGCTCTCGAACAGCGGCGCGTCGTCGCGCAGCGTCGCGAGCTTCTTGAAGAGCAGCGCCGCCTCGAGCCGCTCGCCCAGCACGTCCGGCGGGAACGTTTCGATGGCGCCGTACCGGTTGAGCATCCGCGCTGCCGACACCGCCCCGATCCCCGCGATGCCGGGATAGCCGTCGGCGGCGTCGCCGACCAGCGCGAGATAATCGGCGATCAGCGCGGGCGGCACGCCGAACTTCGCGCGAACCCCCGCTTCGTCGTAGATCTTCTTCGCGCGCCGATCCACCTGCACGACCCGATCGTCGCGCACGCATTGCGCAAGGTCCTTGTCGACCGTCCAGATCGACACCTTGTCCACGGTGGCGTCGGCCGCGGCGATCCTCGCGGCCGAGGCGAGCGCGTCGTCGGCTTCGAGCTCGACCATCGGCCACACCGCGACGCCCATCGCGTCCAGCGCTTCCTCGAGCGGGTGGAACTGCGCCCACAAGGCGCGATCGATGCCCTGCCCCGTCTTGTAGCCGGCCCACAGGTCGTTGCGAAACGACTCGATCACGTGGTCGGTCGCGACGCCGACGTGCGTGGCGCCCTGCTCGAGCATCTGGAGGATCGTCTGCAGGACGCCGACCACCGCGCCATAGGGCCGGTCCTTGTCCTTCGTGAACCGGCGCAGGCCGTAGAAGTGGCGAAAGAGCTCGTAGGTTCCATCGACGACGTGAACGATCATCCGCGCATTATCGCCAAACCGGCAAGCGCGCCTCATCCTTCGTCCGACATCCCATTGCGCCGGTAGGCGACAGCCTGCGCGCACGCGTTGCCGCAAAGTGGCGGGTGCTAATCCCCGCAAACCCCAAACGAAAGGAACGCCATGTTCGGAATCGGACAGTCGGAAACCAACGCGCTGAAGGTGCTCGAGCAGGATCACGACGCCGTCGATGCGCTGTTCAAGCAGTACGAGTCGGACAAGGACGACATGAAGCCTGCGCAGAAGCAGAAGCTCGCAACGCAGATCTGCGAGATGCTCACCGTGCACGCGACGATCGAGGAAGAGATCTTCTACCCGGCCGTGCGCAACCTCGACGAGGAAGTCCGCGACCTCGTGTCCGAGGCGGCCGTCGAGCACCAGTCGCTCAAGGACATCATCGGCCGCCTCGAGGCGGCGCCGCCTTCCGATCCGCTGTACGACGCGGGCGTGAAGGTGCTGTCCGAATACGTCAAGCATCACGTCAAGGAAGAAGAGAGCGAGCTCTTCCCCAAGGTGCGCTCGTCCGACCTCGACCTCGACACCGTCGGCCAGCAGCTCCTCGACCGCAAGGCCGAGCTCGAGTCCGCCGGGCAGGCGTCGAAGTCGCGCCGCGGCAATTCGCGCAAATCCGAGGAAGCACGCGCGGGCTGACGGCCATGAGAAGCGGATCGACCCGCTGGACGACGGTCATCGCTGCGATCGCGCTCGGCGCGGCCGGCATGTACGTGTTCGATCCGGACAAAGGGCGGCGCCGTCGCGCGCTCGGTCGCGACAAGGTCCGGCGCTTCGTCGGCAACGCGCGCACGTTCGCGACGGCCGCCGCGCGCGACGCCAACCATCGCCTTCGCGGCGTGCGCGCGCGGTTCCAGCGCCGCTTGCGCCGCGACGAGATCCCCGACGACCTCATGCTGATCGAGCGCATTCGCGCGCAGATCGGCCGCAGCGTGTCGCACCCGCACGCGGTGCAGGTCGGCGCGAACCGCGGCACGGTAATGCTGAGCGGTCCCATCCTCGCCGACGAAGTGACACCGCTGCTCGCGCAAGTGCACGCCGTGCCCGGCGTGGTGCGCGTCGAGGATCACCTGGCCGTCTACGAGAGTGCCGCGTCGATCCCGAGCTTGCAGGGCCACGGTGCGATACGCGATGGCGTGCAGCGCTGGGCACCCGCCACGCGCGGCGCGGCCATCGTCGGCGGCGCGATGCTCGCGATCTACGGCGCGCAAAAGCGAACGGCGCCGGGCCTCCTGCTCACGATGATCGGCGCATTCCTCGCCACGCGCGGCGCGGCCCGCGAGTCGCTCGAGGAGCTCGTTACGCGGCGTGCGCCGCTGGCAGAGCCCGTCAGCCGAACGCCTTCCAGCGGCGAGCGACCAGCAGCTTCAGGCGGTTGAACTCGCGCTCGGCGAGGTCCGATTCGTGCGCCGCGAGCGTCGTCTCCACGGTCGGCGAGCGCCGCGCGCGTGCTCGCCGCGTAGAGCTGCTCCTTGATGACGTAGAAGAGCGCGCAGAATTCGCCGCGCATCTCGTCGATCACGGGAAACGATTGCCGGTGCACGCTTGACGGGCCCAGTCGCTTCAGCGCCTCGCGGTGCTCCGGCGTCGCGTATCCCTTGTGGCCCGCAAAGCCGTAGCCCGGGTACTCGCGGTCGAGCGCATCCATCATGCGGTCGCGCTCGGTCTTGGCGATGATCGAGGCGGCGGCAATGCTGAAGTTGATGCCGTCGCCCTTGTTGAACATGTTCTGGGGCACGTCCACGCCGGGCACCGTGCGCGCGTCGACGAGCACATGCTGCGGCCGGCGGGGCAGCGCTTCCACCGCGCGGCGCATCGCGAGCAACGCGGCGTGGTAGATGTTGATGTCGTCGATCTCGGCGACGGAGCAGACGCCCACGCCGATGCCGGAGGCCTTCGCCCGGATGTCTGCCGCCAGCTTCTCGCGCGTCGCGGCGTCGAGCTTCTTCGAATCGTCGACACCGTCGATGTGCGTATCGGGCGGGAACATCACGGCGGCAGCGACGACCGGTCCGGCGAGCGGGCCCACGCCCGCCTCGTCCACGCCGGCGATGTCGCGCACGCCGGTCTTCCACAGGACGAGCTCGAAGTGGCGCATGGCTGCAAGCCGCGTGCGCTCGCCGCGCTCGCGCTCGTAGCGTTTGCGAAGCGACTCGTACAGCCTGCGCGCGCCCTCGCGCGAGTCGCGTTGCAGCCGTTTCAGGATGTGCGGAGAGACCGGCTTGTCGGCGTAGCGCCGGCGGATCTCGTCGATGGGAAGGTCGTCGGTGGTGCGGGGCATGGCAGGACTTGTTGCGACAGGCGTGCGCGTCGGTATGATAGAACGTGGCGGTTGCACTGCCGTGCAATGAAGTCGTCGCAACAAATGTCACTACAATCGCGACGACCGGCGAGCCATCGGCCATGACCTCCATCCTCATCTGGCACCACGAAGGCGACGCCTATGCGGAGGCGCTCGCCCGCCGCAAGCTCGCCGCCGACATTCGGGTTGCGCACGACGAAGCTGAGTTTGCGCGCGCGCTTCGCGCCGCCGACGTGCTGCTCGGATTCGGCTTTCCGATCGCGGCTTTCTCCGAGCCCACATCGCTGCGATGGATCCAGGTGACGAGCGCGGGCGCCGAGTTCCTCGCACCGATGCGCGACCGCTTGCACGGTGTCGTCGTCACCAATGGCCGCGGCATCCACGGTGCGCCCATCGCGGAATACGTGATGGCCGCCATGGTGATGCTGCAATCGGACTTTGCCGCGTTCATCCGCGCGCAGATCGTCAAGCGCTGGCAACGCCGGCCCGTCGGCACGTTGCAGGGACGCACGCTCGGGATCCTGGGATTGGGTGCGATCGGGACCGAGATCGCGGTCCGCGCGACGGCGTTCGGGATGCGCGTGCGCGGCGTGAGCCGCAGCGGCAATCCTGTGCCGGGATGCGCCGTGGCGAGGACGCCCGACAGGCTCGCCGACGTGCTCGCGGAGTGCGATTTCCTGGCGGTGACGCTGCCGCTCACCGACGAGACGCGCGGCATGGTGAACGACGCGGCGTTCGCCGCGATGAAGAGCGGTGCCTACCTCGTCAACGTGTCGCGCGGCGGCGTCGTCGACGAAGCGGCGATGATCCGCGCGCTCGCGTCGCGTCGACTCGCAGGCGCGTGCGTCGACGTGTTCGAGACGGAGCCGCTGCCTGCGGACAGTCCCTTGTGGTCGACGCGCAACGTCATCGTCACGCCTCACATCGCCGGCATGCGCCAGGACTACGTCGAGCGGCTGGTCGACCTCTTCGTGGCGAACCTGGGCGCGTTTGAGACGCGCGCACCGATGACCAACGTCGTCGACCTCACGCGGGGCTACTAGAGCCCTTCGAGCACGTACGCGCTGTCGTGGGCGACGACGCGATGCGCGAATCGCCACGCGCCCTTTTCCCTGCACGAGCTCGCAATCGTACTGCCCCGGCGGAATCACGCGGCTCTCGCCGTTGCGCGTGAGGAACACGACGAGATAGCAGCGCGCGTGCGCCCGGTCGCCCGCGACGTCGATGCGCAGGTTCGACACGACGTGGCGCAGCTGCGCGCCGCTCGCGCGATACCGCGCGAAGCGCTCGGCGAACGCGCGGATGGCCGCATGACCCTTGTGCGTGCCCGCGACGGGGCTTGCGAGCGACCCGTCCTCGGCGAAGCAATCGACCACGGTGTCGACGTCGCCTTCGTCGAGCGCGCACACATACCGGACGAACAGGTCGTCGATCTCGAGCCGGTCCGACACACTCGGCTTTGCCATCTGTCGTTGCCTTTCACGTTGACATGCGAACGGCGCACATTGAATACTGAAAAAAGGATTCGACGCAACGACCATGAACGACACCGTGCTTCCAGACCTGTCCTGCGACGCCCACCTGCACGTGCTCGGCCCGCCCGCGCGCTACCCCGGCGGGCCGTTGCGCCAGTACCAGCCGCGCGAGAAGCGCTTCGAGGAGTACCGCGCGATGGCGAGCCGCCTCGGTCTCGCGCGCGCCGTCCTCGTCCAGCCGAGCGCCTACGGCACGGACAATCGCGCAATGCTCGACACGCTGCGCGAGCATCCGGGACATACACGCGGCGTCGCGGTGATCGATCCCGCCGTCGCCGAGCGCGACCTCGAGGAGATGCACGCCCTCGGCGTGCGCGGCGTGCGCCTCAACCTCATGAACCCGCGGGTACGCTCGGCGGAGGAGGCCCGCAGCGCGATCGAGCCCGTCGTTCGTCGCGTCGCGCGATTCGGATGGCATCTGCAGATCTATGCCGACCCCGACGTCGTGGCGCCGCTCGGCGACGTTCTCGCGGCGTGCGGCGTTGCCGTCGTCCTCGATCACTGCGCCGGGGGCCGCGCACGGCGCGGCGTGCACGACCGCGATTTCGAGGCACTCGTGAGCCTGTACGCAAGCGGCCGCTGCTGGGTCAAGATTTCCGGTGCGGACATCGTCGCGGACCAGGGAACCAACGCTTCGCCGACCAGCGACGCGGAGCTCGCCCCCGCCGCGTCCTTCATGCGCGCGTTCGTGCAAGCGGGATCGTCGCGCCTCGTGTGGGGCAGCGACTGGCCGCATCTATTTCACTTTCACGGCGCGGTCGGCGACGCCGCGCCACCGACGATCTTCCGGCCCGTCGACGATGCGGCACTCGTGCGTCTGCTGCGCCAATGCGCGAGCGACGATGACTGCGCGCGCATTCTGGTCGACAATCCCGCCTCGCTCTACGACTTCTGATTCGATTCAAGGAGAAGCAATGCAACGTATTCTCGCGACGGCCGTTGCCGCACTGTCGATGGTGCTCGCCCCGGCGGCGCAAGCGCAGGCCTACCCCGACCACGCCATCAAGCTCGTGATCCCGCTGCCTCCGGGCGGCGGCACCGACACGCTCGGACGCTATGTCGCGGATCGATTGTCGGCCAAGCTCGGCCAACCGGTCGTGCCGGAGAACAAGCCCGGCGCGGGCGCGGTCATCGGCACGGATATCGTCGCCAAGGCCAAGCCGGACGGCTACACGCTCCTGTGGACGTCGTCGGACGGCGTCTCGATGGCACCCGTGCTGAAGAAGAGCCTGCCGTACAAGGTTCCCGAGGACTTCACGTACGTCGCGCGCGTCTCCGACTTCGCCTACATCGTCACCGTGAATCCGAAGCTGCCGATCAAGTCCATGCAGGAGCTCGTCGCGTACGCGAAAGCGCACCCCGGCGAGCTCAAGTACGGCACGTCGGGCATCGGCAGCGGCCCGCACATGGCCACCGAGCTGATCGCGGCCGCGACGGGAATCCAGATGCTGCACGTCCCGTATCAAGGCATCGCACCCGCGATCCAGGCAGCGCTCGGCGGGCACCTCGACGTGATCCTTGCCGCACCTACCGTCAAGTCGCAGACCGACGCCGGCGCACTGCGCCCGCTCGCGACCACGGGCAGGACGCGCAACCCGGATTTCCCGAACTTGCCCACGCTTGCCGAAGCCGGCATTCCGAATCTCGTCGTGACGATCTGGTGGGGCATCATGGCGCCGGCCGGCACGCCCGAGCCCGTGCTCGCGAAGCTGCGCGCCGCCGTCGCCGACATCGTCAAGGATCCCGCGACGATCGAGGGCATGCGCAAGCTCGGCTACGATCCCAACTACCTGCCGCATGAACCGTTCCGCGCGTTCGTGCTGGACGACATGCAGCAGTGGGGGCGCGCCGCCAAGGCGGCGAACATCACCGTGACCGACTGATCACACGAAGAGCTTGTACTTCGCGACGAGCTCGCGGATGAGATCGACGAGGACCTTGAGGCCGGGCCCGAACTCGCGGATCTGGTAGCAGATCGCCACCTGGTGGCCGGGCAGCGGCGGATTGACCTTGAGCGCGCGCACGCCCCTGCGCTCGAGGTCGTCGGCCATGAGGCGCGCGGGCACGATGCCGATCGCCGCGCCCTGCGCGATCGTCTCCGCGGTGGCATGGATGCTGTTGCACGTGCTGATGCGGCGCGGTGAAACGCCGGCGTCGCTGAACCACTTCATCACCGTGCTGTGCAGGCGCGCCGGTGGCGGCGGGACGATGAGCTGGTACTGCTCGAGATCGGCGGGCGTGAAGGTGCGCCGCGGCAGCGTGAGCGATGCGCTCGCGAACCACCCGAACACGTTGGTGCCGAGCGGCTCGTGCGACACGTGCGGCGCCACGGTCGGCTCGCTCACGACGGCGATGTCGAGCGCCTGGTCGTTGAGACGCGCGCTCACGACACCCGTGTCGCCGACGAACACGTTGGTGCGGATGGCCGGGTACTGCTGCTCCATCCGCTTCAGGAGCTCGGGCAGACAGATGAACGCGAACGTCTCGCTCACGCCGAGGCGCAACGTGCCCTTGAGCGGATCGCGCGTGCGAAAGCGCTCGACCAGTTCGCCTGCGGTGGCGAGCATGCGGTCGGCGTACTCGATGAGCGCGTGACCTTCCGCGGTGAGGCTCACGCGCGGGCCGCGACGGACGAACAGCGGCGTGTTGAGCGCCGCCTCGAGCTCGCGGATGCGCTGCGACACCGAGGGCTGCGACAGCTTGAGCTCGAGCGCGGCGGCGTGAAAGCTGCCGAGCCGCACGATGCGCTCGAATGCACGAAGCTGGCCCAACGTCACGTACATGATAGGTCCATCCTATCGTATTCCTCCACAAAAATCAGCTTTTTCAAATCATGACGCACTGCTAACGTGCCAGCCCAAGGTGCCGCACGCCTGACGACGGCACCGCATCGGAGGAAGTCGCCCGCGCGACGCGCGTTGCTCGACGCCATGTCGGTCCCCATCGCACCCGCCTTGCCCGCCGAGACGCCCGTCGATTTCGGCGTCGCCGCTCCGCGCTGGCTGCAAGCGGTCGACACGCTCGTCATCGCGATGCTGAACGTCATGCTCGCCGCCGAGGTGCTCCTCGTGTTCGCCGGCACGATGACGCGCTCGGTCTTCAACACGTCGTCGATGATGTGGGTCGACGAAGTCTCGCCGCTCTTCCTCGTCAACCTCGCATTCCTCGGCGGCGCCGTGTCGTACGGCCGCGGCCAGTTCATCGCGATCACGCTCCTCGTCGAGCGCGCGCCGCGCGTGTGGAACGGCACGTTCCGGGCGTTCGCGGAGTGGCTCGTCATCGGCATCTCGCTCCTGATCGGCGGCTACTCGGTGCCGCTGCTGATCGCGAACGCCGAGGAGAAGTCGCTGCTGCTCGGCATCAGCTACCTGTGGATGACGATTCCGATCACGCTCGGCTCGGCGCTGTTCGTCATTCACGCGATCCGGGGCCTCGCGAGCCGCACGATGGGCCTTCAACCTCGCAGGCCTCGCGCTCGTCGCCGCGTGCGTGATCGCATTCCTGCTCGTGCGACCGCTCCTCGGCGTGCATCCGGGCTTGCTCTACACGCTGCTGGGCGCCGCCTTCTTCCTGCTGATCGCGGTCGGCGTGCCCGTCGGCTTCGTGCTCGCGACCGTCGGGCATCGCGTGCGTCATGGCGATGGGCTCCGCCGACATGATGGCGGTCGTGATGAACGCGCAGCGCGGCTCCGGCGGCTTCATCTTCCTGGCGCTCCCGTTCTTCGTGCTCGCCGGCTTCATCATGGACAAGGCCGACGTCGGCGGCCGCATCGTCGACTTCCTCGACTCGCTGATCGGCCACTTCAAGGGCGGCCTGCTGCAGGTGATGGTGGTCGGCGTCTACATCTCGTCGTGCATCTCGGGCTCGAAGGCCGCCGACATGGCGACCATCGGCATCCCGATGAACCGCAAGCTCGACGCGCACGGCTACGAGCCGCACGAGCGCGCCGCGCTGCTGGCGGCGGCGGCGGCGATGGCGGAGTCGGTGCCGCCGTCGATCGCGCTGATCCTGCTCGGCTCGTCCACGTCGATCTCGACCGGCGCGCTGTTCATCGCCGGCATGCTGCCGGCCGCGACCGTTGCCGTCTGCCTCATGATCGTCGTGCGGCTCCGCGCGACGACGCTCCGGGTGGAAGCCGTCGCCGCGCGCGAGCGGCGCGACCGATCGCGCGCAACGGCAAGCGCGCGATCCTGCCGCTGATGATGCCGGTGATCCTGCTCGGCGGCATCGTCGCCGGCATCGGCACGCCGACGGAAGTGTCGACGTTCGCCGTGCTCTACGGCCTCGCGCTCGGGCTCGCTCTATCGCCGGTTCAGCTGGACGGACATGTGGACGGTGCCTCACCAGCGCGACGCTGCTGAACGGCATGATCTTCTTCACCGTCAGCGCCGCGACGATCTTCTCGTGGGCGCTGACGCTCGAAGGCGTGACCACGGCGATCGCGAGCGCCGTCGCGGGGCTCGGCCCCGTTGCTGTTCCTGCCGGCCGTCATCCTGATCACGATCCTGATGGGCGCCGTGCTCGAGAGCTTCGTGACCATCGTCATCCTCGCGCCGCTGCTGCTGCCGGTCGCGCTGCAGCTCGGCGTCAATCCGCTGCAGTACGGGATCATCATGACCGAGGCGTTCGGCATCGGCTCGATCCTGCCGCCGATCGGCATCGCGCTCTACGTCGCCTGCGCGATCTGCGGCGCCAAGGTCGAGCTCGCGAGCAAGCCGCTCTTTCGCTACCTCGCCGGTGATGATCGCGGGATTGCTGCTCGTCGCCTTCGTTCCGTGGATCACGACGGTGCTGCCGCCGCTGGCTGGACTTCAAATTCTAGGAGGACAACGTCATGTCGAACCGCAAGACCGTCACACGCCGCCAGCTGCTGCACGCGCGGCGCGGCAGCTGTCGCTCGCTGCCTCTGGTCGGCCACGCGCAGGCAACGCCGAAGCGCATCCGCTTCGCGCACCCCGCGCCGACCGCGCACGGCTGGCACATCTGGGCCGAGCAGTTCAAGAAGGTGGTCGAGCAGGAGTCCGGCGGCAAGCTCACCGTGCAGATCTTTCCCAACGCGCAGATGGGCAACGAGCGCGACACCGCGCAGGCGGTGCGCCAGGGCTCGCTCGAGATGGGCGCGATCGGCGTCGGCCTCATGAACTGGGTGCCGGAGATGTCGATCACCGACGCGCCGTTCCTGTGGAAGTCGCGCCAGCAGTGCTGGAACGCGATCAACGGCGCGTTCGGCGACGAGCTTCGCAAGCGCTCGCTCGACAAGGGCTTCGTGCTGTCGGGCTGGACCGACCTCGGCTTTCGCAGCATCACCAACAACAAGCAGCCGATCAACAGCGCGAAGGACATGCAGGGCCTCAAGATGCGCGTGCCGAACTCCAAGGCCTACATCCGATGATGCAGGCGATGGGCGCGACCACCGTCGCGGTCGACCTGAGCGAGCTCTATCTCGCGCTGCGCCAGGGCGTGGCCGACGGCCAGGACACGCCGGCCGTCGTGGTCAAGTCGAACAAGTTCTACGAGGTGCAGAAGTACATCAGCAAGACCGAGCACGTGCTGACGACCGCCTACACGGTGACCAATCCCAAGTTCTACGACAGCGCTCACCGCCGACGAGAAGACGGCGTTCAATTCGGCGTGCAAGAACGCCAACGAGTTCCTGCGCGCGTACACGGTCAAGGACGAGTCGGAGGCGTACGACTTCCTGAAGGCGCAGGGCATGCAGGTCGAACCTCACGCCGGACATCGAATCGTTTCGCGTGGCGACCGCGTCGGTCATCGAGAAGAACCCCGACCTCTTCCTGCCCGAGCTCGTGAAGATGGCGCGCGCCACGCCCGCCTAGGAACGACGATGCTCGAAAAGAACTCCGTCAAGCAGGCCGCCGCCAGCGGAGACTGGATCCGCGGCATCCACCTGACGTTTCGCCGCGACCGGCGGTCATCGAGGTGCTCGCCTCCGAGCGCCTGGACTTCGTCTACATCGACGGCGAGCACGGGCGCTTCGACTGGCGCGACATCGAGATCGTGTGCATCACCGCCGAGCGGCACAAGCTCACGCCGATCGCGCGCATTCCCGACCCGTCGAGCGCGACCATCACGCGCTTCCTCGACCGCGGCGTGCGCGGCATCGTCGTGCCGCACGTCGAGTCGCGTCGACGACGCGAAGCGCGTGGTCGACGCCGCCTACTTCGCGCCGATGGGCGCGCGCTCGTTCGGCGCCGGACGCCCGGAGTACTGGGAAAGCGGCGCCGATCGCGCGTCGTACATGGAAGCGTGCAACGGCGCGATCTCGGTGTGCATGATGATCGAGACGGCCGCCGCGGCTCGCAGGCCGCGCACCAGATCGCGCAAGTGCCGGGGGTCGATTACCTGAGCTTCGGCATGCTCGACCTCGCGCAGTCGCTCGGCCACCCGGGCGAAGGCGGCGCACCCGGACGTGAAGCGTGCGGTCACCGAGTGCACGCAGCGCGTCAACCAGGCGGGCAAGCGCGTGCGCGAGCACTTCATGAAGTACGCGTGGGTCAACGACGTGCTGCGCGCCGGCTTTCGCACGCTCATCGACGGCAAGGCCGCGCACTCGGCATAGGAGGGTCCACATGATCGAGCAGGACGTCGTCATCAACACGAAGTACGGCCGCCAGCCCGGCTACGCCGCGTGCCCGGACGAGCCCGGGCGCGTATCCGCCGATCATCATCTACATGGATGCGCCGGGCTTTCGCGACGAGCTCAAGATCCAGGCGCGGCGCATCGCGAAGCCACGGCTACTTCTGCCTGGTGCCGGACCTCTACTACCGGCTCGGCACGCTGCGCTTCGACATTCCGCGGCGCAACGAGCAGATGTCGGCGGTCATCCGCGCGGCCATGCAAAGCCTGACGAACACCGCCGTCATGGAAGACACCGCGGGCATGATCGCGTTCCTCGACGGGCAGGACAAGGCGAAGGAAGGGCCGCTCGGCTGCGTCGGCCACTGCATGAGCGGGCCGTTCGCGATGACCGCCGCGGCGAGGTACTCGCGCATGAGAGCCGCCGCCGCGCTGTACGGCGTGGACATGGTGACCGACAAGCCCGACTCGCCGCACACGCTCGCCAAGGACATCGAGGGCGAGCTCTACGTCGGCTTCGCAGGACACGACCCGGCGGTGCCGTCGAGCACGCCGCCGGCGCTCGAGGAGGCGCTGCAGAGCCGCCGGCACGCGCTACCGGATGGAGACGTACACGGACGCGCACCACGGCTTCTGCTTCGCGAACCGGCCGGACTACGACCCGGTCGCGGCGGAGCGGTGCTGGACGACGCTCTTCGACCTGTGGGACCGCAACCTCAAGTCATAAACGCAATGCCCTACCTCGACATCCCCGACGGCTCGCTCTACTACGAAGTGCACGGCGACGGCTTTCCGGTGCTGCTGTTCGCGCCGGGATTCCTGAGCTCGCGCATCGAGCGCTGGGCGACGAATCCCGCGAAGCCCGGCGTGCCGCAGGACTGGCTCGATCCGATGCCGGTCTTGCGCGACCGTTTCAAGCTGATCGAGCTCGACGTGCGCAACGCGGGACGGTCGCGCGCGACGGATCAAGCCGACCGACGACTGGGAAACGTACACCGACGACTTCCTCGATCTCGCCGATCACCTGGGCGTCACGCGCTTCCACGTGTTCGGCGCGTGCATCGGCGTGTCGTTCGCGCTGTCGCGTCGCGAAGCGCGGCCGGACGCGGTTGCCGTCGCTCGTGCTGCAGAACCCGATCGGCCTGTCGGACGTCAATCGCGCGGCGCTCGACGACGAGTTCGACAAGTGGGCGCAGCGAAGTGCGCGGCTGGCCGAACATCGATTCCGCGCAGCTGCGAGGGCTTCCGCAAGCGCATGTTCGGCGGCGACTTCATCTTCAGTGTCACGCGCGAGTTCGTTCGCGACTGCGCGATTCCCGATGCTGCTCATGCCGGGCAACGACATCGGTCCACGCGGCCAATTGCTCCGACGACATCGCCAAGGCGCGCAACGTCGAGGTGCTGATGCCGTGGAAAGGTGTTGCGCTGCGCGACATGGCGATGCAGCGCGTGCGCGACTTCCTGATCGCGGCACACACCATGATGCAAGATCGCCGTCCTCGACGACTGGCAGCGTGTCGCGCGCGAGTGCGCCGACTGGTCGCGCGCTCGAGTCGCGCGCGGAGGTCGTCTTCTTCACCGACCCATTCGCGATCCGAGGATGACGCCGCCACGGCGCTCGCCGGCTTCGACGCCATCCTGTGCACGCGCGAGCGCACGCCGTTCCCGCGTTCGCTGGTGGCCAAGCTGCCGGCTCTGAAGATGTTCGGACTGACGGGCCATCGCGCCGGCAAGATCGATCTCGCCGGCATGCAGAAGCGCGGCGTCCTCGTCTGCTTCACCGACGGCGGTCCGGGCGTCGAGAGCACGGCCGAGCTCGCGCTCGCGCTGATGCTCGCGGCGGCGCGGCGCATTCCGCAAGGCGACGCGTCCACGCGCAGCGGCCGCTTCCAGCTCGACACGCCGACCGGCGTCGTGCTCTCGGGCAAGACGCTGGGACTGCTCGGCCTCGGCCGCATCGGCGCGCAGATGGCGCGCTACGGCCAGGCGCTCGGGATGAACGTGCTCGCCTGGAGCCAGAACCTGACCGACGAGCGCGCGGCCGAGGCGGGCGCCCGGCGTGTCGACAAGGACGTGCTGCTTGCGCGAGTCCGACGTCGTCAGCCTGCATCTCGTGCTGTCCGACCGCACGCGCGGCGTGCTTCGCGCCGAGGACATCGCGCGGATGAAGCGCGGCGCGATCGTCGTCAACACCTCGCGCGCGCCGCTGATCGAGGAGCCGGCGTTGATCGCGGCGGCGCGGGAGGGGCGCATCATCGCCGCGCTCGACGTGTACGAGCGCGAGCCGCTGCCGGCCGATCATCCGCTGGTCGACGTGTCCGAACACGGTGCTGACGCCGCACCTCGGCTACAGCGTGATGGAGGTGTACCGCGTGTTCTACGAGCAGCACGTCGAGAACGCGCTCGCGTGGCTCGACGGCAATCCGATCCGCGTCCTTGCCTCCGCAATGAAGACGGCGTCGATGGCCGAATGGTTCGAGGTGCACGACCTCTTCGTGCGCTACACGACGTCGCTCGACGCGTGCGACGTCGAAGCGGTGGTCGACTGCTTCGCGCCCGACGGCTGGCTCGAAAGCCCGGTCCTCGGGCGCTTCGAGGGGCACGCGGGCATTCGCGAGTTCGTCGGCCGCACGATCAAGGTCCGCGACGAGCGCGGCGGTCAGTTCCGCCACGTGATCTCCAACCTGCGCGTGGCAGACCGATGGCGATCGCGGCGTGGCGAAGTGCTATCTCCTCGACTACCTGACCGTCGGCGGCAAGACCGAGCTGCTGTCGCCCGGCGAGTACGCGTGCGACCTCGCGCACACCGCGGGCGGCTGGCGCTTCGCGAGCCGCCGGGTGCACATGGACCAGGTGTTCTTGCCGCCGGATCAGCGATGAGCGCTGAAGTACCCATCACCGGCGGCATCGAGCCGAGGACGCGGGCGACCGCGCGAGCCGCGTCGTTGCCGCGCAGCAGGCGACGCTGCCGCCCGCGTGGCGCAGTTTCGATCGGCTGCTGATTCACAGTCACGAGCCTCGTCGCTGTTCGCCGTCGGCGCGGTGTTCACCGTGATGGTCACGCGCGGAGGTTGTCTCGCGCTACGTGCTCGGTTCCTCGATCTTCTTCGTGAACTCGGGCGCGCGCCTGCTGCTCGTGTGGTTCTTCCTGCTCGGCGCGGGGATCGCGCTGCGCCACGACGCGCACGTCGGCTTCGAGCTCCTTGTCTCCCGCATGCACGGCGTCAGGCGTCGCAACGTGCTGACCGTCGCCTACGCATGCTCGCTCGTGTTCTTCCTCGAGATGATCTGGGGTGGCGTCTACGCGATCGGGCCGGCGATCGCCGCAGAACGAGGCGGGTCTCGGCATCAGCGTCGTGTGGTTCGTGCTGGCGGTTCCCGTCGGCTTCCTGCTCCTCGCCTATCACATGGTCGTCCTGCTCGCCGTGCTGTGGCGCGAGCCTGCCCGCGTGGACGCCGTCCCACCCGCTTCGACGACCGCATCGTGATCCTCGGCGTCCTTTCGCTCATCTTCTTCGCCACGCTGATCATCGGCGTGCCGGTGGCGTTCGGCATGGGACTGGCCGGGGGCACGTGGATCCTGTTCTTCGAAGGCATGGAGCCGACGATCCTCGTGCGCCGGTTCTATCACGCGCTCGGATCGTTCCCGCTCCTGGCCATTCCGCTCTTCATCATGCTCGGCGTGCTCGCCGACCGCGCGCGCATGCTGCCCCAGCTCGTCGTGTGGCTGCAGATGCTGTTCGGCCGCCTGCGCGGCGGCATGTCGTACATCAACGTCGTGGCGGCCATGCTGTTCGCGGGCATCAGCGGCACGGCGGTGTCCGACATCGCGAGCCTCGGCCGCATCCTGATCCAGCTGATGACGCGCGCCGGCTATCCCGTCGCGTACAGCGCGGCGCTGACGGCGGCGACGTCGATCATCGGGCCGATCATCCCGCCCAGCGTCGCGATGATCATCTACGCGCTCGCCACGGGCAGCGTCTCGGTCGGCGCGCTTGTTCGCCGGCGCTGCGATACCGGGCGTCCTGTTCGGGCTGGGCTTCATGGTCATGGCGTGGCGCACCACGCGCAAGCGCGGCTACGGCACGACATTCGACCGTCCGCCTGCCAACGTGATCATGCGCCAGACGTTGCGCGTCGTGCCGCTGCTGGTGCTGCCGGTGATCATCGTCGGCGGCATCTTCTCCGGCGTCTTCACGGTCACCGAGTCGGCGGCCGTCGGCGTCGCGTACACGGTGATCATCGGCCTGCTCGCCAGGCCGCGCCTGCGCTTCAAGGACTTCTACGACGCGATCCTGTACAGCGCGGTCATCAGCTCGGTGGCCGGCATGCTGCTCGGCGTCGGCGCGATCGTGTCGTGGATCCTGACCTACAACCGCGTCACGCAGTCGCTCGCCGACATCTGGTCGGCCTCACGAGCGACCCGTCGATGTTCATGATGATCGTCGTCGTCGTGCTGCTGTTCCTCGGCATGCTGATGGACGCGGTGCCGATCATGGTCGCGCTGGCGCCGCTGCTCGCGCCCGATCGCCAAGCAGTACGGCGTGCCCGACATCCAGTTCGGCCTCGTCTTCGTCATCACCTGCATGATCGGCCTCGTCACGCCGCCCGTCGGGCGTGATCCTCTTCATGACGTCGAGCATCGCGAACATCACGCTCGAGAAGATCTCGGCCGCGGTGTTTCCGTTCGTCCTGTGGATGATCGCCGTCGTGATCCTGATCGTTTTCGTTCCGCCGCTGACGCTCTGGCTGCCCGGCATGCTGGGCTTTTGAACAAGACATATCCCGGAGGAGACCCTGCCATGACCACGTTCCGCTTCAATCGCCGCTCGTTCCTGCAGACTTCCGCCGCGCTCGGCGCCTCGAGCGTCCTTCCCGCCGCTCGCGCGCAGAGTGCGAAGACGCTCAAGTTCGGCCACATGCTGCCGCCCGACCAGGTGCACCACAAGGCGATCGCGCTGTTCGGCGAAGAATTGGGCAAGCTCTCGAAGAACTCGATCAAGGTGGACATCTTCCCGAGCTCGCAGATGGGCAGCATCCCCGAGATGCTGCAATCGGTGCAGGCGGGGTCGCTGTCGATGAGCATGGCCGTTCCCGCGTGGTACTCGAGCTTCATGAAGCCGCTCGACGCGTTCACGCTGCCTTACCTCGTCGGCAACGAGGAGAAGCTGCGTCCCGCGCTTGAAGGCCCGCTCGGCGCGCAGATCAACAAGTTCGCGGAGCCTGCAGGGTTCAAGGTGCTGGGCTACCTCCTGCTCGGCGCGCGCAGCATCGTCAACAAGCAGCGCGCGGTCAACAAGCCCGAGGATTGCAAGGGGCTGAAGCTTCGCGTGATCAACAGTCCCGTGTATCTGGCGACGTTCCGCGCGCTCGGCGCGAATCCCGTGGCGATGGACCCGTCGGAGCTGTACCTCGCGCTGCAGCAGGGCGTGGTCGACGGCTTCGAGTACCCGTTGCCCGATCTCGTCGCGCAGCGCATGTACGAAGTGTCGAAGTTCCTCTCGCTCGACCGCCACACGACCGACTTCTTCATCGTGACGACGAGCGTGAAGTCGTGGAATGGCTTCTCCGCGCAGGAGCAGGGCTGGATCACGCAGGCGATGAAGACGGCGGCCGACTGGCAGTGGAACGAGCAGCCGCAGCAGATCGCGCAGGCGCTGACCAAGCTCAAGACGCTGATGACGGTCAACGAGATCTCGCCCGAGAACAAGAAGCTGTTCGTGGACGCAACCAAACCGGTCTACGCGCAGTTCGAGCCGTCGATCGGCAAGGACTTCCTCAACCTGTGCATCAAGGAACTGAACTAGGATGACGCGATGCCGAACATCGACGCAACCACCGAAGCATCGCCGCAGCTCGCAGCGCAGATCGCAGCACTCGAGCAGCGCATGTACCGCGCGCAGGTAGCCGGATCGGCCGCGGACATCGAGCCCATGCTCTCACCCGACTTGCGCTACCTGCACTCCACGGGCGTCGCCGAGACGCGCGCGCAGTACCTCGAAGGCGTGCGGGACCTGCTCTACGAGTACGGCGACATCGCAAGCCGCAAGGTGCGCCTCAACGTCTCGGAGGACCTCGCGGTGCAGGACGGCATCGTGGACATGACGGTGAGCGCGAAAGGCGCGCCGAAGAAGCTCATCCATCTCCTGTTCTGCCTCGTCTGGCGGCGCGAAGGTGCGAACTGGAAGCTCCTGTACCGGCAGGCGACGCGCATGCCGGAGGCCGCGTAATGGCCGTGGGCCTGCTGTTCGCGACGATGGAGCCGCCGGCGAACATCGAGGAAGAGTTCCAGGACTGGTACGACACCGAGCACTTTCCCGAGCGCGAGAGCTGCCCCGGGTTCCTCACGGCGAACCGTTTCGTGTGCGTCGACGGGTGGCCGCGCTATCTTGCGATGTACGACCTCGAGGACGTGGAGGTGCTGCGCGGCGAGGGCTATCACAGGATCGCGCACGCACGGTATTCGGCGTGGACGCACCGCATCATCGCGAAGGTCACCGGCCAATATCGCGCCGAAGGCGTGCAGGTGTATCCCGGCGACGGGCTGCACGGCAAGGCAGGGCCTTCGTCACGCACGATGGTGCTGCGGTTTCGCGCGGTGCGCGACGAAGCCGGGCTCGTCCATGGCCTGCGCGAAGCGTTCGAGGGTCGTCCGCAAACGACGCAGCTTCGCGTGTTCAAGGTTGCGCCCGCGGACACCGGCGACTATCTTGCGATGGCCGAGCTGCGCGCATCCGTCGAGGTCGACGTCGGCGCGCTCGGCGAAGCCGGCAAGCATGTCGACATGATCAATACTTACGTCGTCTACGCGCGCAAAGCGCCGGGCGCATTTCCGAAAACATGAGCCCCCAAGCGATTGCAACGGCGGCCGCCCTTCTCGCCGACGCCCGCCGAACGCGACAGCCGCTTGCGCGCCTGCCCGAGGAGTGCCGGCCGGCGACGCTCGAGGAAGCGTTCGCCATCGAGGAAGCGACGGTCGTCCGGTTGGGCGATCGCATCGCCGGATGGAAGGTCGCGCGATTGCCCGACGGGCAGCTCGCGTACGGCATCGTTCTCGCCTCGCGCGTGGTGCGAAGCGGCGGCGTCGTCGATTCCCGTGATGTCCCGCTCCTCGGCATGGAAGGCGAGATCGCGTTTCGTTTCCTGCAGGACGCGCCGGCCCGCGAGGCGGTGTACTCGTACGAGGAGATTGCGGAGCGCGTCGTCGCGTTTCCGCTCATCGAGGTCGTCGCGACACGCTTCACCGACTACCAGTCGACGCCGATACTCGAGCGGACCGCCGACCTCATGTCGAACGGGGCCTTCGTCGTTGGCCACGACCAGCCCGATTGGCGGTCCATGGATCTGGTGGGCATTCCCGTGTCGCTGACGTTCGACGATACCGTCATGGTCGAGCGCAACGGCGGCCACGCCATCGGCGATCCGCTTCGACTCGCCATCGATCTCGCCAACCGCCTTCGCGCCACGACGGGCATCCGTGCGGGCCAGATGGTAACCACCGGCGCCTACACCGGCATGGTCCGCGCGAAGCCGGGCCAGCGTATTGCCGTTCGCTTTGCGGGCTTCCCCGCGTGCGAGGTCGGCATCTCGTAATGCGGCACGTCGTCGTGTTCACCGACGAGAGCATCCGCGCGGAAGCAGCGGACCTCCTCTCCGCGACGTGCGACGTGCGCGTGCTTCGTGCGTACCCGTCGGAGGACACGCTCGTCGATGCATGCCGCGACGCGGACGCGATTCTGGCGCGCCTCGGCGTGGTGACGCGGCGCGTGATCGAGAACGCGGGGAAGCTACGGATCGTCGCGCGCCACGGCGTGGGTGTCGATGCCGTCGACCTCGATGCCGCGACCGAACGCGGCGTCGTGGTCACCACCACCGGCAGCGAGAACGCGGCGGCGGTCGCGGAGTACGCCTTCGCCCTCCTGCTCGCGCTCGTGCGTCACGTCGTCGCCGCCGACGCGGGCATGCGCGAAGGCAAGTGGGACCGCGATCCCCTCGTCGGTGCGGAGCTCGACGGCGCGACGATGGGCGTGATCGGCTACGGCGCGATCGGGCGGCGCGTCGCCCGCCAGGCGATGGGCTTCGGAATGCAGGTCCTGGCGTGCGACCTTGCGTCGCCGACGCCCGAGCCCGGCGTCACCCTGACGTCGCTGGACGATCTTCTCGTGCGCTCCGACGTCGTCTCGCTGCACACGCGACTGAGCGCGGACAACGTGCGCCTGATCGACGCCGACGCGTTCGCGCGGATGAAGCGCGGCGCTTACCTCGTCAACACGGCGCGGGGCGAGCTCGTCGACGAAGCCGCGCTCATCGAGGCGCTTGCGAGCGGAACGTTGCGAGGCGCAGCGCTCGACACGTACGAGCGCGAGCCGCTTGCCGCGCATAGCCCGCTGCGAAGCATCCCCAACGTCGTGCTGTCGCCGCATGTCGCCGGCCAGACGGACGCGGCGCTTCGCCGCGTCGGGATTGCCGCCGCGCAATGCATCCTCGACGAGCTTGGCGGGCGGACTCCGCGCTTCGTCTACAACCCCGAGGCATATCGCAACCGCTCCTGGAACCGGTAGAGCTTTGCCGGGTTGTCGACGAGGATTTTCTTCAGCGCCGCCTCGTCGTCCACCCACGTGCCGAGCTGGTCGAGGAGCTCGCCGTCGTCAGGCATGTAACCCTCGATGTTGGTGTGCGGCCAGTCGCTGCCCCACACGCAGCGGTCCGGCGCGTGCGCGATGATGTAGCGCGCGAGCGGCGCCACGTCCGCGTACGGCGGTCCCGCGACGGAAGGTCGGTAGCCCGTGAGCTTCGTCCAGCAGCGCCCACTCTCGAGCAGCGCGACGATGCGCTTGAACACGGGATCGTTCGGAGGCGTGTTGGCCATCATGCCGCCCATGTGATCGAACACGACGGGAACCGGCAGCCGTTCCACGATGGGCAGCACTTCGGGCCACGCGCTGATGGGGATGTACATCTCGATCGGCCAGCCGAACGGCGCGACGCGCGCGGCGACGTCCTTCAGCTGGTCGAGCGCGGGACCGCCCTTCGCAGTGGTGATGAAGCGCGTCGCACGAACGCCCGCGTCGTCCATCGCCTGCAATTCGCTCTCGGCGATGGTCGCGCCGACCATGACGACGCCGCGCGCGCGATGCACGCCAAGCTCCCGCACGGCGTCGATCGTGCGGCGGTTGTCCTCGCCGTAGCAGCTCGCCTGCACCACGACCATGCGCTCGATGCCGAGGACGTCCAGCATGCGCAGGAAGTCGGATGGCAGCGCATCGGGCGGCGTGTAGCTGCGGTTGGGTACGTAGGGATACTTCGACGGCGGGCCCAGCACGTGCGCGTGCGAATCGCACGACAGCGGCGGAACCTTGATCGATGGCTTCTTGATGACCGCGCGCGGCGGTTGGCAGAGTGTTGTCATGATGTCAGCACGATGTTGGCGTCGCGGATGGTCTTCTCCATCGTCTCGCGCTGCTTCGAGAGCCACGCGGCGAATTCCGCGGTCGTCGTGGGCGACAGCACGGTGCCCGACGGCGCGAGCTTCTCGACGAGCCCGGGATCCTTGAGCGCCTGCGTCACCGCCGCGTTCGTCCGCGCGATGATGACGGCCGGCGTGCCCGCCGGCGCAAAGAGCCCGTTCCAGTCGTCCATGTCGTAACCCGGATAGCGCTCCGCGATTGCCGGAACATCCGGGAACATGGCGACGCGTTGCGCGCTCGACACCGCGATCACGCGCGCCTTGCCCGCCTGGATGGCCGGACGAATCGTCGACGTCGTGAGGAACACCGAGTCGATCTGGCCGCCCATCAGGTCGCGCGTCGCGTCAGGCCCGCCCTTGTAGGGCGTGTGAATCACCGTGAAGTCGCCGAGACGCTGCAGGAGCGCGAGCGCGAGATGGCCTGCGCCACCTGCCGGAGGCGTGCCGCACGTCACCTTGCCGGGATTCGCTTTTGCGTACTTCACGAACTCGTCGAAGGTCTGCGCAGGAAAATCCTGGCGCACCGCGATCACCTGCGGAAAGCGCGCGGTCAGCATCACGGGCGTGAACGCCTTCTGGTAGTCGATCGTGAGGTCCTTCACCAGCAGCTTGTTGGTGAGGTGGTTGTTGCCTTCCCACAGGTACGTGTATCCGTCCGGCGCGTGCCTGCGCCACAACGCTCGCGGCGATCACGGCGTTGCCGCCCGTGCGGTTTTCGACGATCACCGGCTGCTTCACGATCTCACTCGTCTTCTCCGCGGCCGCGCGGCACACGACGTCGCCGCCGCCGCCGGGTGGGAAGGGAATGACGAAGCGGATGTTGCGCGACGGCCAGTCGGACTGCGCGCGCGCGTGCGACACGGCGAACGCCGCAGCGCCGGCCGCCGCTTGCAGGAAATGTCTTCGCTTCACCTTGCCTCCTTACGATTTCGCGACGCGCAGCAGCAGGAGCGCCGCGAGCATGCCCGGATCGTCGTGTCCGGCCGATTTCGCGCCGTAGATGCGCGCGCGGCCGATCTTCGTTTCGCGCGTCCTGAACTCGTCGAGCGCACGCTGCGCCGCGTCGAGCGGATCCTCGCCGCTCGCGAGCGCCGCTCGAATCGCGACAAGCGAATCGAGGATCGTCTTGTCGCCGGCGCTCGCGCCGGACCGCTCGGTGATCGCGGCCGTCGCGGCATCGAGCATGTCCACGGCGGAGGTCGAACCCGACTTGCCGGCTGCAGCAAGCCCGATGCCCATGACCGAGCCGAGGCTCGATCCCGTCGCGCGTCGCGTCGCGCGGCCCATGGCCTGGAGCATCGCGCTGGCGTCGGGGTATTCGTCGGCGAGTGCCGCGTACCACGCCGTGACGACGTTGGCCACCGTCATGCCCGTGTCGCCGTCGCCCATCACGCGATCCGCGGCGTTCAGCGCGTCGCGAATCGGGTCGAGCTCGGCGTAGATGCGCCTGATCGCTTGCGCGATCTCGTGCGTCGTCATCGCGGCCAGAAGGGACAGCCCGTCGGCTCCTTCAGCAACCGCTCGATCTCGGGATCGAGGTCGAGGATGGAGACGGACGCACCCGCCATTTCCATGGACGTTGCGTAATGGCCGACGTAGTGCTGGACGATCTCGATGCGCGCTTTGGCGAGCAGCGCATCGACCGCGCGATACAGGATCAGCAGCTCCTCGAGCGGCGTCGCGCCGAGGCTGTTGACGAGCACCGCAACCTTGCCGCCGCTCGGCCCGCGATCGGCCAGCAGTCGCTGGACGAGCGCCGATGCGACGTCGTCCGCGCTCGCGATGGTGCGGCGCTCCACACCCGGCTCGCCGTGGATGCCCATGCCGAGCTCCATCTGGCCCTCGTCGACGGTGAAGCCCGGCGCCGCCGCGCCGGGAATCAGGCACGGCGAAAGCGCAACGCCGATGGAGCGCGTGCGATCCGCGGTGTGGCTCGCGATGCGCGACACTTCGTCGATCGACGCGCCGCCGTCTGCCGCGGCGCCGGCCGTCTTGAACGCGAAGATCATCCCCGCGACACCGCGGCGCTTCGCGCGCTCGGCGGATGAAGCGCTGGCCACGTCGTCGGCGACGATCACCGTCGCCGTCTTGCCGCCGTCGTCTTCGAAATCCTCGCACGCCTGCGCGAAGCTCATGCGGTCGCCGCCGTAATTGCCGAGCACGCACACCACACCTGCGCCGCCATCGCCCGCACGGATCGCCTGCCCGCACACCTCGACGGGCGGCCCCGCGAACACTTCGCCGACCGCGCACGAGGACAGCATGCCGGTGCCGACGTACCCCGCGAACACCGGGAGGTGTCCGAAGCCGCCACCGGTCACGACGCCGACCTTGCCTTTCGCGGGTCCGGCCGCGCGCGACACGACGCGGCCGCTCTTCCTGTAGCCGGGAAACGCGAGGCACATCCCTTCGAGCGCCTCGTCGACGTAGCGCTGCGGATCGTTGATGAGCTTTTTCATTTCGCCTAATCCATCTCGATGTTGGTGCGTTTGGCGATCACCGCCGTGCGGTGCAGCTCGTCATGAGGAACGCCTGCGTCTCGGCGTGCATTCCGCCTCGTGGACATCGTGTCGTCGGCCCGTGCGCGAGCCGTTATCGACCGTCCAATCTAGCAGTGTTGAATTCCAAAGAAAAACTCTTTTTTGTACCTGCTACTGATAGGTTTTTGCGATGCTTGCGTCGGCGATTGCGGTGCTATGCTCGACCGATTGCCGCGCACGCGCGCACGAGGTTCCCATGAACGAAAAGTTGCGTGTAGGGATCGTCGGCGCCGACGCGAAGGGCCAGGGCTGGGCACCGCTTGCGCACTTTCCGGCGCTGCGTGCGCTGCCCGAGTTCGAGATCGCGGCGCTGTGCACCACGCGCGAGGAAACCGCGCGCGCCGCAGCCGACCGCTACGGCGTTGCGCGGGCCTACCACGACTACCGCGAGATGTTCGCGCAGGACGACATCGACGTCGTGTCGTGCGTCGTGCGCGCTCCCAATCATCACGAGGTCGTCATGGCGGCGCTGCGCGCCGGCAAGCCCGTGTATTGCGAGTGGCCGCTTGGCGTCACCACCGCGCAGGCCGAAGAGATGGCGGCGCTCGCGCGCGAAAAGGGAATCCCCACTGCCATTGGCCTGCAGGCGCGTTGCGATCCCACGCTGCGCTACACGCGCGACCTCATCGCGCAGGGTTACATCGGCAAGGTGCTCGCAGTCACCATGGCGATGATCTCGCCGGGCGTGCCGGAGCGCGCGAAGTCGAAGGCGTGGGAGGCGAAGCTGTCGGGGGGCGTGTCTGCGCTCACGATCCGCGGCATGCACGCGATCGATCCCATGTGCATGTGCGTCGGTGAATTCACGGACCTCTCCGGACGATTGTCGACGCAGATCAAGCAGTGGAAGCTGACGGACACGGGCGAGATGATCGACGTGGAGGTCCCCGACAATGTGATGGTGCACGGCGTGGTCACCAGCGGCGCGGTGGCGACCGCGCACATCGCGACCGTGCCGACGGCGACGCCCGGCTTTCGCATGGAGATCTACGGGAGCGAGGGCGCGCTCGTCGTGTCCACGCCGGGCGCGCCGCAACGCGATGCGAACAAGCTGATGGGTGCGAAGGGCAAAGCCGCGCTCGCGCCGATGGACGTGCCGGATGGCTACATCGAAGTCCCTGCCGATACGCCGGCAGGGCCGCCGCACAACGTCGCGGGGCTGTACCGACGGTTGGGCAAGGCGATCCGCGAAGGCGGCAGCGTCGAGCCCGACTTCGCGCATGCGCTCAAGCGTCACCGGTTGATGGACGCCATCGCCGAAAGTCGGTAGGAACGCCACCGCTGCGTGGCAGGCGGCTGCGGGCGCGAACTTGGTATGCTCCCCTACCCACGAGCCATGCCGCCATCCGGCCGTCGGGACGATTCCGTCGATGGGAACGGCCTTGCCCGACGTTGCCCCAACGCATGAAAGCGCACGCCCTCGTGGACGCGAGCGGTCGCGAGTTGCGCGCGTGTCGATCGCATTCGCGCTCGCGTTCGGCGCGATCGCCGCTGCGCACGCCGACCTCATCGTTCCTGCTGGTGGCCAGTACACGACCGGCGGCGGCCAGACCAACCTCGCGTGCACCGACGTAGTCGTAGCGGGTACGTTGCTCGTCGCGGGCGGCAGCCTCGTCAACGTGCGTCACCTCACGATCCAGCCGGGCGGCACGATCGACGGCGGCTCCGGTGCAATTCAGGTTGGTGGCAACTGGAGCAATGGCGGCACGTTTACGGCAGGCACATCGACGGTTCGCTTCGACGACGCGTGCGGATTGCCCGCCGCCACGATCACCGGCAGCACGACATATTTCAACGCACGGTTCACGTCGACGACCGGAAAGAACCATGTGTTCCAGGTCGGCACCACGCAGACGATCGGCGGCCTGCTCGAAATAACTCGGCACGACGGCAAATCCGATCCAGTTCCGCAGCAGCGCGCCCGGCCAGGTCGCGAACATCGATCTGCTGCCGGCGGGTACACAGAACATCCTGCACGTCGGCGTGACGGACGTGTGGGCGACCGGCCAGCATCTCGCGCCCTACCAGACGAACGAAGGCGGCGGCGGCAATGCGCTGAACTGGTTCGGATCGCCCAACGTCGCCGAGATACCGATACCGACGCTCGGCCACTTCGCATTGCTCATGCTTGCCGTGCTGTTGACTGGCATTGCATTGTTCGACGTTCGTCGCCGCGGACTCGCTCGCACGCGCCGCACGCGCAAGATGATCTCGAGGAATTGCCCATGAACGCCTCACGTTTTCGCAGACGGCCGGTTGCGCTCGCGCTCGCCGGCGTGCTTCTCGCAAGTGCGACTGCACTCGGCGCCGACGTCGAGGTCCGCACGCCGCCGGGCGGCAACTTCGCGGTGCGCGATTCGACCGGCTCCATCCTCCGAATGCTCGTCAACGGGTCGACAGGCGAAGTCACGATCCCATTCCTGGTCGGGGCGCCGCAGCAGGCACAGCCGATGTGCTTCCAGGTGGGCACCGGGCTGCTCGGCCAGTGCGTCACGGGCGCCTTCGCCGGACCGACGGGACCCACGGGCCCAACCGGGGCGACGGGACCGATTGGACCCACGGGAGTTACGGGACCGACGGGCGCGACCGGCGTCACAGGAGCCGGCGGGACAGGCGCCACCGGACCGGTGGGCACGACAGGGGCGACTGGCGCGACGGGTGCGACCGGATCGCAGGGCCCGATCGGCGTCACAGGTGCGACGGGCGCAGTGGGAGCCACCGGCGCGACAGGTGCCACCGGGGTGCAGGGACAAATCGGTCCGATTGGCGCAACGGGGGCGACAGGCGCGACCGGCACCGCCGGTGCGACAGTGCTATCCGGAACCGGTGCGCCGACTCCGGGCACTGGGTCGAACGGCGACTTCTACATCGATACGTCGACCGACACGATCTACGGCCCGAAGACCGGCGGTGTGTGGCCGCCCGGCGTGTCGCTCGTGGGTGCGACCGGGGCGACAGGCACTACCGGAGCAACCGGATCGACAGGAGCCGCAGGCGTTGGCACCACCGGCGCGACGGGCGCGGTAGGCGCGACAGGTGCCACCGGCGCGACCGGCGGAATTGGCGTGCAGGGTCCGATCGGCCCGACAGGTGCTACGGGCTCGACAGGCGCCCTGGGCGCGACAGGTGCGACGGGACCGCAGGGGCAGATCGGCGCCACAGGTGCAACGGGAGCCCTTGGAGCCACCGGCGCGACGGGCGCAACCGGAGTGCAGGGGCCGATCGGTCCGATCGGCGCAACCGGAGCGACAGGCGCAACCGGCACGGCCGGCGCGACCGTGCTTTCCGGAACCGGTGCGCCTGCTCCGGGCACCGGCTCGAACGGCGATTTCTACATCGATACGTCTACCGACACGATCTACGGCCCGAAGGCGGGCGGCGTGTGGCCGCCCGGAGTATCGCTGGTCGGTGCGACAGGGGTGACTGGTGCGACCGGCGCAACGGGTGGAACCGGCTCGACGGGGGTGGGAGTAACGGGTGCGACGGGGCCGACAGGCGCGACGGGCGCCGTCGGCAGCACGGGTGCAACCGGAGGAACCGGCGCGGTAGGCGCAACGGGGGCCACGGGATCGACAGGCGCTGTGGGTGCCACCGGCGCAACCGGTGGAACCGGCGTACAAGGCCCGATCGGCGCGACAGGTGCTACGGGATCGACAGGCGCCGTGGGTGCCACCGGCGCGACCGGTGGAACCGGCGTGCAAGGCCCGATCGGCCCGACGGGTGCAACTGGCGCGACCGGCACGCAAGGTCCTGTCGGCGTCACCGGTGCAACTGGCGCTACCGGCACGCAAGGTCCGATAGGTCCGACCGGCTCCACGGGCGTACAAGGCTCGACCGGAGCCACGGGACCCGCCGGCGTTCAAGGTGCCACCGGGGTCGCGGGGGCTACCGGCGCGACGGGCGCCACCGGCGCAGGTACGCCGGGCGCCACGGGTGCTACGGGTGCAACCGGTGCCACGGGCGCGACCGGCGCGACGGGTGCTACAGGCCCGGGCGCGGCAGCTGGGGCTGTCGAGGGCGTTGCCACCGGAAGCATTACGGTAAATTCGTCGGTCTACGTTTCGGTTCTCACAGGGCCATCGGTTGACGTGGTCATCCCGCCCTCGGGGAAGATTCTCGTGATTCTGACGGGCGAGCTCAGCGGCGATAACAACAATTCCACCGCTTTCATGTCAGTCAGCTTCGACAACTCCGCTGCCCTTGATACGAATGCGCTTCGCGTGACGGGTACCAATCCGGTCCGGGCGAGTGTGGTGGCGCTGATCACGCTCCCGACCTTAATAGGACAGACCGTCAACGTCGCCGCCCGGTACAAGCGGATCGGGACCGGCGACGCGGTGTTCAATGCGAGACAAATCACCGTAATCCCGAACTGACCGTTACCGCTCCGAGGCGCGTGACCCGGCAGACTGCGTGAGCGCTCAAGTAGCTCGCGTCGAGCACGGCGCGTGGAATGGTCTGCGCGCGCACACATTGCCTGACACAAATGCCGGACTGCCCGATCTGCCGCACCGACACCGACGCGACGCTGCACGCGACGCCGTACTACGCGTGTCCCGTGTGCGGCAGCGCGTTCCAGCCGCTCCACGGGCGCTCGCCGCATGCGCGCTCCAGCGACTACCCGAAGGCCCCGATGTCGCAGCACGACCGCGAGGTCAATCAGCGGCTCGCCGAATGGCTCGTGGCGAATGCGATGGGCGGCAAACCCGGCCGCGTGCTCGACGTGGGGTGCGGCGAGCCGGTCCTGGCGCAGTCGCTCGCCGCGCTCGGCTGCGAGGCGATCGGGCTCGACTTGGACGCGCGCATCGCGCAACGCGAGAGCGCAGTCGGCGTCCCGATCATCGTCGGCGACGTGCTCGCGCTCGAGCGCTGGCAGATACTGGGAATCGGCGTCGGCGGACGCTTCAAGCTCGTCACGCTCGTGCACGCGTTCGACCGCTTCGCGGATCCGGTCGCCGCAATGCGCCGGCTGCGGGAGCTCGTTGCCGACGATGGTCGCGTGTTCCTGCGGCTGCCCGATCACGCAGTGGCCGGCAGCGATCGATTCCTCCAACCCGCGCACATCGCGGTCGCGCCCTTGCTGCACACGTTCGCGGGACTGCTCGAGCTGTGCGTCCGGACGTCGGATCAGTTCTCGATCGAGCGCACGTTCACGCTCGACGGCGCGGGACAGCGCGACGTCGTGCTGCGCCCGCTCGCTCGCAAGCCCACCGTGCTCGCTGGCATGATCGTCAAGAACGAGGAGCGCGACCTGCCCCGCTGCCTGCGCTCGATCGAAGACGTCGTCGACGGCGTCGTCCTCGTGGACACCGGCTCGACGGATCGCACGCTCGAGGTAGCGCAGGAGACCATCGCAAAGCCGGTGCACGTGCAGACCTACACCGGCGCGTCGCGCCAGGACGAGCACGGCGACTGGAAACTGTGGGACTTCGCCAAGGCGCGCAACGTCTTCGTCGACGAGATCGACCGCCGCGGCGCGGACTGGACGCTCTGGATGGACGCCGACGACGAGCTCGTGACGCCCGCCAATCTGCGCCGCGCCTTCTGGTGGGACGAGCACGACGTGTACGGCGTGCAGATCGAGAGCGCCGGCCAGCGTTGGCTTCATCATCGGGTGTGGCGCGCGAATCGCGGCATACGTTTCGTCGGGCGCTGCCACGAGTATCCGACGATCGGCGGACACCGGACGCTCGCGCTCGCCGACTCCGTCATACGGCACGATGCGACACCCGGCACGGGTGAAGGTGCGAACGCCCGCAACCTGCGCATCCTCACCGAGGAATTTGCAGAAGCGCCTTCCCCGCGCGTCGCCTTCTATCTCGGCAGCACGCACAAGGACGCAGGCCGCTGGCGCGAAGCGATCGTCGCCTACGCGACGCGCATCGCGATGGGCGAGGCGTACCGGGACGAGTGGCTGTTCGCGCATCTCTACAAGGCGCGCTGCGAACGCATCGCGGGCGATGCCGATGCCGCGGAGCGCACGCTGCTGGAGGCGGTTTCACGCGAGCGAACATGGGCCGAGTTCTGGATGGAGCTCGCGTACATCGCGTACGACCAGCAGCGATGGCACCAATCGCTGGGTTACGCGTTGCAGGCCACCACCCTGCCCGTGCCGCCGACAATGCTGTGGAGGGAGCTCGACAAATACGCGGACCAGCCGGCCCGCGTCGCGTCGTTGTGCCACGAGCAGGTCGGCAACGTCGCTCTCGCTCTCGACTGGGCGGAGCGCGCGCGCAGCGCGATGCGTGCGCCGGACGCCGCCTGGGGTGAGCGCATCGCGCGGCTTCGAGCGGTGCTCGCCCGGCATCCGTAAATATTGCTGCCGTTGAACGAGCGCGCTACGTCAATTCTCACAGGGAAGCGTAAAATCCCAGACTGCCCAGCGTTCGGGAGACGCGTCGTGACCAATCGCATACTGCTCGTCGAGGACGATCCGGCAAGCCGCTACCTGCTGAGCTCGATGCTCACCGACATGGGCTACGGCGTCACGTCCGTCGCCGACGGCGACGAAGCGATCCGTTACCTGTACTCCGAAGAATCCTGCGATCTCGTGCTGGCCGACCTCGTGATGCCCGCCATGTCGGGTGTGGAGCTCGCGAGGCTCACGCGCGATGCGCGGCCGGGACTTCCGTTCGTGTTCGTCACCGGCAAGCCGGACGCCCTCGATGCCGCACTCGCGCACGGGGCGCTCGCGCTGCCCAAGCCCGTCACGCGCGAACGTCTTGCGCAGGTCCTGGACGCGACGCTGGAAGACTAGGCCTGCCATCCCCGCGCGCCGTGTCGCTGCCGCAATTCATCCTTGCGAACATCGAGCGCATCCTTCAGCGATGGGAGGATTTCGCGCGCTCGCTGGAACCCGGCCGGACGCTTGGCATCACTGCCCTGCGCAACGATGCCGAGCGCATGCTCCGGTTCATTGCCGCAGACATGCAGACACCGCAGTCGGTGCGCGAGCAATTCGACAAGTCGGTCGGTCAAGGCGCGGAATCGACCGATGCCGAGCGAAACGCCGGTCGCGACCACGGCGTTGCGCGTGCGACCGACAACTTCAACCTGATGGAGCTCGTGTCGGAGTATCGGGCGCTGCGCTCCACCGTGACCTCGCTGTGGCTCGCGGAAACCGCGCCGTCGCCGGAGACCGCACTGGAGCTCGTGCGGTTCGGCGAGGCCATCGACCAGGTGCTCGCGGAGTCCGTCGATCACTTCACGTCCAAGATCGACAAGGAAGCCGACCTGTTCACCGCATCGATCGGTCATGACTTGCGCAATCCTTTGAACGCGATCGCGATGGCCGGCTTGTTGCTGAATGCGTCGGACACGCTGGACCCTCGAGCGCGCTCGGCGATCGCGCAGATCCAGCTGTCCGTGGGCCGCATCGAGAACATGCTGCAACAGCTTGGCGACTTCACGCGCGTGCGTCTGGGGGCGATGATCGGGTACGACCGCCGCCAGACGGACGTGGCCGACGTCTGCCGCCGCATCGTTGCAGAGATCCAGACCTCGCATCCCGGCCGCAGGTTGAGCCTGCGTCACGAGGGCGATATGTCCGCCATGGTCGATCCTTCGAGGATTGGCGAGCTGCTTTCCAATGTCATCGGCAATGCGGTCCAGCACGGCTCCTCCGACGGCGAGGTGGCCGTCCATGGATATGCACACGGAGACGACGTGCTGGTCGACGTGCACAACGCCGGACCGCCGATTCCACCCGACCAGATCCAGCTGTTGTTCGAGCCGATGCGTCGCGGGCGCACGACGCGGGCGCGACACCCCGGCAGCCTGGGGCTCGGACTCTACATCGCGCGCACGATTGCAGTCGCGCACGGAGGCGATATTCAGGTCGTCTCCAACACGTCGGGAACGACGTTCCGCACGATGCTCCCGCGACACGGGCAACCCAGCGCCGGGATTCCACCCGTGTTCCTCACGTAACCTGCCGCGATGCGGCGATCGAGCGCGCCGCTACTGCACGCGCGCGCCATTTGGTCCTGTCGCGTTCCCGCGCAATGATGCAGGTGACGCCGCCGACGGGAAGGCACCGAAAGCAGCGTTGGCGGATAGCGCGGGATTCGAACCCGCACAACGGGGACCCTGGCGATGAACGGACTGCATCGTTTCTTGACGCAGGTCATGTGCCGCCGCATCCAAGGCGGCGTACACAGGTGTTGAATCAGCCATTGAAGTAGACTCTTGGTCGTGACGCGGAAATACCGACAATTCGTCGCACGCCTTCTCCTGGCCGCCTTCGTCTTCGCACAAGGCGCCGTGAGTGCTTATGCGTGCCCGGAGCTGACGGGGCCCGGAAGTGCACCCATGTCAGCCGAAGCTATGCCTGATTGCGATCAGATGAATGGACTCGATCCCGGCGCGCCGAACCTGTGCCTCGCCCATTGCCAATCCGGGCTGCAATCGTTCGAACATTCGCCGCAGCCAGCCGCTTCCCCTGCCGTCGTCCCTGCGCTTGTTGTCTCCCTCCCTGACGTGGCCGCATCGGAAACGTCCAGCCGCGCTTGCAACACGCTCCGGTTCACTGCGGGGGCGCCTCCTCCGCATTCGATTCTCCACTGCTGTTTTCGCATTTGAGCCTCTAGACCGCGCCGCCTGAGGGCGGCGTGTCGACTGACGTCGCTCATCGGACGAGCGACGCCCTGGTCCGTAGGTCGTCTGGAGGTGCAACATGTCGATTCGTTCTGTGGGGACATTGCTCCCAACGTTGCTGATGCCGCTGCTGTGCGCGTGGCTTGCGCCCACGGCCGTTGCACAGCCCCTGACTCTCGACCGCGCGCTGGAGCTCGCACGGGCTCGCTCGCAAGCCGTCGTGGCCCAGGAATCGGCGGCCACCGCCGCACGCGAGCTCGCCGTCGCCGCCGGCCAGCTTCCGGATCCGACGCTCACGGTGGGGATCAACAACCTCCCCGTCACGGGACCAGACCGCTTCAGCCTGACCGACGACTTCATGACCATGCGGTCCATCGGCGTCATGCAGGAGTTCACGCGCGAGGGCAAGCGCAAGGCGAGAAGCGCCCGATATGAGCGCGAAGCCGAATCTGCGGAGGCTGGTAAACAGCTCGCACTTGCCAACCTCTCGCGCGACACGGCGCTCGCGTGGCTCGACCGCTACTACCAGGAAGTGATCGCCACGATGCTTCGCCGTCAGCGAGACGAGGCGACGCTTTCGACCGATGCAGCCGAGGCAACCTATCGTGGAGGTCGCGGAAGCCAGGGTGACGTCATCATGGCCCGAGCTGCCGTCGCAATGATCGACGACCGGATCGCCCAAAACGACCGTGAAGTTCTCACGGCAAAGACGATGCTCGCCCGCTGGGTCGGGACACGAGCAACCGATCCGCTTGCGGCGCCGCCATCGACCGCGACCTCGCCCATTGACGTTGCGGACCTCGATTCACGACTCGCCCACCATCCCGCGATTGCGGTGTTGACCAAGCAGGAGGAAGTTGCGCAAGCCGAGGCCGAGGTTGCGCGCGCCGCCAAGGACACCGACTGGAGCGTCGCGTTGATGTACAGCCAACGCGGTCCAAGCTACTCGAATATGGTGTCGATCAACGTCTCGATTCCGCTGCAGTGGGACCAGCGGAATCGCCAGGACCGCGAAGTCGCGGCCAAGCTCGCATTGGCCGACCAGGCGCGCGCACAGCGTGAGGAGATGCTGCGCGATCACCTCGCGGAGATCCGTGTCATGTGGCAGGAATGGCAAAGCTATCGCGAGCGACTCGGCCGCTACGACTCGACGTTGGTTCCGTTGGCGACGGAGCGCATGCGGGCTGCGATGACCGCTTATCGAAGCGGCACCGGGCCGTTGGCGACAGTGCTTGACGCCCGACGCAGCGAGATCGACACGGGCATTGAACGGCTGAAGCTCGAGCTCGAGTCCGCTCGTGTATGGGCGCGTCTCCACTTTCTGATTCCGCCCGAGCACTCCGCTCGCGCGGTGCGCGGATGAGGTGACGACATGACCACCAAATCTCTCGTCGTTTCCGTTGTGGCAGTCGCAGCACTCGTCGGCGCGGGCTACGGCTTGTACTCGATCGGCATGCGTCACGGCATGACGATGTCCGCTGCGGTAGAGAAGTCACCCACCGTCGCCACAGCCGACGACAGGCTCCGATAACGTCGCTGCCGGAGAAGCCGCGACGCGGCGACACATCAAGGAGGGGCTGAAAGCAGGCGACATCGACCCGATAACGGGCAAGAAGATCCTCTTCTATCACGACCCCATGATGCCGGGAAAAACCTTCGACGCGCCCGGCAAGTCGCCCTTCATGAACATGATGCTTGTGCCCAGGTATGCCGGCGGCGATACGGACGAGGGCAAGGTCAGCATCAGTCCGCGCGTCCAGCAAAACCTCGGCATCCGGACGGCACCTGTCGTCAAAGGATCACTCGCACGCAGCGTTAGCGTACCCGGAACCATTGCGTACAACGAGCGAGACCAGGTCGTCGTGCAGGCGCGCGCCAACGGCTTCGTCGAGCGCCTGCACGTGCGTGCCACCCTCGACGGGGTGCGCCAGGGTCAGCCGCTCGCGGAGCTGTATGTTCCCGAGTGGGTGGCCGCGCAGGAGGAGTTTCTCGCCGTGCGGCGCATGCAGGGCACGGACCTCGCGGCTCTCGTCGACGGCGCCCGACAGCGCATGCGTCAAGTGGGTATGACGGAGGCGCAAATCCGCCACGTCGAGGAGGCGGCAAAGGTCGAGCCTCGCATGGTCCTCGCGTCGCCGATCGCAGGCGTGATCACCGAACTCGCTGCACGGGAAGGCATGACGGTGGCAGCGGGCGCGACGATGTTCCGCATCAACGGAGTCGGCACCGTCTGGGCAAACGCTGAAGTGCCCGAGAGTCAGGCCGCGCTCGCGCGTCCGGGCGTGAAGGTCGAGGCGCGATCGCCCGCCATATCCGACCACACATTCACCGGACGCGTTCAGGTGCTATTACCGGAAGTGAATCCCGCCACGCGCACGATCAAGGCGAGGATCGAGCTGGCCAACCCGAATGGCCGGCTCTCGCCCGGCATGTTCGTCAACATTGCGTTCGCTGATCAAGCAACGGGCGAGACGCTGCTCGTACCAAGCGAAGCGGTGATCAGTACGGGCCGTCGAACCGTCGTGATCGTGGCGGAAGGCGATGGGAAATTTCGACCGGTCGACGTCGAAATCGGCGCGGAAGCCAACGGGCAAAGCGAGATCAAGCGCGGCCTGCAACCGGATCAGCAGGTCGTGGTGTCCGGCCAGTTCCTGCTCGACTCCGAGGCCAGCCTGTCCGGCATGCAATCGCGCATGGATTCGAGCAAGCCCGCGATTGTCGGACCCATCAGGCACAAGGGGACTGGCAAGGTCGAGTCGATCGAGCCGGACGTCGTCACGCTGTCGCATGGCCCGATACCGTCGTTGCAATGGGACGACATGACGATGGCCTTCAAGAAGCCAGCGACGGGAGTGATGCCGAACTTGAAGCCGGGTGATCGAGTGGACTTCGAATTCTCGATCGACAAGGAAGGCCCGCGGCTGACTGCGATCAAGCCACTTTCCGGAGGGAGCATCAAATGATCGCCCGCGTGATCCAGTGGTCGATCGTCAACCGCTTCCTGGTGCTGCTGGCAACCGCGGGGCTCACGGCATGGGGTATTTGGGCGATCAGGCAGACGCCTCTCGATGCCCTGCCCGATCTATCCGACGTGCAGGTCATCATTCGCACGTCCTGGCCGGGACAAGGTCCGCAACTCGTCGAAAATCAGGTCACGTATCCGCTGACGACCACGATGCTGTCCGTTCCCGGTGCTAAAACGGTGCGCGGTTTCTCGTATTTCGGCGATTCGTTCGTGTACGTCATCTTCGAGGACGGCACCGACCTCTATTGGGCTCGGTCTCGCGTGCTCGAATACCTGAGCCAGGTTCAGTCGCGTCTTCCCTCGTCGGCGAAGGTATCGCTCGGGCCCGATGCGACGGGCGTCGGCTGGATTTACGAGTACGCGCTGATCGATCGAACCGGCAAGCACGACCTCGCAGAGCTGCGCTCGCTGCAGGATTGGTTCCTGAAATACGAGCTCAAGTCCGTGCCCAACGTTTCCGAGGTGGCGAGCGTCGGCGGCATGGTGAAGCAGTACCAGATCGTGCTCGATCCCGACAAGCTTCGCGCGTACAACCTGGCGCAAAGCCGCGTCACGGAGGCAATCCGGCAAGCCAACCAGGAGTCCGGGGGTTCATCGCTGGAGCTTGGCGAAGCTGAGTACGTCGTTCGGGCATCGGGCTACATCGCGTCCCTCGAGGATCTTCGCAGGATTCCGCTCACATCGTCTGACGCCGGCATCTCCGTACGCTTGGGCGATGTTGCGCGCGTGCAGATTGGCCCCGAGTCCCGGCGCGGTATCGCCGAGCTCAACGGCGAAGGTGAAGTGGCGGGAGGCATCATCGTGATGCGCTCGGGCAAGAACGCACTCGAAACGATCGAGGCGGTCAAGGCCAAGCTCGATACATTGCGGCCCGGCCTGCCGCCAGGCGTTGAGATCGTCACCACGTACGACCGCTCCGAGCTGATCAAGCGCGCGGTCGACAACTTGCGCCACAAGCTGGTCGAGGAGTTCATCGTCGTGGCACTCGTGTGCCTCGCGTTCCTCGTGCATGTGCGATCGGCTCTCGTCGCCATCGTCGCCCTGCCGCTCGGCATCCTCGCGGCTTTCATCGTGATGCGCTACCAGGGCATCAACGCCAACATCATGTCGCTCGGCGGCATCGCCATCGCGATCGGCGCCATGGTCGACGCAGCCGTCGTCATGATCGAGAACGCGCACAAGCACCTCGAGCGCTGGCGGCACGCGCATCCCGGTGAAAAACTCACCGGCGACGCGCAGTGGCGCGTCATCGGCGACGCCGCGTCGGAAGTGGGGCCCGCCCTCTTCTTCTCGCTGCTGATCATCACGCTGTCGTTCATCCCGGTCTTCACGCTGGAAGCGCAGGAAGGGCGATTGTTTTCGCCGCTTGCATTCACCAAGACCTACGCCATGGCGGCCGCTGCGGGATTGTCGGTGACGTTGATTCCAGTGCTTATGGGCTATCTGATCCGTGGACGCATTCCCGACGAGCAGCGCAATCCGCTGAACCGATTCCTCATCGCGGCGTATCGCCCGTTACTCGACGCCGTCCTTCGCTTCCCCAAGACGACCATCGCGGCAGCGGTCGTCCTTCTCGCCGTGACGGCCTGGCCCATCCTTCAGCTAGGTGGTGAATTCATGCCGCAGCTCGACGAGGGCGACCTCCTCTACATGCCGTCGGCGCTGCCGGGTCTGTCCACCGGCAAGGCATCCGAGCTGCTGCAACAGACGGATCGGCTCATCAAGTCGGTTCCCGAAGTTGCCACGGTTTTCGGCAAGGCCGGGCGGGCGGAAACGGCCACGGATCCGGCGCCGCTCGAGATGTTCGAGACCGCCATCCAGTTCAAGCCGCGTGATCAATGGCGACCCGGCATGACGACCGACAAGCTTGTCGCGGAGCTAGACCGCGTCGTGCAGGTGCCTGGCCTATCCAACGTATGGGTACCACCGATCCGCAATCGCATCGACATGATCACGACGGGCATCAAGAGCCCGGTAGGCGTGAAGGTGTCTGGCGCGACGCTGGCAGAAATCGATCGCGTTACCAGCGACATCGAACGCGCCGTCAAGAAAGTCGCTGGTGTCACCTCGGCTCTAGCGGAGCGGTTGACCGGCGGCCGCTACATCGATGTCAAGATCGACCGCGATCGCGCCGCGCGCTTTGGCATGAACATCGCCGACGTCCAGCAAGTCGTGTCGTCTGCGATCGGGGGCGAGAACGTCGGTGAGACGGTCGAGGGGTTGGCACGCTATCCCATCAACGTGCGGTACCCGCGCGAGGTGCGCGACTCGATCGAGCGCTTGAGGCAATTGCCGGTGGTAACGGACCGCGGCGCGCGGATCGTGCTGTCCGATGTGGCGGACATTCGCATCACCGATGGACCGCCGATGCTCAAGTCCGAAAACGGGCGCTTGTCCGGATGGGTCTTCGTGGACATTCGGGACCGAGACCTTCGGTCGGCGGTCGTCGACATGCAGCGCGCCGTCGCGCAGGAGGTGAAGGTTCCGGCGGGGTACTCCGTGTCATGGTCAGGTCAGTTTGAATTCCTGGAGCGCGCTACCGCCAAGCTCAAGGTTGTCGTGCCTTTCACGCTGCTCGTCATTTTCGTCCTGCTCTACGTCATCTTCCGACGGCTCGACGAAGCGCTGCTGATCATGATCGTCCTTCCGTTCGCGCTGATCGGCGGATTCTGGTTGATCTACCTGCTGGGTCACAACCTCTCCATTGCAAGCGCGGTCGGCTTTATCGCGCTTGCCGGCGTCACCGCCGAGTTCGGCGTCATCATGCTGCTGTATTTGCGCAACGCATGGGAGGAGCGCATCGCGGCCGGCAAGATGGGCGCGTCGGATCTCCACGATGCCATTCGTGAAGGCGCCGTCATGCGCGTGCGCCCCAAGGCCATGACCGTCGCTGTCATCCTGGCTGGCTTGTTGCCCATCATGTTCGGCGAAGGGACAGGGTCTGAAGTCATGCAACGCATCGCAGCGCCCATGGTGGGCGGAATGATCACGGCGCCTTTGCTGTCCATGCTCGTGGTGCCCGCTGCCTTCCTCTTGATGAGGCGGTTTCGCCTGCAACCGCATTTCGATACGGCCGCAACCATGCGCGAGCGCACTGCTTAAGCTCATGGTCGACACAGATTTACACAGGCGTGCTCACCGCGCCGCACCTACGAAGGAGAAGAGTAATGGAAGCGTTTCGCCATTGCAGTCATCGTTTTCGCCGCCACCTCCTTGGCTTTCGCGCAAGGCATGAAGGACACGGACATGAAGAACATGCCGATGAAGAACGACACCGCGGCCACGCACAAGGCGACGGGTGTCGTGAAATCGGTCGACGCGAAGAACAGCACGGTCGTACTTGCGCATGAGCCCGTCGCGAGCATGAAATGGCCCGCCATGACGATGACGTTCAAGGCCGATGATCCGAAGCTCGTGCAAGGACTCACGACGGGACAGAAGGTAAACTTCGAATTCACGCAGCGCGGCAAGGACTATGTCCTCACCTCGATCAAGTGACCGTCCTATCGACCCATGGCCGTCATTCTGGGTTCCGTTCTGACGTGCCCGCGTTGCGAGTTGGCCACTCGCGAAACGCGATGGATCGCATCGGCGAAGGGCCGATTCTTGACCGCGTTCCTGTTGCCTCGTTGTCCGCCTCGTTCAGCCATTGGTGACGAAGCGTCACGCCTTGACTCGCTGAACATGGAGCGCTCGCCGCACGTCGATGCGCCGGGGCATCGAGTAGCTCGCCCGGTTGCCAGGCAACGGCCTCGCGCACAAACCTCGGCCCCCATGCAGATCTTGGCATCGGGTCGGCGGGGTTACGGTGCTACTTCGCGAATACGAGCTTCTGCGGCTCCCAGCCGACGGCATGCCGCACCTGCGCGTTGTCGAAGGCAGCGACACCGAACGTGTAGGTCTTGCCCATGTCGCTGAACTGGACGTCATACTGGCTTCCGGTCGTCAGCCTGCGCGCGATCTCGTACGTCCACGTGCCGTTCTGCCAGCGGGAAGCAACCTGGATGTCGCCGCGATCGCCCTTCAGCTGGTAGACGAAGTACGACGCGACTTCGTCGCCCGCCTTGAACTTGCTGTCGTCGAAGGCCACCTGGTCGCCATCCTTGATGTAATACGTGCCGCCGGCGGTGGCCGCCTTGCCGTCCTTGTTCATGAATTCGGGCTTGCCGTTGACGAGGCTGAAGGCCTTGTAGTCGGGGCCGCCCGGATCGCCCTTGCGGCCGGCGTTCGCCGCCTTGTCCTTGTCGTAGCGTGTGTTGTCAACGTATTGGTCGTCGACTTGTCCCCACACGCCGTTGCGGCTGCCCTTCATGTGCCACATGTCGGCGATCTCACCCGCCTTTTCGGTGTACTTGTTGCCGTACGGCTTGGTTTCGCCGATGTGGCACATCACCGCGCAGCCATTCTGGTTGAACCCTGCGATCGAGTCGTTGACGTTCCACATGAGCGACCACTTGTCTTCGTAGTAGACGTTGTCGTCGCCGCCCTTGTCTTTCGGGTCGGAGAGCTTCTTCCAGGTGCCGTCGGCCTGCTTCTTGTACGGACCGCGCTGGATCGATTGCGTCGGATCGGCGTACTGCAGCAGGAAATAGATCATGTCGCCCGAGGTCACCGCCTTCAAAGTAGCCGTGGTCTCGCCGGTTGTGCCGAAGTTCGCTCCACCGGAGAGTTTCACGCTCAGCGGTTTTGCCGACGCCCACACAGCATCACCGGCGTTACCGTCGAGTGTGGGGGCGGCGGAAGCCTTGGCGACGACCAGCGTATTGGGCGGCGGCGGGGCGTCGACCGTTGTGCATGCCGCGAGCGAAGCTGCGGCCAAGGCAATCACGAGCTTGGTCCTGGTGTGCATGGTAAGCCTCACAATGGTGGACGAAGGCAACCCCAGGGCTTCGCGCGAGAATATTGAATGGCGATATGGAGTGTTGAAAAGACTAACGGAAAGACTCGCGGGTGAAGTTGACCTTTGTCAAGCGAGCAAGGAGCAGCTCGATCCTTCTTACAAATCCGCTGCGATGCTGGCACGCGGGCCCCGCCAAGTTGCGCCATGGCGGCATCGGTTGGGACACAGACGCGCGCGCGGGAGTGGTTAACGTTAAGGACGCCACCGGCGCGCGTGGGCGCGCAGCGCGCGTTGTAGGTGGCTGAGTAACGAGACCGGGGGAACGTGAAATCGGTCACGGCCTGGTTGCCGCCGAGTTTCAACGGGAAGGCTTGACACGACTTGACCAGGCCGATGGGCCGTTTTCGCTTTGGTACAGGGTCGTCAGCGAAAGATTCGGGAACGTCTGAAAACCGTTCTTGGCGGAGAGGGCGGGATTCGAACCCGCACAGGATAGAGCAGAAAACCTCGTTTCCCTAGGGAGACGGTTGGCTGGAATCGGCTGGAAGTGGCGGATTGGGCCACGGATTGGGCCACAAAAAGCGCAATGTCATCGGACTGGTTGCGCAGGACTTGAACTGAGTCTGTGGCGATGCGTTAAAACACGATACTAGTGAGCGGAGTTCTAGAGGACACGGCGTCGCACGCGGCAACGCTCGACACCATTGGTCGAGTGCAGAGTTACGTCGCCCCTTGCGCGTCGGAAGCTGCAATCGCAAGCCGACGCATACGTTCCCACAGACTCTTGCGGCTTATGCCAAGCGCCCGCGCGGTTTCCCCTATCTGCCACCCATGGCGGTCGAGGTCTCCAGCACGAAATACCGTTCGCATCGCTGCAGATAGTCGTTGAGCGTCGAATCGCCTGCGACCGGCACCGCCGCGGCTTGGGCATCCGCTGTCTCGAAGAGGTCTTCCGGCTCGATGACGGCACGCTGCGAAAGGATGCACGCCCGGTCGTCAAGGACGCTTCGACATGCCGACCGGACCTGACGTAACTCCCGTGCTGTTCGGCTTCGTGGGGCGCTCCGGGGCAGGCAAGACGACGCTGATCACCGACGTTATCAACTGCCTTCGCCTGGACGGTTTCACCGTCTCGGCCATGCTGCACGAATATCTGTCAGAGCCGGAACCGGACCCACGCGCCCTGGCGCAACGGATGGCCGGCGTGGATATCGTGCTGTTCGAAGGCTTCCGGAACGCCGCGCCGCCGATGCTGGAAGTATTCAGTCCGTCGCTCGGCCGTCCGATGCTGTGGCCGGTTTGCCCTTCGGTGATCGCGGTCGCGACCGACGGCGACGTGACGTGTCCGCTGCCCGTGTTGAACCTCGCGGCGCCGCAGGCAATCACCGCCTTCATCACCGGCCACACGGGACTGCGAACGAATTAGACGCCGAGCTGCTTCAATCTTGACGCCCGTCAATCCGGCGACCGATTCATTCGTCAGAGTGTTTGTGTCGCTGGACGACTCACTGCAAGACAGGTTATCATTTCCACGTTTGTTCAACTATACGAACGTCGGCGGTGCGCTCGAATGAACGTACTCTTTCTTTGCACCGGCAATTCTGCGCGCTCGATCCTGGCCGAGGCCATCTTCAACGACCTTGCGCCGCCCGGTTGGCAGGCACTCAGCGCAGGTAGTCATCCAACGGGCGTTGTGCATCCGCGCTCACTTGCCTTGCTCGCGCGCGAAGGCATTCCGAACGAAGGCTACAAGAGCAAGTCCTGGGACAACCTCCCCGTCACCCCCGACATAGTCGTGACGGTCTGCGACAGTGCAGCAGGCGAGACGTGCCCGGCCTACCTCGGTCACGTTCTGCGCACGCACTGGGGCGTGGAAGATCCAGCAAAAGCCACGGGGACCGATGCCGAGATCGATGCTGCCTTCCTGCGCGCCTTTCGCATCCTGCGCGCCCGGATCGAGGCATTTTTGGCGCTGCCTCTTGAATCGCTGATCCACGACAAGGCGTCACTCAAGGCCGCGATGGACAAGATCGCCGAGGAGGCATGACATGCCGCACCGCGTCTACAACGCACTTTTCATCTGTACCGGCAACTCCGCGCGCAGCATCATGGCGGAGGTCATTCTGAATCATCTCGGCAACAACCGCTTTCGCGCCTTCAGCGCGGGCAGCCATCCCCGTGGGGAAGTCCATCCGCTCACCATCCAGGTACTCGCCGGACAGGGCTACGCTTTGGATCGACTGCGAAGCAAGAGCTGGATCGAGTTCGCGGGTCCGTCCGCAACGGCCATGGACTTCATCTTTACCGTATGCGATCAGGCAGCCGGCGAGGCATGTCCGGCCTGGCCGGGGCAGCCGATCACCGCACACTGGGGGTTCGCCGATCCTGCGGCAGTCGTTGGCACCCGCGAGCAACAGATCAAAGCGTTCACCAACGCGCAATTTGAGATCGCCAGCCGCATTCGCCTGCTGCTGAGCCTGCCCGTGAACAAGCTGGACCGAATGTCGCTGCAGGGCAGCTTGCGTGAGCTGGGTGAGCCGCAGCACGCGGTCCGATAAAGAGGCGCCGACATGTCGACAGACATGACCATGAATCGCGCAGCGGCGCCCATGAGCGTGTTCGAGCGTTATCTGACCGTATGGGTGCTTCTGTGCATCGTCACAGGCATTGCACTCGGCCAGTTCATGCCCGGCGTGTTTCAAGCCGTCGGTCGACTGGAGATCGCGCGCGTCAATCTTCCGGTCGGCATTCTCATCTGGGTGATGATCATTCCGATGTTGATGAAGGTCGACTTCGGCGCGTTGCACGAGGTGCGGCAGCACGTGCGCGGCATCGGCGTCACCTTGTTCGTGAACTGGCTGGTCAAGCCGTTCTCGATGGCATTTCTGGGTTGGCTTTTCATTCGCAACCTGTTTGCGCCTCTCCTTCCGGCGGATCAGATCGACAGCTACATCGCAGGATTGATCCTGCTTGCGGCCGCACCTTGCACGGCAATGGTTTTCGTGTGGAGTCGGCTGTCCAACGGCGATCCGTTGTTCACGCTTTCGCAGGTCGCCCTCAACGACACGATCATGGTCGTGGCGTTTGCGCCCTTGGTGGCGTTTCTGCTGGGGATTTCCGCGATCACCGTGCCCTGGGATACGCTGCTGACCTCTGTCGTTCTGTACATCGTGATCCCGGTGATACTTGCGCAAGTGTGGCGAAGATCACTGTTGCGCGGAGGTGGGCCGCAAGGTCAGGCGGCGTTCGATGCAACGATGGCCAGGATCGGGCCGTGGTCGATAACAGCCCTGCTCGCGACACTCGTGCTCCTGTTCGCCTTCCAGGGCGAAGCCATTCTCAAGCAGCCGCTGATCATCCTGCTGCTGGCGGTTCCGATCCTCATCCAGGTGTTCTTCAATTCGTCCGTGGCTTACCTGCTGAACCGGGCCGTTGGGGAGACGCATAGCGTCGCCTGCCCATCGGCCCTGATCGGTGCGTCGAACTTCTTCGAGTTGGCGGTCGCCGCCGCGATCAGCTTGTTCGGCTTCAATTCAGGCGCGGCGCTCGCGACGGTGGTCGGCGTGCTGATCGAAGTTCCCGTGATGCTGCTCGTCGTGCACGTGGTCAACGCCAGCAAGGGCTGGTACGAGCGGGCGTGATAGTGACGGTTCCCCGCCTGGTCAACGCGGGCCAATCACGCGAGTCTGTGAGGTGCGGCGTGACGAGGCCGGCACGATGACCGATTGCGTGCCACGCCCGCCGCTCACCTAACGTACGGGAATCAGCCCGGGCTTATGAGAATGTCGTTGACCCACGAATAGGCGGCCATCGC
>CAWBRO010000005.1:0-428890 GCA_963791355.1 uncultured beta proteobacterium | reverse complement strand
GAGGTCGTAAAAATGGGCCCACACCTCTGTAAGCCATTGATTTCATTGGCGCTCGGGCAGAATTCGAACCCACGACCCCCTGATTCGTAGTTCGAGGAGCGCCGCCTAGTCGTTGATTCATTAATGCAGTTTGCGGACGCCCGTTGCAATGCTCCGCACGACCATGCAGCACCGTGCGGTACCAATCCCCGCAAAACTCCCGCAATTAGAGGCTTCCAGCTCTGCGTCTTCGACGATCGCATCGAGCCAAAGCGGACAAGTTGCCAAATGAAAGCTGCAATTGGCAACCGCTCGCGTTTTGCGCGTGTCCCCTTACGCCAACGGTGTCCGACAACCGCTGACAACGTTCAGCGCACGAGCAGCACAGGCACGTCCACCAAGTGAAGCAATTGCGTCGTGACCGACCCGAGCACCAAGTTGGAAATCCCGGCCATTCCGCGAGTGCCCATTAAGATCACGTCGCACCGTGACTGCATCGCGTGATGCGCGATGGACTTCGGCACGTCGCCAACGAGAACCCGGACCGCGTACTGCACTCCGGCCTCGTCGAGCACTCGAGCGCTCGGTGCAAGTGCTCGATCGCTCTCCTCCTTGTAGTAAAGCTGCGCCATGTCGCGAGTTGTCACGGGTCCAGAGCGACCGACAACGGGGACCGGCTCACGCACGTTGACCAGATCGACTTGCGGCGTTTCCTTGTAGAGGGGCAACATTTCCACGAGCTTCCGCGTGGCCCTGACGGCACTTTCCGAACCATCGACCGCGAGCAGAATCTTAAGCATTCTCATGTCCTTTGCAGACGGGGGCCGGGATAGCGTGTCGATCTCGAACAGGCGGATGACTGTGGCATCGCGGGACCGCGATGCGCTCGGGTTCACTTCAAGGAATTTGACCCCCACAGATTCGATGAAAGTCGGTGGCACAGACAATCTCTGCTTTTGCTGCGCCTCCGTCAATATCAGTGGGTGCAAATGGACATTCGCACCGAGGACCTGTCCATTGTCACTTCCGGCCACAGACGACTGGCGCCGCTGTTGAACGACGAACTACCCAAGCGCGCTCGCCCAAGCTTTGAATGATATGGCCGGAGCGCCTTCGCGATAAGGCGACTTCAGCACTAACACCGGTTCCATGCAAGGACGTCCAGCTCGATTGAACTGTGCTCGAGCCCAAAACCATGTCTCCAATCGCCTGGCCCTGTCGTCCGTACGAAAGCATATGCCGCACCAAGTGCCATGAGGAGACTGACGATTCGAACAACATCGTTTCCTCCAGATGCGGCACCTTTATCCGCACGGCGTTGTCAGACTATGATGAATTCATTCAGAAAAGGAATGATATGACGTCGAATAACCTCGATCATGCAGGCGGTGGAACGAGCCGACACGAAGAGTGGTTGATAGACGAAGCGATCCGCGGCTCATTTCCAGCGAGCGATCCGGCGTCGTCAAGTGCGCCTGGCAGCATCGTGAACCGGCGATACGCTGAACGCTCGGCGGGTAGTCCGCGTTCGAGCATGCCTTTCGTCGCCGCGCTCATTGCATGACCGTGGCGCTTGCCATGCCGGGAGGAGATGCGTGGGCACAGGACAAGGCGGCGTACGAGCAGCGCTCGGTCGCCCGATTCGAGCAGCAATTCGCTTCTCTCGACTACGACCGCAACGCCGAAGTGTCGCGTGCCGAGGCCCACGGCAACGTCGATTTGACGGCGGCCTTCGATGACATGGACATCGACCGCAACGGTGTTGTGACGAAGGCAGCGCTCGATCGTTTCCTCACGTTGCGCTGAGGCGCCGCCCGCGAGGAGTGATCACTGTCTCCGGTGGCTGCGGCCCAATTTCTCGACGCCGGCTCGCCGACTTCGTCATGACCCGCCCTCCTCGCCACGCGCCCGGTCGCGATGGACCGCCGCGCGGACCAGCAACAGGTAGGTGACCGGCGTGGTCACGATCGCGAACACCGCGATGAGGATCTCGTGAACCACCGGCCGCGACTCGAGGGACGGAGAACAGCACCATCGACGCCGCGAGCGTGAAGCCGACACCAAGCGTGGTTCCCATGGTGGGCGGATGGACGCGCTCGTAGAACGTGCGCAGCCGCAGCAGGCCGAACGAGCCGATGAGGGCGAGCGCGGCGCCGAGAAGGACCAGCAGCGCGACTATCGCGGCGACCACGCGGCGGAAGCATGTCCGCGCCCGTCACTCGATCACCTCGCCGCGCAGCAGGAACTTGGCGAGCGCCGCCGTCGACACGAAGCCGAGCATTCGCGATGACGAGCGCGACCTCGAAGTAGAGCGTCGCTGCCTTCGCGCATGCCGAACACGAGGATCAGCAGCATCGCATCGACGTACAGCGTGTCGAGGGCGAGCACGCGATCCTGCGCGCGCGGCCCGATCATCAGGCGCGCGACAGCGCAAGCCATCGCGAGCGCGAGCATGACCTGCGCCGCGCCGAACGCGGCGTGCAGCAGCGATTGACTCATTCGAAGATCTCCATCAGCGGACGCTCGTAGCGCTCCTTGATCGTGCGCGCGAACTGCGCGTCGTCGACGAGGTCGAGGACGTGCATCGTGAGACGTGTTCGAGCGCAGTCGTAACCGGCCCAGGCCGTGCCCGGGGTCGCGGTGATGATGCAGGCGAGCGCCGCGAGCGCCGCCGGGTTGCGCGTACTCGAGCGGAATGTCGACGAAGCCCGCGGTGCGGCCGCGCGTGCCGCGACGCAGAACGATCGCTGCGACCGCGACGTTCGAGCGCACGATGTCGGCGAGCACGATGCCACGCAAGCGTGACCGCGGCGAGCGGGCGGCGCAGCCGAATCGAAGGCGGCTGCAGCCGCGCGACGCGCGAGCACTGCGCCAGTGCGACGAGTGCCGCCGAGCATCACGTCTGCCGATCGTGACTGCGCCGTTCAGCAGCAGCCACATCGCGGTCAGCGCGCACCAAGCAGGAAAGTCGATGTCTCATCGCCGGCTCAGCACCTCGTCGACGTAGTGGTCGCGGCGTCGTGCAGCGCCTGCGCGGCTTCGTCGAGATAGCGCATCGCGTCGCCGGCCTGCGACCGTGAGCGCCGACGCACAGGATCAGCAGCAGCGACGATCGGCGCGATCTCGACGACGCGCACGCGCGGAACGTTCGCCTCCGGCGATGCCCAGAACCGCCGCACGCCGGCGCGCGCCATGGCGATGACCGTCGCGAAGCCCGACCCGATCAGCAGCGCAAGCATCGTCCACGACGTCGCCGGGACCGGGTCGGGCTTGAGCAACGCATCGAGCATCGCGAACTTGCCGACGAAGCCGGCAAGCGGCGGCAGTCCCGCCAACATGATCGCGCAAGCGGCGAAGCGTCAGACCGAGAAGCGCGGTCGCCGCCGGGATCGGCGTGCCGACGTCGACTCGTCCTCTTCGTCGTCGCCCGAACCGAAAGCCTCGGCGGTCACGGCGAGCACGTCCGCGCCGGGCCTGCGTCCCCGCTCGACCAGCTCGACCAGCAGGAAGAACGCGGAAAGCGCGAGCGTCGACACCACGAGGTAGTACAGCGCCGCGCCGGTGAGCGCCGGTGTTGCCGATGGCGATCGCGGCGAGCAGCGTGCCGGACGACACGAGCACGCTGTAGCTCGCAAGCCGCGGCAAGGTCCTGCGAGGCGAGCACGCCGAGCGCGCCGAATACGAGCGTGCCCATGCCGGCCACGACGAGCCACGGCGTGCCCGGCGACGGCGACGCCGCCACGTCGGCGCCGAGGAACAGCGTGCCGATGCGCAGGATCGGCGTAGACGCCGACCTTGCTCAGCACGGCGAACAACGCGCCGCGCCGGGGCGCTCGCGGCGGCGTACGCGCCGGGCAGCCAGAAGCAGAGCGGCCACATGCCGGCCTTGACGAGGAACGCGATGCCGAGGATGCGCGCCGCCGATCTCGATACAGCACGCGATCGCCGATTGCGCCCTCGCGCCAGTGCCGCGCGAGGTCCGCCATGTTGAGCGTACCGGCGCCGCCATAGATGAGGCTCACGCCGATCAGGAACAGCAGCGACGCGGCGAGGTTCACGGTGATGTAGTGCAGGCCCGCGCGCACGCGCGGCCGCGCCGGAGCCGTGCAAGCGCCAGGCCATACGATGCCGTGAGCAGCACTTCGAAGAACACGAACAGGTTGAACAGGTCGCCGGTGAGGAACGCGCCGTTCACGCCCATCAGCAGGAACAGCACGAGCGCGTGGAAGCGTGGGCCCGCGCGCTGCCAGCGTGCGAGCGAGAACACGAGCGACGACGACGCCGAGCACCGCGGCGAGCAGCACCATGACCGCGGACAGCCGGTCGACGACCAGCACGATGCCGAACGGCGCCGGCCAGTTGCCGACGCGATAGACGGTCACCGCCGAAGCGTCCGCCGACGTGCGACCAACGCGATGCCGACCGCGACAAGCGCGAGCGCGGTGGCGACGGCGATCGCCGCCTTGAGCGCCAGGCGCGCGCTCGTCGACGACGAGCGTGACCGCGCCTGCCGCGAGCGGCAGCACGATCGGAAGGATCGCGAGATGATCGTGCGGCGCCATCACTCCTCGGGCTCGCCGCCGTCGACGTGATCGGTGCCGCTGAAGCCGCGCGCGGCGAGCAGCACGACGAGCAGCAGCGCCGTGGTCGCGAAGCTGATCACGATCGCCGTCAGCACGAGCGCCTGCGGCAGCGGATCGGCGTACGCGGCGGGGTCCGTCGGCCGCGCCGGCGGCGACGATGGGCGCCGCGCCGACGCGCAAGCCGCCCCATCGCGAAGATGAACAGGTTCACCGCGTACGACAGCAGCGACAGGCCGATCGCGACCTGGAACGTGCGCGGCCGCAGCAGCAGCCACACGCCCGAGCCGTCGAGCACGCCGATTGCCGAGCGACACGACGATCTCGTTCATCGATCGACCTCTTCGCTTGCCGTCGCGCGCCTGCGCTTCGGGCGTGGCCCGCTCGCCCGCCGCGATGCGCGCGCAGCGACTGGTGCGCGAGCGCGATCAGGAACAGCGCGGTCGCGCCGACGACGAGCAGGAACACGCCGATGTCGAACATGAACGCGCTCGGCAGCTGCATCTCGCCGAGGAGCGGCAGGTCGATGTGCGCGACGTGCGACGTGAGGAACGGATGCGCGAACAACCATGCGCCGGCGCCCGTCGCCGCGGCGACCGCGAGCCCGATGCCCATCAGCCGAACGGGTCGCAGCGCGATCCGCTCCTCGACCCAGCGCGTGCCGCCGGCCATGTACTGCAGGATGAACGCGACCGCGAGCGCGATGCCCGGCGGCGAAGCCGCCGCCCGGTAGGTTGTGTCCGCGGAACAGCAGGAAGAACGCGAAGACGGCGATCGCCGCGAACATGCCGCGCATGAGCACGGCGGGCACGAGCAGGTCCTCGGCGGCGTTACGCGCGGTCTGCGCGCGCTGCTGCGGCGGCGGCTCCATGCTTTCGCGCGCGGGCCGGAAGCGGCGCAGCAGCGAATACACCGCGACCGCGACCGCCGCGAGCACGGTGATCTCGCCGAGCGTGTCGAAGCCGCGAAAATCGACGAGGATCACGTTGACGACGTTGGTGCCGCCGCCCTCCGGGTACGCGTGCGTCGATGAAGAAGCGCGAGATCGTCTCGCTGCAGCGGCCGCGTCATCGCCGCGTAGGCGAGCGCCGCAAGGCCGCCTCCGGCGGCGATGGCGATCGTGAGGTCGCGCAGCGCGCCGCGGAAGCGCCGCGCGCGCGAAGCTCCAGCTCCATCGTTCGCGGAAGCCGCTTCGGCAGCCAGCGCAGGCCGAGCAGCATCAGCACGGTCGTGACGATCTCGACCAGGAGTTGCGTCAGCGCGAGATCGGGCGCCGAGAACCACACGAACGTGAGGCAGGTGACCAGACCCGCGCCGCCGGCCAGGATGAGCGCGGCGAGGCGGTGGAACTTCGCCTGCCACGCCGCGGCAACCGCGCACGCACCGCCGATCACCCAGGCGATCGCAAGCGCTGGGTCGAGCGGTCGCGCCCGCCGGCAACGCAGCTCGAAGCCCAGGATAGTAGACGGGCCACAGCGGCGCCGCGATCGCGAGCAGCACGAGCCAGCGCAGCTGCGGTTGCAGCCGCTCGGTGCCCACCCAGCGCGATGAGCGTTCGCGCCCAGCGCCACGACAACGCGACCAGCACGGCGTCGAACACGCGACGCGCGTCGATCGGCGGCAGCAGGGCGTGCCCTCGTCGCCGCGCGCGAAGTACGACGCGAAGCGCCAGGAACAGCGCCGAACCGCCCGCGAGCGCGACGGCGCTCATCAGCAGCGGCATCGTGAAGCCATGCCACAGGCGCAAGGCTGTACGCCGGCGTCGCTGGCGCCAAGCACGGACGCGGACGGCGATGCTCAAGCAGCGGGCCGATGGTCTGCGCGGGGAACACGCCGACGACCACGCAGACGAGCACGAGCAGCTCCATCGGCAGGCGCACCCAGCGCGGCGGCTCGTGCGGCGCGCGCGGCAGGCCCGTCGGGCGGCGGACCGAAGAACACGCCGTGGATGAATCGCAGCGAATACGCAACGCTGAACATCGCGGCAACCGTGACGACATACGGCAGCGCGTGATCGAGCCACGGCAGCGGCCCTTCGACGTCGAGCGACTCGGCGAAGAACATCTCCTTCGACAGGAAGCCGTTCAGCAGCGGCACGCCCGCCATCGCTGCCGCGGCGACCATCGCGAGCGTCGCCGTGATCGGCATGAAGCGGTACAGCCCCGAGAGACGGCGGATGTCGCGCGTGCCGGTCTCGTGGTCGATGATGCCCGCCGCCATGAAGAGCGACGCCTTGAACGTCGCATGGTTCAGCGATGTGGAAGATCGCGGCGACGCACGCGAGCGCACTGTTCAGTCCGAACAGCAGCGTGATCAGGCCGAGGTGGCTGATCGTCGAATAGGCGAGCAGGCCCTTGAGGTCCTGCTGGAAGATCGCCGCGTAGGCGCCGAACACGAACGTCACGAGTCCCGCCGTGCCGACGATCCAGATCCATGCGTCGGTGCCCGACAGCACCGGCCACAGCCGCGCCGAGCAGGAACACGCCCAGCTTCACCATTGCCGCCGAATGCAGGTAGGCCGAGACCGGCGTCGGCGCCGTCATCGCGTGCGGCAGCCAGAAGTGGAACGGGAACTGCGCGCTCTTGGTGAGCGCGCCGAGCAGGATCAGCACGAGCGCCGGCAGGTACAGCTCGTGCGCCGACGATCGCCTCGCGCGCCGCGAGCACGCGATCGAGGTCGTAGCTGCCGACGATGTGCCCCAGGATCAGCGCGCCGGCAAGCAGGCACAGTCCGCCACGCGGACGTCACGATCAGCGCCATGCGCGCACCGTCGCGCGCGGCCGGGTTGTGGTGCCAGTAGCCGATCAGCAGGAACGAGACGAGGCTCGTAAGCTCCCAGAAGAACACCAGCACGATGAGATTGCCCGACAGCACGACGCCCAGCATCGCGCCCATGAACGCGAGCAGGAACGAGTAGAACCGCGGCACCGGATCCTGCGGCGACATGTAATAGCGTGCGTACAGCGTGACCAGGAAGCCGATGCCCGTGACGATCGACGCAGAACATCCACGCGTAGCCGTCCATGCGCAGCGCGAAGTCGACGCCGCTTACGGGCAGCCACGCCACTGTGAACCGCAGTACGCCGCCTGCCGCGACATCGCCATAGCACCGCAGCGTCGCGCACAGCGCCGCAAGCGCGACCACCCCTCCGAGCGACGCTGCCGATGTCCGGGCATTCGCCGGAAGCAGCATGGTGGCCACGCTGCCGGCGAAGGGCAGCGCGAGAAGCACTACGAGTGCGGTTTGCTCCGGCATCCAGGTGTTCGTGGCGGCTGCGCGATTGCGCGCGAACGCTACGTTAACCCAGATATGCGACCAGCCATGTTCAGTGACCGGTCTTGCAACAGGATGGCGGTTAGGTGAACGCCGTCGCGCGCTGCCAATGGTAATCGCAGGATGGACGATGCGGCAGGCTCTGCGGCGCTTTGACGAACAGGACGTCCTGGCAGGAACCGCGCAGGAATTCCGCACCTACGCTCGCGATGAGTGTCGCGAGCCGCGACTTGCGCTTGGTGCCGAAGGCGACGACGGAGGCGCCCAATTCCGCGGCCGCCTGCCTGATGCACGCCGGCGGATACCCCCGCTGCACGAGCGAAGAGGCACGGCGCCGGTGCAGGCCGTTATTCCGGATGAAGCCGTCGAGGTCCCGTCCCGCAATGAGCAGCGCCTCGTTTCGATAAGCGTGGCTTGCCTCGCCGCTCGCGTCGGCCATCGCCAATCGCGACTCAAAGAGCGGACTGCATGCGTACAAGAAATGCAAGGCCGCATCGGGGAACAGGTCGGCGGCGGCATGCGCGGCCGCTGCCGACGCCGACGACAAATCGATGGCAAGCAAAGCACGCTCGTAACTGCGCGTCGAGCGGTTGCGAGCGATCAACAAGGGCGCGCGCAGCAGTCGCCGCAGCTCGTATGCGGTCGAGCCGACGAACATGCCGCGCAGCGAACGTCGTCCCCGGGACCCGACGACGACGAGGCGCGCGCCCGTCGCGTCCGCGCGGGCCGCGATCTTCGCGTGCGGAACCCCGAAGGCCAGATGAGCGGCTACCGGAACGCCGAACTTCGCTTGCGTTTCCTCTGTCATCGCCCGCAGCCTCGCCATGGCCTCGGCCGCGAACTCGTCCCGATCGTTCTGCCATCCGGAATTCCGGTAAACCGGCGTCCTGTGAAGCGGGATCACGTGCATGAGCTCGAGCTTGCCGTGAGACGCCTGTGCGATCTGCGCCGCCCGCCCTGTTGCCGCGACGGCCGCTGCGCAGAAATCGGTGGCGCAGAGAATCGTCCTCGCATCGCGGTATTCGATGTTGTCCATGCTGCATTCGACAGCGCGCGCCTTCGATCGATTGTCTTCAGTTCGGAAACATTATTGTTCGTTCGCGTGGACTTTATGCGCGGCTCGGCTCACCCCATCATCCCTGTACCCGCTCACATGGACCGCAACGATGAACGCCAAGCTGATCGCCGCGCCCCCGGCGCGTTCAATGCATTCCGGAGCGCGAATGCCCATTCACCCCGAATACCCGATTGCGCAAGCGTTCCGTAGCGATGATCCGGTCGTGCAGGAGCAATTGATGCAACAGGCTTGGTACCCGACGATCGAGCCGGAGCAGGCGCTGGTCCTCACAGACTATAACGGGCTGCGTGCACTGGGCCGCAATCAGTCAGCCCTGAATCGTGTCGCCGACACGTTGCGGCGACGGTTCGCGGCAACGCTCATTGAGGGGCCACCCGAAGTACGCTATTGCCACGGCGACCCCACGCTCGAGCCGTACATGGTCGTGTTGGTCTACGGTCCGGCGATCCACCTAACGCGCGTCCGCAACGACCTGCACGCGCGCCGCGGCCGAGTCGTGCGTCTCGTCGACAGGTCGATGTTCGTACTCGAAGGCGAGGCGCCGCTCGCGCGACTTGCTCGGCTACGACGAGCACATGCGCGGCATGCTGGCGGAAAACTGGAGTCGAAGTCACGTTGCCACGTGGCTGAGCCGCTACGTGCCCATCCAAGGCGACGACCCCGAGGCCGCTTGAATCTGGAAGGTATCTGCCGTGAGCAACGATAGTTACATCATCGTCACCGACCGTGACCTGGCCCTCTTGCGCTTGTTACACGATCGCGCGCACCTCGCCTCGGAGCTCGAAAGAGCCGACATCGTCGACGTGCACGATGTCCCGTCCAACGTGGTGACCATGAACTCGCGGGTGGTGTTCGAGGACGTGGACTCCGGCAGCAGGACCGAGGTCACGATCGTATTCCCGCAAGACGCGGACCTCGAGCGGGGAAGGATTTCCGTGCTCGCCCCGGTAGGCACCGCGCTGCTCGGACTCGCCGAGGGCGACTCCATCGTGTGGCCTTTCCCCGACGGCAGCAGCCGATCCCTCCGCGTCGTGGAAGTGACGTTTCAGCCCGAAGCCGCCACGTCACCTCCGAGCGCCGCGATGGCGTTTGACGAACAAGAGGATTGAGCGCGCCATCCTCGATGGCGATGCCGCTGCCGCCCGCGATAAGATGGCAAGCCGTCCGGGGCCGATCGCACAACCGGGCGCTCCGCTCCGTAGAACCGGTCGTGACGAGAGGTGGCTTGATGATGAACCTGGTTGGCATGGGTATCTTTGCCCGGGTCGCCGAGGCAAAGAGCTTCTCCGAAGCAGCTCGCCGCCTCGGCATATCGAAGTCCCTTGTCAGCAAGGAGGTCACGAAGCTCGAAAAATCGCTGGGCGCCCGCCTGCTCAATCGGACGACGCGACAACTGAGCCTGACGGAATTCGGCGCGGCATTCTACGAGCACTGCGCACGAGTGGTCCAGGAGGCAGAAGAGGCTGAGCTGCTCGTCGACCGGCTGCACGCAAGCCCGCGTGGCGTGCTCAAGTGCACGGCGCCGGTTGCGTTCACGACACTGCACATCGCGCGTGCGCTTCCGGAATTCCTCGCCCAATATCCGGATGTGCAGATCGATCTCACGCTCGGCGATCGACCGTTCGAGCTCGCCGAGGAGGGTTACGACCTTTCGATTCGAATCGCGCGTGACCTCCCACCGAACTTGGTTGCGCGGCCCATTGCGCCGATCAATCGTGTCGTCTGCGGCACGCCTCAATATTTCGCCAGCCACGGCGTTCCGAACACGCCGCAGGATCTCGCGACGCACGATTGCGTGGTTTACACGCACGCCAACCCCGACTCTGTCTGGCACCTCAGCGCCAATGGCGCGGACATCGCGGTGCCAGTCCGGGGCGCGCTCAAGGTCAACGACGACGAGGTGGCGTGGCAAGCGGTACGAGCGGGCCTGGGTGTGTCGCTGCTGCCCACATTCATCGTTGGTGACGATCTTCAGTCAGGCCGCTTGCAGGCCGTTCTGACTCAATACCTGCCGTCGGAGCGAAAGCTGTACGCCCTCTACCTTCCAAATCGCCACCTTTCCGCCAAAGTTCGCGTATTCATCGATTTCCTGCTGGCGAAGTTCGCTGCGCCTCCCTATTGGGATCGCAACTGGCAGTCGCGCTCGGCAACGCAGCAAACCGCCAAGTTGGATCCCGAAGCTCGTTGATTGGCCGCAGCAAGGGTTAGAAATTTCTATTGGCGCCGACGTGCGGGTCGGGTTCGTCAGCAGCAATGTCCTTTTTGGGCTTGGCGTCCGCCGCGTCGGCGGCCCGCAGCTTATCCAGCAGCGCCCGATTAAGCTTGGCGAAATATTCCTCTTCCAGCGCTCTCCTGCGATGTCCCAAGAATTCCTTGTCCATACGTCCTCCTTTGCATTGAGCTAAACAGAGTTGCGCAGCGGCGCCGAGTGCGAGACGTTCGCGTGCGGATTGGGCGGCGGTGATGGAGGCTCGTCAAGCACCTCTTCCACCCGCAGGCGGCGTGTTTCTCCCGCCGGGAACGTCCAATCGATGGCTTGACCGGCCTCAAGGCCCAAGAGCGCGGATCCGACCGGCGCGAGAACGGAAACCTTGCCCTTCTGCACGTCTGCATCCTCTGGCAACACGAGCTGAATCTCACGTGTTGTGTCCGCATGCTCGTCGCGGTATCGAATGCACGAGTACAACCTCGCAACGCCTTCGGGAAGGGCATCCGCTGGCACGACGATGGCGCGCTCGAGTTCGGCACGCAGGACCGGCCCCGGCTGCAAGGCCATGACGCGGATGAAGTCGCCTTCGCTCAGAAACAGATAACGGTTTTCCATCGGTGCCTCTCCTCGAACATTGCCGGCGCTCACCGCTGGCAAGCTGGACATGGGGGCGTCCGGCGTGGCGATAAGGCTCTAATGAGAACAACACTGTTTTTTGGCAACAACGTGTGCGAGACGACGCAACGGTCTGTTTACTCCCAGGGCGCTTATCGGCGAACGCCTTCAGCCCCATAATTAAGTCATGGCGGCGATACGCTACATGCAGAACGAACAGCACCTCGAACGCTCGAGGCGCGTCGAGGAAGAATTAGCAGAACGCTTGCGAGTGCGACTCAGGCAGTCCGCGGAGAGCGCCGATGCGCATAGCGAGCCAGATCCGGTCCGGAAGAGGCTCGAGTTCCTTCTCGCCAAGGCTCGCGACCAAGGGCAGGCCGCGGAAGACGAGCTAGCGGCGTTGCGCGAGATGTCTAACCGCTCTTGACCAGGTCCGAACGTGTGGATACGAGCACGTCACAGGATCCCTCGGCAAGCACCATGTTGGTCGTGCTTCCCAGCAGTAAATCCTCAACCACGTTCTGGCCATGCTTGCCCACGACAACAAGATCGCAGTTCTCCTCTTGTTCCTGCCGCACGATCTGCATCCACGGCGGGAGACCACTCGGTGTGAGCAGCGTCCACTGGTTGGCTAGGAGTCCGGCGCCAGACGCGAGATCGTCCATTCTTTGCGCCGCTTCGAGGCGGTTGGTCGTTCGGTACCGCTCAATGACTTGCGGGTCCACGCCTGCCACGCGCAGCCTGCCTTCGAACGGAACCTCGATGCAATGCGTAAGGACGATGTGAGCGTGCGGGGCGATCGCCGCAACCATTTCGAGTAGCGGGCTGCTCCAAGCCGAGAAGTCGACGGCGACCAGCGCCCTTCGGTAGGGGCCTTGACCTGCTTGGCGCACCATCAGCACGGGCCGTGCCGATTTCCTCAACACGCGCTCCGCCGTCGAGCCGATCACGCGATTGCGGAACATGCCCGCCCCAAGTGTGCCCGTGACGACGAGGTCCGCTTGCCGACTTTCCGCAACGCCGGCGATTTCATCGACGGCACGACCGACGACGATGCGTTCGCCGACATCGATCTCGTAGCGTGCACCCAGCTCGCGGGCGAGGTCGTTCAGTCGGACTCGAACATCTTCGAGAATCGATTGCTCGGCGTCTCCGCCGCTATCGACCCATCGGCGTAATTGATCCAGCGGTGTTGGGTGTACCGCGTGCACCAATGTCAGCGCGGCGGACGCTTCGCGCGCGAGCATTGCCGCACGATCCACCGCGCGATGGGCTGGAGCCGAAAGATCGGTCGCGCCGACTATCGAGCGAATCTGCGTCGCCATGACGGGTCCCTTTTCTCAACAGCGCGCACAGCGGGTCCTCCGCGGCGACCGGAATGCACCAGCAGCCATGCTACGCCGGTCGCAACCACATTTGCTGCCAAGTTGCCGCCGCTGAACAATCAGACGCCTGGACTGTTCCTCTGGCACAGCCTTGCACTCCACATGTTGGAGCTATGATATTGCGCTGCGTCGCGTCGTGAAACCGGCATGTTGGACGAGTGCGTTGCATTTCCCCGCCCGCGCGCTGGCTTAGACCAGGTGTTTCCCATGGCATCGACGACGTAGTCGTGTTGCTCGTTCGCTCAATGACTGCTTGCAGCGTCGCTGACCGCAATGTCGACCATTCGTGACGCCGTGCTGGTGGCGTCGATTCGAGCGTACGTCCGCCCTCGCCGCCAAGGCAGAGCGCCATCAGAAGAGGAGGAACTATGCGCTTTACTCGCCGCATCGTCCCACTGTTTGCACTAGTCCTTATCGTCGGCGCCGCAGGCGCACAGACGCAAGATCCGGTTGTACCTGAAAGGGCGGAGTATCAGCGGAGCTCCATCACTCGTTACTTCGAGATGTTCAAGGCGCAGGACTTCCATCGCACCGAACGGGTGACGTGGCAGGAAGTGCAAGGCAATGTGGAGTTCATGGCCGTGTTCGACGATATCGACATAAACCGCGACGGCATAGTAACCAAGGCGGAGCTCGATCAATACCTTGCGTTGCGATTTGGATATGCGCCGCCGAAGTGAGCCCGTTGCCCCGCCAACCGACACGGTGTGCCCTCCGGACGAAAGTTGCGGACCCGTGTTTTGGAGGAGATCAAAGATGACCTCAGATCCTTCGAGATCCGTCTGCTCGACTCGGGCACGAGCGTGTCGAAACGGGCGCACGCTCCTCGGCGGCTGAAACGCGCCAACGCGCATATCGCCCAGGAGCGCGCATGCGCTCCGCATGCCGGGCGACGATTGCGATCCGGCGCGACGGGCGCCGCTCTCGCCGAAAGCACGCAAGGCGGCCAGTGGCGCGCATGCGGCCTGGCGCTTGCCCGTGGCACTCGACCACGTCGCACCGGAAACGCACCTGTTCTCAAAACCGCGCTTATCAATGCAGCCGACCGCCCCCATCATTTGCTCATGGCGGCAAACACTGCTGACCACGTCGGATAACTGGAGGGCAGACAAATGGAACTCGCGTTGCTCGTTGGGGTACTTCTGATCGGCATCGGCGGGGTCAGCTTGGCCATATATGGCAAACACATGTACGACGCGAAGCGCAACACTGCTGACGTGCCGCAGTCAGATGAGCATGATTGACGCTTGTCGCTTATAGTTGGACAACAAATGGTCATGCTCACAGCGCGCAGACAATCAGGCTTGTAGGCAGAAGCGCGCGGCTCGTCATGGACGCCGTGTCGTATCGGCTCGAGGCGATACCGTTCGGGCCGGCGACGCGGGCAGGGACATTGGTGCGCGCAACGCCAACGCGCACGAGCAAATGATACGCGGGGCTTCTGCAGGCTTTCCGCGGAGCCGCTGACATCTAGGGCCGTTGCGGTCACGACGCTGAACACGGCTCGTTCGTCGACGAGTTCGTCTTGTACGCGGTCTGAACGGCGCTCCACCTATTCAGCGCTAAGATGTGGGTGGACGACGACCTACGTCATTCTGTGTCGATCCCGCGGAAGGACCCCAATGGAGAGCAAGCCGCCCGTGAAACTCCATCATGAAGCTGTTGCCAGTCGACGTGCACACGGACACGAGGAGCGCATGATCGACGAGTCAGTCGAGCAGTCGTTTCCGGCAAGCGACCCCTCGTCGACATCGCAACCAGGAAGCATAGTGTCGCGACGCTATGCCGCGGTGCGCGGCGTTAGCCGTACCTCATCCACGTGGGCGCCCTTGATGGGATGGTTCGTGGTCACGACTGCTATTGCTTGTACCGCCATCCTAGTGCTTAAGTGGTCGCGACGGCGTTAGCGGTTTTCGGAGTACACGTACAGCGTCTGCATGGCTTGCGCTGTCGCTATGCAGGCCGCGCCGTATCCAGCAATTTCACGACGGCGTCCCGCGTCTCGACTGTTGCCAGAGGCTTCCGCGGACGGATAGGCGCTCAACGCGAGCGGCAAAGATCTGCTGCCCGCTGCCGGTTATGAATTTCCGTCGCAGCCAACTCTCTCGCGCCAGCAATCGTCACGAGTAGCCTGGCCGGTCCTTACCCTTCGGCTTCGACCGAATCTCGAACAAGGTCGTGCCGCTCAAGAACGCTGCGGCCGATGACCATTCCCGCGGCGCAATGGCACTTCTGTGCAATGTGACACATCGTCTCTGAAGGTGTACCGAAAAAGACTTCAGAGGTGACACCGATGACGCGCTCTGGCCGCTACTTCTCTCGCGGCAACACCGTCAGGACGCGCACGATGAATGCGTGCAACTCCGTCATGTAGTTGCTCAGGAACTTCTCGGTGCTCTCGTCCGTGACTTCGCCGTCGGGTGCAATCAAGCCCGGCTTGAACTGGATGTAGGCCTCGACATTGTTCATCAACGGCGAGTTGCAGAAGCACAGCACGCCGCGCAGGTGGCTTTGCGCCACTGCCGTGCCGATCGAGCCGGGCGACGTGCCGATCACGCCCGACGGCTTTCGTGCGAAGGAGTTCTGTCCCCATGGCCTGCTCGCCCAGTCGATCGCGTTCTTGAGGCCGCCCGGGATCGATCGGTTGTATTCGGGAGTGACGAACAGGACCGCGTCGGAGTCCGCGATTGCCTGCTTGAACGCTTGGGCCACCGGAGGATAGTTCGCGTCATAGTCGTAGCTGTACAGCGGCAGGTCCTTGAAGGAAATCTCGTGGAGCTCGAGCTCGCGAGGAGCAAGGCGGACGAGAGCTTTCGCAAGGAGGCGGTTGATGGAAGCCTTGGCGAGACTGCCGACGAGGTAACCAACGCGATAAGTACTCATGTCTTCTCCTTCCATGGACAGTGCGCCCACGAACGCAGGGACAGCTCACGCGACGGGGCGCCTCCGTCAACGTAGCACGCCTGAGCGCGAAAAAAAAGAAGCCATTCGTTCAGCCCTCGTGATCGCCGCACCGCGACGCCATGGGCGGAAACCATGTGACCGCCGAGCCAGCGAGCATCGCGCCGCGATAAGACGGTCCGGCGGAATATTGTTGTTTCCTCGCGCCGACCACATGAAACGCGCTCGCGCGCAGCGTACTTCACGCGCGTAAAGGCAACGCTGGACTGGTCTTGATTGGATGTGGAATTGCCAACGGTATTGTGCAGGAGTCGGTTCGCATGTCGTTCGGCCGTATTGCCGGCCATGTCTTCTCGCGCCGCGAAGCACTCGACGTGGTTCGATCGCCGTTGCGCTAGTGCTCAGCCGAACTGGATGGTCAACATAGACACCGAGCCGCCATCGATCCCTTCCACTGGAAACGTAATACGCTCGCCTTCATGGCTCGCGCCGAGAACGTAAAGGAGCGGCAGGTAGTGGTCCGGTGTGGGTACTGATAGGAGTGCGTCACTTCCTAAGCTCTCGTAGTCGACCAAGGGAGCATGATTGCCCGCAAGCATTAGCTCACGCGCCTTCTTCTCGAATCGCAACGCCCAATCGTATGGATCTACCGCATGGCGGCCCCAAGCGTATGTGTGCAGATTGTGCACGATGTCGCCGCTACCCATGATGAGAACACCCTCCTCGCGCAACGGCTGCAACTTTCGTCCTACGTCGTAATGGAAGTCGCCCGCCTTGCCTTTATCGATGCTGAGTTGCACGACCGGAACGTCGGCTCCAGGGAAGACGTGGCACAGCACCGCCCAGGTCCCGTGATCCAACCCCCACGAGCTGTCAGACGCCACTTGCAGTGGCGCAAGCATTCGCTGGACACGCTTCGCCAGATCGGGATCACCCGGCGCCTGATACTGGCATTCGAAGAGTTCGCGCGGGAAGCCTCCAAAATCGTGAATGGTCCGCGGTGCCACCATCGCAGTGACGGCGCTGGAGTCGACGAACCAGTGCGCCGATATGGACAGGATCGCGCTGGGCCGGGGGATGGCTGCTCCTATTGCAGACCATGCTCGTGAATAGGAGTTGTCCAACAAGGCGTTCATTGGATTGCCGTGCCCGAAGAAGATCGTCGGCATACGCTCGATCATTTGGCCTCCTGCGCGCGTGGACAGCATCAGCGACTACCCTCACCGGATCGTTCCAGCCGCTTCTAGGATGGTACGCCGGTGTCGGCATGTAAATCGGAACGGCCGCATGAGTGGCTGCGTTCGCCGCCCGACTGGTACGATGGCCGAGGCCGCCCGAGCGATACCGCGTAACTAGCGCCGGCCGGCACTCATCCCCATCGCGGGGACAACACGATCAGCGTTCGTGAGGTTCTGTGTCTCCCGATCGCTCAAGGACACGTCGATGGCATCGCCGCTGCGTCCATTTCGCCATCCCGCGTACGCGGCGCTATGGACGGCGACGGTAGTCGCGAACGTCGGCACGTGGATGTACAGCTCCGCCGCGTCCTGGCTCATGACCGAGCTGGACACCGATCCGCTGATGGTATCGCTCGTCCAAGTGGCGTCGAGCTTGCCCATGTTTCTGTTCGCTCTCCCGGCGGGCGCCCTCGCTGACATCGCAGACCGGCGGCGCTACCTACTGGTGGCGGAGACCGTCATCACGGCGCTGGCGGCCATTTTCGCAGCCCTGGTCTGGCTCGACGTCGTCACGCCGTTCATTCTGTTGTTGTTTGCGTTCCTGATCGGCGCCGGCGCGGCCGCCGTTGCGCCTGCTTGGCAGGCGATCGTCCCGCAGCTCGTCCCTCCGGAGGATCTGACGCCGGCGATTGCCGCGAACAGTGTTGGGGTAAACATCAGCCGCGCAATCGGCCCAGCGCTTGGTGGGGTGCTCACAGTTGCGGCTGGCATCGCCGCGCCGTTCTGGATAAACGCGCTCGCCAACTTCGGCACGATCGGTGCGCTGTTGCGCTGGCATCCGCCCCCGGGACGGCACGAGACGCTGCCCGCGGAACGGCTGTCAAGTGCGTTGCGGACTGGCCTGCGGTACGCCCACAACAACCCGCCGCTCAAGGCGACCTTGATGCGAGCGATAGGCTTCTTCCTTTGCGCAAGCGCGTACTGGGCGCTGCTTCCGCTGGTGGCTCGTACGCAAATCGCCGGGGGCGCGGAACTGTATGGGGTACTCCTCGGCGCGATCGGTGCGGGCGCGATCGCGGGTGCATTCTTGCTTCCGAACCTGCGCAAGAAGCTCGGTCCAGACAGGCTCGTCGCGGCGGGCGCATTGGGCACCGCGACGACACTGTTGATGTACGCGTTGGCGCGCGAAGCCGCGACGGCGATCGTCGCCAGTCTGATCGCGGGTGCCTCGTGGATCGCGGTGCTATCGACCCTCAACGTGTCAGTACAGGTGGCGCTACCGGAATGGGTCCGCGCCCGCGGGTTGGCCGTCTTCGTGACAGTCTTTTCCGGGTGCAGTCACGCTTGGTAGCGCATTTTGGGGCCAGCTTGCAGGCTGGGCCGGCGTTCCAGTCGCGCTCTCCATCGCCGCAGCCGCGCAGTTGCTGACGATCCCGCTGACTTGGCGGTACAAGCTGCAGCTCGGTGACGCGCTTGACCTTGCGCCTTCCATGCACTGGCCGACGCCGGTCGTAAGCGGGAAGGTCGAAGACGACGCTGGCCCGGTGCTCGTGACGGTCGACTACCGCGTCGACGCGGCCCACCGCGATGCCTTCCTCGACGCACTGCATGGGCTGTCGAGGCAACGTCGGCGCGATGGCGCCTACGCGTGGGGTGTATTCGAGAGCACGAACGAGGCTGGCCGCTACCTCGAAACGTTCCTCGTCGAGTCGTGGCTCGAGCACTTGCGCCAACATGAGCGTATTACGCAAGCCGATCGCCTACGCGAGGAAGAACTGCGCAAACTCGTATGGGGCATGCCAGAGGTGACGCACTTCGTCTCCGCGTCGCCACTTCGCCGAGTCACCAAGTGATAAGTGAATCGCGTAAACGCTTTGACCACGGGTCACGGCAATCAGCAGTTACTTACGCGTAACTCGAAAGATCCTGGCGTTAGCGTTACTTGACCAATGTGACCGGCACGCCAGCATGTGCCACGACTTGCCGGGCGATAGATCCAAGCACGTCGCCCGTTGATCCCAGGCCCCGTGTGCCCATTACGATTGCGGCGCAGCCTGTCTCTCGCGCGTAGTCGGCAATTGCCCCAGGCATGTAGCCGCGATCTTGCCGTACCTCGCTCAGATACTTGATGCCGGCATGATCGAGCAAGCGTTCTGCCGCGGCGAGTGCGGCGGGCGCCGTATCGACGCCTCTTGTCGCAGCGTCTGCTTTGCCCGCGGCCGTGTCCACGATGCCGGGCCGTGCTTCGACGTGGAGCAGCTTGATGCCGATCGGTCCGCAATGCTGGCAAAGCGAGATCACGAAGCAAAGTGCGCGTTCAGAGTTCTCGGACCCGTCCACCGGTACCAGGAAGTGCATCATTACCCGCCTCCAGAGTTGATCGACCTCCATTATCGTGCGATAGCCGTCGTTTGATTAGATGTCGGTGGGGAAGAGATCATTTCCGCGCGGCACTTGCGTTGTCGCCTCACCGATAACACGCAGCGTCAGGCAGGCGCTCACCCCGGTGCCCGTATGGAAACAGTGTTGTCCAAACCGATGGCTTCTCTTCCCGCCCTGTCACCCCATATAACTTAGAGCGCAGCAACAGTTGGGCGGTCGCCGACCTCGCAGGCGATGTCCGTGTGATCCGACGCTCCATGCCGTCAAACACTCAACGACCAGAACGGGGCGGATCGTCCCGAGAAGAGGAGCACGAGATGAACTTCCGCGAATATCGAAATCCCGCTATAGCTTTCGTGGCGAGCAACCGACACCTGTCGGCGTCAGCGTCACCGAGGGCGAGCGTGCGAAAACCGTTTGACCCGGTTCTCGGCAGCGTTGCGGTCGGATCCATGACGCTCATTCTCGCTTCCGTTATCACGGGCATGGACTTCCTCGCGGTCCTCGCTCTTCTGATTGCGCTCGTTTACATCCGGCTGGCCGGTTCACTCAAGTCATCCACGGCGCTATCCGCAGCTGACGTCGAGCGGTGGCAGGCTGGGGCGGCCCCCTCACGGACTTTCACCGCCAAGCGCTCGCAGCGGCGATCGGCCTATGATGGTCTCGCCAGCTAGTAACTCACGCACTAGACGGGTCACTGCCCAGGACAACGCGACAAGGACGCCCGTCGCGCATCCGAGCGCGCATGGAGGAAACGGACCCGTGATGGAAACGTAATCGCTAAAGGCGTGACGAGGCCCATTCTTTAGCCGAGCGGCAGCGCTTGGTCCGCGCGATTCGACGACTGCGGTGTACTACGGATCAGACTCTTGTAAAGCGCTTGGCAGGAGCGACTGAATGTTGAAAGGTTAGGATGGTCGCAGGGCGGGCGCGCATCCCCTTCCCGCAGTTCTGAGCTGTCGCATTTGACGTTACCATCACGACTTTCGACTGCGCGTGCATGCCATGGATGCCGTCCTCCTGTCGCGAGTGCAGTTCGCGTGGGTGATCGCAATGCACAACCTGCTTCCGGCGTTCACCGTCGGACTCGCGGCTTACATCGCGGTGCTCGAACGCGCGCACGTGCTCACCCGCAGGCCCGTCTTCCTGCGCCTGTCGCAGTTCTGGTTGCGCCTATTTGCAGTGATCGCGAGTGCGGAGCAGCCCGTAGACCACCCAGGGCTGCCGCCCGACTTCGGTCGTCACCCAACCCGCAATCACCGCAATGAATCCGAGCGGTGCAGCGAGCATGCACAGCCGCTGGAAACGTCGAGAGGTCGCAAGGCGGCCGCGCCGCCACAGCGCCAGTCCCGCCACCGCGATCGCGAGCATGACGAGTCCGATACCGACCATCGGCGGAAGGAGAAGAAAGGTAGCGCAACTGGCGGACGATCCTCCGGCGGCCACTCCTTCAAGCCGCGCACCGTACCGTCCACATCGTGTGTGAGGATGAGCGAGCCCAGCAAAGGCACACCGAGTTCCCATCGGTTGCGCTCCGCTTGTTCGTCGGGCCATGCGAACAGGAGCAGCGGCATGCGTGACTGCGTCCGCCAATGCGCTTCGATGGCGGCGATCTTCGCCGGCTGGTGCTCGAGCGTATTGATTCCATGCAGATCGCCGACGACGACCTGCAGCGGTACGAGCACCGCAAGCAGCCCGATTCCCGATCTTCTGCATGACGAGGCTCTCCTCGACATGACGTTCGCGGCGCAAATGGTACGCGGCTACGCCGATCACGACGAACGCGGTCGTGATGAAGAACGCGATCGTGGTGTGCACCAGGCGGTATGGGAAGGAAGGATTGAAGACGATCCGATACCAGTCGTCAGGCACGAAGCGGCCGTCGACGATCGCATGGCCCACCGGAGTCTGCATCCAGCTGTTCGCGGACAGGATCCAGAACGTGGACAAGAGCGTGCCCAAGGCGACCATCACAACGACAGGGACTCGGCCGCGCGCTGCTCGAGAAGGGCATCGCGCTTTGCCGCGAACGTAAGCTGCGATTGCTCTACGGGCTCGTCGACCGGTCGAACACCGCCATGATCGCGCTCGCGCGGCGGATGGGATTCGACGTCGATGAGGTGCCCGCGGGCGCGACGGTGGTGGTAACGCTCGAACTGTGACGCAAAGGCCCCGTCGGTCCTACCGAGGACCTCGCAGCCGACATTAGCCGCCAGCAGCGTCGGCGTCAACATCAGTCGACACTTGCAGTCAACACCACTGCGCGCGCACGCAGTCAAGCCGTCGGATATCTGACCGCCTCTTGAAGAGCGAGTGAATCTGCCTACTCCGCGTCCGGCCCGCGATCCCCGTCGGGGCGTGCGACACGCGTTGCCGTCGGCAGATGCCACCCACGGTAGATACTTCCGACGCGCAAACCGAAGCACACGAATATCGCCGCAAAGATCGTCACCGCCGACGGCAGGTCGAGCACCTCGCCGATCACGACCGTGGAGGCACCGGCGAGCGCGGCGACTGCGTACAACTCGGCGCGCAACACGGTAGGAATTTCTCTCAGCAGGACATCGCGCGCCATGCCGCCACCGATCCCCGTCACCATGCCAAGCAGGGCGGCCATAGGCGCATCGAGGCCGTAGGCCAGCGCCTTCTGCGTGCCGGAAACCGCGAACAGTGCGAGCCCGGCAGCATCGAAGAGTTGTACCGGACTTCGCAAGCGGTCGACGATTGGAAGCCAATAGAACGTCAAAATCCCGGCGGACAGCGAAATCGCCAAGTAGCGCCAGTCGGCCAGCGTAGCCGGAGGTATGGCGCCGATGAGCACATCGCGGACGATGCCGCCCGTAGTCGCAGCGACAAGGGACAGCACGAGCACGCCGAAGAGATCGAGGTTGCGCTTGACCGCGGCGGCTGCGCCGCTCAACCCGAACACAAACGTTCCAACGAAGTCCAGCGCGATCATGAACATCTTCATCGCGGGAGCGATTTCGGCAGTCATGTCATGGCCGCTGCGCAGTGCTGCCCGTCGACGACGTATGCGCTATCGTCACGGCCCGCCCCGACCCATGCCCGGGCAGCGACGACGAGCGCCTCGACGCCGGTTCGTAATGTCGGGTGGATCACCGGGGCAAAACGAGGATTGGAACCGGGTGGCGAAGGCGGTCGTGGACAGTGTCCGCGGCCAGCACCCCGAGTACGTGTTTGTGTATCGCGGCGGTCGTATCGGCACGATGAACAACACGGCGTGGCAGTCGCGCGCCAGCGCGCCGGTCTGCCGCAGGTGCGGGTGCACGATTTGAAGCACACGTTCGGGCGCCGGCTGCGTGCGGCAGGCGTGTCGTTCGAGGATCGGCAGGATCTGCTGGGACACCGCTCGGGACGCATCACCACGCACTACTCGGCGCGCGGAGTTGGAGAACTTGCTCGAAGCGGCGAATCGAGTGTGCGACGGAGAGTCCCGCAAAACTCCCGCACTCACGGTTCTGAAACGACAAGCGCCTGCCAAGGCGTTGGCAAGCGCTTGATGTAGCAACGGGAATTTGGCGCGCCCGGCAGGATTCGAACCCACGACCCCCTGGTTCGTAGCCAGGTACTCTATCCAACTGAGCTACGGGCGCAAGCCTGCAATTATACAGGTCAGTCCCGCGCGCCGTCACCCGCCGATTCGGCCATCCGGAACCGCGCCGGCGTTGGCGGCGATTTCGCGGTCCGGCCGCGCGCCGCGCCGCAACGACACGCCTTCACGCAGCCACGACATCGCCGAGCCATGCACCGATGATCGCAAGCGGCCAGGCGATCGACGCGCGGCCACATGCGCCGCCACGACGCGATGCCGAGCGACCACTATCGCCATCGTGCACCAGCAATCCGGCTTCGGCAGGCCCGAGCGTGCGCCGGTTGGTCAGCGCGGCGCCGAGCGCGCTGCCGACGCTGACCGCACCCGCCGCCGCGCGTCCTGCGCTGCCCGACATGGCGCGCGCGCGGCCGCCGTCGCCCGTTCGTTCGCCGCCGTCGCGCGCCTTCGGTCGCGCACGCGATTGCGCGTCGTAGCACGATCTCGGTGGCGTGGCCGAGGTCCGCTTCGTACTGCGTCGCCATCGCGTGCGCGAACGTCGCGTCCTCGATCGCGACGTCGAGCTCGTAGTTGGACATCCAGCTCGCGAGGTTGAGGTTGGTCGAGCCGACGCGCGACCAGAGGCCGTCGGCCACGGCGGTCTTGGCGTGCAGCATCGTGCCGTTCCACTCGAAGACGCGCACGCCGGCCTCGAGCAACGGCCGATAGCCAGCGCGCGACAGCGGCGACAGCGCGGGAATGTCGCTCGCGCCCGGCACCAGCAGGCGCACGTCGACGCCGTCGCGTCGCCGCGGCGCGCAGCGCCTGCGTATACGCGGACGTGCCCGACGAAATAGGCGTCGGTGAGCCACAAGTGCTCGCGCGCCAGCGACGCGACGCAGCGAGATCGAGTGCGATACGTGCCCGCGGATTCGGGCACGCCGGCGATGACGCGCACGCGCATGTCGCCTGGCGGTGCGCGCATCGGCGGTCGGCTCGGAACGGATGCGTGCCGTCGCCGCCGCACGCGCGCCACACCTGCGCCGAACGCGGCCTCGATGTCGGCCACCGCCGGCCCGCGGATCTCGATGCCCGTGTCGCGCCACGGCTCGCAGGCGCTTGGCGCGGATTGCCTTCCCACTCGGCGCTCACGCACAGGCCGCTGACGAAACCGATGTCGCCATCGACCACGATCGACTTGCGATGGTCGCGCGTGAGCCACGCAAGCGGGCTCGTCGAAGCTCGGCGGATTGAAGCAGTGGACCTCCGCGCCCGCGGCGCGCAGCGGTTCCCACAGCGCCTGCCGAACTTCGTCGAGCCCAGCCAGTCGTAGACCACGCACACGCGCACGCCCGCCCTCGCCTTCGCTCGCCAAGCGCGTCGACGAACTCGCGGCCCGACGCGCGTCGTCGGCGATGATGTAGCTTTCGAACAGGATGTAGCGCTTGCGCCGCTGCGATCGCGTCGAGCCACGCCGGGAAAGTTCTCGCGCGCATCGAGCAGCAGCCGGACCGCGTTGCGCTCGGTGAGCGCCGCGCCGGTCGCACGCGCGAACGCGCCGATCGAAGGCGAGTGCGGTGTCGGGCACGCGGGGAGCGTCACCCAAGGCGAATCGGGCAGCGTCGGCACCGGAGAAGCGTCGGAGTCGTCGGGTCACGCCCCGCGGATTGTCCCCCTCGACGTGCGCCGCGTCTTTTCGGAATCGTGCATCGCGACGCGGTTTGGTCGCGCCGCAGGCCGGTGGCGGCGGCGGCTTGTACAGCGCGTAGAACTGCGTGCACCAGCTTCACGTATTCCTGCGTCTCCGGGTACGGCGGCACCTGGTTGTCGTAGCGCTGCACCGTCGCCCTCGCCGGCGTTGTAGGCGGCGAGCGCGAGCGTCGACGTCGTCGGCGAACAGCGCGAGCAGATCGCGCAGGTAGCGCGTGCCGACGCTGATGTTGATGGCGGGATCGAGGAGCTTCTGCGCGACCGTGCGCTTCGCGTCGTCGCTCACGCCGTAGCGCTGCGCGGTTTCCGGGATGACCTGCATGAGGCCGAGCGCGCCCTTCGGCGACACGGCGGTCGGGCTCGTACGCGGACTCCACGGCGACCACCGCCTTCACCAGCGCGACGTCGACGTCGCTGCTGCCTTCGCGTAGCGCACGATCAGCGGCTCGTAGCGCTTCGACGTTCGGGATGGCTTGCGAGGCGCTGGAAGATCGGCGTCTTGCACGAAGGCTTCGCCGACTCCGGCGTCGCGCGCTTCGCGCGCCGCAGCGAGCTCCGCACTTCGTCGCGCGCCCTTGAAGAACAGCTGGTAGCGATCGTCGAGCTTCTCGGTGGCGACGTGCGCCCGGCCCTTGCTCGTCGATGTAGCCCCACACGCCGCAGCGCGTGCGCGCATGCGAGCACGTGCGAAAGTCGACAGCGAGAGCATTCGGCAATGCATCGCGCGGCAGGAAGTTCGCCGGCGATGATAGCAAGCGAATGCCCCCTGCCTAAACTACAACTTCGCCATGCCGGGCGCGGCAGGGGGCACGCGAATGTACTCCAGACTGCGCGAAGCCTTGCACGTGCGTGCAAGCCGTTGCGTTGGCACGCGCGAGTTCGTTTGAAGTGCGCCATCACGGACCGTCCATGCGCCGCGCCAAACCGAGATTCCCCATGGTGAAATCTTGACCGGCAAGTGATAGTGCTCGCTGCGGTCGAGCACGGTGAAGCGCAACGGCACGATTTCCTGGAACGCAGGCTTGTCGCTGCACGAGTCCCATGAAGCGGAAGTACTCGCCGGCGTGCAGCAGCACCTCGTGCACGCCGGCGCGACACCCGTCGCCCGCGTTCATCGGATGCTCGAACGCGCCGTTGTCGCCGACGACGCCGGTGCCCACGACCCGGCGGACGTCGCCGTCGCAGCGCGTGCACTTCGACGAACATGCCGGCGGCCGGCTTGCCGAGCGCGACGTCGACGACGTGAATGGAAATGCCAGGCATCGCGTCTGCTAGTTGAGCTTGGCGCCGGACGCCTTCACCGCGGGGCCCCAGTCGGCGACCTGCTTCTGCACGAACGCCGTGAATTCCTCCGGCGACATCTTGCGCACGCTGATGCCCACGTCCTCGAAGTTCTTACGAGCTTGGGGTCGTCGAGCGCCGACATCGTCGCCTTGTGCAACGGCTCGACCACCGGCTTCGGCAGGTTGGCCGGACCGGAAATGCCGAAGAAATTCTCGGCGACGAGCTTCGGGTAGCCGAGCTCGAGCGACGGTCGGCACGTCGGGCGCCATTGTCGCCCGCTTGGTCGACGTGACGGCGAGCAAGCGCAGCTTGCCCGACTTCTGGAACTGCACGTTCTGCGGCAGCGTGTCGATCGCGAACAGGATCGTGCCCGCCGAGCAGGTCGTTGTGCATCGGCGACGCGCCCTTGTAGCCGACGTGCGTGAGCTTGATGCCCGCCTCCTTCGCGAACAGCTCGCCGACGATGTGGCCGATCGAGCCGATGCCGCCGCTGCCGTACGGGAATCGGATCCTTCTGCTGCTTGGCCCACGCGATGAACTCCGGGATCGTCTTGGCCGGGCACCGACGGATGCACGACGAACACGTTCGGCACCGAACCGATGTACGCGACGTGCGTGAAGCTCTTCACCGGGTCGTACGGCGACGGCTCGAGCATGAACGGCGACAGGCTGATCGGCGCGGTGTTCGACAGCATCAGCGTGTAGCCGTCGGGCGGCCGCGCGCGCGACTTCGGCCGCGCCGATCGTCGCGCCCGCGCCCGGCTTGTTGTCGATGACGAACGGCTGGCCGAGCCGTTCGGCCAGGAGCGGTCCGATCTGCCGCGCGACGACGTCGCTCGATCCGCCGGGCGGAAAGGTCACGACGAGGCGCACCGGCTTGGTCGGATACGTCTGTGCATACGCATGGCACCCGAACGCAGCGGCGGCGATCAATGCGACGTTGATGAACCTGCGGCGGGGCAGTTGCACGAGGGTCTCCCGAAATTGTGGGGCAAGCGGCAGCCGTATTCGCAACTTCGGTGCCAGGCGCAGTCCTGGGGCATGACCGGCGGGAAATCGCCCGTGGTGAAGGGCCCGTCGCACGACATTCGTCAAGGCGTGCCCGCTTCGGTGCACGATCGCGAATCTACGAATGCGTGGCAAGCATCCGCTCGAGCGAGCGCAACCGCTCGCCCATCTCGGTCAGCGATCGGGCCGCACGCCCGGTGAGTGGCATCCCGGGTCGGAGAGCTCTTCCAACATGATCTCGTGCAGCTCGCGCGCGTGGCGGACGACCTCGGCGAGCGGTTCACCGCCCTCGCCCGCATCGAGCATGTCCTGCGCTTCGTGCAACGCACCCAGCAACGCGCTGCTGACGTTGGCGAGGTAGAGCGGATCGTGCGTCATCGGCAACCCCACAGCGATGAGGGATGGGCGAAGCGTCCCATTCTAGGCCGGACACGACCGCAGCGACATTGGCGGAAACGACAGGTGGTCGACCCCTGCCGCCGAGCGGAACCCGCCGACGACGTGACGCGGGCGCGACCGACCATCGCCGGCGCCCCCGCAGGCCTACGCGAGTCGCGCACGAAACCTCTGTTCTCGTTCGAGAAGATGGCGTTGCGCGATGCGGTCGCCGAACCGTGTCGCGCGACGTGCGCGACCTCAGGCCGCGCGACCAGACATCCAGTCGTTCATCTGGAATGCAGGGCTCCGACGAGGTACGCGTAGCTAAGCCGCGCGCTGCGCGTAACGGCGGCAGTGCTCGAGGTAGGCGCGCTCGTGGATGCCGACCAGGTCCACCACCCCGGACCACAGCCACGACGGCGCGTCGATGCTCTTCGAGCGATTGCGCCGGAGCTCGGCCTGCCACGCCTTGCGCTCCGGGCGCGCGAGCTGGCGTGCGTGGGCGCGACCGACGACCCGCGCCAGGTAGCGCGCCACGTGGATCGCCTCGTCGGTGTCGACGCGCTCTAGCTCGAGCTTGAGGTCGTTCGGAACAGCTCGCGCACGAACACGGGACTGCCGAGAAGACGCCCATGCACCATGCGCTCGCCAAGGAACGGCGAAAGGTGGCACGCGCCCATGACGACGCGCTCCGCGTGGTCGCGCGGCATGCCCGCATCGTCGTAATGCGGGGCCAGCGGTCGCGTTGCCTCCTTGATGTCGAAGAGGCAGAGGTCGCGACCCCGCGCGGCCTTGCCTCCGACGTCCAGCAGCACGGCGTAGCGCAGCAATCCAAGCGAGCTGCACCCTTTTCGCCAGTACGCGAATCGAGCACCTCGACCTCGGCATCGTCCTTGCGGTGGGCAAGGCGGGTCGCGAGCGCGCGCAGCTCGGGCGATGCGAAGAGCTCATGGATCGCGCGGCGCTCGTCGCGCGACACGGGCCAGAACTGGCGTCCGATGGGAATTGCGTGAACGCCTATCGATGTGCTCGTCCGCCAGTTCCGCCAGGACCGCTGCCTGGCTTCCTTCATCGGGCGCGCCACCGACGGCGGCCGCGGCGGCGCGTCGCGATCGCGGTTGCCGAATTCCTTGGCGTAATGCTCGACGAGCCCCTCCATCATGCGCGGCGGTAACGACACCGGGAAGGTCCGAGCTCCGCGCCGCCATCGCAAGCGAGAGCGCGAGGCGCATGAGGTCGTGCGCCGGGTTGCCGATGACCGTCTGGTCGAAATCGCGAAGGCCCATCTCGACGCGGCCTTCGGTGTCGGCGAGCGGGCCCAGGTTGCCGACGTGGCAATCCCCGCAGATCCACATCGCCGGCCCGTGCGGGAACGAGCTCGACGCGATCGACCCCAGCCATTCGTAGAACTGCGTCGTGTTGCCTCGCACATACGCGTGCACCGACGTCGCCATCTTGTAGTTGCGACGTGCGGCAAGCGCTTCCGCGCGGCGGTCGCGGCGAGGCGCCCGGCCGGAGACGAGTGCAAGCCTCGCCATGCGTTATGCGGCCAGCGCGTCGCGCCAGGGCTTCCAGCTGCCTCGGCGCTGCGCGAGACGATCCGCCACGATGCGCAGCACGTCGGGGTGCCAGATCAACCCGAGGTGGCTGCTCTCGACTTCGATGTTCTCGGCGAGGCCGGCTCGTCCGGCCGACGCAGGCCTGCCAGGCGACGATGCCGTCGGAGCGCGAAGTAGATGGCGTCGTCGGCACCGGCGGCGGCTCGCTCAGCCTGCCGTGCGAGCGCCGGGTCGACGGTCCGACGAGTTGCCGACTCAGGAGCTCGAAGAGCCACTGCACGTTGGTGGAGTTGGACAAGCGCTTCGATCGGCGTTCCGAGCGTGATCACCTGGCGCACCCGATGAGGAATCGCCTTCGCGATCTCGCGCGCGTACAACCCGCCGAGGCTCCATCCGATGAGCGTCGCCTGCGCGTGCGCAGTGCCGATGAGCGCATCGATGTCATGAGCGAGCGCGTCGAGCCAGGATCCGGGGTCGCCTGAGGCCCGTGTTGCGCCCGCGTCCCCAGTGGCAGCACGTCGTAGCCCGAGCCCCTCACAGTGGCGCGCGCAGCGGCTGCATCAGGCGGTGATCGGCGCCGAGCCCCGGAAACAGGACCACGGCGTGACCGTCGCCCCGCGCGTTGGCAGCGGTCGACGTCGGTCAAGCTGCATGCGCGCGAACTCGAGCATCGCGCGCACGGGCTCGAGGGCGAGCATGCCGAGGTGCGGACTTTGCAGCGAAGCGTTGGAACCCATCGAATCCCGGACCAAGAAGATGGCCGATGATCCGCGTTGCGCGCGCGCGGAACCAACCCAGAGCCGATGAATCTTGCGTAGGACGGCGCCCGGCAGGCGGTAACATTTGCACGATGAAGATCGCGACCTACAACATCAACAGCATCCGCAACCGCCTGCCCCGCCTGCTCGAGTGGCTGGACGAGGCGCAACCCGACGCCGTGTGTCTCCAGGAGCTCCGTATCTATCGACGAGGAGTTTCCCGCTGCCGGAGATCGAAAGCGGCCGGCTACGGCGCCATCTGGCGCGGGCAGAAGCCGCGGTACAACGGGGTTGCGATCCTCGCGCGCGGCACGCAGCCGGTGAGACGCGGCGCGACCTGCCCGGCGATCGCGACGACGTGCAGGCCCGCTATCTCGAGGCCGGCGATCAACGGCGTGCTCGTCGGATGCCTGTACGCGCCCAACGGCAATCCGCAGCCGGGTCCGAAGTTCGATTACAAGCTCGCCTGGCTCGCGCGCCTTGCCAGGCACGCGAAGTCGCCTGCGCGATTCGGGCGTACCCGTCGTGCTCGCCGGCGACTACAACGTGGTGCCGACGCCTGCGGACATCTACGCGACGACTTCATACGACGACGACGCGCTCGTGCAGCCGCAAAGCCGGGATGCGTTCGGCATGCTGATCGAACAGGGATGGACCGACACGGTACGCGCGCTGCATCCCGCGCGAGACGATCTACACGTTCTGGGACTACATGCGCAAGCGGTGGGAACGCAACGCCGGCCTGCGCATCGACCATCTCCTCGTCAACGCGGCGTTGCGCAAGCGCGTCCTCGCCGCGGGCGTGGACCGCGAAGTGCGTGGGCGCCCCGGCGCGAGCGACACGCGCCGGTGTGGATCGAGATCGAGGACTAGCGGTCACGAACCGTATCAGCGCGTCAGCGCGTCGACGTCACCCACGGCGACGCACCTGCCCTGCGAAAGCAGCACCACCGCATCGGCGAGCCGCTTGACCTCTTCGACCGAGTGACTCACGTACACGATCGGGATGTGAAGGTCGTCGCGCAGGCGCTCGATGTAATCGAGGATTTCGAGCTTGCGTGCCTGGTCCAGCGACGCGAGCGGCTCGTCCATGGAGCAGGATTCGTGGCTGCGCGAGCAACGCGCGGCCGATCGCCACCCGCTGCCTTTCGCCGCCACTCAACGTGCGCGGTCTGCGGTCGAGCAGCGCCGCGAGGCCGAGCAGTTCGACGACGTGATCCTCGTGGATGACGCGCTGCGACGACGCACGCAGGCGTTGGCCGTAGGTGAGATTCGCCGACACGTCGAGATGCGGGAACAGCAGCGCGTCCTGGAAGACGTAGCCGACGCGTCGATGCTCGGGCCTCACGTCGATGCGCTTCACCGAATCGAACAGGACCTCTCCGTTCACGCGAATCGTCCCGCGGTCAGGTCTTTGCACACCGGCGATGGCATTGACGACGCTGGTCTTTCCGGAGCCCGACGGACCGAACAGGCCCACCACCGGCGCGTCCACGGAAAACTTCACGTCGAGTGCGAAGCGACCGATGCGCTGGGCGATGTCAACGTCGATCATCGCGATCGGCCTGCGAAGCGCGGCGCGTGAGCCATTCGGATCCGCAAGCGCCGCAACCGATAGGACGACGGCGACAATCGACAAGCGAATCGCCTGCGCGTCGCCGCCGGGCACTTGGGTAAACGTATAGATTGCGAGGGGCAACGTCTGCGTCTCGCCCGGTATGTTCGACACGAACGTGATCGTCGCGCCGAACTCGCCGAGGCCGCGCGCGAACGACAGCAGCGTTCCGGTCACGATGCCCGGCAACGCGAGCGGCAACGTGATCGACGCAAACACCCACAACGACGACCCACCGAGCGTACGCGCGGCGATCTCGTACCGACGGTCGATGGCCTCGATGGACAAGCGGATGGCGCGCACCATCAACGGAAATCCCATCAGCGCCGAAGCGACGGCGGCACCGGTCCAGCGGAACGCGAAGACGATGCCGCAGCATTCGTCGAGCACGGTGCCGATCGGACCACGCCTGCCAAGCAGTGCGAGCAGGCCGAAGCCGACGACGACGGGCGGCAGCACGAGCGGCAAGTGCACCAGCGCATCGACCAGTGTCTTGCCGGGGAAATCGGCGCGCGCGAGCAACAGCGCAACGAGTATCGCGATCGGCAGGCTCGCCAGGACGCTGACCGACGCGACCCGCAGGCTCAGCGTGAGGATCTGCAGCTCCTCGGGACTCAGGGAAAACATCGCTAGCGACCGAAAGCAAAGCCCGAGCGCTTCCAGACGAGCTGCGCCGACGGGGATTGCAGGTAGTCGAGGAATGCTTCCGCCGCAGTTGACTTGCCCCTTGCCACGAGCGCGGCCGGATAAACGATCGGCGGGTGACTCGCCGCCGGAACGAGTCGACGATGCGAACGCCGCGGTCCGCACGCGCGTCCGTTCCATACACGATGCCGAATGGCGCCTCGCCGCGCGACACGAGAAGGAGAGCGGCGCGCACGTTCTCCGCACGCGCGACCTGCTTGTCGACGCGCGTCCACACACCAAGTGATTGGAGCGCCGCCTTGCCGTACTTGCCGGCCGGTACGCTATCCGGATTGGCCATCGCAAGCTTCTCCGTGCCGAGCGCGCCCGCAAGGTCGAAGCCGGGGCCGATCCTGAGCGTCGACTTGCTGTCCGCTCGCGCAATGAGCACGAGCGTGTTGCGCAGGAGATCGACGCGCGTGCCGGGCTGCACCAGGCCCTTGGTCTCGATGTAGTCCATCCAGTCGAGGTCGGCGGCAATGAAGACATCGGCGGGCGCACCTGCTTCGATTTGCCTCGCCAGCGCATTGCTCGCGCCGTATGACACGACCACCCTGTGTCCCGTTGCGGATGTGAACGCGACGACCTGCGCGTCGAGCGCATCCTTGAGGCTCGCGGCGCCGAACACGAGGACATTCGCAGCCGACGCAGCGTGGCCAGCCATGGCGAGCAAGCAACCGACGATGAACGTTTTGACGAACACCTTCGTAATATACCGAAAAACATAACGCTGCGTTGCCTCCGCGTTGGAGCGTTCCTCTACAATGAGAAGACATCGCGGGGCGCATTGCCTCGATTGCACGAGGAGCAGTGGCAATGTCCATCGCCGCGGACGTTCGCATGCAGGGATTTCGCCGGCGAAGCGAAGTACCTGCGGTGTTGACCTGGATCGACGACAAAGCCTGCGCATTGGACGCTGAGCGGGTGCGCGTCGAGGACGCATGCGGTCGCGTGCTCGCGTCGGATGTCGTCGCCACGATCGACGTGCCGGGGTTCGATCGATCGGCCATGGACGGCTACGGCGTGCGTGGCGACGACACGTCCGGCGCGAGCGATTACAACCCCATCGCGCTTCCGGTAGAAGGTCAGGTGCTTCCTGCGCAGCCTTTGGAGCGTGCGGTGGCGCCTGGGACCGCCGTCCGCATCATGACGGGTGCTCCCATTCCAGAAGGCGTCGACGCGGTAGTGCCTGCGGAGTTCGCCAACGAATCGGCTGACGGCATCGAGATCACGCGTCCCGTTGCACCCGGCCAGCACGTCGCGCATCGAGGAGAGGACGTCGCCGCCGGGGCCGTCGTGCTGCGCGCGGGCAGGCGCCTGCGGGCACAGGACGTCGCGCTCGTAGCTTCGCTTGGACAGGCGCACGTCGACGTGGTGCGTCGTCCGCGCGTGCGCATCGTTGCCACGGGCAACGAGGTCATCGCGCCCGGCAGGACGAAGGACCTCTATCAGGTCTACGACGCCAATACGTACATGCTGCGAGGGCTTTTGGTACGCGACGGCGGCGTGCTGGAGCGCGCGCTTCTCTTACCCGACGATCCCGCCGCGATACGCGAGGCACTCACCGCCGACGGCGCCGACGTGATCCTCGTCTCCGGCGGTTCGAGCGTGGGCGCCGAAGATCACACGCCGCGGCTGGTCACCGAGTGCGGCGAGCTCGCCATTCACGGCGTTGCCATGCGGCCGTCGAGCCCCGCGGGCGTCGGACGTGTCGGCGCGGCACTCGTATTCCTGCTGCCCGGCAATCCCGTCTCGTGCTTGTGCGCGTACGATTTCTTTGCCGGCCGCGCGATCCGCCGCATGAGCGGGCTGGCGGGCGGCTTTCCGCATCGAACCGTACGCGCGACGGCGGCGCGCAAGATCGTGTCCGCGATCGGGCGGGTCGACTACTGCCGCGTTCGCGTTGCCGACGGGCATGTCGACCCGATCGCGCTGAGTGGCGCCTCCATCCTGTCCTCGACCACGCGCGCCGACGGATTCGTGATCGTTCCCGCCGAGAGCGAAGGTTTCGCACCCGGCAGCGAAATCACCGTGTATCTGTACGACTGATGGCAGCGATGAAGTCCGAAGTCCCAGAGGGCGCCGTCCAGACGCAATTTCTCGACGTCATCTCGCGCGACGAAGCCACCGCTCGTTTCCGCCGGCATCTCAACCTCGCACCCCTCGGCAGCGAAATCGTGGCCATCGAGAGCGCGCTCGGACGCGTGCTCGCGCGGGACATCGTCGCAACCGTGGACGTGCCGAGCTTCGATCGTTCGAACGTCGACGGTTTCGCGATCGTGGCTGCCGATTCGTTCACGGCGATGGAAGAGCAGCCGCGCAGCGTGCAACTGAACGCACAGGTGCTGGCACCCGGCGTGATTGCCGTCGACACCGTCGTCGCAGGGCGCGCAACGCCCATAGCGACCGGCGGCATGCTTCCGCGAGGCGCGGATGCCGTGCTGATGATCGAATACTCCGAGATCGCCGACGGCAAGCTCGAAATCCGCAGGCCCGTCACTGCGAGCGAAAACGTGAGCTATGCCGGCACCGACATCGCGCGCGGCGAGACCGCGCTGCGCGCGGGCACCGTGGTGACTTCGCGCGAGATCGGCGTGATCGCCGCGATCGGCTTCGCGCACGTCGACGTCTACCGGCGACCTCGCGTCGCGATCTTCTCGACCGGCAACGAGATCGTGGCGCCCGGAGCTCCGGCACGCCCGGGAACGGTATACGACTCCAACGCGGCCGCCATCGCAGCCGCCGTGGCGGAGTTGGGCTGTGAGCCGGTGCAACTCGGCGTCGTGCCGGACGACGACGCGGCGCTGGCCGATGCGCTCGCACGCGGGCTCGAATCGGACGCCGTGATCTTTTCGGGCGGCACGTCCAAGGGCGCGGGCGACATCTCGTATCGCACGGTGAGCCGTCTCGACAATCCCGGCATCGTCGCGCACGGAGTCGCGCTCAAACCCGGCAAACCGATCTGCCTCGCGGTGACCGACGGCAAGCCGGTCGTCATCCTGCCGGGATTTCCCACGTCGGCGATTTTCACGTTCCACGAGTTCGTTGCACCCGTGTTGCGCGCATATGCGGGACTGCCCGTCGAGCGGCGTCACAGTGTGCAAGCGCGGCTGCCGATGCGAGTGAACTCGGAGCGCGGACGAACCGAATATCTGCTCGTCGGGCTGGTGCAGTCGCCCACCGGCCTTGCGGCCTACCCGATGGGCAAGGGGTCCGGGTCGGTCACGACGTTCAGCAACGCCGACGGCTTCATCACCATCGACCAGCACACGGAAATCCTGGACGCCGACAGCACAGTCGACGTCCAGCTCCTCGGCCGCGACGTCGAGCCCGCCGATCTCGTGATCATCGGCAGCCATTGCGTCGGCCTCGACCTGCTCGCCGGAATGCTCGTGCGGGCGGGCGTTCGGGCGAAGTCGCTTTACGTGGGCAGCATGGGCGGCGTCGCGGCCGCACGACGCGGCGAGTGCGACGTCGCCGGCGTTCACTTGCTGGATCCCGCGACGGGCCGCTACAACGTTCACCTCGTTTCGGAGGAACTCACGCTCGCTGCCCGGCTACGGGCGCATGCAGGGTTTTGTGTTTCGTTCGGGCGACGCTCGCTTCGAGGGTCGGTCCCTCGAGCAGGCCGTGACCGGCGCGCTCGCGGACGCCGAGTGCGTGATGGTGAATCGCAATCCGGGCAGCGGCACGCGCGTGCTGATCGACAAGTTGCTCGGCAAGGCGCGGCCGCCCGGTTACGGTGTGCAGACAAAATCGCACAACGCCGTGGCCGCGGCAGTCGCGCAGAGCCGAGCCGACTGGGGGATCGCGATCGATACCGTCGCGCGGCAGTACGGGCTCGGCTTCATCGCGTTGCAGGAAGAACGCTTCGACTTCATCGTGCCGACCGCCCGGCTCGATCGACCGGCGGTGCGGTCATTCCAGGCGCTTCTGGCGGACGATGCGGTGCGCGATCGGCTAAGCGCGGCCGGATTCAACGTCTCACCGATGTCTCAGGGAAAGTCGTGAAGCTTGGGAGCGTGCTGGCGCCAACGGTCACACCATCAACAAACGGGCACGGCGCACCCTCCGCTTCCATCGCTACTGCGTTGTTGTAGTTCGCCGCCTTGAAGGCATGCGGATCCGCGACCGCGTGGGCATTGTCCGACACTGCTCGCGGATCGCCGCATTGCAGGCCAGCTTTAAACCAGTCGCTGACTCGTGCAGGCGTTCAACCGGCCAGCCCAGAAGCGCTGGGAACATGCGCTGTTGATTCCGCGCGATTTTTTGCCCTCCCCTAGCCCCTGGCGTATTTCGCATCTTGTTCTAGTATTCATCAATAACCGGCGGCTGCGGATTTGTACGACACCTTGCCCGGAAGTCTCCGCTGGCACGCCCCACTGACGAGCTGGCCGGCACCGTCCGACGCCTCAATCAGACGTGGTTGGCTGTACCGTCGTGGTGGCGAAACGCTTAATGGTGGCGTCACGCACGAAAAGGAGATCCACGTGACCATAATAGTGTGGGTTGTGTTCGCACTTTCGTTGGGAGCTTGCATAGGATTCATCCTTTGCTCGGTCATGACGATCTCGGCCGAGGAGCAGCTGCGCGCGGAACGCCTTGGGATGTCCCCCGGTCACCCGCTGGAACCTGATTCCCAATCCTAGCGCGCGAGAGACGGCTTCGATACGAACGACTAGTCGTTGTCGTTGCGAGGTCTATCGCCTCGCCAGACGCGACGCGAGCCCACCGCAGGCGGCTTCGACGAGACGAACGACTTCGTCGAACTGCGCCCTCGGACCGAAGTAAGGATCCGGTACATCCCGACTCCCAGCGCCCGGCGCGAGATCCATCAACAGCCCGAGGTGCCCCGCATATCCGTGTGGCGACATGCACGCGAGCGCGCGGAGGTTGTCCTCATCCATCGCAAGAATCCACTGGAAGCGCCCGAAGTCGGCGGCGGTGACTTGGCGTGCGCGAATGGTCGACAGGTCGTACCCGCGGGCGCTCGCCGCACTCAACGCGCGCGGGTCCGGCCGCTGACCTGCATGGTGAGGGTAGATGCCGGCCGACTCGACAAAGACGTTGCGCAGGCCCTCGCGCCGTGCCGCGACGCGGAACGCACCCTCGGCGATCGGCGAGCGGCAGATGTTGTTCGCGCACACGAAGAGCACGCAGGTGGGGGGCGGGGCGGATTCGACCATCGACATTTCACCGCGCCCCGGCGTGCTCGTCGGCAAGCCGGAACGTGACGTCGGCAATACTTACAGACTCGCGCAAGCGCCTGGCGCGCAAGCCTTCATGATCAAGCGGTTGTCGAATCGGCATACGCCTTGCCTCGTGATGCCCATCCATGACCGACATGATCGCAATCCTATCCATCGGGCTCCTGCTTGCCGCGCTTTTCGCAGTGCGTCGTCGCGCCCGGCAAGCACGCAGGCGTACCGCGCATGCCCGCCGATCGCAACGCGGAAGGACGCTGTCGGCGCGCACGGAGATGCGCGCGTGCAGCAGCGCTACGACGACGTCGGGAATGCTCAAGAAGCGCTCGCGACGTAACTCGACGGAGGGCTGGAATCGGGCTTGAGTCGCTGTAGCGCCGCGCGTCGGTAATGTTTACACATGCGGTGGACGTCGGCGCGCAAGCTCAAACCGCTGCTGCACTGCTTGCTGTGCAGAACGTGCCATCACCGAGAGCGGCAGCCGCCGCATGGCCACGCCAGGCTCCTTTCGCCACTCACGCGGCAAAACCAAATTCGAGAATTCGCGGACGTCGCCGGACGGGTGGCGAAAGAACGCTTGCGCCGTCGATGCGGGGGCTTGACCCCGATCGAGTCGGGCAGGCGCGGCCCGAGGTTATCCGGCTGCGCGGGCGCTGCGCGCCCGCACGAAGCCGGCGGCAATCAGGGCGATGGCAATGAGAGCGAGCGAGCCCGGTTCCGGCACCCTCGTGGTCGTGGTGGGAATCAGGTTGGCAGTCACGAAGTCCTGGTGATTGGGTTCGGTCAGGAAGAAGAGGTTGTAGCTCGGGGAAGCGGCCAGCACGCTGTTCAGAAACCCCTGTGCCGTGGCGACGGTCGCGCCGTTGCCCTTGTTGTCCAGCACCTTGAACCCGCCGCCGCTGAGGTTGAGGTCGCCGCCGTCGTAAATAATCTCCCAGATGGCGAGCTGGAACGCTGCCGAGTTCTGGGTGGAGCTCAGCGCGCCGGCGTACGCCGCGGTGAAGAGCTGGCTGAGGAGTGCATTGCTCGCGGCTGAAGGCGTGTAGGTCGTGTAATGCGCGCCGAACGAGAACGTCTGGGTGAGCTCGATGCACCAGAAAATGATCGGGGTGGCGTTCCAGGTTCCCTTGAAACCGCCAGCGTCGAAGGTGCCCCCGGTCAACCCGAACTGCTGGGAGCCGATTTGATATCCGCCGGGAACGAAGTCGGCTTGGGCGGGGTGCGCCGCCATGAGGCCAGTCGATAGGGCTACGGCCATAAGACCGGCGCGAAGGGGGGCAGTGAGGCGCATTGGGCAAGGCTTTCTGGTGGGCTGAACGCGGGTTGAGGAGCACAGGCCATGCCAGCGTTTTTAGAGCAAATTAATATTTTAAATCAGTATCTTATGCGGCTGTTCGTCGGTAGTTTACAGTATATGTAAAACGTTCCGACAGCGCCTTTTTCTATGAAACCAGGCCGCGCGCACGCCGCACGGCGTTGGCGACCAGCTCGTACAAGGCGTAATAGCTCTCCTGCAAGGCGGACATGCTCGGAAAGAAGTCGCTGACGCTGTCCACGCCGGGCGCGGGCACATTGGTGGCGGCGGGTACGGTTTCGATTCCCTGCGATGCGAACTCCGCAGCCGCCCGCGGCACGTCGAAGCTGTGGGTCACGAGCACGACCCGGTGGATGTCGTTGGCCCGGAGGATTACCGCGGTGCGCTCGGCGTTCTCGGCGGTGGTGCGCGAGGCGTCCTCAATCCACCGCACGTCGATGCCGAACTCGTCGCGCAGCGCGTCGCGCATGAGCCTCGCCTCGGGTGTCGCGCCATAGGTCGAGCCTCCGCTGACGAGCACCGGCAATTTCGTCATCCGGGCGACCCGCGCCCCCAGGCGCACGCGCTCGAGCGTCAGGCGATTCATGGTGTCGCCGCCGAACTCGGGCGCGCGGCGGATCCCGCCGCCCAGGATCACGACGGCTTGAGACCTGCCCGCATCGGCGAGCTGAAATGCCGGACCGTCGTAGACGGCCCGCACCAGCAGCCACGCCACCACTGGAAGCGAAAGTGCGAGAAGCGTCAGCACGCCGAGCGCAGCGAGGAAGCGACCGGCCCGGGGGCGCGTGCGGATGATCGCGAGCCCGGCCAGGGACACGAGCAAGGGCCCGCAGGGCGGAAGGACGATCGCCTTGAGGACTGCTTTGACCCAGATCGGATCGAGCAAAGGCCTACCGCAGATCAGCCATCAGTCGCACCAGCAGCCCCCAGCCACCCATGCCGATGCCTCGCAAGCCGGCGCTAGGGACGCTTGAGGGCCGGCGAAGGCTGGACATCCGACGTGTAGGGATGGGTGTCGCTTCCGTACAGGGCCAGGACGCGTTTCACGTACGACTGGGTCTCGGGATACGGCGGGATCCCGCCGTACCTGTCGACGGCCCTCTCGCCCGCGTTGTACGCCGCCACCGCAAGGCGCACGTCGCCTTGATAGTAAGCCAATAGCCAACGGAGATAGGCAAGGCCGCCGCGCACATTCTCGGACACGTCGTACACGCGCTCGACGTTGAAACGATCCGCGGTCTGCGGCATGAGCTGCATCAGGCCGGCGGCGCCCTTGTCGGAGATTGCATCCGAGGCGAAGTTGGACTCGACCGCGATCACCGCAAGGGCGAGACGCCGCGAGATCGCGAACTTCGGCGCGAGCTTGTCTACGACGACGGCAATCTGCTGCTTCCAGGGAGGCAAGGCAACGAACGGGTCCGGTCCTGCGTAAGGGTGCGGTACGGCGAGCTCGAACATCGGTGCGGGCAGCGGCGAGAACGTGGCCTCGCGCATGCAATCCGGTGCGCGCCGCGGCACCGAGGCGAAGTAGGCCAGCACGTTGTTCGCCTGCGCATGCCCGAGCGATGCCGCGGAAGCGAACAGTGCCGCCGCCGCGCTCTCGTCGCGCGGCACGCCGCGGCCGTTCGCATACATCCAGCCAAGGCTGAACTGCGCGTCGGCATTGAACTCACGCGCCGCGTGGCAGTAGAGGCGCGCGGCGCGTGACGGGTCCCTCGGCACGCCTTCTCCGTGCTCGTACGCCACGGCTTCGGCGAGTTCGCGCTCGCCGTTGGCTTGTGCCGCGCAAGGCAACGAGGTCGTGGCTAAAGCCATGACCGCAAGCAGCCCGCGAGCGTTACGCAACATCCCGGGCTTCGGCATGACGTACCGCGTCGAGGTGCGCGAGGGCGTGCTGCTCTTCGTACCAGGGGAGCGCTTCACGCAGCCCGGCTTTCACGTCGAGCGCAGGCGCGAATCCGAGGAGGCCCATCGCCTTCCCGATATCCGCCTGCGAATGAAGGACGTCGCCGGAGCGGAACGGCCGGTGCAACGGTTTGCCGACCTCGAGTTCCGGGTGCCGCTCCTCGATGAGATGGCGCAACGTGTCGTGCAGCTCGAGCAGCGACGTGCGGCCGCCCAACGCGACGTTGTAGACCTGGCCCTGGGCTGCGGGGTCGGTGACGCTCGCCGCGAGAAGGTTCGCCTGGACGACGTTGGCGACATGGCAGAAATCCCGCGTGGTGCTGCCGTCGCCGTTGATGTGCACCGGCTCGCCGCCGAGCATGGCGTCGATCCAGCACGGGATCACCGCTGCGTAGGCGCCATGGGGATCCTGGCGCCTGCCGAACACGTTGAAGTAACGGAGGCCCACGGTCGACAGCCCATAGCAACGGCCGAAAACGTCGGCATAGAGCTCGTCGACGAGCTTGCTGACCGCATAAGGCGACAGCGGACGGCCGATCACGTCCTCGACCTTCGGTAGCTGAGGATGGTCGCCGTAGGTGGAGCTGGATGCGGCGTACACGAAGCGCTGGACCTTCGCCTCCATTGCTGCCACGAGCATGTTCACGAACCCGGTCGCGTTGGCGGCGTGGGTCCCGAGCGGGTCTGCGAGCGAGCGCGGCACCGACCCGAGCGCGGCTTCGTGCAGCACGACGTCGACGCCCTCGCATGCGCGGCGGCATGCATCGATGTCGACGATATCGCACTCGCGGAATACGTGGCGCGCCCAGGCCTCGGGGCCGACCGACCGCCGCACCTCCTCGAGGTTGTGCCGGTAGCCGGTCGCGAAGTTGTCGATGCTGACCACGCGTTGACCGAGACGCAGCAACGCCTCGAGCAGATGCGATCCAATGAACCCCGCGCTGCCGGTGACGAGCCAGGTTCGCGGCTGGTCTCGCAGCGCCGCCGCCACCGCAGCGAACGCGGGACTGCGGGCGGAGGACTCGTCCGTCATCACAACCTCCACACCGTGACGCCTCGCGCACGCAGCGCCGCCGCATCGGCGTGAGACTTGACGTCGACGTACAACCCCTTGGCCGCGACCTTCGCGCACACCTCGTCCAGCGAGCGCGCGCGCAGCTCCTTGTGCGCAACCGCGGCGACGATCGCGTCGGCGCGCGGAAGTTCGTTCCACGCCGTCAGCTCGACGCCGTATTCGTGGACCGCCGCCTGCGGATCGGCAACCGGGTCGTGCACGTGCACCGTCACACCGAACGACTGCAGCTCGCGGATGACGTCGATCACGCGGGAGTTGCGCAGGTCAGGGCAGTTCTCCTTGAACGTGAGGCCGAGCACGTTCACGTGCGCGTTCTTCACGTGCACGCCTGCCTGCGTCATGAGCTTCACCGTCTGCTCGGCGATGTACTTGCCCATGCCGTCATTGATGCGGCGGCCCGCGAGGATCACCTGGGGGTGATAGCCGATCATGTCCGCTTTGTGGGTCAGGTAGTACGGGTCGACGCCGATGCAATGCCCGCCCACGAGCCCGGGCCGAAACGGCAGGAAGTTCCACTTGGTGCCGGCGGTCTCGAGCACCTCGACGGTATCGATGCCGATCTTGTGGAAGATGAGCGACAGCTCGTTCATGAGCGCGATGTTGAGGTCGCGCTGGGTGTTCTCGATGACCTTCGCGGCCTCGGCCACCTTGATGCTGCTCGCGCGGTGGACCCCCGCGCGCACGACGCTGCCGTAGAGCGCGGCGAGACGCTCGAGCGTTTCCGGCGTGTCGCCCGACACCACCTTCGTGATGGTCGTCAGCGTGTGCTCGCGATCGCCGGGATTGATACGCTCCGGCGAATACCCGACGAAGAAGTCGCGCTTCCACTTCTTGCCCGAGTGCCGCTCGATCGCGGGCACGCAGATCTCCTCGGTCGCGCCCGGGTAAACAGTCGATTCGAACACGACGATCGCGCCCTGCTTCAGATGTCGGCCGACCGCCTCGCTGGCCGACAGCAGGGCCCCGAAGTCCGGCTGGTGCGCCTCGTCGACGGGCGTAGGCACCGCGACGATGATGATGTCGGCGTTGCGAAGCTCGCCCGGATCGTTGGTGGGCACGAGCCTCGATGCGGCGCGCAAGTCCTGTGGCGAAACCTCGCCTGTCGGATCGACGAATGCGCGATACGACTCGACCTTCTCGCGCGAGAGGTCGAAGCCGATGGTGTTGAACAGCTTGCCGAACTCAACGGCGAGCGGCAACCCGACATATCCCAACCCGACGACCGCGACGGTCGTGTCCGACAAGGGTCGGTCGTGCGTAGCGGCGCCAGCGTGAAGTGACTGCAAAGGCGTATCGTTCATAGGTTCTTGAGCATCTTTTCGGCTTCATCGCGCGTGGCGCCGGGCACGTCGCCCTTGGAGAGCTCGGTCAACTCCTTCTTCGCACCGCTCTTGTCGCCCGCCTTCACCAGCCCCTGCGCAAGTCGCAGGCGCTTGGTGACGTCGTTGGGATCAAGCTCAACGGCCCGGCGCAGCAGCTCTATTCCACGTGCGGATTCTCCCTTCTGGACCAGCAACCAGCCATACGTACCGTTGATGGCCGCATGGCTGGGCGCGAGCGCATACGCCTTGTCAGCATATTCGAGTGCCTTCGGATCGCCCATCTCCCCCAAGACCCATCCAAGGTTGTTCACGATGACCGCGTTGTCCGGCTCGAACTCGAGTGCGTTACGCAGTTGTTGCGCTGCGGTTTTGTAGTCGTTGCGGCGCACGGCGATCTCCGCCAAGTACGCGCGGACGCCGACGTCACGGGGATGGTCGTGGATCCAGCGCTGCGCAACGGACTGGACTTCGTCGCGTTTGCCGGCGGCGTCGAGGAATGCGAGGAGGCGAAGAGCAACTGGAGCTTCAGGCTGGCGCGCGAGCGCCGTGCGATACGCGCCGACGGCCTCGGCCCATTTCTTCTGGCGTGCATCGAGCTCGCCTTCCAGTCCGAACCCGGTCGCGCGATTCGGATATTGCTTTTGTAGTCTGCGAGCTTCTTCTATTCCCGCCGGCAGGCGCCCTGCATCGTCGTACACCGCAGCGAACGCGACCCATGTCTGCGGAGATGAAGGCTGGAGATCGACGACCGAGCGCACCGACTGGATCGCGCCGTCCCAATCCTTTGCGCGGGTCTGGACGCCGGCCAGGATCAGGAGCGTCGGGGCGTTGTCGGGTCGAAGCTGCACGGCACGTTTCAACGACTCGATCGCCTGGTTCGGTTCCCCCGAGGCGAACTGCGCGAGGCCCAAAGCTTCCATGATGGGAGCGCTGTCCGGCACCGCGACCTGCGCGGCTTGGGCTGCCGCCACCGCCGCCGAAAAATCCTTGCGGCTGGCGTGAAATCCGATGAGCGCGAGACGCGGTTGCGCACTGGCGGGACTCGCCGCCACCGCTCGCTCGATCGCCGCCCGGACCTCCTCGGGAGGCGCCTTGGTGACGGCCTGAAGCTCCGCGAGGGCAAGCAATGCGGTCTCGTTCTGCGCATCCTTGGCGACAATCGCCTGATATCGGCTGCGCGCCGCGTCGTAATTTTTCTCGACCGTATCGAGGCGCGCGAGGTTGAACACGGCCGTAAGGAACTCCGGGTTGATCGAGACCGCCTTCTCGAAGCTTGCGCGCGCCCGCGCGTTGTCGCGCATCGCGAGATGCACGACACCGTTGATGTTGTGTGCGGCGGCGTTGTTCGGTTGCTTCTTCTCGAACCGCTCCGCCGCCGCGAGCGCCTTGGCGTATTCGCGAGCGTTGAGGTGTGCGGAGATGAGCGCGAGATCGGCTTCGCTGGGGGCCTGCTCGCCAGCCGACAGCCGTTCCAGGTCCTGGACTGCCTGGGCGGCATCGCCGGTGGAAAGATTGACCTGTGCCAGCCGAACCTGACCTGCCACGTTCGCGCTGTCGATCTTGTTGGCGCGCGCGAAGAAATCGGCCGCCTTCGAAAGATTGTTGGCCGCGAATTGAATCTCGCCGACGGCGCGCAGCAACGAAGCGTCAGTCGGCCGAGCGCGCAGCGCCGGCTCCAGGGTCTCGATTGCCTGGACGGTCCGGCCGCGTTTCACGTAGAGGGCCGCCAGCGCCCGTCGAACCGCGACATCGTTCGGAACCTTCGCGAGCACCGCGCGAAGGCTTGTCTCCGCGGATGCGAACTTGTCGAGTCGCAAGTCGACGAGCCCCGACACGTAAAGCGCCGGCAAGTAATCCGGCGCGGCCTGCTTTACCCGCTCCAGGAGATCGCCTGCGGCCTTCAGATTGTTCTGTGCATAGGCGACGACCGCCTCGGCGTACCACGTCCGCGGATCGTTCGGAACCAGCTTCTTGACAATAGCGACTTCAGCCGCCCCCTCCTCGACCTTGCCGTTGTTGAGCAGCACCAAGGCGAGCGTCAGGCGGACGAGCGGGTTGTCGGGCGCCGCAGCAACGGCCTGCCGCAGCGTGGCGATTCCCTCCGCAGTCCGCCCGAGCGCAATCTCGAGCTGCGCCCGCTGCACCAGCGCTTCCTGGTTTGACGGATCCGCCGATAGGATCGTCCCAAGCTCGGAAAATGCATCCTGCGGATTGCCTTCCGCGATCGCGAGCCGTACCCGGGCCATCCTGGCCGGCGCAAAGCCCGCATCGGCCGCGAGAGCGGCATCGAGAGAAGCGCGTGCGGCCGCGACGTCCCCGATACCGAGGAACGCCTGCGCGCGGAGCGTCGCGATCTCGGAGCGCGTCTTCGCCGTTTCGCCTTTCTGGTCGGTGGTCTCCGCGATGAGCTTCCTGTGCTCGCCCTGGACGAGAAGCGCGCGTGCGAGCACCGGCAGGACCTGATCGCGAGGGTACTTGAGCTCGAGTGCCTTGCGTGCCTCGGTTTCGGCGTCGGCCGCCTGTCCCGTATCCAGCAACGAAGTAGCCAGGAGGTAGCGTGCCTCCCCGCTGCCAGGCTCGCTCTTGAGAGCGTTCTTGAGCTCGATGATGGCTGCGCTGTATTCCTTCTTGGCGAGGTGCTTGCGTGCCGACGCGATATAGCTCGACGACGTGTCTCCGCCGCACGCCGCAAGGAGCGCGATCAGGCTGACGGTGACCAGGGCGCGTACTGGCGCGCAATTCATTCTTCGTTCTCCTAGTGGTCGACGACGGCGCGGTCGCCGGCGGGCTGCTTGAGGCCGAACCTGTGGATGAGGTCGTACAGGGTCGGCCGGCTGACGCCCAAGAGCTCCGCCGCCTTGCTGAGGTTGCCGTTGACGCGACCGAGAACGCTGATGACCGCTGCCCGCTCGGCTTCCTCGCGCACCTGACGCAGATTGAGCGCCACGCCCTCCGTAGCGGCCGGTGCAACGTCGATGTCCGCCCGCGTGATCGTCGACGTTTCCGACATGATGACCGCTCGCTTGACGACGTTCTCAAGCTCGCGAACATTGCCCGGCCAGGCGTGAGCCTCGATGGCGTCAAGCGCGTCGGAACTCAGCGACATCGTTGGACGCCGGTGCTCCTCGGCGAATTTTCGCACGAAACTATGCGCAAGCAAGGTTGCGTCCCCGCGACGGGCGCGCAGCGGCGGGATGTCCACGACAATCTCGGCCAGCCGATAGTAGAGGTCCTCGCGGAAGCGGCCCGTCTGGATCTGCTCCTTAAGCAACTGGTGTGTCGCGCATACGATCCGTACGTCGACCGGAACCTCCTCGCGACCGCCGACGCGCTCGATCACACGCTCCTGCAGGAAGCGCAGCAGCTTCGCCTGCAGGGACATCGGAAGGTCGCCGATCTCGTCCAGGAACAGCGTGCCGCCGTTCGCGTTCTCGATCTTGCCAATCGTGCGCTTAACAGCACCGGTGTACGCGCCCTTCTCGTAGCCGAAGAGCTCGCTCTCCAGCAGCGTTTCCGGGATGGCGGCGCAATTGATGGCCACGAATCGGCCTACATTGCGGGAGGATCGCGCATGCAACGCGCGTGCGAGCAGTTCCTTGCCCGTGCCCGACTCCCCCAGGAGGAGCACGGTTGCCGAGGACGGCGCGACTTTCTCGATCGTGCGACAGATTCGCTGCATGTCGGGGTCGCGGGTAAGGATGCCCGAGCTGGCCGGCGCTTGCTGCGCAGACTGCAGGCGTTTGTTCTCCTCCTGAAGGTCGTATATGCGGAACGCGCGCTCGATCGTCAGAGACAGGATGCTTGCCTCGAACGGCTTGGTACAAAAGTCGTATGCACCGAGCGCGATTGCGCGGAGCGCAATCGCGCGATCGTTCTGGCCGGTCAGGACAATGACCTTCGTATCCGGTGCGAGCGAGTGGATCTCATCGAGCAGCGACAACCCCTCGTCCGGATCGTCCGGGCGTGGCGGCAACCCGAGGTCCATCGTCACCACGGGCGGCTCGTAGCGGCGCAGCTGCGCGATCGCCGACTCGCGATCGTTCGCGACCACCGTTTCATAACCGTCGAACGCCCATTGCATCTGCTTTTGCAGGGACGGGTCGTCCTCCACGATCAGGAGGGTGCGGCGCGTGCCGTTCATACAACAACCCGTGACGAAGCGTGCTTCGCAGGCGCGTGAACGACAGCCGGCAGCAACAGCCGCACGCGCGTCCCGGCGCCCGGCGTGCTGTCGACCTCGACCTTCCCGCCGAGCGCCGCCACATACTGCGCGCTTTCGTAGACACCGATGCCCATGCCGCCCGGCTTGGTCGTCTCGAACGGCTTGAACAGTCGATCGCGCACGAACTCGGGCGACATCCCGATCCCCGTATCGATCACTTCCAGTATGTTGGTGCTGCCATGCGTGCGAAGGAGTACCTTGACCGCGCCGCCTCCAGCCGTTGCGTCCAGCGCGTTCTGGACCAGGTGCCCGATCACATGCTCGAGGCGGTCTTCGTGCGCGAGCGTTGCCGGCACTTGCGCGGACTCGAGCTCGACAGAGGCGCGCGCGACGCCCTTGGCGTCGCATACTCGTCGCACCACGGCCGCAATGTCGGTCACTCCTGGCTTGTCGGGGGGCTCGCTACCCGTTCGCAGCTGCAACATGAGGTGATTCATCCTTCCTACAACGTGTTCGACGGTAGCGAGCATGTCCCGCTGAAACTCGGGATTGTCGCGGTGACGCTCGGCATTCTTCAGCATTAGCGAAAGCTGTGCGACCAGATTCTTGAGGTCGTGGACGACAAACGCGGACATCCGGTTGAACGCGTCGAATTTCCGGGCCTCGAGCAACGATTCGGTCGCGCGCAGATAGCCCATGAACCCCGCGGCTTGCCGACTCGCGGTCTTGAGGACATCGAGGACCTCCCAATTGACATCGAAAGCCGTCCGCGGGTTCAGCAACACGACGAAGCCTGCGAGCTCTGTACCCGAGATGAGCGGTACGACAAGCCAGGCGGACGGCATCGTGCGCAGCCAATCCGGGATCTCAAGCCCGGAATAGCGAGATGGCGTGGCGGCAAGCTCCTTGAGGTTGACGATCCAGGTCGTGCGCGCGAGGAAGGACACGAGTTGCCCGTCGACGCGCTCGGGGGCGTCGATCGCAGGCGCATTGCAGCGCGACACCGGCTTGAACGTATCGCCTTCCGGCAGCCACAGTACGCCGCCCGGGCTTTCGACAAGATCGGCGAGCGCCATGATGGTTCGCTGCTGCACACCCTGCATGGACGTTTCGGCCGACAGCGTCTGAGTGAATCGAAGCCACTCCTTACGATAATCGTATCGATACGAAAAAAAGTGCTTGTTGACGAGGACGCGCAGCTTTGCGCGGAAGCCGCCGGACGATGCGACAAAGACAACCACGAGCAGCGCAGCGAACAGCAACACGATCTGCATCGACCGGCCCCAGCTGCCTCCCATGTAGCGCACCAATGCCCCGGCCGCGGCGACCGCAAGTAGGAACCCCGCCGATACGACAAGTGCGGTCGAGTGGAACACCACCTGGCGCGACATGTGCATGTCGATTGACCACCGAGGGTTGCGCGCGGTCGCGGCGGCAAAAAATGGAATCAGGAGCGCGTTGGCGAGCCCGCGCCCGCTCCAGATCGCGACGTCCAGACTGCCGAACAGGAGTGCGTCTGCGTAGAAGTAGAGGTCGAAGGCGAAAAGCCCGGCGAGGCCGAACGCCAGGGGCCGCACCGCCCAGCGCGCGTTGGGCGGCGCTCGCCGCAGAAGCTGCTCCACCATCAACAAGCCCGCGATCGCTAGACCCAGCCTTGCACCATACGTCCAGTCGTACGCGTGGAACTCGAGACCCGCTCCGAACGGCGTCGCTTCGCCGAGGATCACGCTTGCGGCCAACCCAATGACCGTGAGGGCGGCAAACCATATCGGCAGCGGACTCGGGACGTCCGCTGAGGCGGTTTGTTCTCCGCCACGCAATACGGACCACAGGAACGCGAACCACATCGCATACCGCACGGCGTCGAGCGTCACGTAGCCTGTCCACGTGGCGGCTGACGGCCACGACGCGACGAGCACTCCGGTCAACGCCCATAGCGCGCTTACGAGTACTGCGGCCACCATGAGCGAGCCCCGCGCCGTCGCGCGAAAGCCCATCGCAAGACGAATCGCGAACGCGAAAAAGCCCGCCGCGGCGAGGCCGTAGCTCCACATGGCAGCGGTGCCAACCGTGTCGTCCATCATGGCATTGTCGGGCACCACGTCACGTTCGCCGGCACCGCGCCCGCCTTTCGCGGCAAACGGTGGCGAACCGGGGCGCTGCTAACGAGCGCCTTCGCCGCGCATGACGACACGCACAGTCGCAAACAAGATGTGGAAGTCGAGAAACAAGCTGTGGTTCTTGACGTAGTAAAGGTCGTACTCGAGCTTTTTCATCGATTGCTCGACGCTTGCTCCGTAAGAGTACCGCACTTGGGCCCATCCGGTTAAGCCCGGCTTGACGCTGTGGCGGACGGCGTAGAACGGTATCTGCTGGGTGAGCATCTCGACGAAGACGGGGCGCTCGGGCCGCGGGCCGACGAGGCTCATCTCTCCACGCAGCACGTTCAAGAGCTGGGGCAGCTCGTCGGCGCGCGTGCGCCGCAGCAGCGAGCCGAGCCTCGTGATCCGCGGATCGCCGACCTTGGCCCACATGGGCTTCCCGTCCGCCTCTGCGTCCGGGCGCATGCTCCGGAACTTCAGGAGCTCAAACGTCCGGCCCCCCAGTCCAACCCGCTGCTGGCGATAGATGATCGGCGCACCGCTCTCCATGGCGACGAGCGTAGCCACGACGAGGATGAGCGGCAGGGTGGCGATAAGCAGTACGAGCGACGCCGCGATGTCGAACGTCCGCTTGATCACGGTTCGCAGGACATCCTGGCGAAACCCGTTGCCGTAGATAAGCCAGCTGGCCTTCACGGCCTCGATCGGGATTTGCCCGTGAACCCGCTCGAAGAATCGCGGCAGGTCGGTCACCTGGATCCCATGAAGCCGGCATTCAAGCAGCGCACGCAGCGGAAGCACGCCACCTCGCTGGTCCCGCACGGCCACGATGATTTCGGTGACCTTGAGCTTGTTCACCACATCGAGCAGGTCGATGTCGCGACCGAAGACGCTCGACGAACTTACGTTGTTGGGTTGCTGCACGTGCGAATAGAACCCGACCAGGCGCATTCCGGGAGCGGCATTCGACGCGAGAGAAACCTCGACGCCGCGCGCTTCGGGCCCCGTCCCCATTACCAGCACGTTGTGTTGAAAGCGCGTGCGCAACAGCGGCGACACCACGATGCGGTGCACAGCGACGAGTCCAACGAAAGCGAGCAACAGGATGTCGCCGAAAATTTGCTGGAAAGGTGTGCCGCCAGGCAACAGGTTCACGGACAAATATGCGATCGGCGCACCGATTGCCATCGCGAGGCCCAGGCGCGCGACGTACGTAGAGAGCGACAAACGGTCCGGACGCCGATAGAGCCCGAACATGAAGTTGAGCGACACCATGATGAACGCAAACAAGATTGCGGGGGCGAGGTTGCGCGTTGCGCTTGCCGTGGGCTGCCCGTCGAGCCAGCGCGCAACGAACACCGCGAGAAGCAGCAGTGCGAGTTCGGCCGCCAGCTGCGGCAGCCAGATGCGCGATGCGTTCGATGGCAACGAGTCGACGGCATTCATCGTGTCAGTTAGCTCGGACGAGGGAGGCGCTGAGGACATGCCGAAGGCGCGGAAATCGAATCAATCGAACAGTGTTTGTACAGTACTTCGTGACGAAGTTAGTTCTTCAGTTCAGTGACTTAGCACCGAGTTCCCGACTATGACATTTGGGTTGGCTCTGCGCAACTGTCGCCGATCTCCGACGACCGGTAACTTTTCCTGCGCCGCTTTTCTCCTTGGCCTACTCTGGCAGCGATTTGTTACATCACGACGCGCTTTGGCGACGTTGAATTTGTGCAAGATTCGATTGACGCCTGTCGCCAATAGCGCTACCAACGCCCGTTGCGCGGCGCGCCCATCCCGTGACAGCGTTCTGCTCGATCGGACCGGCGGTCGCTTGTGGCTGACTAACGGGCCTGCGTTTGGCAGGCGCCGGGATGCAACGGCGTTCCCGCCAATGTGGCGCTCCTGCGGGGATGACGGTACTCGCAGGATTGACCAAGCGATATTCCGTTCGCCTGCCCGGCATCGACTGCGCTTCGCAACGCGGGCACGCCGGACCGAAGCCGCATGTCGTACGCCGTTGCGTCGACGACGTCCGACGACCGCAGGCGCACGTTTCCCGACCGACGGCCGATGTCCGCCACGAAACCGCCTGCGCCGATCAGCACGTTGTTCAGCGCAAGCAATCGCAGCGAGTCATCCGGACGAACACGCACGAATTCGCCGCCGCCCGGAAGCTCGTCGAAGAGCGTGTTGTTCACGAGGTAGAGCTCGTTCGCGTGCGAGCCGTATCCCTCGGCGCCGAAGCCGATCATGGCCTCGTTGTCGGTGAGCGGGCCTTGCGCGATGACATTGCCGATGACGTATGCGACGCCCCCGTTCGGGAATTCGAGCTCGTAGCTCGCGCGTCCCGCTGCCTCGTCGGTCAGCCGGTTGCAAAGAATGTGGTTCTCGCGTGCCCTCGACTTGACGAGGTGGCCGTACGCGCCCGCATGGATGTAGCTGTCCCGCAGCGTGAGGCGCCGGATGCTGCCGGCGTAAAGCTGGTGGCCGATGCGTCCGCCTGGCTGATAGCCACCGCGGACTGCGTTGTGATGAAACTCGCAACGCTCGACGACGAGCTCGGCCGAAGGACTGTTCCAGGTCAGCAGACCCATTTCGTTGCGCTCGAACAGGCAATCGCTGACGGTCAGCAGCCCGCCCTCATGGCGGATGCCGGCGCCGTTCTGGCTCGCAACCGCAGCGCCGCTGAACTCGATGCCCTCCACCACCACGTCGGTGCCCTTGATGACGAAGATCGCCTTGCCCTCCGCGGCTGTCGCGACCGACGAGATGCGCACCGGGCCGCCTACGCCGCGAATGGTGATTTCGCTCTGCCGCCACACTGCGACGTCGTCGACGTAATCGCCGGCATCAATCTCCACGATATCGCGATCGCGCGCAGCCTGGGCCGCCGATCGAATCGTGGCAAAGTCCCGACCGGGGCCGACCGCGAGGATGCGCGAAACGCGGGCGTCTTGCGGTGCGAGGAAATCGGGCAGCGGACGAGCGGACGACGCTGCGCGCGCGGCCCTCGCTGCGAGCGCGGCAGTCGCAATTACGGATGCCAGGAACCTTCGCCGGCTCGAGCCCGCCGGAGCGGCGGGCTCGCTCACTTCGGCGCGGCGGCGTTGCCCGTTCGCTCAGCTGGCTGCGTGGGCGCCCATTGACCCGCGGCCTCCAGTCGCTTGCGCAGGCCCGTCAGCGAGAATCCGAGATCGTAGGCGCGCTGGGCGTGCTCGCGCGCTTTTGGATAGTCCTTGAGATCGAGGTAGACAAGGCCGAGGTTGTAATGAATGTTGGCGTTGGCCTGGTCGAGCTTGACCGCGAGTTCGAGTTGCTCTGCCGCCTCCCTGTTCTTGCCTGCGCGCGAGAGGTAGGTGCCATAGACGAGGCGGGGTATCGGGTCGTCGCTTGCAAAGCGGATGGCGCGGTCGAAGTAGCAGGGAACCGGGAATTTGGCACCGGGCAGCTGATCGCTATTGAGCTTGCGGCCCAGATTCGCGACGGCGATCAGCGCACGCGCATGGTTCGGAGACGCACGCAGCGTGTAGTCGAGGTCGGCGCCGAGCTGCCCCGTGCTTCCGCTGCGCAATGCCTCGACGTCCTGCGTGAAGTGCACGTTTTCGACGATCGCGAGCTTGTCGCGGCTCGTGCGGTAGTCGAAGGGACCGTAGCTATTTGCGAGGTCCCCGCACTCCTCGAACGCATGTGCAGCGGTCGCGGCCAGCGCGAGTGCGGCGATGCCGAACAAGCTGAAGACCGAAAGGATCGGCGGACGCAGGTCGTGGCGAAAAAAAGAGCTCATGGACAGTCCTCCCCGACGACACAGTTCCGCGCCGAAGGTCGTTGTTGACGTGATTAGTGTACCCATGATCCGAGGCACGCTGCGGTCACGCCGATCTCAGAGGATTCCGACCGCCTGCCGGTCGTGGAAGTTGCACGGCGCCGCCGCGACTATGCCGGGAGCCTCGCCTCGTCGAGCAAACGGGCCAGATCGCGCGCCTGCTCGCGGCGCTCGAGCCGTGCTACGGCCGTCGTTTCCGGCAGCACCGCCCGTCCTTGCCGGATCGCCTCGACGAAATGATCGAGTGCCACTGCGATCTCATCCGGTGAATCGAGCCGCGCGATCGCGCCGATTCCTGCGGCGCGCACGGCGGCCGCCGTATCGCCCGACGGATCGGTGAGCGCGAGGAGCGGACGACCGGCCCGCAGGTATTCATAGAGCTTGGCGGGGATCTGCTCGTTGCAGTTGGCGGCTTGGAGGATGAGCAATCCGTCGGCGCGCAACATCTCGGCCAGGGCGCCGCGATAGTCGATCGGCGGCAGAACCTCGACGAGCGACTGCAACCCGTACCTTCGGACGAGTTCGTCCAGCATCGCGTCGTTTCCGGACGCGCGGAAGCGCACCTTCAGCCGTCCTTGCCCGAACTTGCCGACCGAGACCAGTCGCCCCAGCGCCTGGAAGAGACACGTTGGATCCCGCTCGGACGGATAGACGATGCCGCTATGCACGAGCGTGATGGCACCCGGAGTCAGCGGCTCCGGCGCAAGCCCCTCCAATGCCGCGAAGCTCGCTTCGTCGTAGCCGTTCGGAACGACCCGGATCTTGTGCGCGAAATGCGGGTAACGGTTCTCATAGACGCGTGCCGCACCTGGAGTCGCGAATACGGACCATCGGGCCATTTGGACCGTGCGCCGCTCGATCGCCTCGAACGCGCGCCAGATCCGTGGGTCCGCAGGGTAGCCGTCCTGGGCCATGGGGTCGCGGAAGTCGGCGATCCAGGGAATCCCGAAACGGCGGTGGAGATCGGCGCCGATCACGTGGGCGGTGGCGATCGGGTAAGTCGACCACAGGACGTCGGGACGGCGTCTGCGCATCAGCCTGCCTGCTGAAAGGGCCGCTCCCCACCGCCACGACGCCCAGCGGTCAGGCGATGCAATCCACCAAGGATACCGGCCGCGTGCCGACAGATGGCGACGGGCGTCGAGCGCGAATGCGCGCTCCACAGCGACGTCGGCGCCCACTTCGGACATGAGGTCCTGACTGGTTCGCTCATAGGCCCGGGGATGCGCGGTAAGCACTGTGGGCTGCCATCCGAACGACGGGAGGTGCGCCGCAAACCGCAGCGTGCGCTGCATCCCGCTGCTTCCTGCCACCGGAGGGAAGTGGAACGCCACCATGAGCACCTGCTTCAAGGCCTCTTCCCTGCGACGAGGTCGCGCAGCCATTGCACCGTGCGAGCCTCCGCTTGACCGCGTGCAGCGGCCGTCGAGAATGTGTGGTCGGCATCGGCGAAATCGCTGCGGGTGATGCAGGGTGCATCGAGAAGCCCGCGCCACGCCGGATTGTCGCGCGCGTAGTCCTCGAACTCGCGCGCAGTGAGGTCCTGCCCGCTCAGAATCAGCAGGACGGGCCCCCCGAACGCCCGCAATCCATCTGCCATGCGATCCTGGAACTGTCCGCGCTCGGTGCGCACACCGGCGTTGCCGGCGGCTGCGACATGTCGCACGACGGACGTTGCGCTGTTCAACAGGTTCACGTCGAGTCGCAGCGCCTTCTTCCAGAACTCCTTGTCCAACAACCGCTTCCCGTAATAGTGCACGAGCTGGGTTTTCGCGTGGGTCGCGCCGGAGCGTACCCACGGATTCACAAGCACCATCCCGGCGACGCGTGAGTCTTCACTCGAGCTCGCGTGCAGCAGGATGACCGAGGCGGCGTCGCACAGGCCCCACAGGACGACGCGGCGAACCGCCGGACAGGCGGCGACCAATGCATCGATCGCGCAGGCGAGATCCTGCGTCGACGCTTCGAACGACTGCATCGGACCGGTCGAATCCCCCATCCCCCTGACGTCGAAACGCAAGGTCGGCACGCCGTCGCCGGCAAGAGCGCGAGCGAGGAGAACGAATTGGCGGTGACTGCCCGCGCGATATTGGGGTCCGCCAACGACAATAACGACCCCGGTGTCGCCGCCTGCCGAAGGCCTTGTCAAAACGCCAACCAGCCGTTCAGCGCCACACGGGATCGCGAGCGCGTCCTCCTCCCACGGCGCCTCGCTCATTGCGACGAGCCAGCCACGATGCCAACGGTTGCGTCGATCAGCGCCTGTGACTCCGCGATCTCCTGCGTTTGCCAGAACGCCGGTCCCTGGACCGAATGAAGCGTCGCATCCACTCCGGAATTGCGCCAATCGCCGACGAGCTTCTGCGCAACCGGGCGGACGGCAGTGTCGGCATCCGGCACGATCTCGACCCAAGCCACGCGGGCCGCGTGCGCCGGCAGCGAAAGGTTCGCAGCGTCCAGCCCGAGTGCGAGACCGGGTGCGAGCACGTATCCGGCCACCTCGAGTGCCTCTCCACGAACAAGTGCAGCACGAAGATCCTGCGTGCCGGCCCGCGCATGCGCCGACGATCCAAACGCCTGCTGCGCGACGCGCAGCCTGAGGAACTGCTGCAGCGCTTGGGACCCTGCTGGCTGCGGCTGCCAGAAAATGAACCGTTCGCCGCGGGTGGCGCTCGCCGCTTCGCAGGCGAGCAGGCAGCCGGCACGCAAGCTCCACAGGATGGGCGCATGGCCGCTTTGGGCGCGCCACCATCGCGCCGCCTCGACGACATCATCGCGCCATTGCGACCAAACGGCCTCGCCGAAGTCGCCGTCACTGTCTCCACAGCCGTACAGGTCCAGCTGAAGCACGCTGAAACCGCGATCCGCGAGCGCGCGCGACTGCAGCGCCACCATCCGCCGCGACTTGTTCATCTCTTCCGCAAATGGGGGGACGAAGAGAAGCGAGCCCTTTGCATCCCCTCGCGCGGAATAGCGCACGCAAAATCGCCGCCCCCGCTGCAGGGGCAGGTAGAAAGGCTCGGGAAGCGGCGCCGCCAACGCTTACTGGCTTAGCTTGCCGTTCACAAACTCGACCAAAGTACCCACGGTTTGGAACGCCGAGCCATCGATCTCGTCATCCGCGATCGTGAAGCCGAAGCGCTCCTCGAGGGAGGTGATCAGCGTGGCAACAGCCATCGAGTCGAGCTCCGGGACATGCCCCAGCAGGCGCGAAGAGGCATTGAGCGCTCCGCCCCGTCCTCGAAGATCCAGAACACGATCGACGACAGCCACAACTTCCTTTTGCACATCCAAATCACGCTCCCGAAGACATCGACACCGACATTATTCCATTCCCCCGAAAGCTCGCGCCGATGCGCAGCACGATGGGCTTGTTTCGCTCCTGAATCGTCGTGCTCGACCGCGTCGGGACGCCTGTGCACTAAGAGCGCATTGCGCCTGTGCTCGTGGCCGCGACGACAAGCGTCGGACGCTGTTCGTCACGCCAGGAAATGTGCCACCGAGGCCGCATCGAAGACCGCATGACTTGCAAGCGGCCAACGCACACGAAGATCGCGCTGCCGACGATGTCCGCGCCCAATCGCTTATGGGATGCGAGCGACCCGGGGTTGAACGCCGAGATGCGTGACATGGTGTGTCGCACGCCGCATCGGGCAAGCTCGGCGTTCGTGCGGCCCCAGAGATAGCTGAAGAGTCGACCCATGCGGTACTGCGGCATGATCGTCACGTCGAAGTCCCAGGCGGCCTTGCCTTCGGGTCCGGGAACGAATCGGGCGCGCACTTCGTCCTCTTCATAAGCGCCGGTCACGAACCACACGAACCCGGCAAGCTCGTTCTGCCTGGCGGCCACCAGGCATCGGGCGCCTTGTGCGAATCTCGACGCGAGGACCGCGGGGGGGCGATCGGCCTGTTGCAGCAATTCGCAATTGATGTCCGCCCAGGTGAAGTCGAAGCTACCCGACCGTGTCGGGCGCACGCCGTCGAATGCGCTCACCGGCTGCGCGGTGAAGTAGTACTTGACGATGCGAACCCGGTTGTTGCCGAGCTTGCTCGACAACCGGGAGGTTGAACACAAGATGGCATTCCAGAATCCGATCGCGCCAGCCAGCTCCTGGAACTTCCCTAGCACTCCCATGGGGACCCGCGTTCCCGCCATGATGGTTCGCGGCCCCGCATGGCCGCCTAGGGTACGGTGTATTGAACGACGAGCTTCGGCCGCAAGGTAGGGTCGCCGGTGTACTCCCGCGACCAGAACCGCTTCTCATTGCCGTTCCCGCTCACCCGCACCAGCCGCCAGCCATTGTTCGGCTGCCCCACCGACATCGCCTGGACACCGGTGGTGACGTTCGCCGTCATCCACTGCGGCGTCCATCCCGCGGCAACCGTCGCATCCGGCACGGACGCGTAGTCCGTCCCAGCTCCCGTCGCCCCTGCCACCGACCACGGCTGGCCAGTCCGCCACACGTTCCACGTCACCTGCACCTCGTCCCAGTTGCGCAGCATCCGCGCCACCTGGTACGTGTAATCGTAGTAACTCGACTTGTACAACGACAACGTCGCCGACACGATCGTCGCCCCGTTCGGCACCGGACCGCCTTCCGACTGGAAGATCGCAAACCTCACCAGGTCGGCATAACTCGCCGACTCCAAGAGATCTGTCCCCGTTCCCTGGTTCGACGATGGGTAGAACGAAGAGAGATATGCATCGCGCGTTCCCGTGTAACCGTTCAAACCATCCTGCAGCGTCACCGTCGCGCCCGCCGTCACCGTCAACGTCACCGGACTCGACGTCTTGCTCGCGCCGCCGTTGTCGACAGCCACCGCAGTCAGCGCATAACTGCCCGCCGCCACGTTGCTCCACGTGATGCTGTACGGAGCCGTCGTGTCGCTGCCAATCAGCGTCGCGCCAGCGAAAAAGTCCACCCGTGAAACGCTGCCGTCGCTATCGCTCGCATTGGCGCTGACGACGACTGTCGCCGGCGCCGCTACGCTCGTTCCATTCGCCGGACTCGTCAGCGTCACCGTCGGCGGCGTGTTTGCGCCACCGCTCGTATATTGAACGACGAGCTTCGGCCGCAAGGTAGGGTCGCCGGTGTACTCCCGCGACCAGAACCGCTTCTCATTGCCGTTCCCGCTCACCCGCACCAGCCGCCAGCCATTGTTCGGCTGCCCCACCGACATCGCCTGGACACCGGTGGTGACGTTCGCCGTCATCCATTGCGGCGTCCATCCCGCGGCAACCGTCGCATCCGGCACGGACGCGTAGTCCGTCCCAGCTCCCGTCGCCCCTGCCACCGACCACGGCTGGCCAGTCCGCCACACGTTCCACGTCACCTGCACCTCGTCCCAGTTGCGCAGCATCCGCGCCACCTGGTACGTGTAATCGTAGTAACTCGACTTGTACAACGACAACGTCGCCGACACGATCGTCGCCCCGTTCGGCACCGGACCGCCTTCCGACTGGAAGATCGCAAACCTCACCAGGTCGGCATAACTCGCCGACTCCAAGAGATCTGTCCCCGTTCCCTGGTTCGACGATGGGTAGAACGAGGAGAGATATGCATCGCGCGTTCCCGTGTAACCGTTCAAACCGTCCTGCAACGTCACCGTCGCGCCCGCCGTCACCGTCAACGTCACCGGACTCGACGTCTTGCTCGCGCCGCCGTTGTCGACAGCCACCGCAGTCAGCGCATAACTGCCCGCCGCCACGTTGCTCCACGTGATGCTGTACGGAGCCGTCGTGTCGCTGCCAATCAGCGTCGCGCCAGCGAAAAAGTCCACCCGTGAAACGCTGCCGTCGCTATCGCTCGCATTGGCACTGACGACGACTGTCGCCGGCGCCGCTACGCTCGTTCCATTCGCCGGACTCGTCAGCGTCACCGTCGGCGGCGTGTTTGCGCCACCGCTCGTATATTGAACGACGAGCTTCGGCCGCAAGGTAGGGTCGCCGGTGTACTCCCGCGACCAGAACCGCTTCTCATTGCCGTTCCCGCTCACCCGCACCAGCCGCCAGCCATTGTTCGGCTGCCCCACCGACATCGCCTGGACACCGGTGGTGACGTTCGCCGTCATCCACTGCGGCGTCCATCCCGCGGCAACCGTCGCATCCGGCACGGACGCGTAGTCCGTCCCAGCTCCCGTCGCCCCTGCCACCGACCACGGCTGGCCAGTCCGCCACACGTTCCACGTCACCTGCACCTCGTCCCAGTTGCGCAGCATCCGCGCCACCTGGTACGTGTAATCGTAGTAACTCGACTTGTACAACGACAACGTCGCCGACACGATCGTCGCCCCGTTCGGCACCGGACCGCCTTCCGACTGGAAGATCGCAAACCTCACCAGGTCGGCATAACTCGCCGACTCCAAAAGATCTGTCCCCGTTCCCTGGTTCGACGATGGGTAGAACGAGGAGAGATATGCATCGCGCGTTCCCGTGTAACCGTTCAAACCATCCTGCAGCGTCACCGTCGCGCCCGCCGTCACCGTCAACGTCACCGGACTCGACGTCTTGCTCGCGCCGCCGTTGTCGACAGCCACCGCAGTCAGCGCATAACTGCCCGCCGCCACGTTGCTCCACGTGATGCTGTACGGAGCCGTCGTGTCGCTGCCAATCAGCGTCGCGCCAGCGAAAAAGTCCACCCGTGAAACGCTGCCGTCGCTATCGCTCGCATTGGCGCTGACGACGACTGCCGCCGGCGCCGCTACGCTCGTTCCATTCGCCGGACTCGTCAGCGTCACCGTCGGCGGCGTGTTGCCCCCAGGGTTTTGCCAACCGATCGGCTTATAGATCCATACGGCCGCATCGCCAGTCGCGGAGGCGAAGTTGTCCAGTGCAATGAATGCGCCAAGTTCAGGGACGAACTTCCACTTGCCTAGCACTCCGGTAGCGTAGTTGCCATCGGGGCGCGCGACCGTCGAGCTCGATACGGGAGTGACAACCCATTGTCTCAGGAGATTTCCAGACGTGTCGTACGCCGCCTTGGTCTCCCACACCGTTCCACTCAGACCGTCCCAAAGGACGAGCTTGTTACGTCTCCCGTCGTAGTCCATACCGTCGAAGGATGTGACGTCGAACGACGTCCCGCTCGGTAGAACCAAATCAACCGGAATGTCTTTGTTGGCAACAGGATTTGCGGCGTCTGACTTCGTGAGATCCCAGACAGCTAATCGTGACGGAAATCCGCCGACATCCGCGGTGCGTATATAGAGCCGATTCAGCGAGTCAATCGTGCCTGCACCCTGGAAGCTCGGAACGTTTTGCGCGATCCCTACCTTTTCGAACCGACCCGTCCCACCAGCGCGTACGTCTCCCAACTCGTATCGATACAACGACGGCCATCCCGACGCCGACGAGTCGCCCGTCACGTAGATTACGTCGCGTCCGTTTTCCTGACTAACCGCCGTGGTTTGTTGGACGTATTCCGCAGCCTCCATGCCCGTCCATCGCCCTTGCAGGTTGATCCACATTTGCCCACCGGAAGTCAGCGGGTTGTAGCCGGATCCCGTTGTGCCACCTACCTTGTTCGGGTCTGCACGGCGTGGATCCCATGCCCATGGGCCGGCACGCACCGGGCTCCCGTCCGCACCCTTGTTCACGAAGCCAGCGCCGGAATTGAAGCTGGCTCCTCCGAACGTAATGAATACATCGTTCAGTGGCGCAAAGACGTTGTTGTCGTAGGTATGCGCCGACTGCGGTGCCGCGTTGTCTACCGTGAAGTAAATGGCGGAACTGCCGTATTGCTCCACGCGACTGGAAACCGATCCCCGGGTCCACATTCCGGTGTCGCCTCGCCAGATGTAAACCTCGTTGCCCTTGTAGTTGGCGTGTCCACCACCCCACAGGACTAGCTGCGCTCGGCCAGGGTCCCACGCAAACGAACTCCAAGCGATGACGACGGCAGACGGACTCGAATGGGCACCGTCTGGCACTGCATCAGGACCCGTCACCCACGCGTCGGAGAATTTGTTTGTGCTTACGCGGACCCATCCACCTTGCGGCGTTGCCGTAAGTAAATTGAGAAGGCGTGTCAGATCTGGAGCCGCGTGCGCCGGCAGCGATGACGCAAGCAAGACAGCCAGAAAAAACGAGCGCCACAGATCAGCGCAACGGCCAGCCGCCTTGGTCAGCCTGCCTTTCATGTCTGACCTACGTATACAAATGTGAGGGCCATCGCTTAATCCAGCCAATCTCGCCAGTTGAGGCGTCCAGATGAGATTGAAGTCGTCGGAATTCGCACGATCCCCGCGAGCCGAAATGTCAATCGGAGAGCGAGCGACCGGATTTCATAGACGAGTTTGATATCAGCCATCGCAGCCCGGAACTGTGTCTGCTGGGAATCGACAAGGTGGGTTGAGTACCACTGCGGATTTTCGGGCCGGCGTAGGATGGCTCGGTCAAAGCGCTCACGCCAGAAGACGCTTGAATGAGCCGCACCGTTACAATAACTTCATGAAAACCCAAGGTTAAACCGAAAAATTCAGCAAAAGTCTACCATGCCACGAGGCACAGCGAGCACTAGACCGAGGAGATGGTCTGCGTAAGGAGCCGTGATGAGCGGATCGGGGCGAACCGGCGGCGAAGGGCTGTGTAGCACATTCAAAAAAACCATCTTGCCGACGCAAGTGGATGATGCCGGAAATCGTTACGCACGCCGACGACCTCTGCGCCCCGCCGTTCCCGACCCCAGTATGCGAGTGCGTCAACACAAAGAAGCGTAACGCAACGACAGATAAGAACAACGTGTGCACCGGCCGACTGACCTTCCCGTCAGCGACAGATTGTCCGGAGGCAGTCGTGGGATACAGACGCCGCTATTCGCGAGCATCGGGAAACGGATGAGATTGGTGCGAGCTCTGGGTCCATCGAGTACAACGCGCCCGCACGTAATCCGCACGAGCACGCCAGTCGCGTAAAATCGCGCACGAGCTTCGTTCGCTATCGTTTACGCGCGTAACCCAGGGCCTCATGGAAGCCAATCTGCTGCACGAACTTGTGATGATCGCAGCCACGCGGGATGCAGCCGCGACAGCGCTTACCGATGGCAAGCGGGCCGTCGACTACGGAACGCTCGCGCAGTCGCTCGTCGATGTCTCGACCTCGTTGCAGACGTTGGGGCTGAGACGTGGCGGGCGGGTCGCCGTGTACCTCGACAAGCGGCTGGAGACGGTGATCGCGATGTTCGGCGCCGCCGCGGCAGGCGGCGTGTTCGTGCCGCTGAATCCAATACTCAAGCCGCTGCAGATTCAATACGTCCTGCGCGACTGCGCGGCGCAGGTGCTGGTCACATCGAGCGATCGGCTGGCCCTCCTTGGCGAAGCGCTTCAAGGTTGCGACGACCTGCGCCATGTCGTGGTTGTCGACGGCGATGCCCCGCCGCAGCCGCTTCAGCGCTATGCGACGCATCGTTGGCAAGACCTCCGAGGCGCATCCCTACCGGGCCATCGCGTCATCGATATCGACATGGCGGCGATCCTCTACACGTCGGGCAGCACCGGCCAGCCGAAAGGCGTCGTGCTGTCTCATCGAAATCTCGTTGCGGGCGCCAAGAGCGTCGCTTCGTACCTCGAGAACAGTGCACCGGACGTGCTTCTCGCAGTGCTTCCGCTGTCGTTCGACGCCGGCTTCAGCCAGCTGACCACGGCGTTTCACGCAGGCGCGCGTGTCGTGCTGCTCAACTACCTGCTGCCCAGGGACGTCCTGAACGCCCTCGTGCGCGAGCGCGTGACGGGGCTCACCGCCGTTCCGCCCCTGTATCTGCAATTGACGCAACTGCCGTGGCCGGACGGCATCGATTCGCACCTGCGCTACTTCGCCAACACCGGCGGCCGGATGCCGCTGGAAACGCTGCGCGCGCTGCGTTCCCGATTGCCGAAGAGCAAGCCTTACCTCATGTATGGCCTCACCGAAGCATTCCGATCGACGTACTTGCCGCCCGAGGAAGTGGATCGCCGTCCTGATTCGATCGGCAAGGCGATTCCCAACGCCGAGATCCTGGTGCTCCGTGAAGACGGAACGGAGTGTGCCGCCGACGAGCCCGGAGAGCTCGTGCACCGCGGTGCGCTCGTGGCGATGGGCTACTGGAACGACGCGGAGAGGACGGCCGAACGCTACCGGCCGCTGCCGGGCCGCGAAGGCGGACTCGAACTGCCCGAGATTGCCGTCTTTTCCGGCGACGTCGTGCGCAAGGACGGCGAAGGGTTCCTGTATTTCATCGGTCGTCGCGACGACATGATCAAGACGTCGGGCTATCGGGTAAGCCCGACCGAGATCGAGGAAGTGCTGTACGGTACTCGTTTGGTCGGCGAAGTCGCGGCGTTCGGCGTTGCGCACGCGACGCTCGGTCAAAGCATCGTCGTCATCGTGACGCCGAAAGATGATCGCCCCTTCGACACCGCCGAACTGCTGGAAGCGTGCCGCGAGCGCCTTCCCGCCTACATGGTGCCCGGCAGGATCGATTGTCGCAGCGGGCCGCTACCCCGCAATCCGAACGGCAAGATCGACCGCAAGCAGCTTCGTCTTGAGTTCGAAGCCGCAGCCAACACCGTGGAATCGACGTGATGCAGACAGCGAACGAGCCGCAGGCTCCACGCCACGCCGCGATGCGTTGGCCGGTCGTCGACGATTGTCTGCTGATCGGCGGCATGAGCGTCGAGCAACTTGCCGGACGCGTTGGCCGAACTCCTTTTTATGCATACGAACGAGACGCGCTGGTCGAACGCGTCGCGCTCTTGCGCCGCCACTTGCCGCCCGGTGTCGAGCTCCATTACGCGATGAAGGCGAACCCGATGCCCGCGCTCGTCGCGTTCGTCGCCAGCCTCGTCGATGGGCTCGACGTCGCTTCCGGGAGAGAGCTCGCCGTGGCGCTCGACGCGGGAATGCCCGCGTCAAAGATCAGTTTCGCAGGTCCGGGCAAGAGCGAAGCGGAGCTGGGTCAGGCGCTCGCTGCCGGCGTCCTCGTCAATGTCGAGTCCACTCGTGAAATCGACGTCCTGGCCCGCCTCTCCGCGGAAAGCGGCCGCGTAGCGCGCGTCGCCGTGCGGGTCAATCCGGATTTCGAATTGAAATCGTCCGGCATGAAGATGAGCGGCGGGCCCAAGCAGTTCGGCATCGACGCCGAGCGTGTTCCGGATGCGCTCGAGTTGATCGGCCGAAGAGGCTTGTCGTTCGAAGGCTTTCACATCTTCAGCGGTTCGCAGAACCTTCGCGCCGATGCCATTTGCGACGCCCAGCGAAAGACGATCCAGCTCGCGCTCGATCTGGCGCGATCGGCGCCTTCGGCCGTGCGGATCGTCAACATCGGCGGCGGATTCGGGATCCCTTATTTTCCGGGGGAGATAGCCCTCGACCTCGATTCGATCGCGAACAACCTGCGGGATCTGGTGGAAAAGACGCGAGCCGCCCTGCCGGATGCGAAGATCGCGATCGAGCTCGGGCGCTACGTCGTCGGCGAATGCGGAATTTACGTTTGTCGCGTCATCGAACGCAAGCTGTCGCGCGGGCACGTGTTCCTGATTACCGATGGCGGGCTGCACCATCATCTCGCGGCTTCCGGTAATTTCGGGCAAGTGATTCGCAAGAACTATCCGGTGGTCGTCGGCAACCGCGTGCAGGGATCGCGACGTGAGCTTGTTTCCGTCGTCGGTCCACTGTGCACGCCGCTCGACGTGCTGGCGGATCGCATGGACCTCGCAGAGGCGCGCGAAGGCGACCTGGTGGTGGTCCTGCAATCCGGCGCCTATGGCGCCAGCGCAAGCCCCCAAGGGTTCCTCAGCCATCCTGAAGTTGCCGAAGTGCTGGTCTAGCTTTGCGATCGCCTGATTCCGCTGTTTTCTGCGTCGGCGACGCACAATTCCTCGACGCCGATCTGGCGAGACTCGCGGCAGCGCAGGGTTCCGCGGCCGCGTGGCAGGCCGCGTTCACGAGGTTCGGAATCGCCGCGCCGTTGCAGGTGCGCGGCGACTTTGCCGTTGCCGTGAGCGACGCGGCCGGACGGACGCTGCTCGCTGTCGATCGCTTTTCCATCCGCACGCTCTGCTATCGGGTCGACGGGTCGACGCTTCGCTACTCGCAGCGCGCGGACGATCTCGCCGGAGACTCGCGGCAGCTAGATGCCCAAGCGCTGTTCGACTACCTCTACTTCCACGTCATTCCCGCCCCACGTACCGCGTTTCGGAATGTGCATCGCCTCCCGGCTGGCCATTGCGCGGTGTTCGAGGGCGGCAAGCTCGCCATCTCGCCATGGTGGCGGCCGCAGTTCAACGAGAGGCGCGCGCAGCCGCTCCCGGCGCTAGCCGATGAGTTTCGCAGCCTGCTGCGCGCCGCAGTGGCGGACAAGGCAGACCGCGGCACGGTTGGCTGTTTCCTGAGTGGTGGCACGGACAGCTCGACCGTCGTGGGAATGCTGAGGGAAGTCAGCGGGACCGCGCCGCCGGCATTCTCCATCGGTTTCGACGCCGAGGGCTACGACGAAATGACGTACGCGCGAATCGCCGCCAGTCATTTCAAGGCCGATCATCACGAATACTACGTGACGCCCGACGATGTGGTACGAAGCGTGCCGCGAGTGGCGGCTGCCTGCGACCAGCCGTTCGGCAACTCTTCCGTGGTACCGGCGTACTGGTGTGCGCAAATCGCCAAGGACGTTGGCATCGACGTCATGCTCGCGGGCGACGGCGGGGACGAGCTTTTTGGCGGCAACACGCGCTACGCGAAGCAGCGCTTGTTCGAAATATATGGACGACTTCCCGCGGTCTTTCGCAATCGTTTGCTCGAGCCCGCGCTCCTCGGCCGGGCGTCCTTCGAGGGCGTTCCGCTCCTCGGCAAGGCGCAAAGTTATGTCGAGCAGGCCCGGATCGACATGCCGGACCGCCTGCATGCCTACAACCTGCTCCTGCACCTGGGCGTCGGAAATGTCCTGACTGAGGAGTTCCTCTCGGCGGTCGACCAGGAGGAGCCGCTGCGCGCGCAGCGTGCGACGTATGAAGCGTCCACGGCGAAAACGCTGGTCAACCGCATGCTGGCCTACGACTGGAAATACACGCTGGCCGACAACGATCTTCCCAAGGTCATCACGGCCGCTTCGCTCGCGGGCGTGACCGCGGCGTTTCCGTTCCTGGACGACCGGGTGGTCGATTTCTCGCTGCGGCTCGCGCCCTCTCTCAAGGTCCGGGGACTCACGCTTCGCTGGTTCTTCAAGAAGGCTTTGCGCGGCTTCCTCCCCGACGCGATCATCGCCAAGCGCAAGCATGGATTCGGCCTGCCATTCGGGGTATGGATGACGCGCCACGCCGGCCTTCGGACGATGGCCCTTGGCTCGCTCGAATTGCTGCGCGACGGCGGCATCGTGCGCCGTGACTTCCTCGACCGGCTGGCCAAGGACCTGCTGCCGCAGGCGCCTGGTTACTATGGCGAGATGGTGTGGATAATGATGATGTTGGGGCAGTGGCAGGCCGCGCAGCGCGTGCAGAGACTGATCGCGCCATGTGCGAATCTCGCGTGAGTTGTTCCTTCGATGCGTCACACTGCGAAAACGGCAGTGAACCGTTGTCGGCGCCTCATCGTTAAGACGCGGCACGCCCCTGATCGCGCCGCGACGCAGCACGCCAACATGAATCTCCGGTCGAAGGTCTTATCCGGACTGTTCTGGGTCGGCGGGACACGCTTGCTCAGCCAGGTTCTTACGTGGGCCATCACAATCGTTGTGATTCGGTTACTGACTCCCGCCGACTATGGCTTGTTGGCCATGTCCACGGTATTCATGGGACTCCTCAACCTGATCGCGGAAGCCGGGCTCGGAGCGGCGCTGATACAGGCGCCGGAGGTGGACGACCTAACGTTGCGGCGCATCTTCGGCGCCGTGATCGTGATCGACGCCGGGCTCTTTGCGTTGCAATTCGCGGCCGCCCCTGCAATTGCGTATCTCTTCGCGGAAGATCGCCTGGTGCCCATCATCCGCGTACTCTCGCTGCAGTTCGTGTTGATGATCTTCGCGGTGATCCCCACGGCGCTACTCAGCCGCAGACTTTCATTCAAAGGCCAATCGATGATCGGCCTTGGAAGCGCCGTGTGTGCGAGCCTTACATCGCTCGTGCTCGCCCGGTCCGGCTATGGAGTGTGGGCGCTCGTCGTAGGCAACCTGGTCGCGGTGGCTGTCAGTGCCGTAGCGCTCAACGTGGTCCAACCATTCCTCAAATGGCCGTTGTTCTCGCTCAGGGGCATGCGCGGATTGATCGTTGTCGGGGGGCAGCTGACCGCGTCACGCGTGCTGTATTTCATTTACTCGCAGGCCGACATCCTCATCGGCGGCAGACTGCTCGGCAAGGATCTCCTGGGCTTCTATTCGGTGGCACTCCATCTCGCCTCGCTGCCGGTGCAGAGAATCTCCGCTGTCGTCAATCAGATCGCATTTCCCGCGTTCGCCGAGGCCAGCCAAAAGCCGGAGACCGTTCCCCTCCATATTCTCAAGGGCCTTCGCATGCTGAGCTTTCTCTCGTTCCCGGTGCTCTGGGGAATCTCGAGCGTTGCGGCCGAGTTTGTCGCAGTATTGCTGGGACCGGCGTGGGGCGCCGCGGTGGTTCCCATGCAATTGCTGCCTCTGGTCATGCCGATCACGATCCTCAGCCCTTTCCTGAATACGGCATTCCAGGGAATCGGACGTGCAAACGTCGTGCTCATGAACCTGTTGTCCGCGGCGATGATCATGCCCGTGTTATTCTGGGCGGGGACATATTGGAGCCTGTTCGGCTTGAGCTTGGCCTGGCTGATCGGCTTCCCGCTGGTTTTCGTCATCAACCTGCACCGGATGCTGCCATTGGTGGGCTTGAAGCTGGCGGACGTATTTGCAGCTGTGGCGTTTCCTGCATCGGCCGCAATCGTAATGTACGGATGCGTGGCTGCGATACGGATGGCACTTCCGCCCGGTCTGCCTTCGTCGTTGGTGCTGACGATTTTGATCTTCACTGGCGTGCTCGGCTATGCGATCGCTACGCTGGCCGTCAATCGGAAGGGACTGCGCGAAGCGCTGGATCTTTTTCGAAGATAGCGTCACCGACCGCGTGAATCGGAAACGAGAACGATGACTTTGATTCCGTGGCGGGTGAAGTATTTCCTGTCGAAGAACGTCCCGCTGCTCTACCACTTCGCCGTCAATGCAGGGTTCAGGGCGAACAGCCCTGAGCACTGGGACGCGCGCCTGGCGGAGACATGGAATGACCCCGTCCGACATTGGCCGACAAAAAACGCGCTGATTGCGTCGCTGACGAAGCCTACGGACACGATCCTCGACGTCGGATGCGGTGATGGGCACATGCTACGAACGCTCAAGAGCGCCGGCTATCAGCACCTCCACGGCCTCGACATATCCGACTACGCGGTGCAGCGCTTGCGCGGAGAAGGCATCCAAATGCATCGGGGCGACCTCCCGCGCATCCCGCTGCCCGACGATTCATTCGACGTTGTAGTTGCCTCTCAGGTACTGGAACACGTTATCCGCCGGCGGCTCTTCGTCAAAGAGATGAGACGCGTTCTGAAGCCCGGCGGACGGGCGTTTATTTTCGTGCCGGACAATTGCCTGGGGCCGATAGACGAGAAGGAACATGTCATCTCCTACGACGCCAAATCACTGCGTAGCTTTCTCGGAAGATTTTTCTCCTCGGTCGAGGTCGAGAGCATGCGCGATGTCAACCACGCAGCTCCGATCCTCTATGCGCGGGTCGAAAAAGAAGCGCGGAGGTGAGTAGTCCGCGAGGACCTGCCAATGAAACGGCTCGGGCCTCCAGCGCGGGTACTTGATTCCCAGAGCGATCGCTCCGAATGGACAAACCGCTGCTCGCGTGCGTCGTGTCGCCCTGCGAAAGTGCGAGCCCATTGATGACTGCTACCAAATCCGGCCCGCCCAGAGTGATCGTGGGCGTGTTAGCCCACAACGAAGAACATCGTATCGGCGCTTGCCTGGCAAGTCTGCCACTCGACGATCCCGACTTCGAAATCCACGTAATCGTCAACGGCTCGCGGGATCGCACCGCCGAGATTGCGCGCCACGCTGGCGGCGGGCGCGTCAACGTGCATGACTGGCCGGAGGGCGGCAAGGCTCGCAGCTGGAATCGATTCGTCTTCGACAGTGGCCTCGGGCCGGCGCGAGCGTGGATTTTTGTCGACGGCGACGCGGAGGTTGAGCACGGGTCGCTGGCTGCCCTCGTCAGGATGCTTGCGGACAGGCCGCAGGCCAACGCCGCCGCGGGAATGCCGTGCAACGGACGTCTCATGGAAGCCTACCGTCGCGAAATGATGCGGACTCACGGAATGTTCGGCGACTTGTACGCGCTACGCGGTGAATTCGTCGAAAGGATGCGGTCCGGACAGATACGGCTGCCAGACGATCTCATCGGCGAGGATAGCCTGGTTGGCGCGCTCGCAAAGACCGATCTGGCTGGTGAAAGCGATTGGCAGGATGCACGGGTCGTGCCGTGCACGGATGCGGGATTTCTGTGCGAACCAGTGCGCCTGGTTTCGCCGGCAAGCTTGACTCTTCAATATCGAAGGATGATCAACTACAGCGTGCGATATTTCCAGAACAAGGTGATCACGTCGATCATGCGCTCCACCGGGCCTGCCGGGTTGCCGCGAAAGCTTTCGGATACCTATCCTGATTGGATCGATGGTTTTTCGCCGCGACGGAACGTGAAATGGTGGTGGTTCGATCGTCTGGCGCTCCAACGAATGCGCGCTGCAAGTGACCGGGCCCGGTCACCGTGACATGAGGCAGTTAAGCTCCTGCAGCGCGCCCTCGTCGGTCCGTGCCACGACTGCGAGGTTAACGAGGTGGAAGCCTGCGTTGCCATATATTCGCAAGGCGTCGAGATAGTGGGGCATGCCCTTGTACGCCGGCACGACCGAGATTTCCGATTGCAGCGCACATACGCTTGCGAGGCAGCCTTGGGCGCCCGCAAACACCTCGAGATCGAAGCCCTGGGTGTCCATTTTTAGCATCACACGAGGGTCGGCCAGGCCTGCGAGAAGGTCCACCGCAACGTCGTCGAGGCGCTTTACGCTGACGGTCTGCGTCTCGACATTGGGCCACGGCCCGCTCGGCTGCAGGAGTGAGCTCATGACCGTCTGGCTCGGGATCACGTTCATTGTCGCCGTGCCGTTCGCACTGCCGAGCGCGATCGGCAGGCCCTTCCACGCCGCATCGCGGGCGAATGTGCGCGCGAGCGCGTCGAATTCGCTCTGCACGGGCTCGAACGACACGATACGGCCCCGGAAGCCGATGCGCCGCAGCTCCATGGCGAACTGACCGCGGTTGGCGCCAACGTCGAATACGCAGTTGATGCGCAGCCGATCGAGCAACCGCTTCATGTGCGAAAGCTCGACATAGCGCGTAACCGCGTTCTCGGGCACCGGGACGTTGGCAGCCACGGCGGACAGCGCGACGCGCTTCATGACCCCGAAGCTCAGTCGCTCGCGGGTAGTCTGGCTAGCCATTCGGTGACCGCAGCAGAGCGCAAGGACGCCTCCACACTGTCGCGTGCCCGCGCGACCTCGATTTACACCGGGTTACCGATCTCACGGAGTGTTTCCATGTTGCGCACGCAGTGCGCACCGGAGCCAGTCTCTCCAAAAGCGCATCGAAAGGCTGCGACTCGCTACTGACGCGCGACAGAGCCGAATCAAGCGCGTGTGGTCGCAAACTGTCGTCACGCACTACCCGCGCGAATAATACGGCAGTATCGATGTGCCAATCCGGTGATATCCGAGCGTCTCGAGGTTGGTTTGCAACGTCGCACCGCTGTGCCCTGCAATCTTGTGCACCTCCAGCGTTATCTGCGCGATACGCCTTGCTGTTGCCTCCGGCATGCTCGCGATGATCTCGTGCTCGGCGCCCTCGCAGTCGAGTTTCAAGTAGTCGCAACGAGATATTCCGTTCGCATCCATGATCGCCTCAATCGTCGTCATCTCCACGGCATGATCGACTCCAGCAATGTCACGGCCGTTAACTGACGTGAAAAGCGAGGTGAACAGTGCATTCGGAGCTGCATGCAGAGTCACGCAGCCACGTCGTGCACCCACCGCCAATTGCATGGGCACCACGTTCGTGACGCCGTTCAATTTGATATTGCGCAAAAGCTGCGCGAACGTCGAAGGTTCGGGCTCGAGGGCAATAACACGTCCGCTCGGCCCTACAATTTTGGCTGCAAGCAGGGTGAAGCATCCTATATTTGCGCCGACGTCGATGACAGTTGCGCCCTTATCAATGCGCTGCCCGCCCGCCAGGTAATCGTTCCGCAGCAGTATTTCGTACATCCCGAAGAAGTCGCCGACGCGAGGTCGCAGTTCCACCTTTGTTCCGTCGCGAAGGCGAAGAACGTACGGTTCGCGCTGGATTCCCATGCGATCCAGCACGGCCGGCACGGGATTTTTCACCCTTGCCAGCAACGCAAGCGCCTTGCTTATCTCAGCCCTCATCTCGCGCCGCCCTCGTCGTTGGCCGCACGCAGCTAACCATCATCCTTACTTCCCTCGTCCATCTGCTGTACCCACAACATGAAGGGTGGCGACTTCGTTACTGGCAAGCGTTACCAGGGGCCTGGAACACGAATCGCGTCATCCGCTTGCTCTGCATGACCTCGCCTATTGTGTACTCGAAGAAAGCCGCGCTGGAGTTATGGAAACGCAGCGTGGCATCGCCCACCGGTGTTCTGACGACGAGCGCAGGGTCGAAGGGTGTCGCGCTGTATGCGGGACCGGTCGTTCGCAGCAATTGGCCGGCATACACGCCCTCGTCGACCTTCTGCGCGGACGTGGACAGCCACAGCGGCGACCCGTCGACGTCGTACGTGAACCACGTCGCGAAGATCGTATCGCCCTGGTGAACGATGTTCATGCCCCACCCCGATTCGGATCCCGCAGGATCCGCCCACCATATGTCCTGATAGTTTTCCGTGACCAACGCAGAGTCGTCGGGGCGCGAGGCGCACTCGGGAATCGGGTCGGCAAAGATGGTGCGTGCGATCGGCTTGGTCTGCGCGATACCGTTCACGCTGTAAGAGAACGTCCCTGACTCCGCGTCGTCGAACACCAGCGCGCCGGCGCCTACGACGGTCCTCGATACGAGCGCCGGATCGAAGGGAATCGAGTCGAAGGCGGGTCCGCGCGTGGCGAAAAGATCGCCTTCGTACACGTTGTCCGAGTGCTTGCTGGCCGTCATCGAAAGCCACCACGGCTTGCCCAGGGCGTCATACGTGAACCAGGTCGCAAACACGATGTCGCCCTGCTGGGCGAGATTTATGCCCCATCCGGATTCGGAGCCCGGAGGATCGTTCCACCAAAGTCCCTGGACGTTCGCCGATCGCGCGGGCACCGCGACCGCCGTGGGATCGATCGAGAAGCGGGCTTGCCCCCTGGCCTTGAATCGCGGCATCACCTCGTTCGTGAGTTCGCCCTGGATGTAGTCGTAGCAGGCCTGTGCGCCGGGTACGTTGCGACTCACGGCGACTGCGAGGACCGCGCGCAGGTGGAGGAAGAACGAGGGACCTGACTGCGCCTGCATGATGGTATGACCGTCCCAACCGGCATCGGTGATTGTGAGGCCGTTGGCGTCCGTATGGCGGTTGCCCGCCGCGTCCGGCGAGCCCGACTTGTAATACGCCCAGTAGTCGGCCCAGCTAGTGCATGTTGTCGCATCGGTGGCGGTCGTGGGGAATGCCAGGGTCGGCGTTCCCCAGACAGCCGCCTTGTTAGGGATCGAGTAATAGGGCACGGGCCATTGTCGTGGCCAACCCGAGGTCCCGTTGGTCTGCTGGATGTGCTTGTCGACGCCCCATTGAAAGATCGGCAGCCAGTTGGTGAACCCCTGCCCTACGGCGATTCCCGTCACGGCGTTGAGCCACGACGATTGCCACGCGGGATCCGCGTCGGTCCGAGTCCACGTCTTGAAGAGCGCGTGGATCCGCGCAGGCGACTTCTGAAACTTCTCGGCATAAACGCGATTGTCGTCGACGCAAGCCCGCCAGTAGCTCCTGGGGCGCAGCCATTGCGGAACCAGGACGGGGCAAGTCGCGGCGAGCAGGAACATGTCGCGCAATCCCCATGCAAAGCTGCGCGTCTCGCCGGGGTAAACGAGCCCCTGCAGTCCTTGCACCGACCGATGGTATTGGTTGACGAGTACCTGCCAGTTGCATCCGAACTGCATTTCCTCGAGGAAAAACGGATCCTCGGTCAGGAGCCAGGGGAGATTCGCGCACGGGTAGTAGTGCGAGGCATCGAGAGCCACGAAGCTCGGAGCAGAGACGGGATCGACGCCCGGCGCGTTGTTGACAGTGCCGCCGTCCGCTTTGTAGCGAAGCTTGTTGTTGCGTACGTCGAGCACGGCCCCCGTCGTGTCATCCCGGATGTGGGTGCACCAGTTGCCGCACCACTCGCCCTCCGTTCGCAACGAGGTCAGTGACGGTGGAGACTGATTGATGACGTAATCCGCCGCATACTCCGTCAGAAAACCAATCTGCACGTTGTCGCCGCCAGCGCCCATCGTGTTCGAAAAACCGGCGGGTGCGCTCATTGGTCCTGCCCACGAGACCGCCGTCGCATTCGGGCCGAGTCCGAACAATCCGGAGGGACCGAAATGCGGTATCCATCCGCGCGCGATAAGCGTTGCCGGGGTCCGCACGACGGCACGCGCAGACGATTGGTACCGCCAGCGCCCGTACCACCAGTGCGTCGGCACCGTATAGGTCGCGACCGCCGCCCCTCCTTTCGCGACGATCGCCGTATAAGGCGAGGTGACGTGTGTGGGAACGCCGGCGCCGGCTCGTCCGTATTCGACGATGACCTCGTCACGCTCGCCGGTGCCCACGATCCTCTTTCCGGTGGGATCGGCATCGACACGAAAATATACGCGCCAATCGGGGAAGGCGGGATTCTTGGCGAGATAGCTCTTCTGGCGCACGAACTCGCCAACGAAGTCTCCCTGATTGACCGCCTCGGCTCCGGCGAACACCGCGACTTTGCCAGCGCCGAAGTCGAGCGTCACGGTCAAATCTCCCACAGGCGAAGTCGTCGACGCGCCGCCCAGCGGCGTGCTGGCCGGTCGATACAACCAAGTGGCCGGCGCGCTAACCTCACCGAGGAAAACGTAACAACCACTGGCCGCGTCGAAGTCGAGGCAATGAAACGCCTGGTTCGGGGATCCAACCGATCCCGCCTCCACGCGCATCGTCGACGACGTCCAGGCAAGAGTCGCCGGATCGAACGTGTAGAAAGTACCGTTGGTGACGTTACCGCCGATCCTCTTGTTGATGCTGTCGTAGGCGAACCCGCAGCGGCTGCTGGCGGCGGGCGGAGTGCCGGTGACATTTAGGGCGATGACGCTTGACAGCATGACGTTCGGGCGGCCGATCGTCATGCGCCACACACGCCCGTCCGGCCTGAACACATAGAAGGTGTCGTCCGGCGGAAAGTAGACGATGTCGTGCGGCTGGCCGATCTCACCCGGAAAAGCCGGCCCCGTCTGGAACGTGTCGGTCCCCGTGTCGTAGAGCCAGATATTTCCAGCCCCCGCTTGCCGGTTGAGGCCGGCGATCACGACCCAACCCGTGACTGGATCGAGCACGGCCGCCGCATAGTACGCCCAAGGCGTTTGCTCGTTCGAATACCGGCTGTAGCTCCAAGCCCCGGTGTCGAAGTCGTACCAGCAGACGCGGCCGCCGTACGGCACGTTGGGCCCGTCCAGGTGGTCCGCCTGCCCGTACGGTGTAAACAGGTAGAAGCGGCGCCCTGCAACCAACATGTTGTTATACGTGTGACGCGCGTATGGCTGGTTGGTCGAGATCCAGCGACCGAGGTCGCTGTCGCCGTTGGCGATGGTCATTTCCTTGCGCGGAGTGGTCGGATACAGCGACGACCACTGCATCGTCTGCAAATCCAGAACTCGGATGTCCGTTTCCTGCGACGGACCATGTCCGCCGCCGAACAGGCACATCCTCTTGCCTACGGGATCGTATGTGATGCCCGAAAAGTCCGTGATGTTCGGGGCGCCAACCTCGGTCGACGCGTAAGGACCAATGTTGCGCGCCGTGTTCGCTGCGAGCGTCGACGGCGATGCTCTGGCCTGGGGAGCCGCCGTGGCCGCACCCTTGCCTTTCGGCAGCGCCTGGGCCCACGCTGCAAGCGGCGTCGCAAGGAGGTTTCCGGCCGCCAGTCCACCCACGAATCGGCGTCTTTTCAAAGTTGAGTCCTTTCGCCCGTGGCCCGGTCGCTAGGCGAGCGTCGACGCGCTCGCGCCAGGTTCGCGAGAAGCCGTGCCCCGAATCGCAACGAAGTCCGATCCCAGGGCGTGAACCTCGGCAGTTGCATGAGATCGGACCCCATTCCGGCCGCGCCGGGGTTGGTCGACAGTCCGTACGCGAATCCGATGTCGCGTATCAGCGCCACGTGCTCGTCCGCGTAATCGTCACCCGCCTTGCCGTTGGGATACGCGAAACATTCTACGGGCGCATCCAGCAATTCTTCCAATGTCGCTCGACTCCCCGCGATCTCTCTGCGCGCGTCGTCGGTGGTGAGTCGCGTAAGAATCGGATGCGAGACGGTATGGGCACCGATCTGCATCCCGTCGCGGTGCAACGCCTGGACATCCGCCGACTTCATCATGAGATCGTCGGGCGGGGTCACCTGCGCGGCCACGGCGACCTGCTCGGCATCGGCGACGCGCTGAGACAGTGGCCGGTACTTGAGCGCGTTGATGCATTGCTCGATCGCTGCGCGCCGCTCGGTGAGCGACGCGATGGGAAGCCTCGGCAGTCCGATCCTCGACAGATCGACGGTATCGTGATGGGTCCGGCGTATCGCCTCGATGATGGTGTCGTTCCACATCCGTCCGCCGTCCAGAAACCCCGTGGCGACGAAGAACGTGGCGGACATTCCATGCTCACGCAGGACCGGCAGCGCCTCCGTGTAGTTGTCGGCATACCCATCATCGAACGTGATGGCCGCCGCGCGTTCCGGCAACTGGCCGCGCGACAAGCGTTCAACGGCCTTGTCGAGCGGCAGTACGTTGCACCATCCCTTGAGCCAAGTCAGGACTCGAGCAAAGCGACGCGTGTCCGGCACCTCGGGAAACAGCGGGTCGCTTTCCCTCAACACGCGGTGAAAGGCGAGGATGGACAATCTTGCCTTCGGTCCCGCAGGCGAAAGATGGCGAAAGGCCGGCACCAGGGCGTTCATGTCGAAAGTGGTCGCGAGGCCGGACGAGTAGCGCCCTGCGGTGGAACCACGGCCGATTCGCTCTCCCAGCCTTTCTCCACGACCCACTGTCGCGCGAGGACGACGAGCAGCATAAAGTTGTAGGACAGGTCGAAGTACGCGAGACTCAAGAAGGCGCCGCCTACCGCATATCCGGCAAGACTCGCCTGGGTCATCGCCCCGAGATCTGCGGTCCATTGCGTTGTCGGCCGCAGTGGTCCCGTCCGTCGCAGATATCCGGCGGTCCGCCATGCCATGATCCCGAGCAACAGGAACAAGGCAAGGCCCACGAATCCGTGCTCGCCCAGCACCTGGAAGTAAATGCTGTGGGCGGCATGGACGTCGTCCGGGACTGGCGCATACCGGGCGAATACCTGCGGCGAGTAGATGTCGAATCCGCCACCGAGAGGCCTGTCCAAGGCGAGGTTCCACGCCATCCACCATGCATTGATGCGCCCAAGCGCCGACTCATCCTGCTCGTAGTTGGAGATCGAGCGCATGCGATCCCCCCATTCGCCGGGCATGAACGCTAACAACGAGGCGCTGACCAGCACCAGTGCAACTCCGGACACGAGCTTGTGCCGCGACCGCGTCCAAAACACGACCGCCATGGCAACGATGGCAAGCAACGCTCCGCGCGAATGCGTGCCGAGCGCAGCAACAGCGGACAGCAGCATCGCCAGCGTCAGCGCGTGACGCACGAGAGCCGCCTTCACTTGCAGCTGGAGGAACCGCATGAGCGGAATCGTCATCACGAGCGCCAAGGCGAGCTCGTTGTTGCCTTCGATGAAGCTATCCGGCGGACCCCACACCCTGTGGGCGCCGCCCGTGACGATCGTGAAGATGCCACCTTTCACGCCGTAGATTCCAACGGAACATACGAGCACCCAGGCGAGCGCCATGATGTGCTTGCGCGTCGTCAGCACCATCGCGGCGATGACGATCATGAAATCGATCTTCATCACCTGCTTCCACATCACATAGCTGGACGATGGGTAGATCGAAGCCGGCAAAGTGACGCACATCCACGCCGCAAACAGGACGAGAACGACCATGACCGGCGAGACGAAGAAGCGCACGCGATCCCGCGTAAGGACCATGCCTACCACCGTTGCGACCACGATGGCTGCGGCAACGGGCAAATCGGATGCCGCCCACGAATAGCGATGCGGATTCATAATGCTGACGACTGTCCAGCCCATGATCCCGATCCATGGATGGAAGAGCGCCGCTGCGGCGCACACTGCAAGTATCGCGAGAATGAGTACGTCGCGCATCGCCGTCGCCTATGCCGCGACTTTGCTCACGACGTACCGGTGCTTGCCCGAGCGTTCGCGTGGCAGGACTGCCAATTCCTCGACTCGAACTTCGACGTCCGCACCCAATCGCCTGCGCATTCCATCGCGGATCGCTATCTTCACCTCGGGATCGAACTCGGGGCCGGGCACGAGCTCGACCCGTGTGAGCTCGCGAGTTTCCTGCACGATCCGAAACGATGCGATCCCCGGCAGATCGCGAACGACATAAATCAACGCGAGGCCGTGCAGGACCGTGCCATCCGACGCCACCACGAAGTCGGTGCTGCGCCCGAGGATCTGCTCCAGCACGGGCAGCCCGCGCCCGCAGCGGCAAGGCTCTTCCGCCAGGACCCCGAAATCTCCGGTGCGATAGCGAATGAACGGAAATGCGCGCGATGCTAGGTGGGTCACCACGATCTCGCCCGATTTACCGGGAGCGACGCAGTTGCCGGCTTCGTCGACAAGTTCGAGGACGATGTCCTCGGCGGTGACGTGCATCCTGCCCTCGGGACATTCGTGGGCGATGAATCCGGCGTCGCGTCCGCCATACCCGTTGGCCACCCGGCAGCCGAAGACCTGTTCGATGGTCGTCCTTTGGTCGTCGTAAAGACGTTCGGACGTCACGAAGGCGACTTTGATTCCGATGTCGTCGAGCCTAACGTTCCTCGCCTGCGCGTGCCGTGCGATGTGCGCGAGCGCGGATGGGTAGCCGAACAGCATTCGCGGACGCCGCTTACGAATCTGCCGGACGTAATCGTCCAGTCGCGTTTGCGACATGTCGAACGCCGGCAGCAGTGCCGTACGAAGCACAAAATCGCGCAATCCCCGGACCCTGTCCTGTGCGCCGAGCTCGATGGGCGAACCCCACACCACGATCTCCGGATCCCCGATATCCACGCCGAACCAGCGCGTCGCGCGCCACTTGGCCGCCACATCGTGTCCGACGCGCTCGGCGTCGAGGTAGAACACGAGTGGCTCGCCACTCGAGCCGCCCGTGTTGCTGCGCTGCAGTTGCATGCCGCGGCGTGACTTCATGTCCTCGGTGCGGGCACGGATGTCGGTCTTCGTGAGAAAGGGCAGCCGTGCGAGGTCGGCGCAGGAGTTCACGCGTGCCGGATCGAAGCCCGCGTTGCGAAAGAGCTCCCCGTAATACGAGGTATGCGCGCCCGCTTCGACCAGCAGCGCCCGCAGTCGGCGAAGCTGCAGCTCGGCAATGGCCTGCGGCGACCACCATTGCGACTGTTCCAGGCCACGGCGGATTCCGACCGTGGCATGTCGCTTCAGGCGCTCCTGCAGCGGAAACAGGAGTCCGGACACGAGGCGCGTGTAAAGGTCGCCGGAACGCGTCGTCGCGTTCATTGGGCTAACTTAAGCGCGACGCGCTTCAGTACTGGTTCGTCCTGGAGGCGGCCCTTTGGGCTCATGCCGTTTCCATGGCGATGCGCGATCCGGCGAGCGCCAACTGGTAGACGCGTGCCCACTGGTCCCGAACCTGCGACCACGCGTACTGCCGCACGTCTCGCAGGCCGTTCTGGCAGAGCTCGGCCGCGAGGGTCGCGTCCTCGAGAACGCGACGTAAGGCAGCGGCAAGCTCCGCAGGCGCGCGCGGTGGTACGAGCAGCGCAGTCACACCGTCCCGCACGATGTAGGGGACGCCGCCGACGTTCGTGCTGACGACGGGAACGCCGCTCGCGAGCGCTTCCAGCACGGAATTCGGCATATTGTCGACAAGGCTCGGATTGATCACGACATCGGCATCGCGATACAGCGAGGCCATGACGTCGCGGTCCACGCGACCGCAGAACTCAGTGGCCTCGGCGACACCGAGATCGTTCGCGAGCTGTTCCAGTCGCTCCCGCTCCGGGCCGGAACCTGCGACGGTCATGCGCACCTGCGGCAGCGTTCTGCGTACGATCTGCAAGGCGCGCAGCGCGGAGTCGACGTCGTAGATCGGCTCCAGATTGCGCGGCACGAGGAGGTGGAGCTCGTTCCGGGAGCGCGGCTCGGTGCGCGGCCGGAAGCGATTGAGGTCGATGATGTTGGGCACGACGTCGCTCTCGATCCGATGCTTCGAGAAAACGCCGTGCAAGTACCGCGAGGGAACGACGAGTGCACTCGACCCACGCAGAATGAAGCGCACCAACGCGTGGGAATCGGCAAGGAATGTCGCCGCTTCACCTCCTCGGTAATTCACTACCGAAGGCACGCCGCGCCATCGGGCAACGAGGATTGCGGGCGCCGCGAAGAAGTGCCACGACCATCCGGAATTCGCCATGATGTGAACGACGTCGGACTTGCCGATGACGCGGAACAGCCGCACGACATAAGGGAACAGCCGAACGACCGCACGCAGAACGGGAACACGCCCGACAAGTTTGCCCGGGTATGGAGAATTGACCTGAACGATGGTCACCTGCACGCCCTCTTCGGCGAGGAGCTCGCCGAGCTGGCGCGTCTGGTTCGCCATGCCGCCCGAGGGCGGCGGCAGCGGCCCGACCAATGCAAGCCTCAAGCCCCGAAGCATCGCGCCGTCCGTCCCGGAAGACTATCGTACACGCCACGGTACCGAGCGACGCTGGACGCCCAACTTCGCTCGTTCTCGACAAACCGCCGCCCGTGCTCGCGCAGTACGGGCCAACGCTCCGGTTCGGAGAACAGCCGGGCTATCGCAGCCGCCAGGGCAGCGGCGTCACCGGCCCGGAAGAGAATGCCCGTTTCGCCGTCGCGTATGAGCTCGCGGTGGCCGCCCACGTCGGATGCGACGAGCAGCCGGCCCTGTGCCATCGCCTCGAGCGGCTTCAAGGGAGTGACCAGTTCGGTCAGCCGCATTGGACGCCGCGGATACGCCAGGACGTCGACGATGCTGTAGTGGCGTTGCACCTCCGCGTGAGGCACCCGTCCCGTGAAAATCACTTTATCGGCGATGCCGAGGGTCCTCGCCATTGCCTTGAGCGCCTTCTCCTCCGGGCCGCCGCCCACGAGCAGGACACGCGCATGCGGCACTTCGCGCAACACGAGTGGCAATGCCTCCAGCAGGAGGTCGAGTCCCTCGTATGCGTAGAAGGAGCCCACGAAGCCCACAACGAAGGCGTCGTCGAGGCCGAGCTCGTGGCGGAGAGCAACATCCGACGGCACATCGTACGCGAAGCTCGCCACGTTCACCGCATTTGGGATCACGGTGACGCCTGCTTCGGGGACACCGCGTTGCAAGATATCGGACTTGAGCCCGTCGCATATGGTCGTCACGTGATCGGCACGACGCATTGCGTACGTCTCGAGTGCCCGGGTCGCGCGGTATCGTGCGCCCCACTCGCGGCTCGTGCCGTGATCGACTGCCGCGTCTTCCCAGAAGGCGCGCACCTCGTAGACCATGGGAATTCCGAGTGCGCGGGCGACGCGCAATGCGGGCAAGGCGTTCAGCACGGGAGAATGAACGTGGAGGATGTGCGGTTGCGCGACGCGCGCGACGTCACGTATGCGTCGGGCGGTCGCCTGCATCAATGCCATTTCGTGCAGCACGGGCATCCGCGTCCACGCCGCGGACGACGCCGAGGAGCGGTAGAAGTCGAGGCCGTCCACCCGCTCTTGCGCGGCGCTCGGCGCAGTGTGCTTGGGACTCGTGACGTGAAATGTCTCCCAGCCCAGGTTGTGCTGCTCGCGAAGGATCTCCCTCGTGCGAAACGTATAGCCGCTCTGCAGCGGCAACGAGTGATCGAGGACATGCAGGATGCGCAAGTTCGTCATCCAACCGCTTGCTCCGGCTCTCGTGACGGGTCGGCTTGCACGACATTGCCGAGGAACGCGTCGAACATTAACAGCGTCCAGAGCGGTGCGCTGTAGTCGCGTGCCCCGGACGCGTGGTGCTCGACCAGATGCGTCAGGTAGCGGCGATCGAAGAGCCCGGTCGCTTGCAATCGCTCGCCGAGGATCGCGTTGCGCATCCGATCCTTGAGCGGCCCACGAAACCACCGTGCGAGAGGAACCGCGAACCCCTGCTTCGGACGGTGCATGAGCTCGGCAGGAAGGTACGGCTTCATGGCGTCCTTGAGAAGTGCCTTGCCCTCTCCTCCGCGAACCTTGAACGACGAAGGCAGCGTGCCCAGCCATTCGAGCAGCGGATGATCCATCAGCGGCTCGCGCACCTCGAGCGAATGAGCCATGCTCGCGCGGTCGACCTTGGTATTGATGTCGCCGACGAGGTAGGTCTTCATGTCGAGGTACTGAACGAGCGCCAGTGGATCGTCGACGTCCGCGCGTTGCGCGTGCTGGCGGAACGTGTCGCTCGCGTCGTAGCCGTTAAGGCTCGCCTTCAGCGCAGGACTGTAGAGCTGCCTGCGCATGTCGTCGCGGAAGATCGACACGCTATGGAAGTACGCGCCGACCGATTCGCGTGCGAGCGCCTGGAACGTCGACTTGGCACGGAAGACCCTGGGCGCCCAATCCGCCTTCGGGTAGGCGCGCCCGAGCAACCCGAACAAGGGCCTGCGCAGCGAAGCGGACATCGTCGAACGCAGACGCTCTTCCGCCGCGTGCAGCCGGTAGCGGCGGTAGCCGCCAAATCCCTCGTCGCCACCGTCTCCCGATAACGCGACCGTCACGTGCCGGCGGGCGAGCTGGCACACGCGGTAGGTCGGTATGGCGGAGCTGTCCGCATACGGCTCGTCGTAGAGCCGCGCAAGCTCGTCGATCAGGTCGAAATCGTCGCTTTCGACATCTTCGACGAAATGGCGCGTGCCGTACCGCGACGCAACCTGCTGCGCCCACGCCGACTCGTCGTAAGCGCCATCGGTGAACCGGATCGAGCACGTGTTGACGGGAGCCTGCGACAGGCCCGCCATCACCGAGACGACTGCGCTCGAATCTACGCCACCGGAAAGAAAGGCACCGAGCGGAACATCGGAGATCATGCGCAGGCGCACGGACTCCCGCAGGCGCACGATGAGCTCCTCCTGCGCTTCGCGCTCGGTGAGTCGGCTGTCGAGCGTGAAGCGCACATCCCAGTATTCGCGAGGGGACGGCTGGGCCGCGCCACGCGTTACGACAAGCGTGTGCGCCGGAGGAAGCTTTGCAACCTGCGAATAGATCGTGCGCGGCTCCGGGATGTAGCCCAGAGCGAAGTAGTCCTCGATCGCGCGCGGATCAAGCTCCGTCGACCACCCGCCATGCTCCACCAGCGCCTTGAGCTCGGAGCCGAAGATGAGCGTGCCGCCGGGCAGCCAGGCGTAGAACATCGGCTTGACGCCGAGCCGGTCACGCGCCAGGAAGAGCGTCTCCTGTTTGCGGTCCCACAACGCGAACGCAAACATTCCACGGAAGCGATTGACGCACGACTCTCCCCACGCCTCCCATGCATGCACGATGACTTCCGTGTCGCTGCGCGTGCGGAAGACGTGCCCGAGGCGCGTGAGTTCCGGGATGAGCTCCTGATAGTTGTAGATTTCGCCATTGAAGACGACGCCGACGCTGCCATCCTCGTTGTACAAAGGCTGGTGGCCCGTGCTGAGGTCGATGATCGACAGCCGGCGGTGTCCTAGTCCGATGCCGGGCTCGATGAGATAGCCCTCGTCGTCCGGTCCGCGATGCCGCTGCCGATTGTTCATCCGCGCGAGCTTGGGCCGCGATACGTCGCCTCGTCCACGCGTCTCGAAGATCCCTACGATGCCGCACATGCGTTGATATCCTTGTTAGCGCGTTTGCTTAAACCGACGCGTCGGCGCGCGCAGCCGAGGAGAGCTGATGCTTGCGTGTCGTGTCGTAGAGTGCGCGATAGTCCTGCACCATTCGATCAAGACTGAAACGCCGCACGACGGCGCTGCGCGCCGCGCCGCCATGCCTGCGCGCGGCTGCCGGATCGTCGAAATAGCGCAGGATCGCGGCCGTCAGAGCGTCGTCGCTCTGCGAAGAAACGAGGCGCCCGGTCGATTCGTCGTCCACCAGCTCGGGATTCCCACCGACTCGCGTCGCTATCACGGGAACACCGCTCGCCATGGCCTCGAGCACCGTGTTGGAGATGCCCTCGGCGAGCGACGGTAGGACGAAGCAATTGAGGGCGCGCATGATGGCAGGTATGTCGGACCGCTCGCCGGGCAACCAGGCCATATCGCGCAACCCTGCGTCCGCGAGCACCGCTTCGACTTCACCGCGCTGCGGACCGTCGCCGACCATGACCAGACGCAGATTGTTGCCGCGCGCGCGGCTTTTCACCGCCCGTGCGAACGCCCGCGCAAGCGCGACCGGATTCTTCACGGCTTGCATGCGACCTACCGTTCCCACCAGGAAGTGCCGCGACCTGTCGAATGGACACCCTTCGATCGGCAGCCTCGTATGATGCGCGGGGCTGAAGGATTCCGTGTCGACGCCATTGTAAATCTGATCGATTCTCGAAGGCGGCACCCCGATGGGTCCCGCAAGGTAACGCTCGAGATCCTTCGACAGTGCGACGTACTTCGTCACGAACGGCCGGTAGAGTCGGCGCACGAGGCGATAACGCCGATTCGTGCCGTCGAGATCGCCGACGTCGCGGCCGTGCTCTCCGTGAATGCGGATCGCTACTCCCGCTGCAAGCGCGGGAACGGTAGCTTCCAGCGCCGCGAGATTGCGCGTGTGAACGATGTCGGGGGCGACTTCGCGGAACAGCCGGTAGAGTCTGGGAAACAGGCGATAGCCGTGCCCCGGCGATTTGCGCAATTCGATGAAACGCACGTCGTCGCGAACGACCCGGTAACGGAAATCCGTGACGTCGGTCAGGGCGACGATCACATGCCGGTAGCTTTCCGGCGGCAGGCGATTGACGAGATTCACGACGCCGTTCTCGAGGCCTCCCACGTCGAAGCGATAGACGACATGCGCGATGCAGGGACGCGGATCGATGGCCGTCATGGCGTTGCCGCGCTGGATAGTGCGCCGTCGATCACTTTATCCATCTCGGCGACGAAAGCGGACAGAATGGGGAGCCGAGGGTCTTGTTCGTCCCGTCCGATCGGCGTGTAGACCACGACCCAGGCGACGGGAGCATTGTGCCCTCGAAGCAGCGACAGCGCCTGATAGATCTTGGCCATGACCTCGCTTCCGGTAATTTTTCCATCCACCCAGAACCACTGCCACACCGCGAGGCGCCCGCTTGCGCCTGCTACGACGGCTGTGCGTACTTCGGTCGCTTCACCTGCGAGGACGGCGTCCGTCGTTCCAGCGCCGATTTGCGCCCATTGCGTGTTCGTCGAACGCACGATCTGGTTGGTGGACGTGATCGGCTTGGATACGCTGTACGGATCACCGAAATAAGCGATGTAGAGACCTACTGGCACGCCGTCTCTGTCCAAGGCTTGATGAAGGACCGACGTGGACCCGTCGACATCCGGTCGCCATTGCGACAGTTTGCCGGGCGCGGGGTTCCATTCGCCCTTGCCTGCAATGGCATGCACTGGCCGGGCCGGTGTCGCCGCGTGGTTGGGCACCGCGAGCGCGATGAGCGGCACGAGGGCGATGACGCCGAGCGTGATGACGACCGCTCGGGTGGGCGCGGAGCGCGCAAGTGGAAAGCCTTGCCGGGCCGCCACCGCCTCGCGGGCAGGGCCGGGCCGCAAGTCCTCCCGCCATCGGGCGCCGATGAAGAAGAGCAAGGCCATGACGATGCCGAAGAAAATCCAGCCGTACAGCAGGTGATCGGCGCCGACCGCGAGCCGGTTGCCGGACAGGTGGCCCAGCATCACGATCATGTATGCACGGACCCAGTTCGCTACGATCGGCACGGCAATCGAGCACGCCACGAAGATTGCACGCCGTCGCGGCGTGCGATAGGAAAGATAGGCGAAGAGACACCCGACCATCATCGATGCGATGAGATAACGCAGGCCGCTGCAGGCCTCGACCACAGACCACCGCCCGGTGGGAATCGCGAAGAAGTTACCTTCCCTGTAGACGGGAACGCCGGTGAGCCGCAGTGCCGCAATCGTGACGTCGGCGGTCCGATCGATGAGCGTCGGCATCAGGAACTCGCCGACCGGAACCGCGAAGAACAGGAAGGCGAGGGGAAAAGCGAGCAGACGTAACGCCGCGGTGCCCAGCACCGCCCAGACGGCCAGCGGCACCATCGCAAGCATGGCGAATTGCGCAGCGCTATTTACACGAAGCCTCGACGCGACGAACCATACGGCACCGGCAGCCACGATCGCCGCGAGGGCGGGCAGCACGGGGCGGGGAATGAGCGCGTCCGTGGCGGCGCGGTTTTGCCACAACAGGTAGAGCACGATCGGAACCACCACGAACCCGTGAGCGAAGGTGTCCGAGCGCTCCCAGATCATGATCATCGACCACGTGGTGGGCGCGTACGCGGCAAGTACCCACACGACCAGCAGGACCACGATCCATGTCGGCGTCAATCGCAAAGTGGAACCGGGCCCGGCCAGAAGTTGCCGGAACGGGCGATCGTCGTGCACGAAAAAGTTACGCACGGTGAATGTATCCCCGCCCGTCGCCGGCAACTGGCTGGCCGGTGATATCGCCTTCGAGCAGCGAGGCAAATGGCAGCAGATTTGCGGCCCATGAATAGGCGGCGACCACGCGCGCGCGTGCAGCCTCTCCCATACGGCGGCGCCTTGGCCCGTCGTCCATGAGCGCCAGCGACTTCGTCGCGAATTCCCCGGCGTCTGCAGCGACCTCCAAATCGATGCCGTGACGCGCGTGGATTCCTTCGGCGGCTCCCGCGGACACGACAACCGGGCGGCCCATCGACATGCCTTCCAGCACTTTGTTCTGGATGCCGCGCGCGACGCGAAGCGGCGCCACGACAACGTGCGCGTGCTGCAGATAGGGACGAGTATCGGGCACGAGCCCGGTCACCGTGATATTCGGATCCCGATCCAATGCCATGACGGCAGGAGCAGGCTGCATGCCCACGACATAGAAGTGCGCATTCGGCCGCTTCGCGACGATGCGAGGCATCACATCGCTTGCGAACCACGTCACGGCATCGATGTTGGGCCAGTAATCCATCGCGCCCGTGAAGACTATTGCGTCTTCATCCGGACCGAACGGATTCGCGCGCATGGCGTCCGGTGCGAAGTAGTCCGTGTCGACGCCGTTCTGCGCGTAGTGGACTGCCGGCGCGCACTCGGGCGCGAGCTTGCAGAAAAGGGTGGCCTCCGCCTTGGTCACGAAAACGCTCGCGTGAGCGCGCGCGGCAACCACGCGCTCGAACGCAAGAAGACGGCGACCTTCGCGGCCGTAGATGCAGGCGATGGGCCAGCGCCGCGAGCGGCTGTATTGATCCCATTTCGCCGAGTCCACGTCGACGAAATCGACGACCAGGCGCAGCTCGCGACGTTCCAGGACATATTGCGCCATCGCCGACGAGAACACGATTGCCTTCGAGATGGAGTGGTCGCGTAAGACTCGATCGATCCACTCCGTCAACGCTGCGTTGCGGTAATACGGCAACGTCAGCGCCTCGCCGGTCCACAAGCCGACGGCGCTTCGCAATCGCGCGAAGGCCGGGCGCAGGGTGATTGCCTTGAACGACGCGCACATCCTTTCGAGTTCCGGGATGTACTCGAGATCCGCGGCGTCGTCGACGAACGTCCCGAGGTGCACCCGGTATCGCTTGCAAAGAAAACGCAGCAGGTTGAACGAGCGGACCTTGTCGCCCTTGTTAGGGGGGAACGGTATCCGATGCGTCAGATAGAGGATGGACTCCACGGCAACGACGACTCTTCAGCCGAGGCCTCGAACGATGTGCGGGCCGATCGCGTTTGCGACAAATCGAGGCATCCGCTTCCAGAGTGCGATCATGGCGCGGTACTTCGGATTCAGCGGATTGTTCTGCGGGACCTCGTCACGACCGAGAAGAAGGAATTCATATGCGAGCGGCGACGGCGTAAACCCCCAGTTGTGCTTGAACGCGAACGAACCCGTATCGCGCTTGCTGCGGCCGTAGTCGAATACCCGCAAGCCGCGCTCGCAGCCACGGCGCATGAGTTCCCAGTACTTGAAGTCGTTGGCGGCAAGGTCACGCGCTTCGACGCAGTCGCCGGCGTAGTAAGGCAGCACCTCGTTGCCGAAGTAGAAGCTCATGACGCTGCTTACTGCGCGCCCGCCGGCGTCGACGACCGTCAGGACCTCGCAGTCGCCTTTGAACGTTTGCATCAGCCGCCTGAAATACGCCAGCGACATGGGCGGCGTTCCATGACGATGCATATTGTCGGCGTAGAGCGCGAAGAAGCGATCCGGCGTGTCGTCGATCTCGCTGCGAAGTCCGTGCTTCATGCCCTTGCGTACCATCGCCCGCTGCTTGCGCGGGATGGCGGCGAGGTTGGCCTCCGGATCCGGAAGCAGCTCCTTGCGGAAGGTGACGTAAAGCTCCTGCCGCGGCCAGTCCGGACGCAGCTGCTGTCGATTGCGAAGCTCGAGGTATGGCACGCGCAGCGACCTCGCGATGTCGCCCGCCGCATCGATCAACGAATCGCTTGCGGCGCGATCGGTGGCAGCGGGTCCGCCGTAGACGCAGAACGGAAGCGATACGAGCGAGTCACCGAAGAGCCGGCTGCGTACCTCGGCGAGAGGCAACACCCCCACGACCGCTTGCTCACGTTCGGCGATCAGGTAATGAGTGCGATGGTGAAACGTCTCCTCCATGATGGTGCGCCATCCGCTCCTGTGAAAGAACGAGGCGTCCAGGCAGCGCTCGACGAACGCGTCCCACCGCTGCGCGTCGCCGCCGGCGAACGACTTCACAAGGACTTCGCCACTCGCGCTGACGGCCTGGGTAGGCGATGCGTCGACGACGTCCGTCATGCGGCGGCACCGAGATAAACGCGATCCACCCGGTCCCAGCGGAAGTCCGCCAGCAGCCGGCGCATGCGGCCGCCGGTTCGCTTGAGGTTGAGGTAGTGGCGAAAGCGCGCTTTGGAGCTCGCCTCTGCCACCCGCGGCTGCTCGGGATCGAACTCCCATGGATGCACGTAGAACATCGCGGGCTTTCCATCCACGGCGTTGACCCGGTCGAGGAACCATCGAGACAACGAATATGGCAGGAGCCTGAAGTACCCGCCCCCGCCGGCCGGCCAGTTACGCGCCAGCACGCGCATCGTCGCCACCGGCACCTCCAGCAATCCCGGACGCACTTCGTGGGCAAAGCGCGGCGCATCGGGAACGCCGTAGTGATCGTGACGTATCGGATAGATGCTCGAGCTGTAACGGTATCCGGCCTCCGCGATGCAATCGAACGCCCACGGATTGGCCGGCCCGACGGAGAAGCTCGGAGCCCGGTAGCCGCAGACCGGCCGCGACGACACATCCTCGAGGATCGCCTTGGCGAGCTTGATGTCTGCCAGAAACTCGCCCATCCCCTGCTCCGTAGCGCGCAGGTGCCCGTAGCCATGGCTTGCGAGCTCGTGGCCCGCGTCGGCGATGCGGCGAACCAGGGCCGGATACCTCTCCGCCACCCAGCCCAGCGTGAAAAACGTCGCATGCGCACCGGCTTCGTCGAGCAAACCGAGAATGCGCTCCACGTTGGCTTCGACCCGGCACGGGATGGTGTCCCAGTGCGCTCGATCGATGTACGGCGCGAACGCCGAGACCTGAAAATAGTCCTCGACGTCGATCGTCATCGCATTAACGACGGTACCCTCCGCGCGGCTCACTTGACTACCCTCCGCGCGATGCACTTCGCGGCTGACTCGCCCTCGGAGCGGTCCTTCGGGTTCATGACGTGACCGCTTCCGCCTCGGCGCTCGCGGGATTGAGCCAAGCAGCAAGGTCTTCTGCGATGCGCTCCGCCGCATGGCCATCCCAGAGCTCCGGGACCTGGCCGCGCTTTCCGCCGTTGGCCAGGATCGCCTCGAGGCATTCCTGCGCAAGCCTCACGTCTCGACCCACGAGCGTGTTCGTTCCCTGGTCGAGGGTGATCGGTCGCTCGGTGTTGTCGCGCATCGTGAGACACGGAACACCGAGCGCGGTGGTCTCTTCCTGAATGCCGCCGGAGTCGGTGAGTGCCATTCGCGCGTTGGCGAGCAGCCCGAGCATCTCCAGATAGCCTTGCGGCGGGAGGGCCGCGACACGCGATGCCGCCAGTTGCGGCCACAGCCCGGCCGCCTCGATGTTGCGGCGGGCGCGAGGATGCATCGGCCAGATCAACGGCAGCGACGGCCAACTTCCGCCAGCAGCGCGAGGCACTCGCGCAAGGCGCGAGGGTCATCCACGTTCGAGGGCCGGTGCAGCGTCACGACGCCGTATCCCACGCCCCAATCGACGAAGCCCGGAGCGATCCCTTCGTTGGCGAGCGTTGCGGCCGGCGCGACAGCGCGCTTTCGATGCTGGAGGAGCGAATCGATCATCACATTGCCGGCGAACCTGATGCGCTCCGCGGGTATGCCTTCGCGCGCCAAATTGTCTTCAGCTGCGCGCTCGGTCGTGTACAGACGGTCCGCGATCTGGTCGGTGAGCACCCGGTTAATCTCTTCAGGCATGCCGCGATCGAAGCTGCGCAACCCGGCTTCGATATGCACGACCCGAACCGCCTTCTTGGTTGCGACGAGACTGCAGGCGAGGGTCGAGTTCACATCGCCGACCACGATCACGCAAGACGGAGCCAGCCGGTCGAGCACCGGCTCGAACCGTTGCATGATCTCGGCTGTCTGCACCGCGTGCGAGCCGGAGCCGGCCTCAAGATTGATGTCGGGCGCAGGCAGCTCGAGGTCGTTGAACAATCGCTCGTTCATCGCGACGTCGTAGTGTTGGCCGGTATGTACCAGCACGGAAGCTGGAAGGTCGGCACGCGCGGCGAATGCGCGCAGGAGCGGCGCCATCTTCATGTAATTGGGCCTTGCTCCGACCACGCACGCAAGCGGTCCCGTCGGTCTGCCGTCCCCGTTCATCAGCGCTGGGTCCCGGGATTTGCCGGCTTGGTCGTCTTTTCCGGGTGAAGCAAGCGATGCAGCAGGTCGACGGCCGCGGCCACCGTTTTCTCGAGGCGCTCGATCCGCTCTTCGATGTGGTCGAAGTGCATGTGCAGCGACGCCGCATCCGACTTGGTCGACAGGCGATCGACGCGCGGCGCTCCGGGGGACACGCGAACGGAGGAAAGCGGTCCCTCCGCCACCGAGCTCTTCCTTGAGCTCGTCGACGATGGCGTGCACATCGTCGGCAACCAGCTCATGGCGCTCGCTCAGGAAGGCCGCCAACAGCAGCCTGTTGCACAGCGTGTTGATCCGCCTCGGAATGCCGCCGGTCGCCCCGTGGATCGACGGGAAGCACGCCGGATCGAACTTGGGATCGTCGGCCCAGCCGACGTGGCGCAATCGATGCTCGATATAGCCCTGGGTCTCCGAGCTGTCGAGGGGTCCGAGATGATACGAGGCGATGACCCGCTGGCGAAGCTGCTGCATCTGCGGGCTCTGCATGAGGTCCCGCAATTCCGGCTGCCCGACGAGGAAGCTCTGCAACAACGCCTGGTCGCCGTACTGGAAGTTCGACAGCATGCGCAGCTCCTCGACCGCTCGGGGCGACAGATTCTGCGCCTCGTCGACGATCAGCAGCGCGCGCTTGCCCTCGCTGGTGACCTTGCCGAGGAACGTCTCGAGCGACGCGAGAATCGTCGCCTTGTCGAGTCCGAGCGCTGGCAGGCCGAACGCCATCGCAACTGCGCGCAGCAGGTCGTCTGCCTCGAGCTGCGTGCTGACGAGCTGCGCGGCGACGACCTTTGCCGCATCGAGTTGCTCGAGCAGGCTGCGGACGATCGTTGTCTTGCCTGCGCCGACCTCGCCGGTGATGATGATGAAGCCTTCGCTCTGATAGAGGCCGTATTCGAGGTAAGCGAAGGCGCGTTTGTGCCCCCGGCTGCCGAAATAGAACGACGGATCGGGATTGAGCTGGAAAGGCTTGCCGCTCAGGTGAAAGTAGGATTCGTACATCCGGTTACCTGAACGTGTACGTCAAACCAACGAACCCGGCGGTCTCCGTGTAATCCTGCGCGACGTTGGATTGTTGCGTCTGGTAGCGCGCACCCGCGTAGACGGTGGTCCGCGCCGAGATCGGAGAGGAGATTCCCATGCGCACCGCCCCCCCTCTCGTCGTTGATTCCGGCAGCTGTCCGCCGGCTCCTCCGTTATCGAACGTTCGCAGTGCCTCAACCGACGACACGAAAGTGACGGACGGCGTGAGCTTATGAGTCCATATCAACGTGCCGCCCGTCTGAGTGTTGTCGTTGCCAAGGCTCAGTAACGGGGGAAGCGGCGTGCCATTCGCGGTAATAGGCTGGTTCTTCAGCCAGAACAGCGAGAAGAGAACCGTGTTGCGAGCACCTAGCAATGCCACCGAAGCGGTGTAACTTTGCTGAAGCAACGTCTGATTCGTATAGAGATTCACCGGCCCCGAAAGCGTCCCCGGGAGACCGCGATCGCGGATCACCTGGTCGATTAACTGCTGCCGCTGAGTCGCGTCCGCGATTGCCGGCAGGAACAAAGCATTTAGAAATGCCCCGACGTTGACGCCGGAGGGCAAGCTGGCAATCTGCTGCGGATATGTCGTGACGTTGCGTGAGGCGTTCAGGCGCCATTCCGAAAGCGGTGTCGTATGCTCGAAGTTAAAACGGTACGACGACCCGAAATATCGGTGTTCCCAGTCTCCCAATGCTCGCGTGACGGGCGTCGGTCGCCACACGAAGCCAACGCCGTAAATGACATCCTGGGAGTTCGTGAATTGGAATTCGTTCCGCTCCCACCCGGCGCTTGCGGAAAGCTGAAGGGAGGACGTTGCCGTGTAAATGCCGGTACCGCGGTAGAGCTGGGTAACTGTGGATGGCTGGTCATTCTCGAAATGGACATCTGAATAATCGAAGGACGCCCTCCAGCCCAGCGTCGTTTGCGTGTTGGTGACGTTGCCGTACAAATTGGTGTACTGCGCGTTGTTGGTATTGATAGGCGCGCCGCTCAAGTTGGTCCAGACGTTGTCGTTGCGTAGCTCGTATTCGGTGCCATAGCCCGTCCGCCCTTTGATGAACGGGCTGATGCGGTAAACAGACGAGCGATAACGATTATTGGTGGAATTCGCCAGGCTCACCGGCTGCGCTCCGAACGGACTGAAGAATTGTTGCCCGACGTTGACAGCACCTTCGAGGAACAGGAAATCGTCGACGAGCGTTAGGTCACCGAGAAGATCGACCGTGGGATAAACGCGGTTTTCCGCGGCATCGGAGGGAGCGTAGATCACGACCGGCAACGAAACATTCCCAACCAGGCTAGCGCGCGGACCGAGGTACCTGACGCCAAGAAAGGGGGTGATCTCGGTGACGAACGCCGATTTTGCGACGTTCGACGGGTTGAGATTGACGTTGTTCGTGTACGTCTCCTGCAATCCAATCGAAGCCGACCACAGCGATGGCCGGGTATCCCCGGTTGTGCCCAGCGCCTCACGCGCCGAGGTCGAACCGGGCGTCGAGGAGATAGGCCCAGTCGATCCGGGCGTCTCCGGCACATAGGGTCCGGTCTGAGCGGTGGCGACACTCAGCGCCATAGCCGAGCAAACTGCGCCCAGCCATGTGCCGCGCCTGCGGAATACCGATCGGAACCTTCTCATAGCTGCACGAGTTGCGGGCGCCGCGCATCCTTGCGCCGGAATCTCACCCTCGTGGCGTCCCATAACGGTAATACCCGCCATAGGACCCGATGTCGGTCTTGGCGGCCTTGTTTAGGAGCATGAGGACGATGTCGCACTTCTCGATTGCGGTAAGCGCGATCTTGACTGCGTGTTGTTGCGTGCTGTCGGCGCCGACGACCATGAGGATCTGCCCCATGTGCGTCGCGAGTTCGCGCGCCTCTGTCGTCGGCAGCAGCGGCGGCGAATCGAAGATGATCACGAGATCCGCGTAACGCGCCGCAAGCTCGTTGAGCTTCGTGTGCATCTGTGCGCTCGCAAGGAGCTCGGTCGCACGCCCCTGCTGCGCGCCCGCGGGGAGAATTGCGAGGTTCTCGACGTTGGTCGGCACGAGCACGTCGTTGATCGCGAGGCTGCTGTTGGTGAGAAGCTCGAGCAGCCCGGGCTCAGCGGGCGAACCCAGGATGTTCGGCACGTCCGGATGGGCGACGTCGCCATCCACCAGGATCACGGATGTGTTGTATTCCATCGCGACACTCATCGCGAGGTTCACGGCGGTGTAAGTCTTGCCTTCGCCGGGCAGCGCGCTCGTCACCATGACGAGGTTGCCGTTGGCCACTTTCGCCGGCCCGAGCGCGTTGCGCATGATCGGCCGCTTGACGATCCGGAACTCGTCGGCGAGCGTCGATTGTGGCGCATCGGGAGTGAGGAAGGCATTGCGCTTCAAGGCAGCGAAGTCGATCTCGAGGCGCGGTCGCGTCGCCTGAGCGAACGAGGTCGTTCGTCGCGTCCCTTCCGATCCGGGCGAACCCGCGAGCCCAGACAGGGTGTGAGTCTGCGTCGCTCGCGACGGTATCCCGCGCACAAACGCTTCCGGCGTCGGAACCGCATCGAGCGGCGTCGCGACGCTTCCTGCGTCGGCCGCACTGGGCTCGGCGGCCGCGCGGCGCATCTCTTCGAGCCGCTTGGCCGCCTGCTCGATCGTGCTCATTTGTTGTTCTTCATAGGGAACGTCCGAGCAGGAACGTGAAAGCGAACACGCCAGCATAGGCGGCGGCGAGAATGCCCGCCGCGCCGGCGAACAGGATGTTCGAGATGAGTCGAAGGCGTCTCATCGCGGCGCTAGGAAACTTCGACAGCATCCCAATGACCGGCCGGTTGCTGATGGTCGCCAACGTGCGCGGGTCATGCACGGTCGGCAATATCTCGTTGGCGACGGCGGCCCCGGCGAGACCTGCGAGCAACGCGCAGACGAACGCGATTCCGAGCAGAACGGCACGGCCGGGGAATACCGGAGTCGGCGAAACGCGCGGCGGATCGATGACCCTGAAACGGGTGCCACCCGCATCGGCGACTCCTTCGCCAAGTGCCGCGGACTCGCGGCGCGCGAGCAATGCCTCGTACGTCTTCTTCTGCGTGTCGTAATCGCGGTTGAGCTGTGCGAATTCGGCGTCGACCTGGGGCACGAGCCGGGCAGACGAAACCAGCCGCGTCATCTGGGCTTCCTGGGAAGCCAAGGTCGAGCGCAGCGACGCGACATTGGCCTCGGCGGACGCGAGCGCGACCTTCAGCTGTTGATATACCGGATTGCGATCGGCGGATGCAGGTTCTCCCGGGCGCGCGTCCTTCGTCAACGCCGCAACCTCCTGCTTGCGCTGCTGCTCCAGCTGCTCGATGATGCGCCGGGTTCCCGTCACGTCCGGGTGATCGTCGGTGTATTTGCGGCGGAGGACGTCGAGCTCCGACTGCAGCGTGGCGAGCCGCGCGTCGAGCGCCGGCACGCTCAACTTCGACGACGGCGGCGCAGCGCTCACGTCGGGCATCAGGACCGGCGCCTCGCCCGCGAGCTCGCGTTTGTACGAGTCACGCGACTCCTCCGCAGCACGAAGCTGAAGGCGAGTGGCGGCCACCTGATCGGTCAGCAAGGCAAGACGCGTGAAGTAATCCTGGTTTCCCGTGCCCGAGACGCCAAGGTACTTCAGCCGGAACGCCTTCAGGCGGTCTTCCGCCGCACGCAGCCCCGCCTCGTAGCGCTTGACCTGCTCGTCGACGAACTTGACCGCGTTTACCGTGTCCTCACGCTTGTCGCCGAGGCTCGACTCGACGAAGATCGTGACGAGCGATTGCACGACCTTGCGCGATTGCTCCGGGTTCGGGTCACGATAGCTGATCGTGTAGAGGTTGTTGTTCGGATTGCCCGACAACTGGATGCGGCTCATGACGGAATCGACGACGTCGTCGTTCGCCGACTTGGTTCGCGACGAGAGGTCGAGGTCGGCCATGCGCACCAGCTTTTCGACGTTGGGCCGACTGATGAGCGTTCGGCTCACGAGCGCAACCTGCTGGTCGAGATTGGGCTGGATGGAAATCCCCGCCATGAGTGGTCGCAGCAAGGATTGCGTGTCCACGTACAGCCGTGCGCTTGCCTCGTACCGCTCCGGCACCTTGAAGACGATCGCAACGCCGATCGCTGCGGCAATCCACGCGACCACCATGCCGATCCATCGGCGATGCCAGATGCCGCGAAGTCGAAGTACGATGGATTGAAGAATGTCGCTCACTTCAGCCTCTCACTTAGCCTTATCGCGCGCGATCAGAACCAGCTTTGCGGAATGATCAGGATGTCGCCGGGGCGCATCTCCACGTTGGCGGCGATCTCGCCGCGGGTCACGAGATCGCGCAGGCGCACGCTATAGGACTTTCCGCCTTCGGCACCGCGCGAGATCGTTGCCCGGTTGCCATCGGCGAATGGCGTCAGCCCGCCGACGGTGATCATGACGTCGAGCAGCGTCAACCCCTTTCTATAGGGAAGGGCCTGCGGCTTCGCTGCCTCGCCGATCACCCGAATCTGCTCACTGGCCGGACCGGCGAAGTTCGTCACCACCACGGTGACGACGGGCTCGCGGATGAATTTCCCGAGCGCCTTCTCCAGCTCCTTTGCCAGAGCCGTGGGCGTCTTGCCTTGCGCGACCAGGTCATCGACCAGCGGGGCGGTGATCTTGCCGTCCGGTCGTACCGGCACCACCATCGAAAGCTCGGGATTGCGCCATACGATGATGTTGACGGTGTCGAGCGGCCCGATCACGTACTCGTAATCCCCCGTCATCGCTTCCTTTGGTGCGGGAGGGTACGTCGTGCAGCTCGCGACAGACAGCAGAATCGCAATGCACGTGAGGACTCGCCACGCATTCAACGAATCGTTGGCAATACGAAAACCGGCTGGAATCATCACGACATTCTCCACGACGTCCAAAACAGCCGACGATGTTATCACTGGATTTGCGAGACTCATGCACAAAACGGTGAGCGCATCTTGCGCCGCGGATGTACGCTACGCTTTGTAAAGCCTTACTTTTTTACTACTCGCTGCGCGCGTCGGCCTCGACATTAGTCGCAGACGCTCCGATAAAGTTCGGGTCTGGTACTCGGCCTATGATCACGAACCGGATTCGACGTGGTTTGGAACCGGTTTGGCATCGACGCGGCTGGTTTTCACCGATATCGCTAGCGATCGCACATTCCGCGACGCCATACCGCTGCTCGCACGTCGACGTCCGTGCGCGGTTTGCGCGACCTAGTAGATCGGATGGCAATTGAATGTCCGCGCTCAAGGGCGTCGGGTTGTTAGCGTCCAGCGCACGCCCGCACCGCGGGACCATGCCTGGCTGCCGTAGGTGTGCTTCACCGCTGACGACGGTACCGGCTGAGAGCCGCGTCAGGCGAGTGTCGGCAGAATTTACAGTCGGCCACGCCACTGAACTCAGTATCCAAGACAACTGATTGACTCAACAGACAATTTCTTGAGTGGCATGGTCGCTGCTTTATGTCGTCCGTCGGAACACACGTTTGTTACCAGGAGCGGAAAAGATGATGAAGAATTTAAAGGGACTGATCGGGGCTAGCGTTGTTGCTCTGGCGCTTTCGGCCGGTACAGCACAGGCGCAATTCATTAACGGCGCGCTCGGCCTGACGGACCAGGGGATCACCCTCTCCAACCTTCCCACTTCGATTGTCAGCCAACTCAACACGATTACGCAGGGCCCTGTGGCAGTGGTGACCGGCTGTAGCGGTGACCTTGCCCCTTGCCTGCCCCCCAACAATGGCCTGGCTAGCACCATCAATCTGCTCGCCCCGGGCGGGAACGTTTACGCCTTCGGTGCGTTCACCTTCACATTGTCCGCGGTAACCAGCATCGTCCGCACAAATTTGAGCTGTAACGGCAGCCTCTGCAGCGATGCCCTGCAGTTCTTCATGGCCGGTATCGTGGACGATGGCGCAGGCGGCTTCGACCCGACGATCTGGGCCGGCGTCTGGACCGGGAACGGGACTTGTACGGGCACGGTCGCCGGATGCACGGGCAACCAACAGGCCAACTGGTCGGTTACCCTGGCTGCCCTTGGAACGAACAGGACGCCGGAGCCCGGTTCGCTCGCCCTCATCGGCCTGGCTCTCGCCGCGCTCGGTCTCTCTCGTCGGAAGAGTGCCTGACCGCACCGCGAGTTTCCACCCTCAAAGCCCTGCCACCATGGCAGGGCTTTTTCTTTTCCCGCAGCGCGCGCGTTGCCCCGTAGTGGCACAATCCATCCTGCCGCGAGCCCCTCAGCATCGCCGTCCTGAAAGAGCGCGTCGCATCATCTCCCGCTGAGGGCGGCCGCGACTCGATGGGCCCCTCGTTGTGCGGCTTCACGCCGCGTCGCTGCGCTGCGTGCAGCGCTCCGTATTGCGTCGCATGAGAATCCCCGAATATGCCATTGTCATAACACCTGGTGTGTGTTATGCTTACGTCATGGATTGGATCGGGCCGGCCGATCGACTATGGAGTGGAGCAAAGATGGGACGAGCACGCTTTTCGATTCAGCGCCAAATCCGGCGACTTCTTCTTGGAATTGCCTTGGCCTGGGTCGGGGGCGCGATCGCAGCCGACGTGAGGTTTGTCGGCTACGCAGGATATTCCGCGCTCGGGACCCTCGTCCTGATCCATGCCGACAAGATTCAGAACTTCTCGACCACATCCTCAGCGGCGGTGCGAATGGAGTTGTGGGCGACGCCGGCGCCGTTCACCGGCGCTTTTACGGGTGGCTATCAGTTGGCCGCGTATGGGATCGCCCCCCTGGCGGCCGGGGCAACGCGCACGGACGTCAGCTCCGGCGCACTCCCTTGGACTGACCCTCCGGCAGGAACCTGGCAGGTAACCATGGTGCTCACCGAGCAGGCCGGGGGCGCCGTAAACGGCGGATACGTTGCTCGTAGTTGGATCGGCGGTTTTCCCACCATCACCGGCACAGGCGCCCCTCCGCCGGTTGACACTACGCCGCCCACCGCGAGCATCGCCTCGCCGACGAGCGGCAACGTCTCGGGAACCGTAACGATTTCGGCCAACGCAACGGACAACGTCGGCGTGGCGCGGGTCGACTTCTACGTCAATGGGACAAAGGTCGGCAGCGACAGCACCGCGCCTTATCAGTACGCATTGAACACAACGACCGTGCCCAACGGCAACGCGACACTGCGCGCGGTCGCCGTCGACGCGGCCGGCAACACGGGCCAGTCGGCGCTCGTGAACGTTAACGTCGCCAACGTCGTCGCGCCTCCGGTGGACACGACGCCACCGACGGCAGGCATCGCCTCGCCGACGGGTGGTAACGTCTCGGGCACCGTTACGGTGAACGCGAATGCGGCCGACAACGTCGGCGTAACCCGGGTCGACTTCTACGTCAATGGGGCAAAGGTCGGCAGCGACAGCTTTGCGCCATATCAGTTCGCATGGAATACCACGACGCAGGTCAACGGCAATGCGACGCTTCGCGCGGTCGCCGTCGATGCGGCCGGCAACTCCGGCCAGTCGGCGCTCGTGACCGTCAACGTCGCCAACGTCGTCGCGCCGCCGCCGGACACGACGCCACCGACGGCGAGCATCGCCGCGCCCACGGGCGGTAACGTTTCGGGCACCGTTACGCTGAACGCGAATGCGGCGGACAATGTCGGCGTGGTCCGGGTCGACTTCTACGTCAATGGGGCAAAGGTCGGCAGCGACAGCGCTGCGCCTTATCAGTATGCGTGGAACACGACTACGCGCCCCAACGGCAACGCGACGCTTCGCGCGGTCGCTGTTGACGCCGCCGGCAATTCCGGCCAGTCCGCGCTGGTGACCGTCAACGTGGCCAACGCCGTCGCGCCGGACACGACGAAACCGACGGTGAGCGTGGCCTCGCCGACCAGCGGTAACGTCTCGGGAACCGTGACGATATCTGCCAACGCCAGCGACAACGTCGGCGTCGCATGGGTGTATCTCCTCGTCAACGGAAACATCATCGGGACCGCGTCGAAAGCGCCATGGAGCTTCGCCTGGAACTCGCGCTCGGTCGTCAACGGCGTGGCGAAGATCGAGCTGTTCGCGATGGACGCGGCCGGCAACTTGGGGCAGTCGGCACCGGTGTACGTCACTGTCGCCAACGCCTTGGCCTCCGCGTCGCTCAAGCTCGCGGTCGAGTACTACAACGAAGACCTCGACCACTACTTCATCACCGCGAAGGACGATGAGATCAGCGCGCTCGACGCGGGTAAATTGGCCGGGTGGTATCGGACGGGCTCGAGCATCGACGTCCACGAACCGGGATCCGCGGAGGGCAGCCCGGTATGCCGGTTCTACCTGCCTCCCGAGGATGGCGACTCGCACTTCTATTCGGCGACGAAGGCCGAGTGCGAGCAAGTTGCGCAGAAGTTCCCGCGCTTCGCGTTCGAATCGACCGAGGTGTTCCGGGTGGTCACGCCCGATCTCGAGACCGGCCAATGCCCGCAAAGCATGGTGCCCGTATATCGCCTGTGGAATAACCGGGCCGATTCCAACCATCGTTATACGAGCGATCGCTCGACCCGCGACGAGATGGTCGCGAAGGGCTACCTCGCCGAAGGTTACGGCCCCGACGCGGTCATCATGTGCGGCACGCCGTAGCGATCGACACCACTCTTTAGTCTTGTTGCGACCCCGCCCTCGCGGCGGGGTCACTTTTTTCACTCGTGTTTCGCTACCCGTACTTCGCCTTAAGGCGCTGGTGCGGTCGTCCTCCGCAGCGCCTTGCGGGCCAGGTGCGGGATCAGCGCGTGCGCCGGCATCCGAAGCCAGTGCGAGCGCACGTACAGTAGCCAGAGCTTCACCGCGTGTGGCGGCGGCCACGGCTCGGGATCGACCGGCGCGAGGACAGTCGCCAACGTCTTGCGCATCCAGGCAGCGACTCGCGGCGGTGGCCCGAACGACGATGTTGCCTCCAGCACTTCGCCAGGAACCGGCGTCGCGATCACGTCGACGAGTCCGCGCAGGGCGTAATACAGAGGTCGCTCCAGACCCAGCTCACGCGCCCTGTCCATCAACCGTTCCCAGAAGGCATCGCGGTTCGCGAATGCCGTCACGAGCTCGTGCAGATCGATGACCTCGCGAAAGCGCGAATCGAAGTCCGAGTCGAAAAAGAGATGGACCGCGGCGTGCAGCACGCTGTCCTCGGGGCACAGCAGGCAAACGCCCTCCTTTCCCGCAGCCTCCGCCCTAGCCCACATCGCCGCGGGGTCGGGTCGCAACCGACTCGCTGGCGGACATATCGTGTGGTGGACGTCGAGCGCCAGCAATCGTCCCGGGAACTGCAACGGCGGCAGTTCGTGCGACCACCTCCGGTAATACTGCTCATCGTAGGAATCTGCATTGGCGAAGCTCCAGCCTGCTGTGCGCAGTGCGTGCTCGGCATCAGGAAGCCTTTCCCTCCTCACCATCACGTCGATGTCCGACATCCGGCGCGTGGATGCATGCGGGAGCCCACGCAGCAGGTACGCCACGCCCTTGAGGGCGACAACGGTCACGCCGGCAGGGCGAAGCACACGCCCTACCCGGTCGAGTTCCCACAACGCGAGCTGCCCGATCCGGGCGGCGGACAGACGGGCAGACGCGAGCGCGTCGCGCGCAAAAGGCGGCAAGTCCCCCACCACGCCGCGCATTTCCGCACGGCTCGCGAGATAGGCCAGCACGCCATTGCGCCTCGCGCAGGACAGGAGTGCTTCCCACGCTTTCGCGTCCAGCTCGCGCAAGCCTGCGGCGTCCGAGATCGCCGCGATCAGTATCGCGGGTGCGTTACCGTGATTCACGCCGTGACGGCCGTTCGGGCGAGGCTCTCGAGCGCCGCGTGCGCATCCGAAAGATCGCCGTAGCGAAGCACGTGACAAGGGCACGACCGGACGAGCGCGCCCGCCATATGGAAGGCACGCGCCCCGAGGACGTCGTAGTTGAACGAGTGAACCGCGAGCCGCATGAAAGCGTCCGCCTCGCCAATTCGAGCGACGGCGATCGTGGCGCCCGCCTGAAACTCGGGAAACGCAATCATCCCGACCGTTGCGCCGGCGTCCCCTAGTTCCAGCGATGCGCGCGGGACGCGCATGTGCGCAATGGTGCCCTTCCGGGTATTCGGAATGACGGGGCCAAACGAAATCTCCGGCGCGAACGCTCGCAGCACGTCGATGGCCGCATTCTTTATCGCGGGGGGACGTGCAAAAGGCAGCACGGTCCCGCGTTCGTCGGTCACGACAGCGAATTCGTCGGACAACAGGCGCCAATCGCGACTCGCAAGCGACGCCGCAAGCGTGCTCTTGCCTCCACCCGGATACGCCGGCAGCAGCAGCGCCTTCCCGTCGCGCTCCACCGCTGCAGCGTGCAGAAGGAGCCACATGTTCATGCGTTGCGCGAACACCCAGTTGAGGCCCCACTCGAATGTGGGAAGCGCGTGCTCGATTGGAAAGGGGTCGAAGGGCGTGGTGCCGTCGACAATGAACTGCGCCTGCTTCGAGTCTCCATCGTCGAAGTCCTCGCTCGCGAAGGATCCGGATGTCGACGTCGGCAAAGTCCGCATCCGCCACGAGCGTGTAGTCGCGATAGACATCGTGCAGTTGAAGGGCGAACGCTCGCACGTCCGAGCGAACGCGCACGGTGATTGGTGGGATGCGCAACGTGACGCCATCCGCCGCCATGCGCGATGCGAAGGCGGCAGCCGGCAGGTCGCCCGTCGTCATGCGGACTCTACGCTGACCAGGGCCATTGCCTCGAAGCGTCTGCAGAAGCGCTTCTACCGTCGCCAGCGGCAACGCATCGGCGGAGAGCTCGAGACGTTCCAGAAGCTTCCGCGTGGATGGCGGACGCATCGAGGCCCGGCGCTTCCCCGATGATCGCGAGCGTTTCGGCGGCGCTGGCGTCGAGCAAGTGAGTAGAGCCGACGAGCGCGTCGAACAAGACCACGCCGTCTTCGAAGTCCTGGAACAACAAGCGCTGGCCGGGCGCGATGCGCCAAGCGGGACTGGACTTATGGTTCACCGCATAAGTATGTGCACAGCCACCTCGAACCGTGCAATACGCGGAGCGGAATCTACCTCGAACTACCCGGGAGCTTCTGCCGCATCAACCGAGGTTGGTTCCGCGAGCGCCCATGAGCGACGCGAAACAGGTCGCGCGAACCGGAACCATGCCAGGCCCGGGCTCGAGGGAGGTGGAAAGACCGGTTTCGTCCACGTAGACCAGAGCCCAGTGGTCCGGCGAAGCACTGATGTCTTCGATCGACTCGCCGTAACAGTACGACCCCATGCCGGCACCGTGGCCCGACTGCGAAGGGGGGCATACGATACCGATCTTGATGGCATCCTCCGGGTCCGGGCCGGTCGACCACGTTGTGCCGGGCAAGGCCATGTAGGTCATGGCCTTGTCCTTCTTATGCAATGAGGCAATCGCCAGAATGCTCGGCTGGTCCCACGTGGTGCAATAGGCAATGCGGCCGGCGCGCACAGCCTGTCCGGAAAACACGTTCTTGCGCAGCCATTCGTCCGGAGCGTCCGTGAAACGCGGGGCGCCCATGTGGTTGAGCATTGCACCCCGTTGTTTCCCGCCCGACAGGCAGTCGAAGCTTTGCGCCGCGCTTTGCGCCCCGCTCCGCAGCGTGACCACGCTCGGCAATACGGCCGCAGCGCCGAGCATCAACCTCCGGCGCGACGTGACAACGCGGGCGGCGCCGGAACCGGCCGCACTGTCCACCCTTGAATCCACGTCTGGTGTAATCCGCTTTTCAGCCATCGTTTAAAGCTCCAACGCATCAGCAAGCAATTCCTGGACCGCCATTGTATTCCCGTTCGATCATCCTTTGACTTCAAGGGCATGCCGGCGATCGGAAAGCCTGGCCGCTGTCCCCGACCGCAGCATTGTAAGCCGCGCCGACAGTCGATAGGGCTTCCGCGTGGCCGGCAATACCGTGAGGCCAACGGTCGCCCATGGCGCCGTCATCCCCGCTGTCGCCGCCTTCCGGTCAGTACAGCCGGATTGCGACGTCGAAGGACCAGTTCCGGCGGATTTCGATGACGTCGTAATCGCGAGCCAGCTCCGCGGGGAACGCGGGGTATGGCTTCTGGCTGTCGACGATGCGCCGTATCGCCTCGTCAATCGCAGGCACACCGCTGGACTTGGAAAAGCTCACCGACTCCACGGACCCGTCGCTGCGGACAGCGACGATGACGACGGGATCGGCGTGCGGCCTGCTCACGGCTTCGCGCCAAAAGTCCGCCGTAAAGCTCATCTCGATTTTTCGGCCCCAAGTTTCCGCGTACTTAACGATCTCGGCGTTAGGGTCCACACGGCCGAAGAGCCGGTACCGACGCGCGCTGCTCAACGAGTACGGCAACTCTGCTGATCGACGAGCGGCCGCGTCCCGTTGGGCCGCTTCGTCATCCAGCTGCCTCCCGATCGCCCGACGCGCCGCCTCCCGTCGTTCGGCCGCCTCCAGCGCCGCTCTTGGTGCTTCCTGTCGTGCGGCTTCCTGTCGTGCGGCTTCCTGTCGTGCGGCTTCCTGTCGTGCGGCTTCCTGTCGTGCGGCTTCCTGTCGTGCGGCTTCCTGTCGTGCGGCTTCCTGTCGTGCGGCTTCCTGTCGTGCGGCTTCCTGTCGTGCGGCTTCCTGTCGTGCGGCTTCCTGTCGTGCGGCTTCCTGTCGTGCGGCTTCCTGTCGTGCGGCTTCCTGTCGTGCGGCTTCCTGTCGTGCGGCTTCCTGTCGTGCGGCTTCCTGTCGTGCGGCTTCCTGTCGTGCGGCTTCCTGTCGTGCGGCTTCCTGTCGTGCGGCTTCCTGTCGTGCGGCTTCCTGTCGTGCGGCTTCCTGTCGTGCGGCTTCCTGTCGTGCGGCTTCCTGTCGTGCGGCTTCCTGTCGTGTGGCTTCTTGTTGCTCCGCCCTGCGCTGATCCTCCTGCGCGAAAGCGTCTGGCTTCGTCGGCTCAACGACACCTGGCGACGGGTCCGCATCGACACCAGCCTGCACTGCGTCACGCGCGCCAGGCGCTGGCGCCAGCATCGGCGTTGGCTCGGGTTGAGTTGGCACGGCCCACGTGTCCATGACGCTTGGCTCTACGGCGATGAGCGGTGACGCGACCATCGGCTGCGGCAGCACGGCAGTGCTCGTCGGGGTCGCCGGCAAGGGTGCCTGCGGAGCATCGACACCAATCCTAGGGTCGGCGCTTCGATTGGCTTCCACGGGAGATGCAGGCTTCGGCGCAATCGCTACATTGGCCGGCCGATCGACGTAGGCACGCGAAGGAGGTGCCGACGGCGGCCTCAAGGTCGAGTTGGTCCGCGCAACGCTCCCTTGCTCGATCGGTTCTAGCTCCGGAGCGACTGTCGGCACGGCACCGGGCGCGAGCAGAATACGCAATTCGGGTACCGCGACGCGGCGATCCAGCCAGAAAAAACTGAGACTCGGCAATCCGAGCCCCTCGGAATTCAAACGGAAGAGAAGTGCATGCATGACCAGCGAAAGCAGCAATGCATACGTCAAACGCCGGCGGTCAGCACCCTTGCGCTTGGCCAGCAACTGCGTCCGAAACGCGCCATTGGGCGACGCCGACCACTTCGCGTAACAAGGGCGCATTCGAGCGGCGCTCGATCCCGTGGGACTCATCCGCGTTGCGCCGTCGATGCCTGCGCGCTGCAAAGGCAGAACAACGCAGTAGCGGTGCAACCGAGGCACTTCAACTCACCACTCTCACTCTCGTGAACGAACTGTCGACGTTGGCACTATCGATTGCCATGAACATCAATCATCGAGATCCTCGGCTTCTTCAAGCGTTGCTCGCCCGACGATCGCAGACGCCGCGTGTACGAGCCCTAGCTGGCCCGAGTGCTGCGAATCGCTACGATCAAGATCCCAGAACGACAGACCTGCAATCATGAAAACGAGTTCGATGCGACGTCGGCTCAATGCAATTCCGGCGGCGAGTCGCACTCCGCCAGAGGTCCTGGACACAAGGTGGGCAGGCTGAGGCTGTTGCCATCCGGCAACGACGCGAGACTCGTTGAGGGGGACCGCGCAGAAATTGTTGCGACGAATCCAAGCATGATTACAATAGCCGAGAACGGGGGGAGGCCCATATGGAGTGGATGTTCCTGGCTGTCGTATTCTTCACACTGGGGGGACTTTTCGTGAGCCTCTTGATGCGAATGGTAGCCGAGACGGATCGGAAGGCTCGTCACGCGCAGCATCGAACCGATCCGTACTGCGACGTCACAATCACTCGTCTCGCCCGCACCAGTCACCTGCATTGGCGGTAGCAGGGATCTAAGGCGCGCCACGTCCACGCCACGCCAGATAGTCGAGAAGGCATGGCGCCCTGGTCGCCCCATGGCTTACCAAACTGATCGTGAAGGACGCGGAGCTTCCCGCTGGCGAGTCCGTATTCCTTCGCGTGAGCCAGCGTCCGGTCGAGCACGTCGCCGAGTGCACACACGCCGAGTTCATGTCCTCGGCTGCGTCGCAGACTTTCACTACGCCGCGGCTGGCCAAAGCGGCCTAGCGAAGCGCGGACGCGGAGGTTTTCAGCTTCTTGGCCTCGAAGTGTTCCGTCCGACCCGCCTAGCTGCGCCGCCTTCCTGCCCGAGCTGCTTACGCGCTCCAATACGCACTTGGTGGTCGCTCGCCTTCTTGGCCGATCGCTTGATCTCGTGATATTCCTGCTCGGTATTGACGCTCATGTGGTCGACGTCGTAGCCCAAGATCTTATGGGCAAGCAACAACCCCATCTCGATCGAGTGATCGGCGTTGTTGTAGCGGAACGTGCCCGTCCGGCCGACGATATGCAACCCCTCGAACTGCTTGAGGAAGTCGTTGATCACCGCGAGCTTGCCGGCATATTTCAGGTCGTAGACGGGGTATGCGAAGCGCGTCCGAACGACGTTCCAGCCGACGACGTCCTCGGGCGCGATGAATGCCAGCACTTCGGTCAAGTCGCGCACGCAGCGCCGCGCCACGTCGTCGTCTGACAGCGACCAGATCGCATCGCCAACCGTGCAAAAACACTCGAGCACGAGCGACGTGTGGTCGTCGTCGGGGACCATTGCACGACTCCAGTTCTTCGGTTCGTGCAGCCGGCCGAACAGAATGTGCTCATCCTGCACATAGAGCCACGTGTCGTTCGATACCTGCTTTCGCCTGAGTTGCAGATTGACGGTGATGAGATCACGGAACGCGAGACTGCGCGCGGTCTTCAAGACCGACTCGTCCGCCTTCGGGGTCACAATCTGCGCCAACAAACTCAATGGAATGGTGGAGACGACGTGCTGGGCGCGGATGCTGCGTTCTCCGTCTGGTGTGCCGTAAGCCACTTCGATGTCATTGGGCCCGTGTACGACGATCCCCTTGACCGATGCGTTCAGCAACACGCGACTGCCCGCGCCCTCGATATCTTCCGCCATTCGCTCAGGTATGCGCATGTATCCGTCGCGCGGATACATGAACTCCTCGATCAGACTTTCGACGTTGCTCTTGCGCGTGGACAGCGCTTGGCGCGCTACCGTCCAGATGGACAATCCCTTGCTGCGTTGCGCGATCCAGTCGGCGGATAGCTCTTCGCACGGCCTACCCCAAACCTTCTCGGTGTAGCGGCGAAAGAACATCTCATAAAGCGTGGAGCCGAATTGGGCCGTATAGCCGTCCTTCATGTTCCGGATCGGGCGATTGAATGCGGCGTAACGCACCGCCGCCCACAGAAACGAAAATGCGGCCTTGATGCTCGTGATCAGTCCGGCGTTCTTTATGACGTCGCCGATCGCCACGGGATACATGTAGTACTTCCCGCCGTAATAGATCCGGCTGATGCGCTCGACCATCACGAGCTCGCCTTCCATCAGATCGCGGAACCAATCGTTCAGGTCCTCGTTCTTGGTGAACCAGCGATGGCCACCGAGATCGAACCGGTAGCCGGATTCATGGACGGTGCGGCACAGGCCTCCAACATAGCCGTTGCGCTCGAGGACGGTCACCGCCACGCCGTGTGCAGCCAGCTCGTGGCCAGTAGCAAGGCCCGCCGGACCCGCACCCATGATCACGACATGCATCGGCGCGTCGACGGGCGCATTCATGGCGCTCCCATCGCGTCACGTGTTGCACGCCGCCGGGCCACGGTGTTGTAGATGCCGGCAAGCACGTGAGACACGACGAATGCCACCGCGAAAAGCTCGACGGCACCGACGATGCTCCCCGGAAACGACACTGTGTAGCCAGGCAGATACTGGCTCAACAGCGCGGCGTTGGTGCTTTCCGATGCGGTGCCTCGGGCGACCAGCCAGTTCGTCGTGAGCAGAAGCTGCAACGCCATCAACGCTCCAAGGCCGATGCCGAGTGCATTACCCGAGAACAGGAATATCGGAGGCGTGAGCCTGCTGGCTGCAGTTGAATCGACCAACAGCTCGCAAAGACGTTCGTGGAGTGTCCGGGCGTAACTCCAGTAGAGGACGATCCCGGAAAGCGCGCCATATATAAATCCCCACAACAAGCCGATCCACGCACCGCTCCAGGTCACGCTGTAACCGGGGAAGAAACACGGAAAGCAGCGACAAGTGCGCACCGACGTCGGGGCCGCCTCGCAGCAACAAAATCGCGGTGCTCGACCACAGAATGGCGGCGCACAGCAGTCCCATTGCGACAGCCATGATGACGGTGTTGACGCGGATCGCCGCGTTCAACACTTTCCTTTCCGCGTCGTCCAGCATCGGGCGCTCCGCTACAGGTCGCCCGCAAAATAGCGGCGCGTGACGGCTTGGACGAGATAGATGTGGTGCACGATATTCCAGACCATCGCGATCAGCACTCCAACCCCCAGACCGAGGAGAAATCCGTAGAACAGGCCGACAACGCTTCCGGGCCAGGAGACGCTGTAGCCGGGAAGAAAGTTGCGTAAGCAGTGCGAGATGAGGTCCCACTGCGGCCCCTGGGGGCGCGCCTTTCACCATGAGGACTGCCGTTGCGCCCCACAGACAAAGCGCACCGACGCAGCCCATTGCGATGCCCAGCGCGACGAGGTCGAAACGCGCGAACGCCGACCGGACGATCCAGCTCGCCCCGATCCCGCATGGAATTCGAATTGCGAACCTTATGCGGCTCCAATGCGACCTCCGGGTGACGGGAATGCGGGCATGGACGCCGGCGCGTTCATGGCGCGGCTTGCGGCTCCAGCAGTCTTACCTTGAAATATTCGATGACTTTGCGCAAACCGTCTTCCAGGTTGGTTGTCGGCTGCCAGCCGAGTCGTTGCCGGGCTACGCTGATATCCGGACGGCGTCGTTCCGGATCATCGCTTGGCAGCGGCCTGGACTCGATTTGCGACGTCGAATTGGTCAGCCGGATAACAGTTTCGGCGAGTTCCCGGATCGTCACTTCGGCTGGATTGCCGAGATTGATCGGACCCGGGAAGTCATCGTCGTCACGCATGAATCGTGTTATGGCGCCGACGAGGTCGTCGACGTAACAAAACGAGCGGGTCTGGCTCCCCTCGCCGAAAATCGTGATCGGCTCGCCGCGCAGCGCCTGAACGATGAAGTTCGACACGACGCGGCCGTCATTGGGGTGCATCCGCGGACCGTAAGTATTGAAGATACGGGCCACCCGGATGTCGAGACGATGCTGACGGTGATAGTCGAAGAACAACGTCTCAGCACATCGCTTGCCCTCGTCGTAGCACGAGCGTATCCCGATGGGATTTACATGTCCCCAGTAACCCTCGGGCTGAGGATGAACTGCAGGACTGCCATAGACCTCGCTGGTCGATGCCTGAAAGATTCGCGCAGACAAGCGTTTAGCCAGCCCGAGCATGTTGATCGCGCCGTGAACGCTGGTCTTCACCGTTTGCACGGGGTCGTGCTGATAGTGGATCGGACTCGCCGGACATGCGAGATTGAAGATCTCGTCGACCTCCACGTACAGCGGGAAACATATATCGTGGCGCAGGACCTCGAAACCGGGATTGCCGAGCAGATGCGCAACATTTCGTCGGGAACCGGTGAAGAAGTTGTCGACACAGATGACTTCGTGCCCCTGTCCGAGCAGCACCTCGCACAGATGACTCCCGATGAAGCCCGCGCCGCCCGTTACAAGGATCCGCTTCACTTCACACCTCACCACAGTAAGACCGCGTCGACGTGACAGTGTATTGCTAGCATTCAACCGGATGGACTTGCGCGGGAGCACGCGCCTGAACAGGTGAGTGAGCCAGCCGACTGTACGATACAAACGCTTTGACGATTGGAGCGATCGCGGCTACCCAAAATGACCAGTGGGACTCAATGCTCATCGCGTCGGATTGCTGCTCGCAGTGCGTCCATGACTAGCCGCGACGTCGCCTTGCGCTCATAGGCATCCTGGTCGTTGTCGCGTGCCTGGCCCGCGTCGTCCATCTTAATGCAGATCCGGCCGTGTCGACATGGATAGGGTACGTGACCGACGAGGGCCGCTGGAGTGAGAGCGCCCGCAACTTCGCGCTGTTCGGGACGCTGGATGGAACGTCGAACGCTCGGCTTCATCTCTTCCTAACCCCCGGGTACCAGATGGTCCAGTACGCGATGTTCCGGGTGTTCGGCATCGACTTCTGGTCGGCTCGACTTTTTGCCGCAGTATGCGGAATCCTCACGGTGGCCGTCGCATTTTTCGCGCTGCACCGCCGAGTCACCCCATTCGCACTTGCGCTCGGCGTAGTGATTCTTGGCTTCGAGACCCACATGCTCGCGGAAAGCCGGATGGCCTTGCCGGAGATGCCATCTGTACTTTTCACTCTGGTCGCGTTTCTCGTACTCGTAATTGGACAGAAGACCCGATGGAACGCATTCATTGCTGGACTGATCGCGGCGATTGCGGTGGCGATGAAGGCGACGACCATCATGGTCATGCCCGTATTTCCGTTGATCATTCTGGTCTCGCTGCAAAGCGGCGACGCTCGCGCTCGTGTCGAGCGCGCATTGTCGTTCATCGGCGGATTCGCCCTGCTCGTCGTCGCCGGCTTAAGTGTCGCCGCTAGCAACGGGCCACCTCAAATTCGAGAACATTGTCTTGGCCAGCGGCCAACTGTCGCGCTTTTTGGAACTGGCCACCGCCTTACGTTGCGGTAATGCGATTTTTCGATTCGTCGGAGCTTGGAGTCCGCAATCCGCTGCTTGTCGGTGTCTGGTTCTGCTCTTGGATCTGGTTTCACCGCAATCCGCGCGCGCCCGCGATCGTTGGCGAACTCTATCTTGCTTCCGGCGCATGGGCGGCGTGGTGGCTGTTCGTGTGGTCAGGCAGCCAGTATCTTCCGGGACGTTATCTGGTGCATTGGATCGTGCCTGCCACCATTCACGTCATGGCGGGGCTCTCTCTTGCGGGCCGCGACACGTTCACGCGCATCGCCGCCACGCTCCGCGAGCGACGAGGTTGGGTGCAGGCCGCTGTTGCTTGCATGGCTTGTACTACCGAGCGCGATCTTCATATCCGCCGTGGCAGTCGGGGTGGCCGAATCTTTCGGTTCGGACTATTCAAGCCTGTCGCGGCGCGTCGCCCTCATCGTGTTGATCACCGTCGGGCTGGCGATCGCGATCCGGAGGCAGCGGTTGTATCGCGGCGTGGTCGCCACGTTCATGTTGTCACCTGTGATCCTGACGATTTTATGGCTTGCGGGCCGTGAGCTTGGGGTCGTCGACTTGTTCTGGCGATTCGGCTCCGTCGCCGGCTCTCGCCACGTGGGCGGCAACGATCATGCTGACGTTTGCCGCATGCCTCGCGCTCGGTCGGCAACCACAAGATGGCCAACGGCTGACGATGATCAGGGCTGGCGTCATTGTCACGCTCGCCGCAATCTTTTTCGCGCAAGCCGCACCTGCGATCCTGCGTCCCTCGTACTCGATCCGCAATGCCTCGCTCGCCCTGCAACAAACGTTTCCGCCAGGATCGGTAGTACGTACGTTCGCGAGCCGAGTCGCTTGTTTCTTGGCAACACGCTGGCGTTCCGTGCCGTTGCACCCGGCGGAAACAGGTTATGACGGCATCGTGATTTTCGAGCACGGTCTGCAGTCGCGCCTTTTCCTCGCTTCCCCCCAGGGGGCGAGCCTCGTCAGAGTCCAAGGCTACCCGATGATCGTGGATTCGCGATACCGCGTGGACGAAGAGAAGTTCGGTCCGGCGAGCATCGGAGTTTACCGGGTGCGCTAGCTTCCGCAGCAGCGGTCTGCGCGTAGCGCGGACTACGTGGTCTCTTTCACTCTACTGAGGTAGTGCTCGGCAGTTGCGACGGCGAACGCGGCGCTGCTGTATGCGTAATAGAATTGATGGAAGAGAAGCGCTCGCACGGCAAAAACCGGCCCGCGAGTGCGAACGAAGAACGCCAGAAACCTCACAGTTTGCAGCTAGTAGAACCGCCACCAGAATCGCCACGACCCAGCCATCGAGCCGGCCGAATGCCCAAACGGCCGCGCTTGCCATCGTCGCCAGCGCCAGGACCGCCCGCGCGCGCTCGCCCTTGCCGAGATTCAGATCGTCGGTGAGCTCCTTGCGCTTCAGCATCAATCGTGACCACGGCAGCGCACGTCGGAATATTTCCGTGTGCACGAGGTTCACGAGGCGCCACTCCTTCAAGTGCCTTCCTTGCAACGCCGGCTCGAGCACGATCTGGCCTCCGGCGTCACGGAGCCGATAGCCAAACTCGATATCCTCGATCGACGGATATCGATACCGTTTGGCATCGAAGCCGCCGAGCTTCGTGAAAACCGCGCGCTCCACTGCCCCGCAGCCGGCCCAGAACGTGGAGGCTTGCTGCTTGCCGCGGTGATGGTAGTAGTGGTGAACCAGGTTTTTGTACTGCGACAGAAAGTTTCTGGCGTGCGGCCGGTCGTCATACGAGCCGATGATGGCTGCGGCGCCGGTTGCTCTCGCACGAGGCGTGCAGCACCCGCGCCGCGTCCTCTGCGACGACGACATCGACGTCGACAAACCATAGGTGGGTGCCTGTCGCCATCCCGGCGCCTAGGTTCCGCGCGGCCGCCGGCCCCGCTTGCGCCTCCGTCGCCGCGAGCCGTACAGGTGAGTGAGAACGCACGATCGCGGAAGTGCCATCCGTCGATCCATCGTCGACGGCGATGATCTCGTGAATCTCCCCGCGCTCCCGCATCGCGAGCAGCGGGTCGAGGCAACGCTCGACCGTTGTCTCGCCGTTGTACATCGGCACTATCACCGAAATGCGGCGGCTAGCTCCTTCGTTTTCCGACACGCTGTGCGCACCTTTTCGAGAACCAGGACGCGACACCACATTTCAAGTTGCCCAATTCAACAGGCCGAGAAGGGTACACCACGGAGTTAGGCGAAGCGAATCCCGGAGTCGGTAGCATGCGGGCGGCGCCCAATGCGGAGCGCGCTACCGTTCGTTCGTAACCGCGCTTGACGAATCCGAGCCGCCCGGCAAGTGCTCCCCACCAATTCAGCGGCTAGAATCAAGCGGTCCGCGCACGAACGTGCAGCCAAGGGATCGACACCACTGGTAGGACCGCGAACTGGAAATCATTGGGATGGGAAATAGCTTGTGGAATCTTGAGCGCGTGGTGCGACTGAAGGCTTGGTCCGGACAAAGACTGGCAGAACGTCACCGTGCTGCTCTTCACCGTGCGCGCGCTGGCAGCCCTGGCACTCGTCGTTCCATTGCTTCTCGCCGCGTCCGTGACAAGCCTTGGCTGTTGCGTGTGCCGCCGCACTACTCATTGCGGGCTCGTTCGTTCGTTGGATCCTTCTGCTCTTGATTGCCGAGCCCGATTTCGTCCCTCCCGCACCCGGCTTGCGCGTGGCGATCGTTACGAGCTTCGTTCCAAACGCCGAGTCCCTGGCGATGCTCGAGCGAACACTGGCGGCAATGACCCGCGTTGCGTACGCGCACGACACCTGGCTGCTGGATGAAGGCGACGACGAAGCTGCGATCGAACTGTGTCAGAGATTGGGCGTGAAGCATTTCAGCCGCAAGTGCAAGCCCGAGTACCAAACCGAGCAAGGCCGCCTGCAGCGCGGAACCAAACACGGAAATTACAATGCGTGGTTGACGGAACGGGGCTTTGCCGACTACGACGTATTGGCAGCGATCGACCCCGATCACGTGCCCGACGACCTCATTCCTGATGGAGACCCTCGGCCAGTTGTCGGACCCGAGCATCGCCTACGTACAGTCGCCGCAGGAATACTACAATCTGCCGGCATCGGTCATTGCCCGCGGCTGTTCCGAGGAGAGTCGGGACTACTATTGGATCACCCAGAGAGCGTACCAACGCTTTCGCTCGCCTTCCGTCATCGGCTGCCATGGCGTACACAGGATGGAGGTTCTGAAGGCGATGGGTGGTCTCGCGCCACACATTGCCGATGACCTGCTGCTCACCTTGCAATATCAGATGTCAGGCTGGAAGGGAGCGTACGTGCCGAAGGTCCTTGCCAAGGGCCTCGCTCCGGTCGATTGGCCGACATACCTGAAGCAGCAACGAAGGTGGGCCAGTTCCCTGTTCGACGTCAAGTTCCGGCTGTATCCGCGTATGACGCGCGCGATGCCTTTGAGCACTCGCGTCGTGGGATTCCTGCAAGGCCTCACGTATTTTCAAGACGCTGCAGCGGCCATATGCTGCGCTATCGCGCTTTGTGCGGTATTGATGACCGGCTTGCCCGAGTCATTCGCCTCGGCGGCCACCGCGCCGGCATTTTTGATCGGCGCGGGCATTCTGCTCGTAACCGGCGTGTATCCGCATCTCTACCATGGCAGTCACCGCAACCTCGCCTTCTATTGGCGCGCAGCGTGGCTGCGGCTGGTTAAGTGGCCCTATACCTTGCTGGCTTTGTCCAGCTTGATCCGGCGCCGCGATCGCGGTTACGAGTTGACCACAAAGGGGAATCAGCCCTCGACGATCGACTGGGCTTTGTATTGGCCCCATCTGCTGATATGTGCGATCGTCTTTGCGGCTTGGGCGTTCGGAATGTCTCGTGGCAGCACTGGCGGTCTACTGCCTCATTTGCTTGCGGCCCTCGCCGTCCTTCCATCACTTATGCTGATCGCCAGTAGTCTCCGTGAAGCTCCAGCGGCATTCGATCCCATGCTCGCGGATCGCCATATCGATGACGCCAGGAGCTAGTCGGGCCCGCGAGAGTAGCCACGCTCGCCAGCAACTCGTGCGATCGCGTAGGCGTCGCTGCCTTGATCGCCGAAATCAGTGACGCGAGAGTTCTGCAAGCTCGGCAAGGGGATCACTCGTAGCTTGCAGTCCGAGCACCTGCGTCGCTCGGCGTATATCAGCCACGAATCTGGACACCTCGGCCTCGCGTGCCGGCAACACGTTGACGCCGGAATCCGAGCCGCAACACGCAAGAACGCGCTCGGCGGTTTCGAGGACGGTTAGGCCGACGCCGCTCGCAACGTTCACACTCCCCGGGATGTACGGAAGAGATGCCGCCTTGATGAAGGCATCGACCACTTTGCCCACCCAGATGAAGTCGATGACCTGCGTGCCGCCATACACGGTGAGCGACTCGCCATCCCTGGCATTCGCAAGAAATCGTGGAATCACGCGATCGCTGTCACCCGGTCCATAAACATTCGAAAGGCGTAGCGCGGTCACTTCCAGTCCCGAGGCGGCGAACCACGAGCAGTACATTTCCGCCGCCGCCTTGCTGGCGCCATACGCGTTTTTGGGAAGAAGCTGGCAGTTTTCGCTCACCGGCATTTCCGACGGCTCGCCGTAAACTTCGCGCGAGGACGCCACGATGACGCGACGCACTCCCAGCTCCTGTGCCGTTTTCAGCACGTTGAACGTCCCGCCGACGTTGACTGAAAATGCATCGCTCGGGTCCCGTTCGCAATCCATCACGGTGGCTTTGGCCGCCAGGTGGAACACGACTTCGCAGCCCGTCATTGCACTTCGCAACTCCGCAGAATCTCGGATGTCGCCCTGAAGTGCGTCGAGGCCGTCGGCCTGCAAATCAGCGAGCGAGCGACTGTGCTCGCGTCAAGTTGTCGAGCAAGCGAATCGCGTCCCATCTTCAGCGCCGACAAACGACGCACGAGATGAGATCCAATGAAGCCTGCTCCGCCGGTGACTAGGCATTTCATGATGAGTTAGTTGGCAAGAGTCTCGGGACAACGATTGGTGGGCGATAAGCCGGTATCACTCCAGCAGATCCAGCCTAGGACGTGCTCCGACAGGTACCCCAAAAGCGTTTGCGCAACCCGCTCGTTGCAGGGTGGGATCCGATGACTCCGGCCTTGCCGGTCATGACGATTTTCACATGCTCGCGCATGCGCATGCCGTTGTCGATGATACCGACAGCGTCTGCCAAACCTTCACAGCTTCACGAAAACGAGCAAACTCCGCACTTGTAGACAACAAGCCGTACCATAGAACGCACGGGCTACGTCGTATACTTCTGCCTTCTGCCTATGCGAGGCTAGGTTGGGTATCCAGCGACATGTCATCGCGACCTGTTACGTTGATCTGGTCGTCGGCATTTGTGCGCGCGGGTCAAGCGGTGTGCGACTCAGTCGACACCGCTCCAACCCGCGCCGGCCTTGGCCTTCGACCAGCGCCGATTCGGCGACCCGTCGGGGCTTCGTCGCGCACCTGACCTCGCGTATTGCTGCTGGCTGCGCGGCCGCTCGTTGCGTTGGACCTCCGACGGATCTTATCGAATTGGCAGCCCTGGAGATCGCAGGTCACGGGCAATTCCCGTCGGCAAGTGCAACCATCGGACGTGTCGATACGAAGACCAGACCATTTTACTGGCCTACGGGATATTGCTCGTCAAACTTCCAAGGCAGAGCATTAGCGTCGGACGTGAAACGAATCGGTCCGATTGCGAAGCACCTGACCGGCACGATACTCGAGAAAGCTTCTGACAAGAGAGCGAACGATGGCTACCGCGGTTCTGGATCTCGAGTTCGAGCAGCTCCCACCGGAAATTTCTGGATTGGATCGCTATAGCCAAGCGCTCATTTTGATTCGATTGCGCAGGCGACCGGTGGGCCGGGTGACATTGCCAGTGGTCGCTGGCCGTATCGGCGGTGCGGAGCTCCGTGACGCGCTGATCGATGCGGCGGATTGGCCCCTCGTAGAGAGTTGGCTGCATGACTACCTCGAGTTGGATGCAAAACGTGCTGAGTGGTTCGTACCACCCAAAGCCACAATCGCGGTTTGCACACGTGACCGGCCTGAGGATTTAAGCCGCTGCCTGGGCGCACTCATGCGGCTGCCGGACGATGGTCAGGAAATCCTGATCATCGACAATGCGCCGTCGACAGAAGCTACGCGGCACCTTGTCGAACGTTACCCAACCATCCGCTATGTCAGGGAACCTCGGCCAGGGCTGAACGTGGCCCGCAATCGTGCCCTCGGCGAGGCCCGACATGAAGTTGTCGCGTTCATTGACGACGATGCGGCGCCTGACGAAGGTTGGCTGCGTGCCCTCCTTCAGAATTTTGATGACCCTCTTGTCCATTGCGTGACAGGACTGACCATGCCGCTCGAGTTGGAGACCGATGCACAGGAGTGGCACGAAGGGTATTCCACGTTCGTGAGAGGGTTCCGCCGGCGTGTGTTCGACGCTTTCCATTTCAATCCTACGGCGGGTGGGCAGGCCGGTTCAGGGGTCAACATGGCCTTGCGCCGAAGCGTGCTCCAGCAGCTTGGTCCCTTCGACGAATTGCTCGATGCGGGAACGCGGACCCGGTCGGGCGGAGATTCCGAGATGTTCTCGCGAATTCTTTCATCCGGATATCGGATCGTGTACGAGCCCAAGGCGCTCAATTGGCACCGGCACCGGCGCACCTGGCGTGAGTTGCGCCGGATGGTCCATGGCTATGGAGTAGGCGTGTATGCGGGTTGGACCCGCAGCTTCCTCGTTGAACGCGAGCTGGGGATGTTCCGGCCCGCCCTTGGCTGGTTGTTTGGCACCCAACTTCCCGCGTTGATCCGTTCGATACTGCAACCGTGCAGTATCAGCTTCGACCTGGTCTGGTCCGAACTGCGTGGCTGCGCTATAGGTCCCTGGACCTATCTCGCTGCACGCAGGGAAGCCAGGAAAAGGCGGCGATGACCATACCCGACATGCCCTCGGTAAGCGTCATCATCCCTACGTTCAACCGGAGCGCCACGGTACTGAACACATTGAACGCGTTGTGCGAGCAGAGCTATCCCTGCCAGCTGACCGAAGTCTTGGTCGTGGCTGATGGTTGCAGCGACGACACGGTCGAGTCGCTTCAGCGCTATCGCGCTCCATTTGCCCTGCGCACCATTGACCAACACAATCAGGGGTCGGCAGCTTCGCGTAACCGCGGCGCGGCTGCGGCCACGGGCTGGTTGCTCATTTTCCTGGATGATGATGCCGAACCCGCGCCTTCTTTGATCGAGGCGCATGTCTGCGCGCATCGCCGCCAACAAGCGCAAGCGATCATCGGTCCCTGCATCTCCTCCTTCGAGGGGCGTGGCGATTTCTCTCGTCATGTGGAACGGGCGTTCTGGTCCGACAAGTTTTTTACGATGCGTCAGCCCAGCCACAGGTTCACGTACCGCGACGTCGTTGCCGGCAACTTTTCACTGAGCGCAGAATTATTCGCGAGCCTCGGCGGATTCGATCCTGCCATCCCAGGCCGGGGAGCTGGTTACGAATTCGGCGCACGCCTGATCATGTCCAATGCGCGTTTGAGCTTCGCAGAGGATGCGATCGCGCACCATCGCGAACCCGAGACGCCCGATACCGGCCGTTCCGTTCGCCGGGCCCGCGACGAAGCGCGTGCCGACGTTCTTCTTGGTCACAAGCATCCTGCGCTACGCCCGACGCTCGCACTCGTTCACTTCGAAAACCGTCACAGCTTCATCGATCGCATCGTCCATGGCTTGGCCTATCGATATGCGTGGCTGGGCGATGGGCTGGCGGCACTGCTTCGGTCGATGCTGACAGCGTTGGAGCGCGCGAAAATGCGCGGCCTGTGGCGAAGAGTCTTCATGGGACTTCGCCGCTACTGGTATTTGCGCGGTGCTGCCGATGAGCTCCGAAGCGCAAAGGCGGTAGCGGCCTTCCTTCAAGGTGGGTCTGCCCGCAAAGGTCAGGACGGCGTGGAGATCGACATCGATCTCAGCGAAGGACTCGAAGCAGCCGAACGGGAGCTCGATGAGGTACGACCATCGGGCGCAGGCCTTCGTTACAGAGGACACCTCATCGGCCGGATTCCTTCGCAGGCAGGCGCCGAACCATTGCGTGGCGCGCACCTTCGTCCAGCTTTGGCCGGAGATCTCGCGATGTCACTGTTGACCGCGTTGGCGCTGGAAAGAGCCTGTGGGAGGCAGATCCATCTTCCCTCGGTCTTTCCCGGCCATGTCGTGGAAACGCCAGGAGTGGTCGATGGCAGTGAAAGTCATTGATCTCGACCTCGCAACGGAGCTCAAGCCGGTCCTGGGTATGGACGGCTATGAAAGCTTGCGTGCACTCGTTCGGTATCGGCATGGACCAATCGGCTGGATCGATGCCGACGCGTTGAGTCAGTCCGCGGTTTCGACCGACCGCCTCGCTGAGGCCATCAAGGAACAGATTGGGTGGCAACTCGTGCAAGCCATGTGGCGCGAACGCCCCCCCGGTCGAGGCCGACGCACCGTTGGCGCCGATCAGCGTCATCGTTTGTGCTTCCGACCGAACGACCGAACTCGACCGTTGCCTGCGCGCATTCGCAGATCTCGACTACCCTCACTACGAGGTCGTTGTCGTAGACACCGCAGCATCTGTGCGGAGCACACCTCAATCGGTTGCTTCGCTGCCCATCCGTCATGTCCGTGAGGAACGACCGGGTACTGCGCACGCTCGCAACCGAGGTCTTGCTGAAGCACGATATGACATCGTCGCTTTCCTCGACGGCGATGCCCGGCCGGATCCGTTCTGGCTACGCGCCGTCAGCCGTGCATTTGCCGAACCTCAGGTGATGGCTGTCACCGGCGGCGTCGCGCCGGCAGAGTTGGAGACTCTCCCTCAAATCCAGTTCCTGCACGGCGACTACGGTATCGACCGTGGGCTTCGGCCGCGCAGATACAGACGCGAGACGATCACGGATCAAGAACTGCTATGGGCGAACGGATTCGGTGCCGGGCACAACATGGCGTTTCGCAAAGAGATACTCCATCTGATGGGCTCCTTCAGTGACGCATTCGACGGCAGCCTGCCGAGCGACGGCAGCGACATCGAAATGCTTCACCAGCTCCTCGTGCGTCATCACTCGATTGTCTACGAGCCTGCGGCGCTTGTCTGGTATACATCCCCGCGAGACGCTTACGCGACGCGTCGTCTGGCATACCAGCATGGCCGCGCGTTTGGAACGTATCTGCGCTCCTGCGCGGGCAACCCTAGCATCAGCCGCCTTGCGCTCCTGCGATTTGTACTTCGCGGCTGGCTTGGCAGCCGGTTGATACGCCGCATGTACCGGCCCGGCAGGACCACACGACGGCTGGTGTTGGCTGAATTGAGGGGGACGCTGGCAAGTCTGCTCAGTTACAAGGCAGCGGGGTCTGGCGCCAGACGTAGCGCGCCTGCAACGGGACCGAACGTGAACGCCAAAGAGTCTTTCACCGCGCCGCTCGACCAGAACAATGTCGCCGAGCGCAATGAAGAACCGATCCGAACTAAAGCACGCAACGGACGGATATCTGTTCGTGTCATTCGTACGTTGTACCCACATTGGGGAGCACATTCAGGTACCAATCAGGTCCTCAAGCACTTGAATCAAGACAGGTACGAAGTCCAGACAGTGCTGGTCCAGGAGAACGACAACGATTTCCCGTTAAGCAACAGCGTGCTGCACAGGCAACTCCGTTACCTGGGCCAGAGGCAGGACATGGCCTGGTACAACCTCAGCGATTTGACGACCGAAATCAAGTCCTTGCGGTACTACCTGTATCCCAAGGCGGACATCATCCACTACTTCGACGGCGAACATTCCGCGCAGTTCTTGCCGAGACTGCACAGATTCTCGCCGAAAGTCCGCCCCAAATTGATCATGTCGTTTCATCAACCTCCTGAGGTTCTCGACGAGGTCATTCGAAAGGACAACATTCCCAGATACGACTGCGTCGTCATCATCTCACCGGAGCAACGGGAGTTCTTTGTCGCACGCACCGACCCCGAAAAAGTCCGTCTGATTCTGCTCGGCATCGATACCGATTATTTCAGGCCCGTGACGAGGAGTCCGGACCGCGAGACGATCAAGTGCGTCACCGTCGGCCACAACTACCGGGATTACAAGACCGTGCGGGCTGTCGCTGAAAGGCTCAAGGATGATCGGCGAATCGAATTTCACGCCGTGTCTCCGCGACCAACCGGTCTCGAAGGCTTGGCCAATGTCACAGTCTACAAAGGCATCGACGATGACCGCTTGCTGCAGCTGTACCAACAAGCGGATATCCTGTTCCTGCCTTTGCTCAAAGCCACTTCCAACCTCGCGCTCCTGGAAGGCATGGCGTGCGGGTTGCCGGTGGTCTCGACCGTACTGCCCTCGGTGAAGACGTATGCGCCAGGAAGCGAAGCTATCCTGGTCGAGAACAACGATCCCGACAGCTTTATCGATGTGATTCGTCAGCTGGCCGAGAATCACGAGGCCCGGCAGACGATGTCAGTGCAAGCACGCAAGAGAGCGGAGGAATTGGACTGGCGAAATATTGCTCCCCAGTATGAAGCTCTCTATTCCGAGTTCGGGGATAGAAAGAAATGAGACGGGACGCGCGTCGCGAAGCCGTCGGCACGGTGTGAAAGCTGATGCTGAATACTGACTACACCCATCGTGCTTCGTATCTGGTGGACTTGACGCGAGAGCTGCTCGTACGCGATATCAAGCTTCGATACAAGCGGTCCGTCCTGGGCATCGGTTGGTCGCTGCTCAACCCGCTGCTGCAGTTCCTGGTGTTCTACGCCGTCTTTCGCTGGATCATCCCCGTCAATGTGCCCGACTTCGCAGTCTTCTTGTTGATAGGCATCCTTACGTGGAACTGGTTTCAGTCTTCGTTGACTTTCGGGTGCCTGGTGATCACGGATAATGCCAGTCTGATCCGGCAGCCAGGATTCCCCGCCGCAATACTGCCCGTCATCGCCGTGGGAACGAATCTGGTCAATTTTCTACTTGCCCTTCCGGTGCTGGCCGTTGCACTTCTGATCGCGGGGCATTCGTTCACTCCGTCGCTCGCTGTGCTTCCCTTCGTGATTGCGATCCAATTTCTCCTCACGCTGAGCGCCGTCTATGTCCTGTCCGTGCTTCACGTCTTCTTCCGCGACACTCAGTACCTGCTTGGCGTGTTCCTGCTGGTCGGGCTCTACCTCTCGCCCGTGTTCTACCCTGTCCAGTCCGTGCCGGTCGAATGGCGGGGATGGTTCGCTCTGAACCCGCTGGTGCATATCCTCGAGGCGTATCGCGCCGTGTTGATTCATGGCCGGTATCCGGACGTGTCGCCGCTGCTATTGGTGGCGGCGGTATCCATCGCCATCCTCGTGCCGAGCTACCGGAAGTTCGTCCGGTCCAGCCATTGGTTCATCGAGGAGGTTGGCAATTGACGGCGGTTGTGGCCGAGCGAATCGGGAAGACCTATCGGAGGTATGAACCCGACCGGCCTCGCACGCTTCAGGAAGCGGTCATGTCGGGCTTTCGCAACATGGCGGGCGGTGAGCGCTTCTGGAGCCTTCGCGACGTAAGCTTCGCGGTCGAGCGCGGACAGGCGCTCGGCGTCATCGGGCGCAACGGCGCGGGCAAATCCACGCTCTTGCGCATCCTGGCCAGTGTGAGCCGCCCGGATGAGGGCACCCTAGCGGTTCGCGGCCGCGTCGGCGGTCTGCTGGAGCTCACCGCGGGCTTCCACCCCGACCTGACGGGGCGGGAGAACGCGTTCATCGGCGGCGTGATACGTGGACTCACGCGCGCGCAAGTGACCGACAAATTCGAGTCCATCGTGGATTTCGCAGAACTACGCCACGCCATCGACGCGCCCATCCGGACATACAGCAGCGGCATGCAAATGAGGCTGGCATTCGCCGTTGCAATTCATTCCGAACCCGAGATTCTGCTGGTGGACGAAGTCCTTGCGGTTGGGGACGCTGCTTTTCAGCAGAAGTGCCTGGACCGGATCTCAGCCCTTCGTGCTGCTGGCTGCACGATCGTGATGGTTTCTCATGATGCCGCTCAGGTGCAAGACATGTGCGACGCGGCGCTGTGGCTGCGCGAGGGCACGGTAGCCGGTTTTGGCGATGCGAAAGCCGTAGTGGCGGAGTACCTCAAATCGCTGTCTCACGCCACGTGGAGCCGCACGTCGGTGCACCAGGAAACGGTGGTGACGTCGCAAGGCGTGGTCCTTAAATCGGGAACCAATCGCTTCGGATCTTTGGAAGTCGCCATTATCGACGTTCGTCTCTCGACCAGTGACGGCTCGACATCGGAGATGACGCACGGTGACGTGCTGTCCGTCGAAATGGATTACGTAATCACGACACCGGTCGAGTCGCCGATCTTCTGCATCACGGTGGTGGACATTGACGGCAAAGAGGTCCTCGCCACATCGACGGAGCAATACGGAATGACTCTGCCGGGCGGCAGTTCCAACGGTCAGCTGAGTGCACGCTTGCCCTCGCTTCGCCTGGACCCTGGTACGTACTTCATCGATGTAGGCGTCTACGAGAAGCACTGGGAGTACGCTTATGACTTTCACACGCGGGCGTACCCTCTCATCGTCCGCCACGGGAGCGACGTTTCGGGCAATTCAGACGTGCGGACCACAAAAACTGTGTGGGTCCACAACGATCGGGCCACGAGCGACGTCGGCATCCGAACGGCTGCAACATCGGGACCGCATCCACGGTCAGCTCGCTGAAACCATAGTTTGGCAAAGCGCTATGGATTCCCGGCGGATTTCCAATTCGCGGCGACTCCAGATAACGAACTTTCCGAAATGGCAGATCCGGGCGATCGCACAGGCCGAACGTGAAGACACCATGCACCGGCACGTGTCTACCGCTCCATCCACCGCTTCGTACACGCCAGCGGAGAAAAAGAGAATCACACGACCAGCTTGGCAATGAAGGTGCGCAGGTCGTCGAATCCGGTCACCTCGATGCGCGGAAGCGCGAGCCAGGGATCGCTCCGATTCGCCGCGCCCGGCCGGCACGTCAGCCCGTACTGGAAGCCCGCTGCGCCGACAATGTGGCGCACCGCGTCATCCTCATCCCCGTAGGGATAGGCGAAGCTCGATACTGGTGCGCCCAGGCGCCGCTCGATCTCCTCACGTGATCCGATCGCCTCGCGGGCGATGTCGCCGACGGACAACCCCGTCATGCGACGATGGCTCACCGAGTGGGCGCCGAACACCACTCCCTCATCACGCAGCCGCGCGATGGCGCTCCAGTCGAGCAGTGGCTGGGTTTCCCGGCCGCGATCCCACGTATTCCACCGACCCACGCTTCCCGACACGATCATCACATGCGCGCCGAAGCCGTAGCGACGCAAGATCGGCCACGCGTGCTGCGCGAAGTCCACGGAGCCGTCATCGAACGTGAGTACGATGGGACGCCCGGGTAGCGCCCGGCGGGCCTCGACCGACTCGCGCCAGGCATCGAGGCTCACGCTCCGGAAGCCGCACTCGCGCAGATACCGGAGCTGGCGCTCGAACGCGAGGGCAGTCACGCGCCACCGATCTTGCGCGGCGACGTCGGCAGGCAGGACGCGGTGATACATGAGAATGGGCAGGCGTTGCGCTGGCGCCGTCGGCGCGGGTGGTGGCGTGCCGCCCTTCCACTTGACCCGCCGCAGGACCTCGGGGAGTGGAAGCGCGACCGCGTCGGTCTCCACGATCTCGCCCGGGGCGCCGCCGGCACGAGCCTGGAAGCAGGCGATGCGATAGAGCGGCGTGCGCAACTCCTTCACGAGCCGGAGCCCCGGAACGCTGGAGAGCTCGTCAACTATCACGCGCGCGCCGAAAGGGACGTCCCAGTCGAAGCCGGTACGATCCGCATCGTCCGCCAGCACGTGCGCGTGAGCGGTGACGAGATGCCCGCCGGGTGTCAGCGCCCCCGCCATCTTGCGCGCGATCGCGCGCAGCGCTTCCCGGTCGCCTACGTAGTACAGCACCTCGCTGACGACGAGCAGATCGAACACCCCGGGGAGCTCGTCGGCGACCAGGTCGAGATGGCGAAACGTGACGTTGCCGAGGCCCCGGCACCTGATGGCGGCACGCTCGAGAGCGATCTCCGAGATGTCGGCGGCGACGAGCGAGCCCACACGGGGCGCGAGCTGAGTCGTGAAATGTCCTTCGGCGCACGCCAGCTCCAGCGCGCAGCGCGCCGGCTCAATGGGGAGCAGCGACAGCGTGCGCTCGTATTTTTCCTGCTCATAAGCCGACGTGTAACGCCACGGATCGTCGCCGCGTGCAAAGAGGGACTCGAACTGGTGCCGTTGCCCGGCGGCGAGCGGCGCCGCCGACGCTTCCGACGGCTGGACGACCGACGGCGGCATCCGTCGCGTGACGAGGGGAAGCGAGAGCAACGACGGGAGGTATGCCAGCAGGCGACGCGGCCCCTCCCCGGCGCGCACGATGGGCGTGCCGTCCCCGCGCTCTGCGGCGATGGCGAGCACCTCGACCTCGAATGGCAGCGTCGCCGCCCGCGAGCGCGGGCCGCCGACGAGCGGCTCGCCACGTCGCCCGATGACCGTTGTCATCGTGCCGGCTTGCACGGCGGGCGCAATGGCGAGCTGCCAGCCGGGCGCAAGGAGACTGGCTTCACCGACGACGATGTTAGTGCGCTCGAGCGAGCGCCGGCGCTGGGCGGCCGCGGCCAGTCGATCGCGCAGCGTACTCGGTTCATCCCACGAAATCCCGACGAGTGCTTCACGAACAGCGACCCGGCATAACTCGAAGCCGGTGCTGTACTCGAGTGCGCGGCGAAGGGCGGGCGCATCGGGCGCGTCCGCTGCGGAGATCTCCACCACCGCCACGCCTGCGCCGCCCACGGTGAACGCAACCGGAATGCTAGTCCCGTGCGCTTCCCTCGGCGGATCTGGAGTGGAATCGCTCGCCTCGATTCGCAGCCAGCCACGCACATCGCTCGCACGATCGCGATATGCTTGAACGATGCGTCGGATGCGCTCGAGCGCACTGGTGCGCGGCGGATCGGCAGCTCTGCCAAACGGTCCCCAGAGTTGCTCCGTGAACGCCGTCCAGCCAATCGCGTCGTGAAGCGAGTCGGCGCGCTCGCGCGGATCGTCGCTCAGCGCGCGCGCCACGCATACGTTGCCGCGCCAGGCCGCCCAGCCGTCGTTGTCGCGGCGGAACTCGACATCCCGGTAGAGAGTGCGCTCGAAGAAGCGTCCCAGGATGGGCCAGGCGAAGCGATCGGCGATGGCGTCGCGAAGCACGAACGCCGAAACGATCCCGTCACACGCGGGCAGCTCGATGACGCCAACAATGTAGTTCCCAAGGCGCACGCGTACGCGGAGCCGGTCGACAGCGGACGGCACCCAGACGTCGTCGATGTCGTGCGCTATGTCGAGGCTGACTCCGTACAGCGGTCCGATGGTGCGTGGAAGCGATCGAGCCACCTGATCGAGCACGCACCGCGCGAGCGCGACCCACGCAGCGCGCGCGAAGCCCGCGACCTCCATGTGCGCGGCGAGAGCCTTCAGGAACAGTTCAGCGCGTGGTCCGATGGAGGGCCACGCCTCATCCCAGACATCGCGGGTGCACCCGAGCGTCACCGCGACGGCTCGGAAGATCGACTCGGCGGCGGGCACGGGGTCGACTCCCCCGAAGCCGCGCTGGATCTGCGGCAGCAACGCCGCCGGGTCGCGACCCTGCGCCAGCATCGCCCCGGCGACCCACGCGAGCGATTCCAACCGTGCGCTGTTTGCCTCGCTCTCCGGCCTGCCGGTTGCGTGCCGGGCGTTCGGAAGGTGCGGATCGCGTCCGTGGCCGAGAGCGATGAGACGCATCATCGAATCGAATAGCGCCTCGGAATCACGGCTGAGCGAACACGTTCGGATGCCATAGCTGACCAGTGTCATCGGAACCGTGCCGAAGCGAGCGCCGAGACGCGCGACGCGTTGCCACATCAGCCAATCCTCGCCGAGCTTGTGCGTCTCGTCGAAGCCGCCGGCGGCCTCGACCAGCGACCGGCGCACGATGCAGGCGTGAAGCGTGAAGACGCAGCAGCGGGCGAACGCCGGGAAGAGGTCCCCGTCTCCGCGATACCGATCTTCCTCGATGACACGTCCGTCGGCTGCGACCGCAGACCACCCGCAGTGCACCGCATCCAGCGACGGGTCGGCCTCGAGGACGTCCATCATGCGCGCCAGAAACGTCGGCTCCGCCCAGTCGTCGGCATCGATGAAGTACAGCCAGGCGTGCCGCGCCAGCCGAATCCCGGCATTCCGCGCCGCGCCTGGGCCGGAGTTCGCCTGCCGACTCAGTCGGATTCGCGAGTCGCGCGTGGAATACGACGCGACGACCAACGCCGTATCGTCGGATGATCCATCGTCTACGACGATCGCCTCCCAGCCCGTGAACGTCTGCGCGAGAAGGGAATCCAGCGTGCGACCGATCGTGGCCGCCGCGTCGTAAGCGGCGACGACGATCGACACCGAAACATCCGCGAGCGAATCAGTCGATGGATCGTTCCGCTCGCTGCGAGCGAGGCCGTAGGGACCGGACATTGCGTCTGTCACGCGTAGCAACTACCGTGGAAACGCACGAGTTTGCCACGCGCGGCCGGCGGCCTTTTGGTCGCTCGGGCTCGCCGCTTCGGGCGCGACCATGCTTCCTCGCAATCGGAAAGCGCGCCTGAGGTTTGATAGCGTCGGTCGCGACACGAGGCAGCGACAATCGTCGTTATGCGCGGCTCACCTTGCGCGCAACGAGCGCCGAAAGACCGGCGAACAAACCAAGGGCTACGAGCGCCAGGAAGCCGGTCTTCAAAACCGTTTCGAACGTGCTGCCGGCTGCGAGGCTCAGGCTGGGCTCGATAGTGACGCTCGAATCATGGGTGGGCGTCAGCCTATGGGTTTTCCGGTCAGCGACGCGGCGATCCGCCTGATACGGCTCAAAAGTAAAGTCAAGGCGCCGCCCGGCCGGTACCGGCAGCGTTACCTCGAACATCGTGCCCGTGCGCTCCATGGCGGTGAGCGAGAGATGCGAAGCGGTCGTCGTGGTTTGCGGTGGTAGCAGGGCGTCGGGAAGACGCTGCCAGCCGTCGATACCCCAGGCTACGCTCACGCGATGTGCGTCGGTAGGGCCGTATCGAATCCGCTGGCTGACCAGCGCCGTATCGCCGTCTCCAAGCGGGCTTGTCAGAAGTCTCACGGTCGGCTGGACGTCCACGACAGCCGTTGCGTCGGTGCCGTCAATCGCGTATGTCGGGCTTGCGTCCCAGACGCCCCCGATTGGAGCTCCATCGTTCCGTGCAACCGTCATGAAGCCATATTCAAGCGTGTCGCCTGGGGGAACCTGGAGGGTGACAGTGAAGGCCGAGCCGTCGCGCTGCATGGGCGTACTCACCGCTAACCCACGGCCCCCGGGCGTGGTCCCCGGCGGTCGGATGGGAAGCGGCACCTGGCGGCCGCTTCGGAACCACCAGACAAGGTTGACAGCTCCCGCCTCGGGCAGGTGATAGCGCAGCGTCACGGGACTGAGGCGAGGCGGGACACTCGCGTCCTCCGCTGAGACCATCGCGGCGAACGGTCCGGTCCCTTGATCATGCAGCATTTGCATGAGCTCAGCCATCCGGCTGGCCGTCACCTGATGAGAGATAGAATCGCGATGCCTGCTCGCGAGCACATCGCGCGGGGTACCATCGCGAATATCCTTGGCGACGTAGTCCGCGCCGTTGACCCACCAAATGCCCCATTCCCGGCCAAACGCCATGTTCGTGGGTAGCAGGATCGCAGCCAGCGCCAAGAGGAGTCCCCGCCCCCATCGGTCAATGGCGGCACTGCCCGATTGCTCGAAAGCAAAGTAAGCCACGCAGAACGCCGGCGCGGCCAGCAGGACATACCGGTCGGGCCATCCCCCGTACACGTCAATGACGGCGGCGCGTCCCCATCCCATCCCCGCAGCGAAGCCCGCCACGCTGAGTAGACACGCCAATAGCCCGAGCGCGCGGAGGTGAGATTCGCCCGCCGCCGACGGAGCGTCACCGCGGCGGCTGAGAGTCAAGTTTTGCAACACCCGAAACGAAGCCGTCAGCAGGACCAGCAGCGTCGCGCCGATCCAGAAGTTCCAGGACGTGCGCACGGCAGGGCCCAGACCGAACGCCTGAAACTGCAATGCGGCGATGATGGACTTTCCCAGGCCGGGGTTGGTGGGAACCCACCCAGGCCGCTCGTAGCTGACCAGGTACAGCGCGATGATCGCCGTGGCGACCACAACGCTCCCGATCAGCGTAGTGGCGGCGCGTCGTTCCGATTTCGAGGCATTGCGCCGGGCGAGGCGGAACCCCATCAGGCCTGCATACAGCATCAGCGGCGGCATGAAGAGGAGACCGCTTCCACCCGTGAGCGGAGCCATGACCAAGGTTCCACCGATCGCGGCCGCGGCCGCCGGCGTATCGAGGGCGGGCCGCCGAACGATCGCCAGCATTCCAAGGCCAACCAGCACGACCGACAGCACGAATGCCATCTGCCAGGTCCAGAAGAGATCCTGCCAGTCGCCAACCTCGAGGAGGACAATGGGAAAGAAGGCGTCGGTATATCGCAACGTGCCCCCGCGAACGCGGCGGGCCACCTCGATCATCCCCGCGGCCAGCAGCGCGACCATCGCAATATTGAAAATCGCTGCCGAGCGGAAGTTGCCGCCAGTCACCTTGAGAAGCGCAAGCATGGCCAAGCGCGGAAGGGGAAGGCGGTGCTCGTTGTTCTGGGTCCACAACCAGCTGCCCAGGTCCGCCTCGTGCCCAGTCATGGCGGCAATGAGCAGCCAGTCCTCTGCCCACGGCATGTTTCGAGTGAAATAGACGAAGTGCCAGATTGCGATCGCCACCATGCCGGCCCAAACGCCCCAAACAAAAAGCGCGGGACCGCGCGACCACCACTGCTGTCCGAGAGTGACGGGTGTCTGCCCGGGCATCGACGTCATGACGACTCCGCGGCGCTGCACCGCTCCGGTTCGGCGCAATTCAGCGCTAGCATCTCGGTGAGGACTTCGCGGATCCCATCTGTCGGTTTCCGTCCGAAGTAATGGGCCCGGGACCGGCCGGTGACGCTACTCGACGTGACGGGCATCGTGCGTATGTCCGGATGTAAGAAATGCTTGAGCTGCGCGCGGCCAGCGGCCGCGCTAAAGAGTCGGGCTCACCTACTCATGTACCGCCTCCATTTCTGGTGTCGGTAGCGTCTCGCGCAGGTTTCGCAAGGGCCCTCTCCCCGTCTCGCGAAATAGCGCAAGATGAGCTTTCAATATGCCACTCAGGGATTGCCAAGCGAGGCATCCCCGTCCGTGGCTGTCGTTCCCAAGCCGTCATCTCCCGATGGTACCAATCCCGCGATCGTGGCTCGCCTTCCCGTTGACCGGAATCGCACGCACATCAGCATCGCAACGCGCGCCGGCACCTGTTGCGGACTTTCGGCGGACCGAACTTGAGCCACACATAATAGTCGCAGCACAGCGAGGGCGTAGCGATGATCGCGTAGCGCATCGGGATGCCGAATTGCGGCGCGGCCGCAAGTGGCGTCGAACGTAAGTCCAGCAGGCTGGCGCAACGGAGCAACAGTCACGCGGGCGCTTGCCATCGCGCGCCTCGCGCCCGTTCATGCAACGAAGCCGTCGTTTTGGCACGTCGATCGCTGGGTGATAATAGGCGTTGACGATCGGACGCAGCAGGTTTAACGAGAATGGACAGGCCTTGAACGAGAGCGCGACGTCGAAGCCCGATCCGATGGACGATGATCACCAGGTGACGGACATTCTGGTCGTCGATATGGACGGCACGCTGCTGCGAACCGACGTTCTTTTCGAGTCCCTCGCGGCGCTGCTCAAGCAGCCATGGTCCCTGTTCGTCGTCATGGTTTCGCTGCTGCGAGGAAGACCGGCGATGAAGGCTGCAATGGCCCGCCATGCTGACCTCGACGTCGAGCAGCTGCCCGCCAACGCTGCGTTGGTCGAGTGGCTTCACAGGCAGCGCGATGCCGGCCGACGGCTTGCGCTGTACTCCGCCTCTAACAAGGATATCGTCGATCGCGTTGCCAAGCGCTTCGGCGTATTCGAATTCGCGCGGGGCAGCGACGGCCGCACGAATCTGGCAGGCGACAGGAAGTGTGAGGCCATCGAAGCCCGTTACGGCACGCAGTTTTGCTACATAGGGGATAGCCGCCGCGACTTGCCCATATGGCGTCGATGCGGCAAGGCGGTCCTGGTTGGCGATGTGGATCGGCTTCGCGGTTCGCTGGTGGCGACGGTGACGGTGGAAGAAACGTTTCCCGTCCCGCGCGCCGGGATCGCACTGTGGCTACGTGCGCTGCGCATTCACCAGTGGGTGAAGAACGCGCTGGTGTTCGTGCCTCTGTTGCTTTCCGGTCACGTCACCGCGGGCAACATCGTGTCGGCGACGCTTGCCTTCGTGACGCTCGGCCTCGTAGCATCCGCCACCTACTTGATCAACGACCTGATGGACCTCCCGGCGGACCGCGCACATCCCGCCAAGCGGCAGCGGCCGTTCGCTTCGGGAGCGCTCTCCATCCGCGCAGGTTTCATCGCCGTTCCCTTCCTAGCCGGGGCGGCCGCGGTAATCTTGGCGCAACTTCCCCGGCAATTCTCGGTGGTCGTTGCCGTATACGTCGTTTGCACGATCGCGTATTCGATGCGCGTCAAGGAGGCCCCGATTCTCGACCTCATCGTCCTGGCCTTCCTGTTCACGCTGCGTCTCGTTGCTGGAATGGTCGTGATCGAAGCCGCGCGCTTTTCCCCATGGCTGCTCACGTTTTCGATGTTCTTCTTCTTCAGCGTTGCCTCGATCAAGCGCTACGGCGAAGTTCGAATGATGGCCGCGCGCGGCACACTGGAAGTCGCGGGCCGGGGTTATCGGTCGTCGGACGGCGGGTTCCTGATGACGATAGGACTGACGGCCGGATTGTGCTCGACGCTGGTCTTCTTCATCTATCTGGTCGATCCCGCGTCCCCCGCATATGGCTTTGCACATCCGGAACTCATGTGGATCATTTGCGTGATCCTCGGCTATTGGCTGTCGCGAGCATGGCTCCTGGCCAGCCGAGGCATGATGCATGTGGACCCGGTGTTGTTCGCGTTGCGCGACCGCGTATCGCTCGCGCTAGGTGCGTTGACGATCGTCGTGAGCATCGCGGCACGCTGGTGACCGCCCGCCATGGCTACGTTCCGCGCTGACTATCTCTCATGGGGCAGGGTCCATCGCTATGTGCACGACGCGTGCGCGCCCGCATTCATCGACAACGCGCGCAGCGCAATGGTAGGCATGCTTGCGAATGGCGAATCGATGCTGCCCTACGGGCTAGGCCGCTCCTATGGAGACTCCTGCCTCAACGACGGGCAGGCCCTGCTCGACACACGTCTGCTCGATCGCTTCATCGCGTTCGATCCTTCGACCGGCGAACTGGAATGCGAAGCCGGAGTTTCGCTCGCCGACATCCTCGCGCTCGTCACCACCCGGCCCACGCACGAGCCCCGCTGGTTCCTGCCCGTCACGCCCGGGACGAAGTTCGTAACCGTCGGCGGCGCCATCGCCAATGACGTACATGGCAAAAGTCATCATTCGACAGGATGCTTTGGAACGCACGTGCTTTCGCTGCGATTGCTGCGGTCGGACGGGATCGCAATCGACTGTTCGCCTGAACAGAACGTCGATCTGTTTCGCGCGACGCTTGGAGGGTTGGGTCTCACCGGCCTCATTCTGTCAGCACGCCTTGCTCTCACGCGAGTTGCCGGTTATTGGCTGGAGACCGAGGACCTCCGGTATGACGACCTGGACGCTTTCTTTCGATTGTCGGAGGAGTCGCACGACGAGTGGCAATACACAGTGGCGTGGGTGGACTGCCTCGCCCGCGGCCGGAATCTTGGACGCGGTGTCTTTTCCCGCGCGCGACACTGCGCGCGGATTCCCCTTCGTTCAGGCGCGCCTTTCGCACCTGAACCTCGACTCACGATGCCTTTCGACGCGCCCGGGTTCCTGCTCAACCGCCACACCGTGGGAGCCTTCAACGCGTTCCGCTGGCGGCGATTCCCGCGACAGTCGAAGCGCCAGCTGCGCCCATTCGACCCGGTGCTGTATCCCCTGGATGCGATCGCCCATTGGAACCGGCTCTACGGCCGGCGCGGTTTTTTTCAGTATCAATGCGTCATTCCCGACACCATCGCCCGGAAAGGTGTCCAGCTGTTGCTGGAGCGCGTTGCAGAATCGGGCCAAAGCTCCTTCCTCGCGGTACTGAAGATATTCGGCGACGTGCCATCGCCGGGACTCCTTTCGTTCCCGCTGCCCGGCGTTACACTGGCGCTGGATTTGCCGAACCGCGGCGACGCAACGCTGGCGCTTATGAAGGCGCTGGACGGGATCGTCGACGCTACCGGCGGACGCCTCTACCCGGCGAAGGATGGCCGCATGTCCGGAGCCGAATTTCGCCGCGGATTTCCGCAATGGAAGGAACACTCGAGATACGTCGATCCGGCGTTTTCATCGAGCTTCTGGCGGCGAGTCTGTGAACCGCCAGTTGCGGAGAACAACGGGTGAAGCGAATCGTGATCTTTGGAGCGACCTCTGCGATTGCGCAAGCGTTGGCGCGCGGCTACGCGGCCGAAGGTGCTCGATTTTTTCTCATCGGTCGCAATGCGGAACGGGTCGCCTCCGTCGAGGCCGATCTTGCCGTGCGCGGTGCCCAGGCCGGGGCAACTGCTACCGCCGACCTCACCGACATGCAGGGACACGCGGCGCTGATCGATCAAGCGAAAACCGAACTGGGCGCCATCGACCTCGTGGTGGTCGCGCACGGCACGCTTGCCGATCAAACCGCGTGCACGCAGGATGCCGACCTCGCGCTGCGCGAGATCGCCGGCAATTTTCTAAGTCATGCCTCGATCCTCACGCACGCGGCTAACGTCCTCGAGGCACAGGGCCACGGCACGATCGTTGTCGTTGGCTCGGTGGCCGGCGACCGTGGGCGTCGCGTCAATTACGTCTACGGCAGCGCGAAAGCAGGCCTCGGCGTATTCGTCGAGGGACTGCGGCATCGGCTGGCGACGCGCGGTGTTACCGTGGTGCTCGTTAAACCCGGCACCATCGATACGCCGATGACCGCGGCGTTTCCGAAGAATGGTCCGCTGTGGTCCACGCCGCAACGTGTCGCGGCCGATATTCGCGCCGGCATCGCACGCGGGAGCGCGGTCGTCTATACGCCATGGTACTGGCGATGGATCATGCGGTTGATCCGGGCGCTGCCGGACGCCATCTTCAAGCGGATGTCGATCTGATGCAGCAGGATGCGCCGCCTCCATTGCCACTGGAAAAATCGGCGAGGATCGTGCTGCTGGGAGGCGCCGGCCTCGTCGGCCAGAATCTCGTCATCTTGCTCAAGGCGGAAGGATTTCGCCGGATTCTCGTGATCGACAAGCATGCGGCCAACCTGGCCATTCTCGAGCGGCTGCACCCGGATGTCGAAACAGTGCTTGCCGACATGGCTGACCCCGGTGTTTGGGAGGATCGTATCGGTGACGCTGCGGCAGCCGTGATGCTGCAAGCTCAGATCGGCGGTGACGACGCGGCGCAATTCCGACGCAACAACATCGACGCGACGGAGCGCGCCCTCGCCGCCTGCCGCCGTCATGGCGTTGCGTACGTGGTGCATACGAGCTCCTCGGTGATAAATTCGATGGCGCGCGACTTGTATACCGAGTCCAAGGCTCAACAGGAACGACTGGTCGTGGCAAGCGGCCTCGCACAATGCGTTTTGCGTCCGACTTTGATGTTCGGATGGTTCGATCGCAAGCATCTGGGCTGGCTTGCCCGATTCATGCAACGCTCGCCGGTATTCCCGATTCCCGGCTCTGGTCGATACATGCGGCAGCCGCTCTACGTAATGGATTTCTGCCGGATCATCCTCGCGTGCCTGCATCGGCGCGAGCGGGGCACCGCGTACAACATCACGGGGCGCGAGCGCGTGGATTACATCGATATCATCCGAGCCATCAAGCAGACGACCGGGGCGAAGTCGGCGATCGTGCGCATTCCTTACGTCGTCTTTCGATGGTTGCTCCAAGCCTATGCAGTCGTGGATCGCGACCCGCCATTCACCACCAGCCAATTGCGCGCCCTCGTCACGCCAGACGAGTTCGAGCTCATTCCGTGGTGGGACATCTTCGGGGTGCCGGCAACGCCATTCGAGGATGCCATTCGCCAAACGTACGGTCCTGGTCCCTACCGCGATGTCGTCCTCGACTTCTGACGCGCCGCGCGGGCATATGGAACGGGTCGCCGTCATCGGCGCCGGTGCAATGGGACTTGCCGCCGCCTATCACTTGCTGAAAGCTGGCCACCACGTCGATGTGTTCGAGGCGGACGACCGCCCGGGAGGCATGGCAGCGCACTTCGACCTCGACGGCCTCGATATCGAGCGGTTCTACCACTTCGTCTGCAAGGCGGACCAGCCGACGTTCGCTTTGCTTGCAGACCTCGGGATCGCAGACAAATTGCGATGGCGCGACACTTCGATGGGATATTTTTGTGACGGCAAGCTCTACCCGTGGGGCACGCCGCTCGCGCTGCTGCGATTTCCGCTTCTTGATCCCGTCTCGAAGTTTCGTTACGGGCTTCACATGTTCCTGCTGACCCGCCGGACGCGATGGTCGGACCTCGACGCATTGCATGCCGAAGACTGGCTCAAGAAGTCCCAAGGGGAACGGGTATGGAAGGTACTGTGGGAAAGGCTGTTCACTCTGAAGTTTTTCGAATACAGCCGTGAGATTTCGGCGGCCTGGGTGTGGGCGCGCGTCAAGCGATTGGGGACGTCCCGACGCTCATTGATGCAGGAAGAGCTGGGCTATCTGGAAGGCGGGTCGCAGACGCTGGTACGGTCCCTCGTCGCGCGCATCGAAGAACTCGGAGGCCGCGTCCACCTGCGCTGCGCGACCAGCGAGATCAACATCGAACACGGACGCGTAACCGGCGTAACGGCGGGAGGCCAGTTCCATCGCCTGTCGATGCGGCGATCAGCACGATTCCGTTTCCGCTCGTTCCTGACATGATCCCGCGCCTTCCCGCCGCCATCAAGAAGCAGTATCGAGAGCTGCCCAACATCGGCGTCGTATGCGTCGTGCACAAGCTGCGGCGCGGCGTGTCCACTAACTTCTGGATCAATATCAAGGACGAGCGCATCGAGGTGCCAGGGATCGTCGAGTTTTCCAATCTGCGCGATGTCGGTGACGTGAAAGTCGTGTACGTCCCCTACTACATGCCGACCACGCACTCAAAGTTCCAGCGCGACAACGATTTCTTCGTTCGCGAATCCTTCGCGTATCTGCGCCTGTTGAACCCGGCGCTCACGGAAGACGACCGGATCGCATCGCACGTGGGCAGATTGCGCTACGCGCAGCCGGTGTGCATGCCGGGATTTCTGACGACGGTACCGCCGATAGCAGGCATCATCGCAGGACTGCAAATCGCCGATACGTCGGTTTACTACCCAGAGGATCGCGGAATCTCCGAGAGTGTTCGCATTGCTGCCTTGCTGGCCGCCGGCGTCGGCCAGCAACAGCCTCCTGAGATGGCGGACCTTTAGCGGATGCGAAGGTACCATCGCCCACAATGACCGCGAACCGGTCCGTGTCATTGCGCCTTTAACAGCTTCTCCGCTTCGGCGCGGACTGCCGGCGCTCCGTCCACCTTCGCGAGAATTTCGAGTTCCTTCCTGCCTGCCTTGTCGTTGCCGGCAATCAACAAAGCGCGCGCGAGCCGCATCCGCTTGTCGGCGTCGCCAGGCGCCAAGTCCACGGCCTGCCTGAGCACCTCGACGCCGCGCGCGGCGTCGCCTTGTGCAACGAGCGCTCGCCCATACGTATCGGCCACATCGGCATTCGTCGGCGCGTGTGCGTACGCGCGAGCCGCGTAGTCGACTGCGGTCGGGTCGCCGAGCGCGTCGAGAGACCTCCCGAGATTGTTGAGCAACAGGATGTTGTCAGGCGCGTGCTTCAACGCGCTGAAAGCTGCGTCGCGGCAGCGCGATAGTCTTTCCTGCCCATGAATTGCTCGGCGAGATAGGCGCGAACGGTCACGTCAGTGGGATGGCCCTTGATCCATTGCAGCGCCACCGCATCGGCTTCGTCGGTCTTGCCCGAGGTCGACAACGTGGCGTGTAGCCGCTGGACCAGGAATGGTGTTGGCTGGCGAGCCAAGGCGAGGCGGAATGCCGCGGCGCTTTCAGTCCATTTCTGTTGGCGTGCATATAGTTCGCCCTCAATGGCGAATCCAACCGCCCGCTCCGCGCGTTGCGTCTGCAACCGGCGTGCACTGTCGATGCCGGCCTGAATACGGTTTGCGATGAAATAGACATCGACTAAGGCCACCCATATGTCAGGAAGGTCGGGCTTACGGTCGATCGCTGCGATGAAGCGACTCGATGGCGCCGTCGTAATCCTTCGTATTGCGTCTGCAGTTCCGCCAGCCGCACGAGCGGCGCGGGGCTGCGGGACTGCATCCGCGCCGCGCGCTTCAACGATTCGATCGCCTGGTTGGTTTCACCGGACTTGGATCTGCACCGTCGCGAGCGCTTCAACGATCTGCGGGTCGTCGGGTAACCACCACTGCGCCTTCTGCACGGCCTCGCTGGCGGCTTTCCAGTCCTGACGCTGTTCGTTATACGCAATCAAGGACAGCCATGCCTGGACCGAGGTCGGTTTCGCCACAAGCGCACGCCAGATAGTGGCCGTCACTTCGCCTGGCGGCGCCTTCGTTGCCACGAGTAACTCGGCAAGTCCTAGCAGCGCCGGTTCGCTTTGTGGTTCCTTTGCGAGCACTTGCTCGTAGCGTTTGCGCGCGCCATCGTAATTGCGTTCCAGAACATCGAGCTTCCCGAGGTTGACTGCGGAGGCGGCGTAGTCCGGGTCGAGCGACACGGCCTTTTCGAAGCTGGCACGTGCACTCTGTGCGGTCGTCACGGGCCATGTACACGACGCCCTTCGCGTGATGGGTAGCAGCGCTCGAAGGCTGCTTCTTCTCCAGGCGGGCGACGGCGACGAGCGCCTTGTCGAAGTCGCGCAGCTGCACATACGCATCGATCAGCGCAAGGTCGGCATCCGGCAGAACGGGTTCGGACGCTGCAAGCGCCTCGAGGTCCTTGATCGCTTGGGCGGTGTCACCGGTCGCGAGCTTGGCTTGTGCGAGTCTGATGCGCCCGGCGACGTTCCCCGAATCCAGTTTGTCGGCCTTTGCGAAGTACTCAGTGGCCTTTTCGATATTGTTCGATGTGAGATGGATCTCCGCGATCGTACGCAAGAGTGACGGATCGTCCGGCGAGCGGCGCAGCAACGGCTCGAGCGTAAGCAGTGCCTGGGACGCGCTTCCGCGGCGAACGAAGGTCGTAGCGAGCGAACGCCGCGCGTCCTCGTCGTCGGGCATCCTGGCCACGACCGCGCGCAGCGTCGCCTCCGCCGACGCGTAGGACCCCAGCTGCATGTCGATGAGCCCGGATAGATAAAGCGCCGGCAAGTAATCCGGGTTCGAAATGCCTCGCCCGTTCGACGGCGCGTGCTCGCGGCCCACAGATTTCCCTGGGAATACGTGAGCATTGCCTCGCCGTACCAAGTGCGAGGGTGATTCGGGGCCGATTTCTTGAGTTCTGCAAGACGCCGGCCGGCATCGGCTACGCGTCCGGCCTTGGCCAGCGCGACAATCAAGGCCGAGCGGATCTTTACGTCATCCGGCTTGATCTCGACCGCCCTTTCCAATGTCCTGATTCCCTCCTCGCGTCGCCCCAGCGCGCTCTGCAGCTCGGCCTTCAGAACGAGCGCCTCGATGGCGCGTCGGTGCGACCGCTACTACCCCGTTTGCCAATTCCATCGCTCTGGGCAGATCGTTTTCTGCCATTGCGAGGCGCACTTGCGCTATCTTCGCGGGGGTGTAGGACGGATCGGCGGCAAGTGCCGATGCAAGCGCGGCGCGTGTCGATTTTTCGTCGCGCATTGCCAGGTGAGCGAGAGCGCGCAGAGTTTCGACCTCGGCACGCGCAACCGGGCGCGTCATCGGTCGGTCGGGTTCCGCGACGACCTTCTTGTATTCTCCTTGCACCAGCAGCGCCCGCAAAAGCAGCGGCAGCGCGTCGTCTGCAGGATAGTTGAGCTCGAGCGCCTTGCGTGCTTCCGTTTCCGCATCGCGAGGGTTCCCGCTCTCGAGCAGCGCCCTGGCGAGCAGGAATCGTGCATCGGCTTGGTTGGGGGCCGCCTTCAAGACCTTCTTGATTTCGACGATCGCCACGCCGTAGTCGGCATTGTCCAGGGACTTCTGCGCGGACGGCACGTGGCGCGCCGGATCGTCGCGCTCACAGGCTGACATCGCTACCACGACTACGGCGATCGCTACGTCGCGGCGAAAGTCCTCGGTTGATCATTGGTGTGGCGCCGTGGTGGAACCGTCGAAACTGGATAGGCTTTGTTCATTAGAGACAGGACGACGCAGGAGGTTCACCAGGTTAGGCGACGAACGCGCAACCTCGGCGGCCTCGCCTGCATTTGAAATGACGCGGGCGAGACGTTCGCGACTTCCCGCTTCGGCCTCCCCACGAATCTCGTTAAAGCCGAAAGCGACAGTTCTGGGATGCGTGGCGAAATGCGCTTGACCGTCAGGACCATCCGCGCCGGGGTGACATCGCTAACCCACGCTCGGTCGAGTCGGCGCCCTATCGAGATTATCGCTTGACTTTACCGCTGCCGCCGTCTCCGGCAGCCTACTACCGGACGAAATGATGGGCAATCCCAGCATGGGCGCTAACGACGGGAACATGGTCTCGGCTGCGACTGCCGGGGCCGCATTGGCTATTGTGACGACAGGTGACGCCCTAGACGGCAGCAACACGGCGGGTCTGCGATTTTCCGGCGCGAACAGGGTGGGGTCGTTCAACCGGCGTTGGCACGATGCGGTGTACAGTTCAACCATGCCGCTTCGTTCGCCTTCGAATTTCCCGCCTCTTCGCGTCGTGGTCTCGGTACCCTGCGAGGCCAGCATGCATTTCGACCTGGGCTGCATGTACGCCTACGGCGCCGAAGCTGTGCGGGATCACGAGCAGGCCGCTGCATGGTTTCGCAGTTCGGCTTCTCAGGGTTATGCACCGGCCCAGCACGCCCTGGGGTGTCTGTACAACGCCGGCCTCGGCGTGCCGCGCGACAGCGTTCGAAGCCCTGGTGTGGTTCCGCGAGGCTGCAGCCCAGGGTTACGTACGTGCCGAGTATGCGATCGCACGCATGTATCTCGCCGGCGATGGCGTGTGCGCCGACCCTACTGAAGCCGCGAAGTGGTATCGCAAGGCCGCCCAGCAAGGTGATGCGGAAGCACAGAACGATCTCGGCGTGTTGTACGAAAGAGGCGAAGGAGTGCCTCAGGACCACGAGGAGGCCGTGCAGTGGTACCTCAGGGCGGCCGAACAGGGATGCGCCAGGGCGCAAAACAACCTCGCGTTCATGCAAGAACGCGGGCGCGGCGTTGCGAAGGACGAAATTCAGGCGGCGCATTGGTATCGGGCTGCCGCTGAGCAGGGACTGGCGCAGGCACAGGTGAACCTCGGCATTCTCTACCAACGGGGTCGGGGCGTGCGCCAGGACTATGAAGAGGCTGCGGGCTGGTTTCGCAAAGCTGCCGATCAGGGGTCGGCTGTTGCGCAGAACAGCCTCGGGGTGCTGCATGAACGGGGCTGGGGCGTGATACAGGCATTCGCCGAAGCGCAAGCGTGGTATCGCAAGGCAGCCGAGCAAGGCCATCGTCACGCCATGACCAATCTCGGAGTGATGTATCGCAACGGCCAGGCGGGCGCCAAAGATCACGCGGAGGCTCGCAAGTGGTTCCGACTCGCGGCTGACCAGGGATTGCCGGAGGCTCAGTTGAACCTTGGCATCATGTGCGAGTTGGGAGAAGGCGCACCGAAGGACCTCCAGGCCGCGCACGATTGGTTTCACAAGGCTGCCGATCAGGGCAACGCAAGCGCGCAGTTCAATCTCGGCGTGTTGTACGAGCGCGGCTTGGAGGTTGACAAGGACGACAGCGAGGCCGCGCGATGGTACCGCAAGGCGGCCGATCAAGGCGACGCCGCCGCCCAGCTCAACCTTGGCACCCTCTACTATCATGGGCGCGGCGTGCTGCAGGACTATGTGGAGAGCCACAAGTGGCTCAACCTTGCGGCTGCACGATTCCTGCCGATCGAGAGCGACAAGCGCGCACGCGCCCTCAAGAACAGGGACCTCGTGGCGCGCAAGATGACCTCTTCTCAAATTGCCGACGCGCAGTTGCTCGCGCGCGACTGGAAGCCGCGCGCCGACTCCCGACCGCCGGTGCAAGATGCACGCGGTGAAGTACCGCTCGTGCCACGCATTCACGAGTCACTCCGCTTCGCCGGGACCTCCGTCGACAACGCGAGCGCCTCGCGCCGACCTCGCTGGATGCCGGGATAGCGCGCGTCGGCGCGCAAGACACGCCCCTGACCATGCGCGATCGTACGGAGGGCCACGACGCTGCAAGCCGCCATGGAGAAATTGTCACTCGGCCGCGGGGTAACACCGGCAACCGCGAACGACGTAGCGGGCTGTTCCGTTCGCTGTCCCTCGTGCGATCACGCAAACCCGGCAAATTCTCACTTTTGCAATCAGTGCGGAATGCCGGTGCACTTCGAAGCATGCGGCCGATGCGACGCGATCAATCTACGCGGCGCGACCTCTTGTCACAAGTGCGGTTCGTCCGTTCCTGGATCTGCGATCCCCGAGACGACGACAGCGGCGCCTGCTGTCGTCGAAACGCTATCGACGCAGGCCGAACGTCCCCTCGGCGCGAAGCTCCGAGTCGCCACCGGAGGTCGCCGCAGCTGCGCAGCGTCGGCGGCACGGCGGTATGCCAGCCGCGTTGATTGCTCTCGCCGTTGCCTTAGTGGCCGTTCCAACCTACATCGCGACGGAGCATCCCGCCTCATTTCATCGTGTGATCGAGGCTATGGCACCGCGGGGGAACGTTGCCGCCGATTCGCCGGCCCCGACTTCCGGGCCACTGCAGCCGTCGTCCGTTGGGCAGCCGTCGGAGCCTGTCAACGCCCAGCCCGTTCCGCCTGCTGCGACATCCGATCCGGCCGCCTCGGCGCCGCAAGCCGCAGGCGCACCACCCTCCGAGATAGCCCGAGACGTCAAGAGCCAGACCGCCGCAGCATCGGCTGCCGTGGCGCCTGCCGTTGCGAAGAGCTCGAGTCCCGCGACCACGAAGTCGAACGCATCGCGGTCCAAGCAAGGCACAACCTCGCGCAAGCCTCCAACACGCAAGCCTGCGACCAAGGCACCCTGATTCCGATGCTCCCGTCGCGAGCGCGACAACTGGGCCACGCACGATTACTTTGGGATAGATGCGGTAGCCGACCTTCCGCTCGAGCGAAACCATCGCTTGAGCAGAAACGCCTCCCCTGCATTCTCTCTTTTTGGAATGCCTAGACTCGAGTGCTAAGCGAATGCTCTCGCTCCCTTTCCGTCTGGCTCGCAAATGGCTGCGCACTCGGCCGGCGCCCGAGGAAGTCGTGAAACCGATCGGCCTGCGAGAAGTCGAGGAGCGCATTCGGACGATCGATGAGCAGGGAAACCTGCGGACCGTCATTCGCACTCGCACGCTGGCAAGCTTCCAAGGCCCGACTGGCATCGTGGAGGTCGAACAGGCCCGCCGTCACACGTTGCCGGGGTTCGGTCACGTGTACCCGATCGCGGAAAACGAGTACGTGGTCTTTCGTGACCACATGAAGCTGCTTGCGGACCCGCAATCGCGAAGTCCTCCGCGGTACGTGTGACGACCAGGGTGCTGCCCGCAGTCGAGCAGGACATGGAGCGCCCGCCAATGTCGGCAGGTCCAACATGGCCGTGCAAGCGCAAGTCAGTGTGCATCGCGAGACATTTGCGGTCGTGGTCGGTGCTGGCCGTGGTCTCGGTCACGGTCGCAGTCTTGACGCTGCCTCCGCGACCGACCCCTCCCCATCACTTGCCGCCTTGACGTCGACCACCCCTTATATCGGGACTGATCGCCATGCCGAACGAGTGAGCCATGACTGCCTGTCCCACGACGTCGGTCGCAGAAGCTCAACCAACCGAGTCGCCCAGGCAAGTTTCGCTCGCCCAATGCCACGAAATCCCTCGCACCTGCGGTCGTCGCGCATGTGGCGCTTGCGATACGCCCATGGGGCGACGGTCTACGTGAATGGGAAGAAGCGGGGAACATCGCCACCAGTCCGACAGCTCAAGTTGAAGCCGGGACGGCACATGGTGGAGGTTCGTAACGATGCATATCCGCCGTACCGAGTCGCTATCGACCTGCGCGGCAAAGCGACGGCCAGAGTGGCTCACGACTTCACCCAGTCCGAGTCGGCGGCCGCGAAACAGCCTGCCCCGCGCTTGGCGTCGTGACTCGATCACACCCTCGGTTCCTGAGCGAAGAATGGCCGCGATAGGGTAACCGCTCTGTTCCGTGACCTCGGTGCACGCTCGACTGTCGCCGAACGACCCACGCGTAACTCGACGGGCCACGAGCAGCTCCGGCCCCTCGGCCTTATTCTCTCCCTACTGCGGCGCGCACATCATCACGCCGAGGGTGCCATAGCCTTCCGCGATCCATCCCTGCGCCAGCATGAGGGCGCGTACTGAAGCTTCGGTGGTGTACCGATGGTTCGGAGCGCCGCCCTGACCGTTGTTGTACATGCGGTACACCGGCTTCGTTCCGGACGCACAACCGCCCTCCAGCCCAGGCGGCATCGTATAGAACACGTCGCCTTCGAACTGCCAGTCCGGATTCGCCGCGCACCGTCGAACACTCCGGCGCGTCGGGCGTATAGAAGTGCGAGCTCCGCGCGCCAAATGCAGTGCTGAAGAACCTGCAGGCTGTCCGCAGACCGGTCGCCGGCGCGGCGAAGACGTTGAACTGCCTTCCAGTGCGTACCCAGCCGGCAAAGGTTCCGGCGTCGAGCTTCCCGATCTCGTCGGCGCTTGCGGTAATGAAGTAATGATCGAACGCCGCGTGGTAGTACTCGATCGCGGACATCGCACCCGGCGGCGGCGCCGGCGGAGGCGGCCCGCCGCTGTCGCCGGCGCCGGACACTTGCACGGTCTGCGCGCTGCCCGGAGCATTGCTCGTTACCGTGATCGTCGCCGTGCGCGGACCGGTATAGAACGGCGAAAACGTAACGTTGAACGTGCACGATGCACCGGCCGCGATGGACTTGCACGTCGATCCGCTAACCGAGAATTCGCCTGCGTTGCTGCTCTGGATCGACGCGACCAAGACGGGATCGTCTCCGCTGTTGGTGACCGTGACAGCACTAGGCGAGCTCGCGAGGCCAAGCGCCACGTTGGCAAAGCTGAGGCTGCTCGTGATCGTGAGCTTCCCTGCGCTAGCGGTCGTCGGCGGCGGCGTGACGGTGTCTTCGCCCGTGCCGAACATGGGGACCGTTAGCGAGCCGCCGCCGATAGCTCCAAATGAGCGACGCGTTATCGAACCCGGCGCCGTTGGGCGCGTACTCCACGAGGAGCTGGCACGTGGCACCCGGAGCCAGCGTCGCGCCACACGTATGGTCGCTCACCGGGAACTCGGACGAATTGGTGTTCGTGAGCGACAACCCGGTTGCTGCGGCGGCGCCGTTGTTGGTCAACGTGATCGACTGTTGGGCGCTCGACGTGCCCGCTGCAACGGTCCCGAAACCGAGGGAGCTTGGGGTTGCCGAGAGCGAAGCGGTCGCCAACGCAGTGCCGGTCCCCGACAGTGCGATGACCATCGAGCGACCACCGCCTGTGATGGTGTACGTCGCACTCGCGTTCGTGGGGGCAGTCGGGCGGTATGTGAACACGACTGTGCAGCTCGCACCCGCGTTGAGCGTCGTACCACTGCACGTACCCGAGCGGTTGAAGTTCGCCGGCGCGGCGGGGTAGACCATATTCGTCGCGATGCCGGTTCCCGTGTTGGACACGATGATTGCCTGGGACCCGCTGGTCTGCCCTACCGTCACATTCCCAAACGCGAGAGAAAGCGGCGAGGCCGAGACGTTCGGCGTCGGGGCCACAGCGCCGGTTGCCGCTCATCGCGACCTGCGCGGGCGAGCCGCCCGCGAAGCCGAACGTGAGATTCGCGGCGTCCGCGCCGGCGCCTTTCGGCGAATAGCTCACATTCAGGGTGCATGCAGCGCCAGCTGCAAGCGATGTTCCGCACGTGTTGCTGCTCACCACGAACTCCGCGGCATTCGCCGTTGGACATCGCCAAGCCGCTCGCGGCCGTCGTGCCGGTGTTGGTGATCGTGACCGAACGCGCGCTGCTCGATTGACCCGCGACTACGCTGCCAAACGACAGCGCGGCCGGCGACGCGGAAAGCGACGCGGTGGCTGTCGGCACGCCGACGCCCGACAGGACGATGGACATCGTGGCACCGCCTCCGGTGACCGTGTACGTCGTGCTATCCGCGTTGCGCGGTCGTGGGCGTGTAGGTGAGCACGATCGTGCAGGTCGCGCCCGCGTTGAGCGTGCTGCCGCCGCACGTACCGGACTTGCCGAACTTCGCGGGCGCGGAAGGATAGGCCATGTTGGTGGCGGCCGCCGTGCCGTTGTTCGAGATCAGGATGGTCTTCGCTGCGCTGGTCTGCCCGAGCGTGACATTGCCAAATGCCGCGGTCGAAGGCGACGCCGTAACGCTGGGCGTGGCGGGGTGGCAGACCACCGCCGGCCGGCAGCCCTCCGCCGTGCAGGTTCGCTTTCAGAAAGTAATCGATCTGCGGTGAAACGCCCCACGGCAACGGCAGCCCGTAGTACCCGTAGCCGGCCGGCCCGTGAGTCAATCCGTAACCGCGGGCCTGCCATTCGTCCATGCCCGCCTGGTATGCCTTCATGTCGATCACCGGATCGCTGGGCAGCGCTTGCGACACCACGTGCAGGCCTTCCTCTGCCGTACCGAAGAGCATGCGTCCGGCGCCGATTCCGACGGCGCTGGAATACGAGCTCAGGCCGAGGGGGTTGGTGCCGCGAAAGGTCTCGCCCGGCTTGAGCGAGAGGAAGTCGATCGATGCGCCGGTAGTCCCGTCGATCAGATTCGGGTAGCCAAAATTACGGTTGCTCCACGTCGTGTAGGCAACCATGCCCCGCGGTCCGAAGCTGCCGTCGGACACTGCGATCTTCATGAAGCTGCTGTTCCCGTCAATGAAGTAAGAGAATTTCGATGCGGCGACTGTGGGATCGGCGATCAGGACATTTTGCCCGGTCGCGAGGTTGATCTTGCGAATGGACTTGGTCGCGATGCTGCCGTAGTACAGCCAGCCATCCAGCAGCGCCAATCCCTCCGGCTGCACGACCGGGATGCTCTTCACCAGCAACCCTGTGTCCATGTCGAACACCTTGATCGCATGATTCATGCGGTCGCTCACGTACAGCTGAACGCCGATCGCGACAACGTCCCACGGCTCGTTGAGCCCGGTCACGAACTCGGTGACCTTGGGCGGCGACGCCGTGCGCGGTCGCGCTGTACTGGATCTTCAGCACGCGGTTGCGATACGTGTCGCTCACGAAAAGCGTCGGGCCGAAGATATGGGGTTGCTCGTTGCCCTCGCTGGGATCGGGGCTGCCGTGCCGTCGATCCCCAACGTGCGCGCATCCCACGCCATACCCCACGGTTGAGCAAAGCCACGCCGATCCGGCGGAATGCTCGACCAGTCTCCTACAAGCTCGGCTGACGTCGGGTCGGCGTGATACGAGGCCATGTCCTTGTGCCGGTGGCCAGCCAGCGTGACGACGGTTCCATCAGGCGTCACCTTGCCGATTCGCCAGGACTCGATGAAGTAGACGTTACCGCGGAGCGTCCCGTTTGGAGCGGCAGTGCCGACCTCGAGGTGAACTGGGGCGATGATCGACCCGCGCCCGCGAGGACCGTCCAGCATCGGGAGAATAGGGTCCGTGCGCTCGAAGACGGAGAGAAAGTAGTTCTGCATGTTGGCGGTTGACCACACGCCTTCCTTGGTGAGCGCCGGCCGATACAGATCATCCGGCCGTGGCACCGCCAGCGAGGTGATTACGAGGTCCTTGCGCGCCGGGAGCGAGGAGAACGACGGATAGGTGCGCGCAGGAAACGGCACCGTAATCGGTGCGAATTTGGTCGGTACCCATGCTTGTTGGTAGCGACCCAGGCCCTCGAACGTGAGCTCGTGGCTCGCGGTGGTCACCGGCATCACGTTGTGCGGCTTGGCGACTACGCCCTTCAGCACGTAAACGCCATAGTCCAGGACGGACCACGTGCCATCGAGGCCCGTGATACTTGCCTGGTACCAATTTTCGGGTACCGCGTTGACGTCCACGTTGAAGGTCACCGTGGTGTCAGCCGCCTTGACCGCCGTACTCGCCACGGGCGTGCCGTCCAGCGTCAGCGTCAACGTAGTGGCGGTCCCGAACGGAATCGGCACACCCCCGCCGTCGAAGTCGCACGTGAATGCCTTTACCTGTGGCTTGGCCGCGGTCACTACAGTCACCGTCTGCAGCCGTTCGTAGCGGTTGCAGTAACTCATCCACCCGCTGAACGCGACCGCCCTGTTCCCGTTGGGGATCGTAGTCACAACGACGGTCGACGGTAATGGTGGTGCCGCCAGCACAGGCGATAGCGCGCTCACTGCGATGAGTAGAAGGAGCGAGATTGAACGGGGGCCAAGGGCAATGTACATATTCGAAGCTCTAGTCGCGGCAGTTGCGGAACCATGACGATGTCATGATATCGCCGTCATGACAACCGCATTTTTAGACGGATTCGACCGCAGAATGTCACTTGGACGCGAACGTGTGGGATATTTACATGCATGCGCAGGTATATAGCAACAAACGGACCATCGCGCGCATCCGTTTGTAGCCAACACCGCAGAGGCAATTATTTTTCGGAGTAAACACTAGCCCACGCAGGCAAGTGAAACGCGATCGCGGCCCTTCGATTTGAGGCCCTGCGGTTCGCTACAACTCGCCTGGGAAGCCACTTGGGTCAGATTCGTTCGGTAACGCGTAAAACGCTAGTTCTTATGACGTTTGCAAGGGCTGGGCGGTGCCGGCGGCGCCGTGCCCGCGTGTTCTGATAACCGCGCCCGGCGTCCCGAGCGAGCATGTAGGCCGCGCCCGCAATGACATCCGGCCAAGGCGGAGTGCGCTGTGCGCCGGGCACGCTGTTCACGCCGCCCGCCGCGCGGGGTTGGGGTACCGGCGCCTGCAAGTCGCAATCTTCTCGACCGTCGTGCGTGGCGTTCGCGACGACAACGCAGCGCTGGAAAAGGCGATCGACGCGGATGGCACGTCGAGGCGCGCGGGCGACGTCCGTTGCGCGAAGCGAGCGGCGGCCGTTCTCCTATTCCGCGCGCTCCTCGATAACGGAGCGGTGCCGAATCGAACGCGTTCCGCCGTGTCGACGGTCGTAGCCATGTGCGCTTGTCAGGCGCAATCGGCGATGATCAGCGCAGCGTCTTGCCGAGGAACGTGAACGTCAGCGCCCACATGCGCGCGCGCTGCGCGTTGTCGGCCGCGCCGCCGTGCCCGCCCTCGATGTTCTCGTAATACAGCACGTCCTGTCCCAGTCTCCTGCATGCGCGCGACCATCTTGCGCGCGTGCGCCGGATGCACGCGATCGTCGCGCGTCGACGTGATGAACAGCGTCGGGCGGATAGCGCACGCCGGCGCGCACGTTGTGGTACGGCGAGAACGCCCGCATGAACGCCCACTCCGCGGGATCGTCGGGATTGCCGTACTCGGCCATCCAGCTCGCGCCGGCGAGCAGCAGGTGGTAGCGGCGCATGTCGAGCAGCGGCACCTGGCAGACGACGGCGCCGAAGAGGTCGGGCCGCATCGTCATGGCATGTTGCCGACCAGAAGCCCGCCGTTGCTGCCGCCCATGATGCCGAGGTGCGCGCGGGCTCGTGACCTTGCGGCGGACGAGGTCCTCGGCCACCGCGATGAAATCCTCGTACGCCTTGTGCCGGTTGGCCTTCAGCGCCGCCTGGTGCCATCGCGGCCCGAACTCGCCGCCACCGCGGATGTTCGCAACGACGTACACGCCGCCTTGCTCGAGCCACGCCGCGCCGACGGTGCCGCTGTAGCGCGGCACCTCCGAGATCTCGAAGCCGCCGTAGCCGTAGACGACGGTCGGATTGCTGCCGTCCTGCGCAAGCCTGGCGCGCGCGACCTGGAAGTAGGGAATGCGCGTGCCGTCCGTCGACACGGCCTCGTGCTGCGTCACCGCGAGCCCGCGGGCGTCGAAGAACGCCGGGAGCTCCTTCAGCTTCGCAGGCGGGCCGCCACCTGCGACGCCGAGGAAAAGTGCAGTCGGCTCGAGGTATCCCGTCACGGTTGCGAAGTAGTCGTCGGACTCATTGGCGTCCACCGCCTTCGCCGCGACGGTGGTCAACTCGGGGAGCCCGCGCAAGGGCGTCCTCGTCCACTTGCCGCCGGCGCGCGCGAGCACAACGACCCGATTGCGGACGTTGTCGAGCTCGTTGACGATGATGCGGTTGCGCGTCGGGCTGAATCCGGCGAGCGCCTTGCGCGCGGTCGGCGCGAACAGCACCGAAAACTTGCGCTCGCCCGCGATGAAGCGCTCGAAGTCCGCTGCGAGCAGCGCACCTGCCGCATACGTCTTTCCATTGATCGTCCATGGGTCGCGCAACTTGATCAAGAGAAGGTCGCGATGGGGTACGGCCGTCGCGCTGTCGGGCTTGTCGATGCGGATTCGCCTGCCGTCGCGCAGGACAAAGAGCTCGTTGGTGAAGAACGTGATGCCGCGTTCCAGGAAGTCGCGCTCGAAGCCCGTGGTGTGGTCGCGATACGCGACGACGGCAATGTCCTCCGGTCGTCCCTCGTAGATCGTCTGCGCTGCAGAGAGCGGCGTCCCGCGCTTCCATACCTTCGCGATGCGCGGGTATCCCGACGCCGTCATCGACCCGGGACCGAAGTCCGTGCCGACATAGATCGAATCGGCGTCTCGCCAGTTCACCTCGCTCTTCGCCTCGGGCACGACGAATCCGCCCTCGACGAACGTCTTCGTTTCGAGATCGAACTCACGGACGACGCTCGCGTCTGCCCCACCGCGAGACAGCGCGATCAGGCAGCGCCGGTACGCAGGCCGCAGGCAAGTCGCGCGCTGCCACACCCAGTTCTCTTCCTCTGCAGCGCCGAGCGCATCGAGGTCGAGCACACGCTCCCACAGCGGCTCGCTCTTGCGATACTCGTCGAGCGTCGTGCGACGCCAGAGACCGCGAGGATTCTTCGCGTCCTGCCAGAAGTTGTAGTAATGGCGCCCCATCTTCGTGACGTCGGGAATGCGCGCCCTGGAATCGAGGATGTCCAGGATGCGACGCTCGAGCGACGGGAAGCCGCCCGTCTCCAGCGCCTTCGCGGACTCGGCATTGCGCGCGCGGGCCCAGTCGAGAGACTTCTCGGCCGTGACGTCCTCGAGCCACAGGTAGGGATCGTCGGGCGCGGCAGGCACGTCGAGCGCGCGCGCGTCGAGCACCGTCATCGCAAGGATGAAAGCGAAGGCTGCATGGCGCATCGCCGGTCGGCCGGAGTCAAGGGAGATTGTCGAACCTGCCGTCGCACTGCGGCGGCGGGCATCACTGTATCGTATCCGGATGCATCGTGGATGGGCACGATGGTCACGTCGTCGGACGAGAGCACACATGAAACGCCGCTTCGCAATCGCGTACGTCGCAACCCTGGTCGCATTCGCCGCACTCGACGCAGCATGGCTCGGCACTATGGGGCAGCGGCTGTACCGACCCGCGATCGGACACCTGATGCGACCGGATTTTGCGTGGCCGCCGGCAGTCGCCTTCTATCTTCTCTACATCCTGGGACTCGTCGTGTTCGGCGTGACGCAAGGGCTCGAGCGCGGCCGGGCGGCTGTCGCCGCGGGAAGGTGCGCGTTGTTCGGACTGATCGCCTACGCGACGTACGACCTCACCAACCAGGCGACGCTGCGCGACTGGCCGTGGGTGGTGACGCTTGCGGATCTCGCGTGGGGAACGTTCGCCAGCGCGGTCGCCGGTGCGATCGGATGTCGAGCGACTGCATTCGCCGCGTCGCGCAAGCGCGTGTCGGTGAGCGCCTAGATCCCGACCAACGTGCCGATCGCACGCGCGATGGCGCTGTCGAACACGAGGTGGCCCTGGACGGACGCGAGGCAGATGCACTCGCCTTCCGCTTCGAGCACCGGTTGATGGCGCACGCCGTCGTCCGCCGCATCGAAGTCGCCGGCCGCGAACAGCGCTCGCCCATCGTGAAACGATCCGCACATCACGTGCGTCAGTTCCACGCCGCTGTGCGTGTGATTCGCCAATGCCTTGCCCGCGCCGATGCGCAACAGGAACACATTCGCATCCTTCGCGTGCGGCACGCTGACGCGGCTCCAGCGCATCCCCGGCCCCATCCAGCGCCACCGCGAGATCGTGCAGTCGGAGAGGCTGCGCGGCCACGAGACGCCGGTCGGCAGATCGGGCCGTCGCCGCACCCTCGTGCGGGTCGGTCGCACCCGCGGCGGCTCGCCGATCGCCGCCAGCGTGCGCGCGAGTGCATCGGGCGCCATCACCGCGGGCTCGATCGATTCGAGCAACGCGCCGCCGACGCTCTCGAAGGCGCGCACGCTCGCGCGGCATTGCGCGCAACCTTCGAGGTGCGCGCCGATCACGATCGCCGACCCCGCGTCCAGCGTGCGCGCAGCCGCGCCCAACAAAAGTTCGTCGCTCGGATGATGGGCGATCATGGTCCAACCCCCTGCAGCAGGCGGCCCAGGCGGTCCACCGCCAGCCTGATGCGCGACTTCACCGTGCCAAGCGGCAACTTGAGCTCGCTCGCGATGCGCGCGTGCGACTGCTCCTCGTAGAACGACAACCACAGCACCTGCAGCTGCTCGGGCGCCAATCGCGTGAGCGCGTTGCGCACCGCAGCTTCCCGGCGTGCGCCGTCGAGCTGCTCGTCGGCAGCAGGCGCCGGGTCGACAGCCAGCGTCAGCGGGTCCGCATCGGCATCGCGGTCTGCACCCGCGACGGCGGCGGGCGCGTCCTGCGGCCGGCGCAGCGCATCGACGCGCAGGTTGCGTGCAATGGTGAAGACCCACGTCGAGACCTGCGCACGCGCGGGGTCGAACGACGACGCCTTCCGCCACACCGTGACCATCGTCTCCTGCGCCAGGTCCTCGGCGAGCGCGCTGTCCGTGCCGGACCGAATGAGATAGGCCTTGACGCGCGGCGCGAGATGCTTGAACAGGACGGCGAATGCCGCGCGATCCTTCGCGCCGGCCACCGCCCGCATCAGCTCGATCAGTTCGTCGCCAGAAGGCATCACCGTCCAATTCCGGCGCGCACCCACGAGCGACAGGCTGGCCGGCCGTGCGCCAGCCGGGCCTTCGCGGGGTGATTCGAGCGCTCGCAAGCCTTTCATCTCCATTCTACGTACCGAACCGTCGATTGGATCACACGATTGGGTGATCCGTTTGCCCACGCGCCACGTACAAGCGGGCTGGGGCGGTTGCATCCGGACGGAGAACGTAACAAGTGTCGAACCTGGCGATCGAGTGGACCGAGAAAGGCCGCATCCCGGACGCGCTAGTGCGCGCCGGCATCCGCAGGCTGCTGCGCCAGCGATTGGGCGAGATCGGCGCCGGCGACGCGGCCCGCGCGGCCGCACTGAGCGAAGCGTTCGTCGCCGCGCTGCGCGACGCCCCTGCTCGCGCTGCTGACGCACAAGGCCAACGAGCAGCACTACGAGCTGCCGCCGTCGTTCTTCGACGCCGTGCTGGGCGCGCACCGCAAGTACAGCAGCGGATGGTGGCCCGACGGCGTGAACGATCTCGACGAAGCGGAGGCCGCGGCACTCGAGGCGACATGCGAGCGCGCCGAGCTCGGCGACGGCCAGGACGTGCTCGAGCTCGGCTGCGGCTGGGGATCGCTCACCTTGTGGATGGCCGGGCGATTTCCGGGAAGCCGCATCGTCGGCGTTTCCAATTCCCACGCGCAGCGTGCGTTCATCGAGGCCGAGGCGATGCGGCGGGGCCTGCGAAACGTGCAGGTGATCACCTGCGACATCAACGACATTCGCGACCGACAGGCGCTTCGACCGCGTGGTGTCGGTGGAGATGTTCGAGCACCTGCGCAACTGGCCCGAGGCGTTTGCCCGCGTCAGCGGTTGGCTGAAGATCGACGGCCGCTTCTTCATGCACGTGTTCGTCCATCGCAGCACGCCGTATGCATTCGAGTCGCGCGACGCGAGCGACTGGATGAGCCAGCACTTCTTCTCCGGCGGCATGATGCCGAGCGACGACCTCGCGCTGCGCTGCCAGGACGACCTGCGCGTTCTCGCGGCAATGGCGGTGGGACGGCACGCACTACGCTCGCACGGCCGAAGCCTGGCTCGCCAACATGGAGCGACGGCGTCCGGCGGTATCGCGGGCGCTGGAGCAGGCGTACGGCAGCGATGAAGCCGCCCTCTGGTGGGTGCGCTGGCGCCTGTTCTTCCTGTCCTGCGCCGAGATGTTCGCCTACGACAACGGGCAGCAGTGGTGGGTCGCGCACTACCTGTTCGACGCCCGCCGGTGACGCTCGTCTGCACATCGCAGCGCTGGGCCTCGCCGCGTGCTGCGTCGATCGGCCCTGCTCGTGTGGGTGGCGAGCGTGCCGCTGCGCGACGTCAGCATCGTGGACAGCGCGTGGTCGCTGCTGGTGCTGGCGCCTGTACTGGTCGCGCTGGCGCTTGCGCCGCAGCCCGGTCCGCGGGCGCCGTGGCTCGCGTTGCTCGCCGGCGCGTGGGCCTTGCGCCTCGCCGTCTACATCACGTGGCGGCATTGGGGCCAGCCGGAAGACCCGCGGTACCAGGAGATACGCGCGCGCAACGAGCCAGGGTTCGCCATGAAGAGCCTCTACCTCGTGTTCGGGCTGCAGGCGTTTCTCGCCTGGTTGGTGGCGCTGCCCGTCGTGGCGAGCGTCCAGAGCACGGCGCCCGTGGCATTGGCTCGATGCGATCGGCATCGCGATGTTCGTCGTGGGACTCGCGATCGAGACGGTGGCCGACGGCCAGCTCGCGCAATTCAAGGCCGATCCCGGCGAACCGCGGCCGCGTGATGGCACAGGGCCTCTGGCGCTACTCGCGGCACCCGAACTACTTCGGTGAATTCTGCGTCTGGTGGGGCCTGTGGCTCGTCGCGCTCGCAGCAGGCGCGTGGTGGACCATCGTGTGCCCGGTGCTGATGACCGTACTTTTGCTGAAGGTCTCCGGCGTGACGCTGCTCGAGAAGAATATCGCCGAGCGACGCCCCGCGTACCACGCCTACGCCGCGCGCACGAACGCCTTCTTCCCATGGCGGCCGCATCCATGAGCCGTGTCCCGCGCATCGCTGCGAGCGTCGCCGCCTGGTTCGACTCGAACGCCCGCCCGCCCTCCCCGGCCGACGACGACAGCGTCGACATGATGCGGATGCTGCCGTTCATCGCGATCCATGCCGGCTGCGTCGGCGTGTGGTGGACCGGAGTCAGCGCGACGGCGCTGCTCGTCGCAGCGGCCCTGTACGCGTTGCGAATGTTCGCGATCACGGCCTTCTATCATCGGTACTTCTCGCACAATGCGTTCCGCACGACCCGGGCCGCACAATTCGTCTTCGCGTTGCTCGGCGCATCGGCCGCGCAGCGTGGCCCGCTCTGGTGGGCTTCGCACCATCGTCATCATCATGTGCACGCCGACGAGCATGAAGACAGCCACTCGGCGCTGCGTCACGGGCTGTGGCGCAGCCACGTCGGATGGTTCATGTCGCGCGCTCACTTCGCGCCGCGCGGCGCGCTCGTCGCCTCTCTCGCGCGCTATCCGGAGCTACGCTTCCTCGACCGCTGGGATGCGCTGGCGCCGCTCGTTCTTTGCGCGACCGCTCTACGCCGCGGGCGCCTGGATGGAAGCGCACGCGCCCGCGCTGCACACGAGCGGCGCCCAGCTCGTCGTGTGGGGCTTCTGCATCTCCACGGTGCTGCTGTACCACGCGACGTTCAGCATCAACTCGCTCGCGCATCGGTACGGCGCGCGCCGCTACGAGACGCGCGACGCGTCACGCAACAACGCGTGGCTGGCGCTGCTGACGTTCGGCGAAGGCTGGCACAACAACCACCATCACTACCCGCTGTCGGCACGGCAAGGCTTCTACTGGTGGGAGATCGACGTCACATACTATGGCCTGCTGCTGCTGCGCGCGCTTGGCATCGTGTGGGACCTGCGCGACGTGCCGCGCAGTACGCGCGAAGTCCGCGGCAAACGGATTTCGACGTGAAGATCGCCATCATCGGCACGGGCATCGCCGGCAACGTGGCGGCGCATTGCCTGCATCGCGCGCACGACATCACGGTGTACGAAGCGGCCGGGCACGTCGGCGGGCACACGCACACCCACCGCATCGAGCTGGACGGCGAAGTGCAGCACATCGACACGGGCTTCATCGTCTTCAACCACCGGACGTATCCCCACTTCACGCGGCTCCTGGCGGAGCTCGGAGTGGCATCGCACGAGAGCTCGATGAGCTTCTCCGTGCGCAACGAGCGCACCGGACTCGAATACAACGGAACCTCGCTGAATCGCCTGTTCGCGCAGCGGTCGAACCTCGTACGGCCGAGCTTCCTTCGGATGGTGCGCGAGATCCTGCGCTTCAACCGCGACGCCCCGGCATTGCTCGACGCGCACGGCGACGAAGTGACGCTGGGCGAGTACCTTCAGGCGCATGCCTACTCGCGCCATTTCATCGACGACTACCTGGTGCCGATGGGCGCGGCGATCTGGTCGACCGATCCGCAGCGGATGCTCGCGCTTTCCCGCGCGCTTCCTCGTGCGCTTCATGCACAACCATGGCATGTTGACGGTCGACGACCGCCCCGTGTGGCGCGTGGTCACGGGCGGTTCGGCACGGTATGTCAAGCGGCTCGTCGCGCCGTGGAGGCACCGCGTGCGCCTGAACTGCGCCGTCACGGAAGTCCGGCGGAAACCTGACGGCGTGTGGGTCACCGCGAGGGGTTCCGGTGCTGCGCGCTATGACCACGTCTTCTTCGCCTGCCACGCCGACGAGGCGCTTCGGCTTGCTCGCCGACCCGTGGCCCGCGGAGCGCGAGATCCTCGGCGCGCTGCCGTTCCAGCGCAACGAAGCCGTGCTGCACACGGACACGTCGCTGCTGCCGCGGCGACGACTCGCCTGGGCGGCGTGGAACTACCGCGTGCGGCGCGAGCAAGGGCACCCGCTCGCCCTGACGTACAACATGAACGTCCTGCAGGGGCTCGCTTCGCGGCACACCTTCTGCGTCACGCTCAACCCGGGCGACGCCATCGACCCGGCCCGCGTGCTGAAGCGGGTGACCTACGATCACCCGCTGTTCACGCCGCAGGCCATTGCGGCCCAGCGTCGGCATCACGAGATCAGCGGCGTCGGCCGCACCCATTACTGCGGCGCGTATTGGCGCTACGGATTCCACGAAGACGGCGTCATCAGCGCGCAAACCGCCGTACAGCGCTTCGAACAAGGCCACCAGGATGCACAGCGCGATCTACCGCGGGTGGCTTGACCACCGGCGCGTGGCGCCGAAGCGCCATGCATTCCGCTATCCGCTGTTCATGTTGTATCTCGACCTCGCCGAGCTCGATACGGTGTTCGCGCGCCGGTGGTTGTGGTCGACGCGTCGGCCGGCGCTTCGCGCGCTTCCATCGCGGCGACCATCTGGGCGATGCCAGGCAGCCGCTCGACGAGGCGGTCCGCAAGCTGGTCGGCGAGCGAATCGGCTATCGCCCGCGCGGCCCCATCCGGTTGCTGACCCAACTGCGCTATGGCGGCTACGTGTTCAACCCGGTCAGCTTCTACTACTGCTTCGACGCCGACGATCGCCGCGTGGAAGCTGTCGTCGCCGAGGTCAACAACACCCCCTGGGGCGAGCAGCACTGCTACGTCCTCGACGGTCGTGGCGCCGCAGATGGCGAGCAATGGCTGCACGCTCGCAGCGCCAAGGCGATGCACGTCTCGCCGTTCCATCCGATGGCGCTCGATTACCAATGGGGCTTCCGAACACCGGGCGAACAGCTCGCCGTTCGCATGGGCCTCTCGCCGGGCGGCGCCTCTCATGCGCTTGCTGGACGTGTCGTATTCGACGCGACGCTCGTCATGCAGCGCGTGCCGATCAGCGCCAGGACGCTCGCGGCAACGCTCCTTCGCTTTCCGCTCATGACGCTTCAGATCATCGTGGGTATTCACTGGCAGGCGCTCCGGCTGTGGATGAAGGGCGTGCCTGTGCACGATCACCCAGCAGCGTACCCATTCCAGCCAACGCCCGACCCAATGAAGAGGAACGACTGATGAAGCGAACTGCGATGCGCGGGCCGGAGCGAACTCTGGTCGCTGTCCGCGATGGCGCCCCGCTCGATGGCGCCCCCTACTGTCGGCGACGCTTGCACGGTGGAGCGAGCGCTTGTTGCGATCGCAGCTTCGAAAGCTCGAGCACGGCGAGATCACCGTCGTCGACGGCGATCGGCGCGACACGTTCGGCCGCACGAGCCAACGATGTGCGCTGCGGGCAACGTTGCACGTGCGCAACGCGCGTTTCTATGCCGAGACCGCGTTCGGTGGCTCCGTCGGGGCCGGCGAGTCGTACATGGCGGGCGACTGGTGGTCCGACGACCCGACGGCGCTCGTGCGCATCCTCCTGCACAACCGCCACGTCATCGACGGCGTGGACGGGCGCTGGTCGCGCGTGACCGAGGGCGTGCGCAAGTCGCTCCACGCGACCGCGCGCAACACCCGTGACGGCAGCAGGCGCAACATCGGCGCGCACTACGACGTCGGCAACGACTTCTTCGCGCTGTTCCTCGACCCGACGATGATGTATTCGAGCGCGGTGTTCGAGCGCCCGGACATGACGCTCGAGGAGGCGTCGGTCGCCAAGCTCGACCGCATCTGCCGCAGGCTCGATCTGCAGCCTGGCGATCGCGTGATCGAGATCGGCACCGGCTGGGGCGGCTTCGCGATTCATGCGGCCGGCCGCTACGGATGCCACGTGACGACCACGACGATCTCGCGCGAGCAGCACGCGATCGCGCGCGAGCGCATCGATGCGGCGGGCCTCGGCGACCGCATCACCTTGCTCGACCAGGACTACCGCGACCTTCGCGGCAGTTACGACAAGCTGGTCTCGATCGAGATGATCGAGGCCGTGGGCCACCAGTACTACGACACCTACTTCCGCTGCTGCAGCGACCTGCTGAAGCCCGGCGGCGCTGATGCTCCTGCAGGCCATCACCATCGCCGACCAGCAGTACGAGTCGGCGCGCGACTCGGTGGATTTCATCAAGCGGCACATCTTCCCGGGCTGCTGCATCCCGTCGATCGCCGCCATCAGCGCGTCCGTGGCGCGGTCGTCGAATCTGCGCATCGTCGGCCTCGACGACATCGGGCCGCACTACGCCACGACGCTCGCCCACTGGCGTGCCAACCTGTTGCGCAACGCCGATCGCGTGCGCGCACTCGGCTACAGCGACGCTTTTCTGCGCATGTGGGAGTTCTACTTCTGCTACTGCGAAGGCGGATTTGCCGAAGGGGCGCTGGGCGACGTGCAGATGGTGCTCGCCAAGCAGGGGATCGGCTAGCCGTTTCGGGGCTCAGTCGCGCTGCCCCGGCCGTTCCATGGCGACCTCGGACATGCTGAATCCGAATTTTCGGTATAAGGCGCTCACTCCACGGCGCGACCACCCGCGTCGGATTCGTCCTACGCCACATGCGGACTGCGACTGATTAATCGTGGCCGTAGCGCAAATAACATGCGCGCATTGCACCGACTGCTTCGGGGGAGCGAGACATGCAAAGCGTGCGACTGCACGTGGCGGGTAATGGAGTGGTATGGGCGATGTCGAAATGTCGCGCTTGCGGCGAGGTTACCAAGCACCTCGTGGCGGACGCCATCGCATCGCGGATCGCATGCAAGCGGTGTGGCGGCCTCATGGACATGACGGGGGCGACCGTCGAGGCGGTCGCAACAGCGGACCAGGCTGCAGGATGTTCCGGTAACGCGTGCGGCGCGTAGGCCGCGCACCGCCTCAAGAATCCGGATTCTTGTCGGGCCGCGGCTCTTGGGATTCGTGAGCGAGCTCGGCGAGGTGAATGGCCAACATCTCCGCCCATTCCTCCGGCGTCGGTGGCTTGAGGCCGGCACGCGCGCATCCGTCGCACATGTCGATGTACATCGCGTGAAGCGCGGTGGCCATGACGTCCTCACGCGGACGCCTCGTCCCGGTCTTCTTGCGTCGATCGTTCATGCCCTTACGCCTTGGATGCCAAGTGTCGGCGCACATCTTTCACCGATGCGCCAACAGCCGGCGACCTGCGAATTGTCCAAGGGCCCGTTTTGAAGAGGGTCCGTTTGCATTCCGCCATTGTGCGCGCTAATTGCCGCCACGGCAGCGCGTTGGCGCGGGGCCGAACGCGAACACAAATGCCCACTTACCCATCTCGCAATCCTCATGACGCTAGAAGGGTCCTAATTGTGCGACATGATCAACCAATTCAGCTCTTCGGGTTTCGGACACGTCACCAAACCATTTCACCATCAGGTATTGCCTGTCCGTTGATTCGTATCCCACGCGCGTGCAAACTTTCTGAGAGCGCGTATCTCCAATGTAAGCAAACCACGCGTCACGTCGGCATAGCTCTCCGGCAGCATGTTCCATGATGAGTTGCGCGACGCCGCCGGAAGCGCGGCACTCCTCAGCATGCGGTTGCGACAAGCGGGAATAAAACGTCCGTCGAACACACAACCCACCCTCCAGCCATACTTCCTGGAACGGCAGGTAATTGCAGAAACCGACCACTTCGATTCGGTCGTCGGGCCATCTATAGAACGCGACATACTGCGCCCACTTCGGCTCGCAATCGGTTGGCGGTACTGGAAATGGTGAACGGAAACTGTCCTCAAATAGTTCGCGCGCGAAATACGCAGCGTTGCTGAAGCGATGAACGTAGAAGTCGACCGAAAACGGCGTTATATCAGGCATCGAGTTGACTCTCTCTCAGAATCCGCTCCAGGTCAGCTGGTGAGGACGTGTCAGCCGCACCGTGAGTGAAGCGGGGGAGAAACCACCTGTCTGATCCACGCGTGACGTATGAGTGCTCGATTGAGAATGCGGCACGTAACCCCAGGGCCACGCCACGTTGCGGCAAATAGCACTGCCGAATGTAGTCTGACGCTTGTCCATAAGGGTATGCAAGATAGGTGGGTGCACGACCCGACTGACGGGTAATGTACGCAGAAGCAGCCGCCACCTGCGCCTCGCAGTCTTCCCACGTGTCAACCAGCGCGAAGTCGCCCTTGCACTGGTGATGCTGTGCAACTTTGGTCGCCAACGGATGCACGTGATCAAAGCTGTGATTCTCGATCTTCAGAACGCCGCTCGCTTCAGCGGTTCGCCACCAAGTATCATTCCACCAATTCAGCCCTCCCAGGCACGCCACCTCGAGCTCCTTACGAACGCGCGGTGAGGCAATGACGAAGGAGGTCATCTCGACTGGTGGAAATATCGGGCCCACCTCGGCCGAGAAGTCACGGATGATGTTCGCGAAACTGCGACGCCAGCCGAACGAGGGATGTTCTGCATCCCGCCAATCGAGATCGACGCCATCGTCACACGCCAATCCAACGCAATTGCGAAGCGGATCGCGCTCGCCTAAGACCGCTCCTACGATCCAGTCGAGCGGCACGACACGAAATCCAAATTCGCGGATGGTTCGAAGATCAGATGCCAAGGCAATGTGATCATCCGTCGCGTAGCTATCCCCGGCGTTACAAGAGTGATAGCAAAGAATAGGCACCTTCATTGGGATAACATACCTGAGTTAGTTGCGCATTCCCTGGGGGTTGAATTGCCTTATGAAAGTCTGACACGGGCCACCGACGTGGCAGCTCATATCGATAGCTTGTCAACCAGGCGACGAGAGGGCTATCCAGAAATCAAGGACCCTCTCTTCTGGGCGTTCTTTGACAGATGCAGGGCCTATTCTCTGGTTCACATCCCTGGCTTCTACAACGTATATCGGTCGATGCAATACCTTGCCACAAACAAGATTGCGGGCAACCTTGTCGAGTGCGGATGCTTTCTTGGTGGCATGGCGATGTTTCTTGGCCTTCTCAGAAGTGAACTTCGCCTTGGTCACAAGGACATTTTCCTCTTTGATACCTTTATCGGTGCGCCGGTGGGTTCTACCGATGTGGTTGGTGGCCAAACCTTCACGGAGCCGGAGGAACTGCCGCGATTTCGCGATACCACGGCTCGGGCAATTCATGAAGTCGTTGGTAGCCTTCAAGGTTACCGATTTGTCGAAGGACTCGTCGAGGAGACGCTGCCTACGATCGACACAGGGGAATTGGCGTTGTTGCGCTTGGACACCGATTACTATTCTTCAACGCGGGTCGAGCTTGAAGTGCTCTACCCGAGATTGGTCGCCGGAGGCGTGCTCATCATTGACGATTACGGTATGTTCGAAGGGGCACGGCGAGCTACGGACGAATACTTCTCTTCAACGTACGCGGTTCCGATGCTGAACCGGATCGACGGTTCCGTCTGGGCGGGCATTAAGCCGGGCTGAGGTGCCTTCGCATTGCAAGAGGAGCGCTGAACCCAGGCCTCGGCACTTAACTGCAGGGAGTCGAGGAAATCAATGTGTGCGCCGTGTTCCTCGATCAGGGCCACGCGCCAGTCTGTCTGGTCAGCTGTCGACTCCCGCGAAAGCGGGTACAAGTCAATAAGGGCCTGATGCGCCGTCAGGAGGCGGTCGAGGGCTGCGTTAACGTGGTCGGGAACGTTCGCAGACGGCGATCGGAGTAGCTGCACGGATCGGCTCTCTGTTGTTTGCCTTGCACACGTCAAGCGAAGTCTATGCCCGCGCGTTCCGCCTCTACAGGGGCGCGCCGAGTGGTTGTCCAGTCGAATTTTCCGGAAAACTCGTCCGGCTACGCCGTTGCCTGATCTGTTTGCATTGGGACATTGTGCGCGTTAGTTGCAAGGCAGGTATCGCATTGGGGCTAGGCCCTCATCGCCTCGTGAGTCGCTTGGCCTTGCCGACGCATGGCCGTTCACCTGGCCGCGGCCTCGCGTCGGGCCATAATTGCGCGGCGAACCAGCGCTACGTGCTCACGCAGCGTGTAGCCTTCACTCGCCATGCTCTTGGGTAGGCGAACGTGCGACGCAGCGTGCTCAATCCGGTCGAGGTCGGCGAGCCAACGGTCGATCGGCAGTTCGCCTTGCCGACGCTCCACGTCGCGCTCAAGCAATGCGAGCTCGCCGTACCAACGGTACAGGCGTGACCGCGCGCGCATACGTAACAGTTGGGGCAGCCAGTTGATCAGCGGCACGAGCAGGAACAGCACGGGCACTAGAAGGATCACCAGCCGCTCGACGTAGCTCGCCACGAAAAATGGCAGATGGCGCTGCAGTAGGCTAGGGCCGAAACGCATGTGCCGATCAGCCTCGATCGAGACCGGGAGGTCAACTACGCTCGTATTCGGAAAGGTCGTGCGGGCTTCGAAGTAGCCCTGGCCGGCGTGAAGTTCGCGCGCGGCATCAACCAGGAGGTCGGTTATCGCGGGCGCAAGTCCCATGCGCGCGACGAGCATCGCTTCGGTGCCGAACAGACTGACCTCCCGCTCGGGGATACGCAGTGCCAGATCGACAGTACCCGGCGGCAATGACATCGTAGAGATGTGCGCGTAGCGCCTCTGGTATGCCTCTGCGCGCTCGTGGCTCATCAGCTTGAGGTCTTTGTCGTGCAACGCCTGGAACACGGCGGGCGATGTCACCGCGCCGAGAAGGCCGATGGCGTCGACCTTGCCTGCCTGCAGGGCGCGTAATGCCTCGACATTACCCAGCGGAACGAACTGCGAGTTGAACCCGGTGACATTGTTGGCTGCAAACAGTGGTTCGATGAAGGCGCGCACGCCTTGGCCGGGTGCCCCGATCGCGATGCGCTTGTAGCGTAGTTGATCGAGCTGCGACAGCACCTCGTCGCTCCGGTAAAACACCCACAGAGGCTCGTAGTACAGCGCTGCGAGCATTTCGAGGCCCTCCCGCTGATCGGGCGGAACGACGCCTCCGAGCATGAATGCGACGTCGACACCGGATTTAAGATCGCGTAGCAGGCGGAAATTCTCTTCAGCACCGGTAGTGACGCGCTCGGTCACAGTGACACCGTTGCGTGCCAGGATCGCCTTGTAGCGCAATGCGAGCTCGTGGTGCAGGCCATCCAGCGGCCCGGAAGCCATTACGATCTGGCGAGGCTTCGTGCTCTCGACAAACCATACCAGCAATGCCGCCGCGAGCACGATCGCAGCGAGCATCAGCGCGCGTCGCCCGAATACGACACGACGAGCGGCTGTCAGTGGTTGGGCCACGCTTCCTTTCGCGCGATCGTTAGCGGGGAACGATCGCCGTCCCTGGAAAACAAGAACAGGGCACGACGTGCCCTGCTCAAACTCCCAAGACTCTCGGCGTTTACGGCGTTGCTGCTTTCTGCATCGCCTTCTGGGCTTCCGGCGTGCTCATGTCGGGCCGCTGCTTCTTTTGGTTTTTAGAAGCCGCGACGTTGGCGGATTGCTGCCGGTTCGTGCCGCCGCTGCCGGATGTGTTTTCCGGGTTCACCTGCGCCTTGTTTACATTCTTGATGGCGGCGTTCTTTTCGTCGGTCGTCATGCTGCTGGTCTGCTTTGACGCCTCGACATTCTTCTTCTGCTGCTTCGCGGTTGCTGCACCCGTGCTACCAGTGGACCCGGCTTCCGTGCTGGATCTGACTGCTTGCTGCTTTTCCTGCGGACTCGCGGTGGGCGGCGAGGTTTGCGCCCCGGCCGTGCTTGCGAACGCAAAGACAATTGCGACTGCGGCTAGCTTACTCATTGCTTCTCCTCGACCTCAATAGATGACCGTCTTCGTCACCCGTTACGGACGGCACCATTACAGCGTCGGTACGTCCGCTCTTCTTATTGTCCGGCTCCGCAATGGTCCGCTACTGCACGTTACGCTCTTAGCAATCGGTGTCAATCGACGCCCAACGAGGCAGCCTCCGCGCTGGTGCACGGTGGACTGCGCCGCGGGGTCTGCCTCTGGCTCAGAGCGACGCCCGCGCGCGGTTTGGGTAACTTACCGGGTAACGAACGAAGGAGGTTCCGGTCTTGTCCAGTGAACTCACTGCGAATTCAAAGGATTAGCCGAATATTTTTGGCGGAGACGCAGGGATTCGAACCCTGGATACAGGTTTTGGCCCGTATGCTCCCTTAGCAGGGGAGTGCCTTCGACCACTCGGCCACGTCTCCGTAACCCGGCATTGTACCGGAAGGTGCTGTCGCCTATGCGCCGGGCCGGTCGAGTTCCTCGTCGCGGTAGGAGTTCGGGTCCTCGAGGGGTTCGAGATGCGTGAACACCGCCGTCCCCGGGGCAGTCGTCGCGACTTCCTCTTCGATTCTCTCCACAAGATCGTGGCCGCGCTGGATCGTCCACGCCCCCGGCACGAGAACGTGCATGGACACGAACGAGCGGCCCGCGGCGGCGCGCGTGCGAATCGCGTGGAACTCGATGCCCTCCGCACGATAGCGATCGAGCACCTGCTCGATTTTCGCGACGCGGTCTGCGGGCAGCACCTCGTCCATCAGGCCGAACGCCGATCGCCGTAGCAGCGATACGCCGGTGAACACGATGTTGCCCGCGACTGCGAGGGCGATGACCGGGTCGAGCGCGTTCCAGCCCGTGATGCCTACGGCAACGACGGCGACGACGACGCCGATCGAGGTCCATACGTCGGTCATGAGGTGATGCGCGTCGGCCTCGAGCGCAATCGAGTGGTGACGCCGCGAGGCGGCCAGCAGGATGCGCGCTACACCGAGGTTGATTGCGGTGGCGACAAGCGACACGACGACGCCGAGCCCGACCTCCTCGATCGCCTGCGGGTGCATGAATCTTTCCACCGCAGACCAGGCGATCAGCAGCGCGGCGACGAGAATGAGCGCACCCTCGAACGCGCTCGCAAGATACTCCGCCTTGGAGTACCCGTACGCGTGTCGATCGTCGGCGGGACGCGCGGACAGGTACAGCAGCCACAGGGTCGCGGCCGCGGCCACGACGTTCACGATCGACTCCAGCGCGTCGGAAAGCATCCCGACGGATCCGGTGACGCGCCACGCTGCAAGCTTGAGCAGGATCGTCACGATCGCCGCGACGAGCGAGAGCTTGGCGAAACGCGTGAGCGGCTTGCGGTCCATGATGACCGCGTCGAGTCCTAGCGGATCGGGATCGTGCGACCCGTATCCGACGACAGGCGGGCGGCATCGAGCACCTGCTGGCAACGCCAGCCGTCGTCGAAGCTCGGGCTGGGTGACGTGCCCGCCTCGATCCCGCGCGTGAACTCGCGGACGAGCGCGCGGAACGACGCGAGCCGCGGATCGCGCGGGTCCGTCTTGACGGCATATTCGGCGGGCGATGCCAGCTGTGCCAACGCCGACCCCTTGTGGCTTGCGATGACGACGCCGTCGTCCATCGGATTGGGACCCGATTGCTCCGCCATCAGCGTGCCCTCGTCGCCCATCACCACGATGCGCGCGCCTCGCGCAGGCGTGGCAGCGAAAGAGGCAATCATCGTCGCCGCACCTCCGCCGACGAAGTTCAGCGTGAACGCAAACGTATCGTCCGTTTCCGCCTTCACGACCTTGCCGGATTTGCCATCGAGCACGTCGGGACGCAGCGCCGACAGCGTGCATTGCACGGAGGCGACCTCGCCGAACCAGTCCCGCAGCCCGTCGATGTAGTGCGATCCGAGTGCCCCCAGGATGCCGCCGCCCTCGCCCTTGTCCGAGAGCCACGTGCGCGGACGCGGCTGCGCCGTCACGTAGCGGTCGAGGAACAGCTCGACCGTGCACAGATTGAAGCGGCCGATGTACCCGTCGCCAAGCAGTTGCTTGATGTGACGGCGCTGCGGCGCGAAGCGGAACTCGTGCGCGACCATCGCCGTGCGCCCGGTGCGTGCGGCCGCGTCGCGCATTTCCGCGCCCTCGGCGGCCGACATCGCGAACGGCTTTTCGCAGACGACGTGCTTGCCGGCGTTCAGCGCGGCGATCGACAACGGATGATGCGTGGCCGGCGGCGTGCTGATCGCGACCGCATCGATGTCCGTGCGCGCGAAGAGCTCCGCCGGATCCGTGTGCACGTCCTTGACGCCGGCAGCGTCGGCGGCCGCGCGGGCCTTGTCGCGCGTGCGGCTGCACACGGCGGCAACTTCCCATCCCTCGGACGCGAACGCGGGCAAGTGCACCTGCGCGCCGAATCCAAGTCCGATGATGCCGACGCGCTTGTTCATCACGCCGGTTCCTTGTCGAGCTCGAACGCCTTGTGCAGCACGCGCACGGCGAGCTCCAGGTACTTCTCGTCGATGACCACGGAGATCTTGATCTCGGAGGTCGAGATCATCTGGATGTTGATGCCCTCGTCGGCCAGCGTCTTGAACATCTTGGACGCGATGCCGACGTGCGAGCGCATGCCGATGCCGACGACCGACACCTTGCAGATGCGGTTGTCGCCGATGATCTCGCGCGCCTCGAGGCCCTTGCCGCGCGATTGCTCGAGCACGGCCAGCGCCTTCTGGTATTCGCTGCGGTTCACGGTGAACGAGAAGTCGGTGTGGCTCGACGCGCCGATGTTCTGCACGATCATGTCGACGTCGATGTTGGCCGCGGCGATCGGCCCGAGGATCGCGTACGCGATGCCGGGCTTGTCGGGCACGCCCATCACCGAGATCTTGGCCTCGTCGCGGTTGAACGCGATGCCGGAAATGATCGCCTGTTCCATGGTCTCGTCTTCCTCGAACGTAATGAGCGTGCCGGCTGCCTGCGACTCGGGATCGTCGAACGACGACAGCACGCGCAGCTTCACCTTGTACTTGCCCGCGAATTCGACCGAGCGGATCTGCAGCACCTTGGAGCCGAGGCTCGCCATCTCGAGCATTTCCTCGAACGTGACGTTGTCGAGCCGCCGCGCCTCGGGCACGATGCGCGGATCGGTCGTGTAGACGCCGTCGACGTCGGTGTAGATCTGGCACTCGTCGGCCTTCAGCGCCGCGGCAAGCGCAACGCCCGACGTATCCGAGCCGCCGCGGCCGAGCGTGGTGATGTTGCCGTCGGCGTCCACGCCCTGGAACCCCGCGACGATCACGACCGTGCCCGCGTCGAGGTCGCGGCGCATGTTCGCATCGTCGATCTCGAGGATGCGCGCCTTGGTGTGCGCGTTGTCGGTCAGGATGCGCACCTGGCCGCCCGTGTAGCTGCGCGCGTCGATGCCGATCTCGTGCAGCGCAATCGCAAGCAGGCCGATGGTGACCTGCTCGCCGGTGGCGGCGATCACGTCGAGCTCGCGTCCCGACGGATTGGCCGAGATCTCCTTGGCAAGGCCGAGCAGGCGATTGGTCTCGCCGGACATGGCGGACACCACGACGACGAGCTGGTGGCCCTGCCTGTGGAAGTGCGCGACGCGCCGCGCGACGTTCCTGATGCGGTCGGTGGTGCCGACGGACGTGCCGCCGTATTTCTGGACGATCAGCGCCATGTCAGTCCCGCCGGGCCGTCCCAAGGGACTGACTTGCCCCCTCGGGGGGCAGCGAGCAACGCGAGCGTGGGGGCCGTCCCATTTAGAGGAGCCGGAACGCGAGCGTCGCGTTGGTCCCGCCGAAGCCGAACGAGTTGGACAGCGCGCCGGTGATCTTCATCTTGCGCGCCGTGTTCGGCACGAAGTCGAGGTCGCACGCGGGATCGCGGTTGTCGAGATTGATCGTCGGGCGGCGCGATCTGGTCGCGCATCGCGAGCACCGTGAACACCGCCTCGATGCCGCCGGCGGCGCCGAGCAGGTGTCCGGTCATCGACTTGGTCGACGACACCGCGAGCTTCGCGGCGTGCTCGCCGAACGTCCGCTTGACCGCGATGCATTCGGCGATGTCGCCGAGCGGCGTCGACGTGCCGTGCGCGTTGATGTAGTCGATGTCGGTCGGCTGCATCTGCGCGTTGCGCAGCGCGTTCACCATGCTGCGCCGCGCGCCGTCGCCATCCTCGGGCGGTGCGGTGATGTGATGCGCATCGGCGCTCATGCCGTAGCCCGCGAGCTCGCAGTAGATGCGCGCGCCGCGCGCCTTCGCGTGCTCGAGCTCCTCGAGCACCAGCACGCCCGCGCCTTCGCCGAGCACGAAGCCGTCGCGGCCGACGTCCCACGGCCGGCTCGCCGCTTCGGCGGGTCGTCGTTGCGCGTGGAAAGCGCGCGCGATGCGCAGAATCCGCCGACGCCGAGCGGCGACACGGTCGCCTCGGACCCGCCGGCGACCATGATGTCGGCGTCACCGTACTCGATCAGCCGTTCCGCCTCGCCGATGCTGTGGTTGGCGGTCGAGCACGCGCTCACGGTGCCGAGGTTCGGCCCCTGGTAGCCGTAGTGGATCGAGACGAGCCCCGAGATCATGTTGATGATCGAGCCGGGGACGAAGAACGGCGAGATCTTGCGCACGCCGCCCTGCAGGAAATGACTGTGGGTTTCCTCGATCATCGGCAGTCCGCCGATGCCGGAACCGATGCAGACGCCGACGCGCTCCTTGTCGCCGGCGTACGTCTCGATGCCGGCATCCTTCACCGCTTCCATCGTGGCGACGAGCCCGTAGTGGATGAAGGTGTCGTAGCGGCGCGCTTCCTTGCCGGACAGGTACTTCGTGACGTCGAAGCCCTTCACCTCGCCGGCGATCTGCGACGGGAAGGCGGATGCGTCGAAGCGCGTGATTCGTCCGATGCCGGATCGGCCAGCGACGATGTTGCGCCAGCACTCGTCCACGCCGATGCCGACGGGCGCGATGATGCCAAGACCGGTGACGACGACGCGGCGGCGAGACATGGCGAGTGCTTGAAACGAATCGGAAGGGACCGCCCCGATCGGGCGGCCATTGCCGCGGCGCGTAACGGCCGCGGCTTTGGGTGCTACTTCTTGACGTGGGAGCCGACGTAGTCGATCGCCTGCTGCACCGTGGTGATTTTCTCCGCTTCCTCGTCCGGGATCTCGGTCTCGAATTCTTCTTCGAGCGCCATGACGAGCTCGACCGTGTCGAGCGAATCGGCGCCGAGATCGTCGACGAACGACGACTCGTTCTTGATGTCCGCTTCGTTGACGCCCAGCTGCTCGGCGACGATCTTCTTGACGCGCTGTTCCACGTTGTCCATTGCTCTCCTCCCCGTTGAAGGGGTCCCCAATACAAAACTTGTCGATTCTACCAGAATGGCGTCATCCGCCCGAGGGCGACCGCATGACGCGCCCCGCGGCGATTACACCATGTACATACCGCCGTTGACGTGCAGCGTCGTTCCCGTGACGTAGCCGCCGCCGGGACCGACCAGGAAAGCGACCGCGTGCGCGATGTCCTCGGGCGAGCCGAGCCTGCCCAGCGGGATCTTCGCCAGCAGCGCCTCGCGCGCCGCATCGGGCAATGCCTTTGTCATGTCGGTGTCGATGAAGCCGGGCGACACGCAGTTGACGGTGATGTTGCGGCTGCCCACTTCCTGGGCCAGCGACTTGGTGAAGCCGATCAGCGCCGCCTTGGCCGCCGCGTAGTTGGCCTGGCCCGCGTTGCCGCTGCTGCCCACCACGCTGCCGATGTTGACGATGCGACCGTGGCGCGCCTTCATCATGCCGCGCAGCACCGCCTTGGACAGGCGGTACACCGGCGTGAGGTTGGTGGCCAGGATCGCGTCCCACTCCTCGTCCTTCATGCGCAGCAGCAGGTTGTCGCGCGTGATGCCGGCGTTGTTCACGAGGATGGTGATCGCGCCGTAGCGCGCCTCGATGTCCTTCACGACCGCGTCGGTCGCGTTGCGGTCGGTGACGTCGAGCGCAACCCCGGTGCCAGCGTTGCCGGCCTCGGCAAGCATCGCGGCGATCGCGGCCGCGCCTTCGTCCGTGGTGGCGGTGCCGATCACCGTGGCGCCGTCCTGCGCGAGGCGTTGCGGCGATGGCGCGGCCGATGCCGCGCGTCGCACCGGTGACGAGCGTGACTTGTCCTTGGAGCGGCGCGGTCATTGGAGCTCTTTCATCGTCGCAGCGATCGCATCGCTGTCGGTCAGCGCATAAGCAGGGATGCCATCCTTGATGCGCCTCGTCAGGCCGGCCAGCACCTTGCCGGGCCCGCATTCGACGAGGTGCGTCACACCCATGTCGGCCATGGCGAGGATCGTCGCGGTCCAGTGCACGGGGCTTGCTGCCTGCCGCGCGAGCGCCTCGCGGATCTGCGCCGGATCGCGATGCTGCGCGACATCGACGTTGTGAATGACCGGGATCGATGGCGACGCGATCGCCACCTCGCGCGAGCTTCGCGGCGAGCTGGTCGGCCGCCGGGCGCAGCAGCGAGCTGTGAAACGGCGCGGACACCGGCAGCATCACGCCGCGCTTGGCGCCCTTCAACTTCGCGAGCGGAATCGCCCGCTCGACGGCCTCCTTGTGGCCGGCGATCACGATCTGGCCCGGCGCGTTGAAGTTCACCGCTTCGCACACCTGCCCTTGCGCCGCCTCGGCACAGGCGGAGACGACCGCGCCGTCGTCGCGCGCCCATGATCGCCGCCATCGCGCCCTGCCCCGCCGGCACCGCCTCCTGCATCGCCTGCGCGCGAAAGCGCACGAGCGGCACCGCGTCGCGAAACGCGATCGCGCCCGCGGCGACGAGCGCGGTGTATTCGCCGAGGCTGTGACCGGCGACGACGGCAGGCTGCGGCGCCGCCCGACGCCTGCCATGCGCGCCACGCGGCAACGCCGGCGGTCAGCATCACGGGCTGCGTATTCGTCGTCAGCGCGAGCTGGTCCGCCGGACCGTTCGCGACCATCGCCCACAAATCCTCGCCGAGCGCGTCGGAGGCTTCCGCAAACGTCTCGCGCACGACGGGATGTGCGGCGAAGCCGTTCATCATGCCGACGGTTTGCGAGCCTTGTCCCGGAAACACGAAGGCGAGCTTCATGGCGCCGTCAGTACCGCAGGAACACGGAACCCCACGTGAATCCGCCGCCGACGCCGAGCAGCATCACGTGATGTCCCTCGCGGATGCGGCCGTCGCGCACGGCGATGTCGAGCGCCAGCGGAATCGACGCGGCCGACGTGTTGCCGTGCGTGTCGACCGTGACGATCAGCCGCTCGAGCGGAAGCCGCAGCTTCTTCATCGTGGCATCCATGATGCGGATGTTGGCCTGGTGCGGAATCACCCAGTCGATGTCGTCGGCCTTCATGCGCGAGGTCTCGAGCGCTTCGTTCGCGCAGTCGGCGAGCACCTTGACCGCGAACTTGAACACCGCCGTTCCATCCATGCGCAGGAACGGCGTGCCGCTGACGACGCCGTTGTGCACGGTGCCCGGCACGCAGAGGATGTCGCGATGGCTGCCGTCGGCGTGCAGATGCGAAGCGAGGACGCCCGGCGTTTCCGAGGGCACGACGACGACGGCGCCGGCACCGTCGCCGAACAGCACGCACGTGCCGCGGTCCTTCCAGTCGAGGATGCGCGAATAGATCTCGGCGCCGATCACGAGCGCGTTGCGCGCGGCGCCCGTCGCGACCATCTTGTCCGCGATCGCAAGCGCGTACACGAACCCGGAGCACACCGCCCCGATGTCGAAGGCCGCACCGCCGTTGCGGATGCCGAGCTTGTCCTGCAGGATGCACGCCGTCGACGGAAAGATCATGTCCGGCGTGGCCGTGGCGACGATGATGAGGTCGACGTCCGCCGGGCTTCATTCCCGCCGACGCAATCGCTTCGCGCGCCGCGTGCGGCGCGAGGTCGGACGTCGTCTCGTCGTCCGCTGCGATGTGTCGCTGGCGAATGCCGGTGCGCGTGCGAATCCACTCGTCGCTCGTGTCCACGCGCTGCGCGAGGGCCTCGTTGGTCAGCACCTGCGCCGGGAGGTAGCGGCCCGTGCCGGCGATGCGGCTAGCCGGCATTGGGCTCCGCCACCACGGGCTCGGCCTGCACCGGCATGCTTGCGATCTCGCGCGCGATCTTCGACAGCACGTCGCCCACGACTTCGGCGTTCGCCTTCATCAGCGCGTGCATGAAACCGGTGATGTCGGCGCTGCCGTGGCTCTTGACGACGACGCCCTTCAATCCGACGAGCGTCGCGCCGTTGTAGCGGCGCGGGTCGACGCGCTTCTTGAACGCGGAAAGCGCAGGCATCGCCATGAGCGCCGCAAGCTTGCGTGCGGGGTTGGCGGTGAACTCGCTGCGCAGGAACTCGTACAGCATCACGACGAGGCCTTCGGAGACCTTGAGCGCGACGTTGCCGACGAAGCCGTCGCACACGACGACGTCGGTGGTGCCCGTGATAGAGGTCGTCACCCTCCACGTTGCCGTGGAAGTTGATCGGCGCGCTCTTCAGGAGCTCCGCCGTCTCCTTCACCACGTCGTTGCCCTTGATGTCTTCCTCGCCGATGTTCAGGAGGCCGACGGTCGGGCGCTCGATGCCTTCCACCGCGGTGGCGAGCGCGCTGCCCATGACGGCGAACTGCACGAGCTGCGCCGGGGTGCAGTTGACGTTGGCGCCGAGGTCGAGCGCGGTCGTGACGCCCTTGCGCGTCGGCAGCTGCGACGCGATCGCGGGACGGTCGATGCCGGGCAGCGTCTTCAGCACGAAGCGCGCGATGGCCATGAGCGCCCCGGTGTTCCCGGCGGAGACGCACGCTTGCGCCTCGCCGTCCTTGACGAGGTTGATGGCGACGCGCATCGACGAGTCCTTCTTCCTGCGAAGCGCCTCGGCGGGCGGGTCGTCCATGGCCACGACCTCGGTGCAGGCGTGCACCGAGATGCGGTCCTTCGCAGGAGACCGGGCCTTCGCGAGCGCTGCGCCCAGCGGGCCTTCGAGCCCGACGAGGATCACGCGCGCATCCGCACGCTCCTCGAGGAATTGCAGCGACGCGGGACGGTCACGGACGGGCCGTGATCGCCTCCCATGGCATCGACGGCGATCGTCACCATCGGCGACCGCGCGTGCGGACATCGCGCAGCGGCTTACCGCGCGCGGCCGGCGACGCACGAGATCGCCGCAGCACGTGCGCAGCGACGAGCGTAAGTTACTCGTCGGCCTTCGTCTTGACGACCTTCTTGCCGCGGTAGTAGCCGCTCGGGCTGATGTGATGACGCAGGTGCGTTTCGCCGGTGACCGGCTCGACGCCGAGCGTCGGCGGCGACAGGTGATCGTGCGCACGATGCATGCCGCGCTTGGACGGCGACTTCTTGTTCTGCTGGACTGCCATGAGGTGCTCCTCGGTTTTTCGTGTGGTGCGGTGTTCAGTTGCCGCTGCCTTCGCCGCAATCGCTCTCGTGCATCGGCGCGTACGGCAACGTCAACAACAGTTCGTCCTCGACCAGCTCGACTGCGTCGAGAGGGTGGTCCGCGATCACGACTTCGTGGTCGCTGCTCGCATCGAGCTCGTCGGCCTCCTTCTCGTTTCGCGCGAGCACCGCAACTATGCGATGCTCGACCGGCAACGGGAAGTCGGACAGGCAGCGCTGGCAAGTCACCGGCACCGCGCCCTCGATGTCGATGGCAATGGCCGGCCGCCCAAGCTCGTCCTTGGTGCCCTCGATGCGCCAGGAAACGGTGGCGGACCCAGGCGCGGTGCGGTCCTCGAGGCGTTCGGACGCCTCGACGTCCAGCGTTCCGTTGAGGACCCCGCCCTCGCGCGCCAGCCGGTAAGCGTCGAACGTGCCCGCCTTGGTTCCACCCGACGCTTTCATGACTTGCCGCTCGGCTGTCGAGGTAAACGTAAAATAATAGCTCAAAACACGCAGGGCTGTCAAAGAAATGCCAGAAAAATCAACGGCAAGGGCCCGCCCGCTGGTGCTGGGATCGACTTCCCGCTACCGCCGCGAGATGCTGGCGCGCCTGGGCCTCCCGTTCGAGGTGTGCGCGCCCGACATCGACGAGACGCCCCGCGGAGGGTGAACGCCCCGTCGATACCGCCCTGCGCCTGTCCGAGGGCAAGGCACGCGCCGTCGCCGCGCGTTATGCCGATGCACTGGTCATCGGATCGGACCAGGTGGCCGACTGCGACGGGCGCGCGGTCAGCAAGCCCGGCGACCGGGCCAACGCGCAACGCGAGCTCCGCGCCCTGTCCGGCCGCGCGATCGTGTTCCACACCGGCGTCGCCCTCGTCGACGCGGCGAGCGGCCGATGCCAGCGCGCGATGGTCGACGTCGTCAGCGTATTCCGCACGCTCACCGACGCCGAGATCGACGAATATCTCGACCGCGAATCGCCGTACGACTGCGCGGGCGGCGTCAAGTCGGAGGCGCTTGGCATCGCGCTGTTCGAGCGCATCACGTCCGACGATCCGACCGCGCTCATCGGGCTGCCCCTCATCACGCTGTGCCGCATGCTGCGCGCGGAAGGCGTGGATCCGCTGTCGTGAAAGGCACGCTCTACCTCGTGCCCAACCTGCTGGGCGTCGTATCGCCGACGGACGTCCTGCCGATGCGAACGATCGCGATCGCGCGCACGCTCACGCACTGGATCGTCGAGACAGCGAAGCCCGCGCGCGCGTTCCTCAAGTCGCTCGCGCACGAGCGCGCGATCGCCGATCTTTCCATCCAGACCTTCGACGATCACACCGCGCTTGCATGGCTGAGCGACGGGCACGACGTCGGCGTGCTGTCCGACGCGGGGTGCCCAGGCATTGCGGACCCGGGCGCCATCGTCGTCGCCGCGGCGCATCGCGAGGGCGTTCGTGTCGTGCCGCTGGTCGGCCCCTCGTCGATCCTGCTCGCGCTGATGGCGTCCGGCATGAACGGGCAGCAGTTCGCGTTTCACGGCTACCTTCCGGTGCCGTCCGACGAGCGCGCGCAGGCGCTGCGCAGGCTGGAAGAGGACTCGCGCGCGTCGCGGCGAGCGCACCTCTTCATCGAGACGCCGTATCGCAATGCCGCGATGATCGCGTCGCTGGGTCAGTCGTTGCGCGGCGAGACGAGCGTTCTGGTCGCCGCCGACCTCACGCTGCCGACGGAGACGATCGAGCGGCACACGGCGTCGGCGTGGAAGCGAGAAGACCCGGCGCGCTTTGCCAAGCGGCCCGCGATCTACATCCTCGACGCTGCCTGACGGGGCGACTACCTTCCGGTGGGCGAATCCTCGATGTAGCTCTTCAGCATGCGGTTCTCGAAGCTCTGCTCTTCGTACACCGCCTTGGCGACGTCGTGGAACGACACGACGCCTTGCAGCGTCCCGTCCTCATCACCGGCACGTAGCGCGCGTGCCGCTCGAGCATCTTCCCGCGCAGCTCCATGACGTCGAGCCGCGGCGTCGCGGTGAGGGGATCCCGCTCGAAGATGTCGGTGATGCGAAGGTCGCCAAGCGACCCGCCGCGTGCTGCGAGTGCGGCAAGCACCTCGCGGAACGTCAGCATGCCGACGAGCTTGCCGTGGTCCATGACGACCAGCGAGCCGATGTCGTTGTCCGCCATGGCCTTCACCGCATCGATGACGGAGCCGTCCGGCGTCGTCGTGAAGAGCGTGTTGCCCTTGATGCGCAGGATTTCGCTGACGAGCATGTCACCTCCGTTGCATGGAACCCCTGCAACGGAGGTTACTCCTCGCTACGCCCGTGAGGCAATGCCGCACTCACTTGTAGAGGATGCCGGGCAGCCACAGCCCGATGCCGGGGAAGATGTAGAGCAGCGCCAGCGCGACGACCTGGATGCCCATGAACGGCATCATCCCCGCGAAGATCTGGTTCAGCGTCACGTGTGGCGGCGAAACGCCCTTCAGATAGAACGCGGCCATCGCCACCGGCGGCGACAGGAACGCCGTCTGCAGGTTGAGCGCGACGAGCAGGCCGAAGAACAGCGGATCGATGTTGAAGTGCGGCAAGCAGCGGAATGAAGATCGGCATGAAGATGACGATGATCTCCGTCCACTCGAGCGGCCAGCCGAGCAGGAAGATGATGACCTGCGCGAGGATCATGAACTGGATCGGCGTCATGTCGAGCGAGAGCACCCAGTGCTCGACGACGCTCCTGCCCGCCGAGCAACGCGAACGCCGCGGAGAAGATCGACGAGCCGACGAACAGCCAGCAGACCATCGCCGACGTCTTCGCGGTGAGGAACACCGACTCCTTGACCGTCGGCTGCAGCTTGAGCTGGAACGTTGCGAGCACGCACCAGACGGCGGTGGCGCCGATGGTGATCCAGCCCAGCCACACCGGGACGTGCGTCTCCAGCACCTCGAACTTGAGCAGCAGGAACCAGACGATCGAGATGAAGATCAGGACCCACAGCGGGATCCACTGCCGCAGCAGCTTCGATCGCCGCTCCGTGGGCAGCGCATACAGCGTGTAGACCGCGGCCAGCACGAACCCGCCGAGCGAACCGACCGCGGCGGCCTCGGTCGGTGTCGCCAGTCCGAACACGATCGTCCCGAGCACCGCGAGGATCAGCACCGCCAGCGGGAAGAACGACGCGAGCAGCATCTTGAACACCTCGAGTCGCGTGAACGTGAAGACCGAGTAGAACGCCACCAGCGCCAGCGTGCCGACCGCGAGCGTGATCCAGAAAGCGGTGGGCGCCGGGATGCGCGTCCATTCGACTGGCGCGGCAGCCTTCGCTTCCGGCGCCGCGGGCGCCTTGCGTCTCGGGCGCACGCACGACCGGCGGCGCCGGCTTGGGGGTTTCCGTCGGCGGCTCCTGCAATCCGCCCTGATCCGCGGGCGGCTCCTGCAAGCCGGAGGACGCCTCGCTCAGGCTCTCCGCCGACTGCTCGGTGGAGAATTGCAAACCCGACGTGTCGGTGACGGCGTCGGGCTTCGTGAGCGAGTGCCAGATCAAGCCCATGAGCACGGCGAACACGATCGCCGGGCATCAGCGTGACGACGAGCTCGCGCACGAGACGCTTGGCGGGAATGTCGGCGTTGCGGCGGCCCTTGAGTGCGCCGACGAGCGCGGGAACGACTTTCGACGTGGCCGCCGACCTGATCTGCGCCACGAACTCGGGGAGGGTCGACCTTCCGCTCGCTCTCGGGCAGCGGCGGCATCAGGTCGGGCTTGCAGCTTCGCGAGCACCATCACGTAGCCGATGTACAGCCCGGCCAGCATGATGCCCGGGAAGAAGGCGCCGGCGTAGAGCTTGACCACCGAGACGCCGGCGGTCGCGCCGTAGACGATCAGCATCACCGACGGCGGAATGAGGATGCCGAGGCAGCCGCCCGCGGTGATGACGCCCGCGGAGACCTTGATGTTGTAGCCGGCGCGCAGCATCGCGGGCAGCGCGAGCAGGCCCATCAGCGTGACCACCGCGCCGACGATGCCGGTCGCGGTCGCGAAGACCGCGCAGGTCACGAGCGTGGCGACCGCGAGCGAGCCCGGGATGCGCGCCAGTGCGAGGTGCAGGCTCTGGAACAGCTTCTCGATCAGGTTCGACCGCTCGACGAGATAGCCCATGAACACGAACAGCGGGATCGAGATCAGCACGTCGTTCGACATCACCGAGTACGCGCGCTGCACCATGAGGTCGAGCGTCTGCTGCATTGCCGTTTCGTGGCTTGCGCTGATCGATACGCGAGCCAGCGCGAAGATCACGCCCATGCCCATCAGCGTGAACGCCGTGGGAAAGCCGAGCATGATCGCGACGACGATCAGCGCCAGCATCAGCAGGCCCAGGTGGCCGTTGGTCATCTGCGACGGCGCCGGCAGCAGCCACGAACACGGCGATGACCACCGCGGCCATGATCGAAAGGCCGAACCAGACTTCCTTCCTCATTTGCGCGATTCCTGTTTCACGACCAGCGAGTCGAGCTTGGCGATGTCCTCGTCCTTCACGTGCACCATCTTCTTCAGCTTGTCGACGTCGACTTCCTCGACGTCCTCCTCGCGCGACGGCCAGTCGCCCTCGCGCAGGCAGATGACGCAGCGGATGATCTCGACGATGCCCTGGAGCAGCAGCACGGCGCCGGCGATCGGAATGACCGTCTTGAAGGGATAGATCGGCGGGCCGTCGGCCGTGATGTTCGAGTGCTCGTTGATCGCCCACGACTCGCCGGCGTAGCGGTAGCCCGCCCAGACGAGCGCGACCACGCCGGGAATGAAGAACAGGACGTAGAGCGTGAGGTCGAGCGCGGCCTGCAGTCGCGGCGGAAAGAATCCGTACAGCACGTCGCCGCGCACGTGGCCGTTCTTCGACAGCGTGTACGCGCCCGCCATCATGAACAGCGTGCCGTACATCATGATCATCACGTCGAACGCCCACGCGTGCGGATGCTCCAGCACGTAGCGCGAGAACACTTCCCACGAGATCGAGCAGCGTGAGCGAGACGATGAGCCAGGAGAAGGCCTGGCCGACGAACGTGCTGACCTTGTCGACGAACAGCAGCAGCTTCTGCATGCGACCTCGCGTTGCCGATTCGATGTTTCACTGGCCCACGAAAAAAGACACCATCCGGGAGCGCCGGATGGTGTCTTGCTCGCGCGTTGCTGCGACTCAGGCCTTCTTGGGCGGCGCCGACCCGGCCTTTGCGCCGAAGTAGTGGTTGTACGCCATGCGGCGGTTGACGTTGTTGTCCATGTCCCACTTCACCGCGCGCTCGGCGAACGCCTTCTGCGACTCGACGATCTCCTTGAACAGCGGGTTGTCCGCCGACTTCTTCGCGGCGACCTGGTCGTAGATCGTCGAGCTGCTGCTGCAGGATCGCGTCCGGCGTCTTGTAGAACTTGACGTTGTCCTTGGTCTGCAGCTCGATGTAGTCCTTCGAGTAGCGGTCGATCGCCTTCCACGACAGGTCCGCCGACGCGGCGTCCACCGCATTGGCGATGATCGCCTGCATCTTGTCCGGCAGCGCGTCGTACTTGGTCTTGTTGAACATGATCTCGAACTGCTCGGCGTTCTGGTGGAAGCTCTGCAGCATGCAGACCTTCGAGACGTCGGGGAAGCCGAGCAGCGCGGTCGGAGCTCATGTTGTTGAATTCCGCGGCGTCGAGCAGGCCGCGGTCCATCGCCGGGACGATCTCGCCGCCGGGCAGCGCGTTGACCGCGGCGCCCATGGCCGTGAACACGTCGATCGAGATGCCGACCGTGCGGTACTTGAGGCCCTTGAAGTCCTCGACCTTGGTGATCGGCTTCTTGAACCAGCCGAGCGGCTGCGTCGCCATCGGGCCGTACGGGAACGACACGACGTTGGCGCCGACCGATGCGTAGAGCTTGGTCAGCAGCTCCTTGCCGCCGCCGTAGCGGTGCCACGACAGCAGCATGTTCGCAGTCCATGCCGAACGCCGGACCCGAGCCCCACAGCGCGAGCGCGTTCTGCTTGCCGTAGTGATAGACGAGCACGCCGTGGCCGCCGTCGAGCGTGCCCTTCGACACCGCGTCGAGCAGGCCGAACGCCGGCACCACGGCGCCGGCGGGCAGCACCTCGATCTTGAGGTCGCCGCCGGTCATGTCGTTGACCTTCTTGGCGTAGTCGAGCGCGTACTCGTGGAAGATGTCCTTCGCCGGCCACGTCGACTGCCAGCGCATGCGAGATCGGGCCGGTCTGGCCCTTGGCGATCATCGGGAAGCCGAGCGTGGCGGCGCCGGCGGCGGCGCCGGTGGCGGCGTTCAGGAACTTGCGGCGGGACGCGGTTGCGGCGGGCTTCGGCCGCGGACGGCGATTTGGCTTTGCGGGTCATGTTTCCTCCAAAGATCGGCGTCGACATTGAATCGCGCCGTGAACGGGCCGACTTGCTCTTTGAGGCGGTTCGGCCCGCGTGTTTGAAACGACGTTCGTTTCGTGATGCTTGGTTACTGCGCCCGGATTATAGCGACGCCGCGGGCCGCGTGATTGTGCGCTGTGCCGGCGCTCGCGAAAGTCTTTGCGTCGCCGTCGCGGCGGAACAGTCCGCGGCGCAGTCCTAGTCCGCGGAAACCGGCCGCCGCTCGCGCAGCGCCTGCGCCAGCGTGCCGGCGTCGACGTACTCGAGCTCGCCGCCGACCGGCACGCCGCGGGCGAGGCGGCTCACCTTGAGGCCCGCGTGCGGTCAGCAGCTCGCCGATGTAGTGCGCCGTCGCCTCGCCTTCGTTGGTGAAGTTGGTGGCGAGGATCACTTCCTTGCACCACGCCGTCGGTCGCGCGCTTCAGCAGCCGGTCGAGCCGGATTTCCTTGGGACCGATGCCGTCGAGCGGCGACAGCCGGCCCATCAGCACGAAGTACAGGCCCTGGATACGCCTGCGTCGTGCTCGACCATCAGCAGGTCGGCCGGCGTCTCGACGACGCACAGCAGCGCCGGGTCGCGCTGCGGCGAGCGGCACAGCGCGCAGATCGGCGTCCTCGGTGAACGTATTGCAGCGCTCGCAGTGGCGGATCGATCGTCGGCCGCGTGCTGCAGCGCGCGGCCGAGCGCGCGCGCGCCGTCGCGGTCGTGCTGCATCAGGTGCAGCGCCATCCGCTGCGCGGCCTTGGGCCCGACGCCGGGCAGGCAGCGCAGCGCGCGCGCCGAGCGCGTCGAGGCTCGACAGCGGTTCCTGCGCGGCGCGAGCGTCGCGCGTCGGTCGATCTCGACGATCGCCATCGTCCGCCGACTCAGAACGGCAGCTTGAAGCCGGGCGGCAGCGGCATGCCCGTCGTGAGCCCCGACATCTTCTCCTGCGTCGTCGACTCGACGCGGCGCACCGCGTCGTTGATCGCGGCGGCGACGAGGTCCTCGAGCATGTCGCGGTCCTCGGCCAGCAGCGACGGATCGATCGTCACGCGCTTGACGTCGTGGCGGCAGGTCATCGACGACCTTGACGAGACCGGCGCCGGCCTGGCCCTCGACCTCGATGCTGCGCGAGCTCGTCCTGCGCCTTCTTCATGTTGTCCTGCATCTGCTGGGCCTGCTTCATGAGGCCGGCGAGCTGGTTCTTCATCATTGGTCGGTTGCCTTCGGTCGGTTGCACGTGCTTGCTGTCGGCGAGCGGCGTCGATGCGTGTCGGTGCTGCACCTGGCCGTCGAACGCGCCACGAGGTCGCGCACGAACGGCTCGTCGCGAAACGCCGCCTCGCGCTTGGCCTTCGCCTCCGCGCGCTCGCGCTTTTCGGTGCGCGGCGAGCGACGACTCCGTCGGCGCGCCGACCTCGAACGCGAGCAGCACCTTGCGGCCGGTCGCCTGCTCGAGCGCGACCTTGAGCTTGTCGGCGTACGACCTTGTCGGCGAGATGCTTGTGCGCGGCGGGCAGCGCGAGCGTCAGCGCGTTGCCGGCGAGCGATTTGAGCTCGGTCTGCGCCGCGAGTTGCGCCGCCATGCCGGTGCAGCTTCAACTGCCGCGACGAAGCCGGGCCACGCCGCCGGGTCCGCGGGCAGCGGCACGACCTCGCGCGGCGGCGGCGACGCGGCGACGGCGCCGGCGCTCGCGGCGGCGCGACCGGCGGCGATCGCCGGACGCGACGTCGCGATGGCGGCGTGGCGCCGTCGGTGCCGCGCGCATCGGCCGGCGCCGCGGCGGCGCGCTCGCACGCGCGGTCGGTCGGCTGCCGGCGCGCGCCGCCTGTCGGGCGCGAACGCGAGCATGCGCAGCAGCGTCATCGCGAAGCCCGTCGCCTCGTCGGGCGCGAGCGCGAGGTCGGCGCGGCCCTGCGTCGCAGATCTGGTAGGCGAGCTGCACCGTTTCCGGCGCGAAGCCGCGCCGCATAGCCGGTCGACGCGGTCGGCGTCGTCGAAGGCGCTCGCGGCCGCGGGCACCACCTGCGCGACCGCCATGCGATGGAACAGCGACGCGAGCTCGTCGAGCGCCGGCGCGGACGACGAGGCCGCGCGCGGCGAGCGCGTCGCTCTCGCGCGAGCAGCGCCGGGCCGTCGCTGCGCGGCGAGCGCATCGACGATCCGGTAGACGTAATCGCGATCGACCGCGCCGAGCATCGTCGCGCACGACGTCTTCCTGCACCTCGCCGCCGCCGAAGGCGATCGCCTGGTCGAGCAGCGACAGCCCGTCGCGCAGCGAGCCCTGCGCGGCGCGCGCGATCAGCGCGACGCGCGCCTGCATCGTGCGCGATGCCTTCCGCCGCGAGGATGTGGGCGAGGCGCGCCGCCGATCACGCGGCGGCGCGAGCGGCTTCAGGTTGAACTGCAGGCAGCGCGACAGCACGGTCACCGGGATCTTCTGCGGGTCGGTCGTCGCCAGCACGAAGCTTGCACGTGCTCCGGCGGCTCCTCGAGCGTCTTCAGCATCGAGTTGAACGCGGCCTTCGACAGCATGTGCACTTCGTCGATCAGGTAGACCTTGTAGCGGCCCGACCGTCGGCGCGTAGCGCGCGTTGTCGAGGATCTCGCGCATGTTGTCGATGCCGGTGTTCGACGCGGCGTCGAGCTCGAGCAGGTCGACGAAGCGGCCGGCGTCGATGTCGACGGCACGCCGCGCAGATGCCGCACGGCGTGGCGGTGACGCCGTGTGACGCAGTTGAGGCTCTTGGCGAGGATGCGCGCGATCGTCGTCTTGCCGACGCCGCGCGTGCCGGTCAGCAGGTAGGCGTGATGCAGCCGGCCGCGCGAGAGCGAGTTGGTCAGCGCCGTGACGACGTGCTCCTGCCCGGACAGCTCGGCGAACGTTGCGGGCCGCCACTTGCGCGCGAGGACCTGGTAGCTCATTGCCGGATTATCGCGCAGTGATCTGCGCGCGGAGGCACGAGATTCGCACAACGCGCGTTCTTACCGGGCTTTGAGGCGCGCGCCGCCGGGCCGCCCAAGGCGCGCGCCTGACATCTCCGATGCACAAGGCGCAACGCCGGCCATTCGCGAACCGCGGACAGCACGAACGCCTTTTGCATCGGCCACACATAGGTGGCGAGCCGTGATCCCGGCACTTGCAGGACTTCGCTGTGGCTGCTTCCTTCCGGACCTGACCAGGTTCACGACCCTGCAATGCGGGGCGACCCGCCGTTGATCGGGAGCGCGTGGCGCAGAAGGCGCATTATAGCGCGCGACGCCTAGTCCAAGCGTCCTAGTGCGTCGATCGCAATCCCGTGACTATAATCGCGCCCGTTTGCGTACCGGGTACGATCGGAGGCGCGTTTGACCACGCTACTGGCGTATCGCAATCGCCTCATCCTGCTCGCATGTCCGCGCTGCTGGGCATCGCGCTTGCAGTTCTTGCCATGCTGACGTGCGACCCCGATCCCCAGGTCGCGCCGCCGCCTCGACCGCACGCTCGTGGTCGCGGTCCTGCGCGCGCCCGGCGCATGGCTCACCGGCCGCCGACGGCGCCACGTCTCACGCCGCTGCGCGGACGCAAGCCGGATCGTGTCGCAGCGCGCGAACGCGAGTGCGCGATCCATCGGCGCGACGGTCATCCGGCCGAAGCGCGACGGGCGCGGTCTTGGCCGATCGCCGCGAGCCGTCGGCTACGTCGCGAGGCAGCCGGCGCGACTCGAGACGTCGACGGCTCGAGACCGGTGAAATGGCGCGACCGCGGAAGTCAGTGGAAGCCGATGCGCTGCGCTCGGCCGATGCGCTGATCGCGCAGGTCTCCGACGGCGACGTCGACTACGCGATCGTGCCGTCGATCGACGCCGCCGCGCGCGCAACATCTATCTCGATTCGACGTCGCGTTCCCGTCGGCCCAAGCGCGACTCGCGTGGGCCGTCGCGCCGGGCAGCGGACGCTGCGCGACGACGCTCGACCGTTCTTCGCCACGGCGCGCGCGCGACGGCGTGCTCGCGCGCCTCGCCGAGCGCTACTTCGGCCGCGCGGCCAGGCTCGAGCGCATCGACGCCGGCGCGTTCCAGAGCGCACCGCGACGCGTGCTGCCGCGATTACCAGCGCGCTGTTCGAGGAGGCCGCAGGCGCCACCGGCGTCGAGTGGCGGCTGCTCGCGGCGATCGCCTACCAGGAATCGCAGTGGGATCCGGCCGCGACCAGCGAGACCGGCGTGCGCGGCCTCATGCAGATCACCGAGGACACCGCGCAGCGCCTCGGCGTGCCGACCGCCTCGATCCCACGCCGCAGCATCCATCGGCGCCGCCCGCTACCTGCCGCGACTCAAGGCACAAGCTGCCGGCGCGCATCGCCGAGCCCGACCGGACCTGGCTCGCGCTCGCCGCGTTCAACATCGGCGCCGGCCACCTCGAGGACGCGCGCGTCCTCGCGCAGAAGCAGAAGCTCAATCCGGACCTGTGGAGCGACGTGCGCCAGGCGCTGCCGCTGCTCGCGCTGCCGGAGTACTACGAGAACGCGCGAAGTACGGCTACGCGCGCGGCGGCATGCCGGTCGCGTTCGTCGACCGCGTGCGCGCGTACTACGACATCCTGCTGCGCATCAGGGCCGCGTCAGCCGCGACTGCCGCGTCGTCGTCGCCGACAAAGCGCTGAGCGCGCAGCGACCGTCGCGTAGAATGCGCGCATGCCGAAACTGCGCGTTGCGCGCGATTGCGTGCGTCCTTCTGCATGCTGTGCGCCGTTCGTCGCGCGCGCCGACGCCCCGGCGACGGTTTTCCTCGAAGACCTGACGTCGCCCGAGCTCGCCGCGCGCATCCGCGCCGGCGCGACGACGATCATCGTCCCGATCGGCGGCACCGAGCAGAACGGCCCGCACATGGCGCTCGGCAAGCACAACGTGCGCGTGCGCGCGCTGGCCGAGAGGATCGCGCGCGCGCTCGGCAACGCGCTCGTCGCGCCGGTGATCGCGTACGTGCCGGAAGGCAGCGTCGACCCGCCGACCGGGCACATGCGCTTTCCCGGGCACGATCACCGTCCCGGCCGACGCCTTCGCAGCGATCGCTCGAGTCGGCGGCGCGCAGCTTCAAGCTCGCCGGCTTTCGCGACATCGTGTTCCTCGGCGATCACGGCGACTACCAGAAGGACGACGCAGGCCGTGGCCGCGCGGCTCGAATCGCGAATGGGCGGCGACGCCGGTGCGCGTGCACGCGATCGCCGAGTACTACCGCGTGGCCGACGACGCGAGTTCGCCGACGCGCTGCGCAGGCCGCGGGTTCACGCGACGCCGAGATCGGCGCGCACGCCGGGCTCGCCGACACGTCGCTGATGCTGGCGCGTCGACCCGGCGCTCGTGCGCGCCGACGAGCTCGCAGTGCAGACGAGCCTGCCGACGGCGTGCACCGGCGACCCGCGGCGCGCCACCGCCGCAGCTCGGCCAAGGCGGCGGTCGACGCCATCGTCGCCGCGAACCGTCGCACGCCATCCGCGCCGCGACGCGCCGCTGACGCCGTTACATCCGTCTTCGACCGCCAGGAGTCGTTCGTGAAGTCCGTCCGCATTCGCCATGGCCACTCGCGCTGGCCGTCCCGCTCGCGCTGCTCGCGCGTCGCCCAGGCGCCCGCGTTCGCAGCAGCCGCGCCAGCGCCGCGGTCGCGACCGTCCCGGGCATGCCGCCGGTCGCCGACGCCAGCCAACCTCTACAGCGAGACCGCGGCGGGCAAGCTGAGCCCGGCGCGTCGCCGGCGACCTGCCGCGCGTCTACGTGCCGCACATCCAGTCGAACGACGTCTACGTGATCGATCCGGCGACGTTCAAGGTCGTCGACAAGTTCAAGGTCGGCCTCAATCCGCAGCACGTCGTGCCGTCGTGGGACCTGCGCACGCTGTGGGTCGCGAACAACGCCGAGAACACGAACAAGGGCAGCCTCACGCCGATCGATCCGAAGACGGGCAAGCCCGGCAAGGCGATCGCGGTCGACGATCCCTACAACATGTATTTCTCGCCGGACGGCAAGTCGGCGATCGTCGTCGCCGAGGCGATGAAGCGGCTCGACTTCCGCGATCCGAAGACGATGCAGCTGCAGTACTCGATCGACGTGCCGCACTGCGCCGGCATCAACCACGCCGACTTCTCGATCGACGGCCGCTTCGCGATCTTCACCTGCGAGTTCGCGGGCACCGTCGCCAAGATCGACCTCGTCGAGCGCAAGGTGCTGGGCTACACGCAGGTGATCCAGCCCGGGCGCCCGACCAAGGTCGTCAAGGGTCCCGACGGCCGGACGAGATCATCTGCACGACGTGGAAGGGCATGCCGCAGGACATCCGCGCCTCGCCCGACGGCAAGATCTTCTTCGTCGCCGACATGATGGCCGACGGCGTGCACGTCGTCGACGGCGAGACGTTCAGGCAGGTCGGCTTCATCGAGACCGGCAAGGGCACGCACGGCCTCTATCCCAGCCGCGACGGCAAGAAGCTCTACGTCGCCAACCGCGGCTCGAACAAGATCCACGGCAGCCGCCAAAGGGCAAGGGCGGCGTGTCGGTGATCGACTTCGCGACGCAGCAAGGTCGAGGCGAACTGGCCGATTCCCGGCGGCGGCAGCCCCGACATGGGCAACGTCAGCGCCGACGGCAAGTGGCTGTGGCTGTCGGGCCGCTACGACAACGTCGTGTACGTGTTCGACACGACGAGCGGCGACGTGAAGAGCATCCCGGTCGGCAAGGAGCCGCACGGCCTCACGGTGTGGCCGCAGCCCGGGCGCTATTCGCTCGGGCACACGGGGAACATGCGGTAATCCGGCAGCCAAACGAAGGCGCTCTGCTTGCATACGCGCGTTACTGAACGGCCGCGCAGCGGCTTATGATCGACGCGCCTCGTGGTACTTGCTACGAGAGAAGCGCTCGGCCGCCCGAAGCTTCTCTCGCCAACATCTTCGGATTCAAAGCGCGCCAGCGCTTTGAATCCGTTCCTTGCCGCCCATGTACGGCCGCAGCACCTCCGGCACCTCGATCGACCCGTCGGCGCGCTGGTAGTTCTCCAGCACGGCGACCAGCGTGCGGCCGACCGCGAGACCGGAGCCGTTCAGCGTGTGCACGAGCTCGGGCTTGCCCTGCGCGTTGCGAAAGCGCGCCTGCATGCGCCGCGCCTGGAACGCTTCGCAGTTCGAGCACGACGAGATCTCGCGATAGGTGTTCTGCGCCGGGCAGCCACACCTCGAGGTCGTAGGTCTTCGCCGCGGCGAAGCCGATGTCGCCGGTGCACAGCGCCATCACGCGATACGGCAGCTCCAGGCGCTGCAGGATCGCCTCGGCGTGGCCGGTCAGCTCCTCGAGCGCCTCGTACGAGTCGTCCGGATGCGACGATCTGCACCAGCTCGACCTTGTCGAACTGGTGCTGGCGGATCATGCCGCGCGTGTCCTTGCCGTAGCTCCCCGCCTCGGAGCGGAAGCACGGCGTGTGCGCGGTCAGCTTGATCGGCAGCGTCGTCGGCGGCGAGGATCTCGTCGCGCACGGTGTTGGTGAGCGTGATCTCCGACGTCGAGATGAGGTACAGGTCCTCGCCCTCGCCTTCCGACGCCGCCCTTCTTCACCGAGAACATGTCCGCTTCGAACTTCGGCAGCTGCGTCGTGCCGATCAGCGTCTCGGCGTTGACGATGTACGGCGTGTAGCACTCGGTGTAGCCGTGCTCGCGCGTGTGCGTGTCGAGCATGAACTGCGCGAGCGCGCGATGCAGGCGCGCGAGCTCGCCGCGCAGGAACGAGAAGCGCGCGCCGGAGAGCTTCGCCGCCGTCGCGAAGTCGAGCAAGCCCAGCGCTTCGCCGAGGTCGGTGTGGTCCTTGGCCGCGAAAGTCGAACGCGCGCGGCGTGCCCCAGCGGCGCACTTCGACGTTGTCGTCGGACGACTTGCCGGCCGGCGTGCTCGCGTGCGTGAGGTTGGGCAGCATGAGCAGGAAATCGCGCAGCTCGCGCTGCACGCGGTCGAGCTCGGCTTCGAGGCGCTTGACGTCGTCGCCGAGCCCGGCGACTTCCGCCAGCAGCGGCGCGGCGTCCTCGCCTTTGCCCTTCGCGATGCCGATCTGCTTCGACAGCGCGTTGCGCTGCGCCTGCAGCTCCTGCGTGCGCATCTGGATGTCCTTGCGCTCGCGCTTCGAGCGCCTCGAAGCGCGCGGTGTCGAGCGTGACGCCGCGCTTGGCGAGCGCGGCGGCGACGCCGGCAGGTCGTTGCGCAGGAGATTGATGTCGAGCATTGCGGCGAATTCTATCAGAGGCTTGCGCGCCTCGCTCGCTCGGCAGCCGTCAGCCTGTCGTCGTCCGCTTCGCGTCGCGCGCGCGCAACTGCGCGAGCTTCTCGCGGATCTTCGCCTCGAGGCCGCGATCGGTCGGCTCGTAGAACGCGCTGCCGCGGCATGTCGTCGGGAAAGTAGCGTCTCGCCGGCGGCGTAGCGCGTCCTCCTCGTCGTGCGCGTAGCGGTAGCCCTTGCCGTAGCCGAGGTCCTTCATCAGCTTCGTCGGCGCGTTGCGCAGGCGCAGCGGCACCGGCCGCGAGCCGTCCTCCGCGATGAACGCGCGCGCCGCGTTGAACGCGGTGTACGCCGCATTCGACTTGGGCGCGACGGCGAGATAGAGCACGCACTCGCGCGAGCGCGAGCTCGCCCTCCGGCGAGCCGAGCCGCTCGTACGTCTCGGCCGCATCGAGCGCGATGCGCAGCGCGCGCGGATCGGCGAGGCCGATGTCCTCGATCGCCATGCGGATCATGCGCCGCGCGACGTAGAGCGGATCGGCGCCGCCGTCGAGCATCCGGCACATCCAGTAGAGCGCCGCGTCGGGATCCGAGCCGCGCACCGCCTTGTGCAGCGCGGAGATCTGGTCGTAGAACGCCTCGCCGCCCTTGTCGAAGCGGCGCAGGCTGCGCGCGATCGTCGCTTCGACGAACGCGAGGTCGACGGCGTCGCGCCTGGCTTCGCCGGCGGCGACCGCGAGCTGCTCGACCAGGTTGACGAGCCGGCGCCCGTCGCCGTCGGCGTAGGCGACCAGCGCATCGCGCGCGGCGCGCGTCGAGCGTGAGGTCCGGCGCCGCGACGTGCGAGCGCGCGATCGAGCAGCATGCCCAGGTCGTCGGCCGACAGCGGCTCCAGCACGTACACCGCGGCGCGCGACAGCAGCGCGCCGATTGACCTCGAACGACGGGTTCTCGGTGGTCGCGCCGATGAACGTCACGCAGCGCCCTGCTCGACGTACGGCAGGAACGCGTCCTGCTGCGCCTTGTTGAAGCGATGCACCTCGTCGACGAACAGGATCGTGTGCCGGCCGGATTGCGCGAGCGTCGCCTCGGCGCGCGCGACGGCCTCGCGGATGTCCTTGACGCCGGACAGCACCGCCGACAGCGCGATGAACTCGGCGTTGAACGCATCCGCCATCAGGCGCGCGAGCGTCGTCTTGCCGACGCCCGGCGGTCCCCACAGGATCATCGAGTGCAGCTTGCCCGACGCGAACGCGACGGCGAGCGGCTTGCCCGGGCGCGAGCAGGTGGCGCTGGCCGACCACGTCGTCGATCGTGCGCGGGCGCAGCCGCTCCGCCAGCGGGACGCCGGCATGCGGCGGACTCGATGCTGAGAAGAGGTCGTTCACGCGTCGCCCGAATGTTTCCTTCCCGCATTATGCAAGGTAGAGTCGCCGCTCCCGCGACTAACCGCACAAGTCCATGACCTACCTCGTCGGCATCACCCGCGACATCCTCGACTCACGCGGCGAACCCGCGTTCGGCCGCAAGGCGCTCGACATCCTCGACAACGCTCCGGGCATCGAGTGGGAGTACCTGCCCGAGACCGTGCGCGAGCTCACGCCTGCGCACGGCAGCCGCTACGACGCGCTGTACGTGAACATGGCGCGGACGCCGGCCGCCGTGGTTGCCTCCGGCGATCACAAGCTGCGCGTCGTCGCGCGGCACGGCGTCGGCTACGACTCGGTCGACGTGCCCGCGATGACCAAGGCAGGCGTGCTGGTCACGAATACCCCGATGCCCATGCCGCGGCCGGTCGCGACCATCGCTCTCACCTTCATCCTCGCACTCGCCGGCAAGCTGATGCTGAAGGACCGCCTCACCCGCACCAACCGCTGGAACGAGCGCATGGACAACATGGGCATGGGGCTGACCGGCCGCACGCTCGGCGTGATCGGTGCCGGACGCATCGGCAAGGAGCTCCTGCGCATGGCGCGCACCTTCGACTTGCGTCTTCTTGCATGCGATCCGTACGTCAACGAAGTCGAGCTCGGCTACGTCGGCGCAAGAAAAGTCGACATGGCCACGCTCCTGCGCGAGTCCGACTTCGTCGTGACGATCCCGCTGCTCAACGACGAGACGTGCCATCTCGTGGGTGCGAAAGAGTTCGCGCAGATGAAGCCGTCGGCGTACTTCATCAACGTCGCGCGCGGTCCGGTGGTCGACGAGCCCGCGCTGATCGACGCGCTGCGCGCAGGCCGCATCGCCGGCGCCGCGCTCGACGTGTTCGAGCAGGAGCCGGTCGATCCCGCGAATCCGCTGCTCACGATGGACAACGTCATCGTGACGCCGCATTCGCTGTGCTGGACGGACGAGTGCTTCCACAACATGGCATCCACCGGATTGAAGAGCATCGTCGATGCGCTGTCGGGCCGGGTGCCTGAATTCGTCGTCAACCGCGAAGTGCTGGAGCACGCGAGAGTGAAGCCGTGGTTCGCACGCTGATCGCACTTGCGCTGTGGTCGTCGGCAGGCGCGCACGCCTTCGACCTCCAGGGACATCGCGGCACGCGCGGCCTCGCGCCCGAGAACACGATCGCGGCGTTCGAGCGCGCGCTTGCCATCGGTGTCACCACGATCGAGACCGACCTCGCCGTGACCAAGGACGGCGTGCTCGTGATCTCGCACGATCCGGTGCTGAACCCCGACCTGGTGCGCGGTCCCGACGGCAGGTGGCTGCCCGGCAAGGGACCCCCCATTCATTCGCTCACCCTGCAGGAGCTGCGCCGCTACGACATCGGACGCACGGATCCCGCGAGCGCCTACGGCAAGCAATTCCCCGAGCAGCAGGCGGCGGACGGGCAACGCTTTCCGACGCTGAAGGAGCTCTTCGCGCTCGGCGCGGGCAACGGCGTCCGCTTCGCCATCGAAACGAAGATCACGCCCACGAGCGGTGCGGACACGCCCGATGCTGAAACGTTCGCGAAGCTCGTCGTCGCCGCCGTCCGCGACGCCGGCATGTCCGGGCGCGTGGAGGTGCTGTCGTTCGACTGGCGCACGCTCGTCGAGGTGAAGAAGCTCGCACCCGAGATACGTACGGTGTGCCTCACGCAGTCGACGGCGAACTTCGACAACGCGAGGAACGCGGCATGGACCGCGGGCCTCGAGCTGTCGCGCTACGACGGTTCGGTGGCGAAGCTCGCGCGCGCGGCGGGGTGCGACACGTGGTCGTCGTTCTTTCGCAACCTCACGCCCGCCTCGATCGACGAAGCGCATGCAATCGGCTTGACCGTATTGCCGTGGACGGTGAACGATCCTGCCGACATGGCGAGGCTCATCGACTGAAGGTCGACGGCCTGATCACCGATTACCCCGATCGCGCGCGCAAGGTGATGGCGGACAAAGCCATTGCGCTCCCGCCGAGCGTCGGGAAGTGAACCCTACTTGACGTCGCCGATCACGTCGGCGCCTTTGGGCGGCGTGAACGTGAACGACGATGGGGGCAGCTTCGGATTGCGCTCGAAGCTCGTGAAGCGAACGACGCTCTTCTGGCCGAATGCGTCGAGGAGCTCGAGCGCGGCGAGGCCCTTCGCGTCGAAGCCGAGACGAATTTCGGTGAACGTGGTCTCGGTCGAGATCGGCGTGGCGGACAGCCAGTCGAGGCCGCCGGATGCCGGCAAGTCCTTCCACGTGAACGCGCGCTCGACGTCCTGGTTGCCCGAGAGCAGCGCCGCGGGCGTCGAGCCGAGCGCCTCGCCGATCTTGCGCACGATGACCTGGTTCAGGTCCTCGTCGAAGATCCACACGCGCTGGCCGTCGCCGACGATCAGCTGCTTGTACGGCTTGGCCACCGCCCAGCGAAATTTTCCCGGCCGCTCGAGCAGGAACTCGCCGGAGGCGGTCTGCGACACGCGCCCGTCCTTGCCGCCGACCGTCTGCGTGAACTCGGCGCGCGCGGTCTGCGTGTCCCGCACGAATGCGCGCAGGCGGTCGATGGTCGCGCCTTGCGCAACGCATGACACCAGCGCCACGAGCAAGACCCATCTCTTCAATTCAGCGCTCCGAATTCGGTTCCGGGAATGTGCGCGAGGCAATTGCCCACGGCGTCCAGTATGAGGTACGTGTGCTTGAGGCCGCCCTTGTCCTTCCGGCCCGCGACGTCCTTGTACTGGTGAGCGTAGACCCGCCAGGAGTCGTATTCGTTCTCGACGTCGAACGTGCAGCCGGAGACGAAGAGCGATGGGCCGCAGAAGTCGTCGGGGAGCATCGTCTTCGTGCGCTCGATCGCCTGCGCCTCGCCGATGCGCGGCGCGCCTTTCGGAACATCCTGCGGACAGAACTTCGGACCGGTGAGATAGACGTCGACGGGACCCGCCAGGACACTCGCCGAGATGCAGGCGAGCGCCAACGTGAACCAGCGCATCAGCCTTGCCTTGCGGCGCCGGCACCAGCACTTCGCGGTTGCCGTTCGTCTGCATCGGCGACACGAGGCCGGCGCGCTCCATCTGCTCGATGAGCCGCGCGGCGCGGTTGTAGCCGATGCGCAAGTGCCGCTGCACGAGCGAAATCGACGGCCGGCGCGTCTTCAGCACCACCTGCACCGCCTGGTCGTACATCGGATCGGCTTCGGCGTCACCGCCATCGGCGGCCGCGCCCTCGCCCTCGTCGCCGGCGACGCCGCCTTCGAGAACGCCTTCGATGTACTGCGGCTCGCCCTGCATCTTCAGGTGCTCGACGACGCGGTGCACTTCGCCGTCGGACACGAAGGCGCCGTGCACGCGCTGCGGATAGCCGGTGCCCGGCGGCATGAACAGCATGTCGCCCTGGCCGAGCAGCGCCTCCGCGCCCATCTGGTCGAGGATCGTGCGCGAGTCGACCTTGCTCGCGACCTGGAACGCGATGCGCGACGGGAATGTTCGCCTTGATGAGACCGGTGATCACGTCGACCGACGGCCGCTGCGTCGCGAGGATGAGATGGATGCCCGCGGCGCGCGCCTTCTGCGCGATGCGCGCGATGAGCTCCTCGATCTTCTTGCCCGTCACCATCATGAGGTCGGCGAGCTCGTCGACGACCACGACGATCAGCGGCATCTCCTCGAGCGGCTCGGGCTGGTCGGGCGTCAGCGAAAGAGGATTCAGCAGCGGCTTGCCCGACTTCTTCGCCTCGACGACCTTCGCGTTGTAGCCCGCGAGGTTGCGCACGGACAGTTGCGACATGAGCTTGTAGCGGCGCTCCATCTCGCCCACGCACCAGTTGAGCGCGTTGGGCGCGAGCTTCATGTCGGTGACGACCGGCGCGAGCAGATGCGGGATGCCTTCGTACATCGAGAGCTCGAGCATCTTGGGGTCGATCAGGATCAGCCGGACCTGCTTCGGCTCCGCCTTGTAGAGCAGCGACAGGATCATCGCGTTGACCGCGACCGACTTGCCGGAGCCCGTCGTGCCCGCGACGAGCAGGTGCGGCATGCGCGCGAGATCGGCGACCACCGGCTTGCCCGCGATGTCCTTGCCGAGCGCGAGCGTGAGCGCGCCCGGCGTGTCGTTGTACGTCGCCGACGACAGGATCTCGACCAGCTTCACCATCTGCCGCCGCGGATTCGGCAGCTCGAGGCCCATGCACGACTTGCCGGGAATCGTCTCGACCACGCGGATCGACACGACCGACAGCGCGCGCGCGAGGTCCTTGATGAGGTTGACGATCTGCGCGCCCTTGACGCCGACCGCCGGCTCGATCTCGTAGCGCGTGATCACCGGACCGGGATACGCCGCGAGCACGCGCGCGCTGACGCCGAAGTCGGCGAGCTTGCGCTCGATGAGGCGCGACGTGAACTCGAGCGTCTCGTTGCTGACCGTCTCCTGCGACGCCGGCGCGTCCTCGAGCAGCGCGAGCGGCGGCAGCGTCGAGTCCGGCATGTCGGTGAAGAGCGGCCGCTGCGTTCTCCTTCACCACGCGCTCGGATTTCGGCGCGGGCGCCGGTTGCGGCACGACGACGATGGGCTCGCGGTCCTCGACTTCCTCGCGCAGGTGCATCGACCACCTGCTCGCGCTCGGCGGCCGCCTCCTCGCCGATCTTGCGGTCGACGGCTTCCTCGCGCCGCTTGCGAACGCGGGCGACGAGGCTCTCGAGGCCCGCGCCGATGCGCTCCATCACGCGCAGCCACGAGATGCCGAACAACAGCGACAAGCCCACGGCGAGCAACGCGAGCAGCAGCAGCGTCGCGCCGTTGAAGCCGAAGGCGCGCGATGCCGCGCGGCCGAGCACGTCGCCGAACGCGCCGCCCGGCGCGCGCGGCAACGCACGCCGAGCTTGACGACGCGCAGCGCCTCGAGCGCGGCGCTCGCGAGCACGACGAGGCCGAAGCCCAGCGAAGCGGAACGAAAGCGGATGCTCGTCGGTTTCCTCGGGCCGCACGATGCGGCGAAAGCCGGCGATGACGAGCACGACGCCGCCGATGACCCACCACCACGCCGACGCGCCGAAGAGATAGAGCAGGAGATCGGCGAGCCACGCGCCGACGACGCCGCCGCGGTTGCCGATGCGGCGCGCCCGTGCCGGAGAACGACCAGCCCGGATCGGTCGTGGTGTACGTGGCGAGGATCAGCGCGAGGTAGCCGACCGCCGCGACGACCAGCAGCCACCACGACTCGCGCACGAGGCGCGCAAAGCGCGGCGACAGATCGGTGCCGCCGTTCGCGGCGCGGCGGCGTGGCCGCGCGATTGGCGGACACGTTCCTATTGAAAAACATGGGCTTGCCGCGCGGACTTCACGGACCGCATTATACGCCCGCCCCGCCGCGCGTGAAGGGGGTGCCGCAGCCTTTGATCGGGCGGCCGCCGACCCAACATCAGCTAAACTCGGCCCGCAACTTGCCTTGTCATTGCCCGTTCCTCGAGCGAAACGAAACCAATGTCCGCCAAGCACGCCCGACTCATCATCCTGGGCTCCGGCCCCGCCGGATACACCGCCGCAGTATACGCGGCGCGTGCCAATCTGAAGCCCGGTGCTGATCACCGGTCTCGCGCAGGGCGGCCAGCTGATGACGACCACCGACGTCGACAACTGGCCGGCGGACGCCGACGGCGTGCAGGGGCCCGACCTGATGGCGCGCTTCCAGAAGCACGCCGAGCGCTTCGACACCGAGCTCATCTTCGACCACATCCACACCGCGCAGCTTCGCGAGCGGCCGATCCGCCTGATCGGCGACAGCGGCGAATACACCTGCGACGCGCTGATCATCGCCACCGGCGCATCGGCGCGCTACCTCGGCCTGCCGTCGGAAGAGGCGTACATGGGCAAGGGCGTGTCCGCGTGCGCGACGTGCGACGGCTTCTTCTACAAGGCGCAGGACGTCGTCGTCGTCGGCGGCGGCAACACGGCCGTCGAGGAAGCGCTGTACCTGTCGAACATCGCGAAGCACGTGACCGTCGTGCACCGGCGCGACAAGTTCCGCGCGGAAGCGATCCTCATCGACCGGCTGATGGCGAAGACGAAGGACGGCGGCAACATGTCGCGTGGTGTGGAACCACACGCTCGACGAGGTGCTCGGCGACGAGTCCGGCGTCACCGGCGTCGCGCTCAAGTCGACGAAGAACGACGAGACGCAGAAGCTTGCCGTGCACGGCGTCTTCATCGCGATCGGCCACACGCCCAACACGCAGATCTTCGAAGGCCAGCTCGACATGGCCGGCGGCTACATCAAGGTCAAGGGCGGCGCGGAGGGCAACGCGACGGCGACGTCGATGCCCGGCGTGTTCGCGGCCGGCGACGTGGCCGATCACGTGTACCGCCAGGCGGTCACGTCGGCCGGCACGGGCTGCATGGCGGCGCTCGACGCCGAGGCGTACCTCGAAGCGCACTAGCCTACGGCGATGGCCAAGCTGTCGGACCTGAAGGCGCTGCTCGTCGTCGGCGCAGGCGGCGCAGCCGAAGCCTGCGACGCCGCGGCCGCGCCGGCCCGCAGTCGGCCGCGGCCAAGCGCGCGGTCGCCGCCGCCAAGCACGCCGATGGCGACATCGACCTCGCGCAGGCGTTCGCCGACGTCCAGCAAGCTTGCCGCACGCAACCGCGCCGCGATTCGCGCGCGCGAAGCCCGCACCCGTGCCGCACCACACGCTCGCCGACGAGCGCGACGTGCTCGAAGCGTCCAAGTACGGCGACGAGCCGCACCCGCAATCGTGGGACACCGGACAGGAGTTCGAGCACGAGCAGACGTTCGTGCGGCGCGGGCCTCGGCACCGATGTCCCGAGCAAGCTGCGCCGCGGACACTGGTCGGTGCAGGCCGAGCTCGACCTGCACGGGCTCACGATCGACGAGGCGCACGACGCGCTCGTCCGACTTCATCGTCGATGCGCGCACGCGGCGATTGCGCTGCGTGCGCGTGATCCACGGCAAGGGACTCACCTCGCCCAACAAGGAGCCCGTGCTCAAGGGCAAGGTGCGACGCTGGCTCGCGCACTGGGACGAGGTGCTCGCGTACACCGAAGCGCCGCGCCACGCCGGCGGCAGCGGCGCGCGTCCTCGTGCTGCTCAAGGGCTCCTGACGCCGCGACGGCTCGCGGCAGCGTTGCTCGTCAGCGCCCTGCCCGTTCTCGCCCTGGCCGGGTATCCCGCGCCGCGCGTATGATGTCCGCGGGTCTCGTCGATGTTCATGACCCATGAGGAAGGATCGTCCATGGCAACGTACGTCGCACTGTGCAACTTCACGGACCAGGGCATTCGCAACGTCAAGGAATCGCCCGACCGCCTCGTCGCTTTCCGCGCGCTCGCCGAGAAGCTCGGCGTGAGCGTGAAGAGCACGCTCTATACCGTCGGCGCGTACGACATCGTGTCGGTCATCGAAGGACCGGACGAGGCCGTCACGACGCTTCTCCTGAAGCTGGGGTCGCTCGGCAACATTCGCACGCAGACGCTGCGCGCCTTCACGCCCGAGGAGGCGAAGGCGATGATCGGCCGTATCCCGTAGCGGTCAGCGCTGCGCGGCCGGGCTCGTCGTCACCAGCTTGCGCTCGACGCGCGTCACCTGCGGATCCGACCACGAGCCGGTCACGCGATAGTCGTAGCTGAACATCTGGTCGAGCGGATTGTTCATCAGCTTCTGCGCGAGCAGCGTGCCGGCGCCCACCGCGGCGCCGACGATCGGATTGGCGAGGAACAGCACGGCGGCGCCGGCCGAGAACGTCGACGACAGCGCGGGCTTCACGCGCACGTCGAGCTGCTGCGTCTCCTTCGCGAGATCGATGTCGCCGGTGAGCGTGACCTTGGCGGCCGGCCCCTCGAGCGTGAGGTTGTCGGTGTGCATCAGTCCCTTGTCGATGCTTGAAACTCGCCGGTGACGTCGTCGAACGCGAAGCCTTCGCTGAACACGTCGCGGAAGTCGAGCGTGATGCGGCGCGGCAGCGCCTGCAGCGACAGCACGCCGAGCAGCTTGCCGATGCCCGGATCGATCTTCGTGAACTGGCCGGCGCCCGTGCGCAACGTGAACTTGCCGGACAGCGTCGGATAGTCGAAGTCGTTCGGCGCGCCCGTCCACATGAGAGCTGCCGTTGATCTTGGTCGGTGCATTGCGCACCGCCACCGGATAACCGAAGCGATCGAGGAACGCGCCGGCGTCGTCGGTGTCGATCTGCATCTCGAGCTCGGTCGTCTGCCGCTCGCGACCGAAGCGCCACCAGCCGTTGCCGTCGATGCGCCCGGCCGGATTGACGAGCGACGAGCTTGCCGATGCGCCAGTCGGGGCCGACCGGCTGCGCGAGGAGCTCGAACGCGCCGACGTCGTGGCCGCTTCGCGTGACGAACGCGTCCGCGACGATGTCGAGCTCCGGCCACGTGTTCTTCGCCTTCTCGTTGGCGTCGATTTCGCTGCGCGCCGGGTGCAGCTCGTCGGGGCCCGGCGGCACGAAGCGCGACAGGCGCGCCATCACGCGGCCGTTCGGCAGATCGGGCGCCGGCACCGCGCCAGTTCGCGGTGCCGTCGACCTCGCGCCCGGCGACGCGCAGGCGCCATTCGTTGTCCGCGCGCGTGGCGCTCACCTTGAGGTCGTGCAGCACCCGCCCGAAGACGTCGACGCGTCCGGTCTCGAGGTCGACGCCGTTGAGCTCGAGCGACGCGCGCCGTCGACGGCGTCGAGCGGTGCGGACTTCGCCGACTCCTTGCGCGTAGAACGCGAGCCACTCGTCGACGTCGAAGTCGCGCGAATGTCGCCGCGCACCCAGATGCCCGGGCGGTCGGCAGCGCCGCCGCGCGCAACGGCGCTGCCGAGCAGCAGCAGCGCGCGATCGACGGTGCCCGTGCCCTTGGCAAGGTCCGGTGCGCGATGACGCGCATGTTGCTGCGGTAGTCGATGGTCAGCGTGTCCTCGATGGCCCTTGCCCGCGGCCTCGCGTGCGCTCGATGCGTATGGGCGCCACCTCGTCGGCCAGTCTTGCCGATCGGCGCCGGAAACTCGACGATTGGCGCCTTTGAGATTGGACTCGATCGTCCAGCTCGATGCGTTGCCGCGCGATTGCGCGCTGAGCTGCCAATCGGCATTGCCGGAGATGCGGCTGCGCATCGGCAGGTCGAACTCGCTCGAGCAGCATCGCGAGGTTGGCCGTGCCCGTCGCACCGACGCGCACGCCGCCTTCCTGCGTTGTCACGGCGATCTTCGCGAGGCCGCCGAACACGTCCGCGGAGAGCTCGCGCGACTGCATCGCCGCGCTCGCGCGAACTCGAGATGTCCATTGACTTGCGAGAGCGGGGGCAGCCGCGGCAATCGCACGGTATTGGCGACGAATTGGTAATCGCCGCTCACCTTCGCGCCGTCCGGATTGCCGAGCGGCAGCGAGAGCTTCAGCGCGAGCTTGCCGTGGCCGGTGGCCTGCGCACCTTCGGAGACGTGACCGATCCACTCGCCGACGGGACTCTTGTCCACGAAGCGCAGGAAGTCCGTCGTCGCGCCTGCCGCCTCGCCGGCGATCACGAGCAACGGATGCGCAGCGCCAGGTCCGCAATGTCGGCTTTCACGGGTCCGAGCGCGACACCCAGGACGCGCCCGGTCCGCGCGGTGATCGCCATGCCGGGCCCTTCGAACCGCACGTCGCCGTCGATCGCCGTGACCTCCGGCCAGCCTTCCACGTAGTCGAGCGGACGTCGCTCGCCTTGAACGTGACCAGGAACTGGCCCTTCTTCGAATCGGTGAACGGAAAGTCCGCGAGGTCGCCCGACAGCGAGATGCGGATGTCGCGTGGCGACGCCCTCCTTGATGGCGGTGCGCAGCCAATCGCGTATGTTCGTGTTCGAGCGTGAGCGGCAGATAGCGATAGCAGGTGCTGCGCTTCGCCGCGTGCGAGCTGCGCCTTGAGATCGATGACGCCGGGGCCGTGCTCGCGCGATTTCCAGCTTCCGCTCGCGGTGCCCGACGTGTGCGGCGTGACGAAGCGGATGTCATCGACGGCGACCCGCAGGCCGTCGTCGCCCCGCGACCATCCGACATGGCCCGACGCGGTCGTGAAGACGAGCGTCGTCGGCGAACACGCGCGGGAGCGACACGCGCATGTCGCGGCTTTCGAGCTTCAAGTCGCCACGCGCCTCGTCGAACGTGAAACTTCCCGCATACGCTCGCCGCACCCGGCAAGCGCCGCGCTCGCGGCAATGCCGAAGCTCGTGAACGCGCCGCTCGCGGAGAACTTGGCCGGCGCCTCGGGCGGGCCCGTCCACGCGAACTTGCCGCCCGTCACGCTGCCGCGAAGTGCGAGCGTCGTGAGGTCGCGGCGCCACTTCTCCGGCAGCGGCAGGTGCTCCGCGAGGGTCGACAGCGGCGCCACCTCGAGGCGGTCGAACTCGAGCTGGCCGCCGGTGATGCGCCCATCGCTGCCCTCGTTCATCGTGACCGACAGCGCGACCGGCGCCAGCTGCTGCCCGTTGCGCGTGCGAAACGTGAGGTCGCGGGCAGCGAATGCCATCGTTGCGTTGTCGTGCCGCCACGTGACGTGCCCGCGCAGGAACTCGAGGTCGAGCAGCGGCAGGTTGGGCTGCACGCGCATGCGCAGCGTTGGTGAGCTCGAGATCGGCGACGACGTCGACGGGCTTGCCGCCGGCCACCTCGAACCAGACGCGCATCGCACCCTCGCCGCTTTCCACGGGCTTCAGCACGGCGAACCATTCTCGCCAGAGCGCCACGTCGGCGTAGTCGAGGCGCATGTAGAACCTGCCCCGGGTGTCGCTCCAGTCGCGCAGCGAGGACGCGTTGACCTCGCCGCGCAGCTCGAGCGGCGAGGCGAGCTCCGACGGCGGCGAGCCGGTCAGGCCGAAGCGGATGCGGCCGAACGATTGCTCGAGCCTGAACACGACGTGGTCGAGCACGAGCTGCGGCGCGTTGCGCAGCTCGTCGTTCCACATCACGAGCGCATCGCGGACCACGATCTCGCGCTGGTTCAAGAGCCACTCGGTGACCGGCGAATCGTCGCGCGGCGTGTCGGTCTCGATCTCGAAGCCCGCGACGTGGAAGCGACCCGACTTGTCGCGGCGGATGGCGAGCTGGGGGCGGTCGATGGACAGCTCGCGCAAGCGCACCTTGAGCGCGACGATCGAAGTCCAGGCGACCGTCGCGTCGACCTGCGGCAGCAGGAGCACCGGCGGACCGTCCGGCTTCGCGCGGTCGCGGATCGCGAACCCGCGTATGGAAAGCCTGGGGTTCCATCCGTCCCAGCCCGCCGGATATGTTCTCGATCGAGACGGGCTGCCCGAGGTCTCGCGTCAGCGTCTGCGCGACCCGGTCACGATAGTCGTCGAGCGACGGAAAGACGAGATAGCGCAGCGCGACGAGCAGCGCGAGGAACGCCACCACTGCCGTGACGATGACGGTGCCGGCGATGCGCAGCAGTCGGACAGCGAGCAGTGGTGCCAAGTCGTCGGCCATAGGTCCGACCGGCATAATGTCGGACCCCTCCGCGCCGGATTCTAGCCCAGCAACCGGCCTTCGCCCCGAAAACGTCCCGACGCAGCATGGATCTGTCGCAAGCCCTGTCGTTCAGCCGGTTCGCCATCCGGGCATTCACGGCCGATGCGGCGCTGCGAGAGGAAGTCGTCTCGACAGTGGAAAGGCCGTTTGCATGGCCATCCCGGCAGGCGTTCGATGCGGACGGCGAGGCAGCGCTCGGGTCGCGCCTGCGCCGGATGCGCACGCGCGTCTTCATTCACACCATGCTGCGCGACCTCATGGGCCTCGCGCCGTTGACCGAGGTGTGCGGCGCGATGACGACGCTCGCCGACCTCGCGCTGCAGGAAACGCTGCGCGTGCATGCCGCCGCGCTCGACGCGGTGCACGGCGCCCCGATCGGCGAGGAAAGCGGGACGCCGCAGCAGCTCATCGTGATCGGCATGGGCAAGCTCGGCGGCCACGAGCTCAACGTGTCCTCCGACATCGACCTCATCTTCGTGTACCCCGAGGAGGGCGAAACGGCCGGACCTCGCGTCGTCTCCAATCGCGAGTACTTCGACAAGCTCGGGCGGCGCATCGTCGCCGGCCTCAACGACGTGACGCCCGAAGGCTACGTGTTCCGCGTGGACATGCGGCTGCGCCCCTACAGCGAGAGCCATGCGCTGACGACGTCCTTCGCGGGGCTCGAGAACTACCTCGTGACGCAGGGGCGCGCGTGGGAGCGCTACGCGTGGCTCAAGGCGCGCCCGATCACGGGGGATCGCCACGACGAGCTGATGGCGCTCGTGACGCCGTTCGTTTTCCGCAAGTACCTCGACTACGACGCGTACGAGGGGCTGCGCGACGTTCACCGCCAGATCCGCGAGCAAGGCGCCCGACGCGATGCGCTGTCGAACGTGAAGATCGGTGAAGGCGGCATCCGCGAGATCGAGTTCATCGCGCAGGCGCTGCAGATCGTGCGCGGCGGCCGCGAGCCGGAGCTGCGCGTGCGCGGCACGCTCCCCGCGCTTTCGATCCTCGATGCGCGAGGGCTGATGCCGTCGTCGTCGGTGGGATCGCTGCGCGACGCGTACGTCTTCCTGCGCAACGTGGAGCATCGTCTGCAGTATCGCGACGACGCGCAGACGCACGACCTGCCGGACGACGCGGTCGAGCGGGCGGCGCTGGCGGATGCGATGCGCATGACGCCGGCGGGCTTCGACGACGCCTTGCGCGGCCACCGCAACATCGTATCGTTCACGTTCGCGGAGACGTTCCGCGGCACCGACGGCGAGGCGGACGAGGCGCACACGCGCTTCGCCGCGATCTGGGAGCGGCCGCAGGACGACGAGGACAGCCGGGCGCAGCTGCGCGAAGCGGGCTATGAAGATCCCGTCGCCGTGCTCGCAATCCTCGCGCGCATGCGAACCTCGGGCCGCTATCGCGAGCTCCCCGCCTCGTCGCGCCAGCGCGTCGACGCGCTCATGCCGCGGCTCCTTGCCGCAGCACTTGCCCATCCCGGGCTGTCCGGTCCCCTTGCGGTGTTCGAGCGGCTCGTCGCGCTGCTCGAGACGGTGGCACGGCGCAGCGCGTATCTCGCGCTCGTGATCGAGCATCCGCCGCTCCTGCCGCGCATCGCCAACCTCATGAGCGCATCGGCGTGGGCAGCCGACTACCTCACGCGCCATCCGCTGCTGCTCGACGAGCTTCTCGACGCGACCGTGCTGATGGCCGAGCCCGACTGGGCGCAATGGCGCGTCGAGCTCGCGCGACTTCTCGCGGAGCGTCCGGACGACGCCGAGCACCAGATGGACGTGCTGCGCCATTTCCGCCACGCGCAGACGTTTCGCCTGCTCGCGCAGGACCTCTCCGGGCGGCTGACCGTCGAGCGGCTGGCGGATCATCTGTCGGCGCTGGCGGACGTCGTCCTCGACGCCGCGCTCGACGCGTGCTGGCGCAACTTCGCGGGCGCCGGCGCGCGCCGCCGCCGCGCTTCGCGATCGTCGGCTACGGCAAGCTCGGCGGCAAGGAGCTGGGCTACGTCTCCGACCTCGACCTCGTGTTCCTGTTCGACGTACCGGAGGACGACCCCGATCCGCACGCGCGCGAATACGCCTACACGCGGCTCGCCCAACGCCTCAACACCTGGCTCACGAGCACGACGTCCGCGGGACCGCTCTACGACACCGACCTGCGCCTGCGGCCCGACGGCGCCAAGGGGCTGCTCGCGTCGAGCCTGCGCGGCTTCATCCGTTACCAGCGCGAGCAGGCCTGGCTGTGGGAGCACCAGGCGCTGACCCGCGCGCGCTTCGTCACGGGCGACGCCGAGGTGGGCAACGCGTTCGAGGCCGCGCGCTTCGCGATCCTGACCGCGGAACGCGAATCGTCGGTGCTCGTGACGGAGATCGTGGCGATGCGCAAGAAGATGCACGCCGGCCATCCGAATCCGACCGCGATGTTCGACCTCAAGCACGACCAGGGCGGCATGGTCGACATCGAATTCACCGTGCAGTGCCTCGTCCTTGCCCACGCGCACCGGCACGAGTCGCTCACGCGCAACCTCGGCAACATCGCCCTCCTCGGCATGGCGGGCGAGCTCGACCTCGTGCCGGCGTCGCTCGCGCGCGAGGTCGCGGATGCCTATCGCGACTACCGAAGCCTGCAGCACAAGGTGCGCCTCACCGGCGCGCCGCACGCGAGAGTGGAACCGGCGCCGCACGCGGCACGGCGGGCGGCGGTGACCGCGCTGTGGACGCACGTATTCGGGGGGCCATGGAGATGAGTTGGAACGCAATCGCAGCCGCCACCATCGCGGTCGTCCTCACGGGCTGCGCAAGCTCGGCCGACCCGTCGGCAGCCACGCTTCGCAACGAACGCATCGCCTCGTGGCAGAAGCTTTGCGAGGGACGCGGCTTCACGCGCGGCACGGCCGACTTCCAGGACTGCGTGATGGGCTACGACAAGGAAGCGTCGAATCCGCCGATCAAGTGAGCGGCGCGTCGCCGATGTCGAAGCGCGCCTGCGCGAGCATCGGTGCGCCGAGCCGTCGCATGATCGCGCGCCACGCGGCCTCCGCTTGCGCGCCTTCCGCCTCGAACACGGCGGCGAACTGCGCGCGCTGCAATGCGGCGAGGCGCCCTTCCAGCTTCCGCCCTTCCGTGGTCAGCGACAGGCGCTTCACGCGCGCATCGTCGGCGCCGCGGACGTAAGTGATGAGCTTCTGCGCGTACAGGTCGCGCAGCGGCCCGGAGAGCGCCTGCTTGCTCACGCCGAGCGTGCGCAGGACGTCGCCGACCGACGGATCGGGCAGGCGCACCACGAAGTGCAGGATGCGATGGTGGACCCGCGACAGCCCGCGCGCCGCGAGGAGCGCATCCGGGCGCGCCGTCATCGCGCGATACGCGAAGTGCGTGAGCTCGACCGCGGCGTCGAGCGCGCAGCCGCCGCTGCGCATCCTTCATGTTGACATGCTCCTCGCCTGCCGGCAGAATCGAGAGATAGGTCAATGTGATTGACCTATTGTGCCGGTCCCGCGCCGCTTGCGCAAGGCGCGATCCGGCGAACGCGTAAAATCGCGCTTTCCACAAGGGCAAGCGCCAAGCGAGGAGTGACGTCATGTCGATGGCCGACCGCGACGGATGGATCTGGTACGACGGCAAGATGGTGCCGTGGCGCGACGCCACCACCCACGTCCTGACGCATACGCTGCACTACGGCATGGGCGTCTTCGAAGGCGTCCGCTGCTACAACACCGTGGACGGGCCGGCGATCTTCCGCCTGCACGACCACACGAAGCGCCTGTTCAACTCCGCGCACATCTACGGCATGAAGATCCCGTTCACGCGCGAGGAGATCGACGCCGCGCAGATCGAGTGCATCGCGCGCAACGGGCTCACGTCGTGCTACATCCGGCCGATCGCCTTCTACGGCTCGCACGCATTGGGCGTCGCCGCCAAGTCCAATCCGGTGCTCGTCGCGATCGGGGTGTGGCCGTGGGGCGCCTATCTCGGCGCCGAAGCCATCGAGCGCGGCATCCGCGTGAAGACGTCCTCGTTCACGCACCACCATCCCAACATCACGATGTGCAACGCGAAGGCCGTGGGCAACTACACCGTGTCGATCCTGAGCCAACCAGGAAGCGCTGCACGACGGCTACGAAGAGGCCATGCTGCTCGACCCGCAGGGATTCGTGTGCCAGGGCTCGGGCGAGAACGTGTTCATCGTGCGCGACGGCGTGCTGTCCACCCCGGACCTCGGCAGCGGCGCGCTCAACGGCATCACGCGCGACTGCATCATGACGTTCGCCCGCGAGCTCGGCATTCCCGTGCAGGAGCGGCGCATCACGCGCGACGAGGTCTACATCGCCGACGAGGCCTTCTTCACCGGCACGGCCGCGGAAGTGACGCCGATCCGCGAGCTCGACAACCGAACGATCGGCAGCGGCGCCCGCGGCCCGATGACGGCGCGCCTGCAGGCGCTCTTCTTCGACGCGGTCAACGGCCGCATCCCTGCGAAGAAGCACTGGCTGACCAAGGTCGCGGCGCGATGAGCGCGACGGGCCGAGGGAACATCGATGAGTGAAGCCAAGACCGACCCCGTCTTCGTCACGCCGAAGGATATCCCGGTGTTCTGCCCGAACCCCGGCGATGCCGCTGTGGTCCTCGCATCCGCGTGTGTTCCTCGACATCACGGACGAAGGCGAAGCGAAGTGCCCCTATTGCGGCACGAAGTACATCCTGCGCGGCGGACCGGCCGGCGGGCACTGACAACCGGCGCGGCGCCGCGCGGGTTTGAGGGTATGGTAGCAACATGGAACGACCCGCCGCGGCGCTAGCGTGGAACGCATACTGATCGTCGCCCCGAGCTGGGTGGGCGATGCGATCCTCACCGAGCCGCTCGTCGGACTGTTGCGCGACCCGTTCGAGGACCCCGTGGTCGACGTGCTCGTGCCGCCGTGGTGCGCCCCGGTGTATGCGCGCATGCGCGGCATACGGCGCATCATCGAGACGCCCTTCTCGCACGGCAAGTTCGACATCGCCGCACGAAAACGGCTGGGCATCGAGTTGCGCGGCGAAGGCTACACGCACGCATTCGTGCTGCCCAACTCGTGGAAGTCCGCGCTCGTTCCCTTCTTCGCGCGCGTGCCGAAGCGCGTCGGCTACACGGGCGAAGCGCGCTGGGGCCTCCTGACCGATGCGCGCAGGATCGACAAGCGCGATGTACCCGCGGCTGGTCGACCGCTTCGCGGCGCTGGCCGTGCCGCCGGGCGGGCTGGTGCCGATGCCGCCGTCGCCGGGGCTCCTGCCCGACGTCAGGAATCGCGCGGACGCCATGCGCGCGCTGCGGCTCAAGACCGACCGTCCCGTCGTGATCATGTGCCCGGGTGCCGAGTACGGGCCCGCCAAGCGATGGCCGCCCAACCAGTTCGCCGAGCTCGCCGCGATGTTCCTGCGCGACGGACTGCAGGTGTGGATCATCGGCTCGCCCAACGACCGGATGGCAACCGACGCCGTGCTGAACTCGCTCGGCGAGAACGTGCACAAGGTGCGCGACCTCACCGGCCGCACGGACCTCGGGACGGCGATCGACATACTGTCGGCCGCGTCGCTCGTGGTTTCCAACGACTCGGGACTCATGCACGCCGCGGCCGCCGTCGGCGTGCCGCTCGTCGCGCTCTTCGGCTCCTCGTCCCCGGCGTATACGCCGCCGCTGTCGCCGACCGCGCAGATCGCGCGCATCGACATCTCGTGCAGCCCCTGCTTCAAGCGCGAATGCCCGCTGGGACACTTCAAGTGCATGCGCGAGCTCAAGCCGCCGATCGTCTACAATCTCGCGCGCACCGCGCTGCCTGCGTACATCCCGCCCGAGCTTCGCCGCTACTAGGTCCGTTCATTCCCATGCCGAAGGCCCGCACGACCGCCATCTACACGACGCCGCAGGACGCAGCGGCCGCCTTCTACCAGGCGTTCGAAGCGCACGACCTCGACGCGATGATGGCGACGTGGGCGGACGACGAGGACATCGTGTGCGTGCATCCCGGCGGCGCGCGCGTCGTCGGCTTCGACGCCGTGCGCACGACGTGGGAGCAGATCTTCACCGGCGACACGAAGATCACCTTCCGGCTCGAGCACGTGGTGATGCTCGAGACGGTCGGGCTCGCGATGCAATCGGCGATCGAGCACGTGTACGCTGCCGACGGCACCGCGCGCGGTGCTGCGGCCGCGACGAACGTCTTCATGCGCACGCCGTCGGGATGGCGGCTCGTGTGCCACCACGCCTCGCCCGTCACTGCGGTCGTGATGCCGCAGCCGACGGGGCCGTTGCACTGACGACTACGCCGCAGAACCTCCGACGGTGATTCCGTCGATGCGCACCGTCGGCTGGCCGACGCCGACGGGCACGCTCTGGCCATCCTTGCCGCAGGTGCCCACGCCGGAGTCGAGTGCCAGGTCGTTGCCGATCATCGAGACCTTCGTCAGCACCTCCGGTCCGTTGCCGATCAACGTCGCGCCCTTCACGGGGTACGTGAGCTTGCCGTCCTCGATCATCCACGCTTCCGCGGCGGAGAACACGAACTTGCCGCTCGTGATGTCGACCTGGCCGCCGCCGAAGTTGGCGGCGTAGAGGCCGTTCTTGACCGACGCGATGATCTCCGCGGGATCGCGCTCGCCCGGCATCATGATCGTATTCGTCATGCGCGGCATCGGCAGGTGGGCGAACGATTCGCGGCGGCCGTTGCCGGTGATGGCCGCCTTCATGAGCGACGAGTTGACGCGATCCTGCATGTAGCCTTGCAGGATGCCGTCGTCGATGAGCACCGTGCGCTGCGTCGCATTGCCCTCGTCGTCGATGTTGAGCGAGCCGCGCCGCTGCTCGAGCGTGCCGTCGTCGACGACGGTCACGCCCTTGGACGCGACGCGCTTGCCCACGCGGCCCGAGAACGCGCTCGTGCCCTTGCGGTTGAAGTCGCCCTCGAGCCCGTGACCGATCGCCTCGTGCAGCAGGATGCCGGGCCAGCCGTTGCCGAGGACGACGGTCATGTTGCCCGCAGGCGCCTCGCGCGCCGCGAGGTTCAGCACCGCCTGCGCGACCGCCTCGTGCGCGTAGCGCGTGAGGATCTCATCCGTGAAGTACGCATAATCGAAACGGCCGCCGCCGCCCGAGTAACCCTGCTCGCGCCGGCCGTTCTCTTCCACGATGACGGTGATCGACATGCGCACCAGCGGCCGCACGTCGGCCACGACGAGCCCGTCGCTGCGTGCGATGAGGATCGTCTCGTGCTCGCCCGCAAGCGACGCCATCACGTGCGTGACGCGCGGGTCGCGCGCACGCGCGATGCGCTCCATGCGCTCGAGCATCGCGACCTTGTCCGCTTCCCCGAGCGTGCCGACGGGATCGATGGATGAATACAGGGTGCGCGCGCGTCCGCGCTCGGCGATCGGCGCCGACTGCGGTCTGGCCCTGTCGTGCGATCGCGCGCACCGCCTGCGCGGCTTCGGTGAGCGCGGCGAGCGAGATGTCGTCGGAGTAGGCATACGCCTGCTGGTCGCCCGACACCGCGCGGACGCCGACGCCGCGATCGATGTTGAACGTGCCCGACTTCACGATGCCCTCCTCGAGGCTCCAGCCCTCGAAGCGCGCGTGCTGGAAGTACAGGTCGGCGAAGTCGACGTCGTGCGTATGGATCTCGGCGAGCACGCGCGAGAGCGCATGGTGGTCGAGGCCCGACGGCGCCAGCAGCAGGTGCTCGGCGTCGGCGAGGACGGATTCGGCGATCGGGGGAACCGACATGTCGGTCACAGGGGAGCTTTCGAGGCGCAAAAGGCGTGCAAGACCATATTCTGGGGCCGAAACGCCCGATTTCAAACTTGCGCCGCTGCAGCGCCCAGGTAGGTCGCCGCCACGCGCGGATTCGCGGCGAGATCGCCGCTCTTGCCCTCGATGACGCACTCGCCGGTCTCGAGGACGTAGCCGTAATCGGAGACCTGCAGCGCCGCGCGCGCGTTCTGCTCGACGAGCAGGATCGACACGCCCGCCGCCTTCAGGTCCGCGACGATCGCGAAGATCTCGCGCACGATGAGCGGCGCGAGTCCGAGCGACGGCTCGTCGAGCATCAGGAGGCGCGGCTTCGCCATCAGCGCGCGGCCGAGCGCCAGCATCTGCCGCTCACCGCCCGACAGCGTCCCGGCTTCCTGCAGCGCGACGCTCGTGCAGCCGGGGGAAGCGCGCGTAGACGTCGTCGAGGGTGCGCATGGCGCCGCGATCGCGGCGCCTGCGCGCAAAGGCGCCGAGCGTCAGGTTGTCCTCGACCTTCATCGATCCGAAGAGCTCGCGCTTCTCCGGCACCAGCACGAGCCCTTCGGCGACGCGCTGCTCGACCGTGATCCGTTCGATGGCACGCCCGGCGTACGACACGCGCCCGCGCGCCGGCGAGCGTCCCCATGATCGCGCCGAGCAACGTCGTCTTGCCGGCGCCGTTCGGCCCGATCACGGTCACGATGCTGCCCTCCTCCACGTCGAGCGAAACCCGGTGCACGGCTTCGACCTTGCCGTAGGCGACACGCAAAGGTCGCGGACTTCGAGCAGCGTGGTCATGCCGACGGTCGCGTCATGCGCGCCGCCGAGGTAAGCCTCGCGCACCGCGGGATTGCGCTGAATGTCGGCAGGCACGCCCTCGGCAAGCTTCTCGCCGAAGTCCATCACCACGAGCCGGTCGGTGAGTCCCATGACGAAGTCCATGTCGTGCTCGACCAGCAGGATCGTCATGCCCTCCGCCTTGAGCGCGCGCAGGAGCCGGGCGAGCTCCTGCTTCTCGAGGTAGCGCAAGCCCGCGGCCGGCTCGTCGAGCAGCAGGAGCGCGGGATCGGCGGCCAGCGCGCGTGCGATCTCGACGATGCGCTGCTGACCGAGCGGCAGGCTGCCGGCGCTATCGAACAGGTGCGTCGCCCAGGCCGACGCGCGCGATGGCGCGCGCTGCCTCCGACCGGGTACGCGCCTCCTCCGCGCGATCCAGCTTGAGGGCAGCCTGCACGACGCCGCTTGCGCCGCGCAGGTAGGCGCCGATCGCCACGTTGTCGAGCACGGTCATGCGCCGGGATGAGCTTGACGTGCTGGAACGTGCGGCCGATGCCCATGCCGCGCGATTTCATACGGCGGCCGGCTGCCGATGCTCGCGCCGCGCAGGACGATCTCGTCCGGACGTGAGCGGCAGCGCGCCCGAGATCAGCGCGAACGTCGTGCTCTTGCCCGCGCCGTTGGGACCGATGAGCCCGAGGATCTCGCCCTCGCGGATCTCGAAGGAAAGGTCGTTCACCGCGACGAGCCCGCCGAACTGCTTGCGCGCGTGCTCGACGCGCAGGAGCGGACCGCTCGTGGACGCGCGCGCACGGGCGGGCAGCGGCGCCGCGTCGGCCACCGTCGCCGGTCGCCGCCGCGGCAGCAGGCGCGCGATCCACGGCCAGACGCCATCGCGCGAGAACTGCAGAAGCAGCACCATCAGGATGCCGAATACCACGAGCTCGAAATTGCCCTGCCTGCCGAGCAGCGACGGCAGGATGTCCTGCAGCACCTGCTTCAGGAGCGTGATCAGCGTCGCGCCGAGCACCGCGCCCCACACGCTGCCGGCGCCGCCGACCACGGCCATGAAGAGGTATTCGATGCCCTGGTTGATGCCGAACGGCGTCGGGTTCACGAAGCGCTGCAGGTGCGCGTAGAGCCAGCCGGACACGCACGCGAGGAGTGCCGCGTAGACGAACACGACGATCTTGAGCCGCGCTGCGTTCACGCCGAACGCCTCGACCATGTCGAGCCCGCCGCGTAAGCGCACGGATCGCGCGGCCCGGGCGCGAGTCGAGGATGTTGTGCGTGGACCACAGCGCTGCGAGGACGAGGATCCAGATGAGGTAGAAGTAGCGTCGCTCGTCCTTCAGCTCGAAGTCCGGCGATCGAAAGCGCCGGAATGCCGGTCATGCCCGTATGCCCGCCCAGCATCTCGAGGTTGCCGAACACGTAGTACAGGCTGATGCCCCACGCGATCGTCGCAAGCGGCAGGTAGTGGCCCTTCATGCGCAGCGTGATGAAGCCGAGGAAGAGCGCCACGAGCACCGTGATGGCGATGCCGATGACGAGCGTGAGCCAGGGCGACATGCCGTAGCGGGTGGTGAGGTACGCCGACGTGTACGCGCCGAGCCCGACGAACGCGGCCTGGCCGAACGACGTCTGGCCCGCAACGCCGGTGAGCAGCACGAGCCCGAGCGCGACCATGCTGTAGAGGCCGATGTAGTTGCCGAGCGTCACCCAGAACTGCGGCGCGACGAGCGGCACGGCGGCGAGTGCCGCGAGGAAGGCGACGAGGGCGGCCCGGGCAAGCATGGCGCTACTCGTCCTCCTCGTGATGATGCGTGGTGAGGCTGCGCCACAGCAGCACCGGGATGATCAGCGTGAACACGATCACTTCCTTGAACGCGCTCGCCCAGAACGAGGAGAACGACTCGATGAGCCCGACCAGCAGCGATCCCGCCGCCGCGATCGGATAGCTCGCGAGGCCGCCGATGATCGCGCCGACGAAACCCTTGAGGCTGATGAGAAACCCGGAGTCGTAGTACACCGTCGTGATGGGACCGATCAGCACGCCGCAGAATGCGCACAGCAGCGCGGCGAGCGCGAACGTCAGCGCCCCCGCGAACGGCGGCGAGATGCCGCACAGCCTGCGCGCCCGCGCGGTTCACCGCGGTCGCGCGCAACGCCTTGCCGTACAAGGTGCGCCCGAAGAACAGCGCGAGCGCACCGATCAGCGCAAGGCTGGTGCCGATGACGAGCAGGCTTTGCACGCTCACGTTCACCGCGCCGACGGAGAACGACGCGGACGTGAACGCCGGCGTGCGCGAGCCCTCGGCGCCGAAGAACCACAGGCCGAGGCCGAGCATCGCGAAGTGCAGCGCGACCGAGACGATGAGGAGCACCAGCACGCTCGCTTCCGCCAGCGGCTGGTACGCGACGCGATAGATCAGCGGGCCCAGCGCCGTGACGCCCGCCACCGCCAGCACCACCTGCACGGGAAGCGGCAGCGACATCGGCGCGAGGAACCACAGGAGCGCCGCGATGGCGAGCGGCACGCCGGTCCACAGCGCGAGTGCGCGCGGGAATGCGTCGCACCTCGTGCGCGCGCACCGCACTCCACGACTCCATCGCGCCCGCGAGCAACGCCATGCCGACGACGAGACCCACGATGCCCGGCGCCTTGCCGAGCTGCAGGCTGGCGAGCGTCGAGCGTGCCCCACGCGACGAGCTCGCCGGACGGCACGAAGATCACGCGCGTCACCGTGAACACGAGGACGAGCGCGAGCGCCAGCAAGCGCGTAGATCGCGCCGTTGGTGATGCCGTCCTGCGCCAGCAATGCGGCAATCGTGAGGTCCACGGCCGAAAGTAGAACCCTACTTTCGGCCGGTCATGCAACCGGCGAACTTCGGGCGAAGCCCGAAAGTTCGCCGTCGAACATCCGTCACGTCACAACGAGCGCCGTGCGACACGACTGGGCATCGGCCGCACGCCGCCGTTATTTCGCGAGCTTCCACTTGCCGTCGTCGATCGAGATCATCACGCGCGCGCGATTGTCGAGTCCGTTGTGGTCGTTGGCGTTCATCACGAACACGCCGTGCACGCCGGTCACGTTGGAATTCTCGAGCGCGTCGCGCAGCGCCGCGCGGAATTGCGGCGTGCCCGGCTTCGCAGCCTTCTGCGCCTGCGGGATCGCCTGCGCGAGCAGCAGGTACGCATCCCACAGGTGGCCGCCGAACGTCGCGCGCACGCCGAACTTCTGCTCGTACTTCGTGACGTAATCGGCCGAGCTCTTCTTCACCGGGTTGGAATCCGGAAGCTGCTCGTACACCAGCATGGGACCGATCGGCAGGATGGCCCCGTTGCCGTCCTTGCCGACCACGCGCAGGAAGTCGGCGTTGCCGACCCCGTGCGTCTGGTAGATCTTGCCCTTGTAGCCGCGCGCGACGAGCTCCTTCTGCGGCGTGGCGCCGGGCGTGCCCGCGGCGCCGATCAGGACCGCGTCCGGATTGGCGCTGACGATCTTCAGCACCTGCCCCGTCACCGAAGGATCGGCGCGGTTGTACTTCTCCTCCGCGACGACCTTGATGCCGGCGGTTTGCGCGGAGCGCTTCATCTCGGCGAGCCACCCGTCGCCGTAGGCGTCCGCAAAGCCGATGTACCCCATCGTCTTGACGCCGTTCGCCTTCATGCTCACCGCGATGGCGTCGGCCATCAGCGCGTCGTTCTGCGGCGTCTTGAAGATCCACTTCGTCTTCGGATCGGCCGGGTTGATGATCTGCGCGGAAGCAGCGAGCGAGATCATCGGCGTCTGCGTGTCGACCGCGACTTCACGCATGGCGAGCGACGCCGGCGTGGTCGACGACCCGACGATCACGTCGACCTTGTCCTCGGTCACGAGCTTCTTCGCGTTGGTGACGGCCTTGGTCGTGTCGGATGCGTCGTCGAGCACGATCCAGTTGATCTTCTCGCCGCCGATGGACGTCGGCAGGAGGTCGATCGTGTTCTTCTGCGGGATGCCGAGCGATGCAGCGGGACCGGTCGTGGAAATGGTCACGCCGATCGTGACGTCGGCGAATGCGGGTGCTGCGACGGCGAGCACGACGGCGCAAAGCCACTTCGGCGCCTTCGAGGTGTGCATGGAGTGCCTCCGGTGATTGACGTGCCGCGCGTGCCCTTCTCGACAGCGGCCTTCGCGAGCCCGCGCCATTCTACCGGAACCGGCCGGCGCGACCGCTACAGGGCGCAGAAGGCGACGCCCTCCCCGATCCAGCCTTGCTGCGCGCATCGCTGAATAGGTCGCTCCGTCCGCGGTGAATCGGTGGTTCACCGCCGCGAGCGTCGCGGGATTGTTGTACAGGCGATAGACGGGGCGCAGCGTCGCGGGGCATGCGTCGTTCAGCGGCATGTGGATGCGAAAGGCCATGCCCTCGAACATCCACAGCGGGTTGGCGCGAAGCGACGCGCACTCCTGCGGGTTGCCGGTGTAGAAGTGGGTGTTGGGGCCGACGTTCGGCGTGCCGAACAACCTGCACACGTCGACCGCCGACGTGTCGCTCGCCGGCGCCACGGGAAACGCGAATCCCGTGCGCTTCCATGCGCCGCCCAGCGCGCCCGCATCCAGTGCCGCCGCCTCTTCGGCGAACGCCGTCATGAAATAGTGGCCAAGCGCCGCGTTGAAGTACTCGATCGCAAGCGGCGCCGCAGCGTTGGCGGCGAGGCGATAGATCTTGCCGCCGGCAAGATCGGACCAGTACAGCTCGCCCGCGCTGTCCTCGCCGAATGTGGCGATCTGGTGACCCGTGTTGAGCAGGATTTCCTTTTGCCAGCGGCCGTCGCGGTCGCGGCTCATCGTCCACATGCGGCCGGAGCAGAAGTCGCCGAAGACGTAGCGCCCCTGCATCACCGGCACCGCGCTTCCGCGGTATGCGAAGCCGCCGGTCACCGAGCACCCCTCGTTGTGCTCGTAGGTTGCGACCGGCGGTGTGTAAGCCAGCGGATTTGCACGGCGCACCGCCGCCGAGGCCCGTGCAGCGGTCGCCCTCCATGACGCGCCAGCCGAAATTGAGGCCGCCCGCGGTCCCCCGCGGGACGAAGTCGACTTCCTCGACTTCGTTCTGCCCGACGTCGCCGATGTACAAGTCGCCCGTGACGCGATCGAAGCTGAATCGCCATGGATTGCGCAGGCCCAGCGCCCAGATCTCCAGCCTGCCCTGCCCCGGCGACGCGAATGCGTTGCCCGGTGGAATGCCGTACGGCGGCGCCGCGTCCACGTCGATGCGCAGCATCTTGCCCAGGAGATCCAGCGGATTCTGCGCGCGGTTGTCGGGATCGTTGCCGCTGCCGCCGTCGCCCATGCCGATGTACAGGTAGCCGTCGGGCCCGAAGCGAAGCGCGCCGCCGTTGTGATTCTCGAACGGCTGCGCAATCGTCAGGAGCTCCCGGCGCGAGGACGGGTCGGCGACGTTGGGGTTCGTCGCGCTCACCGTGAACGATGCGATGACGGTCGCACCGTCGCCGGCGCGCGTGTAGTTCACGAAGAACCGGCCGTTGTGCGCGAAGTCCGGATGGAGCGCAAGCCCGAGAAGCCCGCGCTCGCCGCCCGACGCGATGAGGTTGCGCACGTCGAGGAACGGGGTCGCCGCGACCGCACCATTGCGCAGGATGCGGATGGTCCCGCCCTGCTCGACGACGAAGAGCTGGCCGGGACCGTCGCCGGTGGCGACGATGTCGATCGGGGATGCGAAGCCGCCGGCGACGAGCTGCGGTGCGACGGGCAGCGCGGCATGCGCTGCGGGCACCGCGAGCGCCGCAGCGATCAGGAGCGCGCGAAGCGTTACCTGCGAACGCGAATCCCGGATCTCCCGCAGCAGCAGCGACTTCCTCGGTGGGGCCCGCGGCCGGCGGCGGGCGTCGCATCGAGACGCGCCTTCGCGGCGGCGAACTGCCGCACCATCCAGAAGATGACGAACGCAAGGATGATGAAATTGATGACCTGGGTGACGAAATTGCCGTACGCGAGCAGCGGGACGCCGGCCTTGGTGAGCGCCTCGTAGGTCATGGGGCCGCTGTAACCGGCGGGCGGCGGCGCGAGCACGACGAAGTAGTTCGAGAAGTCGAGCCCGCCGAACACGCGCCCGATCACCGGCATGATGACGTCCTTCACGAGCGAGTCGACGATCTTGCCGAAGGCGGCGCCGATGATGACGCGCGACCGCGAGGTCGATGACGTTGCCCTTGACCGCGAAATCCCTGAAATCGCGGATCAGCGACATGGATCGCCTCCTAGACGGCGGCTTCGCCGGACTCGCCGGTGCGAATGCGGATGACCTGCTCGACGGTCGTGACGAAGATCTTGCCGTCCCCGATCTTGCCCGTGCGCGCCGCCTTGACGATGGCCTCGATCGCGCGGTCGACCATGCCGTCGGGAATGACGACCTCCACCTTGACCTTCGGAAGGAAGTCGACGACGTACTCGGCGCCGCGATAGAGCTCGGTGTGCCCCTTCTGGCGGCCGAAGCCCTTGACCTCGGTGACGGTGAGCCCGGTGACGCCGAGCTCGGACAGCGACTCGCGCACCTCGTCGAGCTTGAACGGCTTCACGATCGCTTCGATCTTCTTCATGGTCACGGCTCCGCGTTGCGTCCCTCGGACAAACTCTACACGAAGCCGGACGTGATCGGAACGCGCCAATCCTTGCCGAACGCCCGCGGCGTGATGCGGATGCCGATCGCGGACTGGCGCCGCTTGTACTCGCTGCGCCCCACGAGGCGCAGCACCTCGGCGACCACCGCCGGCGGGAATCCCGCTGCGACGATGCGCTCGGCGCTTTCGTTGCGCTCGACGTAGGCCTCGAGGATGGCGTCGAGCACGTCGTACGGCGGCAGCGAGTCCTGGTCCGTCTGGTCGGCGCGCAGCTCGGCCGACGGCGCTCGCGCGATCACGCGCTCGGGTATCACGCGCCCGAGGCGATTGCGGTACTCGCACAGTCGTACACCAGCGTCTTGCTGACGTCCTTCAGCACGGCGAATCCGCCTGCCATGTCGCCGTAGAGCGTGGCGTATCCGACCGCCATCTCCGACTTGTTGCCCGTGGTGAGCACGATGGCGCCGTGCTTGTTGGAAAGCGCCATGAGCATCGTGCCGCGGATGCGCGCCTGCACGTTCTCTTCCGTCGCGTCCGGCGGAAGTCCCGCGAACTCCCGCGCGAGCGCCGCATCGAATGCAACGGCGATGCCGTCGATCGGCAGCTCGTCGTAGCGCACGCCGTGCAGCGCAGCCATCGCGCGTGCGTCCTCGAGGCTCATGGCGGCGTTGTAGCGCGACGGCAGCATGACCGCGCGCACGCGGTCGCGGCCGAGGGCGTCGACGGCGATCGCGAGGGTGAGCGCGGAGTCGACGCCGCCCGACACGCCGACGATCGCACCCGGAAAGCGCGTTCTTGTCCGTGTAGTCGCGCACGCCCATGACGAGGGCCTGGTACACGTCCGCCGCCAACCCGGCATCGAGGGATCCGCGAACCTGCCGCGGCGTGCCTTCGTCGAACTCGGCGATGGCGAGCGTCTCGTGCCACGCCGGCACCTGCTGGACGATCGCTCCGCTCGCATCGGCGACGAACGAGGCGCCGTCGAACACGAGCTCGTCCTGGCCGCCCACGCGATTGACGTAGACGATCGGGAGGCCGCATTCGCGCGTGCGCGCCTCGATGGCTGCGCGCCGGTCGGCGTGCTGTCGCATGTGGTACGGCGAGCCGTTCGGCACCACGATGAGCGTTGCGCCCGCGTCGCGCGCCTGCGCGGCCGCATCCGGCCGCCAGATGTCCTCGCAGATCACGACGCCGACCGCGACGCCTCCCGCCTCGAAGACGCATGGCGACGCGCCGGGAGCGAAATAGCGCGCCTCGTCGAACACCGTGTAGTTGGGCAACGCCTGCTTGCGGTACACGTGGGTGACCTTGCCGGCGCGCACGACGGCTGCCGCGTTGTACAACGCGCCCGCGGAACGCTCCGGGAAACCGACGACGACCGTCTCGTCCTCGACGGCCGCGGCGAGCGCTGCGAGCTCGCGCGCGCACGCGTCGACGAAGGCCGGCCGCAGCAGGAGGTCCTCGGGCGGGTAGCCGCAAAGCGACAGCTCGGGCGTGACCACGAGCTCGGCGTTGGCGCGCCGCGCCGCCCGGACGGCGTCGAGGATCGCGCGCGCGTTGGCCGGAAGGTCGCCGACGCGTTGATCGAGCTGCGCCATGGCGAGCCGCATGCGGGGATGTTAGCACCCGGATAACTTGAGCACCCTTCGCAATCACGCGACAATCGGGGACGATGCGTTCGCCGGTTCCCTTCGTCGCCACGCCGATGCCCGTCGTGGCCTCGCCCCTGGTTCGCGACGACGTTGCCCTCTGCGACATTGCGGTTGCGGAGTGGGACGCGCTCGCGCCCGAGAGCCCGTTCCTCACGCACGCGTTCCTGACGGCGCTGCACCGTCCCGGCTGCGCGACGCCGCGCACGGGCTGGACGCCGCGTTACGTCACTGCCTGGGACGGCCATCGCCTCGTCGGTGCGATGACGGTGTACGCGAAGACGCACAGCTACGGCGAATACGTCTTCGACTGGGGATGGGCCGAAGCGTATCGCCGTCACGGACGCCGCTATTACCCGAAGCTCGTGTGCGCCGTGCCCTTCACGCCGGTGCTCGGGTCCGCGCATCCTCGCCGCGCACGCGCCGGTCCGCGCGCGCGATGCTTGCGCACGCGCTCGACGCTCGTGCGCCGCCACAAGTTCTCGTCGCTTCACGTGCTGTTCCTGCCGGAGGAGGAGGCGCGCGAAGGCGAAGCGCTCGGCATGATCCCGCGCGCGAGCGTGCAGTTCCACTGGACGAACGAAGGCTACCGCGACTTCGACGACTTCCTGTCGACGTTCTCGCACGACAAGCGCAAGAAGGTGAAGCAGGAGCGGCGCAAGCTGCGCGACGCCGGCGTGACGTTCGAGCGGCGGCTCGGCAGCGAGATCACCGCGGCGGACTGGGCGTTCTTCTACCAATGCTACGAGTCGACGTACCGCGCGCACCACTCGACGCCGTACCTCACGCCATCGTTCTTCGAGGAGATCGGCGCAACGCTTGCCGCCAACACGATGCTGGTCGTCGGCACCCGCAACGGCCGTCGCCTGTGCGCCGCGCTCGACGTCTACACGAGCGACACGCTGTGGGGCCGCTACTGGGGCATGACCGAGTACGTGCCGGGCCTGCACTTCGAGGCGTGCTACTACCAGGCCATCGAGTTCTGCATCGAGAAGGGCATCCATCGCTTCGAGGGCGGCGCGCAGGGCTTGCACAAGCTCGCGAGAGGCCTGCGTCCGGTCGCGACTCACTCGCTGCATGCGGTCGGCGACGCCGACTTCGCCGCGGCGATCGCCGATTTCTGCACGCGCGAGCGCGTCGAGGTCGAGCACTCGCGCGACGAGCTCGCCTCCTCCTCCCCGTTCAAGCAGGACGTGCACCGCGACCAGTAACCGGGTGCGGATCTTCTACGCCGACCAGTTCGTGCTGCCGCTGCCGGCAGGGCATCGGTTCCCCATGCCGAAGTACAGCGCGCTGCGCGAGCGCGTGGCCGCCGTCGCCGCGGACCGCATGCGCGTAGCCGACGCGGCGAGCGATGCCGACCTCCTGCGCGTGCACGATGCCGCCTATGTCCGCCAGGTGGTGGACGGGACACTCGACGCGCAGGCGATGCGCCGCATCGGCTTTCCGTGGTCGCACGCGATGGTGGAGCGGTCGCGGCGCTCCGCGGGCGCCACGATCGCGGCATGCCGCAGCGCGCTGGAGTCGGGTTGCGGCGTCAACCTCGCCGGCGGCACCCATCACGCGCACGCCGGGTTCGGCGAGGGATTCTGCGTGTTCAACGACGCCGCCATCGCGGCGCGCGCGATGCAGGCGGAAGGCCGCGCGGGCCGCGTGCTCGTGCTCGACCTCGACGTGCACCAGGGCGACGGCACGGCGGCCATCTTCGCCGGCGACGACAGCGTGTTCACGTGCTCGATGCACGGGCGCGCGAACTTCCCGTTTCGCAAATCCGCGTCCGACCTCGACGTCGAGCTCGACGACGGCACCGGGGACGCACCCTATCTCGCCGCACTGCGCGTCGCGTTGCCGCGCGCACTGGATCGCGCGCATCCGGACCTCGTCATCTACCTCGCCGGCGCGGACCCGTACGAGGGCGATCGCCTCGGAAGACTGTCGCTATCGAAAGCCGGCCTCGAAGAACGCGATCGCTACGTGCTCGACACGTTTTGTGCGCAGGGCTTGCCCGTCGCCATCGCCATGGCGGGCGGCTATGCGGAGCGCATCGAGGACGTCGTCGACATCCACTTCAATACGGTCTCGCTCGCGCTCGAGCGATGGGCCCCGGACGCGCGAGGCGCAATGCTAGACTTTGCCGGTCATGACCGCACCGCTCCTCCTGTCGCGTGAAGGCCGGGTCGCGACGCTCACGCTCAATCGCCCCGAGTCGCTCAACACGCTCGACTTCTCGCTCATGGACGCGCTCGTGGATGCGTCGGCGGAAGTGGCGTCCGACGATACGCTGCGCGTCGTCGTGATCCGCGGCGCCGGCAAGCATTTCATGGCGGGCGGCGACATCAGGACGTTCGCCGGCATGCTCGACGGCGAGCCGGCCGAGCGCACGCGCCGGTTCAAGCGCATGATCGCGCGCCTGCATTCGGCGATCGAGGCGTTCCACCGGATGCCGCATCCGGTGATCGGCCAGGTGCAGGGCGCGGTCGCGGGATTCGGTCTCTCGCTCATGAACGCGTGCGACCTCGTCGTCGCCGCCGACAACGCGTACTTCGCATCGGCCTATCGGGCAATCGCGCTCACCGCCGACGGCGGCGGGTCGTGGGCGCTGCCGCGCCTCGTCGGCATGCGCCGCGCCATGGAGATCATGCTGCTCGGCGAGCGCTTCGACGCGCAGCAAGCGCTCGCGTGGGGCCTCGTCAACAAGGTCGTGCCGCTTGCCGAGATCGACGCGACGGTGGAGGCCGTCGTCAGGTCGCTTGCCGACGGGCCGACGCTCGCGATCCGCAACGCGAAGCGCCTCATGCGCGAGTCGCTTGCGCGCTCGCTTTCCGAGCAACTCGACGCGGAGGCCGCGAGCTTCGCCGCGTGCGCCGGAACACCCGACTTCGTCGAGGGCATCGCGGCGTTCCTCGAAAAGCGGCCGCCGCGGTTCCAGTGACGGGCTCGCTTCGCGGGAAGTCCGTGTTCATCACCGGCGGATCGCGCGGGATCGGTCTCGCCATCGCGCTGCGCGCCGCGCGCGACGGCGCGAACGTCGCCATCGCGGCCAAGACGATCGCGCCGCACCCCAAGCTGCCCGGCACGATCTTCACGGCCGCCGAGGAGATCGAGCGCGCCGGCGGCCGTGCGCTGCCGATCGAATGCGACATCCGCGACGAGGCGGCGGTGCATGCCGCCGTCGAGCGCACCGCGACGCAATTCGGCGGCATCGACGTGCTCGTCAACAACGCGAGCGCGATCAGCCTCACCGGCACGCTCGAGACACCGATGAAGCGGTTCGACCTCATGATCGGCGTCGACGTGCGCGGCACGTTCCTGTGCTCGCAGGCGTGCCTTCCGCACCTCAAGCGGGCGGCCGCCGCCGGCCGCAATCCTCACATCCTCACGCTGTCGCCGCCGCTTCGCATGGATGCCAGGTGGTTCGCCCCGCACGTCGCGTACACGATCGCGAAGTACGGCATGAGCATGTGCGTGCTCGGCATGGCGGAGGAGTTCCGCGGCGAGGGCATCGCGGTGAATGCGCTGTGGCCACGGTCGGTGATCGCGACGGCAGCCATCGCGATGATCCCCGGTGCGCAGCGAGCAGGTCGACGGCATGCGCAAGCCTGAGATCGTGGCCGACGCCGCGCACGCGATCCTCGTGCGCGACGCCCGCACGACGACCGGCCGATTCTTCATCGACGAGGAAGCGCTGGCCGAGGCCGGCGTCACCGACTTCGCGCAATACGCCGTCAACCCCGGCACGCCGCTCGTGCCCGATCTGTTCCTGTGACACGGTCGCGCCGCACCTGGCTGTTCGTGCCGGGCGCCGACGCGCAAGCGCATCGGGCGGCCGCGCAGTCGAGCGCAGATGTCCTGATCCAGGAGCTCGAGGACTTCACGCCGCCGTCGCTCCGGAAGGCAGCGCGCGCGCTCGCGATGAGCCTGTATGCGCAATGGCGCGGGGCCGGCAAGACCGTGGCCGTGCGCGTCAACCCGCTCGAGACCTGCGGCCGCGAAGACCTCGATGCCGTGCTCGCCGCCAAGCCCGACATCGTCATGATGTCGAAAGTGGCCAAGCCCGAGCACGTGCGCGCGCTTGCCGACATCGCGGGACCCCTCGTCGAGCTCGTGCCCAACATCGAGAGCGCGGCAGGCTTGGTGCGCACGATCGACATCGCGGCTGCCGCCCGCAACGTGACGGCCGCGCTCATGGCGAGCGAGGACATGGTCGCGGACCTCGGCGCGGCGCGCACGCGCGACGGAGGCGAGCTCGCCTACGCGCGCGCACGCTTCCTCGTCGAATGCCGGGCCGCCGGCATCGAGGCGATCGACTGCCCGTACACGTTCAGCGACGTGCGCGGTGCCGCGAAGGACGCACGCTACGCAAAGGCATTGGGCTATCGCGGGAAGAGTCTCGTCTCTCCCGTTCACGCGGATGCAGTGAACGGCGTCTTCACGCCGTCGCGCAGCGATATCGCCCATGCGCGGCGCGTCGTGGCGGCGTTCGAGAAGGCCCGCGAAGCGGGCGTCGAGCGAGCGCACGTGGACGGCGCGCTCGTCGAGGTTCCGATCTACGCGGCGGCGAAACGGCTCCTCGAATCGCGTTAGGACCTCATTACTCGTCGTCGGACGAAGCCTTCGGCGGGCCGGCTTCTTCCTTCGGCGCCACGTTGCCGTCGACCTCGCGCCGAGGCTGGCGATTCTGGCCCGGCGGGCCGCCCTTGTTGCCGCGGAAGCCCTTGTTGGGCCGTCCGCGCGGACCGCTGCGATTGCCGCGTGCGTTGAACGACCCGTCGCTCGCGTTCGCCTCGCCGCCTCCGCCGTTCGTCCGCGGGCCGCGGTTGCGCAACGTCAGCGTGTGACCGAACGGCGATGCGTTGTCGTTGCTCTGCGGCTGGATCTCGTCGAAATCGACGCGCGGACCGTTGCCCTGCCCGAACGCCTGGCGGCGCGGGTGCTTCTGGATCACGCGCACCGCCGACGCATTGGCGTTGCTCATCGGCTGCTGCGTCTCGAAGTCGACGCGCGGCTCCGATCGTTCGTGATGCGGCTGCTGCGGACGCGGACCCTTGCGCTGGCCCTTCCCCGGCGGTCGCTGCCCCTGGCCGTACGGGCGTTGGCCCTGCGCATGCGGCCGCGGGCCGTGCCCCGGCGGTCGCTGCCCCTGTCCCTGTGGGCGCGGACCCTGCCCTTGCGGGCGCGGACCCTGGCCCCTCGGGCCATTGTCGTTGCCCGGCTGGTGCTGCGGACGCGGACCCTTGCGTTGCTCGGGCCGAGGTCCCTGCTTGCCGTGTCGCGGCTTGCCCGGCTGCTGCGGACGGCCACCCTGCGGATGGCCCTTAAGGCCCGCCGCTTCCATGACCGCGGTGACTTCCGGCGCTTCGAGCTCCAGCGTGTCGCCGCGTTTCATGATCGACGGCATCGCGAGCGTGCCGTAGCGCGTGCGGATCAACCGGGACACCGGCACCTCGAGCGCTTCGAAGAGGCGCCGCACCTCGCGGTTGCGCCCTTCCTTCAGCACGACGTGATACCAGTGATTCGCACCTTCCTCTTCCCCGCCGCCGTCCTCGACCTTGTCGCACTTGGCCATGCCGTCGGCGAGCTCGATGCCGGTGACGAGGCGCTGCATCTGCTCTTCGCTCAGCCGGCCGAGCACGCGCACCGCGTACTCGCGCTCGACTTCGTAGCGTGGATGCATCAACCGATTTGCAAGCTCGCCCGAGTTCGTGAAGAGCAGCAGGCCTTCGGTGTTGTAGTCGAGGCGACCGACGTTGATCCACTTGCCGTTGCCGATGTTCGGCAGCTTCGCGAACACGGTCGGACGGCCTTCGGGGTCGTCGCGCGTGACGATCTCGCCCGACGGCTTGTGATACATGAGCACGCGCGGGCGCGGCTCGGTGAAGCGCACCTTCACGAGCTCGCCGTTGATGCGGACCTCGTCTCCCGGACCGACCTTCTGTCCCACTTCCGCGGGCAGCCGGTTCACCGTGATGCGCCCGGCGAGGATCATCTCCTCCATGGCACGGCGCGAGCCGAAGCCGCACGACGCCAGCACCTTGTGCAGGCGTTGCGGCTCGTTGAAGACTTCGTCAGTGGATCGTTTGATCTTCGCCGGCGGCAGGCTCTCCTGGATCGCGTGAAGCGCCAGGTTCGGCTGCTTCATCGGGTCCGAGGAGCGGGGTCGCGAGGACGAGTGCCGCCTCGGCGGCCTTGGTGGGGGCATCGGGCATCTCCAGGAGGTGGGATGTATCGAGCTCGGCGAGAGGAGGCAATTCCGCGAGGGAGCGGAGGCCGAGGTCGTCGAGGAAGATCTTCGTCGTCGCGTAGAGCGCCGGGCGTCCCGGCGTCTCGCGATGACCGACGATCTCCACCCATTGCCGGTCTTCGAGCGTCTTGATGACGTTCGTCGAGACGGCAACCCCGCGGATGGACTCGATGTCGCCGCGGGTGACGGGTTGTTGGTACGCAATGATGGCAAGTGTTTCCATGACCGCGCGCGAATAGCGCGGCGGCTTGTCCGGCGACAGCCGGTCGAGATAGGACTGCACCGCGGGCACGCCCTGGAAGCGCCAGCCGCTCGCGACCTGCACGAGCTCGACCTTGCGGCCGTTCCAGTCTTCCTTGAGGTCGTCGAGGACCTCGCGAATGGTGTCCGGCGGCAGCGGCGGCTCGAAGAGCCTCGCCAGCTCCTGCGCCGTCACGGCCTCCCCGGCGACGAGCAGCGCCGCCTCGAGGATGGCCTTCACTTCGCGAGTGTCCCCCTGCTCGCTCGCAGGAAGGGTCTGCTCGTCGGTCAACGTCGGATCGTCAGGGCTCATCGGAGGCAAGCGCGAAATCGGGCGCGCCCTTGAGTGTCACGTGGATCGGTGCGTAAGGCTCGGTCTGCGCGATCGACACGAGCTCCTCGCGCGCGAGCTCGAGCAGCGCGAGGAACGTGACCACGAGATGCGCGACGTCGGCGTGCTCGGCGAAGAGCGCGGTGAATTCCATGTAGCGCGTGCGCTCGAGCACCTTCAGCATGCGGCTCATCTCGCTGCGCACCGACAGCTGCTCGCGCGTGACGAGATGATGGCGGTTGACCTTGGCGCGTTGCACGAGCCCGGCCCACGCGGCTTTCAGGTCGTCCGGCCGGACGTCGGGCAGGCGCTGCGACGCGACGTGGTCGAACCACACGCGCACGACCGCGAAGTCGCGCTCGGCCAGCGGATGCTCGTCGATCTCGCGCGCGGCCTGCTTCATGCGCTCGTACTCGAGCAGGCGGCGCACGAGCTCGGCGCGCGGGTCCTCGGCCTCCTCGCCCGGCGGCGCAGGCGGCTTCGGCAGGAGCAACCGCGACTTGATCTCGATCAGCACGGCGGCCATCAGCAGGTACTCGGCCGCGAGCTCGAGCTGCGTGCGTCGCATCATCTCGACGTAACCCAGGTACTGGCGCGTGAGATCCGCCATCGGGATGTCGAGCACGTTGATGTTCTGCTTGCGGATGAGGTAGAGCAGGAGGTCGAGCGGGCCTTCGAACGATTCGAGGAAGACCTCGAGCGCTTCGGGCGGGATGTACAGGTCGTGCGGCAGCGTCGTTGAACGCCTCGCCGTAGACGCGCGCGAGCGGCTTCGGCGCCGGCGACGGATGCGCGAGGTCGATCTGTCCCTCTTCACTCATACGACAGCCCCATCGCGCTGCGCACGTCGCGCATCGTTTCCTCGGCGAGCTTGCGCGCGCGCTCGTTGCCGTCGGCCACGATGTTGCGCACGAGCGTCGGGTCGTCGATGAACTTCTGCGCGCGCTCGATGATGGGCGCCTGCTCGCGGATGATCGCGTCGATCACGGGCTGCTTGCACTCGAGGCAGCCGATGCCGGCCGTCGTGCAACCCTGCACGACCCATTTCTTCGTGTCCTCGGTCGAGTAGATCTTGTGCAGACCGCCACACGGGGCATTTCTCCGGATTGCCCGGATCGGTGCGCCGCACGCGCGCCGGATCGGTCTGCATCGTGCGGATCTTCTTCGTCACCTCGGCCGGATCCTCGCGCATGAGGATGGCGTTGCCGTAGGACTTCGACATCTTCTCGCCGTCGAGCCCGGGCACCTTCGGATTTTCCGTCAGCAGCGCGTCCGGCTCCGGCAGGATCATGCGCCGCGATCCCTCGAGATAGCCGAACAGCCGCTCGCGATCGCCGAGCGGAAGATTCTGCGACTCGTCGAGCAGCTCGCGGGCCGCCTCCAGCGCCGCGGCGTCGCCCTTCTCCTGGAATGCGGTGCGCAGCTCCGCGTAGCGCTTCGCTTTCTTGGCGCCGAGCTTCTTCATCGCGGCCTTCGCCTTGTCCTCGAAGCCCGGCTCGCGGCCGTAGATGTTGTTGAAGCGGCGCGCCATCTCGCGCACGAGCTCGACGTGCGACACCTGGTCCTCGCCCACCGGCACCATGTTCGCGCGATAGATCAGGATGTCGGCGCCCTGCATCACCGGATAGCCGAGGAATCCGAACGTCGACAAATCCTTGTCGCCGAGCTTCTGCTGCTGGTCCTTGTACGTGGGCACGCGCTCGAGCCAGCCGATCGGCGTCATCATGCCGAGCAGGAGTGCCAGCTCCGCGTGCTCCATGACCTGCGACTGGATGAACAGCGTCGAGCGCGCAGGATCGAGGCCCGCTGCGAGCCAGTCGACCATCATCTCCCACGTCATCGCCGAGATGTCCTCGGGCGACTCGTAGTGCGTCGTCAGCGCGTGCCAGTCCGCGGCGAAGTACAGGCACTCGTACTCCTCCTGCAGCCGCACCCAGTTCTTGAGTGCGCCGTGGTAATGGCCGATGTGCATGCGCCCGGTCGGGCGCATGCCCGACAACACGCGGTCAGCGAACATTGATGAAGTCGTCTTTTACGTCCGGCTGCTCGTCAGAGCCCGGACAAAGCGAATACGAGAAATGCGAATACCCTGTAAACAGGTCCCAGGATCGTCCACAGCGCGCCGGGGATGACCATCAAAGCCAGGATCACGAAGAATCCGTAAGGCTCCGCACGCGAAAGCCACGCCGCGGCCCGATTGGGCAGCAATCCGACCGCGATACGCCCGCCATCCAGCGGCGGAATCGGAAGCAGGTTCAGCGCCAGCAATGCAAGGTTGATCCTGATGCCTGCATCCGCCATCTGGTACAAACCGTCGCTCGACCACGGGCCCGAAGGTCCGGTGGCTCCCAGCAGGAATGCCCAGCCGAGCGCCATCACGAAGTTGGCCGCGGGACCCGCACCTGCCACCCAGATCATGTCCCGCTTGGGATGACGCAGGTTGCCGAAGTTCACCGGCACCGGCTTCGCCCACCCGAACAGGAACGGCGACTTCAGGAGGAACAGGACCGCGGGCACGAGCACCGTGCCGACGGGGTCGATGTGCTTGAGCGGGTTGAGCGTCACTCGCCCCAGCATCCACGCCGTCTGGTCGCCGAACATGCGGGCGACGTATCCGTGGGCCGCTTCGTGCAAGGTGATCGCCAAGACCACCGGCACCACCCAGAGCACGGCAGTCTCGAGCCAATCCATTTACGGCGCCATTCTACCCCAACCCAAGGCGAGCCGGGTCGCCGGCGCCGAGTCGCACGATCGTTGCCGGCTCGCTCGACAGGTCGATCACCGTCGTCGGCACGTCGGGGCACGGGCCCGCATCGACGATGAGGTCGACCTTCGATTCGAGCTTGTCGCGAATCTCGTCGGGATCGTGCAGGGGCACGTCGTCGCCGGCGAGCATCAATGTGGTGGACAGGATCGGTGCGCGGAGCTCGGCCAGGAGCGCGCGCACCACGGCGTGGTCGGGGACGCGAATCCCGACGGTATGACGCTTGCGGTGCACGAGGCGGCGCGGCACTTCGCGCGTCGCGGCGAGCACGAACGTGAACGGACCCGGCACGCCCTGGCGCACGATGCGGAACTGCCAGTTGTCGATGCGCGCGAAGCGCCCCGCGCTCGCGAGATCGCCGCACACCAGCGTGAGCAGGTGGCGGTCGTCGACGCCGCGAATCGCTCGCATGCGGTTCGCCGCATCGATGTCGTCGAGGCGGCAGCCGAGGGCGTAGCTCGAATCGGTCGGATAGGCGATCACGCCGCCATCGCCGATGATCTGCGCGGTCTGGCGCATGAGCCGCGGCTGCGGGTCCGCGGGGTGAACGGTGAAGTACTGGGCCACGAAAGTCGATTCGTCGTCTGGATATATAATTTTCGCAGAAATCGTCATTCGGGTTATAAGACGTGAACCTGCAGCAGCTCAAGTACCTTTGTGCCGTCGTCGATCACGGGCTCAACGTGTCCGACGCGGCCGAGGCGCTGTTCACCTCGCAGCCGGGCATCAGCAAGCAGATCCGCCAGCTCGAGGACGAGCTCGGGCTGTCGGTGTTCGTGCGCCAGGGCAAGCGACTCGCATCGCTGACGCCCGCCGGCGAGATCGTGGTCGCCACCGCGCGGCGCGCGATGCGCGAGATCGCGAATCTGAAGCGCGTGGCCGACGAGTATCGCGGCGAGGACACGGGCACGCTGTCGATCGCCACCACGCACACGCAGGCCCGCTACGTGCTGCCGAAGGTGCTTCGCGAGTTCGCGACGCGCTACCCGAAGGTGAAGGTCGTGCTCCACCAGGGCAATCCGATCCAGGTCGCGGAGCAGACCGCGAAAGGCGAGGTCGACGTCGGCATCGCCACCGAGGCGCTCGGCGATTTCCACGAGCTCGTCACGCTGCCGTGCTACCAGTGGAACCGCGTGGTGATCACGCCGAAGCGGCATCCGCTGGCGAAGATGCAGCCGCTCACCGTGGAAGCGCTCGCCAAATTTCCCATCGTGACGTACGACTTCAGCTTCACCGGCCGCTCGGCGATCAACGCCGCGTTCTCCGCCAAGGGGCTCGAGCCCAACGTCGTGCTGACCGCGCTCGACTCCGACGTGATCAAGACGTACGTCGACCTCGGCATGGGCGTGGGCATCATCGCGCAGATGGCCTACGACCCGGCGCGCGACACGCAGTTCGAGATGCTCGACGCCGGTCATCTGTTCGCCCCGTCGACCACGCGTCTCGGCCTTCGCTACGGCGTGTTCCTGCGTGCTTACGTGTACGCGTTCATCGCGCTGTTCGCGCCGCGCTACGACCGCGCGGCGATCGACGCGGCGCTCGAGGGCCGCAATCGCAGATGAGCGTCGAGAGCAGTGCCGCGCCGCTCGTGCATCGGCGCTCGTGGGCATTCGCGGCGCTGATGGCGTCGCTGTCGATGCTCGGTCCCTTCGCCGTCGACATGTACCTGCCCGCATTCCCCGCGATCGGCGCCGAGTTCGGCGTGACGGCGATCGCGCTGCAGCAGACGCTGTCGGTGTACATGATCGCGTACGCGTTCATGATGCTGTGGCACGGCGCGCTGTCGGACTCGCTCGGCCGGCGTCCCGTCGTCATCGCGGGGCTCGTCGTGTTCGCGCTCGGCACGCTCGGCTGCGCGATCGCGGGCAACATCGAGTCGCTGTGGCTGTCGCGCGTCCTGCAGGGACTGTCCGCCGGTGCGGGTCTCGTCGTCGGGCGCGCGATCATTCGCGATCGCTTCCACGGTGCCGAAGCGCAGCGCATGATGTCGCAGACGACCATGGTGTTCGGCCTCGGCCCGGCGCTCGCGCCGATCGTCGGCGGCGCGCTTCTGAATCTCCTCGGATGGCGCTCGATCTTCTGGGGCATGTTCGCCTGGACCGCCGTCATGATCGTGCTGTGCGTGCGCGTGCTGCCGGAAACGCATCCCGTCGCGAGCCGCCATCCGCTGCGGCCGCGCGCGCTGTGGCGCAACTACCGCGCACGTCCTCGGCCGTCCCGCCTTCGCCCTCCTCGCGTTCTTGCTCGCCTTCAATTTCTGCGCGTTCTTCCTGTACATCGCGGCGGCGCCCGCGTTCCTCGTGGACCTGCTCGGCGTGTCGACCTGGGGCTTCGCGTGGCTGTTCGTGCCGATGATCTCCGGCATCATGGTCGGTGCGTTCCTGTCGGGCCGCATCGCGGGACGCCTGTCGCCGATGCGCACGATCCGCATCGGCTACGCCGTCCTGGCCGCGGGCGTGCTCATCAACCTCGCGGTGTCGTATCTCCTGTCGCCGCAGGTGGCGTGGAACGTGCTGCCGATCTTCGTCTACACCATCGGGTCGAGCCTCATCATGCCGAGCGTCACGCTGATCCTGCTCGACCTCTTTCCCACGATGCGCGGCATGACGTCGTCGCTCCAGGGGTTCGTCCAGTTCGCGCTCGGCGCAGTGGTCGCAGGATCCATCGCGCCGCTCCTCGCGCACGCGCTGACGTCGCTCGCCTGGGGCATGGCGGCGTTCACCGCGGCGAGCTTCGTCCTGTGGCTCGTGTACCAGCGCCAGTCGCACCCAAACTCCAAGGAGTCGTTACCATGAGATCGACGCTGCTCGCCGCCGCGTTCCTGTTCGCCATGAATGCCACGCATGCCGCCGAGCTTCCCACGGTGCCGCTCACCATCGGCACGCACAAGCTCATGGCGGAAATCGCGAGGACGCCCGACCAGCGATCCGTCGGGCTCATGAACCGCTTCAGCCTCAAGCCCGATCACGGCATGCTGTTCGTGTTCGAGCGCAACGAGCCGCTCTCGTTCTGGATGAAGAACACGTACATCCCGCTGTCGATCGCGTTCATCGCGCCGGACGGCCGCATCGTCAACATCGAGGACATGAAGCCGCAGACGGAGGAAACGCACTGGTCGCGCGGTCCCGCGATGTACGCGCTCGAGATGAAGAAGGGATGGTTCGCGGAGCGCGGCATCGGGCCGGGTGCAGTTGTGAAGGGCATCCCGACCAGGCAATGACGCCGGCATTGGTCAGGGCGGATGTGAACAAGGCGGCGTAACCCGCTGGCATTGCACGGGTTCCGCGGTCGGCGAGACATGCAAATGTCGTAGGCGACAAACGGCGTAGCGCGCCGGAAATCCCGTGTCGTAACCTACAGCTTGTTTCATCGGGTCGCACATCGCGACCGATTCGCCAGTGCATTCAACAAGCTCTCGAGGCACGCCAATGCACGAGCTCATGCCCGTCGTGAACGTCGACCTGCTTCCTGGCCGGTTCGTGCCGCCCCTGCTCGAGTCCCTCGTCACTGCGGCGACGCGCGGCGACGATCTCGTCGCGCACGTGAGGTCCATCGTCGGAAGCTTCGGGTTCGACAGCTTCGAATACGGCGCGTCGACGAGCGCGCGGCCGGACCGCAACGGCGAGAACTTCGTGTACACGACCGTGCCCGAGTGGACGGCGCACTACGGACGCATGGGCTACGTCGAGACGGACCCCCGCATCTTCCTCACGTGCAGGAGCGCCGTTCCGATGGTGTGGGACCAGGGCAGCGTCCGCGGCCGCGATGCGCGCGTGGACGCGTTCCTCGACGACGCCCGGCGCCACCGCATCGCAAGCGGCGTGAGCTTCGTGTGGCACGCGGCGCTCGACATGCACGTGGTGGTCGCCTTCAACTCGTGCGTCGATACGAACGACGACATCCGCACCAAGGCGATCATGCGCAACCTGCCCGACATCTTCATGTTCGGGCGTTACTTCCACGAGCTCTTCATGGTGCCGGCGCTCGCCCGCGGCAAGCCGGCGGCCGCGCCGCTGCCGCCGCTGTCCACCCGCGAGCGCGAGTGCCTGCGGCTCGCCGCCAACGGCATGACGACCAGGGACATCTCGCACAAGCTCGACATCAGCTCGCGCACCGTGCAGTTCCACTTCGCCAAGATCTACTCGAAGCTTCGCGCGTCGAACCGCCAGGAAGCCGTTGCACGCGCGGTGCAGACGGGCATCGTGCGCGCGAGCTGACCGTGGCGAAAAAAGATACTGTCAGCCGTGACAGGGTGCTCGTCGCGATGAGCGCGTCGTCGCACGAGGCCAATCGCACCGCGGCTTTCGTCCGATTGCACAAAAGTGCAGCGGCCTTGCGTTCGACGGCGCCGCGCTCGTGCCGAACGATCAAGGAATTGCGCGCGAGACCTGCGTGCGAACCTGCGATTGCGGACCCGCACGAATCGCCCATTTCGCCAGTAGCGCGGCACTGCGAACGCGCCTAGCCTCGTGTTGCAAGCGGACCGTTCCGGTCCGCCATCCGTGGAGACGGTCATGGCGCTGCTCGATGCCTATGCAAGCCACGTTCTTCGGTCGGAAGGCATCGGCGACGCCGTCGCCGATGCGATCGTCGCGTGCGGCCGCACGGCGCGTCGCGAGTCCTTCGCGTCGCTCGCCGCGAGCTTCGGATTCGATGGCTTCTCGTACATCCTGCTCGGCGGGCCCGTGACCCAGCCGCGACTTCTCGAGCACTGGACGTCGTCGGGGCCCGCGTGGACCGCCCGCTACGCCGCGCGCGGCTATCACCTCGTCGACCCGCGCGTGACGTTGACGCGCCATCGGTCGGTGCCCGTCGTGTGGGGACAAGCCAGCGCCACGAACGAGCCGCGCATGCGGGACTTTCTCGGCGACGCCGGTCGTCACGACGTGCGAGGCGGCGTCGCCTGGTCCGCCTGCGACGCGCGCGTCGGCCGGGCTGTGGTCGCGTGGGACGCGAAGGACACCGCGCCCATCCGCCACAGCCTCGGCACCATCGCGCTGCTTGCCGGCGTCGTTCACGAAACGCTGCTCGCCCAGTGCGGCGTGCCGCCAGCCACCCGCGGCAATGCGCCGCTGACCGAGCGCGAGCGCGAGTGCGTGGCGCTCGTCGCGCGCGGCATGACGAGCGCCGACGTGGGCGTCAAGCTCGGCATCACAGCGCGCACCGCCAACTTCCACGTGGGCAACGCCATGACGAAGCTCGGCGCCGTCAGCCGGGGCGAGGCGGTCGCCCGCGCGATCACCGCGAACCTCGTTTCGATCGATCGCTAGGATCGCCTCAGCCGTTGCTGCGCAGCCACTGCGCGAGCTCGGTCATCGAGTGGACCGTCCCTATCGGCGCGAGGCGTGCGAGCGGCTCGCGTGCATGCGCGCCGTAGGTGACGGCGACCGCGGAAACGCCCGCGTTGCGCGCAAGCATGAGGTCGTGCGTCGTGTCGCCGATCATGAGCGTCGCGGAAGGTTCCACGCCCAGCCGATCCATGAGATGCAGGAGCATGTCGGGATTGGGCTTGGGCATGCCCTCGTCGGCGCAGCGCGTGGCGTGGAAACGGCGCGCGAGGCCATTCTTCGTGAGCACGCGGTCGAGCCCCATGCGCGACTTGCCGGTCGCGACGGCCAGGTAGTAGCCGGCGCGATCGAGCTCGTCCAGGAGATCCACCGCGCCGGCGAACATCGGGATGTCCCGCTCGGCTGCGAGGTAACGGGTGCGGTAGTGCGCGACGAGCTCCGCGTGGCGCGCCGCGGGCAGCGCGGGCGCGACGGTGCGCAGCGCGTCGGCGAGCCCGAGGCCGATCACGTAGCGTGCCGCCTCCTCGTCGGGCACCGGCTCGCCCATGTCGCGAAGCGCCTCGCGGATGGCGAGCGCAATGATCGCGGTCGAGTCCGCGAGCGTCCCGTCCCAGTCGAAGACGATGAGGTCGAATCGCCGGTCGTGCTGCGCGCGCACGCTCAAAGCCCCTCGAGGAACGTTGCGAGGTCGCGCGGCAGCGCAGACTCGAAGCGCACGCGCGCGCCGGTCACCGGATGCGTGAAGGCGAGCTCTTTCGCGTGCAGGAACATGCGCTTCAGCCCTTGCTTCGCGAGCTCCTTGTTCCACGCGAAGTCCCCGTACTTGTCGTCGCCCGCGAGCGGAAACCCAAGGTGCGTGAGGTGCACGCGGATCTGGTGGGTGCGCCCCGTCCGCAGCTCCGCTTCCAGAAGTGCGAGCGGCGGATCGTGCTGCGGCCAGGTCGATACGCGACGGAATATCGTCTCGGCATCCTGGCCCGCGTCGTCGACCCGCACCCGGCGCTCCCCTTCCTTGGTCGAGAACTTGTGCAGCGACAGCCGCACGCGCCGCATCTCGTCGCGCCAGCGGCCGCGCACCAGCACCGCGTAGCGCTTGTCCACGCCGCCGTCGCGAAGCTGGGCATGCAGTCCGACCAGGGCGACCCGCTTCTTCGCGAGCAGCATCACGCCGGACGTATCGCGGTCGAGCCGGTGCACGAGCTCCAGGAATTTGGCGTCGGGGCGCGCCGCGCGCATCTGCTCGATCAGGCCGGCGGCGATGCCGCTGCCGCCATGCACCGCGAGGCCGGACGGCTTGTCGACCACCACGACCGCATCGTCCTCGAACAGGATGGGCACGTGGACGCGCTTGATGGGAACCGGCGCGGCCGGATCGGCGACCCGGATGGGCGGCACCCGCACCACATCGCCCACCGCGAGCCGTGCCTCGGGCCCGACCCTCCCGCCATTCAGGCGCACCTCCCCGCTTCGCAGGATGCGATACACGTGGCTCTTGGGAACGCCCTTCAGGATCCGCATGAGGAAATTGTCGATGCGCTGGCCGGCCGCATCTTCCCCCGCGGTCACCTTGGAAGCACCGTCCTTGCGCAACTCGCTGATTGGCATATAATTGTGCTCGAAACGCGCGGCATCGAAGCCTTGGGTCCATCGACCCAACTTCTTGATCTGCCGCCGTTTTGCGGTCCGCACCCGCTATCCGACATCGATAAAAACAGCGGACAAATCCGGCTTTTCGTCGCTCGCCGGGCGGATTTTCGCAAAAGTAGCGATGGTAAAGGATGAGCGCAGTCTCCGCACCCGGCAGCGGCCGGTTCGAAGCGGCGCATTGCGCGGTGCCCGTAAGCGAGATTTCCGCCGATAGGCTGGCGAGTACGCTGCCTTCGGCCGTTCCACCGCTTGTTCGCTTTGAACGACGACAAGAAGCACGACGAGAGACAACAAGCCCCGCACGACGGGGCCCGCACCGAATGCCGATCGCAACCATGCACTCGCGCAACCCTCTCTTCCCCCGGCGGGCGTTTTCGCTCGCCTTGTCGTCGAACGCGACCACCGCCTGATTAGCGCCTTGCCGCCGCGTACCACACGCGGCGCCAGTTAGCTTCGCCTCCGCTTCCGCGGCGCACACGCGCCTAGGAACGCACATGAAACGCATGCTGTTCAATGCCACCCAAGCCGAAGAGCTCCGGGTGGCGATCGTCGACGGTCAGAAGCTCATTGACCTCGACATCGAGTCCGCCGCAAAGGAACAACGCAAGAGCAACATCTACAAGGCCGTCATCACCCGCGTCGAACCGTCGCTCGAAGCCTGCTTCGTCGACTACGGCACCGACCGCCACGGATTCCTTCCCTTCAAGGAGATCTCGCGCGATTACCTGCGAGAGGACCACGGCAAGGGCCGGATCCAGGACCAGCTGCGCGAAGGCCAGGAGCTCATCGTCCAGGTCGACAAGGACGAGCGCGGCAACAAGGGCGCGGCGCTGACGACGTACATCTCGCTGGCGGGACGCTATCTCGTCCTCATGCCGAACAACCCGCGCGGCGGCGGCGTGTCTCGCCGCGTGGAAGGCGAGGAGCGCAACGAGCTCCGCGACGCGATCAACGGCCTCGACGTGCCGCAGGGCATGAGCGTGATCGCCCGCACTGCGGGCATCGGCCGCACGACCGAAGAGCTGCAGTGGGACATGAACTACCTGCTGCAGCTGTGGCACGCCGTGGAAGAGGCGGCCAAGATGCAGGGCGGCGCGTACCTGATCTACCAGGAGTCGAGCCTCGTCATCCGCGCCATTCGCGACTATTTCCACCAGGAAATCGGCGAGCTCCTGATCGACACCGAGGCGATCTACGAGCAGGCGCAGCAGTTCATGAGCCACGTGATGCCCGCCAACGTCAACCGCGTGAAGCTCTACAAGGACGACGTTCCGCTCTTCTCGCGATTCCAGATCGAGCACCAGATCGAGACCGCCTATGCGCGGACCGTGCCGCTGCCTGCGGGCGGTGCGATCGTCATCGATCACACGGAAGCCCTCGTATCGGTGGACGTCAACTCGGCGCGCGCCACCAAGGGCGGCGACATCGAGACCACGGCGTTCAACACCAATCTCGAAGCGGCCGACGAAGTTGCCCGCCAGTTGCGCCTGCGCGACCTGGGCGGCCTCATCGTGATCGACTTCATCGACATGGAGAACGCGAAGAACCAGCGCGAGGTCGAGAATCGCCTGCGCGACGCGTTGAAGTACGACCGTGCGCGCGTGCAGCTCGGCAAGATCTCCCGCTTCGGCCTGATGGAGCTTTCGCGCCAGCGCCTGCGTCCGGCGCTTGCCGAGGCCGCGCACATCCCGTGTCCGCGCTGCCATGGCATCGGCCACATCCGCGGCACCGAATCCACCGCGCTGCACATCCTCCGCATCATTCAGGAGGAAGCCATGAAGGACAACACGGCGCAGGTCGTGGCGCAGGTCCCGGTGGACGTCGCGACGTTCCTGCTGAACGAGAAGCGCACCGACGTCATGACCATCGAGTCGCGCTTCAAGGTCAACGTGCTGCTGGTGCCGAACCGCCACCTCGAGACGCCGAATTACACGGTCGAGCGGTTGCGCCACGACGACCTCAACAACGCCGAGCCGCTGCCCGCGTCCTTCGACCTCGTGCGCCAGCCGGAAAAGGAAGACGCGGCGCGCCAAGCCAAGGAAGAAGCGGCGCCGCCACGCCAGGAAGCGGTGGTCAAGGGCATCACGCCATCGCAACCCGCGCCGGTGCCGGTCGAGAAGGCGGCGCCCGTCGCGCAGCCGGCCGAGTCGTGGTTCGACAAGGTCATCGCGTGGTTCAAGCCCAAGGCGTCCGAAGTGCCGGTGCCGCAGGCAAAGCCGGTGCGCGAAGAGCGCGGCCAGGCCGCACGCGGCGAACGTCGCGATGGCAAGCGCGGCGAGGATCGCGATCGTCAACGCGGCGACTCGCGCCGTGGCGCCGAGCGCCGCGACGAGAGCCGCGATGGGCGCAAGCCGGGCGACCGCCGCACCGAGCCGCGGCAGGAATCCCGCGACGGTCAACGTGGCCAACCGCGCGCTGCGCAGCAGCCCAAGCAGCGCGAAGAACGTCGCGACGGACCGCGGCCGCAGAAGCCGCGCGAGCCCCGCGTCGCCGAAACGGCCGAGGCATCCGTCACCGCGCCGCCGGCGCCGGCACCAGCTGCCGCAACCAACGGCGCTGACGCGCGCGAAGGCGGCGGCCGCCGCCGTCGTGGTCGCCGCGGTCGTGGCGACCGCGCCGATCGTCCGCAGAACGAGGCCGCCGATGCGCCCAACGTCGCCGACATGGTGACAATGGTGGCCGAGGCCGAGGACGCCGAAGCCGCGCGTCCGGCACGGGAAGCGCGTGAGCCGCGTCCGCCCCGTGAAGCACGGCCCCCGCGCGAGCCGCGTCCTCCGCGCGAGCCGCGCGCCGATCGCCCGGAAACCGCCCTCCCCGCGTCGGATGTCAGCGAGCCGATCTCGTCGGCTCCGGTCGAACAGGCCCCGCTGCCGTTCGCAGCGCCCGAGCGAACACGCGAGCCTGCACGCGAATCGGCACCCGAACCACGCGTTGCACCGCTAGCAGCCGCGGCGCCGCCCGTTCACGTTCCCGTGCCTGATCTTCCGCAGATCACGCGCACGCCGCCCGTGGACTCGGGGCTCGAGCTCGTCGAGACGCGTCACCATGCACCGCCGCCGTCGACCGAAGAAGGAGAGTCGTCGCGACCGAAGCGCGTGCGTCCGCCGCGCACCCAGGTGGCGGAGGAGCCGCTGCAGATCGTCGAGACGCGCAAGGAGTCGTCGTCACCGTCTCCCTGACCAGCGCGTCGTGAACCGTGAAAGGGCGGGCGCCTCGGCGTCCGCCCTTTTTTTCATCGGTGTGAAGACGCTGCTCATCGTCCGGCATTCGCAATTCGGCTGCGTTCACTGACGCGCGTTGTCGCTGGAATGGACGAGTTCGCTTTACTTTGTGAATGCGAATCGTTATCATTCTCTAATACATCAAGATCTGGCGGCGCGCCTTGCGGCGCCGCATCCACGAACCCGCACCGCGAGCCACCTATGCGTCTTCCAGGCAGCCAGCGATTCACGTCGCCACGACAACAACACACTCCGGAAGCACGATGGGTCGCCCTCCTTACCGCAGGTCTCCGCTCGCGCAAGCGCTCGAGCCGCACGCCACCGCATTGACCTTTGGAGCCCTCGTCCTCGCGGCCTTCCCGCGCGTAGCTGCTGCCCAGGCGCCCTCGCAGGCGGTCATCACTCTTCCGGAGGTCAGCGTCGTCGGCAGGTCCGCCAACGACAGCTACGACACCGACTTTTCGACGATCGGCGGCGGCGTGCCGGCGCCGGTCCGCGACATCCCGCAAACCATCACGATCGTCAACAGCGCGCTCATGCAGGCGCAAGGCGCCACGAGCCTGGCGGACGCGCTGCGCAACGTTCCGGGCATCACCATCGGCGCCGCCGAGGGCGGGAGCATCGGCAACAACTTCAACCTGCGCGGATTCTCCGCGCGCACCGACCTGTATCTCGACGGGATGCGCGACCGCGGGCAGTACTACCGCGACGTGTTCTCGCTCGACGCGGTCGAGGTGCTGCAGGGCCCATCGTCGATGCTGTTCGGGCGCGGCTCGACGGGCGGCATCATCAACCAGGTCAGCAAGCTGCCGACGATGACGCCCGCAGCGAACGTCGGCGTCAGCGTCGGCACGCAACCGTCCGTGCGCGGAACGTTCGACGCGAACCAGCCGATGAGCGAGTCGTCGGCGTTTCGCGTGGCCGGCATGGCGCAGGACGTCCACTCCACGCGCGACGTAATGAAGAACGAGGACTACGGACTTGCGCCTTCGATTCGCTTTGGCGTGGGCCAGCCCACCGAGGTCACGCTCAACGCGCTCTTCATGCACAACCACGACATGCCCGACTACGGCCTCCCGCCTGTCAACGGCATGCCGGCCGGCGTGAACCGGAAGAACTTCTACGGGGCGACCGACGATCGCACGATCCAGGAGGTCGCCAACCTCAACGCGACGGTCAGCCACCGGTTCAACGACCGGCTGACGCTGCGCAACCAGACGCAGTATTCGCAATACAGGATCGACGCGCGCGAGTCGGGGCCGAACAACGTCGGCACGATGGTGAACGGCGTGTACACCGCGTTTCCCGCCGTGAACCTGTCGAACACGACGCTCCTGCCGCTCGACGTCCTTTACGTCGGCCTCGGCAGCCACGACCGCGACATCACGGACTCGACGCTCTACAACCAGACGGATCTCATCGCGGAATTCGCGACCGGTCCGGTCGCGCACCAACTCCTGGTCGGCTTCGAGATCGGCGAGGAGCGCAACGAAACGCAGAACTACACGCGCAACATCCCCGGCAATCCCAACAACTACTTCCGCGCGGTACCGCTGACGGCGCCTGTCTACGCCACGGCCGGCAACCTTCCCGAGATCCCTGGCAATCGCGTGGCCGCGAAGGCGACGGACATCGCACCCTACATCAACGACACGATGTCGTTCGGCAAGCACTGGAAGGCGGTCGCGGGCGTTCGCTACGACAGCTACGACGCGAGCCTCGACAACTCGACCAACCTGCCCGCCTCCGCCAGCCAGCGGGTCGACTTCACCAGCGTGCGTGCGGGCGTCATCTACCAGCCGACCGGAACGCAGTCCTATTACGTGTCGTACGGCACGTCGTTCAATCCGTCGCTCGAGACGCTCGCGCTCGTCAATGGGCAGCAAAGCCTCGACCCGGAGACCAGCAGGCAGTACGAGCTCGGCGCCAAGTGGGGATTTCTCGACAACCAGCTCTCCGTCACGGCGGCGATCTTCGACATCGAGAAGGACAACGTCCGCTCGCAGATCTCGCCCGGCGTGTACGAGCTCACCGGCGACATCCGCGTCAAGGGCTTCCAGACGTCGTTCGCCGGATACCTCACGCAGGCGTGGCAGGTGTTCGGCGGCTACACGTACCTCGACGCCGAGATCGTGCAGGCCTCGGCCCTCGACGGAACGCAAGGCAAGGTGCCCGCCAACACGCCGAAGAACAGCGCATCGCTGTGGACGGCGTACAACGTCACCCGCGAATGGCAGGTCGGGACGGGCGTCACGTACATGTCCGATCGCTACGCGTCGAACAACAACGCGGTGAAAGTCCCCGACTACTTCCGCTGGGACGCGATGGTCGCCTGGCAGCAGCCGCCTACACGATCCAGCTCAACGTGTTCAACCTGACCGACCGCCTCAACTACGACATGCTGATCCCGTCCGACCGCGGCCGCTCGGTGCCGGGCACCAACCTGCAGGCGCTGCTGTCCGTGGTCTACGCGTTCCACTAGCCATGCTGCTGCGCGTGCCCAACGTCCTCGATGCCGCGCGCGTGCGCGACGCTCGCGCACGCCTCGACGCGGCCGGCGACGCCTGGGTCGACGGCCGCGCGACGGCGGGACACCAGGGCGCGCAGGTGAAGCGCAACCGTCAGATCGTCGAGGGCTCGCCCGTCGCGCGCGAGCTCGGCGACGTCGTCCTTGCGTCGCTCGAGCGCAATCCGCTGTTCCTGTCGGCGGCGCTCCCCGCGCGGATCTACCCGCCGATGTTCAATCGCTACGAAGACGCCGAGACGTTCGGCGCGCACGTCGACGGCGGCGTGCGCCTGCTGCCGGGAACGGGCATGCAGATCCGCACCGATCTCGCCGCGACGCTGTTTCTCGCCGAGCCTGAAACGTACGACGGCGGCGAGCTCGTCGTGCACGACACGTACGGCGGGCAGCGGGTGAAGCTCGCGGCCGGCGACATGGTGCTGTATCCGGCGACGAGCGTGCACGAGGTCACGCCGGTGACGCGCGGCACGCGCATCGCCTCCGTTCTTCTGGGTGCAAAGCCTCGTGCGCGACGACGCGCAGCGGGCGCTCCTGTTCGATCTCGACATGGCGATCGTGCGGCTGACGCGCGACGCGCCCGGCCATGCGTCGCTGGTGGGCCTCACCGGCACCTATCACAACCTCCTTCGCATGTGGGCGACGCCTTGAAGACGAGGATGCGCGCGTTCTGGGTTCAGCTGCATCTTTGGCTCGGCCTCACGCTGGGCGTCATCGGCGCCCTGCTCGGCATCTCCGGATGCATCCTCGTGTACGACCACGAGATCGACGAGTGGCTTCACCCGGCGCGCTACGCTGTGACAGGCACCGGCGCTGCATTGAAGATCGCGGACTATGCGCGCATCGCGGAAAGGGACGCGGGCGACAAGGCCCGCGCAGCGATGGTCCGCTTGCCGGACCGCGAGACAGGACCCGTCGTCGTATTCGTGCGCGGCGAAGGCGGCATGCAGCGCGTGTACGTCGACCCGGCGGACGGCGACGTGCTCGACCGTGCGGGCAACGCCGACCTCGTTGCGTGGATGCACAACTTCCATGAATCTCTCATGTTGCGCGACTACCAGGGCCGGGCGATCGTCGGGGTCGTCGGCATCGCCATGCTCATCTCGTCGTTGAGCGGCATCTATCTCTGGTGGCCGGCCGGCGGATTCAGGCGCGAGACCTTCGGCTTCCGCCGCGGATTCGCACTGCATCGCAACCTGCACTACACCATCGGCTTCTGGGGCGCGCTGGTGCTCGCCATGCTCTCCTTCACCGGCATCTTCCTGGGATTCCCCGACGCGGGACGTTCAGCAGTGGCCACGTTCGGCAAGGTCTCGGCTTCGCCACGCGGGTTGCAGAGCACGTCGGCGGAAGGCCGACCGATCGGCATCGACGACGCCGCCGACGTCGCGCGTGCCGCCTACCCGGGATCGCAGGTGACGTCCGCGGGATTTCCGCAGGGACCGCGCGGCGTCTATCGCGTGAGCTTGCGCGTCGCGGCGGACGACCATGCGCGCGCGGGTCCGACGCTCTTCATCGACCCGCGAACACGCGAAGTCGTCTCGCGCAGCGATGCCACGACGCGCGGCGGCGGCGACACGTTCCTCCTGTGGCAGCGCATCCTCCACGAAGGCAGCGCCGGCGGCGAGGCGGGACGCGTGGTGACGTTTCTCGGCGGCGCAATGCCGCCGGTGCTCATGGTGACCGGCCTGCTGATCTGGCTGCGCAAGCGAAGACGCCGGTCACTGCATGTGCCATCCGTGACTGGCGACGAGCGATTGACCGGTTAGCGCGTTGGTCGGAAATGCCGCGAAGAAGAGCGCCACCTCGGCGATGTCCTCGAGCGTCGTGAACTCGCCGTCCACGGTGTCCTTCAGCATGATCTTCCTGATCACGTCTTCCTCGGTGATGCCGAACTGACGCGCCTGCTCGGGAATCTGCTTCTCCACCAGCGGCGTGCGCACGAACCCCGGACAGATCACGTTCGCGCGAACGCCGTGCGCGGCGCCCTCCTTCGCCACGGTGCGCGCAAGCCCCATGAGGCCATGCTTGGCGGTGACGTAAGGCGCCTTCAGCGGCGAGGCGAGGTGCGAATGCACGGAGCCCATGTACAGGATCGTTCCGCCGCGGTCGTCGCGGTACATGTGCGGCAGGCACGCCCTGGTCGTGAGGAACGCGCCGTCGAGGTGGATGGCGAGCATCTTCTTCCACTCGGCGTACGAGAACTCCTCCAGCGGATGCACGATCTGGATGCCGGCGTTGCTGACGAGAATGTCGACAGCGCCGAACGCGGCGACCGCGGCGGCGACGCCACGATCCACGGCTTCCTCGCTGGTGACGTCCATCGCCACGCCGATCGCCCGCCCTGCGCCGATCTGCGATGCCACCGCATCCGCCTGTCCCTTGTCGAGGTCGGCGATCACGACGCGCGCGCCTTCGGCGGCGTAGCGCATCGCGATCGCCTTGCCGAGCCCGCTCGCAGCGCCCGTCACGATGGCAACCTTGTCCTTGAGCTTCATGCGGTCGTTCCTTTCAGCGTGCGAGGTCGTAGGTGCGCACGCCGCGATGGGTGGCGCACGCCAGTGGCCATTCGGGACTCGCGAGCGTGCGCTTGACGGCGTCACGCCCCGCATCCCAAAGCGCGCGCACGGTTGCGCGCGAGAATTCGAAATCCTTCGCCTGCGACGAGTGGTCGAAGCGACGGTTGATGATCTGGACGATGGACACCTTGTGCGCCTCGGTCGACCGTGCGAGGAACTGCGCATCCGCGTCCGCGCGCAGGCTCGCCGGCAGCTTTGCGAGCAACCGGCGGACGGCCGCGGTGACGTCGTCCATCTGCTTCGCGCGCGTCGTGTTCGCGCGCGTCTTGCTCGAATACTGGATGTCCTTCGCGCGCTCGAGGGCCGCATCGAGGTCGCGCGGCATCTCTCCGCTCGCGCTGAAGAGATCGACCTGGACGACGAGCGCCTCCAGGTCAGGCGCCTCGTCGAGCACGTACCACAGCGGCGAATTGCTCACGAGCCCGCCGTCCCAGTAGAACTCGTCGCCGACCTGGATCGGCGCGAATCCGGGCGGCAGCGCGGCGCTCGCCATCACGTGCCCGGGCACGATGTCGCCCGTCTCGGGCCTGTAGTTGTCGAAGTACTTCGAGTTGCCGCTCGTCACCTCGACGGCACCGATGGCGAGGCGCGTCTTCCTCGCGTTGATCAGGTCGAATTGCACGAGCCGGCCCAACGTGTCGCGCAGCGGCGTCATGTCGTAGAACGAGAGCGCTGCCGCGGTGCCCTTCGGTGCGAAGAACGGCGGCGGCACGCGCGGGTAGAAGAAGTGCGGCACGCCGAACGACATCGCGGTGGAGGCCGAGACGAGGTTGAGCGTGCGGCGAAGCGGGTCGAGGATGCGCGGCGGGATCAACGGCAATCCGGAGCTCACCTCCTCCCAAAACTCGCGCAGGCGCGCCACCCGCAGCTCGACCGGATTGCCGGCGATGATCGCCGCGTTGATCGCGCCGATGGAAACGCCGGTCACCCAATCCGGCGCGAAACCGTTTTCCGCGAGCGCTTCGTACACGCCCGCCTGGTAGGCGCCGAGCGCGCCGCCGCCCTGCAGCACGAGCAGCGTGTGATCGGACCGCGACCCGTAGGAGGACGCGCTGACCGGATCGCGCGGAGCGACCATCGTCTCTCCAATCAAGTCTCGACCGGCAGCGCAACGCCGAACATCTTCTCGCGCAATTCGAACAGGCGGTCGCGCAGCTCCGCCGCTTTCTCGAACTCGAGGTTGCGCGCCGCGTCCTGCATCTGCTTGTCGAGCTGCTTCAGCTCACGCTCGAGATCCTTCTCCGGCATCGTGTCGTAACGCGCCTTCGCCTGCGCGGACCGCTGCTCTTTCTTCGCCTCGTCCGGATCGTAGACGCCTTCGATGATGTCCTTGATGCGCTTTTGCACCCCGATCGGCGTGATGCCCATCGCAACGTTGTGCGCAAGCTGCTTGTTGCGCCGCCGCTCCGTCTCGCCGATGGCCTTCTTCATCGAGTCGGTCATGTTGTCGGCGTACAGGATGGCCATGCCGTTGATGTGACGCGCCGCGCGGCCGATCGTCTGGATGAGCGAGCGCTCCGCGCGCAGGAAGCCTTCCTTGTCGGCATCGAGGATCGCGACCAGCGACACCTCGGGAATGTCGAGGCCTTCGCGCAGGAGGTTGATGCCGACCAGCACGTCGAACTCGCCCAGGCGCAGGTCGCGGATGATCTCGACGCGCTCGACGGTGTCGATGTCCGAGTGCAGGTAGCGCACCTTCACGCCGTTCTCGGCGAGATAGTCGGTGAGGTCCTCCGCCATGCGCTTGGTCAGCGTCGTGACCAGCACGCGCTCGTTCTTCTCCACGCGGTCGCGGATCTCGGACAGAAGATCGTCCACCTGCGTTGCCGCCGGGCGGATCGAAAGCGTGGGATCGACGAGACCGGTCGGGCGCACGAGCTGCTCGACCACCTGCCCCGCATGCTTGCTCTCGTAGTCGGCGGGTGTGGCCGACACGAAGATGGTCTGCGGCAGGAGACGCTCGAACTCGTCGAAGCGCAGCGGCCGGTTGTCGAGCGCGGACGGCAGGCGGAAGCCGTAGTTGACGAGATTCTCCTTGCGCGCGCGATCGCCCTTGTACATGCCGCCGACCTGCGGGATGGTGACGTGCGACTCGTCGACGAACATCAGCGCCTTCGGCGGCAGGTAGTCGATGAGCGTGGGCGGCGGCTCGCCCGGGCCGCGCCCCGACAGGTAGCGCGAGTAGTTCTCGATGCCCTTGCAGTAGCCGATCTCGGACATCATCTCGAGGTCGAAGCGCGTGCGCTGCTCGATGCGCTGCGCCTCGATGAGCTTCATCTGGTTGACGAAGAATTCCTTCTGCTCCGCAAGCTCGAGCTTGATGCGCTCGATCGCGGACAGCACCTTCTGCCGTCCGGTCACGTAGTGCGACGACGGGAACACGGTGAAGCGCGCGAGCTTCTGCTTCAGATGCCCGGTCAGCGGATCGAAGAGCTGCAGCATCTCGACTTCGTCGTCGAACAGGCTCACGCGGATCGCGTTCTCCGCGTTCTCCGCGGGGAAGATGTCGAGCACGTCGCCGCGCACCCGGAACACGCCTCGCTTGAAGTCGGTGTCGTTGCGCGTGTACTGCATCTCGGTGAGGCGCTTGATCGCATCGCGCTGCGACAGGCGGTCGCCCTGGCGCAGGTGCAGGATCATGCTGTGATATTCGGTCGGGTCGCCGATGCCGTAGATCGCCGACACGGTGGCCACGATCACGCAGTCGGGCCGCTCGAGGATCGCCTTGGTCGCCGACAGGCGCATCTGCTCGATGTGCTCGTTGATCGAGCTGTCCTTCTCGATGTAGAGGTCGCGCGACGGGACGTACGCCTCCGGCTGGTAATAATCGTAGTAGGAGACGAAGTACTCGACCGCGTTGTTCGGGAAGAACTCGCGGAACTCGGAGTAGAGCTGCGCCGCGAGCGTCTTGTTGGGCGCGATGACGATGCGCCGGCCGTCCCGTCTGCGCGATGACGTTGGCCATCGTGTACGTCTTGCCCGATCCGGTCACGCCGAGGAGCGTCTGGAACGAGAGGCCGTCCTGCAGCCCTTCGACGAGGTGCGCGATCGCCTCGGGCTGGTCGCCCGCCGGCAGAAAAGGCTGGTGGAGCTCGTACGGACTTCCGGGATACGTGACGACGGACATGTTGGCTTGGGGGAAACGAAGGCGAACCGAGTAGTTTACTTCTCTTCGTCGGCCAAAGCGACGGCGACGCCGGCGGCCGCTTCATTTGCGCCGAACTGCAGCGCGGCCAGACGCGCGTACAACGGATTGGAGCGGGTGAGCTCGTCGTGCGTCCCCGAGGCGATGATCCGCCCGTGCTCCATGACGGCGATGCGGTCGGCGTGACGCACCGTGGCGAGGCGATGCGCGATGATCAGCACGGTGCGTCCCGCCATCAGCCGTTCGAGGGCGAGCTGCACCATCCGCTCGCTCTCCGAGTCGAGCGCGCTCGTCGCCTCGTCGAGCAACAGGATCGGACGGTCGGCGAGGATCGCGCGCGCGATGGCGAGGCGCTGGCGCTGCCCGCCCGACAGCCGCACGCCGCGCTCGCCCAGGAAGCTGCCGTAGCGTTTCGGGCAGGCGCTCGATGAACTCCGTCGCGTACGCGGCCTCGCACGCGGCCCGCACTTCATCGTCCGTCGCATCGGGCCGGCCGTAGCGCACGTTGTCCGTCACGCTCGCCGCGAAGATCACCGGGTCCTGGGGCACGAGCGCCAGTCGAGCACGCACGTCGGCGGGGTCGGCCTCGCGAAGGTCGATGCCGTCGATGGCAACCGTGCCGCGTTGCGGATCGTAGAAGCGCAACAGGAGCTGGAACACCGTCGTCTTGCCCGCGCCCGACGGGCCGACGAGCGCCACCTTCTCGCCCGCGCGAACGTCGAGCGAGAAGTCCGACAGCGCCGCTGCGTCGGGCCGCGACGGATAGTGGAACGTGACGTCCTCGAAGCGCACGGTCCCGCGCGCCGGAACCGGCAGCGCCACCGGGTGCTCGGGCACGCGAATCGCAGGCTCGATCGCGAGCAGCTCGAACAGGCGCTCGGTGGCGCCGGCCGCACGCTGGACGTCGCCGATCACTTCGCTGATCGTGCCGGCGGCGCTGGCGACGATGACCGCGTAGAACACGAACGCCGAGAGCTGGCCGGCGCGTGATGCGGCCGGCCACGACGTCGTGTCCGCCGATCCACAGGATGACGCCGACGGCGCCGAATACCAGCAGGATCACGGTCGCGACGAGAAACGCACGCTGCCGGATGCGGTTGAGTGCCGTCGCAAAGGCGCCCTCGACGCGGGTCGCGAATTGCCTGCGGTCCTCGGCCTCGTGGCCGTACGCCTGGACCGTGCGGATCTCGTGGAGCGCCTCGTCGACGTACGCGCCGACATCCCCGACGCGGTCCTGGCTCGCGCGCGCGAGCCTGCGCACGCGGCGCCCGAAGAACAGGATGGGCACCAGCACGAGCGGCACGCCGACGAGCACGAGCAGCGTGAGCTTGGCACTCGTCAGCGCAAGCATGACGAGCCCGCCGGCCATGAGCAGCACGTTTCGGATGGCCATGGATGCGCTCGAGCCGATCACCGTCTCGAGCATCTGCGTGTCGTTGGTGAGGCGCGAGATGACCTCGCCGGTGCGCGTGAGCTCGAAGTAGCCGGGCGGCAGCGACAGCAGGTGGTCGAACACCGCGCGGCGCAGGTCCGCGGTCACGCGCTCGCCCAGCCACGACACGAAGTAGAACCGCGCGTAAGTGGCTGCCGCCATGACGACGACGACGCCGAGCATCACGGCGAGCATGCGGTCGAGCTGCGCCCCGCTGCCGGCGACGAAACCGCGGTCGATGACGAACTTGAGTCCTTGGCCGATTGCAAGGACGGCGGCGGCGGCGAAGAGCAGCGCGATGGCCGCGTAGACGACCTGCCGCCGGTAGGGCCGCACGAACCGGCCCACACGGGCGATCATGCGGAGCGCCGCGGCCGGCGGCAGCTTCGGTGCGTCGATGGGGATGGAAGAATAGCCGCGGGCCATGGGAGGTCTGTTGCGCCGCGCGCGCGGCTTGGTCTAGTTTAAAGTGAATCGTCGATCCCGAAAGGACACACCGCCATGCACATGCCGCAATCGCTCCCCGCCCTCGCGACGCTCGCGATCGTCCTCTGGTACATGGTGACCGTGTTTCAGGTGGGGCGTGCGCGCACCAAATACAAGGTTGCCGCACCCGTCACGGTCGGCGACCCCGGGTTCGAGCGCGCGTTCCGCGTCCAGATGAACGAGCTCGAGAGCATGGTCGCGTTCCTGCCGTCCATGTGGCTGTACGCGATCATGGGCAACCCGCGCAACGCGGCCATCCTGGGCGCGGTGTACGTCGCGGGCCGGATCGTCTATGCCGTCGGCTACTGGTCCGAAGCGCGCCGTCGCGCGCTTGGCTATTACATCGCGACGGCCGCGCTCGCCATCGCGTGGCTGCTGGCGCTGGTGAGCGCGCTCCAGCGCGTGGGATTCGCCTGAGCCGCGAAGTCGCAATAGCGTAAAATCGCACGCTTTCGACGCACACTCTTGCCCATGAACGCCCCGCTCACCGCATCGCTCCTGTCCACCGTCGAGCTCGCGCCGCGCGATCCCATCCTCGGCGTCACCGAGGCGTACGTCGCCGACACCAATCCGCGCAAGGTGAACCTCGGCGTGGGCGTGTACAACGACGAGCAGGGCAAGCTGCCGGTGCTCGAGTGCGTCAAGCGCGCGGAGCGCGTCATCGCCGACAAAAGCGCGCCGCGCGGCTACCTGCCGATCGACGGCATCGCGGCGTACGACCGCGAAGTGAAGAAGCTCCTGCTCGGTGCCGACAGCCCGCTGATCGCGGCAGGCCGTTGCGTCACCGTCCAGGCCATCGGCGGCACGGGCGGATTGAAGGTCGGCGCGGATTTCCTGCGGCGAGCGGCACCAGCGGCGCAAGTGTGGATCAGCGATCCCAGCTGGGAGAATCATCGCGCGCTGTTCGAAGGCGCAGGCTTCACCGTCAACAACTACGCGTACTACGACGCGGCCACGCGTGGTCTCGATTTCGGCGGCATGCTCGCCTCGCTCGAGCGCATTCCCGCGGGCGACATCGTCGTCCTGCATGCGTGCTGCCACAACCCGACCGGCGTCGATCCCGATCCCGCGCAATGGGGCCGCATCATCGACGTGGTGCGCGGTCGCGGGCTCGTGCCGTTCCTCGATCTCGCGTACCAGGGATTCGCCGAAGGCATCGATGCCGACGGCTCGGTCGTGCGCCGCTTTGCGCAAACACCTGGGCCGATGTTCGTGTCGAGCTCGTTCTCCAAGTCGTTCTCGCTGTACGGCGAGCGCGTCGGCGCGATGTCGGTCATTGCGTCGGACGCCGACGAGGCCTCGCGTGTGCTCTCGCAGGTCAAGCGCGTCGTGCGTGCGAACTACTCCAATCCGCCAACCCACGGCGGCGAGGTCGTCGCCATGGTGCTCGCCTCGCCTGAGCTTCGCGCGCTCTGGGAAGCCGAGCTTGCGACGATGCGCGACCGCATCAAGCTGATGCGTGCGGCGCTGGTCGCGAAGCTGCACGAGCGGCTGCCGAATCGCGACTTCACGTACATGCTCCATCAACGTGGCATGTTCTCGTACTCGGGACTCGACAAGGCGCAGGTCCTGCGGCTTCGCAGCGAGTACTCGATCTACGCAGTCGATACCGGTCGCATCTGTGTGGCGGCGCTCAATTCGCACAACGTCGGTTACGTGGCCGACGCGATCGCCAAGGTGATGACGGTCGACAGCCGACCCTGACGGGACATTGTCGGCGGACGGGCACCCATAGGAACCGCGTTGGACGGCTGCCCCCAACTTCGGTATAATTGTTGGCTCTTTGCGGGAATAGCTCAGTTGGTAGAGCGCAACCTTGCCAAGGTTGAGGTCGGGAGTTCGAGACTCCTTTCCCGCTCCAGGTTCCAAAAAGGGAGAGCTCATCAGAAGCTCTCCCTTTTTCTCGTTTCGGTGCCGAGCGAATCGCCGCTTCGGGCGCCAACCCCTGGCGGGGTGGCAGAGTGGTCATGCAGCGGCCTGCAAAGCCGTCTACGCCGGTTCGATTCCGACCCCCGCCTCCAACGGCTCTGCTAACTTGCCGACGACGAGCTCGCGCCCTCGTCGCCCCACGCATTTGCACGCGCGTCGAAATCGCGTCGTTGCGGACGCACCACGCAAAACCGCTGGCCGGTGGGCGCCTGCATCACCCACCACCGCTTGATCTTGGCAACGCGCGTCGCGCCCAGAGCCTCGAGCCGCCGCACTTCGGCCTCGATGTCGTCGGTCTCGATGTCGATGTGCGCGCGGCTCGCATGATCGACCGCCTGCACGAGGATTGCGACGTCGTCGGGCGGACCTTCGAGCGACCGGTAGTTGGCGTCGTCGGCATCCGTCAGCACGCGCGCCGGCCGGCCGAGCGCGGCCGACCAGAAGCGTGCTGCATCATCGACGTCGTTCGTCTGGCAATCGATGACGATGGTGCCGATGCGACTCTTGTGCACAATCGCAGTTCAAAGACCGGGAACTCAGCCCGGTATGCGGCGCGGGTCCCTGCCGTGGCTGTCCTTGCCGTCGACCCTGCCGCGCTCGTTCTTGATGACGAGCTCGGTCTGCTTGGACTCGGCCAGCTCGCGCCCGCGCTGCACGGCATCGGACTTGCGTCCGTGCAGGCTGTCCGCGCGCATCGTTCCGTCGGTCTGGACCGCCCAGCGACCGTCCGGCCTTGGTTCTACGGCGACTTGCGGCTTGCGTGGCATCGATGCCTCCAGTTGGTTGTGCCTGCGCTTGTATAACGCGCGAGCGCATCGCCACGAAGCGGACGGACGCGTATTGAGCCGTCGGACTGCGCCTACCGTCGTCTCGAACGCGGTGTAAAGTGCATTCGCCGCGTTATCCGTTCGAGGAAAAGACATGGCCGACACCACACCCGAGGAAGTGGCGCGCTGGCAGCGCAAGTTTGCAGCGCAGGCGAACAACCGCGCATGGCGGCTTTCAGAGTCCGCAACCCGTTCCGCGGAGGAGGACGAGGAAATGCTGCAAGCCGCGCACACGTCGATGTATTTCTGGAAGATCGTCGGCAGCGCCGGGAATCGAGCGCACGCGGCGCAGCTCCTCGCCCATGTGTACGCGCTGTTGAAGCTTCCGAATCCGGCCCTCCATTACTTCGCACAGGCCGAACCATTCTTCCTCGACCGGGATTGCGAGCCGTGGGAGAAGGCCTGCGCGTATGCGGTCAAGGCCAGCGTTGCGGCAGCGGCGGGGCACGCCGAGGCGCACGCAGCGAGCTACCGCGAAGCGGAGCGATTGATCGCGGCGCTGCCCGATCCCGAGGATCGCGAAATCCTCGACGCGACGTTTCGGGTGATTCCGAAGCCCGGCATGTAAGCGCCACGTCGCGGACGTCGCCTACCGCAGCGTCCGCAGGCGTCCGATGCCGGCGTCGCATTGGCGATGCCAACATGCGCTCAATGGGGATTGCCCATTCACCATGACGAACCAATAGCGAAACATGTCGTTGGACTCGTCTTTCGTTGGCAACAGCACATGCGTCAAGAGAACATACTGGATCAGATTGCGGCTCGCTACGGTTTCAGCACGGAAGGCGTTCGCTCGATGTTGTCCGCGTTGAGAGCGGGCCACGGTTCCATGGCCCAGTTCAATCACGCCGATTTCGGCGGCGCGGGCCAGTGGATGCCCGGCGGCATGGTGATGACCGCCACGCCCGGCGGCGTGGGCGACCTGCGAAGGCGCATCGACCGGCTTTGCGATGACCTCGTCCAGTTGCTCGATCACGAGGACGAGTCGACCGGCGTCGCCTTGTTCAATGCGAGCGAGCCGTGGTGGCCGGCCGAGTTCGGCATCCCGACCAGCGCGGGAAGCCAGAACGACTTTGCGTACGCGTACTTCCCGGCGCACGACAGGCTTGCCATACGAACTGGTGCAGACGTCGCCGTCTACGATACGACCGGTCGGCAACTGACGGGATTCGGCCAGCAGCAGCCGGGGGGCGCCGTCGAGATCCAGACAACCGAAGGTCCGGTCACCCTCGATCGACTGCGCGCCGTCGGGTGATCTCTCGGGTCCGACCAGCGCGCCGGTCCGGTGTCTACCTGTCCCGCAGCGGCGAATCGTCGAGCGCTTCCTGGATGACGCGCCTCAGTCGATTCCACGTCACCGGCTTCGGCACCGTGACGGCCCCGTATTCCAGCGCGGTGGCAACGGCCTCGGGATAGCCGCTCAGGAAGATCACGGGCAGGCCGGGGCGAACGCGCCGGCCCGACCGCGCGAGCTCGAGGCCCGACGTGCCCGGCAGGACGATATCGGCGACGACGAGGTCGCACGCCGCCGCAGTGCGCAGATGCTGCATCGCCTCGTCGACGCTGGCCGCGGTCGTGACCGCGCTTCCCATCCTCGTCAGGAGCGACGCCATGAGCTCCCGGGTGCCGGGATTGTCTTCGACGACGAGGATGTTGGCGCCGTTGAGTCTCATGGGTCCGATGCAAGGGTCCGGGCCTGCCGGCAATGAAAGCTATGGCGCGTAGTATGCGCGACGACGGCGGCTTGGCGATGCACGCGCTATCCTTCCGCATCACGGAGCCTGACCGACTCGGGCATGGATACTGGAGATTCGAGATGGCCGCCATTCAAAACTACGGTAAAGACCCGGCGTTTCCGCCGGCCGCCGGTGCGAACAAGCAGGGGATCACGATTCGCGACTACTTCGCCGCCACCGCGCTGATCGGCCTGACGACGGCATACGCAGGCGAGATCGACGCGAGGACGAAGGAACTGGCCGACCAGGCGTACGCGCTTGCCGACGCGATGGTCAAGGCGCGCGAGTAGTCTCCGTACGCCAGCTGTCGATCCGTGCGACTGGCGGCCTAACCGGCCGGTCCCCACACCTTCCGAAGGTCAGCCAGCGCGGTCCCGGCCGGCAACGCTTGCGCCGTGCAATATTTCCCGGCATTGAAGATCAACGGGTCGCCGTCGTCGTACGCCATCCTGTGAACGCGTCCGATGAACAGCAGGTGGTCGCCGCCCTCGGTGACGGACACCGTTTCGCACTCGAACGTGGCGAGCATGTCGCGCAGCACCGGCGCGCCGCCGAGCCCTTCGTCGTATGCGACGCCTTCGAACTTGTTGTCGCGGCGCGTCGCGAACCGATGCGAAAGCTCGACCTGCGCGGCGCGGAGCACGTTGACGGCGAAGTGGCCGGCGGCGCGAAAGCCCGACGCCGACGGCGAGTTGTGATTGATGCTCCACAGCACGAGCGCGGGCTCGAGCGACAGCGCGGCGAACGAGTTCGCGGTCAATCCTTCGAACCGGCCGCCGGGCCCGCGCGTCGTGACGACCGTGACGCCTGTAGGAAACCTGCCGAGCGCGTTGCGCAGGTGTCGCGCCTCGTGCTTGCCGTCCAGTTTGAAATGCTTGGGCGGGGTCATCGACCGATTGTAATCTGCGAACCGACCGCAGGCCGTCGCACGGCTAATCGGGCACGACGGCGGTGACTTCGATCTCGACCTTGGCGCGGTCCTCGATGAGTGCCGCCACTTCGACGGCGGTCATCGCAATGTCGTACTCGCCGACGATCTCGCGAAACGCGCGGCCGATCTCGGCGTACGCCGAGACATACTCGCGCTTGTCCGTGACGTACCAGGTCATGCGCACGATGTGCGAAGGCAACGCTCCGCCTGCGGCGAGCACCGCTACCGCGTTGGTCAGCGCCTGCGCCGCCTGGTCCGCGAGGCGATCGGAGGCGAATTCGTTGCGCTCGTTCCAGCCGATCATGCCGGCGACGAAGACCATCCGCCCGCGCGCACTAACACCATTCGCGTAGCCGCGAGGACGAGGCCACTCCGGCGGCAGCAACGCCTTCTTGCCGTCATGGCAGCGCCCGCAGCTTGAACCGCTGCAGCTTGCCGGTCTCGGTGCGCGGCAGTGCTTCGAGGAAGGCGATCGCCCGCGGGTACTTGTACGGCGCGATCATTCGCTTCACGAAGTCCTGCAGCTCCTTGATCACCGCTTCGTCCCGCGGGTGCCCCGGCTTGAGGACGACGTACGCTTTCACGATCTGGCCGCGCTCTTCGTCAGGCACGCCCACGACGCCGCACTCCGCAACCTTGGGATGCGCGAGCAGCGCGTCCTCGACCTCGGGCGCGGCGATGTTGTAGCCAGCGGAGATGATCATGTCGTCCGTGCGCGACTGGTAGTGGAAATAGCCGTCGTCATCGACCAGGTACGCGTCGCCCGTGTAGTTCCAGCCCGCCCTGACGTAACTCGACTGTCGTTCGTCCGCGAGATAACGGCAGCCCGTCGGTCCCTTGACCGCGAGGCGGCCGACGGTGTTCGGCGGGAGCGTGCGGCCCTCGTCATCGACGACGCGTGCGACGTAACCGGGGATCGCCTTGCCCGTGGCGCCGGGCCGCGCGTGCTCTTCGTCGGCGGAGATGAAGATGTGAAGGAGCTCGGTGGACCCGATGCCGTCGATGATCTCGATGCCCGTCGCCTCCTTCCACAGCGCGCGCGTCGTCGCAGGCAGCACCTCGCCGGCCGACACGCACTTGCGCAGCCGGCTCGCGCGGATCGCAGCGCCATGCGGCGCGAGCGCACGATAGGACGTGGGTGCGATGAACATCACGGTTGCGCCGTGCGTCGTCACGGCATCGAGCAATGCGTCGGGCGACGCCCGCTCGATGAGCAGCGTCGACGCGCCGACGCTCATCGGGAACAGCAGGAGGCCCCCCAAGCCGAACGTGAAGGCAAGCGGCGGACTGCCGGCGAAGACGTCGTCGGCGCGCGCCCGCAGGACGTGCGGGGGAAAGCACTTGCAGACGGCCATGACGTCGCGGTGAAAGTGCATCGTCGCCTTGGGCACGCCGGTGGTGCCCGACGTGAAGGCGAGGATGCAGGTGTCGTCCGCGGCCGTGGGGACATTGTCGAACGTAGCCGGCTGCCGTTCCATCGCCGCCTCGAGCCCGCCGGCGGAAGCATCGTTGAACAGCGCGATGCGAGACAGCAACGGGGCCTGCGCTGCCGCCGCTCGCAGCTCGTCGGCGAGGCGCGCGTCGCACAGCGCATGCGTCACCCTCGCCTTGCCGATGATGGTGACGAGCTCCTTCGCGCGCAGCAGCGGCATGGTCGCCACGGCGATCGCGCCGACCTTCATCACGGCGAACCAGCACGCGGCCATCATGGGATTGTTAGGCGCGCGCAGCAGCACGCGGTTGCCGGGCACGACGCCCATGTCGCGCACGAGCACGTTGGCGATGCGATTCGCGCGAGAGAGAAGATCCGCGTACGTCCATCGCGTGCCGTCGGGCGCGAGCACGCATGGCGCGCCGCCGCCGCCTTCGGCGACACGCCGGTCGAGAAGCTCGGTGGCGCAGTTGAGCCGGCCGGGAAACGCGAGCTCCGGGAGGTCGAACAGGTACTCGGGCTGCTCGCCGCGCGGCGGCAGGTTGTCGCGCGCGAAGGTGTCCACATGCGCGGTGCTCATCGCGGGCCTCCTGGACGCTCGGACGCGGTGTGCCTGACGAGTCGGACGCGCAGCTCTCCCAGGTGCGTGTACAGGCGCTGCACGGCGGCCGGGTCGAGCCCGTCGAAGAGCTCGACGATCCACTGCTCGTGCTGCTTCGCCATGCCCTCGAAGGCCACGCGGCCATGCGGCGTCAGCCGCACGATGCACGCGCGGCGGTCGTTTTCGTCGAGATCGCGCTGCACGAGGCCCTCGCGCTCGAGCTCGTCGGTGAGCCCCGTCACGTTGCCGCCGGTGACCATCAGGTAGCGTGACAGGTCGCCCATCTTGAGGCCGCCGTGACGATATAGCTGCGCGAGGTAATCGAAGCGCCCGAGCGACACGTTGAAGCTGGCCCGCAGCCGGCGGCGGACCTCGTCCTCGATCTGCGTCGTGCACGTGAGGAGACGAAGCCACAGCTTGAGCGCTGCGTGGTCGTGGTCGCGAACGCGCGCCTCGTGGCCGAGCTCGTGCGCGTCGCGCAAGCGCGAGTGAGCGGTATCGGTCTTCATCCGACGTCGCCTCCGCTGATCGGAATGGCTGCGCCGTTCACGCCGGCAGCGCCGTCGCCGCAGAGCCAGAGCACCGCCTCGGCGACTTCGCCCGGCTGCACCACGCGCTGCTGCGGGTTCTGCGATGCGAAGTACGCTCGCGCCTCTTCGCGCGTGCGTCCGGTGCGCGCCATGACGTTGTCGATCGCCTGCCCCATCATGTCCGTCTCCACGTAGCCCGGGCAGACGGCGTTTACCGTGATGCCGCGGTCGGCGACTTCGAGCGCGAGCGAGCGCGTCAGGCCGAGCACGCCGTGCTTGGACGCCGCGTATGCCGTGCCGTACCGAAACCCGCGCAGCGCCGCCGTGCTCGCGATGTTGACGACGCGCCCGTACGCTGCGTCCACCATGTCCGCCAGCGCCGCCTGCGAGCACAGCATCGTGCCCGTCAGGTTCACCGCGAGCATGCGATGCCAGACGTCGAGCGACATCCTGCCGAACGGCGCCGTCTCCGCTTGCCCTGCGTTGTTGACGAGAATCGCAATCGGTCCGAGCCGCTCGCGCGCCTCCACGAATGCGCGCGTCACCTCGGCCGGATCGCTCACGTCCGCGGCGACGCAGCACGTCTCTCCCTGCAGCGTGGCGGCGAGCGATGCCAGCCGTTGCGCGTCGCGTCCGAGCAGCGTCACCCGCGCACCGGCGCCGATCAGCGCACTGGCGATGGCTGCACCGATCCCGCGCGCCGCCCCCGTCACGACGGCATGCCGCGTGGCAATGGTCACTGCAGTCCTCCTTCCGCAACGGTCGGCGTCGCCGCCGCGGCCTTCTCGCGTTCGACATTGCGCACCAGCTGCATCTTCGCGGACTGGTACTGCTTCGGCCACGGAAGATCGACGTAGCCGATCTTCGCGGCTTCCATGAGCGTCCACGATGCGTTCGCAAGATGCGGCCGCGCAATGGCGCACAGGTCCGCGCGGCCTGCGCCGATGATGCTGTTCACGTGGTCGGCCTCGGAAATCGCGCCGACCGCGATCGTCGCAATGCCCGCTTCGTTGCGGACGCGATCGGCGAACGGCGTCTGGAACATCCTGCCGTACACGGGGCTCTGCTTGCGGCTGACCTGGCCGGACGAGCAGTCGATCATGTCCGCACCCGCGGCCTTGAAGGCGCGCGCGATCTCGACCGCGTCGTCCGGCGTGATGCCGCCCTCCACCCAGTCGTGCGCGGAGATGCGCACGGACATCGGCAGGTGCTGCGGCCACGCGTCGCGCATTGCACCAAACACTTCGAGCGGATAGCGCAGGCGGTTGACCAGCGATCCGCCGTACTCGTCGGTGCGAAGATTGGTGAGCGGCGATATGAAGCTCGACAGCAGGTAGCCGTGCGCACAGTGCAGCTCGAGCCAGTCGAAGCCTGCCTCGGCTGCGTGTCGCGTCGAGCGCACGAAGTCGTCGCGCACGCGATCCATGTCAGCGCGCGTCATCGCCCGGGACCAGTCGCTGACGCCGTCGACGTACTGCTGCGGCGACGCTGCGATGAGCGGCCAGTTGCCGGTGGTCAACGGCTCGTCCTCGCCTTCCCACGGGACGCGCGTCGAGCCCTTCGCGCCCGCGTGCCCGAACTGCATGGCGATCTTTGCGTGCGAATTGGCGTGCACGAAGTCGACGATGCGCTTCCACGCGTCGCGTTGCGCGTCGCTCCACAGGCCCGGGCAACCCGGCGTGATCCGCGCGTCCGGCGTGGGACACGTCATTTCCGCGAAGACCAGGCCGGCGCCTCCCATCGCACGGGCGCCGAGGTGCACGAGGTGATAGTCGCCGGGCACGCCGTCGACGCACGAGTACTGCGCCATCGGCGAGACGACGACGCGATTGCGCAGCGTGACGCCGCGCACCTTGTACGGCGTGAACATCGGAGGAATGGGCATCTGCGGCGCGGCACGCGCAACGCCCGCACGCTCCGCCAGGAAATCCTCGTACCCTTCGAGATACACGCGGTCGCGCACCCGCAGATTCTCGTGGCTGATGCGCTGGCTTCTCGTCAGCAGCGAATACGCGAACTGTTCGGGTGGAAGGCTTGCGTAACGCGCGACGTTCTCGAACCACTCGGTCGAGTTGCGCGCGGCATTCTGGATGCGCAGCACTTCGACGGCCCGGACGGTCTCGTATTCGTGCAACGCGCCGCGCAGATCCTCGGGGCGTCGCCCGATGCACCGCGCGAGCTCGATCGCGTCCTCGAGGGCGAGCTTGGTGCCCGATCCCACCGAGAAGTGCGCCGTGTGAGCGGCGTCGCCCACCAGCACGACCGGCGACGTTGCCGCGCCAGTGCACCCAGCGCTTGCAGACGACGCGCGGAAAGCGAATCCACTGCGCCGAGCCGCGCAGGTGCTCCGCATTCGACATCAGGCGATGGCCATCGAGGTAACGTGCGAACAATCGCTCGCACCATGCGATCGACTCGTCCTTCTCCATGCGGTCGAGCCCTGCGCGCTGCCATACGTTTTCCGGCGCCTCGACGATGAACGTCGACGTGGTGTCGTCGAAGCGGTACGCGTGCGCCTGGAACCAGCCGTGCTCCGTCTCCTCGAACGCGAAGGTGAACGCCTCGAACAGCTTGTGGGTGCCGAGCCAGACGAAGCGGCATTGCCGCAAATCGATGTCGGGCTCGTACGTCGCCGCATAACGCGTGCGGGTGCGGCTTCCCAGGCCGTCGCTCGCAATGACCAGGTCGGCGTCCGCATACGCCGCGTCGGTCGTGACGTCGGTCTCGAACACGAGCTCGACGCCAAGCGCTTCGCAGCGCGCCTGCAGGATGTTGAGCAGCCGCTTGCGCCCGATGCCGCAGAACCCGTGGCCGCTCGAGCGGATGGCGCGCCCGCGGATGTTGACCTCGACGTCGTCCCAGTGGTTGAACGCCGTCAGGATCGCTTGCGCGGTGGGCTCGTCGGCCTCCTGCAGGTTGCCGAGCGTCTGGTCGGAGAAGACGACACCCCAGCCGAACGTGTCGTATGGCCGATTGCGTTCCACTACCCTGATGCGATGGCGCGGGTCGCGCTGCTTCATGAGGAGCGCGAAGTACGAGCCCGGCTGGTCCGCCGCCGATGCAGACGATGTTCACGCCGCTCCCGTCGATGAGGGCTGAATACTTTAGCTGTGAAGTAATGTTAGTGCGGTCCCGCCGGCGTTGCAAGCGCTGCTATGCCTTGTTTCGCCCATACCAAGCCGCCTGAAAGGTCATCGATGGTTCGCCTCGCGCACGTCGTTGCGTGCATGTCGCTCGCTGCGTCACCGGTCCTCGCCCAGGACAGGATCGTGTTCGCAACGGACTGGCTCGCGCAAGCCGAGCACGGCGGCTTCTACCAGGCGCTCGCCGAGGGCACCTACAGGAAGCACGGCCTCGACGTGACGATCAAGATGGGCGGTCCGCAAGTCAACGGCCTGCAGCTTCTCGCGGCCGGCCAGATCGACGTCGCGATGGCCGACGGCTTGCAGGTGCTGTCGGCCGTCGAGCAGTCGGTCCCGCTGGTCGCGTTCGCCGCCACGTTCCAGAAGAATCCGACGGTCATCATCGCCCATCCGGGCGTGTCGAAGCTCGAGGACCTCAAAGGCAAGCCCATCGCGATCGGCGCCGCGAGCAACACCACGTTCTGGCCGTTGCTCAAGCAGAAGTACGGCTTCGTCGACGGCCAGAAGCGTCCGTATGGATTTTCGGTGCAGCCGTTCCTGGCCGACCCGAATCTGTCGCAGCAAGGATTCGCAACGTCGGAGCCGTTCTCGATCGAGAAGGCAGGCGTCACGCCGGTCGTGTTCCTCCTCGCCGACCTCGGCTATCCGCCCTATTCCGAGGTGCTCGTCGCCACGCGCTCCAACGTCATCCGGCGCACGGATGCGCTGCGGCGTTTCGTGCAGGCTTCCGCCGAGGGATGGAAGAGCTATCTCGCCAATCCCGCGCCCGGCAACGCGCTCATCAGGAAAGACAATCCGCAGATGGGCGACGACCTCCTCGCCTACGGCGTGCGCAAGATCCGCGAGTACGGCATCGTGACCGGCGGCACCGCCACGACGGCGGGATTGCTCGGCATGACCGACGCGCGCTGGCAGGCGACGGTGCAGTTCATCAAGTCCTCCGGGCTGGCGCGCGCGAACACCGACTACGCGAAGGCGTGGTCGCTCGAGGTCGTCGACAACGTGAAAGTCACGCCCTGACCGCGACCGGGACGGTCATCTCGGTCGAGCACGCGAGCAAGACGTACCCGACCGGAACGCAAGCCGTCGCACCGATCGACCTTGCGGTGCGCGCGGGCGACTTCGTCGCGTTGCTCGGACCATCGGGGTGCGGCAAGACGACGCTGCTGCGGATGATGGCCGGGCTCGTCGCGCCGACCGCCGGCCGCGTCGTCATGCGTGAGCACGCGCGCGCCGCGATGGTGTTCCAGTCGCCCACGTTGATGCCGTGGTCGCGCGTGGCAGGCAACGTCCGGCTGCCGCTCGACCTCGCGCACGCGACGCGCGAGGATGCCGACGCCGCCGTCCGCGACGCCCTCGCGCTCGTGGGATTGTCCGCGGCGGGCGAGCATTACCCTCGCGAGTTGTCCGGCGGCATGCAGATGCGCGTGGCCATCGCTCGTGCGCTCGCCGTGTCGCCCGCGATCCTGCTCATGGACGAGCCGTTCGCAGCGCTCGATGAATTCACCCGCCACCGCCTCGACGACGACCTCGCGGCACTGTGGCATGCGCGAGCGCTCACGGTCGTCTTCGTGACGCACAGCATCCAGGAGGCGGTGTATCTCGCGACGCGCGTCGTCGTGATGAGCGCCTCCCCGGGCCGCGTGGCAGCGGACCTCACGATCGACGGTCCGCATCCGCGCGCGGGACGGCTATCGCGGCAGCGCGCAGTTCGCGGCCTGGTGCGCGCGCATCTCCGACGTGATCGCGCGGCCATGATGCGCGAGCACATGCTCCGGATCGTCGCACCCGTCGTGCTTGCCCTCGTGCTGCTCGCGGCATGGCAGATGGTCGTCACCATCTACGACGTTCCGCCGTATCTCGTGCCGTCGCCGCTGCGCGTCGCGCAAGCGATGATCGAGGACCGGGCGCTCCTGTTCGCGTCGCTGTGGGTCACCCTGCAGATCGCGCTCACCGCGCTGGCGATCGCAATCGTCGCCGGCGTCGGCGTCGCACTCGTGTTCGCGCAGAGCCGGATCATCGAGGCGAGCCTTCTGCCTTACGCGATCCTCCTGCAGGTCACGCCCATCGTCGCGATCGCGCCGCTCATCATCATCTGGGTCGAGGACACGCACGTGGCACTCGTGCTGTGCGCCGTCGTCGTGGCCATCTTCCCGATCATCTCGAGCACGTCCGTCGGCCTGCGGAGCGTCGACCCGGGTCTCGCGGATCTCTTCCGGATGAGCCGCGCGTCGCGCTGGCAGACGCTCGTGCGCTTGCGCATCCCGAGCGCCCTGCCGTACTTCTTCGCGGGGCTGCGCGTGGCGAGCGGCCTTGCGCTGATCGGCGCCGTCGTCGCGGAGTTCGTCGCGGGCACGGGCGGCCAGGGCGCGGGCCTCGCCTACCAGATCCTCATGGCGGGCATCCAGCTCAACGTTCCCAGGCTCTTCGCTGCGCTGGTGCTGATCACGCTGGCCGGGATTGCTTTGTACACCTCAGTTGGTGTCGCCTCGCACGTGTTGTTAACTCGGTGGCATGAGAGCGAAATGAGCGCCAGACCGTTGATCCGGGGCTTTTCCTCGTTGCGCCAAACGGCGCATAATTGGGGGATTGTTCGATACAGCAACGAGGCTATGCTACCCGAGCGATTCGAGCGTACGTCGAAGGGCGACACGGAAATCAGCCAGACCAAGAAGTCGCTGCCCGCGAAGTTGCGCACCGTGCTGTTCCTCGTCGATCCCACCAAGGATGCGAGCGAGATCCAGCGCCAGATCCTGCTCATGGGCGCGCCCGCCAATTCGCTGACGCAGCTCGTCAACGACGGCTATGTCGCGGCCGTCACCGCATTCAACGCGCCGATCAAGGCCGCCGCACTTTCGGTCGACGACCAGGTCGCGCAGTTCCGCGTCGCCAAGGCGTTCATGAACGAGACGATCGTGGACTCGCTCGGCATCCGCGCGTTCCTGTTCACGCTGAAGCTCGAGAAGTGCGCGACGGCGACGGATCTCGCGACCCTCCTGCCCGATTACACGCAGGCGCTCCTCAAGAAGGTCGACCGCGAAGCCGTGCGTGCGATGGTCGAGCGCGCCCGCGAGCTCTGCGCCGACGCCGGCGCGAACTAGCGCCGCGCTAGTCCTCGGCCTGGCGCATCATGCGCCAGGAAACCCAGGCGGTGCCAACGCCGATCGCCCCAAGGAACATCCAGAAGAACACGAAGCCGTCGCGCGTCGTCGCGGTCCTGGCCCGCCGGCATCGCCCCGAGCTCGTGCCAGCCGTACACGCCGTAGCCGATGCACAGCATCGCGAACGCAAGCGACATGTACAGGCGTGAGTTGAGCCGAGAGCTTCATCGGCGAAAGAAAAGCGGGAGCCCGATCGTTGGACCGGACTCCCGCGTCAGGACAGGAGACTAAGCGTAGGCCGACTCGTCCGACTGCAGGTCGACGTCCTTGCGATCCTTGAGGAACAGGAGGCCGATCACGAACGTCATGAGCGCGACGACGATCGGATACCACAGCCCGTAGTAGATGTCGCCCGTCGCCGCCACCATCGCGGTGGCGAGCAGCGGCAGCATGCCCGCCGAACCAGCCGTTGCCGATGTGATACGGCAGCGACATCGACGTGTAGCGGATCTTGGTCGGGAACATCTCGACCAGGAACGCGGCGATCGGCCCGTACACCATCGTCACGTAGATCACCATGATGAACAGGATGAGCAGCGTCATCGGCCAGTTGATCGCGTTCTTGTCCGCGCCGGCCGCGTAGCCCTTCGCCTTCAGCGCCTCGTTGTACTTCGCCGCGTCGAAGCCCTTGAGCTCGGTGTCGCCGATCTTGGTGACGACGTTGTCGGGCGCGCCGGCCGGGAGCGTCGGTCGACGTGAACGACAGACCCGCCTTGGTCAGGAAGTCCTTGCGTGCGGTCGCAGTCGGTGAACTTCGACCACGGGCCCACGAAGATGTGGAAGTTGCATTCCTTCGCCGCGACCGTGATCGCGTTCTTCTGCTGGAATGTCTCGAGCGCCGGGTTCACGTAGTGCGTCAGCGCGTGGAACAGCGGGAAATACGTGAGCGCCGCGATGAGGCAGCCCGCCAGGATGATCTTGAGGCGCCCGATCTTGTCCGACAGCCAGCCGAAGAAGATGAAGAACGGCGTGCCGAACAGGAGCGAGATCGCGATCAGCGTGTACGCGGTCTGGCCGTCGACCTTGAGCGTGATCGTCAGGAAGAACAGCGCGTAGAACTGCCCCGTGTACCAGACGACGCCCTGGCCGGCCGTCGCGCCGAGCAGCGCGAGCAGCACGTACTTGTTGTTCGGATAGCGCAGGAAGCTGTCGGTCAGCGGCGCCTTGCTAGCCCTTGCCCTCCGCCTTCATGCGCTGGAACACCGGCGATTCGTTGAGCTTCAGCCGGATGTAGACGGAGAAGATCAGCAGGACGAGGGACACCAGGAACGGCAGGCGCCAGCCCCATTCGGCGAACTGCGCGGGCGTCATCCAGCCGGTGAAGCGGCAGAGGCCGATCACGAGCAGCGCGAGGAAGAGGCCGAGCGTCGCCGTCGTCTGGATCCACGCCGTGTCGTAGCCGCGCCTGCCGGGCGTCGCGTGCTCGGCCACGTACGTGGCGGCACCGCCGTATTCACCGCCGAGGGCCAGGCCCTGCAGCAGGCGCAGGCTGACCATCAGGATCGGGCGCGAGCCAGCCGACCGACGCGTACGTCGGCAGGAGGCCGACGGCGAAGGTCGAGAAGCCCATCACGAGGATCGTCACGAGGAACGTGTACTTGCGGCCGACGAGGTCGCCGATCCGGCCGAACAAGAGCGCACCGAACGGACGCACCAGGAAGCCGGCTGCATACGTCGCGAAAGCGGACAGGAGCGCCGCGGTAGCGTTACCCGGCGGGAAGAACAGCGCCGCGAAGAACGGCGCCAGAACCGCGTAGAGGTAGAAGTCGTACCACTCGAAAACGGTTCCCAAGGACGACGCGAAAATTACCTTGGTTTCCTCCTTGGAAATGCCGTCCTGCCTTACAGGCGGCACCGCCGGGTTCGCCGCAGTCACCATGTACACTCCTCCGGAAAGTCAGAAATCCTGTTTTCCCCGCGCTGCGTCGCGTATCCGCGTGCCGCTGGGGCTCTTTATCCCCTTCGCAGGCCGGCTGCCGGCGGCCACGGGGTTCGCAAGATTCGCCTGCGCCGCGTGCCCGGGTCGCATGGGCAATCGCCCACAAATCCGCGCATGCCTGCCCAAAAGCCCGACTGCGCCTGCTTTTTCAGATGTTTCGCGGTCGGCGGAGCGATCGTAACGACCGTCTCATGCCGGCGTCACTAGGGTAATCCCCTGTTTTAGGGGATGCAAGTCCTTTGGGCGACCGGAGGCGTCCGGATGGCGCGGGTGTGTTGATCGCCGCGACACGAGCTCGCCGGCCATGAGTTGCTAGGATCGTCACGTGCGCCTCGCACTGCTCTCGGACATCCACGCGAACCTCGAAGCCATGCAGGCGTGCCTTGCGCATGCGCGATCGCGCGGCGTCGACGCGCACGCGATGCTCGGCGACTTCGTCGGCTACGGCGCGGACGCCGCAGCCGTCGTCGACGCCGTGATGCGGCTCGCGGACGGACGGCGCGCATCGCGCTGAAAGGCAATCACGATGCCGCCATCGAGCGCATCGACAGCTATTTCAACGACGACGCGCGCGCGTCGCTCGAGTTCGCCCGCGACGGCCTCGACGTCGACGCAGCAAGCGCTTCCTCGCTTCGCTTCCCCTGGTCGCGACGCGCGATGCGGCGACGTTCGTCCACGCGTCCGCGGTGCGTCCCCGAGCGCTGGGATTACGTCGACAGCCCGTCGCGCTGCGCTGCGCTGCTCGCAGGCCGCGGGCACGACGTACACGTTCTGCGGCCACGTGCACGACCAGCAGCTCTACTTCGGCGTCAGCGGCGGCCGCATGAGCGCCTTCACGCCGTTGCCCGGCGTCCCGGTGCCTGTCCGCGGAACGCGCGCCGTGGGTCGCCATCGTCGGCTCCGTCGGCCAGCCGCGCGATCGCAATCCGGCGGCCGCGTACGCCATCTTCGACGACGAGAAGCACGAGCTGACCTTCTTCCGCGTCACGTACGACCACACGGCGGCCGCCGCGAAGATCCGCGCCGCGCGCTTGTCCGGAGTCGCTCGCCTATCGCGTCGAGACCGGCATCTGACATGAGCGCCGCGATTCCCGCCGGCAGCGGACGTCGGCGGATTCATCGTCGACGGACTGCTCCACGCCGGCGGCAACGGGTACGTCTATCGCGTCGACGCCGCCTCCCGATCGCACGCCCGCCTTCCCGCTCGTGATGAAGGTTCCCGGCATCGGTCGCGGCGAGCCGGCGCTGGGTGTCGTGAGCTTCGAAGTCGAGGCGTCGATCCTTCCGTTGCTCGAAGGGCATCACGTGCCGCGCGTCGTCGCGATCGGCGAGGATCCGCTGCGGCCTTACATCGTCATGGAGGAGATCGCTCGGCGAGAACCTCGCGGCCCTCGCGCAACGCACGCCGCTTGCCCCGGACGAGGCCGCGCCGCATCGGCGCCGCGATCGCCGACGCATTGCACGACGTCCATCGCCAGCACGTCGTGCATCACGACCTCAAGCCCGAGAACTGCATCGATGCGTGCGGACGGCGAGGTCGTGCTCCTCGACTTCGGGTATCGCGCGTCACGCGATGCTTCCCGACCTCCTCGCCGAGGAGGAAGATCTTCGCGGCCGGCTCGGCGCCTTACGTGTCGCCGGAACAGCTGCGCGGCCGTCGAGGCGATCCGCGCAGCGACGTCTTTGCGCTCGGCGTCATGCTCTACCAGCTCGCGACCGGCGAGTTGCCTTTCGGCGATCCTGCCACCTACGGCGGCATGCGCGACCGCCTGTGGCGCCTGCCCGTCCCGCCGCGAAAGATCGCGCCGGCCGTCGACGGCGCCGCTGCAGGAAGTGATCCTCCGCTGTCTCGAGGTCGATCCCGCCAAGCGACCGCCGTCGGCGGCGCACGTCGCGTTCGACCTCCGTAATCCCGGCACTGGTGCAGCTCACGTCGCGCGCCGAATGGATTCGCCACGCCGGGCGTCGCGCGACAGGCGCGCAGCTGGTGGACCGCCCGTCGCGCAGCGCCGATGCGCCGGATCGATCCGACGCGGCGGCTGCCGCCCGTCATCCTCATCGCCGTCGACACCGAGCATCCCGCACGACGATCGACACCCGGCGCTGCAACGGGCCGCGCGGATGCTGTTGTCGATGTACGGTGAGCTATCGCCTGATCGTCGTCTCGGCCATTCGCGCCGCGCCGCTCGGGCGAGGGCAGTCGACCTCGAGGAGACGGCCTCGGGCAAGCATCTCGCGCACCGCAGTCGGCTGCGCGCCTGGATCGCACCTCTCGGCGCGCCGCGTCGCACGCGTCGCTTCACGTGGTCGAGTCCAACGACCCAGCCGCCACCATACTCGCGCTCGCGAACGCGAACCACGTCGACCTCGTCGTCATCGGCGCGCCGTCTCCGCGCGACCGCGCGCTCGCCTGGTGGCGTTCGGTCGCCTCCGAAGTCACCTCGCGCGCTGCGTGCAACGTGCACGTCGTGCGCGTCTTCACGCACGACTTGCCGCAGCCAGGACGACGCCCTTACGCCGGCCTTGCGCCCTCGGCGCGTGCCGACGGCCGCCGCAGCTGGCGCCCGACGCAGAGATTGAAGAGCTCGGCCATCGACGCGACGCCGAGCTTTGCGTGGATGCGGCTGCGATGGAACTCGACGGTCTTCACGCTGATGAACAGCGCCTCGGCGATCGCGCGCGTCTGGCGTCCGTCGAGGATGAGGTCGAGCACTTCGCGCTCTCGCTTGGACAGCGAGGCGACTGCGGGCGGAAGCGTGCGCGACGGAGAATCGTCCGAGACTTCGCCGGACATCGCAGCGTCGATGGCCGTGAGCAGCTGCGTGTCGTCCACCGGCTTTTGCAGGAAGTCCCATGCGCCGCGCTTGATGGTGCGCACGGCCATCGGGATGTCGCCGTGCCCCGTGAGGAACACGATCGGCAGCGTGTCGTTGTGCTCGACGAGCCACTCCTGGAGCTCGAGACCGTTCATGCCCGGCATGCGCAGGTCGAGCACGACGCATCCCATGCGCGCGTCGCCCCGACGATCGATGAATTCCTGCGCCGATGCGAACGATTCGACGTTGCGTCCCGCGGCGCGCAGCATCATCGACAGCGAGTCGCGGACGGCTTCGTCGTCGTCGACAATGAAAATGGTCGGTTCGCGATTCATGGTGCTCCCGTGGGCAGTGAGAAATGGAAGGCGGTGCCGCCGCCTGGACGGTTATCGTGCCACAGCCGACCGCCGTGCATCTCGAGAACCGAGCGGCAGATCGACAAACCTAGTCCTAACCCTCGTTCCTTGGTCGTGAAGAACGGCGTGAACAGGCGCGGCTCGTGCTCGGGTGCGATGCCTGCGCCGCGATCGGCAACCGTCACGCATACCGCGTTGCGTGGTTCGGCCGCCGTCTGGATGAGAAGTTCCCGCTGCGCCGGCGGCGTGCTGCGCATCGCATCCACGGCGTTGTTGACGAGGTTGAGGAGCACCTGCTCCACGAGGATGGCGTCGGCCTGCGTGCTGGGCAGCGAAGGCTCCAGCGCAAACGTGAGGCGCACGCCGTCGCGATCGAGCTCGTCGCGCACCCACGCGAGCACCTTCTGCACCATGGCATTGAAATCGCACGGCGCGAGCGTGAGCGAACGCTTGCGCGTGAGCTCGCGGATGCGACGCAGGATGTCGCCGGCGCGCACCGCTTGCGCGCGGCACTTCTCCATTGCCGTGGCGAGCTCCGCGGGATCGGCGTTGCCGCTGTCGAGCAGGCGCAGGCATGCGGAGTTGTAACCGACGATCGCGACCAGCGGCTGGTTGAGCTCGTGCGCCAGCGTCGTGCCCGCTTCCGCGAGATTGACGAGGCGCGCCGTATGGTGAAGCGCGGCCTGGTTCTCGCGCTGCAGCGCCGAAGCGCGCTTCTGCTCGCTGATGTCGGTCAGCACCGTGAGGCGCACGCGCCGGCCGTCCGTCCACGTGATCGCGCCCGCCTGCGCGAGATACCAGCGGCCGTCGACGGCATCGCGCACTTCGTAGCCGCTGAACGGAAGGTGCGCGGGCGTGTCGGCGAGACCGTCGGTGCCCGTCACCGCGATCGGGAAGCGCGCGGCGATGTCGTCGGCTTGCGGCGCGTGCGATCGGTCGAGCATGCGGCCCAGCCACTCGTTGGCGAACAGGACGTGACTCTCGTCGCTCACGAACACCGCCGCATGCAGCCCGCTCAGCACGCGCACGAAGCGGTCGTCCGAGCGCGCCAGCGCGACGCGAAGGCGCGCGAGGAGCTCGCCGAAGAGCAGCAGCGTCACACCGAGCGCCGCGCAGTCCCACAGGAAATACGGATCGTAATGGGGATGGCTCTGCAGGCTGAACGCGACCGCCCACACGACGACGCACAGGAGGCTCGTGATGGCAGCCCACCGATGACCGCACGTCCACGTCGCGAGCGCGACGGGCATCACATACAGCACCGAGATGCGCGCGACGGTCAGGTAGTCGCTGATGCCGACGACGACGACGAGCAACAGCGAAAGCGCGATCGCAAGGCCGGGCTTCGCGGTGAGCGCTGCGGACTGGCGCGCGAACCAGAGGTCGATGCGCGGCGCCGCGCGCGTCGGCGATTCGGCCGGTCGATCGAGCGACGCGATGCGTTGCGGGTTGGAAGCCACGGCACGAGGATACGCTTGCGTCGCTGCCCGCCAGCGCTCGGGCGAAAACTATCGGGCGAGTCGCTTGCGCATCGCGGCCGTGATCGTCTGCTTCGTGGCGAGGAAGTCGGCCCAGGGGTCGTCCTTCATCTTCGCCAGGCGCTCGCGCACGTTGCTCACGTTGAAGTGGTCGTTGCGCAGGTCCTGGTCGAGCTCGCTCCAGTGGATGGGCGTGGCGACCGGTGCATTCGCGCGCGAACGCACGACGTACGGCGCAACCGCCGTGGCTTCCCGCGCGTTGCGGAAATAGTCGATGAGGATCTTCCCATTGCGCTTGGACTTCGTGATGGTCGCGACGAACCTGTCCGGAAACGTGCGAACCATGAACTCGGCGACCGATCGCGTGAAGTCCTTGGCCTCGTCCCAGTCGAGCGTCGCGCGAATCGGCAGCACGACGTGCAGGCCCTTGCCGCCCGTGGTCTTGAGGAAGCCGACGAGCTTCATCTCGTCGAGCAACGTGCGCAGGAGCGTGACGGCCGTCTGAAGCTCGCTGAACGGAAGCTCGGGGTCCGGATCGAAGTCGAAGATCAGGCGGTCGGGGCGTTCGAGGCGCGGCGCGCGCGATCCCCACGGGTGCATCTCGATCACGCCCCATTGCACGAGGGCCGCGAGCGCCGTCGGCGTGCTGGCCCCCATGTAGGTGGCCGTGCCGCCGCCGCTCTCGGGCACGGGAATGCGGCTGACCGCCGGGTTGACGGCCTTGTCGGCGTTCTTCTGGTAGAAGCACTGCCCTTGCCAGCCGTCGGGACAGCGGACGAGGCTCAGCGGTCGATTGGCGATGTGCGGCAGCAGGTACGGCGCGACGTCGGCGTAGTACTGCGCGAGGTCGCCTTTGGTGATGTTCGCTTCGGGGAAGTAAGGCTTGTCCGGGATGCGAGATCGCGACACCCGCGATCTCGATACGCTCGTCGCTCTTGCGCGTCGCGACGCGCTTGGCTGCCGGCGCCTTCGCCGCGTTTCTTCGCGGCAGGGCTTGTCGACGGGACGCTCGCGCACCACTTCAGCGGCCTTCTTGTCCGGGCGCAGGCCCTGGAACGACGGATGGCGCAATGCGCCGTCGCGGCTCCATTCCGTGAATGCGATCTCCGCGACGAGGTCCGGTCGGATCCAATGCGCACCCTTCGCTTCATAGCCGCGTGGCGGATCGGCGAACGCGGGCTTGTCGATCTCACGCTTGACGAGCTCCGGCGTGAGCTTGCGCAGCATCGCGTCGTCGAAGCCCGTCCCCACCTTGCCGGCGTAGCGCAGCTTGCCGTCCTCATGGTAACCGAGCAGCAAGCGCGCCGAAGCCCTTGCGCGAGCCCTGCGGCTCGGTGTAGCCGCCGATCACCATTTCCTGGCGCTGGATGCACTTGATCTTCTGCCAGTCGCGCGTGCGCAGCCCGCCCGCGTACGTCGAGTCGGCGCGCTTGGCGATGATGCCTTCGAGGCCGAGCTTGCAGGCCTGCGCGAAGTAGTCGGCGCCGGAACCCGCAAGCTCCGGACCCACGTGCACGACGCCGGACGCCTCGGCGGCGAGCTCGCGCAGCACGCGCTTGCGCTCCGTCAAGCTTGACGCCGCGCAGGTCGTAGCCGTCGAGGTACATCACGTCGAAGGCGAAGAACGCGAGACCCGCAGCTTTCGGGTTCGACAGCGCGTTCTGCAGCGCCTGGAAGCTCGAGCGGCCCGACTCGTCGAGCACCACGACCTCGCCGTCGATCCACGCGGCTTGCACGGGAAGCGCTGCGAGGTCGCGCGCGACTTCGGGGAACGACGCGGTCCATTCCTTCTCGTTGCGCGAGAAGAGACGCGCCTTGCCGCGCTCGATGCGCGCGACGAGGCGGTAGCCGTCGTACTTGATCTCGTGGATCCAGTCGTCGCCTCGCCGGAGGCTCGCTCACGAGCGTCGTGAGCATGGGCGGCACGTAGTCGGGCAGCGCCGCTTTCGCGGCGCCTTCCGGGATCGCGGACCTGGCCTTCGAGGGGGCGACGGCGCCCGCCTTCACGTTTTCCTTGACCGATTTGCCGGAGCGCCACACGCGTTCCTTCGCGTGCGCGATGTCGTCGAGGTTGCGGCCGGTCGCCACGCTGTCCGGCGCTTGCTCGACGATCGATGCGCTGCTCGTGGCATCGGCGTCGCGCTCCTTGATCAGGAGCCACGCGCGGCCGTCGCCTTGTCGCCGTTGCGGCCGCGCGTGCGCACGAGGTTCCACCCGCCCGACAGCTTCTCGCCATCGAGCGTGAACTTGAGGCGGCCCTTTCTTGAGACCCTCGTGCGGATCGCCGACCGGCGTCCACGTGCCGCGGTCCCACAGCATGACCGTTCCGCCGCCGTACTCGCCCTTCGGGATGATGCCCTCGAAATCGCCGTACTCGATCGGATGATCCTCGGTCTGCATCGCGAGGCGCTTGTCCGCGGGATCGAGGCTCGGCCCCTTGGGGACGGCCCAGCTCAGGAGCACGCCGTCGAGCTCGAGGCGGAAGTCGTAATGCAGGTGACTGGCCGCGTGCTTCTGGATGACGAACGACCATCCCTGCGACTTGCGCTTGCTCGCCTTGCCGCGCGGCTCGGGGGTGAGCCCGAAGTCACGCTTCGCCCAATAGGTGTCGAGTGCCATGTCTGTAAGCACATCTGAAATCGCGGGTGCGTCCCTATTACAGGGCTGTCCCCGTCATGCGCGCTTGCGCTTGGCCGACGCCGCGGCGCGCTTGACCGATTTCTTCGCGGTTGTTCCGCCAAGGCTCTGCTTCAGGAGCTCGGCGAGGTCGATGACCTGTGCGGACTTGCGGGTCCCTTCCTTCGACGGCTTCGTGATCTCGGTCGCCTGCCCCGCCTTGACCTTCTCCTCGATGCGCGCCATGAGGTCGTCGTGGTACGTGTTCTTGTACTGCGACGGGTCCCACTTCTCGGTCATGTCGTCGACCAGCCGCTTCGCGAGCTGCACTTCCTTGGCGGTGACGCCGGCGCTCTTGAGGCCCTCGGGCGGCAGCTCGATGCCGCTCGCGTCGCGCAGCTCGTCCTGGTAGCGCAGCGTGTTGAACATCAGCGCCTTGCCGTTGGGGTACACGACGCCGAGATGCGGCGTCGTGCGCAGCACCACTTCGGCCACCGCGACGCGGCCCGTCTCGACCAGCGTCTCGCGCAACAGCGCGTACACCTTGCCGCCGCGCTGCGCCGGCGCCAGGTAGTACGGCGTCTCGTAGTACTCGAGCGGAATCTCGTCGGCATCGACGAATGCGCGGATGTCGATGGTCTGCGTCGCCTTGACGTTGGCCTGCTTGAAGTCCTCGTCGGACAGGACGACGTACTCGCCCTTGCTGTACTCGTAGCCTTTCACGATGTCGCCCCACGCCACTTCCTTGCCCGTCGACTTGTTGTAGCGCTTGTAGCCGACCGGCGCGAGGTCCTTCTTGTCGAGCATCGAGAAGCTGAACGACTTCCTGTCCTCGGCGCCGTACATCTCGACGGGAATGTTGACGAGACCGAACGAGATCGCTCCTTTCCACAGTGCGCGTGCCATATGCGTCAGGCCTCCGGGTTGTTCGCGGCGACGGGTATCGTCATGCACGCGATGCACGTGCCGGCGACGACGCCATGCCGATCGACGATCTCGCCGCACTCCCAGCAGATGGTGAGATGCGCGGTCTCGGCCAGCGCGCAATGGCGTCCGCCGCAGTCGGCGCGCGCGCAAAGGCCCAGGTCGACGGGACAGATCCTCATCCGCCGCTGGTCTCCCCGCCCATCACCTGCAGGATGGTTCCCGTGATGTACGACGAGTCCGCGTTCGAGGCGAGGAACACGTACGCGGGCGCGAGCTCTTCGGGCTGGGCCGGCCGCTTCATCGGGCTGTCCTTGCCGAAGTTCGCGACCTTCTCCTTGTCGGCTCCCGCATCCGACGGATTGAGCGGCGTCCACACGGGGCCCGGCGCCACCGCATTGACGCGGATGCCCTTGTCGATCACGTTCATCGCGAGCGTCTTGGTGAACGCGTTGAGCGCGCCCTTGGTTGCGGAGTAATCCGGCAGCTTCTCGGAGCCGAGGAGCCCGGTCTCGGAGCTCGTGATGAGGATCACGCCGCCGCGTTGCATGTGCTCGAGCGACGAGCGCGCGAGGCGGATGCACGCGTACACGTTGGTCTCGAACGTCGTGGCCATCTCCTCGTCGGTCAATTCGGCGAGCGTGTCCTTGCGGTTCTGGTGCGCCGCGTTCGACACGAGGATGTCGAGCTTGCCGAGCTCGTCGACGGCGCGGTCGACGAGCGAGCGACAGAAGTCGGCGTTGGTGAGATCGCCCGGGATCAGCACGCAGTGGCGGCCCTCGGCCTCGACCGCATCGCGCGTCTCCTCGGCGTCGCTTTGCTCCTGCGGCAGGAAATTGATGGCGACGTCGGCGCCTTCACGGGCGAACAACACCGCGACTGCACGTCCGATGCCGGAGTCGCCGCCGGTGATCAGCGCGCACTTGCCTTCCAGCTTGCCGGCCGCCTTGTAGGCATCGGCATGATAGCGGGGACGCGGGTCGAGCTTCGACTCGAGACCCGGCGAGTCCTGGTGCTGCTTCGGGAACGGCGGCTTCGGCTCCTGGTCGCCCGGGTTTTGAACAACCGGCCGTTCGGATGGGGTGGCCATGCTGCATCCTTTCGTTTTAGATTCCAACCGTACCGCGGCCGGCGTCGATCCGGCGCTCGGACGAAGCCGGAACACCACGTCGGACAAAATCGCATGGCCTCGGAATTCGGTCCCTGGAACCCCGGCATCACGTCCGAAATACCGGATGCACTGCTGCCGCTCGCCACGCTGCATCGGACGGCGCATGCGCGCACGCCGCTTCGCGACGTACGCGAGATTGCCGACGTCACCGGGCTGCCGTTGCGCGACATCGTCGCCTTGCGCCCCGAGCGGCTCGCGCTGCACGAGCTGCTCGTGCGGGTCACCGCCGATATCTCGGTGCCGGACGGCACGCGCATCGAGGACCTCGGCATCAACTTTCGCGCCATCACGAGCACCATCCTCGAGCGCGACGTCGCGCCGCGGATGGATGCGATCCGCGACGCCTATCTGCGCGCCCGCGAAGCGATCGGCGAGACGGTGTCGCGCGAGCTCGACCGCCTGTACGCGAAACCGCCCGATGCGCCGGCCCCGCCCACAGGATGGCTCGCGCGACTTCGCGGTGCTCGCGCCGAGGCTGCGCCACCGCCGCCTCCGTCGGACCGCGAGCTCATCGTCGAGTGGGACGCCCGTGCGCGCAACGCCGAGGGCGCCGAGCGTGCCGCGCTGCGCGCGCTGTCGCGGCTGGTCGCGGCACTGGTCGTCCGGCACGAGCGCGTGTGGGCCGACCGTGGCCTCGTCGCGCGCGTCGCCGCCGACCTCGCTGCGAACGAGTGGGGAAGCGCCGCCGTCGGCGCGACGATCGAGCCGATGATCGCAGCGGCGGTGAACCGCGAGGGTTACCGCGTGCTTCGCCGGCAGGAGCGCCCCGTCGTGATGAACACGAAGGGACCGTCGGCCGCGGGCAAGAGCACGATGCGGCCGCTGCAAAAGCAGCTCGCCGGACGCATCGGCGTCGATTGGGCGGAGTTCGCGCTCATCAGCCCGGACATCTGGCGCAAGCAGCTCCTCGATTACGGCAGCCTGGGCGATGCCTACAAGTACGCGGGCGCGTTCACGGGCGACGAGCTCGCCATCGTGGACCAGAAGCTCGACCGGTACATGGCGCGCAAGGCGCAGCGTGGCGAGATGTCCCACCTGCTGATCGACCGCTTTCGCTTCGACAGCTTCGCGCCCGATTCGGAGGAAGCGGGGAGCAACCTCCTCACGCGCTTCGGGCAGATCGTGTACCTCTTCTTCCTCGTCACGCCCCCGGCCGCGCTCGTGGAGCGCGCATGGAACCGCGGGCTCGACGTCGGCCGCTACAAAGCGGTCGACGACACGCTCGCGCACGCCGTCGAGGCGTATTCGGGCATGGCCGAACTGTTCTTCACGTGGATCCGCAGGGCGGACAAGCGCGTCCACTTCGAGTTTCTCGACAACACGGTGACGCGTGGCGCGCCGCCGCGCACGTCGGCGTTCGGCTGGAACGACGTGATGAACATCCTCGACGTGCAATGCCTCATCGACATCGAGCGATACCGCCGCATCGACGTGGACGCGCAGGACGCAAGCATGCTCTATCGCGATGCGGGCGACCTCGACGTCGTGCGCAACGCCGGCTTCCTGCGCCGCTGCCTCGCCGAGATCCGCGAGGTGAATTTCGCCGAGCAGCGCACGGGGCGCATCTACCTGCGCGTCGCCCGCGGTGTGATCGATTACGTGGATTGCGCGCCGGATGCGGCGAAGGACGTCCTCGACAAGGTCTTGCCGGGAACGTCCTTCGTGAAAAGTGCGACGCCCCGCTTCATCGATGCCGACGCGTGCGTGCACACGGTCGGCGCGTGGCGGGTCGGATAGAGCGTCTTCTAGCGGCTGGTCTGGTTGCCGATGACGCCGCCCACGGCGGCGCCGCCGACGGTTCCGGCCACGCTGCCATCGGTCACTGCAGCATGCGTAGGATTCGGGCGGGTCGGCAAGCCGGCGCAATCCGAAACCGTTTTCGTCCGATAATGCGCGTCTGCCCGGGTGGTGAAACTGGTATACACAAGGGACTTAAAATCCCTCGCCGGTAACGGCTTGCCGGTTCGATTCCGGCCCCGGGCACCACCACTCCACGATCGACGATTTGCCCGCTCCCGCGCTCTCGTCGTTGCTCGGCGCAATCGTCGTCGTCATCGCGGCGATCGCGATTCCTGTTGGCCAGCGCTCGTGGGTGCAGGGTCGTCGCCGCCGATTCGAGATCGCGCTGGCCGCCGCGAACATTGCGCTCCTGGTCGTCTCGAAGGCAATCGAGGCGCGGCACGGGTTTGCGACCTTCGCGTGGCTTCCCCTGCACGTGTGCGACGTCAGCAGCGTTGCCTGCGCGCTCGCGCTCTTGCGGGGAGGACGCCTGGCCCGCGCGACGACGCTTTACTTCGGGGTCGGCCTCAGCACCTTCGCACTGCTGTTCCCGGACCTCGGCGACGGCCCCGCCTCCATCGCCTTCTGGGTGTTCTGGCTGCGTCACGCCGCCATCATGCTCACCGGCTTCTACGACCTGATAGTGCGCGGATACCGGCCGACCTGGTCCGACTATGGGCGCTGGTGCGCATTGGGCGCGGCGTACATAACGGTGGTGTCGCTCGTCAATTCCGCGTTGCACACCAACTTCGCCTTCATTGCGAACCAGACGCTGCAATCGAGTGCCATCCTCGAGTCCTTCGGTGCATGGCCCGCTCGCAGCTTGGTCATGCTTGGATTGGCGCTCGTGCACGCCGCCGCAATCACGCTCGTCGTGCAGTCGCTGCCCCGGGCCGGAGCATTTGACCCGGCGTCGCAGACGCGCGGATAATCGTCCGAGCGGCGTCTCGCCGCCTTCAAGGAGGTCCCATGAAGAAAGGCCGTCTGGTGTTTGCAGCATTGCTGTTGGCAGCGACGTCCACGTTCCTGGTGAGCGGAACGCTGCCAGTCACGGGCGCGGGATCCGGCGCGTCCATGGGTCAAGACGGTCACGGCAGGGCCGTGCTCGTCGTCCGCACTTACGGGAAAGCCGATATGTGATTGAGGGCTGGGCGCACGCCCAGCCCTGTTGCACCCGCCTTACCGCTTCATCCCCGGCATCATCCTGCTGAAGTCGCCCATCACCTTCTGCATCGACTCGAAGGCATTGCCGCCTGCGCCGACCACGCCCTGCATCGCCTTGATGACGTTCTGCGCGCCGCGCAGGTCCGGCATCATCGACATCGCGGCCTTCGCTTCCTTGACGCCCGGCACGCCGGACATCTGCTCTTCCATGATGACCCACAGGCGCTTCTGCATCTCGGAGATGAGCTCGAACATCTGCCCCCAATAGCGCATCGCGTGCTCGACCGCTTCCTGCGAGGCGGTTTGCCCGGCTGCCATCATCTCGTCGGGCGTGCCCGCCTCCGCCGCGCGCTTCGCGGCCTTGCGCCCCATCGCGCGCGACTCTTCCTCGCCCTCGAACTGCAGGCGGCGCAGCTTGCTCGTGTTCTCGATCGCCGCGTTGATGACGTCGAGCGCCATCCTCGCGTTCGCCTTGTAGAGCTCGATCGCCTGATCGGGCGTCATCATCTTCGCCATCTTCCCGAAGTCCACGCCGGACATTTGCCTGGCGTCGAACATCGGCGGGAACGGAGCCTCCAAGCGCTGCGCCGCGGACTCCGTCTTGCGCGCAGGGGCGCGCTTGCGGGCGGTCTTCTTCGCCGACGTCTTCCGTGCGGATTTTGCATTCCGGGTGGCCATGGCACGCTCCTTTGTAGGTGGACGTTACGGCGCGAGTATGACCCTGTTTCGGGCCCGCGCGCCACAACGGCGCCAACATCGCCGCGCAAGGCGCGTGCTACGATTTTCGATTTACCGGACAGGCGCTCATGAGCGAACTCAGGCAACGTTTCGGTCGGCCCTTGCGGCTCGGCATCGTCGGCGGCGGCCCCGATTCGTGGATCGGCAAGATGCACCGCAGCGCCGCCGAGCTCGACGGCTGGTGGCGCTGCACGGCGGGGGTCTTTTCGAGCGATCCTGCGCGCTCACGCACGGCAGGCGCAACGCTCGGCTTCCCCGCGGAGCGCAGCTACGGAACGGTCGAGGAGATGATCGCCGGCGAGCGCGCGCGAACCGACGGCATCGATGCGGTCGCCATCATGACCCCCAACGATACTCATTACGCAGTGTCGGCAGCCGCGCTCGATGCGGGTCTCGACGTGCTGTGCGACAAGCCGGTCACGCACGACGCAGCACAAGCGCGCGATCTCGTCGCGCGCACCGCGAAGGGCAACCGGGTCTTCGCCATTGCGCACGGCTACACCGCCTACCCGATGGTCAGGTATGCGCGCCAGCTCGTGCAGGACGGCAGGATCGGCGCGCTGCGCCTCGTGCAGGTCGAGTACATCCAGAGCGGCATGGCCACGCGCGTCGAGGACGCGCCGCAGAACAACCGCTTCAAATGGATCCTGGACCCTGAGCGCAGCGGCCTTGCGCTGGTGATGAGCGCCATCGGCTGCCACGCGCAGCACCTCGGATCCTTCGTCACGGGCCGCGAGATCGGCCGCGTCACGGCGGACGTAGGCACGCTGTTACCCGGGCGCAAGGTGGTCGACTACGTGTCGGCCCTCATCGCGCTCACCGACGGCACGCGCGGCACGTTCACCGTCACCCAGGCGGCGGCCGGCGGCGAGAACGACATCCGCCTGCGCGTGTACGGCGACAAGGGCATGCTCGAGTGGTGGCACCGCGATCCTTCGTACCTGCGCGTCGCGCTGCAGGGCGAGCCGGTGCAGGTGGTGACGCGCGCCGATCCCTTCCTCCCGCCGGCGATCCTCGCGCTCGGCCGATCGCCGCGCGGGCATCCGGAGGGCCTGCGCGAGGCATTCGCCAACATCTACGCCGAGATGGCGCAGGACCGCATGACGCGCAACCTCGGCGAGCCACCGTTGTCGCTGCCTTACCCGCGCATCGAGGAAGGCGCGCACACGATGGCCTTCATCGAGGCGTGCATCCGCTCGAGCGCGAGCGGACGCTGGGAGGACGTGGCGAGTCTCCGGTAGTGCGGCCTCAGTCTGCCGCCGCATGCGCGACGCCCGCGCGCATCGGCTGGGTCACCGTCGACTTCGCGCACGCGAAGAGCACGCCCGCGACGATGAGATAGCTCGCCGCCACGAAAGGCGACTGCGCGACGCCGATCGCTTCGCCGTGCATGAAGCCGAAGAACGTGAGGACCGCTCCGGCCAGCGCGAAGCCTGCCGCCTTGCGCATTGCCCCGTCGATGACGAATGCCGCGATCGCGCCCAGCACGAGGCCGCCGATGATCGCGCCGCCACCCATGATGGCGAGGCCCTGGTACAGCACGCCGACCTGCGCGAGCTTGTCGATGCCCACCGCGGCTGCAGTCGTGCCCGCCGCGCCGAGGGCGTTGTCGATCATCAGCTTGCCCCACGCGGCAAGGTGCGGCGTGAGCGCGAGCACGACGGCGGGCGCATGCGCCTTGGGCGACTCCTGGAAGGCCTGCGCGCCGATCAGCATCCCGATGTAGAGCAGGATCGGCGAGATCGCGACGACGGGGATCAGCGACGACACGAGCGCGATGATCCCGAACCACGCGAGCACGATGACCATGAGGCCGGTCGCCGCCGAGTAGCCGAGGCGTCCGCCCATGGATTTCCAGCCGGGATGCCCGATGTACACCGCGTTGATGAATGGGTTGCCCATGAGGCAACCGACGAGGCTCACGACGCCGTCGGCAGTGAGGACGCGCGTCGTCGGGTAGCTGTCGCCCGCCGCCGCCGCACTCTCCACGTTGTCCATCGCTTCGACGAGATCGTAGATGCCGAACGGGATCGCGGTGACGAGAATGATCCCGAGGAACTCGAACCCGGAAAACAAGTGGCTCACGGCGGGTAGCGGGAGCGAGAAGCCGAAGTTGGCGAACGCCTGCGTCACGTTGCCGACGCTCATGCCTCCCATCGGCACGCCGAATGCGGTCGAGGCCCACGCGATGGCGGTGCCTGCCGCGATCGCGACGAGCCCCGCCGGAATGCCCCGCCAGTAGCGCACGCCGCCGAACCAGCTCGCGAGGATGATCGCGAAGCACACGATGCCGATGATCGGCGTCATGAACATCTCCTCGGCCGGCCGCATCGATATGAACGCGATCGAAACGCCGGCGAGCGTGCCGAGCAGGGCCGCGCGCGGCGTGATCCTGCGCACGATGGGCGCGATGAAGCCGCCCAGCATGAGCACGAAGCTCTGCACGAACACCCACACGAGCCCCGCTTCCCATCCTTTGATCGGGTCGCCGGTCTTGAGGCTGATCGGCAGCATGATCACGAACACGACGACGAACATGTGCGGCACGCTGATGCCCGACGGCAGCGCGCATACGTCGTCCCGGCCCGTCTTCAGCGCGAGGCGATAAGCGAGCCACGCGTAGTACGTCGTCGAGAGCGCCATCATGAGACCGACGGCAGGCAGGATGCGCCCGAACACGAGGTCGTCCGGCATCTTGAGCACGAAGCGCAACAGTCCCGTCAGCACCAGCATGTTGACGAGGATGTTGGTGCCGAATCCGAAGAGTGCGTTCCAGTCGCCGGGCGTCCACAGCTTGGGCTTGGTCGTCGTCATCGAGAAGCTCCCATCGTTGGCAACGCAGCGAGCAGGCGCTGCGAATCGGTGACCCAGCCGAAGATTCCGCCCTGTGCCTTGATCATCGCCAGGCCCGCGGCATGGAACTCCGGGAAATACGACGCGCAGCAATCGCCGGGCACGACGCAGCGGTAGCCGCGATCGTTGGCTTCGCGCACGGTCGTGTGCACGCAGACCTCGGTAGTGACGCCGCCGACGATCAGCGTGTCGATGTGCCGGTTGCGCAGGAGCTCGTGCAGGTCGGTCGCGAAGAACGCGCCCTTGCCTGGCTTGTCGACGACCGGCTCGCCGTCGATCGGCGACAGCGCGGGAATGATGTCGTGACCCGGCTCGCCGCGCACGAGGATGCGGCCCATCGGGCCCATCGCGCCGATGCGCAGCGACGGCGCGCCGCGCTCGACCTTCGCGCGCGGCGCATCGGAAAGATCCGGCCGATGGCCCTCTCGCGTGTGGACCACCAGCATGCGGAGGCGGCGCGCGGCCGCGAGCACCGCGCGGCAAGGCTCGATCGCGGCGGCCAGCAGCGACACGTCGTTGCCGAGCGTCTCCCCGAACCCGCCGGGCTCGAGGAAGTCGCGCTGCATGTCGATGAGGATCAGCGCGGTCGTGCGCGGGTCGATGGCCACCGGCCCCGGCTCTGCTTCGACCAGGGCGGCGCGCATGTCATCGACGGCTCCCATCGCGCACGGACATTGCAAGAAGCAAACCATGCGCATGCACGCATGTTTTCAATGCGTTGCATGCGACCCGCCGGATGGTCGGCGCGCGCGCTTGGTGCGGGCGCGCCGGGATGGTGCGAGGGTCGATCCCCCGAAGCGCCTTCGGCGCCTCCCCGGAGGGCGCCCGCCTAGGGGCGGCCCGTCGACGGGCCTGCGGTGGCGAAGGCCCTGCGTCGCGCGATGAAGAAGCCGAGGCCGAGGCCGATGGCGAGTGCCACGAGCGCGCCGACGATGCCGTCGCGGATCAGCGTGCTCTTGACCTTGGTGAGCACCGGATTGTCGAGGTTGTTGGTGCCGAAGTGGATCGCGCGCAAACGCCACTGCCCGTCGTCCCCGCGCACCATCACCGCGGTCCATCGCGTGACGAAGTCGAAGACGTCGCCGTCGTTCGCCTCGTAATGCTCGAGCGCCTTGCCGCGCACGAGCCCCCAGCTCTTGTCGGGTGACAGCTCCGTGAGCTTGTCCGCGTCGAGCTTCATCTCCATCCGCTTCATGTACGACTTGGGCCCGAACCACTCCTTGAAGTATTTCGAGACGTCGGCGCGGCTGCTCATGACTTCCTGCGTGAGGCTCGTCGCCTCGACGTTCTCGGCAAGGTGCGGCAGCATCCTGTCGTACTGGCCGGTGTTGATGGCAGCGACGATCTCCTTCAGCATGCCGCGCAGCGCCTCGTGGATCTCGTGATCGGGCTCCTGCTGGGCTGCGGCAGCGCTCGCGAAGACAATCGCGCACAACACCACGGCGAATCGTTTCACCTGCCCTCCGTTACGCGATTGGAATGCGGTCCTTGTACTTGGCGAGCCAGTCGTCGAACGACATGAGCGAAGGGTTGAGCTCGCGGGACCGCGCGACGTCGCGCAGGCTGTTGAGCCGGCCTGCATAGTCGCGGTAGAGCTGGAACATGTTGCCGAGATCGTCCGCGCCGGGAAATCCCAGCGCACGGTACGCCTCGGGCGTCATTGCGTTGTGGCGGATGTCCTTGCCGAGCGCGCTCGAGAGCTTTGCCGCCATCGCAGCGCCGGTCAGGTGCTCGCCCGCCGCCCCGATCTTCTGCCCGAAGTACTTGGTACCGCCCTTGAAGATGCCGTACGCGACGCGGCCGATGTCTTCCGCCGCGATGCCGGCCATTTTCTCGTCGGCGGTGGGCAGCGTGAAGTACACGTTGCCGTCCGGACCCTTCGCCGGACCGGCGCCGAAGTAGATGAGGTTGTCCCAGTAGTAGGACGCGTAGAGGAACGTGGTCGGCACGCCCGCGTCGCGGAAAAATTGGTCGGATTCGCCCTTGGCATCGAAGTGGGGAACCTTATATTTCCCCATGAGCGTGGGCATCGAGTCGGGCGGGACGATGGTGCGCGTGTCCTCGAGCGTGGACCATATGACGTGCGACAGGCGTGCGGCCTTCGCCGCGTTGGCCATGTTGCGCGCCTCCGCAAGCTCGAGCTCGGGCTTGAAGTGCGCCCAGTAGAACGTCACGCAGAACGCGCCGTACGCGCCATCGAATGCACGGGCGAGGCTCTGTTCGTCGTCGACGTCGGCGGCGACCACTTCCGCGCCCAGGTTTGCGAGCGCCTTCGCCTTGTCGGAATTGACGTCGCGGGTGATGGCGCGTGCCGCGAAGCCGCCTTGCGGATCGGCAAGGATGGCGCGGACCAGGCCGCCGCCCTGCGCCCCGGTGGCGCCGACGACGGCAATCGTCTTGCGTTGCGTCATGGATTCGCTCCTCAACGTGGCGTTCGAACAGCGGGATGATAAACGAACGGAACCGGGCGGGCTTTGCAATAATGTGAGGACGGAACCCTGGAACAGCGATGAAATACAAGGACTACTACGGCATCCTGGGTGTCAAGCGCGAGGCGAGCGGAGACGAGATCAAGACCGCGTACCGCAAGCTTGCGCGCAAGTTTCACCCGGACGTCTCGAAAGAGAAGGACGCCGAGGAGAAATTCAAGGAAGTGTCCGAGGCGTACGAGACGCTCAAGGACGCGGAGAAGCGCGCGGCGTACGACCAGCTCGGCACGTACCGCGAGGGCCAGGAGTTTCGCCCGCCGCCCGATTGGGGGCAGCAGTACGCCCCCGGCGGCGGCAGCGGCTTCAACAGCGGCGCGTTCGAAGACATCGACCTGTCGGATCTCTTCGCCGGACTTGCAGGCGCGCGTGGAAGAGCGGGCGGCGGGCCGCGCGCAAACCGGCCGATGCCGGGAAGCGACTACGAAGCCGTGGTCCGCATCTCGTTCGACCAGGCGTTCCACGGCACGGAAGTCGACCTCGAGCTGTCGGCGCTGGAATGGGATCCGGACGGCGGCGTGCGCCGTGTCCCGCACCGCGTGCGCACGCGCATTCCGCGCGGCGTCACGAACGGCGAGAAGCTGCGCGTCCCCGGCAAGGGCGGCAAGGGCGCCAACGGCGGGCCCGACGGCGATCTGTACCTCGACATCGAGGTCGCCGATCATCCTCTGTATCGGGTGTCCGGAAGCGACCTCTACATCGACCTGCCGCTCGCGCCCTGGGAAGCGGTGCTCGGCACCAGCGTCGAGCTGCCCACGCCGGCCGGCACCGTCACGCTCAAGGTGCCCGCGGGAACGCGTGCGGGCCAGCAATTGCGCTTGTCGGGCCGCGGCATGACGCGCGGAGCCGCCGGCGCGGGCCACCTGTATGCGCTCGTGCGCATCGAGGTGCCGAGCGTCGTCGACGACGCGCAGAAGGATCTCTACCGGCAGCTCGCGGACTCGTCGAATTTCGATGCCCGCGCGCACTTCGTCAAGGAGGCGTCGCGATGATCACGCCGATACAGGACGCAGTACGCTTCGACACCGTCACGGAAGTGACGTGGACGCAGCTCGTCACCGCATCGGGACTCACGGAAGACGAGGTGACGGAGCTCGTGCAATACGGCGCGCTGGTTCCCCGCGATCCGTCGGCCCCCACATGGACGTTCGAGTCGCGCTGGCTCGTCGTCGCGCGTCACGCGTCGCGGCTGCGCCGCGACTTCGACCTCGATCCGCACGGCGTGAGCGTCGTGCTGTCGTTCGCGGAGCGCATCGAGTCCCTGGAGGCGGAGCTGCAGGCCTTGCGGGCGCAGCTCGGGTAGGATGGATCGACTGGGCCTCACGGCACGCGAGCACGCGACGCTCGCGCGGCTGACCACGCCCGAGCGCATCCAGGCGTTCATCAACGCGATTCCCGCCAATCACGAGCCGGACGGCGACACCGTCCACTCGGTGCGCAACGTGCTGCATCACCGCGTGGCGCACTGCATCGAAGGCGCGCTCGTCGCTGCGTGCGCGCTGGCGATCCACGGCGAGCCTGCGCTGGTGATGCATCTCGACTGCGCGCCGCACGACAACCCGCACGTCCTCGCACTCTTTCGACGGCGCGGTCGCTGGGGCGCGTTGTCGAAGAGCAACGGCGCGTGGCTGCGCTATCGCGAGCCCGTCTACGCGTCGCTGCGCGAGCTCGCGATGTCGTACTTCCACGAGTTCTTCGACAACCATGGCCGGAAGACGCTGCGCGCGTATTCGCGCACGCTGGACTTGCGGAACTTCGACCCCGTCTTGTGGGTCACTAACGCCGAGTCGTGCTGGCACGTGCACGATGCGATCGCGTCGCAGCGCCACTACCTGCTCGTGACGCACCAGCAGGCGCGGGCGTTGTCGCGTCGCGATGCCCACGAGCGCCGCGCCGCGACGCTCGTCCAGTACCCGAAGAAAACCGGCTAGGAGGTTCCATGGTGCAGGTCATCGCCGCGATGCGGGCAGGCGTCGCGCGGGCGTGCGTCGCCGCGGTCGTCACGTTCGCTTGCGGGCTCGCGACTGCACAGCTTCAGCTGGACGACGCGCCGCTTCGCTTCGAGCCGCAGGACGCAGGCGAGTGGGCCGCACGTCCCAAGGCCGCGTTGACGCGCGAAGCCGTGGCCGCGCTCTACGACACCGCATACCTGCCGGGCTTCGCGGTCACCCTGCAATGGACGGGATCGATCGCCGGATGCAATCCCGGCGCCACCAACGTCCTGCATCAGCTGGCGGTCATCGACCGCATCAATTATTTCCGGGCACTCGCCGGCCTTCCTCCCGTCTCGTTGCTGCAGGGAACGGCGACGACGCAAGTGCAGGCGGCGGCGCTCATGATGGCTGCACAGGGCGGGCTATCGCATGCACCGCCGCCTTCGTGGTCGTGCTACTCGACGGACGGCGCCGCCGGCGCCGGCAGCTCGAACCTCGCACTCGGCTTCACGGGCGTCCAGGCCATCGACGGATACATCGACGACTTCGGATCGTCCAACGCCGCGGTCGGTCATCGGCGATGGCTGTTGTTCCCGCCGCGTGCCGCCATGGCGACGGGCGACGTGCCGGCGACCGCGCAGTCGCTCCCGCGCGCCGGCAGCAACGCCCTTTACGTGTTCGGTCCGCAAGGCCCGCGGCCTGCCACGCCGTATGGCGTCGCATGGCCGCCGGCCGGATGGGTGCCGTACCAGAATCTTCCGGTCAGCTCCAATCGCTGGTCGCTGTCGTATCCCGGCGCCGACTTCGCGAATGCGACGGTCACGATGAGCGGTCCTACCGGCCCGGTCCCGCTCGACGTACTGCCGATCGCGACCGGCTATGGCGACAACACCATCGTGTTCAGCCCGATCGGGTTCGACTACGCAAAACCGGCGACGGACTCGACGTACCTCGTCACCGTGAGCGGCATCGGCGGCGCGAACGTGCCGTCATCGATCCAGTATCCCGTGACCGTGATCGATCCCGCGGTGGCGGGTCCGATCGCTCCGGCAACCGTGACGGTCGTCGAGTATTACAACGCGTCGCTCGACCACTACTTCATCACGTTCGTGGCAGCGGAGATCGCGCAGCTCGACGAAGCCGTGATCACCAAGGGATGGACGCGTACCGGCAAGACATTCAAGGCGTTCGCGACGCCGCAGCCAGCAACGACCGACATCTGCCGCATCTACATCGAGCCTGCAAAGGGCGACTCGCACTTCTTCGGCCGCGGCCCAACCGAGTGCAGGGACACCATGGCCGCGCATCCCGACTTCACGCTCGAGTCGGGCCAGTTCATGGCGATGTTCATGCCGGCGGCCGGCGCTTGCCCGGCGGGCACCGTTCCTGTGTATCGCGTATTCTCGAATCGCAGCGACGCAAACCATCGCTACATGACCGAGGCAGCGTTGCGCGACGCGATGGTGAGCGGCGGATGGATTGCCGAGGGCGACGGCCCCGATCGCGTCGCGCTGTGCGCGCCGGCGTGAGAACGTCCGTGGCGGCGTTGGCCGTGCTAGCCTTTTCATTCGGCCCCTCCGCCCCCACCTAGTTCTTCGATGTCCTCCCACCGCTTTCATCCCGCCGTCGAGCGATGGTTCGCGTCGAGCTTCGCCGCGCCGACGCCGCCGCAGCTCGCCGCCTGGCCGCAGATCCAGGCGGGACGCAACGTTCTCGTCGCTGCGCCCACGGGCTCGGGCAAGACCCTCGCGGCGTTCCTCGCTTCCATCGACGATCTCGTTGGCCAGGCGCTCAACGGAACGCTGGCCGACGAGACGCAGGTCGTCTACGTATCGCCGCTGAAGGCGTTGTCCAACGACATCGAGCGAAACCTCGCAGCGCCGCTCGCCGGCATTCGCGACGAGCTCGCGCAGATGGGCAGCGGCGAGGTCGCCATCCGCACGCTCGTGCGCACGGGCGACACGCCGCAGACGGCGCGCGCCGGTATGCGCAGGCGACCGCCGCACATCCTCGTGACGACCCCCGAGTCGCTGTACGTGCTGCTGGGCTCGGCGTCGGGGCGCGCGATGCTGTCGACGACGCGTTCCGTGATCGTCGACGAGATCCACGCGATTGCCGGCAACAAGCGCGGCAGCCATCTCGCGCTGTCGCTCGCGCGACTCGATGCGCTGACGCAGAAGCCGCCCGTGCGCATCGGCTTGTCGGCCACGCAGAAGCCGATCGACGAGATCGCGCAATTCCTCGTGGGAACGAACGGGTCGTGCGAGATCGTCGACGTCGGTCACGTGCGCGAGCGCGACCTCGCGATCGAGCTGCCCGCCTCGCCGCTGGAGGCGGTGATGTCGCACGACGTGTGGGCCGAGGTGTACCAGCGCATCGCCGACCTCGCGGCGTCGCACCGCACCACGCTCGTCTTCGTGAACACGCGCCGCATGGCCGAGCGAGCGGCGCGCCACCTGACCGAGCTCCTGGGGTCGGACCAGGTGATGTCGCACCACGGCAGCATGTCGAAGGAGCTTCGGCACAAGGCCGAGCAGCGCCTCAAGAACGGCGAGCTCAAGATCCTGTGCGCGACTGCGTCGCTCGAGCTCGGCATCGACATCGGCGACGTGGACCTCGTGTGCCAGCTGGGCTCGCCACGCTCGATCGCGACGTTCCTGCAACGCGCAGGACGCGCGAGCCACCAGGTCGGCGGCACGCCCAAGGCCCGCATCTTCCCGCTGTCGCGCGACGAGCTCGTGGAATGCGCGGCGCTCCTGGACGCCGTGAAGCGCGGCGAGCTCGACCGCCTCCACATTCCGCGCAAGCCGCTCGACGTGCTCTCGCAGCAGGTCGTCGCCGAAGTCGGCGCGCGCGAGTGGAGCGAGGACGCGCTGTTCGACCTCGTTCGCCTCGCGTATCCGTATCGCGATCTTGCGCGCAGCGAATTCACGGAGATCGTGCGCATGCTCTCCGACGGCTTCGACACGAGCCGCGGACAGCGCGCCGCCTATCTTCACCGCGACGCCGTGAACGGCGTGCTGCGCGGCCGCAAGGGCGCGCGGCTCACCGCGCTCACCTCCGGCGGCGCGATCCCCGACAATGCCGACTACGACGTCGTGCTCGAGCCCGCGGGCCAGAAGGTGGGCACGGTCAACGAGGACTTCGCCGTCGAGAGCCTCGCGGGCGACGTGTTCCAGCTCGGCAACACGTCGTACAAGATCCGCCGCGTCGAGGCAGGACGCGTACGCGTGGAGGACGCCGCAGGGCCAGGCGCCCACCATTCCGTTCTGGCTCGGCGAGGCGCCGGGGCGCACGAACGAGCTGTCGCTCGCGGTCTCGCGGCTGCGCGAGGACGTCGGCAACGACGCGGTCGCGCATCTGCCGGATGCGGGCGTCGTGTCGCCTGCCGTCGCGCAACTGGGCGATTACCTGAAGAGTGCGAAGGCGGCGCTCGGCGCCCTGCCCACGCACCAGACCATCGTCTTCGAGCGCTTCTTCGACGAGAGCGGCGGGATGCAGCTCGTCATCCACTCGCCGTTCGGCAGCCGCATCAACCGGGCGTGGGGCCTCGCCCTGCGCAAGCGCTTCTGCCTCAAGTTCAACTTCGAGCTGCAGGCGGCGGCGACGGAAGATGCGATCGTGCTGTCGCTGTCGACGTCGCACAGCTTCGATCTCGCGAGCGTCGCGCGATACCTCCACTCGAACTCCGTGCGCGACGTGCTGGTGCAGGCGATGCTCGCGGCACCGATGTTCGCGGCGCGCTGGCGGTGGATCGCCAACATCTCGCTCGCACTGCCGCGCTTTCGTGGCGGCCGCAAGATCGCAGCGCCCCTCCAGCGCATGCGCGCGGACGACCTCATGGCGTCGGTGTTTCCCGACCAGGCGGCGTGTGGGGACAACATCGTCGGCGACCGCGAGATCCCCGACCACCCGCTCGTGCGCCAGGTGATCGACGATTGCCTGCACGAGGCGATGGATATCGACGGGCTCATTGCGGTGCTGCGCGGCATCGAGTCGGGCGCCATCGAGATCGTCGCGCGCGACATGCCGACGCCCTCCCCCCTCGCGCTCGAGGTGCTGACCGCCAAGCCCTACGCGTATCTCGACGACGCGCCCCTCGAGGAGCGGCGCACGCAAGCGGTGATGGCACGGCGCTGGCTCGATCCGGAAACGGCGTCGGACCTGGGCAAGCTCGACCTCGCAGCGATCGAGCGCGTGCACGAGGAAGCGTGGCCCGCGGCCGACAACGCGGACGAATTGCACGACGCGCTGGTGGGCCAGGGCTTCCTCGTCGACGCTGACATCGCGCGCGGCGCGGGATGGGGCGTGCTCGCCGACAGGCTCGTCAAGGACAAGCGCGCGACATGGATCGACGTCGCACCGTCGCTGCGCTGGCTCGTCGCGGCCGAGCGGCTGCCGCATGCGCTCGCCGTGCACCCCTCGGCGCTCGTCAAGCCGCGCATATCGATCCCTCCCGAGTACGCGAAGTCGATCGAGCGCGGCGACGCGATCGTCGATCTCGTGCGCGCACGTCTCGGCGGCGCCGGCCCGATCACCGTTGCGCGCGCTCGCGGCAGCGCTCGGCGTTGCGCATGCCGATGTCGATGCGGCACTGGCGAAGCTCGCGTCGCAAGGCATCGCCATGAGCGGGCACTTCACGCCGGGAGAAGGCGAGACCGAATGGTGCGACCGCGGCCTCCTCGCACGCATCCATCGCTACACCGTCAAGCGGTTGCGCGAGGAGATCGAGCCGGTCGCGACCCAGGACTTCATGCGCTTTCTCCTGCGCTGGCAGCATCTCGTGCCGGCCGAGCGGCGCGAGGGCCCTGACGCGCTCGATGCCGTCATCACGCAGCTGCAAGGATTCGAAGCGCCCGCCGCGGCGTGGGAGTCCGAGATCCTGCCGGCGCGACTCAACGAATACGATTTCACGTGGCTCGACGATCTCTGCCTGTCGGGCCGCGCAGTGTGGACGCGCCTCACGCCTCCGGGGAGCACAGGGAGCGGCGGCCCCATTCGCACGTCACCCATCGCCTTGTTGCCGCGAAGAGCCGCGCCGATCTGGAATCGGCTTGCGCGCCCGGAAACCGAAGCGATCACCATGAACGCGAAGGCGCAGCGCATCGCGGATTTCCTCGACGCCCACGGCGCGTCGTTCTTCGACGAGATCGTCGACGCGACGCGCATGCTGCGCACGGAAGTCGAGGAAGCGCTCGGCGAGCTCGTCGCATCGGGCCTCGTCACGTCCGACAGCTTCGCCGGCCTGCGTGCGCTGCTGACGCCGTCGGAGAAGCGCAAGCCGTTCGGTGGGCGGCGGGGCCATCGACGCGCGATGTTCGGCATCGAGGATGCAGGCCGCTGGTCGTTGCGTCGCCGCGGCCAGCGCGCAGCACGTCGCCGACGACAACGCCGTGGAGCCGATCGTGCACGCGCTGCTGCGCCGCTACGGCGTCGTGTTCTGGAAGATGCTGCAGCGCGAGGCCGCGTGGCTGCCGCCGTGGCGCGACCTTCTGCACGCGCTGCGCAGGCTCGAGGCGCGCGGCGACATCCGCGGCGGGCGTTTCGTGGCCGGCGTATCCGGCGAGCAGTTCGCGACCCCCGAGGCGGTGAAGGCATTGCGCGATACGCGACGCCAGGCCATGACCGGCGAGCTCATCGCGGTGAGCGGCGCCGATCCGTTGAATCTCGCGGGCGTGGTGCTGCCGGGTGCGAAAGTGCCTGCACTGACGGGCAACCGCATCGTGTACCGCGACGGCGCGACCATCGCCACGCTGGTCAGCGGCGAGATGCGCTGGATGGAGAGCCCGGACGCCGAAACGGCCGTCAGGATCGAGGAGATGCTGCAGCAGCGCCGCGCGGGATCGCCGCTGTTCGCCTACCTGCGCTGAAGTCGACGATCTTGTCGCGCGCAACGCGCGGCAGCTCGCGCCGCAGGATGTCGTAGATCCGCTTGTCGAATCCCGCGCGGCGCGTCATTGCGAGCTCGTGCGCCTCGTCCTCGCTGCGCGCAGTCCCGAGGAACTGCCAGCCGTCCACGACGTGAAGGTCGCCGCGCTCGCGTATGCCGATCGCGCCTTCGTAGGGCCACGCCTGCACGCGAAGCGGTCGGATCGCTTCCTGCACGCGCATGAGATGCCGCTTGCGCGCGATCACCGATCCGCACCGCGCATGCGCGCACGCCGCGCACTCGTCGTCCCCAAGCCCCAGCATCGCGTGACACAGTCCGCGGCGCGTCGCCATGCGCTCGAGCGCATTGCGAGCCTTGCGCTCCGAGGCGAACAAGCCGAAGGACTCGACGTGCGCCGGCGCCCGGCATGCGTCGATCGCGATCACGTCGATGCATGGAATCGCGTCCGGCGCGAAGTGCCACGAGATGTCGGGCGTCACGCGACGAGCCCAGTGCACGCGCATGAGCCACGCCGCGTGCAGTCGCGCGCCCAGCATCCCGCGCGTCCTTCGGTGCGTGACGTCGGTCACGCGATGCGCGTGCTCCATCGCACGCGGCGTTGCCCGGTCGATGCGGAAGTAATCGACGGCGTGCCCGCGCAAGTTCAGCGCTGCGCCGATCGCTAGCGCCCTCCCCGACTCGCCATGCATGACGAACGCGCCGGGGGCCGACGGCAGCGCTTCGATCAACGCAGGATCGAGCATCGACGGCAGCACCGGCCCGGCAAGCAAGCCGTCGACCGCGTGACCGATCGCCGCCTCGTCGAATTCGTCGCGCAACTGGCGCCACCATTGCCAAACCAGATCGGCGTCGGGCAGCGCACGATGACGCTCGCCGACGTGCAGGCCGTGGTGCGCCGCCAGCGAATCGAGGTCGTGCCGCGCGAGATGCGGGCGCAACTTCCGCGAGAGCATGACGGAGCACACGACGGGGGCGTCGAAGGCGATGCCGGCGCGCTCGAACTCGGCGCGCACGAACGCGTAATCGAACCGCGCGTTGTGCGCGACGAAGAGGCGGCCTGCCAGCCGCTGCGCCAGCGCCTGCGCGATCTCGCCGAAGGCTGGCGCGGCATTCCATGCATTGCCCGCCTTGAGGAACGTCGTCCAGCGCTCGACCCGTTGATCATCGACGGTGACGACCCCGATCTCCGCGATGCGGTGCTCGGAGGGACTCAGGCCGGTCGTCTCGACGTCGACGAAGGCGAGGCGGTCGCAGGCAGCCATGCCCGCCATTATCGAACAAACGTTCGGCGTCCGTGTCCTGCGGGCGTCCGCCGGACACGGTTTCGGACACGGCGGACACCATCAAGCCGTTGAATTAGTTGAAATAACGCGCTGGCACGCGCCCTGCAATGCAGTGCCCATGATTCCCGACACCTCCGGCCAGGACATCGCCGTCACGCACAAGCCCCGCCGACGCCTGTTCCGCGCGGTCGCGTCGGCGAGCGTCGCGGTCGCGGCACTGGGCGCGGTCGGGGTGCTCGCCTGGTCCTGGAAGGACACGACGCAATCCGTGAGCGCCTCGCGGCTGCGCATCGCGGCGGTAACGCGCGGCACGCTGGTGCGCGACGCCGCCGTCAACGGTCGCGTCGTTGCGGCGGTCAGCCCGACGCTGTTCGCCCCGGCCAGCGGCACCGTCACCCTCAAGGTCAGCGCCGGCGACACGGTGAAGCGCGGCGACATCGTCGCGGAGATCGACTCGCCCGACCTCGCCGACCAGCTGAAGCGCGAGCAGGCTACGCTACGAGCAGATGGAAGCGGAGGTCGGCCGCGCGCGCATCGTCGCGAGGAAGCAGAAGCTTCTCGCGCAGCGCGACGCCGACACCGCCGAGATCGATCGCATGTCCGCGCAGCGTGTGTACGAGCGCATCGAGAAGGCGGGGGTTGCGGGCGTGGTCGCCAAGAACGACTTCATGAAGGCGGAGGACGCCCTGCGCTCCGCCGCAGATCCGCAGCAAGCACGCAGCCGAAGCCGCGCAGCTCGAAAGCGAGGACGTCGTGCTGGAGCTTCGCACCAAGGAGAGCCAGCTCAGCGCCAGCGCCTGACCGCTCGACTACGCGAAGCGGCGCGTCGACGAGCTCAAGGTGCGCGCGCCGGTCGACGGCTTCATCGGCAGCCTGTCCGTCGCCAATCGCAGCGTCGTGCTCGCGAACGCGCCGCTGATGACGCTCGTCGATCTCTCGCGTGCTCGAGGTCGAGCTCGAGATCCCCGAGACGTACGCCGCGGACCTCGGCATCGGCATGACTGCGGAGATCACCACGTCCGACGGCAAGGCGATGGGCAAGCTGTCCGCGCTGTCGCCGGAGGTCGTGCGCAACCAGGTGCTGGCGCGCGTGCGCTTCACGGGCACGCAGCCCGCCGGCCTGCGCCAGAGCCAGCGCGTGTCGGCGCGCCTCCTGATCGAGGAGAAGTCCGAACGTGCTCATGGTGCCGCGCGGCCCCTTCGTCGAGACGGGCGGCGGACGTTTCGCCTACGTCGTCGAAGGCAACGTCGCGGAGCGTCGGCCCGATCCGCATGGGCGCCACCAGCGTCTCCGCCGTCGAGATCCTGGACGGCGTCAAGGAAGGCGACAAGGTCGTCGTCGCGGGCGCCGATGCCTTCGAGAACGCCGAGCGCGTATCCATCAATCAGTGATCGAAAGGGAATGTCGCGATGCTTCGCATGCAAGAATTGAGCAAGGTCTACCGCACGCAGATGATCGAGACGCACGCGCTGCGCGGCTTCGACATCCACGTGCGCGAAGGCGAGTTCGTCGACCGTCACCGGCCCGTCGGGCTCGGGCAAGACGACCTTCCTCAACATCGCCGGACTGCTGGAGACATTCGACGGCGGCGAGTACACGCTCGACGGCGTGGACGTGAAGGGCTTGAACGACGACCAGCGCTCGCGCCTGCGCAACGAGAAGCTCGGGTTCATCTTCCAGGGCTTCAACCTGATTCCCGACCTCAACCTGTTCGACAACGTCGACGTGCCGCTGCGCTATCGCGGCTTCTCCGCCGCCGAACGCAGCGAGCGCATCGAGGGCGCCCTCGCGACGGTCGGCCTCGCGTCGCGCATGAAGCACTACCCCGCCGAGCTGTCGGGCGGCCAGCAGCAGCGCGTGGCGATCGCGCGCGCGCTGGCCGGCACGCCGCGCGCTGCTGCTCGCCGACGAGCCGACGGGCAACCTCGACAGCCAGATGGCGCGCAGCGTGATGGAGCTCCTGGAGGAGATCAACGTGCACGGCACGACCATCATCATGGTGACGCACGATCCCGAGCTCGCGGTGCGCGCGCAGCGCAACGTGCACATCATCGACGGGCAGGTCAGCGACCTCGTGCGCCGCATGCCGTCGCTCGTCGAGCCGCGCGCCGCCGAGCCCGTCGCCCGACCCGCCATCCAGTGAGGTCCGCCATGTTCCACTACTACCTCGTCCTCGGCGTGCGCAACCTGCGTCGCAATCCGATGCTCACCGCGCTGATGGTGCTCACGCTCGCCGTCGGCGTCGCCGCGAGCATCGCGACGCTCACCATCCTGCACGTGATGTCGGGCAATCCGATCCCGCACAAAAGCGCGCAGCTGCTCGTGCCGCTCGTCGACAACGGCCCTGCCAAGAGCTACGTCGCCGGCGCGCGACCCGGAGGACAAGCAGACGTCGTACATCGACGCGTCGAACTGGCGCCGCATCGACAAGAGCGTGGCACCCGTCGACATGCGCACCGCGGTGTTCGACGTCAACGGAGCGATCGAGGGCGTGCGAGCCGACCTGCCGGTCGAGCAGATCGGCGGCCTCGCGGTCGATGCCGATTACTTCGCGATGTTCGAGGTGCCGTTCCTGTACGGCAGCGCGTGGACACGCGCGGAGGACGACGGCAAGGCGCGCGTGATCGTTCTTGGACGAAAGAAGAGCGAGAAGCTCTTCGGCAACGAGAATCCGGTCGGCAAGACCATCCACGTCTTCGACCACGACTTCCGCATCGTCGGTGTGCGCGACGGGTGGAACCCCGTGCCGCGCTACACGCGACTCATCAACAGCTCCGGCGGCGCGTTGAGCGGCGAGGACGACGTCTACATCCCGTTCGCGACCGCGACCGACATCGAGCTCAACAACAACGCGAGCACGAGCTGCAGCGACGACGACCGTGCGCCCGGCTACGCGGGTTTCCTCAAGTCGGAGTGCACGTGGATCCAGTTCTGGTTCGAGACGCAGGATCGCCGCGGACGGCCTGCTGCGAGACTACCTCGCGAGCTACGCAAGCGAGCAGCGCAAGCTTGGACGGCTCAAGCGCGAGGCGCCGGCGCAGCTGTTCGACGTCATGGAGTGGATGCGCTACCTCCAGGTGGTGAGCAACGACACGCGCCTGTCCGTGTGGCTCGCCTTCGGCTTCCTGCTGCTGTGCCTCGTCAACACGATCGGCCTGCTGCTCGCCAAGTTCTCGGCGCGCGCGGCCGAGGTCGGCGTGCGGCGCGCGCTGGGCGCCACGCAAGGCGCGATCTTCCGGCAGTTCCTGGTCGAGGCCGGCAGTCGTCGGTCTTGCGGGCGGCCTCGTCGGGCTGGCGCTGAGCGTCGGCGCGCTCGCGCTGATCGCGCAGCAATCGAAGTCGCTCGCGGTCGTCGCGCAGATGGACTGGCCGATGCTCGGCGCTCACGTTCGTGCTTGCGGTCGCCGCGGCACTCCTCGCCGGACTGCTGCCGACCTGGCGCGCGTGCCAGGTCACGCCCGCATTGCAACTCAAATCGCAGTAGAGGCCACCCATGGAAATCCGCCCGATCCTCTCCGTCCTCATGCGCAGCAAGACGGCCCCGCTGCTCGTCGCCGTGCAGGTCGCGCTTGAGCCTCGCGATCCTCGCCAACGCGCTGTACGTGGTGAACCTGCGGCAGGCCTCGTCCGCGCGCCCATCGGGACTTGGCGACGAGGCGAACATGATCACGATCACGGCGCGCCCAGTGAAGCGCCAGACGCATGCCGAGGCGATCGCGCAGCAGAAGCGCGACGCCCAAGTCCTGCGCGCGCTGCCCGGCGTCGCGGCCGCGACGTGGATCAGCCAGATGCCGATGTCGACATCGGGCAGCAACAGCGGCTTCGCGCTCGACCGCAAGCAGGCGCGGCAGAGCCTCATCATGTCGACCTACTTCGCGCCGCCGGGCGCGATCGATGTCCTGGGCCTCAAGATCGTCGAAGGGCGCGACTTCACCGACGACGACATGGTCGAGTTCGACTCGGAGAAGGACAGCCCGACCAAGGTCTGGCCGCGCTCGATCATCCTGACCAAGGCCGCGGCCGAGCAACTCTTCCCCGGCACCAGCGCCGTCGGCAAGACCATCTACTTCGGCACGGGCGACGACGCGGCGGAGATGCGCGTCGTCGGCGTCGTCGAGCGGCTGCAGACGGTGCTCGCCGAGACGGGGCCGAAAGCGGAGTATTCGGCGATCCTGCCGCTGCGCGATCGATCTCACTTATCCGAAGCTCGCGATTCGCGCCGAGCCCGGCCAGCGCGACAGGGTGATGAAGGACGCCGAGGCCGCGCTGCGCGATCCCGCGAACCCGCGCGTCATCCTGTCGCGCAACAGCGAGACCGACCGCGCCAACCGCTACCGCAACGAGCGCGCGCTCGCGTGGATGCTGATCGCGCGTGAGCGCGCTGCTGCTGCTGGTCACCGCGAGCGGCATCGTCGGCATGACCATGCTGCGCGTCGCGCAGCGCCGCAAGCAGATCGGCGTGCGCCGTGCGCTGGGCGCGCGCCGCCGCGACATCCTGCGCTACTTCGTCACCGAGAACGTGCTGATCACGACGACGGGCATTGCCGCGGGCATCGTGCTTGCCGTCGCGCTCAACCAGCTGCTGGTCAGCCTGCTCGAATTGCCGAAGCTGCCGCTCGTGTACCTCGGCGGCGGCGCGCTCGCGCTGTGGGCGCTCGGCATCGTCGCGGTGCTCGGGCCCGCGTGGCGCGCGGCGAGCATTCCGCCGGCGAACGCCACGCGCAGCGTGTGAGCGCGCAGGATCGTCCAGGCGACATCGTAAAATAGCGGCATGCCCGTCGTACTCGTCATCGACGACAACCCGCTCGATCGCGACGGCGCTCGAAGTGCTGCTGTCGCTGCACGACATCGACGTCGTCAGTGCCGCCACGCCCGACGAGGGCCTCGCCACGCTCGCGCGCACGACCGTGGACCTCGTGATCCAGGACATGAACTTCGCGGCGGACACCACGTCCGGCGAGGAAGGCGTGGCGCTCTTCCGCGGATCCGCGAGCGCCATCCCGACCTGCCGGTCATCCTGCTCACCGCGTGGACGCACCTCGACGCCGCGGTGGACCTCATCAAGGCGGGCGCTGCCGACTACCTCGCCAAGCCGTGGGACGACCAGCGCCTCATCGCGAGCGTGTGCGAACCTGATCGAGCTGGCGCAGGCCAACCGCGCGCTGCGCCACGCGCCTGCAGCGCGAGCGCCGCCGCAGCGCGAGCTCGAGGCGAAGTTCGACCTGCGCGGCCTCGTGTGGCGCGACGCCGCGACCGAGCGCGTGCTGCAGCTGGCCTGCCAGGTCGCGCGCGCCGACGTGCCGGTGCTGATCACCGGGCCCGAACGGCAGCGGCAAGGAGCGCATCGCCGAGATCATCCAGGCCAACTCGAGCGTGCGCGACGGCCCGTTCGTGACGCTGAACTGCGGCGCGCTGCCCGCGGAGCTCATCGAGGCGGAGCTCTTCGGCGCCGAAGCCGGCGCGTACACCGGCGCGGCGCAGGCGCGCGAAGGGCAAGTTCGAGGCCGCCGACGGCGGCACGCTCTTCCTCGACGAGATCGGCAACCTGCCGCCCGCGGGGCAGATGAAGCTGCTGCGCGTGCTCGAGACCGGCCGCTTCCAGCGGCTCGGCTCCAACCGCGAGCGGCAGGTGAAGGTGCGCATCATCAGCGCCACCAACGCCGACCTGCGCGGCGATGATCCGCGCCGGCACGTTCCGCCAGGACCTCTACTACCGGCTCAACGTGATCGAGCTCGCGCTGCCGCCGCTGGCGGAGCGCCCGGACGACATCCTGCCGCTCGCCGAGCACTTCCTCGGCGCCAGGCAAGTCGCTCGACGCGTCGGCGCAGGCCGCGCTGCTGCGCGCACGCCTGGCCGGGCAACGTGCGCGAGCTCAAGAACGTGATGCAGCGCGCGAGCCTGCTGGCGAGGACGACCCGATCGCGCGCGGCGGACCTCGGCCTGCCGGCGGCGGCCGCCGCGCGCACCGACGGCGACGCCGGCCTCGACCAGGATGCGATCGAGCAGGCGCTCGCGCGCGCGTCCGGCGTCGTGGCGCAGGCCGCCGCCGAGCTCGGCGCTGAGCCGGCAGGCGCTGTACCGGCGCATGGAGCGGCTCGGCATCAGCCGGAATCCAGGCGAGCCCATGTGAAGGCGCCGCGCTGGCGCATCTCACTCGCGGTGCGGCTGACCGCCGCAGTGGGCATCCTGCTCACGCTCGTGGTCGCGTCCATCGTCGGCCTCGACCGTGCGTTTCCGGACCACCACGTGGCGATCGCCGCCGGTGTCCTCGTCGTGGCGCTGCTGCTGCTGTTCGTCATCGTGCGCACGACGCTGCGCCCGCTGCTCTCGATGTTCCGCGCGCTCGAGCGGCACCGTGATCGAGCTACCGCGACGGCGACTATCGCGTTCGGCCTGCACTGGGGCCGCAACGACGAGGTGGGCGACCTCGTCGACGCGCACAACGCGCTCGGCGACGTGCTGCGCGACCAGCGGCTCGAGCTCGTCCAGCGCGAGCTCCTGCTCGACACGATGGTGCAGAACACGCCGGTCGCGATGCTGCTCGTCGCCGAGCACGGCGCGATCGTGTTCGCCAACATCGCGGCGCGCCAGCTCCTCAACGGCGGGCGGCGGCTCGAGGGCCATCGCGCTGGGCGACCTGCTGTGCACGCATGCGCCGTCGCTGCGCGAGGCGCTCGAGCGCGGCGGCGACGGCCTCTTCACCGTCGCGCGCCGGCGACGCGGACGGCGATGCCGAGGACGAGATCTACCACCTCGCGCGGCGCGGTTCACGCTCAACGGCCGCAGCCACGAGCTGCTGCTGCTGCGCCACCTCACGTCCGAGCTGCGGCGCCAGGAAGTGCAGACGTGGAAGAAGGTGATCCGCGTCATCAGCCACGAGCTCAACAACTCGCTCGCGCCCGTCGGCGTCGCTCGCCAACTCGGCGCGCGAGCTGCTGCGGCGCGGGCAGACCGAGCGCCTGCCGGAGATCCTCGCCACGATCGACGAGCGCGCGCGTCACCTGCGAGTGCTTCATCGACGGCTACGCGCGCTTCGCGAAGCTGCCCGCGCCGCGGCGCGAGACGATCGCGTGGCCGCGCGTTCGTGGACGGGCTGCGCTCGCAGATTGCCATTCACGCGTCGGCGGGCGCGCTGCCCGAGCGACGCGCCGAGCTTCGACGTGGCGCAGCTGGAGCAGGCGCTCCTCAACCTCCTCAAGAACGCGCACGAATCCGGCTCGACGGCCGGAGGACGTCTGCGCTCGCCGTGCGCCGCGTCGCCGGCGGATGTCGTCATCGAGGTCGCGGACCGCGGCCAGGGCATGAGCGAGACGGTGATGTCCAATGCGCTCGTGCCGTTCTACTCGACCAAGCGCAGCGGCACGGGGCTTGGCCTCGCGCTGGCCCGCGAGATCGTCGAGGCGCACGGCGGCCGCATCACGCTCAGCAACCGCGACGGCGGCGGCATCGCGGTGGGCCTCATCCTGCCGGCCTGACGGTTACGTTCGCTTTCTGCTACGACGCCTTAGACTGTCGATGGAGGAGACCGCCATGATCCGCACAACGATTCGCCTTGCGTGCCTCGCGCTCGCCGTCCTCACTACCTCGGCATGGGCGCAAACCGCCACGATCGTCCCGTCCGATTTCGGGGACGAGTTCTACCGCCCGCGCTCGGGCCAGGCGGGCAAGGACGTGGTGTGGGTCCCGACGCCCGACGCGCTCGTGACGCGCATGCTGCAAGCCGCCAAGGTAACCGACAAGGACGTCGTGTACGACCTCGGCGCCGGGGACGGCAAGATTCCGATCGCCGCCGCGCGCGACTTCAAGGCGCGCGCCGTCGGCATCGAGTACAACCCGGAGATGGCAGCGCTCGCGCGGCGCAACGCCGACCGCGCGGGCGTGGCCGACCGCGTCAAGATCGTCACGGGCGACATCTTCGAGCAGAACTTCTCGGAGGCGACGGTCGTCACGCTGTACCTCCTGCCCGACCTCAACTACAAGCTCCGGCCGATCATCCTCAAGATGAAGCCCGGCACGCGCGTGGTCTCGCACCAGTTCAACATGCGCGACTGGGATGCCGACGAGGTGCTCACCGAGAGCTACCGCGACGCCTACCTCTGGATCGTGCCCGGCGACGCATCGGGGCGCTGGACGTTCCAGGAGCAGCGCGGCGAATGGGTGGCGACTGCCGACATCTCGCAATCGTTCCAGCGCATCGGCGGGTACATCACGATCGGCAGCAAGTCGCAGCCGCTGCTGTCGTCGACCTTGTCGGGCAACAACCTCGCGTTCTTCTTCACCGACGCCGATGGCATCTCGCGCTCGATCCGCGGAACGATCGACGGCGACAGGTTCGACGGGTGGCTGCGCAACGCCACGCACGAGACGCGGGTCAGCGGGCAACGCACCGCCGCAATTAGATAGGGCCCCCACGCTCGCTCAACTGCTTTGCTCGCTGCCCCCCGAGGGGGCGCAGTTCGCGCTCGGGAGCGGCCCTTCGCGCTCACGTTCAGCCTCTAGACAGGCACGGTCATCATCACCGGCGCGTGATCGCTGGTGCCGATGTCGGCGAGCACCCTGCACTCGGTCGCGCGCTCCGCGATGCGACTTCGATGCGAGGATGTAGTCGATCCGCCAGCCGATGTTGCGCTTGCGCATGTCGCGCCACGGCGGCCACCACGTGAACATGCGCGAGGTTGTCGGGATCGAGCGCGCGGGCGACGTCGACCAGCCCGTCGCCGAGCATGCGCGTCGAACAGCGCGCGCTCCTCCTCGCGTTGCCCGATGACGCCGGGCTTGCGCTCCTTGGGATGCACGTCGATGTCGGCTGCGGGCGATGTTGATGTCGCCGCACAGGATGAGGTCGCGCCCGTCGGCCGCATGGAACCCGCGTCCAGTCGACAAGCGCGCGCAGGAAGCCGAGCTTCGCCTCGTAGTCCTTGCCGCCGTTGGGCACGTACACCGACGCAAGCACGAGGTTGCCGAGCGACACCTGCACGATGCGCGTCTCCATGTCGAATGTCGGGTGCGCGAACTGCGGGTCGTCGCAGCAGCTCGCGGCGCAGGTGCAGCGACACGCCCGAATAGCCGCCCGCGCCGTGCCAGAACGCGTGATAGTCGGCGAGCTTGCACGTGTCAGGGACCTGGTCCGGCCGCGCCTTGATCTCCTGCAGGCACACGACGTCCGGCCGGTCGCGCTCCATCCATTCGCAGAGCTGCGCCTCGCGCGCGCGGATGCCGTTGACGTTCCAGGTTGCGATCTTCATGGTGCGAATGTTACGCGATGCTATCGGCGCGCAATGAGATCGATCTCGACGAGCGCGCCGCGCGCGAGCGCCGTCACGCCCACGCAGGTGCGCGCCGACAGCCGGTCCTCGGAAAAACCAGGAAGCGAGCTGCGCTCATCGTCGCCTTCGTCGGACGCAATCCCGGATGAAACCACACTCCGGCACCCGCGGTACAATTGCTTCGCGGCGCACGTTCCATCGTGGGCCGTCTTTTTTTTCCACTCGATGAATCGCAAGCTCGCCCTCGACATCTATCGGCTGGCGTGGCCCGTGCTGGTCGCGCAGCTCGCGGTGATGGCCTACGCCGTGATCGACACGATGATGGCCGGGCGCTACGCGACCGAGGACCTGGCCGCCGTCGGCATCGGTGCGTCCATTTACGTCAGCGTCTTCGTGTCGCTGATGGGCGTGCTGCTCGCGGTGTCCCCGATCGTGGCGCAGCTCCTCGGCGCCGGCCGCTTCGAGGAGGTCGGCGAGCAGGTGCGCCAGGGCATGTGGCTCACGCTGGCCCTCACGCTGCTGTCGATCGTCGTGCTGCGGTTCCCGGAGCCCTTTCTCGCATTGAGCAGTCCCGCGCCGGCCGTCGCCGACAAGGTGCGCACGTATCTCGCGATCGCCGCGTGGGGCGCGCCCGCGAGCCTCGCGTTCCGGCTGTTCGCGAGCTACACGACCGCCGTGTCGCTGCCGCGCGTGATGATGGGACTGAACCTCGTGGGCCTCGTGCTCAAGGTCCCGCTCGCATGGGCGCTGGTGTTCGGGCACCTCGGCGCCTCTCCGATGGGCGCCGCCGGCTGCGCGCTGTCCACCGCCATCGTCAACTGGATCATCTGCATCGCCGCATGGCTGTGGTGCGCCAAGGCGCCGGCCTATGCGCGCTATCGCGTGTTTGCGCACTGGTCGTGGCCGCGCATGAGCGACCAGCGTCATCTCGCAGCGCTCGGTGCCCCGATCGGACTCACGTTCCTCGTCGACGTAACGGCCTTCACCTTCATGGCGCTCTTCATCGCGCGGCTCGGCGCCGTCAACTCCGCCGCGCACCAGATCGCGGGCAACGTCGCGGCGGTGATGTACATGCTGCCGCTCGCGCTCGGCAACGGCGTCGGCGTGCTGGTCGCGCAGGCCGTCGGCGGCAAGCGATTCGGGGTCGCGCGCTCCACCGGCCTCACGGGCATCGGCCTCGCCGCAGGCCTCGGGCTGATCGTCGCGTGCGTGCTGATCGCCGGCGCTTCCGCGGTGACGATCATCTACAGCGAAGACGGCGCAGTGCGCGGCGTCACCGCCACCCTCCTCGTGCTCGTCGCCGTTTATCACGTGTTCGACGCTATCCAGGCCGTGACGGTCAGCGCGCTTCGCGGGTACAAGCGCGCGGTCGTGCCGATGGTCATCAGCGCGATGAGCCTGTGGGGCGTCGGTCTCGCCGGCGGCTACCTGCTCGGCCTGTCCGACGTGCTCGACCTGTCGGCGATCGGGCTGCGCACGCCGCTCGGCGCCGCGGGATTCTGGGCGGCGGCGATCGCGGGGCTCGCGCTCGCGTTCGCAGCGACCGTTGCCTACTACTTCGTGGTGAGCTCGCCGCGTCACGCGTCCGCCAAGGAGGCGGGCATCCGCAAGACCGTCACCGGCACGTAGGCGGATCGCCGACTTTTCATTGCGGCCGGCGCCGATGGAGCGCAGCCGCCGCTCGCGCGACAGTGGCGGGATGCTTCGCCGCGCCGCCGTCCTCGCTCTTGCAATCGCGCCTGCTCTCGTCCAGGCGAGCGAGCTCGACTCGTCGATGCGTTGCGTGCATGGCGCCATGACGTCGGCGTTCGTGCCTGCAACCGCGAGCGCGGAACAACTCGCCAACGTGGCGCTCATGCGATGCGCCGACGAGATCGAGATGGCAGCGGTCGCTCTTGCGGGCACGCCTCTCGCGCCCTCGCGCATCGACGCCTCGCGCATCGCGGTCCGCCGCGAGCTGCACGGCTATGCGCTGGCCGTCGCCGCCGGACCGGCGACCGCCGAGCCTTCGCGCTCCGTCTCAAACGTCACGACCGCCTGGTAGCTCGCGGCGCGTTCGCGGCCGCCTAGTGCGGCCAGTTCGTCGACGTCGTCGCTTCGCAGAAATCCTGCCCGCAACCGAGGTTGCGAACATTGAAGTAGTAGATGCTCCCCGGCACGAGCGACACGGGCGGCGCGCCGACGTTCCAGTTGATGAGCGTTGCGGTTCCCTGCGTAGACACCAGCGGTCCGTTCACGCCGGTCGGATCCGGCGGGCGGAAATCGCACGGCGTGGTCGACAGCGTCATGTGGCGCAGCGTGGGCGGGCCGTTGTACTCGGCGAAGCTCGAGTTGCCGTACGCCGGAAACGACGCGGGCGTCGACGGGACGGCGAGCTGGACGACGAACACCGTCTCGGGCGAGAAGCCGCCGTAGTCCGCCGTGTTGAACCTCGACGTGTTGCCCCACGGAATCGAGAACTGCTTGACGCGCGCATATTGGCTGCAGAAGCCGCCGAACGCGGAGCTGTTCTGCCACTCGAGACCCGTCTCCACCCAAGGCCCCGTGCCATAGCTGTTGGCCGGCGTCACGATGTAGCGCAGCATCCCGGCCGAGCCCGACGTTACCGTGCACGTCGCGGAGTTGCTGCAGGCGGCGATCGAAGAGCAGCCCTGCAGGCTCGCATTGCACTGCTGCCACTGAAACGAGGTGGCGGATGGCGTGCACGACGCGGTCAGCGTATCCGACGATCCTATCTGTGGATACTTCGAGGCACCCGCGACGGAGCAGTAGGGAATGGTCGCGGTGGGTGGCGGCGGGGGTGGAGGCGGTGTCGGGTTGGCCCAGTCGATCGACACGGTGACGGGCGAGCCGGGTCCCTGCGCGTTCGCGGTGTAGAGCGTGTACGTCGACGTGCCCGGGGTGGAGCGCGTCGTCGTGCACGTCGACTGCGTGCTCGTGCAACCGACCCACAGATACGACGTTGGGTTGTTCGCGCAATTCGCACCAAGCGTCAGGCTCGAGCCCGGCGCTGGCGAGGTGGTGTTCGCCGAGACGTTGCACACCGGCGCGCCGAGCGCCGGCGTCGGGACCACGTCGCCGCCGGTGGGCGCACAGAACGCGACGGGCACCTGCGGGCTGCCGTCGCCCTCGGGGATGTATCCCTTGCCCTTCATGAACACGAACACGCCGAGCTGGTCGGTGTAACGATGATTCGCGTCCGGCCTGTTGTTGTACAGGCGGTAAACGGCCTGCGTATCCGCGGGACACGCGCCCGTAGACGGATCGACGAGGAACGCGCGAAAGACTTCGGGCGACTCGAACGTCCACGTCCCAGGGAACTTCACCTTCACGTCCTCGCACTCCGACGGCTTGGCCGAGTAGAAATGCGTGTCGAGCGTGAAGCTGTAGAACCGGCACACGGGGGTGGTGCCCGGATACGTGGTGCCCGACTTCATCACCGGGAATCGATAGCCCGTGCGCGCCCACCCCGTGTGCACGCCGGTGTCGAGGTCGCTGATCTCTTTCGGGTCGGCGGAGATGAAGTAGTGGTCCAGCGCGGCGTGGTAATACTCGACCGCGGTGACCTGCTCGCTCGCTGGAATGGCCGCGCGCGCGCCGAACGCGGCGAGAGCGAGCACGAGGAAAAGCGCGTTGCGTAGTTTCATGCGGCGATTATAGGTGCGCCGGCCGTGCGGGAAACCCTAAATCGCCGTAGGAAGGCGACTACATGATCCGCCCATACCAGAGCATCGAGAGCACGGCCGCCATCACGGCGAAGAGCGCCGCCGCAGCGGCGAAGAGCGCGGTGATCTCCGTCTGCCGTTGCTCGAACACGAGCTTCGAGTTGAGCGTCTCGTACACTTTCTTGAGATCGCCCGCCGTGCCGGCGTAGAAGTACTCGCCCTGCGTCACGTTCGCGATCTGCTTCAGCGACGCTTCGTCGAGGCGCACGCGCATCGACCAGCCTTCGGCACCGATCATCTCGCCCTTCTCGGTGCCGATGCCGACGGTGAACACGCGCACGCCGCGCTCCGCTGCAATGCGCGCCGACTCGATGGGATCGGGCCCGGTGGTCGTCTGCCCGTCCGTGAGGAGGATGATCGCCGCCGCGCTGTACGAGCCCGGCGGCACCGCCTTGGGCGCCTCCTTCTCGCTCTTCTTCTGCACGCGGTCGATCGGCGCGGACTTGCCTTGGTCCACGCGCGGGTTCCAGTTGCGCAGGTCGAACTCGACGTCAGGGAAGATGAGCTTCAGCGAGACGAGGATGCCCGCGCCGACCGCGGTGCCGCGCTGCAGCTGGAAGCGGTCGATCGCCGCGATGATGTCGTCTTTCGTCTTGGTGGGCGGCTGCACCACGGCCGCGGTGCCGGCGAACGACACCACGCCGATGCGCGTGTTCATGGGCTGGTCGCCGACGAACGCGCGCGCTGCGGCCTGCGCCGCCGCGAGGCGATTGGGCTCCACGTCGGCGGCACGCATGCTGCCCGACACGTCCATCGCGAGGATGATCGTCTCGTGCTGCGACGGCAGCATCACCACGGCCTGCGGCCGCGCTATGGCGACGATCATCAGCGTGAGTGCTACGAGGAACAACGCCGGCGGAACGTGGCGCCGGAAGCGCTGGCCCGCGCCCATCGCGTCGCGCACCATCGCAAGGCTCGCGTAGCGAACCGCCACTTTCTTCTTCCGGCGCAGCAGCAGCCAATAGCCGAGGATGAGCAGCGGGACGAGGACCAGCAGCCAGAGGAAGTCCGGCCAGAGGAACGTGATGGGAAAGTCCTTCATCTCAGTCCCGAAGGGCCGCCCCGAGGGACTGATGCGCCCCCTCGGGGGGCAGCGACGCCGAACGCAAGTGAGGCGAGCGTGGGGGTCATGTTCTGCCCATGTGCTGCGGCATGCCGCCGCCGGCGGCCAATTGGCTGCGACGCTTGCGAAGGTCGGCGAAGCGCATGATCGCGTCGACCAGGTCGTCGTCGGTGGCGAGCTCCAACGCATCCACGCCGGCGCGGCGGAACGCGGTGCGCAGCTCCTCCTCGCGGCTCTTGGCGAGCTCGGCGAAGCGCTTGCGAAATCCCTTGTCGTGGGTGTCGACGAACACCTGCTCACCCGTCTCGGCGTCCTGGATCACGAGCAGGCCGAGGTCGGGCATCTCCTGCTCGAGCGGATCGTAGACGCGCACGGCGATCACCTCGTGCCGCTGCGCGAGGTGCGCGAGCGTTTGCGCCCATCCGGGCCGGCTGATGAAGTCCGACACGATGAAGACGAGCGAGCGCCGGCGAATGACGTCGTAGCCCGCGCGCAGCAGCGTGTTGATGTCGGTCGGCTGCGACTGCGTGAGGACCGGCCGCTTCATCATCTCGTGCAGGATGTGCAGCACGTGGCGGCGTCCGCTGCGCGTCGGGATGACGGCGTCGACGTCACCGCCGTAGAACAGCGCACCGACGCGGTTGCCGTGACGCGTGAGGAGGCGCGCGAGCACCGTCACGAACTCGCCCGACACCGCGCGCTTGCGCACGCTCTCCGAGCCGAAGTCCACCGACGGCGACAAGTCGAGCAGGAACCACGCCGCGACCTCGCGCTCCTCGTTGAACTCGCGCACGTACGGCGTCTGCATGCGCGCCGTGACGTTCCAGTCGATGTGGCGCACGTCGTCGTGGTGCTGGTACTCGCGAAGGTCCGCGAGGTCGAGCCCGTAGCCGCGAAAGAGCGTGCGGTAGTCGCCGTGCAGGAGCCCGTCGAGACGGCGGATCACCGTCCACTCGAGCTTGCGCAGGACGCCTTCAGGCGTTGGCGACGCGGACATGCGTTTCGAGCGGCTTGTCGGGTGCGCGGATCTGCTGCATCACCTTGCGGATCAGCATGTCGGCCGACTGTCCTTCAGCCAGCGCTTCGTACGACAGCACGAGGCGATGGCGCATCACGTCGGGCACGATGTCGGTCACGTCCTCGGGCAGCACGTAGGTGCGCCCGCGCAGGAACGCGAGCGCCTTGGCGCCCTCGATCATGTGGATGGTCGCGCGCGGGCTCGCGCCGAAGGTGAGGAAGCGTCCGAAGTCCTTGAGTCCGAAGCGATCCGGATCGCGCGTGGCGCCCACGAGCCGCACGGCGTAGTTGATGAGGTTCGGATCGACGTAGACGCGCCGGCATTCGCGCTGCAGGTCTGCGAGCTGGTCGGTGGTGGCCACGGCTGCGACGTCGACCGGGTCGCCGGTCACGCGCTGGACGATCACGAACTCCTCCTCGTCGGTCGGATAGCCCACGAGGACCTTCATCATGAAGCGGTCGACCTGCGCCTCGGGCAGCGGATACGTGCCCTCGGTCTCGATCGGGTTCTGCGTCGCCATGACGAGGAACGGCCGCGGCACGAAGTGCGTCTCGCCCGCGATCGTGACCTGGTACTCCTGCATCACCTCGAGCAGCGCGCTTTGCACCTTGGCGGGCGCGCGGTTGATTTCGTCGGCGAGCAGGAGATGGCAGAACACGGGGCCCAGCGAAGTCGCGAAGTCGCCCGTCTTCTGGTTGTAGATGCGCGTGCCGACGAGGTCGGCGGGGACGAGGTCGGGCGTGAACTGGATGCGCTTGAACGACCCGCGCACGGCGCGCGCGAGCGTCTTCACGGTGAGCGTCTTGGCGAGGCCCGGCACGCCTTCCACGAGGAGGTGACCCTGCGCGAGGATCGCGACCAGCACGCGCTCGAGGAAGTGGTCCTGGCCGACGACGACCTTCTTGACCTCGTAGAGGATGCGCTCCATCAGGGTGGCGACTTCGCCACCGTTGGTCTCACGGATGTCCATGCGTGCGATTCCAGTTGAGGGTTGACGAAAGACGCGTTTGCCGGAGAGCGCGGATGGCTTCCCGTCTTTTGCAACGATCAAAACGGGGACATTCCTACCGCCGCCGCGGCGTTCTCGATGGGTACTGCGAAGCCGATGCCGATGAACACGCGCTGGCTCGTAGGATTGAGAATGCCCGTGACGATGCCCACGACCTCGCCGTCGGCGGTAACGAGCGGCCCACCGGAATTACCCGGATTGGCGGCCGCGTCGAACTGGATGAGGTTGGTCAGGATGCGCTTGCCCTCGGGCGAGTGGTATTCGCGCTTGAGGCCCGACACTACGCCCGCCGATGCGGACGGCCCGATGCCGAACGGGAATCCGACGGCGACCACCTGGTCGCCGACCTGCAAGTCCGCGGTCGAGCGCAGCGTGGCCGCCACGAGATCGTCGGGAATCGCCTTCGCCTGCAGCACCGCGAGATCGTGCTCCGGACGCACGCCGATCACGGTGGCCTCGGCCTCCATGCCGTCGAAGAACCGCACCTTGATCTTTTCGGCGCCGAGCACGACGTGCAGGTTGGTGAGGATCACGCCCTTGTCGACGATGACCACGCCGGTGCCGATCCCCGTGCTGCGATAGCCGGGAAAGCCGCCGTCGTTGCGCGATGCCGACTTGGGATCGGTGTCCTTGTCCTTATCCTTGTCCTTGTCCGCGTCCTTCGGTGGTTCCTTGTCCTTGGCCGCGTCCTTCGACCTGGGATCCGGCGCCTTGGGGACGCCGCCGTCGTTGCGGGCGAGCTTGTCCTTTGCGGCAGCCTTGTCCTTCGCGGCCGCCTTGCCCTTGTCCTTGGACGCGTCCTTGTCCTTGGCCGCATCCTTGGACTTGTCGCCCGCCTTGCCCTTCTCCTTGTCCTCGTCGTCGCCCTTGTCGAGGCCGTAGCCCATGACGCGGACCACGGAGGGCGCGATCGCGGCCGCGGCCTTGGTGGCCATCGAAGGCAGGTTGTTGTTCTCGAGCGTGTGCAGGACCGCCTGGTCGATGTCCTTCTGGGTGAGCTCGTGCGGCACCGGGCGGGTCTTCGCGTACCCGAGCACCAGCGCAACCGCGAACAGCGCACCCGCCCCGACCAGGAGGGGCTGCTCGAAGCGACGATAGAAGCGCGTCCAGCGGGAACCGGTGGCGGCCGCTGCGGCGGCGTCGACAGGGGGCGGCGTATCGGCGGGCGCCTGCTCCGCGACGATCTTGCGGGAGCGGTTCGAACTGCTGTAGAGCGCAACCTTCTTCATCGGGAACCCGGCGCCGGATTGAGTGCTTTCACCAACGTTAACATGCAGGCGGCGGATCCGCACGATGACGCATCCCGACCGCGATCTGACATAGGCACTGCGACGCTCGCGTAAGTTCCGGGCCGCATTCGATTCAGTAAGGCGTTCCGTCCTTGCGGTAATAATGCCACTTGCCGTCGGCGCCGAGCTTGGCGGCGAGGTCGTCGTCGGGGTAGTCGACGTTGTCGTCAGGGGTACGGTCCCCGACCTCGAGGAACTCCACCACGTCGGGGCCGGGATTGACGAGCTGGTGCGCATCCCCGCTGCCCGCCGGGAAGCCCGCACACATGCCGGGTGCGAGCTCCGTCTCGCCGCCGTTCGTCACCAGCACCGGGTGCCCGCGCAGCACGTAGATGAACTCGTCCTGCCTCGTGTGCGAATGGCGAATGGACGACACGCAGCCGGGTGCGAGGCGGGTCAGGTTCACGCCGAAATTGGTGAGGCCGAAGAAGTCTCCGAGTGGACGTTTCTCACGCCCGGACACTTGCGCCGCGAAAGGCGGGGGATAGCCCGTCTGCCTGGCACGCAGCGGCGCTTCGGAAGCATCGATCGCGACGGCGGGGTCGGGAGCGGACGACATGGCAAGCTCCGAAGGTCACAGTAGAATCGAAAGTCTACGGCATTTCCCGCAGGAGATTGCACGATGAAAATCGAGGAGATCCGCGCCGACCGTCTCGACAGCGGCGGCGCCACCATCGCGATCGAGAAGCTGGCCGGCAAGTCGATGCCGTGGTCGAACGCGTTTCCGACCACCGAGCTCGAGCTTCACTTCCACGCCATCGCCAACTTCGTGCGGACGTTCGAGTTCCGCCAGGGCGACAAACTCGTGTTCCTCACCGACAAGCTCCTCGATCCCCGCGTCGTATCGGCGATCAGCGGGCTCGCCGCGTCGCAGGGCGTGCGCGCCATCGAGGTCAAGACGCACACCACGAACATGATGGAGATTCCCGACGAGGTGAAGCCCATCCTCGAGCAGGCGACGGTCGTCGTGTCCTCGTGGTTCTGCTCGGCGTGGCACCCGTACTGCATCGACCTGCGGCGCAGGCTCGGCCAGCGCTGGGTGAAGATCACGTTCTTTCGCAATCTCGACCTGCTGCACACGGCGCAGGCGCGGTTCCCGACCGAGCTGGTCGGCGAGCTCGTGCGCGCGACCGCGGCGCGCATTCCGCGCAACACCGATTACGTGCTGTCGTTCACCGATCGCCGGGGAAGCGACCTCGCAATCCCGCTGACCGCGCGCATGACGGACCGCAACCTCGATACCAATCGATGGCGCGGGGAGATGTTCGCGACGAGCCCGGGCGCGTACGTGCACTACCTGCCGACACACGGGCCGAATCTTTACGAGCCCGGGCCGATGCTCGACGATCCGACGCAGCATCGCTCGGTGGCCGTCACCGGCACGATCTATCCGCAATGGGCGGTGGGATTCGAGAAGCCGTTCGCCGAGCGCATCGGCGTGCGCTTCGAGGACAACGCGGTGGTCGAGGTGACCGGCGCGTCGCCCGACGCGGTGCTGCTGCGCGAGATGCTCGTCGGCGGCGCGTTGATCGAGCTCGGCTGCGGCTTCAATCCCAAGTGGCCGCGTCACCAGATCTACCCGGCAGGCTCGAACTCGCCGGGCGCGCTGCACTTCGGCATCGACCTCACCAAGCCGTCGGACTACATCAGGAAGGTGATGCCGAACTGGGAAGAGCCGCCGGTGCACATGGACATCGTGACGTTCGACAGCACGGTCGATGCGGGCAGCGGGCGTCTGGTGACCGATGGATTCCTCGAGGCGCTGCGCGATCCGGCCGTCGTGGAAATGGCGTCGCGCTACGGAGACCCGGTCGACCTGCTCGAGAGCTGGCCGGATTGACCTGGTTCGTCGGGCCACGCGACATCGCCCGCCTGTTCGAGAGCGGCGCCGTCACGCCGCGCGACTGCGTGGACGCGGTCGAAGCCTCGTTTCGCGAGCACGGCGAAGGCAGCGTCGGCGTGCTGCCACGGGCGATCCTGACCGCCGACGGCGAAGCACCGGCGCCGCGATCGCGCGCGCTCAAGCTGTCGGCGTCGTACATGCGCGGGTCGCGCACGATGGGCGCGTCGATCTACTCGACACACTTCCGCCCCGGCGACGTCGACATGTGGCTCACCGTATTCTCCGGCGAGACCGGGCGCATGCAGGGCGTCCTCTGCGGCAAGGCGCTTTCGATCTGGAAGACGGCGGCGACCGCCGCGGTGGCCACGCGGCACCTGGCGCGTGCCGATGCGGCGGACGCCGCCATCGTCGGCACCGGCCGTTACGCGCTCGCCCAGCTCCTGTGCCTCGCGACGGTTCGCGACCTGCGCGAAGTCCGCTGCTTCAGTCGCGATCCGGCGAAGCGCGAGGCGTTCGCGCGCGAAGCGCAGGCCGCCCTGCCCGCCGTGCACGTCGTCGACTGCCGATTCCGCGCGCGACGCGGTGCGCGACGCGCACGTCGTCACCACGATCACGACATCGGCGACACCGGTCGTGCTCGGCGAATGGCTGGCGAACGGGTCGCACTGCAACGCCATGGGCCAGCACGCGCCGGCGACGCGCGAGCTCGACACCGCAGCGATCCGCGACGCGGACGTCTTCGTCGATGCACGCGAGCAGGCGTTCGCCGAAAAGGGCGAGATCCTGTTGCCGATCGCCGAAGGGGCGATCGGCCGCGACCACGTGCGCGGTGAGCTCGGCTGCGTGGTTGCACGCCGCATCGCAGGACGCGTTGCCGGGGAACAGCGCACCGTGTTCTGCTCCGGCGGCACGGCGCTCGAATACATGAACCTGTGCGCGATGCTCGTCGACAAGGCGCGCGCCGCAGGGATCGGACAGATGCTCGACGACGGAGGCAACGATGCGTGACGCATGGCGAGCGATCGCCGCTTCGATCCTGCTGTGCATGGCGGGCATGGCTGCCGCACAGGACTATCCCAATCGGCCGATCCGGCTCGTGGTGCCGCAGCCGCCGGGCGGTCCGACCGACATCGTGGCGCGGCTCGTCGCGCAGAAGCTGTCGGAGCGCCTCGGCCAGCAGGTGATCGTCGACAATCGGCCGGGTGCGGGCAGCAACATCGGCACGGACATCGTCGCCAAGGCGCCGAAGGACGGGTACACGCTGGTCGTCGGCACCGTGCAGCACATCGTCAATCCGTTCCTCTTCTCCTCGCTGCCGTTCGACGCGGTCAAGGACTTCACGCCGGTGACGCTCATGACCAAGGCGCACATCGTGCTGGTGGTCAATCCCGAGCTGCCGGTGCAGAGCGTGAAGGAGCTCATCGCCTACGCGAAGTCGAAGCCCGGCGGCATCTCGTGGGCGTCCGCCGGCAACGGCAGCACGTCGCACCTCGCACTCGAGCTCTTCAAGGTCGAGACCGGCGTGCCGGCGACGCACGTCCCGTACAAAGGCACGCCGCCCGCGCTGAACGACCTCCTGGGCGGGCGCGTGCAGGTGATGTTCGACGGCGTGATCACGTCGCTGCCGCACATCAAGGCGGGCAAGCTGCGGCCGATCGCAGTCGCGAGCCTCACGCGCTCGCCGCTCCTGCCCGACGTGCCGACGATGACGGAAGCCGGCGTTGCAGGATTCGAGACGGTCGGCCTCGCCGCGATCCTCGCGCCTTCCGGCACGCCGCCTGCGATCGTCGACAAGGTTGCGCGCGAGGTTGCGGCGATCCTTCGCATGCCCGACGTTCGTGCGCAGCTCGAGGCGATGGGCCTCGAGATCGTGGCGAGCCCGCCCGCCGAGTTCGCGGCCTACATCGACAGCGAGTCGAAGAAGTGGGGCAAGCTCATCAAGGACGCGAAGGTCACCGTGGACTGACGGCGTTACGCCTTCTTGCGCCCTTTCCTGCCCTGCAGGAGCATCGCCATGGCGTCGATCGCAATGCCGTAGCCGTCGGGACCCAGTCCGGCGATCACCGCTGTGGCCGTCCTCGACACCAGCGAGTCGTGATAAATCGCTTCCCGCTGGTGAATGTTCGAGATGTGCAGCTCGATCTTGGGGCCGTCGAACATCTTGAGTGCATCGAGCAGCGCGATGGACGTGAACGTCCACCCGGCGGGATTGATGATGATGCCCGCCGCGGCCTTGCGGGCCTCGTGCACGGACTCGATGAGCGTGCCTTCGAAGTTGGTCTGCCGAAAATCCAGCCCGAGCCCGTGCGACTTCGCGCGGCTGGCGCACATGCGCTCGATCTCGGGCAGCGTCGTGCGGCCATAGATCTCGGGCTCGCGCTCGCCCAGCAAGTTGAGGTTCGGCCCGTTCAGCACGAAGACGACGTTCTTCATTCCATGTCCTTGCGCAAGCGCGCGTTCAGCCGGTGTAGCCGAGGAGGCGCGGCAGCCACAGCACGACGCCCGGAAACGAGCGTCATGATCGCGAGCGCGCCCAGCATGACGTAGAGGAACGGCATCACCTCGCGCACCATCGCGCCGAGCGGCACGTCGGCGATCTTGTTCATCATGAAGAGGAGCAGCCCATACGGCGGCGTGACCAGTCCGATCATGATGTTGACGACGCAGATGAGCCCGAAATGCACGAGGTCGATGCCCAACGACTGCGCGGTCGGGATGAGCACCGGCAGGATCACGAGGATGATCGTGGTCCCTTCCAGGAAGCAGCCGAGGATCAGGAGCAGGATGTTGACGGCGAGCAGGAACACGAGCGGCGACAGCTCGCGCGCCTTCAGCATGGCGCTCAGCGTCTTCGGGATGTTCTCCGCGGTGATGACGAAGTTGAACACCATCGCGCCGGCGATCAGCATGCCGATGGACACCGTGACCCGCGCGCTGGAGACGAGCGACGCGTAGATGTCCTTCGGGCCGACACTGCGGTACAGCACGATGGAGATGAGCAGGGCATAAGCGGCGGCGACCGCAGCAGCCTCCGTTGGCGTAGTGATCCCGGTCCACATGCACCCCAGCAGGATCACCGGCATCAGGAGCGCGGGCATCGCTTGCCACGTGATGCGAGGCAGCTCGCGCAGCGGGACGCGCATCTCGACGGGGAAATTGCGCCGCTTGGCGACGGCTGCGATCAGGCCGCTCTGGACCGCAGCGAGCAGCAGGCCCGGAATCACGCCGCCGAGGAAGAGATAGCCCGACGGACGTGTCGGAAATCAGCGCGTAGAGCACGAGCGGGATGGACGGCGGGATGATTGGCCCGATCACCGACGACACGCAGGTCAGCGCGGCGGCAAATGCGGCCGGGTACTTGCCGTCCTTGGTCATCATCGACTGCATGATCTTGCCCGATGCCGCGGCGTCGGCAAGCGCCGAACCCGACATGCTCGCGAAGATGATGCTCTGCGCCACGTTGACCTGCGCGAGCCCGCCGCGGAACCGTCCGACCAGCGCATTGCAGAAGACGAGCAGCCTGTCCATGATGCTGCCGGTGTTCATGAACTCGGCGGCGAGGATGAAGAGCGGGATGGCCAGCAGCAGCTGGCTTGCCATCATGCCGTTCAGGAGCTGCTCGGCCGCGGTCCCCATGTCGAGTCCCGACAGGAACAGCCAGAGAATCGACCCGCCGATCATCGCGTAGGCGACCGGCAACCCGATCAGGCTCAAGCCGACGATGGCGATGAGCGCAAGCGAGAACGGGCTCGTCGAGATTCACAATCCGGACGTCGCCTTGGTGATGTCGGCCTCTTCCGGCGCCTCGCCGCGGAAGATGCCCACGATCGCCCAGAGATAGCGGACGATGATCGCGACGGCGAACACGACGTAGATCGCGTACAGGATGTCGAGACGGATCTTGAGGTACGAGCTCGCTTCGACCTTCATGAACGCGACGTACTTCACGGTGGCCGGAAGCGCCATGCCGAACAGGACGATGGCGGCGATCGCAACGATGAACCCGATGGCGCGCCGCCCCCGCGGTCCAAGCCTGGAGGAAATGAGATCGAAGCGGACCTCCTCCGTTTCCTTCAGCCAGAACGCGGAGCCGATCAGCACCATGTAAAGCCACGTGACGACGGACAGCTCGGACGTCCAGCCGATCGGGAAGTTGAAGAAGTACCGGAAGACGATCTGGATGATGAACGCGACGAACATCACGCCGAGCAGCCCGGCAACGACGTTCTCGGCACGGCGCCTCATCCAGGCGACGATCGTGGCGATTTTCATGGCGGAATGAATGCGTGGGCCGCAGTCGGCGGCCCACGCACGCCGGTCAGGTCTTCATCGCGTTGATCTTCTCGAGCAGTCCCGGCGGCCACGCCTTGGCTTCGTCGGAGGCCAGGTACACCTTCTGCGCGTAGGTACGGAACGCGTTCACGTCCGGCACATACACGTCGAGGCCCTGCTTCCTGAACCCCTCGGCGAGCTCGGCTTCCTTCTTCAGGTGCTCCGCCGTGCTCCAGGCGATCGCCTTGTCGGCCGCGGCCTGGAAGGACTTCTGCTTCGCGGCGTTCATGCCGCTCCACGTCTTCATGTTGACGGCGAGCAGGTCGAATCCCACGAGGTGCGAGGTCAGCACGATCTGCGACATCACTTCGTAGAACTTCATGTTCTGCACGTTGGGCAGCGGATTGTCCTGGCCGTCGATCGCGCCGGTCTGCAGGCCCGTGTACGTTTCCGCGTAGGCCATCGGCGTCGGGTTCGCACCGATCGAGCGGCCGAGCAGCTGCCAGGCGTCGCCCGGGGGCATGCGCAGCTTGATCCCGGCGAGATCCTCCGGCTTGCTGATCTTCTTCTTGGGCTTGAGCCCGACCTGGCGCGTGCCGAAGAACGTCGGCCCGAGGATCTTGACCTTCACCTGGTCCTCGACCATCGCCTTCATCTGCGTGCCGAGGTCGCTCGCGAAAAAGGCGTTGAGGTGATTCGCGTCGCGGAACAGGTACGCCGACGTGAGGATCGACCACGCCGGTATCTGCTTGGAAATGTCCTGCGGTGCGATGTTGCCCATCTCGAGGTTGTCGCGCTGCAGCGCGACGAGCTCGGTGCCCTGCTTGAACAACGACCCGCCGAGGAACGTCTCGACCGTGTAGTCGGCCTCGATCTCCTTGGCGAAGGCCTTCATCATGTCGGCCCGGATGTCCTTGTCGGAGAACACCGCGGCAAAGCGCAGCTTCGGCTTGTCCTGCGCCCACGCGGGAATGATCCCCGCGGCCGCAAGGGCAGCGCCCGCCTTGAGCGCGGAACGACGATTCAACTTTGATGCCATGACTCCTCCTCCTTGAAAGTGCAAGTGCCGGACTAAGTAGCCGGATCGTTGGTCAGCCAGCCGAGGACGATGTCGACCACCATGCGGCGACGACGCGGGACGTCGCCCTTCGCGCCCATCGGCCGCTGGAAGATCGCTCCGAACGTGAACTGGTTGGTGACATTGAACATGCCGAGCGCGGCGATCGCCATGTGAACGTCGATCGCGTCGACGTCACGCCGGAAGATTCCCTGCGATTGTCCACGCGCGATCACGCCGCCGAGCGTGTCGATGATGGGCCGGTTCAATTTGCGCATCGTCGCGGACTTCCTCATGTGCCGCCCCGAAGCCTGGTTCTCCGCGACCACGAGGCGCACGAAGTCCTCGTGCTTCACGTAGTAGTTGTACGTGAACTCGACGATGCGGCTGATCGCCTCCACCGGCGGCAGGTGGTCGAAGTCGATCAGGCGCTCCGCTTCGCGAATCTCGGTGTAGACGCGCTCCAGGACGGCGAGGTAGAGCTTCTCCTTGCTCCCGAAGTAATAGTTGATGAGCGCTCGCGTGGTGTCGGTGCGCGCGGCGACGTCGTCCATGCTCGCGCCCTTGAAGCCGCGCGACGCAAACTCGGCGACGGCCGCGGCGAGGATCCTGCCGCGGTTCGCCTCCGGCGCCTTGGGCTTGCGCATGGCGGAAGTGCGGGCCGTCGCAACGTGCATCAATCGGGGGCTCTTCGAATTGGCGAGGTCGCAAGTAAATTAACAGACTCGCCAAATCCCGGCAACGGCCGGTCGATGGTGCGGCGCAACACGCCTTCGGGCGCGGCCCGTGGTGCGCCCGGCCGTGGGTGGGCGCGAGCGCTAACGAATCCCCTTGTCCGTTCCTTCGAATGGAATGCGCGTCGCCTTCACGGACAGGTTGGGGCCGAGCTCGTACACGTTGCGGTAGCCGTACGTGTACAGGGACGTGTAGGTCGCGAGGTTGAGCGCCGCGGGCGGCAGCTTGCTCGGCATCGGGTCGGGTGCGTCGCGGAAGTTGTTGTTGCAGTAGATGAGGACGATGGCCTGCTTGTCCGGAACCAGCGCGTTCAGGCTGTCGATCGTGATGTCGGGAAAGCTCAGGTTGATCGCGCCTTTCACGTGCAGCGCGTCGTATTTCGCGCGGCTGCGCGCATCGAGCACCACCACGCCCGGCATTCGCGCGAGCCGGATGAACTCGTCCTCCGAAACGCGGCGCGGCTCGCGATGCGCGACTGCTTGCGACGCGAGGCGCAGGTAAGCGCCGCTGTCGATCACGGGATTCGGCGGCTCCTTTGCGGCGGAAACGAGGGCGAACGAGACCAACACGACGGCGATGAGCGTGTGCATGAGCGTCCTTCCGGGATGGGTTGTTGCTATCCCCGAAAACGCCTAGGTCGAACGGATAGTTGACGAGGAGCTTGACGACCGTTCAACACCGACTATAATGACGGTACCGCACATCCATACGGTACATTGGCCGCCATGTCTCCCCGACCCTCCCCGCCCAACATCGAGCCCCCGCGGCTCACCGCGCGCCAGCAGCAGATCCTCGACTGGATCCGCGGCCACATCGACGCGACCGGCATGCCGCCCACGCGTGCGGAGATCGCCGCGGGCCTCGGCTTCTCCACCGCAAGCTCGGCGGAAGACCACCTGCAGGCGCTCGCGCGCAAAGGGGCGATCGAATTGACGCCGGGCGCCGCGCGCGGCCTGCGCCTGCGCGACATGCCGGGCGTGCCCATGCAAGGCACGCTGCCGCTCGTGGGACGCGTCGCCGCCGGCAGCCCGATCCTCGCCACCGAGCACATCGAGGCGCAGTACCGCATCGACGCCGCGCTCTTCTCACCGCACGCGGACTACCTTCTGCGCGTCAAGGGCGCGAGCATGCAGGACGCGGGCATCCTCGACGGCGACCTCCTCGTCGTGCACAAGACGGACGACGCGCGCAGCGGCCAGATCGTGGTCGCGCGCCTCGGCGAGGAAGTCACCGTCAAACGCTTGAAACGTCGCGGGCGTGAAATCACGCTCGTGCCCGAGAACACCGCGTTCGCACCGATCGTCGTCGACCCGGCGAAGACGTCCTTCGCCATCGAGGGCGTCGCGGTGGGCGTCATCCGTCCCAGTCGAGCTTTGTAACCTTCGAGCATGACGATGCCTGCGCAAGGTCATCCGCCGCCGGTCATCACGGGCGATCGCATCGCCCAACCTTTTCACTCTGCCTGAGTCTTAATCCGGAACGAGGCGGGATGCGTCCCGCTTCTTCCGGACTCTTTTTCTTCGAAAGGAGCAAGCGATGGCCGTTTCATCCGTTTCCCCGATCCCCTCCGGTTACCACTCCGTGACGCCGTATCTCGTGCTCGACGGCGCCGCGAAGGCGATCGAGTTCTACAAGCAGGCGTTCGACGCCGAGGAATTGCTGCGCATGCCGGGTCCCGACGGCAAGGTCGCGCACGCCGAGATCAAGATCGGCGACTCGCCGGTGATGATGGCCGACGCGTCCGACGAGTTCAGGGGACCGCGTGCGTTCGGCGGCACGCCGGTGAGCCTCATGATCTACGTCGAGGACGTGGACCGCGTCTTCCGGCAGGCGCTCGCGCAGGGCGCCACGCAATTGCGCCCCGTCGTCGACCAGTTCTACGGGGATCGCAGCGGCACGCTCGCCGATCCGTTCGGCCACGTGTGGACGGTGGCGACGCACGTCGAGGACGTCCCTGCCGAAGAGATGAACCGCCGCATGGCGAAGATGCAGGGAATATGAGCCCCCACGCTCGCTCCGCTCGCTGCCCCCCGGGGGGGCGCAGTCAGTCGCTTGGGACGGCCCGGCGCGACTGACTGGTGCCTGCACGTTTCATGGCCGGCTCGAGCGCACTCGTTTCACTGCTGTCGCATCCTGCGATCTGGCGCGGCGACGACGTCGCGCCCGAGCCTTCGGCGATCCCGTCCGGCTACGCCGCACTCGATGCGGCGCTGCCGGGCCGCGGCTGGCCGCAAGGCGCGCTGACCGAGCTCCTGCTCGAGCGCGAAGGCATCGGCGAAATCAGTCTCACCCTGCCGGCGCTCGTCCGCTTGCAGTCCGAACGTCGCGACGTCGTGTGGATCGCCCCGCCGTACAAGCCGTATGCGCCTGCGCTCGCCGCGGCGGGTGTCGATCTTTCGCGGTTCCACGTCGTCGACTGCAAGTCGCCGCAGGACGCGTTGTGGGCGTTCGAGCAATCGCTGCGTGCGCCCGAATGCGGCGCCGCGTTCGCATGGCTCGCCACGCAGGACGAGCGCGTGCTGCGCCGGCTGCAGGTCGCCGCGCGCGACGGCCGCACGTGGGGCGCGCTGTGGCGGCGTCCCGGCGTGCGCGGCGCGGCCATGGCAGCGCCATTGCGGCTTGCGCTGTCGCGCCAGGAAGGACGGCTCGCGGTGCGCGTGCTGAAGCGCCGCGGTGCCGATTTATCCGCTCCTGTGCTGCTGCCGCTCGCATCGTGAACACCGTACGTTTCTGGTTTCCCTATTCGACGGAGCCCACCATGCCCGGACTCTCGCAACATTTCTACACGATGGCCGCCAACAACGCGTGGTCGAATCACCGGCTGCTCGCCGCGTGCGCGAAGCTTTCGCAGGAGGAATTCGCGGCCAGTCGCACGAGCTTCTTCCCGTCGATCAAGGCGACGCTCAACCACATCGTCACCGTCGACTGGTATTACGTCGACGCGCTCGAGCGCGCGCTGCGCGGCCAGCGCGCGAACACGCAGCCCGGCCGCTTTTTCGACCCCGAGGAGCCGTTCGCGACGTGCGCGGCGCTGTCCGCCGAGCAGCACGCCGTCGACCAGCGCCTGCTCGTCGCGTGCCGCTCGATCGCCGACGACGGCTTCGAACGGCCCGTCGCGCTCATGCGCCGCACCGGCATCGAGCACGAGACCACGGCGCGCCTCCTCGCGCATCTCTTCCAGCACCAGATCCATCATCGTGGACAGGTGCACGCGATGCTCGCGGGAACGTCGGTGGCGCCGCCGCAGCTCGACGAATTCTTCTGCGCCAACGAAGCGCACCTGCGCGCCCGCGAATTGGGCGAGATCGGCCTGTCGGAGAGCGCCGTTTTCGCATGACGTTGTGGGCGTGCCTGCTGTTTCCGACGCTGCCGCTGGACGTCTTCGCGCGTGCGCAGTCACCCGATGACGCGCACCGTCCTTTCGTCGTCGGCAGCGGCGGTCACTATCCGCGCGTCGTCGCGGCCAATTCCGCCGCACGCGACGCGGGCATCCGCGACGACCAGCTGATCGCAGGCGCACTTGCGCTCGCGCCGGACCTCGTGCTGCGCGATCGCGACGCCGACGCGGAAAGCCGCGCCCTCGCGCAGCTTGCGACGTGGACGCTCACGTTCACGCCGATGGCGTGCCTCGCGCCGCCGAACGCGATCGTCGCCGAGATCGGCGCGAGCCTTCGCCTGTTCGGCGGGCTGCCGCAGGTCGTCGACCGCCTGGCACAGGGAACCCAGGCGCTCGGCTATGCGCATCGCCTCGGCATCGCGCCCACGCCGGGCGCCGCCCTCCTCCTCGCACGTGCAGGCATCGCACAACCGGTCGACGACTGCGTGCGCTTGCCGCGTGCATTGGGCTCGTTGCCCCTGACGCTGCTCGATCTTGCGGACGCAACGCGCAACACGCTGCGCGAGGCAGGCGTCACGACGTTCGCGCAAGCCGCCGCACTTCCGCGCGACGGCCTCGCGCGCCGTTTCGGCCACGAGATCGTCGATCGCATCGATCGCGCGCTCGGACGCGCTCCCGATCCGCGCGCGTCGTTCGTGCCGCCGCCGGTATTCGGCGGACGCCTCGACCTGCCCGCGCCTGCGCACGACGTCGAAGCGCTCGCGTTCGGCGTGCAGCGGCTCGTGCGCGACCTCGCCGATTGGCTCAACGCACGCGGGCTCGGCGCGGTGCGCCTGACGCTCCTGCTCGATCACGAGCGCTACCTGCGCGTGCGCGGCGTGCCTGCCACCGAAGTGTCCTTCGCGCTCGGCGCGCCGACGCGCATGCCGTCGCATCTCATGGGCGTGCTGCGCGAGCGGCTGTCGCGCGTGACGCTTCCCGCGCCGGTCGAAGCGATGGCCTTGCGCAGCGACGAGACCGCGCCGCTCGCCGGGCGCAACCTCGGTTTGCTGCCCGGCGACGACGCCGATCGCGTCGAGGTCCCGCTGGTCGATCGCCTGCGCGCGCGGCTCGGCCACGATGCGCTCGTCCGTCTCGCGCCGCACGCGGATCATCGGCCGGAGCTTGCAACGTGCGCGGGAACGTTCGCTCGCGGGGGAAGGCCGGCGCAGGGCCGCCCCAAGCCGGCCATGCCCCCAGTGGGGGAGGCGCGCAGCGCTTCGGGGGCGCACCTTCTACCGGACGCGCCGCGTCCGCTGTGGCTCCTGTCCGAGCCGCAGCCGCTCGCGTCGGTCATGGAATCGCGGCCGTGGGCGTTGCGCGACGGGCCGGAGCGCATCGAGTCGGGATGGTGGGATGGCGCGGACATCCGTCGCGATTATTACGTCGCGGACACGCATGACGGCGCCACCGTGTGGATCTACCGCGACCATCGCTACGGCGTGGACGACGGCGAGTGGTTCCTGCACGGGCTGTTTGCCTGATACGCTCGCGCATCGTGATGAGGCACGCGCCACTCCCCAACCCGACGTGCCCGCTGTGCGGCAAGGCCAACGAGTGCGCGCCCGCCGCCAGCGGCAACTTCGACACGCCGTGCTGGTGCACCAGGGTGACGGTGGATCCCGACGCGATCGCGGCACTTGGCAGCGATCGCGATGCTTGCCTGTGCCCTGCTTGCGCATCAGGTCGCCATCTGGATCGCTAGATGCCGGCGTACCACTGGTAGCCCTGGTCTTCCCAGTAGCCACCGCGCCCGCCCGCGATATTCGCAAAGCTCGACACGAACTCGAGCCCCGTGACGAACTTGGCGTGCTTGTAGCCCAGTTGCCGCTCGACGCGCAGGCGTAGCGGCGCACCGTTGGGCACGGGCAGCGGCGCGTCGTTCAGGTCGTAGGCGAGGATCGTCTGCTCGTGCCGCGCATCGTCGAAGTCGATGCTCTCGTAGTAGAGATCCGTGCCGTCCTGGCTCATCGGGTCGGCGCAATAGAACATCACGAAGCGCGCTTCCGGCTTCGGCTTGACGACGTCGAGGAGCGCGGCCAAGCGAGCGCCCTTCCACTTGGCAATCGCGCTCCAGCCCTCCACGCAGTCGTGGCGCGTGACCTGCGTGCGCGACGGCAGCGCGCGCAAGTCGGCGAGCGAGAACTTGCGCGGCGCCTCGCACAGGCCGCCGACGTTCAGCGCGTAATCGGCGAACTTGTTCGCAAGCCATGCGTTGTACTGGTCGGTGTCGGCCATGTCGCTGCCGTTGCTGCGAAAATCAGGTGAGCGATCCGACTCCGCGAACTCCTGCGCCATCGCCTTGCGCCCGAGGAGCTTCGCAAGCGAATGGTTGAGCGGCTCGACGGAATCGAGCACCTTCGGAAACCACTCGGTCCGCGAGAGGTTGTCGCAACCGGCGAGCGCGACCGTGGATGCGGCGGCAGCGGCGCCTTGCAGGAACGCGCGGCGCGGCAGGCGCTTGCGCAAGCGAAATCCGGGTCTCATGCGGGCACCTTGAAGCGGCCGGTGATCATCGATCGCAGGTTGTTCCACAGTCCGGTCACGATGACCTGGAACACGTGAATCAGGACGAACGCCACGAGCAGCCATGCAACGATGAAGTGGATCGAGCGCGCCGACTGGCGGCCGCCGACGATGTCCACCCATCCGGACAAGATGCTGTCGAGCCACGGCGACATCGCCATGCCCATGATCACGATCAGCGGCAGCAGCACGAACACGACGACGAGATACGCGAGCTTCTGCAGCACGTTGTAGCGCTTGGCCGCCTCGCCGGTCGCGTGCTTGAAGCGAATGTGCTCTCGAATGGAGGCGCCGATCCCGCGCAGCTCGTCGCGCGTCGGCGCGAGATCGCGCGTCAGATGCCGGCTCGCGATCGCGTAGATGAGGAACGCGAGGCCGTTGAGCACGAACACCCACGCAAAGAAGAAGTGCCACGAGCGCGCCATCGACAGCCACTGCGGGCCGGGAAGCATCATCCACGTTGGAAAAGTCGATCGCGCGTAGTTGCCGCTCGCGTCACGGGTGACACCCAGCCAACCGGTCGTGTCGAACTCCTTGCCGAAGATCCTCGTGACGCCCTGCGGCTGGCCGGCCGTCGACATGCGCGCGCCGATCTCGAGCACCGGCGGCGTGCCGTTGTACGAGGACTTGCCGAAATTGAGCGCCGGATGGGCATTGAAGATCTGCAGCCCGCTCATGAACAGGACGGTCAGCGCGACGACGTTGACCCAGTGCATGAGGCGCACCGGCAGCGTGTGCCGGTAGTAGACCTGGGCCGGGGTCGTGCTGGGCGTGTCGGGCGTCATATGCTCCGTTCGTCGATCAGGCGGGCGTGCACCTTACAATCGGGCGATGGCGCACCCCTACGCGACGCTTTGGCCCGACCGCATCCTCGATGCGCTGGACAGCGTCGGTATCCACGGCGACGGCCGGCTGATCGCGCTCAACAGTTACGAGAACCGGGTGTACCTCGTGCATTGCGACGATGCGCCTTCCGTCGTCGTCAAATTCTACCGCCCGGGACGCTGGACCGCTGCGCAGATCGAGGAGGAGCACGCGTTCGTGGGCGAGCTCGCTTCGCGCGAGGTGCCTGCCGTCGCGCCGCTGGTCCTCGACGGCCGTACCCTTCACCACGACGACGACCTCCCCTTCGCGGTGTACCCGAGGCGCGGCGGGCGCACGCCCGAGCTCGACAACCGCGAAACGCTCACATGGCTCGGCCGTTTCATCGGGCGCATTCATGCAGTCGGCGCCTTGACGCGGTTCGCGTACCGCCCTGCGCTCGATATCGCGACGTTCGGCGACGAGCCGCGCGATTTTCTGCTCGCGGCGGGCTTCGTCCCCGACGACCTCCGCGAAGCGTACTCGACCGTCGCGTCGCTCGCGCTGGCCGGCGTGCGGGCGTGCTTCGCGCGCGTCGGCGAATACAGGCAGTTGCGGCTTCACGGCGATTGCCACGCGAGCAACGTGCTGTGGACCGAAGGCGGGCCGCACTTCGTGGACTTCGACGACGCACGCATGGGCCCGGCGGTGCAGGACTTGTGGATGCTGCTGTCGGGCGACCGCGAGTCGATGACCCAGCAGCTCGGCGACGTCCTCGACGGCTACGAGGACTTCGCCGACTTCGACCGCGCGGAGCTGCACCTCGTCGAGGCGCTGCGCACGCTGCGGCTCATGCACTATTCCGCGTGGATCGCGCGACGTTGGGACGATCCCGCGTTTCCCGCGGCGTTTCCCTGGTTCAACACGCAACGCTACTGGCAGGACCGCATCCTCGAGCTGCGCGAGCAGGTCGCCGCCATGCAGGAGCCCCCGCTCGTCGCCTGACCCCGAAATAGGGACGTACCCTATTTCAAGGCGTGCGAGGTCTGTAATGGGGTACGTCCCTATTTCAGCCGTGCATGAGCCAGTACGCGCCCTGCCCCAGGTAGATGACCGACAGCGCCATGATGATGCCGCGGCTCCAGCGCTTGAACTGCGCGTCGCTCAGGCGGTCGAGCACGAAGCGCGACGATTGCGTGCCGACGATCGCGAGCACGATCGCGACGACGAAGATCATCGGCGGCAGCGCGCCTTCGCCGATGATTGCGAGCGCGGTCCCGAAGTAGACGAGCTTCAACGCGTGACCGAGCGTCTGCACCGCGGCCTTGGTCGACACGATGCCGTGACGCCCCAGCCCCGATTGCACGAAGAACACGTCGAGGATCGGACCCGACACGCCGGCGAGCAGTTGCAGCGCCATGCAGATCGCGCCACCCGTGACCGCATGCACCGGCTTCGCGACGTTGAGCCGAGCGCGCTCCGGCAGCGCCATCGCGAGGAACGGGGTCAGGCCCAGGATGATTAGGGCTACGCCCTTGCCCGGGATGACCGCCACGAGGGCGAACGCGAGTGCGGCAACGAGCGATCCCGCCGCAAACCGCCAGAAGATCGGCCACTCGATGTGCGCGCGCCAGAGCCACGCGCGCCAGCCGTTCGAGGTCATCTGCGTCACGGCGTGCAGGACCATCGCAGCCGGCAGCGGCATGATCGCCAGCAGCAGGCCCATGAGGATCATGCCGCCCGCCATCCCGAAGATGCCCGAGAGGAACGAGGTCACGACGACGCCGGCGGCGAGAACGGCGAGCATGGGTACGGAGAGCATGCGAAACAGGTTATGCCGCAGGGCGCCTCGCCGCAAACGGTATTCCCTGGGCCTTGCCCAACAAAACCTTGGGGTACACTCGTAAGCCATGCGGAAACTGCCGTCGCTCAATGGACTGCGCGCATTCGAGGCGTCCGCGCGTCTGGGCAGCTTCGCGGCGGCAGGCCAGGAACTCGCCGTCACGCAGGCGGCGGTCAGCCGCATGGTGCGGCTCCTCGAAGAGCGCCTGGGATACGCCCTGTTCGACCGCCACGCGAACCGCCTGACGCTCACGTGGCAAGGACGCACGCTGCTGCCGGGGCTGACTTCGGCATTCGACGCGGTCGCAACGCTCGCCGCACAGATCGGCAGCATGAGCGACGCACGCGTGCTCACGGTCGGCGTCGGCACCTCGTTCGCAATGCGCTGGCTGATCCCGCGCCTTGGCGGATTCCAGAGCCGTCATCCCGACATCGAGGTGCGCATCGCCACCGGCGGTGCGCAGCATCCGATCCGCGACGACTGGTCGTGCGGCATACTGCTGGGCGATGGCAACTGGCCCCGCTACGAAGCGCACGCGCTTTTTTCCGCCGACCTGTTCCCGGTGTGCGCGCCGGCGATCGGGCAACGCTTGAAAGCCCCCGACGACTTGCGACACGAGACGCTCCTGCAGGTGGTGCACCAGGCCGACGACTGGCCGTCGTGGCTGCGAGGCGCGAACCTGAAGGTGCGTCCCGGGAAGCACGGGCCGCGCTTCGACAACTACGCGCTTGCGCTGCAGGCCGCCGTCGACGGCCTCGGCGTCGCCATCGGGCTCCGTCCTTACGTGCAGGACGATCTGGCTGCCGGCCGGCTCGTGGCACCCTTTGCGATGGCGGTTCCGAAGGGCAAGGCGTGGTACCTCATCGCATCGCCCGCGCGTCGGGACGATCCTGCGTTCGTTGCGTTTCGCGACTGGCTGCTTGCGCAGGCGAAGGCATGAAGGCCCTGCGCGCGCTTCCGTGGATCGCAGCACTCGTTGCATTGGCGATCGCGGCCTCCGGGTTCGGTGCGAAGTTCGGCGCGTGGCACTTTTCCGTCGGATTCGCGATCCTCCGCTACGCGACGTACGCGGGACTCGCCGTCGCTGCCATCGCGCTCGTTGCGCTCTGCATTCCTCGAACGCGCGCACGCAACGCAGGCGTGCTGGCCGTCGCACTCGTCGTGGCCGGAGCGGCCTCTGCCTTGCCGTTGTACTGGCTGCAGCAGGCGCGCACGCTGCCGCCGATCAACGACATCACGACCGATCTCGACACTCCGCCGGAGTTCAGGGCCATCGCACCGCTTCGCGCGGATGCGCCCGTCTCGGCAGCGTATGGCGGCAAGGCAACGGCCGATGCGCAGCGCGCCGGCTACCCGGACATCGCACCGGTCGAACTTGGCAAGCCGCCGGCTGCAGCGTTCGACGACGCACTCGCGATCGCCCGCGCGATGGGATGGACCATCGTGGCGAGCGACCGTGCGACCGGACGCATCGAAGCGACGGCGACGACGGCATGGTTCGGCTTCCGCGACGACGTGGTGATCCGCGTCACGCCGCGCGGCAGCGGCAGCCGCGTGGACATCCGGTCGCATTCGCGCGTCGGCCGCGGCGATCTCGGCGCCAACGCGCGACGCGTTCGCGACTTCAGCGCGCGCCTCAAATCCTGACGTCGCTTCGTCGCGCAACGAGCGCGACGCCTGCAATGGCGGTGAACGCAGCACCCGCGTAGAACGTGACCGCGGGACCGTACGCGTCCCACAGCCATCCCGCGAGCACGCTTGCCACGAGCAGCGCGACGCCGCATGCGAGGTTGAAGATGCCGAACGCCGTTCCGCGCAGGTCCTCCGGTGCAACGGCCGCCACCAGGGCCGCGAGCAGTCCCTGCGTCAGTCCCATGTGCAGGCCCCACAGCGCGCTCCCGGCGACGACGCCGAGCGTCGTCGCACTTCGCGCGAGCACGAGGTCGGACGCCACGAGCGCGGCGAGTCCCGTGACGAGAAGCAGCGCGCCGTGGCCCCGGTCGAGTGCCGCGCCCGCCGGGTACGCAGAGAGCGCGTACACCAGCGCCATGACGACCATCACGACGGGCGCATGCTCCGTGCCGAGCGGCGTGTCCTGCGCACGCAGCAGCAGGAACGCCTCGGAGAAGCGCGCGAGCGTCAGCACCGATGCGATCGCGACGATCACCCAGAAGCTTCGCGGAAGGCGTCGCGCATCGACGAAGCGCCACGCAGGCTTCGTCTCGCGATTCGATCTCGCGGGCTCCTCGACGCCGAACACGATGAGCACCACGCACAGGACCGCCGGCACGACCGCGATCCAGAACACCGCCTGGAAATTGCCCGCGAAGTACGCCATCCCCGCGAGCGCGAGCATCGGTCCGATCACCGCACCCACGGTGTCGAGCGCCTGCCGCAAGCCGAAGCTGCGGCCGCGCAGTTCGGGTGGCGCGATGTCGGCGATGAGCGCGTCGCGGGGCGCACCGCGAATGCCTTTGCCGATGCGATCCGCGAAGCGCGCGCCCACCACCCAGCCGAGCGACGGCGCGAGCGGGAACACGAACTTGGTCAGCGCCGCGATGCCGTAGCCCGCAAGCACCAGCGGCTTGCGCTTGCGCGACCAGTCGGACAGCGCGCCGGAGAAGAGCTTGACGACGAGCGCCAGCGATTCGGCGATTCCCTCGACGATGCCGATCACGAGCGCGCTCGCACCGAGCACCGTCGCCATGTACAGCGGCAGCAGCGCATGCACGAGCTCGGACGACATGTCCATGCACAGGCTGACGCCGCCCAGCACCCACACGCCGCGCGGTATGGCGGCGCGGCGCGTCAACGGACGTCGAGCGCGTTGGTGAGGTCGCCTGCGCCCGCGCGCACGCCGGGCAACGGCGTCAACCCGAATCGAAGCGTGATGAACTTGATGATCGACGTCGTGTCGTACGACGTGTGATCGACGTAGCCCTTCTTCGCAAGTGGCGACACGATCAGCGCCGGGAATGCGCGTGCCGGGTCCCCAGCGATCGCCCTTCGGCGGCGGGACGTGGTCCCAGAAGCCGCCGTTCTCGTCGTAGGTCACGATGATCACGGTCGACGACCACAGCGGGCTCGCCTTGATGCGCGCAAGAAGGTCGGCGATGTGCTGGTCGCCCGACGCGAGGTCCGCGTAGCCCGGGTGCTGGTTGAGCGTGCCCTGCGGCTTGTAGAACGCGACGGCCGGCAGCGTGCCCTTCTCGATGTCCGCGACCAGATCGTCGTAGTCCTTGAAGTGCGCGGCGCGCGCCGCGGTGCCGGGCGCGTAGTTCGCGAAGTAGTTGAACGGCTGGTGATGCGTCACGAAATACGGCGCGCCCGCCTCGCGCGTGTTGATCGCCTTGCGCGGCGCGTCGTGCGCCTGCATGCCATCCTTCAGGGCGACGTTCCATGCGCCCGAGTACCACGCCCACGTAACACCCTTCTCGGACAGCGTGTCACCGACGGTGCGCTGCGTCTGCGGCGGCAGGATCGCCTTCGACGGATCGGCGAAGCGCGCGTCGCCCCCCGGCGCGGGCGGCACGCGCGACGGCTGGTACGGCGGCTGGTTCGTGTTGAGCGAATAGCCGTCGGACGTGAAGTCGCCGCCGACGAATTCGGCTGGACCGTTCAACGCCGACGGCGACGATGTCGGGCGGCGCTTCAGCCATCCGCGCTCGTCGAGTTGTGCCACGAGGTTCGCGGGCGGCTTCGGGTCGACCGGCGTGCACGCGCAGATCAGCCAGAAATGGTTGAGATACGAGTCGCCGAACGCGCCCATGAAGAACTTGTCCGCGAGCGTGTACTCCTGTCGCCCACTTCCACAAGCGGCAGCGACGACCCGTCGACGTAGCTCATCGCGAGTGCGCCGGCATCGGACACTTCCGCGAAGCGGTCGTTGCGCCCGCCGTTGATCTGCTCCTGCTGCGGATAGAACTTGTGGATGAGATCGCGGTGACGCGCGTGCATCGGCATGTTGTGCGGCGCGCGCGTCGATGCGCCAGGGCTTGTTCGGCAGGTCCTGCGGAAATGCCGGATCCGGCTCCTTGCTGTTCGTCTTCCACACGGGCGGCAAGTGCGGCAGCGGCTTGCCGTCGTAGTCGACCTGCGTGTACTGCGCGGGCGTCGCGTTCGCGATCCCGTCCGCGCCGGGGAACAACCCGTAGAGATTGTCGAAGCTGCGGTTCTCCGCATAGATCACGACGATGTGCTCGATGCGCGACAGGTTCGGCTTCGGCGTCGTGGCGCACGCGGCCAGCACGCAGGCGCCGGCGATTGTTGCGAAGCGGGTCTTCGTCATTGCGTTTCTCCTGGAAGCTTGACCGTGGCGCGAACGACGCCCGCGCGCTCGTGGCGGGCGACGACCTTCACCTCGTCTCCCGGCGCGCCCTGCACGACCCACGTCGCCTTCATGCGGTCGTCCGTCACGTGATAATCCGGCCAGAACGAGACGCCGGTGTGCTTGTGCGCGCGCCCCTCGAGCTGGCCGTGCTCCGCGCGCCGCTTGCCCTCGACGAGCGTCGCGCCGGCGGGCAGCTCGATCTCGGTGACGACGCCGCGCACCACCTTGCGATCGAGCGCGCGCTTGCTGACGTACGACGGCAGCCATCCCGTGTTCTGCACCACGAGGGTGACCGTGTAGTTGCCGCCGCCGTTGCACGCGGCGCCCGCGTGCACGAGCTCGAGCTTCGGCGACACGAGCGCGTTCCACAGGAGCCACTTCGGAAACTTCGCGAGCTCGCTTTCGAGCCGCTGCGGCGGCGGATTCGAGAACGCGTGGAAGCGGTTCCAGCCGCCGATCTCGACCTTGCCGAGCTGCGGGTGATCGAACGGATTCCACGGGATGTGCGCGATGCCTCCGAGCTTGTCGTCGCTCCAGCGCAGGAGCTTCAGGTCGTCTTCGGGCGGATGGTCGCGGAACCAGTCGATGTACTTGTAGCTGTCCATGCCCGCTTCGCGCATCGGCGACCAGATCTCCACCACCCACGTGAAGAGCCCGAGGTGCTCGTACGCCCAGTCGAACGTCCCGCCGATCACCGACTTCGGGTGATAGCGGAACTCGTGATACACCGAGATGTTCGGGTATCCCGTGAGCTCCGTGCCCTTGGCTCCCTGCTTCTGGTACACCCACAGGTCCTCGGCATGCATCTCGTCGTCCGACTGGTGCTCGAACGGTCGCAGCAACACGCCGCTCCACGTGTGGAACGTGATCGCGCCGGTGATGTTCGTGCGATGCGCGACGAAGTCCACGACCGCGCGCACCTCCGGCTCCGACGTGGGATACGGCCCCGCGCCGAGCTGCTCGAATTCCTGCCGCCACGACGCCGGGAAATTGCGATTGAGGTCGAGCCCCTGCACCGGCCGCTTGATGTTCAGCGTGAAGCCGTCGTAATTCTCGAGCGAGCCTTCGGGCACGATGCGGTAGTACGTGCCGCCGGTCTCTTCCGGCTCGCGCCGGATCATGAGCCGCGGCTCGTCGGGGTGGCACTTCCACACGCCGTTGGAATCGGGAATGCGCATCTGCAGGATGCGGCCATCGCCGTCGATGTCCTCGACCGTCAGTCCCTCGATGTCCTCCTCGCCGTGCGGATACGGTCGCGTGCTCGAGCGGATCCACCTCGGCTTGTCGGCGAGCGCCCATTCGGCGCCGTCCGGATTGATGCGCGGACACACGTAGAACGCGCGGGTGTCGAGCGCGCGCGTGATGTCGGGATCGCTGCCGTAGCCTTGCGCGAGCGTGTGCAGGAAGTACACGTTCGCGGCGGACGCTGCCACTTCCGTCGCATGGATGTTGCCGTCGACCCAAAACGCCGGGCTTGTCTTCGGCGGGACCGGTCGCAGCATTCGTCGCCGTGACGACCCAGATGTCGCGTCCTTCGTAGCTCTTCCCGATCGACTGCAGCGAGAAGAGATCCGGACGCTCGCGCACGAATCCTTGCAGGATCCCGGTCAGTTCGGGATAGCGATGAAAGCGGTCGAATGCGGGTTTCGGCATGCCGGGAAGGGAGGAAGGCGGTGCCGGCATCTTAACGACTACCGCGGCCGCACGGGAGTTGGCCGCCGTGCGACTACCGCATATCCATACGGTATACTCGCCGTGTGCTGCCGCCCTACGCCGAGCTCCACTGCATCAGCAATTTCTCGTTCCTGAGAGGGGCATCGCATCCCGAGGAGCTGGTCGAGCGCGCGCACGCGCAAGGCTATGCGGCGCTTGCGATCACCGACGAGTGCTCCGTCGCCGGCGTTGTCCGCGCACACCTCGCCGCGAAGGAAGTCGGGCTCCCGCTCGTCATCGGCAGCGAATTCACGCTCGCCGACGGCTTGAAGCTCGTGCTGTATGCGACCGATCGCGACACGTACGGCGACCTCACGCAGCTCATCACGCGCGGACGTCGGCACGCGGCGAAGGGTTCGTATGCGCTCACGCGCGAGGACGTGGCCGAGCTCGCGCCGCGATGTCCGGCGCTGTGGATACCGTCCCGCTCTCCCCGCCCCTCACCCCAGCCCTCTCCCCGCGAGCGGGGAGAGGGAGTTTGGACAATGGATCGCCGAAGTGTTCCCGGGCCGCGCGTGGATCGCCGCCGGGCTTTTCGCGCGAAGCGGCGACCGCGCGCGCCTCGAGGCATTGCGCGGACTGTCGCAGCGGTGCGGGCTCCCGCTCGTCGCCGCAGGCGACGTGCACATGCACGTGCGGTCTCGCCGCGCGTTGCAGGACACGCTCACGGCCATTCGCCTGCGCACGCCGCTGGCCGAATGCGGCTACGCCCTGTTTGCCAACGGCGAGCGCCACCTGCGCTCGCGCGCCGTGCTGGGCAAGCTCTACCCGCGCGAGCTCATGGACGCAACGCTCGACGTCGTCGCGCGATGCCGTTTCTCGCTCGACGAGCTGCGCTACGAGTATCCCGAGGAGCTCGTGCCGCCCGGCGAAACGCCTGCATCGCACTTGCGCTCGCTCGTCGAGGCGGGGCTCGTGCGGCGCTACGGCATCGACCAGGCGCCCGCCGACGTGCGCGAGCTCGATCGAGCACGAGCTCGCACTGATCGCCGAGCTGCGCTACGAGCCGTACTTCCTCACGGTGGAGGACATCGTCGCCTTCGCGCGCAGCAAGGAGATCCTCTGCCAGGGCCGCGGGTCCGCCGCGAATTCGGCGGTGTGCTACGCGCTCGGCATCACCGAGGTCGACCCCTCGCGCATGAACATGCTGTTCGAGCGCTTCATCAGCAGGGAGCGCAACGAGCCGCCCGACATCGACGTCGACTTCGAGCACCAGCGGCGCGAGGAAGTGATGCAGTACGTCTACGGCAAGTACGGCCGCGAGCGCGCCGCCCTCGCCGCGACGCTCATCACGTATCGCCCGAAGAGCGCCACGCGCGACGTCGGCAAGGCGCTCGGGCTCGACCTCGCGCAGGTCGATCGCCTGAGCGGCGTGTTCGCGTGGTGGGACGGCCGCAGGGTCGATCCGGCGCGCGTTCGCGAGGCGGGCTTCGATCCGGACAACCCGCTCATCATGCGGCTCGTCACGCTCACGAGCGAGCTCATGGGCTTTCCGCGCCACCTGTCGCAGCACGTCGGCGGCTTCGTCATCGCGAGCGGGCTGCTCGAGCGCATGGTGCCCGTCGAGAACGCGTCGATGAAGGACCGCACGGTCATCCAGTGGGACAAGGACGACCTCGACGCGATGGGCCTCCTCAAGGTCGATTGCCTGGCGCTCGGCATGCTGTCGGCCATCCGCCGCGCGCTCGCCATGATCTCGCACCATCGCGGCGTGCCGATCCGCATGCAGGACGTTCCGTCGGAGGACCCGCAGGTCTACGAGATGTGCCAGCGCGCCGACACCGTCGGCGTGTTCCAGATCGAGTCGCGCGCGCAGCAGTCGATGCTGCCGCGATTGAAGCCCGCGTGCTTCTACGACCTCGTGGTGGAAGTGGCCATCGTGCGTCCCGGCCCCATCCAGGGCGGCATGGTGCATCCGTACCTGAAGCGCCGGCAGGGACTGGAGCCGGTCACGTATCCCAGCGCGGCCGTGAAGAGCGTGCTCGAGCGCACGCTCGGCGTGCCGATCTTCCAGGAGCAGGTGATGCAGCTCGCCATCGTCGCGGCGGGCTTCACGCCCGGCGAAGCCGACCAGCTGCGCCGGTCGATGGCCGCGTGGCGGCGCAAGGGCGGCCTCGAGAAGTTCGAGCAGCGCCTCATCGACGGCATGGCGCAGCGCGGCCTGTCCGAGACGTTCGCGCGCCAGATCTACCAGCAGATCCTGGGCTTCGGCGAATACGGGTTCCCGGAATCGCACTCGGCGTCGTTCTCGCTGCTCGTCTACGTCTCGTCGTGGATCAAGCATTACGAGCCCGCGGCATTTTGCGCCGCGCTCCTCAACTCCCAGCCGATGGGCTTCTACGCACCCGCGCAACTGGTCGCCGATGCGCGCAGGCACGGCGTCGAAGTGCGAAGCGCGGACGTCACGATCAGCGAATGGGATTGCACGCTGGAAGGCCCCGGGCCGGTCCTCGCCATGCGGCTCGGCTTGCGGATGGTGGCCGGGCTCAAGGAGGAGAGCGTCGCGCGCATCGTGGCGTGCGCGCGCCGTGCGACCGTTCGCGCACGTCGCCGACCTCGCGCATCGCGCAAGGCTCGATCGCGGCGATCTCACGGCGCTCGCGGCCGCCGGCGCGCTCGCATCGCTGGCCGGCCATCGCCACAACGCCGTGTGGGAAGTCGCAGGCGTGGAGAAGCTGCCGCCGATTCTTGCCGTGGCGGGCACCACGTTCGACGATGCGGACCCGCAACTGCCGGTGCCCACCGAAGGCCAGGACATCGTCGCGGATTACCGCGCGCTCGGGCTGACCCTCGGCCGTCACCCGCTCGCGCTCCTGCGCCGCCAGCTTGCCGAGGCGCAGGATCCTCACCGCCGCCGACGTCGCGCGCGCACCGCATGGCCGCATCGCACGCACGGCAGGCATCGTCATCGGCCGGCAGCGTCCGGACACTGCGAGCGGCGTCATCTTCGTGACGCTCGAGGATGAAACGGGTTGCACCAACGTCATCGTGTGGCGCGACCTTTCGGATCGCCAGCGCCGCGAGCTCCTGGGATCGCGCCTGATGGCGGTATACGGCACCGTCGAGCGCGAAGGTGACGTCGTGCACGTGCTGGCCGGGCGGCTCGTCGACCTCACGCCCATGCTCGGATCGCTGCAAACGCACTCGCGGGACTTCCACTAGCGCAACGGGGCGACTTCGCCTAGTCTCCCGGTAGCGCGGTCACGACGGGGGAGCGGTGGACCGGGAGACGAAGAGCGTCGCAACGCGAAGCCGCCGCAAACCGGCGACGGCCAGCAGGACACCGGGTGCGTCCATTGCGTCCGACCTGCAGGACGCCCGGGCGCAGCAGGCGGCCGTGAACGAGGTGCTGCGGGTGATGGCCGATGCACCGGCGGACGTCACGGTCGTGCTGAACGCGATCGCCAAGGAAGCCGCGCAGCTGTGCCACGCGCCGTTCGCGCGCGTGACCGTCGTCCAGGACGGCGTGCTGCATCCGCTTGCAGGGTATGCCCTCGACGGCACGCCGCGTGCGCCTGCCACCAACGTCCCGTTGAGCCGCACATCCGTCCAGGGACGCGCGCTTCTCGACCGCAAGACGCTGCACTACGCCGACATCGCACCGCTCATCGACGACGAGTTTCCCGATGCCCGGGAAAACGCACGCGTCATGGGATTCCGCGCAGTGCTCGCAGTGCCCCTGCTGCGGGGCGACGAAGGTCTCGGCGCGATGTTTCTCTACCGGCACGAGCCGGGCCTTTTCACGCCTGACCAAGTCGCGCTGGTCGAGACGTTCGCGCGGCAAGCCGCCATCGCGCTGCACAACGTCCGCCAGTTCCGCGCGACGCAGGATGCGCTCGAGCAGCAGACCGCCACCAGCGAAATCCTGCGCGTCATCAGCAGCGCGCGCAACCGACGTGCAGCCGGTGTTCGACACGATCGCGCGCTCGGCGCTCGAGCTGTGCCGCGCGTCCTCGTCGCTGGTGCACCACCCTCGACGCAGCGGACTGCTGCACGTCCGCGCCCTCGCGAGCACGACGCGGCGAGGGCGCGGATGCACTGCGCGCCATCTTTCCGCGACCGCCAAGCCGCGACAACGGTGCGACGCGCGCGGTGCTCACACGTCGCCGCGTGGTCGAGATTCCCGACGTCCTCGCCGACCCCGACTTCGCCACGACGGCGACGTCCATGGCGACCGGCTTCCGCAGCGTGCTCGCCGTCCCGCTCATGCGCGACGGCGTGCCCATCGGCGCCATCAGCGTCGGGCGCGATGTGGCGGGACCGTTCGCCGCAATCGCACGTCGAGCTGCTGCAGACCTTTGCCGACCAGGCCGCTCATCGCGATCGAGAACGTGCGCCTGTTCACCGAGCTCGGCGCGCGCAACGACGCGCTCTCCGAATCCCTGGAGCAACGCACGGCAACGAGCGACATCCTCGCGGTGATCAGCCGGTCGCCCACCGACGTGCAGCCGGTGTTCGACACGATCGCCGAGAACGCGCTGCGCCTGTGCGAAGGCATCTTCAGCGCCGTGTACCGGTTCGACGGCGAGCTCATCCACGTCGGCGCGCTGCGCAACATCTCGCCCGAGGGCGATGCCGCATTCCAGCGCGCCTATCCGTGCAAGCCGAACCGCAACGGGACGACCCAGCGCGCGATCCTCACGGGCGAGATGGTTCACATGCCGGACATCCGCCTCGATCCGCGAATATGGCTACCACGACGTCGCGGCAGCGGCTGGATTTCGCAGCGTGCTCTCGGTGCCGATGATTCGCGACGGCAAGCCGATCGGCACGATCACCGTGTATCGCGACGTCCCGGGAGAATTTCCCGACGCGAAGATCGCGCTCCTGCAGACGTTCGCCGACCAGGCGGTCATCGCCGTCGAGAACGTGCGCCTGTTCACCGAGCTCGAGGCGCGCAACCGCGACCTCACCGAAGCGCTCGAGCAGCAGACCGCCACGACCGACATCCTGCAGGTCATCAGCCGCTCGCAGACGGACGTGCAGCCGGTGTTCGACACGATCGCGGCGTCGGCGCTCGTGTTGTGCCGCGCGGCCTCCGTCCTCGTCACGCGCGTCGAAGGCGAGGACGTGACGCTCGTCGCGTCCGCCAACCTCACCGAGGAAGGCGCCTCGGCCATGCGACAGGTTTTCCCCATGCCCATCAGCCGCCGGAGCACGTCGGCGCGGGCAATCCTCGAACGCCGGCTCGTCACCATCCCGGACGTGATCGCCGATCCGGATTACGAAGTGAAGGAATTCGCGCTGCGCGCGGCGTTTCGCTCGACGCTCGCCGTTCCCCTCATGCGCGACGGTCAGCCGCTTGGGACCATCACCGTCGGCAAGCCGGATGCCGGCCCCTTCTCCGATTCGCAGATCGCGCTGCTGCAGACGTTTGCCAATCAGGCGGTCATCGCGGTTGAGAACGTCCGCCTCTTCAACGAGCTCGGCGCCCGCAACCGCGACCTCACGGAGGCGCTCGAGCAGCAAACCGCGACCAGCGACATCCTGCGCGTCATCAGCCGGTCGCAGACCGACGTGCAGCCGGTGTTCGACACGATTGCCCGATCGATCGCGAAGCTTTGCGATGCCCACTTCGCCAACGTGTTCACCTACGACGGGTCGCTTATCCACCTCGCCGCATTCGTCAACGTGAACACGGACTACGTCGAGGGCCTGCGAAGTTTCTTCCCACGGCCAGCCGGCCGCGATACCGCCGTGACGCGTGCGATTGCGACGGGAACGGTGTGCATGGTCGAAGATGTTCTCGCCGACGCCGATTACGTGATCGCGAGCGCGGCGGCAACGGGCGGATTCCGCAGCGTGCTCGCCGTGCCGCTGCTGCGCGAGGGTAATGTCATCGGCGGGATTGCAGTCGGACGACCCCAGCCCGGCACGTTTGCCGCAACGCAGGTTGCACTGCTGCAGACCTTCGCCGACCAGGCCGTGATCGCGATCGAGAATGTGCGCCTTTTCAACGAGCTCAATGCGCGCAATCGCGATCTCACCGAGGCGCTCGAGCAGCAAACCGCCACCAGCGACATCCTGCGCGTCATCAGCCAGTCCCAGACCGATGTGCAGCCGGTCTTCGACACGATCGTGCGGAGCGTGCTCGCGCTGTGCGACGCCGCGTTCAGCGGCGTCTACCTGGTCGACGACGACACGGTCGACCTCGCGGCGACCGCAGGCATGTCGGACGACGCGACGGCGACGTTCCGCACCGGGTATCCACGCAAGATCGGCACCGACACGGTTTCAGGACGCGCGGCGCTGGAGAGCCGCGTCGTGCTGACCGACGACCTGTTGACCGATCCGGCGTACGCAGGCGCACCCGGCACGTTCGTGGGCGCGCGCACGGTGCTGGGGGTGCCCCTCCTTCGCGACGGCCGTGCCATCGGGTCGATCGGAGTGTGGCGCGACGAAGTGAAGCCATTCTCGGACACGCAGATCGCGCTGCTGCAGACGTTCGCCGACCAGGCGGTCATCGCGATCGAGAACGTGCGCCTCTTCAACGAGCTCAACGCGCGCACTGCGCAGCTCACGCGATCGGTGGGCGAATTGCGCGCATTGGGCGAGGTGGGCCAGGCGGTCAGCTCGACGCTCGATCTGGGCACGGTCCTGTCGACGATCGTCGCGCGGGCGCGGCAATTGACCGGCGTCGACGGAGGCTCGATCTACGAATACGACGAGACGAGGCAGCAATTCCTGCTCCATTCCTCCGATGGCCTGCCCGACGATCTCCTCGAAGCGCTGCGCGCGACGCCGATGCGCCCGGGCGAAGGCGCGCTCGGCCGCATGGCGATCACCGGCGAGCCCGTCGAGATCCACGACGTCGGCGACGAGCGCGTCTATCAAGAGCCGCGTTCGCGACCGCCTCGTCGAGCTCGGCCTGCGCTCGCTGCTCGCCGTGCCGCTGCTGCGCGACGACCATCTGCTGGGCGGCCTCGTGATCAACCGCAAGGCACCCGGGGCATTCGATCCGCAGACGGTCGAGCTCTTGAAGACGTTCGCCGCGCAGTCCGCCATCGCCATCGAGAACGCCCGGCTCTTTCGCCAGCTGCAGACCAAGAGCCGCGAGCTCGAGACGGCGAGCCGGCACAAGAGCGAGTTCCTCGCCAACATGTCGCACGAGCTGCGGACGCCGCTCAACGCGATCATCGGCTTCTCCGACGTGCTGGCCGAGCGGCTGTTCGGCGATCTCAACGTGAAGCAGGCGGAGTACGTGACCGACATCGCCGAATCGGGCCGTCATCTTCTCGCGCTGATCAACGACATCCTCGACCTGTCGAAGATCGAAGCGGGCAGGATGGAGCTCGATGCCGGCGACGTCGAGATGCCGGCGGTCATCGCGCAGACGCTGTCGCTGGTGCGCGAGCGCGCGGAGCGTCGCGGCATTGCGCTGTCGAGTTCGGTCGGCGAAGGCGTGGGCATCGTGCGTGCCGACGTGCGCAAGGTGAAGCAGGTGCTGCTCAACCTCCTGTCCAACGCGCTCAAGTTCACGCCCGAAGGCGGCCGCATCGACGTGCGCGCCTGCGCGCACGCCGACCGCATCGAAGTCTCGGTGACCGACACCGGTGTCGGCATCGCGCCGGAGGACCACGATGCGGTGTTCGAGGAATTCCGCCAGGTCGGCGCGTCCGCGGCGCGCGTGGAAGGCACGGGCCTCGGTCTTGCGATATCGCGGAAGTTCATCGAGCTGCACGGCGGCCGGCTCTGGCTCGAGAGCGAGCCCGGAAGGGGCTCGACGTTCACCTTCTCGCTCCCCCTGCAGGGAGGGTAGGGCACGGCGTGTTAAAGTTTCCGGTTCCACTTGGAACACCGGAGCTTCCCCGTGCCAGGCCTCCTGCCGAACGTCGATCCGAACGGACTCCTCGAGTACTCGGTCGTCTTCACCGACCGCGCGCTCAACCACATGTCGCAGTCGTTCCAGGGCGTGATGCGCGACATCAGCGCAACGCTCAAGCACGTGTACCGCGCGCATTCGGTCGCGATCGTGCCCGGCGGCGGAACGTTCGGCATGGAAGCGGTCGCGCGACAGTTCGGCACGGGGCGCAAGTGCCTCGTGATCCGCAACGGCTGGTTCAGCTTCCGATGGACGCAGATCTTCGACATGGGCGCGATACCGTCGGAGAGCATCGTGCTGAAGGCGCGGCCCGTGCGTGCCGGCCGCCAGGCGCCGTACGCGCCGCCGCCGATCGACGAAGTGGTCGCGGCCATTCGCGACCAGCGTCCTGCCGCGGTGTTCGCCCCGCACGTCGAGACGGCGTCCGGCATGATGCTTCCCGACGATTACCTGCGCGCGGTTGCCGACGCCGTGCACGCGGTCGACGGCCTGTTCGTGCTCGACTGCATCGCATCGGGCGCGATGTGGGTCGACATGGAAGCCACCGGCGTGGACGTCCTCATCAGCGCGCCGCAAAAGGGATGGAGCAGCTCGCCGTGCGCGGCGCTGGTGATGCTATCGCAGCGCGCACGCACCGCCATCGACGGCACGACCAGCACGAGCTTCGCGTGCGACCTCAAGAAATGGCTGTCGATCATGGAAGCCTACGAGAAGGGCGGTCATGCCTATCACGGCACGCTGCCGACGGACGCGCTCACCAAGCTGCGCGACGCGATGCGCGACACCGAGCGATTCGGCTTCGAGCGCGCGCGCGACGCGCAAATGGAGCTGGGTACGAAAGTGCGTGCGCTCTTCGCGAGCCACGGCATTGCGAGCGTCGCGGCGCCCGGGTTCGAGGCGCCGGGCGTGGTCGTGAGCTACACGGACGACCCCGGCATTCACACGGGTGCCAAGTTCATCGCGGAGGGCTTGCAGACGGCGGCGGGCGTGCCGCTGCAATGCGACGAGCCGGCCGACTTCAAGACGTTTCGCGTCGGGCTGTTCGGCCTCGACAAGCTCGCCAATGTCGCTCGTGCGGTGGGCAATCTCGAGCGCGCGCTGACGCACATCGAGTCGCAGTCGATGGCGCCTGCGAAGTAACGGCCCCCACGCTCACGACAAAAGCAAAGGCGTCGCTCGCTGCCCCCGAGGGGGCGCAGTCAGTCGCTCGGGGCGGCCCGTCGCGACTGACTAGACGAGATCGCGCAGCGACACCGTCACTTCGTTGCCCTCGGCGGTCTTGAGCTTCACCCGCGCTCCCGGCGGCGCGCGCAGCAGCTCGCGCACCGCAGGCAGCATCAGCTGCGCGGACGGGTAGCCGTTCACCTCGACGATCACGTCCCCTGCCTTGAGCCCCGCGGTGGCGGCCGGCCCGCCGGCCACGACGTCGACGACCTTGAATCCGTCGCTGCCGCGCTCGAGCCAGAGCCCGCCGCGGTCGGCGATGTCGGGCGCGCCGAAGTTGAGATAGCGCTCGAAGTACAGCGCGTCGTTCGCGAGGTCGTACGTCACCGCGAATTGCCGCATGAGCGCAAAGCCCACGTTGCCCGCAACGTCCGTCTTCGCCGACTCGCTCTCGACCTTGGGCATTGCCACGATCGGATTCGGCACCTCGACGGTGCCGAGCTTCAGCGACTTCGCACGCGCGAGCGACGCGCGCACCGGACCGGTCATGCCGGCCCCCGTGATCGCCACGTTCTTCACCCCGAGCTTCTTCTCGAGCTCGTTCTTCGCGGCGAACCCCGGCGACAGCGTCAGCGATCCGCGGCTTCCCGTATCGATCTCGAAGGTTCCTTCGATGCCGTCGATCGTGCCCTTGACCTGCGGCAGGCGCCCGCGCTGCGCAACGGCGACCTTCGTGCCGCTGCCCGTCTTGAACTGCGCCGGATCGTAGAGGGTGATGCGCGATCGCGCGTAGTCGATGCGAACGGGCATGCGCACGAACCATTCGAGGCCGAGGACGCCGCCGATGTCGTCGAGACCCTCGACCCGCCGCAGGAAAGGATCGATGTCCGCAACCACGTAGCGCTGGCCGCCGAGATCGACGCCGTTGATGGCCGTGCTCGCGACGGTCAGCGACTTGGGCGGCTGCCGGCCGGGGCCCAGGATCGCGGCCGCGGTCTGCGTGGTGAGGACGTTCGCGCCGCCCGCGTCGAACAGCATGCGGAACGGTCCGCGCCCGTCGAGCATCACCTGCACGAAGAGGTGACCGCTCAACGCCTCGAACGGCACTTCCACCGAGGCGCGTCCCGGCGGGAAGACGATGTCCGCCTTCGGCACCGGGGGACCGAACGCGACGCTTGCAACCGGCTCGTTGAAGACGAGCTTCTGGATGTCGACCACTTCGTCGAACTTCGGATCGCCGCGCGACGTCTGCACGTGGAACGGAATGCGCACGCCCTGCACTTCGCGCCGATCGGAGTAGACCTCGGTGCGCGTGACGTCCGCCTCGCGCTCGACGAGCCGCTCGATCAGCTCGCGTGTCGACGTCGATCCAGAACTCGAACGGGCGGCCGCCTTCGGGCACGATCGTCACGACGTCGTACGTGCGTCCGTTCGCCTCCGCTCGATCCTTGTAGTCGATGCGTGCGCGCGCCCGGTCCGGATACCAGAAGGCGAGGCGGTCGCGATACGCCGCATTCGCCGCGAGCTCGAGCGCAGCTGCGCCCGTCTCGACCTTCGGCTCGTCGCCCTCTTCCTGCGTCCACACCTGCTTGCCGTCGTTGCCGGCGGCGCCGGAAATGGGCCCGATGCGATAGCGGATGAGGGATCGCCCTGTCGCGATGTCGCTCCAGCGCTCGACCGAGCCTTCGAGGTTCGCGGCCGCGAGCTTGACCTCGCTGCGCTGCGTGCGAAGCGCATCCCAGGCAGCGCCGCCGCTCGCGTTCTTCGCGGCGGCGAGCACGGCAACGGGATCGGGCTTCGGCGCGGGCTTCGGTTGTGCGAGCGCGCAAGCCGGGAGGGCGAGGAGCGTGAGCCAGGCGAATAATCGAATGAACACGAAGAGAGGCTTTCGAAAGTCGAACAGGCGATTATCGCAGATGGCAGCGTCCCGCTTTCGGCCCCGGGCCAGTTGCTACACTGCGAAGACCCACGGATTCGGGCATTTTCCTGGTGCAACTCATTCCGTCGTCGCAATGGCGCAGTCTCCGTCCCGCATGGCTCGACGGCTATGCGGCCGGCGACGCGCGCAGTGACCTGCTCGCCGGCAGCACGCTCGCCGCGTACGCGGTGCCGAGCTCGATCGCCTATGCGCAGCTCGCCGGCATGCCGGTGCAGACGGGCCTTTACTGCTACCTGTACGGCGGGCTCGCGTATGCGCTGCTCGGCACGTCCCGCCAGCTCGCCGTCGGTCCCACGTCGTCGATTGCGCTGACGCTCGCCGTCACGCTCGGCGCGCTCGCCGGGCGCGACCCGGGCCGCTACATGGAGCTTGCGACGGCCACGGCGTTGTTCATGGCGGTCTTCGCGTTGTTCGCCGCTGCCATGCGATGGGGCGGCATCGTGCACTTCATCTCGGAAACCGTGCTGACGGGATTCAAGATCGGTGCAGGCATCGTGATCGCAGCGAGCCAGCTTCCGCTGCTGCTCGGTCTCGCGGGCAGCCACGGCGACTTGTGGCGCACGCTCGCGAACATCGCCCGTCACCTCGACGGCGTGCACGCGCCATCGCTCGTCTTCGGCTTGTTCGCGCTCGCCGCGCTGCAGGCAGGGCACGCCCTGCGGCCGCGATGGCCCGTCCCTCTCATCGTCGTCGCGGCTTCGCTCGCGATCATGGAAGTGCCGGCGCTGCAGGCGTTGAACATCGCATCGGTCGGGAACGTTTTCGGCAGGCATTCCGTGGCCCGCCGTTCCCAACCTGCATTGGGAGGAGCTCGACACGCTGATGCCGCTGTCGCTCGCGTGCTTCTTCCTCGCCTACAACGAGGGCATCGCCGCGGCCCGGCTCCTCGCGCTGCGGCACGACCGCGCGATCGACCCGAACCGCGAGCTCGCGGCACTCGGCGTCGCGAACCTGGCCATCGCCGTCGGACGCGGCTTTCCGTCCGCGGGAGGACTGTCGCAGTCGCTCGTCAACGACGAAGCCGGCGCGCGCACGCCGGTGTCGCTCGCGGTGTGCTCGGCGTGGATGGCGGTGGTCCTGCTGTTCCTGACCGGCCTGTTCGACCGCCTGCCGCAGCCGCTGCTCGCGGCCCTCGTGCTTGCCTCGGTGCAGAGCATGTTCAAGGTGGACGAGATGCGCCAGCTCCTTCGCGTCAGCAAGGGCGAATTCCTCATCGCGCTCGTGACCATCGCGGCGGTGCTCGGCCTCGGCATATTGAAAGGCGTCCTCGTCGCGTGCGTGTTCTCGCTTGCGATGCTGATCCGAAGGCTCGCGCTGCCCGAATGCGTGCTGCTCGGCCGCATTCCCGGCACCGATCACTTCGCGTCGCTGGTGCGCCATCCCAACGCGCAGGCGACGCCGGGCGTGATCGTCTTCCGCGCGAACGCAGCCCTCCTCTATTTCAACGTCGACAACGTGCGCGATCACATGATCGCCCTTCTCGATCGCGCCGGCGCGCCGCCTCGGCGGATGATCATCGACCTCGCGTTCACGACCGATCTCGACCTGTCGACCGTGCGCATGCTCGTCGACTTCGCCCGCCGCGCCGCCGAGTACGGGACCGCCGTGCACCTGGCCGACGCGCACTATCGCGTGCGCCGCCTGCTTGCGCGCGAGCACGCGGGGTCGCTCCTCGGCGACCTCACGCGGTCGTACTCGATCGCCGAGCTCGTCGACGGGCTCGAATTCGACCTCCCACCGCCTTCGCTTGCCAGGGCGCAAGCCCAACGCGCCGCGGGTGCTGCATGAATCCGGAGTTCGATGTCGTCGTGATAGGCGGCGGCTCCGCGGGACTCGTGGTCGCAGCCGGCGGAAGCACCCTCGGCGCGAAGGTCGCGCTCGTCGAGCGCGCGCGCCTGGGCGGCGACTGCCTGTGGTACGGATGCGTGCCTTCGAAGACGCTCATCAAGTCGGCGCGCGTCGCCTACGAGATGCGCAACGCGGCCCGCTGGGCGCTGACGCCGGCCGATCCGCAGCCGCAGATCGCACGGGTGATGGAGCGCGTGCGCGACGTCATCATGCAGATCCAGCCCAACGACAGTCCCGAGCGGTTTCGCGGCCTCGGCGTGGACGTGATCGAGGCGGAAGGCAAGTTCGTGTCGCCGCATGCGTTCGAGGCAGGTGGCCGCACGCTGACGGCGAAGACGTTCGTCATCGCGACGGGATCCCGTCCCGCCGTGCCCGACGTGCCCGGCTTGAGCTCCGTTCCGTACCTCACCAACGAAACGGTGTTCGACCTCCGCGAGGCCGTGCCGTCGCTGATCGTCGTGGGCAGCGGTCCCATCGGCAGCGAGCTCGCGCAGGCGTTTCGCAGGCTCGGCAGCGAGGTCACGGTGCTCGACATCGCACCGCGATTGCTGGCCCGGGAGGACCCCGACGTCGCACAGGTGATTCATGCGCAATTCGTGGCCGAAGGCATCGGCTTCCGCTTCGATGCGACGCTCGAGCGCGTCGAAGGACGATCCGGCGACATCGCGTGCACCGTGCGCCATCGCGATGGCCGCGAGGAAACGGTGCGCGCCACGCACCTCCTGCTCGCGACAGGCCGCAAGCTCAATGTCGAGCAGCTCGGGCTCGACGCTGCGGGCGTTGCCGTGCAGGACGGTCGCATCCGGGTCGACGACCGGCTTCGCACGTCGCAGCCGCATATCTACGTGGCGGGCGACGTCGCCGGTGGCCCGCAGTTCACGCATCTCGCGGAACATCACGCAGGCATCGTGCTGCGCCACGCGATCTTCCGCTTGAGCTGGGCCCGGCCGTCTACCGTGCTGCCCTGGTGCACCTATACCGATCCCGAAGTGGCGCGCGTCGGCCTTTCGGAAACGGAAGCGGTGCAGCGAGGCATCGCGCACCGCGTTTACCGGTTCCCGTTCGAGGAGATCGACCGCGCGCGCGCCGAGGGCGAGGTCGAAGGCTTCGCCAAGCTCGTCACCGATCCCAAAGGGAAGATCCTCGGCGCAGCCATCGTCGGCGCGCATGCAGGCGAGCTCATTGCGGAGATCACGCTCGCGATGTCGCAGGGGCTTTCGGCGAAGCACGTGTCGGCGGCGATCCACACGTACCCGACGCTTGCCTCGATCAGCCGCCGCGTCGCGGACCAGCGCCTGAAGGAAGGACTGACGCCCGCCGCCAGGACGTGGATCAAGCGCATCTTCAGGCTGCGCGGCGCCGCATGAGAGTCGTCCTCGCGCTGCTGTTCGCCGCTGCGGTCGCCGCATTCTTCGCACTCGGCGGTTACCGTTACCTGACCCTCGACACGATCAAGGGCAATCGCGACGCGCTCCTTGCCTTCACGCAGGCGCATTACGCGCAGGCACTGGTCATCGCCTTTTTCGTTTACGTGACCGCGGCCGCGCTCAGCCTGCCCGGTGGCCTCCTGCTCTCGCTGACGTGCGGCTTCCTCTTCGGCCGCTGGGCCGGAACGGTGCTGGTCGTGCTCGCAGCCACCATCGGCGCCACGCTGCTGTTCGTCGCCGCCCGCTACGTGTTCGCCGATGCCGCGCGCAAGCGCCTCGGCGCGCTCGGCGAAAAGATCAACGCGGGCTTCACCCGCAACGCGTTCAGCTACATGCTCTTCCTGCGGCTCGTGCCGGCATTTCCGTTCTTTCTCGTGAACCTCGCACCCGCGTTCACGTCCATCCCGTTGCGGACCTTCGTGCTGGCGACGTTCATCGGCATCATCCCGGGAACGTTCGTGTTCGTGAACCTGGGCGAGACGCTCGGCCGGATCGACTCGCTGCAAGGCCTCGTGTCGTGGGAGACCCTCGGCGCATTCGCGCTGCTCGGCATCCTCGCGCTCGTCCCCGTCGTCGTTCGCAGGCGATCGTCGCGCACGGCCGTGGACACGTGACCGGAAGCGCGATGCGACTGTCGATCATCATCCCCACCCTCGAGGAAGCGGCGACCATCGCCGCGACGCTCGCCGCGCTGCAGCCGCTTCGCGCGGAAGGACACGAGGTCATCGTCGTCGACGGCGGCAGCGGGGACGCGACGCTGGCGATCGCGCAGTCGCTGTGCGATCGCACGCTGACGGCGGATGCCGGACGCGCATCCCAGATGAACGCGGGCGCTCGTCACGCGAGCGGCGACGTGCTGCTGTTCCTGCACGCCGACACGCTCCTGCCGACGCGCGCCGCACAGGACATCGACCACGCGATCGCGCACGGCGCGAGCTGGGGCCGCTTCGACGTCACCATCGAAGGTCGCCCATGGGTGCTGAAGGTGGTCGCGTGCATGATGAACGGGCGCTCGCGCTGGACGGGCATCGCGACGGGTGACCAGGCGATCTTCGTCGAGCGCAACGCCTTCGCTGCCGCGGGCGGGTTCCCCGTCATTCCGCTCATGGAAGACATCGCCATGTCGAAGCGGCTCAAGGCCAGTGCGGGACGGCCTGCGTGCCTTCGCACGCGCGTCACCACCTCGGGAAGGCGCTTCGAAGCGCGCGGGCCGTGGCGAACGATCTTCGTCATGTGGCGCCTTCGCCTTGCATACGCGCTCGGTGCCGACCCGGCGTCGCTCGTGCGCCACTACCGATGACAGGTGCGGCGCCCGCGCTCCTGGTTTTCGCGAAGGAGCCGGTCGCCGGCGCCGTCAAGACGCGGCTTGCGCGAACGATCGGGCCCGAGCGCGCGATGCGCGTCTACAGCGACCTCCTCGCCACGACCCTCGCGCATGCCCACGCCGCGTGGCGCGCGCGCATCGTGTCGCGGCTCGAGTTGTGGTGCGACGGGAATGCCGACGCGCCGTTCGTGCGCGGCATCGCCACGGCATTCGGCGCGCGGCGGTATTCGCAGTGCGAAGGCGACCTCGGCGCGCGCATGTCGCACGCGATCGCCGACGCGCTGACGCGATCGACGCCGGTGCTGCTGATCGGCAGCGATTGCCCGCTGCTCGATCCCGTGCGCATCGCGCAAGCCACCGCAGCGCTCGCGTCGCACGACGCGGTGCTCGTCCCGGCAGAGGATGGCGGCTACGTCCTGATCGGCGTGCGCGCGGCGATCGCGCTTGCAGGCGTCCGCTGGAGCACGTCGTTCGCGCTGGAGGACACGTTGCGGTGCTTGCAGGACGACGGCCTGCGATGCGCGACGCTCGCGGCTGCGTGGGACGTCGACGACGAGCAAGGGCTTGCGCGGTGGGACGCGATCCGCGCGGCGCCGGCTACGGCATCGTCATGCCGATCATGAACATCATGGCGTTGCCGCCGAGGACCACCGCCTCGGTGCAATAGCGCACCCAGCAATATCCCACGGACGGAACGATGGCCGGCGCAAAGCCGGTCGAATTGAACGGGATCTTGTCCTGGTACTCGCCCGAGTAACCGTGCAGCACGCCGGCGGAGAGCTTGACGTAGAACGGCTGGTGCTCGGCGATCGGCCGCCACTTGAGCCCGCCGTAAAGGTACTGCGAGAACTGGCCGAACGAATTGGTGAAGAGTCCGAGCCCGACGAACCATTGACCCTCGAGCCAGCGCTCGTCGAACACGTACGTGGTGTCGAGCGCGACCGACTGCTTGTGGTTGTCGTCGGGGTGGAAGTGCCAGGTGTAGACGGCCGTCTGGAAGTACCAGTGGTCGGTGCGCCACGGCTCCGGCGCATTCCACTGGGCCTTGCTGGCCCATGCTTCACCGAGCGAGCCGAAGGGCTCTTGCGCAGTCTGCGCGTGCGCGAGTGTGACGCACGCAAGCGAGACCGCTGCGAGTATCGAACGCAGCAACATGGAAACGACGGGTAGTTGGAGGAAACCGGATCGGCGGTCGTAACCTTAACACACCGCAGGTAAAGTTTTCCTCATGGCGAGCCCTGCTAGCCGGGCTCGCACGCTGCCGACGCGGTCAGCCTCTCCTTCGCCGCCGCGATCGTCGCCGTCACGGGCAGCTCGACGCCGTTCTTCACGGCAGTGATCTCGGCAAGGATCGACACCGCGATCTCGGGCGGCGTGCGGCTGCCGATGTAGATCCCGATCGGCCCGTGCAATCGCGCGATCTCGGCTTCCGTGACGTCGAACTCGAGGAGCCGCGTGCGGCGCTTGGCATTGTTCGCGCGCGAACCGAGGGCACCCACGTAGAACGCGGGCGACTTGAGCGCTTCCATGAGGGCCAGGTCGTCGAGCTTCGGGTCGTGCGTGAGCGCGACGACCGCGCATCGCTCGTCGAGGCCCATCGCCTTCACCGTGTCGTCTGGCATAGTGCGCACGAGCGTCACTCCCGGAATGTCCCACGTCTCGGTGTACTCCTCGCGCGGATCGCAGATGGTGACCTGATAGTCGAGGCCGACCGCGATCTGCGCGAGATACTTGGAAAGCTGTGACGCGCCGATCACGAGCATGCGGTAACGCGGTCCGTGAATCGTCGTGAGCGTCTTGCCGTCGAACGCGAGCCCGTCCGACGCCCGCGCGGGATGCAGTGTCGCCTCGCCCGTCAGGAGATCGAGCTTCCGCGCGACAAGGTGGCCCGCCTCGATCTCGCGCAGCAGCGCACGCATGCCGGACGTCTTGGCCAGCGGCTCGGCCACGAGCTGGATGGTCCCTCCGCACGGCAGGCCGAAGCGGCGCGCCTCGTCCGCGGACACGCCATAAGTGACGGCCTCGGCCGTGGTCTGGTGCATGCCGAGCCTGCGCGTGCGATCGATGAGATCGTCCTCGATGCATCCGCCCGACACCGAGCCCACGACGAGCCCGTCGTCGCGCACCGCAAGCATCGCGCCTTCAGGACGCGGCGAGCTTCCCCACGTCTTGACCACCGTCACCAGCAGCACGCGCCGGCCGGCATCGAGCCACTCGGCACTGCGCTTCAGGACTTCGAAATCGACGCTGTCCATGAACTTGTCTCACACAACTCTCGACATGCAGCGATTCTACGCCTCGAGCTTGACCCTGTTGATCGCTCGGGGTTTACTCTCCCCGCCTGGCGCCCCTCCCCACCCCTCGTGACTTTCATCCTCCGCTACGCCGTCCTGCTCGCATTCGCAGGCATCTTCCTCGTCCTCGCGACGGTCGCCCTCGACAAGCCGGGCTACTACTACGACGAGGTGGCCTTCGTTCCCGCCGCGCTGCGCGTCCTCGGGCGATGCGACGTCGACGCCACTGTGACGATGCAGGTCGGCGAATGCTTCCCGCTGATGCAGACGCTGGGTTACGTCGGCGCCGTCAAGGCGTGGGCGCACGCCCCGATCTTCGCCATGTTCGGCATCAACGTCTGGACGGTTCGGCTGCCGTCCATCGTGCTGGTGGCCGTGGCCATCCTGTTCCTCGGCATGTTCATCCGCCGCGAGCTCGGCACGGCCTGGGCCGCGCTGCTCCTTGCGCTGCTGTGCACGGATCCGGTGATCCTCAATCACGCGCGCCTCGATTGGGGACCGCAAGTCATCGCGGCGTTCATGCGCGTGCTGTCGCTCATCGCGTTGTGGCGCTGGCTGCAGACGGGCACCACGCGGTGGCTGCTCATCCTCTGCGCCGCCTTTCTCACAGGCTTCGTCGACAAGCTCAACTTCATCTGGGTCATCGCCGCGTGGACCGCCGCGGGCGCCATCGTGTGCGGGCGGCTCGCGTTGCTGCGATTGCGCGATGGCCGGCCATGGCAGCCGCTGATCGCTGCGATCACGCTCGCGCTGCTCGTGTGGGGCATGGTCACGCTGGTGCGCCGGGCGGCGCAGCTCGACATCCTCGGCGATGCCGGCGCGCTGTCGCTGGGGCAACAGCTTCGCAAGGTGTGGGACCTCTATGCCGCGACCTTCAGCGGCATGTCCGTCATCCAATGGGTGTTCGGGGCGGAGATGCCGTCGACGAGCGCCTTCAACATCCTGCTCATCGTGCAGCTGATTGCGGCAGTGACGTTGCTCGCCGTGTCGCGGCCGTGGTCGCCCGCGCGCCGGTTCCTCGCTTTCCTCACCGGCGCAACGGCGTTTCTCGCGATTGCGATCGTCGCGACGCGCCAAGTCGGCGGATCGCACCATCTCGTGATGATGTGGCCCATGCCCGCGCTGCACCTCGTGACGCTGCTCGCGATCTGCACCCAGCATCTCGGCACCGAGCGCGGCAAGGGCATGGCGCTGCGCGCGACGCTGGCCACGAGCGGCGCCATCGCGTGGGGCGCGCTGCTCGCGTGGCACATCGCCATGGACATTCGCTACGTGGACATATGGTCGAACGACCGCGACTACCGTCCGCTGTTCGATCCCGGCGTCGCCAGGCTCGACGACCGTCTCGAGGCGCTCGCGGCCGAGCGGGTCATCGCCGTCGACTGGGGACTTCATCAGCCGCTCGTGACGCTCGCCGAGCCCAGGAACGCGAGCCGGTATCGCGAATGGTCGTGGCGACTCGTCGACTCGGCGAGCGACCTCTCGAGCGAAAGCCTGCGCGACGCCCTCGCGCAGGATGTCGCGGGCAAGCGCGTCGCGTTCGTGCTCCACGCGCCGGGCTACACGGTGTTCGAAGGTGCGCGCAAGCGCCTCGATGCGTTGCTCGCCTACCACAAGCCTTGCGGCATGACCGAGGAACGGTTCGTCAACGCGGCGGGCAAGCCGCTCTACACGATCGTGCTGGCGGACTACCGAAGCTGCCGCTAGCGAAAGCCGCGCATCGTCACGGCGAGATACACGAGGATGGCGGCCATGATAGCGATCGAGACCCATCGGATCCACGCCTGGTTCGCCGGCGCGCGCCCCGCGTCCACGCGCACGACTTCGCCGGTCTCCTCGACGACCGCCGGTGCGGGCGGCGTAAGGCGCTGGGAGAAGCGGCCGAAGAACTCGTCGGCGATCTTCGCCGCGGCGCCATCGATGAGCCGCGAGCCGATCTGCGCGATCTTGCCGCCGACCTGCGCCTTGACGTCGTAGCTCAGCGTCGTCGCGTTGTTCTCGGCGGGCGTGAGCGTGACCTTGGCGTCACCGTTGGCGAACCCAGCCGCGCCGCCCTGCCCTTCGAAGCGCAGCGTGTAGCCGTCGGGAGGGTTGCTCTCGACGATCTTCATCGTGCCCGAGAATCGCGCCGACACGGGGCCGACCTTGGCGGCAACCGTGGCCTTCCACGTCGACTCGTCGATGCGCTCGAGCGACTCGCACCCGGGCAAGCTGTCCTTCAGCACGTCCGGATCGTTCAGTGCGGCCCAAACGACGGGGGGCGGCGCCGGGACGACCCGGCTGTTTTTCATTTCCAAGGTTTTGCCGCAGCGAAGTGAAAGTGTCGCTGCGTACGATACACGAAGCCGGCACGAGGTCCGAGCCCGTGCTTATGGTTCGCCCGGTTGTGGTTCGCCGGATTGCGCGAGGATGCGCGCGCGCATGCTGTCGATGGCCGCTCCCGCGCCTTCGAGCTTGAAGTGGGCGACGCCGATCGCATCCGTTGGCTCGGGAATCGCGATGCCGACGACCGACGCGCCGCGAAGCGAGAAGTCGACGCGATCGAAGTCCGCGAAGGCGAGCGCCGAGCCGACGCCCGGCATGGTCCCGATGCACTGGAGGACGTGGTGCGATGCGGCGCGATCGGTGTTGACGAGGACCGGATGCTGCTCGCCCTGCGTGCAGCTCGCATTCCACAGCACGATGAGCCACGCGCACGCGCCGCCTTCGCTGCAGAATTGCCCCAGCGCCCCCTGCTCGCCCCTGGTGCTGGCCCAGAGGCCCCGGCCGTCCTGCATCTCCACGCTCCAGGCGCCCGGTTGGCCGCCGTCGCCCGCCGGGGAATGCGACATCGTCCAGCGATGGCCGTGCAACGCCGCGGCATGGCCGTCGGGCGACATGGACAGGCCGGCAACGAGCACCAGGACGAGCCACGGTTTCACGTTGACGCATATGCAATGCGCGCGCCACCGGGCAGGCGTATACAAATCAACGGTCTCGTCGCCAGCACGGCTGCGCGAAGCGGACGCTTTCCGCTTGCCGTTGCAAGCTTTGGACTCTTGTCGGATTGGCTGCGACGTCGAACTTCTGCAGCCGATAAGACGGCGGACCGGGCAACCCTTCTACCGGGACGCTCTTCGTTGCGTCGAAGCGAGCGCCGCGGACAAGTCGCGCAACGATGCCACGTTGTGCACGGGCAGGAAATCGTCGACGTGCGGAAGAATCGCGCGCACGCCCGCGGGCCGCGCCTCGAATCCGGCATAACGCAGCAGCGGGTTGAGCCAGACGACGCGCGCCGCCGACTTGGCGATGCGCTCGATCTCGAACGCGAGGCCTTCCCCGCCGTCCGCGTCGAGGCCGTCGCTGATCAGCAGCACCACCGCGTTCTGGCCCAGCAGCCGCCGCGACCAGCGGTGATTGAAGTCGCGCATGCACGCGCCGATCCGCGTGCCGCCCGCCCAGTCGTCGACGGACGCCGCCACCCTGGCAAGCGCGACGTCGACGTCCTTGTGGCGCAAGTGGCGCGTGATGTTGGTGAGCCGCGTGCCGAAGACGAGCGTGCTCACCCGATGACGGTCGTTGGTGATCCCGTGGAGAAAGTGCAGGAGCATGCGGGCGTAACGGTCCATCGACCCCGAGATGTCGCACAGCACGACCAACGGAGGCGGTCGGCGGATCCGTGCGCGATAGGCAAGCGGCGCCACGTCGCGCGCGGCGCCCGTCATCCCGCGCAGCGTTGCGCGCAGGTCGATGCGATGGCCCTGCCGGGCAGCGCGGGTGCGCCGCTGCGGCTTTTCCGGCATCGGCAGCTTCAACCGCGCGAGCATCGCCTTCACCTCCCGAAGCTCGGCGATCGTCATCGTCGCGAAGTCCTTTTTCTGCAGGACCTCGCGCGGCGAGAAGCTTGCGGTCGCGTCGACCTCGATCTCCTCGCTCTCGCGGTCGTCCGCAGGCGGCCTGGGCTTGACCATCGCTTCGGCGAGCCGCGCGAGGACGTCCGGCGCCTGGTCCTGCTCGCCGGTGCGGCCATGCACGCGCGGCAGCAGCGCGGCGATCATCTTCTCGAGGAGCTTGGGGTTCTTCCAGAAGAGATCGAACGCCTGCTCGAACAGCTCGAGATGCTCGCGGCGCGACACCAGCACGGCGCACAGCGCTTCGCGGAAATCCGTGCGATTGCCGACGCCGACCGCCTCGACCGCCGCCAGCGCGTCGATCACCTTCGCGGGGCCGACCGGCAGCCCCGCAGCGCGCAGCAGGCGCACGAAGTGAAGGACGTTCTCGGCGAGAAAGCCGCGGGGGGCCGCGATCGCGGTTGCCATAACCGTCCAGTTTAGAACGTTCGCGCGCCGCTCGTGGAAATGCCGCGAAACAATTGAAACAACATCCCGGGACCAACGAGATTCGCGCGCAACGCGGCGTCCCTACCATCGGTCGCAATCCGGTCGCCGGAGAGTGCCATCCAACCCCATGCGCAAGATGCGCCCAGGAGATCCTGCATGAAGAAGTTCAACGACACCGGGCATCGCGCCACGCGTCACATCGTGACCATCGTGTGCGCCGCCGCTCTCGCCGCCGCCGTCTCGCTGTCGACGGCGACGCCGGCGCACGCCCACCCCATCGTCGTTCCGCCACTGCCGCCGAGTCTCGAGGTGCTTGCACCGAATCGGCCATTCCTGCTCGGCAAGGCCGAGGGTACGCAGAACTACGTGTGCCTTCCCGCGGGCGTAGACGCTGCAGGCATTCCCACCTTCGGCTGGAAGCTGTACACGCCCGAGGCGACGCTGTTCAACCGCGATACCGCAAAGCAGATCATCACGCACTTCTTCAGTCCGAACCCCGACGAGGTCAACACCGATCCGTTGACGGGCTTCCACCCCGTTCGCGCGGCATGGCAGTCCTCGAAGGACACGAGCACCGTGTGGGCGAGGACGCTCGTTGCATCCGACGCGGTGATCGTCACGCAGGGGGCCATTCCGTGGCTCAAGCTGACGGTGGTCGGAAGCCAGAACGGCGACGCCCGCGACGGCATGCTGATGGTCACGACCTTCATCCAGCGCGTGAACACCACGGGCGGGGTCGCGCCGGCGGCGGACACCTGCGACTCGCTGCAGGAGGTGGGCAGGCAGGCATTCGTTCCCTATACGGCGGACTACATCTTCTACACGGACCAGTGAGCGTCGGTTAACGGTGCAGTAGTCCTCGCAAGGGCCGGACACGCGTCCGGCCCTTGATGTTCCCGCGCTGTCCCGGTCCAATACGGTCCATGTCGACCGAGAAGTTCTACCAGGATCTTCCGGCGCTCGATTCGTTTGCCGACGCCATCGAGACGGACCGCCACGCGCCCGTTCCAGCCGATTGGTGGATCGTCGTCGCCGACGTGATCGGCTCGACGCAAGCGATCGCGTCCGGGTCGTACAAGAAAGTGAACACCGTCGGCGCCGCATGCATCGCCGCCGTCGTCAACGTCGACCGCAGCGTCGACATCCCGTTCGTCTTCGGCGGCGACGGCGCGACGTTCGCAGTGCCGGACACCCTGCGCGAGCGCGTGATCCCCGCGTTGCGCGAAGCGCAGCGACTGTCGCGAAACAGCTTCGGCCTGCTGTTGCGCGTCGGCATGATCAGCGTCGCGAGCCTGCTCGACAGGAACATGCCGGTGCGGCTCGCGAAGATCCGCCTGTCGCCGAACGTCACGCAACCGACGTTCTCGGGGCGAGGCTGGGACGCGGCCGAGCGCATGGTCAAGGACACGGACACCGACGGCGTCCTGCGCGTGCAGGAGAGCGACGGTCCTTGCGACGGCAGCTTCGAGGGTTTCGAGTGCCGGTGGCAAGGGGTTCCCAGCTTCAACGATCACAAGCTCGCGCTGCTGGTCGCGGCGATCTCCGACGATGCCGGCACGAACCTCGCGACGTACCGCGAGCTTTCCGCGAAGATCGCGCACATCTACGGCGACATCGCGAGCTACCATCCGCTGCGCACCGAGCACATGCGGCTCTCGCTCAATCCGAGCGAGCTCGGCCACGAGTGGCGGGTGCGGTCGAGCGCGCTCGGCGTCATCGCGCGGGCGAGGTACTTCCTGCGGATCGTGTTGCTCAACCTCGCAGGCCTGTACATCTTCGCGCGCAGGATCGACACGAAGACGGTGCCGTGGAGCCGCTACATCGACGACATGGTCGCGAACACCGATTTCCGCAAGTTCGACGGCATGCTGCGCATGGTGATGGACGGGAGCGAGGCGCAGTACGAGGACCTGCGGAGCTACCTCGAGGCGCGGCATCGCGAAGGACGGCTCGTCTACGGCATGCACAAGTCGCGCGAGGCGCTCGTGACGTGCATCGTGTTCTCGTACAGCGGAAACCACGTGCACTTCGTCGATGGCAGCGACGGCGGCTACGCGATGGCCGCCCGCGACCTCAAGACGCGGCTCCGGTCGCTTGCGTCCTGATGCGCGACGCCACGCGGCGCGTCCACGATCTTGCCGCCATCGCCCCGGAGGTTGATAAGATAGGGTCGCCGCGCATGGCAGAAAGCCCATCGACGTCGACATGGCCGCCAGTGATCGCATTGCAAACGATGTGACGGGTCCCCAGAGGATCGCCGTCCTCTTTGCCGACGTTTGCGACAGCACGCAACTCTACGAGCGCCTGGGCGACGCCGAGGCCCTCGCCACCATGAGCCGCTGCCTGGAAATGGCCCGCGAAGTGGCGGTGCGCGGCGGCGGACGTCTCGTGAAGACGATGGGCGACGAGCTGATGCTCGTGTTCGCGACGGCTACGCAGGCGGCGGAGTCCTCGGTCGCCATCCAGGAAAAGGTATCGAGCGTCGCGCGCGTCGACGGGCTGCGGCTCGACTTTCGCATCGGCTTTCACTTCGGCGAAGCGATCGAGCGCGACGGCGACGTGTTCGGCGATTCGGTGAACACCGCCGCGCGGCTGGTGGCACTCGCGAAGGCCGGCCAGATCCTGACGTCGTCGTCGACGATGGCCGGGCTGCCCGAGACGGCGCGCCCGCCGATGCGCGAGGTCGACACGATCACGGTGAAGGGCAAGCAGCTGGATCTCGACGTCGTCGAGCTGCTTTGGCAGGCCACCGCGGAACTCACCGTCATCAGCCGCCGGCCCCTCCTCGCCGTGACGGAAGTCGAGCTCCATCACGGCGCTTCGACGATACGGCTCGGACCGGCGACGCATGCGATCACGCTCGGCCGCGACGATTACAACGACCTCGTGATCAAGGACCAGCGCGCCTCGCGTCTCCACGCGCGGATCGAGCGGCGACGGGACAAGTTCGCGCTCGTCGACTCGAGCGCGAACGGCACCTGGATCACGTTCGAGGGCGAGGACGAATTCCTGTTGCACCACCAGGAGTGCCTGCTCAAGGGACGCGGTCGGATCAGCTTTGGCCGCCCGTTCGACTCGAGTCTCGGCGAAGCGGTGTCGTTCGCGTGCTCGGATGCGGTCGTGTGAGCGGCTGCGAAGAGGTCGACGCACCGCGCTTGAGGTTCAGCAGATTGCCGGCAAGGATCACCGCCGCGCCGACCACCGTGAAGACGTCGAAACGCTCGGAGAACACGAGCCACGCCGCGAGGGCGGTCAACGGCACGCGAAGAAAATCGAGCGGCACGACGGTGGTGGCATCGGCGTGACGCAGCGCGTGCGTCATGCAGAAATGCGAGTACGTCCCGCAGATGGCAATCACGACGAGCCAAGGCCAGATCGCCAACGGCGGGTTCTGCCACACGATCGCCGCCGGGACCGCGCCGATCACCGACTGGATGACGAGCATCCAGAAGATGATCGACACGACACTCTCGGTCCGTGTCAGCGATTTGACGAGGATGATCGAGCCCGCAAAGCCCATCGCGGCGAGCAGCGCGACGACCTGGCCGACGTCGACGTGGTCGAGCCCCGGACGGACGATGATCGCGACGCCGACGACTCCCAGGGCAACTGCCGCAACGCGCGCGGCGGTCATCTTCTCGCCCAGGGCCACGACCGCCAGCAGCGCGACCCAGACGGGCCCCGTGAACTCGATCGCAACCACTTCCGCGATCGGGATCATCGTGATCGCGAGGAACCAGAGGAACTGCGCGACGTAGTGCACGGCATTGCGCGCGAGGTGGCCGCGAAAGTGTTGGGTTCGCATCACGCGCACGCCGCCCGCCGCGGCGATCATCGGCACGAACAGCACGACGCCGAGAAGCGAGCGGATCTCCATGATCTGGAAAACATGCAGCACCTTGCCTGCCTGCCGCGCCGCGACCGCCAGCGTGACCATCGCGGCGAGCCAGCCGGTCATCCAGATGGCGGCGAGGATCGTCGAGCGGTGCGAACGTTCGCTCACGACTTCGCCGGCTGCGGCCGCGTTGCGTTCAGGGGCCAGGTGCGGAAATCACGTGTCATCGCAAGTCGTGACATTATCGTACTTCGTGGCGCAGGACTTCGTGGAGGCGGTCGCGCTTGCGAAGGCGAAGGCGCGAGGCGATGATCGAGATCGACCCGAACGAGATCGAATGGTCCGCCATCAGGGCGCAGGGCGCCGGCGGGCAGAACGTCAACAAGGTGTCGACGGCGCTGCACCTGCGCTTCGACGTGCGTGCGTCCTCGCTGCCGGCCGAAGTCAAGGACCGGCTGCTGCAAAGCCGCGACCAGCGCATCTCCGGCGACGGTGTCGTCGTCATCAAGGCGCAGCGCTATCGCAGCCAGGAAAGGAATCGCGAGGATGCGCTCGCGCGGCTTCGCGAGATCGTCGAGGAAGCGGCCGCCGTGATGCCGGAGCGCCGCGCGACCCGTCCCACCCGCGCGTCGCAACGTCGGCGCGTCGACTCCAAGGTCCGGCGCGGGCAGACGAAGGCGGGCCGGCGCAAGCTGGCGGACGAATGACGCGCAGGACGGCGGCCGGCTACAGCTTGATGCCTTCCGCCTGCACGTCCGCCACGATCTTCGCCGCCACGTCCGGCGCAATCGCCGCCACGTCGTCCTGATACTTGAGCAGGACGCCGAGCGTGTCGGCGACGGTTGCAGGATCGAGCGCGATGCGGTCGAGCGCGATGAGCGCCTCCGCCCAGTCGAGCGTCTCGGCAACGCCGGGCGACTTGAAGAGATCCATCGTGCGCAAGCGCTGGGTGAACGCGACGATCTCGCGCGCGAGCCGCTCGGGGGCGAGCGGACATTTGCGGCGCACGATCGCAAGCTCGCGCAGCGCGTCCGGATAATCCACCCAGTGGTACAGGCAGCGCCGCTTGATCGCGTCGTGGATCTCGCGCGTGCGGTTGGACGTGATGACGACCACCGGCGGCGTCCTTGCGCGAATGACGCCGAGCTCGGGGATCGACACCTGGAAGTCCGACAGCACTTCGAGGAGATAGGCCTCGAACGGCTCGTCCGCGCGATCGAGCTCGTCGATGAGGAGCACCGGCGCCACGCCGTCCTCGGGGGCGATCGCTTGCAGCAGCGGACGCTTCAGCAGGAACTGCGTGGTGAAGATGTCGTGGGCGAGCGCGTCGCGCGCGACGTTGCCCGACGCTTCCGCGAGGCGAATCTCGATCATCTGCCGCGGGTAGTTCCACTCGTAGACCGCCGCCGCCGTGTCGAGCCCTTCGTAGCACTGCAGGCGCACGAGCGGCTTGCCGAGGCCGCGGGCCAGCACCTTCGCGACCTCCGTCTTGCCCACGCCCGCCTCGCCTTCGAGGAAAAGCGGGCGGCCGAGCTTCAACCCCAGGAACACGGCCGTGGCAAGCCTGCGATCGGCCACGTAATCCTGTTCGGTCAGGAGCTCGAGGGTCTTGTCGACGTCGGTGGGGGGATTCATCGAAGGATCGATTTCATGGCACCTCGATATCCAGGAGCGGCGCGTATTGCTGCGCGCCGAAGATGTCGGGATCGCCCGGGCTTCCGCTCGGGCGCTCCCGGTAGATCGTGAACTTGATCGCGTTGCCCGGATCGAACTCGACGAAGTCGGCAATGCGCGACGCGGGAATGCGATAGATCGCGCACACCGATTCGCGCGTCAGCACCCGGCGATGACTTCACGCGCTCGTACGTGCGCCTGTCGGTGAAGATCACGTCGAACGTGATGAGGTCGACTCCCGCGTTCTTGCTGCGGATGGTCTTGGCGAGCGTTGACAGCTTCGCCATGGCTATGCGCCCACCGTGACGACGTGCGTGGGAAAGAGCTCCAGCGGATCGTCGCAGCGCAGCGTGTGATTGAGCGTCCACCGATAGGCAGGACTCGCGCGCAGCACCTCGTCGAGCGCGAATGCCACGGATCCGGCGGAGCCCTTCACTTCCGGCAGCCGCGCGTAGAACATCTGCCGCGTGCCGATCATGGTGAGCTCCTCCGCCATCTCGACCGTCGGCGCGACCCCTTGCACGAGGATGCACAGTTCGTGCGCCGGCCGATCGCGATTGGGCTCGAGCGCCCCCATGATGCCGTCGCGGCCATAGACGGTGTAATGCAGCTCGTATCCGGTCTCGCCGAAGCGCTCGCGCACCTTGTCGCGCGCCCATGCGATGACCGCATCGACGTGCGCGATCGTGTACGGATCGCGGATGCCGACCATGCCGACGTAGCGCTCGCCGACCTTGCCCGCGCCTTCGAGCTTGACGCGAAACTCCTCCGCACGACGAAAGCGCGCGCCCGTGATGCGCGTCGTCTTTTCGGCGACCTGCTCGTAGACGCACTCGGCCATGTCGAGCGTGCCGCCCGCGACGTGCTCGTAGTACGGGTTCGAGCGCTCGTACATCGCGTGCCCCGCCACCGACGCGACGGTGCAGCGCTGCACGGGGTGCCATCGCGGTGACCTCGACGGCATCCTGCGTCACCTTGCCCAGCACCGTCTCCTTGCCGCCGTACGGCTCCGCGCAGAACGACGCGCACTCGAGCACCTTGCCGAGGTAGTACGCCTGGCTTTCCGGAAAGCCGTGATGGATCGCGGGCGCGGCGAACACGCAGCTGTCGCTGCTGCGGCCGCCGATGACGACGTCGGCACCCTGCTCGAGCAGCCGGATGAAAGGATGGACGCCGGCCATCGCGACCACGCGCGACGTGGCATCGAGCTCGCTCGCGACGAGGTCGGCGTGTCCCTCGAGACCCTTGACCGGTTCGCCGCGCTGCATGCGCGCGCGAATGAGGTCGCGATCCGACCTCGGAATAGAAATAGCCGACCTTGAACGGCGGCGAGCCTGTGCTTGGCCGCGAGCTCGCGGATGATGCGCACGTACATGTCCACGCGGCTGTTGGACCCCGTGTCGCCCGAGGAGCCGATGATCATCGGGACGCCGAGCTCGCGCGACGCGACGAGCATGAGCTCGAGATCGTGCGTCTGCCACGCAAGCGGGCTCGTCGACGTATCGGAGCCCAAGGGGATGGGGCCGACGTCGTCGCTTCCGGAGTCCGCGGCGATGCAGTCGGGGCGCGCGGCGACGCCGATGCGGAAGCTCTCCTCGCGCGTCGGCGCAAACCCGAGGTGGCCGTTGGGGCAGATGATGCGAAGCGATTCCATGGCGCCGATCATAGCAACAGCGGGCGATGAGGTAGCATTGCGACGTCACCGTCACGCGGGGTTTTTCATGCTCTCGATCGTTCGCGCTGCGGCCATGCTTGCAGCCACGCTGGTCCTCGTACCGGCCGTTGGGGCACAGGCGCCGCTGCCGAAGACCATCAAGATCGTGGTGCCGTTCTCGGCGGGCGGCAGCAACGACGTCATCGCACGCGCCATTGCCGCGCCGTTGAGCGCGCGTCTCGGGATTCCGGTGATCGTGGAGAACAAGGCAGGTGCCGCCGGCGTCGTGGGCTCCGATTCCGTCGCCAAGTCGCCGCGCGACGGCTCGGTGCTGCTCCTCACGTCGTCGAGCTTCCTGACCGCCGCCGCGACGCAGAAGGAGCTTCCGTACGATCCGCTCGCCGCGTTCGTTCCGGTCGCGATGGTCGGGCGCGGACCGATGATCCTCGTGGTCTCTGCGACGACGCCGTACAAGACGCCCGCGGACGTCGTGAACGCCGCGCGCGCCAAGCCCGGCGTCCTCAACTACGGCACCGCGGGCGTCGGCTCGATCGCGCATCTCACCACCGAGCTCCTCGACGACACGGCCAAGGTGTCGATGGTGCACGTGCCTTACAAAGGCGCGGCCAATGCGTCGACCGACCTGGCGGCCGGACAAATCCAGGTGATGATCAGCAACTACAGCACCGTGGCGCCGCTCATGAAGGGCGGCAAGATTCGCGGCGTGGGCGTCACGTCTGCGAAGCCGCATCCCGCATTTCCCGACATGCAGCCGCTCGCGACGGTCGCGCCCGGCTTCGACGTGGACATCTGGGTCGGCGTGTTCGCGCCGGCGGGCACGCCGGACGCGGTGGTCGCTCGCCTCAATCAGGAAATCAACGCGATCGCGGCGTCATCGGATCTGGCACCGGTCCTCGAGCCCGATGGGACGCTGCCCGAAGCGATCTCGTCCGCGACGTTCGCCGGCAGGATCAAGGACGAGCTCGCGCAGTGGAAGAAGATCGCGGCGGATCACAAGATCGTGGCCGAATAGGCCGCAACTACTTCACGGCCGTCGTCGACGCCGGCCCTTCGCCGGTGATGTGCAGCAGCACGGGGCCCTTGGTGCGCGCGAAGTGCGGCACGTTCGCCGGCTCGACGATCACGCTGCCCGGCGGCAGCGCGCGCAGCTTCTGCTCGTCGAACGTCGCGCCCTGCGCGTAATAGAGCGTTCCCGAGAGCACGGTTGCGACGCGCCACTTCTCGCCGTGCGTGTGCGGCACGATGGTGATGTTCGCCGGCAGCTTCGTGTGCACGGTGTACACGCCCTGCTTCGTCGGATCCCCGACGACCACCGCGGTTTCGTAGCCCGCGTGCGCCGGATCGGGCACGTAGCGCATCTCGGCGGGCGCCACGACGAAGAGCGTGTCGACGCCGCCGCGTGCATGCACGATCGCGGCGGCCACGGCGAGGAGCCCCGCCGCCGCCATCATCGCCCGCTTCATTGATTGTCCGATCCCGTGTCCTTGCGGCCCGACGGACGGGTCGGCGACTTCGCACCCGGCCACTTCCAGTCGCGTATGGCCGGCACGTCGTCGCCGTGCTCGCGAATGTAGTCGTGATGCTCGTGCAGCTTGTCCCGCAAGTCCTGGCGAATGTACGCGGTGCGCGCCCCGAGCTCCGGAAGGAGGTCGAGCACGCTGGCGACGAGGTGAAAGCGATCGATCTCGTTGCGCACGCACATGTCGAAGGGCGTGGTGGTCGTGCCCTCTTCCTTGAAGCCGCGCACGTGGAAGTTCGCGTGCCCGTTGCGCCGGTACGTGAGCTTGTGGATCAGCGTCGGGTACCCGTGGAATGCGAACACGACCGGACGGTCGACGGTGAACAACGCGTCGAAGTCGGCATCGGGCAAGCCGTGCGGATGGTCGCGCGGCGGCTGCAGCTTCATGAGGTCGACGACGTTGATCACGCGGACCGTGAGCTCGGGCAGCGCGCGCCGCAGGTAGTCGACGGCCGCCAGCGTCTCGAGCGTCGGCACGTCGCCGCAGCAGCCCAGCACGACGTCGGGCGCGCTGCGCCATCGCGCGTGCGTCGCTGCTCGCCCACTCCCAGATGCCCACGCCCGCGGCGCAATGGCGCGCCGCCTCGTCCATCGTGAGCCACACCGGCGCCGGCTGCTTGCCCGCGACCACCACGTTCACGTAGTTGCGGCTGCGCAGGCAGTGATCGGTGACGCTCAACAGGCAATTGGCATCCGGCGGCAGGTAGATGCGGATCACCTCCGCCTTCTTGTTCACGACGTGATCGAGAAATCCGGGGTCCTGGTGCGAGAAGCCGTTGTGATCCTGCCGCCACACGTGCGAGCTCAGGAGGTAGTTGAGCGAAGCCACCGGCGCACGCCACGGGATGTCGTTGCACACCTTGAGCCACTTCGCGTGCTGGTTGAACATCGAGTCGACGATGTGCACGAACGCTTCGTAGCAGCTGAAGAAGCCGTGGCGGCCCGTGAGGAGGTAGCCTTCGAGCCAGCCCTGGCACTGGTGCTCGGACAGCACCTCCATGACGCGGCCGTCCGGTGACAGGTGGTCGTCGGTGGCGAAGGATCTCCGCGACGTAGCAGCGGTTGGTGACGTCGAGCACGTCCTGCCAGCGGTTGGAGTTGTTCTCGTCGGGGCTGAACAGGCGGAAGTTGCGCGCGTCCATGTTGGACTTCATGACGTCGCGCAGGAACGTGCCCATCACGCGCGTCGCTTCGGCAATCTCGGAGCCTGGCGCCTTCGACTTGACTGCATAGTCGCGGAAGTCCGGCATGCGCAGCTCGCGCAGGAGCTTGCCGCCGTTGGCGTGCGGATTGTCGCTCATGCGACGCGCGCCCTTCGGCGGCAGCGACGCGAGCTCGTCGACGAGCCGGCCCGACTTGTCGAAGAGCTCGTCGGGACGATAGCTCTTCATCCATTGCTCGAGGATGCGCACGTGGCTCGGCTTGTCCATGTCGCCCATCGGCACCTGATGCGCGCGCCAGTAGTCCTCGCACTGCTTGCCGTCGATGAACTTCGGACACGTCCAGCCCTTGGGCGAGCGCAGCACGATCATCGGCCACGCCGGGCGCTTCCTGAATCCCTGCCGCGCGCGCATCGCGCTGGATGTTCCGGATCTCCGTCGACGATGCCGTCGACGGCGGCGGCCATCTGCTGGTGCATCAGCGGTGGATCGTGACCTTCGACGAATCGCGGCGCGTAGCCCATGCCGCGCAGGTACTGCTCGAGCTCCTCGTGCGGGATGCGCGCGAGATAGCACGGGTTCGCGATCTTGTAGCCGTTCAGGTGCAGGATCGGCAGCACCGCGCCGTCGCGCACGGGATTGAGGAACTTGTTGCCGTGCCATCCCGCCGACAGCGGGCCGGTCTCCGCCTCCCCGTCGCCGACGACTGCCGCGACGATGAGGTCCGGGTTGTCGAACGCCGCGCCGTAGGCATGCGACAGCACGTAGCCGAGCTCGCCGCCTTCGTGGATGGAGCCCGGCGTCTCGGGCGCGGCATGACTCGGGATGCCGCCCGGGAAGCTGAACTGCTTGAAGAGCCGCCGCATCCCTTCCGCGTCCTGCGTCACCCCTGGTAGTACTGCGTGTACGTGCCTTCGAGGTACGCGTTGGCGACCAGCGCGGGTCCACCGTGCCCCGGCCCGGCGAGGTAGATCATGTCGAGATCGTTGCGCCACGATCGCACGATTGAGGTGCGCGTAGATGAAGTTGAGGCCCGGGCGTCGTGCCCCAGTGCCCGAGCAGGCGCGGCTTGATGTGCTCGATGCGCAGCGGCTTTCGCAGCAGCGGGTTGTCGAGCAGGTAGATCTGCCCGACCGACAGGTAGTTGGCGGCGCGCCAATACGCGTCGATGCGATCGAGCTCCTGCGCGGACAGCGGGCCGCGCGCCCGTGGTTGTTTCTTGCGCGCCATCGGCCGATGTTAACGCCGTTTCGCGGGCGACCACTCGGTGTCCGCGAAGTGCTGCGCGAGGAACTCCGAGAACGCGCGAACCTTGGCGGAAAGATGCCGGCGGCTCGCGTACACCACGTTGATCGCGCCGACGGACGCCGTGAACGCGCGAAGGATCGGGACGAGGCGTCCCGCGCGAACGTCGTTGCCGACGATGAAGTCCGGCTCGTACGCGATGCCGATGCCGTCGCGCGCGAGTGCTGCCAGGAACGCGCCGTTGTTCGCATACGCCGGGCCCGACACGCGAATCCTGCGCTCCTCGCCCTGCTTGTCCGTGAACGGCCAGGTGTCGCGCTGGGGCGCGTATTGATAGAGCAGGCACGCGATGCTTGACGAGATCGTCGGGCGCGCGCGGCTCGCCGTGCGCGGCGAGATACGCAGGCGACGCGCAGCACACGAGCCGGGTCGAGCCGACGCGCCGAGCCACCAGGTTCTGGCCGCGCACCGCGCCGATGCGCACCGCCGCGTCGAATCCCTCGTCGACCAGGTCGACCATGCGATCCGACAGCTCGAGCTCGAGCTTCACCGTCGGGTGCTTGCGCATGAACTGCGCGACGGCGGGCGCGAGGTGCTCGGTGCCGAACGTCACGGGTCCGGACAAGCGCAACGTGCCGCGCGGAACGGCGGCGCCTTCCGACGCGGACGCCTCCGCTTCCTCGAGGTCGGCGAGGAGCTGGATCGACCGCTCGTGAAACGCGCGCCCGGCCTCCGTCAGCGAGATCCGGCGCGTCGTGCGGTTGAGAAGGCGCACGCCGAGCTGCGTCTCGAGGTCGGCCACGAGCCGCGACACGGACGACACCGACACCCCGAGCCGCGTCGCAGCCCCGGCGAAGCTGCCGGCCTCGACGACGCGAGCGAACGCTGCGATCGAGTGAAATCTATCCATCGTCGATTGTTGCATATTTTGCAACAGTGTATCAATTGTAGCCACCTTTATCCCTTTTTCGGCAAGTGCGACGATTCATGCCATCGCATCACCCTCGCATCAACCTCACAGGAGCATACGCAATGAACGACGCACGCAATGCCAATTACGCAGCACTCCTGCTGCGCGTCTCGCTGGGCGCCATGTTCGTCGCGCACGCCCTGCTCAAGTACTTCGTGTTCACGCTGCCCGGCACCGCGCAGTTCTTCGCAATCCATCGGCCTGCCCGGCGTGCTGGGCTACGTTACGTTCGGCGCGGAGCTGGTCGGCGGTATCCTGCTCATCGCAGGCGTTCGCACGCGCCTCGTCTCGCTCGCGCTGGTGCCGGTCCTTCTCGGCGCCACCTGGGCGCATGCGGGCAACGGCTGGCTCTTCACTTCGCCCAACGGCGGATGGGAATACCCCGCGTTCTGGACGGTCGCGCTGATCGTGCAGGCGTTCCTCGGCGACGGCGCTTCGCGCCCGCGCCGCTTCCAACTCGACATCCTGCAACGCGCTTGACCCTTCGAACCAACGAAAGGAAACACATGAAGCTCTACTACTCCCCGCCGTCTGCTCGCTCGCCTCGCACATCGCGCTCGTCGAGAGCGGCCTGCCCTACAGCCATCGCCAAGGTCGACCTGCGCAAGCACACGCTCGAAGACGGCAGCGACTACTACGCGATCAATCCGAAGGGTTACGTGCCGATCCTCGAGCTCGACGACGGCACGCTGCTCGCCGAAGGCGTGGTGATCCTGCAGTACATCGCCGACCGGTGCCGGGCACGCTCGCGCCGGCGTACGGCACGCCTCGAGCGCTATCGCGTGATGGAGTGGCTCGACGTTCGTCAACAGCGAGGTGCACAAGCAGTACAGCCCGCTGTTCTACCCGACGACGCCCGACGCGACGAAGGAGCAGCAACGCGCGAAGCTCGCGAGCCGCTTCGAGTATCTGTCCAAGGTGCTGGCGAACGCAGCCCTACCTCACGGGCGCGTCGTTCACGATCGCCGACGCGTATCTCTTCACGATCCTCAACTGGTCGCACGGCCTCAAGGTCGACCTTTCGCCGTATCCCGCGCTCGTTGCGTACCAGGAGCGCGTTCGCGCGCTGCCGTCGGTGCAGCGCGCGATGACCGAGGAAGGCCTCGTCAAGCCGGAGCACGCCAAGGCGACGGCGTGAGCCCGAAGGGCCGCTCCCGAGGGCGAACAGGCCCCGAAGCGCGCAGCGCGGAGGGAATGCAATGACAAGGCGCTGCCCACGCTCTTCCTCTCGCACGGCTCGCCGATGCACGCGATCGAGCCGGGCGCGGCGGGCCGCGCGTGGGCAGCGCTCGGCCGCACGTTGCCGCGGCCGCGCGCCGCGCTCGTCGCATCCGCACATTGGGAAACCTCCGTGCCGATGCTCACCGGCAACGCGCAACCCTCGACGATCCACGACTTCGGCGGATTTCCCGCCGGAGCTTTACGACGCTGCGCTATCCGGCAGCGGGCGCGCCCGAAGTCGCCGCGCGTGCGGTCGCGCTGCTCAAGCAGGCGGGCATCACCGCCGGGCATCGACGGCTGCCGCGGCCTCGACCACGGCGCGTGGGTGCCGTTGATGCACATGTGGCCCGCGCACGACGTGCCTGTCGTGCAGGTCTCGCTGCAGCCGGGCACTGCGGCGCGAGCGCATCACGTGGCGCTGGGTCGCGCACTCGCGCCGCTCGCAGGCGAGGGCGTGCTGATCGTGGGTTCGGGCCACACGACGCACAACCTGCGCGACTGGATTGCGAACCGCCGCCGGCAGCGAGCCGATGCGCTATGCGCAGGACTTCGCCGCGTGGGTGCAGGCAGACGCTCGATGCGCAGCGACACCGAGGCGCTCGTTGAGTATCGCGATGCGCGCGCCCGGCGCGGAACGCTCGCATCCGACCGAAGAGCACTTCCTGCCGCTTCACGTGGCGTGGGGCGCTGCCGGCGAGCGTCCGCGCGCGCGAGCGCGTGCTGTCGGGATTCGAGGCGGGCGCGCTGCGCGACTCGGATCTCGCTGGCTTCTTCCACCCGCGCGCGATGCGTCTTAGCAGCGTCCATGGAACTCGAGCTCGATCCCCGCGATCTCGAGACGTCGCCGTTGTGCAGATGGCGCGGCTCCTTGCCGATCGACTCGCCGTTGACGCGCGGAAACGATTCGCCCTCGACGTACGTCGCGTAATAGCCTTTGCGGACGGCGCGTCACCACCACGACGCCGCGTGCCGGCTCGCCGAACGTCGCGACGACGCGATCGAGCGCCTGCGTCCTGCCGGCGCGTTCGCCGTTGATCCATGCGCACGTGGCCCGACGGAAAGCGCGTGTTGGCGCGCGCGCGACGACGGCACGTGGAGATCCTGCGTGACTTCGAGGTCCTGCGGCCGGCGGTCGGGATTGAACTTGAGACCGGGGATCAGCATCGTGCGCTCGAGATCGATCTCCGACGACGACTTGGAGTCGACGAAGCGCAGGCTGAACGTGCCGAGCTCGATCGACGTCGTTGTGCTGCAGGATGCGACCGTTGCATCGGCGTGCCGTTCACGGTGAGCGCCATCCCGCGCAGGTCCTCGAGGATGTAGTCGTGGCCGACGGAGGAGATCGACGCATGCGCCTCGCGCAACCGCAGGATCGTTGACGGCGATGCGATTGCCCTTCGCGCGGCCGATGGTGACGCGTGCGTCGTCGAGCCAGCACTGGTCGACGATCGTCTCGCCGTTGCTCAGGATGAGCTTGGCCATCGCGCTCTAGCGTCCGCCGAGGAGACGCTTCGCAGCCAATCGACGAAGCGCGACCACCAGTTGGCGGCGCGCGCCGGAAACGGCTCCTTCACCTTCGCGAGGATCACCGAGACGTTGTCGTAGCCGCCGTTGTCCTTCGCGGTCTGCACGAGGTGCGTGGCGGCCAGCGGAAGGTTCGCCGCGAGCGAGCTCACGATGAGCTCGATGTCGGCATCCTCGACGCAGATCGTTGAGGCCGTCGGAGCACAGCAGGTAGACGTCGCCCGGCAGCGCCGCTTCGTCGGCAAGATGCGCGCGACACCCGCTCCTCGATGCCGAGCGCGCGCGTCACGAGGCTGCGGTTGTGCGACTGCCGCGCCTCCGCGGCCGAGATGACGCCGAGCTCGACCTGGTCGCGCAGCAGCGAATCGTCGCGCGTCAGGAGCTCGAGCTTGCCGTTGCGCATGCGATAGATGCGCGAGTCGCCGACGTGGCCGAGCACGACGCGGTTGTCGTGGAACATCGCGGCGGCCATCGTCGTGCCCATGCCGCGGTACCGGGGGTCGACCCGGCCCGCCTCGTATATCGACTTGTTGGCTTGGTTTATGCTTTGCGTCAGCGCAAGCAGTGGCCCATGCTGGCGCTCGTTCGCACGGAACGCATCGGCGGCCGCGGTGAGTCGGGTGAGGAGCATTTCGGTGGCCATGCGGCTTGCCACCTCGCCGGCGCGATGGCCTCCCATCCCGTCGGCGAGGGCGAGGATGCCGCGCGCGAGGTCGACCGCGACGCTGTCCTCGTTGTATTGCCGCACGTTGCCGACGTCCGTCAGGAGCGCGACTTCAAGGAACCCGGAAGGCATGCCGTGAAAGTATCACACGCTGTCGCGGACGCGATGCGCGGAACTGCCGCGCCGCGGCGCCATCGTGCGCGTAGCCGAGGACCGATGAACGACGCGCTCGTCGCACCCCGCAAGACGCTCGGGCGATACGAGATCGTCGGCGAGATCGCGCGCGGCGCGATGGGTGTCGTCTACAAGGCGCGCGATCCCGCTGATCGACCGGCTCGTGGCGATCAAGACCGTCAACATCGGCACTGTCGAACGTCGAGAGCGAGACGTTCGAGAGACGCTTCTTCCGCGAGGCGAAGTCCGCCGGCCGCCTGAACCATCCCAACGTCGTCACCATCCACGACGTGGGCAAGAGCGAGGACGTGGCCTACATCGCCATGGAGTTCCTCGACGGGCAAGTCGCTGCGCGAGATCATGGACTCGGGCGTCGTCCTGCCGCCGCAGCGGATCGCCGACATCGTCGCGGAGATCGCCGAAGGGCTCGCGTTCGCGCATCGCAACGGCGTCGTCCACCGCGACGTCAAGCCCGCCAACGTGATGGTGCTCGCGAGCGGCGCCGTGAAGATCACCGACTTCGGCATCGCGCTCCTGCCCACCGGCACGCGCACGATGACGGGCAACGTGTTCGGCTCGCCGCGCTACACGTCGCCCGAGCAGGTGATGGGGCGCCCGGTCGACGGGCGCTCGGACATCTTCTCGCTGGGCGCCGTGCTGTTCGAGATGCTCACCGGCGCACTCGCCGTTCGTCGGTAGCGACCTCAACGGGATCCTCAAGCAGGTGCTGACCGATCCCACGCCGCCGCCGTCGAGCCACAATCCGAAGCTGCCGCGCGCCTTCGATCACATCGTCGGCAAGGCGCTCGCCAAGGATCCGGCCGAGCGCTACCAGGACGCGGACGAGATGGCGCGCGACCTGCGCCGATACGACCGCGTCGACCTCGACACGCCGGCGCCGGCGCCGCTGCCGGCGCTCGAGCATCCGACCAATCCGAAGGCGGTTCCCGCGACCGACGTCGTGCGATCCGCCGCTCGTGCCGGCCTGGCCGCGGCCGCCGAGGGTCCGTGGTGGAAGCGCAAGGTCGGTGTGGAGCACTGCCGTTGTCGGCCGTCGTGGTCATCGCGCTCGCGACGCTCCTGGTGCCGCGCAAGGGCAACGGCGCCCACGGTGCCGGCGCCGATGCGTCGCCACGAGCGGAACGCATCGCGCCGCCCGGCGCACCTGCTCCAGCGCCGCCCAGCGTTGCACCGGCTCCGACCGCCGTCGACCGGCGGCTGCGAACTCGCGGCGAGGCCAACCGGTGCGACCACGGCACCGCAGCCCCTGTCGCCGCCGCGAACGAGCGACCGCGGCACCCGCGCCGTCGGGCGAATCCGCGCCGTCGGCAGCGACCGCGGCCATGCCGCCGCCCTGCCCGTCGCGCCCAAGCCGACCGGCCGCGTGGTGCTGGCGGTCCAGCCGTGGGGCGAGATCTACGTCGACGGCAAGAAGCGCGGCATCTCACCGCCGACGAAGGAATTGCGGCTTGCCGCCGGGCCAGCACGTCGTCGAGATCCGCAACGGCACTTCCCGCCGCACAGCGAGACGGTCCAGGTGAATGCGGACGAGGTCGTCCGCATCACGCACAGCTTCTAGATCAACCCGCCGCCGTCACCGCGCGCGACGCGAGCACCGGCACGAGGTGCGCGCGGTATTCCGCCGATCCGTGGATGTCGTTGTTGAGGCCCGCGGCATCGATGCGTCACGGCCTTCGCCGCATCCGCGGTGAACGACTTGGCGAGCGCATCCTCCATGGCCTTCGCGCGAAACACGCTCGGCCCTGCGCCGGTGACCGCGACGCGCACGCCGCTGCTCGTCTGCGCGACGAACACGCCGACCAGCGCGAAGCGTGACGCGGGCTGCGGGAACTTGACGTACGCGGCCTTCTTCGCCACCGGAAAGCTCACCGACGTGATGATCTCGTCGTCCGCGAGCGCCGTCTCGTACAGTCCCTTGAAGAAATCGTCGCGCGGCGATCTTGCGCTTGTTCGTGTTGACCGTCGCATTCAGCGCGACGACCGCCGCAGGATAGTCGGACGCGGGATCGTTGTTGGCGATCGATCCGCCGATCGTTCCCATGTTGCGCACCTGCCGGTCGCCGATGCCTTCGGCGAGCGACGGCGAGCGATGGGATCGCGGCCTTGCACGTCCTTCGATGAGGCGACGTCGGCGTGACGCGTCATCGCGCCGATCACGATGCTGTCGCCTTCGCGGCGGATGCCCGAGCAGCTCGCGGATGCCCGAGAGGTCGACGAGCGTGCCCGGCTGCGCGAGGCGCAGCTTCATCGCCGCGACGAGGCTCTGTCCGCCCGCGAGGGCCTTGCCGTTCGTCTGCGCGAGGAGCGCCGCGGCGTTCGCCACCGAATCGGCCTTCTTCAGTTCGAAGCTGTACATGTGATTTCTCCTTAAGCCTTGGCCGACTGGATCGCTTTCCACACGCGATGCGGCGAGGCGGGCATCTGGATGTCCTTGACGCCGGCCGCCAGCAAGCGCGTCGTGCACGGCATTCATCATCGCCGCCGGCGCGCCGATCGCGCCCGCTTCGCCGCAGCCCTTGGCGCCGAGCGGATTGTGCGTGCACGGCGTGACCTTGCGTGCCGACCTTGATGCTCGGGCACGTCGTCCGAGCGCGGCATCGCGTAGTCCATGTAGCTGCCGGTGAGGAGCTGGCCGCTCGCGTCGTACACGCACTGCTCGATCAACGCCTGTCCCGATGCCCTGCACGACGCCGCCGTGCACCTGCCCTTCGACGATCATCGGATTGATGATGTTGCCGAAGTCGTCGCACGCGGTGAAGCGCGACGACCGTCGTCTTGCCCGTCTCCGGATCGACCTCGACCTCGCAGATGTGCGTGCCCGCGGGATACGTGAAGTTGGTGGGATCGTAGAACGCGGTCTCGTCGAGGCCGGGCTCGAGCTTGTCGAGCGGATAGTTGTGCGGCACGTACGCGGCGAGCGCGACTTCGCGCGAACGCCTTGCTGCGATCGGTGCCCGCGACCGTGAACTTGCCGTCCTTGAACTCGATGTCGGTCTCCGCCGCTTCGAGAAGATGCGCCGCGATCTTCTTGCCCTTGGCGATCACCTTGTCGAGCGCCTTCACGATCGCGCTGCCGCCGACCGAGAGCGAGCGCGAGCCGTACGTGCCCATGCCGAACGGAATGCGGCCGGTGTCGCCGTGCACGACTTCCACGTTGCCGATGTCGATGCCGAGCCTGCCGGCGACGACTTGCGCGAACGTCGTCTCGTGGCCCTGGCCGTGGCTGTGCGATCCCGTGAAGACCGTGACGCCGCCGGTGGGATTGACGCGCACCTCGCCCGCCTCGAACAGTCCGGCGCGCGCGCCGAGCGCACCCGCGACGTTCGACGGCGCGAGGCCGCACGCTTCGATGTACGACGCATAGCCGAGGCCGCGCAGCTTGCCGCGCTTGGCCGCTTCCGCCTTGCGCGCCGGAAACCCGGCGACGTCGGCCATCTTCATCGCTTCGTCGAGCGTCGCGTCGTAGTTGCCGGTGTCGTACGTGAGCGCGACCGGCGTTGCGTAGCGGGAACTTGCGGATGAAGTTGCGACGGCGGATCTCGTCCTGCGGAATGCCGAGATCGACCGCGGCCTGGTGCACGAGACGCTCGACGACGTACGTCGCCTCGGGCCGGCCCGCGCCGCGATACGCGTCGACCGGAACGGTGTTGGTGAACGACGCCGTCACCTCGCAGTAGATCGCAGGCGTCGTGTACTGCCCCGCCAGCAGCGTCGCGTAGAGGATCGTCGGGATGCACGACGCGAACGTGGACAGGTACGCGCCGAGGTTCGCGGTCGTGGTGACGCGCATCGCGAGGAACTTGCCGTTCGCGTCGCACGCGAGCTCCGCATGCGTGACGTGATCGCGTCCGTGCGCGTCGGACACGAACGCTTCGCTGCGCTCGCCGGCCCACTTGATCGGACGGTTGACGTGCTTGCTCGCCCACACGAGCGCCACGTCTCTCCGCGTAGAGGTAGATCTTCGAGCCGAACCCGCCGCCGACGTCGGGCGCGATCACGCGCACCTTGGTCTCGGGCAGGCCGAGCACGAACGCGGTCATCAGCAGGCGCTCGACGTGCGGATTCTGGTTCGACACGTAGAGCGTGTACGCCTGCTCGGCGCGGTTGTACGACGCGACCACCGCGCGCGGCTCGATCGCGTTGGGAATGAGCCGGTTGTTGACGATGTCGACCTTCGCGACGTGCGCCGCCTTGGCGAACGCGGCGTCGACCGCCGCCTTGTCGCCGAGCGCCCACGTGTAGCACTTGTTGCCGGCTGTCGTGCACCTGCGGCGCGCCGGGCTTCAGCGCATCCACGCAGCTCACGACGGCGGGCAGCACTTCGTAATCGACGTCGATCGCTTCGGCCGCGTCCTTCGCCTGGTGCGCGGTCTCCGCGACGACCAGCGCGACCGGATCGCCGACGTGGCGCACCTTGCCCTGCGCGAGCACCGGATGCGCGGGCTCGTTCATCGGCTTGCCGTCGGTGCCCGTGATGAGCCAGCCGCACGGCAGGCCGTTGACACCCGTGAGATCGGCGCCGGTGTAGATGGCGATCGACGCCCGGTGCGGCCTTCGCGGCCGCGATGTCGATGCTGCGGATCTTCGCGTGCGCGTGCGGCGAGCGCAGGAAATAGCCGTACGACTGGCGCGGCATCACCACGTCGTCGGTGTACTGGCCCGCGCCGGTCAGGAAGCGCGCGTCTTCCTTGCGGCGAATCGATTGGCCGATGACGCTGGTTTCGTTGGCACCCATGGCGCTCTCCTCACTTCGCCATGGCGGCGGCGCCCTGCGCGACCGCCCGCACGATGTTCTGGTAGCCCGTGCAGCGGCACAGGTTGCCTTCGAGCTCCTCGCGGATCTTCGCCTCGTCGGCATTCGGATGCCGCGCGACGAGGTCGAGCGCGCTCATCACCATGCCCGGCGTGCAGAAGCCGCATTGCAGGCCGTGGCACTCCTTGAACGCCGCCTGCATCGGATGCAGCGTGCCGTCCGCCGCGGCGATGCCTTCGATGGTCGTGACCTTGGCGCCGTTGACCTGCGCGGCGAGCACGTTGCACGACTTGACGGCGCGGCCGTCGACGAGCACGGTGCACGCGCCGCACTGCGCGGTGTCGCAGCCGACGTGCGTGCCGGTGAGCGCGAGCTGGGTGCGCAGGAAATCGACGAGCAGCGTGCGCTCGTCGACGTCGGCGTTGGCCGTCGTGCCGTTGACGGTGAGTGAAAGCTGGACAGACACGGGTTCTCCTCGATATGGTCGGCCGCTCTGGCGGCGGCCTTGCATTGGAATGACTGCGGGGAAGGAAGGATACTGCGACGCTCAGCCGAGAGCAATGCGCTGGAAATCGCAGAGGCGCACCCGCCGCGCGGGTGCGCCTTCATCCGATTTGCTCAATTGAGCGTCGTGATGTACTGCGCCACGTTTTCGATGTCCTGGTCGGACAGCGTGCTGCGCCACGCTCGTCATGTTGCCGGCGTCGTTGGTGCGGCGCTGGTGCTTGAAGTCCTGCAGCTGCTTGACGACGTACTCGTAGTTCTGCCCGGCCACGCGCGGAATCTCGTTCTGGCCCGAGAAGCCGCCCGAGGTGGCACATCGGGCACAGGACTGCGTCGGAGACCTTCTGGCCCGCCGCGACCTTGGCCGAGTCCGCCTTGAACTGGTTGGCCGCGGGCTTCTGCGCCGCGAACCAGTTGCCGAGCGCGATCATGTCGTCGCGGGACAGGTCCTTGGCGATCGGCGTCATCTGCGGGTCGCTGCGCCGGCCTTCCTTGAAGTCCTTGAGCTGGACGTAGATGTAGCGCCAGGTCTGGCCGGCGAGATTCGGATTCTGCGGAATCACCGCGTTGCCGTTCGGCCCGTGGCAGGCGTCGCAGAGGTCGGCCTGCGGCGGCTTCGGCGGGCGCTCTGCGCGAACGCAAGCGCGGGACACGAGGGCGAGCAGGAGCAATTGGATAAGCGCATGCGGACATTCTACCGTGCGAAAAAAAGGGCCGCCCTCGCGAGCGGCCCTCGATTCGAAGTCCCTGTCGATCAGGGCATCGCGAAGACGAACACGCTGTTGCCGCGCTTCGCGTCGATCTGGTTGTTGCCGCCCGCCGCCACGGCGATGTACTGCTTGCCGTTGACCATGTACGACACCGCAGGCGCGTTGACGCCGGCGCCGGCATTGAACTTCCACAGCTCCTTGCCGTTGGTCGCATCGAACGCCTTGAACCAGCCGTTCGCCTCGCCGTTGAACACGAGGTTGCCCGCCGTGGCGAGCACGCCGCCGATCAGCGGCTGGTCGGTCTTCACGCCCCACGCGACCTTGCCGGTGTCGACGTTGACGGCCACCAGGCGTCCCCATTGCTGCTCGCTGGGAATCGTCTTGAACGCGCCGCCGAGCCACAGCTTGCCGCCGGGGTACGGCGACTCTTCCACGTGATACGTCATCGGCTGGTGAAGGTTCGCGGCGTATGCAAGGCGCGTCTTCGGATTGAAGGCCATCGGCGACCATTCCACTCCGCCGTTCGCGCCCGGCAGCATGCGCGCGCCTTCCTTGGTCGGCAGCACCCACATGTTCTCCTGCGGGATCATCGCTTCCGAGAAGCGGATGAGCTTGCCGGTGTTGCGGTCGTGCACGTAGATGTGGCCGGTCTTGCCGCCGTGCATCGCGACGTCGACCATCTTGCCCGACGCATCCTTCGCCTGCGTGAGGATCACCGGGCTGACCGCGTCGAGGTCCCACACGTCGTGCGCGATGTACTGCGAGTGCCACTTGTACGTGCCCTTGTCGAGGTCGATCGCGACCATCGAGTTGGTGTAGAGGTTGTCGCCCGGCCGGATCGCGCCGTACAGGTCCGGCGAAGGATTGCCCACGACGAAGAACACCGTGCGCGTCTTCAGGTCGATCGCGGGCGTCATCCACACGCCGCCGCCGAGGGTCTGGTAGAAGCCGCTGCCCTTCTCCTGCAGCATCTTCTTCTCGGCGGCGATGTCGCGCTTCATGTTGCGGCCGGTCGCGTCGTTCTCCGCCCACACGCCTTCGTGGCCCGTCTCGGGAATCGAATAGAACGTCCACAGGAGCTTGCCGTCCGCGGCGTTGAACGCCTTCACGAAGCCGCGCACGCCGTATTCGCCGCCGTTGGTGCCGATCAGCACCTTGCCGTCGACGACCGCCGGCGCCATCGTTTCCGAATAGCCCTTCTCGGGATCGGCGATCTGCGTCTCCCACAGCAGCTTGCCCGTCTTGGCGTCGAGTGCCACGAGCTTCGCGTCGAGCGTGCCCATGAACAGGCGATCGCCTTCGACTGCGACGCCGCGGTTGTTCGGGCCGCAGCAGAACGTCGTGATCGGCCCCATCTTGTGCTTGTAGTGCCAGAACTCCTCGCCGGTCGTCGCGTCGATCGCGTACACGTGGTTGAACGACGTCGTGAGGAACATGACGCCGTTGATCACGATGGGCGCGGTCTCCATCGACTCGAGGACGGCCGTCTGGAAGACGAACTTCGGGGCGAGCTTGGCGACGTTGCCGGCGTTGATCTGGCTGCCGGGGTAGATAGCGCTGCTGGTCGTAGCTGCCGTTGGCGTGAATCCAGTTGCTCCGCGTCGCCGCCCGCCGCGTTGAGCATGGGCTGCGTGATGGGCACGAGCTTGCTCGACATCGGCTTGGCGGTGGTCGTCGCGCCGCCGGTGACTTCCTGCGCGTGCGACGTCGCGACGCCGGCCGCGAACACCGCGGATACGGCGAGCGCGACAATCGTCTTGTTGTGCTGTTCATTCGATCCCCCTTGTGTGTGTGGCAGACAATATCGCGTCGATTGCGGGCGCGTTCCCGTCGGTTATAGTCCCTTTGCCCCGTGTTGAAAACCACAAGTGATGCTGCAACGCACCAAAACAATCCCCAGTCGCTCTCCTAGGTTCGCTCTGTGCCGCCATCGCATTTTGCGTTGCAGCAGCAGCGTCGGCGCAGAACGCGGCGGACCCCGAGAACCTTTCCACCAACGCGCGGTTCCTCGTCGCGGCCCGCAACGCGGACGCCGCGGCCATCAAGCGCGAGCTCGCTGCCGGCGCGATGGTCAATTCGCGCAATCGCCTCGGCGAATCGGCGCTCGTCATCGTGCTGAAGAAGGAGCGCGCCGACCTCGCGACGGTGCTGCTCGACGCCGGCGCCGACGTCAACCTCGCCGCAGTCAACGGCATCACGCCGCTGATGGCGGCCTCCTTCGCGGGCCAGGACGAGATCGTCAAGCGATTGCTCGCGCAAGGCGCCAATCCCCGCGCCGTCGACCGCCTGCAGAAAACGGCGATGGTCTACGCGGCGGGCGAAGGACGCACCGGCATCGTCAAAATGCTCGTCGCCGCCGGCATCGATCCGAACGAGGTGTACGCCAACGACCTCACGGCGCTCATGTGGGCCGCGGGATTCGGCAAGACCGCGACGGTGCGCGCGCTGCTCGATGCGGGTGCCGATCCTGCGCGCAAGGACAACCGCGGCAAGACCGCGGCCGACATCGCCCGCGAGCAGGGGTTCAGCGAGACGGTCGCCCTGTTGCAGCCGAAATAGGGTCCGCCGAGCGATCGGGCGCACGTCCGATTCCCATCCGCGCGACGAGCCCGTCGCGATTCCACAGCCAGTGCTTGAGCGCGCCGGCGACGTGCAGCGCGACCGCGGCGAGCGAGCACCCAGCTCACCGAGAAGTGCGCGACGCTCATCGCGTTCTTGATGGCGTCGTCCTTCCATCCCCAGGACGGCAGCGCGATGCCGAAGTACTTCACGGGATAGCCGCTGAACACCGATCCGAGATATCCCGCGAGCGGCATCAGGAAGAGGCACGACGTAGATCACGCCGTGCGTCGTGCGCGCGAGCGTGGCCTGCCACGCCGGCATCGCCGGCAGCGGCGGGCGCGGGATGCCGCCAGCGCCATAGCGCGCGCAGGACCATCAGCGCGAGGATCGTGAGCCCGATCGACTTGTGCACGTTGAAGGCGTCGGCGCGCAGGCCCGGCGGCTGCTTGGGGATCGTCTGCATCACCCAGCCCCACGTGAATTGCACGATCACCGCGAGCGCGATGACCCAGTGCAGCGCAATGGCCGTGCGCGTGTAGCCGCGAACGTGGATCAGAAGCCGACATCGACCGTCACTCCGGCAAACCAGTTGCGACCCGGCGCAGGCTCGAAGTAGCGGCCGTTCGTGTCGCCCACGATCACCGAGCCGATGTATTGCCGTCGGCGATGTTGTTGAGCGCGCACGTACTCGCTCACGCGCACCTTGCCGCTCGACTGCGCGAAGCTCACGCGCGCGTTGCCGATCGTGTACGACGGCGCGTACGCCGTGTTGCGGTCGTTGGCGTAGAGTCGGCCGACGTACTGCACCTCGAGCGGCGGCGCTGAATCCGTAGAAGCCTCCGGGCGTCCACGCGAGCACCCCGTAGGCCTGTTGCGGCGGAACGCCGGGCAGGCGCGCGCCTGCGGGTACCTCGACGGGCGGCAGGCCCGTGACGAACGCATCGACGAACGTCGGCGTTGAGATACGAATAATTGGCGTGCGCCGTGAACCCGCTGCCCAGGTCGGCGTCCCAGGCCGCCTCGAATCCGCGACGGCGCGTCTTGCCCGCATTGCGGTACGTCGTGCGCCCGCCGGTGGCCGTGTCGACCACGATCTCCTGGTCGGTGTCGGCGGCGAAGACCGCGACGTTGAGGCGCTGCTTCGGCGTGGGCAGCCACTTGAGTCCGACTTCGACCGACGTCGAAGTGGCCGGATCGAGTGCGAGATTGAGGCCGGCGCCCACCGGGCGGTATGCGAGCTCCGCGAACGTCGGCGTCTCGAACCCCTGGCCGTAGCTCACGTAGACGTTGAGCGTGTCGGTGGCGTGCCAGACGATGCCGGCGATCGGGCTCGTGTTGGTGTACGTGCGCGCGCCGCTGTCGTCGGGATTCGGTCCAACGACGTAGTGATCGTCCGAGTCGTATTTCACGCGGCTCGTGCGCACGCCGCCCGTGAGCGACAGCCACGGCAGCACGTGCCAGGTGAGTTCGGCGTACGCGTCGACGCTGCCCGACGGTGTCGTCCTCGTCGCGGCGCAGCGCGCCCTGCTCGCCGTTGTTGTTGACGAATCCCTGCCGCTTCTCGCGCAGGCGATCGGTGTCCGCGCCGACCGAGAACACCCACGGCGCGCCAGCCCAGTCGCCGCGCAGGATGAAGCGCGCGCCGAGGCCGCCGTAATCGCGATCGAGGTTGACGACGCCTCCCGACGACGTGGCGCCGATGCCGCTCAGCGCGAGATACTGGCCGACCTGTCGCGTGCCGCCGTATCCCGTCACGCGCACCATCGCGTTGGTCGTGACGTCCTGCTCGACGGCGATGCCGCCTTGCAGCTGGTTGACCGTCTTGCGCGTGTTGAACAGGAGTGCGACGGGATCGGCCTGGCGCGGATCCGACGTCGACTTGCGCCTGCGTGAGCCCGAGCGGGTCCTGCGTTTCCGGTTGATGCTGCGAGCTGCCGATCACGGTGACGCGCGTCTGCGTCCGTGGGGGCGAACGACGAGCTTCGCGTTCACGATGTCGCGCTGCGCGGCCGAGTGCTCGCGGTAGCCATCGGTGTCGAACCGGTTCGCCGCGACGACATAGCCGACGCGGCCCCGCGATCCCGCTCGCCTTGAGGCCCGCGTTGTACGTGCGTAAAGCTGCCGAGGCTCACGGTCGCCTTCGACCACGGGCGACGTCGCGGGATCCTCGGTGAACACCGAGATCACGCCGCCGGACGCGTTGCCGTACAGCGTCGAGAACGGCCCGCGCAGCACCTCGATGCTCTTCGCCGAGAGCAGGCTGAAGCTTCCGGTCTGGCCCTGGCCGTCCGGCATGGTCGCGGGAATGAAGTCCTGGTACAGGCGGACGCCGCGCACGCCGAACGTCGCGCGCGCGCCGTAGCCGCGCGAGCTGATCTGCAGGTCCTGCGCGTAGTTGTTGCGATTGGCGGCAAAGACGCCGGGCACGCGGACGAGCGGCTCGGACAGGTTGATCGCAGGCTGCCCGTCGCGGATCGTGCTGCCGTCGATCACGTCGATCGACGCCGGGACGTCGAAGCTGCGCTCGGCGCGCCGCGTGGCCGTGACGACCACCGGATCGAGTGTCGCGGGCGCAGGATCGCTCTGTGCCTGCGCGAGGCTCGCGAGGGCGCCGGTGCCGAGCAACATCCAGCATTGCGGTCGGGTCATCATGGGTTGGGGCAACGCACGTGTAGCATAATCGACACCATGCGCAACCTGCTGCTGACATTGTGTCTCGCCACGTTCCTGGCTGTGGGCGGCATTCGCGATGGCGGCGACGGCCTATGTTCCGAACGAAGGGTCCGCGACGATCTCCGTGATCGACACGACGACGGACAAGGTGACGGACACGCTGCGGTTCGGCAAGAAGCCACGCGGCATCGCGATCTCGGCCGACGGCACGCGCCTGTACCTGTCCGATCAATCGGGCGCGCTCGTGGTGGTCGATACGGCCAGGCGTCAGGTCGTCGCCACCGTTCCCCTCGGCGAGTCGCCGGAGGCGATCTATCTCTCGCCCGACGGCAAGTGGCTGTCGGCTGCGATCGAGGAGAACGACAGCGTGGCGATCGTCGACACGACGACGCTCAAGGTCGACCGGCGCATCAGGATGAAGGGCAAGAATCCGGAGCACGCGGTGTGGAGCCCGGACGGCAAGTGGCTCTACGTGAGTGCGGAGGAAGCAGACTCGGTCGACATCGTCGACGTTGCGAAAGGCGAGGTCGTCAAGTCGGTGAAGGTGGGCGACCGACCGCGCGGCATCGCCTTCCTGCCGGACGGAACGCGCGCGTACGTTGCCGCCGAGAACGCGGACACGGTGAACGTATTCGACACCGCGAGGCATGAAGTCATCACCCGCATCAAGGCCGGCGCACGCAGCAACGGCATCGTCGCGCACCCCGACGGCCATCGCATATTCGTCACGTCCGGTGGCAAGGGCACGGTCCAGGTCATCGACACCGCGACCAACACCATCGTCAAGGAAATTCCCGTCGGGCGGCGGCCGTGGAACATGGCGCTGACGCCGGATGGCAAGAAGCTCTACGTCGCGGCCGGCCGTTCCAACGCGGTCGCGGTGATCGACACCGTCACTTACGCGAAGGTCGCGGAAATCCCCGTCGGCGAATTGCCATGGGGCGTCGCGATCCGCTGACCTGCTGCCTTTGCGTGGCCTCGCTGTCGGTGTCGACGGCGGCCGCGCGCGCGCAGGACCTGACGATCGACGTCGTGGGCACGACCCCGCTGCCCGGCCTCGACGTGCCGCTCGGACAGTCGCCCTACAACGTGCAATCGTTTCCGTCGCGCATGATCTCGCGCGACCGCCAGACGGGCGTTGCGCCGTTCCTCGAGTGGAATGCGAACAGCATCACGCTCGGGTCGCCGAGCGGCAACGACTTCCAGCCCGACGTGAGCTTTCGCGGTTTCGCCGCGTCGCCGCTGCTCGGCACGCCGCAGGGACTGTCCGTCTTCCAGGACGGCGTGCGCATCAACGAGGCCTTCGCGGACGTCGTGAACTGGGACCTTCTGCCGCAGAACGCCATTGCGTCGATGCAGCTCCTGCCCGGATCGAATCCCGTCTTCGGGCTCAACACGCTCGGCGGCGCGCTCACGCTCTCGATGAAGGACGGCTTTCGCAATGCGGGCGTCGGCGCGCAGGTTTCGGGCGGATCGTTCGGACGCGCATTCGCTGGCCGCCGATGCGGGCGGCAGCAGCGACTCGCTGGCAGGCTTCGTCGCGGGCGAGGCGATCTACGACGGCGGGTGGCGCGAGCATTCGCAGACGCGCATCGGGCGCTTGTACGCGCGCGCGGACTGGCACGACGGCCCGAGCGAGGCCAACCTCGCCGTGACCGCAGCCGACACCCGCTTGAGCGGCACGCAGGCGCTTCCCCTGTCGATGCTCGATCAACCGAAGCAGCCGTACACGTGGCCCGACACGACCACGAATCGCCTGGGATTCGCGAGCTCGACGCTGCGCCATCGCCTCGACAACGGCGTGGACCTCGCCGTGAACGCGTACGCGCGCGGCCTCACGACGTCCTCGATCAACAGCAACGTCAACGGCGACTACGACCCGCCGGAGTCGTCGTCCGAAGGCTTCAACGTCCAGTCGGACGCGACCACGCGCTCGTTCGGCGCGGCGTTCCAGGCGAGCGGGCGCGTCGAGTGGTTGGGAACGCATCAATGGGCGATCGGCGGCTCGTTCGACGGCGGCGCCACCGACTTCAGGCAATCGCAGCAGGCGGCGATGTTCGTCGACGACCGGCAGGCCATCGGAACGGGTCCGTTCGACCCCGGCACCGACGTCGCGACGCACGACGCGCTACTACGGCCTCTACGCGAGCGACACGGTGCTGCTCGGCAGCCAGTGGGCGGTGCTGCTGGCCGGCCGCTACAACTACGCGCGCGTCGTGACCGAGGACCGCAGCGGCGACGATCCGGACGTCAACGGCGCGCACACCTATCGCAGGTTCAACCCGGCAGTGGGTGCAACCTGGCAGCCGTCGCCTCGCCTCAACGTGTTCGGCAGCGTGAGCCGCGGCATGCGCGTGCCGACGCCCGTCGAGCTCACGTGCGCAGACCCGGCCGCGCCGTGCACGCTCCCGAACATCTTCGTCGCCGACCCGCCGCTCGCCGCCGTGCTCGCGACCACTTATGAGGCGGGCGTGCGCGGCACGTTCGAGTCGAGCGCGTACTACAGCCTCGCAGCGTACCGCACGGAGCTGTCCAACGACATTCAGTTCATCAGCGCGGGAAGCGGCGCGGTCAATGCGGGCTACTTCGCAAACGTCGGCAGCACGCGCAGGCAGGGGATCGAGGCGACGCTCGGCGCCGCGCTCGGCGAGTGGTCCGTCGTCGCACGCTATGCGCTGCTCGACGCGACGTTTCAGAGCGGGTTCGTCGAGAACAGCCCCAACAACTCGTCCGCGGGTCCGGACGGCAACATCGCCGTGCAACCGGGCGATCGTATGCCCGGGTTGCCGCGCCATACGTTCCGCACGCGCGCCGACTGGATGCGAGGTCCCTTCGCTGCGGCGCTCTCCGTTCTGGCGGCAAGCTCGCAGTACGCGCGCGGCGACGAGAACAACGCCGACAGGAACGGGCCTGTGCCGGGCTATGCGATCGTCGCGCTGGAAGGATCGTGGCAGTTTGCGCGCGACTGGCAGGTGTTCGCGAGGATCGACAACCTGTTCGACCGCACGTACCAGAACTTCGGTATCCTCGGGTCCAACTATTTTCGAGGCCCGGGCAACACCTTCGACGCCTCGCTCGCCGGGCCTGAGCAGTTCCGCTCGCCGGGCGCACCATTCGGCGCTTGGGTGGGCATCCGGTATCGATTGGATCGTCCGACATGAATTGCACGCGCCGTCGATTGCTTGGCTACGCCGCCGCCGGCGCCGGGCTGTCGCTCGTGCCGCGCGCGTGGACCGCCACCGCGGCGGAAGCGATCGAAGGATGCGCGACGCAAGGCGCGTTCACGATCCCGCTCGCGGCTTCAGGCGAGCGCGTCGCGCTGGGCACGGAAACGCTCGCGCTGCGCGCCACGTCGCACCACGATGCGCTCGCGTTCGTTGCAGGCGGCGTGCGCAATCCGGCGCTCGTTGCGGCGGCGGGCATGACGGCGTCCGTCGATCTCGTGAACGCGCTGGGCGAGCCCACGACGGTGCACTGGCACGGACTGTCCGTCGACACGCGCAACGACGGCAACGGCGAAGCGCCTGTCGCGCCCGGGCGCCACGCTACCGCTACACGTTCCCGATCCGCAATCGCAGCGGGCTCTACTGGTACCACCCGCATCCGCACGGCGCAACCGCCCGCCAGGTCAATCGCGGCTTGTTCGGCACGTTCGAGGTCGAGGACGACGACGAGCTCGCGCTGCGCCGCGCGCTGCGTGTCGTCGTCGGCGAGACGCAGCTCACGCTCGTCCTGCACGGATCGCCGCACGGGCGACGGCGATCGCTATGCGCCCGCGCCGGAGGACGAGCTCCTTGGATGGTACGGCTGCGTGCCGCACGTCAACGGCATCCTTCGGCCGTATCACGACGTTGCGCGAACGGCGTATCGCCTGCGCATCCTCAATGCGTCCAACGCGCGCACCTACCGCCTCGCCTTTCGCGACGACGCGGGCAACGCGATGCCGTTCCATCTCGCCGGCACCGACGGCGGCTTGCTCGAGCAAGCCGTGCGCTGCGACGAGGTCCTGCTCTCGCCCGCCGAGCGAGCCGACCTCGTCGTCGACTTCGCGGGCCTCGCAAAGGGCCGCTACGTCACGTTAGAGACGCGGGCATTCGCTCCCATGCAGGACGTGCCGCGAGCGACGATCGACGCGGTGCACGCACATGCGCCTGTCGCAAGCTCGCTTCCCGACGGCGCGCCGTTCGACCTCATGCAGTTCAGGGTCCGCGGTGCGGCAGGCCGGCCGGTTTCGATGCCGCAGAGGCTCGCGCGGCTGCCGCCCATTGCCACGAGCGACGAGGACCGCCCGCTGCGGCTCGGATTTGCGAAGGGGCGATGGCGCATCAACGATCGCGTCTACGACATGGACACGACCGCCATCGATGTGCCGACCGGCGCAGCGGAGACGTGGCTCTTGCGCAACTACCACACGAGCGCCCCGCACGCGATGCACCTGCACGGGTTCCAGTTTCGCGTCGCTCGCGCGCGAGACCAGTCCCGAGCAGGTGGTCTCGATGGCGGTCGACGATCGCGGACGCCTGCCAACGGACCTGGGGTTGAAGGACACCGTGCTCGTGTGGCCCGGCGAGTCGGTGCGCATCGCGATCGACTTCCGTACGCCGTACCCGGACGCGCAGATCTACCTCGTCCACTGCCACAACCTCGAGCACGAGGACGCCGGCATGATGCTGCGCGTGCGCGTCGGATGAGCCCCGCGGCGCAACGCGTGCTCATGGTCGGGGGCGGGCACGCGCACGTCGAGGTGCTCCGCCGCTTCGCGCAGCGTCGCGACGAGCGCGTCGCGTTGACGCTCGTGTCGCCGGAGTCGTCGTTGTGCTATTCCGGCATGCTGCCGGGACTCGTCGCGGGACACTACTCGCCGCGCGAAACGCACGTCGAGCTGCTGCCGCTCGCGCTGCTGGCGGGTGCCGCGTTCCTGCGCGACAGCGTCGTTGCCGTCGACCTTCGCACACGTACGGCGACGCTCGCTACCGGCCGCACCGAAACCTTCGAGATGCTCTCGCTCGACATCGGCTCGACGCCCGACGTGCGCGTGCCGGGCGCGGCGGAGCTCACGCTTCCCGCCAAGCCGTTCGACGCTTTCCTGCGCACCTGGACGGTGTGGCAGACGGAAGCGCTGACGGGGGGCGTTCGTGCGATCGCCGTCGTCGGCGGCGGTGCGGGAGGTGTGGAGCTCCTGCTCGCGATGCAACACCGGCTCGCCTCGACGATGCGCGCCGACACGCCGCGATTCGCGCTGGTCACCGACCAGCCGACGCTGCTTCCGACGCACGCGGCCGCGGTTCGCTCGCGTCTCGGCCACATCCTCGTCGAGCGGGGCGCCGTGCTGCACCTTGCGAGCGCGGCCGTTGCCGTCGAGCCGGGCAGCATCGTGGTGACGCATGGCCGCCGCATCGCCGTCGATCGCATCGTGTGGGCGACGTCGGCGGCAGCGGCGTCGTGGCCTGCCGCCTCCGGCCTCGCCTGCGACGAGCAACGGCTTCGTCGAGGTCGACGACCAGCTGCGCTCGACGTCGCATCCTTTCGTGTTCGCCGCGGGCGATTGCGCTTCGCAACGCGGACACCCGCGGCCGAAGTCGGGCGTGTTCGCCGTGAGGCAGGGACCCGTCGCTCGCCGCGAATCTTCGGCGGCAGGCGCACGCCGTCGCGCTGCGCAGGTATCGACCGCAGCGGCACGCGCTCGCGCTCATCTCCACCGGCAATCGGCACGCCATCGCCTCCCGCGGACGGTTCGTCGCCGAGGGCGACTGGGTCTGGCGATGGAAGGACCGCGTCGATCGCGCGTTCATGGCGAGATACGCGCTGCCCGACGACGCAGCGGCCCTCTCCGCCAAAGCCGAATCATGAAGCGGCTAGCGTCGCGTCGCGTTCCTCGCATTGCTCTGCGTGCGCGTGCGCCCTCGCCCAGTCGCCGCCGGAGATCGTGCTCGTGCCGAAGCGAGTGTCGGCGCACGGCTGGTTCTTCGAAGGCGAGGCCGGCATGGCGAGCGTCGCCAACAAGGGCTTCATGTCGAACGCCGGCTTCGTCGTCACCGAGCGACGGCGTGGTCGTGTTCGACGCCCTGGGAACGCCCGCGCTCGGCCGTGCGATGGTCGCGGCGATCGCGAAGGTCACGCCGCAGCCGATCCGACGCGTCGTCGTGAGCCACTATCACGCCGACCACATCTACGGACTCCAGGCATTGAAGGCCGCGGGCGCGCAAGTGTGGGCGCACCGCAAGGCGCAGGCCTACCTCGCGTCGCCGCAGGCGACGGAGCGCCTCGCGCAACGGCGCAACGACCTCTTTCCGTGGGTCGACGAGAATACCGTCGTCGTCCCGCCCGATCTGTGGCTCGACGGCGACACCGACTTCCGCATGGGCGGGCTCACGTTCCGCATCCTGTACTCGCACGGCGCGCACTCGCCGGAGGATGTCATGATGTACGTCGTGGAAGACAAGCTTCTCTTCGCGGGCGACCTCATCTTCGCCGGACGCGTGCCCTTCGTCGGCAATGCCGACAGCGCCGGCTGGCTCAAGGCGATCGACACCATGATCGCGATATCGCCGGCCGTCGTCGATCCCGGGCCACGGCCCCGCGTCGCGCGACGTCGCCCGCGATCTCGCGCTGACCCGCGACTACCTCGCGTACCTGCGCAAGACGATGGGTGACGCGGCGCAGCGACCTCGACGCCGTTCGACGATGCGTACGCACGCACCGACTGGTCGAAGTTCCGCGGCGTTGCCGGCATTCGAGCAGGCGAATCGCATCAACGCATACGGCACGTATCTGCTGATGGAGCAGGAGATCCTGAAAGGAGGCAAGCCATGAGCGGCAGCATGCGATGCGATGCTCGCGGTGGCGGTACGCGCCGCGCGCACGGCGGGCAGCATCGTGGTCGACGCTTCCCGCGACCTGAGGCGGCTGCCCGCATTCTCGAAGGAGCATGCGAGGGTCGTGTCGGCGGCCGACATGGAAGCGGAGGATGCGATCGTCGCCGCGATCCGCAGCGCGTTCCCGGAGCACGCGATCCTCGGCAAGGAGTCCGCGCACATCGAAGGCGCGCGCGAAGGCAGCGGCTACCGATGGCTCGTCGACCCGATCGACGGCGCCGCGAACTTCGTGCACGGCTACCCGGGCTACGCCGTGTCGATCGCGCTGGTGCGCGGGGCGGAGATCACGCACGCGGTCGTGTTCGATCCCGTGCGCGACGAGCTCTTCCACGCGGCCAAGGCCGCGGGTGCGACCTGCGGCGGCGCGACGGTGCACGTCTCCGCGTGCGCGCGCCTGACCGACGCGCTCGTGGGCACGGTCTCACCGACGAGCGACGACACGAGGCTTGCGACCTACGTTCCTTCGTTGACGGCGCTCATGTCGCGCTGCGCCGGCATTCGCATGCCCGGGTCGAGCGCGCTCGCGCTCGCGCACGTCGCGGCGGGCCGTCTCGACGGGTTCTGGATGGCAACCTTGCGCCCGTGGGACATCGCGGCCGGCGCGTTGCTCGTGAAGGAGGCTGGCGGCCGCATCGGCGATCTCGCCGGCGGGTCGCAGTACCTGCGCACGAGCGAGGTGATCGCCGCGTCGCCGGGCGTATTCAACGCGATACGGGAAACGGTCGCCGAGGGTCGCGCAGCCTAGTCGCGCCCCGCGAGGGTCATGAGCTGCGCTGCAAGCGCGGCCGGCACTTCGATGCCTCGTTCGTTCGCGATGGCCGCCAGCGCAGCGCGGCGCGCGCCGGGAAGGCGCACGCCGTCGTCGGCGAGCATCGCGGCGATCAACGCCTCGATGCGTTCGAAATACACCTCGCGGCCGGCGAGCGCGCCGGGGTCGACCACGAGAAACGCCTGCCCGATGCGCGGCCGGTTGCCCTCCTCGACGAAGAACGAGTCCGCCTCGAATCCCATCGCCGCCCCCGTCAATGCGCAGGCGAGCAGCTCCACGACGAGCGCAAGCATCGCGCCCTTCGCCCCGCCCATCGGCAGCATCGATCCTTCGAGCGCCGCTTGTGCGTCGGTGGTGGGCTCGCCGTTGCGATCGAGCGCCCATCCGGACGGGATGGGCGTGCCCTGCTTCGCTGCGACCATCACCTTGCCGCGCGCGGCTTCCGACAACGACAGGTCGATGACGAGCGGCGCTTCGCCGCGTCGCGGAAACACCGCAGCGATGGGATTGGTGCCGAAGATCGGCGTACGACCGCCCGCCGGAGGCATCGCCGACGGCGAGTTGCCGAACGCGAGCCCGACCATTCCGGACCTGGCGACGGGCATCAGGTGATACGCGGCGACCCCGAAGTGATGGCTGTTGCGCACGCCCGCGAACGACACGCCGAAGCTCGCTCGCTCGCGCGATGGCTTCGCCGACCGCGAGCGCGCACGCGGGAAACGCGAGCCCGCACGCGGCATCGACGAGCACGGCGCCGCCGCGACCTTTGACGACGGTTGCAATTGCACGGCCATCCGCGCGGCCGTTGCGAAGATGCGCTGCGTACTGCGGAATGCGCGAAAGCCCGTGCGAAGCGAGACCCTGCGCTTCGGCGTCGACGAGCGCATCGGCGGTCGATTGCGCCATGGCCTCGTTCGCGCCGGCTCGCGAGAGCGCGGCAAGGGCGATTGCGCGCGCCTCGTCCAGCGACCAGCGAACGATCGACGTCAGGCCTGCCAAGGCAAACGATCGAGGTCGACGTTGCCGCCGGTGAGCACGACGCCCACGCGCTTGCCGCGAACGTCGAGCGTGCCCTCGAGCATCGCCGCGAGCGGCACTGCGGAAGACGGCTCGATCACGATCTTCGCGCGCTCCCACACCATGCGCATCGCGGCGACGATCGCGCCTTCGCTGCACGTTGCGATCGCGGTGAGGTGCGTGCGCATGGCGCCGAGCGTGCGTTCGGACACGGTGCTGCGAAGTCCGTCGGCAATCGTCCTGCGGATCGTTCATCGGCTCGACACGGCCGCTCGCGAACCCGCGCGACGCATCGTCCGCGCCGGCGGGCTCGGTGCCGTAGACGGCGATGCGCGGGTTGACACCGTGCGACGCGATCGCGGTCCCCGACATGAGGCCGCCGCCGCCCGACGGGCGTGACCACGGCGTCGAGGTCCGGGTACGCCTCGAGGAGCTCGAGTGCCGCCGTCCCCTGCCCCGCAATCACGCTCGCGTCGTCGTACGGATGGACGAGGACCGCGCCCGTCGCGTGCTCCACCGCAGCGCACGTCGCCTCGCGCGCGGGGACGTTGGGCGCGCAGAAGTGGATCTTGCGCGCCGAACCCCTCCACGTTCGCGATCTTGATCCTCGGCGCGTTGTCCGGCATCACCACGTGCGCGGGAATGCCGCGCCGCTGCGCCGCGTATGCGAGCGCAGCGCCATGGTTGCCGGACGAATGCGTGACCACGCCGCGGCGTGCCGCGTCGTCCGGGAGCGAGAACACCGCGTTGCACGCGCCGCGCGCCTTGAACGCGCCGACCTTCTGGAAGTTCTCGCACTTGAGAAGCAGGTGCACGCCCAAGATGTCGTCGAGCGAATGCGAAGTGATCACCGGCGTGACGTGCACGTACGGCGCGATGCGCTCGTGCGCGGCGCGGATCGCCGCGAAGTCGGGCAGCGCGAGGCGGTCGGTCATCTAGGCGCTCTCGTACAGCCGCGTCAGCACGAACTCGCGATGTCCGAGCGCCTCCGCCGCGGTGAGGCGTCCGTTGGCGGTGCGGAACATCATGTCGAGGAGCTTGTCGCCCGCGTCGCTCATCGTGATCTCGCGTTGCAGGAGCCCCGACGTGTCGACGTCGACGTGCTCGCTCATCGTGCGCACCGTGCGCGGATTCGCGCAGATCTTGATCACCGGCAGGATCGGGATTGCCGATCACGTTGCCCTGCCCCGTCGGGAAGAAGTGCACGACGAAGCCCGACGCCGCGCACAGCGTGACCATCTCGGCCGCAGCCGACGACGAATCCATGAACCAGAGGCCCGGCGTGCGTCGGCACTTCGGCCTTGTCGAGCACGCCGTCGACGACGCATTTCTTGCCGATCTTCTGGATGTTGCCGAGCGCCTTCTCCTCGATCGTCGTGAGGCCGCCCGCGATGTTGCCCTTGGTGGGCTGCGAGTCCGACAGGTCGCTCGTCTTGTGCCGGTTGATCATCGCCTGGTAGCGGTCGAACATGCGCATGAAGTCGGCGCGCACCTTGTCGTCGCGGCAGCGTGCCGCCACGATGGTCTCGCCGCCCGTGATCTCGGACGTCTCGCCGAACACGAGCGTGCAGCCCTTGTCGTAGAGCTTGTCGAACGCGTCGCCCACGGTCGGATTGGCGCCGCATCCGGACGTCGTGTCCGACTCGCCGCACTTGGTCGAGACCCAGAGCTCCGGCAGCTCGCACTGCACCCGCTGCTTCTCGCTCGCCCACTGCAGGTACTCGCGCGCCGCCTTGGACGCCCGCATGATCGTGTCGTGATCGCCGTGCAGCTCGATGCCGAATCCCGGTGACCGGCTTGCCGGTGGCGGCGATGGCGTCGACGATGCGCTTCGTCCACTGCTCCTCGATGCCGATCACCACGACCGCAGCGACGTTCGGATTCGCTCCGGTGCCGATCAGCGTGCGGAAGTGCAGGTCGAGATCGGCGCCGAACTGCAGGCGCCCGTACGGATGCGGGATCGCCATCGTGCCCTTGATGTTGTTGGCGACCGCCTCGCAGGCGGCGTTGGACAGGTCGTCGACCGGCAGGATGATGACGTGATTGCGCACGCCGACGCGCCCGTTCTCGCGCCGGTAGCCCCAGAAGGTCGATGGGATCGCCATGGCTACCACCGCTTGGTCTTGATGTTGTGGACGTGCGCGTGCGCGCCCTTGGCGATCGGCGCACCACCTTGCCGATGTCCACGCCGTACTTGATCACCGTGTCGCCGACCGCCAGGTCCTTGAGCGCGACCTTGTGGCCGATGCGGGATGTCCTGCACGCAGGGCACCGTGATCGTGCGGTCCTCGTCGAGGATCAGGCCGGTCAGCGTCGTGCCGGCCGTGACGCCTTCGACGACGACCACCGCGACCGAGTCGTCGGGGTCGTGCAATACGCAATGAATCATCGCCGTTTTCCTCCGTTGCGGCCTGTGATGTTAGCCGACGGCGCGGCCCGCAGGCGAGCCGCCCCGCAAATTCGCGGTATCGTGCGCGCATGAGGCACCTCGCAGCCCTCGCCGCAGCACTCGTGCTCTCGTCGCAGGCCGCCGCCGCCGGCGACGCCGACATCGTCGTCAACGTGCGCAAGGAAGGCGATGCGGTCCACGTGGCGGTCGACTGCCCCGTGCGCGCGCCGCCCGCGGTCGCGTGGGACGTCATGACCGACTACGACAACATGTCGAAGTTCATTTCGAACCTCACGGAGAGCGCCGTCCGCATGCGCATGGGCAATCGCCTGCAGGTGTGCCAGAAGGGCAAGGCCTCGCGCGGACCGCTGTCGATCTCGTTTCAGAACATGCGCGAGATCGAGCTCGTGCCGAAGACCGAGATCCGCTCGAAGATGATCGCCGGCGACAACGATGCCGGCCGAGTTCGTCACCCGCATCGAGGAGCGCGACGGCGTCACGCACGTCATGCACGCGGGCAGGTACACGCCGTCGATGTGGGTGCCGCCGGGGATCGGCCCCGTCGCTCATCGAGGCCGAGACGCGCAAGCAATACGGCGAGATTCGCGCCGAGATCCTGAGCGCGCGGCGAAGCGCGGCTAGAACGGCAGCGAGATCTGCGCGACCGGCGCGAACGACTTGCGGTGAATCGCGCAAGGCCCGAAGCGGTCGAGCGCCGCCAGGTGCTCGGGCGTCCCGTATCCCTTGTTCTGGGCGAACCCATAGCTCGGGTACAACGCGTCGAACTCGCGCATGAGCGCGTCGCGCGCGGTCTTGGCGAGGATGGAGGCCGCCGAGATCGACGCGACGTCGCGATCGCCCTTCACGATCGCATGCACGGGACACGCGAGGCGCGGGCACTGGTTGCCGTCGACGATGGCCTCGAACGGCACCACCGACAAGCGCTTCCACCGCGCGGCGCATGGCAAGAAGCGTCGCCTGCAGGATGTTGATCGCGTCGATCTCGTGCACGTCGGCCGAAGCCACCGCCCAGGCGATGGCCTTCGCGCGGATCTCGACGGCGAGCAGCTCGCGCCGCTCGGGCAACAGCACCTTCGAGTCGCGCAAGCCCCGGATGCGCTTGCCCGGGTCGAGGATCACCGCAGCCGCGTACACCGGACCGGCCAGCGGACCGCGGCCGGCCTCGTCGATGCCGCAGCTCAGCACGCGATGCCCGCCTGCGCGAGCTCGTGCGCGACGGCCTCGCCGGCGAGTGCGCCCGTGTCGGCCTTGAGCTCGTTCGCGAAGCCCGCGAACAGCGCCTCGAGCCTGCGCCGTGTCACCGTGTCGTCGAAGAGATTGAGCGCCGCCTGCGCGAGATTGCGAGGCGTGGCCTGGGTCTGCAGGAGCTCGGGCACGACGAAGCGACCGGCGAGGACGTTGGGCAATCCGACGTAGGGCAGCAGAAGCTTGCGCGCGACCATCCACGCGGTCAACCGGGTCACGCGATAGAAGATCACGTGCGGGCAGCGCGCGAGCGCGGCCTCCAGCGTCGCGGTGCCCGACGCGACGACCGCGACGTCCGCGGCGCGCAGCGCGTCTTCCGCGTGGCCATACAGCAGCGTGATCGGCAGGTGCGCGTGGCCGGTACGGTGCATCGCGTCCTCGAACGCGTCGCGCGTCGCGCGCGTCGCGAACGGCACGAGGAACTGCGACGTCGTCGCGCGCCTTCCGCGAGCCAGGCCGCGGTCTCCAGCACGAGACCGGCGTGCATCTCGATCTCCGACATGCGGCTGCCGGGCAGCAGCGCGAACACGGGAGTCGCGGGCCGGATGCGCAGGAGGTCGCGCGTCTCGCGCCGCGTCGCATGCGTCGCCGCTTCCTGCGCCATCGGGTGCCCGACGTACGTGACGGGAATCCCCGCGTCTTCGTAGAGCGGCGGCTCGAAAGGGAAGAGCACGAGCATGCGGTTGACGCTGTCGCCGATCGACTGCAGCCGCTCGCGTCGCCAGGCCCACACCGACGGCGACACGAACTGGATGGTGCGCACGCCCGCTTCGCTTCAGCTTGCGCTCGAGGCCGAGGTTGAAGTCGGGCGCGTCGACGCCGACGAACAGCGGGACGTCGGCGGCGAGAAGGCGCGCACGCAGCTCGCGCCGGATGCGGAAGAGCTCGGGAAGATGTGCCACGACTTCCGACGAAGCCGCGCACGGCGAGCTTCTCGAGCGGATACCATGCCTCGCAGCCGGCCGCCTCCATGCGCGGCCCGGCGATGCCGGCGAATCGCACGTTCGGGCACGCGTGCCCGCACCGCATGGATCAGCGTCGCCGCGAGCGCGTCGCCCGGACGTCTCGCCTGCCACGATCCCGACGGTGACCGCCTTCCCCTCGGTCGCCGAGCTGTGCATAACCTAGCGCATCACCGCACGATGCCGCGGCCGGACTCGGCGAGGAACGCGGCGAGCGGCGCGAGCGCCGGCGCCGACGCTGCCTCGCCTGCGAGCCTCGCGCGCGCCTCGTCGAGGGAGAGCCCTTCGCGATAGAGCGTCTTGTAGGCGCGGCGCACGGAGAGTATGTCGTCCGGCGTGAACCCGCGCCGGCGCAGTCCCTCGTTGTTCGTGCCGTGCGGCTTGGCGGGATACCCTTGCACCGTCACGTACGGCGGCACGTCCTGCAGCACGACCGCGAAGGCGGCGAGCATCGCGTGCGCACCGACGCGGCAGAACTGGTGGACGCCCGCGAAGGCGCCGAGCACCGCCCAGTCGTCGATGTGCACGTGCCCTGCGATCTGCGCGTTGTTGGAAAACGTCGTGTGGTTGCCGACCACGCAGTCGTGCGCGACGTGCGTATACGCGAGGAAGAGGTTGGCGTTGCCGATGGCAGTGTCGCCGCGGTCCTGCGCGGTGCCCGCATGCACGGTGGCGTACTCGCGGAACGTGTTGTCGTCGCCGATCGTCGTCGTCGTCGGCTTCGCCGCCGTACTTGCGGTCCTGCGGGATCTCGCCGATCGACGCGAACTGGAAGATGCGGTTGCGCTTGCCGAGCCGCGTGCGCGCGCCGATCACGACGTGCGGCCCGAGCACGCAGCCGGCGCCGATGGTCACGTCCGGGCCGACGATCGAGTAGGGCCCGATGGTCACGTCCTCGGCGACGCGGGCGGACGCGTCGACGATCGCCGTGGGGTGGATGCGCGTCATGCCTCGCGTCGCTCGAGGCGGCGGCTCATGCGTCGACGCCCAGCACGACTTGGCCTCCGTCGGCGAGCTCGCCGTCCACGCTCGCGCGCACGTCGAAGCGGCCGTCGGCCTGCATGGTCGTCTCGAGCACCAGCTGATCGCCGGGGGTGACCTGCCGCTTGAAGCGGACGTCGTCGAGCGTGCCGGATCGCGGTCGGCATCGGCTGGCCGGAGCTTGCGGCAAGGAGCGACGACAGCTGCACGAGCGCCTCGAGCACGAGCACGCCCGGCATCACGGGGTAGCCCGGAAAGTGGCCCTGGAAGTAGGGCTCGTTCACCGTCACGCACTTGTGGCCGCGCGCCGATTGGCCGGCTACGCACTCGTCCACGCGGTCGACGAGCAGGCCCGGATACCGGCGCGGAAGCGTCGGCAGCAGCTCCTCGAACTCGGCGAGCGTCACGGCGCGTCCCCTTCCCCGGCAGCGAGCGCCCTCAGCGCGCGCTCGAGGTCGGCAACACGCGCTGCGAGCGCCCGGATCCTGCGTACCTCGACGGCCGCGCGTCGCCACTCATCCTGCGCCATGAGGGGAAAGATGCCCACGTACACACCTGCGGCGTTCGAGCGTTGCCGATCACGGTCGTCGCCCCGCCGATGACGGCGCCGTCCGCGATCGTGAGATGGCCGGCGATGCTCGCGGCACCGCCGATGCGCACGTTGCGGCCGATCGGTCGTGCTGCCCGCGATGCCCGTGCATCCCGCGATCGCCGTATGCGCACCGATGCGGCAGTTGTGGCCGACCTGGATCTGGTTGTCGAGCTTGACGTCGTCCTCGATCGACCGTGTCGTCGATGGCGCCGCGATCGATGGTCGTGTTCGCGCCGATCTCGCAGTCGTCGCCGATCACCACGCGGCCGATCTGCGGAATCTTGATCCACCGCCCGCCGTCCTCCGCCATGCCGAAGCCGTCGGCGCCGATGACCGCGCCGCTGTGGATGACGGTGCGCGCGCCGACCGCGCATCGCGCATACACCGTGACGTGCGGATAGAGCTGCGCGTCGTCGCCGATCGTCGCGCCCTCGCCGATGAACACAGTGCGCGGCCGACGACCGTGCGCGCGCCGACGCGGGCGCCGGCGCTGATGACGGCATACGGCCCGACCGTCGCCGAGCGGATCGACCGACGCGCCGACGGCCACGCGCGCGGTGGCGTCGATGCCGGGCGCAGGCGGCGTCCGCGGGTGCAGGATCGACGCGATGCGCGCGTAGGTCGCGTAGGGATTGGCGTGCACGAGCTTCGGGCAGTGCGGTCGCGTCGACGTCGGCGGGCGCGACGATCACCGCCGCCGCGCGGGTCGAGGCGAGGCGCGAACGATACTTCGGATTCGACAGGAAGGCGATGGCGTCCGCCGTCGCGTTCTCGAGCGTGGCGACGCGGCGAACGGTGACCGTCGCCGTCGCCCGCGAGCGTCGCGCCGACGAGGGAGGCAAGGTGCGCGAGTGTGATGCCGGTCAAAGCGACCCAGCGCGGACTTACTTGTCCGCGAGCGCCTTGATGACCTTGTCGGTGATGTCGATGCGCTGGCTCGCGTACACCACCGGGTCCTGGATGATGAGGTCGAATTTCTCGGCCTCGGCGATCTGCTGGATCACCTTGTTCGCGCGCTCCTGGACGCTTGCGAGCTCCTCGTTGCGGCGCAGGTTGAGATCCTCGCGATACTCGCGCTGCATGCGCTGCAGGTCGCGCATCTGGTTGGCGAGGTCGCGCTCCTTGTTGCGCCGCTCCGCCTCGCCCATCGTGGCGTCCGTCGCGGTCGAGCGTGCGTCTGCAGGTCGCGCACCTGCTTCGACAGCTTCTGCATCTCGGTGTCGCGCGCCGAGAACTCCTTCTCGAGCTTCTGCTGCGCGCGCTTCGCGGGCGCCGCCTCGCGGAACAGCCGCTCGGTGTTCACGAAGCCGATCTTGTAGTCGGCGGCGTACGCCGCCGGCGCGAGCAGCGCGACGGCCAGGACGATGAAGGCAAGCGATGTGCTTCACGATGGAGTGCGTGTGCGTTCAGAAGACGGTGCCGACCTGGAACTGGAACTGCTGGATCTTGTCGGCAGGAATGGTGTTGAGCGGAATGGCGTAGCTGAACTTGAGCGGCCCGACCGGCGAATTCCACGCGAGCCCCACGCCTGCGGAATAGCGGAAATTCTCGAACTCGGGCTGGAAGCCGTTCACGTAGATCTGCCCGGCGTCGGCGAACGCCGACAGGCGCACCGACTTGTCGCCCTTGAGGATCGGGATAGAAGAGCTCCGCATTGCCGACGATCTTGCGCTTGCCGCCGAGCGAATTGCCGTAGATGTCGCGCGGCCCGAGCGAGCCGGACTCGTAGCCGCGCACCGAACCGACGCCGCCGGCGTAGAACGCCTTGAAGAACGGCAGCGGCTTGCCGCCGTAGCCGTCGCCGTAGCCCAGGTCGCCGCGCAGCATCAGCACGAAGTCGCCATAGACCGGCCAGAATGCCTGGTTGATGTACTGACAGCTTGTAATACGAAAGATCGCCGAACGGCAACCCGACCTCGACGAGCGCGCGACTGCAGCCGGCCGAACGTAGGATAGAGGATGTCGTTTCGGGTGTCACGCGACCAGCCGCCGGACAGGATGTAGCTGTTCGTCGACTAGCCGAAGTCCTGCGACGAACTGGTAGTAGACCGGCGGGCTGTTCGCGAACAGCGTCGAGGTTCGGTGTGCTCGACGCGGAAGCCGAAGTTGATCGTGTCGATTTCCGACACGGGGACGCCGAAGCCGATCGCCGCGCCGAGCGTCGACGACGAATACTGCGACACCGACAAGCCCGGTGGGATCGATGTTCTTGTCGTAGAGCTCGAGCGTGCGCGAGATGCCGTCGACGGTCCAGTACGGCTCGGTGTACGTGAGCGAGATCGTGCGGTTGACCGTGCTCGTGTTGATCGCGAGCGCCAGCGCATTGCCGGTGCCGAAGATGTTCTGCTGCGACACCGACGCGTTGAACACGACACCTTCCGCGCTCGAGTAGCCCACGCCGGCCAGGAGGTTGCCCGTGTTCTTCTCGACGACGGACAGCTCGACGTCCACCTGGTCGGTGGTGCCCGGCACGGGCGGCGTCTCGATGTTGACGCTGCCATCCTCGAAGTAGCCGAGGCGCCGCACGCGCACCTTCGACCGCTCGATGCGGGTGCCGTCGTACCACGCGCTCTCGAGCTGGCGCATCTCGCGCCGGATCACCTCGTCGCGCGTCTTCGGGTTGCCGCTGATGTTGATCTTGCGCACGTAGACGCGGCGGCCGGGGTCGACGAAGAACGTGAATGCGACGGTGTTCTTGTCGCGTGTCGATCTCGGGGACGGCGTTGACGTTGGCGAACGCGTAGCCGTCGGTGCCCAGGCGCTCGCTGATCGCCTTCACCGACGCCTGCATCTTCGAGCGCGAGAACGTCTCGCTCGGCGTGCACCGCGATCGAGCCGGCGCAGCTCGGGCTCCGCCACCGCGAGGTCGCCCGCGATGTTGATCGCGGAGACCGTGTAGCGGCTCGCCCTCGGTGATGTTGATCGTGATGTAGACCTCTTCCTTGTCGGGCGAGATCGACACCTGCGTGGAGTCGATGTTGAACTCGAGATAGCCGCGGTTCTGGTAGAAGCTGCGCAGCGTCTCGAGGTCGGCCGAGAGCTTCTGCTTCGAGTACTGGTCGTCCTTCGTGTACCAGGACAGCCAGTTCGGCGTGGAGAGCTGTCATCTCGCGGCGCAGCTGCGCGCTCGGTGAACGCCTTGTTGCCGACGATGTTGATGCGCGCGATCTTGGCCGTCTCGCCTTCGACGATCGTGAAGTTGAGCGCGACGCGATTGCGCTCCTGCGGCGTCACCGTGACCTGCACGCTCGCGGCGTACTTGCCGCGCGTGATGTACTGGCGCTTCAGCTCCTGCTCGGCGCGGTCGAGCGCCGAGCGGTCGAAGATGCGCGCTTCGGCGATGCCGATCTCGCTTCAGCGCCTTCTTGACGCGTCTCGGTGTCGAATTCCTTGTTGCCGACGAACGTCGAGCGAGCTGATCGTCGGCCGCTCCTGCGACGGTGACGACCAGGATGTCGCCCTGCGCCTCGAGGCGCACGTCGCGGAAGAAGCCGGTCGCGTACAGCGCCTTGACGGCCTGCGCGACCTTCTCGTCGTCGACGCGCTCGCCGACCTTGATCGGCAGGTACGAGAAGATGGTGCCGGCCTCGGTGCGCTGCACGCCCTCGACGCGGATGTCGCGGACGGTGAACGGGTCGAACGCCCACGACGGCGCGCCGCCCACGCGCACAGCGCGAGCGACGCAGCGCGGAGCACGGCCCGGCGCCGCAGTGTGCGGGAGAACGTCGCATGTGTGAGGTGAGGCGCGGCGAACGGGGCCGGTCAGAACAGACGGGAAAGGTCATTGAACAAAGCGAGGGCCATGAGAACCGCCAGCATGGCCATGCCGATGCGCTGGCCGACCTCGAAGGCGCGGTCGGAGACGGGGCTGCCCTTGAAGATTTCGGCGAAATAATACAGCAAATGCCCGCCATCCAGCAGCGGAACCGGCAGCAGGTTGAGCACGCCGAGGCTGATGCTGATGAGCGCGAGATAGCCGACGAAGACGAGCGTGCCGGCCTGCGCGGACTGCCCGGCGAAATCGGCGATCGTGATCGGCCCGCTGATGTTCTTGAGCGACGCCTCGCCGATGAGGATGCGTCCGAGCATCTTGAGCGTGAAGACGCGACAGCTCCCACGTCTTGCGCGCGCCCTGCGCGAGCGCTTCGAACGGGCCGTAGCGCACCGTGATGCGCGAGCTTGTCCGCGACCGCGGGATCGACCTTGAGCTTGATGCCGGCGATGCCGACGCGTGCGCCCGCCCTGCTCCTGCGCTTCCGGCGTGACGGTGACGTCGCGCGTCGCGCCGTCGCGCTCGACGGTGAAGACGGTCGGAACGTCCCGGACGGGCGTTCGTGATCGCCGCGACGTCGCCAGGCGAGCGCACCCGGCTCGCCGTCGATCGCGACGATGCGATCGCCGGCCTTGAGGCCGGCGCGCGCCGCCGGCTTGCCCGGCACCGCCTCGCTCGATGAGCGGCGCGCCGAGGTCGGCGCGCAGGCCCAGAGCTGCGAGCATGAAGTTGCCTTCCCAGTCGGCCGAGGTCAGCTGCGCGATCGCGATCGTGCGCGTCACCGGAGCGATCGCCAGCGCGCCCCGCGGCGCTCGACCGTCGATCGCCGCGCTCGTCGTGCCCGTGCGCCTTGGTCAGGCGCCAGCGCAGGTCCTGCCAGCTCTGCACCGGCTCGCCGTCGACTGCGACGACGAGGTCGCCCGTCGCGAATGCCCGCCGCCGCGGCCGGCGTGTCCCGCGGGAGGATCGGCGAGCAGCGCGCGCTGCCCGGGAATGCCGGCGATGTACGTGCCGGCGAAGAGCAGCGACCGCGAGCAGCAGGTTGGCGATCGGTCCGGCGGCGACGATGGCGATGCGCTTCCACACGCTCTGCCGGTTGAACGCGCGCGGCAGGTCGCGCGGCGCGACACGTCGCCTTCGCGCTCGTCGACCATCTTCACGTAGCCGCCGAGCGGAATCGCGGACAGCGCCCACTCCGTCCGGTCGCGGCCGAAGCGGCGCGCACGCAGACGACGCGGCCGAAGCCGACGGAGAAGCGCAGCACCTTGACGCCGCACCAGCGCGCGACGCAGGTAATGGCCGAGCTCGTGGAACACGACGAGCACGCCGAGCGTCGACGAGGAACGCCGACGACCTTGTAGCCGATGTCGATCATGCCGCTACTGTACCCCGAACCGGGCGCGCGGCGAGCCAAGCCTCGCGCATGCGAGCGCGCGCCTGCGCGTCGGCCGCGCGCGCATCGTCGAGGGTGACGAGCGCGCGCGTCGGCAGTCGCGCGAGCATCGCCGCTCGCACGCCGCCGCGATGTCGGTGAAGCGGATGCGGCCCGCGAGGAACGCGGCGACCGCGATCTCGTTCGCGGCATTGAGCACCGCCGGCGCGGTGCCGCCCGCGTCGCAGCGCGTCGTAGGCGAGGCGCAGGCACGGAAAGCGCTGCGAAGTCGGGCGCGCTCGAACGTCAGCGCGGCGAGCCGCGCGAGATCGAGCGTCGGCGACGCCGGCGTCGATGCGCGTCGGGATACGCGAGCGCCTGCGCGATCGGCGTGCGCATGTCGGGATGGCCGAGCTGCGCGAGCACCGAGCCGTCGACGTACTCGACGAGCGAATGGATCACGCTCTGCGGATGGATCGACGACCTCGATCGCTCGCGGCGGCGCGCCGAACAGCCAGTGCGCCTCGATCACCTCGAGGCCCTTGTTCATCATCGTCGCCGAGTCGACCGAGATCTTGCGGCCCATCGACCCAGTTCGGATGGGCGCAGGCTTCGTCGGGCGTGACCGTCGCGCAAGCTCCGCGAGCGGCCGCGTGCGGAACGGCCCGCCGGACGCGGTGAGCAGGATGCGGCGCACGCCCGCGCGCGCCGGATCGCGCGCGTAGTCGCGCGGGCAGGCACTGGAAGATCGCGTTGTGCTCGCTGTCGATCGGCAGCAGCGTCGCGCCGCCCTGCGCGCACCGCGTCCATGAAGAGCGCGCCGCCCATCACGAGCGCTTCCTTGTTGGCGAGCAGGATGCGCTTGCCCGCGCGCGCGGCGGCGAGCGTCGGCGCGCAGGCCCGCGGCGCCGACGATCGCGGCCAGCACGGTGTCCGCGTCCGGCAGCGACGCGACCTCGACCAGCGCCGTCGTCGCCGCCGAGCACTTCGCGTGGCGATCGCCGTCGCGCGCGCAGCGCGCGTTGCGAGCGCGCGCGCGGCGTCGCGCGTCGCACAGCGCCGCGTAGCGCGGCCGGAAGCGGCGGCACAGCTCGCGAGCTTGTCCGCATTGCGAGTGCGCGGTGAGCGCGACGACCGCGAAGCGATCCGGATGGCGCGCGACCACGTCGAGCGTCGAATCGCCGATCGAGCCGGTGGCGCCGAGGAGCGCTGATGCGCGGTTCATCAGCGCAGGCAGCCATGCGCGCAGCGACTGCCGCGAGCGGCATCGCCGCCAGCAGCGCATCGATGCGATCGAGCACGCCGCCGTGTCCCGGGCAGCAGGCGTCCGCTGTCCTTGACGCCGGCCTGCCGCTTCAGCAGCGACTCGAAGAGGTCGCCGACGACGGAGAGCGCACGCGAGCGCGAGCGCGAAGAGCGATCCACAGCGACGATCGGCGAGCGGCGTGACCGTCGCCGCGAAACCCGGCGTCGCGCCGCGAAGCGGCGACGAGCGCCAGCGCATAGATGGCGACGGCGACCCAGCGCGCCGTACACGCCTTCCCACGTCTTGCCGGGGCTGACCTGCGGGCGCGAGCTTGCGCCGGCCGAACGCGCGGCCGGCGAAATACGCGGCGGTGTCCGCGATCCACACGATCGCCATCGCGGCGAGCACGAGCCACGGCGAGCGCGCCTGCAGCTGCACGAGCGCCACCCACGCGCCGAGCAGCACGATCCAGCCCGACGACCGCCATGACCGCTGCGCGCTGCGTGCGGCCAGCGACGCGACGACCCACGGCGGCGCGACGAGGATCCAGAACAGCGACGCGAGCGCCGCAGACGGCGAGCACGATGCGGCTGCGGCCAGCCGCGCGCGAACTGCGCGGACGGCGCGATGAGCAGCGCTGACGCCGATCACCAGCGATCGCCGCCAGGAAGAGGTTCCGCGCAGGCCGGCGACAAGCCGACGAGGCGTCGCCCACTCCGTGCGCGCCGAGCGCGATCACGCGCGAGCGTGACGCAGCCCCACGCGAGCGGCGGCAGCAGGAACAGCGCCGCCAGCACGGCGGGAATCAGCACCACCGCCGTCAGGATGCGCGTCGCGAGCACGTCAGGCCGCTGTGCAAGGACTCAGGCGCTCTGCGCCGACTGCACCTGCTCGCTCGTGCGGCCGAAGCGGCGCTCGCGGCTGCGGTACGACGCGATCGCGGCGTCGAGCGCGGCCGCGTCGAAGTCGGGCCACAGCAGGTCGGTGAAGTAGAGCTCGGTGTAGGCGAGCTGCCACAGCAGGAAATTGCGAGATGCGCTGCTCGCCGCCGGTGCGGATGAAGAGATCGGGCTCCGGCGCGTAGCTCATCGCGAGGTACGGGTCGAGCGCGTGCGGCGGAAGCGCCGCGCCGTCGACGCGGTCCGGGATGGTCGGCGAAATAGCGCTGCGCCGCCTGCGCGATGTCCCGGCGCCCGCCGTAGTTGGCGGCGACCGTCAGCGTGAGCCGCGTGTTGCGCGGCGGTCAGCGCCTCGCCGGCGGCGATGAGCTCGCGGATGCGCGCGGTCGAACGCGCGACGAGTCGCCGACGACCTTGAAGCGGATGCCGTTCTCGTGCAGCTTCGCGACCTCCTGCTCGAGCGCGCGCAGGAAGAGGTCCATCAGGATCGACACCTCGTCCGGCGGGCCGGCGCCAGTTCTCGCTCGAGAAGGCGAACAGCGTGAGGTACTCGACGCCGCGCTCGATCGCATGCGCGCACCGTCGCGCGCACCGCCTCGACGCCGCGTGCGATGCCCGGCGACGCGCGGCAGCAGGCGCTGCTTCGCCCAGCGGCCGTTGCCGTCCATGATGATCGCGACGTGGCGCGGCACGCTGCCGCGACGTCGGGGATGCCGTGCGTGGAGCTCGACGATACGGCCGTTCGAGGGGCATGCCGCGTCAGATCGCCATCAGGTCCGCTTCCTTCTGCGCCATGAGCTTGTCGATCTCGGCGATGAAGCGGTCGGTCAGCTTCTGGAGGTCGACGAGCGCGTGACGCTCGTCGTCCTCGGACACCTGCTTGTCCTTGAGCAGCTTCTTCAGGTGCTCGTTGGCGTCGCGGCGGATGTTGCGCACGGCGATGCGCGCGGCTTCCGCTTCCTTGTGCACGACCTTGGTGAGCTCCTTGCGGCGCTCCTCGGTCAGCGCCGGCATCGGAATGCGGATCACGTCGCCGGACGTCGCGGGATTGAGGCCGAGGTCGCGAGTCGCGGATCGCCTTCTCGACGACGGGAATCATCTTCTTCTCGCACGGCTGCACGGCGATCGTGCGCGCGTCGGCGAGCGTCACGTTGGCGACCTGGCTCAGCGGCATCGGCGATGCCGTAGTAGTCGACGTGGATGTGATCGAGCAGGCCGGTGTGCGCGCGGCCGGTGCGGATCTTGGCGAGGTCGTGCTTCAGCGCCTCGATCGACTTGCCCATCTTCTGTTCCGCGGTCTTCTTGACGTCGTCGATCATGCAGGACTCCCCAAACCTAGCAGTGGACGAGCGTGCCCTCGTCGCCGCCCATCACGACGCGCTTCAGCGCGCCGGGCACGAAGATCGAGAACACCTTGAGCAGCATGTTCTGGTCGCGGCACAGCGCGAGCGCCGTGGCGTCCATCACCTTCAGGTTCTTGACGATCGCCTCGTCGAACGTGAGCGTGAGGTAGCGCCGGGCGGTCGGGTCCTTCATCGGATCGGCCGTGTAGACGCCGTCGACCTTGGTCGCCTTCAGCACGATGTCGACGCCCATCTCGCGCCCGCGCAGCGCGGCGGCGGTGTCGGTCGTGAAGAACGGGTTGCCGGTGCCGGCGGCGAAGATGACGACCTTGCCTTCCTCGAGATGGCGCAGCGCGCGCCCGCGGATGTACGGCTCGGCGACCTGGTCGATGCGCAGCGCCGACTGCACGCGCGACTCGACGCCGGCGCGGCGCAGCGCATCCTGCAGCGCGAGCGCGTTCATGAGCGTGGCGAGCATGCCCATGTAGTCGGCGGTCGCGCGGTCCATGCCGGCGGCGCCGGGCGCGACGCCGCGGAAGATGTTGCCGCCGCCGATGACGATGGCGATCTGCACGCCGGCGCGCAGCACGTCGGCGATCTCGGCGACGATGCGGTCGATCGTCTCGCGCTCGATGCCGTACTGCGATCTCGCCCATCAGCGCCTCGCCGGACAGCTTGAGGAGGATGCGCCGGTACGCCGGCTCGCTCGCCGGCTTGACCGCAGAGGCGACGGAAGCGAGCGGCGTCGAGGTCATGGCGACTCCCCTACGCTTTCGCCATGGCCGCGACTTCGGCGGCGAAGTCGTCCTTCTTCTTCTCGATGCCCTCGCCGACGACGAACAGCGTGAAGCCGTTCACCGTCGACGCCCTTGCGCCTTGAGGTACTTCTCGACCGTCTCGTCCGATTCTTGACGAACGGCTGGCCGAGCAGCGTGACTTCGGCCAGGTACTTGTTGACGCGGCCCTCGACCATCTTGGCGACGATCTCCGCGGGCTTGCCGCTTTCGGCGGCCTGCGCGGTGAAGATCGCGCGCTCCTTCTCGATGAGCTCGGCGGGAACCTCGTTGCGCGACACGGCGATGGGCTTGATGGCGCCCGGAGCGGCGCCGGCCGCCATGTGCATCGCGACGTCCTTGCCGACGGCGCGTCGCCGCCGTCACGTCGACCAGCACGCCGATCTTCACGCCGTGGACGTACGACGCGAGCGTTCCCTTGGCGACCGTGCGCACGAAGCGGCGGATCGACATGTTCTCGCCGATCTTCTGCACGAGCGCCACGCGGCGCGCTTCGACCGTTTCGCCCGACGCGAGCCTGGCCGCGCCGAGCGCTTCGGACGTCGGCGGGATTGTCGCGGCGACGATCTGCGCGATCTCCTGCGCGAACGCGTTGAAGTCGTCGTTGCGGGCGACGAAGTCGGTCTCGCAGTTCACCTCGACCATCGCGCCGAGCTTTGCGTCCGGCGCGACCCACAGTCCGATCACGCCTTCCGCCGCCACGCGGCCCGCGGCCTTCGACGCCTTGGCGCCGGTCTTGATGCGCAGGAGATCCTCGGCCTTCGTCATGTCGCCTTCGGCTTCGGCGAGCGCCTTCTTGCATTCCATCATTCCGAGACCCGTGCGCTGGCGCAGGTCCATCACCATGCTTGCGGAGATTTCCGCCATCTTGCGACCTCGTGTCCTGTTGCCGAAGGGACCGTCCGGCCCCTCGACGAAGATTGTTCAGGCTTGCGCTTCTTCCTGGACTTCCACGAACTCGTCGCCGGCGGAGACGATCTCCTGGACGACCGTGCTCTTGCCTTCGAGCACCGCGTCGGCGACGCCGCGCGCGTACAGGCGGATCGCGCGGCTCGAGTCGTCGTTGCCCGGGATCACGTACGAGATGCCGTCCGGCGAATGGTTGGTGTCGACCACGCCGATGATCGGGATGCCGAGCTTCTTCGCCTCGGTGACCGCGATCTTGTGATAGCCGACGTCGACGACGAACATCGCGTCCGGCAGCCCCGTCATGTCCTTGATGCCGCCCAGGCTCTTCACGAGCTTGTCGAGCTCGCGCTGCTGCGACAGCGCCTCGCGCTTGCTCATGCGCTCGAACGTGCCGTCGGTGGCCATCTGCTCGAGGTCCTTCAGGCGCTTGATCGACGCCTTCACCGTCTTGAAGTTGGTGAGCATGCCGCCGAGCCAGCGGTGATCGACGAAGGGCATGCCCGCGCGCTGCGCTTCCTCGGCGACGATGTCGCGCGCCTGGCGCTTGGTGCCGACGAAGAGGATGGTGCCGCGGTTGCTTGCCAGTTGCCGCACGTACTTCATGGCATCCTGGTACATCTGCATCGTCTTTTCGAGGTTGACGATGTGAATCTTGTTGCGCTGGCCGAAGATGAAGTCCGCCATCTTCGGGTTCCAGTAACGGGTCTGGTGGCCGAAATGGACACCGGCTTCCAGCATTTGACGCATCGTGACCGACATGTGGATCTTTTCCTATCGAGGGTTGGGTCTGACACCCGCGGATCGCCCGCCCTGCATCGAGGGCCGGGCACCCTTTCGAAGTCGCGGGTGCGCGAATGGCCCGGGCCGCCAAAAAGTCGAAAAAACAAGGCGCGTCGGGCTAACTTGTTATTCTAGCACGGTTCGCACCCCCGGCCGAGCCCTCCCTTGGAGGCGGGCCATGCCGGGCCCATGTATCGCGCATGAGCCCTCCACGCCCACTGATCGTCCGCAAACCCGGCCTTGCGAGCCTTCGCTTCGCGGGGCCCGACTCGGCATCGTTCCTTCACAACCAGCTGTCCACCGACGTGGAGGGAATGGCGGTCGGTGAAGCCGGCTGGACGAGCTACAACTCGGCCAAGGGACGATTGCTCGCCACCCCGCTCCTGTGGCGGCGGGAGGACGCCGAGTTCATCGCCTACGTGCCGACGGACCTCGCCGAGCCGCTGCGCAAGCGCCTGTCGATGTTCGTCCTGCGCGCCAGGCTGACGATCGGCCTGCGTGAGCAACGAATCGTTGCCGGCGTCGTCGGACCCGACGCCGCTGCCGGCGATCGGCGCCGCGCTCGACCACGTTCCTGCGCCTGGGCACGGCGTCGTGGCGCAAGGCACGGACGTCGTGGGACTCCCGGATGGACGCTTCCTCGTCGACGGCGAAAACCCGGTCGCGATCGAAGGCGACGACGCGGAAACGGCGTTCTGGGATTGGCTCGGCGTGCGCGCCGGTGTCCCGCAGATCACGCTTGCCACGCAGGACCTGTTCGTCGCGCAGGCGGCGAACCTCGATCTCATCGGCGGCGTCAACTTCCGCAAGGGCTGCTATCCGGGGCAGGAGATCGTTGCCCGCATGCAGTATCTCGGCCGCCTCAAGGAGCGCCTGCTTGCGTTCCACGTCGAAGGCGATCCGCCGGCGCCTGCCTCGCGCATCGTCGCGGGCGACGACAATGCGGGCACGGTCGTGAATGCCGCGCGCGCGCCCGCCGGCGGCAGCGAGCTGCTCGCCGTCGTGAGCCTGTCCGCGCGCGACGCGGGCGCGCTTCGCCTTGCCGACGGGCGCCCGATCGTCGAGCTTCCGATGCCCTACGAAATTCCGGCGCCCGCGACGCCGAATCGCGTCAAGCTGTAGCCGATGTGCCTCGTCGTCATCGCGGTCGACGCGCATCCGCGCATCGCGCTCGTGCTCGCCGCCAATCGCGACGAGTACCACGCGCGTCCCGCTGCGCCCGCGGCGTGGGGACGCGAAGGCGCGTTTCGCGACGTCCTCGCGGGCCGCGATCTCATGGCGGGCGGCACGTGGCTCGGCGTGCGCCGCGACGGGCGCTTCGCGCTCGTGACCAACGTGCGCGAAGGCAAGGCCCAGGATCCGGCCGCGCGCTCGCGCGGCGAGCTGCCGCTTGCTCGCGCTGCGTGCCGATCGCACGATCGACGAAGCGATGGCCGCGATCGACGGCACCGCGCTACAACGGCTTCAACCTGCTCGCCGGTGACGCCGCCGGCTTCCTGTGGATGTCGAACCGCAGTACCGCCGACGTGCGCCGCGTCGCCGGGGCGTGCACGGACTGTCCAACGCGCTGCTCGACGTCCGTGGCCGAAGGTCGTGCGCACGCAGGAGCGCCTGCAATCGTGGCTGCGCGGCGACGCCACGAGCTTCGAGCCGTTGTTCGACGCGCTCGGCGACCGCGCGCAGGCGACCGACGCCGAGCTTCCGTCCACCGGGGTGCCGCTGGCATGGGAGCGCCTGCTGTCGTCGCCGTTCATCGTGAGCGATCGCTACGGAACGCGCTGCTCCACCGTGCTGGCGATCGACCGCGGCGGGCATGCGCGATTCGTGGAGCGGTCGTTCGCGCCCGATGGCACGCCGTCGCACGAAGTCGCCGTGGAGTTCGAGCTCACGGCGCGAGCAGCCGTGCCATCTCCTGGTGCGGAATCCCGGCTTCCATGAACGGCGCGCCCGACGGCGCGAATCCGTAGCGCGCGTAGAACGGCATCGCGTGCTCCTGTGCGTTGAGCAGCACCCGCGCGTGGCCGCGCAGCGCGCGCAAGCTCGACGAGGTGCAGCAAGAGCTTCGCCGCCCACGCCCTGCCCGCGCCAATCCGACAGCACGGCCAGCCGCCCGATGTGTCCGTCGGGCAGGAGTCGGCCGCAGCCGATCGGCACGCCGTCGCGATCCTCGGCGAGCGCGTGCGCGCTCACCGCGTCGTGCTCGTCCCATTCGAGCTCTTCGGGAATGTTCTGCTCGACGACGAACACCGCCACGCGCACCGCGCGAAGCTTCTGCGCTTCCTGCGCCCATGCGACGTCGCGGATGGTGAACCCCTGCGCGGATTCAATCGACATAGTCGGAGAACGCAAGCGTCGCGCGCGCCGTCGCGCACCATGAGGTCGCAGCGGCCGCCGACGGGAAGCGTGAGCTTGTCGGGGACGTGGCCGAACGGCAAGCCGGTGAACACCGGCGTGCGGCACACGCTGCGCACATGCGCAACGGCCGTGTCCATGTCGTATCCGCCGTCGTTGGCGGACAGCACGTACTCCGTGAATTGACCGAGCAGGATCGCCCGTTGCCGCGCGAGCACGCCGGCGTGGTGCAGCTGGTAGATCATGCGCTCGATGCGGTACGGCGTTTCGCCCACGTCCTCGAGGAACAGGATGCCGCCTTCGACCGACGGAAAATGCGGCGTGCCGCAGAGGTGCGCGACGATCGCGAGGTTGCCGCCCCACAGCGTTCCCGCCGTCACGACGTCGGGCCCGTCGAGCGTCGCACGCCACCTCGTAGCGCGGCTGGTCGAGCAGCCCGAAGCAATGATCGAGCGTGAATGCGGAAGGCTGCGCTGCGCCGAAATCGCTGACCGTCGGTCCCGCGAACGTCACCATGCCGGCATGCGCGAGCGCTGCGAGCTGGAACGCGGTGAAGTCGCTGTAGCCCAGCCACTGCTTGCGCGCCGCAGCGATCGCCTCGAAAGTCGATGCGCGGCAGCAGCCGCGTCCAGCCGTAGCCGCCGCGCAACGTGATCGCGAGATCGACCTGCGGATCGTGCGCCATGCGCATCACGGCGGCGAGGCGCTCGTCGTCGCTCGCGGCGAACCGCTGCCAGCGCGTGCGGCACGTCGGGATCGACGACGACGCGCTCCCACATCGCGACGAGCCGCGTCTGCGCGCGGTCGACGGCCGGCGGGTCGAGGGCGAAACCCGCCGGCGCGTAGAAGCCGACGCCGTGGGGCCGCTTCATGCCGTCGGCGCGCCGCGGCGCGCGGCGAAGAATTCGGACAACAGCCGGCCGCACTCGTCGGCGCGCACGCCGCCGGTCGCCGTTGCATGATGGTTGATGCGACGCTCGGCGAAGAGATCGACGACCGATCCGCACGCGCCCGACTTGGGGTCGCGCGCGCCGTACACGACGCGCGCGATCCGCGCGTGGAAGATGGCGCCTGCGCACATCGCGCACGGCTCGAGCGTCACGAAGAGATCGCAGCCGGGGAGCCGATAGTTGCCCGCAGCGCGCGCCGCGTCGCGCAACGCGGCGATCTCCGCGTGCGCGGTAGGATCGGCGTGCGAGATCGGCGCATTGCCGCCGCGGCCGAGCACCACGTCGTCGCGCACCACGAGCGCCCCGACGGGCACCTCGCCGCGCGAAGCGGCATCGCGCGCAAGCGCCAGCGCCTCCTCCATCCACGCATCGTCACTTCGCATCGGCATCCTCGATGTGGAACCGGCGCAGCATGCGATGCGCGAACGGCGCGAAGAGGTAGCCCGCGGCGCCCAGCATCACGAAGCCGCTGATCAGCGCGTAGACGCTGTCGAAGATCTTCCCCGTCACCGTGTTGATCTCCTTCACCGGGCCCATGCCCGCTGTCAGGAGCGCGGCCTGATGGAAGGCGTCGATCCAGGCGAGGTCTTCGATGCCGTGGTAGAAGACAGTACCGATGGCGAGCCACACGATCATCGCGGCGAAAGCGAGCGTGACCGCGCGGCCGATCCGCGCGTAGTGCACCGACTGCGGAGCGAGATTGCCGGCGGTCCGCTGCGCCATCAGGAAGCGACGATCGCGTCGGCTTCGATCTCGACCAGGATCTCCGGCGAGATGAGCTTCGCGACCTCGACCATCGTGCATGCGGGACGGATGTCGCGGAATGCCTCGCCGTGCGCGCGCCCCACCGCCTCCCATTGCGCGATGTCGGTCACGTAGATGCGCGTTCGCACGACGTCGCGCAGGCTCGCGCCCGCGCGCACCAGCGCGGCTTCGATGTTCGCGACGACCTGCCGCGCCTGCGCGTACGCGTCGCCGATCCCGACGATGGTGCCGCTCGCATCGGTCGCGGTCGTGCCCGACACCGCGATGTGGTTGCCCACGCGCACGGCGCGCGAGTAGCCGACGATCGGCTCCCACGGCGTACCCGTCGCGAAATTCCGGCGCGCCGTATCGCTCATTGCGACGCTTGCCACGCGCGCTTGCGTTCGGCGCGGCGGGACGCATCGCGCTCGCGTGCCTCCGCAACGGTCTTCGCGACGTCGACGCCTGCGAGTTCCTTCATCGCAAGCGCGATCTCGTCGCGCGGCTGCACCGCGCGTATACGCGCGGCCGAAGCCGTCGCGCGCGAGCACGCCGTTGTCGACGAGCCAGCGGCGGAGCTCGACGTGGTCGACGGCGAGCATCGCACCCGCACCCTCGAGGAATGCCTTGATGCGCTCGTTGACTTGGTGCTCGGACAGCGTTTCAGCCGGCCCGAACGACGATCCCGCCGCGGCCATCACGAGCGCGAAATCGGCAGGGCTGCTCGACGCGAGGACGCCCATCGACAGTCCCTGGCGAATCGCCAGCGCCTCGAGCCTTGCAAGGCTGCGCGTGGGTGCGGCGGCTGCATGTTCCGTATTCATCGCGGGCCCTTTCTCGGCGTGCGGTTTGCGTTTGGTCGGCGATTCTACGCCGCCAGCGTCGCGGCGCTTCGCGACCGCCACGAGCGTCTTCGCCTACGCGCCCATGTAATATTTTCCGACGCCATTTTCGCAGATAGGCCGGGATACGGCAGCGCTCGATGCGCGCATTCTCCTGTGCAGGCCATCGACTCGATGCGCTTTCACTTTTTCAACACTCAGGAGACCTCGAATGAAGGCGAACCAAATGATCCGTTGTGCGAGCGCTGTTGCGGTCGCCCTCGCGTTGTCGACTGCGTCGTACGCGGCGGACAACGACACGCAGGCCCGCCCGATGACGGGCAAGGAAAAGGCGACGGCGATCGGCGCCGGAACCGGAGCGGTCGCAGGTGCGGTTGTCGGCGGCCCGGTGGGCGCGGTGGTGGGCGGCGTCGCGGGCGGCGTGATCGGCCACGAAGGCACGGACTCGCGCGGACGCGTGAACGCGAATGACTCGCGCACGTCTTCGCCGACCATGGCGAGCGACTCGACGGTGCAGAACGCCCAGAACGCGCTGAACAGCCAGGGCTACAACGCGGGCTCGGCCGACGGCCGCATGGGGCCTGCGACGCGCTCGGCAGTCACGAAGTTCCAGGCCGACCACAACCTGCCGCAGACCGGCGCGCTCGACGATCCGACGTTGAACGCCCTCAACGCAAAGTAACGCAGCGACAGTGACGCGCGGGGACGTGGCGAGAGCCGCGTCCCCGCTTGCCTATTCCCACTCGATCGTCGCGGGCGGCTTGCTCGAGATGTCGTAGACGACGCGGTTGAACCCGCGCACCTCGTTGGTGATGCGATTGCTCACGCGCGCGAGGAGCTCGCGCAGGCAGGTGCGCCCAATGCGCCGTCATGAAGTCGGTCGTCTGCACCGCGCGCAGCGCAACGGCGTGCTCGTACGTGCGCCCGTCGCCCATCACGCCGACCGATTGCACGGGCAGGAACACCGCGAACGCCTGCGCCGTCTTGTCGTACCACGACTTGCCGTCCGCGTCGCGCGCGGTGCGCAACTCGTCGATGAAGATCGCATCCGCGCGCCGCAGCAGGTCCGCGCGCTCGCGTGTCACCTCGCCCAGGATGCGCACGCCGAGGCCCGGGCCGGGAAACGGATGCCGGTAGACCATCTCGCGCGGCAGGCCGAGCTCGAGCCCGAGCTCGCGCACCTCGTCCTTGAAGAGCTCGCGCAGCGGCTCGAGGAGCTTGAGGTGCAGCGTCTCCGGCAAGCCGCCCACGTTGTGATGCGACTTGATCGTGTGCGCCTTCTTGGTCTTGGCGCCGGCGGATTCGATGACGTCCGGATAGATCGTGCCCTGCGCGAGCCACTTCACCTTGGCGAGCTTCGCCGACTCGCGCTGGAAGACGTCGACGAAGAGCTTGCCGATGATGCGGCGCTTCTGCTCGGGATCGGCCACGCCCGCAAGTGCGGCCAGGAATTCCTCGCTCGCGTCCACGTGGATCACGCGCACGCCGAGGTTCTGCGCGAACGTATGCATGACCTGCTGCGGCTTCGTTCAGCCGCAGGAGGCCGTGATCGACGAAGACGCAGGTCAGGCGGTCGCCGATCGCGCGGTGGATGAGCGCCGCGGCGACCGACGAATCGACGCCGCCCGACAATCCGAGGAGCACGTCCTCGCCGTGCGTCCTGCGCGCGGATGGCTTCGACCGCCTCGCGCACGTAGTCGTGCATGTTCCAGTCGTTGCCGCAGCCGCAGATCTCGTGCGCGAAGCGCGCGAGCAGCGCGGCGCCCTGCTTCGTGTGCGTGACTTCCGGATGGAACTGCACCGCGTAGAAGTGGCGCGACTCGTCGGCCATCGCTGCGATCTCGCACGACGTCGAGGACCCGATGAGCGCGAAATCCCGGCGGCAGCGCGGTGACCTTGTCGCCGTGGCTCATCCAGACGTCGAGCAGGCCGTGGCCTTCGGCGTTCGCGCGGTCCTGCAGCCCCTTCAAAAGCTGCGAGTGCCCGCGCGCGCGCACTTCCGCGTAACCGAATTCGCGCACCGTGCCCGTCTCGACCGTGCCGCCGAGTTGCGCGGCCATCGTCTGCATGCCGTAGCAGATGCCGAGCACGGGCACGCCCTGCGTCCACACTGCGGCAGGCGCGCGCGGCGTGTCGCCGTCGGTGACGCTGTTCGGTCCGCCCGAGAGCACGATGCCCTTCGGCGCGAACTCGCGCACGAACGCGTCGTCGACGTCGTACGGATGGATCTCGCAGTAGACGTGCGTCTCGCGCAGGCGGCGCGCGATGAGCTGCGTGTACTGCGCGCCGAAGTCGAGGATGAGGATCTCGCGAGTGCGACGGCGGCCAGCGCCGCGCATCGCCTCGCGCGGCGCTCACTGGACACGGTAGTTGGGCGCTTCCTTCACGATCTGCACGTCGTGCACGTGCGACTCGCGAATGCCGGCCGACGTGATCTCGACGAACTCGGCGCGCGTCGACAACTCCTCGATCGTCGCGCAGCCGCAGTAACCCATCGCGGCGCGCAGCCCGCCCATCAGCTGGTGGATGACCGACGGCAGGACGCCCTTGTACGGGACGCGTCCTTCGATGCCTTCGGGAACGAGCTTCTCCGCGGCGCCCTCGCCTTCCGAATCCTGGAAGTAGCGGTCGGAGCTTCCCTCCTGCATCGCGCCGAGCGAGCCCATGCCGCGATAGCTCTTGTACGAGCGTCCCTGGTAGAGCTCGATGTCGCCGGGCGCTTCCTCGGTGCCGGCGAACAGGCTGCCGAGCATCACGCACGACGCGCCGGCCGCGATGGCCTTGGCGATGTCGCCGGAATAGCGGATGCCGCCGTCGGCGATGACGGGCACGCCGGAGGCGGCGAGGCCCTCGATCGCGAACTGGATCGCGCGTGATCTGCGGCACGCCCACGCCAGCGACGATGCGCGTGGTGCAGATCGATCCGGGACCGATGCCGATCTTCACGGCGTCCGCGCCGTGGTCGGCGAGCGCCTTCGCGCCGGCGGCCGTCGCGACGTTGCCGCCGATCACCTGCACCTTGGGGTAGCGCTTCTTGACCATCGCGACGCGCTCGAGCACGCCCTGCGAATGGCCGTGCGACGTATCGACGACGATGACGTCGACGCCGGCGCCGACCAGCGCTTCGACGCGCTCGTCGGTGTCGCTGCCGGTGCCCACGGCAGCGCCGACGCGCAAGCGGCCGAGCTCGTCCTTGCACGCGTTCGGATGCTCGATGCCCTTGAGGATGTCCTTCACCGTGATGAGGCCGCGAAGCTCCATGTCGCCGTTGACGACGAGCACGCGCTCGAGGCGGTGGCGATGCATGAGGCCCTTGGCGACCTCGATGTCCGTGCCTTCGGCCACCGTCACGAGGCGATCGCCCTTGGTCATGATGTTCGCCACCGGCTGGTCGAGGTTCGTCTCGAAGCGCAGGTCGCGGTTGGTCACGATGCCGACGACGCGATGCCCCTCGACGACCGGAAGTCCCGAGATGCGGTGCCGCTGCGTCAATGCCATCACCTCGCGCACCGACATCGACGGCGGGATGGTGATGGGGTCCTTGACCACGCCGCTCTCGAAGCGCTTCACCTTGGCGACCTCGGCCGCCTGCCGCGCCGGCGACATGTTCTTGTGCACTACGCCGATGCCGCCTTCCTGCGCGATCGCGATGGCGAGCCGCGCCTCGGTGACCGTGTCCATGGCGGCCGACATGAGCGGGATGTTGAGCGCGATGCTGCGGGTGAGGCGCGTCTTGAGCGAGACGTCGCGAGGTACGACGAGGGAGTGCGCGGGAACTAAGCAGGACGTCGTCGAAAGTCAGCGCTTTGCGGACGACACGCATGCGATTCTCTCCTGGCGCAAAAATCGATTATACACGCGTCGACCCCGATTTCGGAGGCGGCGCGCCGCTGCGGCACGTTCCTTGCAACCAGATCCGCGTGCATCGAGCCTTTGTTGACGCCCAATGACGCCTGCGGTACCTTGCCTCGCCATGTCCCGCCTGCTGATCGCAGCCCTTGCCTGCGCCGCGCTTGTGGCGCCGGTGTGCGCCGCCACGTACAAGTGGACGGACGCCAACGGTCGCGTCGTGTACTCGGACATCCCGCCGCAGGGCAACGTGAAGTACGAGACGATCGGCGCGCCGGCGCCCGCCGGCCAATCCGAACGCCGTGCAGGAGCTGGCGGCCAAGGATGTGGAGATGAAGAAGCGCCAGACCGACGCGGTCGACCGTGACAAGAAGGCGCAGGAAAAGCAGGCGGAGCTCATCAAGCGCGCGGAGCAGTGCCAGCGCGCAGAATCGAACGTCCGCCAGCTGTCCGCCGAGCAAGTGGCGCTCGTGCGCTACAACGAGAAGGGCGAGGCGTTCGTCGTGGACGAAGCGATGCGTCGCCGCGAGCGCACCGAGATCGAGGTCTGGATGCGCCAGAACTGCGGGCCGGCCGCCAAGAACTGACTCAGTCGATCACGCGATCGGCACGCGCAAGCACGCTTGCAGGTACCTTGATCCCGAGCCGGGCAGCGGCGCGCTGATTCACCACCAGCTCGAACTTGGTCGGCTGCTCGACAGGCAGGTCGGCCGGTGAAGACCCCTTCAGCACCTTGTCGGCCAGCCGTGCCGCCACCCGCATCTGATCCGCCAGCGCGGCTCCATATGCGAACAACGCGCCCGCGTCCGCCAGCTCGCTGCGGTGGCCTGCAACAGGAATGCGGGCAGCATCGGCCAGCTCCAGCAGGGACGCGCGCAGGTTGAAGATGAGCGAAGTGCTCGTGACGATCGCATCCACTTTCTGAGCCGAAAGCTGCGCGACGGCTGCGCGCAGGGACGGGGCGTCCGGAACCGTGGCAGTCACGAGGGTCATGCCCAGCGGCGTCGCGGCACGGCCAAGCGCGTCGAGGTCGAGTCGCGCACGCGGGTCGATGGGCTCGTTCAGGACACCAAGCCTCTTCGCGCCCGGCAGCAGCTCGCGCAGGATCTGCACCAGTTTCGGCGCCAGCGAATCTGCCACGCTGACGATACCCGTCACGTTGCCGCCGGGCCTCGCGAGGCTCGCGACCAAGCCGATCACGACAGGGTCCGTGCCGGTCGCGAACACGATCGGGATGCGCGAAGTCGCCTTCTTCGCGGAGACCGCCGCAGGCGCGGGGGGCGCGAAGATCAATTCGGGCTTGCGCGCGACCAATTGAACCGCCAACGAATCGAGGCTCGCATGCCTGTCGTCTGCGTATGCGCGATCGTATTCGATCGTTTGCCCTTCGATCCAGCCAAGCGCACGCATCTCGTCGAAGAACGGCTTGAGCGTGATCTCTTCGCGCTCGCGCGTGCTCGGCGCGAGCACTGCGACGCGTCGCAGTTGCGGCGCCTGCGCCATCGCCCGGAACGTCGCCGCGGCGCCGGCAATGCCGAGAACGATGCGGCGTCGGCCCGGCGTCATGCGGAGACTACTTCTTGTCCAGGTTGCCCTGGAAGATCTTCACCTCGGAACCTGCCTTCAGGCTCGCCACGTACGCGTTGAGCAGCTCGCGGCCGATCTGGTCGGACAGGCGATTGGCCGCCATGTCGACGCGCGCCTTGTCGGTGTCCTCGGGTGTCACGACCTTGCCGATGCGCACGATCGAATAGCCGCCGCGCTCGTTGGTGCCGCTCGCGTACGCCGGCAGCTTGTCGGTGCTGACGAGAAACACGCGGTTCAGCACCTCCGGCGGAAGCCCGGCCTGGAACTGGCCACGCCCGACCATCGCCGGCTTGCCGAACGTGAGCCCCGCTTCCTTGTCGCTCTTGCCCGCCTGCAGCAGTGCGAGCTTCTGCTCGCCCGCCTTCTGCGCGAGCTCGCTCGCGGCCTTGCGCTCGAGCTGCTTGCGGATCTCGTCCTTGACCTCGGCGAATGGCCGCGCGGCGGCGGGCTTGTGCTCGATGATGCGCCCGGCGATGAGCGAGTTCGGCGCCACCTCGATCGCCTCCGTGTTGCGCTTGCCGGACACGGACTCGGGCGAGAAGAGCACCTCCACGAATTTTGCATTGCCGAGCGCGAGTGCCTGCGCCTGCGCACGGCTGACGAATCCCGTCGTCTCCACCTTGAGGTCCAGTGCCTTGCCGGTGCCGGCCAGGCTGTCCGCCTGTTCGTAGACGAGGTTCTGGAACTGATCCGCGGCGGTGGCGAACTTCTGTGCGGCTTTCTGCTTCTTGATCTCGCCTTCGATCTGCGCGCGCACTTCCTCGAACGGCTGCGTCCGCGCGGGCCGCACGCCGGTCACCTTGATCACGTGCCAGCCGAAGTCCGACAGCACCGGCGCCAGCAGTTCCCCCTGCTTCGCGGCGAACACGGCATCCTCGAACGGCTTGACCATGCTTCCGCGGCCGAAGCTTCCGAGATCGCCGCCCTGCTGCGCCGAGCCCGGGTCCTTCGAGTATTCCTTGGCGAGATCCGCGAACTTCGCGGGGTTGGCCTTCGCCTTCGCGTATACGTCCTCGGCGAGCTTTTTCGCCGCCGCCTTCTCCTCTTCCTTCGCATCCGGTTTCACCGGAATGAGGATGTGCGAGGCGGAGCGCTCTTCGGGCGCGGTGTACTGCGTTGCGTTGGCCTCGTACTGCTTGCGAACTTCCTCCGGCGTGACCGTTGCCTGCGCGTTGAGCGCATCCTGCGTCAGCAGCACGTACTCGATGCGCGCCTGCTCGGGCACCTGGAACGCCGCGGCGTTCTTGTCGTAGAAGTCCTTGATCGCGGCCTCGTCGACCTTGACGTCCTTGAGGAACGCATCGACGTCCACGGCGGCAACCGCGACCTCGCGCTGCTGCTCGAGCAAGCCCAGGAATTTCGCAGCGGACGAGCGCGCGACGATGTTGGACGAAGCGATCGGCTCCTGCACCGCGCCCGTGGTGAGGTCCTGCCGCAGGCGCTGCTCGAAGTACGGCGGATTCATGTTCTGCGACGCGAGCCACATGCGGTAACGATCGGCGCTGAACTTGCCGTCCTCCTGGAACGTCGGCACCGTCATGATGAATTGCTGCAGCTGGGGATCGCTCACGCGAAAGTTCTCTTCGCGCGCCTTGTTCGCGATCAGCTTCTGGTTGATGAGGCTGTCGAGGATCGCGAAGCGGACTTCGGGATTGTCGAACATGCGCGCGTCGAAGTTGCGGCCGAGCTGCCGGCGCATCTGCTCGGTCTGCTCGCGCACGGCGTCCGCGTAGTCGTTCTGCGTGATCTTCTCGCCGCCGACGGTCGCGACCGTGTCCTGTTGCGCGCCTCCCCGGAAGTAGTAATCCACGCCGAAGAACGCGAAGGGCACCATGATGAGGAACAGGATGCCCTGCGCGATGCGCTTGTGCTTGGCGACGAGATCGAACATGTGAAGCCTTTGTGCGGAATCGAAAGGGCGAACCTCTCGTTCGCCCCTGGCGCAACTCCCTGCCGTGCGGCGAGAGTCGTTAACTGTTTGTTTTGGCGAAATTATACACGACCACCACGTTCCGCGCGGCCGAATCCGACGGGTACCCGGGGGCGTGTCCCACATGTCGCCGCGAGTGCGTCCGGCTGCCGCGAATGCATGCCCGCTCTACGATGAGGCTAGGAATCGATGTGTGATCGGCTCCACAACAAGGAGGAATCAATCATGCAATCCACGACCTTGACGAAGGCGCTCGCAGCGGCGTCGATCCTGCTCGCCGCTGGTTGCGCGGACATGCGCGCCCCTTCCGGCAACCCGACGAGCTACGCGACCGGCAGCTATCGCATGCCGGCGAAGACGCAGGCGGAGCAGCCGCCGATGCAGGCACGGGTGAACGGCGACGCCACGGCGGCGGACTCGCGCACGCGCTCCAACGCTCCGGTGAACGCCACGCAGGTGCAGGCGGCGCAGCACGCGCTGGAGCGCGCTGGCTATCATCCTGGCAACGCGACGGGTTCGATGGACCCGCCGACGCGTGACGCGCTTGTGCAGTTCCAGCGTGCCAACGGCCTTCGCGCGACGGGCGACCTCGATTCGTCCACGATGTCGGCCCTGGGCCTGCCCACGCAGTAGCCGTTCTCCGGCGTCAAAAGAAGAAGGGCACCGCAACGGGTGCCCTTCTTTTTCAAGCTTGGCGGAGTGGACGGGACTCGAACCCGCGACCCCCGGCGTGACAGGCCGGTATTCTAACCAACTGAACTACCACTCCGAGACGTTCGCGGCGATGTGGTGGGTGCTGAGAGGCTCGAACTCCCGACATTCGCCTTGTAAGGGCGACGCTCTACCAACTGAGCTAAGCACCCGTGGCACTTCGACTGCTCGTGTTTTCGCGGCCGCCCGGCTGTTTTCGATGCCTGTGTTTCGTATCCGGCAACCGGTTTTTCCGATCCGGAAAAGACCGCTAGTTTAACGCATCCTTCAACGCTTTGCCAGCGCGGAACTTGGCCACCTTGGCAGCGCCGATCTTGATCGGCTCGTTGGTGCGCGGGTTGCGCCCGGAGCGCGCGTTGCGCTTGCCGACGTAGAACGACCCGAAGCCGACGAGCGTGACCATCGAGCCTTTCTTGAGCGAGGTCTGGATCGCGTCGACGGTGGCGTCGAGCGCGCGACCTGCCGCCGCTTTCGAGATGTCGGCGTGCTTGGCGATCGCGTCGATGAGTTCCGATTTGTTCACGAGCTTCCCCTTTTGATGCGTGAAGTCTTCTGGGAATAGATGAAGTGAGGTGGTGCAGTGATCACTGCGCCCGAAGAGGTTTTATAACGCCCGCGATTTCGAAGGTCAAGAACATCGCGCGGCGACGATCGCACCGACGCGATATGCTTTGTCCGCCGATTCGCGTGCCGTGGCAAGTAGCGTGCGGAGGTGATTGAAGATTCAGCGTTGATGCCGCGAACGGCGAGATGCGAAAAAAACAACGGCGCGTGGGCATGGAACCTGCTGCTCACGCGCCGTCGGTTTCAGGCGCGAACCAGGAACGTCGCGATCAGTGCTTGAGGACCGGCGTCTTGTCGTCCGACGTGGGCGCCGAGGGAGGCGGCGTGCCATCCGCTGCCGCCTTCTCGTCGGACAGCGGTGTCGGCTGCCGCTCGAGCGCTTGCGCGAGCACCTGCTCGATCCAGCGAACCGGATGGATCTCGAGGCGATTCTTGATCTCGTCGGGAATCTCCGCCAGGTCCTTCACGTTCTCTTCCGGGATCAGCACCGTCTTGATGCCGCCGCGACCCGCGGCCAGCAGCTTCTCCTTCAGCCCGCCGATCGGCAGCACTTCGCCGCGCAGCGTGATCTCGCCGGTCATCGCGACGTCGCAGCGCACCGGGATCCCGGTGAGGATCGAGACGATTGCGGTCACGATCGCGCCGCCTGCGCTCGGTCCGTCCTTGGGCGTTGCGCCCTCGGGCAGGTGGATGTGCAGGTCGGTCTTGGTATAGAAGTCCTGCGGGATGCCGAGTTGATGCGAGCGGTGGCGTACCACCGACAGCGCAGCGGCGATCGACTCGTTCATCACGTCGCCCAGCTTGCCCGTGGACGTCGTCTTGCCCTTGCCGGGCAACGACACCGCTTCGATCGTCAACAGGTCGCCGCCGACTTCCGTCCATGCGAGGCCGGTGACCTGGCCGACCTGGTTCTTCTTCTCGGCGATGCCGTACGTGAAGCGCCGCACGCCGAGATACTTGTCGAGATTCTTGCCGCTGATCTCGACCGGGCTCTTCGCCTTGCGCGCCTTGCCTTCGCTTTCCTTCAGCAGCAGCGCCTTCACGACCTTGCGGCAGATCTTGCTGATGTCGCGCTCGAGGCTGCGCACGCCGGCCTCGCGCGTGTAGTAGCGCACGATGTCGCGCAGCGCGGAATCCGACATGTGGAGCTCGTCGGCCTTGATGCCGTTGTTCTTCATCTGCTTCGGCAGCAGGTACTGCTTCGCGATGGCGATCTTCTCGTCCTCGGTGTAGCCGGACAGGCGGATGACCTCCATGCGGTCGAGCAGCGGCGCCGGGATGTTCATGGCGTTGGCCGTTGCGACGAACATCACGTCCGACAGGTCGTACTCGACCTCGACGTAGTGATCGACGAACGTGTCGTTCTGCTCCGGATCGAGCACCTCGAGCAGCGCCGACGAAGGATCGCCGCGGAAGTCCTGGCCCATCTTGTCGACTTCGTCGAGCAGGAAGAGCGGATTGCGCACGGCCGACCTTGGTCATGTTCTGCAGGATCTTGCCGGGCATCGAGCCGATGTACGTGCGGCGATGGCCGCGAATCTCGGCCTCGTCGCGCACGCCGCCGAGCGACATGCGCACGAACTTGCGGCCGGTGGCCTTGGCGATCGACTGGCCGAGCGACGTCTTGCCCACGCCGGGCGGACCGACGAGGCACAGGATGGGCGCCTTCAGCTTGTCGACGCGCTGCTGCACCGCGAGATACTCGACGATGCGCTCCTTGACCTTCTCGAGGCCGTAGTGATCCTCGTCGAGGATGCGCACGGCGTTCGCGAGGTCCTTGCTGATCTTGCTCTTCTTGCGCCACGGCAAGGACGTGAGCGTGTCGATGAACGTGCGCACGACGGTCGCTTCGGCGGACATGGGCGACATCATCTTGAGCTTCTTGAGCTCGGTCATCGCCTTGGCTTCCGCCTCCTTCGACATGCGCGCGGTCTTGATCTTCTTCTCCATCTCCTCGAGGTCGGCGTTCTCGTCGCCCTCGCCCAGTTCCTTCTGGATGGCCTTGACCTGCTCGTTCAGGTAGTACTCGCGCTGGCTCTTCTCCATCTGGCGCTTGACGCGGCCGCGGATGCGCTTCTCGACCTGCAGGATGTCGACCTCGCCCTCGATGACGCCGAGGAGGTGCTCGAGCCGCTTGCCGACCTCGCTCATCTCGAGGATCTGCTGCTTCTGTTCGAGCTTAAGCGGAAGGTGCGCGGCGATGGCATCGGCCAAACGGCCGCCATCGTCGATGCCCGACATCGACGTGAGGATCTCCGGCGGGATCTTCTTGTTGAGCTTGACGTACTGGTCGAACTGCGCGAGCAGCGCACGGCGCATCGCCTCGATCTCGTTGGCGCTGCCCGGATCGCCCGGCAGCGGAATCGCCTGGGCGATGAGGTATTCGCCGCGGTCGGAGACGCTCGCGATGCGCGCACGCTGCGTGCCCTCGACCAGCACCTTCACGGTGCCGTCGGGCAGCTTCAGCATCTGCAGGACGGTCGCGATGCTGCCGATCTCGTAGAGGTCGGCCGCACCCGGGTCGTCCTTCGCCGCCTGCTTCTGGGCGACGAGCAGGATGTGCTTGCCGGCGTCCATCGCCATGTCGAGCGCCTTGATCGACTTGGGACGTCCGACGAACAGCGGGATGACCATGTGCGGAAACACGACGACGTCGCGCAGCGGCAGCAGCGGCAGCGCAGAAACGTCGGTCGGCAAATTCGATTCCTGGGACATTGGGCAGCTTTCGGTGGAGGGTACGCGAAGGGAAAGTGGGGTCGCCCGACCGGCGTGTCAACCCGCCGTTCGGACTACACCGCCTCTCCCCTTGTGAAACAGGGGGTTACGAGTGCGCCGCCGCCATCTTGGGCGGGTCGGCGAACATGAGAAGCGGCTTGCCGTCGTTGGCGATCGTCGATTCGTCGACGACCACTCGCGACAGGTTGGAGAGCGACGGCAGGTCGTACATGACGTCGAGCAACACCTGTTCCAGGATGGAACGAAGGCCGCGGGCGCCCGTCTTGCGCGCGAGCGCCTTGCGGGCGATGGCGCGAAGCGCCGGCTCGCGCACCTCGAGCTCGACCTGTTCCATGCGGAACATCTTCTGGTATTGCTTGATGAGCGCGTTCTTGGGCTCGACCAGGATCTGGATGAGCGCCGCCTCGTCGAGCTCGTCGAGCGTCGCCGCAACCGGCAGGCGTCCCACGAACTCGGGGATGAGACCGAACTTGATCAGATCCTCCGGCTCGGTGTTGCGCAGCAGCAGCGTGATGTTCCTGCGGTCGTCCGGACTTGCCACTTCCGCGCCGAACCCGATGCCCGTCTTGGCGGTGCGCTGGCGGATGATCTTCTCGAGACCGTCGAACGCGCCGCCGCAGATGAAGAGGATGTTCGTCGTGTCGACCTGCACGAACTCCTGGTTCGGGTGCTTGCGGCCGCCCTGCGGCGGAACGCTTGCGATGGTGCCCTCGATCAGCTTCAGGAGCGCCTGCTGCACGCCCTCGCCCGACACGTCGCGCGTGATCGACGGGTTGTCGCTCTTGCGCGAGATCTTGTCGATCTCGTCGATGTAGACGATGCCGCGCTGCGCCTTCTCGATGTCGTAGTCGCACTTCTGCAGGAGCTTCTGGATGATGTTCTCGACGTCCTCGCCGACGTAGCCCGCTTCGGTGAGCGTCGTGGCGTCGGCGATGACGAACGGAACGTCGAGAAGACGCGCGAGCGTCTGCGCGAGGAGCGTCTTGCCCGAGCCGGTGGGCCCGATCAGCAGGATGTTCGACTTGGCGAGCTCGACCTCGTCGTCGGGCTTGCCGACCTCGAGGCGCTTGTAGTGGTTGTAGACCGCGACCGAGAGAATCTTCTTCGCGGGCTCCTGCCCGATCACGTACTGGTCGAGCGACTGGCGGATCTCGTGCGGCGTCGGGAGCTTGTTGCGATCCGAGCGCTGGGCCTCGGAGCCTGCGCCCTCCTCGCGGATGATGTCGTTGCAAAGCTCGATGCACTCGTCGCAGATGAAGACCGACGGACCGGCGATGAGCTTCCTCACCTCGTGCTGGCTCTTGCCGCAGAAGGAGCAGTAAAGAAGCTTATCGCCAGAAGATTTGTCGGCCATTCAATAACCTGGGCGTTACATCTCGTCCTCGGTATGAGGACTTTACTCTACGCGACGGCCACCCGGTTCTGCAAGACTTTGTCGATGATACCGTACTCCTGGGCGGCGTCCGCCCAGAGGAAATTGTCGCGGTCGTGATCGCGCTCGACCTGCTCGGCCGTCCGGTTCGTGAACTTGGCCATCAGCTTGATGAAACGGTGCTTGAGGTCGATCACGTACTGCGCGTGGCGCTCGATGTCCGAGACCTGGCCCTGGAAGCCGCCCGAGGGCTGGTGGATCATGATCGTCGAGTTGGGCAGCGCGAAGCGCTTGCCCTTGGCGCCCGCGGCAAGCAGGAACGCGCCCATGCTCGCCGCCATCCCCACGCACAGCGTGGACACGTCGGGCTTGATGAACTGCATGGTGTCGAAGATCGCCATGCCCGCCGACACCGAACCGCCCGGCGAGTTGATGTAGAAGTGGATGTCCTTGTCCGGATTCTCGGACTCGAGGAACAGCATCTGCGCGACGATCAGGTTGGCGGTCGCGTCGTTGACCGGTCCGACGAGGAACACGACCCGCTCCTTGAGCAGCCGCGAATAGATGTCGTAGGCGCGCTCGCCGCGACCGCTTTGCTCGATGACCATCGGCACGAGGCCGAGGGCGGTGGGGTCTTGGTGGGTGTCTTGCAGGGGGGAAAGAAAGGTCACGGTCGAGCTCCAGATCGCTCAAGCGATCCGGTCAAGATGGGACCGAACAGGCCTGACGTCAATAGCGCAGAAAACTTCTGATGGAGAAGCGGCTCGTCGGCCAAGCGCTTCGCGCGCCGGTCCGCCGCTCCCATGCTCAATTGAACGCTGTAATGGGGTACGTCCCTATTTCGCGGGGCCCATCAACGCCTCGAACGACGTCGGCAACGTCCTTCACCTGCGCCTTGCCGAGCACCCAGTCGATGACGTTGTGCTCGACAGCCATCGCCTCGAAGTCGTTCGAGCCGCTCGGGCTTTTCGTAGTGCCAGCGCACGACGGCCTCGGGTTGCTCGTACGTCTGCGCGATCTCCTGCACCATCGCCTTTCACCTGCTCGGGGCGTGCCTGCAGCTTTTGCTCGCTGCACGAGCTCGCTCACGATGAGGCCGAGCGCGACGCGCTCCTCCGCCTGCGGCTTGAACATGTCCGGCGACGAGCTTGATGTCCTCCGCCTTCATGCCCTGCTGCTGGAGGTTGGCGGCCATTCGTCGCGCGAGCTCGCGCGATCTCCATCTCGACGAGCGACGCGGCAGCGTCGAGCTGCGTGGTCTCGCGCAGCACTTTCATCGCCTGGTCGCGCAGGTTCGACTCGACCTTGCGCTTGAGCTCGAGCCGCAGGTTGGACGCGACTTCGGTGCGCAGGTCCTCGACCTTGCCGGACTTGATGCCGAACGCCGTGGCGAACGCGCTGTCGAGCGCGGGCACCTGCGGCCGCTCGACGCTCTTCACGTCGAGCTTGAACTGCGCCTGCTTTCCCGCGACTTCCTTGCCGTGGTAATCGGCAGGGAACGTGAGCGAAAACGTCTTGGTGTCGCCTGCCTTCATGCCGGCGACCGCGGTCTCGAACTCGGGAAGCATGCGCGCCTCGCCGAGCGTGATCGCGAAGTCCTGCGCCTGGCCGCCCGCGAACGCCACGTCGTCGATCGTTCCCGTGAAGTCGACCTTCACGCGGTCGCCGGATCTGCGCGCCGCTCGTCCGGTTGCGTGATACGTCGCGCGCTGCTTGCGCAGCACCTCGAGCGTGCGGTCGATGTCGGCGTCGGTGACCTCGACCTGCGGCCGCTCGATCGTCGCGCCGCTGACGTCGCCGATCTTGATCTCCGGGATACACCTCGAACACCGCCGAGAACTCGAGCGTGCCGTCGTCCTTCTTCGTCGGGCGCGGGCTCGATGCGCGGGTAGCCGGCGACGCGCAGGTTCTGCTCGCGCACCGCGTCGTTGAAGCCTTGCTGCACGGCATCGGAGATCACGTCCGAGCGCACCTGCGGGCCGTATTGCGCGGCGACCATCTTCATCGGGACGTGGCCGGGCCGGAAGCCCGGCACCTTCACGGTCTTGGCGAGGCGCGCGAGGCGCTTGTCCGACTTCGCCTTCGATGTGCGTGAGCGGCACCGCCACGTTCAAACGCCGCGAAAGCGGGCCCAAGGTCTCCAAGCGTGGTTTGCATGTGTCATAGTCCTGGTGTTGCGTGGTGCGAAAGGGGGGACTCGAACCCCCACGGGTTGCCCCGCCAGCTCCTAAGGCTGGTGCGTCTACCAATTCCGCCACTTTCGCGGCATTCGCGCGCTTGCGCGGGGTCGAGAGGTCTGGCTCGAACGGCGCATCCAGATAGCCGTGCGACGGATGCGCTCTGCCGAACGGGTTAGTATAGCAGGTTGCGCTCCCTCGGCACACGGGGCGGGCATGCCGCAACCCTTCCCTTTTCTGTCGATCCAGCGCAAACCGCGTGTCCGTCGGTCATTACGAAAACTTTCCCGTGGCGTCGAGGCTCGTTCCGGCCGCCTTGCGTCCCGCGGTCGTCGCGATCTACCGCTTCGCGCGGTCGGCGGACGACATCGCCGACGAGGGCGATGCGAGCGATGCGCAGCGGCTCGCGGCGCTCGCATCCTACGACGCGGCGCTCGATGCGATCGCGCGCGGCGAGACCCCGGGCGGCCGCCGTTTCCCGAGCTCGCGGAGGCGATCCGCGAGCACGAGTTGCCGATCGACCTCTTCCACGCGTTGATCTCGGCGTTCCGGCAGGACGTGACGACCAAGCGCTACGCGACGTACGCCGACGTCCTCGACTATTGCGCGCGCTCGGCCAATCCCGTCGGGCGACTGCTGCTTGCGCTCTACCGCCGGCAAGGCGATGACAACCTGCGCTGGAGCGACGCCATCTGCACCGGCCTGCAGCTCACCAACTTCTGGCAGGACGTCGCGATCGACTGGCAGCAAGGAACGCGTCTACCTGCCGCAGGAAGACCTCGATCGCTTCGGCGTGACACTCGCGCACATCGCCGACGGGCGCATGGACGCCGCGTTGCGCGCGCTCATGCTGTTCGAGACGGCGCGCACGCGCGCGCTGCTGCGAATCGGGCCGGCCGCTCGTGCGTGCGTTGCCGTGGCGCCTCGGCCTCGAGCTTTCGGCGGTGATCGCCGGCGGCCTGCGGATCCTCGGCGCGCATCGACGCGGCCGGCGGCGACGTGTTCGCGCACCGGCCGGTGCTGCGCAAGCGCGACTGGGCGGTCGTCGCGTATCGGACGGTGTTCTCATGAATCCGGACGAGTACTGCCAGCAGAAAGCGGCGGCGAGCGGCTCGAGCTTCTACTACGCTTCCACTTCCTGCCGCCGCCGAGGCGCCGCGCGATCACCGCGCTCGTACGCGTTCTGCCGCGAGGTCGACGACGTCGTCGACGAGGTGCCACGACGAGGCGGTCGCGCAGACGAAGCTCGCGTGGTGGCGGCAGGAGATCGCGCGCACGTTCGACGGATCGCCGCAGCATCCGGTCGCGCAGGCGCTCGTGCCCGTCGTGCGCGAATTCGCGCTGCCGCAGGAGCACTTCCAGACGATCATCGACGGCATGGCGATGGACCTCGGACAGACGCGCTATCTCGACTTCGCCGCGCTCGAGCTCTACTGCCATCGCGTCGCGGGCGTCGTGGGACTCCTGTCGGCGGAGATCTTCGGCTACACGAACCCGGCGACGCGCGGATACGCGCGCGATCTCGGCGTCGCATTCCAGCTCACCAACATCTGCCGCGACGTCGGCGAGGACGCGCGGCGCGGACGCATCTACCTTCCGCAGGAGGACCTCGCGAGGTTCGGGGTCGCCGCGTCGTCGATCCTGCGTGCGGAATACTCGCCGGCGTTCGCAGAGCTCATGGCGTTCGAGTTCGATCGCGCGCACCGATTGGTACGCGAAGGCGATCGCGCAGCTGCCCGCGGAGGATCGCAAGGCGCAGCGCACGGGCCTCGTCATGGCGGCGATCTACCGCACGCTGCTCGCACGAGATCGCGCGCGACGGCTACCGCGTGCTCGACCGCAAGACGTCGCTCACACCGATTCGCAAGCTGTGGATCGCGTGGACGACCGCCCGCAAGTTGCGGTAATCGGCGGCGGTTACGCGGGATGCGCGGCGGCGGCGACGCTCGCGTCCCGGGGTGTGGCCTGCACGCTCTTCGAAACGGCGCCGGTGCTCGGCGGCCGCGGGCGGCGCGTCGAGCGCGACGGCCTTCGACTCGACAACGGCCAGCATCTGCTGCTCGGCGCCTACGCGACGACGCTCGGGCTGCTCGACGTCGTCGGTGCACGTCGCGCATTGGTGCGCCGTCCGCTCTCGATTGTGCCGTTCTCGACGACGGTCGACGGTGCCTTGACGCTGCAGGCACGGCGCGCCCCCGGCCGACTTGGGACTGCTGCTCGGACTCCTCACCGCGCGCGGGCTCACGTGGCGCGAGCGCCTCGCCAACATCGCGTGGTTTCGCGCGCTCGAGCGCACGCGATTTCGAGCGGCCGAAGGGCGAGACGGTGGCGCAGCTCCTGGCACCCCTGCCGCCGCGCGTCGCGCGGCTGTTGTGGGAGCCGCTCAACCTCGCCGCGCTGAACACACCCGCCGAATCGGCGTCGGCGCAGGTCTTCGCGAACGTACTGAAGGCGTCGTTCGCCGCGCGCGGCGACGACAGCGATTTCGTGCTGCCCACGACCGACCTTTCCGATTTCTTTCCCGAGCAAGCAGCGCGCTACGTGCGCGAGCGCAACGGTGAGATCCGAGGCGAGACGCGGGCGCAGATCGCGTCTGCCGGTGCAACCTCTGCCACCGTCATCGCGGCGGATCGCGCGCACGCATTCCGCGCCGCCATCGTAGCGGTCGGCCCGCATCAGCTCGACCAGGCCTTCACCAGGGAATATCTCGGCGCGCGGCCGGACATCGCCGCGCGCATCGACGCGCTCGGCGCGATGCGGTACGAGCCGATCGTGACGGTCTGGCTCGGCTATCCGTCGCGCGTCGACATGCCCGGTCCGATCGCGCGGCTCGACGATGCGCCCGGCCAGTGGGTGGTCGACCGGCCGGACGTCGCGGCGGCGCAACATCCCGACGTCGCGCAGATGCTCGCGGTGGTCATCAGCGCAAGCGGGGCGCACATGACCATGTCCGCACGACGCGCTCGTCCGCGCAACGGATGCGCAATTGCGCGCGCTGATGCCGGCGATGCCGCGATGCACGTGGTCCTTCGCGATCGCCGAGAAGCGCGCCACGTACGCATGCACGCCGGATCGACCTCGCGCCGGCGGTCCGCGATTCGCGCCCGGCATCTATCTCGCCGGCGACTACGTCAACGAAGAGTTTCCCGCGACGCTCGAAGCGGCGGTGCGAAGCGGGGTGGCGGCGGCGGGGGCGGTGATTGCCGATCTCGGCAAAGTCTAGCGGGACGGG
>CAWBRO010000004.1:0-484166 GCA_963791355.1 uncultured beta proteobacterium | reverse complement strand
CAAGACCCATTGCAAGTGTTGACTTTACGCGTATTACGATTGCCCAAGGGCGTTCGCCTTGTTTGGTTACCCGGTTAGTTACCCAAACGGACCCCGCGCGCGGCCGGGGCCGTGGTTTAGACAGTTTGCCCTGTCTTCCTCAGTGAGTGAGCGCGAAAAACGTGGCGTTACGCGTCGGTGACGACGGTTCAATCTGGGTGACCAGTGAGTGCCGCGAGTGCGGGCATGTTCTCGACTGCCGCGCAGCGCAAGCGATCCTGGCGCCGGTCGTCTGCGCGAAGCTGCCAGCGCACCATGGACATACGCGGCGCAATCATTACGAGCGGCCGAACGCAAGCCGCCATCGGCTACGCCAGACGCCGAGAGGTTGCTGCACTGCACATCCGCGAGGACAAGCAATGATGAAGTGGGCTTTGCCGCGGACTATTCGACGAGCTTCGCGACCTGCTCGAGCTGCACCAGCTTCCAGTGAAGGTGAGGCAGCGCGGTGCGCAGGCCGTGACGTTCGTGCGAAGCAACATCGCGCACGGCCGCCTCAGCACAATCCAAAAGCGCCCGCGCGTCCCGCAGCAGCGGCACAACCTCCGTCGGGTTGCGGCGAGCGAAGATCATGTCTTGGACGCGGTCCATTAAGACAAGAAACTGCGCCACTGCGCTGTCGGCGTCTGCGACTGACACCTTCGCTCAATGTGATGGATGAACTTGAGCGCATTTTGCTCGAACCGTAACGACACCTCGCCTTATACGGAACCGTCCGAGGTGCGGTCGGAAAATTATTCCGCGCGCGTAGAGCAGCGCACAGTTGCTTGGACAAGGGAGCGGGGCTTGGCCAGCCGATTTCGAATGCCCCAAATCGGCTCGTGGAGCATGTATAAGATAATGGGCCCGTTTCGAACGCGCCCGACCCGCATACTGAGGGAACACATGTCATCTATGCCCGGCACCGATCACCCGGGGATTGCCAAAGCGCCCACTGGCATAGCCGGGCTGGATGAAATCACCTTTGGCGGTCTCCCACGCGGCAGGCCAACGATCGTGTGCGGCGGGCCGGGCTGTGGCAAGACACTTTTCGCCACCGAATTTCTCGTTCGGGGAGCGACGGAGTACAACGAGCCCGGCGTCTTCATGTCCTTCGAAGAAAGCTCCGAGGAGATCACCGCAAATGTCCGGGCGCTTGGCTTCGACCTGGAGTCGCTTGTCGGCCAAAATCTTCTTTCGCTCGACCATGTCCGCTTCGAGCCGGGCGAGATCGAACAGACCGGCGAGTTCGACCTGGAAGCCTTGTTCCTCCGGCTTGGCTTTGCGATCGATAGCGTCAACGCGCGACGCGTCGTTCTGGATACGCTGGAGACGCTCTTCGGCGGATTGGATGGGCCAGTCCTTCGGGCCGAACTGCGCCGCTTGTTCCGCTGGCTCAAGGACCGCGGCATTACCTGCGTCGTCACCGCGGAACGGGGCGACGGCGCCCTCACACGCCACGGGTTGGAAGAATACGTTTCCGACTGCGTCATTCTTCTGGAGCACACGGTTCGCAATCATGTCTCGACCCGCCGCCTGCGCGTGGTGAAATATCGCGGAACGACGCATGGGACGAACGAGTATCCATTTCTCATCGACAGCAACGGCCTCTCGATACTGCCGATCACATCGCTGTCGCTCGATCATTCGGTGTCCGATGACCGCGTGTCCAGCGGCGTGCCGAAGCTGGACGAGATGCTCGGAGGCAGAGGCTACTACCGAGGGTCATCTGTGCTGCTCTCGGGGACGGCCGGTACTGGTAAGAGCAGCGTTGCCGCCCATTTCGCCGACGCGACGTGCCGACGCGGTGAACGGTGCCTTTACCTTTCGTTCGAGGAGTCACCCGCGCAGTTCGTGCGGAACATGCGGTCCATTGGCTTGGATCTCGGTCGCTGGATCGACGAAGGGTTGTTGCATTTCCACTCGTCGCGGCCGACGTTGTATGGGCTGGAGATGCACCTTGCGACCATCCATTCCTTGGTTAACAGGGTGCAGCCGACGGCCGTCGTAGTAGATCCGGTCAGCAACTTCGCCGCGCTGGACTCGTCCGGCGAACTACAAGGCATGGTGTTGCGCCTGGTCGACTTCCTGAAATCACGACAAATCACCGCCCTGCTCGTGAATCTCACGAAGGCCGATGGTGGTCTGGAAAGCACGCAATCAGACGTTTCGTCAGTGATCGACACGTGGCTGCTGTTGCGTGACATCGAATCGTCCGGAGAGCGAAACAAGGGCATGTACGTGTTGAAGTCTCGGGGGATGTCGCACTCGAACCAGATCAGGGAATTCGTCATCACGCCCGGACGGCATCGATCTCGTCGATGTGTACACAGGCCCGGCCGGCGTGCTGACTGGGTCCCTGCGCATCGCGCAGGAAGCGCGGGACCGTGCGGAAGCGCTGGTCCGGGACCAGGAAAGCGAGCGTCGTCAACGCGACCTTGCGCGACGTCGCAGCGTTCTGGAGGCACAGATCACAGCACTGAATGCGGAACTTGGCGCTGTTGACGACGAAGCGCTCCTGAATATCGACACAGACCAAAAGGTTCGTGAAACGAGCGCCGCGGTCCGCCAGGCGATGCAAGTGCGGCGAAGCGCCGTGTCGTGGCCGCCGACCCTCAACGAACGCGTTGGGAAGGTCGATGATGCCTCCTGAAAAGCCAGGCGCCGTTGATGTGCTGCCGAGCGGGGAGATGTGGAACCTCCGACTCTATGTAGCGGGACAGACGCCGAAATCGGTGCGCGCATTCGACAACTTGAAACGGCTGTGCGAGGAGCATCTGCCCGGGCAATACTCAATCGAGGTCGTTGATCTCATCCTGAATCCTCGGCTCGCCAAGGAAGACCAGATCATTGCGATTCCTACGCTCGTGCGAAAACTGCCCGACCCGATTCGAAAGATCATTGGCGACCTCTCGGATACGGAGCGCACGCTGGTAGGACTACAGCTCAGAACGAAAGCGCCCACTTAAGGGGATCGCGACATGCCGAATACACACGCGCAAATCAGCGAGAACGACGACGTTATCCGAGCGATCTCCGAAGGTCAGGTCGACGCGTTCGTCATCTCCGGGAGCGACGAGCCGCAAGTCGTCACCCTGAGCACCGCGGATCTCCCATACCGGCTGTTGACGGACCGCATGCTGCAGGGGGCCGTGACGGTCGCCGCCGATGCAACGATTCTTTACGCTAACAAGCCATTTGCTCGCCTGATCGGCGTGGAAGCGGAACACCTGCCCGGCACGACGCTGAAACAAATGGTGCTTCCCGACGACGTGCCGCTGCTCGAGGCAATCCTCGCGCGCGCCGATGCCGAGCCAGTTGACGCGGAGCTGACGCTCGTCCGCGATGGCGTCAACGTTCCGGTGCGCATCGAAGCGGACAAGCCGTTCGCCGCAACGGGCGCGGTTTGCCTCGTCGTTACCGACTTGTCTGAGCTCAGGCTGCACGAGGCGGTTGTGGCGGCTGAAGCGCTCGGTCGGTCGATACTCGACCAAGCGGTCGACGCCATTGTCGTCTGTGACGCTCGGGACGACGTCATCCGTGCAAGCAAGAGCTCGCACCTGCTATGCGACTGTAATCCGTTGCTCCAGCCGTTCGAGGCGGTGTTCCCGTTATCCAGTTTGGGAGACACGCTGGACTTGGATGCCGTTCGCCGTGGTCATGTGCTCCGCAACGCTTCGTTCGAGATGAGAGGCGGCGGGCGGGACCACCTCACTGCTGGTCAGTGCAGGCCCCGTCATCGATCGTGCGGGCAACTCGGTGGGTGCCGTCATTACGATGACGGACGTCACCGAGCTCAAGCGTGTGGAAGGCGAACTCAAAGAAGCGGACGCCAGGAAAGACGAGATGCTCGCCGTCGTCGTGCACGAGCTTCGCAGCCCTCTGTCGACGATCAGCCTGGTTCTCGAACTCTTACAGTCGAAGGGCGGCGTGCCGCAGGATCCATCGCATGTGCACGATGCTCTCAAGCGCAGCGTGGAGCACATCCGTCGTCTGGTTGAGGACCTGGCAGATTTCAATCGCATTCGGCTGCACAAACTGAGCCTAAGCGTTTCAGCCATCGATCTCAGAGCGGTGGTCCGGCACGCCGTCGAGGATTGCTTGGCCCTAGCCAACAGTCGGTCGCAACGAATCATCTTCGCGGGCGCAGACGTCTCCGGTCATGGTCAAGGGCGACGAGACGCGGCTGGCTCAGGTGTTCATCAATCTTATCCATAACGCCACAAAGTTCACGCAGCCGGGCGGCGAGATCCGCATAAGCGTTGCACGGGATGCCGACTCACGCCGTCGTCGTGGTATCGGACGATGGCATCGGCATCGAAGCATCGATGCTGGAACGTGTTTTCCACGCGTTCGAGCAGGTGTCTGGTGCCGAGAAGCGCGGCGGCTTAGGGGTTGGGCTGACCCTTGCGAGACGCATCGTCGAGTTGCACGGCGGGACCATCTCTGCGTCGAGCGACGGTCCCGGAGCAGGAAGCGCGTTCACGGTGCGACTGCCATTGATCTGGAATGCGGGCGTCGGCGGCATCGAAGCGACTGACCGCCCCATTGGATAAGCGTCGCTGTGCCTTCAGGAATCTCGAGGCAGTCGCACTCGAAATGTCGTGCGCGCGCTTCCGTTGATGTGACCTCGTGTCACACGAACGACGACCCGAAACAGTTTGCGGGGACGCGTGCGCATCCGCGCCGCTAACAACGTAGCGTGCATGAGATCGTCCAGGAGATGGTATCGGCGAGGGCCATAAGGCGCCTGTCGACGCCGGTGCGTGGGTTCAATGAGCGTGGCCGATGTTCTGTTCATCGTGCTGATCGCCGACGCCGCGCAAAATGCTATGTCGGGAGAATACAAATCAATCGGCGATGGCTCAGTCCTGAGCGCTACACTCGTGGCTTGGAATGTTCTACTGGATTGGCTCACCTATCGGCGCTTCCTAGAGCCTCCCGCTCTACCGCTGATCGCTGAAGGTACGTGGGTTCGTGCGAATCTCAAGCGCGAGTGGATCACGACCGAAGAAGTTCAGTCCAAGCTGAGCAGCAGGGTATCGAGCACCTCGACGAAGTGAAGACCGCCTACCTTGAGCCGAGTGGAGAGTTGGGCGTCATCCGCCGGGATGGTAAATCGCGCTCTGGACACAAGTGACAAGAAGCGGCTCGGGACCTAATCGCGAGCGCGAGCTGGTGCTCTCGACTCACGCATCGAGACTACGTTTGGCGGGAGACCCCCTGTGCGGCAAAGTCTCGACATTGATGTGTGCCGCTAGTCAACGCGTCGGCATCGGAGGAGGCCTAGCCGAGGGATCTACCGGCCATTTTCTGCTGATTCGCCGAACCTGCACACCTTTTCCATGACGGTTGCAATCAACGCTACGAATAGCGGGGCGTCGAATGCTGCAATCGGCCACGAGCGGTCGTAGCGCATGTTCTTCATAGCGGCCCCTCACCGGCAACGCCCAACTAGTCCCTGTCCTCGTCAGACCGGTCGCGTGGACCCGTGAAGCGCGCCAAGGTGTAATGTTGGACTTCTCGTCGTCGATGCGCTGGGAGAGTAATGGATCGGCGAACATTCGTTAGCGGCCTTGCACTGGATGTTCTAGCCGACCCGGCGTGACGCCGGTTTATTTTTTCGGCGCCGCCTTGGCGTCCTTTGCGGGCGCGACCGCCGCCGGTGCTGCCGTGGCCATCTGCGGCGCGGGCACCGTCTTGCCTTTGGCTTTCATGTCCGCGAAATAGCGCGCGACCACGCGATCTTCGGCCTTGGCCTGCTGTTGCTTCGCCAGCTCCGCCGCGGCGGCCGCTTTTGCCTTGGCCTCTTCCGCGGTCGCCTTTTGCGCATCGGTCATCGGCGGTGCCGGCGGCAACTTCGCCACGGCCAGGCCGAACGTCGCCACCACCAAGGCAGCGCCGAGTATCGCGCGGATCGTCTTCATCGCTCTTTCCCTCCCTCCTTCCTGCAACTCCGCCGTCCGTGTCACGCGAGCGATGCGCGACCGCGGGCGGCGCCCCTCTGTCCGTGCCCTTGCCGGACTTCACGTCGTTGTACCAGTATTCGTGGTGCTCCCTCGCCCACGTCTCGTCGACGTAGCCCGTCGTCATCGCATCCAGCGCGCCCTTCATGCCGATCGTGCCGAGATAGATGTGCCCCGCGAGCAGGATACAGGCGATGAGCCCCGCGATCATGTGGATCACGTTGGCGATCTGCATCGTGTTGCGGGTCTGGTTGAAGTTCGGGAAGTCGAGGATGAGACCGGTGACGACGAGCGTGAGCCCGCAGGCCACGACCATGATCCAGAACAGGATCTTCTGTCCCGCGTTGGCCTTACCAGAGGGAACGTGCTCGCCCGGTCAGCATGCCGCCACCCTTCTTGAGCCACTGCCCAGTCGTACTTGCGGAAGAGGTTCTCGTGCACGAACAGGACGATCATGATCGGCAGCACCACGACGAGGATCGGTCCCGACGAAGTTGTGCAGGTTCTTGGACAGGATCGCGAGCCACGAGAACAGCGTGTAGCCGATGAGCGGCAACAGCACCGTCTTGCCGAACGTGAGGATGAGGCCGGTGACGCCGAGCGTCGTGAACGTGATGGCCACGAGCCCAGTGCACCGTGCGCTCGACCAGGGTGAAGCGCTCGATCAGGCGGCCGGTCGGCGCACCGCGTACCGTGATGGGACCGCGCCACAGGTAGAACGCGCCCAGCACGACGAGCGCCGCCGCGAACAGGAAGCCGCCCACCGTCGCGAGCGGGACGCGCACCGCGCGCCACGTCTGTCCCTGCGGCTGGATCAGCACGTTCGTCTCGCGGCCGGGGACGCTCGTGTACTGCTTCTCGCCCGAGCGGATTTCCTTCCACACCGGCGCATTGTTGAGCGGCTGCGTGAGCTGCTGGATCTGCTGCTGCTTGGCCTGGTCCGCTTCCTTCGGCGAGACGGCCGGCGACTGCGCGCGCCGCGCAGCCGACGACAACCGAGCAGCCGCCGCGACCACCGACCGTGCCGCGGCATTGAAAGATGTGCCCATCACGACTCCTCTATGAGCCGATTCGCCTGTACTCGTTCTGGTTCTGCGTGCGATTGCGGATGTCGCGCTCCCACATGTCCTTGTTCCCGTTGAACGGCGCCGCGGCGTACGGCGGCTCGTCGGGCTTGCCCTGGTACTTGCCCTGCTTGTAGTCGATCACCTGCGGGCGCTCGCCGCAGCCGGCGAGCATCAACGCGGCCATGGCGCCGAACGCGATGACGCCAGATGCGTGATGCGCGTGATCACGATTTGCCTCCCGGTGCGCGGCAGGTGCGGCGCCAGGCGCGCCGGGTGCTCCCTTCGGTGCTTCGGGACGACCGTACGCCGTGCCCCAACCCCAGACATCGCTGCCCTTGCCGCGCATCGTGACGCGCTGCCGGTAGATCTCGGCGATCGTGTCGCCGTCGCCGCCGAGCAGCGCCTTGGTCGAGCACATCTCCGCGCACGCCGGCAGCTTGCCCTCGGCCAGGCGATTGCGGCCGTACTTCCTGAACTCGGCTTCGGAGTTGTCCTTTTCCGGACCGCCCGCGCAGAACGTGCACTTGTCCATCTTGCCGCGGACGCCGAACGCGCCGGCCTGCGGAAACTGCGGCGCGCCGAACGGGCACGCGTAGAAGCAATAGCCGCAGCCGATGCACAGGTCCTTGTCGTGCAGCACCACGCCTTCTTCGCTGCGGTAGAAGCAGTCGACCGGGCACACGGCCATGCACGGCGCGTCGGAGCAATGCATGCACGCCACCGAGATCGACCGCTCGCCGGGCACGCCGTCGTTGATGGTCACGACGCGCCGCCGATTGACGCCCCAGGGGATGTCGTTTTCCTGCTTGCACGCGGTCACGCAGCCGTTGCACTCGATGCAGCGCTCGGCATCGCAGAGGAATTTCATTCGGGCCATGGCGTCTCCTCCCTATGCCTTCTTGGCGACCTGGCAGAGCGTCGTCTTGGTTTCCTGCATCATCGTCACCGAGTCGTAGCCGTAGGTGGTCGCCGTGTTGACGGCCTCGCCGCGCGTGATCGGCGCGGCGCCTTCCGGGTAGTACTCCAGCATGTCCTTGCCCATCCACCATCCGGCGAAGTGGAACGGGATGAACGTGGTGCCCGGCGCCACGCGCTCGGTCACCAGCGACTTGACCGAGATCTGCGCGCCGGTGGGCGACTGCACCCACACGTACTCGCCGTCCTGTATGCGGCGATCGTTGGCGTCCTTCGGATTGATCTCGATGAAGTTCTCCGGCTGCAGCTCGGCGAGCCACGGATTGCTGCGCGTCTCATCACCGCCGCCTTCGTACTCGACCAGGCGTCCGGACGTCAGCACCAGCGGGAACTTCTCCGCCACCTTGTCCGCGACGTTCTTGTCCTGGATCGACTTGTACTGCGTCGGCAACCGCCAGAACGTCTTCTTGTCGTCGTGCGTCGGGTACTTGGCGACCATGTCCGGGCGCGGCGAGTACAGAGGCTCGCGATGCTGCGGGACGGCGTCCGGGAAGTTCCACACGACGGCGCGCGCCTTTGCGTTGCCGAACGGGTGGCAGCCGTGGTTCTTCATCGCGACGCGGATGATGCCGCCCGAGATGTCGGTCTTCCAGTTCTTGCCTTCGGCCGCCTTCTTTTCGTCTTCCGTGAGCTCGTCCCACCAGCCGAGCTTCTTCAGGAGCACGTGATCGAACTCGGGATATCCCATCGTGAGGTCGGACCCCTTCGGATACGAGCCGTCAGCGGCCAGCAGCGAGACGCCGTCGCGCTCGACGCCGAAGTTGGCGCGGAAGCAGCCGCCGCCGTCCATGACGTGGCGCGAGGTCTGGTACAGGTTGGGCGAGCCCGGATGCTTGAGCGCCGCGTTGCCGTAGCACGGCCAGGGCAGGCCGAAGTAGTCGCCGTCGCACGGTCCGCCGCGCGCGCGCAGCGTCTTGACGTCGAACGTCGACATGTTCTGCATGTGGAGCTTCAGCCGCTCCGGCGACTGCCCCGTATAGCCGATCGTCCACGTGCAGCGGTTGATTTCCTTGAGGATGGACTCGGGCGTGGGCTCGTCCCAGCCGTCCTTGTCCTTCGTCATCTCGAAGTTCTTGACGAGCTCGTTCTTGAAGCCGAACTTGTCCGCGAACCGCACCATCAGCGTGTGGTCGGGCTTGCTCTCGAACAGCGGCTCGATCACTTTCTCGCGCCACTGCAGCGAGCGACCCGACGCCGTCACCGATCCGGATGTCTCGAACTGCGTGCACGCCGGCAACAGGTACACGCCATCCTTGCGCACCATTGCGCACATCGCCGCCGTTGCCGACGGATACGGGTCGATCACGACCATGAGGTCGAGCTTCTTCATGGCCTCGACCATGTCCTTGCCGCGCGTCTGGCTGTTGGGCGCATGACCCCAGTACACCATCGCCTTGACGTTCGGCCCCTGGTCGATGGTGTCGTTCGGATACATGACCGCGTCGATCCAGCGAGACACCGTGGTGCCGGGTTTCTCCATCATGCCGTCGGCGTACTGCTTCTTGATCCACTCGTAGTCCACGCCCCACACGCCGGCGAAGAATTTCCACGCACCCGTGGAAAGGCCGTAGTACCCGGGCAGCGAGTCCGGGTTCGGGCCGACGTCGGTCGCGCCCTGCACGTTGTCATGGCCGCGGAAGATGTTGGCGCCGCCCCCGGACACCCCGATGTTGCCGAGCGCCAGCTGCACGATGCACGACGCGCGCACCATGGCGTTGCCGATCGTGTGCTGGGTCTGGCCCATGCACCACACGATGGTCGACGGCTTGTTTTTGGCCATCATCTCGGCGACTTTCGCCATCTGCGCTTCCGGCACGCCGCAGACTTCCTCGACCGCGGCCGGATGTCCACTTCGCCATGACGTCGGCCTTGACCTTGTCCATGCCGTAGACACGGTCGTTGATGTACTGCGGGTCTTCCCAGCCGTTCTTGAAGATGTGATACAGGATGCCGAACAGGAACGGGATGTCGGTGCCTGAGCGGATGCGCACGTATTCGTCGGCCTTGGCCGCCGTGCGCGTGAACCGCGGGTCGACCACGATCATCTTGGCGCCGTTCTCCTTCGCATGGAGCATGTGCAGCATCGAAACCGGGTGCGCTTCGGCGGCGTTGCTGCCGATGTACAGCGCGCACTTCGTGTTCTGCATGTCGTTGTACGAGTTGGTCATCGCGCCGTAGCCCCAGGTGTTGGCTACGCCCGCGACCGTCGTCGAGTGACAGATGCGCGCCTGGTGGTCGCAGTTGTTCGTGCCGAAGAACGACACGAACTTGCGCATGAGGTACGCCTGCTCGTTGTTGTGCTTGGAGCTGCCGACCCAGTAGATTGCGTCGGGGCCGGAGTCTTTCTTGATGGCGAGGATCTTGTCGCCAACCTCGTTGATCGCCTGGTCCCAGCCGATCTTCTGCCACTTGCCGTTGACGAGCTTCATCGGCGTCTTCAGCCGGTGCGAGTGCTCGATGATCCCGTGCTCGCGCACGGAGGCGCCTTTTGCGCAATGCGCGCCGAGATTGATCGGCGACTCGAACACCGGCTCCTGCCGCGTCCACACGCCGTTCTCGACGGTGGCGTCCACCGCGCAGCCGACCGAGCAGTGCGTGCACACCGTGCGCTTCTTCTCGACCTTGACGCCTTCCTTCTGCGCCTGCGCGGGTGCGATCGCGCCGTACGGCAGCTGGCTTGCGAATGCGCCGGCGCCGGCAGCGACGCCGGATCGCTTGAGGAACGTGCGCCGGTCCATCGTCGACAATCGCGCGCCTGCGAGCCTCTTCAGGCGCGGCGCGGTGGACGGTGCGCTATCGGATTTGCGGGTCAGCAGCATGGCGGCCTCTCGTTCACAGACGCGTCGTCGCGTAGTAATCGCGCACGTGCTCGGTTTCGCGGTAACCCTTCGACTCGTCCGCCGCGGCGCTGGTCGCGTCGACGGCGTTGGCGACGGGCACCGCAGCCACCGCGGCGCCCGCGCTACCGGCGCCGAGAGCGAGCAGGAAGCGGCGACGCTTCGTGTCGGTCGAGGACTGTGTGGAACCCTGCGCGTTGCGCGCTGGCGATTGGCTCATGCTCACCTCCAAGATGTCGTGGTCGTGACGTTATGTGTGGCTTTTAGTCGATGGCGAACGAGTCACGTTCGACCGCCATGAACAAACTAGTGAATTCTGCTACTCGACGGTAATAGTTGGCAACCGGACATTGCATTATTGCGTCGCAACATCGATTCACCCACTCACCGAGGAAACGTTCGAAAAACGCCCTTTGCACGCCGATCGGCTGCGGATCGCATCCCGATGCCCCTGCGATCAGCATGCGCATGGCCTCGCACAGCGCCCCGAGGTGGTCCTCGTAGACGGACGACTCGTGAACGCGCCCGAGCCCGAGCGCCGCAAGCTCCGCGCGGACCGCGACGAGCGGCCGACGGGCGGCGTCCGGCGCCCAGAACGACGCGTGCAGATTGCACTCGGCCTTGCCCACGCCGACGAAGAGGTCGGTGTACTCCTGCTCCGCGGCATCGGCGTCCATCGCCCGGCTCGCCAGCACGAGGCCGTTCCAGGCAGCGGCCAGCGGGTTCGTCTCTGCGTCGGGCCACGGGCTCGACGCGCCGATGGCGGACAGGAGCGGCGCGTCGGCGGCGCTGGTATAGAGCCTGCCGAGGAGCGCATAGAACTCGGCGCGCGCACGGTCTTCCTCCGCGACGACTGGATGGAACGTCAAGGACCCGGTCACTGGACGACCCTCAGCGCGATGCGCTTCGGGGCCGATTCGCCCTCGGGGCGGCCCTTCGGGCTCATAGGTTGCGGATGTCCACCGGGTCCTTCTCGGCCATCATGTCCACCACCCGGCAGTCGGCGCACATGCGAAGGCGATCGAGCGCACCGGGTGCCGTGAACATCGAATGGCCGGCGAGCCTGGCGAGCATCGTCTCGATCATCTTCTGCGTGCCGAGCGGCTTGTTGCAGCGTATGCAGCTGACCATCGCCGCTTCGTTCAGCACGCGCGGATTGCGTGCGGCCGCCGTCGTGTCGAGGCGCGGCACGAGCGAGATCGCATGCTCGGGACACGTTTGCGCGCAGATGCCGCACTGCACGCACTTCGACTCGATGAAGCGCACCTGCGGACGCTCGAGGTTGTCGGTGATCGCGCCCTCGGGGCACGAGCCGACGCACGCGAGGCACATCGTGCATGCGTCGCGATTGATCTCGATGCCGCCGTAGAGCGCGCCCTTCGGCAGCGGGATCGTGTCGCGCGGCGTCGGCGCGTGCAGCGCGAGATGCTCGATGGCCAGCGCTGCGGTGGTGCGCTTTTCCTGCGTGGCCGCGAAGGTCGCGTCGACGCGCGGCCGCAGCGCCGGCGTCCATTGCCAAAGCGACGACAGGCTGTCGCTGCCGACGATCGCGAAGTGCTCGCCCTGGTACCCGAGCGCCTGGACGATCGCTTCGGCGACGGACATCTCGAAGGCGATCGCATCGCGATACTGCGGCGCTTCGTCTCCCGTTGCGAGGACGGCCACCTGCGTAGCACCCCATGCGAGTGCTGCGAGCCACACATCGATCCCGATCGACGCGATGTGCTGCACCTCGATCGGAATGACGCGCGCAGGAAGGCCGTTGCCGCGCCGCGCCGCACGCGCAATCGCCTCGCGCCCGTCCTCGGCGTGCAGCAGGAGGCACGCGTCGCGGCCGCCGGCGGTCGCGTACGTCGACAGCAGCGTACGCACGCGCGCCGCGAGGTCGGGGACCGCAGGATAAGCGTAGGTGAGCGCTCCGGACGGGCACACCGTCGTGCATGCGCCGCATCCGACGCACAGGTGCGGCTCGACGGCGATGCGGTCGCCGTCCGACCTGATCGCGAGCGCGGAGCACACGTCGATGCACTTGTTGCAGCCCTGGATGCGCGAGCGGCTGTGCGCGCACAGCGATTCCTTGTAGCGGAAGAACCGCGGCTTCTCGAACTCGCCGACGTAGTCCGCGAGCGAAGCGACGGCCTTCGCCTGCGCCACGGGATCGGCGCCGGGGCGGAAGTAGCCTTGCGGCGGCTGGTGCTGCGCAAGGCGGGGTTGTTCGTGCAGGTCGAGCACGAGGTCGAACGACTGCGAGCGCGCCGTGTCCTTGCGCGCGAAGTCGATCGCGGCGACCGGGCCGCACGCCGCGACACAGGCGCGGTGATCCTTGCAGCGGTCGAGGTCGACCTGGTAGCTCTCGTCGATCGCATTCTCGGGACACGCGCGCAGGCAGGCGTTGCAGCGCGTGCACAGGTCGAGGTCGATCGGGTTTTGCTGCGACCACGCGACGTCGAACGCGCCCAGCCACCCGTGCAGCGCGGAAATGTCGCCTGTGTAGACCGGATACGACCGTTCCGTGGGCAACGCGACGCCGGTTGCGCGCCCGGTCGCAAGGACGGTCACCGACATCCGCTCGTGCAGCGCATCCGCCCAATGCAGGGCGGCGTCGAGGGGGCCCGTGATCAGGACCTGGCCTCCCGACGAATAGCTCACGCTCGGCACCGGATCGGGGTCGGGAAGCGACGCCATCGCGAGCAGCGCCGCGATCTTGGGCGTCGCCGCGCGCGCATCGGCAGACCAACCCGCGGTCTCGCGGATGTTCACGAAGCGAATCTCCTGCGCGCGCCCGCCCTCTTCCGCAGCTTCCCCGAGAAGCCGCTGCTCCTGGGTGCACGCCACGACGAGATTGCCCTGCGCCGCCTGCGAATATTGCGCGAGCTCGCGCTGGCACATCATCGAATGCACGGGCAACGGCGAGGGCAGCGCGAGCGCGCGCGCCAGCGCCGCGCCGTCGAGCGGCATCGTGCGATTGCAGTCGCAGACGAGAATGGTCTTATCCGCGGCGCTCATCCGTCGTGTCACCTTGATCGTTGATGGGGTCGGTCGACCCTGTGGTTGGTTCGGCCGGTGGTTGCGCAGTCGCAACCGTCGTGTCCGCGGGCGCCGGCTCCGCTGCCGGGTCCTTGTCGTCGAGCGTCCGGTAGACGTTCGCGAGCTTGTCGAGCAGGCCCTCGGGCAGCGGGTCGGCTTTGGAGTAGTCGTCGATGTAAGTATCGAGCCCGTCCATGACGTTGAAGTGGGGATCGGTGAAGAGCTTGCGCAGCGCGGCGCGCTTGACCGCCTCGTCGACCTTCTCCGCAAGGAAGGGCTTGAAGTCCGACGCGAGCGAGAGCGACTCGACCGGCGGCAGCGGCTCGGCCTCGACCGGCGCCGGCGCCACCGATGCTGCCGGCACGACGGCTGGGGCGGCCACAGGCTGCGGCTCGGCAGGTGCCGTCACGGTCCGGGCCGACGCGTGCTTGCGGCGCGACCACCGATGCAGGAAGTTGTCGTCCGCCATCACGATCCCCGGCGAAAGGCGCCGTCCTTGAACGGGTCGTTGCGCTTGTGCTTCTTCTTGGGCTCGGGCTTGTAGTGCACGGCGACATAAGCTGCGAGCCAGTCACGGATCACCGCAGGCATGGGCACCGTATCGACCCGCTCGCCCCCGTCCATGAAACGGCCCGCTTCGTTGTAGCTCAGCGTGACGATGAAGGGCTCGGCGGCCGGCAGGGCGTCGTCCTCCCGCATGCGCCACATCACGAACACCGCCGGCGTCTCCGAGGTGACGTTGAGAAAGTACCCTTCCGCTTCCGTGGGATGGAGCTCGACCTCGCGGCCCGCGAAGCGCCATCGCGAACGTTCGGGAGTGTCCTCGATGCACGACGGGCCTGACGCCGTCGCCCGACCTGGCGCCACGGCATCGACGGACGCGGGTCTCCATTGCTCGGTCGTCCAACGGTTGTGGAGCGCGATGCGCTCCATGACGACCTCGACGGAAAAATACTCTGGCAACATGGTCTTCGTCTGCGCTGCGACAGCGAGTGCGCGCGGATGATACACCCCACGCTCTGCTAAGATTTCGAGAGGTAGACAGCGAAATGGCCACGTTCATTCCATTGACCGACGTTCGGGACGCGCGGGGGCAGCTCGTCCGCCGCGCCATCGCCTCGCCGATGGCACCGCGGGCCGGTGGTGGATACGCGGTCGCGGCCGCTTGCGGATCTTCGCATCTCGGTGACCGACCGCTGCAACTTCCGCTGCGTCTACTGCATGCCCAAGGACGTCTTCGGCCGCGACTATCCGTTCCTGCCGCACGACGCGCTGCTCACGTTCGAGGAGATCACGCGGGTGGCCCGCGTGTTCGTCGGACTCGGCGTGCGCAAGCTCCGGCTGACCGGCGGCGAGCCGCTGCTCCGGCGCAAGATCGAGCGCCTGGTCGAGATGCTGCGCGCATTGGGCGACGACCTCGACATCACGCTCACCACCAACGGCGCCCTCCTCGCCCGAAAGGCGCGCGACTTGCGCGCCGCGGGCTTGTCGCGCGTGACGGTGAGCCTCGACTCGCTCGACGATGCGACCTTCCGTGCGATGAACGACGTCGACTTTCCCGTGGACAAGGTCCTCGAGGGGATCGACGCCGCGGCGGATGCCGGGCTCGCGCCGCTCAAGATCAACATGGTCGTCAAGCGCGGCATGAACGAGGCGTCGATCGTCCCGATGGCTGCGCGGTTCCGCGGCACCGGCCACATCGTGCGCTTCATCGAGTACATGGACGTCGGCGCGACCAACGGCTGGCGCATGGACGACGTCGTGCCGGCGAGCGAGATCGTGTCGCGCATCGACGCCGCCATGCCGCTCGTGGACGCCGACCCGAATTACCGCGGCGAGGTGGCGGAGCGCTGGGCGTACGCGGACGGCGGCGGCGAGATCGGCGTGATCGCGTCGGTGACGCAGGCGTTCTGCCGCGACTGCACGCGCGCGCGGCTGTCGACCGAGGGCAAGCTGTACACGTGCCTGTTCGCGAACGAGGGCTTCGACCTGCGCGAGGTGATCCGCAGCGGCGGCGACGACGGGGCGTTGCAGCGCGCCGTCGCCGCGATCTGGCGCCAGCGCGGCGATCGCTATTCGGAGATCCGCACGGAGAACACGTCGCGGGAAAGCAAGGTCGAGATGAGCTACATAGGCGGCTAGGTGAACGCACCGAACGTTCCCTATCGTCCGGTGCTGACCGACGCGGCGCGCCCGGCGACGTTCAACGTCCCGTCGATCGACGAGAAGGGCGAGGCGCACGACGTGCCCGTCGCCGGCGAGCATCCGCTCACGCTGTACGTCGACAAGCAGGAGCTGCTGACGCTGATGACGCTCGGGGGCGCACCCGAGGCGCTGGCCATCGGCTACCTGCGCAACCAGCGCCTCGTCCATTCGATCGAGGACATCGTGTCCGTGCAGGTCGACTGGGAGTGCAACGCGTGCGCGATCAACACGCGCAACGGGCTCGCCGATCTCGAGGCGAAGACAGCGAGGCGCACCAAGACCACGGGGTGCGGACAGGGCACGGTGTTCGGCGACCTGATGGACGAGATCGACAGCGTCAGGCTCCCTGCCGGCGCGACGCTCTCGCAGGCGACGCTGTACGACCTGCTCGACCGCGTGCGCGTGCACGAGACGATCTACAAGCAGGCGGGCGCCGTGCACGGCTGCGCGCTCGCGACCAACGAGCCTTCGTCGTCGCGGATCCTGATGTTCGTGGAGGACGTGGGCCGCCACAACGCGGTCGACGCCATCGCCGGACGCATGTGGCTCGACCGGCTCGACGGCGGCGACAAGATCTTCTACACGACGGGCCGCCTCACGTCCGAGATGGTGATCAAGGCCGCGCAGATGGGCATCCCGTTCCTCGTCTCGCGCTCGGGGCTTACGCAGATGGGTTACGAGATCGCGCAGAAGGTCGGGCTCACGATGATCGGGCGCGCCGTGAACAAGCACTACCTGCTGTTCACGGGCGTCGAGCGCTTCACGCGATGATGGCGACCGGCAAGTGTCATTGCGGGACCGTCCGCTTCGAGGCGGATTTTCCGTCGCGCTTCGTCGCACATTGCCATTGCGAAAGCTGCCGCCGCGCGCACGGCGCGGCGTTCGTCACGTGGGCCGGATTTCCGTCGCCGCAAGTGCGCGTCACGCAGGGCGCGCAGGACCTCGCCACGCACGAGTCGTCTGCACAGACGTTTCGCCGATTTTGCAAGCGCTGCGGCACCAAGATGTTCTTCGAATCGGCGAAGTGGCCCGGCGAGACGCACATCGTGCTCGCCGCCTTCGACGAGCCGGTCGACCGCGCGCCGTCGGGGCACTCGTTCTACGAAGAGCACGTAAGCTGGCTGCCGCCGCTCAAGGATCCTCCAGCGTGAACATCCTGGACGTGACCGGCCTGGTGCTCGCAGGGGGCATGGGCCGGCGCATGGGGGGTGTCGACAAGGGCCTCGTGCTGCTCGACGGGCGGCCGATGGTGGCGCACGTCATCGAGCGCCTCACGAAGCAGGTCGGCGCCATCGTGATCAACGCCAACCAGAACGTCGAGCGTTACGCGGCACTCGGCTACCCGGTCGTCAGCGACACGATCGGCGGGTTCGCGGGCCCCCTCGCCGGACTGCACGCGGGCCTGTCTGCCGCGTTGACGCCGTACGTCGTCACGTCGCCCTGCGACTCGCCGTTCCTTCCGCTCGATCTCGTATCGCGGCTCGCCGAAGGGCTCGAGCGCGCGGGCGCGCAGCTGGCCGTCGCGCACACCTTTGCGCAGGCGCATCCCGTGTTCGCGCTCGTCGAGCGCGCAGTGCTCCCGCACCTGTCCGCCTTTCTCGAGCAAGGCGGACGCAAGATCGACGCGTGGTACGCGACGCTTCGCGTCGCCGCGGTGCAGTTCGACGACTGCGAGCAGGCATTCCGCAACATCAATACGCCCGACGAGCTGGCCGCGGCTGCAAGACCCGCGTGACTACCTTCCGGCTCGGCGACCTCGCGCACGGGCGCGACAACAACTTCCAGCTGATCCGCCTCGTCGCCGCGTCGTTCGTGGTCCTGTTCCACAGCTTCGCGCTGACCGGCCGGTGGACCCAGGAGCCGCTGTGGCGCGTCATGCCGGAGACGAATTTCGGCGCGCTCGGCGTCAAGATCTTCTTCGTGGTTTCCGGATTCCTCGTGACGCAAAGCTGGCTCTCGCGTCGATCGGTGGGGCCGTTCGTGGCCGCGCGCGTGTTGCGCATCTATCCCGCACTCGTCGCGGCGACGCTCGTCACCATCCTGCTCGCGGGAATTTCGAGCTCGCTTGCGTGGCCGCAGTTCCTCGCGGATCCACAGACGATCGACTACGCGTGGCGCGTCGCGCTCGGATGGGAAGTCGTCTATCGCCTGCCCGGCGCGTTTCCCACGAATCCCTTTCCGCACGACGTCAACGGATCGTTGTGGACGTTGCCGATCGAGCTTCGCCTGTACGTCGTCCTGCTGGTCGCAGGCTTCGTCGGCATCCTCGCGCGGCGCGGCGCGGCGCTCGTCGTCCTCGCCACGCTCGTGGCGGCATTCGCGTGGCGCCCCGAATGGTTTCCGCTGTCGCCCAACGACAAGGTGGTGCGCGAGCTCGCGCTGCTCTTCGCGCTCGGCTCGCTCGCCTGCGTGTGGCGCGCGAGCGTGCCGATATCGCTGGCCGGCGCTGCGGCCGCACTCGCGCTCGTCGCGTGGAATCCCGCGGGCCTTCCGCGCGGCCTCCTGTTCGCACCGCTCCTCGCGTACGTCGTGCTGGTCGTCGCCTATCACCCGCGACTGCAATGGCACGGGTTCAACCGCGTCGGCGACTATTCGTACGGCTTGTATGTCTATTCGTTCCCGCTGCAGCAGACGTTGATGCAGCAGTTGCCGTCGCTCGAGCCGGCCGGGCTCTTCGCGTGCTCGCTCCCGCTCGGCCTCGCGGTCGCGGCATTGTCCTGGCATGCGCTCGAAGCGCCTGCGCTCGCACTAAAATCGCGGTTCGACGAGGCGAAGGCCCGCCATGACAGCTCCCCCAACCCTGCGTGAGATTTCCTGCGCGGACGACTACGACCCGAACTCGATGCCGGTGGACCGCGCGCGTGCGCTGATCCGCCAGTTCCTGACGCCGGTCACGGGAACCGAGCGCATGCACATTCGCCAGGCGCTCGATCGCGTCATCGCCGAGGACCTGACGTCGCCCATCGCGGTGCCGGGTCACGACAACTCCGCAATGGACGGGTGGGCCGTGCGATTCGCCGACCTTGCCGCAAGCGGCGATACCGAGCTTCGGCGCGTCGGTGAATCGTTCGCGGGCAAGCCGTCGTCGAGCGCCATCGGTCCCGGCGAGACCGTGCGCATCTTCACAGGCGGCGTGATGCCTGCGAATGCGGACACGGTGGTGATGCAGGAGCGCGCGAGCGAGCTCGACGGTCGCGTGCGCATCGCCGCCGGTGCGGTGCGCAAGGCGGGACAGAACCGGCGCTTCGCGGGCGAGGACATCAGGCGCGGGCAGGTCGTGCTCCGCCGCGGCCAGCCGATCCGCCCCGCCGAGCTCGGCATGATCGCGTCGCTCGGCATCAACGAGGTCACCGTCTTTCGGCGGCTGCGCGTCGCGTTCTTCTCCACGGGCGACGAGCTGCGCTCGATCGGCACGACGCTCGGGCCGGGCGAGATCTACGACAGCAATCGCTACACGCTGCTCGGGATGCTGTCGCGGCTTTCGTGCGACGCGCTGGACATGGGCGTGGTGCCCGACGTGCCCGATGCACTGGAGGAAGCGTTCGCGACGGCGGCGGCGAACGCGGACGTCGTCATCACCTCCGGCGGCGTGTCGGTCGGCGAAGCCGACTACGTGAAGCAGCTGCTCGACAAGCTGGGCGAAGTGCTGTTCTGGAAGATCGCGATGAAGCCGGGACGGCCGCTCGCGTACGGAAGGATCGCAGGCGCGCACTTTTTCGGACTGCCCGGCAACCCGGTCGCAGTCATGGTGACGTTCTATCAATTCGTGCGCGATGCCCTGCTCGTCCTGCAAGGGCGAAGCGAGATCGCACCGATGCCGACGTTCAAGGCGACGCTCGCGGCTCCTATCAGCAAGATGGCGGGCCGCACCGAGTTCCAGCGCGGCGTGCTCGCGCCCGGCGCGAACGGCGGCTGGGACGTGCGGCCGACCGGCGACCAGGGCTCGGGCATTCTTTCGTCGATGTCGCAGGCCAACTGCTTCATCGTCCTCGATACGAGGCACCGGCAATGTGCCGGCGGGCGAGATCGTCGACGTGCAGCTGCTCGAAGGGTTGATCTGAGCGAGGCGCCGCGCGCGCCGACCAGGGCCGAAGCCTTCCGTTACTGGCTGCGCCTCGGATTCATCAGCTTCGGAGGACCTGCCGGACAGATCGCCATCATGCATCGCGAGCTCGTCGACGACCGGCGCTGGATCTCGGAGTCGCGCTTCCTGCACGCGCTCAACTACTGCATGGTGCTGCCGGGACCGGAGGCCCAGCAGCTCGCGACGTACATCGGCTGGCGCATGCATGGCACATGGGGCGGCATCGTGGCTGGCGGGCTGTTCGTCCTGCCCTCGCTCGCGATCCTGGTGGCACTCTCGTGGCTTTACATGGCGTATGGAGACGTCGCGATCGTTGCGGGCGTGCTGTACGGCGTGAAGCCAGCGGTCGTGGCACTCGTGCTGCACGCGGCATGGCGCATCGGCTCGCGCACGCTGAAGCACGCGTCGCTGTGGTTGATCGCGGCCGCAGCCTTCGTCGCGATCTTCGCGTGGTCGGTGCCCTTTCCTCTCATCGTGATCGGCGGCGGGCCTCCTCGGCGTCGTCGGCGGGCGCGTGTGGCCCGCGTCGTTTCGGCTCGGCGCGGCGCACACGGCCCAGTCGAAGCAGCATGCACCCGCGGTCATCGACGACGCGACGCCGTTGCCGTCGTACGCGCGCTGGAGCCCAAGGCGCCTGGCCGCGATCGTCGCCGCGTTCCTTGCCATCTTCGCCATCGCACTCGGCGCGCTGGCGTTCGCGTACGGATGGACCGCCACGCTCACGCAGATGGGCTGGTTCTTCACGAAGGCGGCGCTGCTGACGTTCGGCGGCGCGTATGCCGTGCTTCCGTACGTGTACCAGGGCGCCGTCGAGAGCTACCAGTGGCTCACGCCGACGCAGATGATCGACGGCCTCGCGCTCGGCGAAAGCACGCCCGGACCGCTCATCATGGTCGTGGCGTTCGTCGGGTTCGTGGGCGCATGGACGCAGGCGCTCGCCGGGTCGGCGCCGCCGGCGGCGGGCGTTGCCGGCGCGACGGTGGCCACGTTCTTCACGTTCCTGCCGTCGTTTCTCTTCATCCTCGCCGGCGGCCCGCTCGTCGAGGGCACGCACGGCAGGCTCGCATTCACGGCGCCGCTGACTGCGATCACCGCGGCGGTGGTCGGCGTGATCGTGAACCTGGCCGCGTTCTTCGCGTGGCACGTGCTGTGGCCGCGCGGTGCCACGGGCGGCATCGATCTCGCCGCCCTGGCGATATTCGTCGCCGCAACCTTCGCGCTGTTCCGCGCGAAGGCCGGCGTCATCCCGGTCATCGCCGCGTGCGGCCTGGCCGGGCTCGTGCTGCGCTACCTCTAGTCGAAGTGGCGGAAGGTGGTACGCCCGAGCAGGCGCGATTCCATCTCGCGCGTTTCGCGCACGAGGTCGACGATCGTCGACCAGAGCGTGGCGGCGCGCTGCCACGGCGACTTGCCGTACGGGTCCCCGAGGTCGCCCGGCTTGATGCGCGGGACGGGGCGGCCACGAAGGCCGGCTTCATAAAGCTGGATAACATTGACGTTTTGCATGACTTCTCCTTGCTGGCTGGCGGCGCGTGACTGCTGCACCGCACAATGGCAAGATAGGACTCCACTCCCCGCATTGCCAATTGTCCTTTCGAATCATAGGCATCCGTCCCGGTTATGGTGCGCTAAGTCCTTGTTGCGGCGCGTAATTCTGGCCACGGCGACCTGTCCGCTATCATTCCGCCATGTCCTCCCTCGAGCACCTCCTCGATCGCAACCGCCGCTGGTCGCGCGACATCCATGCGCAGCAGCCGGACTTCTTCCAGCGGCTGGCCGCCCAGCAGAGTCCCAAGTACCTGTGGATCGGGTGCTCGGACAGCCGCGTGCCGGCGAACGAGATCGTCGACCTCCTGCCGGGCGAGCTCTTCGTCCATCGCAACGTGGCCAACGTCGTCGTGCACACCGACCTCAACTGCCTGTCGGTGCTGCAGTACGCCGTCGACGTGCTGCACGTCGAGCACGTGATCGTGGTCGGACATTACGGCTGCGGCGGCATCCGCGCCGCGCTCGCGCACAAGCCTCTCGGCCTCATCGACAACTGGCTGCGCCACGTGCAGGACGTCGCGGAACGGCACGCAGCGCTCCTCGGTCCTCTCGACGAGCACGCGCGCGTGGACCGGCTATGCGAGCTCAACGTGGTGGAGCAGGTGCACCACGTCGCGCGCACGACGATCGTGCAGGACGCGTGGCAGCGCGCGCAGCCGCTCACGCTGCACGGCTGGGTCTACGGCATCTCCGACGGCCTGGTCAACGACTTGCGCATCGAAGCCGATTCGCCCGCGAAGCTCGAGGACGACTACAGGGCGGCCATCGCGGAGATCGCTCGCCCGGGACGTTGATCGAGCTTCGCAGCGTCGCCAAGTCGTTCGCGGGCCCTCGCCCGCGCGTCGTGTTCCGCGATGTCGCACTTTCAATCGCGGCCGGCGAGCTGGTCGCGATTCTCGGCGAGTCGGGCGCCGGCAAGTCGACACTGCTGAACATCATTGCCGGGCTCGACCGCCCCGATGCGGGAACGGTCGCGATCGGGGGGCACGACCTCGCGCCTCTCGACGACGACGCGCTGACGGTGCTGCGCCGCCGGCACATCGGCTTCGTGTTCCAGGCCTTCCACGTGCTGCCCTATCTCACGGTCTCGCAGAACGTGGCCCTGCCGCTCGCACTGCTCGGCCGCGCCTCGCCCGAGATCGACAGTCGCGTCGCGGCCATGCTCGACGCCGTGGGCCTCGGCGATCGCGGCGCCGGCATGCCGCGCGAGCTGTCGGGCGGCGAGTTGCAGCGCGTCGCGATCGCGCGCGCGCTCGTGCATCGTCCGTCGGTCGTGCTCGCCGACGAGCCGACGGGCAACCTCGACCCCACCTCCGCTGCCGGCGTGATCGAGCTCCTGCGCGAGCGCATTCGAAGCGAAGGCGCAGCCGGCGTCCTCGTGACGCACTCGCGCGCCGCTGCGGCGCTCGCCGATCGCGCGTTGACACTGACGAGCACCGGCCTGGTGGACGCCGCGTGAACGTCGTTGCGCGCGCCGTGCTGGGCGGCGCCCTCGGCCGCAGCCGGGGACGTCTCGCGCTGTCGGTGCTGGCGATCGCGCTCGGCGTCGCGCTTGGATTCGCCGTCGCGCTCGTCAACGCGTCCGCGGTCGGCGAGTTCGAGGGCGCCATGAAGACGCTGTCGGGATCCGCGGATCTCGAGATACGCGGACCGCGCGCGGGCTTCGACGAGAACGTGTATCCACGCGTGGCGCGCGATGCGGACGTGGCCATCGCGAGCCCGGTGGTCGAGGTCGACGCGCGCATCGAGGGACGCGACGAGGCGTTGCGCATCTACGGCGTGGACGCGTTTCGCGCGGCGGCAGTCACGCCGGCTCTCGTGCCGACGGCGCGCGAGGCGCTCGACGTACTGCGTCCGGGTACGGTGTTCCTGACGCCGGCAGCCTCCTCGTGGCTTGGCGTCGGCGAAGGGGGAACGTTGCGCGTGCAGTCGGGGCTGCAAGGTGTCGTGCTCGCCGTCGCGGGACTGGCCGAAGCGTCGACCGGCGAACGGTACGCCGTGATGGACATCGCCGCTGCGCAGGACCGCTTCGCGCGCGGCGGCGCGCTGTCGCGCATCGATCTTCGCGTCCGGCCCGGCGCGTCCATAGGAGCCGTGCGCGCGCGCATCGCATCGATGCTGCCGCCCGGCGTCTCGGTCGCGCCGCCGCCGGAAAACGCAGCGACGACGACGACGATGTCGCGCGCCTACCGCGTCAATCTCAACGTGCTCGCGCTGGTCGCGCTGTTCACCGGCGCCTTGCTCGTGTTCTCCACGCAGGCACTGTCCGTGGTTCGGCGGCGACCGTATTTCGCTCTGCTGCGCACGCTCGGCATGACACGCGCGGCGCTCGCGCGATGGCTCGTCGTCGAGGGTGCGCTGGCCGGATGCGCGGGCGCTGCTCTCGGCATTGCAGCCGGATACGCGATCGCCTATGCGGTGCTGCGGGTGATCGGCGCGGACCTGGGCGCCGGCTACTTTCGCGGCGTTGCGCCGACGATCGTGGTCGATCCGTTCGCCGCATGCGCGTTCGTGGCCGCAGGCATCGCGGTTGCCGCGCTGGGAAGCCTCGCGCCTGCCCGGGAAGCGGCGCGCGCGCGCCCGGCGGCTGCGCTGAAGGCGGGCGACGAGCAGGAAGCGTTCACCCGGCTGCGATCGGCGTGGCCGGGCCTTGCGATGGTCGCCGTCGGCGTCGTGATGACGATGCTTCCACCCGTCGCGGGCCTGCCGGTATTCGGTTACGTGTCCATCGCGCTCCTGCTGATCGGCACGCTCCTGCTGCTGCCGCGGATCGCTTCGGTGTCGCTCGCGCGCGTGCACGGCGGGCGCTCGGTGCCGACGTCGCTCGCGGTCGCGCAACTGCGCGGCGCGCCGGGACAGGCGGGCGTGAGCCTCGCGACGATCGTCGCGAGCGTGTCGCTCATGGTGTCGATGGCGATCATGGTCGCCTCGTTCCGCCAGTCGCTCGACGAGTGGCTCGTGCGCGTGCTCCCGGCCGACGTGTACCTGCGCGCAGGCAGCGCAGGCGACACTGCGTTCCTCACGCCCGGCGAGCAGCGCGCGATCGCGGCGATCCCGGGCATCGCACGCATCGCGTTCCTGCGCGCGCAAAACGTGCTGCTCGATCCCGCGCGGCCGCGGGTCGCGCTGCTCGCGCGCGATCTCCCGACCGACGACCCGGGATCCGCGCTGCCTCTCGTCGGCGAGTCGCACGTCGCGAAAATCGGCGATCCGCCGCCCGCGTGGGTGAGCGAAGCGCTGGCCGATCTCATGGGCCTGCATCCGGGAGAGCGCCTCGACGTTCCGGTCGGCTCGGCGGTTCGCACGTTCGTGATTGCAGGCATCTGGCGTGACTATGCGCGGCAACAGGGCGCGATCGTGATCGCGCGGCCTGCCTACGTCGCGATGACGGGCGACGACAAGGCGACCGACGTCGCGGTGTGGCTCGCGCAGGACACGAGCGTCGCGCAGCTGCGCGAGCGCATCGACGCAGCGCATCGCCGGCGCCGACCGCCTGACGCTCGCCACACCAGGCGAAATCCGGTCTCTTTCGCTTCGCATCTTCGACCGGACGTTCGCGGTGACGTATGCGCTGCTGGGCGTTGCGGTCATCATCGGACTTACGGGCCTGTCGTCGTCCTTCGGCGCCCTGGTGCTCGCCCGGCGCCGCGAGTTCGGCATGCTGCGCCATCTCGGCATGACGCGCCGGCAGATCGCAGCGATGCTCGCGACCGAGGGCCTGCTCGTCAGCGCGATCGGCCTTGCGATAGGCCTTGCGCTCGGCTTCGTGATGAGCGTCATCCTCGTGCACGTCGTGAACCGCCAGTCGTTTCACTGGGGCATGGAGCTTCACGTGCCGTGGATCTCGCTCGCGGGCCTCACCGCCGTCCTGCTCGTGGCCGCCGTGGCGACCACGGTCGCGAGCGCACGCCAGGCCATGAGCGGCGACGTCGTGCGCGCGGTGCGCGAGGATTGGTGATGGATCGCCGACGATTCCTTGCGATGAGCGCGCTCGTCGCTGCGCGCGCCGAGGCCGACGTGCGTTATCCCGCGGTCGAGCGCGGGCATGCGCTTGCGTTTCCGCGCGATCACGGAAGCCATCCCGCGTTCCGCACCGAGTGGTGGTACGTCACCGGCTGGCTGCGCGACGCACGCGAGCGCGAGTTCGGTGTGCAGGTCACGTTCTTCCGCACGCGGCCCGGCGTCGCCGAGGAAAGCGCGAGCAGGTTTGCACCGACGGAGCTTCTCTTCGCACACGCCGCGATCGCCGATCCCGCGGTCGGCAGGTTGCGCCGGGACGAGCGCGCCGCGCGCGCCGGCTTCGGGCTTGCCCAGGCATCGCAGGGCACGACGGACGTGGCGATCGGCGACTGGTCGCTGCGTCTTGGCGCCGACGACCGGTACGCGACGCGCATCGTCGCACGCGACTTCGCTCTCGATCTCGCGTTCGCCCCCGGCGCGCGGTTGCTGCTGCAAGGCGAGCAAGGCGTGAGCCGCAAGGGACCGCGCGACGCGCAAGCGAGCTTCTACTACAGCCGGCCGCAGCTCGCGACGCGCGGCACGGTGACCATCGGCAACGAGACGCTCGACGTGCGGGGCGTCGCATGGCTCGATCACGAGTGGTCGAGCGAGTACCTCGGCAGCGATGCGCGCGGCTGGGACTGGACGGGCATCAACTTCGACGACGGATCGGCGCTGATGGCCTTCGTCATTCGAGGCGGCGACGGCGGCGCGTACTGGGCCGGCGGCGCGCGGCAGAGCGCCGACGGCAGCGTCCGCATCCTCGCGCGCGACGAGGTGCGATTCACGCCGCAGCGACGGTGGCGCTCACCGCGCACCAACGTCGAGTATCCCGTCGCGATGCGGCTCGACGTCGCCGATGCAACTTACGATCTCGTTCCGCTGATGGACGACCAGGAGCTCGATTCGCGCGCGAGCGTCGGCACGATCTACTGGGAAGGCGCCGTGCGCGCGATGCGCGATTCGCGCGCAGCCGGTCGCGGATACCTCGAGCTCACCGGGTACGGCGGCGCGCTCCGCATCTGACGTCTAGTAATAAGGCCGGCGCTCGAGGTCGCGCATGCGCGCTTCGAGATCGAAGACGTTCTGCGCCTGCGACAGGTACTTCTCGCGCGACGCGAGGCGCTGGCGGTGGAACCAGTGGTCGATCGCCTCGAGACCCCGTTGCAACGGCGCCTGGGCTGTCGGGCACGCTTGGGGGCGAGCACCGCGGGCGCCACCGGCGCGCGCCGCTCGATATTGGCCGGCAACGCCTCGAAGAACGTGGCGTGGGCGAGTTGAATGCACGTGCCGAGCAGGCTCCTGTCGGCGAAAGGTGGATTTCTCATGTCGTGTCTCCTGGACCTTGTGGGTACGGGTCGCGCATCGATGGTGCGACGCACAAACACAAGATAGGGAGTCAGCTCGTCAGCGGCAAATCACAGTTACGGATCAACGGCATCGGTATCATCGATGATCGTCTAACCGTTTGATGCAGCGCAACATTCGTGGTACCATAAGCCCTTACGGAGAGGTCCCACGGAAACAGGCACATGGAGCTCTACCAGCTTCGAAGCTTCGCCGCGGTCGCCGAGTTGGGCCACCTGACGCGCGCCGCCGAGCGCCTTCACGTGAGCCAGCCAGCGGTCAGCGCGCAGATCAAGGCGCTCGAGGACGAGCTCGGCGTCTCGCTATTCGAGCGCGTCTCGAGCGGCATGGTGCTGACCTCCGCCGGCCGCAAGCTCTTGCCGGCCGCGGAAAAGGTGCTCGACGCCGCGCAGGCGTTGCGCATGCGCGCCAAGGGCCTGCAGGGCCAGATCGTCGGCCGCGCGCGCGTCGGCACCGTCTCCGATCCCGGCTTCACGAGAATCGGCGAGTTCCTCGCCAGGGCGATGGAGAGCCATCCGCTTCTCGAGGTCGAGATCCATCACGAGGTGAGCGGCATCGCGTTCGAGAAGGTCCGCGATGGCGAGCTCGACGCGAGCTTCTATTACGGAAGCGTGGAGCACCCCGACGTCACGTGCGTGCCGCTGCTCGACTACGCCTATCGCATCGTCGGGCCCGCGCCCTGGGGCGACCGGCTGCGCCACGCGTCGTGGGAGGAGCTGGTGCAGATGCCGTGGATCCTCGCGCCGACCGTCAGCACGCTGCGCTCGCTCGCCGAGGACCTGTTCGCCAAGCGCGGCAGCTCGCCGGTGATTCGCGTCGAGGCCGACAACGAAGCGGTGATGCGCTCGCTCGTCAATGCGGGCGGCGGCGTCGCGCTCATGCGCGAGGACGCCGCCCTGGAAGCGGCTGCCGCCGGCGAGATCGCGCTCTGGAACAAGGTGCGCCTCGAAACGACGCTCAAGTTCCTCTACCTGCGCCAGCGCGAGGACGACCCCGTGATCCGTGCGCTGCTCGACGTGCTGCACGGCACCTGGGTCTCGGCGCCTGCGGTTGCGGCCGCACCTGCCTGATCCGCCATCGCGGCGACGTCGCCGATCACGATGATCGCGGGACTGCGAAGACCCGCGGACGTCGCATCCTCCGCCATGCGGCCGAGCGTCGTGCGTAACGACTGCTGGTCGTCGCGCGTTGCGTTCGCGACGACCAACACCGGTCTGCGCGCGGACTGCCCCGCAGCGAGCAGCTTGTCGCGCAAGTCCGCGATCCGCTGCATCCCCATGTAGACGACGAGCGTGAGCTGCGACGCGGCAAGCAGGCGCCAGTCGGGCTCGGCGCCGCCATCGGCGGCATGCGCCGTCACCAGCGCGACGCCATGCGCGAGCCCACGATGCGTGACGGGCACGCCAAAGGCGGCCGGCGCCGCGAGACCCGACGTGATGCCCGGGACGATTTCGACCTCGATGCCCGCGTTGCGCAACGCGATTATCTCTTCGCCCCCGCGGCCGAAGACGAACGGGTCGCCGCCCTTGAGCCGCACGACGAAGTGTCCTGCGCGCGCCTCCCGGATCATGAGCTGCTCGATGAACGCCTGCGGCGTCGACGCGCATCCTCCGCGCTTGCCGACGGCGATCACGCGCGCGGCGGGACCGATGAAATCGAGAACCGCGTCGGCGACGAGATCGTCGTGCAGCACGACATCTGCCCGCGCGAGCGCGCGGACCGCCTTCAGCGTCAGCAAGTCGGGATCGCCGGGTCCTGCGCCCACGAGCGCAACGCGGCCCGTCTTCATGCGGCCTGCCTGATCGCACGCGCGACGATCTGCCGCACTTCCGGCACGCACGATCCGCATCCGGTGCCGCAGCGCAGCGCGTCCTGCACGCGGGCGAGCGCGTGCACGGGCTCGAACCCGCTCGCGCACGCGGCGATCGCCGATTCCGTCACGCCATGGCAGCTGCACACGACGCGCGAGCGCGCGGGCATCGCAAGCGGCGGTGCCGCGCGCGGCACCATCAGCGACGTGCGGAGCGCGCCGACGTCGATCCCGGTCGCGAGCCATTCGCGGAGCCAGGTTTCGCCGGTCGCGTCGCCCGCAAGCCGCACCGCGACGAGCTGGCCGTCGACCAGGCGAAAGCGACGGCCCACGCCTCGCCTGCCATCGTCGTAACGAAGGGCGTCGGGCGCGTCCAGACCGAGGATCGCATCGATCGCGGCGATCACGTCAAGCGGCACGGCCACGGCATTCGCGGCGCGCAGCACGACGCCGGCATGTGCACCATCCTGCAAGACCGCGATCGCGAAGTCGAAAGCGCGCGCGTGATCGCGCAGCGCGTGGCGCATCGCAACGAGATCTTCGCCGCGCGCAAACGCAGCGAGCCGCCAGGGCAGCTCCGCCTTCACGATGCGCACGGCGGCGTGCTTGAGCTCGGGCTGCCGCGACACGGCGCAATAGGCCTTCGCAGTGACCGCATTCACGCCCGCGCTGTCGCGTCCGCCGAGCGTAGCGTCGCCCCAGTGCATCGGAAGAAAGGCAGTGCCGGGTCGTCCCGCGTCGCTGATCGCGACGGGCACGACGACGCTGCCGCGACGCGATTCGACGCGCACGAGATCGCCCTCGGCGAAGCCGCGGCGAGCCGCATCGGCGGGGTGAAGCTCGACCGCCGGCTCGCCTGCGTGCGCGAACAGCGAGGGCACCGTGCCGGTGCGCGACATCGCGTGCCATTGGTCGCGCAAGCGGCCCGTGTTCAAGCGGAACGGATACCGCGCGTCGACGCGCTCGGCGACGGGCGCGTACTTCGCGGCGTGAAATTGCGCACGCCCGCTCGGGGTCGCGAATCGGAAATCCGTGTACAGACGCGCCGTGCCGCTCGTCTCGCCCTCCGGGCAAGGCCATTGCTGCGGTCCGAGTGCGTCCAGCTTCGCATGCGACAGCCCGGTGATGTCGAGGTCACGGCCGCGCGTCGTGCGCACGTGCTCGTCGAACACCTGCGAGGCCGACCCGTACGGAAAGAGCGACGGCACGCCGGGCCGCAGCCGCGCCTCGAGACGCCGCGCAAAGTCGGTGGCGATCAGCCAGTCGGCGCGCGCCTCGCCCGGCGCACGCACAGCCGCGCGTACGCGGGAGATGCGGCGCTCGGAATTGGTGACGGTGCCTTCCTTCTCTCCCCACGACGTCGCGGGAAGCTCGATATGCGCGAAGGGAGACGTCTCGGTGCCGGCGTACGCCTCCTGCAGGACCACGAGGTCGGCGCGCGCGAGGCCCTTGCGCACCGTCGCCTGGTCCGGCATCGATTGCGCCGGATTCGTGCACGCGATCCACACCATCTTCACGCGGCCTTCGGCGAGCGCGTCGAAGAGATCGACGGCGGTCAGGCCCGGAGTTTCGGGAACGTCGTCCACGCCCCAGAGCGCGGCGACCTCCGCGCGATGCACGGGATCGGCGAGGTCCCGATGCGCCGACAGCAGGTTGGCGAGCCCGCCCACCTCGCGGCCGCCCATCGCGTTCGGCTGCCCGGTCAGCGAGAAGGGACCCGCGCCCTCGCGACCGATCTGACCGGTCGCAAGGTGGAGGTTGACGAGCGCCGCGTTCTTCGCGGTCCCCGACGACGATTGATTGAGGCCCTGGCAATACAGCGACAGCGTGGGGCCTTGCGCGAACCACCGCGCGGCCGTCAATACGTCGTCCTCCGGGACCCCGCACGTTTGCGCGACGACCTTCGGCGTGTACTCGCGAGCGACGTCGCGCAGCGCCTCGAAGCCTTCGGTGTGCCGTGCCATGAAGTCACGGTCGACGAGCTCTTCCCACAGCATGACGTGAAGCATGCCGTGGAACAGCGCGACGTCGGTGCCCGGCTCGATCTGCAGATGGAGATCGGCCTCGGCCGCCGTGGCCGTGCGGCGCGGGTCGACGACGATCGTGCGCAACGACGGATTGCGCGCGCGCGCGGCCTCGATGCGCCGGTAGAGAATCGGATGCGCCCACGCCGTGTTCGATCCTGCAATGAAGAGGCATTGCGCCTGATCGATGTCCTCGTAGCACGCCGGCGGCGCGTCGCTGCCGAGCGTCGCCTTGTAGCCGGCGACCGCGCTCGACATGCACAGGCGCGAGTTGGTGTCGACGTTGTTGGTGCCGATCAAGCCCTTCGCGAGCTTGTTGAACACGTAGTAGTCCTCGGTGAGGAGCTGCCCCGAGACATAGAACGCGACGCTGTCCGGACCATGCTCCCGGATGCATTGCGCGAATCGGTCCGCGGCCTCGTCGAGCGCGGCATCCCAGGTGGCGCGCTCGCCGCGCACCGTGGGGCGAAGGAGGCGCGAGGACATCGCCTGCGGCGAAGCGGTCAGGTGCAGCGTGCGTCCCTTGCTGCACAGCAGGCCCCGGTTGGCGGGGTGATCCGCATCGCCACGCACGCCCGCGATGCGGCCGTCCTCGTGCTCGATCACGACGCCGCAGCCGACGCCGCAATACGGACACGTCGTTCGCGTCTCGTCCACGTCAGTCGAGATCGACGTAGACGATGCCGTCGTCGACCTTCACCGGAAAGCGGCGCGCACACCCCACGTCGGGGGCAACCGCACAGCCGCTCGCAAGCTCGATCGACCAATTGTGGAGCGGACACGCGACGCGATCGCCGAAGACGATGCCCTGCGACAGCGGCCCACCCTTGTGCGGACAGCGGTCGAGCACCGCGAACACGCGATCGTCGGCGGTGCGAAATACGGCGACGTTGCCGTCCGGATGATCCGCGCGCTCCACCACGCGCGCACCGAGCACGGGGATCTCGCTCAACGCGCAGAGTCTGCGCATCGACCCCTCACCCGCCCTGTCGGGCACCCTCTCCCCGCTCGCGGGGAGAGGGCCGGGGTGAGGGGCTTGCGCGAAAAAGCCGACGCTCATGGCGCGATCGCCTCGAACTGCCGCAGGTCGATGCGCGCCTTGGCAATCTCGTGCCAGGGGTCCGGTTCGCCGTCGAGCGCGAACTGCAGGCGCTCGTACAGCGCGCGCCGCCCTTCCACGTCGTCGAGAACGCGCTTCTTGACGTGATCGAGCCCGACGCGCGCGACGTAATGCACGGTGCGCTCGAGATACCAGCCTTCCTCGCGGTACAGCTGGAGGAATGCCCCGGCAAATTCCAGCACCTCGTCCGCCGTCCTCACCTTGACCAGGAACTGCGCGACTTCCGTCTTGATGCCGCCGTTGCCGCCGACGTAGATCTCCCAGCCGGAATCGACGCCGATGACGCCGACGTCCTTGATGCCCGACTCGGCGCAGTTGCGCGGACAGCCGGATACGGCGAGCTTCACCTTGTGCGGCGCGTACATGCGCCACAGCGCGCGCTCGAGCGCCTTGCCCATCGCGGTCGAATCCTGCGTGCCGAAGCGGCACCACTCGCTGCCCACGCAGGTCTTCACCGTGCGCAGCGCCTTCGCGTAGGCGTGCCCGGACGGCATGCCGAGGTCCGTCCACACGGCAGGCAGATCGGCTTTCCTCACGCCGAGGAGGTCGATGCGCTGGCCGCCCGTGACCTTCACCGTGCGGATACCGTACTTGTCGACGACGTCGGCAATGCGCCGAAGCTCCGATGCATTCGTCTCGCCGCCCCACATGCGGGGAATGACGGAATAGGTGCCGTCCTTCTGGATGTTCGCGTGCGCGCGCTCGTTGATGAAGCGCGATTGCGGATCGTCCACGACCTCCTTGGGCCACGTGGAGATGAGGTAGTAGTTGATCGCGGGCCGGCAGCTCGCGCATCCGTTGGGCGTGCGCCATTCGAGGAAGCGCATCGCCTCGGGAATCGACAGGAGCCGCTGCGCGCGAATCGCGTCGCGCACGTCCTGGTGGGTGCGGTCCGTGCAGCCGCACATCGCCTTCTGCGTCGCGGGCGCGGAATAGTCGCCGCCCGCGGTCGCCATCAGCAGCTGCTCGACGAGGCCGGTGCACGACCCGCACGACGACGACGCCTTGGTGTGCTTGCGCACGTCCTCGAGCGTGAAGAGGCCCTTCTCCTTGATGGCCTTGACGATGGCGCCCTTGCACACGCCGTTGCAGCCGCACACTTCGGCGTCGTTGGCCATCGAGACCGCGCGCGATTGTCCCTCGTGCCCGGTGTCGCCGAGGTTCGCCTCGCCGAACACGAGGCGGTCGCGGATGCTCGCGATGCTGCGCCCGTCGCGCACGAGCTTGAAGTACCACGCGCCGTCGGACGTGTCGCCGTACAGCACGCCGCCCACCAGCTTGTCGTCCCGGACGACGAGCTTCTTGTATACGCCGCCCGCGGGATCGGCCAGCACGATCTCGTCCGTGTCCTTGCCGCCGGTGAAGTCGCCGGCGGAGAACAGGTCGACGCCCGTGACCTTGAGCTTGGTCGAGACCTGCGAGCCAGCATAGCGTGCGATGCCGTAGCCCGCGAGATGGTTCGCGCACACCTTCGCCATCTCGAACAGCGGTGCCACGAGTCCATAGGTGGAGCCGCGATGCGCCACGCACTCGCCGATCGCGTACACGCGCGGGTCGAACGTCTGCAGCGTGTCGTTGACGACGATGCCGCGATCGCAGTGCAGGCCCGCGCTCTTCGCGAGCGCGACGTTGGGCCGGATGCCGACGGCCATCACGACGAGCTGCGCGGGAAGCACTTCCTCCGACGCGAGGCGCACGCCGGCGACACGGCCGTCGTCGCCTGCGACCAGCGCCTGCGTCTTCGCTTCGAGGCGGAACTGCAGGCCCTTCGCCTCGAGTGTTTTCTGCAGCATGTCGGCGGCAGTCCGGTCGAGCTGGCGCTCCATGAGCCACGGCATCAGGTGCACCACAGTGACCTCCATGCCGCGCAGCTTGAGCCCGTTGGCCGCCTCGAGGCCAAGCAGGCCGCCGCCGATCACGACGGCGTGCCGGTGCACGCGCGCGGCATCGATCATCGCTTCGGTGTCGGCGATGTCGCGATAGGTGATCACGCCCGGCAAATCCGTGCCCGGAACCGGCAGGATGAACGGCGACGATCCGGTGGCGATCAGCAGGCGGTCGTAGCTTGCCGCGACGCCGTCGGCGGTCTCGACGACGCGTCGCGCCCGGTCGATGCGCGTGACGGTCGATCCCGCGTGCAGCGTGATGCCGTTCTCGGCGTACCACGTGCGCGGATTGAGGACGATCTCGTCGATCGTCTGCTCCCCTGCGAGCACCGGCGACAGCAGGATGCGGTTGTAATTCGGATGCGGCTCGCTGCCGAAGACCGTGATCTCGTACGCATCGGGCGCGAGCTTCAGGAGCTCCTCGACCGTGCGCATGCCGGCCATGCCGTTGCCGATGACGACCAGGCGTTGGCGGTTGACGGACAGCCGCGCGTTCATGGATTCACGCTGCCTGCTCGACGTGCGCTTGCCGCCGGTAGAGGAATTCGAGCACCGCCGTGCGGTAATGGTGGTATTGCGCGTTGCCGTTGAGCTCCACCCGATCGCGCGGCCGCGGCAGCTCGATCTTCAACACTTCGCCAATCGTTGCCGCCGGGCCGTTCGTCATCATGACGATGCGGTCGGCGAGCAGCACCGCCTCGTCGACGTCGTGCGTGACCATCAGCACCGTGCTGCCCGCCGCCTGCACGATCTTCATGAGCTCGTCCTGCAGCCTCGCCCTCGTCAGCGCGTCGAGCGCGCCAAAGGGCTCGTCGAGCAGCAGCACCTTGGGCTGCACCGCGAGCGCCCGTGCGATGCCGACGCGTTGCTTCATGCCGCCCGACACTTCGTGCGGCATCTTGTGCTCGGCGTGCGCGAGCCCGACGAGCGCCAGTGCTTCGTGCGTGCGTCGCTTGAGGTCGGCTCGTGACTCGGCGCCGCCGAACACGCGCTCGACCGCCAGATGCACGTTGTCGAAGCAGCTGAGCCACGGCAGCAGCGAGTGATTCTGGAACACGACGGCGCGCTCGGGACCGGGGCCGGCGATCTCGCGGCCCGCGCACAGCATCACGCCGGTCGTGGCATCGATCAGCCCGGCCACCAGATTTAAAAGCGTCGACTTGCCGCAGCCCGAGTGGCCGATCAGCGCGATGAATTCGCCCTTCGTGACGGACAGGTCGATGTCGCGCAGCGCGACGAACGGCCCGCGCTTGGTCTTGAACGTCATGCCGACCGATTCGATGTGGACGTATGCAGTCATGATGTTCAGGCGTAGTTGAAGCGGCGGGCGACGAGAAGGAGAAGCTGCTCGAGCAGCAGTCCCACGATGCCGACCACGAAGATCGCGATGATGATGTGCTCGACGTTCAGGTTGTTCCATTCGTCCCACACCCAGAACCCGATGCCGACGCCGCCGGTGAGCATTTCGGCCGCGACGATGACGAGCCACGCGACGCCGATGGCGAGGCGCACGCCGGTCAGCATGTACGGCAGCACCGCGGGAAAGAGGATGCGCGTCATCACCTTCCACTCGGACAGGTTGAGGACGCGCGCGACGTTGAGGTAGTCCTGCGGCACGCGCTGCACGCCGACGGCGGTGTTGATCACCATCGGCCAGATGCTCGAGATGAAGATCACCCAGATCGCCGCAGGATTCGCCGCCTTGAACACCATGAGGCCGATGGGCAGCCATGCGAGCGGCGACACCGGTCGAAGGAGGCTGATGATCGGGCTCGCCATGGCGTTCGCGAACGCGAAGCGGCCGAGCACGAAGCCCAGCGGAATTCCGACCAGCGCCGCGAGTCCGAACCCGATGCCGACGCGCGAGAGCGACATCAGAACGTTCCAGCCGATCCCCTGGTCGTTCGGCCCCTTGCGGTAGAAGGGATCGCTGAACACCTGCAATGCCGACGTCCACGTCTTCGCAGGCGACGGCAGTTGCGGTGCGCTCATCGACACCACGCCCCAGATCGCGACGAACAGCGCGATGCCGAGGATCGGAGGCACGATGGCGAGCAGCGCCGCCCGCACGCGCTCGCGGCGGAGCTCGGCGGCGAGATACGCGGCGGCCCGATCGGCCGACTCGCGCGTTTCCTCTTCGCCGGCCTGCGCCGCGTTCGCCGCCTGGACATGCGGCACCGGCGGGTTCGTGAGCTCCGACATCGACGCGACGGCGGCGAGCGTTGCGGGCATGGTCAGGCTCCCACCGATTTGAGCTTGAAGCTGGCCGCGTACGCCTTCGGATCCTTGCCGTCCCATGCCACACCGTCGATCAGCTTCGAGGTGCGCATGACGTCCTTGGGCAGCGGCGTCTTCGTCGCGGCGGCGGCCTGCTTGTAGATGTCGATCTGGTTCACCTTCTTCGCGACGGCGAGATAGTCGGGGTCTTCCTTCAGGAGGCCCCATCGCCGGTGCTGCGTCATGAACCACATGCCGTCGGACAGGAACGGGAAGTTGACGTAGCCCTCGTCGTAGAACTTCATGTAGTCGGGATCCTTCCACTGCTTGCCGATCCCGTTGTCGTAGCTGCCCTCCAGGCGCTGGTCGATGACCTCGACCGGGCAGTTGACGTACGACTTGTCGGCGATGATCTCGGAGACCTTCTTGCGGTTGGCCATCACGTCGATGTACTTCGATGCGTCGAGCACCGCGGCCGTCATCGCACGCGCGGTATTGGGATTCTTCTGCACGAACTCGAGCGTCGTGCCGAGCGTCTTCTCGGGATGGTCCTTCCACACGGCCTGCGTCGTCTCGGCGGTGAATCCGATCTTGTCGTAGATCGCGCGGTTGTTCCACGGCTCGCCGACGCAGAACCCGTCCATGTTGCCCACGCGCATGTTGGCGACCATCTGCGGCGGCGGCACGACGATCGTCTTGACGTCGTTGAACGGGTGGATGCCGTTCGCGGCGAGCCAGTAGTAGATCCACATCGCGTGCGTCCCCGTGGGGAACGTCTGCGCAAAGGTGTATTCGCGCTTCTCCCTGTCGACGAGCGCCTTGAGCTTCGCGCCGTCGGTCGCGCCCTTCTCCTTCAGCTGGTTGGAGAGCGTGATGGCCTGGCCGTTGTGATTGAGGTTCATGAGCACGGCCATGTCCTTCTTCGGACCGCCGATGCCCATCTGCACGCCGTAGACGAGGCCGTACAGAACGTGCGCCGCGTCGAGCTCGCCGTTGACGAGCTTGTCGCGCACCGCCGCCCACGACGCCTCCTTGCTCGGCACGATCTTGACGCCGTATTTCTTGTCGAACTCCATCACCGAGGCCACGACGACGGACGCGCAGTCCGTGAGCGGTATGAAGCCGACCTTCACTTCCTTCTTCTCCGGCGCGTCGGAGCCCTGGGCCCACGCGCCGGCGCGAATCGCGGGATCGACGAGCGACATCAGCGCGCCCGCCGCCGATGCGCCGACGAGGCGCCGTCGTCCCGTGGACACCACGCCCTGCTGCGGCTTGACCTCGTGCTCGATGCTGTCATCCATCCCCATCCCTCGCGATTCATTGGCGCTGCCCGAAATGAGAAACGGCGCTGGTGCGATTCCATTCGCTCGCGAACATCGCAAGCCGGAACGCACACAACGCCGTTGTCGAAAGCCGCGCTACCGCCATTGGCACCGCAGCTCACGGACCGCGATTACACCGGCCCGCGCTTCCTCTTTTGCAGGATCCATGCCATGAGGAGCGCCAACCGATAAAGGCTTGATTCGTCGAGCTTCACGTGTTCGTTCCCCGAGAGCACGTCGCACCGCGCATGTGCAATCCAGCTGTGCGCGCACCAAAGCGCATCAGCTCATGAGCTCCGAGACGTCGATGATCTGCTGCGCGATCTCGAGGAGCTTGCGGCTGCGATCCATCGCGAGCTTGCGCATCACGCGGTACGCCTCCTCTTCGCCGACGTTCTTCTGCTTCATCACGAGGCCCTTCGCGCGCTCGATCAGCTTGCGCTCGGCAAGCCTCTCCTGCGTGTCGCGAAGCTCGTCACGCAATGCGCGGTCCTGCTCGAAGCGCGCGACCGCGACGTCGAGGATCGGCTGCAGCCGATCCGGCTGCATGCCGGCGACGATGTACGCGGATACGCCGGCCTTGAGCGCCGCCTGGATCGTCGCGTTGCCGCGATCCTCGGTGAACAGGACGATGGGGCGAGGCTGCCTTGCGTTGACGAACGAGAGCTGCTCGAGCGTGTCGCGCGTCGGCGAGTCGCTGTCGATGATGATCACGTCGGGTTGCAGCGTCGCGACGCGATCGAGCAGCGCCGATGCGGACATCGCGACCTCGACCACGTCGTAGCCGGCGGCCTTCAGTCCGTCGTTCAGCAGACTGACGTCCTTCTGGGAGTCGTCCACGACCAGCATGACGCGCAGCATCCGGATGGCGGCCTGCGTATGAGATGCCGGACATATAGCAATCGGCAGGCCATGCGCGAGACGTCGGTCGGGTCAGCGGAACGCCCTGATATCGTTACATTGTTCCGCAATGGTGCGTCACGAGCGAGCACCGAATTGGGGGGCGGGGGCCCTGCGCGCGTGCAGGCGCCTCAGCGCCGTGTCGCGTTGAGCACGCCCTTGACGTCGCGGACGTAGCCGAGCGCACGCTTCAGTGCGTCGAGGCTCGGCACCTCGATCGTGAACGCCATGCGCGAGTGCAGGTTCTTGGTGATCGTGTTCGCTGCGGTGACGTTGATCTTCTCGCGCGACAGGACTTCCGAGATGTCGCGAAGCAGCCCCTGCCGATCCATCGCCTCGACCACGATGTCGACCGGGAACACCTCGTCGCGCGCTTCGCCCCAGTTCGCGTCGATCAGCCGCTCCGGCTGCAGCGCGCGCATGCGCACGACGTTGCTGCAGGTCGCGCGATGGATCGTCACGCCCTTGCCGCGCGTCACGAAGCCCACGATCGCATCGGGCGGCGCCGGCTTGCAGCAGCGCGCAAGGCCGGTGAGCAGGCGGTCGACGCCGACGACGAGGATGCCGCTGCCGGATCCCTTCGCGCGACTCTGGCGCGTTGCGACCTCGGGCTCGGCAGGCGCGGCAACGGGAGCGTTGCGGCTGCGCCAGCGCGAGAATGGCCGTCTGCACCTGCTTGCTGTTGATGTCGTCGCGCGCGAAGGCCGCGAAGAAATCCTCCGTCTTGTCGAAGCCCGCCTTCGCCGCAACGGCGTCGAGCTTGAGCGCGGTTCGCCCGAGCCGCGCGAGCTCGCGCTCGACCAGCGCACGCCCTTGCGCGACGGTCTCCTCGTGCTGCTGCGCCTTGAACCACTGGCGCACCTTCGAGCGCGCGCGGTTGCTGTGAACGTAGCCGAGATCGGCGTTCAGCCAGTCGCGCGACGGCCCGCCCTGCTTCGCCGCCACGATCTCGACCTGCTGTCCGCTCGACAGCTGGTAGTTGAGCGGCACCATCTGGCCGTCGACCCTCGCGCCGCGGCAGCGGTGACCGAGCCCGGTGTGCACGGAATACGCGAAGTCCACGGGCGTCGCGCCGCGCGGCAGATCGATCACCTTGCCCTGCGGCGTCAGCACGTAGATCGCGTCGGTGAAGAGGCTTTCCTTGAAGGCCGCGAGCCATTCGCTCGAGTCGGCCACCGTGTCCTTCCAGTCGAGCACCTGGCGCAGCCACGCGATCTTCTCGTCGAAGGTCGGATCGTGCCGGCCTCCCTTGCCGCCGCCTTCCTTGTACCGCCAGTGCGACGCGACGCCGTACTCGCTGTGCTGGTGCATCTCGCGCGTGCGGATCTGCACTTCGAGCGGCTTGCCCTCCGGTCCGATCACCGCCGTGTGCAACGAGCGGTAGTTGTTCGCCTTGGGCTTGGCGATGTAGTCGTCGAACTCGCGCGCGAGCGGCGTCCAGCGGTGGTGCACGAGGCCCAGTGCGCTGTAGCAGTCCTTCACGCTGTCGACCAGGATGCGCACCGCGCGGATGTCGTACAGCGCCTCGATGCCCGCCTGCTTGCGCTGCATCTTCGTCCAGATGCTGTAGATGTGCTTCGGCCGGCCGGTCACCTCGGCGGCGATGCCGGCATCGGCGAGCTCCTTCTTCAGCGTGTCGACCGCCTCCTCGATGTAACGCTCGCGGTCGAGGCGGCGCTCGTCGAGCAGCTTCGCGATGGACTTGTACGTCGCAGGCTCGAGCGCGCGCAGGCTCAGGTCCTCGAGCTCCCACTTGAGCTGCCACACGCCGAGCCGGTTGGCGAGCGGCGCGAACAGGTCGAGCACCTCCTGTGCGGTGCGCTCGCGCCACTGCGCGTCGCCGCCCATGAGCGCGCGCAGCGCCTGCGTGCGCTCGGCGAGCTTGATGAGCACGACGCGGATGTCCTCGACCATCGCGAGCAGCATCTTGCGCAGGTTCTCCGCCTGCGTCGCGCGCTCTTCCTTGGTGGCGCCATCGGCCGTGGCGCGGATGCCGCCCATCCGCGCGACGCCCGCCACGAGCGTCGCGACGTCCTCGCCGAAGCGCTCCCTGATTTCGTCGGCATCGAATGCGCCGGCGACAGGCACGCCCAGCAGCAACGCCGCGCGCAGGCTGTCGGCGTCGAGCTTCAGTCCCGCGAGGATCGTCGCGGTCCCGAGTGCGCGGTCGAGGGCGGGCTCGCCGTCCGCCATCGCGGCGTCGGCCGTGCGTGCGCGTGCGTACTCGAACGCGTCCGCAAACGAAGCGCGTTCGGTCGTCCGAATAGTCGGCGACGAGAGAGTCGAGCCAGGCCGAAACCGCCTGCGGTACGGCGGCCTGCGGCGCAGCGTGAAGCACCGCAACCATGGGCGAATTATACGTTCGCCCGTCGAGCCGATAGCGTCAGCTCGAGAGCTCGGTCCTGATCGTGAGCGCCGCGCGCAACGCAAGCGCCGCAATCGTGAGCGTCGGTGGTGAAGCAGTGATCGTCGGAAACGTCGCGGAGCCGACGAGGTAGAGATTCGGATGGTCGTGCGTGCGCAGGTGCCGGTCGACGACCGACGTGCGCGGATCGTCGCCCATACGGCACGTGCCGCCCATGACGGCGCCGTCGGTCATCGGTCCGAACGTCTGCCGGTCCGTTGCGCCGAGCGCGTTCATGAGGCCCAGCACGTACTCCATCGCGACCTTCATGCCGTCGAGCTCGTACTTGCCCCATCGGTATGCGATGCGCGGGCGCGGAAGTCCGAGCGGATCGAGCTGGTCGGTTGCGAGCGTCACGCGATTGTCGGGATCGGCCAGGCACTCCACCGACGGGCCCATCGCGATCTCGCGCGCGAGATGGTCGCTTACCGCAGCCGCAAGCGCCGCGCCGGTGAGACCCTTCGCCGCATACTGCTCGGCCGCCTTGAACGGGCCGATCGCGCGATGCCAGCCTTCGTTGGAAGGTGAAGTGCCCGACGCGCCGTGCAGATTGCGGAAGCTGCCGTCGCGAAGCTCGCGAATGCCGCTCGTTTCAACGGGCCCGCGATACGGGTAGAGCTTGTCCTTGGTGAGTCCCGCCATGCCGGCATCGAGCTGCGTGAGGAGGTTGCGCCCGACCTGGTCGCTCGAGTTCGCGACCGCGCGGTCGCTTCCGGGAATGCGCGACATCAACAAGAGCTTCGGCGTCTCGATCGCGTGCGCCGCGATGACGAAGATCTTGCCGCGCGCCTCGTCCACGCTGCCGTCCGGACGCTTGAAGCGTATCGCAGTGACCTTGCGGTCGTCGCCGACGACCACCTCGTGCGCGATTGCGAGCGGCTCGACGCGCACGCCCGCGGCTTCCGCCTTCGCGATGTGCACCGATGCGTCGTACTTCGCACCGATGGGGCAGATCGGCACGCACGACGCATTGCCGCAGCACGGCGGACGGCCGTCGCGCCCGACCGAGTTGCGGCCGTGCGGAAACCGCGCCATCGTGAGGCCGACCTTGCCGCACGCCGCGCCGATCACCGAGTCGAGATACGTCGCAGCGATCGGCGGCATCGGATACGGCGTGGAACGCGGCGAACCCCAGTCGTAATCGGGCGGGCCGGCAACGCCGATCTCGCGCTCCGCCTCGCCGTACCAGGGCTCGAGGTCGATGTACGTCAGCGGCCAGTCCACGCCCACGCCGAACTTCGACTTCAGCATGAAATCGTTGGGACGATAGCGCAGCGTAAGCCCGCCCCAGTGCCACGTCGTGCCGCCGACCACGCGCGCCTGCAGGCCTTTGAACGTCACGGGCCCCGCTTGCACGTAGTAGGCGCCGATGTCGGCGTCGTCGGGTTGCGGCACCATCGGATGCGCCGGGTACGGGGAGTTCGGGCCCTTGGTCGGCGAATTGCGGAAGAGCATCGTCGCCTTCGCGCGATCCACGCGAGGACCCGCCTCCAGGATCAGGACTTTCACGCCGCTTCGCGCGAGCGTGTAACCCGTGATTGCGCCGGCGACACCCGATCCGACGATGACGACGTCGGCGTCGAGCGGCACTACCTGCCCTCCGCCGGCGCGCTCGCCCAGTAGTCGGTGGGCCCTCCGCACACGGCATTGGGCTTCGTCCACGGCACGGCGCGCCATCCGAGCGCATCGTCGTACGCGAAGACGACGGTGCCTTGCGGCGTCGTGACCGTTCCGGAGTACAGCGCAACGATCACGCGCGACGCGACGTTGTCGAGACCGGCGCTGCGCAATGCATCGGCGAGCCCGGCCGCCGGCGTCGACGCAGCGATCGCGGCGATTCTCTGCAACGGCTGTGCACCGAACGCGGCGGTCATCGCGCGCAGGATCGACGACGCGACCGCGGGGTCGTCGTAGGCAAAACCGGTCAGCGACCTCGAGAGCGTGGCGGCCTGCGCGGGCGTCTGCGCAGCGCTCGCAGGCACATATCCCGATGCAACGAGTGCGGCGAGGCCCTGCAGCAATCGACGACGCGGCACCGAGGGCGTCGAAGGGATTCGGCGGCGGGATGCGATCATCCCTCATATTCGCACCGAAACCGCGAGCGAACAATCGCACGCGCCGACGCGTGCGCACGTTGCGATCTACAGGGGCACGCCCGCCGCGCGCGCCACCGTTTCCGCGATCGACTGCGCGTGCGTTTCTGCGAGGTGCGCGTCGCGCGCCTCCACCATCACGCGCAACACGGGCTCCGTCCCCGACGGCCGCAGCAGCACGCGGCCGCGGTCTCCAAGCGATTGGACCGCCTCGCGCTCGGCGCGCATCACGTCGTCGCTGGCATGCCAGTCGAAGCCGCGCCGCACCGGCACGTTGATGAGCTTCTGTGGGAACATCGTGACGTCGGACGTCGCTTGCCCGAGCGTCGTCTTCTGCTCGATGAGCGCGCGCAGCACCGCGAGCGCGGCGATGATGCCGTCGCCGGTCGTGTGCTTGTCGAGGCAGATCACATGACCCGAGTTCTCGCCGCCGAGCATCCATCGGCGCTCGAGCATCTGTTCCAGCACGTAGCGGTCGCCGACCTTCGCGCGGAGCAGCGGAATCCCGCGGACGGCAAGCGCCTGCTCGAATCCGAGGTTGCTCATCTGCGTGCCGACGACGCCGCCCTGCAAGGCCTTGCGCCTTTGATAGTCGGTGGCGATCACGTACAGCAGCTGGTCGCCGTCGTAGAGCGTGCCGGCGGCATCGGCCATGATCAGGCGATCGGCATCGCCGTCCAGCGCAATGCCGAGATCCGCCTGGTGCACGCGGACCTGCTCGGCGAGAAATGCAGGATGCGTCGCACCGTTGCCCGCATTGATGTTGACACCGTCGGGCTCGCTCGCGACCGCGATCACGTCGGCGCCGAGCTCGTGGAATACGAAAGGCGCGACGTCGTACGCGGCACCGTTCGCGCAATCGACCACGATGCGCATGCCGCGCAGGTCGAGCTCCGCCGGGAACGTGCTCTTGCAGAACTCAACGTAGCGGCCGCCTGCATCGTCCACGCGCTTCGCCTTGCCGAGCTCGGCCGACGACACGCACGTGAGCGGCTCGTCCATGCGCCGCTCGATGGAGAGCTCGATGGCGTCGGCCAGCTTCGCGCCCGATGCGGAGAAGAACTTCATCCCGTTGTCGTCGAACGGGTTGTGCGACGCGCTGATGACGATGCCGGCGGACAGCCGCAGGGCGCGCGTCAGGTACGCGATGCCGGCCGTGGGCAGCGGTCCGCACAGGTACACGTCCACGCCCGCGGCCGACAGGCCCGCCTCGAGCGCCGCCTCCATGAGATAGCCGGAGATGCGCGTGTCCTTGCCGATCAGCACGCCGGGCCGGTCGCCGCGCGCGGTGCTCGCTTCCGACACGAGCGTGCGGCCGGCCGCCCAGCCGAGCTTCAGGACGAGCTCGGGCGTGATCGGCGGTTGGCCGACACGGCCGCGGATGCCGTCGGTTCCGAAGAATTTGCGTTGCATGTGCGACATACCGTTGTTTGCGCGTGCGAATTATGCACGCAGATCGGGATGACCGATCGCTTCCCACACCGCGAGGGCGTCGGCCGTTTCACGCACGTCGTGGACGCGCACGATCGATGCGCCTCGCTCGACCGCGGCGAGCGCGGCCGCAAGGCTGCCCGCCATGCGATCCGCGACGTCGCGGCCGGTGAGCCTGCCGATGGTCGCCTTGCGCGACAGGCCCGCGACGACCGGATAGCCGAGTGCTGCGATTTCGTCGAGCCGGCGCAGGAGCTCGAGATTGTGGTCGACCGTCTTGCCGAACCCGAAGCCCGGGTCGATGACGATGCGCTCGCGCGCGATGCCTGCGTCCTCGCAGGCCTGGGCGCGCGCCAGCAGGAAGTCGCCCACCTCGCGCACGACGTCGTCGTAGGCCGGCGCCTGCTGCATCGTGCGCGGCGCGCCCTGCATGTGCATGAGGCAGACCGCGACGTCATGACGCGACGCCGCCTCGAGCGCGCCCGGCTCCTGCAGCGCGCGCACGTCGTTGACCATCGACGCGCCCGCATCGATCGCAGCTCGCATGACCGCGGGTTTCGTGGTGTCGATGCTGACGATCGCGCCCTCGCTCGCAAGGCACTCGACGATCGGCAGCACGCGCTCGAGCTCGTCGGCCTCGGAGACCGGTGCCGCGCCCGGGCGTGTCGATTCGCCGCCGACGTCGACGATGTGCGCGCCATCGGCATGCAGCGCACGCGCATGAGCGAGTGCGCGCGCCGGATCGAAGAAGCGTCCGCCGTCGGAGAAGGAGTCGGGCGTGACGTTGACGACACCCATGACGCGCGGGCGTGACAGATCGAGCGTATGGCGGCCGCAAACGAGATTCATAGCAAGACGGGGCGCCATGCGCCCCGTCTGTCCCGGAAGTTGGGCACGTCCTACGCGGGTTTCACGCTCGGAGCGCTGGGATCGGGCGTCGGCGCATTCCCCGACGACGGTCCGGACGGCGCATGCGTCGGCCGCGGCGGACGCGGCGGGCGGCCCGACATGATGTCGTCGATCTGGTCGGCGTCGATCGTCTCCATCTCGAGCAGCGCCTTCGCCATCGCCTCGACCTTGTCGCGGTTGCCTTCGAGCAGGCGGCGCGCCACGGCGTATTGGCCGTCGATGATCTTTCGGATCTCCTCGTCGACCTTCTGCATCGTCGACTCGGACACGTTCTTCTGGGTCGTGACGCTGCGGCCGAGGAAGATCTCGCCTTCGTTCTCGCCGTACACCATCGGACCCAGCTCGTCCGACATGCCGTAGCGCGTGACCATGTTGCGGGCGATTTCCGTTGCCCGCTCGAAGTCGTTCGACGCGCCGGTCGTCATCTGGTTCATGAAGAGCTCTTCGGCGATGCGGCCGCCGAACAGCACGGCGATGACGTTCAGCATGTGGTTGCGGTCCATGCTGTAGCGGTCCTGCTCCGGAAGCTGCATCGTCACGCCGAGCGCACGTCCGCGCGGGATGATCGTGACCTTGTGCACGGGATCCGTCTTCGGCAGGAGCCGCGCGACGATCGCGTGGCCCGACTCGTGGTACGCGGTGTTCCTGCGCTCTTCCTCGGGCATCACGATCGAGCGGCGCTCCGCGCCCATGATGATCTTGTCCTTCGCGCGCTCGAAGTCGTGCATGTCCACGAGGCGCTTGTTCGAGCGCGCCGCGAACAGCGCCGCCTCGTTGACGAGGTTGGCGAGATCGGCGCCGGACATGCCGGGCGTGCCGCGCGCGATGATGTCGGCCTTGACGTCGGGCGACATCGGCACCTTGCGCATGTGCACGAGGAGGATCTGCTCGCGGCCGCGGATGTCGGGCAGGGGCACGACGACCTGGCGGTCGAAGCGGCCGGGACGCATGAGCGCGGGATCGAGCACGTCGGGACGGTTGGTGGCCGCGATGACGATGACGCCCGCGTTGCCTTCGAAGCCGTCCATCTCGACGAGAAGCTGGTTGAGCGTCTGCTCGCGCTCGTCGTTGCCGCCGCCGAGGCCCGCGCCGCGCTGGCGGCCGACCGCGTCGATTTCATCGATGAACACGATGCACGGCGCGTTCTTCTTCGCCTGGTCGAACATGTCGCGCACGCGCGCAGCACCCACGCCGACGAACATCTCGACGAAGTCCGAGCCCGAGATCGAGAAGAACGGCACCTTCGCTTCGCCGGCGATCGCTTTGGCAAGGAGGGTTTTACCTGTCCCGGGCGAGCCCACCATGAGCACGCCGCGCGGGATGCGTCCGCCGAGCTTCTGGAACTTGGAGGGATCGCGCAGGAACTCGACCAGCTCCGCGACTTCTTCCTTCGCCTCGTCGCAGCCCGCGACGTCGGCGAACGTGATCGAGTTGTTCGCCTCGTCGAGCATGCGCGCCTTGCTCTTGCCGAAGCTGAATGCGCCCCCGCGGCCGCCGCCCTGCATCTGACGCATGAAGAAGATCCACACGCCGATCAAGAGCAGCATCGGGAACCAGGAGATGAAGATCTGCGCGAGGAACGACTGCTCTTCCTCGGGCTTGGCCTCGACCTTGACGCCGTACTTCACGAGGTCGCCGACCATCCAGATGTCGCCCGGGCTGTACGTCGTGAAGCGCTTATTGTCGGAGTTCGACCATTTGATCGTGCGGCCTTCGACCACCGCTGACGTGACCCGGCCGCTCTTGGCCGACTCCATGAACTCGGAATAAGGCACCGAGTCGCGGCTCGTCTGGCGTGAGTCGAACTGCTTGACGACTGTCAGCACCACGAGGCCGATCACGAGCCAGATGCCGATGTTCTTCAGGAGATTGTTCATAACGTCTGCTTAAGCCCGCACGAAAGGACGATTTTACGCGCTTATCCCGGCCACGCCCATCTACTCTGGCCAGAGAAAAGCAGGAACCACGCCAGGTTTTGACCGAAATCAGGCGAAGTTACGTCGATTTGCGCACGAAACCCTTGGCGACCAGGAACGTTTCACGACTGCGGTCGCGCGACGACTTGGGCTTGCGCACGTAAACCTTGTCGAACCGGGCGGCTATCGCGCGCTGCAGCTCCGCAAGTCCGGAGCCCTGGAAGACCTTGATCGCGAGATCGCCACCGTCACGCAAGTGACTGATAGCAAAATCGAGCGCAAGTTCACCGAGATGCACGCTGCGGGCTTGGTCGGCCGACTCGACACCCGAGAGATTGGGGGCCAGGTCCGAGACCACAAGGTCGACAGGCTTGCCGCCGAGCGCTTCTTCGACCGCCGCGAGCCCCTCGTCCTCGCGGAAGTCCGCCTGCACGAAGACGACGCCAGCGAGCGGGTCCATCGGCAGGAGGTCCACTGCGACTATGCGCCCCGAGCTGCCGACGCGCTCGCGCAGGACCTGCGTCCAGCTCCCGGGGGCGGCGCCCAGGTCCACGACGGTCATGCCCGGCCGAAGCAGCTTGTCCCGGGCGTCGAGCTCCAGAAGCTTGAATGCGGCGCGCGAGCGGTAGCCCCGGCGCTGCGCCTCCTGCACGTAGTGGTCGTGGACGTGGTCGTTCATCCACGCCTTCCCGAAGCGGTGCTTCTTGCCCGCCGGGTTCAGAGGGCCGCTCATGGAATAGGGACGTACCCCATTACAAGGCCTGTCCCTGTTTCGCTGATAGCATGCGACAAATCGTTGATTCCCCATCACAAATAATAGGGACGTACCCTATTTCAAGTACTATTCTCGCACCAATGAACCCACTGTCACCGACGGAACGGCGCGCGCTGCGCGCGAAGGCGCATCACCTCGAGCCGGTCGTCACCGTCGGCCATCACGGACTCACGCCCGCCGTCCTCCACGAGATCGACCTCGCGCTCCTCGCCCACGACCTGGTCAAGGTGCGCGTCCTCGGCGACGATCGGGACGCGCGCGAAGCCATGCTGGCGCAAGCCTGCGACGCGCTCGATTGCTCCGCCGTGCAACACGTCGGCAAGGTGCTCGTGCTCTGGCGCCCGAACCCCGAGCGCAAGAAAAAAGCGCCCAAAGCGGCAGAACCTGCCAAATCGAAGCGGGCACCGGCACGCAAGCGTCCTGGACAGCGTACGCCCGTCGATCCCGTGCGTGAGCGCAGGCGGGCCGCGAAGACGACGGAAACCGTCGCGCCGACGAGCGATCAGGCCAGACGGCGGCGCCGGACGGTTTAGCTCGCCTTCACGGGCACGCCGCGCACGGCGAGCTGCCCCAGCGCGAGCAGGAACGCAAACACGCCGTTCTCGTTGGGCCGGTCGCATGCGATTGCCGCGTGCGGCCGCTTGCCGAGGATGCGGCCGACGAGGCCCGTGAGCACCCGGCCCGGCCCCGCTTCGACGAATACGCGCGCGCCGTCCGCGTACATGGCTTCGATCTCGCGCACGAAATGCACGGGCTTGCCGATGTGCTCGGCGAGCCGCGCGCGAATCGCATCAGGCTCGGCGGGGTAAAGCGCGGCGGTCGTATTCGAGTACACGGGAAGCCTCGGCGATGCCACGTCCACTTCGGCGAGGTCGCGGGCAAAGGCATCGCACGCGGCGTGCACGAGCGGGCTGTGAAACGCGCAGGCGACGGGAATCGGCTGCGCGGCCACGCCGGCAGCCAGCAAGCGCTCGACCGCGTCGTGCACGGCGCGCGTCGGCCCTGAGATGACCGACTGCTCCGGCGAATTCTCGTTCGCGATGACGACGCCTTCGAGACCCGCAAGATGGGCGCCGGTCGTCGCAGGATCGGCCGCGACCGCGGCCATGGTTCCCGGGTCGTGCGCGCTCGCCGTTGCCTCGAGGATGCGCCTGCCGCGAAGCTCGGACAGACCCAGCAGCGACGCCTCGGGCAGCGCGCCCGCGATGCACAGCGCGACGAGCTCGCCGTAGCTGTGTCCCGCCAGCATGTTCGGCTCGACGCCATGTCGTTGCAGGAGCCTGGCCATCGCAAGGCCGGCCACGCCGAGCGCGGGCTGCGCCACGCGCGTGTCGGTCAGCGCAGCCTTTTGGGCAGCTTCGTCCTCGGCCGTTGCCGCGGTCGGCGGATACATGAAACCCTGCCAGCGAGCCCCGAGCGCGAGCACCGGGTCGAGCTCGGGAAACGCATCGAAGAGGTCGCGCAGCATGCCGATGCGTTGCGAACCCTGCCCCGGAAAGAGAAATGCGACCCTGCCGCGCGGCGCGGCCGAGGCGAGGAACACGCCGGACGAATGCGCCTTGCCTTCCTTCGCGAGCGCGAGCTTCTTCGCGCGGTCGTCCTCGTCGCGCGCGACGACCGCGACCTGCACGGTGCCCATGCCTTCGTTCGCTGGTGCCGCGAGAGCGCTCGCGCGATCGACGCCGCGAAAGAGCAGAAGCTCGGCGGCCATCGGCGAGGTTCTAACCGTACCGGACGGCGAGGATCTCGAAGCTGCGCGACCCGCCGGGCGCCTTCACGTCGGCGGTATCGCCCTCGCCTTTTCCGATCAGCGCGCGCGCGATCGGGGACGTGACGGAAATCTTCGAGTCCTTGATGCTGGCCTCGTCTTCGCCGACGATCTGGTACGTCACGCGCTCGCCGCTTTGCGCATCCTCGAGCTCGACGGTCGCGCCGAACACGACGTGGGGCACGTCGAGCGCGGTCGGGTCGATTACCTGCGCGTTGGCGAGCTTCGACTCGATCTCGGCGATGCGCCCTTCGATGAAGCCTTGCCGCTCCTTGGCGGCGTCGTAGTCGGCGTTCTCCGACAAGTCGCCGTGCGACCTCGCTTCGGCGATCGCCTGGATGACCGAGGGACGCTCGGTGGTCTTCAGGCGGTGCAGCTCGACCTTGAGGCGCTGCGCGCCTTCGACGGTCATGGGAACTTTGCTCATATGAAGTGACTTGGCTTACAGCCGTTCGTGGAGTTGCTGGATCGCGTAGGGCGTGAGCCCACGCATCACTTTCATGCCGATCGCCGCTGCGCGCGCACCGGCGATCGTCGTGTAGGTCGGAATCTGGTCGACGAGCGCGGCGCGGCGGATCTGGTAGCTGTCCTGGATCGCGGCCCGCTTTTCCTCGACCGTGTTGACGACGAAGTGGATCTCGTCGTTGACGAGCATGTCGACGATGTGCGGGCGGCCTTCCGCGACCTTGTTCACGGTGGCCACCGCGACACCCGCCGCCGCGAGCGCTGCCGCGGTGCCGCGCGTGGCGACGAGCTCGAAGCCGAGGTCGACCAGCATCTTCGACACCTCGACCACGCGCGCCTTGTCGGAATTCTTGACGCTGATGAACGCGCGCCCCGATTGCGGAAGCTTCACGCCGGCGGCGAGCTGGCTTTTGACGAACGCCTCGCCGAACGATTCGCCCACGCCCATCACTTCGCCGGTGGACTTCATCTCGGGACCGAGGATCGTATCCACGCCGGGGAACTTGATGAACGGGAACACCGCTTCCTTCACCGAGTAGTACGGCGGCACGATCTCGCCCGACACGCCCTGTTGCGCGAGCGTCTGGCCAACCATGCAGCGCGCGGCGATCTTGGCGAGCGGGCGCCCCGTCGCCTTGGACACGTACGGCACGGTGCGCGACGCGCGCGGATTCACCTCGAGGACATACACCATGCCCTGTCCCGACTCGTCGAACTGGATCGCGAACTGGACGTTCATGAGTCCGACGACGTTGAGCTCTTTCGCCATCGCGACGGTCTGCTCGCGGAGCTGATTCATGATGTCGGCGGACAGCGAAAACGGCGGCAACGAGCACGCCGAATCGCCCGAATGCACGCCCGCCTGCTCGATGTGCTCCATGATGCCGCCGATCAGCACTTCCTTGCCGTCGCAGATGGCGTCGACGTCGACCTCGATCGCGTCGTTCAGGAAGCGATCGAGCAGCACCGGCGAATCGTTGCTCACCTTCACGGCCTCGCGCATGTAGCGCTCGAGCTCGCGCTGCTCGTGCACGATCTCCATGGCGCGTCCGCCCAGCACGTACGACGGGCGCACGACGAGCGGATAGCCGATCTCGTTGGCCGCGGCGATGGCGGCCTCTTCCGTACGCGCCGTCCGGTTCGGCGGCTGCTTGAGCTTCAGGCGATGGAGCAGTTGCTGGAAGCGCTCGCGGTCCTCCGCCATGTCGATCATGTCGGGCGACGTGCCGATGATCGGCACGCCGTTGCGCTCGAGGTCGCGCGCGAGCTTGAGCGGCGTCTGCCCGCCGTACTGCACGATCACGCCCCACGGCTTCTCGACGTGCACGATCTCGAGCACGTCCTCGAGCGTGAGCGGCTCGAAGTACAACCGGTCGGAGGTGTCGTAGTCGGTCGACACCGTCTCCGGATTGCAGTTGACCATGATGGTCTCGAAGCCGTCCTCGCGCAGCGCCATGGCGGCATGCACGCAGCAATAGTCGAACTCGATGCCCTGCCCGATGCGGTTGGGTCCGCCGCCGAGCACCATGACCTTCTTCCGGTCGGTCGGCTCGGCCTCGCACTCCTCCTCGTACGTCGAGTACATGTACGCGGTGCGCGTCGAGAACTCCGCAGCGCAGGTGTCGACGCGCTTGTAGACGGGCCGGAGCCCCTGCGCATGCCGGCGCGCGCGCACGTCGCCTTCGTTGACCTTCATGAGATGGGCGAGCCGGCGGTCGGAGAATCCCTTGCGCTTGAGCTCGCGCAGATCCTCTCTCGACAGCGAATCGAGCGTTCGCTGGTCGAGCATCAGCTCGAGATCGACGATCTCCTTGATCTGCGCCAGGAACCACGGGTCGATCTTCGTGTGCGAGAAGATCTCCTCGAGCGACATGCCGATGCCGAACGCGTCGGCCACGTACCACAGCCGCTCCGCGCGCGGATACGCGAGCTCGTCGCCGATCGTGTCGGGGTCGACCGTCTTGAGGTTGAAGCCGTCCACGCCGGTCTCGAGCCCGCGCAACGCCTTCTGCAGCGACTCCTGGAAGGTGCGGCCGATGGCCATCACCTCGCCGACCGACTTCATCTGCGTCGTGAGGCGGTCGTCCGCCTGCTTGAACTTCTCGAATGCGAAGCGCGGCACCTTGGTCACGACGTAGTCGATCGTCGGCTCGAACGACGCCGGCGTCGCGCCTCCGGTGATCTCGTTCTTGAGCTCGTCCAGCGTGTAGCCGACGGCGAGCTTCGCCGCGACCTTGGCGATCGGGAATCCCGTCGCCTTCGACGCGAGCGCGGAGCTGCGCGACACGCGCGGGTTCATCTCGATGACGACCATGCGCCCGTCGTTCGGGTTGATGGCGAACTGCACGTTCGACCCGCCCGTATCGACGCCCACCTCACGCAGCACCGCGATGCTCGCGTCGCGCATGATCTGGTATTCCTTGTCGGTCAGCGTCTGCGCGGGCGCGACGGTGATCGAGTCGCCGGTGTGCACGCCCATCGGGTCGAGGTTCTCGATGCTGCACACGATGATGCAGTTGTCCTTCTTGTCGCGGACGACCTCCATCTCGAACTCTTTCCAGCCGAGCAGCGACTCCTCGATCAGCATCTCGCGCGTGGGCGAGAGATCGAGCCCGCGCTTGACCATGTCGACGAACTCTTCCTTGTTGTACGCGATGCCGCCGCCGGTGCCGCCGAGCGTGAACGACGGCCGGAGCACCGCGGGGAAGCCGATCGTCGCCTGCACCTCGAGCGCCTGATCGAGGTTGTGCGCGATGCCCGAGCGCGCGGAGCCGAGGCCGATGCGCGTCATCGCGGCCTTGAACTTCTCGCGGTCCTCGGCCTTGTCGATGGCCTTCTTCGTCGCACCGATGAGCTCGACGTCGAACTTCGTGAGCACGCCTTCGCGCGCGAGGTCGAGCGCGCAGTTGAGCGCGGTCTGCCCGCCCATCGTCGGCAGCAGCGCATCGGGACGCTCGCGCTCGATGATGGTCGCGACCATCTGCCACGTGATGGGCTCGATGTACGTGACGTCCGCCATCTCCGGGTCCGTCATGATCGTCGCCGGATTGCTGTTGACGAGGATGACGCGGTAGCCCTCCTCGCGCAGCGCCTTGCACGCCTGCGCGCCCGAATAGTCGAACTCGCACGCCTGCCCGATGATGATCGGGCCGGCGCCGATGATGAGGATCGATTCGATGTCGGTGCGCTTGGGCATTACTTCTTTTCCATCAGCTTCACGAAGCGGTCGAACAGGTACCCCACGTCGCGCGGGCCGGGGCTCGCTTCCGGGTGCCCCTGGAAGCAGAACGCCGGCTTGTCGGTGTACGTGAATCCCTGCAGCGTGCCGTCGAAGAGCGACACGTGCGTCACGCGGCAGTTGGCGGGCAGCGATGCGGGATCGACCGCGAAGCCGTGGTTCTGGCTCGTGATCAGCACCTGCCCCGTGTCCTTGTCGAGGACCGGATGGTTGGCGCCGTGATGCCCGAACTTCATCTTGAGGGTGCGGCCGCCCGCGGCCAGCCCGAGCAGTTGATGCCCGAGGCAGATGCCGAACGTGGGCATGCCGGTGGCGACGATCGCGCGGATCGCCTCGATCGCGTAATCGCAGGGTTCCGGATCGCCCGGGCCGTTGCTGAGGAACACGCCGTCGGGCTTCATCGCAAGCACGTCGCGTGCGGGCATCTGCGCCGGCACCACCGTGATGCGGCAACCGCGCACCGCGTGCATGCGCAGGATGTTGTGCTTGATGCCGTAGTCGTACGCCACGACGTGGAAGCGCGCCTCGCCCATCGGCGCGTAGCCGGTGCCGAGCGCCCAGGTGCTCGAGTTCCACTCGTACGGCCTCGTGCACGACACGACCTTCGCGAGGTCGAGCCCCGCCATCGAAGGGACCGCGCGAGCGCGCGCAACCGCATTCGCCTCCGCCTTCTCGTCGAGGCCTGCGGCCGCGACGATGCAGCCGTTCTGCGCGCCCTTGGTGCGCAGAACGCGCGTGAGCTTGCGCGTGTCGAGATCCGCGATGCCGACGACGTTCGCCTTGCGCAGATAGCCGGAGAGATCGTCCTGGTGCCGCCAATTCGACGCCAGCCGCGGCAGGTCGCGGATCACGAGGCCGGCCGCGTACACGCGCGCCGACTCCGCGTCCTCGCCGTTGACGCCGACGTTGCCGATGTGCGGATAAGTCAGCGTGACGATCTGGCCGGCGTACGACGGATCGGTGACGATCTCCTGGTATCCCGTCATCGACGTGTTGAAGACCACCTCGCCCACGGCCACGCCTGCGGCGCCGATGGCGCGGCCGCGGAAGATCGTGCCGTCGGCCAGGGCGAGCACGGCCGGCACCGACGGCGCGAAGAGCGGCGTGGAGGTGAGACCGTTGGTGTCAGGGGCGTTCATGGCGGCAGACGTGAAAAACGGGGAAGGCGCTCATTTCTCATGAGACCTTCCCCGCTCAAGCATCTGATTCTACCGCGAAAAGCCCCACCCGGGCAATCCGTTGGGTGTTCAGTATGCGGCGCTGAACCCGCCGTCGACGTAGAGCAGATGCCCGGAGACATAGTTGGCGGCCTCCGACGCGAGGAAAACGGCCGCACCTGCGATTTCCGGGGGATCGCCCCACCGGCCGGCCGGCGTGCGCTTGGCAACCCACGCGGAGAACTCCTCGTTCGCGATCAGCGGCGCGTTCATCTCCGTCTTGAAGAAGCCGGGTGCGATGCCGTTGACCTGCACGTTGTGCGGCGCCATTTCCACCGCGAGCGCGCGCGTCATCATCTTGAGCGCGCCCTTGCTCACCGCATACGGCACGATGTTCGGACGCCCGATGTCGCTCGCAAGCGAGCAGATGTTGATGATCTTGCCGCGGCGGCGCTGCTGCATGCCGCGCAGCACGGCACGCGTGACGAGGAACGGGCCGTCCATGTTGGTCGCCATCAGGGCTCGCCATTCCTCGAGCGCGAAGTCGGCCATGGCCTTGCGATGGTTCATCGCGGCGTTGTTGACGAGGATGTCGATCGGCCCGATCGACGACGCGATCTCCGCGACGTTCTTGCACACGGCCGCCTCGTCGGTGACGTCGAACGCGCTCATGCTGACGGCGTGACCCGCTTCCGCGAGGCTTTCCATCGCCGCGTCGAGCTTCGACTGGTCGCGCCCGTTGATGACGACCCGTGCGCCGGCGTTGGCAAGGCCGCCTGCGATCGCGAGGCCGAGGCCCGATCCGCCACCGGTCACGAGCGCGATCTTGCCGGACAGATCAAAAGGGTTCATTTGAGTCCCAACACGTCCGGCATGTCGAACACGCCGGTCTCGCCGCGCGACCGCTTCGACGCGACGAATTCCGCCGCGCGCAGCGCGCCGGCCACGAACAGCTTGCGCGACGTCGCGCGGTGCGTGATCTCGATGCGCTCGCCTTCGCTCGCGAACATGACCGTGTGCTCGCCCACGACGTCGCCGCCGCGAAGTGCCGCGAACCCGATGGAGCCCGCCTTGCGCTCGCCGGTGATGCCTTGCCGCGCAGGCACGGCAACGTCCTCAAGCTTGCGGCCGAGGCCGGCGGCCGCCGCCTCGCCGAGGCGCAATGCCGTGCCGGAAGGCGCATCGACCTTGTGCCGGTGGTGCATCTCGACGATCTCGATGTCGACGCCGTCGCCCAGTGCACGCGCGGCATCCTGCACGAGCGACAGGAGGACGTTGACCCCGACGCTCATGTTCGCTGCGAACACGATCGGAATCTTGTCTCCGAACGCGTGCAGCGCTCGCTTGTCGGCCTCGTCGAGGCCCGTCGTGCCGACGACCGCGCCGACGCCGTGACGCGCGCAGGCCGCCAGGTGCGCAAGCGTGCCTGCGGGCCGCGTGAAATCGATCAGGACGTCGGACGATGCGACCGCCCGGTCGACGTCGGCGCCAATGACCACGCCCACGTCACGACCGACGGCCGGCGATCCGGCGACGTCGAGCGCCGCCGCCAGCGTGAAGCGCGAGTCGGCGCGAACGCCCTCGATCAGGGCCTGGCCCATGCGCCCGCCCGCCCCCGCCACGCAGATCTTCATGGAACAGCGGCAGCCGACGGGTCGAAGACCTTCCTGAACATGTCGATGATCTTGCCCATGATGCCGGCGTCCTGGCCGTAGGGATCCTCGGGCATCGACCGGGTCCCCGCGATGCGGTTGAGCTCCTGCGCCGACTGCGGCATCTCGTCGCCTTCCCAGCGCGCGAGCGCGTCTTCCTTGAAGAAAACGGTGAACTGGCGATGCTCGCGCACCCGGCCGTTGCGCTGGTATTCGTACACGTAGTCCCAGCGGTTGTCCCGGAATGCGCTGGTGATGAGCGGCGTGCCGAGGACCGTCTTGACCTGCGCCTTGGTCTGGCCGGTCTTCAGCTTGTCGACCATGTCCTGCGAGATGTAGTTGCCCTGGTTGATGTCGAGCTTGTAGACGCCGAACTGGGTGATGATCGGGATGTAGGTCTCGATGGACTCCGGCACGTTCGCGCAGCCGGCCGCGAGGACGGACGCGAGGCACCCGAGAATGCAGGCGATTTTGTTGAGCATGGTGGTCGAGGGCCGCCTGCCGACGGGTCGTGTCGTGCGCTGCGGCGGGCTGTCTTCCGCGCTATTATAGCTTTCACTTCCCGCAGGGACAGCGCATGACCTCTCCCCAGGATCTCAAGGACGCCGGCCTCAAGGCCACGCTGCCGCGCCTCAAGATCATCAACCTGTTCGAGTCGTCCAAGGTCCGCCACCTGACGGCGGAGGACGTCTACAAGCTCCTGCTCGGCGAGGGCCTCGACATCGGCCTTGCCACCGTGTACCGCGTGCTCACGCAGTTCGAGCAGGCAGGCCTCCTTGTGCGCCACCACTTCGAGTCCGGCAAGGCCGTGTTCGAGCTCAACCAGGGCACGCACCACGACCATCTCGTATGCATGCAATGCGGGCGCGTCGAAGAGTTCTACGATGCGGAGATCGAGAAGCGGCAGGTGAAGGTGGCCCGCGAGCGCGGCTTCGAGATCAGCGAGCACGCGCTGTACCTCTACGCCGACTGCACCAAGCCGAAGTGCCCCTATCGCAAGGTCAGCGGCAGCAACTGACCGTCAGAGGAACCCGACGTCGTACGTGGGGAACGCCCCCAGCGCCGGGAACACGGTCGCAAGCGAAGCCACGGGCACGCCGAACCACCTGGCGATCGTTGCGCCGTACTGGTCGAACGACGTCGTCGGGATCCACGCGCCGTAGTCGCTCGCGTCGTCCGGCCCGCCCATCGTGAGATCGGGATAGGTCCCGTAGAACGCGCCGCCTTTTACCGCCCCGCCCATCACGATCTGCGGGCCGCCCCATGCGTGGTCCGTACCCGCGTTGGCATTGATGCGGAACGTGCGGTTGAAGTCCGACAGCGTGAACGTCGTGACCTGGTCGGCGACGCCGAGGCCGTCGAGCGCGCGCTGGAACGCAGCCAGCGCCGGTGCCAGCTCGTTGAACCGGTTGGCCTGGTCGCCGCGCTGCTCGTTGTGGGTGTCGTAGCCGCCCATGGACGTGAAGAAGCCCTGCCTCGCCACGCCGAGCGACACGCGCGCCGCGATGAGCTTCGCCGCCTGGTACAGCTGGTCGGCGAGTCCGCTGTTGACGCCCGCGAATGCGGCGTCGATCACGGCGTTCGCATCGGTCAGCGCGCCGGCGAGCGCTTCGCTGCTGCGCACGGCGAGCGCCATCACCTCCTGCGCCTGCGCGACGATCTCGTTGTCGCGGTCCGCGGCGAGGATGCGCGTCATCGATTCCCGGCGGATGGTGCCGCTCTGCGACGTCGGATCGCCGTTGAGCCCGAGCGAGCCGAAGCGGGACAGCGCGACCGGCAGCGACGTCACGCCGATCGTGAAGAGCGCATCGCCCGCGAGCGACACCATGCCGGGCACGCTTCCGGCCGCGTTGCCCGCGCCGACCACGTCGATGGAGCGGCCGCCCCATCCGCTCGGCGTAGGCGCGCCGGCGATCGCGCCCTGTCCGACCAGCGTCTGGTCGCTGTGCGAGAACAGGTTGCGCGGCCGGTTCTTGCCTGCCGCATAGTCGGCCTTGGTGATCGGCGCCGACGAGCGTGCCCGTGTTGCAGACGACGGCGAGCTTGCGCTGCTCGAAGAGAGGCGCCAGCGGCGCGAGTTGCGGATGCAGGCCGAACTTGCGCGGAAGGTTCGACGGCGCGATCGGTACCAGCTCGCCCTTGGCGAGCGCCGCACCGCTTCCGCCGTTCGGACGGCCCGCCGCGTAGTTGCCGTAGTCGTCGTACGGCACGACCGTGTTGTTGCCGTCGTTGCCGCCGTACAGGAACACGCACACCATCGCGCGATACGGCGCAGCCTGCGCATGGACGTGTCGCGTCATCGATGCGAGCGCCGGCACCAAAGCACTCGCGCCCATCGCTCGCAGAACCTGACGTCGATTCGCGTTCATCGCATCACCTGGAACTGGAACGACGTGAGCGTGAGGAAGAGCGCCGTTCGTGCGCGCTCGCCCTTCTGGTTCGCCGGCAGCGCAGCGACCGCGTTGTAGATCTCGTCGCGCAGGCCGAGCGGCATGCCGCCGCCGAAGAGCTTGGCGTTGATGAGGTTGACGAGCTGCGACGGGCTCGCGGCCACGTTGCGAAACGGCGTGATGTCGATCTTCGTACCCACGGCGCCCGCGAGCTCGGTGTCCGGGCTCCATCCGCCTTCGTCGATCATCTCGCTCACGAAGTTCGCGCGATGCAGCACGGTATTCGTGTTGTGGATGCCGAACTGCGGCGCGACCAGCGTCGTGCCCGGAATTCGGTAGTCGGCCGGGTAGTAGTTGAACACCGTCGGCGAATAGAACACGTCCTGTCCCATCGCGCCCGCCGGCTCGTACAGGCGGTTGCCGTCCGTGACGGCGTCGAGCCCGCGCAGGATCGCCATGATGTACAGCACGGGCTCGCGCAGCACGCCGTAGCGCGGATCGGCCTTGGCGTCGCCGCGCGCCTCCGGGTCGAGCAGCACCGCGCGCAGGATCGCCTTCATGTCGCCCCGAACGCCGGTGCCGTCGTCGTTGAACGCGGCGGCGACGCGCGCGACGTACGCCGGGGACGGATTGCTGGTGACCAGCTGGCGGATCACGTGCTGCGCAAAGAAGGGCCCCGCGTTCGGGTGAAGGAACACGTTGGCGACCACCATGTCGACGTCGCCCTGTGCGGGCTGTCCGGCGGGCGTGACCACGCCCTTCAACAGCGTCTTGGCGCCCGTGTCGTGGCGTGCCTCCTTGGCGACCATCGGACGGGCGAAGTAACGGTCGTCGTTGCTGCCCGGTTGTCCCGCGTCGTACGGTGGATACGTCCACCCGGTCAGCGCGCGTGCGAACTCCTTCACTTCGGCCTGGCCGTAGGTCGCGATGGGCGCGCCCTTCGCATCGAGCAGCGGCGTGCCGTCGAGGGCGAGCTCGACGGTGCCGATGGAAAACAGCTGCAGCAGCTCCCGCGCATAGTTCTCGTTCGGCTGCGTCCCCTTGACCGGGTCGGCCTTGCGGTTGTCGACCATGTCGAGGTAGTGGCCCATCTGCGGCGACAGCGTGACGCGCCACAGCAGGCGCCCGACATTGCCGAACGCCTCCTCGAACAGGATCTGGTGGTAGCGCGACTGCACGTACGCCGCCTCCATGTCCGGGTCCTTCATGCCCGAGATCACGAAGAATTGCGACAGCGCCCACGCGACGCGCTGGCGCAGCTGGTCGGGCTTCGCCCTCGCGTTGGTGAAGAACGTGTTGCGGAACTTGAAGAGCGTGAGCTGATCGCGAGCGCAAACGTACGCAGCGCTCGAGCGCGATGCGCCGAACGAGCACGCGGGCGACTCGTCGAGCGACAGGTAGTAGAAGTCGCTGTCGGGATAGCCGCTCGGCGGCTGCGCGAACTGTTCCTCGAGGTACGCGCGCACGCCGATCGCGCTTGCGCGCGCGAGCTCCGCCTGCGTCGGGAAGAACGACGTCTGGGCAAGGAACCGCCACGCGTCGCTCGAGCGCACCACGACCGGTGCGACCGTCGCGGTCGAAGCCGGATACACGTAGAACGCGACGCCTTCGTAGACGAACGCGGCGTACGTGGCGATGACCTTGTCCCGCTCGACGGCCGACGCCGTGTAGAAGTGCGAGCCCGTAGTCTTGTTGAAGAACCGGAACACCGCGGTGCGGCCGTCGGTACCCGCAGCCGCAAGCGCGTGGAAGGCGGGACCCTCGTACACGAATTGCGGGTAGTACGCGACGATGCCGTCGCGCTCGGACACCGACGTCGTGTAGAAATGCGTGCCGGTCGTCTTGTTGTAGAAGCGGAAGACCGGGACGCTGTCCGCGCGCGGCTGCGACAGTGCCGCGAACGCAGCGCCCTCGTAGGCGAACTGCGCGAATGCGCGGATGACGTCGTCGCGCTCGGAGACCGACACCGTGTAGAAGTGCGTGCCGGTCTCGCGATTGTAGAAACGATAGACGGCGTCGGGTGCGGCTTGCGCGAACAGCGCACACGACCACGTCGCCAGCGCAAGGGCGCCCGCCCTGCACGCCCGCCGCCACCCGCACGCCGCGATCCCCATCGTGATCTCCCGGGCTCTCGTGAACTTCGCCCGGCAGCCTATCACCAATTTATGCCGGCGTCATAACCGCATTGTGCCGGTTGCCTCGCGCCGATTGAAGTGAGCGAGCCGGAACCCGACGAGGAACAACGCGAGAAAATACGCGACGCCGCCGGCGACGATGATGCCTGCGAGACGCGCGACCCGCTCCCACAGGCCATAGCCGAGCCATGCCTCGGCAGGACCCGAGAGCCAGTACAGCACGACGGCCAGCACGCCGAGCGCGACCACGAGCTTCGAGAGGAAGGCGAGCCATCCCCCGGTCGGATGGTAATAACCGTTGCGGCGAAGAAAGAAGAACAGCAGCGAGGCGTTGATGCATGCACCGATGCTCGTCGCGAGCGTGAGCCCCGCGTGCCCGAGGAACTGCATCAGGATGACCGCGAACGTCTGCGTGATGAGCACCGTGACGAACGCGATCTTCACGGGCGTCTTGATGTGCTGGCGCGCGTAGAAGCCCGGTGCCAGGATCTTGACGAGGATGAGACCCAGCAATCCCACGCTGTAGCCGAGCAGCGCCGAGCGCGTCTGCCAGACGTCGTTGACGCCGAACTTGCCGTATTGGTAGAGCGTCGTGATGAGCGGCACCGCGAGGAGCCACAGCGCAAACGCGGCTGGCAGCGCGAGCACGAACGACACGCGCAGGCCCCAGTCGAGCAGCGCCGAGTACTCCGCCTGATTGGCGTCGCTGTGATGCTGCGCGAGCGACGGCAGGATCACGGTGCCCACCGCCACGCCGAGGAGCGCGCTCGGGAATTCCATGAGGCGATCCGCATACGTGATCCACGAGATGCGCCCGTCGCCCAGGTACGCGGCGAGCTGCGTGTTGATCAGCGCCGATATCTGCGCCGCCGACACGCCGATCACCGCCGGTCCCATCAGGATGAGGACCCGCCGCACGCCTTCGTCGCGAAAGTCGAGCCGGAATCGAGGCAGCATGCCGAGCCTTGCGAGCGGCGCGATCTGCAGCGCGAGCTGCGCGACGCCGCCGATGAGCACGCCCCATGCGAGCGCGACGATCGGCGGATCGAAGAACCGCGACAGGAAAATGGCGGCGCCGATGATCGACAGGTTGAGCAGCACCGGCGTGAACGCGGGGATGGCGAAGCGCCGGTACACGTTGAGCACGCCGCCCGCGAGCGACACGAGCGAGACGAACAGGATGTACGGAAACACGATGCGCAGCATGTGCGCGGTGAGGTCGATCTTGCCGGGCGTTTGTGCGAAGCCGCTCGCCAGCAGGTACACGAGCCATGGCGCGGCGAGCACTCCCAGGGCCGTGACGCCGAGCAGGACGATCGCGAGCAGCGAGCCCACCCGGCCGACGAGATCGCGCGTGGCTTCCGCGCCGCGCTGGCGGTGGTACTCCGAGAGCACCGGGACGAACGCCTGCGAAAAGGCGCCCTCCGCGAACATCCGCCGCAGGATGTTGGGCAGGCGAAACGCGGCCTCGAACGCGTCCATCTGGACGCCGGCGCCGAACACGGTCGCCTTCAGGCTCTCCCGGGCAAGCCCGGTGATGCGGGACAGCAGGGTCATCCCGCTGACGGTGGTGACGGCGCGAAGGAGGTTCACGGGATCCAGGCGGGCATTGGCGACGCAGGCGTTGGCGGCGCCAAGGTCTTGTGTAGACAGCAAAAACACGCTATTATCACCGGCTAACCCGATTTTTTACAAACAAGGTAGCGAACCATGGCCAATTCGGCCCAAGCCAAGAAGCGCGCCCGCCAGGCGGAAGCGACGCGCCAGCGCAACGCGAGCCAGAAGTCCGAGCTTCGCACCGCCGTGAAGAAGGTGCGCAAGGCCATCGCCGGCGGCGACAAGGCCGCGGCCGCCAAGACGTTCCAGGAATCGCAGGCCGTGATGGACAGCATCGCGGACAAGAAGATCGTGCATAAGAATATGATCAGCCGCACGAAGTCGACGGCTGGCTTCCGCCATAAAGGCGCTGGCGTAAGCCCGGCCATCGCGTCGGAAAACTTCTGATGGAGACGGGGCGCGCGGCGCCCCGTCTTTGTTTAGGCGAATGGAAACCAAGCACTTCCTGCAGTTCAAGGATTTCTCCGCCGACGAGTTGGCGCACCTCTTCGAGCGCACGCGCTCGATCAAGGAGCGCTTCAAGCGCTATGAGCTCTACCAGCCGCTTCGCGACCGCACGCTCGCGATGGTGTTCGAGAAGGCCAGCACGCGCACGCGCGTGTCGTTCGAGGCCGGCATGAACCAGCTCGGCGGCATCGCGATCAACCTCAATCGCGGCGACACGCAGCTGTCGCGCGGCGAGCCCATCGAGGACGTCGCGCGCGTGATCTCGCGCATGGTCGACGTCGTGATGATCCGCACCTTCGAGCAGTCGATCATCGAGCGTTTCGCCGCGCACTCGCGCGTGCCGGTGATCAACGGCCTCACCAACGAATACCATCCCTGCCAGATCCTCGCCGACATCTACACGTACGTCGAGCATCGCGGCTCGATCGGCGGGCGCACCGTCGCATGGGTCGGCGACGGCAACAACGTCTGCAACACGTGGCTCCAGGCCGCCGCGATCCTGGGATTCACCGTGCACGTGGCAACACCGCCAGGCTACGAGGTGAACGATGCGATGGGCGCACCCCATCGCGCTCACTACCGGACGTTCGACGATCCGATGGAGGCCTGCCGCGGCGCCGACCTCGTCACCACCGACGTGTGGACGAGCATGGGCTTCGAGGCCGAGAACGAAGCGCGCAAGCGCGACTTCGCCGACTGGATGGTCGACGCCGACATGATGCGGCAGGCGAACGCGGACGCGCTGTTCATGCATTGCCTGCCCGCCCACCGCGGCGAGGAAGTTGCAGCCGAAGTGATCGACGGGCCGCAGAGCGTCGTGTGGGACGAAGCGGAGAACCGGCTACACGCGCAGAAGGCGTTGCTCGAATATCTCGTGTGCGGCCGCGTGGCCGCCTGATCTGATTTGCCGGAGCCGCAATGATGAACCGTATCCTCGCATTGATAGTCGCGCTGGCCGCTGCGCCATCCGCGTCCGCACAAAGCTGGCCGGACCGCCCAATCAAGTTCGTGATGTCGGCGCCTGCCGGCAGCTCCATCGACGTCATCGGCCGCGTCATCGCCGACAAGCTGAAGGACCGGCTCGGCCAGCCGGTCGTCGTCGAGAACAAGCCCGCGGCCGGCGGGACCGTCGCGGTGGGCGAAACCGCAAAGGCGCCGGGCGACGGCTACACGATGGTGCTCGCGTTCAACGGACCGCTGTCGATCGCGCCTCTTCTGCAGAAACTTCCATACGACGTGCAGAAGGAGTTGGCACCCGTGATCACCACCACGAGCCAGCCCAACGTGCTCGCGGTCAACGCGCAGGTGCCGGCAAAGGACGTCAAGGAACTCGTTGCGTACGCGAAGGCGAACCCGGGCAAGCTCAACTACGCGTCGGTCGGACCGGGGAGCTCGTCGCACCTGAACGGCGAGCTCCTGAAGTCGCTCGCCGGCATCGACATCGTGCACATCCCGTTCAACGGCTCGCCGCCCGCGGTGACTTCCACCGTGCAAGGCGAGACGCAGATGCTCTTCGCGGTGATGCAGCCGCTGCAGCCGCAGATCCAGGGCGGCAAGCTGCGCGCGCTCGCGGTGACGTCGGCTGCGCGCTTCGCACTCCTGCCGAATCTTCCGACGATCGCGGAGAGCGGGTATCCGAACTTCGAATCGCTCGCGTGGAACGGCGTGCTGGTTCCCGCGTCGACGCCCAAGCCGATCGTCGCGCGTCTCAACGCCGAGATCGACGCGATCCTCAAGCAGCCGGACGTCGTGCAGAAGCTCAACGCCGCGGGCTTCGAGCTCGTCGGCGGGTCGCCGGAGCAGTTCGGGGCGCTGATCAAGAGCGAGTCGGACAAGTGGGCGCCGATCATCAAGTCGGCGAACATCAAGATCGACTAGTCTTTCTTGTCGCCGATGCGCATCAGCGGCGACGTTTCCGACGACTGCAGCACGCCCGCCTTGATGTAGGTGGCGATCTTCTCGCGCGTGTCGGCGATGTCGAGCTCGCGCATGGTGAGCTGGCCGATGCGGTCCTGCGGCGTGAACGACGACGCACCCCTCTCCATCGTCAGCCGCTCGGGCTTGTACGTGAGGTTCGCGCTCTCCGTGTTCAGGATCGAGTAGTCGTTGCCGCGGCGAAGCTCGAGCGTCACTTCGCCCGTGATCGCGCGCGCCACCCACCGCTGGGCGGTGTCGCGCAGCATCATCGCTTGCGGGTCGAACCAGCGGCCCTGGTAGAGCAGGCGCCCCAGCCTGCGCCCGTTGTCCCGGTACTGCTCGATCGTGTCCTCGTTGTGGATGCCGGTGAGCAGCCGCTCGTACGCGGCGAACAGCAACGCCATGCCAGGCGCTTCGTACACGCCGCGGCTCTTGGCCTCGATGATGCGGTTCTCGATCTGGTCGGACATGCCGAGGCCGTGGCGCCCGCCGATGGCGTTGGCTTCGAGCATGAGCGCGACTTCGTCGGTGAACGTGCGGCCGTTGAGCGCGACCGGACGCCCCTCGTCGAATCGCACGCTGACCGTCTCGGCCTTCACTGCGACGTCGTCGCGCCAGAACGCGACGCCCATGATCGGCTGCACGATGCGAATGCCCTTGTCGAGGAACTCGAGGTCCTTCGCTTCGTGCGTCGCGCCGAGCAGGTTCGAATCGGTCGAGTACGCCTTTTCCGCGCTCATCTTGTAGCCGAACCCGGCCTTGTTCAGGTACTCCGACATCTCCTTGCGGCCGCCCAGCTCCTCGATGAACGCGGCGTCGAGCCAGGGCTTGTAGATGCGAAGGTCGGGATTGGCAAGCAGGCCGTAGCGGTAGAAGCGCTCGATGTCGTTGCCCTTGTACGTGCTGCCGTCGCCCCAGATGTGGACGTCGTCCTCGCGCATCGCGATGACGAGCATGGTGCCGGTGACGGCGCGGCCGATGGGCGTCGTGTTGAAGTAGGTCACGCCGGCGGTCGTGATGTGGAACGCACCTGCCTGCAATGCAGCGATGCCCTCCGCCACGAGCGCGGCGCGGCAATCGACGAGGCGCGCTCGCTCGGCGCCGTACTGCAGCGCCTTGCGCGGGATCTCGTCGTAGTCGCTCTCGTCCGGCTGGCCGAGGTTCGCGGTATACGCATAAGGAATCGCGCCCTTCTCGCGCATCCAGTGCAGTGCCGCGCTCGTGTCGAGCCCTCCGGAGAAGGCGAGGCCGACCTTCTGGCCGACGGGGACGGATTGCAGGATGTGCGACATGGAGTGCCGAAGGGCGCGGGGAATCCGCTATTCTAGTGCAGTGCCCCCGCCGCCCACTCGCGGCCGCAAAGGATCGACCCATGCCTTCCTTCGACATCGTCTCCGAAGTCAATCAGGTCGAGGTGAACAATGCCATCGACCAGGCCAACAAGGAGATCACCAACCGCTTCGACTTCAAGGGGTCGGACGCCCGCATCGAGTTCAAGGAGAAGGAAAAGGAAAAAATCCTGACGCTCTATGCCGACGACGAGTTCAAGCTTTCCCAGGTGACGGACGTGATGACCGGCAAGCTGACCAAGCGCGGCATCGACATCCGCTCGCTCAAGTACGCGGACGCCGAAAAGATATCCGGCAACAAGGTGAAGCAGGCCGTCACCGTACGCACGGGCCTGGAGCAGGAGCTCGCCAAGAAGATCGTGCGCACGCTTAAGGACAGCAAGCTCAAGGTGCAGGCATCCATCCAGGGCGATGCCGTGCGCGTGTCCGGCGCCAAGCGCGACGACCTGCAGGACGCGATCGCGCTCGTCAAGAAAACGGTGACGGACTTCCCGCTGCAGTACCAGAACTTCCGCGACTAGCGGAGGGAGTCGACCAAGGCGAGCAGGTTCTGCGGCGCGACGCGGATCGCGCCGCCGCGCGGCGCGTCGATGTCCGCGATCAGGAAGAAGGCGGCCGCGATGATCATCGGGAACACCACCATCAGCCGCAGCGGCGCCGACGTTCCCTTGGCGCCGAGCCCCACCAGGAAATTGGCGCAGATCGCGAGCAGCGACATGAGGACCCACGCGCCGTGCGGAATGCGGTTCCACCACGCCGCCTGCGTGTATCCCTGCGAGTTCACGACGTCGTTGATGCTCGCGACGGCGAGCGCCTTCAGCGGATTGGGATTCTCGAGCGCCCCGTCGCGCACGGCCGCCCACATGTCGTTCTGCAGCTTCGCCGCCTGCGCGTTCGCCGCCTGGAGCTCGGCCGCGTCGCGCGTCGTGTAGTAGCGCACGCGCACGCCGGCGTATTGCTTGAGCGCGTCGCGCAGCTTCGCGGCGTGGGGCGCTGCGACGAGATCGGCCCGAAGGTAGGCGGTGCCGATCGCGTTGGCCTCCTCCTCCTCGAGGTTCTTGCGCTGGTCGTAGCGGTTGAGCGCCATCGAGAACGTGAACCCGATGATGAGTCCCAGCAGCGTCAGCGTCGCGGTCTGCACGACGTTGAAGTCCTCGGGGCTTTCGCGCACGATCTTCGAGCTTGCCGCATACCGCCCCCCGAGCCATGTCGCGAGCGCGAGCAAGGCGAACGAGACTGGGAACAGCAGCAACAGCGGGTAGTCGAGGATGGTGGTCATGGCGGATTCTACTGACCGCGCACGCCGCGTCGTCGCCGCCTGTTAAACGAGGTCCTCGGCCAGCGCCTTGCGCGTCGCTTCACCCACCGCGGGAATCGCGGCGGCGTATTCGGGATGATCGACGCCGATGCCGAGCGGCGCACTGTCCTTCAGCGCGTTGACCATCGGCGGCGCGAGCTCGAAGCGCAGGAAGTGCACCGCGGACGTCTTCTCGTCGGTTTCGCGGTCGAGGTCCTCGTCGGCGATCGCGTAGACGCGGTCGAACCCGCCGACCTGCACCCAGACGCGGTCCTCGATGCCCCGAAGCCGCGCGAGCGCGCCTCGCCGCTCGTCGACGTCCTCGTACTCGATCAGCATCGTCGCCTTGAAGTTGCTGCCGTCGGGCACCAGCGGGTTGTACGCGTCGAGCTCGTCCTGGATGCCTGCTTCCTCGAACGTCTTCTCGATGCGCAGCATCTCCTGGATCTGGTAGCGCAGCGTGAGCTCGTCCTCGAACACGAGCGTGACGTGCTCGCCGAGATGCACCGTGCGGGCGCGCTTGTGCCCGAGCACGCGGGCGCGAAAGTGCTCGCGCTCCTTCGCGTACGTCTCGAGCGACATGAGGCTTTCGCGCGTGATCTTGCCTTGCATCCGGCTACTGTATTCCATATGCCATGCGAAGCAGCGTAAGCGGATGCTCCTTGCGGCCGCGCATGGGCCCCTGCTGCTGGCCTTCGATGCCCTGGGTGATGCGACGTCCGGCGATGGGACAGTCGGAGCTCACGAAGTCCGGGTCGCCGTCGGCCATGCGCGCGAACACGGGCTTGCCGATCTTCATCGACGTCGCGAAGAACTCCGCCTTCACGCCGTAGCTTCCGTCGTGACCGGCGCAACGCTCGACCGTGTTGATCTCGGTGCCCGGCACCCACGACAGCGCCTCGCGCGTCTTCTGCCCGACGTTCTGCACGCGCGTGTGGCATGGGACGTGATAGCTCACCTTGCCGAGCGAGCGGACGAAGTCGCGGCGCATGAAGCCGTCCTTGTCGCGCAGCACGAAATATTCGAACGGATCGAACATGGCGTCGCGCACGAGCTTCACGTCCTCGTTCTCCGGAAACAGCAGCGGTATTTCCTGCTTCCACATGAGCGTGCACGAGGGCACGGGCGTGAGGATCGCATAGCCCTCGCGGGCGAGGCGCGCGAGCGACGGCAGGTTCTTCTGCATGAGCGCCTCGACGGTGTCGAGGTCGCCGATCTCGAGCTTGGGCATGCCGCAGCACGCCTCGCCTTGCGCAAGCTCGTAGCGGATCTCGTTGTGCTCGAGGATCGCGAGCAGGTCGCGGCCGATGCCGGGCTCGTTGTAGTTGACGTAGCACGTGGTGAACACGGCGACCTTCCCCGGCGTGCGGGCGCCGTCGCGCACCGGCCACGCGGCGCTGCGCGGCGCGCTTTCGCGCAGCGTGGGATTCGCATACGGCGGCAAGGCGGCGTCTTTCGCGACACCGAGGGTCGCCTGCATCATCGACCGCATCGCCGGCGCGCGATTGACTGCGTTGACCACCTCGACGACCACCGGGATGGTCGCAAGCCTGCCTACTGCGTCCGTGCTCGTGAGGAGCCTGTCGCGGAACGAAGGCTTGCCGTCGCGGAATTTCCTGACCTTCGCGCGCAGCATCGTGTGCGGGAAGTCGAGGTTCCACGGATGCGGCGGGACGTACGGGCACTTCGTCATGTAGCAGAGGTCGCACAGGTAGCACTGGTCGACGACCTTGCCGTAGTCCGACTTCGCGACCGCGTCGAGCTCGCCCGTCTTGCCTTCGTCGATGAGGTCGAAGAGCGTCGGGAATGCGCCGCACAGGCTGACGCAGCGGCGGCAGCCGTGGCAGATCTCGAACACGCGCTCCAACTCCTTGTCGAGCGCTTGCTGGTCGGTGAATTCCGGATTGCGCCAGTCGATGGGATGGCGGGTGGGGGCTTCGAGGGAACCCTCTCGGTTCGACATATGGCTCGCCCCTCACCCCATCCCTCTCCCCGCGCACGGGGAGAGGGAGAGAGATGGGATGCGTCGGTGCCTAGTCCGCAAGTGCGTCCAGCGCCTTCTGGAACCTGTTCGCATGCGACCGCTCCGCCTTCGCGAGCGTCTCGAACCAGTCGGCGATCTCGTCGAAGCCTTCGTCGCGCGCCGACTTCGCCATGCCCGGGTACATGTCGGTGTACTCGTGCGTTTCGCCGGCGACTGCCGCCTTGAGGTTGAGGCGGCTCGAGCCGATCGGCAGGTCCGTCGCAGGGTCGCCCACGACGGCGAGGTAGTCGAGATGGCCGTGCGCGTGGCCGGTCTCGCCTTCCGCCGTCGATCGAAACAGCGCGGCGACGTCGTTCTGGCCTTCCACGTCCGCCTTGCTTGCGAAATAGAGGTAGCGGCGGTTCGCCTGCGACTCGCCTGCGAACGCGGCCTTGAGGTTGTCGTGCGTCCTGGTGCCCTTCAGCGATTTCATCAAAGTTCTCCTCTCGAGGTGAAACTGGGAAGCGCATCGCCATCCTGCCGGCGATGCCGTCGATTCTGCGCGTCCGTCGGCGCGGGCGTCTAATTCATTATGCCAATAGTTGCGATAGGATGCGTCAATAGCGCAATCCACCTTTGAAGAGCCATCGATGTCCCCTTTGTCCGATGAGGCGCTCGACAGGTTGTTCCGCGAAGCGCGGACCTTCCCTGCGTTCCTCGACAGGCCGGTCAGCGACGACATGCTGCGCAAAGTCTACGACCTCGCCCGCCACGGCCCGACCTCCGCCAACTCGAATCCGGGTCGATTCGTGTTCCTCCGTTCCCCGGCGGCCCGCGCACGGCTGGCACCGGCCTTGTCGGCTGGCAATCTCGAGAAGACGATGAAGGCGCCGCTGACCGCCATCCTCGCCTACGACCTCGAGTTCTACGAGCACCTGCCGAAGCTCTTCGCGCACGTGGACGCGCGCAGCTGGTTCATCGGCAAGCACGATCACGTCGTGACGACCGCGTTTCGCAACAGCACCCTGCAGGGCGCGTACTTCATGCTCGCCGCCCGCGCCCTCGGGCTCGACTGCGGCGCGATGTCCGGCTTCGACAACGCGAAAGTCGACGCGGAGTTCTTCCCCGACGGCAAGCGTCGCAGCAATTTCCTGATCAATCTCGGCTACGGCGACAAGGCCAAGCTCCTGCCGCGCCATCCGCGCCTCGCCTTCGAGGAGGCGTGCACGATCCTGTGACGCCGCGTGCGGCCGGGTTGCATCGATGCTGATTCCCCTCCAGTGGATCGGCCTTTTTGCAACGGCGGTCATCTGGATCGTGATGTTCGCGCTGGGGCTGATGCTGGGGCGCGAGCAGATCCGCGCGGCGACGCAGCGCCGCTGGGTCCTCGCCGCGCTCGTGTTCGCGGTGAGCGTCCCCGTGCCCGTCCTCGCCGTGCTGCTCGTCAAGGCATTCGGCCTCACGGGCGCCGTGGCGGCCGGCATCGTCCTGATGTCCATCTCGCCCGGCGCGCCGGTCGCGTTGCGGCGCGCGCTCGATGCCGGTGGCGATCGCGCGTTCGCGCCGGCGCTGCATCTTGCGATCGTCGCGCTGGCGGTGATCACCGTCCCATTGGCGCTCGTGATCCTCGACTGGATCTTCGCGAAGGACTTCGCGGTGACGCCGCTGCACATTGCGGAGCAGGTGTTCTTCGCGCAGCTGCTGCCGATGGCGATCGGCGCTGCGCTGCGCGCGTGGCGGCCGGCGTTCGCCGCGAAGCTCGAGGCGCCGTTGTCGCGCATCGGCAACGTCCTGCTTGCGGTCATGGGTCTCATGGTGCTGGTCGACCTGCCCGGCCTGTGGAAGGCGGTGGGACTCGCGCCGCTGCTCGCAGGCTGCGGCCTCACGGTGTGCGCGCTTGCGATCGGCACCGCGTTCGCAGGTCGCGACGCCGCCGTTCGCCCGGCCGCGGCCGTGGCGGTCGCGATGCGCAATCCCGGATTGGCGCTCGTAATCGCCACGGTGAACCGCATGCCGCCCGACGTCACGGCGGCGGTCATCGGTTATGCGCTGGGGCTCGGCCTCACGGTCGTCGCATTCCTGCAGTGGCGCAGGCGCGGCCGCGTATGATGCCCACGCGATGATCAGGACTTGCCTCGCACTCGCAGCGGTCATTTCGGTATCGGCAGCCGCTGCGCCGGCCTACAAGGCCACGCGGCTCGGGACGTTGGGCGGCACCGGCGGAAGCGCCAACAGCGTCAATGCCGCCGGGCAGGTGACGGGCCTGGCCTACCTCCCCGGGAACGCCTCCTGGCATGCGTTCCTGTACGACGGGACGATGCGCGACCTCGGAACGTTCGGCGGCCCGTACAGCTCGGGGAATTCCATCAATTCCGCCGGCCAGATCGCGGGCTTCGCTTCCTTCGCGGACCACTCGCAGCACGCATTCCGTTATGCAGCAGGCAAGATGACGAGCCTTGGCACGCTCGGCGGCAGGGACAGCCGCGGTGTCGGCATCAACGCGAACGGCGACGTCACCGGTTATTCGGGCACCGCCGGAAACACCGCCTCGCACGCATTCGTGTACGCCAACGGCGTCATGCGGGACATCGGGACATTGGGTGGAGTGAGCAGCCAGGGCACCGCGATCAATGCAAGCGGCCAGGTGACCGGCTTCTCGGACATGCCCTACTTCGTTGGGCAGGGGTCCAGCCAGCATGCGTTCCTGTACTCGGGCGGCGTGATGCGCGATCTCGGCGTCCTCGGCGGCAACTTCAGCACCGGCAACGCCATCAACGACAGCGGCCAGGTGACGGGAGAATCCACGACGGCCGACGGCAAGCTCCGCGCTTTCCTGGTGACGGGCAACGTCATGCGCAACCTGGGTACGCTGGGCGGCACGGTGAGCGCAGGCCTTGCGATCAACAATGCCGGCGTCGTGGTGGGAATGTCTTATCTCGCGAACGAGACGAGCCACGCCTTCGTGTACGCCGACGGCGCGATGCGCGACCTCAACGCCATCGTGACCGGGCTGGCAGGGACGGTGCTGAGCGTCGCCTCGGCGATCAACGACAAGGGCCAGATCGTCGCCAACGGATGCAGCACGAGCCTCATCTGCCAGGCGTTCCTGCTCGATCCGCTGCCCGGCGCCGTCGATCCGCCGTCGAAGGTCGCTGCCGTGGAGTTCCGGCACGCGGGATTCGATCACTACTTCCTCACCGTCGATCCCGTCGAGATCGCGGCGCTCGACGCCGGCGCATTCGCAGGATGGACGCGCACGGGAGAGTCGATCAACGTGTATCCCTCGCCCGTCGCCGGAACCGCGACGATGTGCCGCTTCTTCAGCGCGTCGTTCGGCGAGCGGAGCTCGCACTTCTACACGCACGACGCGGGCGAATGCGCGATGGTGAACCAGGACGTTGCCTGGAAGTTCGAGGGCGACGTCATGGCGATCCCGGTGCCCGACACCGCCGGCGTATGCGCGCCGGGGACGCAGCGCGTCTACCGGCTGTACAACGACGGCCGCGGAGGCGCCCCCGCGCATCGGTACACGACGAGCCTCGCCGTCCGTGCGCAGATGACGGCGGCGGGCTGGATCGCGGAAGGCTACGGACCGGACGGCGTGTTCATGTGCGCGCCGATCTGAGTGCGCAAACGCGCCGAGCCGTTCAGTCGATCTTCTCGTACGCCGGCAGCGTGAGGAATTCGACGAACGTGTCGTTGTCCACGAGATCCGCGAATATCTTCGCCGCCTCGTCGTAACGCCCCTGGCCGAACGCCGGTCCCAGGAGGTCGCGGATCTTCTGCATCTCCTCCGGGATCATGGCGGCGACCATCGCCTTCGTGACCTTGCGTCCGTCGTCGAGCACGCCCTTCGGCGAGCGTATCCACTGCCACACCTGGGAGCGCGAGATCTCCGCCGTTGCCGCGTCTTCCATGAGGTTGAAGATCGGCACCGCGCCCTGTCCCGCAAGCCACGCGCCCACGTACTGGATCGCGACGTTGATGTTGAGGCGCAGGCCCTTCTCGGTGATCGGCGCCTCGGGCTCGAACTTCACGAGGTCGGCCGCACCGGCTTTCACGTCGTCGCGCTTCTTGCTCGCGATCTGGTTGGGTTGCGGCATCAGCCGGTTGAACGCTTCGAGCGCGACCGGGACGAGCGCGGGGTGCGCGACCCACGTGCCGTCGTGTCCATAGTTCGCCTCGCGCTCCTTGTCGGCCTTGACCTTGGCGAACGCGTCGGCGTTGGCCTTCTCGTCGTTCTTCACCGGAATTTGCGCAGCCATTCCGCCCATCGCATGGATGTTGCGGCGATGGCACGTCTTGATGAGGAGCTCCGCGTAGCTCTTGAGGAAGTGCGTCGTCATCGTGACGAGCGCGCGATCCGCGAGGCAGAAGTCGCGGTTGCTGCGGAATTTCTTGATGCACGAGAAGATGTAGTCCCACCGTCCGGCGTTGAGGCCCGCCGAGTGGTCGCGCAGCTCGTACAGGATCTCGTCCATCTCGTACGCAGCGACGATCGTCTCGATCAGCACGGTGGCCTTGATCGACCCGCGCGGCACGCCGAGCTCGTCCTGCGCCATGACGAAGACGTCGTTCCAGAGACGCGCTTCCAGATGCGACTCGAGCTTCGGCAGGTAGAAGTACGGCCCGCTGCCGCGGGCGAGCAGCTCTTTCGCGTTGTGGAAGAAGTAGAGCCCGAAGTCGAAGATGCCGCCGGAGACCGGCTGGCCGTCGACGGTGACGTGCTTCTCGGGAAGGTGCCATCCGCGCGGGCGCACGAAGAGCACGGCGGTCTTCTCGTTGAGGCGATAGTCCTTGCCTTCCGGCGAGGTGAAGTCCACGCGGCGACGGATCGCGTCGCGCAGGTTGACGTGGCCCTGGACGTTGTTGTCCCAGCGCGGCGTGTTCGCGTCCTCGAAGTCCGCCATGAAGACCGATGCACCGCAATTGAGCGCGTTGACGATCATCTTCCGGTCGACCGGACCCGTGATCTCGACGCGGCGGTCCTGGATGTCGGCCGGCACCGGCGCACACGTCCAGCCGCCTTCGCGCACGGCGCGCGTCTCCGCGAGAAAGTCGGGCAGCTTGCCTGCGTCGAACTCGGCCTGGCGCGCGGCGCGCCTTGCGAGAAGCTCGTTGCGGCGGCCGCCGAACGCGCGCTGCAATTTGGCAACGAACGCGAGCGCCTCCGGCGTGAGGATCTGGGCGTACTCGGGCGTGACGCGGCCGGTGACGGTCACACCGGGGCCGTACGTGGGAGTGCTCATGGAGGCGGCCTTACGAAGATTCGGAGGATCGCCTGCGCAGGACGCAAGCGATCCCCGATTGTATCAAGCCACCGCCGTCTCTCCCGTGCGGATCGACATGATGCGCTGTGCGACGCCGCGGTTGATGGCGCTCGTCAGGGCGCGCAGCGTCGCGGTGACGATGTTCGCATCGCGGCCGACGCCGTACACCGTGCGATCGCTTCCGACACGGAGCTGCACGTACGACACGGCCATCGCATCCTCGCCTGCGCCGATCGCGTGCTCGTGATAGTTCAGCACGTGGATCGGCAGGCCGAGGCCGGAGCGCACCGCCGCGACGAACGCGTCGACAGGTCCGTTTCCGGCGCCGTGCAGGACCGTCTCGACGTCGTGCACGCGCAGGTGCGCCGTCAGATGCTCGACGGTGCCGTCGGCGCCGTTGTGCTGCGCGCGGTGACCGACGAAATGGATGGGCGACGCGACGGCGAGATATTCGCGCTCGAACGCCTCGAAGATCTCCGTCGACGAAAGCTCCTTGCCGCTCGCATCCGTGATGCCCTGGATCACTTGCGAGAATTCGACCTGCAGGAGGCGCGGCAGCGCAAGCCCGTAGTCGCGCTCGAGAAGATACGCAATGCCGCCCTTGCCTGATTGGCTGTTGACGCGGATGACGGCCTCGTACGTGCGGCCGAGATCGGCGGGGTCGATCGGGAGATAGGGCACGTCCCAGACCTCCTCGCCGCGCGCGACGTCGGCGTTGCGTGCCGCGAGTCCCTTCTTGATCGCATCCTGGTGCGATCCGGAGAACGCCGTGAACACGAGCTCGCCGCCGTACGGATGGCGCGGATGCACCGGCAGCTGGTTGCAGTGCTCGACCGTGCGGATCACGTCGCCGATGTCCGAGAAGTCGATGCCCGGATCGATGCCCTGCGAGTGAAGGTTCAAGCCGAGCGTGACGAGGCAGACGTTGCCCGTGCGCTCGCCGTTGCCGAAGAGGCAGCCTTCGATGCGGTCCGCGCCGGCCATGACGCCGAGCTCGGCAGCGGCGACGCCGCATCCCCGGTCGTTGTGCGGATGAAGCGACAGCACGATGCTGTCCCGGCGCGCGAGATTGCGGTGCATCCACTCGATCTGGTCGGCGTAGACGTTGGGCGTCGCCATCTCCACCGTGGCGGGCAGGTTGATGATCGCCTTCCGCTGCGGAGTGGGCTGCCACACGTCGAGCACGGCGTCGCAGACCTCCTTCGCGTAGTCGAGCTCCGTCCCCGTGAAACTCTCGGGCGAATACTCGAACGTCCACTCGGTGTCGGGCTGCTTCGCTGCGCAATCGCGAACCACCGCCGCCGCATCGACGGCGATCTGCTTGATGCCCCCGCGGTCCAGGTTGAACACGACGCGGCGCTGCGTCGTCGACGTCGAGTTGTAGAGGTGCATGATCGCGCGCTTCGCACCCTTCAATGCCTCGAACGTGCGCTCGATCAGCGGCGCGCGGGCCTGGGTCAGCACCTGCACGTCGACGTCGTCGGGGATGAGGCCCTGCTCCACGAGCAGGCGCACGAAATCGAAGTCCGTCTGCGACGCGGCGGGGAAGCCGATCTCGATCTCCTTGTAGCCCATCTTCACGAGCAGGCGGAACATCCGGAGCTTGCGCTCGGCGTCCATCGGCTCGATCAGCGCCTGGTTGCCGTCGCGCAAGTCGACGCTGCACCAGACGGGCGGCTTCGTGATCACGCGCGACGGCCAGGTGCGGTCGTGAAGCGCGATGGGTTGGAAGGGGCGGTACTTGCGGGACGGATCGATCTTCATGGTCTTCCTCGGGCGCGGATGACGCGCGTCACGTGCGTCACATGAGGCTTCGCCGTCCGGTCACCTGGACGACAGGGGCAGAGCTCGAATTCGGGGGGGTGGGTTTTATGTGCGCGCGGGGCGCAGCAGCAGGCCGCGCAGGATCAGCGCAAACGCGGACGCGTAGGTCCGGAAGCTGACGGCGGCGGAGGAATTGCTGCTCATCCAGCTAACATACGCTTTTTGACGCGCCGCCGCAAGAGGTCCCCCTGCAGCCTCTCCCACCTGCATTCCGCGCCGACGCAATCGTGCTGCTGTTGCTGATCGTGTCGGCAGGCGCGGGGTCATCCGTGCTCGGGCAGGATGCCAATTGGGACATGCAGAACTACCACTACTACAACCCATGGGCGTGGTGGAACGGCCGCATCTTCGACTGGGATGTCGCGGCCGCGCAGATCCAGACGTATCACAACCCCATCCTCGATTTTCCGTTCTTCGCGATGGTCACGCTCGCCTGGCCGCCGCGCGTCATCGCGTTCGTGCTGTCGATGCCGACGGCGCTTGCCGGCTTCTTCGTCTACAAGCTCGCCTGGATCCTGTTCGACGCGCTGCCCGCGCGCGAGCGCGCGGTCGCGGTGGCGTGTGCCGTCGCCATCGGCACGACGTCGGCGATGGGATTGGGGACGCTCGCGGTGACGATGAACGAGTGGCCGCTGGCGATGCTCGTGACGTTCGCGCTGTGGTGGCTCGTACGGGCACAGGATGCGCAGGGGTCCATCGCGCGGCGCGCGCTGGTCGTCGGCGGACTTGCGATGGGCATCGCCGCCGGCGCCAAGCTCACCGCCGCGTCGTTTCCCCTGGCCATGTGCATCGCGTTGCTCGTGCGCGGGCCGCGGTTGCGCGTCACCGACGCGGCGTGGTTCGCCGTCGGCGCTGCGTGCGGCATTGCGATCGCGTATGGCCCGTGGGGGTACGCGCTCTGGACGCATTACGGCAACCCGCTCTTTCCCTACGCCAACCAGTGGTTCGCGTCGCCGTGGTGGGAAACGCAGCCCGTACCCGGACGACGGTTCGGCCCTGACAGCGTCGCAGGCTACCTCCTGTTCCCGTTTGCGCTGTGGCAGCCGCCTCTGTTCTTCGTCGCGGAGACGGTGTACCGCGACGCGCGCATTCCCCTCGCCTATGCACTCGCCCTCGTCGCCGCGGCGGTGTGGCTGTTCCGTCGGCCCCGCCACATGGACGGCGCGGCCCGCAAGTTCGAATGGCGGCTCGTCGCCTCGTTCTGCGTCGTCTCGTTCGTGGTGTGGACGATCGCGTTCTCCATATCCCGCTACCTCGTTCCGCTCGAGGCCCTGTGTGGCGTGATCATCGGTGGCGTGCTGCTCCAGCTGCTCCCGCACCGCACGGCGCTCGTCGCGATCGCGACATGCACCGTCGCGCTCATAGTCACGACGCGCATTGCGGATTGGGGACGCGTGCCGTTCGGCGATCGGTGGTTCGAGGCCAAGTCTATGCCCATCGTCGAGGCGAACGGCCTCGTGCTCATCACGACCGGTGAAGCCGTGTCGTACTACATCCCCATGCTGCCACCGACGTCGCGCTACGTGGGGGCTCTGAATGCGCTCGTGAATCCGCAGCAGAAATCGGGACTCGCGCGCGAAGTCGCCGACATCGTCAGCGGCCACCGCGGGTACATCTATCAGATGACGCATCCGCTGGGCGCGGGAGAGGAGGTGCTCGCGCAGCACGGGCTGGAGCGAACGAGCGCATGCGCCGTCGTGATCACCAACATGCCGGTCAGCCCCATCGAGTTCTGCCGGCTCGTCCGCATGCGCATCTCGCGCTGACGGCTTGCTGGCATAATGCGCCGCGAACACGGCCTGCCCACCTTCATCAAAGCTCTGCCGTTGACATTCGCAGCCTCCGTCTCCGCTCGTCCCGTCGCACATCGCCCGGCGCTGACCAACGCGCTGTGGCTCATCACCCTCGTCTTCGCCGCCGGCACGCTGTCGATACTGCGCGGACAGGATGCGAACTGGGACCTGCAGAACTACCACTATTACAACCCCTGGGCGTGGTGGACCGGCCGAATCTTCGACCGTGACATCGCTGCAGCGCAGCTGCAGACATTCCACAACCCGCTGCTCGACATGCCGTTCTTCGCGATGGTGCAATGGGATTGGCCGCCGCGGATCATCGCGTTCGTGCTCGCGGTTCCGGCGGGCGTAGCCGCATTCTTCCTCGCCAAGCTGCTGCCATATCTCTTTGCCGACCTTGAACCGCGCGAGCGCAGGATCGCCGTCGGATGCGCGTTCGCGATCGGCATCACCGGCGCCATGGGCGTGGCGACGCTGGGCACGACGATGAACGAATCGCAGCTCGCGGCACTCGTGATCGCTGCGCTGTGGATCATCGTGCGAGACATCGCGCGCAGTGCGGGAACGACCGTGAGGACCCGCGCGCTCGTCCTGGCGGGCGCGTTGTCCGGGGCAGCGGCCGGCGGCAAGCTGACGGCGGCGACGTTCGCCGTAGCGCTATGCGCGGCGCTTCTGTTACGTTTTCCGCTCGATGCCGGCACGATCCGCGAGCGCATCAGACAGGCGCTCTGGTTCGGCATCGGCGTTGTCGGGGGCCTTTGCGTGACGTTCGCACCGTGGGCCATCGCGCTGTGGCGGCACTTCGACAATCCGGTCTTCCCATACCTCAACCAGTGGTTCCAGTCGCCGTGGTGGGAGAGCGTACAAGTGCTCGGCCGCGCGTACGGTCCGCACGGCGTCGGCGAGTGGCTCGCATTTCCGTTCCACCTTTTCGGTCCGGGCGAAGGATTCGTCACGGAAGTCCAGTATCGCGACGCCCGTTTTCCAACGGCATGGACGCTTTCCCTGGCGGGCGCGGCCGCGTGGTTGTCCTATCGCCTGGGGCGACGACCCATGCCGGTCGTTCCACCGCAGGTCAGCGCCGCGTGGCGCCTGATCGCCGGTTTTTTCGTCATCTCGTTCCTGCTGTGGACGGCGCAGCATTCCATCTTCCGGTACATCGTCACGCTCGAGATGCTCACCGGCGCCATCATCGTCAGCATGCTGCAACGCCTCTTGCGTCCGGGGTACCTTGCCGGCGTGACATGCGCCATCGCAGTGCTCCTCATCGCAACGACGCGATTCGGCGATTGGTGGCACATCGACTTCGGCGAGCGCTGGTTCGACGTCGCGGCACCGTCCATCGAGCGCGACGCAATGATGCTGATCACGACGGGCGCGCCGGTGAGCTACGTATTGCCGCTGCTTCCTGCGGATGCACGTCACGTCGGCGTCTCCAACAACGTGAACGGTCCGGGACGCGACTTTCGACTCTCCGAATCGGTGACAAAGGCCATCGAATCGCATCGAGGGCCGTTCTACGAGCTCACGTACGAGCCGGAGTCTCGAACCGGTGAGCTGCGCGAGCACTTCGGGCTCGTGAGAGTGCCCGGCAGCTGTGCGCCAATCGCCTCTCGAATGAAGCCGTATTCACTGCAGATATGCAGGCTCGCGAAGGCGCCGGATGGCGAATGACGCTGCGCAGCGCTGGTTCGCAAGCGCCGTCGTCGACGCCGCGATCCTTGCCGCGTGCGTCCTTGCTGCGGCGGGACTTTCGCTCGCCCTCGGCCAGGATGCCAACTGGGACTTGCAGAATTATCACTTCTACAACCCGTGGGCATGGATGGCGGGCGCACGCGCATACGCGCAAGACATGGTCGCGGCGCAATTGCAGACGTATCACAATCCGCTGCCCGATGTACCGTTCTACGCGATGGTGTCTGCGGGCTGGGAGCCCACGACCATCGCCATGGCGATGGCCATCCCGGCAGCCGTCGCGGCGTTCGTGCTTTGGAAGCTGGCGACAAGACTGTTTCGCAGCGGCAGCCGCACGCAACGCTTCTCGGCGATCGCCTGCGCATTCCTCATCGGCACGACGAGCGGCATCGGCTTCGGCGTGCTGGGAACGACCATGAACGAGTGGCCGGGCACCGCGCTCATCATGGCCTCGCTGTATGTGATCGTGCGCCGATTCACCGGCGCCGGCGCACGCATGGCGAGCCCCGCCGCGATCCTTGCGGGGTTGCTTGCAGGCTGCGCAACCGGGATCAAGCTCACGTTCGGCGTGTACGCGATAGCGATCTGCGCGGGACTCCTGCTTTGCGCGCCGACCGCTCGCAAGGCGATCACCGATGCGATGTCGTTCGGATTGGCGGTGCTGGCCGGCACGGCCATTTCCGCTGGCGCCTGGATGTGGTCGCTGTGGGAGCACTTCGGCAATCCCATCTTCCCTTACGCGAACAAGTGGTTCAACTCGCCATGGTGGGGCCAGCAGAACGTGTTGCACCGTCCCTTCGGTCCCCACACGCTGGGCGAGTGGATCGTGTTTCCGTTCTCGCTGTCCGCGCCGCCGGCGTTCTTCGTTACCGAGGTCAGCTACGTCGACGGGCGCATCGCCGCCGTCTACGGCCTCACGCTCGTCGCGCTCGTCGCAGCGCTGCTGGCACGCCGACGCGATCCGTGGACGGTGTCCGTCGAGTGGCGGTTCCTCGCAGCCTTCGCTGTCGCATCGTTCGTTCTGTGGACGGCGTTGTACTCGCTCCTTCGGTATCTGCTTCCCTTGCTGCTGCTCTCCGGGGCGTTCATCGTGGCGCTGCTGTCGCGGCTCGTGCAGCCCGCTGCGCGCGTCCCCGCATACGCCATGTCGGCTCTGCTCCTGGTCGCGACGACGACGGTGCCGGACTGGTGGCGGACCGGGTTCGGCGCACAATGGTTCGAGGTCGACCTGCCGAAGCTCGACCGCGACGCGCTCGTCCTGCTGACCTCGGACGCCCCCATGTCGTATGTGCTGCCGTTCTTTCCGGACGACGCGCGCTTCCTCGGGATCAACAACAACATCAGCGACGCACGACGCCGGAACCTGCTGGAACAGACGATTCGACAGCGCATCGGCGGGCACGCGGGGCCCCTGTACTCGCTTTCCTATCCCCAGGGCTCGGGTGTCGACGCGCTGCTCGAACGGCAGATCTACAAGATCACCGAGACATGCCTGCCGATCGTCACCAACATGCGAACCAGCCCGATGGAGATCTGCCGCGTGGTGCAGGCGAGATGAATCCGCGCGACGCCGCTCGGGCGATGGTGGCCGTTTGCGTTCGTCGTGCTGGCGTACGCGTGCGTCGCGCTCCAGCAGATCACGCTCCCCGGCGTGTACATGGATGCGGTGAACCCCGACTACATGGCAGTGCGCGTGCTCAATCCGCATGGTCCGCCGATGCTGCCCTGGCTTCTGCCGGGCAACTGGCTGTTCGATCGCATCCCGTTCATGATCACGTTCTACCACGGCTCGCAGCAAGCCTGGTTCGGCCTTCCATTCTTCTGGCTCTTCGGTACGTCCGTCGCCGGGCTCCGGCTGACGCATGCGATGTTCGCGTTGGCACTCCTGGCCGCGCTCCATGCGTGGTTGACCCGCGCGGGACTCAGGAACTGGCAGGCGGCGCTCGCGTGCCTGGCGCTCGCCGTCGATCCTTCGTTCTCGTACGCCTTTCGCACCCAGAGCTACATCACGCTCGCGCCGGCGGCGTGGCTGTTCTTCGCGCTGTACGCGCTGTGGCGCGCCAGTGACGAGAGCGCACGGGCGTCATGGTGGCGGGCGGCGGCCGGCACCTTCTATGCGTTTGCCGTCATCGCCTACTTCATCTACGGCTTCTTCCTGCCCGGAATGCTCCTCGTTGCGCTGTGGGTCCCCTGCGCCCGCGGCTTCGCGCGCACATGGATGCCGCTGCTCGCCGGCGCCGCAATCGGACCCGTCGTGTACGCGCTCTCCTACTGGCTGCTCGCGCGCCAAGTCGGCGGATGGGCCGCAGCGCTCGAATACTTCGAGTCGACGCAGCGCGCGATCAATGCGTTCGGCAACCAGGCCGACTTCGCTGCCCGCCTCTCGCATCTGGCCGAAACGGTGAAATCCGTCTTTCACAACTCGTACCATCACGCGCTCATCTTCGGCGAGTATGCAGACGTTCCCGGCGCGAAGTACAAGACGGCACTCTTGCTGGGCGCGCCGGTGCTGATCTGGCTGCGCCTGGAATGGAAGCGACAGTCCACGGCGGCGTTGCGGGCGATGGTCGCGCTCGCACTGTCGTTTTGCGTCGTCGCCTTCGCGTTCGGGACGCGACTCTCCGGGCACCACTTCATGGTGCTGCTGCCGATCGCATACGCCGGCCTGGCGCTCGGACTTGCGCGGCTGGCGGAACGTCCGCCCGCGTGGCGCACAGGCCGCTGGACGGTCGTGATTCCCCTGGCCGCGCTCGTTGCGCTCAATGTCGGAGGCCAGATCAAGGAAGGCGTGCGGCTGCACGAAGTTCGAGGCGCGGGACTCTACTCCGATGCCATCAATCGCCTGGCCGCCGACCTCGACGCAGACCCGCGCAAGCCCGTGGCGTACTTTCCCGATTGGGGACTGTTCATGCCGGTCGTGTTTCTCACGGGCGGACGCGTGGCGACGCATACGACCGAAGATCTCGCAACCGCCCGCGAGACGCTTTGCGCCGGGCACGACGTCGCCGTCCCATTCATCACCGGCGATCGCAGCGCGCGCATCGCCTCGTGGCGCGAGAAGCTCGCGTGGGACCCGCCCGACATCACGCCATATGCGCAGGCCGACGGGAAGGTCGTGTTCGACCTGGCGACATTCCGAGGCAGGCGCGGCGGTCCTGGCTGCGCGTGACGTCGCCTAGCGGGGATCCGCCGCAGCGAGATATGCGAGCCGCTTGGCCTCGCGGCGTCCGCGCGCGACGCTGTCGAGGATCATCCCGCACACGACCGACAGCGAAGCAAGCAGCATCAGGCCGGTCGCGAGCACGGCAGTCGGCAATCTCGGGACGAGGCGAGTCTGCAGGAATTCCACGACCACTTCCGCTCCGAGAACGATGCCAATGAACGCGAACAGCCCGGCGAACCCGAAGAAGAACGGCAGCGGGCGCACGTCGCGGAACAGGCGCGCCATCGTGTAGAGAATGCGCAAACCGTCCTTGTACGTCGAAAGCTTGCTCGTCGATCCTGCCGGTCGCTCGAAATAGCTCGTCACGATCTCCGCCATCGGCACGCGCAGTTCGAGCGCGTGGACGGTGAGTTCCGTTTCGATCTCGAAGCCCCGCGCTTCCGACGGGAACGATTTCACGAATCGCCGCGACATCGCGCGATACCCCGAGAACATGTCCGTGGGACGCTCGCCGAACAGCGTGCCCAGCAGCCAGTTGAACATGTGGTTTCCGAACTGGTGCCCGCGCCTGTAGGCGGCATCGCGCTCGCCGTGATCGCGGATGCCCGTGACCACGTCGAGATCGTCGCGGGTCAGGCGCTCGACCATCTCCGGTGCGCGCGTCGCGTCGTAGGTCGCGTCACCATCGGTCACGACGTAAACGTCCGCGTCGATCTCCGCGAACATGCGCCGCATGACGCCGCCCTTGCCGGGACGCTCCTCGCGCCGCACGATCGCGCCCGCGTTGCGCGCGATGGCGCCGGTGTCGTCTGTGCTGCGGTTGTCGTACACGTATACGACGCAGCCCGGGAGCGCCGCGCGGAAATCGCCGACGACCTTGGCAACGGTGAGCGCTTCGTTGTAGCAGGGCACGAGCACCGCGATGCGCGGCGTCGCGATGCTTTGCGCGCTCAACGCGGCGTGCCGGGCCGTGCCCGGCGAAGGTGCAGCCACGCCGAGACGACGTAGCCCGACAGGGCGTACACGACGAAGCACGCGAACAGCACGAGGGGCGGCTGCAGCGCGGTCAGCGCGACCACCACCGCGCCGGCGAGCACGACCACGAACGGCACGCTCTTGCGCAGGTTGATCGCCTTGCCGCTCCAGTACTTGAGGTTGCTCACCATCGTGAGGCCCGCGAACACCGTCACGAACAGCGCCCACCACCGCACGGTCTGCGGATCGATGTCGTAGTCGTCCATGATCCACACGAATCCACCAACGAGCGCCGCGGCGGCGGGACTGGGGATGCCCGTGAACCAGCGCTTGTCGGCGACGTCGAGCATCGTGTTGAAGCGCGCGAGCCGCAGCGCAGCGCCGGCGCAATACAGGAACGCGGCGACCCAGCCGAGCTTGCCGAGGTCGCGCAGCACCCACTCGTACATCACGAGCGCAGGCGCCGCGCCGAACGACACCATGTCGGCCAGGCTGTCGAACTCCGCGCCGAACGCGCTCTGCGTCTTGGTCAGCCGCGCGACGCGCCCGTCGAGGCTGTCGAGCACCATCGCGACGAAGATGCCGATCGCCGCCTGGTCGAAGTTGAGGTTCATCGCCTGCACGATCGCGTAGAAGCCGAAGAACAGCGCGGCGAGCGTGAACAGGTTGGGCAGGATGTAGATCCCGCGGCGGCGCACGCGGTTCTTCAGTACCGCCCGCTCGTGGCTGTAGTCGAGCATGGCCGGCGGCGCGTCTTACGCGAAGCTCGGCGAGGATGGTCACGGCGGCCGATGCGACGTCGCCCACGGCGACGCGCGGCTTGGCGGTGGGGTCGAGGTACACGTCCACGCGCGACCCGAAGCGGATGAAGCCGTAGCGCTGCCCGCGATGCAACGTCGGCGCCCGGCTCGACGTAGCAGAGGATGCGGCGCGCGACGAGTCCGGCGATCTGCACGCACGTCACGTCGTGGCCTTCGGCGGTGCGGATGTGCAGCGCGTTGCGCTCGTTCTCGAGCGACGCCTTGTCGAGCGCGGCGTTGACGAAGCTCCCCGGGTGGTACCAGCGGTTGACGACCTTGCCGTCGACCGGGCTTCGGTTGCTGTGCACGTTGAACACGTTCATGAACACGCTGATCTTCAGCGCGTCGCGGTCGAGGTACGGGTCGCGCGCCTTGCCGACCAGGACCACGCGCCCATCGGCGGGCGAGAGCACCGCTTCCACACCGTCGGGCGACGTGCGCGCCGGGTCGCGGAAGAACTGCACGACGAAGACGAGCAGCACCCAGGCGATGGCGGCGAAGATCCAGTAGCCCAGCACGGAGAGTCCGATCGCCACGACGGCGCCGATGGCGATGAACGGCCAGCCTTCGCGGGCGATGATCGGGTGCGGATAGTTGTTGCTCGACATGCGGCGTGGCGAGGGACGGATTGAGGCGAATTATGCCTCAGTGCCTAGTTCGCCCCCGTCTCGCTTCCCGCTTTCCTTCTGCATGGCGTCCTGCAGGGCACGGGCGCGGTCCATCGCATTTCCCGAGGTGGGGGCGGCGGCTTCGCTCGCCGCGGGATCGGGCGGGCCCTTCGGCCCTGCCCGCTCCACCGTCGCCGCTGGCCCGAGGTACTTGCGGAGTGCGTCCTTGGCGAGGAACGCGACGACCAGCACCACGACGAGCAGCATCACGAGGCCCGCCCATCCGCGCTGCCGGCGCATCCCTCGGCGAGAGACGTGCATTGGCCGCGCGCGCTAGTTCCTGGTCTGGTCGACCAGCTTGTTCTTCTTGATCCACGGCATCATCGAGCGCAGCTTCTCGCCCACGACCTCGATGGAGTGCTCGCCCATGATGCGGCGGCGCGCCGACAGCGTAGGCGCCCCCGCGCGGTTCTCGATGATGAAGTCCTTGGCGTACTCGCCCGTCTGGATGCGGGTGAGCATCTCCTTCATCGCCTTCTTCGTCTCCGGCGTGATGATCCTGGGGCCGCTCACGTACTCGCCGTACTCGGCATTGTTGGAGATCGAGTAGTTCATGTTGGCGATGCCGCCCTCGTAGATCAGGTCCACGATGAGCTTCAGCTCGTGCAGGCACTCGAAGTACGCCATCTCGGGTGCGTACCCCGCCTCGACGAGCGTCTCGTAGCCTGCCTTGATGAGCTCGACGGTGCCGCCGCACAGCACGGCTTGCTCGCCGAAGAGATCCGTCTCCGTTTCCTCGCGGAAATTGGTCTCGATGACGCCCGCGCGCGCGCCGCCGATGGCCGCCGCATATGACAGTGCGACGTCGCGCGCCTTCTTCGACGCGTCCTGGTGCACGGCGATCAGCATCGGCACGCCGCCGCCGGCCGCGTACGTCGAGCGCACGGTGTGGCCGGGCGCCTTCGGCGCGATCATCACGACGTCGAGGTCGGCGCGCGGCTGCACTTGACCGTAGTGGATGTTGAAGCCGTGCGCGAATGCGAGCATCGCGCCCTTCTTGATGTTGGGCTCGACATCGGCCTTGTAGGTGGCGGCGATGCTCTCGTCGGGCATGAGCATCATCACGACGTCGGCGCTCTTCACCGCATCTGCCACCTCCGCGACCTTCAATCCCGCTTTCTTCGCCTTGTCCCACGACGCGCCGCCCTTGCGCAGGCCGACGGTCACCTTCACGCCGGAATCGTTGAGGTTCTGCGCGTGCGCGTGGCCCTGCGAGCCGTAACCGACGATGGTGACCTTCTTGCCCTTGATGAGCGAGAGGTCGGCGTCCTTTTCGTAGTACACCTTCATCATGACTTGGTTTCCCTTTTTCAAAACCCTCACCCCGGCCCTCTCCCGCATGCGGGAGAGGGAGGCCTCAAACCCGCAACACCCGTTCGCCGCGACCGATCCCGGATGCGCCCGTGCGCACCGTCTCGAGGATCACGCCCGGCTCGATCGCCTGCAGGAACGCGTCGAGCTTCTCGCCGGTTCCGGTGAGCTCGATCGTATAGCTCTTGTCGGTCACGTCGAGCACGCGTCCGCGGAAGATGTCGGCGAGCCGCTTCATCTCGTCGCGATCCTTGCCTGCCGCGCGCACCTTCACGAGCATCAGCTCGCGCTCGATGTGGTTGCCGTCGGTGAGGTCCACGACCTTCACGACCTCGACGAGCTTGTTCAACTGCTTCGTGATCTGCTCGATGACGTCGTCGGTGCCGGTGGTGACGATCGTGAACCGCGACATGGTCGGGTCCTCCGTCGGCGCAACGGTCAGCGAGTCGATGTTGTAGCCTCGCGCGGAGAACAATCCCGAGATGCGCGAGAGCGCGCCGGATTCGTTTTCCGCCAATATCGAAAGAATGTGTCTCATCACAATTCCTCCGCGAGGATCATCTCGGTCAGCCCCTTGCCGCCGGGCACCATCGGGAACACGTTCTCCTTCTGGTCCGTGATGAAGTCGAGGAACACGAGGCGCTCCTTCTGCTTGAGCGCCTCGCGCAGCGCGCCCTCGACGTCGCCCGGCTTCTCGATCTTCATGCCTACGTGGCCGTACGCCTCGGCGAGCTTCACGAAGTCCGGGAGCGCGTCCATGTACGACTCGGCGTAGCGGTTGCCGTAGAAGAACTCCTGCCACTGCCGCACCATGCCCATGTAGCGGTTGTTGAGGTTCACGATCTTGATGGGCAGGTGGTACTGCTTGCAGGTGGAGAGCTCCTGGATGCACATCTGGATGGATGCCTCGCCGGTCACGCACGCGACGGTCGCGTGCGGATTGACCATCTGCACGCCCATCGCCGCCGGCAAGCCGAAGCCCATCGTGCCGAGGCCGCCCGAGTTGATCCAGCGGCGCGGCTTGTCGAACTTGTAGTACTGCGCGGCCCACATCTGGTGCTGACCGACGTCGGACGTGACGAAGGCGTCGCCCTTGGTGATCTCGTACAGCTTCTGGATCACGTACTGCGGCTTGATGAGCGCGCTCTTCGTGTCGTACTTGAGGCAATCCTTGCGCTGCCACTCCTTGATGTCCGCCCACCACGCCTTGAGCGCCGCGGGGTCCGGACGCTGTGGCGAGGACTCGATGATCTTGACCATCTCGTCGAGCACGTCGGCGACGTAACCCACGATCGGCACGTCCACCTTCACGCGCTTGCTGATCGACGAGGGATCGATGTCGATGTGGATGATCTTGCGGTCGCCACGGAAGAAATGTGCGGGATCGCCGATCACGCGGTCGTCGAAGCGCGCGCCGATGGCGATCAGCACGTCGCAGTGCTGCATCGCCATGTTCGACTCGTACGTGCCGTGCATGCCGAGCATGCCCGTGAACTGCGGGTCGGTGCCGGGGAATCCGCCGAGGCCCATGAGCGTGTTCGTGCACGGGAATCCGAGCAGGCGCACGAGACGCGTCAGCTGTGGCGCCGCGTCGTTGAGCACGACGCCGCCGCCCGCGTAGACCATCGGGCGCTTCGCGTCGAGCAGCAGCTGCACCGCTTTCTTGATCTGCCCCGCGTGTCCCTTGGTGACCGGGTTGTACGAGCGCATCGAGACGCTCTTCGGATACGCGAACTCCGTCGACGCCTGCGTCACATCCTTGGGGATGTCGACGAGCACGGGACCGGGACGTCCCGTCGCGGCGAGATAGAACGCCTTCTTCATCGTGACCGCGAGGTCCTTAACGTCCTTGACGAGGAAGTTGTGCTTCACGCACGGACGCGTGATGCCCACCGTGTCGCACTCCTGGAATGCGTCCTGGCCGATCGCGTGCGTGGGCACTTGCCCCGTGACGATGACCATGGGGATCGAATCCATGTACGCCGTCGCAATGCCGGTCACGGCGTTGGTGACGCCCGGCCCGGAGGTGACGAGGGCGACGCCGACCTTGGTCGACGAGCGCGAATAGCCGTCGGCCGCGTGCACCGCGCCCTGCTCGTGGCGCACGAGGACGTGCTTGACCTTGTCCTGCTTGAAGAGCTCGTCGTAGATGTTGAGGACCGCGCCGCCTGGATAGCCGAAGACGTACTCGACGCCTTCTTCCTGGAGGCAGCGGATGACGATTTCGGCACCCGTCAGTTGCATGGCAAATCCTTTTGCCTAGATGATGGAACGGTCCGGCGTACGCGCGTGCGTCGTCCGGTCGCTGCAAACCGCTCGGTAGCGCCGTTAGGGTTGCGGCGCTCTCATGTGTTGCGTCAAGCCGGCTCGGGTAAAGCCGCCACGTCGAAAACACCGCCCGCAATCCATTGGGAGGCTCCGCAGGGCTTGTGGCTCCGCTGGAGGGATCGCAAACGGCCGTTTTTGCAGTACAGCATCCGCCGCCATCGGGCGACGGGATGGCCAGAATAGCCCGTCACCGTTGGGCCGGTCAAGGTCGGCAGGACCCCGAAGTTGCCGTCCGCGGGTCGCACATTGCGGCTATGCAACATGCTGCACCAAGGAAGCAGTGGCCGTGCGCGGCGTAGTACCCCCTATAATCGCCGCGTCCTTCCTGCGGAACAGCCCTGGCCTCCCCATCCGAAATCGCCAAATTCCTCGCGGATACCGAGCGTCGCGCCTTCAAGCAGGCGATGTTCGCAACCCGGGACGAGGACGCGGCGCTCGACATCGTGCAGGACGCGATGCTGAAAATCACCGAGAAATATTCCGGGAAGCCGGCCAACGAGCTTCCCATGCTGTTTTCGCGCATCCTGCAGAACACGATCCACGACCATTTTCGCCGGCAGAAGGTGCGAAACACGTGGACCACCCTGCTCTCGGCGCTCGGGAAAGGTGACGAAAAAGACGAGGAATACGACCCGCTCGAAAGCCTTCACGCAAAATCGGGTGACCTCGGGGCGGACGATCCCGCCCGGCAGTTCGAGCAAGCGCAGGTTCTCGGGCACATCGAGCAAGCGCTCGCGAGATTGCCTGCGCGTCAACGCGAAGCGTTTCTGCTGCGTTACTGGGAGGAACTGGACGTGGCGGAAGCTGCTGCCGCGATGGGCTGCTCCGAAGGTAGCGTGAAAACCCACTGCTCCCGCGCCGTCCATGCCCTCGCCGGGATGCTGTCCGCCAAGGGCCTTAAGCTATGAACCACGACCAGGAAGAATTCGCCAGAAAAATAACGGCTTACCTCGACCGAGGTACGGCCGACCTGCGCGCGGGCACCGTGTACAGGCTGCAGCAGGCGCGCGCGCAAGCGCTGGCGCGCCTGTCCGAACAGCCGGTCGGCGCGCCCGAGTCCCGGCTCGCCCGGGCGTTCGCCGGTGGTGGCACGGGCGGCAGAGGCGGCGTGCGGCGCGGCGCATGGCTTGGCTTCGGGATCCTGCTGATCGCCGCCGCCGGCCTCGGCTATCAGCAGTGGCTGCTTTACCAGCAAACGCGGGAAATCGCGGAGATCGACGTCGAGATCCTGACGTCCGACCTGCCGATCGACGCGTACGTCGATCGGGGCTTCCAGACCTGGCTCACGAGCTCCCAGCGGTGATCGCCGCTGCGTTCGGAACCTTCGCGCTTTCGGTCGCACTCGTCCTCAGTCCATCCGCGCACGGCCAGATCCTGGGCTCGCCGTCGTGGAGCCAGCTGACGCCGCACGAGCGTGAGGTCCTCGCGCCGCTCGCGCCGGACTGGAACAACCTCGACGCGCAACGCAAGCAGAAGTGGCGAGGCATTGCCCAGCGCTACCAGACCATGCCGCCGCAGGACCAGCAGCGCATCCAGCAGCAGATGCGGTCCTGGGCGGAGCTCACGCCCGCAGCAGCGCGCCGCGGCGCGCGAGCAGTACAAGAACCTGCGCCAGTTGCCGCCGGACAAGAAGGACGAAGTGCGGCAGCGCTGGCAGGAGTACCAGAACCTGCCGCCGGACCAACGGCGCGAGCTCCAGTCCAAGGCGCCGCCACCGGGCGGCCGCATTCCCGCGCCGGCGATGACGCCTCCCGACGGACAGCGTCAGCGCTGAGCGCCTCGCTGACGAGAAGGCTGGCTGCGCTCGTCTACGAGTCGCTGCTGCTGACGGCGGTCGTGTTCGCCGCCAACTTCGCGCTGCTGCCGCTCGTCACGCCCACGCGCGGCAACGAGATCGTCATGCCGGGGCTGCCCGAGCGTGCCGCGCTGTTCTGCATACTGTTTGCCTTGCTCGCGGCGTACTTCGTGTGGTGCTGGTCGAGCGGCCGCCGCACCCTCGCCATGAAGACGTGGAAGCTTCGCCTGGTGCGTGCGGACGACGGCGTGGTCACGCCGAAGCTCGCGCTGCTGCGCTACCTCGCAGCGTGGATCGGGCCCGCGCTCGCGGTCGCCGCCTACGCCGCACTCGCGCGATACGGGTGGGGCGCGCACGCCGCGTGGCTCGTCGGGCTCAACTTCCTCTGGGCATTGGTCGACCGCGACCGGCTGTTCCTGCACGACCGCGTCGCAGGGACGCGGATCGTCAGCGAACCGAAATAGGGACGTACCCCATTACAAGCCCTGGCATCTCGAAACATTTCGAAATAGGGTACGTCCCTATTTCAGGGCCGATCTGACTAGGCCCTCCGCATGACGCGGTCGAGGCTCAACGGCCCGGCACCGGCGGCCGCGAGGTACAGGAACACGAAGCAGTAGAGCACGGCGAGCTCGCCCTTGTTGAGGATCGGCCAGAAACCCTGCGGCGCGTGCGCGATGAAGTACGCGAACGCCATGACGCCCGAGAGGACGAACGCGACGGGCCGCGTGAAGAGCCCCACGATGATGAGCGCACCGCCGACGAGCTCGAATATCCCGGCGATGCCGCCGAGGTTCTCGACCGTCGCGCGCGTGGTCCCGCCAGGGAACAGGAGCCACTTCTGCGTGCCGTGCTCGATGAAGAGAAATCCCGTGACGATGCGAAGGACGCTGAGCAGCACCGGCTGCGCTTTGACGATGACGGAGTTCATCTACCTATTTTACGGTGCGTCGCGCGAGCATCACGCCTAAGCAAATGAGCACCATCCCGATCAACGCCCACGCGTCGAGCGTCTCGCCGAACAGCAGGTACGCCTCCAGCGCGGTGACGGGCGGCACGAGGTAGAAAAGCCGTGCGACGTTCGCTGCGGCGCCGTGACGCAGGAGCCAGTAGAGGAGCGTGATGGCGCCGACCGACAGCACGAGCACGGACCACGACAGCGCGAACACGAAATTGCCGGTCCACTGCACCGCGCGCGTGTCGAGCGCGAGCGCGAGCGGAACGAAGAGCAGCGCGCACACGGTGAACTGCACGGCGGATCCGCTGCGAAGGTCGACGTGCGCGCAGCGCCGCTTCTGGTAGAGCGTCCCGACGCTGATGCCCGCGAGCGCGACCGCCGACGGCACGAGTCCGCGCAGGTCGCCGCTGAAGTCGATCTTGTGCCGCACGACGAAGTACACGCCCGCGAGGCCAAGCGCGAGACCGGTCCATTGCCTTGCGCTGACGCTTTCCTTCATCCAGAGATGCGCGAGCACCACCGTCAGGAGCGGCTGCAGGCCAACGAGCATCGCGCTCGTGCCGGCGGCCATGCCGCCGTCGAGCGACACGAACACGCCGCCCAGGTACAGCGCGTGCACGAGGATCGCGACGACTGCGAGATCGGCGTACTCGCGAAGCGACTTCGGCCACGCGGCTCGCGTCGCAAGCGCAACGACGACCATCAACCCGGCGACGAGTGCGAAGCGCCACGCGAGGAAGGCGTACGGCGGCGCATAGGGCAGGCCGTATTTCGCCGCGATGAAGCCGGTGCTCCACAGCAATACGAACAACCCCGGAAAGGCGGCAGCACCCACCTCAAGCCGGGCGCTGGTAGACGTCGGGATCGTGGATTTCCATGAACCGCTCGGGACGTGCGAGCGGCGCGAAGCCGACGCCCACGTACAGCGCGTGCATGTCGCGAGTGGCGAGGAGCACGCGCCGCAAGCCCATCAAGTCGGGATGCGTGAGCGCGGTGCCGACGAGCCACGTTGCGAGGCCGTGGCCGCGATGCTCGGGCAGCACGAACACGTCGGCGAGATACGCGAAGGTCGCCCGGTCCGTGACGAATCGCGCAAACCCGACGGTCGCGCCGCGGTGGTACACCGCGAAGGCGAGCGAATTCGCGAGCGCACGCGCGACCGTCTCGCGCGGGATCCCCACGGACCAGTATGCGCCCGACAGGAACGCGTGGATGGCGTCGATGTCGAGGCGCGCGGCGTCGTCGGATAGCTCGTAATCGCCGCGCGTCGCGGCAAAGGCTGCGGCGCTCACTTCTTCGTGCGCGGGGGCTTCTTCTTGTAGCGGGCCACGCTCTCGAGGATCTCGCGCCGGGCGTCGTCCGACTCGACCCAGTTGCCCACCCGCACCCACTTCCCGGGCTCGAGGTCCTTGTAGTGCTCGAAGAAGTGCGCGATCTGCTGCGTCGTGATCTGCGGCAGGTCGCGGGGCGACTTGACGTCGCGATAGAGCGACGACAGCTTGTCGATCGGCACCGCCAGTATCTTGCTGTCGCCGCCCGCCTCGTCGTCGAGCTTCAGCATGCCGATCGGGCGGCAGCGCACGATGACGCCCGTGATGAGCGGCACCGGGGACAGCACGAGGACGTCGCACGGGTCGCCGTCGCCGGACAGCGTCTGCGGGATGTAGCCGTAGTTGCACGGGTAGTGCATCGCGGTGGACATGAAGCGGTCGACGAACACCGCGCCCGTCTCCTTGTCGACCTCGTACTTGATCGGGTCGGCGCGCATCGGGATCTCGATGACGACGTTGCAGTCGTTGGGGACGTCCTTGCCGGCGGGGACGCGGTCGAGGCTCATGGTTCGCCTTGGAGAGGTGACGCGATCGGGGGCCCTACTATAGCGAATCCAAAGCGCCCGCCCGCCGCATCCAATGCATGCGGGGACATCCCGCTGCCTGTCCGATCTCGACCATGCGCCGCCTCAGTCTCCCGCTCGTCATCCTTGGCTGCATCGCCCTCGCGGCCCTCCTCGCCTGGGTCGCCGTGTCCGGGAGCTTCGGGCGGCGTGCGCCGACGGCTCCGCGCGCGCCGGAGGTGACGGTGCCGAATCCGCTGCCGCCGTTCCGCAAGATCGACGTGTCCGGCAGCGCCGACGTGAGCATCGTGCAGGGGGATGCGGAAAGCGTGTCGCTGCCGGCCCTGGCGCGCGAGCAGGGCCTCGTCAGCGCCGAAGTGCGCGACGGAACGCTCTACATCGAATCGCTCGACCATGCGCACTGGTGGGACATCGTGCTCGGCAACCGCGACAACCGTGCGCCCATCGTCGTCACGTTCCGCAACGTGGACGCCATCGTCGCCGCCGGCACCGTGAGCATCACGGCGTCGAAGATCCGCGCCGAGCAGCTGCGCGTCTCGGGCGCAGGCGGCACGTCGCTTCGCATCGACGACCTCGACGCCCGCGAACTCAAGGTGACCGGCGCGGGCGCCTTGCGTGCCGACCTCGCAGGACGTGCGGCCGAGGCGGAGATCACGATCTCGGGCGCCGGCGAGTTTCGCGGGGCGAAGCTCGCCACGCAAAACGCGAACGTCACCGTCGCGGGCGCGGGCAAGGTGACGATCAATGCGCAAAAGACGCTGAAGGCGACGATCTCCGGCGCAGGCGCCGTGGAATATCTTGGCGATCCCGAAGTCACGCAGCGCGTGAGCGGCGCCGGAAAGGTGCGGCGGCGCGACGCGGCCGGCGCCGGGATGCTCGTGGCGCTCCAGTCAGCCGCGCTTCAGTGAATGGCGCCCGGCGTGTCCGCCTTGAACAGCAGGGGCTGGCCGGTTGCCGGATCGCGATCGGCGTGAACGCCGGCCATGCGCCGAACGTCGGTCACGCGGCAATCGGCGAGCAGCGTCTCGAGCATCGCGACGACGTCGTCGACGCGATCGAGCGGTGAAAGCGCGCAACGAAATCCTTCCGCGGAGCGCGGGTCCAGCGGCGACGAAAGCGACAGCCGCACTTCGGCGTCCTGCGGGCCGCTGTCGCTGCGGTGAACGCTGATCACGGCGGAAGGCTCGCCCACCCGCGCGCGTATCGCGCGAATCGCATTGCTCGCGAACACCTGCGCACCGACCTCGCGCTGCGCCAGTGCGCCCTGCCGGGCTGCCTCGACGATCGGCAGCGGAACGCGCGGCAGCGCGAGCACGGCGACCCCCGATGCGCCGAGCATGCGCGACAGCGCTTGCGCGAAGGGCATGCCCCATGCGCCCGGCGCCGTCTCCCGGAACAGATCGGCGCCCGGCGCCGCAACCGCGGTTCCGATGATGAATCGCAGGTGGACCGACTCGACCGCGCCATGGACGCGCATGGCCGCCGGCGGCGGCGGCACCGCATCGTTACCTCGGTGCGGCGCAAGCAGGTCGCCGAGATTCGGGAGCGACAGCGCATCGGCCGATGCCAGCGTGTTCGCGAGGGCGAAGGATGTATTTCCAGCAAGTGCTGCGTGCTCGCGCATCGAGGACGCGAGAACGTCGATGTCGCCGATCACGCCGGGCAGCGTCGTGCCGGCAGCAGCGCCCGACTCCGCCGCCGCGACGACCACGACGGGCAACGCAAACGGTCGGCGAAGCGACGCCGATGACCGCTCCACTCTGGCGAGCGCACGCCACAGGTGGCGATAGGTCGATGCCGACGGTGCGCCTGCAAACAGCGCGTCGAGCCTTGCGCCTTGACCCGGCGCCAGCATCGCCGCGAGACGTGCTGCGATCTCGCGATCGCACGCGTCCGCGTGCTGCGACGTCGCGGCGCCGAGACTGTGCTCGGCGAGGCGATACAGCGCGACGGCGCCACCATCGGCGTCGCCTGGCGTTACGAACTGTCGCGGATCTTCCATGCCCCGCGGATTCTCGCACGCGGGATGTTTGATTCGCGTCAACGCCCACCGACGCCGTCTACGTATGATCGGGTGCAGCGACATCGACGAGGAGCTACGCCATGTACGGTCATTTGCTCGTTCCAACGGACGGATCCAGGCTTTCGGACAAGGCAATCTCGCAGGCGATCGACCTCGCAAAAGCGATCGACGCAAGGATCACTTTCATGCATGCGACGCCGGGAATGCCGCGGACGATCTACGCCGACGGGATGTCCGTGCCGATCGTCTCGCGCAAGGAATTCACGCAGCAAGCGAAAGCCGAGGCGACCAAGGTGCTCGACAAGGCATCCGCGAAGGCTGCGTCCGCGGGCATCGACAGCAAGGTCGTGCACATGACGACCGACGCACCCTGGGAGTCGATCATCGCGCTGGCCAAGAAAGTGAAGGCGGACGCGATCGTGATGGCCTCGCACGGTCGCCGCGGCATCGCGAGCCTGCTGCTCGGCAGCGAGACGACCAAGGTGCTGACGCACAGCACGCTTCCGGTGCTGGTGGTGCGCTAGGCCGCCGCTACCGCGGCCACCACAGGTAGCCCTTCGGGTCGTCGGGGCAAGGCCCCAGTCCGCATTCGGCGAGGAACGCGGCGGCGTTCGCCGCCGCGAGGACGATGAAGATCCAGCAGGCAAGCTTCGCCACCGCGCCGGGAGGCGCCACCCGTGCGCGCTCGTCCACGCCCCGCGCGATCATCAGCATCGCGCCGGCATACGCGATCAGCGCGCCGTACCCGACGAACGCCCAGGTATAGAAGTGAAAGCCGAACAGCGCCGAGCCGTAATGGCCGGTGCCGGGGATCACGTGAAGCGATATCTGGCGCAGCGACGCGGCGCCGGCGGCGACGACCGACAGCAGCGCGAGTCCGTAGTGCGCAGGCGAATAGCCCGAGCGCAGGTTGAGCACCAACGCGACTCCCGCCACGACGAAACCGACGCGTTGTAACGCGCACAGCGGGCAGGGCAGCTCGCCCCGGCCGAACTGGTAATAGAAAGCGACGCCCAGCACGGCGCAGATGCCGTAGAGCGCCAGGGTGTCGAGCGTGCGCTGCATGGCCTAGAGGGAAATAGCCAGCTTGTCCGTTGCGTGGTAGAAAAGCCACCACACCTGGACTGCGACCGTCGCGAGCCCCAGTCCGAGAGCCGCCCTGCGCGCCCCGAGGTACGCGAGCACGGCCGCCACGAAACCGAGCAGGAAAGGCAACACCATGACCATCGAGCACCCCGCCATCCGCCGGACCGCCGGCATGATAACGCTGCGTGCGCTCGTCGCGGCATTGCTCTTCGTCGGATGCTTCGCCGCGCAAGCCGCCGACGCCAACAAGGTGTTGCGCATCGCGAGCGACGACATCGACACGCTCGACCCGATCCAGCTGCAGGACTTCTACTCGCAGAACATCGCGTCGGTCATCTTCGAGGGAATGTTCGAATGGGACTACCTCGGCAGCCCGCCCAAGCCTGTGCCGCGCACGGCCGCCGCCATGCCCGCGTATTCGGCCGATCGCAAGACGATGACGGTGAAGATCAAGCCCGGCATCTTCTTCACGGACGATCCGGCGTTCAAAGGCAAGCCGCGGGAACTGGTCGCGGAGGACTACGTCTACTCGATCAAGCGCTACCTCGATCCCAACCTGCGCGGCGGCGGGGATCCGCAGACGAGCGACCTGATCATCGGCATGAGGGCCGTCGTCGAGGACGCGCGCAAGCCGGGCGCCAAGATGAATTACGACACGCCGGTCGACGGCTTGCGCGCGATCGACCGCTACACCGTGCAGCTCAAGTTCACCGGCCCGAATTATCCGATCGGCGTATCGCTGCTCGTCGTGCCGGCCCACGCGCGCGAGGTCGTTGAAGCGGCAGGCGGCGACATCCAGGCGAGGCCGGTCGGCACGGGCCCCTACGTCCTGAAGGAGTGGCAGCGAGGCTCGCGCGTGGTGCTGGAGGCCAATCCGAAGTACCGCGCGCTGTCGTATCCCGAGAGCAACGATCCGGCGCTCGCCAAGCTCGTGAGCTCGATGAAAGGCAAGAAGCTGCCGGCGATCGGGCGCGTCGAGATGTCGGTGATCGAGGAGCAGCCGGTCCGACTGCTCGAATTCGACCGCAACAAGCTCGACGTGATCGAGCTGCGTGGCGAAGCCGTCGGCAGGTTCCTCAAGAACGGCGAGCTCGACCCGGCGCTGGCGAAGCGCGGCATCGTGCGCATTCCGTACGCCTCCAACTCCGTGCGCTCGTTGTACGTGAACATGGACGATCCCGTGATCGGCGGCATGGACAACGCGCACGTGGCGCTCCGTCGCGCGATGTCGCTCGCCATCGACGTGCCGACACTCATCCGCGTCGTGTACAACGGACAGGGTGCGCCGGCGAGCCAGATCGTCGCGCCCGGCATTTCCGGCTACGACCCGAATGCGAAGAAGCGCGTCTACGATCCCGCGGCCGCCGCGGCATTGCTCGACCGTTTCGGGTACGGCAAGCGCGACGCTCAAGGATTCCGGCTGCAGCCCGACGGCAAGCCGCTCACCGTCGTCATCACCATCTTCACGGGCAACGTGTGGCGCGAGATCCAGACGCTTCTGAAGCGCGACATGGATGCGCTGGGCGTTCGCGTCAACTTCAAATCAACGCCGCTGCAGGATGTCTTCAAGGAGGCGGCGCAAGGCAAGTTCATGATGAACATTCACGGACGCGCCGCGACGCCGCTCGGTCTCGTGTTCCAGACGTTCTACAGCACGCAGCCGGGTGAAGCGAACGAGTCGCGCTTCAAGTCCCCGGCGTACGACAAGGCGCTCGATGCATTCTTTGTCGCCGACACGGATGCGGCGCGGCAGAAAGCCGCCAGCACCATGACCGAAGTGCTGCAAACGTACGCGCCGGTGATGCCGTTGCTGTACGACGTGGAGAACGCCTTCGTGCAGCCGTGGGTGCAGGGCTATCACCCCTCGCGCGTCAACGCGCATTACCAGTACCTGGACATCGCGCCCTCGAAGTCGCCGTAACGGACCCCGTAATAGGGACGTACCCCATTACAGCGGCTGTAATCGGGTACGTCCCTATTGTAGGCAGTTGTTATAATTGACGTTTTTGCGACGGCCACGCATGCGCGTATCGAAGTTCCATCTCTCCACCCAGAAGGAAGCGCCCGCCGAGGCCGACGTCGTCAGCCAGAAGCTGATGCTGCGCGCGGGCCTCATCAAGAAGCTCGGCAGCGGCCTGTACACGTGGATGCCGCTCGGGCTCATCACGCTGCGCAAGGTCGAGGCGATCATCCGCGAGGAGATGAACCGCGCCGGCGCGCTCGAGCTCGTCATGCCGGTGATCCAGCCTGCGGAGCTGTGGCAGGAGACCGGGCGCTGGCAGAAGATGGGCCCGAACATGCTGCGCCTCAAAGACCGGCACGAGCGCGACTTCGTGGTCGGTCCCACGCACGAGGAAGTGATCACGGACATCGTGCGCAAGGAAGTCCGGAGCTACCGGCAGGTGCCGGTCAACTTCTACCAGATCCAGACCAAGTTCCGCGACGAGATCCGCCCGCGCTTCGGCGTGATGCGCGCGCGCGAGTTCATCATGAAGGATGCTTATTCGTTCGACGTCGACGACGCCGGCATGATGAAGAGCTACCAGGCGATGTACGACGCGTACGCGCGCATCTTCACGCGGATGAACCTCGAGTTCCGCGCGGTCGAGGCGGACATGGGCGCCATCGGCGGATTGTCGTCCCACGAGTTCCAGGTCCTCGCCGATTCGGGCGAGGATGCGATCGCCTTCAGCGACGGGTCGCAGTACGCCGCGAACGTCGAGAAGGCGGAAGCGATGGCGCCGGCGACGCCGCGGCCGGCCGCCGGCGAAGCGATGCAGAAGGTACCGACACCGGGACTGTCGACGTGCGACGACGTCGCGCGCCTCCTCAACCTGCCGCTCTCGCGCACCGTGAAGTGCCTCATGGTGTGGGCGGGCGAGCGCGCGCACATGCTGCTCGTGCGCGGCGATCACATGGGCAACGAGGTGAAGATCGGCAAGCTGCCGGGGCTCGACGGCTTCCGTTGGGCGACGGATGCCGAGATCGTCCAGGCAACCGGATGCAGGCCGGGCTACCTGGGCCCGGTGGGCATCCCCAAGGACCTGCCGCTGATCGCCGACCGCAGCGTCGCGGTCATGGCCGACTTCGTCTGCGGCGCCAACGAGCCCGACTTCCACCTGCGGGGCGTCAATTTCGGACGCGATGCGCGCGAGCCGGACCTCGTCGCCGACCTCCGCAACGTGGTCAAGGGCGATCCTTCCCCGGACGGCCACGGGACGCTCGACATCGTCCGCGGCATCGAGGTGGGCCACGTATTCGCCCTCGGCCACGAGTATTCGGAGGCGATGGGGGCAACTTATCTCGCGGCGGACGGTCAATCCCGGGTCCTCGAGATGGGGTGCTACGGCATCGGCGTGACCCGCGTGGTGGCCGCCGCCATCGAGCAGAACCACGACGAGCGCGGCATCATCTGGCCCGAGCCCCTGGCGCCCTTCGCGGTGGCCATCGCGCCCGTCGGCTACGACCGCAACGACGCGGTGCGCGAAGCAGCCGACCGGCTGTACGCCGAACTGGCCGGCGCCGGGGTCGAGGTGCTGCTGGACGACCGGGGCGAGCGCCCTGGCGTGATGTTTGCTGACCTGGAGTTGATCGGAATCCCGCATCGCGTCACCATAGGCGACCGGGGCCTGAAGGAAGGCAAGGCCGAGTACCAGGGCCGCCGCGACAAGGCGGCCACGGCCGTGCCGTTGACCGACGTTGCCGCATTCGTGCGCGGCAAGCTTGCCCGAACCTGACATCGTTGACTGGCAATGAATCTACGCATCATCGTGCGTGCCGGACTCGCTACCGCTCTTTTCGCGGCCGCGCTGCCTGCGCTCGCCGGCGCGCAGAAGGAAGAGCAGCTTTCGCAGTCGGTCGTGAGCGGCCTTGCGAAGGCGATCGCCGATGCGCCGGTACCCGCCAATTACGCGTCGCGTCCCGACGTGGCGCACTGGATCAGCGAGATGTCGCGCCGCATCGCGCACAAGGTCGACACCGACCGCGAACGCACGGAGCTCCTCGCCACCACCCATTACGAATCGTTGCGCGCCGGGCTCGACCCGCAGATCGTGCTCGCGGTGATGTACCACGAGAGCGGCTTCAAGAAATACGCGTTCTCGAGCGCGCAGGCGCGCGGCTACATGCAGGTCATGCCGTTCTGGGTGAAGCAGATCGGCTCTCCGGACCAGAATCTCTTCAACCTGCGCACCAACCTGCGGTACGGCACCGTGATCCTTCGCCACTACCTCGACCTCGAGAACGGCGACTACTACCGCGCCCTCGGCCGCTATAACGGAAGCCTCGGGCAGGCCGAGTATCCGACCGCGGTGCTCGCGGCGCTCAACCGGCACTTCGCGTATACGCCGTCTGCGCCGGCTGCAATCATCTCGGTGGCCGTCCCCGCGCCTCGGTGACTGGCGCTATAGGGCGCTTCGCGCCCTCGCCGACGGGACCCCTGCACTTCGGATCGCTTGTCGCGGCGCTCGCGAGCTATTGCGACGCGCGTGCGCAAGGCGGGCGCTGGCTCGTGCGCATCGAGGACGTCGACGAGCCGCGCAGCCGCGCGTCGGCCGAGCGCGCGATCCTCGCTGCACTCGTGCGCTATGGCTTGCAGTGGGACGGCGAGGTCGTGCGCCAGTCGGATCGCACTGACCATTACGTGTCCGCGCTCGAGCGCTTGCGTGACGCCGGCCTCGTCTACGCGTGCGCATGCACGCGCCGCGACATGGCGCAGGCGCCGCAGAATGCGAGCGGCGAGCGCATCTATGCGGGAACGTGCCGGTACGCTGCCATCGATGCGCACGCAGCGCACCTCGCGCAGCGCGTGCGCGTCGACGGCGGCATCGTCGAATACGTCGACGTCCTGCAGGGCCCGCAACGCCAGGACCTCCAGCGCGAGGTCGGCGATTTCATCGTGCGACGCGCCGACGGCTGGTTCGCCTATCAGCTTGCGGTCGTCGTGGACGACGCGCTGCAGGAAGTGACGTCGATCGTGCGCGGCGCGGACCTCCTGCCCTCCACACCGCGACAGATCTACCTGCAGCGCGCGCTCGGTGCTGCCACGCCGGAATACCTGCACGTCCCCGTCGCGATCAACGCCGCCGGCGAGAAGCTGTCCAAGCAGACCGGCGCGCAGGCGCTTCCTCACGATCCCGTGCCTGCATTGATGTCCGCGTGGAATTTCCTCGCCCAGCCGATGCCCGATGCGCAGCCCGCGTCGGCTGCGGCGTTCATCGCGCACGCAGTCTCCTCGTGGTCACGCAACCGCCTGCCGCCAACGGCGATGCTGCCGGCGCCCCGCGTATAATCGCCCTCTCCAGCGCGCGCCTGTCCGGGGTCCGCTCTCTTCCAAGCTTTCGCGGTTCACTCCGTCTCGCATCGCCCATGACCACACTCGTCATCGTCCGCAAAGGCGACGATATCGTCATCGCCGCCGACTCACTCACCACGTTCGGCGACACGCGTCTCGCCGCGGAGCACGACGCCACGTACGACAAGGTCGTGCAATATCGCGGCACCTACATCGGCCTGTGCGGATCGGCCGCGCACCAGCTCGTCTTCGAGAGCCTGCTTCGCCGGCAGGAACCGCTCGACTTCTCCGACAAGTTCGCGATCTTCGAGACCTTCCGCAAGCTGCACCCGATCCTCAAGGAGCAGCACTTCCTCAATCCGAAGGAGGAAGAGGACGATCCGTACGAGTCGACGCAGATCACCGCGCTGATCGCGAACCGCCACGGCATCTTCGGCGTGTATTCGATGCGCGAAGTGTTCGAGTACACGCAGTTCTGGGCCGCCGGGACCGGGCCGCGAGTTCGCGCTCGGCGCGATGCAGGCGCTCTATGCGCGGCTGCGCACCGCGGAAGAAGTGGCGCGCGCCGGCGTCGAGGCGGGGGCGCTGTTCGACAAGAACTCGGCGCTGCCGATGACCTTGTACACCGTCAAGCACCAGGCCTCGTGAGCGCGAAGCGCGGAGACTGATCCAGTGAACGTCAGGGGCGACGCGCTCACGCCTTTCGTGTTCGAGAACGCCGCCGTGCGCGGCGCGTACGTGTGGATGCCGCTCACCGCGCGCGAGGTGCTCGCGTGCCACCCCTACCCGCCCGCCGTGGCGCGCGTGCTGGGCGAGTTGCTCACCGCATGCGCGCTGCTCGCCTCCACGATCAAGTTCGAGGGCAGCCTGATCGCGCAGCTGTCGGGCAACGGACCGGTGCGCCTGCTCGTGGTCGAGTGCACGCACACCCTCGCAATGCGCGCGATGGCGCAATGGGACGACAGGCGCATCGCGTCACTTGCAGCGGATGCTTCGCTGGCCGATCTTGCGGGCGGCGCGCAACACGGCCGCCTCGTGCTGACGCTCGACCCCAAAGGCGCCGGCACGATGTATCAGGGCATCGTCGCGCTCGAGTCGGGATCCGTCGCCGGCGTGATCGAGCACTATCTCGCGACGTCCGAGCAGCTGCAAAGCCGCATGTTCCTCGCGACGCGCGAAAACGCCGCCGCCGGAATGCTCGTGCAGCGGCTCCCGGGCGCCACGGAAACGGATGACGAAACCTGGGCGCGCGTCCAGACGATCGTCGCGGACCTCGATGCGAATGCATTGCTCGACGCCGCTAGCGCCAGCGACGCGATAGCCGCTGCGTTTGCCGAGGACGACGTGCGCGTGTTCAAGCCGCGCGACGTCAGTTTCGCCTGCTCCTGCTCGCGCGAGCGCGTGACGAGGGCGCTTCGCATCGCCGGCCTGGCGGAGGTCGAGTCGATCCTGGCGGAGCGCGGCAGCGTCGAGATGACCTGCGAGTTCTGCAACCGCCGCTACGTGTTCCCGCCTGCGGAAGCGCGCGCGGTGTTCGCGAGCCAACTCAATTCGTGAGCGAAGACACGCGCCTTCGCCTCGACAAGTGGCTGTGGGCGGCGCGCTTCTACAAGACACGCACGCTCGCCGCGGAAGCGATCGACGCGGGACATGTGCGCATCGAGGGTGAGCGGGTGAAGACGGCACACCCCGTGCGCGGCGGCGACCGTGTCTCGATCCGCAAAGCGGGCTATGTGTGGGACGTCACCGTGACCGCCGTTTCGGATCGCCGCGGCGGGGCCGCCGACGCGGCGCTGCTGTACAAGGAAGACGACGCGAGCATCGCCGCGCGCGACGAGCTCGCGAAGCAGCGCAAGGCAGCGGCCGAAGCCTCGCCGCGTTACCCGGGCAGGCCGACCAAGCGCCAGCGGCGCAAGCTCGAGGATTTCCTCAACGAGCCTTGAGCTAGCACCAGCTCATGTTCATGAGGTCGAGCATGAACTCGGGCTGACGATAAGCGCGCATGATGAGCCACGCTACGGCAATCGCGACGACGATGCCGAGCGTGTGCCAGACGATGCGCGCGGTAAGAAAACGACGCCCGCCGGCGTGGCCGTGGGCGTCCAAGGAGGAGCCTTCTTCGTGATGGGGACTTGGCACGCCCCCATCCTACTATCTCGTACGAATTCCTATGCGCGCTGCGGCAGGTCCGGGAGCACGCCGACCAGCGACACGGGTGTCGCCGGCAGGACGCCGAGCGCGCGCATCTTCGACATGACGGAGCTGAAGTCGGCTGCGGTGTGCGCATCCGGAATCGGCTTCGCGAGCAGGTTCACGGCGCGGCCGCTCACGACCAGGGGCAATTCCGGGGGCAGCGATGCGCGCAGGCCGCGAATCTCCTGCCCGGCGATCTTGCCCGAGATGCCGCGGTCGAACAGCAGCACCACCATTGCGACCTTGTAAGCGCTGGCGGCACCCGCGATTTCCTGCGCGGGAACGCCCGCACCGAGGCTCAGGCAGTTGACACCCTCCGTGAAGAGCAGGAGCTCGAGAATGGCGAGCCCGAGCTGGTTGGGGTCGTTGGGCGGCGTCGCGAGCAGGACGTGCCGCGCATCGCGCGTCGGACGGACGAGGCGCGTCACGTCGCGCAGCAGCCGCTGCGCGAGGTCGGCGAAGCGCAGCTCCTGGAAGTTCTGCATTTCGCCGCGCACCACGCGCTCGTGCACCGCCTCGTTGAGCGGAATCAGCGTGTGCTCGAGGAACTTGCGCAGCCCCTGCCCCACGAGAAGCTTGGACAGGTGGTTCTGCAGCTCGCCGACGCGATGCTGCGAGAGGAGCTTCACCGCGGTCTCGATCTCCGTAGGCAGCGGCGCCGGCTCGTCCACGGCGAGGCCGAGCATCGATTGCAGCGCGGAATCGGCCAGCGGAACGACTGCGCCGGCGCGCCATCCCTCGGAGAGCAGCTGCTTGATGAGCTTGAGGCGCGCCACCTGGTCCGGGGGGTACACGCGGTCGCCGAATGCGTCGCGCAACGGCATGGGAAAGCCGTAGCGGCGCTGCCACATGTAGAGCTGCTCGCGTCGCAAGCCGGTGATGCGGACCACTTCGCGGATGTGCAGCGAGCCGCGCGTGTCGGCCACGCCCTCGTGCACGTCGACGGGCGCCAGCGTCGGTTCGCGGCGGCGGGTAGGTGCCTTGATGAGAATGCCCATGCGTCAATCCTGTCCGGTAGTCGTTGCTCGGATTCGACTCGATCTGTAACCCACAAGTATAGACCCCTGGGGTCACGCATCGCACCCCCGCGCCACTCCGAAACGCTGTGTTTGCGCGGTGCTGTGCTGCACGAAGAGTTAATGCACGATGTGTGCCAGCACGATTGACGGCGCTTGCCCGCACCATGCGATTGGTCCATGATCCGTCGCGGCCAGCTTTCGCGTGGCCAACGGCCTGCTATTTGCATTTGTCCAATCATGCGACGCGGAAGCCCCTGGTGATGTTCGGATTCGGCAAGAACCTTCGCGAGCCGCTGGCCGACACGAAGTCGGTGCAGCGTTGGCTCGCATCGTTCCCGACGAACGACCCGCTCACGGTGCACGCGGAAGTGCTGGGCGAGCTCGGACGCATCGCCGAGGCGACTGCAAGACGCACGCCACAGCGGCTCGAGGCCGTGTTCTTCCTCGACCAGCAATGCGCGGCCGTTCGCAAGAACCTCACGCGTGCAATACATCGAGCATGCGACGCGCAGCTCGAAGATCGAGCACCAGCTGTGGTCCTCGCAGTTCGATCTCACTCAGGCTTTCCTGTTCGCGTACTACGCGTTCGCGCGCGACGTCGCCCATCACGTGCAGAGTCCCAAGTGGCAGGTGCTGCTGCCCGAGCTCGTGTGCCGGCAGATCGTGCACATGGGCCTCGACGCCAAGATCCGGCTGTACCGATACGAGCAATGGATCCCCGCCAAGTGGGCGGAGCTGCATTCGCTGTTCACGCTCGCCTGCTCGCGGCAGATCGAGCGCTCGCAGCTGCCGCGCGGCGGCGGCAGCGGGGGCTCCACCACGATCGAGCACGAGTACCTCATCGCGCTGCTCCTGCAGCTCATGAACGCGGGCAACATGACCGCGCGCCATCTCGAGTGGGTGGCCAACGAGCTCGACGAATGGTGCGCGCCGCTTCGACTGTCGCTCGAGCCCTCGTCGGTGACGTCGTTCTACGTCGATCTCGGATCGCGCGAGGGCCTTCGCCGCCGCACGCCCGCGCCGCTCGAGGGCCGGGTGCTGTTCCTCGACACGCGGCCGATGCATTCCATGCTCACGCAGAACGTCATGATGCTCGAGCAGAAGATCAAGGCGCAGCCGCTTTCCGACCGCACGCCCAAGCGCACGGAGCAGCTCGGACTGCTGACGCAAGCTCGCCTCGCAGGTCGATCCGGAGTTCAAGCCGTTTGCGCGCCGCGGCGAGCGCTCCGCGGCGGCGGGCACCGTCGACGCCATCGTCGGCTTCGCGAAGATCTCGGCGTTCCTGCGCGAAGAGGACATCACGGCAATGCCGATCCTCGATGCGAACGGCAAGAGCTTCGGCGGCACGCTCGAGCTCGCGGTGTTCGGCCGCAACCGCAATGAAGGGGACCGCCGCACGGAACAGTCGCGCCGCCGCTTCGCGCAGTTCGCGGCACCGGGCGGACCCTGGGAAGTGAAGGACGTCAGCCAGACGGGCTTCCGCCTGCTGGCGCCGATGAGCGTCGCCAACACCGTCACGCTCGGCTCGCTCGCCGCCATCCGGCCGCTCGGGCAGCCGTCCTGGGCGCTCGGCATCGTGAGACGCATGAAGCGCATGACGGCAGATCGCGCCGAAATCGGACTGCAGGTGATCGCCAACACGCTCGTGGGCGTGGACCTCTTCGAGCCGCGCAAGGGCACCACCACCACCAGCGACTACTCGGTCGACGGCGAAGTGGCCATGCAGAGCGGCCGCACGATCCACGCGCTGTTCCTCTCGCTGCGCAAGCGCGAGACCGACGTCGCGGTGCAGTCGCTCGTCGTGCCGGCAGCCGAGTACCAGCCCGCAAAGCGCCTGCGCCTCGTGGCGGCGAAGACGTCGCAGCCGATCCGCTTCGGCCGCCTCCTCGAGCAGCAGCCCGACTGGGTCTGGGCCACGGTCGAGTCGGCCGACCACACGCAGCCGATGCCGTCGGTGGACTCGATCCTCGGCGCCCCGCCGCTCGTTCCCGTGATTCCGCCCTCGGCCGCAAACGAGTAATGTTCAAGGCCTAGTGGCCGACGACAACTACGCTGCCCTCCACGCGGGCCATCGCTGGAACGTCCCGCGCGATTTCAACATCGCCCACGCGTGCTCCGCGCGCTGGGCAGACGATCGCAGCCGATTCGCGCTGTACTGGGAAGACGAGTCCGGGCAAACGTCCGCGCACACGTTCTTCGACCTCGCGCGCGAAGCCAATCGCCTGTCCAACGTGCTCGCCGGCTTCGGCGTCGGCCGCGGCGACCGCGTGGCGCTCATCCTGCCGCAGCGCCGCGAGACGGTCGTCGCGCACCTCGCCGTCTACCAGATGGGCGCGATCGCGGTGCCGCTTTCGTTCCTGTTCGGGCCCGACGCGCTCGAGTACCGGCTCGACAACTCGGGGGCACGCGTGGCGCTCGTCGATCCGCAGTCGCTGCCGAACATCGCACCGGTGCGCGCGCGGCTTCCGCGTCTTTCCCACGTCATCGGCTGCGCGGGCGCCCGCGGTGCTGACCTCGTCGAGTACGACGACGCCGTCGGTCGCGCGTCGCCGCGGTTCGACCCGGTCGGCACGCGAGCGGACGATCCTGCGCTGATCGTCTACACGAGCGGCACCACCGGACCGCCGAAGGGCGCGCTGATGCCGCACCGCTGCCTCATCGGCAACCTGCCCGGGTTCGTCGCGTCGCACGACGGGTATCCGAAGCCGCGCGATCTCTTCTGGTCGCCGGCGGACTGGGCGTGGACGGGCGGGATCATGGACGCGCTGCTGCCGACGTTGTATTTCGGCCAGCCCATCGTCGGCTACCGCGGGCGCTTCGACGCCGAGCGCGCGCTGCGCCTGGTCGAGAAGTACCAGGTGCGCAACACGTTCCTCTTTCCCACCGCGTTGAAGCTCATCATGAAGGCGTTTCCGCGTCCCCGCGAGCGCTTCGACGTCGACCTGCGCACGATCATGAGCGCCGGCGAGTCGGTCGGCACGACCGTCTTCGAATGGGCGCGAGACGCACTCGGCGTCACCATCAACGAGATGTTCGGGCAGACCGAGATGAACTACATCGTCGGCAACTCGAGCAGCAACTGGCCCGCGAAGGCGGGATCGATGGGGCGGCCGTATCCCGGCCATCGCGTCGCGGTCGTCGACGACGAAGGGCGCGAGGTCGCGCGCGGCGACACCGGCGACGTCGCCCTCAATCGCATCGCGCCGGACGGCACGCCGGATCCCGTGTTCTTCCTCGAGTATCTCGGCAACGAGCAAGCCACGCGCGGCAAGTATGTCGGCGACTGGTGCCGCACCGGCGACATGGCGAGCATGGACGAGGATGGCTACCTCTGGTACCAGGGCCGCGCCGACGACATGTTCAAGGTCGCGGGCTATCGCGTGGGGCCGTCCGAGATCGAGAACTGCATCGTCAAGCACCCGGCCGTCGCCAACGCGGCGGTGATCCCCATCCCCGACGAGACGCGCGGCAACGTCGTGAAGGCGTTCGTCGTGCTGGCCGCCGGGCACGCCGCCGACAAGGCGCTCGAGGAGGACATCCAGCAGCACGTGCGCAAGTTCCTCGCACCGTACGAGTATCCGAAGGAGATCGAGTTCCTCGACGCGCTGCCGATGACGACGACGGGCAAGGTGCAGCGCAAAGTGCTGCGCGAACGGGAAGCCGCACGCAGGGCACAACCCGGCACGTGAAGACGCTGCGAGTCGCACAACTCGCGTAGTTGCCGAGCCGTTACCGGCGGCCGCCGCCGGGCCGCCCCAAGGCGGCCGCCTGACTGTCAATCCGGATGAAAACGGCGCGGCGCCGCCATCTCGTCATCCACCGCCCTCACGGACGCCGTTTTCATACGATCGCTTAGACGACAGTCACCCCCTGCATCATCCCCATGTCCTCGTGCACGAGCATGTGGCAGTGCATGACGTAGCGCCCCGTGAAGTGCAGGAAGCGCATGCGGAACGTGAACGACGTCACGGTCGCGGGGATGTCCTCTCCTACGGGGGGCGGATTGTCGTTGAAGGGCAGCGGCATCGTGTCCGCCCAGAACGGTTCCGCAAGCCGCTTGCCGTTCACTGCAACGATGTACATCGGGTTCACGTGGATGTGGAACGGGTGGCGGATGTTGTTCATGTTGACGATCGTCCACTCCTCCACCGCATTGAGCGCCACCATCTGCGTGATCGCCTTCTTCGACTGGAACGGAATGTACGTCTTCGGCGCGCCGGGGCTCGGTGACGACGCGTTGCCGTCGGAGCCGAGCGCGTAAGCCTTGTTCGCGATCTGCGACAGCTTGCCGTCGGGGCCGTACTGCTGGAACACCCAGTCGGTGAGCTCGTCGCCGGGTTGCACCAGCGGCGTCGCGGAAGGCCCCGTGAACGGCACCGGATAAGGCGTCGGCAGCGGCGTGCCCTGCGGCACGGGCTGGCTGCCGATCACGCGCATGACGATCGTGCGCTTGAGCCCGCCGTGCGAGGCGAGCTCCTCGTCGGTGATCGGCGCGAGGAACGGCGTCACCGGCAACGGCTCCGGCGGCAGGTTCATCGGGAACGGATCGTTGACCACGATGACCGTCGCGACGATGTCGCCCGCCAGCACGCCCGCGGGATTGCGCCCGTTCTCGATCGGGAAATTGCGCAGCTGGTAAATGCCGGGCGCGCCGGCCTTCACCAGCACGTTGGTGCGGTTGGCCACCGCAAGAACGACACCTTCCGGGATAGCTCGCGGGCGGCGGCGCCGGTGGCTGCGGCGGCGTGAACGCGGACATCGGGAGCGGAGGATTGAGCTTGAACGTGCGGCGCGGATTGCCGTCGTGGCTGTACTGATACATCGTGTGGCCGTCGAGGCTCAGGTTCAGCATGTTGAACGTGCCGGCGTTGATGAACCGCCAGTTCTGCACCTCGCCGCTCTTCATCAGGATCGTCGGCTGGCGCACCGCGTTGATCATGAACGCCGGCTCGTTGCCGGTGATGCTCGCGGCGTACGCGAAGCTGTCGAGCTTGCCGGTGTTGATGTCGTACAGCGGCGCCTGGAACACGAACACGCGCTCCTGCGCGGCGGCGATCTCCGGCACGTCGTCGATCGGACCTTCGATGATCAGCGCGCCTGCCATGCCGCTGCCGACCTGTATCGCGGAGGATCCGTGCAGGTGGGGGTGATACCAATACGTGCCCGCCGGATGGTCCTCGCGGATCGCAGTACTCGTACTGGCGCGTCTCGCCCGGCTTGATGCCCTGCTCCGGATCGTCGACCACGAAGTCGCCGTACACCTTCGGCGGGTTCGACGTGTTGGGACTCTGTCCGGGCGGCGTGAACGGCTGCGGATACACGTCCGGATAGACGTGCAGGCCGTGCGTGTGCAGGTTCGTGCTGTTGGGATAGCGCAAATGCGCGGGCTGCGCCCACGGAAGCGCGGTCGGCGGCACCGGGTTGACCGGCGGGTAGGTCGGATTGGCCGGAAGCGTGTTGATGACCTTGATGCGCAGGAGATCGCCCACGCGCATGCGCAGCGTCGGGGCGGGTATGGTCCCGTACATGTTGCGCAGCGTGACCGTGTCGCGCTTGCCGGTCGTCGCGTTCGGCAACGTGGTCGTGAGGTACGACAGCACGAGCGTGACGTCGAGCACGCCCTTCACCGATTGAATGTTGAGCGGCTCGACGAACGTCTCCATGGGCGGCACGTACGAGCTGCCGCCGCCTCCGCAGGCGGCGAGGATGGGCGGCACGACGGCGCCCGCGGTGACGGTCACGCCGAGCTTCAGGAAGTCGCGGCGCGTGACGCTTTCGTTCGCTTGATCAGCCATGGGCGCTGGCCTCCCGTGTCGCAAGCAGAAGATGAGGACGGCGCTGCTCTTTCGCCGCGATGCCGAGCTGTCCCTCGGCGTTCGATCCCCAGCCGTAGAGTCCGTCGCGCGCGAGCGCTGCGACGTGCGCCTGTCCGGCCGCAATCGCGCGTACGCGGGGGATTCCTTGCACGGCGCGCGGGCCGCTGCCGATCCTGTTCATCCGCAGCACCGAGCTGGCCGTGGTGATTCCATCCCCACGCATACACGACGCCGGAGTTGCCGAGCGCCACCGAGAAGTACATGCCCGCCGCGACTGCGCTCGCGCGCTCGGGCAAATCCACCGCGATCGGCGCCGTCGAAAAGGCCGGCGCCTCGCGACCGAGCTGCCCGTGGTTGTTGCTTCCCCATGCGAGCACGCGTCCGTCGCTCGCCAATGCGAGCGCGTGGCTTGCGCCGGCGGCAACGGCGTGCACGCGCTGCGCGATCGCGATGCGCACGGGCACGTCGACCGTCTTCAGGTGACCCACACCGAGCTGGCCCGCCGCGTTGCTGCCCCACGCGTACACCGAATCGTCCTGCGTGAGCGCGAGCATGTAGCCCATGCCGAGCGAGACGTTGCGAATCGCGGGCACGTCCGGCACGCGGCCGGGGGGCGACTCGAAGCCTTGCGCGGGACGGCCGAGCGCGCCGTCGAGGTTGACGCCCCACGTGAATACGCCGCCCGATTCGTCGATGGCCGCGCACTGGAACTCTCCCGCAGCGACCATCCGCACGGCCGGCAACGTGGTGACCGGCAGCGGCATGGCGGCGGCGACCGCGCCGACGCGACCGTCGACGCCGGCGCCGTGCGAGCCCCACATCGTCACTTCGCGACGCGCCGTGACGCCGAGGCTCATGCCGTGGCCGGCGGCAATGGAGGTGAGCGCCTCGCGCGAGAGCACTTCGACGGGGTGCGTAGGCGCGGGCGTCGTGCAGTACTCGGGCTGGCCGGATGGAACGCGGCCGCTGCCGTCGCCGCCCCAGCCGATCACCTTGCCGCTCGCAAGCAGCGCGAGCGTCTGGTCGCGCCCGCAATCGATGGCCGAGACGTCGTAACGCCCGGCATTGGCGTTGCTCATGGCTTTGGATTCCCCCGAGTTGAATGGCTTAACGACGTGCTGCAGCTAGCAAGAATTACGCCCCGCGCAACGCGAGGGTCTTCGCACTACGCGCCTTCTTCGGCCTTGAGCTTCTTCACGAGCTCGATGTAGCCGTTCATCGCATCCTCGCGCGACGTTCCCTTGCGCTCGACCCAGGCGTCGAACTTCGCGCGGTTGACCATGTCGAGCGCGCCGGGACGCTCGCCCGAGACGTCGCCGACGCGTTGCCTGCTTGTAGAACGAGTAGAGCGCGAGCAGCGTGTCGTTGTCCGGCGCCTTGCGCAGCGTCTTCGATGCGGCGGCCGCGGTGTCGAACTCGGCATCGAGCGAAACCGTGCCGGGCACTTCCGGCTCGGGCTCGCCGAAGAACGCGTCCTCGATCGCCGACGTCGTCGGCGAACCAGCGCGCCTCGAGCAGCTTGCCGCCGTGATAGGCGAGAAGCAGCGCGCCTTGCGACTCGAGCGACTCGCCTTCGCGCGACGCGACGAGCGTCGCCGGCACGAGCGCGACGCCGCGATTGAACACCGGCGTGCCGAACGCGGTGAACTGCGGTGCATGCCCCTGCGTGATGCGGCTCGCGAACGCCGCGAACGTCTTGCCCGTGTGCGCGCCGGACATCTTGTTGACGCCCGGCTGCACCCACGCGAGATCGGGGATGCGCGAGGTCGCGCAAGCCGGAGAAGTCGCCGCGCCGAGTTTCGCCGATCGACGCCTCGACCGCCGGCGCGAGCGCTTCGCCGGTCATGCGCGGCTCGTTGGCGAGCGCGGACGTCGCACCCGGCAGCGCCGCGCCGAAGAATTCGAGCACGTTCTTGGCGACGATCTCGCGGTCGTTGTCGACGCAGATCATGTGGTAGCTGTCCTCCAGCACGACCATGCGCGCGCGCCCGCCGCCGATCTGCTCGACCAGGAAGTTCGCGGAGCGCAGGCTCGTGAGCTCGTCCTCGCGCGCGTGCACGACGAGCGTCGGGCAGCGGATGTCCTTCGCGCCTTTCATGAGGATCGCGCGCAGGCGGTCGACCTGCCGGATGCATTCGAGCGGCACCCACTCGATAGTGGAAATTCTCGCCGCGCTCGAACTTGGCCTTGACGATCGCGCGCAGCTGCTCGTTCTTGATGCCGAACGGATCCTCTTCCTCGATCTTCATCGTGCGGCCGATGCCGGGCACCGACGTAGAGCAGCGGCCGCAACCCGCGATACCACGGCGTGGCCCAGCCGTCGATGAACACCGGCGGCGCCAGCATGCACGAGGTTGCCCTTCGCGTGCTTCTCGCGCTGCGCGACGACCGCGGCGAGGAGCGCGCCCATGCACATGCCCATGACGTGCAGCCGCGGATGCTGGTCGCGGATCTCGCGATACTTGGCGACGACGGCCTCGATCCAGTCCTCGGCGGTGACGCCGGCGAGGTCCTGCGGGATCGGTGCCGTGCCCGGGCAGCGTCAGCGAATGCGTGACGAACCCTGCGTTCTTCAGGCGCTTGTGCATCGAGCCCAGGTCGTACTGCGTGCCGCCGAGCCCGTGGATGAGGAACACGCCGTCCGGCGTCGTCTGCTCGCGCGGCTGCGGATGTTCGCGGGTGCGGCGCTCGAGCGCCTCGGCAGACGTCGCTCATGCCGACGCGACCTGCGCCGCGGGCGCGATGCGCACGATGCCGACGACGCGATGCAATTGCCCGTCGTGGTCGCGGATGACGCGCGCCTCGTCGCTTGCCTCGACGAGCGACGCCGTCGGCGCGCCGCATGAGGTAGGTCAGCGTGTCGGCTCGCCGTGGCCGCGCACGCGCTCGTCGAAGTGCGTCGTCACGCGTTCGCGATCCTCGCGCATCCACGAGGCCGAGCCAGTCCGCGAGCGTCGCGATGTCGCGTCGGCGGCACGCCGAGAGCTCGCGGCGAATCGCCGGTGACGCACGATGCGGCCGGTGGCGGATCCCATTCGTAGGCGAGCAGCCGGTGCGCGCCGATCGCGGCGCTGAAGCGCGTCTGCCAGTCGCGCGCGTCGCGCATCGCCACGCGCTTGCGCGGCGTCGAGCACGGCGATGAGGAGACCGGTGAGCGCGATGGCGAGCGCGTAGCCCTGCACTTCGAGCTCCGCCTCGCCGAGCAGTCCCTGCGACGCCGGCGAACGGTCCCTCGTGCTGCGCCGTGTTGACGATCGCGATCAGCGCGCCCAGGAGCGCAGCGAGCGTCGCGCCGCGCGTTCCCCACAGGAGCGCCGACGAGCGCCATGAACACGATCGGCACGTACGTCAGGCTCTGGCCGCCCGATGCCGCCGAAGCGCGCCTCGACGTTCGCGTCGAACAGGAGCTACATCGTGCCGAGGAAGAGCGCGCAGGCCACCGCGCCGCCGCGAACGCAGGCATCGTCATGCCGCCGGAGCGCCGCAGGCGGAAGCTGCGCCCACGCGACGATCACGGGCGCGACCAGCAGCGTCCCGATGAAGTTCGAGATCGACCCACACGCGAAACGTCGGCCCGCCGCAGTGCCGCCTCCGCGGCGACGTGCCACGCCGTCGCGAGGACGCCGCCCACGAGCGCAAGCGGCAGCGCGCCGGCCGACGATGATCGCCGCAAGCTCGCGCGCCCGCGTCGAGCGCGCAGCGGCAGCGGGCACAGCCGCGACACGATGAGCGCCGCGCCGCCCGCGGTCACCACCTCGATCGCGCCATAGCCGAGCGCGTCGAGCAGGCCGACGCCGAGCGTCAAGCGCGAAGCAGCGCGGCGCCGATGAAGCCGCCCGCCGAGCACGCGCGATCCAGCGCGAGCGCGCGCGACGCGAGCGAGGCAGCCGAAGCACCACGCCGCTCGCAAGCCACACGGTCCACGCGTCGCCCGGGCGACGTAGCGACACGGCCTTGGAGACGCACGCGAGCGCGACATACGCGACGGCGACGACGATCGCCACGATGAAGTGCTGCACGAAGCTTCCTTGTCCGGTTAGCGGCGTTCAGTGCAGCGGCATCGCGGCGCGCGCGAAGCGCAGCCGTTCGAGGAACGGCGCGATGCGTCAGCACCCAGGCCACCGCGGGCACGACGGCCGGCAGGATCAGCGATCCGAACTGGTAGGCAAACGCGATCATATCGCGCTCGACCGCGCCGAAACCGGCCTGCGACGCGACGAGCGGCGACGCCGTGATCGCGACGTTCTTGAGGAAGTCGGCGAGCACGCCCCAGGCGACGAACGGCATCATCGCGAAGTAGCCGATCAGCGAGCGGGCGCCACCACCGGCCGCTGGCGCGCAGCGAGCGTCAGCGCCGCGAACAGCGGCAGGCCGAACGCGTACAGCAGCATGTTGACGTCCACGCGTCAGCACGCCACCCGCGCGGGCTTCGCCGGGACGCAACGTCGTCACGAACGACAGCACGCCGCCGTGCGACTCGACGCTGCGTCACGAGGTCGCGGAAGAATCCGTACACCAGCACGCGCACGATCGCTTCGGCGGGCAACAGGATGATCGGCGCGAGCACGTACCAGACCGCGAACGCGACCGGCAGCCAGGCGAGCGTGATGCAGACGAAGCGGAACAGCGGATTCGCCGAACTCACCGTCGGGATTCATGTCATCCGGCGGCGAGCGCCGGAGGCGCGGGCGGCGCCGCATCGGACGTCATCGCGGCACGCGCCGCACCCAGATCAGCCAGACCACCAGCACGTCGAGCATGATGAGCGCCTGCCACACGTACTGGTGCGCCCACTCGAACACCGCGAAGTCCCATTGGCCGATGTAGAAGAGGCTGATCACGCGCACGATGTTGAGCACCTGCACGGCCGCGATGCCGATCGCGATGCCGATCGCGCGGTATCGCCACGGCGCGGGAAACGCGAGCATCGCCGCGACGAGGACGATCGTCGCCTCCACGCCGTTGCAGCCCGCCTCGATCGACACCGCGAATCCGTTGACCGCGTTGCGGATCACGTTGCCGCTCGCGACGACGTTGGCATCGAACAGCGTGACGATCGACGTCGATATCGACGCCAGCATGCTCGTCCACGGCACCACGAAATACGCCTGCGCCCGACGGTGTGAGCTCGAGCAGGAACAAGAGCACGAGCAAGCCGAGGAACCAGGCGAAGAATCGGATCATGGCGGTAATTCTACCGCGTTGCCGGCAACGGAAGCGCGCGCCTCGTACAACGCGAGGATGCGTTGCATGGCCGCCTTGCGCCGGGCCGGGTCGCGCGCGTCGACGTCGGCCATCGCCGCGTCGCGCGCGCGGCGCTCTTCCGGCGTGAAGCGGACGTAGTCGCAGCGCACGAGACGAAAGCGCTCGTCGGCCAGGAACGCGCGCACGTCGTCGGGAGTGGATGGGCTGTCGAGCTTCGCGACGACGGGCTTCAGCGAGCGGGCCGTTGTCGCATTGCTTCGCACCGGGCGCGCCTGGCGCGTCGGCCGAGGCGCGCGGCGCAGGCTCGGACTTGTGCACGCCGCTCTTGGACAGCGCCTCGCCGTCGCCGGCGCACGCCTGGTTCGAGTACGTGAAGCGGCCGTCCGGCCCCTTGCACTTGTAGATGGTCTGCGCGTGCGCGCCGCCCGCGAGCGCCAGCACGACGAGCAGGAGTGCCCTATGCACGGGCGAGCGGCGGGTTGCGCGCGAAATAGCGCGTCGCGCCTTCGTAGATCGAATCGGCGAACCTCTTCTGGTGCTTGTCGCTGCGCAGCATCAGCTCTTCGTCCGGATTGGAGATGAACGCCGTCTCGACCAGGATCGACGGGATGTCGGGCGCCTTCAGCACGGCGAAGCCCGCCTGCTCGACCGAGTTCTTGTGCAGGGAGTTGTGCGTCGCCGATGCCGTCGAGCACGTGGCGGCCGACCTTCAGGCTGTCGCTGATCTGCGCCGTCTGCGAAAGATCGAGCAGCGTGCGCGCGAGCATCGGGTCGCGGCGGTCGAGGTCGACGCCGCCGATCAGGTCGGCGCGGTTCTCGCGCTGCGCGAGCCAGCGCGCGGCAGCGCTCGTCGCACCGGACGCCGACAACGCGAACACCGACGACCCGCGCGCCGCCGGCTCGCGTGAACGCGTCGGCATGGATCGACACGAAGAGGTCGGCCTGCACGCGGCGCGCCTTCTGCACGCGCTCGTGCAGCGGCACGAAGTAGTCGTCGTCGCGCGTCAGCATCGCGCGCATGTTGCGGTCGCCGTCGATGCGCGCCTTGAGCTTGCGCGCGATCGCGAGCATCACGTTCTTCTCGTACGTTCCGCGCCGGCCGACCGCGCCGGGATCCTCGCCGCCGTGACCGGGATCGATCGCGATCGTGATCTTGCGCTCGGCGGCCTTGGGCGCGGCGCGCCGACTCGGGCACGCGCTCCGGCGCAGCGGGCGGCGCGCAGCGGCGCGATCTTCTTGTCCTTCTGCGCCTCGCTCTCGAGCAACGCCATCAGCGGATCGAGCGGCACGACCGGATAGAGGTCGAGCACGAGGCGATGGCCGTATTCGGCGACCGGCGTCAGCGCGAAGACGTCCGGCTTGACCTCGGTCTTCAGCATCGAGGACGATGCGCGTGCCGCCCGCGGGCCGCTTGCCGACGCGGATCGATTGCGACGTACGGGTCGAGCGGCTGCACGCGCGACGGCAATTCGAGCGAGCTCGCTCGACGCGTCGATGCCCGCGAGGTCGAGCACGAAGCGCTCGGGCTTGCGCAGCACCTGCACCGTGTACGCGAGCGGCGCCGTCGACTCGACGATGATCGCGCGTGTATTCCTGCGCCGGCCACAGGCGCGTGGACGCGACGCGCACCGCATCCGCCCACGCAAGCGGCGCCAGGACCTGCGCCGCAGGCAGCAGCATCCACTGGCAAAGCCGGCGTCGCTCGACGCTGACGCGTCAGCGCTGGGCGGGGCGTGCGAGGCGGTTCATCGCGGCGAGGCATCGGTCACCGGCGGCCGAATGGCGAGGCCGCGTGTAGGTCTCGACCGTCCCGCTGCGTGGGCAAGGACGATCGACAGGTCGGGCGGCGGCAGCAGGCTCTGCCACTCGCTCCGGCCATTCGACAAGGCACGCGCTGTCGCGGCGAAAGTATTCGGCAAGGCCCGCGGTTTCCCATTCTTCCGGATCCGCGAACCGATAAAAATCAAAGTGATACAAGTATAAACTCGAAAACGGATAATACTCAACCAGCGTATAGGTCGGGCTCTTCACCGCGCCCGTCCAGCCCAACTCGCGCAACACGCCGCGCACGAGCGTCGTCTTGCCGGTGCCGAGGTCGCCGTGCGAGCGTGACGACCATTCCTCCGGATAACGCATGAGCGACCGCTGCGCCGACACGCTCGGTCGATGCAGCGTCGGCGAGGTAGCACCTGGCCTCGTTCGGGTTAGGCTCCATCCGATGAGCGTACGCTATCGCGAATGCGGCCGCCGACACGCGCGACATGCGACGCATGGGCAACGCTCGCCGCGGCCATCGCGCAATGGGGCCGCGAGCTCGGCTTCCAGGAAATCGGCATCGCCGACACCGAGCTCGGCGAGGCCGAGGAGCATCTGCAGCGCTGGCTCGCCGCCGGCCGTCACGGCGACATGGCGTACATGGCGCGCCACGGCACCGCGCGCTCGCGTCCCGCCGAGCTCGTGCCCGGCACGCTTCGCGTCATCTCGGCGCGGATGAACTACTGGCCCGGCGGTGCGGACGCACAGGCGGCGCTCGCCGATCCGTCGCGCGCCTACGTCGCGCGGTATGCGCTCGGGCGCGACTACCACAAGGTGCTGCGCGCCCGCCTCGCGCGTCTCGTCGACCGCATCGCGGCGGAAGTCGGGCCGTTCGGTTATCGCGTCTTCACCGACAGCGCGCCGGTGCTCGAAGTCGCGCTCGCGGCCAAGGCGGGCCTCGGCTGGCGCGGCAAGCACACGCTGCTCCTGACGCGTGACGCGGGCTCGTACTTCTTCCTCGGCGAGATCTACACCGACCTGCCGCTGCCCGCCACGCCCGCCGTCGACGTCACACTGCGGCACGTGCAGCGCATGCATCGGCGCGTGCCCCACCGGCGCCATCGTGGCGCCCTACGAGCTCGATGCGCGGCGCTGCATCTCGTATCTCACGATCGAGCATCACGGCTCGATTCCCGAGGAGCTGCGGCCGCTGATCGGCAATCGCGTGTACGGCTGCGACGATTGCCAGCTCGCGTGCCCGTGGAACAAGTTCGCGCCCGTGACCGGCGAGGCCGACTTCCGCGCGGTGCGCAACGGTCTCGACCGCGCCACGCTCGTCGAGCTCTTCGCGTGGACGCGCGAGGAGTTCGACGACGCGCCTCGCCGGCAGCGCGATCCGGCGCATCGGGTACGAGCGGTGGCTGCGCAACATCGCGGTTGGTCTCGGCAACGCGCCCGCGTTCCGACGAGGTCGTTGCCGCACTCCGCGCACGCGCCGACGATCCGTCGCCGCTGGTGCGCGAGCACGTGGCGTGGGCGCTGGCGCGCCACGCCGGCTAGACGCTACGCGGCACCGTCCACTTCTTCAGGAAGGCCACGAACTTCGCCTTGTCGTAGCTGCGCCCCTGCTCGAGCACGTCCGTGTCCTGCGAATGGACGAGCTTGCCGCTGCCGTCGAGCACGAACAGGTGCGGATATCCTTTGATCGCGGGCAGTGTGGAGAGGAACGCCTCGTTCTTGTTCTCGCGCGACCAGTTCACCTTGACCCACGACGTAGCCTGCGTCGAGCACCGAGCGCACGTCGGGATTGGCCGCGATGAAGTCGTCCATGATGTGGCACCACACGCACCACTCGCCGCCAACGTCGACGAGCACGCGCTTGCCCTGCGCCTTGGCGGCGGCCGCGGCGGCGGCGACGTCCTTCGCAGGATCGCGCGAAGGATCGAACTTGTCCGGAAGATCGAGCGCGGCGGCGGCGCACGCAACGGCCAGCAGGACGAGCGCGACGATTTTCATCGGATGAGCTGATTCATCGAGACGATCGGAAGCATAACCGCAAGCACGAGGACCAGCACGATCGCGCCCATGATCACGATGAGCGCCGGCTGCAGGAGCGCCGCGAGCCAGGCGAGCCGCCGCTCGGCGTCGCGCTCGAGCTCGTCCGCCGCACGTTCGAGCATGGTCGCGAGGCGCCCGGTCTGCTCGCCGTTGGCGACGAGGTGCACGAGCACGGGCGGGAACACCTTCTGCTCCGCCAGCGCGCGCGACAGCGCAACACCTTCACGCACGAGGCTCGCAGCGCGTCCCGCCGCCTCGCGCAACGGGATGCGGCGCACGACTTCGGCCGCCGCGTCGAGCGAGCGCAGCAACGGCGCGCCGCTCGCGGTCAGGATCGCGAGCGTGCTCGCGAAGCGCGCGGTGTCGAGGCTTCGCAGCAGCCGCCCCACCACGATCGTGCGGAGCAGCAGCGCATGCCAGCGCGCACGAAACGCGGGCCTTCGCAGCGCCACAGCGAACGCAACGCACGCCGCGACCATGCCTGCGAGCCAGATCCATCCGGTCGCGCGGAAGAACGCGCTCGTGGCGATCAGCGCCTGCGTGAGCCACGGCAGCGTCTGCCGGCTCTGCTGGTACACGGACACGACCTGCGGCACGACGTAGACGAGCAGCACCGCGATGACGCCGAACGCGATGACGGTGACCACCGCCGGATAGATGAGCGCGAGGATCACCTTCTGCCGCAGCGCTTCGCGTGCCTCGAGGTAATCGGACAGGCGCGAGAGCACGTCCGCGAGACGCCCGGTTTCCGCGCCCGCGCTGACCAGCCCGCGATACAGCGGCGAGAAGGTGCGCGGGTAGCGCGCGAGTGCGGACGGCAGCGATTCGCCGGCTGCGACGTGCGTGCGCAGCGACGTCGCGATCTTCGCCGACGCGCGCATCGTCCGCCTGTTCCGCGACTGCCGCGAGCGCCTGGTCGAGCGGCATGCCCGAGAGCGTGAGCGTTGCGAGCTGCCGCGTGGTGAGCGCGAGCAGCGGCGCGGGAAGGCGGACGTACGCGATCGTTTCCGCGGCGCGCCGCCGCGGCGTCCACCGCCGTCGGCGTGAGCCCGCCCGCGCGCAGCCGATCGCGCACGGCGCGCGCGGTGTCGGCTTCGAGGACGCCCTGCTTCAGGCGTCCTTGCGGATCCACCGCTTCCCAGCGGAACGCCGTGCGTCATTCCCGTGTGACGCGCAGCGAGCTCGGCGAGCGACGTCGAGCCGTCGGCGATCCATCGAGCGCCGTCGCGGCGCAGGCTCGTCATGCCGGCGCGCGTCGCCGCGCCGCGCAGCGCGATCTCGTCGGCGCCGTCGTGGATGCCGCGACGGATCGCATCGTCGACGAGCAGCAGCTCGTACACGCCGGTGCGCCCGCGAAAGCCCGTGTCGTTGCATTCGGCGCAGCCTGGCGCGTCGTGAACGCTGGCGGATCGCGATGCCGAGTCGGCGAGCAGCTTCTGCTCGCCGGCCGAAGGCGCGTTCGCCGTCTCGGCACACCGGGCACAGCGTGCGCACCAGCCGCTGCGCCAGCACGCCGAGCAGGCTCGACGCGAGCAGGTACGGCTCCACGCCCATGTCCGCGAGACGCGTCACCGCGCTGCTGGCGTCGTTGGTGTGCAACGTCGCGAGCACGAGGTGGCCGGTCAGCGATGCCTGCACCGCGATCTGCGCGGTCTCGAGATCGCGGATCTCGCCGATCATGATCACGTCCGGATCCTGCCGCAGGATCGCGCGCAATGCCCGCGCGAAGTCGAGCTCGATGCGCGGGTTGACCTGCGTCTGCGCAACGCCGTCGAGCGCGTATTCGATCGGGTCTTCCACCGTCATCATGTTCACGGCATCCGCGCGGCAAGCCGCGACAGCGCCGCGTACAGCGTCGTCGTCTTGCCCGAGCCGGTCGGGCCCGTCACCAGCACGATGCCGTGCGGCTCGCGGATCAGGCGGTCGATCGCCGCCAGCGTGCCGTCGCTCATGCCGAGCGCGGTGAGGTCGAGTCGTGCCGCTTCCTTGTCGAGCAGCCGCAGCACGACGCGCTCGCCGGAGCCTGTCGGCAACGTCGACACGCGCACGTCGACCTGCCTGTCGCCGAGCTTGAGCGAGATGCGCCCGTCCTGCGGCAGCCGCTTCTCCGCGATGTCGAGGCTCGCCATGATCTTGAGGCGCGAGACGAGCGCCGCATGCAGCGCGCGCGGCGGCTCGATCACGTCGCGCAGCACGCCGTCGATGCGGAACCGCACGACGGAGCGCTGCTTCGTAGGGCTCGAAGTGCAGGTCGGACGCGCGCTCGCGCAGCGCCTGCAGGAGCAGCGCGTTGATCATGCGGATCACCGGCGCCTGCGCGCTGCTGTCGAGCAGGTCCTCGGTGACCGGCATGTCCTGCATGAGGCGCGCGAGATCGTTCTCGCGCGCGAGGTCGCCCACGACCATCGCGGCAGTCGCCGTCTGGTTGTAGGCGCGGGCGAGCTCGAACGCGAAGGTCTCGGCGTCGATCGTTGCGCGTGACGAGCGATCGCTGCAGCACGCGCCGGATCTCGATCACGCCGTCGGGCGTGGCGTCCGGACGCATCAGCACGACCACCGCGTCGCCTTCCGTGCCGGCAGCGAGCACGCCGTGCGCCTTCGCAAAGGCGTACGGGATGTGCGAAGCGAACGTCGCGGCCGTGCGGTGGCCATGCGTGCTACTTGCGGCGGCTCGGCGGCCGGAGGGGCGCCCGGCGGACTCGGAACCTGCGAAGTTGCGGGCGGCGTGCCGATCGGCGGGCCGAGCGGCCAGATCGGGTCAATGGGCGGCGCCGGCGCGCCGGGCTGCGTCACGTTGCTCGGCATCGTGCCGTCGATCGTCGTCGGCGTCTGGCCGAGCGGCGGCAGCACGGGTGCGGTCTGGTCGTTCCAGAAGTAGCGATACTCGGGGCGGCTGTCGAGCTGCTGCTTCATGATGTAGTCGTAGCGCTCGTTGGTGATCGCGCTTGCCCTGCGCGTCGGTGCGCACGACGGTCGGCTTGAGGAAGATCGAGCAGGTTCACCTTCGAGCGGCTGCGCGTGTCGTAGCGGAACAGCGCGCCGACGAACGGCAGGTTGCCGAGCACGGGAACGCGGTCGGAGCCGTCCGCGATAGCTGTCCTGGATCAGCCCGCCGAGCACCGCGACCTGCGAGTCGTCGACCACCACCGACGATTCGAGCGCGCGCTTGCTGACGCACGAGGCCGTTGGTGGTCGTCGTCACGGTGTTGTCGATGCGCGAGACCTCCTGGTAGACGAGCAGGCGGATGGTGCCGCCTTCGGTGATCTGCGGCTTCACGCGCAGCAGCACGCCGATGTCCTTGCGCTCGATCGTCTGGAACGGCTGCACCGTCGCGTTGCCGCCGGTCGTCGCGTACTGGCCCGTCACGAGCGGAATGTTCTGGCCGACGATGATGCGCGCTTCCTCGTTGTCGAGCGTGAGGAGCGTCGGGGTGGACAGGATGTTGGCGCCGACCGACTGCTCGAGCGCGCGCGCGAGGAACGCGAGATTGGTGACGAGGCCGATGCCCGGGATGGTGACCGTCCCGTTGACGATGCCGGCGTTGAGGCCTTGCCCGAGCGAGGCCAGGTTGAGCGCCCCCGCGACGATGTTGTTGCCGCTGGACGGCGTGCCGAAGTTCGTGCCGCCGAAACCCTGCACGCCGTTGCGTCCGAGGCCGCCCAGGAACTGCCACTGGATGCCGAACTGCGCGGCCTTGTCCGCCGCGACCTCGACGATCAGCGCTTCGACGAACACCTGCGCCCGGCGCACGTCGAGGCGCTCGATGATGGCGCGCAGGTTGTTGTACAGGGGCTCGGGCCCCATGATGATCAGCGCGTTGCTGGCGGTGTCGGCCTGGATGGTCAGCCCGCCGGGAAGCTGGGCGCCCGTCCCCGACGTCGCCGGTGAAGGGATTCGCCGCCGACGGGGGAGCACTGCCCCCCGGGGCGTTTGCCGGCGCGCCCGGCCCCTGCGATGCCGCCGACGCGAGCGTGCTGCCGATCGCCGACGGCTGCGTCGAGGACGACGGCGAATCGCTGCCGCCCGATCATCAGCGCGCGCAACGTCTGCGCCACCCGCGCTGCGTCGGCGTTCTTGAGATACACGATGAACATGTTGCCGCCGGGGCGGCCGGGCGTGTCGAGCTGCTCGATCAGCGCCTTCACGCGCGCGGCGCGCGCCGAATTGTCCGACCGCAGCATCACGCTGTTGCTGCGCGGGTCGGCGACGATCGTGACGCGCTGCTGCGCCTCCGCCGGCTTGTCCCGCCGCTGCGGCCGTTCCGGCCTCGGCGCCGAGCAGGCGATTGACGAGCGGCACGAGGTCGAGCGCGGACGCGTATTTCAGCGTCACGATCATCGGCTCGCCGACCGGCGCCTGGTCGAGCGACGCGACGATCCTCTCGATGCGCCGGAGGTTCTCGGCGTAATCGGTGATGACCAGCGCGTTGGTGCCGGGGAACGCCGCGATCGTGTTGTTGGGCGTGATGAGCGGGCGCAGCACGTTGACCATCTGGCTCGCCGATTCATAGCGCAGCGTGATGACCTGGGTCGTGAGCTGGTCGCCGCCCCGGCGCCGCCGACCCCCGAGCCGTGCATCTTCGCCTCGGACTCCAGCACGAGCTTGGTGATGCCGTTGCCCTCGATCGCGGCCACGCCCTGCAGCCGGAGCGCGGAGAGCAGCGTCGGATACACGAGGCTCTTGGGAATCGGCCGCGCCGAAATGATGTTGACCGTGCCCTTGATCTTGGGGTCGAGCGACGAAGTTGCGGCCGGTGATCTCCGACACCGCCTTGACGACGGCGTCGATGTCCGCATTGACGAAATTGAGGGTGACGAGGTCGTCGTCGGCTGCGGCGGCGGCGGTGACGGCCGCGACGAGGAGCGCAGCAAGCAAGGCGCCCCGCCGCAGGAGGCGGACGCAGGCAGCGAACATCGAAGAAGCTTGATTCAAATCGGGCAACGATTTTCGCGGCGCGCGCCGCTATGAAAAAGCCGTTCTCGGCGTCGCGATGATTGGGCGGCGCCGATGATAGCATGGGCCTTCGCGCCGATCCGGTGCCGTTTCGCGGCACGAATCCAAAGTGCCGGGACGGCGCATCCAATCCCCAGGAAGCCATCGTTTCTGGAGCCTTCATGACCCGTTTCACCCCGACCGCCTTTCGCCGAATGGTGCTCGGTGGCGCCCTGCTGGCGCTTGCGCTGCTCGTTCCTCGACGGCTTGCGGAAACCGAGACGATCGAGGCCGCGACGCTCGTGCTCGCCCAGGACTCGAAGGAGGCCGCGCGAGACGCCGCTGACGCCGCGCGCGAGGCCGCCCGCGAAGCGGCCGACGCCGGCGCGGGAAGCAGCCCGCGACGCCGCCCGCGAAGCGCGAAATCCGCACAAGCGCGGCATCACCATCGGCATGGACGTGGATCGCCAGTACGACTCGTTCGACCAGTTCCTGGACCGCGACCCCGGCGCTCGCGGCGCTCGTCCTCGGCGTCGTGTTCATCGTGTTCCTCACGCCCATCCTCATCATCGCGCTGATCATCTGGTACAAGATGCGCAAGCAACCGCATGCAGAACGAGACGATGCTGCCGCTCGCCGAAAAGGGCGTCGTGCCGCCGTCCGAAGCGTTGCAGGCGATCGCGACCAACCGCGTCGATGCTGTCGCGCGGCACGCTTCCGCTCGCCGACCAGGCGTCGACGCTGACGAAGCGCAGCCGCGTGGTCGGACCTGCGCAAGGGCGTGCTCCTGGGCGCCGTCGGCTTCGCTTTCGTGTTCCACGGCATGGTCGAGGAAGGCTCCGCCAAGCTGGTTCGGCCTCGTGCTGCTCTTCGTGGGCATCGGCTACGTCGTGCTGTGGTACTTCGAGGACCGCCAGGCCGCCGCCTTCACCGCAGGCCGCGCGTCGGTGCTGCCGACGACAGGCGGAGGCCCGGGAGACTGGGAAGACGTTGACCGAGCCGTCATGGACCGCTGCCTAGTCGATGGCCGAGCCGGTCACGGATGCAACGCTCATCGCCCGCGCGCTGGTCGCGGACGACCGGCACGCCTTCGCCGAGCTCGTCAAGCGGCACCAGTCGGCGGTGCGCGCCTGTTGCGCAAGCTCACCGCCGGCAACCATGCGCTTGCGGACGATCTCGCGCAGGAGACCTTCGTGCTCGCGTGGCGCAACCTCAAGTCGTTTCGACAGGAAGCGCACTTCTCGACATGGCTCTACCGCATCGCGACCAACTGCTGGCTCGCCGATGCGCGCAAGCGCAAGGAAGAGCTCCTGGGCGATCGCGCGGACGCGATCGCGGCTGAGGACGACGACACCATGCCGCACATCGACGACGAAGTGCATGCCGACCACGCGAAGGGCGCGACGCTCAGGATGGACCTCGAGCGCGCGATGGCGGCGCTCTCCGAGGCGCGAGAGGGCCGCGATCGTGCAGTGCTACCATAACGACCTGACCCACGAAGAGGCCGCGTACGTGCTGGGTTGCCCCGTCGGCACCGTCAAGACGCACGTGCTGCGCGGCAAGCAGAAGCTCAAGGCGGCACTCGAGGCGTACGGACGATGAGTGACTGGATGGACGACTGTGCTGCGCGCGGATGCCAACGCATCGCGCGACGATTACATCGCCGACGACGGATTCACCGCGCGCGTGATGTCGGCGTTGCCGGCGGCTGCCGCGCTGCCGAAGTGGCGCAAGCCCGTGGTCGCCGCATTGTGGGGTGTCGCTGCCGTCGGGGTTGCCGTCGCGGCACCGGGCGCCGTGCTCGACGTTGCACGCGAGGCGTATCGCCTGCTCGCCACCGTCCCCGTCTCCCTCGCCGGCATCGCCGGCGCGATGGCCGCCATCGTCACGGCCACCGGCGCGGCCGCCGCCGCCTACACGCTGCGCGGCAACGACTGACGTTACAGCGCTACACGGCCGCCACTCGAGAACGCCTCGCGCACGCCGCTGCGGTGCTGCGCGACCATCGTGAGATACGCCGCTTCCAGCGCACGCGTCGTGCGCGCGGTATCGAACAGCGCACTCTCGCGCCCCGGCCCCGCAAGATGGGCGCGCAGCCGCGTGCGTTCCGCGTCATCGCGCGCCAGCGCAATCGCCCGCGCGATGTAATCGGCGATCGACGGCGTCACGAGCTCGGGGAGGCCGACTGCATGCAGCAGGCTCGCCGCCACGCGGCCCGCGAACGTCGAGCCGAGAACCGTCAGCACGGGGCACCCTCGCCCACAGCGCGTCGCTCGCCGTCGTGTGCGCGTTGTACGGCCACGTATCGAGGAACAGGTCGGCGTGCCGGTAGAGCGCGAGATAGTCGGGATTCGGCCGATGGCGCGCGAACACGAGGCGTTCCGGCGCGACGCCGCGCGCCTGCGCCTCGCGCCGCAGGTTGGCTTCCACGGGATCGTCCGCCTGGTGCGACAAGAGCCAGAGCACGGACTCCGGCACCGCGGACAGGATCGCCATCCAGGCGTCGAACACCTCGGGGTTGATCTTGTACGCCTGGTTGAAGCTCGCGAACACGATGCCCTGCGACGGAAGTCCCAGCGCCTCGCGCGGCGGCGCTTCCGCGATCGGGCGGTTGCGATCGTTCACCTGGTAGGAACCGGGCAGCGTCACGATCGCTTCGGAATAGTCGCCGTGGTGCTCGGGCGGCGTGACGACGCCGTCGCCGATGAGGTAGTCGACGATTCCGCCTTCGAGCGTGCCGGGGTAGCCGAGGTAATGCACCTGCACCGCCGCCGGCCGCAGCGCCAGCACGATCGGCATGCCGTCCTGCGTGTGACCCTTGAGGTCGACCAGGACGTCGACGCGATCGCGGTGAATGGTGTCGGCGACGGCTTGAGGATCGAGATTACGGATGTCGACGAAACGGTCGAACGCACGCACGACGCGCTGCGCGCATCGGCGAGCGATCGTCCGGCCCCGCCGAATACGCGATCACCTCGAAACGGCTGCGGTCGTGCTGCTCGAACAGCCCTGCGGCGAGGAACGACGTCGCGTGGTTGTGAAAATCCGACGAGAGATATCCGACGCGCAGCCGCGAAAGATGGCGAATGCGGCGCGGCGCTTGCGCAAGTCCCTGCAACGGAGCGGTCCACGTCCGCGCGCAGCGACGCTGCCTTTCGCGCGACGACGACAGCGACAGGAACGCGAACGGCGACAGCGTGGCGACGCCGCTTGCGACCGCCGCGTCGTAGCGGCGCACGAGCGCGTCGCGGCCGCGCCAGTCGGCGAGGCGCCCGCGCAGGAACGCGAGCTGCGACAAGGCGGCGCCGTGCGAGGGATCGAGCCGCAGGATCTGCTCGTACGTGTCGACCGCTTCGGCAGGACGGCCGAGCTTGTACTCGAGAAGGCTCGCGAGCTCGAAGCGCAGCGCCGTCGACATCGGCATGCGGGCCAGCGCGTTGTTGAGCGTCTCGCGCGAGCGCTCCGGCGCGCCGATGCCGTTCTCGAGCTGCGCCTTGAGGCCGGCGTAGCCCTCCTCGTTGGGCGCGAGCTTCACCGCGCGCGCGACCGCGTCGAGCGCTTCGAGCATGCGGCCCTGCGGCTGCAGGACGATCGCGAGCAGGAACCACGCCTTCGCGTTCGTCGAGTCGCGGGCGACGATCCTGCGCGCGGTCGTTTCCGCCTCCGCGTGACGCCCTTCGGCTGCATAGGCGGCGCCGAGGTTCGCGAGGATGTCGTCGGACGAAGGATCGAGCCGTGACGCGCGCTCGAACGTCTCGACCGCCGCGCGCTTGTGCCCGATCGCCTGCAGCACGAGGCCGAGGTTGGACCACGCGTCGGGCTTGTCCGCATCGAGATTGACCGACGCGCGCAGGCGCTCGAACGCTTCCTTGAGGTTGCCGGATTGGTAGTGCGCGACGCCGGAGTAGTGGAGCGCCTGCGCGTCGCGCGGGTCGTCCTTGAGGATCGCGTCGTACGTGGCGATGGCGTCGGCGAGCTTGCCGTCGCGGTGGAGCGCGGCAGCACGTTGCGCGAGAGACTCGGAATTCACCATGAGCAGGATGGTCGCACACGCGAGCGACTGAACGAGCCGCGTCAGCGGCTGTGATCGGCGAGCCTTCGTGAATTTGCTACGCGAAAAACGCTGGGCCGCCCCGAGCTTTTCGCGCTGACATCATCGGGCGCAAATCGCGCTGCCGGCCGCGAAGCGGCTGCAGGTCACGCGATTTGCGCACGCTTCATCACTCGTCTTTCAAAGTGAAATTGATCTCGACCTCACCCACGTACTTCTCGCCCTCGGCCTTGAACCTCCAGGTCTCGAGCGCCGCGCGCACCACCTTGTCGAACACGCCGCGCGGTTCGGAAGCGATGATGTTGACGTCGGTGACCTTGCCGCTCTCGTCGATCGACAGTCGGGCGACCACGCGGCCCTTCTGCACGCCCGCGCGAATCGCCTCGCGCGGATAGGCGGGATCGTCGCCCGACGTCTTCGTGATGCCGCGACGAACTGCAGGCTTGGGCGGCGCCTGGACGACCACCGGCGGCGGCGCCTCGATCTTGTATTCCTGCGGCGGCGGCGCGGGCGTCACTGCGGTGATCGGCGGCGCGACCTGCGTCACCGGCGGCGGAATGTCCGGCGGCGGAACGTAGGTGTCGATCGGCGGCGGCACCTTCGGCGGCTCGACGATCTTCTTCGGCGGCGGCGGGGGCGGCGGGGGCGGCGGCGGGAGCTTGATCTCCTCGATGATCGTCGCGTTGAGCGGCTTCTTGATGATCTGGATGACGTTCTGCCCCAGGCCCGACATCAGGGCCCAGATGACCAGCACGTGGAGGAGGATCACAACGCCGATCCCGACCATGTGCCGGGTGGGGTCGCGTTGCTGTCGTGCGTAATCCATGTATCGACTCGCTTTCAGCGCCTCGTGAGCGCGCGCAATCGTCTAGTCGTTGATGAACTGCTCACTGCCGACGATGCCGATCTTGGTGAGGCCCAGCCGCTGCGCGGATGCCATGACGCCGGCCACGATCGCGTACTTGGCAGCCTTGTCGGGCCGCAAGTGGACCTCGGGCTGCACCGGCTGGCTCGCCGCCTGCTGGATCTTCGCCTCGAGACTGGCGCGATCCGGCATCGCCTCGCCGTTCCAGTACACGACGCTGCCCGGGTCGATGTCGAGCTTGACGACCTCGGGCTTGATGAGCGGCGGCGGCGGATTGCCCGTCGGCATGTTGAGATTGACCGAATGCAGCTGGATCGGCAGCGTGATGATCAGCATGACGAGCAGCACGAGCATCACGTCGATGAGCGGCGTCGTGTTGATGTCGATCATCACGTCCATGTCGGAGCCGCCCGAGCTTCCCACGTTCATTGCCATAACGAAGTTTCCTTGGGTTCGGGGTCAACCGCCGCGCGGCGGGGGCTCCATGATGAAGCCGACCTTCGCGATGCCGGCGCGCTGGCACGCATAGATGATCTTGCCGACCGAGCTGTAGTCGGCGCTGCCGTCGCCGCGGATCTGCACCTCGGGCTGCGGATCGAGCACCGCGATCTTCTTCAGCCGGTCGATCAGCGCCGTGGTGCTGGCGAGCTTGAGATCGTTCCAGTACATGTTCGCCCTTGGTGTCGACCGAGAGAATGATGTTCTCGGGCTTCGTCTCGCGGATCTCGTTGCGCTCCTTCGGGAGCGTGACGGGAATCGACGTGGTGACGACGGGAATCGTGATGAGGAAGATGATCAGCAGCACCAGCATCACGTCGACGAGCGGCGTGGTGTTGATGGTCGAGACGACTTGGTCCTCTTCGCCCGAGGCCGGGCCGACGCTCATGGCCATGGCGATATCGCCCTAGGCCTTGGCGGCTTGCGCGTTGCTGAGCAGGACCGCGTGCAGGTCGGCGCCGAAGCCGCGGACCTGGTCCATGGCGGCCTTGTTGCGGCGGATGAGCCAGTTGTAGCCGAGCACCGCGGGCACCGCGACGGCAAGGCCGATCGCCGTCATGATGAGCGCTTCGCCGACGGGGCCTGCCACCTTGTCGATGGACGCCTGGCCGGCAATGCCGATGGCCGTCAGCGCGTGATAGATGCCCCACACCGTGCCGAACAGTCCGACGAACGGCGCGGTGGACCCCACCGTCGCGAGGAACGCGAGCCCGTCCTGCGTGCGGCTTTGCACGTTCTCGATGGCGCGCTGGATCGACATCGTGATCCATTCGTTGATCGAGACGTTGCCGAGGAGCCCGTCGTGCTTGCTGGTCGCCTCGATGCCCTGCTCCGCGATGAAGCGGTACGGGCTGCTCTTCTTCAGCACCTCGGCGCCCTGGCGCACCGACGGCGCCTTCCAGAACTTCCTGCTGGCGTCCTTCGCCTGCTGGCCCATCTTGTACTGCTCGTAGAGCTTGGTGATGATGATGTACCAGCTGCCCACCGACATCAGCACGAGGATGGCCAGCGTGGTCTTGGCCACGAGGTCGCCGCCCTTCCAGAGGGCCTCGAGGCCGTACGGGTTGTCGATCGTTTCCGGCGCCTTGGCGGCAGGGGCCGCCGGTGCGGCGGGCGCGGCCGGAGCGGCCGGCGCCTGGGCAGCAGGTGCGGCCGGCGCGGGCGTTTGCGCCTGCGTCGCAGGCGACATCGAAATCGCGGCGGCGACGATCAAGGCAGCCGCAGCCATGACGGCCAGGCGGATTTTCTTCAACATGTGGTCTCCAGACAGATTGGGTAGTTCGGTCAGAAAATTGGCGAACGGTCCTCGTTGTAGGGAACGCGGCCAACGGCACGCCGGCGACGTCCGCTTGCCATCAGGGTGACTGGAAGCTCCGCGGACGACCGGTTGCGCCGGCAGGGGCGGCCTGGACTGAAATTCCCCAAAAACAGGCCGCTTCGGGTGTCGCACCTGCCGACGCATGGCCCTTTGCGCACATGCGCCAAAAACGCACTTGGCCCCGCGCATCGGCAGGGCCAAGCCTATTCCCCGAAAAACCGCGGAATTTTACACGCATGCCGCCGGGTGTGCACCCTTACGTTAGGGCAAACACTCTAGGAACGCATTTCCGCACAGTGACCATTACACGCCTTTCCGCGTCGATGCGCGAGCGATTCTTACGCCTGCGCGTTGCGACTATTCGGATATCGCCGTGCTCGCCGCGGGACTAACCTTCGGGGCGTCGGCAGTGTTTGGAGAGGGTCTGATTCGTCGCTGGCGGTCCGCTTCATCGGCGCGCCCGCCAGCCCGCTCCGCAATTCCCGGGGTTCGTCGCGTGGCCGTTGAGCACTCCGCCGCCGTTCCCTACGATGGGATCCATGCCGACACGGATTCACGACTCCAATACCGCGAATCCCGCAAGGCCGAACGACACATCCAACGCAACACGGGAGCCATCGATGAACGACTACAGACCCGACACACCGCGAGCAGCATTCGCATTCGGCGCCGTTGGCCTGATGGCGCTCACGCTCGGCGCCTTCGTCGTCCTGCCGGCTGTCCTGGACTCGGGCTTCGCGCCCGACATGACGCTGGCCGCGAGCAAGGCGAGCACGCCGATCGAGGTCGAGATCACCCCGGCGCGCATCGAAGTGCTGGGCACGCGTCAGCCGAACGTCGCCTGGGCGATGCCGCAATCCGAACCCTGCCGGCCGCAAGGCTAGTGGCCCTTCGCTCGCATGCCAGGCTCCCCACGCTCCCAGAAACATTGGGAGCGTGGGGGTTAGTCTACTGCGCCAACGGGAACGCGACCGCGATCTCGTAGTCCTGCACCGCCCGCAGCTTGTTCTCGAGTTGCAGGTAACGGGCGGCCTTGCGGGGCGGCAATGCTTTCATCGACGCATTGGCCGCCTTGCGCAGGGCCTTGATCTCCTGCTCCTCCGTCGTCATGAGGTCGTTCACGACCTGCTTCGCGTAGGCGTCCGACGGAGGCCGGTCCCGGTTCGCGAGGACCTCGAGCGCGATGTTGCGCTCGCGATTGAGCCTCGTGAGCTCCCGCTGCAGGTTGTCGTAGACCGGCCAGAAGTTCTTCGCCTCGGCCGGCGTCAGCTGCAGCTTCTCGTTGACGAGCGCGCGCTTGTCCTTGCGTGCCGCCTGCTGCATCGCCTGGAGATCGGCGACCGCGGCGGCCGTGTCCTGCGCCGCCGCCAGTGGGCACGCCGTTGCCGCAACCAGGAACGCGGCGGTGATGAGCTTTCTCATGATTCCCCCTACTGGAACGTGTAGCGCACGCCGAGGTTGAACTGCGTACCAGTCGCCCCGGTGCCCGCGTAGTTGTAATTGTAGTTGTACCCGCCGTACGCGGCTTGCACGTCCAGCGGCGCAATGCGGTTGAAGACGTTGATCACCGATCCGAAGATCTCCCAGTTCTTGAAGCCCTTGTACGCGGCGGACAGGTCGAGCGTGGTGAACGAGGCGACCGTGCAGTTGCCGAAGTCCGGCTGCAGGCAGTCGGGCAGCTCCTTCGCCTCGATGGTGTCCATCGGGCCGACGTAGCGCACGATGCCCGTGACGTTCCACGCGCCCTGCTCCCACGCGAGTGCCAGATTCCACTTGTCCTTCGGAATGCCCGCCGAGCTCGACAGCACCGTCGGCCCGTGCGTGCCGGCGTACTCGTACTTGCTGCCGTCGTTGTACGTGCGCGTGAAGTGGAAGATGTGCGTCCACTCGAACGAGGGCGTGAACGTGCCCCAGCCCTTGCCGTCAAAGCGGTAGCGCGCCGAAAGATCGACGCCGTCCGTGGCCTGCTTGAAGTCGTTGAGGAAGGGCGTGGACACCGCGAGCAGCGTTCCCGAGTTGGGAACGCCCGGCAGTTCCGCCGTCGGATCGCGCAGGATGAACGCGTTGGGAAACGCGGCCGGATTGTTGACGACGAGCTGCGCGTCGGCGCCGTTGATCACCTGCTTGGTCTCGATGTTCCAGTAGTCGAGCGTGCCGCTCAATCCCGGCACCGGCTCCCACACGAGGCCCACCGTCCAGCTCTGCGACTTCTCGGGCTGCAGGTCCTTGTTGCCGAGGGCGATCACGCCGACCGTGCCCGAGCCGCAATCCGCGGGCGACCCCGTGATGGGACAGCGGACGGGATCGACGACCGACGTGAAGCCGTTGGTCGCGCTGTTGCCCGACTCGTACGGTCCCGGCGCGCGAAAGCCCGTGCTGTACGTGCCGCGCAGCACGAGCTGCTGGACGGGCGTGTACTTGAAGCCCACCTTCGGCGCCCAGTTCGAGCCGTAGTCGTTGTAGTAGTCGTAGCGCAGCGCGGCGGTGAGCTCGAGGTTGCGCAGCACCGGCGCGAACAGCTCGCCATACAGCGCCGTGACGTTGCGCGACGCATGCGCCGATGAATAGCCGAGGCCCATGATCTGGCCGAGGTACACCTCGTTCTCGCCGGGATTGTCGAGCTGCTCGCGGCGGAACTCCGCGCCGAGCGCAATCGCCATCTGGCCGCCGTCGAGCTTCATGATGTCGCGCGACGCCTTGACGTCGAACTGCAGGTTCTCGCTCGTCGTGTCGAACGACAGGTTCGGCGAGATGTAGCCGTAGATGCCGGGATTGTTGAGGCTCGCGTTCGCGCCGACGCGGTAGTAGCCGAAGCCGCCGAAGCCGTTCAGCGCCTGCAGCAGGTTCTGGTAGTTGATGTAGCCGGTCGAGCGGATGGAGCCGTCGTTGCGGATGTACATGGCGCCCGCGTCCCAGTCCCAGCCAAAGTTCGCGCCCTTGAGGCCGACGAGGTAGCGCTGCGTGTCGTCCTCGTAGTTCGAGTTGCGGCCGCCGATGTCGGCGCCCGCGTAGTAGAGCCGCGCGACCTGGTTGGCGCCGAACGGGTTGTCCGGATGCGCCGACCGGCAGGTAGATGTTCGTCGAGTCGATGACGCTCGACGTCGACGTGTTGTACCACGTGGTCCGGAACCCCTGCGGCGTGAACTGCGTGTTCACTTTCGACTGGAAGTACGAGAGCTCCGCGTAGGCCTGCGTCGTGTCGTTGATCTGGTACGTGCCCTTGCCGAGGACGTTGATGTTCTGCGTCTTCGGCTGGATCTGCAGGTAGTCCTTGGTGTCCCAGCGGCAGAAGCCGTCCTCGTCCACGTTCGACGGCGCGCAGCCCCCGAGGACCGTGAAGCTGCCGGCCGGTCCGTTCGTGTTCGATGCATTGACCGGACGCACGTTGCCCACGAGGCTCGAGCTGCCGAAGCCCGAGAACGGATTGCCCGGACGGGCATCGGGCAACCCCATGAACGTCAGGTTGTTGGTGCCGATGTAGTCGCGGCGGTTGTTCGTCGCGATGGCCTGCTGGTGCTGGCCGTCGATCGTGATGAAGGCGTTGTACTTGTCGCGCACGAGATCGCCGACGCCTGCCGTGAATGCGCCGCGGAACTGGTCGCCGTCGCCCTTGTACGTCGTGCCCGCGGTGCCGGTGGCCGTGATGCCGGTGAACTGCTGGCGCAGGATGATGTTCACCACGCCTGCCACCGCGTCCGAGCCGTAGATGGCGGACGCGCCGTCCTTCAGGATCTCGATGCGGTCGACGGCGTCGAACGGCACCTGGTTCAGGTTCACGAACGACCGCTGTCCGTCGTCGGCGAGGCCGTACACCGCGAGCCGCCGGCCGTTCAGCAGCACCAGCGTGTTGTTCGCGCCGAGCCCGCGCAGCGAAACGCCCGACGAGCCGGCGGCAAGCCCGTTCACGAATGCATTGCTGACCGTGCCGTTGCTGTTGGCGGTGATCGATTGCACCACCGCCGCGATCGTCTGCAGGCCGGACGCCTGGATGTCCTCGCGCGTGATCACCTCGACCGGCGCTGCGGTCTCGGCTTCGGTTCGCTTGATGTTGGTGCCCGTGACGTTGAGCTTGATATCCTGCGCCATCGCGGGCACGGCAAGGACCAGCGCGACCGCCATCGCGGCGCGGGTACGGTAAAGCTGCATGGACTTCTCCCCTGATCAACAAAAAACCGGCGGGATACGCCCGCCGGATGTATGCTATTGGGCTTCCTGCTTCAGTTGAACGTATAGCGGGCGCCGAGGTTGAACATCGTACCGGTCGCGCCACTCAACGCATAGTTGAAGTTGTAGTTGTAGATACCGTAGCCCGCCGAGTAGTCGAACGGCGCCTTGCGATTGAGGGCCGGTACTGCCGTTGACCACGAATTTCACTGCTGTTCCTCGTGGGCGCCGTGAAAAAATTCCGGCGGGTCACCCCGCCGGAATATCACCTGGAAAAGCAATGTGGAATCAGAACGTGTACTTCGCGCCCAGGTTGAAAATGGTGCCGGTGGCACCGGACTGCGCGTAGTTGAAGTTGTAGTTGTAGAGCCCGTAGCCCGCCTGTGGATCGAAGGGCGCGAGGCGATTAAACACGTTGATGATCGAGCCGTAGATTTTCCAGTTCTTGAAGCCCGTATACGAGGCAGCAAGATCGAGCGTGGTGAACGAGGGTGTCTTGCAGCTCGGCCCGGTGAGGTCGATATGCAGGCATGGATTATCGCCGTCCTGGTCCGTCTGTCCCTTCGATTCCAGATCCGGGATGGGCCCGACGTAGCGCACGGTCCCTGTCACGTTCCACGGTCCCTGCGACCAACCGAGAATTACGTTGAAGCGGTCCTGCGGCGTCCCCGCGGAGCTTGAGAGCGATGTCGGGCCGTGCGAGTCGACGTAGTCGATGGTGACGCCGCCAAGTGTGCGCTTGAACTCGAACATGTGCGTCCACTGCAGCTCTGCCGAGAACTTGCCGTAGTCACTGTTGTATCGGCCGACAAGGTCCACGTCGACGCCGTCGGTAGTCACATTGGCGACGTTCTGGTATGGCCCCAGGACGAGGAGCAGCGTGCCCGAGTTCGGAATTCCCGGCAGGTTGTTGGTCGGATCGCGGCTGACCGTCGCCGTCGGAAATCCCGTCGGATTGTCGAGGATCGCCTGCGGGTCGGGCTGCTGGATCTGGTTCTTGGTCTTGATGTACCAATAGTCAACCGTCGCGCTGAACGCGGGTGTCGGTTCCCAGACGAACCCAGCCGTCCAGGTCGTGGACGTCTCAGGCTTGATCTGGGAGTTGCCGGTAGTGGCGACGCCTACGTTACCGCTGCCGCAGTCGGCCGGATCGTCGGTCACCGGACAGCGCACGGGATCGACGTAACTCGTGAATCCAACTGTCGCCGAGGTCGGACCGAATTCCGCCGGGCCGGGCGCACGGAAGCCGGTCGCGTAGGTCCCGCGCGCTACGAGCTGCGGCACGATGGTCCACTTGGCCTGCACCATGGGATTCCACGTCGACCCGAAGTCGGAGTAGTCGTCAAGGCGAATGGCGGCCGTAAGTTCGAGGTTCTTGAGAACAGGGATGTACAACTCGGCGTAGGCGTCCCAGACGTTTCGTTTGCCAGCCGCAGCCGCATAGCCGTAGGCGAGGATGTCGCCCTCGAGCGTTCCCGGAATTGCCGGCGTGGTCACGTCCTCGTGGCGATATCCCGCGCCTAGCGCGAGAGCCATCGAGCCCCCGTCGAGCTTCATGAGGTCGCGGGTTGCCTTCAGGTCGACCTGCGTCATGTTGCTCTTGGGCTCGTAGCTCAATCCCGGCGCAATGAATCCATAGATTCCAGGATTGTTCTGCGCAGCGGCGATGCCCGGCCGGTAATACCCGAAGCCGCCCTCTCCGTTGAGGGCAGCCAACAGGTTCGGGTAGTTCACGTAACCGTTGAGATCGATTTTGGTATTGCTCTGGACGTACAGCGCCGCCGCGTCCCAGTCCCAGTTCCAGCTCGTGCCCTTGAGCCCGACAAGATATCGCTGCGTGTCGGTCGTGTAATTGCCGTTCTGTCCGCCGACGTCGGCCATGTTATAGCGCAGGCGTGCATCGAAACCCGTGGGATTCGCAGGGTTGCCGGCCGGCAGGATAGTGTTGGCAGCGTCGATGATCTGCTGCGGCCCGAGCGCGTACCACTGACCGTTCGTCGACGTCGGGAACGCCTTCGCATCGAGCTGCGTATGGAACCACGACAGCTCCGCATACCCTTGCATCGAATCGGTGAAGTTGTAGGCGCCGCGCGCGTACACGTTGAACTTGTCGGTCTTGGGCTCGATCTGCAGGTAGTTCTTGTAGTCCCACGCGCACAGTTGCTGTGGCCCGACCACGTTCGCCGGATCACATCCGGGGAGGGACTGATAGGGACCGATTCCGCCAGGCAGGAACGGGCGGATGTTGCCGACCTGGCTCGACGATGAAAGGCTGTTGTCGTTGTTGCCGTTGCCGAGGGTGCCTGGCCGAAGGTCGACGCCGTTGTAGTTCGTGAGGTCCAGGCTGCCAATGTAGCTGCGGCGGTTTTGCGTGGAGATCGCGCTCTGGTGCTGCCCATCGAGCGTTATGTAGGCGTTGTACCGGTCCTTCGACAAATCCCCCGTGCCCAGCGTCACCGAGCCGCGGTACTGCTCGCCATCGCCCTTGTAAGTCACGCCACCGGAAACGTCGATGATGCCGCCCGTGAACTGCTGACGCGTGATCACATTGACGACGCCCGCCACGGCATCGGAGCCATACACTGCCGAGGCACCCTGCTTCAAGACCTCGATGCGGTCGACCGCGTCGAACGGGATCTGGTTCAAGTCGACGAACGAGTTCTTGCCGTCGTCGGCCAGACCGTACACCGCGAGGCGGCGTCCGTTCAGCAGGACGAGGGTGTTGCTCGCACCCAAGCCGCGCAGCGACACGCCGGCGGCACCGGCCGGGAAGCCGATACCCGACCATGCGTTCGCAATCGTCCCGTTGTTGTTGGCGGTAATTTGTCGAACGACATCGGAGATGGTCTGCAATCCACTTTGGTCGATGTCCTCCCGAGTAATAACCTGCAGCGGAGAGGCCGACTCGGTGTCGACCTTCTTGATGTTGGACCCCGTGACGTTGACGCGAATGTCCTGCGCGGGTGTCGTGCCCGCGCTCACTACAGCCAAGCCGCCGATTCCGAGCGCAACCGCGACCCTCCTGCGTTCCAGTTTCATTGCAAATCCCCACAATGGATTACCAACCCTAGGCCAGCGCTCGTGACGCCGGCCGCCGTTCCCCTTGTGGTCTGAATTTACCTTTGTGAATTCGGCACGCGCAATGAAGCGACGCGAAGCGCGCACCAGCAAACACGCCCGCTGTTGCTATTTTGCGAAATCAGAAATTTTTACACGCGCGCGTTTGTAGAATGCACACGATTCACGCGCAAAACGCGACCCGATGCTACGGGGAAGACAACAATTGCATGTTGCGCATGTCGTCCAGCGCCCTCACGGTCGCCCGCGACCACTCGTCGAATACCCCCTGAAAATCGAAGGCGTTGCTCACAGGGGAGGTGGACCGGAGGCTTCCGCCGAGATCGCCGCGGTCGCCGATCGTTCGCCGAGCGATTGCATGCCCGAGAAGTCGTCCGGAAGCGGCATCGCGCAGGTCCAGGTCAAACGTTGCTTGCCCCGCGCTCGTCGTGTAAACGCGTCCCGGCAGCGCCGTCGTGACGGACCTGGGCGCATTGACGTAGAGATCGACGATGCGAGGTGCCAGCCTGATGACGCCGGGCGCGGGATCGTGGGCGACTTCATAGCCGGCGTGACGCAATGCACGCGCCATGGCAGCGTCGAGACCCTCCGCGACTTCGCGCGCGAGCTCGTCGGCGTCACGCGCGCTCGTGCCCTGCATCAATGCGATGCGATTGGCGTTCATCTCCTTCAGCCAATCGCCGCGAAAGCGGACCGTCGCCGGCTCTAGCCAAACCTCGAAGTACTGCCGAAAGTCCGTGCCTGGCACCACATCCAGGCGATCGAAGCCGCCCGACGCGACCTTGACCAAAGCCGGCGCTTTGTCGGCGCCGATCGCCAGGCCTGATGAAACGATGAACAATGCGGCGGAAAGGACACTCAGGAACGTCGGGTAACCCATGCCAACCTCCTCAACGCACGGCCTGCGGGCCACGCATTGGTGTGTAACGTCTCCCGCTACAACGCAATGGGTGCCGTGCGCGATGACATCGGCCGCGCGGTCCTGCGCCGTCGTTCGCGCTCCACGTTCTCGTCCGAGCTCCGTTCAACGTTGCGCACTGCGCTCCGCTCGCCTTGCCGAGGTCGCCGGCCGCGAGCCGTCTCACCTTATATTGCGTCAGGTGGGTCGGAAAAAAAAAGCCGCCCGGATATCCGGGCGGTCGATCTTGCAGCTGCTTGTGATCAGAAAGTTGTAGTTCAGACCCAGCCGACCAGAAAGGGCCGATCACGCCCGGACATGTGGAACGACGGGTTGTACGGCGCACCCGACTGGTTGCTGGTCAATGATCGGCCCGTGCCGGCGTAAGAGCTCATGTCGACCGGCGGCTTCTGGTTGAAGATGTTGGCGCCCGATAGCTGCACCATCAGCTGCTTGTTGAACTGGTACTGGAGTTGAGGTTCGCGTACCAGAACGAGTCGACCTTGCAGAACTGCGTCGGGCGGTCGTCACGTCGGACCACCGTTGGCCGGTTCCGTTGGCATTGACGCCCGGCTTCGCAGGTGTTGACGCCGATCGACGGGTCGGTCATGTCGTAACTGCCCACCTAGTTGCCGATGCCAGTGATCGTCCACGGTCCCTTGGCCCATTGCAATCGTCAGCCTGCGCAGCGATCCTCGGGAGTGCCGGTGTTGCCCGTCACGATGACCGGGCCGTGCGTTCCCGCGAGCTTGTACTTCACGCCGTCGAGCTTCAGGTCCCACGTGAAGATGTGGCTCCACTGGACGCCGAGCATCAACCTGCTCGTGTCGGGCAGCGTCGAACGTATAGCTGCTCGCCGAGGTCGAGACCAGTGGTCGTCGTCTTCCCCGCGTTGACGAACGGCACCGTCGATATACGCGATCGACACCGACCGGCGAAAGCCCGTGGCTGCCGTCGCCGAACGTCACCTGCTGGTCGGCCCGCGAACCGCATTCGCGATCGGATCGTAGGTGGGCGTCTGCGCGGCCGGGATGATCTGGTCCTTGAGCTCGATCGTAGTAGTAGTCGAAGGTGGTCAACCACTTCGGAACCGGTTCCAGGATCATGCCGAGCGTCCAGTTGGTCGACTTCTCGGCCTTGACGTCCGGATTGCTGACCTGCAGGTACGTCGGGCGCGTACCCGCAGGCGTTGATCGGACTCGTGACGTTCTGCGGCGACGTCAGTTCGGCGTACCGTCCGGGTTGCTCACCGGACACAGCAGCGGGTCCCGGATATCGTTGAAGCCGAATAGCGCCGTTCCGGATTTCCCCGACTCGGCGGCCGCCGGGCGCCCGGAAGCCCTGGCCCCAGGTGCCGCGGAAGCCCACTTCCTTGATCGGGCACCCACTTGGCCCGAACTTCGGCGTCCACTGACCGCCGTAGGTGTCGTAGTAGTCGTAACGAACCGCGGCGTTGAGCTCGAGGCGTCTTCAGCACCGGCGCCTTCAAACTCCACGTAGACAGTTGGTGTTCGTCTGGTCGCCGGACCGTGTAGGCGGCAGTTGAGGCCCGTCACGGTGCCGTTCTGGAACTGCTGCGGCGTATTGCGCGCGTTCTGCTTTGAGTAGACACCACGCCGCCGCCGACGGCCATGGCGAGTTGGCCGCCGTCCAGCTTCATGAGGTCGCGCGTCGCCGACGAACTGCAGGAAGTCGAGCTCGCTGTTGCTCCCGCTGCGTCACCGTGGGGAGCGACTCTGCCCATTACGTCCGCGCTGTTGCCGCCGGTCAGCCTGAACGGATTGAGCGGATCGTTGAGCGCGGCGAACAGCTCGTACGGATTCACGTAGCCGTTCTGGACCCAATCCTGCGCACACGGCTGTATAGCCGCCCGCGAAGTTCCAGTCGAAGCCCAAGTCCCGAACCGTCTGAGTTGCGCCACCAGCCGGGTTGAATCCGACGTGACATCGTTCTGACGAGGCGACGACATCGGGAACGATCGCCCGTACGTTCGCGGCACGCCGAACGGTATTGCCGGGGTAGTTCGCCGGAACCGTATAGTTGATGATGGGCGCCGAGATGTATGGCAGCGGGACGTTGACGCCGAAGACCGTGTTGCCGGCGAAGCTGCCGGCGGGCACGGCGGTCTGGCGCGTCGGTCTGCTGTCGGCCTCGGTTCGGAACCACGACCCGGTCAGCACGAGTTCCCAGATCTGCCGAACTTCGTATTGAACCGCGCGCGATCACGTTGATGTTCTCTGTCTCCGGCAGCAGCGTCGACCAGGTGTCCTCGAACAGTGCATTGATTGGCATTGCAGCGCCGTGAGGTTGCAGCTTGTTGTTCAGGAAAATGTAATTGGCGTGGATCGTTCGTGCTGGCCGGCCGCGGGCGCTGCAGGTAAGGCGTATTCAGCAACAGCGGGTTGCGTGATGCCGGCTCCGGGCGAGTGGCGCCCGGGCGGATATTTTTGCCGCCCTGCTCCGTGCAGTCGAAGTCTGACGTCCAATCCTCGCCGGACCGCTGGTTGATCGTGATCTTGTCCTGGTGGCGATACTCGAAGCGCGATGAAGCCGTTGGCGTTGTCCTTCGACCTTCTCCGAATCCCTGCATGATCGACGCGTGCCACATGGTGCCGCCACCCTTCGTCGACGAGCCGCCGTCGGCGACGATCCCGGTGCCGGTGAACGACTTCTTGAGGATGACGTTGACGCACGCCGCCGATCGCGTCGGAGCCATAGATCGCGGAAGCGCCGTCCAGCAGCACCTCGACCCGCTCGACCGCGGAGAACGGGATGCTCGAGATGTCGACGAAGTTGCGCTGGTTGTCGTCGCGACGCGGGATACGGCGACATGCGCAGGCCGTCGATCAGCACCAGCGTTGCGCCGACGCCCAGGCCGCGCAGCGCCACGCCGGACACCGCCGCTGGCGAACGCGCCGGCTGAAGCCCTGGCTCAGGAGGCCCTGGCCGTTGGCGGTGATATCGCGGAGGACTTCGTTGATCGTCGTATAGCCCTGACTGAACCATCTCTTCCTGCGTGATCACCTGCACCGGGCTGGCTGTCTCCGCGTCGACCCGGCGGATGTTGGTACCGGTAACCTCGACGCGCATCGTGCCGTGCGGCGCCGGCGTTTGCGCGACTGCCGTGTCTAAGCCATGCGAACCGATGCCACCGGTCGCGAACATGCAGGCGAGCGCAACCTGCTTGCGCTTGAATTTCATAGGAAATCCCCCAGATTGATTTCATGCCCCCCGGACGGGCAAAGTGCCCGCCCCCGGCATATGGCCAGCAACGTTACCGAAGTCGTCGCTTGCGGGCAACGATAGCGGCCTGCCGTTACAATTGTCGGGCGCCAGTGTTGCGTTTCCGCATAAACGCCTCTGCAGGCAATCTCCATGGCCCATTCGCCCGCGCATCCGCCGAAGCCGGAACCTTGACAATGAACGACCCCGTTTCGGCGGCATTCGGCCGTGCACGCGCGCCGACCTTCCGGTCTCATCGATGATCCGGGGCTCGCGGAGTACGAGCGGCTCACGCATATCCTCTCCGTCGACGAGGGCATGCTTGCCGATTCGCTCTTCGGCGAACGGCCCGCGGCGGAGGCGATCATTGCACGCGAAGGCACGCAAACCGGCCCTGCCGCCGGTTTTGCCCTATTTTTTCAAACTTTCTCGACGTTCCTCGGCCGCCGGGGTTTGTGGCTCGAAGACCTCTTCGTGTATCCGCAATACCGCGGGCGCGGCCTCGGCCGCGACCTCATCTCCCGTGTCGGCGACATCGCACGCGAGCGCCGTTGCGGGCGTCTTGAATGGGCCGTGCTCGACTGGAACACCGACGCCATCGCGTTCTACGAAAACCTGGGGGCAACCCTGATGCCCGAGTGGCGCCTCGCCAGGGTCACCGGGCGACGCGTTCGGAACGCTTCGGCCGACGCCGGCCATCTGATCCCTGACACCTGACTCCTGATACCTGATGCTCGATCAACCCATTCCCGCCATCGACCTTCGCGCCGACTTCTGGTCCCTCCGGTTCGTCGAGGAGCGATCGGAGGCTTATGCCGTGCGCAAGAACGTGGCCATGCCGTTCGCCGCGTCCACCGACCGCGGGGTAATGGCAACCGTCTACGCGGACGGCGGCTACGGCTACGCCGCGACGGCGGACACCTCGCCCGCCGGTCTCGTCGCAGCACTCGAGCGCGCCGCCCACTGGGCGAGAGTGACCGCTCGCTCGGCGCTCTTCGACTCGCGCTCCCTGCCGCTGCCGGCGCCGAAGGGCCGGTATCGCTCGCCCGGCGTCGACGCGCCCATGCCGTCGCGTCGCGAATGGTTCGACCTGCTGCACGCGGAGTCCGAGGCCGCCGGCTTCGACCCGCGCATCGTCGACTGGGAGGCCGGCATCGAGGTGCGCACCGCGGTCCACCGGCTCGTGACCAGTTCGGGTGGCGACGTCGTCCAGGAGTACCGGTACATGATGCCCGGCCTGTCGGTCACCGCGCACGACGGCGGCGTCACGCAGACCCGGTCGCTGAACGGCTACCGCGGCATCTGCCAGCAAGGCGGCATGGAGGTGCTCGCCCGCTTCGGCTTCGAGGCGGCGGGACGGCGCGTGGCGGAGGAGGCGCTCGAGCTCCTCGCGGCGCCCAACTGCCCGAGCGGCACGATGGACGTCCTGCTTGCGCCCGACCAGATGATCCTGCAGATCCACGAGTCGATCGGCCATCCGCTCGAGCTCGATCGCATCCTCGGCGACGAGCGCAACTTCGCCGGCACGAGCTTCGTCACGCCCGACATGTTCGGCTCGTACCGCTACGGCTCCGACCTCCTCAACATCACGTTCGATCCCACGCGTCCGGAAGAGCTCGCAAGCTACGCGTACGACGACGACGGGACGCGCGCGGAGAAGGTCTTCCTCATCCGCGGCGGCATCCTCGAGCGCCCGCTCGGCGGCGCGATCTCGCAGTCGCGCGCAGGCTTGCCCGGCGTGGCCAACTCCCGCGCCGACAACTGGAACCGTCCGCCCATCGACCGCATGGCCAACCTCAACCTCGAGCCGGGCGACGCGTCGTTCGACGAGCTCGTCTCGGGCATCGAGCGCGGCGTGCTGATGGAGACCAATTGCAGCTGGTCCATCGACGACTCGCGCAACAAGTTCCAGTTCGGATGCGAGCGTGCGCGCGTGATCGAGAACGGCAGGATCGGGCACGTCGTCAAGAACCCGAATTACCGCGGCATCTCCGCCAACTTCTGGCGCAGCCTCGCGCGCGTCGGCAGCGCCGACACGATGCAGGTGCTGGGCACGCCGTATTGCGGCAAGGGCGAGCCTTCGCAGGTGATCCGCGTGGGACATGCGTCGCCGGCGTGCGTGTTCACCGGCGTCGACGTCTTCGGCGGGGAATAGAAAAATGATGGAAGCCTATTTCGAGACGATGACGCAGGCAGTGCAGCAGGCGCTCGGGCCCGGCGAGCGTTTCACCGCGACGTTCGACGCCGAAGACACGGACTTCGTGCGCATGAACCGCGGCAAGGTGCGCCAGCCCGGCACCGTATCGCAGCGCTATCTGTCGGTGCGGCTCATCGAAGGCCGGCGGCACGCCGAGCACACGATGTCGCTGACCGGGATCGTCGCGACCGACCTCGACGCGGTGCGCGAGGCCGTCGCGACGCTGCGCGCGGCGATGCCCGAGCTCGCCGACGATCCGTTGCTGCTGCTGCCCACGAACGTGCAGAGCAGCCGCAACGCACGCGAAGGATCGCTGCCGCCGGCGGAGGTCGGTCGTCGACGAGATCCTGCGTGCCGCGGACGGCACCGACCTCGTCGGCATCTACGCGGGCGGCCCGATCTACCGCGGCTTCGCGAATTCCGAAGGCCAGCGCAACTGGCACGCCACGACCGCGTTCAACCTGCAGTGGAGCCTCTATCACCGCGCCGACAAGGCCGTGAAGACCGGGTATGCGGGTTTCGCGTGGGACGCCGGCGTTTTCGCGCGCAAGATGAACGAGGCGCGCGAGCGCCTGGCCCTCATCGGCCGGCCTTCGCGCGCGCTCGAGCCCGGCAAGTACCGCGCGTACCTGACGCCGTCCGCCATGGAGGAGATTGCGTCGATCCTGTGCTGGGGCGGATTCTCCGGCCGCGCGCTCGCCACCAAACAGAGCGCGCTCGCGAAGATGCAGGACGGCGAAGCGCTCGATCCGCGCGTGTCCATCGTCGAGGACACGGCCGGCGGCGTGTCGCCCGCGTTCCAGGCGGAAGGATTCGCGCGGCCCGTCGCGCGTGTCGTTGATCGAGACCGGCAAGCTCGTCGGCTCGCTCGTGAGCCCGCGCACCGCACGGGAATTCGGCATGACGGAGAACGGCGCCAACGGCGCGGAAATGCCCGAGTCGCTCGCGATGAGCGGCGGCACGCTCGCCTCCGCCGACGCGCTGGCCGCGCTCGACACCGGCCTTGCGATCGGCAACCTGCACTACCTCAACTATTCCGACCGGCCCGCGTGCCGCATCACGGGCATGACGCGCTTCGCGACGTTCTGGGTGGAGAACGGCAAGATCGTGGCGCCGGTGGACGTGCTCCGCTTCGACGACACGCTGTATCGCCTGCTCGGCGAGAACCTCGAGGACCTCACGCGCGAGACGGAGTTCATCCTCGACGCGGGCACGTACCAGTCGCGGCAGCTCGCAAGCGTGCGGCTGCCCGGCGCGCTGCTGAAGGAAATGGCGTTCACGCTGTAGGCGACGCGCGGGCGCCTCGCGATGTCGCCGAACGCTGACGGCGCGCTACTGAGCTGACTGCGCGCCGAACCGCTGGCCCTGCCAGCCCTTGGGAATCGACGCGAGCAACCGCTGCGTGTACGTCTGCTTCGGATGACGGTAGATCTCGTCCGAGTTCGCGATCTCCACGATCTCGCCCTGGTTCATGACCATCACCTGGTCGGAGATGTACTTCACCACCGCGAGGTCGTGCGAGATGAAGATGTACGACAGCCCGAACTCCGCCTGCAGGTCCTGCAGCAGGTTCAGCACCTGCGCCTGCACGGACACGTCGAGCGCCGACACCGACTCGTCGCAGATGAGGATGTCGGGCTTCAGCGTGAGGCAGCGCGCGATCGCGATGCGCTGGCGCTGTCCGCCCGAGAACTCGTGCGGATACTTGTAGAACGACACTTCCGGCAACCCGACTTTCGCGAGCAGCTCGAACGCGAGGTCGGCGCGCTCCTGCGCCGACGATCCGATGCCGTGGATGTCCATCGGCTCGGTCAGGATCTGGCCCACGATGAAGCGCGGGTTGAGCGACGCGTACGGATTCTGGAAGATGATCTGGATGCGCCGCTTGTACGGCATGAACTCCTTGCGCCGACATCGACAGGATGTCCTTGCCGTCGAAGATCGCCGTCCCGGTGGTGGCCTCGTGCAGGCGCATCAGCGTCATGCCGACGGTGGTCTTGCCCGAGCCCGACTCTCCGACGAGGCCGAGCGTCTTGCCCTTGGCGAGGTCGAACGACACGTCCTTCACCGCCTTGAACTCGCGCCGCCCGAAGAGTCCATCGCGCGCGTGGAAGCTCTTGCCGAGATTGCGCACCGACAGCACGACCGAGTCGGACGAGGACACGCCGCGCGTGCGCTCGCGAATCTGCGGCGCCGCGCCGTCGCCGCGCATGAAGTCGTCGATCACCGGCAGGCGCTCGGGCCGGCGGTCGAGGTTGGGACGGCATTGCAGCAGCGCCTTGGTGTAGGCATCGCGCGGCGACTCGAACACGTCCCGCGCGGGTCCCTGCTCGCGGATCTCGCCGTTGCGCATGACCACCACGTAATCGGCGATCTCGCCCACCACCGCGAGGTCGTGCGTGATGAACAGCACGGACATCTGGTGCTTCTTCTGGAGCTCCGCGATGAGGTCGAGGATCTGCTTCTGGATGGTGACGTCGAGCGCGGTGGTCGGCTCGTCGGCGACGAGGAGCTTGGGCTCGCAGGCGATCGCCATCGCGATCATCACGCGCTGCTGCTGGCCGCCCGACATCTGCGACGGAAAGTAATTGATGCGCCGCTCGGGCTCGGGAATGCCGACCTCGGCAAGCACCTCGACCGCGCGCTTGCGCGCCTGCGAGCCCGACATGCCGCGATGCAGGCGCAGCACTTCCTCGATCTGGAAGCCGACGGTGAACACCGGGTTCAGCGACGTCATCGGCTCCTGGAAGATCATCGAGATGTCGGCGCCGCGCAGGTCCTGCAGCTCGCGCCGCGAAAGGCTCGCGAGGTTGCGGCCGCCGTACATGATCTGGCTCTTCGGGTCGACGATCGAGTTCTCGGGCGGCAGCAGGCCGAGGATCGCAAGCGACGTGACGGACTTGCCGGAGCCTGACTCACCGACGAGCGCCACGGTGCTGTTGCGCGGAATGTCGAAGGAAATGTTGCGGACGGCCTGGAACGTATTGCGCCGGTCGAGACGGAACGAAATCGACAGATCGCGCACGCGCAAAAGAGGTTCGAGTTGGGTAGTCATGGATCAGCCTCCGAGTCCACCGCCGTCCGTGCCGCGAAGCTTCGGATCGAGTGCGTCGCGCAATGCGTCGGTGAAGAGCGAGAACGCGGTGACGAGCACCGCCATCGTCCCGCCGGCGGCGACGAGCTGCCACCACTTGCCGAGCAGGAGCTCGTTCTGCGCCTCGTTCAGCATCGATCCCCACGACACGACGTCGACCGGCACGCCGAAGCCGAGGAACGACAGGATCACTTCGGACTTGATGAACGCGACCACGAGGATCGACAGCTGCACGAGCACGACGTGCGACACGTTCGGGAAGATGTGCTTGAACATGCGGCGCGCGTTCGACGCGCCGATCGCGTCGGCGGCCTGCACGTACTCGCGGCCCTTGTGCTTCATGTACTCGGCGCGAATGAGGCGGAAGACGCTCGTCCACCCGGTGAGCCCGAGGATCAGCACGATCGTCATCGTGCCCTTGTGCTGCAGCACCGCGGCGACGGCGAAGATGAGCAGCAGGTACGGAATGGAGCTGAACACGCTGTAGAACCAGTTGAGCGCGTCGTCGACCCAGCGGCCGTAGTAGCCGGCGAGCGCGCCGAGCACGGTGCCGATGAGCGTTGCGACGATTGCCGCCGCGATGCCGACGAAGATCGACGTCTCCGAGCCCTTGATCGTCTTGGCGATGACGTCGCGGCCCCACTTGTCCGCGCCGAACGGGAGCGTGGCGCGCCGCGCGTCGGCGGCCGCGGCGGCCGTCGACCTGCCCGCCTCGATGTCCTTCATCACGTCGGCCAGCGGATCGACCGACTTCGACTCGGCGGACGCGGGCCCGCTCTTCTGCGCCTCGATTTCCTTCATCACGTCGGCGAGCGGATCGACGAACGTCGAATCGCCCGGCGCCTGCGTCGCGGCGGGCGGCGCATCCGCGGGCGCAGCGGGCGACGGCGTGCCCGTGTCCGGCGCCGGTGCAACGTCGGGGCCGATGAACGTCGGCGGCGCGTAGTTCATGCCGACCTCGCGCGACCAGTCCTTGGCGACGATGCCGGTGCCGGACAGGATCATCATGGCGACGAACACCGCCACGAGCGCGAGGGACACCATGGCAACGCCGTCGGTGCGCAGGCGCCGCCAGGCCAGCGTCCAGAGACCCGGCGAAACGGTATGGGGGATCTCGCGGTGCCCGACCACGGGCGTGTGCGAGTGTCGTGTCGCTCATCGGAGCTGCACCCGAGGATCGACCGCCTTGTACATGAGGTCGGCCAGCAGGTTGACGACCATGGTCGCGACGGCGACGTACACGGTCAGCGCCTTGATCACCGGAAAGTCCGAGCGCTCGACGGCGAGAATGACTTCACGCCCGATGCCGGGGATGGAGAAGAAGCGCTCCAGCAGAAAGGCGCCGATCAGCAAGCCCGGCAGCGCGGCCATCACGTGCGTGATGATGGGGATCGACGCATTGCGCAGCACGTGCACCCACATGATGCGGTTCTCGCCGACGCCCTTCGCGCGCGCGGTGCGCACGTAGTCCTGGTTGATCTCGTCGAGCACGAAGGTGCGGTACAGGCGCAGGTTCGGTGCGAGCCCGACGACCAGCCCGATGATGATCGGCAGCGACGCGTACCGCGTCAGGTTCTCCCAGAAGGAATCGCCCCACCCCTGCACGGGGAACCATCCGAGCTTGTACGCGAACACGTACTGGAACACGATGATGTACACGAGGATGCTGATGGAAAGGCCGACCGTGCACACGATCATCACCATGCGGTCGGTGAGCGTCCCGCGCACGTACGCGACGGCCAGCGCGAGCCCGATGGCGAACACCGTCTCGAGGATCAAGAGCGGCACGAGCACGGTCATCGACGGGCCGAGGCGCGTGGCGAGAATGTGCGAGACCTGCTCGTTGGTGCTCCACGACGCGCCGAAGTTGGCCGTCACGATCTGCTTCAGGAAGATGCCGAGCTGCACGTAGTACGGCTGGTCGACGCCGAGCTGGCGGCGGATGTTCTCGATCTGCTCGGGATTGCTGATCTTCCCCGCGAGCACGTACGCGGGATCGCCGCCGAACAGGTTGAACAGGATGAAGACGAGCAGCACGACCCCGAGCATCGTCGGGATCATCTGCCACAGCCTGCGAAATACGTACGCCCACATGGGTCCTCCTTCGGGCGCGATGCGGGTCGCGCATCGCCGCCTTCAACTCGCCGGGATCGCCGGCGTCAGTTGCTGCTCGGTGCCACGTCGACGTACTGCCACGTCGACGTCAGGATCGGGTGCTTGCGAAAGCCCTCGATGCGCGGCTGGATGAGCTCGTTGCGATACCGCATCACCGTCAGGCGATGCGGAGCATACGCTTCCAGGATCCGCGCCATTTCCTGGTAGAGCTTGTCGCGCTCCGGCCCGGGGGGCATGCGCGTCGTCTTCTTGTAGAGCGCGTCGTACTCCGGGATCTTCGCGCACGCGTTGTTGCTCTGGTACGAGTTCGGGCCGTACCAGAGCTGCATGAAATTGTCGCCGTCCGGATAGTCGGCGATCCATGCCGCCTCGCGACTGAAGAGCTTGCACTGCTTCTCGAGCTTCAGGAGCTCGGGAAACTGGTCGCGCTGGCTCTCCATGCGCACGCCGATCGCGTCGTAGTTCTTCTTGACGAGCTCCTCGAGCTGGCGGTTCTGCGTGTCGGGGCGCGCCGCATACTTGATGACCATCGGCTTGCCGTCAGGAAACGATGCGATAGCCGTCGGCGCCGCGCTTGTAGCCGAACTTGTCGAGCAGCGCGTTGGCGCCTGCAGGGTCGTACCTGATCGTGCTCTTCCAGTTCGGGACGTGGCCGACCACGCCGGGCGGAATGGGAAACTCCGCCTCGACGGCCTGGCCGTTGAGGATGACGCGCACTTCCTCGGAAGCGTCGTACGCCATCGCGAGCGCGCGGCGCAGGGCGATCTGCTCCTTGCCGAGCCCGCCGACGCGCGGGTCGAGCATGTTCCAGTACATGTAGCGGATCTCGAGGTCGATGTAGCGGTCGAGGCGCACGCCCTTGGCCGCGAGCTCGGGCCTGATCTTGCCGTCCTTGCCGATCGCGTTGGGCGCGAGCGGCCCTTCCATGTTCATGAAGTCGAGCTCGCCCTTCTCGAACGCGAGCCAGCGCGTCTGGTCCTCGACCATGATGAGGATCTCGACGCGCCCGACCTGCGGCATCGTCTTGCCCTTCATCTGCGCGACGAGCTTCTCGTCGCCGGGCTGTCCCGGCTTGAAGTCCCACGTGAAGCCGCGGTAGTCGGGATTGGCGTCGAGCACGATCTTGTTGCTGCGGATCCACTGCCCGAGCTTGTAGGCGCCGGTGCCGACGGGATTGCTCATCACGCGTCCGTCCGACTCGCCGTACTTGTCGACGACTTCGCGGGCGACGAGCGCGAGCGCCTCGTGCGCCATCACGTAGGGCAGGTTGTAATCGGTATCGGTCATGCGGAAGCGCACCGTGTACCGATCGACGGCTTCAAGGCCGGGGATCTTCGTGTCGTAGGCGAACTTGCCGGACTTCTTTGCCGCTTCCACCAGCGCGTCGAGCCCGACGATCTTGCCCTCGAGCAGGAATGCATACGGCGAGCGGATCTTCGGGTCCATCACCCGCTTGAACGTGTAGATCACGTCGTCCGCGGTGAGCTCGCGCTTCTTGCCGCCGAACGCCGGGTCGGCCTGGAAGTAGATGCCCTTGGCGAGCTTGACCGTGTAGACCTTGCCGTCCTCGGTCACCTGCGGCATGCCGTCCGCGGCCTGCGGCACGATCTTCGCGGGTCGTGCGAGGTAATCGTAGGTGTAGAGCGTCTCGAAGATCGCCCGCACGATCCCGGCGGAGTAGAGATCGTGGATCGCCGCGGGGTCGAAGCCCGTCTCGGCGACCGGAAAGACGTCCCGGATCACCTTGCGCGGATCGGCGGCGGCGATGGCCGCAGTAGTGCTGGCCGCGAGCGCGAGGATCGCGAGCGTGGCGAGGAAGGGCTTGATGCGCATGGGGTCCGCTGGCACAAGGTCGCCGCGGCGGCCGAAGAAGCAAATCCTGCTATTTTACCCTTTTGTTTCAACCTGATGAAACGCGGATGAAGCCCCCGTACTGGGATCGCGCCAAGGCCCACCTGGCCGCCGCCGACGGCGTGCTGGCGAACCTGATCGCGCGCTATCCGGACGTGCACCTCACGCGGCGCGGCGAGCCGTTCACGGTGCTCGCGCGCGCGATCGTGGGGCAGCAGATCTCGGTCAAGGCCGCGCAGTCGATCTGGGATCGCTTTGCCAAGGCGACCGGCGCGAGCGGCGACCCGGTGCAACTCGACGCGGGCCGCGTCGGCCGCACGCGCATGGCGACGCTGCGACGCGTCGGCTTGTCCGAGCGCAAGGCACTGTACCTGCGGGATCTCGCGCGCCACTTCACGTCGGGCGCGCTCGACCCGCGCGAGTGGCCGTCGCTCGACGACGAGACGCTCATCGAGCGCCTGGTCGACGTCAAGGGCATCGGCCGCTGGACCGCGGAGATGTTCCTCATCTTCCACGAGCTTCGCGCGGACGTGTTTCCCGTCGACGACATCGGCCTGCAGAAGGCCGTCGCGCTGCACTATCGCGACGGCGAGCGCATGCCCGTGGCCGAGCTCCGCGAGTTCGGCGCGCGCTGGGCGCCCTATCGCAGCGTCGCGACGTGGTACCTGTGGCGCTCGCTCGACCCGATACCGGTCGAATATTGACCGCGCTGCTGGCGCTTGCGAATATCGGTCACTTACAGGAGGAGAGCGCATGCACGGTGAAGGCACGCCTCGTTACGAAGGACCGCGCGAGCTCGCGCAATCGCTCACCGCGTTCGCGCGCGCGAACGAGGACGGTGCGACGTGGAACCGCGAGGGATTGCGCGCCGACTCCGAGTACCGCGATCTCGGGCTCGCCGCTGCCACCGGCGGGCGCATCGGCGCGAAGCACATCCGGGCGCTCTTGCCCTTCGCCGAGCCGACGGGCTGGCACTGGCACGACATGACGGCGCACTACGTCTACGTGCTGCGCGGCTCGCTCACGTTCCGCTTCGCAGGTGTGGAGGGCGACGTCACCCTGCATGCGGGCGACGGGCTGTCGCAGCCCGCGGGCGTGCCGCACAACGTGATCGCGCGCTCGGACGATCTCGAGGTGATCGAGGTCAACGAGCCCGCCGTGTACGGGACGTGGGACCTGGCCGAGCCGCCGGCGCCCTGGAAATGAGCTCGAGCGTCGTCGCATGGCTGCGCACGAGAGGCGGCGCGATCGTCATCTTCGTGCTGCTGTTCGTCGCGTGGGAGCTCGCAGTGCGTCTCACCGGCGTCAAGGAATACCTGCTGCCGCCGCCGTCGAAGGTGTGGACCGAGTTCTGGAAGCGCCACGAGATCGTCGCCGGCGGCGCGTGGATCACCACGCAGGAGATCCTCGCCGGGTATGCGCTCGCGGTCGTCGTGAGCATCCCCCTCGCGCTCGCCGTCGCCTACTCGCGCTTCATGGAGCGGGCCGTGTATCCCGTGATCGTGTTCCTGCAGATCGTGCCCAAGATCGCGATCGCGCCGCTGTTCATCATCTGGTTCGGGTTCGGCTTCATGCCGAAGCTCCTGCTCGTGTTCCTCCTGTCGTTCTTCCCGATCGTCGTGTCGAGCATCGCCGGCTTCAAGAGCGCCGACCGCGACGTCATGGACTTCGCGCGCACCACGGGTGCGAGCGCCATGAGGATGTTCTGGAAGATCCGCCTTCCGCAGGCGCTGCCGCACATCTTCACCGGACTCAAGGTGGGCGCCGCGCTCGCGGCGACGGCGGCGGTCGTCGCGGAGTTCGTCGCGTCCGACCGCGGCCTCGGTTACCTGCTGCTGCAATACAACGGCCAGCTCGACACGCCGATGGTGTTCGCGACGATCGTGGTCCTGTCGCTCATCGGCCTGGTCGTCTACTACGCGGTCGAGATCGTCGAGCGCATCGCGATCCCGTGGCACGTCTCGCAGCAGGCCACGGCGAACGATGCGACGCTCTGAGTCGAAAACAACGGGAGGAGTCATGAAGCTCGCAAGGATCGTTGCCATGGCGCTCGTCGCGCTGGCAGTTAACGCACCGGCCGCGGCGCAGGACAAGGTGTCGCTGCGCCTCAACTGGTACCTGGGCGGTTTGCACGTTCCGTTCTATTACGGCAAGGACAAGGGCTACTACGCCGCCGAGGGCATCGACCTCACGATCAACGAGGGCCGCGGCTCGGGCAACACCGTGCAGGTCGTCGCTGCAGGATCCGACACGTTCGGGCTCGCCGATTCGTCGTCCGTGATCCTCACCGCGTCGAAGGGCGCCGACGTGAAGAGCGTGATGTCGCTCCTCAACACGACGGGATACTCCGTGGTGTCCCTGGCCGACGCGAACATCAGGACGCCGAAGGATCTCGAAGGCAAGAAGGTCGCGGTCACGCCGGGCGATCCGCTCGGCCCGCTGCTGCAGGCGGTGTGCAAGGCCAACAACGTCGATTGCGCGAAGATCGGCATGGTGCAGGTCGATCCGGCAGCCAAGGTCGTCGCCGTGCTCGAGAAGAAGACCGACGCGCTCCTGGGCGGCGTCGACGACCAGTACTTCCTCATCAAGTACAAGGGCGGCAATCCCGCGGCGATGCGCTACGCGGACTTCGGCGCGAACATCGTCGGGATGACGATCCTCACGTCCGGGGACACGATCAAGAAGAATCCCGATCTCGTGAAGCGCTTCGTGCGCGCGACCGTCAAATCGTGGGAGGACGCGAGGAAGAACCCGGGGTTGGCCGTCGACGCGGCCATGAAGGCGAAGCCCGATCTCAACCGGCAGTCCACGCTCGACCAGCTGATGGTCGACATCGACCTCATGGATTCGAAGAACTCCAAGGGCAAGGTCGGCTGGGGCGCGCAGGCGGACTGGGACCAGACGCTCGCGATACTGAAGAACTACCGCGAGCTGTCGACGGACAAAGGCTGGACGACGTTTCACACGAACGAGTTCCTGCCCCAATAGTGGCGTACGTCGAGGTCGCGGCGGTCGGCAAGACGTATCGCCGCGACGGACACGAGACGCGCGCACTCGAGCACATCGATCTTGCGATCGACGCCGGCGAATTCGTCGCGATCGTCGGACCGTCGGGATGCGGCAAGAGCACGCTGCTGCGCCTTGTTGCCGGGCTGCACTTGCCGACCACCGGCGACGTCCGCGTGGACGGCCGCGTGGTCGACCGCCCGCAGACCAACCTCGGCATCGTCTTCCAGAGTCCCGTCCTCCTCGACTGGCGCACGGCCCTGTCGAACGTCCTCGTGCAGGTCGAGCTCCGGGGACTCGATCCGCGCGACTACCGCGAGCGTGCGCACAAGCTCCTTGCGCAAGTCGGCCTCGCCGACTTCGCGGACCGCTATCCGCACGAGCTGTCGGGCGGCATGCGCCAACGCGTGGCGATCGCACGCGCATTGATCCACGACGCGCCGCTCCTGCTGATGGACGAGCCCTTCGGTGCGCTGGACGCCCTGACGCGCGAGCAGATGCGCCTCGACCTCGAGGCCCTGTGGCTCGCCACGCGCAAGACCGTTCTATTCATCACACACTCGATCGACGAGGCGGTGTTGCTCGCCGATCGCGTGGTGGTGATGTCGCCGCGTCCCGGGCGCATCGAGCGCGTGCTCGCGATCGACCTGCCGCGCCCGCGCGGCCTCGAGGCGCGGCGCGCGCCGCCTTCGTCGACGCGCCGAGACGATCACCGGGATCTTCCTCGCGCGCGGCGTGCTGCGCGGTGCCGCGCACATACGCTAGGCTAGAAAGATGTGCCGCCTGCTGATCGTTCTCGCAACGCTAGCCTTCTCCGTCGCGGCATTGGCCTCGCCGGGCGTCCTCGATCCGTCGTTCGGGAAATATGGCGTTGCACAAGCGCCTGCCGGCGCTGCTCCCATCGTGCAGCGGGACGGGAGGGTCCTGACAGGCGGAAGCATCGGCGACCGCGCAGTCGTGACGCGCCTCGACAGTCGCGGCCAGCCCGACGCGACCTTCGGCGTGGGCGGCACGGCCTATGTCGAGCTTGCCACCGGATTCGCGACGACGCGCGCGATGGCGTTGCAGCCCGACGGCAAGATCCTCGCGGCCGGCGAGACTTACACGGAACATCGCTTGCACGGAATGATCTTCGTCGCGCGATTCAACTCCGACGGCTCGGTCGACAGAACCTTCGGCGACGGCGGCTCGGTGACGGGGTCCGTGGTGCCGCAGACACCGTCCGAAGGCAACGTCTTCTATCCAGACTACGTCATCTCCGTTGCGATCGCGCTCGCACCCGACGGCGCGATATACCTCGCCGCACAGGCGCTGCGCGTGCTGGGCAACGAGTCGCGCGCCATGCTCGTGAGGCTCGACGGTCGCGGCACGCGCGATACCTCGTTCGCCGATCCGTTATGGCAATGGAGCTCGACGGTCCAGCTGCAGTTTGTCGTGGGGCCCGTCGTCCAGACCGACGGCAAAGTCGTCGTGGCGCTCTGGTACTACCCGATCTCCGGTGGAACGGGCCTCCCGGTCACTAGCGCGCTTCGCGTCGCCACCGATGGGTCGCCCGACGTTTCGTATGGACAGGCTGGTGAGGCGAACGTCCCCCTCCAGCCGTCGCAGATACTTCTCGAGGCAAGCGGCGACCTGTTGATCGCGGGCGTTCAAAGCGGCCTGCCCGTGCTCCGGGTCGCGCGCCTCACCGCGACCGGATCATCGGACCCGGCGTTCGGCAGCAACGGCATTGCAGCCGCATCGTTTGGGCCGTGCGGGCGGATCGTCTCTGCACGTATCGATCCCTGCCCATATGGCGCCACCGCGATCGCGCTTCAGCCGGACGGGAAGATCGTGCAGGTCGGCGTCAGTGTGGATCCGATCGGCGCGACGGCGATCACCCGCTTCGGCGCGGACGGCAGGATCGATCCGGGCTTCGGCATCGACGGCCGCGTCTACGCACGCGGGCTGAGCCCGGGTGCAGCGGTAGTGGATGGCGCGTATCTTTACGTTGCGCCCGGCTATTGCTGCGGCGGTGCCATCGCGCGCTTCCTGCTCGCGTCCGTGCCGGTCGCGCTGGAAGCGAGCGCGAACCCGGCGAATGCGGATGCGCCCGTTACGCTCAATGCGAACGTCACCGGCGCGGCGCTCGGCGTCGTTTCGTTCTACGACGACAACGGCGTGATCGCGAACTGCGCGAACGTGCCGTTGACGTCCGGCGGTGCATCGGCACGCGCCACGTGCACGACCGCGTTCGCAAACGGCACTCACTCCGTAGCCGCGGCGCATTTCGACGTCGCCGGCACGACGCGCGGCGCCTCCGACCCGCTGATCGTCTCCGCGGGAGACTGGAACGCGGCCGCCGTCACGGAGTTCCACTACGCTCCGGCCGGCGATTACTTCATGACTTCCGACCCTGTCGAGACCGCGACGCTCGATGCAACGCCGGGATGGCAGCGCACGGGCGAAACGTTCCGCGCCTTCCCGTCGTCGACTCCGGCCACGCGCTGGATGTGCCGCTACTACACCGCGGCCAGCGCGTCGCCGCGAACTCATTTCTTCGGCGCGACGGCGGCCGAATGCGGGCTCGGCTATCCCTGGCTATACGAGGTCGACACGATCGCCGTCATGACGCCTGCTCCCAATGGCAGCTGCGCCAATGGCACGCTGCCTTTGTACCGCATGTTCGACCCCAACGGATCCGCTCACCGCTACGCCACCAGTGCCGCCGTTCGCGACTCGATGCTCGCGCAGGGATGGATCGCAGAGGGGTTCGGAGTGGGTGTCGTCGCCTGCATGGCGCGCTAGGCTACGCGAGCTTGCCGTCCACGAGATGCAGCGTCCGGTCGGCGCGCGCCGCCAGCTCCTGGTCGTGCGTGACGATCACGAGCGCCGTGCCGATCACCGCGTTGAGCTCCAGCATGAGGTCGAAGACCTGCTCCGCGGTCTTGCGGTCGAGGTTGCCGGTGGGCTCGTCGGCCAGCACGCACCGCGGCTTCGTGACGAGCGCGCGCGCGAGCGCCACCCGCTGGCGCTCGCCGCCGGACAGCTCGCCGGGACGGTGCTTGAGGCGATGCCCGAGGCCGACGCGCTCGAGCGTGGCGGCAGCTTCGTCGCGCGCCTGCGCGGGCGTCATTCGGCGAATGATGAGCGGCATCGCCGCGTTCTCCACCGCGCTGAACTCGGGCAGCAGGTGATGGAACTGGTAGATGAAGCCGAGCGCGCGGTTGCGCACCTGGCCGCGTTGCGCCTCGGACAGCGTGTTGAGCGCGACGCCTTCCACACTGACTTCGCCCGCGGTCGGATCGTCGAGCCCGCCGAGCAAATGCAACAGCGTGCTCTTGCCCGAACCCGATGCGCCCACGATGGCGATGCGCTCGCCTTCGCCGACCGCAAGATCGACGCCATTGAGGACGGGGACGTGCGCGGGACCGCTCGTGTAGGTCTTCGACAGCCCGCGGCACGACACCACGGGATCACTCATAGCGTAGTGCCTCGGCCGGGTTCACACGCGCGGCCTTCCACGCGGGATAGAGCGTCGCCACGAGAGCGAGCGCGAGCGCGATCAGCGCGATCGTGACGACGTCCCCGCGCTGCACGTCGGACGGCAGGTCCGTGATGTAGTACACCGACTTGTCGAGGAAGTGCACGCCGAAGGTGCGCTCGATGAACGGCACCACGACGTCGATGTTGAACGCGAGCAGCACGCCGCCGAGCACGCCGATGGCCGTTCCGATGAAGCCGATCAGCGCGCCCTGAACGACGAAGATCGCCATGATCGACGAGGGCGACGCGCCGAGCGTGCGCAGGATCGCGATATCCGCCTGCTTGTCGGTGACGACCATCACCTGCGCGGAGACGATGTTGAACGCGGCGACGGCCACGATCAGCGTGAGGATGATGAACATCACCCGCTTCTCGATCTGCACGGCGCGGAAGAAGTTGGCGTGACTGCGCGTCCAGTCGCGAATCTCCGCCTGCACCGAAAGCTTCTGCCACAGGTCCTGCGCAACCCTGGGCGCCGCGAAGAGATCGTCGAGCTTCAGCCGCACGCCCGACACGCCGTCGAGGCGGTACAGCTTCTGCGCATCCTCGAGGTTGATCAGCGCGAGCCCGCTGTCGAACTCCGCCATGCCGACGTCGAAGATGCCGACGACCTTGAAGCTCTTGAGACGCGGCAGCGTGCCGGCGGGCGTGATCGTGCCCTGCGGCGTGATCACCACGACCGAGTCGCCCTGCATCACACCAAGCGCGCCGGCGAGATCGCGCCCGAGCACGATGCCAAATAGTCCCGGCTTGAGGTTCGCAAGCGTTCCCGCACGCATGTGCTTGCCGATGTCGGCCACGGAATCCTCGCGCGCCGGATCGATGCCGCGGATGAGCGCGCCGCGATTCGCGTCGCTCGCCGTGAGCATCGCCTGTCCCAGCACGTACGGAGCGGCCGCCTTCACCTGCGGCTCCTTCGACGCCATGGCCGCGACCGATTGCCAGTCCATGAGCTGCGGCAGCCCGCGGATCTCGATGTGCGACGCCACCGCGAGGATGCGGTTGCGAAGCTCTTCCTGGAACCCGTTCATCACCGACAGCACGACGATCAGCGCGGCGACGCCGAGCGCGATGCCGGCCATCGAGATGAGCGAGATGAACGAGATGAACGTGTTGCGGCCGGAGCCTTTGCGGGCGCGCGTGTAACGCAGGCCGACGGCCAGTTCGTAGGGCGACAAGGAGGCGGTATGGCCGATGGACGAAAACGGGCGATTATCGCATGCTAGAGTCGCCGACTTTGCCGCAGCACATGCGTTTCTCCCTCGTCTTCACCCACGGCCTCGCGGCCCCCGCGCTCGACCGCATCGCGCCGCTCGCGCGCGTCGCATCGTACGGACGCGTCCACGCCGCAGGCGACGCCGACGCCGCTGTCGCGCAGCTCCTTGGGATCGCGGGTGGCATCGCGCCATTCGCAGCGCTCGGTGCGGGGCTGCAGGCGCGCGGTGCGTACGTGATGCGCGCCGATCCGGTGACGTTCGTCGCGGGCCGCGACGACGTGATGCTCGCCGGGCGCGTGGACGACCTGAGCCCGCAGGAAGCCTCGTCGCTCGTCGACATGTTGAATCGCCACTTCGCAGGGGACGCCATCGCATTCCATGCGCCGCGCACCGACGCGTGGTTCCTCACCGCGCGCGAGAGCGTGCCCGTCGAGACGGACGCGCTTCGACCCAACGGGCCCATCGCCGCGCACCTGCCGCGCGGCCCGCACGGCGCAACGTGGCGCCGATGGCTGTCGGAGATGCAGATGCTGCTTCACGAGCATCCCGTCAATCGCGTTCGAGAAGAGGACGGTCGCGCACAAGTCACCGGCATCTGGATGTCGGGAGGCGGCACGCTGCCGTCCACCGTGACCGCACGCCATGCGGCCATCCATGCGGCGCCCTCGCGCGCCGGCGACGTCGTGACCGGCATCGCACGCGTTGCCGATCTTGCAGTAACAACGCCGCCCGCGGGCTTCGACGCGCTGCCTCGCGGTCCCGACGCGATGGTCGTGCTGGGCAACGTCGGCGATGCGCAAGCGATCGAACGCTCGTGGCTGTCGCCCGCGCTCGCCGCGCTCGAGCGCGGCAACCTCGATCACGTGTCCATCGTCGCGATCAACGGCGACGCGCGTTCATACGAATCGGGGCGTCCCTCGTGGTGGCGCCGCATGCGGGCACGTCGATGACCACGCTCGTCCGGCGCCCCGCGCACCCGGCCAGCGAGACGCTGGTTGCGGCAGGCCTGCCGCCGGTGCTCGCGCGCATCTACGCCTCTCGCGGCATCGCGAGCGCGGCCGAGCTCGATCACTCGCTGCGCGCGCTGCCCGCGTTCGAACGCATGCGCGGCATCGACGACGCCGCGAGCCGGTTGTGCAAGGCGATCGCGCACGGCGAGCGCATCGTCATCGTCGCCGACTACGACGCGGACGGCGCCACCGCGTGCGCGGTCGGCGTGCGCGGACTGCGCGCCTTCGGCGCCGACGTCGACTTCATCGTGCCCAACCGCTTCGAGTACGGCTACGGCCTCACGCCCGAGATCGTGGACCTCGCGGCACGGCTCGCCCCTCGCCTCATCGTCACGGTCGACAACGGCATCGCCAGCGTGGACGGCGTGCGCGCCGCCGCAGCGCGCGGCATCGACGTGCTGATCACCGATCACCACCTGCCGGGCCCCGAGCTGCCGGCGCCGGCGATCATCGTCAACCCGAACCAGCCCGGCTGCGACTTCGCGAGCAAGCACATCGCAGGCGTCGGCGTCATGTTCTACGTGCTCCTCGCCACGCGTGCGAAGCTGCGCGCCGCGGGCGCATTCGCGTCGCGGCCGGAGCCGAATCTCGGCCGGCTGCTCGATCTCGTCGCGCTCGGCACGGTCGCGGACGTCGTGCGGCTCGACCAGACGAATCGCATCTTCGTCGACCAGGGGCTCGCGCGCATCCGGGCGGGCGCGAGCCACGCGGGCGTACGCGCGCTGTTTGCGGTGGCCGGCCGCGATGCGGCACGGGCCACGACCTACGACCTGGGCTTCGTCGCGGGACCGCGCCTCAATGCGGCGGGGCGTCTTGCAGACATGTCCATCGGCATCCGCTGCCTGTTGTCGGACTCCGACGGCGAAGCGATGGACCTCGCGCGCCAGCTCGACGGGCTCAATCGCGAGCGTCGTGAGATCGAGTCGACGATGCAGGACGAGGCGCTCGACGACATGGGCGGCGTCGAGGTGCCGGACGACCAGTGCACGCTTTGCATGTTCCGGCCCGAGTGGCACCAGGGCGTCGTCGGGATCGTCGCCGCAAGGCTCAAGGACCGCTTCCACCGTCCGGCCTTCGTCTTCGCCCGCGCGAGCACCGGAGAGCTGCGCGGCTCCGGCCGATCCATCGCGGGGTTCCACCTGCGCGACGCCCTCGACGCCGTCACCAAGCGCGCTCCCAGGGCGATCGTGAAGTTCGGCGGCCATGCGTTCGCTGCCGGGCTCACCTTGCGCGAGGACGCGCTCCCCGCCTTCCGCGAGTCGTTCGAGACCGTCGCCCGCGAGCTGCTGACGCCGGCGCTGCTGGCGCGGACGCTCGAAAGCGACGGCAACCTCGAGCGCGGCGAGCTCGACATCCACCTCGCGCGCCTGCTGCGGGAACACGTCTGGGGCCAGGGCCTGCCCGCGCCCACGTTCGACGACACCTTCGACGTCCTCGACACCCGGATCGTGGGCGGCCAGCACACGAAGCTCACGCTCGGGCGCGACGGCGAGCGGTTCGAGGCGATCCTCTTCCGCCACGTGGACGCCCTGCCGGTACGGCTGGTGGCCGCCTTCCGGCCCGAGGTCAACGCCTGGCAGGGCACCGAGGGCCTGCAGCTGACCATCGAGCACTGGTGGCCCGCACCCTGACGGGGACCCGCTTCGGGCGCCGCACCATCGAGGCGCAGCATTGACCAGGGTCATGACACTTGCATTGCGGTGCCGCATCGCGCCTGCCGCCCACAGGGTCTTTAGCTTAACCTGTTGAAAGTGCGTGATAAAATGACCGTTGTAAATTTGCATCGCGCTGGTCATCTTTCTGCAACGTGGCCTTGTGCGTCGCACCAAGGGCCGTTATAGTCGGACGGTTTTGTGCGGTGCATTCAGGGGATTACCAAACGCACGCATGCACCAACCAAGGGACAAGGACAACATTCTCATGCGCCTCAGCGGCAAGGTATCGATCATCACCGGCGCGGGCCAGGGCATCGGCCGTGCGACGGCCATCAAGTTCGCCAAGGAAGGCGCCAAGGTCGCCGTGTGCGACATCAACATGGACTCGGTTGCACAGGCCGTCGAGCTCGTCGAGGCCGCCGGCGGCGAGGCGATCGGATTTCGCGTCGACGTCACCGACAAGGAAAGCATCGCGAAGATGGTCGACGGCGTGATGGCCAAGTGGGGCCGCATCGACACGCTGGTCAACAACGCCGGCATCGTGCAGGACGCGCAGTTCAAGAAGATGAGCGAAGACCAGTTCGACCGCGTCATCGACGTCAACCTCAAGGGCGTCTACAACTGCACGAAGGCGGTCGTCGACATCATGCTGGCCCAGAATTCCGGGTGCATCCTCAACGCATCCTCCATCGTCGGCATCTACGGCAACTTCGGCCAGACCAATTACGCCGCGACCAAGTTCGGCGTCATCGGCATGGTCAAGACGTGGGCGCGCGAGCTCGGCAGCAAGGGCATTCGCGCCAACGCGATCTGCCCAGGCTACATCCACACCCCCATCCTCGCGTCCATGCCCGCCAAGGTGCTGAAGATGATCGAGGACAAGGTGCCCATGGGCCGGCTCGGCCAGCCCGAGGAAATCGCGAACACCTACGCGTGGCTCGCGTCCGACGAGGCGTCGTACATCAACGGTGCGGTGATCGAGGTCTCAGGCGGCGTCACCATCTAACGCTGCCTTCGCACGCCGGCGCCCGCCAGCTTCAACGCTGAGCGGGCGCTGTCGTATGTGCCGATGCAAACGGGCGAATGGGCGCTCGGCGTGATTCGCGGAGCCGGCGTTTGCCCGTTTGCATCGGGTGAAACATGGTCAGGCGGCGGGCTTCGGGCGGCCGCGCGCCCGCCGCTTGAACGGCTACGTAAGAATTCGCGCGTTGTGCCGAGCGTTCGTTCTTTCGGCCGGCTTCCTTGCTGGGGCCGTGGCGCGGTAGCATCGCGTCTCGTCCACCTATTCACTGCAAAGCCCAATGATCGCCCGCATCGCCGCACTGCTCGCATTCGCCGCCCTGTTCGCACCGCTTCCTGCCCACGCGCAGAAATTCGAACCCGGCAGCGTCTACATCTGTCCCAACCACGCGGACACCGGCATCGACTGCTACCTCGACGCCGTCGTGCACCTCTACACGATGTGCCGGCACGTGAAGAGCATCGAGATCATCGAGTTCGGCCACGCCAAGGCGCAGGAAGGCGTCAACGGCGCCAAGAGCGAGTACTGCGTGGACAAGCAGAAGATCAACATCACGCGTCCCTACCAGGCGGCGCTGCGCGAATCCAGCGGCTACCGCGACGCGGTCGAGCACCTGCGCGACCTGCAGCAATTCTGGCTCGATGCCATGGCCAAGCTGCGCTGGACCGGCGAGCCGCCGCAGGACTACGAAGACCGCGTCAACAAGGTGTACGACGAGCTGTCCTGGAAGATCGACGAGGTCCGCGTGTCGTTCAGCACCGCCCAGGACAACGCGAGCGCGCCTGCTGCAGGCGCGAAGGCGAAAGCGCCTCCCAAGGCAAAGGCGCCCGCAAAGAAGAACTAGCGTGGACCTCGCGACGTCCGATCCGGAAGTCGAGCACGCGGACGCCGGCCACGACGACGCGCTGGACGCGATATTTGGCGACGGCGGCGCGTTGTCGCGCGCGTTGCCCGGCTTTCGGTTCCGCTCGCAGCAGCTCGAGATGGCGCAGGCGATCGGCCGCGCCATCGCATCGCGCACGCAGCTCGTGGCGGAAGCCGGCACGGGCACGGGCAAGACGTTCGCCTACCTCGTGCCCGCGCTGCTCTACGGCGGCAAGGTCATCGTTTCCACAGGTACCAAGACGCTCCAGGACCAGCTCTTCGAGCGCGACCTTCCGCTCGTGCGCGACGCGCTTGCCGCACCCGTGACCGTGGCGCTGCTGAAGGGCCGCGCCAACTACGTGTGTCACTACCACCTCGAGCGTGCCGCGCGCGAGGACCGTCTCCCGTCGCGCGACGACGTGCGCCACCTGCCCAGGATCGTGGCGTTCGCGCGCGCCTCGCAGCGCGGCGATCGGGCCGAGCTGTCCGACGTTCCCGAGCATGCGAGCATCTGGCCCCTCGTCACGTCCACACGCGACAACTGCCTCGGCCAGAACTGCCCGTTCCACGGCGACTGCTTCGTGATGAAGGCGCGCAAGGAAGCGCTCGAGGCCGACGTCGTCGTCGTGAACCATCACCTCTTCTTCGCCGACGTGATGCTGCGCGACGAAGGCGTCGCCGAGCTCCTGCCCAACTGCAACACGGTCATCCTCGACGAAGCGCATCAATTGCCCGACACGGCAACGCTCTTCTTCGGCGAGCAGGTCACCTCGGGTCAGCTCAACGAGCTCGCGCGCGATGCCGAGATCGCCGCGCGAACGGCGGCGCGCGACGTGCCCGGCCTGCCCGATGCAGCCGCCGAGCTCGGTCCTGCGGTGAAGAAGCTGCGCCTCGCCGCGGGCGACGTCATCGGCAAGTACGCGCGCGACGTGGCGCTCGGGCGCACGGGCTTCGCCGAAGCGCTCGACAACCTCGCGGCCTCGCTCGACCGGCTCGCGACCGAGCTCGCGCAATTCGCCGAGCGCGGCGAGGAGATCGCGACGGTGGCCGCGCGCGCGGACGAGGCCGCACGCATGGTGGCGCGGTGGCGCGATGGCGCGGAGGCCGTGCCGGATTCGCCGGACGACGCGGCGGGATGGATTCGCTGGGTCGACGTGACCCAGCACGGCTTCCAGTTGCAGGCGTCGCCGTTGTCGGTGGCGCCGCTCATGAAGCGGCAGGTGGAAGGCAGCGCGCGCGCGTGGATCTTCACGTCGGCCACGCTCGCCGTTGGGCGAGACTTCTCGCACTACACGTCGCAGCTCGGGCTCGACGCCGCTGCCACCCAGGCGTGGAACAGCCCGTTCGATTACGGCGCGCAGGCGCTGCTCTACGTGCCGCGCAATCTGCCTGCGCCGAACTCGCCGGCGCACACCGACGCCGTCGTCGATGCGGCGCTGCCGCTGCTCGAAGCAAGCGAGGGCCGCGCGTTCCTGCTGTTCACCACGCTGCGCGCGCTGTCGCAGGCGCGCGAGCGCATCGGCGAGGAGCTCCGCCGGCGCGGGCTCGATTACCCGCTGCTGGTGCAGGGCGAGGGGTCGCGCTCCGAGCTTCTCGTGCGCTTTCGCGAGCTCGGCAACGCGATATTGCTCGGCAGCGCGAGCTTCTGGGAAGGTGTCGACGTGCCGGGAGACGCGCTGTCCCTCGTCGTCATCGACAAGCTGCCGTTCGCGCCGCCCGACGACCCCCTGCTCGCCGCGCGCCTCGACCGCCTCAAGGACCAGGGCGGCAACCCGTTCATGGGGTGGCAGCTGCCGCAGGCCGTCATCAGCCTCAAGCAGGGGGCGGGACGATTGATACGCACGGAGACCGACCGCGGGCTCCTCGCGATCTGCGATCCCCGGCTGACCGACAAGCCGTACGGCCGCAGGATCTGGCAGTCGTTGCCGCCGATGAAGCGCACGCGCGAGGAGCGCGAGGCCGTGGACTTCCTGAGGGCGTTAACGAAGCGCGATTAGCCGCACAAGCCGCACAACTCGCGTCGTTGCCTAGCCGTTACCGGCGCGCGGCGCGCGGCCGCCCGAAGCCGCGCGCGTCACTCTTCACCCGATTCAAAAGGCGCGACGCGAAGCTTCGAATCGCGCCGCACTCACGGACGCCTTTTGAATCGGCCGCTCACCAGAATTGCCACCAAGGTCGTTGCGCCATCTGGCCCGTGGCCTGGATGCCGAACTGCTCCTCTTCCTTCTTCCACACCTGCCACCACGCGACGTCCGTTGCACCCGTGACGTAGCGGCTGTCCGGGAACGTGCGCGTGAGGATCTGCTGGGTGTCCTCGGCGAGCGTCGTCATGCCGAGCCTCGTATAGCTCGCACGAAGGAGGTCGAGCGCCCTCTCGTTCGCCGGCGTCTGCGGGAAATTGAGCAGCGCACCCTGCGCGCGATTGGCGGCGGCGACGAATGCGCCGCGCCGGTAGTAATAGGCGGCGACCTTCACCTCGTACGCCGCCATCGAGTTGTTGAGGAAGCGCATGCGCGCGAGCGAGTCCTGGTAATACTGGCTGTCCGGGAACTTCGCGGTGAGCTCCTTGAACGCCGCGAACGAGCTCCGCATCTCCTTCGGATCGCGCTCGGACAGGTCGAGCTCGTACACGTAGCCGATGAGGCCCTGGTCCTCGCGGAAATGGACGAGGCCCTTCAGGTAATACGCGTAGTCGACGTTCGGATGGTTGGGATACGTGCGGATGAAGCGGTCGGCTGCCGCGATCGCGGCGGCCGTCTCGTTCGCGCGCCAGTTGGCGAACGCCGACTCGAGGATCGCCTGCTGCGCGTAGCGGCCGTACGGGTAACGCGCCTCGAGCTGGTCGAAGAGCTTCGTCGCCCGGCTATAATTGCCCTGCATCATCGCTTCGTGCGCAGTCTGGTAAAGGCGATCCGCGGACCAGCTTGCGGTCTCGTCCTTCACTTCGGGGAACAGGCCGCAGCTCGAAACAGCGAGCGCGATCAGCGCGGCAACCGCCGCGCGCATAACAAGAGCCGGGAACGAGCGTTGCATGCGATGCATCCTCCAGCCTTGAATTATAGCGTCGCGCCCGCGGGAGGCGGCGGTGGCCCGCACTGCTTCCAGGCGCCCGCCTCGGCCGCCGGACGCAGGCTGGACCAGACGCTCGCGGAGCTCCTGCCCGAGCACTCGCGCACCCGCCTGCGCGGCTGGATCGAGGCAGGACTCGTGCGCGTCGACGACGCCGTGGTGACCACGCCCCGGCACAAGCTCGCGGGCGGCGAGACCCTCGCGGTGGAAGAAGGCAGTGCCGGCGCGGAGGTCCGCGCCGCCGCGCAGGACATCGCCCTGAACGTCGTGTTCGAGGACGACGCCCTGCTGGTCGTCGACAAGCCGGCGGGTCTCGTCGTGCATCCCGGCAGCGGCAACCCGGACGGCACGCTCCTGAACGCGCTTCTCCATCACGCGCCGGCGCTCGCGTCGCTTCCACGCGCGGGCATCGTGCACCGGCTCGACAAGGACACGAGCGGACTCCTCGTCGTTGCCAGGACCGCCCAGGCGCAGACCGAGCTTCAGCGCCAGCTCGCCGCGCGCACGGTGACCCGCGAATACATCGCCGTGGTCCATGGCGTGGTCGCTCGCAACATGACGGTCGATGCGCCCATCGGGCGGCACCCGACGCAACGCACGTCGATGGCCGTGGTGGAACGCGGCAAGCCCGCGCGCACGCACGTCGAGGTCGTCGAGCGCATGGCGAGCGCGACGGTCGTGCGGTGCAGGCTCGAGACGGGCCGCACGCATCAGATCCGCGTCCACCTCGCGGCGGCCGGACATCCGCTCATCGGCGATCCGACGTATCGCGGTCGTCGCCAGGGTGCGGCGGGCGCCATCCCGGAGGTGCGCGCATTTGCAAGGCAGGCGTTGCACGCGCAGCGACTCGGCCTCGTGCATCCCGCGACCGGAAAGACCATGCAGTGGCAGTCGGCCGTTCCGGGCGACATCGAAGCGCTGATCGCGGCGCTGCGATTTCATGGGTGATGGCTTCATCGTCCCGCAGTGGCAAGGCCCCGCGCGCATTCGCGCGCTGTTCACCACGCGTGCGATCGACGTCCCGGGCGAGCGCCTGCGCGCGGCGTTGCCGTCCGAGCCCGTGTGGCTCACGCAGGTCCACGGCAATGCGTGCATCGAGGTCGACCGCCTGCAGGGCGCGCCAACGCCCGCCGATGCGGCCGTCACGCGCAGGGCCGACGTTGTCGTCACCGTGCGCACGGCCGACTGCCTGCCGGTGCTGTTCGGCGATCGTGCCGGCACCGTCGTCGGCGTGGCGCATGCGGGCTGGCGCGGGCTTGCGGCGGGCGTCCTCGAAGCGACCATCGACACGATGGGCGCAGCACCTCACGACATCGCGGCGTGGATCGGACCCGCGATCGGACCCGAGCGATTCGAAGTGGGCGCGGACGTGTTCGATGCGTATTGCGCCAACGACGCATCGTGCGCCGTCCACTTCAAGCCGCTGCGCGAAGGCAAGTGGCTCGCGGACCTGGCGGGGCTCGCGAGGCAGCGGCTCGTTCGCGAAGGCGTGACGCGCATCGACGGCGGCGCGTGGTGCACCCACACCGACGCCGAGCGATTCCATTCCTTTCGCCGTGAAAAGGGCACCGGCAGGATGGCGCTCGTCGCCTGGCTCGAGGAAGAGCGCGCACGATGAGCACGCTTCTTTCGATCCTCGTCGCGGCCGTTACGGGTGGGGTGATCGCCACCGCCGCTGCCGCGCTCACGCTCGCGCTTCCCGCGAGCTGGATCTCGCGTCTCGTGTCGTTCGCGGTGGGCGCGCTCCTCGGCGCCGTGTTCATCGAGCTCTTGCCGCACGCGCTTGAAACCGGGACCGCGTCGACCGTGATGGCCACGGTGCTCGCGGGATTGCTCGCGTTCTTCCTGCTCGAGAAGCTCGTGCTGTGGCGGCACTCGCACGGCCACCCGCAGCACCACGACGAGGAGGAAGAGTCGGAGCACGATCACGCGCTGCACGACGCCCACGGCGACGGCGGACGCTCGGGGCTCATGATCCTCGTCGGCAACAGCGTGCACAACTTCTGCGACGGCATCGTGATCGCAGCCGCGTTCCTCGTCGAGGCGCGGCTCGGCATCGCGACGACCGTTGCGATCGTGGCGCATGCCGTGCCGCAGCAGGTCGGCGACTTTGCGGTGCTCATCCACTCGGGCTTCTCGCGCAAGCGCGCGTTCACCTGGAACCTCGCGGCCGGCGTGGCGACGCTCGCCGGCGCCATCGCGGGGTACCTCGCACTCGCCGGCATGCAGCAGGCGCTGCCGATCGTGCTCGCCGTGGCGTCGGCCAGCCTGTTGTATGTCGCCGTGGCCGACCTCATCCCGAGCCTGCATCGCCGCCCCGAGCCCATGGAGACCGCACGCCAGGTCCTCGCGATCGGACTCGGCGTCGGCATCATCGCGGTCATGCACGTGATGCTCGAGCACTGACCGCGTCTCGCTGCGCGGACGCGATACAATTTCGCAATGGCGCCGCTCGATCGCGAACAGGATGCATGGCCCGCGTGGCTCGCGCAGTGGCAGGAAGCGCAGCGCGCGTCGAGCGATTGGTGGCAGCGCCTGGCATCGCCGCCGATCGCCGCGGCGTCCGCGCCACTCCACGACGTTCCCGTCGACGTCGCGGCACTGAACGGGCGGTTCCAGCAGGACCTGTCGAAGTTGTGGCTGGCAGTCCTGTCAACGCCCATCGGCGAGCCGCTTCCGGAGGTCGTCGAGCTACCTGCAGCCGATCGCCGCTTCGCCGCGAAGGCCTGGCACGAGCAGCCGTATTTCTCGCTGCTGCGCCAGTCGTATCTCCTGTACGCGTCCTACCTTCGCGAGCTCGCGGCGCTCGCGCCACTGCCCGAGCAGGACAAGCGCAGGCTCGCGTTCGCCACGCGGCAATACGTCGATGCCATTGCGCCGACGAACTTTCCCGCGACCAATCCGGACGTCCTGCGCAGGGCGGTGGAGACGGAGGGCGCGAGCCTCGTGCAGGGCTTGCGCAACCTCGCGGACGACGCGCGCAAGGGCCGCATCACGATGACCGACGAGCGCGCGTTCGAAGTGGGGCGCAACCTCGCCGTCACGCCGGGAAGCGTCGTGTATCGCAACGAGCTGTTCGAGCTACTGCAATACGATCCGACCACGCCCAAGGTCGGCCGCCGGCCGATCGTCATGGTGCCGCCCTGCATCAACAAGTACTACATCCTGGACCTCACGCCCGCCAACTCGTTCGTAGCGCACGCCGTTGCACAGGGCCACACGGTGTTCATGATGTCGTGGCGCAACGTGCCGCCCGACCTCGGCAAGCTCACGTGGGACGACTATCTCGACAAGGGCGTGATCACCGCGCTGCGCGTCGCGCGCGAGATCGCCGGCAGCACGTCGGTCAACGCGCTCGGCTTCTGCGTCGGCGGGACGCTCCTCGCGTGCGCGCTCGCGGTGCTCGCCGCGCGCAAGGAAGCGATCGTCACGAGCGCCACGTTCCTCACGACGATGCTGGACTTCGCCGACCCCGGCGACATCGGCGTGTACGTTTCCGAGCAGTTCCTCGCCGCGCGCGGCCCGGCGTTCATGTCGGGCGATCGGATTCACGGAAGCGAGCTTGCGACCGCGTTCGCGAGCCTGCGGCCGAACGAGCTCGTGTGGAACTACGTCGTCGGCAACTACATGAAGGGCGAGTCGCCGCCCGCATTCGACCTCCTGTACTGGAACAGCGACTCGTCGAACCTGCCGGGGCCGATGTACGTGTACTACCTGCGCAACCTCTATCTCGACAACAAGCTGCGCGAGCCGCGCGCATTGACCATGTGCGGCGTGCCGGTCGACCTGTCGCGCATCTCGATTCCGGTGTACGTGCTCGCCTCGCGCGAAGACCACATCGTGCCGTGGCGCTCCGCGTACCGGACGACCGCGCTCGTCGGCGGCGACGTCACGTTCGTGCTGGCCGCGTCCGGCCACATCGCAGGCGTGATCAATCCGCCGCTGGCGCGGAAGCGCAACTACTGGAAGAACGACCTCCTGACCGAGGCGGCGGACGACTGGCTCGCGCGCGCGCAGTCGGTGCCGGGCGCCTGGTGGCCGCATTGGTACGCGTGGCTCGACGGCCATCGCGGTCCGTTGCGCACAAAGCCCCGCAGCGCAGGAAGCGCGCAGTACCCCCCGCTCGGACCTGCCCCCGGAAACTACGTACGCGAACCGGCCGGCTGAACGCTGTCGGCGGGAATCGCGTCGACGGCGTCGGTGATGATCGTGTCCACACCCCACTCGCCGAGCTCGCGCACGCGCGCAGGGTCGTTCGCGGTGTAGCAGCACACGCGGAACCCGCCGCGGTGCGCCTGCGCCACGACGTCGCGCGTGAGGCACTCGTGATTGACGTCGAGCGCGGCGCATTGAAGGCGCGCGAGGCGATCGAGCCAATCGCCGGGCAGCTCGTCGAGCAGCAGCGCACGCGGAAGTGCAGCGACCGCGTCGCGCGCGGCCTCGAGCGCGGCTTCCGAGAACGACGACAGGAGAGGCGGCACATCGGCATCGCGCCATAGCGCAGCGGCGTCGAGCGCGACGGCACCGCCCGTCTCGCGCTCGCGCCCCGGCGTGGGCTTGATCTCGGGGTTGCAGAACACGCCATGCGCCCGCGCCCAGCGGGCGATCGCGGCGAACGTAGGCAACATCTCGCCCGCGTACTTCGCGGAGTGCCAGCCGCCCGCGTCGAGTCGCGAGAGCTCTCTCCACGGCATCGCGTCGGCGCGCCCGCGCCCGCTCGTCGTGCGGTCGAGCGTCGCGTCGTGCAGCAGGAACGCCACGTTGTCCGCCGCGAGCTTGACGTCGAACTCGAACATCGAATAGCCGTGCGCAAGCCCGACGCGCATGGCGGTGAGCGTGTTCTCGGGCGCGAGCTTGCCGGCGCCGCGATGCGCGCAAAGTCGCGGATACGGCCAGGCAGGCAGTGCAGTCATCGCAGGCGGGCTCCGGTGGCAGTGTCGAACAGGAACACGTGCGCGGGATCGGCGGACAGGTGCATGACCGATCCGACTTCGGCGTGCTCGCCCTGGCCGAGCCGCGCAATGACGGCATCGGTGCCGTGCGCGAGGTGCACGAGCGTGTCCGCACCCAGCTGCTCGACCATGCGGACTTCGCCGGTGAGCGCCGCGCTGTCAGGGGAAGCGGGATGCAGGTGCTCGGGCCGGATGCCCACGGTGACGGCGGTGCCGTGGCTCGCTCCGGTGTTCGATGCATGCACCGCGCGACCGCCCTCGAACACGAGCCGATTGCCGCCGTCGGCCTTGGCGGACAGGAAATTCATGGCCGGGGATCCGATGAATCCCGCGACGAACAGCGTGGCGGGATTGCGATACACCTCCATCGGCGCACCGATCTGCTCCGCGCGGCCCGCGTTCATCACGATCATGCGGTCGGCGAGCGTCATCGCCTCGACCTGGTCGTGCGTCACGTAGAGGCTCGTCGTGCGCAGGCGCCGGTGCAGCTGCTGGATCTCGAAGCGCATCTGCACGCGGAGCTTGGCGTCGAGGTTGGACAGCGGCTCGTCGAACAGGAACACGGCCGGCTCGCGCACGATTGCGCGCCCCATCGCAACGCGCTGCCGTTGTCCGCCCGAGAGCTGGCGAGGCTTGCGGGCGAGCAGAGGGCCGAGCTCGAGGATCTCCGCGGCGCGATCCACGCGCGTCTTGATCTGGTCCTTCGTGAAGCCGCGGATGCGCAGGCCGTACGCCATGTTGTCGAACACGCTCATGTGCGGGTACAGCGCGTAATTCTGGAACACCATCGCGATGTCGCGATCCTTGGGCTCGAGCTGGTTGACCACGCGATCGCCGATGACGATCTCGCCGGAGGTGATCGCCTCGAGACCGGCGACCATCCGCAGGAGCGTCGACTTGCCGCAACCCGACGGCCCGACGATCACGATGAACTCGCCGTCGCCGACGTCGGTCGTGACCCCGTGGATCACTTCGAGCTCGCCGTAGCTCTTGCGCACGTCGGTGAGGCTGACCTTGGCCATCGCTATACCAGGTAGTAGATGATGTACGCCGATGCGATCAGCAGCGTCGACAGCGCGAACAGGAACACGACGTCCACGACCCGCGCGAGCCTGGCGGCGCGCGCAGGATGCGACGTGCGCAACGCCCACAGGATGAGGTAGACGCAGCTGACGAAGAGGAGCGCGTCGAACGCGATGAGCTCGTCGGCGTACGAGCGGCCGAGCGTCGGGCGCTCCGCCGCCTCCAGGAACCCGAGCGCCGCAATGCACAGGCCGGCGAGCGACGCGGTCACCGACAGCAGGCGCAGCAGGACGTCGCGATCGCGCGCGACGCGTGCTTCCAGTTCCGCCGCGGTGCTTTGCGGCCTCATTTCTCCGTGTCCACGAGGCCCTTGACGAACCAGCGCTGCATCAGGATGACGACGACCGCCGGCGGCAGCATCGCGAGGATCGCGGTGGCCATGACGAGGTGCCATTCGACCGACGCCTCGCCGCCGCCCGCGATCATGCGCTTGATGCCGATGACGACGGTGTAGTAATCCTCGCGCGTGGTCGCGATCAGCGGCCACAGGTACTGGTTCCATCCGTAGATGAACTGGATGACGAAGAGCGCGGCCACGCTGGTCTTGCTCATCGGCACGACCACGTCCCAGAAGAAGCGCATGGGCCCGGCACCGTCGATGCGTGCGGCCTCGGCCAGCTCCTCCGGTATCGTGAGGAAGAACTGGCGGAACAGGAACGTCGCCGTTGCCGACGCGATGAGGGGCAAGGTGAGCCCCGCATAGCTGTCGAGCATGCCGAGGTCCGAGACGATCTTGTACGTGGGCAGGATGCGCACCTCGACCGGCAGCATCAGCGTGACGAAGATCATCCAGAAGAAGAAGTTGCGCAGCGGAAACTTGAAATACACGATCGCGAACGCGGAGAGCAGCGAGATGGCGATCTTGCCGACGGCGATGACCAGTGCCGTGACGAGGCTGTTGAACATCATGTGCCCGACCGGCGCGGTGGAGTTGCCTGCGCCGCGCGTCCACGCCTCGCGGTAGTTCTCGATGAGGTGCGGTCCGGGCACGAGCGGCATCGGCGCAGCGAGCACTTCCTCCGCGGTGATCGTCGACGCGACGAACGTCACGTACACCGGGAAGGCGATGATCGCGACGCCGAGGATGAGCACGGCGTGCGTGATGAAGTCGAGGACCGGGCGATTCTCGACCATGCCCTCGGAGCGACGGGCGCGCCACGCGAACCGGCGCGAGGTCCTCGGCGTCATCGGCGACCGGGCCGGTCGGCAATCTCTTCCATCAGTACTGCACCCTTCGCTCGACATAGCGGAACTGCACGATCGTGAGACCGATCACGATCGCCATCAGGATCACCGATTGCGCGGCCGAGCTGCCGAGGTCGAGCGCCTTGAAGCCGTCCTTGTAGACCTTGTACACGAGGATCTCGGTGGCCGAACCCGGCCCGCCGCCGGTTGCCGCGTCGATGATCGCGAACGTGTTGAAGAACGCGTAGACGACGTTGACCACGAGCAGGAAGAAGGTCGTCGGGGACAGGAGCGGCAGCACGATCGTCCAGAACCGCCGGCCCGGGCCGGCGCCGTCGATGGCCGCGGCCTCGATCAGCGACTTCGGAATCGACTGCAGGCCGGCGAGGAAGAACAGGAAGTTGTACGAGATCTGGTTCCACACGGCCGCGACCACGACGAGGATCATCGCATCGCGGGACACGAGCAGCGGATCCCACGCGACCCCGAAACCCTTGATCCAGTGCGCCACGATGCCGAGCGTCGGGTTGAACAGGAACAGCCACAGCACGGCGGCGACGGCGTGCGCGACCGCGTACGGCCAGATCAGCAGCGTCTTGTACATGCCGGCGAAGCGCAGCGCGCGGTCGGCGAACACCGCGAGGATCAGCGACAGGCTCATCCCGAAGAACGCGACGAGCACCGAGAATATCGCCGTGACCTTGAACGACGCGAGGTAGTGCTCGTCGTTGAACAGCATCACGAAATTGTCGAGGCCGACGAACTCGACGCTGATGCCGAACGGATCCTGCTGCTGCACCGATTGCACGATCGCCTGGCTCGCCGGCCAGAAGAAGAAGACGATCGTGATCGCGAGCTGCGGCGCGACCAGCACGTACGGCAGCCAGCGCGAGCGGAAGGCGACGCGTTTTTCCATCAGACGCCTGCAGATTGCAGTTCCGGCGCCGCCACGACGGCGGCGCCGGGTATCACGTCAGCCCGCGTCCTTGGCGGTCTTCTCGAAGCGCCGCAGCATCTCGTTGCCGCGCTTCACCGCGTTGTCGAGCGCGGTCTTCGCGTCCTGCTTGCCCGCCAGCATGTTCTCGAACTCCTCCTGGAACATGTCGCGGATCTGCACGAAGCTGCCGAAGCGCAGGCCCTTGCTGTTCGGCGTCGCGGGCTTGTTCATCATCTGCCGGACGGACACGTCGGTGCCCGGATTCTTCTCGTAGAAGCCGGAAGTCTTGGTGATGTCGTACGCCACCGGCGTGATCGGCAGGTATCCCGTCTGCTGGTGCCACTGCGCCTGGCGCTGCGGATCGGCGAGATAGTTGAGGAACTTGGCAACGCCCTTGTACTCGTCCGGCTTCTTGCCGGCCATCACCCACAGCGACGCGCCGCCGATGATCGAGTTCTGCGGCGCACCCGCGACGTCCGCGTAGTACGGCATCATCGCCACGCCGTACTTGAACTTGGCGTTGCGGTTGATGTTCGCCTGCGCGGCCGACGAGGACGTCAGCATCGCGCATTCGCCGCTGTAGAACTTCGCTTCGGCCTCGTTGGTGCGCCCGCCGTACGTGAAGTAGCCCTTGGAATTCCATTCCTTGAGGTTGTTCCAGTGCCGGACGTGCAGCGGCGAGTTGATCTGGAACACGGTGTCGAGGCCGGCCATGCCGTTTTCCTTGGTGGCGATCGGCACGTTGTGCCACGCGGAGAAGTTCTCGAGGTGCACCCACGACGGCCAGCCGGTCGTGTACGCGCACTGCGAGGCACCCGACGTCTTGATCTTCGCTGCGGCGGCCATGACTTCCGGCCACGTCTCGGGCGCGCGGTTGGGGTCGAGCCCCGCCTTCGCGAACACGTCCTTGTTGTAATAGAACACGACGGTCGAGCTGTTGAACGGGAACGACAGCATCTCGCCCTTGCTCGTGGTGTAGTAGCCCGCCACCGCGCTGATGTAGGACTTGGGATCGAACTTCTCGCCCGCGTCGCGCATCACCGCGCCCACCGGCTTGATCGCACCCTTGGCCGACATCATCGTCGCCGTTCCCACCTCGAATACCTGCAGGATGTTGGGCGCGTTGCCGGAGCGGAATGCGGCGATGGCCGCGGCCATCGATTCCGGATATTGGCCCTTGTACACGGGCACGACCTTGTACTGGTTCTGGCTTTCGTTGAAGCCCTTGGCGAGCTCGTTGACGCGGTCGTTCAGCGCACCGGTCATCGAGTGCCACCACTGGATCTCGGTGACCGCCTGGGCGGCCGATGCGGATACGGCAACTGCGAGGGCGAGCGCCGCGCGCAGCATGGTCAAACGCTTCATGAATCCTCCGAAAGAGCGGGATGGGCGAATCGGGCAGTCTGCCTCTTTTCGATGGCGATTCTATTGCAAATGTGACGACGGCGGCAGTTTGCACTGCCGCCGCCGTCTTAGGAAGTGTTGCGCGTCAGTCGTCGCCGTGCGCCGCCGCGCCGTGGGCGGGCAGGGCTTCCATGCCGTGCGCCTCGATGTGCGCCTTGCGGGCCACGATCGAGTAGGCGACCGGCACCACGAACAGCGTGAGCAGCGTGCCGAACGACATGCCGCCGACGATGACCCAGCCGATCTGCGTGCGGGATTCCGCGCCCGCCCCGAAGGCAAGGGCGAGCGGCAGGGAGCCCAGCACCATGGCGCCGGTGGTCATGAGGATCGGCCGCAGGCGCAGCGTCGCCGCGTCGACCACTGCGTCGATGAGCGGCTCGCCCTTGGCGCGGAGCTGGTTGCTGAACTCGACGATCAGGATGCCGTGCTTGGTGATGAGGCCGACCAGCGTGATGAGGCCCACCTGGCTGTAGATGTTGAGCGTCCCGCCGGTCAGCCACAGCGCGATGAGCGCGCCGGTCATCGACAGCGGCACCGACAGCATGATCACGAACGGATGCGACGAAGCTCTCGAACTGCGCGGACAGCACGAGGTAGATGAAGAACAGCGCCAGCACGAACATGAAGTAGATCTCGCTGCCCGAGGCGCGGAACTCGCGCGACTGGCCGTCGAGGCTCGTCTGCGCCGTAGGCGGCAGCACGCGCTTCGCCGCCTGCGTCGATGGACTTCAGCGCGTCGTCGATCGTGTAGCCCGGCGCGAGCGTGCCCGTGATCTTCACCGCGCGCAGCCGCTTGAAGTGATTGAGCGACTGCGGCGCCACGCCTTCGCGCACGTCGACGAGGTTGGCGAGCTGCACCATGCTGCCGTCGCGGGCGCGCACGTAGATGTCGCTGATGTCGGCGGGCGTCGTGCGATCGACGGGCGCCACCTGCACGATCACGTCGTACTGCTCGCCCTCGCGCTTGAAGCGCGTCACCTGGCGCCCGCCGAGCATCGTCTCGAGCGTGCGGCCGACCGTCTCGACGTTGACGCCGACGTCGCCCAGCTTGTCGCGGTTGATGTTGACGCGCACCTCGGGCGTGTTGAGGCGCAGGTCGATCTGCAGGTTCTGCACGCCGGGAATCTTGCGCGCTTCGTCGAGGAAGCGGTCGACGATGCGCTGCAGCTCGGCGTACGGCACCTGCGACATGATCACGTATTCGATGGGCGTGGACCGGAAGCTCTGCCCGAGCGACGGCGGATTGAGCGGGAACGCGAGCGCACCGGGGATCGTCGCGAATTTCGGCCGCAGCTCATCGGCGATGTCCTGCTGCTTGCGCTTGCGCTCCTCCCACGGCTTGAGGCGCAGCACGGCGTTGCCGTCGACGACGGTCGGGAAGCCGGAGATCGCCGTCCATGCGAAGGCCTCGGGCACCTGCGCGTAGAACTCCTCGATCGGCTTCAGCTGGTCGGCGGTGTACTGCGGCGTCGAGCCCTGCGGCGCGGTGACGAGGCCGAACACGACGCCGCGGTCCTCGATCGGCGAAAGCTCGGACTTGATGTCGATGAAGAGCGCAGCGCCGACGCATGAGCGTGGCGACCCAGCCCACCGCCACGATCCAGCGATGGTGCAGGAGCGCCGTGAGCAGCCGGCGATAGCCGTTGGTGAACGCCTCGAAGCCCGCCTCGATCTTGTTGTAGATCCACGAGTGCTTGGTCTCGTGCTTGAGCAGCAGCGAGCACATCATCGGCGTCAGCGTCAGCGCGATGAAGCCCGACACCATCACCGCGCCGGCGAGCGTCAGCGCGAACTCGATGAACAGGCGCCCCGTGCGGCCGGTGGCGAACGCGAGCGGCGCGAAGACCGACGTCAGCGTGAGCGTCATCGCGATCACCGCGAACGCGATCTCGCGCGCGCCCTGCATCGCCGCCTCCTTGCGCGGCATGCCCTCCTCCATGTGCCGGAAGATGTTCTCCAGCACGACGATCGCGTCGTCGACGACGAGGCCGATCGCGAGCACCATCGCGAGCAGCGTGAGCGTGTTGATGGTGAAGCCGAAGAAGTACATGAGCGCGAACGCGCCGACCAGCGACACCGGGATGGTGACGATCGGGATGATCGTCGCGCGGAGGCTGCGCAGGAAGAAGAAGATCACCAGCACGACGAGCAGGATCGCCTCGACGATGGTGTGGAACACCGACGCGATCGACCGCTCGATGAACACCGACGTGTCGTAGGCGACGATGAGCTTCATGCCCGGCGGCAGGTTCTCGTTGATCTTGTCGACCTCGGCGCGCACGCCTTGCGACAGCTCGAGCGGATTCGCGACCGCCTGCTTGATGACGCCGATGTTGAGCGACGGCTTGCCGTTGTAGCGGGAGATGACGCGGTCGTCGAGCGCGCCGACCTGCGCGCTGCCGACGTCGCGGATGCGCACCGGATAGCCGCCGACGTTGGCGACGATGATGCTGTTGAACTGCTCGGGCGTCTGCACGTCGGTCTCGGCGACCACCGTGAACTCGCGCGTGTTCGACTCGATGCGGCCGGCCGGGATCTCCGCGTTCTGGCGGCGGATCGCGTCCTCGACGTCCTGCACGGTGAGCTTGTAGCCGGCGAGCCGCGTGCGGTCGATGTTGATGCGCATCGACACCTGGCGCTCGCCGAAGATGCGCACGTCCGCCGCGCCCGGCAGCACGGACAGCCGCGGCTTGATGTAGCGGTTGACGTAGTCGGAGGCCTCGCAGCGGCGTCTGCGTGCCCGGCCTCGACGGCGATGTAGATGATCGGGTTGCGAATCGGCCTCGACCTTGGCGATCACCGGCTCGTCGACCGCGTCCGGCAGCTTGGCGCGCACGCGCGAGACCTTGTCGCGCACGTCGGCCGCGGCCGAGTCGGGATTGCGCGACAGCGCGAAGCGCACGTTGATGCGACTCCGCTCGGACCGGCTCTGCGACGTCATGATCTCGACGCCTTCGATGCCCGACAGCGAGTCCTCGAGGATCTTGGTGACCTGCGACTCGACGACCTCGGCGGACGCGCCGCGGTAGGTCGTGTTGACGCTGACGACCGGCTCGTCGATGCGCGGATATTCGCGCACCGACAGGCGCTGGTACGAGATGAGGCCGACCAGCAGGATGATGAGCGACAGCACGGTGGCGAACACCGGCCGCTTGATGCAGATCTCGGGCAGCGTCATCGCGGCCGGATCCTCGCGACTTCGGCGGACGGGCCGGCATCGCGCTCGCCTTGACCGCGGCGTTCGCGGGGGCGATCGGCGACACGCTGCCGCCGTCGTTCTGCGACGCGCTCGACATCGGCGCGGGCGGTCGCGGCGTTGCCGGCCTTGTCCTCCGGCTTGCCGATGACCGTGCACCGGCGAGCCATCGCGGATCTTGAGCTGGCCCGCCGTGACGATGAGGTCGCCCGGGACCAGTCCGGTGACGACCTCGACCTTGCCGTCGCGGCGCTGGCCCGTGTCGACCTTCACGCGCGCCGCCTTGTCGTCGAGGATCTTGAACACGTACTGCTCGGTTCCCTGCGGCACCAGCGCCTGCTCGGGCACGATCATCGCGTCGGCCTGCTCGCTTGGTGATGAGCCGCACGCGCGCGAACATGCCTGGCCGCAGCACCGTGTCCTGATTGCGCACCTGCGCGCGGATCACGATCGAGCGTCCGGCCGCATCGACCAGCGGATTGACCGCGACGACCTTGCCGTCGAACTGGTCTTGCCGGGCATGGCGTCGAGCGTGATGGTGCAGCGACTGCCCGGGCTGCACCTGACGCAGGTACGTCTCCGGGACGCGGAAATCGACCTTCAGCGGATCGATCGATTCGAGGTTGACGAGATCCGCGCCTTCCTTCACGTAGTCGCCGACCGACACCGACCGCAGGCCGATGATGCCGGAGAAGGGTGCCCGGATGTCCGTCTTGGCGAGCTTGGCCTCGGCGAGTTGCATCGTCGCCTGCGCCACCTTGAACGTTGTTCTCGGCTTCGTCCTTCGCCTGTCCGGAAATGTAGTTGCGATTGGCGAGGTCCACGGCGCGGTCGAACTTCGCCTTGGCCAGCGTGAGGTTCGCCTTGGCCTGCGCGAACTCGGCGTCGGGAATCGCGGGATCGAGCCTGACCAGCGGAGCGCCCTTGGCGACGCGCTGGCCCTCCTGGAACGTGATCGCGCTGATGCGGCCGGCGCTCTCCGGCCGCAGCGTCACCGATTCGTCGGAGCGCAGGCTGCCGACGGCGGTAATGGCCTCGGCATCGGTGCGGTCACCACCTTCGTCGCTTCCACTGCAACGGTCGCAACGGCGGGCTGCTGTGCGCCGCCCTTGCGCGGCCGCCGAGGACGCCGGTGGCCGCGGCGCGTGCGCTGCGTGCCCATCCAGTATCCGGCGCCGGCGGCGCCGATGGCCACGGCCGCCGCAGCGGCGATTGCAACGGTTCGACTCATTCGTGTGTGAACAAAATTGGTGTTCAGGGCCCAAATGAGGCGTTTACCGGCCGGCTTCGGGGTTTTTGTGAACCGTTCATTATGCGCGTGCATCTGCCTCCCACCAAGCGCCGGCAGGCGCCCGCGACGCCTTGCTTGGTAGAATTTGTTCGAACGGCATAAAACAGGGGAGTTCCGCGTGGAAAGAGTGTTACAGAATATTTCGACGTGGCTCGCCGCCGCGTGCCTCGCGACCGCCGCGGTTGCTGTGCATGCGCAGGCGCCTGCGGCCGCGTACCCGACCAAGCCCGTCAAGCTGGTCGTGCCGTTTCCGCCCGGCGGGTCGCTCGACATCGCCGGTCGCCTGATCGCCCAGAAGCTCACCGAAACGTGGGGACAGTCGGTTGTTGTAGAGAACAAGCCGGGCGCTGGCGGCAACATCGGCGCCGACTTCGTGGCGAAGTCGCCCCCCGACGGATACACGATCCTGCTCGGCGCGCTGTCGACGCACGCGGTCAATCCGAGCCTGTACAAGTCGATGCCCTACGACGCGGCGAAGGACTTCGCGCCGATCACGCTTGATCGCGATCACGCCCAACGTCCTCGTCGTCAACGCGTCGCTGCCGGTGAACAACGTGAAGGAATTCATCGCCTACGCGAAGGCCAATCCCGGCAAGCTTGCATTCGGCTCGGGCAGCAACGGCAGCGCCGGCCATCTCGCAGGCGAGCTGTTCAAGGTCGAGACGGGCACCGACGCCGTGCACGTGCCCGTTCAAGGGCGGCGCGCCGGCCACGCAGGCGCTGCTCGCCGGCGACACGCAGTTCATGTTCGACAATCTCGCCAATGCGATGGCGCAGGTGAAGGCCGGCAAGATCAAGGCGCTCGCCGTCACGACCGCGCAGCGGTCGAGCGCTCGTGCCGGACTTGCCGACGATGGCCGAGGCAGGGTTGCCCGGCTTCGACATCTCGACCTGGTACGGCTTCTTCGCGCCCGCCGGCACGCCGCCGCGCGATCGTCGCGAAGTGGAACGCCGACGTGACGAAGATCCTCAACTCGCCGGACGTGCGCGCCAGGCTCATCGCCGACGGCGCGGAACCGTCGCCGAACACGCCGGAGCAGTTCGCGCAGTTCATCGCGCGCGAGCTCGCGAAGTACGCGCGCATCGTGAAGGCGTCGGGCGCGAAGGTGGATTGATCGAGCTCGCAATGAATCAAGACAATCGTCGACGACGTATCGACATCAGGAGGAATGCATGACCCGCACCATCCTGCGCACGCTGGGCGCGCTCGTTGCCGCCGTCGCGCTCAACGCGCAGTGCGCAAGCGCCGTATCCGAATCATCCGGTCCGCATCGTCGTGCCCTTCCCCGCCGGCGGCACGACGGACATCCTCGCGCGCGCCGTCGCGCAGAAGCTGACGGAAACCCTCGGCCAGCCGTTCGTGGTCGAGAACCGTGCAGGCGCCGGCGGCAACATCGGCGCCGAGCTCGTCGCCAAATCCGCGCCGGACGGCTACACGATGCTGATGGGCACCGTCGGCACGCACGCGATCAACCCGAGCCTGTACGAGAAGATGCCGTACGACCACGTGAAGGACTTCGCGCCGGTCATCCTCGTGGCCGGCGTGCCGAACGTGCTGGTCGTGAATCCGGCGCTGCCCGTGAAGTCGGTGCAGGAGCTCATCGCGTACGCGCAAAGCCAATCCCGGCAAGCTCAACTTCGCGTCGTCCGGCAGCGGCACGTCGATTCACCTGTCGGGCGAGTTGTTCAAGACGATGACCGGCGTGCAGATGGCGCACGTGCCGTACAAAGGCAGCGCCCCCGCGCTCGCCGACCTGGCGGGCGGACAGGTGCAGCTCATGTTCGACAACCTGCCGTCGGCGCTCGCCGCTCATCAAGGGCGGCAAGCTGCGCGCGCTCGCGGTCACGAGCCTGCAGCGCTCGACCGCGCTGCCCGACGTGCCGACGGTCGCCGAATCCGGGTTGCCGGGGTTCGAGGCATCGTCGTGGTTCGGCCTGCTCGCGCCCGCCGGCACGCCGAAGGACGTCGATCGCGAAGGTCAACGGCGAAGTCGCGAAGTGGCTCGCCACGCCCGAGGCCAAGGAAAAGCTCGCCGCGCAGGGCGCCATCGTCGCGAGCGGCCTCACGCCGACGACTTCTCGCGTCACATCGCGACCGAGACGACCAAGTGGCAGAAGGTCGTGAAGGAGTCGGGCGCGAAGGTGGAGTGAGCGCGGCGGCCGAGGCCGCGAGTGGCCGCTACCCTCGTCGCGATCGCCCAGGCGAGCACGGCCCACGCTGCGAGGAACGCCACGCCCCCGATCGGCGTGACGGCGCCGAGGCCGCGCACGCCGGTCAGCGCAAGCGCGTAGAGGCTGCCCGAGAAGAGCACGATCCCCGCCACGAACAGCCATCCGGCGAGGCCCAGCCCGAGCCGCTCGGGCCAGTGCAGCATCAGCAGGCCGAGCCCGAACAGCGCGAGCGCGTGCCAGGCGTGGTACTGCACCGCGGTCTGCCACACCGCTGTCATCTCCGCGGACAGCGCGCGCCTTCAGCGCATGCGCGCCGAACGCGCCCAGCGCGACGGCGACGAACATCGCCAAGCTCCCCAGCACCAGTGCGAAGCGCGCGGTCATGGCAGGCCCGAAATGCCCTTAAAATGGTCGTTTCGACGAAGGATACCAACATGCCGATCGAACGCCGCCACGTCGGCAAGCGCCTCTCCGAAGCCGTCGTCTTCACGCCCGGCGGAGAGCGCATGGTGTATCTCGCCGGCCAGGTGGCCGACGACCGCGACGCCGACATGGCCGACGCAGACGAAGCAGGTGCTGGCGTCGATCGACCGCCTGCTGGGCGAGGTCGGCAGCGACAAGTCGCGCCTCCTGTCGGCGACGATCTTCCTGCCGGACATGGCCGACTTCCCGACGCTCAACGCGGTGTGGGAAGCGTGGGTCGTCCCCGGGCAGCACGCCGGCGCGTGCGACCGTCGCAGGCCGGCGCTCGCCGCATCCCGCCTACAAGGTCGAGATCCAGGTCGTGGCCACGCGCCCGCCTGAGATCGAACGACGATGAACAAGCCTCCGCCCAGGCGATCGTCGCCGCCACCGCGCGTCGCGACGCGACGCTTGCCGCGTCCACCGCCGTCGACGCTTCCCGTCACGCGCGCGATGTTCGACGAGGTCATGGTGCGCTGCTACGCGCCCGCGTCGTTCATCCCGGTGCGAGGCGAAGGCTCGCGCGTGTGGGACCAGGACGGGACGCATGTACATCGACTTCGCGGCCGGCGTTGCCGTCACCTCGCTCGGCCACTGCCATCCCGCGCTGATCCGCGCGCTGACCGACCAGGCGACGCACGCTCTGGCACGTGTCGAACTGGTTCACCAACGAGCCGGCGCTGCGCCTCGCGCGCCGTCTCGTCGACCACACGTTCGCCGAACGCGTGTTCTTCTGCAACTCGGGCGCCGAGGCGAACGAGGCCGCGCTGAAGCTCGCGCGCCGCTACGCGCACGATCGTTTCGGCGCGAAGAAATTCCGCGTGATCTCCGACGCATCAACGCGTTCCACGGCCGCACGCTCTTCACGGTCACGGCCGGCGGGCAGCCGAAGTACGCGATCGGGCTTCGGGCCGAATCCGGCCGGCATCACGCACATTCCGTACAACGACGTCGCCGCGCTCGAGCGCGAGTTCGCCGCGCACGGCAACGAGATCTGCGCCGTGATCCTCGAGCCCATGCAGGGCGAAGGCGGCATGACGCCCGGCACGCCGGCGTTCCTGCAGGCGGCGCGCCGCCTGTGCACGCAGCACAACGCGCTGCTCATCCTCGACGAGATCCAGAGCGGCATGGGCCGCACCGGCGCGCTCTTCTCGTACATGCAGAAGGGCGTCGTGCCCGACATCCTCACGAGCGCCAAGGGCCTGGGCGGCGGATTTCCGATCGGCGCGCTGCTCACGACGAACGAAGTCGCGAGCGCCTTCACGGTGGGCGTGCACGGCACGACCTACGGCGGCAATCCGCTCGCCTGCGCGGTCGCCGGCGCGGTGTTCGACATCATCAACACGACCGAGGTGCTCGACGGCGTGAAGGCGCGGCACGCGCTGTTCATGGAGGGACTGAAGGCGATCAACGCACGCCGCCGCGTGTTCGCCGACCTCCGCGGCGAAGGCGTCTGGCTCGGCTGCGAGCTCGACACGCCGTGGAAAGGCAAGGCGATGGACGTCGTGCGCGCGGCCGGCGACGCCGGCCTCATGCTGCTCGTCGCCGGGCCCGACGTCGTGCGCATCGCACCGTCGCTCGTCATCTCGCTCGACGAAATCCTCGAAGGCCTCGCGCGGCTCGAGACGGCGCTCAATCGCGCGCTGCGTTGCTAGCCGATGTTCTACATCCGGCCGATCGCGCGCGACGACCTGCCCGCGATCTTCGCGCTGTCCGAGCGCACCGGGACCGGCCTCACGACGCTTCCCGCCAACCGCGAGCGCCTCGCCGCGCGCATCGAGCGCTCGCGTCGCGTCGTTCGCGGGCGAGGCGGACGTCGCCGACGCGTGCTACGTGTTCGTGCTCGTGCGACGGCGCCGGCGACGGCCCGACCGCGTCGTGGGCATCAGCGCCATCGAGGCCGCGGTCGGACTGCGCGAGCCCTGGTACAACTATCACGTCGGCACGCTCGTGCACGCATCGCGCCAGCTCGGCGTGTACACGTCGGCGCCCACGCTTGTTCCTCGCCAACGACCACACCGGCCACACCGAGCTCTGCTCGCTGTTCCTCGACCAGGCGTACCGCCACGGCAAGAACGGCGTGCTGCTCGCGAAGTGCCGCCTGCTCTTCATCGCGGAGTTCGCGCACGCGCTTCGCGGCGAAGGTCATCGCCGAGCTGCGCGGCCGCCTCGACGACGAAGGGCGCTCGCCCGTTCTGGGAGGGTCTGGGCCGGCACTTCTTCGCGATGGAATACTCGACCGCCGACTATCTCACCGGCATCGGGCAGAAGTCGTTCGTCGCCGAGCTCATGCCCAAGCATCCGGTGTACGTGAACCTGCTGCCGCAGGACGCGCGCGACGCGATCGGCGCGGTGCATCGCGACACGGCGCCGGCGCGCGCGATGCTCGAGCAGGAAGGATTCCGCTACGAAGGCTACGTCGACATCTTCGACGCGGGACCCACCGTCGAATGCTTCCGCGACAACATCCACGCGGTGCGCCAGTCGCAGGTGCTGCCCGTGACGCTCGGCGAGGAAGACCCCGTGCCCGACAGCCTCACCGACGACATCCTGTGGCTCGTGTGCAACCGCAGGTTCGCGGACTTTCGTGCAATCGTCGTGGCAGCGCCCCCGCGCGCGGATCGGCTGCCGTTGCTGCCGTACGCGGCCGACGCGTTGCGCGTTTGCGAAGGCGACGTGGTACGGGCCGTGCCGCTGTCGCCGGCCGATCGATGATCGTGCGCGGCGCAGGGCCGCCCCAAGCCGCGCACTGCGCCCCCTCGGGGGCAGCGAGCGACGCGGTTCTGCGAGCGTGGGGGCCGTTACCGAGTACAACTTCGACGGCATCCCCGGCCCGACGCACAACTACTCGGGACTGGCGCAAGGCAACCTCGCCTCCGAGCGCAACGCGAGCCGGGTCGCCCATCCGCGCGAGGCCGCGCTGCAAGGCCTCGCGAAGATGCGCGCCCTGTCGCGCGAGGGGCATCCCGCAAGCCGTGCTGCCGCCGCACGAGCGGCCGGCCATGCGACGCACTGCGCGCGCTCGGGTTCGCTGGAAGCGACGCCGATGTGCTCGCGCGTGCCGCGCGTGAAGCGCCCGTCCTCCTCGCGGCATGCTCGTCGGCCGCCGCGATGTGGGTCGCGAATGCCGCGACGGTCAGCGCATCGCGCGACACCGCGGACGGTCGCGTGCACTTCACGCCGGCCAATCTCGCGACGCATTTTCACCGCGCGCTGGAAGCGCCCGACCACGACGCGCGATCCTGCGCGCGATCTTCGCGGACGCAGACGCGCTTCGCCGTGCACGACCCGCTGCCCGCAACGCCGCAGACCGGCGACGAAGGCGCGGCCAATCACACGCGCCTGACATCGCAGGACGGCGCCGGCGTCGACTTCTTCGTGTACGGGCGGCGCGCGTACGGGCCGGGACCGTTGCCCATCCGCTTTCCCGCGCGCCATACGCTCGAAGCGTCGCAGGCGGTCGCGCGCGGCCACGGCCTTGAATCCTTCGCAAACGCGTGTTACGCGCAGCAGAACCCGACCGCCATCGACGCGGGCGTGTTCCACAACGACGTCATCGCCGTCGGCCACCGCGCGACGATGCTGTTCGCCACGAGCGTGCGTGGCTCGACGGCAACGCGGTGCTCGCCGATCTCGCCGCCCGCGCCGGCCATGGTTTCGAGCCGATCGTCGTGCGCGACGCCGACGTGACGGTGGACGAAGCCGTGTCGACGTACCTCTTCAACAGCCAGCTCGTCGACGCGTCCCGACGGCGGGCTCTTGCTGGTGGCGCCCGCCGAGTGTCGCGAGCACCCGCGTGTGGCCGCGTTTCTCGACGAGCTGCTCGCGAGAGAACGGTCGATCGCCGAAGTCGTCACGTTCGACCTTCGCCAGAGCATGCGCAACGGCGGCGGGCCGGCGTGCCTGCGGCTGCGCGTGCCGCTCACCGGCGACGAGCGCTCGTCGATCGCTGCCAACGTCTTCCTCGACGACGCGCTCGCCGACGCGCTCGACGCATGGATACGGCGGCACTATCGCGAACGGCTCGCGCCGCGCCGACCTCGCCGATCCGTCGCTGCTCGACGAATCGCGGCGTGCGCTCGACGAGCTCACGCAGCTCCTGCGCCTGCCCGGCATCTACGCGTTCCAGCGTCCCTGAGCCGGTGCGGCGGCGTCCTACGCGCGAGCGCTCGCGCGTCCGGCGGACGTTGCTCGCGGTGCGCGCCTACGATGGCGTTTGCAACGGAGGCGCCCATGAACGCGAACACATCGAAGCAGGATTCCACACGTCCCAAGCCCACGACGCCGACCGAGCGCGGCGACGGCGACTACGAAGGCAGCGCGTCCAGTCTCGCGCATCAGAACGCGTTACGCGAGAAGAAGCACGGACAGGGTCGCGACAAGACGTCGACGACGGGCAAGGCCGAGCCCGTGCGCACGCGAGGCGTGCAGGACGACTAGCAAAGCGGCAACTTTTGCTCGTAAGGCTTGCCGGATGAACGCGCTGTCCTCGACGCAAATCGTGCGCGGCCCCGCAACCGCGGCCGTGTGCACTGCATGGCACGACGCTTGCGGCGAACTCCACGCTGTGCGCATGCGGTTCGCATGCGTGCGAACGAACAACGGAGACTCCCCATGCGAGCGATGACTTACCGCGGTCCCTATCGGGTACGCGTCGTTGAAAAACCCGACCCGAAGATCGAGCATCCGCGCGATGCCATCGTGCGCGTGACGCGTGCGTGCATCTGCGGCTCGGACCTGCACCTGTACCACGGCCTCGTGCCGGACACGCGCGTCGGCCAGACGTTCGGACACGAGTTCTGCGGCGTCGTGCACGAAGTCGGTCCCGACGTCACATCGGTCGCACCGGGGGATCGCGTTCTCGTGCCGTTCAACATCTGCTGTGGCGAGTGTTACTTCTGCCGCAAGGGGTTGTACGGCAACTGCCACAACACGAATCCGAACGCGACGGCCGCCGGCGGCATCTATGGCTACTCGCACACCACGGGCGGGTACGACGGCGGGCAGGCGGAATACGTGCGCGTGCCGTTCGCCGACGCCGGCTGCATCCCGATTCCCGACGAAGTCGACGACGACAACGCCGTGCTTTGCACCGACGCGTTTCCGACCGGATACCAGGGCGCCGAGATGGCGGGCATCAAGCGCGGCGACACCGTCGTCGTGTTCGGTGCGGGTCCCGTTGGACTCTTCGCCGCGAAGTCCGCTTGGTTCATGGGCGCGGGGCGTGTGATGGTGGTCGACGAGTACGACTATCGCCTCGAGTTCGCAAAGCGGTTCGCGCAGTGCGAGACACTCAACTTCCGCCACGTCGACGACATGGTGTGGCACCTCAAGAAGGAAACCGACTGGCTCGGCTGGGATGCGGCGATCGATTGCGTGGGTGCCGAAGCGCGCGGCAGCAAGATGCAGCACTTCACCGGCGTCGTCGTCCCCCTGCAAGCCGGCGCCGCGACCGCGCTGTACTGGGCGATCGACTCCGTGCGCAAGGGCGGCGTGGTGTCGGTGATCGGCGTCTACGGTCCGACGGTGAACATGGTGCCGATCGGCAACGTCGTGAACAAGGGCCTCACCATTCGCGCCAACCAGGCGAGCGTCAAGCGCAACGTCCCGCGCTGCCTCGCGCACATCAAGGAAGGCCACATCAATCCGAAGGACGTGATCACGCATCGCGTCCCGCTCGACGAGATCGCCGAGGGGTATCACATCTTCTCGAGCAAGCTCGACGGCTGCATCAAGCCGGTCGTGATCCCGCCCGGCGCCAACTGATCGCGAGGAGACGAACGATGGAACAAGTGCTTGGATCTTCCTCCGAAGACACCCTGCCCGTGCCGGTCCAGGGCGGGCGTGGGCTCACCACGCAAGACCGCGCAGAGCATCGACCTGTCGGATCGCATCCCCGGCTGGGGCTCGGACCTCGACCCGGCGATGCGTCCCGGCGTGCCGCGCGACAAGGCGCCGGAGATCGGCAACGAGTTTCTTTATCCCGACAGCATCCCGCAGCAGGAAGCGACGGTTCGCATCCACAAGTCGACCGAGCACGCGCGGCTCACGCCGGTGTTCGGAACCTCGTGCCCGCCCAGGGGCCTGAGCGGCAGGATGCGCGACGCTGCCTACAAGTACAGCGAAGGCAAGATGGCGCATTGGCTGATGCTGATGGCGGCGGATCGCGTCGACGTAGTGGAGGACGTCGCGTCCGACCTCGCCCGCATGCAAGTGCCGAACCTCGTGAAGGAGATGGGCCTCAAGTCCGAGTGGGAGTACAACCGCCACGGCTTCATCACCAAGGTCGCGGTCAGCACCATTGCCGTCGCCGCACTGATGGTGCTGATGCGAGGGCGGTCCCGCCCGGACTAGCGTTTCGGCACGCGCAGCTTCGCCATCTTCGTGACGCCCGCGTAAGTCGCCGCGATCGTCACGGAGATGCTGCGAATGGTCGGAGCCGTCGCAATCGCGAACTGCGCGGCCGTGTCGCCCTGCGCGATCACGACCGTCGCGGGAATGGTCGCAACGGTCGAGCTGCTCGCGAGCGAGACGGTCACGCCGCCCGCCGGCGCCGGTGCGGAAACGTACACGGTGCCGCTGTAATTGCCGGCATCGCCCGACGACGACAGCCCGAGCGCGATTCCCGTCAACGCGAGCGGCGGCGCGGGATTCACGGTGAACGTCGCCGTCTTCGTCGTGCCGGCATACGAAGCGCCGATCGACGTCACCGTCTGCGTCGCGACAGCGGCCGTGGCGATCGCGAAGCTCGCGCTCGCGCTTCCCGCCGGGACGCTCACGCTCGCCGGCACGGACACCGCAGCGCTCGCGCTCGAAAGCGATATCGTGGATGGCACCGTCGCGCTGCGCGTCAGCGTGACGAGGCCCGTCGCGCCGCTGCCTGCCACCACGGCATTCGGAGCCGCGCTCACCGACGCGAGCGCCGGCGCGGCCACCGAGGGCTTCCATCCGAGCTCGACCACTTCGAAGTCGCTCGCGCTCAGCAACGAGAAGGCGGGATTGAGGATGCCGTTGTTCCAGCGCGTGTCGAACGTCCCGGTGATGTACATGTCCGAGCCGTTGTCGGCGACGATGAGGCCGTGCTTCTGCATCGCGCGAAAGATCTTCCGCACGTTGGCGTCGCTCGTGCGCAGCGCGGGATCGACGCCGTTCACGGACTGCTTCAGCCGCAGCCGCGCGCCCATGGGCAGCGCGCCGGCGGTGCCGCCCGCACGATGCGACGCGGGGTATACGTAGCCGTTGGTGGCGCGCACCGTGACGCGAAACGCGTGCCCGATGTCCGTCACGGCGGGATTCCACGCCTCGTCGTAGCGCACGAGGCCGGGGAATATCGCGAGGCCCGCGGCGTCGGCCGACGTCCACGTGTCGGGCCGGCGGTTGTTGGTGTTCATGTCGAAGAACGCGCCGGAGCCCGCGCGCCACTTCGTGCCGTCGTGCCACACGTTGTACAGCTCGTAGAGGTGCCGGTTCGTGCAGTCGACGATGAAGAGATGACGGTCGGCGCTCGAGCGCTCGTCGACGCTGCCGGGTGCGCCTCCCTCCACCCAGTGCGGTTGCGTGATCGCCTGCGACGGAATCGGATAGAACGGGATGCCCTGCCCCGTCGCGTAATCGACGCCGTCGCTTTCGTCCCAGTAATCGAAGGTCACGGGCAGCTTCGGCTGCGCGCCGTCCACGACCGCGTAAGGCATGCCGTAGATCGCGACGCTGCCGGGCGACGCCTCGCCGCCGAAGTCCGGGTGCAGCTTGCGTGTCGCGCCGACGAAGTTGATGAAGCTGGCCGAGTTGGCATCGACCGGCGCGGACGAGATGTCGGCGTTCCACCAGTTGTCTGCGGGGAACAACGGGGGCGGACCGGGCAGCGCGCCGTTGGCCGCCGGGACGGTGGCCGGGCATTGGGCGAATGCAACCGAAGCGGCGAGCGCGAAAGCGGCGGTGACGGCGGCGGTGCGAAGGCGGCGGCGCATGGGCGTGGGCAGTCGGCCTCGCGAGAAGCCGCGTTATGACATTGGCATAGTACGTCGGGCAGCCTGAGGCCGCAAGTGCGTCAAGTCGATGACTTGCGGCTCTGTCCAAGCATCTTGCGCGCCACCTCGATGTTGGAGGCCAGACCGAGGTTGGGATTGACCTTCAGCGCCCGCTCCCAGTATTCGATCGCCTTGTCGTACTGCTTTTGCTGGAAGTAGATCTGGCCGTAGCCCGACAGCGCCCCGAAGTGATACGGATTGCGCTTCATCACCTGGTCGCAATCCGCGAGCGAGCGCTTGAGCTCGTCGTTCAGGAAATAAGCGGTCGCCCGCTTGTTCCAGCCTTCCGCGAATGCAGGCTTGCGGCGGATGACTTCCGAGTACGTTGCGATCGCGGCCGCGAAGTCCCGCGAGCCGAGCTCGCCCTGGCCCTTCGTCATGAGCGCGTCGATGGCGTCGTCGCCCGAGCGCGACCAAAGCATCCACATGCCGCGTTCCGCGAGCTCGCGCACCATCGGATCCTCGTCCCCGAGTCGCGGCAGCACGAGCTTGTCGTCCGCCGCGACGCCGTTCTGCGCGAACCAGATGACCGCCGCCGCGCGAAGCTCGACGGCCGCGGCGTCGAGGCCGGCCAGTGCCTGCGCGCGATCGTCGTCCTTGCCCGCCGCCGCAGCGCCGGCAGCCGCGGCGATGAGCGCAAGAGCGACGGCAATGACGAATCGAATGGACATGGCGACACCGCAAACGAGGCCGGTGCAGGATTATTCCACCGCGGTGGCCGGCAGCGTCTGGTGGCGTCGCACCGGCGACCACAGCACCGCGCCGGCGGCGAGCAGGAGCCCCAGCACGCCGACGGTCAGCAGTGTGCCACGCGTGCCGATGGCCGTCGCGAGCGCGCCCCCGACCAGCGATCCGAGCGGCGCCATCGCGACGGACAGGAAGCGCATCGTCGCCGTCATCCTCCCGAGCATGCGGTCGGGCGTGATCGCCTGGCGCAGTGCGAGGTAGTTGATGCCGTAGAGCACGCCACCGAAGTCGAACAGCAGCATCGCCGCGCCGAGCAGCATCGTCGCGACCCACACGGGCCCGCCGATGAGCCCGAACGCCTGCCACGCAAGCGCCGTCAGGATGAGTCCGTGCACGATGACCGGTCCGATGCCGAGCCTTGCCGTCAGCCGCTCGGCCGACGCAGCGGCGATCACGCAGCCGAGGCCGCCGAACATGTACACGACGCCGATGGCGCCTGCCGACAGCCCGAGCTCCCGCGTCGCGAACAGGATCAGCACCGCGATCTGCATGTGATGCAGGAACTGCCAGAGCCCGGCGAGCCACGCGAGCGCGAAGAGCGTGCGATTGCGCAACACGAGCTTCAGTCCCTCCGCGATGTCGGCCAGCACCGGGGAGCGCGGGCCGTCGTGCGCGACGTCGTTGGGGGCATGCACCCGGCGAAGGAGGAAGCCGGACACCAGGAATCCCAATGCGTCGAGCAGGATCGCGAACGGCGCCGTCAGCACCTGGATGAGCGCGCCGGCAAGGCCCGGACCGACGAGCGCGGCCGACGTCTCACCCAGCGCGATCTTGGCGTTCGCTTCCACGAGGCGCTTGCGTCCCGCGAGCTGCGCGAGCAGGACCTGGTAAGCCGCGCCGCCGATCACGTTCTGCACGCCGCAGAAGAAGCCCACGACGTAGAGCAGCTCGACCGACAGCACGTCGGTGAATGCGGCGGCCGGTATCGCGAGCAGGGCGACGCCGCGCGCGATGTTGCACGCGATCACGACGGGCAGCTTGCGCACGCGGTCGAGGAGCACGCCCGCGTGGAGCGAGACGAGCGCGAACGGCAGCGTCTCGAGCGCGACGAGGATGCCCATCTGCAGTGGCGTTGCCTGCAGCAGCAGCGCAGCCGTGAGCGGCAGCGCGAGGTTCGTGACCTGTGCGCCGAACGACGTGACGGTGAGCGAGATCCAGAGCTTCCGGAAATCGGCAGACCGCCACAGGCCGGTGAATCGCTTGCGAAGCGCTCGTTGCAATCGTTCCATGACATCACCTGCGTTCACTACCGCAAGCGGTGAATCCGGATGGGAACGGTTGCGTCCCTTGCCTGACCTGGATTCCCGCCGCACGACCCGGCGGGATTTCCCGTCGGGGACTCTACTTCAGGACGTCGATGCTGCCGATGCCGTTGCCGGCGAAGCGCCACGGCGAACGCGAGCCCACGCGCGCAATCGAGTGCGCGGTGCGTGGCTTCATGTTCACGTGACGGTTCATCGGCTGCGTGCTTGCGTCGAAGTGGATGACGACTGCGATTCTACGTGCGATCCAGGCGTCGAGGCAACGCCGGATGCGGCCACTCGTCGCGAGGAGCCGGCGTTCTGTCGCATTCCTGTTACTGCGCGGCCTTCATTCGCGCGAGATCGACGTCCACGAAGCGCCACGGCTGCGACCGGAAGCTGTCCTTCTTGTACCCGACGATCCACGGCTTGGCGATGGTGTTCTCGACTGCGGTAGATGCCGCCGCCCATCGGCGCATACGCGGCGACGATCTCGGTCATGCGCGCGTACAGCTTGTTGCGCTCGGCGTCGGTGCGAACGCGCCGCGACTGCTTCAGGAGCTCGTCGTACTCCGCATTCCTGAAGAACGAGAGATTCGACTGCCCGCCGTTGGGCCCGTAGGCGAGCTCCATGTACGAGTCCGCCGACGTCGCGGTCCATCCGACCTGCCACATCTGCAGCTGTCCGGCGCGCGACATCTTGAGGAGGTCGGGCCACTTCTGCGTGACGAACTCGATCTTCACGCCGATGTCGCGCATGTTCTTGAGCCACAGCTCGTCGCGTATGCGGTTCTCGCCTGTCGGCGCGGAGCCCATCGCCAGCACGAACGGCTTGCCATCGGGCAGCTCGCGCAGGCCATCGCCGTTGCGGTCCTTGTACCCGAACTTGTCGAGCAACGCGCGGGCCAGCGCGGGATCGTAGGGCGTCGCGTTCCTGATCCCGGGAACGTGACCGGGAACCTCCGGCGGGATCGGCTGGTTGGCGACGGCGCCCTGTCCCTGCAGGCCGACGCTGATGAGCTCGGCGGGGTTGTAGGCCATGAGCAGCGCGCGCCGCAGCGCCACTTTCTCCGGCGTGTAGCCGCCGACGACGGGATCGTTCATGTTGAAGTAGGCGAAGAACGCGAGCCCAGCCTCCTCCGATCGCTGCAGCGTCACGCCCTGCTTCGCATATTGCGGCTGCAGGCGGTTCCTGTCGTCGAGCACGCGCGAGACGAGGTCGCGCGGCACGTCGACGAGGTCGAGCTCGTTGCTGTTGAACGCAAGCAGCCGCGGGTTCGACTCCTCGATCACGGCGATTTCCACGCGACCGATCTGCGGCAGGCGCTTGCCCTTCATCGCGGCGTGGGCGGCTTTCGCTTCAGCGTCCGCATTGCCCGGCAGCGCCGGAAAGGTCTCCTCGCGATAGTTCGGATTCGCCTCGAGCACGATGCGTTGCGCGCGCCGCCATTCCTTGAGCTTGTACGGACCGGTGCCCACGGGATTGGCCATCGCCCAGCCGCTCGCGTCGCCGTACGCCTCGATGACTTCCCGCGCGACCGCCGAGAACTGCGTCGCGGTCAGCCGCGGCAGGAAGGCGTAGTCGGGCTCGACGAGCTTGAGCTGCAGCGTGTAGCGGTCGGTCGCGCGCACGCCCTCGATGTCCTTGTCGTAATCGAGCTTGCCCGACGCTTTCGCTTCCTCGAGCGCCTTGTCGAGGCCGGCGAGGCGGTCGCGCACGAGGAATGCGTTCGGCGAGCGGACCTTCGGATCGACGAGCCGCTTGATGGCGTACACGAAATCGTTCGCGGTCAACTCGCGCTTCTGTCCCTTGAAGACCGGGTCGTCGGCGAAATGGACGCCCTTCTTCACCTTGATGGTCCAGGTGAGCCCGTCCGCCGAAATTTCCGGCAGTGCTTCCGCCACGCGCGGCACGACCTTGTGCGGCCGCGCGAGGTAGTCGTATTCGTAGGGCGGATCGAAGATCGCCGAGTTGATCGTGTTGGAGTAGAAGTCCTGCGCGGCCTGCGGGTCGAACCCCGTCTCGGCGACGATGATCGCGGTGCGCAGCACCTTGCCGGGGTCGGCCCACTTCGCAGCCTGCGCGTGCGCGCCGGCCGCAACGGCGGCAAGGAGCGCAAGCGCGACGATCTTCATTGGACGGACTTCCTCGGCACCGACATGTCCATGTCGAGGTCCTGCCATGGGTGCTGGTTGAACGGGTTGTACTTGTAGCCGATCACCCACGGGTACACGACCACGTTCTCGATGCGATAGCTGTTGAGCTTCCACGGCGCGTAGGCCGCGACGATCTGCGACATCTCGCGCACGAGCTTGTCGCGTTCCGGTCCCGACGGAATCTTCTTGGATGCGTCGTAACGCTTGTCGAACTCGGCGAGCTTGAAGCGTGCGAGGTTGGCAAGTCCGGCATTGGGGCCGTAGAGCATGCCCAGGAACGAGTAGCCATCGGTGGAGCTCGCTGTGTTCGCAAGCCGCCAGAACTGGAGCTGGCCGTTGTGCGCCATCTTATAGAGGTCGGCCCAGGGCTGCGTCACCATCTCGAGCCTGACGCCGATGGCGTTCAGGCTTCGCTGCCACAGCTCGTCGTATTGGCGCTCGAGCGCGGACGGCGACGTGCCCTGCCTGATCACGAGCGGCGATCCGTCCGGCATCTCGCGCCAGCCGTCGCCGTTGCGGTCCTTGTAGCCGAACTTGTCGAGCAACGCGCGCGCCGCCGCCGGATCGTATTTCGAGGCAACCTGCAGGTTCGGGTCGTAGCCGCTGACGGAGGGCGGCAGGATCATGTTCGCCACCTTGCCCTGGCCTTGGCGGATGATCCGGATCTCTTCTTCCGTGTTGTACGCCATGCCGATCGCACGACGCAGCGCGATCTTCTCCGGCGTGTAACCGCCCACCACCGGGTCCTCCATGTTGAAGTACGCGAACGTGATGGACGGCTGCACGTCGCGCTCCAGCGTCACGCCTGCCTTTGCAAACTCCGGCTTCAGCGTGTTGTCGGGCCGCATGACGTTGGGCACGAGCTCGTACGGGATGTCGAGGTAGTCGAGCTCGCCGCGCGCGAATGCGAGCACGCGCGGGTTGCCCTCCTCCATGATGGCGATCTCGACGCGCCCGATGCGTGGAAACGTCTTGCCCTTGAATCGCGCGTTGATCGCCTTGTCCGCGGGATCGTTGCTCTCGACGTAAGGGTTGCCGCGAAAGACCGGATTTGCCTCGAGCACGATCCGCTGTCCGCGTCGCCACTCCTTGAGCCTGTACGGTCCGGTGCCGACGGGATTGGCCATGATCCGGCCGGCCCCGTCGCGGTACGCTTCGACTACCTCACGCGCCACCGCGCCAACCGAGCTGCTGGTCAGGTCGACCGCGATGTCCCACCACGGATACGTGAGCTTGACCTTCAACGTGTACTTGTCGACGACCTGGAGCCCCTCGATGGGCGCGTCGTAGTCGAACTTGCCCGCCTCCTTGGCCTTGGCAAGGACCTTGTCCATGCCCACGATGCGCCCGTCGAAGATCTCGAGCGCCGGCGAGCGCATCGCAGGGTCGAGCGTGCGCTTGAAGGTGTACGCATAGTCCGCCGCGGTAAGCTCGCGCTTGTTGCCCTTGAACGCGGGATCGTCGCTGAAGTAGATGCCCGGCTTGACGCGGATCGTCCACTCGGTGCCGTCCTTGTTGCCTTCGGGCAGCGCGACCGTCGTGTTGGGCACGACCTTGTGCGGACGCGCGCGAAAGTCGTAGCGGAACGGCGGCTCGAAGATCGCACGGTTGACGTAGTTGGAATAGAGGTCGGACACGGCCTGCGGGTCGAAGCCCGTCTCCGCCGTGCGGAACACGACGTGCAGGACCTTGGCGGGGTCGGCCTGCGCATACGCAGGCAAGGGCGCGACGCAAAACGCCGCGAGCAGGAATGCGAAGAAATTCATCACGTCACTGGACGGGCTTCCTGGCCATCTTCGTATCGATGTCGAGGAATTGCCATGGGTTGAAGTTGAACGCATGGATCTTGAAGCCCTCGACCCACGGGTACACGAGGATGTTCTCGTAGCGGTACGCGTTGATCTTCCACGGTGCGTACGCGGCGACGATCTCCGACATCTGCCGCACGAGCTTCGCGCGTTCCGGTCCGTCGGGAATCAGCTTGCTTTGCTCGTACAGCCGGTCGTAGTCCGCCTGCTTGAAGCGCGACAGGTTGGCCAGCCCCGCGTTGCCGCCGTACAGCAATCCGAGGTAGCCGTAGCCGTCGGTGCTCGTCGCGCGATTGCCGAGCTGCCACATCTGCATCTGCCCGAGGCGCGACATCTTGAGGAGATCGGGCCACTTCTGCGTGACGAACTCGATCCTGATGCCGACCGCCGTCATGTTGCGCTTCCACAGCTCGTCGTACTGCCGCTCGAGCGCTGAGGGTGCCGTGCCCTTCTTCAATACGAGCGGCCTGCCGTCGGGCAGGTCGCGCCAGCCGTCCTTGTCGCGATCGACGTACCCGAACTTGTCGAGCAGGGACTTCGCACCTTCCGGGTCGTACTTCGTGTTCCCGACGAACGCGGGATCGTGCCCGGTCACGCCCGGCGGCACGATCTGCGACGCCCACACCGCCTGCCCTTGCCGCACGAGGCGCACTTCCTCGTCCACGTTGTAGGCCATGCCGATGGCGCGACGAAGCGCGATCTTCTCCTTGGCATAGCCGCCGACGACGGGATCCTCCATGTTGAACCACGTGTACGTGATGCCGGGAATGATGATGCGGTGTTGCGTGACGCCGGCCTCCCGGAATCGCGGCTTCAGCGTGTTGGAGGGCTCGAGCACGTTGGCCACGAGGTCCACCGGAACCTCGACATAGTCGAGCTGCGCGCGCTCGAAGGCCTGCAGGCGCGGATTCGCTTCCTCGATGATCGAGATGTCGATCGTGCCGATCAGCGGAATGCGCCTGCCCTTGAATTTCGCGACGATGGCCTTGTCGGCGGGATCGCTGCTCTCGGGATAGCGCACCTCCCTGAAGTTGGGATTCGCCTCGAGCACGATCTTCTGTCCCCGCCGCCACTCCTTGACGCGGTAGGGTCCCGTGCCGACCGGATTGGCCATCGTCCATCCGCTCGCATCGCCGTACGCCTCGACCACTTCGCGGGCAACGGCGGCTGCGCCGATGCTCGTCAGGTCCGTCACGATGTCCCACCACGGCGCCGTCAGCTTGAGCTTCAGCGTGTATCGATCGACGACCTGGATGCCCTCGACCGGCGCGTCGTAATCGAACTTGCCGCTTTCCTTGGCCTTCGCGACGAGCTTGTCCATGCCCACGAAGCGCCCGTCGAACGTCTCGAGGTTCGGCGAACGCATCTTCGGATCGACGACGCGCTTCCAGGAGTACGCGTAATCCGCCGCGGTGAGCTCGCGCTTCGCTCCCTTGAAGACCGGATCGTCGCTGAAGTAGATGCCGGGCTTGACGCGAATCGTCCACTCCTTGCCGTCCTTCGACGGCTCGGGCAGCGCGACGGTCGTGTTCGGTATCGCCTTGTAAGGCCGGGCGAGGTAGTCGTAGCGGAACGGCGCGTCGAAGACCGCGCGATTGACGGTGTTCGAGTACAGATCGGACGTGGCCTGCGGGTCGAATCCGGTTTCGGGTTGCAAAAACGCGACACGCAGCACCTTGTTCGGGTCCGGCTGTGCGGCAGCGTTGGCGCACGACGAGCGCCACCGCGGCGAGCGCGGCCGCGATGCGAAACAAGACCATCAGAGCGCCTTCTCGATGTCCTTGGCGATGGACTCCGGCGTGTCGTTGGGCGCGTAGCGCTTGACGACGTTGCCGTCCCGGTCGACCAGGAACTTCGTGAAGTTCCACTTGATCGCTTCGCTGCCGAGCAGCCCCGGCTTCTCGGCCTTCAGGAATTTGTACAGCGGTGCTGCGCCGTCGCCGTTGACGTCCACCTTCGCGAACATCGGAAACGTCACGCCGAAGTTGAGCTCGCAGAACTGCGCGATCTCCTTCTCGCCGCCGGGCTCCTGGCCGCCGAACTGGTTGCACGGGAAGCCCAGGACCTCGAGCCCCTTGTCGTGCAGCTTCTCGTACACCGCCTCGAGGCCCTTGTACTGCGGCGTGAAGCCGCACTCGCTCGCGGTGTTGACGATGAGCAGGACCTTGCCGCGGTAACGGTCGAGCTTGACCGGCTTGCCGTGGATGTCCTTCACCGTGAAGTCGTAGATCGAGGCCATGTTCAGTTCCTCCGAAGGGCCGACATTATATAGAGGACAACGAGCCGAATCCTCCTCCGCCCGGTGTCTCGATGACGAACGTGTCGCCCGGCTGCATGTCGACCTTCGCGGTCGCGCCGAACGTCTCGACGCTCCCATCGGCACGCTCGACCCAGTTGCGGCCCGTGGCACCCGGCGCGCCGCCCGCGACGCCGAACGGCGCGACGCGCCGGCGGTTGGCGAGCATGACCGCGGTCATCGCTTCCAGGAAGCGCACGCGACGCCGCACGCCGTCTCCGCCGCGATGTGCGCCGGCGCCTCCGCTGCCGTGGCGGATCTCGAACGCAACCAGCCGCACGGGAAAGCGCCATTCGAGCACCTCCGGGTCGGTCAGCCGCGAGTTGGTCATGTGCGTCTGCACCGCGCTCGCGCCGTCGAAATCCGGGACCCGCGCCCGCGCCACCCGCGATCGTCTCGTAGTACTGGTAGGTCGCGTTGCCGAACGTGAAGTTGTTCATCGTGCCTTGCGAGCCGGCCAGCGCGCCAAGCGCGCCGTACAGCGTGTCGGTGACGACCTGCGAAGTCTCGACGTTGCCGGCCACGACGGCCGCGGGGTAGCGCGGCGCGAGCATCGATCCCTCCGGGATGACGATGCGCAACGGCTTGAGACACCCCGCGTTCATCGGGATCTCGTCGTCGACGAGCGTGCGGAACACGTACAGCACCGCGGCCTTGCACACGGCCGACGGCGCGTTGAAGTTCGTCGGCTGCTGCGCACTCGTCCCCGTGAAGTCGATCACGGCCTCGCGCTTCGCGCGGTCGATGCGGATGCACACGGCGATGCGCGCCCCGCTGTCCATCTCGTACTCGAACTCGCCGTCGGCCAGGACGTCCAGCACGCGGCGCACCGCTTCCTCCGCGTTGTCCTGCACGTGCTGCATGTACGCGCGCACCACCGGCAGCCCGAAGTGCGCGACCATCTTGCGGAGCTCGGCAGCGCCCTTGGCACACGCGGCGACCTGCGCGCGAAGGTCGGCGAGGTTCTGCTCGACGTTGCGCGACGGATAGCGGCCGCCGCCGAGGATGGCGCGCATCTCCGTTTCGAGGAACCGGCCCTCGGCGACGAGCTGCACGTTGTCGAGCAGGACGCCTTCCTCCTCGACGTGCGTGGAGTCGGGCGGCATGGAGCCCGGCGTGATGCCGCCGATGTCGGCGTGATGACCCCGCGAGGCGACGAAAAACTCGGGGCTGTTGATCCCTGATTCCTGATCCCCGATCCCTGATGCGAGAAACACCGGCGCGATCACCGTCACGTCGGGGAGATGCGTGCCGCCGTTGTACGGCGCGTTCAGCACGAACACGTCGCCGGGCCGCATGGTCCCCCTGCGCCCGTCGATCACCGTCTTGACCGACTCGCCCATCGATCCCAGGTGCACCGGCATGTGCGGCGCGTTGGCGATGAGGCTGCCGCCGGCGTCGAACAGCGCGCACGAAAAGTCGAGCCGCTCCTTGATGTTGACCGAGTACGCCGTGTTCGCGAGCGTCACGCCCATCTGCTCGGCGATCGCCATGAAGAGGTTGTTGAACACTTCGAGCAGCACGGGATCGGCGGTCGTGCCGATGGCGTGCGTGCGCTGCGCCGCTTCGATGCGTGTGAGCACGATGTGGTCGCGCGGCGACAGCGTCGCGCGCCATCCGGGCTCGACGACCGTGGTGGCGTTCTGCTCGCGCACGATCGCGGGGCCGTCGATCGTGTCGCCGGGCCGAAGCGCATCGCGGTCGTACACGTGCGCGTCGTGGAATGCGCCGCCCGTGTACACGCGATTGGACCTGATCGGCACGAGCGGTCCGTCGCGGGGCGCGAACGAGGGCGCCAACGATTCCGCGCTTGCGTTGCGGCCGACGGCCTCGACGGCGACGGCCTCGATCACCAGCGCCTTGCCGGGCATCAGGAATCCGTAGCGCTGGCCGTAGCGGCGCTCGAATTCCTCGGCGATCGGCGCGACGCTCGCGTGCCGCGGAAGCTCCAGCGTCGTGTCCGTGCCGTCGTACTTGACGTGGAGCGTGTGGCTGCATGCGATGCGGCCGCTTTCGATTCCCTGCGCCCGCACTTCGTCGGTCGCGGCCGTCGAAAGTCGCGTGAAGGCGTCGCCGGTCGCGTCGAGCGCGTCCTGCGTGAGCACCGCCTCGACGGCCTCCTGCCGCAGCGCGCGCACGTCGGCCAGTCCCATGCCGTACGCGGACAGCACGCCGGCCAGCGGATGGATGAATACGCGCGTCATGCCGAGCGCGTCGGCGACGAGGCACGCGTGCTGCCCGGCGGCGCCGCCGAAGCAGCACAGCGTGTATTCGGTGACGTCGTAGCCGCGCTGCACCGAGATGTGCTTGATCGCGTTGGCCATGTTCTCGACCGCGATCTTGAGGAAGCCGTCGGCGACTTCCTCGGGCGTTCGACGCACGCCGGTCGCGGCGTGAACGTCCGAGGCGAGCTGCGCGAACTTGGCACGGACCGCGTCGGCGTCGAGCGGCTGGTCCCCGGTCGTGCCGAACACCCGCGGGAACAACGAAGGGTCGATCTTGCCGACCATCACGTTGCAGTCCGTCACCGCGAGCGGACCGCCCCGCCGATACGCCGCCGGGCCCGGATTGGCGCCCGCGGACTCCGGCCCCACGCGGAATCGCGCGCCGTCGAACGTGCAGATGGAACCTCCGCCTGCCGCCACGGTGTGGATCTTCATCATCGGCGCGCGCAGCCGCACGCCCGCAACCTCGGTGACGAACGCGCGCTCGTACTCGCCGGCCCAGTGCGTGACGTCCGTCGAGGTCCCGCCCATGTCGAAGCCGATGATCCGGTCGAAGCCCGCGAGCCGCGACACCTCGACCGCTCCGACGATGCCGCCTGCGGGCCCCGACAGGATCGCGTCCTTGCCCTGGAACCGATGTGCGTCGGTGAGGCCGCCGCTCGATTGCATGAACTGCAGCCGCATGCCGGTGGCGCGACCGCCGGTGAGCGCGCGCTCGACGCGGTCGACGTAACGGCGCAGGATCGGCGACAGGTACGCATCGACGACCGTCGTGTCGCCGCGCGAGACGAGCTTCATGAGCGGGCTCACCTCGTGCGACACGGACACTTGCGCGAACCCGATGTCGCGCGCGATGCGCGCGAGCGCCTGCTCGTGCTGCGGGAATCGGTAGCCGTGCATCAGCACGATCGCGACGGCGCGAATGCCGTCGCCGTGCGCGGCACGCAAGTCTCGCGCCGCCGATGCTTCGTCGAGCGGTTCGACGACCTCGCCGCGCGCGCCGACCCTCTCACCGACCTCGATCACGCGCTCGTAGAGCATCGACGGCAATTCGATGCGGCGCACGAACAGTTTCGGACGATGCTGGTATCCAATGCGCAGCGCATCGCCGAATCCGCGCGTGATCACCAACGCCGTTCGCTCGCCCTTGCGCTCGAGCAAAGCGTTGGTGGCGACGGTCGTGCCCATTTTCACGGCATCGATCGTGCCGTCGGGAATCGCGTCGCCCGGTCGCACGCCGAGCATCTCGCGGATGCCGTGCACCGCCGCATCCTCGTAACGTTCGGAATTCTCCGACAGGAGCTTGTGCGTCGCGAGCGTGCCGTCGGGACGGCGCGCCACGATGTCGGTGAACGTGCCGCCGCGGTCGATCCAGAATTGCCAGCTCATGTCCCCTCACATCCGCGTAGATGCATTGCTCGCTGCCCGAGGGCGCGACTGTGCAATCATAAGGCCATGCTCGGCATCCTCACTCTCGACACGTCGTTTCCACGCATTCGCGGCGACGTCGGATGCCCCGCGACATTCGACTTCCCGGTGAAGTACGCCACGGTGCAGGGCGCAGATCCGGAACATGTCGTCCATCTGGGGAGCGACGCGGCGCTGCCGCACTTCGTGCGCGCGGCCGAGGGCCTGATCGAGGAAGGCTGCGTCGGCATCGCCACGACGTGCGGCTTCCTCGCGCGCTGGCAGCGCGAACTGGCGCACGAGCTCTCGGTGCCGGTGCTGACCTCGTCGCTCTTCCTCGTCCCCCTTGTCGCCCGCATGCTGCCGGCGCATCGCAAGGTCGGCGTCGTCACGTACTCGGCGGCGGCGTTGACGCCTGCGCTTCTCGAGGCCGCGGGCGCCACGGCGTATACACCGGTCGAAGGCGTCGATCCGTCCGGCTGCTTCGCTCACATGATCCGGCACGGCGCCACGCACCTCGACACCACGAAGATGGCGGCGGACGTCGTCGACGCATCGCGCCATCTGGTGGCGCATCATCAGGATGTCGGTGCGATCGTGCTCGAGTGCGCCAACATGCCGCCTTATCGCGACGCCGTGGTGGCTGCGACGGAGCTGCCCGTCTTCGACGCGGCCCAGCTTCTCGGCTGGTTCTATCGCGGGATCGCGGGGTCGTCGCGCCGTCACGCCCGTCACGATTTGTGGTAAAAACGCGGGCGCACCGCCCCTACGAGGAGATACTTGATGAAACGCCTTCTTGCCGCCGCCGCGATCGGCTTCGCGTTCGCGTCGCCCATCGGCGCGCAGACCAAGTGGGACCTGCCCACCGCGTACCCGGCGAACAATTTCCATACCGAGAACATCCAGCAGTTCGTCGGCGACGTGGACAAGGCGACGGGCGGCAAGCTCAAGATCCAGGTGCACCCCAACGCGTCGCTGTTCAAGGCGCCGGAGATCAAGCGCGCCGTGCAGGGCGGCCAGGCACAGGCGGGGGAGATCCTGCTCGTCAACTTCGAAAACGAGGACCCGCTCTACGGCATCGACGGCATTCCGTTCCTCGCCACGTCGTACGGCGAGTCGCTGAAGCTCTACAAGGCGTCGCGCAAGGCGCTCGACGACAAGCTCGCGAAGCAGGGCATGAAGCTCCTGTACGCGGTGCCGTGGCCGCCGCAGGGCATCTACACCAAGCGCACGCTCGGCTCGGTGGCCGACATGAAGGGCCTCAAGTGGCGTGCGTACAGCCCGGCCACGTCGAAGATCGCCGAGCTCGTCGGCGCGCAGCCGGTCACCGTGCAGGCGGCCGAAGTCTCGCAGGCGCTCGCGACGGGCGTGATCGACTCGTACATGTCGTCCGGCGCCACCGGCTACGACTCGAAGACGTACGAGCACATCAAGAACTGGTACGACACGCAGGCCTGGCTGCCCAAGAACGCCGTGATCGTCAACCTGAAGGCCTTCGAAGCGCTCGACAAGCCGACGCAGCAGGCGCTCGCTCAAGGCGGCGGCCGACGCCGAGGCGCGCGGATGGAAGCTGTCGGAGGAGAAGAACGGCTGGTACGTCGAGCAGCTGAAGAAGAACGGCATGACCATCATCAAGCCGTCGGACCAGCTGACCGCGGACCTTCGCCGCGTCGGCAACGTCATGCTCGCCGAATGGCAGCGCAAGGCGGGTGACGAAGGCAAGAAAGTGATCGAGGCCTACCGCAACCAGCAATAGCGTGCGCCGCGCCCTCGACGCCTCGTACAACGCCGCCGGGTTCCTGGCGGCGTTGTTCTTGATGGGCACGCTCGCGATGGTGCTCCTCGGCATCGCCGGGCGCCTGCTCGACTTCCACGTGCCGGGCACCGACGCCTATGCCGGCTACTGCATGGCCGGCGCGGGGTTCCTCGCGCTCGCGCACACGCTGAAGCGCGGCGAGCACATCCGCGTCACGCTGATCCTCGAGCGTCTCACCGGCACCGCGCATCGCGCGCTCGACGCTGTGGACGTTCGCCGCCGGCGCCGTCCTCGCGATGTTGTTCGCGTGGTACAGCACGCGGCTCGCGTGGCAGTCGTTCGACTTCCACGACATCTCCACCGCGAACGACGCGACGCCGCTCTGGATCCCGCAGTTGACCATGGCCGTGGGCACCGTGATCTTCGCGATCGCGCTCGTCGACGAGCTGGTGCTCGAGATCCGCGGCGAGCGCAAGGTCGTCGTGCCGTCCGAGGCGCTGCGCAATGAATGACGCGGCGGTCACCACCCTGCTGATCGTCGCGCTGTTCGCGCTGCTCGGCAGCGGCGTGTGGATCGGGCTCGCGCTTGCGGGCGTGGCGTGGATCGGCATGGAGCTCTTCTCGTCGCGGCCGGCGGGCGACGCGATGGCCGTCACGATCTGGGGCACCGCGTCGTCGTGGACGTTGACGGCGCTGCCGCTCTTCGTGTGGATGGGCGAGATCCTCTTTCGAACGCGATTGTCCGAGGACATGTTCCGCGGCCTCGCCCCCTGGCTCGAGCGCGTGCCGGGACGGCTGCTGCACACCAACATCATCGGCTGCACGATCTTCGCGGCGGTGTCCGGATCGTCCGCCGCGACGTGCGCAACGATCGGCAAGATGACGCTGCCCGAGCTTCGCGCGCGCGGCTATCCCGAGGGCATCACCATCGGCACGCTCGCCGGCGCCGGCACCCTCGGCCTCCTGATTCCGCCGTCGATCATCATGATCGTGTACGGCGTCACCGCGAACGTGTCGATCGCGCAGCTCTTCATCGCGGGCGTGATCCCGGGCATCCTGCTCGCGGTCCTGTTCTCCGGCTACATCGTTGGATGGGCGCTCCTCCATCCCGGCAAGGTGCCGGCCATCACCGAGCGCACGACGTTCACGCAGAAGCTCTTCGCATCGCGCCATCTCATTCCGGTGATGGTGCTCATCCTGGTCGTGCTGGGATCGATCTACGTCGGCGTCGCGACCGCCACGGAGGCGGCGGCGTTCGGCGTGATCGGCTCGCTGGTCATCTCCGCGCTGCAGGGATCGCTCACCCGCAAGACGTTCATGGACAGCCTCATGGGCGCGACGCGGCTTTACTGCATGATCGCGCTGATCCTCGCGGGCGCTGCATTCCTGACGCTGTCGATGGGCTACATCGGACTGCCGCGCCATCTCGCGGAATGGATCGGCTCGCTCGGCCTCTCGCCGTTCGGGCTCGTCGTCGCGCTCACGCTCTTCTACATCGTCCTCGGCTGCTTCCTCGACGGCATCTCGATGGTGGTGCTCACGATGGGCGTCATCCTGCCCACCGTCGAGAAGGCCGGCATCGACCTCCTGTGGTTCGGCATCTTCATCGTGCTCGTCGTGGAGATGGCGCAGATCACGCCGCCGGTCGGCTTCAATCTCTTCGTGCTGCAGGGCATGACCGGCAAGCAGATCACCTGGATCGCGCGGCACACGATCCCGATGTTCCTGCTGATGGTCATCGCCGTGCTGACGATCTGGTTCTGGCCCGACCTCATCACGTTCCTGCCGCGGCAGATGAAGATGGGTTGAGCGTGGAGTGGAGCGCAAAGGTTCGTGCGCCGTTCGCGATGCTCGGCATCCGAAGCGACGGCCGGGCGATCACGCGGCTCGCGTACCTGCCGGCGAGCGAGCGCGCACAGGCACCGTCGGACAAGGTAAGCGAGATCGCCGCGCGCGAGCTTGCGCGCTATCTCGAGGATCCCGCAGTTCCGCTTCACGGTGCCGCTCGCAACGGGCGGAACGCCGTTTCAGCAGCGTGTGTGGGCCGCGCTTTCCGGGATCCCGCGTAGGCGAGTCGCGCACGTACGGCGAGGTCGCGCGCATGGTGCGCAGCGCGCCGCGCGCGATCGGGCAGGCGTGCGGCGCCAACCGCATCGCGCTCATCGTGCCGTGTCATCGCGTCGTCGGCGCGATGGGATCGATGGGCGGGTTCATGAATGCGGAGAGCGGCGATCCCATCGCGATCAAGCGCTGGCTCCTGACGCACGAGGGGTACCGATTCGGAATGTGAGCACAGATCCCGAGCTCATCGACGTGTTCTGCGATCAGCTCTGGCTCGCAGACGGACTGGCCGCGACGTCGCTCGCAAGCTATCGCCGCGATCTGGCCGCGTGGTCCGCGTGGCTCGGCAAGCGCGGACTGCTCACTGCCACGCGCGCCGACGTCGAAGGCTGGCTCGCCGATCAGTTCCACAAGAAGGCGAAGGCGACTTCCGTTGCGCGGCGGCTGTCGGCAGTCAAGCGCTTCTACCGGCTGCAACTGGAGCGTGCACTGGTGCGCGAGGACCCGACGCTGCGCGTGCGCGCGCCCCGCAAGCCGCGGCGCCTGCCGAAGCTCCTGTCGGAAAAGCAGGTGGAAGCGCTGTTGAACGCACCCGACGTCTCCACGACGCTCGGGCTGCGCGACCGCGCGATGCTCGAGACGCTGTACGCGACCGGCCTGCGCGTCTCCGAGCTCGTCGGCCTCACGATCGCGCAGGTGTCGCTCGACGTGGGCGTCGTGCGGGTCGTCGGCAAAGGAAGCAAGGAGCGCCTCGTGCCGCTCGGCGACGAAGCCGCATCGTGGATTGAGCGATACCGCAAGTCGGCGCGCGTCGAGCTGCTTGGCACCGCGAAATCCGATCACCTCTTCCTCACCGGACGTCATGGCCCGCTCACCCGCCAGGGTTTCTGGCTGCTCGTGAAGCGCTACGCGTCGCGCGCCGGCATCGCGCAAGCGGCGCTGTCGCCGCACGTGCTGCGTCACGCCTTCGCGACGCATCTCCTGAACCACGGCGCCGACCTGCGCGTCGTCCAGCTCCTGCTCGGCCACGCCGACATCACGACGACGACGATCTATACGCACGTCGCCCGCGAGCGGCTGAAGCAGCTGCATGCACAACACCACCCTAGAGGTTGAGTAAAATTCGCGCGTGAGCGATCCGCAATCCCGACCTCCCTCCGCGCAGCATGCTGCGCAAAGCGCAGCTCTTCGCGCATCGCCGCATGCTCGGCATGCTCGCACGCCGACGTTGGCGCGACGGCAACGGCGGCGACCCCGCGAAGATCCGCCCGGGCGCGCGCATTCCTTTCATCTGCAACCTGTGCGGCACGCCCAACGCGGGGACGCTCGCGCAGCTCTCGCGCGAGGCGCTGACCTGCACGCACTGCGGATCGAACGTGCGCTTTCGCGCGATGGGCTATCTCGTGACCCGCGAGGTCCTGGGACGCGCGATCGCGCTGCCCGACTTCGCCGAGAACAAGGCGATCGAGGGCATCGGCCTGTCGGACGCCGAGGCCTATGCGAAGCCGCTGTCGCACAAGTTCAGCTACGCCAACACGTTCTATCACATGGAGCCGCGGCTCGACATCACCGACGTCGACGACGCGCACGTCGGCCGCTACGACTTCATCGTCGCGAGCGACGTGTTCGAGCACGTGACCCCGCCCGTGTCGCGCGCGTTCGTCAACGCGCGCCGCATGCTGAAGCCGGGCGGCAAGCTCATCTTCACCGTGCCCTTCGTGCCGGAAGGACATACGAAGGAGCACTTCCCCGACCTGTTCGAGTGGACGATCGAGGAGCGCGACGGCACGTGGACGCTGCAGAACCGCACGCGCGACGGCGAGGTGCAGACGTTCACCGACCTCGTCTTCCACGGCGGCCCCGGGTCGACGCTCGAGATGCGGCTTGTTCTCGCAGGGCGATCTCACGCGCGAGTTCCTGCATGCGGGTTTTGCGCGCGTGCGCATCGCATCCGAGCCCTACCTGCCCTTCGGCATCCACTGGCCCGAGCCGTGGTCGGTGCCGATGGTCGCCTACGCCGGGGAATGAAGGACAAGCATCCCGTCACCGCCGCCGTGCGCGTGCTGCGCGAGCACGAGGTGGACTTCACGCATCATCCCTACGAGTACGAGGAGCGCGGCGGCACGGCGGTCTCCGCGCGCGAGCTCGGCGTCGACGAGCACGCGGTGATCAAGACGCTCGTCATGGAAGACGACGCGCGCAAGCCCATGATCGTGCTCATGCACGGCGATCGGGAAGTGTCGACGAAGAACCTGGCGCGGCATCTCGGCGTCAAGGCGATCACGGCCTGCGATCCGGTGACGGCGGACCGTCACTCCGGCTACCAGGTCGGCGGCACGAGCCCGTTCGGCACGCGCAGGACGATGCCCGTGTACATGCAGCGCACCATCGCCGGGCTCCCGTACGTGTACGTCAACGGCGGCAAGCGCGGCTATCTCGTCGGCATGAAGCCCGACGACCTCGTGCGCGTGCTGAAGCCGACGCTCGTCGACGTTACGGCCTAGTCCGCTCGATCTCCACGCCGATCTCGCGCACGGCGGCGATGGCGCCGAGCTTCGCGACGCGCACCTTCACCCGCGGCGCACCGAATTCGCCGATCACGATCTGCGCGATCTTCTCCGCGAAACGCTCGAGCAGCGGCGGCGGCGCATCCTTGGCGAACGCCTTGAGTCGCTGCACGATCTTCGCGTAATCGAGCGCGTCGGCGATCTTGCCGGAGTGGAACGGCAGCTCCGAGGGCGCGTCGAGCTCGATGTCGAGCCGCACCGTTTGCGGCAGGTGCCGCTCCCAGTCGTAGACGCCGATGCGCGCCTCGACGCGAAGGTCGTGAATGAAGATGCGGTTCATGGTTTAAGATAGTTTACCTTCGCGCGAGTACAAGAAAGCGACCGTGCTTACCTCGATCCTCATCGTCGTCGGCGCGTATCTCATCGGCTCCGTCTCGTTTGCAGTGGTCGTGAGCCGGGCGATGGGCTTGCCGGATCCGCACGACTACGGCTCGGGCAATCCGGGCGCCACCAACGTGCTGCGCACGGGCAACAAGGCCGCCGCGGCGCTGACCCTTGCAGGCGACGCCGTCAAGGGATGGCTCGGCGTGTTCCTGGCGCAGGTCGTGGCATCGCGCGTCGGTGCGCCCGAGTGGGTCGTGCCCGCCGCCGCGCTCGCGGTGTTCGTCGGTCATCTCTATCCCGTGTTCCATCGCTTCAAAGGCGGCAAGGGCGTATCGACGACGGCAGGCATCGTGTTCGCGCTGCACTGGCCCCTCGGGCTCACGCTTGTCGTCGTGTGGGCCATCGTCGCCTTCGGCTTGAAGATCAGCTCGCTCGCCGCGCTGACCGCGGCCGTGCTGCTGCCGCTCGGAGCGTTCTACGTATTCGGCAACGGCTTGCTCGCCTGGGCGATGGTCGCGATCGCGCTGCTCCTGTTCTGGCGGCATCGCGCGAACATCGAGAAGCTCTTCGCCGGCAAGGAAAGCACCATAGGACGCTAGCGATGCCGTCCTTCCACGCACGACGGCATCGACACGCACTACGAGCGCAAGGGCCGGGGACGGCCGCTGATGCTCGTCGCCGGGCTCGCCGCCGACAACGCGTTCTGGGCGCCGTCGGTCGATGCGCTCGCCGCGCGCTACGACGTGGTGATGCCCGACAATCGCGGCGTCGGGCCGCACGACGCCGCTCGACGCCGCGACGAGCATTCGCGCGATGGCCGACGACTGCATCGCGCTCGCCGATCACCTCGGCCTCGCGACGTTCTCGATGGCGGGCCACTCGATGGGCGGCCTGATCGCGCAGGACGTTGCCATCCGCCATGGCGGGCGCATCGAGCGGCTCGTGCTCGCGGCGACATCGCCGTGCCCCACGCCGCGCGACAACGCGCTCTTCGCCGCCTGGTCCGCGTTGTTTCCCGTCGTCGACCGGGCGCTGTGGTTTCGCAACCTGTTCTTCTGGGTGCTGTCGCCCGCGTTCTTCGACAAGCCGGCGAGCCTCGACGTGCTGGTGCAGCTCGCGGCCGCGTATCCGTATCAGCAGACGCCGCAGGCGCTCGCCAACCAGGTTCGTGCGATCGCCGGTTTCGACGTGCGCGCACAGCTGTCGTCGATCGCGGCGCGCACGCTCGTCATGGCCGGGACCCGTGACCTCGTATTCCGCATCGAGGATGCGGCCGCGTTCGCCAAATCGATCCCGCATGCGACGTTCGCGCCGATCGAAGGCGCCGCGCATTCGTTCCCCATCGAGACGCCCGGCGAGTTCACGCAGCGCGTGCTGAGCTTCCTGGGGTGAGGGACGCGAGCTCCCATCGCGGCCGCACCTCGAACGCATGCGGGCCGACGGCGCCGTGCGACAGGCGCATCGCGCCGGCGAGCGCGATCATCGCGCCGTTGTCCGTGCAGAACGCGAGATCCGGAAAGTAGACCTGCGGGACGGCCGCGACCAGCCGTTCGCGCAGCGCACGATTCGCGCCGACGCCCCCGGCGACGACGAGGCGGCTGCGCGACGTCGCGCGCAATGCCGCGAGCGATTTGGCAACGAGCACGTCGACGATCGCGGACTGGATCTCGAGCGCGATGTCCGCCTTGCGCGACTCGGGCAGGGTCGCGGGGGCCGCACCGCCCGCTTCCTTGCGCGCGAGCGTCAGCACGGCGGTCTTGAGTCCTGAAAAGCTGAAGTCGAGATTGCCCGACGCGAGCATCGGACGCGGAAGGCGGACGGCGTCCTTCGTTCCGGCCTCGGCGAGACGCGCAAGCGCCGGACCGCCGGGATACGGCAGCCCGAGGAGCTTCGCGGTCTTGTCGAACGCTTCGCCTGCCGCATCGTCCTGCGAGTCGCCGAGCAGCCGATATTCGCCGACGCCGGTGACGTCGAAGAGCTGGCTGTGCCCTCCGGACACCAGCAGCGCCACGAAGGGAAAGTCGGGCCGTGGCGTTTCGAGCAGCGGCGACAGCAAGTGCCCTTCGAGGTGATGGACGGGCACGACGGGAATGCGCAGCGCGTACGCCAATGCGCTGGCGATGCTGGCGCCGACAAGCAGCGCGCCGGCGAGGCCGGGGCCTTGCGTGTAGGCGACGGCGTGGAGGTCGTGGCGTGCCAGGCCCGCGTCGGACAGCACGCGCTCGATCAGCGGCACGGTGCGCCGGACGTGGTCGCGGGAAGCGAGCTCGGGCACCACCCCGCCGTACGCCTGGTGCATGGCGACCTGCGAGTGCAGCGCGTGCGCGAGGAGCCCCGCCTCGGTGTCGAACACCGCGACGCCGGTCTCGTCGCACGAGGTTTCGATGCCCAGGACGCGCATTGCGGGGAATATACAGGGGCCTTGCCAGCCTCCAGTGGCTGGGGTAATATTTCGGGTTACCCATTCAACTTTACGCAAGAGCAGCCGATGCCGAGTGTACGTGTCCGCGAAAACGAGCCCTTCGAGGCCGCGCTTCGCCGTTTCAAGCGCACCATCGAAAAGACGGGGCTCCTGACCGAATTGCGCGCCCGCGAGTTCTACGAGAAGCCGACCGCCGAGCGCAAGCGCAAGAAGGCCGCCGCGGTGAAGCGTCACTACAAGCGCATCCGCAGCCAGCAGCTGCCGCCGAAGCTCTTCTAGGCTGTAGCCGGTTGTATACGAAAGGGGCGACGCGTTCGCCCCTTTTTGCTTTGGAAGGAAGCCAATGACGCTGAGAAGCCAAATCGCCGAGGACATGAAGACCGCGATGCGCGCCAGGGACACGGCGCGCCTGTCGGCCATCCGCCTGCTGCTTGCCGCGATCAAGCAGCGCGAGGTCGACGAGCGGCGCGAGCTTCCCGACGCCGACGTGCTGGCCGTCATCGAGAAGATGGTCAAGCAGCGGCGCGATTCGATCGCCCAGTTCACGGCAGGGAACCGCATGGACCTCGTCGCCACCGAGCAAGGGGAGCTCGACGTCCTGCAGGCCTACCAGCCGCAGCAGTTGAGCGAAGCTGCGATCGACGCGGCGGTCGCGGCGGCGATTGCCTCGACGGGCGCGACGGGCCCTGCCGGCATGGGCAAGGTGATGGCCGAGCTCAAGGGCAAGCTCGCCGGACGGGCCGACATGTCTGCCGTTTCCGCGCGCGTGAAGGCCAGGCTCGCGAGCTGACCGCCGGTGCCCAGGCGGCCGGGCACTGGAACGAACTTTGCGGCCTTTCGAACGCGCGGGGGTTGCCTATAATTTGGTCATCCCCGTTGCGAGTCGTCCCGCCGCGCCGTGACAACGGTCGCGCGAGCGGCTCGTTCGCCCGCCAATATCCATGATCCCCAACGACTTCATCCAGACGCTCCTGTCCCGGGTGGATATCGTCGAGGTCATCGACCGCCACGTCCCGTTGCGCAAGGCAGGCGCCAACTATGTCGCCTGCTGCCCGTTCCACAGCGAGAAGACGCCGTCGTTCTCGGTGAGCCCCACCAAGCAGTTCTATCACTGCTTCGGATGCGGCGCGCACGGGACGGCCATCGGGTTCCTGATGGAGCATGCGGGCAAGTCGTTTCCCGACGCCGTCGAGGACCTGGCGCGCGACGCAGGCCTCGAGGTGCCGCGCGTCGAGCGCGAGGGCGACAAGGAGCGCCGCGAGGAAGCGGCGGACCTGTCCGAGCTCCTGCTCGTCGCGGCGAAGTTCTACCGCGCGCGGCTTCGCGAGGCGCCGAATGCCATCGCGTACCTCAAGTCGCGCGGGCTCACCGGCGAGGTCGCCGCCCGGTTCGGCATCGGCTACGCCCCTGAAGGCTGGCAGCCGCTGGCCGCCGCGTTTGCGAAGTACGACGACGCCGCGCTCGAAGCGGCGGGCCTCGTGATCAAGGGCGATGGCGACAAGCGCTACGACCGCTTCCGCGACCGCGTCATGTTCCCGATCCACGATACCCGCGGGCGGGTCATCGGCTTCGGCGGGCGCGTGATGGGCAGCGGGGAGCCCAAGTACCTCAACTCGCCGGAGACCGCGGTCTTCTCCAAGGGCCGCGAGCTCTACGGCCTGTTCCTCGCGCGAAACGCCATTCGCGATGCCGGCAAGGTGGTCGTCGTCGAAGGCTACATGGACGTCGTGGCGCTCGCGCAGCACGGCGTCGAGTACGCGGTTGCCACGCTCGGCACGTCCACCACGCCCACGCACGCCCAGAAGCTCTTTCGCCTCACCGACACCGTCGTGTTCTGCTTCGACGGGGACAACGCCGGGCGCAAGGCGGCGTGGCGCGCGCTCGAGAACACGCTGCCCGAGCTTCGCGACGGCAAGAACGCCCTGTTCCTGTTCCTGCCCGACGGCGAGGACCCGGACGACTACATTCGCCGCCGCGGCAAGGCGGCCTTCGAGCAGGCGCTCGCGAAGGCCGTGAGCCTGTCCGAGTTCCTGCTCTCGGAACTCGTCTCGCGCCATCCGCCCGAGTCTGCCGAAGGCCGCGCCGCGCTGGTCGCCGCGGCCCGGCCGTACCTTGCGCAGATCGAGGCGCCGGTGCTCTCGGCCATCCTCCGCAAGCGCCTGGCCGGAATATCCGGGCTCGCCGACGACGAGCTGCGCGGGCTCATGTCCCTGGGCGCCCCCGCGGAGCCCGCACGGACGTCGCCAGCGAGGCCGCCGCGCGCGCGGTCCGGCGCGACGCCCCCCGTCCATCGTCCGCCAGTTCATTCGTGGGCTTCTCCTGCTCCCGTCGCTCGCCCGGACGCTCGAATTCCCGCAACCGGAAGAGCGGTCGCCCGACGCCGCCGCCTTGACCGCGCTGGTCCGCCATTGCGCGACGCTCGGCGACGCCCCCACGACCGCCGGCGTCCTGCAGGCGTTTGCCGGAACGCCGCATGCCGACGTCTTCGCGTCGATCCTGGCGGCGCTCGATGAGGAACCCCTGGATGACGCAGCGCTCGAATCCGAGATGAAGGATGGTTTGTCGCGTTGGTGGCAGCAGGCGCGCCGCAGCGGCCGGCCGGCGCCGGCCGGCGACGAGGCAGGCGAGGAGGCGCGACGCCTCCAGCAGCTCGACTACGTGCGGCAACGCCTGTCGACGTCCGACCTGCCGGTCAACCCGACGGCGGGCCGTGTCCCGGAGGGTCCGCCGTGATATCATTTGAGGTTTTCCTCCGTAGCCCCCATTTGAGTCGTCACGGGCTGCGAACGTCCAGGCAAAACCCACTTTTTCAGCGCTGAACCCCCGGATCCGGCGCCGCACCGTCAGAAAACAAGGATGACCATGGCTACCAAGGCCTCCAAGCCCGCCCGCAAGTCCAAGCCCAAGGCAAAGTCCAAGGGCGCCGCCGCTGTGCGCAAAGGCGGCAAAACTGGGAAGGCCGCGGGCAAGAAGCCGACCCGCCCGGCGTCGGCGAAGCCCGCCGTGCGCAAAGGCGCACCGAAAACGGTGAAAAAGGTCGTTTCGAAGGCCAAGCCAGCCACAAAGAAGCCCGTCGCGAAGGTCGAGCCGCGCGCCAAGCCCTCCGCCAAGGCCGTTTCCAAGCCGCAACCGCAGGCCAAGCCGCAACCGCAAGCCAAGCCGCAACCGCAGGCCAAGGCGCCGGTCAAGCCGGTCAACGGCAAGCACGCGGCGCCCGCACCCGTCAAAGCTCCTGTGCCCGTGAAGAACGCTGCTCCCGCGCCTGCGCAACCCGCCGCCCCCGCCCACAAGCCGACCGCGAGCGAAATCGCCGCCAAGCTCGCCGGCCGCCGCGCCGAAGACGCCGCGACCAAGAAAGGCAAGAACGGCAGGCACGCCGCCGAAGCGCCGCGCGAGCTCACGCCCGCCGACGTCGAGGCGCGCAAGCGCCGCCTGAAGACGCTGATCGTCCTCGGCAAGGAGCGCGGCTACCTCACGTACGCCGAGATCAACGATCACCTGCCCGACGACATCCTCGACGCCGAGCAGATCGAGGGCGTCATCTCGATGATCGGCGACATGGGCATCCAGGTCTACGACGAGGCGCCCGACGCCGACACGCTGCTCATGGCGGAAACGCCGGCAACCGTGCCGGCAGAGGACGTCGAGGAGGAAGCGGAAGCCGCAGCCTCGACGCTCGACTCCGAATTCGGCCGCACGACCGACCCGGTGCGCATGTACATGCGCGAGATGGGAAGCGTGGAGCTCCTCACGCGCGAGGGCGAGATCGAGATCGCCAAGCGCATCGAGGAAGGCCTGAAGCACATGATCATGGCGATCAGCGCGTGTCCCGATGACGGTCGGGCAGATCCTCGACCTGTCCGACCGCATCGCCAAGGACGAGCTCAAGATCGACGACCTCGTCGACGGCCTCATGGACTTCAACGAAGAGCTGACCGCGATGCAGGACGTGGACACCGATTCGGACGAAGAGGAAGACGACGAAGGCGACGCGGGCGCGATCGCGAGCGAGAACCTCGAGCGCCTCAAGGTCGCCGCGATGGAGCACTTCACCGCCATCCGCAAGCACTACACGCGCATGCTCGCGGTGCTGCACGAAGGAAGGGCACAAGGCGCCGAAGTACCTCGAGTACCAGCGCAAGATCTCGGCCGAGCTCATGCAGATCCGCTTCTCGGCGCGCCAGGTCGAGCGGCTTTGCGACAGCGTGCGCACCGAGGTCGACAACATCCGCCAGATCGAGCGCAAGATCCAGGACCTCGTCGTGCACAAGGGCGGCATGCCGCGCCCGGACTTCATCAAGATGTTCCCGACCAACGAGACGTCGCTGCGCTGGATCGACCGCGAAGTGTCGGCGCATCACAACTACAGCGAGCAGCTCGCCAAGTACCGCCAGGCCATCGTCGAGCAGCAGCAGAAGCTCCTCGACCTGCAGGCGCGCGTGATGATCCCCTTGAAGGACCTGAAGGAGATCAACAAGCAGATGTCCACGGGCGAGGCGAAGGCACGCAAGGCGAAGCGCGAGATGACCGAGGCCAACCTGCGCCTCGTGATCTCGATCGCCAAGAAGTACACGAACCGCGGCCTGCAGTTCCTCGACCTGATCCAGGAAGGCAACATCGGCCTGATGAAGGCCGTCGACAAGTTCGAATACCGGCGCGGCTACAAGTTCTCGACGTATGCGACGTGGTGGATCCGCCAGGCGATCACGCGCTCGATCGCCGACCAGGCGCGCACCATCCGCATCCCGGTGCACATGATCGAGACGATCAACAAGATGAACCGCATCTCGCGGCAGATCCTGCAGGAGACGGGCCAGGAGCCCGATCCCGCGACGCTCGCCGAGAAGATGGAGATGCCGGAAGAGAAGATCCGCAAGATCCTCAAGATCAGCAAGGAGCCGATCTCGATGGAGACGCCGATCGGCGACGACGACGACTCGCATCTCGGCGACTTCATCGAGGACCAGTCGACGGTCGCGCCGTCGGATGCCGCCGTCAACGCGTCGTTGCGCGACGTGTGCAAGGACATCCTCGACACGCTGACGCCGCGCGAGGCGAAGGTGCTTGCGCATGCGCTTCGGCATCGAGATGAACACCGACCACACGCTCGAAGAAGTCGGCAAGCAGTTCGACGTGACACGCGAGCGGATTCGCCAGATCGAGGCGAAGGCGCTGCGCAAGCTGCGCCACCCGTCGCGCTCCGAGAAGCTGCGAAGCTTCCTCGAAGGCGAATAGATCGCTTGCTTCCGACTGCGAAACGCCCCGGACCTCCGGGGCGTTTTGCTATTGGCGTGCGCGCTTGTCGATCACGAGCTCCACCACCTGGCGCGCGAATGGAGCGACCACCAGCACGACGGGAAACGCGACCATCCACGCGGTCAGCCAGGCGCTCGTCCAGAGGCCCGGGAAATTCGCGACGTAGCCCGTCGCGCGAAACGTCGCAATGCCCGAGACCAGGAACGACATCAGTCCCGACAGGATGAGGCCAAACAGCACGGAGCCGTACTTCTTTGGAATCATGATTCACCTCGCTGGTTGAAGACGCACGATGGCGTCGATGACGGCCGCGGTGACGTAGAGTCCCGCGCCGAATACGGTGTGATTGACGACGCTGCGCAGGCGGGTCTTCCCCGGCTGCGGCGTCCGGCTCGCGGCGAACCCCGCGCCCATTGCCGGCTGCATCACGAAGAGCGGCGCGATCACGGTGACGACGCCTGCCAGGAGCGCGGGCGCGAGCGTGGGATCGCGTAGCCACGCCGGACCCGCAACCGCGACGAGCAGCGCGGCGAAGGCGATGCCGACCAAATAGTGCGTGAGCCATCCGAGGGCAAGTTCGCCGCGCACGGGCGGCGCGTTCGCGATCGCCGCGTGCACGAATTCGCCGCGCCGCATGTTGCCGACCCATCGCCCGACGAGTGCGAGGTCGAGCGCCTTCCCTCCCAACCGCTGCTGCAGGACAAGCCAGGCATCCATCAGCGCAGTGGCGCCCGCACCGATCGCAACGACGCGGACGACGTCCAGGACTGTGCTCATTTCGACTCCTTCAAGTTGACGAACGGGGCGCTTCGAAAGCAAGATACAAGTTCAAGTCAACTTGAAGTCAAGGGAAACGCGATGGACATCGCAGAAGTCGCGAGGCGGTCGGGGCTGCCCGCCTCCACGCTTCGGTTCTACGAGGAGAAGGGCCTCATCAACTCGACGGGCCGGGAAGGATTGCGCCGCACGTTTGCGCCTGGCGTGCTGGACCAGCTCGCCCTTATCGCGCTCGGACAAGCCGCGGGCTTTTCGCTGGCCGAGGTCGGCAGCATGTTCTCGCCCAAGGGCCAGCCGCGCATCGACAGGCAGGTGCTTTCCGCGAAGGCCGACGAGCTCGACCGCACGGTCGTGCGTTTACGCGCGATGAGCCGCGGACTCCGGCACGCGGCCGCGTGCCGCGCACCCAGTCACGCGCAGTGCCCGACCTTCCAGCGCCTGCTGAAAGCCGCCGCAGCGGGTGCGCTCGAAGGCCGGCGCAAGACCGCTCGTGCCTGAGTTCCTGAATCCGGCGGTTGCGGTCAGCGCGGCCCGATGCCCGCGTTCGGATCAGGGAACAGCGTTCGCATCCCCAGCCACAGGAGAAATGCGCCGACGAGCGACAGAAACAGGACGCACGCCTGCGCGAAGAGAAAGCGAAAGAGCTCCTCGCTCTGGTTGGTCACGGGGAGTACGAGCTCAACACTTGAAGGATCCGCGATGAAACCCTGGATTGCATCCAGGTCGTGCAGGAACACTTGACGCGAAGGCCCGGCGAACACCTGCCCCCGTGGAGTATCGAAGAAGAGGAAGCGGGCGGTGGACCTCCGTGAAGTCGAGCCTTCCGGCCGGGGCGACAGCGACAGCGCGGCCCGGACGCCGGTGAACCTGTCGGTCGCAATGAGCCACACGCCGAACAGCCGGTCCTCGATCGCGACGTCGACCGACGACGGCGAAGTGCGCATCGCCTTGAGCGTCGCGGGGCTGGAAAAGTAGGCGAGCGCACACGCGCCGGCGAGGAACGCGATGCCGAGCAGCAGGATGAGCGGCGCCGGCGCATTCGTCTGAATGTTCATGCCGGCATCCTGTCCCTCAACGCACCGTGACAGTCACATTGCCCACCGCCAGCCGCTCGTTCGCGCACTCGACCTTGATCCGCACGTCGTGATCGCCGCGAGGAGGACGCGTCGCCTCGAGACGTACCAGTGCCGCGAGCCGCGCGCCGGCCGCGAGGTCGAACCAAGGCGACGCGCCGTGCAGGTAGCCGTTGCGTGCGCTGTAGCCATCGACCAGCGCACGACATGCACGCAGGTCCGTGCGGCCGCCATTGTCGACCTCGATCGCCAGGGCGACCCTCGCGTCCTCCTGCGCCATCGCATTCGGCGTGCGGATGGCAAGCGCGACCGCGCGGCCCGTCATCGAGCTTTCGAGCGGCAGCAGCACGCCGCTTTCCGCGACGATGAACGCCGGAACGAAGACGAGCGCCGCGACGCCGACGGTGCCGATCAGGGCGAGTGCGAGGTCGACCGCGAGCACCGCGCCGGTCTTCGCGATCGGCGCGTCGTCATCGGTGCGCCATGTCCCGGCATCTTCGAAGTCCGTCGACTCGACGACGTTCGTGCCCAAACGACGCGCGATCGCCCGCATCGCGCGAGGCCGGACGTGCGTGAAGAATGCCCACAGCCATAGTCCGTAGCCGGCGAACAGCGCGATGCCGAGCCATGCACCAGGCGTGAGCGTTGTCGACACCCTCAGGATTGTAAACGCCGCGCCTGCATCACTTGCCCGGCGCGAGCGGCTCGCGGCGCTTGGTAGAATGACGGCGCGCGAGCACCGGCGCGTCCCACAGGTCCAACATGCCCATCGTCGACTACTCCCGCGGTTGCGCGATCGATCCGCCGCTGTGGGCCGAGCTCAATCGCCGGCTCGCATTCGAGCGGCCCGAGCTTGCGCGGTACGTGGCGCCGTTCCCGCCGCAAGAGCTCATGCAGAACGTTTCCGGCCTCACCGTCGACCGCGACTTCGCGGCGCACGGCGCACATTTCTGGGAAGTGTTTTCGCTGCTGCTGCGACGGCCGCTTGCAAGCTTCAGCCCGATCCTCGATTTCGGATGCGGCTGCGGCCGCCTCGCGCGCCTCTTCAAGGGGCACCCCGGAGAAGTGCACGGCTGCGACATCGACGCACGCCACGTCGAATGGGTGCGCCGCAATCTCGACTTCGTCCGCGCGCTCGACACGCGTCCCAACGAGGCCGTCGCTTACCCGGACCGGACGTTCGAGCTCCTCATCGCGATCTCGGTGTTCACGCACCTCGACGAGCCGACGCAGGACCTCCTGCTATCGGAAATGGCGCGCATCGTGAAGCCGGGCGGAACGCTCCTTCTCACGACGCACGGCGAGCGTGCCATGCAGCGGGCGATCGACGAGCCCGGCATCTACAACATGCTCGACATCGACTCGGCCGGGTTCGAGAAGGCGAAGCGCCTGTTCGACGCCGGTGACCTCGCGTTCATCCAGCAGCGCGGCCACCTGACGAGCGCGAAGTTCCGCTACGGCATCACCTTCACGCCGCACGCGTACGTCCGCGATCATTGGGGCCGCTACTTCGACGTCGAGACGATCGGCAGCGGCGCGATTCACAGCTTCCAGGACGTCGTGGTGCTCTACGCGCCGGACGTAGGTCGCCCGGCGCGCGATTGCTCCATCAATTCGCCGCGAAGCAGTATAAGTAGCCCGCGCCGCCCGTGGGTCGCAGGAGGTCCATGCTGCATCCGCGCGTGGCGTGCGACGAGTTCCACGACAGTGCCGGCGGGCTGGTGTCGAGCCCCGTGCGGTCGTGGTGCCCGACGATTGCGGACCCTTCCCCGCCCTTCGTCCAGTTGCCGCAGGTCTTGTCTTCGCCGGCCGGGAACGCAGTGCCGTCGGGCTGCGTCCCCGTCAGGACGTCGTGCTCGTTCGGCTGGTCGCCGCGACCCTTCACGCCTTCGCCCTTCTCGGTGAGCGCGGTCTGCTTGTTGAGATTGTTGTTCGCGCCGTGCAGATCGGACACGTCCTTCGCGACGACGGCACCTTTCGCGTTTTGCCATGGGCCCTTGCCGATGCGATCCTTGGCATTGACCGCTCCCGGACCCTGCGTGCTGAGATACGCTCGCCAGGTCTTTGCGGCGGCGCCGGCTGCCGTTGCGAGCTGCTGGCAATAGCGGTCCGCGCCTTCGAGCCCGCCGAGGTCCGCGCCTTTGCCGGGATTCGCGCTCGTCACGAAGAACGTCATGCTCGACTGTTGCGCCATCGCCGGCGCCGCAAGCATCGCAAGCGCGAGCGCCGCCACTGCATTTTTCTTGTTCATCTTTCCTCCTGTGGTGACGACGGGTACAACACGCGGGCGGCTGAAAGTATTCCGGCGCGGTCGCCGCATGATTCTCAGGCCGTTTGATTGCCCGGCACGAGCGCGAGCGTAACCTTGACCTGGTCGGGATCCGAAGGGTCTTCCTCCACGACAAAACCCAGGCGCTGCACGAAGCGCAGCATGTTCTGGTTGGCGCGAAGCACGACGCCGTGCAGCGAATGCAGGCCCTTGCGCGCGGCGCACTCGATCAGGGCCGCCATGAGCCGCGACGCGACGCCCCGCCGTTGCCACGAGTCGGTCACGACGACCGCGAACTCGGCGCTCGCGTGATCGAGGTTCGCGATATAGCGCGCAATGCCGACGATCGACTGTCCGCCGGGCGACTGTGGGTCGTCGGTCAGTGCGAGAAGCGCAAGCTCGCGGTCGTAGTCGACCTGCGTGAAACGGCCGATCATCGCCGGCGTGAGCTCGTGCAGCCGATAGAAGAAGCGGTAATAGCGGGTCTCCTCGGAAAGGCCCGCGACGAAGCGGCGCTCGATCTCCGCGTCCTCGGGACGCACGGGACGCACCGCAAGCACCGTGCGGTCGCGAAGCGTGATGGTGCCTTCGAGCTCGACCGGATACGGGTGGATCGCCATGTGCCGGTAGCCGGGGAGCGCCTGGCGCGCGGGGTCCACGGCAATGCGCGCGGCGGCCACCTCGGCTTCGTCTCCATGCAGCACGACCGGGTCGAGCGCGAGCGCGCGCACCCATGGCAGCATGCAGGCGATCGCCGAGACCTTGAGGACCAGTTCGACCAGCCCGTCGTTCGGCGCAATGTGGGCAGCGCGCAGGAGATCCGAAGCCAGCCTGCGGTTGAGCGGCGGCAACATGCTCGCCCGCTCGGGCGTCACCGCCACGCCGCGCGTGCTCGCACCAGCGGAGACGATCGGCCCGAACACGTCGTCCGTCGTGATCGATATGGCGCAAGCACCGGCCACGCTGGCGGGCGGGCAGCGCTGCACGGCGACGCGTGCAGTCGTGCGCGCGGGACGCAACGCCGCGAGGTCGCGCCACGCACGCGCGAGCGCACGCCCGTGCGCAAGACCCGCGCGTTCGATCGGCCCGTGACCCGTGTCGAGCGCGAGCGTGACCGGATAGCCCAGCGCGCGCGCGGCCGCTTGCGCCTGTGGCAGGGTTCGCGCGACGCGCGTTGGCGCGGATTCGACGCCGAATGCAGCAAGCAGCTTGTGCGCCTCGTTCGGCGGCAGCAGCGTGTCGCGTGCCGCCTTGCGCACCTCCTCGGCCGCGCGCAGGTCCGGCGGCGACGGATCGAGCCGCGAGGACGGCACCTCCAGCAGCCACTCCTGGTTGCGGCGATACGCCGCGAGGAAGGCGAACGCATCGACGGCGTTCTCCGGCGTGTAGAAATTGGCGACGTGCCCGGCGTCCAGCGCCTCCTTCACCGGCGGCCTGTCGATCGCGCCGAGCCACGCGCCGAGCACCGGCTTGGGGGCGTCGCGCGCGACGGTCGCAACCGCCTGCGCCGCCTCGACGGCGCCGATGATGGGGCGCGGCACGTGCAGCGCGACGACTGCGTCGACGTTGACATCGGACAGCACGGTCGCCACGGCGTCGGCGAAGCGGGCCGGCGTTGCGTCGCCGCGAACGTCCACCGGGTTGCTGCGCGCCAGCCTCGCGGGAAGAAGCGCATCGAGCGCACGCCGCGTGTCGTCCGAGAGTTGGGCGAGGCGAACGCCGGCCGCAACGGCGCTGTCCGCGGCAAGGATGCCGGGCCCACGCCCGTTCGCGACGATCGCCAGCCGATCGCCTTGCGGAACGCGCCCGAGGGCAAGGATGCGCGCAGCAGCGAAGAGCTGCGTGTACGTGCGCACACGCACGGTTCCGGCGCGATCGAGCGCCGCGTCGAACACGCGATCGGGGAGGATCGACAGCTCCCCGACGACATCGACCGTCGGCACGCGCTCCAAGGATCGTCCCGCCTTCAGCACCACGACCGGCTTCGTGCGCGCGGCCATGCGCAGCGCCGACATGAATCCGCGCGCATCGCCGACCGTTTCCACGTACAGCAGGATGCCGTCGGTCGCGGAGTCGTGGACGAGCGCCTCGAGGATCTCGCCGAAGCCGACGTCGATCCCGGCGCCGAGCGACACCACCGTCGAGAACCCGATGTCGTGCGGGCCCGCGAAGTCGAGCATGGCGGTGCACACGGCTCCGGACTGCGCGACGAGCGCGAGCCTTCCCGGACGCGCGAGCGGTGCGCAGAACGTGGCGTTCAATCCGATGTCCGTGCGCACGACGCCGAATGCGCCGGGGCCGAGCACCCGGATGCGCTGCGCGCGCGCGGCATCGAGCACGTCGCGCTGCCAGGCGTCGGCGGCCGCATCGTCGCCGTCCGGGTAGGGCAGGAGGACCGCCGCCTTCACCTTGCCGCCCGCGTTTCGGAGAATTTCGGGAATCGCCGGTGACGGCGTTGCGATGACCGCAAGGTCGACGAGCTCGTCGATACGCGCGAGCGTCGGGAACACGGGCAGGCCAAGAAGATTTCGCCGGTTCGGATTCACGGCGAGCACACGGCCCGTGTAAGCGCCGCGAAGCAGGTTCTCGTACACCGTCCGTCCGAGCGAGCCCGGGCGGTCGGACGCGCCGATCAGGGCGACCGAGCGCGGAACGAGCAATGGTGCGAGCGCATGCTGCATCTGTGGGAGGATCGAGGGTACAGCCATCCCGGCCCACTCGCCGCCTCCCTTGTGCGAAGGCGACGGTGTGCCGGTTGGTAGAATTCGCGCTCTTCCGGGCCTGTAGCTCAGTCGGTTAGAGCAGGGGACTCATAATCCCTTGGTCGCTGGTTCGAGTCCAGCCGGGCCCACTCGATCGTCTCATTTCCCGCGCGCAAGGGCGCAAGCGAGTAGTGCACAGACTCCCTGCACGTGATCGGCCGCGCCGCTGCGACGGCAAGACCAAAGGCCTTGTCCCTCCCGAAACAACTTGTTACAGTCTGCCGGCGAGTCGCCTCGTGCCCGGGGCGGTCGCCAGGATCAAGACCGGCGGTAAGCCGGCAAATCAAACGCTTCGACTTGGGGGGTTCGTGTTCCAAGCCAATATTTCGCCGCCGCGCCCGCGTGCGGCGCTGTCGAATTCGCGCATGCCGCGCCGGCAACGCCGCGCGCCGGGATGCATCTGCAGCGCAGGCAGAACGCCATGACGCCCCTCCAGACGTCGCGCGCCGATGCGCGGAGCACGGGGCTTTTCGATCGCACCGACGGTCCGCTCGCCGCATGGCTGCGCAACGTCGCGCAGTGTCAAAGCGGCCAGCATGCCGGCGCCATCGCCGGGTGCGTCTCGGTGTCCGGCACGCCATCGTACGTCTATCCGGAAATCGCGGGGTATTACCTCACGTGGCTCGCCTGGCGCGCAGCGCGGAGCGGTCACGATGCCGACGACGCAGAACGTGCGCGGGCCGTCCAGCGCTGGCTCGCGCAATGGCTCGCAATGCCGAGCCTGCCGACGCGTGTCCACTTTGACGGCACGTCGGGCGATTGGCGCAACCACGCGCTGTTCTGCTTCGACATCGCGATGGTGCTGCGCGGCCTTGCCGCCGCGGGCCGCGCCGGGCTGCTGGCGCCGGATCCCGCGGTCGTCGAGGGCATGTGCGGCGCGCTTTTCCGGGTGGTCGGCAGCGACGGCATGTTCGAGGCGTGCGTGCCGAGCGGATCGAGCGGAGCCATCCCCGAGCGGTGGTCGACGCGACGCGGCCCCTTCCTCGCCAAGGCAGCCTCCGGCGTGCTGCGTGCCGCCACGGTCCTGCGCATCCCGGCGCCATTGCAGGCGGCCGCGGAGCAGACGTTCGCCGCGTGCGTCGCGCACCTCGCGCGGGAGCCGCATCGCGAGACGCATCCGCTGCTCTACGCGTTCGAGGGCGTGCTCGACATGCCGCAGCATCCCCGCTTCCACGACGCGCTGCCGTCGGTCGCAGCGCAGTTCGACATGCTCCTCGCGTATGCAACGCACGATGCGCACCTGCCGGAGTCGTTGTGCCGCGCATCCGGCAGCGGCCCTGCGCGCATCGACGTGATGGCGCAGACCCTGCGCGTCGGGTACCTGCTTGCTGCCCACCGGCCGCAGCAGCCGCCCGACCGCGTCGGGCTCGCACGCCTGCGCCAATCGCTCGCGCGCCACGTGCGGCCGGGGAGCGGCGTCGGGTTTGCACGAAGTGTCGCGCCCGCCCAGGCGAATGTATGGGCCACCATGTTCGCGGACCAGGCGCTTGCGTTCGCTACACCTTCCCGCGATTCCGATGCGTGGTGGCGACACGATCCGCTGATCGTGTAGCACCGTGTGGGGCACGAGCTGGCGGCAGCGCCTTCGTCTCGCGCCGTTGTCGCTGGCGTTGAACGTGGCAAGCGCGTGCGCGCCGCTGGTGCGCGCGCGACGGCCCGCACAGTCCGGCGCCTGGCCCGCCGGCATCAGCGTCGTCATTCCCGAACGGGACGCCCCGGACATGCTGCGCGAAGCGCTCGTGTGCCTGTGGGCCGCGCTGCGCGCGATACGCGAGCCTTGGCAGGTGATCGTGGTCGTCAACGGCGCCGCGATGCGAACGTACGACGCGCTCGCCCGCGAGTATCCCGGCATCGAGTGGGAGCACAGCGATGCGCCGCTCGGCTTCGCTGGCGCGATCGAGCGCGGCGTCCGTCGCGTCCGCATGGGCGGCACCTACCTCCTCAACAACGACATGACGCTCGACCGCGACGCGCTGGCGGCGCTCATGCCGCTGCGAAGCGAGCGCGCTTTCGCGATCGGCTCGCAAATACTGCAGTCGGATGCGAGCGGCCGGCGCGAGGAAACGGGTTTCACGGACTGGTACCTCGATGCCGGCGGGCTGCGCCTGTACCATGCGCCCGCGCCCGCATCCGTCTCCCGTCATCTGTGTGCGAGCGGTGGCGCATCGTTGTTCCGGACGTCGCTGCTCGCAACCTATCTCCCAGCGAGCCGCGCCTACGACCCGTTCTACTGGGAAGACGTCGAGTGGAGCCTTCGTGCATGGCGCGACGGGTTCGACGTCCTGTTCTGCCCGGGCTCGCTCGCGTCGCACCGGCACCGCGCGACGACCTCGCGCTTCTATGCGCACGAAGCGCTTGAACGCATCGTCGAGCGGAATCGCGCATTGTTCGACGCGCGCCACGATGCAAGCAATGCGGCCGTCGATGCGGCAATGGATCGCATATGCGGCTTGCCGTACGAGACGCAGCGCGAGCTCGCAAGCGTCCGCGTGGCGGCGGGCGTGCTGCGCCATCGCTGGCGGTCGCGTCGCACGCCGCAGCCCCTGCCGCCGCCGCATATCGGCGATGGCGCACGCCTGTCTTCGTCGTACAGCTACCGTCTGCGCGAGCGCCGCAGCGGCGCGAGGACCGCGCTGTTCGTCGCCCCCTTTGCCGTGTTTCCGCCGCGGCACGGAGGTGCGCGGCGCGTCGCCGAGCTCGTGCGCGGGCTCAAGGGCACGACGAACGTGGCGCTGTTGAGCGACGAGGCAACGCTCTACGACGCGCGAAGCTTCGCGGACTTCGACGGGCTCGTCGACGTGCGGCTCGTCCAGCGCCCCGTGGCGGCCGTGCCTTCGACGACGCTTGCCGGGCGCGCGCAGGAGCACTGCCATGCCGGTCTTGTCGAAGGATTGCGCGCTGCGATGCGCGACAACGATCCCGACACCGTCGTGATCCAGCACGCGGAGCTTGCGCCGATGGTGCGCCACAGGACCGGTCGCGCGCGATGGATCCTCGACCTGCACGACGCATTTTCGCGGGACGACTTCGAAGATGACGCGGGGTTCGAAGCATTCACGCACGACGTGCTGAGCTACGACGCGGTCACCGTGTCTTCTGCCGAGGACGCGGCCCTCGTGTCGCATCCTCGCGTGGCGATCGTCGCCAACGGCGCGGACGTGCGCGGCGGCACGTACGTCCCCTCGCAGGGCGTCGGCATCCTGTTCGTCGGACCGTTCCGGTATGGCCCGAACCGCGAAGGCATCGAGCATTTCCTGCGCAGTGCATGGCCTCTCGTCCGCCGGGCCGTGCCCGATGCCACGCTCACCGTACTGGGGGGCGACGAGTCGATCGAAGCGACGCGCGGGGATCCGCTGTTCGCGCAAGGCGGCGTCCAGGTGATGGGACATCGGGACGACGTGCCCCGCCTTCTTGCGCAAAGCACGCTTGCCATCAACCCGCTGGTTGGAATACGCGGGTCCGCGGTGAAGCTCGTGGAAACGCTCGCAGCCGGACGCGTCTGCGTCTCGACTGCCGAAGGTTCGCGCGGGTTCGGCGCTGCGGCGCCTGGTGTCGTGGTCGTCTGCGACGTGGCCGCAATGGGCGAGGCCGTCGCCGCACTCCTGGGCGACGTGCCGCGGCGACACGCGCTCGAGCGCCCGGATCCGGCGCAGCTCGACGCGTTCGGATGGCATCATTCGGTCGCGCGCCTGCGCGAGCTCATCGATGACTGCTAGCAGCTACGACCGCATCGCCCGATTCTACGACGTGGACATGGCGCAGAACATGCGCTTCGACGACGTCGCGTACTACGTCCACCAATGCTCGCGCCAATCGGGGCGAGCGCTCGAGGTGGGATGCGGCAACGGCCGCATCCTGCTGCCGCTGTTGCGCGCGGGCGCCGACGCGTATGGCATCGATGCGTCGGCGTCGATGCTTCGCGAGCTCGCGCGCAAATCGCAGTCCGCGAAGCTGCCGATGCGGGGCGCACGCGCCGACGCACGCCGGCTGCCGTTCGCCCGAGCGGCGTTCGGTTGCGTGCTGCTGCCTTACTCCCTGGTCACCTACATCGTCACCGACGACGAATTGAGCGCGTTCCTGCGCGCGGTGCACGACACGCTCGTACCGGGCGGCCTCGTCGTGCTCGACGCGTTCGTTCCACGGCCGCTTCACGTGCAGGCAGCGTTCACCCACGACTACAGGCGCACGTTCGGCGCGTTCACGCTCGCGCGCGCCAAGCGCATCACCCCGCTTCCCGACGGGACCAACCGCATCGAGCGCCGGTACGAGCTCGTGAGCTTCGCCGGCGACCTCGTCGAGACGGTCGATGCGACGGAAGTGATCCGCGCGCGCCAGCCGGACGCACTGCACGCAGTGCTTGCGCAAGCCGGGTTCCACAATATCGCGGAAGCGTGGGACTACGGCACGCGTCCCCGTGTCGACGAAGCGCAGTTCGTGACGCTGACGGGTCGCAAACCGTGACTTGCGCGACGGCGCGCCCGCCCGCATCATCGCGGCCAATGCCGCCATCGATTGCGCCATGACGCATTCCCCTCTCGTCTGGGTCGGCCTCGGCGGCGTTTCCGCCGACGACAACGAGATTGCGCGCGCCTGGCAGGACCGCCTCCACTGGGCCATGGTGGCGATCGCGCTCATGTCCGTGCCCGCGTATCTCCTTTCCACTTCGGAGCTCGATCCGGTCTGGCACGACGTCGCGTCGGTGCTCGACTTCGTGATCCTCATCGCGTTCGTCCTCGAGCTCGCGTGGATGATCAAGGTCTCGAGCTTTCCGCTCCGCTACCTGCTCGAGAACTGGCTCAACGTCGTGATCATCGCGGGCGCTGGGGCAGCGGCGTTCGGCGCGGCGACGGAGTGGATCGCCGTCGTGCGTGCGATGCGGGCCGGCGTCGCGGTGCTCGTGGTGGTGCGCACGGCAGCCGGATTCCGCGTGCTGTTCACGCGCAAGGGCGCGCCGATGCTGCTCGGCATCGCGGTGCTCACGATCCTGGTCCTCGGTGCCCTCTTCTATTGGCTCGATCCCAGGATCCACACCTTCGCGGATGGACTGTGGCTCGCATTCATCACCGGCGCGACGGTCGGCTACGGCGACGTCGTGCCGACGACCGGCGCCACGCGCCTGCTTGCGGTGCTGACGGTGCTCGTCGGCGTCGCGATGATGACCGTATTCACCGCGCATGTCGTCACGTTCTTCGTGGGTGGCGAGGACGCCAGGATGCGCGAGGCGCTGCAGCGCGACATCGTCGTGCTTCGCGGGGAAATCGAGAAGCTGCTCGACGCGGAGGAGCTTCGGCTCACGGCGGACGTGCACCAGCAGATGCGCGAGCTGCGAACGGAGATCGCGGCGTTGCGCGAAGAGCTGCGCACCGCGAAGGACGCGCGATGATCGACCCGTTCCAGGCAGCGCCCGGGTTCGACGACCCGATCGGCGTGCTGTGCGCGTGTCATCGCCGCATGGAGCGTCAGCTCGCCACGCTCTCCCGCCTGTGTCGTCATCTGCCGCAGCATCACGCGGACGAAGCGGCGCGCACCGCGGCGGCGGCGATCATGCGCTACTTCGACGTCGCTGCGGCGAACCATCACGCCGACGAGGAAGCGACGCTTCTTCCACGACTGCGGGCCGTGCGCCCGGACCTCGCCGGTTTGTGCGCCGAGATCGAGCGCGATCACCTGGCCCTCGGCGGCGGCTGGCTGCGCCTGCGCCCTCGCCTTGCCGCCATTGCAGTGGGGCGCAGCGGCTACCTGCCGATCCGCGAAGTCGAGGCGTTCCGCGCGGGCTACGAAGCGCACATCACCAAGGAGGAAGACGGGCTGCTTGCGCACGCGCGCGCCGCGCTCGACCAGGCGATGCTCGCCGAGATAGGCGAGGAGATGGCGGCGAGACGAAACCTCTAGACCGCGAGCAGGGCGCGGACGTTGTTCGCGTCCATGTCCGCGCCGTCGCCCTGCGCCACCACTTCGCCGCGCGACATCACGACGTAGTGGTCGGCCAGCGACTTGGCGAAGTCGTAGTACTGCTCGACCAGCAGGATCGCCATTTCGCCGCCGCTCGTGAGCTTGCGGATCGCGCGCTCGATGTCCTTGATGATCGACGGCTGGATGCCCTCCGTCGGCTCGTCGAGGATGAGGAGCTTCGGGCGCAGCGTGAGTGCGCGACCGATCGCGAGCTGCTGCTGCTGTCCGCCGGAGAGGTCGCCGCCGCGCCGCCCGAGCATGTCCTTCAGCACCGGGAACATCTCGAAGATGAACTGCGGGCACGCCGGCGCTGCGCTTCTGCGTCGCGAGTCCCATCTCGAGATTCTCCTGCACCGTCAGGCGCGGGAAGATGTCGCGGCCCTGCGGCACGTAGCCGAGCCCGAGGCTCGCCCGCGCGTACGGTGGCAGGGAGGCGATGTTGGCATCGCCGAGCCTCACCTCGCCCGAACGCGCCGGCAGCAGGCCCATCAGCACGCGCAAGAGCGTCGTCTTGCCCACGCCGTTGCGGCCGAGGAGCGTCGTGCACTTGCCGGCGGGCACGTCGAACGACACGTCGCGCAGGATGTGGCTGCCGCCGTAGTACTGGTTGAGCTTCTCGACCTTGAGCATCTCGTTGGGACCCATGGCTAGCGCCCGAGGAACACTTCGATGACCTGCTCGTTCTTCTGCACCTGCTGCATCGAGCCTTCGGCCAGCACGTGGCCCTCGTGCAGCACCGTGACGCGATCGGCGATGCGCGCGACGAAGTCCATGTCGTGCTCCACCACGATGAGCGTGTAGTCGCCGGCGAGCGATTCGAAGAGCTCGGCGCTGCGCATCGTCTCGTCGTCCGTCATGCCGGCGACCGGCTCGTCGAGCAGCAGGAGCTGCGGCTCCTGCATGAGCAGCATGCCGATCTCGAGCCACTGCTTCTGTCCGTGCGACAGCAGTCCCGGCGAGCCGGTCGGCTTCCGGCGCGAGCTTGATCGTCTCGAGAATCGTCGCGATGCGGTCGCGCGCGACGAATCGAGCTTCGCGCGAAGCGTCGGCCACACGCGCTTGTCGGCCTTTCTCGCGAGCTCGAGGTTCTCGAACACCGTGTGGTCGGTGAATACCGTCGGCTTCTGGAACTTGCGGCCGATGCCGGTATCGGCGATCTCCGGCTCCGACAAGCGCGTGAGGTCGATCGATCTGGCCGAAGAACGCGGTGCCCGCGTCCGGCCGCGTCTTGCCGGTGATCACGTCCATCATCGTCGTCTTGCCGGCGCCGTTGGGACCGATGACGCAGCGGAGCTCGCCCGCATCGACGGTCAGCGTGAGGTCGTTCAACGCCTTGAAGCCGTCGAAGCTCACCGACGACCGATTCGAGGTACAGGATGGCGCCGTGGCTCGTGTCCACACCTTTGCGTGACGACGTGGCCGTCGCTGGTGCCGCTCCTTCGCGCGATCGCGTCGCCGCTCGGCCATGAGCACGCGGATTCACTGGTTCTTCCTTGTCCACAGCCCGCGATGCCGCGCGGGAGGTACAGCGTGACCAGGATGAACAGCAGGCCGAGCACGTACAGCCAGTACTCCGGCAGCGCCTGCGTGAACCAGCTCTTCGCGAGGTTCACCACCGCCGCGCCGATCACCGGGCCGATCAGCGTTCCGCGGCCGCCGACGGCCGTCCAGATCGCGATCTCGATCGAGTTGGCGGGCGACATCTCGCTCGGGTTGATGATGCCGACCTGCGGCACGTAGAGCGCACCGGCGATGCCGCAGATCACCGCGGACAGCGTCCAGATGAAGAGCTTGAAGTACACCGGGTTGTAGCCCGAGAACATGACGCGCGTCTCCGCGTCGCGGATCGCCGTGAGCACGCGGCCGAGCTTCGACGTCACGATGGCGCGGCCGAGGAACAGGAACCCGATCAACGCGGCGCCGGTGATCATGAACAGGACGACGCGCGTGCCGGGCGCGGTGATCGGGAAGCCGAGGATCCGCTTGAAGTCCGTGAACCCGTTGTTGCCGCCGAAGCCCGTGTCGTTGCGGAAGAACAGCAGCATGAATGCGTAGGTCAGCGCCTGCGTGATGATCGAGAAGTACACGCCCTTGATGCGCGAGCGGAACGCGAAGAAGCCGAACACGAATGCGAGGATTCCCGGCACCAGCACCACGAGCAGCGCCGCGTACCAGAAGTGGTCGGTGAAGCTCCAGTACCAGGGATAGGTCTTCCAGTCGAGGAACACCATGAAGTCCGGCAGGTCGCTCTTGTAGACGCCGTCGTGGCCGATCGAGCGCATGAGGTACATGCCCATCGCGTAGCCGCCGAGCGCGAAGAAGAGACCGTGCCCGAGCGACAGGATGCCGGTGTAGCCCCAGATGAGGTCCATCGCGAGCGCGACGATCGCGTAGCACATGATCTTGCCGGCGAGCGTCACCGTGTAATCGGACACGTGGAATATGCTGCCCGCCGGCACGAGGAGGTTGCAGACCGGAACGATCACGAAGAGGATCAGCGCGGCGATGCCGATGAGCGCCCAGGCGCGGCCCGACCACAGGCGCGGCAGCGCGCCGCCACCGCGCGTGACGCTGCCCGGAACGAAAGCGGTCGTGATGCTAGGTCTCAACGGTGCGTCCCTTCAGCGCGAACAAGCCCTGCGGCCGCTTCTGGATGAAGACGATGATGAACACGAGCACGGCGATCTTCGCGAGCACCGCGCCTTGCCACGCCTCGAGGAACTTGTTGGCGATGCCGAGGCCGAGCGCCGCATACACCGTCCCTGCGAGCTGCCCGACGCCACCCAGCACGACGACCATGAACGAGTCGACGATGTAGCTCTGGCCGAGATCCGGCCCGACGTTGCCGATCTGCGAAAGCGCGCAGCCGGCGAGACCTGCGATGCCCGGAGCCGAGGCCGAAGGCGAGCATGTCGACCTTCGGCGTGCGCACGCCGAGGGCGCTCGCCATCTGCCGGTTCTGCGTGACGGCGCGAACGAACAGCCCGAGCCGCGTGCGCGTGAGCAGCATGTACACGAGCAGCAGCACGAACGCGGCGAAACCGATGATGACGATGCGGCTGCACGGCAGCACGACGTTGGTCATGATCTCGATGCCGCCGGACATCCACGCCGGGTTCTCGACCTGCACGTTCTGCGCGCCGAAGATGGTGCGCACCGCCTGGATGAGGATGAGGCTCAAGCCCCACGTCGCGAGCAGCGTCTCGAGCGGCCGCCCGTAGAGGTGACGGATCACGGTGCGCTCGAGGGCGACGCCCACGAGCCCGCTGACGAGGAACGCGACGGGAATCGCGAACAGCAGGTACCAGTCGAACGCTCCCGGGGCGTACTGCCGGAACAGGTTCTGCACCACGTAGGTCGCGTACGCGCCGATCATGATGAGCTCGCCGTGCGCCATGTTGATGACGCCCATGAGGCCGTAGGTGATCGCGAGGCCGAGTGCCGCCAGCAGCAGGATCGTGCCGAGCGAAATGCCGCTGAAGATGCGAGCCGCGACGTCGCCCTTGCGCAAGCGGCCCTCGACGGCGGAGAGCGAGCGCTCGGCCTCGACCCGGATCTCGTCGTCGGCCTCGACGAACTTCCCGTCCTTCTTCGCCACGATGGCGAGCAGCATCGTGCGCGTCGCTCCCGTGTCGCTCTGCTCGAGCGCGCGGATGGCGGCAAGGCGCGTCGCCCGGTCGGTGCTCGCGAGCTGCACCGACGCCTGCGTCAGGATCAGCAGGCTCTTGATCTCGGCATCCGATTCCTTCGCAAGGCCGGCGGCGATCGCGGGCAGGGCGTCCTCGTCGGCGCTGTTCTGCAGTTCCTTCGCTGCGGCGAGCCGCACGGTGCGGTCGGCGGATGCGAGCTTGAACGACGCAAGCGCGGTGCCGAGCGACTTGCGCAGCCGATTGTTGACGACGACGTCGTCGCGATTCTCGGGAAGCGGCGCGATCGACTTGCCCGGTCACCGCGTCGATGGCCTTGTCGCCCTTGACGATCAGCACCGTCTTGTCGCCGACGGTCTGCATCTCGCCGTCGATCATCGCCTGCAGCAGCGGCAGCGCCGCGGTGTCGCCGCTTGCCACGAGCGCGCCGATCGCCTTCGCGCGCTCGTCGCCCTCGCCGAACGCGAGGTCGTGCACGATCTCGGCTGGAAGGGCGTACGCGGCTCGCGCCGACAACGCGAACAGCAACATGACGATGTAGCGCACGCCGCGGAATCCTTTGCTGCGAAAGGCTCGAAAAAAACCGGCGCATCGAAGGTCAGCGGCAAACGGCATCACCGCTTCCCTCCCCCGCGCCGGCGGGCTGTCACCCTTTCCCGTACTCGGTTACCGCCTTACTTCTTTTCCGGCTCGTCCTTCTTCGTCTCGTTGCCGGCGATGTACTGGCTCCACGGCTGCGCGCGCACCGGGCCCTTGGTCTTCCACACCACGTTGAACTGGCCGTTGGACTGGATCTCGCCGATCAGCACCGGCTTCCAGAGGTGGTGGTTCTTCTCGTCCATCTTGATCTCGAAGCCGTCCGGCGCGTTGAACTTCTGGCCGGCCATGGCGGCGACGACCTTGTCGGTGTCCGTCGACTTGGCCTTCTCCACCGCCTGCTTCCACATCCACATGCCGACGTAGGTCGCTTCCATCGGGTCGTTGGTCAGCGGCTTGTCGGAGCCCGGCAGCTTCTTCGCCTTGGCGTAGTCGGCCCACTTCTTCTTGAACGCGTCGTTGGCGGGGTTCTTCACCGACATGAAGTAGTTCCACGCCGCGAGGTGGCCGACCAGCGGCTTCGTGTCGACGCCGCGAAGTTCCTCTTCACCGACCGAGAACGCAACGACCGGAACGTCGGTCGCCTTCAGGCCCTGGTTGCCGAGCTCCTTGTAGAACGGAACGTTCGAGTCGCCGTTGATCGTGGAGACGACGGCCGTCTTGCCGCCTGCCGCAAACTTCTTGATGTCGCCGACGATCGTCTGGTAATCCGAGTGACCGAAGGGCGTGTACTTCTCGTCGATATCCTTCTCGTCGACACCTTTCGACTTGAGGAAGGCACGGAGGATCTTGTTCGTCGTGCGCGGATAGACATAGTCGGTTCCCAGGAGCACCCAGCGCTTGGCGCCGCCGCCTTCCTTGCTCATCAGGTACTCGACGGCGGGAATCGCCTGCTGGTTTGGCGCGGCGCCGGTGTAGAACACGTTCTTGGAGAGCTCTTCGCCTTCGTACTGCACGGGGTAGAACAGGAGCCCGTTGGTCTCCTCGAACACCGGCAGCACCGACTTGCGCGACACCGACGTCCAGCAGCCGAACACCACGGCGACCTTGTCCTGCGAGATGAGCTGGCGCGCCTTCTCGGCGAACAGCGGCCAGTTCGACGCGGGATCGACGACGACCGCCTCGAGCTTCTTGCCCATGACGCCGCCCTTGGCGTTGATCTCCTCGATCGTCATGAGTGCCACGTCCTTGAGCGACGTTTCGCTGATCGCCATCGTGCCGGAGAGCGAATGCAGGACGCCGACCTTGATGGTGTCCGCAGCTTGCGCATGCAAGCCCATGGTGAGGCCGGCGGACGCGAGCGTCGCCGCGAGCGTTGTCCGGATGAAGTTTCTGCGTTGCATGTAGGGTCCCCGCTTGAGAGATTGACGAAGCGCTGCGTGACTTCGAAGACGCGCGGGCAATATTCTTTGCGTCGTGGCATCCTCGACTTCGTACGATGCTTTGCACGGCCCATGCCAGACGTTTCACCCTTCATGCAAAACCATGATTTAATGCGCGAAACCGAAAAGCCGCAGGCATGCCGCCACGTGCTTCGCCGCATTTGCGTGCATCGCCGCCGATGCAAATCGGTGCACGTCGATTCCCTTCGCACCATTTTGGAAAGCCCGTGAGCGCCTCGCCTGCCGGCCGGATCGCCGCGTCGTTCAAGGCATCGTTCGGCGACATCGTGTTCGGCATGGAAGACGGCACCGTCTCGATCTTCGGGCTCGTATTCGGCGTGGCCGCCACCACCAGCGACACGCGCACGGTGCTCGTTGCCGGGATGACGGGGGCGATCGCCGCAGCGGTGTCGATGATGGCGGGCGCGTATCTGGACGCCGAGACCGCCCGCGACCAGGCGCGCCAGCACGCGGACGCCGTGCGCGCGGACGTCGTCGCCGACGAGACGATGCGCAACCATCTCGTGGCCAACGGCGTGTCGTCCGAAGCGGTCGACGAGCTCAACGCGCTCGGACGCCGCCATCCCAACCTGCCGCGTGCGCTGCATCTCGCCTACGACGCGGGCGATGCGGCCGCGGAAGCAAGCCCGCTCGCGCACGCGTCGTGGATGTTCGTCGCGGACATGCTCGCGGCGCTGGTGCCGGTGGTTCCATTCGCCCTGCTGCCGATGAGCGAAGCGCGCTACGTGTCGATCGCTTGCACGGCGACCGTGCTCGTCGTCCTCGGCATCGGACGCGCGAAGATCGGCAAGCGCCGGATCCTCTCGACCACATTGCAGACGCTCGCCATCGCAGCGGCGGCGGGACTCGCGGGCGTGATCGTCGGCAACCTCTTCGCCTAACGCTCGCGTTTGCGCCACACCTGGTACGCGACCAGCCCCAGCACGATCGCGACGATCACCGCACCGAAGAGCTCGCGCTCGACCTTCGCGAGATCGCCGAGGAGGTGCTCCGCTGCTTTGCCGAGCACGTAGCCGGCGCCGGCCCAGCACGCGCTCCACACCAACGCACCGATCGCGTTGATGGCTGCGAACTCCGCGAGCGGAACCTTGGTCGTTCCGATGATCGCAGGCCCGGCCGTGCGCAGCCCGTACATGAAGCGCACCGCGAGGATGGTCGTCGTGGGATGGCGCTCGATCATCGCGTGGACGCGATCGGCCGCGGGCGCGAACCGCGGGAATCGCGCGAGGAGTTCGCTTCCGTAATGGCGGCCGAGCAGGAAGAAGGCGAGGTCACCGATGGCGCCGCCCACGGCGCCCACGAGCACGACGAACGGAAGCGAGAGGTACCCGCGATGCGCGGCGAGGCCGGAAAGAATCAGCAGCGACTCGCCTTCGACCAGCGTGCCCGCGAACGTGGCGAGGTAGCCGTATCGCTCGATCAGCGGCGCGTACTCGAGCGCCATCGAAGCGCTACGCGGCTTGCAGCATGCCCTGCCGCTCGATGAAGGCGATCACGTCGGGCAAGCCGTGGCCCGTCTTGAGATTCGTGAACACGAACGGACGCTCGCCGCGCATCTTGCGCGCGTCGCGGTCCATCACCTCGAGGGATGCGCCGACCATCGGCGCGAGGTCGATCTTGTTGATGACGAGGAGATCGGATCGCGTGATGCCGGGCCCGCCCTTGCGCGGGATCTTGTCGCCGGCCGCGACGTCGATCACGTAGACGTGAGATCGGACAACTCGGGGCTGAACGTCGCGGCGAGATTGTCGCCGCCGCTCTCGACGAAGACGACGTCGAGATTGCCGAATCGCGTCGCGAGACGGTCGACCGCTTCGAGGTTGATCGACGCGTCTTCGCGAATCGCGGTGTGCGGACAACCCCCGGTCTCGACGCCGATGATGCGGTCCGCCGCGAGCGCCTCGTTGCGCACCAGGAAAGCGGCGTCCTCCTCGGTGTAGATGTCGTTGGTGACGACGGCGATCTGGTAGCGCTCGCGCAACGCGCGACAAAGCGCGAGCGTGAGCGCCGTCTTGCCGGAGCCGACGGGCCCGCCGATGCCGACGCGAAGAGGTTGTTTCATGACCTGAACAGTCTCGAATATTGCGTTTCGTGGCGCGCCGACGCGAGCGCGAGGCCGGGCGCGAAGCTGCTTATGTCGTCGTCGTCCATCGCCTGGGCGCGCTCGACGATCCCGGGGATGGTCGCACCCAGGGCGAGCAGCATCTTCTGGCCCGCCACCTGGCCGAGCGGCACCGCCTTGAGGGACGCGAGCACCTGGTTCTCGAGCCACGACCAGAGGTAGGCGACGGCGGCATCGTGCGCGTCGATCGACATCGCGCGGGATGCGAGCGCGAATGCGCCGGGCAATGTCAGCGGCGCATTCGCGCGCATGGCTTCGCGGATGGCGTCGTCGGCGAGATCGAGATCGACCAGCAGCTTCGCCAGCGCGCCGCCCATCTGCTGCGTTTCCGCGACGAGCTCGGACGTCTCGCGCGACGCGCGAAACCAGGCGTGCCATCGCGCAAAGCTGTCCCAATCCCCTGCGTGCGCAAACGTGCACAAGCGAACGACGACAGGCGCTTCGCCGTGCGCCATCACGCCGTCGAGCATCGCGGCGATCCAGCCCTGCGCCGCGGCAGCATCGCGGATGCCGCCCGCCTCGACCATCCACTCGAGTCCCTGCGAATAGCTGTAGCCGCCGATGGGCAGCGCCGGGCTCGCGATCTGGAGCAGGTGAACGAGCGACCTCACCGCCGGACCTTCGTCACCATGTCGTGGATGATCCCCGTGTGCTTCTGGTCGCCCGAATGATGGTGGTGTCCCGCGGCATACGCGCCCGCCTCGGGCTCGAACGGCGCGCACAGCGCTTCCACGGTCGCGCCGAGCCCGCGCAGCATCCCGGCCAGCACGTCGTCGGCCGCGAAACGCAGCGCGCCCTCGCGCACCTCGACCGGCGTGTGCCGGTTGCCGAGATGGAAGGCGCAGCGGGCAAGCGCGGTCGCGTCGGCACACCGCGCCTCCATGAGCGCTTCGGCCGCGGCGACGACGCGCACCACCCGGCCGTCGTCCGTACGCAAGCGATCGCCGCCGCGCAGCACCGTGCCGCGGTCGAGCACGAGGCCGACGTCTTCGCCGTTCGCGAGCCGCGTGAGCAGCCGGCTCCTCTGGCGAAACTCGAACGAAAGGACGAGATCGGCGTCGTACGCAGACGCGGCGTCGGCACGCTCCCGGATGTTGACCATCTAGAACAGGAAATAGCGCTGCGCGAGCGGCAGCGACTTCGCCGGCTCGCAGACCAGGAGCTCGCCGTCGGCCCGCACTGCATAGGTCTCGGGATCGACGTCGATGCGCGGCATGGCGTCGTTCAGCTTCATGTCCTTCTTGCCGATCGTGCGCGTGTCCTTCACCGCGACGAGCGGCTTGCCGAGGTTCAGGGCGCGAACGGCCGGATTCTCGAGACGCGGCCTTCGAGACGAACGTCACGGAAGTTTTCAGCGCGCGCCCGAAGGCCGCGAACATCGGCCGATAGTGGACGGGCTGCGGCGTGGGGATCGATGCGTTCGGATCGCCCATCGCGGCGGCCGCGATCGCGCCGCCCTTCAGGATGAGCGACGGCTTCACGCCGAAGAACGCGGGCTTCCACACAACGAGGTCAGCGAGCTTGCCCGGTTCGACCGAGCCCACGAGGTGCGACACGCCCTGCGTGATCGCAGGGTTGATCGTGTACTTGGCGATGTAGCGCTTGACGCGGAAATTGTCGTGGCGCGCCGTGTCCGTGCCGAGCGCGCCGCGTTGCTGCTTCATCTTGTGCGCGGCCTGCCAGGTGCGGATGATCACCTCGCCGACGCGTCCCATCGCCTGGCTGTCGGACGACATCATCGAGAACGCGCCGATGTCGTGCAGGATGTCCTCGGCGGCGATCGTCTCGCGGCGGATGCGCGATTCCGCGAACGCGACGTCCTCCGCGATCGCGGGATCGAGGTGGTGGCACACCATGAGCATGTCGAGATGCTCGTCGACCGTGTTGATCGTGTACGGCATCGTCGGGTTCGTCGACGACGGCAGCACGTTGGGCTCGCCGCACGCCTTGATGATGTCGGGCGCGTGCCCGCCGCCCGCGCCTTCCGTGTGGAACGTGCCGATCGCGCGGCCGCCGATCGCCGCGAGCGTCGACTCGACGAACCCCGACTCGTTGATCGTGTCCGTGTGGATCGTCACCTGCACGTCGTGCTCGTCCGCGACCTTGAGGCAATTGTCGATCGCCGCCGGCGTCGTTCCCCAGTCCTCGTGAAGCTTGAGGCCGTAGGCGCCGGCCTCGATCTGCTCGGCAAGCGGTCCCGGCGTCGCGCAATTGCCCTTGCCCATGAAGCCCAGGTTCATCGGAAACGCTTCCGCGGACTCGAGCATGCGGTGGATGTGCCACGGCCCGGGCGTGCACGTCGTCGCGAACGTGCCGGTCGCGGGTCCCGTGCCGCCGCCCATCATCGTCGTCACGCCCGACATCAGCGCGTCGTCGATCTGCTGCGGGCAGATGTAGTGGATGTGCGTGTCGATGCCGCCCGCGGTGACGATCATGCCCTCGCCCGCGATGATCTCGGTGCCCGCACCGATCACGATGTCGATCGCGGGCTGCACGTCGGGATTGCCGGCCTTGCCGAGCTTGGCGATCCTGCCATCCTTGATCGCGATGTCGCACTTGACGATGCCCCACCAGTCGATCACCAGCGCGTTGGTGATCACCGTGTCCGCGACGTCCTTCGACAGCCGCTGGCTCTGTCCCATGCCGTCGCGGATCACCTTGCCACCGCCGAACTTCACCTCCTCGCCGTACGTCGTGAAGTCGCGCTCGACCTCGACGATGAGATCGGTGTCGCCGAGGCGCACGCGATCGCCCGTGGTCGGCCCGAACATCTCGGCATACGCGCGCCGCGTGATCTTCATCGCGCCGCTCTTCTTTCGCGGATTTCTTCGCGGCCGCGTCGAGCGGTCCCATCACCGCGCCGCGAAACCCGTGCACGTTGCGGTCGCCTGCGTACGCGACGAGCTCGACCGTGCGCTCCTGGCCCGGCTCGAACCGCACCGCGGTGCCCGCGGGTATGTTGAGCCGGAATCCGCGCGTTGCCGCGCGATCGAACGCGAGCGCCGGATTCGTCTCGAAGAAGTGATAGTGCGAGCCGACCTGCACCGGTCGATCGCCGCTGTTCGCCACGGTGACCTTCACCGTCGCGCGACCGGCGTTGATCTCGACGTCGCCATCGTCGACGAGCATCTCGCCAGGGATCATCGGATGCTCACGGGATTGGATTGTGCACGGTGACGAGCTTGGTGCCGTCGGGGAACGTCGCCTCGACCTGGATCTCCGGAACCATCTCCGGCACGCCCTCCATCACCTGCTCGCGGCGCAGCACCGTCGTGCCGAAGCTCATGAGGTCGGCGACGGTGCGGCCGTCGCGCGCACCCTCGAGGATCGCGGCCGTGATGAGCGCAATCGCCTCGGGGTAGTTGAGCTTCACGCCGCGCGCGAGGCGCCGCTCGGCCAGCAGCGCCGCCGTGAACACAAGGAGCTTGTCCTTCTCGCGCGGGGTCAGCTCCAAGTCAGGTGCTCCAGATGCGCGGTGGAACCGCAGTGCGACCCGTCAGGGCGGGGCGCACGATCGTCCACAGCGCGGTGAAGTATGCGTGCGCCGCTTCGGTCGAGTCGCCGAGGTAGCGTCCGATGATGGCATGCGCAAGGCGCGTGACGCTGCCGTTGCCGCGCGCGGGTGCGGGCGTGCGGCAAGCCGCGATGAGATCGTCCGGAATGTTCGCGGCCATGGCTGCGAATGTGCCAAAGACCGGCGCGCCATTCAACCCCGGTTTCGATCGAAGCAGCGCGTCGTCGCCGCGCAGCACCGCGCGTTCGCTCCAAACCAGTGCATCGTCGCGCACGACCTCGACGCGTTGCCGCCAGGTGCCCGTCTCGAAGCGCTCGTTCGAGGCCGTGCGTCCGAGGCAGACGACGTCGAACGCGATGTACACGCCGTCATGGGCGAGCCGCACCTGCACGTCGCTGCGTGCGTCGATGCCGTCGAACAGGATCGAGGATTGCGGCAGCCATTCAAGTACCGCGCCTTGCGCGACTGCGAAGTCGAGGCGCTGGGCGCTTGGCCGCCCATCGGCGCGATACCACTTGGCAGAGCCGGGCGTCGTGAGCTGGACACGCGCTCCGGCAGCGACGTCGACGGCAAGCCGAAGATGGTCGCCGCCCGCAATTCCGCCGGGAGGGTGCACCACGATGCACTGGCACACGTCCGCACCCTCGGGGTACAGCGGCTTCTGGACGACGAGCGGTCCTTCGTGCGAGCGGCGCGCAAGGCGCGAGCGCGCGCCGTCGCGATCGAACGCGAGGTCGAGACGCGCGCGCCAACCGGTGCTCGGTTCGGCGCGGACGTCGTCGGGCATCCGCAGGGTCCTGCAGCGCTACGGGCGCAACGTTGCGGTCAGCGTGATCTCGGGAACTGACGCGAGCGCCTTGGACAGCGGACAGAATTGCTTCGCGGATTGCGCGAGCTCCTGGAACTTCGCGTCGTCGATGCCGGGGATTTGCGCATCGAGCGTGAGGGCGATGCGGTCGATGAGGAAACCGTCGCCTTGCTGCACGAGGCGCACCGCTGCCTTCGCGTCGACGGTCTTCGTCTCGAAACCCGCCTTGTCGCACGTGAACGAGAACGCCATCGCGAAGCACGCGGCGTGCGCCGCACCGAGGATCTCTTCCGGATTCGTGCCGCGCTTGTCGCCTTCGAAGCGGCTCGCGAATCCATACGGATAGGACGACAGCGCGCCGGTTTCCGTGCTGATCTGGCCCTTGCCCTGCTTGCCACGGCCTTCCCAATGAACGGTGGCTTTCTTCTCGATGGCCATCGACGGCTCCTTGCCTGTTGACGACGGAACAGCTTATCACTGCGTGCACGCGGGTCGGCGTAGTATCGACACATGACCGATGCCGACGAAATCGCCCGCCTGGCGCACGAGCTCGACGAAGCCGAGTTGTACGAGCAGAAGCTCCGCGCGTGCATCGTCGCCATTCGCGACGAGCTCGCCGCGGGGCGGACGGCGAGCGCGCTGTCGCTGTGCAACGAGGCGTTGCGGGAGATCGACAACCAGGCCGACGTCGTCGCGCCGTCGCGCGAACGGCCGAGCTGAGTCAGGAAACGCGGAAGAGCCGGCGCGCGTTGCCCGAGAGAATGGCTTCGCAGGTTGCGCCCTCGCTCCCGTACGTGGATTCCACGAGCGCACCGGGCTTCACTTCCCCCAGCGGAAACGGCGCGTCCGTGCCGAGCAGCACGCGCTCGCTGCCCATCGCGGCCACGAGCATGCGCAGCGCGTCCTCGTTGAAGATGGCGGAGTCCACGCAGAAGCGGTCGCAGTACGACGACGGCAGCTTCGGACAATCGGCGCGCACGATGTCGCGCTCACGCCACGCGTTGTCCACGCGGCCGAGGAGCCATACGAAGCTGCCGCCGCCATGCGCGAACACGAGCGTGAGCGACGTCGGCAGCCGCTCGAAGGCGCCGGACAGCACGAGCGACAGGATCGAGAGCTGCGTCTCGGCAGGCATGGCCACGAGCCAGGGAAGCATCCAGCGCTTCATGCGCTCGTCGCCCATCATGTCCCACGGATGCACCAGCACGGGCATCGACTCGCTCGCGCAATGCCGCAGAAAATCGAGGATGCCCGGATCGTCGAGGCCGGCAGCACCGACGTGGTTGCCGATCTGCACGCCGATGTGGCCGGACGCTCGCGCCCGCGTCACCTCGCGGCATGCAGCGTCGACGTCCTGCAGCGGCACCTGCGCGAGCGGCTTCAGCCGCAGCGGATCGGCGCCGCAGAACTCGACCATGCGATCGTTCATGCGCCCGCACCACGCCGCGGTCCGCGCAACGTCCCACGCGTAACCGAACATGATGGGCGTGGCGCACACGAACTGGATGTCGATGCCGGCGTCGTCCATCCAGCGCAATCGCGCGTGTGCATCCCACAGCCGCGCCTCGACCGGCCGGAAGCGGGCGTCGCCCTGCATGATGTGGCCGGTGCCGTCGCCGTGCTCCGCCAGCCACGGGGCGCGCTCGTTCGCAGCGAGCGCCTCCTCGCGCGTGATGCGCGGGAAGACGTGGGCGTGCACGTCGATCTTCATCGCCTTCCCGGATGCAATGCGCCGCACGACGGGCACCTGCGGACGGACTCGTCGCCGTAGAATTTCTCGAACAGCGGCGGCAGGTCGCGCACGATGCTCACGAGCTGCACTTCCACGCGATGCACGCGCGTGTTGCACGCCAGGCAATACCACTCGAACCCGTCGACCAGCCCGGGCGGCCTGCGATATTCGATGACGAGGCCGACGCTGTCCGCCGGACGCTGCGGTGAATGACGCACATGCGCCGGCAGCAGGAACACGTCGCCGGCCCGAATGGGCACGTCGCGCGGACCCGCGTCTTCCATGATCCGAAGCACCATGTCGCCGGTGAGCTGGTAGAAGAATTCCTCGAGCGGATCGTCGTGATAGTCCGTGCGCTGGTTCGGTCCGCCGACGAGCGTGACGATGAAGTCGGCGTCCTCCCAGATTTGCGCGTTGCCGACCGGCGGCTTCAGCAAGTCGCGATGCTCGTCGATCCACCTGGCGAGGTTGAACGGTGCGCGCATCATTCTGGCTTCCAGGCCACCGCCTTGATCTCGATGCGCATGTGCGGATGCGGCAACTGGTGCACGGCGATCGTCGTGCGCGCCGGGCCGTCATGGGAGAAGAACTCGCCGTAGACCTCGTTGTAGCCGCCGAAGTCGCCGATGTCGACGAGGAAGGCGACCACGTCCACCACGTCCGACAACGATGCGCCGGCTGCGGCAAGGATCCGCGACAGGTTCTCGATCACGCCGCGCGTCTGCTCGCGGATGTCGAACTGCATCGTGCCCATCGCATCGGCGGACGCGCCCGCGATCGTGTTGTCGGGCCGGCGCGAGCTCAGGCCCGATACGAAGATGAAGTCGCCGGCGCGGCGGAAGTGCGGGTAACGCCCCCGTGGCTTGGGAAGGTCGGGAACGACGGCGGATGTGTTCATGCTCATACACCTACATATTGATGGAGAAGTGCAGGATCGGCCAGCAGGGCTTGCGAATCGCCCTGCCACGCCACGCGTCCCTTCTCGACGATGTAGTGACGATCGGCGAGGCGCGCCAGCGGTGCGATGTTCTTGTCGATCACGATGAGGGTGAGTCCTTCGCGCTTGAGCTCGGCGAGGCAACGCCAGATCTCCGCGCGCACCAGGGGTGCCAAGCCCTCGGTCGCCTCGTCGAGCACGAGCAGGCGTGGATTGGTCATGAGCGCGCGGCCGATCGCGAGCATCTGCTGCTCTCCTCCCGGACAACTGCGTGCCGAGATTGCGCTCGCGCTCCTTCAATCGCGGGAAGAGCGCGTAGACGCGCTCGAGCGTCCACGGGCTCGCCCCGCCTTTCACGCGCGCGGTGGCGACGAGATTCTCGCGCACGGTGAGCGTGGGGAAGATCTGCCGCATCTCGGGAACGAGGCCGATGCCGGCCTGGGCGATCCGGTAGGACGGCCAGCCGCCGATGGCGTGGCCGTCGAGCTCCACGCGGCCCTCGTGCGTGCGGAGCATGCCGAGCAGGCTTCGCACCGTGGTGGACTTGCCCATGCCGTTGCGACCGATCAGCGTGATGCACTCGCCGCGCGCCGCTGCGAAGCTCATGCCGAAGAGCACCTGGCTCGTTCCGTAGCGCGCGGTGAGACCGGACACCTCGAGCAAGGCGGTCATGCCGGAACTTCCTGGTCGCCGAGATACGCTGCGCGCACTTCCGCGTTCTCGCGGATCGACGCGGGGTCGCCGCACGCGATCACCCGTCCATACACGAGCACCGAGATGCGATCGGCGAGCTTCCACACGGCATCCATGTCGTGCTCGACGAGCAGGATGCCGTAGCGTCCCTTCAGCGTGGACATGAGCTCGACCATGCGCTCGGATTCGGCGAGGCTCATGCCGGCCATCGGCTCGTCCAGCAGCAGGAGCTTCGGTCGCGAGGCAAGCGTCATCGCCACCTCGAGTTGCCGACGCTCACCGTGGGCGAGCGTCGCCACCACGACGTCGGCCTTCGACGCGAGGCCGACTTCACCCAGCGCTTCGCGCGCCCGCTCCACGAGGTCGCGCTCGGCAGCGAGCGGGCGGAAGAAGCGAAAGCTGTGCCCCGCGTGCGCCTGCACCGCGAGCATGACGTTCGTGAGCACCGTGAACTCGGCGAAGACCGACGTGATCTGGTAGGAGCGACCGAGGCCGAGCAATGCCCGGCGGTAGACGGGCTCGTGCGCGATCTCGCGTCCATCGAAGCGGATCGCACCGGCATCCGGGGCGATCTCGCCTGCGAGCTGGTTGATGAGCGTCGTCTTGCCGGCGCCGTTGGGGCCGATGACGGCGTGCACCTCGCCGGGCACGACCGTGAGATCGACGCCATCCGTCGCGGTGAGGCCCCCGAAGCGCTTCACGAGGCCGGAGACTTCGAGGAGGCTCACGGCGCTTGCCTCCTTGCATCGCGCTCGACGATGTAACCGTAGATCCCCTTCTTCGCCGTCAGCACGATCAGCACGATCACCGGCCCCAGCACGATCATCCAGTGCGTCGTCCACGCGGTGAGGATCTCCTCGATCACGATCAGCGCGAGCGCGCCGACGACGGGGCCGAGCACCGTTCCCATGCCGCCGAGCACGATCATGACGATGAGGTCGCCCGAGGCCTGCCACGCCATGTAGGACGGCGCGGCGAACTTGGTGAGGTTCGCGAGCAGCACGCCGGCGACGACGCATACGAGCGCGGAGATCACGTACGCCGTCAGCTTGTAGCGCAGCATCGGATACCCGAGCGCGGCCATGCGCCGCTCGTTGCTTCGGCCGCCGCGGATGACCATGCCGAAGCGCGAATGCACGAGGCGCGCGAGCGTGGCGAGCGTTGCGATCAGGACGGCGAAGGCCGCGTAGTAGAGGGCGACGTTCGAGCGCAGGGAGAAGAGACCGAAGTCGCTGCGCGCACTGATCGTGAGCCCGTCGTCGCCGCCGAACGTCTTGAGGCTGATGGCGAGGAAGTACAGCATCTGCGCGAATGCGAGCGTGATCATGATGAACGCCATGCCGCTCGTGCGCAGGCAGATGAAGCCGATCACCACGCCGACGAGCCCGCCGACCAAGAGCGCGGCCGCGAGATGGACCCATCCGTTGCCGATGCCGTAGTGCGAGAGGATGCCCACCGAGTACGCGCCGATGCCGACGTACATGGCGTGCCCGAAGCTCACGAGACCGCCGTACCCGAGGATCAGGTTGAGGCCGACGGCGGCGAGCGCGAGGATCAGGATGCGCGTGAACAGCGTGACGTAGTAAGGCTCGCCGATTGCGGACGCGATGACGGGCACCAGCGCGAGCAGCACGATGACCGCGGCGGCCACGACCGTGCGCAGCGTCAGGAAGCTGCCCGCAGCGCTCACTGGACTACCCTCCGCACTACGTGCTTCGGTTCTGATTCGCCCTCGGGGCGGCCCTTCGGGCTCACTGGACTACCCTCCGCACTACGTGCTTCGGGTCTGATTCGCCCTCGGGGCGGCCCTTCGGGCTCATGCGTGTCGAACCGGAAAGAGACCCTGCGGACGGATGGCGAGCACCACCGCCATCAGCACGTAGATGAGCATCGACGCAATCGCCGGTCCCGCAGCCTGCGCGAGCGAGCGCTCGAGGAACTCGCGAAGGATCGTCGGCAGGAATGCGCGCCCGATCGTGTCGACGGTGCCCACGATGAGCGCCCCGTAGAACGCGCCGCGGATCGACCCGATGCCCCCCGTGACGATGACGACGAGCGTGAGGATCAGGATGGGCTCGCCCATTCCCGGCTGCACGGCGAGGATGGGCCCCGCCATCACGCCCGCGAGCCCCGCGAGCCCCGCGCCGAGGCCGAACACGAGCGTGTTGAGCCGGCGCACGTTCACGCCGAGCGCGGCGACGATGTCCGGATGCGTCGCGCCGGCGCGAATCAGCATGCCGACGCGCGTGCGGTGGATCAGGACGTAAAGGCCGGCGGCGACGAGCGAGGCCGACGGCAATGATCGCAAAGCGGTATGCGGGGTAGCGCAAGCCTGCGAACTCGACGGATCCCGACAGGGCCTCGGGCGGCGTCATGAACTGGGCGCCCGGCCCCCAGATGATGCGCACGAGCTCGTTGAAGAACAGGATGAGGCCGAACGTCGCGAGCACCTGGTCGAGGTGGTCGCGGTGATAGAGGCGGATGAGCGCGACGCGCTCGACGACGACGCCGAGCAGCATCGTCGCCGGCACGGCGACGATCGCCGCGAGCACGAACGAGCCGGTCGCGTTGAACGTCGCCGCGGCGAAGTACGCGCCCATCATGTACAGCGACCCGTGCGCGAGATTGACGAAGTTCATGATCCCGAACACGAGCGTGAGCCCGGCGGCGAGCAGGAACAGCAGCACGCCGAGCTGCAGGCCGTTCAGCGCCTGGACGAAGAAAAGGCCGGTCGTCACGACCAGCCTTTCCCGGTTACTTGCGTCGGCCGCATCCGCGCGCCGCTACGACAATTTGCACTGGGTGTAGTACGCGTCCTTGTGATCCTTGAGCGGCGTCGCGATGGTCTTGAGGCTGACCCGTCCCTTCGCATCCTTGGCAACCTCGAAGATGTGCTGGTCCTGGATCGGGAATCCGTTGTTGTTGAACTTGAAGTTGCCGCGCACGCTCTTGAAGTCCGCGGCGCGAAGCGCCGCCTGGAACGCCTTCTTGTCCGCGACGTTGCCCTTGACCTTGCCGATCGCCGAGTCGAGGAGCAACGCGGCGTCGTACGACTGCGCGGCGTACTGCGACGGAATGCGGTTGTACTTCTTCTCGAAGTCGTCGACGAACTTCCTGCTCGCCGGATTGTTGAAGTCCGGACCCCAGAACGTGCCGGAGATGACGCCGAGCGCGTCGTCCTTCTGCGCCGGCAGCGTCGATCCGTCGGTGGTCGACGTCGACAGCAGCGGAACCTTGCCCGCCAGGCCGGCCTGCTTGTACTGCCGCACGAAGCTGACGCCGAGCCCGCCCGGGTAGAACACGTAAACAGCGTCCGGATTCTTGGCGGCGACTTGCGCAAGCTCGGCCGAGAAGTCGAGCTGGTTGAGCGGCGTATAGATCTCGTCGATGACCTCGCCCTTGTAGTTGCGCTTGAAGCCGGCGATGAAGTCCTTGCCCGCCTGGTAGTTGGGCGCCATGCCGACGACCTTCTTGTAACCTTTCTGGTTCGCGTACTCGCCGACCACCTCGGCCTGGTTGTCGTTCTGCCAGGACGTGATGAACGTGTAAGGCGAGCACTGCGCGCCTGCGATGGGCGCGGGACCGGCGTTGGAGCCGATGACGAAGACCTCCTGGTCGGTGATCTTCTTGTGCACGGCCATCATCACGTTGCTGAACGTGATGCCCGTGATGATCGACACCTTGTCCTTCTCGATCAGCTTGTCCACGAGCTGTGTGGCGACCTCGGGCTTGAGCTGGCTGTCCTCCTTGATCACCTGCACCGGCACGCCGCCGAGCTTGCCGCCGTTCTGCTCGACGACCATCATGAACGCGTCGTACTGATCCTGCCCGAGCGGCGCCTGCGGCCCCGACAGCTCCGCCATGAACCCGATCTTGATGGGCGCCTGCGCGCCCGCGCCGCCGACTGCAGCTGCCGCGCAAATGGCGGCGAACGTCTTGATCCACTTCATGCTGCTTCCTCCCAGTGAACGAGCCCGGGCATTCTACCCGTCATCAGGTGTGCCGGAACTCCGGAATGTCGGGTCGCGAGCCCCACATGCAGAACGACGACGCCTCGAATGGAAACTGCCGCGGGCGATGGCCTGCTTCATCCTCGATCATGCGAACGCCGGTCGAGTACTCGTAGACCATGCCGTCGGGCCCCTCGAAGTAGAGGAAGATCGCCGACGACGTGGGATGCCGTCCCGGGCCGAACACGATGCGCACGTCGCGCTCGCGCAGGAAGTACCAGGCGCGCATCACGTCGTCGACGCCTGCAACCTGGTGGTTGACGTGCTGCACGCCCGGATGCGCCGAAGGAAAGAGCGCGAGCTTGTGGTGTACGGCGTCGATGCGCAGCAGCGGCGCGGCGCCGATGCGGTCGGACACGCGCGCGTTGCACACGCGCGTCCAGAACGCCTCGTCGCGGGCGGCATCGGTGGTGCGCAACCCGATGTGCGAGAAGCCGGTGATGCCCGCCGCGCGGCTCGGCACGTACTCGCGATCGGCGATGCGCGCGCCGTAAACGAGCTCGATCGCGTTGCCCGACGGATCGGAGAAGCGCAGGAGGCGATCGACGCGGCGCGTCTCGCACTCCTCGCCCGTGCCCCACGCAACCGGCAGGTCGCAGCCGTCGATCTCTGCGGCGGCGGCATCCAGCGCGGCGGGGTCGTGCACGTCGAAGGCAACGGTGTGCGCGGAAGGGTCGCCCTCGAAGTACGCAAGCGTGTGATCGCGGCCGTCGCTTCGAAAGTAACGAGTGCCGTCTTCGCTTCCCGCGCCCTGCAGGCCGAGCACCGCGGTTGCGTAGCGAGACGCCGCTTCGATGTCGCGGGTGCCGAGGCGCACGTAACGGATGTCGACAAGATCGATCATGACGTCACCTCGGGCGATCGCACGAACGCAGTGACGGCGCCGATGACGCGATCGGGCTGGTCGCGGTAGGGCGAGTGCCCGCACGCGGGGAGCTTGAGGAGCCTGGCTTGCGGCACCCGATGCGCAAGACGGTCGATCTGCGCCATCGTTCCATATTGGTCGTCCTCACCCTGGATTGCGAGCACCGGACAGCGAATGCGCGACATCTGCACTTCGATGTTCCACGCGCGGAACGCGGCATCGAGCCAGATGTCGCTCCAACCGAAGAACGCGGAGTCCGGATCCCGATGATAGCGGCCGAGCCGCGTGCGCAGGTCGGTGCCGAGATAGGCGTCGCGTGCGGCTTCGATGCTGCGCACGCTCAGGTCCTCGACGAAGAGATGCGGCGCGACCGCCACGACACCCGCGGGCGCGTCTGGGAATGCGGCGGCGTACAAGAGCGCGATCGACCCGCCGTCGCTGTGGCCGAACAGCCAGGGATGCGCCGGCACGTCCAGCGCAGCCAGCAACGCGGGCAGGACTTGCGTGGCTTGCTCGTGCATGAAACCGACCGGCCAGCGTTCGGCAGAGGCGCGCGCGGTCGACCCCCCATACCCGGGCCTTGAGTACACGAGGCCGCGCATGCCGAGCGCGCCGCAAAGCCGCGCCGGAAAGTCCTTCCACATCGCGACCGAGCCCAAGCCTTCGTGCAGGAAGACGACGACCGGGCGCGATGCACCCGCATCGATCCAGGCGTACTCGATGTCGACGGTGCGGCCCTCTGCGGCAAGGCTCACGCTCTGCGTCATCGGCTCGCCGTCACCGGCTTGCGGCTTCGCGCAGCTTGAAGCGCTGGATCTTCCCGGTGGCGGTCTTCGGCAGCTCCGCAATGAACCGGATCTCGCGCGGATACTTGTGCGGGGCGAGCTGGCCTTTCACGAACGCCTTCAGCGAATCGGCCAGCGCGTCGTCGCCCGTTCCCGACTTCAGCACCACGTACGCGAGCGTGCGCGTGAGACCGCCGCAGTCCTTGCCCACGACGGCCGCTTCGAGCACGGCCTCGTGGCGCATGAGGGCCGCCTCGACCTCGAAGGGCGAGACGAACTGACCGCCGACTTTGAGCATGTCGTCGCTGCGCCCGGCGTACGTGTAGCAGCCGTCCGCGCTTCGAACGTACTTGTCGCCGCTCCTCGTCCACGCGCCCTCGAAGGTCGAGCGCGACTTCTGCGCATTCTCCCAGTACATGAGCGCAGCGCTCGGCCCGCGGATGAAGAGGTCGCCGATCTCGCCGTCGGCCACCTGACGTCCGTCCTCGCCGCGGAGCTCGAGGTCGTATCCGGGGACCGGCGTGCCCGTCGTGCCGTAACGCACCTCGCCCGGCCGGTTGGACAGGAAGATGTGCAGCATCTCGGTCGATCCGATGCCGTCGAGCACGTCGCAGCCGAAGCGCGCGGCGAAGCGCTCGCCGATGTCCTTCGGGAGCGGCTCGCCGGCGGACACGCAACGGCGCAGGCAGACGTCGGCACGGGTCGGCAGGTCGGCCGAGGCGAGCATGGCGGCGTACAACGTCGGCACGCCGAAGAACACCGTGGGCCTGCGCTTGACGAGCCGCTCGAACACGGCGGCCGGCGTCGGCCGCTCGGCCATCAGGACGACCGTCGCGCCGACGGACAAGGGAAACGTGAGCGCGTTGCCGAGCCCGTACGCGAAGAACAGCTTGGCCGCGGAGAACGTGACGTCGCTCTCGCGAAGATCGAGCACGCCGCGCCCGTACGTCTCTTCCGTGCGCAGCAGGTTGTCGTGCGTGTGCACCGTGCCCTTGGGGCGCCCCGTCGAGCCGGACGAGTAGAGCCAGAACGCGATCGAATCCGGCGAGGTCGGCGCCGGCGCCGTCAGCGATGCGGCGCGCTCACGCCACGCCGTGAACTCGTGCATGGCTTGCGCGAGGCCGGCACCCGGACGCGACACGACGACGCTGCGCACTTCATGGGCAGCGCGTTCCATCGCCTGCACGAGCGTCGGCACGAGCGCACCGGACACGACGAGCGCTTGCGCCCTCGAGTGCTCGAGCATGAACGCGTAATCGTCGACCGTGAGCAGCGTGTTCACGCAGACGGGCACGACGCCCGCGTAGAGCGCGCCCAGGAACACCAGCGGAAAGTCGATCGTGTCGTGCAGGCACACGAGCACCCGCTCCTCGCGATGCAGTCCGAGATCCAGCAGCGCGGACGCGACCTTGCGCACGCCGTCGTCCAGCATGCCGTACGTGACGGCGCCGGCATCGTCGAGGTACGCGTCCTTGTGCGGGCGGTCCCGGTTGATGTCCATGAGGTGCCGCGCGAAATTGAATCGCCCGGGCAACGCGGTGCCGGAACCCATGTTCCTCCTCGTATCGACTTGACCGCCGTCAATGTTGCCGGACTCGCGGGCCTATTGAATTGATGTTCTGCGCCCCGTCTGTTAACTTAATGCAACACAATTCATCATGTCAAGCAAGATACTGCACAACATGAACCAAACTGCCGGTCTCGAAGACACGCGCGACGCCTTCCTGTCCGCGCTCGGCGAGCGGGTGCGCGCGCTGCGGCACCGCCGGGGCATGACCCGCAAACGGCTGGCCGAAGCCGCCGGCGTGTCGGAGCGTCACCTTGCCAATCTCGAGACAGGCCAGGGCAACGCGTCCGTGATGCTGTTGCGCGACCTCGCGCGCGCTCTGGCGAGCTCGATCGGCGAGATCGTGGGCGAGGACGTGGTCGCAAGCGGCGAATCCGCACGCATACGCGACCTCCTGCGCGGACGCGACGAGGCCGCGCTGGCGCGCGCACGCAAGACGCTGACGGAAGCGCTCGGCGCCGCCGCTGCGGACGCCGGACGCGACGCGCGCATTGCGCTGATCGGACTGCGCGGCGCCGGCAAGTCGACGCTCGGGCGCATGCTGGCGGAGGATCTGCGGGTGCCGTTCGTCGAGCTCGATCGCGTCGTCGAGCGCATGGCGGGCTGCGACGTCGGGGAAATCCATTCGCTGTACGGCGCGGGCGCTTTCCGGCGCTACGAGCTGCGCGCGCTGGAGGATACGGTCGCCGCGCACGCCCGCGCGGTGATCGCGACCGGCGGCGGACTCGTCACCGAGCCCTCGACGTACGACCTGCTGCTCTCGCGCTGCTTCACCGTATGGCTGCGCGCATCGCCGGACGATCACATGAAGCGCGTCATCGCGCAGGGCGACCTGCGACCGATGGCCGGCAATGCCGAAGCGATGGACGATCTCAAGCGCATCCTGGCGGCGCGCGAAAGCGACTACGCGCGCGCCGACCTCACGTTCGACACGAGCGCCGCGCCGCTCGCGCAGGTCTACATGGCGCTTCGCGACGCGATCGGCAGCCGCCTGCCGCTCGCCGCTTGATGCATTATATTGCTTGACCCGCCGAACGTTGTTGCACTATGATGCATGTTCATCGACGGGAGGCGGCATGCAGGACTCGAAGGTCGATTACAGGACGGATCCCGCGCGCTACCGCCACTGGAAGCTCTCCTTCGACGGCCGCGTTGCGCGCCTCGCGATGGACGTTGCCGAGGATGCGGGCATCCGCGAGGGCTACAAGCTCAAGCTCAATTCCTATGATCTCGGCGTCGACATCGAGCTCTACGACGCCCTGCAACGCATCCGTTTCGAGCACCCCGAGGTCGCGCGCGGTGATCGTGACCAGCGCGCGCGATCGCATCTTCTGCTCGGGTGCCAACATCTTCATGCTCGGCCTGTCGTCGCATGCGTGGAAGGTCAACTTCTGCAAGTTCACGAACGAAACGCGCAACGGCATGGAGGACGCGAGCGCGAACGAAGGGCTCAAGTTCGTCGCCGCGGTCAATGGCACTTGCGCGGGCGGCGGCTATGAATTGGCGCTGGCCTGCGACGAGATCTGGCTGGTCGACGATCGCTCGTCGTCCGTATCGCTTCCCGAGGTGCCGCTGCTCGGCGTGCTGCCCGGCACGGGCGGCCTCACGCGCCTCACCGACAAGCGCAAGATGCGCCACGACCTGGCGGACGTCTTCTGCACCGTTGCGGAAGGCGTGCGCGGCCAGCGCGCCAAGGATTGGCGGCTGGTCGACGCGATTGCGAAGCCCGGTGAGTTCGCGAACGCGGTGAATGGGCGTGCGCAGGAGCTCGCCGCGGCGAGCGACCGGCCCGCGACTGCGCGCGGCATTGCACTGACGCCGCTCGCACGCGAGGACGGCGACGATGGCTATCGCTACGAATACGTCGGCGTCACCATCGACCGCACGTCACGCACCGCGACGTTCACCGTGTCCGCGCCGCGCGCGCCGCAGCCGTCCGACATCGCGGGCATCGAAGCGGCCGGCGCCACGTGGTGGCCGCTGCAAATGGCGCGCGAGCTCGACGACGCGATCCTCACCATGCGCACGAACGAGCTTGCGATCGGCACCTGGCTCTTCAAGACGGCCGGCGATCCGGACGCGATGCGTGCATGCGACGCGACGCTCGCCGCCCATGCAAGCCACTGGCTGGTCCGCGAGACGCTCGGCATGATCCGCCGCACGCTCGCGCGACTCGACGTTTCGTCGCGCACGATGTTCGCGCTGATCGAGCCCGGCTCGTGCTTTGCCGGCACGCTGCTCGAGCTCGCGCTCGCGTGCGATCGTGCGTACATGCTTCGTCTGCCGGACGCGCCCGATCGTCAGCCGCGCATCGAGCTTTCGCAGCAGAACTTCAGCGCCTATCCCATGGTGAACGGGCAGGCGCGGCTTGCGCGGCGCTTTTGCGATGACGCGGGCGTGCTGTCGGCGCTGGAGCGCCGGATCGGCGAGGCGCTGGCGGCCGACGATGCGATGCAACTGGGCCTCGTCACCAGCGCGCCCGACGACATCGACTGGGACGACGAGCTCCGCATCGCCATCGAGGAGCGCGCGAGCATGTCGCCCGACGCGCTCACGGGAATGGAAGCCAACCTGCGCTTCGGCGGCGCCGAGACGATGGCCACGCGCATCTTCGGGCGCCTGTCGGCGTGGCAGAACTGGATCTTCAACCGCCCGAATGCGGTCGGGGAAAAGGGCGCGCTCAAGGTCTACGGCAAGGGCGGCAAGGCGCAGTTCGATCTCGACCGGGTATAAACATGAACCCCCACGCTCGCTTCGCTCGCTGCCCCCTAAGGGGGCGCAGTCAGCCCCTCGGGGCGGCCCTTCGGGACTGACAATGAACATCGACACCACCAGCAGGATTCCCAACAACGTCGACCTCGCGGGCGACCGCGCGCTCAACCGGGCGCTCGAGCACTGGCAGCCCAACTTCCTCGCGTGGTGGAACGACATGGGGCCCGACGGCACGCATGCGTTCGACGTGTACCTGCGCACGGCCGTGAGCGTCGACCCCTCGGGATGGGCGCACTTCGACCACGTGAAGATGCCCGACTATCGCTGGGGCATCTTCCTGGCACCACCCGTTGCCGACCGCAAGATCCACTTCGGCGAGCACATCGGCGAGCCTGCATGGCAGGACGTGCCCGGCGAGCACCGCGCGAATCTCCGCCGCATCATCGTCACGCAAGGGGACACCGAGCCCGCGTCGGTGGAGCAGCAGCGGCACCTCGGCCTCACCTGTCCTTCGCTGTACGACCTGCGCAATCTCTTCCAGGTTAACGTGGAGGAAGGCAGGCACCTGTGGGCGATGGTGTACCTGCTGCACCGCTACTTCGGGCGCGACGGCCGCGAGGAAGCCGACGCGCTGCTCCAGCGCCGCTCCGGCGATACCGACAACCCGCGCATCCTGGGCGCGTTCAACGAGAGGACGCCTGACTGGCTCGCGTTCTTCATGTTCACGTACTTCACGGATCGCGACGGCAAGTTCCAGCTGTGCGCGCTCGCGGAATCCGGGTTCGATCCATTGGCGCGCACGACGAAGTTCATGCTCACCGAGGAAGCGCACCACATGTTCGTCGGCGAGTCGGGGGTTGCGCGCGTGCTGCAGCGCACGGCCGAGGTGATGAAGGATCTCGCAACGGACGACCCCGCGAAGCTTCGCGCAGCCGGCGTCATCGACCTGCCGACGATCCAGCGCTATCTCAATTTCCACTATTCCGTGACGATCGACCTCTTCGGCGCGGACCAGTCGTCGAACGCGGCGACGTTCTATGGCGCCGGACTCAAGGGACGCTTCGAGGAAGGCAAGCGTGCGGACGACCACCGGTTGCACGACGCGACGTACACGGTGCTCGAAGTCGCCGACGGCAGGCTCGTGGAGAAGCAGGCGCCGATGCGCAATGCGCTGAACGAGGTGCTGCGCGACGACTTCATTCGAGATTCCGTCGCCGGCATCGGCCGATGGAATCGCGTGCTCGAGAAGGCCGGCGTCGACTTTCGTCTCGTCGTGCCGCACAAGGCCTTCAACCGCAGGATCGGCTCGCTGTCGAACACGCGCGTGTCGCCCGACGGCCGCGTCGTGGACGAAGCGGAGTGGAAGGCGCACGAGCGCGAGTGGCTGCCCACGCCCGAGGATCGCGCGTTCGTCGCGTCGCTCATGGGACGAGTGACGGCGCCGGGCAAGTTCGCGGGCTGGATCGCGCCGCCGCCGATCGGCATCAACAAGCAGCCGATCGACTTCGAGTACGTGAGATTTGCGTGAGCGCTGTTGTCGACGTGCTGCGGCAGCATTTGATCGACCCGGAGATCTGCATCCGGTGCAACACCTGCGAGGAAACGTGCCCGATCGATGCGATCACGCACGACTCGCGCAACTACGTCGTCGACGCGAACAAGTGCAACGCCTGCAACGCCTGCATCTCGCCCTGCCCCACCGGTGCGATCGACAACTGGCGGCAGGTCCGGAGCGCGAGCGCCTACTCGCTGGAAGAGCAGCTGTCGTGGGACTCCCTGCCGATGCAGCAGGAGGTGGTCGCCGACGCAAGCGCCATCCCGACGGACGTCGCGAGGCTCACGGCCGAGGCGGTGTCCGGCCAGGGCGGTCTCGCGCCCGCGCCATGGTCCGCGGCGCAACCGGTCGTGAACCTGCACACGCTCGCAAAGCCCGCCGTCGCGACGGTGACGGGAAACCATCCGCTGACGACGCCGGACGCGTCGAGCGACATTCGCCACATCGTGCTGGACTTCGGCTCCGTCGCGTTCCCCGTGCTCGAAGGCCAGACGATCGGCATCGTGCCGCCGGGCACGGATGCGCAGGGCCGGCCGCACTTCGTTCGCCTGTACTCGGTGGCGAGCCCGCGCGACGGAGAGCGCCCCGGCTACAACAACATCGCGCTGACCGTGAAGCGCGTGACGCAGGATCACGACGGCAACGCGGTGCGGGGCGTCGCGTCCAACTATCTTTGCGACCTCGGCAAGGGCGACACGGTCAAGGTCGTCGGTCCCTTCGGGGCGAATTTCCTGATGCCCGATCACCCGGGCTCGAGCCTCCTCATGATCTGCACCGGCACGGGGGCGGCACCGATGCGCGCGATGACCGAGCGCCGCCGCCGCCGCATCGCCAAAGGCGAAGGCGGCGAGCTCATGCTGTTCTTCGGCGCGCGCGCGCCGGAGGAGTTGCCTTACTTCGGGCCGCTCATGAAGCTGCCCCGCGACTTCATCGACATCAACCTCGCGTTCTCGCGCGTGCCGGGGCAGGCCAAGCAGTACGTGCAGGATCTCATCCGGGTCCGCGGCGACGACGTCGTGCGGTTGCTGCGCAACGAGGATTGCTACGTCTACGTGTGCGGGTTGCGCAGCATGGAGCACGGCGTGACCGAGGCGTTGCGCGACCTCTGCCGCTCGCGCGACCTCGACTGGGACGCGCTGCTGCCGAAGCTCCGCGAATCCGGTCGCTTCCATCTCGAGACGTACTGATGGTCTACGCGGAACTGACGCCGGGTCGCGTGATCGACTGCGGCACCGCGTCGCTCACCGAAGAGGAAATCGTGTCCTTCGCGCGCGACTACGATCCGCAATGGTTCCACGTCGACGCCGAGCGGGCCGCGAACAGCCAGTGGAACGGGTTGATCGCGAGCGGCTGGCAGACATGCGGCATCGTCATGCGCCTCGCGGTGCGCACGATCCTCGAGGGGTCCGAATCGTTCGCCTCGCCCGGATTGTCCTATCTCAAGTGGGAAAACCCGGTTCGCGCGGGCGACGTCCTGCGCTGCACCGTCGAGGTCCTCGAACGCCGTACGTCGAAGAGCAATCCGTCGATCGGCATCGTGCGCTGGCGCTGGCGGTTGCACAACCAGATGCGGCGCAGGTGCTCGACCTCGAGGCGACGAGCCTCTTCAACCTGGCTTGAGCTTCATCGCGCGCGCATAGACGACGTCTCGCGCCACGCCCGTCACGGCCGCGACGAGCCGGGCGGCCCGCGCCGGCGGCAGCTCGGCGAGCAACGCAACGAGCCATCGCTCGGCAGTCTCGTCCAGTGCGGCCGGCGCAGCGGCTTCCTGCTCGGCCGCATCGACGATCAGCACGAACTCGCCCCGCAGGCGGTTCGCGTCCCCGGCGAACCATGCGACCGCGTCCGCCAGGGGCATGCGCGCGACCGTCTCGAACGTCTTGGTGATCTCGCGCGCGACGACCAGCGCGCGCGTGTCCCCGAACGACGCCACGATGTCGCCGACGGTCGCAGCGACGCGATGCGGCGCCTCGTACATCACGACCGCGGCGGGCAGTCGTGCAGCGGCGTCCAGCCACTCGCGACGCGCTTTCGACTGCGCCGGCGGAAATCCCGCGAAAACGAACGAGCCGGCGCGCAATCCCGCCACCGACACGGCGGCGGTGAGCGCCGATGCACCCGGCACGGCGACCACCGGGATGCCGGCCTCATGCGCGTCGCGCACGAGGCGCGCGCCGGGATCGCTCACCGCCGGCGTGCCGGCGTCCGTCACCAGCGCGACGCTCTGCTGCGCGGCGAGCCGCGCGATCACGTCCTGCGCGCGCTCGGCCTCGTTGTGCGCGTGAAGCGACAGCGTGCGCGTGACGATGCCGTAGTGGGACAGGAGCCTCGCCGTCACGCGCGTGTCCTCGGCCGCGACGACGTCGGCGGACGCCAGGACGTCGAGAGCGCGCAGCGTCACGTCGCGCAAGTTACCGAGCGGTGTCGCCACCACATATAATGTCCCGGGACGAGCGCGGAACCGGTCCGCGGGATTGCCGTCGATCGAGTCCGTTCCGCTCACTCGCCAAGCTCCTTGCGCCGCTACGACATCCCGCATCTGCTCGTCGCCCTGGCATTGGCCTGGGCCGCCGCATTCTCCGCCGCGCAAACGCCTGCGGCAAGCGAACCTGCGCAGCCGGCCGCGGCGCCTCCCGCGAAGGACGACGTCGACATCGCGCTCGTCCTGCCGATGGAGGCCCCGGCATACGGGCGGGCGGCGGACGCGGTGCGGGCCGGATTCCTTGCGGCGGCCGAGACGGCGGGCGTCGCGATTGCGCATCCGCGTGTTCCCTCACGGAGACGATGGCGTGCTGACGGCGTTCGAAGCCGCGCAGCGAGCGGGCGCGCGCGTGATCGTCGGGCCGCTCGTTCGCGACGACTTGAAGATCGTCGCCGCCATGGCGATCGAGCTTCCCTTCACCATTGCCCTCAACCAGTTCGACGAGGCGGCCGGGCCGCCGCCGACGCTGTACACGTTCGCGCTCTCGATCGACAGCGACGCGCGCCTCATCGCACGTCGCATGCGCGAGTCCGCCCCGCCCACGCCCTCGGGCGCGATACCGAACGTCGTCGTCGTGAGCTCGGAGACTCCGCTCATGAAGCGCTTCGCAGGCGCCTTCGCGGCGGAGTGGCAGGGCAGCGGAGGCAGCGTTCCGACCGTGCTGCGCTTCGATGCCGCCGCCGACGCGATGACCGGGATGCGGCGCGAGCTGCAGCGCCGTCCTCCCGCGGCCGTCCTGCTGGCGATGGACGGAACGAGCGCCACGTTCGCCAAGCCCTACCTCGGATCGGTCACCGCCTACGCAAGCGCGCTCATTTTCGAGCGCGAGACGCTCGGGACCGCGCGCGACCTCGACGGACTCATCGTGACCGAGATCCCGTGGATCGTGACGCCCAACGCGCCGCAATTCGCGGGGCTCCCGCGCCGCGAGATGGGCAGCGCCGCCCTCACGCGACTTTATGCGCTCGGCCTCGACGCGTTCCGCGTCGCCGCCGCATTCAAGGACGGCGCGCCGGAGCGGTTCTCGCTCGAAGGAGCCACCGGCCAGCTGTCGCTCGACGGACGCACGTTCTCGCGCGAGAGCCGCTTTGCGGTCTTTCGCGACGGCAATCTCCTGCCCCTTGAAGGCCCGCGCTGAATCGACGTCCGCGAGCGGCGCGCGCGCGGAGGCGATCGCGGCGGACCATCTCGCAAGCCACGGCCTCGTGATCGTCGAGCGCAACTTCCGCACGCGCCAGGGCGAGATCGATCTCATTGCGCGCGACGGCGAGTCGCTCGTGTTCGTCGAGGTGCGCATGCGCTCGCGCGCCGATTTCGGCGGCGCCGCCGGCAGCGTCACGCCGGCGAAGCAGGCGCGCTGGATCGCCGCGGCGCAGGGCTACCTCATGAAGATCGGCCGCGAGCCCCCGTGCCGCTTCGATGTCGTCCTGCTCGACGCGCTCGACGCATCGCGCGTCACGTGGCTGCGCGACGTGGTTGCAGTCTGAGCATGAGATAAAATCCGCGAATGATCGATTATGAAAAACGCATTCGCGAGCATTTCGCCGAAAGCGCACGTCTCAAGCTCGACGCGTCGGAAACACTCGCGCCGCACATTGCGCGCGCGAGCCGGGTCATGACCGACTGTCTCTTGTCCGACGGCAAGATCCTCGCTTGCGGCAACGGCGGCTCCGCGGCAGATGCGCAGCACTTCGCGGCGGAGCTCGTCGGCCGCTTCGAGCGCGAACGTCCGGAGCTGCCGGCGGTCGCGCTGACGACCGACACGTCGCTGCTCACCGCGGTCGCCAACGACTACTCGTTCGAGCAGGTGTTCGCGAAGCAGGTGCGCGCGCTCGGCTCGCGCGGCGACGTGCTGCTCGCGATCTCGACCTCCGGAAGCTCCGGCAATGTCATCGCCGCGATCGAAGCCGCGCACTCGCGCGACATGCACGTCGTCGCCATGACCGGCAAGGGCGGCGGCCGGATGAATGAACTTCTGGCGCCCACGGACGTCCATCTGTGCGTGCCGCACGCACGGACGGCGCGTATCCAGGAGGTTCACTTGCTGATGATTCACTGCATGTGCGATGCCATCGACGCCACGTTGTTGGGAGACGAGAGTTGACCCGCGCTAGCGCAGTCCTGCTCGCGATCGCCCTCGCATCGACGCTTGCCGCGTGCGTTCCTGTCGATCGTGGCCGGCGCCGCCGGCGGCGCGGCGCTCGTCGCCACCGACCGGCGCACGACGGGCGCGCAGGTCGACGACGAGGGCATCGAGCTCAAGGTGGTGACGCAGGCCGAGAATCTCTACGGCGATCGTGCGCACGTCAACGTCACGAGCTACAACGGGCTCGTGCTCCTGACCGGAGAAGTGCCCGACCAGGGCGCGTGGGCGAGCATCGGCAACTTCGCCAAGGCGCAGGCGAAGGTGAAGTCCGTGCAGAACGAGCTCGTCATCGGCCCGCCGAGCAACCTGTCGCAGCGCTCGAACGACACGTACATCACGTCCAAGGTGAAGGCCCGCTTCGTCGAAGCGAACCGGTTCCCGCCGAACGCCGTCAAGGTCGTCACCGAGCGCGGCGTCATCTATCTCATGGGCATCGTCAGCAAGGCCGAGGGAGACAACGCAGGCGAGACTGCCGCCACGACCGACGGCGTGTCCAAGGTCGTCAAGGTCTTCGAATACCGGTGAGCATCTTTCACGTGGGCGCCGACGCGCGCACGCTCGAGCGCATCGCGCGGCTCCCGCGTCCGCTGGTGATGACCAACGGCGTGTTCGACATCCTGCATCGCGGTCACGTCGCCTATCTCGAGGCCGCGCGCGCGCTCGGCGCGAGCCTTGTCGTGGCAGTGAACTCGGATGCGTCGGTCAGGCGGCTGGGCAAGGGTCCGGACCGTCCTCTCAACCCGCTCGACGACAGGATGGCGGTGCTCGCCGCGCTGCGCTGCGTCGACATCGTGGTTCCGTTCGACGACGAGACGCCGCGCGACCTCATCGTTGCCGTGATGCCCGACGTGCTGGTCAAAGGCGGCGACTACACCGCGGCCACGACCGCGGGCGCGGCGGAAGTCATCGCGAACGGCGGCCGGTTCGTCGCCGTTCCCGTTCGAGCACGACCGCTCCACCACTGCGCTGATCGGGAAAATCCGCACGCTATAATTCCGCAATGATGGAACACCAACGCGAAGTCGACGCGCGCGGCCTCAACTGCCCGCTTCCCATCCTGCGCACGAAGAAGATGCTGAACGACATGAAGTCGGGCGAGGTCCTGCAGATCCTCGCGACGGACCCGGCGAGCGTTCGCGATTTCCAGGCGTTCGCGCGCCAGACCGGCAACGAGCTCGTCGAGCACGGCGAGCGCGATGGCGCCTTCTACTTCCTGATGAAGCGCCGCTAGACGCGTCGAAGCTCGCGCACGCGAGCGTTCAGCGTCGATACCTGTTCAGGAACTCGGCGACGATGCCCTTCTGCGACCGGTCGATGGACGCATCGAGCGAACGGTCCGCCGGGTCGTACTGCTTGGCCTTGCGGAAGGCGTTGATCGCGTCCTGGTGATACCCCTGCGCCTGCAAGGCAGTGCCGAGGCAGCGATACGACTCGGCGTTCGCGAGCTCGAGCTCCGTCCACGCCTTGCAGAGCTCCGACGCGCGCCGCCAGTTGCCTGCGCGAAGCATGCGCGGTCCCTCCGCGCTCACGACGGCGATCTTCGCCTTTCGATCCGCGAAGCTTGCGGCGAGCTCCGCGTCGATCGGCAGGGACGGATCGGCGACGGAGGGCGTGGATGACGGCAATTCGGTGGCCGGCGTGGTCGCAGGCGAGAACGTCGTGATGGGCGCCGACGCGCGAACCGTCGTCGAAGGCGCGGTCGGCAGCGAGGCGACCCCTGCCGGGGAGCCCGTGGGCGACGTCGAGGGCGACGACGTTGGAGTCGTGCTAGGCGACGGCGCCATCATCCCGGTGATGCGGCCGGCGCCGCCGGCGAACCCGCCCGTGAGCGTGCTCGCAGAAGGCATCGCTTCCGCAATCGTCGTGCGCGCCCATGCGATGGACTCCGCCATCGGCTGGTGCCACGCCACGCCGTAGAGCCACAGCATCGCGGCGAGGCCGCAGACGCCGGTCATGGTGTTGAGCACGCCCGGCGGGCCGTGCGTCACGAGCACGTCCTGCGCGAAGTCCCAGTCGGTCTCCTGGTTCTGCGCGAGACGCTCGTACGCAACGGCGATCAGCACGGGCGCAAGGAGAGGAAAGCCGCAGCCGATGCCTTCCCACCACACGCGGAACGAGCGACGAAGCGCGCGATCGAGCTGTGCGCGCGTGTCGCGCCGCGCATACGCGTCGGAGATCGAGAACTGCAGGAACACGCCGAACAGCCACTTGCCCGGCGTCGTTCCGATCGACGCGATGAGCAGCGCCTCGATCGGCACGAAGGACGCCGTGATGAGCATCGGCGCAAGCAGCGGGTGACCGACCCAGAAGGCGAGCTCCGAAGGCACGAGCCCGAGCGCGCGGAGCTCCGAAAGCAGCAACGCGAGCACCAGGCCCCAGATCGCGTAGTCGAAGATGCGCGCGGCCAGGCGCTGCCACGGGCGTGGCTCGCTCGTGCGTCCGGACTTCGCGCGCTCGAGCTCCGCCATGCGAAGCTGGAAGATCCAGCTTGCGTCCTCCTGCGGCTGGTTGGTGCCGAGGAACACGCTCTTCTCGCGGCGCCAGTTGAGGATCGCGAGGTCGGTCTGCGGGACGAGCACGCCCGCCGGTGCACCCCGGCGTCGGCGGACGTAGGCGATGCCGTGCACCGCTCCGTAGATGAGCGTCAGGCCGAGCAGCGCGATCGTGAGCCACACCAGCACCTGCTTGGCGACGAGGACCGTGTCGGCAGGCGTCACGAACACGATCGCGGCGGCGATGAAGGCGCCGAAGAACGCGCACAAGCCGATCGTGACGATCGGCGAGCGGCCGAAGGACGCGACACGCTCGGTCAGGCCCGGGTGGTGCGGGTTGCGCTCGACCTCGGGCTCGTCGGCATCGAGACCCGTCTCGAGCTCCTCGTCCATCGCTTCCTGCGACTTCTGCACGGGCTCTGCGATGTTGCCGACGTCGGTCTGCTCCCCGGCCTCGGCCACGGCGTTGCTCACGACGTGTTCGATGCGCTGCTCGGTCGTGCCGGTGGAGAGCGCAAGCTCCTCGTCGTACCGGACCCGGCGCTCCGGGTCGGACAGGATGCGGCTCGCGTGGTTGATGAAGCGAAGCGCTTCCTCGACGTTGCCCTGGCCGTCCCGCGTCTTGGCGTAGTACTTGCGGATGAGCCGGCGAAGGGCAGCCCGCACGTCCTCGTCCGACGTGGTGGGCAGGATTCCCAGCGCTTCGTAGAGCGTTGCCTTCATGCGGCGAGCGCCGGCGAGCCACGCCGGCCGGGCGGCTTGTCGAGGTTGGCGGCCCCGGTGAGAGCCGCCGGCGCCGCGAGCGTGGGGAAATGTCTCATTTCGGACCTGCAATTATGCCGTTGGAATCGGCTGGGGAAAGCCCCGTCCGTCCAGCCTTCTAGAAAAGCAAGAACCGGGCCGTGCCAGATAACATCCGCTTTGCCGGATTTCGGGCGGCACCAATGCAAACGGCCCGAAACCGGGCCGTTTGATCGATCAGGACAAGCGTGCGGGCCGTTATTTCGCGGCGTCCTTGTGCTCGAGCTTTTCGCGGATACGCGCCGACTTGCCCGAGCGCGCACGCAGGTAATAGAGCTTTGCGCGGCGCACGTCGCCCCGGCGCTTGACTTCGATCGACGCCAGCAGCGGCGAGTAGGTCTGGAACGTACGCTCCACGCCCTCGCCGCTCGAAATCTTGCGCACGGTGAAGGACGAGTTGAGGCCGCGGTTGCGCTTGCCGATGACCACGCCTTCGTACGCCTGCACGCGCTTGCGCTCGCCTTCGACGACGCTCACGTTGACGATGACGGTGTCGCCCGGCGCGAAGTCGGGGATGGTCTTGCCCAGGCGGGCGATCTCTTCGTTTTCGAGCTGCTCGATGATGTTCATCGCATTTCCCTTTCGTGGCGGACAGCGCAGGGTCGCAATCATGCACAAGCCCTGATGTGCGCGCTAGTTGTCGTTGAGGCGCAGCAACGCAGCCTCTTCCTTCGTCAGCGTCCGGCCCGCAAGCAGGTCCGGCCGCCGCTCCCGCGTGCGCCTCAGCGATTGCGCGAGGCGCCAGCGTCGAATCTCCTGGTGGTGCCCCGACAACAGCACGTCGGGCACCGCGATTCCTTCGTAAACCTCCGGCCGCGTGTAGTGCGGACAGTCGAGCAGCCCGTCGGCGAACGAATCCTCGCGTGCGGACTGCTCGTCGTTCAGCGCTCCCGGCAACAGCCGGGCGATCGCGTCGATCAGCATCAGCGCCGGCAGCTCGCCGCCCGACACCACGAAATCGCCGATCGCGATCTCCTCGTCGACGTCGCGCTCGATCAGGCGCTCGTCGATGCCTTCGTACCTGCCGGCGAGAACGATGTAGCCGGCGCCATCCATCGCCGCAAGCTCCGCCACCCTCGCATGCCGCAGCGGCGTCCCCGCTGGCGTCATGTGGATCACGTGCGGCCGTGCAACGCCCTCGGACTTCTGCGCCGACGTGGCCGACCCGATCGCCTGGGCAAGCGGGCCGGGCAGCATCACCATTCCCGGGCCTCCACCGTACGGCCGGTCGTCCACCGTGCGGTGCGCGTCAGTGGCGAAATCGCGGGGATTCCATGTGCGCAGCGCCCACAACCCGCGCTCGTGCGCACGGCCCGTCACTCCCACCCTCGCCGCCTGCTGCACCATCTCGGGAAACAGCGTGACGACGTCGATCCTCACGGTCGCTCCCTTACGAATAGTCCTTCTGCCAGTCGACCTCGATGCGTCGTGCCTCGAGGTCCACCGCATCCACGTACGCGTCGACGTAGGGGATGAGGCGCGTCCCCTCGCCGTGCTCGACGCGCAGGATGGGATGCGCGCCGAAATCCTGCACCGCGGCGACGGTCCCGAGGCTTTCGCCCTGGCGGTTCCACACCGCGAGGCCGAGCAAGTCGGCCCAATACACTTCACCGGCAGGGGCGGCGGGCAGCGCGCTCCGCGCAATCCCGACGTCGCCGCCGGAGTACATGGCCGCCGCTTCGCGGTCGTCGAGGCCGGCAATGCGGACGATCAGCGCGCTCCCGTGCGGCCGACCTTCCTCCAGCGTGCAGCGGCGCCATTCGTCGCGCTCGCCGCGAGGCCGCAGCCACCATTCCTTGTGCGACAGCATGGTCTCGCGCTCGGCGGTCGAAGGAAGGACCTTGAGCCATCCCTTCACGCCATATGGGGCGACGACGCGCCCCATCACGACGATTGCCGGTGTGCTCAGCTCGGCTGCGCAGGAGCCTGCGCCGGCTTCGCTGCGCCTTTGCGCTTGACGAGGCCCGCGACGGTGTCGGACAGCTGGGCGCCGCGCTCCTGCCAAAAGCTGATGCGCTCGAGCGAGAGGCGGAGACCCTCTTCCTTCTCGGTCGCGATCGGGTTGTAGAAACCGACGCGCTCGATGAAGCGGCCGTCACGACGGTTGCGCGAATCGGCGACGACGATGTTGTAGAAGGGGCGCTTTTTGGCGCCTCCTCGGGCAAGGCGAATCACTACCATGGCAGATTGTCCGGGCGTTGGACGAAAAGACATTGATTCTACTACGAAAAGCACCCCGACGGCAAGGGTCGACGCGAGATCAGGCTGCGACCTTCCACTTCCCGTCCTCCATGACGAACGGGATGCCTACCGTCGTCGAGCTGCTCGTGATACTGCCCGGACTTGAAGCCTGCTGCTCCGTCTTGATCGAGTTGAGCGTCGCGCGCTGGCCCTCGATGACCAGGATGGCGCTTCCTTGCAGGCTTTTCTCGAGATCCGCGCGGCTAGGCATCATCTTCTTCATGAAATCGGTGTACGACTTGCGCTCGCCCGGATATTTCTTCCATTCTGCCTGCGCCTTGTTGTGCGACAGCTTGAGGGCGTCCTCCATGCGGCCGGCCTGCACCAACTCGACGTACTGAAGCGCCAACGGACCGATCGGGTGCTTCATGATGTCCGCACCCTTGATCCGCGTTTCGGGCTGGGCGAGCGCAGGCGCCATCGGCATCAGCGTCACGCAAGCGGCGCACAACACGAGTACGGCTTCCCTCATGCGGTTCTCCTTGTGCTGGTCTACGCATGCCCGGCAACATGCCCTTGAACCCGCGCATCATCTTCGCGAGGTTGCCCTTGGCGACCATCTTCATCATCTTCTGGGTCTGCTCGAACTGGTTCAGGAGCTGGTTCACCTCCTGCACCGTCACGCCGGCGCCCGCCGCGATGCGGCGCTTGCGCGACGCCTTCAGTATGTCGGGCTTCGCGCGCTCCTGCGGCGTCATGGAGTCGATGATGCCCTCGATGCGGCCGATCCGGCGCTCGTCGATCGTCGCCTCCTGCGCCGCGCGCGCAAGCTCGGCGGGCAGCTTGTCGGCCAGCGCCGCGAGTCCGCCCATCTTGCGCATCTGCGCGATCTGCCCCTTGAAGTCGCTGAGGTCGAATCCCTTGCCCGACTTCACCTTCTTCGCGAGCTTCTTCGCCTCGTCGACGTCGACGTTCTTCTGCGCTTCCTCGATGAGCGACAGCACGTCGCCCATGCCGAGGATGCGCGAGGCCATGCGCTCGGGGTGGAACACCTCGAGGCCGTTGATCTTCTCGGCGACGCCGACGAACTTGATCGGCGCGCCGGTGATGTGACGCACCGACAGCGCGGCGCCGCCGCGCGCATCGCCGTCGAGCTTCGTCAGCACCACGCCGGTCAGCGGCAGCGCGTCGTTGAACGCCTTGGCCGTGTTGACCGCGTCCTGGCCCTGCATGGCGTCGACGACGAACAGCGTCTCGATCGGGCGCACGGCGGCGTGCAGCGCGGCGATCTCCTTCATCATCGCTTCGTCGACGCCGAGCCGGCCCGCCGTGTCGAGGATCACGACGTCGTGATAGTGCCTGCGCGCCCAGTCCAGCGCCGCTTGCGCGATCGCCACCGGCTGCTGATCCTTGTCCGACGGAAAGAAGTCGACGTTCACCTGCACCGCGAGCAGGCGCAGCTGCTCGATGGCCGCGGGACGGTAGACGTCGGCGGAGACGAGCAGCACCTTCTTCTTCTGCTCCGTGGCAAGGAGGCGCGCGAGCTTGCCTGCCGTGGTGGTCTTGCCCGCACCCTGCAGGCCCGCGAGCAGGATCACCGCGGGAGGCTGCGTGGCAAACGACAACGGCGCGGCGCCGCCGCCCATCAGCGACGTGAGCTCGCGGTGCACCACCCCGACGAGCGCCTGGCCCGGCGTCAGCGAGCCGACGACCTCGGCGCCGAGCGCCTTTTCCTTGACCGAGGCGACGAAGGCGCGCACGACCGGCAACGCCACGTCGGCATCGAGCAGCGCGAGCCGCACTTCGCGCAGCGCTTCCTGGATGTTCTCTTCGGTGAGCCGGGCTTCGCCGCGCAGTTCCTTGACGACGCGCGACAGTCGTTGCGTGAGGTTCTCGAGCATGGGAATCGCGAAGGGAAGGGTCGGGTAAACTGGGTCGACGGCGCAGGATGCGCTGCCGCTCCCGATCGCACGCCTTGATTCTACTGTACGTCGCCGTCGCCGCCCTCTATGCAGTCGCCGCTTGGCTTCGCAGGCCGAGCGTCGAGCCGCCCGTCGAACCGACGGCCTCGATTGCACTCGTCGCGCTCGCGCTCGTGGTGCACGCACTGACGATCGTGCGGGCCGTTTTCGCGCCGGACGGCCTCGACCTGTCGTTTCCGCAAGCGCTGTCGCTGGTGGCATGGCTCACCGTCGTGGTCGCCCTCGCATCCGGCCTGCTCGCCAAGCTGCCTGCGGTCGGCAACGTGATCCTGCCGGTCGCGGCGCTGTGCGCGCTCGTCCCGCTCACGGGCAGCACGCCACACCGCTTTGCCTATGCGGGCGACACGTGGGCCGCCGTGCACATCGGCGTCGCACTGATCGGCTACGCACTCTTCACCGTCGCCGCGCTGCAGGCGCTTCTGCTCACCGGACTCGAGAAGCGCCTGCACAGCGGCGTTTCTCGTCCCGAGACCGACGGCAACGTTCCACTGCTCTCGCTCGAGCGCTTCCTGTTCAGGCTCGTCGCCGCCGGCTTCGTCCTGTTGACGCTCGGAATTGCGAGCGGGCTCGTGTTCTCCGAGGAGGTGTTCGGCAAGCCCGTCACCTTCACGCACAAGAACGTGTTCTCCGTGCTGGGCTGGCTGACCTTCGGCGTCCTGCTGTTCGGCCGGTGGCGCTACGGGTGGCGCGGCCGGCCGGCCCTATACTGGATACTCGCGGGCACGGCGCTCCTCGTGCTCGGCTACCTCGGCAGCAAGTTCGTCTCGCAAGTCCTTTTAGGCCGGTAGGATTCTCTACGCCATGACAGCACCATCCGCGGGCGCCCACGGCGCCCGCCTCCATCAGAACTTTTCCGAAGTTTTCCGCGCCCTTGGATGACTTCCCCCTAAGCACTCTCGCCGTCGCGCTCGCTGCGCTGCTCGTCCTTTCGGGATTCTTCTCGATGGCGGAGACAGCGATGATGGCGGTCAACCGTTATCGCCTCAAGCATCGCGCGCAACGCGGTCACAAGGGTGCGAAGCTCGCGACGGCGCTGCTTGCCCAGACCGACCGTCTGCTCGGCGTCATCCTGTTCGGCAACAACTTGCTCAATGCAGGCGCGGCGACGCTGGCGGGCGTGATCACCGCAAGGCTGATCGGCACGGGCGAGCTGGCGCTCGCCGTCAGCACCGCGGTCGTGACGTTCCTGATCCTCGTGTTCTCGGAGATCACGCCGAAGGTCATCGGCGCGACGCACGCCGACCGCATCGCGCCGTTCGTCTCCTATTTGCTGACGCCCATGCTCCGCGGGCTGACGCCGGTGGTGTGGTTCGTGAACCTGTTCGTGCGCGCGCTGCTCACGTTGTTGCGCATCAAGGAAGCGCCCGACACCGGTTCGCAGCTCACGCAGGAGGAGCTGCGCTCGCTCGTGCTCGAAGGAAGCCAGTACTTCCGCGGCAAGCACAAGACGATGCTCGCGAACCTGATGGACCTCGAGGCGATCACCGTCGACGACGTGATGACGCCGCGCAACCGCATGCACACGCTCGACCTTGCGGAGAAGCCCGCACTGCTGCGCCAGCAGCTCGCCACCTCGTACCACTCGCGCCTGCCCGTCTACGAAGGCTCCTTCGACAACCTCATCGGCGTCCTGCCGCTGAAGGCGGTCGTGAGCCTGCAGCTTTCCTCCTCCGAAATCACCGCCGAGAGGCTGCGCCCGCTCCTGCGCCCGTCGTACTTCATCCCTGCAGGCACTCCGCTCCTCACCCAGCTCACCCAGTTCCAGAACGACCGGCAGCGCCTCGGGCTGGTCGTCGACGAGTACGGCGAGCTCCTCGGCCTCGTGACGATCGAGGACATCGTGGAGGAAATCATCGGCGAGTTCACGACGCAGGCGCCCGGCGGACAGGAAATCTTCCGCCGGGAGGCCGACGGCAGCGTCATCGTCTCGGGAATGGCGCTCCTGCGCACGCTGAACCGCCGGCTCGGCACGCAATTTCCCCTGGACGGCCCGAAGACGCTCAACGGCCTGATCCTCGAGCATCTTGGCGACATCCCCGAGGCGGGCGCCGGCTTTCGCCTCGAGGCACAAATGATGGAAATCCTGCAAACCCAGGATCGGGCGATAAAAGTGGTCAAACTGCTACCTCCGGTCGGGCGCGGGGCCTCGCCTTTACAAACGCAGGTCGAGCGGGCATCATCGGCCGGCTGAATTTTTATGCCTTTGGAATAGGTGGAATTTGCCCGCCGAGGCATAAGACTTGCTTTTGAGTGCTTTCACCATGATTCACCCACTTTCGACCCTCAAGTAGCGCCGATTCATGGCCACTCACGCCGCCACGCGCAACATCAGCGGACTCGCGCGCGCGCTTGCCCAGAGCGGGCTCATGTCCGAATACGAGGCGGAAGCGCTGCAGACGCAGGCGCAAACGGCGGGCGTGTCGTTCGTCGAGCAGGTCCTCCTCGGCAAGCGCATGACGCCGCAGCAGCTCGCGGTGTTTGCGTCGCGCGCCTTCGGCACGCCACTGCTCGACCTCGCAGGCTTCGACATGGACCAGATCCACAAGGAGTACGTGGATCTCAAGATTGCCCAGACGCGCCGCGTGCTGCCGCTGTACAAGCGCAGCAACAAGCTGTTCGTCGCCGTCTCGGATCCCGCGAACCTGCAGGCGCTCGACGAGGTGCGGTTCAAGACCAACCTCGTCCCCGAGCCGATCGTCGTCGAGGACGACAAGCTGATCGCCGCGATCCATCGCATGGTGGAGGCGAGCGGCGCGACGCTGAAGGAGATGGCCAACCTCGAGGACATGGAAGTCGGCCTCGAGGACGGCAACGTCACGATCGCGAACAGCGCCGAAGACGACGCCGAAATCGAGGACGCGCCGGTCGTCAAGTACATCCAGAAGCTCCTGACCGACGCGATCGCCGCGGGCGCGTCGGACATCCACTTCGAGCCGTACGAGCGGTACTTCCGCGTGCGCTACCGCGTCGACGGCATCCTGAGCGAGATCACGCAGCCGCCGCTCGCCATCAAGGACAAGATCGCATCGCGCATCAAGGTCATCAGCCGCCTCGACATCTCGGAAAAGCGCGTCCCGCAGGACGGGCGCATGAAGCTCGTGCTGTCGAAGTCCAAGACGATCGACTTTCGCGTCTCCACGCTGCCGACGCTCTACGGCGAGAAGATCGTGATGCGTATCCTCGACTCGAGCGGCGTCAAGCTCGGCATCGAGGCGCTGGGCTACGAGCCGGCGCAGCAGGAAGCCCTGATGCAGGCGATCGGCCGGCCCTACGGCATGATCCTGGTGACCGGGCCGACGGGCAGCGGCAAGACGGTGTCGCTCTACACCTGCCTCAACATCCTGAACGAGCCGGGCGTCAACATCTCCACCGCGGAGGACCCGGCGGAAATCCAGCTGCCCGGCGTCAACCAGGTCAACGTCAACGACAAGGCGGGCCTCACCTTCGCGGCCGCGCTGAAGTCGTTCCTGCGGCAGGATCCGGACATCATCATGGTCGGCGAAATCCGCGACCTCGAGACTGCCGACATCTCGATCAAGGCCGCGCAGACGGGCCACCTCGTGCTCTCGACGCTGCACACGAACGACGCGCCCACGACGCTGACGCGCCTGCTCAACATGGGCGTCGCGCCGTTCAACATCGCCTCGTCCGTCATCCTCATCACCGCGCAGCGCCTCGGCCGGAAGCTCTGCTCCCAGTGCAAGAAGCCGGAGGACATTCCGCCGGAAGCGCTGATCCGCGCCGGCTTCACGCAGGAAGACCTCGACGGCTCATGGCAGCCGTACGGCCCGGTCGGCTGCGACCACTGCAAGGGCAGCGGCTACAAGGGTCGCGTCGGCATCTACCAGGTCATGCCGATCACCGACGACATGCGCCAGCTGATCATGCGCAACGGCAACGCGCTCGACATCGCGGACCAGGCGCAGCGGGAAGGCGTGCGCGACCTGCGGCAGTCGGGCCTTTTGAAGGTCAAGTCCGGCGTGATGTCGCTCGAGGAAATCGAAGCGATCACCAACGAGTAGGAGCGCTAACCCGATCATGGCCACCGCAACGGCAGCAGCACGGCGCGACGTCAAGGAATTCACCTTCATCTGGGAAGGTGTGGACCGCAGCAACCGGCAGATTCGCGGAGAGGTCCGCGCGCCTTCGCAGACGGTGGTCACGACGAACCTGCGCCGCCAGGGCATACGCGTCGTCAAGATCAAGAAGCAGGCGTTCCGCGGCGGGAAGCAAGGTCAACGAGAAGGACATCACGTTCTTCACGCGCCAGCTCGCGACGATGCTGAAGGCCGGCGTGCCGCTGCTGCAGTCGTTCGAGATCGTCGCGCGCGGCCACAGCAACGCGCGCTTCTCGCGCCTCATGATGGACATCAAGAGCAAGATCGAGACGGGCTCGTCGATGTCGCAGGCGTTCCGCGAGCATCCGGCCCACTTCGACGTCCTCTACTGCAACCTCGTGGCGGCGGGCGAAGCGTCCGGCACGATCGACGCGATCCTCGACCGGCTCGCGACCTACAAGGAAAAGATCCTCGCGATCAAGGGCAAGATCAAGTCGGCGCTGTTCTACCCGATCTCGGTCATGGTGGTCGCGATCGTCGTGACGTGGGTCATCATGGTGTTCGTGATCCCGTCGTTCAAGTCGGTGTTCAAGAACTTCGGCGCCGACCTGCCGGCGCCCACGCTGATCGTCATGGCGATATCGGATTGGGTCGTCACCTGGTGGTGGCTTGTTGCCGCGATCATCGTCGGCACCATCATCGGCTTCGGCGACGGCTGTATCGGCGATCCGCGGCCGTTCCGCATGACCGTCGACCGGCTGATGCTCAAGATCCCGGTCATCGGCGGCATCCTCGAGAAAGCGACCATCGCGCGCTGGACGCGCACGCTGCAGACGATGTTCGCGGCGGGCGTGCCGCTGGTCGAATCGCTCGACGCCGTGGGCGGCGCCTCGGGCAACGCCGTCTACGTCGCCGCGACGCGCAAGATCCAGACCGAAGTGAGCACCGGCACCAGCCTCACCAACGCGATGACCAACACCAACCTCTTCCCGAGCATGGTGCTGCAGATGACGCAGATCGGCGAGGAATCCGGCTCGCTCGACAACATGCTGGGCAAGATCGCCGACTTCTTCGAGCGCGAGGTCGACGACGCGGTCGCGGCGCTGTCGAGCCTGCTCGAGCCGATCATCATCGTGTTCCTCGGCGTCGTCATCGGCGGCCTCGTGGTCGCCATGTACCTGCCGATCTTCAAGCTCGGCGCGGTGATTTGACGTGCGCTTGATACGGTCGCGATCGGCGGCCGCATCGATGCCGCGCTGCGTGTAGACGTGCTGGAGTTGCTGCAGGACCCCGTGGTCGCCACGGCCGTCGCCGCGGTCGTCGGATTGCTCGTCGGAAGCTTCCTCAACGTCGTGATCCACCGCCTGCCGAAGATGCTCGAGCGCGGCTGGCAGGAGCAGTGCGCCGAGCTTCGCGGCGAGGCTCCCGAGCCGCGCCCGCGCTACAACCTCGTCGTGCCGCGCTCGGCCTGTCCCGCCTGCGGCCACCAGATCACCGCCGCCGAGAACGTGCCCGTGCTGTCCTGGCTGATGCTTCGCGGCAAGTGCAGCCAATGCGGCACGCCCATCTCGACGCGCTATCCGGTGGTCGAGCTGATCGGCGGCATCCTGGCCGCCGCGGCCATCTGGCGATTCGGGCCGACCTGGGCAGGGATGGCCGCGTGCGCGTTCCTGTGGGCGCTCCTCGCGCTGACGTTCATCGACTTCGACACGCAGCTCCTGCCCGACGACCTCACGCTGCCGCTCCTGTGGGGCGGCTTGATCGCGAACCTCTACGGCCTGTTCGCGCCGTTGCGCGACGCCGTGATCGGCGCGATCGCGGGCTATCTCGTCGCTCTGGACCATCTATTGGCTGTTCAAGCTCATCCGCGGCAAGGAGGGCATGGGCTACGGCGACTTCAAGCTGCTGGCCGCGCTCGGCGCGTGGCTCGGATGGAAGATGCTGCCGCTCATCATCCTCGGCTCGTCCGTGGTGGGGGCGGTGATCGGCATGAGCCTCGTGGCGTTCAAGGGCCGCGACCACAACGTGCCGCTTGCGTTCGGGCCGTACCTTGCGATCGCCGGCATGATCGCGTTGTTCTTCGGCGAACCCATCGTCAGGGTGTACTTCCCCAACTGACGATGCTCATCGTCGGCCTGACCGGCGGCATCGGCAGCGGCAAGTCCGAGGTTGCGCGGCAGTTCGTTGCGCTCGGCGTCGAGATCGCCGACGCCGACGTCGCCGCGCACGCGCTGACCGACATCGGGCAGCCGGGCCACGCCGCGGTCGTCGAGGCGTTCGGCAAGCGCGCGACCACGGCCGACGGCAGCCTCGACCGCGCCTGGCTGCGCCGGACCGTCTTCGCCGACTCCGCCGCACGCGCGGAACTCGAGGCGATCCTGCATCCGCTCGTGCGCGCGCGCCTCGACGCCGAAGTTGCCGGCTGGCATGGGGCGTACGGCATCCTGGTCGTTCCGCTGCTGCTCGAGCGCGGCGACGCGCGACCGCGAGTGGATCGGGTCCTCGTCGTCGATTGCCCGGAGGAGGAGCAGGTGCGCCGCGTCATGCAGCGAAGCGGCCTCACGGACAGCGAGGTGCGCGCGATCATGGCAACGCAGCTGTCGCGCGCGGCGCGCCTCGCACGAGCGGACGACGTCATCGACAACGGCGGCGCGCCCGGCGCCGTCGCGCCGCAGGTGCAGCGCCTGGACGCGCTCTACCGCGACCTTGCCATGCGCGCGCTTGAACCGGCATCGCGTTCCCGCGACAATGACATGCATTCCAGCGGTCCACGTCGAACGTGATCCGCTACGAGCATCCCCTGAACGAGCGCATCCGCACGCTGATGCGCCTCGAGGACCTGTTCGCGCGCGTCGGCCACTTCGCGTCGCTCGACGCGCCCCTCGAGCATCATGCCGCGCTGCTCGCGCTGTTCGAGATCACCGACGTCGCCGCACGCGCCGACCTCAAGACCGACCTCCTGCAGGAGCTCGAGCGCCAGAAGCAGATGCTCGGGCCGCTGCGCCAGAATCCGCAGATCGAGCAGCGCACGCTCGAGGAGCTGCTCGCGCAAATCGACGCCGTGAGCGCGCAGCTTCTCGCGCAGGCCGGCAAGGTCGGGGCGCACCTGCGCGACAACGAATGGCTGATGGCGATCAAGCAGCGCACCGGCATCCCGGGCGGTGCCTGCGAGTTCGACCTGCCGGCGTATCACTGCTGGCTGCACCAGCACCCGGACGCGCGCCGCAGCGACCTGCGCGCATGGATCGAGCCGTTCGCGCCGGTCCGCGCCGGCGCCGCGATCATCCTGCAGCTCCTGCGCGACAACGGGCGCGCCAGCCGCCACACGGCGCACCGCGGCGTATTCCAGCTGATGCTGACGACGACGAAAGTGGCGCAGCTCCTGCGCCTCACGGTCGCGGGCAACCTCGCGTGCGTGCCCGAGATCAGCGCCAACAAGTACGCGCTCAACATCCGCTTCATCGGCGTCTCGGGCATGGATCGGGGCGCCGTGTGCGACGAGGACGTCGAGTTCGAGCTCATGTTCTGCAACCTGTAGCGCCGCATGAACGCGCGCGTGGTGACCTGCCCGCAATGCGGCGCGTCGGTGCCCTGGACGGCCGAGTCGAAGTGGCGGCCCTTCTGCTCCGAGCGGTGCAAGGTCATCGATCTCGGCGACTGGGCCGCCGAGCGATTCCGGATCGACGCCGTCGAGCCGCCCGATCCTGGCGAAGAGGACGCCGAGCCTTAGCGTCCAGGCGCCGCGACGCAACGCAACGCCGTGCGCGCCGGCGTCGATGGCCGTGCGCAGGTCGCCGGCCGCGAGCCCGCCCAGCGCGAACAGCGGGACGCGCGTCGATTCCGCCATGCGCGCGAATTCCGTCCACCCGAGCGGTGCCGCCGAGGGATGCGTGGGCGTCGGCGCGACCGGACCCAGCACCGCGAAGTCGAGAGCGAGGGCGCCTGCATGCGCGACTTCCCTCGCGTCATGGCAGACGCCGCCACCAGCAGCATGCCGCGGGGCCGCGACGACGCTGCATTGAGCGTCGCCGACGGCCAGTGCACGCCGTCGCACGACGCCTGCCTGCGCGTCCTCCGCCGTGCCATTCCAGCAGCACGCGCGCGCCGAAGCGACGCGCAAGCACCCACGACCGAGCGCGCGAACGTCACGCGGCGCGCGAGCGGCCACGTCTTGTCGCGGACCTGCACCAGCCGCAATCCACGCGTCGAGTGCGCGCTAGGCGCGCGGCGAGGAATGCGTCCTCGTCGCTGTCCTCCGCATTCGTGATGCCGTACACGGCGGCAAGTCGAGCGCGGCCAGGATGCGCGTGTTCGCCGGCAGCAGCGGCGCGACGTGTAGCGTGCCCGGCGTCTGCCACGCGAACGCCTGGCCGTCGTGGCCGACTGGCTCGCCGTCCCATGCGAACACGCGGAAGAAATGGAGCTCGACGTGCGCATGCGGATAGACGAATTGCTGCACGAGCCACGGGCTCGCGCGTCGTGACCTCGATGCCGAGCTCCTCGCGCGAGCTCGCGGTCGAGCGCGTGGCGCGGCGTCTCGCCCGGCTCGAGCTTGCCGCCGGGAAATTCCCAGTAGCCCGCGTACGGCTTGCCGGCGGGACGCTGCGCGAGCAGAACGTGGCCGTCGGGGCGCAGCAGGACCGCGGCCGCGACGCGAACGATCGCTCACTTGCCTGCGTCTTGCAGACGCGTGCGCGCCCGCGTAGTTCTTCGCGAACTGCCACGCGACGCGGCCGCTGCGCGAGCCGCGCTGCAGCGCCCACTGCAGCGCTTCGCGGGTGCGCGCCTCGGCTGCCGTGGCACTCGACGGCGGGCTTGACGCCGAAGTGCGCGAGCCAGCCGCGACCGCGGCGAGGTAATCGTCCTGCGAGAACGGATAGAACGAGATCCACAGGCCGAAGCGCTCGGACAGCGAGATCTTCTCCTCGACCGATTCGCCGGGATGCACTTCCTCGCCGACGTGCTTCGTCTCGAGGTTCTCGATGAAGTACTCCGGCAGCAGGTGGCGGCGATTCGACGTCGCATAGATCGACGACGTTGGCCGACGCGCCGGCGATCGAGCCGTCGAGCATCACCTTGAGCGCCTTGTAGCCCGGCTCGCCCGCGTCGAACGTGAGGTCGTCGCAGAAGACGACGAAGCGATGCGGCTGCTGCGCGACGCGTTCGGCGATGTCGGGCAGGTCGACGAGGTCGGCCTTGTCGACCTCGATCAGGCGCAGGCCCTTGCGCGGCGTACTTCGCGAGCATCGCCTTCACGAGCGACGACTTGCCGGTGCCGCGCGATCCGGTCAGCAGCACGTTGTTCGCGGGCAAGCCCGCCACGAACTGGCGCGTGTTCTGGTCGATCGACGCGCTTCTGCGTCGTCGACCGCGACGAGATCGTCGAGCTGGATCGCATGCGGATGTGCGATCGCCTGCAGAAAGCCGCGGCCCGATCGCTTGCGCCAGCGGGCCGCGGTGACGCGCTTCCAGTCGGGGTCGGGTGTCGGCGTCCGGCAGCAGCGACTCGACGCGCGCGAGCACGCCCTCGGCGCGCGCGACAGGGCGGCAAGCTCCTTGCGTCAGACTTCGGTAGTCGGCGTTGATCGACACGTAGTCGTGCGAGAAGTCGCACGTCCAGACGGTCGCCGCCGACTTGCCGCGGCCGAGGTCCACGCGGATGGTGATCTCGTCCTGCTTCATCACGCGCTGGCCGTCCTCCTCGCGATACGCGGCGCGACGGCCGCCGCGGTCGACGACGAGCACGTCGTCGAGCCAGAACGACACGCGCGCACGGATCGGCGTCGGCGCCGCCGTGTTGCCGATGGCGCACACGATGCGGCCGAGATTGGGATCGGATGCGAAGAACGCGGTCTTCACGAGCGGCGAATGCGCGATGCCGAACGCCACTCGCTTGCATTCGTCGACGTCTTGCCGCCCTCGACGCGGATCGCGATGAACTTGGTCGCGCCCTCGCCGTCGCGGACGATCGCCTGCGCGAGCTCGATCGGCGCACGCCTCGATGGCGGCGCGCATCGGCGCGAGGCGCGGATCGCGCTGCCGACGTGATCGGCGGCATCGCCGCCCGGCCGGTCGCCGCGAGCACGAAGCTGTCGTTGGTCGACGTGTCGCCGTCGACGGTCGCGCCGTTGAACGACACGTCGGCGACCTCGCGCGCGATGTCGCGCAGCAGCGGCGCGGCAATCGGCGCGTCGGTGGCCATGAACGAGAGCATCGTCGCCATGTCGGGGTGGATCATGCCGGCGCCCTTGGCGATGCCGGTGACGGTCACCGGAACGCCGTCGACGTCGACGCGGCGCGACGCGCCCTTCGGCACCGTGTCGGTCGTCATGATCGCGTTCGCGGCGGCGAACCAGCCGTCGGCGCGCGCCGCGCCGCCGCGCGGCAGGCAGCGCGCCGACGATGCGGTCGACCGGCAGCGGCTCCATGATGACGCCGGTCGAATACGGCGAGCACCTCCTCGGGCGCGCAGTCGAGGAGCCGCGCGACCGCGACGCATTCGGCGTGCGCGTCGGCGAGTCCCGCTCGCCGGTGCCGGCGTTGGCGTTGCCGGCGTTGACGACGAGCGCGCGGAACGTCGACTGTCTGTCGCGAGATGTTCGCGGCAGACGGTGACGGGCGCGGCGCAGAAGCGATTGCGCGTGAACACGCCTGCGGCGACCGTGCCCGGGTCGCAGACGACGAGCAGCACGTCGTTGCGGTCCCACTTCTTGATCTTGCCGGCGGCCGCGCCGAGCGCGACGCCGGCCACCGGCAGCAGCGACTCGGCGTCGGGGGCGTGTAGCGAACGGGCACGGGTCAGAACTTGCCGTGGCAGTGCTTGTATTTCTTCCCCGAGCCGCACGGACACGGATCGTTGCGTCCGACCTTCTCGCCGGCGCGCGTGAACGGCGGCGCCGTGGCCACGGCGACGTCGCCATCGTCGCGCAGGTGCGGCGAGCGCTTCGTCGTAGTCGGCGTGCTGGTACTTCACGTTCGACACGCTCTCCGGCTCCTCGACCGCCTGCACGTCCTCCTCGCGTGCGCAGCTGCACCGTGAGCACCAGCTTGACGACGTCCTGCTTGATGCGGTCGAGCATGTCGGAGAAGAGCTCGAACGCCTCGCGCTTGTACTCCTGCTTCGGATTCTTCTGCGCATAGCCGCGCAGGTGGATGCCCTGGCGCAGGTGATCGAGCGACGCCAGGTGCTCGCGCCAATGATGATCGAGCGTCTGCAGCATCAGGCTGCGCTCGAACTGGCGCATGAGCTCGGCGCCGACCGCGCTTCGCGGTCCTGCCACGTGCTTCGAGCGCCAGCTCGACGACGCGCTCGCGCAGCGTCTCGTCGGTCGAGCTCGCTGTCGCTCTTCATCCAGTCGGCGATCGGCGCGTGGATCTGGTACTCGGCGGCGAGCGTCGTCTCGAGTCCGGGCACGTCCCACTGCTCCTCGACCGATCTCCGGCGGCACGTGCAGCTTGACCGTGTCCTCGATCTGGCCGCGGATCATGTTGCGCACGGTATCCGCGACGTCGGCGCTCTCGAGCAGCTCGTTGCGCTGCTGGTAGATCACGCGGCGCTGGTCGTTGGCGACGTCGTCGTACTCGAGCAGCTGCTTGCGGATGTCGAAGTTGCGCGACTCGACGCGGTTCTGCGCCTTGGCGATCGAGCGGTTGACGATCGGATGCTCGATCGGCTCGCCTTCGGGCATCTTGAGCTTCTGCATGATGACGCCGAGGCGCTCGCCGCCGAAGATGCGCAGCAGCGGATCCTCGAGCGAGAGATAGAAGCGCGACGATCCCGGGTCGCCCTGGCGGCCGGAGCGGCCGCGCAGCTGGTTGTCGATGCGCCGCGACTCGTGCCGCTCGGTGCCGACGATGTGCAGGCCGCCCGCCTTGACGACGTCGTCGTGGCGCACTTGCCAGTCGCCGCGCAGCTTGTCGATCTCGCGTTCCTTCTCCGTCGGCGGTCAGCGCCTCGTCGTCGCGCACCTTGAGGATCAGCGGCTCGATGCTGGCCGCCGAGCACGATGTCCGTGCCGCGGCCCGCCATGTTGGTGGCGATCGTGATCGCCTTCGACTTGCCCGCCTGCGCGACGATCTCGGCCTCGCGCGCGTGCTGCTTCGCGTTCAGCACCTCGTGCGGCAGCTTCTCCTTCTGCAGGTGCTGCGACAGGAGCTCGGAGTTCTCGATCGACGTCGTGCCCACGAGCACCGGCTGCCCGCGCGCGTAGCAGTCCTTGATGTCGTCGATGATCGCGTCGACCTTCTCCTGGAACGTGCGGAACACGAGGTCGTTCTCGTCCTTGCGCACCATCGGCAGGTGCGTCGGGATCACCACCGTCTCGAGGTGGTAGATCTGCTGGAACTCGAAGGCCTCGGTATCCGCCGTGCCGGTCATGCCGGCGAGCTTGCCGTACATGCGGAAGTAATTCTGGAAGGTGATCGACGCGAGCGTCTGGTTCTCCTTCTGGATCGGCACGCCTTCCTTCGCCTCGACGGCCTGGTGCAGGCCGTCGGACCAGCGCCGGCCGGACATGAGGCGCCCGGTGAACTCGTCGACGATCACCACTTCGCCGTTCTGCACGACGTAGTGCTGGTCGCGGTGGTACAGCGCATGTGCGCGCAGCGCGGCCATACAGGTGGTGCATGAGCGAGATGTTCTGCGTGTCGTACAGCCCCGAGCCCGCGGGAATGAGGCCTGCCTGGCCGAGGATCGACTCGGCGTGCTCGTGGCCCTCTTCCGACAGCAGCACCTGGTGCGCCTTCTCGTCGACCCAGTAGTCGCCGGGGCCCTTCTCCTCCGCCTGCTTCACGAGCTTCGGTGCGAGCTCGTTCAGGCGGTAGTAGAGCTCGACGTTGTCGTCGGCCTGGCCCGAGATGATGAGCGGCGTGCGCGCCTCGTCGATGAGGATCGAGTCCACTTCGTCGACGATCGCGTAGTTGAGCCCGCGCTGCACGCGCTCGGTGACCGCGAACACCATGTTGTCGCGCAGGTAGTCGAAGCCGAACTCGTTGTTGGTGCCGTAGGTGATGTCGGCCGCGTACGCGGCCTGCTTGTCCGCGTGGCTCATCTGCGACAGGTTCACGCCGACCGTGAGGCCGAGGAACTTGTAGATGCGCCCCATCCAGTCGGCGTCGCGCTGCGCGAGGTAATCGTTGACCGTGACGATGTGCACGCCCTTGCCGGCGAGCGCATTGAGGTACGCGGGCAGCGTGGCGACGAGCGTCTTGCCTTCGCCGGTGCGCATCTCGGCGATCTTGCCGTAGTGCAGCGCCATGCCGCCGATCAGCTGCACGTCGAAGTGGCGCATGGCGAGCGTGCGCTTGCCCGCCTCGCGCACGACGGCGAACGCTTCCGGCAGCACGTCGTCGAGCGTCTCGCCGTTGGCCACGCGCGCCTTGAGCTCGCCCGTCTTCGCGCGCAGCGCCTCGTCGGAGAGCGCGGCCGTATCGCTGGCTCGAGCGCGTTGATCTTGCTGCACGACCTGCGCGTACTGCTTGAGCAGACGCTCGTTGCGGCTGCCGAAGATGCGGGTGAGGATGTTGGAGATCATGGATGGACCGGTGGCGGGATTGCGCCGGCGTTACGTTCCGCCGGCGTTCCAAAAAACAAGGGGTGAGGACCGCCTCACCCCGGCATTCGCATGGCCGCAGGCGGCCATCGGGTCAACAAATTGCGATCAGTTCAAGCTCGACGCGGTAAGGAACCGCGCAGGATTCTGGGGCACGCCGTTCAGGCGAACTTCGAAGTGCAGATGCGGCCCCGTCGACCGGCCCGTCGACCCGACCGTGGCGATGCGCTGTCCGCGCACCACGAGGTCTCCCTCCTTCACGAACGTCATCGACGTGTGCGCGTAGCGCGACACCAGTCCATTGCCGTGGTCGATCTCGATCATTTTACCATAGGCGGGGTGCCACTCGGCGACGATGACCTTGCCGCTGGCGGTCGACACGATGGGCGTGCCGGCCTCCGCCGGGAAGTCGATGCCCTCGTGCATCGACTGCTGGCCCGTGAACGGGTCGATGCGGTAGCCGAAGTTGCTCGAGTACCAGCCGTCGAGGATCGGATACAGCGTCGGCATGAACTTGCGGTTCGCCGAATCGTGCATGAGCAGCGCCTCGAGGACCGAGAACTGGTCGGTGCGCACGTCCATCTGCTTGCCGAGGTCCTGCAGGAGGTTCCTGAACTCGCCGACCGTCAGGTTGCGTGAAGGAAACGAGGTCGACGCGGCACCTCCGCGCGCCGGCGCTGTCGGAAGCTCCTGAGGAGACAATCCCGCGGTGCGCGCCAGCCGGTCGCCGACGTTCTCGAGCCGGAGCATCTGCGCCTGCAGCTCGCCGAGGCGCACGGCCATCGCATTCATGTGGCCCTGGACGCGCTCCTGGACGCGGGCGGCTTCCTCGCGCTGGTCGGCGAGCACGATCGTCGACAGCCACGGATGCTGCATCGCGGCTGCCCACTTGAGAGTGACGAAATTGAACGCGAACGTGAAGGTCAGGAAAACGAGCAGCAATGCGGCGCCGCCGACGGCCCAATGGCGCCAGTCGAGAGCGATCGTGCGCGCTTTGGCATTTGCGCCGGCGACCAGGATGATGTTCACTTGTTAGAGGCTCCCCGAACAACCGCACGTCCACCGCCGCGCGTGGCAAAACCCAATCCCCCGAGACCGCTGTCCCGCATTCTTGCCGTCGACGCCCAGATGGGCGCGTGGCACGAGCGCATGGAACGGGAAACCCGATTGACGACCGCCGTGCGGCGCTTGCTGCCGCGCGCGCTGGCCGATCGAGTGCGGGTGGCGGAAGCCGTGACGCCGACGCTTACGTTGGCAGTCCCGGCCGGCGCGGTTGCTGCGGTGGTCCGCCAGCGCTCACCCGACCTCCTCGCCGGCCTTCGGCGGGAAGGTTGGGACTTTACTGAATTCATAGTGCGGGTGCAAGTCGGCACAGCCGTGCCATCCCAGTCAAAAGTGAAGATGAATCAAATACATAGGGTGAACCCGGGACCTCTGCGACAGCTCGCCGACCGATTGCCGGCGGGCCCGTTGCGCAACGCCGTGCAGCGCCTGGCGCGCCGGGGATAGGTCACGTGACGTTCATTTGGCCGCAAGCCCTCTGGCTCGCCGCGTGCCTGCCCCTTGCCCTGCTCGGTGCGTACTTGTGGATGCTGCGCCGGCGCAAGAGGGCTGCCGTGCGCTACGCGAGCCTCGATCTCGTGCGGCCGGCGATCGGGCGCGGCGCACGGCGTGCGCAGGCACGTGCCGCCGGCCCTGTTCCTCCTCGCGATCGTCGCCGTCGCCATCGGGCTCGCCCGGCCCGTTGCGCGGATCACCCTCCCGTCGGTGCACCAGACGGTGATCCTGGCGATCGACGTATCCCTCAGCATGAGCGCCGACGACGTCGATCCCAACCGGCTCACCGCGGCGCAGGTGGCGGCGAAGTCGTTCGTCGAAGCAAGGCCAGCCGACGTGCGCGTGGGCCTCGTCGCTTTCGGCGGCAACGCGATCGTGGTCCAGCAGCCCACGTCCAACCGGGAGGACCTGCTCGAGGCCATCGACCGCTTCCAGCTCCAGCGCGGCACCGCCACGGGAAGTGCCCTGTACGCAGCGTTGGCCACGTTGCTGCCGGACGCGGGCATCGACCTGCAGGCGCTCGAATTCAAGTGGGAGAACATCCGCAACTCGCGCGACGCGAGCCAGTTCGCGCTGAAGCAGCCCGCGATGAAGGCGGCCGAGCCGGTGCCGCCGGGCTCGTACGATCACGGCGCGATCATCCTCATGAGCGACGGCAAGAGCACCATCGGTCCGTCGCCGCTCGATGCGGCGCGCATCGTTGCCGGACGCGGCGTGCGGGTATTCACGGTCGGGTTCGGAACGCCGGAGGGCGCGATGGTGCGCGGCGACGGCTGGTCGCTGTTCGTGAAGCTGGACGAGGAGACGCTGAAGTCCATTGCGGACATCACGAAGGGCATCTACTTCAGGGCGAGCACCGCGGACGAGCTCAAGAAGGCGTACCGCGATCTCAACACGCGGCTCGTGCTCGAGCGCAAGGATGTCGAGCTCACTTTCGGCTTCGTCGCTGCGTCCGCGGTTCTCCTGCTCGCGTCGGCGCTGCTGTCGATGCTCTGGTTCGGCCGAACCCAGTAACAAAGCTGCCGTTGCAGCGTAGGGTACGATGGCCGCTCGCTCATCGCGGCCCTGCCGCGACGGCAAACCCCGGAGATCGTTCATGAAGAAGACATTCGACCCCCTCAACGTTTCGCGCCGGACGGTCCTTTTCGTCATCGGCGCGGCGCTCCTCAGCGGATGCGCGACGCAGCCCGTTCCCTCGTCCGAGCCGGATGCCCTGGTGGATAGCGCGCGCACCACGCTCTCCAATTTCATCCGTGACCCCGACCAGACGTGGATCCAGCAGAACCTGAACCGCGCGCGCGCCGTGCTCATCGCGCCACAGATCGTGCGCGCGGGCTTCGTCTTCGGTGGTTCCGGCGGTCGGGGCGTGCTGGTTGCGCGCGACGGCAGCACGTGGTCCGGACCGGCGTTCTATAACCTCGCAACCGCCAGCGTCGGCTTCCAGGCAGGTGTGGACGTGTCGGAAGCGATCATCGTCGTCATGACGGAGAAGGGGTTGAACTCGCTCCTGTCGAATTCGTTCAAGATGGGCGGGGACGCGAGCATCGCCGCAGGACCGGTGGGCGCCAGCGCGGGATCGACCGTGACGGCAGACCTCATCACGTTCACGCGAGCGAAGGGCGTCTACGGCGGCCTCAATCTCGACGGGACGGTCGTCACGCCCAACGGCGCATGGAACGACGCGTACTACGGCCGCACCAGCCTCCTGCCCCCCGACATCCTGATCCGCAGGACCGTCACGAGCCCGAAGTCGCAAGCGCTCTTGACCGAGGTCGCACGCTCGGCGAGGTAGGTCACACGAGCAGCACGAGTCGCTCGAGCAGGAAGAACAGCATCACGCCGACGAGGATGAAGATCGTGAACTTCGCTACCTGCACGATGAAACGCAGGTAGCGACGGTCACGCTTGAAGAGGTAGAACAGTCCCGCGATCACGATCGTGCCGATCGACAGGAACAGCAGGAGCCGGACGATCAGCACGTGAATGCCGCTCGAGGCGGCGCAAGCGGGTTCAGACGGGCTGCGGCGTCCAGCCGCGGAACGCGGCCGGCACCGTCGTCTCGTCCGTGAACGTCGTGATCTCGAACGCGTCCGCCCGCGCGAGCAGGGCGCGGCACAGCTTGTTGTTGAGCGCGTGCCCGGACTTGTACGCCGTGTACTGGCCGATCAGCGGATTGCCGAGCAGGTACAGGTCGCCGATCGCGTCGAGCACCTTGTGGCGCACGAACTCGTTGTCGTAGCGCAGGCCCTCGCTGTTGAGGACCTTGAACTCGTCGAGCACGACGGCGTTCTGCAAGCTGCCGCCGAGGCCGAGCCCGGCCGAGCGCATCGCCTCGACGTCCTGCATGAAGCCGAACGTGCGCGCGCGCGCAATCTCCTTCGCGTACGAGTGGTTCGCGAAGTCGACGACGACGTTGCGGTTCTCCGATCCGAACATCGGATGCGGAAAGTCGATCGTGAAGTCGAGCCGGAACCCGTCGAACGGCGTGAACCGCGCCCACTTGTCGCCGTCGTGCACCTCGACCGGCGACGTGACCCGCACATAACGCTTGCGGCCGGCCTGCTCGTCGATGCCCGCGGACTGCACGAGGAACACGAACGGTCCGGCGCTGCCGTCCATGATCGGAAGCTCCGGGCCCGCGATGTCGACGTGCAGGTTGTCGATGCCGAGCCCTGCGAGCGCGGACATGAGGTGCTCGACGGTCGAAACGCTCGCGCCGTCGACCATGAGCGTCGACGACAGGCGCGTGTCGCCGACGTTCGACGCGTGTGCCGGGATGCTCACCGGGCGCGGAAGATCCGTGCGGTGGAACACGATGCCGGTGTCCGCGGCGGCCGGGCGCAGCGTCATTTCCACGCGCGCGCCGGTATGCAGCCCGACGCCGGTGGTCTTGATCGCCTTCTTGAGTGTGCGTTGCTTGAGCATGATTTCCCCCGTCGGCTCAACGGGTTAGCGGAACATTTTAGCAGGTGCGCGACCCCGGCGACAACCGGGGCCGCGCGCCATCCCGGGAATCATCGGGGTCAGTCGGCCTGCTTGCGCAGGAACGCCGGTATGTCCGACGCGTCGAACGCGGCGGCGCTCGGCGCAGGCGATGCCGCACGGCCCTTGCGCATGACCGCCGGCGCGTCCAGCCGGTCGTAGTCGATCGTCTCCACGTGCACGCCGAGCCCGTCGGTTCCCGTGCGCTCGATGATGGTGGCGGTCTCGAACACCTCGAGCTTCGGCGGCTGCTTCCTGGCCGCGGCGGCAGCGCCGCCGAGCCCGGTCGCGATCATCGTGACGCGAAGCTCGTCGCCCATCGAATCGTCGATCACCGTGCCCACGATCACCATCGCATCGTCCGCCGTGAACTCCTTGATGGTGTTCATGACGTCGTAGTACTCCTTCATCTTGAGGCCGGCCGACGCGGTGACGTTGACCAGCACGCCGCGGGCGCCCGCGAGGTTCACGTCCTCGAGCAGCGGGCTGCGCACCGCCTGCTCGGCCGCGATCTTGCCGCGATCGGGCCCGCATCCCGTCGCCGAGCCCATCATCGCCATGCCGACCTCGCCCATCACGGTGCGCACGTCGGCGAAGTCCACGTTGACGAGGCCCGGGTTGTTGATGACTTCCGCGATGCCCGACACCGCGCCGTGCAGCACGTCGTTGGCGGCGGCGTAAGCATCGAGCAGCGGGATGTCCTCGCCCAGCACGTCGATCAGCTTGTCGTTCGGGATGACGATCAGCGAGTCGACCTTCTTGCCGAGCTCTTCGATGCCCGGTGTTCGCGACGCGCTGGCGCTTGCCTTCGAAGCGGAACGGACGCGTCACGACGGCCACCGTGAGGATGCCCATCGTCTTCGCGATGTCGGCGATGACCGGCGCGGCGCCGGTGCCCGTGCCGCCGCCCATGCCGGCGGTGATGAAGAGCATGTCCGCGCCCGTGATCATTTCCGCGATGCGATCGCGGTCCTCCATCGCGGCGTCGCGGCCGATCTCCGGCTTGGCGCCCGCGCCGAGGCCGCGCGTGAGCGTGGACCCTAGCTGCAGCTGCGTGCGCGCGGTCGAGCGCTTGAGCGCCTGCGCGTCGGTGTTGGCGCAGATGAATTCCACGCCGGAAAGCCCGCGATCGATCATGTGCTCGACGGCATTGCCGCCGCAGCCGCCGACGCCGATGACCTTGATGACCGCTCCGTCTTCGTGGGTCTGGTCGATGATTTCAAACATGATGTGTGTCTCCTGTCGATGTGATGCCGTCAATGCCCGCTAGCCGAAATATCCCGAGTCCACTCTCGTTTTTCCGTTTCGCATTTCCGGCGTGAATCGTCGGGCTCCGCCCGCGATTCCCGCGTAATCTCCATCGGGCAAAAGTAGGGGTTCACTTTTGCCCGTCTCAAAAATTTGCCTTGAACCAATTCCTCATCCGCTCGGCAGCGCCGCCGATGCCCGCGACCTGGGCGCGCGCAGCCTGCCCGCGCAGGAACTGCTCGCGCCCCTCGAGCAGCAATCCGACCGTGGTCGCGTAGCGCGGGCTCTTCACGACGTCCGCGAGCCCGCCTGCGTACGTCGGAACGCCGACGCGCACGGGCATGTGGAAGACTTCCTCGCCGAGCTCCGTGATGCCCTGCAGCAGCGCGGAGCCGCCGGTGATGACCACGCCCGACGAGATCATTTCCTCGAAGCCGCTTCGCCGCACTTCCGATTGCACGAACTGGAAGAGCTCCTCGATGCGCGGCTCGATCACCTCGGCCAGCATCGGACGCGACAGCTTGCGCGGCGCGCGCTCGCCGACGCCCGGCACCTCGATGATGTCGTTCGGATCGGCGAGCTGGCGCAGCGCGCAGCCATAGCGCACCTTGAGCTCCTCGGCTTCCTTGGTCGGCGTGCGCAGCGTCATCGCGATGTCGTTGGTGACCTGGTCGCCGGCGATGGGAATCACCGCCGTGTGGCGGATCGCGCCGCCCGCGTACACGGCGATGTCGGAAGTGCCGCCGCCGATGTCGATCAGGCACACGCCGAGGTCCTTCTCGTCGTCCGAGAGCACGGCCGTCGCCGACGCGAGCGGCTGCAGGATCACGTCGCGCACGTCGAGCCCGCAGCGGCGGATGCACTTCGTCACGTTCTCGACCGCGGACACGGCGCCCGTCACGATGTGCACGTCGACCTCGAGGCGAACGCCGCTCATGCCGAGCGGCTCGCGCACGTCGTCCTGGCCGTCGATGGTGAACGACTGCGGCAGGAGGTGCAGGATCTGCTGGTCGTTCGGGATCGGGATCGCCTTCGCCGTTTCGACCACGCGGTCGATGTCCGCCTGCGTGACCTCCTTCTCCTTGATCGCGACCATCCCGTGCGACGTGTAGCAGCGGATGTGGCTGCCGGCGATGCCCGTGTACACCTCCTTGATCTGGCAGTCGGCCATGAGCTCGGCTTCCTCGAGCACGCGCTGGATCGTCGCCATCGTCGTCTCGATGTTCACGACCACGCCCTTCTTCAGGCCGCGCGAGGGCTGCGAGCCGAGGCCGATGACGTTCATCGTCGCCGTCGGGGCCGAGCTCGGCCACGATCGCGACGATCTTGGACGTGCCGATGTCGAGGCCGACCACGAGGTTCTTGTTGTCCTTCATTCGGTTCCGTTCGTCGTTGTTCGTGGCTCAGGCTGCGGGCTTCATGATCTTTTCGCGGAACGCGGGAACGCGAACCGCGTAGCCGTTTCGATAGCGCAAGTCGACGGTCTCGACACGCGTGCCCGAGCGGGCGAGCGCGCCGATCGTGCCGCGATAGGCGTTGATGAAACGTGCCAGGCGCGCGTCGGCATCCTCGCGGCCGAGCTCGAGCGTCAGCGGCGCTTTCGTTGCCGGCGACACGGACCCGCCATCCGCCGCGCGGCGACAGTCGCACCTCGGCGAGCTCCAGCGAGAGCGGACGCAGCGCATCGGACCAGGCGCGATAGCGGTCCGTCATCTCGAGCGCGCGCGCCTCGGGCCCGAGCAAGCGCGGAAGCGCGTCGCGCGACTCGGCCTCGAACACTTCGCCGCGCGTGTTGACGAACCCGCCTTCGTTGAAGCGCGCGAGCGGCTCGTGCTCTTCGATCGTCACCTCGAGCCGGTTCGGCCATTGCCTGCGAAGCCCGGCGTCGCGCACCCACGGCACGCGCGTGATCGCGTTGCGCGCGCCGGCGAGATCCATGGTGAAGAAGGTGCCGGCCAGCTCCGCGCGAATCACGGCCTCGAGGTGCGCGCCGTTCGTGCGATTGAGCGGCGTCGTCACGACCACCTCGTCGAACGCGAACGCGCGCAGGCGCACGACATACGTGGCGAGCGCGAACGCGAGGCCGAGCGCGGCCAGCACCGCGAGCGTCACGGCGAGCGCGTTCATCTGCTTCGCGTCATCCCACATGACCGCCGCCGGGCCGCCCCAAGGCGGTCATTGCGCCCCCTTCGGGGGCAGCGAGTGAAGCGAGCGTGGGGGAACCCAAATGCGTTCCCCGAAGGATCTCGACGCAGAGGTCGGGGTAGGACATCCCCGCCGCCTTCGCGGCCATCGGCACCAGGCTGTGGCCCGTCATGCCGGGCGACGTGTTGACTTCGAGGATCGAGAACGTGCCGTCGTCGCGCAGGATCAGGTCGAGGCGTCCCCATCCCGTGCAACCGACGATGTCGAACGCGCGCAGGCACATCGCGCGAATCTCCATCTCCTTGTCCTCGGGCAGGCCGGCGGGACAGAAGTACTTCGTCTCGTCGGAGAAGTACTTGCTGTGGTAGTCGTAGTTGCCGCCCGGCGCCTCGATGCGGATCAGCGGCAGCGCGCGGCCGTTGACGATCGACGCGGTGAGCTCGCGGCCTTGCACGAATTCCTCGACCAGCACGAGCGGGTCGTGCTTCGCCGCATCGGCGTACGCCACGGAAAGCTCGTCGTGGTCCACCTTCGACACCTTGGTGATGCCGATCGTCGAGCCCTCGCGCGCGGGCTTCACGATGAGCGGCAGGCCGAGCTCGGCGACCACGCGCATCCAGTCGGTCTGCGCGTCGACCACGCGATAGCGCGGCGTCGGGATGCCGCTCGCGAGCCACACGAGCTTCGTGCGCCACTTGTCCATCGCGAGCGCCGAGGCCATGACGCCGCTGCCCGTGTACGGAATGCCGAGCGTCTCGAGCGCGCCCTGCACGGTGCCGTCCTCGCCGAACCGGCCGTGCAATGCGATGAACACGCGGGCGAACCCTTCGCGACGCAAGTCCCACAGGTCGCGCTCGGCAGGGTCGAACGCATGCGCGTCGACACCCTTCTCGCGCAAGGCGGCGAGCACGCCATTGCCCGACATCAGCGAGACCTCGCGCTCCGCGGATGGGCCGCCCATGAGCACCGCGACCTTGCCGAATTCGTTCATTGCGTTTCACCTACGACGCGTACCTCGGGCACCAGCGCGACGCCGGTCTTCGTCAGCACCGTCTCGCGCACATGCGCAATCAGCGCCTCGATGTCGGCCGCGCGCGCCTTGCCGCCGGGATTGACGATGAAGTTGGCATGCTTCTCCGACACGCGCGCGTCGCCGATCGCGAATCCCTTGAGCCCGCAGGACTCGATGAGCCGCGCCGCGTGATCGCCCAGCGGATTGCGGAACACGCTGCCGGCGTTGGGCATCGACAGCGGCTGCGTGGCGATGCGCCGTGAGAGCAGCTCCTTGATGCGTGCGCGCGCCGCGGTCCCGTCGCCTTGGGGAAAGCGGAACCACGCCGAGGTGAATATTCCATCGACGGGAGCGACGTGGCGGTAGGCGATCTCGTAGTCAGCCGGCGTGCGCACGTCGAACTGCCCGTTGCGCGTCAGCACCTCGACGCGCGCGACGTAGCGCCAGGTTTCGCCGCCGTAGCAGCCCGCGTTCATCGCAAGCGCGCCGCCGACGGTGCCGGGAACGCCGGCGAGAAATTCGGCTTCGGCGCAACCGTGCGTGGCGGCGAAGCGCGCGAGCTTCGGGCTCGCCGCACCCGCTTCCGCGTAGATGAGCCCGTCCGCAACGGCGAGCGCGGCGCCGGGGTTGTGCATGACGACGACGGTGCCGCGCACGCCGCCGTCGCGCACCAGCGTGTTGCTGCCGAGGCCGAGCACCGTCAACGGCTCCTCCGCCGGCAACTGGCGCAGGAACGTCGCGAGGTCGTCGCGATCGGCGGGCATGTACAGGACGTCGGCGGGCCCGCCCGCGCGCCAGCTCGTGTACTTCGCGAGCGGCACGTCGCGCGCGAGGCGCCCGCGCAGTCCGGCGAAGCGAATGGGCTCGTGCATCATCATTGGACGAGCTGCGCGGCGGTGCCGCCGATCGAGCCCGCGCCCATCGTCACCACGACGTCGCCGTCGCGCACGAGCGTGCGCAGCGTCTGGCGGGAGTGCGCCGATGTCCTCGACGAATACCGGCTCCACCTTGCCGGCGACGCGCACCGCGCGCGCGAGCGCGCGTCCGTCGGCCGCGACGATCGGCGCTTCGCCGGCCGGATAGACGTCGGCCAGCACCAGCGCGTCGACGGTCGACAGCACGCGCACGAAATCCTCGAACAGGTCGCGCGTGCGCGTGTAGCGATGCGGCTGGAACGCGAGCACGAGGCGCCGCCCGGGGAAGCTCGCGCGCGCCGCTTCGAGCGTCGCCGTCATCTCGACCGGGTGGTGGCCGTAGTCGTCGATCAGCGTGAACGCGCCGCCGTCGAGCTGCACGTCGCCGTGGCGCTGGAAGCGGCGGCCGACGCCGCGGAACTCCGAGAGCGCCTTGGCGATCGCGGCATCCGCTGACACCCACCTCGCGGCCCACGGCGATCGCGGCAAGCGCATTGCGCACGTTGTGCACGCCGGGCAGCGCAAGCTCCACCGCGAGATCGGGCGCGCCCTTCGCTCTTGCGCGACGAATCGCATGCGGCCGCCGACGTTCGGCACGTCGACCGCGCGCAAGTCGGCGTCGTCGGCGAGGCCGTACGTGACGAGAGGCTTGGTGACCTCCGGCAGGATCGACGCGCACGTTGGCATCGTCGACGCACACGACCGCGACGCCGTAGAACGGCAGGCGCTGCAGGAACTCGACGAACGCGCGCGTGAGCTTCGCGAAGTCGTGCTCGTAGGTCTCCATGTGGTCGGCGTCGATGTTGGTGACCACCGCGACCACCGGCGTGAGATACAGGAACGACGCGTCGGACTCGTCGGCTTCGGCGACGAGGAACTCGCCCTTGCCGAGACGCGCATTGGCGTCGGCGGACAGGAGCCGACCGCCGATGACGAACGTGGGATCGAGGCCGCCCTCGGCGAGCACCGACGCGACGAGGCTCGTGGTCGTGGTCTTGCCGTGCGTGCCGGCGACGGCGATGCCCTGCTTCAACCGCATCAGCTCGGCGAGCATCAGCGCGCGCGGCACGACGGGAATGCCGCGCTCGCGCGCGGCGACGACTTCCGGATTGTCGGCCGCCACCGCAGTCGACACGACGACCGCATCGGCCTTCGCGATGTTGCTCCGCGCGATGGCCGATGCACGACCGTGCGCGCCGAGCTGCGCGAGACGGCGCGTGGCCGCGCTCTCGGCGAGGTCGGAGCCCGACACGGCGTAGCCCTGCGTGACGAGCACCTCGGCGATGCCGCTCATGCCGGCGCCGCCGATGCCCACGAAATGCACGCGCTTGACCTTGTGCTTCATGCGCGCCGACCGTAGTCGACGCAGACGTCGGCGACGCGCGCGGCGGCGTCGCGCTTGCCGTGCGCATAGGCAGCCTGCGCCATCGCGAGCGCTCGTGCGCGGTCGAGCGACTGCAGATGCGCGGCGAGGCGTTCCGCCGTCAGCGCGCCCTGCGGCTCCATCCACGCGGCGCCCGCGTCGACGAGGAATCGCGCGTTGGCGCTCTGCTCGTCGGCGATGGCGCCGGGCAGCGGCACGACGAGCGCGCCGAGGCCGACCGCCGCCAGCTCCGAGATCGTGAGCGCGCCGCCACGGCAGATCACGAAGTCCGCCCACGCGTAGCGCGCCGCCATGTCGTCGATGAAGGCGACGCACTCGGCGTCCACCGCATGCTTGCGCGTACGCGTCCTTCAATGCGGCGATGTGCTGCTCGCCCGCCTGGTGCACGATCTGCGGGCCGGGCGCCTGCGGGAATCCGCGCGATCGCGGCCGGCACGACCTCGTTCAATGCCTGCGCGCCGAGGCTGCCGCCCGACGACGAGCAGCCGCAGCGGTCCGTCGCGATCGGCGAAGCGTTCCGCGGGCGGCGGCAGCGCGCAGATCGCGTCGCGCAGCGGATTGCCGACCCACTCCACGATCTTCGCGTGCCTGCCGCGCAGCGCCTGCGGGAAGCCGAGGAGGATGCGGTCGGCGCCGTGCGCGAGCACGCGCGTCGCGAGTCCGGCGACGGCGTTGGAATCGTGCAGCACCAGCGGCTTGCCGGCCGCCGTGCCCATGAGCCCGCCGGGAAACGACGCGAAGCCGCCGAAGCCCAGCACGACGTCGGGCGTGCGGCGACGGATGATCGTGCGCGCGGCAAGGCACGCGGCAAGGAGCGCATAGGGACCGAGCAACAGCGTCCGCGAGCCCCTTGCCGCGCACGCCGCGAAACGACAGGCCTTCGAACTCGACGCCGTGCTGCGGCACGAGCTTCGCCTCGATGCCGTCGCGCGTGCCGAGCCAGAACACGCGGGCGCCGCGCGCGACGAGCTTCGCCGCGACCGCAAGTCCGGGGAATACGTGTCCGCCCGTGCCGCCGGTGGTGATCATCACCGTAACCGTTGCGCTCATACCGTGAACCCGCGCAGCATGCGGCGGTTCTCGTAGTCGATGCGCAGCAGGATCGCGAGCGCCATGCAGTTGGCGACGATGCCGCTGCCGCCGAACGACAGCAGCGGCAGCGTGAGTCCCTTCGTCGGCAGCACGCCCATGTTGACGCCGATGTTGATGAACGTCTGCACGCCGAGCCACACGCCGATGCCTTGCGCGACCAGCGCCGCGAAGGGCCGCTGCAGGCGCGCCGCCTGGCGGCCGATGGCGTACGCGCGGAAGAGGAGCCACATGAAGAGCGCGATCACGACGGTGACGCCGGCGAAGCCCAGTTCCTCGGCGATCACCGCGAGCAGGAAATCGGTGTGCGCCTCGGGCAGGAACAGCAGCTTCTCCACGCTCGACGACCCGAGCCCGACGCCGAACCATTCGCCGCGGCCGAACGCGATGAGCGAATGCGAAAGCTGGTAGCCCTTGCCGAGCGGGTCCGACCACGGATCGAGAAACGCGGTCAGCCGCTGCAGGCGATAAGGCGCCGCGACGAGGATGGCCGCCAGCGCGACCGGCAGCAGCAGCGCGAGACCGAGGAACAGGCGCCAGTCGAGCCCGCCGAGGAACAGGATGCCGAAGGCGATCGCGACGATCACGACGAACGCGCCGAAGTCGGGCTCGAGCAGCAGCAGCCCGCCGGTCGACGACCATCACGCGCGAACAGCGGCAGGAAGCCCGCAGGATCGTCTGCTTGAGCGGCTGCTCCGCGTGCAGGAACGCGGCGCGGCGCACGGCATAGCTCGCCGCGTAGAGCACGACGGCGAGCTTCATGAACTCCGATGGCTGCACGTTGATCGACGCCGAGCGAAAGCCAGCGGCGCGAGCCGTTCACCGACTTGCCGATGCCGGGCACGAGCACGAGCACCAGCAGCACGGCGCCGGCGATGAAGAGCCACGGCGCGAGCTTCTGCCACGCGCGCACGGGGACCTGGAACGCGACCAGCGCGGCGACCAGGCCGACCGCGACGAACATCGCGTGCCGCGCGAGGAAATACCACGCGCGATTGCCGGTGTGCGCGGATGCCTCGGCCATGGCGATCGACGACGAGTACACCATCACGAGGCCGATCGCGAGGAGGAGCAGCGTCGCCCACGTCAGCGACGCGTCGTACGCCGCGAGCGTCGCGCGACTGCGCGGCGCGACGCGCTCGGGCGCGAGCCGCGCGACGCAGCGACAACGGGCTGCTCGCCGGTCAGCGACTTACGCATGGCGCAAGCTCCGCGAGCCGCGCGCGCACGCGCGCCGCGAACGACTCGCCGCGCTCGACGTAGCTCGTGAACTGGTCGAGGCTCGCGCACGCCGGCGACAGCAGCACCGCGTCGCCGGGCTGCGCGAGCTCGATCGCGCGGTCGACTGCAGCGTCGAGCGTGCCGACGATCTCGACGTGCGCGGGCGTGCCTTCGAGCGCGCGCGCGATCAATGGCGCGTCGCGGCCGATCAGCAGGACGGCGCGACAGTCGGCGTCGACCGACGACTTGAGCGGACGAAAGTCCTGGCCCTTGCCGTCGCCGCCGGCGATCAGCACGGCGGGCCGCTCGATGCCGTCGAGCGCCGCCTGCGTGGCGACGACCGTCGTCGCCTTCGAGTCGTCGATGTACGCGACGCGACCCGCCTCGACGCACGCGCTGCATGCGGTGCGGCAGTCCCGTGAAAGACTTGAGCGCGTCGAGCACCGGACGATTGACGCGCGACGACCGTGGACGCGAGCGCAAGCGCCGCGAGCGCGTTGAGCGCATTGTGCCGCCCCACCAGTGCGAGCGAGTCGGTCGGCACGAGGAGACCGCCTCCATGCGCGAGCCAGGTCATGCGATCGAACTGCACGAGGCCCCACTCGCCTTCCGCAGCCGGCACGCTTGCGCCGAACGATTCGACGGTGCGGCCGGGGATGCGCATCGCCAGCGAGCGCGGATCGTCGCGGTTGACCACCTGCACGCCGCCGTTGGCGAAGATGCGCGCCTTCGCCGCGGCGTAGTCGTCGAGGCCCGCGTAGCGGTCGAGGTGATTGTCGGTGACGTTCAGCACCGCCGCGGCGACCGGTCGCAGCGACGACGTCGTCTCGAGCTGGAAGCTCGACAGCTCGAGCACGAACACGTCGGGCCATGCGCACGCGCCGGCGGTCGTAGGCGGCGAGAGCGTCGAGCACCGCGTCGCCGATGTTGCCGGCCACGACGGTGTCGAGCCCGCCGGCGCGGCACAGCGCGCCGGTGAGCGCGGTCACCGTGGTCTTGCCGTTGGATGCCGGTGATCGCGAGCACCTTCTGGCCGGGCGGCAACGCACGCGCGAAGAGCTCGATGTCGCCGACGAGCTCCACACCGCGCGCGACCGCGGCCGCGATCGGCGGCTGGTCCTTGGCCACGCCCGGGCTGATCGCGATCATGTCCGCGCCCGCGAACGTCGCGTCGTCGAACGCGCCGGTCGACGACCGGCACGCGGCAGGTCCTTCGCGAACGGCGGATCGGCGCGCGTGTCGGCCACGCGCACGTGCGCGCCTTCGCGCACGAGATAGCGCACGAGCGAGAGCGCCGGTGAGGCCCGCGCCCAGCACGACGACGTGGCGGCCTTCGTATTTCATCGCAGCTTCAAGGTCGAGAGGCCGAACAGCACGAGCAGCATCGTGATGATCCAGAACCGCACGACGACCTGGTTCTCCTTCCAGCCCTTGAGCTCGAAGTGATGGTGGATCGGCGCCATGCGGAACACGCGCTTGCCGGTCAGCTTGAACGAGAGGACCTGGATCATCGACGGAAAGCGTCTCGACGACGAACACGCCGCCCATGATGAGCAGCACGATCTCCTGGCGCACGATGACCGCGATGGTGCCGAGCGCTGCGCCGAGCGCGAGCGCGCCGACGTCGCCCATGAACACGTCGGCGGGATACGCGTTGAACCACAGGAAGCCGAGGCCCGCGCCCCCGATCGCGCCGCAGATCACCGCGAGCTCGCCCGCGCCGGGAATGTTGCGGGAAGCCCAGGTACCGCGCGAAGATCGCGTTGCCGATCACGTACGCGAAGACGCCGAGCGCGCTCGCCACCATCACCGTCGGCATGATCGCGAGGCCGTCGAGTCCGTCGGTCAGGTTGACCGCGTTGCTCGTGCCGACGATCACGAAGTAGGTAAGCACGATGAAGCCCCACGTGCCGAGCGGATACGACACCGTCTTGAAGAACGGCACGATGAGGTCGGCGCGCCCGGACAATCCCGCCGAGAACCCGCTTTGCACCCATTCGTAGAAGAGGCGCGCGAACTGCGGGTTGTCCTGCGCGGACACCGAGAACGCGAGGTAGAAAGCGGCGACGAGGCCGATCGACGGACTGCCAGAAGAACTTGGCCCTCGCCGACAGTCCCTTCGGATTGCGATACACGACCTTGCGCCAGTCGTCGACCCAGCCGACGATGCCGAAGCCCAGCATCACGAGCAGCACGACCCACACGAAGCGGTTCGTGAGGTTGCCCCACAGGAGCGTCGTGATCACGATGGACACGAGGATCAGCGCGCCGCCCATCGTCGGCGTGCCCGCCTTGGCGAGATGCGACTGCGGGCCGTCGTCGCGCACCGACTGGCCGATCTTCATGCGCGTGAGCCACGTGATCATGCGCGGCCCGATCATGAACGAGATGACGAGCGACGTCATCGTCGCGAGCACCGCGCGCAGCGTGATGTAGCCGAACACGTTGAACGCGCGTACGTACTGCTCGAGCCACTCGGAGAGGAGCAGCAGCATCAGTGAGCCGCCCCGTCGTCACTGCCACCGGTCAACGCGCGGACCACCCGCTCCATGCGCATGAAGCGCGAGCCCTTGACGAGCATGGTGGTGCCCGCATACGCATCGCGCGACACGGCAGCGATGAGCCGATCGACGTCGTCGAAGTGACACGCGCCTGCGCCGAACGCGGCGACCGCCTCGCGCGCCAGCGTTGCCGAGCGCGTACAGCCGCACCACGCCGCGCTCGCGCGCGTACTCGCCGATCTCGCGATGGAACGCCGGACCCTGCGCGCCGACCTCGCCCATGTCGCCCATCACGAGGCACGGCGCGCCCGGAGCTGCCGCGAGCACGTCGATCGCCGCGCGCATCGAGTCGGGATTCGCGTTGTACGTGTCGTCGAGGATGAGCGCGCCGTGCATCGCGTGGCGCGCGACGAGCCGCCCGGCGACGGCGCGAAACGCTTCGAGGCCTTGCTTCACGGCGTCGATCGCCGACGCCGGCGGCGAGTGCCGCCGCCGTTGCAGCGAGCGCATTGCGCGCCATGTGCGCGCCGGGAACGCCGAGCGTCACGCCGCAGTCACCTCGAGGCGTCGTAATCGCGAGCACGCTGCGGTCGAAGTGCAGGTCGGCTTTCGCCTTCACCTCGGCGGATGCTGCGAGCGCGAACGTCGACACCTGCGCGCCAACGCGCGCCGCCGCGCGCCGCCACGTCGCCACGTGCGCGTCGTCGGCGTTCAAGACCGCAGTGCCGCCGGTGTTCAAGGCGAGCACGGCGTCGGCATGCTCGTCGGCGACTTCCTCGACGCTCGTCATGAACTCCTGGTGCTCGCGCTGCGCATTGTTCACGACGGCAATCGTCGGCCGCGCGATTGCGGCGAGCTCGCGCGTCTCGCCGCGATGGTTCATCCCGAGCTCGACGACAGCCGCGCGAGCGGCGGCCGACAGCCGCAGCAGCGTGAGCGGCAGGCCGATCGCGTTGTTGAGGTTGCCTTCGGTGGCGAGCACTGCCGCAGCCCCGAAGTGCGCGCGCAGGATCGCGGCCGTCATTTCCTTGACGGTTGTCTTGCCGTTGCTGCCGACGACGACCGCGAGCGGGAGCTCGAACTGCGCGCGCCAGTGTGCCGCGAGCTGTCCGAGCGCTGCGAGCGGATCGGGCACTGCGATGAGCGGTCCGTCGACGACGGCGTCGACGCGGTCGCTGGCGACCAGCGCGGCGGCAGCGCCCTGCGCCAGCGCCGCGCGCACGAAGTCGTGGCCGTCGAAGCGCTCGCCGGCGAGCGCGACGAACAGATCGCCCGGCTGCAAGTTGCGGCTGTCGGTCGTGACGCGCGTGAACCGCACGTTCGTGCCGACGGCACGACCGGCGACGACGCGGGCTGCGGTGGCGGTGTCCATCATGCGGCCGCTCCAGCCCGCGAGCGCGGCGTCCGCCTCGCGTGCATCGGAGAACGGCGTGCGCTTGCCTTGCGCTCCTGGTAGGTCTCGTGGCCCTTGCCTGCAACCAGCACGATGTCGCTCGCGCTCGCGGACGCGATGGCGCGCACGATCGCCGCGCGCCGGTCGACCTCGATGCTCCACCGGCGATGGCCCGCATCGCGCACGCCGCGCACCACGGCGTTGGCGATCTGCGCCGGATCTTCGCTGCGGGGGTTGTCGCTCGTCACCACGATGCGGTCGGCGTGCGCCGCGGCAATCGCGCCCATCTGTGGCCGCTTGCCGGGATCGCGATCGCCGCCGCATCCGAATACGCACACGAGCTCGCCGCCAGGCAGCAGCGCCGGTCGAAGCGCAAGCAGCACTTTCTCGAGCGCGTCGGGCGTGTGCGCGTAGTCGACGACGACGAGCGGCTTGCCGTTGCCGCCGACGCGCTGCATGCGTCCGGCGGGCGGCGTGATGCGGCCGAGCGATGCGACCGCATCGTCGAGCGCGACGTCCGACGCGAGCAGCACGCCAAGCACGCCGAGCAGGTTCTGCGCGTTGAATGCGCCCACCACCGGCGAGCGCAGCGTCGCACGCCCCCATGGCGTGACGACGTCGAGCACGATGCCGGTCGCATCGAGCGAGACGGGAGTGGCGGCGATGTCGGCGGCGCCGAAGCCGTACGTCAGCGTGCGCTGCCCGCGCTTGCGCGCAGCGTCGATGAGGCTATGGCCGAACGCATCGTCGGCATTGACGACGGCGACGCGCAGGCCCGGCCAGGCGAAGAGCTTCGCCTTCGCGCTGCCATAGGCGGCCATCGTCTTGTGATAGTCGAGATGATCGCGCGTGAGATTCGTGAACAGCGCGACGTCGAACGTCGCGCCGTTGACGCGGCCCTGGTCGAGTCCGTGCGACGACACCTCCATCGCCACGGCTTGCGCGCCTGCCGCGTGAAACTGCGCGAGGAGCTCGTGCAAGACGGTCACGTCCGGCGTCGTGTGCGACGCGGGCGCCAGTGCGCCGACGAGGCCGTTGCCGAGCGTGCCGAGGATCGCGGCGCGGCGTCCGCACATGTCGAGCGCCTGGGCGATCCATTGCGCGCACGACGTCTTGCCGTTGGTGCCGGTCACGCCGGTCATCCACAGGCGGCGCGACGGGCTGCCGTAGATGAAATCAGCGATGAAGCCGAGGCGCGCCTGCAGATGCTCGATGCCGAGGTGCGGCGCCTGCCACGACGCGTCCCACTGGAACGAGCGCGTGTCCCACAGCACCGCCGACGCGCCGCGCGCGATCGCGTCGGGCACGAACTTGCGGCCGTCCGACGAGTGCCCGGGATAGGCGGCGAACGCGACACCCGGCTCGACGCGCCGGCTGTCGGAGGTGATGCGGCGGGGACGCGCGCCGAGCTTCGTGAGCAGCGCGGGCACGTCGAGATCGGCGAGCGCTGCCTCAGCCACTGCTTTCCTCCTGGACCTCGGCGCCGTCGGGCGGCAGGATCACGTTGTTCACGGGCGCGTCCGTCGGCACGCCGAGCTGGCGCAACGCCGCGCCGACGACGTTGGAGAACACCGGCGCGGCGACCGCGCCGCCGTAGTACTGCCCGCCCGCAGGCTCGTCGATCATCACGGCGACGATGAGGCGCGGCGCAGACGCCGGCGCAAAGCCCACGAACGACGACACGTACTTGTTGCTCGCGTAGCCGCGTCCCTCGAGCTTGTGCGCGGTGCCGGTCTTGCCGGCGACGCGATAGCCGATCACTTGCGCCTTGGGCGCGGTGCCGCCGGGCCTGGTTGCCATCTCGAGCATTTGGCGCACGGCGCGGGCGGTCTCCGGCTTGAGCACCGGCCTGCCCGCGACGTGGCCATCGGTCTTCAGCAGCGTGACTGGCATGACGTTGCCGTCGGTGGCGAAGATCGTATAAGCGCGCGCGAGCTGCACGAGGTTGACCGAGATGCCGTGGCCGTACGCCATCGTCGCCTGCTCGATGGGCTTCCACGTCTTGGCCGGCCGCAGTCGTCCTGCCGACCTCGCCCGGGAATCCCGTCTTCGGCGTCGTGCCGAATCCGACGTCGGAGAACATGTCCCACATGAGCTCAGGCGGCGAGCCCGAGCGCGATCTTCGCCGCGCCGACGTTCGACGATTTCTGGATCACCTGCTCGACGGTCAGCGCGCCTTCCGCGTGCGCGTCGTGAATCGTGTTGGGGCCGACCTGCCACGTGCCGCCGCCGGTCTGGATCACCGTATCGGGGCGGATCTTGCCGGCGTCCAGCGCCGCCGCGATCGTGAACGGCTTCAGCGTGGAGCCCGGCTCGAACACGTCGGTGAGCGCGCGATTGCGCATGCGCTCGCGCGCGACCTTGTCGCGGCGGTTCGGGTTGTACGTCGGCCAGTTGGCGAGCGCCAGGATCTCGCCGGTCGCGACGTCGACGATGACCATGCCGCCGGCCTTCGCCTTGTTGAGCTCGACCGCCGCCTTCAGCTCGCGAAACGCGAGGTACTGCAGGCGCGAGTCGATGGCCAGCGCGAGGTCGCGCCCGGCCTGCGGCGCGCGGATCGCGGCGACGTCCTCGACGGCCTCGCTGCGCCGGTTGATGATCACGCGCCGGCTGCCCGGTGCGCCGGCGAGCCACGCCTGCTGCGCGAGCTCCATGCCTTCCTGTCCCGCGTCGCGGTCGCCGGTGAAGCCGATCATGTGCGCGGTCACCTCGCCGCCCGGGTAGTACCGCCGGTATTCGTTCTGGTCGTACAGCCCCTTGATGCGAAGCGCCATCGCGCGCTCGGAGATCTCCGGGGGAACCTGCCGCGCGACGAACGCGAAGTCGTCGCGGGCGTCGACGCGTCGACTGCAGCCGCTGCGGCGTCGTATCGAGAATGCGCGCAAGCTGCGCGACCTGCTCGGGCGTCGCCTCGAACTTGTTCGGGAACATCCACAGCGACTTGACCGGTGTCGACAAGCGCGAGCGGCTCGCCGAAGCGATCGACGATGCGGCCGCGATGCGCAGGCACCTCGAGCTGCGCGCGAATGGCGCGCGCTGCCTTGCGTCTGCAGGAACTCGTTGTCGATCCACTGCAGGTACATCGAGCGGCCGACGAGCCCGAGGAACAGCAGTGCGAGCACGCCGAACACGATCGGCGCGCGAAACTTCGGCAGCGTGGGCGTCGGGCGGCGCGGCGTGGCGCAAGGCAGCGGCCTTCACTTCGCGGCCTCCTTCACAGGAACGATCTCGGTGCGCGTCGCCGTCGGAAGCTGCATGCGAAGCTGCTCGCGCGCGACCTTCTCGACGCGCGCCGGCATGCCCCACGTCGACTGCTCGAGCTGCAGCTGGCCGAACTCCGTCTCGAACGCCGCGCGCTTCGGCCTGCGCACGCTCGAGCTCGACGAAGAGGCGCCGCGACTGATGGCGCGAGGTGACGAGCGACAGCGCGCACACCACGAGGACGGCGAGCAGGACCAGGTTCACGCGGGTCATGTGAGCGCCTCGACGTAGCCGCGCGGCCAATCGGCCGGCATCGCGTGCGCCGTGCGCTCCGCCACGCGCAGCACGGCGCTGCGCGAGCGCGGGTTGCGCGCAACCTCGGCGTCGCCGGGCTTGATCGCGCGTCCGACGGTCGCGAGCGGCGCGGCGGGCAGTGCCGCGGACCTGATCGCGAGCCGCGCCGTGGCGGGATCGCCGGCGAACGGGCTGCGACGCGCGCAGCGATGAAGCGCTTGACGATGCGGTCTTCGAGCGAATGAAAGCTGATCACGGCGAGGCGGGCGCCTTGCGCGAGAAAGGGAACGATCGCGGGCAGCGCCTGCGAAAGCTCTGACAACTCGCGGTTCACGAAAATCCGAAGGGCCTGGAACGTGCGCGCGGCCGGATCCTGACCCCAATCACCCCGCGTCCGCGCGCCGATGGCTTCGCCCACGACCTGCCGAAGCTGCCCGGTGAGGACGATCGGCGCCCGCGCGCGCGCCGCTTCAATTGCCTTGCAACCGATTGAGCAAACCGTTCTTCACCATAGTCGCGGATGACCTCCGTCAGTTCGCGCACGGAGGCGCGGGCAAGAAAATCGGCGGCGGATTCGCCGCGTGTCGGGTCCATCCTCATGTCGAGCGGACCGTCGAGGCGAAAAGAGAAGCCGCGCGTGGCGTCGTCGATCTGCGGAGAGGAGATTCCGAGATCGAACAAGGCTCCGTCGACCTGCACGAGGTCGAGTGCTGCGAGGACATCGGGGAGTTCGGAAAACCACGCGCGGCGGAAAACGAAACGGGGATCGCGCGCCGCGAGCTCGCCGGCGGCAGCGGCGGCGGCGGGATCGCGGTCGACGGCGACGAGGCGGCCGCGCGGGCCGAGATGTTCGAGGATGGCCCGGGCGTGGCCGCCGCGGCCGAAGGTCGCGTCGACGTACACGCCGTCGGCCTGACCGCCAGCGCCGCCACGGCTTCTTCGAGCAGGACGGGAACATGGGAATCATCGGTCACTACAGCGAGAAGCCGGACAGTTCCGGCGGCAGCCCATCGGCCGGGAACGCGATGGCCTGCGTGGTCTCGACCTGCCACTGCTGCTCATCCCACAGCTCGAACTTGCGGCCCTGGCCGACGAGCACGACGCGCTTGTCGAGGTTCGCGTAGCGGCGCAAGCTCGGGCGGCACCAGGATGCGTCCGGCGGCATCGACCTCGACGTCGTCGGCGTGTCCGACCAGGAGGCGCTGCAGACCGCGGATCTTCGGATCGAAGGACGACAGCGACATCAGCCGGGCCTGGATCGGCTCCCACGCGTCGCGCGGGTACAGGAGCAGGCACCGCGAAGGGTCGGCGGTCAGGACGAGGTTGCCAGTCCCGTTGGGCGCGAGCACCTCGCGATGGCGCGCGGGAATGGCCAGGCGGCCTTTGGCGTCGAGCGCGAGCGCCGTGACGCCGCGGAACATCGGGAGTCCCGAGGGGGATCCCGCTCCATTCCCGCCCAACGCCGCGCTATCGCCCTCTTCTGCCGCCACGCCCGTGCTCTCCTCGCCTGTCCGGGCCGGGTGGCGGCGTTGTCGCACTCGCCGCCACCCCACTTTGACCCACTTTTTACCACTTGCCCGCACTATACGCGCGGTTTTCGGCGAGCGTCAAATCTTTTCCGGTTTTCGAACAAGGACTTAGCGTGGATTCAGCAACAATCGCTAATACTGAACAAAAATAGTGACTTACCGCCGAAACTGCATGTATTTTCAAAGGATTGCGCGAGGTTTTCGACGCGCGTTCGTACGATCGTTCGACCGCTGTAGGTAACAATCCCCGCACGAGCCTCCCACCATGGCAACCGTGCGTTCAGTCGCCGTCCGCGCAACAGACAGGCGGGCTGCATCCCCGCAACGTACGAGCGGGCTTGCCATTGTCATGAGCCGCGCGAACAATCCAGGTCTCGGGCCCGAAACGGCCGATACGCTTGATTTCCCGGAGCCTTCTCATGCTTGCGCGCACCGTTACGCTCGGAATTGCTCTCTCGGCTGCACTGACTCTCGGCGGCTGCGCCACGCGCTACGATGCACAAGGCAACCGCATCTATGTGCTGCAGTTCGGCCAGGACGTCCAGCGCGACGTCGACTACTCCAACCCGCGCCTGCCGATCCTGCCCAAGTACCGGCCGAACACGGAACTGTGGCCGGTTCCCAGCCCGTGGCAGTTCAACGATCTGTCGAAGTATTCGATGCTCGACGACCGGGTCCCCGTTTCCATAGCTCCGAACGCGGTCAGCGATAATGTCGCCTGTGCCGCTTGCAACGAATCGACTGCGCGTCTCGCGCTGCTGGCTGTTCGCGCTGACGCTCGCGGCGGCAACCCCGCCCTCTAGCGCGCAAGTACCCGCGCCGGCGCCCGCCGGCGCCGACGCACCGCCCCAAGGCGCGAACAGCGCCGCCGCCGCGTCCGCTCTTCACGCCGACGACGCGATTCGCTATCGCGTCGACATCGTCGCGCCCGGCGACGTCGCCTCTTCCCTGCGCAGCGCGGTCGACCTCATCCGCTGGCAGGACTACGAGGACATGACGGAGGACCTCTTCGACCGCCTCACCCGCGATGCCGTGCCGCAGGCGAAGGAGGCCGCCGCCACGCAGGGATTCTTCTCGGCGGAAATCGACATACGGGTCGATCGAACCGCCAAGCCCGCGCGCGTCGAGCTCGTCGTCAAGACGGGAAAGCCCACCGTCGTGCAGAGCGTGGCGATCGACGTGACGGGTCCTGCGAACGACTCGCCGGAGGGGCGCGCCGCCATCTCGAAATTGCGCGAGGAATGGCTGCTGCCGAAGGGCGACACGTGGCGCCAGCAGACGTGGACGTCCGCCAAGCGGCTCGCCGTCGGCACGCTCGCCGCGAGCCCGTACGCCGCCGCCAAGCTCGCGAGCAGCGAATCGCGCATCGATCCGCCCCTGTACTCCGCGGACCTGTCCGTCACGCTCGACAGCGGGCCGGCATTTCGCATCGGCCGCATCGACGTGCAGGGCCTCAAGCGCTACACGCCGGAGCTCGTGCGCAACTTTGCCAACGTGCATCCCGGCGACCTGTACAGCGAGCAGGCGCTGGACGATTACGTGCGCCGGCTGATCGCATCCAACTACTTCGCGAGCGTGCAGTCGGCGATCGATCCGGATCCGTCGCAAGCGGACAACGCGACGGTGACGCTGTCGATCATCGAGGCGCCGACCAGGCGCTTCGAAGCGGGCGCCGGCTACTCCACGGACACGGAGTATCGCGTGAGCGCGTCGTACAGCGACGTGAACCTCGACGACAAGGGGTTGCAGATGTGGGCGAGCGCACGCATCGAATCGAAGGTGCAGCAGTTCGACCTGCGCTTCGTGCGGCCGCCGACGCCGACCGGATGGATCGACACGTACGGCACGGGCGTGCAGCGCACGGACATCGAGAATCTCATCACGCGCACCGCGGCGGTCACGGCGCGCAGGCGCGCGATCGACGAGCGACGCACGCCGGCGTTCGGCATCGGCTTCTTCGTCAACGACCAGGAGCCGCTCGGCGCGCCCAAGGAGTCGGCGCACGCGCTCTACGTCGACGGCGAGTACACGTGGCGCAACGTGGACGACATCCTCGAGCCCACGCGCGGCTGGATGGCCAACGTGCAACTGGGTTACGGCGTTCCCGGCGCATCCACCGAGCAATTCGGCCGGACCATCGGGCGCATCGTCGGGTGGTGGCCGATCACGCGCGACAACCAGGTCAGCGCGCGCCTCGACGTTGGCGCCGTCATCGCGCAATCGCGCGTCGGCATCCCCTCGAACTTCCTCTTTCGCACCGGCGGCGACACCACCGTGCGCGGGTACGCGTACGAAAGCCTCGGCGTGCAGCAGGCCGACGCGATCGTCGGCGGCCGCTACTACGCGGTGGCGAGCGTCGAATTCGTGCACTGGATCAACCAGACGTGGGGCATCGCCGCGTTCGTCGACGGGGGCAACGCGAAGGACAAGATCTCCGAGCTCAGCCCGGCGATGGGATACGGCGTCGGCGCGCGCATCCGCACGCCGATCGGTCCGTTTCGCCTCGACGTCGCGTACGGCGAGCAGGAAAAGAGCGTGCGTCTCCATTTCTCGGTGGGCCTCACGTTTTGAGCGAGACCGACACCGCGGACGAAACCGCGCAAGCGCCGCTGGCTGCGCGCGCTCGCGTGGATCGGCGTTGCGCTCGTCGCGCTGGTCGCGGGCGGCTACCTGTTCCTCGGCAGCCAGGCCGCGCTCGACTACGTCGTCCGCCGAGCGGTGGAAGCGGCGGAAGGGCATCTCGTCATCGAGGGCGCCGAAGGGTCGCTGCTCTCCACGGTGCGCATCGCGCGCCTCAAGTGGACGGGCGACGAGCTCGACGTGGAGGCACGCGAGACCGCCGTCTCGTGGTCGCCGTTCGACCTCGTTTCGCGCAAGGTCAGCGTGAACGGCTTCGGCGCGAAGCTCCTGTCGATCGACATGAAGAAGGCCGAGTCGAAGTCGCAAGGCGGGATGCCGGGCTCGCTCGCGCTGCCGGTGGAGGTCGACGTGCGCAACATCGGCGTCGAGCGCCTCGAATGGAAGACCATCGCGCAGCATGGCTCGGTCAGCGGCATCGTCTTCAATTACGCCGGCGGCGCGGTACGCCACGAGATCCGCGACATGCGGTTCGTCGCCGAACAGGGCACGCTCGCCGGGACCGCGCGCCTCGGCGCGTCCCCGCCATACGACCTGTCGGCGGACTTCTCGTTCGAGGGCGACGGCACCTGGAAGACCGCCAACGCGAAGCTCGCCATCGCGGGCACCGTCGAGCGGATGAGCATCGACGCGAAAGGCGCCTACCGCGAGGCTGGCGTGGCGATCAAGACGGTCGTCACGCCCTTCGCGCCAGCCATCGTCAGCAGCGCGGACATCGAGGCGCGCAACATGGACCTTGCGAAGTTCGCCGACGCGCTTCCTGCGACCCAGCTGACGCTCGTGCTCGCGGCGCGCCCCGAAGGCGCAGGCTTCGCGGGGACGCTGCGCGCGCGCAACGAAACGCCCGGCCCGATCGACAAGGGCCGCGTGCCTGTCGCGTCCATCGCATCCGGGTTCGCGTGGGACGGCACCGTGCTCGCGCTGAACGGCATCGACGCGGAGCTCGCGGGCAACGCGCGCGCGCGCGGCAGCGTGTCGCTCGCGCCCGGCGGCGGTCCCGTGAAGATCGACCTGTCGCTCGCGAACGTGGATCTCGCCCAGCTGCAGACGTCGCTGATCGCAACGCGGCTGTCAGGCACGATCGCAGGTGAAGTGGACAAGGAACGCCAGGTCTTGCGCGGCGATCTGCGGCAGGCCGATCTCGCGCTTGCGTTCGATGCGGTCGTCGCCGGCCGCCGGGTCGAGCTGCGCAGTGCCAGGGCGCAAGCCGGCGCCGGCACGCTGACGGGCAGCGGCACGCTCGACCTCGACGCGCCCCGGGCATTCTCGATCAAGGCGCGCGCGTCGAAGTTCGATCCGTCGCGGTTCGTCGCCGCACCGCCCGCGCAGCTCGACGGCACCGTCGATGCGAAGGGCACGCTCGCCCCTCTTGCGCTGGCAGGCACCGTCACCGTCGACAAGGGAAGCCGTTTCGCCGACCTCGACGTGGCGGGCACCGCGCACGGTGCAATCGCACGCGACGCGGTGAGCGACCTCGCGCTGCACGCGAGGATCGGTGCCTCGACGGTCAACGTCACGGGCGGTTACGGCGGCGCGCGCGACTCGCTCGCGTACGACGTCGACATCCCGAACGTCGCACAGCTCCGTCCGCTCGCCGTGCGCTACGCCAACATCTCGCTGCCCGATCCGCTTGCAGGATCGCTGCGCGCGAAGGGCACCGTCAGCGGCGATCGCGCAAGCCCCGCCGTCACCGTCGACGCGCACGGCGCATCGCTGCAATGGGGACGCATCGCGCGCGCGGCGACGCTCGACGTGAATGCGTCGATCGGCGCCGGGCGCATCGACGGCAGGACAGTGGCGATGGATGCGCGGCCGATCAAGGCACGCATTGACGCGACGCAGCTCGTGCTGCCCCAGGCGACGGTCGCCAAGGCAAACGTCGACGCGAGCGGAACGCTCGCGGAGCACCGGGCGGCGTTCGCGGCTGTCGGGGACGGTTTCGATGCTGCCGCGACGATCCAGGGCAGCGTAAGCGAGGTGCGGCACGCTTCCGCAACCGCCGACCTCGCGTGGAACGGCACCGTGCAGACGTTGACGAATCGCGGTCTCTACTCGTTTGCGCTGCGTGCGCCCGCACGCGTGAGCATCGCGCGCGACCGCTATGCGATCGCCGATGCGCACGTGACGGTCGCCGACGGTCACGTCGATGTCGCGAACCTCCTGATCGAGGAAGGACGCGTGACGACGGAAGGGTCCTTCACGGGCGTTCCCGTCGGCGGGGTGGCCAAGCTCGCCGGGTCGCCCCTGCCCTTCGCCTCCTCGCTCACGATCGGCGGCAACTGGTCGATCGCAGCGACGCCTCGGCTCTCGGGCACGTTCACCGTTCGCCGCGAGGACGGGGACTGGTACGGCACCAACGCCGACAGCGAGACGCTCGACCCGACCAAGCTCGCGCTCGGCATCACCGAGCTCGCCGTCACGGGCAAGTTCGCCGAGGACGCGCTCACTGCGGAAGCGCGCTTTCGCTCGCGGCGCGCGGGCACGGTCGACGCGAACTTCTCGCTTGCCGCCGGGCGCGAGCCCGGGCACATCGATACCAGGGCGCCCTTCACCGCGAAGGTGAACGCCGAGCTCGCCTCGCTCCGACCCCTGCAGCCATTGATCGGCACGCTCGCGGTGATGGACGGCCGCGCAGCACTTGCACTGTCGGGACGCGGATCGCTCGCCGATCCGATCCTCGAAGGCACGATGCGCGGCGATGCGTTGCGCTTCGACCTTCCGCAGTACGGCGTCCACCTGAAAGACGGCGTGTTGCGCGCGCGCCTTGCGGATCGCGCGATCCAGCTCGAGGAATTCTCGTTTGCAGGCGGCGCCGGGAAGTTCACCGCGAAGGGCACGCTCGCGCAAGCCGCAGCCGGCCAGCGCATGCTCGGTGCGGCGAAGGTCGAATGGCAGGCCACCGACTTCACGATCGTCAATCGTCCCGACCTCCGGCTCGTGGCCGACGGCAAGGGCACGCTTGCCATGGAGAACCGCAAGGTCGCATTGTCGGGCGACATCAACCTCGACGAGGGTCGCATCCAGTTCGAGCCTTCCCGTGTCGGGACCTTGTCGAGCGACGTCGTGATCGTCGGGCAGGAACGCAAGACGGAGGAATCGGCCCTGCGCGACCTGCCGCTGGTGCTCGACGTGAACGTGTCGCTCGGGCGCGACTTCCGCTTCACGGGCGAAGGGCTCGACACCCGCCTCGCCGGCCGCGTGCACGTGTCGACGACGCCGGCCGGGAGCATCGCGGCGGACGGCACGATACGCGCGGTCTCCGGCACCTACTTCGTGTTCGGGCAGCGGCTCGACATCGATCGCGGGCGCGTGATCTTCGACGGTCCCGTCGACAATCCGGCGCTCGACGTCGTGGCGCTGCGCAAGAATCTCGCGGTGGAAGCCGGCGTCGAGCTCACCGGCACCGTGAAGGTGCCGCGCGTGCGTCTCGTGTCGAATCCGCCGGTGCCCGACAACGAGAAGCTGTCGTGGCTCTTGACCGGTCACGGGACCGAGGGCTCGAGCCGCAACGATCTCGCGATGCTGGGCGCCGCCTCCGCGTCGCTGCTGTCGAAGGGCGAGCAGCCGATCACGCAGCGCATCGCGAACTCGATCGGCCTCGACGACATTTCGGTGCGCGATTCGGGTTCCACCATCTCGGGCGGCACCTCGACGCAGGTCGTCGCGTTCGGCAAGCGCATCAGCGACCGCTTGAATCTCGTGTACGAGCAGGGCCTCACCGCAGCGAGCAACGCGCTGCGCATCGAGTACACGCTCACGCGCACGCTGACGCTGCGAGCGGAGGCGGGCGTGGTCAGCAGCCTCGGACTGTATTTCCGGCGGACGTTCGACTGAGCACGGCGCGCCCGGCGTCATTCACCTCGCCGCCAGCACTTCCTTCGCGACGCGCACGACGTTGTCGGGCTCGAAGCCGAACTGCTTCATGAGCTCTTTGAGCGGCGCGGACGCGCCGAAGGTCTCCATGCCGATGACCCTGCCGCGTTCGCCCACGTAGCGCGACCAGCCGAACGTCGACGCCTGCTCGATCGCGACGCGCGCAGTGATCGCCGGCGGCAGCACCGAGTCGCGATACTCGCGCGGCTGCAGCTCGAAGATGTCCCACGACGGCATCGAGACGACCCGCGAGCGGATGCCCGATGCAATCAGCAGATCGTGCGCTGCGACGGCGAGCGACACTTCGCTGCCGGTCGCGATGAGGATCACTTCCGGCGACCCTTGCGGCGGGTCGGCGAGCACGTACGCGCCCTTCGCCACGCCGCTCGCCGGCGCGAGGCGCGTGCGATCGAGCGTGGGCAGCGGCTGGCGCGACAGCACCATGAGCGCGGGCTTGTGCTTCTGCGCGAGTGCGACGCGATAGGCCTCGACGACTTCGTTCGCATCGCCCGGACGCAGCACCGTCATGCCGGGCATCGCGCGCAGCGACGCGAGCTGCTCGATCGGCTGGTGGGTGGGACCGTCCTCGCCGTCGCCCATCGCATCGTGCGTGAACACCATCAGCGTCGGGATTTCCATGAGCGCGGACAGGCGGATCGATCCGCGTGCGTAATCGCTGAAGATGAAGAACGTGGCGCCGTACGGCCGCAGCTTCGACAGTGCCATGCCGTTCACGACCGCGGCCATCGCGTGCTCGCGAATGCCGTAGTGCATGTTCCGCCCGTCGTACGAGCCCGGCTCGAAGTCGCCCGCGCCCTCGAACGTCAGCGTCGTCTTGTTCGACGGGCCGAGATCCGCGGACCCGCCGAGGAACCACGGAATGCTCTGCGCGAGCGCGTTCAGCACCTTGTTCGACGCGTCGCGGCCCGCGACGCCTTTCGCATCGGCGCGCGAACGTCGGCAGGTTGCGATCCCACCCTGCGGGAAGCTCGCGCTTCTGCATCGCGTCGATCTCCGCGGCAAGCGCGGGATGGGCGCCGCGATAGCGCCCCATGAGGTCGTTCCAGCCCGCGTGGTCCTTCGCACCCCGCGCACCGATGCCCTGCGCGAAATGCTCGTACACACCGTCCGGCACCAGGAACTGCGCATCCTCCGGCCAACCGTATGCGCGCTTGGTGAGCTTCACCTCCTCGACACCGAGCGGCTCGCCGTGTGCCGCGGCGGTGTCCTGCCGATGCGGCGAGCCGTAGCCGATGTGCGTGTCCAGGATGATCAGCGTCGGGCGGCGCCTGGTGAGCCTGAAAACGTGAAGCGCGTGCTCGATCCGCTCGAGGTCGTTGGCGTCGCCCACGCGCAGCACGTTCCACTGGTAACCGAGGAACCGGGCGGCGACGTCCTCCGTGAACGCGATGCGCGTGTTGCCTTCGATCGTGATGTGATTGTTGTCGTAGATCCAGCACAGGTTGTCGAGCTCGAGGTGGCCCGCGAGCGACGCCGCTTCCGCGCCGATGCCTTCCATGAGGCATCCGTCGCCGCAGGTTGCGTAGATGTCGTAGTCGAAGACGGTGAAGTCCGGCTGGTTGTAGCGCGCGGCGAGGAACTTCTGCGCCATCGCCATCCCGACGCTGGTCGCGATGCCCTGCCCGAGCGGACCCGTCGTCGTCTCCACGCCGGACACGAGGTGATACTCCGGATGACCGGGTGCGTGGCTGCCCAGCTGGCGGAAGTGCTCGATGTCGTCGAGCGACACCGACGGCTGCCCGAGCACTTCGTACTCGGGGTTGACCGCTTTCACGCCCGTGAGGTGCAGGATCGACCAGAGGAGCATCGACGCGTGGCCGTTCGACAGCACGAAGCGGTCGCGGTTGGGCCAGATCGGATCGGCCGGATCGAAGCGCATCACGCGATTCCAGAGCACGTAGGCGAGCGGCGCGAGCGCCATCGGCGCGCCCGGATGGCCCGAGCTCGCGGCCTGCACCGCGTCGATCGACAGCGTGCGGATCGTGTTGATGCAAAGCGTCGCGATGTCCTGGTTGCGCGGGAATTCCATCGACTTCTCCATCGTCATGCCGCGCTTCCAGCGGCGGCGGCGTCCGCGATGACCAGCAGGCGCTGGCCGGTCACGTGGGCCGCGGGAATGTTCCGGTCGGCGCCGCGCAACGCGGCGAGTGCTGCGACCTTGTCCTCACCGGTCACGACGAACATCACGCAGCGCGCGCGATTGATCATCGGATACGTGAGCGTCATGCGCCGGTGTCCCTGGTACGGCTGGGTGAGGCCGACGTCGGCGAAGTCCTCCTGCAGCACGGGATCGCCCGGAACGAGCGACGCGGTGTGACCGTCCGGCCCCAGCCCGAGATGCACGAGGTCGAGCACCGGAGGCGTTCCGATGGCGGTCGCAAGCGTCTGCGCATACTGGGCGGCAGCAGCGGCGAGGTCGTTGCGCTCGACGGGCATGGGAAACACGTTCGCCGCCGGCAGCGGGACGCGGTCGACGAGGCTCGCGCGGATGTGCGTCAGATTGCGCGAATCGTCGCCGGGCGGTGCCACGCGCTCGTCGACCTGGAACAGGAACACGTTCGTCCAGTCGACGTCGAGCGTCGAGAGCTCGCGCAGCATCGCCCACGGCGTGTGTCCGCCGCTCACGGCGAACTTGAACCGTCCGCGCGCGACCATGGCCGCGCTCGCCTGCGCGGCGATGAACTGTGCGGCGGATCGTGCGACGGCGGCTGGATCGGCGAGGACGTCGACTTGCATCAGAAATCGTTCGAGGCGTTCATCTGCGGATCGTCCCATCCGCCCGGCGGCGTGATGCTCGCGGACTGCGCGGGCCCCCATTGCCCGATGTCGTACGGGTAGACCGGCGTCTTCGCAGCGAGCACGGAATCCACGATGCGCCACGCTTCCTCGACGTAATCCTCGCGGGCGAAGATCGTCGCGTCGCCGGCCATCGCATCTCCGAGGACGCGCTCGTAGGCGTCCATCTCGTCGGCGGTGGGGTGGTGCGCCGCGAGCAGCTCGATCGGATTGCCGACGAATCGCTCGCTCTTGTCCATCACGGTGGCGCCGAGCGCGATCTCGACCTCGGGGCTGATGCGAAAGCGAACGTGGTTGCACGGGGCGACGCACGTCGGGAACAGCGTGGGCGGACGGCGGAACCGCGCCATCACCTCGGTGCACGTGACGGGCAGGTTCTTGCCGGCACGGATGTAGAACGGCACGCCCTGCCAGCGCCACGAGTCGAGCGCGAGTTTCACCGCGGCGAAGGTCTCGGTACTGCGAGTCGGGTGCGACGCCCGGCTCCTGCAGATAGCCGCGGAACTGGCCGCGCACGACGTCGCCCGGCTCGATCGTGCGGATCGACTTCAGCACCTTGACCTTCTCGTCGCGCAACGACTCGCTGTCGGTGCGCACCGGCGGCTCCATCGCAAGGTTGCACAGCACCTGGAAGAGATGGTTCTGCACGACGTCGCGCACCGTGCCGGTCGCGTCGTAGAACTTGCCGCGGCCCTGCACGCCGAAATTCTCGGCCATCGTGATCTGCACGCTCTCCACGTACTCGCGGTTCCAGATCGGCTCGAGGAACGCGTTGGCGAAGCGGAAGAACAGCATGTTGTGCACCGGCCGCTTGCCGAGGTAGTGGTCGATGCGGAAGATGTGCGCCTCGTCGAACACGCTGTGCAGAATGTCGTTGAGCTTCTGCGCGCTGACGCGAGGTCGTGGCCGAACGGCTTCTCGACGATGACGCGCGCACCGTTCGTGCAGCCGGCCTTCGCAAGCTGCTCGACCACGGTGCCGAACAGCACCGGCGGAATCGCGAGGTAATGCGCCGGATGCTGCGGCGCCGTCGAGCTCCTTGCGCAGGGCGTTGAACGTCGCCGGATCGCCGTAGTCGCCGTCGACGTAGCGCAGGAGCGTGAGGAGCTTCGCGAACGCGGCCTCGTCGAGGCCGCCGTGCTTGGTCGAGGCTCGTCGCGCGCGCGCGCGCGTGAGCTGGTCGAGCGTCCAGCCGTGCTTGGCGACGCCGATGACCGGGACGTTCGAGGTCGCCGCGCTTGATCATCGCCTGCAGCGACGGAAAGATCTTCTTGTACGCGAGGTCGCCGGTCGCGCCGAAGAAGACGAGCGCATCGGAGTGGACGGGAGTCGGTCATCGCTCTTCTTTTCGACGTGTCCGCCGAACTCGAAGCGCATCGCGGACAGCAGCTTGTTCTGGAAATCGGCCTCGCCGCGCGAGCTGAACCGCTCGTACAGCGCCGTGGTCAGCACCGGCACCGGCACGGCCTCGTCGATCGCGGCCTTGATCGTCCACCGTCCCTCGCCCGAGTCGGACACGCGGCCGGCGAAGCTCGACAAGCGCGGGATCCTTGAGCAGCGCGGACGCCGTGAGATCGAGGAGCCACGACGCGATGACGCTGCCGCGCCGCCAGACTTCGGCGACGTCCGCGAGGTCGATGTCGTACTGGTAGTGCTCCGGATCGCGCAGCGGCGTCGTCTCGGCGTCGATCGCGTGCGTCTCCTTGCCGACGTTGGCGGACTTGCAGGATGCCGAGTCCTTCGGCATACGCGGCCATGATTCCGTACTCGATGCCGTTGTGGACCATCTTGACGAAGTGCCCGGCGCCGCTCGGGCCGCAGTGCAGGTAGCCGTGCTCGGCGGTGCCGCTCACCTTCTCGCGCCCCGGCGTGCGGTCGATGTCGCCGCGGCCCGGTGCGAGCGTCTTGAAGATCGGGTCGAGGCGCTGGACGGTCGCTTGGGGCCCGCCGATCATCATGCAGTAGCCGCGCTCGAGTCCCCACACGCCGCCGCTGGTGCCGACGTCGACGTAGTCGATCTTCCTTGGCGGCGAGCTCGCTTGCTGCGGCGAATGTCGTCGATGTAATACGAGTTGCCGCCGTCGATGATCGTGTCGCCCGGCTCGAGCAGCGGCAGCCAGTCGTGCGAATCGTCGAGTCGACGACCGCCGCCGGCACCATGAGCCAGACGCTGCGCGGCTTCGCGAGCTTGCTCACGAAGTCCTGCGAGCGACGCGGCGCCGGTCGCCTTCTCCGCGACGAGCGCCTCGACTGCCTTCGGGAACATGTCGAACACGACGCACTGGTGGCCGTCCTTCATCAGTCGGCGCACCATGTTGGCGCCCATGCGGCCCAAGCCGATCATTCCGAGTTGCATGACGATCCCTCGACGTTCGATAGCATTCGATGCCGCGCTGTGTGCGCGGCCGTGTGGTGCGGTTAGCTGCGTTGGCGATACCGTTGGATCAGTGCGGTCGTCGAGCTGTCGTGCGACGAGCCGGCCGCGCTGCTCGAAGCTCGGGGATGATGCGCTGCGCGAGCACCTTGCCGAGCTCCACGCCCCACTGGTCGAACGAGTCGATGTCCCAGATCGTCGCCCTGCGTGAACACGCTGTGCTCGTACAGCGCGACGAGCGTGCCGAGCGACGCGGGCGTCGAGCTTGTCCAGCAGGATCGTGTTCGACGGGCGGTTGCCCTCGAACACGCGATGCGGCACCAGCCAGTCGGGCGTGCCTTCCGCCTTGACCTGCGCGGGCGTCTTGCCGAAGGCCAGTGCCTCGGCCTGCGCGAAGACGTTCGCCACCAGCATGTCGTGGTGCGGCCCGAGCGGATTGAGCGGCTTCGCGAACGCGATGAAGTCGCACGGGATGAGCCGCGTGCCCTGGTGGATCAGCTGGTAGAACGAGTGCTGGCCGTTGGTGCCCGGCTCGCCCCAGTAGATCGGCCCCGTGTCGTAGTCGACGCGCGCGCCGTCGAGCGTCACGTGCTTGCCGTTGCTCTCCATCGTCAGCTGCTGCAGGTAGGCGGGAAAGCGCTTCAGGTACTGCTCGTACGGCAGCACCGCGACCGTCTGCGCGCCGAAGAAATCGTTGTACCAGATGCCGAGCAACCCGAGCAGCACCGGCAGGTTGCGCTCGAACGGCGCGGTGCGGAAATGCTCGTCCATCTCGTGGAAGCCGGCGAGCATCGCGCGGAAGTTGTCCGGCCCGATGGCGAGCATCGTCGAAAGGCCGATCGCCGAGTCCATCGAGTAGCGGCCGCCGACCCAGTCCCAGAAGCCGAACATGTTCGCGGTGTCGATGCCGAACTCCGACACCTTGGCGTCGTTGGTCGACACGGCGACGAAGTGCTTGGCCACCGCCTTGGGGTCGCCGCCCAGTCTGGCGAAGCGCCCACTCGCGCGCCGTGTGCGCGTTGGTCATCGTCTCCAGCGTCGTGAACGTCTTCGACGAGACGATGAACAGCGTCTCCGCGCATCGAGGTCGCGCATCGCCTCGGCGAAGTCGGTGCCGTCGATGTTGCGACACGAACCGGAACGTCATCGCCCGGTCGCTGTAGAGCTTGAGCGCCTCGTACGCCATCACCGGCCCGAGGTCGGAGCCGCCGATGCCGATGTTGACCACGTTGCGGATGCGCTTGCCCGTGTGCCCTTTCCATTCGCCGCTGCGGACGCGATCGGCGAACGCGGCCATCTTGTCGAGCACCGCGTGCACGTCGGGCACGACGTTGTGGCCGTCGACGACGATTGCAGAGCCCTTCGGCGCGCGCAGCGCGACGTGCAGCACCGCGCGATTCTCGGTGACGTTGATCTGGTCGCCGCGGAACATCGCGTCGATGCGCTCGCGCAGGCCCGACTCCCCGGCGAGCTGCAGCAGCAGCTGCAGCGTCTCGTCGGTGACGCGGTTCTTGGAGTAATCGAGGTAGACGCCCGCGGCCTCGAGCGTCAGGCGCGTGCCGCGCGCGGGATCCGCGGCGAAGAGCTGCGACAGCGTGCACGTCGCGCATCGCGGCTTGATGAGCCTGCAGCGCCTGCCACGCCGGCCGTGTCGTAAGAGGTGCGTTCGCCATGCTATTTGCGCTTTCCCGCGGGGCGTTTTTTCGGCGTGCGAGATTTCGCGGTGCGCGGCTTCACATGACGCGGCTTGGTACCCCCGGCGCTATCGCCCCACAGTCGAAACCCGCCCGGGAACGCGTTCGCGTTGGCGCCCAGCCGGCAACGCGGGGGCAGCTCGCCGATGTGCACGGCGTTGCCCCCGCCCAGCACGACGTCGTCCGGCTCCATCGCCGCGATCAGCCGCTCGATCACGTCGACGGCGCTCTTGCGCCACTTGTTCTTGCCCTTCGCTCGAGCGCGCGCTCGCCGACGTAATCCTCGAACGTCGCCTTCCTGTACGGCAGGTGCGCGAGCTCCATCGGCACGAGCGTGCCGTCGACGATGAGCGCCGTTCCAAGCCCGGTGCCGAAGCCGAGGAACAGCATCTTGCCGCCCGCGTATCCGCCGAGCGCCTGCATCGCTGCGTCGTTCACGATCCGCACCGGGCAACCGAACGCCTTCTCGTAGTCGAAGGCGATCCACCCCTTGCCGAGGTTGTGGGGCTCGCGCAGCGGGTGGTCGCGCACGACGACGCCGGGATAGCCGATCGACACGCGGTCGAACTTCCACCCCTTGGCGAGCGCCTTGACGCCGTCCACCATCTGCTTGCGGCGTCATTGCCGGGCCGGAGTCCATGCGCCGCACCTCCTTCTGCCCCGATGCGAGGATCTTGACGTGGGTGCCGCCGACGTCGATGACGAGCATATTCATGCTGCCTTGAGCAATTCGCTCTTGCTGGCGAGCACCGTCATCAATTCGTTCCACGACTTCACGAACGACGCGGCGCCCTCGTCCTGCAAGGTGGCTGCGAGCGCGTCGATGTCCACACCCGCCGTCTTGAATTGCGCGAGAACCGATTCGCAGTCGCCGCCGTCGGGAGGCGTCGTGCGACCGATGTTCCCGTGGTCGGCGAGGTCGAGCAGCGTGGACTCGGGCATCGTGTTGACCGTAAACGGTGCGGCGAGCGCCTCGACGTACATGACGTCGGGCGCCTTGGGATCCTTGGTGCCCGTGCTCGCGAAGAGCAGGCGCTGCGGACGCCCGCCTTCGTTCATGACGCGGCGGTAGCGCGGCGACGCGATGAGGTCGCAATACGCCTTGTAGCTGCGCTGGCCCATCGCGATGCCGAGCTTGTTGACGAGCGCGCGCGGGCACCTTGCTCGCGACGGCCACGTCCCAGCGGCTGATGAAGAGCGATGCGACCGAACCGACGTCGGCAGAAAGGCCTGCAGCGATGCGCCGCTCGATCCCGCGCAGGTACGCATCGGCGGCGGCGAGATAGTGCTCGCGCGAGAAGAGCAGCGTGACGTTGATGGGCACGCCCGCGAAGATCGCTTCCTCGATGGCGGGCAGGCCTTCCGGCGTGCCGGGGATCTTGATGAACAGGTTCGGGCGTCCACCGCGCGCATGGAGCTCCTTGGCGACGGCCAGCGTCGTCCTGGTGTCGCGCGCGAGCAGCGGCGACACTTCGAGCGAGACGTAGCCGTCGACGCCGCGCGTGCGCTCGAACACGGGGCGGAAGAGATCCGCAGCGCGCGTGATGTCCTCGAGCGCCAACTCGAAGAAGAGCGACTCGCCGCGTCTTGCCGGTGCGCAGCTTGCTGCGGATCGCCGCGTCGTAATCGGAGCTGCCCTTGATCGCATGGTCGAAGATCGTGGGATTGGACGTGAGTCCCGTGACCGACAACTCCGCGATGTAGCGCGCGAGCGTTCCGCTTTCGAGGAGATCGCGCGTGATGTTGTCGAGCCAGAGGCTCTGGCCTGCGTCGTGCAGCGTGGCGGTGGCTTTCATCTTCTGTTCCTCGATGGGGATGTCGAGTCTGACGCTACTTATTTGCGGCAGTCAAGTGATGCATGTCGTTCCAGACCTGTGCACCGGCTCGTTCATGTCGTGCTCGTAGGAAAGCACCGAAACGCTTGCAGTGCCGAGCAGGAAATACGCGCCGCCCGATGGCGGCAACCCGAGCCATCGCGCGCCGATCATGCGCAGGATGTGGCCGCTCGAGAACAGCAGCACGTTGCCGCCCGCAGCGCGCGCTCGCGCGATCACCCGGTCGGCACGCGCCGCGACGCGCACCGGCGACTCGCCGCCGGGGCAGCCGTCGTTGAAGAGCTTCCACCCGGGGTTCGCCGACAGGATGTCCGCCGTGCGCTTGCCTTCGTAGTCGCCGTAGTTCCACTCGACGAGATCGCGGTCGTCGATCGCAACGCCGCCGAAGCCCGCGAGCTCGCACGTGCGCGCCGCGCGTATCAGCGGGCTCGTGAGCACCAGCGCGAACTTGACGCCGGCGAGCGGGGCGGCGAGCGTGCGTGCATTCGCCTCTCCACGCGCGGTCAGCGGAAGATCCGTGAGGCCGGTGTGCTGGCCGGAGAGGCTCCACGCAGTCTCGCCGTGGCGCGCCAGGAAAACGTTGGGAAAATCGCTCATGTGCGCGGCAAACCCCGATAGTAGAATGACTCGGTGCACAACGCCAACCGCGGCGACGCACTACGATGATGCAAGTGACACCGATCGCAGGCGAGCAGGGTCTTCCCATGGTGGCCGTCACTGCCGCCGATGGGGCGCGCTTCGAAGCGTATCTGCACGGCGCGCACGTCACGTCGTGGCATGCGGCCGGCGACAGCGACGAGCGCCTGTTCGTCAGCGGCGAGGCACGGTTCGAGGACGGCGCTGCGATTCGCGGCGGCATCCCCGTGTGCTTCCCGCAATTCGCCGACCAGGGTCCGCTCCCCATGCACGGTCTCGTGCGCACCGTGCCGTGGACGCTGATCGCGGCGGGCCAGGCAGCGGACGGCGCCGCGCACGCGCGCTTTCGCCTCGACGAGGCGCCGGGGCACGCCGGCTTCGCGCACGCGTTCGCTTGCGAGGTCGACGTGCGGGCGCTCGCAAGGCGGCTGACGGTGTCGCTGACCGCGACGAACTCCGGCGGCGCATCGTTCGGCTTCACGGCCGCGCTGCACACGTATCTTCGGATGAGCGACGTGCGCAAGGCCGTCGTGCGCGGTCTGTCGGGCGCGAGGTATCGCGACAAGGTGCTGCGGCACGACGACGATGTGGAGAACGCCGCGGAGCTTTGCGTGGACCGGCCGGTGGACCGCGTCTACAAGCGCGTTCCGCAGATGCTCGAAGTTGCCGACGGCGTGCACGCGTTCGCCGTGACCGCCGTGGGAAGCACGGACACCGTCGTGTGGAATCCCGGTCCTCAGCAATCGCTGCCTCCGGACCTCGAGGCGGGCGAGTGGCGCAATTTCCTGTGCGTCGAGGCCGCAGTCGCGAGCGCGCCGATCGCGCTTGCGAGCGGCGCCGCGTGGACGATCGCGCAGACGCTCGAGGCGCGGCTGAGCACAATAGCCGTCCCGCCCGCGCCCGCCGGGCACGACTGGCAGGACTGCATCATGCCGACGACGAGTCCTGCGACCGCCGAAGAGCAACGCCTGACCGACGCGCGCGAGCGCCACGCGCCGTGGCGCCTCTGGGGGCCGTATCTCTCCGAGCGGCAGTGGGGCACCGTGCGCGAGGACTACAGCGCCGACGGAACCGCGTGGGACTACCTTCCGCACGACCACGCGCGATCGCGCGCCTATCGCTGGGGCGAGGACGGCATCGCCGGCATCTGCGACGACCAGCAGCAGCTGTGCTTCGCCCTTGCCCTGTGGAACGGCGCCGACCCGATCCTCAAGGAGCGCATGTTCGGCCTGACCGGCAACGAGGGCAACCACGGCGAGGACGTGAAGGAGTACTACTTCTACCTCGACAACGTGCCGAGTCACGCGTACATGAAGTACCTGTACAAGTATCCGCAGCGGGCGTTCCCGTACGCGGACCTCGTGCAGGAGAACGGGCGGCGCACGCGTGCCGACCCCGAGTACGAGCTCCTCGACACCGGCATCTTCGAAGACGACCGCTACTTCGACGTCGTCGTCGAGTACGCGAAGGCATCGCCCACCGACATGCTCGTGCGCATCAGCGCAACCAACCGCGCGACGTATGCCGCGCCGCTGCACCTGCTGCCCACGCTGTGGTTCAAGAACGACTGGTCGTGGACCGGCGATGCCAACAGGCCGCGCATCTGCGTCGCGTCGCTCGGTAGACGTCACCGTGCTGCGCGCCGTCCACCGCACGCTGCCCGCCTATTCGCTGTACTGCGAGCCGCCGCAGGAAGTGCTCTTCACCGAGAACGAGATCGAACGCGCAGCGCCTGTGGAGCACGCCCAACGCGCAGCCGTACGTGAAGGACGCGTTCCACGAATATCTCGTGAACGGCGACGATGAGGCCGTGAATCCCGGGCACGTCGGCAGCAAGGCGGCGGCGCACTACGCGTTTCCCGTCGGTCCCGGCGAGACGGTGACCGTGCGCCTGCGGCTGCGCGCGGGCGAAATCGACGATGCGCCGCTCGGACCGGCTTTCGATGCGATGTTCGACGACGCGCAAGGCCGAAGCCGACGCGTTCTACCAGCGGATCACGCCGTTCGACGTTCCCGCCGACATGCGCAACGTGCAGCGCCAGGCGTTCGCCGGGATGCTGTGGAACAAGCAGTACTACCGCTACATGGTCGAGCGCTGGCTCGAGGGCGATCCGGCCGAGCCGCCGCCGCCGGCGTCGCGCGTGGAAGGGCCGCAACCACGACTGGTGGCACATGTCGGCGGGCCGACGTGCTGTCGATGCCCGACAAGTGGGAGTACCCGTGGTTCGCCGCATGGGACATGGCGTTCCACGCGATCGCGTTCGCGATGATCGACCCCGATTTCGCGAAGAACCAGCTGATCCTGCTCACGCGCGAGTGGTACATGCATCCCAACGGCCAGATCCCCGCGTACGAATGGGCATTCGGCGACGTCAATCCGCCCGTGCACGCGTGGGCCGCGATGCGCGTCTACCAGATCGAGGAGAAGCTCTACGGCCGCACCGACCGCGAGTTCCTCGAGCGCATCTTCCAGAAGCTGCTCATCAACTTCACGTGGTGGGTCAACCGCAAGGACGCCGAAGGCAACAACATCTTCGAGGGCGGCTTCCTCGGGCTCGACAACATCAGCGTGTTCGATCGCACGTCGGGGCTGCCCGTCGGCGGGCTACCTCGAGCAGGCCGACGGCACGAGCTGGATGGCGATGTATTGCCTCAATCTCCTCGGCCTCGCGCTCGAGCTCGCCAAGAAGGACTCGGTGTACGAGGACGTCGCCACCAAGTTCTTCGAGCACTTCGTGTACATCGGCGCCGCGATCAACAAGCTGGGCGGCAACAGCCGGGGGCTGTGGAACGAGGAGGACGGCTACTACTACGACGTCCTGCGGCTGCCCGACGGCCGCCAGTTTCCCGATCACGCGCAGACGATTTCGGGCCTGATCCCGATCTTCGCGGTCGCGGTCGCCGACCGCGAGGCGATCGGCAGCTTCAGCGATTTCAGCAAGCGCCTGCGCTGGTTCGCGAAGTATCGTCCCGAGCTCCTGCACGGGCTGGGCGACATGACGCAACGCGGGCGTGGAGGACCGGGTGCGGCTTGCGATCGTCGACACCGACAAGCTGTCGCGCATCCTCGCGCCCGTGCTCGACCCCGACGCGCTTGCTCAGTCCGACCACGGCGTCCGGTCGGTGTCGCAAGGCCTATCACGACCATCCGTTTGTGCTGCGCGTCGGCGACGACACGTTCACGCTCGACTACGCGCCGGCGGAGTCGAAGACGTCGCTGTTCGGCGGCAACTCGAACTGGCGCGGTCCGGTGTGGTTTCCGCTCAACTACCTGCTGATCGAGGCGCTGCAGAAGCACGACGCGGTGCTGGGCGACTCCTTCAAGATCGAGTGTCCCGACCGGATCGGGCTGCGAGCTCACGCTGTGGGAGGTCACCACCGAGATCACGCGCCGCCTCATCACGCTGTTCACGCGCGACGAGAACGGACGGCGCCCGGTGAACGGCGACCGCGACAAATTCCAGACACGGATCCGCACTGGCGCGACCTCATCGTCTTCCACGAGTACTTCCACGGCGACACCGGCGAAGGCCTCGGCGCCTCGCACCAGACCGGCTGGACCGGCGTCGTCGCGAAGCTCATCCACCAATATGCCGAATACGCGATGAAGGAGAAGCACGACCTTCGCGAGGTGGGACTGGGAGCGTGGGAAAAGAAGTGATCGAGGGGTCCCTCGAATGGATCGAGCCTGACGGCAACGGAGGATTCGCATCGGGGACGGCGGGCGGAGTCCGCACCCGTCGCTACCATGCGCTGCTGCTGCTCGCGGGCGGCACCGAGCGCGTCGTCCTCGTCAACGGGTTCGAGGCGTGGCTCGACGTCGGCGGCACGACCTTTCCGCTGTCGACCCAACACTACGCGCCCGACGTCACCTACCCTCGCGGCATCGACCATCTCGTCGCGTTCACCAGCGATCCGTGGCCGCGATGGACGTTCGCGCTGCCGGACGGCACCGTCGTTGCGCACGAGGTGGCCGTCAGCCTGCAGGCCACGGTGTGCGCATGGCGACGGATCGCCGGACAAGGACGCGCGACGCTGCATGTGCGTCCGCTCCTGTCGGGGCGCAGCTACCACGCGCTGATGCGTGAGAACGGTGCGTTCGACTTCCGCTCGAACACGCGCGACGGCAACGCGTCGTGGCAGCCCTATCCAAGCCTGCCGGCGACGACGATGCTGTCGACGGGCATGTATCGCGACGCACCCGACTGGTACCGCAACTTCCTGTACGCGGAGGAAGCGGCGCGCGGCCTCGACTGCATCGAGGATCTCGCAGCGCCCGGAATCTTCACGTTCGACATCGCGCAGCGCGACGCTGCCGTCGTGCTGCGCCCGGGCAGCGACATCGAGGGTGACGCGCGAAGCCTTGCCGCGGAGACATTCGCGCGCGAGCGCAAGCGGCGCAGCCCTCTGTCGCGCATGGATCGTGCGGCCGACGCGTACGTCGTGAGCGCCGGCACGCGCCGTACGATCATCGCGGGCTACCCGTGGTTCACGGACTGGGGACGCGACACGTTCATCGCGATGCGCGGGCTCCTCCTGTCGCGCGGCCGCGCCGACATTGCCGCCATCATCCTCGAGGACTGGTCGGCGCACGTGTCGCAGGGCATGCTGCCCAACCGCTTCCCCGACGGCAGCGAGCTGCCGCAGTACAACGCGGTCGACGCATCGCTGTGGTTCGTCGTCGCCGCGCACGAGACGATGGCCATCGCCGGTTCGAGCGAGCGGCTGCAAGGCGCCATCGACGCGATCGTCGACGGCTATGCCCGAGGAACGCGCTTCGGCATCCGCATGGACGACGATGGCCTCCTCGCGTGCGGCGAGCCCGGCGTCCAGCTCACGTGGATGGATGCGCGCGTGGATGGACGGGTCATCACGCCGCGCATCGGCAAGCCGGTCGAGGTGCAGGCGCTGTGGATCAACGCGCTATATCTTGCCGGCCGTGCCCCGCTCGTACAGCGCGCGAGCGCGGCGTTTCGCGCGCGCTTCGTCGATCCGGAACGCGGCAGCCTCTACGACGTCGTCGATGCCGATCACGTCGCCGGGCGGGTCGATTCGAGCGTGCGCCCGAACCAGGTCTTCGCCGCGGGCGGGCTGCCGTTTGCAGTCGTCGACGGAGACCTCGCGCGCAAAGTGGTGGAGACGGTGGAACGCGAGCTGGTCACGCCCGCCGGTGTCCGCTCCCTCGCGCGATCCGACCCTGCGTACCGCGCGCGTTACGAAGGCGGACCGGCGGAGCGCGACGGCGCGTACCACCAGGGGACCGTGTGGCCATGGCTCATGGGCCCGTTCGTGGAGGCGTGGCTGCGCGTGCACGGAAGCGACGAGGCAGCCAAGACGCAAGCGGGGTTGCGCTTCGTCGCACCGCTCGCGGCGCGCATCGGCGCCTCGGGCATCGATCACCTGTTCGAGATCGCCGACGGCGACGCGCCGCATGCGCCGCGCGGGTGCCCGTTCCAGGCGTGGTCGCTCGGCGAGCTCATCCGCGCGCAGAAGATGACTTCATGACGTCGGCGTACAGCTCGGCGTACTGCTTCGCCGGCTCCTTCCAGCTCACGTCCGACGTCATCGCGCGCGACTGCACGCGCTTCCATCGCGGCTGATCGCTCCACATCGCAAGCGTCCGCTCGATAGCAGCGGCGAGCCCGTCCGCCGTCACCGGCAGGAACGAAACGCCGGTCCCGATGCGCGACGCCGTGTCCTCCTCGGCGACGTCGACCACCGTGTCCGCGAGCCCGCCCACGCGCGATACGACGGGCAGTGCGCCGTACCGCAATGCGCACATCTGGGTGAGCCCGCACGGCTCGAACCGCGACGGCACCAGGATGGCGTCGGATCCTCCCTGCATGAGGTGGGCGAGCCCTTCGTCGTAACCGACGTGGACCGCAACGCGTCCGCGGTGCGCGCGAGCCGCCTCGACGAACGCGCGCTCGAGCGACGCGTCGCCGCTGCCCAGCACGGCAAGGTGCGCCCCGCCTTCGAGGATGGACGGGATGCAGTCGAGCACGAGGTCCATGCCTTTCTGCCACGTGAGGCGGCTCACGACGCCGAACAGCGGACCCGCCTTGGCAATGCCGAAATGCGTGCGCAGGGCCTCGCGGCTCGCGCCACGCGCAACGCGATGCTTCGCGTCGAACGGTGCGGGCAGGTGCGGATCGTCGGCGGGATTCCACGCGCGATCGTCGATGCCGTTGCGGATGCCGCGCAGCGCGTGCGCGCGGTGTCGGAGGAGGCCGTCGAGCCCCATGCCGCCGTCGGGCGTCTTGATCTCCTCCGCGTACGTCGGCGACACCGTGGTGATGCGATCGGCGAGCTGAAGCCCCGCCTTGAGATAGCCGACGCTGCCGTAGTACTCGACGCCTTCGATCGACCACGCATGCCACGGCAGTCCGAGGTTGTCGCAGGTCACGTCGAACTGTCCCTGGAACGCCATGTTGTGCACGGTCATCACGGTGCGCGGCCGCGGGCGCTGCGCATAGTGCAGGTACGCCGGCGCGAGCCCCGCCTGCCAGTCGTGGCAATGCACCACGTCGGGAACGAAATCGCCGGCGTCGCCCCACGCGACATCGGCGGCGGCACGGCACAACGCGGCGAAGCGGTATGCGTTGTCGGGAAAGTCCTGCCCTCGACGGTCGGCGTACGGGCCGCCGTCGCGGTCGAACAGGTGCGGCGCGTCGAGCACCAGCAGGTCGAGGCCCCGGGCATGGCCTGCGCGCACGCGGGCCCTGCCACCGAACAGCGATGCGTACTCGAGCAGCACCGGCGCTCGCGCAAGCTCCGCCATCACGGGGCGATAGCCCGGGATCAGCGTGCGCACCGCGACGTTCTCGCGCCCAAGTGCGGCCGGAAGCGCGCCCGTGACGTCGGCGAGCCCGCCGGTCTTCACGAGCGGATAGACCTCCGAGGCGACGGACAGTACCCGAATCAGATAGCCATCCGCGTGAAGGGCCGTCCCGAACGCGGATTGCGCCCCCTCGGGGGGCAGCGACGCCGAACGCAAGTGAGGCGAGCGTGGGGGTCCATTACCGGAGGCGGTCGAGCATCGACTGCGTCACGAGGCAGATCCCCCGCTCCGTCCTGCGAAAGCGCTCGGCGTCGAGCTCGGGGTCCTCGCCCACCACGAGGCCGGGCGGGATGCGCACGCCCGCGTCGACGATCACGTTGCGCAGCTTGCAGCTCCTGCCGACGCTCACGTACGGCAGCAGCACGCCGTGGTCGACGTCGGCCCACGAGTGCACGTGCACGTGCTCGCACAGGAGCGAGTTGTGGAGCGCGGCGCCGGACACGATGCAGCCTCCGGAAACGAGCGACGAGATGCCCATGCCGCGCCGGCCGTCGACGTCGTGCACGAACTTCGCCGGGGGCGTGATGTTGGCGTACGTCCAGATCGGCCACTCGCTGTCGTACAGGTCGAGCTCCGGCACGACGTCGGTGAGGTCGATGTTGGCGGCGAAGTATGCGTCGAGCGTGCCGACGTCGCGCCAGTACGTCGTCGGCTCGTCGCGGGAGCGTATGCACGAGCGCTCGAAGCGATGCGCGACGGCCTTCCCGTTCTTCACGAGGTACGGGATGATGTCCCGGCCGAAGTCGCGCGAGGACGACGGGTCGGCCGCGTCGCGGCGAAGCTCCTCGTGCAGGAACTCGCGGCGGAACACGTAGATGCCCATGCTCCCCAGGACACGTCCCGGCTTGCCGGGCAGCTCCGGCGGATGATCCGGCTTCTCGACGAATCCGACGATGCGATCATTGGCATCGACCTGCATCACGCCGAGGCTCGCGCGCATCGTCGGTGCTCACCTCGATGCATGCCACGGTCACGTCGGCGCCCTCGTTGACGTGCTGCACGAGCATGAGCTCGTAGTCCATCTTGTAGACGTGGTCGCCGGCGAGCACGACGATGTAGTCCGGCGCGTAGCCGTCGATGATGTCGATGTTCTGGAACACCGCGTCGGCGGTGCCCATGTACCACTGGTTCTCGGTGACGCGCTGAGAGGCCGGCAGGATGTCGAAGCTCTCGTTGCGCATCGGCTGGAGGAAGTTCCAGCCGCGCTGCAAGTGTCGGATGAGACTGTGCGCCTTGTACTGCGTTGCGACCGCGATGCGCCGGATGCCCGAGTTGAGCGCGTTGGACAGCGCGAAGTCGATGATGCGCGTCTTGCCGCCGAAGTACACCGCGGGCTTCGCGCGGTTGTCCGTCAGCTCCATGAGCCGCGCGCCGCGGCCGCCCGCGAGCACGTAGGCCATCGCGGAGCGCGCGAGCGGTGCGGAATAGGTCACGCGCTCCATCAGCGTCGCTTGGGCAAGCCCCACACTTCGTCGGCGTATTCCTGGATCGCGCGGTCGGACGAGAAGAAGCCGACGTTGGCGGTGTTGGCGATGGATGCGCGCCACCACGCCTCGCGGTCGCGCCACAGCGTGTCCACGCGCCCCTGCGCGTCGCAGTACGCGTCGAAGTCGGGGCACACCAGGAAGTAGTCGTTGCGGCGCAGCGCCTCGACCAGGGGCGCGTAGCGCGCCGGGTCGTCCGGCGAGAAGAGGCCCGCGGCGATCGCATCGACGGCGCGGGAGAGCGCGGGCGATGCGGCGATGACCGATTGCATGTCGAGGCCCTGCGCACGGCGTGCGGCGACTTCCGCGGCAGTCAGGCCGAACAGCACGAAGTTGTCCGCGCCGACGCGCTCGCGGATCTCGATGTTCGCCCCGTCGAGGGTTCCGATGGTGATGGCGCCGTTGAGCGCGAGCTTCATGTTGCCCGTGCCGGACGCCTCCATGCCGGCGGTGGAGATCTGCTCCGACAGGTCGGCCGCGGGAATGATGGACTCGGCGAGACTCACGTTGTAGTTGGGCAGGAACACGACCGCGAGCTTGCCGCGCGCCGCAGCATCGCCGTTGACCACCGCGGCGACATCGTGGATCAGCTTGATGATGAGCTTCGCCTGGCGGTAGCCGGCCGCGGCCTTGCCGGAAAAGATCTTCACGCGCGGCACGGCGTCGGCACCCGGCGCGTCGCGCATCGCAAGATAGGCGGCCACCGCCTGCAGCACGTTGAGGAGCTGGCGCTTGTACTCGTGGATGCGCTTGACGTGGACGTCGAAGACGGCGGCTGGGTCGATGTCCACACCCGTGCGTTCCGCCACCAGTGCGGCAAGGGCGTCCTTCGCGGTGCGGCGCTGGCGGGCGAACGCCTCGCGGAAGGCAGGGTCGGCGGCGAGCGGCGCAACGGCGCGCAACGCATCCGGATCGTCCCGCACGTGCGGGCCCACAGCGTCCACGAGCAGTGCAAGCAGCGGCGGATTCGCCTCGAACAGCCAGCGTCGAAACGAGATGCCGTTGGTCTTGTTGACGATCTTCTGCGGATGGACCGCATGCAGGTCGCGGAACACCGTCTCGCGCATGAGGTCGGTATGGAGCGCGGACACGCCGTTCACGCGGTGCGCGCCGAGGAACGCGAGGTGGCCCATGCGCACGCGGCGCCCGCCGCTCTCGTCGAACACCGACAGCGAGGACAGGCGCCCGCCGTCGCTCACGCCCGCCGCGCGCAAGCCGTCGAGATGCTGCGCGTTGATGCGCTCGATGATCTGCATGTGGCGCGGCAGCAGTCCCGCGAGCTGCGATACCGGCCACGTCTCCAGCGCCTCGGGCAGCAGCGTGTGATTGGTGTAGTTGAAAACGCGCGTCGCAACGTTCCACGCGGTCTCCCACGCCACGCCCTGCTCGTCGACCAGCAGGCGCATGAGCTCGGGCACCGCGATGGCGGGATGCGTGTCGTTGAGCTGGATCGCGACGTGATCGGGCAAGGACTCGAGCGGGAACTGCTGCGCGCGATGGCGGCGCAAGAGGTCCTGCAGCGAAGCCGACGCGAAGAAGAATTCCTGGCGCAGGCGCAGGTCCTGTCCTGCGGTCGTCTCGTCGCTCGGATACAGGACACGCGAGATCGCTTCCAGGCGCACGCGATCCGCCAGCGCCCCGACGTGGTCGCCGCGATTGAAGTCGACGAGCGACAGGGGATCCGTCGCGCGCGCGGACCACAGCCGCAGGGTGTTGACGTGACGTCCGCGCCAGCCTGCGATCGGCGTGTCGTAGGCGACCGCGTCGACGCGCTCCGCCGGATTCCATCGGATACGGCCGTCGGCTTCGACGACGGTGCCGCCGAAGCCGACCGTGCAGGTGACTTCGGGCCGCTCGAATTCCCACGGATTGCCGTACGTCAGCCACTCCTCCGGCATCTCCTGCTGCCAGCCGTCACGCACGACCTGCCGGAAGATGCCGTGGTCGTAGCGAATGCCGTAGCCGTGCGCCGGAATCGACAGCGCGGCCATGCTCTCCATGAAGCACGCGGCGAGTCGCCCGAGGCCTCCGTTGCCCAGGGCGGGATCCGGCTCGAGCCGCCGGATGCGCTCGAAGTCGACGCCGAGCTCGTCGAGCGCCGCACGCGCGGTCGCAGCAAGCCCGAGGTTGGAAAGTGCGTCGAGCAACATGCGCCCGACCAGGAACTCGAGCGAGAAGTAATACACACGCTTGCGGCCGTCGCGATAGGTGCGGCGCGTCGTCTCGCTCCAGCGGTCGATGACGTGGTCGCGCGCGGCGAGCGACAGCGCGATCAGCCAGTCGTGGTCGCGTGCGTGCGCAGGCTCCCTCGCCACGCTGTAGCGCAGCTTCGCGAGCACGGCCGCACGGAACGCCTCGACCTCGCGCGGCTCGGGCGTGTCGTCGACGGGGTCGTAGTGCTGCACGGCGGCGGCTGAAAGCTGCATGCGTCGTGGCCGGAGGGATTGAAAGGGATCGGAAGGCAAGTGTAGATGAACTCGCGCGCCTGCACCCTTTTCGCCACGCGTTGCGCAAGCTGCATCGGTCTTGTACGCTCGGGCGGCAGTCCGTCCACTTGCCCGGATAACGACGATGCCCCACGGATCGACCCTCCTCGGCGCCGCCGCGCTTTGGGTTGCGCTTGCCAGCGGTGCACCCGGCGCCCAGACGCTCGTCGAGCGCGGCGAATACCTCGCGCGCGCCGGCGACTGCGTTTCCTGCCATACCGCCGACGGCGGCGCGCCGTTCGCCGGAGGCGCACGGATCGACACGCCGTTCGGCTACATGCTCACGCCCAACATCACGCCCGACCCCGAGACGGGCATCGGGCGCTGGTCGAGCGGCGACTTCTACCGCGCGCTGCACGACGGCGTGAACAAGCGCGGGCAGGACATGTATCCGACGATGCCCTACGACTTCTACACGCGCGTGACGCGCGCGGACGTCGATGCGCTCTACGCTTACCTGCGCACGATGAAAGCCGGTGCGCAACGCGGTGGACGTCAACCACCTCGACTTCCCGTTCAACGTGCGCATGGGCATGGGCGTGTGGCGGGAGCTCTATTTCGTGGAGGGCACGTATCGGCCGGACGCGTCGAAACCGGCGTCCTGGAACCGCGGCGCGTATCTCGTCGAAGGCCTCGGCCATTGCAGCGACTGCCATTCGCCGCGCAATCTCCTGGGCGGCATCGAGAAGAGCAAGGCGATGAGCGGCGCGCTGATCGACGGCTGGTTTGCACTCGACCTCACGTCCGACATCGCAACGGGCCTGGGCTCGTGGACGCCGCAGGACCTTGCCGGATATTTCAAGACCGGCGTCGCGAAGGACAAGACGACCACCTTGGGCCCCATGGCCGAGGTCATCCGCAACAGCCTCTCGCACCTGACCGACGACGACCGGCTCGCGATGGCCGAGTACCTGAAGTCGTTGCCGCCCGACTCGTCGCTGCGCACGGGGCGCGTGGGGCCGGACGCCACCAGGATGCGCGGCGCCCAGCTCTACACCGACAACTGCAGCGGATGCCACCAGTCGCGCGGCCGCGGCGTTCCGGGGGTGTTTCCGCCGCTTGCCGGCAATCCCGTCGTTCTCGCGCAGGACCCGAACAACATCCTCAAGGTCGTCGACCGCGGCATCCGCGCTCGCAATGGGTTCATCGCGATGCCACCGTTCAACACGCAACTGACGGACCAGCAGGTGGCGGAAATCGCGAACTACGTGCGCACGAGCTGGGGCAATCGCGCAGCACCCAACGCGACGTCGGGGATGGTCGCGAAGCTGCGGGCGGGGCCGAACTGAAGGGATGCAGAACAGGCGAGTGGCGCGCCCGACAGGATTCGAACCTGTGACCCTTGGCTTCGGAAACCAATACTCTATCCAACTGAGCTACGGGCGCGTGCCGTCATTGTAGCCGATCGGTCCGGTCCCGTTCCTCGCGGCCGGGCGTCATGGGTATAATCGCGGGTTGCGCCCGCACATCGCCGTCGCATCAAAAGAACGAGCCGCCCGCCCCCTATGGAAGAACATTCCTCACCGATCAAGACTCCGAAGCAGCTCATCTTCGTCGTGCTGCTCGCCTTCGCGGTCCCGATCACGATCGCAGGCCTCCTTTCGCAGCTCGTCACGAGCGGCGAAAAGGGCATGGGGGACAACTCCGACCACGTGCTTGCGCGTATCCAGCCGGTTGGCACCGTCGTGCTCGCCGAGGCGACGGGTCCCAAGGGCATGATGACGGGCGACCAGGTCTACGGCCAGGTCTGCAAGACGTGTCACGAGGCGGGCCTCGCAGGGGCGCCCAAGGTCGGCGACAAGGCGGCATGGGGCAAGGTGATCGCGCAAGGCGAGAAGACCGCCTTCGACCACGCGATCAACGGCATCAGAGCGATGCCCCCGCGCGGCGGCAACAGCGATCTCACGGACGACGAGGTCAAGCGCGCCGTCGTGTTCATGGCGAGCAAGGCGGGCGCGACGTGGACCGCACCACCGGTCGCCGCGACCACTGCGGCAGCGGCGCCCGCCGCAACGCCGGCCAAGGCCGCGCCAGCCGCCGCTCCCGCACCTGTCGGTGACCGCCGCCGCCCCGGCAGCAGCACCAGCCGCGGCTGCGCCCGCCGCCGCTTCCGACGGCAAGAAAATCTACGAGACGACGTGCGTGGCGTGCCACGGCGCGGGGATCGCCGGCGCTCCGAAGTTCGGCGACAAGGCCGCATGGGCGCCGCGCATCAAGACGGGCATGCCCACGCTGTACCAGACCGCAATCGCCGGCAAGGGCGCGATGCCTCCGAAGGGCGGCAACCTGAGCCTGAGCGACGCCGACGTGAAGGCGGCGGTCGACTACATGGTCGGCGCATCCAAGTAACGACCCCCACGCTCGCAGGCTTCGCCTCGCTCGCTGCCCCCAAAGGGGGCGCAGTCAGTCGCTCGGGAGCGGCCCTTCGCGACTGACGGTCGGTCGCATCAGCGCGACAGCAGCGCCTTCAACGACTGCAGTCGCGCGTTGCCCGTGACTTTCTCCTGCGCCGCCTCGGCTTGCGTGAGCGGCGCGTTGGAATAGCGCAAGTCCTCCTGCGCGAGCTCGCCGATGAAGCGCGACGGCTGGCACGCGACCTTCTCGCCCGCACGCTTGCGCGCGCTGCACCACGACAGGTGCAGCGACTGTTGGGCTCGCGTGACGCCGACGTACATCAGCCGGCGTTCTTCCTCGACATCGCCGGCGTCGACCGCCTCGCGGTGCGGCAGGATGCCCTCCTCCAGCCCCACGATGAACACGTGCGGAAATTCGAGTCCCTTCGCTGCGTGGAGCGTGGACAGCCTCACGTTGTCCGCGGTTTCGCCGTCCCGGTTCTCGAGCATCGTGATGAGCGCGATGTGTTGCGTGAGCTCGACGAGATTGCGACCGTCCGACTCGCCCTTGCGGCCGAGCCAGTCCACGAAGTCGCGCACGGTCTTGCTTCGCGCGATGGCGTCGCGCTTGTCGAGCGTATCGACGAGCCACGACTCGTAGCGGATGCCGCTCATGAGGTCGTCGAGGAGGCGCTTCGCTGGCTCGCGCTCGGCGCGATAGCGAAGGTCGTTGACCAGCTTGCAGAACTCGGCGAGCGACTCGCGCTGGCGTGCGGGCACCGCCGCGGCGAGCTCCGGCGCAAATGCCGCGGCGAACAGGCTCTCGTGGCGCTGCGCCGCGATGTCGGACAGGCGCGCGAGCGTCGTCTGCCCGATCCCGCGCTTGGGCGCGCCGACCGCGCGCAGGAACGCGGGGTCGTCGTCGTCGTTCGCGATGAGGCGCAGGTACGCGATGATGTCCTTGATCTCGGTGCGCTCGAACATCGATTGCCCGCCCGAGATGTCGTAGGCGATGTTCTTCGCGCGAAGCGCCGTCTCGAACACCTGCGCCTGGTGGTTGCCGCGATACAGGATCGCGAAGTCCGAATATTTCGCGCGCTTCTCGAAGCGCATGCCCTCGATGCGCGCGATGACCATTTCGGCTTCCGCCTCGTCGTCGGCCGCGGGCGAGGCCCGGATGGTGTCCCCGTGCCCGAGGTCGCTCCACAGCTTCTTGTCGAAGAGCTTCTTGTTGTTGGCGATCAGCGTGTTGGCCGAGCGCAGGATGCGCACGGTCGAGCGATAGTTCTGCTCGAGCTTCACGACCTTGAGATCGGGAAAGTCGCGCGGCAGCGCTGCGAGGTTGTCGAGCGTCGCCCCGCGCCATCCATAGATCGCCTGGTCGTCGTCGCCGACGGCGGTAAACGGCGCGCGGTCGCCGGTGAGCGCGCGCATGAGCCGGTATTGGGCCGGGTTGGTGTCCTGGTACTCGTCGACGAGCACGTGCGCGCACTTCGCGCGAAACCGCTTCGCCGCCTCCTGGTCGTTCTCGAGCAGCGCGAGCGGCCGGATGATGAGGTCGTCGAAGTCGACGGCACGGTACGAGGCGAGCGCCTCGTCGTAGTTGCAATACGCGCGCGCCGCGGCGAGCTCCTCGTCGTCCTGCGCCGCCGACAACGCCGCGGCGGGCGTGACCAATGCGTTCTTCCACGCGCTGATCTTCCATTGCGCCGCGCGTGCACGCGCGCGGTCCGCCGTTGCGACGAGCTCGGCCATCATGCTCTCGAGGTCCGCGGGATCGAGGATCGAAAATCCGGGCCTAAGCCCCGCCGCCTTCGCCTCGCTGCGCAGGATGGACAGGCCGAGCGCGTGGAACGTGGCGATGCGCACCTTGCTCGCGACGTCGGCCTTGCCCTGCTTCGCAAGCAGCGCGGTCGCGCGCTCGCGCATCTCGCGCGCCGCCTTGTTGGTGAACGTGATCGCGACGATGTGCGACGGATCGGTGCCGCGCTCGATGAGATGCGCGACCTTCGCGGTGATGACGCGCGTCTTGCCGCTGCCGGCGCCGGCGAGGACGAGCAGCGGGCCGTCGCAGTAGCGCACGGCCTCGCGTTGCGGCGGATTGAGAGGAAAGGACAAGCGGATGATGCTATAAACTTCGTGCAATTTTACCGCGAACCACGCCATGGCGCTCTACGCGATCGGCGATATCCAGGGTTGTCACACCGAGTTTCGTGACCTGCTCGACGTCATCGGCTTCGACGTCTCGCGCGATCGCTTGTGGCTCGTGGGCGATCTCGTCAATCGCGGCCCGGGATCGCTCGCCGTGTTGCGCGACGTCATGGCGATGGGCGACGCGGCAACGGCCGTGCTCGGCAACCACGACTTCCACCTGCTGACGATCGCGGCCGGCCACCGCAAGCCGCATCGCGGCGATACGCTCGACGACATCCTCGCCGCACCCGATCGCGACGCGCTGGTCGCGTGGCTGATGCGCCGCCCGCTGGTCGTCGTCGAGGGCGACCACGCGATGGTTCACGCGGGCCTGCTCCCCTCCTGGACCGTTGCGCAGGCGTTGTCGTTGTCGCGCGAAGTCGAAGCGGTGCTCGCGAGCGAGCGCGCGCACGAATTCCTGGGCGTGCTCTACGGCGACGAGCCCCGCCGCTGGCGCGACGACCTGACGGGCTACGACCGGCTGCGCGTCGTCGTCAACGCCTGCACGCGCCTGCGCTTCTGCACGTCCGACGACACGATGGAGCTCGCCGAGAAGCGCGGGGTCGAGAGCACGCCCGAAGGTTTTGCGCCGTGGTTCCAGCATCCTGCGCGCCGTTCCGCATCGTCCATCGTCGTGTGCGGCCACTGGTCCACGCTCGACCTGCTGCTGACGCCCAACGTGATGATGCTCGACTCGGGATGCGTCTGGGGCGGCGCGCTCACGGCGGTCAGGTTGCCTGATCGACGCGTGTATCAGGTTCCGTCGCGCTCGCCGGTCCAGCCAAAGCCCTTCGGATAGACGATTCCGCGGCGCGCGCGAGCGCACGACGATGCACGTCGCGCGCAGGAATCGCGGCCGCCGCCGTGAGCTCCACCTGCAAGGCGGGTTCCGCGCACACCGCGAGGAACGACGACGCGAAGCTCGTGTCGCCCACGTAGGTCGGCGCCATCGCGATCGCGCCGTCCGGTGTGCGATAGCGGAGCGCGACCGGCTGCACGTGACCGCGCGCCTCGATGATCGGCTGCAGCAGCGAGCTCTTGAACGGCAGCACCTCGTGGCCGTGCGTGGTGGTGCCCTCGGGAAATATCGCGACGACGTCGCCGTTGGCCAGGAGGTCGGCCATGTCGCGGGTGACGCGGTGCGTGTCCCGGCGACGCTCGCGCTCGATGAACACCGTGCCGGCGCCGCGGATCATGCGCGAGACCACGGGCCAGCGCGCGAGTTCGGCCTTGGCCACGAAGCGCACGGGCAGGTGCGCGTTCAGCACGAAGATGTCGAGCCACGAGATGTGATTGGCGACGAGCAGCACGTTGCCGCTCACCGCTTCGAGCTCGCCGCGCACGTGCGCGGTGACGTTCAGGATGCGCAGGAGCCGCCGGCTCCAGCGTTTGACGAGCCTGCGCTTGCGCGCATCGCTCACGAACGGAAACACGAGCATCGTCGTGCCCACGCCCGCCAGAAGGTGGACACAGGTGCGAAGGACGCGGTACTGCCCTCGCGGACTCACCGTGCGACGTGCGCAAAGGCGGCGGCATCGGTGGTCCGCCGTCGCTCGCCCTCCGGCGCGCGCTGCGCGCCTCCCTCGCTACGCTCGGCCGGTTCGCCCACTCACCAAAGATCCGTGCCGAACGTCGTCCGGTACAGCGTCGCCACGCTGTCGCGCGACAACGCGTGCTTCTGTGCGCCGCGCGATGCGATCTTGATGGCGCCGAGCACCGACGCCAGGCCGCCGGTGCGCTCCCAATCCCACCCGTGCGCGATGCCGTACAGGATGCCCGCGCGATACGCGTCGCCACATCCCGTCGGATCGAGCACCGCAGTGGGCTTGGCCGCGGGGATCGCATACGTTGCGCCCCCTGCGTGGATGACGGACCCGTCCGCGCCGAGCGTCACGATGAGCGCCTCGACATGCTCCGCCATGCTTGCGAGCGGAACGCCCGTGCGCTCGGCGAGCATGCGTCCTTCGTAGTCGTTCACCGCGACATACCGCGCCATGCCGATCAGCGACATGAGCTCGGGCCCGTCGAAGAGCGTCATCCCCTGGCCGGGGTCGAAGATGAACGGAATGCCGGCTTGCGCGAATTGCGCCGCGTGCGAGCGCATGCCTTCCTTGCCGTCCGGCGCGATGATGCCGAGGCCGATGTCGGCCACGTCCGCGACGCGGCTCTGGTGCGAGTAGTTCATCGCGCCCGGATGGAACGCGGTGATCTGGTTGTCGTCGAGGTCGGTGATGATGAAGGCCTGTCCCGTGTAGGCGCCGGGAACGTGCCGCACGCCGTCGACGGCGATGCCGAGGGCGGCGAGCCGCTCCTTGTACTCGAGGCCGTCGTCGCCGACGGTCGCCATCACGACCGGCTCGCCCGCCGATCTGCTTCAGGTTGTACGCGATGTTGCCCGCGCACCCGCCCCACTCGCGGCGCATCTCGCCGATCTGGAACGACACCGACAGCACCTGCGCCTGGTCGGGCAGGATGTGCCGCGCGAAATGATCGGGGAACACCATGATGGTGTCGTAGGCGAGCGAGCCGCAGACGAGCGTGCGCATAGGGGACTTGAACGATGGCGGGGCGAAGCGCGCAGTGTAGCGCCTCGGACTTGCCGACGGGCGGCGACGGCGACGACGCGGTCGCTAGGCGACGCTCTCGCGCCCCACGTCGCGCACGACGAACTGCTGGCGGCGCGACACCGGCAAGGACTCGCCGACGCCGTTGAGCAGCACTTCCCAATGCGCGTCGCCATCGTCGTTGACGCGGCGCTCGAAGCCGCGGATGAAATCGCGCGCGACGAGGCAGTTGCGATGCACGCGCACGAAGCGGGTGCCGAACTCGCCCTCCAGGCGCGTCAGCGATTCCTCGAGCAGGTACTCGCGGAGCGCCGTGCGGATGGTGATGTACTTGAGCTCCGCCTTGAGATAGACGATGTCCTCGAGCGGAACGAGCACGACGCGCGAGCGCTCGGTCACCGACAGGAACCGCCGCGCCGAGGTCGGCAGCTGCGACAGCTTCTCCATCGGCACGGGCTTGAGCTTGGGCACCTTCTGCAGCGCGCCGAGCAGCCGCTGCACGCGCACCGGCTTCATGAGATAGTCGATCGCATTCACCTCGAACGCCTGCACTGCGTGCTCGTGGAATGCGGTCGTGAAGATCACCACCGGCGGATGCGAGAGCTTGAGGAGATGACGCGCGAACTCGATGCCGTCCATGTCCGGCATGTGGATGTCGGTCAGCACGAGATCGGCAGGCGCGCTCTGCAGGAGATCGAGAGCCTCCCGCCCGTGCTGCGCTTCTCCGATGACGGTCAGCGGAAGCGCCGTGCCGCAGTCGTCGAGCAGGTCGCGCAACCGGCGCCGCGCAGGCGCTTCATCGTCGACCACGAGGACACGCATCGGCGGTTCAGCCATGGGCAAGCGACCTTCCAAGCAGGTTGGATGCGCGCGCGCCGCCGGCTCCGCTGCCGTTGCGCTTCGCGCGGGGGTTGGACGCGTGTTGCGGCGCTTCGCGGGCGACGTCGCGCTGGGAGGACGTGCGATAGGGCAGGCGGATGTGCACTTCGTAGCCGTCCTTCGTCACGCGCGACTCGAGGCTCGCCTCGGCGTCGAAGTGCAGTGCCAGGCGCTCGCGCACGTTGCCGAGCGCCATCTTGTTGCCGGAGTGATGACGCCCGCCTTCCTTGCGATACGGATTGCGCAGGATCGCGTGCACTTCGCCGCGCGTCAGGAACACGTTGACCGACACGATGCCCGGCCGGCTCGACGGCTCGATGCCGTGATACACCGCATTCTCGAGCAGCGGCTGCAGCACGAGCGGCGGCACGAGCGCGTCGCCGGGCATGCTCTTCAGGTTCCAGTCGACGGTGAGCCGGTCGCCGAGGCGCAGCTGCTCGAGCTCGAGGTATTGGCGGCACAGCTCGATCTCGTCGGCCAGCGGCGCGAGGTCGCGGTTGTCGCGCATCAGCACGCGAAAGAGATCGGCCATGTCCTGCAGCGCCGTTTCCGCGCGCGCGGGCTCCGCGCGCACGAGCGACAGCACGGCGTTGATGCTGTTGAACAGGAAGTGGGGCCGGATGCGCGCCTGCAACGCCTGCAGCCGTGCCTCCGTGATGGCGGGCGACAGCGCACGTGCGCGCAGATGGAAATAGCCGAGGAGCGCCACCGCCGCCACGATGCCCCATATGAGCCACGCGAAGAGCACGGCGCCGCTCGGCAACGGAGCGAGGATGTGGCGCGTCTCCCAGACGACGATGCCGGCAAGGATCGTCACGAGCACGACGATGCCTGCTCCAGTGTCGTAGGGGAGCCGGGAAAGACGCGGCGAGGCAAGCCACAGGATGGCGAGCACGAGGAAAAGATAGGGCTCCGCCACGCCGAGCGCGACGGACAATTCGGCAAACCAGCGCGCGGGCGACGGCTCGCGGGCGAGCGCATACAACGCAGCGCCTGCATTGACGGCGACCAGTGTGCGCAGCACGGTTCCCAGGTTGCGAAAGTCGGGCAACGCCGGCCGGTGATGACCGTTCTGCCTTATAATCGATTGCATGATCGGTGGCGGCATGCAAGCATCATGCCCGTTCGCCCGAAAGCGTGCCGTCATGCCCCGCCACGCAGTTTTCCGTCATGCCTGACCGCAAGCCCCCTGCCACTGCAAACCCCGACGGCGCCTGGTCCGGCCGCTTCGCCGAGCCCGTTTCGGAGCTCGTCAAGCGCTACACGGCATCCGTCGGGTTCGACCAGCGGCTCGCGCATGCCGACATCCGCGGATCCCTTGCGCACGCGCGCATGCTGGCCGCGGCGAGCATCGTGTCGCCGCAGGACCTCGCGGACATCGAGCGCGGACTTGCGCAGATCACGGCCGAGATCGACGGCGGCACGTTCACGTGGTCGGTGGACCACGAGGATGTCCATCTCAACATCGAGCGCCGCCTGACGCAGCTCGTCGGCGATGCCGGCAAGCGCCTGCACACGGCGCGCTCGCGCAACGACCAGATCGCAACCGACGTGCGGCTGTGGCTGCGCGACGCGATCGATGCGCTGTCCGGACAGCTCGCTGCGTTGCGCGTGGCGTTCATCGACCTCGCCCTGCAACACGCCGCGACGATCATGCCCGGCTTCACGCACCTGCAGGTGGCGCAGCCCGTCACGTTCGGGCATCACCTGCTCGCCTACGACGCGATGTTCGCGCGCGACATGGAGCGCTTCGCGGATTGCCGCAAGCGCGTCAATCGACTGCCGCTCGGTGCCGCAGCTCTCGCGGGCACGTCGTATCCCATCGACCGCGCACGCGTCGCGCGCGAGCTCGGGTTCGACGAGGTGGCGGGCAACTCGCTCGACGCAGTCGCCGACCGCGACTTCGCCATCGAGTTCGAGGCCGCGGCCTCGCTCGTGATGATTCACCTGTCGCGCTTCGCCGAAGAGCTCGTGCTCTGGTCGAGCCCGCGCTTCGGATTCGTTTCGCTCGCCGACCGCTTCTGCACGGGCAGCTCGATCATGCCGCAGAAGAAGAACCCGGACGTGCCGGAGCTCGTGCGCGGCAAGAGCGGCCGCGTCGTCGGCCATCTCGTGTCGCTGCTCGTGCTCATGAAAGCGCAGCCGCTCACGTACAACAAGGACAACCAGGAAGACAAGGAGCCGCTCTTCGACACGGTCGACACGCTCGCCGACACGCTCGCGGTCATGACGGACCTCGTCGCCGGCGGCATTGGCGTGAACGCGGAGCGGATGCGCGCCGCTGCGGGCGAGGGATTTGCGACCGCAACGGACCTCGCCGACTATCTCGTGCGTCGCGGCGCACCTTTCCGGGACGCCCACGAAGCGGTTGCGCGCGCGGTGCGGCATGCCGAAGCGAAAGGCGTGGACCTGGCCGCGCTGCCGGTGGCCGAGCTACGTCAGTTTTCGCCGCTGGTGGGCGACGACGTGCACGGCGTACTGACGCTCGAAGGCTCGGTCGCGAGCCGCGATCACGTCGGCGGCACGGCGCCGTCGCAGGTGCGCGCGGCGGCAGCGGCCGCGCGTAAATCGTTGACACATCGGAGAGAAGGATGAAGCTCGCATTCCTCGGCCTCGGCGTCATGGGGTTTCCCATGGCGGGACACCTTGCACGCGCGGGCCACGACATCACGGTGTACAACCGCAGCGCTGCGAAAGCCCAGCAGTGGGTCGCCACGCACGGCGGCCGCAGCGCGGCGACGCCCGCGCAAGCCGCGAAAGATGCGCAGATCGTCATGATGTGCGTCGGCAACGACGACGACGTGCGTGCCGTGGCCATGGGCGCGGATGGCGCGCTCGCGGGCATGTCGAAAGGCTCCACGCTCGTCGATCACACGACCGCGTCCGCCGAAGTCGCGCGCGAGGTTTTCGACGCCGCGAAATCGCGCGGCATCGCGTTCCTCGACGCACCGGTTTCGGGAGGCCAGGCGGGTGCCGAGAACGGCAAGCTCACCATCATGGTCGGCGGCGACGCCGCGGTGTTCGCAAGCGCGCAGGACGTTCTCGCCACGTACGCGCGCGCGGTGACGCTCATGGGCGGCCCCGGCGCAGGGCAGCTGACCAAGATGGTCAACCAGATCTGCATCGCCGGCCTCGTCGAGGCGTTGTCGGAAGGCGTTCACTTCGCGATGAAGGCAGGGCTCGATCCGCAGCTCGTCCTCGACGTGATCAGCAAGGGCGCCGCGCAATCGTGGCAGATGGAGAACCGCGGAAAGACGATGGTCGCGGACAAGTTCGACTTCGGCTTCGCGGTGGACTGGATGCGCAAGGACCTTGCGATCTGCCTCACCGAGGCACGCCGAAACGGCGCGATGCTTCCGGTGACGGCCATCGTCGATCAACTCTATGCGCAGGTGCAGGCGCGCGGCGGCGGACGCTGGGACACGTCGAGCCTCGTTCGCCTCCTCAACAAGCCGCAATGACTCGTTCGCTCACGATGGGCTGCATGCTTGCGGCCCACGTAACACTTGCGCATGCCGCCCCGCAGGTGACGCTGCAGAACGCGTGGATGCGTCCTGCGCCGGAAGGCGCCCCCATCGCCCGCGTGTACGTCGACATCGGGAGCGATGCGAACGTCACGCTCGAAGGCGCGTCGACGCCGATCGCGAAGAAGGTCGAGATCGTGCGCGTGAAGACCATCGGCGACCCGTCCACCGAGAAGGTCGTGAAGAAGCTGGCCGTGCCGATGGGGACGACGACGCGGCTTGCCTACCTCGGCGATCACCTGCGCCTCGTGCAGCGTGAAGCAGACGGTGACCAACGGCAGCCCGGTGCCGATCAAGCTCCGGTTCGTCGATGCCAAGGGGAAGCGATTCGACGTCGCGGCCGACGTCCTGGTCCGGGGCATCCTCGTCGTGCCGCAGGAGCCGGACGCCGCGTCCGCGAAGCGCAACTAGGGCGCTAGGCACGCGGTCGCCGTCGACCATCACGATCTCGTAGGTGATCGTGGCCGTCTTGCCCAGCATGATCGTCGCCGAGCAGTACTTTTCCTTGGACAGCTTGACCGCGCGTTCGACCTGATTGGCGTCGAGCCCCCGGCCTGCGACCGTGTACACGTAGTGCAGCGCAGTGAACACGCGCGGGCTCGTCGGGGCGCGGGTGGCTTCCACGGTGACCGCGACGTCGCGGACGTCGTGGCGGCCCTTGCGAAGGATCGTCACGACGTCGTAGGCCGTGCAGGCGGCTGCGCCGGTGAGCAAGGTTTCCATCGGCCGCATCCCGATGTTGCGCCCGCCGCTGTCCGGATCGCCGTCCATCACGACCGCGTGGCCGCTGCCGGATTCGCCGACGAAGCTGACCCCGTCCACCCATTTGATGCGTGCCTTCATCGCTAATACAGTGGTTTACACCGATAGTGGACGCTTACGTCGCAGAAACGCAACGAATCAGTTTTCCTGATGCTGCAATGCGGTAAATGTGATTGCGTTGTGCGGCGCAATATGCGACGATCATAACCGTTCGCGGCCTCGCCGTACTCCTCCTTCGGCAGCCCCGGACGCATTCCTCCATTCTCCTCCTATGGTGGAATCCTCAAGGCGCGGTCTCGAAGACCGCGCCTTTTTTTATCCGAAAGTCGGGCGTGGGCTGTTCGCCACCCGGGGCGATCCTTGACCGAAGGCGACCGCGAATAGTACAATGTTCGACTTTGCTGCGAGCGTTGCCGGCGGTGCACAACCGCCGCGTTTTCGCAGCGCCAGCCCTACAAGAACGAGCCATGAAGACCTTTTCCGCGAAGCCTTCCGACATCACGCGCGACTGGTACGTCGTCGACGCCACCGACCAGGTGCTGGGACGGCTTGCGAGCCAGATCGCCCTTCGCCTGCGCGGCAAGCACAAGGCCATCTACACGCCCCACATGGACACCGGCGATTTCATCGTCGTGACCAATGTCGAGAAGCTCCGCGTCACCGGCAACAAGGCGGAAGACAAGCTGTACCACCGCCATTCCGGCTATCCGGGCGGCATCTCGACGACCAATTTCTCCAAGATGCAGGACCGCTTCCCGGGCCGCGCGCTCGAGAAGGCCGTGCGCGGCATGCTCCCCAAGGGACCGCTGGGCTACGCGATGCTGAAGAAGCTCAAGTACTACGCCGGTCCGGCGCACCCGCATTCGGCGCAGCAGCCGAAGTCCCTCCAGCCCGTTAAATAAGCGTCAAGCGAACAGATGATCGGCAACTACTACTACGGCACCGGCCGCCGCAAGACGTCGGTGGCGCGCGTGTTCATCAAGGCAGGCTCCGGCAAGTTCGTCGTGAACGAAAAGCCGGTCGACGAGTTCTTCACGCGCGAAACGGGCCGCATGGTCGTGCGCCAGCCGCTCGTGCTCACCAATCACCAGGGCACGTTCGACATCATGGTCAACGTGATCGGCGGCGGCGAGTCCGGCCAGGCCGGTGCGGTGCGCCACGGCATCACGCGAGCGCTGATCGACTACGACGCGCAGCTGAAGCCCACGCTGTCGAAGGCGGGCCTCGTCACGCGCGACGCGCGCGAAGTCGAGCGAAAGAAGGTCGGCCTCCACAAGGCGCGCCGCCGCAAGCAGTTCTCGAAGCGCTGAGCGCTTCAGCAACCAACGCGAAGGCCGCCCGCAAAGGCGGCCTTTTTGTTTGCGCTAAGATTGAAGTCCACGGTACGAGGTCACGCAATGGTCAAGATCGGCATCGTCGGCGGCACCGGCTACACGGGTGTCGAGCTTCTCCGGATCCTCGCGTCGCACCCTGACGCCGACGTGCGCGCCATCACGTCGCGCGGCGAAGCCGGCACGCGCGTGGTCGACATGTTCGCGAGCCTGCGCGGCAAGTACGACAAGCTCGTGTTCACCGCGCCCGACGCCACGGACCTCAAGTCGTGCGACGTCGTGTTCTTCGCAACGCCCCACGGCGTGGCCATGGCGCAGGCGCGCGAGCTCGTCGGCGCCGGCGTGAAGATCATCGACCTCGCGGCGGACTTCCGCATCCGCGACGTCGCGATGTTCGAGAAGTGGTACAAGTTGAAGCACGCGTGTCCCGATCTCCTCGAGGAATCGGTGTACGGCCTGCCCGAATTCCATCGCGAAAAAATCAGGAAGGCGCGCATCGTCGGCAACCCCGGGTGCTATCCGACCGCGATGCAGCTCGGCCTCGTGCCGCTGCTCGAGGCCGGCATCGTCGACAGCGGGCATCTCATCGCCGATTGCAAGTCGGGCACCTCCGGCGCGGGACGCAAGGCGGAGGTGGGCCTTCTCCTCGCCGAGGCGTCGGACAACTTCAAGGCGTACGGCGTGTCCGGGCATCGCCATCATCCCGAGACGGTCCAGGAGCTTCAAAGCCGCAGCAAGACACCGGTCGAGCTCGATCTTCACGCCGCATCTGCTGCCCATCATCCGCGGCATCCACGCGACGCTGTATGCGCGCCTGACCAACCTCGACGTCGACGTCCAGGCGCTGTTCGAGAAGCGCTACGCGGGCGAGCCGTTCGTCGACGTCATGCCGCCCGGCTCGACGCCCGACACGCGCAGCGTGCGCGCGTCCAACGTCGCGCGCATCGCGATCCATCGCCCCGGCAACGGCGACACGGTGACCGTGATCGTCGTCGAGGACAACCTCGTCAAGGGCGCCGCCGGGCAAGCGGTGCAGAACATGAACCTGATGTTCGGCCTGCCCGAGACCTCGGGCCTCACGGCCGCGCCGGTCCTGCCCTAGCGCCGATGCCCGCTTTTTGGCGCCGGGTGCGCCAGCGCTTCGGCATCTCCGCACCTCGCATGGCGGTGCGCACGCACGTGCCCTGGTGGGGGCGCGGCGCCATCGTCGTCTCGCTGCTCGCGATCATCGGCGGCATGTGGTGGTGGGGCTTCGACTTCGGTCAGATCCTCGGCGGCTTCAATCGCCAGGAAGTCGAGACGCGCCTCGCATCGCTCGAGACCGAGGCCGCGAAGTACCGCACCGAGGCGGCCGAGCTACGTGCCCGCAACGCGACGCTCGAGTCGGAGCTCGCGATGACGCGCGGCAAGCAGGACGCGCTGACCAGGCAGACGACCGACCTCACCGGCGAGAACGCCCAGCTCAAGGAGGAGCTCGCGTTCCTGCAGAAGCTCGTGCTCGACTCCAACAAGACCGTCGGCCTGCAGATCCAGCGCCTGGACGTCGAGCCCGACGGCGACGACATGTGGCGCTACAGCGTCCTCATCGTGCGCGGCGGCAGTCCGCAGAACGAGTTCGTAGGCAACGTGGTGATACGTGCGACGCTGGCCGGATCGCCGTCGGAGTCCGCCGCACGCGTCATCCAGCTCCCCGACGACGACCCCGAGGCAAGCCCGGCGCTTCGCCTCAAATTCAAGTATTATCAGCGGGTTGAAGGTCGATTCCGGGTCCCGCAGGGCAGCCGCCTGTCGGCCGTCGCGGTCCGCGCCTACGAATCCGGCCAGACCGCTCCGCGCGCGACGCGGAACTTGAGCTTGGGCTAGGGGAGCACCATGTTCGACAGGAAGCAGGACAAGCCGCAAAAGCGCATCGACTGCCTGATCGGCGCCGGCACCACGGTGGACGGCAACGTATCGTTCACGGGCGGTTTGCGGGTGGACGGCGTGGTGCGCGGCAACGTGTCCACGGCCAATGGCGAGACGGGAACGCTGGTCGTCAGCGAGCAGGCGAGGATCGACGGCGAGATCAAGGTCTCGCACGTCGTGGTGAACGGCACCGTCAACGGGCCGATCGCCGCCAACGAGTTCCTCGAACTGCAGGCCAAGGCCCGGATCGTCGGCGATATTTCGTACCGCACGCTGGAGATGCATCTGGGTGCGGTGGTGCAAGGACGACTCGATCATGCCGAACCAGGCACCGCAAGCGTGGTCGAATTGAAGCGAGTCGCGGCCGATTAGATACGCCGCGCACGATTTGGAGCATCATGGCGGGAGCGTTCCCGCTTCGGAGCAGACGATGAATGCAATGAATGAGATGCCCGCACCGCTGGTCTTCACCGACAGCGCTGCCGCCAAGGTCAAGTCCCTGATCGCCGAGGAAGGCAACCCGGAGCTCAAGCTCCGCGTGTTCGTCTCTGGCGGCGGCTGCTCGGGCTTCCAGTACGGATTCACGTTCGACGAAGTGACGAACGAGGACGACACGGCGATGGTGAAGGACGGCGTGACGCTGCTCATCGATCCGATGAGCTACCAGTACCTCGTCGGCGCGGAGATCGACTACCAGGAAGGCCTGGAAGGCGCGCAGTTCGTGATCAAGAACCCGAACGCCCAGACGACCTGCGGCTGCGGGTCGAGCTTCTCGGTCTAGCGAAGGCAGAGTGTCGCCTGCTCCGCGGCGACTCCGATTCACGGAAGGCCCGCAGCGCGGGCCTTCTGCGCCTCTTGTATCTAAGCCGCCTTTAAGAACGGCACTTCGCCGCGGCCGTTTTCGTTGGTGAGATAGCGCTCCTCGATCTTGCGCCGCAGCCGCTCGGCAAGGGCGATCTCCTCGGCCGTGGGATAGCAGGGCGCCGGGTCGATGGGGGCTTCGCCGTCGATGTCGTGTGCGTCGCGCATGCACGGTCATACGCATCAGCCGTGCCATCGGCCGTGCAGCTTCGGAAACAGTGGGTTAGCGTTTTTCGCGCGGGGCGTTCTGCCGAACCGCGTAACACTTCATGCAGCTTTTGCAACGCGCTTCGGCCGGCCGCCGTCGGGCGGCGAGACGTTGGCCTACGCGCCTCTCGGATAGATGGCACCGAGCACGCGAGGGCCATGGGCGCCGGTCACCTCGGGCACGTTGCCCGGCCGGCCGGCGACGGTCTCGCGCGCAAGCCACGCAAAGGCGAGCGCCTCGACCTGGTCGGACGCAACGCCGATCGCATCCGTGGGGCCGACCCGAACGCCGGGCAGCGCCTCTTCGATCCTGCGGACCAAGTCGCCGTTCATCGCGCCCCCGCCGCAGAGGTAGAGCTCCTGCGCGTCCGCACAATGCTCGCGGATCGCATTCGCAAGCGTTTGCGCGGTCAGCTCGGCAAGCGTGGCCTGCATGTCCTGTGCGCGTCCCTTGAACGCGCCCGCGAGGCGATCGAGCCACGCTTCGTTGAAGAGATCGCGGCCCGTGCTCTTGGGCGGCCGCTCGGCGAAGTAAGGCTCACGCAGCATCGCGTCGAGCACGGACGCCTCGACCGTACCGCTCGCTGCAAAGGCGCCACCCGCGTCGTAGGCGCCGCCACGATGACGCGCGTGCCACGTGTCGAGCAGCACGTTCGCGGGTCCCGTGTCGAAGCCGCGTACCGCGCCTTGCGGCGGCAGGTCGGTGATGTTGGCGATGCCGCCCAGGTTGGCGACGACGCGGTGCGCACGAGCGTCGCGGAACATCGCGGCGTGGAATGCGGGAACGAGCGGGGCGCCGTGGCCACCCGCCGCGATGTCGCGCATCCGGAAATCCGCGACCACCGTGACGTACGCCTTCTCGGCGACGCGCGACGGATTGTTGAGCTGCGACGTCCACCCTTCCTGCGGACGATGGCGCACCGTCTGGCCATGGACGCCCGCGGCAACGAGGTCGTGTGTCTCGACGTCGGCCGCCATGCACACAGACCGTATTGCATGCGCGTACAAATCTGCGAGCGTATTGGACGCGCGCGCCGCCCGCACGATTTCATCGGGGCCGGAGACCTGGAGGCCGAGGAGTTCGCGTCGAAGCTCGCTTGGAAACCCGATGTGCGTCGCGGCGAGGAGCTTGCAGCCATGCTGGAAGTCGGCGACAACGGCGTCGATGCCGTCGAGGCTCGTCCCGGACATCACGCCGGCGTAAAGAGAACGACTCCCACGCTCGGCGCTCACGCTCTCTCCCCTACTCGGTCGAGGCGAGTGCGGTGCTCGGCAACGACCGTGCGAGCGCGAGCGAGTCGACGAGCGGAAGGATCGCCGCGCGGAACCCGGGCAGGCGCTCGGCGGACAGCGGCGAGGCGTTGGGCACGGCGGCGGACATCGGGTCGACCGGCTGGTCGCCTACGCGGAACTCGTAATGCAGGTGCGGTCCTGTCGCCCAGCCCGTCATGCCGACGAAGCCGATCGTGTCGCCCTGCCCCACGCGCGATCCGACCTTGATGTCGTCCGCGAACCTCGACATGTGGCCGTAGACGGTGGAATACGCGCCCTGGTGCCGGATGAAGACCACGTTGCCGTAGCCGTTCTGCCAGCCCGCATACGTGACCACGCCATCGGCGGTGACGCGAACCGGCGTGCCCTGCGGCGCGGCGTAGTCCACGCCCTTGTGCTCGCGCCAGTCCTGCAGCACGGGATGGAAGCGCGCCATCGTGAATCCCGACGTGATGCGCGTGAGCTCCATCGGCGAGCGCAGGAACGCGTTGCGCGCGTTGCGGCCGATGTCGGTGTAGTAGTTGCCCGTGCCGTCGGCGTCGCGCCAGTAGAAGGCGCGGTGCGGCATCCCGCGATTGACGAACTCCGCCGCGAGGACGCGGCCCGCACCCGCGGGCTCCCCGTCGACGTAGCGCATCTCGTACACGACGCTGAAACGGTCGCCGCGCTGCACGTCGTGATAGAAGTCGATCTCGCCCGAGAACACGTCGGACAGCGCGCCGATCACGCGATCGGGAATGCCTGCCGCGTCGGCAGCGGCGAACAGCGACGAGTCGATTTCCCCCGATCGCAGCGTGGTGCGGATTTCCTCGACAGGGACGCTGCGAGCGGCCCGGAAGCCGCCGTCCGCGCGCTCGATGACCAGGCGGTCGCCAGCGTTGGTGATGAAGCGCAGCGCCACGAGCTGGCCTTCTTCATCCACCGCGACCTGCACGGCGCGTCCCGGGCGCAACTGGTACAGCGGCCTGGCGTCCGGGTCGGCGCGCAGGTATTGCATCGCGGGGCCGTCGTTCACGCCGGCGCGCGAAAGGAGGCTCCCGATCGTGTCGCCGCGCTGGATGCGCTCTTCACGCCAGTAGGTGACGGCGTCGGCGTCTTCCTTGATCGGGGGAAGCGGCAGGATTCGCTCGACGATGCGCGTCGGGACCGTCTCGAGCACCGTATCGGGCGCCGTGCCGAAGGCCGCGACGGCCGAAAGGCTCATCACTGCGAGCGCCGCGTATTGCCAGGGATGGACCGAAGACCGCAGAGCGCCGTTGGGGCGGAGTGCGGATGGCGTTTGCGATAGAATCGAGGGCTTCGTGACAGGCAATTTCCTACAACCAAACGAGCAAAATCGGCACCGATTCTAGCAGGGCTTTTGCAAACCGGGCACTAAATTGATGTCAGCCGCCTCACCTCTCCCCTCCTCCGACGCGCTCGACCCCGACGTGGCCGACCAGATCGCCGTGTTCAAGCGCGGGGCCGACGAGCTCCTGGTCGAGGCCGAGGTCGCCCACAAGCTCGCCCGTGGCAAGCCCTTGCGCATCAAGCTGGGCCTCGACCCGACCGCCCCCGACATCCACCTCGGGCACACGGTCGTCCTCAACAAGATGCGCCAGATGCAGGACCTCGGGCACCAGGTCATCTTCCTCATCGGCGATTTCACGTCGATGATCGGCGACCCTTCGGGCCGCAACGACATGCGCCCGCCGCTGTCGCGCGAGCAGATCGAGGCGAACGCCACGACGTATCACGCGCAGGCCTCGAAGAGTGCTCGACCCCGCGCGCACGGAGATCCGCTACAACTCCGAATGGAGCGAGCCGCTCGGCGCCGCCGGCATGATCAAGCTCGCCGCGAAGTACACGGTCGCGCGCATGCTCGAGCGCGACGACTTCGCCAAGCGCTTCGCGAGCCAGCAACCCATCGCGGTGCACGAGCTCCTCTACCCGCTGATGCAGGGCTACGACTCGGTCGCGCTCAAGTCGGACATCGAGCTCGGCGGCACCGACCAGAAGTTCAATCTCCTGGTCGGTCGCGAGCTCCAGCGCGACTTCGGCCAGGAGCCGCAGTGCATCCTCACGATGCCGCTGCTGGAAGGCCTCGACGGCGTCGACAAGATGTCGAAGTCGAAGGGCAACTACATCGGCATCACCGAGAACCCGCAGTCGATGTTCGGCAAGATCATGTCGATCTCCGACACGCTGATGTGGCGCTACTACGAGCTCCTGTCGTTCCGCACGATGGCGGAGATCGCGAAGCTGCGGCGCGAATGCGAGGGCGGGCGCAACCCGCGCGATGCGAAGGTGATGCTCGCGCAGGAGATCGTGGCGCGCTTCCATTCGCGTGCCGACGCGGACGCCGCGCTCGCCGAGTTCGAGGCGCGCTTTCGCGACGGCGCGCTGCCCGAGGACATGCCCGAGCTGACGCTCGCCGCAGGCGATACGGGATTGCCCATCGCGCAGCTCGCGAAGCAGGCGGGCCTCGTGGAATCCACGTCCGAGGCGCTGCGGCTCATCGCGCAGCGCGGCCTGAAGGTGGACGGCGACGTCGTGACCGACAAGACCTTGACTTTGAGTCGCGGCGTGACCGTCGTCGTGCAGGCCGGCAAGCGCAAGTTCGCGCGCGTCACGCTGACCTAGCCCAAGCAACCGCCCGCTCTCGACCGGAACGTCGCCATGGGTTTTCTCGCAGCGATCCTGTATGCGCTGCTGATGAACGGCATTCCGCTCGCCGCCGTCATCTACACCGGCGGGTCGCCCGCGGTCCTCCTCCTTCTCTACTGGTTCGAGACCGTCCTCATGGTCGTGACGGGCGCGATCCGCATCGTGCTGCACCGCCGATCGACGGAGAAGACCGGCCATTACGTGACATCGACGGCCGCTTCGAGCAAGGGCGCCACCGCCGCGACCGTTCGCGCCGCCGTCGGCAAGCGCAACGACTTCCTCAAGGGCTTCCTGTCGATCACGGTGGTCTTCACGATCGCCCACGGCCTCTTCGTGCTGCTGCTCGTGTTCCTGTTCAAGATCGCGGGGCCGGTCTCGTGGGACGACGCGCGGTGGGCGCTGAACTACGCGATCGTCGTGCAGGGGCTCTTCCTGCTGTGGGACCTGCCGCAGCTTCGCGGGTGGTCGTTCGCGCAGCTCGGCCAGAGCGTGGGGCAGGTCCAGGTCCGGGTGCTCGTGACGCAGCTCGGCCTCATCTTCGGGCTCGTCGGCGCGGGCATCACCGGCTCGCCGTGGGGGCTCGTCGGTACGTTCGTAGTCATGCGCGCGCTGTGCGATGCGCTCATGGCGGGATTGCAGGGCTTCATGAAACGGCGCGACCTTCCGCCCGGTCTCGCGCGCGTTCTTGCGCGCAAGAGCAAGCAATCGGTGGAGTCGCTCGAGGCCGAGTTCGATGCGATGAAGCGCGACAGTGCGCAGGTCGAGGCGCTGCTCGAGCGCCCTGTCGCGGAGCTACGCCGCTAACCCATGCCGGGATTGCCGGCCATGCCCTCGATCTTCGGCACGTTGAGCTTCCGCGGCGCGATGACTTTCTGCGTGCGCAGGTAGCGCGCGAAGACGTCCCATATCGCTTCGCCGCCGGCGGCCCTCGCGTCCTCCGACACCGGCGCCCAGCCCGCCACCTTGTACGTCTTCGCCGGATCGAGCGGCTTGCCGTCGAGCTCCATGCGCGTGATGCGCTTGCCCATCGGCGCGCGCGGGTCGATCGCGTATTGCAGGCCGCCGACGCGCACCATGTCGCCGCCCTGCTGGTAGTACGGGTCCGGATTGAAGAGGTTGTCGGCGACGTCCTCGAGGATCGTCTTGATCGTCTCCGCCGCTCATGTTGGTCACGGTCGTATACGGATACGTGATCGGCGGTCTGCGTTCATCACGTGGTCCATCGTGATCGCCTCGCCGGGCAGCAGCGAGGTGCCCCAGCGAAAGCCCGGCGAGAACGCGATCGGCGCGTTCTTCTCCGCCATCAACGCGTCGCAGATCAGCTGGTCGAGCGTGCCGTTGAAGTTGCCGCGCCGATAAAGAAGCGCTTCGGTGGTGGCGAGCTTCTCGTCGAGCTTGGCCGCGAACGGCGCGCGAACGCGCGCGACGTGCGCCGCCATGCCCGGGTCCGGCGGCAAGCAGGTTGCTGAACACCGGCACGCAGGCGATAGCGAAAATCGGCAATGCGATTGCCTGCGCACGTCGAGATCGAGCACGGCGACGAACTTGCCGTTGCTGCCGGCGTTGGTGACGAGCGTCTTGCCGTTGCGGTTGCCGACGACCGTCGGCTGCGGCACGCGCGTCGTGCGTGTGCCCGCCGAGGATCGCGTCGATGCCGGTGACGCGCGACGCGAGCTTGAGATCGACGTCCATCCCGTTGTGCGAAAGCAGGACCACGACACTGCGCGCCTTTCGCGCGCGCCTCGTCGACGACCTTCTGCATCTCGTCTTCCTGGATGCCGAACGTCCATTCGGAGACGAAGTAGCGCGGATTGGCGATCGGCGTGTACGGGAAATGCCTGGCCGATGATCGCCACCGGCACGCCGTTGATCTCGCGGATCACGTAGGGCTTGAACACGGGATCGTCGAAGTCCGCGGTCCTCACGTTCTGCGCGAGGAACTCGATCTTGCCCGCGAAGTCCTTCTCGACGACTTCCTTCACGCGCTCCGCGCCGTAGGTGAACTCCCAGTGGCCGGTCATGACGTCGACGCCGAGGCGCTTCTGCGCGTCGATCATGTCCTGCCCGCGCGTCCACAGCGACGTCGCCGAGCCCTGCCACGTGTCGCCGCCGTCGAGCAGCAGCGCACCCGGACGCGTCGCCTTCAGCAGGCGCACGAGCGTCGCGAGGTGCGCGAAGCCGCCCATCGTGCCGAACGCCTTGGCGGCGGCCTCGAAGTCGAGATACGTGAACGCGTGCGCCTCGCGCGTGCGCGGCGCGATGTCGAAGCGCTTGAGCAGATGCTCGCCGACGAGGTGCGGCGGCTGGCCTTCGGCGGCGCCGACGCCGAGGTTGACGCTCGGCTCGCGGAAGTGAACCGGCAGCAGCTGCGCGTGCGTAGTCGGTGAAGTGCAGCAGGCTGACGTTGCCGAACGGCCGCACCGAGTCGTAGAACGAGGCGCCGTCCGCGAGGTCCTGCGCAAGCGCGCGTTCGAGCGGGAACCCCGCGGCGCTGGCGGCGGCCAGCGCCTGCAGGAACTCCCGTCGATTCATGGAAAACTTCTGATGGAGGCGGGCCGGCGCAGCCGGCCCGAATCTACTTGTTGACCGGCGAATCCGGGTCCATCAGCAGCGCCACGAGGTCCTTGATCTGCGCTTCGGTGAGGATGTGCATCTGCCCGAAGCGCGGCATGTTGGAGCAGGCGTTGTAGGCCTCCGCGTTGTAGATCTTGCCGTACGCGTACTTGCGCATCTCCTCGGTGTAGCCGCGGATCTTGCCGAACTGGTAGAGCGGCGGACCGATCGTGCCGTACGAAAGCTCCTGCGGTGCGAGCTGATGGCACGCGTAGCAATTGGCGCCGACCGGGCCCTTCGGGATCGTCGGAGTACTGCATGCCGCGGCCTTCCTGCGCGATGCGCTCGCCGTTCTTCCAGTCGCCGAGCGTACTTGCCGTCGGCGGGCCACTTGATGCGCGGCGAGGTTCAGCTTCTCGATCTTCTCGGCGACGTCCTTGGGCAGTGCCTTTGTCGTGTAGTCGCTGCAGAGCTTCTGCGTCTCGTCCTGGTCGAGGCGGTCGAGCCCCGCCTGCCCGCGTGCCTTGAACGACGCCTTCATCACCTGCGCCGCCTTGGCGCTCGTCTCGCGCATCCGACGGCGCCGTCGCGCAGCCGACAAGCCACGCGCCCGCCGCGCCGACGACGGACCATGCAATGCAGCGTTTCATCATCGTCGTGTTCAGCGCTTGATCGCCGGAGCGTCGAACGCGCGCGCCGTTGGCGTTTACGGCGAGGAACGTCGTGAGGTCGATCGACGCATCGCGACGCGAACACGAGCTCGGGAAAGCGCTGCTGGCGGAAGCAGTCGTTGAGCCGCCACTGGAACGAGCGCAGCTCGCCCTGCGACACGCGGTACGCGGGCCACGTCGTATACGCCTTCTGCGCGCCGGCCTTGGTCGGTGAGGTTGGGCAGGTCCTGCAGGCGGATGCGCTTGCCGTCCTCGCCGTGGCACGTCGCGCACGCGAAGTCGTGCGTGCCGCCGCGGAAGAAGAACATCTTCTCGCCGAGCGCGATAGGCCTCGCGCTCCTTCGGGTGCGACTGCGGCGACGTTCATCTTGATGCCGCGCGACTCGGACGTGACGTAGGCGACGAGCGCTTCCATGTCCGCCTTGCGATCGTTGCCCGCGCCGAACGGATTCTTCTTGGCGTCGGCTTCGGTGTAGCCCTGCATGCTTCACCATGCACCACACGAGGCGCGTCTCGAGGTCCATCACGCGATCGGCGTCGGCGAAGTAGCGCGGCAGCTGCGTGTACGCGCCCTTGACCACGCCGGGGCCCAGGCCGAGGTCGCACTTCTCGAGCGACACCTTGGCTCGGACCGCGCGGCTCTTTCCACATGCCTTCGCCGCGCGCCTCCCAGAGCTCGGCGGGATTGCCGTCCTGCAGCGCCGCGCGGTACTTCGCGATCTCGTCGGCGGTGTTGCTTTGCCCGAACGCCGTCGCCGCGAGCGCCGCGACGGACGCGGCCGCAACCAGGCGAGCCGCCCGGCGGCTGCGCGATGTCTTCATGCTGTCCTCCAAAGATCGAACGCCGCGTGCGCTCGAATCGGCCGTCAGGCGATGGTCGCTTCGTCGGTCCGCTTGTCGCCGCGGTTGTCGATCCAGGTGATCACGACCTTGTCGCCCTTGGCGCCGCCCTTGAACTTGAACGACAGGAACGGATTCTTGGCGACCGCCGGCCCCCACTGCGCCGCCAGCACCGTCTTGCCGTTCCACGTCGCCGTGACGTTCTGGATGAACCACGCCGGGATCACCTTGCCCTGCGCGTCCTTGCGCTGGCCGGTTTCCATCTCGTGGTTCATGAGCACCTTGACCTCGGTCGAGTCGCCGACGACGTTGGCGCGAATTCTGCATCGGATCTGCCATGTCAGCCTCCGCAGCCGCCGAGCGTGACCTTGATTTCCTTGCTGGCCACGTAGATACTTGCCGTCGGCCTTCACGAGCGCGTACACGTTGCAGCTCTGGCCCATCTTGACGCGCGTGGACAGCGACGGGCTCGGTGCCGGCGGGATGTCGAACACCGCCGCGAGCATGTTCGGATTCTTCTCGACCAGGATCGCGATCGACTCCGTCTTCGGAATCTTGCTCGTGATGCCGACCGGGCACGACCGCGCCGTTCTCCGCGATGTCGGGCGTCTGGAAGAACGTGATGTCCTTGCTCTGCGCCGGCGTGCCGCCGCCCAGCGCCTTCATCGTCGCGTCCATCGAATTCGTCTCGAACGCGGCCTTGTTCCATTCGGCGGCCTGCGCGTCGTCCGCGCGCAGCCAGCCTGCCGCGGCGACGAGCGTGAGCAGCGTCATGCCGCCGCCCGTCCGCAATGCTTTCCTGCGCTGCAAGTTCATGGATTTGCTCCCATTTGAACCCTACATTCTACTGCGAACGCTTGCGCGCGAGCCAAACCTCGCGGCGTTAGCTTATGACTACTTCGAACCACTCAGGATCCACTGCACCAGGGTCCTGGCGTCGGCATCCTTGAGCTGCGGCTGCGCGGGCATCGGTATCGCGCCCCACGCCCCGCTTCCGCCGCGTCTTGAGCTTGGCCGACGAGCGCGACCCGCGGCGGCGGCGTCGCCGGCGTAGCGGGTCGCCGACCTCGCGGAATCCGGGACCCACGATGCTTGCTCGCTCACGCCGTGGCAGGCGGTGCACGCCGACGCCTTGGCGAGCTCGAGCCGGCGCGACTTGCGGGGTCGCGCGCGCTCGGTCGGCGCCGCACCGCGCCCACGCGCGACCTGCTCGGCGAGGTTGCCGTGCTGGTCGCGCGCGTAGTCCGGCATCTCGGACGACACGCGGCACCTCCTTCGCGCAGTCCTTCATGCACGCGATGTTGTGCGTGTCGGGCTTGCCGTCGCGCGTCATGAAGCCGTGCTCGCGTCGTGAAGCCGTCGCGGTTGGGCATCCTGAGCCTGGGCAACGAGTCCTGGTCGACGCACCGCGTCGGCCGGCACGATGTCGTTGAGGTTCAGCACGTACGCGGTCAGCGCGTAGACCTCGTCGGGCGCCAAGCGTCTGCGGCGCGTTGAACGGCATCGCGCGGTTGATGTAGTCCCACAGCGTGGTGGCGTAGTTGAGCTTGCTGCCGGTCGTGCGCACGGGCTGGTCGGACGCGAGCGAGCCCACGCCGCCGGCGATCTGCAGGTAGCTGTTCGATTCGCCGAACGTGCCGTGGCAGCTCGCGCACTTCTCGTCGTAGATCGCCTGGCCCTCGCGCCACGCGAGCCGCGCCCCTTGCGGCAGTCCCGTGCCGTCGGGGCGCACGTCGATGTCCCAGCCGGCGATCTCCTGCGGGCGTCGCCGGCTTGCCGAAGCCGTACTGCAGCGGCGCGGCTGCCGCACCAGCGAGCGGCAGCGCAACGAGCGCGATCGCGGCGCTACAGGACCTGGACATTGGTCACCTCGCCGGTCGCGTCCACGCGCCACGTCTGGATCGCGTTGTTGTGATAGATCGAGCGCGTGCCGCGCACCGCGCGCAGCTGGCGGATCGTCGGCTGCACGTAGCCCGTGTCGTCGATGGCGCGCGACTGCAGCAGCGCGGGCTCGCCGTCCCACGACCAGTCGATGCGAAAGCGCGTGAGCGCCTTGGTGAGCACCGGCTCCTGACAGGCGCGCCGTGCGCCAGTTGCGCCCGCCGTCGGTCGACACGTCGACGCGCCTGACCTTGCCGCGTCCCGACCACGCGAGCCCGGTGATCTCGTGGTAGCCGCGGTCGAGCAGCACCTGCCCGCCCGAGGGCGCCGTGATGACGCTCTTCGCCTCCTGGATCCACGTGTACTGGCGATGCATGCCGCCCGGCATGAGGTCGACGTAGTGCAGCGATTCCTCGCGCGTGTTCCACGGCTGGTCGCCGACCTCGAGGCGCCGCAGCCACTTCACGCTCGACACGCCCTGGACGCCGGGCACGACGAGGCGCAGCGGATAGCCCTGCTCCGGCCGCAGCATCTCGCCGTTCTGCGCCGTACGCGACGATCACGTCGTCGAGCGCCATCGCGAGCGGGATCGTGCGCGTGAGCGACGGCGCCGTCGGCGCCTTCGGCGAGGACGAACCTGCGCCTTCTTGCGGTCGATGCCGACTTCGTCGAGCAGCGTGGACAGCAGCACGCCGGTCCACTCGCTGCACGAGAGCATGCCGTGCGAGTACTGCACCGTCGGCACCGCGACGTTGCCCCACTCCATGCCGGTGTTCGCGCCGCACTCGATGAAGTGGATGCGCGACACCGACGGGAAGCGCATGAGGTCGTCCATCGTGTAGATGCGCGGGTTCGCCACCAGCCCGTGCATCATCAGCCGGTGCTGGTGCGGATCGATCGTCCGGCATGCCGGCGTGATGACGCTCGAAATGCAGGCCGGACGGCGTGATGATGCCGAACAGGTTCTGCAGCGGCGTGAACGACACCGACGACTGCGGCGTGCGCGTGAGGCCGGGGCTCTCGCGGCGCCTGACGTTCGCCTCGTACTTCGACGGAACGCCGTACGGCGAGGCGAGGATCGGCGCGCCGAGCGTGCGGCTCCACTCGGGCACGTTGGGCGGCAGGTTCTTCGCGAAGTCGTCGTCGGCGCGCGCCGTTGCGCTCACGCCCAGGAGGGCGGCACCCTGCAGCAGCTTGCGGCGGGTCTTGTCCATCAGTGATTCGCCGCGAACGAGAGCAGGTCCTTGCGCAGCGGCTTCTGCTCGTCGATGCGGCCCGCGATCTGCACGCAGACGCTGCGGCAGATCTCGACGAACTCGGGATTCGCGACCCGGTAATACACGGTGTTGCCCTCGCGCCGGCGGCTCACCACGCCCGCGTGGAGCATGAGCGCGAGATGGCGCGAGACGTTCGTCTGCGTGGCGCCGGTCTCCTCGACGATCGCCGACACCGAGCGCTCGTCCTGGCAGATCGTGTGCAGGATCTTGAGACGCGTGGGCTCGGACAGCACGCCGAAATAGCGCGCGACGACGGCGAACACGTGGTCGAGCTCGTCACCGGCATTGGTCTGCGCGCGCTGCCGTCTTTCGCTTCTTGATCGCCATATGAGCATATACGCATATTGATGGCGCATCCGTCAAGACGCGGTGCAGCAATGGATCAGATGGTCATCGACGCCGCGTTGAGCACACCCACCGCCACGGCGAGCGAGGCGAGGAAGGCCGCGGCGGCGACCTGCCCGTCCTTCACCGCGTTGGTGAGCCTGGGCACGAGCCTGCCGACGAGGAAGAACACCCCGACCTGCACGACCAGCGCCACGCCGCCCCACGTGACGAGGTCGAGTGTGGACACGCTTTGCGTCACCGCGCGCGCAAGCGGCAGCACGAAGCCGATGATCGCCCCGCCGAGCGAGATGGCTGCGGCGACATTGCCCTGGCGGATCAGTTGGAGTTCGCTGTACGGCGTCACCGCGAGGTAGACCGCGAGGAACAGGACGAGCAGCGCGAGGGAGAGGAGGAAGTACGTCAGGAATGCGGGCAGTCCGGCGAGCGATTGGGCGATCGTCATGGGATTCTCGTCAGAGGAAGTAATGGGGAACGAAGCGGCTCGTGTTGCGCGTGATCAGGGTTTCGTCTTCGCGGATGCCGATGCCCGCGGGCTCGTCGCCGACGATCCACGCACCGACGGTCGCGTAGTCGCTGCCGTAGCGCGGGATGGGCGCGTACGCCTGGTAGACGAACCCCTCTGCGCCGTATTCGCCTTCGGCGGCAAGAACGGCGCCCTGCCGGTGGATCGTCACGTTGGCGCCTTCGCGCGAGAGGAGCGGCTTCTGCACGTAGTCGCCCGCGATGCGCCCGGGCTCGAAGTAGGCGGGCAGCAGGTTCGGGTGATCGGGGAAGAGCTCCCACAGGATCGGCAGGATGCCCTTGTTGGACAGGACCATCTTCCACGCGGGCTCGATGACGCGCAGCGGCGAGCGCAAGAGGTGCGGGCCGAACGACTCGGACGCGAGCCACTCCCACGGATAGAGCTTGCACAGGACGCGGATCTCTTCGTTCCCTTCGTCCACGAAGCAACCGGCGGTCGCGTCCCAGCCGATGGCATCGACCGCGATGAAGCGCGCGTCGATGCCGCCTTGCGTCGCCACGTCGCGCAGGTAGTCGAGGTTGCCCACGTCCTCCTCGCTGTCGCCCGCGCACGTGAAGTGCACGATGGTGCCGTCGGACCACGTCACGGCGAATGCGCGCCAGCTCGCGATGAGCTTCTCGTGCAGCGAATTGAACTGGTCGGCATCGGGGTTCGTCGGCCGGATCTTCTGCTCGAGCCATCGCCATTGCGCGACCGACGCCTCCAGGAGCGCGGTGGGCGTGTCGGCGTTGTACTCGAGGAGCTTGGGCGGGCCGCTGCCGTCGTACGCTAGGTCGAAGCGTCCGAAGAGCGACAGGTCCCTGGCGCGCCAGGAACGCGACACGCGCTCGCGCCAGGCTTCGGGGATCGCGAGCTGCGCGAGGCGGTTGTGCGAAACGGCGTGCTCGACGGCGTCGAGGCAGCGCGCATGCAACTCTCCCACCGCCGCCTCGAGCATGTCGATCTCCTCCGCCGTGAAGCGATAGCAGCGCGACTCGTCCCAATAGGTGCCGTCGATGGAGTGATACGTGAAGCCGATCTCCTCGCAGTCGGCCTGCCAGTTCGCGCGCGGAGCGACGTGGTTGCGGATCATGACGCGGAGGAGCCGTGCGAGCCGAAGCCGCCGCGCGAGACGCTGTGGCTGCCGGAGCTGCTGCTACTGCTGCGGCTTCGGCTGCTGTTGTAGCTGTGCCACGTACCGGTCGACGGTCCCCACGTGCGCGCGCCGCCGCTGCTCGTGCGCGCCTGCTCCTCGCACTCCTTGGGGTCGCCCCAATCCGCGAGGCATGCATCCTTCGAGCCGTACGATGCGCGGCGGCTCGACGGCGTGTCGCCGCAGCCGGCCAGCGCTGCGGCGCCGATGAGCACGAGCGTTACGCACGCCGACGATTTGCGGGGACGCCGCGACATGGGGCGCCATCATAGCGCCTCGCTCGCGTGGCGCGCGACCGTTCGGCGGCGCGCCGGAATCTCAGTGGATGACGGCGCTCGAAAGGAAGCGCACGAGCGATCCGCTCTTCAGCCGGAACACGCCCTCGCCGAGGCCGATGGCGCCCTCGAACTCGGCGTGCGTCATGTCGATCTCGGTATCGCCGTGGCTCGCCTCGAGCAGCACGTCGTCGGCGACGGTGAATTCGTCGGGGACGCGCAGGTAGTCGGCTTCGTAGAGCACGCCGTCGATCACGACATAGTCGGCGCCGTCCATGCTCTTGTACAGCTCATGGACGAGGGCCTGCTTGCGGCGGGCGGGTACGCGGGCGGTGGCGGTCATGGTGTCGAAGGTTGGGCCTGGTTGGGGTGCCTTCAAGCGAATGGGCACATGCTGCCATTAACGCGCGGGGGTCACGCTCGGGGGGACGCCGCGACATACCGTGCGGATTCGTCCTACGGCCGTTCGTCGGCGCTGACGCGGCGATGCGCCGCAGAGGATGTAACGAAACGCTACGAGACGAGCGCGCGCACGAAGTTCGGAAGGGCGAACGATGCGCGGTGGGTGTCGCCGTTGTAGAACTGCAAGTCGCCGAGGTCGCGCTGCGCGATGCGGCGCTCCACCTCGCGCGGCGTCATCGTGCGCGGATCGAGGAGCGCCGAGCAGCACGCCATCATCCACAGTCCGCCGTAAAGCGGCACCGACGTGAGATACGGGCACACGATCGCGAAGGCGCTGCGAAGATTCGCAAGCGTGGCGCGAATGCGCTCCGGATGCGCGACCGGGCTTGCGATGTGCAGCGTGAGCGCGCCCATCGGCGACAGCCTCGCGGCGCATGCACGGTAGAACTCCGGCGTATACAGGGGCTTCGACGGTCCGCCGGGATCCGTGAGGTCCAGCACGATGAGATCGAACGTGTCGGTGCCGTTGCGCACGTACGCGAAACCGTCCTCGATGCGCAGCGTGAGCCGCGGATCGTCGAGCGCGCCGCGGTGGACCGCCTGCAGGTACTTGCGCGAGATGTCGACGACCGCGAGATCGATCTCGGCGAGCGTCACCGACCTGATCGACGGGTGCTTGAGGATCTCCTCCGCCGAGCCGCCGTCGCCGCCGCCGATGATGAGCGCACGCTCGGGCTGCGGATGCGCCACCGCGGCGACGTGCACGAGATTCTCGTGGTAGAAGAACTCGTCCTTCTCCGACGTCATGAAGCAGCCGTCGAGCCTGAAAAGCTTGCCGAAGGGCACGGTGTCGTGCACTTCGACGGTCTGGAACGGCGACGTGAATCGCTCGTACTGGCGCGACGAGCGCACGAAGAAGCCCCAGTCGTCGGTGAGGAATTCCGTCATGGCGCCCGGCGCGATGTAGCCGGCGGGCACCTCGCCGTCCTGCCTGTCAGGCATCGAGCCCGCCGCGATGGATCGCCTGGAACTGGGTGCGCTCCGGCCGCAGGGCGACCTCGAGCTCGCGGAACACCTTCTCCGCCTTGTCGGTGTTGTCGGTCGTGTAGTTGCACACGTAGACGTCCACCGTGACGAAGCGGGCCTCGGGCCACGTGTGGATGGCAATGTGCGACTCCGCGAGCAGCACCGTGCCGGTGACGCCCTGCGGCTCGAACTGGAAGAAGCGGTCTCCGACGACGGTCAGGCCTGCATTGCGTGCCGCGCTGACGCAAACATCGCGCAGCACGTCGGCGCGTGTGAACGCCGGCGTATCGGCGGGGCAGCCGTACCATTCGCCCAGGAGATGGATACCGTCCATCTGCTTGCCACTCCCAAGATAATGGATGAAAGGTCCGCGCCGCCCGAGGACGAATCTGCGCGAGTAAACATGGAATTATTGCACAACACCACTCCACCGCGCGATAATTTGGGGTGAAAGTCCTTTCTTCAAGTGCGCCGCCGCGCGATTCGTACGCGCGTCGGTGCTTCAATCGCATTCATCCGACATGACCGCATCCACGGCCGCACGCGCTACCGACACCGAGCTTGCCAACGCGATCCGCGCACTGGCAATGGATGCGGTCGAGGCCGCGAAGTCCGGACATCCCGGCATGCCCATGGGGATGGCCGACATCTCGGTGGCGCTCTGGCATCGTCACCTGCGCCACAACCCTGCGAATCCGCATTGGCCGGACCGCGACCGCTTCGTGCTGTCCAACGGCCACGGCTCGATGCTTCAGTACGCGCTGCTGCATCTGTCGGGATACGACCTTCCGATCGGCGAGCTCCGCAACTTCCGCCAACTGCACTCGAAGACACCCGGCCATCCGGAAGTCGGCGTGACGCCGGGTGTGGAGACGACGACGGGCCCGCTCGGCCAGGGCTTCGCGAACGCCGTGGGCATGGCGCTCGCCGAAGCGCTGCTTGCCGAAGCGTTCAACGCGCCCGGGCCATGCGATCGTCGACCATCGCACGTACGTGTTCATGGGCGACGGCTGCATGATGGAAGGCATCTCGCACGAAGCCGCGTCGCTCGCCGGAACGTGGAAGCTCGGCAAGCTCGTCGCGTTCTACGACGACAACGGCATCAGCATCGACGGCCACGTGCAGGGCTGGCTCACCGACGACACGCCGAAGCGCTTCGAAGCGTACGGCTGGCACGTGATCCCCGACATCGACGGACACGACGTCGACGCCGTCGACGCCGCGATCGAGGCGGCGCACGCCGTGACCGACAGGCCGTCGCTCCTCTGCTGCAAGACGATCATCGGCAAGGGCGCGCCCACCAAGGCGGGCACCGAGCACGTGCACGGCGCAGCGCTCGGCGAGAAGGAAGTGGCCGCCACCCGTGCCGCACTGGACTGGACGCATCCTCCGTTCGAGATCCCGCAGGAAATCTACGCTCGGTGGAACGCGCGCGACCGCGGCGCGGACCTCGAGTCGTCGTGGGATGCGAAGTTCGCGGCGTATCGCGCGGCCTATCCCGACCGCGCGGCGGAATTCATGCGGCGCATCGCAGGCGACCTGCCGACGACGTTCGCCGCGAGCGTGTCGCAGTTCGTGGCGGCGCAGGCCGCCAAAGCGGAGACCGTCGCCACGCGCAAGGCGTCGCAGCAGGCGATCGAGGCGTACGCCAAAGTGCTGCCCGAGATGATCGGCGGCTCCGCGGATCTCACGGGCTCCGTGTTCACGAACTGGTCCGGCAGCAGGATCGTCGCTGCGGGAACGCTCGGCAACTACGTCAATTTCGGCGTGCGCGAATTCGGGATGAGCGCGATCGCCAACGGCCTCGCGCTGCACGGCGGCTACATCCCGTACGTCGGCACGTTCCTCACGTTCTCCGATTACGCGCGCAACGCGCTGCGCATGGCGTCGCTCATGAAGCTGCGCTCGATCTTCGTGTACACGCACGATTCGATCGGCCTCGGCGAGGACGGTCCCACGCACCAGTCCGTCGAGCACGCGTCGAGCCTGCGCCTCATTCCGGGCATGGACGTGTGGCGCCCGTGCGACACCGTCGAATCCGCAGTGGCGTGGGCCGCCGCCATCGAGCGCCGGCACGGGCCGTCGTGCCTGCTGTTCACGCGCCAGAACTGCGCATTCGTCGCGCGCACGCCTTCGACCGTCGACGCCATTGCGCGCGGCGGCTACGTGCTCGCCGACTTCGACCCATCGTCGACCGGCGCGCGCGCCGTGATCCTCGCGACGGGATCGGAAGTGTCGCTCGCGCTCGGCGCGCGCGACGCGCTCGCGAAGGAAGGCGTCGCCGTCCGCGTCGTGTCCATGCCCTGCACCAGCGTCTTCGAGCGGCAGGACGCCGCGTACCGCGCGTCGGTGCTGCCGGCGGGCGTGCCGCGCGTCGCCGTCGAGGCGGGCGTCACGGCGTTCTGGCGCCGGTACGTCGGCGCCGAAGACGACCCGCACGGCGCGGTCGTGGGCATCGACACCTTCGGGGAGTCGGCGCCCGCGCCGGTGCTGTTCAAGCACTTCGGATTCACGGTCGACAACGTGGTGAAGGCGGTGAAAGGCGTGTTGTGACGGAGGCGCGCATCCGTCTCGCGACGCCTGCCGACGCGCCCGCCATCGCAGACGTGCGCGTGAACGCCTGGCGCACGACGTACCGCGGCATCATTCCCGACAGCTACCTCGATGCCATGAAAGTCGAGGACAGCGCGACGCTGTGGGAGAAAGTCCTCACCGCAGCGCCCAACACGACGAACACGTTCGTGGCCGAGGCCGACGCCCGCGTCGTGGGCTTCGCGTCCGGCATGATGAAGCCCGAAGCCCAACTGGGCTTCGACGCCGAGCTCACGGGCATCTATCTCGTGCAGCATGCGCAGCGCGCCGGCGTGGGCAAGCGGTTGGTCGCCGCAGTGGCAGGCGCCCAGCGCTCGCACGGCGCGACGGGGATGATCGCGTGGGTGATCGCGTCGAACAAGGCCGCGCGCGCGTTCTACGAAGGCCTCGGCGGCGAGCTGGTGCTGGAGCAGCCCTTCACGTGGGACGGCATGGATCTCATCGAGGCGGGTTACGGATGGCACGACCTTCCGCGGCTCATGGCCGCGGGCGGCGATCCGCACGCGCTGCATTGAAAATGGAACGGAAGACAGGAGCTTTCACATGGCGATCAAGGTAGGCATCAACGGGTTCGGCCGCATCGGCCGCATGGTGTTCCGCGCCGCGGTGCGCGACTTTCCGGACGTCGAGGTGGTCGGCATCAACGACCTCCTCGAGCCGGATTACCTCGCTTACATGCTGCAATACGATTCGGTGCACGGCCGATTCAAGGGAACGATCGCGGTCGACGGCAGCACGCTGATCGTCAACGGCAAGCGCATCCGGCTCACCGCCCTCAAGGATCCGGCGGAGCTCAAATGGGGCGACATCGGCGCCGACGTCGTGGTCGAATCGACGGGCCTGTTCCTCACCAAGGAAACGGCCGAGAAGCATCTCGCCGCGGGTGCGAAGAAGGTGATCATGTCGGCGCCGTCGAAGGACGACACGCCGATGTTCGTGTTCGGCGTCAACCACACGAAGTACGCCGGCGAGAAAGTCATCAGCAACGCCTCGTGCACGACGAACTGCCTCGCGCCCGTGGCCAAGGTGCTGAACGACACGTGGGGCATCAAGCGCGGCCTCATGACCACGGTGCACGCCGCGACGGCGACGCAGAAGACCGTCGACGGGCCCTCGAACAAGGACTGGCGCGGCGGCCGCGGCATCCTCGAGAACATCATTCCGTCCTCCACGGGCGCGGCGAAGGCCGTGGGCAAGGTCATCCCCGAGCTCAACAAGAAGCTCACCGGCATGTCGTTCCGCATTCCCACGTCCGACGTGTCCGTGGTCGACCTGACCGTCGAACTCGTGAAGCCCGCGACGTACGAGCGAGATCTGCGCCGCGATGAAAGCCGCGGCCGACGGCCCGATGAAGGGCGTGCTGGGGTACACCGAGGACAAGGTGGTCGCCACCGATTTCCGCGGCGAGTCGCGCACGTCGGTGTTCGACGCCGATGCCGGCATCGCGCTCGACGACACGTTCGTCAAGGTCGTCGCGTGGTACGACAACGAGTGGGGCTACTCGTGCAAGGTGCTCGAGATGGCCCGCGTGATCGCAGGATAGCGAGTCGGCCGCCGTGAAATTCAAGCGACTCTCCGACGTCGATGTGCGCGGCAGGAAGGTGTTCATCCGCGCGGACCTCAACGTCCCGCAGGGCGACGCCGGGAACATCACCGACGACACGCGCATCCGCGCGTCGGTTCCGGCGATCGCGGACGCCCTCGACCGCGGCGCGGCGGTCATGGTCACGTCGCATCTCGGCCGTCCGACCGAGGGCGAATGGAAGGCGGAGGATTCGCTCGCGCCCATAGCGAAGCGGTTGTCGGAATTGCTGGGCCGGCCGGTGCCCCTGGTGCGCGATTGGGTCGACGGCGGGTCGTGGCGCGACGCGCTCGCGCCCGGGCAGGTCGTGCTGCTCGAGAACTGCCGCATGAACAAGGGCGAGAAGAAGGACAGCGACGACCTCGCGCGCAAGATGGCCGCGCTGTGCGACGTCTACGTCAACGACGCGTTCGGAACGGCGCATCGCGCCGAAGCGACGACGCACGGCATCGCGAAGTATGCGAAGGAAGCGTGCGCCGGTCCGCTGATGGCGGCGGAGCTCGACGCGCTCGGGCGCGCGCTCGCGTCGCCCGCACGACCGCTCGTGGCCATCGTGGCGGGATCGAAGGTGTCGACCAAGCTCACCATCCTGCGCGCGCTGGCGGCCAGAGTCGATGCGCTGATCGTCGGCGGCGGCATTGCCAATACGTTCATCCTCGCTGCGGGCGGCAACATCGGCAGCTCGCTTGCGGAGGCCGACCTCGTCGGCGAAGCGAAAGCGATTCTCGACGAGTACCCGGGCAAGGTGCCCGTGCCGGTCGATGCGGTCGTCGCCAAGGAGTTCAAGGAAAGTGCGAAGCCCACGCTGAAGGCGATCGAGAACGTGGAGCCCGACGATCTCATCCTGGACGTGGGCCCCACCTCGGTCGCCATGCTGAAGACGATCATCGCGCGTGCCGGCACGATCGTGTGGAACGGCCCGGTCGGCGTGTTCGAGTTCGACGCCTTCGCCGGCGGCACGCGCGAGATCGCCCACGCGATCGCCGACAGCAAGGCCTTCTCGATCGCCGGCGGCGGCGACACGCTCGCGGCCATCGCGAAGTTCGGTCTCGCCGACCGCATCAGCTACATCTCGACGGGCGGCGGCGCCTTCCTCGAGTTCCTCGAAGGCAAGACGCTGCCCGCCGTGGCGGCGCTCGAAGCGCGCGCCTGATTATTTCGCGAGGAAGGCGCGAATCGCCTCGCCCTGCTTGGCGACGTTGAACACGCCGTCGAGATGGCCGCCGTCGCCGTCGATGATCGCGACTTCGGCCGTCCCGCCCTGCGCCTTGAAGCGCGCCGCGGCGCGTTGCGACAGCTCGGGCGGGAAGATGCCGTCGGACGACGCCGGGACGAACAGGATCTTTGCCTTGATGCCCTTGACCTCGTCGTCGGTCAGCCGATAGAGCTGGTTCGCCTTGCTCGTGTAGATGAACGAATTGGCATCGGTCGTCTTCGCGCGCGCCTGGCCCGCCTTGCCGATCGTGTCCTCGATCGCGAACGGGTTGAACATCGCGTCCGCCGGATTCTTCGCGGCGTCGGCCCACTTGTAGCCGAACGTCTTCTCCGCCCATCCGGGCGCGCGTGTCGTGATCGTGACGTTTTCGAGCGCGACCGCGACGCCGTCGAGGGGCTCCTCCCGGCCGTAGTAGTCGCCGCCCTTCCACCTCGCGTCGAGCATGATCGGCGTCGTCCACATGTTGATGATCTCGATCACGTACGGATGGATGTCGAAGCCCGGGCCGATCACGTGCACGACGCGCGGAACGAAGTCCGGATACAGGGCCGCCCACTCCATCGCCTGGATCGATCCTCCGGACGCCCCGGCGACCGCATGCAGCTTCTTCACGCCGAGCGAGTCGAGCAGCGCCTTGTGCACGCGCACGGTGTCGCGATACGAGACCACCGGGAACGTCATGCCGTACGGCTTGCCGGTGGCGGGGTCGATGCTCGCAGGTCCCGTCGTGACGACCTTCGGATCCTTGACGTTGAGGTTGGCGAGCGCGTCGGCGCTGACGACGAAGAACCTGTCGGTGTCGATGGGCCGGCCGGCGCCGATGATCGGGTCCCAGTAGCCGGGCGCCGCGTCGGAGGGCGCGTATTTTCCGGCCGCGTGCGAGGTGCCGCTGAAGAAGTGCGGAACGAAGATCGCGTTGTCGCCGGCCGCGTTGAGCTTGCCGTACGTCTCGTAGCCGACCTTGACGTCCTTGAGCGCCTTGCCGCCGACCGTCGTGTAGGCGGGCAACGCGAACGTCTTCTTGTCGACCGGGCCGTCATAGGCGTGCGCGGCCATCGACAGCAGCGCAGCGAGCGCGATGAGCATGCGTGTCATGTGGTCTCCCCGACCTGTGATTTGGCGCCGCTTGGGTATCCCGGCGTTCTGCATTCTAGCGATTTGCCGTAACATTCGCCGCCTATCCTCAATGCTTCAAGGCTTTCCATCGTGTCGCGCAACACCAAGATCGTCGCAACGCTGGGCCCCGCGTGCAGCTCGCCCGCCGTCATGTCGCGCATGCTCGCCGCAGGCGTGGACGTGGTACGGCTCAACTTCTCGCACGGCATCGCGGCCGACCACATCGAGCGCGCGCGCCTCATACGCGAATGTGCGCAGAAGCTCGGGCGCGAAGTCGGCATCATGGCGGACCTGCAGGGGCCGAAGATACGCGTCGGCAAGTTCGAGAAGGGACGCGTCGACCTCCAGCCAGGCCAGGACTTCATCCTCGACGCCGAATGCGAGCTTGGGGACGACACGAAGGTCGGCCTCGATTACAAGGAGCTGCCGCGCGACGTGTCGCCCGGCGCGGTGCTCCTGCTCGACGACGGCCTGATCCGGCTGCACGTGGAGGCGGTCGACGGGCCGCGCATCCGCACGCGCGTCGTGATGGGCGGCATCCTGTCCAACAACAAGGGCATCAACCGCATGGGCGGCGGCCTGACCGCGCAGGCGCTGACGACCAAGGACATGGACGACGTGAAGACGGCCGCGCTGCTCGAGGCCGACTATCTCGCCGTGTCGTTTCCCAAGAACAAGGAAGACATGTACATGGGCCGGCAGCTGCTGCGCGCCGCCGGCGGCCGCGGGTTGCTGATCGCGAAGATCGAGCGCGCGGAGGCGATCACCGCGCTCGACGAGATCATCGACGCCTCCGACGGCATCATGGTCGCCCGCGGCGATCTCGCGGTCGAGGTCGGCAACGCCGCCGTGCCGGGCCTGCAGAAGCGCATGCTGAAGATCGCGCGCGAGCGCAACAAGCTCACGATCACCGCCACGCAGATGATGGAGTCGATGATCCACGCGCCGGTCCCGACGCGCGCGGAAGTGTCCGGACGTCGCCAACGCGGTCCTCGACGGCACCGATGCGGTCATGCTGTCGGCGGAGACCGCCGCAGGCAAGTATCCGGTCGAGGTCGTCGAGAACATGGCGCAGATCTGCGTGGAGGCGGAGAAGTCCGATCCCGTGGAGCTCGACCGCGACTTCCTCAATCGCACGTTCACGCGCGTGGACCAGTCGATCGCGATGGCCGCGCTCTTCACCGCATTCCATCTCAAGGTCAAGGCGATCGCCTCGTTGACCGATTCAGGGTCGACGGCGTTGTGGATGTCGCGTCACAACCCCGGCTGCCCCATCTTCGCGCTGACCCCGAAGATCGAGTCGCAGCGCAAGATGGCGCTCTACCGCGGGGTGCAGACGCTGTTCCTCGAGCAAAGCACGGACCGCGACGCGGTCCTGCTCGCGGCCGAGGCGCTGCTGGTCTCGAAGGGCGAGGTGCGCGACGGCGACCTCGTGGTGCTCACGATCGGCGAGCCGATGGGCAAGCCGGGCGGGACCAATACGATGAAGATCGTAAGGGTCGGCGAACATCGCAAGTGAAGATCAGACTGCCGCGCACATGATCGTGGCGTCGGGACCGTACCCTTCCGCGATGTAGCCGCGCGCGAGCATCGCAGCTTTCACCCCCGCATCCGTCGTGTATCGGTGGTTCGAGTCGGCGCGGTTGTTCCAGAGCCGGTACACCTTCTGCGTGTCCGGCGGGCACTGGCCCGACGTAAGATCGGGCAGCGCGACGAACATGACGTCGGACGCTTCGTACACGAACGAGGGGAACTTCGCGCGCACGTCCGCGCACTCGGCCGGCGACGCGGAATAGAAGTGCGAATCTCCGCTCGAAGGCGGAAGGTAGAACCGGCACACCGGACTCGCCCCCGCCGCGGCCTCGAGGTACGCGTTGAACGTGAGGCCGGTGCGCGCCCATCCCTTCAACGCTCCGGAATCGAGGGCCGCGATATCGGCGGCAAGCGCGCTGACGAAGTAGTGGTCGAGTGTGGCGTTGTAATACTCGATCACCGTCGCCTTGGGCGGCAGGGGCTTCGCGATCACGGCGAGATACGTCCCGAACTCGATGCGGCCGGACGATGCCGGCACGAGGTCACCGATCCGGGCGCCCGTCGCCGCATTGAACTTGCGCACCCCGTTGCCCTCGAGGATGAGAAGAGAGCCGTCGGGCGCGTAGTCGATGCCCGTCGGGCCGGTCAGCGCGTTGGTGAGCAGGCTCACCTGGCCCGTGGCGAAGTCGAGGCGCAGGAGTTGCCCCGACCCTTCGCCCGTGATGTACATGCCGCCGCCGTTGCGGTCGGCCAGCAATCCGCGCGTGTTGAACAATCCTTGCGTGCCGCGCGCAACCACGGTGGTCGTCGCCCCGGTGCGCGGGTCGTGCCTGATCACGTTGCTCGAGTTGTAGCCCGGCACGTACAGGTTGCCGTCGGGTCCGAAGGCAATCCCGTTGTCGGGACCGTCGAGCCCCGCGGTGCCCGCCGGCACCGGAATGTCGATGGCGGCACCCGCCGCGGACAGGCGCCGGACCTGGTCGGTCTTGAACCCGGCAACGTAGACGTCGCCGTTGGGCGCGAATGCAAACCCGGTCGGGTCGATCCCCGGAATCGTGGCGAACACGTCGACGAAATCGAGCGTGTCGTTGCGGTACCTGAGGATCTGCTGCGACATCTCGCTCGTGACGTAGATGAGCCCGTCCGGCCCGAGCTTCACCGCTTGCGCCCCGCGGATGCGGGTGGGCGCATCGAGGTCGCGCAGGTATTCACCGGTGCAGGCGTCGAACACCCGTACCGTGACGAAATAGTTGCTGACGAACAGGCGGTATGCGCAGGTGGACTGCGCGGCGGCCGGTCCGGCGAGGGCGACGGCGATTACGAGCGCTGCAAGGAATCTCGACATGCGAACTGCTCCCTTTGCGAGGATGATGGCGCGTCGAGCGTGCCGTCGCCTTTTATCCGAGTCGTGATTTCCACCTCCCTTTTTCCTCCCTGCCGTGCCTGACGCCGCATTGCGCGACCGCCCGCCGTTCAGGCTCGGCGAGGTCGAGGTCCGGCCGGCGTCCAACGAGATCCTGATCGCGCGCGAGGTCGTGCGCGTCAAGCCGCGGCTCATGGACGTGCTGCTGCGCCTGGCCGCGGCGCCGGGCGAGGTCGTCACCCGCGAAGCGCTGATCGCCGACGCCTGGCCGCGGCGGATGGTGAACGACGAAGTGCTCTCGCGCGTCATCGCCGACCTCCGCGGCGTGCTGCGGGACGACGCGCGCGACGCCCGCTACATCGAGACCTTGCCGAAGGTCGGGTACCGGCTCGTCGCGCCCATTGGCGCGCCGGGCGACACTGCCGCAGCGCCCCCACGCCGGATTTCGCGTACGCGCACGCGCACTCGCCGCTCTCGTTGCCGCAGCGGCAGTCGTCGCGGGCGTGCTTGCATGGCACGGCACCGCCGAACCCGAGCCCAGCGCCGCCGCGCTCACGCACCAGCTCGCCGGCGCGGAGCCCTTCTCCTCGGGGCCCGAGCTCGAGGTGCTGCCGCGCTTCTCGCCGGACGGCACGCGTGTCGCGTTCGGCACGGTCGAGGGCGACACGGCGCGTGTGATCGTGCGCGACGTGCACTCGGCGCAACGCATCGTGATCGGCGAGAAGGACTACGTCAGCACCGGCCCCGTCTTCTTTCCGGACGGCCAGCGCCTCGCGTTCTATCGCAGGGCGGCGGAGGACGGCGAATGCGAGATCGCGTCGCTCGACTTGCGAACGCAAAAGCGTGAGCGTCTCGTCGACTGCACCCGATCGCCGCAGGGCCGCTTCGATCTTTCGCCGGACGGGCGCACGCTCGTCTATGCGGGCACGATCAGGCCGCAGTTTCCCGCGGGGCTCGTCGCGCGCGACCTCGCGACCGGAAGCGAGCGCGTGCTGACGCAGCCGGCACCGGACGCAGGCAACGACGTGTCGCCCCGATTTTCGCCCGACGGGCGGACCGTCGCGTTCCTGCGGGGCACGCAGTCGAGCCGCGAAGTGTGGACGATCGGCCTCGCGGAAGGCGCCGAAGCCCGCAACACCGGCTCGCCACGCGGCCTGTCCTATGGCCTCGCGTGGCTCGGCGTGCAGGGGCCCCTGCTCGTCGGCGCGGACTGGTTCGGACAGCGGGCGCTCAACCGACTCGATCTCGCCACGCGCGCGGCGACCATGGTCGGCGCACGCGGCGCACGCAGCGTGGACGTCGACCGGGCCGGCAACGTGGTGTTCGAGAACGCGACGTACTCGGCGAACCTGTTCCTGATCGACCCTACGCGACGCCGCCGCCAAGCCGCGCGAGCTGTGGCCGTCGACGCGCTACACGAACCAGGCCGAGTTCTCGCCCGACGGCACGCGCGTGCTCTTCGTCTCCAACCGCGACGGCGCCAGCGCCGTCTATGTCGCGGCCATCGGCGGCGCGCCGAGGCGCATCCTCGGTGCGGACGACTTCGCGTACATGCGTCCGCACTGGTCCCGCGACGGCCGCTTCGTGCACGCCGTGCGGCTCACCCGCCGCGAGGACGGCGAGCGCGTGCAGCAGGCCGTCCGCGCGGATGCGGACACCGGGCGCACCGAGTTGCTGGGCGCGCTCGGCACGCACGTGTTCGACGTGCGCGAGTCGGCGGACGGCGCGCTCGTCGTCGGTGAGCTCTCGGGTAACGCGGCGCGCCTCATGCGCGCGAGCACGCCGGCCGGCACGCCCGAGCGCCTGCCCTGGCCCCTGGTGAGCGAATACCAGGTCGCCGGCGACAAGGTTGCATTCATGCAGCCGAGCCTGCCCGGCCTCACGCTGTGCGACCTCGCGTCGCTGCGGTGCGCGCCCATCGGTCCCGCGATCGACGAGGCGAACCGCTTCGACTGGCTGCTGACGCCCGACGCCGTGTGGTATCGCACCATCGCACAGCCGCCCGAAGTCGTTCGCTACGATCTCGCGCGGCAGGCGATCACGTGGCGCAGCGGCTTCGTGCCCACTGCGCTCGGCCTCTCGCTCGCGGTCAGCCCGGATGCGCGCGCGCTGCTCGTCGCGCGCGAGGCGCCGCCGGTGATCGACCTCATGTACGCGCCCGCCGCGAGCTCGAGGTAGTGGTGGCGCAAAGGATGACTGGCTGTACAAGCAGTCGCCAATTCGTCGACAATGAAACGTGTAGTCTCACGTACGATCCAAACTCAAACAGCCGCACAACGAAGGAGGAGTTGCCATGCTCATCGTCATCCGCGCCCTTGCGGCCGCGGCCGGGGTTGCTCTTGCGATCGCCGCGCCCGCCGTCTGCGCGCAGGCCACCTGGAAGCCGACCAAGCCGATCACGATCATCGTGCCGTGGGCTGCCGGCGGGTCGACCGACCAGGTCACGCGCGTCACCGCCGCCGAGATCGAGAAGGCGCTCGGACAGAAAGTCGTGATCGTCAACCAGCCGGGTGCCTCGGGATCCATCGGCACGAAGAACGCGCTCGAAGCGGCGAAGGACGGCTACACGTGGACCGCCGGCGCGGCGCAGGACCTCGGGACGTACAAGGTGCTGGGCATGCTCGACACGGGCATCGGCGACTGGGCGCTGTTCCTCAACGTCGCCAACGTGTCGACCCTCGCAGTGAACCCGGCCACCCCGTACAAGACCGCGGCGGAGTTCATCGACGCCCTGAAGGCGAAGCCGGGCCAGGTCAGCGTCGGCACCGCAGGTGTGAACTCGAGCGGCCACACCGCGATGGAAGCGATCGCGAAGGCGACGGGAACGAAGTACAAGCACGTGACGTACGACGGCGGCAATCCCGCGGTCGTGGCAACGGTCGCCGGCGAAACCGAGGCCACCACGCAGCTCACGGTCGAGGAAGCGGAAATGATCCGCGGCAAGAAGCTGCGCGCACTCGCGGTCGTCGGCGACAAGGCCATCGAGCTCGACGGGTACGGCACGATCGAGCCGCTGACCAAGACGCTGCCCGGCTTCAAGGCGCCCGCGAACTACTTCGGCATCTTCATTCCGAAGTCGGTGCCGCCGGAAGTGATCGCGACCGTCGAGAAGGTGTGGGCCGACAGCATCGCCAACTCGAAGACGCTCAAGGAATACGCGACGAGCCGCGGCGCGCAGTTCGCGCCCATCGCGGGCGCCGAGGCACAACGCGCGGTGATGCCTGCTGTGCAAGCCAATGCGTGGATGCAGTTCGACGGCGGCAAGGCCAAGGTGTCGCCGGATACGGTGGGCATCGCGCGTCCACAATAGATGGACCCCCACGCTCGCGGCAACAGCAAGGGCGCCGCTCGCTGCCCCCGAGGGGGCGCAGTCAGTCCCTCGGGGCGGCCCTTCGGGACTGACGGTGGCGGACACGGCTCATCCGGTCGCGCCGCGCACGGACCTGCGCGGCGCGTTCGTCTGGATCGCGGTCGGCGCGATCATCGTGTTCGAGTCCTGGCGCATGGACCGCCTGGCGCAGCAGGGGGCGGAGCTCTTCACGGCCCCCGGGCTGTGGCCCGGCGTCATCGGGCTCATGCTTGCGCTCCTCGGCGGCATTCTCGCGTGGCGCTCGCTTACGCGGGCGCGCGTCGCGGGATGGCATGCGGCCGAGGAAGACGACACCGTGTACGCCCCGAAGTCGCAGTTCGTGCTCGCCGCCGCGATGTTCTTCGCCTACGCGCTGCTGCTCGTCGGGCACGGCCTGCCGTTCTGGCTCGGCACCGCATTGTTCGTTTCCGTGTACGTGTTCGTGTTCCGTCGGGCCGACCGCTTAAGCGGCGGACGCACAGGCACCACGCGCGGCGACCTGATCCTCGCGCTCACGTGCGGCATCGCGACGGCGGTCGTCGTGTCGCTCGTGTTCGAGAAGCTGTTCTTCGTGCGCTTGCCTTGATGGAAGGCCTCGTCGCATTCGGGCATTCGCTCGCGTCGTTCGCCGATCCGCTTCTCGATCGGTCTCATGCTGCTGTCCTCGCTCGTCGGCGTGATCATCGGCGCGCTGCCCGGCCTCACGGCGACGATGGGCGTTGCGCTCATGACGACGCTCACGATCAAGATGCCGTCGAACCAGGCGCTGCTCGTGCTCATCTGCACGTACGTCGGCGCGATCTACGGCGGCTCGCGCTCCGCGATCCTGCTGAACATTCCGGGAACGCCCGCATCCGCGGCGTCGTGCCTCGACGGACACGCGCTCGCGAAGCAGGGACTCGCGGGCCGTGCGATGGGCATCGCCACGTCGGGATCGGTCCTGGGAACGCTGATCGGGATGGTGTTCCTCGCGTGGTTCACGCCGATCCTCGGCGACCTCGCGCTCAAGTTCGGCGCCTACGAGTTCTTCTGGCTCGCGGTCTTCGGCGTGATCATCGCCGGCACGCTCACGGGCGGCGATCCGCTCAAGGGGTGGATCGCGGGGCTCGTCGGCATCTTCACGGCGTCCATCGGCCAGGAAGCGATCTACGGCTTCGATCGCTTCAATTTCGGCAGCCGCGACCTCGCCGGTGGGTTCAACCTCGTGCCGGCGCTCGTCGGCGCATTCGGCTTCGCGGAACTCCTTTCCGCGGTGCGCGAAAAGGCAATGCCCGTGAAGATCAATCCCTTCGACTCCGTGATCCCGAAGCTTGCCGACGTGACGCGCTACTGGCGCACGATCGTGCGGTCGGGACTGATCGGCACGTTCATCGGCATCCTGCCCGGCGTCGGCGAGGACGTCGCCGCGTGGTCGTCGTATGCAGCCGCGAAGCGCGCGAGCAAGGAGCCGGAAAAGTTCGGCAAGGGCTCGATCGACGGGCTGATGGCAGCGGAGACCGGCGACAACGCGTGCGTCCCGGGTGCGGTCATTCCCGTGCTGACGCTCGGCATCCCGGGATCGGCGCCGGCGGCGGTGCTGATGGCCGCGATGCTGATCCACGGCGTGCGACCGGGCCCCATGATCATGACGGAGGCGCCGACGTTCGTGTACGACGTCGTCGCGATGATGATGTACGCGACGATCGGCATCCTGATCTACGGCCTGACGCTGACGAATCTCCTGATCAAGGTGCTGATGGTGCCGAAGGCGGTGATCCTGCCGATCATCTTCGTGCTGTGCGTCGTCGGCTCGTACGCGATCGCCTCTCGCCTCTTCGACGTGTGGGTGATGCTGGGCTTCGGCGTCCTCGGCTACGTGCTGCGACGCTTCAAGTATCCCGTTGCGCCGCTCGTGCTCGGCATGGTGCTGGGCGACCTGATGGAGAAGGGTTTGCGCCGCGGGCTCGTCCTCTCCGACGGCAGCCTGGAGCCGTTCTTCACGCGGCCGATCTCCGCCGTCCTGTGGGTCACGATCGTGCTGGTGATCGTGATGAAGCTCGACTTCGTCCGCAACCTGTTCCGGCGCACGCGCACCGCTACGTAACAATTGAAGCTCATGGAAACGATTCGCCTCGGCATCATCATGAACGGCGTCACCGGACGCATGGGCACGAACCAGCACCTGGTGCGGTCGATCAACGCGATACGCGCGCAGGGCGGCGTCGCGCTCGACGCGGGCACGCGCATCATGCCGGATCCGATCCTCGTCGGCCGCAACGCGGCGAAGGTCGAGGCGCTCGCGAAAGCGCACGGCGTCGCGCGCTGGACGACCGACCTCGACGCCGCGCTCGCCAACCCCGAAGACGCGATCTACTTCGACTCGGCGTCGACGGGATTGCGGCCGGAGCTGATCCGGCACGCGATTGCCGCGGGCAAGCACATCTACACGGAAAAGCCCGTGGCGCCGACCGTCGAGCAGGCGCTCGACCTGTACCGCCGCGCCGAAGCCGCGAAGGTGCGTCACGGCGTCGTGCAGGACAAGCTGTGGCTGCCGGGCCTCCTGAAGCTCAGGATGCTCGTCGACTCCGGCTTCTTCGGCCGCATCCTGTCGGTGCGCGGCGAGTTCGGCTACTGGGTGTTCGAAGGCGACTGGCAGCCGGCGCAGCGGCCGTCGTGGAACTACCGCAAGGAGGACGACGGCGGCATCATCGTCGACATGCTGTGCCACTGGCGCTACGTGCTCGACAACCTCTTCGGCGACGTGAAGGCGGTGAGCTGCCTCGGCGCGACGCACATCCCGAAGCGCTGGGACGAGAACGGCAAGCCGTACGACGCGACGGCCGACGACGCGGCGTACGCCACGTTCGAGCTCGACGGCGGCATCGTCGCCCAGATCAACAGCTCGTGGTGCACGCGCGTGCGGCGCGACGACCTCGTCACGTTCCACGTCGACGGCACGCATGGCTCCGCGGTTGCGGGCCTGACAGGGTGCAAGATCCAGTCGCGCCAGGCAACGCCCAAGCCCGTGTGGAATCCCGACATTCCGCAGACGATCGATTTTTTCGATACCTGGCAGGACGTGCCGGAGAACCGCGCGTACGACAACGCGTTCAAGGTCGAGTGGGAGCTTTTCCTCAAGCACGTGGTGCGCGGCGGCCCCTTCCAGTGGAACCTGCTCGAGGGCGCCAAAGGCGTGCAGCTTGCGGAGCTCGGCATGAAGAGCTGGAAGGAGCGCCGCTGGGTGGACGTGCCGCCGCTGTCGCCATGACGACGCTCGCACTTCCGTCGCTGGCCGGCGGCATGGCGCCGTACACGATGCGCGCCGCGGGCTCGTGGCCCGTGCCGGATCGCAAGCCGCAATGGAATCGCGTCGCGTTCGCCGCGGCGCACGTCGTTGCCGACCCGCTCGCGAACGTCGACCCCTGGCTGACGGCGGCCATCGACTGGGACGCGACGCTCGCGTATCGCCGCCACCTGTGGTCGCTGGGCTTCGCCGTCGCCGAGGCCATGGACACCGCGCAGCGCGGCATGGGGCTCGATTGGCCGACGTCGCTCGAGCTCATCCGGCGCTCGGTCGCCGAGGCTCGCGCAACACCGGGCGCCGTCGTGTTCAGCGGCGCGGGCACCGATCACCTGGCGCCGGATGCTGCGATGTCGATCGACCGCGTCGTTGCGGCATACGAAGAGCAATGCGCGGCGATCGAGAACGCGGGCGGCCGCATCATCCTGATGGCGAGCCGCGCGCTGGCGGCCTGCGCGCGCTCGGCGGAGGACTACGCGACGGTCTATGGACGCGTCCTGTCGCAAGTCCGCGAGCCGGTCGATCCTGCACTGGCTCGGCGAGATGTTCGACCCGGCGCTCGCGGGCTACTGGGGCGACCGCGACCACTGGCGCGCGATGGATACCGCGCTCGGCGGTGATCGAGCGGCACGCCGGCAAGATCGACGGCATCAAGATATCGCTGCTCGACGACGAGAAGGAGATCGCGATGCGCCGCCGCCTTCCGCGCGGCGTGCGCATGTACACGGGTGACGACTTCAACTTCGCGGCGCTGATCGGCGGCGATGCGTCCGGACACTCCGACGCGCTGCTCGGCATCTTCGATGCGATCGCTCCTGCCGCCTCGGCGGCGCTGACTGCGCTCGCGCAAGGCGACCGCGCGCGGTTCGACGCCATCCTCGCGCCGACGGTTCCGCTGTCGCGCCACGTATTCGCCGCGCCGACGCGCTTCTACAAGACGGGCGTCGTGTTCATGGCGTGGCTCAACGGCCACCAGTCGCACTTCTCGATGGTCGGCGGGCAGCAGGGCGCGCGCAGCGTGTTGCATCTCGCCGAACTGTTTCGTCTCGCGGATGCGGCGGGATTGCTGCGCGACGCGGATCTCGCAGCCGCGCGAATGAGGACGTTCCTCGCGCTGAACGGCTGCGATGGCTGAGCCCGACTCCGCCCTCCTCTCGCTCAACACCGCGACGGTTCGTGCCCAGTGGGACTTGCCGTCGATCATCGACGGCTGTGCCCGTCACAACATTCGCGGCATTTCGCCGTGGCGCGACCAGGTCGCCCGCGCCGGCCTCAAGCAATCCGCTTCGCGCATGCGCGACGCCGGACTCGTCCTGTCGGGGTATTGCCGCGGCGGCATGTTTCCCGCGGTCGACCGCGAATCGCGGCGCGCAGCGCTCGACGACAACAAGCGCGCCGTCGACGAAGCGCTGACGCTCGGCGCGCCGTGCCTCGTGCTCGTCGTCGGTGGCTTGCCGAAGGATCGCGACGGCATCATCCGGAGCAAGGACATGCACGGCGCGCGCGAGATGGTGCGCGACGGCATCGGCGACCTCCTCGAGTACGCACGCCCTGCCGGCATGCCGCTCGCCATCGAGCCGCTGCATCCCATGTATGCGGCCGACCGCGCGTGCGTCAACACGATGGCGCACGCGAACGCGCTGTGCGACGAGCTCGGCAGCGGATTGGGCATTGCCGTCGACGCCTATCACGTGTGGTGGGACCCGGATCTGCAGCAGCAGATCGAGCGCGCGGGCGGCGCTACGCCGTCGCGGCTCCTCGCGTATCACATCTGCGACTGGCTGGTGCCGACCACCGATCTGCTGAACGATCGTGGCATGATGGGCGACGGCGTGATCGACCTGCCGCTCATCCGCTCGTGGATGGAAGCGGCGGGCTACCGCGGCATGCATGAAGTGGAGATCTTTTCCGCGGACAACTGGTGGAAGCGCGATCCGGACGAAGTCTTGATGATGGTGAGAGCGCGGCACCGCGACGCAAGCTAGGGGAGATCGTGGCGGCAGGACAACAGCAAACCGGTAACTGGTCACCGGCGCTCGTGCTGGTGCTCGTCGTCGTGCTGCTGTCGGGCGCGCTGTTCGGCTACGACCAGGGCGTCATCTCGGGCGCGCTCGAAGGCATCCAGCGCAGCCTCAAGCTTTCGCCGACGCTCCTGGAGGTCGTCACGAGCTGGGTGACGCTCGGCGCGCTCGTCGGCTCTCTCGCGGGTGGCGAGATTGCCGACAGGCTCGGACGGCGCACCGCATTGCTCGCGGCTGCCGGGCTGTTCGCGGCCGGCGCCGCCGTGGAAGCGTTCGCACCGAACGTCACGATTCTCGTCGCGGGACGGCTCGTCGTCGGCTTCGGCGTCGGCGTCGCTGCGGTGGCGGCGCCCCTGTACGCCGCCGAGCTGGCGCCTGCCGAGCACCGCGGCCGCTTCGTGTCGGCGTACCAGCTCGCGATCACGATCGGCATCTTCCTCGCGTATCTCATCGACCAGGCGCTGGCGTCCGACCGGGAGTGGCGCATCATGCTCGGCGTCTCCGCAGTTCCCGCGCTGCTGCTGCTGGTCGCGATCCTTCCCGCGGTGGAATCGCCGCGATGGCTCGTGCGAATGGGCCAACGCGATCGCGCGCGCGACAGCATCGTCCGCGCGCGGCCATGGGTCGATCCCGACGTTCGCCTCAAGTCCATCGAGGACTCGCTGCGCGACGAGCCGCCCAACGCATCGTGGTCGGAAGTGTTCGCGCCGGCATGGCGCCGGCCGCTCACGATCGGCATCGGGCTCGCCGTGTTCCAGCAGATCACCGGCATCAATGCGGTGATCTATTACTCCGACCGGATCTTCGCCGCCGCCGGCTTCTCGAGCCCGCAGGCGCAGACGATGGCGACGACGTGGGCCATCGGCGCGGTGAACGTGGTCGCGACGCTGATCGCCGTCGCGTTCATCGACAAGCTGGGGCGCCGCCCGCTGCTGCTTGCGGGGCTGGCCGGCATGTGCGCGAGCCTTGCCGCCGTCGGGCTCGCATTCTTCTCCGCCGGCACCGCCGGCGATGTCGCCGACCGCGGGGATGGTCACCCTGGTCGCGCTCATCCTGTTCATCGTGTCGTTCGCGTTCTCGCTCGGGCCCGTCGTGTGGACCGTGATCAACGAGATCTTCCCGGGCCGCGTGCGCGGGCGCGCGGTCGCCGTCGCCACTGCGGTGAACTGGGGCGCGGCATTCCTCGTGAGCGAATTCTTCATCACGCTCGTCGATGCCATCGGCGAGGCCGGGACGTTCGCGCTCTTCGCGATCTTCTGCGTCGCCGGGGGCGTGTGGGTCTACCACCGCGTGCCCGAGACCAAGGGCCGGTCGCTGGAGCAGATCGAATCGCTGTGGGATGCGCCCGCAGCGCCCGCCGTGGCGACTACTCCGCGCAACGCAACGTAAGCGTTTGCAGCACTTCCCCGTTCGTGCGGTTCTGCACGAACGCCACGAGCGCGCGGTTGCGCCCGCGTTCTTTCGGCGACGCGATCGGCACGGACGCGCGCGCTTCGCCCGACTCGTCGACCGCGTACGGACCGTACAGCGCGCGCACCACGTGGTCGTGATGCAGCTGCACACCGCGGTTCTCGCCCGCCTGGACGTCGGACACGAGGCCGCTGTCGGCATACGCGACCCACACCTGGGCGTTGCGCCGTAGCGCCTTGTCCGCGACGGTGGCGCGCACACGCAGGTCGCCGGCATCCGAAGACCCGTCCATCGAGATCGACGCCCGTGCCACGCGTGCTCGCGCAGCGTCAAGCGTCGACGCACGCTGGGTGGCGCTGGTATCGCGGCCCTGCACGAGCACCTGCGGGGTGTAGACGAAGGTTGCGCCGTTCGCGCGCATCGACGCGTATTGACGCGCCGTGTATTCGGGCGAAGCGAAGCGATCCTTCCAGCCGAGGCGGTCCCAGTAATCGACGTGGAATGCCAGCACGGAAGCCGCGGTGCCGTCGACCGGGAAAGTGGACGAAAGCCATCGATCGGCCGGCGGGCAGCTGTCGCAGCCTTCCGAGGTGTAGAGCTCGACGAGCGGCAGCGTGTCGCGGCCGGATGTTGCGGTGCACGCGCTCGAGGCGAGCGCATGCCCAGTGGAAACCATGAGCAGCATGCAGGCGGCGATCGAACGAGCGGTCATGGCGATGAGTCGCGCGAGGCGCACGCGAGCTTACGCGTGCTAGCATCGCGTCCGTCGCGCAAGGAGGTTCGCACCATGGGCATCTTCAGCATCATCGGCTTGATCATCGTCGGATTCATCGTTGGCGTGCTCGCGCGCTTCTTCTATCCCGGCGCGGTCAACCTGGGCTTCTGGATGACGACGCTGCTCGGCATCGGTGGATCGCTCGTGGGCGGCATCGTCGGAGGCGTGCTGTGGAAGGCATCGGATGGCCGCTTCCACCGCGCCGGCTGGATCATGTCGATCCTCGGCGCCATGGCCCTGATCTGGCTGTATCTGAACGTTGGGCGGTAGTTAACGACCCCCACGCTAGCCTCGCTGCGCTCGGCGTCGCTGCCCCCCGAGGGGGCGGGTCAGTTCCTCGGGGCGGCCCTTCGGAACTGACATGGGCTTCACCCGGCGCCAGGTCCTCGGCAGCGGCGTCGCCGCCGCCCTCGCTGCGCTGTTCGGCTGTGCGACGCCGTCGCGCACGCCCTCCGCGTTCAAGTCCATCGCGCTGTCGCGCGAAGACACGCTCGTCGTGCCTGAGGGCTATCGCGCCGACGTCCTGTTCGCGTGGGGCGATCCCGTGGGATCGGAAGCGGGCTCGCCGGCGTTCCGCTTCGACGCGTCGAACAGCGCGCAGGAGCAGGCGCTGCAGGCGGGCATGCACCACGACGGCATGCAGTACTACCCGTTGCCGTACGGCTCCACGAATTCGTCGCGCGGCCTCCTCGCCATCAATCACGAATACCTGAGCAACGGCCTCCTCTTCACCGACGGCACCGCCAACTGGAATGCGGCGAAGGTCGCCAAGGCGATCGCCGCCTCGGGCGTCTCGGTCATCGAGGTCGAGAGGACGACGAGCGGCTGGCGGGTGGTGCGCCCGTCGCGATACGCGCGGCGCATCACCGCCGACACGCCTTGCGCGATCAGCGGGCCTGCCGCCGGGTCCGATCTCATGAGGACGGCGCAGGATCCCTCCGGCCGCGAAGCGCTCGGCACGTTCGCCGGGTGCGCGCACGGATGGACGCCATGGGGCACGTACCTCACGTGCGAAGAGAATTTCCAGGACCGCTTCGTCATGGCGGGTGCGCAGACCGATCTCATGAAGCGCGACCTGATCCCGTCGAAGTCGTGGGCGAGATGGGAGGTCGGCGACGAGCGATTCGATCTTGAGAAGCATCCGAACGAATCGCATCGCGCAGGCTGGGTCGTCGAGATCGACCCGTACGAGCCCGCGGCCAAGCCGGTCAAGCGCACGGCGCTCGGCCGCTGCTGCCACGAGAGCGCGACGCCGTCGCTTGCGCCGGACGGCCGTCTCGCGATCTACACCGGCGACGACAAGGCGTTCGAGTACATCTACAAATTCGTGAGCCGCGACCGCGTCGACACGACGAACCGCGCGGCCAATGCATCGCTCCTCGACGACGGCGTGCTGCACGTTGCCCGGTTCAACGCCGACGGCACCGGCGAGTGGCTGCCGCTCGTGCACGGGCAGCGCGGACTTACGGCCGAGCGCGGCTTTCGCGACCAGGCGGAAGTCCTCGTGAAGACGCGCATGGCCGCGGACGTCGTGGGCGCCACCAAGATGGACCGGCCCGAGTGGATCGCCGTCAACGAGGCGACGCGCGAAGTCGTCGTCACCCTCACCAACAACACCGAGCGCGGTGCGCCGGGCCGCCCGCCGCCCGATGCTGCGAATCCGCGCGCCAACAATCTCACGGGGCACATCGTGCGTTGGCGCGAGGCGAACGACGATCCGGCCGCGCTTGCGTTCCACTGGGACATCCTCGCGCTGGCGGGCGATCCCGCGGCAAGCGATGCGAGCCTCAAGGGCAGCTTCGCCGGCGATGCATTCGCCAATCCGGACGGCGTGCGCTTCGATCCTTCCGGGCGCCTCTGGGTCATGACGGACATATCGCCGACGCGCCTCAACAAGGGCGCGTTCGAGCGCTTCGGCAACAACCAGCTGCTCGTCGTCGACCCGGGCAGCGGCGCGTTCCGGCGATTCCTCACGGGTCCCGTCGGATGCGAGATCACGGGGCTCGTGTTCACGCCCGACGGGCGCACCGCGTTCGTCAACATCCAGCATCCCGGCGAGATCGGCGGCGAATCGAACGACCCCGCGAATCCGCGCGCCCACTCCAACTGGCCCGACTACCGGGCGGACGGAAGGCCGCGCTCGGCCACCGTCGTGATCCAGCGAATCGACGGCAGCGCGATCTAACGGGCTATTAGTACAAGCCGCGCGCGGCGAGCCACTCGAACGTCATGTCGATCGCCTGGTGCATGAGCTCCGGCTGGCCGACGTAATAGTGGGTGGCACCCCGTATCACGCGGAAATCCTTGTCGGCGCTCGCCGCCGCCTCGAAGACGCGGCGCGTGTGGGGCTGCGGCACCGCGTCGTCGGCGGAATTCTCGATCGCCAGCAACGGCGCGCGTATGCGTGCGGCGCACTTCTCGCCGTGCGCGTTCGTGTCGTCGACCGACCATTGCGAAAGCCAGCTCCGCAGCGTCGAGAAACGTCCGATGCCGACGGGCCCGCTGTTCACCGTTTCCGGATTGCCGAGATAGCACGCGCCGATCGGCCGGTCGTTCGGATCGATCGTCGCGTCGAGGAAGCGCGGATCGGCGAGCGTACGGTGCGTGACGAACCCGCGCTCGACTTCGCCGCCGCCCGCCGCACGCAAGCGTGCGAGCGTGTCCTTCACCCACGCCGTCCGGCGGCGAAGGCGCGCGAGCTGCGCGGCCCGAAACTGCATGACGTACTCGGCCGTGTAAGGCGGCTTGTTCGGATTGCGCGGGTCGTAGAGGTCGAGGTCGACGTCGCGGTCGTCCGGATCGTCTTCGTTGCGAACCGACGGGTCGATCATCTCCGCAAGCATCACGGCGCGCGACACGTGCGCCGCCTGGAAGGTCAGCGCGTCGGCGGGGATCAGGTTCGCGCGCGTCAGGTCCACCGCATCGCCTGCGGGCGTGTGCGTGATGGTGGGACGCGTAGCCTCCGCCTGGTACAGCAACGAAAGCGAGCCGCCGCCCGACCACCCGGCGAGGACGATGTGCTCGTATCCCCACGCCTCCTTCGCGTGACGGACGTAGGCGCCGAAGTCGAGCACGACCTTTTCCATGATGAGCGCCGTGTCGTTGCGCGCGTACCGGCTGCCTGCGCAGAGCACGTGCGCGCCGCGCGCGGCCATGGCCTTGGGCACCGGCAGGAGTTGCAGCGTCGATGCCGGATGCATGTACACGAAGAGCGTCTTCGATGGCCTCGCCTTCGGCACGTAACGAATGCCTTCGAGGTTGATCATGCCGTGCGCGCTCGCGAATCCGTAGACCTCGCGAAACGCCGACGACTCCGCGTACTGGAGGTGGACCCATTCGGCGACGACGTCGTGCGAGGCGCGCAACGCGCTACTCCTTTCGAATCCCGACTTCCGCCATGAGCTTCCCCCACACGGCGAGCTCGTTGCGCACGAACGCGCCGCACTCGTCAGGCTTCGATACCGTCAGATCCGCGCCGAGCGCTGCAAACTTCTTCCTCATGTCGGGATCGCCCACCGCCTTGTTGATCTCGGCGTTGAGCCGCGCCACGATCGGCGCGGGCGTCGCCGCGGGCGCCACGAACGCGTACCACACGACGAACTCGTAGCCCGGGTACCCCGACTCCGCCACCGTCGGCAGGTTTGGCAGCTCGGCGAACCGCGTCTTGCTCGTGACGGCGAGCGGACGCACCTTGCCGCCCTGGATCTGCGGAATGGACGTCTGCACGGGGTCGAACAGCACCTGGATGTTGCCGGCGACGAGGTCCTGCATCGCGAGCGCGTTGCCCTTGTAAGGCACGTGGACCATATCGATGCCCGTCGCGCGCTTGAAGAGCTCCGCCGACAGGTGCGCGGAGTTGCCCATCCCGGCCGAGCCGAAGTTGAGCTTGCCCGGGTTCGCCTTGGCATACGCCACGAGCTCCTGCACCGTCTTGACCGGCAGCGACGGGTGCACGTCGATCACGAACGGCGTCGTGCCCGCACACGCGAGGTACGCGAAGTCCTTCGTGGTGTCGTACGGGAGGTCCTTGATCTGGTGCGGCGCCAATACGAGCGGGGAAGTGCCCGACATGCCGATCGTGTAGCCGTCGGGCGCGGCGGTGGCGACTGCCTGGTGCGCGATCGAGCCGTTCGCGCCCGGGCGATTGTCCGGCACGACCGGCTGGCCGAGCGACGCCGAGAGCTTGTCCGCGACCGCGCGTCCGAGCACATCCACCGAGCCGCCGGCGGGATACGGCACGATCATGCGGATACTGTGATTGGGATACGCTTGCGCCGCAGCATCCAAGGACGCAATGCCCGTCAGCAACGCGACGGCGAGCGTCGCGCGGATCGCGCGGTTGCGGATTGTCATTCCGGTTTCCTCCAGACTTTCTTGTATGCGCAGGCTACATCAACAGCGCCGACAATTCACGTGCCGCGTCGCGCCCGAATGGACACCCGCGTTGACGCTCGTTTTGGCAAGGGAGTATCGTGCTCCACGGCGTCCCATGGCCGCCATCAACAGGGGGAGAGACACATGAACCGCAGCATTCGCGCGCTCGTTGCGGCCACGGCGCTCGCCGTTCCGCTCGCCGGGCTTGCCCAGGCGCCGGTCAAGATCTACAGCATCGTCGAGCTCTCCGGCGGCGGCGCCACCGCCGGCACCAACTTCGACAACGGCGTCAAGCTCGCCTTCAAGGAGATCAACGCCGCCGGCGGCATTCTCGGGCGCAAGATCGACGTGATCTCGGTCGACACGCAAAGCAACCCCGGCATCGCCAAGGCGCTCACGCAAAAGGCGGTCGACGACGGCGCCTACGTGGTCATGGGGCCGGTGTTCTCGGGCTCGATCATCGTCAGCATGGCGGAGACGAAGAAGGCCGAGATCCCCAACTTCACGGGCGGCGAAGCCGCGAACATCACGCAGCAGGGCAACCCGTACGTCTTCCGCACGTCGTTCACGCAGTCGACGGCGATGCCGAAGGTCGCGAAGTACCTCAAGGACAGCGTCAAGGCGAAGTCCGTCGCGGTGATGTGGGTCAACAACGACTTCGGCAAGGGCGGACGCGACACGATCATCAAGGCGCTCGAGGCGCAGGGCATCAAGGTCGCCGCCGACATCTCGACCGATCCGGGCCAGGTCGACTTCTCGGGCGCGGTGCTGAAGGCGAAGCAGTCCAACGCCGACGCGCTGTTCGTGTACACCAACGAGGAAGAGTCGGCGCGCGCGCTGCGCGAGCTCAAGAAGCAGGGCTACGACAAGCCGATCATCGGCGAGACGACGCTCACCGGCCAGAAGGTGATCGAGCTCGCCGGCGACGCCGCCAACGGCGCGATCGCGCACGTCGGCCTGACCGCCGATGCGCCGCAGCCCGCGATCAAGGCGTTCGACGACAAGTTCCAGAAGGAATACAAGTACAAGAGCGACCACAACGGCATGAAGGGCTACAGCGCCGCCGTACGTGATCAAGGCCATCACCGAGAAGAACAAGAAGTTCGACGGCAAGGAGTTCGCGAAGGCGCTGCACGGCGCGAAGATCGCCGTCAAGGACTATCCGGGCGTGCTGCTCGACGTGTCGTTCGACGCCAACGGGCGACCTCGACCGCGAGAGCTTCCTCGTCAAGGTCGAGAACGGCAAGCAGGTCGTCACCGACACGCTGCCGCCCGCCGGCGGAAAGTAGCGCACGACGCGCGCGTTGGGGAGAAGGCATGGGGGACTTTGTCCAGCTCCTCGTCTCGGGCACGGCGACCGGCGCGATCTACGCGCTCGCGGCGCTCGGCTTCACGCTGCTGTGGCAGGCGGCGGGCGTGATCAACTTCGCGCAGGGCGAGTTCGTGATGCTGCCGGCGTTCTGCGATGCTGTTCTTCATCGCGCTCGGCGCGCCGCTGTGGCTCGCGTTCCTGCTCACCTGCGTGCGTCGCGATGCTCGTGCTCGGCGTCGGCTTCAAGCGCGTGATCGTCGATCCGCTGATCAAGCACGGCGTGATCCCGCTCGTGATCGCGACGCTGGGCCTGTCGATCGCGCGTCAAGTCGGCCGTGCGCGCGGGCTACAGCGCCGAGGCGCATCCGTTCCCGAGCCCGTTCCCGGCGGGGCAGTTCGTCGCTCGCGGGCATCAACGTCTCGTATGCCGACATCGGCACGCTGGTGCTCGCCGGCGCCATCGTCATCGGGCTGCAGATGTTCCTCAACAAGACGGTGACCGGCCGCGCGATGCAGGCGGTCGCGCAGAACACCGAGGCCGCGAAGGTGCTCGGCATCGACGTCAAGCGCATGGTGCTCTACGTCTTCCTGATCAATGCGGTGCTCGCGGTCGTCGCCGCGCTGCTCGTCACGCCGACCTACCTCGCCAAGTTCGACATGGGCGACTCGATCGGCCAGAAGGCGTTCTTCGCCGCGATCATCGGCGGCTTCAACCAGACGCGCGGCGCGCTGCTCGGCGGCGTGCTGATCGGCATCCTCGAGAACCTCGTCGGCTTCTACGTGTCGCCGGCGTACAAGGAAGGCGTGGCGCTCGTGCTGTTCCTGCTCGTGATCCTGTTCCGGCCCGAGGGCCTGCTCGGCAAGTCCGAGGAGCGCAAGGTATGAACGCCGACCGTGCAAGCTCGCGCTGCTCGTCGTCGTCGCTCGCCGCTCGCTGGTGCTCGCGGCGCTGCGCTGAAGCGCAGCGACGTCTACCTCCTGACGCTGTGCTGCGTCTACCTGATGGCGACGTTCGGCCTCAACCTGACCGTCGGCTACGCCGGCCAGATGTCGCTCGGCCAGGCGGCGTTCTTCGGCATCGGCGCCTACATCGCGGCGATCGCGCTGAAGGCGGGCTGCCCGTTCCTCGTCGTGCTGCCGATCGCGGCGATCGCCTGCTTCGTCGTCGGCCTCGCGCTCGGCTTCCCGGCGCTGCGCGTGCAGCACCACTACCTCGCCTTCGCGACGCTCGGCTTCAACGTGCTCGTGTTCCTCGTCATGCGCAACGAGGAGAAGATCACCGGCGGCACGTTCGGCATCTCCGGCATCCCGCGGCCCGTCGCTGCTTCGGCATCTCCACCGACGGCCACCTCGCGTTCTTCTATTTCACGCTGGCGTCGCTGGTCGTGCTCGCGTGCGCTGCTGTGGTGGCTGCTGCGCTCGCCGTGGGGACGCGCGTTCGCGGCGCTGCGCGACAACCCGATCCGCGCCGAGAGCCTCGGCGTCAACATCACCGCGTACACGCTGCTCGCCTTCGCGATCGGCGCGGCGTGCGCGGGCATCGGCGGCGTGTACTACGCGTCGCTCGTCGAGTTCATCGAGCCCGGCCCGTTCCACTTCTCGACGTCGCTCATGATGCTGCTCGCCGTGATCGTCGGCGGCTCGGGCCGCTTCTTCGGGCCCGTGATCGGCACGATCATCATCATCCTGCTGCCCGAGGTCGCTGCGCGCGTCGCAACATGCGAGGCGCTGAAGTTCATGCAGAAGTGGTACCTCGTGTTCTTCGGCGTCGCGGTGGTCGCTGCTGATGGTGTGGCTGCCCGGGCGGCATCCTGTCGATCGCGCGATCGCTGGAAGAAGCGCCGGCGGCGCCAGCGAAGGCAGAGGCCAGGCCATGACGCCCTTCCTCGAGGTCAAGGACGTGAAGAAAGCAGTACGGCGCGATCAAGGCCGTCGACGGCGTCACGTTCGACGTCGGTCCCGGCGAGATCGTCGGCGTGATCGGCCCCAACGGCTCGGGCAAGACGACGCTGTTCAACAGCATCCTCGGCCAGATCAAGCCCACGGCCGGCCACGTCGAGTTCTGCGGCGAGGACATCACCGGCATGTCGCCGCTCGAGCTGTCGCGGCGCGGCGTCGGCCGCACGTTCCAGACGCTGCAGGTGTTCGGCAAGCTGTCGGTGCGCGACAACCTGATCGCCGCCGCGCAGGAGTTCAAGGGCACGCTGGCGTCGCGCCTGTTCGCGCCGCCGGACGCGGGCCTCGGCGAGCACGCCGACCGGATGATCGAGCTGTTCCGCCTGAAGCACGTCGCGCATCTCGACGCCGGCACCTGTCGTACGGCCAGCAGAAGCTGATCGACATCGCGATGGCGTTCATGCCGGCGCCGCGCCTCGTGCTGCTCGACGAGCCGTGCGCCGGCGTCAACCCGAGCCTCGTCGACCAGCTGCGCGAGCTCCTGGTCGAGCTCAACAAGGCGCAGGGCGGCAGCTTCGTCGTCATCGAGCACAACATGGACTTCATCATGAGGCTCTGCCCGCACGTGATCTGCATGGTCGAGGGCAAGGTGCTGGCGGAAGGACCGCCGGCAGACCGTGCAGTCGAACCGGCAGGTGCTGGAAGCGTATCTTGGGAACTGAGCGCGAGCGACCGCGGCGAAGATCATCGAGTTCGACAAGGTCGTCGCCGGCTACTCGCCGAGCCTCACGATCCTGAACGAGACGACGCTCGACGCGCGCAAGGGCGAGATCACGCTGCTGATCGGCCCCAACGGCGCCGGCAAGTCGACGGTGCTGAAGACGCTGTTCGGCCTGCTGACGCCGCGCTCGGGCGAAGTGCGCTTCGAAGGCAAGGTCATCAACGGCATGTCGCAGCGCGAGCTGCTCGCCGAGCGGCATCGCGTTCGTGCCGCAGGGACGCAACCTCTTCGGCTCGCTGTCGGTGCGCCACAACCTCGAGCTCGGCGGCATCACGCTGCCGCGCGGCGAGCTGCCCGGGCGCATCGAGGAAGTCGCTCGCGCGCTTTCCGCGCATCCGCGAGCGGATCGACAACCAGGCGTCGACGATGTCGGGCGGCGAGCAGAAGCAGCTCGAGGTCGGTCGCGCGCTGCTGCTGCGCCCGCGCGTGCTGCTGATCGACGAGCCGTCGATCGGCCTGTCGCCCAAGCTCGTGCAGGACGTGATGGCGCTGCTGCGCGCAGCTCGCCGACGACGGCGTCACGATCCTGATGGTCGAGCAGAACGTGCGCACCGCGCTCAAGTACGCCAACCGCGCGCTGGTGCTGGAGATGGGTCGCCTGGCGCTCGACCGGCCCGCCTCCGAGCTGCTGCACGATCCGGACCTCAATCGGCTGTTCCTCGGCGGACACGCCAGGCAAACGGCGGCATGACGCAGGCGCGGCGCACGAAAGTCGGCATCATCGGTGCAGGCCCCGCCGGCCTCATGCTGTCGCACCTGCTGCATCGCGCAGGCATCGACTCGATCGTCCTCGAGAGCCGCACCGCGACGTACGTCGAGCAGCGCGTGCGCGCCGGCGTGCTCGAGCAGGGCACCGTCGATCTCCTCGACGCATCCGGCGTCGGCGCAGCGCATGCGCCGCGAAGGCCTCGTCCATCACGGCATCGAGATCGCGCTTCGGCGGCACGCGGGCGCAGGATCGACTTTCCCGCGCTCACCGGCGGCCGCTCGATCGTCGTGTACGGCCAGCAGGAAGTGGTCAAGGACCTGATCGCGGCGCGGCTCGGCCGACGGCGGGACGATCCTGTTCGAGGCGACCGACGTCGACGCTCGCACGACTTCGACTACGAACGAGCCCACGCATCCGCTACACGCACGACGGCGATGCGCACGCGCTTGCGTGCGACTTCATCGTCGGCTGCGACGGGTTCCACGGCGTGAGCCGCCAGGCGATTCCGCCGGGCCATCTCACGGTCTTCGAGCGGACGTATCCGTTCGCATGGCTCGGCATCCTCGCCAAGGCGCCGCCGACGCACGACGAGCTCATCTACGCGTATCACGACCACGGCTTCGCGCTCTACAGCATGCGATCGCCGGAGCTCACCCGCCTCTACCTGCAGGTCGCCCCGAACGAGGACCGCGCGCTGTGGCCCGACCGGCGGATCTGGGACGAGCTTCACGCGCGACTGGAAACCGGCGACGGCTGGACGCTGCGCGAAGGCCCGGTCCTCGAGACGCTCGTCGCCGCCATGCGAAGCTTCGTGGCCGAGCCGATGCAATGCGGCCGCCTCTTCCTTGCCGGCGACGCAGCGCACATCGTGCCGCCGACGGGCGCCAAGGGCATGAACCTCGCGATGGCCGACGTGCACATCCTCGCGCGCGCCCTCGCCGACTTCTACGCAAGCGGCCGCGAGGACGAGCTGCGCGCATACTCGCAGGCGTGCCTCGCCGCGCGTCTGGCGCGCCGAGCATTTCTCGTGGTGGATGACCTCGATGCTGCACCGGTTTCCCAACGACGACGCATTCGGCCACCGGTTGCAGCTCTCCCAGCTCGAGTACGTCACCTCGTCGATCCCCGCAGCCGACCAGCCTCGCCGAAAATTACGTCGGCCTGCCGTTCGCCGATTCCTGAAAGCGCTGTTCGTCATGATCAACAAGATCGTCACGACCGCCGACGACCGCCGTCGCCGACATCCACGACGGCGCCACCGTGATGATCGGCGGCTTCGGCACGGCCGGCATGCCGTCCGAGCTGATCGACGCGCTGATCGCGCAAGGCGCGCGCGATCTCACCATCGTCAACAACAACGCAGGCAACGGCGAGACGGGCTTGCCGCGCTGCTGAAGTCGAAGCGCGTGCGCAAGATCATCTGCTCGTTTCCGCGGCAGATGGACTCGCACGTCTTCGACGCGCTGTATCGAAGCGGCGAGATCGAGCTCGAGCTCGTGCCGCAGGGCAACCTCGCCGAGCGCATCCGCGCCGCGGGCGCGGGCATCGGCGCGTTCTTCTCGCCGACCGGATTCGGCACGCTGCTCGCACGAAGGCAAGGAGACGCGCACGATCGACGGCCGCGACTACGTGCTCGAGTATCCGATCCGCGCCGACTTCGCGCTCATCAAGGCGCTGCGCGCGCGATCGCTGGGGCAACCTCGTCTACCGCAAGACGGCGCGCAACTTCGGGCCGATCATGGCGTCCGCGGCGACGTGCACGATCGCGCAGGTGCGCGAAGTGGTGGACCTCGGCGACCTCGATCCGGAAGCCGTCGTGACGCCCGGCATCTTCGTCTCGCGCGTCGTCCCGATTCCGCCGTTGGCGAACGCGATGGCGGCGCCGGGCGCAGCCGCGTGAAGATTGCAAGGGACCAGCGCATGCACCGATTCACACGCGACCAGATGGCGGCGCGCGTCGCCCGCGACATTCCGAACGGCGCGTACGTCAACCTCGGCATCGGCCTGCCGACCATGGTCGCCAATCACTTGCCGAAGGATCGCGAGATCATCCTGCACACCGAGAACGGCCTCCTCGGCATGGGGCCGTCGCCCGCGCAAGGTGAAGAGGACTGGGACCTCATCAACGCCGGCAAGCAGCCGGTCACGGCACTGCCCGGCGCGTCGTTCTTCCACCACGCCGACTCGTTCGACATGATGCGCGGCGGTCACCTCGACTTCTGCGTGCTCGGCGCATTCCAGGTCTCGGTGAAGGGCGACCTCGCCAACTGGCACACCGGGGCGAAGGATGCGATCCCCGCCGTCGGCGGCGCCATGGACCTGGCCATCGGCGCGAAGAAGGTGTTCGTGATGATGGAGCACCTGACGAAGCAGGGCGAGAGCAAGATCGTGCCGGCATGCACCTACCCCGTCACGGGCCTTGCGCTGCGTCGATCGCATCTACACCGACCTCGCCGTCATCGACGTCGCGCCGGAAGGTCTCGTCGTCATCGACATCGCGCCAGGCCTCACGCTCGACGAGCTCACCAGGCTGACAGGCGTTCCGCTCGTGAACGGTTTCGCGGTCAACAACGCCGCATAGAAGGAAGATCATGCAAGAAGCATTCATCTGCGACGCGATTCGCACACCGTTCGGCCGCTACGGCGGCGCACTCGCGACCATTCGTCCCGACGACCTCGCGGCACTTCCGATCGCCGCGCTGATGCAGCGCAATCCCGGCGTCGATTGGGCGGCTGTCGACGACGTCATCTACGGCTGCGCGAACCAGGCGGGCGAGGACAACCGCAACGTCGCGCGCATGGCGCTGCTGCTCGCCGGCATTGCCGCCCGACGTGCCCGGCGCAACGATCAACCGGCTGTGCGGCTCGAGCCTCGACGCGATCGCGATCGCGGCGCGCGCGATCAAGAGCGGCGAGGTCGATCTCATGATCGCCGGCGGCGTCGAGAGCATGACGCGCGCGCCGTTCGTCATGGCCAAGGCCGACAGCGCATTCTCGCGCGCGGCGAAGATCGAGGACACGACGATCGGCTGGCGCTTCGTCAATCCGCTGATGAAGAGCAAGTACGGCATCGACTCGATGCCCGAGACGGCGGAGAACGTGGCGGCCGACTTCAAGGTCAGTCGCGCCGACCAGGATGCGTTCGCGTTGCGCAGCCAGGAACGGGCCGCGGCCGCGATCGCGGCGGGGCGCTTTGCCGAGGAGATCGTGCCGGTCACCATTCCCGCGAAGAAGGGCGACCCCGTCGTCTTCGAGCAGGACGAGCATCCGCGGGCGACGACGCTCGAGGCGCTGGCCAAGCTCAAGGGCGTCGTGCGAGCCCGACGGCACGGTCACCGCGGGCAATGCATCGGGCGTGAACGACGGCGCATGCGCCGTGCTGCTCGCGTCGGAGTCGGCCGCCGCGAAGTACGGACTCAAGCGCCGCGCGCGCGTCGTCGCGAGCGCCGTGGCGGGCGTGCCGCCGCGCATCATGGGCTTCGGGCCGGCGCCCGCCACGCGCAAGCTGCTGGCCAGGACGGGATTGAAGATCGGCGACATGAGCGTCATCGAGCTCAACGAAGCGTTTGCGGCCCAGGCGCTCGCGGTGACGCGCGACCTCGGGCCTTGCCGACGACGCGGCGCACGTCAATCCCAACGGCGGCGCGATCGCGCTCGGTCACCCGCTCGGCGCGAGCGGCGCGCGTCTCGTCACCACTGCGCTATACCAGCTCGAACGCACCGGCGGACGTTACGCGCTCGCCACGATGTGCATCGGCGTCGGGCAAGGCATCGCGCTCGTGATCGAGCGCCTGTAGCAAGCGCGACCTCACATGGGCCGCATCGTTTCGTTGTCGGCGCTGACGGTGCTGGAGCTCGCGCCGCCCGACATGGTGTCGTGTGCGCGCGAGGCGGGCTACACGCACGTCGGCCTCCGGTTGATTCCCGCGACGCCGAACGAGCCCTCGTACGAGACGATCGGCGACACGCCCGTCATCCGCGAAACGCTCGCACGCCTCGCCGATACGGGGATCACCGTCCTCGACATCGAGATCCTGCGCCTCAAGCCGGACGTGCGCGTGCGCGATTTCCTGCCGGTGCTGGAGACGGCGGCGCGACTCGGCGCGCGCAACGCGCTCGTGGCCGGCAACGATCCGGACGAGGCGCGCCTGACGGAGAACCTGGCGGCGCTATGCGACCTCGCCGCGCCTCTCGGCATCGCGCCGTGCCTCGAGCCGATGCCGTGGACGGATGCGAAGGATTTCGCGCAAGGCGCGCGCATCGTCGGCAACGCAGCACGCAGCAACGCGGGGCTCCTGGTCGACCCCATCCACTTCGACCGCGGCGGCAGCACTGCCGGTGAAATTCCGTCCGTTGCGCGCTCGTGGCTTCGCTACGTGCAGCTGTGCGACGCACCGGCCGAGCGTCCGGCAACGCTGGAAGGACTTCTGCACCAGGCGCGATCGGAGCGCCTGCTGCCCGGTGAGGGTGGACTCGACCTGCGCGGCATCCTTCGCGCGGTGCCGCGCGACACGCCGATCAGCATCGAGATTCCGCAGGAGGCGCTGGCGAAGACGGTGCCCGCAGTCGAGCGCGCGCGACGCGCGCTCGTTGCGACCCATCGGCTCCTTGAGTCGCTGCACTGATCGAAATTGCCTGCCCGAATTCCGGCGGCGGGGCTCAGTCGATGTGGGTAGTATTCGAGCCATGTCGCAATTGCCTTCCACCAGCACCATGTACCGTGCGTTCGAGCGCAAGGACTCGTCGTACGAAGGCGTGTTCTGGCTTGGCGTGCGCACCACCGGCATATTCTGCAGGCCGACCTGCCGCGCGCGCACGCCGAAGCGCGAGAACGTCGAGTTCTTCGCCGCACCTTCCGAGGCGCTGCACGCGGGATACCGTCCGTGCATGAAGTGCCGGCCGCTCGATAGCGGCCGCAAGCCGCCACCGGTCGTCGCGCAATTGCTCCTTGCCGTCGAGCGGGAGCCGGGCAGGCGCTATCGCGATGCGGAGCTACTCGACATGGGCATCGACCCCTCCACCGCGAGGCGCCAGTTCAAGCGCTACTGCGGCATGACGTTCCAGGCGTATCACCGTGCAAGGCGCATGGGGCTCGCGCTTCTCGACATCAGGAAAGGAAAGACCGTGCTCGATTCACAGCTCGACCAGGGATTCGAATCCTCAAGCGGCTTTCGCGAGGCGTTCGCGAAGCTGGTGGGCGCCGCGCCTTCGCGCGCAGGCGACGTTGGCGTGCTGCACGCGAAGTGGATCGAGACGCCGCTCGGCGCGATGCTGGCACTCGCCGACGATCGCGGCCTGCATCTCCTCGACTTCGTCGACCGGCGCGGACTCGAGCGTGCCCTCGCCTCGCTTCAGAAGCGGTTGCGCGCCCGTGCGTTGCCGGGCAGCCATCGGTATCTCGAGCAGATCGAGGGCGAGCTCGGCGAGTACTTCGCAGGAGCGCGACGTACGTTCGACACTCCTGTTGCACTGACGGGATCGCCGTTCCAGTCGCGCGTGTGGAATGCGCTGCTTGCGATTCCGTCGGGCGAGACGTGCTCGTACGCCGAGCTCGCGCGCCGCATCGGCCAGCCGCAGGCGGTGCGCGCGGTCGGCCGCGCGAACGGCGACAACCGCCTGTCGATCGTGGTGCCGTGCCACCGTGTGATCGGCGCCGACGGCGCGCTCACCGGTTACGGCGGCGGCCTCGCAAGGAAGCAGAAGCTCCTCGACCTCGAGCGCGGGACGTAGGGCGAGTGCCGATCCGTGCGCTCGCGTTGCTTGTGGTATTGGCAGCGCTGTGGGGAGGCTCGTTCGTCTTCATGCGTGTCGCGGTGCCGGCGCTCGGCGCGATCCCGCTCGCGTACGTGCGCGTCTCGATCGCGGCCGCCGTGCTGCTCGCAATCGCGTTCGCGCAGCGGCGCATTCCGCCCTTTCGCACGCGATCGAAAGAATTCCTCGTCGTCGGCGTCGTGAATTCCGCAGCGCCTTTCGTGCTGTTCTGCTTCGCCGAGCAAACCATCAGCGCTTCGGCCGGCGCGGTGCTCAACGCCACGAGCCCATTCTTCGCGGTCATCGCCGGCGCGGTCTGGCTCGAGCAACCGGTGACGAGAGCCAGGCTTGCGGGCATCGCGCTCGGGTTCGTCGGCGTCGTCGTGCTCGTGGGATTGCAGCCCGGCGCAACGAGCAAGCGACGTCATGCTGGCCGTCGCCGCATGCCTCGTCGCAGCGGCGTGCTACGCGCTCGCCGGCGTGTACACGAAGCGCGCGCTGTCCGACGTGCCCAGCCACGCGATCGCCTGCGCGAGCCAGGTGTTCGCGGCACTCGCGTTGATGCCGCTGCTTCCGTTCGCTTCGATCCCCGGCCCGCTCGACGCGATCGTCATCGCCAACGTCGTCGGCCTCGCGGTGGGATCCACTGCAATCGCATACCTGATCTACTTCAAGCTCATTGCCGACATCGGGCCGCAGCGCGCGTTGTCGGTGACGTTCCTCATCCCGTTGTTCGGCATCCTGTGGGGCGCGCTGTTCCTCGGCGAGCCGCTGACGTCGAACCTGCTCCTGGGTGGCGCGCTCGTGGTGGCGGGCACGATCGTCACCGTGCGAGCCAAGTAGAGACCGACCGCCAGTCCGAAGGGCCGCCCCGAGGACTGGCTGCGCCCCCTTGGGGGCAGCGAGCGCAGCGAGCGTGGGGGTCGTTATCCAATGCGTGTCTGCGACTGCTCGCGCATGTACTGCGGCAGGTAGTAGATCGAGCCAGCCGCCTTCCCGGTCGAGCCCGAGCCCTTCCATCCGCCGAACGGCTGGTAGCCGGGCCATGCGCCGGTCGTGGCACCGTGCGCGCGATTGGCGTAGCACACGCCGGCCTCGATCCCCTCGAACCACTGCTCCATCTCCGCATCGCTGCCGTAGAACCCGGCGGTCAGGCCGTATTCGCTCGCGTTCGCGTGCGCCAGCGCTTCGTCGAGGGAGTCGACGGGCGCCACCAGCACGAAAGGCACGAAGAGCTCGTTGCGCCACAACGGGTGGCCGAGCGGCGCGCGCGCGATGGTCGGCGCGCAGTAGTGGCCATGCGCGAGGGCCGCGTGGTCGAGGCGCTCGCCGCCGCTCACGATGCCGCCGTCGGCGCCGAGCGCGTGCACCTGCGCAACCGCATCTTCGAAGCGCGCGACCGCGCTGGCGTCGATCACCGGTCCCATCCAGTGCTCACGCACGGTCGGATCGCCGACCGCGATGTTCATGGCATGCCGGTGCAAGGCGGCCGTGAAATCGTTGAACGCGGTGTGCTCGACGTAGACGCGCGAGCACGCCGAGCACTTCTGGCCCGACAGGCCGAACGCCGAGCGCGCGATGCCGGTGGCAGCGACGCCAAGGTTGGCGTTGCGCGTGACGATCGCGCTGTTCTTTCCGCCCATTTCCGCGATGCAGGGCCGCGGCCATCGACCTTGCGCGAAGGAGCGCACGAGATGCATACCGACGGCGGAGCTTCCGGTGAACGTGACGCCCGCAACGTCCGGATGATCGATCAGCGCCTCGCCGATCGCGCCACCCGGACCGGTGACGAAGTTGACGGCCCCTGCGGGCAGGCCGGCGTCGCGAAACGCATCGGCGAGCAAGCGGCCGCTCCACGGCGTCGCCGACGCCGCCTTGAACACGACGGTGTTGCCTGCGACGAGCGCCGCTCCGGCGGGTCCTCCCGCCAGCGCCAACGGGAAGTTGAAAGGCGCGATCACGACCCACGTCCCGCAGGGCTTCAGCACGCTGCGGTTCTCGCTCACGCCTGCCCGCAACGGATCGTCGAGCATGCGCGCAACGTAGCCAGCGTTGCGCTCCATCTCGTCGCAGTAGTACGCAATGAGATCCGCGGTTTCCTGTGCCTCGCCTAGCGCCTCCATGCGATTCTTGCCGACCTCGAGCGCGAGCGCGGCGCCGATGAAATACACCCGCTCCTCGATCAGCGCGACCGCGCGCCGCAGCAACCGGACGCGCTCTTCCCACGGCGTTGCCGCCCATGACGGGAACGCGCGTCGCGCTGCATCGACCGCTTCGTTGGCATGCACGTCCTCGCCCGCCTGGAAGCGGCCCAGCACGACGCGCGTATCGATGGGTGAATGTGCGGCGAATTGCCGCGGCGCGCGTACGTCGCGGCCGCCGATCAGCATCGCGTGCTCGCCGCCGAGGTTCGCTCGAACGGACGCGAGGGCGCGCTCGAAGCCGTCGTGCAGCTCCTGCGGCGGATCGAACATCGTGGAATACGTGAGCTTGAATGACATCGCGGAAGCTCGAGCCGCTAGGATAGCGCGCGCAGCGCGCGTGGCACAGCTAAACCAGGTCGGCGGCGGGACCCAGTATCTGCTCGCGCAGCTCGCGATAGCGAGGAAGCTGCGGCGGGTACACGCAGATGTACTTCACCTGCGCCGCCTGAAGACAGCGCTGCTTGATCACCTCGAGCTTCTGGTCCCGGGGATTGATGACCTGGTCGGGCTCCTTGGAATCGACGATGGCGATGATGGTCATGTCGCGATCGCAGACGACGAAGCCGACGTGCTGGTTCGCGATCTTGCGGAATGCACGCAGGCGCTCCATCCCTTGCGGCCCGATCTTGACCTGCAGGACGTCCGCGAGGCGTACGCGCGCGAAAATCTCGTTGCGGGGGAACGCCGCCTTGAGCAGCAGGTAAACCACGCTCTCCGCTTTGGTCAGAAAGCGCGGCCGCAGCAGGTAGAGGCCGGGCAACTCCGCCGACGACAGCAGGCGCGTCGTCTCGCCTTCCGTCCATTGCGCGACCGTGTGCGGCGAATCCATGCCGCCGGTCGCACGTCCGCGCGTCGAGCGGTTGCGCCGGACGAATCCGATGATGACGACGACGATGAGGATCGCCATCATCAGCGCGAAGAGGACCCCCTGTGTCATCGAATCGCGAGACCTGTGGCCAACAACCGCTCCGGCATAAGCGTTGTAGTTATTCAGCTTTGATGAATAATCCCTTGTAGTCTAAAGCATTTCGGTCCGGCAGCGCCAACCGGCAAAGGCCCGCGCCGGCACCGGCGCCCATGAGCTTCAGGTTGTTGATGACATGCGCGCGGCACCGCCGCGCCCCGCAAGGCTACCGGCGCCACTCTTCCACCTTCATGCCATGCCGTTGTAGCGGGCAGGGCTGTGGCGCTCGCGCAACAAAAAGCCCGGCGCTTTCGCGCCGGGCCCCTGATACCTGATGCCTGATCCCTGATACCTGGATCACATGTCCATGTCGCCCATGCCGCCCATGCCGCCGCCGCCCATGCCGCCGCCGCCGGACTTCTCGTCCTTCGGCAGTTCCGCGACCATCGCGTCCGTCGTGAGCATGAGGCCCGCGACCGAGGCGGCGTTTTGCAGTGCAAAACGGGTGACCTTGGTCGGATCGAGCACGCCCATCTCGACCATGTCGCCGTAGTCGCCGGTCGCGGCATTGAAGCCGTAGTTGCCCTTGCCTTCGACGACCTTGTTGACGACCACCGACGGCTCGTCACCCGCGTTCTGCACGATCATGCGCAGCGGCTCCTCGATCGCGCGAAGCACGATCTTGATGCCCGCATCCTGGTCGGGGTTGGTGCCCTTCAGGTCCTTGATGTTGGCGCGCGCACGGATGTAAGCGACGCCGCCGCCCGGCACGATGCCTTCTTCCACCGCCGCACGCGTGGCGTGCAGGGCGTCTTCGACACGCGCCTTCTTTTCCTTCATTTCCATCTCGGTCGCAGCACCCACCTTGATCACCGCGACACCGCCCGCCAGCTTCGCCACACGTTCCTGCAGCTTTTCCTTGTCGTAGTCGCTCGTCGCTTCCTCGACCTGCTTGCGGATGTTCTTCACGCGCGCTTCGATGGCGGCCTTTTCGCCGGAGCCGTCGATGATCGTCGTGTCTTCCTTGCCGACTTCGATGCGCTTCGCCTTGCCGAGGTCCTTCAGCGTTGCGTTCTCGAGCTTGAGGCCCAGCTCTTCCGCAATGACCGTGCCGCCGGTCAGGATCGCGATGTCTTCGAGCATCGCCTTGCGACGATCGCCGAAGCCAGGCGCCTTGACCGCGGTGGTCTTCAGGATGCCGCGGATGTTGTTCACGACCAGCGTCGCAAGCGCTTCGCCGTCGACATCCTCGGCGATGATGAGCAGCGGCTTGCCGGCCTTGGCGACCTGCTCGAGCAGCGGCAGGAGGTCGCGGATGTTGCTGACCTTCTTGTCGTGCAGGAGAACGTACGGGTCTTCGAGCACCGAGACCTGCTTGTCCGGGTTGTTGATGAAGTACGGCGAGATGTAGCCGCGGTCGAACTGCATGCCCTCGACGAGGTCGAGCTCGTTCTCGAGGCCCTTGCCGTCTTCGACCGTGATGACGCCTTCCTTGCCGACCTTGTCCATCGCTTCGGCGATCGTCTTGCCGATCGACTCGTCGGCGTTGGCCGAGATCGCGCCCACCTGGGCGATTTCCTTGCTGTTGTTGCACGGCTTGCTGATCTTCTTCAGCTCGTCGACGATGGCGATCACCGCCTTGTCGATGCCGCGCTTGAGGTCCATCGGGTTCATGCCCGCGGCCACGTACTTCATGCCTTCGCTGATGATCGACTGCGCGAGGACCGTGGCGGTCGTCGTGCCGTCACCGGCGACGTCCGAGGTCTTGGACGCGACTTCCTTCACCATCTGCGCGCCCATGTTCTCGAACTTGTCCTTGAGCTCGACTTCCTTCGCGACCGACACACCGTCCTTGGTGATCGTCGGGGCGCCGAAGCTGCGCTCGAGAACGACGTTGCGGCCCTTGGGGCCGAGGGTGATCTTGACGGCGTTGGCGAGGATGTTCACGCCGTTCACCATCCGGTTGCGAGCGCCTTCGCCGAAGCGGACGTCTTTGGCTGCCATGTTGGGTATCTCCTAGAGCTAGTGAATTCGGTGAGGCAGCGCGTCAGCCGACGATGCCGATGATGTCGTCTTCGCGCATGTGGAGGTAGTCGGTGCCTTCAAGCTTGAATTCCTGGCCCGAGTACTTGCCGAAGAGGATCTTGTCGCCGGGCTTGACGCCGATGGCGAGAAGGCGGCCGTTGTCGTCGGTCTTGCCCGGTCCGACGGCGACGACTTCGCCCATCGAGGGTTTTTCGGCGGCCGTGTCGGGAATCACGATGCCGCCCGCGGATTTACGCTCTTCCTCGAGCCGCTTGACGATCACGCGGTCGTGCAGGGGACGCAGCTTCATGTTGGCACTCACTCCTGTTGGATAATGGGTTGTATCGACGCGCGCTTCGGCGGGAACGACCCTTGGAAGGGGACGGCTGGCGGGCGAGCACCGCTGGTGGCGGTTGGCCGGGCCCGGCCGATCGAAGTCCTTCCTCCAGAACCGCGCGGGAAGTGTTAGCACTCCCGTGTTTCGAGTGCTAATAATAGGTCTGGACGGCCCGAAATTCAACCCCCTGAAGGGGTTTCGCGCGTATTAAAGAGGGTGCGGCACGTGCACGGAACTTGCATTCACGAGGGCACGGATCGAGAGAACAGCGTGAAACACATCGCCAAGTCCAGGCGCAGCCGGCTCGCGGGCGCCGTCGCCTCCTTCGCATCGTCCCTGCGACGCACCGTCGCGGGGCGCGCGGCGGGCCATGGGCGTGCGCAGCTCTCGCGCACCGGCACCCGCACCATCCGGCCGTCGACCGTCGCCGCGCGGCTGTCGCTGGTTCCCGCGCATGCGGGGCACCTCGAGTGGATGGCGCGCATCCTGCGCGAAGGGGCCGCCGACGGAAGCTTCGACGCGGAGCTTGCGACCGATTCGCTCGCGTCACAGGTCTTTTTCGCGAACCTCCGGCGGGCGCTCGAGATGGGGTACCTCCTGACCGACGGCGGCGATGCACCGCCGTCGCAGACGGCCGCGAGCGGCTACGTCTACACGCTGGCGAGCGCCTCGCGCGGCGCGGTTCCCATCGGCTTCACCCTGTTCAAGTCGATCGGCGGCCTCGGCTTCGAAGTCTGGCTCGTCGGCGTCGATCGGCGGTTTCGCGGCAAGGGATTCGGCAAGGCGATGCTGCAGGCCGTGCTCGCGACGCCCGCGGGCATGCTCGCGCACGTCGCGCGGGTCAACCGTGCCGGGCACGACTTCGAGGCGATGGCCAAGGCGCTAGGCGCCGCCGGATATCGCCCGGAGCGCGACGGTCCGGACGTGCGCTGGTTCGTCCGCCAGGACGCGCCGCAAGCGCTGGTGCGACTGGTGCGCGAAGGCGGCGCGCGACTGTCCTAGTCGACGGTCGCCCCGCTGTCCTTCACGACTTTCGCCCACTTCGTCGTTTCCGCCTTCGTGAAGGCGGCGAACTGCTCGGGCGACTCGCCGACGTTCTCCGAGCCGGTGTCCGAGAGGACCCGCTGCCACTCCGGGCTCTTCATCACCTTGAGCGCCGTTGCGTTGAGCTTGGCCACGACGTCCGCCGGCGTCTTGGCCGGGGCGAAGAATCCGTACCAGGCATAGGACTCGAACCCCGGCATGCCGGCCTCGGCGAACGTCGGCACGTCCGGCAGGACCGACGATCGCTTCGCGCTCGTGATGGCGATGGCCCTGACCTTGCCGGCCTTGATCTGGGGCAGGATCGCGATCGCGCTGTCGAACATGATGGGAACGTGGCCACCGACCAGATCGGTGATCGCCGGGGCCGATCCTTTGTACGGCACGTGGATCATGTCGAGCTTCGCCGTCGACTTGAAGAGCTCGCCCGTCAGGTGCTGCGGCGTGCCGTTGCCCGACGACGCGTACTGGACCTTGCCCTTTTGCGAATTGACGTAGGCGATCAGTTCCTTGAGGTTGTTCGCCGGCACCGACGCATTCACCGCGAGGATCAGCGGCACGCGCAGCAGGTTCGTGATCGGCGCCAGGTCCTTGGGCGGATCGAAGGGCATCTGCTTGTAGAGGCTCGGGTTGATCACGATGGGCGCGCTCGACGTGATGAGCAGCGTGTACCCGTCGGGCGCGGCCTTGGTGACCATCGACGTTCCGATGTTGCCGCCGGCCCCGCCGCGATTGTCGATGATGAACGTCTGCTTCAGCTCGTCGCCCAGGCCCTTCGCCATGGGCCGCGCGGCGATGTCCGACGGGCCGCCCGGCGGCCACGGGACGATGATCGTGACGGGCTTCGACGGATACGCCTGCGCCAGCGCCGCGACGGGTGCGGCGGCAGCGAACGCGGCGGTGACGACCAGCGCGGCAATGCGAAGGGGGCGGAGCATGGGAGCCTCGTGTTGTTGCAAGCGTTGTCGGGGGAAGCCGATGATACGCTTCCAACCCATGGCCTCCATGTTGGGTGACCCTCGCGTTTTCTTCGCGGCCGAGCGCACGCTGCTCGCGTGGGTGCGCACCGGCCTCACCATCATGGCATTCGGCTTCGTCGTGGCCCGGTTCGGACTCTTCCTCCGGCTGCTCGCCACGCAGCAGGGACAGGGCATTCCCGAAGCCGAGCTTCACAACCGGCTCTCCAACGGGGTCGGCATCGCACTCGTGCTGATCGGCGTTGCGTGCATGGTGCTGGGCGCGGTCCAGCATCGCAGCTACGTGGCAACGCTTGCACCCGAAGACATCCCGCGCTCGCACGCGCCCGTGTATCCGATCCTGCTGTGCGCGGTGCTCGCCGCTCTGGGCATTGCCCTGGCCATTTACCTCGCAATCTGACCGTCCGCGCATTGCAGCGCACCGTTCGTAAGGTGTCGCCCCATGGCGTGCCGCAACGGGTTTAACGTCCTTGCAGCCCATTCGGCCCAAGAGCGCGAAACGCATGCTGCAACCTGCCCACGTCGGTCATCTCGCGATGCTGCGCTCCCTCATTCGACAGGGCGCGCAGGACGGCAGCTTCGATCGCGAGCTCGGTTCCATGTCGCCGGAGTCCGATGAATTCTTCGCGAAGCTGAAGCGCGCGCTCGTGACCGGCTACTTCGTCGAGGAAAGCCGCACCGGGCGCATCGATACCGTCGCGGTGCCCGGCTATGTGTTCTGGCCGGACGACCGCCAGGCGGGGTCGCACCCCGTCGGGTTCGGGCTGTTCCGCGCGATCGACGGCGGCTACGAGCTGTGGCTCGCGGGTCTCGACCTCGGTGCGCGCGGCGGAGGCCACGGCCGGCAGTTGCTCGCCGCGCTCTTCGCGACTCCGCAGGGCCAGAAGACGTGGGTCCTTCGCGTCCAGCGCGGATCGCGCTACGTGTCCGCACTGCAGCACCTGCTCGACGACTTCGGCTTCACCTGGGTAGGCGACACGACGCGCTTGCGGTGGTTCCTGCGCAAGGATGCGCCGCCCGAGCTCGCCTCGCGCGTGCGCGACGCCGTGGACGCGCGCAGCGCGCTAAACTAGCCGCTTCCAACAACAAGACCGCGCGAAGGCCGTTGCCGCCTCGCGTGCTTATCTTCGATGCCGGTATCGCGCGACGGGGCGTTGAACGTCAAGGGCGGCGCGCTCGCGCCTTGCAGCGAGGAGCCTCTCACCGGCTTCTTCCGCAACGGCTGCTGCGACACCGGTCCGGACGACATGGGAATGCACACGGTTTGCGCCGTGATGACCGAGGCCTTCCTCGTGTATTCGAAGCTCGCCGGCAACGACCTCTCCACGCCGCGGCCCGACCTCGGGTTCCCCGGCCTGCGCGCGGGCGATCGCTGGTGCCTGTGCGTCGGGCGCTGGCGCGAGGCCCTCGCGGCGGGCGTCGCACCGCCAGTCGTGCTCGAAGCAACGCACGAGGAAGCGCTCGCCGTCGTCCCCCTGGACGACCTCGAGCGGCACGCAACGTGACTACGGGGACAACGCCATGAGTCGGGTGATCGTCGAGCCGCGCGTCGTGGAAGCCGGACGCGGATTCGCGTGGTGGTCCGAGGGGTGGCGCATCTTCCGATCCAGCATGGGCACGTGGATCGGCGTGTTCATCGTCTACGTCATCGTGTCGGCGCTCGTGAGCATCGTGCCGTTCGTCGGCGCCGTCGCGCATTCGCTGCTGACGCCCGTGTTCGTCGGCGGCCTGATGATGGGGTGCCGCGCGCTCGACCACGGCGAGCCGCTGCGGATGTCGCATCTGTTCGAGGGCTTCCAGGGGACGCCGTTCGTTCCCCTGATGACCATCGGTGCGGTGAACATCGCGCTCGTGCTCGGACTGATGGCGCTCACGAGCGCAGGCGTCATCGGCACCGCCAACATCGGCAGTCTCGGCTCCTTTTCCGACCCGATGGACGCGTTGAGGGGATCGGCCCTTGCGCTGACCGGCACCACTGCGCTCGTGATGATCCTCGTCCTCCTGCTCGCGAGCGTCTTCATGATGCTCAACTGGTTCGCGCCCGCGCTGGTCGCGCTGCGCGGCGTGCCGCCGATCCAGGCGATGAAGCTCTCGTTCATCGCGACGTTGCGCAACTGGGTCCCGTTCCTGCTCTACGGGCTCGCGGTCGTCATCGCGGGCGTCGCGCTTCTCCTTGCGTTCGCAGGCGTGGCCTTCGTTTTCGGTGCGGGCGCGATGATGAACGGAAGCGTCGCCGGCGGCATGGGCGCGGTCGTCGGCCTCGTCTTCCTGTTGTTCATCGGCGGCATCTTCTTAGCGATCGTCTTCGGGCCGATCGCCATCGGGAGCATCTACGCCGGGTTCAAGGACACGCTCGACGACGACGACGCGACGGTCACCAACCCGGCGCGATGGTAGCGCAGACGCGGGCAACAAGGTCCCGGATGGAGTCGGCAACCGCCGGCAGCGCGCTGCCGGCGAAGGAAACCGCACGGCTCGACCAGTTGACGTCGTTGCGATTCTTCGCGGCGATGATGATCGTCATGCTTCACGCGACCGGATCGTTCGGCATCCAGAAGTCGGCGCTCACCCTCAACCAGGGCGTTGCGTTCTTCTTCGTCCTCTCGGGATTCATCCTCACCTACGTCTACCCGCGCCTCGACAGCGCCCCCGCCGTCCGCGCGTTCTATCGCGCGCGGATCGCACGCATCTGGCCGGCGCACGCTGCGTGCTTCCTGATCGGCTTTCTCCTCATCCCCTATGCGTGGAACACGGAGACGGGCGTCGCGAACCTCCTTCTCGTGCACGCGTGGATACCGCAGTCGAGGTTCTACTTCTCGTACAACGACGTGTCGTGGAGCGTGTCGACGGAGCTGTTCTTCTACATCGCGTTCCCGCTCCTCGTCCACAAGCTCGAATCGACGTGGCGCATCAAGATCGCGGCGGCGGCGATGCTGGTCATCGCCATCCTGTGCGTCGTGAACGTCATGCACCTGCCGGCGTACGGCAGTCCGGCCAGCGACGATCTGGGTCGCCTCGTCACCAGCAACGGCTTGCTGTACGCCAACCCGCTCGCGCGGCTCTTCGAGTTCGTCGGGGGCATGTGCATTGCGCTGGCGTGGCGCAGGTCGTCCGCCGTGAGTCGTGGCGTCGCGGCGGCGACTGCGATCGAGATTGCGGCCGTGCTGTTCTGCCTTGCGTCGCTCCTGTACCTCAACCCGCTCGCCACGCTGGGCCGCGACTTCCTCGGCGACGCGGGAGCGGCGTGGCTCGGACACAGCGGCTCGGTGCTCGCATTCGGAGCGATGATCTTCGTGTTCGCGAAGGGACAGGGCGCCGTCTCGCGCCTGATGACGCTGCCGGTTCTCGTGCTGCTGGGAGAGATCAGCTACTCGTGCTACCTGATCCACCACATACTGCTCTACACGTACCATGCGAACGCCGCCAAGTTCGCGCACGTGCCCGACGCAGCAGCGTTCTCGATCTTTCTCGTCGTGCTGTTCCTCGCCTCGTACCTCCTGTGGGCGCTGGTGGAAATGCCCGGTCGCCGGCTCCTCGCCGGTCGCCGCACCATCCACGGCACGCCGGCGATGCGGCGGTCGTGGCGCGCGTTCCTGCGGCCGAGCCGCCCGCTGTTCGCGGGCATCGCGCTTTTCCTCGTGCTGTCCATGGTCCGGACCATGGCCGCCACGAACGGATGAAGTCGCAGCGGGCGCCTCAGTGCGCTTCGTCCCAATTCTTGCCGGTGCCGACGTCCACCACCAGCGGTACCGACAGCGGTGACACGCCGGACATCAACGCCGGCAGCTCGCGTTTCACGCGCTCGACTTCGCCGTCGGGCACCTCGAACACGAGCTCGTCGTGCACCTGCAGGACGAGCCGCGTCGCGAGCTTCTCGCGCTCGAGCCAGCGCTGCACTTCGATCATCGCGAGCTTGATGAGATCGGCGGCGGTGCCCTGCATCGGCGCATTGATGGCGGCGCGCTCCGCCGCTGCACGGCGCGGCCCGCCGCCCGCGTTGATGTCCGGCAGCCACAGCCTGCGCCCGAACACCGTCTCGACATAGCCGTTCGCCCGCGCCGTCTCGCGCGTGCGCTGCATGTATCGCGCAACGCCCGGATAGCGCGCGAAGTACTTCTCGATGAACTGCGCGGCGGCGCTCCGCTCGATGTCGAGCTGCTGGGCGAGCCCGAACGCACTCATCCCGTAGATGAGGCCGAAGTTGACCGCCTTGATGTAGCGGCGCTGGTCGCTCGTCACGTCGGCCGGCGGCACGCCAAAGATCTCGCCCGCGGTGGCGCGATGGATGTCGTGGCCTTCGTGGAACGCGTGCAGGAGCGCGGGGTCCTCCGACAGGTGCGCCATGATGCGAAGCTCGATCTGCGAGTAGTCCGCCGAGAGGATCACATGACCGGGCGGCGCGATGAACGCCTCCCGGATGCGCCGTCCTTCCGCCGTCCGCACGGGGATGTTCTGCAGGTTCGGCTCGTTCGACGAGAGCCGGCCGGTCACGGCGACGGCTTGCGCGAAGGTCGTGTGCACCCGCCCCGTCTTCGGATTCACCATCAGCGGCAGCTTGTCCGTGTACGTCGACTTGAGCTTCGCGAGCGCGCGATGCTCGAGCAGGATCTTCGGCAGCGGATAGTCGGCGGCGAGCTGCTGCAGCACGTCCTCGTCGGTGGAAGGCGATCCGGTCGCCGTCTTCTTGATGACCGGAAGCTTCATGCGCGTGAACAGGATCTCGCAGATCTGCTTCGGCGACCCCAGGTTGAACGGGCCGCCCGCAAGCTCGTGCGCCTGCTGCTCGAGCGCCATCACGCGCTCGCCGAGCTCCTTGCCCTGCTTGCCGAGGATTTCCGCATCGATGAGGATGCCGTTGCGCTCCATGCGGAACAGCACCTCGCGCACGGGGAGCTCGACCTTGTCGTAGATGAACGCGAGCTTGTCGTCGCGCGCGATCGCTGGATGCAGCGCTTCGTGAAGGCGCAGCGTGATGTCGGCGTCCTCGGCGGCATACTCGGTCGCGCGCTCGACGGCGACCTGCTCGAACGGAATGCGATTGACGCCCTTGCCCGTCACCTCGTCGTAGGTGATGGTCTTGACGCTCAAGTGCCGCCACGCGAGGCTGTCCATGTCGTGCGGCTTGTGCGACTCGATCACGTACGACTGCAGCAGCGTGTCGTGCGCAACGCCGCCGAATTTCAGTCCCTCGTTGGCGAGCGCGTGCTCGTCGTACTTGACGTTGTGGCCGAGCTTCTTCTTCGACGGATCGGCGAGCCAGGGTGCAAGACGTTCGAGCGTGCGCGCGCGGTCGAGCTGCTGCGGCACGCCGGTGTAACGATGGTCGAGCGGGATGTACGCGCCGCGCCCGGGCGCAACCGACAACGAGACGCCGACGATGCGCGTCTGCATGGGATCGAGGCTCGAGGCTTCCACGTCGAAGGACGTGACCTCGGCCTTGTCGATGGCGTCAAGCCACCGCGCGAGCGCCTCTTCTTCGAGAACGGTTTCGCGGACGATCTCCGGATGGAGGGGGAGGCGCGGCGATCGGCGTCGGATCGCTCAACGCGTCCCAGCGACGGCCCGCGGCATCGGTGGCGGCGCGCTTCGCGATCTCGCCCGCGGCATCGGGCACGTCGCCCTTGCCCGCGATGTCCTTCAGCCACTGCTTGAACTCGAAGCGCTCGAACATCGCGTGCACGGCCGCGTCGTCGGCCGCCGCGATGACGAGGTCCTCCACTTTCATGGGCAGCTCGCAATCCGTGCGCACGGTGAGGAGCTTCCTGCCTTGCGGGAGCCACTCGAGCGATTCGCGCAGGTTGTTGCCGACGACGCCGCCGATCTCGTGCGCGTTGGCGATGACGTTGTCGAGCGTGCCGTATTGCTGCAGCCATTTCGCGGCCGTCTTGGGTCCCACCTTCGCGACGCCGGGAATGTTGTCGACCGCGTCGCCCGTCAGCGTGAGGAGGTCGAGCACCTGGTCGGCGCGCACGTCGAACTTGGCGAGCACGCCCGCCTCGTCGTACGTGTCGTTGCTCATCGTGTTGATGATCTTGACCTGCGGGCAGACGAGCTGCGCCAGGTCCTTGTCCGACGAGCTGATGACGGTGTCGATGCCCGCGGCGCACGCCTGCTTCGCGAGCGTGCCGATCACGTCGTCGGCTTCCACGCCCTCGACCATCAGGAGCGGCCAGCCATGCGCACGCACGAGCGCGTGCAGCGGCTCGATCTGCCGCGTGAGGTCGTCGGGCATCGCGGCGCGATTGGCCTTGTATTGCGGATACCAGTCGTCGCGGAATGTCTTACCGGGCGCGTCGAACACGACAGCGAAGTAGTCAGGCTTGCCGTCGATCACCAAACGGCGCAACATCGACAGCACTCCCCGCAACGCGCCCGTCGGCTCGCCCAGGCGCGTGCGAAGGTCGGGAAGCGCGTGAAACGCCCGATACAAATACGACGACCCATCCACCAGCACGAGCGTAGGCATGCGTCCCACTCACAAGATTCCGGAGCTCATCGATCCGCACGCCCTCAACACGACCAACGGGCAGGAAGCGTGGCGCGTGCTGGGGATTATGGCAGAGTTCGCCATCGCGACTGAGCGTCTGCGCGGGCTCCGGCCTGCAGTAAGTATGTTCGGAAGCGCGAGAATCAAGGCAGGGCACGCGTACTACGAAAAAGCCAAGGAGATCGCGCGCCGTCTCTCCGACGCGGGGTTCTCGGTGATCTCCGGCGGAGGCCCCGGCCTCATGCACGCGTTCAACGAAGGCGCGCACGCGGGAACGTCGCCGGCCGTCGGCCTCAACATCCTGCTGCCGTTCGAGGAGCGTCCCAATCCGTTCCAGGACGTGTCCGTCGAATTCCGCTATTTCTTCACGCGCAAGATGATGTTCGTGCGCCTGGCGTCCGCGTACGTCATCCTGCCCGGCGGCTTCGGCACGCTCGACGAGCTCGGCGAAGTGCTCACGCTCGTGCAGACCGGCAAGAGCCGCCGCATTCCGGTGATCCTCGTCGGCGCCGACTTCTGGAAGGGACTCCTCGCATGGATGGAGGACAAGCTCGTGGGCGAAGGCATGATCGGCGCCGCCGACATGGACCTCATGCAGGTGATCGACGAGCCGCAGGCGATCGTCGAGGCGATCTTCAAGTTCTACGAGACGAAGGGCTTCGTGCCCACGCCGCGAAGAGCGCGAGAAGATGCTGAATCTCTAGGCTGCGCTCCACCGCGCGGCCATCGCGTCGCGCAGCCGTTTGCCATCCTCGGCCATCGGTTGCTCTCATCCCGACTACAACGCCGCGCAGCGTCCGCGCTACAATAAGGAATGATTCGTATCGGCCTGGTCACGCTGCTCGCGACGACGCTTTGCGCGGTCGCGCTCGCCCAGCCCGCGCCTCCCCCGCCACCGCCTCCGGGCGCGCCGCCGACCTATACGAAACCGCCGGAAGGCGTGCCGCTTCCGCCGCCGATACCTGACGCGACGGCCGATCCCGAGCTCGAGCCGCAGATCACGATCATCCGCAAGGAAACCGAGACGCAGGAGGAAGTGCGCGTGAACGGCGAATTGCGTTATGTGAAGGTGACGCCGAAATACGGCCTGCCCTATTACCTCGTGCCCTCGGGCAACGGCCAGACGTACCTGCGTTACGACTCGCTCGGACCGAACCTGCGAGCGCCGATGTGGCTGTTGTTTTCCTGGTGACCTGAACCCTTTTGCGTCGCGGGCGCGGTTTGCGCGCCGCCACGATGCCGCTTGCCCGCGCATGTCCGTCTATACGCCGGTTTCCGCCGCTGACCTCGACGCATGGCTCCTGCGCTATGTCGTCGGCGGCCTCGCGGAGGTCGCCCCGATCGCCTCGGGCATCGAGAACACCAACTACTTCGTCACGACGGAGCGCGGCCGTTTCGTGCTGACGCTCTACGAGCGGCTGCCCGCGTCGGAGCTGCCGTTCTATCTCAACCTGATGGCGCACTTGTCGCGGTCCGGATGCGAAGTCCCCGCGCCGATTCCCGACCGCACCGGCGCGCTCTTCTCGCTCCTCAACGGGAAGCCTGCGAGCCTCGTCGAGCGCGTCGACGGCGTGCCGGTCGAGGCCCCGGACACGTCCCATTGCGCGGAAGTGGGCGCCGCCCTCGCGCGGCTTCACGTCGCGTCGCAGACCTATCGCCCGCGCCTGACCAACCGGCGCGGCCCCGCCTGGTGGCGCACCGCGGCGCGCGCGGTGAAGCCGTTCCTGTCGGAGGCACAAGCGGCGCTGCTGGATGCGGAGATCAAGTTCCAGACCGGGTTCGGACGGGTGAAGCTCGCCAAGGGCGCGATCCATGGCGATCTCTTCTGCGACAACGTGCTGTTCAACGGCGATCGCGTGGCAGGCATCATCGACTTCGGCTTCGCTGCGACGGACTTCTACGCTTACGACCTCGCGATTACCGTCAACGACTGGTGCGTGGACGCCGACGGGGCGCCGCTCGATCCGTCGCTGCTCGCCGCACTCGTGCACGCGTACGACGCCGTTCGGCCGACAAGCGCCGACGAGCGCGAGGCATGGCCGTCGCTGTTGCGAGCGGCCGCGCTGCGTTTCTGGCTCTCGCGCCTGTACGACCTGCACCTCCCCCGCCCGGGCGAGCTTACGCACGCGCACGACCCCGCGCACTTCGAGCGCATTCTTCGCGCGCGCGCGGAAGCACCGTCGTACTGGCCGTCATGAGCGAGATCCCGCGCGAGTTCGTGTTCACGCGCTATCCCGGCAAGCAGGGAACGGTGTGGCTGCGCACCGCCTACAACATGTTCAAGCAGCACCGCGGGCCGTGGGTCATGGTCGTGCTCGCGTACATCCTCGCGTTGCTGGTCATCGCGTTCGTGCCGCTGGTGGGGCCGTACGCGCTGATCATCATGAAGCCCGTGTTCGTGGTCGGCCTTCTTGCCGCCGCATGGCAGCAGGAGCGCGGCGGCGCGCCGCGGCTGTCGCATCTCTTCCAGGGGTTTCGCACCAACCTGCGCGCGCTGCTCACGATCGGCGTGTTCTTCGTCGTGGGGATCACGCTGGCGGTCGCCGCGTCCTCCCTCGTCGATGGCGGACGCCTGATCGAGCTCGTTGCAACGCGCGGGTCGCTGAGCGAGGACGAGATGAAGGAACGCCTCGGCGATCCGCTCGTGATCTTCGGCATGCTGTTCTCGACGCTGCTGTCGCTGCCCGTCATCGTCGCGACGTGGTGGGCGCCGGCGGTGGTCGTGTTCCAGGATGCGGGCGCGATCGCGGCACTGGGCGCGAGCCTGCGCGCGTCGCTCGCCAACTGGAAGGCGTTGCTCGTCTACGTCATCGTGCTCTATTTCTACGGCGTCGTCATTCCAGGCATCTGGTACAAGCTCACCGCACTCCTGGTCAGCGATCCCGCCGTCGCGATGATCGTCAACGCACCGATGCTCGTCTACACGATGTTCCTCACGGCGACGGTGTACATCGCGGACTACGTGAGCTATCGCGACGTGTTCCACGCCAACGAAACGCTCGCCCCGCTGTCGCGAAGCCCCTCCTGATGGGCGACGCCTCGGCGCGTCATCCTCTCCTCGCGCGCTGGGTTCCCGGCGTTGCACAGCTCCTCGAGTATCCGCGCGGCGCGTTGCGCGGCGACATCGTGGCGGGCGTCTCGGTGTGCGTCGTCATGATCCCGTCGGTGCTCGCCTACGCGGAGTTGGCCGGCGTGCGTCCGCAAGCGGGGCTGTACGCCGCCTTCGGCGCGATGGTTCTCTTTGCCTTGTTCACGTCGACCCGGCGCATCGTCGTGGGTCCTGACACGACGATCTCGCTTCTCGCCGGGTCCATCGTGATTCCGCTCGCCGCCGGCGATCCGTCGCGGGCCGCCGATCTGGCGGCGCTTCTCGCGTTGATGACCGGCACATTGCTGATCGTCGCAGGCCGCATCGGATTCGGCGACGTCGCCGACCTGCTTTCCACCCCCGTGCTGATCGGCTACGCCACGGGTGCCGCCCTGTTGTTGATCGGGACGCAGCTGCCCGTGCTCTTCGGCGTCACCGTGGCGCGCGACGCGTTCTTCCTGCGCGTCGTCGACGTCGCGGTCGCAAGTCCCGGGGCCAACGTCGCGACGACGTGCCTCGGCCTCGGGCTCATCGCGCTCCTGCTGCTGCTCGGCAGGTCTGCGCCGCGCGCGCCCGCCGCATTGATTGCGTGCGTCGCGGCCATCGCGGCGTCCCGCGCGCTCGACTTGCCGTCGCGCGGCGTCGTCCATCTCGCGCCGTTGCCCGCGGGGTTTCCGATGCCCGCGCTGCCCGCGATCGCGCTTCGCGACGTGCAGGCGCTGGCGCCCGGTGCGATCGCGCTCGCGCTTCTCGTGTTTGCGGAAGGCATCCTCCTGGCGCGAACGCTCGCGGACAAGCACCGCGAGGCGATCGACGCCGACCGGGAGCTCCAGGCGCTCGGCGCCGCGAATGTGTCGTCGGGACTCGTGGGCGGATTCGCGGTCGGTGCGAGCACGTCGCGCTCGCTGACCGCCGATGCGACCGGCGCCCGGACGCAGGTCACGCAATGGGCCGCGGCGCTCGTGCTGCTGCTGTTCGTCTTCTTCGTCGCTCCGGGGGTCGGCCTGCTGCCGCGGGTTGCGTTGTCCGCGATCCTCGTCGCGGCAGCGCTGCGGCTCATCGATGCCGACCAATGGCGCACGCTGTTTCAGCTCGACCGGCGCGCGTTCGCCATCGCACTCGGCGTCGCACTCGCCGTGCTGGTGCTGGGGGTGCTGCCCGGCGTGCTGATCGGCGTCGGCCTGTCCCTCGCCCGGATCCTTCTCGAAGTCGCGCGGCCCCGCGACGCGGTGCTCCGGCGCTTGCCCACCGACCGGCGTTTTCACGACCTCGCCGACGACGAAGGCGGCGCGCTCACGCCCGCGGTGATCGTGTACCGGCTCTATGCCCCGATGCTGTTTGCCAACGCCCGCTACGTCGCGGACCGGCTGCGCGCGCTCATCGCGAGTACCAAGCCTCGCACGCGTTGCATCGTGCTCGACATGCAGGCGGTGTCGCACATCGACGTGACGGCGCTGCACGTGCTGCGCGACTTCCATGCGGAGCTCGAGTCGCGCGGCATCGACGTCCGCTTCGCGCGCGCGAATCGGCCGTTGCGGGAGCAGCTGGTGCGCTGGATCGGCGCCGAGGACCTGGGACGCGAGCTGTTCTTTCCATCGGCGTCGGCGGCGGTGGACGATTTCCTGGCGACGCACCCGACGAAGCGATAGCTACGCCGCTTCCAGCTTCGCGTAGTCCAGGGCCAGCCACTTCACGCCCGAATCGCGAAAGTTGACCTGCACCTGCGTGTCGGCGCCGCGTCCGCGAGCGTCGATGATCACGCCGACGCCGAACTTCGCATGGCGCACGCTCTGGCCGATGCGCCACTGCGACGCAGGCGGCGTCGCCTGCGGCGCCTCGGTGACGCGCTTCCACGCGTCGTCGTCGATGTCGGTCGTGCGACGGCGGTACGGCGACAGCCAGTGCACGAGCTCGGACGGCAGCTCGGCCACGAAGCGCGACGGAATGTTGTAGCGCGTCTGCCCGTGCAGCATGCGGCTTTGCGCAAGACTGATGTAGAGCCGCCGGCGCGCGCGCGTGATCGCGACGTACATGAGCCTGCGCTCCTCCTCGAGGCCGTCCGCTTCGGAGAGGCTGTTCTCGTGGGGAAAGAGGCCTTCCTCGAGACCGGTCAGGAACACCGTGTGGAACTCGAGGCCCTTCGCCGAGTGCACGGTCATGAGCTGCAGCGCGGGGCGGCCTTCGCCTTCCTGCGTATCGCCCGCCTCGAGCGCCGCATGCGCGAGGAACGCGGTCAGCGGATCGGTGGCGCCCTCGTTCTCGCCGGACTCCGGCACGCCGGCCTCGGGCTCGACGCGTTCGGACAGCATGGGCGCGTCGGTGGCAAGCTGCGCCTCGCGCACGTAGTTGTCCGCCGCCGTGACGAGCTCCGTCAGGTTCTCGACGCGATCCTGACCCTCTTTCTCGTTGCGGTAATGCGCGACGAGTCCCGACTTCTCGATGACGTGCTCCACGGCTTCCTGCAATGGAAGCGCGTGCGTCTGCGTCCGCAGCTCCTCGATGAGCCGCACGAACGCCGCGAGCGCGCCGCCGGCCTTGCCGGCCATCTTGCCCGATGCCGCGACTTGCCACAGCGACGCGCCCTGCCCTTGCGCCGCCTCCTGCAGCTGCTCGAGCGTGCGGGCGCCGATGCCGCGCGGCGGAAAGTTGACCACGCGCAGGAACGCGCTGTCGTCGTCGGGCGCGGCGATGAGGCGCAGGTATGCGAGCGCGTTCTTGATCTCCGCGCGCTCGAAGAAGCGCATGCCGCCGTAGACGCGATACGGAATGCCCGCGCCGAACAGCGCATGCTCGAACACGCGCGACTGCGCATTCGACCGGTACAAAAGCGCGATCTCGTCGAGCTTGACACCCTCGTCGGCCATGCCGCGCACGACGTCGATCACGAATGCCGCCTCGTCGCGATCGCCGGGTGCCGCGAACGCGCGCACCGGCTCGCCCTTGCCCTCGCTCGTCCACAGGTTCTTGCCGAGCCGCGACTGGTTGTGGCGGATGAGGGCATTCGCCGCATCGAGGATGTTGCCGTGCGAGCGGTAGTTCTGCTCGAGGCGGATCAGCTTCACCGGCAATTCGGGCGTCGCGAAGTCGCGCTCGAACTGCTGCATGTTGGCGACTTTCGCGCCGCGGAACGCGTAGATGGACTGGTCGTCGTCGCCGACGGCGAATACCGCCGTGTGCGGCCCGCTCAGGCAGCGAAGCCACTTGTATTGCAGCGTGTTGGTGTCCTGGAACTCGTCGACGAGCAGGTGCGAGAAGCGGCGTCGGTAGTGCTCGCGCAGGCCATCGTGGTTGGCGAGAAGCTCGTAGCTTCGCAGCAGGAGCTCCGCGAAGTCGACCACGCCTTCGCGCTGGCACATCGCGTCGTACAGCGCGTAATGCTCGACCTGCCGGCGCGAGAATTCGTCGCCGGCCTCGACCATGTTGGGACGAAGTCCTTCTTCCTTCGCATCGGCGATGAACCACTGCAGCTGCCGCGGCGGAAAGCGGTTGTCGTCGATGTTGTGCGCCCGGTACATGCGCTTGATGAGCGAGAGCTGGTCCTGCGTGTCCAGTATCTGGAACAGCTGCGGCAGCTTTGCGTCGCGGTGATGCGCGCGGAGCATCCTGTTGCACAACCCGTGGAAGGTGCCGACCCACATGCCGCGCGTATTGACGGGTGTCAGCGCGGACAGGCGCAGCAGCATCTCGCGCGCGGCCTTGTTGGTGAAGGTGACCGCGAGGATCGTCAGCGGACTGGCCTGTCCCGTGGCGAGCAGCCAGGCGATGCGCGTCGTGAGCACGCGCGTCTTGCCGCTGCCGGCGCCCGCGAGAATCAGCGCCGACGCATGCGGCAGGGTGACCGCCGCGAGCTGCTCGGGGTTCAGGTTCTCGAGGAGTTTCGACGACATGAGACGACCGGGGAAACGTGAATGATAGCCGACGCGCGCGTGCGCCTCGACGCCCGCAGGATCGGCCGCTATAATCCGCCGGTGTCCCGCGCGCCCGCCGCCAACAATCCGCCCGCTGCCAACTCCGCGACGATGCGCTCGTTCGTGCATCTCATCCGGTCGGCGGCGCCGTACGTCCACGCGTTTCGCGGCAGGACGTTCGTCATCGCGTTCGGCGGCGAGGTCGTGGCCGACGACGAGTTCCTGGGCGTCATTCACGACTTGAACCTCCTGCACAGCCTCGGCATCGGGCTCGTCGTGGTGCACGGATGCCGCCCGCAGGTGGAAGCGATCCTCGCCGCGCAAGGCATCCCGAGCCGTTACGCGCATGGCGTGCGCGTCACCGACGTCGACGCGATGGATTGCGTGCTCGAGGCGGCGGGGCAGGTGCGCGCACGCATCGAGGCGCTCCTGTCGCTCGGCCTCGCCAACTCGCCGATGGCCGGCGCGCGCAATCGCGTATCCACCGGCAACTACCTCACGGCCAAGCCGATGGGCGTGGTGGACGGCACCGACATGGAGCTCACCGGCGAGGTGCGCCGCGTCGACACGGAAGCGATCCAGCAACGGCTCGACGACGGCGACATCGTGCTGATCTCGCCGATGGGATATTCGCCGACGGGCGAGATCTTCAATCTCACCGTCGAGGAAGTGGCAACGCAGGTCGCGGTGCGCCTCGAGGCGACGAAGCTCATCTTCCTGATGGACGCCGACGGCGTGCGCAATGGGCGTCGGCAGATCCTCACCGATCTGTCGACCACCGATGCCGAGGCCCTGCTGCGCAAGAGCGACACGCCTCGCTCCCGACGTGCGCCTCTACCTCCCGGCGGCGATCCGCGCATGCAACAACGGCGTCAAGCGCGCCCATCTCATCTCGCGAAGGCTCGACGGCGCGTTGCTGCTCGAGCTCTTCACGCGCGACGGCGTGGGCACGATGATCGCGTCGACCTCGCTTGCGAACCTGCGCAGCGCCACGATCGACGACGTGGGCGGCATCCTCGGCGTGATCGAGCCCCTCGAGGAGCAAGGTGTCCTCGTGCGGCGCTCGCGGGAACGGCTGGAAAGCGAGATCGAGCGCTTCGTCGTGGCGGAGTACGACGGCCACATCGTCGGCTGCGCGGCGCTGTACGCATTTCCAGAGGAGCGCGTGGGCGAGCTCGCAGCGCTTGCGGTGCAGCCGGACTTTCGCCGCGAAGGCTACGGCGAGGCCCTCATGCGCGAGATCGAGGCGCGCGCCAAGCGCCTGCGGCTCACCGAGCTCTTCGTCCTGACCACCAAGACCGCGCACTGGTTTCTCGAGCGGGGGTTCCGCACGGCGAGCGTCGCGGATCTGCCCCACGAGAAGCAGTCGCTCTACAATTACCAGCGCAAGTCGCAGGTCTACCGCAAACCGCTGTAAGGAGCATTCATGGCGCGCATGGTCCAATGCGTCAAGCTCGGCCGCGAGGCCGAAGGTCTCGATTTCCCGCCGTACCCCGGCGAGCTCGGCAAGCGCATCTACGAGAACGTCTCGAAAGAAGCGTGGCAGGGGTGGCTCCGCCACCAGACGATGCTCGTGAACGAGAATCGCCTGAGCCTCGCCGATGCGCGCGCCCGGAAGTGGCTGGCCGAGCAGATGGAGAAGCACTTCTTCGGCGGCGGCGCCGAGATGCCTACCGGCTACGTGCCGCCTACCTGACGAACCGCGCGCGCCGGCCTACAATGAGGTGTGGCAGGTGCAGGAGATTGCGATGAGGGGTCAGTGGATGGCGGTCGGGGTGGCATTGGCGCTGGCGGCGGCAGCAGGTGCCGCGCATGCGGACATGTACACCTGGGTCGACAAGGACGGCATCACCAACGTGAGCAACGTGGCGCCGCCGGAGGATGTGCGCGTCACGAAAGTCGCGCGCGCCGCGCCGAAGGATCCCGCACGAGAGGCCGCCGCGCGAGAAGCCGCGCGCCTCGTGGAGATGCGCGCGCTGCGCGACCGCGTCGACGAGCTTTCGAAGGAAGTCGAGCACTCGCGCAGCGACGCGTTCCCGCCGCCTTACGCGCCACCGCCCGCGATGGCGTTCGCGCCGTCCCCGCCTGTCCCGACCGTCGTCGTGACGGTCATCAATCAGCCCCCCGCGCAAGCGGAAGCCACGAACGCCGGATGCGACGCGTCGTTCGGCGGGTGCGGTGTCGGTTTCTTTCCCGGCTACACGTATTACGCGCCGCCCTACCAGCGCGGCTTCCACAAGCCGCATCGCGGCAAGTGGCCGACGACGCCGGCCCGCCAGAACTGGCAGATTCCGCCGCCGCTCATTCCCTCGCCCACCACACAGGTGATCGGCGGACGTCGGCTCGGCTGATTCCACGCACATGCGACCCCGCGACCCGTACACCGTTCCCGCCGTCGCGCGCCACTCGTGGGGGCTCGCGCTGGCAGTCCCCGAGGTCGTCGCGCAACGCGTGATGCGCATGTGGATGGCCGGCACGCCGTTGTCGCAGCGCGATCGCGACGAGTTCCATCGCATGTACGCGGAGAAATTCGCGGCCTTCTACGAGTCGTGGAATGCGATGGCGCTCGAAATGTTCCGCGTGAGCCTCACGCTCGGCCTCTTCCCCGTGTGGACGCTCACCGCGCGCAACCGCCGAGCGGCGATGCGGGTGGTTTCCGCGGGTTTGGCTCCGATCCATCGCCGCGCTGCGGCGAACGCGAAGCGGCTTCGACGCGCCCGGTGATCGTTCCCGGCTGACGCGGCGGCGTCAATTGTCCTCCGCGAGGCTTTGCTGAAGCGGGCGTCGCGCGCACCCACGTCACCTGAGAGCCAATCGATGAAGAAGGATTCACGCGGAATCGCCCTGACGAACGCGGACGAGTTCGCACTCGGGCGCTACGAAGACGCGGTCGAGCAGTTCGCAAGCTATGTCGGCGATCCGATCGCGACGATCGACGAAGCCCTGGAAAGGCGGCCCGCCTTCGTCGCCGGCCACATCCTGAAAGCGCTCGTCCTGTACACCCTGGCCGAACGCCGCTTCGCCACGATGGCAGGCGAGGCGCTCGAACGTGCCCGGGCGCAGGCGTCGGCCGCGAACGAGCGCGAGCGCGGCCTCATCGCTGCCGCCGCCGCGCTGGTCGACAGCCGGTGGGACGACGCCTCGCTTGCACTGGACCGCGTGCTCGCCGACCATCCGCGCGATGCGCTCGCCTTGCAGGTCGCACACCTCATGGACTTCTACCGCGGCGATGCGCTGAACCTGCGCAATCGCGTCTCGCGCGTGCTGCCGCATTGGGACGAATCGACCCGCGGGTACTCATACGTTCTCGGCATGCACGCGTTCGGCCTGGAGGAGATGAACCAGTACCCGCAGGCGGAAGCGACCGCGCTGCGCGCCTTGTCGTTGCAGCCGAAGGATGGATGGGCAGTGCACGCCGCCGTGCACGTCATGGAGATGCAGGGGCGCATCGACGAAGGCATCGCCCTTCTCCGCAACCGCGAAAGCGACTGGGCGCCCGACAACGCGTTCGCGTTCCACAATTTCTGGCACCTCGCGTTGTTCTGCATGGACGGCGCGCGTTACGACGAGGCGCTCGCGCTGTTCGACCGGCACGTGTATCCGGGGCCGGCGGCGTACATCCTCTCGCTCGTCGACGCGACCGCCCTGTTGTGGCGGTTGCAGCTCGAAGGCGTCGACGTGGGCGACCGGATGTTGCATGTCGCGGACGATTGGGCGGCCCGCGTTGCGCAGGAGACGGGCTTCTACGCCTTCAACGACGTGCACGCGGCGATGGCGTTCGCCATGGCGGGACGCGACGATGCGTTGGCCGATCTCGCCGGGCGCATGGAAGCTGCGTCGCGAGCAGACAATCCCAACGCGAGGATCGTGCGCGAGATCGGCATCCCGCTCGTGAATGGCATCGCGGCGTTTGCGCGGGGCCGCTACGCGAGCGCCGTCGAAGCCATCGAGCCGGTGCGCGACACGGCGCACCGATTCGGCGGAAGTCACGCGCAGCGTGATGTGCTGAGCCTTACCCTGATCGAGGCGGCCGTCCGTGCGGGCGACACGTCACGCGCGCGGCACTACGCCGGCGAGCGCATCGTGCACAAGCCGGCGAGCGCATGGGGCGAGCGGTTGTGGCGTCGAGCCGGCGGATCCGGGCAGGTTCGCGGGCGCGCATGACGTGGCAATATGGCAGGCATGAGCACGCCTGCGATCAGCCGCTACCCCGTTCCGAGCCTCGACACCCTGCCGGAGGACATCCGCGCGCGCATCCTCGCCGTGCAGGACAAGGCCGGGTTCATTCCGAACGTCTTCATCACGCTCGCGCATCGGCCGGATGAATTTCGCGCGTTCTTCGCGTATCACGATGCGCTGATGGAAAAGGAGGGCGGCGGCTTGTCGAAAGCCGACCGCGAGATGATCGTGGTCGCGACGTCGAGCGCGAACGATTGCCTCTACTGCATCGTCGCGCATGGCGCGCTCCTGCGGATCTACGGCAAGCATCCGCTGGTGGCCGACCAGGTCGCGGCCAACTATCGCAAGGCGGACATCACGCCGCGCCAAAAGTCGATGCTCGCGTTCGCGCTGAAGGTGGCGACGGCGAGCAGCGACGTGGGCGATGCGGACTTCGACGATCTTCGCGCGCACGGATTCAGCGACGAGGATGCATGGGACATCGGCGCGATCGCCGCGTTCTTCGCGCTGTCCAACCGCATGGCGAACATGATCGGCATGCGGCCCAACGACGAGTTCTACCTCATGGGCCGCGTGCCGCGGAGCAAGTAGGCGTTACAGGTTGAGCTTGAACCACGCGATCATCCTGTTCCACGCGTCCTCGGCTTCGGCCTTGCGGTAGCTCGGCCGGTAGTCCGCGTTGAACCCGTGCGGCGTGCCGGGGTAGACCTTGTATTCCGATCTCGTGTTGCCCGACGCCTTGAGCGCGCCGAACATCTTTTCCACCGTCGCGGTCGGGATTCCTTCGTCCGCGCCTCCGTAGAGCCCGAGCACCGCGGCCTGGATGTTCGGCGCGACCTCGATGGGCGTCTTCTCGCCGACGTGGAACGCCTGCGCGGTTTGGCCGTACCACGCGACGGCGGCCTTCACCTTCGGGTTGTGGGCCGCGTACATGAAGACGACGCGGCCGCCCCAGCAGAAGCCGGTGATGCCGAGGCGCGTCGTTTCCGCCTTGCCGCTGTCCTTCGCGAACGCGACGCACGCGTCGAGGTCGGACATCACCTGCGCGTCCGGCACCTTCGCCGACGATCTCCGACACGAGCTTGCCGATGTCGGTGTACTTCGACGGGTCGCCCTGGCGCGCGTAGAGCTCAGGGGCGATCGCGAAATACCCCGCCTTCGCGACGCGCCGGCACACATCCTTGATGTGCTCGTGCACGCCGAAGATCTCCTGCACGACGAGCACCACCGGGAAGTTGGCGCCCGTCGCGGGCATCGCGCGGTACGCCGGCATTTCGCCGTCCCTGGTCTTGACCTTCACCTCGCCCGCGACGAGGCCTTCGGCAGACGTGGTGATGGTCTGCGCGGATACCGGCATGACGGCCGCCGCAAACCCAGCTGCAAGCGACGTCACGACGAACGTGCGGCGATCGACGTTGCGGTCGCCGGTGAGGCTTCGTAGATGCGATTCGACGACTTCGTTCAAGTGCCGTTTCTCCATTCAATGGCTCGACTCGTGGACGACATGCCCCGAGACGATCGTGCAACGAACCTGCCCCGGGACTTCGTGCCCGAGGAAGGGCGTGTTCTTGCCCTGGCTGCGCAATGCCGCGCGCTCGACTTTCCACCATGCGCCTGGATCGAAGACACACACGTCCGCAGGCGCTCCCACCTCGAGCGTTCCGGCGGCGATCCCCATGACGCGCGCCGGCGCGCTGGTCAGCTTCGCAAGCGCCGTGGCGAGCGGCACGCCTTCCTCGCTCGCCCACTTGAGCGTCAGGGGAAGCAGGAGCTCGAGACCGGTCGCACCGGGCTCGGCTTCGCCGAACGGGACCTGCTTGCCGTCGTCGTCGACGGGTGCATGGTCGGAGCACACGACGTCGATCGTCCCGTCGGCAACACCCGCTCGCAAGCCCGCGCGATCGCGCGTCGTGCGCAAAGGGGGAACGAGCCGCGCGTTCGAGTCGAACCAGCCGATGTCGACGTCGCACAGGTGAAGATGGTGAATCGCGACGTCGCACGTGACGGGCAGGCCGTCGCGCTTGGCCGCGCGCACGAGCGCCACGCTTTCCGCCGACGAGAGCCGGCAAATGTGCACGCGCACGCCGGTGTCGCGCACCAGCGCGAGGATCGTCGCAAGGGCGATCGTCTCGGCGAGCGCGGGGATGCCGGCCAGGCCGAGGCGCGTCGCGATCTCGCCGTCGTGCGCGATGCCGGTGCGACCGATGTGCGGGTCGTTCGCGCGCAACCAGAGCGGGTAGCCGAACGTCGACGCATATTGCATCGCCCGCCACAGGAGGTCCGTGTCGGCGAGCGGGATGTCGGCTTGCGAGAAGGCGACGCAACCCGCCTCGGCGAGCTCGGCCATCTCGGTGAGCGACTGCCCGGCGAGCCCGAGCGTCAATGCGCCGATCGGATACACCCGCGCCTGGTTGAGCGAGCGCGCGCGGTGCTTCAGCATTTCCACGAGGCCCGGCTCGTCGAGCGGCGGATCGGTGTCCGGCGGACATGCAAGGCTCGTGACGCCGCCCGCGATGGCCGCTGCCATTTCCGACTCGAGCGTGGCCTTGTACTCGAGCCCGGGCTCGCGCAGCCGGGCGGAGATGTCGACGAGGCCCGGCGCGACGACGAGGCCGCGCGCGTCGATCACACGCGTTGGATGCCAGCCCGACGGCTTCGCATCCACACCCGCAATGACGCCGTCGGCGACGTAGAGCGTGCCCTGGCGGTCGAGCCCCTTTGCCGGATCGACGATGCGGCCGTGGGCGATCTCGAGCTTGGTCATGCCGCAGCAACCATGCTCATCACGGCCATCCTGACAGCGATGCCGAACGTGACCTGCGGCAGGATCACCGCGCGCTCGCCGTCGGCGACGGGCGAGTCGATCTCGACGCCGCGGTTCATCGGCCCCGGATGCATCACGATGGCGTCGGCCTTGGCGAGCGCGAGCTTTTCCTGCGTCAGGCCGTAGTTCTTGAAGAACTCGCCCGGCGACGGCAGCAGCGCGCCTTTCATGCGCTCGTTTTGCAGCCGCAGCATCACGACCGCGTCGCAGCCGCGCAGGCCCTCGCGCATGTCGGTGAACACGCGCACGCCCATCGACTCGACATTGGCGGGCATGAGCGTGCGCGGACCGATGACCCGCACTTCCGGCGTGCCGAGCGTGGTCAGTCCATGGATCAGCGATCGCGCAACGCGCGAATGCAGCACGTCCCCGACGATGGCGACGGTCAGGTTGTGGAAGTCCTGCTTGTAATGACGGATGGTGTAGAGGTCGAGCAAGCCCTGCGTCGGGTGCGAGTGACGGCCGTCGCCGGCGTTCACCACGTGCACGTGATTGCGGCCGTGCGCCGACAGGTGCTGGGCGATGAGATGCGGCGCACCCGATTGCGAGTGGCGGACGACGAAGATGTCGGCGTCCATCGCAACGAGATTGTCGATCGTGTCGAGCAGCGTCTCGCCCTTGCTGGTCGACGACGCGCCGATGTTGAGGTTGATGACGTCGGCGGACAGGCGCTTGGCGGCGATCTCGAACGTCGTGCGCGTGCGCGTCGAATTCTCGAAGAACAGGTTGAAGACCGCCTTGCCTCGCAGCAACGGCACCTTCTTCACCTCGCGCTCCGCGATGGACACGAACGGGTCCGCGGTGTCGAGGATGTTGCGGATCACGTCGGCGGGAAGTCCCTCCAGCGTGAGGAGGTGCGTGAGCGCGCCTTCGGCGTTGAGCTGGGGATTGCGCATCAGGTCTTCTGCACTCCGAGCGCCAGGCGATCGCCGTCCTGCGACAGCACGATCGACAGGTCCTGCGCAACGGCCAGCCGCGCGCCGCAATACGTGGGCTCGATGGGAAGCTCGCGGCCGCCGCGGTCGATCAGTACCGCGAGCTCGATCCGCGCGGGCCGGCCGAAGTCGAACAGCTCGTTGATCGCGGCGCGCACGCTGCGGCCCGTGTAGAGAACGTCGTCGACCAGCACGATCGTCGCGCCGTCGACGTTGAACGGCAGCGACGTGCGGCGCGTGCCGCCCTTCAGCCCGGCCGTCGCGTAGTCGTCGCGGTAGAACGATACGTCGATGAAGCCGACCGGGTGCTGGCCCGGAACGAGTGCAGGCAGCCGCTCCGCGAGCCAGGCGCCGCCCGAGTAGATGCCGACGAACGCGGCATCGAACGCGACGGCGCCGCGCATGCGCTCCGCGAGCGCAAGCAGCGTCGCCTCGGCGTCAGGCAGCTCGGTGGTCATCGAGCCATGCCTGCAGGATGATCTGGGCGGCCACCTCGTCGCGCTTCTGCCGTCCCTTCCTCCCTTGGCCGCCCAGCGCGACGGTCGCAAGCTCGGACGTGTACCGCTCGTCCGCATAGTCGACGGGAATCTGGAACCGTTCGCGCAGATCCTCTCCGAATCGGCGCGCCCGCGCCGTCATCTGGTGAGGGCTGCCATCCGCATGGACGGGCAAGCCGACCACCAGCAAGTCCGGCTGCCATTGCACGATCACGCGCGCGAGGGCAGCGTCCCGTGCGTCCCCCGCAGGTGCATCGATCGTGGTCAGTGGCCGGGCGCTGCGGGTGATCGTCGAGCCGACGGCAACTCCAATACGCTGCGTGCCGAAATCGAATGCAAGCACCGTATCCGGAGTCTCCATGTTTCACGCGTGCCCGACGTCCTCGGACAGGCGCGAGAAGTCGATGCCGAGGAGGCGCATCGCGGCCGACAGCCGCTGCTCGGCCGGCAGCGTGAACAAGAGGTCGGCATCCGCCTCGACGGTGAGCCACGCGTTCTGCGCAAGCTCCTGCTCGAGCTGGCCCGCCGACCAGCCCGCGTAGCCGAGGGACACGAACAAATCGCTGGGGCCTTCGCCGCGCCCCACGGCCTCGAGCACGTCCTTCGACGTGGTGAGTCCCATGTCGTCCGAGATCGCGAGGGTCGAGTCCCAGCTGCCGAGCGGACGATGCAGGACGAATCCACGATCGACCTGCACCGGACCGCCGAAATGGACGGGAACCGCGCGCAGTGCGTCGTCGCCGAGCGACACGTCGATCTGCTCGAAGAGCGTCGACAGCGTCATGTCGATCGGCTTGTTCACCACGATGCCGAGCGCGCCGTCCTTGTTGTGCTCGCACACGAAGGTGAGCGTCTGCGCGAAGTTGGGGTCCGCCATGGCAGGCATGGCGATCAGGAAGTGATGGGTGAGATTCACGTAGTAGCCGCGCCGGATTGTCCAATTGTAACGGCCGGGCCTCCCCCCCACAATGCAACGCTCAACAACGATGGTCCCCGTGCCCGCTCCACCTTACGAGCGCGCGCTGGTCTGGTTTCGCCGCGACTTGCGCAACTTCGACCACGCAGCGCTATCTCAAGCAATGTCGTGCGCCCGTGCCGTGTACACGGCGTTCGTGTTCGACCGCGAAATCCTCGATCCGCTCCCGCGATCGGACCGCCGCGTCGAGTTCATCCGCGACGGCCTGGCGGAGCTCGATGCGGCCCTCGCGTGCGACGGCGGCGGAGTGATCGCGCTGCACGGCCATCCGCGCGAAGCGATTCCGGCGCTGGCGCGCGAGCTCGGCGCGCAGGCGGTGTTCGTGAATCGCGACTACGAGCCGCGGGCGATCGCCCGCGATCGCGGCGTGGAAGCGGCGCTCGCGACGGCCGGCATCGCCTATCACGAGTCGAAGGACCAGGTGATCTTCGAGCGCGGCGAGATCGTCGGCCAGTCGGGGCGCCCTTACTCGGTGTTCACCCCCTATCGCAACGCGTGGCTCGCCGCGCTGACGCCCGCTCACCTGCGCTCCCATCCGGTCGGGCAGCAAACCGGCGCACTCGCGCCGCCGCCGCTTCGCGCGCCGATTCCGTCGCTGGAAGCGCTTGGATTCGACGTCACGGATCTGCGAGCGACGGGCGTCGAGCCGGGCATGGAAGGCGGCGCCAGGCTCTTTGCGGAATTTCGCGAGCGCATCGACGCCTACAAGGCAACACGCGATTTTCCGGGCGTGGAAGGCGGCTCGCGACTGTCGGTTCACCTGCGATTCGGCACCGTCTCGGTCCGCGAGCTCGCATCGTTCGCGCACGCGCGCTCGCTGGAGCCCGGCGGCGATGGCGCGCACACCTGGCTGTCCGAGCTCATCTGGCGGGACTTCTTCGCACAGGTGCTGTGGCACAGGCCCGACGTCGTGGCTCATAGCTATCGAGCGGAATACGAAGACCTCCGCTTCGCCAACGATGCCGACCTCTTCGACGCGTGGTGCGAGGGCCGCACCGGGTATCCGATTGTCGACGCCGCCATGCGCGAGCTCAACTCGACCGGACGCATGCACAATCGCCTGCGCATGGTCGCGGCCTCGTTCCTGGTGAAGGACCTTCTGTGCGACTGGCGGTGGGGCGAGCGCTATTTCGCGCAGAAGCTCCTGGACTACGACCTCGCGTCGAACAACGGCAACTGGCAGTGGGCGGCCTCGACCGGATGCGACGCGCAACCGTACTTTCGCATCTTCAACCCGGTCGCGCAGTCCGAGCGATTCGATCCCGACGGCGCATTCATCCGGCGATACATTCCCGAGCTCGCGCCGCTCGACGACGGCTCGATCCACGCGCCCTGGAAGCTTTCCCCGGAGGTCCAACGCGCCAAGGGCGTCGTGATCGGGCGCGATTACCCGTCGCCCGTGGTCGACCACGCGACCGCGCGCGCCGCCGCGCTGGCGATGTTCAAGGCAGCACGCGCCGGAACGACTTAACCCCGTCGCGAGGCGAGCCGCGTTCCTACCGGCGTCTTCCCAACCCCGGAGGGTTCCATGGCTTCCTCGTTTGCCGCCCGCGCGGGCGCGTGGCTTGTCGTCTTCTGCGCGCTCGCGCTTTTTTTCATCTGCTCGACGCCCGCGTCGGCCTTCTGCGGCTTCTACGTGGGCAAGGCCGACGCGATCGCTGTTCAACGATGCGTCGCAGGTCATCATGGTGCGGCGCGACAACCGCACGGTGATCAGCATGGCCAACGACTATCGCGGGCCGCTGACCGAGTTCGCGCTGGTCGTGCCGGTCCCGACCGTGCTCGAGCGCAGCCAGATCCGCATCGGCGATCGCAAGCTCTTCGAGCGCATCGACGCGTACAGCGCGCCGCGGCTCGCGGAGTACTTCGATCCGGATCCATGCAGCGTCGCGAAGAGGGAGCTGTCGATGCAGCGCGCCCTTCCCGCGTCCGCGCCGGCGCTCGACGCCGCGAAGTCGCGCCGCGACCAGGCGCTCGGCGTGACCGTCGAGGCGACCTACACCGTCGGCGAGTACGACATCGTGATCCTGTCCGGCACGCAGTCGGACGGCCTCGAGACGTGGCTGCGCGAGAACGGCTATCGCATCCCCAAGGGTGCCGCCAATGCGCTGCGTCCTTACATCCGCCAGCAGATGAAGTTCTTCGTGGCGAAGGTCAATCTCGAGGAGCAGGCGCAGACGGGCGTGTCGTACCTGCGGCCGCTGCAGTTCGCGTTCGAGTCGGACCGCTTCATGCTGCCCGTTCGACTCGGCATGCTGAATGCGCGCGGCCCGCAGGACCTCGTGCTGTACGTCCTCACCGCCAACGGCCGCGTCGAGACCACCAACTACCGGACGGTCAAGCTGCCGTCCAACATGGACGTTCCGGTGTTCGTCCGCAACGAGTTCGCCAAGACGTACAAGGCGTTGTTCCAGGCGCAGGCCGCGCGCGAGGACTACCGCGCGATCTTCACCGAGTATTTCTGGGACATGAGCTGGTGCGACCCGTGCGCTGCGGAACCGCTGTCGGCGGCCGAGCTGCGCTCGGCGGGCGCGTACTGGGTCGGGCGACAACGCGGTGCGCGGCGGCGGCCAGCCGGTGATGCTGACGCGCCTGCATCTTCGGTATACGAAAGATTCGCTGCCCGAGGACCTCGTGTTCCAGGAGACGCAGGACCGCGCCAACTTCCAGGCGCGCTACGTGCTGCGCCATCCGTGGCAGGGTTCCGTCGACGCGTGCGCGGAAGCGAAGCCGTACTTCGACGCCGTGCGCCAGCGCCAGGAGCAGCGAAGCCACGACGCTCGCCTCGCTCACCGGCTGGCCGGTGCAATCGGTCCGCACGCGCATGGCGTTGTCGCCGCAGACGCCGCAGCGCTGGTGGGAAAGCATGTGGAAGTGACGGAGGCATCATGACGACCGCGACCCTTGCACGCTGGCCCGTCCTGCGCGACGCGCGCCTGTTCCAGATCGCGTTCCTCGCGACGCTGCTGACGATCGGCGTGCTCGCGCGCGACTTCTCGCTGCTGCCGGCGCAGATGGCGCTCGCGTTCGCCGCCGGCATCACGACGCAGACGCTGTGGGTCCGCGCGCTCGGCATCCAGCATCGCGGCGTGCTGTCGGCGCGTGATCACGTGCTTCGGGTTGTCGATCCTGCTTCGCGCGGACTCGCTGTGGGTGCATCCGATCGCGGCGGCGCTCGCGATATCCGCGAAGTTCGTGATCCGCGTCGCACGGCAAGCACCTGTACAACCCGGCGAACCTCGGCGTCATCCTCGCGATCACGCTCTTCCCCGGCGCGTGGATCTCGCCGGGGCAATGGGGCCAGGACGTGGCGCTCGCAGTGTGGTTCGTCGTGCTCGGCGGCGTCGTGGTCAACCGCGCGCAGCGCTCGGACATCGCGTGGGTCTTTCTTGCGCGCGTACCTGGGCCTGATCGCGCTGCGCGTGACCGCGCTCGGGCAGCCGTGGACCATCTTCCTGCATCAGTTCAGCAACGGCGGCCTGCTGCTGTTCGCGTTCTTCATGATCTCGGATCCCGATGACCATTCCGAATCGGAAGGGCGCGCGCATCGGCTATGCAATCATCGTCGCCATCGTCGCGTTCCTGTGGCACTTCGCGCTGTTCAAGCCGAACGGGCTCGTGTGGGCGCTGTTCTTCTGCACGCCGCTGGTGCCGATCATCGACCGCATCTGGCCGGGCGAGAAATTCGAATGGCGACCGCAGCCACCGGCAGTCGCACGCGCGCGCCACTGAACGAGCCGCGAAGCGGCTGCGTCACGCCATTTGCATTCGCCTATTCCTCCTCGTGTCGACGATGCTTCGCGTACTCGGTGGCCAGCTGCTGCTGCAACGGCGGCGGCGCCTGCTCGTAGTGCGACAGCGCCATCGTCCACGCGCCCTGTCCGCCGGTCATCGACTTCAGTCGCGCCGCATAGCCGTCGAGCTCCACCAGCGGCGCGAGTCCCGTGACCGCGAGCGACCCGGCCTGCAGCGTCTTCGTGCCGGTCACCTGCCCGCGCCGCGACGACAGATCGCCCGTGACGTCGCCCATGTTGTGCCGCGGGACAGTTGATCTCGACGCCGACGACGGGCTCGAGCACGATCGGCCTTGCCTTCGCGATCGCGTCGAGGAACGCCTTGCGTGCCGGCCGAGACGAACGCGACTTCCTTCGAGTCGACGGGATGGTACTTGCCGTCGTAGACGTTCACCCGCACGTCCTGCAGCGGGAACCCTGCGATCGGTCCCTCCGTCAGCACCTGCTCCACGCCCTTCTGCACGGCCGGAATCAGCGTTCGTTGGAATCGCGCCGCCCTTCACCGTAGTTCACGAACTCGAACCCGGTGCCGCGCGGCAGCGGCTCGATCTTCAGATACACCTCGCCGAACTGCCCCGCGCCTCCGGTCTGCTTCTTGTGGCGATGATGTCCCTCGGCCGCGGCGGTGATCGTCTCGCGATACGGAATGCGCGGCGGCCGCGTGCTCACCTCGAGCTTGAACTGGCTCGCCATGCGCTCGAGCACCGAGCGCAGGTGCAGGTCGCCGAGGCCCCACAGCACCGTCTCGTTGAGGTTCGTGTCGTGCTCGAGCTTGAGCGTCGGGTCCTCGGCGATCATGCGGTGCAGGACGTCGGAGATGCGGCCGCTCGTCGCCGCGCCGCTTGGGCTCGATCGCCACGCCGTGCATCGGCGTCGGGAACTCGAGCGGCTCCATGTGGATGTGGTCCTCGTCGTGCGAATCGTGCAGCACGCAGTCGAACTCGATGTCGTCGACCTTCGCCACGGCTGCGATGTCGCCCGGCACCGCGCGGTCGACCTCGACGTTCTTGCCGCCCTGCAGCATGAAGAGGTGGCCGACCTTGAACGGCTTGCGGCCGTCGCCGACGAAGAGCTGCGTGTCGCGCGTGACCGTGCCCTGGTGCACGCGGAAGATGCCGAGCTTGCCGACGAACGGATCCATCACCACCTTGAACACGTGCGCGAGCACGTGCTTCGCCGGATCGGGCTCCGAATGGAACTCGATCGCGCTCGCGCCCTCGCCTTTGGTGAATCGCGGCGGGTTGCCTTCGGTCGGGTTGGGCAGGAGCTTGTCGAAGATCGTGCAACAGTTCCGCCACGCCGGCGCCGGTGCGCGCCGACACGAAGCACACGGGCACGAGATGTCCCTCGCGCAGCGCCTTCTCGAACGGCGCGTGCAGCTGCTCGGGCTCGACCTCGCCCTTGCTCGAGGTACAGCGACATCAGCTCCTCGTCGACCTCGACGACCTGGTCGACGAGCGCGCGTGCGCCGCCTCGACCGACGAGAAATCCGACTCGCCGGAGGGATTGAAGAAGCAGTCGACGACTCGCTTGCCGCCGTCCGCGGGCAGGTTGATCGGCAGGCATTCCTTGCCGAACGCGGCCTGGATCGCGGCGAGCACGCGCGGGCAGCGTCGACGTTCTCGGCGTCGATCTTGTTGACGATGATCACGCGGCAGAGCTTGCGCTTGGCCGCCCACGTCCATCATGCGCGACGTGATCATCTCGATGCCGGACTGCGCGTTGACGACGATCGCCGCCGTCTCGACGGCGTCGAGCGCGCCGATCGACTGGCCGATGAAATCGGGAAAGCCCGGGCGTGTCGATCGATGTGCACGCGCGTGCCGTTCGTCTCGCAGATGCAGGAGCGACGAGCGCAACGAGTGCTGGTATTGCTTCTCGAGCGGATCGAAATCGCGACACCGTCGTGCCCGCGCTCGACGCTGCCCGGCGCCTGGATGGCGCCGGCCTTCAGCAACAGCGCCTCGGCCAGCGTCGTCTTGCCGGAGGCGCCGTGGCCCACCAGCGCAACCGTACGAATGTTCTCCGTGGCGTAGTTCGCCATCTGGTCCTCCTCCAATGCGATTGCAATGCGCGAAAATTTACCGCTCATGCCCGGCGCGTTCGCGCACGCCGGCCGTCCGCGTCACGAACCGATGAGTCCCAGAACATGCCGGTCATGATCGCAAGCCCTTCGCGCGCGACCGACGCGAGCAGGTGCTCGTTCGGCGCATGCTGCGAGCACGCCGGATACGAATGCGGCACCCACACCGTTGGCAGGCCGAGCACGTCGGCGAAGCAATCGTTGGGCAGCGAGCCGCCGAGGTTCGGCAGGATCGCCGGCGGACGGCCCGTCGTCGCCGCGATCGACCGCGCGACGCGCGTCACCCACGGGTGCGCGGGATCGAGCCGCGTCGCGTGCATGACCGCGACGCGCGACTGCGGCGACGTCGACGCTGCCGAAACCCGTGCGCGTCGAGATGCGCGCGCACGGCCGGCACGAAGCGCGTCCGGCGTCGCAGCCGACGACGAAGCGAAGCTGCAGGTGCGCGGACGCGCGCGGCGGAATCGCGTTGACCGGGTGCTCCGGATTGCCGGTGACGAACGCGAGCACCTCGAGCGTGTTCCACGCGAACACGCGCTCGGCCGGCGTGAGGCCCGGCTCGCCCCATCGGCGTCGATCGCGGGGCCGCCCGGCTCGCCGGGATCGATGTCGGCGAGCGCGCGCGCGCACGGCTGCCGGGATCGGCGGCGGCCGCAGCGCCTCGACCAGAATGCGGCCGCGCGCGTCGACCATCGACGCGATCGCGTGCGCGAGGATCGTTCCCGGATTGGCGAGCAGGCCGCCCCAGTTGCCCGAGTGGTGGCCGCCGCGCGCAGGTCGACGGTCGAGGTCGAAGTTGAACGCGCCGCGCGAGCCGAGGAACAGCGTCGGCTGCTCCGCGCGCAGGCGCGGGCCGTCGGAGGCGATCAGGACATCCGCGGCAAGCGCCTCGCGCTCGGCTACGCAGACGTCGCGCAGGCCGGGCGAGCCCGTCTCCTCGCCGGTCTCGAGCAGCACCTTGACGTTGAAGCCGAGGCGCCCGCGCGCCTCGATGCACGCGCTCGAGCGCGGCCAGGTTGATCGTGTGCTGGCCCTTGTTGTCGGCGGTGCCGCGGCCGTACCAGCGATCGCCGTCGGACGGTGAGCGTCCACGGCGAGAGTCCGTCGCGCCACTGCGCGTCGTATCCGAGGATGACGTCGCCGTGGCCGTACGTGAGCACCGTCGGCAGCGATGGATCCTCGATGCGCTCGCGCGATCAGGAAGGGCCGCCGCCCGCGGGATTGTCGACGATGCGCGACGTGAATCCGATGCGCGCGAGCGACGGCGCGATCTCATCGGCGAGGTACGCGACGAGGTCGCGCCCGGAGTCGGCGCGCTGGCTTTCGGTGCGGTAGGCGACGCGACGCGCGAGATCGCTCGCAAGCTCGCCGCGGTCGAACCACGCGCGTGCGGCGATGCGTGCGACGGCCGGCGCTCCGTCCGGAAATCGCGCTCATCGGCACATCCTACACCGATGCCGGCGCGCCTCGCGATGGCTACGTAATAGTCGCGTCGACGCCCGTCATCTCGCGCAGGTGCTTCAGGAGCTCGTCTTCCTGGTAGGGCTTGCCGAGGTACATGTCGACGCCGAGCTCGGCGGCGCGATTGCGATGCTTGTCCGCGGTGCGCGACGTGATCATGATGATGGGGATGCCCTGGTACTTGGGGTCGCCCTTGATCGTCTTGGTGAACTCGAATCCGTCCATGCGCGGCATCTCGATGTCGAGCAGGATGACGTCGGGCACCTGCTCGGTCAGCACCTGCAGCGCGTCCACGCCGTCGCGTCGCGGTCGACACCGCGAAGCCCGCGCGCGTGAGCAGCCGGCTCGTGATCTTGCGCACCGTGAGCGAGTCGTCGACGATCATCACGAGCGGCTGCGTCGATACCGGCGCCACGGGCGCGCGCGGCCGGTCGCCGATCGCGCGGTCGTCGCCGCGCACGTCGAGCTTCGGAACGTCGGCGCGCGCCGGCGAGCTGCACCGGATTGATGATCAGCACGATCTCGCCGGTGCCGAGCACCGTCGCGCCGGAGATTCCCGACACGCGCGCGAGCTGCGGCCCGATGTTCTTGACCACGACTTCCTGGTTGCCGATCATCTCGTCGACGTGGACCGCGGCGTGGTTCTGGCCGCTGCGCAGCAGCAGGATCGAGTTGTAGCGCTTCGTCTCGGGATTGTGCGTGGTGTCGCCGAGCAGCCGCGGCAGGTAGTGGAAGGGATACGTGCGGCCCTGCCACTCCACCTTGCGCTGGATGTAGATGTCGAGCAGCGCCTGCGACTTGACCTGCTGCACCTGCTCGACCATCGGCGCGGGCAACGCCCACAGCCGCGCACCCGCGCGCACGAGCACGGCCTGCGCGACGGCGAGCGTCAGCGGCAGCGTCAGCACGAATCGCGTGCCGCCGCCCTTGGCCGAACTGACCTCGACGCGGCCGCCGAGCGCGCCGATCTCGCTGCGCACGACGTCCATGCCGATGCCGCGGCCCGAGATCTGCGTCACCTTCGACGCGGTGCGAGAAGCCGGGCGGCGAACAGGTACTCGACGAGCTGCGCCTCGGTCGGCGTCGCGTCGGGCGGCGACGAGGCCCATCGCGCGACGCGCGCTCGCGCACGCGCGCGAAGTCGATGCCGCCGCCGTCGTCGGCGATCTCGATCACGACTTCGTTGCCGACCTGGCGCACCGTGAGCGCGATTTCGCCGGTCTCGGACTTGCCGGCCGCGCGCCGCGCCTCGCGCGATTCGATGCCGTGGTCGAGCGCGTTGCGCAGCAGGTGCTCGAGCGGCCCGACGAGCTTTTCGAGCACCGAGCGGTCGAGCTCGACCTGCGCCGCCGTGGATCTCGAGGTTGGCGCGCTTGTCGAGCTCCTTCGCGGTCGCGCGCATGATGCGATACAGGCGCTCGGACAGGCTGCCGAACGGCACCGTGCGGATCGAGAACAGCCGCTGCTGCACTTCGCGCGACAGCCGTGCCTGCGCGAGCAGCGCGGCATCGGCGTCGTCGAGGTTCTTGAGCAGCGACTGCTGCACCGTCGAGACGTCGTTGATGCCTTCGGCCAGCGAGCGCGTGAGCTCCTGGAACCGCGTGTAGCGGTCGAACTCGAGCGGATCGAAGTCGCCGTGCTGCTGGTGCCAGCTTGCTCTGCGACTGGATCTGCGACTCGGCCTGGATCTCGATCTCGCGCATCTGCGAGCGCAGGCGGATCACGCTGGTCGTCAGCTCGAGCAGGTTCGTCTTCAGCGTGCGCAACTCGCCTTCGACGCGCGCGCGCGCGATCGCGACTTCGCCGGCTTCGTTGACGAGGCGGTCGATGATGTCGGCGCGCACGCGCAGTTGCGCACGCGGGCCCGCTTCCATCTCGGGCACGGCCTCGGTCGCGCGGCGGCCGATGCCGACCGGCGGCATCGGCGTGTGCGGCGTGAGCGGCACGACCACGGGGCGTTCCGCCACGGGCGGCGCGGGCCGGCGCCATCGCAGGCTCCGCGCGTGCGCTCGGGCTCTGCCTCCTGCGCCTCGCGCGCTGCGACCCACGGCAGCTGCACGTTGACCTCGCCCGGCGCAGGCCGTCGAGCACGAAGGCGATGTGGTCGAGATCCTCGTCCAGCGCGTCGAAGAGCTGCGGGCCCGCCGCGAGCTTCTCCTCCTCGAGGCGCGATTCCATGAGGTGCGCGAGCTGGCCGAGGCGCATCGCGCCGGCCATGCGCGCGCTGCCCTTGAACGTGTGCAGCGTGCGGCGCAGCGCGTCCGATCGCCGTGCCGTCGCCGGGTGTGCGACGCCACGCGCGGAGGTCCTCGCCGGCCTGCGGGAACAGCTCCGCGGCCTCGTCGAGGAAGATCGACAGCACCTGCGCGTCGACGTCGTCGCGAATGCCGGCGAGCGGATCGTCCTTGCCGTGCGGCAGCTCGACTTCGACAGCCGCAGCACTCGGCGGCGGTGCGGGCACGACGGCGAGAGTGGGCGTCGGCTCGACCGGCGCAACGGGCGGCGTCGCATCCACGATCGGCGGCGTTGCAACCGTCACCGGCTGCGGCGACGGCACATCGACGTCGATGAGCACATCTTCCAGCGCGAGCGCTTCGGCGGCGGCGTCGGCGCGGACGTCCTCGAGCTCGCGTTGCGTCGCCTTTGCTTCCGCGACGTCGCCCGCGCCTGAACGGTCGGCGCTCCTTGACGCAGGAGACGAGCGCACGAAGGCGATGCGACCGCGCGCGCGATCACGGGATACGCCGCGGCGGCCATCGGGGGTGCCGTGGACCTCGAGTGCAAGCAACGCCTGTTCGAGCGCGCCGGCCGTCGATGCGACGATCTGGAATCCGCCGGTGCGGTGTATCCCGCACAGCGTGTGGCTTGCGCGCACCATCGCCGCGCGCGGCACTGCCTCGGGATCGAACTGCAGCACCGAGAGTTCGTGATCGAGCGTGGCGAGGTGCTGGTCCGCCTCGTCGCACGAGGATCGACCACAGCGAATGCGAGAGCGTGACGTCGCCGATCACGAGATCGTCCGGCTCGGGTGCGGTCTCGACGATCGCGGGCAACGCCTCGTGCACCGGCGAAGCGTGAATCTCGTTCGGGCGGCGGATCGACGACCGCATCGACGACGAGCGTGAGCACCGGCGGCCGCGTGCGGCGCGTCGATCACGGGAACGTCGACGACGTCGATCGTTTCCTCTTCCACGACGTCGCCCGCGACCGGCGCGTCGTACGCGATGACCGTCGTGCCGGCGTCGTCTCCACCAAAGCCCAGCTCGGGTAGCTCGATCAGCTCGAGTACCGGCGCCGCCGGTGGCTGCGGCGCGGGCGAATTAGGGTGGGGACGCGTCTCCGGCTGGTCGGCGTGCGCAGCGGCGCTCGGCGCACGCGGCAGCTCGATGACGTTCGACGGGGGCGGCGGAGCGCCGCCGGGCAGCTCGCGCTCGCACGATGGCGATGGCCGCGTTCAACGCGGCCGGATCGGCCGTCACGCGCCCTTCGAAGCGCAGCGCGTCGACCCAGCCGCGGAAGCTCTTCTGCGCGACCGAGACCAGCGACAGCACGGCGGTCGTCACCGGGCGCTCTTCCTCGAGCAGCCGGTTGAAGATCTTCTCCGCCTCGTACGCGTAATCGCCGAGGTCGGTGAGGCCGACCATGCGGCCGCTGCCTTTCAGCGTGTGGAAGCCGCGGCGAACCGTGCGCAGCGCTTCGCGATCGCCCGGGTTCTCCGTGCAGCGACGCATGATTGCGCTCGACTTCGTCGAGCACCTCGGAGGCCTCGGACAGGTAGATCTCGAGAAGCTCGCTGGTCGAACTCGCCCGCCGTCCGTGGCGAGCAACCGCTGCGTCTCCTCCGAGATCGCAGGCAGCGGCGCCGACGTGTCGGCCATCGCCCCGACCGCGGCTGCAAGGCTCGCCGCGTTGCCGGCTTCGAGCTCGGCGAGCACGCCGTCGACCTGCGACACGAGGTCCGGGTCGCCGATGAGATCGGCGTCGTCGCGCAAGCTCGCGAGCTTTTGCTTGAGGTCGTCGCGCGCTGCGGCGTCGCTCGGCGCGCGATGGACCTCCTCGACGAGTTGCGGCAGTGCTGCGCGGAGCTCGGCGACCGCCGCTTCGACCGAGTCCGGCTCCTGCGGCACGGGCGCCGGCGCTTCGCCGAGGCGCTTGGCGATCAGCGGCGCGATCAGCCGGTCGCGGTCCGGGCGCTGCTGCTCGACCGCCTCGATGTAGAAACCCAGTCCCGACAGCGATTCGGCGAGGAGCTCGAGGTCCTCCGTTGCCCACCGGCGCGTTCGGATCGGCGTATTGCGCGATCTGCTGCTCGCACAGCTCGAGCAGACGATCCGCTTCGCCCAGGCCGAGGATGCGCAACGCGCCGCGGATCTGCGCGCTGTCCTTGCCGAGGGTCGCCAGGTCCGCGCGCTTCGCGTTGTCGCGGAAGAACGCGTCGAGCACCTGCTCCATGTGACGCAGGTTGACCTGGATCTCGCGGCCGACTTGCGCGAGCAGCACGCGCTCCTGCGCGCGCTTGCTCATCTCGTCGAGCATCGGCGCGCCCGACGCAGGCGCCGAGCGGCCCGAGCGCGCGGCGTCGAGCCGCACGAGCATGGCATCCACCTGCTTCGGGAAATCGGCCGACAGGTTCGAGTAGTTCTCGAAGGCGCTCTCGGCCAGCAGCAACGCGGTCGCATATTCCATCGCGACCGGCTCCGGAATGCTCGAGCCCGGCATCTTCTCCAGGCGCTCGACGAGCGCAGCGGTGAGCTTCATCAGCGCGCCGTTGTGAATCTCGGCCGCCTTGGCATGCACCGACACGAGCGTCTGCTTGAGCTTGGGAAGGTTCTCCGCGCGTCCCGACGCTGCCTTGAGCCACGCGTCCTTGGCGCCCGTCAGCTGCTCGCGCGCCTCGCGCAGGATCGGCTGCAGGCGCACGACGTCCGCGGACAGGACTTCCGCGGAGGGAATGAGCCCCGAGAGCTTGAACGCGCGCTGCACGGCCTGCACCTGCGGGCCGACCGGCGCGCAGATCGCGACGAAGTAGAGCACTTCGCGACGCAGTCGATCGGCGACCTTCGCGCTTCCTTCCGACACACGGCGAATCTGCAGGTCGACGCGCGCTGCGAGTTGCTTCACGCCGAAGCCCGCGTCGAGGCCGCGCTCGACGAGCCCTTCGTACATCCCGCCGACCGTCCACCAGAACGCGCGCAGGCTGCCTTGCGTCGTGATGTCCTCGATGCCGCCGATGGCGTCGCGCATCGTGACCGCGCCGGTCTCGTCGCCGCGCAGCCACGCAAGGAGGCCGCGCTGGTACATGCGCCGCTGCTTGACGAGATAGGACGGCAGGCGGTTGGGTGCGATCACCTCGCGCTGCGTGATGCGCGGCGCGCGAGGGCTCAAGTCCGGGTAGAAGAGATCCGTCGGCGCCGCGGCCTTGACGCCGCGCGCCGATTGCATCGCCTCGTATTCCGGATAGAGCTTGAGCGGCACGGGCGTCGCGCCGTTGACGAGCTCGTCGAGGAATATCTTGAGCTTGCGACACGCGCGGTCGACGACGTCGCAAGCCCGGGCGACCTCGGCCGGATCGATGTCCTCGAGCCGCGCGAGCTGCCGCTCGAGCTTCGTCGGTGAACGCGACGACGGCGTCGAGCCCGACCATCTGGATCGCGCCCGCCGCCTGGTGCGCATGCGTGCGCGCGTGCTTGAGCGGCGTCGCGTCAGCCGGATTGGCCTTGAACTGCGCAAGCGAGTCGAGGCTTCGCGAGAGCGCCTGGTCGATCTCCCCCTGCACCCACGACAGCGGGCCGAGGTCGAATTCTGAGAGATTGTCGGTAGCCATATTCAGGAATCAGTCATCAGGTATCAGGGATCAGGAAAGGCACTGCACGAAGCGGGCCACCGGACTGATCCCTGATGCCCGATCCCTGATTCCTGTTGCTATACCTTGAAACCGGCGACGGACGAGCGAAGCTCGGCTGCGAGCTTGGTGAGCTGGCCGATCGACACGTTCGTCTGCTTCGTGCCTTCGGTCGTTTCCTCGGTGATCTTCAGGATGCCCTGCATGCCGCGCGTGACGTCCGTGACCGAAGTCGACTGCATCTGCGTCTGCGCGGAGATGCGCGAGATGAGGTCCGCGAGATCGCGCGACACGGACTGGATCTCCGTGAGCGCCTGTCCCGCGGCGTCGGAGAGCTTCGTCCCTTCGACCACGCCGACGGTCGACTTCTCCATGGCAGCCACCGCATCCTGCGTGTCGGCCTGAATGGTCTTCACGATCGCCTCGATCTGCTTCGTCGCCTCGCCGGAGCGTTCCGCGAGGCGCTGCACTTCCTCCGCAACGACCGTGAACCCGCGGCCCGCTTCACCCGCCGAGGCCGCCTGGATCGCGGCGTTCAACGCGAGCACGTTCGTCTGCTCCGTAATGTCGGAAATGAGCTCGACGATCTCGCCGATCTCCATGGACGACTCGCCCAGCCGCTTGATCCGCTTGGACGTGTCCTGGATCTGCGTGCGGATCTCGTTCATGCCCGCGATCTGGTTCTGCACCACCTGGCCGCCCTTTTCGGCGGCGGCGAGCGACTGCTGCGCGACTCGCGCCGACTGGTTGGCGGTTTGCGACACCTCGTTGATCGACTGCGCCATCTGCAGCACCGACGCGGACGCCTGCTGGATCTCGCGGTTCTGGCGCTGCGACGCTTCGTAGAGGCGGTTCGAGATCGCCTGCGTTTCCTGCGTCGCCTTCGTCACCTGGTCGGTGGCCGAGTTGATGCCGCGCACGAGCGTGCGCAGCTCCTCGATCGTGAAGTTGATGGAGTCCGCGATCGCGCCCGTCACGTCCTCGGTGACCGACGCCTGCACCGTGAGGTCGCCGTCGGCGAGGTTGCCCATCTCGTTCAGCAGCCGGAGGATGGCCTCCTGGTTGCGCTTGTTCTCGCCTTCGCTGTCCATCGCGCGCATGCGCGCGTCGTCGAGGAACACCTTGCCGAGCAGCACGAGCATGAGCAGCGCGAGGACCGCGAATCCGATCGCGAACCAGAGCGTCCACTTCCGCATCGGGCTGTTCTCGTACGCGTCCGCGAGCCTGGTCGTCTCGTTGAGCAGCGGCTCGGCTTCGGTGTTGATGCCGCGCGCCGCCTGCTTGGCGATCACGAGCTTCGGCATGTTGGTGAGGATGGCGCTGGTGCCGGTCTCGTACTGCAGGAACCGCTTCTGCAAATCGGTGAGCGTGAGGCGCGCCTCGTCGCTTCGCACCGCCGGCAGGCGCAGCGCGTCGCTGCCCTTGAGGAGGCCGTTGACGATGTCCTGAACGTCCCGCTGTCCTTGCCGAGGAGGAACGCGACCTCGGGATCGATTTCGTCCGACGATGCGAGCGCATTCGCGTTCTTGGCGATGCGCTGCGACAGCACCGCGAGCTGGTTCGCGTAGTCGATCTCGCGCAGGCTGCCGCCGCCCTGGGCGATCTGCGCCGACGCCTGCTGCGCCAGGTCGAGCAGCGCGTTGTTGCCGGTGTTGAGCGCGTCGAGGCCCTTGGCGAGCGACGTGAGGCTCGTCTCGTTGTCGAGCAGGCGAGAGGCCGCCGCATCGACGCGCTCCCATCGCGTCTTGACCTCCGTCAGCATCTTCACGGTCGCGTCGTCCTGCGCCATGTCGACGGTGACGCCGCTGCGCGTGTTGCCGCCCTGCAGCAGCGCATCGAGGTCGGCCTTGAAGCGCTCGCGACTGTCCTTCACCGCCGCGAACGCGCTGGACTGACCCTGCGCGGCCAGCGCGCTGCCGCGCGCGAGGCGCTGCGAGAGCATCTGCATCTCGGTCGCCGTCGCCGACGCCGCTGCCCCCTGCGACGACTGCCGCGCATCGAGGAACACCATCACCGCCGCGAACAGCAGGAACGTCACCATCAGCACGCCGAGCGTCTGGAACTGCTTGACGACCGGGAGGTTGCCGATGAGCGGGAGCTTGCGCGGCGTCGCCATGTTCGCGGTCGCCGTGCGCAGCTGTTCCATGATCGACACGGACGCGAGCGGGTCGTAGCCCGCCTGCACCGTCTGGGCCATCTTGACCTGCGTCGTCGGCATGTCGAGATCGTCGGCGCCCAAGGTCTTTGCCTTGTCGCCGCCGAACAGGTTCCCGAATTTGAGTGCCATGTGCTTCTCTCCCTCGGCGCGGCGAAACCCGCCGCGCCCTAAAGTCCGACCGTGAGGAACGCCGGATCCTTGGCGAGGATCGAAAGGTCGATCTCCTGCCAGGCGTTGCCGTCACCATCCATCCAGCGTTGTGCGTACCACGCGGGCGCGTCCTGCGGCGGCGCCGCGGGCGCGAGTTCTGCGACGTTGCGAAGCCCGAGCACGCGCGTCACCACGAGCCCCGCGTTCATGTCGCCGGTGCGCGGCCCGAACAGCACGAGGCGGGCGTGGCCGGGCGACGTCGGCTCGCTCTCGCGACCGAGATACCGCGCGAAGTCGACGACGCTGTACAGGTTGCCGCGTATGTTCGAGATGCCCATGAACCAAGGTTTCGTGAGCGGCACCGGGATCACGTCGGGCATCGTCACGACCTCGCCCGCGTCGGCGAGACGCATGAGCCAGCGGTCGCCGCCGCACGAGAGCCCAAGCCGCGACGACTCGACCTGCGCGGCCGTCTTGGTCGCGAGGCGGGACGCAAGCTCGCGCTGGAACGTGCGAAGATCGAGTTTGGCGGCGCGGGCCATGGTCGTTGTTGCGAGCCGTCATCGATGGCGCGATCTTCTCGAGCAGCTCGTCGCGATTGACGGGCTTCACGATGTAATCGCGCGCGCCCTGGCGCATGCCCCAGATCTTGTCGGTCTCCTGGCTCTTCGACGTGCACAGGATGATCGGGATGGCGCGCGTGTCCGGGTCGCGGCTGATCGCGCGCGTCGCCTGGAATCCGTTGAGGCCGGGCATCACCACGTCCATGAGGATCAGGTCCGGGCGAAGCGACTTCGCCTTCAGGATCGCGTCCTCGCCGTTGTCGCTCGCCATCACTTCATAGCCGGACTTGGTCAACATGTCGTTCAGCACATGGCGCTCGGTGGGCGAGTCGTCGACGATCAGTATTCTTCGAATGGACATTTTCCCGCCCTGTTTCTTCGACCCCTGAGGTGCGGCCGCCACCGGCGCCCGCAATTCGTCGAGGCTCACTTCGGCGCTATGCGGCGGCACGGTTGACGTGCGCCGCAACGGCCTTGAGGAGGCTCTCTTTGGTAAACGGCTTGGTCAGGTACTGGTCCGATCCCACCATCCGGCCGCGCGCGCGGTCGAACAGTCCATCCTTCGACGACAGCATGATCACGGGCGTGCGCTGGAACTTCGAATTCTTCTTGATGAGCGCACACGTCTGGTAGCCGTCGAGGCGCGGCATCATGATGTCCACGAACACGAGGTCGGGCTGGTGATCGGTGATCTTGGCCAGCGCGTCGAACCCGTCTTCCGCGAGTATGACGGTACAGCCCGCCTGCAGCAGGAAGATCTCCGCGCTGCGGCGAATCGTATTCGAATCGTCGATCACCATGACCTTGACGCCCTGCAACGGGATCTGGTCGGCCACTAGCTCACTCCCCACCTGCAACAGTTGCGAGGCGCGGTTCCGCGCTCGCACTTGTCGTGTTCAAGTCTGCCACGGTCCAAGCGAACTGACTAGAGCATAAAGCTTGCCGGAATCGGCGCCCGAGCGCCAAAAAGCGAAAAACGCAACACTCCGGCAAATTTGGACGTTTCAAGTGCCGCCATGCGGCACCACAGGTGCCGCGGGCGGTCCTTTCGAACGGGGATCAACGGCCGAGGAACATCCGGTACGCCGGATTCGCGGATTCGTCCACGTAGGTATACCCCAGCCGGTCGAGAAAACGTTTGAATTCGGACGCTGCCTTGGGTGGAACCTGCATTCCCACCAGCACGCGGCCGTAATCGGCGCCGTGATTGCGGTAGTGGAACAGGCTGATGTTCCAGCTCGCGCTCATGCTGTCGAGAAAGCGCATGAGCGCGCCCGGCCGCTCCGGAAACTCGAAGCGGTACAGGATCTCGTTCTCGGCCGCCGGCGCGTGGCCGCCCACGAGGTGGCGCACGTGCAGCTTCGCCATCTCGTTGTCGGAGAGGTCGTAGGCCTCGATGCGATGCTTGCGCAGCAGCGCGAGCAACTCCTGCCGGCCTTGTCGCCCCGCGGTCTCCACGCCGACGAACAGGTGAGCCACCTTGGGATCGGCGTAGCGGTAGTTGAACTCGGTGACGCTGCGGTTGCCGAGCAGCGCGCAGAACTCGCGGAAGCTGCCGGGACGCTCGGGAATCGTGACCGCGAAGATCGCTTCGCGCTCCTCGCCGAGCTCGGCGCGCTCGGCGACGAAGCGCAGGCGGTCGAAGTTCATGTTGGCGCCGCAGGCGATCGCGACGTACGTGCGTCCCTGTGCGCGGTGCTTCTCGCACCACGCCTTGACGCCCGCGATCGCCAGCGCGCCCGCGGGCTCGAGGATGCGAGCGCGTGTCCTCGAACACGTCCTTGATCGCCGCGCACGTCGCGTCGGTGTCGACCGTCATCATCTCGTCGACGTACAGCTGCACCAGGCGGAACGTCTCGCGGCCGACCTGCTTCACCGCGACGCCGTCGGCGAACAGGCCCACGTGCGACAGCACCACGCGCTTGCCGGCGGCGACGCGAGCGCGTCATCGCGTCGGAGTCCACGGGCTGCACGCCGATCACCTTGACCTCCGGGCGCACGCGCTTGACGTACGCGGCGATGCCGGAGATGAGCCCGCCGCCGCCGATGGCCACGAAGATCGCGTCGAGCGGACCCTGGCATTGACGCAGGATCTCCATGCCGATGGTGCCCTGGCCCGCGATGACGTCCGGGTCGTCGTATGGATGCACGAAGGTGGCGCCGCTCGCCTTCTGCAGGCGCTGCGCCTCATCGAAGGCATCCGAATACGAGTCGCCGTGCAGCACCACGGTGGCGCCGCGCGCCTCCACCGCCGCGATCTTGATGTGCGGCGTGGTGATCGGCATGACGATGGTCGCGGCGCAGCCGAGGCGCTGCGCCGCGAGCGCCACGCCCTGCGCGTGATTGCCGGCCGACGCAGCGATCACGCCGCTCGCCCGCTCGGCCGGGGTGAGGTGCGCCATCTTGTTGTACGCGCCGCGCAGCTTGAACGAGAACACGCTCTGCTGGTCCTCGCGCTTGAGAAGCACGCGGTTGCCGAGCCGTCGCGACAGCGTCGCCGCTTCCTCGAGCGGCGTCTCCACCGCGACGTCGTACACCTTCGCGGTGAGGATCTTCTGCAGGTAGTCGATGGGCATCGCGGGCCGAGGTTAGCAGGATGCGCACGAGTCGCAGTGCGTTCGCGGAGCGTTAACCGGGCAAGTGCGTACCGACTTTCTGGCTTCGCGCGCATCATGCTCAACGTCTTCACGCGCTCGCTGCACAATCGACGTCCCGTCCCGAGACGCTCGCGGTCGTCGACCTGGGCTCCAACAGCTTCCGCCTCGAGATCGGCCGCGTCGAAGGCGAGCAGATCTTCCGTCTCGACACGTGGCGCGAGACGATCCGCTTCGGCGCCGGCATCGATGCGCGCGGCAACCTGACGCTCGCCGCGCGCAAGGCGGCGCTGGCCTGCCTCGCACGGTTCCGCGAGCGACTGTCAGGGCTCCATCCGTCCGCCGTCCGCGCCGTGGCGACGAACACGTTCCGCGTCGCGCGCAACGCGCCGACGTTCCTTCCGCAAGCCGAAGCGGCGCTCGGCTTTCCCATCGACATCATCGGCGGGCACGAGGAAGCGCGCCTCATCTACCTCGGCGTCGCGCACGTGCTGCCCGCATCCGACGAGCCGCGCCTCGTCATCGACATCGGCGGCGGATCCACCGAGTTCATCATCGGGCGCGGCCTCGTGCCGCAGCGCCTCGAATCGCTCAAGCTCGGCTGCGTCAACATGTCGCAGCGCTTCTTCGCGAGCGGCGAGCTGCGCGCCGACGCGTTTCGCGCCGCGGAGACGGACGCGCGTGCGCTCATCGAGTCGATCGCGAGCGAATTCGCGCCCGACCAGTGGCGCGAGGCGTTCGCATCGTCGGGCACCGCGCTCGCCATCGCCGCGATCCTCGAGGAGAACGGGCTGTCCTCCGGCGGCATCACGCCCGACGGTCTCGCGCGCTTGCGCAAGCGCATGATCGGCGCCGGCCGCGTCTCCCGGTTGAGCCTCGTCGGCGTCAAGCCGGAGCGCGCGCCCGTGCTCGCCGGCGGATTCGCGATCATGGTGGCGGCCATGTCGGAGCTCGGCGTGCAGCGGATCAATCCCGTCGGGGGCGCGCTGCGCCTCGGCGTCCTCTACGACCTCCTCGGACGCACGATCAATCGCGACAGCCGGCAGGTCACCGTCGAGAGCATCTCGGAGCGCTATCACATCGACCGCGCGCATGCGAGGCGCGTCGCCGACATGGCGAAAAGCCTCTACCTCGCCGCGTCGCCCGATCCCGTCGACGAGAGCGCGCAGCGCGTCGAATGGGCGGCGCTGCTGCACGAGATCGGCTTCTCGGTGTCGCACATCGGCTTCCACAAGCACGGTGCGTACATCCTCGAGAACGCCGACATGCCGGGCTTCTCCGCGCAGGAGCAGCGTCACCTCGCGCTGCTGGTCACGGGATGCCGCGGCGGCCTGTCGAAGATCGCGCCGCTCCTGGCCGACGACGATCTCGCGGCGCAGGTCCTCGCGCTGCGCCTCGCCGTGCTGTTCCACCACGCGCGGCGCGCGATCGACATTCCGCGCATGCAGCTGGCGGTTCGCCGGCAGATCCGATTCTCGACGTCGAAGCGGTGGCTCAAGGCGCATCCGCTCACCGAGCGGCTGCTCGAGGTCGAGCGGGACGAGTGGGCGGCCGTGGGCCGCAAATGGAAAGAAGCCTAGAGAAACTCGGCGCTCTGCACCGACTTCAGCACGACCGACGCGCCGTCTTCCTTCGCGCGGTTCGACAGCCACCACACCGCGCCCTTCCTGATCGACCAGTACGCCTCCTCGCCCGAGAGCAGGAACGACGCGACCATGCCGAGCGTCGGCTGGTGCCCGACGATGAGCACCGGCTCGCGCGACTCCGGCCAGTTGGCGGCGGCGAGCACGGCCGCGACGCTCGCGCCGGGCGCGAGCTCGGCGACCGTCCTGAACTTGCGATTGAGCGCCTGCGCCGTCTGCTGCGCACGGTCCGCGGGCGACACGAGGATGCGGCACGTGTCGGGCAGGTGGGCGTCGAGCCAGGCCGACATGCGCTCCGCCTGCTTGATACCTTTGGCCGTGAGCCGGCGGCCGATGTCGGGCTCGCCGGGCTCGGCTTCCGCGTGACGCCAGAGTATGAGGTCCATGGGCTTATTTCTGTGCGCTCATCTTGGCCAGGAGCGCGGCCTGGGCGGAACGCGTTTTCGTGCGAGCGCGAGGCTTGACCCTCGACCATCGACCCTCGGCGTCGAGCTCCCACGCCTCGCGGTTGTCGGCGAGGTACGCTTTCAACCCCTCGTCGATCACGCGCTTGCGCAACGCGGGATCGCGCACGGGAAAGGCCACCTCGACGCGACGGAACAGATTGCGCCCCATCCAGTCGGCCGACGACAGCCACACGTCGGGCTCCCCGTCGTTCTCGAAGTACCAGACGCGGTGATGCTCGAGGAAGCGGCCGAGGATCGAGCGCACGCGGATGTTCTCCGACACGCCGGGCACGCCGGGCCGAAGCGCGCACGCGCCGCGCACGATGAGGTCGATCTCGACACCCGCGGCGGACGCGGCGTAGAGCGCGCGGATCACGCCCTCCTCCACCAGCGCGTTCATCTTGGCGATGATGCGCGCGGGCTTGCCGTCGCGTGCATTGCGCGTCTCGCGGCGGATCATCTCGAGCACGCGGCGATGCATCGTGAACGGCGCGAGCAGCAGGCGCTTCATGCGGCTGGCGCGCGCGAGGCTCGTGATGTGCAGGAACACTTCGTTGACGTCCGACGCAGATCGCCGGGATCGGCCGTGAGCAATCCGAAATCCGTGTAGAGCCCCGTCGTGCGCGGATGGTAGTTGCCGGTGCCGAGGTGCGCGTACGGCACGAGCTTCGCGCGTCCGCGCGCATCGCGACTCGCGACGGATGACGAGCGCGAGCTTCGCGTGCGTCTTGAGCCCGAACACGCCGTACACGACCTGCGCGCCCGCCCGCTCGAGGCGCTCGGCCCAATTGATGTTGGCCTCTTCGTCGAAGCGCGCCATCAATTCGACCACGACCGTGACCTCCTTGCCCCGGCGCGCCGCTTCGATGAGCGCCTCCATCAGCACCGAGCTCACGCCGGTGCGATACACCGTCTGCTTGATCGCGACCACGTCGTCGTCGTCGGCGGCGCTCCGGATGAACTCGACGACCGGCTCGAACGACTGGTACGGATGGTGGAGCAGGATGTCGTCCGCGCGGACGGCCGCGAGAATGTCCTCGTCGTCGTCGAGGCCCTTGGGCAGGCCGGGCACGAACGGCTCGTACTTGAGCGACGGAATGTCGACCTGGTCGACGAGCGACGACAGCCGCGCGATGTTCACCGGCCCGTCGCAGCGATACAGGTCGGCTTCGTTCAGGCCGAACTGGCCGAGCAGGAATTGCGCGAGCGGCACCGGGCACTCCGCCGCCACCTCGAGGCGCACGGCGGACCCGAACTGGCGCTGCGGCAGCTCACCCTGCAGCGCCTGGCGCAGGTTCTTCACTTCCTCTTCGTCGATCCAGAGGTCGGCGTCGCGCGTGACGCGGAACTGCGAATAGCCGACCACCTTGCGCCCGGGAAACATCTCGTGCAGGTGCGCGTGCAGGATCGACGACAGCATCACGAACGCGTGATCGTCGCCGGCCACCGCCGGCGGGATCCGGATGATGCGCGGCAGCACGCGCGGCGCCTTGACGATGGCGATGCCCGACTCGCGGCCGAACGCATCGTTACCGGAGAGCTCGACCACGAAGTTCAGGCTCTTGTTCACGACCTGCGGAAACGGATGCGCCGAGTCGAGCCCGATCGGCGTCAGCAGCGGACGCACTTCCTGCGTGAAGAAGCGCGTCGCCCACTCGCGCTTCCTTGCGGCTGAATTCGGTGCGACGGATGAGGCGTACACCCGCATCCGCGAGCGCCGGCAGCACCTGCTCGTTCAGGACGCGGTACTGCTGGGCGATGAGCGCGCGCGCCTCGTCGGCCATCCGTATCGACATGTCGCGCAGTTCGACGCAGCGTCATGCCGGGCGGCGGCACCTTCGCGCGCAGCTGTTCCTTCACGCCCGCCATGCGGATCTCGAAGTATTCGTCGAGATTGCTGCCGACGATGCACAGGAAGCGCAGCCGCTCGAGCAGCGGAACATCGGGGTCTTCGGCAAGTGCCAGCACACGGCGATTGAAGTCGAGCAGCGAGAGCTCGCGACTGATCGGCGCCACCGCAGGGGGCGCGGGCGACAGTACGGGGCTGCGCCATCGCGAGGCGTCCGTTCGGCGTGAACGAGGTCTTGTGCTGCGAATCCATTACGATCGCACCCGCTCGTTACAGCCGCATGACAACAGCACACGCAAGCTGTGCATCACGCGGCGAGCTTGTCCTCCGCCGATTGCGCGAACCAGACGCACCGGCCGCGCGACTCCTTGTCGAGCGCGGCGAGGTACGCCTCGTGCGCGGCAAGCTCGTCCGGCGTCGGCAGGATCACCAGGAGCGTGGCACGCGCGGCCTCGAAGGCATCCGCGACGATCGACGACAGCGCGGGCGCGCTGCCGATGTCGATGGTGAGCGTCTCCTGGCCGCGCGTCATGGCGAGGTAGACCTCGGCCAGCAGTTGCGCGTCGAGGAGCGCGCCGTGCAGCGTGCGATGGGCGTTGGAGACGCCGAAGCGCTCGCACAGCGCATCGAGATTGTTGCGCTTGCCCGGGAACGCGTCGCGCGCCATCGTCAGCGTGTCGATCACGCTGCCGTACAAGCCCGGGCATCCGGGCAGGTTCTCGCGCGTGAGCTCGCACGTCGAGGAACGCGAGGTCGAACGGCGCGTTGTGGATGATCCACTCGGCGCCGCGCAGGAAGTCGACGATCTCGGCGGCCCGCTCGCGAAAGCACGGCCGATCCTTGAGATCCTCCCACGTCTTGCCGTGCACTTCCGTCGCGCCGAAGTCGATGTCCCGCTCCGGATCGAAGTGGAAGTGCAGCGTGCGGCCCGTGGGCCGGCGGTCGACGAGCTCGAGCGCCGCGAACTCGATGATGCGATGACCGGACTTGGGATCGAGGCCCGTTGTTTCAGTGTCGATGATGAGTTGGCGCATCAGGAATCAGGTATCAGATGTCAGGAATCAGTATGCGCCAGAGTATCCGGTGGCGGCGCATGAAAGCGCCGTTGCGTCGTTTGGGTTTGCGTGTCTGACTCGATGCGTCCATTGGTGCCTTTCTCTGATCACCTGATACCTGACCACTGATCACCTGCAATTGAAGCGATACCAGTCGACCAAAAGTACCGGCGGCTTACCGCCGGTACTTTTGAATCGTGGACTGGATCTCCTCGATCGCGTGCTCGATCTCGTCGTCGGTGAGGTCGCGCTGCGAGCCCTTGCGGTCGGTGAGCGTGAGCGTGCGGTCGATCTGCGTTTCGAAATCGCCGATGCCCATCGTCTCCGTGATCGTCGTCGTCTGCTCGTCGGTGAGCGTCTCCGGTCCCCAGCGCACGACGATGGCCGAGAGGTTGTCGCCGTCCTGGCCGCCTCGCTTCTCGCCTTCGCGCATCATCTGCGGCGCAGTGGTGAGGATCGGCGTGGAAGTGAGCCACGTTGCGATCTCGCGCTGGTCGAACACGGTCCACAGGCCGTCGGTGCACATCACGATGACGTCGCCGTTGCGCAGCGGCGTGCGGCGCGACAGGTCGATGACGGGATCGACGAGGCCGCCGAGGCAGCTGAAGATCTTGTTGCGGTCCGGGTGCTGCCCGATCTCGTCGGCGCCGATGATGCCCTGGTCGACGAGGTACTGCACCTTCGAGTGATCCTTGGTCGCGCCGATGAGGCCGCCCTGGCGGAAGAGGTACAGGCGCGAATCGCCGACGTGCGCCCAGTAGGCGTGGCCCGCCTGCACGATGCACGCGACGCACGTCGTGCGCGGCGTCTCGAGCATCGAGAACTGGTTGGCGTACGAGCCGAGTGCTGCGTGCGCGCGGACCATCGTGTCCTGCAGGAACTTGAGCGGATTCTTGAGGACCGGCTTCGCCTCCTGCTGGAAGCGCTCGATGAAGAGCCGCACCGCGATCTGCGCCGCGATCTCGCCGCCCGCATGCCCGCCCATGCCGTCGGCGACGACGAGCAGCAGCGCGTCGCGGCTGAACGTGTAGGCGATACGGTCCTGGTTGACCTTGCGCGAGCCCTTGCGCGACTCCTGGAAGATCGTGAAGCGCATGCCGCCAAGTTTACGTCAGACGACCGGCGCTTTACGCGCCAATTTCCGAGAAGAGCATCTTCTTGATGCTGCCGAAGAACGTGACCTTGCGCTTGGTCTGCGGAATGTCGCGAATCGCCTTTTGCAGCGCGAACACGCTTTGCGGACGCTCGAGCGGATCGAGGCGCAGGCACCAGTCGATCACCTCGAGGATGTTGTCGGAGTATTGCCCGGCCCAGATCTTCTTCGCCGACACCAGGTGATCTTCCGACAGGCGCGCATCCGCCGCTTGCGGCGCAAACGCCGCGAGGCAGGCGAACATCGAAGCGCCGACGCCGTAGACGTCGGTCCAGGGCCCGAGCCGGTCGGGCTCGCGGTATTGCTCCGGCGCCGCGAACCCCGGCGTGTACATCGGCGCGAGCTTGGGCCGCGCGCTCGTGAGCGTCTGCCGCGCGGCGCCGAAGTCGAGCAGCACCGGACTGCCGTCGGTGCGCAGGTAGATGTTGGCGGGCTTGATGTCGAGATGCAGCAGCTTGTGCGTGTGCACCTCGCGCAAGCCGTTCAGCAGGTGCATGAACACGTGGCGCACCAGCCGCTCGGACATCTGGTCCTGGCGCATCTGGATCTGCTGCTGCAGCGTGCGGCCGCGCTCGTAGCGCATCACCATGTACACCGTCTCGTTGGCGCGGAAGAAGTTCAGCACGCGCACGACGTTCGGGTGGTTGATCTTGGCGAGCGCGCGGCCTTCCTCGAAGAAGCACTTCATGCCGTACCGGAACGACGTCAGGTTCTCGGCCGAGCTCGCGCGCACGATGTCGCCCTCGGTGCGCAGCACGAGCGACGACGGCAGGTATTCCTTGATCGCGACCGGGCCGCCTTCCTCGTCGAACGCCCGATAGACGATCGAGAAGCCGCCGCGGCTGATCTGCCGGTCGACGCGGTAGTTGAGGAGCTGGTAGCCGCCGGCTAGGGCTTGATTGGTTACGGGCATCGGATATGGGCAATGAGAGCCGTTGGTTTGACGTCGTTTCGGCTCTTCCGGGCAAACACCCGCAAGTCGCATGCCAACGAGGCAGGGTCGGTTGCGCGAGCGCGGGATAACGCATACATTCTCGGCAACCCGGCCGGTAAAGTAAAGTTCGTGCGATTACGGGGGTTGGCGCGGGCGCGAATCTGCCGGATTCACGTCGATCGTTGGCATCGCGGCCGCCTCATCCAGCGGAATTCCCGATGATTCTCAGCATGACCGGCTTTGCGGCGGCGGCCGCGGACTTGCCCGGCGTATCCCTCGCGGTCGAGCTGCGCTCGGTCAATCATCGCTATCTCGACGTTTCGCTGCGGCTCCCGGACGAGGTGCGAACGATCGAGCCCGCCGTCCGCGAGACGCTGGCCGGCGCCCTGCGCCGCGGCAAGGTCGAGTGCCGCGTAGCGCTCAATCGCGCCCAGGCTGCGGCATCCGGCCTGGCGGTCGACGACGCCCAGGTACGCAAGCTGGCGGCCGCGGCGCTCGAGGTCGCGCGGATCGTGCCCGACGCCGCGCCGCTCACCGTCAACGAGATCCTGCGCTGGCCCGGCGTGCTCGCCGAGCCCACGGTCGATCCCGCCGAGCTCGCGGCGCGCGCCATTGCCCTCGTCGAGCAGGCGCTGCGGGATCTGACGGCCGCACGCCAGCGCGAAGGTGCGAAGACGGCGGCCGTGCTCGAGCAGTGCTGCGCAGGCATCGAGGCGCAGGTGGCGCGCGTGTTGCCGCGCGTGCCGGCGATGCACGCTGCCTATAGCGAGAAGCTCGCGACCCGGCTGCGCGAGGCGGGCCTCGATCCCAACGAGGACCGGCTGAAGCAGGAGCTCGCAATCTTCGCGACCAAGGTGGACGTCGCGGAGGAGCTCGCGCGGCTCACGGCGCACGTCAGCGAAGTCCGGCGGGTGATCCAGGCGGGCGGCAGCGCCGGCAAGCGCCTCGACTTCCTTGCGCAGGAGCTCCACCGCGAAGCCAATACGCTGGGATCGAAGTCGGTGGACGCCGAAGTCTCGCAGGCGGCGCTCGAGCTCAAGGTGCTGATCGAGCAGATGCGCGAGCAAGTGCAGAATGTGGAGTGAGCGCGGGGGCCGAGGCGAAGCCGAGGGAGGCGCGAAGCGCGCGTCCCCGCGCGACCGACGGCGGCCGACACGCGGTCATCGCGGCCTTGCGCACCTGATGCAACGAGGCCGCGAATGAGCCAGCCTACCGTCATCGCCACCAAGGCGCCTCCCGCTTCCGGGTGCCTCTTCGTCCTCGCAGCACCCTCCGGCGGCGGCAAGACGAGCCTCGTCAAGGCGTTGCTCGAGCGCGAACCCGGCATGCGGCTGTCCGTGTCCTACACGACGCGCGCGCCGCGTCCGGCGGAGCGCGATGGCGTGGACTATCACTTCGTCGACGAGCCGACCTTCATGCGGCTCAAGGACAACGGCGAGTTCCTCGAGCACGCGTTCGTCCACGGCAACTGGTACGCGACGTCCGCCACGTGGCTCTCGCACGAGGTCCACGCCGGCCACGACGTCCTCCTCGAGATCGACTGGCAAGGCGCCCGCCAGGTCCGGCACCTGATTCCCGGGTCCGTGCTGATCTTCATCCTGCCGCCGTCGCTCGCATCGCTGCGCGAGCGGCTGACGAAGCGCGGGCAGGATGCTCCCGACGTGATCGAGCGGCGCATGGACGCCGCGCGCGAAGAAATGCGGCACTGCGGCGAGTTCGATTATGTTATTATGAATCAGGACTTTGCGAGGGCCGTCGACGATCTGTCGGTGATCGTCCGGGCCGCCCGCCTGGCCGCCACACGGCAGCAGGTGCGGCACGCGGCCCTCATCGCCGACTTGTTGAAATTGTGAACCGGAGCGCCCGCATGGCACGCATCACCATCGAAGACTGTCTCGCAAGGATTCCCAACCGCTTCGAGCTCACCCTCGCCGCCACCAACCGCGCCCGCCAGATCACGGCAGGCTCCGCGCCGATGGTCGACGCCGACCGCGACAAGCCCACGGTGATCGCGCTGCGCGAGATGGCCGCCGGCAAGATCGGCATCGAGATGCTGGCCAAGACCGGGCCGACGCTCCCAACCGCTGTCTGACGTGCCGGATTTCGGACCCTCGCAAGGGTAGATGTCCGAAATAGCGGAGTTCACGAAGCACCTGGGGCACTACCTGCCCCAAAAGGACGTTGCGCTCGTCAAGAGCGCGTTCGAGTTCTCCGAGTCCGCGCACCGCGGGCAGTTCCGCAAGTCCGGCGAGCCGTACATCACGCACCCGCTCGCGGTCGCGTCGATCCTGTCGCAATGGCGGCTCGACGCACAGGGGCTCGCGGCTGCGCTGCTGCACGACGTGATGGAGGACACCTCCGTCACCAAGAACGAGCTCGAGAAGAGCTTCGGCAAGCCGGTCGCCGACATGGTCGACGGCGTCTCCAAGCTCGACCAGATCGAGTTCACGAGCAAGGAAGAGGTGCAGGCGGAGAGCTTTCGCAAGATGCTCCTCGCCATGGCGCGCGACGTGCGCGTCATCCTCATCAAGCTCGCCGATCGCCTGCACAACATGCGCACGCTCGACGCGATGGCGCCCGCGCACCGCAAGCGCATCGCGAAGGAGACGATCGACATCTACGCGCCGATCGCCAACCGCCTCGGCCTCAACTCGCTCTTCCTCGAGCTGCAGGACCTGTCCTTCAAGCAGCTGAACCCGATGCGCTACCGCATCCTCGCGGCGGCGATCAAGGCCGCGCGCGGCAACCGCCGCGAAGTGATGAACCGGTTGCTCGACGTCATCCGCGAAGGCCTCGCCAAGGAGAACGTGCTCGCGGTGGTCAGCGGCCGCGAGAAGACGATCTACTCCGTGTACAAGAAGATGCGCGAGAAGCGCTACACGTTCGCGCAGGTCTTCGACATCTACGGCGTGCGCATCCTGGTGGCCGACAAGACCAACTGCTACGCGGCGCTCGGCGTGCTGCACGAGCTCTACAAGCCCATCCCCGGCAAGTTCAAGGACTACGTCGCGATCCCGAAGGCCAACGGCTACCAGTCGCTGCACACGACGCTGTTCGGACCGTTCGGCACGCCGCTCGAAGTGCAGATCCGCACGCACGACATGCACCGCGTCGCCGAGGCCGGCGTGGCCGCGCACTGGCTGTACAAGGCCGGGCGGCGAGCTCGATCTCGCGGAAGCGCAGCGGGAGACGTCGCGATGGCTGCAGAGCCTCCTCGAGATCCAGTCCGATACGAAGGACTCGAAGGAATTCCTCGAGCACATCAAGGGCGACCTCTTCCCGGACGAGATCTACGTGTTCACGCCCAAGGGCAAGATCATGGCGTTGCCGCGCGGCGCCACCGCGGTCGACTTCGCGTACGGCGTTCACACCGACATCGGCCATCACTGCGTCGCGGCGCGCATCAACTACGAGCTCCTGCCGCTGCGCACCGAGCTCAAGAACGGCGACCACGTCGAGATCCTGACGTCGCCGACGGCGCGCCCGAATCCTTCGTGGCTGTCGTTCGTGGCCACGCGGCAAGGCACGCTCGCGCATCCGCCATTACCTCAAGGGCCTGCAGCAAAAGGAATCGGCCGCACTCGGCGAACGCCTGCTGAACCAGGCGCTCGCCACGCTCAAGGTCGAGCCCGACGCGATCTCGTGGGACCGCTGGGAAGCGCTCGCGAAGGAGTACGGCGCCAAGAGCCAGCTCGACATCCTCGCCGACATCGGCCTCGGCAAGCGGCTTTCGTTCGTCGTTGCGCAGGCGCTCACCAAGGTGCCCGGCAAGACGGAGGAGCCGGCCCCGCAAGCGTCACCCGCGAAGCTCGGCTCGCTTTCGCTTCGCGGCGTGGAAGGTGTGGCGATCCAGTACGGCAAGTGCTGTCGCCCCATCCCCGGCGACTCGATCGTCGGCCAGTTCAGGCGCGACCAGGGCCTGCTCGTGCACACGCGCGACTGCCTCACGCTCAAGAAGCAGCACATCGAGGCGACGGAGCTGGTGGACGTCGAATGGGCTGCCGACGTGCAGGGCGTTTTCGAGACGGGCATCCGCCTGTTGGTGGCCGATCGCCGCGGCCTGCTCGCCGAGCTCGCGATGGCCATTGCGGACGCCGACGCGAACATCGACACGGTGTCGATGGAGCGGCCCGACGGCGACGAAGTGCTGGCGATGTTCTTCGGCGTGCAGGTGCGCGACCGCCGCCACCTCGCGCAGGTGCTGCGCTCGCTGCGGCGGGTACCCGACGTCAGGCGCGCGCAACGGGCCAGGACGTAACGCTCGCGCTGTCACTACGACGAGCTGCGCGACACAAACCGCGGCGCGGCAGTTGAACTAACGTACAAAGTGACGGCACGCGCCTGGGGTCGCGCAAGCCGGTTGCCAACGGCCTGCGAGCTGTCCGATTTCGATACCCGGGAACATCCCGGTTCACGTTCAACATCAACAGCTTACCGAGTCCTTTGCGCATGGCTCGGTTCCTGCTTAGGTTGCGTGGCATGGAATACCGGCGAGTCGCCGGGAGTAGCGGGTCGCCTCTCATCTTATAGAAATGAAGGGAATCAACGTGAAGACATTCGCCACAGCGGCCATCGCCGCAGGCGTCCTGGGCCTTGCGAGCATCAGCGCGCAGGCCGCGGGTACGCACACCGTCACGGTGAGCGCCACCGTGGCAGGCGTGTGCATCGTGACGGCCGGGAACACGACCTCGACGCTGCAATTCGGGCACGATCGACGGGTCGATGGCGGGTCCGTTCAACGGAACCTGGAGCGGCGGCACCTTTCGCTGCACCAACGGCACGACTTATACCGTGACGTCGAACGACGGGCTGTGGGAAACCACCACAGGCGGCGCGGCCAACCGCATGAAGCTGGCGAGCGCAACGGATTGCACCACCGCGACCAACTGCATCCGCTACACGATGACCAGCGCGACCACCGGCACCGGCGCAGGCATATCGACCGGCATCTCGTTCAACGTGACCGGGCAAACGACCGCGGCGGACCTCGTCAACGCGCCTGCCGGCAACTACGCCGATACCGTCATCCTGACGGTCAATCCTTAACAGGCGAAGCGAGTCACGAAGGCTCGCGGCGGCCGCGCGGGCCGCGAGCCTCGTGCCGTTGCCAGATCGCGATGTCCCACGCTGGGGGCAATCGACGGATCGCATTTGCGCGCAGCGCTTTCCTGCACGCGCTGGCGGTCGTCGTCCTGTCGTGGGGCGTGCCCGCCGCTGCGCAAACGTGCGTGTTCAACGCCGGCCAGCCGAACGTCGCGAGCTTCGGGTCCGTCGACCCGTCGCTCAGCACGACCTACACGTTCTCGGTGACGATCAACTTCAAGTGCACCGCGAGCGCCGAAGCGTTCTTCACCATCACCGGTGCCAGTGACACCGGGCCGGGCGCGTATCGCCTGCGCAACCTGGCCCAGCCCACGCAATACATGGCATACACCGTCTCCACTGTCATCGTGCCCGGCACCAGGATCGTGCTTCTGGGACAGCTGGTGGCGGCCGACTATCGCGACGCCTACGTCGGCAGCTACTCGGACACGCTGAGCGTGCTGATCCTGCCATGATCGCGTCGCGCCTGCCGCCTCTCGCTGCTCCTCGCGTTGCTCGCCGCGGGGATGCTCGCGCGAGCAGCGACTACTCGATCACGCCGTTGCGCATCGAGCTCGACCGCAATGCGCGCAGCGCGGTCGTCACGCTGGCCAACACCGGCGACGAGTCGATCGACTTCCAGGTCTCGGCGATGGATTGGTCGCAGGATGCGGAAGGTCGCGACGTGTACGCACCGACCCCCGAGCTCGTGTTCTTTCCCAAGATCTTCACGCTGAAGCCCGGCGACAGCCGCGTCATCCGCGTCGGCGCGCAAAGCGTGCCGCCGGCGACCGAGCGGACCTACCGGCTCTTCGTCGAGCCCATCCCGAAGCGGCGGGAGGAGCCGCTGCCGCCGGGAGCCAATGTCGCGGTGACGCTGCGGTTCGCGCTTCCCGTGTTCGTGAAGCCGCCGCTCCCCCACGCGGCCGGCGACGTCGAAGGACTGGCGTTGCGCCAGGGCCAGGCATCGCTCGTCGTCCGCAACACCGGCAATGAGCACCTGCGCTTCGACGAAGGCGCGACGCTCGTCGGGCGCGACGCGGCGGGCGCCGAGATCCTTTCCCAAAAGCTCGACGTCCGGTACGTGCTTGCCGGATCCGGCAAGCCGCTTTCGTTTGCGATACCGAAGGAAGTCTGCGCACGCCTCGCCACGCTCGACGTGACCGCGCGCGCTTCGCAACTCACACTGAGCCGTCAGCTCGCGACCACACGCGCGGGCTGCGAGTGATGGTCGGCTCGGCGCGTCGGCGCGTGTCACACGCGCAGTGGCTGCGCACGCCCCGTGCGGCCGTGCTCGCGTGTGCGCTCCTCGCGTCGCCCGCGCTGCTGCGCGCACAGGACGCGCCGCTGATCGCACAGCTCGGCGCAGCCGGCCCCGAGCAGATCGTCGTGCAGCTCGTGCTGAACCAGGACAAGAAGGGCGAGTACTTCGTCGCGGTCGTAGACGGCCAGTTCCTCGGCGCGCCCAGGACCTTCGGGCAGCCGGCGTTCCCGTGGCAGGCGCCCGCACGATCGTGACGGGCGGCGAGGAGTACGTGTGGATCGACTCGATCCCTGGCGTCCAGGCGAGCTTCGACGAAGCGCGGCTTGCGTTGAACCTGGTCGCCGATCCCAGGCTCCTGCCGGTGAAGACGATCGACTTGTGGGCCGGCCGCTCGCCGCAGGTCGCGTATCCCGACAACGCGAGCGCGTTCTTCAATTACGACATCGGCTACGCGGGCGGCAACGGCGGCTTCCGCGACGGGGTCTTTGCCGCCACCGAGCTCGGCGCGCGCTACGGCGACTTCCTGTTCCTCAACAATTCCAGCTGCGCCACCAACGCGCCGCGCGCAACGTGCATCAGGCTCAATACGAGCCTTATCCACGACAATCGCGAGACGCTCACACGCACGATCGCAGGCGACGTCGGTTTTGCAACGAACGCGCTGGGAAGCACGCTGCAGATGGGAGGGTTGAGCTACTCGAAGCTCTACGACATCGATCCCTATTTCATCCGCTACCCGCAGCAGAGCCTGGTTGGAACGCTGCCGACCGCGTCGGAGGTGGACGTGTACATCGACGGACAGCGCGTGCGCACCTTGCGGCTGCCCGCCGGCGAGTTCGATCTTCGCAACGTGACGCAGGCCACCGGCTACCGCAGCGTCGATCTCGTGATCCGCGATGCCTTCGGCCGCGAACAGCGCGTAACGACCTCCTTCTATTCGAGCGAGCGCTCGCTCAAGCAGGGCTTGCACGAGTGGAGCTACAACGTCGGCGCCCTGCGGGAGAGCTTCGGGGTCGAGAGCAACGACTACGGACCGCTCGCGTTCGCAGGGTTTCATCGCTACGGCGCCACCGACGCGATCACGCTGGGCGTGCGAGCAGAGGGCAAGAGCGGGCTCCTGAGCGGCGGACCGTCGGCGACGATCGTGCTTGGCAGCATGGGGACCCTTACCCTTGCCGCGTCCGCGAGCGAGTACCAAGGCAAGACCGGAGGCGCTGCGCTCGCGAGCTACAGCTACCTCGGCCAGCACTGGAGTGCTTCGGCGTTCGCGCGCAAGGACAGTCTCGATTACGCCAATCTCACGACCTACAGCGTGCGCCGTCCACTTGGCTTCGACCCGGCACTCGACACAGGTTACGCCCGGCGCAACTGGGAGGCGGCGGCCAGCGTTGGCTATACATCGCCTGCCCTCGGCTCGTTGTCGGTCGGCTATTACGCACTCGATGCCTACCAAGGGCAGGACCGCAAGGCGGCCACCTTGAGCTACGGCCGTTCGCTGTTCGACGGCCGCGCGAGCGTTTTCGTGACCCTGGTCAATGAGCGCGCGCAGGACAAGCGCACCGACATCTACGCAGGATTCCAGTACAACTTCGATGCCGAGCATTACCTCAGCGGGTACTACCAGCGCGTGCGCGGCGGCACCAACGAGACGCTGCAGTTCCAGCAGGCGCAGCCGGTTGGCGAAGGGCTGGGCTATACCGTCGGAGTCTCGCGCTTCGATGCGCAGGGAGAGTCGTCGACCTCGTTCGCGCCATCGTTCCAGTACAACGGCCGCTGGGGCGAGGTGCGCGGCTACGCACAGCAAACCAGCGCCGACGGAACGCAGCGCAGCTACGCACTGTCGGTGGCCGGCGGTCTTGCCTGGACCGGTGGAATGATCGCAGCCGGCCGGCCCGTTACCGACAGCTTCGGCGTCGTCAAGGTCGACGAGCTCGAGGGCGTGCGCGTCCTCGTCAACAACCAGGAGATCGGTCGCACCGGGGCCGACGGGCGCCTGTTCGTCCCTGCCCTCTCATCGTTCAACGACAACCAGGTTTCCATCGACGTCGGCAGCGTCCCCATCGAGTTTGCGTTCCCCGAGTCGGTGCGCGTCGTTTCACCGGCTTACCGTGCCGGTGCGGTCGTCAACTTCCATGCGCGCGTGCTTCGCGCGTTCGTGGGCACCCTGCGCCTGCGAAGCAATGGGGCGATGCGCGCGGCCGAGTTCTTCGACGTGACCCTCGACGTCGCCGGCACGCCGGTGACGTTCGTGACCGGCCGTGGCGGCGAGTTCTACGTCGAGGACTTGCCGCCGGGACGCTACAGGGGACGCATGTCGTCGAACGGCTTGCGCTGCACGTTCGAGCTCGACGTCCGCCCGCCGCAGGGCCCGCTCACCGACCTCGGCGAGACGACCTGCGAGCGCGACGAAGATCCGACGGAGCGTGCCGGCGCGTCCAGGTGACGCCTCACCACGCCGTGTCGCGATCGCTCGTCGATCCGATCTTGTGGATCGACAGGTCCGCGCCGTTGAACTCTTCCTCCTGCGTCAGGCGCAGGCCGACCGTGGCCTTGAGCACGCCGTACACGATTGCGCCGCCCGCCAGCGCGACCACGATGCCGAGCGACGTGCCGGCAAGCTGCGCACCGAACGCGACGCCGCCGAGGCCGCCCAGCGCCTTCGCGCCGAAGATGCCGGCGGCGATGCCGCCCCAGGCACCGCACAGTCCGTGCAATGGCCACACGCCGAGGACGTCGTCGATCTTCCAGCGATTCTGCGTGATGGTGAACATCACGACGAAGAGTGCGCCCGCGATGGCGCCGGTGGCGAGCGCCCCGATCGGATGCATGACGTCCGATCCCGCGCAGATCGCCACCAGGCCCGCCAGCGGCCCGTTGTGCACGAAGCCCGGATCGTTGCGGCCGACGAGGAAGGCGGCGATCGTGCCGCCGGCCATCGCCATCAACGAATTCATCGCGACGAGGCCCGAGATCTTGTCCATGGTCTGCGCCGACATGACGTTGAACCCGAACCAGCCGACGGCGAGCACCCATGCGCCCAGCGCAAGGAATGGAATCGACGACGGCGGGTGCGCCGCGATGCCGCCTTCCTTCGAATAGCGGCCGCGCCGCGCGCCGAGCATGAGGACGGCCACGAGCCCGATCCACCCGCCCATGGCGTGGACGACGACGCTGCCTGCGAAGTCGTGGAATTCCTCGCCGAAGGCGCCCTTGATCCACGCCTGCACGCCGTAGTGCTGGTTCCAGGCGATGCCTTCGAAGAACGGATACACGAAGCCGACCAGCAGGAACGTCGCGGCGAGCTGCGGATTGAACTTCGCGCGCTCGGCGATCCCGCCCGACACGATGGCGGGAATCGCCGCCGCGAACGTGAGCAGGAAGAAGAACTTCACGAGCTCGTATCCGCTCTTCGCCACCAGCGCGTCCGCGGCGACGAAGTAGGTGACGCCATACGCGATCGCGTAGCCGATGAAGAAATACGCCACGGTGGACACCGAGAAGTCGACCAGGATCTTGACCAGCGCATTGACCTGGTTCTTGCGGCGCACGGTGCCGAGCTCGAGGAACGCGAAACCCGCGTGCATGGCGAGCACCATCACCGCGCCGAGCAGAATGAACAGCGTGTCGCTCGCCGACTTGAGCGCTTCCATGGTCGATCCTCCCTGGCCGTCCTGACGTGAAAAGGGCCGCTCTTCGGCGGCCCTGCGAAACTACAGCGAAAGCGGAATTTCTTCTAGGCGGTCTGGCTCGCGAGCAGCTTCTGGAGCTCGCCCGTCGAGTACATCTCGCGCACGATGTCGCAGCCGCCGACGAACTCGCCGTTGACGTAGAGCTGCGGGATCGTCGGCCAGTTCGCGTACTCCTTGATGCCCTGGCGGATCTCGTCGTCGGCCAGCACGTTGACCGAGTGGTACTGGTCCACGCCGCAGCGCTTGAGGATCTCGGCGACGGTGGCGGAGAAGCCGCACTGGGGAAACTGGGGCGTGCCCTTCATGTACAGGACGACGGGGTGTCCCGTGACCTGCTGGTGGATGGTGTCGTGGGTGCTCATGGGGGTGGCTCCAAGCGTAATGGGTAATTCTACCGTGTTGGGGCGGCGGCCCGGTTCTTCAACCGCCCGGGCGGCTATTCCTTCACCGCTCCGGTCAGTCCCGACACGTAATACTCGACGAAGAACGAGTACAGGATCGCCACCGGCAGCGAGCCCAGGAGGGCCCCCGCCATCAACGATCCCCAGTGGTAGACGTCGCCCTCGACGAGCTCAGTCACCACGCCAACGGGCACCGTCTTGACCTCCGAGGACGACACGAAGGTCAGCGCGTAGATGAACTCGTTCCACGACAGGGTGAACGCAAAGATGCCCGCCGAGATGAGCCCGGGCACCGCGAGCGGCAGGATGATCCGCGTGAGGATCTGCCAGCGCGAGGCGCCGTCGATCAGCGCGCACTCCTCGAGCTCGTAGGGAATCGACTTGAAGTACCCCATGAGAAGCCATGTGCAGAACGGGATGAGGAACGTCGGGTACGTGAGGATGAGCGCGAGCCGCGTGTCGAAGAGGTCGAGCTTGTAGACGATCGTCGCGAGCGGAATGAACAGGATCGACGGCGGCACGAGGTACGCGAGGAAGATGCTCATGCCGATGTAGCGCGATCCCTTGATGCGCAGGCGCTCGATGGCGTAGGCGGCGAGCACGCTGCACAAGAGCGAGACGAACGTCGCGACCACCGCGACGAGCATGGTGTTGAGGAGCCACTCGGGGTACGGCGTGTCGAACAGCAGCTTCTTGACGTGCGCGAGCGTGGGATTGCGCACCCAGAACGGATTGCCCTCGCGCGACAGCAGCTCCTCGTTCGGCTTGAACGTCGTGATCGCCATCCAGTAGAACGGGAAGAGCAGCACGAAGAGGAACCCGGCGAGCGGCAGGTACACCGTCATGACGCGGCGCTTGCGCGTGTCGAGGTACGCCATGCCCGTGCTGTCGACCGAGGTCGGCGCTGCGACGGCTTGCGTGGTGTCGTTCATGCTGGGCTCATACCGTCAGTCCCGAAGGGCCGCCCCAAGGGACTGACTGCGCCCCCTCGGGGGGCAGCGAGCAGCGCACTTTCGCGAGCGTGGGGGCTCATTTATCGGATCCGCCCTGCTGCCACGCGCGCCGCTGCAGGCCGTAGTAGCTGAAAAGGATAGCGGCCAGCAGGAACGGGACCATCGCGGTGGCAATGGCCGCACCCTCGCCCAGGCTGCCGCCCGAGATCGCGCGCTGGAAGGACAGCGTGGCCATGAGGTGCGTCGCATTGAGCGGGCCGCCGCGCGTGAGCACGTAGATGAGCTGGAAATCGGTGAACGTGAACAGCACCGAGAACGTCATGACGACGGCGATGATCGGCGTGAGCAGCGGCAGGGTCACGTGGCGGAACTGCTGCCAGTCCGACGCGCCGTCGAGGCTCGCCGCTTCGTAGTACGAAGGCGAGATCGTCTGCAGGCCGGCGAGGAGCGTGATCGCCACGAACGGCACGCCGCGCCAGATGTTCGCGGCGATCGTTGCGAACCGGGCGTTCCATGGGTCGCCCAGGAAATCGATGTACGTGTGGATGATGCCGAGCTTCAGCAGCACCCAGCTGATGATCGAGAACTGCGAGTCGTAGATCCACCAGAAGGCGAGCGCCGACAACGCCGTCGGCACGATGAACGGCAGCAGCACGACGGCGCGGACGAACGACTTGAACGGCATGTGCTTGTTCAGCAGCAGCGCGAGCCACAGGCCCAGCGCGAACTTGATCACGCTGGCGACGACCGTATAGAAAATGGTGTTGAAGAGCGCGAGGCGCGTGACCGCATCGCCCCACAGGTACTGGAAATTCTCGATGCCGATGAAGACGCCGGTGCGGCCCACCTTGGCGTCGGTGAAGCCGAGCCATGTGCCGAGGCCGAGCGGATACGTGAGGAACAGGAGCAGCAGCACCCCGGCGGGCAGCAGGAACAGGACACCCAGCACGTGCCGGTTCTCGAACGCGTTGGAAAGCGCGGTGGGCTTCGTTGCCATGTCGTGCACCGGTCGCTTGCGCCGTCTTCCCGCAATCGGAAAGACGGCGCAACGAGCATCAGACCTTGTAGTAGCGCTCCGCCCGCGCCTGCGCGCGCGCCGCAGCTTCCTTCGGCGTCTTCGAGCCCGACGCAGCTTCCGCGACCATGTTCGGGATGATGAAGTCCGCGACGCATGCCGCCGACGCGTAACCCATCTGCCCGGCGTAGCCGCCCGGCGTGCCGTTCTTGAAGCAGTCGCGGTACGGCGTCTTCTTCGGATCCTGCGTCCAGAACGCGCTCTTCTCGTAGGCGGCCAGCGGATGGCAGACGTAGCCGATGGACGCTTCCTGCCAGGGCACGTACTGCTCCTTCTCCATCATGAAGCGCAGGTATTCCTTGGCCGCGTTCGGGTACTTGGAATACTTGAAGATCATCATCGGGAACACGAGGTTGAGCTCGCGGTTCTTGCCGTCGACGCCGGCCGGGAAATACGCGTGCTGGATGTCGTTGGCGAGCTCCTGCATCTTCGGGTCCTGCGACGTCTTGGCCGCGTAGTACACCGAGATGCCGTTGGCGGTGAGGAAGAGCTGGCCGTCGAGGAACGCCTTGTTGTTGTTCGGGTCGAGCCAGGACAGCGTGCCGGGAATGAACGTCTCGTACAGCTGCTTGCTGTACTCGAGCGCGGCGATGGTCTCGGGGCTGTTGATCACGACGTTGTTCTTCGCATCGACGAGCTTGCCGCCATGCGCCCACACGAGCCAGTGCGTCCAGCTCGAGTCGCCGGTCGCGTTGCCGAGCGCGAACCCCGACGGCGTGCCCTTGGCCTTCAGCGCCTGGCACAGCTTGAGGAAGCCGCCCAGGTCCTTGGGCACGCTGTCGAAGCCCGCGGCCTTGACGGCGCTTTCGCGGTACACGATCGCATTGCCGGCCGCGCCCATCATGATCGCGACCCACTTGTTGCCGTGCATGCCGTAGTCCTTGGCCAACGGATACCAGCCGCCGTACTTGTTGCCGAGGTACGTGGCGAGGTCGCTCACGTCGACGAGCTTCTCCGGGTACTGGTGCGCGTCTTCCATGGTGCTGATGATGATGTCCGGACCGCTGCCGACGTTGGCCGCGACGGCCGCCTTGGGGCGCACGTCCTCCCACCCTTCCGCGTCGACGCGCACGGGAATGCCCGTCATCTCCGTGAACTTCTTCGTGTTCGCAGCCCACACGTCCTCGTCGCCCTGGACGAAGCGCTTCCAGCGCAGCACGCGAAGCGTGGCGCCCTTCTCCGGCGTCACCTTGTACGTCTGCGCGGCCGCTTCAGGCGTCCACAACGCAGTCCCGCCCAGCACCGTGCCCGCCGCAACGCCCGCAGTGGCCTTCAGGAAATCGCGACGATTCGAATCACTCATGTTGCCTCCTAGTTGGTTGAATCACGCGGCGATGCGTACGCCGCTTTCTGCATCGAACACGTGGACACGTGGCACGTCGGGCACGAGCGCTATGCGCTCGCCCGCGCGGACGGCGACGCGGTCGCGCACCATCGCCGTCACTTCCTGTCCGTTGAATCGGCAGTACAGCTGCGTGTCGGCGCCGGTGGGCTCGACGACGACGACGTCCACCGGAAGACCGTTGCCGCTGCCGACCGCGCAGTGCTCGGGCCGGATGCCGTAGAGCACGGGCTGCCCGTCCTGCGCGCGTGCGTGGGGTGGCAGCGGAAGCGTGGCCCCGTCGGCGAAGGCGACGTGCGCCGTTGCGCCGTTCATGCGCGCGGTGCCGGGGATCATGTTCATCGCCGGGGAGCCGATGAAGCCCGCGACGAACGTGTTGACGGGCTTGTCGTAGAGCGTCAGAGGATCGCCCTGCTGCTCGACGAGGCCGTCGCGCATCACCACGATGCGGTCGGCCATGGTCATCGCCTCGATCTGGTCGTGGGTCACGTAGATCGACGTCGTCTTCAGGCGCTGGTGCAGCTCCTTGATCTCGGTGCGCATCTGGACGCGGAGCTTGGCGTCGAGGTTCGACAGCGGCTCGTCGAACAGAAATACCTGCGGGTCGCGCACGATCGCGCGTCCCATCGCGACGCGCTGCCGCTGGCCGCCCGAAAGCTGCCGCGGATAACGGTCGAGGTACGGCTTCAGGCCGAGGATGTCCGCCGCCTTGGCGACGTGCGCTTCGATCTCCGCCTTGGGCCGCTTCGCGAGCGCGAGCGCGAACGACATGTTCTGGCGCACGGTCATGTGCGGATAGAGCGCGTAGTTCTGGAACACCATCGCGATGTCGCGCTCCTTCGGCAGCACGCGGTTGACCACGCGCCCCCCGATGGAGACTTCACCGTGGGTGATCTCCTCCAGGCCCGCGATCATGCGCAAAAGCGTGGACTTGCCGCAGCCCGACGGCCCGACGAGGACGCAGAACTCGCCGTCCTCGATCGCGATGTCGACACCGCGGATGACGTGAGTCGCGCCGAAATACTTCTGAACGCCGGTGATGTTCACCGCCGCCATGAATCCTCCTCGCTGCTTTCGATCTTGTTGTAAGTACTATGGCTTGCGCGAGCCGCGCGCGACGACGTAATCCGGCCGGCCTGTGGCAAACCAGGTAATGATGTTCTGCGCGGCCTTGCGCCGCAACTCCTTCTCCGCCTCCAACGAGTAGAACGCCGCGTGGGGCGTGAGGATTACGCGCGGATGGCCGACGAGCGGCGAATCGCGCGCCACCGGCTCATCGGGCAGGACGTCGAGACCCGCGCCGCGCAGGACTCCGGCCTCGAGCGCGCGCGCGAGGTCGGCAATGTTCACCACCGCGCCGCGTGCGGTGTTGACGAAATACGCGCCGCGCTTCATCGCACCGAAGAACGCAGCGTCGATCATGCCGCGCGTTTCCGCCGTCAGCGGCGTGTGTACGCTCACGACGTCGGATTGCGCGGCCAGCTCCTCGAGGGACTTCGCGCGCTCGACGTAGGCCGGAAAATCGCCGTCGATGAGGTACGGGTCGTACGCGACCACCCGCTTGAACGCGTTGCGGGAGACGTGCGCCATGCGCTTGCCGATGCGGCCGAGGCCGACGATGCCGAGCGTCATCTGCGACGGTCGCGACAGGGTGCCCGACGACATGAAGTGCCAGGTGCCGTTGCCGATGTCACGGTGGTACGCGACGACGTTGCGGATCGACGAGAGCGCGAGCGCAAGCGCGTGCGTTGCAACCTCGGCGACGCCGTAGTCCGGCGAATTGGCGACCCACACGCCCGCCTTCTCGCAGGCATCCGTGTCGACGGTGTCGTATCCGGCGCCGATGCGGCTCACGATGCCGAGATCGGGCAGCGCGTTCACGACGCGGGATGTGATCGGCGCGTATTGCAGGAGGATCGCCCGGCAGCCCCGCGCGTTCGCGACGACGTCCTCTTCGGTCTTGCATTGCCCGACGACGATCTCGTGCCCCGCAGGCTCGAGGAGGGCGCGCTCGAGGTCGATGTCGGCGTAGTTGTTGTCGGCGTAGAGGATGCGGGCCATCGGCAGAAAACTTCTGGGCTCGGTCGGCTGAAGGGGGCCGCCCGTTCTTTGCGCATGGCATTCTACGCGGTATGAAACTACTCGCCACCACCATTGCCGGCAGCCTCCCCAAACCCGCCTGGCTCGCCGAGCCCAACCAGCTGTGGGCGCCGTGGAAGCTCGACGGCGACGGCCTCGCGCAAGGCAAGCGCGACGCCGTGCGGCTCGCCCTGTTCGACCAGGAACGCGCGGGCATCGACATCGTGACGGACGGCGAGCAGACACGCCGCCACTTCGTCACCACGTTCATCGAGGGACTCGACGGCGTGGACTTCGCGAACAAGAAGACGGTCCGCATCCGCAACCGTTACGACGCCGACGTGCCGATGGTCGTCGGCCCGGTGGCACGGCGGCATCCGATCTACGTGGACGACGCGCGCTTCGTCGCCAGCGAGACCTCGCGCCCCGTGAAGTACACCCTGCCCGGCCCGATGACGATGGTGGACACCCTCTACGACGGCCATTACCGCAGCCGCGAGAAGCTCGCATTCGCCTTTGCCGAAATCCTGAACGAAGAGGCGCGCGCCATCGAAGAGGCAGGCGTCGCGGTGGTCCAGTTCGACGAGCCGGCGTTCAACGTCTATTTCGACGAAGTCCGGGACTGGGGCATGGCGGCGCTGGAACGCGCGGCGGCGGGTCTTCGCTGCAAGAAGGCGGTCCACATCTGCTACGGCTACGGCATCAAGGCCAACATCGAGTGGAAGAAGACGCTCGGCGGCCAGTGGCGCCAATACGAGGAGACGTTCCCGCTCCTGGCCGCCTCCACCATCGACCAGGTGTCCCTCGAATGCGCCAATTCCCACGTTCCGATCGAGCTCATGGCCCTGCTCGCCGGCAAGGACGTGCTGGTCGGCGCCATCGACGTCGCCAACGAACTGGTGGAAACCCCTGAAGAAGTGGCCCAGACGATCCGTGCCGCAATGGCGTTCGTTCCCGCGCCACGTCTGTTCCCCTGCACCAACTGCGGCATGGTGCCATTGGCGCGGGAGGTGGCGCGGGGGAAGCTGCAGGCGCTGGCGGAGGGCGCCGCCATCGTTCGCCGGGAACTCGGCGAAGTTCCAACAGTCTGACCCGACGGGTGAGTCCGGCCAGAGTAGGGGTATTCCCAAACGCCCTGTGTTCGCGTATCCTCCCAAAGGTGTTTTGTTTCAAGTACTAAAGCACGTCCAAGCCCGATCACCGTTGTGATTGCGGTCCCGTACTTTTCTGTCCTTGAGAATGAAACATGGGGCGGGCACCCGCCCGTCGATAATTTATCTTAAGGAAATTCGGAAATGGCAACAGGTACCGTGAAGTGGTTCAACGACGCGAAGGGCTTCGGCTTCATTACGCCGGACGGCGGTGGCGAGGATCTCTTCGCGCATTTCTCCGCGATCAACATGCCGGGCTTCAAGACGCTGAAGGAAGGCCAGAAGGTCTCCTTCGAAGTCACGCAAGGCCCGAAGGGAAAGCAAGCCAGCAACATCCAGGCTTCCTGACCATCGCGCAAGCGCATATTTGAAAAAGCCGGGGATTTTTCCCCGGCTTTTTTGTTTTTCAGAACCTCACCTCGCGCGTCGCCGTCTCGCGCAGGCGGCGCCAGCGATCGCGACGAGCATCGCCGTCAGCAGCAGAGCGAGCGGCGAATCGACCGGCACTTCCACTGGCGGGACGGACGTGGCGATTGGCGCCGATGCGGCCGGCACGACATAACCGCCCGCCGACAGCGCGCTCGTGACGTTGGTCGTCGTGCCCGGTGTGGAAGTCGTCACGCCGACCACGATCGTGCATCCGCCAGGAAGCAGCGTCGATCCCGCCGGCAGCGTGATCAGCGTCGCGGTCACGGTCACGCCCACGCAGGTTCCCGAATTGCCCGACGTCGTCGCCATGCCTGCCGGCATGGGATCCGTGAAGGGCGCGGCAAGCACGAGCGGAACGGCGCCGCTGCTGCCGAGCGTGATCGTCAGCGTAGCCGCGCCGCCAGGCAGGATGTAGCCCGGCGCGATCGTCTTCGCCAGCGATGCCGCGCCCGCCGATACGGTGATCGGCGCGCTCGCCGGTGGCGCGGTGCCACCCGCGGTCGACAACGTGCCCGTCGTGTTCGTGACGGTGCCGGGCGTGGTCGACGTGATCGAGACGACGATCGTGCACCCGCCGGGCGGAAGCGACGTGCCGCTCGCCATCGTGATGGACGTGGGCGTTACGGTCACCCCGGTGCGAATTGCCCATGCGTTCAATTTCAGGCGAGCGAACGGAGCTCCCGCAACGCAACCGACAGCATCGCAGCGTCCGGTGTCGGCACCGCGCGCAATTCGGTGAAGAGTTGTCCACTACGCTCGAGCGCGCGGCGGTTCTTGTCGCGCCACGCCGCGATGCGATCGCTTGCCGAGCCGCTGGCGGTCGCAACCTGCGCGGTGACGGCGCGGGTCAATGCCGACACGTCGTCCTGCATGGCCGACTTCGCCAGCATCTGCCAGTGCGCGCGGCCCGGCAGCGCTGCGATCTTCTCCCGCAGCCAGGAGAGGCCAAGGCGATTGGTCACGTCGAAGTAGATCTTCGCCACTGCATCGACGTCGACGTTGCCGTCGGCCGCGACCTCCGCGATGTCGAGCGCCGCGTTCAGCGTGTCGAACGTCACGACCCTCGACGCGAGCTCGGCGGGCACGCGGACGCCGACGAGGTCGGCGACTTTCGCGTCGATGCGCGCTTGCTCGGCCGCGTCAACGAGCTTCGGCAGGCGCGCGGACAGCGCTTCGACCCCCGGCTTGAAGTACGCGATTGTCGTGGACATGTCATCCGCGAGCCGGCGCGAGCGAAGAAACCAGGTGGTCGCGCGCTCGAGCTGCGCGCTGGTGTCGATCAGCATTTGCGACTGCACCGCGTCGTCGACCTTGTTGTCGAGCGCCTCGACTGCCTGCCACATCGCAACGAGCCCGAAGATCTCCCGCGCCAGCAGATATGCGCGGACGACCTCGTGTGCCTTGGCGCCCGTCGTTTCGCACAGGCGGTGCACGAAGGTGCTGCCGACGCGATTGATCATGCTGTTCAGCACGTGCGTCGCGACTATCTCGCGCGACAGCGGATGGCGCAGCATGTACACGGCGTACTTCTGCTGCAGCGCCGGCGGGAAATACCGCAGCAGCGCGGTGGCGATCCACGGATCCTCGGTCAGCGGCGAGCTGATAAGCTCGTCGTTCAGCCAGATCTTGCTGTACGCGAGGAGGACCGCGTGCTCGGGGGTGGTGAGGCCCTGGCCCGCCGCGCGGCGCGCCTCCATTTCCTCCTCCGACGGCAGGAATTCGATACGACGGTTGAGCCGCCCGCCCTTTTCGAGATAGCGCATGAAGCGCGCCTGCGCGTCGAGGAGCTGCGGTGCGATGCGGTTCGTCACCGAAAGCACCTGCGTCTGGAAGTAGTTGTCGCGCAGCACGAGTGCGGCGACGTCGTCGGTCATCTCGGCCAGCAGCTGGTTGCGCTGCTTAAGCGTAAGGTCGCCTTCGGCGATAGGCAGCCCGAGCAGTACCTTGATGTTCACCTCGTGATCGGATGTATCGACACCCGCGGAGTTGTCGATCGCGTCCGTATAGATGCGCCCGCCAGCGAGTGCGAACTCGATGCGCCCGCGCTGCGTGCAGCCGAGGTTGCCGCCTTCCGCGAAGACCTTGCAGCGGAGCTCGTTGCCGTTGACGCGCAATGCGTCGTTCGCGCGGTCGCCTGCGTCGGCGTGCGACTCCGTCGACGCCTTGACGTACGTTCCGATACCGCCGTTGTAGATGAGATCCACCGGCGCCTTGAGGATCGCGTTGACGAGCTCGGTGGGCGTCAGCGCGTCGGCGGCGATGGCGAGCGCAGCCTTCACTTCCGGCGTGATCGCGATCGACTTCGCGGTACGCGGATAGATGCCGCCGCCGGGCGACAGCAGCTTCGCGTCGTAGTCCGCCCACGTCGAGCGCGGCAGCTTGAACATGCGATCGCGCTCCGCATAGCTCGTCGCGGGGTCGGGCGTCGGATCGAGCACGATGTGCCGGTGATCGAACGCCGCAACGAGCCGGATGTGCCGGGACAGCAGCATTCCATTGCCGAACACGTCGCCCGACATGTCGCCGATGCCTGCGACCGTGAAGTCGGTCGTTTGCGTGTCGATGCCCATCTCGCGGAAGTGCCGCTTGACCGACTCCCACGCGCCGCGGGCGGTGATGCCCATCGCCTTGTGGTCATAGCCGGCGGATCCGCCGGACGCGAACGCATCGCCCAGCCAGAACCCGTACTCCACGCTGATGCCGTTCGCGTAGTCGGAGAACGTCGCCGTGCCCTTGTCCGCCGCTACTACGAGATAGGGGTCGTCCGCGTCGTGCCGCTTGACCTGCGGCGGCGGCACGATCTTGTCGCCGACGCGGTTGTCGGTGATGTCGAGGAGCCCCCGCAGGTAGTCCTGGTAGCAGGCGACACCCTCCTTCATGTACGCGTCGCGATCGCTCATCGCCGGGGCGCGCTTCAGCACGAAGCCGCCTTTGCTCCCCACGGGAACGATCACCGTGTTCTTCACCATCTGCGCTTTCACGAGCCCGAGCACTTCGGTGCGGAAGTCCTCCGGACGGTCCGACCAGCGCAATCCGCCGCGCGCGACACGGCCGCCGCGCAGGTGCACGCCCTCGAAGCGCGTCGAGTACACGAAGATCTCGAACATCGGCTTGGGCTCGGGCAGGCCTGGCACCTTGGACGGGTCGAACTTGAACGACAGGAACGTTCGGCGCTTGCCTTGCGCGTCGCGGCGCCAGAAGTTCGTGCGCATCGTCGCGCGCACGAGCGCCAGGTATTGGCGCAGCACGCGATCCTCGGAGAGATTCTCGACCTCGTCGAGCGCCGCCTCGATCGCGCGCTCCTGATCAGCGGCGCGCGAGCCCGAGCCATTGCCGCCCGCCGGGTCGAAGCGCGTCTTGAAGAGCGCGACGAGCATGCGCGCAACCGCAGCGTGCGTCGCGAGCGTCGCCTCGATGAAGGACTGCGAGAGCGGGAAGCCGATCTGGCGCATGTACTTCGCGTACGCGCGCAGCACGACGATCTCGTCGGCGGGGATGCGCGCGGCGATCACCAGCTTGTTGAAGTCGTCGCTCTCGACCTCGCCGGTGAAGATCCTCGCGAACGCGTCCTCGAAGACCGCGTGCAGCGTGTCGACTTCCATGTCGACGTTCGGCAACGCGGACTGGACTCCGAAGTCGTGCATGGAGACGGGCGCCATGCCCTGCGGGGTGACGCGATGCGGGTGCTCGTCGAGCACCCGAAGGCCCATGTGCTCGAGCATCGGGAGGCTGTCGGAGAGCGTCACCGGCCGGCCGAGGTGCACGATCTGGAAGCGCAGCATGCCCGGCGCCGCCTCGACCGGCCGATACAAGCTCAATGCCAGCGGCGAGGCTTCCGTCAGCCGCGCCATCATCTCGATGTCCGGCACGGCGGCGCGCGCGGGGAACTCTTCACGATATCCCGCCGGGAACGCGTCGGCGAACTGGCGGAAGCGCTCGTTGCCCGACGCCTCGCCCAGCGCGTCGACGAGCGACGCCTTGAGGTCGTCGGTCCAGCGCCGCGCGGCCGCAACGAGTCGAAACTCGACCTCCTTTTCGTCGTAGGCGGGAATGGAGCCGGGCGTCGTGCGCACGATGATGTGGATGCGCGCGAGGACGGATTCGGACAGGCTCACGTTGAACTCGGAGCTCGTGCCCTTGAACGCCTGCATGAGGATCGCCTGCCACTTCTGGCGAAGATCCGTCGAATAGTTCTCGCGCGGCGCGAAGATGAGGCAGGACACGAAGCGCTCGAAAGGATCGCGACGCACGAACAGGCGGAATCGCTGGCGGTCGTACAGGTGCAGGATGCCCATCGACGTGCGCAGCAGCTCGTCGTCCGCCGTCTGGAAGAGCTCGTCGCGCGGATACGTTGCAAGGACGTTGAGGAGCGCCTTTCCCGCATGGCTGCCGGGCGCGAGGCCGGCGCGCGCCACGACGTCGGCGACCTTTCGGCGCAGGAGCGGAATCTCGGCGGGGTTCGCGCTGTAGGCCGTCGACGTGAACAGCCCGAGAAAGCGGTCTTCGCCGACCACGTTCCCGTTTGCGTCGAAGCGCTTGACGGCGATGTAATCGAGATAGCCCGGGCGATGCACCGTCGAGCGCGAGGTCGACTTCGTGATGACGAGCAGCTCGGGGCGCCGCGCGTATGCGCGTATCTCGGCAGGAAGCGATGCGAAGCTCGCCGCGACGCTCGGGCCCTCGGTCTCGCGCAGGATGCCGAGGCTCGACCCCGGAACCACCTTGAGCGCATCCTGGCCGGCGGCGGTGACGAGATCATGTCGACGGTAGCCGAGGAACGTGAAGTGGTTGTCGGCAAGCCACGCGAGGAACTCGCGGCCCTCGGAGAGCTCCGCGGCCGGCAGCGGAGGCGGGCTCGCCTCGATTTCCCGCATCACGTCGAGCGCGCGCTGACGCATCGCACTCCAGTCGGTGACGGCCAGCCTCACGTCGGCGAGCACCCGCTCGATGTCGCGCGCGACCTGCGCCAGCATCGCCTCGCCGGAGACGCGATCGACTTCCGCGTGGATGAACGACTCGCGCCGCGACGCCGGATGGTTCTCACCGACAGCGGTGAGCGTGCCGTCGGCGCCGCGCACGACGTCGAGGATGGGATGCACGATGAGGTGCAGGGTGAGGCCGTGCCGGTTCGCCTCCATCGACACCGAGTCGACGAGGAACGGCATGTCGTCGTTGACCACCTCGATGACGGTGTGCGTCGACTGCCAGCCGTGCTCCTCGATCGTCGGATTGAAAGCGCGCACCTTCGCGCGCCCGGGCTCGCGCTTGCGCGCGAAGGCGAAGTGCGAAAGCGCCGCGCCGTACAAGTCCGCGAGCTCCCGTTCCGCCAGGTCGTCCGCGTCCACTTGCCCGTAATACCCGCGAACGAAAGCCTCGACGAGCGAGCGCTGCTCCGCGGGGATGCGCGCGCCAACGAGCGCAGTGACCTCGTCCAGCCTCGACGAGCGACGATCCTGCGTCACCGCGTGTTCGTTCATGTTCTGTCTCCTCGGGGTGGCCGCCGTAGGTTCGGCGCCTCGTTGTAACCTCGCGCGCACCGGCTCGACCGGGCGCGATGCTCATTATGGTCCGATTCGCGTCAGCGCGACGACAGCGACGACGCCAATGCCGCGCTTGCCTGCTCGACGAGGTCGAGCACGTGCTCGAATCCTTCAGGCCCCATCTGGTAGGGATCCGGCACATCGCGCAGACCGACGTGCGGCGCGATGTCGAGGAAGAGCCCGAGGTGTCCCGTGAAGCTCGCCGGCTTCATCGCTTCGAGTTCCCCGAGGACGGATGCGTCCATGGCGTAGATGCGATCGAAGCGCGTGAAATCGGCGGGCAAGAATTGGCGCGCGCGCAGCGGCCGCAGGTCGTAGCCGCGCTTGGCCGCGTGGCGGATCGCACGTGCATCGGGAGGACCGCCGACGTGCCAGTCACCGAGACCGGCGGACGCGACCTCGACGGCGGCGAGTCCGGCTTTCTCGGACGCATGACGGAAAACAACCTCTGCGGTCGGCGAACGGCAGATGTTGCCGAGGCAAACAAATAACACTCTGTGCGGGCACCCACTAGCCATTCTGTCACTCCTGCGTTGGACACATATGGACACGCTTGGGCCATGTACCTATGATGCTATCTAGCACACCCAACGGGGCACCCATGCGTCTTACCGACCTAAAGATACGCAGCACCAAACCTGCGACGCAGGACGTGCTACTTGCCGATGGCGGCTGCCTGTTCCTGCGAGTGCGGCCTTCCGGCTCGCGCGGCTGGATCGTACGCATCAAGCGCAACGGCAAGCGGCGGGTGCACACGCTGGGCCCGTACCCTGCGATCGGCACAAACAAGCACGCGCGAAGGCCTCGCACCTTATGGCAGTCGAACGAGGGACGGCTCGCGTAACGGTTGGCGAGGCGATCGAGCAATTCATGGATGCGCAGGTGCGATCGAAATATCGCCGCGTGGCGAATGCCGAAGTGTACTGCCGAGCGGTGACGGCCGCCCTAGGCGTGCTTTCGGTCGATGGAGTGCGGGCGGTCGACGTGTCGCGCATGATCGCCGACTACCGGCGCAAGGCGCCCGTCGCAGCGATGCGCTTGCTTTCGTTCACGAAGCACTTTTTCGCGTGGACGGTGGGCTTTGGATACGTCGACAGATCGCCGGCCAGCGACGTCGAGCCACGCGCGTTCGGTGTACAGGAGAACGCGCGGGAGCGGAAACTCGAGAGCGTTCGCATGCCTGATGACTTGCCGCATGTGCGGTTACTGCGGTTTCTACTTCTGACCGGCTTGCGGATCGCGGAGGCGCAGAAGGCAACGCTGGCCGCGACGATCCGCGCTCTGGTTGCATTCCCGCGGAGCACTGAAGATAAGAAGCCGCACCGGGTCGACCTGCCACCGTTGGCGCGCGCGCAACTCGAGCGCACGGCCGGTCCGCACCTGTTCACGTCCGTTTCTCCGACCGCAGTGCAAGCGGCCGTGCACCGCTGGCACGACCGGCACGAGGTGACGGATAGGTGGACTCCGCACGACCTGCGGCGCACGTTCGCATCTTGTTGCGGCGACATTGGCATTCCGCCGCACATCATCGCGAAGCTACTCAATCACACGATACCTGGGGGCGATAGCCCGCCGGTGTACCTGCGATCGGAATGGCAAGACGAGCGCAAGGAAGCGTCCGAGCGCCTGGCTGCGCACGTTGGTCAGCTCGTGAGCAAGCAGTGAAGAGCATCCTGGAGCGCCTCCATGACCTAGACTGGCCCTACGCAATTCGCGATGCCCGTCGCGGTCACCCCCAAGAGCTCGCGAACCTGCTGACTAAGGAAGGCGCGGTCATCCCAGAGGAATACCGCGAGGATGTTCGGCTCGTGGTTGCCAACCCCGTACACGCTCGGCGCGATGGCGGTCGGCCGTCAAAGTTCACTGAGGCCGACAAGCGGAATATTCGCGAGATATGGGCTTACACCCTCAAAGGCATTCCAGCCGGCGACGACTACGAAGCTACTCCGCCCATGTCGCGTGCACAGCGTTCGCAATTGCGCAAATATCTTGCCGCGCGGCTCGATGTTTCCGAAAAGTCGCTCGCGGCATGGGGTGTGTGGTCGACGATCCAAAACCAAAGGCGAAAAGGAAATAACCCTCGCAGGTTGTTTCCACAAAGCGATAAGAGTCGCGAATATATTTGGGCACCTCACAGCAACACAGGTGCCCAAATGAAGCGACTTACCGCAACGCCGCAGCCACTCGCGTACACCTTCCGCCAGTTCTACGAGAGCGTCTATCCATGCTCCCGAGCGCGCGCGCAGACATACGCCAACACCGGAGCCCTTAAGACGTTCGTCGACCACGGCCGCCGCATGGTCCTTGCGGAGGAGGCGGCTGCGTTCGTAAAGGAGCGTGCCGCTGCTGGCGGCGAAGTCCCCCCGGAAGTTTCCGCTCAGAAATCGGTGCCCGGCAAGAAAGGGCGAGCGTCGCAGCTAGCGGCGATGGCGTCCGGCATGACCGGCGAAGCAGGGGCAGCATGATTAGCCGCTTCGTGCGCTGGGCAGCTTCGCTGTACGGCGCTCGAGGCGATCGTGCTCGTGGCGTGGCACATCGTGAGATCGACGTGAGGCGCCCAGAAGCGCGAAGGCCCGCTGTGGCGGCGGGCTCGAGCGCTGAGACGAAACAGCAGGCAGGCTCACAGGGTATCGCGCCACGCGACTGCGCGCAACGCCGCCGGTTCTTGGTGCTGGCGCTGTCTCTCGGCGTATTGGAGCCCGAGCGGCTGGTCGACGACGTCGTGCGGGAGGTGTGGGACGTGGTTAAACGCCCTCGCCGCGCAGAGCTGCGCATCCTCGTCGTCCTCGACGTGTTTGGCGTCGAGCAGCGGCTCGCTTACGTCCCCCGCGATGAAGGGGACGCTTTTCCGCGACCTGGCGGCGCCGACGTCCTCCTGCCGCGGCAGTTCGTGCATGCGGACTCGTGCGGCTGCGCCATGTGTGCCGTCCGCGTCACTGAGCTCGTGCGACCGCGTGGTCCGACGCGGGGTGGGGCATGACGCCCTCAACCCAAGTCGCTACGATCTTCCGAGACAAACACGCAACGGCAGCGCGCGAGCTATCGCTAGGCGCGCTCCTGGACATCCTGCGCGACCCGCCCGCCCGGCGACGCAAGGATGCGTGCGAGTTGTTCGTTGCCGCGCGCATTGGCACCCTGCGCACGGAGAAGAATTGCCTGCGCAGCGACGAAAGCGTGCTGGAAGTCTCGGCCGTCACCGGCGATTACGACGGCGAACATATCACGCTCGAAACGGCGCGCGAGCGCCTGGAAGTTCTCGGCGTCAGAGCTTTCTTCTACACGAGTCCCTCGCACAGCCCCGACAAACCCGCGCTGGCGAGCCATAGCGGCGCTGTCGGCACCGCAGTCGAAGGAAGCGCACTCGCGCCTTGCCGCGCGCTTGGACGGCGCGTTAGGCGGCATCCTGGCCCACGAATCGCGCACGTTGTCACAGCCGTACTACTACGGGCGCGTCAACGGCCACGAGTACAAGCACGCCGAATCGCACGGGCGCCACCTGGACGAGTGTGGCGAACTCGATGATCTGATCCAGGAGCAGGAGAAGGAAGCAAGCGCCTGTCATCAAAAGGAGCAACAGTCCTGTTTCGTCACGCCGGACCAGGTGCGCGAGCTGCGTGCCGCGTTGTGCGCGATGCGCGCCGACGATCGAGTCCTATGGGTGCGCATGGGGCACGCGCTGAAGACGATCGGCGACCAGGGCCGCGCGCTTTGGCTCGAGTGGTCGCAAACCAGCGAGAAGTACGATGCCGGCGACGCCTCCGTCAAGTGGGACAGCTTCCGGCCGACGACGACGGATTACCGGGCAGTGTTCGCCGAAGCGATGAAGCACGGCTGGCAGAACCCGCGCGCCGGAAGCGATGGCGATGCGAAGGCGAAGCCGCCCGTGGCTCTTAGCGATTTCTGGGCGTACATGCCGACGCACCAGTGCATCTTTGTTCCTACGCGTGAAATGTGGCCTGCGGGGAGCGTCGACAAACCAATCTCCGACTGGCCACAATCGTTCGGCCGTAAAGTCCATCGCCCCGAGTGCTTGGATAGACTCGGGCCGCCCCGTCGACCAAATTACGTGGCAGCCCGGCGAAGATCAGATCCATTCGCGACCGCGTCGTGCAGGTGTCCGGCTGGGTGCCGCACAAGGGCACCGTCGTTTTCAACCTGTACCGCCCGCCGGCTCGCATCGACGGCGACCCGTCGCAGACAGGACCGTGGATCGACCACGCCTATAAGCTTTATCCCGACGACGCGGAACACCTCATTCGCTGGTTGCTCATCGTATTCAGCGCGCCGGCGAAAAGGTCAATCACGGGCTTGTGCTGGGCGGCATGCAGGGCATCGGCAAGGACACCTTGCTCGTGCCCGTGGTGGCTGGGGTGGGGCCGTGGAACTGGCAGGAGATCAGTCCCACCCAAATGCTCGGCCGTTTCAACGCCTGGACGAAGGCCGTCGTTGTCCGTGTCAGCGAATCGCGCGATCTCGGCGACGTCGATCGTTTCAGTTTCTACGATCACAGCACGATCTACTTGGCCGCGCCCCCCCGACGTACTTCGTGTCGACGAGAAGCATCTGCGCGAGCACTACGTCGCAAACGTGATGGGGATGATCATCACGACCAACCAACCACACGTCGGATGGGCTGTACCTGCCCGCCGATGATCGGCGTCACTACGTTGCAGCATCAACCCTGAACAAGACGGACTACGCGCCCGACTATCTGGCAAACGCTGTACGGCTGGTACGCGAAGGGTGGCCTCGGGCACGCGGTCGCCTACCTGCGCCAACTCGACATCTCCTCCGTCGACTGGAAAGCACCGCCAAAGGACCCCGGCTTTCTGGACCATTGTGGCCACGGAGAAGACCCGAAGCAGGCGAACTGCGCGACGTCCTTGAAGCGATGGGCGAACCTGCCGCGATCACCATCGGGCAGGTGAGCAGCTACGCCCGAGGGTTGGGCATGACCGACCTTGCCTGCGATCTCGAGGACCGCAAGAACCGGCGTGCAGTCCCTCACATGTTCGAGCGCGTCGGCTATCTCCCGGCACGTAATCCGAACTCCGAGGACGGGCTTTTCAAGGTCAACGGCAAGCGGGTGGTGGTCTACGCCGCCCGGCGATTGCCAGATGTCGAGCGCTTTCGTGCGGCCCGCGCGGTCAGTTGAATCGG
>CAWBRO010000003.1:0-39759 GCA_963791355.1 uncultured beta proteobacterium | reverse complement strand
GAGGTTGTCGATGGTCGAGTGCGGCATGCCCTTTGCCATCGCCGTCTTGAGCGTCCATCCGACGAGCGAGGCCACGACGAGCACCACGCCGATGCCCACGAAGAGCGAGTACGTCTGTTGGAGCGGTGTCATTCCGGCGGCGGTTGCAGGGCGAGGAGGGCATCGCGGGTGCGCGCGACGAAGTCGTCGCGCGCCTCATCGGCGCCGATGGTGATGGGGGCGCCGACGGTGAGCGAGCACAGGAGCGGCAGCGGCAGGAGCTTTCCCTTGGGCATCACGCGCTTGGCGTTCTCGATCCACACCGGCACGAACTCGATGTCGGGGCAGGCGCGGGCGAGGTGGAAGATGCCGCTCTTGAACGGCAGCAGCGTCTCGTCGGTGGTGTTGCGCGTGCCCTCGGGAAACACGATGGGCGAGATTCCCGTGCTACAGCACGTCTGCCATCTGCCCGATCGGGTCCTGCGTGCGGGTCTCCGGGTTGCGGTCGATCAGCACCGCGCGGATGACGCGCTCCGCGACGTGCGTGCGAAGCCTGCCCTCGAGCCAGTAATCCGCGCCCGCCACCGGACTCGTGCGCGCGCGCAGGTCGTCGGGCAGGCAGCTCCAGATCAGCGCAAAGTCGCCATGGCTGTTGTGGTTGCCGAAGTACACGCGCGCCGTCGCGACGGGCGCGCAGCCGACCCACAGCATGCGCGCCCCGGTGAGCGCCTTGGTGAACATGCACAGCGCGTAGGCGCAGAACGTGTCGAGGGAATGAAGGAGTACTGGTTCGGGTTTTAATCTACCGCGATGGTGGCTGCAGCGAGCACGAACAGCAATCCCTGCAACACCGTGAGCGAACCCAGTCCCCGCACCAGCCGCAGCGCGCCGCGGCAACGTGTGTCCCAGTCCCGGCCTTCCTTCCTCGTCGGCAGCATGCCGATGCCACGCAGCGCGCGATCGAGATGCTCGGTGCGGAAGCCCGATTTCTGGACGGCATCGACGAGCTCGGCGAAGACCGCGGCGTCGAAGCGCACGCGCACCGCCATCCACTTGGCGGCGAGCCCGACGACGATCTGCGCCGCGAGGAACGCGAGCGCCATCGTCGGCACGGATGCCAGAGCGCGACCCCGATCCCGCCGGCCGCAATGAGCGTGAGGCCGGTCGAAAGCGTGTCGACCGTGCCGACCGCCGCGAGGGCGTCGGCGGTCAGGCGCAGGCGCCAGGCCAGCGCGTCGTCGATGGTGTCGGAAAGGGTCATTGCAGGACTCTCGCGTGGCGTCGTGCAGCACGACGTCGCCGCGCCTGACGCACTCGCGCGAACGCATCCTCGCGTCGGCGGCGCGGCCGCTCGACAGGAGCCACGCGGCGACCGCGCACGCGCTCCGCGAGAAGCCAAGGGCGCAGCACACGAGCACGGGGCCGCCCGCGCGCAGCGGCTCGATGGCGCGAGCTGCCGTGCGCAAGCGCGCGGTGCCGGCGAACGAGATCGAGCATGGGGACGACGCGCCTCGCGACGTTGCCCCGAGGCAGGCTCATCTCGGCCGCCACGTCGACGATCCCCTGAAGGCGGCGGTCGTGCGCAGTCGGCATCCGTCCGATCCACACGCCGTCCGCGACGAGCACCGGTTGCGGGGCGCGCCGCGTCCACAGCGTGAATTGATCCACGCGCCGGCAAGATACGGCGCGAGCAGCCAGCGTCGCGGCGCTCAGACGGCCGTCCGCCGTCCTTCTGGAAACCGTCGGGTCCGATGCCTGCATAGAACGCCGACACCAGCGTGAGCGAGAGCGACGGCCACGCGAGCCACAGCGCCCAGCCGCCGGCCCACAGCGCAATTGCGCGCAGGACAGCGCACCCGCCAGGTACGCGAGCGCCAGCCGGTGACGCAGCGGGTCAGCGGTGTAACGCCACGCGGAGACGGGGCCTGCGGCAGCCGAAGGCGCCGGCCACAGCCAGACGCACAGCCACCCCAGCGCGAACCCCGTCGGCAGATCGATGAAGTGGTGCTGATAAGTGGTCAGCACGGATGCTCCGATCATCACGAACCACAGGGTGAGCAAGATGCGCGCCAAGCCGCGGCACTTGGTGGCGTACAGCATCCAGAGGATGACGGCGAGTGCAACGTGCAGCGACGGGAGCTGGTTGTAGGGAAGATCGAAGCCCGCGAGCGCGTCGAACAGGCGCCGGCATGCCGTCCGCCGCGGGCCTCTGAAACGAGAAGCGGTACGGAAAGGCGATGAAGCACGCGATGGCAACGACCTGCGCGGTCAGCAGGCGCCTCACGTGCGTGTCGAGCTCCGCGCGTGTCGCGCATGCGAAGAGCGAAAGCGCATACAGCACGTCGATCGACCAGTACGGCACGATGGTCCACGCGTGAAACGGGATCGCGCGCTCCCATTCGAACGCGGCGACGGGCACGCTCGCGCGAAGCGATGCGAGCCAATTCGCGAGTCCGTACGTGAGGAAGAAGAATGGACCGAGGAACAGCAGCCACGCCGCGGCCCGTTTCCACGGACGCGACTGGTTCATCGCGGGATGCGGCGTGCAAGCGAAACCGTGAAGATGCCCCACTGGTCGATGCGTTGATCGATCTTGCGAAATCCCGCCGCGCTGACCAGCTGGTCGAGCTCCATCTGCGTCCGGCGGCGCATCACCCACGCGCCGCCGCGATGACTCGTGAGACCGCGCGCGATGAGCTCGAGCTGCGGATGCCACGGCTGGCCGGTGTAGACGAGCAGCCGCCGGCGTCGATGGCGTCGGCGAGCCCGGCGAGCGATTCGCGGACCATCGCGTTGTCGGCGAAGAGCTCGTACAGGCCGGAGACGATGCCGATGGTCGGCCGCGGTGCGATCGCGGCGATGCCCGCCCGGTCGAACGCGTCCGCGTGCTCGAACGAGGCGACGGCCTCGAGGCGCGCGCACGAATGAGCGCGATGCCTTGCTCGACGTTCTGCGCCACGAAGTCGCGCAGGAGGATCGCATCGGGCAGCTCCGCCTTGGCGATCGCATCGAGCACGTAGCGGCCGTGGCCGCGGCGACGTCGACGATGCGCACGGGCGCGCCGTTCGCGCGGCGATCCGCGATCGCATTGCGCAGCAGCTCCTCGAGGTGCAGCTTGCGCTGCCGTATGCCCGTCCAGCCGATCGAGCGCAGGTAGTTGCGGTCGATGAGCCGCCCGAGCGGCGTCACGCCGGTCGCGACGTTGCGATAGACGTAATCGAGCGTGCTGCCGGAGTCGAAACCCGTTTGCTGGCCGAGGCGCACGCCGTCGGACATCGTTGCGCCGAACTGCAATCCCGCGCGCGTTGCCGACCAATACAGTCCGCGCGGCGAAAGCGGCGGCAGCGGTGCTGCCAGCGCATCCGCTTCCTCGCGCGTGAAGCCGGCGAGATCGGCGTCGGTGACGTCGGGAATCGCGGGCGGCGAATCGAACCGGCGCAGGAGGAACGTGCGCATGCGCGCGATGGGCACGCTGCGGTCGCGCTCGCCCAGCGTGTCGTGGAAGAAGCCGTGCAGGACATGGCGCTCCTTGACCGTCGCGCCGAGTCGATCGAAGAACGCGTGCTGCGGTCCGTCCTGCACCACCCAATCGGCGTCCGAGACGAAGAGCTGCGTCGGCGTGACGATCGCCGGCGCGTCGGCGACGATGCGCTTCGACAGCGTCGTACAGGCCGAGCAGCACGCGCACGGAGATCGCGCGCGCGATCAGCGGATCGCTGTCGTAGCTCGCCATGCGCACGGGATCGCGCGTCAGGAACTTCGCCTTCACGTAGCTCGTGACGAAGAAATTGCCGCGCAGCTTGTGCATGAGCGCGAGCCCGTTCCGCGCGAACGGCACGTACAGCTTGACCTTGAACGCGGGCGAGGCGAGCACCATGCAGCGGATGCGCGGCGCGTAGTCGTGCACCCACGCGGCGGCGAGCACGGCGCCGACGCTTTGCGCGACGATGGCGAGATCCTCCATCGCGAAGCCGTGCGCGTCGCAGATGTGATCGGCGAAGGTCTGCAGGTCGCGGACCAGCGCGGCACGCCGGGCGCATCGCCGCGCGGCCCGGGCGAGCGGCCGTGACCGCGCGCGTCCCATGCGAAGAAATCGAAGTCGGGGAGCCCGAGCTCGTCGACGAGGTGCGCCATGCGCCCCGAGTGCTCGTGACCGCGATGAAGCAGCACGATCGCGCCGCGCGCGGGGCCTTCGGGCGCCGGCCAGTGGCGATAGAAGAGGTCGACGCCATCGTGCGTGCGGAACACGCGCTCCTGCGCGCTGCGCACGAGCGCGGCGACGTCGGCAGCGTCGTTCATGCCAGTGTCCCTTCAGCCAATCCGCGCCGCACGCGATTGACGATCGTGACGACGAGCGCGACAGCGACCACCGGCATGACATAGGCGGCCCAGGCAGGCAACGGCGACGCGACGCCGATCCACAAGCCGAGCGCGCCGAACACGAATGCGCGGTCGCTCTTGCCCATCGGGCCGTCGTAGCGACGCGATGCGCCGACCATGAGGCCGAGCACGCCCGCGTATTCGGAGATCGCAGCGAGCAGGACGACGGCGCCGACCGTCCACACCGAGAAGGGTGCGATCAGCGCGAACGGCAGGTACAGCGCCGAGTCCGATACGACGTCCGTCAGCTCGTTGAGATACGCACCGAGCCGCGTTTTCTGCCCGAACTCGCGGGCGAGCATGCCGTCGATCGCGTTGAACGCCATGCGCAGGAACATCCACAGCGGCACGAGCAGGAACGGCCACCGCTCGTCGCTGCGCCACGCGACGAAGATTGCGACCGCGAGCGACACGACGCACGCGGCGAGCGTGACCTGGTTGGCCGTGACGCCTGCGCGCGCGAGCGCCGTCGTCATCGGCCGCAGCAGCGACTGGAATCGCGGCTTGAGTGCGTAGATCGACATCGTTACTCGAGCGGGCTGTCGAGGAGTTCGCGTGCCTTGTCGACGCCGGATGGCGGAGGAGGATCGTCGTCGTCGCCGCGCTTGCGCCGCCGGGCGACCAGCCACCAGACGACGGCGCCGCCTGCGAGCAGCACGAACGGTCCGAACCACAGCAGCCACGTGATGCGCTTGACCGGCGGGTCGTACAGGACGAAGTCGCCGTAGCGGGCGACCAGGTACTGCTTGATCTGCTCGTCGTCCTTGCCGGCCACCGCGAGCGAGCGCACCTCGCGGCGCAGGTCCTCGGCAAGCGGCGCGGTCGAATCCGCGAGCGACTGGTTCTGGCAGACGAGGCAGCGCAGCTCTTCCTCCAGCTTCTTGAGGCGTGCGTCGAGCGCGGCGTCGGATTGCGCGAGCGCGCTCGCGGTCGCGAGCAGGAGCGCGATTGCGAGGCTCTTCACGCTTTTTGAAGCTCGCGCACGAGCGGCAGGATCTTCTGCTGCAGCGCCTCGACGGTGATCGGCCCGATCTGCTTGTAACGGATGACGCCGTTCTTGTCGACGACGAACGTCTCCGGAACGCCGTATACGCCCCAGTCGATGCCGACGCGCCCGTCGGCGTCCACCACGGAAAGCCGATACGGATCGCCGTTCTGGTCGAGCCACGCGATCCCGGCGTCGTTCTTGTCCTTGTAGTTGAGGCCGATCACCGGCACGACGTTCGCCTTCGCGAGCTCGACCAGCAGCGGATGCTCGACGCGGCACGACACGCACCACGATGCCCACACGTTGAGCAGCCACACCTGGCCCTTCATGTCCGCCGTGCTGAGCTTCTTGTCCGGCTGCTTCAGTTGCACGAGATCGAACGCGGGCGCCGGCTTGCCGACGAGAGGCGAAGGCACTTCGCGCGGATCGCGCGAGAGGCCTGCCCACAGGAAGCCGACGAGGACGACGAAGAGCGCGAGCGGAACGAGAAGGCGCAGCGATTTCATGACGGTTACGCCGCTGCGCCGAAGGCGGCGGCGATCTTGTGTCGCACGGCGAGGCGATAGCGGCGGTCGGACATCGCGACGAACCCGCCGATCGCCATCAGGAAGCAGCCGAGCCAGATCCAGTCGACGAACGGCTTGATGTACACGCGCAGCGCCCACGCGCCTTCCGCGCCCTTGTCGGTCACCGGCTCGCCGAGCGACACGTAGCGGTCGCCGAACGGGCCTGCGTCGATCGCCGCCTCGGTCATCGGCATGCCGCTCGCGTTGTAGATCCGCTTCTCCGGCCGCAGCGTGTCGAGAAGCTTGCCGTCCTTGCGCATTTCGACGATGCCCGCGACGCCGGAATAGTTCGGTCCGTTCACCGGCACGACACCGCCGAACGTGAAGTCGTAACCGCCGACCTGCACCGTCTGGCCCTTGTCCATGGTCACGTTCTGCTCGATGCCGTAGCCCTTGACCATCGTCACGCCGACGATGAACACCGCGACGCCGAGATGCGCGAGCACCATGCCGTACCACGCTGCCGAGTTGCTGCGAAGCGTCGTGTGGCGCAAGCGCTGCGTGACGACGACGGCCGTCGAGGCGGCGATCCATGTGGCGAGGAAGAGGCCGACCGCGACCAGCGGGCGCCAGGTTCCCATCACGAACGGCAGCAGGCACGCGGTGACGATCGCGACGGCCAGCGCCCAGCGCAGCCGTGTCCACATGTCGGGCAACAGCGCGCGACGCCAGCTCGCGATGGGACCGAGCGCGATCAGGAACACGAGCGGTGCCGTCAGCGCGAAGAACACCGCGTCGAAGTAGGGCGGGCCGACCGAGATCTTGCCGACGCCGAGCGCGTCGATGACGAGCGGATACAGCGTGCCGAGCAGCACGCTCGCGCAGGCGACGACGAGCAGGATGTTGTTGGCGAGCAGCAGCGATTCGCGCGACACGGGATCGAATCGCGCGCCGCCGCCGACCGAGCCTGCGCGGAACGCATAGAGCGTGAGCGAGCCGCCGACCACGATCGCCAGGAAGACGAGGATGAAGACGCCGCGCGTGGGATCGGTGGCGAACGCGTGCACCGACGTGAGCACGCCGGAGCGCACGAGGAACGTGCCGAGCAGCGACAGCGAGAACGCGACGATCGCGAGCAGCACCGTCCAGCTCTTGAACGTGCCGCGCTTCTCCGTCACGGCGAGCGAGTGCACGAGCGCCGTGCCGACGAGCCACGGCATGAACGACGCGTTCTCGACCGGATCCCAGAACCACCAGCCGCCCCAGCCGAGCTCGTAGTATGCCCACCAGCTGCCGAGCGCGATGCCGATGGTGAGGAACGACCATGCGGCGATCGTCCACGGCCGCGACCAGCGCGCCCACGTCGCGTCGAGCTTGCCCGCGAGCAGCGCGGCGATCGAGAACGCGAACGCCACCGAGAACCCGACGTAGCCCATGTAGAGCATGGGCGGGTGGATCACCATGCCCGGGTCCTGCAGCAACGGATTCAGGTCGCGGCCCTCGGCGGCGGCAGGCACCAGGCGCAGGAACGGATTGGTCGTGAACAGCATGAAGAGCAGGAAGCCGACGCCGACGAGGCCCATGACGGCGAGCACGCGTGCAAGCAACGGTGCAGGCAGGTTGCGTGAGCGCAGGGTCACCGCAAGCGCCCAGCTTGTGAGCATCAGCATCCACAGCAGCAGCGAGCCCTCGTGCGAGCCCCACGTCGCCGCGATGCGATAGGGCAGCGGCAGCTGCGTGTTCGAATGCAAGCGCGACGAGCTCGACCGAGAAGTCGCTGGTCGCGAAGCTGTACGCGAGGCACCCGAATGCGACGACGACGAGCGCGAACTGCGCGCGGGCAGCGGGCTTCGCGAGGGCCATCAGCGCGGCGTCGCGCCGGTAGGCGCCCCACAGCGGAATCGTGCCCTGCGCGAGCGCCACGAGCAGCGCGAGGATCAGTGCAAAATGGCCGAGCTCGGGAATCATCGCTTGGTGTCCTTCAATGTCGGCATCTCGATGGACTTGTGCTTCTGCGCCGCTTCGAGCGCCGCGCCCGCCTCCGGCGGCATGTAGTTCTCGTCGTGCTTGGCGAGCACCTCGGTGGCCTTGAACGTGCCGTCGGCAGCGAGCATACCTTGCGCGACGACGCCCTTGCCCTCCTTGAAGAGGTCGGGCAGGAGGCCGCTGTACACGACCGGCACGCGTTGCACGGTGTCGGTCACGACGAAGCTCACGTCCACCGAGTTGGGGATGCGCCTGAGGCTTCCCGCCTCGACGAGGCCGCCGATGCGAAACGCGCGTCCCTGCGGCGCTTCCTTCGCGGCCACCTGCGACGGCGTGAAGAAGAACACGAGATTCGACTGGAACACGTTCAGCACGAGCGCGGCCGCGACGCCGAGCACGACGACGCCCGCACCGATCCACGCGAGGCGACGGTGCCGTGCTTTCATGACCTGGCCTGCCTCCTGGCGGCGCGCCATCGCGCGCGCACGCTGACGACCTCGAGCGCGATGGCGAGCGCGGTCACGCCGTACGCACCCCACACGTAGAACCCGTAGCCGCCCATGGTGAAAAAATCGCTCATGCGCGCACCATTCCCGGCAGCTCTTCGATCCACGCCGACCCGCGCTCGCGCTCGAGGATGATCGCGCGCACGCGCCACAGCGCGACGGCGATGGCGTAGAGCCACGCCGCGACCGTCATGACGAGCATCCCTGTCAGCATGATCGTGGTCATCTTCGAGCCGGTGGGGCTCACCGACGCGCCCTGGTGCAGCGTGTTCCACCACTGCACCGAAAAATAGATGATCGGGATGTTCACGGCGCCGACGATCGTCAGCACGCCGCACGCGCGATCGGCGCGCCGCGGGTCGTCGATCGCATTGCGCAGCGCGATGACGCCGAAATAGAGGAACAGCAGGATGAGCTCGGACGTCATGCGCGCGTCCCACGCCCAGTAGGTGCCCCATGTCGGGCGGCCCCACAGCGACCCCGTCCACAGCGCGATGAACGTCATCCACGCGCCCGTCGGCGCCAGCGCCTGCGCCAGCATCGCCGACAGCCGCGTGTTGAAGCTCAGCGCGACGATGCTCCAGAACGCCATCACGAGATAGATGAACATCGACATCCACGCCGCCGGCACGTGGATGAAGATGATGCGGTAGGCCTCGCCCTGCTGGAAGTCGGTGGGCGCGACGACGAGCCCGATCCAGAGGCCGATCGCCGCGAGGATCGCCGCGGCGCCCGCGAACCACGGCGCGATGCGTCCGGCGAGCGGATAGAAGGTGGCGGGCGAGGAGAATCGGTAGAGACTCATGTCAGTCGCGCCGGGCCGTCCCAAGCGATTGACTGCGCCCTCGGGGGCGCGAGCGAGGCGAAGCCTGCGAGCGTGGGGCGTTCACGTCAGTCGAGCGCGATGCGTACGGCGGCAGCGGTGGCGAACGGCGCGCCGACGAGCGCGACGAGCAACGCCGCGCCGAGCAGCGACATGTTGGGCGACGCCGACAGGCCCGCGCGAAACGCGTCGGCGGCGCCGGCGCCGAAGATCAGCACGGGCACGTACAGCGGCAGGATCAGCAACGCGAGCAGGCCGCCGCCGCCGCGCGCGCCGAGCGTGAGCGCCGCGCCGATGGCGCCGAGCAGCGACAGGATCGGCGTGCCGATCAGCAGCGCGAGCGACGACGACCTTCAGCACATCCGCGTCGAGCGCGTACTGCAGGCCGAGCATCGGCGCGAGCACGACGACGGGCAAGCCGGTCGTGAGCCAATGCGCGAGCGCCTTGCCGGCCACGAGCGCGGGCAGGGGATAGGGCGACAGCGCGACCTGCTCGAGCGTGCCGTCGGCGAAGTCGCTTGCGAACAGGCGCGGCAGCGACAGCAGCGACGCGAGCAGCGCCGCGACCCACAACACGCCGGGCCCGAGCGCCGCGAGCAGGACGCGATCGGGCGACGAGGCGAGCGGAAAGAGGCTGACCACGATGACGTAGAACAGAAGCTGGACCGCGAGTTCCGCGCGCGAGCGCAACGCGACGCGCAGGTCGTGCGCGACGGCCCAGCGGATGGCGGAAAACACGCCGATGGTCGGGTTCATTCAGCGCGGTGGCGGCGACGGTGCTCATGACAGTGCGAGGCTGTCCGCACGGTCGGGCGGCAATTCGAGCGGCTGGTGCGTCGCCGCGACGACGATTCCGCCGGCGCGCAAGCGTTGCGTCACGAGCTCCGCGAGCACGCGAATGCCGGTCGTGTCGAGCGCCGTCGCCGGCTCGTCGAGCAGCCACAGTGCGCGCGGCAGCAACGCGAGGCGCGCGAGCGTGACCCGGCGCCGCTGTCCTGCGACAGCGTGCGTGCCGGCAGTTCGCGCTGGCCGGCAAGGTCGACGGTCCCGAGTGCCGACGACAAGGCGTCGTGCGTCACGCGGCTCGCCGCCGAGCTCCGCCAGCGCGCGCAGGTTCTCCTCGACCGTCAGTTCGTCCTTGAGCGCTGCGGCGTGGCCCGCGAACGCGATGTGCGCGCGCATCGCGCCGGTCGACGCTGCCGTTCAGCGTGACGGCGCCGTCGTCCGGTTGCGTCAGGCCCGCGAGGATGCGCAGCAGCGTCGTCTTGCCGCTGCCGTTGCGGCCGGTGACGAGCAGCGCGCGTCCCGCCTCGACGCGCAAGCGGAGGCGCGTTGAAGAGCAGCGCGTGCCGCGCCGCGCCGTGATGTCGAGCGCCTCGAGCATGGCCTAGCATACCGTCACGGGACGACGCGATCGATGGTCACCCGGACGTCCGTCGCGCCGGGGTTGACCGTCGCGCTGGTGCCGGCCAGGTCGCCGGACTGCGGCTTGACGTCGCCCGACTTGCTGACCCGCGCCTCGATCACGACCTTGCCGGCCTTGGAGATCGTCGCCGCGGGGCTCATCGCCATCTCGTCGGTGAGCGCGAAAGCGCGCGGCAGGTCGCTGCCGCGCAGCTTCATCGCGGCGAGCGGCATGCGGCTCCCTTCGGGGTCGCGCGCGAAGATGAACACCGTATCGCCCGGCGCGACGTTCTTCGCGAGCTTCGGATCGACCTCGACGCGCCCGGTCACGCTCGTGCCGCCTGTTGCCGCCGCGCGGGGTGCTGCCGGCGTTGGCGCCGCCTTGCCCGGCGTGGATCCGGCCTGCGCGAGCGCGTCGTCGATCTGTCGCAGTTGCGGGCTGTTCGGCGGAAGGAGTGCGCGCAGTTTCGTCCACGATGCGATCGCAGCGGCGCGATCGCCGCGCTCCATCGCGGCGGCGCCAACCAGCGCCAGCGCCTTCGCGTTCTCGGGCTCGAGCTTGAGCGCACGCTCGAGAAGCTCCGTGGGCTGTCCGGCGAGCGTGCGCCCCTGCGCCTGCGCGACGGCTTCGGCCCAGTCGACGTACAACGGCGCGCTCGGCGGAAGCCGCTTGCCTGCCTCGGTGTACGCCATCGAAGCGGCGTCGTAGCGATTGAGGACGCGATAGGAGCGGCCGAGCAGCGCCCAGCCCTCGCCGTCCTCGGGATTGGCCTGGAGCCTCTTGGCGAGCTCGTCGACCATCGCCACGATCTGCGGGTCGCTGGCGGGATCGGCTTGCGCCGACGTGGCCGCCGCGGCGCCGCGTTGATCGCGGCCGGATTGCCGAGCATGAAGTAGAGCACGCCCGCGACGACGGGCACGCAGGCCACGAGCGCCATCGCGGCGATCCAGCGCGTCCGCTCGCCGGCGTGCGGCGCGGGTTCGCGCGCAGTCGCGAGCTCCTCGCCGAAGCGGCGCGTGATCTCGGCCAGCGCGGCATCTCGCTCCTCCGCTGTGATCGCGCCTGCCGCGAGGTCCGCGTCGAGCTGTCGCTTGTGATCGCGGTAGACGGCGGTGGTCGCCGACTCGTCCGCGGGCGCCTCGACCTTCGGCGAGCGGCGCAGCAACGGCGTGACGAGCACGCGAGAGTGCCCGCGACGAGCGCGAGCGCGATCAGCCAGAACAGGGGGACGATGCCATTGGCAAGCGGGGCAAATCGTCGATTATAGCGGTGCGGGCAGAGCGAAACCCGGCCCTATGCGCGACGTTGGATTATGATGGGCGACCCTCGAAAAGGCGCCGCGCACCATATGGCCGACGACAAAGACATCCGCGAAGCTTCCCTCGAGTATCACCGGCAGGCTCCCGCCGGGCAAGATCGCGCTCCTGCCGACCAAGCACCTCGACCAACCAGCGCGACCTGGCGCTCGCCTACACGCCCGGCGTGGCGGCCGCGTGCGACGAGATCGTGCGCGATCCGCACGAGGCGTCGATGCTCACGGCGCGCGGCAATCTCGTCGCCGTGGTGACCAACGGCACGGCGGTGCTCGGTCTCGGCGCCATCGGCCCGCTCGCCGCCAAGCCGGTGATGGAAGGCAAGGCGGTGCTCTTCAAGAAGTTCTCCGGCCTCGACTGCTTCGACATCGAGCTCAACGAGCGCGATCCCGACAAGCTCGTCGACATCATCTGCGCGCTCGAGCCGACGTTCGGCGGCATCAACCTCGAGGACATCAAGGCGCCCGAGTGCTTCTACATCGAGCGCAAGTGCCGCGAGCGGATGAAGATCCCGGTGTTCCACGACGACCAGCACGGCACCGCGATCATCGTCGGGCGCGGCGATCGTGAACGGGCTGCGCGTCGTCGGCAAGGAGCTCGGCGAGGTCAAGCTCGTGTGCTCGGGCGCCGGCGCCGCCGCGCTCGCATGCCTCGACCTCCTGCGCTCGCTCGGCATCAGGCGCGAGAACATCTACGTGGCCGACATCGAAGGCGTGGTCTACGAAGGCCGCACCAAGCTGATGGACGAGCACAAGATCGTGCTACGCGCAGAAGACGTCGGCGCGCACGCTCGCCGACATCCTGCCCGGCGCCGACGTCTTCCTCGGGCTGTCCGCCGCGCGCGTGCTGAAGCCCGAGTGGCTCGCGACGATGGCGCCGAAGCCGCTCATCCTCGCGCTCGCCAATCCCGAGCCCGAGATCATGCCGGACGTCGCGAAGGCGGCGCGGCCCGACGCGGTCATCGCCACCGGGCGCTCGGACTTTCCGAACCAGGTCAACAACGTCCTGTGCTTCCCGTTCATCTTCCGCGGCGCGCTCGACGTCGGCGCCACGACGATCAACGAGGAGATGAAGCTCGCATGCGTGCGCGCGATCGCCGACCTCGCGATGGCCGAGCAATCGGACATCGTCGCGCACGCGTACAGCAACGTCGAGAACCTTCGCTTCGGTCCCGACTACCTGATTCCCAAGCCGTTCGATCCGCGCCTCATCGTGAAGATCGCGCCGGCGGTGGCCAAGGCGGCGATGGACTCGGGTGTCGCGACGCGCCCGATCGACGATTTCGACGCGTACCGCCAGAAGCTCACGCAGTTCGTGTATCACTCCGGCCTGCTGATGAAGCCGATCTTCACGGCGGCGAAGGCGGCGCCCAAGCGCATCGTGTACGCGGAAGGCGAGGACGAGCGCGTGCTGCGCGCGGTGCAGGTCGTCGTCGACGAGGGACTGGCGAGACCGATCCTCGTCGGCCGGCCCGCGGTGATCGAGAAGCGGCTCGAGCGCTTCGGCCTGCGCATGCAGCCCGAGACGCACTTCGACATGATCAACCCGGAGCACGACGACCGCTACAAGGAATACTGGACGGAGTACTACCGCCTCACGCAGCGGCGCGGCGTGTCGCAGGCGTACGCGCAAGATCGAGATGCGCCGGCGCCTGACGCTGATCGGCGCCATGGCGATCCATCGCGGCGAGGCCGACGGCATGCTGTGCGGAACGTTCGGCACGCACGCGCTGCACCTCACGTACATCGACCAGGTGATCGGCCTGCGCCGCGGCGTCCACAACTACGCCGCGATGAACGCCGTGATGATGCCGGACCGCGTCATCTTCATCGCGGACACGTACGTCAATGCCGACCCGACGGCGGAGCAGCTGGCCGAGATCACGCTGCTGTGCGCCGAGGAGATCCGCCGCTTCGGCGTCACGCCGAAGGTCGCGCTGCTGTCGCACTCGAGCTTCGGCTCGTCGCAGCATCCGCAGGCGAAGAAGATGCAGGCCGCGCTCGCGCTGATCAACGCGATGGACCCCGACCTCGAGGTCGAGGGCGAGATGCACGGCGACGCCGCGCTGAACGAGCAGGTGCGGCAAGCGGCGTTCCCGAACTCGCGCCTGAAGGGCGAGGCGAACCTGCTCATCATGCCGACGGTGGACGCCGCGAACATCTCGTTCAACCTGCTGAAGGTCGCGGCGGGATGGGGCGTCACGCTGGGGCCGATCCTGCTCGGCGTGGCCAAGCCGGTGCACATCCTCACGCCGTCGGCGACGGTGCGGCGCCTCGTCAACATGACGGCGCTGACGGTCGTCGACGCACTCACGCAGCGGCAGCCGTCGCTGTTGTAGTCGCCTGCCTACGCGGCGTCGTCACGGGCGCCGGCTGCGCGGAATTCGCGTCCGGCCGATCATGCGACTTTGCACGATCACCGGAGAGTTGCCATGACCGAAGCCGTCGCGGATACCCGCCCGGGCGTGAGCGAGGAATCCGTCGCGAAGCAGCGCGACGAGTTCTTCGATCGCCTGAAGAAGACGCCGTATTGCATGCTCATCACGCACGACGTCGACGGCGGGATGCACGTGCGGCCCATGACCACGCAGTGCGCGGCGGAAGCCGGGCAGATCTGGATGTTCCTCGCCGCCGACAGCGAGACGGCAGCGGAGGTGTCCGCCAATCCGAACGTGCATGCTCACGTACGCGGACACCGGTGACAATGCGTTCGTCGCGGTGCGTGGCCACGGGACCGTCCTGCGCGACCCGCAGCGCGCGAAGGAGCTCTGGAGCAAGATTGCCGAGGCGTGGTTCCCGGGCGGCCCCGAGGATCCGAAGCTTGCCCTCCTGCGCATCACGCTGTCGTCCGCCGAGCACTGGGAGCCGCCGCAGGGCAAGGTGATGCAGTTCGTGGAGATCGTCACCTCGGCGCTCACCCACAACCCTCCCGAGCACGAAGGCGTGTATCGCAAGCTGCACTTCTGACGTCGCGGGGCTGGCCCCGATTTCGCTACACTTGCATCCCAAGCGCCTCGTGCAGCCGTGCGAGGCGTTTTTGCACCAACCTTGGGAGGATCGTGATGCGAATTCGGGCATGTCTCGCTGCGCTTGCGCTGGCGTTCACCGCGCAGGCCGCGCACAGGACACGAAGATCGCCTTCCAGCTCGACTGGCGCTTCGAGGGCCCGGCCGCGATGTTCCTGCTGCCCAAGGCCAAGGGCTACTTCGCCGCGGAGAAGCTCGACGTCACCGTCGATGCCGGCAACGGCTCGGGCAACGCGGTGAATCGCGTCGCGTCGGGCACGTACCAGATGGGCTTCGCCGACCTCGCGGCGCTGATCGAGTTCGTCGGCAACAATCCGACGGCGCCGAACAAGCCGGTCGCGGTGATGATGGTGTACGACACCACGCCCGCCGCCGTGCTTCTCGCTCAAGAAGACCGGCATCAAGGCGCCCGCCGACCTCGTCGGGCAAGAAGATGGGCGCGCCGGTGTTCGACGCGGGCCGGCGCGCGTTCCCGATCTTCGTCAAGGCGAACAAGCTCGACGGCGGCAAGATCGCGTGGACGGCGATGGACCCGCCGCTGCGCGAGACGATGCTCGTGAAGGGCGACGTCGACGCGATCACCGGCTTCTACTTCACGAGCCTCCTCAACCTCAACGCGCGCGGCATCAAGGACGAGGACGTCGACGTGCTGATGTATCCGAAGTACGGCGTGAACCTCTACGGCAACGCGATCATCGTCTCCGAGCAGTTCCTGAAGGAGAAGCCGGAGGCGGTGAAGGCGTTCCTGCGCGCGTTCACCAAGGGCATGAAGGACGTGCTCGCCGATCCGGACGGCTCGATCAGGTACGTCAAGGAGCGCGACGCGCTGATCGACGAGACGCTCGAGAAGCGGCGCATGAAGCTCGCGATCGACAGCGTCATCGTCACGCCCGAGGCGAAGGCGAACGGGCTCGGCGACGTCACGCCAACGCGCCTCGCCGACATGGTGACGCAGGTGTCGCAGGCGTTCGAGATCAAGAATCCGGTGAAGGCCGAGGCCATCTGGAGCGACGCGTACCTGCCCGCGAAGGCCGACCGCATGGTGTTCCCGAAATAGGGACGGACCCTGTAATGCGGGTACGTCCCTATGCCGTTCGTCGATTTTCGCGACGTCGCGCTCGCCTACGACGGCCAGGCCGGCTTCGCCGTCGAGGACATCTCGCTGTCGATCGCGCCCGGCGAGTTCGTCGCGATCGTCGGGCCGTCGGGCTGCGGCAAGTCGACGTTCATGAAGCTCGCGACGGGGCTGAAGCCGCCGACGCGCGGCTCGGTGACGGTCGAAGGGGCGCCGGTCACGGGCCCTCTCAAGATCGTGGGCATGGCGTTCCAGGCGCCCACGCTCCTGCCGTGGCGCACGACGCTCGACAACGTGCTGCTGCCGCTCGAGATCGTCGAGCCGTACCGCTCGACGTTCAAGCGCGACCGCGCGATGTTCGAGGACCGCGCGCGTGCGTTGCTGCGCACGGTCGGGCTCGACGGGTACGCCGACAAGTATCCGTGGGAGCTTTCCGGCGGCATGCAGCAGCGCGCGTCGATCTGCCGCGCGCTCGTGCACCAGCCGAAGATGCTGCTGCTCGACGAGCCGTTCGGCGCGCTCGACGCGTTCACGCGCGAGGAGCTGTGGTGCCTCCTGCGCGATCTGTGGACCGAGCAACAATTCACCGTGATCCTCGTCACGCACGACCTGCGCGAAGCCGTCTTCCTCGCCGACACCGTGTACGTGATGAGCGCGCGGCCCGGGCGCATCGTCGGGCGACGCAGTGTCGACCTTGCCGCGCCCGCGCGAGCTCGACGTCACCTACACCGACGCGTTCACCGACATCGTGCACGACCTGCGCGAGCGGATCGGCCGGGTGCGCCAATGAAGCGCGAGAGGCTCGAGACGGCGGCGCCGTGGATCGTGGCGATCGTGCTGCTCCTCGTGTGGCAGGCGATCTGCACCGCGTTCCACGTCTCCGATTTCATCTTCCCGAGCCCCTACACGATCGCCGTGTCGCTGATCGAGTACGCGGGTCCGATCGCCGGCCACGCCTGGCAGACGTTCTGGACGACGATGATCGGGTTCGCGATCGGCGTCGCCGTGGGCTTGAGCCTCGGCATCGCGGTCGGCACGTCGCGATTCGTCTACAAGGGCCTGTATCCGCTGCTGGTGGCGTTCAACGCGATCCCCAAGGTCGCGTTCGTGCCGATCCTGGTCGTGTGGTTCGGCATCGGCACGATCCCCGCGGTGCTGACCGCATTCCTCATCAGCTTCTTCCCGATCGTCGTGAACGTGGCGACGGGCCTTGCGACGCTCGAGCCCGAGCTCGAGGACGTGCTGCGCTCGCTGGGTGCGACGAAGGCGGACATCCTGTGGAAGGTCGGCCTGCCGCGGTCGCTCCCGTACTTCTTCGCATCGCTCAAGGTGTCGATCACCCTCGCGTTCATCGGCACTGTCGTGTCGGAAACGGTGGCGTCGAACCAGGGCATCGGCTACCTCATGATGTCCGCGGGATCGTCGATGCGGATGCCGCTCGTGTTCGCGGGCCTCGCCGTCATCGGCGTCATGGCGATGGCGATGTACGAGCTCTTCGCGGTGCTCGAGCGCCGCATGACGCGATGGGCGCATCGCGGAGACATTTCATGACGAAGTCGTTGCTGTTCTCGCCGATCACGCTGCGCGGTGTCACCTTGCGCAACCGGACGGTCGTCTCGCCGATGTGCCAGTACTCGGCGCGCGACGGCATGCCCAACGACTGGCACTTCGTCCATCTCGGCCAGTTCGCGATGGGCGGCTTCGGCCTCGTGTTCGTCGAAGCCACCGCCGTGCTGCCCGAGGCGCGCATCACGCACGGCGACACCGGCCTCTGGTCGGACGCGCACATCGGGCCGTACCGGCGCATCGCTGATTACGTGCATGCGCAGGGCGCGCGCATCGGCATGCAGCTCGCGCACGCAGGACGCAAGGCGAGCATGCAGCGCCCGTGGTTCGGCAATGCCGCGCTGGATGCGGCCGATCACGACCGCGGCGACGATCCGTGGCCCATCGTCGGACCCGTGGCGACGCCTCACAACGAAGGCTGGCTCGTTCCGCGCGAGCTCGACGCGAGTGGCATCGCGGGCATCGTCGCAGCGTTTGGCGCAGCGGCAGCGCGAGCGCACGCCGCCGGGCTCGACGTGCTGGAGATCCACGGCGCGCACGGGTACCTCATCCATTCGTTCCTGTCCCCGATCTCGAATACGCGCAACGACGCCTATGGCGGAGACCTCGCGGGGCGCATGCGCATGGCACTGGAAGTCGCGCGTGCGGTGCGCGAGGCGTGGCCGGCCGACAAGCCACTCTTCTTCCGCACGTCGACCATCGACGGCGTGGACAGCGGCTGGTCGCTCGACGACACGGTCGTGCTCGCGCGCGAGTTGAAGGCGATCGGCGTCGACGTCGTGGACTGCTCGGCGGGCGGCTTCACGTCCTCGCGGCTTGCGCTGAAGATCGGGTACCTCGTGCCCAATGCGTTGCGCGTGCGGCGCGAAGCGGGCATCGCGACCCAGGCCGTGGGATTCATCCTGGATGCGCATCAAGCCGAGCAGATCGTTCGTTCGGGCGCAGCGGATCTCGTGGCCCTGGCGCGCGAGGCGCTCGTCGATCCGCATTGGGCGGGCCGGGCCGCGGTCGAGCTCGAAGGCGACGCAGGCTGGGCGCAATGGCCGGCGCAGTACGGCTGGTGGCTCGAGCGCCGCGCGGCCCAGATGAGGAAGTTCGACTAGCGCGTCGGCGCCGCGCGATCGATGAGGCCGAGCGTCTTCAACTCGTCCCAGAACTGAGCCGGGATGTCGGCGCTGCAATGGGCGAGATTGGACTTGGCTTCTTCCGCACTGCGCATGCCCGCCACCACGCTCGCCACGGCCGGATGGTGCAGCGGGAACTGGATCGCGGCGGCGGCAAGCGCCACGCCGTGGCGCGCGCACACGGCCTCGATGCGGCGCGTGCGCTCCTTGATCTCGGCGTCGGCCTCGACATAGAAAAAAGTGGCGCCGTCGCGAGCGCCGGTCGCGAGGATGCCCGAGTTGAACGGCGCCGCCATCAGCACCGAGATGCCGCGGCGCTCGCAATCGGGCATGAACGTCGACAGCGCTGTGTGATCGAGCAGCGTGTAACGGCCCGCGAGCATGAAGCAGTCGAAGTCGCCGTCCGCAGCGAAGCGCAGCAGGATGCTCCAGTCGTTGACGCCCACGCCGAATGCCTTGATCGTTCCCGCCGCGCGCAATTCCGAGAGCGCCTTGTGCGCGCCTGCCATCGCTTCGGCGTAGCGCTGCTCGACGAGGTCGCCTTGCCAGCGGCGGTTCACGTCGTGGATGAGCACGATGTCGAGCGCGTTGGTGCCGAGGCGCTGCATGCTGTGCTCGATCGAGCGCATGGTGCCGTCGTAGCTGTAGTCGTAAGCGACCTCGAACGCGTGCGAGCCGGACGCCGCAACGGTGGCGGGTCGCAGCAGCCGTCCGACCTTGGACGAGATGACGAGCGAAGCGCGTTCGACGCGGCGCATGCACATGCCGAGGCGGTGCTCGGCGAGGCCCGTTCCGTAGAACGGCGCCGTGTCGAAGTAGCGCAATCCGGCGTCGTAGAGCGCAGCGAACGCGCCGCCAACGGACGCGTCGGTGTCGGACTTGCCACCGAACGGCGCCGTGCCGACACCGAGCTGCGAGACGTGCAAGTTGCGACGCCCGATCCGGCGGCATGCAGCCGGGTCGAAGCTCATACCGCATCCCACGACGAGAGCGTACCGTTGCAAATCTGCGCCTCGAGCGAGCGCTCCTGCGCGTCGATCGTCGCTGCGAGCTCGAGCACCCGCTCGACGGCAGCCCGCGGGATGGACAGCACGCCGCTGTCGTCGGCCGCGATGTAGTCGCCGGGCTCGATCGTGACGCCCGAGATGGTGATCGGAACGTTGATGCCGCCGAACGTGAACTCGTTGCGGCTGCGGCGCGGGCACGTCGCGACCGACCACACCGGATAGCCGATCGCGCGGATCTCCTCGACGTCGCGGCATGCGCCCCACATGATCGTGCCGCGCACGCCGCGGCGCTGCGCGATGCGCGAGGCGAGCCCGCCCCACGCGGCGGCGCGATTGGATCCACCGAGGTCCATCACGACGACGTCGCCGTCGCGCATCGTCTGGAGCACTTGCTCGAGCGGCTTGCCGACGCCACCGCCGAAGCGGTATGCCGAGGGGTCGTTCGACTTCGGCTGCAGCCGCACCGGCAGCGCGCGGCCCACGACGAGCCCTTGCCCGATGCGACGCGCCTCGATGCCCGGCAGCACGCCGAGGATGCCCAATTCGTCGAGTGCGTCGGAGAGGAGCGACGTGTCGTATTGCGCGAGTGCCGAGAGAGGATCGAGAGGTGTCGTCATGTTGAGGATATCTACATCGAGGGTCCCAGGCGGCTCACCACTTCCGCACCTTCACCGACGATCTCGCCGAAGGTGAGCGATCCGGACGCCACGTCGAGCAGTTTTGCGAATCCTTCGTGCGCCATCGCTTCGAGCGTGTGCGTGCCGGCAAGCACGCCGGCCGCCGCGAAGTCGATCTGCTCGGTGAGACGCGCACAGGTGTCCGGATGCGCGCTCATCTTGAGCGTCGGCGCCACGAGGCTCGCGTAGCTGTTGCCGGCACCCGTGGTGAAGCAGACGAGCTGCGCGCCCGCGGCGACCATCGCGGTGATGGACTCGGGCGAGAAGAACGGCGTGTCCATCAGGTACAGCCCGGGCGTCGGGGGACGTTGTGCAGGCGCGAGCACGCCCTGGATCGTCTGCCGGCCGCCCTTGGCGATGGCACCCAGCGCTTTTTCTTCAATCGTGGTGAGGCCGCCCGCCTTGTTCTGGGGGCCCGGATTCTGTGCGCGCAGGTCGCCGCCCGAGGCACGCACCATCCGTTCGCGCTCGCTGACCGCGGCCACGATCTGCGCCGCAACTTCCGGCGTCGCCGCGCGTTGTGCGAGGAGATGCTCCGCGCCGGTCCACTCGACGGTCTCGCTGAACATCGCGGTGCCGCCCGATTCGACGACGAGCTCCATCATGCGGCCCGTGAGCGGATTGCAGACGAGGCCCGACGTGGCATCGGAGTGGCCGCACTCGACCGCCACCACGAGATCGCCTGCGGCGCAGGTCTCGCGCCGCAGTTGCGACGCCTCGCGCACGAGGCGCGTTGCGATGCGCACGCCGGCGTCGACCAGCGCGAGTGCGTCTTCGTGCACCACTTGAAGCGACAGGCCCGCTGCGGGTTTGCCTGATGCACGCGCGGCCTCGACGTAGATCGACGTGATGTCGTCCGCTGCCGAGACCACGAGCACGGCGGCAACGTTCGGATGCGCGGCGAGCCCGGACAACGTCGCGATCTGCAGCTTCGCATCCGCGCCCACCTGGCCACGACCGTAGCCGGTGGCCACGCAGATCGTGCCACGCACGAGTTGAGAGATGCGCTGCGCGGCGGCGGAGGTGAGTCCGGTGGGCGAGAGCACGAGCACGTGATTGCGCGTGCCTGCGCGGCCATCCGCACGGGGGTAGCCCTGGAAGCTGGGTCCGTTCACGACGTGCCCTCGGGGCAGGCGGTGCGTTGCGCCGCGGTCGCGAGGTTGTGCGTGTGGATCCATTCGCCTTCCGCGACGTCGGCCGTGAGTTTTCCGATGAGCTCGCCGTACTTGCGCACGCCCGAGCCGGCGTCCATCGCGCGCAGCGCGATCTTGTGTCCGAGCGCGATGGCCTCGCGCGCAGCAACGGTGCGTTCATCGTCGCCGCATCGAACGTGCACATGCTCGCCTGGCTCGATGGCGCGAAGAGCGGTCGCCACGTCGTCGCGCGCGTCGAGCCACACCGCGACCATCGAGTGTCCTGGCACGCCTAGTCCGCCTTGATGTTCGCTTCCTGGATCGTCTTCGCCCACTTGGCGACGTCCTTGGCGAGGAACTCGCCGAAGGCGGCCGGTCCAAGGGGCGGCTGTACCGCCTGCATCGTGCTCTTCTCGAGTTTCTCGCGTACCGCCGGATCGGCGTAGGCGGCAGACAACGCCTGGTGAAGCTTCTGCTTCACGTCGTTGGGCGTGCCCTTCGGCACGACGAACCCGATCCAGTCGGCGACGTCGATCGACCCGAATCCGGCTTCCGCGAGCGTCGGCACGTCGGGCAATTCCGCGAGGCGCGACTTCGACGTGACCGCGAGCGCCTTGACCTTGCCCGCCTTGATCTGCGGAAGCGCCGCCGATGCCGTGCTGAACATAAGCGATGTCTCGCCCGTGATGACCGAGAGCACCGCGGGCGGCGCGCCCTTGTACGGGATGTGCGTCATCGCCACGCCCGTGCGCAGCTTGAACGTCTCGCCCGAGAGGTGTCCCGGGCTGCCGGAACCGCCCGACGCGTAGTCGGTCATCGGCCGCGCCTTCAGCACGCCGACGAGCTCCGTGACCGACTTCGCCGGGATCGCAGGCGTCACGATCAGCACGTTGGCGAGCCACACGTACAAGCCGACCGGCTCGAGGTCCGACAACAGGTTGAAGGCCTTGTCGCGGGTCAGCGTCTCGTTGGCTGTGTTGATCGCGTTGATGACGCCGACGACGGTGCCGTCCGGCTTCGCACTCTTCACGGCCTCGACCGCGATGCCACCGCCGGCGCCGGGGCGGTTCTCGACGACGACCGTCGTGCCCATTGCCTGGCCCAGCTTCTCGGAGGCGAGCCGCGCCGCGAGATCGGAATTGCCTCCCGCCGGTCCGCCGATGATGAGACGGATCGGTGCCTGCGCCAACGCACTCAGCGGCAAGCTCGCAGCAGCGGCCGCAAGGAGTGAAGCAAACAATCGAGCCTTGATCTGCATGAATGTTCGCGGGCTACGCCGCGCCCCCCGCCAGCCGCACCTTCACTCCCGCCGCATCCTCGCGCATCTTGAGCAGCGCTCCCACGTCGTGATCCTGGTAGCCCTTGGCGAGCCCTTCCTCCAGGCTCGCGAGCGTGGCCTTGCCCACCGGCGCGCTCACGCCCAGCGACTCGACCATCGATACGGCCAGCCGGCAGTCCTTGTGCGCGAGCTTCATCATGAATCCCGGCTTGAAGTCGCCCATCATCGAGCGCTTCTGCATCGAGATGGCGAGCTGGTTGTTCCACGCCATCGTCGTCTTCAGCACGGAGAGCATGAGATCGATGGTGAGCCCCGCCTTCGTTCCAGCCACCACGGCTTCGACCGAAGCCTCGCCGATCGCCTGCGCGAGCAGGTTGTTCAGGAGCTTCATCGTCTGGCCTGCGCCCAATTCCCCGCAATGGAAGAAATCGGTGCCCATCGCGCCGAGCACGTCCCGCACGCGCGCGATGTCGGCGGCATCGCCCCCGACCATGAGCGTGAGCGTGCCCGCGACGGCGTGGTCGGCGGTCTTGCCCACGGGGCTGTCGATCATCGCAGCACCCTTGGCCTTGACCGCCGCACCGACTTTCCTCGTCGTGGCGGGATCGATCGTGCTCATGTCGATGTAGATCGAGCCGGGCTTCAATCCCTCCACGACGCCGTCCCTGCCGAGCGCCACGCGCTCGACGTCGGGTGCGTCGGGCAGCATCGTGATCACGACCTCGCTCGCCGCGGCAACGTCGCGCGGCGTGGCCGCTGTCGTGGCACCGGCGTCGACCAACGGTTGCATCGACGTCGCGTTCACATCGAGCACGGTGAGCGAGTGCCCCTTTTTCAGGAGGTTCTTCGCCATCGAGCTGCCCATTACACCCAGTCCAATGAAGCCTACGTTCATGTCAGGTCCGATCCTTCCATCGTCCGAGGTCCCACGCCGGCGCGCCGCGCAGGTCCTTCGCATCCTTCGCCTCGAACGCCGGCGTGTCGGGCTTGCGTCCCATCTTCTCCCACGCGGCCTTCACCGGGACCGACGCGAGCGCGAACGCGTCGCGCACCTGGGCCCACGCGAGCGGCTTCGGGATCAGCTTGCCGTCGACCATGTACCTGGATGTCTCGAGGAGCGCAGCCGCATCGCCTTCCGTCGGCCAGCACCATCCGCGCTGGAAGAGCACGTCGTCCTTGACGACCAGGGCGCCGAGCTTGGGCTCGAGCTCCCAGTACTTGCGCGCGAGCTCGGAGACGGCGCCCGCTTCCATCGTGGATAGCTTCGCGACGGCATCCTGCTGCGCCATCGTGAACGCGGTGACGACGCCCGGGTTCTCCTTCACCATCTTGTCGCCGGTGATCCAGAACGAGCGGTGCAGGTAGTAGCCGTCCGGATAGAACGGCGACTTCTTCACCGACTCGAGCAGGATGCCCGCGCCTTCGCCGGCCGGTCCCTTGTAATGGCTTTCGGTGTAGCCGAACGAATTCATGATGCCGACGGTGCCGATCTCCGTGTTCGCCTTGAGGAAGGCGGGATAGATCACCATCGCGGCGTCCATGCCCTGCGGAATCGTCGCGGCCTGCGCCTGCGTCGGCGTGTTCACGACGGTGATGCCGTGCGCCTTCGGATCGCCGTTGCCGAGCTCGAAGCGCAGCATCTGCACGAGCACGTTGTACGGGTCGCCGCCGAGCAGCGCGCCGACGGTCTTGCCCTTGAGGTCGGCGATGTTGCGGATCGGCGAGTCCTTGCGCGTGGCCAGCACGAAACGGAAGTGACCTTCGCCGACGGTGACGAGCTGGATGCCCTGGTTCTGGGAGATGAGGCGCACGATCGGCGTGTTGCCCCACATGCCGAAGTCGAGGTTGCCCGAGACGAACGCCTCGACCATCGGCAGCGCCGACGGATAGTCGCGATAGTCGGGCGTGATGTCGTACCCGAGCTCCGCGCCGTATTTCTCGAACGTCTTGTTCGCCATCATGTACGCAGTGACCGGCGAATTGCCGGCGGCCCACGGCTGGCGCCCGACCGCGACCTTGATCGCCTTGCGCTGCTGCGCGCGCACGATGCCGGGCGCCGCCATGGCGACCGATGCCGCGCCTACCGCGGTCACGAAGCGCCGGCGTGATGGGGTGTGTTCGCTCATGTCTCCTCCTGTTATGCGACCGTGGCGCGGTACGCCTCGTCGCGAATCGATTGCCAGATGTGCTGTGTCAACGCCTGGAACTCGGGCAGCGCGCGCGTGGCGTCGTTGCGCGCGCGCGGCAGGTTCACGTCGATCACTTCCTTGATGCGTCCGGGGTGCGTCGTCATCACGGCGATGCGGTCCGCGAGGAAGACCGCCTCGTCGATGGCGTGAGTGATGAATACGACGGTGCGACGCTTGGTCGCCGGACGATCCTGTCCCCATATGCGAAGCAGCTCGTCCTGCAGGATGAGCCGCGTCTGCGCGTCGAGTGCCGCAAGCGGCTCGTCCATCAGCAGGACCGCAGGCTCGATGGCCATCAGCCGCGCGAGCGCGACGCGCTGGCGCATGCCGCCGGACAATTGATGCGGATACTTTTCCTCCGAACCTACGAGGCCGACGAGGTCGACGTAATGCCGCACGCGCTCGCGCCGCGCGGTCGCGTCGAGCTTCGCGCCCGCCGGGCCGTGGCGCAATCCGAACTCGATGTTGCCGGACACGGTGCACCAGGGAAAGAGCGCGTAGTCCTGGAACATGACGCCACGCTCGGGACCCGGTCCGGCGATCGGCTTGTCGTCGAGGATCACGCTTCCCGACGTCGGCAGCTGCAATCCCGCCAGCATGTTGAGCACCGTGGTCTTGCCGCAACCCGAAGGTCCGACGATGACGAGGAACTCGCCTTGCGCGACATCGAGCGTGACGTCGTGCACGGCGACGGTCTCCTTGCCATTGGCGGCAGGAAACGACTTCGTGGCGTGATCGATGCGAAGGCGCGTCATCGCGCCGTCCACGGCATCGCGGCGCGCAGCGCCCAGCGGATCAGGCGATCCAGGAGGAGGGCGACGATGCCGACGCCGATCATGCACACGATGATGCGGTTGAGCTCGATGCTGTACGCGTAGAACACGAACATCATCTGGCCGATGCCGCCGGAGCCGCCGCCGCCCGCCTTGGCGCCGACGGCGAGCTCCGCCGCGACGATCGCCGTCCATGCCACACCCATGCCGATGCGCAGCCCGACGCCGATCGACGGGAGGGCGGCGGGGACCACGACGGTGCGGATCGTGCGCATGCGCGTGAGACCCATGGTCGCCGCTGCCTGCAACAGCGTCGGGTTGATGCGCTTGGCACCCGCCACGGTGTTGATGATGATCGGGAAGAATGCCGCGTACGCAACGATCAGGACAGCCGCGCCGGTACCCGTGCCGAACCACAGGATGGCCAGCGGGAGGATTGCGATGGCGGCGACCGGACGGAAGCTCTCGACGAGCGGATCCACGTTGCGCTCGATCGCGCGCACGTGACCCATCGCAAGGCCGAGGGGAATGGCGATCGACGCCGCCACCATGAATCCCATGAAGACGCGCGACAGGCTTTGCGCAATCGCCATGGGCAGGTCGCCGTCCGCGATCATGCGCAGGAACGCGGTCACGACCTTGGAGGGCAGCGGCATGCGCGGGTTTTGCACCGTGCTGCCGACGGCCTGCCACGTCGCGATGAGCGCGATCGGCAGCAGCCAGCCCTGCGCGAACCGCGCGGTCATCGCGACGCTGCCGATTCAGGCGCCCACGGCGTGAGCGCGACCGACAGCTCGCGGACGGCGCGGTCGCAGAGGTAACCCAGGATGCCGATCATCGCGATGAAGGCCATCACTTGCGGCGTCATCAGGAGCTCGCGGTACCACTCGATGGCGTAGCCAAGGCCACTCGGCGCGCCGATCAGCTCCGCCGCGACAACCGCCGTCCACGCCGACGCGACGCCGAGGCGCAAGGCGACGAGCAGCGAGGGCAGGGCAGCGGGCATCACCACGTGGGTGACGATTCCGCGGCGCGGCACGCCCATCGTGCGCGCGGCATCCACGAGCCGCGCGTCGACGGTGCGCACCGCGGCAATAGTGCCGAGGAGAATCGGGAAGAACGCCGCGTACGTCATGATGAACACGGGCAGCGCGTTGCCGATGCCGAAGATGAAGAGCGCGAGCGGAATCCACGCGATGCCGGAGATCGGGCGCAGCAATTCGACGGTCGGGTCGACGACGCGGTCGAGCGTGGGCCGCAGTCCCATCGCGAGGCCGAGCGGAATGGCAAGAGCCGAGGCGAGCGCCAGGCTCAGGAGCAATCGTGCGAGGCTGATGCCCGCGTGCTCGAAGAGTTCCATGCCGCCGGCGAGCTCGACGAATGCCTCGATGGCGGCGAGCGGAGAGGGCAGCAGCACGGGCTTGTCCTTCCACCAGGCGGCGAGCGCCCATGCCGCGAGGAACAGCGCCATCGTGCGGAGGTAGATCAGGACCGAGCGCGTCCTCGTCGTTCGCATTTGCCAGTATCGGACGGAATGTATACGCTTACATGTTAGCGCTTACCTTCCGCGATCGTCAAACGGATGCCCACGACCCGCAAACGCACGCGCCTCGCCGACGTCGCCACCGCTGCGGGAGTGTCGACGATGACGGTCGTGCGCGTCATGCGCGAGCCCGAGCGCGTGGCGATGCGAACACGCGAGCGCGTGGAAGCAGTGCTGCGCCAGACCGGGTATACCCCGGACCTCACTGCGAGCGCTCTTGCGTCGCAGCGAACGCGCCTCGTGGGCGCCATCGTGCCAGTGCTCACGAATTCGCTCATCGCGGAGATCATCCAGGGCCTCACCGATGCGCTCTCGGGAGACGGGCTGCAGATGGTGCTCGGCGTAAGCGGATTTTCGTCGGCGAAGGAAGAGGAGCTCGTCCACGCGTTTCTGTCGCGCCGGGTGGACGCGATGTTCCTCACCGGCGTCACGCGAACCAAGGCAACGCTTGCCATGCTCGAGCGTGCGGGCATTCCGGTCGTTGAAGCGGGCAACCTGACGAGGTGGCCGGTGGACATGGTGGTCGGCTATTCGAACGTCGAGGCGGCGCGCACGATGACGCGTTACCTGTTGCAGCGCTATGGCTCGGTCGGCTACATCGGCGCATTTCCCGAGGACAACGATCGTGCGCGCGACCGACGATCGGGTTACGAGAAGGCCATGGCGGCATCGCGACGCCAGGTCGATGCGGCGCTCTGCATCGAGACGACGCTCGACATCGACGCAGGCGCCGCGGCGATGAGCAAGATGCTCGCGCGGAAGCCGCGCGCGGTTTTCTGCTCCGCGGACGCGCTTGCGGTCGGCGCCTTGTACGAGTGCCAGCGGCAAGGAGTCGACGTGCCGTCGCAGGTCGCCATAGGCGGGTTCGACGACATCGTATTGGCGGCGCAGGTCGTGCCTGCGCTCACGACGATCCGTGTGCCGCGCTATGAGATCGGCAAGCGTGCCGGGGCGATGCTTTGCGATCGGCTTGGCGGACGCCCGGTGCGCAAGCGTGTCGTCGATGCGGGCTTCGAGCTCGTCTCGCGCAGCAGCGCATGAAGATCGTCGATGCCGACTTCGAGGTCGCGTCGGCGTACCGCGCGACGCTCGGCGAATCGCCCATGTGGTGCATGCGGCGGCAGACGCTGTACTGGGTGGACGTGCGCGGCCCCACGCTCTTCTCGCTCGATGGATCGAAGTGGCAGCTGCCGGAGATCGTCGGTGGCGTGGCGCTCGCGGATGACGGCAGCCTCGTGCTGGCAATGAAGTCGGGGCTCGCGCGCTTTCGCGATGGCAAGCTCGACCCGTATGTCGAGCTCGAGCCGCGCGACCTCGACAATCGCCTCAACGACATCAAGTGCGACCGCCGTGGCCGATTGTGGGTGGGTACGATGCGCGACTTCGGCGCGGCGGCCACCGGCTCGCTGTATCGCGTCGACAGGGCCGTCGTCGATCGCGTGCTTGGCGGTGTCACGATTCCGAACGGTCCGTGCTGGAGTCCCGATGGCCGCACGTTCTATTTCGCCGACACCGCGGACGGACGCATCCGGGCGTACGACTGCGATGACGACTTGCGCAACGAGCGCACGTTTGTCGACGCCAACGCATTGCCCGGCCGTCCCGACGGCGCGACCGTCGATGCGGAAGGATTCCTCTGGAGCGCGCGATACGGCGGCGCTGGCGTGGCGCGCATCGATCCGGCGGGGCGGGTCGAGCGGTTCCTGCGGCTGCCGGTAAGCCAGGTGTCGTCGGTGATGTTCGGCGGTCCGGATCTTCGAACGCTTTACGTCACGACCTCGCGCCAGCGGTTGAGCGACGAAGCGCTCGCACGCGAGCCGCTAGCGGGCGCGCTGTTCGCCGTCGATGCGGGCGTGCAAGGGTTGCGCGAGCCGGCGTACGTAGCGTAGCTACTCCGGCTTGATCCCGATCGACTTCACGAGCGTCTGGAAGCGCGGCAGGTCCGACTTCACGCTGGCGGCCATCTGCTCCGGCGAGCTGCCGACGGGCAGCAGGCCTGCGCCGCCGAGACGCTCGGTGACGTGCTGGTCTGCGACCGCTTTCTTCATCTCCTCGTTGAGCCTGGCGACGATCGCGGGCGGCGTGCCAGCCGGTGCGAGCAGGGCGAAGTAAGTCGGCACGAGGATATCGTTGCTGGCGCCCGCCTCCTGCATCGTCGGCACGTCGGGTAACGTGGGGAAGCGCTTCTCGGCGCCGACCGCGAGCGCACGCAGGCGCCCGTCCTTGATGAAGCCCTGCACCGCCGGCACGGTCGAGATGGTGACGCCGACTTCGCCCGACACCGCTGCCTGCGCCGCGGGGCTCGCGCCCTTGTACGGCACGTGCAACATGTCCGTGCCCATCTTCTGGTTGAACGCCTCGAGATTGAGCTGCGCCATGCTGCCGATGCCATAGCTCGCATAGTTGACCGTGCCGGGCTTCGACTTCGACAGCGCAACCAGCTCTTTCACGGTGCTCACGCCGAGCTTCGGGTTTGCGACCAGAACGTACGGACCGTCGGTGATGATGCCGACGAACGCGAAGTCCTTCTGCACGTCGTACGGCAGCTTCTGGTACAGCCACGGGTTGACGGTGAGCGAACCGCGATCGGTCAGCAACAACGTGTATCCGTCTGGCGGCGCCTTGGCGACGATGTCCATGCCGAGGACGCCGTTCGCGCCCGGCTTGTTGTCGACGACGATCGTCTGGCCCATCTGCTCGCTCATCTTCTGGGCGACCGTGCGCGCCGTGAGATCGGATGCCCCGCCTGGCGAGAAGGGCACGACCAGGCGAATCGGCTTGGCCGGGTACGTCTGCGCGAGAACGCTCGTCGCCGCGAGCGCGAGCAGGGCAATCAGGGTTTTCATCATCACTCCTTCGGCGCGAACTTGGCCTTCCACAGGCCCCACGGACGCGCCATGACGGATTCGTTGGATTTTTCGGAAAGCGCCGCTTCTTCTTCGGTGAGGAACGTGATGTCGTCGCCGCCAATCGCCATCGCGCGCTGCTGCAGCTCCGCGTTGAGTTGCGTGTAATACGCGCGGAACACGACCACGGCGATCGATTGACCCATCGCGCAGTAGCCGTGTCCGCGCATGAGCACGACGGAGCTTGCGCCGAGCACCTCGGCGAGAGCGGCGCCCTGCGCATTGTTGCGGACGAGCATGTCGGTGTTGCCGAAGCGATGGCGCATGTCGAACACCGGCACGTCCGTGCGCAGGAAGCTGCTCATGTGGAAGATCGGGCGCAACGGCACTTTGGTGGCGCTGAAGGGCACCACCGCCGCCGCATGGCTGTGCACGACGGCGAGCGCATCGGGCCGCTTCGCGTAGATCTCGCCGTGGATGAAGCGCTCGAGATACGGCTGGCGCGAGTCGCCGTCCTGCACGTTCGATTGCAGGTCGTAGGTCTGGATGTCTGCGCGCGTGACGAGCTCCGGCGCGAGTGAACGGGAAAGCAGGAAACGGTCCGGCTGCTCCGGGTGGCGTGCGCTGACGTGACCGAATCCATCCAGCACCCCGAGCCCCGCGAGGATGCGATTGGCGGCGACGATGTCGTCGAGCACGGCGTCGAGGGGAGACATCATCGGTTCTCCTGGATATCGACCTCAAACGCTATCACGATTTGCGCCCATATCGCTCTTCGGTACCATGCGGGTTGCCCACTCCTTGCCCACGGATTCTCATGTTCGACAGCATCGCCCGCAGAGCGCCGCTCGCGCTGATCGTGTTCTCCTGCATCGCGCTGTTCGTGCCGGTTCGCGGCGCAGTCGCGCAGCAGCCGCGCCAGGTCGATCGGCCGTTTCCCGCGGCGAAACGTCACGAGATCGACGCCGTCGTGAACAGGGCATACGCCGCAGCACAGGTTCCCGGGGTCGTCGTCGGCATCTGGATTCCCGGCGAAGGCAACTACGTCGCCGCGAGGGGATTCGCCGACCTGCGCTCGCGGCAGCCGATGCGAAGCTCGTACTACTTCCGCATCGGCAGCATCACGAAGACCTTCACGGTGACCTCGCTCCTGATCCTCGCCGACGAGAAGAAGCTCGCGCTCGACGATGCGGTGAGCAAGTACGTCGACTTCGTGCCGAACGGCGACAAGATCACGCTGCGCATGCTCGCGAACATGACGAGCGGCCTTCACAGCTACACGGAGGACGAAGACGCGCGTACGGATCATCATCGGCACTCCGAATCGCGTCTGGACGCCGCGCGAGCTCGTCGACGTCGGCCTGAAGAGTCCGCCCGACTTCCCGCCGGGCACGGGCTTCCACTACAGCAACACGAACACCGTGCTGCTGGGGATGATCCTCGAGAAGGTGAGCGGCCGTCGCATCCAGGATCTCTTCGCGCAGCAGCTTTTCGCGCCGCTGCGCCTGCGCCACACGATGTGGCCCACGTCAGGCGCAGATGCCGTCGCCGCACGCTTCGGGCTACACGCAGCAGACGCTCGACAACACGCGGGCGAACGCGACCGACCGCAATCCGAGCTGGGCATTCACCGCCGGCGAGCTCATCTCGACGCTCGGCGATCTGCGTACGTGGGTCACGTCGTACACCACGGGTTCGCTCGTATCGCCGGAAATGCAGAAGGAGCGGCTCACGTGGGTCACGCTGCCGCCGAACACGCCCGCGCGTCGTTACGGCCTCGGCATTGGCGAGGACCACGGCTGGCTCGGGCACACGGGTGAGCTGCCGGGATACAACACCGCCGCGTATTACCTTCCGGAGAAGAAGGCGGTCGTCGTCGTCATGGTGAACAGCGACATACCGGTCGGCAAGGCCAACCCCGCGCCCGCCATTTTCAAGGCGGTCGCGAGCCTGCTGACGCCCCAGAATGTGCCCGAGTAGCGCGTCGATGTAAAATGCGCGCTCCGCACCACCCGCATTCCGACGCGTAACAGCTGCCGAGGAGTTCGAAAACGGAGAGGTGGATGAGCGGTTTAAGTCACACGCCTGGAAAGCGTGCGAGGGTTAACAGCCCTCCGCGGGTTCGAATCCCGCCCTCTCCGCCAGCGTTTTCATAGGGAAAACGCGATTTCGCGGGTCTGTTTGTGGCCCAATCGTGGCCCAATCCGTGTAGGACAAGACCTGTTTTTCGGACCAAAAATGGCCCCGAATTTGGTGGCCAAATTCGGTCGACGGTCAAAATCAAACCGCGCTCGAATCCGACGTCGCGACGTCTGAACATGCTACGCAATCGCGAAATCGCCAGCGCCGCCGACAGCATCCATCGGCAGACCGGGCTCACTCACCGACCCGTCAAAGATGGCGTTCGAATCTCCGGCCAATATCGCGGATCGTTACAGCTCGCAAGTGGGCGCTTCGCAATGCTGAGCGATGGATTCGGATTCGAACTCGTCCCTTGGCGGCCCATGATCGAAAATTCCATCGGCAAGACGATGAGTGCCGTTGTGCGCGGCGATCACGTTGCTTGGCAACTGGGACGACAGCGAGGGCTCTCGCTATGAAGGCTACGACGGCAGTCGGACCCATTGCTGATACTGACTCAGCCAAAAGCCGACATTCCGAGGTCCGCGAATTCCCTCGTGTCGCGTTGGGTCAGGGCAATAAGGGTTCAGAAATGAGCGCTCGGGCTGCCACACCAAACGAGTCCGTCACCAACTACAATTAACAGTCCGGGCCGTGAGTCAAATGACCGTCTCCGCCGCAATTCGAGTTTTCGTACCCGCACACGCCAACGCGCTAGTCCTGTTGGGCTACCTTGCGTTGTATGTCTTTCTCGACTGGGTCAGCTACGTCGACCCCTATGGCCCGCTCGGGATCACCCCGTGGAATCCCCCGCCAGGGCTGTCAATCTTCATGGTCATCCGCTATGGCCCGGCGATGGCACCGTGGCTTTGGGTGGGGGCGCTTGCCGCAGAGATGCTCGTGCGCGACAGCGCAGCGCCGTTGCCAATCGTGCTGCTCGGGTGCGCATGGCTCGCCGCCGGGTACACCGCCGCGGCACTCGTACTACATCGCCGCCTTCGATTCGATCCGATGCTTGCCACGCTCCGCGACGCAACCGTGTTCGCCAGCACAGCCGTCATCGCGACGCTTGCCATCGGCATGGGGTACATCGGCATCTACGTCGCCGCGGGTGTGGTGCCCAGCAACGCTTTCCCGCAAACGGTCGCGCACTTCTGGATCGGCGACCTGATTGGGATCGTAGTCACCATGCCGCTTCTGCTCGTGCTTACGAGGCGGCGCATGGGTGCGCTGACGATCGGCGGCATCGAGACGGTCGTGCAGATCGCGTCGATTGCCGTTGCTCTTTTCATCGTATTCGGCCTCGGCATCGGTGCCGAACTCAAGCTCTTTTACATACTCTTCTTGCCGCTCATCTGGATCACGATGCGCCGCGGCATGTCTGGCGCCGCCCTTGCCGCGCTGTTGGTGCAGGTAGGGCTCATTGGAGCGCTGATGTTCGGGGGGCATCGGCCCGGCGAGGTGCTCGACTTCCAATTCCTCATGCTCGCCCTAGCGCTCACCGGTCTGTTCTTGGGCGTGACAGTGGAAGAGCGCCGGGCCGTCGAGCAGAAGCTACGCGACAAGCAGTTCGAGCTCGACCGCAGCCTCCGAGCGGCTGCGGCGAGTGAGCTTGCTTCTGCGCTTGCCCACGAGCTCAACCAGCCGCTGTCGGCAGTCGCGTCATACACGCGCGCGTGCCAGCTCCTTGTCGAGCGCGGCGATCCGTCACATGAGCTCTCGGCCATCATGCAGAAGGTCGTCTTCGAAGCGAACCGTGCCGGAATGGTGGTGCATCACCTTCGCGAGTTTGTGCGGAGTGGCAGCATTAGGCAGGAGAGCCTCTTCGTGTCCAAGCTGCTGGCCGCGGTAGGTGAAGCCGCTGGCGTGCGCGCGTCGCGCCACGGGGTTACGGTGGCGATCGACGCTGCGTCGGGACAGCTGGAGGTTCTGGCCGATCGCGTTCAAGTGGAAACAGTGCTGCACAATCTCATCGCTAACGCGATCGACGCGCTGAAGGACATCTCCGGTGAGCGGCGGATCACGCTTGCGGCAGCGCGGCAGGACGAAGCGTTTGTGCGGGTCACCGTCGCGGACAATGGACCCGGTGTCCGGTCTGCCGTTCGCGAGTCATTGTTCAAGCCGTTTGCGAGCAACAAGGCGGAGGGACTTGGTCTCGGGCTTTCCATCAGCCGCACCATTGTCGAAGCGCATGGTGGAGTGCTGTGGCTGATGGAGACCGACGCAGGGGCGACGTTTTGCTTTACGCTTCCCACTGCCGAAGTGATGCCATGAGCGCGCCGCAACCACATTCTCAGTCCGTGGTTTACATCGTAGACGACGACTCCGGCGTCCGCGATTCGCTGGATATTTTGTTGCGCTTACACGGATATGCCACGGTGTCGTTCGCATCCGGCGAGGCGTTTCTTGCGTCGCTCGATGAACCGCATGCGCGTGCGAGCGGCGTTGTCCTGCTCGACTTGCGCCTGCCCGGTCTAAGCGGTGCGCAGGTGCAGGCTGAACTGGCCGCGCGCAAGTTGCCGTGGCCGGTTGTAATCCTGACTGCCCACGGCGACGTTGCATCCGCGCGCAATGCGCTCAAAGCCGGTGCCAGCGACTTCATCGAGAAGCCGATCCAGGAGCCCGTTCTTCTTGCTGCGCTGGAGAACGGGATGACACAGCAGCGCGTCGCGGAATCCGACGCTGTGCGCAAGGCCGACCTCGAACGTCGTCTCGCCCGCCTGACCCCGCGCGAACGTGAGGTGCTCGCGATGATCGTCGAGGGGCGTCACAACCGCGAAGTGGCGCAGGTGCTCGGCATCAGCCCGCGCACTGTGGAGGTCTACAAGGCCCGCGTCATGGACAAACTGGACGTGGAGCGCCTTCCCGATCTCATTCGACTCACGCTCATGTAAGGGATTCCCGTACGTTGAAACACGTACGGCGTTTGCGACTTACAAGCACTGAGTGATCTTCGTAACCTTTCCTTGAAGCGCCGCCCGCAAGCCGCGCACTAAGGAGGGTCACGATGCTACGCTTGCTCATTCCTTTCGCCGAACCTGAGGGTGCGGTGCGCGCGGTCGACATGCTGTTGCGAGAGCCGCGCGATGACGCGTTGACAGTTCACCTCGCGGCGGTGGTCGAGCCGCTGCGTCCGGGCAAGGTTGCGATCTTCCTGAGCGCGGAACGCGCCGAATCGATGGTGCGCGACGCTGCGCGGCGCTGGCTGGCTCCGCTTGAAGCGAAGTTGGCGGCGGCGGGGATTCCCTTCGAATCGGAAGTCGTGCTCGGTCCTCCGCGCACCACCATCCGCACGCTCGCGCAGCGGGGTGACATCGATCGCGTGATGTTGCCGCCGCCGCGAATCGGCATGGGCCGCCGGGACATTGAGCGCATTTGTGACCAGTCGCCACATCCGGTGACCGTGGCGACGTAGCGGAGCTACCCGTGCGTGCTGGACTCTTGTTTGGCGCGGCGCTCGGCCTCGTCGCCGCCTCGCCCGCGCTCGCCGCCGACGCTGCATTTAACGGCGGCAATTTGTCGCCGCTGTGGATCGTACCTTTTGCGGGAATCCTACTGTCGATCGCAGTTGCGCCGGTAACGGCACCGACATTCTGGCATCACCACTTCGGCAAGACGAGCGCATTCTGGGCGCTGGCGTTTCTCGTGCCGTTCGCGGTGTACTACGGCGTCGACATGGCGGTGCGCGAGGTCGCGCACACGCTGCTCGCGGAGTATGTGCCGTTCATCATCCTCTTGCTCGCGTTGTACACGGTGTCGGGAGGAATCCACATCCGCGGTAATCTGCACGGCTCGGCTCGCGTCAACACAGGCATTCTGGCTCTGGGAACTGTGCTTGCAAGCATCATGGGCACCACCGGAGCGGCGATGCTCCTTGTTCGACCGCTCCTGCGTGCGAACGACAACCGCCGACATCGGGCGCACGTCGTGATGTTCTTCATATTCCTGGTAGCGAACATCGGCGGAGCGTTGACACCGCTGGGTGACCCGCCGCTGTTCCTTGGATTTCTCAAGGGCGTGGACTTCTTCTGGACCACAAAGGCGATGCTGTGGCCCACCCTGCTTGCGAGCGCGATGTTGCTGGCGCTGTTCTACGTTGTCGACGCTTGGTTCTGGCGACGCGAGGGCGAGGCGCGCGTCCCCGAGCGCGATCCCACGCCCGACCGACCGATTCGCATGGACGGCAAGATCAATTTCCTGTTCTTGCTGGGCATTCTGATTGCGGTACTGCTGTCCGGCGTGTGGAAGCCGGGCATCTCGATCGACATCGCGGGGACGACGCGAGAATTGCAGGGGATCGTGCGGGACGTTTCACTGCTGGCAATCACATGGGCGTCCTGGCGTTGGACACCACAATCGGTGCGCCATGCGCACCACTTCACGTGGGGTCCGATCGTCGAAGTGGCGAAGCTCTTCGCGGGCATCTTTCTCACCATCATCCCGGCGATCGCGATGCTGCGTGCGGGCAGCGAAGGTGCGCTCGCGCCGATCGTCGCGTTGGTCACGAGCGCGGATGGTCGCCCGAACGACGCCCTGTACTTCTGGGTCACAGGCGCGCTGTCGTCGTTCCTCGACAATGCCCCGACTTACCTGGTGTTCTTCAACCTTGCAGGCGGCGATGCGGCTGTGTTGATGGGTACGATGGCAAGCACGTTGACGGCGATCTCGCTCGGCGCGGTGTTCATGGGTGCCAACACTTACATCGGCAACGCGCCGAACTTCATGGTCAAGGCAATCGCAGAGGCGCGCGGCGTGCGCATGCCGAGCTTTTTCGCTTACCTGGGCTGGGCGATGCTGGTGCTGACGCCAATCTACGCTCTAATAACAGTAGTGCTGTTTTAGCTCGCCCGCCGGTAGTGTTGCGCTGCTGGCGCTCCTTGATCGGCTCCTTGAGGTCCTTTCCTCAATCGCGCGCTTGAACGGCCGCTTCGGGGGCTCGACGATACGTCCGCTCCGGCGCGCGAGCAGCTACGCAAGTGTCGGCGTCCATGGACTTCGTCTCGAATCTACGAGCTGCTACCAGCTGTAACGCTGGTGGTCGCCGGCCCCAGCAGGCGCGCACCGCATGAGCAGCAGTTCGACCCTCAGCGATTCGTCGGCTTGACCGCGCGCACGAATGCGCTCACGAACTTGTCTCCGACCTGGCATGCGGCCGCCTTCGTGTCCACGTCCTCCGCAAGACAGCCGCAGTCGTTTGCGTCGTACACGCGCGTCACCTCAATGCCGATATCGGTAAACCCGGCGGCGCGGAGCTTGGCCGTGTAATCCTCATCCGATAGGGCGCCGGCGATGCACCCGATCCACAACTCCATGCTCCGCCGGATGGCAGGCGGAACCTCACCGCGCACTACGACGTCTGAAACCGCGAAACGTCCGCCGGGCTTCAGCACGCGGTACGCTTCCTTGAGCACGCGATCCTTGTCGCCGGACAGGTTAATGACACAGTTGGAAATGATCACGTCCACCGAGTTGTCGGGCAGCGGGATGCTCTCGATTTCGCCTTTCAAGAACTCGACGTTCCCGAGTCCGCTCGCACGCTTGTTGTCCTCAGCAAGCTCGAGCATTTCATCCGTCATGTCGAGCCCGTACGCCTTTCCAGTCGGCCCGACGCGCCTGGCGGAGAGCAGGACGTCAATCCCGCCACCGGAACCGAGATCGAGGACCGTCTCGCCCGGCTTGAGCTCCGCTAGCGCTGTGGGATTGCCACAGCCTAGCGAGGCCTGCATCGCCTGTGCGGGGAGCTCTTTCGCGACGTTTGAATCGTAAAGGTTGCCGGTGATGGGATCGCAGCAAGCGGTCGCCGGCGAGCAGCATCCTCCCTGTCCGATCCTCACGTGGGCTGCGATTTCGCCGTACTTATCGCGAATCACTTCCTTGAGATCATTTGAAGCGCTCATAGTGGCTCCTCAGCGATCAACCGCAGCAGGCGGCGCGTTTTGTCTTGGGCATTGCAACGGTGGCAGGTTCAGGGGCGCAGCATCCGCTTTGCTCCTTGGTCTCGGCCGGGGAGTCGGCTTCTGCACCAAACATCGGAATGGACCCAAGGCTATGGAAAGACTCCCAAGCGATACCGGCGGGATCGGTGACCCAGTACTTGTCCGACTTCGCGTAGCAGCAGTTGGCACCTTGCTCGGCCACGACCGCCCGGTCGGCCGATTCAAGCTGAGTGTGCAGCGCCTCCAGCTCGTCATTGCTGTCGACCTGGAACCCCAGGTGGTTGATGCCAACCTTCGCGCCGCGCTGCGAGATCGCAAAATTCACTCGCGGGTCTTCGAGCATCCATTTGGCGTAGTCGGGCTTGGTCACGGTTGGCTCCGCGCCAAACAACGTCGAATAAAAGCGCACGCTTTCGGCGAGGTCGGGGACGGCGACGTGGACATGGAAGCGTTTCATTACGATCTCCTCGATTTGGCGGCGCGAGGAGCCCTACCGGTCCGTCGGCTCGCCGGGGTTAAAACAGGCACGCACACGACGGAATCGTCCGCGCATTGGGCGCCACAACAATTCGCCGTGAGGAACTCGAGCAGCGCGTTCATCGTCGGGTAGTTGGCGCGATAGATCACGAATCTTCCTTGCGACTCGCTCGAGACGAGGCCTGCGTTCGCGAGCTCCTTGAGGTGGAACGAGAGCGTCGGCGCAGCGACGTCCAGCCGCTCGGCAATCGCCCCAGCGGTCTGTCCCGCGGCCCCTGCTTGGACCAATAGGCGAAAGATCCCCAACCGGGTTTCCTGCGCGAGGGCGGCGAGGGCGGTGATGACGCCTTTAGATTCCATATTTCGCAGATTATAGAAATATAGAAACGATGTCAAGGGTCGCAATCGGTGAGGCTTGAATCGAATGCTGGAAGGGGGTGGCCCCAAGGCCTCGCGCTGGACAGTGTCAAGGCGCGGCGCGTCGACCGCGTCTCCGCGCTCCCCCACAGGCGGCGCCGACGCCTGTTAGGCGGATCGCTTGCGCTTTAGCGGCGGCACGCCGACGGCTGCGATTTGTCGCGACTGCGGCGCGCATTTGGGATCGCACACTGCGCTCGATCCGCAGCAATTCTCGGTGAGATAGCCGACGACCTCGTTCATCGCATCGAGGTCGGCGCTGTACCAGACGAAACGTCCGTCCTGACGGGAATTGATGAGACCCGCGTTCGTCAATTCCTTGAAGTGAAAGGACAACGAGTTCGGTGGGATGCCCAGTCGCTCCGCGACTTGTCCGGCCGGCAGCCCTTCCGGCGCGTGCTCGACGAGCAACCGATATACCGCCAAGCGCGTTTCCTGCGCGAGTGCGGCGAGCGCGACCAAGACCTGTGGTGTTTTCATATTCGTTGAACTATATGAGTTGTTTGACTCTTGTCAACCTTGCGGACGATGCGCCGGCGTCAAATCCATCCTAGGGCTCTGGCCGCTGCCGGCATAACGCCATCGCATTACTGGGAGACAACAAGGTATGGAACTCCATCGGCGCAGTTTCTTGAAGGGAATGGGGACGTTGTCGGGCGTCGCGGCTTCAGGTGTCACGTTCGAT
>CAWBRO010000002.1:0-1581230 GCA_963791355.1 uncultured beta proteobacterium | reverse complement strand
GTCAGGGGATCGCGTTGATCCTCGAACGCGTTTGAGGGCTACGCCATGCAGAACTCACACCAGCTGACCATGACGGTCCTCATGACACCCGACATGGCCAACTTCGCGGGCTACGTGCATGGCGGAACCATCCTGAAGCTGCTCGACCAGGTGGCGTATGCGTGCGCGAGCCGTTACGCGTCCCGGTATGTCGTCACGCTCAGCGTGGACCAGGTCATCTTTCGCGAGCGAATCCACGTCGGCGAGCTCGTGACATTCCTGGCCGCAGTAAACCTCACGGGCCGATCGTCGATGGAAATTCGGCATCAAGGTGGTCGCCGAAGACATCCGCTCGCAAGCGCAGCGCCACGTAAACAGCTGCTACTTCACGATGGTGGCGGTGGACGACGACGGGCGGCCCATAGCCGTACCGATGTTAGAACCCGGGACCGAGAAGGAACGCGAGCGGTTCGACGAGGCGGTGCTCCGGAAGAAGCTGCGATTGGAAATGGGAACGAGGTCAACCGCATCGTGACTTGATTGCGACGAACTCAAATTGCTTGTGCCTAATCTGTGACTGGACTAGGTTGAATTCGCGCTTGGCAAGCGCTGCAAGTGTTTGATTTGACGATTACGTGGTTATGTTTAACGCCTAAACCAAGGGGTCGTGGGTTCGAACATGCCGGGCGCGCCGAGGGGTCGGGCTTTGAAGTGTCACCCATGTGTCCGGTACGCCGCGAATGCGAACTCGTCCCTAATGCGCTCAAGCGAGAACGAGTCACGCACATACGCATCCATGTCGTGGCGTGTTGTCATTGGCGAAGGTATCGCGGAAAGTCCGCTCGGCGAGCGCTGATAGTTGCTTCAGGTCGGCGGCGGTGGCTATTCGGATACTGGGTTGCTCCAACATCATCGCCAAGCTATAGAGGCCAAATTCACAAGAGGCAAGCGATGTGTGAAGTAGGTTTCGTCGCATGATCTTGTGTCGCCAAAGTCAGATTTACTCAGGTCATGCCGGCACTCGCCCAGCAACCTCTTAACCTCGTCGGCACTCGCTCTATTGCAACATGCGACGAGTAGTGGTGATTGCGCCCGACACCGTACGGAAGTCATCCAATGAACGCGCATGTACTTTCGGAAACGATTCATGGACGATGCGCGATAGCGCATTGCCCGGTCCGAGTTCCAGGAATGCGCTGACGCCCATCTCGACCGCGTGCGCGATGCACCGGCGCCAGTTCACGGTTCGTGAAATCTGCGCTGCCAGCGATTCCTTGACGTCGGTTGCGTTACGCACGAGATGGCCGTCGATGCCGGCGAGGATCGGAAGCCTCGGTGCGGTGATTGCAACGCTGCACAGTTCATGCTCGAAACTTGGCAGCAGCGGAGTGCATCAAGGAGGTGTGGGCTGGCGAGCAGACCTTCAGCCGCACGATGCGGGCGCTATGCGAGCGCGCGACTAGAGCTGCCGCATCGAGCGCGGCGGAAGCGCCTCCCAGGACGTAGTGCGTTGCCGCGTTCACGATCGCGACCTCCGCGCCGCTGTGCTCGCATAGCGCCCGGATTTGCGTTTCGTTCATCCCCAGGATGGCGATAAGGCCTGCATCTGCCGGACTCGCTTGGTCCATGAATGCTGCCCGGCGGGTTGCGAGTCGCAAGCAGGCTTCTGTCGAGTAGCTGCCGGCGATCGCGTGTGCCGCCACTTCGCCTACGCTGTAGCCGAGGACGAGACTGGGTGCCGGGAGATCGGGCTCGACCATTCGCCACCGCGACAGAATCGCCGCACACACCAGCGGCTGCGCGCGGTCGTTGCGGAAGATGTCTTCGTTGCTCACCTCGCGCGTCGATGCGGACAACACGCGATCCGCCATTGCGACCACGGCCTCGGCTTCCGGGTGTCCTTCGATGACGTCGAACATTCGCGGATGCTGGCCACCCTGCCCGGGACAGAGGATCGCGAGGCTCACGTCGCCGGGTGCTCGAGCCGCACGAGGAACCAGGCGCACGCGAGCAGGTCGGCACTCCCTCCCGGGCTCAACCTCATCGACTCGAAATCGCGCCCAAGCGAGGCGAGCCTTGCTTGCCATCCTGGCGCATGGATGCCGCCGCCGTCCAGGAATTCGCGCGATCGGCGCCGAGCCAGTGCGAGGCCCGGCGCGCCTGCGCGGTGCAGGATATTCGTATCTTCCGTGGTTGCGACGAGAGTCATGAGGGTCTGGACCATCGCCGCATTGCGGTCCGCTGTCGCGTCGAGCGCTTGCCTCAGCGCGGGAATCGCGATCTCGCGCAGCGCGGGAAACCCTCGCGCCGCTTCTTCGCGCGCACCTTGGGCGCCATGTCGCTGCGCGACGCGCTGGCCGTGGCTCGTGCAATCGACCGGCGCAGCGAGAATCGGTGCGCCCCAGCGCGACGCGACCTCGCCGCAAACGGCCTCGGCCGGCGTCGACACGCGTTGCGCGCGCAGTGATGCGGCCGCCGCAACGAGCAAACCCAAGCTGAAGATCGCGCCGCGATGCGTATTGATGCCACCAGTGGCGCGGCGCATCGCGCGTTCCGCACTGAGGCCGAGTACTTGCAACTGTTCGAACGGGGCTTGCCTCGCGCCCGCGTCTGCGATCGCGGCAAAGTAACCGCGCAGCGCGAACAGGCTGCGAATGAATGTCGCGGCGTCCATGTCGTGATGACTGCCCGTATCGAACGGTGTGACGAGTCCCGGCTTGGGCGCGCACACGAGCTCCGCGTGCAGGCTCGCAATCGCCAATCGGCCGAGCTGACGTGGGTTCGCGTCGGCAGGTTCAACCGTGAGTGCATGGATTGTCATGCGATCGCCGCCACGCAATCCGATCGTGCGCGCAGCGCAACAGACGAACCTGACTTGACGAGAACGCGCATGCTCTCGCTCGACAGTTCACGCCAGCAGACGGCATCGCCGCTGGAGAGCACGACTTCGCCATCGGCGCGCCGGCCGGTCGACCGTTCCCAGCAAAGGAGCGCGGCGGTCAGTGCGTGGAACTGCGGAGCGCTGCGAGGCCGCCATAAGAGGTCGATGTCGGAGGTGGGGCCGACGTAGATATCACCTGTCAGTGCCTGCCATGCGAACGAACCGTAGACACGAGGCTCGAGCGCGATCTGCGACGCAATGGCAAGCAAGCCGCGGATGTCGCCTTGCCACGAAACCGGGCACCAATCGACGATCTCGCGGAGGACAAGCGCATCGCGCACCTGCTTGATCGCCGTCCGAGGTGCCGCCAAGGCAAGCCGGCGCTTGCCCGGCAAGGCGATGCCGAGGCGCAGGAAACCCGTCGGTTCGTCGCCCTGCAGGCGCGCTGCAACCGCTGGCCGATCCGCCTCGAGCCATGCACGCAGGCTTTCCACAGGCGTGTCACCGAGCGCAGACCAGCGCGCCGAAGCGTCGACCCATACGAGCGTGTGGCGGCGCAGCTCAGGCGACACCGTCGGCCACGCGCTGCGCAATATCGGCGGCAAGGTTGCGCCCGCCACGTTCCCGGCCGAGCTGACGGCGCTTGTCGCCCATCGATGGCTGACGAAGTGCCCCCACGAGCCGCTCGGCGACGTTGTCGGTCCAGACCGCATTGACCGCGCCCATGGCAGCGTAGTTTTCCACCCCTGGCGCGAATACCGGTGAGCTTCGGCTCAAGGCTTCCAGCCGCTCGAGCGGTTGCTTGGTGACGCGCGCCATGGCCTTGAGGTTCATGACGCGGACCTGCGCATCGGGAAGGGCGAAGATGGCGTCCGCCATCAACCCGAACGAGAGAAACCCTCCGCTGACCGCCTCGCCATAGACGAGGCTGATCAAACGCGCGCCGCGCTGCCGGGCGACTTCGAGGCACTGCGCGAGGTGGGCCAGATAGCCGTTGATGCCGAGCAGCTCGTCGCGCCTCGATAGCCGCTGGCCGGACGTGTCCACCAGCATGACGATGGGACGCTCGCGATGGTCGCGGGTGCTCGCGAGCACGCTCTGCGCCAGCGCGAGGGCGTGTTCCACGCCGACCTCGGCGTGGTCGGTTGTTCCGATCACCGTCACGGGGCCTGCGGCCGTTTGCGCGGTGCCATGCACGACCTGATCGTCGACGGTTACGCTTTGCCCGAGTGGAAACAAGCGCTCGAGCAGTTCGCCGAGCTTCATTCGTGTCCCCTTTGCGCGACGGCGACAAGGAACTCGTCGGCTTCCAGCAACGGCAGGGTGGACGGATCGTCGATGCCCTGTGCGCTCCAGATATCGACTGCATCGTCGAGCTCTCCGTAGCGCGTTCGACGTTCCTCGAGTCTCGCCTGCTGCGCTTCGAGCGCCTCCAGCGTCAATGGTCGGCCATCGGCCGAGTGCCGCAAGCGCGGCCGCGCGAAAGTCTGGAATCGAATCCGCAACCAGCGTGTCCGCTTCGCCGAGAAGATAGCGATGCTTGCCGCCGGTCGTGCGCCAAACGAGCGCGCGGTCGCGCGAATCGAATTCCTCAACACCCTTTACCGTTTCGATGACCTCGGGGCCGGACAGCGCGAGTCGGCCCTCCTCGGACATGATTACATGGTCACAGCATCGCGCGATGATGCCAACGCCGCCGAAGCAGCCGTTGGCCCCGCCGACGATGGCTACGACCGGAACGCCTGCGACGCGCGCTGCGAGCAGCGCGCGCATGATTTCGGAGATCGCAATCAATCCGGCGTTGGCTTCATGCAGGCGCACGCCGCCGGAGTCGAGCAGCAGCAGTACGCCGTCCGGTCGCCTGGCAACCGCGCGCTCCAGGAGGCCGACGATCTTGGCGCCATGGACTTCGCCGACCGATCCGCCGATGAACGCGCCTTCCTGCGCGGCTGCGAGTACGCCGCGGCCGTCGAGCGTGCCCTCGCCGACGATCACACCGTCATCGAACGCGCCTGGCACGTCGAGCTGCGCGAGATGCGGACTGGTTGCACGCGCGCGTGGTCCGACGAACTCGCGCAACGAGCCCGGGTCCAGCAGGCCGAGCAGCCGTTCGCGGGCGTTCGACTCGTAATAGCTGTGCTGGCGGTATCTCATTGTTCGAACGCCTCGACCGCCTGGTCCAGGCGCAGGCTCACGACCGCCGGTGTCGCACCGACATCGTTGATCGAGACGAGGACGTCGGCGAGCGGATGCCTCGCATTGAAGTCTGCGAGGACGGCCCGCCACGTCTTGTCGAAGCCTTGCGCGGCCGTGATGACCACCACCTGCATGCGCCCGTTCAGCGCTGCGGGCTCGATCATCACCTCGAGATTGCCGGAGGCCACGACACCCACCAGCGCGTGACCCGCCGCGTTACGCGTAGCTCGCTTGCCCTCGAAATCGAATCGAAGCTGTTCCATGGGATGCTCACCAGTTCCTGAATCGCTTGGGCGGATCGTACAAACCATCCGACCAGCGAACGAGATCCTTGATCGATCGTGCTGCGAGAAGATCGCGGGTCGCATCGCGCTTGTGAATGCCCAAGTCTTCTGGCCGGACGACGGCTTTGCGGTCGCGCAGGTTCTCGACCATCGTGCGATCGCGCGCCAATCCCACCGCCGTGTACCCCGCGACGCCGCGGATCGCCTGCTCGCGCTCTTCGTCGTTGCGGCAGAGCAGGAGGTTCGCGATGCCTTCCTCGGTCAGCACGTGTGAAACGTCGTCCCCATAGATCATCACCGGCGGATTGGCGAGGCCGATGGACTCTGCGATATCCCATGCATCGAGCCGCTCGACGAAGGCGGGCTCCATGTGCTCGCGGAACGTCTCCACCATCTGCACGACGAGCTTTCGTCCGCGCGGCATCGTACCGCGAGTCGATCGGGCCTGGCCGCCTGCCGTGAGCCACGCGGCGCTCTCGTGACGCCGACCGCGGGCGTCGGAGCCCATGTTCGGGGCGCCGCCGAAACCCGTGATGCGGCCCTTGGTCGCCGTCGAGCTGTTGCCCTGCAGGTCGATTTGCAATGTCGATCCAATGAAGAGGTCGCAGGCGTAATGGCCGGCGGCCTGGCAAAACGCACGGTTCGACCGCATCGATCCGTCGGGGCCCGTGAAGAAGACGTCCGCACGCGCTTCGATGTAGCGTTCCATGCCAAGTTCGGAGCCGAACGAATGCACCGACTCGACGAAGCCGGACTCGATGGCGGGAATCAGCGTCGGGTGCGGATTGAGAGCCCAATGACGGCAGATCTTGCCGTTGAGACCGAGCGACTCGGCGTACGTCGGCAACAGAAGCTCGATCGCCGCGGTGTCGAAGCCGATTCCGTGGTTCAAGCGCTGCACGCCGTACTCCGCGTAGATGCCCTTGATGGCCATCATCGCCATCAGCACCTGGATTTCGGAGATCTGTGCAGGGTCGCGCGTGAACAGCGGCTCGATGTAATGGGGCCGCGGCGCTTCGATCACGAAGTCGATCCAGTCGCACGGTACGTCGACGCGCGGCACGGCGTTCACGATCTCGTTCACCTGCGCGATGACGATGCCGCCGCGAAACGCGGTTGCCTCGACGATGGCGGGCGTGTCCTCGGTATTCGGTCCCGTGTACAGGTTGCCTTTGCTGTCGGCCGACTGCGCGGCGATCAGGCTCACGTTCGGTGTCAGGTCGACGAAGTAGCGCCCGAACAGCTCGAGATAGGTATGAATAGCACCGATCTCGATGCGTCCTTCGCCCACGAGCTGCGCAAGCCGCGCACCCTGCGGTCCCGAGAAAGAAAAGTCGAGCCGCCTGGCGACGCCGCGCTCGAAGACGTCGATGTGCTCGCGCAGTGCGAGCACCGATTGCACCAGATGCAGGTCGTGCACCTTTGCGGTGTCGACACCGACCAGGCATTGCGCCAGGAAGTCCGCCTGCTTCTGGTTGTTGCCCTCGAGGCAAACGCGGTCGCCTGGCTCGATCACCGCCTCCAGAAGCGCGATGGCATCGGCCGCGTCGACCCGCTTGCCGTCGACGAGCGGTGCAGCGCGTGCAATTCGCGCCGCGCGGCTGCGCGCTTTGCGGTCCCACTGGCGTCGGGTGGACGTTTGCACGGTCATCCTAGTCGACGGTCGCGCCGGAGTCCTTCACGACCTTTGCCCACTTCACCGTCTCCTTCTTGATGAGATCGGCGAACTGCTCGGACGGAATGCCCCCCGGCTCGGAGGAGATGTCGGCGATGCGCTGCCTGATATCGGGCATCTGCAGGATCTTCGCGACCTCGGTCTGGAGGCGCGCGACGATTTCCTTGGGCGTGGCGGCGGGCGCGAGCAGTCCGTACCACGTCAGCACTTCGTAGCCGGGCAGTCCGCTTTCGGCGACCGTCGGCAGGTCGGGCATCGCGGGCGAGCGCTTGGCCGTGGTGATCGCAAGCGCCTTGATCTTGCCGCTCTTGATCTGCGGCGTGGCCGATGCTGCGGTCTCGAAGGCGACGTCGATCTGGCCGGCCATCAGGTCTTGCATCATCGGTCCGCCACCCTTGTACGGGACGTGCTGCATGTCCACCTTGGCCATCGTCTTGAACAGCTCGGCGGCCATGTGGTGCGAGGTTCCGCTGCCGGCAGACCCGTAAGTCACGCCGCCCGGCTTGGTCTTCGTGAAGGCGATGAGCTCCTGCACGTTCTTCGCCTGGACCGATGGATTGGCGACGACGATGTTGGGCACGAAAGCCAGCACCGTGATCGGTGCGAAGTCCTTCTCGAAGCTGTATGGGAGCTTCTTGTAGAGCGTCGTGGCGATCGTGTGATGTACCGCACCGACGAGCAGCGTGTAGCCGTCTGGGGCTGCCCGTGCGGCGAGGGTTGCGCCGAGTGTGCCGCCCGCGCCGCCGCGGTTGTCGATGATCACCGGCTGCTTGAACGCTTCGGAGAGCTTCTGTGCGATCGGGCGGGTGATGAGGTCGGTCGTGCCGCCGGCCGGGAAGGGCACGATGATGGTGATGGTCTTGTTGGGCCATGTCTGAGCGGTCGCCGTGCTGCCCGCACAGGCAAGAACCGCCACGGCGCAGGCCAGCGCGAGGGTCGGCAGTGCTGTCTTCATGGATACGCCTCCTGTGGTTGCCCGGGTGCCGCGTGGGCGGCCCGTTGTGAATCAAACTCTAGTCGGCGCGGCCAGCAGTATCAATCGATCGAAGCGTAAGTACGTTACTCTTGGGCTAATAATCAGTTTTTGAGGGGGGCCTCATGGCCGTCGAAGAGGGCGTCACGCTGAAAAAACTCGAAGTTTTCCTGGCCTTCATGAAGACCGGCAATATGGCGCGCGCGTCGGAGACGTTGGGAGTGAGCGTCGTCAGCGTGCATCGCGCGCTTCACTCGCTCGAGGACAGCGTTCGCTGCGCCCTGTTCAAGCCGGACGGACGAAAGCTCATTCCGTTGCAGACGGCATATACGCTAGCCGCGTATGCCGAGCGGTTACTGCACGAATGTGAAGAAGGGCTGCGCAAGACCCGGGAAGTCGGCGGCATTGCTTCACCGCGGCTGAAGATCGGGTCTTTGTATTCGCTCACCATCGGCACGATCCCGCAACTGCTCATCAAGCTCAAGCTGCGTAAATCTGCGCTAGACGTCGACCTTACACTCGGCTCCAACCAGTTGTTGCTCGAGCAGCTGAACGCCTTCCGACTGGATGCCGTCATTGTCGCGTTGCCCGGCACGCAATCCGACGGGCAACTGTTGTCGGTTTCCCTCTTCGAGGACGAGATTTTCTTTGCCGCGCCCATCGGCTCGCCGTACGCAAAGATTGCTGCCATCGACCTCGCGGCTGCGCGAAGCGAGAAATTCGTCTCGCTGAACGACGAGTTCGCGACCGCCGCCAACTTCAACGACCTGTTTGCGCAGGCGGGATTCGTTCCCAAGATCGCAGTCCGCGTGGGCGACATTTTTTCGCTCATCAACCTCGTGAGCGGCGGGGTAGGCTATAGTTTGTTGCCGGGTCGCGTGGCACGCCTTCAGCCCGCGGATTCAGCTCATACCGCTTGCCCGGCGCTACGCGGCGAAACAGGTGATCACGCTGTTGTATCCACGCAAGCGGGAGCGCGATCCCAACCTCCTGGCGCTGTCTGCCGAGTGCCGCATGCTGCGACGCGAATTGCGACAGACGCAGACGCCTGCCTCGAGACGCAACACATGACTGCCAGCAAAACCAAACTATCGCGGCTATCTTTGATTCACTGGGTTGTGACCAACTCGGATTTGGGTGTGCCATAACTGTGACTGGACTACACTGATTTCGTAATTGGCAAGCGCTACAAGTGCTTGATTTGTCAGCTACGTAGTACCCTATGAAGCGCCTACGAACCAGGGGGTCGTGGGTTCGAAATCCTGCCGGGCGCGCCAAATCAATCAAGGAGTTAGCTAAGGCTGACTCCTTTTCATTTGTGGCGTGTGCCGTAAGCGTGGCTGGGCGCGGCGCGATCGACTTGGTGTCAGCTATGCTATCGGTATGCCTCGCACACCCGGCCGGGCCGCCCGCACGGCGGCGACCGTCGACTCCATCTCACGCGAGCACGACGGCGCGGTGCAATCGCTGCTACGTGCAATGGCCCTGCTCGAAATACTCTCCGAGGACGACGAAGGCTATCGGCTGGTCGACCTCGCCGCGCGCGCAGGGCTGTCCACGTCGACAACCCACCGCCTCCTCACCACCCTGGAGCAAAAGCAATTCGTCCAGTTCAATCGCGACACGAGCCTTTGGTTCGTCGGCGTGCGCTGCTTTTCCATCGGATCGGCGTTCGCGCGCCGACGCAGCTTCGCAGCGCTCGCGCTGCCTTTCTTGCGGCAGCTTCGCGATGAGACGGGTGAAACGGTCAACCTGGGCCTGCTTGACCAAGGCGACGTCGTGTTCCTGACGCAGGTGGAAAGCCGCGAGCTGATGCGCGCCATCACGCGTCCCGGCGGCCGCTCACCGCTTCCGGGCACGGCGATGGGACAAGCACTGCTGTCGGCGATGAGTGAACCGGAGATCGCGGAAGTGCTGCGGCAGCGGCTTCCCCGGCGCACGGCGAACGCAATCGCGCGCCCGACGGCCCTGCAAGAGGTAATTGCTGCGACCCGCTCGCGCGGATATGCGATCGACGACGAGGAAAATGCGGTCGGGTTGCGATGCGTCGCAGCGTCGATCTTCGATGAATTCCGGCGCCCGTACGCGGCAATCTCGATTGCGGGTCCTTCCGTGCGCGTGACGCTGCGCAGGATCGTGGAGCTCGGGCCGCAGGTTGTCGCCGCCGCGCGCGCGATCACGCAGGCGACCGGCGGTCTGATGCCCGCGTCCGACCCGCGCTCTTCCCATTCGCCGCGCACGCCAAGTCCCTGAGTTACTGAGGGTTCCGCCGTCCTTTCCCGACCTGCGGGAACCTTCGCAGGTCGGCGTTGCGCGTCCATATACTGCCGCCACACCACCATGAGAGGTGCGCGACATGGCCTTGCGCAGCGGACGGCACTTCCTGCAGATCCCAGGTCCCACCAACGTGCCCGATCGCGTGCTACGCGCGATCGATCGTCCGACCATCGACCATCGAAGCCGCGCTTTCGCGCGGTTGGGTCGCGACGTGCTCGAGGGCATGCAGCGCATCTTCAAGACCCGCAGCCACGTGTTCATCTATCCCGCGTCGGGCACGGGGGCGTGGGAGGCCGCGCTCGTCAACACGTTGTCGGCCGGCGACCGCGTGCTCATGTTCGAGACGGGCCACTTCGCGTCGCTGTGGCGCGCGATGGCAGCGCGCTTCGGCATCGACGTCGACTTCGTGCCGGGAGACTGGCGACAGGGCGTCGACCCCGACGTGGTTGCCCAACGGCTGGGCGACGATCGGGAGCGTCGCATCAAGGCTGTCCTCGTTGTTCACAACGAGACGTCGACAGGCGTGGCGAGCCGTATTCCGCTCGTGCGCCGCGCGATCGACGCGGCGAAGCACCCGGCGCTGCTCATGGTGGACACGATTTCCTCGCTCGGCTCCATCGATTATCGTCACGACGAGTGGGGTGTGGACGTCACGGTCGCCGGATCGCAGAAGGGACTCATGCTCCCGCCCGGGCTTTCGTTCAACGCGGTCTCGGACAAGGCGTTTGCCGAATCGCGGAGCAACACACTGATGCGGTCGTATTGGGACTGGTCGGAGATGCACAAGCACAACCCGACTGGCTTCTTCCCCTACACACCGGGCACGAATCTTCTGTTCGGGCTGCGTGAGGCGATCGCGATGCTGGAGGAGGAAGGACTCGAGAACGTGTTCGCGCGTCATGCCCGCCACGGCGAAGCCGCGCGCCGGGCGGTGCGCGGATGGGGCCTCGGCATCCTGTGTTCGAACCCGCACGAGTACAGCAACTCGCTCACCGCGGTTGTCATGCCGGCCGATCACGATGCCGACCGTCTGCGCCAGGTGATCCTTGATCGTTGCGACATGTCGCTTGGTGCCGGCCTCGGCAAACTGGCGGGCAAAGTGTTTCGCATCGGCCACTTGGGCGACTTCAACGACTTGATGCTCATGGGCACGCTTGCGGGCGTCGAGATTGGCTTGCAGGCCGCCGGCGTGCCACATCAACCCAACGGCGTGCGAGCGGCCATCGATTTTCTCGCGAGCGCGGTGCCTGCCGCCACTGCGAAACCCGAAACAGAAGCCGCGTGAAGCGCGGTAAGCACGCCATTCCTCGTCCAGGAGAAGCAGCATGAAGAAGTCGATTCCCGCACTGTTCGCAGCCGTCGCGTTGCTGGCCACGCCCGCCGTGGCACAAGACAAGATCACGCTCAAGGCGATCGGGCAACCATTGGCGACCGGACTCATCCAGAAGAACAAGGAGCAGCCGTTCTTCGAAACGCTCGCGCAGAAGACAGGACTGCCCATCGTGGTCGATTACAAGCCCATCGACACGCTCGGCGTGAAGGACACGGAGCAGCTCCGGATGATGAAGTCCGGCCTGTTCGAGATCGTTTCGCTGCGTGTGTCGCAGAATTCGCGTGACGAGCCGATGCTGCTCGGTCTCGACCTCGTCGGGCAAAACCCGGACTACGCAACCGGCCGCCAGTCCGCCAAGGCGTGGTTCCAGCCACTCGACGAGCGCCTTCAGAAACAGTTCGGGGTCAAGCTTCTCGGCCTTTGGCCGTTCGGGCCGCAGGTGCTCTTCTGCAAGAAGCCGATCACCAAGCTCGCCGATGTCAAGGGCCTGAAGGTCCGCGTCTACGACCAGAGCCTTGCGAAATTCATCTCCTCGCTCGGCGGCACGCCGGTCGCGCTGTCGTTTCCCGAGACCCACCAGTCGTTGTCGCTTGGCGTCGTCGATTGCGCGATCACCGGCGCGAGTTCGGCGAACTCGGCAGGATGGCCCGAGGTGTCGACGCATCAGCTGCCGATCGCTTTCCAGATCGCCCTCAATGGCTACGCGATCACGCTCAAGGCGTGGAACCAGCTCAAGCCCGATCAACAGGCCAAGCTGCAGGCGGCGTTCGACGCGCAGACGGAGGACGTATGGAAGTATTCCGAAGAGCTGTTCGTTGACGCGGTCAACTGCAACGTCGGCCGTGAACCCTGCACGACCGGGAAGAAGTTCAAGCTCGTCGACGTGCCGGTGACCAAGGCAGACATCGAGCTCGTGAAGGGTGCGGTGCGCGACATCTCGCTGCCGGCGTGGGCGGAGGTCTGCGACCAGACCAGTCCGGGCTGCTCGCAGAAGTGGAAGGCGACGGTCGGCAACGCGATCGGTGTGAAGTAATTTGATCCGCACCTGGAGGTCCCCGTCATGAACCGCGTGCAAAGAGTGCTGGCTTGGGCCTTCGGTGCGATCTTCGTCGCGCTTTCGATCGTGGTGAGTATCGAGACGCTCGCCCGCAAGCTGTTGAACTACTCGATCCAGGGCGCCGACGAACTCGGTGGGTATGCGCTCGCTGCGGGCTCGGTGATCGCATTCTCACTCGCACTGATCGGCCGCAATCACATCCGCGTCGACGTGTTCCACGAGCGCTTTCCCAAGCGACTGCAGGCGTGGCTGAACGTGCTGTCGTACGTGCTTCTCGCGGCTTTCGCGGTGCTGCTCGCGTTCGTCGCATTCAAGGTTGTCGCCGATACGCTCGCGTATCGCAGCACGGCGCCCACACCGTGGCAGACGCCGCTGATCTGGCCGCAGGGCGTGTGGTACGCCGGTCTCGTCGTGTTCGCGCTGCTTGCGGTCGGCTATGCATCGCGCGCCGTCTGGTTGCTCATTCGCGGCGACATCGACACGATCGACCGCGATTTCCAGCCGAAGAGCGCGAAGGAGGAGGTGAGGGAAGAGCTCGAGGACTTCGCGCATAGGGGCGGCACCCAGGTTGCGATGCCCCCGTCCGCGGAATTCACGGCCGGTACGCGGGAGGCCGCATGACGATCGCCGTTCCAGCTATCCTCATTTTCCTGCTGATGCTGGCGACGATGCTCGTCGGCATGCCGATCGCCGTGTCGATGGCGGCAGTCGGCATCATCGGCGGGATCGCTGCATTCGGCGGGCCGTTCATCGACTCGATCGCACCCGTGGTGTGGGGCACGCTCAACGAGAACCTGCTTACCTGCGTCCCGCTGTTCGTGCTGCTCGGCGAGCTCCTGCTGCGCTCAGGCATCGCCGACCGTATGTACACGGCGCTGTCGGCGTGGCTGGGAGGGCTGCCAGGGGGCCTGCTGCACACCAACATCGGAGCGTGCGCGTTGTTCGCGGCAACGTCCGGGTCCTCCGTCGCCACAGCCGCCACGATCGGCACCGTCGCGCTGCCGCCGTTATACGCGCGCGGCTACTCGATGCGCGCCTCCCTGGGGACGCTGGCGGCGGGCGGCACGCTCGGCATCCTGATCCCGCCGTCGATCAACATGATCGTGTACGGGTCGCTGACCAACAACTCGATCGGCAAGCTCTTCATCGCCGGCATCGTCCCTGGCATCCTGCTGACCCTGTCCTTCATGGTCTACATCTATGCAAGCTCGGTGATCAGCGGCACGGGCAAGCGCGAGGCGAAGCTCCCGCTGGTCGATCGACTGCGCACGCTGACGTTCCTCGTGCCACCGCTCGTCGTCTTCGGCATCGTGATGGGCAGCCTTTACCTCGGGATCGCCACTGCGACCGAGTCGGCAGCGCTGGGTGTGGTGGTTGCGTTGTTCTTCGTCTGGCGCGCAGGACGGCTCAACCGCGAGGTGCTGGAGACCTGCTTCCTGCAGACCGCGCGCATCAGCGGCATGATCATGCTGATCATCGTCGCGGCGTTCATCCTGAACCTGACCATCGGACTCACGGGGATCGCCGACGCGATCACCAAGTGGGTGACGTCTTACGGGCTGTCGGCCACGGCGATGTTGCTCGCGCTCACGTTGTTCTACTTGATCCTCGGCATGTTCATGGACGTGCTGTCGATGCAGGTCGCAACGATCCCGATCACCTATCCGATCGTCACGGCGCTCGGTGTCGATCCCATCTGGTTCGGCATCTACATCGTGCTGATGTGCGAGCTCGGCATGATCACGCCGCCGGTTGGCATGAATCTGTTTGTCGTGCACGGCATCCGACCAGACAAGGGCGGCATTCAGGACGCCATCTGGGGCGCGCTTCCGTATGCGGCGATCATGATCCTGTTCACCCTCTTGTTGATGGCGTTGCCGGGGCTTGCAACGTGGCTCCCGTCGAAGATGTGATGGCGGAGCCCGGGACGGATCTGTGGCGGCTCTCCGCCGCCGACCTGGCCGAAGGCTACGCATCCCGTAGCTTCTCGCCCGTGGAGGTTCTGGAGTCGGTGCTCGCGCGGACGGCGCAGACCAACACGTCGCTCAATGCCATCGTCACGCTCGACGCGGAGGGTGCTCGAACGGCAGCGACTGCGAGCGAGAAACGGTGGCACGCGGGTAATGCGCGCGGCCCGCTCGACGGCGTGCCCTTGACCGTGAAGGACAACATCAACGTGCGCGGCATGCGCACGACGTGGGGGAGTCGCTTATATGCGGACTTCGTACCGGCTGTCGACGAATTGCCCGTCGCGCGTGCACGCGCCGCCGGCATGGTCATTCTCGGCAAGACGAACGTGCCCGAATTCACGCTGCATGGCTACACCGACAACGCGCTGTTTGGCACGACACGAAATCCGTGGGACCTGCGACTGACACCCGGCGGCTCGAGCGGCGGTGCGGTTGCCTCGGTGGCGGTGGGCATGTCACCGCTCGCGCTCGCCACCGACGGGGGCGGTTCCATTCGCCGTCCGGCCTCGCATACGGGATTGGTCGGGTTCAAGCCCTCGCGCGGACGCGTCGCGCGTGCCGACGGGTTGCCGCAAATCCTGCTCGACTACGAAGTCGCGGGCGTGATCGCGCGGACTACGCGCGATGCGAGACTATTGCTGGAAGCTATCGCCTTGCCGGATGCACGCGATCCCGCATCGGAACCATTCGCAGCAACACCGTGGCGTGTGCCTGGCCGAAAGCCATGCCGCGTCCTTTATGTTCCGCGGTTCGGCAACTCGCCATTGGATCCCGAAATCGAATACAGCGCCGCGCAAGCGTCTCGCGTTTTCGCGGAGCTCGGGCATATTGTCGTCGAGGCGCCCGTGCCCTTCGACTTCGAGGCGGTGAACGAGGCCTGGCCGCTCTTGGGGCAGTCGGGGCTGGCGGCGCTCGTGGCGCCACTCCCGCGCTTTGGCGAGCTTGCGTCGAAGCGCCTCGTTGACATGGCAGCGGAAGGCTCGCGGGCGACCGCCGCGGACTTGTTTCACACCCTTGCGGAAATTGCGCATCTGCGCGAGCGACTCGGTGAGATATTTGCGCAGTACGACGTCATGCTTACACCGTCCGCGGCGGCACTGCCGTGGCCTGCGCATGAAGTGTATCCGTCCACGATCGCGGGCAGGGAAGCAGGGCCTCGCGGCCACGCGGTGTATACCGCGTTCGTCAATGCAGCGGGCTGTGCCGCGGTCAGCCTGCCGTGCGAGCCTTCGGCGCCGGGACTGCCCATCGGCTTCCAACTCATCGCGCCGCCGGGGCACGACGAAAGGCTTTGCGTGCTGGCGGGCGAATTCGAAGCCGCGGCGCCATGGGCGAGCCGTTGGCCTCCCCTGTGAGCACGGCCGCGGAGCTTCTGATGGCTGCCCGGCGCGATGGGCGACGCCTGACGGAACTGCCGGACGACGCGCGCCCGCGAACGATCCACGACGCGTACGCCATCCAGGATGCCGTCGCTGCCATGCTCGGCCCGATCCGCGGATGGAAGGTCGGCGCGAAGAGCCCCTCCGCCGAGCCGACCTGCGCGCCTTTGCCGGCTAATCTCATTCTCCGATCGCCGCAGCGATTCGCTTGCGGGCGATTCGCGGTGAACGGCGTCGAGGCGGAGCTTGCGTTCACGTTGTCGCGCGACTTACTCCCGCGGCCGCAACCGTATTGTGCAGCCGACGTGCGCGCCGCGGTGGCCACCGTGCATACCGCCATCGAAGTGGTGGATTCCCGATTCCTCGATATCGGCGCCGTGGACGCGTTGTCGTTGCTCGCCGATTTTCAGAGCAACGGCGCGCTCGTCGTCGACGATGGCGTGGCGTTGCCGCAAGCATTCGAGTCGTCGACCCAGCGGGTTGCGCTGCACATCGACGGCGTCGACGTCCTCGAAGGCCGCGGCAGCAATCCTGCGGGCGATGTGCTGTCCTTGCTCGCCTGGCTTGCCAATCACGCGGCGGCACGCAGCGGAGGCCTGCGTCGCGGCGACATCGTGACGACGGGTTCGTGGACCGGGATGCGATTCGTCGCCGCGCATACTCGAGTAAGAGCGACATTTGCAGGCATCGGCGGAGTGGACGTTGAGTTCTAGGCCGCGACGGCTGCGCATCGAAGTGCTCGATGCCATGAGCGATTGCGCCGCAACCGGTATGCGTGTCGATGTATTCACGCTGGGTGCGCGTGCCCGGAAGATTTGCGGCGGCGTGGTCGACGAGAACGGCGTGGTCGATGCGCCGGTACTGGCAACGGAGCCTCTTGCGGACGGCGAGTACGAGGTTGTCTTCCACATCGGAGAGTATTTCCGCCGTCGCGGCGTCGCCGACGCGAGTTCGCCGCACCTCGACACCGTGCCCTTTCGCTTCGCGACCGCGGGCGACGAAGGTTACGTCCTGCCCGTCCGCGTGTCTCCGCGCGCGTTCGCGCTCAGCGCCCCGTGACGTCGGCAACGCGTGCAAGAGGATTGGGCAATCGAGTACAAGCCCCGTTCCCCCGTAGCCGAACGAGATTCGTGCGTACCTTGCCGGTGACGACCTCAGATTGGTTGCGCCGTAACTGTGACTGAATGTGTCGCAAATACGTCGACGAGTTCGGGTGACCTGAAAGGGGAGCGCCTGCCATGCCGGTGCTCGGTCGAACCGTTAGGAGTTTGCAGACGCCGTCCGTTCCCATCGCCTCGGAAGTGTCGGCGCCGCTATGGCGACGCGCTTTTGACTGGTGGCTTGCGCAGGTGAAGCACGTGACGCCCCACGAGCTCAAGGCGCTGTTTGCGACGGCGAGCTGCCGCGCCTGTCTCTGCGATGGCACTCGTCGGAGGCCGAGCTCACAAGGCGTCAAACCTATGACGGGTCGCCACGGACTGCGAAAATCTCTCATCCACCACGCCGTGCTACGCTGCGAAAAAATATGGAGGAGCCCGTCGTGCGCAAGATTTTCGAAGCCATTCTCGCAGCTGTACTTCTGACAGTCGCCGCGGGAACAGCCGTCGCGGCGTATCCCGACAAGCCGGTGACGGTGATCGTTCCGTTCCCGCCCGGCGGCTCGACGGATGTGATCGCCCGCGCGCTCGCCGCAGACCTGCAAAAGCAGCTCGGCCAGCCCTTCGTGGTGGAGAACAAGGCAGGCGCAACGGGGAGCATCGGCGCCACGGCCGTCAAGCGTGCAGCGCCCGACGGCTACACGCTGTTCGTGTCCTCGCTCGGTCCGTTCGTCATCGTCCCGCACCTCATGAAGGACCTTCCGTACGACCCCGGCAAGGATTTCGACCTCCTCATGGTCGCGGTACAAGCGCCGAATGTCCTGGTCGTGCCTACGGCGTCTCCATACAAGTCGGTGGCCGACGTGATCGCCGCGTTGAAGAAGGAGCCCGGCAAGATGAGCTTCGCAACATCGGGGGCCGGATCGTCCGATCACCTCACCGCCGAGCTGTTCTGGCAGCAGACCGAAACCAAGGGCCTGCACGTGCCCTATAAAGGCGGCGCGCCGGCGATTTCAGACCTCATGGGTGGCCAGGTCGACGCGTCGTTCCAGAACATCAACGCCATCGTGTCGCAGGTGAAGGGCGGCAAGCTGCGCGCGCTCGCCGTGACCAGCAAGGCGCGATCCCCGCTCATGCCGGACGTCCCAACGCTGGCCGAGGCTGGCGTGAAGAACGTCGACGTTTACTCCTGGCAAGCGGTCGCGGCGCCAAAGGGACTGCCCGCCGACGTGAGCGCCAAGCTGCACGGGGCCCTCGTCAAGGCACTCGCCGATCCCGTGCTTCGGTCCAAGCTGACCGAACAAGGCTTCGAGATCGTCGCCAACACCCCCGCGGAGTTCGCGAAGTTTCAGGCTGACGAGTACGCACGTTGGAAGAAGGTCATCGCTGACGGCAACATCACGCAATAGCGAACGCGTGACCGGGAGCGTCGGGCCTGCTTGACGACACCACTCGCTCATCGCGCGGCTAGCAAGAGACTTCAATCCCGATAGATCGTGCTTCCACTGCGGGAGCCGGAACCGCCGGTCACTCCATGCGCGCCAGTGCCTTGCGCGCGATCGCCTTGACCGCTTCGATGGACTGCGGGCCTTTGGGCATCGTCACTCGCAGGACCACGTTCCCCTTCTTCGCGTACAGATCCGCCCAGTCGTTGAAGTCGGGGTTCACGAACGCGTCGTTTCCGAATTCGGGCAGCGCCACCGGATTCTTGCCGCCGTTGCGCTTCTTCCACGCCGCCAGATCGCCGTCGTGCAGCGCGATGTCGACGAAGCTCGGTCCCTTGGACGGTACATAGCCGCACGAAATCTCGCCGGACTTGGGATCGGTGCCCTCGGGCGCACCCTTCAATGGCCCCACGATCTGCTGCATCTCCGCCACCGTGACGAGCTTGCAGGGGTCGGGGATCGCCGGCGCGGCATGAGCAGCAACTGTGAGGCACAGTGAAGCGGCGGTGAGGAGCGCCGGAACATTAGCAGACCGCGGCAATAGCGAGCGTCGGTTGCCTGGCTTCATGATGTCGGTTCTCCTAAGTGGCATGAACGGGCAACGGCACCGTCGGTCGGTTCAGGAAAAGCACTGCACGCAAGTGTCGCGTCTCGAGACGACTGTCGCTGAGCTCGAGGCCGCCGGGTGTTCAACAATCGCAACAAGTTCGGGAATCCTGCGTATCAGCTTTGCCAACTCCAGAGGCTCTGTAGATACCCGAACGTCGCGTGCCTCCCGTTCGAGAGCGACTCAGCGTCCGTAGCGCAACACGGTGCTCGCAGCGCCCTTGGCATGACCGCCGTCCAGTCGCGCGAGCAACTCCGCCATTGAAAGATCCGGGGGCAGCGCGCCGCGTTCGAGGTCCGTCGCGATGGCCGTGAACACGTAGTAGTGCTGCCCGGTATTCGGCGGCGGGCAGGGACCGAAGTAGGTCGGCGTGTTCACCGTCGATCGTCCCGCAATGACCTTGGTCGTCGGGAGGCCGATCTCGTTCTCGGCAAAGCCGCCCAGAGCCGGATCGATGCCGTACGCAACCCAATGCACCGCGCCGAGGCCGTTGCGACCCTGCTGGTCGTGAACGACGATGGCGATGGATTTCGTCCCGGCGGGGACGTTCGCCCAGGCGAGCGCAGGGGCACTGTTCTCACCGATGCAGTTCGGGTTGGTGCGAATGTTGCCGCTGTAGCGGGTGTCGAGCACTGCGTTGTCGCGCAGGCCCGGCGTCCAAAGCGTGAACGCGGTGCTCCCAGGGGCCGGTGGACCGCCCGTGGTCGAGGCGCACGCGGCCAGCAGCACGCAGGTCATCCATGTGGCGAGTTTGCTCATCGTGCTCTCCTTGTGATCATTCATTTCACCGTATGCAGGGCGCGTCCGAGGAACCGCTCGGCATTGTGGCAGATCAGGTCCAGTGCGGTGGTCTCGTCGAAGCCTGCCTGCTCGATGCGCTGCACAGGCGTGGGATCGTGGAAGTTGAAGGGATAGTCGGTCCCGATGAAGAGCTGCCGCGCGCCGAACGTGTCGGCCAGATGCCGCAACGTTGGCGTGTCGAACACGAGCGTGTCGTAAAACAGCCGGCGCGCCTGCGCGCGCGGCGATTCGGTGATCGCTTCCTTGAGCGGTGCGAACACGTCCCGGCCCTGCTCGAGCCGAGGTAACAGCGAGGCCAGCGTGCCACCGCCGTGGCTGAACGCAACGCGCAACTTCGGGCGGCGTACCAGCAGGTTGGACGTGATGACCGATGCCGCGGCGAGGCCGACGTCGGTCGGGTACGCGATTACCTGCTGCAACGCGGCGGGCCCGACCAGTCGTTCCATGCCCGCCGGCCGTAACGCGTGCACGAACACACACGCGCCGAGCGCCTCGCACGCCTCGAAGAAAGGATCGAACTTCGGGTGGCCGACCGGGTCGCCGTTGACGTTGCTGCCGATTTCGACACCCGGAAACCTGAGCGCGGACACCACATACTCGAGCTCTCGCAGTGCGAGTTCCAAATCCTGCAGCGGCACTGCACCGAGTCCCGTAATGCGGCCGCCACTCTCGTCCGCCATGCGGGCGATTTCGTCGTTGGTGAAACGCAGCAGCTGTTGCGCATCCGCGGAGGGCATCCAGTACGACAGCAACTCGGGCATCGGAGAGACGACCTGAAGCGCAAGGCCCATCTCCTGGAGGTCGGTCAGCCGCTTGGCCGTGTTCCAGCAGCGGTCGGACACCGTGCGGTACAGCTTCCCCGAGATCATGACGCTGCGATGGCAATCGTGGGCAGGCGCCATCGACGGCCAATCAGCGGGCGCCTTCCTTCCGATGTACGTCGGAAAGTTCTCCGGCACCACGTGCGCGTGCAGGTCGACACCACAGGCGCAGCGCGCGCTTCCTGTCGTTGCTTGCACCGCTTACTCCGGCAGCACGCCAATTTCCTTCGTGATCTGCGCCCACTGCCGATGTTCCGCCGCGAGAAATTCACCGAGCTGCGCCGGCGAACCCGCGCCTTCGGTGACCGGCCCGACGTTGTGGATCTTGTCGGCAGCGTCCTTGTCGCGCAACGCCTTGTCGAGCTCGGCATTCACTCGGCTCACGATGGCCGGCGGCGTGCCGGCGGGCGCCACGAGCGCCATCCAGCCGACCATGTCGAACCCGGGCAACGTCTCGGCGACGGTCTCCACCTGCTTCCAGCCCTCGATACGCTGTCCCGACGTGACGGCCAGCATGCGCAGGCGGCCTTGCTTCACGAACTGCGCCGTCGAGGCGACGTCGGCGACGAGAACGCTCACCCTTCCGCCCAGCGTGTCCTGGATGGCGGCGCCGACTGAAACGTAAGGCACGAGCGTGGCGTCGATCTTCGCGCGCGACACGATGAGCCGTCCAATCATGCCGCTGAACGTCTTGGGCCCTTCGTTTGCAATCGACAGCTCCCCAGGCTTTGCCTTTGCACGCGCAATGAAGTCCTGGAACGACGTGATGGGTGAGCTCGCCTCGACAAGCACCGCGAACGGGCTCTTCCCGATGAAGCCTACGGGGGTGAAGTCCTTGAGCGGATCGTACGAAAGCGACTTGAAGAGGTATGCGTTCGTGACGAGCGCTGCCGTGGTCCCGAGATACAGCGTGTAGCCGTCGGGTGCGGAGCGCGCGGCGTTCTGCGCGCCGATCTGGTTCTGGCCGCCCGGCTTGTTGTCGACGACGACCGGCTGGCCCATTTGCTTCGTGAGGCGATCGCTGATGATCCGACCGACGTTGTCCGGGCCAGACCCCGCCGGTTGCGACAGCACGAGGCGGATGGGCTTGTCGGGATAGGTTTGCGCGGTGGCGCTGCCCGCAATGGCGGCGAGCGCCAGCACGTACAGGAGAACTTTCATTCTTTGCTTCCTTCGCGTGAGCGCAACGTCAGCCGATAGCCACGACGTTGCGCAGGGTTCCAATACGGTCGACCTCGACTTCGACCACGTCGCCGGGCTTCATGAAGACGGGCGGGTTTCTCCGCGCGCCGACACCTCCGGGCGTCCCGGTGACGATCACGTCGCCGATTGCAAGCGGCACGAATGTCGAGCAGTACGCGATGAGACGAGGCATGCTGAAGATGAGCATCTCCGTGGTGGCCTTTTGCATCACCTGTCCATTCAAGCGCGTCGTGAGCGACATGACCGTCCCCGGCGGCAGCTCGTCGGCGGTAACCATCCACGGGCCGAACGCGCCCGTTTCCACGAAGTTCTTGCCGGGTGTGAACTGCCCCGTATGCTTCTGCCAATCGCGAACCGAGCCCTCGTTGAAGCACGTGTAGCCGGCGACGTGATTCCAGGCGTCCGCCTCTGCGATGCGTCGGCCGGGCTTGCCGATGACGAGCGCGATCTCGCCCTCGTAATCGAAGCTCGTGGATTCGCGCGGACACAGCAGGGGCCGCGCATGTCCGGTGAGGCTTTCGGGAAAGCGGACGAACACCGAGGGGTAGGCGGTCTTCTCGCGCTGCGTCTCGAGGCGGTGCTCTTCGTAGTTGTGCCCGATGCAGAAGATCTTGCCGGGGTTCGGAATGACTGGCCGCCACTGCACTGCATCGAGCGGCGCGTCAGGCGACGTTGCCGCAAACGGCGCGACGACGTCGCGTACGTTGGCCCCGAGCAGCGCCTTGAGGTCTGGAAAACGATCTCCGATGCGTTTGCCGAGATCGACGACCCCGCTCTCGGTGACGATGCCGTAGGTGGGTGCGTTGGCGATCTCGAATGATGCGAGCTTCACGTGTCCTCCGTTTGAATGTGGGTCGGTCAGGCGATGGCCGCCGACAGGGCGCTCAATCGACTCGCGAGTTGCGTCGCGTCGTCCGCGACGCCATAGACATAGTGATCCGGCCTCACGATGGCCGCCTTGCAACCGAATCGCTCGAACCAGGCCGCGACGACACCTTCCGTTTCGCGCACGTGCAGTGCGCCATTGCTGCGCGGTGCGTCGTCGATCACGATGAGCGCCACGTCCGCTGGTCGCGGTACGCCAGCGAGCCGCGCGTCGTTCGTCACGATGCGAAATCCCGTTCCCGTCATGTCGTCGAGCAGCACCGGCTTGCCGCCGTGCTCGACGCGCGGCTGCGGGAAGATGGTTCCATTGGCCCGGTGGGCGACGGGCGACAAGAGCCCTTCAACGAGCGGCGGAATCAGGTCTTGCCGCGGTTGTGTCTTCACCTTGCCGCCGGCTTCGGCGAGCAGTCGCTCGTCGCGGGCGCTCGCCGCAACAGGGTCGCGCTCGCAGATCAGGCGGCCGATGCCCTTGATGACGGTTGTCAGCCGCTTCACGTGCTCCCGGCGCTCGAGCGTGTACGTGTCGAGCAGTGCGCCGGCTGAACTTCCGCGGAGGACACGTACCAGCTTCCATGCGAGGTTCGTGACATCGCGTACGCCCTGGCACATGCCCTGGCCGGTGAAAGGCGGTTGCTGGTGTGCGGCATCGCCCGCGATGAGCACGCGACCTTTGCGCCATTGCTCGGCCACCAGCGCGTGGAACTGGTAGCTCGCACACCGCCATAGCGCGGCGTCTGCCGGTGAGAGCCAGGGGGAGAGCAAGCGCCACACGTGCTCGTCCTTCTCCATCTCGCGGCGATCTTCCCCCGGCAGCACCATGATCTCCCATCGCCGATGGTTGCCCGGGCCGATGAGATAGGTGGCCGGCCGTTGCGGATCGCAATACTGGATGCTCACGTCGGGCAGTTTTGCCAGCCCGTGTTCGCTCACCTTGAGGTCTACCACCAGCCACGGCTCGTCGAATTGGAGGTCGAGATAAGAGAGATCGCTCAGCGTGCGTACCGTGCTCCACGCGCCGTCGCATCCCACGGCATAGCGTGCGTCGACGGATCGCTTGTTGCCGTCGTCGCGCACGAGGTCGAGAGTTGCACGATCGCTCGATTGGGCGAGTCCCTTCAACTCGGTCCCGAGCTCGATCGTTACGGACGGCCATCGTGCGGCGTGCGCGCGCAGCGCCGCTTCCACCGGCGGCTGGGTGAACACCATGTTGGGTGCCCAGCCGAGCGGGTAGGGCGGCGCGATGCTGCCCAATCGCTTGATGAGCTGGCCGTTTGCACCGTAGTACTCGGAGGCCGTGAACGGGCTGGTATGCGGCGCAACCGCTTCGGCGATGCCGATGTTCTGGAACACGCGCATGATCTCGTGATCGATCGCGAATGCACGCGGCATGTCGTAGACGTCGCGCGACTTGTCGATCACGAGCGTGCGCACGCCGGCCTTGCCGAGCAGGTTGGCCAGAGTGGCGCCGGCGGGGCCGAAGCCGACCACCGCAACATCGAAGGCTGGGTCGGTCATGGCTCCGCGAAGAAGATCTGCTTCTGCGCCTGCTTCAGGCGTGGCGAAGGAGGCGTTGCGATGCCCCATTGGTCGACGCGACCCGCCGGCCACTTCCAGTCGTCCGGGCCGCCGACTCTGTAGCTGTCGTCGATCTGCTCGATCTCCGCCGTGTACTCGATGACGACACCGAACGGATCGATGAAGTAGTTGAACGCATTGTTGCCCGGCCCATGCCGGCCCGGTCCCCACTCGATCGGGTGACCGGCATCGCGCATCCGTCCGCCGCCACGCATCACCGATTCGAGGTCCGGCATCACGAACGCAATGTGGTTGAGGCTGTCTTCCTCCGCATCCCCCAGCGCCACCGTGTGATGGTCGCGGTCGCAGTTGAGGAACGCCATGATGCGCGTGCGATCGACGAGCCTGAAGTCGAGCGCCGCCTCGAAGAACCGCTGCGTCGCCGACACGTCGTGACTGTTGAGAACGACGTGGGCGAGGCGAATCGGATGGTCCTTGGCATTGGGAGTCGGCGCGTTCCGTGCATCGCCGTGCACGACACGCAGCACGCGGCCGTCGGGATCGCGAATTGTCACGGCCACACCACCGCCCGGCTCGCTCACGGCCGAGGGCGCCTGGACGATGCTGCCGCCGGCCGCCTGCGCCCCGCCGACGATGGCATCCAGCGCGTCGACAGTCCGGGCCCGAAACGTGACGTCGCGGATCGCGGTGCGCTCGCCCCGGTGAAACGAGACGAGATGGTGGTCTGCGCCGGTGCCGCGCAAGTAGATGGAATCGGGTGCGCGGTCGACCACATCCAGCCGCCACACGCGCGTATAGAAGATCTCGGCCGCCTCGATGTCGGGCACATACATGGCGACGCTCCGCAAAGACGCAACTTGGCTCGAGCTCATGTGTTCATCCTGTCGATGTTCATCCGGCGACGAAGCCGGCGGCCTCGTGCCGTGCATGCAGATGGCCCCGTCTTCGTCACCTGAGCGCCGCGATCACAACGGCGCGTCAGCGCAGGACACTACGCGCCTGGCGGAATCCGAATAGACGATTTAGGCTATGATCGATATTCACAAAATGGATATCGCCGTGAGCGCGGGGAAGACCGACCTCAACCTTCTGACCGTGTTCGCCGCCTTGGCGGAACACCGCAACGTCACGCAGGCCGGCATTTCGCTCGGCTTGAGCCAGCCCGCGATGAGCGCGGCGCTCGCCAAGCTGCGCGCGCAATTCAACGACCCGCTCTTCGTCCGCACCGGCCGCGGCATGCGGCCGACGCCGCGCGCGGAACAACTCGCGGAACCGGTGCAGCGCGTACTGCGAGCCGTTTCATCGGAGATCTTGAATGCGCCGGCGTTCGACGCGTCGCGTGCGGTCCGAACCTTCACCATTATCACGCCGGACATCGGCGAAGCTGTCTTCCTGCCCAAGCTCCTTCGACATGGCGCTTCGGCAGCGCCGAACGTCACCTGGCGCACCGTCAGCATCCCGTCCCCACACGCGGCCGGAGCGCTCGAAGAGGGCATGGCGGATCTCGCGGTCGGGTACTTTCCCGATCTCGCTCGCCCCGGCTTCTATCAGCAGCGGCTCTTTCGAAACACGTTCGTGTGCATCGTTCGCGCGGATCATCCGCGCGTCGGCCAGGCGGTGACGAGCGCACAGTTCCTGCGCGAGGCGCATGCAGTGGTCCACCCCGCCGGTCGCACCCACATCTTCGACAGATTCATGGAAAAGCGCCGTATCGAGCGGCGGATCGCCGCCGACCTCGCGCACTTCACAAGCTTGCTGACGGTGATCGCGACAACCGACCTCATCGCGACCGTGCCGCGTGACGTCGGCATCGTGTTCACGCGGCTCGCAGGCGTCCGCATGCTGGAGCCGCCGATGCAGCCGCCGCCGTTCGACGTAAGGCAGCACTGGCATCGTCGCGCGCACGAAGACGAGGGCAGCATCTGGCTGCGGCGTACCGTCCGCGAGCTATTTCACGATTAGCCCTGCACGCGCTCAGGTGACAACCGAGACTTGCGCAATCCCTGCATCGACCAGCACATGCTGTCCGGTCATCCCGTCGCTGTCGTCCGCGGCCAGAAAGAGTGTGGCGCGTGCCACGTGGCCGGGATCGAGCCGCACCTTGAGGCATTGCGCGTCGAGGAACTGGCGATCGGCCTCGGCGTCGCGGTGCAGCGTCGTCTGCCGGTCCGTTACGATCGCGCCGGGAACGACCGCGTTCACACGGATGTTGCGCGGGCCAAGCTCCCGCGCCAGCGTGCGCGTGAGGCCGAGGATGCCCGCCTTCGCCGTCGTGTAGCCGACGAGATTGGGGCGGCCGCGCATCCAGCTGACCGATCCCATGTTGATCACGACGCCGCCGCCCGCGGCGGCCATGCCCGGCGCGACGGCCTGGATCGCGAAGAAATAATGCTTGAGGTTGAGCGCGATGCGGTCGTCCCACATCTGTGGTGTCACATCCTCCATGGCGTGGCGATCGTCGCGCCCGGCATTGTTGACCAGCACACGGATGGCGCCCAACTCGGCTGCTGCCTCGGTCAGGAGCTGCTGATAAGCGTGGGTGTCGCGGACATCGCACGCTCGATACCAAGGCTGCGGATGGCCGTCGCGAACGACTTCCTCGATCAGCCGGGCGCCGCCGTCGGCCTTCGTGCCGCAAAACGCGACATGCGCGCCCTGCGCGGCGAACGCCCGCACGAGCTCGGCGCCGATGCCGGAGCTGCCACCGGAGATGAACACGACGCGGTCTTGCAGCGAAGGATAGGTGGCATAGGCCATCGTTGACCTCGATGCTCGTGGTTACCAGCCGGCGGGCAGGATTTCGCTGAGCGCGACCGGTCTGCCCTGGTCGATGCTGCGGTGCGCCGCAAGACCCACCGCGACGGCGCGCAGGCCTTCCGTGAGCGGAATCTCGGCGGCCTTGCCGTCGCGAACCGCGGCCGCGAAACGAAGGTGCTCGATGTACGACGCGCCGAAGTGCTGGCCGGCATAACGGATATTCGTGTCCCATACGCGGCGAACGGAAACGCCGCGCCCAGTCCCCGATGCCTGGCCCCATACATCGCGGCGTCCCCAGTCGTCACGCTTGCCATGCCGCAGCGTGAGCGAGGGGAGCAGGGACTCGATCTTGCCCTCGTCGCCGACGATCGTGAGGTGCTCGGTGTCGACGGAATTCTCCGCGAACATGCAGAGCTCGAGCATGGCACGCGCACCGCTCGGGTACTCGACGATCACGTACGCGCTGTCGAGGATGTCGGGCTTGCGGCCATCGTAGTCCTCGTCGAGGTGGTTGACACGCTGGGCTCCCGACGCGAATACGCGCACCGGATGCTCGCCCAGGATCAGGTCCATCAGGTTGAAGTAGTGACAGCACTTCTCGACCAGCGTGCCGCCGGTATTCGCGTTGAAGCGATTCCAGTCGCCGACTTTCGGATAGAAGGGCTCGCGATGCTCGCGGATGGTCACGAGCTGGACCCGGCCGGCGGCCCCTTCCTGCGTCATGCGTATCGCTTCCGCAACAGGCGGCATGTAACGGTATTCATGCGCTACCCAGACGATGCCCGCGCTGCCGCGGCGCTGGCGCTCCGCTTCGAGCTCGACGAGCTCGATGCCGTCCTCGACGCGCGTGACAAGCGGCTTTTCGACGAGGATCGGCAGTTTCGTCGCAAGCGCGTCGCGCATGATCTCGACGTGGGAAAAGTTGGGCGTGGCGACGACGATGGCGTCGCAGAGGCCGCTCGCGAGGAGCGCGCGGTGGTCGTCGAAGACGCGCGGCTCGCTGCGGCAGATTGCCAAGGCGGCCTCGCGGCTGGGCGCGTGCGGGTCGGCGATCGCGGTAACGCTCGCGCCGCCTTCCGGGAGCGGCATCGCCTGCAGATTCTCGATGTGCTCCCGGCCCATGCTGCCGCAGCCGATGATGCCGTAGCGCAAATGCGGTGTCGCCATGTCAGTATGCGCACGCCGGTCGTATAATCGTTCGCACAGTTTACTGCCTGCGCCAAAAGGCAGGCCTGGGAGGATCCATGCAATTCCGACACCTGTTGGTCGCCCGCGCAACTGCGGTCGTCGTGGCGAGCATCGCGGGCGCTGCGCTCGCCGGCGAGATTCGCGTCGCGTGCTACTCCGACGGCAACGAGTGCGAGGTGACGCAGGAGCTCGCGAAGCGCTTCGAAGCACAGAATTCCGACGTCAAGGTCGTCATCGACAAGGTTCCCTACAAGGCGATCATGGAGACGCTGCCCGTGCAGCTCGCCGCGGGGGAGGGGCCCGATATCGCTCGCGTCACGGACCTTGGGGGCCTGTCCCGCTACTACCTCGACATCACGCCGTACGTGAAGGATCCCAAGGCGTGGGAAGCCAACTTCGGCCAAACCCTCAAGTGGCTTCGATCGTCTCCCAATGACAAGGGTATCTACGGGATGATGACGCAGCTCACGGTCACCGGTCCGTTCGTGAACAAGACGCTTTTCGAGCAGGCGAAGGTGCCGATGCCCGGCCCGAAAGCGACATGGGACGAATGGGCAGTCGCGACCCGGCAGGTGGCGAAGGCGACGCAGGTGCCCTACGCAATGGCGTTCGACCGCAGCGGCCACCGCTTCATGGGCGCGGCGATCAGCCAGGGCGCCAAGGTCTTCGACGCCAAGGGCGGCCTCGTCATCGACGACGGCTACAAGGCGATGGCAAAGAAGTTCTACGACTGGAACCGCGACGGCACCATGCCAAAGGAAGTGTGGGGCGGCGTCGGCGGCTCCACCTATCGCGATGCGTTCGAGGAGTTCGCGAATGCGCGGGTGGTGCTTTACCTCTCCGGAAGCTGGCAGGTCGCGCGCATGGAGAAGCAGATCGGCAAGAACTTCGACTGGGTGGTCGTGCCCAACCCCTGCGGTGCCGGCGGTTGCACCGGCATGCCCGGCGGCGCCGCGTTCGTCGCGCTGAAGCGCACGAAGAACCCGAAGGACGTCGGCCGGTTCCTCGATTTCATGGCCGGTGATGCGGTCTACGCCGAGTACATGGCGAAGACGAACAACATCCCGGCGAGCGCGGCGGTCGCGAAGAAGGGCGTCGAATACAACGTGGCGCCCGCGGCCAAGGCGGCGCTCGGTGCGTTCGTCGCGCAGGTGGGCACGGTCTCCCCCGTCGCTTACGAGCTCCAGGGCTACCAATACAACCGCGCGCTGTTCAACCCGACCGCGCAACGACTGGGACAGGCGGTGGCCGGCGAGATGAGTCTCGACGATGCTCTGAAGCGCATCGCTTCGGATGTCGACGAGCAGGTGAAGGCCGCGGCGAAGTAGTCGCGGTCCGACCGTGGCAGTGCCGCCGCTCGCAGCTTCCCTGCCGGGCGCGATTGCGCGCATTGTGTTCGGCGTGTTCGAGGCGCCGATGCGGGTGCTGCAGCGCCTGCTTGGCGTGCCGCGCATCGGATGGGCTTTCGTCGCTCCCAACCTCGCGGTCCTCGGCCTCTTCACGTTCCTGCCGATCGCGATCAACTTCCACTACGCGCTGACCGGCGGCGCGCAACTTTATCCGACCGAGCGGCCGTTCGTGGGCGGCGAAAACTTCGCCATCCTGTTCGAGTGCACGAATCACTTCGATCCGTCGACCTGCCGCAAGGACCTGTTCTGGCGCGCCGTCTACAACACCGGCGCCTTTGCGATGCTGCAGGTGGCGCTGATGGTGCTGTTCAGCTTGATCACGGCACTGGTGCTGAACCGCAAGATCCTCGGACGGGGCTTCTTCCGCGGCGTGTTCTTCTATCCTGTGCTCCTCTCTCCGGTCGTGGTGGCGTTGATCTGGAAGTGGATCCTGCAGCGCGAGGGCGTGCTCAATGCGCTGGTGCAGTCGGCAGGAGGAACCGGCATCGAGTGGCTGAACGTGTCGGGATGGGCGTTTTCATGGACCGTGTTCGTGAGCATCTGGGCACACATGGGCTTCTATACGCTCATCCTGCTGGCCGGTTTGCAGGCAATCCCGGCCGATTTGTACGAAGCGGCGCAAATGGATCACGCGTCGCCGTGGCGGCGCTTCTCACGCATCACCTTGCCGTTGCTCATGCCGAGCCTGCTCGTCGTGATCGTGCTTGCGCTCATTCGCGCCGTGCAGGTGTTCGACGAGGTGTTCGTGCTCACCGGCGGCGGACCAGGCTCGGCCACCTTGTTCGTCGTGCAGTTCATCTACCAGACGGCGTTCGCCGAATCGATACGGCTGTACGGCATCGCGGCCGCCGCCTCTCTTGTCCTCGCGCTCACGCTGCTCGTGCTCACGCTCGTGCAACTGCGCGTCACGCGGCGCAACGCCGATGGCGGTCGCGATGCCTGACGTGCGCACGCTGCTCACCGCGACCCGCGGTCGCGGCCGCTTCGACTGGACGGACTGGTTCACGTACGGCTATCTCCTGCTCGGGATCGTGCTCATGCTGGCGCCCGTGCTGTGGCTCGTGCTTTCTTCGTTCAAGACCGCCGCTGCCCTCAACGAGTTTCCGCCCCGGCTCCTGCCGTACGGCCCGAAGAGCGTGACGGTTCCCGGTCGATCCGATCCCGCTCCCGTGTATCGGGTGAAGCTTCCCGATGGCACGACGCAAGAGCTCGCCGAGCTGCGTCGCATCGGTATCCAGGCCACGATGGTCGACCCCGCGCACCCGTCCGACGAAGTGCGCGTGAACATTCGCGATCGCGAGCCCGTCCGCGAATTTCGCCTGGCCACCGAGAACTACACCGAGCTCTTCGGCCAATTCCAGTTCGGCCGCTTCCTGTGGAACAGCGTGTTCATCACCGTGGTTGCGACGCTGATAACGCTGCTGTTCAACGCGATGGCGGCGTTTGCGTTGTCCAAATATCGATTCCGGGGGCGCAAGGTCGCGTTCCTCGTCATCCTCGCGACATTGATGATTCCGCCGACGATCGTTCTCGTTCCCAACTTCTTCGTCGCGTCGTCGCTGGGGCTGCTCAACAGTCCCTGGGGCGTGATCTGGCCCGCTGTCGCCACACCGACCGGCGTGTTCCTGTTGCGGCAGTACATGCTGACGCTTCCCGACGAGCTCATCGATGCCGCACGCATGGACCATGCAAGCGAATGGCGCATCTTCTGGCGGATCGTGCTGCCGCTGTCCGCACCTGCGCTTGCGGTGCTCGCGATCTTCTCCGTCATGTGGCGATGGAACGACTTCCTGTGGCCGCTCGTCGTCCTGTCCAAGACGGAGGACTTCACGCTGCAGCTCGCGCTCAACGCGTTCCAGGGCGAGCTCACCACCCAGTGGCACTTCCTGCTGGCGATGACGGTGCTCACGCTCCTGCCGGTCACCATCGTGTTCGCGTTCCTTCAGGGCTACATCACGACGGGCATCGCCTCCTCGGGGGTCAAATAGACATGGCAAGCCTGCGCATGCGCCGCGTCGTCAAGCGCTTCGGCGAAACGACGGTGATTCAGGGCGTGGACCTCGACGTCGCCGACGGCGAGTTCGTCGTGTTCGTGGGACCTTCCGGATGCGGCAAATCCACGCTGCTGCGGATGATCTCCGGCCTCGAGCCCGTGAGCGAAGGCGATGTGTGGATCGACGACAAGCGCGTCAACGACGTTTCCGCGGCCGATCGCGGGCTGGCGATGGTATTCCAGTCGTACGCGCTGTACCCGCACATGACCGTGTACCAGAACATGGCCTTCGGCCTCGAGAACATCGGTACGCCGCGGGCAGGAATCGACAGCAAGGTGCAGGCGGCCGCCAGGCTCCTGCAGCTCGACACCTTGCTTGCGCGGCGCCCGACGCAGTTGTCGGGCGGGCAGCGGCAGCGCGTCGCCATCGGCCGCGCAATCGTGCGCGAGCCGTCGATCTTCCTGTTCGACGAACCCCTGTCGAATCTCGACGCCGAGCTGCGCGTCCAGATGCGCACCGAGATCACGGCGCTGCACCGCAAGCTGGGAACGACGATGATCTACGTCACGCACGACCAGGTCGAGGCGATGACCATGGCCGACAAGATCGTCGTGCTGCGCGGCGGACGCGTCGAGCAGGTCGGCGCGCCGCTCGATCTCTACAACGCGCCGTCCAATCGCTTCGTCGCCGGATTCATCGGGTCGCCGCGCATGAACTTCGTGAGTGCGCGCGTGCTCGATGCGCAGCCGGGGAATCTGCATCTCGCCCTGGCGGGCGGAGGCGAGGCGAGGTTTGCCGTTCGCGGCGACGGAGTGTCGGCGGGGGAAACGGTCACGCTGGGCGTGCGGCCCGAGCACGCGACGCTGGGCGAGGGCGAAGTTGCGCTCGATGCGAAGATCGATGCCGTCGAGCAGCTGGGCGCGGTGTCCTTGACGTACTGCGCGCTGTCGAACGGAGAGAAGATCACCGTGCAAGCGCCCGGCCAGGTGGCGCAGCGCGTGGGCGATTCGGTACGCATCGGTTTCCCCGCGCGAAGCGCCCACGTATTCCGGCAAACGGATGGTGAGCCGGTCGTGGCGCCGCATCGAAGCTGACCACCATGCAAAGACTGCAGAGCGCGTCGTTCATCGGCCGGGCCGAGAGCCGTGCGCAGTTTTCACTCGAAGACGGATGGCAATGCAGCATCCACGTGCTGCGCGACGATCTCGTGCGCGTCCTGTTCACGCCGCCCGGAGGGCTGCGCGAGCCCCGCACGTGGGCGATCGTCACGCAAGGCGCGGACGTGCCGTGGACGGGGCGTGACCGGCTCGACGTCGGCGGCTTTCCGTGCCCGAAGTTCTCGCTTGCGTCGACGGACACGCGCGTAACGATCGTCACCAAGGCGGTGATTGTCGACGTGCGGCTCTCGCCGTTCGGCATTGCCTGGTCGCTGGCCGACGGGACGCCGTTTGCAAGCGACCGCGAGACGAACGCATACCAGTGGCGCAGCGCTACCGGCACCGTGCGCCATTACATGACGCGCAACCGGGACGGCGACCGCTATTTCGGTCTCGGGGACAAGACGGGACCGCTCGATCTGCACGGTCGCCGCCTGCGCACGCTTGCGGTGGACGCCCTCGGGTATGACGCGAAGACGAGCGACCCGCTCTACAAGCACTGGCCGTATCTGATCGTGCGCGACCCGGGCGGAGTCGCCTATGGGCTCTATTACGATACGCTCGCATCGGCCACGTTCGACCTCGGCTGCGAGCACGACAACTACCACGGCTTCTACCGCTACTGCGAGATCGAGGACGGCGACCTCGACTACTACCTGTTCGTCGGGCCCACCATCCCCGACGTCGTTCGCAAATTTGCGGAGCTCACCGGGCCCATGGCGTTCGGCCCGCGCTGGAGCCTCGGTTACGCCAACACGGCGATGAGCCTGACGGACGCGCCGGATGCGCAGGCGAAGCTGTCGCAGTTCATCGAGGACGTCGCCCGGCACGACGTGCCGATCAGTGCCTTTCACTTCGGATCCGGTTACAGCAGCCTCGGTGTGCGGCGCTACGTCTTCACGTGGAACCGCGACAAGTTTCCCGATGCGCGCTCGCTCGTCGCGCAGTTCGAGCGATCCGGCATCAGCCTCGTGGCCAACATCAAGCCGTGCCTGCTCGACGATCATCCTGCCTACGCGAAAGTCGCGAGCCAGCGCGCGTTCGTGAATCACGCGGGTTCCGGTACGCCGTGCGTCGGCCAGTTCTGGGACGGAGAAGGCGCGCACGTCGACTTCACCAATCCGAATGGCGTGCGCTGGTGGCAGGAGTCGCTTCGGAGCCAGTTGCTCGACTACGGCATCCTCGGCTGGAACGACAACAACGAATACGAGATCTGGGATGAGGACGGGCAGTCGGACGGATTCGGATCGCCGATCCCGATCGCGCGCTCGCGTCCGCTGCATGCGCTCCTGATGACGCGCGCGACGCTCGACGCGCAGATGTCGCACGCCGGCGGCCGCCGGACGTTCACGGTGACGCGTGCCGGCCCGCCGGGCATTCAGCGTTACGCGCAGACGTGGTCCGGCGACAACACGACCTCATGGCACAACATGCGCTGGAACATCCGGATGGGGCTTACGATGAGCCTTTCGGGGATGTTCAATACCGGTCACGACGTCGGCGGCTTCTTCGGCCCGGTTCCCGACCCCGAGCTCCTCGTCCGCTGGGTCCAGTGCGCGACGTTCAACCCGCGGTTCATCATGAACTCGTGGAAGGCGGGAGGGGAGGTCAACACGCCCTGGATGCACCCCCGGGTGCTGCCGATCGTACGCGACTGGCTGCGGTTGCGGTATCGCATGCTGCCGTACCTCTATTCGCTGTATGCCCGAGCGGCGCGCTTCCACGAACCGCTGCTGCGACCGCGGTTCTACGAGTTTCCCGACGATCCGCGCGCGTTCGAGGACACGGACGATTTCCTCGTCGGACCGAATCTGCTGGTGGCGCCGGTCGTCGAGCCCGGAGTGTGGCAACGGGAGGTGTACCTGCCGAAAGGACCCGGCGGCTGGATCGATTTCTGGTCAGGCGAGCATCACATGGCTGGCGCGACGGCGATCGTGGACACACCGTTGGAACGCATCGCGTTGTTCGCGCCTGCAGGCGCGATGCTGCCGACGACCGACACGCCGGACATGAGCCGAAAGCACGACGAACCGTCGCGCGCCCTGCGCACGTTTCCGGGTCGGAACAGCGGCGAGAGCACCTTCACGCTGTACGAGGACGACGGCATCACGCTTGGTTACCGCGACGGCGATTGCGCAGAGCTCCACTGCTCGCTCTCGTGGACGCCTCGCGCAATCCGCGTGAGGGTACGCAAGCAAGGACGCTACGCGCTCCCCTACGCCACGCTGCGTATCGTGGTGCCGCCGGGCGAAAAACGCCGGTTGGAGCTGGCCGGTGAAGGTGTGGAACTCGTCGCATGACGGCGACGAACCGCGAACGGACCGCGATCGATTGAGAGACCGGCGAGACTGAAGCCGCGGGCGCGTGTGCGTCGCCTGAAGTGCGAATCTCGTCGAGCGTATGGCGGTCCAACGACCTTGGCCGGCCCAAAGCCTGATGCTCGGGCGCTTGCTATCTCGCGGTCATCGCGTACGCGTCGAGCGAAACGACTCATAGTCCTCGAGCACGGCAGTCCGTGCCGCATCCGTCGCGGACAGCAGCCACTTTGACCCTCGCGAAGCGAAGTGGTCCTGCACGTCGGCGCTCCGCTTGTCGGCTGCGTGCACCGCGCCGATGTCGGCTGCCATCCTGAACAAGAGGTGCGCGGTCAATCCCGACCTCTCGATGTCGCCGAAGTCGAGCTTGCGGGAATCGGGCGCCAGCCTGCGCACGGTCCAATGGCCATGTGCGCGGAAAGCTGCGTCGGGCGCGCGATACGCGCCGCATGCGATCGCCTGGACCTTGCTCTGCCTGCCTTTGCCGTGCGCCCATATCCAGGCCGAAGGCACGAGCGCCTTCGCCTCGCGCACGACGATGCCCGACCGCCACTCGGCAATCACGACGTAGCGCGGTCTGCCGAGGCTGCCGGCACCACTTTCACGCGTGCCGAAGCGAATGACGCGGGCTGCCTCGGGAAGGCTTTTCACGAGGACGCGTCGTACGGCTTTGGGCGGCTCCGCCACGGGACACTTTGCGATCCCTCGCCAGAATTTCTGGTTGGCGGCGACATCTCCTTCGGCGAAAGGACGGAGGTGCTGCGCGTGCTGGTCGAGGAGCGTTGGACGTGGGTCGGCCAAGCCGGCTGCGTAGCCGCGAGCGACCGCACGCGCGGTTTGCACCGGCGTGAGGTCGATGCGAGGTGCGAGAAGCGCGCTCGTCGCGAGCCGGACGAGATCGCAGGGATAGGGCATCACCGACGCTTCGTCGAAATCGTTGATGCCCCAAACGAGACGGCCGTCGGCATCGCGCCAGGTTCCGAAATTCTCGACGTGCATGTCGCCGACGCTGGCGACGTGCGGCGCCTGGTGCAGGCCGCCATCCAGCGTCGAGATCACTCGCACCCAGCGAAAGTACGTGGACCTGAGGAAATCGAAAGCGCTCTTCCGCATGCGCTTGTGCTTCTCCTCGAGGCCGGAATCGACCACCTCGCACTTCCTTCGCAACCAACGCTCGTACGCGTCGACATCCTCGATGATCGAGTTCATGGCGCCTCGGGCAGTGAAGCATCTGCGTGCATCGCTTGCTCGTAACACATTCTTCGCCAACCTGTCACGCGTCGTTACTGCTGTAGTCCAGGAAATCCAACGATCACACACTCGAAGGCTACCGAACTGCCATTGCAGCATGCTCGCCAGGTGCGATGCCGGTATAGTCTCGGCTAGCACACTGCTGGTCGACCGCTCGTACCCGATGCCTAAATCCATCATCCTCCTGAGGCACGCGGAAGAGCCGCCGCCGGAAGCGGACAGTCCCGATCTGTCGAAGCCGGGAAGGCGACGCGCGGACAAGCTTGCCAGGTACATCGTTGAGACATTCGGTAAGCCGGACTTCCTCTTCGCCGCCGGTCCGAAGGGCGACAGCGTTCGCGCCTACCTCACTCTGCGGCCGCTGGCCGATGCCTGCGGCCTCGTCATCGACGGCAGTTACGAGTCCCGCGAATTCGCACAGCTGGCGAGCAAGGTCCTGCACGATCCCCGATTTGACGCCTCGCGAATCGTCGTCGCCTGGACGCACAAGGAGTTGCCCACTCTCGCGTCCGCGCTCGGAGCTCCGCGAAAGGCATTTCCAAAAGTATGGGGCGATGACCTGTACGACATCTGCTTCCAGTTGTCGTACAGGAAGAACGGAAAGCCGAGCGTGCGTCGCTTCCAGCATCCGTTCTAGGCGCCAGTCGCGGCGGCGGGAATTTCGTGAGTCCATCGCGCAAGGAAACCGTCTAGCTGCGGTGGAATTCCCTTTGCCGGCTTGGCCCTCGAGCAGCCCCGACAGATTCAACGCGTGACTGGACCGTGCTTCGGCACCGGATCGTGCCTGTAGCCGTACTTCATGTACTCGGCCTCGGAGCCGACGAAGAACATCTCGGTCTGCGACGCAGCGCCCCCGCCCATGATCCCGTTGAACTTGCTCCAGATCATGTTGCTGCCCGTCGCCTGCGAGAGCTCACGCAGCGTGCCGCCATTCGAGTAATAGAAGCGGTCCCTCGCGGATCCGAACGTCATCGCGGACTCGGTCACGAGGTGGCCACTCGACGGAATCGAGGCCACGACAACACCATCGGCGACCGGAAGCGCGACCGCACGAGGCACGCCGTAGCCAGGCGCGTGACTTGGCCGAATCCCGTAGTCGATACGTACCCAGCCGACATAACCGTCGGGAACGATGTAATGGACCGCCGGCCGGTCCGGGGCGGAACACGCGCTGGTGGATACGATCCCGGCAACGAGCGCTGCAGCGACTATGCGCATGGTGCGATCCATTATCAAAGGTTTTCGAGCACGCGCTGCGCGAACGGCACGATCTGTCCGTGCGCCGAGGCGGGAAGCTGGACGCTCAGCGCTGCAATCGTGTCCCCTTTGAGTGTCCATACCATGACCCGGTTGCCCATGCGCACCGAGAACGCCGACCGTCCTAGCTGCGGCTCGTCCTGGACGGTCGTGCGCACCGCGCGGGTCTGGGCGTCCTTCTGCTCCCGCTCGCGCTGCTTGTCGAGTGCCGAACGATCAGCGGCGAATATGAGCTGAAGCGCCACGGCGCCTGCAAGCTGGCCGAAACGGCACTGCGTCGCGGGGTCCTTGATCCGGTCCGTCTCGGCCTCCATCGTGGGACCAAGCAGAGTCTCAACGCCTGCCGCGCGAAGAATGTCGCAAGCGCTGCGTTTCGCCGCCGCCGTTCGCGCGTCGGCGGCGTTCCTCGGGAGCAACGTGACCACGGCGAGCTTGCGCTGCGGCTCGAATCCCGTCGGGCGCGTTTCGAGGTTGTCGAAAAAGGCAATGCGAAGGCGTGATCCTTCCCGCGCGTAGATCATCCAGCCGCCGCGCTCGTTCGCGGCCGCGATCGGCGTAACGGCAAACGTGGCCGGAGAGCCGGCTTCGATCCGAACCGAATAGCGAAGCTTCTCGCCATTCGCCTGTTCGATGGCGAGCTCATCGTTCGCAAACGACCACCTGCCGTTCAACAGCTTGTTGTCGACGCTCGGCGCGCCCTCGAAGGTGACGCTCGCGACATTCCACTCGCCCTCCAGTGCCCGCAACCCGCTCGTAACGACGCCCGCGGCAACCGGCTTGTGCGTCGTCGGCGCGCTGCCGGCCTCTGGCTTGTCCGAGTAGATCACCCGCCCGTTGGGATCGATGGACTTGTACACCTCGCACCGCGCCGTGACGGGCGTGGCCAGCAGGATCAGTGCTGCAACCGCGCACCGCCAGGTGATCGACGAGGGCAGCATGGGAATCGAATCAATGATCATTGAAGAGTTCGCTTCCGTTGGGGAGAATTTCTCGTGCCGCTCGGTATGACGGCGCACCCGCTGTCCCAGGCCATTCGTGCCCCCGCGGTGAGGTCCCAATTACGGAGGCGAACTGGCGGTACGGCGCTCACCTCGAACAGGACATAGCCTACTCCGAGGAGCCGGCAAACGCCCGCCATCGAGGCGCCGAAGTGATACGTCCTGCGGCATGACGATCCCGCTAACGGCTCCGCGGGGGTTGACCCGGTCCGCGTCGAAGCGTAAGCACGCACTGAAGCGGGAAGCGGGACGGGGGATGCATGAAAGAGATTCGATGGGGCATGATCGGTTGCGGCGACGTGACCGAGGTCAAGAGCGGTCCGGGGTTCTACAAGGCCGGGCATTCACGGCTGGTCGCCGTCATGCGACGCAACGGCGAGCTCGCGGCCGATTACGCGCGACGACATGGCGTGCCTCGATGGCACGACGATGCCGATGCGATCATCCGTGCGACCGACATCGACGCGGTCTACATCGCGACGCTGACGGACACGCACTGCGAATACACGCTACGCTGCGCTGCCGCCGGCAAGCCCGTGTATGTCGAGAAGCCGATGGCGATGACGCCTGCGCAGTGCGCCGCGATGGTCGACGCATGCAGGGCGGCCGGAGTGCCGTTGTGGGTCGGTTACTACCGCCGCTCCCTGCCGCGCTTCCTGAAGGTGCGCGATCTCGTGGAAAGCGGTGCGATCGGTTCCGTGCGCATGGTCATGTCGCGCGTATTGCAGCGTCTGCCCGCACAGTCTCCTGGCGCCGCCGTCCCGTGGCGTGTCGATCCCGCGCTGTCAGGTGGCGGGTTTTTCTTCGAGGGCGCGTGCCACACGCTCGACTTCCTGGACTTCCTGTTCGGCCCGGTGGAGACCGTACGCGCTTTCGCCGCCAATCAGGCGCGTGCGTACCAGCCCGAAGATCTCGTGGTTGCGAGCTTGCGCTTTGCGTCAGGGGTGCACGGCGAGCGGGGCCTGGTGTTATGCAGCGGACGTCGACGAGGAGCACAACGAAATCGTCGGGGAGCGGGGGCGGATCACGTTCTCGACCTCCCGACCCGTGCCGATCCGACTTCATCGAGGAGACAGCGTCGAGGAGTTCGCCGTGGGCGACCCGCCGCACGTGCATCAGCCGATGATCGAGGCGATCGTCGCTGAGTTGAACGGCGGATCGCCGGCGCCTTCCACGGGCGTGACGGCGTCCCGAACGGCGTGGGTCATGGACGAGATACTGAAGGAGCTACGCGCGACCAGGCGATAGCGCACAGCCGACAGTGCGGAAACGAACAGACAGCGCCGGGCGGGACGTGATCTGCTCGCGATCCAGACGAAGGACCCGCATGGCAAACACGAGCAAGTCCGGCAGGCCCGACGGCGACAGCATCAGCCTCGGCGACGAGTCCGAAGTGCGCGAGTGGACGATCAGCCTCGGCTGCACGGAAGTCGAGTTGCGTGCGGTCGTCCAGGCGATCGGCAACGACGCGGACAAGGTCTGCGCGTATTTCCAGGACAGGTAGCCGGCCCGGGATCCACGCGCATCGAGTGTCGAAGGGTCGGATTACCGGCAGGAGTAATCACGGAGAGAACCATGTCTCATCAGCCTCCAAAAGAACACAAGAAGAAGCCTTTGCTCACGGCGAAGGAAAAGAAGGTCGCGAAGCAGCAAAGGAAGCACATCAACGACGCGCCGCGGTTCATCAAACACTAAGCGCGTCTTTATTCGCGCTGCGCTCGCTCGGGAAGAGCCGGCTCGATGTCCGAATGCGGCGGAGTCGGCGTGGACACCGCGCGCACTTCAACCGCGACGGCGTGATCGTGACGATCGTCGACCAGCAATACCGAGGGCTCGCTCTGTGCGACGCCGTCAACCGTTACGTTCATCGCAGTATCCGCGAACGTCTGCCGGATCGTGATCCGATACAGGGTCTCTCCGTATCGATACTTGATCTCGCACGAGGGCCAGGAGGGGGGAAGGCGGGGCGCGAACGTGAGGCGCTGCGCTTCGCGCCGTATGCCCAGCAGCGATTCGACGATGAGCCGGTACATCCAACCGGCCGAACCCGTGTACCAGCTCCAGCCACCGCGACCCGTGTGCGGGGCGACCGCGTACACGTCCGCCGCGACGACGTACGGTTCCGCACGATACACGGCAATCGCCTGCGGCGAGTTTCCATGGTTGATCGGGTTGATCATGGCGAGCAGTTCCCACGCGCGTTCGGGATCGCCCAGCCTTGCGAAGGCCATCGCCGCCCAGATCGCCGCATGGGTGTATTGGCCGCCGTTCTCGCGCACACCCGGCACGTATCCGCGGATGTAGCCCGGATCGACGCCCCGGCCGTCGAACGGCGGATCGAGAAGCTGGACGAGCCCGTGCTCTCGCTTGACGAGCCGTGCGTCGACGGCATCCATTGCGATACGCGAGCGCTCGGATGAACCGGCTCCCGATAGCACCGACCAGCTCTGGGCGATGGAATCGATCTGGCATTCGGCGTTTTGCGCCGAGCCGAGCGGCGTTCCGTCGTCGAAGTAGGCGCGGCGATACCATCCGCCATCCCACCCGTGCATTTCCAGGTTGCGACGCAACTGCGTGGACTCGTTGCGGCAACGCATCGCGAACGACGCGTCGCCCTGGCGGTCGGCAAGGGCGCCGAATTGCGACAGCACCTCGAACAGGAAGAATCCCAGCCACACGCTCTCGCCCTTGCCGTGCGCACCGACGTTGTTCATGCCGTCGTTCCAGTCGCCGGATCGGATCAGCGGCAGGCCGTGCGCGCCGAATGCGAGCCCGCGCTCGACGGCGCGCACGCAATGCTGGTACAGACTTGCGCGCTCGGACGAGCGCGTCGGCAAGTCATAGTAGGACTCTTCCTCCGGATTCAGCGCGCGGCCGTCGAGGAAATGCACCATCTCGCTCAGGACGCCGGTGTCGCCCGTGCAGGCGACGTAACGGCACGCGGCAAGCGGCATCCACAGGAAGTCGTCGGAGCAGTGCGAGCGTACGCCCCGGCCGAGCGGCGGATGCCACCAGTGCTGCACGTCGCCTTGCGGAAACTGTCGCGATGCGCATCGCAACAACTGCTCCCGCATCAGTGTCGGCTGCGCATGAACCAGCGCCATCGTGTCCTGCAACTGATCGCGAAATCCGAACGCGCCGCCGGACTGGTAATAGCCCGTGCGTCCCCACAGCCGGCAGGCGATCGTCTGGTAGAGCAACCAACCGTTGACCAGCAAGTCGACCGATGGGTCGGGTGTCGCGATCGTCACGGCGCCGAGCGTCCGGTGCCAGTGCGCCTTCACGGCCTCGAGCGCCGCGCGCGCAGTGCCCGACTTGCGCTGCGCGAGCGCCATGCGACTCGCATCCTCGGGGCCGCGACCCACTCCCATGCGAAAGATGATCTCGCGCGATTGCCCGTCGGCGAGCTCGAACGGAATCTGAATGGCGGTGCACGGATCCATCCCCGCACCCACCTTGCCCGAAAGGCGCGCACGCGCCAGCGCCGCGGGATTGCGCAACGACCCGTTGCGTCCGATGAACTCCGTGCGGTCTCCGCTGATGGTGCGAGCGATGTCGTCCACGTCCAGGAACGCGACGCCGTCGGCGAACTCCGGATGGTACGCATTGCGCGCAAGCACTGCGCCGCTCGCCGGATCGATCTCGGTCACCACCTGCATGGCGGTCTTCGGTTGCAGGTCCCCCAGTACCCATTCCACGTAGGCGGTTGCCGAGAGCCGCCGCGCGCGCCCCGATGCATTGCGCACCCTCAAGACCGTGTACTTGATCGCGGTGTCGAGAGCGACGTATACCGTGAGCTCCGTAACGATGCCGTCCTCGGCGTGCTCGAACACGCTGTACCCGAATCCGTGACGGCACGTGTACGATCCCTCGCCACGCCGCGGCAGCGGCGACGGTGACCAGAAGCGTCCCGACGCTTCATCGCGCACGTAGAAAGCCTCGCCGCTCGCATCCGTGACCGGGTCGTTGTGCCATGGCGTGAGCCGGAACTCGTGGGCGTTCTCATGCCACGTGTAGACCGGCCCGTTCTCGGAGATCAGGCAACCGAAGTGAGGGTTGGCCACCACGTTCACCCACGGCGCCGGGGTCACCTCGCCTTCGCTCGTGACGATGACGTACTCGCGGCCGTCCACGGCGAAGCCGCCCAATCCGTTGTCCATGAGGAGATGGGGCCGTGCCTGCGGTTCCAGCGATGCGGATGGCGTGAGGCGGGCCTCGCTGACGGCAAGACGGGGTATCGCAGGCTCGAGCTGCACGCGGCGCCGGACCTGGTCGGCAAGCGTGCCGCGACTGTCGGTGAAGATTGCGCGGGCGACCGATTGCAGCAGCGTGCGGTCCTCGGCGCTGATCTGGTCGGCGGCACGCACGAAAATGCCGCCCGGGCGGTCGATGACGTTGGCTTCGATCCCCGCGGCAACGAGCCCCATGATCTGGTCGTGCAGCACCTGGCGGTAGCCCCCGTGCTCCTCGTTCCAGATCACGAGATCGACCTTGAGTCCCTTGAGGCGCCAATAGGCGTGCGCCTGGACGAGTTGACGCACGAGCTCGATGTTGTCGGGGCTCTTGATCTGCAGAAGCACGATGGGGAGGTCGCCGGAGATCGCGTAGCCCCACAATCCCGACTGGCTCCGGCGATTGCCGGCGATCACTGCCGCATCGGCACGCAGCGATGCATTGGCGTAGAGAATCGAGCTCGTCAGGCGGCCGTAGAGCTGCGCATCGGCTTCCGTGATGTTGAGTTGGCGCAACACCACCTGGCTGTGGGTCCATGCCATCTCGAACGCGCGATTGGCCAGGCGCCGATCCTGGTACTTCTCCATGAGAGAGAGACATTCGTCGCGACCCTCGCCGATGCCGGTGACGAGATCGACCGTCACGGTCTGCCTCGCGGCGAGGGTGATGCGCTGCCGAATGGCGACGATCGGATCCAGCACCGATCCCTGAGTGCCGGACAGCGCCGCTTCGCTTCGAAGAGCCTGGGGGTTGGCCACGCTGTTGCCGCGACCGATGAAACGCGCGCGATCCGTCTCGTACGACGCCTTCCCGACGGTGCCTCCGTGCACGGTCATGAGATGAACCATGCTGGGCGACGATTCGCCGTGCGCGCGGGGCCGGCGTGTGCACAGGATCGCCTGTCGCGCCTCGACGATCTCGCTCTGCACGAACAGGTTGGAAAACGCGGGATGGAGCGCGTCCGACGCCGGCGAGGCGAGGACCACTTCGGCATAGCTGACGACGTCGATGGTTCGCGCGCGGCTTGCGAGGTTGGTGATGCGCATTCGACGCAGCTCGATGTCGTCCTCGGGCGAAACGACGATCTCGGTGTGGGTCTCGAAGTCCTCGTCGCGGCGGCGAAATTCCACGCGCGATTCGGTGAAGCTCGCTTCGAACGAGGTGGAAGGCTGTGCCGCGGGCGCGAAAGCGGGTGACCAGACTTTGCCGGTTGCTGCGTCGCGGAGATAGCAGAAGGTGCCCCAGGCGTCGCAGGTCGCGTCTTCACGCCAGCGAGTCAGCGCAATGTCCCGCCATCGGCTGTATCCGCCGCCGGCGTTCGTGACCATGACGTGATAGCGGCCGTTCGACAGGAGTTGCACGGCTGGAGTCGGGGTGTCAGGCGTCGTGATGACCCGTACAGGCGGCTCGGCCGCTTCGGGCATTGCACGCAGGTCCACGAGGTCGGGGTTGTTCGAGTACAACGCGCGGTCCTTCGGCACGCGCTCCTGGAGCAGGAGGAGCGCCGACTGGAACTGCGCGACCGAGGCGAATCGCGCCTGCATCGGCTGATCGAGGAGCAGATGCGCGAGCGACAGCAACGTCATGCCCTGATGGTGCGCCATGAACGAGCGCACGATTGCGCTCGTCTCGCCGCGTCGCAGGCGGGCGGGCGTGTAGTCGACCGCCTCGTAAAGGCCGAACCGTGCGAGGCAGCCCGCGGCCGCGAGCTTCTGGAGGTTGTTGCACGCCTCGCGCGGCTTGATCATGAGCGCGAGTGCGGACGCATATGGCGCAATCACCAGGTCCTCGGCCAACCCTCGCTGAAGGCCAAGGCCCGGCACGCCGAACGCGCGGTACTGGTAGTTGAGCGCGGCGTCGACCGTGTTGTAGCCGCATTCCGAGATTCCCCACGGCACACCGCGCTGGTTGCCGTACTGGATCTGGCGTTTCACCGCTGCATGCGCGGTCTGGTCGAGGAGGGTGTTGGCGAAGGTCGGCATCACCAGCAGCGGCATGAGGTACTCGAACATCGAGCCGCTCCAGGACAGGAGGATCGGCTCGCCCGCGGCGTGGGTAAGCAGGCGGCCCAGTGCGAACCAGCTCTCCTGCGGCAATCGGCCCTGTGCGATGCCGACGAAGCTGCACAGGCGCGCTTCCGAGGCAAGCAGGTCGTAATAGCTGGGGTCTCGCCGCTGCTCGGTGACCTTGTAGCCGATCGCCAGCAGATGACGCGATTCGTCGTAGAGGAATTCGTATTCCTGCGCGGACAACTCTTCCGCCTGCAATGCAAGCGCCTCGATCTCGGCCAAACGCTTGTCGGCGCGTGCGGCCGCTTCCCGCAACAAGGGGGCGAGTGCCGCCATCGCATCGCGCGCGGCGGGCGCCAAGCCAGCCGTGGACTCCTGTTCGACAATCGGCAGCACCGTCTCGGGAAACGCTGCGATCTCGCGCAGCGTGGGAATGGCGGCGAGTTTGGCGGCCCAGGCGAAACGTTCGGGAAGCCCTAGCACGCCCCAGGGCGCGAGGAAGTCGAGATCGTCGGCTGCCTCGCGGCAATGGCGCTGCAAGGCGCGGAGCCAAGCGAAGGCCTCGCTGTCCGTTTCCAGTTGCGAACCGTCTGCGTTCTCCGCCACCTTCTGCGCCAATCGGTGCAAGCAGCCTCGTGCAGCTGCGAGCGACACCGGCGGACTGGCCGTTTCGCTATCCAGCGCCTTGGCGAGAAGTCGCAGCGCGGGCATGGCAGCGTCGTCCGACGCGACGCGCAGCGCCGCCAGCGTGTCGCCGAACGCGTCGAGCCAGCGCGTCTCGAAGATCTTCTGGTCCGCAAGCCCGCGCAATCCCGGCTGCAGCGTCAGGAGATGGCCGGCCAGATTGCTGCTGTCCACCGTGGAAACGTAGCGCGGCGGCAGCGGCTCGAGCGTGCGCGTGTCGTACCAGTTGAAGAAGTGCCCTCGATACCGTTCCATCCGCTGCATCGTGGCGAACGCGCTGGCCGTGCGTCCGATCATCCGCTGCGTCGACAAATAGCCGAAGTCGTGCGCGGCCAGGTTGGCGAGGAGGGAGAGTCCCATGTTGGTGGGGGACGTTCGATGCGCGACGACCGTATCGGGATTTTCCTGCACGTTGTCGGGAGGCAGCCAGTTGTCGTCGCTGCCGACGACACTGTCGAAGAACGACCAGGTCCGGAGGGCAAGCATCCGCAAGAAGGCCACCTGCTTCCGCTCCAGGCGCACCCGCGGTCTGTCGAGCGGTCGGCTCAGCCCCCATGCGAGTACTGGCGAGGCAAGCCACAATCCAAGGACCGGCGCCGCAGCCGACAGCGCGTCCGGATTGAGCTTGAGGACCGCAACGATGATCGCCAAGGTGAACGCCGGCGCGATCCACATCGCGCGGTAGGTACCTGCCAGGCCGTCGCGGCGACCCGGCGCGACGTCGCTCGAGGGGGTCCACTGCAGCAAACGCCGGCGAGTCACGAGCGTGCGCAACGTCGTGCGCACGATTGCGTCGAGATTGACGTACGCCTCGAAGGGGAGGCAGGCTATCGCGAACAGCGTTTGCATCAGCCGCAGCGCGCCTCCATTCAGCGCAGCGCGAAGGTGCTGGCTCCAAAGCGAATCAGGAGACTTCGAAAGCAGTTCCAGCAGCGAAGCGCACAGCGCGGGAATTACCATGATCCCCAGCGCCGCGATCGTCCAGAATTCGGCGGGCGGCATCACGGTCCAGCCCAGCACCATGAGCAGCGTGAGCGCGGGCGGCACGAGACTGCGGCGCAAGTTGTCGAAGATCTTCCACTGCGAAAGCACGGACAGCGGATTTCGCTCCCGCCGTCCGGCAGCACCCGGCACCCGCCGGAACAGCCAGCTCGCTATTTGCCAATCGCCGCGTATCCAGCGATGGCGACGCCGCATGTCCACGAGGTAGGAAGCGGGGTCGTGTTCGTACAGCGGCGTGTCGCTCAGAAGCGCGGATCGCGCGTAACAGCCCTCGAGCAAGTCGTGACTCAGGATGCGATTGTCGGGAAAGCGGTGGCCCAGCGCCTGTTCGAAGGCGTCGACGTCGTAGATGCCCTTGCCGATGAACGACCCTTCGCCGAACAGGTCCTGATAGACGTCGGAGACGCTGCGCGTATAGGGATCGATTCCAGCGGTGTTTCCCTGCAGCTGCGCATACTGCGACCGGCTCGCGCCGGTCAGGCTGCCGGCGACCCGCGGTTGCAGTATCCCGTGTCCTTCCACGACGCGGCGCTTCGCGACGTCGTAGCGCGGCCGATTCAGCGGGTGCATCATCGCGCCGATCAGCTGCGCGGCCGTGTCCCGCGGCAGCTGGGTGTCGGAGTCCAGCGTGATCACGTACTTGACGGTAGCGAGCACAACGGCGTCACCGACGATGCAGCAGAACCGATCGCCGCGCGCGCCGCGCAGTAATGCATTCAGGTCCGCGAGCTTGCCGCGCTTGCGCTCGAACCCCATCCAGATCCGTTCTCCGCCGTTGTAGCGTCGCGGCCGCTGCAGAAGGAAGAACGCATCGTCACGGCCCGCCCCGTGTTTCTGGTTCAGCTCCTCGACGCGTCGGATCGCCAGATCGAGAAGCGGACCGTCGGCCGGCATCGTGGCCAGAGGTGCGTCCACGAAGTCGGTCAGCAGGGCGAAATGCAGGTGGGGATCGCGATTGGCGAGGTAGCGAACTTCGAGCGCTTCGGCCAGATCGTCGATGGCCTCGGCACTCGCCAGCATCGTCGGCACGACGACCAGCGTTCTTGCCTCTGCTGGAATTCCGGCGCGATAGTCCATGCGCGGCAACGCACTCGGCGTCGCGATCAACGTCGCCAGCCAGTTGACGAGTCCCAGCGCCAGTTGGCTGGCGCCCAGGACGATGAGGACGCCGCACAGCGCCAGCACCCCACCTTCGGCACCGTGGGCGCGTGCGTGGCTCAACAAGCTGGCCGCGATCAGCGCGGTCACGATGGCGATCGGGCCGAAGTACATCCAGACGGGATGCGTGTGTCCGTATGTGCGCATCCTTTCGCGGACGGTCCGCCGCATCCGTGCCATCCGTTCGAGTTGCGGCAGTCCGTTCCCGACGAGATAGAAGCCCACGTGAGCCGCGTGCTCGTTGGCCGGCGTCGCGGCGGCCGCGGCCTGTGCGAGGTGTACGGCCGCCTGCGCGACCTCGACTTCGGAGCACGGCGAGTGCTTCGCGATCCGCTCGATGACGTGCCGATAGCGATCGCGGGTGGCGAAGTCCATGCGGGCATACACGCCGCCGGGGTCCTCGCCAAGCGTTCGTTCGGCGATGCTCACCGTTTCCACGAACTCCCGCCAGTCGGTCACCGCGAGGAGCCGCATGCTTCCTATGCTGTTTGCGATCGATACCTGGTCGGCCGCCTGCTGCTGGCCATCCGCCTGCACGAGTTGCTTCAGCGTCTGGCCCGACTCCGCCAGGCGTTGCTCGACCCACGTCAAGGGAAGCGCCAATGCCGGACTCTGTCCCTGCAGCCGACGCGCGAGCTCGGCCACGAACCCGCTGGTCATGGGCGGATCCGAGCGCGCCATGTCCGCGATCACGAGGACCAGGCTCTTAGGATCGCGCTCGACGATCGCGGTCATCTTGTCTGCCCATGAATCGGCGAGGTTGCGGCCGATGCTGGCAGTGGCAATGCGTACCCCGACCCGCCGCAGGTTTTCGATGAGCGCGAGGCGCAGCATGATCGGGATCGCCCATAGCTCGCCGAGGTTGAGCGGTGTGATGGTTTGGTACGCGGTGATGAACCGGACGACACTTTCGGTGTCGACCCTGCCGTCACCGTGCGATATCGCTTCGAGGGCGATGTCGTAAACCCGCGGCAGCGCAGCTGACGGCCCGTTCGCGAGCCGGGGCAGCTCCGAGCTGTATCCCTTGGGCAGATGTCTGCGCGCAGCGCGGACTTGCTCCTCGATCAGGTAGAAGTTGTCGAGCAGCCATTCGCCCGCCGGCGTAATCGGCGAGCCTGCCTTGATCGCCGTCGTAAGCAGGTCGCAGGTGTCGAGCAACACGCGCTCGTTCTGCGCCAGCCTCGAAAGCAGACGATCGCGCCTGCCTCTCGGTCCCAACGCATGCGCCGACGACAGCGCCTTGCCGTGATGCTCCATCTGGTCGGCGCTGAAAAGCTCCGCTCGCAGAGGCGCTTCGTGGCTCGCGTGCTGCAGTGTCCTCGCGGTGCGGAACAGGAATGGCAACAGCTTGAGGAGTGTCTTGTCAGCGCCAAACACGCCCATGCCTTTTTGTCCCGTCCATGGTAATCGCGACCGGGCCATCCGAGGCCGTCACGGTTGAAGGATCAACGCCGGCCGATTCGCGCGTACGGCGAAGTCGTCGCAAAGCCTTGGGTTCCGGTCGCTGCCGTCAACTCTTGCAGGTTGTGTTCGCCATCCGCGCCATCATCGCCGTCGCAATGGTCGCGAAGCGCCAGCGGGCAAGTTTATTTGCAGCCGCGCACGGCGTCTGTGCGCTAGCGAGCGGAGGCCGCGTGCCGTGAGAGCGACGTGCCGCACGCATCGCGGCGCCGGCGTACGTCACGAAGCTGCCGATGCGAGCAGGCGTGCACGGTCAAGAAGCGAGCACAAATCCGCTACCAAACACGACGGAGTGCGTCAGGCAGCCTTCGTCTTCTTGCGCGCGGGCCTGTACAATATTCACAGTTCTGGCACCATCGCCAACGTTCAAGGCGAACCGGCTGCCCATGCCCTTCGCGGAGCTGTACAACGTGCTCGAGAGCAGGGCCGTGGACGGCGAGGAAAACGCGTACTCGGTGATCCTGTCGAGCAAGTCTTACGAGGTCCAGAACGTGGCCGGCGTTGGCCGAATGTCGATGGACACGGTGACGAAGGGCGTGATGCCGTTCATGATCGCCCAGTTCCTGATCATGTTTCTGATGGTGTTCTTCCCGTGGCTCGTCACCGGGCCCGCAAAGCTGTTTCACGGCGGGCCATGACCCGACATTGGGATTGAAATGGCTCTGCTCGGAAACGCAGCCTTGGCGATGTGGTGGGACATGGCCGCCGATGCGAAGGCGGATTTCGAAGACTGGCACTCCCACGAGCACTTCCCGGAGCGGCTCGGCGTTCCCGGCTTTCGGCGCGCGACGCGGTGGACCAGCGCGACAGGTGGGGAAGGCATCTTCGTCGTGTACGAGCTTGCGGACTACGAGACGCTATTCTCTCCTTCCTATCTCGCGCGGCTCAACGACCCCACGCCATGGTCGACGCGGATGATGCCGCACCACCGCAACATGGTGCGCGGCCAGTGCCGCGTACTCGAGAGTGCGGGCGGCGGCGTCGCGCGGCATGCGTTGACCGTTCGCTTGTCTCCGGCCGCGGGGCGCGAAGAGAACTTGCGCGGTTCGCTCGAGTCGCTCCTGAACGGGCTTTGCACGCGACCTGGCATGGTCGGGGGGCACTTGCTCGAGCATGAGACGCCGCCAATCGCCCAGACGAAGGAGCAGCAGATTCGCGGCGCATCGGATCAGGTGGCCGACTGGGTCTTGATTGCCGTCGGCTACGATCCCATGGTGCTGACGCAACTTTCCGACACGGAACTGTCCGCGGATGCGTTGACTGCGGCGGGCGGCCTGCCGGGCCAGACCAAGGGGCTGTATTCGCTTTCGCATTCCGCAACGCCTGCAGACATCGCGGTGTGAACCCTCAGCGAGCGTGAACGCCGACGCGAGACAGCCACTTCGTGAGCTCGGCGCCGACGACTTGCGGTTGCTCCATCGGCGACATGTGTCCGCATCGCTCCACGATCACGAGATCCGACGTCGAGATGCGGCGCGCCATCTCCTCGTGGCGGGAAGGCGGGCTCCACGCATCCTCCCGTCCGCACAGAACGAGCGTCGGGCATGCGATGTCCGCCAGCAATTGCGTCGCGTCGGGGCGGGCGAGCAGCGCGCGCTGCTGCGCCTCGAACACCGCCGGGGTCTTGCGCTCGATCATGCGCAGGATCGACTCCACGAGCGACTCGTCGCCCAGCCGATCCGGATGGACCATCCGCTTGACCCACCGTTGTCCCATCGCGCGCATTCCGCTGCGCCGCGCGAGATCGACCAGTTCCATGCGCTCGACGCGCTCGCGCTCCCCGGCGTCGTCGCGTGGCCTGCTCTGGTAGCCCGTGTCGAGCAGCATGAGTCCGCGTATGCGCCCCCGAGCCTGTCGGTACGCTTCGAGCGCCACGCGGCCCCCCATCGAATGCCCGACGAGGACCAGGTCGCCGGGCACACCGTCGAGAACGGCATCCGCCATCGCCGACAGCGAGTCGAGGACTCCATAGTCGGCGACCGACGTCGGAGCGCGGTCGGCGAGCGCCGCCACTTGAGACGTCCACGTGGCCCCGTCACACAGGAGTCCCGGAAGGAAGACGACGCGATAGCGGGATGTCATGGCGGTCCAGGCGCGAGGAGCCGCCGCGCTGCGCATCGCGGCGCACAATCACCGCGGCGGTACACTATTCTCCGCCATCCCGAAGTACGCGCACGAGGAGAGCCCAAGTGATCATCGACTGCCACGGACACTACACCACCGCGCCCAAGGCGCTGGAGGAATGGCGCAATCGGCAGATCGCGGGCATCAAGGACCCGTCGGCGAGGCCGCGCGTCTCCGAGCTTTCGATGTCCGACGACGACATCCGCCAGACGATCGAGGCCAACCAGCTCAAGCTCATGAAGCAGCGCGGGTCGGACGTCACCATCTTCAGCCCGCGCGCGAGCTTCATGGCGCATCACATCGGCGACTTCGAGGTGTCGTCGACGTGGGCGGCGATCTGCAACGAGCTCTGCTATCGCGTGAGCCAGCTCTTCCCGCGGCACTTCGTGCCGGCGGCCATGCTGCCGCAATCGCCCGGCGTCGATCCCAGGACGTGCATTCCCGAGCTCACGAAGTGCGTGGAGCAATACGGCAACGTTGCGATCAACCTCAATCCCGACCCCTCCGGCGGGCACTGGAAAGAGCCTCCGCTTACCGATCGCTGGTGGTATCCGATCTACGAGAAGATGGTCGAGTACGACATCCCGGCGATGATCCACGTGAGCACGAGCTGCAACGCGTGCTTCCACACCACCGGCGCGCACTACATCAACGCCGACACCACCGCGGTGATGCAGCTCATCCAGGGCGATCTCTTCAAGGACTTTCCGACGCTGCGCTTCATCGTTCCGCACGGCGGCGGCGCGGCGCCGTATCACTGGGGACGCTATCGCGGCCTTGCGCAGGAGCTCAAGAAGCCGCTTCTCACGGAGCACCTCCTGAACAACGTGTACTTCGACACGTGCGTCTATCACCAGCCGGGCATCGACCTGCTGGCCCGCGTGATCCCGGTGAAGAACGTGCTGTTCGCAAGCGAGATGATCGGCGCCGTGCGCGGCATCGATCCGGAGACGGGCCACAACTTCGACGACACGAAGCGCTACATCGACGCCCTGAAGATGTCGGCCGAAGACAAGGCGATGATCTACGAAGGCAACGCGCGGCGCGTGTATCCGCGCCTCGATGCCACGCTCGAGAAGCAGGGCCGCTGACGGAGGTAACCTTCATGTTCGAACTGGGTGTCGTTTATCGCAACATCCGCCGCGCGGACGCGGCGCTCGCGCAGCGCCTGGGTGCGTTCGGCAGCGCCACCGTGCACGAGGCGATGGGCCGCGTGGGCCTGCTGCAGCCATACATGCGACCGATCTATCCCGGCGCGCAAGCGGCGGGCACGGCCGTGACGGTGCTCCTCCATCCGGGCGACAACTGGATGATGCATGTCGTCGCGGAGCAGATCCAACCCGGCGACGTCGTCGTCGCGGCGATCACCGCGGAATGCACGGACGGCTACTTCGGCGATCTCCTTGCCACGAGCTTCCAGGCGCGCGGTGCGCGCGCGCTCGTCATCGATGCGGGCGTGCGCGACGTGCGCGTGCTCACGGAAATGCAGTTTCCCGTGTGGAGCAAGGCGATCTCGGCCAAGGGCACGGTCAAGGCGACGCTCGGCTCGGTCAACGTGCCCGTCGTCTGCGCAGGCGCGCTCGTGTCGCCAGGCGACGTGATCGTCGCCGACGACGATGGTGTCGTCGTGGTGCCCTCGGCGCTTGCCCAGAAAGTGGCCGATGCCGCCGCCGCTCGCGAGGCGAACGAAGGCGCCAAGCGCGAGAAGCTCGCAGCCGGAGCGCTGGGTCTCGACATGTACAACATGCGCGAGCCGCTTGCCAAAGCGGGCCTCAAGTACATCGACTGAAGCGCGACGTCATGGCATTGCGCGCAATCGTCGGCCTGTGCCTCGTCACGTGGGCCTTGCTCGCGCCGTTGCCCGCGACGGCCGCCGACACCTACCCGGCGAAGCCGGTGCGCATCGTCGTGCCGTTCGGACCCGGCGGTGTCGCCGACGTCACGATCCGCGTCATCGCCCAGAAGCTGAGCGAGCGGATGGGCCAGCAGTTCATCGTCGAGAACAAGCCGGGCGCCGGCGGCATCGCTGCCGCACAAGCGGTGACGCAGGCGAAGCCGGACGGCTACACGCTCTTTCTCGTGAGCAACGGAACGGCGGTCAGCGCATCGCTCTTCAAGTCGTTGCCGTTCGACCCGGTGAAAGACTTCGCACCGGTCGGAACGCTCGCGTTCTTCTCGCTCGGCATCGTCGTCAACAGCGACGGCAAGGTCGCGACGCTTGCGGACCTCGTCGCCGCGGGCAAGGCGGGGACCAGGCTCAACGTGGGCACGATCAACATCGGCAGCACGCAGCATCTTGCGGCGGAGCTCTTCAAGGCGCAGACCGGCATCGACCTGACCATCGTGCCGTACAAGAGCTCGCCCGACGTGGTCGCGGCGCTGAGAGCGAAGGACGTGCAGGTCGTGTTCGAGATCCTGCCGCCGCTCATCCCGCAGATCAGGAGCGGCTGGATGAAGGCGCTCGCCGTCACCGGGGAGCAGCGCTTTCCCGGGCTGCCGAACGTGCCGACCGCGGTCGAAGGCGGGCTCAAGGACTACAAGGTCACGTCGTGGAACGGCATCTCGGCACCCGCCGGCACTCCGGCGCCCGTCGTCGAGCGGTTGAACAGGGAGATCAATGCCATCGTGGCCATGCCCGATGTGAAGCAGAAGCTCCTGGACCTGGGTGTCGAGGCGCGCGGGTCGACGCCGCAGGCGCTCGGTCAATTGCTCGCCGCGGAAATCGACAAGTGGAAGCAGGTCGTCGAGCGCGCGAAAATCGAGAAACAGTGACGGGGGTGTAACGTGCAATTCGAGAAGACTCCGGGATGGCTCGACTGGTATGCAGGCCCGTCGAAGCCCGCATTCAAGGTTCCGCCCGGCAGCGTGGATGCGCATTGCCACGTATTCGGACCCGGCAACGAGTTTCCGTTCGCGCCGGAGCGCAAGTACACGCCGTGCGACGCGTCGAAGCAGCAGCTGTACGCGCTGCGCGATCATCTCGGCTTTTCGCGCAACGTCGTCGTGCAGGCGACGTGTCACGGCGCCGATAACCGTGCGATGGTCGATGCGGTCCAATCGAGCAACGGTCGCGCGCGCGGCATCGCGACCGCGCGAAGGGACTTCACCGACCAGCAATTTCGCGAGCTCCACGACGCCGGCGTGCGCGGCGTGCGCTTCAACTTCGTCAAGCGCCTCGTGGACTTCACGCCGAAGGACGAGCTCAACGAGATCGCGGGGCGCATCCACAAGCTCGGATGGCACGTCGTGATCTACTTCGAGGCGCAGGACCTGCCCGAGCTCTGGGACTTCTTCACCGGCCTTCCCACGACCGTCGTCGTCGACCACATGGGCCGGCCCGACGTCACCAAGCCGGTCGACGGGCCGGAGTTCGAGCTCTTCGTCAAATTCATGCGCGACAACGGCAACGTGTGGAGCAAGGTAAGCTGTCCCGAGCGGCTGTCGGTCGCAGGACCGCCTGCGCTGGACGGCGAGCGCAACGCTTATCGCGACGTGCAGCCGTTCGCGCGGCGCATCGTCGAGACGTTTCCCGACCGCGTGCTGTGGGGCACCGACTGGCCGCATCCCAATCTCAAGAACCACATGCCCGACGACGGGCTGCTCGTCGACTTCATTCCGCACGTCGCGCCCACCGCGGAATTGCAGCGCAAGCTGCTCGTCGACAATCCCATGCGCCTGTACTGGCCGGAGGAGGTGTAAATGGCACTCGACAAGCCGTACAAGGACGTTCCCGGCACGACGATCTTCGACGCCGAGCAGTCGCGCAAGGGCTACTGGCTCAACCAGTTCTGCATGTCGCTCATGAAGGCCGAGAATCGCGAGCGTTTCAAGGCCAACGAGCGCGCGTACCTCGACGAGTGGGCGATGACCGAGGACCAGAAGCAGGCGGTGCTCGCGCGCGACCTCAATCGTTGCATCGAGCTCGGCGGCAACATCTACTTCCTCGCCAAGGTCGGCGCCACCGACGGCAGGTCGTTCCAGCAGATGGCGGGCAGCATGACCGGCCTCAGCGAAGAGCAATACCGCGACATGATGGTGAACGGCGGCCGGTCGGCGGAGGGCAATCGCTACCTGGGCGAGCACGGCGACGCCCAGCCCAAGGGCAGGAGCAACTGATCGTGGCGCGCATTACCTCTTCGGTCTACACCTCGCACGTGCCCGCCATAGGCGCGGCGCTCGACCTCGGCAAGACGGCGGAGCCTTACTGGGCCAAGGTGTTCGGCGGCTACGAATTTGCCAAGGAGTGGGAACGGCAGCAGCGGCCGGACGTCGTCTTCCTCGTGTACAACGATCACGCGAGCGCATTCTCGCTCGAGATCATTCCAACCTTCGCCATCGGCACCGCGGCCGAATTCAAGCCGGCCGACGAAGGATGGGGACCGCGGCCCGTGCCGAACGTGATCGGGCATCCGGAGCTCGCGTCGCACATCGCCCAAAGCGTGATCCAGGACGATTTCGACCTGACGATCGTGAACAGGATGGACGTGGACCACGGCCTGACCGTGCCGTTGTCGCTCATGTTCGGGCAGCCGCAGGCGTGGCCGTGTCCCGTCGTTCCCTTCGCCGTCAACGTCGTGCAATATCCCGTGCCCTCGGGACGTCGCTGCTTCATGCTGGGGCAGGCGATCCGCAAGGCGATCGAGAGCTTCGACGAGCCCCTGAACGTGCAGGTCTGGGGCACGGGCGGCATGAGCCACCAGCTGCAAGGCCCGCGCGCGGGCCTCATCAACGCCGAGTGGGACAACAGGTTCCTCGATCGTCTCATCGAGGACCCGGATGGATTGTCGAAAGTCCCGCACATCGAGTACGTGCGGGAAGCAGGATCGGAGGGCATCGAGCTCGTCATGTGGCTTATCGCGCGTGGCGCGATGTCCGACATCGCCGGTGGACCCAAGCCAAAGGTCGTGCATCGCTTCTATCACGTGCCCGCGTCGAATACGGCCGTCGGCCATCTCATCCTGGAGAATCCATGAGCCCGAAGGGCCGCCCCGAGGGCGAATTGCCACGAAGCGCGTAGCGCGGAGGTTAGAGTTATGAGTGAAAATGCGATCAACGTCGCACTCGCCGGCGCCGGCGCGTTCGGTGTCAAGCACCTCGACGGCATCAAGAACATCCCGGGCATTCGGGTGGTGTCGGTCATCGGCCGCGAGCTCGACAAGACGCAGCAGGTCGCGAAGCAGTACGGCATCGGCCATGCGGGCACCGATCTTTCGGAATCGCTCGCCATGAAGGACGTGGACGCGGTCATCCTGTGCACGCCCACGCAGATGCACGCCGACCAGACGGTCGCTTCCCTGCAGGCGGGCAAGCACGTGCAGGTGGAGATCCCGCTCGCGGACACTCTCGCGGGGGCCGAGGCGGCCGCGGCCGCGCAGAAGAAGGCCGGGAAGGTCGCGATGGTCGGGCACACGCGCCGATTCAATCCGAGCCATCAGTGGGTGCACAACAAGATCAAGGCGGGCGACTTCAACATCCAGCAGATGGACGTGCAGACGTACTTCTTCCGCCGCACGAACATGAACGCGCTGGGCCAGCCGCGGTCGTGGACCGACCACCTGCTGTGGCATCACGCCGCGCACACCGTCGACCTCTTCCAGTACCAGACCGGCGGCGAGATCGTCGAGGCCAACGCAGTCCAGGGGCCGATTCATCCGGCGCTGGGCATCGCGATGGACATGTCGATCCAGTTGAAGAGCAGCACGGGCGCCATCTGCACGCTGTCGCTCTCGTTCAACAACGACGGGCCGCTCGGCACGTTCTTCCGCTACATCGGCGACACCGGAACGTACATCGCGCGCTACGACGACCTGTTCAACGGCAAGGAAGAGAAGATCGACGTCTCGAAGGTGGCGGTCTCGATGAACGGCATCGAGCTGCAGGATCGCGAGTTCTTCTCGGCGATCCGCGAAAACCGCGAGCCCAACTCGAGCGTGCAGCAGGTCCTGCCGTGCTATCGCACGCTCGACCAGCTCGAACGCCAGCTCTCGCGGTAAGGCATCGCCGTGGCCGCGCGCATCACGGGCATCTCGTCGATGGCGACGCGCGCCGTGCTCGCCGAGCTGACGGAGCTGTATCGCGCGCGGTCACAGGCCGACGTCGCCATCGAATCCGTCGGCGGCGTCGATGCCGCGAAGCGCGTGCAGGCGGATGAGGCGTTCGACATCGTGATCCTTGCCGCCGACGCGATCGACAAGCTGATCGCGGGCGGGAAAGTCCTTGCCGACAGCAAGGCGGACCTGGTGCGATCGGGCGTGGCCGTTGCCGTGCGCGCCGGCGCGACGCGACCCGACATCGGCAGCGAAGACGCGTTGCGCCGCGCCGTCGTCGGCGCGCGAACGCTCGGCTTCTCGACGGGCCCGAGCGGCGTGCAGCTCGCCAGGCTGTTCGAGCGCTGGGGCATCGCCGACGAGATCAAGAGCAGGATCGTGACCGCGCCTCCCGGCGTTCCGGTGGGCTCGCTGGTCGCGAAAGGCGAAGTGGAGCTCGGCTTCCAGCAGTTGAGCGAGCTCATGCACCTCCCGGGCATCGACGTGCTCGGAGCACTCCCCCAGGAGGTGCAGATCGTCACGATATTCTCGGGAGGCGTGTGTGCTGCGTCGAGCCAGCCGCAGGCTGCTCGCGATGTGCTCGCGTTCATGGCCTCGTCCGCGGCCGACGACGCAAAGCGCCGGCAAGGCATGGAGCCGGCGTGATCGAACGGTGATCCGGCACGTGTCAATCGCCGCGATCGACTGCCGTCTGTTTCGTGTCCCGCTGCCCGAGGTCATGGCCGACGCCATGCACGGCGAGCACACCCACTTCGAGCTCGTGACGGCCACCGTCCGGCTCGATGACGGCGCGCAGGGCACTGGATACACGTACACCGGCGGCAAGGGAGGCCACGCGATTCGCGCCATGATCGTTCACGACCTGGCCCCGCTGCTCGTCGGGCAACGCGCGGACGACGTCGAGGCGCTCAACGAGCGCATGCTGTGGCACGTGCACTACGTGGGACGCGGAGGCGTCGCTTCGTTTGCGGTTTCCGCGCTGGACATCGCGCTGTGGGACGCCCGCTGCAGACGTGAAGACGTGTCCCTGTGGCGGCGCCTCGGCGGCGCCGATCGCACCTGCAAGGCGTATTGCGGCGGAATCGACCTGCAGTTGCCGCTATCGAAGTTGCTCGATAACGCACGAGGTTACCTTGCGCGTGGCGCCAACGCGATCAAGATCAAGGTCGGTCGGCCGGACCTTGCCGACGACGTCGCGCGGGTTCGCGCGGTGCGTGAAGTCCTCGGACCGGACAGGGCGTTGATGGTCGACGCGAACTACGGCTTTCAATGTCGAGCAGGCCATCGACGCGGCGCGCGCGTTCTCGCCATACGACATCCTGTGGTTCGAAGAACCGACGATCCCCGACGACTACGAAGGCTATGCACGAATTGCCGATGCCACCGGGACGTCCCTTGCGATGGGCGAGAACCTTCACACCATCCACGAGTTCGGCCACGCGCTCGCGCAGGCGAAGCTCGCCTTCATCCAGCCCGATGCATCCAACTGCGGGGGCGTCACCGGCTGGCTGCAGGTGGCTGCGCTGTCCCGCGTGCACGGCATCCCCGTCTGCTCGCACGGCATGCAGGAATTGCACGTCAGTCTCGTCGCGTCGCAACCGAATGCGGGGTGGCTCGAGATCCACAGCTTCCCGATCGACGAGTACACGACGCGACCGCTGGTGCTCGAATACCACCGTGCCGTGGCTCCGGATGTACCGGGCATCGGCGTCGAGTTCCTGTGGGAGGCGCTCGAGCCTTACCGTATGATCGGGTAATCGATGCGCGTCATGGACTGCCCGCAGAGGATGGATCGATGATCGACGAAGCGCCAAGCATCCAGCGTCAGGACGTCGTGCGGCCCGCGATGGAGCTCGTCGATTCCCTGCGCGGCACCCCGACGGGCTTTATCGTCGATGCGATGGGTGGCAGCGGCGCGCTGGATTACCGGATCAAGCCTGCGATCGGCGAGCATGCCGCGTTCTGCGGCGTCGCGCTGACCTGCAACGCAGGGCCGGCGGACAATCTCGCACTGCTGGCGGCCCTGGAATCGGTGCAACCGGGGGACGTGCTCGTCTGCACCACGGGCAACCACACGGGCTGCGCCGTGACCGGCGACCTCGTGCTCGGCATGGCACGCAACTGCGGTGTGGTGGGTTTCGTGACCGACGGCTGCGTGCGTGACTTGCCCGGCATCCGGATGGTGGGATTGCCCTGCTATTGCGTCGGTGTCACGCCGAATTCGCCTGCGCGCAGCGGCCCCGGTACGGTCGGCTTCGACATCACGCTGGGCGGTCATCCCGTCGCGAGCGGCGATGTCGTCGTGGCGGACGCGGACGGTGTCGTCGTCGTCCCGAAGGCGCGCCTGCACGAGGTCATCGCGCGCCTGCCGGCGATCCGGAAAGCGGAGGCCGAGATGGACCAGTCGGTGCGCGACGGATTGCGCCTTCCGGTGTTCCGGAAGTGATGCCGGCGCGCTGACCGGCGGCCCGGGCATTGGAGCGATCATCATGGACGACACGGAAAGGTTCAACGAGCTGCTGGCAAGGATTGCGCGGATCGAGGCATCGGTTGCGCAGACGTCCTCCCAGATCGGTCAACTGGTCCATGCCTACAACCAGGGACTGCAGGAGGCGTTTTATTCGCAAGCGACCTATCTCGGCGACCATCGTGCGCTGACCCGTTTGCGTTCCGGGCAGTTGATCTATGTCGATACCAGAAGCGTCGACATCGGGAGTCACCTGATGTTCGGCGGCAAGTGGGAGCCGCACTACACGGGCGCATTCGAAAGGCTGCTCCGGCCCGGCAACGTCGTCCTCGATATCGGCTCCAACCATGGCGTTTACGCTCTGCTGGCCGCCGCCCGGGTGGCACCGAACGGCCACGTGTACGCATTCGAGGCGAGCCGCGACTTTTGCGAGCTGATCAGGGCCTCCATTTCGGTCAACGGCCTCGATCGATTGATCACGCTGGAAAATCGCGCGGTGGCCGACCGTGCGTTCGAAACCACGCTCAGTACGGACCTGCAGATGTCGGGGGGCGGCCACCTCGTTGCCGACGGCCACGCCGAGCCGGCTGCGACGTCGGCGCACGGCATCCGGTCGCAGACCGTGAAATGCATCGCGCTGGACGACTACTTTTCGGATCCCGCGCAGAAGGTCGACGTGATCAAGATGGACATCGAGGGCGCCGAAGGCCTCGCGCTCAAGGGCATGGCGAACCTTGTCGGCCGGTCACCGAGCCTCAGGATCATGATGGAGTTCTGCCCACTGATGCTGTCCCGCTTCCCGCACAACGCCGAGTTCGTCATCGACTTCTTCAAGTCGGGAGGATTCATGTGCTGGACGATCAATCCCGACAGCAGTCTTGCACCGGCGCGGTGGGAGAGCTTGCTCGCGATTCCCGACGCCATCCAGAACGTGCTGATCGCGCGCAGTCACCCCGAACGCTAGGCCCAGACGTCGTCTGCGACGTGCACCACTCCCTCGAGCAGGGGCCGCGCCGTGCGCACGATGCCCGCGCGCTCGAAGATCGGCACGCCGGTATCGTCTCGTCGTGTCGTCATGCGTGTCTCGAGCGAACCCGCGGGATGCTCGATGACGACCGTGCCCGGCTCGTCCTGGCGCGCGACCTCGTAGGCGACCGTTCCCGGGATGCGTGCCGTCGCACCGAGGCAGAGCGCCCCGGTCACTGCGAACGCCGAGTGGCAGTTCCACGGCACGAAGTACCGCGCCGCCAGGGTGCCGCCGTTGCGCGGCGGCGCGACGATCGCGAACTTGGGCAACACCTTGCCGGCAACGTCTCCCATGCCCATGCGAAGCGCCGCCTCCCGGCGCAGCGGCTCGATGCGCGCGATCAGTGCCGGATCGGCGTCGAGCTCGCGCTTCGATTCATAGCCGGTCTTCCCCAAGTCGGCGGCGCGCACGAACACGAGCGGTGAAGCGAGGTCCACGCAGCTGACTTCGATGCCGTCGATCACGTCGACCGGCTTGCCGGTCGGCAGGAGCTTGCCGGTCTTGGCGCCGGCGGCGTCGAGGAAGTTGAGCACGATGGGGGCGCCGGTGCCGGGCACGCCGTCGACGCGCGCGTCGCCGTCGTACGTGACCACGCCCCCCGGCGTCTGCACGACCGCCTCGATGATCTTGCCGGTGTTGCGGTTGAAGACGCGGATCGACGTGACGGGATCGCTGCGCCTGCACGAGGCCGCGCGAGATCGCGAACGGACCGACGCCGGCCAGCATGTTGCCGCAGTTGGGGGCGATGTCGACCGCCCCTACGCCGACCGCGACCTGCGCGAAGAGGTACTCGAGGTCGATGCCCGGGCGCGACGAACGCCCGACGATCACGACCTTGCTGGTGAGGCTGTCGCCGCCGCCGATGCCGTCGATCTGGCGGATGTCCGGCGAGCCCATCACGGCGAGCAGCACGCGATCTCGAAGGTGCGGATCGCGCGGCAGGTCCTCCTCGAGGAAGAACGGTCCCTTCGAGGTCCCGCCGCGCATGAGCATGCAGGGGATGTCGGTGAGCATGGTGTCAGCGTTGTCGCGAGCGTGGGGGTCTCATCAATCCGCCGTGATCTTCGCTTCCTTGATGAACTTGCTCCACTTCGCAAGCTCCGATTGCACGAGCTTGCCGAAGTCCTCGGGCGATCCCGTGACGATGTCCGCGCCCTGGTCGGCGAATTTCTTCGCGGTGTCCGGGTCTTTCATGATCGCGACGATCTCCTTGTTGAGCTTGTCGACGATCTCCCTCGGGGTCTTGGCCGGCGCGAAGAAGCCGTACCACTGCGTGATCTCGAAGCCGGACACGCCGCTCTCCGCGATCGTCGGCACTTGCGGGTACAACGGCGAGCGCTTGCTGCCCGTGACCGCGATCGCGCGCAGCTTGCCCGACTTGATGTGCGGGCCGGCCGCCACCAGGCTCGGGAACATCATCTGCGTCGTGCCGGCAAGGGTGTCGGTCATCGCAGGCCCGGATCCCTTGTAGGGAATGTGCAGGATGTCGATGCCCGCCTGTTGCTTGAGAAGCTCTCCGGCGATGTGCGGCGCCGTGCCGTTGCCGGCCGACGCGTAGCTCATCGTGCCGGGCTTCGCCTTGGCGAGCGCGATGAGCTCCTTCACCGTCTTGGCCTCGACCTTGGGATTCACGACGAGGACGCCCTGGGCCTCGGCGATCTCGGCGATGGGCTGGAAGTCCTTGACCGGATCGTAGGGGACCTTCGACAGGCCCGGGTTGATGCCGTGCGTGGCGATGTAGCCGAACAGGATCGTGTAGCCGTCGGGCGCGGCGCGAGCGACGAACTCCGAGGCGATGGCGCCGTTGCCGCCGGCCTTGTTCTCGATGATCACCGCGCTTTTCCAGCGATCCTGCAGCTTGGCGGCCACGATGCGCGCCATTGCGTCGTTGCCCCCGCCCGGCGCCGTCGGCACGACGATCTTGATGACCTTGTTGGGGTACGCCTGCTGGGCATGCGCCGGAAGCATCGGCGCAGACGCGAGCACGAGCGCGGCTGCAATGAAGTGTCGACGTGACTGCATGGTTGAAAGCCTCCTGTGTTTGATGCGAGAACGGATTGTCGGCGCTCGCGCGCTCTCAGTGAAATGAAACAATCAGCGTGATTGATGCGTTCCGTGCATAGTTGTGCCCCAACGGCGTCTGTCAGCGCGTGCGGGCGAGCACTCGGTCGACCATGACGCCTGCCTGTCCGAGGTAGCTCGCGGGATCGCACATGCGCTCGAGTGCCGGGCGGTCGAGATGCTTCGCGATCTCCGGATGACTCGCCAGCAGGTCGATGAGCGGGCGATCCTCGCTGAGGGCCTGCCTGCACAGGTCGTAAACCAGGTCGTGCGCGTACTCGCGGCCGATGTACGGGCCGAGTCCCATCATCACCGCTTCGGACATCACGAGGCCGTTGGTCATGTCGAGGTTCCGGCGCATGCGTCGCACGTCGACTTCGAGGCCTTCGAGCACGAATCGCGTTTGCCTGAGCGCGCCCGCCGTCAGGCAGAATGCCTCGGGCAACGCGATCCACTCGATCTCCCAAGGACCCGTCGAGCGCTCGTGGTCGGCGATGCACGCGTCGAGCAGGGCGGCGGCGTGCTGCCGCACCATCGAAACGGCGGCGTGGATGTAGCACGACGAGATGGGGTTGCGCTTCTGCGGCATCGTGCTGCTCGACCCGCGACCATGGGCGAACGGCTCGTATACCTCGCCGACTTCCGTCTGCATCATGAGCTTCACGTCCATCGCGATCTTGCCGAGCGTTCCGCCGACGAGGGCGAGGAAGCAGCCCACCTCCGCGATGGTGTCGCGCACCGTGTGCCATGCGATCGCGGGCTCGCCCAGCCGGAGCTCCGCCATGAGCCCGGCCTGCGTTTCGAGCGCGCCTTTCTCGATGGAGGCGAGCGTGCCGCAGGCGCCGCCGAACTCGCCGACCAGCACGCGCGGGCGCAGTTCCGCAAGGCGCTGCCGATGACGCTCGACTGCAGCGAGGATGGTCGCGACCTTGTAGCCGAAGGTGATGGGAATCGCCTGCTGCAGGTTGCTGCGCCCGGCCATCGGGGTATCGCGGTACTTGCGGGCGAGGTTCGCGAGCGCCGCCGAGATGGCGGTGAGATCCGCGTCCACGATTTCGAGCGCGTCGCGCATCTGCAGCACGGTGGCCGTGTCCGTGATGTCCTGCGTGGTCGCGCCCCAGTGGCAATACTCGCCGAGCCGATCGCGGCAAAGTGCGTTGAGCTGCGACACGACGCCGAGAATGGGGTAGCCGATGCGCTCGGTCTGCGCCTTGAGCTTGTCCATGTCGATCTTGTCGATGTCGCAGTTGCGCACGATCTCGTCCGCGGCCTCGCGCGGGATGATGCCGAGCCGCCCCTGGACGACGGCGAGCGCGCGCTCGATGGCGAGGTACTGCGCGGTCCGGTTTTCGTCGGACCACACGCGGCGCATCGCCTCGGTCGTGAAGATGTCGCGGAAGATGCGGGAATCGATGATGGAAGCGGGCATGGTAGTTAGCTCTGTGACGTGCGTTCGAGAATCGCGTGTGCCTTGAGGATCACCGGCCTGTCGACCATGCGGCCGTCGACCTGTACCGCGCCCTGGGCGGACTGCGCGGCTGCGACGACCCGGCGCGCCCAGGCGACGTCTTCGTCGCTCGGGCGCATCGCGTCGTGCACGATGGCGACCTGGCGCGGATGGATGACGAGCTTCGCGCCGAATCCCAGCGAGCGCTCCCATGCGACGTCGGAGCGCAGCCGCCCCTCGTCGTCGATCGTCGGGGTGACGCCGGCGATGGGCGCCGGGAGGCGGGCGCAGCGCGATGCGATGACCATGCGCGACGCGGGATACAGCAGCGCATGCTCGGTGCCGGCGATGTCGACGTCGACCGCATAGTCGATCGTGCCGAAAGCGAGCCGCACGATCCCCTGGGCGTCCGCGATCTCGTCCATGGCCCGGACGCCGCGCGCGGTCTCGACCAATGCAATCACCGCAGCACCTGTTTGCACCACGTTGCGTACCTGGGCCGCCGATTCGGTCTTCGGAAGCATCACCGTCTGCACGCGTGCCTGCGCAACGAACGGGAGGTCGGCCTCGTCGTTGATGCGCACGATCGTACGTGAAGCGTGCTCGCCGTGCGCAGAAAGCCACTCGGCGATCGCGTCGCGTGCGCCGGGCTTGGCGTCCGGCAGCACCGCGTCCTCGAGGTCGAGGATGATGGCGCCCGCTCCGGCATTCGCCGCCTTGTCGAAGCGCTCCGGTCGATCGCCTGGAACGAAGAGGTAGGTGAGCGGATGCATCAGACGGCCTTTGCCGACCGCAGCTTCGCGATCCGATCCGTCGAGTAGCCGAGCGCGCCGAGGATCGCATCGGTGTGCTCGCCGAGCGCGGGGACGGCGTCCATGCGCGGCTCGCCTTCTTCCCACGACCCGGGCGGCAGCAGTGCCGGAATCTTGCCGGCGGGCGTATCGACGTCGCGCCAGCGGTTGCGTGCCTGGAGCTGCGGATGCTTCCACACGTCGTGCATCGTATTGACCTGCGCATTCGCGATCTGCGCGTCGTCGAGCCGGGCGAGCACCTGTTCGGCGGTGAGCGCGGCGAACGCCTCGACGATGATGGCGCGCAGCGCCTCGCGCGCGCCGCTGCGGCGCGAGTTGCTCGAGAAGCGCTCGTCGCGGGCAAGCTCCGGCTGCAGGAGCACCTTCTCGCAGAAGGCGGCCCATTCGCGCTCGTTCTGCAAGCCGAGCATCACGACCTTGCCGTCGCCGGCCGGGAACGGCCCGTAAGGGTAGATGGTGGCGTGGCTCGCGCCGGTGCGCGCCGGCGGCTGCGCGCCGTCGATCGCGTAGTACAGCGGATAGCTCATCCACTCGACGAGCGATTCCAGCATCGAGATGTCGATGTGCTGGCCGCGTCCGGTCCGCTGCCGATGCATGAGCGCGGCAAGGATCGACGAGTAGGCGTACATGCCTGCGGCGATGTCGGCGATCGAGGGTCCGGCCTTCGACGGCGTGTCCGGCGTGCCCGTCGTCGACACGAGACCGGACTCGCTCTGGATCAGGAGGTCGTAGGCCTTCTTGTCGCGATACGGCCCGTCGTCGCCGTAGCCCGAGATGTCGCACACGACGAGGCCCGGCTTCTGCGTCGACAGGGCCTCATAGGAAAGGCCGAGGCGCGCGGCTGCGCCGGGAGCGAGATTCTGGACCACGACGTCGGCGTGCTCGAGCACGAGGCGCATGAGGATCTCGCGCGCCTCGGGATGCTTCACGTCGAGCGTGAGGCTCTCCTTCGAGCGATTGGTCCACACGAAGTGGGAGGCGAGGCCGCGCACGCGCTCGTCGTAGCCGCGCGCGAAATCGCCCACGCCCGGCCGCTCGATCTTGACGACGCGCGCGCCGAGGTCGGCGAGCTGGCGCGTTGCAAATGGAGCGGCGATCGCGTGCTCGAGGGTGACGACGGTGATGCCGGTGAGCGGTCTCATAGGACTGCGGTCTCCGCGGTAGCGACCATGTTCTGCGCGCCTTCATGATCGCGCACCCATAGCTTCACGGTCTTGCCGTCGGCTTGTGGCTCGCCGCACACCCAGAACGGATGGATGTCGAACACCGGGCGCATGGCCTTGAACTCGTAGCGCGTCACCACCGCATCGGGACGCTCGTAGCGGAGCAAGTCGAGCATCAAGGTTGCGAGCATCGGACCGTGCACGACGAGCCCGGGATAGCCTTCGACCTCGGTCACGTACTTGCGGTCGTAGTGGATGCGATGGCCGTTGAACGTCAGCGCCGAGTACCGGAACAGGAGCACGTCGTCCGGCGTCCACTTGCGCTCCCAGGCCGACGCCGTCGGCGCGATGACCGGCTGCGGCGCGACGTCGCCGGCCTTGGGTGCCTCGCGGTAGACGATGTCGTGAAACTCGGTGAGCGCCTTCGCTTCCTCACCCGCGCGCCGGATTTCGTGGCGGACTTTCACGAACACCAGCGGCCCCGTGCGCCCGGTCTTCTCGGTGACGTCGTGAATGGTCGACGTGCGGGTGATCGTGTCGCCCACCCGTATCGGAGCATGGAATTCGAACTGGCTGCCGGCCCACATGCGCCGCGGCAACGGCACCGGCGGAAGGAATCCGCCGCGCTTCGCATGCCCGTCCGGCCCGATGTCGGAGCGCTTGTGCAATGGCAGGAAATAGAGCCAATGCCAGAGTGCGGGCAACGGCGTTCCCGCGGACGGACGCTCGGGGTCCCGGTCGAAGGTCGCCGACAAGGCCGCATAGGGCGTGGGCGTGACGGTGTCGGTGACGGTTTCGCTCCTGCCGATCCAGTCGCGTAGATTCACTTGCGTTCCTCCCATCAGGCGACCGCCAGGCGGTCGCGGACATACACGTTGCCGGTGAACAGCGGCCGCGCGGTGGTGACCACCGTTGCGCTTCGAATGACCGGCAGGCCGTCGTCGTCGAGTCCCGCGAGCTCGCACTCGACTTCCATGCGGCCGCTCGGGTGTTCGACGACGATGCGGTCGCGAGGCCGGCGGTCGGGGCTCGCGATGCATGCCGCCACGCTGTCGGGCACGTTGACCGCAGCGAGGATGGTCGCCGCGCCCGTCAGCGCATGCGTGGCGTGGCAGGACGTCGGCGCGAGGTAGCGCGAAGCGATGTTGCCGCCGGCGCGCGGGGGCGCGAGCATCACCACCTTGGGCAACACGCTCCCGCTCACGTCCCCCATGCCCATGAGCCGTGCCGCTTGCTGGCGCAGCGCCTCGATCCGCGCGAGCCATGGGCGATCCGCGTCGAGCTCCTGCTTTGTCTCGTGGCCGGTCTTGCCGACGTCGTCGGCCGGCAGCGCGACGACCGGATTCGAGAAATCGATGCAGGTGGCGCGCACGCCGTCGATGACGTCGACGGCGCGGCCCGTCGGCAGCAGCCGTCCCGTTTTTCCGCCCGCAGGGTCGCGAAAGCGCAGGCGGATCGGCGCTCCGGTGCCGGGAACGCCGTCGAGCTTGAACTCGCCCTGGTAGGTGACGACGCCGCCCGGGGTACGGACCTCCGCGTCGACGACCTTGCCGGTGTTGAGATCGAGGATGCGCACGCTGGTCGAAGGATCCCGCGCGATGACGAGACCGCGCGAGATGGCGAACGGCGCGACACCGGAGAGCATGTTGCCGCTGGTGGGCGTGATGTCGACCAGGTTGCGCATCACCGACACTTGCGCGAAGAGATACTCGACGTCGATGCCCGGGCGCTTGGACGGCCCGACGATCATCACCTTGCTGGTCTGGTCGTCACCGCCGCCCATGCCGTCGATCTGGCGCACGTCGGGCGAGCCCATTGCTGCCAGGAGTATCCGGTCGCGCTCGGCGCTGTGCCACGGAAGGTCGGAAGCGAGGAAGTACAGGCCCTTCGAGGAGCCGCCTCGCATCAGCACGGTCGGGATCGTGTAGATCATGGACGCCATTGTCGCGCCGGCCACGCTTGGTGTGAAGTGCAAGAAAGGGTACGATTGATGCGATCGACGCATCAATCTCCCCGACGCCATGAAGATCGACTTCGACGGCATCCAGGCATTCGTGCTGGTCGCCGAGCTCGGCGGGTTCAGCCGGGCCGCCGACCAGCTGCACCTCACCCAGACGGCGCTCACCCGGCGCATCCAGAAGCTCGAGGCATATCTGTCCGTGCGGCTGCTGGACCGCACGACGCGGTCCGTCCAGCTGACGGCGGTGGGGCGCGACTTCCTGCCGCAGGCCCGCCGCCTGGTCGACGAGACGACATCCGCGGTCGACCGGCTGAAGGACATGTCGAGGCTCGGGAAGGGCAACGTTGCGATCGCGAGCATTCCCACGATGGCGCATCACACGCTGCCCGCGGTCATCCGTGCGTACGGCGACGCGCACCCGGGCAACCGTATCCGCATCATCGAGTCCAATGCCGCCGAGGTGAGCCGCGCGGTGCTGCACGACCAGGCCGAGTTCGGCATCACCATCCAGCTCGAGCGCCACGCGGAACTGATCGAGGAGCCCGTGCTGCGCGAGGCCTTCATGTTCTTCTGCCTCGACGAGCACGCCCTCGCGCGCAACAAGTCGGTCACGTGGAGCGATCTCTCCGGCTCGGATCTCGTCCTCGTTTCGGGGCTCTCGGGCAACCGGGCGCTCCTCGACTACCAGCTTGCACGCAAGCGCCTGCGCCTCAGCGGGCGGTACGAGGTCGAGCATCTGTCGACGGCACTGGGACTGGTCGCCGCGGGCGTCGGCAGCGCGATCCTGCCGTATTCGACGATCCAGGAGGGAACCTACCCGCGCGTGCGCAGGATTCCGCTCGTGAAGCCTGTCATATCGCGCGACCTCGTCATGATCCGGCGTCGCAACGCGACACTATCGCCGGCGGCTCAACGGTTCTACGACATGCTGGTGGGCGAGCTTGCCAGGACGGCGAAGCGGCAGACGAACAGCCGGGTCGGGCGGCCGTAGACGCGCCGAGGGCCTGCGTTGGGTACCAACGTCAGGTCGTGGTGCGCGCAGGCGGCTTGCGGAAGAAACGTGCGGTGAGCTCGCGGGCACGGTAGGAATTGCCGGGACGAATTGCGGGACTTCCGGGACGGCGCGCGTATGATGCGTCGCACTGTTCGCGACCAGGGAGCCCTTCATGCGTACGTTGATCCTGCTGCTTGCGTTGTTCGCCGGCGGATTCACGCACGCGGCCGAAATGTTCAAGTGCACCAACGCGGGCGGCAAGATCGAGTATCGCGATCATCCCTGCGACGGCGCCTCGGGCGAGAAGATCAAGGCGAAGGACAACAGCGTCGGGACCGGTGACAGCCTCGGGGCGATTCGCGCTCGCGACGCCCAGTTCCAGGCGCGTCAGAACGCGAAGCGCGAAGCGGCGGATCGGGCGGCCGCCGACCGAGCCGCAGCGAACGAGCGTGCCTTCCAGGACCAACGCGCGCATCAGGATCGGCAGGAACTCACCAACGCCATCCGTGAGGGCAACAACCGGCGCGCGGCCGACAATTACAACTACAACTACAACTCGAACCTCAATCGTCAGCCTGAGCAGAAGGCCAAGGCGGAGGTTGCGCCGGCGCCGCCGAAAGGCTCGTCGATTGCGCCGGCGCGCTGTAATCCCGACCAGGGAAAGGGAAACCCGTCGACGGTGTGCGCAAACCGCTAGGAACGCTCGCACGATATAGCGCAGTCGTCCACACGCGACGGGTGCGAAGTAACGCTTACCGATAGCGACCCTCGATGGCGAGAGTCGCCTTGCGCAATACCGCCTTAGTCCGACAGAAGTATCGGCGGCGCTCGACCTCCGCACTACGCCACTCGCACGGTATACAAGCGTTTGACCAATGCTTGGAGCACGCGGGGCATGAAGGCGCTCGTCGTCACCGATCAGGCTCAGAAGTGGTTCGAGATTTCGGACGCCACCGTACTCACGGCGCGCCGGTACCTGGCGGAACCGGAGAGCGGCAATGAGGGCACTTCCCGCGTGCTCAACCTGTGCCGCACGGGCCGCTACCAGGGCCGCGGGTACTACGTGTCGCTTGTCGGCGAAGCGCGTGGGCAGCGCCCGCTACCCGACGTCAAGACCGTCGAGGACCTGAGGTCCGACGCGTACGTGCGCACGCTCGACGAGGAGATGCAGCCGCTCGTGCAGGAGTCGCTGCAACGCGAGCAGAGCGAGCGCTTTCAGCTCAACGTCTACCTCGGCAAGCATGCCGGGCACCAGGCGCTGGCCGGGCAGCTGTTCGCGAGGGTGCGCGTCCCGCTGTTGCGAGTGATGTTCGCGCGGGCAGACGGAAGCTGGAAGATCGATGGCGTGCAGGCCATGGGACTTGCGGACGTTCCTCCGCAGGACCGCGCGTTGGTGATCGATGCGGTCACATCCTTCATGGCCGAGAGCCCGGGGGCCAGGCGCCAGGGCGCCAAGACGGGCCGGCCGCGACTGGCCATCCTGTGGGATCCGAACGAAGTGCACAGGCCCTCGAACGAGGAAGCGCTGCAACGATTCGTGAAGGCGGCGCCGCTCGTCGGACTGGAGGCTGAGCTGATCGACCCCGGCGCGCTGGAACGCCTGCCCGAGTTCGACGCGCTCTTCAACCGCGCCGGTCCCGAGGGCATCATCTACGAGTTCCTGCGCAAGGCGGATTCGCTTGGCATGCCGGTCGTCGACGATCCGGAGTCCGTCCTGAAGTGCGGCAACAAGGTGTTCATGCAGGAGCTCTTGAACCGGCATCGCATCGCCACGCCGCGCACGCTGATCGTGCACCGCGCGAACGTGGACGAGATCGTACCGACGCTGGGGCTGCCATGCGTGCTCAAGCTGCCGGACAGCGGGTTCGGCCTCGACGTGGTGAAGATCGAATCGGAAGACAGCCTGCGCAAGGAAACGGAGCGCTTCTTCGGGAAGTCGGAGCTCCTCATCGCCCAGGAATGGCTGCCGAGCGACTTCGACTGGCGCGTCGGCGTTTACGATCGCCGGCCGCTCTTCGTCGCGAAGTACTTCATGGCGCCCGGGCACTGGCAGGTGAACAAGTTGGTCGATGGTGAAAAGGTCGACGAGGGCAGGACCGAAGCGATGACCGTCGGCGAGGCACCCGAGCAGGTGATCAATACCGCGGTACGGGCCGCCAACCTGATCGGCCGCAGTCTCTACGGCGCCGATCTGAAGCAGGTGGGAGACCGCATTTATCTCATCGAGGTGAACATCAACCCGAACGTCGACGCGGGCAACGAAGACCAGGTGCTGGGCGACGCGCTCTATCGCGAAATTCTCGGCGTGTTCGCGCGGCGCATCGCAGAGACCGCACGCGGCGGCGCGCAACCGGCGGAGCCGTGACCGCTTCATGCAATTCATCGTAAACGGCGACCGCCTCGGCCAACTTCGCACGGCCTGCGTCGTCGCCGGGGTGTACGAGGGTGGCAAGCTTTCGCCGTCGGCGCTCGAGCTCGATGCCGCTTGCGGCCACGTCGTCACGCAGGCATTGACCCGCGGCGATCTCGACGGCGAGATCGGCACGACGCTGCTTCTCACGAACCTTCGGGAAGTGGCCTGCGAGCGCTTGCTTCTCGTCGGGCTGGGCCCCGAGGGCGAATTCGTCGAGAGCAGCTATCACGCGGCGCTCTGCGCGGCGACGAGGACGCTGCGCACGACCGGCGCGCGCGACGCGACGTTTTGTCTGGGCGAGCTTGCCGTGAACGGCCGCGATGCCGCGTGGAGGATCGAGCAGCTGGTGCTTGCCGTCATGGATGGCATGTATCGCCTCGACAAGCTCAAGAGCGAGCCGCCGAAGCAGCGCCGCGCACTCGAGACGATCGTCGTGCACGTCGCCGATCGCGCGAACGCGTCGGCCGCCAAGGCCGCGATCGATCGGGGAGTCGCGATCGCGGAGGGCATCGCGCTGGCCAAGGACCTTGGCAACCTGCCCGGCAACGTGTGCACGCCCGCGTATCTGGCGCAGCAAGCGCGCGAGCTCGGCAGCGTCCACGGCTTCGAGGTGACGATCCTCGAGGAGCAGGACACCGAGAAGCTCGGCATGAACGCATTCCTCGCCGTCGCGCGCGGCAGCCGCCAGTCGCCGAAGCTCATCGTCATGCAGCACCACGGCGGCGCGCCGGACGCCGCGCCGGTCGTCCTCGTCGGCAAGGGAATCACGTTCGATGCGGGCGGACTCAACATCAAGTCGTCCTCCGACATGGAGCAGATGAAGTTCGACATGTGTGGCGCGGCGAGCGTGTTCGGCGCGCTGCGCGCAGCCGCCCTGATGGCGCTGCCGCTCAACGTCGTCGGCATCGTGCCCGCCGCGGAGAACATGCCGGACGGCAACGCATTCAGGCCGGGCGACGTCGTGACGACGATGTCGGGCCAGACCGTGGAAATCCTCGATACGGATTCGGAGGGCCGCGTGGTTCTCTCCGATGCGCTCACCTACGCCGAGAGGTACAACCCGGCCGTGCTGCTGGATGTCGCGACGCTGACAGGCTCGATCGTCGGCGCGCTCGGCGAGATCGCGACCGGCGTCTTTTCCGACAGCGATGCGCTCGTGCGCGAGGTGCTCGAGGCGGGCGACAGCGCATGGGACCGCGGCTGGCACATGCCGCTCTGGCGCGAGTATCAGGACACGTTCAAGTCGAGCATCGCGGATTTCGCGAACGCCGGCCCGCACGGCGACTGCGCCATCACCGCCGCGTGCTTCCTGTCGCGGTTCGCCAGGCGCTATCCGTGGGTGCACCTCGACATCGCGGGAACGGCGACGAAGAGCGGCGAGGACAAGGGCGCGACCGGCAGGCCGGTGGCGCTGCTCGCCCATTTCCTGGCAGGACGGGCGCGCTCCGCGGCCCGAGGGTAGGCGCGTCCCTACACCAGCATTCGCTGCCGTCCGCTACCGCTGTGTTGGCGCCTGCAGAAAGATCGTGGGGAGGGGACCTTGATAACGTGCACCGTTGGTGAAGGAGACCGGCATGGCGAACAAGCACTCGAGCACGATTGCGGTCGCGATCGCACTCGGAATATCCTTCGGGGCGATGGCGCAGAGCAGCGCTCCCACCGGCACCAGCGCGGGTAAGGCGCCCGCGGCGGGTTCCACCGCAACCACAGCAACGACGTCGGGTGACCGCGTCCCCGCAAACCGGCCCGATGACCCGACTGCCACCTGCGCAAGTGTCCCCGCAAGCGACAAGGAAGCATGCATGGCGCGCGAGAATGCGCGACGTTCAGGCAGTGCTGGTTCGAATGCCGCGTCCGGCTCGACACAAGGCGCGAGCCCGTCCGGCAACACGGGCACGGGCACAGGAACGACCAAGTAGCTCGGAAGTCCGAAGCGCGACGCGAAGAGCGACAGGCTCGTGCGTCGCGTTGCTCGTTGCCGCGCTGGCATTCGCGTCGAGCGCGTTCGCGTTCGAACTGCAGGACGTCGTCAGCCGCGCGCAGCAGCTTGCGGCAGAACGGTACGTGCCGCCGGCCGAAGCCCCGCCGTTCATGCGCGAGATGGGGTACGACCAGTATCGCGGCATGCGTCATCAGGCAAGGCACAACCTCTGGCGCAATCTGGATTCGAACTTCCAGGTGTCCCCGGTGATGCCGGGCGGCGTGTACAAGCACACCGTGCCGATCAACGAGGTCGTCGGCTCCACCGTTCGACGCATACCCTTCCGCAAGCAGGATTTCGCGTTCGACGAGCCTGACCTCGCACGACTGATCCCCGACGATCTCGGGCTTGCGGGTTTCGAGCTCAGCTATTCCTTCGATCGTTCGGCGAGCGCACAGAAGTTCTTCGTCTTTGCCGGCGCCAGCTATTTCCGTGGCATCGGCAAGCAGGCGCAGTGGGGGCTGTCCGTTCGAGGAGCGGCAATCGACACGGGACTTCCGTCGGGCGAAGAGTTTCCCGACTTCATCGAGTTCTGGCTGGTACGTCCGCAAGGTCGCGCGACGCGCATGACCGTCTATGCGTTGCTCGACAGTCCGCGCCTCACCGGCGCGTATGAATTCGTGATCTCGCCGGGCACTTCGACCGCTGTCGACGTCAAGGCAGTGCTCTTCACGCGTGAACGAATCGAGCAGCTGGGCATCGCGCCGTTGACGAGCATGTACTTCTACGGCGAGAACACGCCGCGTCCGCCGGAGGCGTGGCGACCGGAAGTGCACGATTCCGACGGCCTTCTCGTGCGGGACGACGCGGGCCGCTGGACGTGGCAACCACTGCTGAATCCGTCGCGCATCACGAATCAGGAGTTCCGCGGCAGCACCTACGGCCTCATGCAGCGCGACGATCACTTCGGCTCCTACGAGGACGCCGAAGCGAACTATCACCGCAGGCCGAGCGCGCTGGTCACTCCTCGCCGGGGCCTCGAAGGCGGCCGCGTGCTCCTGGTGCAGATACCGACCGGCAACGAGTTCATGGACAACATCGTGGCACTGTGGTCGCCGGCCAAGGCGGTCGAAGGTGGGAAGCGACTGGACGTGGAATACCGGCTGGACTTCGGCGGGCCGGGAATCGCGCGCACCGGCCTCGGTCGTGTCGTCAACACGTTCGTCGGCCGCGACGTCGTCGATGCCACCTCCATGGCCGGGCAGACGCGCTTCATCGTCGATTTCAAGGGCTCGCGTCTCGACCGGTTGAAAGCCCTGGCACCGGTCGCGGCGAAGATCGATTCAGAGCCCGGCACCGAGATCCTCGAGCATCAGCTGAAGCGCCTCGATTCGACGAAAGTGTGGCGATTGTCCATCCTTGCGCGGGCCGGCGCGGAGCGGCCACTCGCGTTGCGCGCTTCGCTGCACGTCGACGGGCGGCCGGCCACGGAGACGTGGAGCTACCAGCTCGACGCGAACAACTCAATCCGGCGGAGCCAGTGAGCTCCCTGCCAGCGGCGGATCGGCAAGCACGCGGCCGCGGCTTGCGATGACGCTCGTGTAGTAACGCGCGCTGTCCTTCTGCGTGCGCTCCTGGGTGTCGAAATTGACGTGCACGATCCCGAATCGCTTGGAGTAGCCGAGCGACCATTCGAAGTTGTCGAGAAGCGACCACGCGAAATAGCCCTGGACATCGGCACCCGCCGCGCGCGCCTCGTGAACCGCGCGGATGTGACCGTGCAGGTAGGCGACGCGCAAGGGATCGGCAACGCGGCCATTGGCGGCAACGGGCGGATCGAAGAAGGCCGCGCCGTTTTCGGTCACGTACACGCGTGGGTTTCCGTACCGCTCCTTGACCGCGAGCAGCGTATCGACGAGGCCTTGCGGAAAAACTTCCCAGCCCGTCTCGGTATAGGTGGACAACTTCTGTCGCACCGGCGCCGCGCGCACGGGCCACCTCGTCGCGTCGAACCGCGTGACGTTGCGCGTGTAGTAGTTGATGCCGACGAAGTCGATGGGCTGCGAGATCGACTTCAAGTCGTCGGCCGGCCACGAAGGCCATGCCTCCCCGAAGACTTCCTGCAATCGCTCGGGATATCGCCCGAGGAGGACGGGGTCGAGATACTGGAGATTCATGTAGGCGTCCGCGCGCCCGGTGGCCGCGAGGTCGGCGGGATCGTCGGACGCGGCGTACTTCGGCTCGAGGTTCACCACGATGCCGATCTCGTGTTTACCTTGCGCTCGATACGCGGCAACGGCAGCACCGTGCGCCCGAAGCAGGTGATGCGACGCGATCGGCGCCTCGAAGCGATTGCGGTGGCCGGGCGCGAGCGCGCCGTGCAGGTAGCCCCCATCCGTGACGACCCACGGCTCGTTCAGCGTGGCCCACAGCTTGATGCGATCGTCGAGCTTCCTGAACACGACACCGGCGTAGTCGGCGAACCAACCTGCGATATCCGGATTGAGCCAGCCACCGCGGTCGTCCAGCGCGGCGGGCAGGTCCCAGTGGAAGAGCGTGGCCATCGGCTCGATGCCATTCTCGAGCAGGGCGTCGACCAGTCGCTCGTAGAAGTCGAGGCCGCGCGCATTGACCGCGCCGCGTCCCGCGGGCAGCACGCGACTCCACGAGATGCTGAAGCGGTACGCGCGAAGGCCGAGGGCGCGCATCAGCTTCACGTCGTCCAGGTAGCGTCGATAGTGATCGCAAGCCACGTCGCCGCTGTCGCCGTCGAGCACGAGGTTCGGCGTGTGACAGAACCGCTGCCAGATGCTGGGGCCGGCACCGTCTGCCAGCGGCGAGCCTTCCACCTGGTAGGCCGACGTTGCCGCGCCCCACAGGAAGTCTTCGGGGAATTCGATCGTTGGAGTCATTTGTCGATGCGTCTCTTGGTAATGGACTCGAGGTCGACCGTCACATCGGCCGGAAGTTTTGCGATGCGCACGTCGCCACCTTGCCAGGCGAGCACGATGCCGCCCGGCGGCAAGCGCATGGTGCCGTCGACGTGTAGCAACAATCGGTCCTTCGTCTTGCGCAGCGAGTAGCTCAACCGGCCGAACGGCGTGTGCAGCCCGGCGACGCGAATGCCGTTCCCGTCGAGCCAGGCAGGCGGAATACCCGCGGCGAGGACCAGCGCGGCATCTTCGCTGCGCTCGTACGCGAACATGTCGAGGACGGCGCGGATGAAGTCGGAAGCGATCCAGGCGTGCGGCATGTCCCCGACGAACCGCGGCTTGCGCGCGTCGCGGCCGACCACCTCCGCCCATTGGTTCCACGCGGCGGGGCGGCGGTCGGCCATGAAGAAGGCAAGCAGTTCCTGCGCTCGCTCGTGCCAACCGAGCCGCACGAAGGTGCCGACCGTGCGCAACTCGTAAGGCGTGTAGTCTTCCCACGCTTTGCCGCCGTCGCGCCGTTCGACGAACTCGCGCCAGTAGCGCTCGAAGGTCGGCCCGATCAGCTGCTTCGGTACGGCGCGAAGGTCGCCGCCCGGCGCGAAGGCGATCGTGGACGATGTGGGGTCGAAGTCGCCCAGCTCCGCTGCGCCGGACAGGTAATCGATGCCATGCTGCGAGGCCGCCGCGACCAGCGATGCGCGGACGTCGCGCTCGAACTCGTCGAGCGCAAGTCGCCAGGTCGCCGCCTGTCCGGTTTCGCCGAGCGCTGTCGCGATGCGGATCGCGGCAGCGTAGCCTTTCAACGCCCAGAAGTCGTCCCAGTACGAGTGCATCGGCTTGGCCGAATAGCCCTCGTGGCTGATCGACGCGGGCAACAAGCCGCGCAGCGCGGCGTGCGAGTCCGTCGTGCGCGGCGCATTACGCTCGGATCGGCGCAGGCCGTCGAGGTAGTGCATCGCGGAGCGCACGTGCGGCCACATGCGCTCGATCATCGCGACGATCGCCGGTATAGCGAAACGTTTCGTCGACGAGGAAGACGAACTCGCCGGCGCTGTCGTGCTCGGGCACGGGATCGGCGCCGCGCTCGTCGACGCAGCACGGCACCTTGCCGTCGGCGAACTGGTGCGTCGCGTACCAGCGCAAATAGTCGGCGGCCACGTCGGCGTGTCCGAGCCGCATCAACGACTCGGCGATCATCGTGCCGTCGCGAATCCACGACCGGGCATAGGCCCGCGTGCCGGGCCGCAGTATCGGGCCGTCGCGCGTGATCAGGAGATGCGCGAACGCGGTGCGCAAGCGTGTCGACGAGCGGTTGGCCCGCAGCAGGCACCGTCAGCACGACGTCGTTCAGCTCGCGTCGCCACGATGCAGCCGTGCGGTCCTGCTCGCGCGCGATCCACGCGGCCGGCGTGCGATTGGCGAGCACGGGGGGCGTCGCCGGCACCGGACAGTGGCATGGTGACCGCAACCGTGGTCGAGCCACGGGGCGCGAGCGTCACCGGATAGCCGAGCGCCGCCGACGCATAGCCGAACGGGTCGTGCACGACGTGACCGGCGCGCCAGTCCGCATGGGACAGCAGCTTCACGAGCGGCCCGCTGTCGAAGTCGAACGCGGCGACTTTGCCCGGCGCACGCAACGGGAAGAGCGTGCGTTCGCCGTTCACCGTCAGCGCCCGGTCGTTCCATGCGATGTCGCTGATCGGCGCGACGCCGCTCGGTGCGTTGAGGAACTGCGTGGGAGGATTGACCTGCGACGGCCGAATGGCCAGAACGAGCTCGAGCGCGAGCGGTCGATCCGTGAGGTTGCGCAGCTCGTACGTCGCCGACGAGTTGCGATCGTGCGCGAGTCGCCGGAGGCGAACGCCGTCACCTTCAGCGTCCATTGCGGCTGACGCCATGTCACGCTCGGAATCGGCAGGTAGCCGTCACGCAGGGACTGCGTCGTCTCGACGTCCGCCCACGTGAAGATCCGCGAATCGGCGCGCACGAAGGGCTCGATCGAAAATCCGCCTGCGCGCAACCTCGAGCGCGCCATCCTCGGACAGCAGGCCGGTCTCGCTGCCGCCGTCGACGCCGACGATCGTCCAGTACGACTGCTGGCCCGAAAAGCCGCGCGGGAAATAGCCGCGCGGAGACTCGCGCGCAACCGCCTCGAAGAACGCATTGGGCGAGGCGCCGAACGCGAGGTCGCGCACCTCGACTTCGGCCAGCGCGTATGCGCGCGCGGGCCCGTCGTGCAACGCGAGGCGCACGTAGCGCGTCTCCGCATCCGGCAGCAGCAGCGGATCCAGGCCGCCTTGTCCGGTCGCGACGCTGCGCACGGTTCGCCATTGCCGCCCGTCGTCCGAGAACTGGACGTCGTAGCGCGATGCGAACATGCCCGGCTGCCAGCGCAAGACCAGGCCGCCGAATTCGCGCGGCTGGCCGAAGTCGAGCGCGACGTATTGCTCGGGACCGGTGGCCGGATCGCTCCTCCACGCCGTCGCACTGTTGCCGTCGACGGCCAATACCGGGTCGCCCGCGATGACGGACGACGACGCGATCATCGTCGGCGGGTCCCACGCCGTTCGCTCCGGCGGCAATTCGCGCAGCGAGAGGTTGCCGACGTACAGCGAACCGGCGCCGCCGCCGCGCCCGGCGGCGACGACGAATTCGATGCGCGCCGCGTGACGAAGCGTGCGCTCGCTGGTCGGCCCCCACGCGAAGTCGATCTGGCGCTTCCTGATCCTCACCTTCTGCCACTCGCGAGGAAAGGCGAAGTTCTGCCGCCTGTACCACCACACGTTCTCGCCGCGTTTCGTCGACGAGCTTGACCTGGAAGTCGTTGACCGGTGCATCGGCGCGAAGGTCGAACGTGATCTCGTAGTTCGCGGGCAGGTCGAGCGGCAGCGCACGGGACGCGAGCGCGTAGCCCGCGGTCCCTCGCAGGTCGAAATCGAGTCGCAGCGCAGGACCGTCGACGCCCGCCGCCGATCGAAGCGCCGCGTCGACGCCGTTCGAAGCCGCCGCCTTCCACGACTCGAGGCTTTCGAACCGATCCAGCGACTTGCGCCCGCAGCGGCATGCACGCCGCAGAGAGGACAGCAGGAGCAGCGAAAGCAACGCATCACATCTTCACGCTGCCGGCCATCAGGCCCTGCAGGTAATAGCGCTGAAGGGCGATGAAGACCACCAGCACGGGCAGCGTCGTCACGACCGATCCCGCCATCATCAGCTCGTTGTCCGCCACGTGCTCGCGCGACAGGCTCGCGAGCGCCACCGGCAGCGTGTACAGGTGCTGATCGGACAGCACGATGAGCGGCCACATGAAATCGTTCCAGGTTCCGAGCAGCGTGAACACGCAGAGCGTGACGATGATCGGCTTCAGCGCCGGCACGACGATCGAGCGGAAGATGCGAAACTCGCTGGCGCCGTCGATGCGCGCGGCGTCGAGCAGGTCGTCGGGAATCGACAGCGCATACTGCCGGACGAGGAAGATGCCGAAGATCGACGCCATCGCCGGCACGATGACGCCCGCCGTACGTGTTGACCAGCCCGAGTCTGCTTGAGCAGCAGGAACAGCGGCACCATCGCCACCTGCGACGGAATCACCAGCGCGCCGAGCATCGCGCGGAAGATGCGGTCGCGGCCCGTGAAGCGCAGCTTGGCGAACGCATAGCCGGCCGCCACGTTGAACAGCGAGCGAGAGCGCCGTCACGGCGACCGCGAGCAGCACGCTGTTGACGAGATAGCGCGCCATGCCCGCGTGGGCGAAGAGCTCGCGATAGTTGTCGAGCGTCGGCTCTCGCGGAACGAGCGGCGGCGGATACGTGCTGGCCTCGCCGGGCGCCATGAGCGACACCGCGACCATCCACGCCAGCGGAAACAGCGTCACTGCCGCGATGGCGATCAGCGCGCCGTTCACGGCCCATTGCATGGGGAGGCGCTTCACGTGCTCATCCCGCGAGCGCACGGCGCGGCGCCAACCGAAGCTGCAGCGCCGTCACCGCGAAGATGAACAGGAACAGCACGAAGGCGACCGCGGACGCGCTGCCGAGGTTCCACCACTTGAAGCCTTCCTCGTACATGAAGTAGAGCACGCTGACGGTGCTCTGCAGCGGTCCGCCCTGCGTCATCACGTAGGGCTCGGCGAAGAGCTGGAAGTAGCCGGCGATGGTCAGGATGCTGACCATGAGCGAGGATCGGCGCGAGCATCGGCAGCGTGATGTAGCGAAACTGCTGGACGCGCGATGCGCCGTCGATGCGCGCCGCCTCGTACAGCTCCTGCGGGATGCTCTGCAGCCCCGCGAGCAGGATCACCATGTTGTAGCCGAAGCTCTTCCACACCGCGAACAGGATGATCGCGGGCATCGCCCAATGCGGATCGCCCAGCCAGTCGATGGGCGCGATGCCGAGGCGGCCGAGCGCGTAATTGATCAACCCGTAGCGCGTGCTGAACAGATACCGCCAGATGACGGCGACCGCGACGAGCGTCGTGACCACGGGCGAGAAGAGCGCCGTGCGAAAGAAGCTCCTTGAAGCGTGCCAGCGGCGAATTCAGCAGCAGCGCGGCGCCGAGCGACGCGCCGATCGACAGCGGCACGCCGACGACGACGAAATACAGCGTATTGCCGAGCGCCTGCCAGAACAGCGGCGTTTCGAGCAGCTGCACATAGTTGCGCAGGCCGACGAAACGCAGGTTGCGAAGGTCGGCGAGCGCATAGATGTCGAAGTCGGTGAAGCTCACGATCAGCGCGGCGAGCACCGGCAGCACGAAGAAGACGGCGATGACGACGAGCGCCGGCGCGACGAACCACCAGGCGGCCATGGTGCGATTCACTGAAGGCGACTTGCGCGCGAGCATCCAGCGGCGCTTCTCGAGGATCCGATCGGTGCGCGCGTCGAGCTCCGCTGCGGCCTGCGCGACCGTCAGGTCGCCGTGAACGACCCGCTCGGCCACGCACGCGGATCTCGGTGGCGATGCGCTCCCACTCCGGCACCTGCGGGCGTCGGCTTGGCGCGCTCGAGCTGCTCGCGAAACGCCCGCGCGTAGACGTCGTCGGCGAGCCCGCCTTCGCTCCACGCCGAGCGTCGCGGCGGCAAGTCGCCGGTGAGCGCGTGGAAGCGCCGCTGCACGTCGGGTCGCGACAGGTATTCGATCAACTGCCACGCGGCGGCCTGGTTGCGCGCATTGCGGAAGATCACGAGGCTCGAGCCGCCCGCGATCGAGGCGCCCGGCCCGTCGGGGCCGGGCAGCGGCGCCGTCATCCAGCTTCGCTGCAGGCTCCGCCGGCAGGCGGCGCTGGAACTCGCCGATGTTCCAGGGGCCGGAAATGTAGAACACGAAATGGCCGCGGCCGAACTCGTTCCACATGTTCGAGCTTCTGCTGCGGCGGGCGGTGGCGCGTAGCCGTTGCGGAACATGTCGAGCGTAGAAGTCGAAGGCGCGCGCGAAGCCGCCGCTTCGAAAATTGCCGTAGCGGCCGCCGTCGCGCAGCAGCGGATCGTCCTGCTGCAGGCGAGTGCGACCAGCGGCTCGAACTCGTTCACCGGCAGCACGATCCCGTGCTGCCCGGCACGTTGCGCTGCCTGATCGAGGCGAGCATGGCGGTCCACTCGGCCCACGATCGCGGCGGTGCGTCGTACCCGGCTTGCGCGAGGAGGTCGCGGCGGTAGAACAGGAGGCGCGTGTCGACGTACCACGGCACGCCGTAGAGCTTGCCGTCGACGAGGTTGGTGTCCCAGATGCCGGGGAAATAATCGCCCGGCTCGGATCGTCGAGGAGTCCGCGAGCGTAGGCGTCGAGCGGCTCGAGCGCGTCGAGCGCCACGAACTCCGGTATCCACGTGTTGCCGAGCTGGCAGAGGTCGGGCGTGGCGTCGCCGGCGAACGCGGTCAGCAGCTTCTCGTGCGCCGCGCTCCAGGGCAGCTGCTGCACCTCGACGTGGATGCCGGGATGCGTGCGCTCGAACTCCGGCACCAGCTCGGCGACGACTTCGCCTTCGCGGCCCATCGCCCAGAATCGCACGGTGTTGGGGTCGCCGCGCGCTGCAGCCGCAGGCGAGCAGACACGCGGCGATCGCGAGGACGAAGCAGCGCGCGTGAGCGAAAGACGGGTCACGCCTGCATTATTGCGCGGCGGCCGTGAGCCAGCCTCCTGCGAAGCCCGCCTGCGTGAGGCCTTGCCGCAGGTACGGGTTCTTGCGCATCACGTCCCAGATCATCGCGCTGCGATAGTTCTCGATCATCGCGAGGATGGCGCCCTGGTCGATGCCGAGGTAGTCGCCGGCGACCCAGCCGAAGCCCGGAATGCAGCGGCCGTGGCGCACCGGGACGTCGAAGTCGAAGTTGAGGTTGAACGCGTCGAGGAAGCCGTACTGCGAGTAGATGTGCTGGCCGAAGCGCTTGTGCATGTCGAGCACGGCGGGAATCACCAGTTCCGGGCGCGAACGGCAGCGAGCCCAGCACGGCGGTGGGCGCCAGCGTGCAATCGTCGTATCCGCCCGATTGTCGGCGCCGCGCGCCGCATAGGTGCGGAACAGCGCGTGCCGCCGTTCCTTCGCCCATGGTGACGTCCGCGGGTCCGTCGCTCGCCGTGAGGCCCCAGATCGTCGCGCCGTAATCCTTGCACTTGCGCGGATTGGCGATCGCATACGCCTGCTGCGCATAGACGGCGCGTCGCGTGTTCTCGAAATAGTCGAGGCCGCGCCTGCGCATGTACGCGTCCTGGAGCTTGCGGAAGTCGATCCACACGTGCGTGTACTGGTGACCGAACAGCGGCGCGAAGTTCAGGAACTCCTGGCCGAACGCGCGTTCGCCAGCTCGTCGTGTCGTAGGTGCTCGTCCATTCGGCCCACGCCTCGGGGCCGACGGGGTGCGTCGGCGAGCCGAGCGCGAGCAGGTACACCAGCATCGCCTCGTTGTAGCCGCGCCAGTCGTACTCGAGGAAGCCGTCTTCGGGCGACCAGCCGAGACTGATGGCCGGCGCATGCGGCTGTGCCCACTGCCAGTCGACGCGGCGATAGATCTCGTCGACGAGGCGGCGGATCTCGACCTCCTCCGGATGCGATCCGTCGAAGTACGACTGGCAGAACAGCGCGCCGGCCAGCAGGATCGCGGTGTCGACCGTGGACAGCTCGCTGTCCTCGAACCGCTGCCCGGTCTTCATGTCGACGAAGTGATAGAAGAAGCCCTTGTACCCGGTCATGCCCTTCGCAGCGTGGCCCTGCGGCGCATTGCGCAGGAAGCGCAGCGTCGTGAGAACGCGCTTGCGCGCGTCCTTGCGCGTGACGTAGCCGCGCTCGACGCCGACCGGATAGGCCGTGAGCCCGAAGCCGACCGCGGCGATGCTCGCGAACGACGGCGTCGGAAAGCGGTCCGGGATGAGGCCGTTCTTCGGATTCGCGGTGTCCCAGAAAAAGCGGAAGGTCCGCTCCTCGAGGTCGATCAGGAACGGATCGACGACCGGGCTCGTGCGTGGCGGCGCCGTGTACAGCCGCACGATCTCAAACAGATCACCCGCACGGCTGGACGTGAAGATCAGGAGCAGTACCGCCGCGAATGCAATCAGCGTGACGGTAAGGTTGGCCCGGAAGCTGCGCATTGACGTCTACAAGCAAGTCGCGCGCCGAAACGATTCCGCAACCCGTGCGCGCGGGGCCGCGGCGTGGCTGACGCCACTGCCAACCCCTGTGCGAATCAAGCGATGCAAGGAAGCGCGCAACACGAAAACCCGTGACGGCCTGCGGCGAAAATTGCGCTGACGCGTCCGGCGAACGGCCCCTGCGGTCAGTCTTCTTATCGGGCAATCAACGAGGCCATCATAGCATCGGCTGCATGCGCGTTCAATTGGCGAGGGCCGCGGACCGAGTCGTTGCCGGGCTCGCGAAGGTACTTCTCCGTTGCGACCAGCACCGGCGGCGGGCGCCGTTCCTCGGGAATGAGGAACAGGCCGTGACGGCGCAGCGCCTTCCCGGCACCCGCGTGACTCGTGCACACGGACAGGGGGATCGAGAGGATCAACGCGCCCACGACCGGCAGCAACCACGGCAGGTATCGGGCATCGAGCCACCAGACGAACGCCATCCACGCGACACCGAGAATGGTGTGGAGACCGTGGCGCCGCAAAGCATTGGCCCAACCGGTAGGCGCGTCCGCGCGCTTGGGGGATTGCCAACGCACGGTGCGCCCGAGCAGCGAGGCGACGACGAACTGGGCGTGGAAGAGCATGCGCACGGGGGCAAGCAAGACGGACAGGGCGCACTCGATCAGCACGGACGTGGCGAGGCGCACGCGCCCGCCGCAACCGCTCGCGTCGACCAGGAGGCTCGCCAGGATCTTCGGCAGGAACAGGAGCAGGGCCGTGGCCGAGAACAGCATGACGGCCCGTTCCGGGCGCCACTCGGGCCAGATGGGCAGGAACTGGAACGGGCGGAAGAAGTACTGCGGCAGCGAAAGCGTTTGCTCGGCGATGAAACCGGTGGCGAGGATCAGCGACGGCGAGCCACAGCGGCGCCGACAGGTAGGCCATCACACCGGTCACGAACATGGCCCGATGCGCCGGGTTCAGGCCTTTCATCGCGAACAGCCTCATGTTCTTGAGGTTGCCCTGGCACCAGCGGTGGTCGCGCGCCAGCTCGTCGAGCAGGTTCGGCGGCATCTCCTCGTAGCTGCCCGGCAGGTCGTAGGCGATCCACACGGACCAGCCTGCTCGTCGCATGAGGGCCGCCTCGACGAAGTCGTGCGAAAGGATTTCGCCGGACAACGCGCCGCGCCCGCGCAACCGGCCGAGCGCGCAATGCTTCATGAACGGCGCGACCCTGATGATGGCGTTGTGTCCCCAGTAATGCGATTCGCCGAGCTGCCAGTAGTGCAGGCCGGCCGCGAACACGGGACCATAGGTCGCGCTTGCGAACTGTTGCACGCGCGCGAACAACGTATCGCGACGCACCGCGCGCGGCACCGTCTGGATGATTCCGGCGCCCGGATTGGCCTCCGCGATCAGCACGAGACGGGTCAGGCACTCGCCCGACATGACGCTGTCGGCATCGAGCACCACCATGTAGCGATAGTTGCGTCCCCACCGGCGGCAGAAATCCGCGATGTTGCCGCTCTTGCGCTTGATGCGGTGCTGGCGCCACCGATAGAACACGCGTCCGAATCCCATCCACGTCGCGGCACAGCTTGCGCCACGCGGCAAGCTCCTGCGCCTGCGTCTGCGGCATTCCCCGAGTCGGACAGGACGTAGAAATCGAACCGGTCGGCCGCGCCGGTGGCAGCCAGCGACTCGCAAGTGGCGCGCAGGCCGGCAAACACGCGATCGACGTCTTCGTTGCAGATGGGCATGACGACCGCAGTGCGCGCGTCGTTCGGAATGTCCCCCGGGCGTGCGCCGGCGCGCACGCTGCGTGTGATCGAATGGCGGTCGCGGCCGAGGGCCAGGGTCGCGAAGCCCGCGAGTGCGGTCCAGAATCCGGCCGAGATCCACGCGAAGAGAATCGCGAACACCACCAGGATCGCGAGCTCCAGCGGCTGCTGGCCATGGTAGGGCAGGACGCCGCGAGCCATGAAGTCGCTTGCGAGCCACGTCTGCCCGAGCACCAGGGCGAGAAGCACGATACGACGGCGGGCGGCGGCCCGGCTCCATGGCCCGCGACGATGCGGGCCGTCGCGCAGGCCGGCTGCATCGGCGCGTCGCTCATCATCGCGACGAGAACCGGGCCAGGCGCGCGGCGCCATGGACGAGCGACAAATCGGCGGTGCGGTCGCCAGCGGCGTACGTCGCGCCGTACGTCTGCCGACGACAGGCGCTACGCTGTCGTGCAGGTGGCGCGCGCGTGGTGGTCGTTGGCCGGTGCCCGTGGGCCGGTACGAGTATTCGGGTAGCGCGTCTCGCAGATCGGTGCACCGTTCCATCTTCGTACACCTGATATGCGGGTTCGTATGGCAAGGCGTGGGTCGATTGAGCGCGAGCTTAGGGACGTGCGGGAAAGCGCGCAATCAGGTGGTCGAGCCTTCGCCTGTACGGTTTTGTCCGACCATGGATCGGCTCCCCGAACGACCACGCGTGCGCTCGCCGTCTTCGGCGCGTGCTATTTTCTGCAACGAAGAGAAAGGGCACTCGATGAGGAGAGTACTGGCCGCGTCCACGCTCGCCTGCGTGCTGTTGGCATCCGCAGGCGCGCACGCGCAGACGGCCGCGGCGTCGATCACCATCCTCACCAGCGCACAAAGCGGGGCCTACCACGCGCTCGGCGTCGCGCTATCCCAGATCTACGCGCAAGCCAGTCCCAGGATGAGAGCAACGGCGCAGGTGACGAAAGCCCCGGTCGAGAGTCTCAACATGTTGCAGGCCGGACGCGGCGAGCTCGCATTTGCGCCGGGTGACGTGCTCTCCGGCGCCTGGCGCGGCGACGAAGAGGCGGGATTCAAGACGCCGCTCAAGAACCTGCGCGGCCTGTCTGCCACTTTCGACAACTACGTTCACATCGTCGCCCGCGCGGAATCGGGCATCCGCACGGTCGCCGATCTCAAGGGCAAGCGGTTATCCGTGGGTACCGCGCGCTCGGCGACGGAGCTCGCCGCGCACGCCCTGGTCCGGGCGGCCGGCTTGACGTACAAAGACTTCGCCAAGATCGAATACCTTCCGTTTGGCCAGTCGGTCGAGCTCATGAAGGACCGCCAGATCGATGCGATGGTGCAGTCGGCGGTCGTCGGCGCGGTATCGATCCGCGACCTCGCCACCGCGGTGAAGGTCGTGGTGGTGGCGATTCCACTCGACGTCGTCGCCAGGGCGGGTGACGGCTACCGGCCGGGAACGATCACCGCCAACAGCTATCCCGGCCAGGCGACCGACGTGCCGACCGCGGCTGTTCCGAACTTCCTCGTCACGCAGTCGGAGGTCCCGGACGAGGTCGCCTACGAGATGACCAGGTCGCTGTACGATCACCTCGATAAGCTGTACGCCGCCAACAGCGCCGCGAAGACCATCAAGCGGGACAACGCCCTCGTGGGAATGCCGGTGCCGTTGCATCCCGGCGCCGAAAGGTACTACCAGGAAGTCGGCGTGATCAAATGAATGGCGACCGCACGCGACGCCTGTTCTTGTCCGGCATGCACGCGCGATTGCGTAGCCCCCCATGTTGGAATAACATTCAATCTTGAACTAAAAGAGGTCGGTCACCGACCCGACGGAGGACTCGGCGTATGCAGGTGAGTACGGCGCGCGCGGCAGCCGGCGTGGAGCAGGCGCCCCACGCGGGGACGGCGATTCCGGCCGCCGGCGATGCCGCGCCGGCGAGATCGACTCGCTCGAGGACCGAGCGGACTCTTCGCCGCATCGGTTGGAACCTGCTTCCGCCTCTCACGTTCGTCGCGATGGTGGCGCTGTGGTGGGCCGCCGTCGAGCTCTTCAAGATCCCGGCGTATTTGCTGCCTGGGCCCAAGCCCGTGTTCGCGCGGCTCGTCACCGACGCCGGCCTGCTCTGGACGCATTCGCAAGTGACGCTGACGGAGATCGTGCTGGGGTTCGGCATCACGATCGTGACGGCCATTCCGCTGGGCCTGCTCATCGCGCTGTCGCCGCTGTCGAAGCAGCTCGTGTATCCGCCCATCATGCTCATGCAGCTGGTGCCGAAGATCGCGGTGGCGCCGCTGTTTCTCGTCTGGCTGGGCTTCGGCATCGAATCGAAGGTGCTGCTCACCGTCCTGCTGACGTTCTTCCCGCTGCTGATCGCGAGCATCAGCGGGTTCCAGATCATCGACGACCGGCTGCTCTATCTCACGCGGTCGATGGGCGCCAGCGCCTGGCAGACGTTCCGGTTCCTGCGCTTTCCCGCCGCGCTGCCTGTGATCTTCTCGGGCCTCAAGACGTCGGCGACGATCGCCGCGACCGCTGCGATCGTTGCGGAATTCGTCGGCGCGAACAAAGGGCTGGGCTACGTGCTGCTGCGCGGAACCAGCACCATGGACATCGAGCTCGTATTCGCCGTGCTGGTCGTGCTCACGCTCATCGGCGTTGCAATCAATTACCTGGTGGAGTTTTGCGAGTGGGCAATGACGCCATGGCAGCGGGCGAAGAACACCTAACCGCCGGCGAACGAGAACCGGCACATCGTAAGGAGGAGGTTCACATGCACAACTTCAAGGTGGCAATGACGCAGGCAGCGGCGCTGCTTGTCTTCGCGGTCGGATCAGCCGCGGCTGCGGACACTGCCGTGACGTTCCAGCTCAACTGGATGGCCGGCGGCCCCAATGCAGGATTCGCTGCCGCGCTGGCCGAGGGCTACTACAAGGATGCCGGACTCGACGTCACGATCGTGCAGGGCAACGGCTCCGGCAACACTGCGCAACTCGTCGCCAACGGACGCGCGCAGCTTGCCTACGCCGACGCGGTCGCGGTGAGCCAGCTCATCGCGAAGGGCGCGCCGATGAAGATCGTCTCGACGGTCTATCAATCCAATCCCAATGCCGTGATGTCGCTCAAGAAGACGGGAATCAAGTCGGTGGCGGATCTGAAGGGCAAGAAGGTCGGCGTGCCTTCGGGATCGTCGCAGACGACGATGCTGCCGCTCCTGCTGAAGGCGAACAACCTGAAGGAATCGGACATCAACATGATCGACATGCCGGTGGCGTCCATGGTCCCGGCACTCCTGCAGGGACAGGTCGATGCGGTGCTCGGATCGATCGACGCCTACCAGATCCAGGCCGAAGCGCAGGGCGCGCAACTCGACGTCTACCGGTTCGCCGATTACGGCGTGCCGACGGTCAGCACGTCGATCTTCGCGAGCAACGACTACCTGAAGGCCAACCCGGACCTCGTGAAGAAATTCATCGCCGCGAGCCTCAAGGGCTGGAGCTTCGCGCTCGACAATCCGCAAAAGGCGATCAAGGACGTGAAGCAGGTGTTCCCGGAGACCAACGAAAAGCTCGCGGCCGCCGAGCTCGCCGCCATCACGCCGCTGTTCTGCAGCGGCGGTGCGAAGTACATCGGCAAGGCGGAGGACGCGCTGTGGGTCAAGTCGCAGGACTTGCTCGCGGAGGTCAAGCTCCTTCCCGCGGGAACGGATCCGAAGACGTATTACACGAACGACTACCTGCCCGCCGCATCCGCCATGCGTGCGTGCAAGTAGGCCATCGCGTCGAGCCGACGATGAGTGATGCCGTGCAAGGCGGATACACGTATGCCGACCTGCACGTCGGCATGGCGTTCCGAAGCCCCGGAAGAACGATCACGGACGCGGACCTCGTGGGCTTCGCGGGCCTCACCGGCGACTACTCCGAGCTGCACACGAGCGACGTTTATGCCCGAAGCAGTCAATTCGGCCGCCGCGTCGCGCACGGCATGCTCGGCCTCGCGTACGCCCACGGCCTCATGTGGGCGCGCACCGGAGAGCTGCGCCGGACGGCGATCGCCTTTCTCGGCATCAACGAGTGGAAGTTCGTGGGCCCGATCTTCGTCGGCGATACGATCTTCGTGAATTACCGCATCGCCGAGCTTCGCGACAGCAAGTCGAAGCCGGACCAGGCCATCGCCGTCTTCGACGTCGAAGTGGTCACGCAGGACAAGCGTGTCGTGCAGCGGGGGACGAAGGCGCTGCTCCTGTCCAAGACGCCGCTGTCCGCGGTGGAGGCGTCGCGATGACGAATGGCAATGCCGACGGCAGGAGCGGCGTCCCCATCCAGATCCGCGGCGTCTCCAAGGTGTTCGGCGAGGACACCGAGAAGCCCTTCCACGCGCTGAAACGGATCAGCGTCGACATCGAGGCCGGCGAGTTCGTCTCGGTGGTCGGGCCGTCGGGCTGCGGCAAGAGCACGCTCATGCTCATGGTCGCCGGCCTCCTGAGCCGCAGCTCGGGCGACATCGTCATCGGCGAGCGATCGGTGACGAAGCCCATCACCGATGTCGGCATCGCCTTCCAGGACCACCTGCTGCTGGAATTCCGGACCGCGTTCGACAACGTGATGCTGCATGCCGACATCCGCCGGTTGCCTCGCAAGCAGCTCGAGGCGCGCGCGCACGAGCTTTTCGCGCAGCTGCGCCTGACGGCGGCCATGGAGAAGTATCCGCGGCAGCTGTCGGGCGGCATGCGCCAACGCGTCTCGCTCATCCGCACGCTGGTCCACGATCCATCGCTGCTGTTGATGGACGAGCCGTTCGGCGCACTCGATGCACTGACGCGGTTGCAGGTCCGCACGGACCTCGAGGCATTGTGGCTGCGCCGCAGGCCGACCGTGCTGTTCATCACGCACAGCGTCGAAGAGGCCGTCGGATTGTCGGACCGGATCCTGGTCATGGGGCCGAGCCCCGGTGAAGTGGTCGAGGAGATGCGCGTCGACCTGCCGAGGCCGCGTCCGATCGTCCTGGGCGACGTCAAGGAATTCGCCGGCTACGTCGATCGAATCCACCGGCACTTCGAGCGCCTCGGGGTGCTGCACGGCATCGATGCCCCTGCCTCCGAGGAGGTGCGCTCATGACAGGCACGGTGCACCTGTGGACGGACGGTGCGATCGCCGAGATCGCGCTCGCCAACGGCCCGCTCAATCTCGTGACGAGGGACCTGCTTCGCGCGCTGTGCAACGCGCTTGCCGCCGTATCGAACAGCAGCGGGACGCGTTGCCTGATCGTTCACGGGGGAGAGGCGCGCGCGTTCTGCGCCGGCAGCGACATTCGCGAGTTCGCGCATCTGCGCGAGGACGCGAGCGAGCAGAAGATCCTGTTCGAAGACATGGTCGTTCGCACGCTCGCGCGTGTCGCGATACCCACGATTGCCGCCATCGACGGACCGGCGCTGGGAGGCGGCCTCGAGCTCGCGCTGGCCTGCGATCTTCGCGTGTGCAAGAGCGGCGTTGCGCTGGGACTCACGGAATCGCGGCTCGGCGGGCTCGCGGGGAGCGGTTCGATCCGGCTGACGCGCCTCGTTGGACCGGCGCGCGCCAAGGAGCTGCTGTTCACGGGCGACACCATCTCCACGGAAAAAGCATTGGCGTGGGGACTCGTGAACGTCGTGGTGGAGGAGGGCAGCGCACTCGAAGGCGCGCGTCGCCTGGCCGCCACGATCGCCAGGCGCGGACCGCTGTCCAACCGGCTCGCCAAGGAACTCGTCGACGCCGCGCAGGACATGCCGATCGACGCCGCCATGTCGATGTCCACGGTCTCGCAGCAACGCATTTTCGAGAGCAGCGACCTGCACGAGGGCGTGTCCGCCTTCTTTGCGAAGCGCGAGCCCGATTTCTCGGCGCGATGACCAGCACCACGATGAAAGTGCACGGATAGGCCATGGAAAAGATCACCGCCGACGAAGCGGCGCAGTTGATCCAGGATGAGGACGCGATCCTGATCAGCGGTTCGGGAGGCGGCCACGCGGTGCCCGAAGCGCTGCTCGCGGCCGTGGAACGCCGATTCCTCGCGGAAGGAAAGCCGAACCGGCTCACTTCCATCAGCGTCGTCGGCGTGGGCGATCGCGCGTCGCTCGGTGCGTCGCACCTTGCGCACGAGGGCCTCCTTGCGCGCGCGATCACGAGCGCGCTCGTCGACTCGCCCGGGCTCGTTCGCCTCGCGGCGGAGGACAAGATCGAGGCCTACACGCTTCCGCAGGGCGTGCTGTCGCAGCTCATGCGCGACATGGCCGCGGGCCGCCCGGGACTCATCACCAAGACCGGCCTCAATTCGTTCGTGGACCCGCGCCAGCAGGGCGCGCGGCAAAGTCCGCGCACGCCGCCCGACTTCGTCGAGGTCATCACCCTCGCGGGCGAAGAGTGGCTGCTGTTCAAGCCGGTGCCCGTCACCGTTGCCTTCCTGCGCGGGACGACCGCCGACGAGGACGGCAACGTGACGATGGAGGAGGAGGCCGTCCTCGGGCGAGATGCTGGCGATGGCGCAGGCCACGCGCCGTGCAGGCGGCATCGTCATCGTGCAGGTGAAGCGCATGGCGAAGCGCGGCACGCTCCACGGCAAGGACGTCAGGATCCCCGGAATCCTCGTGGACTTCGTCGTCGTGGACCGCGCGCAGAGCCAGACGTATGCGACGCACTACGATCCGAGCTACTCGGGCGAGCTGCGCATTCCGGTGGACGACATCCGCGCGTTGCCGTTCGGGCCGCGCAAGGTCATCGTTCGCCGCGCGGCGATGGAGCTCTTCCCCGGCGCGATATGCAATCTCGGCGCCGGCGTGTCGACGGGGCTGTCGACGATTGCGGCGGAGGAAGGACTGCTCGACGTCGCGATTCTCACCAATGAACAGGGCATCATCGGTGGCGCCCCGATCACGGGCCGCGACTCGGGCGGCGGCCAGAACTTCGCGGCCATGATCGAGCAGCCCGCGCAGTTCGACTTCTACGACGGCGGCGGGCTCGATCTCGCGTTCCTTTCGTTCGCGGAGGTGGACGCCGAAGGCAACGTGAACGTCAGCCGGTTCGGCGACAGGATCATCGGCGTGGGCGGCTTCATCAACATCAGCCAGAATGCGAAGTGCGTGATCTTCAGCGGGACGCTCACCGCTGGCGATCTCGACATCGAATGGGTCGAAGGCAAGACCGTCATCCGCAAGGAGGGCCGGCACAAGAAATTCGTGCCGAGGCTCGAGCAGGTCTGCTACAACGCCGCGATGGGCCGGCAGCGTGGACAGGTGACGCTGTTCGTGACCGAGCGTGCCGTGTTCCGCGTGGGGCCCGATGGCCTGGAGCTGACCGAGATCGCGCCGGGACTCGATGCCGAACGCGACGTCATCGCGCACATGGGGTTTCGTCCAGCGGTCGCGCGCGACCTCAAGGTCATGGACAAGCGCATCTTCAGTGCCGGCCCGATGGGACTGGCGCCCGACATTCACGCGAAGCCGCGCACGTATCGCTCGGCGCGAGTGTCCGCGTGGCACGAGGCCCGCGCGAAAGGGTTGCGGTGAGCGGCATTCGCATCGACGGCTCGACGCGGATGTACGGGATTGTCGGCGATCCCATCGTCCAGGTGAAATCGCCCGAGCTCTATTGCGAGCTCTTCGCGGCGGCGGGCATGAATGCGGTGATGCTGCCGATGCATGTGCTGCCGGACCGGTTCGATGCGGCCATGCCGGCACTGATGGGCATTCACAACCTCGACGGATTGCTCGTGACCGTCCCCTACAAGGCGCGCGCCGTCGCCTTTGCGGATCGTCTTGGTCCGACGGCATCGCGCATCCAGGCGTTGAATGCGCTGCGGCGCGAGGCCGACGGCACGTGGACCGGCGACATGTTCGACGGCGCCGGATTCGTGCGCGCGGCAGGCCACAAGGGTCAGGTCCTCAAAGGCAGGCGAGTCGCGCTGTTCGGTGCGGGCGGCGCCGGCAGCGCGATCGGCTGCGAGCTCGCGGCCGCCGGTGTCGAGTCGCTGTCGATCATCGATCTGCAACGTGAGCGTGCGCAGGCGCTCGCGCAGACGCTGCGCCGCGAATTTCCGAGCTGCAAATGCGATGCCGTGGACGCCGTCCCACCTGGCATGAACATGATCGTGAACGCATCCACCGTGGGCATGCGCGCCGATGACGGCTTGCCTGGCGAGCTGGCTGCGCTCGACGCCGGCACGCTCGTCGGTGACGTGATCGTGACGGAGAAGCCGACCGTGCTGGTCCGGCATGCGATCGATCGGGGTTGCCAGTATGTGAACGGCCGCGACATGCTTCGCGGCCAATCGGATGCCCTCATGTCGTTCTTCGGACGAGGCTGACGCATGGCGCACGTGCCTGCCGAGCGTTGTCTGTCGATCATCGAGCTCCTGGCCGATGGCGCGCGCGAGATGCCGCTCGGCGAGATCGCCGAGCGACTGGACCTTCCGAAGAGCGGAGCGCATCGCCTGCTGGCGACGCTCGTCGACCTCGGCTGGGCGGAGCAGGACGACGACACGAGCTTTTACCGGCTGACCATGCGCCTTGCCGTCCTCGGCCAGCGTTTCTATGCGGCTTCCGGGCTGCCCGACGTGTGCCAGCCGGTGTTGGAGCGGTTCGCGCGCGACTGCCGCGAGTTCGCGCGTCTCGCGGTCGTCGACGGCAGCTCGCTCGTGTGGATCGCGCATGCACAAGGCGCGACCGGCGGCTTGCTCTACCAGCCGACGGAAACCACGGGCGGCGTCCCGCTGTTCGCGACCGCCAGCGGCAAGTCGTGGCTTGCCACGCTCGACATCGACGACGCGGCGGAGCTCGTCGCGAGGAACGGCGGTTTTTCGCACGCCGATCGCTACGGCCCCGGCGTCATCCGGTCCATCGACGCACTGCGCAAGGAGCTGCGCGCGACCGCGCGACGAGGCTTTGGACTGGCGATGAACGAAGCGGAGCCGGGCGTGACAGCAATCGCTGCGGCAATCCGGTCGCAATCCGACGGCTCGACGGTCGGCACCGTCAGCATCGCGGGACCCAGCGCCAGGATGACGGAAGACCGCGTGCGCGAGCTCGCTCCCTCGGGTCACGCAGTGCGCGACAGAGTTGTCGAGCCTCTGGCCGGTCAGGGCGAAGTCGGCCACGCTTCCGCGCGAGCCTGCGCGCCGAGCGCGTCCCCTCGCAGACCGCGACCGGACGAAGATCGCCGGCAAGCCTGCGTAAAGACAGCGATGAGCGACATCCTGCTCGGCTGCATCGCCGACGACTTCACCGGCGCCACCGACCTCGCCAACAACCTCGTTCGGTCGGGCATGCGCGCCATCCAGACCATCGGCGTGCCGGCGGATCGCCTGCAGGCGGATGTCCACGCCGTGGTGGTGGCGCTCAAGTCCAGGACCGCGCCCAAGGCAGAGGCCATCGCGCAGTCGCTGGCTGCGCTGCGTTGGCTGCAGGCGCAGGGCGCGCAGCAGATCTACTTCAAGTATTGCTCCACGTTCGACAGCACGGCGCAGGGCAACATCGGGCCGGTCGCCGAAGCGCTGCTCGATGCGCTCGGTGCCGATTTCACGATTGCGACGCCCGCCTTTCCCGACAACGGGAGGACGGTGTTCAAGGGATATCTCTTCGCGGGCGACGCGCTGCTCAACGAAAGCGGCATGCAGGACCATCCGCTCACGCCGATGAAGGACGCCAACCTCGTGCGCGTGCTCCAGTCGCAATGCGAGCGGCGCGTCGGCCTCATCGACTATCGCATCGTCGCGAAGGGTGCGCATGCGATTCGCGCGCGGATCGACGCATTGAAGGCGCAGGGCGTGGCTATTGCAATCGTCGATGCGATATCGAACGACGATCTCATGAGGCTCGGTCCGGCGCTGCGCGACATGCCGTTGGTGACCGCGGGCTCCGGTGTCGCGATCGGGTTGCCCGCGAACTTCGGGTTGTCGGCGTCCAATGCCGCAGGTGAACTGCCGCCTGCGTCCGGCTCGCAGGCGATCGTCTCGGGCAGTTGCTCGCTCGCCACCAACCGGCAGGTGCGTGCATTCGCCGCTTCGGGCGGTGAGTCGTTCCGCGTCGACCCACGCCGCATTGCCCGCGGCGATGACGTCGTCGGTGAAGCACTCGCGTGGGCCATGAGTCGCCTGGGAACGAAGCGCGTGCTCGTCTACTCGACCGCCGAAGCGGCCGAGATCAAAGCCATCCAGCAGGCGCTGGGCGCGCATGTTGCTGGCGCAGCGACGGAAGGCGCGCTCGCGCAGATTGCGCGGGGCTTGGTCGAGCGCGGCGTCGGGCAGCTCGTGGTCGCGGGCGGGGAGACTGCAGGCGCATGCGTGCAGGCTCTCGGCATCGAGCAACTGCGGATCGGTCCGCAGATCGATCCGGGCGTGCCGTGGTGTCACGCCCACACCCCGTTGGCATCGCACGGCGTTCACCTGGCGCTGAAATCCGGCAACTTCGGCAGCGAGGATTTCTTCACGAGAGCGTTCTCGGTACTCGCATGAACGAAGCGCACGCCCGCGACGAAATCTGCCGGGTCGGAAAGAGCCTGTTCGACCGCGGGTATGTGCATGGAACGGCCGGCAACATCAGCGTCCGCCTGGCGACGGGGTACCTCATCACGCCGACGGACGCGTGCCTCGGCTTTCTCGACCCCGCGCGATTGGCGCTGGTCGACGCACAGGGCCAGCAGCTCGCCGGCGACCGTGCGAGCAAGACCCTGCGGCTGCACCAGCGCATCTATGGCGCGGCGGCGCGGTTCGATCCCGCCACGTCGTGCGTGATCCACACCCACAGCACGCATTGCGTGTTGCTCACGCTGAGTTCATCCGGCGCAGAGCTGCTCCCGCCGATCACGCCTTACTTCGTCATGAAGGTTGGCCACGTGCCCGTCATTCCATATGAACGCCCGGGAGCACCGGAGGTCGGTGACGCCGTTGCGAGCGCGATCGAGCGATACGGCGAGCAGGGGACGCCCATTCGAAGCGTGATGCTCGAGCGGCTGGGGCCCAACGTGTGGCACGACACGCCCGCGTCCGCGATGGCGGTGCTCGAGGAGCTCGAGGAAACCGCGCGCTTGTTCGCGGCGTGCCGCACGGCACCGGCTGCCCTGGACGAATCCCGCATCGAAGACCTGCGGCGCGCCTTCGGCGCGCGATGGTGACGCCATGCCCAAGTTTGCCGCCAACCTCTCCATGCTGTACCAGGAATTGCCCTTTCTCGATCGCTTCGGCGCCGCCGCGAAGGATGGCTTTCGCGCGGTCGAGTACCTCTTCCCGTATGCGTTCGACGCGCGGGAGATCCTGGCGCGATTGGACGAGCACGGCTTGCAGCAGGTGCTCTTCAACGCGCCCCCCGGCAATTGGGAGGCGGGCGAGCGCGGCATTGCGTCGCTGGCCGGTCGCGAGGCGGAATTCCGCGCGTCCGTCGCGAGTGCGCTCGAGTATGCAGAAGTGCTGCGATGCCCGCGCGTGCACGTGATGGCGGGCCTGGTTGCCAATGAAGCGGATCGCGCCGCCGCGCGCGCTCGCTATCTCGAGCGGCTCGCGTGGGCGGCGAAGCCGGCGTCGGCGGCAGGCGTGACGATCCTCATCGAGCCGATCAACACGCGAGACATTCCCGGGTATCTCCTCAACCGGCAAGACGAGGCGCATGCGATCGTCCACGAGATCGGCGCGGACAACCTCAAGGTGCAGATGGATCTCTACCATTGCCAGGTCGTCGAAGGCGACGTCGCGATGAAGATCCGCCGCTACGTGCCGGCGGGGAACGTCGGTCACGTGCAGATCGCGGGCGCGCCCGAGCGGCACGAGCCCGACGTGGGCGAGATGCACTACCCGTACCTGTTCTCGGTGCTCGACGAGTGCGGCTACGATGGATGGGTCGGCTGCGAATACCGGCCGCGCGCCGGCGCCGTCGCGAACGGCACGAGCTCAGGGCTCGGGTGGCTTCGCGTCGCGCACGGGGCAGATCCAGGCAGGTAGTCGCTGCACAAGCAAGCCCGGCTCGTGGGCGCCCCTATACTGGGGCACCAGCATTGTGCAGATTCACGAAGTGCAACTCGCGCCACCGCAATCCGGCGCCGCTCGACCGTCGAACGAGCGAGTCACCACGCCCGATCTCGAGCGTGTCTTCGGCCGCACGCGGATGCGGATGTCGACGAGCCGCCATGTCGAAGTCTTCCGCGAGGCCGCCGCCCCGGGCGAGCGCCGACGCTACAGCAAGCGATTCCTCGCCACGGTAGACGGCGACTTCCGGCACTGGACCGCCCGCGAAGGTCGCGTCCTCGCGTACCTCTCGGCGAATGGCGTGCGCGGGGTGCCTGCGATCGCCGCGACCGTCGCTGGGCCGGACGAGGCGCTGCAGACCTTCGACGCAGGGATCACGGTGGAGCAATGGACGTCGCTGGTGCCGGTCGAGCGTGGCGGCGGTGCCATTGCACACCCGTTCACGGACGCCGCGCACTGGTGGGCGCTCGCGCTTCACGCGCTGCGCGCGCTCGAATCCCTGCATCTCGCTCACGTCGTGCACCTGCGTGTCACGCCCGCCAACATCTGCGTGCCCGCGCTGCCGCCCAACCTGGGCGCCGACATGGCGAACGCGACGATCGGCCTCAAATTCGCGCGTCTTGCGATGATCGACTTCGCATTCGCTCTGACACCGCAGGAACCGCTTGTGCACCCGTTTCCGGCAAGCGCATCGGCGGCACAGGCATGGCAATCGCCTCGTCTCGTGCAGGCGCTCGCCGATGCGCGGGCGGGCGACCTGCGTGCGATGCACGCGCTCGATTGGCGCTGCGACCTCTTCGGCATGGCCGCGCTGCTGCGACGCTATCTCCCCAAGGGCACCGCGCCGGCGAAGACCGGCTGGACCGACGCACGATATTCGCGGGCGGTCGTGCTGCTCACGGCGATGCAGGACGCTCACGATTCCGGCGTCGGTGACGTGCGCCCGCACGCCGACCTGATCGAACGGTGCGAAGGGGAGATGCAGGAGCCGGACGTGGTCACGTCGTTGCTCGAAGGGTTCGTCCTCGCACCGGCTTCCAGGCCCGCGCCGGTGCCGCTGCCGCCTGTGCGCATGACGCCCCGTGTCGTCGAGCGGACGCCGATCAATCCTCCCGAGGTGCGCCCGCCGCCCGCGCAGCGCGAGTTGAAGCCGTTGCCGCTGGGCGTGGCATCCGCCATCGGCCTCGCGCTGGTGCTCGCAGGCATCGGTCCGTTCCTGCGCGATCAATGGCAAGCCAATCGGGCGCACCAGCAATCCGGCGACGTGACCGTGAGCAGCGCACCACGCGTGCCCCCGCCAACCAACGAGGCCGCGGTGCAGGAGCGTCGCAGCAGCGAGTTGGCGGCGGATGTCGAGACGATGCAGCGTGCCGCGCGCAACGAGCCCCGGGACGCCGCACCCGCACCATCCACGGCGATGCCGCAACCGCCGTCCCGGCAGCCGGTGGAACCGACGCCTGCACCGCCGCCGCGAGCCGCCGCGCCGCCGCCAGTCGTCGCGCCGGCGCCTACACCCGCGCCGCCAGTCGTCGCGCCGGCGCCCACACCCGCGACCGCACCCACGCCGCCCGTCGCCACGCCGGCGCCGTCGCGCGCCGTCGGCGCGCCGGTGACGCCCGTGCCGCGCGGCCTTGTCGACGTCGCGGGAAGAATGCAAGGCGACGTCGCGCGCGTGCTGGCCATCGCGGCCCGCGCTGCGAAACCTTCGGACGACGACAACGTCCTGCAGGTCGCGCGGTCGATGCGGTCGATCACTGGCGGTTCGGGCTTGCCGACGGAGTCGCGCCCGCTTGCCCGCACGCTCAATGCGGAAGCCCGCGCGGCATGGGAGCGGCAGGACATCGACCGCGCCATTGGCTTGCAGCAGCGCGCGTTTCGCGCGAACCCGAACGATCCCGAAGTCGCGGGCAACCTCGCGTTTTTGTACCTCAAGGCGCGGCCCCCGCGTCCCGCGCAGGCGCGCCAGGTCGCGCTCTATGCGCTGGCGGCACGCGGCTCGTCGTTTCCAGCGGGGCGCGAGGCCGATTGGGGAACCTTCGCGGTGGCGAGCGCGCTCGAGGGACGCGAGGCGGACGCGGCGCAGGCGCTGTTCGTCATGTTCGCATTGAGCAAGAATCCGGAGCGCGCGTGCCGCGCGGCCCTGCTTGCGATGGCGCAGTACGGTCCCGCGATGGCGGCCCCCGCGAAGTCGATGCTCGCCCGCGCGCGCAACCGGGGCAGCGCAGCGGCCGCACCGAGCTGTCGGTGAGCCTGTCGCACTCGCACCCCATCCGCGCGCACGCCTAGTGCGGCACCTCGCCCAGCACCGTGCACCGCCGCACCACGCGGCCCTGTGTCGCGGGATCGTAAGCCGTAGCGCGATGCAGCACGCAGCGGTTGTCCCAGACGAGGAGCTCGCCGCGCTTCCAGCGATGCTCGTAGGTGAGGTCCGGATGGATGGCGAGCCTGTTGAGCTCCTCGATCAACTCACGGCCTTCGTCGTAAGGCATGCCGACGATGTATTCGGCGTGGTCGCCGAGGTAAATGCATTTGCGGCCGGTTTCCGGATGCGTGCGCACGATCGGCTGGTCGACCGGTGGCTTCTCGCGCTTCTGTTCCTCGGTCATGAGATCGATGCCGTGGCGGCGGGTGCGCGAGAAATCGAGGTTGTGAACCGCGCGCAGGTTCGCGATGCGCGCCTTCCATCGATCGTCGAGCCGCTCGTACGCGCCGTACATGTCGCAGAAGTGCGTCTCGCCGCCGACGTCGGGAACGACCTCGCCGTAGATGATCGTCGCCTGACCCGTCACGCGCGACCACGAGCCGTCGGTGTGCCAGGCCAGCGTGCCCTTGTCCGGATGCCTGCCGTGAGGCTTGCCGTTCTCGTCGAGGTTCGACAGGCGATACAGCTCGGGGTGGCCATCGGCGTGATACATGTTCATCACGTGGACCTGCACCTCGCCGAAATGGCGGGCGAACTTCACCTGGTCTCCCGGCGGCAAATCCTGCGGCGGGAAGAGCAACACCTGGTAGCGCAGGAACGCCTGGTAGATGCCGTTGAAGAGATCGTCGGAGATGCCGTTGGCCAACTCGACGCCGAGGACCTCGGCGCCGAGGTTCGGGGTCAGCGGGCGCACATCGAACGGCAGGCGCAGGTCGGCCGTGGACTTCATCGCCGATAGCATACTACCGCGGGCAGATGTAGCCGGCGCCCGTGGGACTCTTGAAGCACCCGACCGATTCGGGCAGCAGCAACTTGGGCAGCCATAGCACGACGTCGGGGAAGAACACGCAGAATGCGATCGTCGCCAGGAACACGATGTACAGCGGGAACGAACGAAACAGGGCCTTGCCGAACCCGACCCCGACGTATTTGGACGCGACGAGCAGCGACAATCCATACGGCGGCGTGATCAGACCGAACACCAGCGTCGTGATGATCACGACGCCCATGTGCAGCGCATTGATGTGGCCGACTTCGGTGAGCTTGTTGATGATCGGCATGAAGATGATGATCGCCGGCACCGCATCGATGAAGTCTCCGACGATCACGAACAGCACGACCAGCAGCAGCATGATCATGCGCGGGATCGGTACCGGCGAACCGCGGTGATGTAGCCTGCGACGAGGTCCGGACCGCGCAGGTACGCCACCATCCAGCCGAACGCCGACGCGCCCGCCACGGCCGCCAACGGCAGCGAGTACAGGAGGCCGGCGTACATGAAGTCGCGCGGCAGCTCCCTCACGTGGCTCGGGCGCAAGACCGGAATCAGCACGACGAGGATGTAGACGGCCGCTATCATTCCGGCTTCCGTCGGCGTGAACCACCCGGTCAGGATCCCGCCCATGATGATGACCGGAATGATCAGCGGCAGCGCGGCACCGCGCGCCGCGACCGCGACCTCGGTGTATTTCGCGCGCGGCTTCATCACGCCGACCGGTCCCCAGAAGTAGCTGTACACCATGAGGCCGATTCCGATCAGCACGCCCGGCACCACGCCGGCCAGGAACAGGCCACCGATCGAGACGTTGCCGGTAGCGCCGTACACGACCGCCATGATCGACGGCGGAATCAGGTTGGCCATCGTCGACGCGGAAGCGATGAGCGCGGCCGTGAACGCGCGGTCGTAACCCTCCTTGTCCATCTCCGGCGCAACGGTGCGGGTGAGCACTGCGACGTCCGCCACCGACGAGCCCGAGATGCCGGCGAAGAACATGCTGAACAGCGTCACCACCTGCGCGAGCCCGCCGCGCAGATGCCCGACCAGCGTTTGCGAAAGCCTGATCATCCGGTGGACGACGTCGGACGATGCCATCAACTCGCCGACCAGCAGGAAGAACGGCACCGCGAGGAGCGTCTCGGCATCGATGCCGTGGAAGAGCTGTCCCACCATCGACTGCAGGCTGACGGAAGTGAAGGCGGTCGCGACGAACACGCCCGCCATCAGCGCGAACGAAACGGGCACGCCCATGTACCCGAACCCCAGGAACAGCACGCCCATCAGGATCAGGACGGCGCCGCCGCTCATTTGGCAATTTCCTCGGCGACGAACTGCGGCACGTCGTCGCGATCCTCGGGTCCTTCGAAGCCGTGCTTCCAGCCGTTCACCAGCTGCTCGATCGTGAACAGGGCGATCAGCACGCCGGCGGCGGGCACGATCGCCGTGTAGACCGTCAGCGGAATCAGCGAGGGCATCCGGTAGCTTCCAAGGTCGAGCATTGCGTTCTTCCAGCCGAACCAGACGAGCAGCCCCGATACGACCAGCACGACCAGTCGATTGGCGGTCTCGACGAAGCTTCGCGATGCGCCGGTCATGCGCTTGGTGATCTCGGTCAGGTAGAAGTGGTCGTTGCGTCGCGTCGCCACCGCCATTCCGATGAACACGCCCCATGCAAAGAACGCCGTCGTGACCTGTTGCAGCCACAGCCAGGGCGTACCGAACGTGCGCGTGACGACGTCGAGGAACACCGTCAGCGTGAACATGAAGATGCACACGCCGCACAGCACCATGAGCACCGCCTCGAGCCGGTCGAAGACGCGCCACTTCAAGTGGCGATGCCGTTGCAGGATCAGCGCGCGGATGTCGGCCATCGATGTCGGTCTCTCGAGCGCAGGCAGCGTCGTCCGAAGGGCGGCGCCGGATTGCGTCGCCCTTCGGACTGCGGAAGAACGGTTACTTGACGTCCCGAACCAGCTTCAGGATCTTCACCGCGTGCGGGCCGAGCTCGGCCGCCAGCTGGTCCTGGATCGGCGCGGCCGCTTTCATGAAGCCGGTCTTGTCGACGTTCTCGACGACCTTGACGCCCATCGTCTTCAGCTTGTCGGCGGAGTCCTTTTCGAGCTTGAGCGCAAGCGCAGGCTCCGTCTTGCTGACTTCCGCAGCCGCGGCCTGCACCCATTGCTGCTGCTGCGGCGTCAGGCTGTTCCAGGTCTTGTCGCTGACCCAGATGCAGTTGTTGTTGGCCTCGTGCTCGGTGATCGACAGGATCGGCGCCACTTCGTAGTGCTTGTTGGCGAGGTACACGTTGACGCCGTTCTCGGCCACGTTGACGACGCCGGTCTGCAGCGAAACGTACACTTCGCCGAACGGCATGTGCACGGTCTGCGCGCCATAGGCCGGGAAATGCGTGTCCTCGGTCTTGGTCGCCTGCACGCGTATCTTCTGGCCCTTGATGTCGTCGACCGACTTCACTTCCTTCTTGCTGTACATGTTGCGCATGCCCATCGTGAGCAGGCCGAGCACCTGGGCGCCCTGGACCTGGTCCTTGACCATGTCGCGGAACGCCTGCGAGATGGCCGGGTCGGCGAGCACTTTCTGCAGATGGGCCTGGTCGCGGAAGATGAAGTGCAGCGAGAGCACGCCGGCTTGCGGCGCCAGCGTCGACGCGTTCGCGGTGGACGTGATCACGAAGTCGATGTCCCCCGCGCGCATCTTCTGCAGCATCTGCGGTTCCTGGCCGAGTTGCGCGCCCGGGAACTGGTTGATGCTCATCGTGCCTTTGCTCAGCTCCTTCAGCTTGGCATCGAATATGTTGGCGGCGATGCCGTAAGCCGTCGTGTTCGGCTGGTCGTAGGCAAAGCTGAACGTCCGGTTCTGCGCAGTCGCGCCCGCCATCCACCCGCACGCCGCGATGGCGGCGGCCATGCCCAACAGCATCCTGCGTCCGCTATGTCCGGCATCCATGTCGTCTCCTCCTGTCGTTCCCGCCGGGGACGTTGTGTCTCTCCGGGTGGAACTCGCCTCGGACGATACGGTGCCGTCGCCGAAGTTGCAATGCCCTAGGCGTGCCGGCGACCGGCGGGACCCAGGCGGTCGAAGGCAAGATCGACGACGATCGCAAGGAGACCGACGACCACCGCGCCCTGGATGATGTACGCGGTGTTGAACCCGGAAAGGCCGACGACGATCGGTGTCCCGAGACTCTTGGCGCCCACGGTCGCCGCCAATGCGGCGGTGCCGATGTTGATGATGGTGGACGTTCGCACGCCTGCGACGATCACCGGCATCGCAAGCGGCAGCTCGATGCGCCGCAGCACGCGCCATCGGCTCATGCCGAGGCCAACGGCCGCTTCGCGCGCCGACGCGGGGACCGATTCGAGACCTGCGACCGTGCCCTGCACGATCGGCAGGAGACCGTAGAGCGCGAGCGCGATGAGGGCGGGCGCGTAACCGAATCCGATCAGCGGCACCGCGACGGCCAATACGGCCACTGGCGGGATCGTCTGGCCCATCGCCACCGTGCTTTCCACGAGCGGCCGGAACTCGCCGCCTGAGGGTCGGGTGATGAAGATCCCGGCTGCCACGCCCACGACGACCGATGCGGCGCTCGACAGCGCCACCAGCGTCACGTGGGCAAGCGTCAGCGCCGCGAAGCTGTCCTGCTCGAAAATGGGCCGTTGCAGTTCGGGAAACGCGGCGGCGAACAGCGGTCGCAGCGCATTCATTCCGAAAACGAGGAGCGCGAGGGCAGCAATCGCCCACGCGAGCGGATCCCGGATTGCGACGCGCCACGCGGGACGCACGCGATGGCGCGTCGTCATGGCTTCAGTCGCAACAGGTCCGCGAGCGCAATGGCGCCGGCCGGCACGCCATGCTCGTCCACGACCGGCATGCGATCGACCCGCTGCGAGACGAACGCCGACAGCGCTTCGCGCAGGGTCGCCGTGGAGGCGATCGGCGGGCCGGAGGCGACTTCGTCGCGACGCAGGCAGTCGGCGACCGTGTACAGGCCCAGGAGTTTGATGCCGACATCCGCGCGGCCGATGAAATCGGCGACGTAATCGTTGGCCGGACTGGACAGGATCTCTCGCGGCGTTCCGACCTGGACGACGTGACCGCGGTCGAGCACGACGATCCTGTCCGCGAGACGCAGCGCTTCGTCGATGTCGTGGGTGACCAGCACGATGGTCTTGCCCGAGGCGTCGTGGATCCGCGCGATCTCCTGTTGCAACGCGGCGCGCGTCACCGGATCGAGTGCGCCGAACGGCTCGTCCATGAGCAGCATGTCAGGATCACCGGCGAGCGCCCGGGCGACGCCGACGCGCTGCTGCTGGCCTCCGGACAACTGGTGCGGATAGCGGTCGCGATACACATCGGGCGGAAGCTTCAGCGTCTCGAGCAATTCCGTCACCCGATCGCGCGTGCGCGACCGCGGCCAACGCAGCAGGTCGGGCACGGTCGCGATGTTCTGCTCTACCGTCCAGTGCGGAAAAAGTCCGATCGACTGGATTGCATAACCCATGCGGCGGCGAAGGTCCTCCGGCCTGAAGCTGCGTATCTCGCGGCCTGCGAAGAGGATCCGCCCGCTGTCGTGCTCGAGCAGCCGGTTGATCATCTTCAACGCGCTCGATTTTCCCGAGCCGGAAGCGCCGATCACGACCGTGAACTCGCCCTGGTCGATGGTCAACGACAAGTCGTCGACGGCCTTCACGCCATCGAACGACTTGCTCACGTGCTCGAACGTGATCACGGGGTCAGCGCGCCAGCGATCAAGCGGAACGCGGCATCGAAGGCCGCTGCGAGCGCCACGACGGGCACGACGCCGAGCAGCACCAGGTCGATCGCACTGCTCGAGAGGCCCTGGAACACGAGCGCTCCCATTCCGCCGGCGCCGATCAGCGCAGCGACGACCGCAAGACCGACGGTTTGCACCGTCGCGACGCGCAGACCGGAGAGGAAGACGGGCAGGGCGAGCGGCACCTCGACGCGACGCAGGATCTCGCCGCGCGTCATTCCCATCGCCGCGGCCGCCTCGATCGCAGGCTGGGGCACCTGCGTCAGTCCTGCGACGGTGCTGCGCACGACCGGCAGCAACGAATAGAGCGTGAGCGCGATCACCGCAGGCGCGATGCCGATACCGCCGATGCCGAGCCTGCTCAACACCGGCGCGTGCGCCGCCAGGAACGCGAGCGGTGCCAGCAGCAGGCCGAAGAGGGCGATCGACGGTATCGTCTGGACGACGTTCAACACTGCGAACAACGCAGCGCGCCACCGCTCACGCCGGAACGCGGCGATCCCCAGTGGAACGCCAAGGACCAGCGTCGGCAGCATGGTGAGCACGACGATCTCGAGATGCCTCGAGAACGCGGCATGGAAGATCTGTTGACGGTTCGCGTATTCCTTCAGGACCGACAAATGCGCGAGCTCGCCCGTCAGGAGTAGCACGAAGGAGGGAACGATCACCGCGATGTTGGCAACGATCGTCGCGGCCACACCAAGCCGCAAGCGCTGGATCGAGTCGGTCGCCGCGAGCCAGGAAAGCACGACCAGGAGCCAGAAACCACCGCCAAACGAAGTTCGGCGCAGCGGCGACCCCGTTTGCGCCAGGCGACGCGCTTCGTCTCCCGCGAGCCAGACGAGTGCAGTCAGCAACGCCGTCGCCGCGATCGCCATCACGACGTGCGTCCGTCGATGCGCGCGCATGAAAACACCAAGCATCAGGACGGCGGCCGGAAGGAGCAGCAACACGCGCCATCCGGCGAGGCAGGATTCCAGCCGTATCCCCGCGCCGGTGACGAGCCGGTTCGGCGCGGTGGTGAGGAAGGCGAGACCCGAGCCGGCGAGAAGCCCGCACACGATCAGCACGAGCAGCACGCGGTTGCGGGCGAACTTCACACGGCGCGGTATCGCCGGTGCGTCACCGGATGAAGCCGTGAGACTTGAGGTACGCGCCCGACACCTGCTTCGCATCCTGCCCTTCGAGCGCGACCTTGGCGTTGAGCGCCTGCAGCGTCGGCGTGTCGAGGGTCCGGAACACGGGCGCGAGCACGTCCTTGATCTTCGGGTACTTCGCGAGCGTGTCGGCGCGAATGATCGGCGCAGGCGCGTAGATCGGCTGGATGCCCTTCGGGTCCTGCATGATGACGAGCCCGAGCGCGGCCAGCGCGCCATCGGTGCCGTAGGCCATCGCGGCATTCACGCCCGAGGTTCCTTCGGCCGCGGCCTTGATCGTCACCGCGGTGTCACCGCCTGCGAGCGTGAGCAACTGGTCCTGCTTGAGCTTGAAGCCGTACGCGGCCTGGAACGCCGGCAGGGCATCGGGCCGCTCGACGAACTCGGCGGACGCTGCGAGCTTGAGCTGGCCGCCTGCCGACACCCACTTGCCGAGGTCGGTGAGCGACTTCAATCCGTGCGCGGCTGCAACGTCCTTGCGCACCGCGATGGCCCACGTGTTGTTCGCCGGCGCGGGCTCGAGCCAGACGATGCGGTTCTTCTCGAGATCGAGCGCCTTCACCTTCTCGTAACCGGCCTTGGCGTTCTTCCACGCGGGATCCGTTTCGAGCGAGAAGAAGAATGCGCCATTGCCCGTGTATTCCGGATAGACGTCGATCTCGCCCGCGGTGATCGCGCCGCGCATGATCTTCGTCGTGCCGAGCTGCACCTTGTTCTCGGTCTTGATGCCGTTGAACTCGAGCACCTGCACGATCATGTTGCCAAGCACGGAGCCTTCGGTATCGATCTTCGAGCCCACCCGCACGGCTGTCTGCGCGTGCGCGTTCGATCCTAGGATGCACGCCACCGCGATGGCGGCCGCGAAATGCTTGAGCATTGTCAGGCCGCCGTAGATTTGTACTTCGAAAGATGACGCACCGGCAACGACAATGCGTCGCGCCGGAACGGATCGCCGAGCTCGCGCGTAAGCATCATCTCGAGCACCGTCGTGCGCCCTTCGCGCTGGGCGGCCGCCGCTTCGCGCAGGGCAGGGCCGACGTCGGACAGCTTGTCGATGCGCACGCCGTGCGCGCCCATCGCGGTGGCCACCTCGGCCCACGACGGCTGCTTGTCGAGATTCACGCCGACGAACCGGTTGTCGTAGAAGTCGACGTGATTCTTTTTCTCGGCGCCCCATTGGCCGTTGTTGAACACGACCGCGGTGACGGGAATGCTCTCGCGCACGCAAGTGGAAAGCTCCCCGAAGCTCATGCCCCACGCACCGTCGCCCACGTAGGCGATGGCCGGCCTGTCCGGTGCGGCGAGCTTGGCGCCGACGATCGTCGGAAATGCATAGCCGCAATTGCCGAAGCTCATCGCTGCGAACATCGAGCGCGGGCGGTCGAACCGCAGGTACGAATTCGACACCGAGCAGATGTTGCCGATGTCGGTCGATACCATCGCGCCTTGAGGCATCGCACGCTCGAGCTCGCGCAGCATCTGGCGCGGGTGCATCGCTCCCGATGCCTTCGCCTGCTCGACCGACCACGCATCCTTTTCGTGCGTCCACGCGTCGAGCTCGCTTTCCCACGCGCGTTTCTCGCCGTCGACCTCGGCGAGACGCTTCGACTGGTTGGCAGCGCAAGCGAGCGTGCGGCCGGCGAGGCGAGACGCAATCGCCGCTGCCGCGGCCTTCGCATCGCCGCAGATGCCGACGGTGATCGACTTGACGAGCCCGAGCATGCGCGGATCGGCATCGACCTGGATGATCTTCGCGTTCTTCGGCCAGTAATCGATGCCGTGCTGCGGCAGCGTGCCGAAAGGTCCGAGGCGCGTGCCGAGCGCCAGCACGACGTCGGCCTTCGCGATGATGTTCATCGCGGCCTTGCTGCCCTGGTAGCCGAGCGGGCCGCACCACAGGCGATGGCTCGCCGGAAACGCGTCGTTGTGAAGATAGCTCGTGCACACCGGCGCCTGCAGCCGCTCGGCAAGTGCGATCGCTTCCGCCGCGGCGTCACCCATGACGATGCCGCCGCCCGCCAGGATCACCGGGAACTGCGCGGACGCAAGCAGCGCCGCCGCCTCGTCGAGGCTTCGCTCGCCGCCGGCGCCGCGCTCGATCACGAGCGGGCGCGGAATCTCGCACTCGATGTCGCCGTAGAAGTAGTCGCGCGGAATGTTCACTTGTGCGGGCCCCATCTCGAGGCGTGCGCGGTCGAACGCGCGGCCCGTGAGCTCGGCCATGCGCGCCTTGTTGTTCACGTGCACCTGGTACTTGGTGATCTTCGAGAAGATCGGCATCTGCTCCGTCTCCTGGAAGCCGCCGAGGCCGAGCGTGGCGCTGCCCGTTTCCGGCGTGACCACGATCACCGGCGAATGCGCCCAGAAGGCCGCGGCCGTCGACGTCACGAAGTTGGTGATGCCCGGGCCGTTCTGCCCGATGCACACGGCCGGCTGTCCCGTCACGCGCGCGTACCCGTCGGCCATGTGGCCGCGCGCCCTGTTCGTGCGCGACCGAGATGAAGCGGATCCCGGCGAGCGGAAAGAGGTCGAGCGCGTCCATGTAAGCGGAGCCGACGATGCCGAACACGTCCTTGACGCCGTTCGCGACGAGCGTCTCCACGAACGCCTCGGACGGCGTCATCTTCTGGCGGCCGGTCACCGGGATCCGGGCGGCTTCGGTCATCGTGTTCATGGTCACCCCACGCAAGACGGGTAAGGCATATGATTGCACAACGTTCCATTGGGTGGGAACGGTTCGCACGGAGACGACAATGAATCGAGCGATGGGATTGGGGATCGCGCTTGCGCTTGTTGCGGGAGTCGCGCTCGCGCAGCAGAAGGAAGTGACGATCGGCTACCAGGACATGGTCGTGCCGTATCGCGCCGCGCAGGAAGCCAAGGAGATCGAGACGGCGACCGGGTACAAGATCAACTGGAAGCAGTTCGGCGGCGGCGGCGAAGTCATCAAGGCGATGGCGTCGGGCGCGGTCCAGATCGGCGAGGTGGGCTCGGCGGGCATTTCCGCGGCGCTGTCGCGCGGCGAGCCGTACGAGCTCTTCTGGATCCTCGACGACATCGGCGACGCCGAAGCGCTGGTTGCGAAGAACGGCTCGGGCATCAACTCGGTCGCCGACCTCAAGGGCAAGAAGATCGCGATGCCCTTCAATTCGACGACGCACTTCCACACGATGGTTGCGCTCGAGCAGGCGAAGGTCAATCCTGCCGACGTGCAGATCCTCAACATGCGTCCGCCGGAAGTCCGCGCGGCGTGGCAGCGGGGCGACATCCAGGCCACGTTCATCTGGGATCCGGTGCTTGCCGAAGTGAAGAAGGACGGCAAGGTGATCGTCTCCTCCGGCAAGCTGTCGGCCGACACGGGCAAGGCGACGTTCGACGGCTACATCGTGAACAAGGACTGGGCCAGGCAGAACCAGGACTTCATGATGAAGTTCACCAGGATCCTCGCCGAGTCGGACGCGAAATATCGCGCGAACCAGGCGAAGTGGAACAAGGACTCGAACGAGGTGAAGGCGGTCGCGAAGTGGTCGGGTGCCAAGGCCGAGGACGTGCCGGCGGGAATGTCGCTGTACAAGTTCCCGACTGCGAGCGATCAGGCGACCAAGTGGCTGACCAAGGACGGCACAGCCGCGAAGGCGCTCAAGGCCACCGCGGACTTCCAGCTGTCGCAGAAGCAGGTGGAGAAGACGCTGCCGGATTATGGCGTGGCTATAAACTCGTCGTACGCTGCGGCGGCAGCGAAGTAGGGTTAAAACTTCTGATGGAAATGAGCATCGGAGTGTCGCCTTCGGCGACGTCCGATGCTCAACTCTATTCTTGCCGAAGCTACAGATCTCCCACGTTTCCGTGAACTACGCCGGCGCGGCCGGCCGGTCCACACTCGCGCTGTCCGATGTCAACCTCGCGCTCGATCCCGGCGACTTCGTCGTCGCGCTCGGCGCGTCCGGTTGCGGCAAGACCACGCTGCTATCGTGCATCGCGGGGTTCATGGCGCCCTCGTCCGGCAAGATCGTGCTCGACGGCAAGCCCGTCACCGGTCCCGGCGCGGACCGCGGCGTGGTGTTCCAGAAGCACGCGCTCATGCCGTGGCTCGACGTCACCGAGAACGTGGCGTTCGGCTTGCGCATGCGCGGCGTGCGCAAGGCGGAGCGCACGCGCATCGCGCTCGACAAGCTTCGCCTCGTCGGCCTCGAGAAGTTCGCGAGCTATCCCGTGTACCAGATCTCCGGCGGGATGCAGCAGCGCGTCGGCCTCGCGCGCGCACTGGCGAGCGATCCGGAGGTGATGCTGATGGACGAGCCGCTCGGCGCGCTCGACGCGCTGACGCGTGAAAAGCAGCAGGAGCTGATCATCGACCTGTGGTGGCAAACGAAGAAGATGTTCTTCTTCATCACGCACAGCGTCGAGGAAGCGCTGTTCCTCGCGACCGAGCTCGTCGTGATGACGCCGTCGCCCGGTCGCATCGCTCACCGCTACAAGGTGGACTTCGGACGCCGGTTCGTCGAGTCGCGCGACGCGCGCGCGGTGAAGGCCGACCCCGAGTTCATCCGGTTGCGCGAGGAGATCCTGCATCTCATCCATTCCGCGCCGAGCGAAGCGGAAGAGGCGGTGGCATGAGCAGCCCGGCGGTGCCGGGCGAGCCCGCGCCGGACCTGCCTCGCGACATCCCTGCGACCAAGGGATACAGCGTGCCGGGCGAAGGCCGCAGCACGCTCATCAGCCTCGTCACGGTGTGCGGCCTCTTCGCGCTGTGGTGGGTCGCCACGCACTACGGCTGGATCAAGGACCTGTTCCTGCCCACGCCGGAGAAGATCCTCACGAGCTTCAGCGACGCGTGGCGAGGCGACATCCAGGGCGGCAAGCCGTTGTCGGAGCATTTCTGGTGGAGCCTGTACCGCGTCTTCGCCGCATTCCTGCTCGCGTGCGTCACGGCGGTGCCGATCGGCATCGCGATGGGCGTGTCGCGCATCGCGCGCGGCATCTTCGATCCGCCGATCGAGTTCTACCGGCCGTTGCCTCCGCTCGCCTACCTGCCCCTGATCGTGATCTGGTTCGGCATCGACGAGACCGCGAAGATCGTGCTGATCTACCTCGCGTGCGCAGCACCGCTCGCGATGGCGGCGCGCGCGGGCGTGCGCAGCGTGACCATCGAGCAGATCAACGCCGCCTACTCGATGGGCGCGTCGAAGTGGCAGGTGATCTTCCACGTCATCATCCCCGCGGCCATGCCGGAGATCCTCACCGGAATGCGCATTGCGATCGGCTTCGGATGGACGACGCTCGTCGCCGCCGAAATGGTTGCGGCCACCGTCGGCCTCGGCCAGATGGTGCTCAACGCGTCGAACTTCCTGCGCACCGACGTCGTGATCATGGGGATCCTCGTGATCGGCGGCGTGGCGTACGTCTTCGATCTCCTGATGCGCTACGTCGAGCGCGTGCTCGTTCCCTGGAAGGGGAAGGCATGACGTCGACGACCGGAAAAAAATACATCGTCACCAAGGACGGCAACGCGTGACACCCGAGCAAGCTCGATCATAAGCAACGTCGGGCGCGCCGACGTATTACGATGATCGGGCAAGCGATGCTGGCACTGTGCGTACAGCGAAGTCCTGACTGAGCTCTTGCATTGCCCCGATGCCGCACGCATGAACCGGTTTACCCCGGGATTCAAAACTCGGTCAATGCTGGAGGACATCGTGACGACTATGAACTGGTGGCATCGGTGGGACTCTCAATTGCGGTTCCGCTTCGTGATGCCGATGTTGGTGGCAATTGCAGCGGGGGCCGTGGCGGCAACGGCGCATGCCGTCATACCGAATCCAACCTTGAGCGGTCCCATCGCCGCCACGGCGCCGGCGGGCGACGCGTCGCGCAACTATCCGTTCCTGGCGACCATACTGTTTCCCAACGGCAGCGGCTACGTCGAAGAGGAATTCTTCGTCGAGGGAACGGCAAAGCGTTACAGCGGCACGTGCACCTCGGCTCTTTGCACCGACGCGACCGCGCGAACCGCGCGCACGCCGACGCTGGTCAGCAGCGGAAATCCATATCGCATCCGCATGGTCGTGCGACGGCCGAGCGATCCTTCCCGTTTCAACGGCAAGGTGATCGTCGAATGGTTCAACGTCACGAACAACTGGGAACTCGACGTTCAGTGGTACCGCGCAGCCGAGTACTTCATGCGCCGCGGATACGCCTACGTTGGCGTCGGCGTCCAGCGCGCAGGCATCAACGGCACGCCGAACGGCCTTCGCGCGTGGAACCCGGCACGCTACGGCACGATCGACGTCAGTGCCAACGGCGCGATCACCGACGACTCGCTCAAGTGGGACATCTTCAGCCAGGTGGGGCAGGCCATCAAGTCGCCCAGCGGTGTCGATCCGCTTCATGGGCTGACCGGGTCGCGCACGCTGATCGCGACGGGTGACTCGCAATCGTCGGCCAACCTGGCGGTGTACATCAACACCGTGCACCAGCTCGATCCGATCTACGCCGGTTTCGTGCTCGGCGGGCCGCTCGGCACGCAGATCCGCGAGGACGCCAGCACCAAGGTGCTGAAGGTCGCCAGCGAATGGGACGTCATCAGCTACGAGGCACGCTCACGGCAGAACGACAGCGACAATCTCGTCACGTGGGAGGTCGCGGGTGCATCGCACTCGGACTATCACAACTTCGTCGTGAACAGCCCCGTCCGCTTCCGGGACGTCGGCGTGGTCGGAATCCTTCCGGATACCACGAATTGCGTGGATCCCGCGCGCAGCCGCGTCAACCTGTACCTCGTGTTCGACGCAGCCTACGAGGCGATGGCCCGATGGATCGACACCGGCGTGCGACCGCCATCGGCGGAACGCATCGCGGTCGATCTGTCGACAGATCCGGTGACGGTGCTGCGCGACCAATACGGAAACGCGCTCGGCGGCGTTCGCATTCCCGACATCACCGTACCTACCGCGCGCAACACGGGCACGAACGCGGGCGGCAAGGGCGCGACGAGCGCAGGCTCATGCGCGCAGGCCGGGACTTGGGTGCCGTTCACCAACGCGACGCTTGCAGGCCTGTACGCCTCGCACGAGGACTACGTGCAGAAGGTGCAGGACGCCGCGCGCACCAGCGTCCAGCAGGGCTTCCTGTTGCAGGAGGATGCCGATCGGCTGGTCGCCGAGGCGCGGATGAGCGACGTCCTCAGGACGACGGGCAGCAATGGCGAGATCATCGTTGCGGAGTATCGCCGCGTGCTGAGCGACCAGTACTTCCTGGCATCGGATATCGCCGAGCGCGCATCGCTCGAGACGGGCGGCGGCAATGGCGACTGGTTCCGCACCAACGTCGCGTTCACGGCGTGGCAGAACGCGGGGACGTTCCCTGCGGATACGGTACCCGTGTGCCGGTTCTTCGGTGCGGCAACCGGTCCGACCGAACACTTCTTCACCGCGAACCCTGTCGAGTGCGAGCTATTGAGGGGCAACCCGCGGTGGATTTATGAAGGCGACACGTTCCGCGTGCGGGCGCTTGCAGGCGACACCTGTTCGCCGGCGTACGAGAGCGTGATCCGCTTCTACAAGCCCGGCGCGACGGTCGCAACGTCGCGGCACTTGTTCCTGCTCGGGAGCGACACGCGCACGGATGTCACTGGATGGATACGCGAAGGCCCGGTGTTCTGCGTACTGCCTGCGCAATAGGTCATCGTTCGGCCGGCGGCAACGCCGGCGCGCACCATACGGAAGGGCCCGCAGCGATGCGGGCCCTTGCCTTGGCCTACCGCAGTTGCGCGCACTCATCCCGTTGCAGCGGTCGGTCGTCGTAGCGCCGGTCGCCGTCCCAATCCACGTTGACCGTTTGCCGCTTGCCGTTGCGGAGCACGTCGACGGTGACGCGCGATCCCGGCTCGAGCTCGAGTGTCGCGCCGACGAGATCGTTGGGGTCGTCGATTGCCTGGCAGCGCACGCGCGGCCTGCATCCACTCCGCGGTGCGAGCCGTAATCGGCAAGTCTTGCGTGTAAGGGTTGCCGCGCGAACGGAAATGGGTTCAGGCAAATGTCTTTGCACTTTTTTCGCGATCAGGCCGTCGCCGGTTGCCGGGAGCCGTAAAAAGGTCGAATGCGCAGGCGCGGATGACGACGACCACGAAAAACTTTCCGAAATCGCTGGGGCAGGATTACACGCATCTCGAGAAGAACCGCCGCGAGCATGCCCTTTCCCGCAGACGCACGCTTCTTGCAAAGGAACCGGTCCCATCTACCGCGCGCAGACCCTGCGATGAGAGCAGAAGCCCATGATTAGTCGCCGAGTACTCGTAGTAGGAGCCGGATTCTCGGGCGCCGTCGTGGCCGAACGCCTGGCGTCACACGGCATTCCCGTGCTCATCGTCGACAAGCGCCCGCACGTCGGCGGCAACGCGTACGACACGATCGACCGGCACGGCGTGCGCATCCATCCGTACGGGCCGCACATCTTTCACACCAACGGCGCCTACATCGCCGAATATCTTTCGCGGTTCACGGCGTGGCGCCCCTATGAGCATCGTGTTCTTGCGAAGGTCGGCGACAAGCTGCTTCCGATCCCCATCAACATCGACACCGTCAACCGGCTGTATGGCAAGTCCCTCGATGCCTCGACCATTGGCGCTTTCTTCGAAGCGATTCGCGAAAAGCGCGAGAAGGTGCTGACGAGCGAGGACGTGGTGTTGAATTCGGTCGGGCGCGACCTGTACGAGAAGTTCTTCCGCGGCTACACGCGCAAGCAATGGGGACTCGACCCGTCGGAGCTCGCCGCGTCCGTCGCGGCGCGCATCCCCACGCGGACCAATCACGACGACCGCTATTTCACCGACAGCTTCCAGAACATGCCCGCCGACGGCTACACGCGAATGTTCGAGTGCATGCTCGACCGGCCGAACATCGAGGTTCGCCTCGGCGTCGACTACTTCGCGAAGCGAGGCAGCTACCAGTCGCGTCACGTCGTGTACACGGGGCCGATCGACGCGTTCTACGGGCATTGCTACGGCACGCTGCCCTACAGGTCGATACGGTTCGAGCACGAGCACCTGCCGCAGGTTGCGCGCTACCAAAGCGTTGGAACGGTCAACTTCCCCAACGACTACGATTACACGCGCATCACCGAGTTCAAGCACCTGACGGGACAAGCGTGCGCCGGAACGTCGATCGTGCGCGAGTATCCGCAGGCGGAGGGGGATCCCTACTATCCGATCCCGCGCGCGGCCAACGAGGCGCTCTACAAGCGTTACGAAGCGCTCGCACGGCAGGAGGCCGACGTCACGTTCGTCGGCCGCCTCGCGCAATACCGGTACTACAACATGGACCAGTGCGTCGGTGCGGCGCTCAAGGCGGCGCAGTACGTGTTGGCGAAGCTGGGTGTCGAGCCGCAGGGGAAAATCTCCGAAACGCTGTCGAACCCCGTCGCAGCCTGAACGCAGGCGGCGCCCGCCGGGCGTCGAACCCGCAAATGTCGCAATTGGATTTGACTCCGTCCGGTATCGAACTGTGGGGCGGCATCGAAGGGACCGTGAACCGCGTCGGCGACCTGTTCCACAGCCAGCTCGCGCGCAACGGTCACGACGTCCGCACCGGCGATATCGAGCGTTGCATCGCGCTCGGCATCCGCGCGCTGCGCTATCCGCTGCTGTGGGAGCGGGTTGCCCCCGACGATCCTTGCTGTCCGGACTGGCGCCAGACCGATGCGTCGCTTGCCGTGATGCAGCGAAGCGCCGTGCGCGTCATCGCAGGCCTGCTGCATCATGGAAGCGGACCCGCCTACACGAGCCTGGTCGATCCCAGGTTCCCCGAGAAGTTTGCCTGCTATGCACGCATGGTGGCCAGCCGGTACCCCTGGATCGACCACTACACGCCGATCAACGAACCGCTGACCACCGCGCGCTTCAGCGGTCTCTACGGGCTGTGGTATCCCCATGCGCGCGACGCGCGCGTCTTCTGGACGGCGCTTTCGAACCAGTGCCGGGCGACCGTGCTCGCGATGCGCGAAATCCGCAGCGTGAATGCGCAGGCAAAGCTCGTCCAGACGGAAGATCTCGGACGGACGTACAGCACCCGCACGCTTGCTTACCAGGCGAAGTTCAACAACCAGCTGCGCTGGCTTGCGTGGGATCTCCTGGCGGGTCGTGTTTCAAGCTCGCACTTTCTCTGGCGCTGGCTCACCCAGAAGTGCGGTGCATCCGAGAGGGACATCGAATGGTTCGCCGAGAACCCGTGTCCGCCGGACATCGTCGGCGTCAACTATTACGTCACGAGCGATCGCTTTCTCGACGAGAGCCTCGCGCGGTATCCGACCCGCTATCACGGCGGCAACCACCACCATCGTTATGCGGACATCGAGGCGGCGCGCAGCGTCGCGGAGCCGACGGGAGGCCTGCGCGAACGGCTGGACGAGGCGTGGCAACGGTACCGGAGGCCGTTGGCCGTCACCGAGATCCACATCGATGCGACCCGGGACGATCACCTGCGCTGGATCGCCGAAACATGGCAGGCGGCGAACGCCGCGCGCGACGCGGGTGCGGATGTCCGGGCATACACGATATGGGCGCTGTTCGGATCGCTCGACTGGAACTGCCTGCTCACGGCGTGCCACGGATATTACGAGCCCGGAGCGTTCGACGTCCGCGGAGCGGTACCGCGCGAGACGGCGGTTGCGGGCGCGATGCGCGAACTGGCCGCCGGATCCGCACCTTCGCATCCGCTTCTTGCCTCGCCGGGGTGGTGGCACCGCGACGATCGATTCTTCTGTCCACCTGTTCCGGCCGCGCGCGCCGGCGTCGCGCGGCGACGCGTACGTCCAAGAGCCGAGGCGCGACCCATCCTGATCAGCGGCGCGAACGGAACCCTCGGTCGAGCGTTCGCAAGGATTTGCGCGCGTCGCGGGCTCGCGTATCGACTGCTCGACCGGCGGGAGATGGATATCGCGGACGAGGCGAGCACCGCCCAGGCGATTGCGCTGCACCGACCGTGGGCGATCGTGAATGCGTCAGGCTACGTGCGCATCGACGAGGCCGAGACGGAAATCGATCGCTGCCACCGCGAGAACGTTCTCGGCCCGGAAGTGCTGGCCGCCGCATGCGCCCGAAGCGGCCTGCCGCTCGTCGTCTACAGCAGCGACATGGTGTTCGACGGGCGCCGCGATACGCCTTACACGGAGACGCACGAGACGGGCCCGCTCAACGTGTACGGGCGCAGCAAGGCGGACGCGGAGGCGCACGTGCTCGCCCGCCACCGCGACGTGCTCGTCGTGCGCACGAGCTCGTTCTTCGGCCCTTGGGACGAGGGCAACTTTGTCGCGCGACTGTTGCGCGCGCTCGGCGAGGGACGCGCTTTCCACGCCGCGAGCGACGTCACCGTGTCGCCGACCTACGTGCCACACCTGGTCGACGCCAGCCTCGACTTGCTGATCGACGGTGAGAAGGCCATCTGGCACCTCACCAACGAGGAGGCGCTCACCTGGTCGGTCTTCGCAGAAATTGCCGCCGATCGCGCGCGGCTGCAGACGGGGCTGGTCAACGCCTGCCTGCACGACGACTTGCCGTGGACGGCGCCACGTCCGGTGTACAGCGCCCTGAAGAGCGAGCGGTCTCGCGTCATGCCGGGCTTGGATCGCGCCCTCGACCAGTACTTTCGCGAACGCGAGGTGGCGTAGCGATCGCGCAGGTCCGCATGGCAATCGCCGGACACAATGCGCCCGCCAGGTCGCGCTCTTAGCCTCGTCACCGACGCGGCCGCGCTGAGTTTTGACGGCAACGGGCCCGGATTCCTGCCGGGCCCCAAAAGCGGCGCGCATCGCACGCGTCGGAACGCTCTGTTACTGTAGGGGCGATGGTGACGACGAGAGCGAGACGCCGCATGCACATCGAAGTATCCAACCGGTGACGGGGACGAAGCTCGTCATTCGGCTGGTGATCGCGACGGGCGCGCTCCTCGTACAGGCTTGCACGAGCGATGCGGTGATGATCACCGCTACACGACGGATCGCGCTACACGCGACGAGATGGTCGGCAAAGGCTGGATCGCGGAGGGCGGCGGCCCCGACGCCGTGGTCATGTGCGCGCCGTAGATTCCGGATCGCTCGACTTGCCGATCATGGGTTCACTGCGCCTTCGGGATTGCCGGGCGCGAGGTCCAGCTCGTCGACTTGGTCCAGCGCCGGCGCGTAACCCTTCGTAACGCTGCTCCACACGGGCAGCGGGGTCAATGCGTCCACGCGCCAGCCGTGACCGGACGCCGGAAATGGCGCGGTGGGAGATGCCGGCCTCGGCGAGAACGTGCCCGTCGTGTCGAACGCCTCGAACCTCGACGCGTCGACGAGCGTGTGCTGGAAGAAGCAGCTTCCGAGAAAGTACCCCTGAGGCGTGCTGGCCGCATTCGCGGCGAGGGGCGCGGTCGAGTCGATCTGGTCGAGCACCCATGCGGCCTGCTCGTTCTTGCACGTCGCATCGCAGGTTGCGGGGTCCCAATTCTGGCCAGGCGGCGGAGGACGCGTGTCTTTCTGCGAGCGGCCCATCTCACCGAAGAACAGGGGCGGGAGCGTATTGAAAGCGGTGGTCCCCGGGAACGCCGACTGGAACTCCTCGGCGCTCGTGATGTACTTGACGAGCGCCTTGCCGTCGCGAAACGGATTCGACGACGCGATCCAGCGCGTCTTCCAGAAGTCGGCGGGGATCGCCGAGACGTTGGCGGGACCGTCGACGTCGAACTTCGACGAATAGCTGGTCTTCGTCTGGCCATCGGACAGCGAGTTCGCGATCGCCAGGATTGCGAGCACCGCACCGGGTAGCTGCACCGGCTGCGGGGTCGTCACGTTCTTTCCGGGATTGGTGACGAGCCACTGCTGCGCGGCACGCTCGAATGCCGCATTCATGTCGCGCGGCATGGCGCCCTTGCGCGCATCCGCATACCAGATGGCATCCGAGACCGGCGCCGTCATGGGCAGGCGATTGGCCGCGGGCACCCCGGCCGCGTCCTCGAGCGTGATGATGGCCTGCGCCACGAACGCGACGTCCGCCGGGTTCACCCTGTTGAGGTCGTACTCGTTGTAGATGCCCCACATCGCGACTGCCGGATGCGGCGTCGTGCCTTCGCCATACACCTGCTTGAAGATGCCGCTGACGATCTTGAACGCCGCCTGGTAACCCCAGGGACACTGGCATCCGGGCGTCTCGCCGACGATGGTCGAGGCCGTGAAGTTGCTGATCGGCACCATGACCTTGAGGCCCTTCGCGTGCGCCTCGTCGAGAGCCGAGGTGTGATTCACGCGCTGCGCATTCCAGTCGTACAGGTGCAGCAGGTTGAGCTTCGCATCGGCGAACGTCTTGAGGTCGTTGCGTGCACCCGGCTGGCCGTCGTCGCCCCAGATGGCAGTGAAGTCGCCGTTGAAGAAATCGGAGTCGAAGTACGCGTCCTGGCGGAAGTCGGAAGGCTTGGGGTCGTAAGCGATGCACCTGATCGGGCGCAATTGCGTCAGGTTGGGCGGAATCGATTGCGAAGCAACGGGAAGCGCGATGAATGCGAGGACACAGGCCAGCGAAGCGCGCCGGGAGACGGCGTGAATTCCGAAAGCTTCGAGCGCGGCGAACATCGTCATGACAATTCTTTCCTTGGTGAATACCGGCGGCGTGCAGCGAATGCGCGGCTAGAAACGGTACGAGAGTCCGAGACTTACGCTCTGCGCCCAGAAGCTCGAGTCGTTGAATCCGAACGCCGGGCGCGCCGGCCCTTGCGCAACCGGGTTCGGAGTTTCGGTGTACGCCGTGCTCTGCGCAGTGTTGACCGTCCGGTCGATCTGGTTGCCGGGCCGCACGACGTTGCTCGCATAGAGGAACGAGTAGCCGAGGAAGATCGAGGCTGCGCTGTTGATCCGGTAGCCGACATTGAAGGCGACCTCCGGCACCACCGCAAAGGTCGATCGCGAGTAGCTGCCGATGTTCGAAGGCAACGCGAAATAGCCGCCCGGGAACGACTGCGCCGCGCCGCTCGTGCTGAACTCGTCGGTCGTCAAGCTGCCGCTGATGTCAACGGACTGCATCATCGCGCCCAATGCGACCTTCACCGCACCGGTGCCGAAGAATGCGCCCTGGTCGTAGCGTGCGCGAAGGCCCGCCTGCAGCCCGTAGAAGTTGTTGGTGGTGCGGAATTCGTCGGTGGTGTTCCAGACGCCCGGTGGCACCGGCGCGAGGAACGGACTGCTGGTCGCGAAGGTGTATGTCTCGCGCAAGCGCAGGTAGCGGAATCCGCCCAAGGCGTCGACCGTCCATGGGGCCGAGGGCGAGAGCGCCCACGCGCCGTTGAGCTCCGCGCCGAGCAGGCCGACCTTGTACTCCTCCTGCGCCGAGCCGCTGTACACCGGCGCGAACGAGATCTCCGCTCCGTTCTCGCGATTCGTGTTGGCGTCGAGGTACGGCACGATGAGATCGACCGAACCGGGCCGGCCGGAGGAGCTCACGCTGTTGGTCGTCGAGCGATAGGGGATGAAAAAGAAATTGCCTTCGACGCTGGCCGGCGAAGACAGCGCGTATGACGCCGTGAGGCGCAGGCCTCCCGTCGCACCGACCGACACGTCCTTGCCGCCGAGATACGTCTGTGTCGCGGGCGCGCCGGCGACGAGATTGGTCACGAGGGGCACGGGTGCGGGCATGTCGCGCAACCACCAGGCCATCGCCTCTGCTCCCACTTCGAAGGAGCCGGCGGGAGCGCGCACCGGCCACGGCGAGGATGCTTGTGCCTGGCTCTCGGTCGCTGTCATTGCGCTGAATGCCAGCGTTATTGCAATCCTTTTGTTCACTGCGCCCCGTCGGTTGATCAAGCGAGGCGCGATGCTACAGCATCTGCGCGAGGAATGGATCGTTCAAGTCATGCGTGGCGCCATTGCAATGTCATCGATGTGGACACGCATCGCGCCGTCGCGCCGCTGCCGGGCAGACCAGCAAGTTCCGTTCGGCCTGACAGTCAGGCCGCAGGGGCGAAGCGAGCAAGAAATCGACGGGCAAGCGAGCCTGGACCTAGTCGCCCGCGTGCTGCTTGCGCACGTCGGGGGACTTGCGCTCGAAGTAGCCTGGATCCTCGCGCAACTGCAACGGGTACCGCTCCGTCAACGCGAGCCAGGTGCGCACGCGACGATCCGGCTGCTGTTCTGCGGGCGCGGCGAGCGAGCCGAGATACGCAACGATGCCGAGGTAATAGCGCATCATGTTGCGTTCGAGTCCGCCGCGCAGGTCGCGCACGTAGGCCGGCCGCCCGGCGCCATCGCGATCGACGATGCTGAACCCGACCTTGTTGCGGCCGACCGTGTTGAAATAGGCGGCCATCGCGATGCGTGCGGCAACGCCGAAGCGTTGCGAGAACGCGAGGTGCACGAGCGAGCGACGACCGTCGAGTGGGGCGGCTTCGAAGGCGATCGCATAGTCCTTGGTGCCGAGCGGCCCGCTGGCAGCGGCAAGCCGGACCTGCATGTAATCGTCCTGGCCGGCCGTGCGTTGGAACGAGAATGCGAGCGGCGTGTTCGACTCGCCGAATTCGACGTCGATGCCAGCCGCTCGCGGCGAGCACCGATGCACGTTCGGATCGAGGATCAGCACGGCGCACCATGCGGCCGCGCCGGATAGCGCCGGGCGCATGGTCGGGAACGGCGTGTCGACGACACCGTACAACGTGCCGTTCAACTCTCCGCTCGATTGCGACGACGCGAGACGCAGTGGTTCGCCGAACGTGGCGAACTCTGCGTCCGATTGCTGCAGTTCAGCCCACGCCGTGCGCAACGAATCCGTCGAGCCGTGAAGCGCGTGCAACGCGACGGCATGGGCCGCGCCCACCGTGGCCATCGCGAAAGCTGCCACGCAGAAGCGTTGCGCGAGCGCTGCCATGGCCGAGTGTGCCATCGCCGATAGCTGCGCTCGCGCGGCGCCCACCCGATTCAGCTGTCGCACCCCGTCCTACGAGGGCGCCAATACTCCTGCACGTAGGCGACGCGCGTTGGAGAGCCGTGGTTCGAGGGTCTAGAACTCGAGGCGGTACAACCTCACGAGCAGGTCGGGTTCCGCCGCGCTTTTCTTGACGTTGAAGAGGTCCGCCGCATCCGGCGGCGCGACCTCCGTCGTCCGCCATAGCGAGGGCTTGTCCGCGAGAGCTTGCCTGAATTCGTGCGTCACCCAGATCTGGCCCGGCAGGACGTGGGGCTCAATGCGGGTCGCACACAAGATGGCAGTTCCGCCCACCAGCACGGGTGGCGTGTCGCCGACGCTCGGCTCCATCTGCACCTCGCCGTAGTGCAGCGCCATGCGCAGACGCGGCTGTCCCGCCACCTGGTAAACCTCGTCGGCAATGTGGCGTGCCGTCTGCGCGATTGCGATCGGATCGTCGTGGACGATCAGCAACGAGTCGCCGGCCTCGGTTTCAGCGATCAATGCCCTGCCGGCCCAGCGTCTGACCGCACTTTCGAGCGCTTCCCGAACAGGGCCTTCGTTGCCGGAGCGCATCAGGCCGCCGAATCCGACGACGTCGCCTTTCAGCACGCAAAACGTGTGCACGCTCGTTGCCCTCGGGGCGCGATTCGTCTCGTGCCACGGCCGGTCGTAGCCGACGATGTTCACGCGGTCGACACGCTGTAGGTAGCCGGGATTCACCCGCCCGATCACGTCTGCCAGGACCGGATGAAGCATGTAGTGCGTCGCCGGCGGAAGCGTTCCGTCCGGCTCCAGCGTGGCCTCGCCAGGCCGCAGGAACCGCTGTGCCCACTCGCCTCGAACCCGGTCGTGGTGAACGTAGCCGAGGAGGCCGACGCGGTACAGCGCGCTGAAGACGTGCTTCTCGTCGCCTCCGGTTGCAAGGCTGTGCTCCAGGAACAGCCTTTCCACCTCTTCGCGCGTGAGGACGTTCCCGGGCAAGATGCGCAAGAGCTGGTCCAGTTCGAGGTCCCCGATGTGCGGTGCGATCTCGGCGAGGTACTCGTGTGCGATCTCGGTCGCCGCGAAGTGGACGACTTCTTTGACGCGAAGCTCGCTTCTCCGCTCGTCAGGACGCAGCGCCGCGAGCCGCTCGCCAATCGTCATCAAGTCGCGGGGCCGCAGCAGAGTGTGCCGGCAGATGTATTCGAAGCAGTCTTCCTCTTCGCGGGTATAGGTGTCGGTCACGGCGCTGCGCCCGAGAAAGGCGGCAAGCGGATCGGCGCGCAACCGTTCCGGATCCGCCATCAGCTCACGCTTAACGAGGCGGACATTGTTGACGAAGATCTCGCGCAGGCTTTGGCGCGAGTACGCGATATCCACGGCGCTGCCGCGATACTGCTGCGACATGACAGTCGTGGTTGCGAGCCGCGCGTACGCTTCCTTGCGCACGGCGGCAAACACCTTCACGTGGTGATTGATGCGGCGCAGCTGGTACGCCACTTCGACAAGGCCGAGTTGCGCGAAGTGCCATACATTCGGCGACAGCTCGCCTGTGACGCTCGGATGATTGGCGAGGCCTTCGACATGCTTGTTGAAGTATTCGTCGACACCGTCGATGAAGAGAGCCACGGGCGATGTGACGCGGCGCAAGCGCGGCACGAGGTGACCATCCGTATCCGTGCTGCATCGTTGAAGCTCGCGGGGCGTGAAGTCGAGGAGGCGCACGAAATGGTCGATCACCCCGTGGAGCTGCTCGTCGGCGACCAGCCGCGCGAGCGCAGCGCCGACCTTGAGGTCGCTCGCCGCACCGATGTGCTTGAGCGTGGCAAGAGAGATCGCGGTCAGCCACATCTTCGACCAGGGAAGGGGCGAGACGATGAACAAGGCCAATTGTTCGCGGCTGAAGACCTTGTCGCCGATGGGCTTGTCGAGAAGCATCGAGGCCGGCAGGCATGCGGCCCGGCCTTCTCGCTGGTAAAGAATCCGCTTCGCCTTCAGCAGGAGCGTCTTGCCGAACCCCTTGGTCCCGATGACGATGAACTTGTCATCGCGGTCGGATCGAAGGAATCCCTCGATCTCCGGAGTGCGATGGAGAAGGGAGTCGTCGAAGTCGTCCGGCACTCGAATGTCGTCGGCGTCTACGGTCCATGCGCGCATGCGGCCCCCGCGGAAGGCTATAGGATAGCGGACCGTGCCCCTCGGCAAGCAATTCCCGGCCGATACGTCTACGGGGCAGTTCGCTTACAGGAGATCAACTCATGGGTCTGCTCGACGGTGTCCTCGGAAACGCTTCCAAGATCGATCCCGCCCGGATTCAGGAAGAATTCGCTCGAATCCTTGCGCCTGGCGAGAAGGTGGAGCACGCGTACCAGCTCATTCGCGACTATTTCGTCTTCACCGACAAGCGCTTCGTGCTGGTGGACAAGCAGGGGATCACCGGAAGCAAGGTCGAGTACCACTCGATTCCGTACCGGAGCATCACGCACTTCAGCATCGAGACCGCGGGCACGTTCGATCTCGACGCCGAACTGAAGATCTGGATTTCGGGCACTGGCGCGCCCATCCAGAAGCAGTTCAACAAGAAGCTCAGCATCTACGAGGTGCAGAGCGTGCTCGCAAGCTACGTGCTGCGCTGAGGGGATGCCGCCGGCTGCGGGTGTCCGGCGGGCGAGTGAGTGTTTTCGACGAGCCGCCTTGCCCACGCGGAACGTTCGGGCTATCGTCCCCGCACTTTGCGCGTTGCCGGGAGGTGCTCGAATGCGGCAGAGGGCCTTCGCCATCCGCCATTCGGGTGGCGTCATCCTGTGGATCGTGGTGGCCATCGCGCTCGGCGCCGCCGCCTATTTCGGCTACCGCGGGCTCTTGTTCTATCGCCAGCACGTGGCGCCGGCGGTCGCGGAGGTGTCGAAGGTCGCCGGCGCGCTCGCCAAGTACATTCCTTCGTACCAGCTGACGCGCGACCCGGACCAGATCGCAAGGATCCTCGATGGCGCGTTGCGGATCGCGCCGCCGGACGACTACGAGGGTGCGTTCGGATTCAGCTTCGACTGGATGGGCAGGAATCGCTCGCAGCTCGTGGCACTGGCGCCGAAGGGGGTTCCGGCGTCGGACATCTTCGAAGGGGGCAAGGGCGAGATTCGCTTTCGTCCCGGACCGCACACGATTTTCGTCGCCGTGCGATCCGACGGCACCGATCGCGAGGACATGCGCGACGGGATCGTGAAGATGGTGAATGGCGACGCGCAGATGGAGGCGCTGCAGCCCGTCTTCATCGACGCCGGCGGCAGGCGCGTCGCTGCATACGTCGGCACGGCCGAGAGCTACGGCGAGCGCAACAAGCTCGTGTTCGTGTTCCTGGACGATGGGCGCCTCCTGCACGCCGTCGGCCCTGCCGGCGCTTTCAACGACGGTGCGCTGACACGCGTGCTTGCCGCACTCGTCGCGAACCACCCCGCGAACGAATTCCTCTACGCACACGCCAAGGAAGACGCGATCGCCAGGCCGGCGAACGATCCGTGCGGCATCGCCGGCCTGCCGGACGACTTCGACGTCGTGATGCTGAGCGTGATGCGCGGATCCAAGCCGCTCGACATTGCCATCGACCAGAGCGGATACGAGGTCGCGCGCGAGGAAGTCGTCGTGGGTTCCACGCCGAAGCCGATCGTCCTGGTCCTGAACGGCTACGACCCGATCGTGTGGAACGTGGGGCAGGCGCCCGGCGCTCGCGTCGCCGGCGTTCTCGCCGTCGGTGTGTATCGTCAAGCGGTGACGGGGTTGCCGAAGACGACGCGGATGACCGCGTACTCGTCGTCGGACGGTCCGAACGCATGCCGGTACTTCCGCCCCGAATCGGGCGACGCGAATGCACTGAAGCCCGTCGACCGCCGCATCCGCGAGCTCTTCGGCAGGAAGATCGGCACGTTCCGCAACGTCAAGGGAGGCGAGCGCTTCGTCGTCGGCGACGTGAGCGGGGACGTCGTGCATTCGCCGAACGTGACGCTTGCGCAAGTTGCGCTGCCTCCCGACGTGCTGCCCGGCGGCCAGCGCGGCATCGACCGGCTCGTGAAGGAGCAGGCGCTGCGGGTGGCGACGGATGCGGAGGTCGCGGCATGGATCGCGGGCGCTTCGCAGCGCATCGGCCAGCCGGCCGACGACTACCGGCGGCGCGTGCCCGGCGTACGCAACGACAGGGTGTATGTGCTCGTGCGGGATGTCGCGTTGCCCGCCGCACTCTATGGCGCCAACTCGCACACGTTCATCGTGCCGCCGGGGGTGCCCGTTCCCGCGCCCGGGGCCCGAGGACACAACACGTTTCTGCTGGTGGATGGCTTCAAGTGCACGGGCGCGGGATGTCCGTAGCCGTGCAGCCCCCGCTGCACAGTCGCGGCGTCACGCTGCTCGCCTGGGTGCTCGTCGCCACGCCGCTCTTGCAGTGGGCCTACGTCTCGGCGCTTTCTTATTTCACGATCCTCGAGCCGCCGCTGACCGCGTCGCGCGGAATTGCGCTCGCCATCCAGTTGTTCTTCACGCCCGGCAACATCGTCCCCGTCGCGCTGGGCGTCGGCCTTCTCTTTCGCAGCGAATGGACGCGTCGCGTCGCGCGGGTGGTGTTCGTCGTCGCCGTTGCACTCGGCGCCTGGGTCATCGGGACGCAGGCCGCACGCGCGCAGCTCGATTCGAACGCGCTGCTGGCGATGCTGTCGCTCGCGATCTGCGGCGTGAGCCTGTGGTACTTCGGGTTACCGCGCGTGCGCGAGGAGTTTCGCCCGGCTGCTCCGCGCAACACGACCGCCGCCTCGGCGCCTGTCGCCGGCGGCGCGGTCGCGCACTCGCGCGCGCTGGTCGTCGCCGCGTGCATCGAAGCGATGCTGGGACTGGCGGCGGCATTCCTCGTCGCGTACCTGTATACGCAATTGACCACGCGCCCGCTGCTCGACTTCGGTCCCGGCATCGGCGTGACGGAGGCCGACGAGCTCCTGCGCAAGTTCCTGTTCGTCGCCTTCGCGCTGCTTCTCGCGCCGCACGCGCTCACCACCTACGCCGCCATCGGCATCCTCCTCGGTCGCGACACCACGCGCGCCGCGCGTCGTTACGCGTTGATCGCGTGCTGGACCGTGGTCGGCGCCGCGCTCGTCGCCGCGTGGCTCGCGACCCGCGAGGGTTTCGTCTTCGACGCACGCGCCGCGCGCTACATCTACCTATTCTGCGGTGCGTCGCTCGCCTGGCATGCGTTCTTCGGCTACACAGTGTCGCGGCCGCGGGCGGCGCGGTGATAAGACGCGCCGCGTTGCTGCTCGTCGCCGCGACGTTGGCGGCGGCCTGCAGCCGCGTGCCGTCCGACGCGCCACCGCGCTACTTCATGCACGGCGGGATGCTGTTTCCTGCGGCGACCGGTTACTGGCTGCACCAGTACGCGGGCCCCGAAGAGCTCGACGGGTTCCTCGCGAGCACGGGCTTCGAGTGCAAGGAGGCAGCGGGGGAGGAGGGCAAGCGGCTGCGCTGCGAGCGCGGGTTCCGTTCCGCCGGCGGCGTGCTCGCCCGCACCGACACGATCGACATCGGATTCAATCGCACCGGGGCCATGGTGAGTGCTCGATCGGGGTGCCGGTTCACCTTCTTCGAGTCGCCAGGATTGTCGGGGATGTGCGCTTCGTACGCCGCGAGGGGGGCCGTGTACCCGACGGTCGAGTCGTGGGCGGCGATGGCTGAGGCAATGTTGCGGGCAACGCCGCTGCATCAACCCGTAAGCATCTACCGGCTGGCGCCAGGCGCACCGGCGTCGCTGCCCGACATGAGCGCAGCGCTGGAGCGCCTCGGCCGCTGGCAGTTCCAATGCGAGGCGCCGAAGCAGCAGTACAGCGTCGGCTTTCGCGGCAAGGCGGGGCAGGTCCTCGAGCTCGCATGCACGCAGTCGAGCCTGCGAGGGGAAGCGAACGTGCCGCAAGTGCAGCAAGTGGTGTTCCGTTACGACACCATCGATCTTGCCGTGCTGCAGGTTGGCGTGCGACTGGACGATGCGGCGATGGTCCTGTCGCCCGCGTTCAACACGCTGCGCGATGCGAACGCACGCGCGACGGAGCGCGACCGGGCGCCCGGCGCCCCCACTTCGCTGACCCTCGAGACGACGGCCGGCGAGCGCTTCGAGATGCCGCGCAGCGCGATAGGCACCGGGTCGCGGCAGGCGACGCGCGACGGATTTGCGGCGCTGACGCCGGACTCGCAGCGCGCGCTCGTGCAGGCGTATCTCGACAAGCAGGCGCGCGACGCAGGCGACAAGATCCCCTACCTCGGGTCGCTCGAGTGGTACGGGCCGGACGCCCTGCCTTACCTCGATGCGCTGGTGTCGGACGAGCGCCCCGGGCTCGGTGCGGCCATCGTCAAGTACCGGTGCTTCGAAACGACCCTGCGCAGCGTGCAGCCCTTCGACGCGGACCGTCTTGCGCCGCTGATGGCGACGTGCATCGACGAGCGGCGTGCTGCACTCCCGCGCAGCATCGCGGGCCTCGACCAGCTGCTCGCGGACGACATGCGAAGGCTCAAGACGTCGGACGCGCGAGCGTTGAACGCGTTCTTCGACTTCAAGCGCGACGTGATCTACGTGTACGCGCTCGGCCGCGAGGGCAAGGAGTCGGCGGTTGCGCTCGAGGAGGCCGTCGAGGGCAAGGACGGACTCGATCCTGGCCTTGCGAGCCTCGTCCAGGCGGCGCTCGTGCAGCGCGACCGGCCGTTGATGGTGCGCTGACGAGGGCCGGCCGTTGGCATGTCTGTAGTATTCGGCCACGATCTCACGAAGGGACACGATGCTCGTCAAACATTGGGTTCGCACGATTCTTCTCACGACGCTCGCGTTCTCGCTCAACCCGGGTATGAACGCAGCCGCGGCACCGACCGCCGCGATCGCGGATCGGTACGCCACCGTCAACGGCGTGAAGCTCCACTACCTCGTCGCAGGCGAGGGGAGCCCCGTCATCCTGCTCCACGGGTATGCGCAGAACAGCCACATGTGGCGGCCGCTCATGAAGGAGCTCGCGAAGACGCACCTCGTCGTGGCGCCCGACCTGCGCGGGTTCGGCGATTCAGCCAGGCCGGCGTCCGGCTACGACAAGAAGACGATGGCGCAGGACGTCCATGCGCTGGCGCAAACGCTCGGCATCACCAAGGCGGGTGTCGCCGGACACGACATCGGATTGATGGTCGCGTACGCATACGCTTCGCAGTACCCGTCGGAGGTCGATCGACTTGCGTTGATGGACGCCTTCATCCCGGGCGTCGGCGACACGACCAATCTCTTCCTCCTGAAGGACCTGTGGCATTTCCACTTCTACGGTCCAACGCCGGTCGCCCTCGTGAAGGGGCGCGAGCGCATCTACTTCGAGCACTTCTGGAACGACTTTGCTGCCGACGGCTCGAAGTCCGTTTCCGAAGCGGACCGGCGCTTCTACACGCAGAAATACGCACAACCCGGCGCCATGAAGGCGGGGATGGAAGTGTTTCGCAACTTCGACCAGGACGCGAAGGACAACGCCGTCTTCGCGGCGACGAAGCTCACGATGCCTGTGCTAGTCCTAGGCGGGGAGAAGTCCGGCGGCGACTTTCTGATCACTCAGGCAAAGATGGTCGCGACCAACGTCGACGGCGTGCTCATCACCGGGTCCGGCCATTGGCTGATCGACGAGGCGCCGGGACAGGTGATTCCCAAGCTCGTGGAGTTCTTCGCGCGCTAGCGAGCGGCAGGGCCCAATACGCGCGCCAGGCCGTCGCGCCCGCTCGCGGCGCGCGCCAACAGCGCACCGCCCGCCAGCATCATCATGAGGCGCGCGATGCCGGTCCTGCGGCGCGCAGAGTTGAGCAGCAACGACCCTGCGGTGCCCACGATGAAGTGCTCGCCGGGGAAGCTCCGGCGGTTTTGATCGAACTGTCGAATCTTCGTCAGCATCTCGCGCATGCCCGGCTCCTGCGAACTCGATGAGCGCAATATGGCCCGGGACCCGGCGGCAAAGAGCCAGCCGATCGCCGACCGGCATGTAGGAGGTTCTTGCGTCGCGCCGCCGAACGCGGCGGCTAGCCGACGCTGCCCGTTGCCATGGCCACGCCCACGCGACGCCATGTCTCGACCTGCGTCTTCAGCGCATAGTCGTAGAGCGCGAGGCGCTCGGCGAGCAACTCGCTCGTCAGCGACAAGGGCGTTGCGCGCGGCAGCACGAGGTACGCATCGGCGTCGCCGGACTCGATCGCGATCTCCATGCCCGCACGGCGCGCAAGCCTCGTCATCGCCGCGTTCTCCGCGAGGCAGTGCATGAAGAGACGCCGCTTCGAGCGATTGCGTGCGTATTCCGAGGCGCGCGTGATCAGCGCCGCGCCGACGCCCTTGCGCCGGGAATCGGCGGAGACGGACAAGCCGAGCTCGGCCAGGTCGTCGCCGAACGCGAGGTGCGCGGCGCCGACCAGCCGCATGCCTGCGCCGTGCACGCCGAACAGCGCGTCGCGGTTGAAATCGATGCCCTCGACATACCTTTCGATTGCCGGCGCCGGCAATCGCGACCCGAAGCGAAGCCGCACGTCGACGTCTTCGAGGGCGACCAGATGCGCGAGATACGCACGGCGCGCATTCGCGCTCAAGCGCTGCACCGGAATGGGCGTTACCTGCACCTCACCCGCCACTATTCGCCGCCATAGGCGCGCGGGAACAGCACGCGTACCGTCGTCCCGCGTCCAGGCACGGAATCGAGCTCGATCGTCGCGTTGAGCAATTCGCACAAGCGCTTGACGATCGACAGGCCGATGCCTTCCCCGTGCTCCTGGTACACGGGTAGTGCAGGGCGGCGGGGCGATGCCTGGAGCGGCTGATGCTCGGGGCTGTTGCCTCCCGCGGCGACGTCGACCGCGCGTGACTCGTCCGTCGCCGATTCGATGGCCCCTGCCAGCGGCGCACCCGGTCCAGCCGCAAAGCCGGGTCCCGTGTCCTGCACGCTCAGCATCCATCGCCCCTCATCGTTGTTGCGGCTGTCGCCATAGCTCACGACCACGCCGCCGCGCTCGGTGTACTTGAACGCGTTGAGCAGCAGGTTTTGCGCGATCCGCTGCACTTTCACGGCATCGCCTTCCACCGTGAGCACGGCCGGCCCCTCGACCTCGAACGACAGTCCGCGCTCATCCATCACGCCGTGCAAGCGCCCGGCCACGTCCTTGATGAGCGCCGCCGCATCGAAGCGCTTCACCACAAGCTGCTCGCGGCCGGCCTGCAATCGCGCAAGGCCCATCACGTCCTCGAGCAGCGACTGAAGCGATCCGACGTTGCGCCCGAGCAGCGTGATCAATCGCTCGCGCGCGGTGTCCGGAAGGTTCTGGCGCGTCAGGCCTGCCGTGGCGTTGATCACGACTCCGACGTTGCCGCGCAGGTCGTGGGCCGCCTCGCGCCAGAGCTCTGCGCGTTGTCGATCCATTTCACGCACCTCGGACAGCGCTGCCTCGAGGTCGCGTACCTGCCCCTCGGCCTCGATCTGCTGCAGGCGAAAGTACTGGTTCACGCTTTCGGTGACGCCTTCCGTGCAGACCTCGGCCCACGCCCGTCGCGCAATCCGCATCGCGTCGCGGTGGAGGTCGGCGTTCGTCGCGGTGAAGTGCTCCAGATCGTCACTGACGCACAACTGCAGATGACCCCACTCACGCGTGACTTCGCGCAGGTCGTAGCCTTGCTGCCATCGCTGGAGTCCATGCGCGGCGGCATCATCGACGTGCTCGCCCTGCGCCTGCGCTTCGCGCGCATCGGCAGCGGAGGCGAGGAGGCGGGCACGAAAGGCATCGAGGACGGCGGGGATGTGATCGTTGAGCTGCGATCGCGGAAGCGAGGCACCCGAGGTCATCGAGGGATCGCGCCTGATCGCCTTGCGCCATGCCGACATGATCGGCTCATGCCGGCTGGCCAGGTACTGCGCCAGCTCGAATAATGCTTGGTTCATGCGGCGACTTCGGAATGTGCGCGGGCGGCTGCCCGTGAAGCCGACATTCTACGCGGCGCGCCCTGGCGCCTTCGTCCGCTGGCAACCGGTGCACCCCGGCCGCCGTCAGCGCGTCGCGACGGGCTGCGCTGGCGAGACCGACGGAAGTGCGTCCAGCAGCTTGTCGAGCGTGACCGGGTAGTCGCGCACCCGCACGCCCGTGGCGTTGTAGATCGCGTTGGCGACGGCCGCCGCCACGCCGCAGATGCCGAGCTCCGCGACGCCCTTGGCCTTCATCGGCGACGATTGGGGGTCCGTCTCGTCGAGGAAGACGACGTCCTGGTGCGGGATGTCGGCGTGGACGGGGACTTCGTACAGCGCGAGGTCGTGGTTGACGAAGAACCCCACGCGCTTGTCGATCGCGAGCTCTTCGGTCAGGGCGGCGCCGACACCCATGGTCATGGCGCCGATGACCTGGCTGCGCGCGGTCTTGGGGTTCAAGATCCGGCCCGCGGCGCACACCGCGAGCATGCGGCGCACACGCGTTTCGCCTGTGGAGACGTCGACGCCGACTTCGACGAAGTGCGCACCGAACGTCGACTGCTGCGCCTTCTTGTCGAGATCGCCGTACTCGATGGCGTCCTCGGCGACGAGGCCGTTGCCGCCCGCGGCTTCGGCGAGCGACAGGCTCTTCGTGCCAGAGCGGACGCGTCCGTCTGCGAAGACCGTGTCGGCCGGATTCAAGCCAAGCCTTTGCGCAACCGCCTCGCGCAGCTTGACGCACGCGGCATACACGCCGGCGGTCGAGTTGTTGCCGCCCCATTGCCCGCCCGAGCCGCACGAGACGGGAAAGTCCGAGTCACCCAGGCGCACGACCACGTTGTCGAGCGGCACGCCCATCATCTCGGCAGCCGTCTGGGCAATGATCGTGTAGCTGCCCGTGCCGATGTCGGTCATGTCCGTCTCGACCGTGACGATGCCGCGATCGTCCAGGCGAACGCGCGCCGCCGACTTCGTCACGAGGTTGTTGCGAAACGCGGCTGCGACACCGAGGCCGACCAGCCAGCGTCCGTCGCGCACCTGCGCGGGAACCGCGATGCGCTTGCTCCACCCGAATCGCTCGGCGCCCGTGCGCAGGCACTCGACGAAGCGACGCTGCGAGAACGGTATGGGTCCCTTCGGCTTGTCCTTCGGCTCCTTCCGCGACTGTGGATCGGACGACGGCGGCTCTTCCGGGTTGTCGGGAACGACCTGCGTATCGTTGACGATCCGGAATTCGACCGGATCGAGGCCGAGCTTCTCGGCCATCTCGTCCATTGCGATCTCGAGCGCCATCATGCCGGGGGCCTCGCCCGGTGCGCGCATCGCGTTGCCTTCGGGCAGGTCGAGCGGCGACAGGCGCGTCGCGGTGTAGCGATTGGCGCCCGCATACAGCGCACGCGTCTGGTACACGGCGGCTTCCGGGCCACCGTCGGGCAGGTTGCCGGACCAGCTCTCGTGAGCGATGGCGGTGAGCCTGCCGTCGCGCGCGGCGCCGAGACGCACGCGCTGGATGGTCGCGGGCCGGTGCACGGTATTGTTGAACATCAAGGGCCGCTGCAGCGCCACCTTCACCGGGCGCCTGGCGGCCCGCGCACCGAGGGCCGCAAGCAAGGCATCGGCGCGCACGAACAGCTTGCCGCCGAAGCCGCCGCCGACGAAGGTCGAGACGAGGCGGACATTCTCCTTCGGAATGCCGAGCGTCCTGGCCAGGTCTTCGCGGCCCCAGTCGATCATCTGGTTCGACGTCCAGACGGTGACCTTGTCGCCGTCCCACGCGGCGATGGACGCGTGCGGCTCCATCATCGCGTGCGCTTCGTCGGGCGTCGTGTAAGTCGCGTCGAGCTGGATAGGCGCCGCTGCGAACGCTCCGGCGAAATCGCCCACGCTGCTGTCGGCGGGTCCGCCGAATCCCGCCGAAGGCTTGCCGGCCGCCTTCACTTGCGCGAGGTCGAACGCACCCGGTGAGCGCGTGTAGCTCGCGCGCACGAGCTGTGCAGCCGCGCGCGCCTGCTCGAACGTCTCCGCGACCACCAGCGCGATCGCCTGGTGATAGTGGTCGATTTGCGGACCGCCGAGCAGCTTTGCAGCGTTGCGCTTGGCCTTGCCGAGCTTGCCGGCGTTTTGCGCAGTGACGATCGCGATCACGCCGGGCGACGCTCGCGCGCGAGCGAGGTCCAGGGAAGCGATGCGTCCCTTGGCGATGGCGGCGCCGACGACGTAACCGTAAGCCTGGTTCGAAGCGACGTCGTGGCGCTCGTACGCGTAAGGCGCGGTGCCGGTGGTCTTCCGCGGCCCGTCGATGCGGCTCGCAGGCTGGCCAACGACCTTCAGCTGATCGATGGGATTAATGGAGGCCGGCGTATCGAACTTCATGACGTCGCTTTCGCCTGTGCCAGCACGCCGTCGAGCGTGCGCTCGACGAGCTTTGCCTTGTATGCATTGTCGTGCGTCGTCTTCGCACCGGCGAGCAACTGGTCGGACACCGCCTTGGCGCCGCGCGGCATCGCGGCCTCCGCGGCTTCCACGCGCCAGGGCTTGTGCGCGACGCCGCCGAGCGCGACGCGCCCCGTGCCGTCGCGTTGCACGATCGCCGCAACGGAAATCAGCGCAAATGCGAACGACGCGCGGTCTCGCACCTTGCGATAGATGTGCGTTCCACCTGCCGGCCTCGGCAAGGTGACCGAGGTGATGAGCTCGCCGCTTGCGAGCGTCGTCTCGATGTGCGGCGTGTTGCCCGGCAGTCGATGGAATTCGGCGATCGGGATCACCCGCGTCCTGCCGTCGACCCGCACGGTTTCCACCGTCGCGTCCAGCGCGCGCATCGCGACCGCCATGTCGCTCGGATGCGTGGCGATGCACGCGTCGCTCACGCCGACGATCGCGTGCTGGCGGCTGTATCCGCCGATGGCGCCGCATCCGCTGCCCGGCTGCCGCTTGTTGCACGGCTGGTTGGTGTCGTAGAAGTAGGGACAGCGCGTCCGCTGCAGGAGGTTGCCCGCGGTCGTCGCCTTGTTGCGCAACTGCCCGGAGGCGCCGGCGAGGAGTGCGCGCGACAGCACCGCATAGTCCCGCCGGACGCGCTCGTCGGCGGCGAGATCGGTGTTGCGCACGAGCGCCCCGACGCGCAGGCCTCCCTCGGGCGTCGGCTCGATCTTGTCGAGCGAGAGGCCGTTCACGTCGATGAGATGCCTCGGCGTCTCGATCTCGAGCTTCATGAGGTCGATCAGGTTGGTGCCGCCTGCAATGAACCTGGCGCCCTGCGTGCGTGCTGCCGAAGCCGCCGCGTCCGCCGGAGTGCGTGCGCGCTCGTAGGTGAACGTTCTCATGTGCGAGCCCCGCCGACCTCGGTGATCGCGTCGATGATGTTCGAATACGCGCCGCACCGGCAGATGTTGCCGCTCATGCGCTCGCGCAGCTCCTCGGCCGTCGCCTGCGGTCGCGCCGTGAGGTCGGCGCTCGCATGGCTTGGAATGCCCGACTTGATCTCGTCGAGCACCGCGACCGCGGAGCAGATCTGTCCCGGCGTGCAGTAACCGCACTGAAAGCCGTCGTGCTTCACGAAGGCGGCCTGCATCGGATGCAGGTTGCCGGGCGTGCCGAGTCCCTCGATGGTCGTGATGCTGTCGCCGTCGTGCATCACTGCCAGCGTGAGGCACGAATTGATGCGGCGGCCGCCGACGATGACAGTGCATGCGCCGCACTGGCCCTGATCGCAGCCCTTCTTGGTGCCCGTGAGCCTGAGATGTTCGCGCAGGGCGTCGAGGAGGGTCGTCCGGGTGTCGAGGTCGAGGTCGCGAACCTGGCCGTTCACGCGCAGCGAAACCTTCGTGCGCACGACCGGTTGCGCGGCAGGCGATGACGCCGCTTCGGCCGTGGTGGCGGAGGGCAACGTGATGGCGGCCACAGACGTGGCCCCCGTGATGAGGAAATCGCGTCTCGTGACGTTGACGTCGTCTGGCTCGCTCATGCGCCGACATTAGCGCGGCCGTGCAGCGGCCGCTGTCGCGGTCCGTCCTGCACGGTCGTCAGCCGTAACCGCGTGGCGCCGACTACATGGGCCTCGGAGCGGCAGGAATTACTTGTCTCGCGGATCGACCCGAACGCTCGGCACGTCGGACGAGTCGATTCTCCTCGCCGGCCGCATGGCCTCGAGCAGCGCGTTGGTGCGTTCCTGCTCGCGGAGCACGCGCCGCAGGTAGGCGTTCGTGTTCATCATGATGAAGGGAAGGATGATCCATCCGATGATCAATACGACGATCACGACCGCGAAGATCAACCATGCAATCGTCGGGATGCCCGCCAGCGGATTGAACATCGTTCACTCCTTCGTCGTCTTGAGTAACATGGACGCTGCCTGCATGCGTGAGAGCGACTGACCAATGCCAAAGATCGACTTGCCCGCGGTGCCTCTGCGTAAAGGCACCGGCTATCCGGCGGAGTTCAACGCGCAGTGCGCGCAACGAACGCGCCGCCGGCTCGGCGATGCCGGCGGGCTCGTGGACTTCGGCGTCAACTTGATGACGCTGCCTCCCGGCGGCTGGTCCAGCCAGAGGCACTGGCACAGCCATGAGGACGAGTTCGTCTACGTGCTCGACGGCGAGCTCACGCTCGTCGAAGACGACGGGGAGACGATTCTCGTGGCCGGCGAGTGCGCCGCTTTTCCGAAGGGCACCGGCAACGGTCACCACTTGCAGAACCGATCGCCGACACTCGCCGTCTATCTCGAAGTGGGTTCGCGCGATCCCGGCGACCTGACGACCTGTTCGGACATCGACATGATGAGCTCCAATGCCGACGGGCGGTTCACCCGCAAGGATGGCACGCCGTACTAGCGCCGCTTCCGCCTGGTCCTCGCGGGCTTCTGCGCAAACCCGCGGGTCCACAAGTCGAGCCATTGCCGCGTCGCTTGCGCCATCATTGCCTGGGATTGCCGATGCGCGGATGCCATTGCGTGCCCTCTCGCGGATCCGAGCATGGCGTTGGCGCCGCGGAGCCACAAGCTCAGCATCGGGTTCTTCGTGGTCCAGGGATTTTTCAATGGATGTCCTGCGTCGGGTGGGTCGGGTGCGTGCAAGAGAGAGGGCCCGTCCGGGCCCTGCCTCTGTCTACGGGCGCGTCTTCCTGTCGGCGTCCTCTACCGCGTCCTGGACGTTGCCGACACCCTTCTGCACCTTGCCTTCGATCTGCTTGCCAACGCCCTTGATCTGGTCGGACGTGCTGCCCGTGACTTCGCCGACCTTCTGCTGCACCTTGCCTGCGACGTCCTTGGTCGTGCCCTCAACCTGATTGCGGTTCATGCGTATCTCCAAACAAGCGGTGAATGTCCGCAACGGGAGTGTCCGCAAACGACGCTGCGCGCTCTAGCGGCAGAAGGGCGAACGCCGCGTAGGTGACGGCCTACGCGGCGCTCGTGCAGCGAGCCTTCGACGTCAGCCGGCCTTGACTTCGATACGTCGCGGCTGGGCGTGATCGGCCTTGGGAATGCGAAGCGTGAGCACGCCGTTGGTGAGCTCGGCCGCGATCTTGTTGGCGTTGAGCTCCTTCGACAGCGTGAACACGCGCCGGAACCGCGGAAGGCTCACCTCGGCGTGCGTCACTTCGAGACCCTCGGGGACGTCGAGCGCGAGCGCGCCTTCGATCGTCACCGTGTCGCCCTCGACGTTGAGGTTGAGGCTGTCCTTCGGCACTCCGGGCAGGTCGGCATACAGGACGATGCCTTCCTTGTCCTCGATCACTTCCACGGGCGGCATCAGCGATGCCTCGTTCGCGACCTGCTGGCCGCGATCCTGGTTGCGTTCGCTCATGGTGGTCTCCGTCATTGCACGGTGATGCGGCGCGGCTGCGCCGCTTCCTTGCGGTTCACGGTGACGTGCAGCACGCCGTTGCGATACTGCGCCGTCACGCCGTTGGGATCGACGTCCTCCGGCAGGCTGACGACACGGCGAAAGCGTCCGTCGAAGCGCTCGCCGATGTGGACGGTCGCCTTGTCGTCGCCGTGCCGGGTCCGCCTTCTCTCGCCGGCGATCGTCAGCACGCCGTTCTCCAGCTGGACGTCGATGAACGTGGGGTCGAGCCCGGGCGCGAAGGCGTAGATCTCGACCGTGCGCGGCGTGGTGCCGACGTTCAGGGCCGGGTATCCGCCACGCGTGCCGCCGCGGATGTTGGGATAGATGTCGAAAGCCGTCTGCAGCTCGCTCTGCAGCCGGTCAAGCTCCGCGAACACGTCGCGGGGAAACAGGGTCCGGTACATAGATCCTCCATGTCTGACGGGTTTCGGCGCGACCAACGCCATGGCGGCCAGATATGGGCACACGTTGCGAGGATTCAAGGGGGTCGGCGCGCAGGCGCAGCCGACGCCGCCGAAGCGGCGGAAAAACCCAGGCAAAATAAATAATTAGCGAGGGCGCCAGGCCTTAGAGCGCGGCCGGGTTGAGGCTCCAGGTCGAGTAGTTCAGGGCTGCGGCGTAGGTGATCCACGCGAGGTAGGGCACGAGCAGCAGCGCGGCGGTGCGGTGCAGCCGCGCGAAGGCCACGACCGTCATCGCCACGAGGATCCACAGGACGACGATGTCCGCGAACGCGAGCGCCCCGCTGCGACGGGCAAAGAAGAGCCACGTCCACGCGGTGTTGGCGACGAGCTGGAGGATGTACAGCGACAGCGCGCCGCGCGCACCCGCAACGCCGTGCGCACGCCAGACGAGCCAGGCGGCGATCGCCATCAGCGTGTACAGCAACGTCCACGCCGGGGCGAACAACCATGCCGGCGCCGCCCACGGCGGCCGTACGAGCGAATCGTAGAAGGCCTTGGCGTTCGCGGAAGCGATGCCGCCGGCGGCGGCCGCCGCCGCGGTGATCGCGAGCCACGCCGCGAGGCCGAGCCAGGGAGAGCGACTCAACGCGACGATTTCCGCTGCAGGTGCATGCGTTGCATGGGTTCACGTTCCGATCGTTGACGTGGTAGTCGTCGATGTTAGGCTATTTCCCCTCGCGGGGCGACGCTTGCGCTCATACTCGCGGGACCGTCGCAACAGCATCCTTGTCACGCAAGGACTCGATCATGAATGCGGTGAACGACACGCCGTCGCCGGTCCGGCTCAAGGCCGTGGCCGCACCGGGACAACCGGAGCCCTCGCCCGAGCTCGAAACGCTGTACCGCGGCTTCGAGCGCGAGCTCCTCGTGCCTTTGTGGACGGAGATCGGCGACCTCATGCCGATGCATCCGACCAGCAGGGCGAGCCCGCACATCTGGCGCTGGAAAAACCTCGTGGCGCTCGCCGAGCAGGCGGGGCGGATCGTGCCGGTGGGTCGCGGCGGCGAGCGCCGCGCGATCGCGCTCGCCAATCCTTCGCTCGGCGGCAAGCCCTACGCCACGCCCACGCTGTGGGCCGCGATCCAGTACCTGATGCCCGGCGAGAACGCGCCCGAGCATCGGCACACGCAGCACGCGTTCCGCTTCGTCGTGGAAGGCGAGGGCGTGTGGACCGTCGTCAACGGCGACCCCGTGCGCATGTCGCGCGGCGACTTCCTGCCGCAATCGGCGTGGAACTGGCATTCGCATCACAACGCGGCGAGCGCGCCGATGGCCTGGATCGACGGCCTCGACATTCCATTTTCGTATTACACGGAATCGCAGTTCTTCGAGTTCGGGCGCGAAGGCTCCGGCGCATCGGACAGGTCGACGCCGCAGCACTCGCGATCCGAGCGGCTGTGGGGCTATCCGGGACTGCGCCCGGTGTCGCAGCTCGATGCGCAAAGCGCCACGCCGTTGCTCGCGTATCGCTGGGTCGACACGGATCGCGCGTTGCGCGAGCAGCTGGCGCTCGAGGCGGAGGGTCACGCCGTCACGTTGAGTCCGGGGCACGCGGCAGTGCGATTCACCAATCCCACCACAGGCGGCGACGTGCTGCCGACGATCCGCGCGGAAATGCATCGCATCCGTCGCGGGATCGGGTCTCGCGCGCGGCGGGAAGTCGGCTCGTCCGTGTACCAGGTGTTCGACGGCGTCGGTACGGTCACGGTCGGTGAACGGACGTGGGCCGTCGGGCGCGGCGACATGTTCGTCGTTCCGTCGTGGACGCCGTTCACCGCTGCCGCCGATGCTGGCGGCACCGACCTCGACCTGTTCCGGTTCAGCGACTCGCCGATCTTCGAGGCGCTGCACGCGCATCGCGTCCTCGTCGAGGAAGCTCCAGGGGGTACGGCATGAGCATCATCACACTCGCGAGGCTCGGCCTCGCCGCTTGGCTGGCATTCGCGTGCGGCCTTTCGTCGGCGCAACAGTATCCGGCGAAGCCCGTGCGCATCCTCACGCCGTTCCCCGGCGGCAGCGGACCGGATGCCGTATTGCGCGTCGTCGGCGAGAAGCTCACGAAGCTGTGGGGACAGCAGGTCGTCGTCGAGAACCGTCCGGGCGCGAACGGCTTCATCGCGATCGAGGCGGCGAAGAAGGCGCCGCCTGACGGCTACACGCTGGTGCAGATGGACGACACGCACCTGGCACTCCAGCCGCACCTGTACAAGAAAATTCCGTACGACATCAACAAGGACTTCGATCCGGTCGCCACGCTCTTCCGGACGTACTTCTTCGTCGTGGTGCCCGCAAGGTCCGGCTGGAAGGACATGAAGGACCTGGTTGCCGCAGCGAAGGCGAAGAACGGCGACCTCACGTACGGCTCGTGGTTCGTCGGCAGCCCGGGGCACGTTGGCGCCGCCATGCTCGAGGCCGCGACCGGAACGAAGATGACGCACGTCCCGTTCAAGGAGATGTCGCAGCTCTACACCGGCGTCGCCAACGACGACGTGGCGTGGGCGTTCGGGAGCGCGGCCTCCTCGGGTGCGATGTACCGCGCGAGCAAGGTCAGGTACATCGCGGTCGCCGCGCCGAAGCGCGTCGCGGGTTTCGAGAGCGTGCCGACGGTCGCAGAAGCGGGCGGACCGGCGGGGTTCGAGGTCAAGGCATGGGTCGCGCTGTTCGCCCCGCATGGCACGCCGCCCGCGATCGTCGCGAAGATCAACGCGGACGTCGCCAAGGTGCTTGCGGAGCCCGACGTTAAGGAGCGCTTCGCCGGGTTCGGATTCGAGCCTTATGCGATCACGCCGGGCGAGATGACCGCGAACATGGCAGCCGACTCCACGCGCTACGGCGACATCGTGAAGCGGGCGAACATCGCGGTCGAGTAAGAGCTTCGAGGCTCGTCAACCTTTCGCGTCGCTGCGGCTTGCAAGCAACCTCGCGGCCAGCGCGAGATCGACGGGCTTGGTCAGGTGCAGGTCGAACCCGGCCTCCGCCGATTGACGCCTGTCCTCCGGCTTGCCCCAGCCCGTGGTGGCAACGAGCAGCATGCCGCCACCGTCGTGCCGGGCCCGCAGGCGCTTCGCAACCTCCAGGCCGTCCAGCCCCGGCATTCCGATGTCCAGGAAACACGCCACGGGTCGCACCTGGCTTGCGATCTCGAGCGCCGCAACGCCGTCGTACGCGATGTGCACCTTGTATCCCTCGAGCTCGAGGAACACAGCGAGCGATTCCGCAGCATCCACATTGTCGTCGGCAACGAGGATCGGCTCGACCAAGCTCGCGGCCGTTGCGGTCGTCGTCGCGCGTTGCTCGTCCGCGGCGATGCCTTCATCCGCACCGCCGCGCGGGATCGTAATCGAGAACCGCGACCCCATCTCCAATCCGCTGCTGGCGGCCTCGATGCGTCCGCCGTGCATCTCGACCAGGGCCTTTGCAACGGCCAGCCCGATGCCGAGCCCGCCCTCGGAACGGTCCACCGTCGTCGACACCTGGGAAAACATGTCGAAGATCGTCGACATCTGCTCGCTCGACAGGCCGATGCCGTTGTCGGCAACCTCGAACCGCACTTCGCCAGGACCTGCGTCGACCTTGAGGAGGATGTCTCCGCCCCGATCCGAGTACTTGATGGCATTGGTCAGGAGATTCGTCAGCACCTGCGAGATGCGGATGGGGTCGACGTTGACCAGGACCTCGCCGCCCTGCATCTCGATGCGAAGGGCGTGCTGCTTCGACTCCAGGGCGTGGCGAACGGGCTCCAGGGCCGCCTCGACGAGGCTGGCGGCGCTCACCGACTTTCTTCGCAGCAGGATCTTCCCGGTGCTGATGCGCGCGACCTCGAGCAGATCGTCGAGCAGGACTGTCATCGCACGCGTCTGGCGCTCGATCATCTGCGAGAACCGGATGATCTGCTCGCGGTCGATCGACGGGTGCTGCAGCAGGCTTGCCGCATTGACGATCGGTGCAAGCGGATTGCGCAGCTCGTGGGCCAGCGTGGCCAGGAATTCGTCCTTCCTGCGGTCCGCGATCCTCAGGCGTTCTTCGCTCCGCCGCAGTGCCGTCTGCGTTTCGATCTCCTTGCTGACGTCGAACCCTTCGCAGAACACTCCCGTGATGCGCCGCGCGTGGTCGTAGATGGGGGCATAGATGAAGTCGAGGATCCGGGTGTCCTCGATGTCGCTGCCTGCGGGCCGGAAGCGTACCGGGACGCCTCCGCTGCGGTAGATTTCTCCCGTGGCGTACACGCCGTCGAGCAATTCGTAGAAACCCTGGCCCGAGATGTCGGGGAAGGCTTCGCGGAGCGGCTTTCCGATCCATCGATCGCTGCCGAACAACCGGCGATGCGCGTCGTTGACGAACTCGACGCGATGCCCGGGCCCGCTCATGATGATCGTGAAGCTCGGCGCCTGCGCGAACATCTCGCGCATGCGCACGATCTCCTCCGCTTGCTGCTTCATCGTGACGACCGTCGACGTCGTCTCCGAGCACACCACCAGGACGCCGCCGACCCCGTGCGGCGCGGTGGCGTCGTCGAGCGGGCTGTAGCTGTACGTCCAGTAGACGTCCTCGAGCTTGCCGTCGCGTGTGATCGGCACGAGCTGGTTCTCGTGCCATGTGGCGCCGCGGCCCGTCATCACCCGCTCGATCTGCGGCCCGATGATCGGCCAAATCTCGGCCCACACCTCTCTTCCGGGCATGCCGACGGAGGACGGATGACGCTCCGGGCCGATCGATCGGCGATAGGCGTCGTTGTAGAAACAAAGCAGGTCCGGCCCCCACCAGATGTACATCGGGTGGCCGGAGTTGAGGATGAGGCGAAGCGCCGTGCGCAGCGTTTGTGGCCACTGCGCGGCCGGTCCGAGCGAGCTCTGCGCCCAGTCGTGGGCCCGGATGAGGCTGCCGAGCTCACCTCCGCCCGACAGGAACGAGAGATCGGAGGGCGTGGGCGTCGCGGGGGCGTTCACGAGCGGTGCGATACGGCCTTTGTTCGAGCCTCTACTGTACAGAACCAGGGGGCAACACCGCGGCCGTCCCGATACCGTCAGTCGGCCGCGAGCGAATCCTGGCAGCCGTACACGCTGCTCGCGGTTGCAGGCGAGATCACGCCCTGCTCGACGTCGTGCAGCACGCGGGCGCGCGAGCGCAGCCGCGGATCGCCGTAGCCCGCGCCGCCCGAGGTGGACACGATGACGCGATCTCCCTTGCGCAGGCGCGTGCCGCGCTTCAAGTCGATGTCGATGCGCTTGCCGTCGCGCACCAGCTCGGCGCACGACAGCGACCCCGGCGTTCCGGAGGCGAGCCCCTCGGGAATGACCTCGAAGCGATCGCCGTACAGCGAGAAATCGACGTCGTCCTTCAGCATCTCGTACGTACGGCGCATGCCGAGGCCGCCGCGATTGCGGCCGTGGCCGAACGAATCGGGATTGAGCGTGTAGCCGACGATGCGGAAATAGTCGAACTCCATGTCGAGCGCCTCGATCGGCGAGTTCGTGGTGTTCGACAGCGGCGCCGCGATGCCGTCGGCGCCGTCGGATTCGGCGGCTGCGCCGAACCCGCCGCCGTAGGTCTCGAGGCAGACGCGATAGCGGCCGTCGGACAGGCGCGCGAGGCAGGTGATCAGCGCATTGTCGAAACCTGACGCGATCACGCGCTCCGGCGCGACCTGCGCAAGCGCCTTCATCACGGCGTCGTACGCGCGATAACAAGGCAGCATGCGTGCGCGCACCGGTGCGGGCGGCTTCGGGTTGAGGATGCTGCCGAACGGCACCTTGATCGCGACCGGCCGGAAGCTGCCTTCGTTGAACGGCACGTCGCCGCCGATCAGCACGCCCTTGATGCAGCTCATCACCGCCGATTGCGTGGACGCGATCGGTGAATTGATGTTGCGGCCGACCTGCGCACACGTTCCTTCGAAGTCGATCTCCATCGTGTCGCCGGCGACCGTCACCTTCGCGTGGACCCACAACGGGCTGCCGCTGCCCTCGATGTCGTCGCCGGCGTCGGCGCCGCTGTAGACGCCGTCGGGCAGCGCGCGAATGGCGGCGCGCAGCTGCCGCTCGGCGTAGTCCATGAGCTCCGTCATCGTGGCCTTGACCGATTGCACGCCGTACTTGCGGCAGAGCTGGCGCACGCGCTCGATGCCGATCGCCTTGGCCGCGAACTGCGCGTTGAAGTCGCCGAGCGTCTGGTCGGGCACGCGGATGTTCGCCGCGAGAAGACGCTCGAAATTGCCGCCGTTCCAGTCGTGCGCTAGGCTGAACTTCATCGGCGGCAGGAGCAGGCCTTCCTGATACACGTCGCTCGCGAGCGCGTTCAACCCCGCGCTGCCGCCGCCGAGGTCGAGATGGTGTGCGGTGGATCCGGCGAAGGCGATGAGCTCGCCGTCGACGAACACCGGGCGAAAGATGAACACGTCCTGCAGGTGCTGGCCGCCGTGGAACGGGTGGTTGTTGACGAGGAAGTCGTCCTCGCCAAGCGACGCGGCCGGATACAGCGCGAGGCACGCGCGCAGCGTCGTGTTCATCGAGCCGAGCTGCATCGGCACCATCTCCGACTGCGCGACGATGTTGCCGTGCGGATCGAGGATCGCGCACGAGGCGTCGCGCGCTTCACGGACGATGTTCGAGTACGCGGAACGGACGAGCTTGGTGCCCATCTCGCGCGCGGCCGCGAGCAGCGCCTGGCTGATCACCGCGTAATCGACCGGATCGAGCTTCATGCAGGTGCCTTTGCGTATTCGAGAATGAGGTTGCCGGTGGCGTCCTCGCTGGCGTTCCACCGCGGAGGCACGTAGATCGTCGCGGTGTCGTCCTCGACGAGGAGCGGTCCGGCGGCCACACCCTGTGCGCGGATCGCAGCGCGCGTGAGCACCGTGCACGAGCGCAGCTCGCGGTTCTCGTGGATGGACACCGTGCGCGCGCTGCGCTCGGCGCCGGCATTGGAGCGGGGCGGCAGCGGGCAATCCTCGGCGGCGGTGGCGCTCGCCCGAAAGCCGACGATCTCCACCTTGCGCGAGGTGAGTCCCGAGCCGCCGCTTTGCATGTATACGCGGCGATTCGCTTCGTCGAACAGGCGCGCGAGCATGTCCACGTCGACACCGTCGAGGTCGTCGGCGGTCAACGGCACCTCGACCTCGAACGCCTGGCCGACGAAGCGCATCTGCAGCGTATAGGTGTGCGTCAGCGCTCCCGGCATGCCGGCCGCGCGCAGGCGCGCGTCGAGATCGTTGCGCATCGTGTGAAAGGTCGTCCTCACCGCGTCGGGTGCGGACGCGCCGAGCCGGATCTTGCGCGTGACCGTGTCGTACTGCGAGTAGTCGGATGCGAGCAATCCAAATGCCGAGAGCACGCCGGCGTTCTGCGGCACGACGATGGTCTCGATGCCGAGGTCCTCGGCGATGCGACCGGCATGCAGCGGACCGGCGCCCCCGAACGGCACCAGCACGTAGTCGCGCGGATCGCGCCCGAGCTCGGTGGAGATGAGCTGGATCGCGCGCACGACGTTGGCGTCGGCGAGGCGGATCGCGCTGTCGGCGATCTGCTCGACGGTCATGTCGAACTCCGCGGCCAGCGGCGCGAATACCGTGCGCGCGGCGTCGGCGTCGAGCCGCATGCGACCGCCGAGGAACGATTGCGCCTGGATCGTGCCGCGGATGACGTGCGCATCGGTGATCGTCGGCGCTGTGCCGCCGCGCCCGTAACACGCCGGGCCCGGATCGGCGCCGCTCGAGCGCGGACCCACGCGCAGCATGCCGCCGCTGTCGCGCCACACGATGCTGCCGCCGCCCGCGCCGACCGATGCGATGTCGACGACGGGCGTGCGGATGGGCAGGCCATCGACGGCGGTCTCCGGCGCGATGATCGGCTTGCCGTCGGACACGAGGCACACGTCGGTGCTCGTGCCGCCCATGTCGAACGTCACGAGATTTCTGAAGCCCGACGCGCCGATCTGCCGGATGGCGCCCATGACGCCGGCCGCAGGCCCGGAGAAGAGCGCGCTGATCGCGTTGCGGCGGATCACGCTGGCGGGCAGGCGGCCTCCGTTGGATTGCATGATCGAGAAGCGGCCGGTGAAGCCTTCGCGCGCGAGGCGCTCCTCGAAGCGCCCGAGATAGCTGTCGATGATCGGCTGCACGTACGCGGACAGCGCGGTGGTGGAGGCACGCTCGTACTCACGGAACTCGCGGCTGATCTCGGATGAGCAGCTGACGTACAGCTTGGGGAACTGTGCGCGGATGAGTTCCGCGACGGCTTGCTCGTGCGCGGGGTTGGCATACGCATTGAGGAAGCAGATCGCCACCGCCTTGAAGGGACGGGCCGACAGCGCCGCCTCGAGCGTCGCGGCGGCGGCAACCGGATCGAGGACCGTCGCTACGCTGCCGTCGGCGAGCATGCGCTCCTCGATCTCGATCACGTCGCGGCGCTCGACCACCGCTGCCGGCTTTTGATACGAGAGCGTGTAGATCTTCGGGCGGTCCTGGCGCTGGATCAGCAGCAGGTCGCGAAATCCCGCGGTGGTCACGAACGCGGTGAGGCCGCCCTTGCGCTCGAGCACGGCGTTGGTCGCGACCGTCGAGCCGTGCACGAGGTCGGTGATGCGCGACAGCGGGATGTCGGCAGCCGCGAGCGCTGCGAACACACCTTCCTCCGGACTGCGCGGCACGCTCGGCACCTTGGTGACGCGCACCTCGTCGCCGTCGAGCGCGATGAGGTCCGTGAACGTGCCGCCGACTTCGATCCCGACCCGCATCGTCACTCCATCTTGAGATTCATCGGCGCGATGATCTTGCGCCACATCTCGGTCTCGTCCGCGATCATCTTGCCGAACTGGGCGGGCGTCATCGAATTCGTCTCCGAGCCGTCCCGCGTCATCTGCTCCTGGACGTTCTTCTCGTGCGCCCAGGCGACGATTTCCTTGTTCAGCTTGTCCACGATCGCCTGCGGCGTGCCCGATGGCGCGACGATGCCGTACCACGAGTACGCGACCATCTTCGGCAATCCGTATTCGACGAAGGTGGGGATGTCGGGGTTGATCGCCATGCGGGTTTCCGACGTCACGGCGATCGCCTTGACCTTCTTGCCGGCGACGTTCGGCAGCGACGTCCCGACGCCGTCGAAGTGCACGTCCACGCGCCCGCCCATGATGTCGATGTTGGCGGGGGCGCTGCCCTTGTAGTGGATCGCCGTCATGTCGATGCCGGCGAGCGACTTCAAAAGCTCGCCCACGAGCTGCGACGACCCGGCGAGCCCTTGCGTCGCCCAGTTGATCTTGCCGGGATTCGCCTTCGCATACGCGACGAGCTCTTTCGGATTGTTCGGCGGAAAGGTCAGCGACGCGACGAGCATGAACGGCTGCCGCGCGACCAGCGCCACGGGCACGAACTGGTCGGCGCGATAGCGGAGGTCCTTGATGGTCAGCGGATTGAGCGCGAGCGTGGTGACCGTCGTCATCAGCAACGTCTGGCCGTCGGGCGGCGACGCGACGACGAATTCCGCCGCGATTGCGGTGGCAGCACCCGGCTTGTTGTCGACGATGAACGGCTGGCCGAGTCGCGCCTGCAACCCGGCGGCGAGGTGGCGTGCGAGAAGGTCGGTGTAGCCGCCTGCGGGATAGGGCACCACGATGCGGACCGGTCCTTTCGGATAATCCTGCGCGACAGCGGCGCCGACGGTCGCTGCGAACGCGACGCCCACCAGTGCCATCCGATTCCATCGAGCGATTCGCTGCATGGGAAAGCCTCCAGTCGTGCAGAACATCGGGAATGCTATCGCGTGCCCGTGCGCAGCGCGAAGTGCTGGTGAATGCCTTCGCGCGTCGCGGCACGCGCGTATTGCACCGGGACGTTGACGTTGCCGCCGAGCTCCTCGGCGGCATGCCATGGCCAGCGCGGGTCGTTGAGAATGCCCCGGCCGATCGCCACGAGGTCGGCCTGACCCTCGGCGACGATCGCTTCGGCGTGCTGCGGTTCGCGAATCAGCCCCACCGCCATCGTCACGATGCCGACCTCCGATCGAACGCGCTGTGCGAAAGGCACCTGGTAACCCGGGCCGAGGGGAATCGGCGCCATGCTGTTGCCGCCGGACGAGACGTCCACGTAGTCGCAGCCGAGCTCCTTCAACGCGCGCGCATAGGCGACGGCGTCTTCCGGCGTCAGGCCGCGCTCGTCCCAGTCGGTGCCGTTGCAGCGCACGCCCAGCGGACGGCCGGCGGGCCAGGCATCGCGCACGGCGGCGAACACCTCGAGCGGAAAGCGCATGCGGTTCTCGCGGTTGCCGCCGTAGGCATCCGTGCGCCGGTTGGCGATCGGCGATAGAAACGAGCTCAGCAGGTAGCCATGCGCGGAGTGGATCTCGATCATGTCGAGCCCCAGGCGAACGCAACGTCGCGTGGCGTGCACGAACGCGTCGACGATCGCCTCCATGCCGGCGCGATCCAGTTCCTGCGGCGTCTGCCATTCCGGGATGAAGGGGAGCGCCGACGGCCCGACCGTCTGCCATCCGCCCTCCGACGCGGGCACGGTACCGCGGCCATCGCCGGGCTTGCGCTGCGAGCCCTTGCGCCCGGCGTGGCCGAGCTGGATGCCGATGGGCATGGCGCTGTAGCGCCGCACGATGGCGAGGACCCGGGCGAGCGCGGCTTCGTTCTCGTCGCAGTACAAGCCCAGGCACTCGCGGCTGATGCGCCCCTGCGCGTTGACGGCGGTCGCCTCGACGATCAGCAGGCCGGCGCCGGAAAGCGCGAGATGGCCGAGATGGATGACGTGCCAGTCCGTCGCACAGCCGTCGACGGCGCTGTACTCGCACATCGGCGACACGACGATGCGATTGGCCAGTGCCAGGTCGCGCAACGCGAACGGGCTGAAGAGTGCGCTCGACATCAATCGGGCTGGACGCCGGCGCGCTTGAGAAGCGTGGCGTACGACTGCATCTGTTCCTTGATGAAGTCGCCGAATTGCTCCGGCGTGGACGGGTTCGGCAGGAACGCCTGCTTCTCGAGCGCCGCCACGACCTCCGGGCGCTTCAGCGCATTCGCGAATTCGCGGTTGAGGCGGTTGACCACGTCGCGCGGCATGCCGGCAGGACCGACGAGCCCCATCCAGTTGGAGATCGTGAACTCCGGCACGCCCGCTTCACGGATCGTCGGCACGTCGGGCAAGAGCGGCGAGCGCCTGTCGAGCGTGGTGACGAGTGCCCGCAAGCGGCCGTCCTTGACGTACGGCAGGCCCGTAGTGGGCGGGTCCATCATCGCGTCGACGCGTCCGGCGACGAGATCGAGCATCGCCGGCGGCGCGCTCTTGTACGGCACGGGCAGCATGTCGATGCCGGTGAGCGAATTGAACTGCGCGAACGCGACGATGCCGCTTGCGTTGCCGGTCGCATAGGAGAGCTTGCCGGGGTTCGCCTTCGCATACGCGATGAACTCGGCGAGCGTTTTCGCGGGCACGTTCGAATTGACGTACATGAACACGGTATAGCGGCCGATGTCGGTGATCGGCGTGAAGTCGCGCAGCGGATCGTACGGAGGGTTCTTGCGGAGGTACGGCACCGCCGCCATGGGGCTGCCGCTGCCGACCAGCAGCGTATAGCCGTCGGGTGCGGCACGCGCGACCTCCATCGCGGAAATGGCGCCGTCGCCGCCGGGCTTGGCTTCGATCACGATCGGCTGTCCGAGCGCTGCGCCGACGGGCTCGGCGAGGATGCGGATGATCGTGTCGGTGGACGACCCCGGCCCGAACGGAATGACGATCTTGATCGGCTTGGTCGGGTACGGCGCCTGTGCCGTGGCGAAGACCGGCAGCAGCAGGCAGGTGAGGAGGGCGAGCAGTCGTTTCACGAAGGGGTCTCCTGGCACGTCAATCGTCGGACGAGGCACGGTACAGCGCCGCAGCAGCAGCGCGGCTCACCTTGCCGTTGGCGACGTCCGCATCGATCCGTTCGCGCGTTCGCGCAGCGGGATCGCCGAAGCCGCCGCCGCCGGCGGTCTCGATGATCAGCCGGTCGCCGCGCGACACGCTCGTGCTGGTCTTCGACGCGATCTCGTCGATGCGCCCGTCAGCGCGGTGGATCGCTGCACGCGACATGGCACCCGCGCCTCCGCCCTGCGATCCGCGGGCCGCGGTGACGTGGCGCTCGCCGCGATAGGTGAGGCGGATGTTGTCCGCGAGGAACTCGTACTCCTTGGCCACGCCGAGTCCGCCCCGATGGCGCCCGGCGCCGCCCGAGTCGCGGCGCAGGCCGAAGCGGGTGACGCGGATGGGCGCGTCCATGCACAGCGCCTCGATCGGCTGGTTCATGCTGTTGGAGCCGTCGGTCTGCAGGCAATCGACGCCGTCCGCGTGCGCGCTTGCGCCGGTGCCCGCCGCGATCAGCTCGCTGATGATGAACGGACGGCCGTCCTCGCGCGTGCCGCCGAACGCGAGCATCAGGGAAAGGCCGGCCGATGCCGCGGGAATGCGCTCGGGATCGGCTTCCGCAAACGCGCCGACGATCATGCCGCAGATGCGCTTGATCGTGGCCGTGCGCGCATTGACCGGCGCGGGCGGCAGCGGGTTGACGAGCGAGCCCTCGGGCAGGTGCAGCGTCACCGGACGAAAGCATCCGCCGTTGGTGGGGATCTGCGCGTCGGTGAGCGCGCGAACCGCGTAGTACGCAGCCGCTTGCGTGCTCGACGGCACGCAATTGAGCGGCCCGCGCAGCTGGCGATCGGTGCCCGTGAAGTCGCAGTGCATCGTGCCGTCGTCGATCGTGACGGCGACCTCGATGCGGACCTGCCGGTCGAGGTCGACGCCGTCGTTGTCGAGGAAGTCGACGTAACGGTACGTGCCGTTCGGGAGCTTCCGCAACGCCTCGCGTGTCATGGCCTCCGACCGGTCGAGCAACTGCACGAAGCAGCGCTCGAGCATGTCCGCGCCGTGACGCGCACACAGCTCGCCGAGGCGCCTGGCGCCGACCTTGCACGCGGCGAGCTGCGCGTTGAGGTCGCCGGCGAACACCTCCGGCAACCGGATGTTGTAGCGGAGGATGTCCTGCAGCGTCGGGTTGATCGTGCCGGCGTCGATGTACTTGAGCGGCGGGATGCGCAGGCCTTCCTGGTAGATCTCGGTGGCGTTCGTCGGGATCGAGCCCGGCGACATGCCGCCGACGTCCTGGTGATGCACGGTGGCCACGCTGAAGGCGTACAGGCGGCCGTTGCCGAACACCGGGACGAACAGCGTGATGTCCGGAAGGTGCGTGCCACCGCAATACGGGTCGTTCAGCATGTACACGTCGTCCGGATGCATCGTCGCGACCGGATATTTGTCGATCACGGCGCGCAGCGCGGGGATCATCGTCGCGAGGTGAATCGGGATGGCCGTCGCCTGCGCGATTGTCTGGCCGTCCGCCGTGAACAGCGCGGCCGAGCAGTCCATCGCCTCCTTCACGATCGGCGAGAAGGCGGAGAACAAGAGCGTCGCCTGCATCTCGTTGGCGATGCCCTCGAGCTTGTTGCGGACGACCTCGAGCGTGATCGCGTCGATGCGGGTCGCCGCCTCTGCGTGAGCGTTCATGCGGTCCTCGTGACGATCAGGATGCCGTTGGGGGCGACCGCCGCCTGCCATCCCGGCTCGACCAGTGTCGTCGTATCCGATTGCTCGATGATCGCCGGACCGGCAACGACGCTGCCCGCTGCCATGCCGTCGCGCGCGACGATGCGCGCGCGCACGGGCTCGGGCGATCCGGCGAGCACGATCTCGCGCGTGCCCTTGTCGGCATGCGCCACGGATGCGGCAGGTGCGGCGTCCTCGGCCATGCCGGTAGCGACGCGCTGCACGGCGCGCAGGTTGACGAACTGCGCCGGCGCGTCGGTGCTGTGCCCGTAGACCTGGTCGTGGCGCGCGCGAAAGCGCTCGTACGTCGTGGCGATCAACGCGGCGGGCGCTGCAAGGTCGAGCTCGACTTCCATGTGATAAGCCTGGCCCACGTAGCATACGTCCGCGTAGTAACGGGTGTCGACGTCCTCGGTGCGGACGCCCTCGCTGCGCATGAGCTCGGCGCAATCGGCGGCCAGGCGCGTGCACACGGAGACGATGTCGCCAACGTCGACGGCCGCGAAGCGGCGGATGAAGGCGGCGGACGCTTCGTGCTCGATCGCGGCCGACAGCAAGCCGGCGGCGCAGAGCACGCCGGGATGTCGCGGCACGACGATCGTCCCGATGCCGAGCTCCGTCGCGAGCGCGGTGGCGTGCAAGCCGCCGCCGCCGCCGAACGGCATCAACGCGAAGCCGCGCGGATCCACGCCGCGGCTGATCGACACCAGGCGCACGCCCTCGGCCATCTGCACGTTGACCACGCGATGGATGCCGAGCGCCGCCTCGCGCACGCCGATGCCGAGCGGCTTGGCGATGTGCTCCTCCACGGCGCGATGCGCAAGCGTCGGGTCGAGGCTCATGGTGCCGCCGGCGAAGTACGCCGGGTCCAGGAGTCCCAGCACGATCGACGCATCCGTGACCGTCGGCTTTTCGCCGCCGCGCCCGTAGCACGCGGGGCCCGGCTCCGCGCCGGCCGATTGCGGACCGACGCGCAATCCGCCGCCGGCATCGATCCACGCGATGCTGCCGCCGCCGGAGCCGATGGAGTTGACGTCGACCATCGGCACGCGGATGCGAAAGCCGTCGAGCATGCCGTCCGGCCGGATCACCGGTCGTCCCTTGGCGATCAGCGCGATGTCGGTGCTGGTGCCGCCGATGTCGACCGTGATGAGGTCCTCGTGGCCGGCCATGCGGCCGATCTCGAGCGCGCCGACGACGCCAGCGGCCGGACCCGAGAGGAAGAGGCGGATCGGCCTGCGCCGCGCCACGACCGCCGAGGCGAGGCCGCCGCGCGATTGCATGATCTGCAACGGCGCCGGCACGCCGGTGCGTGCGAGGTCGGCTTCCATGTCGACGAGGTAATCGTCGAGGCTGCGCTTGACGTAGGCGTCGAAGCAGGTCACGACCGTCCGCTCGTATTCGCGGAACGCCGGATCGGTGGCCGACGACAGCGACACGACGAGATCCGGATGGCGCTCGCGAATCCATGCGGCGGCCTGCTGCTCGTGCGCCGGGTTGGCGAAGGAGAAGAGGAAGCAGACGGCGATCGCCTCCGCCCCTTCCGCGAGCAAAGCATCGACGCTCGCCTCGAGCGAGGCCACGTCGAGCGGCGTGACCACCGTGCCTTGCGGCGACATTCCTTCGACCACGCCGCGCCGTCGTGCCCCCGGGGCCAGGAATCCCGGCGTCTCCGGCTTCAGCACGAGGTCGTAGATCTGGCGGCGATTCTGCCGGCCGATCTCGAGGACGTCCGTGAAGCCTTCGGTCGCGAGCAGCCCGACGCGCGCGCCCTTGCGCTCGAGCACGGCATTGGTGGCGACGGTCGTGCCGTGGGCGAATCGCCGCACGCGGTCGGCCTCGACCCGCCATTGCGGCAGCAGCTGCGACAGGACGGTGCGGACCGCCGCACTCGGGTCCGACCGGGTCGAGGGCACCTTGGCGATGCGCATGCGCCCGTCGTCGTCGACGGCGACCACGTCGGTGAAGGTGCCCCCGATGTCGACGCCGATACTGGTCTGCATGCCGCCTTCCTTCGATGTCGCGGGGCGCCCGTGCCCACCCAAATTATGCGGCGCGCGAGTTAAACTTTGGGTTGCGGTCGCCGCTACCGGAGGTTATGGGTGAATTTCCGCCAGCTCGAAGTGTTCGAGGCGGTCATGCGCACGGGCTCGCTCAGCGCCGCCGCACGTGCGCTCGGGGTGTCGCAGCCGGCGGTCAGCAAGTCGCTGCGGCTGACCGAGCAGTCCGCCGGGCTCGTCCTGTTCCGCCGCACGCGGGGACGCCTGTACCCCAGCCCGGAAGCGGAGGCACTGCTGCCGGAAGTGCTGCGCATGCGCGAGGAGATGCGGGGCGTGAGCACCCTCATCGCGCAGCTGCGCGAGGGCAACGCGGGCAACCTGACGATCGCCTGCGTGGCGTCGGTCGCGCAGAGCCTCGTCACGCCCGCGCTCGCGCGCTTCCGCCGCGAGCGTCCGCACACCCGCATCGAGGCGCTGATCATGCCCACCACGCAGGTGGCCGATTGGGTCGCGCGGAGCGATGCCGACTTCGGCCTCATCCACCAGCCGGTCGACAACCCCTACCTCGACGGCGAGGTGATCTGCGAGACGCAGGCCGTGTGCATGATGCCGCGCAAGCATCCGCTGGCTTCGCGCAGGACGCTGACCGTGCGCGACCTCGCCGCGCTGCCGATCATCAGCTTTCGCGAGGACACGGACATCGGATTCCTGCTGCGGCGGGCGCTCACGGCCGCCGCCGGACGCCGACGCGAGCCCGACATCGTCATCAACCAGTCGCGGCAGGCGATCGACCTCGCGCTCGCGGGCGCCGGCGTGGCGATCGTCGACCCGTTCTCGCTGCTCGTGTCGCCGGCGATTCCCGTGGCCGTCGTGCCGTTCCGTCCGGCGATTCCCAACCGGTTGCGCATCATCCGCGGCCGCGAGCGGCCGCGATCGCAGCTCGGCGCGCATCTGGCGCGCGTCCTGCAGGACGTGGTGCGCGAGCGCACGGCGGGCTCCCCGCTACGCGGGCTCTTCCGCACCGAGCAGCTCGGTGCGCACGAGTGAAATCTACTTCGCGGGCGCCGCGCCGCTGCCGAGGCGCGAGACGATCACGAGCACCACGGTGACGAGCACGATCTGCACGACGGAGACCGCCGCGATCGTCGGGTCGATCTCGTTGACGATGTTGTCGAACATCTTCTTCGGCAGCGTCATGTTCGAGCCGCCCAGGAACATCGCCACGACGAGCTCGTCGAACGACGAGATGAACGCGAGAAACGCGGCGGACACGAGCGATGGCCGGATCTGGGGAAGGGTGACGCGCCAGATCGCCCTCGCGCGGCTCGCGCCGAGGCTCATCGCCGCATGCTCCTGCGCCACGTCGAACGTGCGCAATGCTGCGCCCACGATGATGACGACGAACGGAATCGCGTGCACCGTGTGGCCGAGCACGATCGCCTGCCACATGCCGATCAGCTTGAGGTAGCCGAACATCGCATAAACGGCGATCGAGTACACGATGACGGGCACGACCAGCGGCAGCAGCGACGCCTGGTTCAGCATCGCCTTGCCGGGATAGCGCCCGCGGACGAGGCTGAACGCGAGCATCGTGCCGAGGAGTGTCGCCAGCACCGTGGTGCATGCGGCGACCTTGAGGCTTCGCCACGTGGCGTCCATCCACGTCGGATCGCTGAAGTACGCGTCGTACCAGCGCCACGACCAGCCGGGTGGCGGGAATTGGAGGTACGACGAGGAGGAGAGCGAGATCGGGAAGACCACGACCAGCGGCGCCATGAGGAAGAAGAAGACCAGCGCGCACCACGCGTACAGCGCGTAGTGCCAGGCGTTGCGGCGACGGACACGTCGCGCCGTCACGTCCATCGCATGTTCCCGCGCAGCACGACGCGCATCAGCGCGTACACGATGAGCGTGGCGGCCAGCAGCACCGCCGACAGCGCGGCGGCGAATCCCCAGTTGAGGAACGTGTGCACCTGCTGCTCGATCAGCACGCCGATCATGGGCACCTTGCCGCCGCCGAGGAGCGCCGGCGTGATGAAAAACCCGATGGACAGCACGTACACGAGCGTCACGCCGGCGAGCACGCCGGGCAGCGTGAGCGGGAAGTAGATGCGGCGAAACACCTGCCAGCCCGAGGCGCCCATGCCTTCGGCCGCCTGCATGAGCCCGCCGTCGATCCGCTTCATCACGGCATACAGCGGAAAGATCATGTAGGGCAGGAGCACGTGCGCCATGCCGATGACCACGCCGGCCGTGTTGTTCATGAGCGGCAGCGGCGTGTCGATGATGCCGCCCTGCAGCAGGGCGCGATTGAGGATGCCGTTGCGGCCCAGGATGACCATCCAGCCGTACGTGCGCACGAGCACGCTCGTCCAGAACGGCAGCAGCACGAAGATCATCCCGACCGCGAGCCACGTGCGCTGCGCGCGTGCGAGGAAGTACGCAACGGGATATCCGAGGAGAAGGCAGGCAGCGGTCACGTACGCGGCAACCAGCAGCGTGTCGAGCAGCACGCGCACGTACAGGCCGTCGGTCAGCGCCTTCTCGTAGTGCACGAGCGAGCCGTTCGGCAAGCTCTGCGCGAACAGCAGCACCATCGGCAGGAAGTACAGGACCGCGAGGAACAGCATCGCGGGCGTCGCCGCCAGGAGCGACGTCGCGTTGTCGTGATGCCGGCGCCACCAGCCGCCGGGCGACGCGGCGGGTGTCACGTCCACGGGATCCAGTGCAGGTCGTCGCGGTCCCAGCCCACGCGCAGCGCGTCGCCATGGGCGAGCGGCGGCTCGCGGCCCGCGTAGCGGCCAGCGCACGATCAGCTGCACGCCGCCGGCATCCTCGATCCGGTACTTGACGGTCTCGCCGAGATAGACGATCTCGACGATGCGCCCGTCGAAGAGCGCGTTGCCGTCGGCCGCGCGCTTCGGGCGTTCGGGACGAAGCAGGAGCCCGATGTCGGACCCCGGCCCAGGCGCGCCGTCGGGCAACGGAATCCGCAATCCGCTCTCGAGCTCGGCATGACCATCCGCCACGACGCGTGCGCGAAAGAGGTTCGACTCGCCGATGAAGTCCGCGACGAAGCGATTGGCCGGCCGGCCGTAGATCTCCTGCGGCGAGCCGAGCTGCGAGAGGCGTCCGGCCTCCATCACCGCGATGCGGTCCGACAGGATCAGCGCTTCCTCCTGGTCGTGGGTGACGAAGACGGCGGTCAGCTCGAGCCGCCGCTGCAGCCGGCGCACCTCGAGCTGCATCTGCTCGCGCAACTTGCGGTCGAGCGCGCCGAACGGCTCGTCGAGCAGCAGCAGGCTCGGCCCGAACACGACCGCGCGCGCAAGCGCCACGCGCTGCTGCTGCCCGCCCGAGAGCTCGCGCGGCAATCGCCCACCATGCGCAGGAAGGTCGACCAGCGCGAGCGCGTCGGCGACGCGACGGTCGCGCTCCGCGCGCGGCACCTTGCGCATCTCGAGCGGAAACGCGATGTTCTGCGCCACCGTCATGTGCGGGAACAGGGCGTAGTTCTGGAACACCATGCCGATGTCGCGCCGCGCGGGCGGCGCGAGCGTGACGTTGCGCCCGGCGAGGAACACTTCGCCCTCGTCGGGCATCTCGAAGCCGGCGATGACCTTCAGGAGCGTCGTCTTGCCCGAGCCGCTCGGGCCGAGCAGCGTGAGCATCTCGCCCTTGCGGACCTCGAGGTCGACCCCGCCGAGCGCGACGTGGCGCCGAAACGGCGGGTGGCGCCGACGACACGCAGCGCTATCGCCGGTGCTTCCGTCACCTCGTCACTTCTGCAAAAGCCAGCGCGCCCAGCGCTCCTGGATCGCGGGACCGTTGTCGGCCCACCATTCGAGGTTGACCCAGTACTGCTTCGGCAGGTGCACGGGGCTCGTCGGAAGGTTGGGCACCATCTTGGGATCGGTGTACTTGGTCGCCTCGAGATTGAGCCCCGGATACCCGATGATGTCCGCGTATTGCCCTTCGAGCTTCGGGTCCGCCATCGTCGCGAGCACCCGCTGGCCCCAGTACGCGTCCTTCGCACCCTTGGGAATGGCGAATGCCGATTCCTTGATCGCGCCCTGGTTCCATTCGATGGCGATGGGCGCGCCTTCCTTGATGAGGTTGTAGTAGCGGCCGTTCCACGCGGTGCCGATCACCGCTTCCTTGTCGACCAGGAGCTGCGCCGATTGCGCACCGGTCGTCCACCACACCGTGACGAACTTCTTGATCTGGTCCATCTTGCGGAACGCGCGGTCGACGTCGATCGGGTACAGCTTGTCGACGGGCACGCCGTCGGCCAGCAGCGCGAACTCGAGCTGCTCGAAGGCGGTGTTCTGCATCGTGCGCGGTCCGGGAAACTTCGCCTGGTCCCAGAAGTCGGCCCACGTCTTCGGTCCGCTGCCTTCCTTCCACATGTCGGTGCGGTAGCCCATCACCGTCGAGTACGCGCTCTTGGGGAACACGTACTTGCGCTTCTGCAGGTGCGGCGGGAAGTGCGACAGGTCGATGACCGACAGGTCGAGCGGCTCGAGAAGCCCCGAGCGCTCGGCGAGCAGGGCGTCGGGACCCGCGATCTCGGTGACGCACCACTCGACGTTGCCGCTTTGCACCATCGCGCGAAGCTTCCCGAGGTCCACCGGGCTCGTGTTGACGATCTTGATGCCGTATTGCTTCTCGAACGCGGTGTAGAACGTCTTGCGATTGGCGGCCTGCGTCGCGCCGCCGGAATCGTTGACCACGATCTGCGCGGGTTTCGCGGGCTGCGCAAAGCTCCGCCCGACCAGCCACGGCGCCGCCATCACGCCCAGCCCCGCCTTCAGCAGCTTTCGCTTCGACATCTTCGTTTCCTCCCTCGTGTGGCGCCGGCGTCAGGCAAGCCCGAGCAGGCGCGCGGCGTTGCCGTGCATCCACTTGCGGCGCACCTTGTCCTTGAGCGGCAGCTCGCCCATCTCGGCGAGGCTGCGGTCGATCGGCATCATGGGATACGCCGATCCGTAGATCATCTGGTCCTGCAGGACGCTGTTGCCGTATTGCAGCAGCATCTCGTAGCCGGAATTCTGCACGGCGAGGTACTTGTGGCGGATGGCGACGAGGCCGATGCTCACGTTCTTGTGCCGCCACGCGACGGCGATGAGCTCCGGGACCCACGGGAACCCCGGCGGCGCCGCGCATACGCGAAGCTCGGGAAAGTGGACCATCACGTCGTCGAGGTACGACGGGCGGCCGTAGTCCATCGACAACGCCGCGGAAAAGTTCGTGCTGCAGTGGATGTTCACCGGAATGTCGAGCTCGATGCACTTCGCGTACAGCGGGTACATCTTCGCGTCGTTGATGCGCAGCTTGTGCTCGAAGCATTGCAGGTTGAGCCCGCGCAAGCCGAGCTCGCGCACGGCGAACTCGAGCTCGCGCACCGCCGTGAAGCCCTTGTTGGGGTCCACACCCGCGAAGCCGATGAAGCGCGGCCCGTGCTCGCGGCAGAAAGCGGCGACGTCCTCGTTCCTGATGCGGAAGTTGAACGTCGTCTCGAGATCGCGCGCCTTGACCACCACGTGCTCGACGTTGTGCGACTCGTACATGTGCAGATACGCGGCCAGCGGATCGGCGGCCTCTTTCACGTTGCCCGAGGCATCCTCGCTCGCGCGGTACACCCGGCGGTAGTTGTCGAGGTGCGGGGCCGTCTTCGCGAGCGTGGGCGGCGTGCTGCCGTAATCGATGACGGGTTCGCGCGCAGTGGTCATAGCCATCTTTCCTCGACACGGTCGTAGCTGCCCGAGCGAAGGTCGGTGATTCCCTCGATCAGCACTTTCTTGGCGATCTTGCCCGAAGGGGTCTTCGGCAGCTCCGTGCTGTACGCGATGTAGCGCGGTACCTTGAAGCGCGCGAGCCGCGTGCTGCAGTGCTCGATGATGCGCTGCGGCGGTACGCTGTCCTGCGTGAATCCGGGCTGCAGCACGACGTAGGCCTTCACCTCCTCGCCGCGCGTCTCGTCCTTGACGGCGACGCACGCCGCCTCCATCACTTCGGGAAGCGCCGTCATCACCGTCTCGACCTCGCGCGCCGCGATGTTCTCGCCGGCCCGGCGGATCATGTCCTTCAGCCGCCCGACGATGTAGTAGTAGCCGCGCTCGTCCTGCCGAAAGAGGTCGCCGGTGCGAAACCATTCGCCGGTGAACGCTTCGGCCGTGGCCTTCGGATTCTTGTAGTACCCCTGCAGCATCGCAGGACCGCGCAGCTGCAGCTCGCCGATCTCACCTCGTGCCACGACGTTGCCCTCTTCGTCGGCGATGCGCGCCTCGCGGAACGGTCCCGGCTTGCCGCACGAGCCGGAACCCACCATGTCCGCGGCGGCGATGGGCATGAAGAGGCACGTGCCGGCTTCCGTCATGCCGAAAGCCTCGCGCGCGATCAGGTCGAAGCGCTCCTCGATTTCGCGGTGCACGTCCTTGGGAATGCCGTAGATGTTGCAGCGAACGAGCTCGTGGTTTTTCTCGTCGGCCGCTTGCGGCTGCTTGATGACGAGATAGGGCAGCAGGCAGAAGTTGATGCGGTACTCGCGCACCCAGCTCATGAACCGGCTGGGGCTCTGTCGCCTCGCGACGAACAGCGTGCCGCGCTGGTGGAACGTCATGAGCAGCAACCACTGCGGGTCCATGTAGAAGAAGGGCGTTGCGCACAGGATGTTGCGATAGGCCATGCCGTCGCGCCGGGCGTTGACCTTGCTGATCGTGAGCCAGTAGCGGTGCGACAGGATGCAGCCCTTGGGAAAGCCCGTCGTGCCCGAGGTGTACTGGATGTTGGCCACATCGTCGAGCGCGACGGGCGGGCTCGCGGTCGCGGGGGAATCGTCGGTGTCGTAGAGCGTTTCCCAATCGCGATAGCGACCGCCGCAATCGCCGACGACGATCACGCGCTCGGCGGTCAGCATGCCGGGCAGGGGACCGATCTCTTCCACGGCCGGCAGGCATGTCGCGTCGACGACGAGATGCTGCACGTCGCCGTTCTCGACCAGGTAGGTGATCTCGCGCGCGGTGTATGCAATGTTCATCGGCACCATGACTGCGCCGATGCGCGTCAGCGCGAGCCACGTGACCGGCATCTGCGGGATGTTCGGCAGCATCACCCCGACGTGCATGCCGCGCGTGACGCCGGCGCGCGCAAGCCCGCGGGCGATCCTGTCGACGCGCCTGCGCAAGTCGCCGTACGTGATGGTCTCGCCGGCCTCGAAAAAGTTCCAGGCCAGGCGCTGTGGGTGCTCGTCGGCCGCCGCGTCGAGCAGGGCGCCGATGTTCGACGGCAGCGGCTCCGCCTCGATCTGGCGGATGCGTTCTTCTACGGTGGGGACGGGGAGGGCAAGGATCTGTTCGCGTCGCGTCATGCACGCAACTCTAGATTACGATCGCGAGCGCGTCCATGCGAAATCCTGGCGGGTGGGTCACGGACTCTGGAGGATGCCTTGCCCGGCGTCCTCCAGATGAGCCTTGCGTCCCTGTCGCTCAGCTCGCGGGCACCGTGTCGACGAAGTCGCGCATGTACAGGATGTGGATGCCCTGCGTGCGCTGGATGTATTGGCGCAGCTCGCTGGCACCCTGGGCTGCGGCCTTGCACGCCTGGACTTCGCCAGTGCCCACTGCCGGCCTCGCGCAATCGACGGGCTTCGCGTGGACGAAAGCAGAAAAAGTGCCGATGACGACGATGGCAAGCGTCGCATGCAGTTTGCTGATCGTTCGGTTCATGGGTTGCCTCGCTCGGTTGAAGGTGTGGTCGCGCAATCGCGCCACCGGCGCAAATCTGCGCCCGCGTCCCCTGCCGTCGCAACGGCGTTGCGACCAAACCGGCGCTGGCACGACCAATCCGCCCAGCGACGGAGCGAACGCGCCGGACGACGACGCTGCATCCCCCGGCGGCGCGTCGGTGTCAGCTGCACAAGCCGAGGATGCGCTCCTGCTGGGTGCACTCGCGAACGCGGCGCGGCGCCTTGGCCACCGTCTGGCGGACGCACGCATCGAGCTCGACCTTGGTGGGGCGGTAGTAGGACCAGCCGCGCCCGAGCTCGGGCAATTTCATCTCGACCTCCCGCCACTTCGGATGTCCCTTCGCCTGCAGCGTCGGAAAGTTCTGGCACAACGACTGGGCAAGCCGCGTGAGCGCCTTCTTCGTTTGGTCGAGGTTGTAGTCGTACGTCACGAGGAACGCGCGCACGGCGACGCCCGGCACATCCTCCGTGAGCAGGTTCGGATAGCTGGCCGCGCGCACGGTCGCCGGAAAGTAGGTGCGCAAGGCGGAGCGCATCGCCGCATTCGCCGGGTCCACCTTGAGGAGCTTGATGAGCTGCCTCGCCTCGGGCTTCATGTCGGCGAGGAGCTTGGCGGGCTGGCCGGCAACGATCGCGACCACGTCCACGCTCTTGTCTCCGATCAGCTTGAGGAGCGCGTCCTCGTTGTTGAGGAAGGTTGTCCTCGCCTCGGGCATCGCTTCGCCGAACATGAGGCGGTACAGCGTGGACGTCGTCTGCGCCGTGCCGCTTCCGAGCTCGCCCGCGTTGATGCGCGCGGTGCGGATCTCGTGCACGTAGTTGAGCGGCGAGTCGGCGCGCGCGACGAAGTAGATCTCCTCGTTGTACAGGGGCATGACCACTCTCAACGGACGAATGATCTCACCGGATTCCCGATTGCCGCTGCGCGCCAGGTCGAGGAACGCCTGGTACACGTCGGACTGCACGATGGCGAGCTTGACACCTTGCTCGTAGCGCAGCCGCTTCACGTTCTGCCCCGATCCCGCCGAGGGCAGCACCTCGAGGTTGATGTCGGCTTGCGGCGCGACGATCGTCGCGATGTCGCGGCCGATCTGGATGTAAGTGCCGCGCTCCGATGCCGTGACGATCTTGAATTCGGATGCGGCGTGTGCGGCGGCGCAATGCAAGCCGAGCAAGGCGAACATGCAAGCGGTCGCGAAAGGCTTTCGCATGTCGTTTCCTTCAGCGGGCCGGACTGCGATCGCACAAGGCGAGAGCCGCAACCGCGTCGGTGCATCCATTGGTCGGTGGCGCGGTCGCCGTCGGCGGCTGCATCGGTTCCGGGTCCTTCGGCAGGGCCATCGCCTGCGTCGGCTGGGCTTCGATCCGCTGGTCGGGACGCGGCTCCGGCTCGTCCCGCGGCGGCGCCGGCTCGTCCCGCGGCGGCGCCGGCTCGTCGCGCGGCGGCGCCGGCTCGTCGCGCGGCGGCGTCGCCGGCGTTGCGACCGTTGCTCCGGTCGGTTCCGCACGAGAGGCGTCGCTTGCATGCGAGATCGCCTCGGCCGGGACGGGCGCCGTGAATGCCGCAGGCGCGATTGCGCCCATTCGGTACGCCGCAGACGCCGCTGCAATCACGCCGATGACCGCCATGAGAGCGAATGCAATCACGCGGCGATGCCTCGGTGGCGGCGAGGGTTCGGGCGCCGTCTCGGCGACTGCGGGCAACGTGGCACTTTCTTGCGACGTCGCGTGGAGCGATGCGCCACACTTGTGGCACTGTGCCATGTCGCGCCTGTTCACGGCCGAGCACGCGGAACACAGCGCAAGCTGCAAGTCGGCGGCGCATTCGTTGCAGTATTTCGCCGCCGCGGGGTTGTCGTGGCCGCAGAACGAGCAGTGCACGCTCGCGATCGCCATTGGCCCATCCGCAGTTTCGAATTCCACCATCGAGCACGCGCATCCCTGATGCAGTCGATCTCGACAGTTAGATCGACGCGCCATGTTAAGCCCGCGGATCGGTCGACGGCGCCTAACGGTTGAACGCAAGTGCACACCGGAAAATATTGCCGACGGGCAACGGTGCAAATCGCGCTTGGGGAACCTGATGCGCGCTCCGAGGTTCGAACGGCAGGCGCAACCGATCACGCGCCATGTTGGCAACCACGCAAGGAGATGACGATGGCCAATCAGAACCAGGGCAACCAGAACCAGGGCAACCAGAACCAGCGCAATCAGGGTCAGGGCGGCAGCAACGACCAGAACCGCCAGCAGAACCAGCAGGGCGGCAACCAGAATCGCGACCAGCAGCGGCAGGAAGACAGCAGCAGCCGCCAGGGGACGAGCCAGACTGGCGGCAACCGCCAGGGATCGGACAGCGGCAGCAACCGCGGCGGCTCCAACCAGGGCGGGTCGAATCGCGAGACCGGCAACAACCGCAACCAGCAGTAACTTCCAGGCGCGGGCGAGCGCCCGACGGAGCGATCCGTCGGGGCGCTCGCCTGTCCATGCCGACAGCGCATCGCGAACCGCAGGCGGCTGACGTTCGCGTCGGCCTCTGCGGGTTCTCCATGTCGATGCGCACCTACGCCGACGACTTCCCCGTCGTCGAGGTGCAGGGCACGTTCTACGACCCGCCGACCGATGCAGCGATGCGCAAGTGGCTCGCGGCGGCCGGGCCTGCGCTCGAGTACACGATGAAGGTCTGGCAGCTCGTCACGCATCCTGCGACGAGTCCCACGTACCGCCGCATGAAGCGACCGCTGGGCGACGACGCTGCGCCCGGCTACTTTCGCGATTCGCCGGCCGTTCGCGAAGGTTGGCAACGCTCGGTCGAATGCGCCGGCGTGCTCTGCGCGACCGCGATGTTGTTCCAGTGTCCTGCGAGCTTCACGCCCGTGCCGGAAAACATCGATGCGATGCGACGATTCTTCGAGCGCCTGGAGCGTCCCCGAGCGCGCTTGCTGTGGGAGCCGCGGGGAAAAGCATGGATCGCGCAACGAAGTCTCGCCGTGGCGCTCTGCCGCGACCTCGAGCTCGTGCATGTGGTGGACCCATTCGTCACGCCGCCCGAGAAGTCGAGCAGCGTTTACTGGCGCATGCACGGTCCGGGCAGCGCGCGTGCGTCGTATGGCGACGAGGACCTGCGCATCCTTCGCCGCATGCTGCACGACGTCGCGCCGACGGATAGCGCCTATGTGATGTTCAACAACCTGCCCCGCGTGGGCGACGCGAGGCGGTTCGCGGCGATGCTCTGACACCGAGAGCCTGCGATCAAAACGAGCAAATTACCGGCTCGACTCACGACAGTGCTAGATTAGCGAACCTCACCGGGTTCACAGGGGCATGCGGAACGCTCGACTGATCTGCGCAGGTGCAGTGGCAATTGCGATGGCCCTTGCAACGGAAGTGTCCGCGCAACCGTCCACGGTGCCGGGCTTCGCGACCCTGGACTCGATGGACGCGCGCGTCCAGGGATGCGTCACCTGTCACGGCCGCAGCGGGGAGGGTGCCAATAGCGGATACTTCCCGCGCATCGCCGGCAAGCCCGCTGGCTATCTGTACAACCAACTGGCGGCGTTCCGCGACGGCACCCGGCAATACCCGCCGATGAATTATCTCGTCGCGTACCTGCCGGACGCGTATCTGCGCGAGATGGCCGATTACTACGCGAAGCTGCGGCCCCCTTTCGAGGCTCGCGATGCCGCACCGGCCGACGTCGCAATGCTCGAGCGCGGCAAGTCCATCGCGACCGCGGGCGACCCGCGCATCGGGATCCCGCCGTGCATCGCCTGTCACGGCAGCCGGCTCACGGGCATGAACCCCGGCATACCCGGGCTCGTCGGCTTGCGTGCGGCCTACATCTCGGCGCAACTCACGCGATGGCGGGTCGGCAGCCGCCACGCGGCGGAGCCCGACTGCATGAAGCGCATCGTCTCGCGGCTGTCGGAGGCCGACGTCGCGGCGGTCGCTGCGTGGCTCGCGCGGCAGGAGGCGCCGGCAGACGCATCGCCCGAGTCGTCCAACCTGGTTCGCATGCCGCTCGCATGCGGCAGCCAGCAATGAGCCGCCGCGGCGTCGTCGGCGTGGTCCTCGTCTCCGCGGCGATCGTGGTCGTCGCGGCCATCGCCTGGACAATGTTGAAGCCCGGTGCGCTGCCGCAGCGCGAGGTGACGCCCGGGGCCGTTTCGGCGAGCCCCGCCACGCAGGTTTTGCTTCGCGGCGAGTATCTCGCCCGCGCGGGCGACTGCGTCGCCTGCCACACCGAGCCCAACCGCCCCGCCTTCGCCGGCGGGCGCGCCATGCCCACGCCGTTCGGCAATCTCTACGTGCCGAACATAACGCCCGACGACGAAACCGGCATCGGCCAGTGGAGCGCCGACGACTTCTACCGCATGATGCACACCGGCATCTCGCGCGACGGCACGCTCATGTATCCGGCCATGCCCTTCGCGTCGTACACCAAGGTCACGCGCGAGGATTGCGATGCGATCTACGCGTATCTCATGTCGGTGAAGCCGGTGAGGCAGCAGAATCGCCCGCACGAGCTGCGCTTTCCGTACAACAAGCGCGATCTTCTGATCGGCTGGCGCGCCCTCTACTTCACGGAAGGCGAGTACGCGCCCGACCCGAAGCAATCGGCGCAGTGGAACCGAGGCGCGTATCTCGTCGAGGGTCTCGGGCATTGCGCCATGTGCCACACGGCGGTCAATGCGCTCGGCGGGTCGAGCGAGGCGAAGGCGTTCGAAGGCGGGATGATTCCCAACCAGAACTGGTACGCGCCGTCGCTGACGTCGAATCGCGAGGCCGGCCTCGGCAACTGGACGATCAAGGAGATCGTCGACCTGCTGCAGGTGGGCATCTCGCATCGCAGCACGGTGTACGGCCCCATGGCGGAGGTCGTCTACAACAGCCTGCAGTACATGACCGACGCGGACGTCGAGGCGATGGCCGTCTATCTCAAGACGCTGCCGAAAGGCGACGCCGAGCCGCCCCCCACCAGCCAGGCGCGACTCGTTCAACCGCAGGTCATGGAGACCGGGCGCACGATCTACGTCACCCAGTGCGCGATATGCCACGGCAGCGAAGGCAAGGGGCAGCCGCCGCACTTTCCGCCGCTCGCCGGCAATCAATCGATCACGATGACGTCGCCCGTCAACTCGATCCGGATGGTGCTGAACGGCGGTTATCCGCCGGGCACGCAGAAGAATCCGCGCCCTTACGGCATGCCGCCTTTCGCGCACATCCTGAACGACGAGCAGGCCGCCGCGGTGGTGACGTACATCCGCGTCGCATGGGAGAACAGCGGCGCACCGGTGACGCCGGCGCAGGTCAACCCACTGCGATCGCTGCTGCCGGAATGAGGGAGCGACCATGAACGAAGACGCGGCAGAGGTCGATCGCAGGGTGGAGGAAATCGTGCGGCGGGGGCCGGCGGGCACATTCGCGGTCGCCGGCGTCGCGACGGCCATCGTCGTTGCGCTCTATTTCGCTTTCTATTTCCTCGTCTACCTGCCGCGCGGAGCGGTCCAGTGACGGGAGCGGCGGCGACGAGCGGCCACGACGTCGCTGCAGCGTCGGAGCGACGCTGGGCGATCATCGTCATGGTCATCATCGCGCTGCTGGTCGCGATGATGATCTTCACGGGCATCAAGTGGGCGGCGATGCCGCCGTCGCGCGTGGAGACCATCGACCCGCGCACGCTGCACATCGACGGCGAGTTCGTCGAGAGCAATCTCGGCACGTCCGTCGCGGCGGATGGTCGTGTCACCGTGCGCATCGTCGCCCAGCAGTATTCGTTCGAGCCGCAGTGCATCGTCGTGCCTGCCGAGATGCCCGTCACGTTCCGCGCGACGAGCACCGACGTCATCCACGGCTTCGTGGTCGGCACAACGAATGCGAACACGATGCTCGTACCCGGGTTCGTCGCGACGTTCACGACGACGTTCGCCCGCGCGGGCGAGCATCTCATGCCGTGCCACGAGTATTGCGGCACGGGACACGAGGCGATGTGGGCGCGGGTGCAGGTGATTCCGGCGCGGGATTTCCTCGCGCGCGCGACCCGCGGCGAAAGGCTCAGCTGTGTTTCTCGCTAGGCGCCTCGTCCTCGCCCATTTCTGGGTCGCATTCGCGGGCTTCCTGCTCGCGATCCTGCTCGGCGAATGGCAGATGTACGTGCGCAGCCCGCTGCACGCGTGGGTCAACAACCCCGAGCATTACTACCGCTCGGTCACCGCGCACGGGACGGTGATGGCGTACGTGCTGCCGACGCTCGTCGCCATGGGGTTCGGCTACGCGATCACCGAGATCGCGCTCAAGCGTCCGCTCATCGGCCTTCGGTGGGCATGGGCCGGCTTCGGCCTCGTCGTCGCAGGAACGGTCATCGCCGCCGCCACCATCGCGGTCGGGCGCGCCTCGGTGCTCTATACGTTCTACCCGCCGATGATCGCGAGCGCGTGGTACTACATCGGGGTCGTGCTGGTGGTCGTGGGCTCGTGGATCTGGGTCGCGCTGATGTCGATCAACCTGCGGGCCTGGCGGCGCGAGAACCCTGGGGCGACCGTTCCGCTCGCGATGTTCGGCAACGTGACGGGCGCGTACCTGTGGGCGTGGACGTCCGTCGGCGCGGCGGTCGAAGTGCTCGTGCTCATCCTGCCGGCGGCGCTGGGTCTTCGCGACGTCATCGATGCGGGCCTCGCCCGCGTGCTGTTCTCGTGGACGCTGCACGCCATCGTGTATTTCTGGCTCATGCCGGCGTACATCGCGTTCTACACGATCGTGCCGCGCGCGATTGGCGGCCGTCTTTACAGCGACACGATGGGCCGTGTGGCCTTCGTGCTGTTCCTCGTGTTCTCGATGCCCATCGGCCTGCATCACACGTTCGCGGATCCGCAGATCGGCGCCGGCTTCAAGTTCGTCCACGCCGCGATGACGGCGATGGTGTCCGTGCCGACACTGCTAACGGTGTTCACGATCGTCGCCTCCGTCGAGATCGCGGCGCGGCTGCGCGGCGGGAAGGGCGCCTTCGGCTGGGTGAAGGCGCTTCCATGGGACAACCCCATGATGCTGGCCGTCACCTTCGCGTTCGTCATGCTGGGCTTCGGCGGCGCCGGTGGCCTCATCAACATGAGCTACCAGCTCAACGAGACCGTCCACAACACGCAGTGGGTGACGGGCCATTTCCACCTGATCTTCGGGGGCTCGATCGTGATCATGTACTTCATGATCGCGTACGAGCTGTGGCCGCAGCTCACGCGGTGCGCCCCCTTGCCTCGTGGACTGATCAAGGCACAGCTGTGGACGTGGTTCATCGGCATGCTGGTGCTCTCGATGCCGTGGCATCTCGTCGGACTGCTGGGCATGCCGCGGCGAATGGCGTACTACGACTACACGCATCCCGCGCTGCAGCCACAGGCGTGGACCGTCACGGCGTCCGCGATCGGCGGGCTGGTCCTGGTCGTGTCGGCGGTGCTGTTCGTCTACGTCCTCGCAACGGCACGTCGCAACGCCGCGGATCCGGCGCCGTTCACGTTCAGCGTCACGGCGCACGCGGCAGAGCGCACGCCGGCGCTCCTCAACACGTTCGGACTGTGGGTCGGGATGATGATCGCGCTCACGATCGTCAACTATGGCTACCCCATCGTGCAGCTTGCGTCCCTCCCTGGCACTGCGGTGCCGGCGGTATCCATCGGGGGGCCGTGATGGAACGCGATAAGACGTACGCGTGGAGCAATGCCGGGTTCCGCTGGAGCGTCATCGGGCTCGTCGTGCTGACGGTCGCCAGCTTTCTCGTTGGACTGGTCGTGCTGCCGGGCGTGCATGGCGACTTCACCGCGGCCGGCTTGTGGGAAAGCATCTGCCGTGCCGCCGGCGTGCCCGCGCGTTGGGACGCGAGCCAGTCCCCGAAGTCCGCCAAGGTGTCCACGGACGTCGTCGTCGTGCCTGCATTGGCGCGCACCGGAGGCGGCGACGCCGTCGGGCGAGGTGCGACGATCGCCGTCCAGCAATGCAGCATGTGTCACGGGGCCCAGGGCGCGAGCCAGGCGGACGCGCCAAACCTCGCGGGCCAGTACCCGGAAGTCGTGCACAAGCAGATGCAGGACTACAAGCGCGGCGACCGCGGCGGCACGTTCATGCAGACCATTGCGCGCAACCTGTCCGACCGCGACATCGCCGACATCGCGAGCTACTACGACTCGCTGCCGAAGGCCCGGACCGCCCCTGCACGATACAGCGATGCGACGGCGCCGGCGCTCGTTCGGGTGGGCGATCCGCTGCGCAACATTGCGCCGTGCATCGCCTGTCACGGCGGCACCGATCACAAGCTCGGCGCGCCCTGGCTGGAAGGGATGCCTGGTGTCTACCTCGTTTCGCAGCTCCGCGACTTCAGGAGCGGCGCCCGGCACAACGACAGTCACGCCCAGATGCGCAACATGACGCGGGCGATGACCGACAGCGAGATCGCGCAAGTCGCCGAGTTCTACGCGCGGCGCGACAAGACCGATTAGCGGTTGAACGTCTGCTTCTCCGCCGCCAGCCGCGACAAGAGCCGCGCCGGCGTCCAGAACACCGGGTCGGAGCCTGCAAGCGCCTTCATTCGCGCCTCGATGTCCGCGAGCCCGCGCTGGTCGGCGTAGTACATGGGCCCGCCGCGGAAGCGCGGAAATCCGTAGCCTGCGAGGTACACGACGTCGATGTCGGACGCGCGTTGCGCGATCCCTTCCTCGAGGATGCGCGCGCCTTCGTTCACGAGCGCGAGGATGCACCGGTCGACGATCTCGTCCTCGCCGATGGCGCGAGACGCGATGCCCATGTCGGCGCGGTACCCCGCGACGAGCGCATCGACCTCGGGATCCGGGAGCGCATCGCGGCGTCCGCTCTCGTAGCGATACCAGCCGCGGCCGGTCTTCTGCCCGAAGCGGCCTTGCTCGCACAATCGGTCCGCGATGCGCGAGTAGCGCACATGCGGCCGCTCCACGTAGCGCCGCTGCCGGATCCGCCAACCCACGTCGAGGCCCGCGAGATCGCTCATGCGGAACGGTCCCATCGCCATGCCGAAGCGCTCGAGCGCCCCGTCGACCTGCGCAGGCGACGCGCCCTCGTCGACCAGGAACATCGCCTGGCGCAGGTAGTGCTCGACCATGCGGTTGCCGATGAACCCGTCGCACACGCGCGCGACGACGGCGATCTTGCCCATGCGGCGCGTCACGCTCGTCAACGTCGCCAGGACATCCGGAGACGTCGCGGCGCCTCGGACAATCTCGACGAGCCGCATGACGTTCGCGGGACTGAAGAAGTGCATGCCGGCGACGTCATGCGGCCGGTGCGTCGCGTTCGCGATTCGATCGACATCGAGTGTGGACGTGTTCGTCGCGAGGACCGCGCCGGGCTTTGCGGCCCGATCCAGCGCTGCAAAGACCTGTTGCTTGACGGCCATGTCCTCGACGACCGCCTCGACGACGAGGTCGGCCGTCGCGACGTCCTCGTACGCGAGGGTCGCGTGCAGCGCTTGCGCGCGGCGGTCCGCTTCGTCGCGCGACAGCTTGCCCCTGGCGACGGCGCTGTCGAGATCGGCGCGCACGCGGGCCACGCCTTTGTCGAGGGCCCGATGATCCGCCTCGAGCAGAACGACGCGAAAACCTGCGGCGAGACACGCAAGCGCAATGCCGGTTCCCATCGTGCCGGCGCCGATGACCGCGACGCGCTCGACGTTGCGCGGCGGCGTGTCCTGCGGAACGTCGTCGATTCGTGCAGTGGCACGCTCGGCGAAGAACGCATGGCGCAGCGCGCGCGAGGCGGGCGATTGCATCAGTCGCAGGAAGAGCTCGCGCTCGACGGCGAGGCCGTCGTCGAACGGCTTCGAAATGGCGGCGGCGACGGCGTCGATGCAAGCCAGCGGCGCTTCGTCGTGCTGCGCAGAAGCGGCGAGCGCCTCGCGCCTGCGGGCGACGATCGCTGCCGCATCGGGACTCGACACCGTCGCGTCGCGCGCGCGCTTGCGCGGAAGTTCCTCGTCGACGATCTTTCGGGCCAATGCGACGCCTGCTTCGAGCGCTTCGCCGTCGACCACGGCATCGAACAGGTCTTGCGCGGACAGCGCCGCCGCGGTGCGCGTTGCGCCGGTGACGATCATGTCGATCGCGGTCTCCACGTCCACCAGTCGCGGCAGCCGTTGGGTGCCGCCGGCGCCCGGCAGCAGTCCCAGCTTCACTTCGGGGAGCGCGATCGACGCTTTCGCGTCGGCAACGCGGTAGTGGCACCCGAGCGCAAGCTCGAGGCCGCCTCCCATCGCGGTGCCCCCGATGGCCGCAATCACCGGCTTGCCGCTCGCCTCGATGGTCGCGATCACCGTGCGCAGCGTAGGCTCGGCCAGCGACTTCGGCGTATTGAACTCGCGTATGTCGGCGCCGGCCGAGAATATGCGCGGGCCGCCCGTCAGCACGATGGCGTCGACCGCGTCGTCCGCATTGGCGCGATCGACGGCGTCGACGATCGCGCTGCGCAGCGCGTGCCCGAGACCGTTCACCGGCGGGTTGTCGAGGGTGACGACGGCCACGCGCCGGCGCACTGCATACGTTTCGCTCGTCATGGCATCATCCGCTCCGGTTGCGCAATCGTTACCATTGTAGGCAAAGGCCGGGACAAACCGTGATCCGCGATCGTGAGACGCTGAACCTGCTCCTCGACAACGTGCGCCGCTTCGTGGCGGAGCGCCTCGTGCCCCACGAGCGTCAAGTCGCCGACGACGACGAGGTGCCCGCGGAGATCGTCGCGCAGATGCGCGAGCTCGGTCTTTTCGGATTGTCGCTGCCGGAAGCCTATGGCGGCCTCGGCGTCACGATGGAGGAGGAAGTGCTGGTGGCGTTCGAGCTCGCGCGCACGTCGCCCGCATTTCGCTCGCTGATCGGCACCAACAACGGCATCGGCTCGCAGGGAATCCTCATCGACGGCACCGAGGCGCAGAAGGCGCGCTGGCTCCCGCGCCTGGCAAGCGGCGAGCTGATCGGGGCCTTCGCGCTCACCGAGCCGGGCTCGGGATCGGACGCCGCGTCCCTTGCGACCACCGCGGTGCGCGACGGCGATTTCTATGTCCTGAACGGGACCAAGCGGTTCATCACCAACGCGCCGGAGGCGGGCCTCTTCACCGTCATGGCGCGCACCGACGCGTCCATCGCGGGCGCCGGCGGCATCTCCGCATTCGCGGTCGAGCGCGACACGCCGGGGCTCTCCATCGGGCGTCCCGACGCGAAGATGGGCCAGCGCGGCGCGCATACCGCCGACGTGATCTTCGACGATTGCCGCGTTCCGGCGGACAACCTGATCGGCGGGCGCGAGGGCGTCGGCTTCAAGACCGCCATGCGCGTGCTGGACAAGGGACGCCTGCACATCGCCGCCGTGTGCACGGGCGCTGCGGAGAGGATGCTCGAGGACGCCTTGCGCTATGCGATCGAGCGCAAGCAGTTCGGCAAGCCGATCGCCGAATTCCAGCTCATCCAGGCGATGCTCGCCGACAGCCGCACGGAAATCTATGCCGCGCGCTCGATGGTGCTGGACGCGGCACGCAGGCGCGACGAGGGCGAGGACGTCGCCACCGAGGCGTCGTGCTGCAAGCTCTTCGCGTCCGAGATGTGCGGACGCGTCGCCGACCGCGCCGTGCAGATTCACGGCGGCGCCGGATACATCGCCGACTACGGCATCGAGCGCTTCTATCGCGACGTCCGGCTGTTCCGCATCTACGAAGGGACCTCGCAGATCCAGCAGCTCGTGATCGCGCGCGCCATGATCCGCGACGCGACGCGCTAGCGATGCCGGCCGCCGTTCGCATCGACGCATTCCCGAGGCGATGGGCGCGCGAGCGGCCCGACGCCGTAGCGATACGCGAGGGAGCGCGCGCGGTCACCTGGCGCGGCCTGGTCGACGCTATCGACGCCTGCGCGCGTTGCCTTCGAAGCGAAGGCGTGCAGCCGGGCGACCGCGTGCTGATCGTCGCCGAGAACTCGCTCGCGCAGATCGCCTCGCTGTTCGCGGCGAGCACGCTCGACGCGGTCGCGGTGCCCGTCAACCCGCGCTTGTCCGCGCGCGAGCTCGACGCGATCCGCGATCACGCGCAGCCGCGGGCGACGCTGTACGCGGTGGGCGTGGCAGCGGAGGTCGACGCGCATGCGGCCCGCCACGACGCCCGTGCGATCGAGGTGGAAGGCGTGGGCCGGATTGCGGTTCTCGCGTCGACTGGCAAGGCGGAAGCCCTGCGCGACGTCGCGGCGATCGTCTACACGACGGGCACCTCCGGATGGCCGAAGGGCGTGATGCTGACGCACGCGAACCTCACGTTCATCGCGAGCGTGTCGTCGCGTCTGCGCGAGCTCGGCCCTGCGGACCGCATCTACGGCGCACTGCCGATCTATCACGTGTACGGCCTCGCCTCGATGCTGCTTGGCGCGTGCTGCGCGGGCGCCTGCCTGCACGTGGTGCCGCGCTTCGACGCGCGGCGCGCGCTCGATGCGATCGCGGACGGCCTGACCATCGTGCAGGGCGTGCCGGCGATGTACACCCGCATGCTCGAGTTGCTGCCTGCCGACGCGCGCGCAACCGCGCCCCATCTGCGCTATCTGTATGCGGGCGGGTCGCCGCTCGATCCCGCGTTGAAGCGCGCGGTCGAAGGCCGGTTCGGGCTCGCGCTGCACAACGGCTACGGATTGACGGAAACTTCGCCCACGGTGTCGCAGACGCGGCTGGACGCGCCGCGCGCAGACACATCCGTTGGCCCGCCGATCCCCGGCGTGGAAGTGCGCATCGTCGACATCGCCGGGCGCGACGTCGACGCCGGTGCGGTCGGCGAATTGTGGGTTCGCGGACCGAACGTGATGCACGGCTACTATCGCGATCCGCAGGCAACCGCCGCGGCGATCACGAGCGACGGGCTGGCTTCGCACCGGCGACCTCGCGCGGCAGGAGGCCGACGGGGCGCTGTTCATCGTGGGGCGCAGCAAGGACCTCATCATCCGCTCGGGCCTCAACGTGTATCCGGGCGAAGTCGAGTCGGTGCTGAATGCGCATCCTGCGGTCGCCCAATCGGTCGTCGTCGGACGGCAGGTCGCCGACGGCAACGAGGAAGTGGTCGCGTTCGTCGAGCTCGCCGCCGGTCGTGCGGCCGACGTGGCCGAGCTCGCCGCGCACGCCGCGGCGCAGCTCGCGCCCTACAAGCGGCCCAGCGAAATCCGCGTCATGACGGCGCTGCCGGCGTCGCCCACCGGCAAGGTGCTGCGCGGCCAGCTGAAGACGCTCGCCGCGACGCGATAGCTACTTCTGCGTCGCCAGCAGGCGCGCCATCGTGGCCTTTTCGGCGGCGAAGGTGTCGCGTGCGAACTTCGCGTACTCCTCGCCCGACATGTAGAGGAGATCCTGGTCGTATTTCTCCATCGCCTGCCGATGGCCCGGGTCCTCCATGCCCTTCTTGAACGCGTCGTGCAGCACCTTCGCGACCTTCGGGTCCATGCCCTTGGGGCCGGCGATGCCGTACGGCGACGTCGACGTCATGTCGTAGCCGAGCTCCTTCAACGTCGGGACGTCGGGCCAGCGCTTCGTGCGCTGCGGCCCCCAGGTGACGAGGAGCCGCATCTTCCCGGCGTCGACGTGCGGTCCCCAGCCCGTCGCATCGGCGGATGCCTGGATGTGGCCGCCGAGGAGCCCCGTCATGTTGTCCGCGTTCCCCTTGTACGGGACCTGCACCCACTTGATGCCGTCGCGCTGCGCGATGTCCTCCATCGTCACGTGCAGCGACGTGTTCGCACCCGGCGTGCCGTACGAAACCTTGCCAGGATTCGCCTTTGCGTACGCGATGAACTCGCCCCACGTCTTCCACGGCGCATCCGAGCGCACGACGACGCCGAACGTGTAGCCGGAGATGCCGATCAGGTACGTGAGATCGGCCAGCGGGTCGTAGCCGACCTGCGCCATGTGCGGATAGCGAAACACCGTGATCGGCACCTGCGTGATCGTGTAGCCGTCGGGTTTCGCGTTCACCATCGCGCTCGCGCCGAGCGTTCCCGCCGCACCCGGCTTGTTCTCGATCACGATCGGCTGCCCGAGATACTTCTCGGTCGACGTCGCGAGCGCGCGCATCACGAGATCGGTGGAGCCGCCGGCGGGCCAGGGCACGATCAGCGTGACCGGCCTCGACGGAAAGTCCTGCGCGGACACGGTCGCGGCGAACAGCGACACTGCGATCGCGAACCACTTGATCAAGCGTTGCATGCGTCCTCCTGGGGCGTTTGGCCGGTCGATCGCCGGCGATTTGTTGCGAGAGTATACGGTCAGCGATTGCCCATCGCACGCGGCCGCGGATGCTATAACGACGGTCTGTCTTCCACATGACCACGGCCTCCGACTCGACCATCGACGTACGGTCCATCGTCGCGCTGTCGTTCGGCGCGTGCGGATCCGCGGCGGCCTTGCGCGTATGCGACCCGCTGCTGCCGCATTTCGCGTCGGAATACGGCGTCGGCCTCGGGACGGCGGGCCAGACCGTCACCGCATTCGCCATCGCCTACGGCTTGCTGCAGCTCGCCTACGGCCCCATCGGCGACCGCTACGGCAAGTACCGGGTGGTGACGCTCGCCACGCTGGGCTGCGCGCTCACGTCCGTGCTGTGCGCGCTCGCGCCTTCGTTCGGCGTGCTCGTGCTCGCGCGCATGCTCGCTGGCGCGACGGCAGGCGCGCTCATTCCCTTGTCCATGGCCTGGATCGGCGACACCGTTGCCTACGAGCGCCGCCAGGCGGTGCTCGCGCGCTTCCTCATCGGGCAGATGTTCGGCATTGCGATGGGGCAGGTGCTGGGCGGCCTGGGCGCCGATCACTTCGGCGAAGGCCCCGTGTTCGTCGTTCTCGCGATCTGGTTCGCGGCGGCTGCGTTGCTCATGTGGCGGTCCGCGCCGCAGCGGGAAGCGCTTTCGCAGCCGCCGGCCGGCAACATCGTCCAGAGATTCGCCGCCGTGCTGGCCGTGCCCTGGGCGCGCGTCGTGCTCCTCACCGTGTTCGTCGAGGGCATCCTGCTCTTCGGCGCGCTCGCATTCGTGCCGACGCACCTGCATCGCGTGTACGGCATATCGCTGACGCTCGCAGGTGCGATCGTCATGCTCTATGGGGTGGGCGGGCTCGTCTACGCGGCGTTGTCGCCGATGCTGATACGCCGATGGGGCGAGGCGGGACTTGCGGGTGGCGGTGCGGTGCTGCTCGCGCTGTGCTTCGCCGTGATTGCGCTCACCCGATTCCCGCTCGTCGCCGCGGCCGCGTGCTTCGTCGCCGGGCTCGGCTTCTACATGCTGCACAACACGCTGCAGGTCAACGCGACGCAGATGGCGCCCGCGCAGCGCGGAAGCAGCCTCGCGCTCTTCGCCGCGATCCTGTTCGTGGGCCAGGCGACGGGCGTCACGCTCGCGGGCGCGCTCGCCGAACGTTATGGCACCGCGCCTGTGCTGACCGTCGCAGGACTGCTGCTTCTCCTCGTCGGACTGTCGTTTGCGGCCGCGCGTCGGGCGAAGCTCCGGGCCTGAACGCGCTGCACGCGCGCCATGCGTGCGATGCACCGTGCAGGTGCGCAACATTGTCGGTTGACACGCGAGTGCAGGCGCCCGGACAATTTTGCTTTCAAGGAGCCGGCGATGAACACGATCACCACCAAGGACGGCGTCACCATCTATTTCAAGGACTGGGGTCCCCGCGATGCACAGCCGGTCGTGTTCCACCACGGCTGGCCGCTTTCCGCCGACGACTGGGACAACCAGATGATGTTCTTCCTGGGCCACGGCTATCGCGTCATCGCGCACGACCGGCGCGGACACGGTCGCTCGACGCAGACCTGGACAGGCAACGAGATGGATACGTATGCCGCAGATGTCGCGGCCGTGACGGATGCACTCGACTTGCGCAACGCGGTTCACATCGGGCACTCGACGGGCGGAGGCGAAGTGGCGCACTACGTCGCGCGGGCGAAGGCGGGACGCGTGGCGAAGGCGGTGCTGATCGGCGCCGTGCCGCCCGTCATGGTCAAGTCCGACAGGAATCCCGGCGGACTGCCCATCGAGGTATTCGACGGCTTGCGCGCGGCGCTCGTCGCCAATCGCGCGCAGTTCTTCCTCGACGTGCCCTCTGGCCCCTTCTACGGCTTCAATCGTCCCGGCGCCAAGGTCTCGCAGGGTGTGATCCAGAACTGGTGGCGCCAGGGCATGATGGGCGGCGCCAAGGCGCATTACGACTGCATCAAGGCGTTCTCGGAGACCGACTTCACCGAAGATTTGAAGCGCATCGCCGTTCCCACGCTCGTGATGCACGGCAGCGACGACCAGATCGTGCCGTATGCGGACGCAGCACCGCTGTCAGTGAAGCTTCTCGCGCGCGGCACCCTCAAGACCTACGAAGGGCTTCCGCACGGCATGTGCACCACGCACGCGGACGTCGTCAATCCCGACCTGCTCGCCTTCGTCCGCAGCTGACGCCGAAGGCCGCGGCTGCGCCCCGCCTTTCTTGCGGGGCGCATCGCAACCGAGGATCAGCAGCCGGCAGTGCACTTCCCGCCAGCGTCGAACTCCATCGTCTTGCCCGAAAGCGGGACGTGCGCCGGCACCTTGGACGCCTTGGCGAACGCCTCGGTCTTGCTGCCCGCGCGCACCTTGCCGTTCTCCGTGCCGGCCTCGTTGGCGTGCGACGCGATGACGGACGCCGGCTTGACGAGCTCGTTGATCACGTACGCCGCTTCCGCGGGCCCGGTGGTGAAGCCGTCGCCCATGTTCATCACGACGAGCTTCGCGTTGTAATGGTTGCGAACGGTGAACTCCTGGTCGGCGGTGATGCCGGTGTCGCCCGAGAGGTACACGACGAGGCCGTTGCTGAAGCGCAGCACGTAGCCGGTCGGCAGGCCGACGTCGCCCGCGATGCCCGCGTCCTTCATCGCCTTGCCGAGGTCGCCGCCGATGTAGTCGGGGTCGAGGCCGTTGCTATGCATCGCCGTGACGGTCGCGATCCGGACGCCGCCCACCGTGACGCTCCCGCCGAATCGCGCGAGGATGGAGTTGGCGGGATCGCCGCCGTTGGCCTTGAGCTTGGCGGCGAAGAATGGCGGCATCTCGCTGCCGGTCACGATCTTCGATTTCTTGGCGACCGCGATGTTCACGGCGTTGGAGTTCGGCATGTCGGAAACCGACATGTCGGGACTCGCGCACGTGCCTGCGTTGACGGCCTTGGTGTGAGCGTTGCCGACGTGGTCCCCGTGCAGGTGACTCACCAGGATGACGTCGATCTTGCCCAAGCGCGGGTCGGCCGCGCCCGCGACACTGCGGCCGGGGTCATACAGGATGCGCGTGCCGTTCGGGTCCTCGAAGATCAGCGCGCGGTCCTGCGCGCAGAACTCGCCGTCGAAGCCGCCGAGCGGCGTCACCTTGACGGTTTGGGCGGACACCGAAAATGCGAGCGCGGCGCCGAGCGCTGCCATGCAGGTCGTGCGAATCATTCCTGGGGACTCCTTTGAGTGTCGACTGCCGGGGTTGCAACATCAAGTGGGACGGGCGAGTGAGGCAATTGCGCGCACGTCTGGCGCGGCGCCGACGTCGATGGCCGCCGCGATGAGCGCGTCCGCTCTCGCGCTCCCAAGCACCGGATCGACGAGGTCGTGGAACTTCGCGGCGAGATCGTCGTCGCTCATCGGGCGCTCGAGGCTGCCGATCGCGTGCTCGACGAACACGTGGTGCTTGCGTCCGTCCCTGGTGGTGACGGTGACGTCGGCGGACGCCTCGTCGATCGTGTCGTCGACCTGCGCCTGCACGCGATCGCGCAGCGCGACCACCTCGGGCCGCGCCACGACGTCGTCGGAGAACTCGTGCTCGCCGGCGCGGCCGTAGAGAAGGCCCGCTGCGCACGCGTGGAACACGCTGAATTTTCCTTCGAGCCCCGTGCGCGGCGTGCGCTTGCCGGTGAGCTCGAGCACGAGCGAGTGGACGCGCAGGTCGACGCGCTCGACGTCCTCGGCGCGGAGCCCGTGCGCGTTGCGCAACTGGACGCAGCCGTCGATCGACGGATGGATCACGATGCCGCAGGCGAACGGCTTGTACGTGTTGAAGGCGATCTCGAATCGCTCGCCGAGCTCGTCGGTGATCTCGTTCCAGGCGCATTTCGTCGAATACGTCTGCGCGATGCCGCGCGGCGCCTCGATGGCCTTGGTGGACGACGTGAAGCCGTGCTTCGCCATCAGCGCCGACGTGAGGCCCGCCCGCGCCGCGCCGCCGGGATGGAACGGCTTCGTCATCGAGCCGAACTGCTCGCGCACGCCCACCGGCTGCGACGCGGCGATGCCGAGCGCCATCGTCGTCCTGTCGACGTCGAGGCGGAGGAGGCGCGACGCCGCGGCCGCGGCGCCGAGCATGCCGGTCGAGCCGGTGATGTGCCAGCCGCGGTCGTAGTGCTCGGGATAGATCATGTTGCCGACGCGGCACGCGACGTCGATGCCGAGCACGAGCGCGTCGATCACCTCGCGGCCGCTCGCACCGATGTGCTCGCCCAGCGCGAGCGCGGCCGAGGCGACCGGTCCCGCAGGATGGATGATCGTCTTAAGATGCGTGTCGTCGAAGTCGAACGTGTGCGACGAGATGCCGTTCAGCAGCGCGGCGCTTGCGATGTCCACGCGCTCGGCGCGACCGAGGATCGTCGCCTGCTGCGAAGGTGCGAGCTCCTGCACCGCCGCCAGCGCAGCCTCGAGCGTCGGATGGCGCGCCGCGCCGATCGCGCACCCGAGCCAGTTCATGAACGTGCGATGCGCCTCGCGCTCGACGTGGGCGGGAAACTCGCCCGACGGATGCGTTCGCGACGAACTCGGCGAGGATGCGCGTGATCGGCGGCGCGTTGGCGTCCGCCGTGACCTTGGTGTTGTGTGCCATGTCAATCCGTCAGTTCGATGTTGCGTTCCTTGGCGACCTTCGTCCACTTCGCGATGTCGTCGCGCATGTACTGCCCGAATTGCGTCGGCGTCATGGGCATGACCTCGAGCGCCTCGCCCGAGAGCCGGTCCTTGAATTGCGGGTCGGCGAGCATCTTGTTGATCTCGCCGTTGAGCGTGGCGACGATCGCCGGCGGCATGTTCGCCGGTCCGACGATGCCGTACCACTGCACGCCGTCGAAGCCTTTGTAGCCGAGCTCCTCGAACGTCGGCACGTCGGGCAGCAGGGGATCGCGCTTCGTGCCCGTGACCGCGAGCGGTCGCATCTTGCCCGCCTTGATGTGAGGCAGCGCCGCCGCGAGCCCCGGGAACAGCGCCTGCGTCTGTCCGCCCAGGATGTCCGTGATCGCAGGCCCGATGCCGCGGTACGCCGCGTGCGTCATGTCGATGTCGGTGGCGACCTTGAACTGCTCCATCGCGAGGTGCGTGAGCGTTCCCGGGCCCGAAGATCCGTAGGCCAGCTTGCCCTTGTTCGCTTTTGCGTACGCCACGAATTCCTGCAGCGTCTTCACCGGCAGCGAGGACGGCACGACGAGCACGTTCGGCGTGCCGCCCACCATCGCGATGGGCGTGAAGTCCTTGACCGCGTCGTAGGGCAGCTTGCGCACCGCGGGATTGGTGCCATGCGTGCCCACGTAGCCGACCATCAGCGTGTAGCCATCGGGCGCGGCGCGCGCCGTCGCCTGCGATCCGACGATGCCGCCGCCGCCGCTCTGATTCTCGATGACGACCGGCTGGCCGAGCGCCTTCGAAAGACGCTCGCCGACCTGGCGCGCGACGAGGTCGACGCCGCCGCCCGGCTGCACTGGCGCGATGATCCTGATGGCCTTGACCGGATACGCGCCTTGCGCGAGTGCACCGGGCGCGGCGAGTGCTACGAAACAAGCGGCGGCCGCGAGGCCGATGCCGGCCAGGGTTCTGCTGAACATGTGTCCTCCGTGTGATGCCGGGTCGAGTGCGCCGCGCGCGGCTCGCCAGGTCGAGGGGCTAGCGTACACCGGCAACCGCGATGTCGCGCGCTATCGTCATCGAGCCGAGCGCGGCGATCTTCTCGTCCGACAGGTAACCGTACCGATTGATCCACACCGGCAGTCCCGTCGCGGCGGCGATGTCGCGACGGCGCACGACGTCGGCGAGCGGTCCGTACGAGTGGACGAAGGCGATCACCGGGACTGCGCCGGCCACTTGCCTGCGCCTGCGCGAGCTTTCGCGCCTGCGCGCCTTCGCCGACCGGATGCGGCATGCCGGGCTCGGGGTATCGCAGCACGGCGCCGTCCGCCATTTCGTCGGTGAACCCGAAGCGCCAGGCGATCGCGGCGGTCAGCGCATCGTGCGCCGCGGAACCTGCCTCGCCCAGCAGGTCGCGCGCCCAGTACCGCGCGATCATCGGCCAGTGCATCGTGTAGAGCTTGATGCCGACGGCGTCGGCGATGCCCGCGAGGCGATCCAGCGGAAAGCCGGAGATGCGAGGGAAGGGCGGCGGAAACGCCTGCGGCTCGAGGCGACGGCGGGCGCCCGGCACCTCGTCCAACGCAGCACGCACCGACGCGAGCAGGTCGCGCGCCGCGTCGCGCTTGGCATCGTGGAGCGGCGCAAGAATGCCGGCCGCATCGAACATCGCGTCGAACCCGGCCTCGTCGAGCGCGCGCAGCGTCGCTCGTGCACCTGACGCCGCGGCGCGCCGCACCGCCGCACGCACGCCGTCGGCCCACGTGCTTGCGTCCCGTGCAACGACGTGCGGATCGACGCCTGCATCCGCCATGCGCACGGTCATCGCGGGACTGAAGTCGAAGAGCGCACTCCTGAAGTCGTACGGCGGATATTCCGGCCAGTCGAGGCGGATGCCGGTCACCGACGGGTACCGCGCCGCAATCTCCGCCACGAGCGCCGACGTGTAGGCGACCACGTGTGCGCTCGCAAGACTCGCGTTGCGGTCCACGCGCTTGTCGTGCAAGCGGCCGTCGGGCATCAGGCATTGGTCTTCGTCGTGCGCACCCGAGAACTGGACCCGATAGCCCGGCGGGCTCGCCGCCATCACCTGCATGTAGACGAGGATTCCGCGCCGCGCCGCGGCCTCGCATGCACGGTCGAGCAGGTCCGCATTCGCGTACGTCAGCGGCGACGGTGGCGATGGCTGGTAGCGCAAGCCACGGTAGCGCGCCATGTCGTGGACGAACGCGGGTGCGGTGCGCACGAAGAGCTCGCGCGCGCCGAAGAGGTCGCGGTCCAGGGGCCGGACCTTGCCGGCTTCGCCGTCGGGCGGCGGCTCGCGCGCGCCCGCACCGTCGGCGCAACGCTCGAGCACGTACGGGCTCGTCGCAATCGCCGTCGCGCCGAGCGCCTGGACGCGGTCGAGCACGAAGTCGATGCCTTCGTGCGCGAACCATTCGGGCATCACCGTCACGCCCCGCGCGAAGGGCACGTCGGGCGTCTGCGCGGGTCGCGGATGCATGTCGCTCATCTTCGCTATGATAGCGGCCCGCTCTTACGGAGTTCGAATCGCATGCCGTCGCTCGACCGTGTGACCCGCTTCGCCGCCGCCGTGGCGTGCTTCGCGTTCGCCGCCTTGACCGCGGCGCAGGAGACGTTTCCCGTGCGACCCGTGCACCTGATCGTGCCCGTCGCCGCGGGCGGCGGCATCGACACCGCGTTCCGCACGATCGCGCCGTTCTGGTCGGACGAGCTCGGCCAGCAGGTCGTGGTCGAGAACAAGCCGGGCGCAGGTCAAGTGGTCGGCAGCGACTTCGTGGCGAAGGCGAAGCCCGACGGCTACACGCTGCTGGCGGCGGGCGTGCCCATTGCGTTCAACACGGCGCTCGGACGCAAGCTGCCGTACGACGCCCTGCGGGACTTCACGCCATTGTCGCTCGTGGTCACGCAGCCGCTCCTGATCGTGGTTCACCCCGCGGTGCCGGCGAAGGACATGCGGGAGCTCCTCGCATACGCGAAGGCGCAACCGGCGCCGCTGCACTACACGACCGGCGGCATCGGAAGCTACGGCCACCTGTGGTGGGAAATGTTCCGCGACAAGCAGGGCGTCGCGGGGCAGCACGTGCCGTACAACGGCGTCGCGGGGGCGCTGAAGGACGTCATGGGCGGCCAGGTGCCGCTGCTCATCGACGCGATCGTGCCGACGGGCGCGCAAGTGCAGGGGGGCACGGTCCGCGGCATCGCGATCGTCGGCGCGCGGCGCGCGAAGTCGCTGCCAAACGTGCCGACGCTTTCCGAGCAGGGGTATGCCGGCTTCGATGCCGCGCCGTTCTACGGCGTGCTCGGGCCTGCGGGAATGCCCCCGGCGATCACCGCGAAGCTGCACGCGAGCCTCGCCAAGGCGCTTGCGAATCCGACCCTGCGCGAGAAGCTGCAGGAAGCGGGCTTCGACGTCGTGGCCAGCACGCCGGAGGCTTACGCGAAGCTCATCGCGAGCGAAATCGATCGATGGTCGAGCGTCGTGAAAGCGCAGAACATCAAGGTGGAGTGAGCGAGCGGGCCGAGCGAAGCGAGGGAGGCGCGATAGCGCGCGTCCGCGAGCGACCGACGCGAGGCGACAGCGTGAAGATGCGGATCAAGATGCCGGCACGAGGAGCCGAGGAATGAGTATCGAGGTCCTCGACGAGCGCCTCGCACCGGTCGTGCGCGGCGCCGGTCCGCTCGAGCGCCTGTGCACCGGCGCGATCTGGAGCGAAGGCCCGGTGTGGATTCGCGAGGACGACAGCGTTCTCTGGAGCGACATACCGAACAACCGCATGCTGCGCTGGTCGGCACGCGACGGCATGAGCGTGTTCCGCGACCGGGTCGAATTCACGAACGGCCACACGCGCGACCTCGACGGATCGATCCTGCACTGCTCGCACGGCCTTCGCGCGGTGTTCCGCACGGACATCCGCGGGGAGCAACAACGCATCGTCGTCGATCGCTGGCAAGGCAAGCGCTTCAATGCGCCGAACGACATCGTGGTCAAGTCCGACGGCACGATCTGGTTCACCGACCCGCCCTACGGCCTCATCATTCCCGAGGAAGGGCACGGCGGCGAATCCGAGATCGGCGATTGCTACGTCTTTCGCTTCGATCCTGCGAATGGCGAAGTCGAGCCGGTCACCGACGTACCGATCGAGCCCAACGGGCTTGCGTTCTCGCCCGACGAATCGCTGCTCTACGTCTCGGATACTTCGGCCGCACTCGGGACGCGAAGCGACCGGCAACCACTGCATCTTCGTGTTCGATGTGGTCGAAGGCCGACGTCTCGCGAACGGTCGCAAGTTCGCGGACGTGTCGCCCGGCGTGCCGGACGGCTTTCGCGTCGACCGCAACGGGTGGATCTACACGAGCTCGCAGGACAGCGTGCAGGTCTACCACCCGGACGGCACGCTGCTCGGCAAGATTCGCGTGCCGGAGAAGGTGGGCAACGTGACGTTCGGCGGACTCGACCGCGACGAGCTCTACATCGCGGCGTCGACATCGCTGTATCGGATCCGCCTCGCGACACGGGGCGTGCAGCGCCCGTAACGAGCTACGCGAATCCTTCCGGCTTGAACCGTCGCGCGAGCAGATAGCCCTTGCGCGCGCGATGCAGGCGATGCCGCGCGAGCTCGTCGCCCTCGATCGCCACGACCGTCTCCTTGCCGCGCGAGATGCCGCGCAGCATCACGCGCTGCGCGCGTGACGAGCGCGACGGCGGCGAGCCGGTCGTCGTCGTCGAGGCGCATCATCATCACGCCGCGTCCGCGCGCCATCGTGCGCATCTCGTCGAGGCCGAAGACGAGCAGCTTGCCCTTGGCGGTGAGCGCGGCGACGTGGTCGAAGCCCGGCGTGACGAGCACCGGCTGAATCGGCGACTCGTCGTCGTCCAGCGACATGAAAGCCTTGCCCGCCTTCTGGCGCGACACCATGTCCTCGAGCGCTGCGATGAAGCCATAGCCGCCGCTGCCCGCCACGAGATACCTGCGTCGGGCTCGCCCGGAAATCGCCTGCGCGACCTTCGCGCCGGACGGAAGCTCGATCAGCGTCGTCACCGGGACGCCGTCGCCGCGGCCGCCCGGCACGTCGGACGCGCGGATCGTGTACGCGCGGCCTCGCGTGTCGAGCACCACGATGGGATGAACCGTGCGCGTCTCCAGCACCGCGAGCGGGCCGTCGCCGGCCTTGTACGCGAACTGCGTCGCGTCGAGCCCGTGGCCCTGGCGCGAGCGGATCCAGCCGTTGCGCGACAGCGTGATCGTGACCGGCTCGTCGGGAACCGTGCGCACGAGGACCGGCGAGGCGGCGGCCTCGATCAGCGTGCGCCGCGCATCGCCGTACTTCGCGGCGTCGGCCTCGATCTCGGCGACGATCAGGTCGGACAGCGCCTTGGCGTCGCCGAGCACGCGCTTCAATCCCTTGCGCTCCGTCTTCAGCGTCTTCAGCTCGTTGTCGATCTTGATGCCCTCGAGCCGCGCGAGCTGGCGCAGGCGGATCTCGAGGATGTCGTCGGCCTGGATCGCGGTGAGCTCGAACTCCGCCATCAGGTCGGCCTTGGGATCGTCGGCCTTGCGAATGATGCGGATCACCTTGTCGATCGACAGCAGCGCGAGCTGCCGGCCCTCGAGGATGTGGATGCGCCGGTCGACTTCGCCCAGGCGATGCTGCGTGCGCCGCGTGACGGTGTCGAAGCGGAACGCGATCCATTCGTCGATCGCCTGCCGCAGGTTCTTCGAGCGCGGGCGTCCGTCGCGGCCGAGCATCACGAGGTTGATCGGCAGCGTAGTCTCGAGCCGCGTGTTGGCGAGCAGCAGATCGACGAACTCCTGCGCGCTCTGCCGGCTCGCTGCGCGGCTCGAACACGAGGCGCACCGGGGAGGACTTGTCCGACTCGTCGCGCACCGTGTCGAGCGCGTCGGCGAACAGCGCCTTCAGGTTCACCTGGTCCTGCGACAGCGACTTCTTGCCTTCCTTCGGCTTCGGGTTGGTCGCGCGCTCGACGTCCTCCAGCACGACGCGCGCCGACACGCCGAACGGCAGCTCGGTCACCGCGATGCGCCACTGGCCGCGCGCGAGCTCCTCGACCGTCCAGCGCGCGCGCACGCGCAGGCTGCCGCGACCGGTCTCGTAGACGGCGCGGATCTCCTCGGGCGGCGAGATGATCTGTCCGCCGCCGGGCAGGTCCGGCCCGGGGATGTGCTCGAGCAGCTTGTCGATGTCGATCGTCGGGTTGCGGATCGTGGCGACGACCGCGCTCGCGACCTCGCGCAGGTTGTGCGGCGGGATGTCGGTCGCCATGCCGACGCCGATGCCCGATGCGCCGTTCAGCGAGCAGCATCGGCAGACGCGCCGGCAGGAGCTTCGGCTCCTGGAACGCGCCGTCGTAGTTGGGCGCGAAGTCGACCGTGTCCTGGTCGATTTCCGCGAGCAGCAGCTCGGCGATCGGCGTGAGGCGGCACTCGGTGTAGCGCATCGCCGCCGCGTTGTCGCCGTCGCGCGAGCCGAAGTTGCCCTGGCCGTCGATCAGCGGATAGCGCAGCGTGAAGTCCTGCGCCTGGCGCACGAGCGCGTCGTACGCCGCGATGTCGCCGTGCGGATGGTACTTGCCGAGCACGTCGCCGACGACGCGCGCCGACTTCACGTGCCGCGCCGGCGCGTACAGGCCGAGCTCGTGCATCGCGTAGAGGATGCGCCGCTGCACCGGCTTCTGGCCGTCCGCGACGTCGGGCAGCGCGCGCCCCGTCACCACGCTCATCGCGTACTCGAGGTAGCTGCGCTCGGCGAACTCGGCGAGCGGCAGCGATTCGTCGAACAGGTCGTCCATCAGACGTCGACCTCGACGTCGTTGCCGTGCTCTTCCATCCACTCGCGGCGGCTCGCGGCCTCGGACTTGCCCATCAGCTTGGCGAATATGCGCTGTGCTGCGGAGGCGTCCTCACGGGCGACGCGCACCGAGACCACGCGGCGCGTCTCCGGATTCATCGTCGTCTCCCACAGCTGCTCGGGATTCATCTCGCCCAGGCCCTTGAAGCGGCCGACGGACCACGAGTTGGCTTTCACGCCTTCCTTCGCGAGACGATCCTCGATCGCCGCGAGCTCCGCGTCGTCGAGCGCGTAGAGCTTGCGCGCGGGCCGCTTGCCCTGCGCGCGGAACGTCGATGCGGTAGAGCGGCGGGTGCGCGACGCAGATGTGCCCGCGCTCGATCAGCCCCGGGAAGTGGCGGAAGAACAGCGTGAGCAGCAGCACCTTGATGTGGCTGCCGTCGACGTCGGCGTCGGCCATGATGATGATCTTCGCGTAGCGCAGCCCCTTCAGGTCGGGCTCGCCCTCCGCGCCGTGAGGATCGACGCCGATCGCCACCGCGATGTCGTGGATCTCGTTGTTCGCGAACAGCCGGTCGCGCTCGACCTCGAACGTGTTCAGCACCTTGCCGCGCAGCGGCAGGATCGCCTGGTACTGCTTGTCGCGCGCGAGCTTCGCCGAGCCGCCGGCCGAGTCGCCTTCGACGAGGAAGACCTCGCGGCGCGCGACGTCGTCGGATTCGCAGTCGGTGAGCTTGCCCGGGCAGCACCGCGACGCCGGAGCCCTTCTTCTTCTCGACCTTCTGCGCCGACTTCATGCGCGTCATTGCCTGCGAGATCGCGAGCTCGGCGATGCGCTTGCCGTACTCGACGTGCGAGTTGAGCCACACCTCGAGCGGATCCTTGACGATCTGCGCGACGAGCTTCAGCGCGTCGCGGCTCGTGAGCTTCTCCTTGACCTGGCCCTGGAACTGCGGATCGAGGATGCGCGCGGAGAGCACGTAGCGCAGCTTCGCGGAGATGTCCTCCGTCTGCAGGCGCACGCCGCGCGGCAGCAGGCTGTGATGGTCGACGAACGACTTGACCGCTTCGAACAGCGCCGCGCGCAAGCCGGCCTCGTGCGTGCCGCCGGCGGCCGTCGGAATGAGGTTGACGTAGCTCTCGCCTTCGCCGCGGCCTTCCTCGTACCACGCGAACGCCCACGCCGCGCCTTCGCCTTCCGCGAACGTCGTCGCCGTCCTTGGGCTTGCCGAGATAGGTCGCGCCTTCGAAGATGGGCGCGACCGGCTCCATGCCTTGCGAAATCTCCTCCAGGTAACCGGTCAGCCCCCGTGGATACGTCCACGTCTGCGTCTTGACCTCCTTGCCCTTCTCGACGTGGAGGTTGACCTTCACGCCGGGCAGCAGCACCGCCTTCGCGCGCAACAGCCGCTCGAGCTCCGGCATCGAGACGTTCGGCGCGTCGAAATATTTGGGATCCGGCCAGACGCGCAGCATCGTGCCGGTGTTGCGCGGCCCGACGGTCCCGACGACCTTGAGCTTCTCCACGACGTCGCCGTCGCGCGAACACGATGCGGTGGACCTTGCCGTCGCGCTTGACCTCGACTTCCAGGCGCCTGGACAGCGCGTTGGTCACCGAGACGCCGACGCCGTGCAGGCCGCCGGAGAATGCGTACGCGCCGCGGCCGTCCTTCTTGTCGAACTTGCCGCCGGCGTGCAGGCGCGTGAACACGACCTCGACGCGTCGAGCACCTTCTCCTCCGGATGCAGGCCGACCGGAATGCCGCGCCCGTCGTCCTCCACGGTGACCGAGTGGTCGGCGTGCACGCGTGACGTCGATGCGCGTCGCGAACCCGCCGAGCGCCTCGTCGGCGGCGTTGTCGATCACTTCCTGGACGATGTGGGTGGGATCGGTCGTCCGCGTGTACATCCCGGGCCGCTCCTTGACGGGCTGCAGGCCCTTGAGGACGCGGATCGACGATTCTTCGTAGGTGCTGCGGGCCAATTCGTGTCCGATGCTTGCGCGCGAAGCCGCCGATGATATCCCGCGGGCGAGGGACGCGTATGGTCGAAGCTTTCTTACAACAGCCAGTCGATCGGAAGCGCCTTCATCATCTCGACCCAGGCGCGTTGTCCCGCGCTGGTCTCCGGCTCGACGTCGTGGACGACCTCGCCTGCCGCGGTACGCTCGATCCACACGGGACAGCGACCATCCTGCGCGATGCGCGGCTGATACGTCTTGTCCGGAAAGTCGAGGTCGAGCGCGTCCACCAGCCGCTGCGCGAGGATCGGGCTGTCGATGACGAGCCCCATTTCGGTATTGAGATGCGCCGACCGCTGGTCGAAGTTGAACGAGCCCACGAAGATCCGCGAGCGGTCCACTGCGAACGTCTTGGCGTGCAGCTGCGTGGATGCGCTCGAGCCGATCTTGGACTTCGGCTTGATGCCCTCGACCGACGCGGACGGCTTGAGCTCGTGGAGCTCGACGCCGGCGCGCAACAGCGTGCAGCGGCGCTTCGCATAGCCCGCGTGCACGGGCGCGACGTCGGTGGCCGCGAGGGCGTTGGTCAGCACGCGGACGCGGACGCCGCTCGCCGCAAGGTCCGCCAGCGCCGCGGTGCCGGCGTCGCCCGGCACGAAGTAGGGCGACACGAGATCGAACGAGCTTTTCGGGGTCCCGATATCGGGCAGGAGCGTCGAGAGCAGGAGAACGTCGGTGCGCCCCGTCGTGTCGAGCGTCTTCGCCGGGTCGTCGCGCACCACCCGCGCCTCTGCCCATTCCATCGGCAGCCGGCCTTCGAGCAGGCTTTGCACGAGTTGCGTGCTGCGCACGGCGTCGAGGTAGGCAATCGAAGCGGGGTCGGTCCGCACCTCGATGAACTTCTGCTCGAGCGTCTGCGCGGCGCCCGGCGGTGCAATGCCGACGATCAGCGACGCGGGATACGCCGACGGGCTGTTCCAGTACAGATCGAACTCGGAGGAAACCTGCTGCACGGCGGGTCCGACCGCGAGGACGTCGAGGTCCGCGAACGCGACGCCCACGCCGGCTGCGAAGTATTCGTCGCCGACGTTGCGTCCGCCGACGATCGCCGCCTGGTTGTCGGCGGTGAACGACTTGTTGTGCATGCGGCGATTGACGCGCACGAAGTCGGTCGCGAAGTTCATGAGCCGGGCGCTGCGCAACATCATCGGGTTGTACAGGCGGACCTCGATGCTCGGGTGCGCGTCGAGCGCCGCGATCACCTCGTCGAGACCGCCCGTGTTCGCGTCGTCGAGCAGGATGCGCACGCGAACGCCGCGCTGCGCGGCGCGCCACGCCGCTTCGTACAGCAGGTACCCCGTGTGATCGCCGTTCCAGATGTAGTACTGGACGTCGAGCGATCGCTCCGCTGCGGCGGCGAGCAGCACGCGCGCGGCGAAGGCATCCTCCGGCTTGACGAGGGCGTGAATGCCGGACTTGGCCGGATGCGCGCCGACGTCCGACGCCATCGCCCGGGCCAACCGTGTCGACGTCGTGTCGGTGATCGCCGTCGTGGCGACGCGGCCTTCCAGCGACGGAAGCACCGCACACCCGCCCAGCAGCGCGACGAGAACGATCGGGACGAGCGTGTCGCGTTGCATTCGCTTCCAAGGTACGTTACAAACTCCCACCTGCCTAGTGTATGAGGAATCGTGTCGCAACTCACGCTCGAGACGTTCAGGCGCATGGCCCAAGCCGAGGGATTCGACGAGATCGTCGAGCGCGTGTGGGCGCCGTCCGCGGTGATCGAGACGCACACGCATCCGTTCGCCGTGAAGGCGCTGGTCACCGAAGGCGAGATGTGGCTGATCGTCGGCGACCACGAGCGGCATCTCGTGCCCGGCGACGTATTCACGCTGCAGCGCGACGAGCCGCACGCCGAGCGGTACGGCCCGCAGGGCGCGACGTATTGGGCGGCGCGCCGCTACACCGCGGGCTGAGCCGACTCTACTACGTCGTTACGACGCGGATCGGGGCGCCGTCGAGATAAGCGAGGATGTTCGCAACACTTTGCGTGTAGAAGCGGCGCATCGTCTCCTCCACGACGTAGCCGAGGTGCGGGGTGAGCACGACGTTGCGCATCGTCGTGAACGGATGGCCCGCGGGCAGCGGCTCGATGTCGTAGACGTCGAGTCCCGCGCCGATGCGTCCGCTTCGCAGCACGTCGATCAATGCGGCCTCGTCGACCAGCGGCCCGCGCGACGTGTTCACCAAGATCGCGCCGGCCTTCATGGCCTGCAGCTCCGCAGCGCCGACGATGCCCCGCGAGCGATCGGAAAGCCCGTAGTGGATGGAGATGACGTCCGAAGTCTCGAACAACTCCAGCTTGCCGACGCGTCGAACGCCGTGCGCGGCGGCCTTCTCGTCGGTCAGGTTCGCGCTCCACGCCACGACGTCCATGTTGAACGCCCTCGCATAGCCCGCGAGCCTCGCGCCGAGCTTGCCGAGCCCCACCACGCCGAGGCGCTTGCCGTCGAGCGGCATGCCCATCGGGATGCCTTGCTGCCATCGCCCGGCGACGACATTGGCATGGCCGAGCGGCAGCGAGCGCGCGCACGCGAGGATCAGCGCGAATGCGAGCTCGGCCGGTGCAACCGGCGGGTTCGAATCCGTGTGCACGACGACGATCCCGCGCGCCTTGCACGCGGCGAGGTCGAGCGTGGACGTGCGGTTCCCCGTCATCGCGACCATCCGCAGGTTGGGCAATCGCTCGATGAGCCGCGCGGGGAACGCCGTGCGCTCGCGCAGCAGCACGACCACTTCGAACGGCGCGAGCTTGTTGGCGATCTCCTCCTCGTCGCGCCACGGCCTGGTGAAGACGGTCACGTCGGCGCGCGCATCGACCGCACTCCAGTCCGCGAGGCCGCGCGCGAGCTCCTGGTAGTCGTCGATGACTGCGATCTGCGGGCGCTTCATGGCGATCAGGACTTCATCGCGGCGAGCACGTCGTCGGTGGTGCGGACGCGGCCAATGCGCGGAAACGTGAACTTGAGCGTGTTGGCATGCGCTTCCGCCGATGGCGATGCCATCGCGTCGCCCACGAACACCTGCTCGTAGCCGCGCTCGAACGCGTCGCGCGCCGTGGACTCGACGCCGACGTTGGTCGAGATGCCCGCGAGCACGATGGTGCGGATGCCGCGCCGGCGCAGCTGCAGGTCGAGCTCGGTGCCGTAGAACGCGCCCCACTGGTGCTTCATGATGCGCAGGTCGGTGGGTTGCGCGTCGAGCTCGTCGACCACCGTCGACCAGTTGGCCGGGCGCGCGCCAGCCGCCGGCGCCGGCGAGTCCGCCGTGGGCGCCAGCATGTCCTTGCCGTCGCCCGCGCTTCCCACCGTGACGAGGACGACCGGCGCGTTGACCGCCCGAAACGCCTGCGCGAGACGCTTGCAACGCGCGACGACGTCGCCGCTCGGCTGCGGATGCACGTTCTGGCCGACGATGCCGTACTGCAGGTCGATGAGGACGAGCGCGGTCGTTGCGCGATCAAGCGTGAGAGGAGGTGTGCTCATGGGAGTTCCTGGTTGCGTGGACGAAGCGCGCCAGCACCTGCATCGGCATGCCGCCCGCTGCAATGAGCTGCCGCTGCGATTCGGTGAAGACCTGCGCGACGACGTCGAAGGTGATCGTCCTGCTGCCGAAGGCCGTGACGTGGATCGGGCTGCCCGTCGACACGCCTTCGGCCACGCCGTCGAAGCGGAACTCCTCGTCGCCGGCGAGGCCGAGCGACTCGATGCTCTCGCCGGACGCGAAAGCGAGCGGCAGCACGCCCATGCCCACGAGATTCGCGCGGTGAATGCGCTCGAACGATTCGGCGATCACCGCCTTGACGCCCAGCAGCGCGGTGCCTTTGGCCGCCCAATCGCGGCTGCTGCCCGTGCCGTAGTCGGCGCCGGCCAGCACGATGCTGGCGACACCCTGCGCGCGGTAGTGCGCGGCAGCGTCGAAGATCGTGACGAGCTTGCGTTCGGGAAACTGCAGCGTGAAGCCGCCTTCGACGTCGGGCGTGAGGCGGTTGCGCAGCCGGACGTTGGCGAACGTGCCGCGCACCATCACGTGATGATTGCCGCGACGGCCGACGTACGTGTTGAAATCCTTCTGCGCGACGCCCTGTGCGAGCAGATAGCGGCCAGGCGGCGAATCGGTGGGAATCTCGCCGCTGGGCGAGATGTGATCGGTGGTCGCCGCCGCGCCGAGCATGACGAGGACGCGTGCGCTGCGCAGCGCGCGGGCCAGCGCGTCGATGCCATCGCCCGCCGCGGTCTCGAAGAACGGTGGCTTGACGAGATACGTCGACGCCGGGTCCCACGCGAACGACTCGCCCGAGGACGCGCGTACGCCTTTCCAGTAGTCCGCGTCGTATGGACCGATGGGATCGTAAGGTGCATAGAAGGCCGGGTTGTCGACCTGTGCGACGAGTCGCGCGACTTCCTCGTCGCCCGGCAGCACGTCGCGCAGATACACGGCGCGGCCTTGCGCATTCACCGCGAGCGGCTCGCGCTCGGGATCGAAGTCGACGCGTCCTGCGACGGCATACGCGACGACGAGCGGAGGCGCCATCAGGTAGTTCGCCTGGATCAGCTTGTGGATGCGCCCGGGAAAATTGCGGTTCCCGGAGAGGACGGCGGCCGCGACGAGGCCTTCGCTCTCGATGCGTTGCGCAAGCGACGGCTCGAGCGGTCCGGACTTGCCTGCGCATGTCGTGCAGCCGTAGCCGACGACGTCGAACCCGAGCTGCGCCAACGGCTGCAGCAATTCCATGGCTGCGAGATAGCGGGTGACCGCCTGCGATCCCGGCGCAAGCGATGTCTTGACCCACGCGGGCGGCGCCACGCCGAGCTCCACGCACTTACGCGCGACGAGGCCGGCGGCGATCATCACCGACGGGTTGGAAGTATTGGTGCACGAGGTGATCGCCGCGATGGCGATCGTGCCGTGCGCGACGTTTCCTTCCTGCGTGCCGCGAACGAATCCGCCTTGCGCGATCGGCAGGCCGAGGCGGCGGCGGAAGTCCGGCGCAACGTCCGGCAGCCGCATGGCTTCCTGCGGCCGCGACGGGCCTGCGACCGTCGGACGGGCGTCGGCGAGATCGATGTCGACGATGCGTGAGTACTGCGGAACCGGTGCACCGCCGCCGCGGAACAATCCGGCCGCTTTGGCATAGCGCTCGACCAGCGCGACGTGCGCCTCGTCGCGGCCGGTGGACCGCAGGTAGGCGAGGGTGGTGTCGTCGATCGGGAAGTAGCCGCACGTCGCGCCGTACTCGGGCGCCATGTTCGCAAGCGTGGCGCGGTCCGGGATGCTCATGCGCGCGACCGCGTCGCCCAGGTACTCGACCGCGCAATCCACCACGCGCTCCCTGCGCAGGCGCTGCGTCACGAGCAGCGCGAGGTCGGTGGTGTACACACCGGGCGGAGGCGCGCCATGCAATCGCACGCCGACGACCTCGGGAATCGGGAACACGTAGGGGAGCCCGAGCAGCGCCGCCTCGGCGTCGATGCCGCCCACGCCCCATCCGAGAACGCCGAGCGCGTTCACCATCGGCGTATGCGAGTCGCCGCCGATGACGAAGTCGGGGAAGGCCCATGTCACGCCGTCGATCGTCGCCTCGCACACGACGCGCGCGGCACGCTCGAGGTTGACCTGGTGGATGATCCCGGCCCCGGGCGGGTAGACGGTCACGCCGTTGAAGTTCGCCTGGCACCAGCGCAGGAACTCGTAGCGCTCCTCGTTGCGCGCAAGCTCGCGCGACATGTTGAAGGCGAGCGCATCGGGCGTGCCGTACCGGTCGACCTGCAGCGAGTGATCGACGACGAAGTCGACCGGCACGAGCGTGTCGACCCGGCTTGCGTCGCCGCCACGCCGGGCCACGGCCTCGCGCAGCGCGGCTAAGTCCTGCAGCACGGGAATTCCGCTCGAATCCGGCAGGATCACGCGCGACACGAAGAGCGGCACGTCCACGCCGACGTGATTGCGCCAGTCGACGATGCTCGCGACCTCTGCTGCGCTCACTGCCGCCGGCCCGCGCGTGAGATGCGCACGCATCAGGTTCTCCGCGAACACGCGGATGACGTAGGGCAGCGTTTGCAGCGAGACCCCGCGGTCATGGAGTGCCGACGCGAGATCCACGATCCGCGTGCCGTCGGACAGTTGGCGGGTGGGAACGTTAACTGTTAACACTGCAGGGTCGATTGCGGCGCCTCGGACGTGCATTGGACCACGTTTGCCTGTGCAACGGCAAGCGAGGCAGGCGCAAGTGTTGACACTTTCGGACCATCGCGGCACAATCGACGTCATGTCGCGCGCGCAACTCGCGGTGCTTGCAGCGGAGAACGAGGAGCCTCTCGCCGAGGCGATGTTCCGCAGCCTGCTCGCGCAGATCTACGACGGCCGTCTTGCGGCGGGCGCGCTCCTGAACGAGGCGGCGCTCGCCGACGAATACCGCACGAGCCGCGGACCGGTGCGCGAGGCGATCCGCCGGTTGCAGGGCTACAAGCTCGTCACCCGCGAGCCGTACCAGCGCGCCCGCGTCGTCGAGCTCACCGACGACTTCGTGCGCCAGCTCTTCGAGATGCGCATGGCGCTGGAGGGCATGGCGTGCAACCTCGCGGCGCAGCGCATTTCCGCGGAGGAGCTCGAGCGGATCGCGCAGGAGCTCGAGGCGTATCGCGCGCGCTCCTCGACTGCGCGCGGCAAGGGTGCGGGCGAGCAGAAGGTGTTCGACTTCCACGAAAGCATCGCGCGTGCGTGCGGCAACGAGCGCATCGCCGAGTCGCTGTGCGGCGACCTGTACCACCTGCTGCGCATCTATCGCAAGCGATCCGGCGCCATGCCGGAGCGGCGCGGGCAGGCCTACCAGGAGCACTGGCAGATATTGCGCGCGTTGAAAGTGCGCGACGGCCAGCTTGCCGAGTCGCTCATGCGTGCGCACATCGGCCGCGCCAACGACGTTCTTCTTCACGCACACTCCACCGGCGCGTCGCCGGCCTGAGGCACTCGACCCCATGGGACAGCAAGCGCAACAATTCCGGCGGCTCCTTACGAGCGACGCATTCATCGTGTCGCCGGGTGTCTACGACGGCTATTCGATCCGCCTCGTCGAGGCGGCCGGATTCTCGTGCGCGTCGACGAGCGGCGCCGCGATTTCCAACGCACTGCTCGGCGTACCCGACGCCGGGGTGATGGGGCTTTCCGAGAACGTGAACCATTGCCGCCACCTCGCGCGCTCGGTGAGCATCCCGTTGACGGCCGATGCCGACACCGGCTACGGCAATCCCATGAACGTGCATTACACCGTGCAGCAGTTCGAGGAAGCCGGTGTCGCCGGCGTCAACATCGAAGACCAGGTGAGCCCCAAGCGCTGCGGCCACATGCCCGGCAAGGATGTGGTGCCGACCGGCGAGATGGTGCGCAAGATCGAGGCAGCGTGCCTTGCGCGCAAGGACGACGCGTTCGCCATCGTCGCGCGTACCGATGCGCTTGCGGTCGAGGGCATCGAGGGCGCGGTGAAGCGGGCCAAGGCCTATGCGAAAGCCGGCGCCGACATGATCTTTCCCGACGCCGTCAAGTCGGAAGAGGACATTGCGCGCATCGTCGATGCGGCTGGCATCCCGGTGACCATCAACATGGGATTCGGCATCCGATCGCGGCCGACGACGCCGCTCATTCCCATCCCGAGGCTCAAGGCGCTCGGCGTGCGGCGCATCTCGCTGCCGCGCATGCTGCCGGCCGCGAGCATCCGCGCGATGGAGATCGCGCTGCAATTGATGCGGCAGTCGGTGGAGACCGGCGTGCCGGTCGATCGTCCGGAGTTGCTCGCGAGCATCGACGACATCATGCAGCTCATGGGCTACGACGGCATGCGCAAGCTCGAAGCGCAGCTGGTGGCGGCGCCGCTCGCAGCCGACTAGATGGCCTGATCGTGCACGCCGCCGATCGGCGCGCGACCCAGAAGATCTCCGGCGAACAAGCGGTTTGCATGCCCGGTTGCGCAAGGCGCATCTCCTGGCGAGGCACAATGCGGGCATGACACGCACGAACTTCCTTCGCCGCGCTGTGCTCGTTGCGCTGATCGCTGCGGCGGTCGCACCTTCGGTCACGCTCGCCGCCGAGCCGTGGCCTTCGCGGCCCATCCGCATGATCGTGCCCTTCACGCCCGGCGGGTCGACCGACATCCTCGGACGCGCGATCGCGGCCAGGCTTTCCGAAGCGCTCGGCCAGCCCGTCGTCGTCGAGAACAGGCCGGGCGCCGGCGGCTCGATCGGCGCGACGGAGGCCGCGCGCTCCCCGGGCGACGGCTATACGCTGCTCATGGGTCACATCGGCACGCTCGCGGTCAATCCGTCGCTGTACCCGAACCTGCCGTACGATCCGCGCAAGAGTTTCGTTCCCGTCGCGCTCGTCGCGCGCGTCCCCAACGTGCTCGTGGTGAATCCGCAAGTGCCGGCGAAGGACGTGGCGGAGCTCATCGCGCTCGCGAAGGCGAAGCCCGCCTCGCTTCGCTATGCATCGGGCGGCAACGGAAGCGCCGCGCACCTCGCGATGGAGTACTTCAAGCTTCGCGCCGGCGTGGATATCCTGCACATCCCGTACAAAGGCACCGCGCCCGCGGTCACCGATGTGCTCGGCGGCCAGGTCGAAGTCACGATGACGGGCGTTCCGGCAGTCGCAGCACAGGTGAAGTCGGGCAAGCTGCGCGCGCTCGGCGTGTCCGGCGCGACGACGGTCGCGACGTTGCCCGGCGTGCCGACCATCGCTGCCACGATTCCCGATTTCGATGCGATCCAGTGGTATGGCGTCGTGGCGCCTGCCGGCACGCCGGCGCCGGTGATCGAGCGACTCAATGGCGAGATCAACCGCGCGCTCGCAAGCCCCGAGCTGCGCACGCGTCTCGAAGCGGAAGGCGCCGACGCCGCGCCGGGCACGCCGGCGGCGTTCGGCGCCCTCATCGACAGCGAAATCGCGCGCTGGAAGCCGGTCGTCGAGCGCGCCAACATGAAGCCGGAGTAGCCAGTGACGGACATCACGAAACTTCGCATCGCCCTCGTCGGCTACGGCGAGGTGGGCAGCATCTTCGGCGCCGCGCTCGCCGACGCAGGCGTCGCGCGGGTGGCGGCGTTCGACATCCTCGTGCGCGATGCGGCATGGGCGCGCGAGCGCGCTCGCGCCACGGCGGCGTTCACATCGCATCGTCGAGCGGCGAGGCGACGGCCGACGCCGATCTCGTGATCTGCGCCGTGACCGCGGCGCAAACGCGAACGGCGGCCGAGCAGATCGCGCGCGACGTGCGCAAGGATGCGTTCGTGCTCGACGTCAACTCCGCGTCGCCGCGCACCAAGACGGCATGCGCGCAGATCGTCGACGGCGCGGGCGGGCGCTACGTCGAATCGGCGGTGATGAGCTCGGTGCCTCCGCATGGCATCCGCGTGCCGATGCTGCTCGGCGGCGCGCATGCGCAAGCATTGCATCCGACGCTCGTCGCGCTAGGCTTCGATGCGGCGGTCGGGTCGCCCGAGCTCGGCGTGGTCTCCGCGGTGAAGCTCTGCCGCAGCGTCGTCATCAAGGGCATGGAAGCGCTCTTCATCGAGAGCATGCTCGCCGCGCGGCACTACGGCGTGGAGGACGACGTGCTCGCGTCGCTTGCGGAGACGTTTCCCAGCCTCGATTGGGAGCGGCAGGCGACCTGGTTCTGGCAGCGCGTCGTGCAGCACGGCAAGCGGCGCGCGGAAGAGATGCGCGAAGCCGCGGTCACCGTGACCGATGCGGGCGTGGTGCCGCGCATGGCGAGCGCGACGGCCGACGTGCAGGCATGGATTGCGGGCATGCGCGCGTCGGGCGTCTTCGAGGAAGCGACCAGGGACGCGAGCTTTCGCGATCTCAGCGATCGCGTACGTCGCGCGAAGCGGCCCGCCGACACCTAGGCGATCGGCGGTTGCGTTCGCATCGCGCTACGCGTTGCCCGTCGGGCGCGGCGTTATGATGGCCGCACAAGAACCGAGGAGGAGACATGCAGAATCGCTTCATCGCGCCGCTCGCGGCGCTCGCGCTGTTGGCCGCCGCGTGCGTTCCGACGATCGCGCTCGCCCAGCCGTATCCCGCGAAGCCCGCGAAGATCGTCGTCGGCTATACGCCGGGCGGCAGCAACGACGTGCTCGCGCGCGTCGTCGCCAAGCACTTGCAGGACACGTGGAAGCAGCCCTTCGTCGTCGAGAACAAGCCGGGCGCTTCCGGCCAGATCGGCGCGGACACGGGCGCGAAGGCGACGCCGGACGGCTACACGCTCGTGGTCATTCCCAACGACGTCCTGACGGTCCAGCCGCACATGTACCCGAAGTTTCCCTTCGACCCGATGAACGACGTGCAGCCGGTCGCCACGCTCGGAACGGTGCCGATCGCCCTGGTGGTCAACGCGAACTCGCCGTACAAGACGGTCGCCGAGCTCATCGCGGCCGCGAAGGCCAAGCCGGGGACCCTCAACTATGCGTCGTCGGGCGCCGGCGGGCCGCAGCACATGTCCGCCGAGATGTTCATGCTGCTCACGGGGACGAAGATGGTGCACGTGCCTTACAAGGGCAATGCGCCGGCGATCACGGACCTGCTCGGCGGCCAGGTCGACATTTTGTTCAGCCCGATCAATTCGGCGCTGCCGCACATCAAGGCGGGCAAGCTGCGCGCGCTCGCGGTGGCGAGCGAGAAGCGGGTCGCGTCGCTGCCCGAGGTGCCGACGCTCTCGGAAGCGGGCGTGTCGGGCTACAAGAGCGAGATCTGGATCGGGCTCTTTGCGCCGGCGAAGACACCGAAGGACATCGTGGACAAGATCGCGGCGGAAGTCGGGCGCATGCAGGCGCAGGCGGACGTGAAGGAACAGCTGAACGCGCAGGGCATCGATCCGCTTGCAATGTCGCCGGAGCAGGTGGCGGCGCTCATCAAGGCGGACTCGGCGCGATGGAGCAAAGTGGTCAAGGAGACCGGAGTCAAGGCAGAGTGAGCGCGGGGGCCGAGGCGAAGCCGAGGGAGGCGCGCAGCGCGCGTCCCCGCGCGACCGACGCGAGGCGAAGCGTGGTGCCTCGTCATTCGATACAGGTACAAGGAGCCGAGGATGAATGATCGGGCTCACGATGCGCGCTTGAGGCGCGACGTTCCCGTCGCATCGACCGGCGACGGCACATGGGGCAGCGACGCGATCGCAGCACTCCTGCGCGACATGGAAATTCCCTACGTCGTTCTCAATCCCGGATCGAGCTACCGAGGGCTTCACGACAGCCTCGTCAATTACCTCGGCAACGAGCGGCCGCAGATGCTGCTCGTCCTGCACGAGGAGCACGCCGTCGCCATCGCGCACGGCTACGCGAAGGTCACCGAGCAGCCGCTGCTCGCCGTCGTGCACAGCAACGTCGGCCTGATGCACGCCTCGATGGCCGTCTACAACGCGTGGTGCGACCGCTTGCCCGTGCTCCTGCTGGGGGCGACGGGGCCGGTCGATGCCGCACGCCGCCGCCCGTGGATCGACTGGATCCACACGGCGCGCGACCAGGGCGCGCTGGTGCGGGGGTTCGTGAAGTGGGACGACCAGCCGGCGTCGGTTGGGGCAGCGTTCGAATCGCTGCTGCGTGCGAAGCAGATCGCGCAGACGGCTCCCAAAGGCCCGACCTATGTCTGCCTGGACGTGACGGTGCAGGAGGAAAAGCTTGCCGCCATGCCGAAGCGACCTGACGTGTCGCGGTATCGCGCGCCGATGCCCCCGCGTGCAGCACCCGCGCTCGTCGCGCAGGCCGCGTCGATGCTGCGCGGTGCGAAGCGGCCGCTGCTGCTGATCGGCCGCGTGTCGCGCAGCGTCGACGCGTGGAACACGCGCATCGCGCTTGCCGAGGCGCTAAATGCGCGCGTGCTGACTGATCTCAAGATCGGCGCGGCGTTTCCGACCGACCATCCGCTGCACGCCGCGCCGCCCGGCGTCTTCCTCACGCCCGACGCTGCCGCGGTCGTGCGCGATGCCGACCTGATCCTGAGCCTCGACTGGGTGGACCTCGCCGGGACTCTCAAGCAGGGGTTCGGCAACGACGACGTCGCCGCGCGGATCATCCAGGTCTCGATGGACCAGGTGCTGCACAACGGCATCAGCATGGACCACCAGGGCCTGCCGCCTGTCGATCTCGCTCTCTTCTGCGATCCCGAGTCCGCGGTCGACGACCTCGCACGCGAGATCGGAGTGCAGGCGCCGAAATACGCGCCGCCGCGCTTCTCGGCGAAGCCGATGTCGTCGCAAGGCGGCGCCATCAGCATCGGCATGGTCGCGGATGCCCTGTACTACGCGTTGCAAGGCCGCGACGCCTGCCTCATTCACCTGCCGCTCGGATGGGCCGGCGACATGTGGCACTTCCGTCATCCGCTCGACTTCGTGGGCTCCGACGGCGGCGGCGGCATCGGCGCGGGACCGGGCCTGACGGTCGGCGGCGCGATCGCGCTCAAGGGCAGCGCACGCTTGCCCGTGTCCATCCTGGGCGACGGCGACTTCCTCATGGGCGCGACGGCGTTCTGGACCGCGGCCAACGCCCGCGTTCCCCTGCTCGCGGTCGTCTGCAACAACCGCTCGTTCTTCAACGACGAGGTGCATCAGGAGCGGGTGGCGAAGACGCGCGGCCGGCCCGTCGAGAATCGCTGGATCGGCCAGCGCATCGACGACCCCGCGCCCGACCTCGCCATGATCGCGCGTGCGCAAGGCTTGCACGGCATCGGACCGGTCACCGACGCCGCGACGCTCGCGCAGGCGTTGCGCGAGGCCGTGGACGCCGTCGTGCAAGGCAAGGCAGTCGTCGTCGACGTGCACGTGCAGCCCGGCTACAACCCGGCGATGGCCGCGGGAATGACGCGCGCGCACGGTTAGATTTCCTGGAGAAGGTCATGTCCGCAATCGCGCCACAAGCCACGAATCGCCCTTCGATTCGTCCCGACAACGTCCTGCCGTCGCATCTCGACCTGTACTACGGCGGGCAATGGCACTCGCCGCGCGGCGGCGAATACGTCGCGACGATCAATCCCGCCAACGGCGAGGCGATCGCGCGGGTTGCGCATGCAGGCGCCGAGGATGCGAGCGCCGCCATCGCCGCCGCGCACGACGCATTCCACGCGTGGGGCCGCAGCGCACCGCTCGAGCGTGCCGCACGCCTCAAGGATGCGGCGCAGGTCCTTCGCGCGGAAGCGGAAGCGCTCGCGATGCTCGACGCGCTCAACACCGGCAATCCGGTGTCGCAGATGGTCGCGGACGCGAAGATGGCGGCGCAGGCGATGGAATATTTCGCCGGCCTCGTCACGGAAGTGAAGGGCGAGACGATCCCCATGGGAAGCGCGCTCTTCGACTACACGGTGCGCGAGCCGCTCGGCGTGGTCGCGCGCATCGTCGCGTACAACCACCCGCTCATGTTCGCGGCGATGAAGATCGGCGCGCCGCTTGCCGCCGGCAACACCGTCGTGGTGAAGTCGCCGGAACAGGCGCCGCTGTCGTCGCTGCGCATGGCCGAGCTCATCGGCGGTCTCTTTCCACCCGGGGTCGTCAACGTGCTGTCCGGCGGCAAGGCATGCGGCCAGACGATGGCGACGCATCCGCTCGTTCGCAAGGTCACGCTGATCGGCAGCGTGCCGACCGGCAAGGCGATCATGCGCGCGGCCGCCGACACGCTCAAACCCGTGCTGCTCGAGCTCGGCGGCAAGAACGCGCTCATCGCGTATCCCGATGCGGACGTCGACAAGGTCATTGCAGGCGCCGTGCGCGGCATGAACTTCACATGGGCCGGCCAGTCGTGCGGGTCGACGAGCCGCGTGTTCCTGCACGAATCCATTCACGACCGCGTGCTCGACGGCATCGTGCAGACGGTCGTGCGCAATCACAAGCCGGGCCTGCCGACCGACTGGTCCACGACGATGGGCTGCCTCGTGAGCCAGGCGCAATTCGACAAGGTGATGGGGTTCGTGCAATCCGGGCGCGACGAAGGCGCGCGCCTCGTGACCGGAGGCAGGAAGCCCGAGGACGCGGCGCTCGCAAAGGGGTTCTTCGTCGAGCCGACCGTGTTCGCGGACGTCACGCCGTCGATGCGCCTCGCGCGCGAGGAGGTGTTCGGGCCGATCCTCTCGGTGTTCAAGTGGAGCGACGAGGACCGGATGTTCGACGCGGTCAACGCCGTCGACTACGGCCTCACGGCGTCGATCTGGACCCGCGACCTCGTGGTCGCGCACCGCGCCGCGCGCCGCGTGGAAGCGGGCTACGTCTGGATCAACAACGCGAGCGCGCATTTCCACGGCGCGCCATTCGGCGGCTACAAGCAGTCGGGTATCGGCCGCGAGGAGAGCTTCGACGAGCTCCTCGAATTCACGCAGGTGAAGAACGTCAACGTGAACCTCGAAGGCTAGTTGACAACGTTGTCATCGGCGCGCCGATGGCCTGCATCGGCAGGGTGGCCGGCGCTTTACAACGTTGACGTTCGCGCGCCGAGGCGGTAGCCTTCGCACACCGCATGCAACCGGTGCCGCCGCCATGGCCACGTCCCTCGCCGAACCCCGCATCCGTCCCACGCCCGCCGCGCTCGGTGCCGACGTCGAAGGCGTCGACCTCGCGACGCCCGGTTCCGCCGACATCGGCGCGCTCGAGCGCGCACTGCGCGACCGGCTCGTCATCCGCCTGCGCGGGTACGAGCTCGACGACGTCGCGTTCACGCGGCTCGCGGAGCGCTTCGGCGATCTCGAGGGCTCGCCGGACTTCAGCAAGTCGCGCGACGTGTACGTCGCGGATTCGCCGAAGATGACGGTCGTGTCCAACGTGACCGTCGACGGCAAGCCCGTCGGCGACCACGGCGACGGCGAGCTCAACTGGCACACCGACCAGGGCTTCGTCGAGCGGCCGTCGGGCTACACCTTCCTGCTTGCGCGCGAGGTGCCGCCCACCGGCGGCAACACGAGCTTCGCCAACATGTACAACGCGTACGAGCGCCTGTCGGACGACGTCAAGCAGCAAGATCGCGCGCCTCAAGATCAAGCACCAGGAGAGCCACACGGCGCAGGGCATCCCGCGGCCCGGCTATCGCGACATCAAGACGAGCGATCCGCGCGAGCTGCCGGGACCGCAGCATCCGGTCGTGCGCACGCATCCGGAATCGCAGGCGCAAGGCGCTCTACCTCGGCCGGCGCTTCGGCGCCTACATCCCGGGTCTGCCGCTGGCGGAGAGCGAGGCGATGCTCGACCTCCTGTGGTCGCACGCGGCGCGTCCCGAGGACGTGTGGACGCAGGAGTGGCAGGTGGGCGATCTCATCGTCTGGGACAACCGCTGCACGATGCATCGCCGCGACGCGTTCGCCGGGCAGGGCCGGCGCCGCATGCATCGCCTGACCACGCTCGGCGAGCGGCCGCAGTGATGGTCGGACAGCATCGGTCGCCGCCACGGCGGAGGCGCCGCGCCGGCGCTGCGCGCGCCGCGCAGGCTCGCCGACATCGTCCACGAGCAGCTCTTTCGCCTGATCGCGCGCGGCGAATTTCCGAAGGGCTGCAAGCTGCCGCCGGAGGGCGAGCTCGCACGCGCTTCGGCGTCTCGCGGCCGGTGATCCGCGACGCGCTCGCGCAGGCTCAAGGAGCGAAGGCTACGTCCGCTCGCAGCGCGGATCGGGCAACGTCGTCGTGCGCGGCGAGGCGCCCGGCGCTGCACGCGTATCCCGCCGATCCGCACCGTGTCCGATCTGCTGCGCTCGTACGAATTCCGCATCACGGTCGAGTGCGGCGACCGCGGCGATGGCCGCGCGAGCGGCGCGAGCGCGTCCGACCTCGCCGACCTCGACGCGCACGCTCGATCGCGCGGCGACGGCGCTCGACGACGGCGTGCTACCACCTGCTCGCCGACCTCAACTTCGAGTTTCCATCGCGCCGTGGCGCGGGCGACGCACAATCCGTTCTATCTCAAGACGGTCGAGATGATCCCGAACTTCATCGGCGCCGAGCGGCTCGACCGTCACGACGTTCGGCGACGACGACATGCCGGAGCGCGCGCGGCGCATCCACGACGAGCACGTCGCGGTGTTCGAGGCGATCCGCCGCGCGAGCCCGAGCAGGCGATGGCGAGCATGGAAGCGTCACATCGCCGCGGCGCGCGACTTCGTGCTCGAGCGGCAGGAGCTCGCCGCGCCCGACGCGGCCGTCGCCGCACGCGGCGCAAGTAGCATTCACCGCCCGCATCGCCGAGGGCGACTCGCTGACGATCGAAGGAGGATGACGATGCAATCACGCAGAGGCATTCTGAAGGCGCTGTCGCGGCATCGCCGCGGCGGTGGCCGGTCCGTTCGCCGCGACGCCGCGGCATACGCCGCCGATCGCATGACGATCATCGGCGCACGCCGTGCACAAGGCGGCCGCGACGACCGGCGCGGGAGGCGACGTCACCGCGCGCGTGGCGCGCGAAGCAGGGTGTGGACGTCGAGTGGCTGACCTTCGGCGTCGAGGCGGCGAACGAGCGTGCGTTCAAGGAAGCGAGCCTCGCCGAAGGCAATGCCGACATCGTGTTCATCCTCGACCGCTACACCGGTCCGCAGTTCGCCGGGTCTGTTCGAGGACCTGCGGACGTGGCAGGCCAAGGATCCGATTCCCGACTTCGCGGAGATCCCCGCGGGCATGATCGCCGCGCACACGTTCGGCGGCAAGCTCACGGCGATTCCGTTTCGTCACGCGACGCACGGCCTGCACTACAACACCGAGTTCTTCGCCGAGAAGGGTGTGGCCGAGCCACCGCGCACGGTGGAGCAGGCGGTCGCGCTCGCCGAGAAGCTCACGTTCAAGCGCGCCGACGGCGTGCAGGTGTACGGCCTCGTGATGAACTTCGACGACCCTGCAACGCCGATCGACTGGATCCGCGGCTTCGGCGGCGATTTCATCACGTCCGACTACAAGATCGTGATCGACCAGCCCGCCGCGGTGCGCGGCGTCACCGTCGCTGTGCGACCTCTACAAGAAGGGCGTGCTGCCGAAGAACTCGATGAACCTCAAGACGGAGGACGTCACGACGTTCATGCAGCAGGGCCGCGGCGCGATGACCAACAATCCGTTCAACCGCTACCTCAACTACAACGACCCCAAGGCGACGCAAGTATCCGGGCAAGATCGCGGTGGTCGCGCTTCCGCTCGGCGTCGACGGCAAGCCGATGCCGGCGAAGACGTCGGTGTGGGCGATGGCGATCCCGACGCAACGCGAAGCAACAAGGACAAGGCGTGGAGCCTCATCAAGCAGCTGTCCGCTGCCCGAGAGCACGGTCGCCGAGACGCTCAACGGCAACGGTCCGGTGCGGCCGTCGGCGTACGACGACGCGAAGGTGAAGGCGCTGATTCCCTACGCGGCGGCGGAGAAGCAGGCGCTCGGCAGCGCGCGGCTCGTGGTGCCGGGCTTCGCCAATTCCGCCAAGGCGATGGACATCTTCATCGAGGAGCTCGGCAACGCGATGCTCGGCACCAAGGAGCCGCAGGCGGCGATGGCCGAGGTGAAGAAGCGCGTGCACGCCGCTGCTTCCGACGTAGCGCGCGCAGCCGGGCACGTGGCGACGCTGCCAACGCGCGCGCGTACGGCGACGCGCGCGGGACCGGCGTTCGCGCGCTGCACTACGCGATGGTGTCGCCGACGCTCGTGCTGCTGCTCGCGTTCCTCGTCTTCCGGCGATCTACGTCGGATGGCTCAGCTTCAACGACGTCGACCTACGGGCAGGAATCGACGTTCGTGGGATTCGCCAACTACGCGCAGCTCTTCGGCGACCGGATCTTCTGGCGCGCGTTCTGGAACACGTTCTTCGTCGTCAACGCCATCGTCTACGTCGAGGTGCGCTCGGCCTCGGGCTCGCCGTCCTGCTGTCCGGGCCGGTGCCGCGGCAAGGCGCTCATCATCGCGGTCATCCTCGCGCCGTACGCCATCACCGAGAGCAGCGGCATCGTGATGTGGCGCTACATGTTCGAGCCGGACGTCGGCATGGTGTCGCAGCTCCTCGGCCGCGCTGGGGCTGCCGCAGCTCGAGTGGAGCACCAATCCCGTCGCGACGCTGTTCCTCGCCGGCACGATCGCGATCTGGCATCACCTGCCGTTCACGTTCCTCATTCTCTACGCGGCGCTGACGACGGTGCCGAAGGACGTGCTCGAGGCGTCGCGCATCGACGGCGCCAGCGACTGGCAGCAGTTCCGCCTGATCACGCTGCGGCTCATCATGCCGGCGATCCTGATCGCGGTGCTGTTCCGCTACATCTTCGCGATCCGCACGTTCGCCGAGGTCTGGCTGCTGACCGAGGGCGGGCCGGCGCGCTTGTCCGAGGTGCTCGCCATCTACCTCTACCGCGAGATGTTCAAGTACCACCAGTTCGGCATGGCGTCGGCGACCGGCTGGGTCATGCTGCTGATGTCGCTGCGTGATCGCGATTCCCGTACCTGCGCCGGATGTACGTCGAGGTGCGGCGTGGTGCGTAGGCGCAGCGCCGGCGGCATCGCGCGCCTCGCGCTGGTCGCGCTGGCGCTCGCGTGGTCGGCGTTCCCGATCCGCTCGTCGTGCTGTCCTCGTTCAAGGACGCCGAGCGAGATCTTCGAGGTGCCGCCGACGTTCGTGTTCACGCCCACGCTCGACAACTACGCCGTGCTGTGGCGCGAGTATCCCGGCTTCTTCCGCGCGCTCGGCGAGCAGCCTCATGGTCGCGGTCGGCGACGACGCTTCTCGCGATCGCCGCGTCCACGCTGGCCGGCTACGTCTACGCGCGCTATCGCAACCGCTTCCTGTCCGGCGACGGCGTTCGGGATGCTGGCCGCGCGCATGCTGCCGCCGATCATCATCACCGTGCCGCTGTTCCCGGTGCTGAACGCGCTGCGCCTCAACGACACCCACATGCTGCTCGATCCTGCTCTACGCCGCCTTCTACGTGAGCCTCGGCACGTGGATCATGCGCGCCTTCGTCGCGAAGCTGCCGGTCGAGCTCGAGGAGGCGGCGGCGGTCGACGGCGCCGGACTGATCGCGATCCTGTGGCGCGTGGTGCTGCCGCTCGTCGTGCCCGGCATCGTCGCGGTGGCGATCTTCGTCGTCGTCTTCGCGTGGAACGAATACGTGTTCGCGCTGATCTTCACCACGCGCAACGCGAAGACGGCGCCGGTCGTGATCGGCGAGATGCTCGGAACGGTGGAGGGCGTGCAGTGGGGCGTGATCTTCGCGGCCGCCACCGTGCAGCTCGTGCCGGTCCTGGCGCTGGTGATCGCGCTGCAGCGGTATCTCGTGGCGGGGCTGACGGCGGGGGCGGTGAAGTCCTAGGCGCGGATTGACGCGATGGCGCCACGGGAGGTAGCGTGTCTGCATCGTCGCCATTCGTCGACGATGTCGAGGTCCTCGTGAAGCCCTTCACTACGGTCGCCGTCGTCGTATTCGCGCTCGTCGCACTGCTGCAGCTGATTCGCGTCGTCGCTGGCTGGGAAGTCACGATCAACGGGCTCGCCGTTCCGCTGTGGGCCAGCGTCGTCGCTTTCATCGCCGCGACGGTGCTCGCGGTGATGGTGTGGCGTGAGGGACGCGGTCGCTAGCTGGCGCGGCCAGTCCGCCCGTTGGGCGCACGCAGGCCCGCGCAGCCGAGAGCGGCTTCCGCGTTAAACTCGCAGCCATCGCGGGAGGCATCGTCATGGTCTTCGATCACATCGGATTCAACGTCTCGAATTTCAACGAGGCGAAGGCGTTCCTGTCGAAGGCTTTGCAGCCGCTCGGCATTGGCGTCACCAAGGAAGGCGAAGGCTGGGCGATGGTCGGCCGGCCGGGTGAAGGACAGCTCTGGTTTGGTTCTTTCGGGGCGAACCCCGGGCCGATTCACGTCGCGTTTGCCGCGACCAGCCGCGCGCAGGTTCGCGAGTTCCACGCTGCCGCGCTTGCAGCGGGCGGCAAGGACAATGGACCTCCCGGGCTCAGGCCGCACTACCACGCGAACTACTACGGCGCCTTTGTCATTGGTCCCGACGGGCATAACTTCGAAGCGGTATGCCACAACGCCGAAGCCTGATCCCTCGCAGCTAAACGATGTCGTCGATGCTCGCGCACCTCGAGGTCAAGGATGGCGTCTGCCAGTTCCGTCCGTGCGGCCAGTGCTCTCTCGTCGAAGCGGTCGACATGATCGGCAGCGCGATCGCGCACTGTCGCCGGGAGCGCCTCGCAGAAGCTGCTCGTGAACGCAACCGGCCTGGTCGGGGTTCGCATTCCGTCCCTCGTCGACCGGTTCCTGATGGCGGAGGATTGGGCACAGGAAGCGAAGAGCATGGTGGCCGTGGCGCTCGTCGTCCATCCCGAATACATCCATCCCGAGAAATTCGGGGTCGTGGTCGCCGCGCGGTTCGGCCTGACGCTGGAAGTCGATGCCTCGGAGCTCAACGCGCTCGAGTGGCTGTCGGGCATCGCCTAGACGGCCGCGTCGACCCATGGCCTCCTCCCATCTCGACACCTTCATCTCGCGCGCCACTGCACGCAGCCGCGAGCTTGCCGAGCCCGCCGACTGCGTGCTCGCGCTCGCACCGCTGATGTTCGACCTGCTCGAGCGGGACAGGACGTTTCTCCTGCCGCAGCACTACCGCAGCAGCCCGGAAGGCTACTCGCGCAACCTCATCTACGAAGCGCCCGACGACAGCCTGTCGCTGTATTCGATCGTGTGGCTGCCCGGTCAATGGACGCCGGTGCACGACCACGGCAGCTGGGGCATCGTCGGCGTGATGGAGGGCGTGCTCGAGGAACGGAGCTACGTTCGCCTGTCACCCGACCGTGGCGCCGACAGCGAGATCGACCTCGCGCGCGGCGGCACGATCCTGCTGCAGCACGGCGCGGTCACGAGCTTCGTGCCGAACCCCGATCACATTCACCTGACCGGTGTGCCGGCCGAGCGGCCGCGCGCGGTCAGCCTGCACCTGTACGGCCGCATGATGAGCGACTTCAACATCTACGACGTCGAAGCGCGGACGCGCCGTCGCATCAACGTGGCGCACAACGAGAGCTGATTACTCGAGCTTCACGCCCGCATTCTTCACCACCTTCGCCCACAGCGCGGTCTCGTCGGCCACGAGCTTCGCGGATCGCTCGGGATCCGCCGCCACCACCGTCAAGCCGAAGTCGTTGAGCTTGTCGGCGACTTCGCTCGTCGCAAGCACCTTGGTGAGCGTGTCGTGGAGCTGCGTCACGATCGCGCGCGGCGTCTTCGCGGGCGCCGCGAACCCGATGATGATCGTGCCGTCCACGCCCGGGACGCCTTGCTCGGCGAACGTCGGGACGTTGGGCAACGACTTGAAGCGCGTGTCGCCGGTGATGCCGATCGCGCGGAACTTCCCCGCGTTGATGTGCGGGATGGCGGTGCCGGGCACGGCGAACAGCACGGGCACCTGTCCGCCCAGCACGTCGGTGACCGCGGGACCGGCGCCCTTGTAGGGGACGTGCACGAGGTCGATGCCCGCCGACGTCTTGAGCATCTCGGCCGCGAGGTGCACCGGCGTGCCGTTGCCGGCCGATGCGTAGGTGATCGTGCCGGGCTTGGACTTCGCCATCGCGACCAGCTCGCCGACCGTCTTCGCAGGGAAAGCGGGATTGACGACGAGCACGAGCGGGCCGCGAGCGATGAGCGAGATCGGTACCAGGTCGCGCTGGGCGTCGAACGGCATCGACGGATACAGCGACGGGTTCGTCGCGAGCGCGGTATCGAACAGCGCGATGGTGTAGCCGTCGGGCGCCGACTTGGCGACCGCGTCGAGGCCGATGTTGCTGCCGGCGCCGCCGCGGTTCTCGATGACGATCGGCTGCTTCAGCGCAGCGCTCCATCCGGGGGCGATCATGCGCGCGACCGCGTCGCCGACGCCGCCGGGCGGGTAGGGCACGATGAGACGGACGGGCCTGCCGGGATAGACGTCCTGCGCATGGCAGGCGAACGAGACCGCGAGGAGCGCGAAGATGCGGATGAAGACGTTCATGCCCGACCTGCCGGCAGGAAGCGCGGGTCGCCGAGCCCGAAGCGCTCGAAGGCCATGTCGATGTCGCGGCGATCCTCGTCCGTCAGCGCGGGGAATGGCGCGCGCACGAAGGTGTTGCGCAGGACGCCCTGCTTGACCAGCACGTACTTCATGCGCACGCGGTAGTCGCGCAGCGGCGCGCGCCAGCAGATGCGCGCGAGCGGTCCCAGCTTGTTCCACGACGCGTACGCCTCGGTCGCGCGTCCGGCCGCCGCGTGCTGCTGCATCTGCACGATCGCGGCGGTCGCGGTCGCCGCGAATCCGATCAGGGCGCCGTCGCAACCCATCAGCATCGCCTCGAGGATGAACGTGTCGCTGCCGGTGAGCACGCCGATCTTGCGCGGCGCCGCCGCGGCTTCCTCGATGTTGGCGAGCGTGTTGTCGACGCTGAAGGAGGCTTCCTTGATGGCCACCACCCCGTCGATCTTCGACAGTGCGATGATCGCGCCCCGCGGGTAGGCCGCGATGTTGTTCTGGAAGGCGACGATCGGCACGCGAGCGCTTCGCGCGACGGCGCCGTGGTAGTCCTCGATCATCGGGATGGTGACGCCGCCCAGGAACGCGGGCACCGGGGGGAAGACCACGATGCCTTCGGCGCCGGCATCGACGAGCTTGCGCGACAGGTCCGTCGCGGCGCGCGTGTTCGTCACGCTCAAGCCCGCGAGCAGCGGGCACGCGCCCGCGATCGTCGCCTTGCAGCGGCGCACGTTCTCGAGCTGCTCGCTCTCGTCGAGCGAGCTCACTTCGCCGACCGCCATGTTGATGGCGATCGCTGCGGGGCGCGCTTGCGCGACCTGCGCGACGTAGCGGTGCGTCGTTTCCCAATCGATGGCGCCGTTCTCCGTGAACGGCTGCACGGTCGCGGCGATGATGCCGGCCGACAGTTGCGCGGTCATGAGCCTCCTTCGGCCGGCGGCACATGCGCCGACGATGCTCGATCATACCGCACTGTGCGGCCGCTTCCGGGTGCCCGAATGATGATCATGTCGGGGTTCTGCCAGCCGTCTCGCCTATTGCACCGGGCGGCTGAATCATTATCATATATGGGATGCACGAGGACTTCGCCCCCCTGCCGCGGTTTCCGTTTCGCCGGACCGATCCGACGCAGCCGCCGGCCGAATACGCCCGCGCCCGCGCCACCCGGCCGGTGTACCCGGTGTCGCTTTGGGACGGGCGCCGCGCGTGGCTCCTCACGCGCTACGACGACGTGCGCGCGGTGGTGGCCGACCCGCGCTTCAGCGGCGAGTTCGCCAATCCCGGCTTCCCCGCAGTCACCGCGGCACGGGTGGTCGTCGACCGGAACGAGCGCGCCTTCGTCGGCATGGACAATCCGCGACACGACCACTACCGGCGCATGTTCACCAACGAGTTCAGCGCCAGGCGGATGATGGCGCTGCGTCCGAAGATCGCAGCCATCGCCAACCGTCTGATCGACGACCTCCTGACGATGGCGCAGCCGGCGGATCTCGTGGCGCACATGGCCGTGCCCTTTCCGTCGCTGGTCATGTGCGACCTGGTGGGCTCGCCCTACGAGGACCACGTCTTCATCATGGAATGCGCAGCGGCGCGGCATGGGCTGACGCAGACGCCCGACCAGGCCGAGCGCAAGGCGCGCGAGCTCGCGGGCTATTTCCTGCAACTGATCGAGCGCAAGGAGCAAGCGCCCGGGGACGACTTCGTGAGCCGGATCGTTGCGGAGCACGTGCGCACGGGCAACCTCTCGCGCGAGGATTTCGCGGAGGTGGGTGCCATGATCCTGCGCGCGGGCCACGACACGACGACCAACATGATCGGGCTCGGCACGCTGCTCCTCCTCGATCACCCGGAGCAGGCGGCCGCGGTGCGCGACGACCCGGAGGTCGTGCCCGGCGCCATCGAGGAGCTCCTGCGCTACGTGAGCCCCGTCCAGTTCGCGCCGCGACGCGTCGCGCTGGAGGACGTCGAGATCGCCGGCGTGCTCATCCGCAAGGGCGAGGGCGTGTTCGCGCTCAACCCTGCCGCCAACCGCGACCCGGCGATGTTCGACGACCCCGACCGCCTCGACGTGCGCCGCGACGCGTCGCACCACCTGGCCTTCGGCTTCGGCATCCACCAGTGCCTGGGCCAGATGCTGGCGCGCATCGAGCTGCAGGTCGTCTTTCCGTTGCTGCTGCAGCGCATGCCGAACCTGCGCGTCGCGGCGAGGGAGGGCGAGATCCGGTTCAAGGACGACATGCAGATCTACGGCGTGCACAACCTGCCGGTGGCCTGGTCATGAGCACGTTCAAGGTAGCGGTCGACGAGGACCTCTGCATCGGCGCCGGCCAGTGCGTGCTGGTCGCGCCGCAGATCTTCGACCAGGACGACAGGGGCCTCGTGATCCTGCTCGATGCCACGCCGCCGCCCGCACTCCACGAGGCGGCGCGCAAGGCCGCGAAGCTGTGCCCGGCCCGCGCCATCACGATCGAGGAACCCGACGCATGACGGCGCGGCGCGACCCTACGCCGCTCGCGCGTCACGTCGCGGCCGCGCGCCGGCCCAAGAAAGCATCGGAGCAGCTCGCCGACGAGATCCTGGGCTACATCGTGGATCGCAACCTCGCGCCGGGAACGCGTCTCGCGCCCGAGCGGCAGATGCTCGCGGACACCGGCCGCGCCCGCGGCACGTTGCGCGAAGCGCTGCGCCTCCTCGAAAGCCGCGGCGTCGTCGAGGTCAGGGCGGGGGCGGCCGGCGGGGCGTTCGTCCGCAAGCCGCAGCCCGCGGACCTGGGCGCCGCGATCACCACCGTCCTGCTCCTCGAGGGCGCGTCGATGCTCGACGTCCTGGCCGCGCGCGAGGACATGGAAGTCGCGGCGCTCATGCGCGCGGTACCGCGCATCAGTCCGCGGCATCTCGCGATCATGCAGGATTCGGTGAACTGCCTGCGCGAGCACATCGCCGACCGGGACCGCTTTCTGGTCGAGGCGGGCCGCTTCCATGCGGTCATCAACGAAGCGGCCATGAGCCCGGTGCTGCGCATCCTCAACGAAGCGCTTCGCGCGACGCAGATGTCGTCGACGAACGATTTCGCGATGAGCTACAGGAAGCGCGTGGCCGACGAGCACCAGGACATCATCGACGCCCTCGTCGAGGGCAACGCGCAGCGTGCGATCGACCGCATGCGCAGCCACGTGCACACGTCCGCGCACTCCTGGGCCGTGCGCCGTACGGCAGCCGCACCGGCCAGCGCGGCTTAAAATCCTGCCATGCAGCTCTCCGGCATTCGCGTCGTCGACCTCTCGCGCATCCTCTCGGGGCCGTTCTGCTCGATGTTCCTCGCGGACATGGGCGCCGACGTCATCAAGATCGAGGACGTGGCGGAGGGCGATCCGGTGCGCAAGCAGGGCGTGCTGCACAACGGCTACAGCCTCTACTTCGCCTCGTTCAACCGCAACAAGCGCTCGATGACGCTCGACCTGCGCAGCGCTGCGGGCATGGCGGTGCTGCACAAGCTCATCGCGACCGCCGACGTCGTGATGGACAACTACCGGCCCGGCGTCATGGAGAAGATGAAGCTCTCGCGCGCCGAGCTCGAGGCGATCAAGCCCGACATCGTGTCCGCCCACATCACCGGATTCGGCCTCGACGGGCCGTACCGCGACCGGCCCGCGTTCGACTTCATCGCGCAGGCGATGAGCGGGTTCATGAGCGTGAACGGCGACGCGGGCCAGGCGCCGATGCGCGCGGGTCCGCCCATCTCCGACCTCGTGGCCGGCGCGTATGCGGCGATGGGCATCTGCGCGGCCCTCGTGCGGCGCGAGCGCACCGGCAAGGGCGAGGAGGTCGCGACCAGCCTCGTCGACGGCATGGTGGCGAACCTCGCGTTCCTTTCGGCGCACTACTTCGGCACGGGCGAGCAGCCGCCGCGCACGGGCAACGACCACGGTCTCGTCGCGCCGTACGGCCTGTTCGACGCGAAGGATGGGCAGGTCGCGATCGCACCGTCCAACGACATGGTGTACGTCAAGCTCCTCGACGCGCTCGGCCTTTCGCACCTGAAGGACCATCCCGATTTCAACACCAATGCCGGGCGCTTCGAGCGGCGCACGGCGATCAACGCGATCGTCAACGAACGGATCGGCAAGCAACCGATCGAGCACTGGGTCGGCGTGCTCAATGCGGCAGGCGTGCCGTGCGGCCGCGTGATGAGCCTGCCGGAGGTATTCGAGGACCCGCAGATCCGTCACCAGCAGATGCAGATCACGATCGACCATCCGGTGCACGGGAAGCTCGACGTGCTGGGCTTCCCCATCAAGTTCACCGAAGGACCCGTGCGTCGTGCATCGGCCGCCGCCGGTGCTCGGCGCGGACACGGACGACGTCCTGCGCGAGCTCGGCTTCGACGACCAGGAGATCGGCTCGATGCACGAGCGAAGAATTGCCTGAGGAATCGGTCATGGACTATGCAACCCCATCGCGCGAACGTCCCCGCGTCCGCGTCACCGAAGTCGGCACCCGCGACGGCTTCCAGTCGGAAGAGCGATTCATCGACACGGCGGTCAAGGCGGAAATCATCGATGCCCTGATCGCCGCAGGCGTACGCCACATCGAGGCCACGTCGTTCGTGAGCCCGCGGGCGGTGCCGCAGCTTGCCGATGCGCACGAGATGCTGTCGCTCCTCACGCGGCGCAAGGACGCGAGCATCGCGGCGCTGGCGCCCAACGCGCGCGGCGCCGAGCGTGCGCTCGGTGCGGGTGTGGACGAGATCGTGTGCTTCGTGTCGGCGAGCGAGATGCACAACCGCGCCAACCTCAATGCGTCGATCGACGAGTCGCTTGCGAACGTCGACGAAGTCGCGGCCATCGTGCGCGGCAAGGTGCACGTGCGGGGCGCGGTCGCCTGCGCGTTCGGCTGCCCGTTCGAGGGCGAGGTGCCCGTTGACGCCGCTATGCGCGTCGTCGACCACTACGCGAAGCTGGGCGTGGATGCGCTGACGCTCGGCGACACGACGGGCATGGCGACGCCGCCGACCGTCGCCCGGCTGGTCCAGGCGGTCGCCGAGCGGTATCCGTCGCTCCCGATCGCGCTCCACTTCCACAACACGCGCGGCGTCGGTCTTGCCAACGTGATGACCGGCCTCGACCTCGGCGTGCGCGAGTACGAGTCGTCGATCGGCGGACTCGGCGGCTGCCCGTTCGCGCCCGGCGCCACCGGCAACATCTGCACCGAGGACCTGGTCTACCTGCTCGAGGAATCGGGGTTCGACACGGGAATCGACCTCGACGCGTTGATCGGCGTCGCGCGTCGTGTAGAGTCCGTCATCGGCCGCCAGTTGCCGGGACAGGTGATGAAGGCGGGCCCGCGGCTTCGCAAGTACGCGCTCGAGGGCGCGCGACGGGCGCAAGGCTGATCAGTCATCGCTACAGGAGGAACTTCGATGTTTCGCTTCGTCGTGGCGGCGCTCGCCGCCGTCGTGCTTGCCGCGCCGCTTTGTGCGCAGGACTATCCGTCGCGCCCCATCCGTCTCATCGTTCCGTTCCCGCCGGGCGGCGGCACCGACGCCGTGTCGCGCCTCGTCGCGCAGGAGCTGTCCAAGCAAACCGGGTGGACAGTCGTGGTCGAGAACAAGGCGGGCGCCGGCGGCATGATCGGCCTGCAGGAAGCGGCCAAGGCCCGCAACGAGGGTTACGACATGGTGATGGGCCAGGTCGACAACATGGTGATCGCGCCCGCGGTGCAGCGCACCGGCATCGTCGATCCGGTGAAGGACCTGACCCCGGTGATCCAGGTCGCGAGCTCGCCGTTCCTGTTCATGGCGGCGACGGGCTCCAAGTACAACACGCTCGGCGACTGGGTGTCCGAGGCGAAGGCGAATCCCGGCAAGCTCACGTATGGCACCGCCGGCTACGGCACGTTCACGCACCTCGCCGTCGAGCTCCTGCAGAACGCGGGCAACTTCAAGGCGGTGCAGGTGCCTTACAAGGGCGCGTCGCCCGCGATCACCGATCTGCTCGGCGGCCACATTCCGATGGCGGCGCTGTCGATCGCGTCCGGCATGCCGCACATCCAGGGCGGCAAGGTGAAAGGGCTCGCGGTGACGTCGGCTGCGCGCAGTCCCGCGCTGCCGGACGTGCCGACCGTCGCGGAGTCCGGGTTCCCGGGCTTCGAGGCGAACGGCTGGCTCGCCATCTTCGTGCCCAACGGCACCCCGCCCGCGGTAGTCGCGAAGCTGAACGCGGAGATCGGCAAGGTCATGCAGAGCGCCGAGATGAAGAAGCAGCTGCTCGCGCAGGGCGTGGAGGCGCGCACCAGCACGCCCGAGCAGTTGGGCGCGATGGTCAGGAGCGAGACCGCGAAGTGGGGCAAGATCATCACCGACGCGGGCATCAAGGAGTAGCGCGCGCGCATGCGCATCGCCGACGTCCGCATCCACGTGCTCGCAAGTCCGCTTGCCGAGCCGTTCGCGTTCTCGCAGGGGTGGGTCAGGCAGCGATCGGCCACGCTGGTCGAGTTGATCACCGACGACGGCGTGACCGGCTGGGGCGAGGCCTTCGCGCAAGGCCTCGAGCCGCCGCAGATCGCGGCCGCGGTCATCGAGAGCGCGCTGGCGCCGCTGGTCGTGGGCGCCAATCCGCTCGACACCGAAGTCCTGTGGCACCGCATGTACCACATGACGCGCGACTACGGGCGCAAGGGATCCGTGATCGCCGCGATCAGCGCGATCGACATCGCGTTGTGGGACATCGCAGGCAAGGTGCGCGGCGCGCCGGTTCACGCGTTGCTCGGCGGCGCCTTTCGCACGCGCGTGCAGCCGTATGCGACGGGCTTCTACCGCATTCGCGGGCAGGGCGAGGCGCAGCGTCTCGCGGAGGAAGCGCTTCGCCACTTCGAGGCGGGCTTCGCGCTCATGAAGGTCAAGCTCGGGTATGGCGTCGACGACGACATGGCGTGCATGCGCGAGATCGCGCGCGCGATCCAGGGCAAGCCGATCCGCTTGATGGTCGACACCAATCACGCATACGGACGCGCGGAAGCGCTGCGACTCGGCCGCGCGCTCGACGAGTACGACCTGCGCTGGTACGAGGAGCCGGTGGTTCCCGAGGATCTGCGCGGCTACGCGGAGTTGCGCAGCAAGCTCGCGACACCCATTGCCGGCGGCGAGAACGAGCACACGCTCTACGGCTTTCGCGAATTGCTGGCCGCGAACGCGGTCGACATCGCGCAGCCCGACGTCGGGTCGTGCGGCGGCATCACCGCCATGCGCCACATCGCAGCGCTCGCGCAGTCGCACGGCGTGCAGGTGAATCCGCACGTCTGGGGATCGGCCATCGCGCAGGCCGCTTCGCTGCAGGTCATCGCGGCGCTGCCCAACGCGCACCATTCGATCCATGCGCAGGAGCCGATCCTCGAATTCGATCGGTCGTCGCATCCGTTCCGCGAGCAGCTCGTCGCCGAGCCGGTGCGCCAGGTCGGGGGGTGGGTGGAGGTGCCGACACGTCCGGGACTCGGCGTGGAGGTCGACCGGGCGACGCTCGATCGCTACCGGGTTCACTAGGCGCCGCGTCTTATACTGATCGATGCGCCCCATGCGAGAGGGCGCCAACGAACGGAGGAAATCGATGGTCCTGCAACGCCGCATCGTGATGCGCGGGTTGTTCCTTGCGGTGGCGTGCCTCGGCTTGGGCGTGCCGGCGACGTCGGCTCTCGCGCAAGTGCCCGCGGGATATCCGAGCAAGTCGATCCGCTTCGTGGTGCCGTATGCGCCGGGCGGATTGCCCGACACGGTGGCGCGGGTCATCGCGCAGCGCCTGCAGGACAGGATCGGGCAATCGGTGATCGTCGAGAACCGTCCGGGCGCCAACGGCGCGGTGGCAGCGGCGGCGATGTCCAACAGCCCGCCCGACGGCTACACGTTCCTCGTGACCGACGGGTCGATGTTCTCCATCAATCCGAAGATCTACGCGAAGCTCGACTACAACCCGTCCAAGGACTTCGTTCCCGTCGCGCTCATCGCACGCGCGCCGCTCTTCCTCGCAGCGGTCCCGAACCTGCCGGCCAGCTCGCTGAAGGATCTCGTCGCTTACGCGAAGGCGAATCCCGGCAAGGTCAATTACGGCTCGTCAGGCATCGGCAGCACGCACCACCTGACGATGGAAGCGATCAAGTCCGAGTACAAGCTCGACATGGTGCACGTCCCGTTCAAGGGCACGGGCCAGTCGGTGCCGGCACTGGTGGGCGGGCAGGTCGAGGTGTTGTGGTCGGCATATCCGTCGCTGGCGGGATTCGTGAAGGACAACCGCGTGAAGCTCCTCGCGACCAACAGCGCGAAGCGCTCGCCGCAAGCGCCCGACGTGCCGGCCGTCGCCGAGACGATCCCCGGCTTCGACTTCGCGCCCATCGTCGGCATCCTCGCGCCCACGGGTACGCCGAAAGCGATCATGGACAAGATCGCGGCCGACGTGGTTGCCGTGACGAAGACGCCCGAGGCGCAGAAGCAGCTCGCAGGATCGGGCATCGAAGCGGTCGGCGGCGGCTCGGACGATTACGCGAAGGCGATCGCGGACGAGAACGCGCGCATGGCCAAGGCGATCGACGCGGCGGGCATCAAGCCGGAGTGAGTGCGGCGGCTACGCTACGCGAGCATGGACGAGCCGCTCAATCCCGACCTGACCCTGCGCCTGCGCGTGCAGGACGCGCAGATGGTGGCGCAGGACATCCGGCAGTTCACGCTGGTCCAGGCGGACGGTGCGGAGCTGCCGGAGTTCACGCCGGGGTCGCACATCCTCATCCAGGCGCCGAACGGGGCCACCCGCCGGTACTCGCTGTCGAACGCGCCGCAGGACCGTGATCACTACGCGATCGCCGTGAAGCGCGAGCCGGACGGCCGCGGCGGGTCGATCAGCATGGTCGACGAGATCCAGGTGGGCGACGTGCTCTTCGCGTCGCCGCCGCGCAACGAGTTCGAGCTCAAGGAGAATGCGCCGAGCTACACGTTCATCGCGGGCGGCATCGGCATCACGCCGGTGCGCTCGATGATCCGTCACCTCGCCAACACGAGCGACCGCCCCTGGAAGCTCTACTACCTCAGCCGCGACCCGTCGATGACCGCGTATCGCGAGGAGCTTGCCGCGCCCGAGTTTCGCGGCAAGGTGATCGTGCACCACGACAACGGCGATCCCGACCGCGCGCTCGACCTGTGGCCCGTGCTCGAGAAGCCCAAAGGCCACGTCTACTGCTGCGGCCCGAAAGGGCTGATGGACGCCGTGCGCGACATGACCGGGCACTGGCCGTCGTCGGCCGTGCACTTCGAGGACTTCGCCTCGCGCAAGACCGCGCGCGTCCTGGACGACAAGCCGTTCGTGGTGCACTTTCTCGGCGAGTCGATCGACGTTCCCGCGACCACCTCGATCCTCGAGGCGCTGCGCGCCCGCGGCCATCGCATCCCGAGCTCGTGCGAGAGCGGCACGTGCGGCACCTGCCGCATGAAGCTCCTCGCCGGCATTGCCGACCACCGCGACCTCGTGCTGACGGACGAGGAGCGGCTCACCAACATCATGGTGTGCGTGTCGCGCGCGCAGTCGCCCGAGCTGACGATCGCGCATGAATAACGACCAGGCGCCATTGCGCATCGGCGCCGCGGGACTCGGCCGCGCCTTCATGCTCATGCTGCCGACCTTCGTCGCGCATCCGCGCATCGAGCTCGTCGCCGCGTCCGATCCGCGCGAGGAAGCGCGCCGTGAGTTCGAGCGCGAGTTTGGCGGGCGCGCGTACGCGACGGTCGAGGCGATGTGCGAAGACCGCAACGTCGACGCGGTGTACATCGCCACGCCGCACGAGCTGCACGCGCACAACGTCGTCGCCGCGGCAGCACGCGGCAAGCACGCGCTCGTCGAGAAGCCGATGGCGATCAGCCTCGCCGAATGCCAGGCGATGATCGACGCCGCGGCATCGGCGGGCACCACCCTGGTGGTCGGCCACAGCCACGGGTTCGACCTGCCGTTCGCGCGCACGCGCGAGCTCATCGCGAGTGGGACCTACGGCGGCGTGCGCATGATCACCGCGCTCAACTTCACGGACTTCCTCTATCGCCCGCGCCGGCCGGAGGAGCTCGACACCGCGAAGGGCGGCGGCGTCGTGTTCAGCCAGGGCGCGCATCAGGTCGACATCGTGCGGCTGCTCGGCGGCGGCATCGTGCGAAGCGTGCGCGCGCACACCGGCGCCTGGGATGCGTCGCGCCCGACCGAGGGCGCGTACGCAGCGCACCTCACCTTCGCGGACGGCACGTTCGCGTCGCTCGTGTACAGCGGGTACGCGCACTTCGACTCGGACGAGCTCGTCGGCTGGATCGGCGAGATGGGCCACCCCAAGGACCCCGCGAAATACGGCGCGACGCGCGCGGCGCTGCGCGGCGGCATGTCCGCGGCGGAAGAGGAAGCGTTGAAGTACAACCGAGCTTACGGGAAGACGTCGTCGACGAGCGCTGCGCCGGTGGCGCACAACCAGTTCGGCATGGTCATCGCCTCGTGCGACCGTGCCGACCTGCGGCCGCTGCCGGACGGCGTGATGGTGTACGACGATGCACGCACGTGGCTCGACGCGCTGCCGCCGCCGGGCGTTCCGCGCGGCGAGGTGATCGACGAGCTCTGCGACGCCATCGCCGGCGTGCGTCCCGCGACGCATTCGGGCGCGTGGGCGATGGCCACGCTGGAAGTCTGTCTTGCAATCCTGCAATCGTCGCGCACGGGCCGCGAAATCGAGCTCGAGCACCAGGTGGCGGTCGCAGCGTCAGGAGAACGAGCATGTTGACCCGGGAAGAGAACGAGCTGTTGTGCCGCATCGAGGGCGATGCGCCGATGGGACAGTTGATGCGCAGGCACTGGCAGCCTGTGTGCCTGTCCGAGGAAGTGAGCGAGGCCGACGGAAGTCCGGTACGCGCGAAGATGTTCGGCGAGCCGCTCGTCGTCTTTCGCGACACGGACGGGCGCGTCGGCGTGATGGACGAGTTCTGTCCGCACCGGCGTGCATCGCTCTTCTTCGGCCGCAACGAGGAGTGCGGGCTGCGCTGCCTGTATCACGGCTGGAAGATGGACGTCGAGGGCAACGTCATCGAGATGGTGTCGGAGCCGGCCGAGAGCACGATGGCGCAGAAGGTGAAGCACAGGGCGTATCCGGTCGAGGAATGGGGCGGCTTCGTGTGGGCGTACATGGGGCCGAAGGAGACGATGCCCGCGTTTCGTCCGCCGCAATGGGCGCCGACGAAGGACACGCGCGTGAGCGTTGCGAAGGCGATCGTCCCGTGCAACTGGGCGCAGGTGCTCGAGGGCGCGATCGATTCCGCGCACAGCTCGAGCCTGCACTCGTCCGACATGGTGCCCGCGCGCGTGGGCAGCGCGGAAGCGACGGAGAAGACGTGGCTGCGCCCGTCGACCGACAAGGCGCCGCGCCTCCAGGTCGAGCGCGCGGGATACGGCTTCCGGTATGCGGCCATTCGCCGGCCGATCACCAATGCCGCGGCCACGGATTACGTGCGCTCGACGGTGTTCGTGGCGCCGGCGACCGCACTCATTCCGCCGAACAACAAGTACAACGTCGCCAACATCAACGTGCCGCGCGACGACACGAGCACCGCGTTCTACTTCATCGCGTGGGGCCATCCGCACAACACGCCGGATGTGGAAACGTGGCGCAAGTTCCTGGGGCAGCGCGTGGGCATCGACCTCGACGCTACGTACCGGCCGTTGCGCGGCGTCGACAACGATTTCTGGCAGGACCGCAATGCGATGAAGGCGGGGAACTTCACGGGCATCACGGGATTTCCCAACCAGGACATCGCGATGTGGGTCACGATGGGACCGATCGCCGACCGCACCCACGACCGCCTCGGCGCGAGCGACCTCGCGGTCGTCGAGTTCCGCAAGCAGATGGTCGCGGCGGTGCGCGACTTCGCCGACGGCAAGCCCGCGATCGGCACCGGCGATCTCGCCGTGCCCGCCAGGGTGTGCTCGTTCCAGGCCATCGTGCCGAAGACGGTCGACTGGAAGGCGTACGACGTCAAGCCCGTGTGGGAAACGCCCGGGCCGGTCCTCGAGCCGTCGTACGACGTCTGAGGAACTGCATATGTCGAAGCTCAAGCTGTCGCTGGCGTGCTGGAACTACGACCGCACGCGCGCATTGCAGGACGGTTCCGTGCAGCCCGACGGGATCGACCTCACGTATCTCGACCTGCCGGTGGAGGAGACGTTCTTCCGCATGCTGCGCAACCGCGAGTTCGACGTGGCCGAGCTGTCGCTGTCGTCCTACAGCGTGTCGATGTTCCGCGAGCCGCGGCCGTTCGTTGCCATTCCGGTGTTTCCGTCGCGCTTCTTTCGCCACTCGTCCATCTACGTGAACGCCAGCGCCGGCATTCGCGAGCCGCGCGACCTCATCGGCAAGCGCATCGGCGTGCCCGAGTACCAGATGACGGCGCCGGTGTGGATCCGCGGCATCCTGAGCGAGCACTACGGCGTGCCGGTGGACAGCGTGACGTATTTTTCCGGCGGCGAGGAGGAGCCGGGGCGCACCGAGAAGATCGCGCTCGACCTGCCGCCCAACATCAAGGTGCAGCCGATCGGTCCCACGCAGACGTTGTCGGCGATGCTCGCGAGCGGCGAGATCGACGCCCTGCACACCGCGCGCATGCCGTCGACGTTCTCGCCCGATGGCGGTCCGGTGCGGCGACTCTTCCCCGACTTCAAGACGGTCGAGCAGGACTACTTCCGCAAGACCGGCATCTTCCCGATGATGCACACGGTCGCGATCCGGCGCGACGTGTACGAAGCCAACCGTTGGATCGCGCAGTCGCTCATGAAAGCGTTCGTGGAAGCGCAGCGGCGAACGTACGAGGACCTCTACGTCACCGCGGCGCTGAAGGCCATGCTGCCGTGGCTCACGTCGCACGTCGAGGAAGCGCGCGCTCTCATGGGTGACGACTTCTGGCCGTACGGCTTCGCGCGCAATCGATCGACGCTCGCGACGTTCCTGCGCTATCACCACGAGCAGGGATTGTCGAAGCGCCTGCTCGAGCCGGAGGAGCTCTTCGCGCCCGAGACGATGGAGTCTTTCAAGATTTGAGCGGCAAGGGGTGACTGGCATCGTGCTGGCGCTCGTCGCGCTGGCCGGATTCTCGGCGAACATCCTGTGCGCGCGCGTGGGCGGGGCGCGCATGTCGATGAGCGCGGGATACTTCGTCGCGGTGTCCGTCAACGTCGTGTTCGCCGCAGCGGCGCTTGCCGTGGTCCTCGCCGTGCGTGCGCAGCCGCTGCAATGGAGCGGCATGGGCGCGCTCCTGTTCGCGCTCGCCGGATTCTTCTCGACCTACCTCGGCCGCTGGTTCATGTACGAGTCGGTCGCGCGCCTGGGGCCCGCGAAGACCAGCGCGTTCCAGGTGAGCAGCCCGCTGTTCACGTTCGTCATCGCGCTCGCGTTCCTCGGAGAGACGCTGACGCTGCAAGCGCTTGCAGGCATGATCGCCACTGCCTTCGGCCTGCTGCTCATCAGCCTCGCGGGTGCGCGCACCGAGCCGCTGGCCGCAGGTAAACGCGATGCGCGATCCTGGCTGCGCTCCGCGTGGCTCATAGGCTTCGGCAGCTCCGCCGCCTATGCCGTCGGCAACGTGATGCGCGGCGCGGGCGTGCGCGAGTGGGACGAGCCGATCGTCGGCGTGCTCATCGGCGCGGTCTCGGGCCTCGCATGCCACGTCGCGTTCACGCGCGGGCATCGCGACATGCTGCGGGGCTTGCGGACGGCGCATCGCGTGGGCCTGGCGCTGTTCGTGCTGTCCGGCATCCTGACTGTCGTCGCGCAAGGATGCGTCATCGCGGCCATGCGATTGGCGCCCGTGTCGATCGTCGCGCTGATCACGCTGTGCACGCCGCTCGTCGTCTTCCCCGTGAGCTACTTCTTCCTCGGCAACGACGAGCGCATCAACGCGCGCACTCTCATCGGCGCTGCGCTGACGCTGTCAGGAATTGCCCTCATCGTCCTGCATTAGCGCGCGCTCGCCTGCGGCGCAGGCAGCTGCGGCAGGCGGTGCGAGATGCCTTTGTGGCAATCGATGCACGTCCGCTCGCCCGAGGCGAGCAGCGTGCCGTGCTGCTGCGCGGCGCGCGGGCTCTGGCGCGTGAAGTCCATGAACTCGAAGCCGTGGCAGTTGCGGCATTCGAGGGAGTTGTTCGCCTTGAGCCGCGCCCACTCGTGCTGCGCGAGCGTGAGGCGCTGCGCCTCGAACTTCTCGCGCGTGTCGATGGTGCCGAAGACCTTGCCCCACACCTCCTTCGACGCCTGCATCTTGCGCGCGATCTTGTCGGTCCAGTTGTGCGGCACGTGGCAGTCCGGGCACTTGCGCGCAGTTGAGGATCGCGAGGTCGGCCTGCGGCGTGAACACGATGGGCAGGTCGGCGAGCTCGAAGCAGCGATGCTCGTACACCGACAGCACCGCGACCTTGACGTCCTTCGGCGCGGACATGCGGCGGTCGGTGACGCGGCTCCACAGGACCGGATGCATCTCCGCCATGTTCGAGCCCCACAGCACGAATGCGTTGGCGGCTTCGATGTCGTCGTAGCATCCCATCGGCTCGTCGATGCCAAACGTGCGCATGAACCCCGCGACGGCGCTCGCCATGCAGTGGCGCGCATTCGGGTCGAGGTTGTTGGTGCGAAAGCCCGCCTTCGAGCGCATGTCCACGCCGCAGGGCGGGGAGTAGGCGCGCACCCACGAACGGGCGAGGGGGTCAGGCGCGGTGCGTGCGGTCGAGGACCCGTCCGGCGATGGCGCCGAGGACGATGGCGCCGGCGGTCAACGCTGCGGCCGTGCGAGCCGTGGGCGCGACGCTCGCCATCGCCGGCACGGTGGGCGCGGGCGATGGCCTGCGCGGCGACGCGTGGGATCCACCTCCCGGCGATTCCGTCGTCGGCAGGGTTGTCTTTGCGGTCGCCGGCTTGTCCTCGCCCTGGCGCGAACCGAAGCGGTGCGCGTAGATCCAGGTGAACTCGGCGCCGAGGAGGAAGATCTGCGCCGAGTAGTAAACCCACACGAGAAGCACCGCGAGCGACCCGGCCGTGCCGAAGCTCGACGCCACGCTGGTCTTGCCCACGTACAGGCCAACGAGGAACTTGCCGATCGCGAAGAGCAGTGCCGTGACGACGGCGCCGATCCACACGTCGTGCCAGGCGATGCTGACGCGTGGAAGGATTTTGTACATCAGCGCGAACATCACGGTGACGACCGCGATGCTCACGACGAAGTCGAGGATGTGCACGAGCCACTCGAGGTTGTCGAAGGCGCTGCCCCACATGTTGCCGAGCGCCGCGAGCGCCGCGCTCACGACGAGCGACACGAGCAGGAGGAATCCGATGCTGACGACCAGCCCGAGCGAGAGCACACGGCTGCGGATGAGTCCCCACAGGCCCTCCGACTTCTTGGCGGCGGGCGCCTTCCATATGCGGTCGAGGTCGCTTTGCAGCTCGGCGAACACCGTCGTCGCGCCGACCATGAGCAGCACGACGCCCACGACGGTGGCGAGGATGCCGCCGTTCGTATCGTTCGCGCTCTCCACCATTGCCTGGACGGCCTTCGCCCCGTCGTCGCCGAGAATGCCGCCGAGTTGCGCGTACAGGTAGCCGCTGGCCGCCTCGTCGCCCCATACGAAGCCGGCGATCGCGATGACGATGATGAGCACCGGCGCGATGGAGAACGCGGTGTAGTACGCGATGCTCGCACCCATGCTCGGCGCGTAGTCGTCGATCCAGGCGGAGACCGATTCCTTGGCCATGGACCACAGGTTGCCGGGCGACAGGGCGGAACGATTCATTGCGCGGGCCTTCCTCGGATGCGCACACGAGCGAAAATCCTGCAACATGTGCGTGTAAGTGTTACCTCGCTCGCGCGCGGTGCTGCACGAACGGGCCGGTTCGAAGACGATCGTTGCAAGAGACGTACCCGCGGACGCACATGCGCCGGGCGAATTGCTACTTCGTTCGCGCGAGCACCGCCAGGGAATTGGGGCGACGTCCCGTTACACGGGATACGAGGCCGGCGACGCGTCCCAGGACGTAGTTGCGCAGGATCCCGACGGGCGCACTCGCGGGCGGGACCGGTGCGAAGCCCCAGTGCGCGTAATGACCTGCGAAACGTGCGCCGGTGATCATGTAGACGCGTCCGCGCGCGAACAGCATCAGCGCATCGATGAGCCGCGCCGCGATGCCTTGCCGGCGCGCGTCCGGCCGCACCACGAGCGAGCCGAGCTCGCGCGAGCCGTCGAAGTGATGGCGCATCTGCACCGCGCCCGCCACACCTCGTGCATCCATCGCGACGAGAAAGCGGCGCCAGTCGAGGTCGAACGGATTCATCCGCTCGCCGCGCACGAGCGAAGCGATCGCCGCCTCGTCGCGCGCGGACGCTGCGCGGATCGTGACCTTCACGACCATCCTCCGCGCGAGCTCGCGACCTCCATGGCCACCGACTCGATCTCGCTGCGATCGTAGCCCAGGTCGCGCAGTGTCCTGTCGTCGAGGAGGCGCAGCGCGCGGTACGTCTCGCGCGCCATCCGATAGGTGCAGTAGCGGGCGTACGCCCGGTCCATGGCCGCCCACGCGGACGCGAGCGAGGCCGCGATCAGCTCCGCGATCGCCTCTGCGCGTGCCGTGCGGGCGCGTCGTTGAAGGCCGGTCGAGGCGAGCGCTGTCGACGATTCGCTGGAATGCCACGTCGCGTCCGCGAACCCGTTCGCGGCGGACGCATGCCGCGCCCATGCCTCGATGGCAACGGACGCCGGCGACTCGACGCAGCTGTCGTCGTTGGCCGCAGGCGCGCCGCGCGGCGTCCTGCGCAAGGTGGAAGGCGAGAGCTGCGCGGTCTCGCCGGGTGAACCTGCGTGCAATGCTTCGTTCATGTCGTTCTCCGGTTCGCGCGTTGCCGCGCCGTTCACTGATAGATGCAATCGAAGTCGATCCCGCCCGTGCATTCGCGGGCCGGATCTGCACGGTCGCGGTCATCGGCCACCAGCGGCACGGGCCCGGCGACGAAGGGCACGAACGCGTCGCTCGCGTAGGCCTGCATCACGAAGTACTGCGTCGTGTCGCGGCTCGTCGCCTCGTGGCTCGTCGGCATTTGCGTACCCGCCATCAGACCGGCGGCGGCAGCGAGAACCGCGGCGAAGGACTTGCGGAAGTAATACGAAGGCTTGCGTTGCATGGCGATCTCTCCTCGAGTGTGTTGGACTGCGATTTGCACTCTACGGACGGCATGCGGCCGGATGATTTCGCGCGGCGCCGCTTGTTGTATCGTTTGTTTCGCGGATCACGCAGTCGCAATGGCAGGCGCCGCGCGATGCGCGCCGCGCTCGCACTCGTCGATGAATGCCTCGATCCACGGATTGACGATCGCCGGCGCGGCGATGGGGCCGAGGTGCCCTGCATCGCACGCACGCAGCCGGCAATCGCCGATCGCGCTCACGATCCTGCCTGCGATGCGCTGGGTCACGGCCTGTCCTTCGTTGCCGACGAGCACCAGCGTAGGGGCCGCGATGGCGCGCAGCTCGGACGTGTGCGCGGGCCAGCGCTGCGACGCCTGGAAGTCGAGCACCACCTTCGCTGCGCGTCTTGCGATCGCGTGACGGGTAGGCGCCGGCAAGGAAGCGAAGTAGCCGCCGCCGTTCCAGTAATCGACGAAGGCTTGCGCGGCGTCCACGTTGTGGCCGGCGCCGATGTGCCGCTGCACGCGCAGGGCGATGTCGCGCACGCTCGCGTGACCCGGGTCCTCGTCGGGGAGCAGCCGAAAGGCGACGGGCTCGTACACCGAAAGGCTCACGACCTGGGCCGGGTACCGCTGCGCGAGCCGCAAGGCGACGAGACCGCCGTACGAATGGCCAACGAGGTGGTAGCGTCGGGCGCCGATCGAGGCCGTGATGCGCGTCTGAACGTGGCGGACCTCGTCGTCGATCGTGAACGACGGCCCGGGCGGTGGAAGGGCATCGCCGCCGTAGCCCACGAGGTCGAGGCCCAGCGGATGGAACCGCGGCGCGAGCTTCCGCGCCAACAGGTCCCATTGCGACCGGCAGGATAGGGAGGCGTGCAGCATGACGACCGGCGTCCGGGCGGGGTCGACCTGCGCGGCGGCGCCTGGCGTGACGGCTTCGACGACATGGGGCATGGCTGTGCTCGGAAGTGGCATGCGGCCACGGTAGCCGCACGGCCCGGCGGGGCGATTTCCGGCAGGCAAGCGAATTGTTTCGTTTGTTTCGCGGGGGCACGGGCGGGGCGCAACCCCCCGTATTCTTCGTGCCGTCGAAGCCAACGGGCGAGAAGGCCAGGGAAGCGGCATGTCCACGCAGGTCACCACATTCGCGGCATCCGGCGCTACGATGCGCAATTCGCGCGGCGCGACGCACCCGTACGAGATGCCCAAAGCCACCATCCTCATCGTCGACGACGAGCCGGGCGTGCGCGAGGTGCTCGAGGAGTACCTGGCAGGCCACGGGTACGCCGCGGTCGTCGCGGAGAACGCAGGCGCGGCGCGCGAGGCGGCCGCGGCGCACGTCGTGGACCTCGCGCTGCTCGACATTCGCATGCCCGGCGAGGATGGCTTGAGCCTCGCGCGGCACCTGCGCGAGCGCTACCCGCGCATCGCCATCGTGATGGTGACGTCCGCCAACACCGTCGTCGACCGCATCGTCGGCCTCGAGATGGGCGCCGACGACTACATCGCCAAGCCGTTCGACCCTCGCGAGCTCCTCGCGCGCGTCAAGAGCGTGCTACGCCGCACTTCCGCGTCGGCGCGCGGGGAGCTGGGCGAGGCCCGCGTGCGCATGGGCCGCTGCGTGCTCGACGTCACCGCGCACCGCCTGGTCGACGAGAACGGCGCGGAAGTTCCGATGACGCCGCTCGAGTTCGATCTCCTGAAGGCGCTCGCCGAGCATCCCAACCAGCCGCTGTCGCGCGAGCGCATCCTGAACCTCAACCAGCGCGACTGGGATCCGTTCGATCGCAGCGTCGACCTGCGCATCATGCGGCTGCGCAAGAAGATCGAGCCCGACCCCGCGCAGCCGCGCTTCATCCGCACGGTCCGCAACGAAGGCTACATCTTCGTTCCGGACGGGAACTGACCATGCGCCGCCCCACGATGCTCCAACGAATCGTCATCGTCGCGACCGCGGCATGCCTCGCGCTCGCGCTGGCGTCGTGCATGCGCGCGCCTGAAGCGGCCTTGCGGATCGGCACCAACGTCTGGATCGGAAGCGAGCCGCTGTATCTTGCGCGCGAGCTTGGTCAACTCGACCCCGCGGTCGTGCAGCTCGTGGAATACCCGTCGGCGAGCGAGGTGCTGCGCGCCTTTCGCAACGAGGCGATCGACGGCATGGTGATCAGCCTCGACGAGCTCTTCGGCCTCGCGGTCGACGGCCTCGACCCGCGGGTCATCCTGGTCGTCGACGTGTCGCACGGCGCCGACGTCGTCGTCGGCCGCGGCAACATGCGCACCATGCAGGATCTCAAGGGCAAGGCGGTTGCGGTGGAGAGCGGCGCGCTCGGCGCGTTCGTCCTGAGCCGCGCGCTCACCAAGAACGGCATGCAGGCGTCCGACGTGCAGGTGGTGCACCTCGAGTCCAACGAGCAGCCGCGCGCGTTCGAGCAGGGCAAGGTCGACGGTGCGGTCACGTTCGATCCCTACCGCGCGCAGTTCCTCAAGGCGGGCGCGAAGGTTCTGTTCGACAGCACGCAGATGCCGGGCGAGATTGTGGACCTCGTCGCGGTGCGGGCGTCGGCGCTGGAGCGCAAGCCCAAGGCGATCCAGTCGCTCCTCAAGGGATGGTTCGACGCGATCGCGTACCTCAAGCGCGAGCCCGCCGACGCCGCGAAGCGCATGGGCATCCGCCAGCAGACGAGCGGCGAGCAGTTCGCAGCCGCCCTCGGCGGACTGCACATCCCGTCGCGCGAGGAGAACATCGCGATGATCGGCGGTGCGAAGCCTGCGCTCGCGACCACCGGCGAGCGCCTGATGACGCTGATGGTCGACGCGAAGCTGCTGCGCTCGAGCGTTCCCATCGACAAGTTCCTGGCGCCTGCACCGGTGCTCGCCATGGAGCGGTGACCGCGCCTCCCTCGATGTCGCTCAAGATCACCGTCCCGCTGATACTGCTCGGGTTCGCCGCGATCCTCAGCATCGTCAACGTGGTCCACTACGTGCCGCAGGTCGAGCACGCCGTGGAGGAGGACACCGAGAAGCGCCTGGCGCAGGAGATGTCGCGCCTGCAGAGCACGCTCGAATACCTGATCCTCAAGGGCGAGACCGTCGTGGCGGAGCACGAGATCGAGGCGCTCGCGCACAATCACGAGGTCAACTTCGCGGTGCTGACCAACGACCGCGGCGACGTCATCGCGGCCACGCGCCGCGCATGGCTCGGCCGCCCGGTCATGGAAGTGCTGCCGGGCTTCGACATCGGTGCGGCGGCCGAGACGATCCGCGCTCGCCGCGCAGGCATGACGCTCGATCGCTCGGGCAACGAGTACCTGGGATACACCGGCATTCTCACCGTCAACGGACGCGAGCTCCGGCCGACGCACGTCGGCGGCCTGTTCGTCTCGTACGACCTCGCGCGCCGGAAGACCGAGGCGCGCCACCAGGTGTTCGAGCAATCGCTGTATTGGGCGGGCTGGGTGACGGCGCTCGCGCTGGCCATGTGGCTCGCGTTCCATTTCCTCCTGACCCGGCGCACCGCGAAGCTCGTGAGCGCGGCCGAGCAACTCGCCGCGGGCAATCTCGACGTGCGGAGCGGGCTCCACGGCAACGACGAGCTCGGCCGCCTCGGACGAGCCTTCGACGCGATGGCCAGCGAGGTCGCGCAGACACAGACCCGCCTTCGCAACGACATCGCCGAGCGCAAGCGCGCGTCGGAGGCCCTGCGCGTGTCGGAGGAGAGCTATCGCGCGATCTTCGATTCGGCGGAGGACGCGATCCTCGTGCGCGACGTCGACACTGGCGCGATCGTCGACGTGAATCCCGCAGCGTGCCGCGCGTTCGGCTATACGCGCGAGGAGTTCCGCGAGCTCGACATGGGCACGCTGAGCTCGGGCATCGGGCCTTTCGACGACCGCGCGGCCGGCGACCTGCTTGAGCGCGCACGCGCCGGCGAGGACATCCGCGTCGAGTGGCACAGCCGCACGCGCAGCGGCGGGCTTCGCTGGTTCGAGATCGTCGCCAAGCGCGTCGCCATCGGGGGCCACGATCGCATCCTCTCGCTGGCGCGCGACATCGACGACCGCAAGGTCGCCGAGCAGGCGCTCGTCGCGAGCGAGGAGCAGTACCGCTCCATGTTCAACGCATCGATCGACGGACTCGCGCTGTGGGACGCGACCGGCGAGCTCGTCGACACCAATCCCGCGCTGTGGCGCATGTACGGCTATGGCGAGCCGGACCCTTCCGCGCTGCGCCACGGCAATTGGGCGGGTCCTGCGTACCCGGCCGACTTCCTGCGCGCCGTCGCCGGCGGGCAGCCGCAGGATCTCGAGATCCAGGCGGCTCGCAAGGATGGCGCGGTGCTCGACATCGAGCTCCACGGCATCCCGATGCTCTACCGCGGCGAGCCGCACGTGCTGACGATCGCGCGCGACGTGACGGACAAGAAGCGCTCCGCCGAGGAGCTTGCGCGCCAGCGCGAGTCGCTGCACCAGCGCGAGAAGCTCGCTGCACTCGGATCGCTGCTCGCGGGCGTCGCGCACGAGCTCAACAACCCGCTGTCGGTGGTCGTCGCGCGCGCCGTTCTGCTCGAAGAGCGCGGCGACGTGCCCACGCAGTCGGCGGCGAAGAAGATCCGCGTCGCGGCCGAGCGGTGCGCGCGCATCGTGCGCACGTTCCTCGCGATGGCGCGCCAGCAGCGGCCCGAGCGCGGGCCCGTCTCGATGAACGAGGTCGTGACGGAAGCGCTGGACCTCGCGGCCTACCCGATCAGGACCAGCAGCATCGACGTCACGCTCGCCCTTTCGCCGGACATCCCGGCCATCGAGGCCGATGCCGACCAGCTCCACCAGGTCCTGCTCAACCTCGTCATCAACGCGCAGCAGTCGCTGCAGGACAGGCCCGGCGTGCGGCGCATCCGCATCGCCACGAGCTTCGACGCGCTCACGCAGACCGTGCGCGTGACGGTCGCCGACAACGGGGCCGGGATTGCGCCCGAGGTGAGGGCGCGCGTGTTCGAGCCTTACTTCACGACCAAGCCTTCCGGCACGGGTGTCGGTCTCGCGGTCAGCCTCGGCATCGTCGAGGCGCACGGCGGCACGATGCACGTGGATCGCGCGCCGGAGGGAGGGGCCGCGTTCACGTTCGTGCTGCCCGTCGGCGGCGCGGAATTGCCGCCGGCTGCCGAAGCGCCGGCCGACCCGGCGAGCGAGACGCATCGCTCGATCCTCGTCGTCGACGACGAGCCGGAGATCCGCGAGATGCTCGCGGAGATCCTGCGCAGCGCGGACCATCAAGTCGCGACGGCGGCATCGGGGCGCGAAGCGTTGCAGCGCATCGCGCTCGAACGCTACGACGTGGTTGTCACCGACATCCGCATGCCCGACATCGACGGCCGTGCGCTGTACCAGCAGATCCGCGAGCGCTGGCCGCGCCTCGCGCCACGCGTCGTGTTCGTCACCGGCGACACGCTCACTCCCGCGCTGCGAGAGTTCGTGACCCACAGCGGCCGCGCGGTGATCGAAAAGCCCTTCCTGCCGGACGACGTGCGTCGCATCGTCGGCGATCTCGCGTTGGGCGAGCTGCCGTCCGTCCGCTGATCGCGCAGGGCGCAACACACGAAACAAAACGCGCGGCGGCGCGAAGCCACCGCGAAACGCATGCTGGATAGACTCGTGGCTTCCAACCACGATGACTGCAACCACCATGAAGAATTTCCATCCCCCACGTCCGCGCGGCCCGCTCGCCGTTGCCGCGTTCGCGCTGTCCGTGCTGACGATGTCCGTATTCGTCCTACTGCCGCTCGCGGTCGAATCGCATGTTCCCGAGCTGTCCGCACAAGCGTCGCTCGCCTCTTGCGAGGTGCGCTGAGGCAGCTCGCAACCGCCCTTAGCCGACGCGCGACGGAGCGTCGGTTAGCATGGAGGCAGGCGTACCGGAACAACGACCAAACCATGCGGCTACGCGGCAGCCACCGGCGCGCGTTCGTCCTAGGCAACATTGCGATCAAGGTTCCGCGACGCGGGAGGCTGCGCGAGGCCGCGCGTGCGAATCGCGCGGAAGCACGCCTGTGGCGCGAGGGATGGCAGCGCTTCTATCCGGAGCTTTGCCCGGTGATCGCGTGCCTGCCGTTCGGCGTCGCGCTCGTCATGCCCGCGGTTCGCCTCATGAATCCCGAGGAGTTCCGCGTCTTCTCGGAAAGCGAGGCGTATCCGGTTCACCAGCCCGATCCCGAGCTCTACGAGAGCAAGCTCGGCGAGTGGGGGTATCTCGACGGTCGCGCGGTCGTCGTCGATTATGCGATGCGCTGCCACATGACCGAGGAAGACATCGCCCTCATCGACCCGGCGGTGCGCACGATCGACGCGGTGGAGCGATACTTCGGCGTCACGTGACCCGCCGCAGGGCCGCCCCAAGGCGGGCGCCCCCTCGAGGGGGAGGGCGCCGAAGGCGCCTTCGGGGGTGGGCCTCATTCAGCGATCCGAGTCGTCGTTGACGCCCATCTCGATCTCGTGCAGTCGCATGCGCCTGTGCCACACGTCCAGCAGCGCGAACGCCACGGCGAGAATCAGCGGGCCGAGCACGATGCCGGTCGCGCCGAACGCGAAGATGCCGCCCATCGCCGCGATGAACACGGGCACGGTGTGCATCGCCAGCCGGTTCTTCATCAGCAGCGGATACAGGAAGTTGTCGATGAGGCCGATCACGACCGAGCCCCACAGGGCGAGAAGCAGCGCCTTCTCCCAATGTCCCTCGACGAGCAGCCAGGCGGCGGCCGGAATCCACACGAGCGCCGCGCCGAACACGGGCAGCACGGCGACCAGCGCCATCACCGCGCCCCACAGGAGCGGCGCCGGCAGGTCGAGCCACCAGAACATGAGGCCGCCGAGCGTGCCTTGCACGAGCGCGACGACGAGCGTTCCATAGACGACCGCCGAGATCATGTCGCGCACCTTGTGCGTCACCTGGTCGGATTCGACGTGCGCGAGCGGCAGGAGATTCTGCACGGCGGCGAGGATGCGCACCTTGTCGCGAAGGAAGAAGAACAGCAGGAAGAACGTGACCATGAGGGTGATCGCGAACTCCGTCGCGTTGGACAGCGCCGACTTCACGTTGCCTGCAACGTCGCCCTGCGCGCCCATCTGGTCGAAGTTCACGCGCGCGACGATCCACTCACGCAGGGGAGCGAGGCGCGGGAAGCGATCGAGCGCGTGCTTCCACTGCTCGCCGTCGGCGAGCTTGCGCATCGCATCGGCGCTTGCGATCGCCTCGCTCACGACTTCGCGCGCGATCACGGCGGCCGGGACGGCGATGACGACGGTGACGCAGACGAGCGCGAGCGTCGCCGCGGCGTTGGGCCACTTCGGCATGCGTGCGAGAAGCCGCTCGTGAAGCGGATGGGCGATCACCGCGAGCACGACCGCCCAGGTGAGCGCAGGCACGAAGGGCTGCACGAGCAGCCAGCAGAGCCATCCAATGAGCACGCTCGCGGCGACGAGCACGATGACGAGGATCCGCTCGCGCGTCAGGAACTGGTCGCGGTATCGTGCCGTCATGTCGCCGTCGCGTTCGTGTCGCCGTGCCCGCGCGCATTGTAGTGGTAATTACCGGGTACCGCCCCCACACTGTGTTATCACTGCAATGCTCCCGGCCTGACCGACCAATGCCCGACACCAAGCCAAAGCCGACGCCGCCCAAGCCTGAGGCGACTCTTCCCGGACGCAAGTCCTGGCTCGTGTTCGTGGTCATCCTGCTCGTCAACTATTTCATCGTCCGCTCGCTGTTCCCGGCCCCCGGCGACCCGCTGACGATCCCGTACACGATCTTCAAGGAGCAGGCGAACAAGGGCAACGTCGCGTCGATCTACAGTCGCGGAACGAGCGTGGAGGGCCGCCTCAAGTCGTCGATCACCTGGCCTACCGACGAGAAGGCTGCGAAGGCGGACGCGCCCGCCAAGGGCCTTGCAATGACGCCGCGCACGGGCGACACGTTCACGACCGAGCTTCCCGCGTTCGTCGATCCCGGCCTCGAGGCGTTCCTCATCCAGCACGGGGTGGAGATCAGCGCGGTGCCGATCCGCGAAGGCAGCGTGTGGTCGACGCTGATCTACGGGTTCGGCCCTGCAATCCTGATCATCGCTTTCTACGTGTGGCTGTACCGCCGCGCGCAGCAAGGCGGCGGGATGGGGCTCGGCGGCATCATGGGCATCGGCCGCAGCAAGGCCCGCCGCTACGATGCCGAAGGCGACAACCGCGTCACGTTCAACGACGTGGCGGGCATCGACGAGGCCGAGAACGAGCTGGTCGAGATCGTCGACTTCCTCAAGTCGCCGGAGAAGTACACGCGGCTCGGCGGCACGGCGCCGAAGGGCGTGCTGCTCATCGGGTCGCCCGGCACCGGCAAGACGCTGCTCGCTCGCGCGGTCGCCGGCGAGGCCGGCGTGCCGTTCTTCTCGATGAGCGCCGCGGAGTTCGTCGAGATGATCGTGGGGGTGGGCGCTGCGCGCGTGCGCGACCTCTTCAAGCAGGCGCGCGAGAGCGCACCGGCGATCATCTTCATCGACGAGGTCGACGCCATCGGGCGTGCGCGCGGACAGGTCGCGATCGGCGGGTCGAGCGAGCAGGAGCAGACGCTCCAGCAGATCCTCACCGAGATGGACGGATTCACGGGTCGCGAAGGCATCATCGTGCTCGCCGCGACCAACCAGCCGGACGTGCTCGACCGTGCGCTGCTGCGGCCGGGCCGCTTCGATCGCCGCGTCGTCGTGAATCTTCCGGACAAGGCAGGGCGCGAGGCGATCCTGCGCGTGCACACGCGCAAGGTGCCGCTCGCAAGCGACAGCAACCTGGCGGACCTTGCGGCGGCCACGCCGGGATTTTCCGGCGCGGACTTGAAGAACCTCGTCAACGAAGCGGCGCTGCTGGCGGCCCGCCGCGACCAGAACGACGTGCGGCACAAGGACTTCCTCGACTCGCTCGAGAAGATCGTGCTCGGCCCCGAGCGGCCGCTGCTCCTGACGCGCGAGGACCGCGAGCGCATCGCGTATCACGAGAGCGGCCACGCGATCCTGGGCCTCGTGGTGCCCGGCGCCGATCCGGTGCATCGCGTGACGATCGTGCCGCGCGGCCAGGCGCTGGGCGTGACCTACCAGCGCCCGCAGACGGACCGCTACAATTATCCCGAGGCTTACCTGCGGGCGAAGATCATCGGCATGCTGGGCGGACGCGCGGCGGAGGAAGTCGTGTACGGCACGAAGACGACGGGGGCCGAGAACGACATCGAGCAGGCGACGAATCTCGCGCGCAACATGGTCGCGCGCTGGGGCATGAGCGAGGTCGTCGGCATGGTGCAACTGGCGCCGCACCAGAATCCGTACCTCGGCGGCATGGCGAGCTTCGGCGGCGAGAAGCCCTTCAGCGACGAGACCGCGCGTCTCGTGGACGTCGAGGTCCAGCGCATCATCGACGAGTGCCATGGCGAGGCGAAGCGCCTGCTCGTTTCGCACAGGAAGTCGCTCGACGCGCTGGTGCAGGCGCTGCTCGCGCGCGAGACCCTCGGCGAGCACGAGATCCTCGAGGTGACCGGGCTGCCCCCGGCGCCGGAGCTCGTCGGGACGCCGCTTTCCCTGGCGACATGATCGACATCGTCATCGAGCAGCGGCGGCGCAACCTCGGCGGGTTCGAGGTCGGTCGCGTGCTGCCCTTTCCGGCGCATCGCATGGTGGGGCCGTTCATCTTCTTCGATCACATCGGGCCCGTCGACTTTCCGGCCGGCATCGCGCGGTCGTTCGACGTGCGTCCGCATCCGCACATCGGGCTTGCGACCGTGACCTACCTCTTCGACGGCGAGATCATGCACCGCGACAGCGTGGGGTCGGTACAGGCGATTCGTCCCGGCGAGGTGAACTGGATGGTCGCCGGCAGCGGCATCACGCACTCGGAGCGCTTCGAGCGCGCGCGCCGCCAGGGCGATCGCATGCACGGCATCCAGGCGTGGGTGGCGCTGCCCGACGAGGCCGAGGAGACCGATCCCGGCTTCGATCACTACGACGCTGCGGCATTGCCGACGTTCGACGAAGACGGCGCGCGCGGGCGCCTGATCGCGGGAACGGCCTACGGCGCCATGTCGACCGTCCCCGTGCATTCGCCGATGTTCTACCTGCACTGGGACCTCGCGCCGGGTGCACGCATCACGCTGCCCGACACAGCACGCCGAGCGCGCGTTGTACGTCGCTTCCGGCGAGGTCGACGTCGCCGGCCACCCGCTTCGCGAGGGGCAGATGGCCGTCGTATCGCGCGATGCGTCGCCGACGATCCGCGCGACTGCACCGGCGATCGTGCTGGCCATCGGCGGCGAGCCGGTGGGCGAGCGCTTCATCGACTGGAACTTCGTCTCCTCGAGCAAGGAGCGCATCGAGCAGGCGAAGGCCGACTGGCGCGCCGGCCGCCTCAAGCTTCCCGACTTCGACCACGACGAGTTCATCCCGCTGCCAGGCGAGTGATGTCCTCCGACGCGCAGCCGACCGCCGCACCGCTGCCCGCGGTCGCCGGGGTCGACGTCGTTGCTCCGATGCGCTGGCTCGTCGCGGGTGTCCGCGACTTCCGCGCCAATCCGCTGCCGAGCATGTTCTACGGTACGTGCTTCGCGGCGATGGCATGGCTCGTCACCCTGGCGATGCGCCATGCGTTCGAGCTCGCTTCGGCGCTGACCACCGGGTTCTTCCTCGTCGGGCCGTTCCTCGCGATCGGGATCTACGACCTGTCCCGGCGGCGCGAGCGGGGCGAGCGCGTGCTGCTCGCGCCGACGCTCGACGCATGGCGCGCGAACACCGGCGCGATCGGCGTGTTCGCGCTGGTGCTCACGGTGGTGCTGCTCGTGTGGGCGCGAGCGTCGCTCATCGTGTTCGCGCTGTTCTACAGCGGCGGGATGCCGACGCTCGCCACGTTCGTGCAGCAGCTCGCATCGCCGTCCAACGTGGAGTTCCTCCTCGCGTACGCGTGCGTGGGCGGCTTCTTCGCGCTGCTCACGTTCGCCGTCAGCGTGATCTCGGTGCCGATGATGCTCGACCGGCACGTGGACGGCGTGGTGGCGGTGCTCACGAGCCTGCGGGCGTTCGGCGCGAACGTTCCGGCGATGATCGTGTGGGCGCTGCTGATCGTCATCGTGATCGCATGCGGCTTCGCGTTGTTCCTGGTCGGCCTCGTGGTGGCCGTTCCGGTGATCGGCCACGCGACATGGCACGCGTATCGCGAGCTCGCGCCGCCGATCGACGTGGCGACGTCAATCGCCGGTGAGGGCCGCCCCGCGCGCGATGGCGCTGCCTGACTGTGCGCGGGCCTCCGCCAGCGCGTCGATCTCGGCGCCGACGAGCATCACGAGGCCCGCCAGGTAGAACCACAGCATGAGCACGATGACGGCGCCGATGCTGCCGTAGGTCGCGCTGTAGTTGCCGAAGTTGGCGACGTACACCCGAAACGCGAGGGATGCGATCACGAGCGCTGCGGTGGCCACGATGGTGCCGCGGGTGAGCAGCGCAAACCGCCGCTTGCGCGACGGTGCCCGGTCGTAGATGAGCGCGATGGCGACGAGCAGCGCGAGCACGATCACGACCCAGCGGAAAACGATGAAGAAATTCAGCAGCGTGTCGCTGACGCCCATGCGCCTGCCGATCCAGTCCTGGATCACGCCGCCCAGCACCACGAGCGAGAACGCGCCGATGACGAGCACCACGAACAGGAGGCTGAGCCCGAGCGCCGTTGCGCGCGCGCGAAGGAAGCCGCGGCGCTCCTCGACGTCGTAGGCGATGTTCATCTGCTGCATGACCGCGTACATGCCCGTCGACGACGCCCACAGCGCGGCCGCGATCCCGAATGTGAGCACACCGCCGCGGCGCTCGCTCGCGACCTCGCTGACGACGCCCGAGAACATCTCGGCCGTGCGCGCCGGGAGCGCCTGGCGCAGGAGATCCATGATCGCCTGGTCGACGTGCGCGACCGGCAGGTACGGCACGAGCGCCATCAGGAAGATCATCGTCGGGAACACGGCGAGCGTGAGGTAGAACCCCAGCGCCGCCGCGCCGTTCCAGACGTTGTCCTCGTCCATCTCGCGCCAGAGCTGCGCGAGAAAGCCCTGCGCGGCCGCCACCGGGTGCGCTGCGGTCCTGCTCCCGGTTGCGGCCGTCGTCACGAGAGGTCAGTGCGCCGTCGCCTTGAAGCGATCGCGCAGGTTGCGAATCTCGTCGTGATTGCGCAGGACGCCGTCGTATTGCTTCTGCACGACGGTGCGGATCTCGGCGGGGAGGTCGGTCTTCTCGAGCGCGCTGCGATAGGCGGCCTTGGCAACGTCTTCGCCGCGCTCGCACTCCTCGAGGATCGCGAGGTCGTCACGATTGGCGACCGCGGCCTTGAGATTGACCCAGCCGCGATGGATGGCGCCGGCCACGCTGCCGCTGTCCTCCGGCTCCTTGCCGAGACGCGCGACGATCGCCTGCAGCTCGGCCGCGCCGCGCGCGCAGTCATCCGCGCGCCGCATGAAGAGCTGCTTCAGCTCCGCGTTTTGCGCGTTCTCCGCCGAGGTGCGGAAGCCTTGCTCCCCATCTTTCGACGTCTCGATGAGGTTGTTCAGCGTCGAGGTGATGCTTGCCATGGCCTGCTCCTTTCGTCCAAAAGACGAGCGTGCCACTCCTCGCGTCCGGCGATCATCAGCCCGCGTGCCTTGTCCATGTCGGCGCAAGTCCTACCGCTGGCCGCGGCGGAGGAGCGCCGCAAGTCGCGCGCTGCGCGCTTCGACGTGTACCCCGGTGGACATCGATGCGCTCATGCACTCGATCGAGCTCGACCCGGCATCCGACGGGCGGCGTGGAAAGAAACGCGATGGGGCCGTGAAATAGCGCAATGGAGCCCGATGCCCCCGCCGTCCGGTCGCCGGATGCGCTTGCCGCGCTCATCGCGGTGAGCATCACGCCGGTCGCCGGCATCGTGTTCCTCGGCTGGCTCCCGGGCGCGGTACTCGTGAGCTACTTCGTCGACACGTTCGTTGGCTTCGGGGTCGTGGTCCTGATGGTCATGATCCACGTGACGGGAGACGACCGCGACCGCCCGATCGCCGGATGGAAGAGCTGGACGAAAGCCGTGATCGGCCTCGCCATCCTGGGCGCCATCATGGCGTTGCCGCTCTCCTTCCCGCTGTGGTTTCTCTTCGCGGACGACCGCGAGACGCAGGCGCTTTTCCACGACCGCAACTTCCTGCTGGCGCTCGCGATGCAGGTGCTGATGTCGGCGTACGCCGCCGTTCGCATGCACCGGACGCTCGCGGCAACGCACGACGACGAGAGGATCCTCGCGGGGCGCGCGATCTTCCTCGCGGCGCGCTGGCTCGCGCTGTTCGTCGCCATGATCACCGGGCTCGTCGGCGTCCTCGGCCCGCGCAACGGAGGCTTCGTGCTCGTCGCCGTCTACGCCGGCGCGTCCATCTACTTCGAGCTCTTTCCGGAGCGCGCCGCGAGCTGGCTGCGCGGCAAGAGCGCAAAGCCGATCGTGTTCGAGGGCGACCTCGCGAGCCGGATCGCGAGCAAGCGGCGCAAGCGCTAGCGGTCACCGCGCCGCGTTGCAGTGGCCCGGGCTCATGCAAGCGGCTTCGTATGTGAGGCATGCACAAAAAAACCGCCGCGGCGGTCGACGTGACCGGCCGCGGCGGCGCGTGTGTCAGCCTTCCTTTAGTCGCGGATCTGCTCGCGTACGTGACCCGTCACACGATCGAGGTCGCGGTTGATCTCGTCCGTCTCGCGCCGGCTCAGGCGGCCGTCGTTCTTGAACGCGCGCTCCTTCGCCTCGACGTCACGCAACTCGCGATAGAGCCGGCGCGCTTCATGCTCGTTGATGCGGCCGTCGCTCATGCCGCGCTGGATGCGCGCGTTGATGCGCGCCTCGCGCTCGTCGACGCTCGCAGCGCGATCGTCCCAGCGGTCTTCGTTTTGCGCCCAGCGCTGCGGCTGGTCGCGATGATAGGTCTGCGCCGGCACGGCGGCCGACGCGAGCATCCCCGCGGCTGCGAGGACAACGAGAGTGGTTTTCATGCAAAAAGCCCTCCTTCAGTTGAACACGAGCGTTTGTCCGCCCGCGCGGCCCGTCGGTTCCCACCGGGGATGCAAGTCGCGGCGCTCGCGAAGGAAGGGCGTCGGCATCGCTCCCGCGGCATTGTCGGAGGCGATGCAACGTCGTCGAACGGCTACTGCACGGCCTCGCGCGTCACCTCGCGCGCCGGCTTGTCGTCGCGGATGCCGAGATAGCGCGCGTGGCGCAGGTGGTCCTTGTCCGTCCACTCGGTGAACGCGACCTGGACGACGATGCTCGGCTTCACCCACCGGCAATGCTTCATCACTTCGGCGGTGAGCGCGATGCCGCGGCGTGCGTTGGCAGGCTCGGGCAGGTTCGCAAACGGACAACGCGCAGTGGCGATCGCCCGCAGCTTTGCCATCACGTCTCGCCGCGTCGCGGGAACGAAGCCGTTCCTGATCTTGGCGATGAACAGCAACCGGCTTCCGTCGAAATAGCCGACGAGGAGGGCATCGAACGTGTCGCCGGACGGGATGTAGCCGCCGACCACGAGCTCCTGGCCCGGGCTCACGCGGCACTTGACCCACGCGCCGCTGCGCTCGCCCGGCTCGTACTTGCTGTCGCTTCGCTTGCCGACGATGCCTTCGAGGCGCTGCTCGCGCGCGGCTTCCATGATCGCCGTCGCCGGCGCATCGACGGGGGTGGAGTGGTGCAGCGCGCCGCCTGCGCTGCGCAGCGCGGTGGCGAGCAGGCGCCGGCGCTCGCGCAATGGCAGCGCGGTGACGTCGGTTCCCTCGTGGATCAGGATGTCGAAGGCGAAGTAATGGATGCGCTCGCCCGGCGTCGCCGTTCGATGCAGGAGCTTGAAGCTCGGACGCCCGTCGTCGCCGATCGCGACGATTTCGCCGTCGATCAGCGTGTCCGCAGGCAACGCGGCGATCGCCTGCGCGACGGCGGGAAACCGCGCGCGCAGGTCATTGCCGCGCCGCGACCACAGCCGCACCCCGCTCGCGGTCCGCGCGCCGAGCGCCCGATACCCGTCGTACTTGATCTCGTATTCCCAATCCTTGCCCTCGGGCAGCGTTTGCACGAGCTTGCACTGCATCGGCTCGACGAAGCGCGGCTCGGCCCTGGGTGCGGCGGCGCGGTTGCTGTGCCAGACCGCGTCGCGCTCGCGCGCGATGTCGCTCATCGTGCGGCCCGACAATGCCGACGCGTCCTCGCGGCGCGCGCCCGGGACCTTGTGGCTGCCCGATACCTTGACGAGCGACCACGCGTTGTCGCCGCGCGTCGCATCGCGCTCGAGGACCCATTCGCCGGCGAGCTTGCGGCCGCGCAAGTGGAAGTGCAGCCGCCCCTTCCAGTAGTTGCCGTCGATCACGTCGCAAGTGCCGATGTCCCACACCATCACGGTCCCGCCGCCGTACTGACCCTCCGGAATCACGCCCTCGAACGTGAGGTAGTCGAGCGGATGGTCCTCCGTGTTCACGGCAAGACGCCGCTCGCCTTCCGCGTACGGCATCCCTTTGGGCACGGACCACGATCGCAGGACGCCCTGCGATTCCAGCCGCAGGTCGTAGTGAAGATGGCTCGCCGCATGCTTCTGGATGACGAAGCGGCGACGCCCGCCCTGGCGACTGCGCGTCGGCAGGGTCGCCTCCGCCGCCGGCTCGGGGGTCTTCGTGAAGTGGCGCTTCTCTTCATACGTGTCGAGGCTGCGAGGCCGCGCCGGCGAGATGCGCAAGCCGGACACGAACGCGTCCGGCAACCGTTGCGCGAGGGTGAGCACCGGCGCGAACAGGTCGCCGCGCTCGCGCATGCGCAGGATAGCGTCCGCAGCGACGATGTCGAGGCGCTTCGCGTCGCGATCCTTGCGCGCCGCTCGAAGCTCCTCCCATGTCATGGGCATCGAGACGTACGGACGGTGCCGCTTCGCGCGCAGCGAATACACGGCGACCGTCGTCTTGTGGTCGGCGTTCTGGCTCCAGTCGATGAAGACCTTGTTCTTGCGCAGCGCCTTCGACATGTCGGCGACGATGAGCCTCGGGTGCTCTTTCGCCAGAAGCTCGGCCACCGCCTTGGCGAATGGCTGCACGACGCGGTAGGTGTCGCTGCCGTTCAGCGGGACGTGGACCTGCAGACCCTTCGATCCCGAGACTTTCGGAAACGCCGCGAGCTCCAGCCGGTCGAGCACGTCCTTGAGGAGGAGCGCGACGTCGATGCACGTCAACATGTCGCTGCCTTCGCCGGGATCGAGGTCGAACACGACGGACTTCGGCGTGTCGAGTGCCTTCACTGAATGGAGGAACGGATGGATCTCGAGGCTTGCGACGCTCGCGACCCACGCGAGCGTCGCGCGGTCGTCGATGACGATGTAGCGGATGGGCGGCGCGCGCGTGTCGCGTCGCGGTACGGCAACGGTCTTCACCCACTCGGGCGCGAAGGCCGGCGCGTCCTTCTCCCAGAACGACTCGCCGTGGATGCCCTCGGGGAATCGCTTGAGCGACACCGGCCTGCCGCGCAGGTGCGGCAGGACGAAAGGCGCCGCGGCGACGTAATAGCCGACGACCTCTTCCTTCGTGAACCTGGTCGCGGGGTACAGGACCTGGTCCGCCCCGGCGATCGTGACGGACCGTTTGCCGAAGCGGACGACGCGGTCCATTGGGCGTGCGTTACTCGGCGGTGATCGCAGCCTCGCGCACGACCTTGCCCCATTGCGCGGTCTCGCGATCGATGTATCGCGCGAGCTCGTCGCGCGTGCCGGGCATCGGATCGAGGCCGTGGCGCGCGAGCTCGTCCTTCACGCGCGGATCGGACAGCACCTTGCCGATCTCGCGGTTCCAGTAGTCGAGGATTTCCTTCGGCGTCTTCCCCGGCGCCACGAACGCATACCAGTTGGTCGCCTCGAACCCCGGATACGACTCGGCGACGGTGGGCACGTTCGGCAGCGTCGCCATCCTGCGCGCGCCCGTCGTGGCAAGCGCGCGCACCTTGCCGCTTTCGATGTGCGCCTGCGCGGTCGACGGAACGGAGATGTACATCTCGATGCGCCCGCCGAGGAGGTCGGTCAGTGCCGGGCCGCCGCCCTTGTACGGAGCATGCACCATGTCGATGCCGGCGCGCTGCTTGAAGAGCTCGCCCGCGAGGTGGCCGACGCCGCCGATCCCGGACGACCCGTACGTGAGCTTGCCGGGGCTTTGCTTCGCGAGCGCCACGAATTCCGCGAGCGTCTTCGCGGGCACGGCGTCGCCGACGACCAGCACGTTGGGGAACATCACGCCCATCGTGATCGGCGCGATGTCGCGCCTGGGGTCGTAGGCGAGGTTCTTCACGAGATGCGGCGCGACGCTCATCGGCCCCACCGACGTGAGATGGATCGTATAGCCGTCGGGAGGCGCGAGCGCGATGTGCTGCGCGGCGATGTTGCCGCCGGCGCCGGCCCTGTTCTCGACGACGACCGACTGTCCGATGTTCTCCGAGAGCTTTTGCGCAACGATCCGCGCGGCGGTATCCGTGCCGCCGCCCGGCGCGAACCCGACCGTCAGCGTGACGCTGCGCGCCGGAAACGGCTGCGCCTGCGCGCACGCGGCGAGGATGACGCCTGCCAGCGCAACTGCGAGCGCGAACCTGGCTTTCATTTTCCGTCCTCCTTGGTGTCCGGTTGCCCGGGCGTTGCAAAGCCGCTAACGTGCCGATCGTTGCCGCGACCAATTTTCCCATGAACATGGCAAAGCCCCTGCATCCTGCAACGCTGGTCGCGCTGGCCGGCATTCCGGCGGCGGCGCTGGTGATCCTTGCCGCGTTTCAAGGCGGCGTGGAGCGGTACCTGCCGCACGGCGTGTGCTACGCGTGGCAGCCGGGCCTCATCCAGCTGCATCTCGTCTCGGACGTGCTGATCGGTCTCGCGTACCTCGCCATTCCTGTCGCGCTCGTTCACTTCATCCGGGCGCGGGCCGACATTCCGTTCAACTGGATGTTCCTGCTCTTCGGCCTGTTCATCGTCGCATGCGGCGCCACGCACTGGATGGAGGTGTGGACGCTGTGGAACCCGACGTACTGGGTCTCGGGCGCGGTCAAGGCAGTGACGGCCGCGGCCTCCGTGCCGACGGCGATCCTGCTCTTCATGCTGATTCCGAAAGCGGTCGCGCTTCCCAGCATTGCGCAGCTCGGGGCCGCCAAAGCGGCGCTCGAGCGTGAAGTCGCGCAGCGGCGCGACGCCGAGGCGGCGCTCGAGGACGCGCGCCGCGAGCTCGAGCAGCGCGTGGAGGCGCGCACGAGCGAGCTTCGCGTCGCCAATGCACTGCTCGAGCGCCAGAGGACGGAGATCGCGCACGCGGACCGCGCGAAGGGCAACTTCCTTGCGATCCTCTCGCACGAGCTGCGCAACCCCGTCCACGCGATCCGCATGAGCGCGCGTGTCGTTCGCACGCATGCACTCGACCCCGCGTGCGAGTCCGCCGCGAACGCGATCGAGCGGCAGGTCGCCAAGCTCTCCACGCTGCTCGAGGAGCTCCTCGACGTCGTGAGCCTGTCGCGCAAGGCCGGCTTGAGGATGGCCGCGTCCGACGTGCGGCGTGCGGTCGACGGCGCGATCGAGACCACGCGCGCCGACATGTACGCGCGCCGACAAGGCGTCGTGCTCGAGGCCGGCAACGGCCCGTTCACCGCGATGCTCGACGTCAACCGCTTCGAGCAGGCGGTGACCAACCTCCTGGGCAACGCGAGCAAGTACTCGCCTGAGGGCTCGCGCATCGACGTCGCGATCGCGTTCGAGAGCGGATCGATCGTGATCCGCGTGCGCGACGTCGGCATCGGCATCACCGACGACGAGATGCCGCTGCTCTTCGAGCTCTTCGGCAGGGGCAGCGGCGCGCGCGGGGCCAGCGACGACGGCCTCGGCATCGGCCTCTACATCGCGCACGAGATCGTGACGGCGCACGGCGGCACGATCGCTGCGCGAAGCGGCGGGCGCGGGCATGGATCGGAGTTCACGATCGAGCTCCCGGCGGTCGCGGATGTCGTGGTCACCCCGGACACGGCGGGCGGGCGCGGTGCTGTTCCCGGCGCGACCGGTCTCCGCGTCCTCGTCGTCGACGACAATACCGACGCCGCCGATTCCGTCGCGCACAACCTCCGGTTGTCGGGGCACGAGGTGGCCGTCGCCTACGACGGCGGCAATGCCGTCGACACCGCGCGCGCGTTCGAGACCCGACGTCGCCGTCATCGACATCGGCCTGCCGGTGATGAACGGCTACCAGGTGGCGGAGACGCTGCGAGTCGCGCCTGTGTCGCCTGCGATGATCGCGCTGACGGGATGGGGAACCGAACGCGACAAGGACGATGCGATGCGCGCGGGATTCGCGCGGCATCTCACGAAGCCCGTCGACTTCGATCAGCTCGTGGCGCTGGTCGTGGAGCTCGGCCTCGAAGTTCGGGCACGCCGCAAGGCAGGCTAGCGCGCGCTCTCAGTTGACGGCCGTGCGCGGCGTCGTTTCGCGTGCCGTGTCCATGCGTGCTTCCTGCATGAGATTGCGGCAATCAACGTCGGGTGCGCCGCCGAAATCGATGAGCGGCAGCAAGGCAAGCGGCGGCGCGATCGCGCCGAGGCCAATCGCTGCGCCGACGCGCAGGGCGACAGGGCCGATCGCGGGCCGCACGACGGGTTGCTTGAACGTCCCGTCGATCACGATCGGGCCGCGCAACGCAAGGAGGCTCGCCTGCTTGGACTTCGCCCGCAGCATCGCGTCGTAAGTCTCGGCACGGAAGTCGACGCTGCCCTCGCCGGTGATGAGGACCGCGGACGTGTCGACGACGAAGAACTCCGGCGTGACGACCCCCTTCTTCGCGCGCAGGGACGTCACCGCGCATCGGATCTCGGACGTCTGGTCGCCGCGCAGGAGCAGTTCCGCCGCGCGCGCGAGATCGAGGTTCGTGAGCACGAGCGTGAGCGTGCTTGCCTCGCCGCCGCGCATGATCGCGGCGATCTCGCCCTCGGCTGCCCCCATCATGTCCGCGACGCTGATGCCCTGCGTGCGGAACTTCGCGTGTCCGCCGACGCGTCCAGCGCTGCCGCGCGGCGAGGCGAGTTTCGGAAAGATGCGCTTTAGCTCGACGTTGAGCGCCGTCACGTCGGCTTCGGCGCGTGGCACGTTGCGCGTGACGTCGATCGTGACGTTCGCGATGACGTTCCCGCCCGCAAGCCCGAAGTTGGCAGGGGTGAAGCGCATGACGCCGTCCTTCAGCACAAGATGGGCGTCGAGGTTGTCGATGGGGACGCTGCCCCACTTCACGCTTTCCCCCCGAAAGCGGAGGTCGACGTCGTGGTCGCGCAGCTTGGCCAACTCGAGCGGCTTGTCCGGCAGCATCCGGGGGGCGTCGCGCTTGTGCTGCTCGATCGCGCGACCTCCGGGCGGGAGGCCGACGAACCCGCCGAGGTCCTTGTAGTCGAAGCGCCGCGAGCGCAGGTCCGCGATGGTCGCCGGACGCTTGCCCGTGGCGTCCACCTTGAAGCTGCCTGCGAGGTCGCTCGCGCCGACCGTCCCGGTGAAGTCGCGATAGTGCCAGACGTCGTCGACATGCGAGATCTCGCCTTTGAGGCGGTACGGCGGCGTCCACGGCAGCGGCGTGGGGACGACGGGGTAGAGCTTCGCGAGATCGGGGCCGGAGATTGCGAGCGTGCCGCGAAGATTCTCGGCATCGGAGGGCACCACGGTGCCGTCGAAATCCACAACCGTCCGGCCGTTCGTCGCGTGCAGCCGGAACTTGTACGGGTCGTCCATCTCCTGGAGCTGCGCGAGGCCCGTGCTCACGCCTTCGAGGCGAATGCCCTCGCCGTGCAGCTTGCCTTCGCCCTGGAACCCGAGCGGCGCGCCGGCTCCGCTGCCGGTCTGCAGCGACAGCCGCACGTCGGCATCGGCCTTGGCGTCGCGGTAGCGAACGACGCCGCGATCGACCTCGATGTTGCCGATGCGCGGCACCGCGCCCGAGCGCGAGCCGAAGTGCCAGTTGTCCTCGCCTTGCGCGTTGCGCTCCAGCGCGATGCTCGAATCCTCGAACCGAAGCCGCGCCGGGATCGCGCGGAAGAGCCCGCCCCACGTGAACCAGATCACGATGCGCCTGGCGTCGACCATCGGCTGCTCGACGCCCCAGTCCACATTGGCCACCGTCACGTTGTCCGCGGTGACGCGGATCCTGCGCCCGAGATCGACGTCGAGAGCGCCCAGGGTCACGGCGCGCGTCAGCCTCGCAGCTCGCATAGCGCTCGACCGGCCCGCGCAGCGCGTTCCACGGAAAGAAGACGACCAGCGTCGCCAATCCGAGCACGACGACGCCGGCGATCAGGCCGATGCGTGCCCAGCGACGTCGATGCAGGTCCATGATGCCTTTTGCGTCTCGCAAACCAGTGTGTCCGACCCACGAACCATAGCGTCGCGCGGCGGGCGTGGCTGTCGGCGTGTCGCGCCGATCGCTTATCGGACGTTCTCCGGCAAGCCGGCGTAACATCGGCGCACGGGCATCGCCTGAAAGCCGGAGAGGATATGCATCGCGTCGCGCGCCTGCTCGCACCATGCCTTCTTGCGCTGTGCCTCGATGCCCGGGCTGCCGGCGACGCCGGCACGGAGTTCTCCGACACGATCGAGCAGCGGCTCCTCGCCTGCTCGTTCTGCCACGGCAGGCAGGGGGAGGGCAGCCGGCAGAACGAGTACTACCCCCGCATTGCCGGCAAGCCCGCCGAATACCTGTATCGCCAGCTCGTCAACTTTCGCGACGGACGCCGCACGTACCCGCAGATGGTGTACCTGTCGCGCCACCTGTCCGACGAATACCTGCGCGAGATCGCAGGCTATTACGCGAAGCTCGCGCCGCCATATCCCACGCCGATCCAGCCGTCGGCCACGAAGGAGGCGCTCGCGCGAGGCGAGCAGATCGTGCGCAACGGCGACCAGGCGAAGGGCGTTCCGGCGTGCGCGGCGTGCCACGGCAAGGCGCTCACCGGCATGCTGCCCGGTATTCCGGGGCTGGTCGGCCTCTATCCCGATTACGTCAACGGCCAGCTCGGCGCGTGGCGCAGCGGCCTGCGGCACGCGACGGAGCCCGATTGCATGGCGCGCATCGCGCAGCGCCTGAGCGGCGCGGACAGTGCGGCGGCGGCCGCGTATCTCGCGAGCCTGGCGGGCACGCCCGCGACGTTGCCCGCGCCCGACGCGAAAAAGAAGCTGCCGATGACTTGCGGCAGCCAGCCGCAATAGGGACACATCATGGGTCGGATACGCCGCATCGCTCCCTTCGTACTCGTCGCCATCGCGCTGGTGGCGAGCCCGGGTGTTCTCGCACAGGGGACGAAGAGCCGCGGGCCGAGCGCGACGCGAGTGCCCGCCCAGACCGACGGCGAGTATCTCGCGCGCGCCGGCGATTGCATCGCGTGCCACACCGCGCGAGGGGGTGAGCCGTTCGCAGGCGGATTCGAGATGCCGACGCCGTTCGGCACGCTGTACACCCCCAACATCACGCCGGACCCGGAGACGGGGATCGGCAAGTGGACCGCGGACGACTTCTACCGTGCAATGCACGACGGGAAGTCGAAGGACGGCTCGCTCCTGTATCCCGCGTTCCCGTACCCGAGCTACACGAAGGTGACCCGCGCGGACGCGGACGCGATCTACGGTTACATCCAGACCATCGCGCCGGTGAAGAAGAAGAACAAGCCGCACGCGCTCAAGTTCCCGTACAACCAGCGCAACCTGCTCATCGGGTGGCGTGCGCTCTATTTCCAGCCGGGCGAGTACAAGCCCGACCCTGCGCAGTCCGCCGAATGGAATCGCGGCGCGTATCTCGTGCTCGGGCTCGGGCACTGCGACGCATGCCACACGAGCCGCAACATGCTCGGTGCAACGGTCAAGGACAAGGAGCTGTCGGGCGGCCTCATCCCGCTGCAGGACTGGTACGCGCCGTCGCTCACCTCCAACCGCGAAGCGGGCCTCGGCCAATGGGAGATCGAGGAGGTGGTCGCGCTGCTGCGCACCGGCATCAGCAAGCGCGGCGTCGTGTTCGGTCCCATGGCGCAGGTCGTCCACGACAGCCTGCAGTACATCACGGAGGCCGACACGCAGGCGATGGCGGTTTACCTCAAGTCGCTCGCCACGACCGATGCGCCGTCCGACCCGGGCCAGATTCGCACGACCGAATCGCAGGGCCGCGCGTCCTACGACTCGGGCGCGAAGCTCTACGACCGGCACTGCAAGTCGTGCCACGGCGCGAACGGCCTCGGCGTTCCGCCCATGTACCCGCCGCTCGCCAACAACCAGGCGATCACCATGGCGTTCTCGGTCAACCCCATCCGCATGGTGCTGTTCGGCGGCTTCCCGCCCTCGACCCGCGGCAACCCGCGGCCCTTCGGCATGCCGCCGTTCGCCTACACGTTGAGCGACCAGGAAGTCGCCGACGTGGTGACGTACATGCGCCAGTCGTGGGGCAACCGCGCCAGCGCCGTCAGCCCGTCGGACGTCGCGAAGTACCGGACGGTGCCGGTGGACTGAAACCGGGAACGCCGCTGCCGCTGGCTCCATCCAATGTGCACAAGGAGCCAGACGACACCGTGACCGACAAGCAAGCCGCGGCCTTGCCGCGCCCGGACGATTCCAAGGCGTTCGAGGCCGTCATGCGGCAGCACAACCGCATGCTCTACCGGCTCGCGCGCTCGATCCTCAAGGACGACGCCGAAGCCGAGGACGCGCTGCAGGAAGCCTACCTGGCCGCGTATCGCAGCCTCGCGAGCTTTCGCGGCGATTCGCGCATGTCGTCGTGGCTCGCGCGGATCGTCATCAACGAATCGTATGCGCGGCTCAGGAAGCGCAAGTCGGCCATCGTCGTGCCGCTGTCGGGCGAGGCGCCCGACATGGAGACCTCCATGCCGGATCGCGAGTCCGAGCGCCCCGACGCCCTTGCATTGCGCGGCGAGCTGCGGGCGCTCCTGATGCGCAGGATCGACGCGTTGCCGGAGCAATTCCGCACCGTCTTCGTCATGCGCGACGTCGAGGACCTCTCGGTGGAAGAAACCGCGGAGTGCCTCTCCATCCCGGAAGCCACCGTTCGCTCGCGCGCGTTTCGAGCGCGCGCACTGCTGCGCGAGTCGATCGCTCGCGAGATCGACGTTGCGACCGTCGATGCGTTCGGCTTCGACGGCGCGCGTTGCGATCGCATCGTCGCGAGCGTGCTGGCAAGGCTTCCGCGCAGTCCCGACTCACCATAGGAGGAATCATGAAGCTCGAAGCAGTCGTTCTCGCAGCACTTGCGCTCAGCGGCGTTGCCCTCGCGCAAGGCGCGCCCAACGACGCGCAGATCGCGCACATCGTGGTCACGGCGAACCAGGTCGACATCGACGCCGGCAAGCTCGCGGAGTCGAAGGCTTCCGACGCCCAGGTCAAGGCGTTCGGCAAGCAGATGGTCACCGATCACACCGGGGTGAACCAGCAGGCGGTCGCGCTCGCGAAGAAGCTCAACGTGACGCCGCAGGACAACCCGACGAGCCAGTCGCTTGAAGACAGGCGGCGCCGACAACGTCAAGAAGCTCACCGGCTTGAGCGGCGCCGCGTTCGACCGGGCGTACGTCGACCACGAGATCGCGTATCACGAGCAGGTGCTCGACGCGATCGACAAGGTCCTCGTGCCGAACGCGAAGAACGAGGAGCTGAAAGCGCTCATCGTCAAGGTGCGGCCCGCGTTCGTGGCGCATCTCGAGCACGCGAAGATGGTCAAGGGCCAGATAAAGGGATGAGGCTTGCGCTGGCAGCTATCGTTGCGGCGACGCTCCTGGCGACGGACGTCGCCGCAGCGGCGTCCACCCACGTCGTCGTGATGGACGGCGTGACCTATGCGCCGCGCACGCTGACGGTGAAGCGCGGCGACACCGTCGTGTGGCGGAACAACGATCCGTATCCCCACACCGTGACTGCGGAAGGCGCGTTCGACAGCGGGTCGATCGCGGCGGGCAAGGAATGGAAGTACGTGGCGCGAACGCCGGGCGTGTATCCGTATCTCTGCACGCTGCACCCGAACATGACCGGGACGCTGAGGGTCGAGTAGCCGGGGAGGCGGTCAGTCGCGGCCCGCCTCGACCGGATTGCCTTCCGCGCGCCACCGCAACATGCCGCCGGCCAGGTTGGCGACGTCGGCGAAGCCCGCTTTCGACAGCAGCACCACGGCCTGCGCCGAGCGCGCGCCGGAGCGGCACACGGCGACGACCGGCTTGTCCATCGCAAGCTCGCCTGCACGCGACGGCAGCTCCGACAGCGGGATGAGACGCGCGCCGCGGATGTGGCCGAGCGGCCCGTCGTATTCGTCGCGCTCGCGCACGTCGACGACCTGCACCTCGCCCTGGTGCTCCTCGAGCACTGCGGGCGAGAGCTCCCAGATGCCGGCGAACGTGAACGTGAGATGCGCCCATTGCGGATCGCCAGTGGGCGCCTTGCCTGCGTCCGGCTCACCGCATTTCATGTTCGCCGGCACCGCGATGTCCATCAGCCTCGGATGCGGAAGTCCGAGGTTGTCCATGTACCCGACGAAGTCGCGCTCGCCGATGTCGCCGCCGAGCCGCGGATTGAAGGCGCGCTCCTCGCCCACGCTCGTCACGGTGAGTCCGCGATAGTCGTGCGCGGGATAGAGGAGGCATGCGGGCGGCAGCGACAGGATGTGGCTCTTGACCGAGCGATACATCGTGCGCGCGTCGCCTTGCTGGAAGTCGGTCCGTCCGCTGCCTCGGATGAGCAGGCAGTCGCCGGTGAACGCCATGCTCTCGTCGTCGAGCACGTAGGTCACGCACCCGTGCGTGTGACCGGGGGTTGCACGCACCTCGAGATGCCGATCGCCGAAGGCGATGCGCTCGCCGTCGGTGACATAGCGGTCGGCGCCGCGCGCACCGCTCTCGCTCGAGACCACGATGGCGCTGCCATGGCTTTGCTTGAGGAGCCACGCGCCGGTCACGTGATCGGCGTGAACGTGCGTTTCGAGCGTGGCAACGAGCGACAGGCCGAGCTCGCGCAGCAGCGCATCGTCGCGTCGCGCCTGCTCGAACACGGGATCGATGACCAGCGCCTGCGCGCTACGGGCGTCGGCCACGACGTACGTGTACGTCGACGACTGCGGATCGAAGAGCTGCCGGAAAACGATCATGCGTCTTCCGCGACTGGAACGAGCTTCGCGCGGCCGCGGCGCTCGACGACCTCGAAGGCCACCATTCCGCCGAGCATTGCGACGACGAACACGAGGCCTGCGGCGTGCCCGGCGCCAAGGAGTACCAGCGCCGGCCCGGGGCAAACGCCTGCGATGCCCCAGCCAATGCCGAATACGATCGCACCGCCGAACAAGCGCGCATCGAGCGTGCGTGACGCGGGCAGGTCGAACGCACGGCCGGTGAAGCTTGCCGAGCGGCGCTTCGCGATCGCGTAGGCGACGAAGGCAACGGCCAGCGCGCTCGCCATCACGACTGCGAGCGACGGGTCGAAACGGCCGGTCACGTCGAGGAACGCCTTCACCTTCGCGGGATCGGCCATGCCCGAGACGAGAAGGCCGATGCCGAACAGGAGGCCGGATGCGAATGCCGCGAACGCGCTCATGGCAGCACGTGCCGGGTCACGAAAACGGTGGCGATTCCGGCGGCCATGAAGCAGAGCGTTGCCGCGATGGAGCGAGGCGACAGCCGCGAAATGCCGCAGATGCCGTGGCCGCTCGTGCAGCCGGCCCCGTACCGCGTGCCGATGCCCACGAGAAGGCCCGCAAGCCCGATCGACGGCATGGACACGTCGAACCCGATGGGTGGCATCGTGCGCACGAGGGTGTAGGCAATGGGCGCGGCAACGAGCCCTGCGACGAAGGCAAGGCGCCATCCGACGTCGCCGCGCCGCGGCCGCAGCACGCCGCCGACGATGCCGCTCACGCCTGCGACGCGGCCATTGACGAGGAGCAGCAGCGCGACGGCGAGGCCGATCAGCGCTCCACCCGCCGCGGCCGAGGCTGCAGTGAACGACGCCCAGTCGACGCTCATGCTGCGATGTTAGCAGCCTCGCCGATGGGTGCGGGGTGCAGTCACCTCACTGCAGCGACGCATCCACGAGCTGTTGCAGCGCGACGCGGTCGAGCAGCTTCACGTCGCGTCCCTGGACGCGGATCAGCGCATCCTGGTGAAATCGGGAGAACAATCGGCTCACCGTCTCCAGCTTGAGGCCGAGGTGGCTGCCGATTTCCTCGCGCGTCATGCGCAGCACGAACTCGGACGATGAGTACCCGCGCGCGTGATAGCGGTCGGCCAGCTCGAGCAGGAACGACGCGAGGCGTTGCTCGGCGCGCATGGTGCCGAGCATCAGCATCACGCGGCGCTCGCGGCCGATCTCGCGCGACAGGAGCGAGCACAGCGTGTGCTGGAAGTCGCCGTTCTGCTGCGCGAGCGTCTCCATGCGGTCGAACGGGCACACACAGAACTCGCTATCCTCGAGCGCCGTGACCGTCGCGTCGTACGTGCCGGCGTAGATGGCGCCGGCGCCGAGCATGTCGCCGGCGATGTGATAGCCCGCGATCTGTTGCTGGCCGCTCGCGGTGGTTGCCACGGACTTGCACGATCCCGAGCGGATCGCGTAGAGCGCAGCGAAGCGGTCGCCGGTCCGCACCAGGACCTCGCCCTTGCGCAGGCGCACGCGGTGCGACACGAGCTCGTCGAAATTCCACGCCGTGTCGCGCCGCTCGCCGGTGGGCATGCAGAACGCGAGGGAGCCGCATGCCGAGCACGACGCCTGGTCGCGGTCGACGACGCGGAAGCGCTCCAACACATTGGCGCGACGGGGCTGGGGCATCGGTACGACGTTTTGCAGAGCGTGGACGGCCATGTCTATTCTCCCGGTCAGTTCGGATTCCTGGCGCCGTTGATCGAGCGCAGCACATCGGCGATGCGCTCGAATTCGGTGCTCTTGTCGAAGAAATGGTCCGCGCCGGCGTCCATGCAGGCACGCCGGTATTGCGGATCCGGATGGTTGGTCAGCACGACGAACACCGTGCCGGGCGAGCGCGCGTGCACTGCGCGCAGCACGTCGACGCCCGGTTCCGCCGATCAGCTGGTAGTCGAGGAGCACGCACGACGGTCGCTTGGCGAGGATGCCGGCGATCGCGTCGGAAGGCGTGCCGGCGTCGCCGACCACGTCCACGTCCGGCACCTCGGCGACCAGCTCGCGAAGTCGCTCGCGCATCGACTGCACGTCGTCGACGATGAAGACTTCGGTGCGCGCCGGGGCCGTGTGCATGGGCGCATTCTCGGGCGGCGCTCATGCGGCAGCCATCGGGTGCCGCTGATTGCGGTGATCGGGCGACCCTGATACAGGGGGTAGGGCGATCCCTACAGGCCGTGCTTCATCGCATAGCGCACGAGGTCGGCCTGGTTGTCGATGCCGAGCTTTTCCATGAGCCGCGCCTTGTGCGTGCTCACGGTCTTGCCCGACAGGTTGAGCATGGCCGCGATCTCCGTCACCGTGTGACCCGCCACCAGCAGCCGGAGGACTTCGAACTCGCGGTCCGACAGCCGCCCGTGCGGCGCACTTTCGGCATCCGGCATCGCGCCGAGCGCCAGCTGCTCGGCAACTTCGGCCGTGATGAACGCCCCGCCACCGGCGACCTTGCGTATCGCGGTGACGAGCTGCGTGCCCGCGCTGTCCTTGGTGACGTATCCCGAGGCACCGGCCTTGATCGCGCGCACGGCGTATTGCTTCTCCTCGTGCATCGACAGCACGAGCACGCGCAGCTTCGGCTTCTCGGCCTTCACCTGCTTGATGAGCTCGATGCCGCTCTTGCCGGGCATCGACATGTCGAGCAGCAGCACGTCGAACGCAAGCGCACGCACCCGCGCGAGCACCTCGTGGCCGTCGCCTGCCTCGGCGACCACCTCGATGTCGCGCGTCCGCCACCGAGAAGCTGGCGCAGTCCCTCCCGCAGGATCGTGTGGTCGTCGGCGACGACGACGCGGATCATGCATCCTCCGCCGGGGCGAGCGGCAGCGTCACCACGATGGTGGTGCCGGCGCCCGGCGCGCTCGCGATCGACGCCGTCCCTCGCAGGAGCGATATGCGCTCGCGCAATCCGAGAAGGCCGAACGACTCCGGCTTGCGCGGCTCGTCGGTGGCGAAGCCCATGCCGTCGTCGTGGATCGTGATCTCGAGTACCACGTCCCTGCGCCGGAGCACGACCTCGGCATGCGAGGCGTGCGCGTGCTTGGCGATGTTGGTCAGGGCTTCCTGCACGATGCGAAACACGGCGGTGGAGTGCGTGGGGGGCAGCGCGATGGCGGGGTCGTCCACCGACGAGGTCGCACGCGATGCCCGCGCGATGCGACATGTTCTGCACAAGCCACTCGAGCGCGGGCACGAGGCCGAGGTCGTCGAGCATCAACGGCCGCAGGTCCGAGGCGATCCGGCGCGTGGCCGCGACCGTCGTCTTGAGCAGGTTCTCCATGCGGTCGAGCTTCGCCGAGGCGTTGGCGGCGGCGCCCGCGAGGTTCGCCTTGCACCACGCGACGTCCATGCGCAGCATCGTCAGCGCCTGCCCGAGCTCGTCGTGCAGCTCGCGCGCGATGCGGCTCTTCTCCTGCTCGCGCGTAGCCTCGGACGCGGCGGCCAGTCTCGAGAAGCTCGTTTTGCGACTGCCGCAGGTCGGCCAGCGCTTTCTCGCGCGCGCTGACGTCGCGCAGGATCACGGTGTAGAACACGCGCTCGCCATCGCGCAGGTGCGAGATCGCGGCGTCGATCGGGAACTCCTCGCCGTCGCGTCGCACGCCCGTCACGATGCGCGCGTCGGCCATGCGGCGGGATGCGGCCTCGCCGGCGCCGAACCGCTTGCACGTGCGCGCGCATGCGTCCCGCGGAAGCGCTCGGGGATGAACGTGGCGATCGGCGCGCCGATCGCCTCCGCGCGTGTCGTGAGAAACATGCTCTCGGCCGCCTTGTTGAACAGCACCACGTTCTGTTGCGCGTCCACCGTGATGATCGCGTCCATCGCGGAGTCGAGGATGCCGCGCATGCGCGCCTCGCTCGCCGAGAGGAGCGCCTCCGCGCGCACGCGCTCGGTGACGTCGCGCAGGATGACGGTGAGCCGCTTGCCGTCCTCGTCCATGTATTGCGAGATCGACGCCTCGATGGGGAACTCCTCGCCGTCGCGGCGGAGGCCGACAAGGATCGCGTGCGCCCCCATCCGCCGCGAGGTGGTGCCCGTGCGCGCGAACTGCGCGACATGGTCACGATGCCGGTCGCGGAATCGCTCGGGGATCAGCACGTCGAGCATGCAGCCCACGACCTCGCCGCGGCTCCATCCGAACGCCGTCTCCGCCGCCGCATTGAAGGCGACGATCCGTTGCTGCGCGTCGACCGTCACGATGGGGTCCATCGCCGACTCGAAGAGGAGGAGCGCGCGCTGTGCGTTGCCGCCGATTGGGTTCAATTTGATGCCGGTCAAGGACCCTGGAGAGCCGATGGCGGACGATGATAAGCCATGCAGGCCATCCGCATCATCGAGGACGATCATCGCGCCCTTGCCGCGGTGCTCCACGGCATGCGCTACCTCGTGCGCGAGATCGCCGAGCGCGGGGCCCCGCCGCGCTTCGACGTCCTCGGCGCGATGATCTATTACATCGACGCATTCCCCGAGCGCGTGCACCACCCGCGGGAGAGCGAATACCTGTTCCGCTTGCTGCGCGTGCGATGCAAGGAGGCGGCGCCGATCCTCGATCTGCTCGAGGACGAGCATCGCGCAGGCGCCGGCCACGTGCGCGACCTCGCGCACGCGCTCGCCCGCTACCAGGCCGGAGGCGCTCCGGAATTCCGGGCCTTCGCGGCAGCAGTGGAAACCTTCGCGACGTTCGAGCTCGAGCACATGCGCCGCGAAGAGCGCGACGTCATTCCGCTCGCGCAGGCCCGGCTGCTACCGGTCGACTGGGAGGTGATCGACGCCGCGTTCACGGGCGGCGCGGTGCCGCGCTTCAATCCGGGTTCGACCGAGGAATACGCGAAGCTCTTCGACCGCATCGTGATGCTTGCGCCGCCGCCGATCGGCGTGGGTCCCGCGGACTAGAAGAGGCAGAACGGGCCCTGTCCGAGCGTCTCGGGCACGAAGACCGCACGGTAGAGTCCGGCCAGGGCGAAGACGCCGATCACGACGGCCGCGACGCGCCGGACCCGTGGACCGCGCAGGTCGATGCGCGACAGCGCGATGCCAGCGCCGAGGAGATGCGGCAGCGTGCCGGCGCCGAAGACCAGCATGACCAGCGCGCCTTGCCATGCCCCGCCCGCGAAGAGCGCGAGCGGAAGCACGCTGTAGACGAGCGTGCAGGGCACGAAGCCCCACAGCACGCCAAGCGCGAGGCGGCTTCCTCCCGTATCGCCGCGAACGAGCGGCTGCACGCGGGGCAGCACGCGGGCGAACGCGCTCGTGCCGGCGCGTGCGAGCCATGTGGCGCCGGCGGCTCGCGTCGCGATCGCGAGCGCGAGCAGCAGCAGGAGTACGTTGGCCGCGACGTAGAGGATCTGTTGCACCGGCGCGAGCCTGGCGGTCGCAAGCGCCGATTCGCCCACGGCCCCGAAGGCGGCGCCCAGGAGCGCGTACGACCCGATGCGGCCGAGGTGATAGGTGAGCTGGCGCAGGAGGAGTGCGCGGCGAGGCCGCAGGACGCTTGCGTCGCGCGCCGCGATGGCGGCCGCGAACCCGCCGCACATCGTCGCGCAGTGCAGGCCCCCGACCAGGCCCGCGAGCACCGCGCTGACGACGAGGGCGCCCATTCAGTCCTCGAGCGGCGCGATGTCCGGCTCGCGCGTCTGCGTGAGGAACAACGTGAGCGCGGACGAGGCGATGCCGAGACCCCAGAATCCGAAGAAGCCGAGCGCGTAGATGCCCTCGCGCGACCAGTCGAGCGGCTGTCCGAAGAAGTGAAGCTCGAACGGATCGAAGATCGAGAAGAAGACGAGCTCGGCGACGCCCGCCGTCAGGAAGGCCGGCCACACGACCTGCATGGCGCGGCGGACGAGGAGGGCGTCCATCACCGGATGGAGGGCGAGGTCGCGACGCGCACGTCGCGCCCGCGCTCGATGAAGGTCGTCGGCAGCGGCCAATCGGTCGACTCGACGGACACGATCCATCGGCCCGGGAGTGGTTGCGCAAGCGTGCCCACGAAGTCGCCGTCGGCGTTTCGACGCAGCGCAAGCGATTCACGCGCGCCGCTAACAGGATGCGAGAAGGTCACGCGCAGGAAGTCGCCCTGCGGATCGCCCGCTTCGGGATGCACCTTGACCTCGCCATCCCGCGCCAGTGCGAGCGTCGCGCCGAGGTGTGCCGTCACCACGCCGCCCTTGGGCAGCTGCTGGTTCACGAGGAGGCCGCGCTTGTAGTAGTCGCCGGCGACCATGCCGTCGTCGCTGCGCACGGCGATGACGGTCGTCGCCATGCACGCGATCACCACGGTGAGCGGACCCGCGATGATGATCCACGGCCAGGGCTCGCGGTACCAGGGCGTATTGAGCGGGGGACGATGAACGTGGACTTTTCATGGCGCACCACCTTGTCGTCGTCGACGGCCCGCACGACGAACTCGATCGGATGCGGCTCCGCCTTGGTCGAGCGAGGCCACGTTGTCTGGCGCCGGCGCGCGCAGGCGGACCGGGAGCACCCGGGATTGCGCAGGCCCGAGGTCGATCGGCTGCTCGACGCCCACCACCTCGAGCCCGGGAAAGCCCTCCGCGCGAATGCTGAAACGGCGTGCGGTCTCGTCCGTGTTCATGATCTGCACGCGATACACGTTCTCGATGACGCCCGGCGAGGCCTCGCGTGCGAGCGCGCCGCGGTCGCGCAGGATGTCGACCTTGAGCGGATTGCGCGTGGCCAGCGACACGGCGGCAGCGCTTCGCCACCGCGAGGAGGACGGCCGAGTAGACGACGGTACGCAGGCGAAACACGCGCCGCCACGTCGTCTTCGTGTCGTAGCCCTTCGCGAGCGCGTTCTCTGTCGTGTAGCGGATGAGTCCCTTGGCGTAGCCCATCTTGTCCATGACCTGGTCGCAGCCGTCGATGCAGGCCGCGCATCCGATGCACTCGTACTGCAGGCCGTTGCGGATGTCGATGCCCGTCGGGCACACCTGCACGCAGATGTTGCAGTCGACGCAGTCGCCGAGACCCTGCGCGCGCGGGTCGCTGCCCTTGCGCCGGCTGCCGCGCGGATCGCCGCGCTTTGCGTCGTACGTGATGACCAGCGTGTCCTTGTCGAACATCACGCTCTGGAAGCGCGCGTACGGGCACATGTACTTGCACACCTGCTCGCGCATGAACCCCGCGTTGCCCCAGGTGGCGAAGCGTAGAAGAACATCCAGAACGCCTCCCACGGTCCGAGCTGCCACGTGATGGCGCGAACGCCGAGCTCGTGGATCGGCGAGAAATAGCCGACGAACGTGTAGCCGGTCCACAACGCGACGGACGAGCCACGCGCCGTGCTTGTACGCCTTCATCACGATCTTCTCGCGCGAGAGCGGCGCGGCGTCGAGGCGTATGCGCGCGAGGCGGTCGCCTTCGATCTTGCGCTCGATCCACAGGAAGATCTCCGTGTATACCGTCTGCGGGCAGGCGTAGCCGCACCACAGCCGTCCCGCGATCGTGGTGAAGAGGAACAGCGCCATCGCGGCGAGGATCAGCAGGACCGCGAGGTAGATCACGTCCTGCGGCCAGAAGACGAGGCCGCCGATGTAGAACTTGCGCGCGCCGAGGTCGAACAGCACCGCCTGCCGGCCGTTCCACGTGAGCCACGGCAAGCCGTAGTACACGATCTGCGTGGCGAAGATGAGCGCCCAGCGCCAACGCGCGAACGCGCCGTGCACGGCGCGCGGATAGATCTTCTTGCGGATCTCGTAAAGCGCGACCTCTTCCGAGCGCCGGAACGATGGGAATCGTCGCGAGCGTGCGCTTGGCGATGACGTCGGTCACGAGGGGGAACGACGCGGACGGCGGCTACTTGGCACGGTTGGACAGTCCCCACACATAGGCCGTCAGGATCTGGATCTTGGCGGGGTCGAGCAGGTCCTTGTGAGCGGGCATGCGCGTGACGGTGCCGGTCGCATTCCCGCGTCCCTTGGTGACGGTCTCGGTCACCGCCGCCATGGATCCGCCGTAGAGCCAGATGCCGTCGGTGAGGTTCGGCGCGCCAAGCGCGGCGTTGCCCTTGCCGTCGGCGCCGTGGCAGGCGGCGCAGTTGGTCATGAACAGCGGCTTGCCGAGCTGCGCCTTCAGCGAGTCGCCAGGGAGTCCTGACAGGCTTCGCACGTAGCTCACGACGTTGTCGACGCCCTTGCGGGCCGAGGACGGTGCCGAATGGAGGCATTACGCCGTTGCGGCCATCGGTGATCGACGCGTTGATCGCGGCCGGGTCCCCGCCGTACAGCCAGTCGCCGTCGCGCAGGTTGGGGTAGCCCTTGCTGCCCCCGGCGTCGGAGCCGTGGCATTGGGCACAGTTGTTGAGGAACAGCCGCTCGCCGATCGCCTGGCGCCGCGGGGTCCTTCGCAATGGCGGCGGCGTCCATGTCGCGATACTTCGCGTACAGCGGCGCAACTTCCTTGTCGAAGGTTGCGCGCTCCTTCGCATAGGCCTCGGCGGACGTCCACCCGAGAAGGCCGGGCAGCTTCCCAAGTCCCGGATACAGGGCGAGATAGAGAAAGCCGAAGGCGATCGTGATGTAGAAGAGCCACATCCACCACCGCGGCAGCGGATTGTTGTACTCGGCGAGATCCTCGTCCCACACGTGGCCCGTCGTGTCGGGCGACTTGCCCTGCACGACGCGCATGCGCCCCATCACGTAGAGCAGGATGCCGCAGGCGACGACGGACACGATCGTCAGCACCGCGACGTAGACACTCCAGAAGTCGGAAGTGAAATCGCTCATGTCAGGGCTTTCCCGGAGGCAGGTCGTCGGGCAGCGCGAACGGCGCGTTGGCGGCATCCTCGTACGGCTTGCGGCGATGCTTGCTGTACGCCCACACGACGATGGCGATGAAGATGACGAAGCTGATCACCGTCATCGCGCTTGCGAGGATCGAATAGGTCTGGGGGCTCATTTCACGTTCCGCAGGGCAAGGCCCAGGTTCTGCAGGTACGCGACGACCGCGTCCTGCTCGTTCCTGCCCTTGACCTCGTCGGGCGCCTTGGCGATCTGGTCGTCGGTATACGGCACGCCGAGACGACGCAGCGCGCGCATCTTCGGCTGGATCTCTTCGGGTGCGAGCGGCGTCTTCGCGAGCCACGGATACGAGGGCATGTTCGACTCGGGCACGACGTCGCGCGGGTTGTCGAGATGCGCGCGATGCCATTCGTCCGAGTAGCGCGCGCCGACGCGCGCGAGGTCGGGCCCCGTGCGCTTGCTGCCCCACTGGAACGGATGGTCGTAGACGAACTCGCCGGCGACCGAATAGTGCCCGTAGCGCTCAGTCTCGGCGCGGAACGGCCGGATCATCTGCGAGTGGCAGTTGTAGCACCCCTCGCGCAGGTACACGTCGCGGCCGGCGAGCTCGAGCGCCGGATAGGGCCGCACGCCCGCAACGGGTGTCGTCGTCGACTTCTGGAAATAGAGCGGCACGATCTCCACCAGCCCGCCCACCGCGACCACCGCGATGACCAGGACGATGAGGAGCCCGATGTTCTTCTCGACGATCTCTTGGTTGATCTTCATCTCGTGTGCCCGTTTACGCTGCGCTGACGAGGCTGTCGCGGATCACCGACGGGATCGGCGCATCCACCGCGCGTCCGCCGAGCGCGGTCTTCCAGGTGTTCCACGCCATCAGGAACATGCCGGAGAGGAACAGCGCCCCGCCGGCGAGGCGGATCGCGTAGAAGGGATACGTGGCCTTGACGCTCTCGACGAACGCGTACGTGAGCGTCCCGTCCGGATTGGTCGCCCGCCACATGAGCCCCTGCATGACGCCCGCGATCCACATGGCCGCGATGTACAGCACGACGCCGATGGTCGCGATCCAGAAGTGCGCGCTGATGAGGCGGATCGACCACATCTGCGTCTTGCCGAACATCCGCGGGATGAGGTAGTAGCAGGCGCCGATGCTGATGAACGCGACCCAGCCCAGCGCGCCGGAGTGCACGTGCCCGACGGTCCAGTCGGTGTAGTGCGAGAGCGCATTGACGGTCTTGATCGACATCATCGGTCCCTCGAACGTCGACATGCCGTAGAACGACAGCGACACGATGAGGAACTTGAGGATCGGGTCGTCGCGCAGCTTGTGCCACGCGCCCGACAGCGTCATGACGCCGTTGATCATGCCGCCCCAGGACGGCGCGAGCAGGATGAGCGAGAAGATCATGCCGAGCGACTGCGTCCAGTCGGGAAGCGCGGTGAAGTGCAGGTGGTGCGGGCCGGCCCACATGTACGTGAAGATGAGCGCCCAGAAGTGCACCACCGACAGACGGTACGAATAGATCGGCCGGCCCGCCTGCTTGGGAATGAAGTAGTACATGATCCCGAGGAAGCCCGCGGTCAGGAAGAAGCCGACCGCGTTGTGCCCGTACCACCACTGCACCATCGCGTCCTGCACGCCCGCGTACGCCGAGTACGACTTCATCGGCCAGAACGACACGGGCATCTCCGCGCTGTTGACGAGGTGCAGCACGGCGACCGTCAGGATGAACGCGCCGTAGAACCAGTTGGCCACGTAGATGTGCGGCGTCTTGCGCAGGTAGATCGTGCCGAAGAACACGACCGCGTACGACACCCACACCACCGTGATCAGGAGGTCGATGGGCCACTCGAGCTCGGCGTATTCCTTGCCGCTGGTGTAGCCGAGGGGCAGCGTGATCGCGGCGAGCACGATGACGGCGGTCCACCCCCAGAACGTGAACGCAGCCAGCGGCGCGCAGAAGAGGCGGACCTGGCACGTGCGCTGCACGACGTAATAGGAGGTGGCGAAGAGTGCGCAGCCGCCGAACGCGAAGATGACGGCGTTGGTGTGAAGCGGACGCAGCCGCCCGTACGACAGCCAGGGGATGCCGCCCAGGAATTCCGGCCACAGGAGTTGCGCGGCGATGACGACGCCCACCAGCATGCCGACGATGCCCCAGACGACGGTCATGATGGTGAACTGCCGCACCACTTTGTAGTTGAACGTCGCGGCGATGTCCTGACTCATGGGGCACTCCAGTGTGAAGTCGGGAATGCTAGGCAAAAGGGACCGTCACGGTGTTGACGGACGTCAAGGCGGTCCGTCATCGTCGAGGAGCACGCGCTGCGCCGGCGCGTCGAGGTCGTCGAACTGGCCGGACCGCACCGACCAGACGAAGGCCGCGCCGATCAGGAAGGCGAGCACCACCGCGAGCGGAATGAGCAGGAAGAGGATGTCCACGCGTCAGCGCCTCGCGAGCCGGAGCGCGTTGCCGACGACGACGAGCGACGACACGGACATCCCCAGCGACGCAGCGAGCGGCGACACGAGGCCGGCGGCAGCGAGCGGAATCGCGACGACGTTGTACGCAATCGCCCATCCGACGTTCTGGCGCACGATGCGAAACGTCCGCCGCGCGATGGCGAACGCATCGCCGATCGCGCGCACGTCGTCGCCGAGCACGACGATGTCCGCCGTCCACCGCGTGAGCGCGGCCGCATCGCCGAGCGCGATCGACACGTCGGCTTGCGCCAGGGCGGGCGCGTCGTTGAGGCCGTCGCCGATCATCGCCACGCGCGCGCCTTCCTCCTGCCGCTCGCGGACGAACTCGCGCTTGCCGTCCGGACGCTGGCCGGCTCGCCAGTCGTCGATGCCGGTGTGCTCACCGACACGGCGCACGACGGCCTCGCGATCGCCCGAGAGAAGCGTGACGGCCAGGTCGAGCGCGCGAAGCTCGCCGACGAGCTGGCGGCTGCCGTCGCGCAGTGCATCGTCGAGCACGAAGGTGGCAAGCCAGCCGCGATCGTCGCCCAGCGCGACGATCAGCGCGTCGTCGGGCGCGTCCGGCAACGGGACCGCATGGGCGATCCCCGCAACCCACGATGGACGGCCGCACCGGTAGCGCCTTCCGCCGACCCGTCCTTCCACACCCTCGCCGGGAACCGCGCTGACGTCGCAAGCGTCGCTCCTTGCAGGTGCGACGGCACGCAGTGCCTCGGCGATCGGGTGCGACGCACCGGTTTCCAGTGCCGCCGCGATCGCAACGCATGCGTCGCGGTCCATGCGTCCCTGGACCTCGACCGCCGTCACGCGCGGCCGGCCAACCGTCAACGTGCCCGTCTTGTCGAGCACCACGTGATCGGTGTGCGCGAGCGCTTCGATTGCGTCCGCGCGCACGGCGAGCACGCCGCGCCGTGCCAGCGTGCCTGCGGCAGCGGCCATCGCGGCAGGCGTCGCGAGCGCCAGCGCGCACGGACACGACACGACGAGCACGGCGAACACGACGGGCAGCACGCGCGAGGGGTCGTGCAGCGACCAGTACAGTGCGGTGCCCGCGGCGACGACGAGCAGAGTGCCGACGAACCAGGCGGCGGCGTGCTCGGCGAGCCGCACCGAGCGCGGCCGCGCGTTGGCGGCGCGCTCGACCAGCCGGGCAAGCGACGCGAGCGTCGTCGACGACCCCGCCGCGGTGACGCGGATCACGAGCGGGCTCTCCCGGTTGACGGAGCCTGCGAGGACCGCGTCGCCGGCAGCCTTGCGCAGCGGCCGGCTCTCTCCCGTGAGCAGCGCTTCCTCGACGCTCGATGCGCCGTCGATCACGACGCCATCCGCGGGAATCGGCGCGCCGGCCGCGACGCGCACGCGGTCGTCGACCGCGAGCTGTCCCGCGGCGATCGTCTCGACGGCGTTGCCGCGCAGGCGATCGGCGGTGGGGGGCAGTTCCCGCACGACGCCTTCGATAGTTCGCGCGGCTCTCGAACGCGCTTGGAGCTCCGCATAGCGCGCGACCAGCAGCAGTGCCACGAACATCGTCACCGAGTCGTAGTACACCTCACCGCGGCCCGCGACCGTCGCCCATGCGCTCGCCGCGAACGCGCCGGCCACGCCGATCGCCACCGGCAGGTCCATGCCGAGCATGCGCGCACGAAGGCCCCGCCATGCGCCGGCGAAGAAGGGCGCAGCGCAGTACGCCACCACGGGCAGCGTGATGAGCAGGCTCGCCCAGTCGAGCAGCGACTTCAATGCGGGCTCGATCGGGTCGTCGGCGAGGTACACCGGGACCGCGAGCATCATCACCTGCATGGTCGCGAGCAGGGCGACGCCCACGCGCACGAGCAGCGTGCGCGATTCACGCCGCAGGAGCGCCTCGCGGCGTGCGGGATCGTACGGATGGGCGCGATATCCGATCGCGGCGACGTCCCGAAGCACCACCGCGAGGCCCATCGCGTCGCCGCGCCAGCGCACGCGGGCACGGCGCGTGGCGAAGTTGACGGCGACCTCCGTCACGTCGGGCTTGCGGGCGAGCCACGACTCGATCAGCCAGGCGCAGGCGCCGCAGTGCAGGCCCTCGAGGAGCAGTCCCGCTTCGTGCTGTCCGGGGGCCACCGCGGCAACGAGCCCGCCGGCGACGGCCTGCGCCGCATGACGCTCCGGCTTGTCCTCGACGTCCGCGGGACGCGCTGCGGATGTGCGCTGCGCATAGTAGGGCGCAAGGCCGGCGGCGTCGATCGTTCGAGCGATGGCGAGGCAGCCGGCACAGCAGAACGGCCGGTCAACGCCGTCGATGCACGCGACGAGTCCGGAACCGGGAAGGCTCGGCTCTCCGCAGTGAAAGCACGTCCCGGCGCCCGCGACGACGCGGGCGGATTCGACCTCCGCAAGCATCGCGCGAGGCTAGCCGGGGCGGCCGCTCTACGCCTTGATATGCATCAACGTGCAGCTCGACTTGCGCTAGACGAATGCGTCGCGACCGGGAAGGTACGCGCGGTTCGTCTGCGCCGGGTTGCGATTGACGAGCGGCCGTCCATGGAGCGGGTGGCGCAGGCTCCGCACCTCGTGCTCCAGCTCGAATTGCGTCGCGCCGCTTGCATCGACGATGCGGATGAAACGGTACTCGTGCTCGTCGGTCTCCATGCTGACGAGACCGCGCGAGCGAAGCCGCTCGTAGGGCGACGAGAAGTCCGCGATGTAGATCTGGATGTGATGACCGTCGTAGGCCGGAATCGACGCGTCGGTCTCGCGGAAGCGAAGCGTCTGCCGGGCGCCCGCGGTGACCACGGCGGTGGCGCCTTCGACGCGCGCCGGCGCGTGGAGCACATCGCGATAGAACGTCGCGATGTGCTGCGACGTCCCGCGTGGCACGTCGAGCTCGACGTAGGCCATGCCGAGCGTGCGCGCGCCGAACAGCGAGGGATCGGGCGCGTGACAACGGATGCGATTGCCCCACGGACACGTCGTGTCGACGAAACCGTCGCGCGCGGCGAACGCGAATCGCGTATCCCGCAGCAAGCTCTGCACGCGCTGCAGCCGCTCCGTCAGCGCAGCGAGGTCGGGCACGACCAGCCCGATGGTGCCGCGGAAGACCTGCGGCGCGCCGGTCGGCAGGTGGAACTGCGATTCGCCGACGTTGACCCACATGTTGTCCACACCCGTCATGAGATAGGGGTCGCGCGTGAGTCCGAGGCCGGTGATGTAGTAGACCGTGGCGAGGCGCTGGTCCGGCATCGTCACGTTCACGTGCTCGAGCTTGACGATGTTGCCGACGTCTTCCGTGGTGCGATCGAAGCCTGCGTCCATGCGGCACCTTAGGAGACGCCGCATGGATTTGCAAGCCCGCGCAAGCGAGGCTTCGCGCGAAGCGGAGCGATACTTGGAGGCGATGCCCGTCAAGCCGCCTTCCAAGGAGGAGCTCGATCTCTGCCGCCGCTGCCGGCTCGGGGAGATCGCGACGCAGGGCGTGCCTGGAGAAGGCCCGCGCAGCGCGCGCCTGATGCTCGTCGGCGAGCAGCCAGGCGACGAGGAGGACGTCAAGGGCCATCCATTCGTCGGTCCCGCCGGGCGCCTGTTGCGCAGCGCGCTCGAGCACGCCGGCATCGACGACGACGCCATCTACGTCACCAACGCGGTCAAGCATTTCAGCTACGAATTGCGCGGCAAGCGGCGCATCCACAAGACGCCGGCGCAGCGCGAAGTGGCCGCGTGCCACGTGTGGCTCGAGCAGGAGCTCGCCGCCGTCAAGCCGTCCGTGATCGTCGCCCTGGGCGCCACCGCGCTCGGCGCCGTCATGGGAAAGCGCATCACGATCACCGAGGCTCGCGCCACGAGCGGCTTGCGAAACGCCGAAGGCGTGCGCGTCGTCGCCACGTATCATCCGTCCGCAGTGCTTCGCGCACCCGACGAGGACCGAAGGCAGGAGCTCTTCGACTTCCTCGTGGCCGATCTGCGGCGCGCAGCGAAGATGACCGATTGACGAGGACCACGCATGCAACGACGCAAGCTCGGACATACCAGCCATCAAGTCGCACCGCTCGCCTTCGGCGGCAACGTGTTCGGATGGACGGCCGACGAGCCGACGTCCTTCGCATTGCTCGACGCGTTCGTCGCAAACGGATTCAACCTCATCGATACCGCCGACTCGTACTCGCGCTGGGCCGAAGGCCACAAGGGCGGCGAGTCGGAGACGATCATCGGGAAATGGATTGCCAGGCGCGGCCGCCACGACGACGTCGTGATCGCGACCAAGGTCGGCTCCGACATGGGGCTCGGCTACAAGTGCCTCAAGCGCGACTACATCATGCGCGCGGCGGAAGATTCGCTGCGCAGGCTCGGCGTCGACGCCATCGACCTGTACCAGTCGCATTGGGACGACGACACCACGCCGTTCGAGGAGACGCTCGAGGCGTATTCGCGCCTCATGCAGCAGGGCAAGGTGAAGGCGATCGGCGCGTCGAACCTCACCGCCGCGCGCCTCGCGCAGGCCCTGGAAACGAGCCGGGCGAACGGATTGCCGGCGTACGCCACGCTGCAGCCGCACTACAACCTGATCGAGCGTGCATCGTTCGAGGGTGCGCTGCAGGACCTGTGCGTGCGCGAGGGCATCGGCGTCATTCCGTATTTCTCGCTCGCGGCCGGATTCCTCACCGGCAAGTACCGCAGCGAGCAGGACCTGGGCAAGAGCAAGCGCGGGCCAGGGCTCAGGAAGTACCTGCATCCGCGCGGGCACGCGATCCTCGCCGCACTCGACGCCGTGTCGGCGCGCACGGGCGCGACGCCGGCACAAGTCGCCATCGCGTGGCTGATGACGCGTCCCGCGGTGACCGCGCCGATCGCAAGCGCGACCAACGTTGCGCAGCTCGACGACATCATGGGCGCAACACGCGTCGTGCTCGACGACGAGGCGCTGCGCGAGCTCGACCGCGCCAGCCAACCCTGAAATAGGGACGTACCCTATTACAAGATGTTTCGGCTGTAACAGTTGGAAATAGGGTACGTCCCTATTTCAGTCGGGCTGGATCTTCGCCGCGCGCACGACCGCCGTCCACCGCTCGAGGTCGGACTTCGTGAGCTCGGCGAGCGCGGCCGGCGTGCCGCCCGTGGGCTGCAATCCCTGCTTCGCCAGAGTGTCCGCGATGTCGGGCAGCTTCAGCACGCGGTTGATGTCGGCGTTCACCCGATCGATCACCGCCTGCGGCGTGCGCGCCGGTGCGTAGAGGCCGTACCAGATGTCGGTGTCGATGTCGCGAATGCCTGCCGCCTCCGCGAGCGACGGCACGCCCGGCGTGGCCCCCGCGCGCGAGGCGCCGCCCGCAGCGAGCATCACGAGCTTGCCGGCCTCCGTTTGCGGCAATGCCACGTGGACCGGCAGGAACATGACGCCGACCTGGCCGCCCAGGAGGTCCTGCACCGCCTGCGCCGTGCCTTTGTACGGCACGTGCACGACGTCGATGCCGGCCTTCGTCTTGAAGAGCTCCATCGCGAGGTGATGCGGCGTGCCGTTGCCAGGAGAGGCGTAATTGAGCTTGCCGGGGTTGGCCTTCGCGTACGCGACGAGGTCGTTCACCGTCCTGATGTTGAGCGACGGATGGACCACGAGCGCGAGGCTCCCGATGGCGAGCGGCGCGATCGGCGCAAAGTCCCTCACCGGATCGTAGGGCAGCGACGCGAACAGCGCGCGGTTGACGACCATCGTCTGCGCGGTCGTCAGCAGCGTGTAGCCGTCGGGTGGCGCCTTGGCGACCGCTTCCGTGCCGATGTTGCCGCTCGCACCCGCGCGGTTCTCGACGACGACGCCGACCTTCCACTCGTCGCCGAGCTTCTGGCCGAGCGTTCGCGCGAGGATGTCGATGCCCGTGCCCGGCGTGAACGGCACGACGAGCTTGACCGGCCGCGACGGGTACGGCTCCTGCGCGAGAGCGGAAGCGGCGAGCGCAAGCAGCGCTGCACAAGCCACACGAACGAGCTTCATCGGGTCTCCTTTGCACGATCGGGCATCGCGAGTCCCGCGACGCGCTTGTAACCGTCCGACATCGCGACGAGCTCGTCGTGCGATATCACGTCGTCGATGCTCGCGAACGGCTGGTCGCCGGTGCGCTGCCACACTTCGCGCAGGATCGCGTCCGGCGGATTTCGTCGATTGGTGCGCACGACCTCGGCGGTGAATGGAAGCCGCACCGACTCGTAGGCCGCCAACGCGGCCTCGACGCTGCCGTGCGACGCGAGCGCGTCGGCGAGCGCCCGTGCATCGAGGATCGCCTGTCCCGCGCCATTCGACCCGCGCGGCACCATCGGATGCGCGGCGTCCCCCAGCAGCGTCACGCGGCCCTGCGTCCACCACGGCAGCGGGTCCTGGTCGACCATCGGAAATTCGAGGATGGACTCGGCGGCGCGGATCATCGCGGGCACGTCGAGCCAGTCGAACTGCCAGTCCGCGAAAGCGCCGACGAAGTCGCGCAGCTCGCCGCGCTGGTTCCAGTCGCGCGCGGTGTGCTGCGGCGTCTCGATCTCCGCGACCCAGTTCACGAGCTGGCGTCCCTGGCCATCCGCGTCGTTGACGATCGGGTAGATGACCATCTTCCCGGTGGCGAGCCAACCCGCGCGGATCATGCTCGCGCCGGTCAGGATGCGCGGCCACACGGTGACGCCGCGCCACATGTTCACGCCGGAATAACGCGGCGCGCCTTCGTCCGGATGGAGCTGCCTGCGCACGACGGAATGCAGCCCGTCGCACGCGATGAGCGCGTCGCCCCGCGCGGGCGGCACGCCGTCGCCGAAGTGCGCCGCCACGCCGCCTGCGTCCTGCGTTGCATGCGTGCATGCCGCACCCGTGACGACGCTGTCCGCGCCGAGTCGCGCAACGACCGCGCGATGCAGCACGTCGTGCAGCCGCGCGCGATGGATCGAGTACTGCGGATGCGCATAGCCCGCATCACGGCCGAGCGGCTCCGCATAGATGAGCTGGCCGAACCGGTTGTAGAAGACCGCTTCGCGCGTGAGCACCGACACGCGCGCGAGCTCGTCGGCAAGCCCGAGGCGTGCGAGCTCGGCCGAGGCGTGCGGCAGGATGTTGACGCCGACGCCCAGCGGGCGGAACTTCGGCGCCTGCTCGTACACACGGCAGCGGATGCCGCGCTCGTGCAGGCACAGCGCGAGCGTGAGCCCGCCGATGCCGCCGCCGACGATGACAACGCCGTCTCCCATCATGGCGCAAGCACGATTCTGTAGCGCAGGCCGGGCCCGCCGCCGAACGCGGGCAACTTGACGAATCGCTCGACGAGCACGCCGCCGTTCGCCTCGATCACGCGTTGCGAGGCGACGTTGTCGGGGTCGGTGGTGATCTCGACGTAGCGCAATCGTTCGCCGCGCGCGTCGCCCAGAAGGTGGCGCAGTGCCTCCGTCGCGTAACCGCGCCGCTGCTTCCACGGGACCACGGAATATCCGATATGGCCCAGGCAATGCGCGGGCAGCGCTTCGGTGCCGGGCTGCCAGCGCAGGCCGATCGAGCCGCAGTATTCGCCGTCCCAGAGCCAGCGCACGTACCCGGGCAGGCGCTTGACCGTCGACCCGTCGGGCAGGCTCACCGGATCACCGCGCGCTTCGCGATCGACGAGGCCTGCCAGGAACGCATCGGCGTCCCGGGCGATCTTCGCGAGGTGCTCGTCGGCGGCCACCTTGCCGCGCACGTTGTCCGACGACCAGCCGGTCGTCAGCGCCGCGACGTAGCTTGCAAGGTACGGCTGCGCGGGCCAGACGAGTTCCATGTCACCGGATCGTCACGTGTTGGGGATGGCGCCGCCGCTCGAGCGGCCGATGATCGCCAGGAACTCGCGCCGCGTCGAGACATCGGTGCGGAATGCGCCGAGCATGCGGCTCGTCACCAGCGCTGCGCCCGGCTTGTGCACGCCGCGCGTGGTCATGCACTGGTGCGCGGCCTCGACCACGACCCCCACGCCCTTCGGACGCAGGACTTCCTGCAGGGTGTCCGCGATCTGCACGGTCATCTTTTCCTGGATCTGCAGCCTGCGCGCATAGACGTCCACGAGCCGCGCGAGCTTGCTGATGCCGACCACGCGTTTGTCGGGGAGATAGCCGATGTGCGCCTTGCCGATGATCGGCACCATGTGGTGCTCGCAATGGCTCTCGAAGCGGATGTCGTTCATCACGATCATCTCGTCGTAGCCGTCGACCTCCGAGAAGGTCTTGGCGAGGATCTCGTTCGGATCCTGGCCGTAGCCCGAGAAGAACTCGTCGTAGGAGCGCACCACGCGGTCCGGCGTCTCCACGAGGCCCTCGCGGTCCGGGTCGTCGCCTGCCCAGCGGATGAGCGTGCGCACCGCGTCGATGGCCTCCTCTCGCGACGGGCGGGCCGGGAAGAAAGGTTCGGGGGCAGGGCGTTGCGGTGCGCGCGGCATGGCTCGTTCCGTCGACGGGACCTCGGATCGCGATTCTTGCACGAAGCGCGGGCGGCCTCGCATCGCGCTACCATCGCGATCTCGCGGCCTACGACATTCGATGCATCATGCCCCGTTATCGTTTCCGCGGCTTCGCGCCGCAGATTCCCGCCAGCGCGTTCGTCGCCGACACCGCATCGGTCATCGGCCGCGTCTTCCTGGGCGAGGAGACGAGCGTGTGGCCCGGCGCCGTGATCCGTGCCGACTCCGAGCCGATCACCATCGGCGACGGCAGCAACGTGCAGGACAACGCGGTGCTGCACGTGGACCCGGGCGTTCCCATGACGATCGGCCGGCGGGTCACCATCGGGCACCAGGTCATGCTGCACGGCTGCACGATCGGCGACGGAACGCTCGTCGGCATCCAGGCGATCGTGCTCAACCACGCGGTGATCGGCGAATCGTCGCTGGTGGCGGCCGGCGCGATCGTCACCGAGCGCAAGACGTTTCCGCCACGCTCGCTCATCATGGGTGCACCGGCCAAGGTCGTGCGCGAGCTGACCGACGAGGACGTCGCGATGCTGCAGCACGGCGCGGATACCTACATCAAGCGCCGCGCGCTCTACCTGACCGAGCTCACGCGGCTCGACTGATCGCGATGCGCGGGCAAACGTGGCGCGCTGCGCTGTTCCTGCTGGTCGCGCCGGGACTCCTCGCCGAAGTCGTTTCGCAGAACACTTCGCTCGCCGAGTATTTTTCGCCGGTCACGTTCATGCTGGGCTCGCTCACCTACGGGGTTCCCGTGCTCCTCATTCGCGAGATCGCTGCCGCGCGTGGCCTCGGCGTGGCCGGCATCGCGATCCTGGGCATCGCCTACGGCATCCTGAACGAGGGCGTGATCGCGCGGACGCTGACGCAGGCGAGCGGCCCCCCGCTGTTCGACTTCGCGGGCTATGGGCAGGCAGGTCCGATCCAGTCCGGATGGACGATCTTCATGCTGGCGTGGCATGCGCTGCACAGCGTGCTGTATCCCATCCTGTTCGCGCGCTGGCTGTATCCCGCGGCAGCGAGCGGGCCGTGGTTTGCGACCGGCGCTGCGCGCTGGGTGCGCTATCCGATCGGCGTGGCGATGGTCGGGCTTTACGCGCTGTACTTCCTCAACCCGCCGGGCGGCGACCTGGGAATCTTCCTGCTGTACGCCGCCGTCACGGCCGCGCTCGTCCTGGTCTCGCTTCGCTTCGGGAACCGCGACATCGCGAGCCCCCGTCCGAACACGGTCTCGTGGCCTGCACTGGCGGGGATGTCCACGGCGATTCTCTACCTGGGAGCGCTGGCGGCGCCCGGGCACATCCCGTTTGCGTGGTACGCGCTGGCATTCGCGGCAACGGTCGCGCTTGCGATCTTCGGGGTGCGTCACGCGGGCTGGCGACCGTTGCCGGAACTGCTGCGCTTCGGGCTCGGCGACTACCTTGGATTCACCGTGCTCGGCGCGGCACTCGCCGTCACGACCCGGCCCGAGCCCTTGCAAAGCGTGATCGCCGGCGTCGTGTTCGTTGTAGCCTTCGGGGCGTTGCTGCGCGCGACGGCGCGACAGCCCGACGGACGCGGCGTGAACGCTCGCCTCGCGACGGTCGCCATGGAGGACACATGAAACGCAGCACCGAGCGGTTCCTGACCACGCATACCGGAAGCCTCCCGCGCCCGCCGGATCTCATCCGCATGATGTACGCCAAGGAGGAGGGCGTGCCGGTGGACCCGGCGGCGCTGTCGCAGCGCGTCGCCGATGCCGTCGGCGAGGTCGTGCGCAAGCAGGCCGAGTCGGGTGTGGACATCGTCAACGACGGCGAGATGAGCAAGCCGAGCTACGCGACCTACATCAAGGATCGCCTGGGCGGTTTCGGCGGCGAGGGCAACACGTTCGTCTACCAGGACCTCGCGGAGTTTCCCAACCTCGCCAAGCGGGTGTTCGGCGATCCCGGCCGCTCGCGCCGCAAGACGCCCGCGTGCAACGCGCCGATCACCGTGCGCGACGCGCAGGCGCCGCTGGTGGACATCGAGCATCTCCAGGCCGCCGCGAAGCAGGTGAAGGCGGAGGAGACGTTCCTCACCGGCGCGTCGCCGGGGGTGGTGTCGCTCTTCTTTCGCAACGAGTACTACCCGACGGAGGAGGCGTACGTGTTCGCGATCGCGGATGCGATGCGAAGCGAATACGAGGCGATCGGCAAGGCGGGGGTCGTGCTGCAGATCGACTGCCCGGACCTCGGCATGGGGCGCCACATCCAGTACGCGAACCTGAGCCTTGCGGAATGGCGCAAGAAGGCGCACATGCACGTCGAGGCGCTCAACCACGCGGTCGAGCACGTGCCCGCCGGGCAGCTTCGCATGCACCTGTGCTGGGGCAACTACGAAGGCCCGCATCACTGCGACGTGCCGCTCGCCGACGTCATCGACATCGTGTTCAAGGCCAAGCCGATGGCCATCGCGCTGGAGGCGGCCAATCCGCGCCACGCGCACGAATGGAAGGTCTTCGAGACCGTGAAGCTGCCGGAAGGCAAGCTCCTGATCCCCGGCGTCATCGAGTCGAAATCGAACTTCATCGAGCATCCGGAGCTCGTCGCGCAGCGCATCGGCCACTATGCGAAGCTCGTCGGGCGCGAGAACGTGATCGCCGGAAGCGACTGCGGATTCGGCACGTGGGTGGGGCAGGCCGCCGTCGACCCCGATGTCGTGTGGGCGAAGATGGCCGCAATGGCCGAAGGCGCTCGGATCGCGAGCCGCGAGTTCTTCTAGCGGCTAGCGCTTGCCCACGAGCACGCGGTACCGCGCCATGTGGCGGATCGCGTTCTGCGGCTGCTCCAGCGCCTCGAAGAGCAGCGCGAGGTTGTAGTGCGCGTCGGCGAAGTCGGGATCGGCGGCCAGCACCGCCTGGTACGCGTCGACGGCTTCGCTCCTCCTGTGCTGGTCGTCGAGCAGCACCGCGAGGTTGTACAGCAGCACGGCATCGCCTGCGCATGTGACCGCGGCCTCGCGGTACACGCGCTCGGCACGCGCGACGTCGCCGCGGTCGTGCAGCAGCCGCCCGAGGTTGATCGGCGCGTCCGCGAACGCAGGATCGGCAGCGATCGCCTGCTCGTAGGCGCGAATGGCCGCCTCGACGTCCGACGTTTCGAGCGCGGCCGCTTCGTCGAACCACGATCGGGCGTCGCGCGGTGCACGCCGCTCGATCACGCGCGGCGCGCCGTTGACGGGATCGGCCTCGAACTCGAGGAGGTACTGTCCGGATTCCGCCTGCCACCGCGCGCCGCCTTCGCGCACGACGACACGGTCGGCGACCGCGCCGATGGCGAGGCCCGACAGCGGCATCGCATCCGGCAGCCGCTTCTTGAGCTCGCGGATCGAGCGCGTGATGCGCCGCGCCGGGACGTTCGCGTCCACCAGCGCCTGCGCGGTGCGCAGCACGATGAGGTCCTGGAACGAGAAGCGCCATGCGCCGCGCGCACCGCGCGCCGGCGTCACGAATCCTGCGTGGACCAGCGAGCGGATGGTGCTGCGCGGCAGGCGCAGCAATCGTTGGACATCGTGCACGCCGTACCCTTCGGACACTCCGTGATGTTAACGCTTGCCGCGCGCCACCTTGCGCGGGGCAGGGGCCTCGGTCGCCGCCTCGACCTGCTGCGCGCGCTTCGCGGGCTTGCGGGCCGGTGCAGGCTTGGATTCGTCCGCAGCCGGCGCGGCCTTCGCGGGGGCCTTGCGCTCGAGCGACGCGCGCAGCGCATCCATGAGGTCGATCACCTGCGCGCCTTGCTCCTTGGGCTCGGCCAGCGTGATCTCCTGGCCCTGCACCTTCTTCTCGATCGCCGCCTCGATGCGCGCCGTCACGGTGTCCTTGTACTGCGAAGGATCGAACGTCTCGACCGACTGCTGCTCGATGAGCATCTGCGCGAGCTTCAGCTCCTGCGGCTTGACCTCGCGTGTCGGGGATCTCGATGTCCTTGATGGAGCGCACCTCTTCCGCGTTCAGGAGCTGCTGCATGACGATGCCGTCCTCGACCGGGCGCAGCATCACGATGTACTGCTTGCCGCGCGCGGCCCATCGCCCGAGCGCGCACTTGTTCGACTCGCGCAGGGCCGCCGCGAGCAGCGCGTAGGGCTTGGCGCCGCCCTTGTCGGGTGCCAGGTAGTAGGCCTTGTCGAAATAGACGGGATCGACGCTGTCGAGCGGCACGAACTCCGTGATGTCGGCCGTGTGCGTGCCGACTTCCTCCATCGCCTTCAATTCCTCGGGCGCGAACATCACGTACTGGTCCTTCGCGAACTCGTACCCCTTGACCATCTCCTCGCGCGGGACCACGACCTCTTCCTTGATGCAGATGTACTGCTGCTTCAGGCGCGAGCCGCACGCCTTGTGCAGCATGTTGAACGAGATCGACTTGCTCGCTTCGGTTGCCGAGAAGAGCTTGACGGGGATCGAGACCAACCCGAACGAGACCGTCAAACTTGCGATGGATCGTGCAGCCATTGTTGTCTCCGTATGCGAGGCGCTACGACGGGCCAAGGCCCAGAGTCTGCTGGATATTCTGCTTGCGCGTCAAGGCGTTAGCCCAGCAATCTCCAGTCTTGGCTAATCTTTGTGGCGCGTTGGCCATGGTGAAGTCAAGGGGGTGGGCGCGCGCGAGCTCGTCCCACGACAGCGGCATCGACACCGGCGCGCCGGGCGCGCCTCGCGGCGAGTACGCGACGTTCAGGGTCTTGCCCCGCACGTTCATGTTGAAGTCCATGAAGATCTTGCCCGTCCGCTTGGGGATGCTCCACTCCTGGGTGATGTCCTTCGGGTGGAGCCCCATGAGGTGCGCGCCGACGAGCTCCGACACGTGGCGCGCGGTGTCGAAGTCGATCGTCCGCTCGATCGGGACGAACACGTGCAGGCCGGTCTTGCCCGACGTCTTCACGATCGCCTCGAGCTTCATGCCGTGCAGCAGGTCGCGCAGCCAGAACGCGACTTCCTTGCCTTTCTCGAACGCGACGGTATTGAGCTCGGGCTCGGCGCCCTTCGCCTCGTGTCCCGAATAGATGTACGGGTCGAGGTCGAACAGCACGTAGTCGGGAAAATTGAGGATGGAATCTTCGAGCGACGTAAGCGAGCTCGCGTAATCGGTGCCCGCATCCGGTGCGTCGGCGCCCGGCTTCGCGCGCGAATGCCACACGTGGTATTCGAGCGTTCCCGATTGCGCAAGCCAGAGAAGCGTGGGCAGGTTGTTGCACAGGAGGTAGTCGTGCGACTCGTCCTTGGTCCCGGAAAACACCGTGATGGACTCGACAAAGGCGGGCTTCGCCTGCTCCCAGTGCTTCTGGAAAAACCGTTCGCCGTGGATGCCTTCGGGCATGCGGATCATGGTCAGCGGCCGGTCGGCCAGGTGCGGAAGCATGTACGGCGAGATCCTCGCCAGGTACTCGACGAGGTCGCGCTTCGTGTAGGCGCGAAGACGCTGCGCCGCGTCCTCGGGCCAGTACACGCGGTCGAGATTGGTGAGCTTGATGCGATGCTCGCCGACTTCGAGCGTGCAGGAGGCCTTCGCGCGAGCGAGCTGCGCGACGACGTCGTCGATCGCCGTTTGCGCGCTCGTCCCGACGCTGCCGGGCCGCTGGATCGTCGAAGCGTCGAGGTCGTCGCGCATGCGCAGGAACACGGGCGCGCGCAGCCGCCCGTCACCGGTGAAGCTGTGATAGCTCACCTCGGCAACCAGCCTGGGCTCGACCCACGTGGGGACGCCGTTCTGCTCGGGCACCTCCGCGAACGGGCACGCGTCGACCTTCATCGTCGACAGCCGGCGCGTGACGTCGGCGAGCGTGCGGTCGTCGAAGCCCGAGCCCACATGCGACGCGTAACGCAGCGCGTCCTCTGCGTGGAATCCGACGATCAGCGCCCCGAGCGGCGCCCGCGCGCCTTTGCCCCGCGTATAGCCGCCGATCACGAACTCGCCCGTTTGGGTGGGCTTCACCTTGAGCCACGCGGCGCTGCGGCGGCCGGGCTCGTACTTGCTGTCCCGGCGCTTGCCGACCACGCCCTCGAACCCGCTCGCCACGGCGGCCGCATGCAAGGCGACGCCGTCGTCCGCGACGTGCACGCGCTGCACGAGCGGCGACGGCAGCAGGCACTGGGACAGGTAGCGGCGACGCGCTTCGTACGGCTGCGCGGTGAGGTCGACGCCCGCGAAATGGAGGAGGTCGAAGCAGAACATCACGACCGGGGTCGACTGGTCGGCCTGCGCGATGTCGGTCGCGCTCTTGCGCCCGGCGCGGTCCTGCAGCGCGCCGAAGCTCGGCTTGCCGTCCGCGTCGAACGCGACGAGCTCGCCGTCGAGGATCATGCCGTCGACGTTCTGCGAGGCAAGCTCGGCGACGAGCTTCGGGAATTGCGGCGCGAGCTCGAGGCCGCGACGCGAGCGCAGGCGCACGCCGTGCTTGTCGATGAACGCGAGCACGCGGTAGCCGTCGAGCTTCGGCTCCCACAACCACTCGTCGCGTTGAAACGGCGCGTCGGTCGATTCCGCGAGCATCGGCGACAGCGACGTCGGCATCGGCACCGCGTCGCCCGCGGGCGCGAGACGATCCGCCGCGATGCGCGCCGTGTCCGCGTACTTGACCTCGGTGACGCGCAGGTCGCTCAGCACCGAGCGATCCTGCGTCGTCACGTCGACGGTCGACACGAAGCGGTCCTTGTGCTTGATGAGGAGCCACGCCTCCTTGGTGCGCACCAGCGCGAACGATCCCTTGAGCTTCGTGCCGCGGAGCTCGATGCTGAGCTTGCCCGCGGCCAGTCCGTCGCGCACCTCCTGCTCGGCGCGCGCGCGATCGGCATACCAGGTGGCGCCTCCCTCGTCGGGCGAATACACGCCGCAGTCCCAGACGATGACCTCGCCGGCGCCGTACTGCTTTGCGGGAATCACGCCCTCGAACGACGCGTACTCGTACGGATGGTCCTCGGTGGGCACGGCGAGGCGCTTGTCGCTGCGGTCGAGAGATGGCGCCTTCGGGACGGCCCACGACTTGAGCACCCCGTCGCACTCGAGCCGGAAGTCCCAGTGCATGCGCTGCGCGGCGTGCTGCTGGACGACGAAGAGCAGGGGACCTGCGCCGGCCTGCCGCAGCGCGGCCGGCGGCTCGGGGGTCGCGGTGAACGTCCGCTTGGCGGAATACTCTTTCAGCGCATCCTTCGGCATGCGCCGATTGTAGCGGGGCGAAAACCGCTACTGCGGATCGCGGTCGATCTCGGTCCGGATGGGCGCGGACGCGCGGATCTTGCGTGGGGGGACCCACGATGTCGCGCCGCCCACGCCAACCACCAGTTCGCGCACGCCGAGGACGAGGAGCGCGCAGGCGAACGGCGTGATGTAGTACAGCAGGCGGAAGAGGAGGAGGCTCGCGATCAGCTCCTCGCGATCGAAGTGATAGAGCGCGACCAGCATGGCTGCGTCGAAGACGCCGATGCCGCCCGGCGAATGACTCGCGAAACCGAGCAGCGTGGCCGACACGAACACGACCGCGAGCGTGATGAAGTCGATCGCCGGCTCGCCCGGCAGCAGCGCATGCATCGCGAGTGCACAAAAGGCGAGATCGACGATGCCGATCGCGATCTGGAGGAGCGTCAGCGGGCCGTTCGGCAGCGTCACCTTGAACGCACCCTTGCCGATGACGCGCCTGCCGTTCCACACCCAACCGACATAGCCGACGAGGGCGGCCAGCACGACGCACGCGATGAGGCGATTGATCTCGGGGGGCAGCTGGTCGATCGCCGACGCGGCTTCGGGCTGATACGCGATGCCGAGCCCGAGCACCGCGGCGTTGCCGAGCCAGAAGGTGAGTCCGGCGACGAAGCACACCTTGGCGACGTCGATGGCGTCGAGTCCGTATGCCGAATAGATGCGGTAGCGCACGGCGCTGCCCGTGAACACGCTGGCGCCCAGGTTGTGGCCGACGGAGTAGCTCGTGAACCCGGCGAGCGCCGCGATTCGGTAAGGAATCTCCGACCGGCCGATGGTGCGCAGCGCGTAGAGATCGTAGAACGTCAGCGTGAAGTAGCCCGCGGCCACGAACGCGGCGGCGATCGCGACGCTTTGCCACCGAGTCGACGAAATCGCGTCGAACACGTCGTCGACGTCGATGCCGTTCAGCATGCGGTACAGCACCGCCGCGGCGGCCGCGATGATGGCGACGCTCAGCACGAGGCCGACGCGGCGCCAGCCGATGCGGCGCTGACAGAAGCGCGCAACTGCGCGCAGGGGATTGGTCACGATGTTCGGTTCGAGTGCCGGATGGGCATAGTGTAGTTTTGTTCCGGCGTGGCTTACCGTAACATCCCCGGCCATGTTCGTTAAGGCGCACTGCAACATGACGCAGGCATTGCGATGACGGAACGGCGCCTGTTGGCGGGGGCCAGCGGCTACTCGTTCAAGGAGTGGTGCGGCACGTTCTACCCCGACAAGATGGATCCGGATGCCATGCTGCCGTTCTATGCGGCGCGGCTGCCATCGGTTGAAATCAACAACACGTTCTACCGGATGCCGCGCACGTCGATGCTCGAGAACTGGGCGCAGATCACGCCGCCCGCTTTTCGCTTTGCCATCAAGGCCTCGCGGCGCATCACCCACATGGGGCGACTGAAGGTGGATTCGGTCGCCGACTCCGTCGACTACCTCTACAAGAACCTCGCGTCGCTCGGCGACAAGCGGGGCCCCGTCCTCTTCCAGCTGCCGCCCAATCTCAAGAAGGACGTTGCGCGGCTGACCGCCTTCCTCGCGATCCTTCCTGCCGATCATCGCGCGGCATTCGAGTTTCGCAACGACACGTGGTTTGCCGACGACGTGTACGAAGCGTTGAAGGGCGCCGGCGCATCGCTGTGCTTCTCCGAGCGCGAGGACGACACGCCGCCGCCGCTGGTCGAGACGGCGCCGTGGGGATACGTGCGGCTGCGCCTCGAGCAGTATTCCGACGACCAGCTCGCGCAATGGGCGCAGCGGCTGCGCGCGACCGGATGGCAGGACATCTACGCGTACTTCATGCACGAGCCGACCGCACCTGCGTACGCGGCCACATTGATGAAGGCGTGGAACGCCTAGTGCGCACGCTCGCGTCGACCCGCACGACGCTCGAGCCGCAACTCGCGTCGCACGCGGGCGAGATGTTCGCCTTGCTGCAGGACCCGCGCATTTACGAGTACGAGAACGAGCCGCCGGCGTCGCAAGCGTGGCTGCGCGAGCGCTACGCGAAGCTCGAGACGCGCCGCTCCGGCGACGGCACAGAGCATTGGCTCAACTGGATCGTGAGAATCGCCTCAGGCGAGGCGATCGGCTACGTGCAGGCGAGCGTGGAGCCGGGCGGCCGCGCCTTCGTCGCTTACGTGCTGGCGAGCCGTTGGTGGGGGCAGGGGCTTGCGCAGGAAGCGGTGCACGCGATGATGGACGAGCTGCGCGATGCGTATGGCGCGAAGCGCTTCGTGGCCGTGTTCAAGCGGGCCAACGCGCGTTCACGCGCGTTGCTCGTGCGGCTGCATTTCGAACCCGTTGCGCTGCCGGACATCGACGACGACGAAGACGCGATGGAGCTCGTCGGGTGAGCGGCGATCCCGTCCGCATCGCGATCGACGATGCGAACAGCGTCGGAGGCCTGCTGGTCGCGCCCGACGATGCGGTGGCCTGTTACGTATTCGCGCACGGCGCCGGCGCCGGGATGACGCACGCATTCATGGATGCGTTTGCCGACGACCTCGCGGCCGTGAGAATCGCCACGCTGCGCTATCAATTTCCGTACATGGAGCGCGGGTCCCGGCGGCCCGATGCCCCCGCGGACGCCCATGCGGCCGTTCGCGCAGCGGTCGCGCATGCGCATCGGTCGCTGCCTGCGGTGCCGCTGATCGCGGGCGGCAAGTCGTACGGCGGCCGGATGACGTCGCAGGCGCAGGCGATCGCGCCGCTCGACGGGGTCCGCGGCCTCGCGTTCGTGGGCTTTCCGCTGCATCCCGCGGGCAAGCCTGCGGTCGACCGTGCCACGCATCTGCGCGACGTCGCCATCCCCATGCTCTTTCTCTCGGGCACGCGCGACGAGCTGGCGGACATCGCATTGCTGCGCGGCGTCATCGACGGAATCGGTGCGCGCGCGACGATGCGGCTCTTCGACGACGCCGACCATTCGCTGCACGTACTCGCGCGGAGCGGCCGCAAGGATGCGGACGTCCGGCGCCTCGCCGCAGCCGCGCTGGCCGAATGGAACCTAACCCTTGCGCCGGCTGGCCCAGGCCCATAATCCAGCCTCGCCAAGGGGAGCGTCGAATGAAATGGGTCATGCGCGGCTTTTCGGTCATTCACGCATTCGTCGCGGCGTTGTTCGCCTGCGCCGCAATCGCGCTGATCGGCATTGCCGCGCGCACCGGATGGCTTGCGTTCGGAAACGGCTTCGATCTCGCGGCGGCCCAGCAGATCATCGAGGCGATCGGCATCCTGGCGGCTGCCGTCGTCGCGCTCCAGATCGCCCAGACCATCGGGGAGGAAGAGGTGGTGCGGGGCGCCCACGTGAGCGGACCGACGCGCGTGCGCCGCTTCCTGTCCCGGTTCCTCGTGGTCGTGCTCGTCGCCATCGTCATCGAGGCGCTGGTCATCGTCTTCCGCGCGACGCACGAGGGTCACGAGCTCCTGATGTACGCGGCGGCGCTCGTGCTTGCGGCGGGCGCTTTGCTCGCGAGCTGGGGTGTCTTCATCCGTCTCAACTGCTACGCCGAAGCGCTCGAGCCCGAAGCGATGGCCGAGGCCAAGAAGGAAGACAGGAAGCTCAAGTAACGAAGCGGCGCTACGAAAGCCCCGTCACGGGAATCGCCGCCCCATGGATCGCGCGCGCCGCGTCCGAGGCGAGGAACGCGATCACGTTCGCGAGGTCTTCGGGCGCCACCCACTTGCGCGGGTCGGCTTCCGGCATCGCCTTGCGGTTCTCGGGCGTGTCGAGGGTGGTCGGCAGCACGCAATTGACGTTGACGTTCCTGTCGCGGAGCTCCGCGCTCATCGACTCGGTCAGGCGAATGACCGCGCTCTTCGACGCAATGTAGGCGGCCATGCCCGCGCTGCCTTTCTGTGCTGCGAACGCACCGACGTTCACGACCTTGCCGCCGCCGCCGGCCAGCATGCGCGGCACGAACGCGCGCGCCGCGTGCAGGATCGTGCGCGCGTTGATGTCGAAGAGGAAGTTCCAGTCCGCATCGGACGTCTCGTGCACCGGCGGGCCCATGCGGAATGCGCCCGCGATGTTGCAAAGCACGTCGACGCGCCCGTAGCGGTCCGCCACGGCCTTGGCCGCGGCCTCGACGGCATCCGCGTTCGTGAGGTCGGCGGCGATGTACAGGCGGCGCGCGTCTTCCGCGCCGTACGTGGCTTCGAGCCTGTCGCGCTGCCGGTCGATCAACGCGAGCTGCGCGCTGCGCGATGCGAACGCGGCCGCGAGCGCACGGCCCAGGTTGCCGCTCGCGCCGGTGATGACGACGATGGGATCGGCCATGCGAGCGATGATACGCCGCCGGTCGCTGGCGCGCGTCAGGCCGGGACGATGGTGCCCGTGCAGTCGCCGAAGCCGATGCGCCGGTAGCCTGCGCGCTCGCAGTGGCCGCGCAGGATCACGGTGTCGCCATCTTCGAGGAAGCTGCGCATCTCGCCGTTGGCCAGCGCGAGCGGCTCCTTGCCGCCGGCCGACAGCTCGAGCATCGAGCCGCCCTGGCCAGGGTCGGGCCCCGACTGCGTGCCCGAGCCGAAGAGGTCGCCGGGCTGCAGGTTGCAGCCGTTCACCGTGTGGTGCGCGACCATCTGTGCAACCGTCCAGTAACTGTCCCTGAAGTTCGACTGCATGAGGCGTTGCGGCGGCAGCTTCGCTTCGCGCATCGCGCGGGTCGAGATCCACACCTCGAGATCGACGTCGAGCGCGCCTTGCGCGCGATTGGCCGCGTCCTCGAGATAGGGCAGGGGCGCGGGATCGCCGTCGGCGCGAACGAACGGCGCGCGGAACGGCGCCAGCGCCTCCATCGTCACGAGCCACGGCGAGACCGTCGACGCGAAGTTCTTCGACAGGAAGGGGCCGAGCGGCTGGTACTCCCATGCCTGGATGTCGCGCGCCGTCCAGTCGTTGAAGAGCGTGACGCCGAAGACGTGCGACTCCGCCTCCGCGATGGGCACCGCTTGCCCGAGCGCATTGCCGGTGCCGACGAAGATGCCGACCTCGAGCTCGTAGTCGAGCCGCTTGCTCGGGCCCACTTGCGGCGTGTCGTCGTTCGGTCCCTTCGACTGTCCGCGTGGCCGCCTGACCGGGGTGCCGCTCGCGACGATCGACGACGCGCGTCCGTGATAGCCGATCGGCACCCACTTGTAATTCGGCAGCAGCGGGTTATCGGGCCGGAACTGCTTGCCGACCCTCGTCGCGTGATGGATGCTCGTGTAGAAGTCGGTGTAGTCGCCGATGCGGCACGGGACGCCCATCTCGACGTCGGCCTGCGCCACGAGATGCTCGCGCAACGACGCGTCGCCGCCTGTGCGCAGCTTCTGCGAGAGCGTCGCACGCAACGCGCGGCGCGCGTCCACGGGCTTCGCCATCAGGGCGTTCATGTCGTCGCCCTGCACGAGCGCTGCGCCTGCGAGATCGAGGACCTGGTCGCCGATCGCGACACCGATCCGATACGCCGATTCTCCGGCGCGCCGGAAGCGCCCGAACGGAAGGTTCTGGATGGGGAAGTCGGTCGCAGGATCGTTGGCCGACTCGACCCAGCTTGTCAGCGACGCATCGTGCGTTCCGTCTATCGCTGCGCTCATGCGGCTTCGATGACGCCGCGCCGCAGCTGATCCCGCTCCATCGACTCGAACAGCGCCTTGAAGTTGCCTTCGCCGAATCCTTCGTCGCCCTTGCGCTCGATGAACTCGAAGAACACCGGCCCGAGGAGCGTGCCCGAGAAGATCTGGAGCAGCAGGCGCTGCTCGCCGCTCTCGATCGTGCCGTCGAGCAGGATCCCGCGCGACTGCAGTTCCGCGACGTCCTCGCCGTGACCGGGAAGCCGCTCGGCCAGCATCTCGTAATACGTCGCCGGCGGCGGCGTCATCAGCGGCACGCCCGCCGCGCGCAGGCTGTCGATCGTCTTCTTGAGGTCGTCGGTGAGCAGCGCGATGTGCTGGATGCCCTCGCCGTTGTACTGCATGAGGAACTCCTCGATCTGGCCGGTCGACTTGCTGGCCTCCTCGTTCAGCGGTATGCGGATCTTGCCGTCGGGTGCGGTCATCGCCTTCGACGTGAGTCCCGTGTACTCGCCCTTGATGTCGAAGTAGCGGATCTCGCGGAAGTTGAAGATCTTCTCGTAGAACCCGGCCCAGTACGCCATGCGGCCGCGGTAGACGTTGTGCGTGAGATGGTCGAGGAGACGCAGTCCGTGTCCCTTCGGATGACGGTCGGCGCCGTCGACCCACTTGAAGTCGATGTCGTAGATCGACACGCCTTCCTCGTAGCGGTCGATGAGATACAGCGGCGCGCCGCCGATGCCCTTGATCGCGGGCAGCTTGAGCTCCATCGGGCCCGGCGGGAGATCGACCGGTTGTGCGCCTTGTGCGAGCGCCCGGTTGTACGCCTTGTGCGCGTCGCGCACGCGGAACGCCATGCCGCACGCGGACGGCCCGTGCTCGGCGGCGAAGTACGACGCGACGCTCGCCGGCTCGTTGTTGACGATGAAGTTGATCTGGCCCTGCCGGTACAGCGCGACGTCCTTCGAGCGGTGCACCGCGACGCGCGAGAACCCCAAAGACTCGAAGACGCCTTCGAGCACGCCCGGCGTGGGTGAGGCGAACTCGACGAACTCGAAGCCGTCGAGCCCCATCGGATTGTCGAACAAGTCTGCCATTGGATCCAGTCCAGTTTGACGCCCGCTTTTTCCACGAGCTTCGCGTATTTTGCCTGCTCGCTCTTGAAGAACGCCAACGCCGCTTCGGGAGACGACGGATTGATCACGTTCCCTTGCTTCGCCATCGCGTCCTGCGTCTCCGGCATCGCGAACGCAGCGGCGAACGCGTCGTGCAGGCGCTTGACCTGCGCCGGCGGCAGCTTCGCCGGTCCAACCACCGCAAACCATCCTTCGACGAGGTAGCCCGGCACGCCTTGCTCGACCATCGTCGGAATGTCCGGCGCCGCCGCGACGCGCTGCGCGCTCCCGATGCCGATCGCTCGCAGCGACCCTTGCTTCAACTGCCCTTGCACCGACGCGAGCGACGTGACGCCCCAGTCGACCTGTCCCCCCATGATATCCGCGATCATCGGGCCGACACCCTTGTACGGGATGTGCCTGCTGGTTGTCCCCGTCTGGTCGAGGAACAGCTCGGCGGCAAGGTGCAGGATCGTGCCGTTGCCCGACGATGCGTAGTTGTACGCGCCCGGCTTGTCCTTGAGCGCGGCGATGAATTCCTTCGCGTCCTTGACCGGCAGCCTGTTCGGATTCACGACCAGCACCATCGGCGACGATCCGAGAACCGAGATCGGCGTGATGTCGTTGATGGAGTCGAACGGGAGCTGCTTGTACACGCTCGGGTTGATCACGTGATTGTTGGAGACGATGCCGATCGTGCTGCCGTCGGGCGCCGCTTTCACGATCGCTTGCGTGCCGGTGATGCCGCCGGCGCCGGGCAGGTTCTCCACGACGACCGGCTGGCCGTTGAGCGCCTTGGTGAGCGACGGCATCGCGGCCCGCGTGATCGTGTCGACGCCGGACCCTGCGCCCACCGGCAGGATCGCGCGCAGCGGCTGCGTCGTCTGGGCGAGCACCGGCAGCGCCACCGCCGCAATCAGCGCGACGAGCGCGCCGCGAATGAGACCTTGCATGATCGTTCCTCCTGTCTTCGGATTCATTCGGGCGTGCGGTCGAGCGCCGCCAGCACTTCTTCGGTGTGCTCGCCCACGCGCGGCAGCGGACTGCGCACGCCGGGCCTGCGGCCGCCGAGCGTCAAGGGAAGCAGCACGACGTCGGTCGTCCCGCCGTCCTCCGTCTGCATGGGCACAAGGCTTCCGCTCGCGCGAAGGTGAGGATCGTCGAGCAGCTCCTCGGGGCGCACGATGGGCGCGTAGGGAACGCCGGCGGCCTCGAGCTTGCGCGCGAGATCGTCCTTCGCGTGCGTCCGCACGATCTCGCCCAGTCGCGCGAGGAGCTGCGGCCGCACGGCCACACGCTGCGCGTTGGTGGCGAACGCCGGATCGTCGGCGACGTCCGGACGCTCCAGCACCTCGCACAACGTGCGGAATTGCCTGTCGCTGACGGCGCCGATGAAGAGCTGCTCGCCGTCGGCGACGTCGAACACGTCGTACACGCTCCATGCGGAGACGCGCGCAGGCATTGGCGCCGGTGCCTCGCCGGTCATCGCGTATTGCTGCATGTGCTGTGCGCAGAGGAACACGCAATTCTCGAACAGGGCGCTCTGGATCTCCTGGCCTTTGCCGGTGCGATCGCGCTCGCGCAACGCGGCGAGCACGCCGATCGCGCCGAACATGCCGCCCATGATGTCGTTCACCGACGTTCCGGCGCGCAGCGGCCGTCCGGGCGGGCCGGTCATGTACGACAGCCCGCCCATCATCTGGACGACCTCGTCGAGCGCGAGCCGATGCTCGTACGGGCCCGGCAGGAACCCCTTGTGCGACACGTAGATCAAGGCGGGATGCGCTTGCCGAAGCGCATCGTAGTCGAGGCCGACGCCGGCCATGAGGCCCGGGCGAAAGTTCTCCAGGACGACGTCGCACTGCTTGACGAGATCGACGGCGGCGCTTCGTCCCGCTTCCGTCTGGATGTCGAGCACGACACTCTTCTTGTTGCGATTGAACGTGCGGAAGAAGCCGATGCCGAGTCCCGGCAGGTTGCGCGTCTTGTCGCCTCCGGGCGGCTCGACCTTGATCACCTCGGCGCCGAGGTCCGCGAGGATCATGCCGCACGTCGGTCCCATGACCATGTGCGTGAACTCGACGACGCGGATGCCGGCGAGGGGAAGCGGGTCCTGCGTTGCGCTCATGGTCGTCGTCTCGTGAAGTGTCCCGGCGGGCCGGCGCCGTACAGCGTGCCATGCGGTTTGCCGGCCCGCCACACCAAGCCCTCGGCCACGATAGCTAGAAATGACTTGAATAACAGTATTCTAGTTATTGATATTAAATCACATTCCAGACCACACGCTATCCGCAATAACGAATCGAGCCTCACATCTTGACTCCCCGTTCGATGACCTAAAATTACGGGTTCGAGGGCCGACGTCGCCCGATCCCAACCACGCACCCGGACATTGGCATGAACGACACCACGACAGCCACCGCCACACCCGCGCAAACCCGCGGCTTCCAGGCGGAGGTCAAGCAGCTGCTGCAGCTCATGATCCACTCGCTGTACAGCCATCCCGAGATCTTCCTGCGGGAGCTCATCAGCAACGCCGCCGACGCCATCGACAAGCTCAAGTTCGAGGCGCTCGCGCATCCTGAGTACTACGAGCGCGAGCCGGATCTGCGCATCGTCGTGACCTACGACCGCGACGCGCGCACCATCACCGTGCGCGACAACGGCATCGGGATGTCGTTCGACGAGGTCGTCGCGAACATCGGCACCATCGCCAAGTCCGGGACGCGCGAATTCTTCGCCTCGCTGTCGGGCGACCAGGCCAAGGACGCGCGGCTCATCGGGCAGTTCGGCGTCGGCTTCTATTCGTCGTTCATCGTCGCCGACCGCGTCACCCTCGTCACCCGGCGTGCCGGGCTGCCCGCCGCCGAAGGCGTGCGCTGGGAGTCGGATGGGCAGGGCGAGTACTCCATCGAAACCGTCGAGCGCGCGGTGCGCGGCACCGAAGTGACGCTGCACCTGCGGCCCGATCACGAGGAGCTCCTCGACCGCTATCGCCTCGCGGCCATCGTCCGCAAGTACTCCGACCACATCGCCGTGCCCATCGTGATGCGCAAGGAAGTGTGGGACGAGGAGAAGAAGGGCTACAAGGCCACCGACGAGGACGAGACCGTCAACCAGGCGAGCGCCTTGTGGGCGCGCCCGAAGAGCGAGGTCACGAAGGAGCAGTACGAGGAGTTCTACAAGCACGTCGCGCACGACGGTGCTGCGCCGCTCGCGTGGGTCCACGCGAGAATCGAGGGCCGCACCGAGTACACGCTGCTCCTCTACATTCCGTCGGTTGCGCCGTTCGACCTGTGGGACCGCGAGCACCGTCACGGCGTGAAGCTGTACGTGCGCCGCGTGTTCATCATGGACGACGCCGACCAGCTGCTGCCGCCGTACCTGCGCTTCGTGCGCGGCATCGTCGACAGCAACGACCTGCCGCTCAACGTGTCCCGCGAGATCCTGCAGGCGTCGCGCGACGTGGAAGCGATCCGCAACGGCTGCGTGAAGCGCGTGCTCGATCTCCTCGACGATCTCGCGCAGAACGACAAGGAGAAGTACGCGACGTTCTGGAAGACCTTTGGATCCGTGATGAAGGAGGGCTTCGTCGACGACGTGGGCAATCGCGACCGCCTTGCGAAGCTCGCGCGGTTCGCGTCGACCAAGACAGGCACCGACGCGCAGGAGGTCAGCCTGGCCGAGTACGTCGGCCGCATGAAGGAAGGCCAGCAGGCGATCTACTACGTGACGGGCGACAGCTACGCGGCGGCGTCCAACAGCCCGCACCTCGAGTTCTTCCGCAAGAAGGACGTCGAAGTGCTGATCCTCTACGACCGCATCGACGAGTGGGTTGCCGGCACGGTGACCGAATTCGAGAGCAAGCCGCTGCGTTCAGTCGCCAAGGGCTCGCTCGACCTCACCGAGCTTGCGGACGCGGAGGAAAAAAAGGCGCAGGAAGAGGAAGCCGAAGCGCTCAAGCCGCTGGTCGAGCGGCTCAAGAACGCGCTCGGCGACAAGGTGAAGGAAGTCCGCGTGACGCATCGGCTGACCGATTCGCCGGCGTGCCTGGTGGTGGGCGAGGGCGAGCTCTCCGGCAACCTCGAGCGGTTGCTGAAGGCAGCGGGACAGAAGGCGCCGACGATCGTGCCCGTGCTCGAGATCAATCCGAAGCACGCGCTGGTCAGGCGCCTGGAATCCGAGGGTGACGACAAGCTGCCGGAATGGGCGAGCCTGCTGTTCGAAGAGGCGATGCTGGCCGAAGGCGCACAGCTGCCCGACCCGGCGGCGTTCGTGCGGCGGCTCAACGCCTTGATGTTCGAGCCATGACGCGATGAATGTGGACGCAATTCCGGCAGACCGGCTGCCCGCGCTGTTGCGGGCAATGCCGAAGGCGGAGCTGCACATCCACATCGAAGGCTCGCTGGAGCCGGAGCTGATCTTCGCGCTGGCGCGGCGCAACGGGGTCGCGCTCGCTTACCCGAGCGTGGCGGCGCTGCGCGCCGCGTACGCGTTCACCGACCTGCAGAGCTTCCTCGACATCTACTACGCCGGCGCGAGCGTTCTCCTCGCCGAGGAGGACTTCTACGACATGGCGATGGCGTACTTCGCGCGTGCCGCGGCGGACAACGTCGTGCACGCCGAGCTCTTCTTCGATCCGCAGACGCACACCGATCGTGGCGTTCCGTTTGCATTCGTGATCGACGGCCTGTCGCGCGCGTGTGCGCAAGCGGCCAAGGCCTACGGCATCGATGCCTCCCTCATCCTGTGCTTCCTGCGGCACCTGTCGGAAGATGCGGCGCTGGCCACGCTCGAAGAGGCGCTGCCCCACCGCGACAAGTTCATCGGCGTCGGCCTCGACAGTGGCGAGCGCGGGAATCCGCCGGAGAAGTTCGCGCGCGTCTTCGCGCGAGCGGGCGAGCTCGGCCTTCACCGCGTGGCGCACGCGGGCGAGGAGGGGCCGCCGGCCTATGTCGCTGCGGCGCTCGACGTGCTGCACGCGGAGCGCATCGACCACGGCGTGCGTTGTCTCGAGGATCCGGCGCTCGTCGCGCGCCTCGCCCGCGACCGGATACCGCTCACCGTGTGCCCGCTTTCGAACGTGAAGCTCTGCGTGTATCCGGATCTCGCGCACCATCCGCTGAAGACACTGATCGACGCAGGCATCTGCGCGACCGTCAACTCGGACGACCCGGCGTATTTCGGCGGCTACATCGATCGCAACTTTCTCGCGACGTTCGAGGCGCTTCCGCTCGGCCCGAAAGATGCGTACGCCCTCGCGCGGAACAGCTTCGAGGCGAGCTTCGTTTCAGATACGAAGAAGCGCGGCTGGATCGACGCGCTCGACGCGGCGTTCGCGTCGGCGTGAGCGGCGCCTGATCGCGCAACCGGAACGTCGGCGAGCGCGATCGGTCCAACCGACTTTACCCAGAGGAGGTCCCATGTCGCCCTACATCGACGCAATTGTCATTCCCGTTCCCCGCGCGAAGCTCGACGTCTACAAGCGCATGTCCGAGGAGTGGGGCAAGGCGCACTTGAGGCACGGCGCCCTGTACTACTCGGACTCGATCGCCGACGACGTCCAGCCGGGCAAGGTCACGTCGTTTCCGCAGGCCGTGCAGCTGAAGGACGACGAAGTCGTTGCGTTGGCGTGGGTCGTGTTCCGCAACAAGGAGGACCGCGACCGCATCAACAAGGCGGTCATGGAGGATCCGCAGCTCAAGGAGTCGATGGACCCGTCGAAGATGCCGTTCGACGGCAAGCGCATGTTCTGGGGCGGGTTCCAGACGGTCGTGGGGCTGTCGGCCGGCAGTTGAGCGCCGGCTGCATCGCGCGGATGGTCGGCGGCGCCCTGTTGGCCGTCGTCGACGTCGCCGTTGCGCTCGACATCGAAACGCGGTGGGTGCCCGAGCTGGATGGTGAAGCTGCCACTCGGCCGCGGCTGGTGTTGTCCGGTCGCGTGCAGAGTGGCGACGCTGCCAAGGTTGCCCGGGCGTTCGCGATATTGCCGCTCGACCAGTTCGACGGCGTCGTGTTGCATTCCCCCGGCGGCGTCTTTACGGAGGGACGCCGCATCGGCGAGCTGCTCGAGCACTTCCTGGTCCGTGTGATCGTCCGCGAGCCCTTCGCGTGCGCGTCCGCATGTTTCGTGATGTATGTGGGCGCGGCAATGCGGCATGCGCACGGGTTTCCGCAACCGAACACGCTCGCAGTGCATCGCGGTTTCGTGCCGCCTGATCGTGCGGCGGACCTGAGCATCGAGTCGCTCGAACGCATGCTGGCTTTCGAGCAGAACGTCATTCCGCGCTGGCTCGAGGAACACGGCGTGCCCGGCGACATCATCGCGATCATCGTGGCCGGAATGGTGGCGCCGCTCGTCGCGCTGGACCAGGAAGACATCGATCGGATCGGCCCGCGCTCACCCCGTTACGACACCTGGATCGAGACCCGCTGCACCGGATCGGGGAAGCATGCGTCCTGGACGGTGCGCGAATTGCCGCCGCAGGTTGCGCCGGAGGAGCTCGCGCAGGCGCAGGAGCGCCGGCAGTGCGAAGCGACTCGCGTCGATGCCGAGCGGCGCTATCGGCAGTTCGCGCTGCAGACTTCGCTCGACGCGGCGGATCGCCGCGACGCGATGCGAACGGCGCCGAGGAATTCGTCGAAGTAAGTTGCGCAGACAATTGCGGAGGCATCATGTTCGACCACGTCAAATTCGGCGTCAGCGACTACGCAGCGAGCAAGGCGTTCTTTCTCGAAGCGCTCGAGCCGCTCGGCGTGGTCGTCGTCGGCGAAGGACCGCCGGCGTACGGCGTCGAGTTGAGCCAGGCGGATGGCAAGGTTTCGTTGTGCCTGTACCAAACGGAGGACAAGCCCGCGCCCCTTCACCTCGCGTTCGTGGCGGAGACTCGCGAGCAGGTGGAAAGCTTCTACCGTGCGGCCCTGCGCGCGGGGGGCAGGGACAACGGGGCGCCTGGCCTGCGCCCGCAATATCACGCCAACTATTACGCAGCCTTCGTCATCGGTCCGGACGGGCACAACGTCGAAATGGTCTGCCATAAGCCCGAAGCGTGACCACATGAAACCCGATGACCCGAGCAAGTTGGATCGAATCGTCGCAGACGCTCGCCGGGCCGCCGACGAGCGGGCGCAGAGCTATCGCGAGCGAGCGTTGAAGATTTATCCATGGATATGCGGCCGCTGCACTCGAGTGTTCACCCGCGCCAACCTGCGCGAGCTGACAGTACACCACCGTGATCACAATCACGCCAACAACCCGCCGGATGGCAGCAATTGGGAATTGCTCTGTCTGTACTGCCACGACAACGAACATCAAAGGCAGTTGGAGGCCGCTAAAGGCCTACGCGACTTGGCGGGCACAGATCGCCGAGTTGCAACCTATGCGCCATTTGCAGATCTCAAGCAACGGTTGGCCAGGAAGAATTCGACGAAGTAGCGCATCGGCCGCGGACGAACGCCGGAACGGTCGCCGCATACGCGATTCGCTCTGGCGTTAGGCGAGGCGCTGCCCAGTTCGTGGTCTTAGTGCGTTCGGCGCGGCGTGCTCTTGCCTCTCAGTTGGGCGCCAGTTCGCGCGTTGCCCCGCGCAGCGGGCTTGTCAGCCTCGCGTGTAGCGGGCTTTACGAGGCCGCTCGCCGCCGCAATGGCCACCGTTTCGTACTCGGCAGCGTAGTGCCTGCGCATGCGCACGATCTCGCGCGTGTACTCGCGGGCAAGCTGCTTCTTCTTCGTGGCCGACAGCAGGCGCCCGGCGAGCTGGAAGAACTTCGTCTCCTCTTCCTTCAGGTGGTGGCGCACCTTGAAGCTCAGCGTCTTCGCGGTTGCGATCCAGCCGGCCTGCTTCTTGTTGCGCACCGACAAGTCGTCCAGCAACTCGTCAATCTCGTGGTGCTCATGCAGCGCATGACGCGACGCGTCGAGACCGCCGTCAGCCATCAGTAGCGGTACGTACAGGTGGCGTTCCTCGGCCGCCGCGTGCGCCATCAACTCGACCTTCAACTGCAGGAAGAGCACCTGACGGGCAGCGACGTCGCGGCGCGACGCCGTGAGCTTGCGGCACAGATCTCGTTGCAGGTCGTGGCTTTCGCGGATGGCATCGAAGATCATGTGGCAGCTCCCGGATCACATTGTTCAGACGCGGCATTGTGTTCGTTTTCTTAGGCGAATGCCGATATCGCGCTCAAACACTGCCGGCACATGTGGGGCTTGCCCGGATTGGCGGAAAGACGATCGGGAAGGGTCGCGCGTTCGGAAAGACGCAACGACATCATGATGTGTCAGCTAATCCAGGCGAAGTCGGCCGACGAGGCGGCCAAGATGTTCGTTGGCCATCCGCATTTCTGCTGCGGATCAAGTCTTCCAGGCGATCCGGATCAATAGGTTTGCTCAAATGATGATCGAATCCGGCCTCCAATGCGCGGCGCCGGTCTTGATCCTGCCCCATCCACCCAATGATCCTGTACATAACTACCTCGCGTCGCGCCACATCGCGAATCATCGCGCCGTTGCTTACTCGGGCAGGCGCTCATCCCGAGTAGATTGCGCTGACCTGTTGTCACCGCTTGGTCTTCGGTCGGTTCGCCACCGCTGCTGCTTTCGGTTTCTGCATCGAGGCACTATGCCCCGCCGGTCGCGATAGCGTCAATGAGAGTCCGAATATTCCGCATACAGCTGACAGCGCTTGCGATTGACGTCGATCGCAGCGCCTTCCTGCTGCTTTGTTGATCAAAACGACAAGATCGATCGGCGGGGAACAAGTGACCAATCGGAATGCAGAGCTCAGCGACGCTTCGCCTACACCGGCGGTTTTCCCCGGATCGAAGTCGGACATCCTCCTGCGTGGAATACACGAAGCCTGAACTTGTTGGCCACTATGCCTTCGCCGGATCGACACCGCGAAGGTCAGGTCGGCACGAACGTCCCGACGGACGACGCGTGCCACAACACTTTCAACCTCCACGCGCGGAAGGACATGTCATGTCTTCGCTATCTCGACTCGCGCGCCGGGCATTTCGCGCGACAGCATTTGCCGCGAGTCTCGCTCTGGCCTCGCCGATCAACGCAGCGCCCAGCTCGTACGATGTGACCAACCTGGATTCCGATGTCGTCGGAGTCGCGGCGCACACCGATCCGAATCTCGTGAATGCATGGGGCGTGGCGTTCAATCCCAATGGATTCGTCTGGGTCGTCAACAACCACAGTGGAACGTCGACGCTCTACAACGGCGCCGGCGTCGTGCAATCGCTGGTCGTCACCATACCCCCTGCTGCAGGCACAGGCACGGGCTCGCCTACGGGCATCACCTACAACGGCACCAACGACTTCACTGTCGTCACCAATGCGCCGCCCTCGGGTGCGGCCGCCACACCGGCGCGCTTTATGTTCGCAAGCGAGGATGGTGCGATCACGGCATGGGCGCCCGGAATTACGACCGCCATCGTGAAGGCGACCGCCGACGCGAACTACAAGGGCATCGCGATCGCCGCCACCGGAACGGCCAACCAACTGTATGCGGCGGACTTCAAGGGCGGAAAGATCGACGTCTACACGACGGCGTACACGCCGACGGCGACAACCGGCGGATTCAAGGATGCAAAGCTTCCGTCAGGCTACAGCCCGTTCAACATCATGAACATCCAGGGCAACCTTTATGTGGCGTATGCCAAGGTGGATCCGGCTTCCGGAGAAGAGCGGGCAGGGCAGGGCCTCGGCATCGTCAACGTGTTCGATGCCGATGGATTCCTGCTCAAGCGATTGATCACTCGTGGCGTCCTCAATGCGCCGTGGGGAATGGCCCTCGCGCCCGCGGGGTTCGGCCGCTTCAGCAATCTTCTTTTGGTCGGAAATTTCGGCGATGGCGTCATCAATGCTTTCGATCCCACGAACGGTAGCTATCGCGGGCGCTTGCGGCAGAGCAATCGCGATCTTCGCATCGACGGCCTCTGGGGCATCGCGTTCGGCAGCGGCGTGCAGGGTCAACCCACCGATACGCTGTTCTTCGCCGCCGGCCCCGAAGATGAAACTCACGGCTTGTACGGACGCATCGACGCGGTAAACGACCCCGGCAATCCGCATGGCGGTGACGACGACTGACCCGGTTACGAATTCGAACGTCGGAATGCGGCCGCAGCAGGTCCGTGGTCGCATTTCCTCGACGTTGATGCGCGCCGTCCCCACGGACCATGTGAGACTTGGGACCGTCACGAAGATGGTCGGTGGGATGCATGTTGCGGCAACGCGAAACTACTCGAACGCGCGCCGGACAGTTTTCGTTAACGAACAATTACCGTGTATGTGGCGCTGAACTCGAACAGTCCGCCGAAGATGAGATCGAATGGCGGAACGTTGAGAGCGGCACCGGTCGCTCGAAGACTGATTCCAACCGTGTGCGTACCCTTGCTGAACGGCGTGAGGATCGCTGCCGCTGCCTGGTACAGCGACGCGCCGGTTGGCAGCGGACTGGTCGCTTCAACCTGGACGAAGTATGGCGCAGTCAGTGTCTGCTCCTGGCCGTCGACTGTGATCGTCGCGTACTCGACACCGATCTGCTGCGGTGAGAACATGTAATAAAGCAACGCCGCGCGATCGCCGGCCGGCGGAAAGTCACCAATGACAGGGTTCGAGTTGTCGTTGAAGAAGACCGGCACGTACAGGCGCGTGCCGGGCGCGACGTAGAACGTCGTGTCAGTGCCTCCCGTGTTGTTCTGCTCGCCAGACGGTGGAAAGTAGAGGAGCTGATACGGCAATCCCGTTGGGTATAGATCCGCAGTCCTCGGGCCCTCGTTGAACGCCGCCGTCAGCGCCGCGGCCTGCTCGAGTTGCGCGAGGGATGGCGGAAATCCGTGCCCGATTCCTCCGGATGCTGCCGACGAAATCGCCGATGATGCGAGTAAGGCAAGCGTTCCGAGCCAAGCGATCGCACTTCTGAACATGTAGTTCATGTTTTCTCCGCTGTGGTTGCATGCGTAACGATTTCGGCGCGTTCTGCGCCGCCGACCGCTCAGGGATCACGTTTTCATTGGCCAACACGAATTCGTTTCTTCAAACTCGTACCGGCCGAGTCGTCCTATCGCTGATCCGAATTGCGCAATCCCGCTCCCCGTCTCTGCCGAACGATGTGCTCGCAAGATTGCGAGGCCTCGGCGTGCCGCAATGCGGCCAATTGTCGGGGACACGTCAAATCGGCAGCTAAATGACGCGGAGTTACCCGTATAGCCCTAACTCTTCGTGAGCGCAAACTCTGAAAAATGAGACGGCGAACGAGAACCGTTATGCGTACGGTTCCAGCTTTAACCGCGAGCTGTGCAACTGCTGCGCGGCCACGGCAAGCTGGAAAGCACCTTGCGCTATCTCGCGATCGATGTTGACGACGCGCTCGAGATAGCCGAGCAGACGGAGGTGTAGCAGGTCAACGAGAAACCTGCCGGTCGGAGCACGTTCCCAGAGGTCGCTGACCGGCCAATGCCATCCGTTCGCCAAGCGTCCGTAAAGCGGCCCCTAACTCTACCTAGCACTCCGCTCGATCGCGTCCCAGCCGCTTCGCGTTGTAAAGCGCTCGATCGGCGCGGGCAAAAGTTTCCTCAATTGCCTCTTCAGGGACGTACTGCGCGACTCCGATGGAGGCGGTCAATTGCCCCGCAGAGGCGGTGATGGGCATCGGCAGCTGGATTGTGCCAATGCGCTGACGCAATCGCTCCGCATCGGCCATCGCACCTTCGATAGCCGTTCCGGGCAGAATCTGAACGAATTCCTCGCCGCCGTAGCGACCAAAGAAGTCCGTGGTGCGGAGCCCTGCCTGTACCGTTTGCGCAAATGTGCGCAATACGAGATCGCCGGTTAGATGATCGAATTGGTCGTTGAAACGCTTGAAGAGATCGAGGTCAATCACGCAAATGGAGAGCGGTTCTCCGGTCGTGTCGGCCTGGATCTTCGAGTCTTGCATCGCGGCAATCAGCGCGCGACGGTTGTAGACGCCTGTGAGATCGTCCAGACGTGCCTTCTCTTCGATGTCCTCCAGCTTCAGGCGCACCGCGGTCAGTCCTTGCTGTATCCGATGTATACGTCCCGCGAGGAAGACAAGCCAGGGGAATGTCACTGCTATCACGAGGACTTGGAGGATATCGAGCCCCAACATCTCGTCGTCTCGATTCGTCATATAGCGCGCAGCAGACAGCATGGCGAAAAGGACCACCGAGACCGAGCCCAGCACTGCGATGATCTTGCTGTCCCGGCGGAGCATTCCGAACATCAGAGCGACAAAGAAGAATGCCGTGAACGCGAGTCGCGTTTCCGGAGCGCGATAAACCACGTAAAGCATCGTAATCACGGCGACGAGAAACTGCCACGAGGTCAAGCTCGGATCGTGAAACCGCAGGTTGAGTCCCGTGCGGAAGAGAAGAAAGAAGACAACGATGAACACGAAGACCAGGACGCTCGCGTGCACAAGTGTGGCTTGGTCGACCTTGTTCAGCGCGTAGAAGGCGGTGAGAACCACCACGAACATGATCGAGAACACACTGGCGAAGACGAACCGACGGAGACGAAGCCGCTGTCTGCGGTGGATGCGTGAAAGCACCGAAGCTGCCGGGGCTTCACCGAGCGTCTTTGCCCTATCTTGTCCGGCGCTGCCTGTGATCAAGACGACCGCCATTCGTTGTCGGGTTGCCGTGGCTGCGGCGCGAGTTCGCTTCCGGGCGGAACTATTCCACCTGGCACGATTCTACCGGTGGACTCATGGTGCCATTTCACACCGCGGTATCGAAGGCGGTTGCAACGGCCGCTCTCGGGCCGCAGAGATCGATATTGCTTCGCGCGGCACTCAACTTCCGGCACGAGTCCGCTTCACGGCGTGCGCAAGACCTTCCTCTCGAGGTAACGCATTCGAGGGATGGCGTCGGCGTAGGATGGACAGCCTGATTTCCCAAGCAGGTGACGACTATGCCCAAAGGCGACAAACTCACACAAGCCGCTGTACGTCGGCTCCCACCTATGCTGTGGGGGCGGATTCGTTGGCATAAGAACATGGGCAGTCCAGTGGGCGATACTGCCACTGGATTCCGGGTACGTGCGGAAGAGCACACGGCGACGCAATTCCGCATCGGTCCGCACGGACCCGAGCCCATCCCTGGTACAGGCGTGTGGAGGGCGCCGGTCACGGTTCCGTGCACCGCGGCGCCCGACGAAGGCGATATGCACGTCGTGGCGTTCCACGTTCCCGACGTGCACCTCACTACCTTCCCAGATGGCAAGTATCGAGTGCGCGCTGAACTGACTGGCAATTGGGCGGATCCGCTGCTGCAAGTGCGCATCGGATACCGGCGCATGGAACCGATCGCGTTCTACGTGGTGCTGACCCCGGAGCGTCACTTGCAAGCCGTCGACTTCGAAGTCGTGTACGAGCCATGGCGCTGGCACCCATGAAGCTTTAAACCTGCACTAACGGCAACCCTCCTTCCGCCTCGGCGGATCATGGTGTGTTACATCAACCGCGTTGAATCCGCCACCAAAAGCGGTCACTGCCAACGCTTCGGCAAGCCATGCTCAGCATTTTGCGCGGCGCGGCGCGACGCGGGAGGCCTCGTAGGCCGGCCGCGAGGGCAGCGCCTGGAGGGACTCGGAACTTCTCCAGCGGCCGCGCGCACGGTCGTGAGCGCGGCGGCCGACCCACGCGCAAGTGACGGCGTGCCGATCACGCAGGCCGAAGAGGCGTCCCCTGGCCTGCCGGCACCATCGCCACATCCTGCAGCTTTGCGACTTCGATCGAGAGCAGGATGCCCGGGCTGCCCGGCGGGGAATCGTGACCGAGGACGTGCGCCTCCACGATCGCGTCCAGTGCGGCGACGCGCAGTTCCCGGCCCGGCAGCGCCAGTGAAGCTGCGGTTGCCGCGAATTGCGGGACGCCGATCACCAACCGCTCGGCGATCGATGGCGAGTCGAGCGTGCAGCGGTTCTTGCCCGCCGCGCGACCGGCGAGTTCCATTCGTTGTCCGCCGCGTGCGACCGTGCCGTCCCCGAGCTGCACCTCGCCCTTGACACGGGTACGCGCGAGCGCACCCAACAAATTGGGATCGGCGGGGCGGGCAAGCGCCTGACCCGGCGGCGATTCCAGCAGCGCGTGCAGAAACGGCAGCAGGTCGATGCGGCCGCGGTCACCGCGCGCGAAGGGAAATCCGCCGTCCGTCCCGAAGGACACGCCTGGCGGCGGCGACGAAAATGCTACCAGCGGGACCCGCACCTGGCCGGCCGGCCCCGTGACATGGATGCCCGCAGGAGAGACGCCCATCAACGAATTGGGCCCGACGTTCTCGATCACGATCGCATTGAAATCGACCGCGCCCTGCCGGATCGGCACCGCGACGTCAGCGTCGACGAGCCACAACGCGTTCTTGACGAACGCGTGCACCAGCCCGTCGAGCGTGCGGAGCGCATCGAGCTGCAGCGGTTGCGGCGCATCGGCGGCGGCCACCGCGCCACGGGCCAGCGCCGCCTGCAGATGCTCGACGACGACGTGCCGCGCAACGAGGGTTGTTATGGCCGGGGCCCCCGCGATCGGCGCGACCTCGGCACGTACGTCCTCGAGCGCCACCCGCTCGATGTCGATGCGTGCGCCGGCCGTAGTCGCGCGCACTCCTTGCATGACGATCGCGGCCGCCGCCAGCGTCGCGTGTCCGTCCGGCTGCGCGGTCAGCGTGAGCGCGCGCGTTGTGAAGCTGGCGCAGGCGAGTTCCACCCCGGGGATGCGGAGAAACGCGGTGGAACTGGGCGGTGGGGTCGCGGCCATGGCGTGCGATGCGAGAGTTCGCAGTATGCGCGCTGCGGCGACGAGTAAACCCAAACCGCTTTCGGCCAGGAGCGGCCGTTCGCGACTTTGCCCAAACCGGTCACTCGACGACGTAGCGGGGGAGTCATAACTGGCGGGGCATTCATCGCGCGGATGCTTGCAATGCCGCTAAACTCGCGGTTGCGTCAAAATCATTCGAGCGGATCTATCATCCGGCGCAGGTGGAGTCATGAAGACAAGCGACGCCCGCGGCAACGAAAGCGGTGTCTCCCTTGGGGTGACTACAGCTCCGGGCGAGGCTCGAGACACCGGGCTCGCGGCCTCCTCGCGCAAAGAACAGGCATTGCAACGAGCGGCCCTCGCCGTATCACGGGGCGGTGGCGCGCATGTATACGAGACGCTCATCACCGAACTCGCGAGAATCCTGGAGGTCGACGTCGCCTTCGTCGCGGTGTTCGATGACGTCGGCCAGACTCACATGCGATCGCTCGCGGCCTGGCTGGACGGCCGCCCGCTTCGCAACTTCGGCTACGCGCTTTCCGGTACGCCATGCGCGCAGGTCGTCGGCCGCGATTTCCGATACGTGGAGCAAGGCGTCAGCGCGGAATTCGCGCCGGACACGATATTTGCCGCCAAGGGCATGGATTGCTACGCGGCATATCCTCTGTTCGGCGCAGCCGGGGAATCGCTGGGCCTTCTGGTTACGATGAATCGGAGGGCAATGGCCGATCCCGCGCTCGCCGAGTCCATGCTGAAGATATTTGCGGTGCGCATCAGCGCCGAGATTGAGCGCGAACACGGCGAAGAGGCCCTGCGCGCCAATGCGACACAATATCGGGCGATGTTCGACGCTTGGGAAGACGCGCTCGTCTTGCGCGACGCCGACTTCCGCATCGTCGACGTCAACACTACGTACGAAAAATTCACCGGACGCAAGCGTGAAGAAGTGATTGGCATCGACCGCGTCATTGCCAACCCTCCTGGGGTTGACGAGCGCGTCAAGGCGTTGCATGGGCGGGCTCTCGCCGGCGAGTCGATACAGCTCGAAACAGAACTGCTGAACGTGAACGGTACGCGGCGCGACCTGGAACTGCGCGGCGTGCCTATGCGCCACCAGGGACAACCGCATGTGCTTTACATCGGCCGCGACATCAGCGCGCGAAAGCGTGCCGAGGCCGAGCGGGCCGTCCTCGAGACCCAGCTTCGCCAATCGCAGAAGATGGAGGCGATCGGTCAATTGACTGGCGGCATCGCGCACGACTTCAACAATATCCTGCAAGGCGTCATCGGCTATGTCGTTCTTGCCAAGGAACGTCAACAGGAATCGGATGACCCGCGTGTCGGTCGGTATCTCGACCGAGCGCACGCCGCTGCCGATCGGGCAGGCAACCTTATCAAGCAAATGCTGACGTTCAGTCGCGGCCAGCGGGGCGAGCGACTGTCGCTTTCGCCGATGCCGCTGGTGGAAGAGGCAACTCACATGCTGCGCTCGACGTTGCCGTCAACGATCGATTTGCGCGTCCTGGCGGACAAAGATGTGCCCGCGATTCTCGTCGATCCGATCCAATTCGAACAGGTGCTTCTCAACCTCAGCATCAATGCCCGAGATGCGATGGACAACGAAGGTGACATTGACGTCGTTACCCGTATCGCTGATGTGCAGGAATCCGTGTGCGCCTCTTGCCGCCAGCGCGTGGCTGGATTCTTCGTCGAGCTCGCGGTTCGAGACTCCGGACCGGGAATCCCCAGTGACATCATGGAGCGCATGTTCGAGCCGTTCTACACGACCAAGGAAGTCGGCAAGGGCAGCGGTATGGGACTCGCCATGGTCCACGGTATCGTGCACGACCACGGCGGCCACATTCTCGTCGAATCCGCGCTCGGAAAGGGAACGTCGATTCGCGTGATGTTTCCGCGCCACGGGGCCGACAGCACGGCCCCGGGCGAGCGGGGCGGTTCCGAGTTCGTCGCCAGCAGCAATGCCGTACTGCAGGGACACGTTCTGGTCGCCGAGGATGACGTCGACGTACGTGAGCTGCTGTTCGACCTGCTGACTAGCTGGGGCCTCGAAGTTACGCCCGCCATGAATGGCGCCGAGGCGTTGACCGTATTCGAGGCCGACTCCCGACGCTTCGATCTGTTGCTCACCGACCTGACCATGCCGGCGATGACCGGCGTCGCGCTTGCTCGAGCAGTCACGCGGCTCCGGCCCGGACTCCCAGTGCTGTTGTGCACCGCTTTCAGCGACGATTTCAGGGATGCCGAGATCAACGACGCGGGCGTCAAGGATGTGTTGCGCAAGCCTATTGATCCCTTCGCACTTCGTGCTTGCTTGACCCGCCTGCTCGCTAACACCGTGGTGCAGCCCGGGAAGGGCTCCCGCCCGCCTATGCGATAGCGTTCGATCTGACTGGTCAAAGCGCGTTCGGCGCTTGTCGGCCATTAGCGGTCCCGGGAGAACGATCGGGCAAGCGGACGTCGACCCGATTGAATACCTGGTCGCGTGCGCGGCGAGCGATCAGTTCAGGGAACGTGTCCAGGCAGTTCCGCTCGACCGATAGAAGTCCTTGGTCCGGCGTTGCGCAGTTCGCGCATCGACTGCGCCGGCGATCCTTGCGAAGGCAGCGGCTACGCGCGCGCGAAGGGTAAGCCGAACCAGGTTGCCCGACTTGCTGACGATTTTCATTTTGCCTCTCCTTTGACGGTACACACCGTCGGCCAACTATATGGGGTCGCCGTAGCGAAGCAATTTCAGAAGGCTGCGGAATTGTTTCGTTTGTTTCCGAAATTCGAAGATGATTCACCTCTCTAGCTTTACTAGGGCGCCTCGCGGCCAGGAGCAGAAGTTCCTCTAACGGAAGGAAAGCAGTCGTTCAAGCTCTAAACCGTCCACGAAACCGGGTGAACTCCACTGGCCAGATTCAGCAGGCAAGCGGACATTCTTCCCACACAAGCCGATTAGTCGCTTGCAAATTGGGAGACAAGGGTTCCTACTGCCCAAGCGACGCTATTAACGGTGTTGGTTGGATGCACGACGGCGTCGCTCGTACGCCGATAAACCCGTCAACCGGAGCACGCAATGCATATCAACTACTTCGTGTCTGTGGTGGGGCTGGCTGCCGCCGTATTGTCGCCCCACGCCTGGAGCCAGCCCGTGGAGCCTGGCGCAGGGGGTTGGAAGACGTGGGTCATATCCTCGGGCAAGGACTACCGGGTCCTGCCGCCTCCGGGAGTCGAGGAAACACAGGGAGAGCTCAACGCGCTTGCCGACCTCCTGGCGCATGGCGACGCGGGAACCCGCGACGTCGCGGCCTACTGGGACGCTGGTGCACCGACCTATCGGTGGATGGATTACCTCAACAACCGCATCATGGCGAATACGCCTACGACCGGCTACGCCCATCGCGTGTATGCGTACATGGCGCTGGCGATGTACGACGCAACGATCGCCGCTTGGGAGTCGAAGTACGCATACAACCGGGCGCGCCCGAGCGTTGCGGACAACCGAGTCAAACCGCTGGTCGATGTCCCGCAGAGCCCGTCGTATCCATCCGAGCATTCTGCGACGGCGGCGGCGGCGGCAGCCGTGCTCGCCTATTTCCTGCCCAACGAAGCCGCCGGATTCCAAGCGTCCGCCGAGCAGGCCGGCTGGTCGCGCGTCCTGGCCGGCGTCCAGTACCCGTCCGATCACTTGGCCGGCCTCGAGCTCGGTCGTGCGGTCGCCCAGAAGGTCATCGACAAGGCCAAGGCGGACGGATCCGACGCGGTGTGGACTGGGACGGTGCCGGTGGGACCGTGCAACTGGATCGGAACGAACCCTCCCAACGTGACGGCCCCCGGCTGGAAGCCGCTGCTGCTCTCGGCGCCGAATCAATTCCGACCCGATCCGCCGCCCTCGTGCACGTCCCCGGAGGTGACCGCTCAGGCGACGGCGGTGAAAACCTACGCGCGCACCTTCGTGACCAATTACAAAGCGTTCTATTGGCAGAGCCCGGAGGGCCTCAACGTGTGGCCGTACCGTTACGCCGATAAGTGGATCGCCGAGGACAAGCTCGATCGCAATCCGCCGCGCGCTGCGCGTGCCTACGCGATGATCGCTGCGGTGCTGTTCGACGCGTTCATCGCGAGCCAGGACGGGAAGTTTACGTATTGGTATATCAGGCCGCACCAGCTCGATCCCGGCATCACGCCGCTGTTCGCAGTGCCACCGTTCCCGAGCTATCCGTCGAACCACTCCACGTTCTCTTCCGCCCGCGGCGAGGTGCTCGCGTATCTGTTCCCGACGCGCGCCGCCTTCGCGCGAGCAACCGCCAAGGAGGGCGGCGACTCGCGCATCTGGGCGGGCATCCACTACGAGATGGACAATGCGGCAGGCGTGAAGCTCGGCAAGTCGGTCGCCGACGTGTTCATCACGCGCGCCAAGGGCGACGGATCGTAGGCAGTCGGATCGTCCAGTGAAAGCGCCCCGCAATTGCGGGGCGCTTTCCGGGTGACCGTGAGTTAGTAGCGCGTCGGAAGCTCGCTCGCCAGGAGGTCGTTGCTACGACCGCTACTTGAAGACGCGAACGCCCTAAACGGGTCGCTTTGCGACAGTCGCTGAGCGGCCGGGAGCGGACGCTTGTTTAGTAACTCCGAAGCGGACGTTTGACGAAGAGCTCCCCGAAAGGATGAGGGCGAATTCGTGGAACAGCCCGACCGCGCTGTCGCCGTGACTCTTTCACAGCCAATACTCCGATGCCGCGCGAACAGATCTATTTCTCGAGCACATTCGTGGCACGCATTTTTAATGTCACCGGAAAGGACAGTCCCATTTCTCGGGCAGCCTTTAGGTTAAGAATCAGTTCGTATTGTGTTGGCTCCTGGACCGGTAAGTCACGCGGATTTCCGCCCTTAACTATGCGCACCGCATAGTCGGCGACCTTGCCAAGCTCATCGGGCGCAGATGTGGAATAGGCCGCCAATCCGCCCCAGTCGGTGACCGCGTTGGTGAGCGAGTGAATCGTTGGAAGTCCGTACTTCGTCGCGAGTTCGACCAGCAGGTCGGGTTGGAGATTGATGTCCGGAAGGAGAAACGCTTCCATGCGTTCTTTACGCATCCTGGCAAAGACGGCATCAAGTCGCTCCGCGGTCCAATCGCCGCTGGGCAGCGTGTAGAACTCCACAGTTAACCCGAGACTCTCGCCGGCCCGGCGAACCTCTGCGGCTTGCTGTCGATGGTGATCGAAGTCCTGGATCCACAAAAATCCGATCCGGCGCACACCTGGCAACATCTCACGCAGCAGCTCGAGCCGTTTCACAGTGAGCTTCTCGATCGCTCGCGAGAATCCGGTGAGATTGCCGCCCGGCTGCGCCAACGTTTCGATAAGGCCGAAGCCCACAGGATCCGTCAGCCGCCAAAAGATCACCGGCGTCTCGCTGATCACCTCCCTCGCGCCTTGCGCGGCGCGTATGCCCGACGCAAGAACGACTTGCGGTCGTCTGATCGCTAGGTAACGCGAAAGGAAGTTCGCGTAGGGGTTGCCCGACGCGTCCTTTCCCAGCAAAGACAACGGACCGCGTCCCCTGGACTCCGTGCCAAGGGCGGTGACGTCGTACGTGACGAGATCCAGATTGCGTCCCTGCTCAAAGCCTCGCTTCGCGAACGCTTGCAGCAGATCGTTTCGCTCATCGCTCGCGAATGCGGAGGGACAGTCGCACACGTGGATCATGCGCTGCGTGACTACAGGAGGCCGATTGCCTTCAGCCGCGCGCGCCGGGGTGAGTCCGACCGCTCCGGCCAGCGCTGCCATCAAGAACCAGGAAGTCCAGAAAATGACGTTGACGTGCATGGACATACGGCAAATAGGCTAGCACGTTATAGCTTGCCCGGACCGACCAAGTTCACTGAACGGGAAGAGACCTTCAGTGATGTCGGGTCGCGGCGAGAAGCGGACGTTTGCATAACGCGCGGAAACCGGTCACCCGCATCCGTCGAGGACTGCAAACGTTCTGTCATTGCGCTGCTCAGCGGGCCCTGGTCTTCTTTTCGGGTGAACGATTCGCTGATTTCGCACGGTCGATCCATACTCGTCATTCACGCTTACCATCACTGACGGCGTAAACGTCGATAGCGGACCGCCTATGAGCAGCGACTTGCCGGCCAACATCAGTTGCTCAAACAGGCGCTGAAGGGGTTCATTGGCCCGCTCGCCTCATCGAGACGACCAGCAGCCAACTTCTGTTGGTATTCTCAAGTTCGTGCCGACCGAACAGCAACAACTTGAAGCGAGTCTTGCCGCGCTCGAAGCTCAGCGAACTCTGCTAGGCGACGCGGTAGTCGATGCTGCTCTCGGCGCGATCCGGGCGCGCCTGTACGCGCTGCAGCACACGGCGGGGGAATCCAGCCAGTCCCTCAAGCAAGTTAGCATCCTCTTCGTCGACGTGGTCGGCTCGACGACGCTAGCCCAGCGTCTCGATCCTGAGGAAGTCAGCGCTGTGATGGACGGCGCCTTGGTGCGCGGCACAGCCGTCGTTGAGGCCCACGGCGGCCGCGCATTGCAGTATGCGGGCGACAACATTCTCGCCGCCTTTGGGGCCAACGAAGCGTCTGAAGACGATACCGAACGGTGCGTACGTTGCGGCCTGGCACTTCTAGACCTCGGCCAGACGCTAAGCATGGAAGTGCTCCGTTGTTACGGCTACACAGGCTTCAACTTCCGCGTAGGAATACACACCGGAGACGTGCTACTAGGCGGCGGCCTTGATGACGATGGCAGCATCCGGGGCCAGGCTGTCAACATCGCGGCCCGGATGGAGCAGACGGCGCCCGCCGGCGGCCTGAGAATCAGCCACCACACGTACGATCAAGTCCGTGGCCTATTCGAGGTTTCCGCTCCTGAGCCACTGAGCGTGAAGGGGCTCGACCAGCCGATCGTCAGCTATCTCGTCGTTAAGGCGAAGCCCCGGTCGTTTCGCGTCGCGCGCCGCGGGATTGAAGGCGTGACCACCCCGATGATCGGTCGAGAAGCCGAGTTCGAGATCCTGAAGGCGGCGTTCGAGCATGTCGTCGCCTTTCGCGAACTTCTCGCCGTTAGCGTAGTGGCCGAGGCCGGTATCGGTAAGAGCCGCCTGCTCGACGAGTTCCAAGTCTGGACCGAACACCGCCCAGAACAACTCCATCTGTTCCGAGGCCGCGCGACACCCCGCACGCAGGGCCAGCCGTTCGGCCTGCTGCGCGACATCGTCGCATGGCATATGCAGTTCAGCGATGACGACACGCTTGATGACGCTAAATCAAAGATGCAAGCCGGTCTGATGCCCCTCTTCGCGGAAGAGCCCGAATTCGCCGAAGCCCATGCCCACCTGCTCGGCCACCTCATTGGCTTGGACTGGAAGGAAAGCCCCCACCTTCGTGGCATCCTCGACGACCCCACGCAGATCCGCAACCGCGCACAGCACGCTGCAGCACAGATGTTCCGCCGCGTGAGCGCGGCGAGCCGCGCCCCACGCGGCGCGCCCGTGATCTTGCAGCTTGAAGATCTGCACTGGGCCGACGACGAGACCCTCGACTTCCTGGACTATCTGGCAGAGGTCAACTGCGACGTGCCGTTATTGCTGCTCGCCTTCACGCGACCCACGCTGTTTGAGCGGCGGGCCTGCTGGCGCAGCACGAAAGTTCCGCGCGAACGTATCGATCTGCACCCGCTCGATGGGACTGCAAGTCGCATTTTGGCCGACGAGTTGCTTAAGAAGCTGCCCGAGGTCCCCGATGCGCTGAGGGACCTCATCACCAGTGGCGCCGAGGGCAATCCCTATTACATGGAAGAATTGGTGCGCAGGCTCATCGACGACGGGGCGATAGACGCGTCAGGCGACCCTTGGCGCGTAAACCGCGACCGGCTTCTGACGACGACAGTACCTTCCACGCTGACAGGCGTTCTGCAGGCCAGGCTGGATGGGCTCCCTCCGAACGAACGGTCGACCTTACAAACGGCCAGTGTCATCGGGCAAGTGTTTTGGGATGGGGCGCTCGTCGCACTGGATACACAGACCGAGTTGACGTTGCCGCGCCTCGTTGAGCGAGAGCTGGCCGTGCCGCGGCATGGCGGTGAGGTCAACGGCTTGCGCGAATACGCGTTCAGGCACGCCATCCTTCATCAAGTGACCTACGGTACGGTGCTCAAACGCCGGCGCAAGGCGCTGCACGCCAAGGTCGCCGACTGGCTGGCCGCCCAAAGCGAGAGTGACAACGCGCGCGCCGGCGATTTTCTAGGACTGACCGCCGAGCACTACACGGAGGCCGGCGACGAGGCGAACGCCGCCGAATTCCACGCCCGCGCCGCTGAGCATGCGGTCGCGCGACTGGCTCATGCCGCGGCGCTGGCGCACGTGCAGCAGGCGCTCGCGCTTCAGGACCGGATAGGGGACAGCCCCGGCCAAGCCGACCTGCGCTGGCGTCTACTTCATGCGAGGGAGCGGACACTGCAGATACAGGGTGACCGCGAGGGCCAGGCGAAGGACCTCGATGCAATGGAACACGTTGCCCAGACGCTGCGCGACGGCGCGCGGCAGGCCTATGTCGCGCATCGGCGCGCCATCCGAGCGATGCGCATGGCGCAGTATTCCATGTGTGAGCAGTTTGCACGTCGCGCGGCGTCGTTGGCGGACGCGGAGTTGGCACGCAGGGCACACAGTTCAACGCCAAGGGAGGCAGACGACGCACTTTACGAGTTGCGGCTTCTGAGCATGCGACAGGTGGGCCTGGCAATGACCGACGTAGGCCGGTGGGACGACGCGCAATCATTGCTGCAAAAGACCTTGGAGGAGGCGAGAGCGCATGGGCTTCTTAAGGCGCAGGGCTTGTGCCTGAACAGCCTTGCGGTGCTGGCCGACCGTCGGGGACATCGGGCGAGAGGACTCGAACTGCATCGCAAGAGCTTGGATCTGTGGCGTCAGATAGGCGGCCGCAATGTAGCGACCGCGCTGGTAAACGTCGGAGCCAAATTGCTCGGGCTGGGAGACCTTGTCGGGGCACGCCGTGACCTAGAAGAGGGGCTGCAGCGGACTCGGCACAATGGCGATCGGGCCGTGGAGTGCGCGGCTGCATGCAACTTGTCGAATTTGTCGCTGCTGCAAGGCAACCCCGCGGGTGCGCTGGCCTTAGCACGCGGCGCGCTGGATACTGCAATGGCGACGCAGGCGCGCGACTTGGAGGTTGCCGCCTCCCTCGCGCTTGGCAGTGCTGAGGAGTCGTTCGGTCGACCGGATGCAGCAGTGAAGGCGTATACGCACGCGTATCGCGTCGCTGCGGAAATCGGCGCGTCAGTGGTTGAGGCGAGCGCCTGCCTGGCGAGATTGGCGTTGGCGCAGGGTGACATCCAGGGTGGGCTTGATGCGGTGCGTCCGGTCCTGTCACCGACCAAGTCAATCACGCAGCCTAACGCGGATGGAGTCGCCAACGCCTGTGAACCCGCCCCCGATGATGGCCCGGCCGGCAATGTCGACCAAGGTCTACCGCCCGAGCTGCAACTCACCGTCTACCGTCTGCTTAGCGCCTCGTGCGACTCAGAGGCCGCCGCTTGGTTGCAAAGCGCCTACCGTACGCTGATGACCGAGGCCGACGCCATTACCGATGCCGCCCTTCGAGAGATGTTTTTAACGAACATCCCAGCCCATCGCGAGATCGTGTCGCTATGGTCTTCGGCGTCGGCGCACGTTCCCGGGGGTCGCTGAGCGGCCACAAGAAGTCGGTTAGCAAGAGTGCCAAGAGCAGACGTTAGCGAGCGTCCCGATGATAAGCGCGGTGTCCGTCGCGGAACTGCCGAAGGTTGCCGAGTTGATTCGGAGAGCCGTATTGCAATCTATCGACGCCACTGATCTCCCCATGCCTGACCCTATGCTTAACCGGACTGGCCGGCCCAGGGCTTCGTCTCGGTCCGCATCGGCGCGGCGCCGGTTAGCAAGACCGTTAGACCGCACGTCCCACACCGGTGACATACGAGGAAACCATGTCCATTCCGCTTGATCCGCTCGCTCCTCAAGACTTCGACTTCTTCATAGGCGCTTGGAGTGTCAGTCATCGACGCCTGAAGGCGCGACTGGTGGGCTCCAAGGATTGGGAAGAGTTTGCGGGCATTTGTGTAACCAAGAAGATTCTCGGCGGGTTCGGTAACATCGACGACAACGTACTGGACCTTCCTTCTGGTGCATACCGAGCAGTCACAATCCGTTCCTACGATGCCAAGCGAAAGACCTGGTCGATTTGGTGGCTCGACGGACGTAGCCCTGGAAGCCTGGACGTACCAGTTGTCGGGAGCTTCGAAAGTGGAGTTGGAACCTTCCTCGCTGAGGACAGCTTGAACGGAAAGCCGATCCAAGTCCGATTCCTGTGGTCCATTCCCACATCGGATGCACCGCGCTGGGAGCAAGCCTTCTCCCCAGATGCGGGCAAGTCATGGGAAACGAACTGGGTCATGGATTTCAGACGGTGTACGTGAAGACACGTTCCTCCTCGGGTGCGGCTTAGCCCCTCGCTCGCCTCATTCCAACGGCCGTCTCTCTCTTGATTCGAACGGCGCGCGCCGAACGTGCTCCCAGGGCGAGGGCTTTCAGTACGTCGGTTCCTCGTCGGACTCCGCTGTCGAGCATTATTTCGATATCCGGGCAGGCGTGTACCACGTCGGGAAGCACATCCAGCGGCGATACGGTGCCATCGAGCTGGCGTCCCCCGTGATTGGAAACGATGATCCCGTCAGCGCCGGTATCTCGTGCGGTGCGTGCATCGGCAGCGTTGACTATGCCGTTCACTACCAGCGTGCCGCTCCATTGACGACGGATCTGCGCGAAGTGCTTCCAGTTGAGGTGGCCCCGGTCGGAAAAGTCGCGCTCCACGTTCGGCGACAGGATAGGAGCGCCCCGGGTCGCGTAGTTGTTCTCAAAGTGCGGCATACCATGAAGCGCAATCGTGCGTGCGAACGTCCCGATCAACCAGCGCGGGTGTGTAAGCCCCTCCCAAGCAAGCCTGACACTGGGGCGCAGCGGCGTCGAGAACCCGGTACGGACGTTGTTCTCCCGGTTCGCCGCTACCGGCGTATCGACAGTGATGACCAGCGTACCGCCCTGCGGTCGCTACACGCGCAATCAACGCAATGGTCGTGGAAGATGCGCTCGCGCAGCGGGCTCGAAGTCCTCCAACGACAGAATATCTTCAAGCATGATGACAGGCGCGATTCGTGCGGTCAGGGTCGCGGATTCAGCGCCTCCTCAAAACTCTTCGTGGCGTGCCAGTTCTGTCGCATGAGCGTGCGTGCGTGGCGCGCCTGCTTCCTTGATGCGCTTGAGCAGCATCCGAAGTGTTAGAGGATCGACTCGCTTGCCGAGATCACGCCAGCGGCGCGGAGCGCGTCATCCAACCATGGCGAGATCAGGGAACCTTCGGCGATCTCCTTCAAGCGCTGCTGCTCGTCTGCCAGCTTCTTGGCGGCCGCCACGAGTACCGCCTCGACATCGTTACGAGGAATGACGACGACGCCATCGGCATCGCCGACGACGAGGTCGCCGGGATTGACGGGAGCGCCGGCAACGCAGATCGGAAGACTGAGCCGGCCCGGGATGCCCTTGGTCGGACCTGCAGGGTTGCGACCCGCCGCAAAGATCGGATAGCCGCGCTCGATCAACTCGTTCGTGTCACGCACCGCGCCGTCGACAACCAGGCCGGCCAGTCCCGCTGCCTGAGCTTGCGTGACCATGAGGTCGCCGAACAACGCGCTTCCCAGGTCACCCTTGCCGTCTACCACCAGCACGTCGCCTGGCCTGGCGACCGCTAGCGCGAGATGGAAACCGAGATTGTCGCCGGGACGAGCCTCGACTGTGAATGCCGGCCCCGCGACCTTCATGCTCGGCGCCAACGGTTGAACGCGGCCATGAAGCGAGCCGCGCCGCCCGGCGACGTCGCACAGGATGGTGCTGGCGTACGCCTTGGCTCGTTCGACGAGCGCGGGACTCACACGTGCGAACTCGGCCAGCTTTTGAAGACGTTGCACTGCCATGATGATTCCTAAAATAGTGGTGGGTGGTTGACGCGCGTTACTTATCCGTCCAGGGGATCACCTTCCACAGCGCGTTGAACTCGGCTTCCGTCTTCTTGAGTTCGTTCGCGTACTGATCCGGCGGCAGAAACCTAAGCGGTGCATAGATGCTTGCAGCCTTCGATTTGAATTCGGGGTCGTTCGTCGCTTGCGCGACGGCCTTGACCAAGGCGTCGCGCACATCCGGGGGAAGCCCCTTCGGCGCAGCAAGTCCACGCAGGGATGCAAGCTCGATGTCGTAGCCCTGTTCCTTGAATGTCGGAAGGTCTGGCGCCATCGAGCTGCGCGTCGCACTCATGGAGCCCAGGTTACGCATAGGCGTCCCGCCCTTGATCGCCTGCATCGCCTCGCCAATGTTGATGGCGGCGACTTTGATCTGCTTGCCCGCCAGCGCTGTGCGCACGTCCGCTGCTCCCTTAAACGGGATGTGATTCAACTTCACGTCAGCCGCACGTTCGAATTGCAGCATGGCCAAGTGATCGTCCGACCCGGCTCCTGTGGTTCCTACCGTAACATCGCCCGGATGTGCCTTCGCGTACGCAGCAAGATCCTTCAGGTTCTTGATGGGATCGTCGGTATGCACCGAAAAGCCATCCGGATCGTCGACCAGATTGCCGAGAAGGTCATAGCGTTGCCAGTGGAAGTCCGACTTGCGTTCGATCGGTATCGTCAGCACGTTCGGCGTATTGATCATGCCGATCGTATAGCCATCGGCAGGCGAGGCCGCGAGCTGTGCGAAACCGATAGCGCCGCCGGCGCCGGACTTGTTCAGGATGATGATCCTCGCGTTGTTGCCGAGATATTTCTCGATGTACGGCGCTATGGCGCGAGCCGTGAGGTCGGTGCCGCCGCCCGGCGCATACGACACGATCATGGTGATCGGCTTGTCCGGGTACGCCGCGTAGGCACTCAAGCCCAGACTCAAGCCGACGACGCCGGAGAGGGCGCGCGACAATTTCGCTAATTTCGACATTGGATCCTCCAGTGAGAGATAGTTATTCAAGCGTGTCTTGCTGATGGTGAACGGGGAATCCGAGGATGTGCTCGAAGCGCGCCGCGTACGCCGGCCATACTTCGGGATTGATGAGGCGCTCGGGACGACCGCCCTTCATTGCAGCCACAATTTGCTCGGCTGCGATAGCCGCGACGTTGCGACGCGCCTCGTGGCTTACGCCCGCCGTGTGGAACATTGCGACTACGTTGTCCATGCCGAGCAACGGATGATCAAGCGGAGGCGGTTCCTGCTCCCAGACATCCAGACCGGCGCCCGACAGTTGACCACTACGTAGCGCCTCGCTTAGCGCTGCTTCGTCGTGAATGCCGCCGCGTGCAGTCGAGATGAACAGCGCTCCCCGCTTCATCACCGCGAAAGCACGTGCATCCATGAGCTTCATCGTGCTCTTGTCGCGCGGGCAGTGCAGTGAAACGATGTCGGACTTTCGCAGGACCTCTTCCAGGGTCGCCGGTTGTGCGTCGCGACGCTGAATTTCCTCAGCCGTAAGGTAGGGATCCGTCGCAAGGACGTTCATGCCGAACGCGCGGGCGAGCTTGGCGACGCGCCTTCCGATGTGGCCGATGCCAACAAGACCGACGGTCTTGCCGCGCAGCTCATGGCCCATGACTTCCTCCCGCGAAAAACCGCGTTCGCGACGAAGGCGACGATCCGATTCGCTGATCCTCCGAGAGACGTCGATCATGAGTCCAAGGGTCGCCTCGGCAACGGAATCAGCATTTCCGCCAGCCTGGTTCATGACGGCAATGCCCGCTTGCGTGCACGCCGCTACGTCGGTGGTGTCGTACCCGGCGCCCGCGGACGATACGCAGAGCAGGTTAGGGCAATTTGCCAAGAGCTCCTTGTTGACGAATAGCCAGCTCGGCAGCTCGTCCTTCGCTGGCGAAACATGAAAAACATGGGCGTCGGAGAGCAACTGCCAGCCCTTTTCGGGTTGGCCGGCAACGGCGCCGATTTGCAGATCCAGGTCCGTTTCGCTGCGGACGCGTTGGTCGAACACGGGATCGATCCAGAGATCGAAGCGGACGATTTTCTTTTGTGTGGCAGGCATTGGGAAATCACTCCTCCAGGAAAGGCAATCGTATTGCCGGACACTGAAAAAGAAAATCAATATATAATTGTGACGAGTACAAAGGAACTTTGTGAATGATTCGCGAGCTCAAGACGCTCATCGCGGTCGCGAGAGAAGGCACGTTCGCTGCCGCGGGCGATAAGATCGGACTTACGCAGGCCGCCGTAAGCGCCCAGATAAAGCGCCTGGAGTCGGAACTCGGCTTCGCGCTGTTCGAGCGAACCGGTCGATCCGCGCGACTCAATTCAAAGGGCCGCCAGACGCTGACTCAGGCCGAGGAGCTACTTCGTTTGTACCGGCACCTCGGTTCAACCGATCGGCAGGACCAGGCCAAGGCTCTCGTCAACTTCGGCGCCATCGACTCGGTGCAGCGGTCTACGCTGCCCGACGTGCTGGCGAGGTTTCACAAGGAATTTCCCGGCTGCAGGACCCGTGTCGTTCCGGCCTTATCTTCGGAACTCTTCAATTCCGTCGACTCGGGCGAGATCGAATTGGCGGCGGTAATCCGTCCGCCCTTCACTCTGCAAGGGGATCTCCGGTGGACTACGCTCGCTCGAGAGCCGTTTCGCCTCATCGTTCCAAGACACATTAAGCAAAGCGACTGGGGTGAGCTGCTGTCGAATCAGCCGTTCGTACGCTATGACCGTTCAGCCTTTGGCGGGCGGCAGGTGGACCGATTCTTGAGGAGCGTGCACATCACGGTCAAGGAACTATCCGAGCTGGTCGAGCTGAATGCGATCGTGCGGCTAGTCGCTCGCGGCGTGGGCGTCTCGTTGGTCCCACAAACCGTAGATCACGTGCGGTGGCCTGCGGGCGTACGAGCGATCGATCTCGGTGATCACACGTTTTACCGCGAGATAGGGCTCATACATCGCGCGCCACACACCTTGAGCGAGCCGGCTCGTGCGCTCGCCCAAATGTTCGGCGAGGCCTACGCAGACGCTCGACCACCTGGCGGTGCTGCGAAGGAACAGGCTCGCCACCGCGCTAACCTGAAGAGGGCGTAGACGCGTACGGCTTTCGGCCACATGGAGACACTCGGCAGGTGAGGCGAAAAGATCCCGGAAGCAGTCACACACCGGTCGGCGTGAAGTCCTCGGCGGGACGCGTAGTACGGTTGGACTTCCGTCGACGATTCGGCGGCTCACGGCCATTCTCGGTCATGGGAAAAACTGCTAGCCTGCACCGATGTGCCGATTGGTCCTAGCCTTCGCAGCGCGGGTGATCGTTGCGTCGCTCGAAGATCATTAGCCGCGAACCACCTATTGAGTGATCGACTACCGTCGAAAGCATTATTGGTAGGTCCATTTTCCCAATCGACAGGTCCTATCGTAGGAGACCATCATGCTATGTGTGACAAGGCGCTGGTTAGCACTGTTGCTCTTGTCTGCGTCGTTTGCAGCAACTGCCGCTGAGCAGACGAACTGGGTAACGAGTTGGGCGGCTTCTGTGCAGGGACCCTATCCAGTGGGCAATCCGTCGGCGCAGCCCAATCTCTCACTGGCGTTTCCTTCCGCCGAAACGGGGGCGCGCGACCAATCGTTCCGTCTAATCGTCAAGCCCGAGTTCTGGGGCACCAAGTCACGGATGCGCTTTTCCAACGCGCTTGGCACCCAGCCGGTAACCTTCGATGACGCCTTCGTCGGCCTGCAGTGGTCGGGTTCGGCAGTGATGCCAGGCACCAACCGAGCAATCACTTTCGGCGGCAAGAACAGCGTGACCGTGGCGCCCGGTGAATCGGTGTGGAGCGACGCGGTAACGCTTCCCTTCGTGACGAAGGGAAGCGAATTGCGCGGCCGCAAGCTGGCGGTGAGTTTCCATGTTGCCGGATCTAGTGGCCCGATGACCTGGCATGCCAAGGCCATGCAGTCGTCCTACGTCACCGCGCCGGGCGCGGGTTCAAAAGGAGGTGACTTATCTGAGTCCGCATTCCCGTTTGCCTCGGCATCGTGGTATTTCCTCGATGCGGTGGACATGGCTGCGCCTAAAGGTCTGGCCGCCATCGTTGCGTTCGGCGATTCGATTACCGACGGTACTGCCTCGACCATGAACGGAGACGATCGCTGGCCCGACGTGTTGGCGCGGCGCCTCAACGCGCGCTGGGTCGTGGTCAACGCCGGCATTGGCGGCAACCAAGTGGTTGGCCCAAGCGAATATTCGCCACAGAAGCCCTTCGCGGGCGGTCCATCTGCCCTGCAGCGCCTTGACCGCGATGTGCTCACGCTCTCGGGCGTGAAAGCCGTGATCTGGCTCGAAGGTACCAACGATTTCAGCAAGAATGGCAACGCCGAATCCGATGCCGTCATCGCGGGCATGCGCGAAGGCGTGGCCCGTATGCGCGCCGCTATTCCGGGCGTTAGGGTGATTGGTGCAACCGTCACGTCTGCGCTGGGCAGCACCAGCGGTGCGCACGGCTTCGAGTTGCAGGACGAGAAGCGCAAGAAGCTCAACGAGTTCATTCGCTCAGGAGGCCTGTTCGATGGCGTGGTGGACTTCGATCGCGTCACGATAGACCCGCAAACCGGCGGCATGAAGGCCGAGTTCGTCCCCGACAACACCGTGGGTGGCCCCGGTGACAAGTTGCATCCCAACCGCATGGGTTATCAGGCCATGGGAATGGTGATCGACCTCGGGATTTTTGGCGCTGGCGCCAAGTAAATCGCCGGCGGAGACGTGGTCTGTCACGACTTATGTCGTTTCGGTGAACTCGGCGAAGGTCCGCTTCGCTCGCGCGCGACGGACTGCAACGGGTCGAAAGCCGGGTTCTGAGAACTACCGTTACCGACCCGGTTGACGACATCGCGCAGAGCAAACGACCGTTTTCCGCGCCGCCATCGATGGGTCCGGCTTCTGACCGTTCGACGCATCTGTGCAGCGCGCCGTACGCGTGGCCGCGCGAGCGATCCGGCGCGCTACGCTCATTCCGGAATACCGGCCGTGCGCATGGCGGCAATGCAGCGAGCCTTGAAGGCGTCGTCCTTGAAAGGGACCGACATGAACCACGAGATTGTGGTGGTAACCGACGACTCGCGCATACGTTGTGCGAGCGCCTTTGCCTCCGGGAGCCGGCCGAGCGCAACAAGACTTAAAAGAACCGCCCGTTGCGCCGTAGGCCTCTCGCGGCTTGCGCGCTCAGAGGCGGCCAAGGCTTCCTCGTACTTTCCGCGTCGAAGGCACGCGATGGCAAGACCGTGTAGAAGGTGGGCCATTTGCGGATCCAACGGGCTGAAGCGTATCGCTCGCCTGAGCAGTTCTTCCGCGTCTGCGGGATCGCCGGCGTAAGCCCGCACCCAACCTGCGTGATTCAAGACTACGGCGACATCGGGCGCGAGCTTCAGCGCGCGGTCGACGGCATCCATGGCTTCGTCGTACGCCGAATCGAGCGAGCAAAGCGCCCATCCGGCCGTAACGAGTGTGATTGGATCATCGTGGTGCTCAGCAAGTGCCTCGCGCGCCATGCGTACTCCGTCACGGACTTCTGCTTCAATCCGTTGGCCATGCGACGACGTGCGAAGTTGCGTTGCCCAGCCATATAGCGCTTTCGCCGCTGAATAATTGGGGTCGAGCTCGATCGCTCGACGTAACTCCTCCAGCGCTTCGTCGATGCCTTGCCGGCGCGGATCCATGCTCAACTTCTGCCAAGCCCGAAGAAAGTAGTCGTAGGCATGCAGATTAGCGGTCGGCTTTGAGCGCGCACGCTCAATCTCGGCCAGGCGCAAGCTCGGCTCGACCGCTCCCACCACGCTTTCGGTGAATCGATCCTGCAGATCGAAAATATCCTCGAGACCCCCCTCGAACCGGTCTGCCCATATGTGTGCCCCGGTTTCCGCCGCGATTAGCTGGCCGGTGATGCGCACACGGTTTCCCGCCCTGCGTATGCTGCCCTCGAGTACGTAGCGCACACCAAGCTCGCGTCCGACCTGTTTGATGTCAACGGCCTTGCCCTTGTAGGTAAAACTCGAATTGCGGGCGATCACGAAGAAGGCGCGGACTCGCGAGAGAGCAGTAATAATGTCGTCAACTACGCCGTCAGCGAAGTACTCCTGCTCGGCGTCGCCACTCAGATTGACAAAGGGCAGCACCGCGATCGACGGTTTATCGGCGTCGACTTCAGCGAGCGTCTTCAGCGGCGGAAAAGATTCGAGCAAATCGGGATGGACGAGCTGGAATATCGGTTGGCGACGTGGCAAATCCTTGAGACCGTACTCGCCCAGCAACCGCACAGCCGCCCCTAATGGCAGTCGGTCCCGACAGAGGTCGAGGGCTATCTGCGACAGCAGAGTTTGGCCGCCGTGGCTAACGGCCAGAAGTCGCGACACGTAGTTGAGTGGTGGCCCAAAGTAGTCGCCTTGTCGCGACTCTGCGGCTCCACTGTGGAGTGCCATCCTAACGAGGATCCGGTTCGACTCCGGCCAAGCCTCGGCATTTAGCGCAAGCTGCGCGGCAAGCGCGGCATGTACCGCATCCTGCGCCTTGTCGAAGGCTGCGCAGAAAGCATCGCCTGCGGTCTTGAAGACGTAGCCGCGCTGTGCGTCAATGCATTTGCGCAATATTTCGTCATGTCGGGCGAGCGCTATCTGCATCGCATCGTGGTTTGTTTCCCACAACCGCGTACTGCCCTCGATGTCGGTGAATAGGAACGTGACTGTGCCCGTTGGCAAAACGGGCGCAGCGCGATGTTTCGTGGCCATGGGGCTTAGGCGGGACGTTACGAACGCATTTTGCCGATCGCCAGCCGCTTGCGCAATCAAGGTCGACATCGCGAAGAAATACTGCCCAGCCCGCAATGCTCATGCTTCGTACTCTGAGCCGGCCGACTGTCTCGGCCACCCCCGCGGCGATAGCGCGTCGCGACAATCACCTATGGAGCGCGATCTCAACGCGGCTTATGGCGGTCGCGTAGTCCGCGAACGTCCCCTTTCTATAAACGCGAGAGGCTGCAACGGGTCGGACTTTGAACTTGGCTCGTCTTTTCGCATAGCCGCCTTCCGAGTGCGAACAGCGAGCGTAGGTCGAGCCTCGTCGTAATGTGGAATCAGCAAAAGACCCAGCGCCCTGTCCAGTTCGAGATCACCCCACCAACTCGTGAGGCGCTGGAAGCGTGGATCAAGTTAGCGGGGCTGAAGTCGGACAGTTTCCTGTTTCCGAGTCGCGTGCACGACTTCCCACACCTCGGGACCCGGCAGTACGCTCGGATCGTGCATGACTGGGTCGAGGAGATCGGCCTCGATCCCACGGCCTACGGCACGCGCTCCATGCGACGGCCTGATTTATCGCCGAACGAAGAACCTCCGAGCGGTGCAACTTCTGCTCGGTCACAGCAAGCTCGAAAGCACCGTCCGCTACCTCGGGATTGACGTTGACGACGCCCTCGAGATAGCCGAACAAACCGAGGTGTAGCTGCCAAACGGGAAAGCTGCCGGGCGGCGCCCGGTGACAAAGGTCGCTGACCGGCCATTACCAGTCGTTGAGCCATTCGCCGGGAAGCGGTCGTTCGTGCCGCAGTCCACCCGCGAACTACGCCTTGCGCGTGCCCACGTCACATGTGACTGCGACACACGAAGACCGCTTTTGACACCGTCTCGCCACTTGGCACCGCGCGGCTAGTGAAACCGCGTCCCGGTCGCGGACTGAATGTAGGGTCAGTCCACATTCGCGACGACCTCGATCATTCAAACCAGCTACACGCGTCATTCATGTCAATATAGCTATCGGTGCGTGGGCAGGGTCAGTTCGATGACGGATTCTTCGACACGCATGTCGCGCCACCAGGTAACTTGTCCCAAGGCTGCGCGGAGTCGCACCAAATGTGAAGCGCTGGTTGAATCCAGGACGAATCATCAAGCGAACCACCTTTGACAAACGTTAGTCCCTGGAACGCGTCCGCGTCGGTAAACAGTGTAGATCCACATTGAGCGCAGAATCGACGCGCGACGGGTAGTCCGGACGTACCCACTGCGACGTACGATTGGGGAGTACCTTCTATGTCGAGAGATGCCGACGGCACGGCTACGTTAACGGAGTAGCCACCCCCCCCAGTTTTCTGACAGCTCCGACAATGGCAAAACGCTGTGAGTGTCGGCTGCGCAGAGGAGCTGTATCGAACGGCGCCGCATAGGCAGCTGCCGGTGATGGTGGGCATATGGATGACCTCCGAGCCTCTTGAAGGCAGACGATTTTGGTAATCTACATTAAAGCATGAGCAGCGCTTGATTCCGCCTGAGGCGTATCACTGGGATCGTGGAACAGACAAGCGAGCAAATTGAATCGGCGATCGCTGCACTGGAAGCTCAGCGCGCGCTTCTGGGCGACGCCGTGGTCGATATCGCGGTCGCCCCTCTGCATGAGAAGCTCTTGGTCCTGCGCCACTGCGAGAGCCCGTCACAGCAGCTGAAGACCGCCACAGTGCTCTTCATGGACGTTGTCGGCTCGACCCAGATGAGTGAGCGACTCGACCCCGAAGATGTCCACGCGGTGATGGACACGATCCTCGAACGCCTCACGTCTATCGTTCACATCCATAATGGGCGGGTCCTGCAATACGCAGGCGACAGCCTGCTCGCGGTGTTCGGCGCTGATCAGGCGCTCGAGGACGACGCCGAGCGCGCCGTCCGCGCGGGCCTTGCGATCCTCGCCGCGGGTGCGCCGCTTGCGGCCGATCTCGGTGAAGTTTACGACCTCGAGCGGGTGGCCCTGCGCGTCGGCATCCATACGGGCCCGGTTCTTCTCGGAGGCGGAATCGACGCGGAAGGAAGCATCCGGGGCGTGTCCGTCAACATCGCCGCGCGCATGGAGCAGACAGCCCCAGCAGGCGCCCTCAGGATCAGTCACGAGACCTATCGCCTCGTACGCGGTATCTTCGACGTGGAGGCGCAGCCGCCAATCGAGATCAAGGGCATCACCGGGACGGTGCGCAGCTACCTCGTCTTGCGAGCCAAGCCGCGCGCCTTTCGGCTGGCCAATCGCGGGCTGGAGGGCGTTGATACGCAGATGGTCGGGCGCGATGCCGACCTCGCGCGAATTATTGAGCGCTTCCACGAGGTGTGCGAGCGCAAAGCGCTGAGACAGGTGACCATCGTCGGCGACCCCGGCATCGGCAAGAGCCGTCTGGGCTTCGAGTTCGCGCACTGGCTGGAAATGCTGAGTGAGCCGGTGCGGTTCTTCCAATGCCGACCCCAGCCCTACGGCAACAACATACCCTACGGACTGCTACGCGACCTGCTCGCGTGGCGCTTCGAAATTCTCGAAAGCGATGCGCAGTCGGTCGCCCAGCGCAAGCTCGCGGCGGGTCTCGGGCAAGTGCTCGAAGAGAAGGCGGCGGAGTCCACGGCCCTGATTGGCCAGCTGATTGGATTCGACTACCACTGCGACCCCCACATTGCGGTGATCGCCCGGGAGGCCAAGCAGATCCGCGACCGCGCCTTCCACGCGCTCGCCTCGTACTTCGGTGCTGTGCACTCACAGAGTGGTATGCCGATTGTGCTTCTGTTCGATGACCTGCACTGGGCAGACGAAGGTTCACTCGACTTCCTGCACTACATGGTCGATGCATGCGGCAACGTGCCGATCTTGATGCTCTGCCTCACGCGTCCGACGCTGTACGAGCGCCGGCCGCTATGGGGCGGGGGACGCGTCGATCATTGTCGCATCGATCTTGCGCCGCTCTCTTCGCAAGGGGCGCGGGAATTGATCGAATCCCTGCTGCGTCGCCTCGCGGCAGTGCCCATGGCGTTGCGCGACCTCCTGGTCAGCAGCGCCGACGGCAATCCCTACTTTGTCGAAGAACTGGTCGGCATGTTGATCGACGACGGCGTGATCGTCACCGATTGCGACCCATGGCGTGTGTCTGGCGAGAGGCTGCTAGACGCTCGTGTGCCGACGACCTTGGCTGGAGTTGTCCAGGCGCGCATCGACGGCCTCCCTGAGGAGGAGAAGTCGACGCTGCAACGGGCGAGCGTCATCGGTTATGTCTTCTGGGACGAGGTGCTCCAGCATAATTATCCGGCAGCCGCCGGCGCGCTATCCTCCTTGGTGCGACGCGACCTTGCACACGCCCGTGACACGAGCGCCTTCGAAGGCGCCCGGGAGTTCGTCTTCCAGCACCATGTCCTGCATCAAGTGACCTATCAGGGCGTGCTAAAGCAGCTTCGCCGCGAGATTCACGGTGCGGCCGCCGCCTGGCTTCTTCGACGCGGCGGCGACCGCGCCAGCGAGTACTTTGGCATGATCGCCGAGCACTATGAGCGCGCCGATGATCGAGGGAACGCTGCGGTTTATCTGCGAAGGGCTGGCGAGAATGCTGCGCGCTGTTTCGCCAACGATGCTGCAGTCGATTATTTCAGCAGAGCTATCTCCCTCACACCCGCAAGCGACAAACGTACGCTGTTCGAGCTGATCCTTCAGCGCAAGCGAATCTTCGGCGTTACAGGCCAGCTTGTGGAACTGGAGGCGGATGTCCGCGCGCTCGAGGAACTCGCGGAGGAACTCAACGATGACGCTAAACGCGCACAAGCGGCAGTAAGCCGGTCCGATGTGGCCTTCAGGGCTGGCGAGTTTCTGAGAACGATAGCAGCCGCACAACGGGCGATCGCGCTTGCTACGGCCGTCGGCACTCCAGATGTGATGTTGCTAGCGCTGAACCTTTGGTCGGCGGCGCTCCGCTTTCAGGCAGACTACGAGAACGCGCGAGTCCAGGCCGTGCGAGCCCTCGAGCTGGCGCGCCAATGCGGAGATCGAATACAGGAAGGTAATTTACTCCTTCAGCTCGGCATACTCACCACGCAAGAGGGGAAGGGCCCTGCGGTCTCGCGGCGGTATTACGCCGAAGCGCGCGCAATTGCACGTGCTACCGGTGACCGCTTCACGGAAGCGGGAGCAATCAACGCCATCGGAAGCGGGATGTTATCCATTGGCAACTACGCAGCGGCTTCGGAGCTGTTTCATATCGGGCGGCAGATTTGCGGCGAGATCGGACACCGTCGCGGGGATGGGATACTGCTGATCAACCTTGCTTACGTCTCGTTGGAGCGCGCCGACCCCAGTGAGGCCATGCGTTGCCTCGAGAAAGCGGAGGTGATCTTCAGGGAAACGGGCGACCGAAACCTTCAGGCGAACGAGCTCTACGTCCGAGGCAACGCATTGATGGCGCTGGGCGATCGTGAAGAGGCCGCCCGCTGTTACCGCGAATCAGTCGCCATCTATCGTGGGATGGGCCGTCCGAACATGCCGCCGGAGCCCCTCGCGGGCTTGGCCCGCCTCTTCCTCCAAGCAGGTGACCTATCGGCGGCCGGGGCATACGTTAAAGAGATTTTGGACCATCTTGATGGTGGGGGCACGCTGTCGGGAACTACTGACGATAACGCGATTCTTTTCACCTGCTACGAGGTGCTTCGCGCCTCCGGCGCTTCGCGTGCCAACGAAATCCTGAATTTGGCGTACTCAGAAATGATGTCCGTGGCTGCTCAACTCGATCAAGACGAGCGCGCTTCGTTTCTGCACAACAAGTCCACCAATCGCGCGATAGCGTCCGCGATGGCACGGTCAGCATCGGGCGATAGTGGCTCGCCAGGTGACTGCAAGCCGGTGATATGAGACTGCGGCGATCACGGCCAGTTTGTGGGAGCGGGAAAGGAATTTGGCGGGACACGCCACGCATCTGAAGCGGGCCAAGGAGTGAACATCGCCGAAACGACCTTGTACGCGCCGCGCGGTCGATGTAGGAAGCCAGCTTGACATCGCCGTGGATGAATGTCCGATTCTCGTAAGGCGGGACGGCCGGTTAGGGTCGATGTGCGACCGTCGTCGCAAACCTGATCCGTTCAGACTCGACGGTCGCAGTTGGGGTCAACTGGATACATCCGGCAGCGACGCGAAAGATCGCGAAGGTAGTCACCTGCCCGCGGGCGTACTATCCGGTGATGGATCGGCGCACTTTCATTAGTATCGGCGGCGGGGGCTTGCTTGCGCTCTATCTCAACCAGCATGTCCATGCCCAGGTCGCGACGCGCCGCATCGGCTTTCTTTCGGGGTTCCCCCGCGCCGACATCGAGATTTTCCTCAGTCAGCTGCGGCTGGAACTCGAGAAGCTCGGGTGGGCCGACGGTCGGAACATCGTGTTGCTGGAGCCGCGAACGTCGGGCGGCGACAACGCGCGCCTGCCGTCCGCGGCGAGTGGACTCGTCGCCGAAGGTCCCGACCTGATTCTCGTCCAGACCGTGCCGGCCACTCGCGCTCTCATGCAGGCGACGAAGTCGATACCAATCGTGATGGTCGGCGTGGGTAATCCGGTTGACCTTGGGATTGTCGCAAGCTATGTAAAGCCGGGGGGCAACGTCACCGGATCGAGCTACCTCGCCAACGAATACATTCTCAAGCTGCTGCAACTCCTCAAGGAGGCAGTTCCTCGGTTGCGGAGCGTCGCTGTGTTCATCAATCCGACCAACGAAGCCGCTGCTCCGCTCGTCAAGCAAATGCGGGCCGCATCTCTAGGAATGCAGCTGCAGATCTTGGAGGTCTCCGGTAAGGGCGATTTTGAAGGCGCGTTCGCGGCCATCCGCGGCGCGAAGACGGAATCGATATTGCTCATCCCGGAACCGGTAATCCAATCCAACCGCGACACCATCGCGTCGTTTGCGAAGACTCACGGATTGCCGCTCGCCAACGTGGGCAGCCGCCGTGGTCTACCGGCAAGCGGGCTGATTGCCTATGGGCCGACGCGAGACGAGTACGCGCGACTCGCCGCGCGGTACGTCGACCAGATCCTGAAGGGCGCAAAACCAGGCGACCTATCCATCGAGCAAGCGACGCGGTTCGAACTCACGATCAACCTCGATGCCGCGAAAGCGCTCGGGCTGACGATCCCGCAGTCGGTGCTGGGGCGTGCGGATGAGGTGATTCAGTAGTTCAGGTCTACGGGTTTTCCGAGCCTTCCGCGCCGTTGCTGAACCGCGTAGTTGAATGGCTGCTTGGCGAAGGCCGACCGACTGCTCAGGGTCGGATAGCGGCAATCGTGGTGTGGCCATGCCCAGGCCCCTGTTCCACCATGTCTCTCCCTTCAACCAGAAGAGGAGAAGACAGATGGACCAAACCGGTTCAGCACCCCGTGACGAGCCTTGGAACAAGGGGAAGCTGGTGGGGCAGAAAGCTCCGCTGCGAGTCAGGGACATCTGGGCGATCCGAATTCGCCTCCAACTGCAGAGCAGAACGCGTGATCTCGCGTTGTTCGACCTAGGCATTGATAGCAAGCTGCGCGCCTGTGATCTGGTGCGACTTCGAGTCCGCGATGTCTGCCACGGCGACCGTTTGAGCTCCCGGGCGATTGTGCTTCAGCAGAAGACCCAACGTCCGGTTCAGTTCGAGATTGCGCCCGCGACCCGTGAAGCGGTCGAAAAATGGATCAAAGCCGCAAGATTGCGCTCCGACGACTACCTGTTTCCCAGTCGACTTCATGCCTCCCCGCATCTGGGAACACGTCAATATGCTCGAATCGTCGACGGGTGGGTCAGCGAGGCAGGACTCGATCCCACCGGCTACGGAACGCATTCCATCAGGCGTACGAAGCCGACGTTGATCTACCGACGGACTAAGAACCTTAGAGCCGTACAACTCCTACTTGGTCACACGAAGCTAGAGAGCACGGTCAGGTACCTGGGAATCGAGGTAGACGACGCGCTGGAGATCGCGGAACAGACGGAGGTTTGACGTCGGCTGGGTCGGCGTCGCCTCCGACAGGGCGCTTGCCGGCCAGAAGCGGCCGTACGCGCGTGCGCCCCGGCGGCTGTAGCATCGCGGTATTGTCGCTCGTCGACGAGGTTGATCCGTGGGGATGAACCGGCGAACATTCATTGGCGTTGTCGGAGGCGGCCTTGTCATCGCGCGATCTGGTCGTCGCGGCCCAGTCCACGGCGCGTGGTATCGGATAGGTTTCCTTGGTGGGACGCCGCCAACCGCGGAGGCGCGTCTCTGGGCGGGCGATTTTTTCAAGGGCTGCGGGAACTGGGGTATGTCGAGGGTCAGAATTTCGTCATTGACAGGTCGCTACTACGGGGACCGAATCGAACGACTCCCGGCCCTTGCGGCCGAGTTGGTCGGGCTCGAAGTGGACGTCATCGTTGCCGGGGCCACCCCTGCGCCCGAAGCCGCGCAGCGCGCCACGTCGACAATCCCGATCGTTCTGGCGTATCACCCCGATCCAATCGGATAGTGGGCTCGCGACCAGCCTGCCAGACCGGGCAAGAACGTCACGCGCGAATGTCCGTCGTAACTCGAGATTTGGACGGCAATCAGCTGCAACTTCTCAAGCGAATGCCGTGCCCCGCCAACCTCCCGCGCGCGTGCTCACTGCTGCTCACGGTCCACTGAACGCGATGCTCGTGCACCGAATTTCGATGCTGCGGCCGATCCATGAACGTGCAGATCCTGCACGCTGGAGCGAATGCACCGCTGCCGTCGATTATCGACGGTCGCTTTCGCGGCCGTCGAAGAGAGACCGTGCGAGTGCACTGGTTGGCCTCGGTGGGTCGATGCTCTTCGCCGCGAACGAAAGAGGATCATTGAGCTGGCCGACGCATAGCCGCCTGCCATTGATGGCTTCGCAGCGGCGAGTTCGGGCAGATCGGCGGCCTCGATTGATCTACTGGGCCGATCTTCGCGACGAGCTTCCGGCGCGCGCGACGCATGTGGACGTCCTCAAGGTGCGAAGCCGGCGATCTGCCGATCGAGCAGTCGACCAAATTCCTCCTGATAGTCAACCTCGGACCGCGAAGGATTCGGGCTCACAATCCCGCAATCCGTATTGCAGCGAGCCGCGGGTGATCCAGTAGCGTTACGTTCGGTCACCGATGGCTTGTTGAACGTCTGCTTTTGGAGGACCGACCGGCTGCAACGGGTCGCGAGACGATTGTCGCTGTCGGCCAAAAGCGGACTCCGGAATAGCAACTCAAAAGCGGTCGCTCTGAACCCAGTGCGGGGCTTCTCGACCACGCAACGCCGATCGGCCACGCGAGGTCGGGTCGCGAGCTTCCAGGAACGTTTAGCCTTCCATGGCCTTGAGCGGCATTACCTCGACGGTCGCTTGTGGGATGCCGAAGTGAGGATGTCCGACGAACATTTTCGCCGCCTCATCGGCCGAACTCGCCTGCACGATCTGATACATCATGATGTCGTTACGGGAGTCCTTCACTCCCGATGCTGAAACGACTTTCGGCTTTCCCGCGCCGGCCCCTTTGTCCGTGACCTTGCTGGCGTTTGCGCTCATCCATTGCTTCCATGCGTCCATCATCTTGGTTTCTTCTGGCTTGCGCTCGTCCTCGGGCTTCTTCATCCATTCATCGACGACCGCATTTGGTGCTTTGTAAAGCACGAGAAACTTGTCCATCGTTCATCTCCAATTTGAGGCTCCATACGAAGCCGATTCGCTCCACCTTTGGTCCAACTATCGTCTCTCCGCGGCACCTAACAGCAAGGTGCTTTTTCCCCTCCTCTGCCAGAACTGCGTCGACTCCATCGACGCCGCCAGACTACGCGTGCGACTATTTCGAGTCAGGAGCAGGCTCGAACAACTCCACCAGATTGCCGGATGGATCCTCTAGAAGAATCTGTCGGCCGCCAGGCCCGGTGACAATCTCGTTGCGGAATCTAACTCCGGCCTTCGTGAGGGCATCAACATCGCCTTGAAGGTTGCTGCTTTTCACGATTATCCGATTCCATCCGCCGGGCTCAGGTTTGCGGCCGTCGGGCATCGGTTGCGAACCACCACCCGGACCCTTGGGCGGGCTCAGCACGAGTTGCATGTTGTCGCGTGCGAGGAGCGCGAAATTGGGGCCCGACTGGGCTGACACACGGAAACCAAGATGTCGGGTGTAGAACGCAATCCCTGCATCAACGTCGTTCACGATGTAGCGAACCATGAGTGAGTCGAGTTTCATGAAGACGCCCCCTAGTTCGAAAAAGAACGTCGAATTCATCGACGGGGTAGGCACGTGATCGCTCCTTTGTCACCAAGGGCTGCCGCGGTGACAAATCGGAGTGCTTAGAGATACGACAATGGTTTGAAAGGGTTGTTCCGTGATGCCAAGGCACACGCGGACTCGGATATTCTGCGACAAGCGCAACGGCATTGGGCGGCGGTTCCGCGAGCCGAGCAAACGGCTCGCAGCGTATGGATGCCCGGCGGTTTACGGCCAATTGCGGTCGGTCGCCCAACTCGCAGAGAGGAGTCATTGATACTCCGAAGGGAATGAAACGGGAATAAAAGCGTGCTCTTCTCGATAGGACAGGCAAGGGGATCCGCCTTCCAAGACCAGGAGCATGCAGTGAGCACATTCGACGAAACCAGTAGTCCCTCCAGTCCCATGCGCCGAAGGGGCCTGGGTTGCCTCGCCGCATGGACCGGCGCCGCGGTCGTGTGGACATTCGCGGGCGGCGTGCCGCGCGCGCTCGGCGCGACGAACGACGGCAAGATGCCGGCGGCCCCAGCCAATGCGCTGACGTTCGTGCAGATCAGCGATACGCACATCGGCTTTCGCAAGGAAGCCAACCCTGACATCGTCGGCAGCCTGCGGCACGCGATTGCCGACATCAACGCGTTGCCGCAGACGCCTGCGTTCGTGGTGCATACGGGCGACGTGAGCCACCTGTCGAAGCCCGAGGAGTTCGGCCAGGCGCGCGAGCTGCTGCAGGAGCTGCGCGTGGATCGCGTGCATGCGATCCCGGGTGAGCACGACACCATCGACGACGGCGTGACGGGCTATCTCAAGCATTTCGATCACGACGGAAACGGCAAGGCCTTCTACAGCTTCGACCACAGCGGCGTGCACTTCCTCGCGCTCAACAACGTGCTCAACTTCAAGGCGGGCACGATGGCCTCGCTCGGCAACGAGCAGATCGAGTGGGCGAGGAACGACCTCGCGCGCGTCTCCCGTTCGACCCCGATCGTGGTGCTGGGACACATCCCGTTGTGGACGATCTGGGAACCCTGGGGCTGGGGCACCGAGGATGCCGCGCAAATGATGGCGCTGCTGCGCCCGTTCGGGTCGGTCACCGTTCTCAACGGACACATTCATCAGGTGCTGCAGAAGGTCGAGGGCAATGTCGCCCTGCACACGGCGATGTCGATCGCCTATCCGCTGCCTGCGCCCGGCGCTGCAGGTGTGGGCGAACCGGGTCCGGTCACCGTGCCCGCCGGCGAGCTCGGCAAGTTGCTCGGCACGCGCCGGTTGAGCGTCGTGGGCGGACGGCAACAGCTTGCGCTGATCGATACGCCACTGGCCGGCTGATCTTCCGAACCAAGGAGAACATGATGCGTAACGGATATCCCCTGGCGGCGCGGGGCGTCATTCGTGCTGCGGTGGCGCTGGCCGTCGCTGCTTGCGGTGCGTTCGGGCTCCTCGCCCTTCACGCGACGGCCGCGTCCCCGGCGAGCGTCGAAGTCGCCATCGCCAAGTTCGCGTACGGTCCGAAAGAGATCACCGTGCAGCCCGGCACCAGGATCGTGTGGACGAATCACGACGAGACGCCGCATACTGTTTCGAGCAGCGACAAGAGCTTCGGCTCGAAGGGGCTCGATACCGACGACAGATACGAGCACACCTTCGCCAGTGAAGGCGATTTCGCGTACCTCTGCACGGTGCACCCGTTCATGACCGGTGTCGTGCACGTGCGTAAGCAGTAACCTGGCCGCGGGCGATCGGGACGCGGCGTGGGGAGCAGGATGGTCGAGCACTCACGGTTCGCCGCGCTCGTCTTGCCGCACCTCGACGCCGGCTACAACCTGGCGCGCTGGCTTACGCGCAATGTCAACGACGCGGAGGACGTCGTGCAGGACGCGAGCCTGCGCGCGTTGACGTACGTGGGATCGCTTCGGGACGGCGACGCACGCTCGTGGTTCCTGACGATCGTGCGTCACGCGTTCTACGATTGGTGCAAGCGCAACCGCCCGGATGAGGTGATGAGCGACGGCGGCGCGGCGATCGAGACTGCGATCGACGATTCGGCCGTCGACCCGGAGCTCGCGGCGCTCCGCAAGGACGAATCGCGCTCGCTGTCCCAGGCCCTGGCCGATCTTCCCATCGTCTTTCGCGAAGTGCTGGTGCTGCGCGAGATCGAGGGCCTGTCGTACAAGCAGATCGCGCAAGTCGTCGGCATTCCTGTGGGTACCGTGATGTCGCGCCTCGCGCGTGCGCGCGCTTTGCTGCAACGCTCGCCGCTTCTGCGTTCCATTCGCGGGCGAGCTTCGGGAGCGGGATGATGAACTGTCACGAAGCCGGCGCGCTGATCGCGGCCTACGCCGACGGCGAGATCGGCCGCGGCGATCGGCGCTCGATCGAGCGGCACCTGCGCGAGTGCAAGGACTGCGCGGCCAAGCATCAGGAGATACTGGCGCTGCGCGCGCGTATCCAGGAAGAGGTCCGGTACTTCCCGGCCCCGCCCGCGCTGCGCGAGCGGCTGAAGCCGCTGCTATCCGATGCGCACGACCCCGAGCGCACGCACGCGCCGGCACGGGAGCGGTGGCGCTGGCTTGCCGGAGGGGCGTTCGCAGGTTGCGCCGCTACGCTGCTCGCGTTCTTCCTGAGCACAGTCTTCCTCGATTCGCGGGCTCGCGGGGACATCGCCCGCGAGGCCGTGGAAGCTCACGTTCACGCCACGCTCGACAATCGACTGGTCGAGGTCGCCTCTTCGGACCAGCACACAGTGAAGCCGTGGCTTTCGGCGCGGCTCGACTATTCGCCGCCCGTGCGTGACCTCGCAGCCGACGGCTTTCCGCTGAGCGGGGGCCGTATCGAAGCGCTGCATGGCCAGCGCGTCGCGACACTGGTCTACGGCTACCGGCAGCACACGATCGACGTCTTTGTGAGGCCGGAGCCGGTGCCCGCGCCGGCGGCGCTGCCGACGGTGCGCGGCTTCAATGTCGCGCACGCCACGGGCGCGGGGATGGATTGGATCGCGGTCTCGGACGTCAGCGGCGACGTGCTGAACGCTTTCTTGCAGAAGCTTGCCGGCGAACCGGCGAAGAACTAGCTTTCCCACAACACATCGGTGGTTCGGGCCGTGAGCCTTCTCCCACCTCACCGGATTTCCGGTTGCATCCGGCGAGAGCAACCGCGATGGCAGGCGTGCCGCGCTCTTTGACCCGAGTGTGCGCCTCGCTCTTCGGCCAAGACCGCTAAGAGTCGCTTTGCGACGGTCGCTGAACGGCCAGATGCAGTCGTCCGATGGCGCCGCGTGCTAGCGGAGGACGAACGGCACTCGCGACCGGTTGTGCGCTTGGTAATCGATGAGCCTCATGTTGGCCAATACATCTGGAACCGCTTGCGGTGGGTGTGCAGTCTAGACATGCGTAAACGCGAGCGTACTTTGCGGTCTTCGCCCGAGCGGAAGGCGGACGAACGCGTTGCTTGGAGCAAGGTAACGCTAGATTCCACCGTCCCACCACCGGTACTGCCACGCCGCTCCAACGGTCGTGAAGTCGCTTCCAGTTCGCGTAGACACGCCGCTGATCGCATAGAGCTTGAGCGAATTGCTTCGGTCGACCGGAATCGCCACGGTCAATCCGGCCCGTGAGTTCGACAGGCGGTCATCATTGGAGACGCCGTCGACGCTGGTGCGTCCGCCCGTGAAATAAGTACCATCCACCGCGATCCACACACCGGACTGAAAGCCGTATATGGCGTGCAACTGTACCGAGTACACGGGATCCTGACGGCGCGTGTGGCCACCCAGGAAATCGGTGTTGTCACAGTAACCTGTGACGCCGGGAACGAACTCGAATGTCCACGCCCCGATGGCTTTGGACACACCCAACTCGCCCTTGATTGCGCAACGGTTGGTTCCGAGATTCACGAGCTTGCTCGGATCGTATTGGCCCCACGGCGCCCACACGTAAATGCTCGCGCCTACGATGACGTCCTGTCGATAATCCGGGTAGTCCTTGATGGACAGGGCGGGGGCGCCGTAGAAATTGGCTGATAGACGAAATCGCGGATCCGCCAGTCCCGATACGACACGCTCCATGGACTGGCCTGCGAATTCTGCGTTGCCCGAAAGCCAAGCGTAGGGCACAACGATGTCGAGCTTTGCCGACTGGCCGAACAGCTCGAACGTACGGGCGTAAGCAAGCGAGGCGGCGTTGACTTCAACGTGCGCATCCTTCAGCGGGAGCGACGGGTCGATCGCGACGCCGCCGGACGTGAAGGTATAACCAGCGATGAGAAAGTTAAGGCCAATCGGAGCATTGGAATATGCCCTGGGTTCGAGATCCTGCGCGCCGACGATCGACGATGAGGCCGCCATCATGCCGGCAACAATCACAGGGTAAGCGCACCTGCGAAACAGTACGCATTCGATCACGATCAATGTTCCCAAGCGCGCGGATGCACACCCCGCGACGCGAAGCCTACGCTGGCTGGCCCGCGCTCAAAGCAGCGGCAAGCCCGGGCGCCGCCCGAATGTGCACGTCGCGCGACGGATGGGGCATCTCGATGCCGTTTTCGCTCAGCACGCGCGCTACTTCGTTGTGAATGTCGTGCTGGACGCGCAATCGCTTGTCGAGCCTGTCGACGAAGGCACGAATCTCGAAGTCGAGGGTGCTCTCGCCAAAGGCCACACAGAAGACGGACGGTGCAGGCTCCGCGAGGACGTCGGGATTCGACCGCACTGCAGTCAGGATCAGCCGCTGGGCGAGGCCGATGTCGCTTTCGTTGGCCACGCCGACCTTGATCAGGAGGCGTGTCGTCTGGTTAGAAAGCGTCCAGTTGATTACACGCTCGGTGATGAACGCCTTGTTCGGAATGATGACTTCCTTGTGCTCGAAGTCCATGACGACCGTCGCACGTGCGTGGATACGCGCGACCGTGCCTGACACGTTGCCGACCGTAACGACGTCGCCGATACGGATCGGACGCTCTGCCAGCACGATGAGACCGGAAACGAAATTCGCTACGATCTCCTGCAGTCCGAATCCCAGGCCGACGCCGAGCGCGGCGACCAGCCACTGAACATCTCCCCAACGGATGCCCAGGAGGTTGCAGGCAAGAAGGACGCCCACGAGCGTAACCGCGTACCGCGTCATCACCTTGACAGCGTAGTTCGCGTCCGTTTGCATCTCCAGCCGTTGCAGCAAGACGATGTCGAGCAGCGCGCCGACGTTGCGCACCACTATCGCCGTGACTGCGATGACCACGACTGCAAGAAGCAAGTAACCGACGGTCAAGGCGCGGCCGACCGGCTTGCCATCGGCGTCCGAGTAATTCCATAAGGAGTAATCGAAGATCACTGACAAGACGGGCAATGCATCCCGCCACACCCACCAGATTCCCGCGATCAGCAGCACGGTGACGAGCATATCGAGCAAGGATCGTGTCCGGTCGCCGATAGATGTGATATCCAGCGGTGCGAGCCGTGCTTCGGCGACCTCACTGCCCGGTTCGGCAACGGCATCCGACGCCATGATCTGCGCGTCGCGGCGATGCCCGAGATTGAGGCGCTGCACCTGGACCCACAATGCCATGAGGCCGTACAGCATGACAGCGCCGATGGCCAGGAACACCGACTCGACGATGCGGCTGAAGAAATAGCCGGCGGCGACAAAATACCCGGCAGCCGCAAGCGCGGCGATGGCGATAGGCGAAGCCGACAGGGGCCAGAACCAGAAGGCGTGCAACCGCACGAACCACTTGGGAGACGGGCGCGCGCGCAGCCGACGCATGATCGGGCTCTCGCCTCGAAAGAGCCGGAAGAGCAGAAGGGTGAGCGCAATCATCGCAAGAGTGAACGCGAGACGACCCACGCTTTCGCGGTTCGGGAAGGGTGCGTGGTCGAGGCCGTTCAATGCGGCCACGAAGCACAAGGGAATAAATATGGCGCTAAACCTTCGGATCCTGTTCGCCGCTTCTCCGAGCGTCGATTGGTCCCAGCCGAAGTGGCGGACAGCCACGCCGCGCGGATCCAGAAGCCACGCTAACGTCGCGATAGCCAGGGAAAGCTTCGCGGTAGCAAAGAACGCATCGCCAAGCGCCAAGGCGAAGGGCTGGGTATCAGATGCGTGCAGCAGCATCACTCCAGCCGTCCAAAGCACGAGCGGCACGGGCGCGGCCAGCGCGAAAGTGATGGCGAGCGCCGTCAGCGCGTGACCTATCCGATACTTTTCGTAGCCGATGGTCCCAGGCGTGATCGATGCCAGCGTCTGCAGGAGACGCCGGCGCAATGCGAGCAGCGCGGCAGCAGCGACGATGGCGAGTGACGGCCAGAGTGGCGTCTGCACGAGCTCATGACGCACGACCTGTCCAGCAGAACGCCAGTTCGCCGCCGAGGACAACCATCCGAATGCGGGTGCGAATTCGCCGATGGTTCTGGTGCTCGGAGGAGCGGGGATCCAGAAAAGAAATCGGTTGAGCTTCGCACGTGCCGCCTGCGCGGCGCAGACTGAAGTCCCGCGAAGCACCTTCCAGATCGTGCAATACCGCCAACCGCTTGCGCTCCAGGTCGGCCAGGTTGCGCAACAGGTCCCGCTGTTCGCCGAGCCCTGCACGCACTTTCTGCTGTTGCTCGGCGGAAGCCTCCGCAGTTCCGCCGCTCAGCCGTTGCGTGACCGCGGAGTCGATATCGGACAATGCGCGCAATGCCCGCGCGACACGCAGGTCCGCGTCGCTCACGGACGCGAGTACGTCGGTGCGGTGCGACGCAGCGACGGCAAAGCGCTCCTGCCTAGGCAAGCTGCGCAGTTGCTCGTTAAGGGCTTGGGCGAGCTCTTGCCCAAGCGGATAGACAGCCGCCCTCTGCTCGATCCACTGCAGCCGATCTTCCAGGTCACGCTTTGCGCTGCGCAGCTTCTCGAGCTCGGTCGACCATTGTTCCAGCGTGGCCTGGTCTTCCCGCATCTGAGCCGTGAGGCTTGCGTTCTCGGAAGCTATGGTGCTCACGACGTCCATTGGCTGGGCCACGCTGGTCGCCGCGATAAGGGCTAGCAAGCAACCGCCGAGGACGCTGCGAATCGACATCCGTCGGGCAGCAAAAACGCGCCGCATCAGACGAATCCTGCGATTCGCTCGAAAAACCAGAACGCGGCCAACGTTCCGACGACGTACGTCATCACCGGTCGGGCCCGCTGCATCACGAGACGCGGAATCGCACCTCGTCGCAAGATGGCAAACGATACGAGCACGAGAGCAATGAACGATAGCTGCCCGATCTCGACCCCGACGTTGAACATCAGGAGCGCCAGAGGAATGTCGGATCTGGGGAGTCCGATCTCGGCGAGTGCGCTTGCAAACCCGAAGCCGTGAAGAAGCCCGAACGAGAACGCCACCAGCCAGGGCCACTTCGCGGTCAGGCTTGGTTGCCGCGCTCTCATACGAGGGATCTCGCATGTGAGAAGGAGAATACTGAGCGCAATCGCCGCTTCGACCGGCGGACCCGGCACCCGTACGACGCCAAGCGTCGCCAGCGCTAGCGTGATCGAATGAGCAACGGTGAACGCAGTCACCGTGGCAACCAGGACGCGCACATTGCGTACGATGAGCATGAGGACGAAAACGAACAGCAGGTGGTCGCAGCCGAACAGGATGTGCTCGACGCCGTGCACGAGGTAAGCGCCCGCCACGGCGAACGATCCGACGGTGGGAACGAATTCCAGCATGGGGTGTGCAGGCTGGACGAGGCTCGTCGAGTGGCCGCCGTCGCGCGTCTCGACACGCACCAGCACGTCGGTAATGGTCGCTTCCAGGCCGACGAAGTCGACGCGCTTGCCGGCCAAGCCTCCCGGTAGGCTGATCACCTGCCGTTCCACCACGGAGTCGACGAATTCCCGGACCGCAGGCTCAACGATTGGGCGAGCGTCGACGGGCAAATGAAGAACCACTGGCAGGCGCTGGCCCGCGGAGACCGGGGTTCGCCACGTCACGTCGTAACGATCGGCCTGAGTCTCGGTCAATTCGAGGTACGCCGGCCGCGCCTCGTGCGCGATCGCCCACGGCTGATGCGCGAGGATCACTGCTGATCCAATGCACCACCAGTCGTGCGATGCTTCGAAGGAGTCTTCGCGCGGTTGTCACGGTCGGGGGTTGGTGACCGATGCAGCAGAAGCTGACGCGATGCGTTTCGAGTCGGAAACGTGAACCTCGTAGCGAGCCTTCATGGCATCGTAGGCGCGCTGGCGCCCTGCGGTGCGCTGCTCGTCGAGCCAGGCAGACTTGATTTGCGGTTCGATCTCGTCGTACGACGGGATGCGGCCGGGCGTGACGGAACGCACGAAGACAAGATGCCACCCGAGGCCGGACTCGATGGGCCCCTGCCACGAGCCTGAAGGGATACGGTCGACGGCAGCGGCGAACGCGCTCCCGAACGTCGACGCGATTTGCTCGGGAGAGCGATCGGCGTACCGATTCTGAAACATGAAGGGATCGCCGATGTTGTCCACCGAAGGCGCCTCCACTGGCTTCCCCGGACTTGCGCGCAGCGCGTTCGCGGCGTCCGCGCGAGCCTGTGCGTCCCGTTTGTCCGTGGAAAAATACAGGTGTCGGAACGATCGGCGCCCGGGCTCGGCGAAGCGTTGCGCATGCTCGGTGTACCACGCGCGCAGATCCGCTTCGGTTGGATCGGGAAGCGTCGAGACATCGCTCGCAAGGAACTCCATCTTCTGCGCCAGCCGGCGCTTGACGATGGCGTCGCCCCGCTCGAGCCCCAGACTCAACGCTTCACGATAGAGGATCTCCTCACGCACGCGCGCCTCGACGAGCCCGCGCATCTCGTCGGGCGTGGGCGGCCTACGCCACTGCGCCGCCCAGGCGATTTCGAGCTGGCGAAGGTCATCGCGCCGTGACCTCAATTCGGTTGCCGTCGGATGTGCGGGCGTCTTCGGGATGCAATGCCCGATAGCCCGCAAACAAAAGCGCGCCGGCGACCAGGAATTGCACCAGCGGTTCGCGCAACCAACGCTTCATCGTCCCGCGCGTCATCGCTACTCTACCTCGTAGTTGGCGAAGCCGAACTCGTTGCTGCGTGCGGCGACGTACTTGTCGCCGACCTTGTACACGGCGATCTCGAACGGCGTCCCGGAAAGCGTCGTGACGATCTTGCCGCCGCGAACCTCATAGTGCGCCGGAGAGCCGAGCTCGCCGCTGTGAAGGACATCGCCCATGTCGCCCGCGCGGCGGCTGCCTGCCGTCGATGCTGAGGATGAGGCGACGGCCATCCACGCCGTACAGAATTTCGATGCGTTGTCCCGTGACAGTGTTGCGGACGGTGAAGGTCTTGCCCACGATGAGCTGCTTGAGTTGCGCGTCATCCAGCGCGGCCGCGCCCCTTTGGCGAAGGTCCGCGACGGTTGTCCTGGCTTGGCCGACTTGCGCACCTCATCACTTGGCGAATACCAGATCGGGGACGTCCACGCGCGGTCCTGCACCGTCGAGGGCACGTTGCTCGGCGGCAGAACGCCGAGCTTCTTCGCGTCGTACGTCGTCCAGCGCGGCGTGGGAATCTGTAGGACGCGCGCGTAGTAGAAGGCATGCTGGCTCGGATCGAAGTCAGGGTCCGTCCACACCGTCTTGAGCTCCACGGCGCCAATCGCGTTGGTATACGTCGCCGTCTTGACGTCGACGGTATTGCCAACCGTGGGCAACTGCTCCTTGCCTTCGCGGACTCGCGTGTCCGATATCGGCGACTTCGGCGCCTTTCGGCTCGACCACGCAACGTCGTAGACCTTCTCGAAGATCTGGCCGTTGCGCGTCCAGCCCTTGACGATCTGGATGCGATCGAGATTGGCGTCATCGGGATCCTTGACGGCCCAGACGATGAACGAGGGGGCCTCGCGACCTGGGCGCTGGCAGATCGCCGCCCATCGGAACGCCGTTGGCGTAACCGGTCTTGACCCAGTCCTTGCTTTGCAGGATCGCCAGGCGTGAAATCCCAGCCGCCGAAGAAGCGCACCTTGATGCGCACGCCGCTCGTGCCGAACGTCTCCTTGCGCTTCATCGCCGCGAAAATGGCTTCGCGCGTGTTTTCTTCGGCCCACACGCCGCCAAGCCCGGACGTGGAAAACTTGTCCGACGTCATGCCCGAATGCTTCTCGCCGCTCAGACGGGCCTCGGGCGTCGCGTCGAGCATGCCGTGCCCGCCGAAGAAGTTCGACTGCGTGTACGAAGCGACGGTGTCGTGCGTGTCGCTGGCGCCGACGAGCCCGAACTTGTACGGGTTGTAGCCGCGCGTGTCCTGCATGGCGAGCCCGTTCTGGTACGCCTCGCGGATGTAACTTCCGTGGAGCCGTGGCGCGCGATCGACGCCACCGAAGATGTATTCGAGGATCTCGTGCCCGGCGAACTCGTCGTTGGGCGAGAGCGAGGGGTGCGTCTCGGACGCGCCCTTGAGTTGCTGGATCTCCGTCAACGGCTCGTTGTTCACCCGCGATTGCGCCCACGCCGCGTCGATCGGACGACCCTTGCCGTCGACTTCGAGCGGAAACATCACGCCGTCGGAAAGATTGGCGTTGTGCGAGATCGCCAGTACGTCGTTCCCGGCCTTGCGTTGTGCGTCCATCCAGGTCCACAAGTCCTCCGGACTTGTCGAGTCGATCGCCGTAAACGGCAACGACGGAATCTTCTTGGTGTCCTTGAAGATGACGTTGCGGTGAAGGTTGCGATTGTCCGGCGTCGAGGTCCATTCGTATGCGGCGAACGTCGTGAACTTGCCCGGCTGGTTGTACTTGTCTGCGATGTCGGCGACACGCTTCCATACGGCTCCGGCCACTTCCGGGGCGACCAGCTCCTTGATCGGCTCGTTCTTGAGCAGGGACGCTGCCGAGGAAGAGGTAGACCTTCTGGATGTCGTCCCGGTTTCTGACCTTTAACCGTTCGGCGATCGGCAGCTTGCTCAGGTCCGACTGCGGGTCGTTGGCGAGCCGGCACCGTGCCCATGTACTCCGCGTGATCGGTGACTGCCTCGAAGTCGAGCGGTCGCTTGAGTCTGGACCATGTAGCCACCGGGGTGCTTGACCGGCTTGCCGAGCGCGAACTGATACGCCTCCTCGGGACCGGCGTGCATTGTCCGAACACGAAGGCATCGAACGACCAGCTCGTGTGGATGTGCGTCTCGCCGAAAAAGACGTCGCGCATCGGGTTCTGCTGTGCATGGGCGGGCAATGACGATCCGCAAAGACACGCGCCGACCATCATGGCGATCGGCGAACGGGCGCTCAAGCGACGACCGTGACCTTTTTTCAGCGAAGCTTCTATCCATCGTTTCTCCGTACTTGAATGAGTCGGTGCACGGCAAGACCGGTGACGAAGTTCTCGGTGTGCCGGTTACCAGTTGAAGGCAACGCCGACGGCGGGTCCACTGAAGTTGAGATTCTGGATGGGTGAGTCGGACTTGAACTTGTAGTCGATGTAGCGCCACGCCGCGATCACTTGACCCCACTTGAATGCATAACCGATGCCCCCGATGGCTTGCCACGTCAACTCGGACTGGCCGGTGCCGACGTCGAAGTAATACGGCACGAACCAGTCACGGTCCGCGCCGAAGTTCAGGCGACCCTTGACACCGACGATGCCGTCCCACTGATCGGCTTTGACTTCAGTGTTCCCGCTGCGCGTAGGCCCCGTGCCCGCAGGCAGGTCGACGCTGAAGTTCCAGAGCAAGGTCTGTTTACCGAAATCATTCGCGCGCCCGCAACGAGGTCCAGCGATGCCCCGGGATCCGCAATCGCCGCGTATTCGCCGCCGAGAGTCAGGATCGAGCCTTTGAGGTCGAGATCGAGGTCGGCCGTCGCGCCTATCGGCAAGGGCCGCCCCAGCACCGTCAGGTTTCGCGTTTCGGTTTGCGAACCACCGAGGTTGAGGTACATGAAGTCGACCAGGCCACCCCAGCGCCCCTTGCGTGCCTCGAACGTTCCCATGAACGTGAACTTCAGGCTATCGATGATGTTGCTGGCGCTGACGTCGATGTTGCCGCCGCCGGTGCCTGCGGGGAACGACGTGGAACCGCCGATATCGGGGAAGTAGCCGTAGATGATGGCGCGAAACTGCCAATCGTCTGTGGTCTGGGCACTCGCATTCGGCGCGATCGACGTGAGTGCGCCGGTCAACGCGGCGATGACGGATAACTTCAGCCTCATATGCAATCTCCGTTCAGACGGTCAGGTGGATTTCAGTCAAGGCTTGGGAACGGCGGGATCCACGATCCTTGCTCCGACGTCCTTGAATAGCCGCTGGAACTCGGGTGAATCCATGATGATCGTGCCGGCCGCCGCGCGCAGGCGATCGACCGCCTCCGGCGGCAGCACGAAGGTCGTCGGCTGTCGATTCAGATAGTCGAGCTCGGACTTGTCCTTGAGCGCCGCGAACGACACGTCGATCGCATAGATCTCGGCGTCCGGCACGCGCATTGCCTTCGACCGCGCATTCGCGTTGGCCTTCATCGCGGCCGAATCGCGAATCCGCGCATCGTGGACCATTGCGCTGCCGTGTCTCGCAAGACCTCGACCGTTTCGTACGAGTACTGCATCGATCGGCGTACCCGCGGACTTGAGAAGAATGTCGATCGTACCGGGCGGCGTCTCGAACTCGTCCCAGTTGGTGGGCGGCGAGGACTGCGAGTTGACGACGAACACGATGATCCTGCGTGCCCTATCGAGCGGTGTCGGCGCGCCAATGTCGTGCAATGCCTCCAGGACTTCGAGAGCATCGAGCACGGCGCGCATGCCCAGGTTGTCGGACACGCCGCCGTCGACGAGGTGGAGATACGGCCGACGGACGCTGTCGCCGAAGGCCGCGTCGGCGCGGAACGACCGAATGGCGCGCGCCGCGGGCCGCGGCGGATTGTCCGACCCCATGAACGGTTTCGCCCAGGCCGGCGGCGTCGAGTTGCAGGTGCCGCCGTAGTTGCTGATCGTGATGGGTGACAGCACGACCGGGACTGCGGATGACGCGGCAGCGGCGCGCGATAGCGGCACGGCGTTGAGGTCCGAACAGATGATGTCGAAGATGGACTGGGTGAACGTAAAGCGTGTACCGCTGGAGAATGTCGGTCGCCGACACGAGGATGAGTGGGCCGGTACCGCGATCGAGGTCGCCGAACGTCGCGCCGTCGAACAGGATCTCGTCGTACAACTGCGACGCCAACTCGGAACGACCCCATCCGGTGGACGGGAGCTTCGGCCAGTACGTCGGGCTGAACGCCCGGGCGATGATGTCGCCTTGAACGTTGCGCTTCAGGAATCGTTGCTCGTAGTCGACGAACAACTTGTCCCCGTAAAGCCCGTACGCGAGCGCCGTGAAGCTGCCGCCGGAGACCCCGGTGATGACGTCGACTTCGTCGAGCAGCCGTACGCGGTTGCCCTTCGATCCGACGACCTCGGTCCGCTTCAGAAATTCGAGAACGCCATAAGAGAACGCGGCTGCCCGCGTGCCGCCGCCGGAAAACGCGAGCACAACGAGGTTCTCCTTGTCCTTCGCGTGAACCTGCCGCGTTTCAAAGCGATAACCGCCGCCGGGATTCGCTTGCGTGATCGGGGAATTGACGGGGCGACTCGCACAACCTCCGAGCGCGATGGCCAGCAACGACAAGGACAAGATGCGCGACAGGTTCATCGGGCGTATCTCACCGTCTGGGGAGAACACATCACGAATGGCCGCCATGGCATGCGCGCTCGATCGCGGCGATCAAATCTTCCTTGCCGAAGGGCTTGTAGAGAACGGCAACCGGATCGAGCGCTGCCAACGGCTCACTGACGATGTCCGCGTCCAACGCGGTAATGAAGATCGTCGGCAGGTCGTGGCCGGCGTCGAGCATCGTTCTCTTGAATTCGATTCCACTCATCCCGCGCAAGTCCACGTCGAGCACCAGGCATACGTCAAGGCCGGGCAGGCAGCGCTCGAGCAGGCCTCGACGGACGCAAATGCCTCGACCTCGAATCCCGACAGCCGAAGCGATCGCGCAAGCGCGCGGCGCAGCGAATGATCGTCATCTACGAGGTACACGCGTAGTTTCCTGTATGGGCGTGCCGACACGGCGCGAGAATTCCTTGTCGCACGGAGCGGCACAATACGACCTTGGTGTTACACCCTCGGGTATTACGCGGCACCTTCCTGAATACGACCATGGTCGTATGGTTCCCGGATTGTGGTCGCCTAGTCTTCCGCTCGATCGCCGGCTATGCCGAGTCCGTTCGAAGGAGATGCGCGATGACTGCTGCAAGTGTCCTCCACCCGCTACGACGGATTCTCGCGTTCGTTTTCGTGTTTGCCGCGACGCTCCCCGGCGGCGCGTCGGCGCAGCCGACCGCAGACGAGGCCAGGCGAAGGAGTTGCTCGTCAAGGCGTTGACTTACATCGCCGCACAGCCGCGCTTCAGCGTCGTCGTGCGCGCCGACTATGACGCTTATCAGAAGACCGGGCAGAAAATCGAATTCGGCGAGACCCGCAAGATCACGTTGGTCCGGCCCGACCGGCTGAATATCACCGTCGAAGAAAGCAATGGCGTCGGCCACGTCATGATCTTCGACGGCAGGGAACTGACGTTCAGCACGCCGCAGAGCAACGTCTATGCGCAACTTCCCCTTGTGGGGACGATCGACCAAGCGGTCGTGTACTTCGTGCGCGACCTCCGCATGCGGTTGCCGCTCGCCGCACTACTGGTGACGACTGCGCCTGACGAACTCGTCCAGAGGACGACTGCGATCGACTACGTCGAGAAGACCAGCATCCTGGGCAAGCCCGCGCATCACCTCGCCGGCCGGACGGAAAGTGTCGACTACCAGGTCTGGATTGCCGATGGGGAGCAACCGTTAGTGATGCGCGTCGTGCTCACGTATCCCACGGAATCGGGTCAGCCGCAGTATCGCGCCATGCTCTCGGATTGGAACCTCGCGCCCGACGTACAGGATTCGATGTTTGCGTTCTCCGTGCCACAGGGTGCTCGAAGAATTGCTTTCCTTGCCGAAATGGCTGCCGCGGCCACGACGAAAATCGGTGCCAACTCCGCTGCGCCGCGCGGCCGGCAATCCCGCAGCATTGGGAGAACGGAAATGATCGCCAAACGCGCGCTCTCGGCAACGGCGGTGGTCGCTGTCATGCTCACGTTCGCCGCTTACCCCGACCTTGCGATCGCGCAGCGTGGCGGTCACGGCGGCGGCGGAGCACAAGGTGCCAGCGCGGCGAGCGCCGACAAATTCTCGCGTGGTGGCTCCGCCTCCTCGGGGAGCTTCTCGGCGGGTGGTGGACGCAGCACATCGGCACAATCGGCAACGCAGGGCGCAGGGGCGAGCCGCTCCCAGGCCCAATCTTCCGCGCAGTCGGCGCAGCAAGGCCGCTCGGCCGGGCGGTCCGACGCGCAGTCGTCCGCTCAGACCGCACAGCAAGGTCGCTCCGACGATCGCTCGCAAACGCAGCAGGGTGCGTCGGACAACGCCGCATCCCGCCAGACCTCCCGGCAATCGACGTCGACAACGAACCAGGGCCAGCGGCAGGACGCCTCGAACCAGAACGTGTCGACGCGCCAACAGCAGGCGACCAACCGCACCGACACGCGTACCGACGCTTACGCGGGAGCCTACAACGGTGGCACGTACTATGGCGGCGCCTACAAGGGCGGCTGTTGTTGGGACAATCCCAACGCTGCCGCAGGCTTTGTCGCCGGAACGGCAGTCGGTGTTGCGGCAGCTTCCGCTGCGCGACCGCCCACGACCGTCGTTTATGCGTCGCCACCGCCGCCGTCGACGACCGTCGTCATCGCAGCCCCGGCGCCGATCACGACTCTGCCATGCGCCGCGACGATCATCGTTGCCAACAGCGTTACCTATCACCGCTGCGGGGCGATCTACTACACCCAGACGTACGGCAGCGGCTCAGTCGTTTATGTGCAGACCGCCGCACCTGCAGGCTATTAGCTGACGACTGCCTGAGGCCCATGTTCGTTTTCCACTTCCAGAGGAGATCCACGTGCAATCTCGTCAGTTGCGTTACGCGCTCGTCCTTGCGTCGCTCGGTGCAACCGTCGTTGTGTTCGCGCAGGGCAACAGATATCCCATGCTCGACATGTTGAGCCAGAAGGTGATCCAGAAGTATCAAACGTCGACATGCCAGCAACTCGCTGCGAACAAGGCGGCACCGCCGAACGATATGGAGCGACGCGCCGTTGAACTTTTGCGCCAGGACCCGCAACTTCGCGCTCAATTCCTGGATAAGGTCGCCGCGCCTATCGCCAACAAGCTCTTCGAATGCGGGTTGATCCCCTGACACGAGCACGTCGACCGGTAGCGTGCTTCATCGGGCGTTCGTAGCGGATGAGCGTACGTTAAGTCGTTCGGACATTCGCACCAGGTCGGGCAGCGAGGTCGCGCCCATTTTGTCCATGACGCGGCCTCGATGGATCTTGATCGTAGTCTCAGCCGCGCCCAGCCGATCGGCGATCGTCTTGTTGAGCAACCCTTCGACAACGAGCAGGAACACCTCGCGTTCCCGGACGGTCAGCGACTTGTAGCGCGTTTGTAGTTCAGCGCGTTGGCCGCGTCCGAGTTCCAAAGCATGGCTCTTGGCCATTGCTTCGGCAACCGCCGCGAGCAACTCGCCCTTGGTGAACGGCTTGGATAAAAAGCTCACGGCGCCGGCCTTCATGGCCTGCACTGTCGTGTGGACGTCTCCGTGTCCGCTTACGAAGACGATGGGCAACTCGCGTTCGGCGTGCGCCAGCGAGGCCTGCAAGTCCAGTCCGCTCAATCCCGGCATGCGAATGTCGCTCACGATGCACGAAACACCCAGTGGAGCCGGGTGCTCGACATAGCTTTGTGCCGAAACGAACGTGCGGACGCGGTACCCGGCGCCTTGGAGTTGGCGGGTCAAGGCCCGTCGCATTGACGGCTCGTCATCGATGACATCGACAATGCCGGCTGCGATGTCGCGTACCGGGATGTTGCGCTGAGGCTCAACGATGTCGGGCGGGCGGTGAGGAAGCTCCATCCGAAACGTTGTTCCGACGCCTGGAGTAGACCGTACCGTCAACTTGCCGCCATGTGCGGCGACGATCGTCTGGCTGATGGACAGGCCCAGGCCCATCCCACCCGGCTTGGTGGTGAAGAACGGCTGGAAAATGCGGCTCAGCGTGAGCTCGTCCATTCCACAGCCATGATCCGTGACTTCGATGCTTACGCCGTCGCGGGTTGCCCTTGCGACCACTTCTACCCTTCGGGCTCCGCGTTCATTGCGAGCGACGGCGTCGAAGCCATTCAGAATCAAGTTCAGCAAGACCTGCTGAACCTGCACCCGATCCGCCACGAACGTCAAGGGATCCTGGGCGCACGCGAGCACGACTTCGATCTCCTTGTCTGACGCGTCTCTCGCCACCAGGCGCACCACGTCCTCGATCACCGCGCGCAGTTGTAGCTCCGTTCGATCTCCGTCCCCGCGGCGCAGGAAGCGGCGCAGCTGCTGGATGAGATCGCCGACCCGGCGGTCGTCGGCGACAATGTCGTTCACCGTCGCCCGCAACTCGTCGAGATCGGGTGCCGCTTCGGCGAGCAGGTCGCATGCAGTCTCTGCATTGGCGAGGCTGGCTGCCAGAGGCTGTGTGAGCTCGTGCACGAGCGAAGCGGCGAGAACACCCATCGTTCCAATCCTGGCCGCATGGGCGGCCTGCGCGCTCGCCTCCTGTTCCCGCCGCTCCGCGGCGTCGCGCGCGAGCACTGCGGTGAACACTTCTCCGAGAAGCGTTACCCGGGGGATCAGCGCAAACGACCAGTCGCCATCGCTGCGAGACGTGCCGAACGAAAGCGCACCGACAACCGCTCCCGCGACGCGCAGCGGTACCATCACAGCCGCGCTGAAGCTGTGGGCGCTCAGCTCTGCGAGATCCGATTGCGCTTCGGCGGGCAGGTCGGCATGGCGGTCGAAGGAAACGACCGTGCCTGCAACTAGTTCCGCGGTGACCCACGGCATTCGGGCAGGATTCAATTCGGGAGGCGAGGCTTCGTCGTTGCGCCACCGATGCGTCGTCGTGAACTCGCCAGGCGGTCCTGCGCGCTGCCACAACGTGGCGTCCTCCACGTCCAGCATGCGCGCCATGTCGCGCAATCCCTCCTCGATGACTCGATCATGTTCCAACGCCGGCGCCATGAGGAGTCCGGCCAGGGTCGACGACACTTTCCGCTCGAACTCGATCGCGACGTCGAGCGACTCCCGCGCTCGCTTGTGCGCGAGCGCGTTTGCGAAGACCTCCGCAAGTACCCCCATCCGGACCAGCAGGTCGTCGGGCCAGTCTCGCACGCGCCGCAGACAGGTGATGACGATAGCGCCCTCCACACGGCCGGCAACGCTCATTGGCGTTCCAAGGATCGATCGCACTCCGTTTTGCTGCCATGTCGCCTTGTCCACGTGCGCCTCCGGCGGGGCGCAGCTGCATTCCGGAACCACGACTGCTAGGCCCGACCGAATCCGGTCGATCGACCACGGAAAGAGCTGTGTAATCCGCTTCGGCGGGACAGACGCAAATACGCCCTCGACGGCCCATGAGTGGCTGAGCTCGACCGAATCTGCTGCCAGGCGAATGAGTTGGGCGCGATCAACCTCGAGCAACACCGCGATCTGCCGCAGTGCGTCGGTGATAGCACCGTCGACCTCGGCCGGTGATAGGTTGATGAACCGTGCCGAGAGCTCGGCAAGCAGCCGCTCGAATCGAAGGGTTTCGTGCGAAATCAAACCAGGGGCATCTGGCTTGCTATTGGACATGGGAGTCGTGGCGCAATTTATCTTGCGGGGCCCTCGCGGATTCGGACGACTTCAAGTGAGACTAAGCTAACGCGCCTTATTCAATCCACCAGTACGATACCGCTGCTGACGATGATCTTGCCGAGCTGCTTGCGTTCTCTGGTCATATGGTCAGCGAATGCGTCGCCCCGATCCGCGCACGGTGTTGCGCCGATGCCCTCGACATGAGCCTTCATGTCGGACGTGCTCATCGCCTTGGCGATCTCATCACCCAGCCGATGGAGCACGTCGGGCGGTGTGCCGGCCGGAGCAACGACACCCCATGTCTGCGTGATCTCGTAACCGGGCACGGTCTCGGCCATGGTCGGCAGATCGGGAAGGTTCACATTACGCTCAATGCCCGTCGTCGCCAACGCGCGGACGCGTCCGCTGGCGATGTGCGCCTTGGCCGCGATCGGCGAGGTGATCATGTACTGCGCGTTGCCGGCGACGACGTCGAGCAACGCAGGAGCCGCACCCTTGTATGGCACGTGCGCGACCTTGATGCCCGCGAGCAGATTGAGCATCTCTCCTGCAAGGTGCGCCGGCGTGCCGACGCCCGCCGAGGCGTAGTTCAACGCGCCGGGGTTGTCCTTGGCGAGCTTCACGAGCTCCGTGACATTTCGCGCCGGCAGCGAACTGTTGACGACGAGCACGTTGGACGCAGTTGCGATACGCGCGACAGGAGCGAAGTCCTTGATTGCATCGAACGGAAGATGCCTCGGCAAGTTGGGCAGGATTGCGTAGATCGTCGTACTGGTCATCAGCAGACTGTATCCATCCGGCGCGGACTTCGCCGCTATTTCGGCGCCTAGCACGCCGCCCGCGCCGGCGCGGTTGTCGACCACGACCTGCTGCCCGAGGCCAAGCGAAATCCTTTCAGCGATCAAACGCGCTAGCTGGTCGGGCGCACCGCCGGCTGAATCGGGAACGATGAGCCTGATCGAATGGGCGGGGTACGATTGCGCGCACACGTTCGGAGCGACTGCGGCGATAGCTGCCACGACGGCGAACAACGCGTGCGTGTTCATTGCGAAAGCATAGCGCACCGGCTAGCCGTCGCGCTACGCCATGCGCCGCCACATTTTCGTAATTTGCAATCGCGAACGAGGAGTAACCCAAGTCCCCCAAGAACAAATGCGGCGGGTCGCACGAACTTCAAGGATAGAATCACACTGACATGCTGGATTGCCGACCGAGAATGCGCAATATGGCGCTCGTGCTGAGCGTCATGATCGTGTTGGGCGGGTGTGCCGGCTACTCGATGATGCCCACGCCGCTGTTGTATACCGATGCGCAAGGCAGGGCGCTCTTCACGGACGGCGACGCCGAACATGCGGTACCGCTCGACGTACTGTTCGTCACCGACCGCGCTCCTGCGTCGGACAGCGACGCGACCGTACCGTACACGGCAGAGCGTTCACGTCAGCTAAGTTTCGGCTCGTCGACCGTTGAATTCGGTAGTGGGATCGCGTGGCGTACGCTCGTGGTTCAAAGCACGTCGCGTAAGCGCAGCACTTCCATTGAACTGAAACTGGGCAAGACGACAGAGCTTGCGCGGTTTCCACGCATTCCGTACGAGATAGTGCGTACGCCTGCGGGTGTTGCGCGCACGCCCGCTGTCATCGCCGAGCACGCAGCAGCCAGGCGGAGCTTCGAAGCGGAGCTTGACCGCCGGCTCGCCACCGCGCCGCGCAAGGAAGTCGTGCTTTTCGTCCACGGGTACAGAAATACGTTCGAAGATGCCGTGCTCACTACCGGCGAGCTTTGCCATTTCCTTGGACGCGAGTTTGTCTGCGCCGCCTTTACATGGCCGGCGGGGGATGCGTTTTTCGGGTATGCGGTGGATCGTGAGTCGGCCGAGTTTGCGACGGAGGACTTGAAGAAGACCATCCGCATGATCGCCGACACGCCTGACGTAGAAAAGATTCATGTTCTTGCACACAGCCGCGGAACGGATCTTGCGGCTAGCGCAATTTCTGAACTCAGCGCGGAAGCGTACATGACCCGCACGACCATCGCGCGGCGGTTCAAGATCGGCAATATTGCGCTGATGGCGCCGGACCTAGACTTCGATGTCGCGCCCGCAAAAATCTGGAAGGTCATCTCCGACCCGGATCTTCCCTACGGGGGCGCGCCAGCCCCGGACGCCATGGCCCCGTTACTGGAGTTTCACATCACGGTTTACGTTTCGCCCAATGACAAGGCGTTGGCGACCGCAGGATGGTTATTTGGCGGGCTCGGACGCATCGGTGGGCTGGATGTAGGGATGGTGTCCGCAGAAAGCGTTGCTCAGGCACGCGTGTTGGGCGGTTTCGACGTGATCCAGGTTACAGAAAGCAGCTGCTTCATTTGCCATAGCTACTTCGTCTCCAACCCGCGTGCCAGCTCCGATCTCATCGCGATGCTGCGGTACGGGTTAAAGCCCAACGAGCCTGGACGCTCTCTGGTTGAGATCGAGGCTCCGTTCTGGCGTCTTCCGACGGAGTGACGCTGATCTGGCTCGTGGCCAGTACCTTGGCCGAGAAGTGGCGTGCGTCGTGTATGCAGTGCTGTGCGAATACCCCAATGAATGAGTTTTTGACCGAGTGACGTTCGGATTCGGCAATCCGCGGCTTCTGCTTACGGCCAGAAGCGGCCTTCCGACCGCGGCCAAAGGTACTATAGTTGGACTTCTCTTCGTCGATGCGCTGGGAGAGTAATGGATCGGCGAACATTTGTTAGCGGCCTTGCACTGGGAGTTCTAGCCGACCCATTCGTCGCGCGCGCGCAGACCGAGAGCAAGGTTCATCGTATTGGCTATATGAACCTCCGAGCGGGACCCGTTCCCCAGGACAAAGCCTTTGTCGAAGCGCTTGAAGAGTTGGGCTATGTCGAGGGCCGCAATCTGATCATCGATTACCGGTGGGCTGCCGGGAAGGAGGAGCGATTGCCCGCCTTGGCGGCGGAGCTGGTAGCGCTCAATGTCGAGGTCATCGTCGTCGCGGGCACCTCTGTGGCTAATGCAGCGAAGCGCGCGACAACCACCATTCCCATCGTGATGGCCCTCGTCGCGGACCCGGTCGGCAGTGGTCTAGTCGTCAGCCTTCCACGTCCAGGCGGCAATATAACCGGCATGACACAGCTCTCAAGCGAGCTGGCCGGGAAACGGTTGCAACTGGTGCAAGAGATCTTACCTCGCGCAAGGCGGATCGCAGTGCTCGCCATTGGCGGCCTGTCATCGACGCCGCTTCTGCTCACAGCGCTGCGCATTGCAGCTCAACCGATGGGTCTCGAACTGACCGCGCAATTAGTGACCAAGCCGGAGGACTTGCCGGGTGCATTCACGGAGTTTCAAAGAGCCGGGGCTCACGCGCTCTTCGTCGACGTGAGCCCAGTCACGGTTGATCATCGGAAGGCTATCGTCGAATTGGCAGCGCAGCACCGTCTGCCGGCGATGTATGGGAGCCGACCCTTTGTCGAAGTGGGGGGGCTCGTTGCCTACGGGCCGGACGCCGTGGCGATGCTTCGTCGCGTCGCCAATTACGTCGACAAGATCTTCAAGGGAGCGAAGCCAGGCGACCTCCCGGTTGAACAGCCGACGAAGTTCGAGCTTGTGATAAATCTAAAGGCTGCGAAGGCGCTCGGTCTGACGATCCCACAATCGCTGTTGCAGCGCGCGGACGAGGTGTTCCAATGATTGGCTTGTCGCGTTGATCGCGGGGCTCACGCGACTCGTCCTGGCCACGAAGCAATATGATTCGTTGACTGTCTGCCTTGTAGACGATCAACCGGCTGCTTTGGGTCGAAACCCGACCTCGAACCGCCACGGTTTCCGGCGTGCAACGTTCGTCCATCGCGCGCGCGCAAGCGCGTACCCGGTCGTCGCCGTCGGTGTGATCGATCGTTGCGTCCGCCGTACGCATTGCCTTCCTGACCTTGTGCGTCAGATCGGCACGGGTCCCTTGATCTCGCCACCGTAATTGGCCGCGCGGGCCCATATCGACGACGCGCGCTCGGCAAGGGCCGCGATCGTGACCGACGGGTTCACGCACAGGGGAGGTCGGGATGTCGTACGCGCCGCACAGATGACGGGACGAGGCGTGCCGGTATCCACCGGCCCGCCGGGCGCCAAACGAACGAAGACGCAGAACGCGCCTTCGTTCGAAGACTCTAGTTTTCCAGTCGTATGTTCGCGGCCTTGATCAGCTTCGCGTACTTGGCGGACTCCTGCCTGATGTATGCGCGAAACTCTTCAGGCGTTGCGCCGGATGGGACGAAGCCGTAGTCGACGAGCGCCTTCGCAACCTGCGGCGACTTCAACGCCTTGGCCACTTCCTGCTGCAACTTCGTCACGAGCTCCTGCGGCAGGTTCGGTGGCGCCCACAAGCCGTACCACGACACCATCTCGAAACCTTCGAGCCCCGACTCGGCCACCGTCGGTACATCGGGCAGTGACGGCAAACGCTTCGCGGTGGTGACCGCCAGCGGCTTCAGCTTGCCGCCTTTGACGTGCGGCATCGTCGATGGCAGCGCATCGACCATCGCGCTGATGTGACCGCCCATCACGTCGGTCAACGCCGGCGAAGTGCCCTTGTACGGAATGATCGCGAAGTCGACCTTCGCCTCGTACTTGATCGCTTCTTCCGCAAGGTGGCTCGCCGAGCCCACCGCCGAGGTGCCGAACACGTATTTCTTCGGATCGGCCTTGATGGCGGCGAGAAATTCCTTCAGGTTCTTCGCCGGGATACCGGGGTATGCGGTGACCAGCAGCGGCACCGACCCCAGGTTCGTGATGGCCGTGAAGTCTTTCTCCACGTCGTACGGCACGTTGCCCATGAGCAAGGGGCTTGCAACGAACGTCGACGCCTGTATCAGCAGCGTGTACCCGTCTGCTGGCGACTTGGCGACGGCGGTACTGCCGATGGTGCCGCTCGCGCCGGGCCGGTTATCGACGATGAACTGCTGGCCCATGCTCTCCGACAGCCGCTGTGCGATCGTGCGCGCGACCGCGTCGACCGTGCCGCCCGGCGGATACGGCACGACGATGCGGACGACCTTGCCGGGATAGTTCTGTGCGTGCACGGTCATCGACGCGCACAGCGCTGTCATGGCGATGAATGCTCCTGCGATCTTTCTCATGATGGTTCCTCCAATCCTACGCCGGCAGCGAGGCGCTCTCGCACCCCGCCGCCTGGGCAAGCGTTACGCGGCTTTCTTGACGGCGAACGCATCGACGCGTCCGAGTCCGGCGGACTTCATGGCGGCGGCGATCTCGCCTTGCGCACCTTCCGCCAGCGGAAGCAACGGCGGGCGCACGGTGGCGTGATCCAGGATGCCGCGGGCGACGAGCGCCCACTTGAGCGCGACGCTGCCTTCCATGTGCGACCCGCGGTGATAGACACTGCTCGTCACCGGCAGCAGGCGGTCGTGCAGGGCGCGCGCCTTGGCGTAGTCCTTCGCCTTGCCGGCCGCGATCATCTCGAGCAGCGGCTCGGGTGCGATGCAGCCGTAGCCCACGAGGGCGCCGTCGACATCGAACATCGTGTGCAGCAGGTACTCGTCGTGGCACGTGAGGATCTGCAGGTCCGGACGCTCGCGGCGAATGACCGGGATCTCGGTGTCCCACCGCTTCATGTTGCGCACGCCGTTCTTCATTGCGAAGACGCCGGGCTGCGCCGCGATCTCGAGCTGCGTGTCGAGGTTGTACGTCGCCTCGGTCGCGTCCGGATACTGGAACAGGATGAGCGGCAGCCCGCTCTCTTCGTAGATGGTGCGATAACGATCCTGCGGGGCGCCGTTCTGGTAACCGAATCGCAGCCAGCCGTGCGAGGGATACACGAGGCCCGCCGACGCGCCGGCGGCAACGGCGCGCTTGGCCTCGTCTGCCGCCACCTTCGTGCCTTCGAGCGTGATGCCGGCAATCACCGGGATGCGCCCGCCGGTCGATTCGACGAACGCGCGGATCACCTGCGCCTGCTCGTCCTGCGTCATGAACGTGCCTTCACCGGCGTGGCCGAGGACGACGAGGCTTTTCACGCCGTTGACGCTGCCGAGCCAGGCGCCGATGCGGTGGATCGCTGCGAAGTCGACTTCGCCTTCGCGCGTGAACGGGGTAACGGGGGCGGGACTCAAGCCGCGCAGGTCAAGTGCTTTCATTGCGATTTCCTCCGGATGCGATGTGGGGTGGGGTCCTTCGCCGCCGCGCGTCTGCGCAGCGGGTGTAACGAATGGTGCGCGTCGCTAACCCATGCCGGAAGACGCAAATCGCGCATTTCAGATATACTTTCCAAGTATGACGACAGCGATGGATTACGCCGGGTGGAAGCTCTTCACCGATGCGATCGAGTTGGGAAGCTTGAGCAAGGTCGCCATCGCGTACGGCACGAGCCAGCCGCACGTGAGCCGGCAGATCGGCGAGCTCGAGCGCAGGTGCGGCGGCCGCCTGTTCCAACGTACCGGGCGGGGCGTCGTCCTGACTGAACTGGGTGCGCGCGTGGCGCCGAAGGTTCGCGCATGGCTCGCGAGCACCGATCAGCTTGCCAACGACATTCACACCGCGGCTGGCAAGCCGATCGGGCGCGTGCGGCTCGGCATTCTCCCGTCGGCAGCGCATCCGCTCGTGTCGACGCTGTGCCGCCGCCTGCAGGAGCGCTACCCGCTCGTGCAGTTGAGCGTTCGCGAGGGCCAGGGCGCGCAGCTCGAGACGTGGCTTGCGGATGGAAGCCTCGATCTTGCGATCCTGTTCCGGCACACGGACACGCCGCGCAACGGTGACGTCTATCTGGTCGAAACGCCGACGTATCTCGTGAGCGCCGACGGCGATGCGCTCACGGCGAAGTCAACCGTGCCGTTTCCGAAGCTCCACCAACTTCCGCTGGTCCAGTTCTGTCGCCCCAACAGCTGGCGCGATCGCCTGGATGAGATCGCGCACGAGCGAGGCGTGACGTTCAACGTGGCGCTCGAGGCCGACTCGCTGGCGCTGCAAACCCACATGGTCGCGGGCGGCGGGATGTACGCACTGCTGGGTGCCTATGCGGTTTCGGCGGCAGCCAAGGCGCTGCGCATCCGTGCGTCGCGGCTCGTCGAGCCCACGATCAAGCGTCACATCGCGCTCGCGATGTCGCAACACGGGGAGCTCACGCTCGCGTGCCGCACCGTGATGCACGAGACGCAGGACATCGCGAGCAAGTCCGCGGCCGCGAAGGCGGCAGCGTGACCTAGACGTCTTCGTGATGCGCGTCGGCTTGCTTTTCGTGCGGCCTTCGGCGCACGGCGCGTGGCGCCTGAATCGACCTGACGCGTCGCAGCAGCAGCTGCAGCGGATGCAACAGCTGCATGTCGTCCACGATGCCGACCTGCGAGCGGCACGAATAGCCGGTCGCCGTCAGGCGTCCGGCGTGACGTGGATCCGCCAGATGGTGCGCCCAGCTCAGCCGATAGATCGCTTCCGATCGCGTTCTGTTCGCTCGTTCGTGCCCGTACAGGCCGGCCATTCCGCAACAGCCGCTCGGCAGCACCTGCAGCTGCACGCCAAGTCGCAAGGCGACGCGCTGCCAATCCGTCACCGAACCAGGCGCATTCGTGCGCTCGGTACAGTGCGGCAGGAGCGCCCACTCGTTGGCATCATCGACCGGGATCTGCGGCAAGGTATCGATGCGGCTTGCCAGCCACTCCTGAGGTAGTTTCACCGCCGGGACGTGTTGCTCGCCGAGCGCCTTCGTGTATTCGGCGCGGTAGGCCAGCGTCATCGAGGGGTCGACGCCGACGAGCGGCACGCCGGTGCTCGCAAGCTGGTCGAGAACGGTGACGTTCTTGCGCGCGGTTCGTTCGAAGGCGCCCAGGAATCCGAGAACGTGCTGCGGCTTGCCGTTCGGCCTGAACGGCGCGATCCAGGGCATGAATCCAAGGCGGCCGATGAGCTCGACGAAGTCGAGCACGACCGCGGCGTCGTAGTACGACGTGAATGCGTCCTGTACCACGATGACGCTCTTTGCGCGTTCGGCGTCGGAAAGACCCGCGAGCGCCTGCACGGAGGCTTCGCGCACGCCCCGTGCCGCAAGCCCGGCGTGCAGGTCGATCGTGTCGAGCGTGGGCAACTCGACCAGGCCAACGTTCGCCAGGATGGCGCGGCCCATGCGACTCGACGTGAACGCGTTGCTCAGCGTGCGCATCCGGCCGAGCCAGGGGAGGACATGCTCCAGCGACGCAACCAGGCGGTCCTTGGACGGACGAAGATAGCGGCCGTAGTAGAGCTCGAGGAAGCGCGACCTGAACGCCGGGACATCGACCTTGATCGGGCACTGGCCGACGCACGACTTGCATGCGAGGCATCCGTCCATCGCTTCCTTCACTGCCAAGGAGAAGTCCTCATCGCCGTTGCGTCGCCGCCACGAATTCATGGCGCGACTCGGCCATGCAAGCCACGCTCCGCGCGCTCGCGCCTTTCGCGCCTCGTGCGTGGGGTCGACGGAAGCGTCCGCCAGGCGGCGCAGCCATTCACGCATCAATGAAGCGCGGCCCTTGGGGGAGTGCCTGCGTTCGCGCGTCGCCTTCCACGAAGGGCACATCGCGTCGTCGGGATCGTAGTTGAAGCACGCGGCGTTGCCGTTGCAGTGAAGCGAATCATCGTTGACGAGGCGCAGAGCCAACGGAATCCGACGGTCGGACTGACCACGCGTGGGAACGGCATCGATCTTGAGCAGTGACTGTCCCGGCGGCGCGGCGATCTTGCCCGGGTTCAGCTGATTGTTCGGATCGAACGCGGCTTTGATCTCCTGCAACCGAGAGTAAATCGGTCCGAAGAACTCCGGCGCGTACTCGGAACGGACGCCCTTGCCATGCTCGCCCCAGAGCACGCCCTTGTACTTGCGCGTCAGCGCGAACACTTCGTCGGAGATCTCACGGACCATTCGTTCCTGGCCGGGATCCTTCATGTCGAGGGCGGGCCGCACGTGCAGGCACCCCGCATCCACGTGCCCGAACATGCCGTAGACGAGGCCGCGGCGGTCGAGGACGGCGCGGAACTCGGCGATGTAGTCGGCGAGATTCTCCGGTGGAACAACCGTATCCTCGACGAAGGGCACCGGCCGCCGCTCCCCTTTCATGTTGCCGAGGAGGCCCACCGACTTCTTGCGCATCGACCAGATTGCGAGCACGGCTGGCTCGCCGCGCGCGATGGTGTAGCCACGCCGTCCTGCGGTACTGCCGCCGAGCAGAGCCTCGACTCGCGCGAGCTTCGATTCGAGCTCTGCGTCGTTCTCGGCGAGAAATTCGACGAGGTTGACGCCTTGCGACGGCCCCTCCGGGTCGTCGGGGAAGTATTCCGCGACGCGCAGCCAGATCGCATCGCCGCGCGCGAGCTCGAGCACGGTGGCGTCGATCGTCTCACTCGAGGCCGCTTCCGTTCGCATCAGCGCGCCCGCGTCACGCAAGGCCGCGTCGAAGCTCCCGTAACGGATGTTCACGATGGCGGAACACCGTGGAATCGGGACGAGGTTCACCTTCGCCGAGGTGACGAAGGCAAGCGTTCCTTCGGCGCCGCAGATCACCGAATTGAGATTGAACCTGCCCTGCGCATCCCTGAGATGAACGAGGTCGTATCCCGTGACGCAGCGATTCAGGCGCGGGAAGTGATCGGCGATGAGATTCGCATCGGCGACGCTGATGCGGTCGAGCAACCGATGCACGGTGCCGAGCCGGTCATTGCGCTGCTTCACCGATTCGAGTTCGATCCCCGACAACGGCACCGAATGCCACTCGGTTCCATCGAGCAGCACACACTTCAACTCCAGCACGTGATCATGGGTCTTGCCGTACAGCACGGAGCCCTGGCCGCTCGCGTCGGTGGCGATCATGCCTCCGATGGTTGCGCGATTGGACGGTGACAGTTCCGGGGCGAAGAACAACCCATGCTCGCGGACGGCGTCGTTGAGCTGATCCTTGACCACGCCGGCTTCCACCCACGCCCAACGCTCCCCGGCGTTCACCGCGAGAATCCGGTTCATGTGGCGCGACACGTCGACGACGACTCCGTCGGTGAGCGACTGCCCGTTCGTGCCGGTTCCACCTCCGCGAGGCGCAAGAACGATCCCGGCGAAGCGCGGTTCGCTCGCGAGCTTCGCGATGCGCACGACGTCCGTTGCGTTGCGAGGAAATACGATGGCTTGCGGCGTCAGCTGATAGATCGAGTTGTCGGTGGCGAACACCGTGCGATCGCCGGCGCCCGTCGACAGGTCGCCCTCGAAGCCGCGCAGCCGGAGCTCGGCGATGAAGTCGACGTACAACGGCACATCGGCGTTGCTCGCGCGAAGGGCGGGGATCATGCGTGCGGATCGTCCAAAACGAGCATTATTCGACGCTTCGATCCATAATGTCTAATGCCATAAAGTATGGAATCGATAACTGTGGCGATCCAACTCGACCTGCGGGACCTGCGGTACTTCGAAACGATCGCCGAGCTCGGTCATCTCGGCCGGGCAGCGGAACGTTTGAGCCTCACGCAGCCCGCGCTCACGCGCTGCGTCCGGCGGCTGGAGGAAAGCTTCGGCACCGAGCTCTTCGAGCGGGTGGGTCGCGGCATACGGCTGACGTCTGCGGGAGAGGCGCTGCTCACTCGTGCGCGCCGGCTGCATGTCGCCGCGGACGAGACCGCACGCGAGATGATCGACTTCGCGCGAGGCGATTCCGGGCACATCAAGCTCGGGCTCGTGCCGACCGCCGCGCAGTTCCTGTTGCCGCCGGTATGCAGGGCGCTGTTGGCTGAAACGCAGCAAGTCTTCCTCAAGACGGTCATCGGCCAGGACGACGTGCTCACGCAGTCGCTGAAGGCCGGGGATCTCGATCTGCTGATCACGTTTGGCGGCCCCTCCGACGACGAGCTTGCGTCCCATCCGGTCGTCGAGGACGTCATGGTAGTTGCCGCGAGCAAGTCCCACGAGTTGCTGCGCAGGAAGCAGCGCCCGCGCATGAGCGATCTGCTCGAGTACCGTTGGGCGTTGGCCGCCCCGTCGGTCGAGAGCCGCCGCTGGCTCGACAGCGCGTTCGACGCCCGCGCGATGGCGCGGCCCGTCGCCCAGATCGAAACCAATCTCGTCCTGCTCATGCCGCGATTGATCGAGGAAACGGGCTTGCTCACGTTCATCTCGCGCCGCCACCTCGCAGCGTCCGGCGTTGGCGCGAAACTGGCCGAGGTGCGCGTCACTGAAACGACCATGCGCCGTGTGCTGAGCGTGCTGCATCGCAAGGATGCCTATCTGTCGCCGGCTGCACGCAGGCTCGTCACCCTGGTGCGCAAGAACGGCAAATCCCTGATGGAGGACGGCTAGTCATTCGATAACTGCGGATAATCGATTTCAAACAATATGTAAATGGACGTCATTGATTGCGCTGTCGATAATGCAGGTTCGACGGCCGGGACGCGAGCTTTCCGATGCGCGCGAGTCGTCATCGACACGCAAGGAGGAGTTCGTGAAAGCTGCTCGATTGATGGTGGCGCTCGTCGCCGCTTTCGTGGTCCCGCTCGCTGCGGGTCAAGACTATCCCGGAAACAAGCCGATCCGGCTGATCGTCCCGTTCCCCGCGGGCGGTGGCACGGACATTTTCGCGCGAGTCATCGGCAACAAGCTCACCGAGACGTTGAAGTGGGTCATCGTCATCGACAACAAGCCGGGCGCGGGCGGCAACATCGGCATGGATGCGGTGGCCAAGTCGCCGCCCGACGGCTACACCCTCGGGCTGGGCCAGACCAGCAACCTCGCCATCAACCCGACGCTGTACAAGAAGCTGCCCTACGATCCCCTCAAGGATCTCGTGCCGGTCGTGCTCGTGGCGGACGCGCCGCTGGTGCTGGTCGTGTCGTCGGACTCGCCGTTCAAGTCGCTGGCCGAGATCGTCGCGGCAGCCAAGAAGAAGCCCGGTGACGTCACGTTCGGCTCGCCGGGCAATGGAACCGTCGCGCACCTGACGGGCGAGCTCCTGCAGACCGCCGCCGGGGTCAAGTTCCAGCACATCCCCTACAAGGGCTCGGCGCAGGCGCTGACCGATCTCATGGGCGGTCAGGTGCAGATCTACATGTCGTCCATTCCCACCGCGATGTCGCACATCAAGGGAGGCAAGCTGCGGCCGATCGCGGTGACGTCGGCCAAGCGGGTGCCCACGTTGCCCAACGTTCCAACCGTCGCGGAGTCGGGCTACAAGGGTTTCGATGCGAACACCTGGTTCGGCATCGTCGCACCGGCGGGAACGCCGCCGGCGATCGTTGCCAGGATCAATGCGGAAGTCAACAAGGTCCTCAAGTCGACAGACGTGACGGAAAAATTCGCGGCGGAAGGCGGCGGCGGTCTCGGCGGCACGTCGCAGGAATTTGCAGCGTTGCTCAAGACCGACTACGTGAAGTGGGGCAAGGTCGTGAAGGATTCGGGCGCCAAGCTCGATTGATGCTCGATTCCTGAGGAGAAGATGATGACCACGAATCCATTGTCCGACGTCATTCGTGACTTCGAACGCGTGTCGCCCGACGTCGTGCGGCAGGCGGGTGCATTCCAGGCTGCAATCCTTGCCGATGTCGCGGGCCGCCGCGGCACGCTTCACGGCCGGATCAGGGCGCTGGATCCTTCCATGACGATCGCCGGCCCCGCGTTGACCGTGGAGGTTCGCCCCGGCGACAACCTCATGATCCACGCGGCGATGTCGCTCGCGAAGCCGGGCGACGTGCTCGTCATCGACGGCAAGGGCGACCAGACGTGCGCGCTCATGGGCGCGATCATGGTCAACCAGTGCAAGGCGATCGGCATTGCGGGCGTCGTCCTCGATGCGGCGATCCGTGACAGCGAGGAAATTCGTGAGATGAAGTTCCCCGTGTTCTCGGTCGGCACCAATCCGAACGGTCCCACGAAGTTCGTCCCCGGTCGCATCAACCATCCGGTTTGCGTCGGAGGCATCTCGATTTCTCCCGGCGACTTGATCGTCGCGGATGCCGATGGCGTCGTGGTCGTCGAGCGGCACAAGGCGGCTGCGATGCTTCCGCTCGCGGCGAAGAAGCTCGCCGACGAGACGGCCCGCATCGACGCCATCCGCAAGGCGAAAAGCGGTCTGCGTCCCGCGTGGCTCGATGGCGCGCTGCGCGCCGCGGGCGTGCTCGGCGAAGGAGAGACGCTGTGATCAAGATGTCGACGTTCACGCGACTGCTCGTGGCCGCAATAGGCCTCGCGATGGTCGCGCCCGCGATGGCTGCCTATCCCGACAAGCCCGTGCGCATCGTCGTTCCGTATGCGCCGGGCGGGGCGGTCGACGTCGTCGCGCGCAAGGTCGCGCAAAAACTGTCGGAGCAAACCGGGCAATCCTTCTTCATCGAGAACAAGCCGGGCGCTTCAGGCACGATCGGCGCCCAGGCCGTCATCCGGTCCGCGCCCGACGGCTACACGCTGCTTGCGCTCGACAACACGTTCTCTCTCTTGCCTTTCGTGTTCAAGAAACTGCCGTGGGAAGGCGAGCTTCCGTTGGTTCCCATCGCGGTAAGTGCCTATACGCCGGTGCTGCTCCTGGTCAATTCGGATTCGAAGTACAAGGATCTCGCGTCGGTCATCGCGGAAGCGAAGGCCAACCCCGACAAGCTGACGTATGGCACCGGTGGCAACGGCAGCGCACCGCACTTTTCCGCAGAGGCGTTCCAGCAAGCGGCGGGTGTCAAGCTCTCACACATCCCATACAAGGGCGCGGGTGAGGCGGTCACGGGCCTCGTGGGCGCGCAGATCGATCTCGTGCTGCTGTCCACGGGCTCCGTCGCGTCGCAAATGAAAGCGGGCAAGGTTCGCGCACTGGCGGCCAGCGGCAACAAACGCTTGTCGAGCTTTCCGAACGTCCCGACCTTCGCAGAGGCGGGCCTTCCGGGATTCGGCATCGTGAACTGGTCAGGACTCGCCGCGCCACCGGGCACGCCCAAGGACGTTGTCGCTCGCCTCAATGCGGAAGTGAAGAAGGCCCTGGAATCGGCGGACATGAAGGCGTTCCTTGCGACGTTGAGCGCCGAGCCAGGTGGCGGCGATCCCGAAGCCTTCGCGAAGCTCATGAAGGACGAAAACGCACGCTGGGCCGCGGTCGCCAAGAAAGTCGACATCGAGAAACAGTAGCGACGGCAACTCATGTTCCTCCTGCAATCTCCGGATGTCCGCGATACCGAGGTCTACTCGGCGCTGCCCGATCGGTTTCGTCCGAGGAATGTGCGCACGGCCTGGGCCGATGCGAATCGCGGCGGGCACGCGGTGCACTCGTTCCTCGAGGGTCCGGTCTGCGACGCGGACGGCACGCTGTACGTCACCGACATTCCATTCGGACGAATCTTTCGCATCACGCCGTCGCTCGAGTGGCAGCTGGTGGCCGAATACGAGGGTGAGCCCAACGGCATGAAGCGACTCGACGAGGAGCACTTCGTCGTGACCGACTATCGCAACGGGCTGATGCGCGTGCACATTGCGACCGGCAAGGTCACTCGCGATGCTGGAGCGTCGAAACACGGAGCGCTTCAAGGGCGTCAACGATCTCGTGTTCGATTCGCGAGGTAACCTCTACTTCACGGACCAGGGACAAACCGGTTTGCACGATCCGTCGGGGCGCGTCTTCAGGCTCCGCCCGGATGGCAAGCTCGACGCGTTGATTTCCAACGCGCCCAGCCCGAACGGTCTCGTGCTTTCGCCCGACGAGCGATTCCTGTTCGTGGCGATGACGCGAGGCAACTGCGTCTGGCGCATGCCGTTGCTTCCCGATGGCTCCGTCGGCAAGGCGGGCCAGTTCTTCACGTCCTATGGCCCGAGCGGCCCGGATGGACTCGCAATGGACGAAGCAGGGCGGCTGATCGTCTGCAATCCAGGCCTTGGATGGGCCTGGGTCCTGAACGAGCGCGCCGAGCCCGTCGAGATCCTGCGCAGCGCGGCCGGCGCTTCGCTGACCAACGTCGCGTTCGGCGGTCCGCAGCGCAAGACGGCCTATTTCACGGAGTCGGTCACCGGCACGATCCTGCGCGCGCAAATGGCTTCACCCGGCTGTGCCATGCACGTCGGCAAGAGAGCGAAGCAATGAAAACGAGGATCGCGGGTGAGATCACTTCCTTTGCGCCGATCGCCAGGAACGTGCGATCTGCCGACGAATGAAACCTGAAGGAGACGCAACGTGGTGGCCAGACACAAGCTCGTAGTTCGATTCAAGCAATGGTATGACCCCGCGATGGAGGCGCGTTTCGCGCGCGAGCCCGACGTCGAACTCGTGACGGTCGAACGCGAAGGTGACCCCAATCTCGTCTGGGAGCGCTTGTCGCAGGCGCATGCATTCCAGGTATCGTCCGCCAAGGACGAGCTGCCGAAGCAATGGTTCGTCACGGACGATTTGCTTGCGCGATGCCCGAACCTGCTCTGCGTATCGTCGAACGGTGCGGGGTACGACACGATCGATGTCCAGGCATGCACCAGGGCCGGCGTTCTGGTCGTCAATCAAGCCGGCGGCAATGCCCAGTCCGTTGCCGAGCACGCGATCGGCCTGATGCTCGACGTCACGCGACGGATTTCGGAAAACGATCGTCTTCTGCGCACGGAGCGCGGTTTCACGCGCGAAGACATCATGGGCTACGAGATGAGCGGCAGGGTCCTTGGCCTGGTTGGAATCGGCCACATCGGTACGCGCGTAGCGAAGCTCGCGCGGGCGTTCGACATGGAGGTCTTGGCTGTCGATCCCTACCTGACGGAGGAAGAGATCGCGCGGCGGGGTGCCACGGCAACGCCGTTCGATGAGTTGCTCGCGCGGTCGGATTTCGTCTCGCTGCATTGTCCGCGCGACCAGGACACGCTGAAGATGATGGACGCGAAAGCGTTCGCGCGCATGAAGAAGGGCGCCGTGTTCGTGACCACTGCGCGCGGCGGGATTCACGACGAGGCGGCGTTGCTGGACGCGCTCGCATCCGGTCATCTGTACGGCGCCGGACTCGACGTCTGGGAGAAGGAACCGCCGCCGCTCGACCATCCGCTGCTTGCGCAGCGCAACGTCGTCGCGACTTACCACACCGCCGGCGTGACATACGAGGCACGCCGCAACATGGCGACGTACGCAGCCGAGCAGATCGTCGGCATTCTCAAGGGCGGACGTCCCCCGCGCCTCATCAATCCCGACGTGTGGCCAGCCTATTCGAAACGTTTCGAGGCCTTGATGGGGGCGCGGGCGCAACCTGAAGTGCAGGACCTGGATTGAGGGCAACGTCGAGGCGGACCGGCGCGATGACGGCGGCGCCGCATTCGGCTGGCAAGCAATCTCCACATCGTCCGAAGAAACGTCCGTGAGCAACGTCAAGCCCTTGTTGGACATTGCTGGCTCGGCGATCATGCGACCGCCAAGGGCCAGCCGCGCCACCGGCAATGTGACGCTTGCGGACGTGGCGAAGATTGCGGGTGTTTCGGCAATCACGGTGTCGAGGGCGGTCAATCGGCCCGAGCTCGTCACGCCGGCGACGCTCGCGCACGTGCGGGAAGTCGTCGAACGCGTGGGCTACGTGCCGAACCTGCTCGCCGGGGGACTCGCGTCCAAGCGTACGCGTCTCGTGGCCGCCCTCGTTCCGTCGATCACCAACTCGATCTTTGTCGACGCCGTGCAGGCGCTGACGGACCGGCTCTGGGACGCTGGCTACCAGGTTCTCCTCGGCCTTTCGGGTTACCCGGAAGCGCGCGAAGATTCGCTGCTTGCCGCGGTGCTGAGTCGGCGGCCCGACGCGATCTATCTCACCGGGATCAATCGTTCCGCAGAAACGCGGCAGCGGATTCTTCGAGCCCGGATTCCGGTGGTCGAGACGTGGGATATGACGCCAACTCCGATCGACACGCTCGTCGGCTTCTCGCACGAGGACATCGGGGAAGCCGTCGCTCGACACCTGGTCGCCAAAGGACACCGCACGTTCGGAATGCTGTGGGCGGACGATTCCCGCGCGCTTGCCCGCCAACGCGGGTTTCTTTACGAGCTGCAGGTGCAGGGTGTTGACGATGCCCAGGTCGTAACGGTGCCGGCGCCTTCGACCTTGTCGCTGGGGAGGAGGGGCCTCGCCCAGTTGTTCGAACGCGGCGCGCGACCGACGGCAGTGTTCTGCAGCTCGGACCTTCTCGCGCACGGCGCTCTCGAGGAGGCGCGGTCGCGCGGTTTGTCCGTGCCTCGTGACCTGGCGCTGGTCGGCTTCGGAGACCTCGAGTTCACTTCCCATACCACGCCGGCGCTGTCGACGGTCCGCGTCGATCGCGCCGCGATCGGACGTCAGGCGGCCGAGCTCATCCTGGCGCGGATCCAAGGTGCGGCACAGGCGGGCACGGTGGTCGACGTCGGATTCGAGATCATCGACCGCGGGACCACGTGAATGGAAGGAGGTCGGTCAGGACTCCGCGTCGAACATGATTTCGCGGACCTCCTGTGCGCATCGACACGAGCGGGCGATTCGGGCGGCCCACATCAACGCCTCGTGACGCGAGGACACCTTGACCCGCCCACCGCCGGCATGTTTCGCGCGGGAATATGGTCCATCGAGCCGTCGTCGAACGAGATCAGGTATCGAAGCATCGCTTAGCTCCTTCGCACAAGTTAGCTGACCCTCACTTCGGCGTCGCGGCTGCCGTCCTGAGTAAACGCCCTTAGAATAGGGCGATGCCGACTCCCGCGTCCCGGTCGCCCGCGGCCCGGCAGCGGGCGGCCAAGCGCTGGTACGTCTACATGCTTCTGTGCCGCGGCAACGCGATCTACACCGGTATCGCGCTCGATGTGGCGGCGCGGTATGCGCAGCATCTTGCGGGCACGGGGGCGCGATACACGCGCGCAAATCCCCCGTGCCGGCTCCTCGCGAAGTTCGCGTGCCCGAATCAGTCGACGGCAGGAAGGCTGGAAGCGGCGATCAAGAGACTGCCTGCAGCCGACAAGCGCAAACTAGTCGGGAAGACCGGTGCTGCGGCGCGTAAACTTCTCCTCGAAGCATAGGTAGCATCACCCTCCCTACATACGAATGACTTGAAAGCGAAGCCAGGATATATGCCTCGTAAAGAGCCAAGTTTTGCGGAACGACTGGTGACGGCAACCAAGGCAAAGCGCACGCAACTGGAGAAGATCCGTGCGACGGCGCTGGAGAACGACGCGCAGTCCGCGCAGCGGCAGGCGACTCGCGCCGAAGCGGCGGAAGCACGCAGCGTTCGCGTTGCCGAGAACAAGACGTCCAAACGCGCGGCCGCGGACCTCCGAAATGCACAACGCGCGGCCGAGAAGGCCAGGCAAGCCGACGCGGTCGCGGAGGAAAAGGCCCGGAAGGACGCCGCGCGCGTTGCCCAAAAGGAGGCCGAGGCAGCACTCAAGGTCGATCAGAAGGCTGCGCGTGATTCCAAGTATGCGGCGCGCAAAGCGCGGCAGAAATGACCTGCGGCAGGACGCGGCCGGAAACGGCCGTTCGGGTGCGGCCAGCGAACCTCGCGGGGAGTCAGGCGTCCCGTTCCGCGGCGACGATTCCAGTTGCGCGCTCGAACGCGCCGCGTCCGCGCACGGCCTGCGCGGCGCCTGTCAGCACGACGCAAAGCGGAAACGTGAGCGTGAAGAAGCGCGCCTTGAACGACGGGAAGAAGACGCCTCCGCCGAGCACCGTCGTGACGGCACGCTCGATCCATTGGTTCGGAGCCTTGGTGTAGAAAGTCTCGAGCATCGCAGGCTCGTAGAAGCCGTGGACGAATCGCGCGAACCGCGCGACGCCGCGCTTGTAGATCCGCTCGAAACGGCGGAAATCGCGGGCGTCGATTCGTCCCTTCGAGCGAAGCGAATGGTCGATCGTTTCGGCAGCGAGCTCCGCCGATGTCATCGCCATGAGCACTCCGGTCGAAAACACCGGATCGAGGAAGCAGGCGGCATCGCCGATCAGGCAGAAGCCGTCGCCTGAGAAGGACGACGTCCTGTACGAGTAATCGGCAATCGCCTTCACGTCGGTCGTTCGCTGCGATCCGGCGAGGAGCTCGCGCACTTCGGGCGTTCCCGCGACGGCCGACTGGAACAGCTCTTCGACGGAGCCCGATCGCTCCTTGAATCGGCGCGACGGCATCACGATGCCAACGGAAACCGAGCCGTCGGAGAAAGGGATCAGCCACCACCACCCATCCGGCGTCGTGATGACGATGATGTCGCCGCCCGTGGGTCCTGCTGCGCGGCGGAAGGTGTCGAAATGGGCGAACGCTGCAGAGCGGTCGAGCAGCGGATCGCGGATGCGTCCGCCGATCTTCTTCGACAACAGCGCGTCGCGACCTGTCGCGTCGATCACGACCTTGGCGGCCAGCTCGTGCGCGGCCGCTTCTCCGGCAAGGCGCACGCGTACGCCACGTGCGCGCTTTCCGTCTTCGCTGAAGAGCACTTCCTCGACACGCGCCCCCTCCCACACTTGCGCCCCCGAGTCACGGGCGTGATCGAGAAGGAGCTTGTCGAAGTCCGCCCGCTTGACCTGGAATGCGCTCGGATGGTCCTTGTCGATGCCGTCGACGAACCGCACGGGCCGCACGCGGTCCGTTCCCTGATGGTAGAAGCGCGCGCCGAGCTTGACCTGCATCCCGGCGCTGCGCACCTTGTCGAGCACGCCCACGCGATCGAGGAGAGGAACGTTCCACGGCAGGAGCGACTCGCCGATGTGAAAGCGCGGAAATCGCTCGCGCTCGAAGAGGATGACGCGATGCCCCTTCCTCGCAAGGAGCGTTGCGAAGGTGGAGCCGGCGGGCCCGCCACCGCAGACGACCGCATCGACCTGATCGGGTAGCGAGGTCGTGGGAAGCGGGCTGCGCGCGTCGACTTGGGATGCTTGCTCGGTCATGCAGAAGGGTACCGCGGTCCGTTTCGGAGTATCCGCCATTGTGCGGCCGCGGCGGCGAGGCGAGAACATGCTCGCGCACCGAGTGCTATAGTCGGCCGGAGCAACGCTCGTTGCGCCATTGGGCTCGATGTATGTGTCGGTCGAAGATGACCATGACGTTCACCCGCGCAACGCTCGCCTCGCTCGTCGTCGCTTTCTTGCTCGCGGGCTTTTCGCCCCTTCACGCGCAGCAACCGGTCGCGAAGCTTGCGCGCGTCGGCGTTCTGCTCTTCGGGACGCCCGAAAACGATCCCAATCTCGCCGCGTTCGTCGGCGGCCTGCGCGAGCTCGGCTATGCCGAGGGGCGCAACATCTCGATCGAATATCGGAGCGCGGAGGGTCATCCCGATCGCGCTCGCGAGCTCGCGCTGCAAGTCGTGGCGCTGAAACCGGATGTGATCGTCGTGCTGGGTGGCGACCTGGTGCCGGTCGTCAAGGACGCCACGAAGACGATTCCCGTCGTGATGTTGACGAGCAATGACCCCGTCGAGGCCGGCATCGTGAGCAGCTTTGCCCGTCCCGGAGGCAACCTGACTGGAGTTGCATTCGTTTCGTCGGAGACCGCCGGCAAGAGGCTGCAGTTCGTGAAGGAGGCCATTCCCTCGGTGGCGCGAATCGCCGTGCTGTGGAACCCCGACCATCCCGACGGCGAGTACCGTGACATCCAGGTCGCTGCGCGTCGGCTGGGTGTGCACATCCAATCGCTCGAAATCAGGCGACCCGAGGACTTCGACGCGGCGTTCCAGGCGGCGACTCGCGAGCACGCCGAGACGCTGATGGTGGTCACGTCGCGCCTGATGAACCTCAACCGCGCGCGCATCCTCGCCTTTGCGGGCAAGCAAGGGATCCCGTTGGTCAGCGGATGGGGACATTGGGCGGACGCTGGCGGCTTCCTGAGCTACGGACCTGATCTCAACGTCCTGGCTCGGCGGGCTGCAACGCACGTGGACAAGATCCTGCGCGGCGCCAAGCCCTCGGAGCTCGCCGTCGAGCAACCGTCGGTCTTCGAGCTCGTGGTCAATCTGAAGACCGCCAGGCAGTTGGGCGTGACGATCCCTCCGGCGCTGGTGGCGCGAGCGGATCACGTCATCCAGTAACTACCCGAGCGTCCGATCGTAGGATTCGCGGTCTGCGCGATAGCAGGTGCATGACGCTGCGCGCAGGCCGCGGCGGTCGATCACCGTGACCTTGCCGCGGCTGTAGTGGATGAGCTTGCGCTTCTGCAGCGAAGTCGCCGCCCGGGTGATGCCTACTCGCCGCACGCCCAGCATCAGTGCGAGGAGACCGTGCGTAACGCTGAACGTATCGGCGTGCGCGCGATCCTGCGTCAAGAGCAAGCGACGGGCGAGCCGCGCCTCAACGACGTGGAAGCGCGTGCAGGCCGCGCGCTGGGCGAGCTCCCGCAGGCTCACGAACACGTAGCGATTGACGCCACCCTGCAGCGCCTCGCTGCGCTCGAGCTCGCCGCAGAAGTAGTCGGCTGTCATTCTCAACGCGATTCCCGCGCCCTGCACGACCGCCCTCACGGGGGACACGTCCACACCGAGCGCCAGAGGAATGCCGAGCATTCCTTCTCGTCCGACGAGGCCGACTTCGAGCGAATCCGAGGCGTCGACAGGCATGACCAGGGAGATGAAGCTGCGGATGGGGAAATAGACGTGCAGAATGCGCTCGCCGGGCGAGCAAAGCACGTCGGCGGAGGAAAGCTCGACTTCCTCGCAACCCGCGAGCATGCGGTTCAACTCGCCGCTGGGGAGCGCCTCGAGCAATCGATTACCGGCGCGGAACGCTCTGGGTGTGATCGAAGGCACGGCAAAAGATTAGGGCAGGCCGCCTGCACGCGTCTGTGCGCTAGTGAGCGTAGTCGAGCCACTGCAAAGTTCATTTCACGATGTACGGAAGGAGGCGGTCGAACTCCTTCTTCACCACCTGATAGCACTCGCAGCAGCGCGCCTCGACCCCGGGACGATCGAGGACGGAGATCTTGCCGCGCCGATAGCGGATCAATTGCGCGTCCTGCAGCTTCCCTGCCGCTTCGGTGACGCCCTCCCGCCGCACGCCCAGCATGTTCGCGATCAATTCCTGCGTCATGGTCAATTCGTTCGACGCGAGCCGGTCGAGGCTGAGCAACAGCCATCTGCATAGCTGCTGGTCGATCGAATGATGGCGATTGCACACGGCCGTTTGCGACATCTGGGTGATGAGCGCCTGCGTATAGCGCAGCAGCAGGTGCATCATGAGGCCGAATCGGCCGAACTCGTTTTTCAGGAGCTGCGCCTTCAGCCGGTAGCCGTGCCCTGCGCTCTGCACGACGGCGCGGCTCGGCGTCGTCTCGCCGCCCATGAACAGCGAAATGCCGAGGATGCCCTCGTTGCCGACGATAGCAATTTCAGCCGATGCGCCGTTCTCCATGACGTACAACAGCGAGACGATGGAAGACGTGGGGAAGTAAACGTAGCGCAGCTGCACCCCCGGTTCGTACAGCACCTCGCCGAGCGGCATCGGCACGAGCTCGAGGTGCGGCTCGAGCCGCGCGTAGTCGGCGGCTGGAAGAGCGTCCAACAGATGATTGTTGCGAGGGGTATGCCGTGCGGTTGAAGGTGCGCTGGTGCGCTTCGCGGATCCGGCGCGCGTTGCGCCGCGCGGTTTGCTGGTCGCCATGGGGCCAGTATAGGCTCAGCGTTCGTTGCCATGTTCGGTCGGATACATACGCTGGCCGGGCACTCGGCCGTCGAATGCAACGTGCGTTAGTGCACCGACGCGCGCTTGAGATCCTGCGAGACTGGCATTCAGGCGCCGGCTGGGCGCGGCCTCAAGAGAGCAATCGATGACCGAGATCGCCGCGAAAGACTACGTGCGTTGGGTGAGGCTGGCTGCCGGCCCCGAGTCCTCCCTGGCAGCGCTTTTGCGAACGAAGCGCAAGACCGCAGCGCCGCCGCGCGCGACTGCGATCCAGGAGTGGGAAGGCGAGGGCGGCAGCTTGCCGGAAGCGGGCGCGCTACCGCCCGTCGTTCCCGACTAGGCCGCTCGTCGGCAGGACAGGGCTTAAGCGCGTTACCGTACCGATCGGATTGGGCACGCGCCGTATCCTTGTTCATCAATTCGAAGACGATCGCCGCTGATCGAATTCGCCAGATCGCCGCGCCGCGCTGTTTCGCCGGCCCGCGCGCCGCTCCGCATCCACTTCGCTGTGACAGAACGGAAGAAGTCAGATTTGCCCGCGAACCACCCCGACGACCTCGGGGTAGTTCACGAAGCCTGCGCCGGCGACCCGCTGGCGCGATGCTCGATTTCAAACGAAGTACTTTGCACGAGGCACTCATGAACACAGCTCTTCCATGGACTCTGTTTCTGGTCGCGGGCACTTTCGCCGCACAGGTGTCCGCGCAGGTCACGTTCTACGAACGCGAAAACTTCGAGGGACGCTCGTTTTCGGCAGAACAGCCTATCGGGAATTTCGAGCGCAGCGGATTCAACGATCGGGCGTCGTCGGTCGTCGTCGAGCAACATTCGTGGGAAGTCTGTGAAGACGCGGGCTTTGCGGGCAGGTGCATGATCCTCCGCCCCGGCCGGTATGCGTCGCTCGCCGCGATGGGGCTGAACGACCGCATCTCTTCGGTGCGATCCGTCGACCCCACTGCGCGTTACGACGACCATCGCTATGCGGGTCATGCGGCGACGCAAGCCGCTGCGCCGCCGCCTGCCTACGATTACCGGCCACGCAACAACGAGCGCCTGTACACGGCGCGGGTCACTTCCGTACGCGCTGTCGTCGGGCCGGCCGAACAACGATGCTGGATCGAGCGGCGTAACGTCGTTCAGGAGCGCGAAGACATCAATGTCAACGGCACCGCAGCCGGCGGGATTCTTGGCCATCAGGTCGGGGGCGGAGGTCGCGATGGCGGCGGACAGATGTACTCGCAAAACGTGCAGCGCTGCGCCAACGTGCCCAGCCACGCGCGTGCGGACTATTGGGACGTCACGTACGACTTTCGTGGCCATGCCTATCGCATGCAGATGACGTCGCCCCCCGGCCAGACCGTCATGGTCAACCGCCAAGGCGAGCCGCGAGGCTGATGGAAGCGGCAGGGCCCGGCGCAACGAGGTGGTGTTGTCGGCGTCCTGCCATCGACTGATTTGAACACAAGGAGCAATTCATGAGTCTCGGCACCATTCTGCTGATCGTCCTCATCCTGATGCTGATCGGCGTCCTGCCCACCTGGCCGCACGCGCGGACTTGGGGTTATGCACCCGGAGGCGTCCTCGGGCTTGTCGTGCTGGTCGTCGTTGTGCTGCTGGTACTGGGACGGCTGTGATGCTGCGAAAACGAAAGCATGCATGGCCAACCGCGTTCACTTCTCACGTGGCCGGCTTGCCCGCCGTTCCGACGCCCGCGGCCTGCTAGCGTGTTCGCCACCAAATCCCGCCCGGCGCCGGCCCCGCCGGCGGGCGACGGGATGACGCTCGACGTCGTTCGCGAGTTCCATCGGCGCATGGCTGCGATCGTCGAAGCGGTGCAGACGGGAATGTGGGAGGCCGGCGTCCACGATCTCCTGGGATACGCGACCGACTACGCCTTCGGCCAGCAACGCGGTGTCCAGACGCTCGTGCTCAAGAGCAGGCACCGGTCACATTATGTGCGGCTGCATTGGGACACGGTGATGATGGATGGCCCCGTGGAATTGAAAACGGTCGAGACGGCGGTCGGCAATGCAGTCAGCGAGCTCAGCTAGTGCCGTGAGCTCCACGTCTTCAGCTGTTGCGCAGCCCGCTGTCGATGCGGTCGGCCCCGCCGCCGACGTCCGCGCAGCGCACCGGTTCGTCGCGGCACTTGCGACGGTACGCCTTCGCGTGCACGCCAACGGCCTTGCGCTGGCCGTGCTCGCCGCGCTGGCCGTGCTCTACACGCTGTCGTGGGCCGAGAGATTCCTGGTGCCGCTGCTGCTTGGCATCGTCATCGCGTACACGCTGAATCCCGTCGTGGCGTGGCTCGAGGCAATCAGGATTCCGCGGGTGGCGGGCACGGTCATCGTCATGGCCAGCGTGATCGGCGCACTCGTGCTCGGAACGTATTCCCTGCGCGACGAGGTGCAGGCGATCGTCGAGCAGCTGCCTCAAGCGGCGAGCAAGGTTTCGACCGCGATTCAGCGCGCAAGGGCCGGCGAGGCGGGCGCCATGGAGAAGCTGCAGAAAGCGGCCAGCGAGGTGGAGAAGGCGACGAGCCAGGCCACCGCCGTAGCGCCGACGCCGCGGCAGCCGGGGACTCACGTCATCATCGACCGGCCCGCGTTCAAGCTGAGCGACGTCCTGTGGGACGGCACGATGGGCGCGCTGGCCGCCGCGGGTCAGGCCGCGACGGTGGTGTTCCTCGTGTTCTTCCTGCTGCTCGGCGGCGATCAGTTCAAACGCAAGCTCGTCCGGATGACGGGCCCCTCGCTGACGAACAAGAAGATCACCGTGAAGATCCTGGACGACATCAACGGCTCGATCCAGAAGTACATGTTCATGCTGCTCACGACCAACCTGCTTGTCGCGTTGCTGACGTGGATAGCGTTTCGCTGGATCGGTCTCGAGAACGCAGGCGCCTGGGCCGTCGCCGCAGGCTTCCTGCACATCGTCCCCTACCTCGGGCCCGCAGCGGCCGCCGCGGCGACCGGCATGGCGGCGTTCATGCAGTTCGAATCGATTTCGACGGCGCTGCTCGTCGCCGGCGCCTCGCTGGCCATCGCCACGGTTGTCGGGACATTCGTCACGACGTGGATGATCGGCCGGATCGCGAACATGAACGCCGCGGCCATCTTCATCTCGCTCCTGTTCTGGGGGTGGCTATGGGGCGTGTGGGGCATGCTGCTCAGCATCCCCATCATCGTCATCGTGAAGGTGCTGTCGCAGCACGTCGAGCAACTGAGCCCGCTGGCGGAATTGCTGGGCGACTAGCGGCCCGGCGACGCGTCGGGAGCCAGGCCGGGCGACCCGGTCTGCAGCGGCACGGCTGGAGCGTCCTGGCGCTTGGTGCCGATCTCTTCGTACTTGGCAATGACCTGTGCGCCGAGCAGCAGCAAGGCCGCCGCAACCTCGAGGCTCAACAGCACGACGATCGCAGTGGTCAGCGATCCGTACACGACGCTGACCTGGGACAACGTGCCGAAGTACCAGACGAGGACATGGCGCGTGATCTCCCACAGCGCGGTCGCGACGAGGCCGCCGATCAGCGCGTGCCGCCACGACGGTCGTCCCACCGGCATCACGAGATAGATCGAGGTCAGCACGAAGACTTCGCCCGTCACGCCGAGAAGATAGAGCAGGGCGCCCGAAACGCCGTGCAGCGACCAGCTGCGGCCGAGGAATTCGATGCTCTCGGCGCCGATGACCCGCAGCGAGCCGGACACGAGGGTCACGAGCAACAAGCCAAACGCCAGGAACACGATGTAGCAGTAGGGCGTGATCGCCGACACCAGGAAGTGCCGCCTGCGAATCACGACGCGGTGCAGGAAGATGACGGACATCGCATTCTCGAGCACGGTGAACGCGAGCGAGCTGAAGAACACCATCGTCGCCAGCAGGAACCAGCCCATCACGCCGCGATGGTCGAGAAAGCTCGAAAGCTCGACGATCACCGCCTTCGACTGGCCCGGGATCAGCCACTCCAGATACCGCGCCAGCGTCGCCAGCAGTTCCGCCTGCTCGACGATCGTGCGACAGGGCAATCAGCATGAGAATCAGGAGCGGCATGATGGACAGGAGCGTGTAGTACGCGACCGCGCCAGCGAGCAACAGGCCCTGGTTGGCGCGAAAGGCGCGCAGGACGCCCAGCGCGAACGCGCCGGGATGCTTCGCCACGTACGCGGCGCGGAGCTTGAGAGGTCGCATGATGGAATGATGCAAGCTTCGTGCGTCGCGGTCTGTTCGCTGTGCCACGCAGGTCGACGCGCGAACCCCCGTATGTTCGACACCGCACCGACGATGCCGGGGGTGACCACTACGCTCGGGGATGACCTATTGCATCGGCGTCATGCTGGACGAGGGCATGATCTTCGCATCGGACTCGCGGACGAATGCCGGGATGGACAACATCGGCAAGTTCTGCAAGATGACGCTCTTCGAGCGACGCGGGGACCGCGTCATCATCCTGCTGAGCTCCGGCAACCTCGCGGGCACGCAAGCGGTGATCGGCGTGCTGAACCAGCGGTGCGGCGCCGGCGACGGCGTTGCGAGCCTGTGGAACGCGCACACGATGTTCGACGTCGCCGTCCTGGTCGCGGACGCGATGCGCGACATCGAGCGCCGGGACGGCCAGTACCTCCAGGAAAGCGAGGCGTTCAACGCCTCGTTCATCGTCGGCGGGCAGATCCGGAACGAGCCGTTGCGCCTGTTCCGCATCTATGCCGAGGGCAATTTCATCGAGGCGGAAGAGGCGACGCCGTACTTCCAGACCGGCGAGACCAAGTATGGCAAGCCGATCATCGATCGCGTGATCACGCGGCATACGCCGCTTCCGGATGCGACCAAGTGCGTCCTCGTCTCGTTCGACCTGACGATGCGCAGCAACTTGTCGGTCGGGATGCCGATCGACCTCATCTGCTACGAGCGCGACAGTTTTGAAGTACGGATGCGCCGACGGCTCGACGCCGACGACGCCTATTTCGCCGGCTTGAGCCGCGACTGGAGCGAAGGCACCCGGAAGGTGTTCCGGCAGCTGCCCGAGCTCGCGTGGTGATCGACAGAGGATCCATGATGCAAATCCGCGCCGGCTTCGAGCTGGTCTACGACTTTCCGCAGCCGACGCCGATGATCCTGAACCTCAACGTGCACTTCACGCGCGTGTCCGATCTCGTCAGCCGGGACGATCTGGTGTTCGATCCGCCGGTGCCCGTTTCCGCGTATCGCGACAGCTTCGGCAACTGGTGCACACGAATCGTGGCGCCGAAGGGGCCGCATGCGCATCTCGGCGGATGCGATCGTCAACGATGCCGGTGCGCCCGACGTCGTCGCTGCGCACGCGCGCCAGCTTCCGGTGGAGAGCCTGCCGGAGGAAACCCTGCTGTTCCTGCTCGGAAGCCGGTATTGCGAAACCGACCGCCTGTCCGACACCGCGTGGAAGCTCTTCGGCCAGACGCCCACCGGATGGGGCCGCGTGCAGGCGATCTGCGACTACGTCCACCGCCACATCGTCTTCGGCTACGAGCATGCGCGGATGACGCGAACCGCGCTCGAGGCGTTTCACGACAAGACCGGCGTCTGTCGCGACTACACGCATCTCGCGGTCGCGTTGTGCCGATGCATGAACATCCCGGCCCGCTACTGCACGGGATACCTGGGCGACATGGGCACGCCGCTGCCGCATGGAACCCCGGACTTCGCTGCGTGGTTCGAGGCCTTTCTCGACGGCCACTGGTATACGTTCGACCCGCGCAACAATGTTCCGCGCATCGGCAGGGTCCTGATCGCGCGCGGCCGCGACGCGACGGACGTCGCCATCAGCAGCACGTTCGGTCCCAACAAGCTCACGAGCTTCAAGGTGTGGACCGACGAGGTTGTCGCGGCCCTCTAGGGTTTTGTTCCGATGAACAGGAACCCGTCGCTCCGGCCCGCATTCGGAGCCACTGCGTACAGCCGATTGGCGGTGGCGTCGTAGAAGCCGATGCCCGTCAGCGTCGCGGTGCCGAACAGGCACGCACCGCCCCCGAACTTGATCGAGATGTCGAAGACGTTGACGGTGCCGTGCCGACTTGCGACGCCGGTGAACGAGCAGCCGGGCGCGCTTCCCGCAATCGCGCCCGAGCTCGCGAGATCGAGCGTCACCTGCTGGTTGCCCAACGATGTCGATCCCGTTCCTGCATAGACGCCCGCCGCGCTCGCGAGGCTCGCGGGTTGCTCGTACTGCGCCTGGTATGCGAGCACGAACGTCGCCGTGCCGAGTTGCGATGACGCAGTTCCCGTCAGTGAGGTTTGCGCAACGAACGCACCCGTGATCGTGCTCGGGTACACGCCTTGCCCGACGAAGCTGAAATCGCGCGCATTCGACGAGGTGAACGACGAACCGGTCATCGTCGCGTTGCCCTGGATCACGCCGCCGGTGATCGTGGTGTACGGGGTGCTGTACAGGAAGTAGAACACGCCGGTATTGAGCACGAAGCCCACGATGTTCGCCCCGGTGCTCGCAGTCCCGGCCCACATGCCTTCGGCGGTGGTGACCGCCGCTGAAGCGGGTACGCAGGCAATGACGCCGAGCGCTCCCGACCCCTCCGGTATCCAGCCCTTCGCGATCATGTTGGACCGTATCGTGAGGTCCGTCGTGTACCGGTGATTGGGCGCGCCGCCTTTGCCGTTGTTGTAGAGCCTGTACAGCGGCCTGGTGCCGGTGACGCACGCCCCCGCGCCGTTTGGCAACGCAACCGCGAACACCTCGGCCTCGAACTGCCACGACGGGTTGGCCTTGACGACCGTGCATTCGGCGGCGTTCGGCGTGTAGAAGTGTGAACTCTTCGCGCCGAACGCCGTGCTGAAGAACCGGCAGGTCGGCACGGCCCCAACCGTCCCGAGCGGATAGGCGAGGAACTGTTGACCTGTCCGTGCCCATCCGGTGAAAGTCCCGTTGTCGAGCTTCGTGATCTCGTCGGCGATGCCCGTCACGAAATAGTGATCGAACGCGGCGTGGTAGTACTCGACTGCCGAGATCCTGGCTTGGGCGCGCGTGGTAGACGATCCAAGGAAGAGAAACACTGGCAGCAGCAGAGCGATGACGACGCGGCAGGGCTTGGACGACACGACAACCTCCTCAGGCAACGGATCGCTTCCACGATTCCGGCCTCGTCACCGGGCATTGCTCGCTGCGGACGACAACCACAGATGCACCGCCACCGTACCAGCCGAGGATCAGCGTCTCCATCTCGGTGGCCCACGACATCGTCAGGTCGGCCATCCACTGAAAGCGGAAGCTGCGGATGGCAAACGGTGCGAACATGGGCGGATCGAGGCGCTCCGTAGTTCGCGGACGTCCCGCCGCGCATCAAGCGTCCGATCTGCCGGCGCGAGCGCGCCGGGGCAACTCCGCTTCAGCGGCGCGCGGTTGCCTTCTTGCGCCCGGCCGCGCGGCGCTTTCGTGCGGCGGGCTTCTTCTCGGTGCGAGCCGTGGCAAGGAGCTCGCGTGCCCCTGCCGCGCTGAGCTTGCGCGTGGCCGCGAGGGCCTGCAGCTGTTTCGCACGCGGGCGTTGACCGCGTTCCCACAGGTAGACGGATTGCGCGGACACGCCGGCAAGGCGTGCGAAGTCGTTGGCCGACAAACCGAGGCGCCGGCGCAAGGAGGCGACGCCCTTGGCCGAGAAGCGCAATCCGCGCTCTTCGGTTTCCGACTGCGCGGTTGATGCGACGCCACGCTTGCCGAGGCTCCGGCGCATGGTCGCCACTTGCCGCTGCAAGTCGGTCAGCTGCTTGCGCAAGGCAGCGTTGGCCTTGCGCAATTGTGCGACGACGCTGGACGTGGAGGCGTTCGCGGCGCGAACTTCCTTGCGCGCCAGCCGACGAATCTCCTGCTTCAGGACAACAGCGATGTTTGGCATGACAATGCGCCTTCCGCGTATCTTGTATTAAACATCATACAAGTTGAGCATTGTAACTTAATGACGGCGCACGCGGGACTAGGACAAACGACAAGCACGAGCGGCCCTATAAGCTCGTCGCGCAACTAGCCTCGCAACGCCGGCGGTCCGGAAACGTGCGGGTTGCCGGCCTCGTAGAAGCGCAACGGCCGATGCATCTCCTTGCTGATGCCGATGCGCACCGAGGCGACGATGCGGCCGGGCCGACGAACCTCGCTTGCAAGCCAGAGCGGATTGCGCACGCAGAGGTCGATGCCGTCGAGCGAGCGGTCGATGGCCATCGCCTGGGCGAGCCGGCCGGGGCCGCGCGTCAGGTCGTTCAATCGGCGGACGCCCCGCCGGTTGCGCATGATGTCGATGCCCTCGATGGGCTCGAGTGCGCGCAACAGCACGCCGGCGCCCACGCCCGGCGTCTCCGCGGATACGTTCACGCAGTAGTGCATGCCGTAGATGAAGTAGACGTACGCATGACCTCGCCGCTTGAAGAGCGACCGATTGCGATCCGTCTCGCCGACGTACGCATGGCCGCTCGCGTCGCCCGGAACGTAGGCCTCGCACTCGACGATGCGGCCGCTGGTGCGGCCCTCGGGCGCATCCCGTACGAGCGTCTTGCCGACGAGGAAGCGCGCGAGCGCGACCGTGTCGGTGGGCAGCTCGCCTAACTTTAGCCGACGCCGCGCGCCGATCATAACTCCTGTTCGGGCACGAACGGCGCGAACAGCCAGTTCTGCACGCGCGACCAGAAGGTGGTGTCCGGCTCGGTCACGAGGATCACTTCCTTGTCGTCGTCCATCGTGAGCCACTCGAGCGTCCCGGTCGTCTCTCCGAGCCGAACGCGATACGCGCTCTGCAGCTTGCTGATGTGAATCACGCGCAGCACTTCCTTCGCGAGCTCCGGGCTGTCGATGATGATCCCGAGCTCGGTGTTCTTGCTCGCCGAGCGAGGGTCGAGGTTCATGGAGCCGATGAACACGAGACGGCGGTCGATCACCGCCGTCTTGGCGTGGAGGCGTCCCTTCGAGGCGCCGGGAATCATGAGGCGCTTGTTCTGGGTGGTCCTCGTGGGGCTGAGCTCGTAGAGGTCCACGCCGCTGCGCAGGAGCTCCTCGCGATAGCGCGCGTATCCCGTGTGCACGAGCGGCTCGTCGTTGCTCGCCAGCGAATTGGTGAGGACCGTCACCTTGACGTCGCGCTTGCGCAGGCCGGCGAACGCTTGCACGCCCATCGTGCCGGGCACGAAGTAGGGTGACGAAAGCACGACCTCGCTCCTGGACATGAGCACGAGGTCCATGACCCCCATCGTGACGCTCATCTTGCGGGCGTCGTCGTCGGTCATGGCGGTGACCTTGTCCGGGGAGTCCGCGAACGCGGTCGCCTTGCCCCAGTGCAGCCCGAGCTGACCGTCCTTGATGTCGTCGCTGATCGGCCCGTAACCCAGGATGTCGATGGGAGGCAGCACCAGCGCCATCATCTGGTCGCCCTCGTCCACGATCTCGTTGAACCGCTGGCGAAGCTGTTCCTTGTTGAGCGAAGTCGCGATGACGTCCTGCACCGGAAAGACGTGACGGCTGTTCCAGTACGTGTCGTAGATGTTCACGAGCTGCGGCACGACGGCGCCGACGATCAGCGCATCCATGTCGACGAAGTTGTCGGTCATGCTGCGCATGAAGTACTCGTCGGCGATGTTGCGGCCGCCCGCCACGACGATCGCGCTGTCGGCGATGAAGAGCTTGTTGTGCATGCGGTGGTTGAGCCGGCCGAAGTCGGACAGCGACGCCACGTACTTCGCCAGCAGGCTGTCGCGGCCGCAGCAGAACGGGTTGAAGAGTCGCACCTCGACGTTCGGGAAAGCGGCGATCCCGATGAAGAGCTCGTCGCCGCCGATCGTGTACAGGTCGTCGACGATGAGCCGCACGCGCACGCCGCGCATCGCCGCATCGCGCACGTTGCGCAGCAGCAGGTGCCCCGTCTTGTCGTTGTTGATCTGGTAGTACTGGACGTCGAGCGAGCGCGTGGCGCGCCTGGCAAGCTCCACCCGCGCATCGAGCGAATAGAAGCCGGCGGGCATCAGCCGGAACCCGGACAACGCTTCCTCGCCCGGCGGCGTGGACGCCTTCACGAGTGCGACGAGCGGGCTGCCCGCGGCAGGCGGCAATGCGGTCGTCGACACGGTCTCGCTGCGGATCGGCGCCATCCCGCACGCCGCCACGACCGACGCCAGCGCGACCGTTGCAGCCAACCGTAAGGCGTTCGCGAACCGGCCGACTATGACGGGAGATAGAATCCTTCGCATGGCGGGAAAGGAGTCGTTCATGTCGTACTTGGTCGTTGCGCTGCTTGCAGCCCTTACGCTCGCCGCGCCCGCGCGGGCCGCGCTGGACATCGGCGACCGCGCGCCGGACTTCACCGCGAGCGCCGCCATGGGAGGGAAGGTCTACCAGTATTCACTGGCCGACGCGCTGAAGAAGGGCCCCGTCGTCCTGTACTTCTTCCCCGCAGCCTACTCCGAGGGATGCTCGGTCGAGGCGCATTACTTCGCCGAGGCCGTGGCGGAGTTCCAGGCGCTCGGCGCAACGGTCGTCGGCGTGTCCGGCGACGACATCGATACGCTGTCGAAATTTTCCGTGCAGGCGTGCCAGAGCAAGTTCGCGGTCGCGTCCGACGACAAGCAGAGCGTCATGAAGTCGTACGACGCCGTCCTCAAGACACGGCCCGAATTCGCCAACCGCATTTCGTACGTGATCGCGCCCGACGGCTCCGTCGTCTACCACTACATGAGCCTCAACCCGACGAAGCACGTCGAGAAGATGCTGGGCGCGCTCAGATCGATGAAGAAGTAGTCCGACGGCCCGTCAGGCCGGCGCGCACATCACCACCTGGTCCGGGCCATCACCTTCGGCAAGCCATCCCATCGCCACCATCTGGTCGCGAAGGGCGCTGCTCGTCATGTAGCGATGGTTCGCATCGGGACGGTTGCTGAACACGCGGTAGATCTGCGTCGTTCCGGTCGGGCACACGCCTGCCGCGGGCAGGAACACGTGCATGTACAACGGATCCTCCAGCACGAAGGACGGGAACTTGGTCCTGGTGTCGTTGCACTCGGTGGTGCCGCGCCCGAAGAAATGCGAGTCGCCGAGCCCCGGCGGGATATAGAAGCGGCATACCTCCGACGTGCCCGCCTGAGCGGTTGCATACGCTTTGAGCGTCTGTCCGGTGCGTGTCCAGCCCTTGATCGTGACGCCCGCGTCGAGGATCGCGATCTCGTTGGCGATCCAGGTGATGAAGTAATGGTTGAGCGATGCGTTGTAGTACTCGACCACCGTCACCGGCGTTGGCGTTGCGACACCCGAGAAGTTGTAGGTGACGTCGTTGCACGGTTGGGCGGACAGCAGCGGAAGGACGTTGACTGGTGAGCTGGCGGAAATCGTCACGCCCGGAATGTCGGCGAAGTTAGCGGAGCACGGCAAAAGGGGAGGGTAGTAGGTGGTCGTGGCCTTCGCAGCGATTTCGGCTGGCGCCGCACTCGATCCAGTGATGACCTTCCCGGTGAAGAGGACTTTTGCCACGATGGACGTTGGCGCCGGATTGGGAATCGAGAAGTCGAGCTGAAAAGCGTACTGAACGCCGGTCGACAGCGACGCCCCCGGCGCGAAATCGATCACGACGAGCTGGTAACCCGGCTCCGCCACGATTGGCGTTAGCGAATCGGCCATCAAGGACGCCGTCACCGCCGTGACGGCAAGCGCACCGCCACCGGGGCCGGTGATCGTTCCCGAAAAACTGCCGGCATTCTGCGGGACCTGCAGGATCACCGGATCGAAGATAGGCGGCAGGCTTGCGGGCGTGATGCCCGGCAGGTTGGCCGTGGTCGTCCACGAAGGCCCGCCCGACACCTGCAAATGGCACGACACGGTGATGCCGTTCGGGGCCAGCGGCACGGGCGTGCATGTCGAAAGCGTGGCCGTGAAGTTGAGCTTGTAGTTGGTGCTGGTCGCAGTCGTGGTGACCGTGCTGCTGCCGAGACCGATGAGGCACGAGCTCAACGACAACGAGCATGCGACAGGCAGGGCAATTCGAATCAACTTTCGGAAAATGGACATGCGGCCTCCTCGATCAGCGAGCCGCACCATAGGGGCACATGCCCGTCGCGGTCAAATCAAATCGGCTGCTGTCGGCGACAACTTCAATTGAACGACCCGACAATACGGGATGCGACGAGATCGTCGATGTCCGAATCGGTGTAACCCGCCTCGCGCAGCACTTCGCGCGTGTGCTCGCCAAGACGCGGTGCGGGTCGCGTGATTCGCGCCGGCGTGCGCGACAGGTGCACCGGGCAGCCGATCGCGCGCGTGGCGCCCGCGTCCGGGTGCACGAGGTCGACGACCATGCCGCGCGCCCGCGTTTGCGGATGCTCGAGCGCCTCGCCCAGCGAGTGCACCGGGCCTGCCGGCACCCCGGCGGCGTCGAAGACGGCCATCCACTGCCCGCGCGTTCGCGTGCGCAGCACCGCGTTCATCGCGTCGGCGAGCGCGTCGCGGTGATGCATGCGCGCCGTGTTGTCGGCAAAGCGGGGATCCTCGCGCCATTCGGGATGCCCGAGCACTTCCGCGATGCGCTCCCAGTTCGACTGGTTCGCGCCGCCGATGTTGATGTAGCCGTCGCTCGCCTCGAACGCCTGGTACGGCGCGGTGAGGATGTGCGCGGAGCCGAGCGGACCCGGCGACTCCCCGGTCGCGAAGTAGCTCGCGGCGTGCCAATACGTCTGCTGCAGCGCCGCTTCGAAGAGCGACGTGTCGACGCAGCTGGCCGCGGCCCGTCTTCAGGCGATCCGCATACGCGGCGAGCACGCCGATAGCGGCCAGCAGGCCCGCGTTGATGTCCGATACCGGATTGCCGTTCTTCACGGGCGGTCTTCCGTGCTCGCCGGTGATCGCCATGAGTCCGGCAAATCCTTGGGCGACGAGGTCGAAGCCGCCGCGGTCCGCCAGGGGACCGTCGCGACCGTAGCCCGTGATCGCGCAATAGATGAGCGCGGGGTTCTCGGCGGCGAGCGCCTCGTAGCCGAGGCCGAGCTTCTCCATCGTGTCGCGACGATAATTCTCGATGACGACGTCGGCCTTGCGCACGAGCCGCATGAACACGTCGCGCCCGCCCGCCGACTTGAGGTCGAGCGCAATGCCGCGCTTGTTGCGGTTGAGCATCAGGAACGGCGCCGAGATGCCGTTGACGCGCGGCTCGCGGTAGCCGCGCGAATCGTCGCCGCCGGGAATCTTCTCGACCTTGACGACGTCCGCGCCAAGGTCGGCGAGCATCGCGCCGCACGTGGGGCCCGCCATGATTTGCGCGAGCTCGAGGACGCGCACGCCGTGAAGCGGACCGTTGCTCATCTTCCCTTGAAGTTCGGCGTTCGCTTGGCGAGGAACGCGGCGTAGCCCTCGCGAAAATCCTCCGTGTCGAAGCAGTCGAAGGCTTCGTCGTGCTCGGCCGGAGATATCGGCCGCGCATCCGCGAGCCTGCGCGCGAACTTCTTGTGCCAGCGCGCGACGAGCGGCGCGCCTGCCGCGATGCGCTGCGCGGTTGCGCGCGTCTCGCTCGTCACCTGGTCGTCCGGCACGACGCGCGTCACGAGGCCCTTCGCGAGCGCTTCTTCAGCGGCGAACACGCGGCCTTCGAGCAGGATCTCGAGCGTGACCGCCGGGCCGACGAGGCGCACGAGCGGCGCCATCTCGGGGTAGGCCATCACGAGCCCCAGATTCTTGATCGGTGCGCCGAACCGGCTGCCCGCGCCGCAGATGCGCAGGTCGCACAGCGCCGCGATCTCGAGCCCGCCGCCCACGCAGATGCCGTGGATCTGTGCCACGAGGGGGTGAGGGCATTGCGCGAGTGCGGCGGCGGTGCGATGCATCGAGCGGCCGTACCCGATGGCCTGCGCCTTGTTGGCGCGCGCGGTCGCGAACTCGGCGATGTCGTTGCCGGGCGAGAACGCCTTCTCGCCGGCGCCGCGCACGATCACGCAGCGCACCGATTCGTCGGTGGAGAGCGCTGCGATCGTGTCTCCCAGGTGCTCCCACATCGCGCGCGTCAGCGCGTTGAGCTTCTCCGGGCGGTCCAGCACCACCGTGGCGATCGCGCCGTCGCGCGTCATCGTGATCGCGCCGCTCATGGGAGTCACCTAGGTGGCGGCGGGCTTGCGGCCCCGTCCGGCGAGGTTGAAGAGCTTGCCAAAGAGCGGCCAGAACAGCAGGACCAGCGCGAGCGTCGTGATCGTTCCCACGAGGCCGTTGGACCAGAAGACGCGCATGTCGCCGGCGGATCCGATCATCGACAGCCGGAACGCATCCTCGCTGCGATTGCCGAGCACGAGCGCGAGCGTGAACGGCGCGAGCGGAATGCCGATCTTCTTGAAGACGTAGCCGAGCACACCGAATCCGAGCATCAGCCACACGTCGAACATCGCGTTCTGGATCGCGTAAGCACCGATCGCGCACGACACCACGATCATGGGCGCGACCGCCGCGAACGGTACGCGCAGGATGGAGGCGAAGATCGGCACGGTGGTCAGGACGATCACGAGGCCGACGATGTTGCCGAGGTACATGGACGCGATCAGCCCCCAGACGAAATCCTTGTGCTCGACGAACAGCAGCGGCCCGGGGTTGAGGCCCCACACCATGAGGCCGCCGAGCAGGATGGCGGCCGTGCCGGATCCGGGAATGCCCAGGGCGAGCATCGGCAGCAGCGCGGACGTGCCCGACGCGTGCGCGGCGGTCTCCGGGCCGAACACGCCTTCGATGCGGCCCTTGCCGAACGTCGACGGGTCCTTCGCGAAGCGCCTCGCCATGTTGTAGCCCATGAACGATGCCGCGATCGCGCCGCCGGGCGTGATGCCGAGCCAGCATCCGATGACGGAGGAGCGCAGGAGCGTCGCCCAGTACTTCGGCATCTCGCGCCACACCTTGAGCACCGTCCCGAGCGTGATCTTCGCCGCGTGCCCGCGAAGCGCGAGGCGCTCCTCCATGGTGAGCAGGATCTCGCTGATGCCGAAGAGGCCGATGACCGCGACCAGGAAGTTGACGCCGCGCAGGAGCGGCTCGAAGCCGAAGGTCATCCGCAGCTTGCCCGACACGGTGTCCATGCCGACGGCCGCGAGCAGCAGGCCGAGCGCCATCGAGATGATCACCTTGTGCTTGTTCTCCTTGCCGAGGCCCACGAACGAGCAGAACGTCAGCAGGTACACCGCGAAGAACTCGGGCGGCCCGAAGCGCAGCGCGAACGTCGAGATCATCGGCGCGAGGAACGTGATCAGCATGACCGCGACGAGCGAGCCGATGAACGAGGACGTGAACGCCGCGGTGAGCGCTTCCGCGGCCTTGCCCTGCTGGGCCATCGGATAACCGTCGAACGTCGTCGCCACCGACCACGCTTCGCCCGGGATGTTGAACAGGATCGACGTGATCGCGCCGCCGAACAGCGCGCCCCAATAGATGCACGAGAGCATCACGATGGCCGACGTCGGCTCCATGGTGAACGTGAGCGGCAGCAGGATCGCCACGCCGTTCGGGCCGCCGAGACCCGGAAGCACGCCGACGAAGATGCCAAGCAACAGGCCGAGCAGCATCAGTGCGAGGATCTTCCACGTGAGCAGGACGGCGAAGCCCTGCATCAGGAGGGACAGGGCTTCCATCTACTTTCCGAAGAGGGCTTCGATCGGCCCCTTCGGCATGATCACGTCGAACGCAACGTCGAACGTCACGAACATGACGACCGAGAAGACGAGCGCGGTCACGATGCTCTTCCACCACGCGATGCGGCCGATGAAGCGCATGAAGCCGGCGATGATGAGGAAGCTCCCGACGTACAGCCCGAGCCACTGCATGAGCAGGCAGAACGCGGCGGTCGGGATGAACACTTGCAGCACGCGCCGCAGCTGGTCGCGCGTGACGAACGTGCGCGCCGCGGCCGCGCGATTGAAGAACACGGAGCCGAGTCCCCACATCGCCGCGCCCGCGAGGATGAGGCACAGGTAGAAGGGGAGGTAGCCGCTCTTCGGTCCGTCGCTGGCCCAGCCGATGCCGCTTCTGTAGTTGTCGTAGCCCAGCACCAGCGCGAGCGCGAGCAGGAGCAGGTAGACGACGATCTCGACGGTGCGGCTCGAGACGACCGGCGGCGAGTCGTCCGAGGGCTCGCCGGGATCGTCGACGACGATTTCGGTGTCAGGAGGGGCCATGGCGATTCGGGTGCGCCTCTCCCGCGACGGAAGAGGACGCCCCAGGTCGAGTCGAGCGGCGGGTTACTTCTCGACGAAGCCCGCTTCTTGCATCAGGCCGCTGTTGAGCTTGTCGTCTTCCTCGAGGAACGTGACCATCTCCTTGCCGCTCAGGAAGATCGGCTTGAGCGCCTGCTTCTCCATGTAGTCCTTGTACTCGGGCGTCTGCACCAGCTTCTTCATGAGGTCCACGTAGAAGGCGGTGACGTCCTGCTGCACCTTGCCCGGCAGGAACATGGCGCGCAGCATCGTGTAGTCCATGTCGAGCCCGGACTCCTTGCACGTCGGGATGTCGTTCCACGATTGCGACTCGGTGACCTTCGTCTTGTACGCGATGCGCTCCTTGTCGAACACGCACAGCGCGCGCACCTGGTTGGCGCGCCACACCTCGAGGTTCTCCGATGGATTGTTGACGTTGGCCTGCGTGTGGTTGCCGACGAGCTGCGTGGCCGCCTCGCCGCCCGATTTGTAGGGAAGGTAGGCAAACTTGGCGCCGGTCCTCTTCTCCATGAAGACCGTGAGCACCTGGTCTTCGCGCCGCGAGCCTGTTCCGCCCATCTTGAACGGCGGGTTCGCGGCCTTGGCCGCATCGATGAATTCCTTTGTCGTCTTGTACGGGATCTGCGCCGTGTCCCACAGCACGAACTGGTCGAGCGCGATGACGGACACGGGCGTGAGGTCGCGCCAGTTGAAGGGGATCTTCGCCGCGAGCGGCAGCATGTAGATGAGCGAGTAGGCGATGAGGATCTTGTTCGGATCGCCTTCGCTCGACTTCATGTACATGAGCGCCTCGCCGCCGGACGCGCCGCCTTTCAGCGACACGACCATCGGCTGCTTCATGAGGTTGTTCTTCTGGACCGCCGCCTGGATCATGCGCGCCATCTGGTCGGACGCGCCGCCGGCGCCGGCCGCGACGACGATCTCCACGGGCTTCGTCGGCTCCCACGCATGCGCGGGGGCGAAAGCGGCGAGCATCGCAAGCGCGCCGGCCGTTCTCACAAACCTGTTCATTCGAGCTCCTCCTGGTTGAATCGGATTGCTAGGCGGCCCTTCGATGCGAGGCCTTGCCTGCCTTGTCGCCTGCCAGGAACGCGAGCGCGTCCCCGACACCGTTTCCGTTGTGCGGTATGCCGCACGCCGCGAGCCCCATCTGCACGCCGCACAGCGTGCCGCACAGCATGAGGTCGTTGAAGAATCCGAGGTGCCCGATTCGGAAGACGCGTCCGGCGAGCTTGCCGAGGCCGGTGCCGAGCGACATGTCGAAGCGCGCGAGCACCTCGCGGCGGAAGGCGTCGGCGTCGTGACCGTCGGGCATCATCACCGCCGTGAGCGAGCCGCTGTATTCGGCCGGGTTGCGGCAGAGTATCTCGAGGCCCCACCCGCGCACCGCGCGGCGCGTGGCCTCGGCGTGCCGCTGATGGCGGGCGAAGACGTTGGCCATGCCTTCCTCGCGCAGCATGGCGAGCGCCTCGTGAAGTCCGTAGAGCAGGTTGGTCGCGGGCGTGGAAGGGAAGTAGCCCTGGCGATTCATCGTGATCGTCTCGTCCCAACGCCAGTACGCGCGCGGCAGCTTCGCTTGCTTGCTCGCCGCGACCGCCTTGTCGCTGATGGCGTTGAACGAGATGCCCGGCGGCAGCATGAGGCCCTTCTGCGAGCCCGCCACCGTGACGTCGACGCCCCATTCGTCGTGGCGGTAGTCGATCGACGCGAGCGAGCTGATCGTGTCGACCATGAAGAGGGCGGGATGTCCCGCGCGGTCGATGGCCTGGCGGATGGCGGGAATGCGGCTGGTCACGCCCGTCGACGTCTCGTTGTGGACGGCCATGACGGCCTTGAAGGCATGCGCTCGGTCTTCGGCGAGCTTCGCTTCGACGACGGCGGGATCGACGCCGCTGCGCCAGTCCCCCGGAACGAAATCGACCACGAGCCCGAGCTTCTCGGCCATCGCGCGCCAGAGCGTGGCGAAGTGGCCGGTCTCGAACATCAGCACGCGGTCGCCCGGCGACAGCGTGTTCACGAGCGCCGCCTCCCACGCACCCGTTCCCGAGCCCGCGTAGATGACCACGGGCCTGGCCGTCTGGAACACGTCCTTCAGGCCCTCGAGGATCTCCAGCGTCAGCTTCGCGAACTCGGGGCCGCGATGGTCGATCGTGGGGAAGTCCATCGCCCGCAGGACCCGGTCGGGGACGTTGGTCGGCCCCGGAATCTGCAGGAAGTGTCGGCCGGACGGGTGGGAGTCGAGCTGGAACATGCGCTGCCTTTGGTATACAAAATCAAGTTTACGCGCAACTGCGCGGACGGGGCTAGTAAGGGACTCGCCGTACCGCAGCGGTGCCAGGGCGGTCCTTGCTGCCGTGGTATACATGATCGGGATTGCACGAACGTGAGACGAACGCCATTGCCGGAGACCACGGAGTGAACGCGCCGGTCGAGCAGCCGCTGACGTTCCATCCGCCGAGCGACGATGGCGGGCTCGCCAAGCGCCTGCGCGCCGCGGTGCGCGGCGACGTGCTGTTCGACCGCGCATCGCGCGGCCGCTATGCGACCGACGCCTCGATCTACCAGGTCATGCCGGTCGGCGTGCTGGTGCCCGCAAGCGACGACGACGTGCGCGCCGCGTTCGAAATCTGCGGCGAGCTCGGCGTGCCCATGCTCGCGCGAGGCGCCGGCAGCTCGCAATGCGGCCAGACCGTCGGCGCATGCCTGGTGGTCGACCACACAAAGCACCTCAACCGCGTGCTCGACTACGACGCGCATGCGCAGACGGTCGTCGTCGAGCCCGGCGTCGTGCTCGACGCGCTCAACGCGTGGCTGCGGCCGCACGGCGTGTGGTTCCCCGTCGACGTCAGCACCTCCGCGCAGGCGACGCTCGGCGGCATGGCCGGCAACAACTCGTGCGGCTCGCGCTCGATCGCGTACGGCAACATGGTGCACAACGTCGAGGCGATCGACGCCATGCTCGCGGACGGCACCGACGCGCGCTTCGGGCCCGAGCCGGCGATGGAAGCGTCCGCACCGCGCGTGCGCGAGCTCGTGGCCGGATTGCGCGCGATCGGCGAGCGCGAGCGCGACGAGATCGCGGCAGAAGGTCCCGCGCGTCCTGCGACGGGTGGGCGGGTACAACATCGACGTGTTCAACCCGCAGAGCGAGCGCCCGTACACGCGCGACGGCAGCGTCAACTACGCGCATCTGCTGGTCGGCAGCGAAGGCACGCTCGCGTGGACGCGCCGTCTGACGCTTGCGGTCGCGCCGCTGCCGAGGCACCGCACGCTCGGCGTGGTCAACTTTCCTTCGCTGTACCGTGCGATGGAGTACACGCGCTACATCGTCACGCTCGGTCCCACCGCCGTTGAGCTCGTCGATCGCACGATGATCGACCTCGCGCGCGGCAATCCCGCGTTCCGCCCCGTGATCGACGGCGCGCTGATCGGCGAGCCTGAAGCCGTCCTGCTCGTCGAGTTCGCCGGCGAGGATGAAGGCGCCGTGCGGCGGAAGCTGCACGACCTCGCCACGATGCTGAACGATCTGGGGCTTCGCGACAGCGTGGTCAAGATGACGGACGCCGCGGCGCAGAAATCGCTGTGGGACGTGCGCAAGGCCGGACTCAACATCATGATGAGCATGAAGGGCGACGGCAAGCCCGTCTCGTTCATCGAGGATTGCGCGGTGCCGCTTGCGCATCTTGCCGACTACGTCGAGCGATTGACGCAGGTCTTCCAGAAGCACGGCACGCGCGGCACGTGGTACGCGCACGCGTCCGTCGGCACGCTGCACGTCCGGCCGATCCTCGACATGCGGCGCGACGGCGCGCAGAAGATGCGCGCGATCGCGGAGGAAGCGAGCGCCATCGTCCGCGAATACAAGGGGGCTTACTCGGGCGAGCACGGCGACGGGCTGGTCCGCAGCGAATGGGTCGCCTGGCAGTTCGGCCCGCGGCTTGCGCGCGCGTTCGCGGACATCAAGGCACTGTTCGACCCGCGGGGCCTCATGAACCCCGGCAAGATCGTCGATCCGCCGCGCATGGACGACCGCACGCTGTTCCGGTATCCGCCCGGACATCGGACGCTGCCCGTGGCCACCGCGCTCGACTGGTCCGCGTGGAACGTGCAGAGCGACCCGGTTGCGGACGTCGTGACCGCGCCGGGCACCGGCGGCGATCCCGCCAACGGCTTCGCCAAGGCGGCCGAGATGTGCAACAACAACGGTCATTGCCGCAAGTTCGACGCGGGGACCATGTGCCCGAGCTTTCGCGTCACGCGCGACGAGATGCACCTCACCCGCGGCCGCGCCAACACGCTGCGCCTCGCGCTGTCGGGACACTTCGGCGATGCTGCGTCGGCTGCCGAAGTGCGCGAGGCGCTGGATCTTTGCGTGAGCTGCAAGGGGTGCAAGCGCGAGTGTCCGACCGGTGTGGACATGGCGCGGATGAAGATCGAGTTCCAGCACCAGTGGCAGAAGGCGCACGGCCTGACGCGCAGGGAGCGCCTCATCGCCGATCTGCCACGCTGGGCGCCGTGGGCGTCGCGCCTGTCGTGGCTCGCGAACCTGCGCAATCGCTGGTCCTGGCTTGCGCGCCTCGGCGAGCGCGAGCTCGGGCTTTCGGCGCGGCGCAAGCTTCCGGATTGGCGCTTCGATGCGTTCGGCTCGCGCGACATGCCGACGGCGACCATCGAGGACGCCGACGTCGTCCTGTTCGTCGATACCTTCACGCGCTACTTCGAGCCCGAGAACGCGCGCGCGGCGCTGCGCGTGCTCGGCGCCGCCGGTTATCGCGTCGCGGTTGCGCAGGCACGCGATGGCGAGGCGCTGTGCTGCGGGCGCACGTATCTCACGGCGGGCCTCGTGGACGAGGCGCGTTCCCACGCGCGACGCATGATCGCGGCACTTGCGCCTGCCGTCGCGCGCGGCATCGCGATCGTCGGGCTCGAGCCGTCGTGCCTGCTGTCGCTTCGCGACGAATATCTCGTCATGGGCCTCGGCGACGACGCGAAGCGTCTCGCCGAGCGGGGCATGCTGATCGAGGAGTTCCTCGCGCGCGAGCAGGCGCTGGGCCGCCTCGCGCTGCCGCTTCGGGCGCTGCCGCAGTCGCGCGCGCTGCTTCACGGGCATTGCCACCAGAAGGCGTTCGACGTGATGGGCCCGACCGTGGCCGTGCTGCGCCTGGTGCCGAATCTCGCGGTCGACGTCGTCGAGTCGAGCTGCTGCGGCATGGCCGGCAGCTTCGGCTACGAGGCGGCGCACGTGGACGTATCGCTTGCGATGGCGGAGCTGTCGCTGCTGCCCGCGGTGCGCAACGCCGACGCGAGCACATTGATCGTCGCCGACGGCACGAGCTGCCGCCACCAGATCGCCGACGGCGCCGCGCGCGAGGCGATCCACGTCATTCGCGTTCTCGAGCGCGCGCTCGTCACCGAAGCTCGCACGCCGGACTCACCGCATGCCTGACCTTCGCATCTCCGTTCTCGACCAATCGACTGCCGCCAGGGACCGCGGGCAGGACGACGCGATCCGCGAGACGCTCGCGTATGCGCGTCACTGCGATGCACTCGGCTATCACCGCTATTGGGTGTCGGAGCACCACAACAGCGACAGCATCGTCGGGACTGCACCGGAGATACTGATCGCCGCGATCGCGGCAACGACGCGCGGCATACGCGTCGGCAGTGCAGGCGTGATGCTTCCGCACTACGCCGCGCTGAAGGTGGCGGAGCAGTTCCGCGTGATCGAGGCTATCGCGCCCGGACGCGTGGACCTGGGCGTCGGCCGCGCACCCGGATCGGACCGCCTGACCGCGATGGCGCTCAATCCCTACGCGAATGCCGCGGACGAGTTTCCCGGGCAAGTGCGCGACCTCCTGTGCTGGCTCGCCGACACGCCGCTGCCCGACGACCATCCGTTTCGCGCCATTCGCGCCAATCCGACGGGCGCCACCAGGCCCGAGGTGTGGATCCTCGGCAGCTCGGACTACGGCGCACAGCTTGCGGCGCACTTCGGCCTTCCCTACGCATACGCGTACTTCTTCAGCGATGGACGCGGCGTCGAGGAAGCGCTGCACCTGTATCGCACGCGTTATCGGCCCAGCGCCGATCATCCCGAGCCGAAGGCCACCATCTGCGTCTGGGCACTGGCCGCCGACACGGAAGAAGAGGCACGCAGGCAACTCCACACGCGCGAGCATTGGCGCGCTGGATTCGAGCAGGGACTTCGCCGTCCCCTGCTGCCGCCCGACGAAGCCGCCGCGCAGGCGTATACGCCGACCGAGCAGGGGATCATCGAGCGGCTGCGGGCGAAAGCGCTTGTCGGCACGGCGGATCACGTCGCCACGCGCTTGCGCGAGCTCGCGCAGCGGCTTGCGCTCGACGAGCTCGTCGTCGTGACGTGGACGTACGACGTCGCGCCGCGCCTGCGCTCGTACGAGCTCCTCGCGAGCGCGTTCGGACTCGAGCCGCGCTACACGCCTTGACCGGGCGCTCGAACGCGCGCGGTTGCAGACGACATGATGACCACCGCACCGGCAACGCGCCCGGCCCGCGACACCGCAACGGCCTGAAACGCAAGCGGATCCTTCCGGTGGATTTTCGCGAGCCGATCGACTATCTTTGACGGTCTTCGCGGCCCGTTGCCGGCCGCCATCGACACGGGACATCCTTTGGATCGGGTTCTTCGCATCGGAGCGACTCTGGGAGCGGCGTTGGTGCTCGCCATGCCGGTGGTCTTCGCGCAGGGATTCAAGTTCTCCAATCCCGATCCTTCGCAGGAGGCCGACCGCCAGGCCGAGGCGATGAAGCAGGATCGGATCGCCTACGAGCTGTCGACACCTTGCCGCAACGATCTCAAGGGCAAGAAGATCATGGTCGTGATCGGCGAGCAGCAGAGCGACGGCTACGTGCAGGCGCAGCAGCAGAACTACGGGCCACATTTCCAGGCGATCAACGGCCGCCTGCGCTCGCTCGGGCTCCGCACCGCAACACCCGAGGAGATACGCGCGCAGGTGAAGCAGGCGGAGATCGACGCGTACTTCAAGAACGATCCGGATGGCGCGATGGCGGCCGCCAGGCGCCTTGGCGCGAGCTTCGTGCTGCGCGGGCTCATCACCTCGCAGGCGACGATGAACCCCATCATCGCCGTCAACCAGGTCAACGTCGGCATGGGCTTCACGCTGGCGGCGAGCAACGGCAAGATCATCTCGGACGTCGGTGCGAACGCAGCGTCCTATTCGGGCGCGAATGTTGCACAGATGGCGGCAACGCTGATCGACGAGCAGGCCGACGAGGTCGTGGCGCGCCTGTACGGCGATTACTGCCGCAACGCGGGATTCCCGCCGCCTGCGCCGCGCAAGAAATAGCCCTTCGGGATTCCTTCGATTGTAGGAGACAACGATGAAACGCCTTGCCTTTTCTCAGCTTGCCATCGGCGTCGCGATCGCTGCCGGCGCGTCGCTCGCGATCGCGCAGCCGCAGTTCCAGAGCGCCTCGCCCACTGCCGGCGGCACGACGTCGCAGCAGGCCAACCAGACGGCGGACAAGACGATGTACCAGGCCGTCGACTACGTGAACAAGAACAAGCCCGGTCCGCAGGTCATCGTGATCCCCGGCGAGATCAAGAGCAGCAACGCGACGTTCCTGCAGAAGTTCACGGCCAACAACATCGCCGACTTCGGCGAGCTCGAGCTGTCCAACGCCAACTTCAAGGTGCTCGAGCGCAGCAACCTCGGCCCCGTGCTGCGCGAGTTCGAGATCGCGTACAACCTGGGCGACCCGCAAGCCGCGCGCAAGTACCTCGGCATGGGCAAGATGAAGACGACGAAGTACGTCGTAAAGTTCGACATCCTGAAGACGGAGCAGGTCGCGTCCGCGACGCAGAGCTTCGACGGCGGCACGCTCGGCCAGATGGCCGGATTGCTCGGCGCTTTCTCCGGATCGCGCGGCGGCGCCATGGCGGGTGCGGTCGGCGGCACCGCGGTCGGATCGGTGCACAGCGGCGAGGCCACCAGCGTGTGGGTGATCGGCATGCGTTACAAGATCATCAACGCCGAGACCACCGAGCAGCTCGCGCAGGGCTACACCGAGGAAAAGATGGAAGTCGGCGCAACGTCGAGCGGCGCCCTCGGCATGAACCAGGGGCAGAAGGGCGGCGCGGGACTCGACACGATGGTGCAGCGACTCGTGCAGAAGTCGGTGTGGGAGATCGACTCGAAGTACAAGTAACGCATACGCATGGCCGACATCCAGAAGCTGGGCAAGTATGAAATCCGCGGCGAGCTCGGACGCGGTGCGATGGGCGTCGTCTACGAGGCCTACGATCCGCTGATCGAGCGCGTCGTCGCGCTGAAGACGATCCGCCCGGAAGCGCTCGTGGGCGCGCAGGCCGCGGAGATATCGGCCCGCTTCAAGCGCGAGGCGCAGGCCGCGGGCAAGCTCGGGCATCCGAACATCGTCGGCATCTACGAGTTCGGCGAAGACGCCGGCGTGTGGTACATCGCGATGGAGCTCGTCAAGGGACGCGAGCTCAAGGACTACTTCGAGCAGCACGAGCGATTCGCGACGGTCGACATCGTGCGCATCCTCTCGCAGATCCTGTCGGCGCTCGGTTATTCGCACAAGCTCGGCGTCGTGCACCGCGACATCAAGCCTTCCAACGTGTTCATGCTCGCCGACGGGTCGGTGAAGGTCGCCGACTTCGGCATCGCGCACGTCGATTCGTCGCAGCTCACGCAGGTCGGATCGGTGCTCGGCACGCCGGCGTACATGTCGCCCGAGCAGATCCTCGGCCTGCCCGTGGACGGCCGCTCCGATCTCTTCTCGGTCGGCGTGATCCTCTATCAATTCCTCACCGGCGAGCGGCCGTTCGTGGGCAACGCCACGGTGACGATGCGCAAGGTGCTCGAGGAGGAGCCGCTTCCACCTTCACGTTTCAACATGCAGATCACGGGCGCGATGGACGGCGTCGTGCGCCGTGCGCTGGCCAAGAAGGCCGACGACCGCTTCCAGACCGCGGAAGAGTTCGCACAGGCGCTCGTCGACGCGGCCGCGGCCAAGCCGGACAAGAGCGGCGACACGACGATGATGCCTGCGGCGGCGGCCGCTGCTGCCACGGCGGCCAAGCCGGCAACGCCCGCGCGTCATTCCCAGGTTCCCGCGATCGCCGTCGTCGGCGGCATCATCGTCATCGCGGCCGCTGCCGGCATCTGGTACGCGTTGCAGGGCCGCGCTGCGCAAGATGCCGTGCCGGTGATTGCCAAGGCGGTGCCGAAGGTTGCGCCACCCGACGTTGCGCCGCCCTCTCCAGTAGCGCCGGTGTCGACGGCGACACCGGCGCCCGCAAAGGCGGCGCCTTCACCCGCGGACGCCGGCGCAGTCGTGATCTCGGCCGTCGGCCTGGTCGATGCGTCGGACACGCGCTACCAGGGCGACAAGGCGCTGCTCCAGGCGGACCTTCGCGCGGATTCGCGCAGCCAGCTCGTGGAAAAGGCCGTGTCGATGCTGGTCGAGCGCAAGTCGCTCGCCAAGAACTACGACGTCGTGCGCGACAAGCTCCTGTCGCGCAGCGGCGACTTCGTCACGACCGTGGTGCGCGAGAGCGCTCCGGAGACCGGCAAGGATGGCCTCGCGTCGCTCACCACGGAAGCCGTGGTGAACGTCAAGGCCGTGCAGAAATCGCTCAACGAGATGTCGCGCAACGAGCGCGTCGAGTTCATCCGCGCAAGTGGCGATCCGCGCGTGGCCGTGCGCATCGTGACGCGCGATGCCGACCGGCCCGATGCGCCGCCGCAGCCGTCCCTCGCGGCCGAGAACATCCTCAAGGACCGCATCAAGTCCTTCGGCTTTCGGACGTGGTCCGAGGAAGCCCCGCGCGACGGCAAGAGCGCGCCGGACTTCGTCGTCGAAGGCGAGGCGACGATCAAGCGCCTGTCGATGAAGCTCGAGGCCTCCGGGCTCGTGGTGACCAAGTACGCGCTGAACGGCTGGACGATCAAGTGCATCGACCGCGCGACCGGCGAGGAGATCTACTACAACACCAAGATCCCGACGGGGCAGGGAAGCTGGGCGAGCGAAGCCGAGGCGCTGAAGGCGATCGGCACGATCATCGCCAACGAGTTCTCGCGCGACTTCTTCCTCGCGCACGTCACCGTGTCGGGCCGGCGCGTCACGCTGCGCATCGACGGGCTCCCACCGTCGGTCACCGACGAAGCTTTCAAGCGGGAGCTGATCGGCATGCCGTCGGTGCTGAACGTGACGGGCAGCGACCAGCGCCGCTTCGATCTCGCGCTCGCGGGCAACGGCCCCGCGGGTGACATCGTCATGGCCGGCATCCTCGCGCCCCTCAACGCGAAGATCGGGCAGTCCTGCTTCGCGCTAGGCGCGGTGAACGGCGACGAGGTTGCGGCGTCGTTCGACGCCAAGTGCAACGACCCATCCGCGCTGTCACGCCTGGAAAACAATCCGCCTGCGGCGCTCTACAATGCACCCGCACAGCGCCAGAAGGCGATCGTCAAGAACCCCGACACTTTGAAGAAGCTCCTCATATGACACGGTCCGCACTCGCAGTCGCATTGCTCCTCGCGGCCACCGCCGCAGGCGCGCAGAGCCAGGTCAGCGCCACGCTGGCGCCGTCGGCGGGCAACAACGTCGCGGGCAGCGTCGTGTTCGTGCAGGAGGGGCGCAAGCTCTTCGTGATCGCCGAGGTCACCGGCCTCAAGCCCGGGCCGCACGGCTTCCACGTCCACGAGAAAGGCGATTGCAGCGCCGCCGATTTCTCGAGCGCGGGCGGGCACTTCAATCCCGACAGCCAGCCGCACGGCAACCCCGCGACCGGCGTGCACCACGCAGGCGACATGCCGCTGCTCGTCGCCGATGCGTCGGGCAAGGCGACGGCGCGAGCGGAGCTGCGCTCGATGACCGTCGGCGGCGGCGCATCGGATGTCGTGGGCAAGTCGGTCGTCGTCCACGCCGACGTCGACGACTTCAGGAGTCAGCCGGCCGGAAACTCCGGCGCACGCATCGCGTGCGGCGTCATCAAATAGGGACGTACCCCATTACAAGCTTGAAATAGGGACGTACCCCATTACAAGCTTTTTCGCTAGATAGCGAAGAGTTTCTGCAGCGCCGCGTGCGGCGTGGCGCTGCCAAGCGCTTCGAACGTGCCGTGCTCGGCGATCTCCGTCGCGGCGCGGATGAAGCCGCCCCATGCGGCCCGCGCGAGCGCGCCGCCCACTGAAATGCGCCGCACCCCCAATGCCGCGAGATCGGCGACCGACAAGCCGATCGGCGAGCTGACGAGCACGTTCACCGGTTTCGGCGCAACGGCGGCAACGACCGCCGCAATGTGCTCGCGCGTGCGCAGTCCCGGCGCGTACAGGCAGTCGGCGCCGGCTTCCGAATAGGCGCGAAGGCGCTGGATGACGTCGTCCAGGTCGGGACGCCCGACGAGGAACCCTTCCGCGCGCCCGACGAGCATGGCGTCGGCGTCGAGCGCCGCGCGTGCCGCCCGGATTCGCGCGACCGCATGCGCAATGTCGTACAGCGGTGCCGCTGCATCGCCGGTCGAATCCTCGATCGACAATCCGGCAACGCCGGTCTGCGCGCACAGGCGCACGCTGTCCGCGACGCCCGCAGGATCGTGCGCGAACCCGTTCTCGAAATCGGCATTGACCGGAAGATCCGTGGCCGCGACCAGCTCGGCCAAGTGCGCAAGGATGCCGTCGCGTCCGACTGCCGTGTCGGGAACGCCGCGCGAGAACGCAACGCCTGCCGACGTCGAGGCGAGCGCCTTGAATCCCAGGTGCGCGAGGTAGCGCGCGCTGCCCACGTCCCACGGGTTGGGAATCACGAAGCAGCCCGACTCGTGAAGCTTCCGGAATGCCGCACGCTTGCGCGCGATGTCCGTCATGTCGTCACCTCGCCGAATGCGCGCCGAAGGGCGTTGGTCGCCTGGACCATCGCGCGACGACCTGCGTCGATCGCGCCGCCCATCGAGAAGAAGGGATGCACCATGCCCGCGTAGTCCGCGAGCTCGACCTCGTTGCCCGCATCGCGCAACCGGGCCGCATACGCGATGCCGTCGTCGCGCAGCGGATCGTATTCGCCGACGATGACCAGCGCGGGTGGCAGCCGCGATAGATCGGTCGCGATCAGCGGCGCGTAGCGGAAGTCGTGGCGATCGGAATCGCTCGCACGGTAGTGATCGTGGAACCAGAGGATGACCTTGCGCGTGAGCATGTAGCCTTCCCCGAGCGCATGATGCGACGGCGAGTCCTCGTCCCGGGCCGTGCGCGGATACACGAGGAGCTGGAAGACGAGCGCGGGATCGCCCGCATCGCGCGCGAGGATGGCGCACACCGCGGCGAGATTCCCGCCGGCGCTGTCGCCGCCGATCGCGATGCGCGTCGCGTCGCCGCCGATCTCGGCCGCGTGTCGGGCCGCCCATTTCAGTGCCGCGAAGCTGTCGACCACGCCCGCGGGAAACTTGTGCTCGGGTGCCAAGCGGTAATCGACGGACACCACGATGCAGTCGGCCGACAGCGCGAGCTTGCGACAGAGCGCGTCGTAGCTTTGCAGGCTGCCGACCACGTGGCCCCCGCCATGCAGCCACACGAGGACCGGCAACGGCGACTGCGAAGCGCGCGGGCTGTAGATGCGCACCGGCACGTCGGCCTCGATGGCGCGCACGATGCGGTCCTCCACCGCGTGGACCGGCTCGGGCGGGATATCGAGAATGCCGGCCTTGCGGTTGTGCCACTCGCGCGCCTGTGCCGGGCGTCATCTGCCAGTACTCGGGATTGCCTGCGAGCCGGATCTTCGCAAGCACTGCCGCCACTTGCGGGTCAAGCGGCGGGGCCATCGGAATCGTCTCTCACGAACGCGTGCGCTTCGTCCGCGGTCTCGAAGATGTGCGGCGCCACACGCCGGCGCGACAGTGCCTCGCCGAGCTTGAGCCGCAGGAACGCGCTCGTCGTGTACCGCGACGCGGTGGTGTAGTAGTGCGTCTCCATGTAGCGGATCATCGCGGCGTAGGTGTCCGCCACGGCGGGGTCGATCTCGAAGTTGTCGTAGTTCACGACCAGCGCGACCTTCCTGCCGACCTGCTGGCAGAGATCCTCGACGACGCGGCGCACGCGGTCCACGTCGTCGCGCGTGCGGACGTGCATGCCTTCGAGATTGAGGAACACCGTGTTGCGCGACGGGTCGTAGCTGATGCGCTGGGCGAGTCCGAGGCCAAGCAGCGTATCCTCGAGCTGCATCGGCTCGTCGCGGAAGATGCGCGCGTCCATCGGGCGCGGCGCGTCGATGATCGGCACGAAGTCCATGTGCGCGAGGATGTCGCGCTCGATGTCGATGCCCGGCGCGACCTCGATCCAGCACCATGCCCTGCGCGGTGCGCCGGAACACGCAGCGCTCGGTCACGTACAGCACCGGCTGCCCGGTCTCCGCGGCGTAGCGCGCCGTTGAACGTGATCTGCTCGACGGCTCGCACGAACTTCCTCGCCTTGCCTTCGCGCACGATGACGAGCTTGCCGTCGCGCACGGCGACATCGAGGCCGCCCGTGGTGAACGTGCCGGCGAAGAGCACGCGCCGCGCGCTCTGGCTGATGTTGATGAAGCCGCCGGCGCCCGCGAGCCGCGATCCGAAACGGCTCACGTTGACGTTGCCGTCGGCGTCGACCTGCGCCATGCCGAGGCACGCCATGTCGAGGCCGCCGCCGTCGTAGAAGTCGAACTGCTGGTTCTGGTGGATGACCGCTTCGGTGTTGACGGCAGCGCCGAAGTCGAGCCCGCCTTGCGGAAATCCGCCGATGACGCCGGGCTCGGCGGTCAGCGTGACGTATCGCAGCACCTTCTCTTCGTTGGCGACCGCGGCCACGCCTTCCGGCATGCCGATGCCGAGGTTCACGACGCCGCCCATCGGCAGCTCGAACGCGCAGCGGCGTGCGATCACCTTGCGCTCGTCGAGCGGCAGCGGCGGCAGCGTGTCGAGCACCGCCTTGATCTCGCCGGAAAACGCCGGGCTGTACGCGGTGGCGTACGTCTGGTGGTGGTGCTCGGGCTTGCGCGACCACGACACAGTCGACGAGCACGCCGGGCACCACGACCTGGCGGGGATTGAGCGTGCCCTGTGCGCACACGCGCTCGACCTGCGCGATGACGAAGCCGTTCGAATTGCGCGCGGCCATGGCGAGCGCGAGATTGTCGAGCGTGAGCGCCTCGCGCTCCATCGTGATGTTGCCCGCAGACGTCGGCCGTCGTTCCGCGCAGGAACGCGACGGAGATCGGGAAACGCCTTGTAGAAGAGCCATTCCTCGTCGTCGATCGTCATCACGCGCACGAGATCGTCGCGCGTGCGATCGTTGATGCGGCCGCCTTGCTGGCGCGGATCGACGAAGGTGCGAAGGCCCACCTTGGTCAACGTGCCCGCGCGATGGCCCGCGATGTCGCGGAAGAGCTGCGTCAGCGTGCCGAGCGGCAGGTTGTATGCCTCGATCCTGCCCGTCGACGGCGAGCGCCGACAGCTTCGGCACGAGGCTCCAGTGACCGCCGATGGCGCGCTTGACGAGCCCTTCGTGCGCGAGCCGGTTGAGGCCGCGCTCCTTGCCGTCGCCGGGCGCCGCGGCGAACAGCAGCGTGAGGTCGCGCGGCGTACCGGTCTCGAGGAATCGCTGCTCCAGCGCCGCGATCAATTCCTCGGGCGTGCCGCTGCCGACGAAGCCGGAGAAGGCGACGGTGTCGCCGTCGCGAATGATCGCGACCGCTTCGGCGGTGCTGACGATCTTGTTCTTCACGCGGTCGCCTTGGCGCGCGCGCCGCGCTTCGCCTGCGCATCGTTGGCGAACAGGAAGTCGGCGACGATCCTCGATCTGGTCGTCCGACATGAGCGACGGCGCGTGGCCGCATCCTGCGATCTCGACGGACTCGACCCGGCCTTCGCGTGCGGCAGCGCCGCGTTGCGTCATCTCGGTGGCAGTGGAGGCGAGCAGGAGGTCGGATGCGGCGCCGCGCAGGATCAGCGTGGGACACGTCACCTGGTCCCACACGCGCCAGAGCACGACGTCGAGCAGCATCGGCCGCGAGAATTGCTCCACGATGGCGGGGTCGTAGTGCAGGCGAAAGCCGCTCTTGTCCTGCACGACGCTGTGCACGGTCATGTGACGCCACTGCGCGTCGGTGAGCTCGCCGAACGGCGCATACACGTCGCGCAGGTACGCTTCGACTTCCTCGAGCGTCGCGAAGACGTGCGGCTCGGCGCAGGTACGCGCCGATGCGCTGCAAGCGCGGCCGACGGGAATGCGCGCGCCGAAATCGTTGAGGACGAGGCGGCGGATGGGCGCTCTCGAGCGTGCCGCTATCTCCATGCCGATGTGGCCGCCGAGCGACGTGCCGACCCAGTCCACCTCGTCGACGTCGAGGCGCGCGATCAGCGTCGCCATCGCCGTGACGTAGAGCGGCGTGCCGTAATCCTCGGCGCGCGGACAGGAACTCGCTGCGCCCGCGTCCCGGAAGGTCCGGCGCGATCACGCGCATGCCGCGCTCGACGAGCCGTTGCGCGAGGAAGTCGAAGTCGCGGCTGTTGCGCGTCAGGCCGTGCACGCAGACCACGGTGCGCGATGCGCTGCGCGCGCCCCATTCGGTGTAGCCGACGCGCGTGAAGCCGTGCGGACCGAGGACGGGGAGCGTCGCCGAAGCGCGGGACGATCTTCGGCATTCGACGGTCGGCGCTTAGGACCGCTCGCGCAGCCAGTCGGTGATGCCCTTGCCGAGCACGCCCTGCGACTTGCCGCTCACGAACACGCCGACGTGTCCGCCCGGCAGGCCGATCTCGGTGTAGTCCTTGGTGCCGACGAGGCCCCCGAGCGCCCGCGACGTCTGCGGCGGAATGATGTGGTCGTTCTCGGCGTAGATGTTGAGCACCGGCATCGTGATGTTCGGGCAGATCGACCTTGCGGCCCGACAGCACGAACTCGTTCTTCACGAGCTTGTTGTCCTGGTACAGGTCGCTCAGCCACTGCTTGGCGGCCTCGCCGGGATGGTGCGGCCGGTCCTGCAGCCACTTCTCCATGCGCAGGAAGTTCAGAGCTTCTTCTCGTCGTCGATCACGTCGAGCATGCCGAGGTTGTACTTGGTGAGCGAGGCAAGCGGCGTCATCGTCGAGAAGACGAAGCTCATGAGCTCGCCGGGCAGGTTGCCGTTCGCCTCGATCAGCCGGTCGACGTCCTCCGTTGTCGAGGCTGCGCGTCCACAGGTTGATGAAGCCGTGGTCGGCGCGGCCCTCCGCCTGGTCGGCATGGAAGTCGATCGGCGTGATGGTGAGGATCAGGTTGCGCACGCGCTCAGGATGCAGCGCGGCGTAGCAGGTCGTGAACACGCCGCCTTCGCAGATGCCGAGCAGGTTCACCTGGTCGATGCCGTGCGCATCGCAGATGTGGTCGACGCACGACGCGAGGTAGTCGTCGACGTAGTCGTCGATGGTGAGCCAGCGGTCGGCGCGCGTCGGGTTGCCCCAGTCCACCGCGTAGAGGTCGACGCCTTGCGCGAGCAGGTTGCGCACGAGCGAGCGGTCTTCCTGCAGGTCGGCCATCGTGTAGCGGCCGACGAGGCCGTAGACGACGAGCACCGGCGTCCTGACCGTCGGCTCGGCCACCGGGTCGTAGCGGTAGAGCACCGTCTTGTCCGAGCGGAATACCTCCGTCTTCGGCGTGGTCGCGATTTCGACGTCCTGGTCCTTCACCGAGCGGAGGATCTCGCTTCCGCGCACGAGGCGTCCGGAGATGTCGGCGAACTCCTTCACCATTTGAGCGGGGTCGAGCTGCAGCCGGGCAGGCCATCATCGCGCCTTTCGCTTGCGCGGCGCCCGCTTGGCGCGCCGTCGGCGTGCGGCGCCGACGCGGGCCTCGCGTCGAAGCGCGCGCAGCTCGCGGCGCAGCTCGTACACGGCGCGCGAGCAGGTCGTCGACTTCCGTGCGCGTCGGGATGTGGTGCATCTCGCAGTACGCTTCCATGATCTCGCGCTCCGCGAGCCGGCACTCGGTGGACGATCGCGTCAGGCGACGCTGCGCCTCGAGGAACTCCGGCGTGCGATGCGTTTCCGTCAGCGTGTCGTTCGCGGTGCTCGACCCACAGGTCGGCGAGCTCGCGCCACGTGCGTATCGGCTGCCCGTCGGTCGCGTGCACGGCGCCGATGAATCGTTGCAGCGCCTCGTTCCACGCCGTCTGCATGATGAGCTGCCACGCCGCGAGGTCGCGCGTCCACTCGGCGCGGAGCTTCTGCGCGCGCAGCATCTTCCGGTCCAGCGTCCAGAGCGTGGCGTAGCTAGGCCCGTCGACGAGATGCTCGATCGCGCGGTCGAGCGGTCCGAGGCCCGCCTGCGCCCATTGCGCGGGATCGAAGAGCGCCTTCAGGACGTCGTCGACGTTGCCGCTGGTCGCGAGGCCCTGCGGCGCGAGCGACATCCACTTGTCGATCGCGCCGCGCCACAGGTCCTGCACCTGCGACAGGCCGGCCTCGAGCGAGGCGAGCGGCGCGGCGGGGGTCGCGCCGACGGCGGGCATCGCACCGGTGATCGCCTTCAGCCAGTTCTGTTGCTGCTCCGACCACGCCTGCCAGAGCTTGCCCGACTGCTCGACGAAGTTGAAAGGTGTCACGTCAGTTCCGAAGGGCCGTCCCGAGGAACTGACCGCGCCCCCTTTGGGGGCAGCGAAACCGAACGCGAGTGAGGTGAGTGTGGGGGTGGTTCATTAATCGAACAGGATGACCTGCCGTACCGCCTTGCCTTCGTGCAGCAGGTCGAAGCCCTCGTTGATCTCGTCGAGCTTGAGCGTTCCGGTCATCAGCCGGTCGACCGCGAGCTTGCCCTGTTGATAGAGCTCGACGTAACGCGGGATGTCGCGCGAGGGCACGCACGTCCCGATGTAGCTTCCCTTGAGCGTGCGCTCTTCGGCGACGAGGTTGAGCGGCGAAAGCGGCATCGTCGCCGTTGGCGGAGGCAGCCCCGCGGTGACGGTGGTGCCGCCGCGGCGCGTGATCTTGTACGCGCTCTCGAACGCGCGTGCGGATCCCGCGAGCTCGAAGGCGTACTCCACGCCGCCCGACGTGGCCTCGCGAATCTTCTCCACGGTGTCGGGCGCGCTTGCGTTGAACGTGTGCGTCGCGCCGAGCGACTTCGCGAGCTCGAGCTTCTCATCGGACAGGTCGACGGCGACGATCTGGCGCGCGCCTGCGGCTTTCGCGCCGAGCACCGACGCGAGCCCGACACCGCCGAGGCCGATCACCGCCGTGGACGCGCCCGCGCGCACCTGCGCCGTGTTCACGACCGCGCCCACGCCCGTCATGACTGCGCATCCGAACAGCGCGGCTTCCGCCATCGGCAGCGCCTTGTCGATCTTCACGAGCGAGCGGCGCGACACCGTCGCGTATTCGGCGAACGCGGCGCAGCCGAGGAGATGATTGATCGGCACTGCCATTACGCGACAGCCGACGCGCGCCGCCGAGGAGCGTTCCCGCGGAATTGGCGGCGAATCCGGGCTCGCACAAGCGCGGGACGGCCTTCCGCGCACGGCGAGCAGTGGCCGCAGCTCGGCACGAAGACCAGGACGACGTGGTCGCCCGGGACGAGGTCGGTGACGCCGTCGCCCAGTTGCTCGACGACGCCGGCGGCTTCGTGCCCGAGCACCATCGGCAAGGGCCGCGGGCGATCCCCGTTGATCACGGAAAGGTCGGAGTGGCACAACCCCGCCGCTGCGATCTTCACCAGCACCTCGCCGTATCCCGGCGGCGCGAGGTCGAGTTCCTCGATCGTGAGCGGGCGCGTCTTGGCGTAGGGCCCGGGCGTGCCCATTTGCGACAGCACGGCAGCGCGTATTTTCATGGCGATTCCGGTTAGTCCAGGGGCGACTTCAATTCCTTGAGCCGCTGCGTGAGCTTCATGTTCTCGCGAATAGTCCACCGGACAGTCGACGATGACAACGGTGTTGTCGGCGAATGCCTTCTTGAGCGTCGGCACGAGGTCCTGCGCGCTCTCGACGCGATAACCCTTCGCGCCGAAGCTCTCGGCGTACTTCACGAAGTCCGGATTCTTGAACGCGATGTGGCTCGGCCGACCGAAGTGGCGCAGCTGGTGCCAGGTGATGAGGCCGTACTCCGAATCGTTCCAGATCAGGATCACGAACGGCGTCTTCATCCGCAGCGCCGTCTCGATCTCCTGCGAGTTCATCATGAAGCCGGCATCGCCGGTGACGGCGATCACCTTGCGCTCGGGATACGCGAGCTTCGCGGCCAGCGCGCCCGGCACCGCGATGCCCATCGCAGCGAAGCCGTTGCTGATGATGCAGGTGTTGGGACGCTCCGCACGATACATGCGCGACATCCACATCTTGTGCGCGCCGACGTCCGAGATCGCGATGTCGTCGGGCCCGAGCACCTCGCGCACGTCGTGCACGATCTTCTGCGGCTTGACCGGAAAGCCCGTGTCGTTGGCGAATTCCGCGCGGTCCTCGGTCAGCGCCTTGCGCACCGGCTGGTATGGGATCACGCGCTGCGGCTTCGCCTTGACGGCGATCGCGCGCAGCGTCGCGCCGATCTCGCCGAGCGCGCCCACCGCCACGCGATAGTGCGCATCGACTTCGGCAGGCAGCGCGTCGATGTGGACGATCTGCTTGTCGCTTGTCCGGGTTCCACATGTCGGGGTGATACTCGACCATGTCGTAGCCGACGCAGATCACGACGTCCGCCTTCTCGAACGCGAACCACGGCAGGTCGCGCGCCTTGAGGCCGATGGTGCCGAGCGAGAGCGGGTTGGAGAACGGCACCACGCCCTTCGCCATGAACGTGTTGGCCACGGGGATGCGCAGCATCTCGGCGAAGCTCACGAGAGAGTCGGCCGCACCCTGGCGGATCACGCCATTGCCCGCGAGGATGATCGGATACTTGGCGTTGCCGATGATCTGCGCCGCCTGGTCGATCTTGAAGTCCGGCGTCGCCGACGTGTACGCGGTCTGCACCTCGATCGGCTCGCCGTCGACTTCCATCTCGGCGATGTTCTCGGGAAAGTCGATGAACGTGGCGCCCGGCTTCTCGGTCTGCGCGACCTTGAAGGCCTTGCGCACGATCTCGGGGACGATCTGCGGCTCGCGGATCTGCGTCGAGTACTTCGTGATCGGCTGGAAGAGCTGCACGAGATCGAGGATCTGGTGGCTCTCCTTGTGCAGGCGCGTGGTCGCCCCCTGGCCTGCGATCGCCACGACCGGCGCGCGGTCCATGTTGGCGTCGGCGACGCCGGTGATGAGGTTGGTGGCGCCGGGCCCGAGTGTGGACATGCACACGCCTGCGCGGCCCGTGAGACGGCCGTAGACGTCCGCCATGAACGCAGCGCCTTGCTCGTGATGCGTCGTCACGAACTCGATCGGGCTCTCGAGCAGCGCGTCCATGACGTCGATGTTCTCTTCGCCGGGAACGCCGAAGATGTACTTGACGCCTTCGTTCTCGAGGCAGCGGACGAGCAGGTGGGCGGCTGTCTCGCCCTTCGGCTTGGAATCGGGCTTCGCCGTGTCGCCGGGTGCAGGCATGGTGTTCTCCTAGCGCAGCACGGTGACCGGCAGGCTCGAGTGCTCGCTCATGTGGGTGGTGGCGGCGGTGAGATCGTCGCCTTCTTCGCGTGCCGTGTCCGTGAGGTACACGCTCGTCGAACCGAGCGTCTTTGCGTAGTGCAGCACGACGTGCGTGAAGTCTCCCACGCCGATGTGCACGACGTTCGGAATGCCGGCCTGCTCGAGGGCGGCCCGCGCGGGCTCGATGGCCCGCATGCCGTCCTCGTGGTGCAGGGCCTTGATCGCGCCTTCGGTGACGACGCCTGCCGCCGCGCGCGTGACCGGCGCCTGCACGTTGAGGAGGTCGACGGTCGACGGGTTCTGGTCGACGCGCGCATCTCTTCCACGAACCGGCTGACGCCCCGCAGCGACGGCGGCGTGCCGTCGGCGACGAGCAGCACGCGCGACGCGGTGCCTTCCGCGGACTTGCCGTGCTGGTCGGAGGCCAACGCGAGGTCGACGATCGGCCTGTCGATCTCGTGCTCGGCGGAACGTCTTGAAAGCATCTTGCCGACGGCAACGACGATCGCCGCGCCGAGCACCGGTGCCGCGTAGTGCAGCCATGCGGCGTTCGCGTCGACCCAGTCCTTCACGGCGGGATCGGTGATCGCCATCTCGCCCGCCACCCATCCCAGCAACCCGCCGCCGATGGTGATGATGATCGGCCAGCGCTCCATGAACTTCATGAGGATCGTGCTTCCGAAGACCACGAGCGGAATGCTGATGACGAGACCGAGGATCAGTAGCGTCAGGCTGCCCTTCGCGGCGGCAGCGACCGCGATGACGTTGTCGAGGCTCATCACGAGATCCGCGATGAGGATGGTGCGAATGGCGGCGCCCATGCCGGTGTTGGCCTTCGCACCGGCGACGCCGCCTCCTTCCTCTTCTTCCTCCGGAAGCAGCAGCTGCACGCCGATCCACAGGAGGAGCGCAGCACCGACGAGCTTGAGGTAGGGCAGGGTCAGCAGCTGCACGGCGACGACGGTCAGGATGATCCGCATCACGACCGCCGCGCCGCTGCCCCACAGCACCGCCTGCTTCTGCTGCTTGGCGGGCAGCGAGCGCGCCGCAAGCGCGATCACCACGGCGTTGTCGCCGGACAACACGATGTTGACGCCGATGATCTGCAGCAGGGCGACCCAGAATGTCGGATCGTCGAGTGTCATGAGCGAAGGGCCGTCCCGAGCGAATGACCCAGCCCCTCGGGGGGCAGCGATCGGCGCACTTGTCGTTGCCGCGAGCGTGGGGGCACGTTCATCATGCGCCTTCCTCCGCGAACGCTTCCTCGCGCTTCTTGCGCAGCGCCGGCGTCAACACGATGAACAGCAGGACGGCTGCGAGGGCGAGCATCACCGCGCTGATCGGGCGCGTAACGAGGACCATCGGGTCACCCTTCGACAGCAGCAGGGCGCGGCGAAGGAATTCCTCCATCATCGGGCCGAGGATGAAGCCCAGCATCATCGGCGCCGGCTCGCAGCCGAACTTGTGGAAGATGTAGCCCAACAGGCCGAACACCGCCATCAGGTACACGTCGAACGTGCTGTTCGAGAGGCTGAACGTGCCGATGGCGCAGAACACGAGGATCGCGGGGAAGAGGTAGTGGTAGGGCACCGCGATCATCTTCACCCACAAGCCGATCAGCGGCAGGTTCAGGATCAGCAGCATCACGTTGCCGATCCACATCGACACCACGATGCCCCAGAACAGCGCCGGCTGCTCGGTCATCACCGACGGGCCGGGCTGGATGCCCTGGATGATCATCGCGCCGATCATCAGCGCCATCACCGGGTTCGACGGAATGCCGAGCGTGAGCATCGGGATGAAGGACGTTTGCGAACCCGCGTTGTTGGCGGACTCGGGCGCGGCCACCCCTTCGATGGCGCCCTTGCCGAAGTTCTTCGCGTTCTTCGACACCTTCTTCTCCAGCGCGTATGCCGAGAACGACGCGAGCATCGCGCCGCCGCCGGGCAGGATGCCGAGTACCGCGCCGAGGCCGGTTCCGCGCAGCATCGCGGGGAATGTCAGCTTCAAGTCGCTCCACGTCGGCATGAGCCCCGTGACCTTTTTCACCATCACGCTGCGCGTCTGCTCCTGCGCGAGGTTGGCGATGATCTCGCCGAGGCCGAAGATGCCCATGGCGACCGTCACGAAGCTGATGCCGTCGGCGAGCTCGGGAACGCTGAAACTGTAGCGCGCGGTCCCCGAATTGACGTCGGTCCCGACGAGCCCCAGCAACAGGCCGAACACGATCATGCCCAACGCGTGCAACAGCGATCCGCTGGCGAGGACGATGGAGGCGACGAGCCCGAGGACCATGAGCGAGAAGTACTCGGCGGGCCCGAACTTCAGCGCGACCTCCGCAAGCGGCGGCGCGAAGAGCGCGATGAGCAGCGTGCACACGGTGCCCGCGAAGAACGAGCCGATGGCCGCAATGCCGAGTGCGCGGCCGGCATGGCCCTGCTTGGCGAGCTGGTAGCCGTCGAGCGCCGTCACGACCGAGGAGCTCTCGCCCGGGAGGTTGACGAGGATCGCCGTGGTCGAGCCGCCGTATTGCGCGCCGTAGTAGATGCCGGACAGCATGATCAGCGCCGACACCGGTGGAAGCCCGAACGTGATCGGCAGCAGCATCGCGATGGTCGCCGTCGGGCCGAGGCCCGGCAGCACGCCGATCGCGGTGCCGAGGAAGCAGCCGATCAGGCAATACAGAAGGTTCCACAGGGTGAACGCAGTTTGTGCGCCGATCCACAGGTTGCCGAGAAGTTCCATGGTCGTCGTCTCCCTTAGCCGCCAAACCAGGTGCCGAGCAGCGGCATCGGTACACCGAGGCCTTTGGCGAACACGAGCGCACAGAACACGACGAGCAGGATCAGCGCGCCGACCGCCTTCCACTCGAACTTGAAGTAATGGCTCGCCGCTGCGCTCACGACCGAAAGCGCAACGAGCGCGATGACGAGGCCGGCGGTAGTGAGGAGGAAGCCGAAGAGCGCCGTGGCGCCGCAGATGTAGCCGACCCCCTTCCAGTTGAACGCGCCTACCTTCTCGCCCTCCTTGCCGATGAACGACCGGATGACGGCCGCGGCCCCGAAGGCCATGAGCAAGCACGAAAGAACAGTCGGGAAATAGCCTGGGCCCATGCGCGACGCCTGGCCCATTCCGTAATCACGCGCGATGTACCAACCGACCGCCCCGAACGCTAGGTACAAGATGCCGGCGCCGAAAGTCCTTCTGGTTACGGATCACTTTTCCTCCTTCTTGTAGACGCGATGCGGGGGCCGGATGTCGCGGCCCTCTCCCCGGTTCGCGATGCGGCCTGCGCGCATCGCGATGTTCATGTCTTCGTGCACGTCACGCGAAACGGCGTCGATCATACTCTGGCCGTTCGCTCATTCCGGCTTGATGTTCGCCGTCTTGACGACCGCGCCCCAGCGCTTCTTCTCGCCCGCGATGAACTTGGCGAACTCCTCGGGTGTGGACCCTTGCGGAATCGAGCCGTCGGCGGCGAGGCGATCGATGACTTCCTGCGTCTTGAGAATGCGGTTGATCTCTGCGGACAGCTTGCGAACGATGGCATCGGGAGTCCCCGCTGGTGCGAGGATGCCATACCACTGCGAGGTTTCGAAGCCCGCGATGCCGGCCTCGGCGACGGTCGGCACGTCCGGCAGCGCGGCGATGCGCTTAGCGCTACCAACGGCGATCGGACGCAGCTTTCCCTGCTTGATGTGGGGCATGAGCGGCGTGGCGCCGGTGAACGTCGCCTGCGTCTGGCCGCCGAGCAGATCCGTGATCATCGGTCCCGTGCCTTTGTATGGCACGTGCGCGACGTCGATGTGCGCGGCTTGCTTGAGGTATTCCATGGCGAGGTGGCCGGAGCTTCCGTTGCCCGCCGAGCCGTAGTAGATCGTCCCGGGCTTGGCCTTTGCGAGGGCGATGAACTCCTTGAAGTCTTTCGCAGGCACGTTCGGGTTCACGACGAGCAAGGACGGCACGGTCGCGATCATCGTGACGGGAACGAATCCCTTGTCCGGGTCGTACGGAAGCTTCGGGAACATCGCGGGATTGACGGCGAGCGTGCCGACGTGGCCCAGGATCAGCGTGTAGCCGTCGGGCTTCGCGCGCTGCACGGCGTCCATCGCAATGTTGCCGGCGCCGCCCGGCCGGCTCTCGACGACGACCTGCTGCTTCCACGCTTCCGTGAGCTTGGCGCCGATCAGGCGCGAAAGAAACTCGGAGCTGCCGCCGGGCGCAAAGGGCACGACCAGCACGATCGGCTTGTTCGGGTAGTCCTGCTGGGCAGTTGCCGGCGCCACGCCGCACGCCGCAACCATTGCCACGAGCGCCGCTTCGCGCATCCATTGCCTGTAACGCATGTGCTCCTCCTTGTTTGCGCAATCACCGCTGTCGCCTCATGCGAGCCGCCGCAGGATCGCCTGCGTGTATTCCTTCGTCGTCGCCTTGCCGCCGAGATCGCCCGTCCGTACCTTGTCCTCGTTCAGCGCGCGATTGATGGCGTCGCGCATGCGGTCCGCCTCGCCTGTCTTGCCCACGTGGTCGAGCATCATGGCGGCTGCGAGCAGCAACGCGGTCGGGTTCGCGATACCCTTGCCCGCGATGTCCGGCGCCGATCCGTGGACCGCTTCGAAGATCGCGGCGCCCTCACCAATGTTTCCCCCGGGTGCCATGCCGAGGCCGCCGACCAGGCCGGCGATCTCGTCGGAGAGAATGTCGCCGAAGAGGTTGGTCGTGACGATCATGTCGAACTGCCACGGATTGAGCACGAGCTGCATTGCACACGCGTCGACGATGCGGTCGTCGTGCGCGACGCGGCCTTCGTAACGCTTGGCGACGTCCCTCGCCGTGTCGAGGAAGATGCCCGTCAGCGCCTTCAGCACGTTCGCCTTGTGGACGATGGTGACCTTCTTGCGGCCTTTCCGGACGGCGTAGTCGAACGCGTATTCCGCGATCCGGCGCGACCCCGCACGCGTGTTCACGCCCGACGAGATGGCCGCGGCGTGCGGGTCGCCGTCGATGGGAATGTAATGCTCGAACCCGACGTAAAGTCCCTCGAGGTTCTCGCGAATCAGCACGATGTCGATGTCGTCGTAACGGCCGCCGGGAATGATCGTGCGCGCCGGCCGGACGTTGGCGTACAGCTTGAACTCCTCGCGAAGCCGCACGTTGACCGAGCGGAATCCGCCTCCGACAGGCGTCGTCAGCGGTCCCTTCAGCGCGAGGCGCGTGCGCCGGATGCTGTCGAGCAGCGGCGGGGGCAGGGGGTCGCCGACCTTGGCGACGGCCGCATTGCCGCCTTCCTGCACGTCCCACGCGAACGGGCTGCCGAGCGCATCGAGGATGCTCACGACGGATTCGGTGATCTCGGGGCCGACGCCGTCGCCGGGGATGAGGGTCGCAGGTATCTTGGCCGGGCCGGCGTTTGTCATGTGCATTCCCAGGTAGGTGTGGGCGAGCGCGAGCGCGTCATGCGTACAGGCGGGTGGGGTTTTCGCGAAGCACGCGCGTTGCATCGTCGCCGAGCGCGCGATCCAATGCGTGCAGCAGGTCGCCGTACTCGGGCGGGCGCGTGTCGGATTTCTCTGAAAGAAACCATGTGTGCGGCCAATCGGAGCCGAAGACGCAGTGGGAACCAAACAGCCGGTATGCCCGCGCAACGACGTCGTCCAGGTCGACATACGGGGCCACAGCGCCAAGACGATACCACGCGGACAACTTGACCCAGCCGCCCGCGCCGGCGACTCGCTCGAGGGACGACCACGAGCCGGGATCGCGCGCGGCCGCGGGCGTCAGGCCGGCGACGTGGTCGAGGACGAAGACGAGCCGATGGCGCGCCTGCAGCGCCGCGACGGAAGCGAGGTGCTCGGGCGCGACGTACCACTGGACGTGCCACCCGATGTCGCGAAGGCGCGGGGCGAGCGCGTCCAGCATGTCGGCGCCGTTGCCGACGGGCGACACCATGTTGAATCGCACGCCTCGCACGCCGAGTTCGTGCATGTCGCGCAGCTCCGCGTCGGTGACGCCGGCGTCGATGACGACGACGCCCCGGTGAGGCCCCGGGTTCGCGCGAAGGGCGGACAGCATGACCGAATTGTCCGTTGCGTACACGCTGGGCTGGACCAGGACGATGTGCGAGATCGCATGGCGAGCGGCGACTGCCTCGAGCATCGCGAGCGGGCGCTCGGGCGGTGCATAGTGCCCGGGCACGGCGGCGGCCGCCGCGTCGAAGACGTGCGCGTGGCAGTCCCAGCCCGGCGGGTTGCGCGATCCGACGCTCATTCGGGCTTGATGCCGCGCTCCTGGACGACCTTCGACCACAGCTGCCGCTGATCATCCAGGAACTTCGCGGCCTCCGAAGGTCCGCCCGGGAACGGCTCGCCGCCGAGCGCCGCGATGCGCTCGCGGACATCGGGCGCCGCCATCGCCTTGGCAATGGCCGCCACGAGCTGCTTCCTCGTATCGTCGCTGATGCCTGCGGGGGCGAGCACCGGATTCCACTCGTACACTTCGTAGCCCGCGATGCCCGACTCGGCGATGGTCGGCACGTCGGCGAGCGCAGCGGACCGCTTGCCGCTGGTGACGGCGATGGGGCGCAGCTTGCCGTTCTTGATGTGCCCCGACGCGGAGGCGAGGTTCGCGAAGAACAGCGGGACCTGTCCGCCCATCACGTCGAGCATCGCCGGACCGCCGCCCTTGTAGGGGACGTGCATCATGTCGGTCTTGCTGACCTGCTCGAACAGTGCGCCTGCAAGATGCTGCGCCGAGCCGTTGCCGGACGACGCATAGGCGACGCTGCCCGGCTTCGCCTTCGCCATGCTGACGACGTCCTGCGCGTTCTTCGCCGCGAATGCCGGATTCGCGACGAGCACGTTGGGAAACAGCGCGAGAACCGCGATCGGCGTGAACGCCTTGGCAGCGTCGTACGGCATCTTCGGATACAGGCTCGGCACGACGGCGAAGCTGGAGGCGTCCACCAGGAGCGTCGCGCCGTCGGGCGCGGCCTTGGCGACGTAAGCACCGGCGATCTGACCTGCGCCACCCGGCTTGTTCTCGACGATCACCGTCTGGCCGAGCGCCTCGGACATCTTGGGCGCGATCAGCCGCGCCATGAGGTCGGCGCCGCCGCCCGGCGCGTACGAGACGACCAGCGTGATCGGCTTGCCGCCGGCGACCGCCGCCGATGCGACGCCGGTCGCGGCCGACAGGACGGTCCCGGCGAGCGCGTGGACGAAAACTGCGGCGATGCGAGACATCATCATGCGACTCCGTCAGGTGAGTGTGATCGTGTAGCGAAAGGCATGCGCATCGCCTCGCGTCTTCCGGACTTCGACGCAATGTCCGACGATGTCGAACGCTGCGCGGGTGATGAGTGCGCACGGATGCCCGGGCGGAAGCGCGAGATGGCGCGCGTTCGCCGCGGCGAGCGTGTCGAAGCGGATTTCCTCCAGCGCGCGGTGCACTCGTATGCCGCAGCGCTCGGCGTAGAGCGGATAGAGGAGGTCGCCCCACCCCTCGGTGCCGCCACGCTCGAGCTCCCTGAACTGCGGCAGCGGCAGCCAGATCTGCTCGACGAGGCAAGGGACGCCTCCGAGCGAGCGCACGCGAAGGAGATGCAGCGCTTCGTCCCCGCGGCCTGCGCCGAGCGAACGCGCAACCTCGGACGGCGCGACCACGCGGCGCCTCGTGACGATCCGCGAGCTCGGCACCTGCCCGTCGTCGCTCTGGAAGCGGAAGAACCGCAGCATGGTCGGCCCGGAGATCCCGCTGCGCACGAACGTGCCCCGACCGTGGATGCGCTCGATGAGTCCGTCGGCGGCGAGCACCTCCAGCGCGCGACGCATGGTGCCGAGGGCGACGCCATGCTGCTCGGCGAGCGTCTGCTCGGCGGGGATCGCGACCCCCGGCGGCCATTCGCCGCGCATGACATGGGCGCGCAGCGCCTCGGCGAGCACCGAATACCGGCTGCGCCCGGGCTCGTGCACCAGCGCTGCGGGTGCGGGTCGAGCCGGCAGCCTTGCCCTGTCGCGTGATTTACTCATCTAGAGGACTAGAGGTTACTCCGCCAAGGCGCGGACCGCAATCCCCTCTCGCGACGCCGGTCGGGTAAACTCGGGGGCGATGGAGCAACCTTCCGGAACGCGCAACGACCAGCCAGCGGCGGCAGTCGCCGGGGCGCCTGACGACGACGCCCGGCGTCGCGAGCTCACGCAGTCGCTGCTGCGCGGCCTCGGCCTTCCGGATCTCAAGCTCGCGGGACCCGTCGACGAGAAGTCGATGGAGCTCATCGGCCGGCTGCTGCGCGAGATGACCGCATGCACGATCGAGATGCTGCGACTTCGCGCGCAGGCGAAGAGCAGCATTCACGCGGAAATGACGATCATCGGGCCGCGGGCGGTGAATCCGCTCAAGGCGGCATGGGACGTGGAGGTGGCCCTGCGTCACCTGCTGGCCCCGGAGCGGGCGGACCTCATGAGTCCCGTTCGCGCGGTGTCCGACGCCTACGACGACCTGCGCGCCCACGATCGCGGCCTTGCCGCCGGCATCCAGGCGGCGCTGGCAAGCCTGCTCGCGCGCTTCAGCCCGTCCGCGTTCGACGAGCGCCTGCAGGGCGGGGCGCTCGACAAGTTCCTGCCCGGCAACCGCAAGGCGAGGCAGTGGGAGCTGCTGCTCGACATCTACGAAGACCTCGCGCGCGACGCGAAGGAGGACTTCTGGTCGATGTTCGAGCGGGAATTCCGGCGGGCGTACTCGACGGCGAGCACGACCGACAAGACGCAGCTCGCGTAAGGGTCTCCTACTCCACGGTCTCGCTCGCATCCCGCAGGATCGTCGTCGTCATCCGCAGAAGCCCCGACATGTGCGACACCATGTTGAGCACGATGCGCCGGTACAGGTCCGGGTTGCGCGCGTAGATCGTGTCGAGGTTGGCGCGCGAAAGGCTGTACGTGACGACCTCGCCCTCCGCGACCGCCGTGTGCGATCGCGTGCCGCCCTCGATCATCGCGGACTCGCCGAAGATGACGCCGGGCGCGAGGGTGACGACGCGACGGTGCTTGCCCTTCACGTCGACATCGCCGGCAACGATGGTGACCGCGCCGCGCGCGAGCAGGTAGAGGCGGTCGCCGAGCTGTCCGTCGTGGTAGAGCGCCGCGCGTGCCGCAAACAGCTGGCGATCGAGGTACGGCTTGACGAACGCCTGCTCCTCCGGCGTGAGTCCTGCCATCAGCGCGAAGTCGCCGATGGCCATCTCCTGCTCGTTGTTCGTCGCGCGTGCGTCGGCCAGCAGTCGCTGCTCCGCGAACTCGAGCGCGCGGTCGGCGTCGTGGAACCAGTCGTTGTGATGACGCTGCATGAACACGCCGGCGCCGGTCAGCGCGCGGCCGAGCTTGCTCGTCGCCGAGATGTGCGCGAGGAGCATCGTCACGCCCTCCTCGGCGAGAAGGCGCGACAGCTTGCTCAGCATGAGCGCGCCCGACGCGTCGATCATGGTGACCCGCCGCAGGTCGATGATGAGCATCTGCGCGCCTTGCGCTGCGCGCAGCGCCTCGAATCCCAGGCGGTCGGCGGTGCCGAAGAAGATCGCGCCGTCGAGCTCGAGGAGCTTGATGCGATGGCCTTCGACGCGCAGCAGGCTCGCATGCTCCGGTGGATACACGCGCCGCGACCCGCGCGTCGCGGCCGTCTGCACGGAGCGGATGAGCGAGCGGTTCATCACCGCGAGGAACAGGCCCATGGAAAGGATGAGCCCGGTGATCACGGCGGCAACCAGGCCGAACACGACGGTGACGGCCGCGACGAGGATCACGAGCGACATGTTCACGACGAGCTCGTTGTCGTAACGGCCGCGGCGCAGGCGGTCGATCGTCGACCCGGCCCAGCGGTCGATGAGTCCGACCGCGATGACGAGCATCATCGCGGACAGTGCCGCGACGGGAATGAGCTGCAGGAGCGGGGCGCCGTACAGGAGCAGCACGACGAGCGTGACCGTCGTCGCCGCGCTCGAGACGAGCTTCCACCCGCCCGCGTGATGCGTCGTGATCGCGTGATGCGAGGAGTACGCCACCGGCACGCCGCCGAACAGCGACGAGACGATGTTGCCGCAGCCGAGTGCCACAAGCAGGCGGTTCGGATGGTGCGCCGTGTCGAGCGGGCCGTCGGCCTCGCCTACCGCCGCGAGCAGGCTGTCGAGCGATCCGACGACCGCGATCGCGAGCGCGGTGACCGCGAGGTCGTAGCCGAACTTCATGGCCAGTGCGATGCCGTCGGGACCGAACAACGGGAGCAAGGCATCGGGAAGGGGCAGCTTGCCGAGGAATGGAACGCGCGGGCCGACGTCGGCGTGAATCGCGAGCGTGATGACAGCGGCAACGGCGGTGCCGGCGGCGAGGCCGATGAGCTTCGACGGCGACGACGGCCACCGCCGCCGCACGAGCACGAATACAATGATCGTGGCGATTCCCACGAGCACCGTCCACCCGTTGACGCCGTGATGCGCGTCCGCGGCGCCGGCGTCGCCGCCGCCACCGCCGTGCGTGCCGAGCACCTCGGGAATCTCGTACCAGATGAGCGAGATCGCGAGACCGGTCATCAGTCCCGCGACCACGGGATAGGGCACGAAGCGCGCGATGTTGCCGAGGCGCAGGAGGCCGAAGAGGATCTGGATGACGCCCGTCACCACGAGGCACAGCGCGGCGAGGAAGATCACGTCCTCCACCACGGGGTGGTCCTTCCACAACCGGAGGATGAACGCCGAGAACAGGAACACCGACGAGGCGCGCGGCACTTCGTTCGGCAGCAGCGCGCCGCTCAGCACGAAGGCGGTGAGGTTGCCGAAGATGGCGGCGGCGAGCGCCGCGCGCAGGCCCGCCTCGACCGCGTACGAGCCCGCCGGCGCAAACGCGATGAGCCCCAGCGGCAACATCATCGCAAGCAACACGAACGCGGCGGAGATGCCCGCGCCGATCTCGCGCGCAAACTCTGCTGCGTTGCGCGGAGCGGCAGCGCGATGCGCGTGGTGGGCGGATTCGGACATGTGTTGCGATGAAGGAGAAATCCCGCCCGCATTGTGCCAGACCTACTTGACGAGTCCGCGCGCGGCACGCGATGCTCCGCGCATGCTGATCATCACCGTTGTGCAGTTCAAGGACGCCCCGGTCGATGCGCCGGCCGTCGCCGAGTTCCGCGAGGAGGGCGGCACGATCGGCCGCTCGCCCGACAGCACGCTGCTGTTGCCCGATCCCGAGCGCATCATTTCGCGTACGCATGCCGTGGTGTCGCACCAGGGCGGCAAGTTCTTCCTCCGCGACCACGGGACCACCGTCCCCGTCGTCGTCAACGGCCGTCCGGTCGGCAAGGGGCGGGATCACCCGCTGGCGGCCGGCGACGAGATGCGCATCGGCGCCTACACCATGCGCATCGACGTGACGCGCGTCGACATCGAAGCGGACGACGAGACGACGATCCTGCGCGAAGGCGCGATGCTGTCGTGGCGCGAAGACGGCACGCCGGTGGCGCAGGATCGCATCGCCACGATCATCGTGCCCGAGCCGGACGGCGCGGACGCACCGTTGCCGATAGGCGCCAGGGCCCTCACGCCTGCACCGGCGCAACCGACCGCACAGGCGGCGCGCCCCGCGTCGGCGACGCAGGATCCGCTGCTGGCCGCGCTGTTGCGCGGCGCGGGCGTGCCCGACCTCGCCATTCCAGGCGGGCTCACGTCCGACCTCATGCGCGACGTCGGCTCGATCATGCGCGAGACCATGCGCGGCGTGCTCGACCTGCTGGCGGCGCGCGCGCACGCCAAGCGCGAAGTCCGTGCGGATGCCACGGTGATCGTCGCCAACGACAACAATCCGCTCAAGTTCTCGCCGGACCTCGATGCGGCGATCTCGCATCTCCTGATGCCCCGCGGCCAGGGTTTCATGTCGCCGCAGCGCAGCCTCGTCGACGCGCGCGAGAGCCTGCGCTCGCACCAGGAAGGGTTCGTCGCGGGAATGCAGGCAGCGCTCGCCGCGGTGCTCGCGCGCTTCGATCCCGCGAAGCTCGAGGCGCGGCTCCTCGAGAATGCGGGGGGCGGCTCGTTCCTCGCGATGAACCAGCGCGCAAAGCTGTGGAACCTCTACGAGGAGCTGTACGGCCAGATCTCGCGTGAAGCCGAGACCGATTTCCACTTCCTGTTCGGCGAGGAGTTCCTCCGCGCGTACCAGGAAAAGACCCGGAGCGCTTCGCCACGCGACGCGTCGACGCAGGGGCCCGGATGAAGCTCGAAGTCTCGGTGTTGTCCAATCCCGGCGGACGCGAGCGCAACGAAGACGCGTGCGGCTTCTGGACCGGTGGCGGCGGATGCTTCGCGGTCGTGAGCGACGGCGCCGGCGGGCACGGCGGGGGCGACGTCGCGTCGAAGATCGCGGTGCGCGTCATCCTGACTGCGTTTCGCGAAGCACCCGATTGCTCCGGCGAGGCGATCGACGCGGCGCTGACGTCCGCGCACCACGCGATCGTCGCCCAGCAACCTGCGCGTCCCGAGCTCGCTGGCATGCGCGCAACGGCAACGGTGCTCGCCATCGACAGCGTTCACAACTTCGCGGTGTGGGGCCACGTGGGCGACACGCGGCTGTATTGCTTCCGCGAAGGCGCCATCGTCGCGCAGACGAAGGATCACAGCGTGGTGCAGAAGATGGTCGACGCGGGCTACCTCGCGCAGGCCGCGATCCGCAAGTCGACCGAGCGCAGCAAGCTGTTCGCAGCACTCGGCCACAACGAGGCGTTCGCGGCGGCGATCGGGACGTCGCGTTTCCCGATCCGCGCGGGCGACGTTTTCCTGCTGTGCACCGACGGTTTCTGGGAATACGTCGACGAGTCGACGATGCTCGCCGCGCTGTCGCACGAGAGCACGGCTGCGGGATGGCTGCGGGAGATGGTCGACGACGTCGTGCGCCGCGGAGGCCGCGAGCAGGACAACTTTTCCGCGCTCGCCGTGTTCTGCCGGGACGCGGCCCCGGAGGACCCGGACGCGACGAAAGTTGTATAAACGGACGATACGTGTGCAATATTCGCGTTTTCCCGCCGGCGCACCATGGTTACCATTTGGCCAGGTCGCCGGTTCCATGGCTCATGACATGACACAAGCTCTCGTGCCTGCCGCGCGCGTCGCGCTTCCGCTTCTGATCGCCGTGATTCTCGCGGCCGGGTGCGCTACACCCGAGCCGCCGAAGCCGGCTCCGGCGCCGCCGCCTGCGGCGCCCGTCGCGCCGCCGCCGGAGCCCGTCAAGCCCGCGCCGCCTCCGGAGCCGCAACTCAGCCCCGCGCAGGCGAAGGCCGCGGCGCAAAAGCTCACCATCGAGTCGATCAGCCAGCTGCAGAACGGCGACGAGGCCGCCGCCCAGAAGCTGCTCGAGCAGGCGCTGACGCTCGATCCGTCGAGCGACCTTGCGAAGAAGCTCATGGAGCAGATCAAGGCGGATGCGCAGAAGGAGCTCGGTCCCACCTTCTTCCGCTACACCGTGCAGCGCGACGACTCGATGTCGAAGATCGCCCAGCAATTCCTGGGCGACCGCTACAAGTTCCACATCCTCGCCAAGTACAACGACATTTCCAATCCGAGCAAGCTCGCGGCGGGGCAGGTGATCAAGGTGCCCGGCCGCGCGCCGGCACCGGGCACGCCCAAGCCGGCCGCGCCCGCGCCGTCACCGGAACCCGCGGACGAAGCGGCGAAGGCCGCGTCGCCGGAATCGGCCACGCCGCGCAGCGCGTCGATGCAGCTCATGCAGCAGGGCGCGGACCTGACCAAGGCCGGCAACCTCGAAGGCGCGTATGACGCGTATCGCGAGGCGGCGATGCGCGACCCGGGAAACCGGGACGCGGTGGCCCAGCGCGATGCGACGCGCAGCCAGCTCGCGCGGCGCTACGAGCGCGAGGCCGCGCAAGCGTTCCAGCGGCAGAACCTCGACGAGGCGATCAACAAGTGGGACCGCGTGCTCGCGCTGGAGCCCGGCAACCAGAAAGCGAAGCTCGAGCGCGAGCGCGCGATCGATCTGCGCAAGAAGCTGAACGAAAAGTTCGGCGCCAAGTAAGCGTCCGCAACTCGCGTGACTCGCAATCGCTTCGCGATTGCGCCGTCGTCGCATCTCGCGTTACTTGATCTTCTCGAGCTTTTCGCGCGCGACCTTCGCTTCGCTGAGCTTGATCGACGCCTGCGTGTTCGACGGATCGTACTTGACGCTCGTCTCGAACAACGCGATGGCCTGGGCGAGATTCGTCCGATACACCCGGGTGCCCTTGTCGAGGTACTCGAGCGACAGCTTCTTCTTGAGCGACGTCATGCGCGCGGCCCACGGCGCGTTGCCGTCGCCGCGCAGCGATACCGCCTGGTCGTAGAGCGTCGCCGCCTGCTCGCGGGCGCCCTGGTCCTCGAGCTCGCGCGCGCGGTCCGCAACCGCGTTGCCGATGCGCTGGCGCGCCGCGCGATTGGCGGGGTTCGCCTCGACGTACGCCCGCAAATCCCTCAGGCCGTTGCTGGCATCGCCCGCCTTCAGCATCTCGATCGCCTGGTCGATGTCGAATCCGTCGTTCGCCTCGCCTTGCGTCCGCGGGCTGGAGCTTCGCGCGACCGCCTCGCCCTGCTGCGTCGCCCTGGCCGCCTTGTCGGCCTGGATGCGCGTCAGCCGGCGACGGTCGATCTCGCGCAGCGCCCTGGCCGCGTCCGGCTGCGACGGGTCGAGCGCGAGCGCGCGCAGCATCGCGGCGTTCGCGCGGTCGAGCTCGCCCGCACTCATCGCCGCCGTGCCGGTGAGCACGTTGTCGCGCACGTCCTTGTCGATGGCCGCGCGCACGGCTGCAAGCTCGCGCGAATGCGAGGGATCGTCCGGCGCGAGCAGCGGTCGCGATCTGCAGATGCTGGGCGGCCGTCGCGAGATCTCCGGTGCGACGCGCATCGTCGGCGAGCTTGCGGTGCCGCGCGATGGCGTCGGCCACCGAGCGATTCGCAGGCGGCAGCGTCGCGGCCGGCGCCGGCGCCTGCACGGGCGGTCGGTCGGCGGGCACCTGCGCGCAGCCCGCGACGGCGAGCGCCGCCGCAACCAGGAGCCGCGCGGTCATGGCGTGCGCGCGCCCGTGCGCACGAACGTGACGAGCTTCGCCTTGAACGCGTCGAGGTCGTCGTTGCCGAAGATCATCGTGCGGCGAAGCATGTACGGATAGGCGTAGAAAGGGTTGCCGCCCGGCGTCACCGTGACGCCCTGGCCGACGCTGTCCTTGACCAGCAGGTCGACGACGTACTCGTTCACGTCGCCGTACGGGTAAGCGAACGCGAAGATCGGCTCGGCCAGGCGCTCCTTGATCACCGTCACCGGCGCGTCCACCTCGCGGCGGATGCGGTCCCGGTAACGGGCGTCCGTTTCGTTGGGCAGCCGCTGCGTGAGATTGGCATGGGACTTCGAATGCGGCTGGATGGTGACGAGGCCGGAGGACGTCATGTCCTTCATCTGCGCCCACGTCATCGCATCGGAGGCGCCGACGAAGTCGGTGTACAGGAAGACCGTCGCGGGAAAGCCGTATTTCCTGAGGATGGGATATGCGATCTCGTAGGACGAGCGATAGCCGTCGTCGATGGTGATCGCGACCGACTTCGCCGGAAGCGCTTCCTTCCCGTCGAGGAAGCGCGCAAGCCGCGCGAGGGTGACGACGGTGTAGCCGTTGCGCGCGAGCCATTCCATCTGCTGCTCGAACGCCGCGGGCGTGACGTTGAGCTTCGACGTCTTCGTGCCGAATCGGTGGTAGCAGAGGATCGGCACCGTCTGGTAGCCGTTGGCGAACACGCCGATCGCGATTGCGCTGGCGCAACGGGACGACGACGATCTGTCCCTCGCGCACCGTGCTCGCGTTGTTGAGCTGCGCGATCCACCACGCCTTGCCGGCGTCGCCGAGATAGCGCTCGGCGAGCGATGCCATCGTCTCGCCGCTGCGCGCCGACACGATGACGTAGTCGTTGTCGCGTCCGACCACCGGCCCCGGGTCCACCGCAGGCGGCACCGGGGACGGTTGCTCGGGCGGCGGGGGCGGGGGCGTGGCGCAGCTCGCGACCAATGCGAGGAGCGCCGCGCCGACGAGCCGCGCAGGAACGTTCCGCCGCATCAAAGCCCCTCGGTGAGATGCTTGGACAACGTCGACGGCGCGGGGGGCTCTTCGTACCGCCGCTCGAGCGCGGCCGCCGTCTTGTCGAATTCCGCGTAGAGCTCGCCGAACTCGTCCTTGCGCGTCTCCGCGATGCGGTAGTCGAGACGGCCGTTGGCGAGCTCCGCAAGTGAGTTCTTGAGCACGCGCACGGGCATCGAGAGGCGCTGCGCCAGGAGGTACGTGCCGCCGGCCACGGCTGCGACGGTGACGAACGTGAGGATCGCGAGCAGCACGAGCACGAGATTCGCGACGGCGGTGAGCGGAGCCTCGTAGATGCCGACGTGGACGCCGCCGATGGTCTTGCCCTGGAACAGCACCGGCGCCGCGAAGTCGAGCACCTGTCGGCCGTCGGGCATCTTGTGGCTCTGCACGGTGACCTGCGGATCCTGCGACGAGACGGGCGTCGCCTGCGGCGGCGCGTACTTCTGGTTCGCCTGCGCGGCGACGTTGCTCGCGCGCACCACGCCTTCGTAGTCCACGACGCTCATGTAGCTGAAGTTCTCCTGCCTGCCGAGCGCTTCCTGCACGAAGACGTCCATCGCCGCCCAGTCCTCCGACAAGAGAGGCACGGCCATCTGCGTCGCCGTGAACTTGGCGAGCGAGCCGCCGTAGTCCTTCACCTGGTCCATCATCGCCGCGTATTGCTGCTTGTACAGGATCGTCGCAGTCACCGTCATCGTGATGACGACGACGGCGGCCATCGTCAGCGCCCAGCGGACGGCCATCGGGATGCCGCGCGTGCGACCCTTCTTCTCGGCCTCGTCGGCGAGCTCGTGCTGCACGCCGAGCAGCGCCTGAGCGAATTCCTCGCCCGTCTGGAATCGCTTGTCGGGCTGCTTCTTGAGCGCACGCTCGATCACGCGCCGCAGCGACAGCGGCAGGTCGCTCCTGATCTTGTCGAGCGAGGGCGGGTCCGTCTTGGTGATCTTGTAGGCGACGCTGATCAGCGTGTCGCCCTCGAAGGGCAGGTGGCCGGTCAGGAGCTGGTACATGACGACGCCGGCGGAGAAGAGATCGGAGCGCGAGTCCACCTTCTCGCCGATCACCTGCTCGGGCGACATGTAGTGCGGCGTTCCGAGCACGTTGCCGATCTGCGTCTGCTGGGTGGCGTCGCCCGCTTCCGAGCCGTCGATGCGGCAGATGCCGAAGTCCGCAACCTTGATCGTGTTGCTGTCGGTGAGCCGCATGATGTTGCCGGGCTTGACGTCCCGATGAACGATGCCGCGCTTGTGCGCGTAGTCGAGCGCGCGCGCGAGCTGGATGCCGATCTCGACGATCTGCTGCGTCGACAGCGGCTTGCTCGCCTTGATCTCCTCGGCGAGCGTGCCGCCTTCGACGAGCTCCATCGCGATGTACGGATGGCCCTGGTCCTCGCCGACGTCGAACACCGTGACGATGTTCGGATGCGAGAGCACGCCTGCGCCCTTGGCCTCGCGGAGGAACCGGTTGCGGTATTCGCCGTCGAGGCGAAGCTGCGCCTTCAGGAGCTTGATCGCGAGCGGACGATTGATCTCGGGATCGAACGCCTTGTACACGCACGCCATCGCACCTTCCCCGATGATCTCGCGGATCTGGTAGCGGCCGAGTCGTTCCATCACTGTGTCGTTCATCTCGAGAGAGTGCGACGGCAGGGCGCCGGTCGTGCGCGGCAATACGGCGAGTATGCCAGAAGCATAGTAACGGGACCTACGCGGGCGCGTTCTCGAGAAGCGCGGCGTCCGTGATGAGTTCGGCGCGCAAGCCAGGCGATTGCTCGCACGCCGGATGAGCCAGCGCATCGCGGACGCGGGCCAGGCCACGAACGGCGAGTCCCCGGTCGCGCCAATAGCCGACCAGCGCGTGCGCAAGCTCGAGCGAGAGGGAAGCGTCCGGAGACTGCATGCACCAGCGATGGGCGGCCGTGAAATTCGCGCTCTCGGCGTCGAGTCGCGCGAGCGCGAGCGCCCTGGCTTCGGCGGTGTCGCCGCGTTCGAGCGCCGCCGCCTCGCGGCGTGCAAGATCGAGAAACCAAAGCGCGTGACGCTTGCGGATCTCCTGCGCATCGCCATCGCGGGCGAGCAGTTCGGCGAGGAACTGCCGCAGCGTCTCGGGCAAGTGATAGCGCGGCTCTTCTTCTCCACGCCGCGTGACGAGCAGCAGCGACGCTTCGGCGAGCCGTGCGATGGGGTCGAGCACGTCGAGCGCGTCGGCCGCGTTGGCGCCCACGGCCGCCGCCGCGTCGAGCGTGAATCCCCCGGCGAACACCGACAGCCTCCGCAGCAGCGCCTGGTCCGCTTCGATCAGCGGTTCGTAGCTCCACGCGAGCGACGCGCGCATCGTCCGGTGCCGGGCATCGGCGGCGTCGCCGCCGCCCAGCAGCTTGAGCGATTCATTCAGATGCGCCCGCACTGCCGACACCGACATGACCTTCGTGCGTGCGGCGGCGAGCTCGATGGCGAGCGGCATGCCGTCGAGCGCTTCGACGATTGCGGCGATGTCCCGTATCGCGTCGGCATCGGGCGCGAAGCCCGGGACGACGGCGCGCGCGCGGTCGACGAACAGGCGCACCGCGTCGCTCGAAGCAGCGTCGGCGCCTTCGGGGCCGGTCGCCAGCGGCGGCACGGCGAAGTCGCGCTCGCCGGCAATGCCGACCGGCGACTGGCTCGTCAACAGCATGCGCACGCTTGGGCATTCATGGAGCAGCAAACCCGCGAGGCGGGCGACGGCGGCGCGCACGTGCTCGCACGTGTCGAGCACGAGGAGGACGTCGGCATTGCCCATCCGGCGCACGATCGCTGCGACGGCCTGATCGGTGTCGGTGACACCGAGCACGGCGGCGATCGCAGACACGACATGCGCTTCGTCGTGCGCATCCGCGAGGTCGATCCAGAACACGCCCCCGCGATGCGACGGCAGCGCATGACGCGCGATCTCGTGCGCGAGGCGCGATTTGCCGGCGCCGCCGAATCCCGTGAGCGTCAGGAGCCGCGTTGCGGACAGGATCTCGCGACACTCGGCGAGCTCGCGTTCACGGCCGACGAAGCTGCTCGCGAGCGGCGGCAGGTTGTTCGGCGTGTGAAAGAGGTGCGCGGTGAGCGAGGGATCGATGAACGCGAGGTTCGCGGCGGCGTTGTCCGCCAGCGACTGCACCGCCTCGATCTCGGAAGCGTCGAAGCTCTCGAGATAATCGTGCTCGCCCGCGACCAGGATGCCGATCATGTGACCGCGTGCCCGCAACGGCCAGGCGAGCGGGGCATCGGTCTGCGCGCCCGCATCGGCAGGAACCACCGGCCCGTGCGACGTGCGCAACGCGCTCACGAGAGGGTCGTCGCTTCCCAGTTGTGCGGGCTCGCGCTCGAGCGAGTGCGCGACGGGCACATAGGCTTCGCCATCTTCCATGTACAGGACGGTGCCGCGCGTCGCGAAGAGCGCGTCGAATCGCGCAACGAGTCGTCGCTCGAGCTCGCCACGCTCGCCGATCTCGGAGAGCTCGTCGCGAAGTGCTGCGATCGCGTCGCGGTGCTGCTTCGTGTTCCTGTTGAAGCGTGCTTCGATGAAGCGCGCGACCTTGCGCTCGCCCAGCGCGAACAGGCCGGCGACCGCAGCGACGACCGTGAGCGCGACTTCGATGCGCGTCGAGCGCGACGAGAACACGTAGTAGCCGATGATGCCCTTGACGGCGGCAAGCAAGCCGATCGCGACCAGCGTCGCGAGCACGAGCAGGATGCGCCGGCGCGTGGCGCGGTCCGCGAGCCTGCGGACCATGCGCCGGCGCGCATTGCGCCAGCGCTCCTTCGCCCCGGTGATGCCGGCCGCCACGAGGCGCGTCTAGCGCCGGAAGCCGCCCCCGCCGCGGAATCCGCCACCGCCGAATCCGCCGCCGCCTCCGAAGCGGCCGCCCCAGCCGCCCCCGCCGCCACCGCCGAACGAGCGGTCGCCGCCGAATCCGCCGCCGCCGAAACGATCGCCGCCGAAGCCGCCGTCGCCGCCCCCGAAACGGTCACCGCCGAAGCCGCTGCCGAACGAGTCGCTGCCGCCGCTGCGGGCCTGCGATTCGCGGTCGGCCCACGACGTGTCGCCGCTCGCGGACGAAACGCCCGACGAAGTGTGCTGCTGCCAGCCGTTGCCGGTGTTCGAGTACACGTTGCCGTTGACGTCGGCGTAGTGGTTGTTGCCGACGCTCGCGGTCCCCCAGCTGTTGGTGTTGCCGGTCTTCGCGTTGTACGTCGAGCCTTCGCCGGCATGCGCGTAGCCCTGGGGGCCTGCGGTGGTCGCGCCCGTTCGCTGGTACGTGCTGCCGCCGGCGCCCGTCGCGTTCACGCTCGACCCGGTCGAGCGCTGGCCGCTGTAGACGTTGTAGTTGCTGCCGCGCGCCACGTTGGCCGAACCGCCCGCGGCCGTGTTCGCCGTGCGGTCGTAGCCGCGCGATGCGTTGCCCGTCCACGCGTTGTACTGCCGGCCCGCGTTGTAGCTGCCGGACGTTCCGGTGCGGCTGTTGTAGTACGAGCCGCTCGCGGTGGTGCCCGCGACGCCGCCGCCCGCGTACCACGTGCGCGTGCCCGAGTACGTCGTGGCTCCCCAGTGTCCGTACACGTTGGCGCTCGCGCTGCCGCAGCACGGATAGCCGCCCCAGTAATTCGGGTGGTAATACGCGCCGCCCCAGTACGGGTACATCCACGCCGCAGTGGCAAGGCCCATTGCGAAGCCGTACGTGAAGCCGACGTACGGGTTGTACACGGGCGCGGCAGCGACCGAATACGTGTAGGGGGGCGGATACCACACCGATCCGATCCACGGCGTGTACGCGTAACCGGTGCCGTAGACGACCGTGCCGTACGGCGACAGCACCGTGCCCATGTAGCCCGGCGTGTACCCGACGTACACGTAGCCCGGCGTCGTGCCGTACACCTTCACGTAGGTGACGTAGTGCACGGGCGAGGACGGCGGGATCGTGTAGATGACGCTCGGGACCTCGGTCGCCACGACCCATGGGCCGGTCACGGACGCCGCGCGGAACCACACGCCGGCGGTGACAGCGTAGTACGCGCTCGGCGAGACCTGGATGATCGGCTCCGGCGAATTGGCCGCATAGGTGAGCGGCGTGCCGGCGACGGGCACGAATTGCGGTGCGCCGTCGAAGTTCGGCGTGAAGGTCGGTCCGCCCTTCAACGGAACCGTCGCCGTCTGCGGAATCGAGTTTTCGATCGCGGCGGCCTGCGCCTGCGCCGTCCCGGCGACCGTCGGAAGCACGGCACCCGCGAGCGACGCGGACGGAATCTTCGCGAAGTCGGCGGGCAGCGTGTTGCTGGGCACGAACGTCCAGGGGCCTGCCACGCCGGGCCCGCGGAACCAGCGGCCCGCGAGCAGCACGTAGTAATTGTTGGTCGCGATGTCGATCAGGACGTCGCTCGTCGTGTTCGACGCCCACAGGAGCTGCGTGCCGACGATGGGGACGAAATCGGGCTGTCCACGGAACACGATGAGCTCGGCCGGGGTCTGCGACACGTAGATCACCGGCACGCCGTTGGCGAGCGTCGGCTTGGGATCCGCCTTGGGTCCGCCGGTCAGGAGGTCGACGGTGTTGTTCTTGGAAAGCGCGGTCGCGATGGCGTTGATGTCGCGCGCGATGAAAGGTCCGACGGATGCCTGTGTCCACGGTCCCTCGAGCGAAGCTGCGCTGAGCCACCCGTCGTAGACGTGGAGGTAGTAGCTGTCACCGAGCCCGCCCTTGAGGATCAGCGCGCGCGTGTTGATGACGCGCTGCCACCGCGAGTAATCGGGTACCGGCTTCTGCACCGGCGTGCCGTCGACCGGAACGAGGATCGCCGGCACGTCGCTCACGATCACGCGCGGCGGGTTGTTCGCGACCTCCATGCCTGTCGGCTTGACGCCGTTGGCCGCGAGCGACGCCTGCAGCCGGTCGAGCGAGATGGTGCGCACCTGCGCCGCAAACGCCTTCGTCAGCTCCGGGGCGAAGCTCGCGCCGCGATCGGGCAGCGTCGGGAAGTCGATCTTCGAGATGCGCATGTCCTCGAAGACGACGGTCCGCGCCGCGCGGTCGACTTGCGTGCGCGTGGTCGCCATCAGCACGCCGAAATCCTGGCCGTCCGCCTTGTCCTTCTTGTACGCCATCGCAGCACGCATGGTGAGCTGGTTCCCCGCCCACTCGGTGACCTGCGGCTGATACACCATCACCTGGCCGGTCGTCAGGTCGACGACGCGCGGCCACGGATCGGCCGGCGGAGTCTGCGCGAGAACGGGCGACACGACGAGTGCAAGGGCGGCAACGGCCGCGAGCTGCGACAGCCACTTCATGGCGATTCCTATCGGCGGGCAACGAGAATCGCGATTCTGCGCAAAAATCGCGCGCTTGGCTAATCGGAGCGGAACAGCGTCGTCACGCATGCGCCGCCGAGACCCAGGTTGTGCGCGAGTCCGATCCGGGCGCCTTCGACCTGCCGCGCATCGGCGGTGCCGCGCAGCTGCTGCGTGATCTCGAAGCATTGGGCGAGGCCCGTCGCGCCCAAGGGATGGCCCTTGGACAAGAGGCCACCCGACGGATTCGTCACGACGCGGCCGCCATACGTGTTGTCACCGTCGTCAACGAATCGCGCGCCCTCGCCCTCCGTGCACAGCCCGAGGGCCTCGTACGAGATGAGCTCGTTGTGCGCGAAGCAGTCGTGGAGCTCCACCACGTCGAGGTCCCCGGGGCCGATGCCCGACGCTTCGTACGTGGCGCGAGCCGCCGCGCGCGTCATGTCGCAGCCGACGAGCCGCATCATGTCGTGCGACTCGAACGTCGACGGCGTATCGGTCGTCATCGCCTGCGCGGCGATGCGCACTTTCGTTGCAATGCCGTGACGGCGTGCAAAGTCTTCCGATACGACCACCGCCGCCGCCGCGCCGCAGGTAGGCGGGCATGCCATCAGGCGCGTCATCACGCCCGGGATCAATGCGGGCGAGGCGAGCACGTCGTCCTCCGTCACCTCGTTGCGCAGCAGCGCAAGCGGGTTGCGGGACGCGTGGCGGCTCGCCTTCGCCCGTATCTTCGCGAACGTTCGCAGCGTGGAGCCGTAGCGCTCCATGTGCGCCATGCCTGCGCCACCGAAGTAGCGAAGCGCGAGCGGAACGTCGGGGATGCCGACGAGGGCCTCGGCCTCCGCGCGGAACCGGTCGAACGGCGTGGGCCGGTCGTTGAAATGCGTGCCGATCGCCCCGGGCGCCATCTGCTCGAAGCCGAGCGCGAGCGCGCATTCGGCGGCGCCGCTCTCCACGGCCTGGCGTGCGAGGAACAGCGCGGTCGAGCCCGTGGCGCAATTGTTGTTGACGTTGACCACGGGCACGCCGGTCATGCCGACCTCGTACAACGTGCGCTGGCCGGCGGTGGAGTCGCCGTACACGTACCCGACGTACGCCTGCTCGACGTGCGAGTACGCGAGGCGCGCGTCGTCGAGCGCCGCCCGCGCGGCGGACGCACCCATTGCCGGGTACGTTGCACTCGCGCCAGGCTTGGCGAAAGGGATCATGCCGACGCCGGCGACGAGGACCGTGCGCTTCATGGGGAGCTGCCGTGGAGGAAGAAGAGCGAGTTTACCGCTAGACTCCTGCTGCATGGTCACGCACGACGTCGTCAACCAGACACCGCCCCTCGCCGATTTCAATCCGTTCCTGGCGGATGCCGCGCTGCAGGAAGCGGTGGGCCGCGAAGGCGCGGGTCACGCACGCGACGGGCTCGTCGAGCGCGGCCGGGAGATCGGCAGCGCGGCGATGATCGCGCTCGCCGACGCGGCGAATCGCAATCCACCGGTGCTAACGCTCTTCGATGCGACCGGGCACCGCCGCGACGTCGTCGAGTTCCATCCGGCGTATCACGAGCTCATGTCGTATCTCGCACGCCACGGCGGCGCGGCAGGCCCGTGGGCCGCGCCGTCACCGGGCGCGCATGCCGCGCGTGCCGCGTTCTACTACCTGTACGCGCAGGTCGAGGATGGAACCCTGTGCCCGACCACGATGACGTATGCAAGCGTGCCTGCGCTGCGCGAGGATCGAGCGCTCGCGGCTACGTGGCTGCCGCGCATCGCGCGCTGCGAGTACGACCCGAGGTTCATTCCCGCACAGGACAAGCGCGGCGTCACGCTCGGCATGGGCATGACGGAGAAGCAGGGCGGGTCCGACGTGCGCGCCAACACGACGCGCGCCGAGCCGATCGCCGGCCGCGCCTATCGCATCGTCGGCCACAAGTGGTTCTTCTCCGCCCCGATGTGCGACGCATTTCTCATCCTTGCGCAGGCGCCTGCCGGATTGTCGTGCTTCCTGCTGCCGCGCTTCACGCCGGACGGCGACGTCAACGCGATCCGCATCCAGCGTCTGAAGGACAAGCTCGGCGACCGCTCGAACGCGAGCTCCGAGGTGGAGTTCGAGCGCGCGCATGCCGAGCTCGTCGGCGACGAAGGACGCGGGATCGCCACGATCCTCGCCATGGGCACGTATTGCCGCCTCGACTGCGTGCTCGGCACGGCCGGGCTCATGCGGGCCGCGGTCTCGCACGCGATGCATCACGCGCGCCACCGGCGCGCGTTCGGCAAGCGGCTCGTCGAGCAGCCGCTCATGCGCAACGTGCTCGCCGACTTGGCACTCGAGTCGGAAGCCGCCATGGCGCTCGCAATGCGCCTGGCGCGTGCGTTCGACGAGGCCGGCGAGTCGGCGGCGTCCTTTCGCCGCATCGTCACGCCGGCCGCCAAGTTCTGGGTGTGCAAGCGCGGACCGGCGCTGGCGGCCGAGGCGATGGAAGTGCTGGGCGGCAACGGCTACGTCGAGGAGGGCCCGCTTGCACGGCTGTATCGACAGATGCCGCTCAACTCGATCTGGGAAGGATCGGGCAACGTCATGTGCCTCGACGTGCTGCGCGCGGCTCGGCGCGAATCGCGCTGCCTCGACGCGATGTGCGACGAGCTTGCGCTCGCCAAAGGCGGCAATGCGATACTCGACGATTTCGTGGATTCGACCCTGAACGAGTTGCGACATGCGACCGACGATTCCGCGGCGCGCGGCTTGACCCAGCGCCTGGCCATCGCGATCCAGGGGTCGCTCCTCGTGCGCTTCGCGCCGTCCTTCGTGGCCGACGCGTTCTGCGCGACGCGGCTCGCGCCCGGCGCATTCGGCGGCGGCGCGTTCGGCGCTTTGGCCATCGGCGAATCGGCGAGGATCGTCGAGCGCGCGTGGCCCCAATAGACACACACATGACGGATCTCATGCTCGTTGCCCAGGCCGATGCAGCCGACGTCGTCGACAGGATCGGACGCGACATCGGCGACCTTCCCTTCCTGCAGCATCTCGCGCAGGCGATGCCGGCCGCGGACGTCGCCTTCGGCGGCGGAATGCTGCTCCTCATCATCATCATCCACGCGACCGGCGTGCGCGCGGTGACGAACTACGTTGCCCATCGCACGCACGAGATCCTCGCCAGGCCGCGCATCTGGCGCGCCGACGTCCTCATGGCGTCGTCGGTGTTCATGCTCCTGGCCCTTCATCTTCTCGAGACCGTCGTCTGGGCCGCGTCGCTGGTGTACGGCGGACTGGTGCCGAGCTGGCGCGCCGCGGGATTCTTCGCCGGCAACACGTACACGACGGTGGGTTACGGCACCTTCGTCCTGCCGCCCGGATGGGAGATGCTCGCGCCGATCATTGCGATGTCGGGCTTGTTCGCGTTCGGCTGGTCCGGCAGCGTGCTCGTGGACATCGTGTCGCGCTGCCAGCGCATCAAGGACATGGTGGTGGGTCGCGTCAAGCAATAGTCGTTGCCGCCGGGGGCGAGTTTCACTACGATGCGGCAACTACGCGGCGAAGGGCCGTCCCGAGCCGCGAGCCCCCTGTGGGGGAGGCGCCGAAGGCGCTTCGGGGGCGTCCATCCACTCGAGGGGGCACGTGATGGCAGATGTCGCAGCTCCGGAAGTCCGCAAGGCAGGCACGTGGGTGATCGTCTGGGGTGTCCTGCTGATCGTGACCGGGTTCATCGCGATCATGCAGCCTGCGGTCGCTGCCCTCGCGTTCGAGCTCCTGCTCGGGTGGCTCCTCATCTTCGCGGGCGTCGTCGAGATCGTGTACGCCCTGCAGCAACGCGGCCACGAAGGCTTCCGGTTCAAGATGCTCACCGCAATCCTCACCCTCGTGCTGGGCATCTTCCTGCTCGCCCGCCCGGGGCTCGGCATCGCGTCGATTGCCCTGCTGATCGGCGCGGTCATGCTGGCGCACGGCGTCTCGAGCGCGATGCTCGCGTTCAAGCTGCGGCCGCGTCAGGGATGGGGCTGGGTGCTCTTCGACGGGGTGCTGTCGATCGTCATCGCGCTGCTGATCGCGACCGGATGGCCGCAAAGCTCCATCGGCTTCATCGGCGTGCTGATCGGCATCGTGCTGATGTACGGCGGCGTCTGGCGGATCATGCTGGGGCGGGCGCTTCGCAGCGGAACCGTCCAAGCCGCCTAGCGGCGCGACTTGACGGCCTGGTCGCGAATCGCATCCAGCGACGCGCTCATCGTCAACGCCTGCGGATCGATCTTCACGTGCAATAGCGCCGGCCGCCCCGCGGCCAGCGCGCGCTCGAATGCCGGCTCGAACTCGTCCGTTCGCACTACCGTCTCGCCATGTGCGCCATATGCACGCGCGAGCGCCGCGAAATCGGGATTGACGAGGTCGGTTCCTGAAACCCGCGCCGGGTAGTGGCGCTCCTGGTGCATGCGGATGGTGCCGTACATGCCGTTGTCGATGACGACGAACACGACGGCGAGCCCGTACTGCACGGCAGTTGCGAGCTCCTGCCCGTTCATGAGGAAGCAGCCGTCGCCGTTGAATGACACGACGATGCGATCGCGATGCACCGCCTTTGCGGCAACGGCGGACGGCACGCCGTATCCCATGGCCCCGGAGTACGGCGCGAGCTCGGTGCGAAAGCCGCGATAGCGATACAGCCGATGCACCCACACGGTGTAGTTGCCCGCGCCGTTGGTCAGGATCGCATCGTCGGGCAGGCGCTCGTCGAGCCACAGCATGATGCGCCACATGTCGACGTCGCCTGGAACGGGACGCGGCGCGCGCCACGCGGTGTAGTCGGCGTTCGCTGCGCGACTCTGCTCGCGCCACGCAGGAAGCGCGAGCGCCGGCATCGCAAGCATCGCCGCAAGGAACTCCCCCGGCGTCGACGCGACGGCGACCTCGGGCTGGTACACGCGCCCGAGCTCGTCCGGGCGACGGATGCACGTGCACGACGCGCTGGACGGGCGAGGGCACGCGGACGAGCGTGTATCCGCTCGTCGTCATCTCGCCGAGGCGCTCGCCGAGCACCAGCAGCACGTCGGCATCGCGCACGCGCGCCGCAAGCTTCGGGTTGATGCCGATGCCGACGTCGCCTGCGTATTGCGGGTGCCGGTTGTCGAAGAGATCCTGGTGCCGGAACGCGGCTGCGATCGGCAAGCCGCTCGCCTGCGCAAACTGCGCGAGCGCATCGCACGACGCGCGATCCCAGCGGCTGCCGCCGACGACGACGAGCGGCGACCGCGCGCCGGCAAGCAACGCGTGCGCCGCGGCGACGGACGACGGCGCCGGTGCGCTGATCACCGCCTCCACTCGTGGTGGATCGGCGCATACCGCTTTCGACGTCAGCATGTCTTCGGGCAATGCGAGCACGACGGGGCCCGGGCGGCCGGAGATCGCGGTACGCCACGCGTGTGCGACGTATTCGGGGATGCGCGCAGCGCTGTCGATCTGCGCAGCCCACTTGGCGACCGGGCCGAACATCTGCCGGTAGTCGACTTCCTGGAACGCCTCGCGGTCGACCATGTCGCTGCCGACCTGGCCGACGAACGCGATCAGCGGCGTCGAATCCTGCGCGGCCGTGTGAATGCCGATCGCCGCATTGGTCGCGCCCGGGCCGCGTGTGACGAAGACGAGCCCGGGCTTTCCCGTGAGCTTGCCGTACGCCTCGGCCATGTACGCGGCACCGCCTTCCTGCCTGCAGACGAAGAATTGCAGGCGCTCGCGAGCGTCGTACAGCGCGTCGAGCACCGCGAGATAGCTCTCGCCCGGCACGCCGAACGCATGCGTCGCGCCCTGCGCGAGCAGGCTCGCGACCAGGATCTCGCCGCCGGATCTCTCATCGGCCATCGATCAGCTCCTCGCGGGCGACGATGAAGACGCTGTCGTCGGATCCTGCGGCGGACAGCCATGTCACCGGCAGTCGAGGAAATGCACTCTCCATCGCGGTGCGGTTGTGACCGAGCTCCACGACGAGGTGCCCGCCATGGTTGAGGAAGCGAGGTGCGTCCTTGACGAGCACGCGCACGGCGTCGAGCCCGTCCTCGCCGCCGGCGAGTGCGAGCTCCGGCTCGCGGCGATACTCGTCCGGCAGCGTTTCCATCGCCATCGCGTCGACGTACGGCGGGTTGCAGATCACGAGGTCGTAGCTCTTCTCCGGCAGGTTGGCGAAGAGATCGGACCGGATGAGGTTGATGCGTGCGGCGAGGTTGTAGTCGCTCACGTTGCGTTGCGCGACCGCGAGCGCATCCGATGAGATATCCACGGCGTCGATGTCGGCGTCGGCGTAGGCGTGCGCCATGAGGATCGCAAGGCATCCGGAGCCGGTGCACATGTCGAGCGCCGTCTTCACGTGCGACGCAGGACCCACGTAGGGCTCGAGCGCGCCGGGGATCAGCTCCGCAATGAACGAGCGCGGGATGATGACGCGCTCGTCGACGTAGAAACGGAAGTCGCCGAGCCATGCCTCGTGCGTGAGATAGGCCGCCGGAATGCGCTCGTCGATGCGGCGCGTGAAGAGCTCGCGCAGCTTCTCGCGCTCGTCCTGCGTGAGCTTCGCGTCGAGGAAAGGCTCCAGGCGGTCGAGCGGGAGATGCAGCGCATGCAGCAGCAGGTACGCCGCTTCGTCGTACGCCTCCACGCTGCCATGGCCGAAGGCCAGCTTCGCCTCGCCCATGCGAGAGACGGTGAAGCGAAGCCAGTCGCGCAGCGTCGGCAGCTCGTTCGCGGGGATCATGTCAGGAGACTCTCGAGAATGCCGCGATAGATCGCCGACAGCGGCTCGAGATCGGACACGAGCACTCGCTCGTTCAGCTTGTGGATCGTCGCGTTCACCGGGCCGAGCTCGACCAGCTCGGGGCAAATGTCCGCGATGAAGCGGCCATCGGACGTGCCGCCGGTGCACGAGAGCTCGGGCACGCGGCCCGTGACGTCGCGAATCGATTGCGTTGCGGCGTCCACGAGCCGTCCGCGCCGCGTGAGGAACGGCTTGCCGGACCCCGTCCACCGGATTTCGTGCTCGACGCCGTGCTTGCGCACGATGTCCTCGAAGCGCTGCATCAGCGATTCGCGCGTGCTGTCCGGTGCGTGGCGAAAGTTGAACATCACCTCCAGCGTTCCCGGGATGACGTTGGTCGCGCCCGTGCCCGCGTGGATGTTCGAGCATTGCCACGACGTCGGCGGGAAGTACTCGTTGCCGCTGTCCCACGACGTCTGCGCGAGCTCCGCGATCAACGGCGCGGCGAGATGGATCGGGTTGCGCGCGAGGTGAGGGTAGGCGATGTGGCCCTGCACGCCTTTCACGACCAGCGTGCCGGACAGCGTGCCGCGGCGGCCGTTCTTGATCATGTCGCCGAGCGCGTCGACCGACGAGGGCTCGCCCACGACGCAGTAGTCGATCCGCTCCCCGCGCGCCGCGAGGCGCTCCACCACCTTGACCGTCCCGTCGACCGAGGGGCCTTCTTCGTCGGAGGTGATGAGCAGCGCAATGGAGCCGGCCGGCTCCGCGCGGTCCGCGAGAAAGGCTTCGATCGCCGTGACGAAAGCCGCGAGCGATCCCTTCATGTCCGCCGCGCCGCGGCCGTACAGGTAACCGTCACGCTCGACCGGCTCGAACGGATCGGAGTGCCAGCCATCGAGCGGGCCGGTCGGGACGACGTCCGTGTGTCCCGCGAAGCACACGAGCGGCGCTCGCGTTCCGCGGCGCGCCCAGAGGTTCGTCACGCCGTTGCTGACGAGCGTTTCGCACTGGAACCCGAGAGGCACGAGCCGCGCCTGGATCAGCGCCTGGCAACCCGCGTCGTCGGGCGTCAGCGAGCGGCGGGCGATGAGCTCGCGAGTCAGCGCGAGGGTGGGAGAGGCCGCGGCGTTCATACTGCGATGCTAGCAGGACACCGCTGCGTCTGACCAAAGACGCACCCGCTGCGCGGGTGCGTCATCGAATCCGGCCGTTGTCAGTGCGCCCGGTCCAGCAACTCCGTGTTGATCGTCATCGCCGCGAAGTCCGCGCCCGGCTTGTTCGCCTCGCGCGTGGTCGACTCCATCGAGTCGACGCGGGAGCTCGTGCTGTTCTGGTTGATGAGCCACGCAAGGTTGGTCGGCGAGTCCGACCCGATCATCGCCTCGTCGTAGCTGATGACGCCGTCGAGATACAGGCGGCAGAGCGACTGCTCGAACGTCTGCGATCCCGGATACAGCGATTGCTCCATCGCCTCCTTGATCTGCACGAACTCGCCGTTCTTCACGAGCTCGGAGATCAGCGACGTGTTGAGGAGGATCTCGACGGCCGGCTGCTGTTCGCCATCCCGGTTGCGGACGAGGCGCTGGCAGATGATCGCGCGAAGCCCGATCGAGAGGTCGGACAGCACCGCCGAGCGCGCGTCGTGCGGGAACAGGTTGATGATCCGCGACAGCGCGTGATAGCTGTTGCTCGCGTGGATCGTCGTCATGCACATGTGGCCCGTCAGCGTGTGCAGCAGCGCAGACTGCATCGTCTCCTTGTCGCGGACCTCGCCGACCATGATGAGGTCGGGCGCCTCGCGCAGCGCGTTCTGCAGCGCGTTGGCGTAGCCCGTCGTGTCGACGCCGATCTCGCGCTGGTTGACGATGCTCTGCTTGTGCTCGAACAGGTATTCGATCGGATCCTCGATGGTGAGGATGTGGCCGGGCTTCGTCGCGTTGCGGTAGTCGATCATGGCCGCGAGCGTCGTGGACTTGCCCGAGCCCGTCGCGCCGGCGACGAGGATCAGCCCGCGCTTCTCGGCCACGAGGTCGAGCAGCACCGATGGCAGCTTGAGCTGGTCGAACGGCGGCACGTTGCTTCGCACGTAGCGGATGACGAGCGAGATGGTGCCGCGCTGGCGGAAGATGTTGACGCGGAAGTTCCCGACGGCGCGGTCGAGATGCGACAGGTTCATCTCCATCGTGTTCTCGAACTCGCGCGCCTGCTCCTTGCTCATGAGCTCGTAGGCGATGCGCCGGACGGTGTCGAGGTCCATCGGCTGCGTGGACACCGGCTGCACCACGCCGTTGACCTTGAGATTGATGGGGGCGCCGCAGGAGATGAAGAGGTCGGAGGCCTGCTTCTCCGCCATCAGCTTGAACAAACGGTCGAGGTACATGGTGGCCCTTAAGCGTAAGCGCAGCTGCATCCCGCGCGGCCGATGCCGCGCGTCGCGCGTCCCGTTACAATCGTGGCAACGACTGCGTGGTCAGATCAGAGGGATGTCTGCGTTTCTCATGATAATGTCATGAATTGGCGTCGCTTTCCACCGTGAAACAGGCCTGTCTGGGTTGCGCGGGTCGCGCTCGCGGCACCGGTCGCGGGGCACTTCGCCGGCACCTTATCTTCAAACTCATGAACACGCCCCCACGCTCGCTTTGCTCGCTGCCCCCTCAGGGGGTTCAGTCGGTCGGGGCGGCCCTTCCCGACTGAAGCAAGTTCCATGCTCGCAATCATCGGCGGCAGCGGCCTGACCCGACTGTCGACCCTCGCCGTCGCGCACCGCGAAGTCGTGCGCACGCCGTACGGCGATCCGTCTTCCACGCTGCTATTCGGCCAGATCGCCGGACGCGACGCGGTGTTCCTCGCGCGCCACGGCCATGGCCACACCATCCCGCCGCATCGCGTGAACTACCGCGGCAACCTGTGGGCGTTGAAGAACAAGGGGGCACGGGCGGTCGTCGCCGTGGCGTCCGTGGGCGGGATTCGCGGGTGCGGCCCGGGCGACCTCGTGCTGCCCGACCAGCTGATCGACTACACGTCCGGCCGCGAAGCGACGTTCTTCGACGGCGGCGAGGGCAACGTCGCCCACGTCGATTTCACGCATCCTTATTCGCCGGAGCTGCGCGTTCGCTGCCTCGCCGCGGCGGCCTCCGCGGGCATCGCGCTTGTCGACGGCGGCGTCTACGCCGCGGTGAACGGACCGCGGCTCGAGACGGCGGCGGAGATCGACCGCCTGGAACGCGACGGCGCAACGCTGGTCGGAATGACGGGCATGCCGGAAGCAGCACTCGCGCGCGAGCTCGGCCTTGCCTACGTCGCGATATGCGTCGTCGTCAACCACGCGGCAGGCCGCGGGGACAGCGCCACGGAAATCTCGATGGAAGGCATCACGCAGGTGCTCGAAAGCGGCATGGACAAGGTGCGTGCGCTGCTCGATCACGTCGTGACGAGCATGCAGCCATGATCCGGGAGATCCTTCGCATGGGCGACCCGCGGCTGCTCGACCGGTCGCGCGAAGTGGAGCGATTCGGCACGCGCGAGCTTGCCGAGCTTCTCGCGGACATGCGCGACACGATGCACGATGCCGACGGCGCGGGACTCGCGGCCCCGCAGATCGGCGTGCCGCTGCGCGTGGTCATCTTCGGCGTCGAGGCGAATCCGCGTTATCCGGATGCCGAGGCCGTGCCTTACACCGAGCTCGTGAATCCGGTGCTGACGCCGCTCGGCGACGAGGAAGAGGACGGCTGGGAGGGATGCCTGTCGGTTCCAGGGTTCCGCGGCGTCGTGCCGCGCTTCACGCGACTGCGCTACGAAGGGTTCGATCCGCAGGGCCATCCGATCAGGCGCGAGGTGGACGGCTTCCACGCGCGGGTCGTGCAGCACGAGACCGACCACCTCGACGGCATCCTGTATCCGCAGCGGATCCGCGACATGCGCAAGTTCGGCTTTACGGACATCCTGTTCCCCGAGCTCGAGGGCAAGGACTAGAAAACTTCTGATGGAGACGGGCCGGTGCGGCCCGTCTTTCAAGTTTTCAATTCCTCGTAGAGGGATGTCTCCAGCCTCAGCAGCGCCTGCTCGTCGTGCAGGCGCGCCCCGTCGATCAGGAAGACGTCCTCGGCACGATCGCCCAGCGTGTTGATCTTCGCGCTCGCCACGTTGACGTTGGCCTTCGCGAGCGTGTACGCGATGCGCGCAAGCAAGCCGGGCCGGTCCGCGGCCACGACCTCGAGGATGTAGTGCGTGCCCTTGTCGTCGGCGAACACCTGCACCTCGGGCGTGAGCGGGAAGTGCTTGACCCGGCGCGATATGCGGCCTTCCGCAGGCGCGCCGAGCGGCCGCTGCTCGGCGAGCTCGCGCGTGAGCTCCTGCTCGACCATGGAGAGCGTCTCGCGGTAGGAGCCGCCTCGCTGCGCCGGATCGTTCAGCGTGAAGGTGTCGAGCGCCCAGCCCGCGCGCGTCGTGTGGATCTTGGCGTCGTAGATCGACAGGCCCGCGCGACCGAAGAATCCTGCGAGGCGCGCGAACAAGAACGGCTGGTCGGGCACGTAGACGAGCACCTGCATGCCGGCGCCGTCCCGCGACAGGCGCGCCTTGACGACCGGCTCGGTGCGATCGACGCGCCAGTACAGGTGTCGCGCGTGCCACGCGATCTCCTCGGCGGTGTGGCGCTGGAAGTACGGCGTGTCGAGGTGCTTCCACAGCCGCTTCTCGGCCTCGTCGGGGATCGCGTAGAGGCGCAGGAGGCGCAGCGCCTCGAGGCGGCGCGCGTCGATGCTGTCCATCACCGTGCGGTTCGCGGCCGCGCCTTCCAGGACCGCGCGCGCAGCGTGATAGAGGTCCTCCAGCAGCTTGCCTTTCCAGTTGTTCCACACCTTGGGGCTGGTGCCGCGGATGTCCGCCACCGTCAGGAGGTACAGCGCGGACAGCCTGCGCTCGTTCTGCACCCTGGCCGCGAACGCGGCGATCACGTCCGGATCGGACAGGTCCTGCTTCTGGGCCGTGGACGACATGAAGAGGTGGTTCGCGACGAGCCACTCGACGATCTCGCCGTCGTCGTCGCGCATGCCGTGCTCGCGGCAGAAGCGCCGCGCGTCCCTGGCGCCGAGCGTGGAATGATCGCCGCCGCGGCCCTTGGCGATGTCGTGGAACAATCCGGCCACGTAGAGGAGCTCGCGCCGCTCGAAGTCGGCCATGAGCCGCGAGCACAGCGGATACTCGTGCGCGTGCTGCGCTTCCGTGAAGCGGCGCAGGTTGCGGATGACCATCAGGATGTGCTCGTCCACGGTGTAGACGTGGAAGAGGTCGTGCTGCATCTGCCCGACGATGCGGCCGAACACGGGAAGGTATTGCCCGAGCACGCCGTACAGGTTCATGCGGCGCAGGTTGTGCAGCAGGCCTCGCTCGAGCCGGAACATCTCCATGAACCGCTCGCGATTGGCCGGGTCCGCGCGGAATTGGCCGTCGATGAGATGCCGCTCGTGCCAGACGGCGCGCAGCGTGCGCGCCGTCATGCCCTTGAGGTCGCGATGCCGCTGCAGCGCGAGGAATGCGTCCAGTATCGCGGACGGCCGCTGCGCGAACAGGCGCTCGTCGCGAATGTCGAGGAGCTCGTCCACGCGCTGGAAATCGTCGTCGATCTGCACCGGCTGCGTGGCGGCCGGATACAGCTTCGCGTGCATGTTCTGCAGCACGATCGTGTTGACCTGGCGCACGAGCTTCGCTGCGCGGTAGTAGCGCTGCATGAGCTGCTCGCTCGCACGCTTCGCGGGCGTGTCGGTGAAGCCCAGCTGCTTCGCGAGCTCGGCCTGCGCGTCGAACACGAGCCGGTCCTCGCGCCTGCCCAGGAGGTAGTGGAGGCGGATGCGCATGCCGCCGATCAATCGCTCCTGGCGGGCGATCGCGCGTGCTTCCCCGGTCGTCATGAGGCCGTTGCGCGCGAGCTCGCGCCACGTGCTGCCGAAGCCCGCGGCCCGGGCGATCCACAGCACCGACGCCAGGTCGCGCAATCCGCCGGGACTCTCCTTGACGTTGGGCTCGAGGTTGTAGATCGCATCCTGGTGCTTCAGGTGCCGCTGCTGCTGCTCGAGTGCCTTCGCGTCGTAGAACGCGCGCACGTCCATGCGCTCGTTGAAGCGGCGCCTGAACGCGCGGTACAGGCTGCGCGCGCCTGCCAGGAAGCGATGCTCGAGGAGGCTCGTGCGTATGGTGACGTCGCCGGCCATCTCGGTCTCGCACTCGTCGATCGTGCGCACGGCGTGCGACAGCTCGATCCCGATGTCCCAAAGCGTTGCGAAGAACTGCTCGATGGCGCCAGCCGGCGGTGCCGTGTCCGACGGCAGCAGGACGAGAACGTCGACGTCGGAGTGCGGGTACAGCTGGCCGCGACCGTAGCCGCCGACGGCGATTGCGGCCACCTCCTTCGGCATGCCGCACTCGCGGAAGACGTCGCGGATGATGTGGTCGACGAGTGTTGCGTGGTCGCGCAGCAGGCGCGCGGTGTCCGGCGATGCGTAGAAGGCGTCGCGCAGCGCCTCGCGCTTGCGGCGAAGCTCGGTGCGCCAGTGCGCGATGCGATCGGCGGGGTCGCGCGGCGCGGTGAGGGGCGCGTCGGCCGGGATCGGCGTCGTCGCCATGCGGCGATCAGCCGGGATTCGGAGGAGGGGGCGCGCCGTCGGACGTCGTGAGCACCTCGTAGCCCTCGTCGGTGACGAGGACCGTGTGCTCCCACTGCGCCGACAGCGAGTGATCGGCGGTGACGATCGTCCAGCCGTCGGCGAGGCAGCGGATGCCGGGCCTTCCTGCGTTGATCATGGGCTCGATGGTGAAGATCATGCCGGGCAGCAGCTTGAGGCCGGTTCCGGCGCGTCCGTAATGCAGGACCTGCGGCTCCTCGTGGAACTGCCGCCCGATGCCGTGGCCGCAGAATTCGCGGACGATCGAGAACCCGTGGCTTTCGGCGAAGCGCTGGATGTTGGCGCCGATGTCGCCCAGATGCGCGCCGGGCCGCACCGTGCGGATCCCGCGCCACATCGCTTCATAGGTGAGATCGGACAGGCGCTTGGCCTGGATCGACGGCTTGCCGACCATGAACATCCGGCTCGTGTCGCCGTGGAAGCCGTCCTTGATGACGGTGACGTCGACGTTGATGATGTCGCCGTCCTTCAATTTCTTGTCGCCCGGGATGCCGTGGCACACGACGTGGTTGATCGACGTGCACAGCGACGCGGGATAGGGCGAGTGCCCCGGCGGCGCGTAGTTGAGCGTCGCCGGAATCGTGTGCTGCACGTTCACCATGTAGTCGTGCGCGAGGTCGTTGATCTCGCGCGTAGTCACGCCGGTGCGCACGTGCGGCGTGAGGTGGTCGAGGAGCTCGGACGCGAGCCGGCCCGCGACGCGCATGCCCGCGATCTCCTCCGCAGTCTTCAGGTTGACGGACACGTTCGTTCGATCAAGCACGCAGGAGCTCGTTGATGCTGGTTTTGGATCGGGTCTTCGCGTCGACCTGCTTCACGATGACGGCGCAATACAGGTGGCAGCCTTCGCTGCCGGTGGGCAGGCTTCCCGCGACGACCACCGAGCCGGCAGGAACGCGGCCGTAGGTGATGCCGCCGGTCGCCCGGTCGTAGATCTTGGTGCTCTGTCCAATGAAGACGCCCATGCCCAGGACCGAATTCTCCTCCACGATCACGCCCTCCACGACTTCCGAGCGTGCACCGATGAAGCAGTTGTCCTCGATGATGGTGGGGTTGGCCTGGATCGGTTCAAGCACCCCGCCGATGCCGACGCCCCCCGACAGGTGCACGTTCCGGCCGATCTGCGCGCACGAGCCCACGGTTGCCCACGTGTCGACCATGGTGCCCTCGTCGACGTAGGCGCCGATGTTGACGTACGACGGCATGAGCACGACGTTCGGCGCCACGTACGCGCCGCGTCGCGCGACGGCGGGGGGCACCACGCGCACGCCCGCTTTCGCGAACGCCGCGTCGTCGTATTGCGCGAACTTGGTAGGCACCTTGTCGAAGAAGCGAAACGGCACGTTCGCGCCCGACAGGCCGATGCCTGCGTTGTCCGCCAGCCGGAACGACAGCAGCACCGCCTTCTTGATCCACTGATGCGTGTGCCAGCCGCCGGCCTGCTTCTCGGCCACGCGGATGCGGCCCGCGTCGAGCTCGGCGATGACGTGCGCGACGGCATCGCGGACCTCGGCGGGGGCTGCGGTGGGCGACAGCGTCGTGCGCGTCTCCCACGCGGCATCGATGACGGCGGCGATCTGGCTCATATAGGACTACCCTTCGCGCTTACGCGCTGCGAGGCAAATTCGCGCTCGGGAGCGGCCCGTCGCGCTCATTGAATGGGCAAAAGCGGCAATTATAGCCGTGCGGCGCCAGGCACTCGCGGAACTGCGGCGGCGACTCACATCGCCTTGAACCTCGACGCGAACGTGCGCGACACGGTGAGCTTCTCCTCGCGCCCCTTGAGCAGGATAACGGGCTGGTCGCGCATGTCGCGCTCGACGCGCAGCACCGCACGCAGGTTGACGATCGTCCCGCGGTGCACCTGCCAGAACACCTCGTGGTCGAGCTCCTCGAAGAGCTCCTTGATCGGCTTCTTGATGAGCGCCGCGCCGTCGGCGGTGACGACCTTCGTGTACTTGTCCTCGGCCTGGAAGTACACGACGTCGTCGATGGCGATGAGCTTCATCGCGTTGCCGAGGGATGCGCGAATCCATCGCAGCGTCGTGCCTTCGCGCGACGCGAGGCGCGTCAGGAGTGCGGTGAGGTCGGCAGGCGGCGTGCCGATGCGCTTGCGAAGGCGCTGCGCGACCTTGGTCATCCGCTCGACCGTCACCGGCTTCAGCACATAGTCGACCGCGCCTTCCTCGAACGCGGAGACCGCGTACTCGTCGTACGCGGTGACGAACACGACGTGGCACCGGCCGGCAAGCGCGTGCGCGACGTCGAGGCCCGACTTCTCCGGCATGCGGATGTCGAGGAACATCACCTCGGGAACGTGCTGCTCGAAGAGCGCGAGCGCTTCCGCGCCATTGCCCGCCTCGGCCACGATGCGCAATTCCGGCCATGCCTCCGACAGCCGCGCGCGAAGCTGCGCGCGCAGCAGCGGCTCGTCTTCCGCGATGATCGCGGCGGCCATCTAAGGCGCCGCGTTCGCGGCCGCGGCCCGCGACGTTGGCGCCGTCTCGACGATGTCCGCTTCGAGCGGAACCGCGAGCGTCGCGCGTGCGCCTGCCGGCACGCCGCGCTCGAGCGAGAACTGCGCCTGCGTGCCGTAGAGTGCGGCCAGCCGCTCGCGCACGTTCGCGAGCCCGACCCCGCCGCTGCGACTCGTGTTGCCGAGCCCGCGGCCCGTGTCCTCCACGGTGACGATCAGCATCCGGCCCTCGCGCCGCGCACGAACGGCGACGGTGCCGCCACTCGCGTTGGGCTCGATGCCGTGCTTGATGGCGTTCTCGACGAGCGAGATCAGGAGGTTCGGCGGAAACGGATGCATCGCGAGCTCGTCCGGCACGTCGATGGTGAAGCCGAGGCGCGCGCCCATGCGCATGCGCAGGATGTTGAGGTACGCCTCGGCGAGGCCGACCTCCTTGCGCAGCGTCGTCGAGCTCGCGCGCAGGTGCGGCAGGGCTGCCCGCAGGTACTCGATCAGATGACCGAGCAGCCGGTTCGCTTCCGCGGGATCGGTCTCCGTGAGGAACTGGACGGACGCGAGCGTGTTGAACAGGAAGTGCGGCTCGACCTGCGCCTGCATGAGCTTCAACTCCGCTTCGATCGCCTGCTTCGAGAGGAGATGCCGCTCGACCTCCGCCTTGTGCAGCGTGGCCGCGGCCTGCGACTCGCGGAACTTGACGTAGAAGAAGAGGCTCACGAAGAGGCCGTTGGCGAAGCCCGCGAATGCGTTGCTCGCGAACGTCGATGGCTGGCTCAGCACGTATGCCATCGAATAGCCCTTGACGAGGATCGTGAGCGCGAGCCCGATGCACGTGCCGATCGCCACCGCGATCGACAGCCGCAGGATCGGACGCGCCTTGGACCACGGCGCGGCAGCATTGACGCAGTACGCGATCGAGAATCCGTAGAGCTGGACGGTCAGGAGCGGTTGCCAGAACGGCCGCGTGTCGTCGATCCACAGCACCGCGGCGATGCCCGTGTTGATTGCCGCGAGCAGCAGCACGGTCCGCGCGTTGAAGCGAAAGCCCGCGGCGAGCGTGTCGGCGAAGGATCTCGTGAGCGCGCGCACTTGCATGCCGCGAATTGTAGGCGTATCGGTGCGCCGTTCCCGCCAGCGGCGACAGGACGCTGCCCGCGACGACCGGGCGTCGTCGGGGCCGCTACGCCGTCGCGCGCGCTTCGTCCAGGCGATGCGTGAACGCGACGAGCCGGTCCACGGCCTCGGCGCACTCGGCCTGCGTTGCCACGAGGGCGAGGCGGATCCTGCGCCGGCCCGGATTGATGCCGTTCGCTTCGCGAGCCACGAAGCTGCCGGGCAGCACGGCGACGTTCTCCTCGCGCAGCAGCCGTTGCGCGAACTCCGCGTCGTCGATGGGCGTCTGCGCCCACAGGTAGAAGGCGGCCTCGGGCATCGCGCACGGCAGCACGGCCGCGACCCTGGGCTGCAGGCGCGCGAACTTCGCGGCGTATTCCGTGCGGTTCTCGCGCACGTGCGCCTCGTCGTTCCATGCGGCTACGCTGGCCGCCGCGACCGCGCCCGACATGGCGCTTCCGTGATAGGTGCGATACAGGAGGAATGCCTTGAGATGCCGGGCGTCGCCGGCGACGTAGCCCGAGCGCAACCCCGGCGCGTTCGATCGCTTGGAAAGGCTGCCGAAGACGACCAGCCGCGGAAAGCCGTCGCGGCCCTCGGCCTGCGCCGCGGCGAGCGCCCCGAGCGGCGGCCTGGCTTCGTCGAAGTAGATCTCGGAGTAGCACTCGTCCGACGCGATGACGAAACCGTAGCGGTCGGACAGCGCGAAGAGCTCGCGCCACGCGGCCTGGTCGAGCACGCGGCCCGTGGGGTTGTCGGGCGAGCACACGTACAGGAGCTGCGTGCGCGCCCACACGTCTCCTGGCACGTCGTGGAACCCGTGCGCAAAGCCTCGTGCGGGGTCCGCGTTGACGCAGTGGATGCGCGCGCCCGCCAGGAGCGCGGCCCCCTCGTAGATCTGGTAGAACGGATTCGGCACGACCACGGTGGCGCCCGTCCTCGACCCGTCGATCACCGTCTGCCCGAATGCGAACAGCGCCTCGCGGCTGCCGAGCACGGGCAGGACTTGCGTGGCAGGATCGATCGATGCGAGCGCGTAACGGCGCGTGAGCCACCCCGCGATCGCCTCGCGCAAAGCCGGCGCGCCGAGCGTCGTGGGATAATTCGCGAAGGCGCCCGCGTGCGCCACCATTGCATCGAGGATGAGGCGCGGCGTCGGATGACGCGGCTCGCCGAGCGACAGGCTGATTGCCCGCTTCGCAGGATCCGGCGTAACGCCCGCGAACAGCGCGCGCAACTTCTCGAACGGATACGGCTGCAGCAGGTCGAGTCGCGGGTTCACTTGGGAAGGGCGTGCGGACAAACGCAAATTATAGCGAGGGCCCGGCGGCGCGCGTGATGGTCGCGGTGTTGACGCTTGCCGCGGCAACCGCGTTCGCCGTCGCCGCAGGGTATTGGGCGACGCGATTGTTCTCGCCTGCGCCCGTGCACATTCCTGCCGCGGTGCCGTCCGATCCCGTGGCCGCGATCCTCGCGTCGGGCCTGATGCGCGCGCCCGGCGCACCGCCGCCGGCGGCGCCGGTCAAGGACGAATCGTCGCTCGCCTCCGGTGACACGCGGCTCCTCGGCGTATTCGCCGAGCGCGATGGGCACGGCTACGCGCTGTTTCGACTGTCGTCGGGGCCGAAGCTCGTCGCCTACGGGCAGGAAATTGCGCAGGGCGCCACGCTCGTCGCCGTGCGTCCGGACGGCATCACCATTCGCGATGCAGGAGGCGAGCGACGCGTTGCGTTGCGCGGCGAGCCTGCGCCGAAAGCGTTGCCCGTGACGGCGACCTCCCCCAAGTCGTCGCGCAATGCCGCATGCGTGCCGCCGCCTGGGTTCAAGGGCCCGATCCTGCGGCTGAACGCCGAGCTGTTCCAGGGCATCATCGGCAAGCCCGAGAGCTGGGCGGCCATGGTCGTCGCCGACCAGGGCGCGCTCGCCGTGCGCGACGACAGCGGATTCGTCGCGATGCTCGCGATGAAGAAGGGCGACCGCCTGCTGCAGGCGAACGGCGTGCCGTTGAGCGCGCCCGACGACGTCATCGGCGCCGTGCTGCGGCCGCTTGCATCGCAGCAGGCGGTGCGCGTCACCGGCACGCGCGACGGCCTGCCGCGCGAATGGCTGCTGCTCAACGCGGGGTCTTGTCCCGCCTAGCGAGATTCGCGATCTCCGGCACCGGCACGTCCGCGAGCGAATGCATGATGGCGTTGCGCTCCGCGAAAGCCGGAAGGTTCGGATCGATCACCACGATCGGCTGCGTCACCCACTCCGTGAGGAAGAGGCGCGCCGCGGTCCTGACTTCGTCGCTCGTTTTCGGATCCATCAACGCTGCGCGCGCAGCGGGCGCGAACGCCGTTCCTGCCGCATCGAGGTCGCGCTTCTTGTCGTCGCGAAGCCGCAGGAACAGCGCCGCGCGATGTGCGTCGTCCATCGCACGAACCTGCGCGTCGACCGCCGCTGCGAGCGTGCGCAGCGCAACGTCGGGAGGCAGCGCCGACCGGGGCTTCGTGAAGGACATGCTGCCGAACGTGTCGCGATAGACGCCTTCGCCGGATTTCCACACGAGCCGCTCGCCGTCGGCTTGCACCGCGTTCACCGGATCGATCGCTGCGAAGCGGTCGAGCGGATCCATCGACGCGAGGACGTCCTCGGACACCATGCCGATGTCCGCATGAAAGAAGCGGATGGCGCGCGGCATGTAGTCGGACCACCACGGAAGTGCTGCGAGCGGCAGCACGACGAGCACGACGCGGCCGACGACGTTGAATGCCTGCGCGGCCGGCAGGAGCCAGACGCCGGCGATCCATAACGCCAGGCCGATGATGCCGGCAACGGCAGACACGATCCACGACCCGGACGCGGCCTGGCGCTGACGCACCAGCGTCGCGGGCCACAAGGTCGCAGGATCGGAGGGGTCGTAGACGACATCGATCGTCATGTCTCCCGCGGACCAGCCGGCGATCGCCGCGTCCACCGGCCGGTCGACCGCGATGCGCAACCATTCGAGCGCCGTCTTCGCAGGCCACTCGCGGTGCATGAACGTGTTCGCGTCGTGCGCGCCGAGCCACGCCATCGCGTCGCGCGACATCCGCATCTGCACGACGGCGAACCCGTGCTGGTCGCGGGTCCATGCGAACGCCGTGCCGGGTGTGAGCTCGCGCAGGAACGGGACGTCGTAGCTCTCGTTGAAGCGGAAGCGGTTGCCGCAGAAGGCACGCGCGCGTGCATTGCCCCAGTCGCCCGGCAATTCGACGACGACGCAAGGCGTCGCGTTGGTGCTCGCGCGCCAGTTGTGCGGATTCTTGATCGACGGGATGTCCACGTCGAGCGCAAGCCAGCTGTCCGCGATCGTTGCCGTCGCCGAGCTTGCGAGCTTCGCGTACTGCGCGTGACGCACGACCACTTCAGGACCCATGTGCCACGCGAGCGAAAGGAGGAGAGCGGCGAACGCGATCAGCAGGGCGGCGACGACCGTCATGCCGACGCCGACGGCGCGCATGAGCGCAAAGGAAGTTACGGTAGCGGCGAGCGGCGCCGCCCGGTCGTCCTCGGGACGCGGCTTCACGCGTGCGCGGGCAGCCAGTCGATGAGGTCTTGCGGCCGGTCGATCCAGCCCGTCGCGGGCCAGCGCTTCGGGTCGCCGCCAACGCCCATGTAGCCGTAGCCTGCGACGATGGTCGCCATGCCTGCGGCGGCGCCGGCTTCCACGTCGCGAAGATCGTCGCCGACGTACACGCAGTCCGAAGCCGCGATCCCCATGGCGTTCGCCGCATGCAGCAGCGGTGCCGGATGCGGCTTCGCGTGCGGCGTGGTGTCGCCGCCGACGACGACGGCGGCACGGCGGTCGAGGTCGAGGGCGGCGACCACCGGCATCGCGAAGCGCTCGAACTTGTTGGTCACGATGCCCCAGCGCAATCCGCGCGCTTCGATGGCGTCGAGCGCTTCGCTCACGCCGTCGAACAGCGTGGTCGTCTCGGCGAGGCACTCGGAATAATTCGCGAGAAAGAGCTCGCGCAACGCCGCGTACTCGGGATGGTCCTGCGTGACGCCCATGCCGCGGTGCAGGAGGCCGCGTGCGCCCGACGACGCATACGGCCGCAGGTCGTCGGCCGGAATGGCCGCGAGGCCGCGCGATTCGCGGATGCGGTTGAGCGCCAGCGCGAGATCGCCGGCCGAGTCGGCCAGCGTGCCGTCGAGGTCGAACAGCACCGCCGTGATGCGAAGCGGCGACGTCACGGCGATTTGCGGAACGCCGCGATGTAATTGACCGAAGCGTCCGGCGTCAGGCGGTAGATGCGCGTGAGCGGGTTGTACGTCATGCCGGTCATGCCGGACATCTCGAGCCCGGCGCGCCTCGCGAAGCGTGCGAGCTCCGCCGGCCGGATGAAGCGGGACCAGTCGTGCGTGCCGCGCGGGAGCAGCCGCAGCAAGTACTCCGCTCCGAGGATCGCCTGCACATACGACATCGGGTTGCGGTTGAGCGTGGCGAACACGACGGTGGCGCCTGGTGCGGCAAGGGTCGCGCATGCGGCGACGATCGATGCAGGGTCCGGCACGTGCTCGAGCATTTCCATACACGTCACGACGGCGAATCGTCCCGGCGACTCCGCGGCCAGTGCCTCGGCCGCCACCAGGCGATAGGTCACCGCGACGCCCGACTCGAGCCCGTGCAGGCGCGCCACGCCGAGCGCCTTCGCGGACAGGTCGACGCCCGTCACGCTCGCCCCTGCGCGTGCCATCGCTTCGGACAGGATGCCGCCGCCGCACCCGACGTCGAGGACGTCCTTGCCCGCGATGCCGCCGGCCATCTGCTCGATCCAGTGCAGGCGCAGCGGATTGATCTCGTGGAGCGGACGAAACTCGCTGGCGGGATCCCACCAGCGATGCGCGGTGTCCGAGAACTTCGCGAGCTCTGCCGGATCGACGTTCGCGTCGATGCCGCTGGTTGCCGTGGATTGGGGCGTCATGCGTGAAGTTTGTGCTGCCACACTCGCGTGCGCGCGAGGATCGCCGCTTCGTCGAGGCCGATCAGCGACCCGCTCGCGACCATTCTACGCCCGCGCACCCACACGTCGCTCACGTCGCCGCGCTCGGCGACGTGCACGAGATGCGACACCGGATCGAAGACCGGCTGCGTGGTCACGCGTCCGAGGTCGACGGCGACGATGTCCGCATCCTTGCCCGCGACAAGCGAGCCGATCGCGTCGTCGAAGCCCAGCGCGCGTGCGCCATTGATGGTCGCCATGGACAGCACCGTCGCGGCGGGAAGCGCTGCGGCGTCGCCGGTCGAGACCTTGGCGAGCAGGCTCGCGAGGCGCATCTCGGAGAGCATGTCGAGCCGGTTGTTGGAGGCGGCGCCGTCGGTCCCGAGCGCCACGTTGATGCCGGCCTCGATGAACGCCGCAACGGGTGCGATGCCGCTCGCGAGCTTCATGTTCGACGCCGGGCAGTGCACGACATGACAGCGATGGCGCACGAGCGTGGCGATGTCGCCTGCGTCGAGATGAACTGCGTGAACGGCGATGAAGTTCGGGCCCGTCGCGCCCAAGGTATCGAGTCGAGCGAGCGTCGATGCGCCGGCCGCGGCGCGCGCGTCGTGCACCTCGGAGAGCGTCTCGGCGAGGTGCGTCTCGATCGGCAGGTCGAGCTGGTTCGCGTACGTCACGACCTTGGCGAACGTCGCGTCGCCCACGGTGTACGGCGCGTGCGGTGCGAGCGCAAAGGCGAGGTGGGGCACGCGCTTCCACACGTCGCGTGCTTCGAGGCCGCGCGCAAGGTACGCTTCCGCATCCGCCGCGTACGCCGTCGGAAAGTCGAGGATGGGCATGCCGATCAGCGCGCGCATTCCCGCCTCCTCGTACGCGCGCGCCGCGTCGCCCGGATAGAAGTACATGTCGTTGCACGCTGTGACGCCACCGCGCAGCATCTCGGCGCAGGCGAGCATGGTGCCGTCGTGCACGAATTCCGGCGACATGAAGCGATTTTCGCGTGGCCAGATGTGCTCGCGCAGCCAGGGCTGCAGCGGCACGTCGTCGGCGATCCCGCGCATCAGCGTCATCGCAGAATGCGTGTGCGCGTTCACGAGCCCCGGAATGACGACGTGGTCGGGAAGGTGCACGCGCTCACGCGGCGCGTACTTCGCATCGGCTTGCGACGCGGGGACGACGGCGACGATCTTGCCGCCGTCGACGATCAGCGCGTGGCCGGTGAGGGCGCCCGAAGGCTCGACGGGGACGATCCAGGCGGCGTCGATCCGCAGGTCAATCGATTGCATGACGACATCGTACCTTCAAAAAGACGGGGCGCCGCGCGCCCCGTTTCATCGGAAGGTTTCCAGTTTCCAAAACAGAGCCCCGCACGGGGCGGGGCTCTGTTCGAAGCGTTGTCGTCTATCGACGGGTGGCTTCGCCCTTCACTTCGACTTCCACGCGGCGCAGCGGTGCGTAGCAGGCGATCAGTTCCTTCATGTTCTTCTGCTTGCAGACCACGCCCGGGATCGGCTGCGTCTTGCCCATGCCCAGCGTCTCGATCTTGTCGCGCGGCACACCCTTGCTGACGAGGTAGTCGCGGACGGCATCGGCGCGGCGCTCGGACAGCTTCTGGTTGTACTGTTGCGTGCCGATCGGGTCGGTGTGGCCGGTCACCAGCACGAGCTCGAGCTTCTGGACCTGGTTGAGCTTGCTGATGATCTCGCTGTCGATCGCAGCCTTGCCTTCAGGCTTGAGCACGGCCTTGTCGAAATCGAACAGGGCCTTGGACGCAAGCGTGATCTTCTGCACTTGCGGTGCCGGTGCCGGAGCAGGCGCGGGCGCCGGAGCAGGCGGCGGCGGCGGGGCCGGTTGTGCGGGCGGCGGCGCAGGCGGCTTCGGAACGAGATCGGGGTCGCACTGCTCGATCGCCATGGCAGGCGTCCAGTAGCCGGTGCGGTAGCACAGGTTGCCCGAGAGCCCCGCAGTGCTGTTGTAGGCGGCGCTCTTCACGACGCCATCGGTCGGCGTGGGATAAGCGTTGCAAACGTATCCGCCATTGGCCGGGCACGGCGCAGTTCCCGGTACGTACCCTTTTGTCTGCGCGACGGCGTCGACCGCACCGCCGGCGAAGGCTGCGGCCACGAGGCCGGCAACTGCACCGGAAACGAGACGTCGAGTCATTGTTTCACCCCTTTGACTTTGGTTTTGAACAGTTTCTTGCGAACTTCTACGTTTTTCCGCGCCAAGCATAAAAGGCATGGCGTCGAATGCGATATCTCCGCGGTGAATATAGCACAGGGGTTTTGGCCTCCGCAAAGAAAAGTCGGGTTCCGCGACATCTTGCGGTTCGACTGTCGCGGCGATACAACGCCGTGATAAAATCGCGAATTATCAAGGGCCTCCGAAGCTTGGCAAGCGACGCCTCGTTGGCCCGAGACGGGGTTATGCCCGGAAAACCCGTCGCCCTGAGCCGATTTTCGGGAGCAACGCTTCCGTAACGTCGTTTCGTCCCACACTTCCCGTCAAAAAGTACCCGCATGGAGCAATTCGCAAAAGAAACCCTGCCGGTCAGCCTCGAGGCTGAGATGCGGCACAGCTACCTCGATTACGCGATGAGCGTGATCGTGGGTCGCGCCCTCCCGGACGTACGCGACGGCCTCAAACCGGTCCATCGCCGTGTCCTGTACGCGATGCACGAGGCCAACAACGTCTGGAACCGCCCGTACGTGAAGTGCGCGCGGGTGGTCGGCGACGTCATGGGCCAGTACCACCCCCACGGCGACCTCTCCATCTACGACACGCTCGTGCGGATGGCGCAGCCGTTCTCGCTGCGCTACCCGCTCGTGGACGGGCAGGGCAACTTCGGGTCGGTCGACGGCGACAACGCCGCGGCCATGCGCTACACCGAGTGCCGGCTCGAGCGCATCGCCGACGAGCTCACCGCCGACATCGACAAGGAAACGGTCGACTTCGTCCCGAACTACGACGGCAAGGAGCGCGAGCCGTCGGTGCTGCCGGCGAAGTTCCCCAACCTGCTCGTGAACGGCTCGTCGGGCATCGCGGTCGGCATGGCGACCAACATCCCGCCGCACAACCTCACGGAGACGATCAACGCCTGCGTGGCGCTGATCGACAAGCCCGACTCGTCGGTCGACGACCTGATGGAGCTCCTGCCCGCGCCCGACTTCCCGACCGCACGGCATCGTGTACGGGCTCGAAGGCGTTCGCGAGGGCTATCGCACGGGCCGCGGCCGCGTGGTCATCCGCGCCCGCACCCACGTCGAGGAGAGCGAGAAGAGCGGCAAGCAGGCGATCATCGTCGACGAGCTGCCGTACCAGGTGAGCGGCGATGCGGTGCTGAAGCGCATCGGCGAGCTCGCCACCGAGAAGAAGATCGAGGGCATCGCCGACCTGCGCAACGAGAGCGACAAGAAGGGCATGCGCCTCGTCATCGAGCTCAAGCGCGGCGAAGTCGCCGACATCGTGCTCAACAACCTCTTCAAGCTGACGCAGCTGCAGGACAGCTTCGGCATGAACATGGTCGCGCTGGTCGACGGCCAGCCGCGCATCCTGAACCTCAAGCAGTTCCTCGAGTTCTTCGTCACGCACCGGCGCGAGGTCGTGACGCGCCGCACGCTCTTCGACCTCCGCAAGGCGCGCGAGCGCGGCCACGTGCTCGAAGGCCTCGCGGTGGCGATGTCGAACGTCGACGAGATCATCGCGCTGATCAAGGCATCGGCGACGCCGCCGGAAGCCAAGGCGGCGTTGATGGCGCGCACGTGGCGCTCGCCTGTCGTCGAGCAGATGCTGCAGAGGGCCGCTGCCGACTCGGCGCGTCCGGAAGGGCTGCCGATCGAGTTCGGGTGGCAGAAGGACGGCACGGGGTACCGGCTTTCCGACGCGCAAGCGCAGGCCATCCTCGAGCTGCGGCTCCAGCGCCTCACCGGGCTCGAGCAGGAGAAGATCACCGCCGATTACAACGAGGTGATGGATCTCATCGTGGACCTCCTCGACATCCTCGCGCGCCCCGAGCGCGTGACGTCGATCATCCGCGACGAGCTCGTGGCGATCCGCGACCAGTTCGGCGACAAGCGCCGCTCCGAGATCGTGGCGCAGGGCGTCGATCTGTCGATCGAGGACCTGATCGCGCCGCAGGACATGGTGGTCACGCTCTCGCACGGCGGCTACATGAAGGCGCAGCCGGTCGACGAGTACCGCGCGCAGAAGCGCGGCGGGCGCGGCAAGCAGGCCACCGCGACCAAGGAAGACGACTTCGTCGACCGCATGTTCATCGCGAACACGCACGACTCGATCCTGTGCTTCTCCAATCGCGGGCGCGTGTACTGGCTCAAGGTCTACAACGTGCCGCAGGGCTCGCGCACGTCGCGCGGCAAGCCGATCGTCAACCTCGTGCCGCTCGTCGAGAACGAGAAGATCACGGCGATCCTGCCGGTCAAGGAGTTCACCGACAACGAATACGTGTTCATGGCCACCGCGATGGGCACCGTGAAGAAGACGCCGCTGTCGGACTTCTCGCGTCCGCGCACCGCCGGCATCATCGCGGTCGACCTGGACGAGGGCGACTCGCTGATCGGCGTCGCGCTCACGGACGGAAGGCACGACGTGATGCTGTTCAGCTCGGGCGGCAAGGCAGTGCGCTTCGACGAGACCGACGTGCGTCCGATGGGCCGCAACGCGCACGGCGTGCGCGGCATGATGCTCGATCCGGGGCAGCGCGTGATCTCGATGCTGGTCGCCGAGGACGAGCAGCAGTCCGTGCTGACCGCGACGGAGAACGGCTACGGCAAGCGCACGCCGATCGTCGAGTACACGCGTCACGGCCGCGGCACGAAGGGCATGATCGCGATCCAGCAGTCGGAGCGCAACGGACAGGTGGTCGCCGCGGCGCTCGTGCATCGGGACGACGAGGTGATGCTCATCTCGACGGGCGGCGTGCTGATTCGCACGCCCGTCAATGCGATCCGCGAGATGAGCCGCTCGACGCAGGGGGTGACGCTCATCAACCTGTCCGACGGCGAGAAGCTCGCGGGCATCGAGCGCGTGATCGAGGGCGACGATGAAGAAGGGCCCAGTGAGGTGATATGAGCGGCGAACGGCCGTCCGGAGCCGCGAATCGCACCCCCTCGGGGGGCAGCGACCCTGCGCAAGCGGGGAGCGTGGGGGGCCATGCCACGCTTGACGAGCACAGGAAGGCGATCGACGCGCTGGATCGCGAGATCCTCGAGCGCCTCAATGCGCGCGCGAAGCACGCGCAGGCCATCGGCGAGCTGAAGGGCGGCGCGCTCGCCTACCGGCCGGAGCGCGAGACGCAGGTGCTGCAGGGCCTGCACGCGGCGAACGCAGGACCGCTGCGCAACGAGCACGTGACCGGCATCTTCCGCGAGGTGATGTCGGCGTGCCGCGCGCTCGAGCAGCCGCTGCGCGTCGCCTATCTCGGGCCGGCGGGGACGTTCAGCCACGCGGCGGTCCACAAGCACTTCGGAACGTTCGTCGACGCCGTCGCGCTGCCCACGTTCGACGACGTCTTTCGCGCGGTCGAGAGCGGCCAGGCCGACTATGGCGTGGTGCCGATCGAGAACTCGACCGAGGGCGCGGTGGGGCGCACGCATGGATCTCATGGTCGACACCGAGCTGTCGGTGTGCGGCGAGGTGAAGCTCCGCGTCAACCAGAACCTGCTGTCGAACGCCGGCGGCCTGCCCCAGATCACGCGCGTGTATTCGCACGGCCAGTCGCTTGCGCAGTGCGTGCAAGTGGCTCGCGCAGCACCTGCCCGCCGTCCCGCGAATCGCCGTGGCGAGCAACGCCGAGGCGGCGCGGCTCGCGGCAGCCGAGGCCGGCGCCGCGGCCATCGCCGGCGAGAACGCGGGCGCCATCTACGGGCTCGCGACGCTCGCGCCGCACATCGAGGACGAGCCCAACAACACGACGCGCTTCTGGGTGCTCGGGCGCCAGCTCGTCGGTGCGTCGGGACGCGACGAGACGTCGATCGTGATGTCGTGCCCGAACAAGCCGGGCGCAGTGCACCAGCTCCTCGCGCCGTTTGCGACGCATGGCGTGTCGATGTCCCGCTTCGAGTCGCGGCCCGCGCGAACGGGCCGGTGGGAGTACCTGTTCTTCGTCGACCTCGTCGGGCATCGCGACGACCCGGCCGTGAAAGCGGCGCTGGGCGAGCTCGCGAGCATCGCGCCGTTCCTGAAGTTGCTGGGGTCGTATCCCGCATCCCTCGATTGAACATTCCGATGACCACCACACCCACCGCGCTCGAGTACGTCGCGAAGCTCGCGCCGTACGTGCCGGGCAAGCCCATCGAGGACGTCGCGCGCGAGCTCGACCTCGATCCGTCGACCATCGTGAAGCTCGCGAGCAACGAGAACCCGAGGGGACCTAGTCCCCATGTCCTGGCCGCGATCGCGAAGGCGGCGGGCGAGGTCACGCGCTATCCGGACGGCTTCGGCTATCACCTGAAGGACGCGCTCGCGAAGCGCCTTGCCGTGACGCCGTCGCAGCTCGTGCTCGGCAACGGCAGCAACGACATCCTCGAGCTTGCGACGATGGCGTATCTGCGGCCGGGCGACGCGGCCGTCTATTCGAAGCACGCATTCGCGGTGTACCCGCTGGCCACGCTTGCGCGCGGTGCGACGGGCATCGAAGTGCCGGCGCGCGACCTCGGCCACGACCTGGCCGCCATGCGCGACGCGATCACGCCGCAGACGCGCGTGCTGTTCGTCGCCAACCCCAACAACCCGACGGGAACGTGGATTGCGCCGGCGGAGCTCGAAGCGTTCATCGCGTCGATCCCGCGCGAACGTGCTCGTGGTGCTCGACGAGGCCTACAACGAGTATCTCGAGCCTGCCGATCGCGCCGACAGCGTCGCGTGGATCGCGAAGTACCCGAACCTCGTCGTGTCGCGCTCGTTCTCGAAGGCGTACGGCCTGGCTGCGCTGCGCATCGGCTACGGCGTGATGGCAACGCCGGTGGCGGACATGATGAACCGCGTGCGCCAGCCGTTCAACGTCAACGCGCTGGCGCAGGCAGCCGCCGTCGCCGCGCTCGCGGATACGGCGTACGTGGACGAAAGCCGCGCGATGAATCGCGAGGGCCTCGCGCAGCTGTATCGCGGATTCGACGTCCTCGGGCTCACGTACGTGCGCTCGCACGGCAACTTCGTCCTCGTGAAGGTCGGCGATGCCGCGCGCATCAACACGGCGCTCCTGCACAAGGGCGTGATCGTGCGTCCGGTCGCAAGCTATGCCTTGCCGGAGTGGCTTCGCATTTCGGTGGGTTTGCCGAGCGAGAACGAGCGATTTCTCGCCGCGCTGGGCGAAATTCTCGCGCACTAGTGGAGAAGACGCAGAAGTTGAAGAAACTGCTCGTCGTCGGCGTCGGGCTCATCGGCGGATCGTGTGCGCTGGCGCTGAAGCGCGCCGGTGCCGTGCGCGAGGTCGTCGGCGTCGGCCGCACGCGCGCCAATCTCGACACCGCCGTCGAGCGCGGCGTGGTCGATCGCGCGCTGACGCTCGATGCTCCATGGGGAACCGAGGTACGCGACGCGGACGTCGTGCTGGTTGCTGCGCCTGTCGCGCAGTTTCCCGCGCTGTTCGCAACGATCGCAGCGAACCTCGGGCCGCGACACGTGCGTGACCGACGCGGGAAGCACGAAGCAGGACGTCGTCGCAGCCGCGCGCGAGGCGTTCGGCGCGAGCCTGCCCGCGTTCGTGCCCGGCCATCCCATCGCAGGCACGGAGCACAGCGGGGCGGCAGCCGCGTTTCCTTCGCTGTTCGACAATCGCGGCGTCGTGCTGACGCCGCTCGCGCAGACCGCGCCCGATGCCGTGGCCCGCGTCAAGGGCATGTGGGAATCGTGCGGGGCCCGCGTGAGCACGCTTGCGCCCGACCGCCACGACGCCATCTTCGCGGCAGTCTCGCACCTGCCGCACGTGCTTGCGTTCACCCTCGTGGCCGAGCTCGCTGCGCGCCCGGATGCCGCGACCTACTTCGACAACGCGGCGGGCGGCTTTCGCGACTTCACGCGCATCGCCGCGAGCTCGCCGGAGATGTGGCGGGACATTGCACTTGCCAACCGCGACGCGCTCCTGACCGAGATCGACGGCTACGCCGATGCGCTCGCCGCGGCGCGCGCGTTGATCGCAGCCGGCGACGCGGGTGCGATCGCCGAGCTTTTCGAGCAGGCGAGCCACGCGCGACGCGCCTGGGAAGCCCGCCGCCCGAAGTAATGGAGACGCTCACGCTTCCTGCCGCGCAGCACGCCGAAGGCATCGTGGCGCTGCCGGGCTCCAAGAGCATCAGCAACCGCATGCTGCTGCTCGCGGCGCTCGCGCGCGGCACCACGACGCTGACGGGGCTCCTCGAATCCGACGACACGAAGGTGATGCAGGACGCGCTGCGCGCGCTCGGCGTCGCGATCCGCGACCTGGGCAGCCGGCGATACGAGATCGACGGCGCGGGCGGGCCGTTCACCGTGAAGCAAGCGGACCTGCACCTTGGCTTGAGCGGGCTTTCGATGCGCACGCTCGTGGGCGCGCTCGCGTTCTGCGGCGGAGACTATCGTGCGGACGGGGTGCCGCGCATGCGCGAGCGTCCCATCGGGGATCTCGTCGACGCACTGCGCGCGCTGGGCGCCGACATTCGCTACGAGATGGCGGACGGCTTTCCTCCGGTGCGCATCGGTGCTGGCATGCCACGCGCAGCGAACGTGCGCATCCGGGGCGACGTGTCGAGCCAGTTCCTCACGGGACTCCTGCAGTCGCTGCCGCTCCTCGACGCCGACGTGACCGTCGAAGTCGAAGGCGAGCTCATCAGCAAGCCGTACGTGGACATCACGCTCAATCTCATGGAGCGCTTCGGCATCGCGATCGAGCGCGATCAGTGGCGTTCGTTCACCGTGCGCGGTGGCGAGGGCTACAAGAGCCCCGGCACGCTTGCAGTGGAAGGCGACGCTTCCGGCGCGTCGTATTTCCTCGCCGCAGGAGCGATCGGCGGCGGCCCGGTGCGCGTCACCGGCGTGGGCCGCGATTCGATCCAGGGCGACGTTGCGTTCGCGGACGTGCTCGCGTCGATCGGCGCCGACGTGCGCTTCGGGAGCGACTGGATCGAGACGCGCAAGGCGCGCGTGCGCGGCGGCACGATCGATTGCAACGCGATTCCCGACGCGGCGATGACGCTCGCGATCGTCGCGCTGTTCGCCGATGCGCCGACGACGCTCGTCGGCATCGGCATCGTGGCGCGTCAAGGAAACGGACCGGCTGGCGGCAATGGCCACGGAGCTTCGCAAGATCGGGGTCACGGCGGAGGAGGGCGCGGACTGGCTTCGCGTGACGCCTCCCGGGCGCCTGCGCACCGCGAGCATCGCAACCTACGACGACCACCGCATGGCGATGTGCTTCTCGCTCGCCTCCCTCGCGGGCTTGCCGCTCACGATCGAGGACCCGGCCTGCGTGCGCAAGACGTTCCCGGACTACTTCACGCAATTTTCGAAGGTGGTGACGTGACGCCGGTCATCGCCATCGATGGCCCCGCAGCGTCCGGCAAGGGCACCATCGCCGCGGCGGTCGCGCACGCGCTCGGCTTTCACTACCTCGACAGCGGCTCGCTCTATCGCCTCGTTGCGCTGACGGCGCTGCGCACGGGCACCGACTTCGACGAGGACGAGCCGCTCGCCAACTTCGCGGCGCACCTCGACGTCGCCTTCCTGGCCGGCAAGATCCTGCTCGACGGCGACGACGTGACCGCCGACATCCGCAGCGAGCCTGTCTCCGTGGGGGCCTCGCAGGTGGCGGTCCACTCGGCCGTGCGGGACGCGCTCATCGCCCGGCAGCGGGCGTTTCGCCGGCCCCCGGGGCTGGTCGCCGACGGCCGCGACATGGGCACCGTGGTGTTCCCGGACGCCACGCTCAAGGTGTTCCTCACGGCGAGTGCCGACGAGCGGGCGCGGCGGAGGTATAAGCAGTTGATCGCAAAAGGAATCTCCGTTACAATGGACAGTCTTTTGCGCGATATCCGCGAGCGCGACGCGCGCGACGCCGGCCGGGCAGCAGCCCCGCTACGACCGGCCGACGACGCCGTGCTCCTCGATACCACCGAACTTACGATCGACGAAGTCGTCGCGCGCGTCCTGTCCCAATGGGCTGCGCGCACCGCGGCGTCGTGATCGCGAAGCGAAGCGAAAGGACCGCGAGTTGCGCGCTTTAGCCGGTGCGCTTCCCGCGGATTTGATCCACCCAGCCCGCCGGCGCGAGAAATTGGGTTCTTGCTCCCGGCGGTTTCAAATCTCATGAAGGAACCAACCCGCATGGCTACTGCTACTCCCGTCATTCCCACCGCTGTCGCCAATCCGCCGATGGAAGATTTCGCGAGCCTGTTCGAGGAATCGCTCACCAAGCAGGAGATGCGACAGGGCGAGCTCATCACCGCCGAGGTCGTGCGCGTCGACTTCAACGTCGTCGTCGTCAACGCCGGCCTCAAGTCGGAATCGTTCATTCCGATCGAAGAATTCAAGAACGACAAGGGCGAAGTCGAGGTCAAGCCCGGCGACTTCGTCACCGTTGCCATCGAATCGCTCGAAGACGGCTACGGCGAGACGCGCCTGTCGCGCGACAAGGCCAAGCGCCTCAAGGCGTGGCACGACCTCGAGGCCGCGATGGAGCAGGGCCTCGTCGTGCAGGGCCTCGTCACCAGCAAGGTCAAGGGCGGCCTGACCGTCATGATCAACGGCATCCGCGCGTTCCTGCCCGGCTCGCTCGTCGACATCCGTCCCGTCAAGGACACCACGCCGTTCGAGAACAAGGCGCTCGACTTCAAGGTCATCAAGCTCGACCGCAAGCGCAACAACGTCGTCGTGTCGCGCCGCGCCGTGCTCGAGGAATCGCAGGGCGAAGTGCGCGAGAAGCTCCTGTCCACGCTTTCGGAAGGCGCGATCGTCAAGGGCATCGTCAAGAACATCACCGATTACGGCGCGTTCGTCGACCTGGGCGGCATCGACGGCCTGCTGCACATCACCGACCTCGCGTGGCGCCGCGTGAAGCATCCGTCGGAAGTCCTCACGGTCGGCGACGAAGTGACCGCCAAGGTCCTCAAGTTCGACCAGGAGAAGAACCGCGTATCGCTCGGCATGAAGCAGCTCGGCGAAGACCCGTGGGTCGGCCTCGGACGCCGCTACCCGCAGGGAACGCGCCTGTTCGGCAAGGTCACGAACATCACCGATTACGGCGCGTTCGTCGAGATCGAGTCGGGCATCGAAGGCCTCGTGCACGTCTCGGAGATGGACTGGACCAACAAGAACATCCACCCGACCAAGGTCGTGCAGCTGGGCGACGAGGTCGAGGTCATGATCCTCGAGATCGACGAGGAGCGCCGCCGCATCTCGCTCGGCATGAAGCAGTGCATGCCGAACCCGTGGGACGAGTTCTCGATGAACCACAAGAAGGGCGACAAGGTGAAGGGCACGATCAAGTCGATCACCGACTTCGGCGTGTTCGTCGGCCTGCCCGGCGGCATCGACGGCCTCGTGCACCTCTCGGACCTCTCGTGGTCTGCGACCGGCGAGCAGGCCGTGCGCGACTACAAGAAGGGCCAGGAAGTGGAAGCCGTGGTGCTGGCGATCGACGTCGAGCGCGAGCGCATCTCGCTCGGCATCAAGCAGCTCGAGGGCGACCCGTTCACCAACTTCGTCGCCATGCACGACAAGGGCAGCATCGTCAACGGCACGGTGAAGTCGCTCGACGGCAAGGGCGCGGTGATCAACCTCGGAAGCGACATCGAGGGCTATCTCCGGGCATCCGAGCTCTCGCGCGACCGCGTGGAAGACATGCGCCAGCACCTGAAGGAAAACGACACCGTCACCGCGATGATCATCAACGTGGACCGCAAGAACCGCAGCATCAACCTGTCGATCAAGGCGAAGGACAACGCCGACGAAGGCGAGGCGATGTCGCGGATCAGTGCGGAGAACCAGGGCGCCAACACGGGCACCACCAACCTGGGCGCGCTGCTCAAGGCCAAGCTGTCCGACAACAAATCCAACAGCTGAAACGCCACTAGGTGGGAAGCGACGCGATGACCAAATCGGAGCTGATCGACCGCCTGGCGGCGCAGTTTCCGCAGCTGGTTGCCAAGGACGCCGAGCTTGCGGTGAAGATGATCCTCGACGCGATGGGCGAGTCCCTCGCGAAGGGCGAGCGCATCGAGATCCGCGGGTTCGGCAGCTTCGGCCTCAACTATCGGCCGCCGCGCACCGGACGCAACCCGAAGTCGGGCGAGAAGGTGCAGGTGCCGCAGAAGTTCGTTCCGCATTTCAAGGCGGGCAAGGAGCTGCGGGAGCGCGTGGACTTCAGCCAGGAAACGAAATAAGGGAAAACTTCTGATGGAGGCGCACCCGCGCGGCGGGTGCGCCTTTATTTTGCGATAATTGAGAATGGGTTTCGTGCGCTGGCTCGTCGTCGCTGTCGTGTTCATCGCGCTCGTCTATCTTTCGCTGCAGAACAGCCAGACGGCGCGCCTCACCTTCTTCAACGTCGCGTCGTGGGAAGCGCCGCTCGTCGTGGTCGTCTTCGTCGCGTTCGCATGCGGTGTGGCCGCGGGGCTCCTTGCCGGCGCGTTGCGCACGGCGCGCCTCAAGCGGCAGCTCACAAAGGCGAGGCGCGAGCAGCGGGCGGGCCCCGACACCCTGGCTGCGACCACGGGCGCGGTACCGGGAACGTCCCCGGCATCCGGCCCCGGCTTCGACCGCTAACCTCGTCGCTCGCCACTGATGGACTTCGATCTCTGGTGGCTGCTGCCGATTCCGGCGGTGTTCTTCGCGATGGGCTGGATCGCCGCGCGCATCGACATCAAGCACCTGCTGCGCGAGTCCCGTGCCTTGCCGCTGTCGTATTTCCGCGGCCTCAACTTCCTCCTGAACGAGCAGCCGGACAAGGCTATCGAATCGTTCATCGAGGTGGTCAAGGTCGATCCGCAGACCATCGACCTTCATTTCGCGCTGGGGTCGCTGTTCAGGCGCCAGGGCGAGATCGACCGCGCGATCCGCATGCACCAGAACCTGCTCGACCGGCCGGACCTTCCCACCGAGCGGCGCGTCGCCGCGACGTACGAGCTCGCGCAGGACTTCCATCGCGCCGGCCTCCTCGACCGCGCCGAAGAGCTCTTTACGAAGCTCAACGGCACGCCGTTCGAGCACGCGGCCCTCGGGCACCTGATCTCGATCTACGAGACGGAAAAGGACTGGGCCAAAGCCATCTCGGCCACGCGTCGCATGGAGGAGATCGCGAAGCAGCCGTACTTCAAGGAGATTGCGCAATACCACTGCGAGCTCGCGCAGGCCGCGCTCCTGCGAGCCGACTACGCGCAGGCGGGCAGCGAGCTCGAATCCGCTTACGCGACGTATCGCGGCTGCACGCGCGCCACGCTCGTGGCCGGCGACGTGCAGGCGCAGCAGGGCAGGCTTGCGGACGCGCTCGCGGCATGGCGAAAGATCGAGTCGCAGAATCCGGCGTTCCTGTCGCTGGCCGCCGATCGCGTCGCCGACGCGTACCGCAAGGAAGGGGACATCGCGCAAGGCATCCGCGTGCTTCGCGCCTGGCATGCGCAATATCCGTCGCTCGACCTCCTCAACGCGCTCTTCTCGCTGGTCCTCGAGAGCGAAGGTCCGGAATCGGCCGCACTGCTCATCAAGGACGAGCTCGCGCGCAATCCGACGCTCCTCGGGCTCGACCGCCTGCTCGAAGCGCAGCTCGTCGCAGCGCCACCCGCACAGCGGCACGATCTCACGCTCGTCAAGGGACTGGTCGCCCAGCACATCAAGAGGCTCGGCATGTACAAGTGCGACAACTGCGGATTCCGCGCGAAGCAGTACTACTGGCGCTGCCCGGGATGCCTGCGCTGGGAGACGTACTCGCCGCGGCGCACGGAGACGCCGGACGGATACGCGTAGCCGTTCGGCTACGCGTATCCTCAGGAATCAGAAGTCAGGAATCAGGGATCAGAAGAATCGTGAATCCGAAGCTTCCTCGTGTGTTCGTGGCGCTCGATTTCTCCAATGCCGTGGATGCGCTGGCGCTCGTCGATCGTCTCGATCCGCGCGATTGCGGCCTCAAGGTGGGCAAGGAGCTGTTCGTCACGGCGGGGCCGGACCTCGTGCGCGATCTCGTTGGACGCGGGTTCGCCGTGTTCCTCGACCTCAAGTTCCACGACATTCCCAACACCGTGGCCGGCGCATGTGCCGCCGCGACAAGGCTCGGCGTTGCGATGCTCAACGTCCATGCAGGCGGTGGCCGCGCGATGCTTGCGGCCGCGCGCGACGCGGTCGATCGCAGCGCGACCAACGCCAGGCCGCTGCTCATCGCGGTGACGGTCCTCACGAGCCTCGACGACGCGGACATGCGTGAGCTCGGCATCGACGCGACGGCACAGGCGCACGCGCTGCGCCTTGCGAAGCTCGCGCAGGCGTGCGGCCTCGACGGTGTCGTATGCTCCGCGCAGGAAGCGGTGGCGTTGCGCGAAGCATGCGGCGCGGGTTTCAAGCTGGTGACGCCCGGCATCCGCCCGGCCGATGCCGCGAAGGACGACCAGGCGCGTATCGTGACGCCTGAAGCGGCGATCCGCGGCGGCGCCGACTACCTCGTCATCGGGCGCCCCGTGACGCAGGCCGCGGATCCCGTGGCAACGCTCGCAACCATCAACGCCTCGCTCGCGCGCATGCAATGAAGATCACGCATGATCGGCACCGGCTACGTGGGTCTCGTGACCGGGACCTGCTTCGCCGAAATCGGCAACGACGTCCTGTGCCTCGACGTCGACGCGCACAAGATCGCGATCCTGAACGAAGGCGGCGTGCCCATCCACGAGCCCGGCCTCGAGCCCATGGTCAAGCGCAACGTCGCTGCAGGGCGCCTGCGCTTCACGACCGATGTGGACGCCTCGGTCGCGCATGGGTCGGTGCAGTTCATCGCGGTCGGCACGCCGCCCGACGAGGATGGCAGCGCCGACATGCGCTACGTGATCGCCGCCGCGCGCAACATCGGGCAGCGCATGCAATCGCCGAAGATCGTCGTCGACAAATCCACCGTGCCGGTGGGCACGGCGGACCGCGTGCACTCGACCATTGCGGCGGAGCTTGGCGCGCGCGGCGTGTCGATCCCGTTCTCGGTCGCCTCCAACCCGGAGTTCCTGAAGGAAGGCGCGGCGGTCGAGGACTTCATGCGGCCGGATCGCGTGGTCATCGGCGCGAGCGACGACCGCGCGATCCAGACGCTGCGCGCGCTGTACGCGCCGTTCATGCGCAACCACGAGCGCTTCCTGGTGATGGACGTGCGCTCCGCGGAGCTCACCAAGTACGCCGCCAACGCGATGCTCGCCACGCGCATCTCGTTCATGAACGAGCTCGCCAATCTCGCCGACCGGCTCGACGCCGACATCGAGATGGTGCGCCAGGGCATCGGCTCCGATCCGCGCATCGGCTATCACTTCCTGTATCCCGGTCGCAGGGTATGGCGGCAGCTGCTTCCCGAAGGACGTCAAGGCGCTGCAGTACAGCGCGGAACAGTTCGGCCATCCGCTCACGCTCCTCAACGCAGTCGAGCGCGTCAACGAGACGCAGAAGCACGTCCTCGTCGACAAGATCGTCGAGCGGCTCGGCAGCGATCTCACCGGCCGCAAGTTCGCGCTGTGGGGACTGGCCTTCAAGCCCAACACCGACGACATGCGCGAGGCGCCGTCGCGCGTCGTGATCGACGCGCTCACCGGGCGCGGCGCGCGCGTCGTTGCGTACGACCCGATTGCGATGGACGAAGCCCGGCGCATCTTCACGAATGCTCCGCTCCTTTCGTACGCAGCTTCGCCGATCGCCGCGTGCGACGGCGCGGATGCGCTGGTCATGATCACCGAATGGAAGGAATTCCGGAGCCCCGACTTCGACGACATCAAGTCGCGGCTGTCCACGCCGCTCGTGTTCGACGGCCGCAACGTGTTCGCACCCGAGCTCGTGCGCGCCGCGGGACTCGAATACTTCGGTATTGGCAGGAGGTGACCATGTCCACGGCTCGCTTCTCGCAGTTGCGCGACGCAGCGGCCAAGGCGCGCGTCCTCGTGGTCGGCGACGTCATGCTCGACCGCTACTGGTTCGGCGACGTCGAGCGCATCTCGCCCGAGGCGCCCGTGCCGGTGGTCAAGATCACACGCAGCGAAGAGCGCCCCGGCGGGGCGGCGAACGTCGCCCGCAACGTATCCGCGCTCGGCTCCGAGGCGACCCTTCTTTCGGTGGTCGGCAACGACGAGGCGGGCGCTGCCCTCGAGAAGCTTCTCGCCGGCGATCGCGTGCGAACGTCGTTGTTGCGCGACTCGTCGCTGCCCACCACGGTCAAGCTGCGCGTCATCGGACGGCAGCAGCAGCTCCTGCGCATCGACTTCGAGACGGCGCCGTCGCACGAAGTGCTGGCCGCCAAGCTCGCCGACTACGAGCGCCTGATGAAGGACGCCGATGTCATCGTCCTGTCCGACTACGGCAAAGGCGGGCTCACGCACATCGCCGCGATGATCGACCGCGCGCGCGCGGTAGGCAAGCGCGTGCTGGTCGACCCGAAAGGCGACGATTACGCGCGCTATCGCGGCGCGACGGTGCTCACGCCCAATCGCGCCGAATTGCGCGAGGTCGTCGGCCGCTGGAAGGACGAAGCCGACCTCGCGGCACGCGCCGGGAAGCTTCGCGCCGACCTCGACCTCGAGGCGCTCCTCGTGACGCGCTCGGAGGAGGGCATGACGCTCTTCACCGCGCAAGGCGCGCAAACGATCCCGGCGCAGGCGCGCGAGGTGTACGACGTCTCCGGCGCGGGCGACACGGTGATCGCCACACTTGCGGTCGCCATCGCGGCAGGCGCAACGTTGCCCGATGCGGTGCGCATCGCCAACGAGGCGGCGGGTGTCGTCGTCGGCAAGCTCGGCACCGCAGTCGTCCATCCGCAGGAACTGACTTGAGCGACGCGACGTTGCCGCACGCGCGCTGACCGTGGCCAAGGCCAGGACGGTCTACAGCTGCACCGAGTGCGGTGGATCCTCGCCCAAGTGGCAAGGCCAATGCCCGCAGTGCAGCGCCTGGAACACCTTGGTGGAAACCGTCGCGACGCCGGCGGCCACGCGCTTCGAGAACGTCACCGGACTGCGCTCGGCGGTGACGCCGCTTTCGAGCGTCAAGGCGCGCGAGAACGAGCGCATCGCGACCGGCCTCCCGGAATTCGACCGCGTCACGGGCGGCGGACTCGTTCCCGGCGGCGTGCTGCTGCTGGGCGGCGACCCCGGAATCGGCAAGTCCACGCTGCTGCTGCAGGCGTCCGCCTCCCTCGGCGCGACCCGGCGCACCCTGTACGTCACCGGCGAAGAGTCGCTCGAGCAGATCGCGCTTCGCGCGCAGCGGCTCGGGCTCGTCAACGCGCCGATCGAGCTCCTGGCCGAGGTGCAGCTCGAAGCCATCGTCGCGGCGATCGGCGCGACGAAGCCCGAGGTGGTGGTGGTGGACTCGATCCAGACCATGTACACCGAGGCGCTGCAGTCGGCACCCGGCAGCGTCGCGCAGGTGCGCGAGTGCGCGGCACAGCTCACGCGCCTCGCCAAGCAGCGCGGCGTCGTGATCATCTTCGTCGGCCACGTCACGAAAGAGGGCGCCATCGCGGGACCTCGCGTGCTCGAGCACATCGTCGACGCCGTGCTGTACTTCGAGGGCGATCCGCATTCGAGCTTCCGCCTCGTCCGTGCGATCAAGAACCGCTTCGGCGCCGCCAACGAGCTCGGCGTGTTCGCGATGACCGAGCGTGGACTCAAGGGCGTGTCCAACCCGTCGGCACTCTTCCTGTCGCAGCACGCGCAGAGCGTTCCCGGCTCCGCGGTGGTGGCAACCCTCGAAGGGTCGCGTCCGTTGCTGGTCGAGGTGCAGGCGCTCGTCGATCCCGTGCAAGGCGGCGTGCCGCGACGGCTCGCGGTGGGGCTCGATCCGCAGCGCCTGTCCCTGCTGCTCGCCGTCCTGCACCGCCATGGGGGCGTGGAAACCGGCGGCTACGACGTCTTCGTCAACGCGGTCGGGGGTGTGCGTATCCTGGAGCCAGCCGCCGATCTCGCCGTGCTGTCGGCAATCGATTCTTCATTGAAAAACAGGGCACTGCCGCACAAATCTATTGTATTTGGTGAAGTCGGATTGGCGGGGGAAATCCGCCCCGTGCAGCGCGGCGGCGAGCGCATCCGCGAGGCCGCGAAGCTCGGCTTCACCACGATGCTCGTGCCGTCGGCCAACAAGCCGAAGCAGGGCGTGGACGGCGTGAAGGTCATCGCCGTGGACCGCGTGGACGAGGCGCTGGCGACGTTACGCGGCCTCTAGGGGCCCGGCAGTGCGGTCGTGCAGGGGACCGGCTCGGCAATGCGCAGCCCAAGTCCGCCCGCACCGGGGGCGAGAGCGCTTGCACGCAGGACGCCCCCGTGTCCGAACATCACTGGGGGATCCGCCACGTCGCGCTGCAGGAGATGCGTCCCGAACGCGCCTTCCTGCGCGTAGAGGATGTCGCGAGCGAAGCTTGCGACCGTGAGCGCCGCGCGCGTCAAAACGCTCGTTTCGCCGACGTGGGCACCGACGACGACGGGAATGCGGCATCGGCGCGCCACCTCGACGAACTCGAGCGAACGCACGAGCCCTCCCATTTTCGACACCCGGAGGTTCGCGATCCAGCGATCGCCTGCGTCCGCATACGCCGCCAGCTGCTCGCTGCGCACGGCGCTCTCGTCGAGGACGATGCGGCAGTCGAGCGCCGTGGCGATCCGCAGCATCCCGGCGCGGTCGCCGGCGCGCAGGGGCTCCTCCAGCGCGCAGAACGGATACGCCAAGGCGTCGAGCGCGCGCAACGCAGTGTCGGCGTCGTTCCACAGGTTGTTCGCGTCGGCGCGCACCTTGTGCGGCGGGATGCTCGAGGCGGCGAGAATCGCGACCTTCGCCCGGTCGCGCATGGCGTCGCCGCCGAGCTTCACCTTGTACTCGGTGAAGCCCGCGGCAAGGTAATGCGCGAGCTGTGCTTCGAACGCGCGCGCAGAAGTGTCCCCCAGCACCGCCGTGTACGTGAACGCGCCGTCGAGCTCCGGCAACCCGAGCAGCGACTCGACCGATCGCAAGGACGACTTGCCGATGAGGTCGAGGATCGCGAGCTCGACGGCCGTGTACGCGGCCGGATGGACGTCGATGTCCGTGCGGTGGCGCGTGGCCCAATCGACAAGCGCGCCCGCATCCTCGACCGTCGCGCACCAGTCGGCGGCGTGCTCGTCGATGAAGCCGCGCGCCGTCGCCAGGCTCTCGTGCGTCACGTAGTCGCGCGGCGCGCCTTCCCCGTAACCCGTCGTTCCATCGACGCCGCGCGCCCTGACCCAGACGCTGTGAGTCGCGGTGCGGGTCGCCGACGCATGCGCGAATGCGACGTTGAACGGAATCTCCAGCCCAACGGCCTCGAGCGATTGGAGCCTCACGGCGGCGGAGCCTTCACGAACGCGTCGATCGCGAACCGGAAGTCCTTGCGGTACGCGAGTGCGATCGCCTTGAACTGGCCCTCGCGCTGTCCGCTGTCGACGCAGTGCTGCTTGAATGCCTCGCCGGTCTGCGGCCGCAGAAGGGCGACGCCGAGGTCGCCCAGGCGCGTACTCTCGCGCTTGGCGCGATACTCGATGTTGAGCTCGCCGAGCTTGCGATCCACACTTGTTGCGAGTGCTTGCGCATCCACCTCGGTTTCGCCTTCGACCTCGACATACAGCTCGTACCGGCGTTCGACCTCGTCTGCGAGCATCATCACGAACCGGCTCGCCGCGCCGAGCTCGGACATCGCCGCCTCGACGGCCCGCAGCACCTGTGACTCGTACAATTTTTCGCCGGTGATGTTGGTGACGCCCTTGCCTTTCTGCTGGAAGCGAAGCAGGGGGGTCGCGTGCAGGAATCCGGTCACCCGGACCAGGTCGTTGATGAAGTAGCGGTAGAGTCCCGACGGCGTCGTCACGATGATGTAGTAGTCGACCCCCTTTCGCAGCTGGTCGAGCGTCAGGTACGCGGGCTCACCGGCATCCCAGAGCGACCGCTCGACGAACTCGTAGAAGTGCGTGTCGAGCGTCGGCAATCCGCTGCCCGAGCGCTTGCCGAGGGTCACCGTCCCGCGAAATTCGCTCGACAGGTAGCCGAGCTCGAGGACGCGCGTTTGCGGCGCGAGCTCGCGGCGCAGGGCGGCGAGGGTGATGCCGGCGCTCGCGCACGTCCACGTCACCACCAGCTGCAAATCCGGCCACAGGTCCGCGATGCGTGGCGCGTCCGTTCGGGCGTGCATCGCCGCGAGCTCGGCCGCCCGCACGGGGGACGCGAACATCCGCGTGCGAATGGCGGCTTCAACCTCGGGCGCGATCTCGCGGGCAAGGAAGAACGTGCCCTTGTCGACATCCTCGATCAACGCCGACGCATGCTCGCGATACAGCTTGATCATCGTCAGCAGGGTGGTCGAGTTGGCGGACCCGAGATAGGTCACGTCGCGGCGTGCGATCGCAAGGCGCAGGATGAGCAGGTACTTGAGGCGCGGGTCGGGGAGTGCCAGCACGGCGCGTGGAACGACGAACTTCTCCAACACCAGCGCGGATGTATCGCCGGCGACGATGCCGGACGCGGAGCCGAACGGCTTGCCGTTGGCGAGCGCGCCCTCGAAAGCGGGCGCCACGAGCGCCAGGATCTTTCCCGAAAACGCCTTCGGACAGGTCCGGTGCTGGTACGCGACCGACGTGCGGTGAATGCGCCGCAATGCCGCGAGATAGGATGGCGTGAGCGGGATGTCCTTCGGCTTGCCGGTGGTTCCGCTCGTGCGCACGTAGCGGACGGGGGCCTCCGTGGTCAACGCGCGCTCGCCATGCGTGATCTCCGCGTCGACGAAGGGTCGCAGCGGCTCGTAGTCACCGACCGGCACGCGCTGCCTGAATTCCTCGTAGCTCGTGATGGCGGCGAAGCCGTGCTTGCGGCCGAACGTCGTGTCGCGGTTTTGCGCGATCAATCGAGCGAGTACCGCGCGCTGGACCGCCATCGGAGCGCGCACCTGGACGGCGATGCGTCGCGAGCTCGAAAGATGCGTCAGGCGCAGCTGCAGCGGGATCAGCAGGTCGGAGATCAGGGTCTTCAAGCGGCGGGGCCGGGCACCGCCCGGCCGACTGAACGGCGCGAGCATCTGCGTCAGGAAGTCCTTCGGGTAGGCCTTGTCCATGATGCCGATGTCGTCGACGGCCTGGCCTCGCGGAAGATGCCACGTGCCGAACAGCTGGTCCCACACGAGCGTCGTATTGCCGAAATTGCACGAGGCCGTTTTCGGGTCCCTCGCGTGATGCCAGCGATGGGTCTCGGCGCTGCCGACGACGTGATTCAACCAGCCGTAGCGCAGGCGCACGTTGCTGTGCTGGAACAGCCCGTTGATCGCATAGAGCAGGAAGTATCCGCCGATGACCTCGGGTGCCACGCCGAGCAACAGGAACGGCACGGTGTCGACGCCAAAATGAAGCACCTTTTCGAGCGGGTGGAATCGGCCAACGTTGAGCGCATACAGGATTTCCGGCGAGTGATGGACCTCGTGCAAGCGCCACAGCGGGAGGTATCGGTGGCAGGCACGATGCAACCAATAGCGGAAGAAATCGACGATGAGCACCATGCAGACGACCTGCGCCGCCAGCGGCCACGCGTGCGGCCACAGCCAGTCCGGCCCGCGCTCGTGCTGCCATTGCGCAATCCCCAGCACGACGCCGGCCAGCAGTGCTCGCGGAAGGATCACTTGAACGAACACCATGAATGCGGCGTCTGCCTTCACGTCCCCCCATGCGGGACGCCACGTCGTTCGTTCGGGGAAGCGAAGCTCGAGTACGACGATCGCGAGCGCAACGAGCACGACGGGTGCGTACACCGCCACCGCGGTCGAGGATCCCGCGGTCAGCATGAGCGCGTACATGACGATCGCCAATGCCATTCCGGCCGGATACCAGACGAACGAAAGGGTGCTGCTGCGCATGCGTCTAGCGCGGCTCCGGCATCGCACCCGGTCCCGATTGGAGATGGAACGAGGCGAGGGTCAGCACGAACGCGGCGAGCACGAGGTGAAATGCACCGCTGATCCAGGCCGTGAACCATGCCGGCACCCCCGGGACCAACAAACCGACTGCGATGCGCGCGATCGAGCCCGCCATGTACAGGCCGCCGATCCAGAAGAGCGCGCGTCCGATGCGCCGGCTGCGAGTGACCGCGCCGATCGAAACACGCCAGGCAACATGCGACATGACAGCGATTATCGCCAGTTGGCTGGCCAGCAACACATCGTACGAAAGGCTGCTGCCCTGGAAGGCCTCGAATGGCGGCAGGAACCTCTGCGGGGCCCAGCGTTGCAGCGCCTGCGCCGCAACGCGAAGCACGAATGCCAGCCAGAGCGCCCAGAGAGCGGCGGCGTACCCGCGCGGAGCCGCTGCGCGCGGGGCGGCCATGGTTCGGTCGGCGGCCATGCCGCAAGCCTGCCCTTTTCGGGGCAGGTTGCGCAATCGTTATCGAAGAACCGGTCCGGCGGCCGAGGCTGCGGGGAAGGTCAGATCGGCGCGCACATCGCGACCGCGTTGGGGCCGTAGCCCTCCGCGATGTAGCCGATGGCCTGCATCTGCGCCTTGACGACGGGATCCGTCGTGTAGCGGTGGTTGGAGTCGACCCGCGCGTTCCACAGACGATATACCGGCGTGGTGTTCACGGGACATGCGCCGCTGAAGGTGTTCGGCAACGAGGTGTAGAACGCTGCCGACGTCTCGAGGATGTAGCCGCTGTAGTTGGGATCGAAGTTGATGAGGTTCTGAATGCGTGCGCACTCGGCGGGATCAGCGGAGAAGAAATGCGAGTCGCCGTGCTGGGGCGGAATATAGAACCGGCATACGGGATTGAGTCCCGCACCCGGATTCGCGTAAACGTAGAATGCAAGACCCGTCCGGACCCACCCGGAAATCCTGCCCGAGTCGAGTGCGTCGATGTCGGGCTGCAGGTTGCTGATGAAGTAGTGGCGCAGCGTCGGGTTGTAGTACTCGACGGCGGTGACGGCGAGCGTCGGCAGGGTGGTCGCGGATCCCGCGAAGTTGCGCGCCAGGTTGGTATCGACGAAGTTTCCCGACACCGGCGTGTAGAGCGCAAGCGACCCGTCCGTGGGCAGCGGACCGAAGCTCACGCTGTCGACGTTGGCGTAGTTGATCGTGCCGCCGTCGGTCGGCAGGAATTGGTTGGGAATCACGTAATCCGGCATGGCCGCCGCGAATTGCGGATAGCTGCCCGCGGCGTTGACGTAACCCTGCGTGGCGATGAGCACGTAGCGGTTGCCGGTATTCGCACTCGGCAAGTCGTTCGGGAACACGAAGGTCTTGGTGAAGCCGCCGGTGCGCGTCACGGTCAGCGTGTGTCCCGCAAGGAGGTTCTCGCCGGCGGCGCCCAACGTCTCGCGCAGCTGCACGTACTGGATCGTGCCATCTGCGTTGGAATAGAGCTGCGCGATCTCCCAGGTGTGGAAGCTCGCGCAAGCGAGTCCCGCGAAAGTCGTGAGGCAAAGGGCAGCGAGCGTACGTGCGAGGCGTGACATGATGGACGGTCCGACAGGTGGATGGCCGCCACGCTAATCGTTGCGGCCGCAGGTGTATGTCGGGCCGACGCGGCCTCGCCTGTAGGCGGCTGTCGGTACAACGTGTTTCTAGAAACCGACGCCGTTAAGAATCAAAGGCATAAGGAGGTAACGGTCAGTGCCGTGTTGAGGTTTCCTCAATAGCAACCCTAAGAGCAATTTACCTTATATATCATATTGATATGTGATAAATCGCATATTTAACATTAAACTCTAGGTTAGAAATTCTGGCTAACCGCCAGTCCAGACGCAATCCAAGGCCTCGCGGGCCGTGGCCAGGTAAGTAGGCAGTGGTTGAACAATGCGCCGTACCGATGACTCACCACTCTCCTAATCGGCCGTTGCGCTTTATTGTCGTGCAGCCGAAATTGCTGAATTCAGCAATGGCGCTTGAGCGCTGACGTACTTTGCGCGGCCTTCGTTCTCAATTTCACTCAGTTTCACCGTTCTGGGTAGTCAATCGCCACCAATGAGCCAAAGGGGCGGCGCGGGAGAGACATGGGCAGACCGACCCCGGGCCGGCCGGTTACCGAGCTGCGGTGCCACCTGCAGATTTCTTTGGTTTCCTACTTCGCGGCGTCCAGCTCTGTGACGGTGTACTGCCCGCCGACCTTGTCCGCCTTGAAGCGAATTTTGTCGCCAACCTTTAGGCCATCCAGCATTTTCGGGTCCGTGACCCGGAAGACCATCGTCATGTTGTCTGGCATGCCCAGACTCGGAATCGCACTGTGCCGTAATGTAATCTTTTGCGCATCGCGGTCCACTCGCCGGACCTCCGCCGTGCTGAAGTCGACCGCGGAACTCTCCGTCACGCCTGCAGGTGGATGATGCGCGTTGTGGTCAGCAGGCACATTGGTCTGCGCGGCGGCGAACCCGCATACCAGCAATGCTGCTGCAACGAGTGGCAATTTGACCATCCGAATCTCCTTTCCTCGCTTTACTCGACGATTATCTTGCCGACCATGCCTGCTTCGTAATGTCCCGGAATGAGACATGCGAATCGGAATTCTCCAGGGTGATTGAACGTCCACACCATGTCCTCGGTGTGGCCCGGCTTGACGTGGACCATGTGCGGCTCGTCGTGTTCCATGTCCGGGAACTTGCGCATCAGCTCGGCATGCTTCGCGAGTTCGTCTTCAGTGCCCAGAATCATTTCATGCAATACCTTGCCACTGTTGTGCGCCACGATGCGTAGCGTTTCGCCACGTTTGATGGTCAAAGCTGCCGGAGAAAAGCGCATCGTGTCGTTCATGGTTATCTTCATCGTGCGCTTTGCGAGCTTCGGGTCACCAGCAATTCCGAATGGCTTCTGCTCAGCGTTGCTCGAGTCAACAGGCTTCTTTGCGCGAGCGCCATCGCCGTGAGCAAACAATGGCTCACTCGCGACCATCAACGCAATTGCCGCTGCGATTGCAATCTTCTGCAAGGCGGTCTCCCTAGTGTTGGTGGCCTTCCGGCTTACGAACGCTTACTGTGTTCTTGTCAGCTGCCGGACTCCGCGCGGTCGTCGCTGGCGGTGGCTCTCCAGTCCATTCCCAAGCCTGTGTGCCTTTCGGTTGCTGGTACCACCCCGGGTCGGAATAGTCTCCGGGCTTCTGGCCATCCCTGACCTTGACCACCGTGAACATGCCGCCCATCTCGATGGCGCCAAAGGGACCCGCGCCGGTCATCATCGGCAGCGTGTTGTCCGGCAGCGGCATCTCCATCTCGCCCATGTCGGCCATGCCGCGTTCGCCCATCACCATGTAGTCGGGCACGAGCTTGCTGATCTTCTCGGCGACGCCGCGTGTGGTCGACGCCGATCAGCGTCGGCACGTCGTGGCCCATCGCATTCATCGTGTGGTGCGACTTGTGGCAGTGGAACGCCCAGTCGCCCGGCGACCGCGTCGAACTCGATGGCGCGCATCTGGCCGACGGCGACGTCGGTCGTCACCTCCGGCCAGCGCGCGGACTTGCGGAATCCAGCCGCCGTCGGTGCCGGTGACCTCGAAGTGATGGCCGTGCAGGTGGATCGGGTGGTTGGTCATCGTCAGGTTGCCGATGCGGATGCGCACGCGGTCCCCTGTTCGAGCGACGAGATGGGTCGATGCCCGGGAAAGACGCGGCTGTTCCAGGTCCACAGGTTGAAATCGAGCATCGTGTTGACCGTAGGCGTGAAGCTGCCCGGGTCGATGTCGTAGGCGTTGAGCAGGAAGACGAAGTCGCGGTCGACCCTGTATCTGCCGCGGGTCCTTCGGGTGGACGATGAACATGCCCATCATGCCCATCGCCATCTGCACCATCTCGTCGGCGTGCGGGTGGTACATGAAGGTGCCCGCGCGGCGTCAGCGATGAATTCGTAGACGAAGGTCTTGCCCGGCGCGATGTGCGGCTGAGTCAGGCCGCCCACGCCGTCCATGCCGTTCGGCAGCAGCATGCCGTGCCAGTGGATGGTGGTGTGCTCGGGCAGCCTGTTGGTGACGAAGATGCGCACCCGGTCGCCTTCGACCGCCTCGATGGTCGGGCCGGGACTCTGGCCGTTGTAGCCCCACAGGTTGGCCTTCATGCCGGGCGCGATCTCGCGCACCACCGGCTCGGCCACCAGGTGGAACTCCTTGACGCCGTCGTTCATGCGCCAGGGCAGCGTCCAGCCGTTGAGCGTGACGACCGGGTTGTAGGGTCGGCCGGTAGCTTGGCAGCAGTGGCGGCTGCGTTGTTGGGCGACGACTGCACGGCGGCCTCTGGCAGCGTAGGCGGCGCCCTGCCTTGGCTGACCGCAGCGGCGCCGAGCATTGTGGCGCCCGCGGTCTTGAAGAAAGCTTCTGCGTGGATTCATGGTGATGGTTCTCGCGTTCCGCTAGTGTCCAGCGCTGCCGGAGGGCGCATTCGCAGTGGCAGTGCGCGCCAGCGCCGACATCGGTCCAGGCGAGCGTGCCGGTCAAGCGCGGTCTGCAGATTCGTCTCGGCGATCCAGAAGTCGCGCTGCGCCTCGACCGACGCGGTCACGCTTGCGACCTGCTCGCGCGCATCGGCCAGCAGCTCGAAGACGCCGATGAGCATGCCGTTGTAGCGAAGCAGGTTCTCCTCGGAGATGCGCTTTCGCAGCGGGACGATTTCGTCGCGGTAGTGACGCGGCCAGGTCGTATGCGGTCCGGTAGCCGGAGTAGGCCTCGCGCACCTCGGACCGAGCGTTCACGCGCCACCTCCGCCGTGCGCTGCACCGCCTGCATGTACGTCGCCTCCGCGCGCGCGACGCGTGTCGTGCCGAAGTCGAACATGCGGCAGCTCGAGCTCGATTTCGTATCCGTTTTCGCGCGAGTCGCCGGTCTGGCTCTTGTTCGCGTAGCCAGCATGCAGGACGTTGATGAAGCCGGTTGCGCGGGTCAGCTGCAGCGACTTGGCCACTGCATCGGTCGTGCGCATCGCCGTCGAGAACATCCAGTCGCCTTTCGATCGCCGTGCTGCTCGGCATCCTGTGGCTCGAACGGAATTTTCGGCAAGTCCGGCAGTCGTTCTGGAAGTCGAAAGGCGAGCTGGGCACCCGAGAGTCCAAGCACCCGCACCAGCCGCTCGCGGTCAGCGACTGACTGATGCTGTGCTCGTGCCAGCTGGGCGGTGGCATCTGCATAGAAGGCTTGCTCGCGCATCTGCGCAAGCTTGCTGAAGTTGCCGGCCTGCACCATCTGCCGCGCGAGTTCCGCCGAGGCGTCGGCAGCTTCCTTCACCTGCTGGTAGTACTTCACCAGTCTCGCCGGACGCGACGGCCGTGAAGTACGCACGGCGCGCCTCTGCGGCGACGCCAACCGCCTCGTTGGCAATCTGCAGCTGGGTCTGGGCGAAGCGCGCCTGTTCGAGCTCCTGGCCCAGTGGCATGGCCAGCAGAGAAAGGACATCGAAGATGATGGCTCGCTCGATTTCCCGGACGCCGCCCCCCGCGAGGTGCCTGAAGCTGAACGTGGGATTGCGAAGGCGTCCGGCGCGGACCACGTCGGCTTCTGCGATACCGAGTTCCTGGAAGCCGGCCTGGAGTCCCGGGTTGTTCAGCAGCGCAAACTCGACCGCGCTGTCCGGGGTAAGGGGCGTCTTGAGCAACTCGCCTACCCGTACTTGAGCCACCTGCGCGTCGTCGGGTGACCGTTGCCACTTGGGCGTCTGGCCCGTGCGCTCACGGGTGAGTTCGCTTACCCGATTGAATCCTCCGTCCTCGGAGAACGTGGCGCAGCCCGCGAGCAGGAGCACCAACGCCGCCGCAGCGATTCGGCCGCCGTTCATTTCTTCCCTCCGTGGTTCATGTGCGGCATGGGCGTCGAGCCAGTCGCGGGCAATGCCGGACTCGTCTGAGGTGCAGGCGTCATCGGCGTTAACCGGGCTGCAGCACTTGTAAGCACTTGGTCGTTGAGCGACTTCCAGTTGCCGACGTCCACTTCCTGGAAGGGCTTGTAGTCCGTGAATGCCGACTGATAGCGCAACGGCGCGTAACCGGTGACCGACAGCGCTGGCCCGTTGGCAGTTGGCTGCGCGGACGCTGAACACGCAGCCGCGACGGCAACCAAGGCGACGACAGGTCGAATTCGATTCATGACACTCCCAAAGGTGAACGCACGCGGGTCCAATGCGGACGCGACGCGCTGACCTCGCCCATTGCGGGCTAGCGCATTCAGGCCCGACGTGCGGGCCTAAGCGGGGTTACACCGTTCGGGGAGGACGTTCGAGGCCGTCGAGCGAAACGCTCGAGAGGGCGGGGACCGTCGCGGGAAACCGCTCGGCCCCTAAGGGCAGCAACGCGTGCACCGCCAAGCCGGGGGACGGCAGTGGAGGCGCGGAGCAGACTGCGGAGCAAAGATTGCAGGCGGCGGAGTCGTCGCCCGAGTGGCTGTCGGCTGCCACTGGCTTAACTGGACTGTGGTCGTGATGATGACCGTCGAGCGCGGCCTTCGCGGCGTGCGCATGCGTCGCCGGTATCGCTACGGCAGCCGTGGCGAACGAGTGATGATTGGCGTTGCCGTGGCAGAGCATACCGCCGACCGCCATCGCATTCCGGAAGGGGAGCAGGAGGGCGACGATGAGAAGGAGGCGGACGCCGGAATTCATGGGAAGCAAGATTAGCACGGCCAAAGCTACCGTTCGCAATGTACTGTCGGTGCCGCGTACAGACGCCGGAACCGGCATTTTCGGTGGTCTTTGACCGTGCCAGGAATGGAGCGACGCGAGACGTTCCTCCGCTCGGACTTGAAGCCAAGGCGGGGGGTCAATGTGCTGCTGGCATTTGTCGAACCTATCAATTCAGCCGTGGCGCGAAGTTGAAGGGCGCGCAGCACCGACGGAGGCCGCGTGCGATTGCAGACAGGCACGCGCAACCGGCTTGGCTCACGCAGTCGCAGCTCCACCAGTTCTTCCGTACCGGGGAATGCAGAACCCATTTGCCACCGTTCGGCGCGTTGGCGTGCTGTCTGACGCTGCCGAACCCTTCCAGCACAAACCGCCGGGAGAGCCAAAGCAGCAGGACGAACAACGTCGCCCCGGGAAGTAACGGCTCGAGCACGAGCCATGAACCCAATGCACGCAACCCCCGTCCCCACTGTTGAAGTACCTCCATCTCCATTCCTCCGCTCGTCAGGCTATCCAGTAGAGAAGCTTCAGGCTTCCTACGGTGGGAAGGTCAAGCGGATATTTGCCTAAGGGGACCGGGGGGGGGTAGCGGACGCAGGGGGACGCGAATCGGGACCATTGCGCTACGCGTCATCCGCGGGCCGGTCCAACGCGCAAGGTGCCGCTACGGGGGCTCGGGCGCTTCGTCCCGGTTCCCGCCTTTGGGGTAGCGGTGGAAAGCGTCGCGAGAATCGGGCAATCCGGACGGTCATCACCATGGCAACAGTGCACAAGGTGCTCCAGCGTCGCCTTCATCGCCTGCATTTCGACCAGCTTCTGGTCAAGTTCGCCGATGTGTTCCAGGGCCAACGCCTTCACCTTGCTGCTCGGCCGTCGGCGGTCCCGCCACAGACTCAGCAAACCCGATATCTGCTTGGTGGAGAAACCGAGGTCACGAGCCTGACGCACAAAGCGCAACGTGTGAACGTCGGCGTTGGTGTATATCCGATAGCCCGATGTCGTGCGGCGCGCCTTGGGTATTAGCCCAAGCTCCTCGTAGTGACGAATCATTTTGGCTGAGACGCCAGACGCTTCCGCTGCCTCGCCGATATTGAGCGGCTCCATACTCAATCCCCCGACGGTCCGATTTCATCGACATGCGGGCACGACCATGGATTTGCATCTACCGCGCCAACTGGCGCTGGACGCCCATGAATCGTCTCCGGCTTGCAATGCATTGTATGTTTCCGAATTGGTCTAAACGCTACAAGGTTGCTGAACGCAGCCTGAGTGCGTTGGCGATAACCGAGACCGAGCTCAGGGCCATGGCTGCGCTGGCGAAGATGGGGCTAGGGAGGATTCCGAACCACGGATAGAGCACCCCTGCGGCGATGGGAATTCCGACGACGTTATAGATGAACGCGAAGAAGAGGTTCTCGCGAATGTTGCGCATCGTGCGCTGACTCAGCAGACGCGCACGGGCGATTCCCCGCAGGTCGCCTTTGACCAGCACGACGTGCGCGCTGTTCATCGCAATGTCGGTGCCCGTACCCATGGCAATGCCAACGTTGGCCTGCGCCAGCGCCGGCGCGTCGTTGACCCCGTCACCGGCCATGGCAACGATGCGACCTTCCTTCTGCAGAGCTTGGACGTGCGTGTACTTGTCTTGCGGGAGAACGCCGCCCCGAACGTCATCGAGCTCGAGACGCTCGCCCACCGCGGCGGCGGTGACCTGATTGTCGCCAGTCAGCATCACGATACGAATGCCGGCGGCCTTCAGTAGACGAATCGCTTCCGGGGTGCTGGCCTTGACCGTATCGGCGACCCCGACGATGCCGGCCAGTTTCTTGTCCCCCGCGAGGAACATGACCGTCTGCCCTTCCTCCTGGAGCTGCTCGACCTCGGTCGCAACGGGCGTGACGTCCACGCCCTCGTCCAGCAGCATTCGGGCATTTCCCAGCAACACACGACGACCATCAACGGTACCCCGCACCCCCTTGCCGGTGACCGCCGCAAAGTCATTGACGGGACGTTGGGTCGCGTTGGCCTCCGCCGCTCGCGCCACGATGGCTTGCGCCAGCGGATGCTCGCTCAATGCTTCGAGACTCGCAGCCAATCCAAGTACATCGTTCTCGTCGAAGCCGTTCATCGCAGCAACGTGCTGGACCTTTGGCTTGCCCTCGGTCAGCGTACCTGTCTTGTCGACCACCAAGGTGTCGACCTTCTCCATGAGTTCCAGAGCCTCGGCGTTCTTGATAAGGACACCCTCGTGGGCACCTCGTCCAACCCCCACGATGATGGAGACGGGCGTTGCCAGTCCGAGGGCACAGGGACAGGCAATGATGAGCACCGAGATGGCAACGACCAGCGCGTTGGCCAATGAAGGCGCCGGACCCCAAACGGCCCAAACAATGAACGCTACTGCCGCGATGATGAGCACCGCGAGCACGAACCAGCCTGCGACCTGGTCTGCCAGTTTCTGGATGGGCGCACGCGTCCGCGCGGCATCACTCACCATCTGCACGATGCGCGCGAGAAGCGTATCCGAGCCGATGCGCTCGGCACGCATCAGGAACGAGCCGGTCTGGTTCACGGTCCCACCCGTGACCTTGGCACCCGCAGTCTTCTCCGCCGGTATCGGCTCGCCGGTCAGCATCGACTCGTCCACACTGGAGGCGCCTTCCGTGACCACACCATCGACGGGAATCTTGGTTCCGGGCTTGACGCGGAGGACATCGCCAACCTGAACGCTCTCCAGTGCCACCTCGGCTTCGGTCCCGTCGGCCGCGATACGGAACGCAGTCGTCGGCGCCAGCTTCAGTAGCTCGCTGATGGCGCTGGAGGTCTTGGAGCGAGCCCGCAGCTCGAGCACCTGCCCGAGCAGCACGAGAGTGACGATGACGGCGGCCGCCTCGAAGTACAGCGGCAGGCCATGCTCAGTGTGGAACGCAGCGGGCAGGCTCCCGGGGAATACGAGTGCGAACACGCTGAACACGTAGGCGGCCGCCACGCCCAGCCCGATGAGGCTGAACATGTTGAGATTCCACGTACGGAAGGACCTCCACCCGCGCTCGAGGAAAGGCCACCCGGCCCAGAGCACGACGGGTGTTGCGAGCAACGCCTGCAGGCATTGCGACCACGTCACGCTCATCAGATGGGGAAGGCCGAGGGTCGCGGCCCCGCGGTCGATGGCGGCGGCCGCGCCAATTCCGACCACCTCGCCCATGGCAATCAGAAGCAGCGGCACGGCGAGCGCCAGAGCGACCCAGAAGCGCCTGGTCATGTCGACCAATTCCGGGTTACCCGTGTTGACGGCGGTCGGCGTCACCGCTTCCAGGGCCATCCCGCAGATGGGGCAGTTGCCGGGCCCCACTTGGCGTATCTGCGGATGCATGGGGCAGGTGTAGATAACCTCCCCGGGTTTCGCCGCCACGCTTGGTTGCTCGAATTTCGCGACCGCAGGCGGTGGAGTTACGTCGGCAGGCGAGTGGACGTGATGATGGTGGTGCTCGTGCGTGTGTTCCATGGCCGCTCCTTCAAAACGCGTCGTCACGAGAACATCGTCAACCTTCCCATCGTTGGAATGTCAAGTGCCGCAGATTACACCGCTTTTCCAGCCGGCCACGGTCCGGTGACGGCAGAGCAACGAAGTGCCTCTCCTCGGGTGCCGCGATGTTCCCGAAGAAAGCTAAGGGTTTGACCGGACGCACTTGGTCAGACACCCGGCGATGTCATTGCGGCGAGCACATCACCACCGGCGGATTGCCGTAGCTCTCGGCCATGCCGCCGTGAATCATCATGCCCATCTGGATGGCAGGGTCGGTGGTGTAGCGGTGATTGGTGTCGGCACGCTGGTTCCACGTACGGAAAACCGACATCGTCCCGACCGGGCACGCGCCACTCATCATGTCGGGCAGTGCCATGCGGAACACGTTCGACGACTCGAGCGCCCACTGTGCCGGCCAGTTGCGCAGGGTGTCGGCACACTCGGCAGGCGACGCGGAGTAGAAGTGCGTGTTGAGGCCGTAGTCCGGATTTCCGTACAGGCGACATACGGGCACCGACATGGGAGTGGCATCAGCCGGGGCGAGCACGTTGAAGCCCATGCCGGTGCGTTGCCAGCCGGTGAAGTGACCGCTGTCGAGCAAATTCATCTCGCCCGGGTCCGCCGTCATGAAGTAGTGGTCGAGGTAATACTCGACCGCGTACGCGACCTTTGGCACAGCACTCGTCGCCTTGGCGTACCTGGTCAACAAGGCCTCTTCCTGGTTGTCCATCCAGCGCACCATGCCTACATCGGCCGCATACCAGACATCGCGCGCGTAGCCGTTCCCGCGCAGCTCGTGCACGTGCAGCGCGTTCGGAAATGTGCCGGCCGGCGTGACCACCGTCTCCAGCGCCAGCGCCTGGTAAGAGCTCATGTAGCTCTGTGCGCCCATCATCGTGTTCATGCCGGCAACGCCTGCCTGCCACATCTCGGCGTTCTGGCCGACAACGAAGGCTACTTTGCGACTCTGCCCGACGGGAATGGATACGTAGAAATCATTTCCTACGACAAGCTTGTGCGGGATGCGAAACGGCGCAATCGCGTGCTATTTGTCCTTTCAGGTCGTTCGCCGCGACGGGTGGGGACCTTTGCGGCTAGGAGTTCTACTCTGGTTCCGCACACATGGTTAGTACGATTTAGTAGCCGATTTACTGCCGGAATTCGATTGTGCCGACAGCGGCTCGCCCGAGGGCTGGATGACACATTCTTCTTGTCGCATAATTTGTATTATGTCAACTATGGTCGACATAATACACTGCGCGGTTGCGGCATCCTTATTCCAGCCATCCCATGCGCATTCGTGCTCTCTTCGCCGTCGCCACACTGCTCCCCTTGACCTCCATTGCCGCTGATATCACCGTCTTGAGCGGCGGCGCCATCGAGCCTGGATTGCATGCTGCGGCCACCGCCTTCGAGATGCAGACCGGCCACTCGGTCAAGATCACGTTCAACACCGCGCCGCAGATCCAGAAACGGGTCGAGAGCGGCGACACGTTCGACGTACTGATCGCGCCGCCCGCGGTGGTCGACGCCGTCGTGAAGGCCGGACTCGCAAGCGCCGGCGGACCGAGCGTCGGACGCGTAGGCCTTGGCGTCGCCGTGCGCGACGGCAGCCCCATTCCGGACATGGCCAGCAGCGACGCACTCAAGCGTGCGGTGCTCGAGGCCGACGCGATCGTGTTCAACCGCGCATCCACCGGCGTCTACTTCGAGGGCCTCCTGCGCAAGATCGACGTCTGGACCGCCGTCGAGGCGAAGACCACGCGCTATCCCGACGGCGCGTCGGTGATGGAGCACGTACGCAACGGCAAGGGGCGCGACATCGCGTTCGGCGCGATCACGGAGATCCTGCTCTACAAGGACAAGGGCCTGCGATTCGTCGGACCGCTACCGGCCGACGTGCAGAACTACACACCCTACGTCGCGGCCTTGACGCCGCAAGGCAATGCGTCAGCCGCGGCGCGCGACTTCGTCGCATTCCTCGCGACTCCGCAAAGCAGGCGGCTCTTCGCCGGCGCCGGCGTGGAGTAGCCCGTGCCCGACACCGAGCCGGCAGCGCGCGTCAGCATTTCGCCGCGCGTCGTGCGCAACGTGCGCATCGGGCTCGTCGCGGTGGTAATCGTCATCCTGCTGCTGATTTTCGCGGTCCCGCGCGCGCAACCGCCGCCTGCGACGCTCGCCAATCCCAACGAAGCGTTCGTGGACCGTGCGGGCATCGTATCGCCGGCCTTCGCGCGCGAATGGGCGGGCGCCCTGCTCAACGACGATCGCGCCGAGATCGTGATCTACGTCGATCGCAAGCCGCCGGAAGGCGACCTCGCGTCGTGGGCGATCCAGACGGCGACCGACTGGAAGGTCGGCGCGTCGAAGAACGACACCGGGCTCGTGCTGTTCGTGTTCACCGAGCCGCGCATCGCCCGCCTCGACGTGGGCTACGGCCTCGAGGCCGTTATCACCGACGCGCGCGCACGGCAGCTCCTCGAGACCCATCTCGCGCCGGCGTTCGCGGCAGGTCAATACGAGCGCGGCTTCGACGCGCTCATCTTTGGCATCCGCAAGGAAATCGGCGGCGACGATGCCGACTCGATCCACGCGCGCGCGGCCGCAGCGAGGAAGAGCGACGAAGTGCCGTGGACGACGACGGTCGCCGACGCATTCCGGAGGACGCCGCGCATGGTTTCCGCGACGACGCGCAACTTCCTCGAGGGCGGCCCCGGGGAGCGTTTCGTCGTCCTGGTGTTCGTCTCGGTTGGCCTGGCCATCGCCGCGACGGGCGTGGCCGTTGCTGCCAACACCCTTTGGCGCTTCGCGCAAGTGCCGGCGGCAGTGCGCATGCGCCGCAGCCGGGGGGCCGGGCCTTCGCTCGGCAAGGTCGCCTACGAAATCGTGGTGGGCGTCTTCCTGTTTGGCATGTGTTTCGCCATGATCACACTGGCCCTTCTCGCCGCGGAGGGATTCTTCACGCGGCAGGGCCGATTCAGCGGTGCGGGGTCGGCGATCGTCTGGCCGCAATCGCCGCGCTAGTCGAACGCCAGGATCATCAGCGTGCCGAGCCCCGCTCCCAGCCCGAGCGGAATGCCGTAGCGCTCGAGCTTCGACACCGAGTCGCCGACGACGACCTCGACCGGCACCGAGGTCAGGTCGAGCACGCGGTTGGTCACCGAGGACTCGACCATGCGCGTGAGCGAATTCTTGCGCGCGGTGGCGAGCACGATGTGGTCGCACCGCAAGCGCTTCGCTTCGTCGGCGATCGTCTCCGCGCGCCGGCCGACGCGAACGTGCTGCGCAAACGGCACGCTCGCGCTCTCGAGCATCTCCCGCAGCGGGCGCGAGCACCGCTTCCGCCTGCGCCTTGTGATGCGCGTCGCGGTCGCCGCGCGCAACGAACCGGGATACATGGCGCGAGAACGGCGCCTGCACGTTCAGGAGGTGGACCTCGAAGCCGGGATGGCGTCGATATTCCGCGATGACGTGACGCACCGCGTGGAGCGCGTTGCGTGACCCGTCGACCGGCACCAGGATCTTCAGCATGGGGATCTCCTCGCTAGGATGGGATTGAACGGTGGCCGCCGCCTCTTCGCGCGGGAACTGCGCAATGCGTGCGGTGATGCGCGACTCGAGCGTGCGATGGTTGCGCACGAAGCCGGCGCCGAGCACCCCGCCGACGACGGCGATGTAGAACAGGGCGAGCAGCAGCGGTTGGCTCGCGAACTGATCGGCGACGAGCGGCTCGGACGTCATCATCTTGACGCTTGTCCACGCAAGCACGCCCGCGCCGACGTACACGAACCCGGGGTAGCGCTCGACGAAGCGCAGCAGCATCGTGCTTCCCCAGATCACGATGGGGATGCTGATGAGGAGCCCGATCGTCACCAGGAGGAAGCTGCCGTGCGCTGCGCCAGCGACCGCCAGCACGTTGTCGAGTCCCATGATGGTGTCGGCGATCACGACCGTGCGCAACGCGCTCCAGAATGTGGTCGCGCCAGTCCCACCGTCGTGACCGCCCTCGCCCTCCTCGGGAATCAGCAGCTTGTATGCAATCCACACGAGGAGCAGCCCGCCGGCGAACAGCAGCCCCGGGATCTTGAGCAGCGCGACGACCACGAGCGTCAACGTGGTGCGCACGACGATCGCGCCCACGGTCCCCCACAGGATCGCGCGCTTTTGCAAGTGCTTCGGCACGTTGCGGGCCGCGAGCGCGATGACGATCGCGTTGTCGCCCGCCAGCACGAGGTCGATCACGATGATCGCGAGCAGCGCGGACAGGAATTGCATCGACAGTATGTCCATGTGCGCCTCCCAGTAAGTTGACGCCAGTATCCCGCCTGCGACGCGCGGGGACCATTCGCAATTCGCAATACGTGCATCACGAATCGCGATGGTTGACCGCGCGCGATCCTCTGCTACACTCCTTTTCGCGTCCGGCAGCTAGCGGACGCCCCTAGAAGGGGAGTAGCTTCGGCAGCGGTAGCACCCGCTGTCGTGGCGCGATCGTCAATACGGGTGTGGCCAGTCGCATGCCCCGGTCGCGTCGGCACGTTTTCTTTCGTGCAAGCGAGACCTTCGCCGGACGGCGAAGGCTTCCACCCGATCGTTTCGGAAGCGGCCTTCGCCTGCGAGGTGAAGGCCGCTTTGCATGGGCATCGCGGTCCGTTGGCACAGCCATGGAGACCGCGACATGCCGCAAACGCGATTGCGTCGCTACATGCGTCACGGAACGCTGCCGCAGCTTGCCGTATTCGAGGCGAGCGCGCGGCATGGATGCTTCACGCGTGCGGGCGAGGAGCTTCATCTGGCGCAGCCCACCGTGTCCTCGCAATTGCGCAAGCTCGCCGACACGATTGGCGCCCCGCTCTTCGAGACGGTGGGTCGCAGCGTGCGGCTCACCGAGGCGGGCAAGCGGACCTACGACCACTGCACGGAATTGTTCGCGCTCCTCGGGACGCCTCGACGACGCGCTGTGCGAACTGCGCGAGGTGGAAGGAAGCGAGCTTCGCGTCGCCGTCGCCGACGCGGCGTCGCGACTTGCGGCGCGGCTATTGGCCGCGTTCGCGCAGGAACACGAGACGGTCGCGATCCGCGTGCGCGTCGCGAACCGTGCCGCGCTCCTGGCCAGCATGTCGCGGCGTGAGGACGATCTGTATCTGCTCGCCAACGCACCCGACGACGTTCCGCTCGTGCGCCAGCGCGTGGGCACCAGTGCGCTCGTGATCGTTGCGCCGCACGGTCATCCGCTTGCGGCAAGGCGCGGCATCGACGCAGCCCAGCTTGCGGGTCAGCGATGGGTGCTGCGGGAAACCGGTTCCGGCACCCGTGCGCTGCTGGTCGAAATGCTTGCGCATGCGGGCGTCGCCGCGCAGATCGCCCTCGAGCTATCGAGTGAGAACGCGATTCTCTGCGCGGTTGCGGAAGGCGCGGGCATCGCGATCGTCGACCGCGGTGCCATCGACACCGACGGCCGCATTGCCGTGCTCGACGTCACGGGCTTTCCGCGTGCGCGGACGTGGCACCTCGCCTATCCCGTCGGTGCCTCGCCCTGCCCTGCCGCCCGCGCGCTCCTGCGCCATGCGCGCGACGCCGGCGTGACGCGTCACGGCAGCGGCGCGCAGAACGAGCTGGGCAGCGGACCTGCGCCGTAGCTTCACAGACCCTCGAGCGCCACGGTCACGATCTGGTCCAGGACGGCGTCGTCTTCCCCGACCGCTTGTCGAAGCATGAGCGGGACGTGCATATGCCGCCGCTGCGCGCGCTCGACCGCCGCCGGCAAGTCCTCGCGCACGTGACCGCCCTGTCCCAGGAATACGGGCACGACGCGGATCGCCGTGCACCCGCCGGCGACGAGCGCGTCGACCGCATGATCGAGATCCGGCTGCATGAGCTCGAGAAAGGCGAGGCTCACGGCCAAATGCGGGCGTGAGGCGCGAACCTTGCGCTCGAGGCGCTCGAACGGCGCGCGCCACCGCGGATCGCGGGCGCCATGCGCAAACAGGACGAGGCCATCCATCCCCGGATTATGGCCGGTTCGATATGCATTGTGGCGATAACGGCATAGCGATTCATTCCTTCTATCTATTTGGCGCGGCTCCTATCCTGTCGAAAGCCGAAGGAATCGCTCATGTATCGCTACGACCATTTCGACCAGCGCATGGTCGACGAGCGCGTCGCCCAGTTCCGCGACCAGACGCGCCGCTTCCTCGCGGGCGAGCTGTCGGAGGACGAGTTCCGGCCGCTGCGCCTGCAGAACGGCCTCTACATCCAGAAGCATGCGCCGATGCTGCGCATCGCGATCCCGTACGGGCTGCTGTCGACGCGGCAGCTGCGCACGCTCGCGCACATCGCGCGCAAGTACGACCGCGGCTACGGCCACTTCACCACGCGCCAGAACATCCAGTTCAACTGGCCGCAGCTCGAGCAGGTGCCGGACATCCTGGCCGAGCTCGCGCGGGTCGAGATGCACGCGATCCAGACGTCGCGGCAACTGCATCCGCAACATCACGAGCGACCACTTCGCCGGCGTGGCGGGCGACGAGATCGGTCGATCCGCGGCCGTACTGCGAGCTGATCCGGCAGTGGTCGACGTTCCATCCCGAGTTCGCCTACCTGCCGCGCAAGTTCAAGATCGCGGTGACCGGCGCGACGAACGATCGCGCGGCGATCCTCGTGCACGACATCGGCCTGCAGCTCGGTCGCGCGACGCGCGGGCGAAGTCGGCTTCCGCGTCGCTCGTCGGCGGCGGCCTCGGCCGCACGCCGATCATCGGCCACGTGATCCGCGAATTCCTGCCGCGCGCCGAGATCCTGAACTACCTCGACGCGATCCTGCGCGTCTACAACCGCTACGGCCGGCGCGACAACAAGTACAAGGCGCGCATCAAGATCCTGGTCAAGGAGCGCACGCCGGCCGTCTTCGCGCAGGATGTCGAAGCCGAGTGGGAACAGCTGCGCGGCGGACCGGCGACCGTGCCCGACGAGGAGTTCGAGCGCCTCGCCGGCGTTCTTCGTCGCCGCCGCGCTACGAGAGCCTGCCGAAGCGACGACGCGACGTATCGCTCGGCGCTCGCCGACAACCGCGCCGTTCGCCAACTGGGCGCAGCGCAACGTGCACCCGCACAAGGTGCCGGGCTACGCGATCGTCACGCTGTCGCTCAAGAAGACCGGCGTGCCGCCGGGCGACGTGACCTCCGACCAGATGGACGCCATCGCCGACCTGGCCGACCGCTACAGCTTCGGCGAGCTGCGCGTCTCGCACGAGCAGAACCTGATGCTTCACCGACGTGCGGCAGGCGCGATCTGCCTGTCGCTGTGGCAGCAGCTCAAGGCGCTCGGCCTCGCGACGCCGAACATCGGCCTGCTCACCAACATCATCTGCTGCCCGGGCGGCGACTTCTGCTCGCTCGCGAACGCGAAGTCGATTCCGATCGCCGAGGCGATCCAGCGCCGCTTCGACGACCTCGACTACCTGCACGACATCGGCGAGCTCGACCTCAACATCTCGCGGCTGCATGAACGCCTGCGGCCATCACCACGTCGGCCACATCGGCGTGCTCGGCGTCGACAAGAACGGCTCCGAGTGGTACCAGGTCTCGATCGGCGGCACGCAGGGCGACCGACGCGGCGCTCGGCAAGGTGATCGGTCCGTCGTTCGCCGCCAGCGACATGCCCGACGTCGTCGACGCGCCTGATCGAGACCTACGTCGACATCCGGCACGAAGACGAGCGCTTCGTCGACACCGTGCACCGCGTCGGCATCGACCCCTTCAAGGAGCGCGTCTATGCAGCGGCTCATTAAGGGGCAGCGCAATCGTCGACGACGCGTACGTGCTGGTGCGCGACGCGTCGTCGCTCGCCGACGTCCCGCAAGGCGTGCCGGTCATCGTGCCGCTCGCGCTCTGGCTCGGCAACCGCGACGCGTTGCGCGCGCGCGCGGCCGTCGGCGTGTGGCTCGCGCCGGCCGAGGACCCGTTCGCGCTCGCGGAGGACGTGGCTTCGCTTCCCGTCATCGCGGTCGACTTTCCGGAGTTCACCGACGGGCGCGGCTACTCGATCGCGCGCCTGCTGCGCGAGCGCTCGGCTACCGGGCGAGCTGCGCGCGATCGGCGACGTGCAGCGCGACCAGCTCTACTACCTGTCGCAGGTCGGCTTCGACGCCTTCGCGATCGCGCGAGGGCAAGGACGTCGACGCCGCGTTGTCCGGCTTGCGCGACTTCTCCGACGGCTACCAGGCGACGAACGCGCGCACGCCGTGGTTTCGCCGCCGCGACGCGCAAGGACCGTCGGCATGACGACGCTCGCCGAGCGCATCGAGCTTGCGTCGCGGTTCGCTGCGACGCCATCGCGCAGGATCACGCGCCGGCGGTGTTCGCGTCGAGCTTCGGCGCCGAGGACATGGTGCTGCATCGACCTCATCGCGCGGCACGCGCTGCCGATCGGCATCTTCACGCTCGACACGGGCCGCCTGCCCGAGGAGACGCATGGCGCTGATCGATCGCGTGCGCAGCCGCTACGTGCTTCCGGTCGACGTGCTATTCGCCCGACGCCCGCGCTGCTCGAGCCGTTCGTCCGCACGCACGGCGTCAACGCGTTCTACGACAGCGTCGAGCTGCGCAAGCGCTGCTGCGCGATCCGCAAGACGGAGCCGCTCGCGCGCGCGCTTGCCGGCAAGAGGGCGTGGATCACCGGGTCTGCGCCGCGAGCAGTCGGTGACGCGCGCCGACGTTCGCCGACGAGGAATTCGACGCCGCGCACGGCCTTGCCAAGTTCAATCCGCTGGTCGACTGGAGCGAGGACGACGTCTGGGCCTACATCCGCGGCCGCGACGTGCCGTACAACGCGCTGCACGACCGCGGCTATCGCAGCATCGGCTGCGCGCCGTGCACGCGCGCCGTCGAGCCCGGCGAAGACGTGCGCGCCGGCCGCTGGTGGTGGGAGAACCCCGAGCACAAGGAATGCGGCCTGCATCGCCGTCCGGTCAACGTTCAACGCTCCGACCGCAGAATCGATCTCATGAGCACCGTCCTCGACGCACGACCTCCGAAGCCCGCGCGCTTAGCGGCGCCGGCCGATGTCGACCACCTCGCCTGGCTCGAATCGGAGGCGATCCACATCCTGCGCGAAGTCGCGGGCCAATGCGCGAACCCCGCCCTGCTCTTCTCGGGCGGCAAGGATTCGCTCGTGCTGCTGCGGCTCGCCGAGAAGGCGTTCCGTCCCGGCCGCTTTCCGTTTCCGCTGCTGCACATCGACACCGGACACAACTTTCCCGAGGTGATCGCGTTTCGCGACGCGCGCGCGGCGGAGCTCGGCGAGCGGCTGATCGTGCGCTCGGTCGAGGACTCGATCGCACAGGGCCGTGTCGTGCTGAAGGATCCGGACGAAAGCCGCAATCGCGCATCAGTCCGTGACGCTGCTCGACGCGATCGCCGAGTTCGAATTCGACGCCTGCATCGGCGGCGCGCGGCGCGACGAGGAGAAGGCGCGCGCCAAGGAGCGCGTGTTCTCGCTTCCGCGACGCCTTCGGCCAATGGGACCCGCAGCAACCAGCGCCCGGAGCTCTGGAACCTGTACAACGCGCGCGTGCACAAGGGCGAGCACGTGCGCGTGTTCCCGATCAGCAACTGGACCGAGCTCGACGTGTGGCAGTACATCGAGCGCGAGCGCCTCGAAGTGCCGTCGATCTACTACGCGCACACGCGACCGATCGTGCGGCGTCGCGGCGCGCTGGTGCCGGTGACGCACCTGACGCCGCCGCGCGACGGCGAGTCGGTCGAGCACGTGTCGGTGCGCTTCCGCACCGTGGGCGACATCACCGTGCACGGCGCCGGTCGCATCCGACGCGGCCAACGCGCGCGAGATCATCGTCGAGACCGCGGCCGCGACGATCACCGAGCGCGGCGCCACGCGCCTCGACGACCAGACCAACGACGCGTCGATGGAGCTGCGCAAGAAGGAGGGGTACTTCTGATGTCGGCGACGAGATCGATCTGCCGGCGCTCGACCACGGCGTGCTGCGGTTCCTGACCGCGGGCAGCGTCGACGACGGCAAGAGCACGCTGATCGGCCGCCTGCTCTACGACACCAAGGCCGATCCTCGCCGACCAGCTCGCCGCCGTCGCGCGAGACGTCCGCGCAAGCGCGGCACCGCGCTCGATCTCTCGCTGCTGACCGACGGCCTCACCGCCGAGCGCGAGCAAGGCATCACCATCGACGTCGCGTACCGCTACTTCGCGACGGCGCGCCGCAAGTTCATCATCGCCGACGCGCCGGGCCACGAGCAGTACACGCGCAACATGGTGACGGCCGCGTCGACCGCGCAGCTCGCCGTGCTGCTGGTCGATGCGCGCCACGGCATCGTCACGCAGACGCGCCGCCACGCAACGCTCGCGCATCTGCTCGGCATTCCGCATCTCGTGGTCGCGGTCAACAAGATGGACCTCGTCGGATTTCGACGAGGACGGTGTACGCGCGCATCGTGGCCGACTTCCGCGCGTTCGCGAGGCGCACGGGCATCGACGACGCAGGCATCCGCTTCGTGCCGATGTCCGCGCTCGGCGGCGACATGGTCGTCGAGCGTCGACGGCGAGACCGGCTTGCGCTGGTACACGGGCCCCACGCTGCTCGAGATCCTCGAGACCGCGCCCGTCGGCGTCGGCACCGCCCGCGCATGGATTCCGCTTCCCGGTGCAATTCGTCGCGCGGCCCGACGGGCGACGCCGGCCGCGGCTACCTGGGCCGCGTCGAAGTCGGGCTCGATCGCCGTCGGCGACGCGCGTCATCGTGCTGCCGTCCGGACGGACGACGACGGTGCGCGACCATCGCAACGTTCGATGGATCGCGCGACGAGGCGCACGCGCACGACGCCGTGACGGTCGACTCTGGCCGATGAGATCGACGTCGTCGCGCGGCGACATGATCGCCAGGCGACCGAGCGCGCCGAGGTCGCGAACGCAGGTCGAAGCCACCCTGTGCTGGCTCGACGAGCGCCCGCTCGATCGCCGCCGCACCTACCTCGCTGCGCCACACGACGCGCGAGGTGCGCGCACGCGTGACGCGCCTCGATCACCTGTGGAACGTGTCGACGCAGTCGCGAGAGCCCGCGCCGCGACGCGCTCGCGATGAACGACATCGGCCAGGCGACGCTCACGCTCGCGCAGCCGATCGTTGCCGACCGCTACGACGACAACGCCGCGACGGGCAGCTTCATCCTGATCGACGAAGCGACCAACGGCACGGTCGCCGCGGGGATGATCCGATGACTGGCACCGTCTATCTCGTCGGTGCGGGACCCGGTGCGCCCGATCTCCTCACGCTGCGCGCGGCGCGCCTGCTCGCGCAGGCCGACATCGTGTTCCACGACGCGCTCGTGCATCCCGACACGATCGCGCTTGCGACGCAGCGCGCGAGAAGTCGCCGGTCGGCAAGCGCTGCGGCAAGCATTCGACCGCGCAGCAATTCATCAACAAGCGCCTGGTCGATGCGGCGCGAACGCACGGCGTCGTCGTGCGGCTCAAGGGCGGCGACCCGCATGCTGTTCGGACGCGCGCAGGAAGAGATCGCCGCGCTCGAAGAGGCGGGCATTGCGTGCGAGGTGGTGCCGGGCATCACCGCTGCGCTCGCTGCCGCCGCCGCAAGTCAAGACGTCGCTCACGCAACGCGGGATCGCGCGCAGCATCACGTTCGCCACGCCACGCGTCGGCGCGAGCGAGCCCGACAGCGACTGGGTCGGCGCGCTCGCGGCAGCGGACGCAGGCGCCATCTACATGGGCGTCGGCGAAGCGGCGCTGATCGCTGCAGGCGCTGATCGCTGCCGGCAAGCCGCCCGGCCTGCCCGGTCGCGGTCGTCGAGAACGCGTCGTTGCCCGAGCAGCGCATCCGCTACACGACGCTCGCCGACCTGCCCGGTGTGGCGCAGGCAACGATCACCGGTCCCGCGCTCATTCTCCTCGGCCCGCAATTTCGCGCGCGAGCGACATCGAGATCGCCGAGCGATGTACGCAGCGAGAATGCGCGCCGCGACGGCTGACGTCGCCGGTTCGCTGCGCAGAGAGGCCGCCTCGAGCGGCCTTTTCTGGAACCTACATATAACCAGTAGTTATCAAAAGTCATTTACATATAGCCATGAAGACACATGAATCTGCTCGCTTTCCTCCTCGCGCTCGTCTCGCTCTCGCCGCACCGCGCAGCGCCGACGTCACGCTGCTCAACGTTTCCTACGACCCGACGCGCGAGCTCTACCAGGACTTCAACGCGGCGTTCGCGAAGCACTGGCAGGCGAAGGCCGGCGAGAAGGTGACCATCAGCCAATCGCACGGCGGCTCCGGCAAGCAGGCGCGCACGGTGATCGACGGTCTCGACGCCGACGTCGTCACGCTGGCGCTCGCCGACGACATCAACGCCATCGCGAACACGGCGAAGCTGCTGCCCGCCGACTGGCAGAAGCGGCTGCCGCACAACAGCACGCCCTACACGTCGACGATCGTGTTCCTCGTGCGCAAGGGCAATCCCAAGGGCATCAAGGACTGGGACGACCTCGCGAAGCCGGGCGTGCTCGGTCGATCACGCCCAATCCGAAGACGTCCGGTGGCGCGCGTGGAATTACCTCGCCGCGTGGGAGTACGCGCAAGCAGCAAATACGGCGGCGACGACAAGGCACGCGACTTCGTCGCGCGGCTCTACAAGAACGTGCCGGTGCTCGACTCCGGCGCGCGCGGCTCGACGACCACGTTCGTCGAGCGCGGCATCGGCGACGTGCTGCTCGCGTGGGAGAACGAGGCGTTCCTGTCGCTCAAGGAGTTCGGCCCGCGACAAGTTCGAGATCGTCGCGCCGTCGCTGTCGATCCTGGCCGAGCCGCCGGTGGCCGTCGTCGACAAGAACGTCGACAAGAAGGGAACGCGCAAGGTCGCCGAGGCGTATCTGCAATATCTGTACTCCGACGAAGGCCAGGAGATCGCCGCGACGCAACTTCTATCGACCGACGGATCGCGAAGGTCGCGGCGAAATACGCGAAGCAGTTTCCGAAGCTGACGCTGGTGACGATCGACGGCGCCTTCGGCGGCTGGCCGCAACGCGACGAAGACGCACTTCGCCGACGGCGCGCACTTCGACCAGATCTACATCCCGAAGTAATGGACGAAGCGCTTCGCATCGCCCGTGCCTTCGATCGCGACGGCGCGCGCTCGATTCGAGCCGCAAGCCCACACGTCGCAAGCGTGTCGTGCTGCCGGGCTTCGGCCTCAGCCTCGGCTTCACGATCGTCTACCTGTCGCTGATCGTGCTGATCCCGCTGTCGGCGGCGTTCATCAAGACGGCGTCGCTGACGTGGCCGGCGTTCTGGAGCATCGTCACCGCGCCGCGCGTGGTCGCGAGCTACCGGCTGACGTTCGGCGCGTCGCTCGCCGCCGCGCTCGTCAACGTCGTGTTCGGCTTCGTCGTGGCCTGGGTGCTCGTGCGCTACCGCTTCCCGGGCGGCGTTTCGTCGATGCGCTGGTCGACCTGCCGTTCGCGCTGCCCACCGCGGTCGCCGGCATCGCGCTGACGGGCTTGTTCGCCGCCAACGGCTGGTTCGGCGCGCTGCTCGCGCCGCTCGGCGTCAAGGTCGCATTCACGCCGCTCGGCGTGTTCGTCGCGCTGACGTTCATCGGGCTGCCCTTCGTCGTGCGCACCGTGCAGCCGGTGCTCGAGGAGCTGCCGCGCGAGCTCGAGGAGGCCGCGACCACGCTCGGCGCCTCGCGCTGTCGATCGTTCCGGCGCGTCGTGCTGCCGGTCGTGCTGCCGGCGCTGATCACCGGCTTCGCGCTCGCGTTCGCGCGTGCGATCGGCGAGTACGGCTCGGTGATCTTCATCGCCGGCAACATGCCGATGGTGTCGGAGATCACGCCGCTCCTCATCATCACCAAGCTCGAGCAGTACGACTACACGGGCGCGACGGCGATCGCAGTCGTGATGCTGGTCGTGTCGTTCGTGCTGCTGCTCGCGATCAACGCGCTGCAGGCGTGGACGCGCAAACGGCAGGGACAGGCGTGAACGCCGCACGCGGCAAGACCGCGCTCGCGACGGGTCCGCCGGCTCCTCATCGGCGTCGCGCTCGCGTTCCTGACGATCTTCCTGTTCGTGCCGCTCGCTTTCGTGTTCGTCGAAGCGCTGAAGAAGGGCCTCGACGTATACGTCGCGGCGATCGTCGAGCCGGACGCCGCTCGCCGCGATCGAGCTGACGCTCCTGACCGCGGCGATCGCGGTGCCGCTGAACCTCGTGTTCGGCGTCGCCGCCGCATGGGCGATCGCCAAGTTCGAGTTTCCCGGCAAGAACGTCCTCGATCACGCTGATCGACCTGCCGTTCTCCGTCTCGCCGGTCATCGCGGGGCTTGATCTTCGTGCTGATCTTCGGCCTGCAGGGATGGTTCGGCGCGTGGCTCGCCGAGCACGACATGAAGGTCATCTTCGCGGTGCCCGGCATCGTGCTCGCGACCGTGTTCGTCACGTTTCCCGTTCGTCGCGCGCGAGCTGATCCCGCTGATGCAGGCGCAGGGCAACGAGCAGGAGGAAGCGGCGACCGTGCTCGGCGCGCGCGGCTGGCAGACGTTCTGGCGCATCACGCTGCCCAACATCAAGTGGGGCCTGCTCTACGGCGTCATCCTGTGCAACGCGCGCGCGATGGGCGAGTTCGGCGCGGTCTCGGTCGTGTCGGGCCACATCCGCGGCCTGACCAACACGCTGCCGCTGCACGTCGAGATCCTCTACAACGAGTATCAGTTCGCTGCCGCGTTCGCGTGCGCCTCGCTGCTCGCGCTGCCTCGCACTCGGTCACGCTCGTCGTCGAGACGCAATTCGTCGAACGGCCGGGATACCATGAGCATTGAACTTGCCAGCATCGACAAGCGCTTCGGCGACTTCGTCGCCGTCGACAACGTGAGCCTGACCGTCGCAGACCGGCGAGCTCCTCGCGCTGCTCGGCCCCTCCGGCTCCGGCAAGACCACGCTGCTGCGCATCATCGCCGGGCTCGAGTGGCCGGACAGCGGTTCCGTCTCGTTTCACGGCGAGGACGCGACGCGACGCACGCGCGCGACCGCCAGGTCGGCTTCGTGTTCCAGCACTACGCGCTGTTCGGCCACCTCACGATCTTCGAGAACATCGCGTTCGGCCTGCGCGTGCGCCCGCGCAAGCATCGTCCGACCGAAGCCGCCATCGCGAAGAAGGTGCACACGCTGCTCGAGCTCGTGCAGCTCGACTGGCTGGCCGACCGCTTTCCGCACCAGCTCTCCGGCGGCCAGCGGCAGCGCATCGCGCTTGCGCGTGCGCTTGCGGTGGAACCGCGCGTGCTGCTGCTCGACGAGCCGTTCGGCGCGCTCGACGCGCGCGTGCGCCAGGAGTTGCGCCGCTGGCTGCGACGCCTGCACGACGAGGTGCACGTCACGAGCGTCTTCGTGACCCACGACCAGGAAGAGGCGCTCGAAGTCGCCGACCGGGTCGTCGTCATGAACCACGGCCGCGTCGAGCAGATCGGCTCGCCCGAAGAGGTCTACGACCATCCGGCGACGCCGTTCGTCTTCGAGTTCCTGGGGCACGTGAACCGCCTGCCATCCGCGGACGGCAGCGAGACGTTCACGCGTCCGCACGAGTTCGATGTGTCGCGCGTGCCGCGCGATGGCGCCCTGCCGGCGCGCTTCGTGCACGGCTCGGCGATCGGCCCCGTGGCGCGGGTGGAATTCGCGCTCGACCCGTCCGCGCAAACGGTGAACGTCGAGCTGGCGCGCGAGACTTATCGCGCGCTCGCGCTGCGCGGCGGCGAGATTGCGTACCTGACGCCGACGAGACGCGCCGCGTTTCCGGCCTAGCCGAGCTCGAACGTCGTCACGCCGAAGAGCTTCGCCAGCGGCAGCTTCGGTGCAACGCCCGCATACATGCGCGCCGTCTCGAACACCGGCGACATGCCGTGGCGCTCGGCGAGTGTTACGCCTGCGGTGTTCGGCTCGGGGACGTCGAGGAAGATCGCGGTGCCCGCCGGCGTGCGCATCGCCAATGCGTGAAACAGCGCCTCGGCGCAGCTTGCATCGTCGGCGAAGAGCGGCCCCACCTTGAATCCATGGCCGCTCGGTCGGATGACGCCGTAGCCGGCGATCGCTCCCTGCTTCTCGACGGCCATCGCCCTGGCGCCCGGCTGCGCAATCCAGCACCGCAGGAAGGCGTCGCGCGCTTCGGGAAAGAACGCGCGGTCGTATTTCGCCACTTCGGAGAACGGGAAGCGCGAGAGCGGGACGACGCGTGCGTCGAGTGGCGCGTCCGGCCCGCGAACGCCGCGGTAGCGAATGTTGCGATACGCAAGAGCGAAGCCCGATCGCCGGTAGTTCGCCTGTTGCGCGACGACGCCGTCGAGTCCCACGGTGCGGCCTCGCGCAGTCGCGAGCGCGTGGTTCCACAGCGCGAAGCCGTAGCCCTGCCCGCGGAACGCGGGCTTCACGATGTAGAGACCGAGGAACGCGAAGGTCGCGCCGTATTTCACGACCGAGATCGTCGCGACCGGCTCGTCGCCGATCCATCCGGCATGGAAGCCTGTCGGATCCGTGACGGCGAAGCAGGCCTGGTCGTGCAGGCCGGGGTCCCAGCCTTCCGCGGTCGCCCATTCGATGGGCAGCGACATCTCGTCGGCGGACAAATGCGCGATGCGAAAGGAAGTCATGGACGCTGCGCGGCGATCACGTCGATCGCTGCCATGTAGACCTGCGGACGCGGAAACGCCACCGGGCTGAACACGAGAAGATACAGGACGCCCGGATGCGGTATCGCCACCGTCAGGTGGTCGGCGTTCACGACGCCGAGCAGCCGCGACGACGGCACCACTTGGTCCTGCACGCGCAGCATGCCGTCGTTATCGGGCGTGGACGACGACAGTCGCGCGTACGTCCAGAAGAGCGAGAACGACAGGCTCGCGATGTCGGGCAGCGTGACGAGAGAGTAGATCGGTGCGGTGACCGCATGGCCGTTGGTCCTCCACCATGCGGCGCGCGCTTCGAGCGTGAGATCTTCCACCGGATCGCCCTCGCCACGATCGCATCCGGACAACGGCATGATCGCGAGCGTGACGGCGTACAGTCCCTGCAGCTCGGAGGCGAGCGGGCTGCCATGCATCGCGCCCGCCACGGTGAGGATGCCGTCGACGCGCGCCGCGAGATCGGGCCGGTCGACCAGCACCTGCAGGAGCTCGTTCGCGCCCTTCGAGTGGCCGATCAGGATGATGCGTCGCGCATCGCTCGCGGTGATGCGCTCGATCTGCGCGGCGATGAGCTTCGCGTTGGACGCAACGTCGTTGCGGCCGCCGACGCCCAGGACGTCGGCCGTGAAGCCCGCTGCACGCGCTTCGCTCACGACGTCGGCAAACGAATGAATGCCCGCAAAGCAGCTCGCGAGGAATCCGGGGACGAACACGAGCCGATGCCTGGCTGGGGAGGCCGGGGGAGCACGCGTGGCCAGCGCCTCGCCGTCGTACGTTCGCAGCACGCGCACGCATTCGTCCGCCGGCAAGCGGTCCGGCGCGCATAACGCCGCGCGGAATGCGCCTCGCATGTCGCGATCGACGGCCATGCCTGGCGGGAGCGGCCCCGGACCTGTATTGGCGCAGGCCTGCAGCAGCAGCGCCAGCGCTACCGCCAGCGCGCGGCTCATCGTCGCACGCCCGGAGACTCGATCGGCAACCCGTTCGCGCGCCACGCAAGATAGAGCTCGAGGTCCGTGAGCTCGGGCGCGCCCGGCTTCGGCATCTCCGCGCGCACGCCGAAGAGGCACGCGCGAAGCCGGCGCTGCAGCGACCCCTGCCCCTGCCACTCGAGGCGATACGCGGGAAAGGCCGTGCCGTGGCCCTGGCTGATCGTCTCCGTATACAGGCGCTTGCCGTAGCTCTGGTCGTGGCAATGCGTGCACGCGAGATTCATCTGCCCGTGGCGCTGCGTGTAGAACGCCTCGCCTCGCTCGAACGATTCACGGGCGGGACCGTCGATCGACACGCTCATCGGCAGCCCGCGCGATTGGTGCGTCACGAACGTCGCGAGCGCCACGAGGTCGTCGGATTCGCGTCCGAACGCAGGCTTGTGCTGGCGCTCGGTGCGGCACTGCTCGATGCGGCCTTCGAGATCGAGGACCGATTGCGCCGGGGGATCGTACGCCGGGTATCGCGCAGCCACGCCGCGCATCGAGGCTGCGTCGCGATGGCACGCGGTGCAGTTCTCGTTGAAGAGCGCCTCGCCTCGCTGCACCCACAGGAAGCCGGGATTGGCGAGATCGTCCGCCTGCATGGCGCGTATGTCGGCGCCGGCATATGTGATGCCCGAGCGCAACGCGTCGGCCGCAATCGGGCGTTGCTGTGCATGCGCGGCCATCGAGGCCGCACACGCGGCGGCGACGATGGTGGCGCGCAGCATCAGGCGACGACGACGGGCGCGCGCTCGCTGATGCGCACGCCCGCATCGTCGACCCATTCGAACTGGAGCTCGCCGCTCGCGCGCGCGGTCACGAAGAAGCGCAGGTACGGGTTGGCGGCGATGCCCGAGCTCAATTGCGCCGCGAACACGAGGTCGCCGTTGTACCGGCACGTGACGCTGCGCACGACGTTGCGCGCAATCGCCTTGCCGGTGTCGTCGGTGCGATAGCCCGTTTCCATCGGATGGCGGATCTGCAGGCGAACCTCGAACGGCTCGTTGCGCGCGACCTTGGCGGGAATGTTGATCCTGGCTTCCATGATCGGCTACGTTCCGTCCATGCAGCCGGCGAGCGTGACGATCACCTCGGTCGCCATTGCGTAAACGCTGCCGTCCGTCATCTCCGCAGCGGCCACCACCTGCTGCGTGCCTGCAAGGCGGATGCGCGATTCGATCTCCACCCGCTCGATTGGAAGGGGAAACTCGAACACTGCCATGTCCGGTACCGGATTCGTTTCCGAGAACAGGCGGATCGACTTGACGTACGGACCGGGCGCGAACGGTCCTTCGACCACAACGCGCATCGGCACGGCAAATCCGTTGTCCGCGATGGCGGGGATGCTGAGCTTGATGCGCGCGAAGCGAGGCGTGCGTCCCGCGAGCCACCCGTCGAGCGCCGGGATCGAAGGCAGTGCCGCATGCACGGGACGCACTGCGAGCGCCACCAACGCAACCGCGCCCTGCACGAATCGCCGCCGCTTCATTTCAACGTGACGAGCCACGCGACGACGTCCTCCACCTGCTGGGCCGTGAGCACCGGCTTGCCCGCGTAGTTGCTCGCGACGCGATCCATGCCGTCGATCCTGTAATAGCTCGGCATGACGGTGGCGGGATTCACCCGGACATTATCCGCGACGCGCAGGCGGAGCTGCGCTTCGGACAGCCGCGTGCCGACACCGGCGAGCGAAGGTCCCACGTTCCCGGCAAAGCGAACCGCAGGATCGGGCACCGCGTGGCACAGCACGCAATTGGCCGATTCGCGCGCCGCGATCAGCGCACGCCCGCGGGCCGGATCGCCGGGCGCGGCGAGCCGGTCGGGCGCGCCATCGCCGACGATACGCAATCCTGCAGCGGACACGGCGGCGACAGCGACCCACCACGACGTCAACGAACGATCCTCCGCGCTGCGCGCTCACCCCTTTGCCAGCGCCTCCACCGGATTGCGCAGCGGCAGCGTGCGCATCGGCTTGCCGGTCGCGGCGAAGATTGCGTTGAGCACCGCCGGCGACACGACGCAGATCGTCGGCTCGCCCACGCCGCCCCAGAAGTCGTAGGTCGGCACGATCACCGTCTCGACCTTCGGCATCTCGTTGATGCGCAGCACGTTGTAGCGATGGAAGTTGTCCTCGACGATGCGGCCCTTGTCGACGGTGAGCTCGCCGTACAGCGCCGCCGACAGTCCATAGACGACGGACCCTTCGACCTGCGCCGCGATCTGGTCCGGATTGACCGCGTGGCCGCAATTGAGCGCGAGCACCATGCGGTGGACCTTCACCATCCCGTTGGGCGCGACCGACACTTCCGCGACCGCGGCGGAGTAGCTGCCGTAGCCCATGAACTGCGCGATGCCCCGGTGCACGCCCGCAGGCAGCGGCGTACCCCATCCTGCCTTCTCGGCGGCCGCGTTGAGCACCGCGAGGTGCTTCGGATGCCTGCTCATGATCGCGCGCCGGAACTCGAGCGGGTCCTTGTTCGCTGCGCGCGCGACCTCGTCCATGAAGCACTCGAGGTACAGCCCGTTCTGGTTCGTGTTGACGCCGCGCCACGCACCGACCGGCACGTGCGTGTTGCGCATCGCGTATTCGATCAGCAGGTTCGGCACGGTGTAGCCGAACTGCGCGTCGCCGGCCTTCTCGTAATAGCCCTGCAGCTGGCGGTCGTCCTTGCCGTCCTTGGCCATCGCGGCGCCGTTGAACGCATTGATCGACTGGCCCGATACGCGTATTTGCAGCGCAACGAGATTGCCCGACGCGTCCACACCCGCTTGCAGCCGAGCCTGCGAGATGGGGCGATAGAAGTCGTGCGTCATGTCCTCTTCGCGACTCCAGATCATCTTGACTGGCGTGCCCGGGAACTGCTTGGCGATGAGCGTGGCCTGCTTGACGTAGTCCTGGTTGCCGCGGCGGCCGAAGCCGCCGCCGAGTACCGCCTTGTACACCTCGCACTTCTCGAGCGGCAGTCCCGAGGTCTCCGACAATGCGGCGAGCGAGGCTTCGCCGTTTTGCGTGGGAACCCAGCACTCGGCCCGTTCCGGCGTGTACTTCACCGTGCAATTCATCGGCTCCATGCACGCGTGCGCGAGGAATGGCGTCGCGTACACGGCCTCGACCTTCACCGGCGCCGCGGCGAGCGCGGCGGGAACGTCGCCGATCGTGGTCATCGCATAGGCGTCACCGGTGAGCCCGGTCTTCAGATGCTCGGCGATCTGCGCGCTCGTGCGGCTCGCGTTCTCGCCTTCGTCCCACACGATCGGGAGCGCTGCAAGCGCGGTCTTCGCGTGCCACCACGTGTCCGCCACCACGGCGACCGTCGTATCGTTGACGCGCACCGCCTTCCTGACGCCGGGCATCTTCGCGATCGCGGCCTCGTCGAAGCTCACGAGCTTGCCGCCGAACACGGGGCAATCCTTGATCGCCGCGCACAACATGCCCGGCAGCCTGGTGTCGATGGCGTAAACGAGGCTGCCGTTCACCTTCGGCGCCGTGTCGAGACGCTTCACCGACTTGCCGGCCACTTTCCATTGGCGCGGGTCGCGCAGGGTGATCGACTTGGGATCGGGCGGCGTCACTTTCGCGGCGGCGCTCGCGACCTTGCCGTAGCTCGTCTTGCGGCCGGTCGGCGTGTGCGTGATCACGCCCTTGTCCACCGCGCATTCGCTCGCGGGCACCTTCCATTCGTCGGCCGCCGCCTGCACGAGCATCACGCGCGCAACGGCGCCGCCGCGACGCACGTAATCCTCCGAGATGCGAATGCCACGGCTGCCGCCGGTGCCGAACTCGCCCCAGACGCGCTTGCGCGCCAGGCTCTCGCCCGGCGTCGGAAAATCGTAGCCGACCTTGTTCCAGTCGCACTCGAGCTCTTCGGTCACGAGCTGCGCGAGGCCCGTGAGCGTGCCCTGTCCCATCTCGGAACGGGCGATGCGGATGACGCAGCTGTCGTCGGGCCTCACGACGACCCATGCGTTGACTTCGACGGGCCCGCTCGCGGATTTGGCGGCGGTTGCGGCGGAAAGCATGGGCACGTGCATGCCGATGGCAAGGCCGCCGCCGGCAGCGGCGGACGTGACGATGAACTTGCGGCGCGCGGGACTGGCAACGGTCTTCTTCATGATGTCGCCCCCGTTACGCTTGCGTCTTGGCAGGCTTCTTCGTGCTGGCCGCCATGTGGATCGCCGCGCGAATGCGCTGGTAGGTGCCGCAGCGGCAGATGTTGGTCATCGCCGCGTCGATGTCGCTGTCGCTCGGATTCGGATTCTTCGCAAGCAGCGCGGTCGCGGCCATGATCTGTCCGGACTGGCAGTAGCCGCATTGCGGAACGTCGAGCGCGAGCCACGCCTGCTGGACGGGGGTCGAGCTCGTCGGCGAGAGTCCCTCGATGGTGACGATGCGATCGCCCGGCTTGATCGCGCTGACCGGCATCGAGCACGAGCGCACGACGTTGCCGTTCACGTGCACCGAACATGCGCCGCACTGCGCGACGCCGCACCCGTATTTCGTGCCGGTCAGGCCGACGTTCTCGCGGATGACCCACAGGAGCGGGGTGTCGGGCTCGACTGCGACGTCGCGCACCCTGCCGTTGATGTTGAGCTTGGCCATGCAATGCCTCCAAAGAAACTGCGCTCGCGCCGGTCAACCGCCGGCTGTTTGAATCGATTCTACGGAATGCGCCTTGTAACGTACAGCGCGGAGACGGACGTTATTCCCGTGCTCGTTCAGGAAGCGCCGTTGCGGCGCGCGAACAAGGCCCACACGCCCGCGGCGGTGAGGAGCGATCCGCCGGCTACGTTGAACACCCGCAAGGCTTTCGGCGAGGACAGGAATCTGCGCGCGCTCGCAGCGAACACGGCGTACAGCGCCGCATTCAGCGTGGCGAGGACGACGAACGTGACGGCGAACACCCACAGTTGCGCTGCCACGTCCGCGCCGGGTCGCAGGAATTGCGGGAGGAAGGCGATGAAGAAAATGATGCCCTTTGGATTGAGCGCCGTGACGAGCCACGTGTTTAGGAATACGCGCCCATGGCTTTCCAGCGGAAGCTCCCCAGGGCCTTCCACGGGCGGCGGAAGCGCGCCGCCGCGCAGCATCCGCAATCCGAGATAGATGAGGTAGAGGCCACCGGCCCATTTCACCGCGGTGAACAGGGTCGCCGACGCGGCCAGCACCGCGCCGAGGCCGACGAGCGAGAGCACGAGCGCGGTGGAATCTCCGAGCGCGACACCGGCGACGAGCGCCACGTTGGCGCGCCGGCCATGCGTCAGGGAGTAGCTGATGACGGTGAGGATCGTCGGGCCGGGAATGACCAGCAGGATGACCGTGGCCGCCGCGTAGGCGACCCAGGTGTCGAGCGAAACGGGCATCTACTTGCGCTTGTCCTTGCGCCAGTCTTCGGCGCGCGTGTCGAGCGGGCCGCGGCCGGCGGGGAGAATGTGAGACGAATCGAGATACTCCTGCTGCTCGGTGGTGAGCGTCGGGCTCGGAGGCACTGCGTCCGCAGTCGGAGGCGGCGCGCGGTGAGCGTCCGCGGTGTGACGCGGGCGCATGAAACGCAACAGCAGGACCACGACGACGACGGCGAGCACGAGCAGGCCGACGACGGGCAGCATGTTCGTCGAATCCAAGGCGTTTCTCCTAGATGTCCTCGCCGCCCACGCGCCGCAGCGGTCCGAAGCAGGCGTCGTGGCTCTCCGCCTGGCATACGATGAACCGCTCGGCGCCCGGGTCGAACTGGATGTACGTCGTGGTCTTGCGACCGACGTCCGTGATCTGCCCGGCGCAGTCCTTCTTGCCGTTGTCCTTGACGATGGTGTCGACCCATTCGTAGAAGCCCTTGCGGCTTGGCTTCGGCGTGACGCGGAACTCGGTTTCGGCGATCTCGTCGCCACTCGTGACGACCGACGTGCCATCGGCCCGGAAGCGGTACGTCTCCGCGCAACTGCCGTCCGGCACCGTGAACCGCCACGTGCCGATGATCGGATGGCCGCGGGCGACCGCAGTCTCCTGGGCACTGGCGACGGGGACGGCGAGGATCAGCAACGCGGCAAGCAATGAGAGGCGCATGACCGGATTCGATTGCGGCATCGGGTGGAAGTCTTGCCATTGTCCATGCTTTCGGCTCGGGGTGTGGGAAAAGCGGTGCGGTTTACAATCGCCACCGAATGCCGCTGCCGCTGTTCTCCCTATCGCCCGCCGACCAGAAAGCCTGGCTCGCCGCCAGGCTCGCCCGCCCTGCTCCCGACAGCGCGCGCGGCATGAACGACGGCTTTCGCCTGCCCGGCCGCGAGGGCCGCTCGACCCCCGCCGCCGTGCTCGTGCCGGTCGTCAATCGGGACGAGGGCCTCACCATGCTGCTCACGCAGCGCAGCGCCGACCTGCCCGACCACCCGGGCCAGATCTCGTTTCCCGGCGGCCGCGTGGAGCCCGAGGACGCGTCGCTGGCCGACGCCGCGCTGCGCGAGGCGACCGAGGAAGTCGGACTGCCGCGTGAGCGTGTCGAGATCCTGGGCGAGCTGCCGCACTACGAGACGGTGACGGGATTTCGCGTGACGCCCGTCGTCGGCTGGGTCGAGCCGCCGTTCGCGCTGCTGCCCGACCCGGTGGAGGTCGCCGACGTGTTCGAAGTGCCGCTCGCGTTCCTGCTCGAGCCTGCCAACCAGCAGCGGCACTTCCGCATGCAGGGCGAATTGCGCCGGGACTTCTGGGCGATCCCGTTCGGCGAGCGCTACATCTGGGGCGCGACGGCGGCGATGCTCATGATCCTGGACCGAACGTTGCGCGCGGAGTCATGAGCGCGGCGGGTCAGCCCAGCGCCATCGTGCTGGGCGGCGGCGGCGCGCGCGCGGCCTACCAGGTGGGCGCGCTGCGCGCGATCGCGCAGCTGCAGGCACGAGGCACTCCGCTACCGTTCCCGATCGTGTGCGGCACGTCGGCAGGTGCGATCAATGCGGCCACGATCGCGATGCACGCCGACGACTTCCGCCGCGGCGTCGCGCGGCTTGCCCGCTGGTGGCGGCGCATCGGCGCGTCGCACGTCTATCGCTCGGACTTTGGATCGCTGTCGCGTCACAGCGCACAATTCCTCGCGGCGGTCCTGACCGGGGCGCATGCCCCGGAAGGCGTCGCGTCCGTCCTCGACAACACGCCGCTTTCCGAACTCCTGCGCAACGAGTTCGACTGGACGCGGATCGACGATCGCGTGCGCGACGGGTCGCTGCGCGCGCTCGCCATCAACGCGACGAGCTACTCGACCGGGACACTCGGTCAGCTTCTTCCAAGGCGCGCCCGACATAACGGGCTGGCGGCGCATGCGCCGCAGCGGCCAGCGTGCGCAGCTTTCGCACGATCACCTGCTTGCGAGCACCGCGATCCCGTTCCTGTTTCCGGCGGCGCGCATCGAACGTGATTGGTACATGGACGGATCGGTGCGCCAGATCGCACCGTTATCCGCTGCGTTGAACCTGGGCGCGCGCCGCCTTCTCGTGATCGCGGTCGGCCAGTTCAACGGCCAGCACGCGGGCGCGGCCGCCTATCCGTCGTTCGCCCAGGCGGCGGGACACGCACTGTCGACCATCTTCCTCGACAACGTCGCCGCGGACGTCGAGCGCACCATGCAGGTCAACCGCGTCCTCGAGCTCGTGCCGCCGGAGCAGGCGTCACGCCTGCCCGTGGGACACGTCGACCTTCTCGTGCTCGCGCCGTCGCGCGACATCGGCGCGATGGCGCTGCAATACGTCGATCGCTTGCCGGGACCGGTGCGGACGCTTTTGCGCGCGTTCGGCAGCACCGCCGGCACGGGCGCCAATCTCACGTCGTACCTGATGTTCGATCGCTCATTCTGCCGGGCGCTGATGGCACTCGGCTATGGCGATACGATGGCGCGGCGCGACGACGTGGTCGCCTTCCTGAATGGCGCCCATCACGCGTCGCCGCTGTTGCCGCAGAACTTCAGCTAGGGTTCGCCGGCAGATTCGAGACGATGCAGCTGATCGTTGCGTCGTTGCCCGCGCCGAAGAACGCATTGAGGCTTTCGCGGTACGTGGGCGCGTCGATGCGGCGGTAGTACAGGCGCGACGTCTGGTCGAGCCAGTAGTCGTACGAATTGTTGCCGGCGCCACCCATCAGCGGGTCGGACAGCTGGTAGCGGCCGAGCTGCAGCGGCGCGCACGCGCGCGACACGTCGTTCACGAAGCCGTTGAAGCCCGTCGCCTGGCGATTGTTCACGGCATCGGGCGCGCATGCGGCGAGCAAGACGCAGGCGGCGGCGAGGATTCGTCTCATCGGTGGAAGTGTGGCACATGGCACAATCGGGCACATGCTGACCCTGCAACACCCGCGCACGCTTTCGCTCGCGAGCCTTTCGCCGCACGGATTCCACCGCGTGGTCTATTACGAGTGGGGCGATCCCGCGAACGATCGCGTCGTCGATCTGCGTGCACGGCCTGTCGCGCAACGGCCGCGACTTCGACGTGCTGGGCGAGGCGCTCGCCGGCACGCATCGCGTCATCGCGGTGGACATGCCGGGGCGCGGCGCCAGCCAGTGGCTGCCCGACGCCAACGACTACGTCTTTCCCACGTATCTCACGACGCTCACCGCGCTCGTCGCGCGCAGCAACGCGCAGCGTGTCGCATGGGTCGGCACGTCGATGGGCGCGCTGCTCGGCATGGCGATGGCGGCGCAGCGCGACACGCCCGTCGCGCGGCTCGTCGTCAACGACGCGGGACCGCTCGTCGAGCCGGCCGCGCTTGCGCGCATCCGCGACTACCTGGGGACTGGCGCCGACGTTCGCCACGTTCGCCGAGGCGGATGCGTACATCCGCGCCGTCTCGGCGCCATTCGGCGCGCTGACCGACGCGCAGTGGGAGCACCTGACCCGCACGAGCGTCGCGCCCAACGCCGAGGGCCGCTATGCGCTCACGTACGATCCGGGCATCGCGCTTCCGTTCCGCAATGCGGCGGCGCCTCCCGACCTGTGGCCGCTATGGGACGCGATCCGGTGCCCGACCCTCCTGTTGCGAGGCGCCCAGTCGGACCTGCTGTCCCCCGCCACCGCCCAGGCCATGACCGAGCGAGGTCCCAGGGCCCGGCTGGTCGAATTCCCGGGCGTCGGGCATGCGCCGACGCTCCTTTCGTCCGATCAGGTCGCTCCGGTGGTCGCATTCCTGCGCGAAGACCCTTGATCCGTGTCCATGCATGCTGGCATGGTTCGCGCTGCCTGATGGGCATCCCCGGGCATTCCCTTAGAATCGACCAACCTCCGGCCGCTCCCTGATGTCGCTCGCCCTGTCCCTCCCCGCCGTCGACCCGCATCCTTCGCACCCACCCGAGGTCCGCCTGGCGAAGGTCGTGCCGTGGCTGGACGAGGTGATGAAGAAGGACGCGTCGGAGGCTGCACGCCTGATCGGCGATGCATTGGCGGCCACCAATCGGGTCGCCATGAGCGACGGCAAGCGCCTCGATCTCGCGGAGAAGTACTGGGAGACCGCCACGTCGCTGTGGCCGGCGCTCGAGCGACAGTTCTCGCGCGCGTCGCATCCGCTCACCGGCGACGCGCTGGAGGCGGCGAAGGCGGCCCTCACCCTCGCAAGCGAGCTGTCGGTGGCCTACAAGCATCTGCTCGCGAGCGAATCGGGCAAGCGCATCTCGCTCGGCGGCCAGCGCCTGATGCTGGCGCTGGTCCATCGTTGCCTGCAGTGCACGGCGCGGGTGCTGGTGAACAGCTATTTGTCGTACGCGCCCGTCCCGCCGCGCACGTGGCACGACGCGCATCTCATCTACGCGTTCGCGCGCGATCGCAATCTGCACCTGACGCCGGTGGCCTCGGACCAGCCGGAAGCGACGCCCGATCGCATCACGATCCAGTCGCTCCTGCTCGCGCTCGCCAATCCCTACGGGTTCCTGCCGGGACAGCTCCCGATCGTCCTGCGTTACGTGCAGGAATACGCGCACTGGGCCAAGCTCACCGACGTGGCACCCGTGCACCGCATGGCCAAGGCGGTCGCGATCGTGCCCGTCGGCCACGACTTCCCACCCTTCTCGGCGAACAAGGGCGGCTCGATCGAGGGCAGCAAGCTCTTCCTGCTCACGTTCGACCTCGCGTTCCAGATCCAGGAGCAGCTGCGCGCGCTCGAAGCCGGCGGCGACGTGCCGTCGGGCATCGGCAAGGATCCGGGCGCGCGCCTTGCGTACGTCACGCTGCTGAAGCGGCTCCTGCGCCAGTGGGCGATACCGCCCGCGCGACAGTTCAACCGCCTGCCGTCGCGCGCTCGCGTGGTCACGTGCGCGGGCATGTCGGGCGTGTGGCAGTACAGCCGCGGCGTGCACGCCGGCGTGAGCAAGCCGCCCACGGGACTTCCGCCGATGGCGAATTGCCAGGTGATCAACCACACGCCGGCGGGATACGCGTTGCGGCAGATCGATCCGGTGCCGACGGCGCTTCGCATCGGCGAGCTCATCGCGCTGCGCATCGAAGGCCGCAACAGCCTGCAAGTGGCCATGGTCCGATGGTTCCGCAACACCATGAAGGCGAGCGGCCTCGAGTTCGGCTGCGAGCTGCTGTCCGACAATCCCGAGGCCGCGGCGGCAGCGTCCGAGGACGCGAAGGCCGGCGCATTGCAGCCCGTCGTCGTGCTGCCCGAGGACCGCGGCAGCGGTCCCGACGCATCGCCGCCGCAGATCATCGTGCCGGCGGGCGTGTTCGCGCTCGAGCAGGCCATCGCGCTCAAGCGCGGCAGCGAAACCGGATACGCCGTGCTGACCAAGCTCGTCGAGCAGGGCCCCGGATTCGAGCTCTACGAGTTCATTTCAGTCGCTTGATCGCTCCAAGGGTGACCGTCGCGGCGCTGCTGGCGCTGGCCGCGCTCGAAGTGCTGTGGAGCGTCGCGCTCGCGCCGCTGCCCCACGCACGATGGCTCTGGGTCAAGGCCATTCCGCTTGCGATCCTGGTCCCCGGCGTCATGCGCGGCGCGCGCAACCCGCGCCAATGGCTCGCCCTCCTGTGCCCGCTCTACTTTGCCGAGGCGATCGTGCGCGCGCTGACCGAGCCGGGACGGCACGGCATCGTCGCAGGGACGGCGGCGGCACTTTCCGTCGTGCTCTTCGTCGCTGTCGTCGCCTGGTTGCGCAAGTCGTAGCGCCCGCGCGGAATGCTATTCTTCCGCGGCCGTCAAAACATGCGGGACGCAACCCCGGAGGATCCATGATGAAGCTCGTTCGCAGCGCAATCGCGCCGCTCCTTGCATTCGCACTCGCGCTGCCCGCCGCGGCGCAGACCGCGGTCCCCGCGCCGGGCGCGAGCCCGCGCGTCGATGCGATCAAGAAAGCCGGCGTGCTGCGCGTCGGCGTGCTCGCCAATGCGCCGTGGCTCGTCGAGAACACGTCCGGACAAGGTGAGGCGTGGAGCGGTCCTGCGTGGCTCCTCGCCAAGGAATACGCGAAGCGCCTGGGCGTCAAGCTCGAGGCGGTGCCGGTCAGTCACGAGACGAAGGTGCCCGTGCTCGCGTCGAACCAGGTCGACATTTCGGTGACGCCGCTCGCCGAGACACCGGACCGGTTGAAGGTGGTGGATTTCGTCATCTACTCGACGACGAGCGTCTGCATGTTCGGCATGGCCTCCAATCCGAAGTTCGCCGCCGCGAAATCCGTCGACGACCTCAACCAACCGGGCATCACGATCGCGTATTACACGGGCGGCGGCGAGGAAGGCTGGGTCAAGGAGCGCTTTCCGAAGGCGACGCTGCGCGGCGTTGCCGGATCCGGCGTCGCGCCGGTGGAAGAGGTCATGGCGAATCGCGCCGACGCAGTCCCCATCAATCGGGTGCCGTGGGTCGCGATGGGCCGGAAGCTCAAGCAACTCGCCGTGCTTCCCAAGGACAACAACTGCCAGAACAGCACCGAGAAGGCAGCGCCGGTGGGCATGGCGGTCGACAAGAACCAGCAGGCATTCCTCGCCTGGGCGCGCGCCGTCGAGAAGGAGATGGAGCCGCAGCTCAAGGCCGACGAGGGGCGCGTCGTCGACACGATGAAGTAGCGTTGGCGCGCGTTACGGATCGAGGTCGATAACCGCATGGACTTCGACCTCGCCGTCATCACCGATCACTGGCGGTTCCTCGGCGCAGGCGTGCTCGTCACGCTTGCGCTCGCCGGACTTTCCGGCGTCACGAGCGTTGCAGCCGGATTCGTCGTCGCGCTGCTGCGGATGTACGGCCCCCGCTGGCTCAGGCCGGCCGTCGTCTTCTACATCGATTCCATGCGCGCCATCCCCGTGCTGGTGGTGCTCGTGTGGGCGTTCTTCGCGCTGCCCATCGTCGGCGGCATCACGCTGCCACCGTTCTGGGCGGCGTTGCTCGGCCTCACGCTGCACCTCGCGGCGTACGCCGCCGAGATCGTGCGTGCGGGTGTCGAGTCCGTGCGTCCCGGCCAGACCCGCGCAGCACTTGCGCTCGGCATGTCGCGCGCACAGATCCTGCGCCGCGTCGTGATGCCGCAGGCCACCGTGCGCATGCTGCCGGCGTTCGGGTCGCTGCTGTCGATCACGATCAAGGACACGGCGATCGCATCGGTCATCGCCGTGCCGGAGCTCATGCGGCAATCGGAGACCGTTGCGGGCCAGAGCTTCCAGCCGATCGAGGTGTACACGTTCGCGATGGTCGTCTACTTCGTGATCCTGTTTCCGGTGACGCGCGGCGTGGATCGCATCTATCGCCGCGTGGCGCATCTCGGGCGATCCTGAATGCACCGCTCATGACGCTCGACTGGTCCGTCGTCTGGCAGCACCGCGATGCGCTCCTTCTGGGCACGGCAACGACGTTCCTGCTCACGGTGGCCACGATGGCGATCGCCCTGCCCTGCGGCATCGTCGTCGCGGCGCTGCGGCTGTATGCTCCCGCGCCGGTGCGCGCCGTGGCGACGGGGTATGTCGAGCTCTTTCGCAACCTGCCGCTCATCCTCGTGGTGTTCTGGGCGTTCTACGTCGTGCCGATCATGCTTGGCGTCGGCCTGTCGCCGCTCGCGACGGGACTCGCCGCGCTCGCCTTGAACGTGACCGCGTACAACGCCGAGACGTTTCGCGCCGGCATCAATTCCATCCGCCGCGGCCAGACCGAGGCTGCGGTCGCGCTCGGCATGAGCCGCGTGCAGGCGCTGCGTCGCGTCGTGATTCCGCAGGCGGGGCGGCGCATCCTGCCGGTCCTCGCGAGCACATGGGTTTCGTTGTTCAAGGACACGTCGCTCGTGTCGGTGATCGCCGTGAGCGAACTTGCGTACACGTCCATGCAGATTCGCGCGCAGACCTTTCGCGTGCTGGAAATGCTGACCGCGATGGCGGTGCTGTATTGGCTGCTCGGGTATCCGCAAGCAAAGATCGTCGACTGGATCCAGCGGCGGTATGCGGTGACGGAATGAGCGCGACGGCCGAGGCGAAGCCGAGGGAGGCCCGAAGGGCGCGTCGTCGCGCGATTGACAGAGGCCGACGAGCAAGCGCCGCATCACGCGCATTGGCACGTGGAGGCCGAGAATGAACATGCTGCGCGACAAGGCTGCGGGCCGCGTGATCCTTGACTACCGCGAGGTGATCAAGCGCTTCGGCGCGCTGCAGGTGCTGAACGGCATATCGCTCACCGTGTACGCGGGCGAGGTCGTGTGCCTCATCGGTCCGTCGGGCTCCGGCAAGTCGACGCTGCTCCGCTGCACCAACGGCCTCGAGGCGCTCGACGGAGGCGCGATCGACTTCGAAGGGACGACGCTGCCGCGCGACGAGCGCGGATTGCGCGTGATGCGCGCGCGCATGGGGATGGTGTTCCAGAGCTTCGAGCTGTTTCCGCACCTGACCGCGCTTTCGAACGTTGCCGAAGGTCCGCGCACGGTGCTCGGCATGACGCAACGCGCCGCGAACGACCGCGCCGCCGCGCTGCTCGCCAAGGTGGGTCTTGCGGAGAAATCGGCGAGCTATCCGTCGGCCCTCTCCGGCGGCCAGCAGCAACGGGTCGCGATCGCACGCGCGCTCGCGATGGAGCCCGACGTGATGCTGTTCGACGAGCCGACCTCGGCACTCGATCCGGAGACCATCGGCGAAGTGCTCGGCGTGATGAAAGCGCTGGCCGACGAGGGCATGACGATGGTCGTCGTCACGCACGAGATGACGTTCGCGCGCCGCGTCGCCGACTGGGTCGCGGTGTTCGACGTGGGCCGCATCGTCGAGCAAGGGCCGCCGTCGCAGATCTTCGACGCGCCCACGACCGAGCGCACGCGCGACTTCCTGGGCCACCTCGGCTGGCAGGGCTAGCGGGGCCCGATCTCCGGCGGCTTGCCGTGGCCCTCGCCCGTCAGTCCCCTGGGCATCGGAAAGACGATCGTCTCCGCAGCGCCGGCGAGCTCCGTCACGCGCTGCGCCCCGAGCTCGCGCAGGCGGTCGATCACCTGCTTGACGAGGATCTCCGGCGCCGAAGCGCCCGCGGTCACGCCCACGCGCTTGCGGCCTGCGATCCATTCCGGCTTGAGCTCGTCCGCGCAATCCACCATCCACGCGGGGATGCCGCGATGCGACGCCACCTCGCGCAAGCGATTCGAGTTCGAGCTGTTGGGACTGCCCACGACGATCACTGCATCGACCGACGGCAGGATGGCTTTCACGGCGTCCTGGCGATTCTGCGTCGCGTAGCAGATGTCGTCGCGCTTCGGCCCCACGATGTCGGGGAACCGGGACTTGAGCGCCGCGATGATCTGCGCGGCATCGTCCACCGACAGCGTGGTCTGCGTGACGTAGGCGAGGTTGCGCGGGTCGGATACCTGCAGGTTGGCGACGTCCGCAACGGAGTCGACGAGGTACATGCCGCCGTCGACCTGGCCCATCGTGCCCTCGACCTCGGGATGGCCGGCATGGCCGATCATCACGATCTCGCGCCCGTGCTCGCGCATCTTCGCGACCTCGACGTGCACCTTCGTGACCAGCGGGCACGTCGCGTCGAACACGCGCAAGCCGCGCGCGTCGGCCTCCGCCCGGACGGCTTTGGACACGCCGTGGGCGGAAAACACGACCGTCGCGCCGCTCGGCACTTCGTGCAGCTCCTCGACGAAGACGGCGCCCTTCGACTTGAGATCGTCGACGACGAATTTGTTGTGCACGACCTCGTGGCGCACGTAGATCGGCGCGCCGAACTGCGCGAGCGCCTGCTCGACGATGGCGATGGCACGGTCGACGCCGGCGCAGAAGCCGCGGGGATTGGCAAGCAGCACATCCATTACTTGTTTTCTTTCCGAAAGCTGTCGAGGATCAGCATGGCCGCGCCGACCGAGATGGCGCTGTCGGCGACGTTGAAGGCGGGCCACGACCACCCCGCGTAATGGAAGAACAGGAAATCGGTCACCCGTCCTTCGAGCACGCGGTCCCAGAGGTTGCCGAGCGCGCCGCCGAGAATGAGCGCAAGCCCGCACATCAACATCCGATGGCCGCCGCGGCGAAGCATCCACACGAGGACCACGCTCGCGACGATGGCGATGCCGGTGAAGAGCCAGCGCTGCCAGCCGTCGTGCCCGGCGAGGAAGCTGAAGGCGGCGCCGGTGTTGTAGGCCAGCACGAGGCTGAAGAAGCTCGTCACCGGCATCTCCTGCCCCTCGCGAAAGATGGACACGACCCACGCCTTGGTCGCGAGGTCGAGCACGATCACGGCAGCGGCAAGCCCGAGCCATCTCCACCACTGCGGTGCCGCCGTGCGGCGCGTCGAGGCCATGGCTGCGTCAGGCATGTCGACGCGCCTCGCCGCTGCCGAAGAGATTGGCCACGCAACGTCCGCACAGCGTCGCGTGCGCAGGGTCGGAGCCGACGTCGGCACGCCAGTGCCAGCATCGCTCGCACTTCGGGCTTGCACTCGGCGTCACGACGACCTTCAACGCATCGCCCCGCGACACCGACGCCGCGGATGTGATCGTCACGAAGCGCAGGTCGTCGCCGAGCGACGCGAGCGCCTCGTATTCCGCAGCCGGCGCATCGATCGCGACCTCCGCCTGCAGCGACGATCCGATCTTGCTCTCCTGGCGCGCGAGCTCGAGCTCCTTCATCACCGCCGCGCGCACGGCGAGGATCTTCTGCCACTTGGCGATCAGCTCCGGTTCCTTCACCAGCAGCGGCAGGCTGCCCTTCCACACCTGGGTGAACACGGTGAGCTCATTCGGGCGCAGCACGCGCCACGCCTCTTCGGCGGTGAACGAGAGGATGGGCGCCATGAGCTTCAGGAGCGCGTCGCGGATGAGCGCAAGCGCCGTCTGCGCGGAACGGCGCGCGCGGCTGTCGGTGGCCGCCGTGTACAGGCGATCCTTCAGGACGTCGAGGTAGAAGCCGCCCAGGTCCTCCGAGCAGTACGTCGACAATCGCTGCACCACGAGGTGGAACTCGTAACGCGCGTAGTCGGCCTCCACTGCCGCGGCCATCGTCTGCGCTTGCGCCAGCGCGAAGCGATCGATCTCGAGCAGCTCCTCGACCGGCACCGCGTGCTTCGCCGGATCGAAGTCGGACGTGTTCGCGAGCAGGAAGCGCAGCGTGTTGCGGATGCGGCGATAGCCCTCGACGACGCGCTTCAGGATCTCGTCGCTGATGTTGAGCTCGCCGGAGTAGTCGGTGGCCGCAACCCACAGGCGCAGGATCTCCGCGCCGAGCGAATCGGCCACCTTCTGCGGCGACACGACGTTGCCCTTCGACTTCGACATCTTGCGGCCTTCGCCGTCGACCGCGAAGCCGTGCGTGAGCAGCGCCTTGTACGGCGGCACGCCGTTGACCATGCACGATTCCAGCAGCGAGCTGTGGAACCAGCCGCGATGCTGGTCCGAGCCTTCGAGGTAGAGGTCCGCGGGGAACTGCGTCCACTGCGAGTGCGAGCCCATGCGCGTCTTGTGCGCGTCCGGGCCGCCCATCACCGTCTCGAACGTGGCGCCCGAATCGAACCACACGTCGAGCGTGTCGGTGAGCTTGCGGTACTTCTTCTCGTCGACGCCGAAATCCTCGCACGTCGCGTCGAACCACGATTCGATGCCGCCGTGCTCGACCTTCGACGCGGCGAGCTCGAGCAGCGCCATCGTGTCCGGGTGCAGCGCGTCGGTCTCGCGATCGACGAAGAACGGCAACGGCACGCCCCACTGGCGCTGGCGGGAGAGCGTCCAGTCGGGCCTGTGCGCGATCATGCCGTGCAGGCGCGCCTTGCCCCACGCGGGGTAGAAGGTCGTGGCCTCGATGCCGCGTAACGCCGTCTCGCGCAGCGACTCGGCGGGCTTGACGCCGTTGTAGCCGGGGACGTCGTCCATCCCGGCGAACCACTGCGTGGTCGCGCGATAGATGATCGGCGTCTTGTGGCGCCAGCAGTGCATGTAGCTGTGCGTGAACTTCTCGTCGTGCAGGAGCGCGCCGACCTCGCGCAGTTTCTCCACGATGAGCGGATTCGCCTTCCAGATCGACAGCCCGCCGAAAAACGGCAGCGATTCGGCATAGCGGCCGTCGCCCTGCACGGGATTCAGCATCTCGTCGTCGGTCATGCCGTACTTGCGGCACGAGCGGAAGTCGTCGACCCCGTAGGCAGGCGAGGAATGCACGATGCCGGTGCCCGCCTCGAGCGTGACGTAGTCGCCGAGGTACACCGGCGAATTGCGGTCGTAGAACGGATGGCGGAACTCGATGCGCTCGAGTGCTGCGCCTGGCGCGGTCGCGACGACCTGTCCTTCGAGCTTGTAGCGCTTCAAGCACGATTCGACGAGGTCTTGCGCGAGGACGAAGGCGCCGCGCGGCGTCTGGACGAGCGCATAGACGAGGTCGGGATGCACGTTCAGCGCCTGGTTGGCAGGGATCGTCCAGGGCGTCGTCGTCCAGATCACCGCCGCGACGCTGCCGTCGGGCAGCGACGGCAAGCCGAACGCGGCCGCGAGCTTCGCGCGCGCCGAATCGGCGACAGGGAACGCGACGTCGATCGCCGGATCGACGCGGTCCTCGTACTCGACTTCCGCTTCCGCGAGCGCGCTCTGGCAATCGAAGCACCAGTTGACCGGCTTCAATCCGCGATAGACGTAGCCCTTCTGCAGAACCTTGCCGAGCGTGCGGATCTCGTCGGCCTCGTTCTTGAAGTTCATCGTCGTGTACGGGTGGTCCCAGTCGCCGAGCACGCCGAGGCGCTTGAACTGCTCGCGCTGGTTGTCGATCTGCTCGGTCGCGTACGCGCGCGCGAGCCGCTGCGTCTCCGCGGCGGAGAGATTCTTGCCGTGCGTCTTCTCGATCTGCACTTCGATGGGCATGCCGTGGCAATCCCATCCGGGCACGTACGGCGCGTCGAAGCCCGCCATGCCCTTGCTCTTGACGATGATGTCCTTGAGGATCTTGTTGACCGCGTGCCCGATGTGGATGTCGCCATTCGCGTACGGGGGGCCATCGTGCAGGACGAAGCGCGGACGGCCCGCGCTCGCGGCGCGGATCGCTTCGTACACCTTCGTGCGCTGCCATTCCTTGACCCAGCCGGGCTCGCGCCGTGCGAGGTCGCCGCGCATGGGGAACGGCGTGTCGGTGAGGTTCAGCGTGCGCTTGTAGTCGGTCTTCGTGTCGTCGGGCATATTTTTCGTGGTCAGGCGGGCGCTGCTTCGAAGTACTCCCGGGCTTGCGCCACGTCCGTGCGAATCTGGTCGGTCAATGCGTCGAGGGTGTCGTACTTCTCCTCGTCGCGCAGCTTGTGCAGGAACTCGACCGTAATTCGATGACCGTAGATGCTGTCTTCGAAGTCGAAAAGAAAGACCTCGAGGATCGGCTGGCCTTGCGGCTCGATGGTGGGACGCACGCCGAGGCTCGCGACGCCCAGGCGAGGCGCGCCAAGGCCGTGCACGCGAACGGCGAAGATTCCCGTCAACGGCGGCTTGCGGCGAAGCGGAAGATTCGCGGTCGGAAAGCCCAGGCTGCGGCCGCGCTTCTCGCCGTGCGCGACGCGCCCCGAGATGGCGTAGGGACGCCCCAGCAGCGCCGTCGCGCGCTCGAGGTCGCCGCGCACGAGCGCTTCACGCACCGCCGTGGACGACGCGCGCTCCTCGTCGACGGTCACCGTGCGCATCGCTTCGACGCTGAACGCTTGCGCATGCGCGCGCAGCACCGCGATGTCCCCCGCGCGGTTCTTGCCGAACCGGAAGTCCTGTCCCACGAGCACCCAATGAACGGCCAGCCTGCGCACGAGCACCTCATCGATGAACCGCTCGGGGCTCAACCCTGCAAGCGACGCATCGAAGCGCGCGACGTACGTGCGGTCGATGCCGAACGCACGGAAGGCCTCGAGCTTGGTGCGAAGCTTGGTCAAGCGTGCGGGAGGGTCGGCGCGCGCGAAGAACTCGCGCGGGTGCGGATCGAAGGTGAGCACCGCGGACGGCACGCGCAAGTCTTCCGCCGCTTCCAGAAGACGCGACAGCATGGCCTGGTGGCCCCGGTGAACGCCGTCGAAATTGCCGATCGTCAACGCAATCGGCGCGTCGGCGCGGGCCGGAAGTCCGCGATAGATACGCACGTTGAAAGAGAAGGGGCCGGCGCGAACGGCGCCGAGGCGACACAAAGACTTGAATTATAACGCAAATAAAATAGGGACGTACCCCGTAATGGGGTGCGTCCCTATTTCAGAAGAGGGTCGCTTGCGTCCCGACCGCCTCGAAGGCCCACTCGCGCCATCCGTCCGCCACGAGAGGGTAGTACAGCGCAAGCTTGATCGGCCGCGCGTCGAGCGAGCGCACGACGCGTGCGTACCGCTCGAGCTGTTCGCGATAGCGCTCGACTTCGCGGGCGAGGAAGGCGTCGACACCGCTGCCTTCGTGACGGCCCGTCTTGAAGTCGACGATCCAGCGAACGCCTTGCGCGACGAACGTGCGGTCGAGCGTGACGTGCACGATCACGTCGCCGTCCATTGCCGCAAGAGGCCACTCGCTGACGGCATCGACGTGCGTCGGGTCGAACAGCCAGCGGCCGCGAGCGTCGTCGCGAACCGCGCGCACGACGGCCGCGACGTCGCGCACCGCTTGCGCGAGGTCGTCCACCTCCACGCCCTCCCCGATCAGCTCGTTGCGGATTCGCGCCATCGACGCGTCGATGCGCGCGTCGTCGAACCCTGCAAGCGGCTCGCGCGCGAATTGCGCGAGCATGCGATGGCTGACCGTGCCCACCGCTGCCGCCGTGGGGCGCGCCCATTCGAAAGGCGGCGCAGGTGTCGGCGCGGCAGTTGCAAGCGGCGCCGGTGCCGACTCCCGGAACGCGGGCAACGCGAACGTGGAGCGCAATCGCCGCAACGGCGGTGCGGCGGCGGGCGTGTTGTCGAACGCATCGTTGTCCTGCGCCGGCGGATCGCCGCGCGCGTCGGCCACGAGATCCCACAGCCTGCCGAGCGGCGAGCGGCTCGACGGCGATCGCCACTGCCCATCCTCGCCCACCTTCGCCACGGCGACGAGATGCAACCGCCGGCACGCCCGCGTGACGCCCACGTACAGGATGCGGCCGAGCTCGTGATCGGCCTCCGCCGTGGCGAGCCATTTGAGGTAGCGATAGACGGCGTCCTCGTCGCCGTCGCGCGCCCGCGTGGTCGCCATCAGGAGGCCGCCGGGACGCGCGCGCCAGCGCAGGAGATCGTTGTCGTCGCCCGACCGCGTCTCCGCGAGGCCCGGAATGATCACCGTGTCGAACTCGAGCCCCTTCGCCTTGTACAGGGTCATCACCTTGACGCGTGCGAAGACGTCGTGCGTGGAGGTCGCGAAGCGGCGCGTGAGCTCGTCGACGAACGCTTGCCAGTCCGCCACGTCGCCTGCCGACTCGTACGTTCGCAGGAGTGCGAAGTAATCGTCGGCCGCCGACAGGTCGAGCGGCTCGCTGACCGTCGCCGGGCCGCCGAGCGCGAGCCAGAGGCCGCGCACGCGATCGGCGAGCGAGCCGCACGCATGCTCGTCGAACGCCGGGCCGATCGCGCCGGTCAAACGCCGAAAGCGCGCGGCACCGTCGTCGCTCAATCCTTCGATTTCGCGGCCGCTCGCGCACAGGCCAGGCAGGCCGAGCGCATCGAGCTTCGCTGCGACCTGCATGAGATCGGGCAACAGCAGCCCGCACCACGGCGCGCGCAGCACCGCGAGCGCCGCGAGGCGATCCGCGGGCTGCACCAGCGCATGCGTGAGCGACACGAGGTCCTGCACTGCCTGGCGCTCGGCGAGCGAGTCGAGCTCGACCGCCGCAAACTCGATGTGCGCAGCGCGCAGCGCGGGCAGGATGCGCACGAGCTCCGAGCGCGCGCGGATCAGTACGGCGACGTCGCCGGTGGACGCGTCGAGCGCGGCACGGACGCGCGCCACGACCCGGCGCGCCTCGTCGTCGGCATCGACCGCGAGATCGAGGGTGGGCGGACCTTCCGGCCCGTCGTCGTGCGAGGCGGCCGCGCGTGCGAACGCCACGGCGCCGCTCCAGGGATCGTTGCGCGCCGCGAGCACGCCGGGGAACACGCGGTTCACCCACGACACGACGTGCCCCTGCGAGCGGAAGTTGCGCGCGAGATCGAGGAACTGCACCGGCACGTGACCGACACGGCCGTCTTCGCGCGCCTCCAGGAACAAGCGCACTTCGGCATCCCGAAAGCGATAGATCGACTGCATCGGATCGCCGACGGCGAACAGCGTGCGGCCGTCGCCCGGTGTCCATCCAGACGTGAGCTTGCCGATCAATCGATACTGCGCATCGGATGTATCCTGGAACTCGTCGACCAGCAGGTGATCGACGGCGAGGTCGAGCCGCATCAGGAGCTCGCTGGGGGCGTCGTCCTCGCCCAGCGCATCGAGTGCGGCGAGCGTGTACTGCGCGTAGTCGACCGTCCCGCGCGCGGCAAACACGACGAGGAGCTGCGCGGCGGCCTGCGGCAGGATCTCGAGCAACGCTTCGATGGCCGACCACGCCTCGTCGTCGTACCTCGGCGACGGCAGCTGCCGCACGACGTGAAGCGCATCGGCGACGCCTGGCTCGTCGCGCAGCGCGGCGAGCATGCGGTCGCGCGCCTCGACCGGGCGGCCCTGGTCCACATTCCTGGGTGGGATGCCATCGCGGCGATCCATCGTCTTTCGCAACCGCGGCTCGCGCTTCACGAGAAGCCAATCGGCAAGCGCTCGCCAGACTTCCACATGCTCGACGTCGGCCGATGGAAGCGCGCCGTGCGCGGCGCAGTGGACGAGCCATGCGTTGAGATCGTCGCCTTCTATGGCGAGATAGCGAGCCGCAAGCCGGCCGCAGTCGACGATCGCGCCCTCGAGCGCGCGATTGAGGAGCTTGCGTGCAACGCGAAGCTCGGCCGCGATCTCCCTGGCGAGGAGCGCCTCGAGCTCGGCGCGCCACACCACCGGATCGCGGGTCACGACATGGCGAAGCCACTGGTCTCGCCGCGCAAGGAGCTGCGCGATGTAGCGAACCGTCATCTCCGCGTCGTTGTCGAGACGCGCGAGAAGCGTCCGCCATGCGCCGCTGCCGGGGTCGGCATTCGCAAGCGTCGCTTGCGCCGCTTCGACGAAGAGGCCACGCGCGTCGTCCACAGGCCTGGGCGAAGATCCGAGCCCGCTCATGAGAGGCGCCTGCCGGGCGATGCGTCCGCACAGCGAATCGATCGTGCCGATGCCGAGCTGCGCGGGATAGTCGAGGATCGACCAGCCAAGCGATTCCGCGTGCGCGAGAGCTGCCGTTGCGAGCTCACGGGTGAGCGCCTTGTGCGTGCCTTCGACGGAAGTGCCCTCACGGGCATCGCGCAGCGCCGCGATCACGCGCTCGCGCATCTCGTTGGACGCCTTGCGCGTGAAGGTGACGGCCACCACGCGCTGCGGGCTCGGCACCGTTGCGAGAAGCGCGAGATAACGCTGGATCAGGAGCTCGGTCTTGCCGGATCCAGCGGGTGCCTGCACGAGAAACGAACGCCTCGTATCGAGCGCGACCCGGCGATGGTGCGCATCGCGTGCAAGGGCGTCGTCGTCGGGCGTCATGGCGCGCCCTCTCCCGTGCCGGGTATCGATTCCTCGATGCGGCAGAGCGCCTGCAAACGGCACGAGCGGCAGCACGCGGGCGCGTCGCGCGGAGTGACGGAGGCCACGCCGTCGCGAAACTCGGCCGCGATCTCCGGCAGTCGTGTTGCCCACCACGCCTTGATCGCACCCCAGTTTCCTGGCTCGGCCATCGCATTGGCGGCGATCAGCGCGTTCCATTGCGTGCGGTCCTCCGCGATGCCGAGGACCTCGATGTCGCCCGCCTTGAGCCGCGCATACGCCACCGCCGTGACGTCGTGCGTATCGCGCAGCGCCAGCGCATACAGCCCGAGCTGCGGCGAACGCGGGCGGCGGGCGAACCACGTCTTCGGCCCGTCCACCACCCCGGTCTTGTAGTCGATGACCGCAGTGGTGCCGTCGTCGAGCGTGTCGATGCGGTCGATCTTCAAGCCGAACGTCAGTCCCGCCAGCGTCACTTCGGATTTCTCTTCGATGCCCACGACCGTGAAAGGCGGCCTCGTACGCTCGAATTGCGCGATCCACTCGCGTCCGATTTGCGCGATGCGTGCGATCTCCGCGGCGGCGATGACCGGTGGCAGCATGCTCCAGCGCCCGGCTGCAATCGAGTCGCGCGCGGCACGCGCGGCGGTCGCGATGCGGGCCTCGAGCGCCAGCGCATCGAGGGCCAGCAACCGCGCGTGCGAGCGAACGTCCTGCCAGAACGCTGCCATCATCGCGTGGACCAGCTGGCCGCGTTCCGCGTAGCTCAGCGCCTCGTAACCGCCCGGCCACGGCTCGACGTTCAGCCGCTTTCGCGCCATGGCCTGGAACGGGCAGGTGCTTTGCGATGCGATCGTTCCCGCCCCGCCGGGCGCCCTGGGACCGGCGTAAGGCGGCGCGCGGTCATCGGCCACGTCTTCCGTCGTGCGCGCCGCGGCGATCGCGTCGACCGTCGGCAACGCCGCATCCACCTGCGCGAGCAATGGGCACGCTTGGTCCACGAGCGACGAGGGCGCGCTCGCGTAATCCTCGATCGCCGCAGGCGAGCTCATGACGACGGTCGCCGCCGATGCAGCGAGCCGCGCCGTCACGTGCTGCGCGAACGCAAGCTCGCGCGCCGCCGACGCGCCGGGCACGCTGCGCTCGCGCTGCCATGCGATGGGCAGCATGGCATGCGGTCGCGGCGCCGGAGGCCATCGTTGCGCCGACAGCCCGACGACCCACAGGGCATCGAAGCGCAGCGCCGCCGCATCGTTCAGGCCGGCGATGGTGATCGAGGCGCGCGGCGCATGCGGCTCGAACGTCGCCCGGCTCGCCATGTCGCGAAGCGTTGCGACTGCTTCGCCCGGGCGCATGCGCGGCTGCACGTGGCCGACCTGCGCGAAGGCATCGAGCAGCCGCTCCCACGCCTGCCGCGTCTCGTAGCGCGCGCCCACGAGCGGCGCGTCGCCGGGCCAACCGCAGCGGTCGAGCATCTTGCGCCAATGCGCGACGAATCCCGCGGGCGACTGCGCACGCGAAGGGATGGCCTCCGTCGCGCCGCGCATGGCCGCCGCAACGGCCGCAGGCATCGCGTCCGCGAAATCCTTCCACGCGATGCGCGTGCGTCCTTCGTCGATCCAGCGACGCTCGACCGACGCGCGCAACGTCCAGGGTCCCATCAGGTACGGCGAACGGGCCAGCGCCGCGGCCGCCGCCCGGTCGAGGCGATCGTTGCCGAGCGCCACGAGATCGAGCGCAGAGGAGACCATCGCGTAGGTGGACAGCGGCGCCCCCGGCGACAACGTGTACGGACGAGGTTCGCCCGCGTGACCCGGCGCCTGCAAACCCGGGCACAGGACGTCGTCGGCCGCCGCGCGCACGTCGTCGCGGTGCATGGCGAGATCCGCGACCGCGATGCCGATGGTCCGCGTCCCATCCGCCTGCGCGAGCGCACGCGCCCATTCCAGCGCGGCACGCACCTCGTCACGCGGCGTTGCTGCGACGTAGCGATGCACGCTGCCGGCTTCCGCTTGCGTGCCGCCGTCGGAAATCGACATGCCCGCGTCGACGAGCGCGTCGCGCAGCCGGCGCTGCTGCGGCGTGAGCTCAAGGAATCCCGCCAGCATCACCTCGCGACCGCGCAGCGAGGGAACGCGAAGCGCAACGTCGCGGATCGCGTCCGCCAGCGTCGCGCGGTCGATCGCGCGCGCACCTTCGAGTGCCGCGTGATAGCGCGACGCGAATTCCGCGAAAGCCGCGACATCCGACTCCGCCGGATCGCTTCGCCACGCGCGGAAGCTCGGTCCGCCCGACGCCCCACGCATGCATGAGGGCCCATGCCTCCTCCGCGCTGTCGGCCACGCCGCGCGCGTCGGCAAGTCCTTCCGGCAGCGCATCGCGCACGATGGCGACCCACAAGTGATGCGATTCGGCGTCGCTCAGCAGGCGCAGGTCGGCGGGCGCGGCGCCCGCCTCGAGCGCTTCGCGCCAGAGCGTCACGAGCCAGGTGGACCATGACAGGGCGTGCGCCGCCGGCCACGCTCGCTTGCCCGCGCGCACCATCGCTGCGTCGTGACGGGCGATCAGGGCCCGCGCAACGCGATTGTTCGGTGTGACGACGGTGAGGCCCGCGGCGAGCGCCGCGGCGGGATCATGCGAGGGCATCGAGGGTGCATTGTCGCACCCCGCGGAACGACGGCGAAAAGCAGTCGCGCTAGTCGGCGCCGTTTCCGCCCGACATCAACGGACCCAGCGAGACGGGCGCTTCGCGCGAAGCGCTGCCGGAAGCAAATGCAGCGACGTTGGACGGACGCGCGCCCAGCGATGCACCGGTGCCTATCGGCAGCAACGCGCTCGCGGACATGGGCTCGGCAACGCGCGTCTCGATGCGCCGCTGAGAAGACTTGAACTCACCGCACCAGTCGTCGTCGCGCACGTGCGGCCAGACGCCTTCGATCATGAACGACTTCTGGTTGATCGGATGAAGGGCTGGCGCCGTGCGCCGGCATTGGCCCCACGAGACGCCGCGCGAATCGGTGTTGCTGCCGTTCTGCCTGTCGTAGAAGCAACAGCCGATGCACTTGTCCAATGTCGTCTCCGGATTGTGATTTATCAGTGAAGCGCGTGCGCAACGAAATCGGGAAACGACTCGATCGACGGTCGCGCCCGGCGCGGTGCACTCCGCGCGATGCGATCGCCTGCGCGCATCGCGCGCCTGTGGGGTGCGATGCGTCCCCCGGCATCGACGCCGCGCACATTCGCACGACGCGCGGCGTGCCGCGCGCTGCGAGTGGCACCCGTCGCGCGTACCGTCATGCGCGATGGCATCCGGTACCGGGAGTGGAATACGGCCGCCGACCGCATCGCTGTTTGCAGTCTGGAAAAATTACTTTCCCGGCGGCCGTAAGCTGGGATCCGCGCTCATGCTGCGAGCGACGTGATCGTCGTGCGCAGGGCCGCGGGAACGTCCTGGACGAGCCGGATTCCTTCCGCGGGACGCGCATCGAGCATCCTCTTGAGTTCGGCGTCGGCTTCCGCGGCTTCGCGCGCGAGCTGCGCGTCGTAGCTGCTGCGCCGCTCCGGTGTCGACAGCACTTCGTACGCGGCGTGAATCATGCGCACGAGTCCTGCGAGATCCTGGCCGGCTTCCGTGGCGCCGTACTGGAATCGTTCGAGCACCGCTGCATACGCGGCCTCGATCCGTGCCGGGCTCGCGCCGGGTGCGAGGTCGAGGTAGTCGTAATGGGTGTAGGTCACCGAACTTCTCCTTCGAGATTGCGTGTGGAGCGGTTAGCTCCCGGTGACCTCCATTGAGCAGCAAGCGTGCCACGAGCCCGAACCGGACCGTCTGCAGCCGATGAACGTCGCTGCCGCGCGCAGGTTGTAAACGACAGTCAACTTCGACGCCGATGAGCGGCGTCTACAGCATCGCGAGCGGCCTTGCGGATCGCGGAGGCGGGAATGCGGCGTCGATCATCTTCAACGCATCCGGTGACAGGCGAATGTCGGCGGCCGCGCGAAACTCGCGCACGTGGTCGACGTTCGACGATTGTGGAATGGCGATGGTGCCGCTTTGCGCAAGCAGCCATGCGATCGCAAGCTGTGCTGCGGTCATGCCGAGCGACGCGGCAAGAGTTGCCAGTTTTCGGTTCCGCAGCAGATCGCCCTGTTGAAACGGCGAGTACGCCATGATGACGATGTCATTGCGCGCGCATCGCTCGCGCAATTCGAACTCAACGCCACGCTGCGACAGGTTGTACAGGACCTGGTTCGCCGCGCAACGATTTCCATCGGGAAGCGCGAGAAGCTCGTCGATGTCGCCGACGTCGAAGTTCGACACACCCCAGCGCACGATCTTGCCTGCGGCGCGCAAGCGTTCGAACGCATCGACGGTTTCAGCAAGCGGATGCCGCCCGCGCCAGTGCAGCAGGTAGAGGTCGATGCGATCGGTGCGCAGCCGCGTGAGGCTGCGATCGCACGCGACGACCGTTCCCTTCGCGCTCGCGTTGTGCGGATAGACCTTGCTCACGACGAACACGCGATCGCGATCCGCGGCGATGGCGTCGGCAACCACGCGCTCCGCACCGCCGTCGCCGTACATCTCCGCCGTGTCGATGAGCGTCATGCCGAGGTCGAGCCCCATGCGCAGCACCGCCGCCTCGTCTACCGCGCGGTCGCGGCTGCTCGCCCATGTGCCAGGTGCCAAGGCCGAGGGCGGGGACATGCGTCCCGTCGTTCAACCTCACCTCGGGGACTGCAAGCGGAATATTCTCCATGACGGGAATTAAACCATGGGCCCGGCGCTGCACCGTCCATTACAATCCCGTGACGATGCCCCTCGATTCGCCATCCCCGGGCCAGCGGCGTGTCGTGCGCGGTGCATGCCCGCACGACTGCCCGGACACGTGCGCGCTGTTGACGACGGTCGAGAACGGCCGCGCCATCGCCATCCGCGGGGCGTCCGATCACCCCGCCACCGCAGGCGTCCTGTGCACGAAGGTGGCGCGCTACCTCGACCGCACGTATTCCGATCAGCGCCTCCTGTATCCCATGCGGCGCGTGGGCCGGAAGGGCGAAGGCCGTTTCGAGCGCATCTCGTGGGACGACGCGCTGGGCGAGATCGCTTCGCGGTTCGGCGCGATCGCAGCGTCCGCCGACGGCCCGCAGTCGATCCTGCCGTACAGCTATGCCGGCACCATGGGCCTCCTGCAGTACGCATCGATGGACCGCCGCTTCTTCCACCGCCTCGGCGCATCGCTCCTCGACCGCACGATCTGCGCGGCCGCCGGCAAGGCCGGCTGGACGTCGGTCATCGGCGCGGCGATGGGCATGGACTTCGAGCAGTACGAGAACAGCAAGCTCATCCTGATCTGGGGCAGCAATCCGGTCGCGTCGAATCTTCACTTCTGGACGCGCGCGCAGGAAGCGAAGCGCCGCGGCGCAAGGCTCATCGCGATCGACCCCTATCGCAGCGCCACCGCCGAGAAGTGCCACGACCACATCGCGTTGATGCCGGGCACCGACGGCGCGCTCGCGCTCGCGATGATGCACGAGCTGATCGCGCACGATCTCGTCGATCGCGATTACGTCGCGCAGTACACGACGGGATACGCGGCGCTCGCCGCGCGTGCCGCGCAGTGGCCGCCGGAGCGGGCGGCGCAGGTGTGCGGCATCGACGCGTCGCAGATCACCGCGCTTGCGCGCGAGTACGGCACCACCCGCCCCGCTGCCATTCGCCTCAATTACGGCATGCAGCGGGTGGCGGGCGGCGGCAACGCCGTGCGCGCCGTCGCGTGCCTGCCCGCACTTGTGGGCGCGTGGCGCGATCCGGCGGGCGGCGCCCTGCTCTCCTCGTCGGGCACCTACCCCGTCGACCACCACGCGCTCGAGCGCCCGGACCTGATTCGCGGCCAGCCGCGCACGATCAACATGACGGCGATCGGCGACGCACTCCTCGATGCGCGCGACCCGCCGGTGCGCGCGATCTACGTGTACAACAGCAATCCCGTCGCCGTCGCGCCCGACTCGGGCAAGGTGCGCGCGGGCTTCGCGCGCGAGAATCTCTTCTGCGTGGTCCACGAGATCTTCCAGACGGACACGGCGGACTTCGCGGACATCCTGCTTCCCGCGACCACGCAGCTCGAGCAGATCGACGTGCACACGTCGTACGGCCATCTGTACGCGCTGGCCAACAACAAGGCGATCGAGCCGCTGGGCGAAGCGCTTCCGAACACCGAAGTGTTTCGCCGCCTCGCGGCGCGCATGGGATTCACCGAGCCGTGCTTCCTCGATTCGGACGAGGACATTGCGCGCATGGCGTTTCGACGCGACGATGCGCGCACGGAGGGGATTTCGTGGGACACGCTCAAGTCGTCCGGCTGGCAGCGCCTCGCAGTCGCCGCCCAGTACGCGCCGTTCGCGCAAGGCGGATTTCCGACGCCATCGGGGAAATGCCAGCTCGCGACGGACGATCTCGGCGCCCCCGACTACATCGCGCCGCGCGAGTCGGCCGTCTCCAATCCGGAGCTCGCCCGGCGGTTCCCCCTCGCGTTCATCTCGCCGCCCGCACGAAACTTCCTCAACTCGTCGTTCGCCAATCTCCCCGCGTTCGTCGGCGAGGAAGGTCCGCCGAAGCTCGATATCCATCCGCGCGACGCGCAAGCGCGCGGCATCGCCGACAACGATCGCGTGCGCATCTTCAACGACCGCGGCAGCTTCACCGCCGCTGCGCGCGTGGGCACGCGTGCCCGTGAAGGCGTGGTGGTGGCGCCGTCCATCTGGTGGCAAAAGCTCTCGCCCGACGGCCGCAATGCCAATGCGGTGACCTCGCAGGCGCTGACCGACCTCGGTCGCGCGGCGACGTTCTACGATTGCCTCGTCGAGGTCGCGCGTGAATGACGGGCCGCAGAGCGCGGCCGCGGTCGAGCGACTCGTCCGCTCTCTGGAGGCCGCCGCCGCACCGAGGGAGCGGCTCGACCTGCTTCTCGGGATCGCGGATGGCGTCGCGAGCATCGACGCGCGGCGCGCCCTCGCCTACGCGCAGGAGGCGCAGGAGATCGCAGCGTCCCTGGGCGACGCACGCGCGGGCGCCGAATCGCGCTACCTGCAGGGCCAGTGCGCCGATCTCCTGCTCGATCACGTCACCGCGCTCGACGCGTTCGACACGGCGCTCGCCGGCTTCGAGGATGCGCGCGACGACGGCGCCGTCGCCAAGACGCTGCGCGCGATCAGCTTCGTGCACGACGCCCTCGGCGATTCGTCGCGCGCGCTCGACTTCCAGTTCCGCGCCCTTGCGATCGACCAGCGCACGGGCGACGACAGCAGCCGTGCGGCAACGCTGCGCATGATCGGCGTCGTGTATTCGCGAACGGGAGACGCGGCCTCCGGCCTCGATTTCTACCGGCGCAGCCTCGCGCTGTGCACGCGGCCGACCGACGCGATCGAGCGCGGCAAGACGCTCAACAACATCGGCATCAACCTCAAGAACCTGGGTCAGCTCGACGAAGCCGAAGCCGCACTCAACGATGCGTACAAGGTGTTCGTCGGCATGGGCCTGCCGCTGCACCAGTGCGCGACGCTCAACAACCTGGGGCTGGTGCAGGAGCGCAAGGGCGACCGCGTCACGGCGGAGAGCACGATGCGGGAGGCGCTCGAGCTGTCCGAAGCGACGGGATACCGCTACGGCGTGGCGCACGCGAGCCTGGGGCTCGGTCGCCTGTGCCTCGCTGCCGGACGTCACGACGAATCGCGCGCGTTGCTGGACGCGGCGCTTGCCGTGTGCGAGCGCCACAACCTGAAGCCCACGCAGTTCGAAGTGCACGAGGCGCTCGCCGATTACTTCGAGAAGACCGGCGACCCCTCTTCCGCACTCCTTCACTTCCGCAAATTCCACGAGCTCGAGCGCGAGGTGCAATCGGAAGCGGCGCGCGACAAGCTTCGCGCACTGCAGATCCAGTTCGAGCTCGCGGCCGCGCGTCGCGAGACCGAGATGGAGCGCGAGCGCCACGAGGCGCTCACGCGCGTCAACGAGGAGCTCGACGCGCTCAACATCTCGCTCACCGAAGCGAACCTGCAAAAGACGATGCTGCTCGACCAGCTCGAGCGCCAGACCTACGAGGATGCGCTGACGGGCCTCGCCAATCGCCGTCGCCTGGACCAGCGGCTCGCCGACGAGTTTGCGCTCGCGCTGCGACACGGGCGGCCGCTTGCGGTGGCGATGGCCGACCTCGACCACTTCAAGGCGGTCAACGACCGCTTCTCGCACGCCGTCGGCGACGCCGCACTGCGCGCCACTGCGAAGATCCTGGCCGCGCAGGTGCGCCATACCGATCTGGTCGCGCGCTTCGGCGGCGAGGAATTCGTGGTGCTGCTGGTGGAAACGGACCCGCAGGCGGCGCTGCGCGTATGCGAGAAGCTGCGCCAGGCGATCTCGCAGTACAACTGGAGCTCGATCCACCCGTCGCTGTCGCTGACGATATCGATCGGCGTGACGACCGACACGACCGTGCCGACGCACGACCGCATGCTCGCGGCCGCGGACCGTAATCTCTATACGGCGAAAGCCGCGGGGCGCAATCGCGTGGTCGGCTGATTCAGAGCTTGCGGACGAGCCCCACCATGACGCCGAAGATCTCGAGCGCCCCTTCGGGGCGGATGGGCGCGTAGGCCTTGTTCTCGGCGCGCAGGATGAACTTGCCGGCTTCCAGATCGAGCCGCTTCAACGTGAACTGGTTGTCGACGATGGCGACGACGATCTCGCCCTTGTGCGCGGACGGTCGCTTCTCCACCACGACGAGGTCGCCGTCGAAAATCCCCGCGTCCATCATCGAGTCGCCCTTGACGCGAATGAGCACCGTGGACGACGGCCTCTCGATGAGATAGTCGTCGATGGTGAGAGCTTCGGCGTCCGCGTCCTCCACGGCCTCCGGCAACCCTGCGCGCACCGGTGCGTCGGCGAGCGGTCGCGCGAAGAACCGGCGCGTGGGCGCGAGCCTGCGGTCGGGCGTGGACTCGAGAAAGCCCGCGAGCTTCAGGCGCGCGACCAGCGCTGCCACGGAGGACTTCGATCGCAGGCCAAGCATCCCGCCGATCGATGCGTACGACGGCAACGCGCGGTGGCGCGCGTAGTAGTCCTGGAGCGTCGATAAATAGGAACGATCGTTCGACATGCGGATAGAATACGAACGAACGTTCGCCCCGTCAAGACCCCGCCTTAGCCCGCCGCCCATGCACCTCTTCGCCCCGTCGATCGCGATCGTCGACCTCGAGACGACGGGTATGCACGCCGGCCGTGACCGCATCACGGAGGTCGGGGTCGTGCGGATCGACGCCGACGCCGCGGGCGGCGCGCCGCGGGTCCAGGAATGGAGCACGCTCGTGGACCCGGAAGTCCCCATCCCGCCGGCCATCCAGGCGCTGACCGGCATCACGGACGCCATGGTCCGAGGCGCGCCCACGTTCTCGCGAGTGGCAGGCGAAGTTCGCGAGCGCCTCGCCGATTGCGTCGTCGTGGCGCACAACGCACGGTTCGACCACGGATTCCTCAAGCACGAGTTCGCGCGCCTCGGCGCGCCCTTCAGCGCGCGCCCATTGTGCACGGTCCGCCTGTCGAGGCGCCTGTATCCGGACGCCGACGGGCACGGCCTCGACGCCGTGGCCGCGCGGCACGGCATCGACGTCGGGGATCGCCATCGCGCCCTGGGCGATGCGCGCGCGGTATGGGCCTTCGTGCAGGCGATCTACCGCGACATCGACGCCGAGGCGATCGAGACTGCGGTCCGGCGCATCCTGCGCATGCCGAGCCTGCCGCCGCAGCTGCCGCCCGACTGCCTCGATCACATTCCGGAGTCGCCCGGCATCTACCGCTTCTTCGGTGACAATCCGCTGCCGATCTACATCGGCAAGAGCGTCAACTTGCGCGAGCGGGTCGCGGCGCACTTCAGCGGCGACTGGCGCAGCGAAACCGACCTGCGCCTGTCGCAGGAGATCCGGCGCATCGAAGTCGAGGAGACTGCCGGCGAGCTCGGCGCGCTGCTTCGCGAAGCGGTGCTCGTGAAGACGGAGCTGCCTGCGCACAACCGCGCGCTGCGGCGCAAGGAGGAAGCGGGCGTCCTCGTGCTGGAGGAAGGCGTGCCGCGCTTCGTCAGGGCGTGCGACGTCGATCCTTCTGCATTGGCAGGATGCTACGGTCCGTTCGCATCGAAGCGCGGCGCGCAGGGAGCGCTGCGCGCGCTCGCCGCGGAGCACGCGCTGTGCTGGATCCGGTTGAAGCTCGAGCGCCGCGATGCCGGGCCTTGCTTCCAGCGCCAGTTGAGGCGCTGCGCAGGTGCATGCGTGGGCGCCGAGTCGTCGGAAACGCACGACGCGCGCCTCGCCGACGCGTTGTCGCGATGGGGCATTCCGCCGTGGCCCGCAAAAGGCACGGCGCTCGTTCGCGAGCCGTCAACAGCCGGTGAGCGTGTCGACGTTCACCTGATGCGTGACTGGTGCTGGCTCGGTACCGCACGTGACGACGGCGACCTCGCACGCCTCCTCGAGGCGCCTCCGCCGCCGTCGTTCGACATCGACGTGGCGCGCCTCCTCATCGGCCGCTACGCGAAGGGAACCCTCCGCCTCGCGACCGTTGGCGAGAACGCGCCCCGTATCGCCGGTTAGGACGACTTGACGACCAGGTTGTCGGAGACGGACTTCACGCCTTCGACTTTCTGGGCGATCTGCATCGCGCGCTGCTTCTTCTCCTGCGAGTCGACCGTACCGTTCAGCGTGACGATGTTGTCGCGCGTGTCGACGTTGATCTCGAGGGAGCGAAGGCCCGGCTCGGCCATCAGCGCGGTCTTCACCTTGGTGGTGAGCGCGGCGTCGTCGATCTTGTCGCCGGCCTTCTCCGTCGAGGTCGCCATCTTGTCGCCTGCCTTGTTCGCCGAGTTCGCCATCTTGTCGGCGGTCGTCGGCGGAGTCGCCGTGCTGGTGTTCGAAGCATTGCGCTGGTCGCAGCCCGCGGCAAGCATCATGGTGCCGGCGGCGAACAACGCGAGCAATTGCGTGCGTGTACGTGTATCCATGGTGGAACTCCTTAGTGGTTCTGGAATGACAACGAGCATGATCCGCGCGGCGGCCATTTTGCACATTCGGACAGCTTCGCCGGCCCCTGTAGGGCAAGCGCCCTGCATCGTGTAGGAGCATCCATCGCAATGACGGGCACTCGGCGTATGCTCGCGCCATGCGCTTGTTCATGCTGCTTGCGTTGATGGCGATGGTCGGGCCGTCGCTCGCCGTACCGCCGGGATACCGCTACATGGGAAGCCGTGTGGTGTCGGCCGGACGGGTCGTGTACTGGTACTGGAACCCCGGGCACGTGGAGATCGGCCCCGCTGGCAATACCTTCGTCGCGTACATGCATGCGCGCGCCGCGGACGTCAACCAGGAGCGCGCGTACGTCGCCGTCGTGCGGTGCGATGCACGCGCCTATCGCGACGTCGAGGCGCGCGGCGCATGGCAGTCCATCGAAGACGGCGAGCCGATCGACTACGTGTGGCGCGCGGGCTGCGACAAGGGGCTTGCGCTGCAAGCCGCCGCGCGCGGAGCCAAGCTCGGCGATGCGCCTCCTTCCATGACCCTGGCAGTCGCGCCCTCGAATGCCGTTGTGGCCCAGGCGCAACCGAAAGCGACGCCGCCTCCCGCGGAACCCGCGGATCCGCGCCGCTCGGATGCGTGCATTCGCTTTGCCGAGACGCGCAACACGCCCGCGGGCGATGCGACGATCACCAACGCATGCGCGTATCCGATCGAGGTCTCGCTTTGCTACAAGGGCGGCAGCAACGGTCTGTACGACTGCCCCGCGCCGGCGCGTGGAAAGCTCGGCGACACCCTTGCGCCGGGCATTTCGCACGTTCTTCCCGAGTACCGTCGGGGCCGCCAGCGAGGAATCAACGCCGTCGCGTGCAAGGGCGCTCCGGGGTCGGTGTTCCCCAAGCTCGACGAAGGCGGCAAGAGCGGCTGCTTCTAAGACTCAGGCGGTGTCGCCGCTCCGGGTGTCGTGGGCTTGCTCCTGGTCCGGCAACACGCGAGCGAAAGACGCAGCGGCGTTGGGCACACGCGTGTCGCCGGATTCGAGGCGTCGCTGCTGCAACAGGAGCGACAGATCGCGCAGCACGTCCGTCCATGCGTGGAGGTCGTGAAACTTGTCGAAATAATAGGCAGCGCCCGAGCGCAGCGCCCGCTCGCGTGCGGGTTCGCTGGCGCTATCCGCAAGAACCATCGCGATCGGCCTCGGCCGCATTGCGCCGATGTGCTTGAGCACATCGAAGCCGTTGCGTGTCGCAAGCGGGATGCCCACGATCACGACGTCCGGCTTGAGCGCCGGGATCTCGCGGATCGCCGTTCGCGCATCCGGGGTGCGTCCGACCACTCGCGCGGACGTGCGATCGATGAGCTGGACGAGCACAGGCGCGAAGACGTTGGAGCTTTCAATCAGGTAGACATTCATGGCGCCCGCACAGTTGAACAGCTGTCCGAATTATCGGAAGCATGGGCGGCGGCGTCTGTAGGCCACTTTCCGATTTCGCAGAGACCGCCACCGGTGTGGCGCCCGAACAACGCCCCTGGACTACCGTGGGCGCCCTTCCTCGATCTGCGCCGCCAGGCGCGCGTAACGGGGATCGTCCGGCTCGACCTCGCGCAGCCGGGTCACATAGCGCTTCGCCGCCTCGCGGTCTCCAGCCTCCGACGCGTATTGCGTGGACACGAGCAGCAGTTCGCGATCGAACGGAAGGCGGGTGAGCGCCGCGGCGAGGACCTCGCGCGCCTTGGTGGCTTGTCCGGTGTCGTGCAACGCCACCGCGTACACGTACGCGTAGCGCGCATTGCCCGGATCGAGTTGCGCCGCAATCGCGAATTCCTTGGTCGCCTGCGCGCGATCGCGCTGGCGGATCAACGAAAGCCCGAGCGCATGATGCAGCGCCGCCTCCTTGGGCGCCCGCACGAGGCCGCGTCGCAGTGCCGCCTCGGCCGCCTGTTCGTCACCCGCCTGCCGATGCAGGTCCGAGAGATTGACGTAGGCAGGAACGAACGTCGCATCCAGCGCGATCGCCTTGTCGATCTCCGCGATCGCTTGCGTGCGATCGCCCTGCGCCGAATAAAGGCCAGCGAGCGCCAGGCGACTTTCCGGCCGATCGGCGTTGTACAGCAGCGTGGCGCGGTACTCCTCGAGCGCACTGTTGAGCGTTGCGCGATTCTCCTGCGGGACGCGCGATTGCGCCGGTCCGACGAGCGCGCGTGCGGCGCTCGTGCGCACCGCGCGTACCGGATCCGCCGTCATTCGCGGCAGGTAGCGCAGCTGCACATCGGGGGCGGCGCCCGCCAGCGCATCGACGGCGGCCAGCCTGACGACCGGATCAGGGTCATCGAGCGCTTTCGCGAACGTGGGCAGCGTCACCGGCGTCGCAAGGCGCGCGAGCCGCGTCAATGCAGTCGCGCGCACGACGGCCGGCTGTGCCTTGTCCTCCGCGATCGTCATCAACGCGCCGCGGCCGCCCGGCGCACCGGTCGCGCCTTTCTGCATCGATTCGGCGAAGGTCTGGAACCCGCTCGGCGCGCGACCCGTCCACTTGGCGATTGCGCTCGAGGCCCATGCCGCGGTCTGCTTCGAATGACAGCCGTTGCACGCGTTCGGCGTTCCGAGCGCCGCACTTTGGTCGGGCCGCGGAATGCGAAACGAATGATCGTGCCTCGGATCGACGACCATGTACGTCGTGGCCGGCATGTGGCACGCGACGCAGGACGCCGGCCGCGGTGTTCGACGCGTGATGCGTGTGCGTCGGCGCATCGTACTTGGCCGGCGCGTGGCACTGTGCGCACAGTGCGTTGCCGGCCGCGCGCAGCTTCAGCGTATGGGGGTCGTGGCAGTCGGAGCACGTCACGCCTGCCGCATTCATGCGGCTTTGCAGGAACGAGCCCCAGTTGTACACCTCGTCGCGCATCTGGCCATCGACCCAATACAACGAGTCTTCGAGCAACGCCGTCCGATGCGTGTCGAGCAGCGGCTTGCCATGCACGTAGTCGTCGGAGATGCGGCTTCCGCGTGCATGGCAGCGTGCGCACGTCTCGACTTCGCGTGCCGACGTACGTGGCACGCTGCGCCGCGGCTGGCCCGTCGTCGCGTCGGCGGCCCACGTCGCGCCCTTGCGCTCGTCGAGCGCAAGCGCGAGGCCCTTGTCGGCCGTGCGCCCATCGGCACCGCTGCGCGCCCACGTCACGTGCCGCGCGCCGGGTCCATGACACGCCTCGCACGACACGTTCACCTCGGCCCACGTCGTATGGAACTCGCCGCTCTTCGCGTCGAAGTTCTTGCGCAGGTTGGTCGAGTGGCACTCGCTGCACATGAAGTTCCAGTTCTGGCCGATGCCCGTCCAGTGCAGCGGATCGCCCGCCTTGATCCCCTGGCCCGGATACATGTGGAACCAGCGTTGTCCTCCCGCCGCCTTCGGCCGCGTGTCCCACGCGATGGACAATGCCTGCAGGCGGCCGCCCGGGAGCTCGATGAGATATTGCTGCAGTGGGTACACGCCGAACGTGTACTTGACGGGGTAGTCCGCGAGCTTGCCGTCCGGGCCGTCGGTGCGCACGACGAATCGTCCGTCACGCCGGAAGAACGACGACGTTGTCCCGGCGTACGTGAACTTCGCCTGCGCGAAGTTGCCGAGGACTGTTCGCTCGTCGGCAACCTGCATGGCCAGGTCGTGATGCGATCCACGCCAGGCCGTGTACGCCTGCGCGTGGCATTCGCCGCACACCTTGCCGCCGACGTGGTCCTGCGCGAATGCCGCCATCGAGACGATGGCGACACACGCACAGACGAGTACTTGCTTAAGTGTCAATACGGAAAGACGTAGCTGTCATCGCGCTGCCCGACCGCTTCGAGCGCATTGAGCTCGGAGCGCTTCTTGGACCACGCCGATTTGCGCACGGCCTGCTTCTCGGTCGGCGACAGCTTATCCCACTTGGCCTTCGCTGCGTCCGCTTCCGCTTTCATTTGTCCCGCTTGTGCGGCCGTCTCGTTCTTCATGTCGTCGCGTTGGCCGACGAGTTCCATGGCGTTCAGCTCGCTCAGCTTCTTGTTGCGCGCGGCCGCGACGGCGGCCTTCTTCTGCTCGGGGGTCATCGATGCCCACTTGGCCTTCGCCGCATCATATTGCGTCTTGTACTCGGCCTGTTGCGCGGCGGTCATCGGCTGCATGTCGTCGCGCTGGCCGACCGTCTCCGCACCCTTCAAATCCTGCTGACGTTGCTGCTGCGTCGGCGCCGGGGGTGATGTCTGCGCCGCCGCCGCGCATGCGATGCCGAATCCGATTGCCGCTACTGTGGCCTGCGTCTTCATCATCGTTGTCTCCTGTTGACCTTGCATGGACGTTACGCCGGCACCACCCGCGCCTCGTGGCCCTGGCCTTCAACGTATACGCGCATTCCGCGCGACAGCGACGGGTTCACGGGCTGCGTGATCGCGACCAGCACGCCGCTCGTCAGGCGCACGATCACCTGCTGCGCCGCTTGCGGCTTGTCGAAGTAACGGTTCTGCGCGACGTTGCCGCCGATCGCGCCGGCGATCGCGCCCGCGGCGATTGCGACGTCACGACCCGTGCCCGCGCCGATCAGGCTGCCGAGCCCGGCGCCGGCAACGCCGCCGAGGATCGCGCCCAGGCCCTGGTCGTGGGTGCTCTTCACTTCAGTTCCGGTGATTTGCTCGATGGTGCCGGTGCGAATTTCGACGGGTGGCGCGCTGCCGCCACCCATGCCGCCACCGGTCGAGCCGCATCCGGCGAGCGTCACGACCGCCGCTACCGCCATCCACTTCCCGAAAAGCCATTTCATGGTTCGACTCCTTGTCGATGCGCAACGATACCGCGCTTCACGATGCGCGAAGCGCCGCGAGCCTCTTGGCCGTGAGCGCCGCCCACTTGTCGAAGGCGTCCTTCGCGTACTGCCAGCTGCTGAACGAGCTCAGGTAGCCATTGACCCATGCGGTCGCCGCGCCCGAAGCCCCTGCATTCATGTCCGCCGCGTACTTGCGACCCACCTCGGTGTCCTCGCATTCCGCGATGACCGCATTGCTGGCGCCGTCGCGAAGCTGCGTCTCGATGCCGGTCTCGCCGAGGTAAGGCGTGGCGCCGACCGGCAAGCCGGTAGCGGCGCCGCTGCCGATCTCCGCGACGAAGCCGTAGGGCGTCGCCGTGCCGATAAGGCTGTCCGTGACACGCGTCGGCGTGAGATCGGTGAGCGCGATGCGCATCACGAGCACGCCGGGGCCCGGCTTGTCCACGACCTGGAATTGCGGCTTCAGATCCTTCACGAGCGCACCGTGGAAGTAGTCGAGCAGCGATTTGAGGTCCGCAGGATCGATGCTGCGCACCTGGCCGGGCTTGAGCGTGACCTGCATGCGCGTGATGAGGATCTTGTCGTAGCCTCGCCAGTTCGCGCTCGGTTGCCGCCAGCAGCGGATACCGTCGCCGCCCGCAACGGTCGCAAGGCGGGTGTAATCGGTGAGAAATCCGGACCGCGTGTCGAGCTTCGCGTCACTTGCGGTGACGGAGGTGCTCGACATGGACATGGCTGGCGTGGCCGAACCGCCGGGCGTGGACGGCGTCTGGCACGCCGCGATGCCAAGACACGTCAAGGCCACGGTGAAGCGGATTCGGATCGTCATCGGTGCATCCTGTCGTTATTGAATGTGTACGTTGCCGGTTCGCGACCCATTACGGTCGTCTTGGCGCTCGCTCACTCGCGCGTGCACGCCTAGTTCAACGCCGTGTCTTTGAAGTACTTCGTCCCCGATACCGTGAGCGTGGCCGCGAGGCCCGTCTCGGTGATCTGGTACAGGTACACGCCGGGCGACACCGCCGCGGCGCCGCTGAACATCGCGCCCTGGCCACCGGCGATCGCCGACAGGTTTCCCTGGCCGCCGAATTCCCAACCCTGGTCGATGAAATTGCGCAGCGCCGATGGGTTGGTGAAAACGAACACGAGGCGATTCTGGTTCAGGCCGAAACCGAGTCCGCCTTGCACCTGCAGCATCTTCATGAACGTCTGGCGGCCGGTGCGCTCGTTGACGACCACGCCTTTGCCGGTGGTTCCGCCGGCAAAGAAGAGCTTCACGCCGAACGTGCTGAACACCGCGTAGCCCGCCGCTTTCTCGACGACGCGCCGGGCGCCGGGATTGTATTCGTACAGCGACGCCAGGGCGTCCTGCGCGACCTCCCGAATCTGTTGCCTCGCTTGAATGATGCGCGGCTCGTTCGGCGCGCCCGACGGCAGGTCGCTTTCGATATCCTTCAGCGGATCGAACGAAAAGATCTGCGCCGAAGCCGCCGACGTGACGAGGCATAGCGCCAGCATCGATACTGCAGTACCCATCTTCATTGTTTTCCTCGAGGTGACCATGCGCTCTGCAATCATTTGGGGAACATCAACTGCACCTGCGCGCGAATCTGCCAGTTCGCCTGGAAGTCCGGTCGCACGACGTTGTAGTACGCCGACAGCTGCGTGTTCACGGGCAGCTTGCCGAGATGGAAGATCTTGCCCACGCCGCCGCCGACCGGCACCGTCCACTGCTGGCCGCTGTCGGCCTTCCAGTCGACGGTCAGGATTGGCGCGCTCGTGAGGTAGAACCCTTCCTTGAAGTTGTAATTGACGAACGGCTGGATGAGCCCGTTGTTGAAGGCGCCGCCTTCCTTGTCGCTCGTCACCGACCAGACGTTGTTGACGAGCACGCCGTACACCCACGGGCTGCCGTGATCGAGGTGCAAGACGACGAACGAAGGACCGAGCCCCCAGTTCTTGTTGCCGAGCTCCGAGCTGCTGTTCGTCGGCGCCTGGATGACCGGACCGGCGCCCCATATCCAGTGGCCCGGTTTGGCCGGCGACAGGAACGCCGTGAACACGGTGTCGCCGACGCCGTCCTTGCTGTCGATGCCCGGCCCAAGCGACGGCATGTGGATCACCGGAACGATGGTGCGGGTGATGATGTTCCACTCGTCGTTGATCGAGATGGGAATCACCGGCTGGATATTGAGGATGTTCTGCGTCCCCTTGTCCGGGCCGAAGTTCAGGTTCGTGTTGTTCTGGAACGGCAGGCTGATGAGATTGCCGACGGGGTTTTGCGCGAGCTTCGCGAGCTCTTCGGCGCTCATCTCCGCGTGGGCGAAAGCACACGCTGCCAACGCGCCGATCGCGAGACCGCTGCGCGCGATCAACTTGCCTTGCGTGACGACCTCACTCGAACGCAAAGATCTTCCTCCAGTCGTCCTTCATGCTGATCACGGTCCAGCCCTTCTTGCCCGCTTCGTCGTACAGCTTCTGCGAGAACGCGCCGACCTTGGTATCGCGCATGCCCTTCGCGGGCCCGTACGCGTATTCACGCGTCGCGTCGTCGTGCAGGACCAGCATCATGAGCCGCGCGCCGTCTCCGGCGCCCGTGTACTCGAGCATCTGCTGGTCGCCGCCCGAGTTGCCGAACGCGGCGTAAGGGCGACGGCCGATCATGAGGTGGATGCCTTCGGGCTTTCCGGCGTCGTTGTCGTTCAGGAGAAGCTTCGGCTCCTTGGTGAGAAACGGCCGGCCACTCTTGTCGTAGCCGTATTTGGTGGCGCCGGCGGTCCCCACGACCTGCTCGGGCGGAACGCCGTAGGTCTTCTCCGAGTAGACGCGAACGAAGTCCTGGCCTCCGCCGGTGACGATGTACGTCCGGTAGCCGTTGTCGCGCAGATACTTCATCACTTCCTGCATCGGCACGTAGGTGAGCTCGGTGTAAGGCCGCTTCCAGCGCGGATCCTTCGCGGTGTCGAGCCATTTCGACGCATCGGCCTTGAACTCGTCGACCGACATGCCGGTGAGCGTCGCGGCAAGAATCTTCTCGAGGTCTTTAAGCGGAAGCTTCGCAATCGCTTCGCGATTTCCGGTCATGACCGTCTTGAACGGCTCGACCTTCGCGAGCTCCGGCTTCGCCTTGACGAGCGCAGGGACGCGTTCGAGGCAATACATGACCTGCGAGTACATCGGCTGCTCGACCCACAGCGTGCCATCCTGGTCGAACGTCGCGATACGCTCCGGCGCAGGCACGAACTTGGGGCTTCCCTGCGTCGTGGTCGCTTGCACGAACTCGACGATCGCCTTCTTGGCAGCGCCGTCGTTCCACGACGGCAGAGGATCGGTTTGCGCCCGCGCGGCGGCGCAGAAGACGAGAGAAGCACAGAGGAGCACCGCCGAGACCTGACGGTGTAAACGCGAATTCATGGTCGACCTCATGCAAGAAAAGAAACGGGCGCCCTGCCGCCGGGCGCCCGCGGAGGAGCCTACTCGCTCGGGTGGCGCGATTTCTTGACTTGCTCCAGGATCGAGCTCAGGTTGTAGCTCGCTGGATCCTGCATCGGCGGAAATGCGGCGTATGACTCGAGTTCCTTCAGCCACAGGAGCTGCCCGATCGGCAGGATGTTCCAGTTGTAGATGTATGCCGTGCTCGGTGCCGCCAGTCCGCCGCCATAGCCGAGCGCCGTCTTGTCGGCATTGCCCACCGCGATCTCGAACGGGTCGCGAAGGATGTTGCCGATCTGCGTCCAGTGATACGTCGTCGCGCCCGTCAAGCCGCCCGTGGCCGTATCGGGCACCATCGTGTAATAGAACTTCCAGTTCTTGTAACGGACCGCCGATGGAATCGGACCGGTGTAGTAGAAGAACGTGTCGCGCGCCGATTTGTCCGTCTTGCCTTCGACATAGTCGAGCTGGTCGACGCCGTCGAGGGTGGTCTTCACGATGCCGGGGTATGAACCTGCTTCGATGCGCTTCTTCAAGCCATCGCCCTTCGGTCCACCGGCCGCGTTCACGAGCGTCGGCAGCCAGTCGAGGGACGCGAACATCTCCTTCTTGACCGAGCCCGGCTTGATGTGGCCGGGCCATCGGACGACCAGCGGCGCACGCATGCCGCCTTCCCACGTCGTGAGCTTGCCGCCGCGAAACGGCGTGACGCCGCCGTCCGGGTATGTGATCACCTCGGCGCCGTTGTCGGTCGTGAACACGACGATCGTGTTGTCGAGCTGGCCCATGTCCTCCAGCTTTTTCAGCACGTAGCCGATGTTGTCGTCCATCTGCTTCATGCCGGCTTCGTTGATGCCCCAGTCCTTGCCGCCCTTCTCGCCGAGCATCGCCTCGTACTTCGGCGAGAGCATGGTCGTGATGTGCATGCGCGCGGGGTTGTACCAGACGAAGAACGGCTTGCTGGTCTTCTTCGGATCGTTGCGGTCGAGGAAGTCGACGACCTTCGCTGAGATCTCCTCATCTACCGTTCGCGAGCGATCGAGCGTCAGAGGCCCCTCGTCCTTGCACGTCTGGTTCTTCGACGTGCCGTCCGAAGATGTGCACCAGATCACCGGACGCGGCGGGGTGAGGCAAGTGGCCGTCCTCGGATCGACGGCACCGGGCACGTCGGGCAGTCCCGGAACGGGCGTGTTCTTGCACGGCGGCGCGATGCCCTGCATCGTCGGAGAGCTGTTGATGTCGTTGAAGCTCACCCCTTGCATTGCGTCGAGGTGATAGAGATAACCCCAGAACTCCTGGAAGCCATGGGCCGTCGGCAGCGCGTCGGTGTGGTCGCCCAAGTGATTCTTGCCGAACTCACCGGTGTTGTAGCCGAGATCGCGCAGGAATTTAGCGAGCGACGGCGTGCCGGGCTTGAGATACGTTGGACTCCCCGGAAGCTGCGGCGGGATCATGCCCGTGCGCAGCGGATGCATGCCGGTGAAGAAGGCGTTGCGGCCGGCAGTGCAGCTCTGCTCCGCGTAGTAATGCATGAAGATCGCGCCCTCGTTGCCGATGCGGTCGATGTTCGGCGTCTCGCCAACCATCAGGCCACGATGGTAGATGCTCGGCTGCATCCAGCCGATGTCGTCGCCCATGATGAACAGGATGTTGGGCTTCTGTTGTGCCGCGGCGGGCATCGCCGTCCCCAGCGCGATCAGGATTGCAGCGATGAAACGGGGAAAAGACCTTCGCAGACTCATGTTTCACTCCGATCGGTTGGTACATAGGGCGGCCGCTGCCGCGCGGCCCGACGCATGTTGTACGGGCAAACGCCGCTTTCGCATACTGCACTTTGGTTCAGCCCGCTGCGCATGACCGTCTCATGACAGCGTGACGATTTCATGACACGTCACGCGCCTTGCGCTGCAGCGCTTCACCGACGGCTTCGAGCAGGTCGTCGTTGGAGAATGGCTTTCGCAGGAGTCGCACGCCCCCCGCCTGCCGCACGCTGCGGTCAAGCGCCACGTCGTCGCTGGCCGTCACGAAGACGACGGGAATTGCGGCCTCTGCCTCGCAGAGCCGGGTCTGCACGTCGAGGCCCGACAGCCCCGGCATGTGGATGTCGAGAACCACGCAATCGGGGCGCCGTACGGCCAGCGAAGCGATGAAATCGTCCCCGCATGCGAATGCCGTCACCTCGTACCCGGCCAGGCGCAACAGGCGGCCGAGCATGGTGCGAACGGCAGACTCGTCGTCGACGACGGCGATGTACGCGTCGGGGCTGGTCACCGACGGACACTACAGCGTCGGCGGCACCATCGACACTGGACCTTGGTTCAGTGCGCGCGAGACGAACTACGTTCGCGACGCGTCGCCCGACTGCGTTTTGACACCCAGGCGAATCGCAACGTGCATGAGCTCCGCAAGCGTGCGCACCCGCATCCGGTCCATGATCCTCGCGCGATGGAACTTGACCGTCTGCTCGACGATGCCGAGGTCGCCTGCGATCTGCTTGTTGAGCTTTCCCTTCACCACCGCCGCGAGCACCTCGCGCTCGCGCGGCGTCAGGCTCGCGAGCCGCTCCTCGAGGTCGGCCATTTCCGTGCGCGCCTGTCGCGTCGACGCATCCCGCGCGAGCGCCGCGCGCACGGCACGCAACAGCGCCTGTCCGTCGACCGGCTTGGTCAGGAAATCGACTGCGCCGTCTTTCATCGCCTGCACCGACATGGGAATGTCGCCGTGTCCCGTGAGGAAAACGATCGGCATGGCGCGTCCCTCTTCGGCCAGCCGGCGTTGCAGCGCGAATCCGTCGATCCCCGGCATGGTGACGTCGAGGACGAGGCATCCCGTCCCCGTGCGCTTGCCGTGTGCGAGGAACGCCTCGGCGGATTCCAGCGACTCGATGTCCCAGTCTTCGGCGCGCAGCACTCTCGATAGCGCCTTGCGCACCGCCGGATCGTCGTCGACGATGAAGACCGTGGGTAACGTGGATTGCGTCACGCCGCTTGCCGCACCGGCCAGCCCGCGCAGAACGTGGCACCCCCGTCCGGATTGTTGCTGACGGTCAGGCACCCGCGATGCGCGGTGATGATCGAGTGGCAGATGGCGAGCCCGATGCCCATGCCGCCGGTCTTCGTGCTCCAGAAAGCGTCGAACACGTGCTCGATCGCGTCCGGCGCGATTCCCGTCCCGCGATCGACGATGCACAGCTGCACGCGCGTGCCGTCGAGCTCGGTGCGGATCGTCAGCGTGCGCTCGTCGAGCGTCGGTTGCTTCCATCGCGTCCGCGGCGTTGAGAATGAGGTTCAGGAGGACCTGCTGAAGCTGCACCCGGCCGCCGTCGACGGCAGGCAACGCGGGGTCGAGCTCCGTGACGGCGACGACATGCCGCGTCATCAATTCCGTGCGCACGAGCTCGAGCGTCTCGCGCACGAGGTCGTTGAGATCGAGCGGGGCGAACGTCATCTCGCCGCGCTTGTACAACGCACCGAGGCGGCGGATGACCTCGGCCGCGCGATTGTCCTCGGTGACGATGTCGTCGCAGATGTCCTTGAGCTCGGCGAGATCGAGCTGCTCGTGATCGAGCATCTTGCGGGCTGCCTCCGCGTTGCCGAGGATCGCTGCGAGCGGCTGGTTCAGCTGATGCGCGATCGAGGCGCTGAGCTGCCCCATCATCGAGACGCGCGTCATGTGCGTGAGCGCCGCTCGATCCCTCTCCGCCTGCAGCTCTGCCGACTTGCGCTCGGTGATGTCCAGCGTCACGCCCATCATGCGCTGCGGCGCGTCTTTCTCGGTTCGGCCACGGACTGCCAGCCAGCGCACTTCGCCGCTCCGTCGCTGGATGCGGTATTCGATGTCGAGCTCGGTGTTGCCGTCCACCGCGTCCGCCACGGCGCGAGCGACGCGAGTGCGGTCGGCGGGATGCGCCATCGCCAGGACCTCGGGCAACGTCATTGGCGGATCTTCGGCCCGCGCGCCGTGCCGTCCGGCGCCTTGGGTGACTTCGATCCTGTCGCGCGCAACGTCCCAGATCCACGAGGACAGCCGCACCGCGCGCGCCGCCAGCGTCATGCGCGCCTGGCTTGCCTCGAGCTCCGTCGCCATGTGCCTGCCCGAGCGCCGCTGCATCAGGAGCGCCAGGATGAGCGCGGCCTGGAGCAGCACGATCGCCGCGCCCGCGGAGATCTCGCGCCAGTACTTGTCCCAGGCGGTCGGCTCGCGAAACCTCACGACCGCGTCGGCCGGCAGGCGACGCTCGTCGATCCCGAACCGGCGGACGGCGCGCCAATCGACCATCGGCACCGTTGCGACCGATGACGCGGCAATCGCCGACGGCGGCGTGCCGTTCAAGAGTTGCACCACGATGGCGCCGGCTTCCTTCGACTGCGCCTCGTACGGCGTGACATAGCCGCCGACGACGCCGGTACCGAGAAACGTGTCCAGCGGCCCGTACATCGGCGCCTTGGACGCGGGAGCGATGACCTCGAGCGACTGCCGCGGCGTTCGCAGCTCCCCCGCGCCATCGACGAAGTAGCCCGGCGTGTAGACGATCCTGTCCTTGGGCAGGCCCGCAAGCCGCTGGACGATGTCTGCGGTAGGCAACCCGCGCAAGTACTCCACGTCGATCCGGCCTGCGAGCCGATCCGTGGCCGCACGCAACCGCTGTTCCCAAATCCGGTCGCGCTCCGCGGCACCGAGCACGATGATGAGGTGCCTCGCGTCCGGGTGCAGGTGCAGCGCAAGCTCGATCGTCGACGCCGGGTCGAGATCGACCGACTTGCCGACGATGTCGGGAGGATAGCTCGCCCGTTCGAGCTGGTCCTTGGGCATCGCGAGATGAACGACGGGCACGCGCGGCAGCATGCGATCGCGATAGGCTGCAATGAACTCGAGCGCCTGGGGCGCCGACGCGACGATGACGCGTATATCCCGCGCGCTGTACTTCTGGCGGAGGAATTCGGCCTGCGCGACGGCGAAAGACTCGGACGTCGTCCACTCGGCGTCGAGGTACTCGGAGAAGATCTCGACCGGACGCTTCATGCCGCCGGTCACCGCGCCGCGAAGCGTGTTCTCGATGACGACGCCGGCCGGCGTGATGCGCTGGTTGCTGTGGACGATCAGCACACCTTCGGTCGCGCCAGCGAGGGACGGCAACAACGTGAGCGCAACCGCAAATGCTGCGGGCAATGCATGCATGTGGCGGCAAGTCGTTGCAAAGCGGATCGCCGTGGCGGCGGCGGGCAACCCGCTTCTGATGCGCGATCTTACCGCGCCCGACCGCTCAACGCATCGGGGTCCGGATGTGCAAACGGCGCGTCAAGGGTGAACACGCGGACGGTGCTCGAAATCAGGAGTCGAGCGGCGGGCGGTCGCCGATCGATCAATCGGCGATCTGCGACGCGCCCCGCGACCTGCGACTCGCGCGCGACCTCCACGGCTTCGATCGTGGCGCCCTTGATGTCCATCGCGTGACCACAACTGTCGCACGCAATCGGACCCAGGATGGCATCGGCAGCGAGGTGCCTCGCTTCCTGGCCACAGGACTTGCACGTCGAGATCACCCAGATCTCGCCGTTCGCCGCCACATGTAGACGCACACGTTGCATGCCGCTCCCACGAAGGCCCGGGACAGCCGGGCACAGGTCGAATCGTAGGATGGCGGCCGCCCGGAGAATACAAGCAGCCGTCCGCAATTTTTGTAGGACGAGTACGACATTCCCGCTATGACTGCGTGTAGTCTGCGCATCGTCGCTATCGCGCAACGAAGAAGACGCTTACGACGAGGTACGCGACGAAGGCGACGCTCACCGTGACCACGGTCCATCCGATGGTGTCGAGCGTGCGAACACGCCGGGATGCGCGTCGTTTCTGCGAAGGTTGAAGCGGCATGTTGGCGGGCCGTGGCGGTCAGCCGACGATTGTCGCGAATCCCGCCGTGTGCCTGGTTGCCTCGCCGGGACGAGAATTTGCGATCCCGGGACGAGCGCGCCATGCGCCGACACTCGGTCTCCCGGCCGGTAAAACTTCCTGTTGCGTCAAGCGTTTGACCAATGTCCATCGTGGCTTGCGCGCGATATGCTTATGCGCGTTCTTTCACGTCGACCTGCATGCGCCTTCGCACCAGCCTCTACCTGCTCGCCCTCGCAACGGCCGTGCCATTGGTCGCCTTCTCGCTGCTCGCAGCGAACGTCGTCGTCGAGCAGGAGAACGAAAGCCTCATCAACGCGGCCAAGGCGCGAAATCGCGCGACGATGAGCGCCGTCGACGGCGTGGTGCGCGACGCGATCAGCACGCTGGGCGCGTTGACGGTAACGCCCAGCCTGAAGGACGGCGACCTCCAGGCCTTTCACGCGATGACCCGCGAGGTGCTCGCCACGCAGCCGAGCTGGAACAACATGCTGCTGCACGACGTCGACGGCCGGCAGCTCGTCAACGCGAGCGTGCCGTGGGGTAGCCCGCTGCTTGCCACCCCCGTGGCGCCGGACTCGATCGTGCGCGCGGTGGCGAGCGGACGCCCGGTGGTCGACAACCTCGCCCTTGCCCCGCTACTCAACAACCGGCTCGGCATTCCTGTGCGGGTTCCCGTGATCCGCGACGGCAAGCCGGTCTACGTGCTCACGGCGGTGCTGGCACCGCAGGCGTTCCAGGCATTGCTCGTTGCGCAGCAGCTCCCTTCGAACTGGGTGAGCGGTCTCGTGGACACGCGCGGGCGCCTGATCGCGCGCGTGCCGGTCGTGGACACGGGGACGATGGCGTCGGTCGACTACCTCGAGCACGTGAAGGATGGAACGGAAGGCTGGTACCAAGGCAAGACGCTCGAGGGCCACGACACGTATACGGCGTTCATGCGCTCGGACCTCACCGGATGGACGATCGGTTACGCCCTGCCCGCCGCACTCTTCGTGGGCCAGTGGCAGCGCGCCGGGTGGCTGATCACCGCCGGCGCGGTGCTCTCGCTCATCCTCGCGATCAGCATTGCGATCGGGTTGAGCCGCCGGATCGCAACGCCCATGTCGCAGCTTGCGAGCGCCGCCGCGGCCATCGGCGGGACGTCCGCACCAAAGAAGGTCGAGTCCACGATCGAGGAGGTCATGGCGCTGTCCGCTGCGCTCAACCGCGCGGCGATCGCGCTCGTCGAGCGCGACCAGCACCTGCGACGTTCCGACGAGGAGCTGCGGCAGCAGGCGTCCGACCTGCGGCAGGCGAACGCGAACAAGAGCCGGTTCCTTGCCTTGCTGTCCCACGAGCTGCGCAATCCGCTCGCGCCGCTGCGCACCGGCCTCGCCATCCTGTCGATGCAGCCGGATCCGAAGATCGTCGGCGGACGTGAACGCGATGATGACGCGTCAGGTATCGCACATGGCGCGCCTGATCGACGACCTGCTCGACGTCAGCCGCATCGATCGCGGCGTGCTCGAGCTGCGCCGCGAGCGCGTATCCATCGACTCGATCATCGCCAACGCGGTGGAGACGGTGAAGCCCGACCTCGATGCGAAGGAGCAGCAGCTCGCGGTCCGATACGTCGACGCGCCGACGTATGTCGACGGCGACCCGGTCCGCTTGTCGCAGGTCCTGTCGAATCTTCTCAACAATGCATCAAAATTCACGCCACCCGGCGGCAACGTCGAGATCGCCGCGCGTCGCGACGGCAACGACGTCGTGATCGCGGTCACGGACACGGGCATCGGCTTCTCCGAAGAGGACGCCCGCCGGATCTTCGAGATGTTCGTCCAGCTCGACGCGAGCCGGTCGGCCGTCGGACTCGGCGTCGGATTGACGATCGTTCGCTCGCTGGTCGCGATGCACGACGGCCGGGTCGAGGCGTCGAGCGCCGGATTGGGCCAGGGCGCGGTCTTCACCGTCCGCCTGCCCGCGTCGTCGATGCCTGCAACCGCGGTTGCCGAGACTGCGCACGCGCTCGGCATCGTCGGGAAACGCCGCGTGCTCGTGGTCGACGACAACGTCGACGCGGCAAGCTCGCTGACGCACTTGCTGCAACTGCATGGATACGACGTTCAGACAGCTCACGACGGCGCGCAAGCGCTCGAGGTCGCCCGCTCGTTCAGGCCGGAAGCCGCCTTCATCGACCTCAACATGCCCCACATGGGAGGCATCGACCTCGCGCGGGCGCTGCGCGCCGAAACGTGGGCGGGTGGATTGCGGTTGATCGCACTGACCGGCATGGCGCAGAAGGCCGACATCGACTCGACGCGCGCCGCGGGGTTCTACGCGCATCTCGTCAAGCCGGCCCGCCCCGAGGACGTGATTCGCCTGGCTGCCGCGCCGCCCGACAACATCGTGCCGTTGCACGCGGAGCAAGTCGGCGAGCGGCTAGCGCGAATCAAGTTACTTGCTTGACCTCCGGCGCCTTCCAGGAGCCATCGAGGATCGACGGCGCCGTCTCCTTCGGCCAGTACAGCCGCATCATCAGGACGAACTCTCCGCCGGGCGCGGGCAGCCAGTTCTGCTCCAACGCCTTGCCTGGCGAGTCCTTCTGGACGTAGATGTCCACCGAGCCATCGGCATTCACCTTGAGCTTGTTGCGCTGGCTGACGGTCGTAGCGGTTGATCGGATTCGGCACGAAGAAATAATCGCCGTCGTACATGGTGAGCGACCAGAACCCGTCCACCGGCGGCATCTCGCCTTTCGCGAAATGGATGACGTACTTGTTCGCGCCGCTGTACTTCTTCACGACGTCCGGACCTTCCGACGTCGGATACACGGCGTCCTTGGGTCGGTTCGCACCGAGCCCGTACCAGGCGATCATCGCGCGCTGGCGATAGCTCGTCCCGTACTGGCCCGTCTTCGTGAAGAACAGCCAGCCGTTCTCGAGCTTCGAGTCGCCGGCCACGAGCGATTCCTTGAGCCAGGCGCTGATCTTCTCCTGCGCCGGCTTGGGCGCCGCGGCGACGCCCTTGGCGACGGCGGGTTCGAGCTTCGACGCATCGAAGTCCTGCCCCGGTACGATGCCGATCTTCGCAAGCTTCGCGACCATCGGCGCGTCGGCCGCAGCGGGAGGATTGGTCTTCAGCAACTCGGCGAAGAGCTTGAAGTACGTCGCCGCATCCATTGCATTCACCTGCTCGCGCGGCGCTTTCATGTCGATTCCGGCGTCGAGCTTCCCCGGCGACGGCGTGAACGGCTTGCCGTACGCGGAAAGCGGCACCGCCGCCACCTGGTCCTGCAGCGCGTGCACCGCCTTGTAATCCTCCGGCGTGCCGGTGCAATAGATGCGACCCAGGACCCACACCAGGGCGGTCGGCGACTTGTATTCCGTTACACCGGCCGGCAGCGTGCCCGACCAGCCGGGACCGGTGATCGCGTACTTCTGCGCCTTGGTGACCGTCGTGCGCTTGCCCGGGTCCTGGAACACGTTGGTCCACCCGTCGAGCATCGGGAACAGGAAGAAGCGATCCTTCATGTCCGGAATGCTGACGATCCAGGGTTCCTTGCCGACGTCGAGCCACGCCAGCGTATAGAGCGTATCGGCGTTCGGCGCCGTCACCGAGTGATCATCGACGGCCGGATAATTGCGCAGCCGCGCGAACTGGCCCATCGGCGCCTTCGAGCCTTCGGGCTTGTCGACATTGGTCATCACGCGGCGCGTCAGCTCCATCGTGACGAGCGGGTACGCGTACATGTACGCCTCGACCGCGATCTCCCGAGCCTCCAGCTCCTTCGCGACCCCCTCCGCCGCCTTGACGTCCGCGTCCGCCTTCGCCTTTACCTCGGCGACGGCCTTGCTCGCGTCCTTGGCGGCCGTCGATTCTTCCTGCTTGCTGCAGCCGGTGACGATGAGAGCGGTCGCGGCGAGCACGACCAAAGCACTGCGCCTTGCGCTGTTCATGAGGCACGTTCTCCTTGACGCACTCGGCGTCGGCCGGAATGCGTGATTCGATCGGGACGGTTGCTGGTGCGCGGGCAAATGCAGCGACACGACGACACACATGCGTCGTTGCGCATCCGTGACGACATCATACCGTTTTGAACGTTCGCGCAAAATGCGGTGTTAACACGCGAAGGTGCGAATCGCCCTGTAACTAATTTACAGCGGCAGCGCAGGCCGCGCGCTTGACGTGCGACCGCTTAGGCGTAGACTGCGCTGGCTTTGTAATTAAGTTACAGAAAGTGGCGCAAGCCGCCCACGAGCGGGACGAACCGCCGCTGACATACCACCCGCACGCACAGGAGGAACCATGCCGCGCGCCGTTGACGAGTATTCCCTGCCCCGAATCCTTCCCAAGGCTCTCGCCGCCCGAATGGCGAGCGCGCTGGTCGCCACGGTCGTCGCCGTCGCGTGCCTCGGCGGCACGGCAATCGCAATCGCCGCACCCCCGAAAGGCGGCGCGGCGAACATCGCGATGATCGGCGAGCCGCAAACGCTCGACCCGATGGCCTCCACTGCGGACCTCGTCGGCACGATCATGCAGCACGTGTACGAGCTCCTGTACACCTACGACGCCAACTCGAACGTCGTCCCGATGCTCGCGGAGAGCATGCCGGCGGTGTCGAAGGATGGCCTCGTCTACACGATCGCGTTGCGCAAGGGCGTCAAGTTCCACAACGGCAAGGAGATGACGTCCGCCGACGTCGTCGCGTCGCTGCAGCGCTGGATGGAGATGGCGCCGCGCGGCAAAGCAGTGGCGAAGGAGGTCAAGTCGCTCGAGGCGAAGGGCCCCAACACGATCGTCATCACGCTGAATCGCCCCTACGCGCCGCTGGTGGCGCATCTCGCGCTCTCGAACGGGTTCGCGGCCATCATGGCGAAGGATTCCATCGCCACGCCGCTGACGCAATTCATCGGCACCGGGCCGTACATGTTCAAGGAGCGCAAGCCGGACCAATACGTCCAACTCGTGCGCTTCGACGGCTACAGCGCGCGCAGCGAGCCCGCGAGCGGCTACGGCGGCAAGCGCGAGGCGCTGCTCGACGAGCTGCGTTTCATCCCCGTTCCCAACGCGAACACGCGGGTGGAAGGAACGTTGTCCGGGCAATACCACTTCGCCGACGTGCTGCCCGTGGAGTCGTACGCGCGGCTCGAGAGCGCGCCCGAACGTGAAGCCCGTGCTCACCGCGCCTTTCGGTTTCCCGTACCTGGTGCTGAACACCAAGCAGGGACCGCTTGCCAACGTCGGCTTGCGCCAGGCGGTGCAAGCGTCGCTCAGCAACGCCGACATGCTGGGCGCCGGCTTCGGCGACCCGAAGTTCTACAGCGCGGACGCGAATCACTACGCGAAGAACACGCCGTTCTATTCGACCGCCGGCACCGAGAGCTACGGCAAGGGTGACGCGAAGCGCGCTGCGGCGATGGTCGCCGCGGCGAAGTACGACGGCACGCCGATCAAGATCCTCACCAGCCAGCAATACGACTTCCACTACCGCATGGCACTGGTGCTCGCCGAGAATCTCAAGGCAGCAGGACTCAAGGTCGACATGCAGGTCGTGGACTGGTCCACGCTCATCCAGCGACGCAACGATCCGGCATTGTGGGACATCTACATCACGCACTCCGCCGTGCTTCCCGAGCCGACGCTCACGCCGCCGCAGCTGGGCGACGGCGCGCCCGGCTGGTGGAGCACGCCTGCAAAGGACGCCGCACTCGCCGCGTTCAACGCCGAAGCCGATCCGAAGAAGCGCGCTGCGCTCTGGGGCAACGTGCAGTCCGTGGTCTTCACCGAGGTGCCGTACATCCGCGTCGGCAATTTCAACAGCGTGACGGCGCGCTCGGCGAAGCTCGACGGCTACGTCGCCATGCCGTGGCCCTTCTTCTGGAACACCGGACTGCAGAAGTAACGGTCGTCGCGACGCGGTCCGCTTTCGAAGGGAACGGCACGCTATCTCGCGTCGCGGCTCGCCGGCATGGTGATCGTGATGCTGCTGGTGGCGGTGCTGGTCTTCGTCATCACGCGGCTCGCGCCCGGCGATCCCGCGGCCGTGATGCTCGGCGAGCAGGCGACTGCCGCCGACATCGCGCAGCTGCGCGCGTCCTATGGCCTCGACAAGCCGCTGCCCGTGCAGTTCGCCTACTGGCTGGGCGAGCTCGCACGCGGCAATCTCGGCCAGTCGATCTTCCTGCAGCGGCCGGTGACGCAGGCGCTGATGGAGCGCGCGGAGCCGACGTTCTTCCTCACGCTGTTCTCGATGGCCATTGCGATGCTGATCGGCGTGCCCTGCGGCATCGTTGCGGCGGTCTGGCGCAACGGTGCGGCCGACCAGGCATTCTCGGGATTCGCCATGCTGGGTGCGAGCATCCCGAGCTTCTGGTTCGGATTGATCCTGATGCAGGTCTTCGCCGTGGGCCTCGGCTGGTTTCCCGTGGCCGGGTATGGCGATCCGGGCGTTCCGTTGTCGGATCGCCTGCACCATCTCGTGCTGCCGGCCATCGTGCTGGGTGTGGTGAACTCGGCGCTGATCCTGCGCTTCACCCGGGCGAGCATGCTCGACGTGCTCGGCGAGGATCACATCCGCACGGCGCGCGCCAAGGGCGTGTCGGAACGACGCGTCGTGCTGCACCACGCATTGCGCAACGCGCTGATCCCGGTCGTCACCGTCATCGGCCTCACGTTCGCGCTGCTGGTCGGCGGCGCGATCGTCACCGAAACGGTCTTCGGACTACCGGGGATCGGCAACCTCGTCGTGTCGGCGGTTCTTCGGCGCGACTATCCGGTGATCCAGGGCGCGCTGCTCGTCATCGCGGGCCTGTACGTCCTCATCAACCTCCTGATCGATCTCCTGTACCTCGCGATCGATCCGCGCGTGACGTATTGAGGATGTCACGACTTGTGACCGCCGCTAACGTCGCGCAAGGTCCACGGATCGCTGCGCCGCGCAGTCCGTCGTCGATCCTCTTGCGCAAGCTGTTCGGGCGGCGCGTCGTGCTGGTCGGCGCGGTCATCCTGGCGATCGTCGCGCTGTCCGCCCTCTTCGCCCCCTGGCTCACGCCGTACGACCCGACGGCGCTCAAGATCCTCGACCGGCTGCAGAGCCCGCGCGCATCGCACTGGTTCGGCACCGACGAGCTCGGTCGCGACGTGTTCTCGCGCGTGATCTTCGGCGCCCGGTACTCGCTCATGATCGGCGCGCTGGTCGTCGCCATCTCGGTCACCTGCGGCGTCGTGCTGGGGCTCGCGGCCGGGTACTTTCGCCGCCTCGACGGGCCGATCATGCGCGTGGTCGACGCGATGATGTCCTTCCCCGACATCCTGCTCGCGATCGCGCTCGTCGCCGTGCTGGGGGCATCGATGGCCAACGTCATCCTCGCGCTCGCGATCGTCTATACGCCCCGCGTGGCGCGCGTAGTGCGCGCCTCCACGCTGGTCGTGCGCGAGCTGCTCTTCATCGAGGCTGCGCGCGCGCTGGGCGTTGCGACGTGGCGAATCCTGTTCGTGCACATCCTGCAGAACATCGCATCGCCGATCCTGGTGCAGGCGACCTTCATCTTCGCCTACGCCGTGCTCGCCGAGGCCGGCCTGTCGTTTCTCGGCGTCGGCGTTCCCCCCGCGCTGCCGACCTGGGGGACGATGATCGCCAGCGGCCAGCAGTTCGCGCACCAGGCGATGTGGCTCGTGGTGTTCCCGGGATTCGCGATCATCCTTTCGGCGTTGTCGCTGCAGATGGTGGGCGACGGCCTGCGCGACCTCCTCGACCCCAAGCTGCGCAAGACGCTATGACACACCGCATCGTCTCCTCGACGTGCGCCACCTGCGCACGCACTTCGACACCGACGCCGGGCTCGGTCAGGGCGGTCGAGGACGTCTCGTTCACGCTCGACGCCGGCGAGACGCTCGCCGTCGTCGGCGAATCGGGCTCCGGCAAGTCCGTGACGAGCCTGTCGATCATGGGACTGATTGCGTCCCCGCCGGGGCGGATCGTCGGCGGGCGAGATCCTCTTTCGCACACGCGACGGCGCGGTCGTCGATCTCGCGCGCTTGCCGGCGAAGGCGATGCGCCGATTGCGCGGCCGCGACCTGGCGATGATCTTCCAGGAACCGATGACGAGCCTCAATCCCGTGCTGACGGTCGGCAGCCAGATTGCCGAGGCGGTCGAGATTCACCTCGGATCCGATCGCCAAGCCGCGATGACGCGCGCACGGGACATGCTCGAGCTCGTGGAAATCCCCGCAGCGCGGCAGCGTCTCGCCGACTATCCGCATCAATTGTCGGGTGGCATGCGCCAGCGCGTGATGATCGCCATGGCGCTGGCCTGCGATCCGTTGCTGCTCATCGCCGACGAGCCGACGACGGCCCTCGACGTGACGATCCAGGCGCAGATCCTTGCGCTCCTCGACAAGCTGCGCCGCGACATCGGCATGGCGGTGCTGTTCATCACGCACAACCTCGGTGTGGTCGCCGAGATCGCCGACCGCGTCGTGGTCATGTACTGCGGGCGCGTCGTCGAGGAAGGCAGCGTGCGCGCGTTGTTCCGTGCGCCACGGCATCCGTACACGCGCGGCCTGCTGGCTTGCCTGCCGCGCCGCGCGCTGGACGGCGAAGGCGCGGCGACGATGCGGCGCCTGAACGCAATCCCCGGCCAGGTCGCGAGCCCGCTCGACCCGCTCGTCGGGCTGCGCCTTTTCGCCTCGCTGCGCGCTCGCCGATGCGCAATGCGAAGCCGCCATGCCGCCGCTGGTCGAGATCGCGCAAGGACAGCATTCGCGGTGCCGCAAGTGGGCGGAGCAATGAACGCCGAGGCCCCGACCATGATGGCCGTGCGCGGCCTCAAGAAATATTTCGGGCCGAGCGATCGCCCGGTGCGTGCCGTGGACGACGTCAGCTTCGAGATTCGCAAAGGCGAAGCGCTCGGCCTCGTCGGCGAATCCGGCTCGGGCAAGAGCACGATCGGACGCAGCGTCCTGAAGCTCGTGGACCCGACCGCCGGCGAAGTCGTGTTCGAAGGCGTGGACCTCGCGCCGCTCTCGGCGCGCGCGATGCGGCCCTACCGGCGCCACCTGCAGGTCATCTTCCAGGACCCGTACGCGAGCCTCAACCCGCGGCGGCGCGTCGGCGACACGCTGGCCGAGGCGCTGTCCACGCACGACCTGCATCGCGGTCCCGCGCGAGCGGAGCGCATTGCGGAACTCCTGCGGCTGGTGGGCCTCGCGCCCGAGCATGCGCGACGCTTTCCGCACGAATTCTCCGGCGGACAGCGCCAGCGGATCGGCATCGCCCGCGCGCTCGCGGTCGAGCCGCGGTTCATCGTGGCCGACGAACCCGTGTCCGCGCTCGACGTGTCGATCCAGGCGCAGGTCATCAACCTGCTGTCGGACCTGCGCGAACGGTTCGGCCTGACCATGCTGTTCATCTCCCACGACCTCGACGTGGTCGAGTACCTGTGCGACCGCATCGTCGTGCTCTATCTCGGCAAGGTGATGGAGATCGCGCCGGCCAGGCAGATGTACCGGACGCCGCTGCATCCTTACACGCGAGCGTTGCTCGAGGCGTCGCCGCGGCCCGATCCCGACGCGCGACGCGCGCGTCGCCTGCTGCAGGGCGACATCCCGAGCCCCGTCGATCCGCCGTCCGGCTGCGTGTTCCGCACGCGCTGTCCTTACGTCCTCGATGCCTGCGCCGCGATGGTGCCGCCGCTGCGCGAAGTGGCGCCGGGACGATTCAAGGCTTGCGTGAGGGACGACCTGCCATGACCGACATGATCACCGAAGGCCGATTGCGATGACCGCACGCCACACCGTTCGCGGTCCCGGGTCCGACCTCATCGTCGCCATGCGCGAGCGCGCCGCCACGCTGTCGCTGGCGCACCAGCAGGTTGCGGCCGTGATGCTGGAGGACCCGGAATTTGCGCTGCACGCCAGCGTGGACGTGCTGGCGCGACGCGCGAAGGTGAGCCCGCCGACGATCACGCGGTTCTGTCGTACGCTCGGTTGCGCGGGGCTGCGCGAGTTCAAGCTGCGGCTCGCGCAGAACGTGGCCGTCGGAAAGTCGATGCTGCACCGCGCGGTCGTGCCCAACGACGACATGCAGACCGTCACGCACAAGGTGCTGCAGAGCGCCGTCAGCGCGCTCGCCAATCTCGAGCGGCACGTGGCCCCGGAACAGCTCGAACGGGCCGCGGCGCGGATTGCCAAGGCAAGACGGGTCGACTGCTATGGCGTGGGCAACGTCTCGATGTTCATGGCGAGCGACGCACAAGCGCGTTTCGCGCGGCTCGGCATCACGTCCGGCGCTTACTTCGACGGCCACCTGCAACTGATCTCCGCCGCCACGATGAATCGCAAGGACGTGGTGCTCGCGATCTCCTATGTCGGGCGGCTGCGCAGCCTCATCAATGCGGTCGAGGTGGCCAGGGAACAGGGCGCGATGATCGTGGCCATCACGCAATTCGATACGCCGCTTGCGCGGTTGAGCGACGTCGTGCTGCCCGTCGTGGTCCCGGTCGACCATGCGATGCGCGTCGGCACCGAGGCGTATCTCGCGCAGTTGGCGTTCCTCGAGATCCTGATGGTGGGCGTCGGCCTGCGACGCGGGCCCGCCGCGTTCCGCGAGCTGAAGCGCGTGCGGCAGGTGCTGAAGCAGCGCGGGTCCGAAAACGAGGTCCTGCCGGTGCTTCCCTCGGCATGATCGAAGGTGCGAGGCCGATTCCCATGACTTCCAGACACGCCAAGCCCGCGCTCCTGCTGCGGGGCGGCACCGTCATCGACGGCACCGGCGCAGATCGATTCGTCGCCGACGTGCGCATCGACGGCGACCGCATCACCGCGATCGGGCCGGCGTTAATTGCGCAGGACGCCGAGGTCGTCGACGTCACGGGGTTGATCGTCGCGCCCGGCTTCATCGACGTGCACACGCACGACGACCAGATCGTGCTCGGCGACCCGAGGATGCTGCCGAAGATCACGCAAGGGGTGACCACCGTCGTCGTGGGCAATTGCGGCATCAGCCTCGCGCCGCTCGTGCACGCCGACGTGCCGCCGCCGCTCAACCTCCTCGGCGGAAGCGACAAGTACGTCTTCCCGACGATGGCCGCATACGTGGAAGCGGTGGACAGCGCGCACCCGCGGTCAACGTCGCCGCGCTCGTCGGCCATTCCACGTTGCGCGTGGCCACCATGGACGACCCGTACCGCGCAGCGACCGGCGCGGAGCAGGCGAGGATGGTCGAGCTGCTGCGAGAAGGGCTCGACGCGGGTGCGATCGGTCTTTCCTCCGGCGTGTTCTACGCCACCGGCGCCGCCGCCGACGTCGACGAGCTCGCCCTGCTCGCCCGTGTCGCGGGGGACGCCGGCGGCATCTACACCACGCACATCCGCAACGAGATGAACGACGTCTTCGCGGCGCTGGACGAGGCCTTCGACGCCGCGCGGCGCGGCAACGTGCCGGTGGTCATCTCGCATCACAAGTGCGCCGGCCCGCAGAACTGGGGCCGCACGACGCAGACGCTTGCGCACATCGACGCGGCGCGCGCCCGGCAGCCGATCGGCCTCGATGCGTACCCCTATGTCGCCGGCTCGACGGTCCTGCGCGCCGATCTCGTCGACGGCATCATCGACGTGATCATCACGTGGTCCGTCCCGCATCCCGAGATGGCGACGCGGCACCTTGCCGATATCGCGGCCGAGTGGCGCTGCACGCAGCAGGAGGCCTGCGAGCGCCTGCAACCGGGCGGCGCCTGCTACTTCCAGATGCGCGAGGACGACGTGCAGCGCGTGCTTCGCTATCCCGCCACGATGATCGGCTCCGACGGCCTGCCCCACGATCGCCATCCGCACCCACGCCTGTGGGGAACGTTTCCGCGCGTGCTCGGCCATTACAGCCGCGAGCTCGAGCTCTTCCCGCTCGAGATCGCCGTTCACAAGATGACCGGGTTGAGCGCGCGCCGGTTCAATTTGCAGGAGCGCGGCGAGCTGCGCGCCGGCTGGTTTGCGGACGTGTGCGTGTTCGATCCGGCGACGGTGCGCGGACGTCGCGACGTTCGAGCAGCCGCAGGCCGCGTCCCGCGGCATCGACCACGTTCTCGTCAATGGAACGATCGCGCTTCGGCGCGGCCACGCCGTCGCGGATCGCGCCGGCCGATTCCTGCCGTCGCAGGGCCGCTGATTCCAGCCCCCGGAACTCGTTTATCCTGTGCTCCCCGGGACTCCCTTGGAAATGCTCGAGCAATGACATCGACGACGGTACCGCGATGACCACGCGCAGCGCCTTGCGCCGTTACTTCGGCGGCAGGCTGAGATTCGACCGGCTCTATGGCGCGACGAGCTATCTCAAGTCGGCGCTGTGGACGGTACCTCTCATTGCGATCGCGGTCGTGTTTGCCGTGGCGCCGCTGCTGCGCCTGCTCGATGGCTGGCTCGACTGGGAGTTGACCGCGCTGGCCCCGGCCGGTGCCGCGGGCCTGTACCAGACGGTCATCACGCTCACTCTCTCGTTCCTGGTGTTCACGTTCGGTTCCCTTCTGGTCGCGATCCAGGTCGCCGGCGGGCAGCTCACGCCAAGGATCATTGCCACGCTGATCCTGCGCGACAACGTGGTGCGCTACAGCGTGGGGCTGTTCGTGTTCACGCTGGTCTTTGCCGTCATGGCGCTCAATCGCGCGGAGGCGGCGGTGCATCAGCTCGTCGCGATGCTGACGGCATTGCTCGGCGTCGCATGCATCGCAGACTTCCTGTTCCTCATCGACTATGCGGCCCGCCTGCTGCGCCCCGTCAGCGTCGTGGCGAGCGTCGGTGACCAGGGTGTCGAGGTCATTCGCTCGGTGTATCCACCGCGAACGGCGGAGCGAGTATCGGAATCGAAGGCGCTTCGCGCGAAGCTCGGCGCGCCCGTGCGCACGGTGCGCCACAATGCGAAAGCAGGCATCGTGCTCGCGGTCGACCTCGCCAGCCTCGTTGCGCTCGCCCAACGCAACGGCGGCGTCATCGAGATCGTGCCCCAGGTGGGCGACTTCATGGCCACCGACGAGCCCTTGTTCGCCTTGTATGGCAGCGCCGCGGGCGTCGACGACGGGATGCTTCGCACGACCGTGGCCATGGGCGCCGAGCGCACACTCGAGCAGGACCCGATGTTCGCCTTTCGCATCCTGGTTGACATCGGCCTCAAGGCGCTCTCGCCCGCGATCAACGATCCCACCACGGCCGTGCTCGCCATCGACCAGGTGCATCGCCTGCTGCGCTTCCTCGGCAAGCACAACCTCCGCGGCGAGGTGATCTTCGACGAGGCCGGCGAGCCGCGAGTGATCTTCCGCACGCCGAACTGGGAGGACTTCGTCCATATCTCGTGCACCGAGATCCGCGCGTGCGGCGCTGACAGCATGCAGATCGCGCGCCGCCTGCGGGCGATGCTGGAGGACGTGGGACGTGCGCTTCCCGAGTATCGCCGCCCCTCGATCGAGACGGAGCTCATGCTTCTCGACCGCGCGATCGACGTGGTGTACGTCAATGCGGAAGACCGGGCGCTCGCGCGCATCCCCGACGTGCAGGGGCTCGGCGGATCGCCCGGAACGTACCGAGATGCGTCACCGCTGTAGGACGCCGCGGACGATTCTCCCGGAGGGTGGCGCCGCAATGAAGCTCTCGGCCGATACGCCGCTGAACGATTCGGGGCTGCCCGCGCCTATCTCCAGCGCTATCCGCAGGCCGCTGTGCGGCGCCGCGACGTTACTTCGGCGCCTTGCCTGTAACCTCCATCAGTGTCGACAGTTCGGTCACCGGCTCCGTCACGACTTTCGTTGCGGTAGCCTTCATTCCCTTCTTCAACTCGCTCACGGGCACCTGTTTCCCGTCCACGGTGAACATGAAATTTGCGGGAACGCGAAAGCTGCGGACTTCGCCGTTCTCCAGTCGGGCGCTCACGCTTCGCCCCTGGACGTGCACGATCGTACCGTTGGTGATGGATATCGTGCGTACCGTCACGGGCGCGACTCTGGTGACGATGGTCGCCGTAAGAACGGTTCCCGGTGCTAGCTGGCTGACGGTCTTTGGCTGCCCGTCGATGATGAACTGCCGATCGGGACTGGGCCTGAACCACCGGTACTCGCCGCCCGGCAACTTCACAAGTAGATCATTGCCATCCACGACGACGACTTCGCCAGTCATCCTGCTGACCGCGTAACTCGAGGCGCCCTCATCGGTCCTCGTCGTGGTCGTCGTGGTCTGCGCTACAGTCGTCCCGGCGAGCAACAGTGCCGTCACTGCAATTACCGATCGTTGGATGATCTTCATGGAGTCTCCTGAGTAACAGGCGCCGGGATGTGGGATCAGGCTGCTCGTGGGAACATGACGACTCCCATCAACGGCGTCGACCTGCCCACTGGATTGACGTTCTGCCGAAGCTATCAGCGCGAATCGAGAGTAGTGCATCTAGCCTGCTCGCGCAAGTCAATCGGAACCTGATCGACGCAACTCGTTGGAAGCGATGTCGAAACGTCTTTGTCACGTACTTGGTGGAACGTTCTTCACTCGAGTGGCGGGGTGCAGGAAGGACCCGTTGCCTGGACTCGGCCAACGCACGGAAACGGGCGTCGCCACCACGTTCTCGCTCTCCAGGCTGAGACCGTGCGCGCCGCTGCTATCTTGTTCGCAAAGCGACGAGACATCCGATGCCCGATAGCAAAACGTGGCTGACAAATGGCATCGCGGCCGGGCTCGCCTCGGCCGTGCTCTTCGGCATGAGCACGCCCTTGGCCAAGGTGCTGTTGGGAAGTCTGTCGCCGCTCATGCTCGCAGGCCTGCTTTATGCCGGGTCCGGCGTTGGACTTGGTCTCATCATCGTCGTTCGTCGCTCCAGCGCGCAGCCGTCGCGCCAACTCGCAGTGCCTCAACCTCGCGAATGGGGCTGGCTCGCCGGCGCGATCTTCTTCGGCGGCGTGCTCGGTCCCGTCCTCCTCATGTACGGCCTGACAGTCACCGCTGCCTCCACCGCGTCGCTGCTGCTCAACCTGGAAGGCGTGCTGACCGCCCTCCTCGCCTGGTTCGTGTTCCGCGAGAACTTCGACCGCCGCATCGCCTTGGGCATGGTTGCGATCGTGGCCGGCGGTGCGGTGTTGGCGTGGAGTCCGGGCGGCAAACTCGAAGCATCACACGGACTGTTGCTGATCGTTGCGGCGTGTCTTTGCTGGGCAATCGACAACAACTTCACGCGCAAGGTGTCGGCAAGCGACGCAATGGTCATTGCCTGCTCGAAAGGTCTCGTCGCTGCGATAGTGAATGTCGGCCTTGCCATGCTTGCCGGTCACGTGCTGCCCACCCCGACCATCGCGCTGCTGGCCATGACGCTTGGCTTGCTGGGATACGGCCTCAGCCTGGTGCTCTTCGTTGTCGCGCTCCGACATCTTGGAACGGCTCGGGCAGGCGCGTACTTCTCGGTCGCGCCCTTCTTCGGAGCCGCGCTAGCCGTCGCGATACAGCACGAACCGGTGACCATGCAGCTCGGCGCCGCCGCAATCTTGATGGGCGCCGGTGTGTGGCTGCATGTCACCGAGCGTCATGAGCATGCACACAGGCACGAAGCCGGGGAACACGATCACCCGCATGTCCACGATGCGCATCATCGACATGAACACGCCTTTCCATGGGACGGCAACGAGCCGCATCGACATCCGCATCGTCACGATGTGCTGGTTCACTCGCATCCGCACTTTCCGGATGTCGAGCATCGCCATCGCCACTGATCTCGCGGGCAGCTTCGGTCATGATTTGGGCCCCAAGGGACGCCCAGCCCTTTCCCAGCCATCGATGCCGCCGTGCAAGAATCTGGCGTCGACCCCGGCAGCCCGCAATCGCAGCGCGGTGGCGCGCCCGACCTCATGTCCGTAGACGCAGTAGACGACGACGGGACCCGTCGATTCCTGCTCCTGCGCCCACTCGGCGACGTGTGCCGGATCTCGCCATTGGCTCCCCGGAATCACCGTCGACGCCTTGTCGAACACGCCGGCCCGACGCACATCGAGTATCACTGCCGAGGCGACGTCGTCCTGCGACGCCACGAACGGTTCGCTCGCGGCCTCGACGGCGGCTTTGTACCGCGCATAGATCCTGGCCCAGTCGAGGTTCGCCATGACGGCGTCGACGTAGCGCGCTGCGGCTGCTCCGTAGTCCATGTGGTACGCGTGTTCGTACATGTCGAGTGCCGCGATCGGCACGCCCCCGGCCAATGCCTGCGTGTGATCCGACGCCCACTGGTTGACGAGCGTGCCCTCGCGGGGATGGAAGACGAGCAGCACCCAGCCGGACCCTCCGCCGAGCGCCTTGCCCATGGCTGCGAATTCGTCGCGCCATCGCTCGAAGCTGCCGAAATTCGCTGTGAGGGCCAGCGCCATCGCAGGCTCCATGGTCCTGCCGTCGCCGCCGAGCGAATCGAAGTACAGCTCGTGAAGAACCATCGAGTTGGTGGCGATGAGCTCTTCGCGCTTCAGCCCATTGATTTCGAACCCGGGGACGGAGGCAAAGGCGAGCTTCGCGAGTTGCGCGCGGATCGCGTTCAATCGCTTGACTGCGCCGCCGTAGTTATTCTCGTGGTGGCTCGTCAGCAACTTCTCGGACAAGCCCCGTATTGCCTTGGCATCGATCGGTAATGGTTGAATGCGCGCGTCCATGTCGTCCTCGGTTTTACTTTGCCGCGATTGGCTCAAAGGTGAAATCGTCGAACAGCGTGATGCTGTCCGCCTTGGTCCATACGCCGACCCGCCCCGCGGCTGCGATGTGCGTGTCTTCGACGTCGATGTACGTACGTCCATCGAGGGCGACACGCATTCGGGTCCCGGAAAACGCGACGCTCAACGTATGCCACTGGTTCCTGGCGACCGGCGCATCGACGTACTCGATCGTGGTCCTGCGCCCAGCTTGCGTGTAGTACAGCGAGACGTTGTTCTCCAGTGCGTTCGCGCGCGCCACGTAATACTCGTCGCCGTTCTTCCATCGCCACACGAGCCCGCCGGCCTGGTCTTCCTCGCCGGATAGCGGCTTGAACTTGACCGCGAGCCGACCGTCCGCGAACGAAGGCGTGTCCTTGACGCACCAGGGGAAGTCGCCTCGCCCGCTTTGTTTCAGTACCTTGTCCTTCGACGGCGCGGGCTCGTCCGCTTCGACGGTCCATCGATGCACGCCACGCCCGGTGACGCCGCAACTCCAGCCGGGAGGCGGCATGCCCACCGGGTTCGAGTCGAATGTGATCGTTTCGGCCATTGCGGTTTCTCCTCTTCAGTGGCGCACGAGCGGATAGACGGCGAGCCCGATCGCAGCGGCGGCGGCCACGACGAGCGGCTCAGGCAATTTCTTGAATCGCCACAACAGCGCTACCGTCGCGATGGCAAGCGCTGCGGTCGGGACATCGACGATGGACCTCCGTGAGAGGACGATCACTGCACCGGCGATTGCACCAATCGCTGCGGCAGTCACACCGTCTACGAAGGCGATCAAGCCCGGCAGCTTCCCGTACTTCTTGAAATAGGGCGCGGGCAGGATCGTGAACAGGTAGCACGGCAGGAACGTCGCGAGCGCGGCCACCGTCGCGCCCGACAGCCCCGCGATCAGATAACCGACGAAGCCAACGGTGATGACGACCGGACCCGGCGTGATCATCGCCACCGCGACTGCATCCACGAATTGCCGCTCGGTGAGCCAATGGTTCTGCGTGACGACGCCGCCATACAGGAACGGCACGATCGCGAGTCCCGATCCGAACACGAAGGCGCCCGCCTCCGCGCGTCGCGGTACATGTACCCGACCAACGCGACCGGTCCGCCGAATCCGATCGTGCCCAGCTTGAGCGCGTACCACGTGAGCTGGACGAGCGAATACGACGCGGCGACCGCGTGGTCGCCGTGCCTCTCGATCGGGAGCTCGCTACCGCCGTTGTCCAACGAACGCTCCTCCGCAGGCGACCTGCGCACAGGGAGCAGAGCTTGGACGCCAGGGGCGTCTATTGAACGGGGAGTCTGCGTACGGTCCCCGGGAAAGCGCGAAGATTACGCGAGCGAATGCGGCGGGTCAACGGCGCGTTCGCAGACAACGCCTGGCATTGCAACCCGCCGCCCTGGCACTTGCTCGACGCGGTCCGCAGCCCGAGGACCGGGAACCCTTAAAGAGCCATCGCCCTGTAACGATTACGCGCGAGGTATACGGCGAACAACGCGCCGAGCAACGCCGCGGCGCGCAGCGACGGCCTCGGCAGCCACTTCATCGCCTTCAGCACGACGGCGGGCGGCGAGTCGGGCTGCGGCGCCGACGTGAGTGCGACCGACTGGGAGGTCATGGAAGGGGTCTCGCCGGCGAAGAATGGGATCAGCGCCTGCACGAACGGTTCGAGATCCTGTGGACCGCGGCTCGTGAGCAGGTTGTCGTCGCGCACCACCCTGTCGTCGACCCACGTTGCGCCTGCATTCACGAGATCGTCGCGAACGCCCGGCCACGACGTCATCGTCCGGCCGTCCGTCAAACCCGCGGACGCGAGCACCCACGGTCCGTGACAAAGCGTAGCAATCGGCTTGCCACTCGCGTTGAAGTCGCGCACGAATTGGCGAACGGCCGCCGACTGGCGCAGGAGATCGGGATTGATGAAGCCGCCGGGGATGAACAACGCGTCATAGTCGCCTACCGAAGCGTCTGCGATGGTCTTGTCCACCCCGACGCGCGTTGCCGGCTCGTGCAAATTCACGCCGCGTATGCGTCCTCGCCGCAACGAAACGATGTCCACCTCGGCGCCCTCCGCGCGCAGTGCGGCGACGGGAACGGCAAGTTCCACCTTCTCGAACCCGTCCGCCGCCAGCACCGCAATGCGGCGCCCCTTGAGCTTGCGTTCAAACAACATTCTCTACCCTCCGCTTCGATCGTCGGAACGGCCGCGGCGGGTGCCGGAGCCGACGGCGCAACGGTCGTGTCGAACGGCCGTGGCCATACCGATGAGAACGCAGGGGCGCGCCGTTAGTTTCCCGAAAATTGCGCAGCCGCGCGATGGCACGACGGTTGCTGGCCAGTGACGCCGGGGAATCCCCCGGCGTCCGGTGGGTCGAGGTCCCGGCTTCGCGTGAAGCGCAGGTGCGTGATGTCATTTGGAAAGAACATGCCCCACGTCCACTCGACGAAGATGCGAACCTTGCGCCCGAGCGTGGGCATCTGCGAGAGGTAGTACGCGCGCCACAGGAGCCACGCAGGCACGCCGGAGATGCGCACGCCGAACACTTCAGCGACGCCTCTTCGATGCCCGATCGCGGCCATCGTGCCAAGCGTCCGATAACGGAACGCCCGCGTCGGCCGGCTTTGGAGCGTCGCGAGGATGTTGGCTGCGGCGCACCGCGCCTCGCGAACCGCGAACTGAGCGGTCGTCGGCGCTATCCTGTCGTCGAACGCATTGCGCACGAGCGCGCAATCGCCGACCGCCCAAATGCCCGGCATGTCCGTCACCGAGAGATCCGGATTCACGACGATGCGGCCGCGCTCGGTCGGTAGCGGCATGCGTTCGACGAGCGGGTTGGGCCTCGTGCCAATCGTCGAGATCACTGTTGCCGCGGGTATGAACTCGCCCGTCGCGAGCATGACGCCACGCTCGCCGATGCACCTCGCACGCGTGTTGACGCGCACGCGGACGCCGCGCGAAGAAAGCGAGGCATGCGCCGCTCGTCCCATGCGTTCGGAAAGCTCGAGCAACAGCCGCGGCTGATCCTGGATCAGCGTGACCGAAAGCTCGTCCGGGCGAACGCGAGGGTAGTAGCGGCGAATGCCGCGCAGACAATCCACGAGCTCTCCTGCGGTTTCCACGCCCGAGAACCCGCCGCCGATCACCACGAAGTGGCCGAGCCGCCGGCGGATGGCGGGGTCGGCTTCGAGCTCGATGCGAGCGACCCGCCGCAGCACGGTATTGCGAATGTGCATCGCGTCGCCAACCGTCTTGAGCGGAATGCCGTGCTCGGCGAGGCCGGGAAGAAGATCGAGCCGCGCACGGTTGCCGAGCGCGAGCACGACATGCTCGTACCGCTGCGTGACCACGCCGGCAAGCGTGTCGCAGGTGATCTCCCGTTCCTTCGGATCGACCGCCGTCACCCGTCCCATCACGAATCGCGCGCGCTTGATCATTTGCCGGATCGGCGCGACGACCTGCTCGGGGAACACCGACGCGCCCACCGCCTCGGGAAGCATCGGGTTGAACGTCGTGTAGCTCTCGTCGCTGATCATCAGGAGCTCGTGACCCGGCGGCAGTTTGCCGTCGAGCGCCCGCATCAACGCGGTTCCCGCAAAGCCGCCGCCCACGATCGCAATCGTCTTCACGTCCCCTCCCCGCAAGCCAATTGGCGATAGGTCGCGGACGAACCCGATTGCTTACACGTAAGGGTTGGCCGCAACGCACAGACTCATCGCAGTCGTCATATCAATTCACCAAGGGAGCGACTTTCATGCTGCACACAAGAACGGCCCTCGTCACCGGCTCGACGAGCGGCATCGGACTGGGAATCGCGCGCGCGTACGCCGCGCAGGGCGCGAACATCGTGCTCAACGGCTTCGGCGACGCCGGGGAAATCGAGAAGATCCGCGCGTCGATTGCGAGCGACCACGGGGTCACGGTGCGCTACGACAACGCGGACATGAGCAGACCCGACGCCATCGAGTCGATGATGGGCAATGCGTTGGAGATCTTCGGCGGCGTCGACATCCTCGTGAACAACGCAGGCATCCAGCACGTCGCGCCGGTCGACGAGTTCCCGGTTGCAAAGTGGGACCAGATCCTCGCGATCAACCTGTCCGCGTCGTTCCACACCGTCCGCCTCGCGCTCCCGCGCATGAAGGCGAAGAAGTGGGGACGCATCATCAACATCGCGTCGGCGCACGCACTCGTCGCGAGCCCGTACAAGTCCGCGTATGTCGCGGCCAAGCATGGCATTGCGGGATTGACGAAGACGGTCGCGCTGGAAGTGGCGCAGCACGGCATCACCATGAACGCGATCTGCCCGGGCTACGTGTGGACGCCGCTCGTGGAGAAGCAGATCCCCGATACCGCCAAGGCGCGGGGCCTCACCGAGCAACAGGTGATCAACGACGTCCTGCTGCACGCGCAGCCCACCAAGAAGTTCGTGCAGGTGGACGAGATCGCGGCGCTTGCCACATTCCTTGCCTCGGACGCCGCGGCATCCCTCACCGGCGCCATCATCCCGGTCGACGGCGGCTGGACGGCGCAATAGCCATGGCAGCCCGGCGCAAGAATGGCAACGGATCGGCAGGACCCAATGGGTCGCTGCCGGGCCAAGCGGTGCTCGTGCTGCAAGGCGGGGGCGCGCTCGGCGCCTACCAGGCAGGTGTGTACGAGGCGATGCACGAGGCGGGCATCGAGCCCGATTGGGTGATCGGCACGTCGATCGGCGCCATCAATGCGGCGCTCATCGCGGGCAACCACCCCGAGAAACGGCTCGAGAAATTGCGAACCTTCTGGTCGCGGGTCGAGCACCAGGGCGGCAACCTGGCCACCGTCGCGTTCGGCATCCGGCCGTTCTTCGTGCCGAATCCGTTCGCGTGGGTCTCGGCGCATGCACCGCTCGGCGTCGAGCGCGCCGCATACTACTCGACGACGCCGCTGCGCGACACCCTCGCCGACCTCGTCGACCTGGAGCGCATTGCCGGACGTCACACGCGTCTCACGGTGGGCGCCGTCAACGTGCGCAACGGCGAGATGCGTTACTTCGACAGCCGCGACGAGACGGTGCATCTCGATCACGTGCTTGCTTCCGGCGCCCTGCCGCCAGCGTTCCCCGCGGTGCGCATCGAAGGCGATCCCTACTGGGATGGCGGCATCTATTCCAACACGCCGATCGAAGCGGTCCTCGACGACAAGCCGCGCCGCGACTCGGTGATCTTCACCGTGCACATGTGGAACCCGGAAGGCCCGGAACCCGAAACGCTGTGGCAGGTGATGGGCCGGCAGAAGGACATCCAGTTCGCGAGCCGTGCGCGCAGCCACATCGCGCGCCAAAAGCAGATCCATCACCTGCGCCACGTCATCCGGGAGCTTGCGAAGCAAATGCCCGAGTCGACGCGCAACAAGGACGACGTCCGCGAGCTCGCGTCATGGGGATGCGGAACGACGATGCACGTGGTGCGGCTCATCGCGCCGTCCATCGACGGTGAAGATCACACCAAGGACATCGACTTCACGCCGAACGGCATTCGCGCACGGTGGCAGGCGGGCTACGCCGATGCGAAACGCATGATCAAGCGAGCGCCCTGGGAGCGGCCATTGGACCCGACCGAGGGCGTCGTCATCCACGATGGCGCGGCGCAGCTCGCGCCGAAGCTTGCGCAGGGCATCGACGGGTTCGCCGGCCGCACACGATGACAAAGGCCCGGCATGGCTGCCGGGCCTTCGAGCGCATGCACTGCAGGCGCAAGACCTAGGCGAACGGGACGAGCTCGCCCGCCAATGTGGGCAGCAGTTCGGCCACCGTCGGATGAATGTGCACCATCTTCCGTAAGTCGGCCGCCGTCGCTCCGGCGTACATGCAATCGAGCACCGCGTGAATGGCCTCGTCGCCGCCGGCCCCGAGGATGGTTGCGCCCAGGATTCTCTTCGTCTCGGCGTCGACGACGATCTTCATGAATCCCTGGGTTTCACCCTTCTCGACCGCACGACCGACGCGCGACATGGGACGCATGCCGACCAGCGCCGGGCGGCCTGATTTGCGCACCTCGATGTCGCTCGTTCCAACCCGCGCGAGCGGTGGATCGATGAACAACGCATATGCCTCGATGCGATCGCGGACGCTGCGGTTTGCGTCGTTCAGCAGATTGTCGGCGACGATTTCGTAATCGTTGTACGTCGTATGCGTGAAGGCGCCGCGGCCGTTGCACTCGCCGAGGGCGTATATGCCGGGAACGCCGGTGCGAAGCCCGTCGTCGACGGTGACGTATCCACGCGCGTCCTTGGCAACCCCTGCGAGCTCGAGTCCGAGGTCATCCGTGTTCGGCGTGCGTCCGACGGCGAGCAGCAGGTGAGAGCCGCGAACGGATCGCGACCCACTGGCGCAGTCCAGGTCGACGACGATCTCGCCGCCGGCCTTCGCGACGGCCATGCACTCCGCACCCACCTCGACCGACACGCCTTCGTTCTTCAGGATGTCGCCGACGGCTTGCGAGACTTCCGGATCCTCCCGGGCGATCAGCCGCGGCATCCGCTCGACGACCGTCACTTTCGATCCGAAGCGCCGGTACATCTGGGCGAACTCCAGGCCGATATAGCTTCCCCCGATCACGACCAGGTGATCGGGCAGGAAGTCGACGTCCATGATGGTGCTGTTGGTGAAGAACGGCACGCTTGCGAGCCCGCCCATTGGCGGTATCGTCGCGCGGGCGCCGACGTTGATGAAGATGCGATCGGCTTCCAGGATGCGGTCTCCGACACGAACCGTCGTCGGTGACTCGAAACGCGCATGGCCCTCGATCACGGTCAGGCCTGCCGTTGCGCGCAGCCACGCAGCGATGTTCGCGCTGGCCCCGTCCGCGACGCGGTCCTTGCGTGCCTTGACTGCCTTCATGTCGACCGTGACGCCGCCCACCTGGACGCCGTAGTCATGCGCGCGACGCGCAAGATGGGCCGCGTACGCGCTTGCGACCAGCGTCTTGGTCGGCATGCAGCCGGTGTTGACGCACGTGCCGCCGAACCGTCCGCGCTCGACGATCGCGATGCGCCAGCCGGCGTTGGCGAGCCGGACGGCGAGGGACGGGCCCGCCTGTCCGGTGCCGATGACGATGCCGTCGAAGCGTTCCGCCATCAATTCGCCTTGACGGTCGAGGTGATCGACTGCACCACGCCCGACGCCATGGTGAACTGCGCGTCGCGATTCGTGATGCCATGGCGCTTTGCGATGTAACCAAAGTCCGTGTAGATCGCCCACACGTTGCCGCGGTCGTCCTGTTGCACGAGGAGCCGCACCGGCCAGTCGAGCCCGGCTTCACCCTTGGCGGTGATGAACTGGGAGCCGAGCGCCGGATTGCCGAAACTGAGCAAGGTCGACGGCGGCAGCTCGATCCCGGCCTTCGCCGCGAGCGCCTGCTGATCGACGGCCGAGAAGAACATGATGCCCTTCCTCGCGATGTCGTCCTTGATGCGCACGATGGTTTCGTCCATCGAGTAGGCGCTCCTGACCCTGATGACGCCGTCGGCGGCTTGCGCCAATGCGCTCGACGAGACGGCGAGACTTGCCGCGACCAGCGCGGCGCCGAACGGAATGCGTGTCTTCATGATGCTTTCTCCTTTGCGTGTATTGGCCTTTCAGGCCGTTGAAAAGACTAGCGTGCGAGCTTCAACCGCCCGGCGAGCGCGGCGGAAACTGCGAGCGCAACGCCGACCCCGGCGACGCAGGCGCCCCATCCCAGATGGTCGAATACCTGGCCAAGCACGGCGCTGCCGACGAGCCCACCCGCGAAGTACGAGGCGAGATAGAGTCCGCTGGCCGATCCGCGATCGACGGTCGCCGCACGGCCCACGAAGCCGGTCGCCACGGCCTGCGCGAGGAAGGTGCCGACGCCGACCAGCGCCAAGCCCGCGAGGACTGCCGCTAGATGGGGCACGACCAGCATCGGCAGACCGATCGCTGCGACGGCAATCGCCGACAAGAACGTGGGGCGCACGCCGAATCGCGCGACCGCGTGACCGGCAAGCGGCGTGGTCACGATGGACGGCAGGAAGACGAAGTAGACGAAGCCGAGCGCCATGCGAGACAGCGACAGCGGCTCGCGCACGAGGACGAAATTCACGTAAGTGAACGTCCCGATGAATGCGAACAGGATGCAGAAGCCGATGACGAACGCCGCGCGAAGCGCGGGGTTGCGCAGATGCTCGCGCCACACCGAAAACGACGAGTGCCCGCTGGCACCCATGACGGGCATTGCCGACGTGCCGCGCAAGTAGAAGTAGACGAGGACGGCCCCCGCGAGATTGAGCGCGGCGAATACATAGAAATTGCCGGCGAGGCCGAGATGGTCGGCGAGCGCTGCCGCCATCAGGCGGCCGAAGAGATTGCTTGCGACGTTGCCGGTGATGTAGGCAGCGAAGGCGCCGGCCGTTTCCTCGGGAGTACAGGCTTCCCCCAGGTACGATAGCATCAGCGCGAAGGCCGACGACATGCAGAGGCCTTGCGCAACGCGCAGCAGCGTGAAAACGGTGAGATTCGGCGCTACCGCAAGCAACGCGGTCGGTATCGCCAATACGACGAGGCTCACGAGAATGCCCTTGCGCCGGTCGATGCCGCGGCTGAAGAACGCGATCGCAAGGCCGGCCACGGCCATGCCGAGCGTACTCGAGTTCACCGCGAACCCCATTGCGGCAGGAGTGACGCCGTAAGCCTTGGCCAGCGACGGCAGGATCGCCTGCGTGCCGAAGAGATCGACGACGGTGAGGAAGGCGGTCAGCCCGATGATGAGCGAGCGCACGAAAGAGCGGCTCGCTCGCGGCTGCGACAAGGTGCCGGCGATGTTCATGGTGTCTTGATCCGGATTTGAAATCGGCGGCCGCCCGGACGATGCTGCCGGGAGGCCACCGTGCTGCGAGGGCTCGCCGCCGTGCCTACATCATGTGGTCGTCCATCTTCGCGTCGACCGGGAAGAGGTCGACCGAGATGAGGACGGCCGTCGCGTTGCCCGTGTTCTTCCACCAGTGCGAGGTGCCGTTCCTTTCCGGCGCGATGTCACCGGCCTTGTGCACGATCGGCACCGCGCAGTTGCTCGCGTATTCGACCACCTCACCCGACACGATGTAGATCATCGCCGGACGATTGTCGTGGCTGTGCCACGGCACGATGCCGCCGGGTTGCATCTGCAATTCGCGCAGGCGGAACTGGCGTCCGCCGATCTTCGCGGGTTCCTTCGAAAGGTCCGTCGAGGCGCGCACGACATCGGTGACGTCCTTGGGCTGCGTCGGGCCCATGGCCTGGCCCTTGCCGTCGGCAACCCGACTGGCGGCGGGACATTCGCCCGCGGATGCGACGTTGGCGATCAACGCAACGGACGCGACGACGCCCGCCGCCGCGAGGCGTTGCCAGGTCGTCTTTTCAGTGCTGGTGAAGCGCATGATGCAAGTCTCCTTGGATGTGTGGTTGGAACGTCGTTGCCGCACGGCTGGTTCCAGGCGGACTGTGGCGTTGGTCGCGCAGCATGGGGCGCGCTTACACGCATGGTTGCGTGTAAGGAATCGGCTGCACGGGCGACCATTCGGCGGACGGCGCGTGCGATGCGTCGCCACTCATCCAGAAACCGAGAATCTTCAAAGGAGCGCGTCACATGAATCACCAAGCCAGGATCCAGGCGGCTGTCGCGGGCATCGTTGCGCTGGGCTTTGCGTCGCTGGTTGCGGCGCAGCCCGTCGTGCAGAAGGAAGGAACGGAGAAGTGCTACGGGGTTGCGAAGGCCGGCCAGAACGACTGCGGCACCGCGAAGCACGCGTGCGCGGGCCACGGCGCCAAGACGGACAACGATCCGACCGAGTGGAAGTACGTCGCCAAGGGAACGTGCGACAAGATGGGCGGCAAGATGATGGCGCCGAAGTAGACGACAACGCGTACCGGCGGCCGACGCAATGCGTTGGCCGCCATCCCGAGCTTTGTCCTCTTCGTTCCCCTTACCCATTGCCGCCGGCATCGGCCTGCGGGCGCCGCACGTGCGTGAGGTGCTCGAGCGCAAGCCGGCCGTGCCCTGGTTCGAAGTTCACAGCGAAAACTATTTCGCGGACGGCGGCCCCGCCCTCGATTCATTGCTGCGCGTTCGCAGCGACTATCCCGTCGCGCTGCACGGTGTCGGATTGTCGCTCGGTTCGACCGACGCGCTGGACAAGGAACACTTGCGCAAGCTCGCACGCCTGGCCCGTCGCGTCGAGCCCGCCGTCGTAAGCGAGCACTTGTGCTGGAGCAGCGTCGACGGCACGCACTTCAACGACCTGCTGCCGCTGCCATACACCGCCGAAGCACTCGACCACGTGTGCACGCGCGTTCGACGGGTGCAGGACGCGCTCGAGCCGCACCATCCTCGTCGAGAACGTTTCGAGCTACTACGCGTTCGCCGGAATCGACGCTCGCCGAGGCGGACTTCGTGCGCGAGGTCACGAGGCGAACCGGCTGCAAGCTGCTGCTGGACGTCAACAACGTGTACGTCAACGCGCGCAACCACGGCTATCGACGCGCAGGCCTACCTCGCTGCGATCGAACCTTCGAGCGTGGGCGAGATCCATCTCGCCGGGTTCGAGGACCGCGGCGACATCGTGATCGACACTCACGGCGCCCGCGTTGCGCCGGAAGTGTGGGCGCTGTATGAATGCGCGCTGCGCCGCTTCGGCCCGGCGCCGACCCTGATCGAGTGGGATACCGACATTCCTGCGCTGGGAGTGCTCGAGGACGAAGCCGCAATCGCGCAACGGAAGATGGACGAGCATGACCGCGTCACTGCGTGAATTGCAGCAGCGCTTCGCTGCGGCGATCCTCGCGCCCGGTGATGGCGACCGGCGCATCGCGGTCTACCGCAACACGATCCGCTCGAACTATCGCAACGCGCTCGGCGCGACGTACAAGGTGGTGCGGGCGCTCGTCGGCGACGCGTTCTTTCATGCCGCGGTGGACGCGTTCGTCGCAACGAGTCCGTCGCACGCCGGCGATCTCAACGTCTACGGCGGCGACTTCCCCGACTTCCTCGCGACGTATCCCCATGGCAGGGAACTCGCATATCTGACGGACGTCGCACGCCTCGAATGGGCGTTGGACGAGGCCGCGCGCGCCGCGGACAACGACTCCTCACCCGGGCATCTGCTCGCCGCTCTCGCGGCCGTGCCTGCCGATCTCGTCGCCGCGCTACGGTTCACGCTCGGCCCGTCGTGCCGCCTCCTGTTCTCGCCGCATCCGGTCATGCGGATCTGGCAAGCGCATCACGACGAGAGCGTGAGCGTCGACTTGAACGCAGGTCCCGATTACCTGCTCATCCGTCGCGAAGGCGATGTCCCGATCATCGAGCGGATCGCGCACTGCAGATTACGCGTTCCTCTCCGCGCTCCAAAGCGGGCAGGACCTGGCGAGTGCGCTCGGTCAAGCGCTAGCGGTCGACGACGCCTACGCGGTTGGCACGGCGCTCGCCGCGCTGATCTCGAACGGCACCCTGGACGCGCTTCGCTGACAGGTTTCGGACGCCCGCGCGACTATCGGTCATCCCATCCCGGAGCTCGACATGGTCACCGCTTCGCTCATCGCCCGCACCGGCCGCGCATACGTGCGTGCCGAGGAAATGATCGACAACCTGCAATCGTTGTTCGCGCTCGGCATCCGGCTCTACCTCGCGTGGGCGTTCCTCGCTTCGGCGCTGACCAAGATCAAGGACTGGAACATCACGCTCGCCTTGTTCGAGAACGAGTATCACGTGCCGTTGCTGTCGCCGGCAGCCGCGGCGTTTCTCGGCACGACCGCGGAATTCGGGTTGCCGCTCCTGCTGATCGTCGGGTTCGGTACGCGCGCTGCGGCGCTTGCACTCTTCCTGTTCAACGTCGTGGCGGTCGTTTCGTATCCCGACCTCAGCGACGCCGGCTTCAAGGACCACGTGCTGTGGGGTGCGCTGATGCTCGTGCTGGCGGTATACGGGCCGGGTCGGATCTCGCTGGACCGTTTGTTGAGTCGCTCGATTTGAGGCGGTCAGGCCGGAGCAATCGTCTATGCTGACAGGACCGTCGCGGCGTTGCCGCGACCTGGAGCCGAATCCCTGCAAGCCTCGACGACCCGTCCGGCGTGTAGCGGCGCGTCCCCGAATCAATGCGGCTGGCGATAGCCGTCGGCGATCCACGCCTGCGCGCTGGCGATGTTCAACTTGAACGACGCCGCGACACGAACTTCCGCCAGTGGCGCAGCGTGTGGCTCTCGCGCCGGTCTTGCGGCGAGCACAGCGGAAGCCGACTCGTCCTCGACGACGACATCCAGCGTCACGACGATCTCGTCATTGCCGCTGGACACGATGACCTGCTTGTGCAGCACCGCGTGCAAGTGCTGCTCATGCCGGCGGCGAACCTCGTGTGCGGTCTTGACCAACGTGCGGAATGCAGTGGCGTCGAGCGGCTTCGGGTTCTTCTTGTCGCGGCCCATCGTCCAGGGGCCGACCAGCGCCGGCTCGGGCTCGCCGTCCATGGTCATTTCGACCGCCCACCCGTCGTCGTCCTCGTTCTTGACGACGCGCGCGGTCCACCCGTCGTCGCGCCAGAGGCGCGCTTCGCGTGGATGATCTGGTTGGTTTTCCGAGGCGTCGTTCATGGTGGCGAGAGCATACCAAGTCTCTTGCGAGGAAGGATCGAAGGGAACGCTCGCCCCCGGCAAACTCGCCGATCTCGTGATCCTCGACAGGAATCCACTGAAGGTGCCAGCCATGACGATCAAGGACATCAAGGTCGTGGAGACGATCAAGGAAGGCAAGACGATCTATTCGTCGGCCGCTGATCGCTAGCGGTGAGCCAACGCAAGGAACGGCCGCTTCGAAGCCTGGGCTGGCGAGCCCATCCGAAAGCAGACAGTCGTCCGACGTTTGACTTGCGTTGTTGGGCAGCTTCCCGATGACGTAAGCGAATAGCCGTAGCCGCTGCTATCCAGCCGCGATGCCTATCGCCAGCAACGCGGCGTATACGAACGTCAGCATCGCTGCTCTGGCGGTCATCGGCTCGAGCGTCGGCTCGTCCTCGTGAGTCAGTACGATTGGCAGGATCCGCAATGCGAGGGGCAGCGTCACGAGGGGAAGCAGGACCCATGCACCGTACCCCCCTTCGCTCCAGAGAACGAGGGGCTCGACATACGCCAGCAACGTGAAGAAGCAGTAGGCCAGCCGGGTTCCGACAGGACCGAAGCAGACCGCCAGAGTGCGCCATCCCTTGCTCGCGTCGAACTGTCGATCCTCGAGGTCGTCGATGAGCAGGATGTTGGTCACAAGCGCGCCCACCGGCAGTCCTGCGAGAAATGCCGCGGCGGGCAGGGCCGACAGGCCAGGCAATGGCTGCGAGGCCGCTGCCGCGAGCCACGCGATCTGCGCGTAGTAAGTTCCTGCGACGGCGACGATCCCGAACATCGCGAAGAATATTGGCTCGGCAATGCCGAGCCTTGTGTAGGGACGCGGGCCTGTCGAGTACCCGAAGCTTGCGACCACGCCCATGACGCCGATCACCAGGGCCGGCACTCCGCCCACGACCAGGAAGCACACCGCGACCGGGGCGGCGAGCAGGAGGCACGCGGCGATCGCGACCTTGATCTCGCCGAGGCTGAGCGTGCCGTCCTGCAGGGCCCTGGTGAGATCGGGATGCTCTACCGCTTGCGGATGCCGGCGCAGCAACTCGTGCGTGTCGGTGAAGAGCCCGGCGACATGAATGAGCCAGCTACCAAAGAAAGCGAGCACGACAGCCATCGGCGCGAACACGTCGTCGCGCGCCGCCAGTGCGGCGCCGACCATCACCGGGGCCGCCGCAATCGGCAACGTATGGGTCGGGTAGAGGAGTAGGTCGACCCAAATGTGCCTGCGAATCGGTGTCGCCCCGGTCGTCGAGTGCCGCATGTGCCAATTGGAACACCTGATGGAACGTGCGGATATGTCCGGCATCAATGCACCGGTCTTCGCCGCTTCGTTTGCGAGAGCCTTAGCTGATTAGGGCGCTGCATCCAATCGGTCGACCAATCGACCTGTAGCGCCGAGATCCGGCAATGGATGGTGGTCTGAGGACGCGACGGCGCTGCGCTAGCGCCGCGACCTGCCCTCGTCCGCCCCTTCCGCTCGACCGCGACTGCCTGAGAACTTGCGACGGGCGAATCCACGGAGTTGGCGCGCAGGCGACTCATCCGTGCGCGTCATCTGCAGCAGTCGTCGTGTCGAGTCGACAACTTTCGCGGCGCACTTGAGCTTGCTCAGTTGTCGACGGTCGTCGGAATCGATCGAACATCGCCCGAATGCTCTTCGGGATGTTCTTCGGCAACTGAACCTCCGCTGACTGAGACGCTGCTCGGCGCTCCATCAACAGATCTTCGCGGTGTCGCTGCGCCGCGCATCGCTCAGGATCGCCAGTCCGAGCGTGGTGGTTTCAAATAACCGCCACACAGGACGCGGATCATCCATCGCACGCTGCGCTCGTTGATGCTGCACCACCCAAGCGCTGGCCAATCACGACGCCCAGGTGCGAAAGATGATCAGTCGCCTGGCCGCCGCGATGCGTCTATACGACCGAGGTGATCTGGGGGACTTCTTGAGCTCCATCCTCGACCGGGTGGAACTCGATCCGGAACGGGACACGGTGCAGCTGTATTGCCGCATTCCACTCCTTAGTGGAGTTGGCGTCCCCAGGGGATCGGGCGCTATTTCCACCTTGATCTTCAAGAGCTTGGCGAGAGTGGCATGAGCTGCCGCTCGAGCGGCCGCTGTCTTATCCAACCGCATTCGACGCGCCGTGGAGTCGTTGCAGCCGAGCGCGGCGATCACTCGTCAGAGGTGGCAATCGCGTCGTTCACACAGTCGCTCGCGATCCTTCCATCGACCAGCTCGATGATGCGATCGCATCGCCTCGCGAGTCGTGGGTCGTGCGTGACGATCAGGAACGCGGTTCTTCGTTCGCGGTTGAACCGGCGCATGAGCGCGAAGATCTCGTCGGCGGCATGGGTATCGAGGTTTCCCGTCGGTTCGTCCGCCAGCACCAGCGGCGAAGCGAGCGCGAGCGCCCGCGCGATGGCCACGCGCTGCTGCTGTCCACCTGACAGCTTGCGCGGCAGGTAGTCGAGACGCTCAGCGAGGCCGACGTCCCGCAGCAACCGGCGTGCGTCCTCGCGTCGTTCCGCCGTAATGGGTCCGTCCGCGATGAGCCCCGGCAGCAGCACGTTCTCCGTTGCCGTAAACGCCGGCAGCAAGTGGTGAAACTGGAACACGAAGCCAATCGTACGGCCGCGCAGCGCCGTGATCTCGGCGTCGGCGAGCGCGGACGTCTCCCGGCCGATGATCGTGTAGGACCCGGCGGAGGGCGGCTCGAGCAGGCCGATCACGTTGAGCAGGGTCGACTTGCCCGATCCGGATGGTCCGATCAACGCGGCGAACTCGCCTGTCGCGAGGGAGAGGTCGATTCCGTGCAGCACCTCGACCTCGACCTCGGTCCCGGTGCCGTAGCTCTTGTGGATGCCTGACAGTTCGAACAGCGGCGCGGCCATCGTCACATCCGGATCGCCTGCGCGGGATCGAGCGCGGCCGCCCGCCGCGCCGGCGCCGCCGCAGCCAGCAGGCCGCACACGACGGCGCCAACACTGGCGACGACGAACAATTGCGGCGAGATCGCGAGTTCGAACAGGGGCGTGCCGTCGGCATTGCGTGCGAGCTTCAGGAACACGACCATCATGGTCGCGGCCAACCCGCAGCCGATCACCGATCCTGTCATCGCCACGATCGCGCCCTGCAACAGGAAGATGCGCTGGACCTTGGCGCGCGGCGTGCCCATCGCGCGCAGGATGCCAATCTCGCGTCGCTTCTGCACGACGGAGACGACCAGCACGCTAGCGATACCGAGCACGACGATGGCGACGACGAACAGCCGGATCATCCGGGTGGTGACGGTCTGCGCGTTGATCGCTGCCAGCAGCTGCTCGTTGGTTTTCATCCAGGATTCGACGGCGAGACCGGTTTTCGCCGCCAGCAGTTGCGCGATCTGCTCGGCCGCGAACAAGTCCGTTACGGTCAGGTCGAGCTGCGATGCGCCACCGGGAAGCGTCAGCAAGTTCTGCGCGGTGCGCAAGCCGACGTAGACGGTGCGGCGGTTGAGTTCACGCACGCCGAGGTCGACCATGCCCGTGACGGTAAAAGTGTCCGCCGTGACTAACTCATTGTCGGTCGTGATGATGCGCACGCGATCGCCGACGCCGATACCCAGATCCTGCGCGAGATCCCGACCAAGCACGGCCTCTCCTGCCTGCACGCGGAATTCACCAACGACCAGCTTGTCGCCGATCGCCACGATGCGGTTGTAGCGAGCAGGGTCGATCCCGACGATCGCGATCGACTTGCTGGCATCCCCGCGCACGGCGAACCCCGGTCCGGACACCATCGGCGAGACAGCTACAATGCCCGGTGTACGGCTGAGTTCCTGCTCGAGCGGCTGCCACTGATCGATCGACCGCAATCGCTGGGCGCGCGCTTCGATTCGCGGCATCGGCTCCGCACTTGGCTCGATGGCCCTTTGTGCCTGCGCGACTTCCTCGGCAGGCCGCACGACGATGTGCGCCTGCGTGCCGAGCGTGCGCCGGATCGTGTTGGCCTGCAGGCCGTTTACGAGCGCCGTAATGAAAATGAAGACGGCCACGCCGGCCGCCACGCCAGCGACGATGAGTGTCGTCTGGAAACGTCCCTCGCGCAGGAATCGCAGCGCGACCACCCATTCGAACGGCATGACGCAGGACGCCTTCGGCTATCGCGCGCGTACGCGCTGGCTAGGCTCGATCCCCGGCGTCACGATGATGTCGTCACCTGCGCTGACGCCGGTTACGATCTCCGCGCGCGCCGGCGTGCGCGCTCCCAGCCGCACGGGGAGCCGTTCCGCGCGGCCATTGCGCACGACGAGGACCCACGGCTCGGGAAGCCCCGCATCGCGCACGGCGTCCGCCGGTACGACAAGCGCGTTGTCCTTGTCGGCCACGCCGATGTCGATCGAGACGGTCATGTCCGAACGAAGGAACGCCGGCGGCGAGGGAACGCGGAATTTCGCCTCGACGGTGCCGCGTTGCGCGTCGATGCCGGGCGAGAGGTAGTCGAGCGTGGCGGCGAAGCGCTGTCCCGGGAAGGCGTCCGCGGCGGCGATAGCCACCTGTCCGATTTTCACGAGCGCCAGGTTCTTCTCGTCGATGAGCGCGGTCAGGCGCGTAGACCCATCCTGCGCCAGCGTCATCAATCGTTTGCCCGGCTGCGCGATATCACCGGGCTCGACGCTGCGGTCGAGGATCGTGCCGTCCGCCGGCGCCACGATTCTTGTTTGCGCAAGTTTGGCTGCGGCGGCATCGCGCGCAGCCCCCGACTGCGTCAACTGGTCCTCGAGCAGCCGGCGTTCAGCGCCGGTCGCGCTGTTCGCCATCGCAGTCGACCTTGCCGATTCCAGTTGACTCTTAGCAACGGCAGTGGAGCGGCGTGCCTCGTCGACGCGTGCTTCGCCGATGAAACCCCGCTTGAACAGCTGTTCCTGGCGCGCGGCATCACGTTCTGCGACGCGATAATTCGCATCGGCTTGAGCAAGCAGCTGGCCGGCGTTCGGCGCTGCGACCTCGCGCCATTGCTGGATGTGCGTTTGCGCCGCGGCCTCCGCCGCGCGCGCCTGGGCCAACGCGGCAACCAATTCCGCCTGCTCGATTTCGATCAGCAGTGCACCCGTCTTCACATGATCGCCCTCATCGACCATGACCGCTTGTACGCGACCCGTGATGGTGGCGCCAATGTCGGATTTTGCGGTTGCGAGGACGCGGCCGCTCACGACGACCGATTGAGTGATGCGAGTTGCCTCGACGCGCGCGACGTCTACTGCCGCGCCGCGGCGTGCGAGCAACGCAACGGCGGCGATCGACAGCGCGCCAATGGCCACGATGCCAAGGACGACGCGCGGGTGGCGGAATGTGGGCATCGGGCGCAGTGTACGCAGCCGCCTGTTTCGATCGCGGCCAAACGTCGAGTGAAACATGCGGCCGGGGAGCCTGGTTTGACCAGGCTCAACGTCGTTGGGTCATGCTCGACCACCGAAGGACGAAGAATGGCGGACGCGCCGGGCTAAGGCCGCGACTCGGCTCGCGCGTGCTTCGGCCGGACGTATATGTGAAGGTGAATCCGATACGCGGCACTGATGTGACGTGAGACAACTGGACGAGACCTGCCTAGGCTTGCGCGAGGAAGCGCTTGATCTCGTCAGCGAAACATTTCCCGCCGCTCATGCGGCGGGTCGGTCACGTCGATGGTGATCACGCCCGCGCGGAACGAGTTGTCCGGCGTTCGCTCTATCGTCGCTTCCGAGGAGGCGCGTCAGATGACGGAGCTAGGTATTGCCATGACAAGCGGAGCGGACATGTCACTTCAGGTGTCAGCAAACCTTACACAAACCCCGCATGCTGGAAGCATAGGATTGAATTTGCGGTGATTTTGGACGACGGCACGCCCCTTGCTGTGGAATAGGGCCGCTCGACGCGGTTCCGTTTTGGCAACGCATGAGCCTCGTTACTGCAGCCGCCGCGATCAAGCTATTCCTAAAGAAACTGGAAGTGGCCCAGGACATGGCCACGGCAGGCGCTGTTGGAACCGTCCTTTATCGCGTTCTGTGCGATGCCGACAACCTGCTAGATCTCATTGACGAGGAATTGGTGGATGTCGATCGCCAGCGACATGCTTCCCTATTCACCATAACGCCGATGCTGCGCGGGAAGATGGATCACTTGCGCGGCGCACTTCGACGCCGCAACCAAGTCCGACGCGACTTCTCCGATAGTTGACGGCGGGAAGTCCCAAGCCCAACAACCTGCTCTCATGCGGAAGATGTACGAAGACCACTGCGACGTATGCGGGGCCGGCGGCGTAAGTGCGTCAACCCCCGAAGACCGGGGTCGACGTTATCGAGGACATGCCGCGGCTCCGATCCTGACATGAGTCCTATCGCTACGTACAGGCTGCGGCTGGCACTGTGGTGCGTGGTCGTGATCTTGGCATGGTGGACAGTGGTGGCACCTGCCTAGACTCGCGTGCATGCGAAAGGATGCACGAATGGATAAGGAAGGCGCGCTGTAGACTTGTTGCCGTGATTACGTGCAAGCGTTGCCACGGGACCAATCCACCAAATTTCCAGAGGTGCGGGCATTGTGGCGAGCGGCTCGACGTGACGCCGGGTACAGTGCCGCCTCATGAGACTCGCAAGACCGTCACCATCGTCTTTTCCGACCTCGTGGGCTCGACGGCGCTGGGCGAGCAGATCGATCCCGAGGCGCTGCATGAAATCAAGGAACGCTATTTCAACGCCATGGCGGCGCAGATCGCGCGTCACCGCGGCAAGATCGAGAAGTACATCGGCGACGCCGTGCTGGCCGTGTTCGGCCTGCCGCGCGCCCATGAAGACGACGCCCTGCGTGCAGTGCGCGCCGCGGCGGGCATGCAATCGGCATTGGCGGAGGTCAACGTAGGACTCAATGCCCGTTACGGCGTGACGCTGTGCACCCGCACCGGCGTCAACACGGGTGAAGTGGTCGCCAGCGCCGATCCTCATGCGCAACAGAAGCTCGTCACGGGTGACGCCGTCAATGTTGCGGCGCGACTCGAGCAGGCAGCGCCCGAGAACGAGGTTTACATCGGCGAAGTCACGTTCCAGCTGGTGCGCGACGCGATCGCTGCCGAGCCGGTCGCATCGCTCGAGCTCAAGGGCAAAGCCGAGCGCGTTCCAGCATACCGCCTGATCTCGGTAGGCGGCATCGAGGGGAACGTGCGGCGTGTCGACACACCCATCGTCGGCCGCGACACCGAGCTGGCAGCACTCGCCGCTGCGTACCGCGAGGCACGCGACAGCACGAGCGCGATGCTCGTCACCGTGATCGGGGACGCGGGTGTCGGCAAGTCGCGGCTGGTGCACGAAGTCATCCGGCGTATTGCCACGGACGCGTACGTCCTGCGCGGCCGCTGCCTCCCGTACGGCGACGGCATCACCTTCTGGCCGCTCGTTGAAATGGTAAGGCAGGCGGCGGATATCCGTGAGGACGACTTCCCAGACCAGGCGCGCACCAAGGTGCGGGCACTCGTCGGGCAGACCGACGTGGCTGAGCGTCTGGCATCCGCGATCGGTCTTGCCACCGCCAATTTTCCGTTGCGTGAGATCAACTGGGCGGCGCGCAAGTTCTTCGAGTCGGTGGCGGCCACCGCGCCTCTGCTGATTATCGTCGAAGACATCCATTGGGCTGAAGTCGCTCTCCTCGAATTGCTCGCGCATGTGCGCGACAGCGTCGTCCACGCACCGATCCTGCTGCTCGCCACGGCACGCCACGATCTGATCGAAGCGCATCCCGAGTGGGGCACGAAGCCCAAGGAGGCGAATCTCGTGCTGCGACCGCTGGACAATGTGGCGGCGGCCCAAGTCATCACCAACGTGCTCGGCGCCGGCCTGCCGGAGGGCGTTGCCTCGCGTGTACTTGCGGCGGCGGAGGGCAATCCCCTGTATGTCGAGCAGATGCTGTCGATGCTGATCGACGGTCGCACCTTGCACATGAAGGATGGCCGGTGGATGTGCGCCCACGACCGATTGGAAATTTCGATACCGCCGACAATCCATGCATTGCTCGAAGCGCGGCTGGATCAACTTCCCGGCGACGTGCGTGCGACGGCCGAGGCCGCGGCGGTGATCGGATTGGAGTTCCCGCAACTGGCCGTCGCGAGCCTGCTGCCCGACGCGCTGCGCCCGCATGTTGGGGAGCATCTGGCGACGCTGACACGCAGGCAGTTCATTCACCCGGCCTCGGCACTGGGTTCCGACTCTGTCTACCGCTTTCAGCATCACCTGGTGCGCGACACCGCCTATCACGGACTCTTGAAGCGGACGCGCGCGCAATTGCACCTCGCGTTCGTGCGTTGGGCCGATCGGGTCAACGCCGAGCATGAGCGAGGCCTCGAGTTCGAGGAAATCCTGGGCTACCACCTCGAACAGGCGTACCGCTACGTGTGCGAGCTCGGCTCACCGAACGAAACGGAAGAGGCCATCGCGACCGATGCCGCGCGCCGTTTGACCGCCGCGGCCCGGCGTGCCGCTATGCGCGGCGATTATCGCGCCGCTGCGAACCTGTATCGGCGCGCGGTGGCACTGCTCGGTCAAGACGACCCCACACGACCGGCTCTTCTCATTCAGCTTGCCGAGGCACTGCTCGAGATTGCCGCCTTCTCTGAAGCGCTCACTGTGCTGGCTGAAACACAGAAGGCGGCGGAAGAAGCCGGCAATCGCTCGATTGCAGTGTCAGCCGAGATCATGCGGATGCGCGTCCGTCTCTTCAACGCCGAGCCGGGCGCCTCGAATGACGAAGGCTTGCGCATCCTGAACGGGGCGATTCCGCTGCTGGAGGCGGAAGAGGCTCACCGCGAATTGGCGCGAGCCTGGCGCATGATCGGAATGATCCATGGATCCTCCGCCCGCTATCAACTGGCCAACGACGCGGTCAGCCGTTCGATGACGCATGACCATGCTGGCAGGTGGGCCACAGCGGGCGGTGCGCAACGCGGTCGGCTTGGCGAGCGGCGCGCTGCTGGGGCCGATGCCGGTGCCCCAGGCGATCGAATTCTGCGAGCGCGTGCTCGGTCAGGCGTCGGGCGACCGGATGTCCGAAGGCAAGGTCCTTTGCATGCTGGCACAGCTCCGCGCCATGAACGGCGAGGTGGACACGGCGCGTGACTGCTATCGACGCGGCCGCGCCCTGCTCCGCGAACTCGGCTCCAGCCTATCGGCGGCTGCCACGGCTTGCGACGTCCTGTGCGTGGAGCTGATCGCTGGGGACCTCGCGGGCGCGTTGCGCGACGCCATGCCCGATTTCGAATTCTTGAAGGGCGCAGGCGAGACGTATTACATGTCGACCACTGCCGCGCTCATTTCGCGAGCTATCCGCGAAATGGGTCGCGACGACGACGCAATGGTGTTCTCGCGAATCGCTGAAGATGCTGCGGCCGTGGACGACGTGGAATCACAAGCATTGTGGCAATCCGTCCGTGCGCCGATCCTTGCCCGGGCCGGCCAACTGGTCGAAGCGGAGTCCTTGGCACGCTCGGCGGTGGCTTTGGTACAGCCGACGGACGCGTTGACCATGCAGGGCGACACGGCGTACGAGCTTGCCGTCGTGCTGTCGCTTGCCGGTCGAACCGAAGAATCGCTGCGCAGCATCGATACCGCGATCGGCATCTATGCAGCAAAGGGAGACATCATGTCGGCCGCTCGGTCAAGAGCATGGCGCGATCGACTCGGAGCGCGATGAATGCTCGCGGATTCGACCCAGGGCGCATCCGCAACTGGTTGGCCGTCGGGTCGGTGGTGCTCAACTTCGAACGCGCGTCAATGGCGCGACAACTATCTTGACGCGCACCGCCGGTATAAACAGTTACCTATGTAACCGGAGATAGACCGAGTTAGTGTGGCGTCCCCAGGGGGATTGGGCGCTATTCCTACTTTGATATTCAATAGCTTGGCGAGGGTGGCTTGAGACTCTAAGTGTGCCGCGACTTCCTATGCGTGGCGCGATGCGTATCGTTGAACCAGCACATCGGCCCGCGGTTGCGGTTCAGTACCTCCGCCTTCCCCTCACACGGGTCGTGGTGGCTGGACCTGTTATACCGGTTCCGCGGGCTTGATATACCGGCTCATCGTCGAATTGCTGCTGGCTGTGTGGCGAAGCGCAGCGCCACGCGTTTGCGCCGCGCCTTCCCGCGTCCTGGCCCTCGTGCGAGATCCAGGATGGCTATGGTGAAACGCTGTATCGGATCACGATTCGGCAGGCATTGGCGCGACAGCGCGGTGCGGTAGCGCACAGACATGACGGTACACCGGCTCTACTCTTTCGGTCACACCGGCAGCGCTTTGGTCTCGCGTCTTTTCTACCCGGATCGAGTACCGCGTCGGCCGCCAACCAAAGGAAGAACCGTGAGCCTCGGAACCATACTGCTGATCGTCCTGATCCTGATACTGCTAGGCGTACTGCCGGCCTGGCCGCATGCCCGCAGCTGGGGTTATGCTCCAAGCGGCATCGTGGGCGTGGTCCTCGTCATCGTCATCGTGCTGTTCCTGATGGGACGCCTGTGATCCCGTTCCGCCCATCGCTCCCCCAACCGCGCGGGGTAGGCGATGAGCCCCGACCGAGCACTCGCCGCTGACGCCGACGCCGCGCCGGCGGGCGCGCCGACCGTCCCGCGATCCGCATTCCGGTCGAGGCACGCGCCGAGCACGTCGAAGGGCTGCAGCCCGTCGCGAGTTGCTGGGCGAATGATCTTGGTCAAGGCAGGAAGGCGAAGGCCTGGATAGCATTCGCAATGGGAATCGTCGTCTATTTGGCGGAAGGGGAAGGCATGGTTGGCATTCGTTACGGGATCGTCGCCTGTCTGGCGATCGGAGTCCTGGCGGTCGGGCTTGCCGGGTGCGAAAAGAAGGAAGGTCCGGCCGAGCGCGCGGGCAAGTCCATCGACAAGTCGGTGGAAAGCGCGGGGAAGCAGATCGAGAAGGCGGGTCAGGGCATCCAGGATGCCGCCAAGGACGCGAAGAAGTAGGAGGCGCGAAACACGACGATCGCGGCAAGGCGCCTCGCGGGATGAGCGGCGCGGACGAACAGCGCGTGTGGTGGCGTGCGGCTGCCGTCCAGTTGAGCTGGGTGGCATTCAGCATGAACAACAAGTCGGCAACGCACCACAGTGACCGGCGCGGCGTCAACCGCCTCGCCATCGAGGGGATTTCCGGAATCATCGGCGTGGTGGAAGGCATGCACCACGCGCAATGGATAAGAAGCATCGCGATCGGCCTCCGCCCCGGGGGACGCGGGCTCGTCTCGGCAACGTTCAACATCCGCAAGCGGCCGACCAACTACTGCACCATCAAGCACATCTTTGCCGGCGGCTACATTCCCAGCCTGTCCGAGACGCTGCTGCTCATGGAGAAACACGGCCTTGACGTGCGCGCGGTGGAAACCGCTCTTACCACTATCACCAGACCGTCGAGCGGTGGCGAAGCAATCTGGAGACCCGGTGGAATCGCATACGCGCGATATCCTGCCCGCTTCAACGAGAAGTTCCGCCGATGCTGGTTGTATTACCTGGCAGGCGCGCTCGAGACCTTTGCGGCAACGCGCGAGATCATCAATTGCTACCACATCACTTTCGTCAAGGGGCGTTTCGCGCATGACGATGCGCCGAACATCGGTCTTGCGTGACGTCGTCGTCAGACGGCGGTGCCGAACAGGGCGCCGACGCCGGCAGTCAGGCCCATCGCGAGCGCCCCCCAGAACGTCACGCGAGTCGCTCCCGCCATCACCGGCGCACCGCCCACGCGCGCGGCGACGCTACCCAGCAGCGCAAGGAATACCAGCGACGTTCCCGCGACCACGGGAATCAGGCTTTCCACCGGAACGGCCGCGACGGCGGCCAACGGCATGGCGGCACCGACGGCAAAACTCGCCGCGGAGGTGAACGCAGCCTGGATCGACCGCGCGCTCAGCGTCTCCGAGATGCCGAGCTCGTCGCGTGCGTGCGCTCCCAGCGCGTCGTGCGCCATCAGCTGGTCGGCGACCTGCTTGGCAAGCTCAGGCTCGACGCCGCGGCCGACGTAGATCGCCGTCAGCTCGCGGCGCTCGCCGGCGTCATCTGCCGCCAGCTCGGTCCGCTCCACGCTCAGGGCGGCTTCCTCCGAGTCTGCCTGCGATTGCACCGAGACGTACTCGCCCGCCGCCATCGACATCGCGCCCGCGACCAGGCCCGCGACGCCCGCCACCATGACGCTGGCGTGCGTGCCGTGCGCGGCCGCCACACCGAGCACGAGGCTCGCCGTCGACACGATCCCGTCGTTAGCGCCCAGCACGGCAGCGCGCAGCCAGCCGATGCGGTCGGTGCGATGTCGTTCGCGATGGCGGACGGTCATGAATGGCGTTCTCCCTTGCCGTGGAGTGTAGCCCGAGGCGTAGCTCGCAGCCTCGCTCGCGCCCGCAGCGCCCGCGGCAGCTCGCCGGGTGACGCAGGTCAAACGCGGTGCCCGACGTGTCCGCTGCCGCACAGACACGGGTTCTTGCATGCGAGAAGCTTCGTGGCGGTGGGCGTAAGGACGTCGCACGCCGCGTTTCAATCTACGATTGGAGAAGTCATGAAGACCTCGTTTGCAATTGCATTGGGTACGCTACCCATGCTCGCCACGCAGTCCGCTTTCGCCCAGAACAACAGCGTGATGAATCGCGGGATGATGGAGAGCAGCGGATACGCCGGACTGTGGCTGCCCGTGCTGCTGATCGTGGCTGCGATCGCCCTCGTGGCATGGAGCATCAAGCGGCGGCGCAAGTGAATCGGACTGCCTGGCCGCGCCGGGCGCCGCCCGAGTCCGGATGCATCCCCGTCGCGCTGGATCTAAGTTGGATGCGTCGTCAGTGCGAGGGGCAGACCGCATCTGAAACGAGTCGCTCGAAGCCAATGTTGCAGGGTCTATCGGCGCACGACGTCGCGAGCCCCGAGCAATTAGAATCGAGTCCGGCGCGACTTTCTGGCGCCGGGCTTCACCGCCAACCACGAGAGGAGTGACCATGGCCACGCGCCGCACCACGATGAGAAGCCGCACCGGCACCAAGCTCTACGCCGTGCGCGACGAGAGCGGGCAGTTCAAGGACATCCAGACCTACAAGCGCGCGCACGGTGCCGATTTGCGCCATAAATCGAAAGCGGAGCAAGAGGCCGCGCAAGGCCCGATGGAACGAAAGGTCCGCGGGGCCGCGCACGACGCGATGAATTCCGTCAAGAACTCGGTACGCGGAGCAGTCGCTGCCGTGGAGAGAGTGGCGAAGCGCGCAGTGAAGCAGGTGTCCGGACGGCAGCCCGCGCGGAAGACCACGGTGGCAGCAGCCAAGAAGACCACGCGCACACCGGCTGTGAAAAGAACCGCCAAGCGCGCGGCGAAAATGGCGAAAAAGGCGTAACGCAACGGTGCGAGGGTCCGAACTGCAGTGCCGCGCTTCGTTGTCGCGTCGCGATGAGCATCGTTGCGCCGCCGTCCGGATCATTCGCCCCAGGCTTCGATGACCTGATCGAATCCTTCGCGATAGTCGCCGAATTTCGGCTTCCAGCGGGGAACGCGCGGCGACGGCGCGCGCGGCGGCATCGTGAGCGCGGTCTGCTGCATGTGCTCCTCGCGGATGATCACCCTGGCCAGCGGCTTCGCGAAAAGCGGCAAATGGAGCGGCGTGCTCCGGCCAACCCTGTGCGCGAACGCGTCCATCAGCTTCCGAAACGGGAGTGGGCGGCCGTCCGTGGCGTAAAAGACCCGGCCTGCGTGGTGCGCCCGCGCTGCAGCTAGCAGGGCCGCGGCGGCATCGTCCTGGTGAAGGTGGTATTGCAGCGCTTTCGGCGGTCCGCACCAGTACGGCCGGCCGAGACGGAATGCCGTGCGATACGCGCGCAGGTCCGCGCTATCCGGTCCGTATAGATAGCCCAGGCGAACGACGCAGGCGGGCACGGCGCCTGCGAGCGCAAGCCTCTCGCATTCGAGGATGACGTCGGCAGCGGCACCCAGCGGCTCCGCTAACCTGTGGCCCTGCTCCACGCTCCGGACAAAAGCAAAGCTCGCGTGCACGAGGAACGAGGCGCATTCCGCCTCGGCCGCGCGGAGCGCACGCCGAACGCCCGCCAGCGCCACGCGAGCGTAATTCTCCCAGGCGTGCCCGTCGTGCAGCAGCGTGTTCGCGTGCTGCCCCGCCACATTGACGTGCGCACCCACGGCGCCGGCGGGTACTCGTTGCGAGGCGAGGACGCGCCCAAGCTCGGAGCGCGCGCCCGTTATCGACACATTCTTCGGCATCCCGTTGTCCACGGCCATATCGGCAAGGTACACGGCGTACGCGACCGCGCTCCGTTCGCTGGCGTACCGACTCTTTGCGCGGGAGCGAATAGCCTTGTCTCCCCGGGCGCACGGTTCCGCATAGTATTGACACCGCTCCGCCACCCCACGCAAGACCTTCAACGTTATGGGTCTATGGCAAGGTACGGCATGCCGCATGACGGATCGATGCAACCGCCGGTCGCGATGGCAATGTGTCTACTACCGCTTAACTGCGGCAGATTGATTACCACCATGCTGGTTCGAGCGAGAGCAGGTTGTGATTCGGTTCCTGGCACCGTCGACGAGGTCCGCAAGTTTCTGATACTGCGGTCGCGTGCTATCGCCGTGCGAAGTAGAGATACGCAACCAAAAACGCACTCACGGCGACGGCGCCCCACCCGAGGAGATCGGACGTTCCGAGGCGAGTCAAAAAGCGTTTAATGTCTCTACGCGTGGGCAGATGCACGTGCTGGTTCTCACAGAAATGAACCAGGTATTGTTGCGTCGAGGCCGACCTCCGCGCGTGCGTCGTAGGGGCATGTCCTTGCTATTTGGGGACAACGGCGTAGAACCGCCGCAGGCGCGCGCGCAATGCGTGCCGGACGTCTCGACCTCCCTCGCGGCCCCCATGCGCGGACACCGGCATTGCGGCCTCGCAGCCGCGATGCGAGGCGGCCTCGGGCGCGCTGCAAATCCTTTGGGCAGCGTGCGACGGAGCCACTTCACTTGCACGCGCGGCGCGCAGAGTGCGTCTCCGCCGGAGTTGTGGTCAGGAAATCCAGCAGTAGGAATCCGCGGTCGGAAATGAATAAATCTGAACAACCCGTTGTGATGTTATCCAGCTTTACCATTGATCTATAACCTGCCATTGTTCGCCTCGGCAGACTGTTGCCTCCTCTCGACCCTGAGAGCTTTGAAGGGTTTCAAGTTCCAGTCCTAATGATGTTTATTGCGAGCCGAAGTGTTCGTGCTTCGTGTCGCGCCTCGAGCGTCGAGCGGAGCATTGCGGGATACACAGGTGCATCGACAGTTGCTCTATAACTTCAAAAGGGGAAAGCGATGCTGAAACAGTTCATCCTGATTGTCGCGCTTCTGATGTGTACGGCGCGTGCCGATGCTTTGGAATACACGGACGTCTATTACAATCCTGCCGAATCCGGGTGGGGCGTCTTTCTTGTGCAGAGTGACACCACTCAGTTTCTTGCGCTCTTCATCTATGGGACGGACAACAAGCCGACGTGGTACACAGCGACACTCAAGCAGGACGTAGCGGGCAACTACAACGGCTCACTTACTGCGACCACGGGAACTTACTTCGGATTGCCGTGGAATTCGGCGCAGTTGACCGTTGCGTCAGTCGGAACGATTTCGTTCGTGCCGAACGACATTTATAGCGCAACAGTGACGTATGCGCTCACCGGCGGCCCGACGGTCACAAAGACTGTCCAGCGGCAGACGCTCACGGCATATCAGCTTGCCGGAAATTACTCGGGATCGATCTCGGGAACCGTTTCCGGCTGCGCAAATGCTGGCGACAACGATGCCCATGTCCGCGGCAGGTATGGTCTCACCGTCACGCAGACCGCCGACACGGCGTCGACGCTCACGTTCACCTTTACTGACACCGCGCATGTCGGCCTTGTCTTCATGGTGACGGGCTCGCTAACTCACTTGGGCAGGCTGTATAAGCTCACGGGACAATTCAGCGCCACTTCACCGGATGAAAATATTCCGGCGCACGCCGCCACGATCGATTCCTACCATCCGACCGGGCAGGGCATCGAAGGCCGATTGACGACCACCTTGGGGGATGGCTGCACATTGTCGCTTCCATTCTCCGCCGTGCGCAACAACTGACGTGCGGTCAGCTCACGCTGTGGCGCGGTGCCAGGGGTGCCGGCGTATGACGGAGAAGCAGTCTCGCAGGGCGCCGGCACGTAAGGCTCACAGAACGTCTTGAACCAGGCGGGCGCTTCGGCGCCCGTCGTCGTTTCAACGCTTACGCGACTCGAGCTCAGCCTTGCGCTGCCGCTCGGCCATCTTCTTCGGCATGCGATCGCGCGCGGCTTCGCGTTCGGCGTCGCAGGAAGCGCGCGCCGGAAATTCTGGATCGGGGTCGGCGAAGCATACGAGCGCGAAGCGATTGGCTTCGTCGAACTCGGCCCGCGTGATGCCCAGGCGACGCGCGGCCTCGGCCTCCGTCAGATGACGAAGCTTCGGTAGAGCAATCACGAGTTTAAGCGGGGCGGGCACATCTCAATTATGCTACCAAGGCTTGGCGCTCGAGCGTATCCCAAAGCGGACGCATGACCGAGTTAGGAAGTCTCGGACGTGAGTGGGCACATGAAAACGGGAGGCAAGCTTGATGAGAAGCGAGCGAATTTCGCCAGGGGGGTCTTGAAAGAGATCATTGCGGGCTTGCTTTTCGCGTTGTGTGCCCTGCCGGCGGTGCATGCTCAACGCATTTGGGTGCCGGGCGCTGTCGACTGCGCGCAATGGATAGATGCTCGTCAGAATAATCGCATTTCAGAGCAAGCGTGGTTCGTCGGCTTCATGGGAGGCATGGCGTACGGACGCGAAATTAACTTCATCGAAGGGACGAAGCCTGAGCAGATGTTGCTTTGGATGGACAAATACTGCGCAGATAATCCACTCGATAGCGTCGCATTGGGATCGCACAAACTTGCCGCGGAGTTGAGCAAACGCACTGTTGCGAAGCCGGCGAAATAACCAAGTCGCAAAGTGACACCGGAACAGCATCTGCGCGATGTCGAGTTCGAATCGAATGCGCTATCGGCCGAACGGATGATGAACGAGCGGTATCATCGCGATTGTGTCCACTGAAGAACTTTGGCAGCAACTTGACATCGCGCTGTCTGCGAGGCCCACTCGTCATGCGACGCTGGCCGCGCTCAATCGCCTACTGCACAAACGGTTCCCTCATTTTTTTAGTGACCACATCACGCAAGGCAATTGCGACGTGTGGCGCGAGTCGCTGACGGCCGCGCAATTGAAGCAGTGCAACCCAGGGCACGCCAGAGCCCTCCCTAAGCAAATGCCGGGTCCACCGCTCGTCGTGTTCGAGCATCAAGCGGAGCGTTACATGATCGACGGTACCAACCGCCTAAATGTGTGGCTTCGCGACGGTGACCAGGAAGGTCACGACGCCATCATCATCAAGCGGAAAACGGACGGCTAGTTCCGACACGCCGACACGCCGAATGCGACGGGCGCTTCGGCGCCCGTTGTCGGTTGTGGTGCCCGTCTAGATCGACGCATTCGCGCTGCTTCTGTCGTCATCACGACGATACGTCTGCCATGCAGCGGCAATTGTTCGGTCGATTGTTCGGTTCGGGTCCGCCGGTTCGGCGTTGATCTTAGCTAACTACTTGTTTTTATTGGCGTCCCCAGGGGGATTCGAACCCCCGTACCTACCGTGAAAGGGTAGTGTCCTAGGCCTCTAGACGATGGGGACCTTAGGGCTTGATTCGTGTGGTGGAGGTAAGCGGGATCGAACCGCTGACCTCTTGCATGCCATGCAAGCGCTCTCCCAGCTGAGCTATACCCCCACGGCGAACTGGTCGCATTGTATCGCAAAAACAGGTATCCACGGTCAGCGAGCGGACAACCGCGGCGGGAACGGTCTTTGCATCGGATATCATCGCGCGGCCCGCGCGCAACGCCTTCCTCGACTTTCATGACCACGATCGCCAATCCGCCTTTCATCGCACCCTTGAAGGAACGCGTTGTCCTGATCACCGGCGCATCCGGTGGCGTCGGCGCGCGCGCTTTCGCGCGCGTGCGCGGCGCAGGGCGCAACCGTCGTGCTGCATGGTCGCGTCGTGCGCAAGCTCGAGGCGCTCTATGACGAGATCGTCGAAGCGGGACATGCCGAGCCCCTGATCCTGCCGCTCGATCTGGCCAAGGCGACCGCCGATGACTTCGGCAATGTCGCGACGGCGTTGCAGGCGCAGGTAGGCCGGCTCGACGCGCTCGTGCACACGGCTGCACTGCTCGGCACCCTGGGCCCGATCGAGCATCAATCGTTCGACAGCTGGCTGTCGCTCCTGCGTGTCAACGTCGCAGCGCCGATGGGACTGACGCGCGCGCTGATGCCGCTCCTTGCCGAATCGACTGACGCCAGCGTCGTGTTCACGCTCGACAACCGCGGCGAGCAGCCGCGTGCGTACTGGGGCGGTTACGCGGTGACCAAGGCGGGCGTCGCAACGCTCGCCCGCGAGCTCGCCGACGAGTGGGAGAACCGTCCCGCGCTGCGCATCAATGCGATCGTGCCGGGACCCATCCGGTCGCCGTTGCGCGGCCAGACGCACCCGGGAGAGGATCGCGCGTCCTTGCCACCGCCGGACGCCCTTGCGCCGCTATACCTGCACCTCATCGCGGGGCAATCGAAAGCCGACAGCGGCGTGTTGATCGAAGCTCAGGACTGGTTGGCCGGGGCGTCCTGCGTCCGGCCGCTGCGCGCATAGCGCAACATCACTCGCAGGCGCCGGAATTCGTCGGCCGGCAGCATGTCCGGCACGACGAGAATGGCGCGCGACCAGCGTGCGCCATCGGGCCGCCAGACGATGCTCGTCATCGCGGCGCTCACGCATGTCGACGACCGGACGTGGCCGCCCACCAGTCGGCCGTCGCCGCGCGTGACGACGATGAGCAAATCCGGTGCAAGCCTAAGCTGCACGATGGCGTCGGGCGTAGCGCGAACCGCCAGCCGCTCGAACGCAACCCACGCCCACGCCAGCACGATGGCGCAGATCACGGCATGCTGCCACGGCGCGAGCGGGAATTGCAGCACGACGACCAGCGTGGCGAGCGTCATCGTGCCGATGGCCGCGCCCGCAATGCGCGAAGGTCCGAGCGACACGTGCAGGATGGGCGGCAGGCGCATGGGCGCATTGAAGCGCGGAATGCATCCTGCTTGCGATCGGCCGTTCGGCCGATGCGTCGCGCATCGGCCGGTCTAGGCAGCGCGATGCTTCGCGAGCGCGAGCCAGGTCTCGACGACCGTATCCGGATTGAGCGACATGCTCTCGATGCCCTGGTCGACGAGCCACTGCGCAAGATCCGGATGATCGGACGGGCCCTGCCCGCAAATGCCCACGTATTTGCCCGCCCTCTGGCACGCCTGGATCGCGAGCGAGAGCATCGCCTTCACGGCGTCGTCGCGCTCGTCGAACGTCGCCGCGATGGCGCCGCCCGAGTCGCGATCCACGCCGAGCGTGAGCTGCGTCATGTCGTTGCTGCCGATCGAAAACCCGTCGAAATAATCGAGGAAGCGATCGGCGAGGATCGCGTTCGACGGCAGCTCGCACATCATGATGACGCGCAGTCCGTTGGTGCCGCGCACGAGCCCGTTCTTCGCGAGCAGCGCGAGCACCTCGTCCGCTTCCTTCAGCGTGCGCACGAACGGCACCATCAGCTCCACGTTGGTGAAGCCCATGACGTCGCGCACGCGCTTCATCGCTTCGCACTCCATCGCGAAGCATTCGTAGAATTCCGGCGCGATGTAGCGCGATGCCCCGCGAAAGCCGAGCATCGGATTCTCCTCGTGCGGCTCGTAGCGGTCGCCGCCGAGGAGATTCGAGTACTCGTTCGACTTGAAGTCGGACAGGCGAACGATCACCTTCTTCGGGTGAGAACGCGGCGGCGATGGTCGCCACGCCTTCGACGATCTTCTGGATGTAGAACTCGGTGGCGCTGCCGTAGCCTGCGACGCGCGCGGCGATCGCGCGCGCGATCTCCTGCGGCTGCCGGTCCGCTTCGAGCAGCGCCTTCGGGTGGATGCCGACGTTGCGATTGATGATGAACTCGAGCCGCGCAAGCCCCACGCCCTCGTTGGGCAGGCGCTGGAACTCGAACGCGAGCTCGGGGTTGCCGACGTTCATCATGATCTTGGTGGGCGACGGCGGCATGCGGTCGAGCGCCACGTCGACGATCTCGAACGGGACGATGCCGCTGTAGACGTGACCCGTGTCGCCCTCCGCGCACGACACCGTGACCTCGTCGCCGTCGTGCACGGAGGTGGTGGCGTCGCCGCATCCCACGACCGCCGGAATCCCGAGCTCGCGCGCGATGATCGCCGCGTGGCACGTGCGGCCGCCCCGGTTGGTGACGATCGCCGCCGCGCGCTTCATCACGGGCTCCCAGTCGGGATCGGTCATCTCCGTGACGAGCACGTCGCCGGCCTGCACGCGCTCCATTTCCGCGGCCGAGCGCACGAGGCGGACGACGCCCTGCCCGATCTTCTGGCCGATCGCGCGACCGGTGGCGACCACGGGCGCGCCGCCCGACATGCGGTAGCGGCGCAGGGTGTCTTTGCTTTCCTCGCGCGATTTGACCGTCTCGGGACGCGCCTGGAGGATGTACATCCGGCCGTCCCGGCCGTCGCGTCCCCATTCGATGTCCATGGGCCGTCCGTAATGGCGCTCGATCGCCACGGCGGCGCGGGCCAGGGCCTCTGCCTCCGCGTCGGAAATCGAGAACCGGACGCGATCCGCCTCGGAAACCTCGATGGTCGCGGTCGATCGCCCCGTCGAGTGCGTGTCCGTGAAGACCATCTTCTGCGCCTTGCCGCCGACCGACTTGCGCAGGATCGCGGGCCTGCCCGCTGCGATGTTGCGCTTGTCGACGTAGAACTCGTCCGGGTTGATGGCGCCCTGCACGACGAGCTCGCCCAATCCGTACGCCGACGTGATGAACACCACCTGGTCGAAGCCCGACTCGGTATCGAGCGTGAACATCACGCCGGCCGCGCCGAGGTCGCTGCGCACCATTCGCTGGATGCCCGCCGACAGCGCGACGTCGGCGTGCTCGAAACCCTGGTGGACGCGATAAGCGATCGCACGGTCGTTGTAGAGCGAGGCGAATACCTCGCGTATTGCATGCAATACGTTGTCTATGCCACTGATATTGAGAAATGTTTCCTGCTGACCGGCGAACGAGGCGTCGGGCAGGTCCTCGGCCGTCGCCGAGGACCGGACGGCGAACGTCGCGCCCGGCGCCGCGGTGACGAGCTCGTCGTAGGCGCCGCGGACCGCGGACTCGAGCGCGGGCTGCAGCGGCGCCTGGGCGATCCATTCGCGAATTTCGCGGCCTGCGGCGGTCAAGGCGCGCACGTCCTCGACGTGAAGCCCCTCGAGCCGGCTCGCGATCCTCGCGGTGAGGTCGTTGTGCGCAAGAAAGTCACGAAACGCGGAGGCGGTGGTGGCAAACCCGCCGGGGACGTCGATGCCGGCCGCAGCCAACTGGCTGATCATCTCGCCGAGCGACGCGTTCTTGCCGCCGACCTCCTCGACGTCGGTCATGCGCAGCTGCTGGAACGGGACTACGAGCCTCGGGGTCGCCATGCGTGACGTCTTCACGTTGGTGCGCCGCGGAATCGAAGCGCACAAAGGCGGCTATTTTAGCTTGCCCGGCAGGACGTTCCCGCGGTGCAGCGACGTCGCAAAAGCAAAGCGGCCGCCTCGCGGGCGGCCGTCAGGGTGATGAACGGTGGTCAGGGCCGGGTCGGCTCGTCCCGTTGCAACGTGGAGATGTCGTCCGAGTCGAACGAGCCGGTCGTGTCGCCCTCTCCCGAGAGGCTGACGCCGCCGTCCGGACCATGGCGATGGCGCGACTTCACCGCGCGACGCAACGTCCGGTAGAGGTCCGGGTGCGACTCCTTGAGGTAGCTGATGATCTCGAAGTCGATGCGCTTGACCTGCGACAGGTCCAGCTGTTCCACATGAACAAGCCGCAGTAACTCCTTGACCGGACGGGGCATGTCGCGTCCGCTCTCGTAGCGCGAGCCGCCACTTTGCGTCACGCCGATCTGGGTCCAGAATTGCTCCTGGTTCATGCCGAGGCGCCGCCGGATTTCGCGGGGATTGAGAACGCGGTCGAGGATCTTCACTGGGCGTCGAGCCTTAGCAGGAGTGAACCAAGGTGGCAGGGCCACTGGGCGGCCACTGCGTCTATACCAATGGCATATTTTTGACCGAATTCGCGCGAAGCGCAAGCCATAACGGACGAGCGGCGCAAGTTCGCGCGAAACATGACGCGGACGCCACACACGCGCTTGGTAAAATCGCGCCGATGTCGCCGTTCGATCTTCACACGCATTCCACGATCTCCGACGGCACCCTGACGCCCGCCCGGCTCGTCCAGCGCGCGCTCGCGCGCGGGCTCGACGTGCTCGCGCTGACCGATCACGACGACACCGGCGGCATCGACGAGGCGCGCCGCGAAGCCGAAGGCACGCCGCTGCGGGTGCTTCCGGGTGTGGAAATCTCCGTGACCTGGGAGTCGCGAACGCTGCACATCGTTGGCCTGAACGTCGATCCCGGCAACCACACGTTGGCGGCCGGCCTCGCCGCCATCCGGGAAGGCCGCGACGTCCGCGCGAGGCGCATCGGCGAGTCGTTCGCGAAAGCGGGCATTCACGGTGCGTTCGAAGGGGCGAAGCGATATGTGACGAGCGAGCGTCTCGTCTCGCGCACCCATTTCGCGCGGTTCCTGATCGAGCGTGGCCACGCGCGCTCCATGCAGGATGCGTTCAAGCGCTACATGCGCGCGGGCCGCCCCGGACACGTCGAGCACGCGTGGGCAGCTCTCGGCGACGCGGTATCGTGGATACACGCGGCCGGTGGCCAGGCGGTCATTGCGCATCCCGCACGCTACGGCTTGACCGCGACGCGCATGCGGCGCCTGCTCGGCGAATATCGCGACCTGCGCGGCGACGCCATCGAGGTGATCAGCCCGTCGCATACGCTGGCCGAAGCGGAGGACAGCGCCCGCTGCGCCCGCGTGTTCGGCCTGCTCGCGTCGACGGGGTCGGATTTCCACGATCCCGACGAAAGCCCGCTCGACCTCGGCGCACTGCCGCCGCTGCCCATGGGCCTCGCGCCGGTATGGTCGAGGTGGTGACGTGGCGGCCCGCGACAAGCGCACGGTGTTCTTCATTTCCGACCGCACGGGCATCACCGCGGAGATGCTCGGCAACAGCCTGCTCACGCAGTTCGAGGAGTTCGACTTCTCGCGGGTCACGATTCCGTTCGTCGATTCGCCCGAGCGCGTGCAGGAGGCGATCCGCACGATCAATGAAGCTGCGGCGCACGAGGCACATCGGCCTCTCGTCATCAGTTCTGTCGTGGACGAGGCGATGAGCGAAGTGATTCGTCGCGAGACGAACGGACTCACCCTCGACCTGTTCCAGGTCTTCATCCAGCCGCTCGAGGCCGAGCTCGGCGCCAAGAGCTCGCACGCTGCCGGTCGCTCGCACGGCATTGCGAACAGCCACGAGTACTTCGCGCGGATGGAGGCGATCAACTTCACGCAGGCGCACGACGACGGCGCGACGACGCGCGACCTCGACAAGGCGCAGGTGATCCTGGTCGGCGTGTCGCGTTGCGGCAAGACGCCGACGTCGTTGTACCTCGCGCTTCAGTTCGGCGTGCGCGCGGCGAATTTTCCGCTGACGCCCGACGATTTCACGGACCGCCGGCTGCCCGCCTCCATCACGCCGCATCGCGCGAAGCTGTTCGGCCTCACGATCCAGCCGGAGCGCTTGCGCGAGATTCGCGAGGAGCGCCGGCCCGGAAGCAAGTACGCGTCGCTCGACAACTGCAGGACCGAAGTGCGCGAGGCGGAAGCGCTGATGGTGCGCGAGAGCATCACGATGCTCGACACGACGACCAAGTCGATCGAGGAAATCTCGACGACGATTTTGCATCGCGCCAAGCTGACGCGTCACGTTTGGTAGGGGTGATAGCTCTGGCATAGACGCGATTTGTGCAACAAATCGCGTTCGATTCACAGACGCCATTCCGCCGGTCGAGGCCGGGCGAGCCCGCCGAGGACCGTACGCGGAATCGTCTGCGCCTCTCGTATCTAAGTCAGGGGGTTACGGGCACGCACATCGCCACTGCGTCTGCCCCGTCCCCTTCCGCCACCCAGCCCTGCGAGACCATCTGGTCGCGCACCGCGCGATCGATCGTGTACCGGTGGTTCGCGTCCGTGCGATTGTTGAAGAGACGATAGACGGGCTGGGTGCCGCCCGGGCACGTGCCGGCGTTCGGCAACACGACGTGCATGTAATCGGGATCCTCGAGCACCAGCCCGGGTTGCGCGCTCTGCGACGCCGCGCACTCCGAAGCGCTTCGTCCGAAGAAGTGCGAATTGCCGAGCGACGGCGGGATATAGAAGCGGCACACCTGGCTCGTCTGCGACTGCGGATTGGCGTACGCCTTGAAGGTGCGCCCCGTGCGCGTCCAGCGGCTGGGTGTGGCGCCGGCGTCGAGGTTCGCCATTTCCGCGGCGATCCAGGTCAGGAAATAGTGGTCGAGCGACGCGTTGTAATACTCGACGACGTCGATCGTCGGTGCGGCCGCCGCCGGTCCCGTCGTCTGCGTCACGCCGTTCGACGCGAGCGCGAACTCGTAATAGCCGTCGTTGGTGAACAGCGCGAGCTGCGATGCGACCGGCCCCGTCGTCGCCGGCGTCACCTGCACCTGCATCGTGCAACTCTGCCCGGGCATCACCACGGTCCCCGGCGTGCATCCCGCTACGTGCTTGAACTGCGGGTTGGCGACGGCGGAATTCTGGATGGAGAGCGGCGCGTTGCCGCTGTTGGTCATCGTGACCGTCTGCGTCGCCGAAGGCGCTCCCACAGCGGCGCTGCCGAAGTCGATCTTCGACGGCAACGAGCACGCGTAACCGGCGCTCGCGCCCGACGCAAGGCCGTACTGGCACCGGCATCCGCGCAGGTCGTCGGCCTGCGGCGTGACGAGTGCGTTGTAATGCGAGCTCGGCGGACCAGACATCAGTGCCGATTCGGTATCGGAGTGATCGAGGCCCATCGCGTGGCCCCACTCGTGGGTCATGAGCCGATCGAGGTCGCCCAGCGATGCCACATTCGACGTGCTGAGGGTGACGTCCGCGTCGACGAGCACGCGATCGTTACCCGATTGCGAATACCAGGCGTACGTCCACGCGCCGAGACCGGGGTCGATGACGCCCCATCCGACAACGCTTACGCCATCCGGCGCCTTTGAATTGGGCGCAACGGTCGTCTCACCTTCGTACACGTAAGTGATGCCGCATTGCGACGACCACTTCTCGAAGGACTTCGTGATCTGCGCGACGATCGCAGCCTTGTCGCTGGCAAGAGCAGCGGGGGCGCCGGCATGGTTGTAGCGCCAGCGCAACGGTCCCATCCAGCGGGCCGCCGGCGAAAACAAATACAAGTACTTTGGCGGTAGCTGCGTGCCGGTGCCTAGGGGGATGCTCGCTTGCTGGAACCGGTGATCCGACACGGCCGCGCCGGTCTGCGCAACGCCTACGCCCGGAAGCCCCGCGACGACGCACGCTGCCACGATGGGCAGTGCGCGAAGCTTCGAAAGCAGTCCACTCGTCCATTGCGTGCTCATGACCCTCGTGGTGCGCACTTGCATGTTTCGCGGTGCGTGCGCAAATGGGAGATTCGATGAACCGAATCATCGATTTCCGGTCACGAGCACACAGTCGGACGCCCCGCGAAAGCGCGGTGGGAGCGTGCAGCCCGATGTGTAAGACGCAGACGACGAGGGTCGCGGATCCGCCGACGTCGCGTCGCAGCGACGTGCTAGCTACGGCAAGTCGCGTGTCCGCGCATTCCTACAGCCCGTAGAAGCGTCGCGCGGTGCCGCCCATCAAGGCAGCGCGATCCGCTGAAGACCATGCGGACGTGAGGGCGACCGTTGCGGCGTACCAGCTCTTGTACGTCGCGACCGTCTCGATCACCGGCCAGTCGCTGCCCCACATGAGCCGTTGCGGTCCGAACACCTCGCACAGGAAGTCCACATAACGGCGCAGGTGGTCGATCGTCCAGCCTTTTCCGGCCTCGGTGACGAGGCCGGAAACCTTGCAACGCACGCGTGTATTCGACGCGGCCGTGCGTAGCAGTCCGGCCCAGGGTTCCCACGCCCCATTGGCGATATCCGGCTTCGCTGCATGGTCGATCACGACGGCGAGATCGGGATTGCGCTCGAGCATGGTGATCAATGCAGGCAGTTGCGCGGGCCGCACGAGCGCGTCGAAGCGCAAGCCGATGCGAGGCAACGCGGCCAGCGTGCGCCCGACGTCCGCACGAAGGATCCACGTGTCGTCGCTCATGTCCTGCAGCATGGGACGCACGCCCTTGAGCATGCCGTTGCGTGCCAAGCGCGTGAGCGTGGGGATTGCATCCGTGGCCGCGAGGTCGACCCATCCGACGACGCCCTTGACGACGCCGTCGCTGCGCTGGGCGACGTCGAGCAGGAACTTCGTCTCGGCGACCGTCGGAGCCGCCTGCACGAGAACCGTCGACGTGACGCCCGCCGATTCGAGCTGCGGCGCGAGGTCGTGCAGCGAGTAGTCGCGATAGATCGCCGGAAGATCGGGCGTGAGCCACCCGTAATCGCCACGGGCGAGCGTCCAGACGTGATGGTGGGCGTCGACGAAGCCGGTCATCGATAAGGCGTGGTTGTTATTGAGCCGTTTGCTGGCGCTTGCGCGTCACTTTACCGAAAACCGGCGCTGCCAACTGGTTGCGCGCTGACATGTCAGTGACTAGACTACGGCCTGAACGGTCCCGGGCGCGCTCGCGGACCGCACGACAATGCAGCGATCGCTGCAACCGAGGGAGGACACCGATGCTCCGTTCACGCCGACTGGCCCTTGCCGCGCTCGCATCCGCCGCTGCGGGTCTCAACATGCCTGGCATCGCTTGGGCGCAGGCGCGTAAAGTCCGCTTCGGTCACCAGCACCCGGCGGATTCGCCGATCCACAAAGGCCTCGTCAAGGCGGCCGAGGTGGCATCCGCCAGGACCGCCGGACGCGTGCAGATCGATCTCTTCCCGTCGAGCCAGCTCGGCAGCGCGCGCGAGATGATGACGCAGGTCATCGACGCCAACCTCGACTTCATCATCGAGGGACCGGGTGCCCTCGCGACGCTGCAGCGGCCGCTGTCGATCTTCGAGGCGCCTTTCCTCGCACGCGACTTCGATCACCTGCGCAGGATGCTCGCCACCGATTGGGCGAAGGGCCAGTTCGCGCAGCTCGCGCAGAACCGCAACATGGTGAACGTCGGCGTCTGGTACTACGGCGTGCGCCACTTCACGACCAAGCCGCGCGCGCTCTCGACCGCCGCCGACGCGAAGGGCCTGAAGATTCGCGTGCCCGAGGCGCCGTTGTTCCTCGACATGATCCGCGCATTGAATGCCGCGCCGACGCCGATGACGCTGTCGGAGGTGTACCTCGCGCTCCAGACCGGCGTGGTCGACGGCCAGGAAAATCCGCTGCCGACGATCAACAACAACAAGTTCTACGAGGTGCAGAAGTACCTCAACCTCACGTCGCACATCATCGTGCCGCAGCTTGTCATGGTGAACGCGAAATACTGGGCGTCGCTGTCCGACGCGGACAAGGCGGCGGTCGTCGACGCCTTCGCCGAAGGCGGCAAGGTCAACGACGGACTCACGCGCGAGGCCGAAGGACGGCTGCTCGGCGAGTTCAAGGCGAAGGGCATGGAGATCGTGCAGCCCGACCTCGCGTCGTTCCGCCAGGCGATGACGTCGGTGTATCCCAAGTACGAGAACGACTGGGGCAAGGGCACGTTCGAGATGATGCAGAAGCTCTAGGCAGACGCGAAAGTGCGAGTGCCGTCCTGGGTCGCGCGGTTCGAGGACAACCTCGCGGCCCTCCTCCTCGGTGTGCTGCTGGCCGCGATGTGCTGGCAAGTGCTGACGCGCTACGCGTTCGGCGCGCCGTCCGATTGGACGGAGGAGGCCTCGCGCTACCTGTACGTCTATGTGGTGTTCCTCGGGACGAGCGCCGGCATCTCGTCGCGCAGCCACGTCAGCATCGCCTACTTCACCGACATGCTGCCGCCGCTGCCGCGCCTCGTCCTCTCGCTGGTCGTCGATGCGTTGATCCTCGCGTTCCTCGCCGTCATGGTCTGGTGGGGAACGCGCGCGACGCTGCGCAACCTCGACATCCCGTTGTCGGTCACGCAGGTGTCGTACGCGTGGGTCTACGTCGTGGTTCCGCTCACGTCGCTCGCGATGATCGGACGCACGCGTCGCCTTGATGATCTCGCGACCTTCGGCGTTACCGCCTGTATCACGCAGCGCCCGAAGACCAGCAGCGAGTGATCATCTAGATGGCCGGCTACTTCGGCGGCTGGCTCGCCCTCCTCGTCGCCAACACGCCGGTTGCCTTCTCGCTCGGCATCATGGGCGTGGCATGGCTCATGTTCGAAGGCGGGTCGCTCGCCACCGCGCCGCAGCGGCTCATCGGAGGCATCGACTCGTTTCCGCTGCTCGCGGTGCCGCTGTTCATCCTGTCCGGCCTCCTCATGAATGCGAGCGGCGTGTCCGACCGCATCTACAGCTTCGCGAAGGTGCTGGTCGGACACTTCGCCGGCGGACTGGGGCACGTGAACGTAGTCGGCAGCCTCATCTTCTCCGGCATGTCCGGGTCGGCGATCGCCGACGCGGGCGGCCTCGGCGTGCTCGAGATCCAGCAGATGAAGAAGGACGGGTACCCGGAAGACTTCTCGGGCGCCCTCACCTGCGCGTCCTGCATCATCGGGCCGCTGGTGCCGCCGTCGATCCCCATGGTGATCTACGGCGTGATCGCGAGCACGTCGGTCGGCGCGCTGTTCGTGGCTGGCATCGTGCCGGGACTGCTCACCGCGATCGCCCTCATGATCTACGTTCACTTCTGGGCGGTGCGCAAAGGCTTTCCGCGCAAGCCGCGCGCGAGTGCGCGCGAGATGGCCGTCGCGCTGCGCGAAGCGTTCTTTCCTCTCCTTGCGCCGGTCATCATCATGGGCGGCATCTTCGGCGGGATCTTCACGCCCACCGAGGCTGCGGCCGTCACCGCTGCTTACTCGCTGCTCCTCGGGATGGTGATCTACCGCACGATCGGCTTTCGCGACCTGCCCAAGATCTTCCGCGATGCCGTCAACATCTCCGCGGTCGTCGGCTTCATCGTGGCATGCGCGAGCCTGTTCGGCTGGGTGCTCGCACGCGAGCAGGTGCCGCAGCAACTGGCTACGCTGTTCCTCGGCTTCTCGCGCGAGCCGTGGGTGCTGCTCACCATCATCAATCTCCTGCTGCTGGTCCTCGGCTGCTTCATGGAAGGCATGGCGATCCTGATCCTCATGGTGCCCGTGCTGCTGCCGGTCACCAACGCGGTGGGCATCGATCCCGTGCACTTCGGCGTCGTCGTCGTGATGAACCTCATGATCGGCATCCTCACGCCGCCGTTCGGCGTCGCCCTGTTCACCGTCGCCAAGGTCGCCGACATCCCGTTCGCGGCGCTCGCGCGTGCGATCCTGCCGTTCATCCCGCCACTCATCGCGGTCCAGGTCGTGATCACGTACTGGCCCGGTCTCGTCCTGTACCTGCCGAGGCTGATCTATGGCTAGAGCCGTCGCGCGCGCGCCTGCGGAGCCGCCGCGCCAGCTGCGATGGCAGGCCTACGATCGCTTCCAGCAGCAGCTCCTCGCCGCGCGCATCCGGCCCGGGCAGTTCGTGTCGCAGCGCGAGCTCGCCGCCCTTACCGGCCTTCCACTCGGCGCGATCCGCGAAGTGATCCCGAGGCTCGAAGCCGAGGGCCTGCTCGTGACGGTGCCGCAGCGCGGGTTGCAGATCGCCAACGTCGACGTGAAGCTCGTGCGCAATGCGTTCCAGCTGCGCCTCACCCTCGAGAAGGAAGCGACCGCGCAATTCGCGGCGTCGGCCACCGACGAGCCAGCTCGATGCGCTCGAGGCCGCGCACCGCGACGTCGTCAAGCGCGCGGCAAAGGGCGTGACGCCTGCGCTGCTGGACGCCGCGCAGGCCGTCGACTGGGGATTGCACGACACGATGATCGACGCGCTCGGCAACGAGATCATCTCGTCGATCTACCGCGTGAACAGCTTGCGCATCCGCCTCATCCGCCTCGACCGCGTCACGCTCAGCCCGGAATCGCTGCAGCCCGCGATGGCGGAGCACCTCACGCTCCTCGCTGCCCTGCGCACGCGCGACCCTGCGCGCGCAGTGGCCGCCATGGAGGCCCATCTCACTCACGCGCGCAATCGCGCCCTCGGTCTATGACCAAAGGTATCGCATGAACGGACATCCGCATCACCTCATCCAGGGATTGTGGTGCGCCACGCTCACGCCGCTGTCGGCGAGCGGCGCCATCGACAACGCACGCTTCGCTGCGCACGTGCAATGGCTGTTCGCCCAGGGTGTCGCCGGCGTCGCGCCGTTCGGCACCACGGGCGAAGGGCAGTCGTTCTCGGTCGACGAGCGCCGCGCGGGGCTCGACGCGCTGCTCGCGTCGGTGCCCGCGCAGCGCGTGTTGCCGGGCACCGGTTGCGCGTCGCTTTCGGAGACGATCGCGCTGACCAAGCACGCGACCAGCGCCGGATGCATCGCGTCGCTCGTGCTGCCGCCGTTCTTCTGGAAGCAACCGAGCGACGAGGGCCTCTTCACCTGGTACGCGCACCTGATCGAGGGCGTCGGCGATCCGCGGCTGCGCGTGTTTCTCTACCACCTGCCGCAGGTGTCGTCGGTGCCGTTGTCGGTGGACCTGGTGGCGCGGCTGGCAAAGGCGTTCCCCGGCACGATCGCGGGCATCAAGGACAGCCAGGGCAACTGGGAGAACACCGCCGCGCTGCTCGAGCGGGTACCGCAGATCACGGTCGTGATCGGCCACGAGCCGCGACCTGCCCTCGTCTCATCGCGGCCGGCGGCGCGGGCACGATCTGCGGCGTCGCCAACGTCTATCCGCACCTCGTCAAGTCCCTGCTCTCGCCGCGATGCGAGCGCGGAAGCGAAAGCGCGGATCGCGAAGTTCATCGAGATCACGTTCATGCAGCCGTTCCTTCCGGCGTTCAAGTGCATGGTCGCCGATCGGACCGGCGATGCGGAATGGCGCCACGTGCGGCCACCGCTCGTGCCGCTTACGGGCTCCGAGCACAAGACACTGCGCGAGACACTCGACCGCGCCGGATTCGAAAGGAACGGGCAATGACCATCACGCAGGAAGACCTGGACGCATTGACGGCGTTCGACACTCCCACCATCTGCAACGCACTCGAGCGGCTCGATCCTTCGCTGCAAGGCAGCGGCTACACCACCGAGCCCTGTGTCTGCGGGTTCCCTTCGCAAAAGCCCGTCGTCGGCTATGCGCGCACGGCCGCGATACGTTCGGCGCAGCCGTTGTCGGCTTCATCCGCCGAGCAGCGCGCCGCACAGAACGACTATTACCGCCACATCGACGCCGGTCCGCGGCCCTCGATCGTCGTGATCCAGGACCTCGACGGCGCCAACGCGGGCTACGGCGCCTTCTGGGGCGAGGTGCAGTCAGCCATCCACGTGGGGCTCGGCGCGCGCGGGCTCGTCACCAACGGGTCCGTCCGGGACCTGGACCAGTGGGCGCCAGGCTTCCAGTTCCTCGCTGCCAAGCTCGCGCCGTCGCACGCGTATGCGAAGCCCGTAGCCTTCGGGTGCGAGGTGATGGTGCTCGGCATGCGCGTGCGCGACGGCGACATCGTGCACGCGGACCGTCACGGCGCCGCGGTGATCCCTGCGCGGCTGGTCCGCGCGATTCCCGGTGCGGCGCGCGCGGTTGCGCATCGCGAGGCGCGCATCCTGGCCGTCGCACGCGGGCCCGGCTGCACCGCCGAGAAACTCATCGAAGTGTTCGCAGATCTCGACAACATCCACTGAGCAGTATCATTGCCACCAGCATCCATGCCCACCGACAACAACGGGTGCGACAACGAGGAGACTTCCATGGCTGATCATCATTCTGACAACCAGCGTCGCCGGCTGCTGCAGGCCGGCGCTTCGGCCCGCAGCGCTCGGCGCAATTCCCGGCGCGGGCCAGTTCGCGGCACACGCGCAAGGCACGTTCGACTGGAAGAAGTTCAAGGGCGAGAAGATCGAAGTGTTCCTGGTGAAGAGCCCGCGCGGCGATCTCCTCACCAAGTACCACAAGGAATTCGAGGACATGACGGGCATCACCGTCGGCTCCGAGATGATTCCCGAGCAGCAGCAGCGGCAGAAGGCGGTGATCGAGTTCAACTCGGGCAAGCCGAGCTTCGACGTCATCGCGATCTCGTATCACGTGCAGAAGCGGCTGTTCGGCAAGAACAAGTGGATGGAGGACGTGCGTCCGCTCGTCGCCGACAAGTCGATCACCGATCCCGGCCTCGACTACGCCGATTTCGCGAAGAGCGGGCTCGCGTGGGCGACGCAGCCCGACGGGCGCGTCGACAGCCTCCCGCTCAACATCGACCCGTGGATGCTCTACTACAACAAGGAGCTCTTCGACGCGAAGGGCATTGCGTACCCGAAGAGCTTCGCCGAGATGATCGACGCCGCGGCGCGCCTCAACGATCCGGCGAAGGGCGTGAGCGGCTTCGTCGGGCGCGGCCTCAAGAACGCGAACGTGCCGGTGTGGTCGAGCTTCCTGCTGGGCTACGGCGGCGATTTCATCGACGACAAGGGCAAGCTCCTGACGGAGACGCAGGCCGCGATCGACAGCGCGAAGATGTACCAGACGCTGCTGGCGAAGACCGGGCCGCAAGGTGTTGCGGGCTTCAACTGGAACGAGTCGCAGAGCCTGTTCGCGCAAGGCAAGGCCGCGATGTGGCTCGACGGCATCGGCTTCGCCGCGCCGCTCGAAGATCCCGACCAAGTCGCGCATCGTCGGCAAGGTCGGCTACGGCGTGATGCCGCCCGGACCCAAGGCGCAGGTCTCGGCGATGTTCGGCGACGGCGAAGGCATCTCGAGCTTTTCGTCGAAGAAGGGGCCGTCGTGGCTGTACCTGCAGTGGGCGTCGAACAAGAAGAACCAGGCGCGCATGCTGGAGGCCGCAGCCGGCGCGCCCGTGCGCATCTCGGCGTTCGCGGACGCCGAAGCGATGGCGGCGCTGAAGACGCGCAAGGCATGGGTCGACTGCATGCTGGGCTCCGTCAAGGTCGCGCTGCCCGGCCTGCCGATCATCGTGCCGGTCACCGAATTCCGCGACACGTTCGGCATCGCGCTCACCAACATGATCAACGGCGCCGACCCGGCAACGGAGCTCAAGAAGGCGACTGCGGAATTCCAGCCCGTGCTCGACAAGAGCGAGAAAGCGTGACCGCAGTCTAGGAGCTTCACGTGGCCACCGTCGCCGCTTCCGCTTCCATGCCGGCCGCCCTTCCGCGCGCCAGCGTGGTCGCGCGGAGGCGGCGGCGCTTCTACTGGTTCATCGTGCCGGCGCTCGTGGTGGTCGGCGCCGTCATCGTCTTCCCGTGGCTCTTCACGCTGTGGATGAGCGCCTTCGAGTGGAAGATCGGCGGCACGCCGCACTTCGTCGGATTCGACAACTACACCGGCCTCTTCACCAACCGCCGCTTCCTCGAGGCGGTGGTGCGCACGTTCTACTTCACGGCGCTCGCGGTGATCGTGCCGCTGATTCTCGGCACCATCGCCGCGATGATCTTCCATCGCGAGTTCAAGTATCGCGGGATCCTTCGCGGCGTCTTCATCATGCCGATGATGGCAACGCCGGTCGCCGTGGCGCTCGTGTGGACGATGATGTTCCACCCGCAGCAGGGCGTGCTCAACTATCTCTTGTCGCTCGTCGGATTGCCGCCTTCGCAATGGGTGTACTCGCCCACGCTCGTCATTCCGAGCCTCGTGCTCGTCGAAGTGTGGCACTGGACGCCGCTCATCATGCTGATCGTGCTGGGCGGCATGGCCGCGCTGCCGACGGAGCCGTACGAGTCGGCGCGCCTCGACGGCGCCTCCGAGTGGCAGCTCTTCCGCTACATCACGCTGCCGCTGGTCGCGCCGTTCCTGTTCGTCGCCGGCGTCATCCGCACCATCGATGCGCTCAAGACGTTCGACACGATCTACGTGATCACGTCGGGCGGACCCGGCACCGCATCGGAGACCATCAACCTCTACCTGTACCTGCAGGCGTTCGCGTTCTACAACATCGGCAACGCGTCGGCAGTGGTCGTGATCTTCTTCACGATCGTGCTGGCGCTCGCGCTGGTGCTCCTTTACCTGCGCCAGAAGACCCAGTGGACATGACGTGAGTCCCAGGAGGATCGTCCGCCGGATCGGATTCTGGTTCTCGGTCGTCGTGATCGTGTCGCCCGCGATCTTCGTGTTCCTGTGGATGCTGTCGCTGGCGCTCAAGAACGAGATCGACAACACCGCGTATCCGCCGGTCTTCATTCCGAATCCGCCGACGTTCGCGAACTTCATTTCGGTGTTCCAGCAGAACAACATCGGCCGCTACCTGTGGAACAGCATCGTGGTGTCCGGCGGAGCGACGCTCATCGCCCTCCTGATCGGCGTGCCCGCCGGATATGGCATCGCGCGCACCGGCGCGCATCGCTTCACCGTGCTCATCCTCATCGCGCGCATGACGCCCGCGCTGTCCTATCTCATTCCGCTGTTCGCCGTGTTCCAGTTCCTGCGGCTCAACAACACGCTCACCGCGCTCGTCATCACGCACCTGGTCATCACCGTGCCGATCGTCGTGTACGTGATGGCGGGACACTTCGAGACGCTGCCGCGCGAGCTCGAGGAGGCGGCGCAGATCGACGGCGCGGGCGCGTGGACCGCGTTCCGCTACGTCGCCCTGCCGCTCGCCAGGCCGGGCATCGTCGTCGGCGTCATCCTGTCGTTCATCTTCTCGTGGAACAACTTCGTGTTCGGCGCGGTCCTGTCGGGACGCGAGACGCGCACGCTTCCGGTCGCCGTGTACAACGTGCTGACCTTCGAGCAGCTCGCGTGGGGACCGCTCGCCGCGGCGGCGATCGTCGTCACGCTGCCGGTGCTCCTGCTGACGATCTTCCTGCAGAAGGAGATCGTGACGGGCATGACGGCGGGCAGCGTCAAGGGGGGATGATGCTGTTGGGCGTGCATCCGCTGCTGACGCCGGACCTCCTGCATGCCCTCGCATCGATGGGCCACGGCGACGAGATCGTGATCGCCGACGCGAATTTTCCTTCGGCGTCGATCGCGCGTCGCATCGTTGCCATGCCCGGCGCCGATGCGCCACGCGTGCTCGAGGCGATCCTTACCGTGTTTCCGCTCGATGCCGCGTCGTCACCGGCGGTATTCGCGATGCAGCCGACGGGACGGCAGGAACCGCTCCCGCCGCCGGTGGCCGACTTCCAGCGTGTGCTCGGTGCGAACGCGACCATTGGCTCGCTCGACCGGTTTGCGTTCTACGAGCGCGCGCGCAACGCGTTCGCCGTCGTTCGCACGGGCGAGATGCGCCCGTACGGCAATGCCATCCTGGTCAAGGGCGTGGTGAACGAGTATCCGCCGAAGTAGCCGTGGTCATCGTCTTCGGCTCGATCAACCTCGATCTCGTCGCGCGCGTTCCTGCGATTCCGGCGGCCGGCGAAACACTGCTCGGCACGTCCTTCGTCACGTCGCCCGGCGGCAAGGGCGCGAACCAGGCGCTGGCCGCGCGACTCTGCGGCGCGCGCGTCGCGATGGTGGGCGCCGTGGGACACGACGCGTTCGCCGATGCCGCGCTCGCGAATCTCGCAGCGTCGGGCGTCGACCTCACGTCCGTGATGCGCGTCGCCGACGCGACGGGCGTGGCGCTCATCAACGTCGACGCGAAGGGCGAGAACGCCATCACGGTGATTGCGGGTGCGAACGGCCATGCGCTCGCGTCGTGGGTCGGCGACGATGCGCTCGTCCCGGGCACCACGCTGCTCATGCAACTGGAGGTGCCGATGCGCGAGGTCGGGGCCCTCGCGCATCGGGCGAAATCCCGGGGCGCTCGCGTCGTGCTCAACGGCGCACCCGCCGCCGTCCTTCCGGACGGGTTGCTGCGCGATGTCGACTTCCTCGTCGTGAACGAGCACGAGGCGGCGATCTGCGTGGGCCAGCGCGCGGGTGTGAACGTCGTGCGCACGCTCGGCGCGCGCGGAGCGACGATGGAGTGGCAGGGCACCCGCTACAGTGAAGCACCGTCTCACGTCGCCGTCGTCGACACGACAGGCGCGGGCGATGCCCTGTGCGGGGCGTTCGCGGCGGCGCTCGACCGTGGCGTGGCACCACCGGACGCCCTGCGCGAAGGCGTCCGGGCAGGCGCGGTGGCGTGTACGCACCGCGGCGCGCAAAGCTCAGCAGCACCATCCGGCATTGCCCGGGGTTAGAATCCCATCTCCATTCACCTCGTCGCCTGGACCAACGTCATGTCATTCGTTCGCCGCCTTTCTGCCGTGCTGCTCGTTTGCTTCGCACTCGCGCGTCCCGCCGCCGCCGTCGATTGGACCGACATCTGGTGGAACCCGGCCGAAAGCGGCTGGGGCGTCAATTTCATCCAGTCCAGCAACTTCATCTTCGCGACGATGTTCGTCTACGGTCCGACCGGCAACCAGCCCTTCTGGTACACGGCGCAGCTCACCCGGCAGAGCAACGGCACGTGGACCGGACCGGTCTACCAGACCACCGGGACCTACTTCGGCAATCCCTGGAATGCGGCGAACAGCAGCGCGACGCCGGTGGGCACCGCCACGTTCACGCCGGCGAACTCGTACTCGGGCTCGTTCGTCTACAACGTCAACACCGTCGTCGTCTCGAAGCAGATCCAGCGGCAGACGCTGACCGCGATTCCCGTCGGGGGGACGTATCGCGGCGCGTACCAGTCGGTGTTCACGAACTGCACCGATGCGGCCGACAACGGGCCGATCACCTACGACAGCACGTGGACGGTGACGCAGACGGCGGGAGGCGCAATCACGCTCGCAGTGGTTTCGAAAGATCCGTTCACGATGAGCGGACCCTATATCCAGAACGGAACGCTCTACCGCATTCCCGGCGCTTCGTACACGCTAGCCGGCACGACGGTGACCGCTTCCGTCAGTGAGATCAAGTCGACATCCCAAGGTCTCGAGGGGACATGGACCGCCAATGTCGGCGCGGCGTATCCGGGCTGCATCGAGAACGGCTACTTCTCGCTTCTCTTCATTCCGAGCTGAGCGGGCAGTCGACGGCGGACGAGCTCGAACAGCACGACCGCCGCCGCCGCGCTCGCATTGAGCGATTCGGTGCCTGCGTGCATCGGGATCGCGATGCGCGCAGTGGCGCGCGTAAGGAGCGCCGCCGACAAGCCAGCGCCTTCGTTGCCGATCGCGACGGCCCACGGCTCGGCGACCGGCGCCTCGTAGAGCATCTGCGCGTCGCGTGGCGACGTGGCGATGACGTCTCCGCCGCGTGCGGTGAACGCATCGGCCCACGCGACGAGATCGACGTCCTCGACGACCGTTGTCGCAAAGTGCGCGCCCTGCCCCGCGCGCAATACCTTGGGCGACCACGCGAAAGCGCAATGCTTCGAAAGCAGCACCTGTTCCACGCCTGCAGCGGCGGCGGTGCGCAGCATCGTGCCGACATTTCCGGGATCCTGGATGTCTTCGAGCATCAGGTGGAATCGCGCGGGTGAAGGAAGCGCCGGCGCGGGCGTCGCAACGACCGCCGCGATCGCGACGTCGGCAGGCGCCACGACCGTCTCCGTGAAGAGCGCGGCAGGCACGACCAGGACGTTGCGCGGCGCCACGCGCGCGACCAGCGCCGCGATGCGCGGGTCGAGCGCGCGCTCGTCGACGACAAGGAGCGTCTCGGGTGCGCCCACGCGATCGAGATACACGCCGACGAGGTGATCGCCCTCGAGCACGCACCTGCCGCGCTTGCGGCGGTCGCGCGAGGACGCGACGAGGCGCGCCGCTTCGACGAGGCGCGGATTGTCGCGTGCGATGACGCGGGGCATGCAGCTTCGTTGCGCTACTTCTTCGGAGCGGGTCGGCGGGACTTTCTGGACGCTGCCCGGCTGAAGCTGGAAGAACACCTCGTCGGACTTCATCATGCCGAGCTCCGAGCGCGCGCGCTCCTCGATGGCTTCCGAGCCGGTCTTCAAGTCGCGAACGTCGGCATCGAGCGCCGCGTTGCGCGCCTTGAGCTTGGAGTTGGCCTCGCGTTGCACGGCGAGCTGGCGGTCGGTTTCCCGCACCTGCAGCCAGCCTCCCTTGCCGAGCCACATCGGATATTGCAGGGCCAGGATCAGGATGCCGAGGACGAGCGCGAGCCAGCGCATGAGAGTCGTCGCAGCTAGAGAATGTTGAAGAACGCGTCGCGACCGGGGTAGCTTGCAGCGTCGCCCAGGTCTTCCTCGATGCGCAGCAGCTGGTTGTATTTCGCGATGCGATCCGAGCGCGACAGCGATCCCGTCTTGATCTGGCCCGCGTTGGTGCCGACGGCGATGTCCGCGATGATGCTGTCCTCCGTCTCGCCCGACCGATGCGAGATCACCGACGTGTAGCGCGCTCGCGTCGCCATCGTGACAGCGGCAAACGTCTCCGTCAGCGTGCCGATCTGGTTGATCTTGATGAGGATCGAGTTCGCAACGTGCTTGGCGATGCCCTGCTTCAGGATCTTCGTGTTGGTCACGAACACGTCGTCGCCGACGAGCTGCACTTTCTTGCCGAGACGCTCGGTCAGGAGCTTCCAGCCCGCCCAGTCGTCCTCCGCCATGCCGTCCTCGACGCTGATGATCGGGTACTTGTCGCACCACGTCGCCAGCATGTTCGCGAATTCTTCCGAGGTCGAGCGCGCGATGTTCCGATTCGAGGTTGTAGCGTGCCGTCCTTGTAGAACTCGCTTGCGGCGCAATCGCATGCGAGCGCGATGTCGGTTCCCGGCGTGTAGCCAGCCTTGTCGATCGCCTCGACCAGAAGCTGCAGCGCGGACTCGTTGCTCGGCAGGTTCGGCGCGAAGCCGCCTTCGTCGCCGACCGTGGTCGGCCATCCGCGGGCGTCGATCAGCTTCTTCAGCGTGTGGAACACTTCCGCGCCGTAGCGCAGCGCCTCGCGAAACGTCGGTGCGCCGAGCGGGACCAGCATGAACTCCTGCAGGTCGATGGCGTTGTTGGCGTGCGCGCCGCCGTTGATCACGTTCATCATCGGGACGGGCAGCTGCATCTGCCCGGCGCCTCCGAGATATCGGTACAGAGGCAGCGATGCCTCCTCGGCGGCCGCCTTGGCGACGGCGCACGACACGGCGAGTATTGCGTTGGCGCCCAGACGCGCCTTGTTGTCGGTGCCGTCGAGCTCGATCAGCGTGTGGTCGATGAGGCTCTGCTCGCTCGCGTCGAGGCCGAGGATCGCTTCGCAGATTTCGGTGTTGACGTTGTCCACCGCCTTGGTGACGCCCTTGCCGAGATAGCGCGCAGCGTCGCCGTCGCGCAGCTCGACCGCTTCCTTCGACCCGGTCGAGGCGCCGGACGGAACAGCCGCGCGGCCGGACACGCCGGACTCGAGCACCACGTCGGCCTCGATGGTGGGGTTGCCGCGCGAATCGAGGATCTCGCGGGCGATGACGTCGACGATTGCGCTCATCTCAGATCGAGCTTTCGTAATCGCAGATCACCCAGTCGGCGATCTCGCGCAGTGCGGCGACGACTTCCTGATGCGCGGGATTGGGCCCGTACGCGATCAGGTTCTCCTTCGTGTCGAACGCCATGTTGATGCCGATGTCGTAGGCGACCGGGCGGTCCGTGAAGTTGAATCCGTACTCGAAGCGGACGATGCCCTTGCACTTGGTGCTGCAGCGCCTTGAACCTGGCCTCCCACGCGGGCACGCGCGGATCGGCGCGCGTGACGCCGGGCTTGAGCTTGATCAGAACGAGGTGGACGAACACGATTCAGATCGAGCTCCGATTCTCGGGAAATCCGTTTCGCTTCACTGCGGCATCGAGCTCGACCAGCGTCTCGAGCAGCGCACGCATGCGCGGCAACGGCCAGGCGTTGGGGCCGTCCGACAGCGCCTTCTCCGGATGCGGATGCGTCTCCATGAAGACGCCGGCGACGCCCGCGGCGACCGCCGCGCGCGCCAGCACCGGCACGAACTCGCGTTGCCCGCCCGACGACGTGCCCTGTCCGCCCGGCAGCTGCACCGAATGCGTCGCGTCGAACACGACCGGGCATCCGGTGTCGCGCATGATCGCGAGCGAGCGCATGTCGGAGACCAGGTTGTGATAGCCGAACGACGCGCCGCGCTCGCACACCATGATGTTGTCGGCGCCGCTCGCGGCCTTCGCCTTGGCGACGACCTGCTTCATGTCCTCGGGCGCCAGGAACTGGCCCTTCTTGATGTTGACCGGCTTGCCCGCCGACGCCACCGCCTGGATGAAATCGGTCTGGCGGCACAGGAACGCGGGCGTCTGCAGCACGTCGACGACTTGCGCGACGGCGCGAATCTCGTCGACCGTGTGCACGTCGGTCAGGACCGGCACGTCGACGTGCTTCCGCACGTCGGCGAGGATGCGCAGGCCCTCCTCCATGCCCGGCCCGCGAAACGACGCGTGCGAGCTGCGGTTCGCCTTGTCGTACGACGACTTGAAGATGAACGGGATCGCGAAGCGTCGGCGCAGATGGCCTTGAGCTCGCCGGCCACGTCCATCTGCAGCTGCGCGCGACTCGACGACGCACGGGCCCGCGATCAGGAAGAACGGACGGTCGAGGCCGACGTCGAAGCCGCAGAGCTTCATCGGCGCGCGTAAATCGAGGCCACCAGCTCGGCGACGGCGTGGGCGGCGTCGCCGCGCGTGCGCCGCTGCTGGTCGAGCGCGGCCTTCACGAAGCTGATGAAGAGCGGATGGCCGCGCCGCGGGTTCGACGTGAACTCCGGGTGGAACTGGCAGCCGAAGAACCACGGATGGCCGGGCAGCTCGACCATCTCGACCAGGTCGCCGGCGGTCTCGCTCTTGGCCCGCGCGCCGACCGCGAGGCCCGCCGCTCTCGATGCGCGGCAGGTAATGGTTGTTGACCTCGTAGCGATGGCGATGCCGCTCGGCGACCGTGGTCGAGCCGTAGATCCTGTGCGCGAGCGAGCCCGGCACGACTTCGCACGGCTGCGCGCCGAGGCGCATCGTGCCGCCCAGGTCGGACTTCTCGCTGCGCTTCTCGATCGAGCCGTCGCGGTTCTGCCACTCGGTGATCAGCGCCACGACCGGATGCGGTGTCGCGTCGGATCGAACTCGGTGCTGTTGGCGTTCGCGAGACCCGCCATGTGGCGCGCGCACTCGATCACCGCGAGCTGCATGCCGAGGCAGATGCCGAGGTAGGGAATGTCGGTCTTCGCGCGCGAGGCGGATCGGCCTTGATCTTGCCCTCGACGCCGCGCTTGCCGAAGCCGCCCGGCACGAGGATCGCGTCCATGCTGCGCAGCGACTCGACGCCCTCGCGCTTCGATCACTTCCGAGTCGACGTAGTGGATGTTGACCTTGGAGCGCGTGTGGATGCCGGCGTGGATCAGCGCCTCGGACAGCGACTTGTACGACTCGGTCAGGTCGACGTACTTGCCGACCATCGCGATGTTCACCTCGTGCTGCGGATGCTCGAGCGCGTCGACGAGCTTGTGCCACGCCGTCGAGATCGGCCGGCGGCGGGCTCATCGCGAGCTTCTTGCACACGATGACGTCGAGGCCTTCCGCGTGCAGCATGCCCGGAATCTTGTAGATCGAGTCGGCGTCGAGTGCCGGAATCACCGCCTCCGCCGGCACGTTGGTGAAGAGCGCGATCTTGCGGCGGTCGCCTTCCGGCACCGGTCGGTCGGCGCGGCACAGCACGACGTCGGGCTGGATGCCGATCTCGCGCAGCTCCTTCACCGAGTGCTGCGTGGGCTTGGTCTTCATCTCGCCGGCGGACGGGATGAACGGCACGAGCGTCAGGTGGATGTAGCAGACGTTCTCGCGGCCGAGCGTGATGCCGAGCTGGCGGATCGCTTCGAGGAACGGCAGCGACTCGATGTCGCCCACCGTGCCGCCGACCTCGACGATGCGCGACCTCGGCGTCGCCGGCGCCCTGCGAGGATCCAGCTCTTGATCTCGTCGGTGATGTGCGGAATGACCTGCACCGTGCCGCCGAGGTAATCGCCGCGGCGCTCCTTGCGGATCACCGATTCGTAGATCTGGCCGGTCGTGAAGTTGTTGCGCTTGCCCATCCGCACGTCGGTGAAGCGCTCGTAGTGGCCGAGGTCGAGGTCGGTCTCGGCGCCGTCGTCGGTGACGAACACTTCGCCGTGCTGGAACGGCGACATCGTGCCGGGATCGACGTTGATGTACGGATCGAGCTTGAGATTGGTGACGCGGACGCCGCGCGAAGCGAGGATGGCGGCGAGGGAGGCGGCGGCGATGCCCTTTCCCAGCGAGGAAACGACGCCACCGGTCACGAAGACGAACTTAGTCATGTTTCTTCTCGTCCCGGAAATTCTTATTTTAGCCGAAGTCCTCGCCGTTCGCGCAAATTCAGGCGGATCAACGCGGCGCGCCATCCGGCTCGCGCGCGACGTCGCGCCCCAGCAGCGCAACACCGCGTCGATGGCCGGCGTCGTCGTCGTCCCGCACACGACGAGGCGCATCGGCATCATGACCTGCGGCGGCTTGAGGCCGTGTTGCGCGGCGCACGCCTTCATCGCCGCGGCCAGCGCCTCGCGCGTCCAGTCGAGCGACGCGAACTGGCCGTGCAGATCGAGCGAGCGCCGCGCGGATCGGCGGCGTGACCTGCAAGGCCACCTTGTCCGCGTCGACGTTCGGCGTCGCATAGAAGTACGAAGCCGCGTCGGCCATCGCGACCAGCGTTTCCGCGCGGTCGCGCAAGAGCGCCGCGACCTTGCCGGGGTCGGGACCGTTCGCCGCGTCCAGCCCGGCGCGCGCGAGGTAACGGCAGGAAGTGCGCGCCGAGGTCGTCCTCCGGCATGCGCTTCATGTGCTCCTGGTTCACCCAATTGAGCTTGCCGAGGTTGAAGCGCGACGGCGCCGGGCTGATGCCCTCGAGCGTGAACCATTCGACGAGCTGCGCGCGCGAGAAGAGCTCGTCGTCGCCGTGCGCCCATCCGATGCGCGCGAGGAAGTTGACCATGGCGTCGGGCAGGTAGCCCGCGGCCTCGTACTCCATGACGCTGACGGCGCCGTGACGCTTCGAGAGCTTGGCACCGTCCTCGCCGAGCACGGTCGGCACATGCGCGTACGACGGCGGCGTCGCGCCGAGCGCACGGAACATGTTGATCTGGCGCGGCGTGTTGTTCACGTGATCGTCGCCGCGGATGACGTGCGTGATCTGCATGTCGCGATCGTCGACGACGGCGCAGAAGTTGTACGTCGGGCGTGCCGTCGCTGCGCGCGATGACGAGGTCGTCGAGCTCGCTGTTGGCGAACTCGATGCGGCCTTTCACGCCGTCGTCCCAGGCCACGGTGCCGGTAGTCCGGGATTGCGGAAACGGATCACGGGCTTCACGTCGGCAGGCGGCACCTTGCCTCGCGCGTTCTCCGGCCGCCAGCGTCCGTCGTAACGCGGCTTCTCGCCGCGCGCCATCTGCTCCGCGCGCAGCGCCTCGAGCTCGGCGGGCGTCATGTAGTCGCGATACGCAAGCCCGCGCGCGAGCATGTCGTCGATCGCAGCCGCGATAGCGGTCCATCCGCTGCATCTGGTAGAACGGCCCTTCGTCGTAGTCGAGGCCGAGCCACGCCATCGCGTCGAGGATCGCCTGCACGGCGGCGGGCGTCGAGCGCTCGACGTCCGTGTCCTCGATGCGCAGGATGAACGTGCCGCGAAGATGCCGCGCGAACGCCCAGCAGAAGAGCGCGGTGCGCGCGCCTCCGAGATGCAGGAAGCCGGTCGGGCGACGGAGCGAAGCGGGTGCGAACGGTCATGACGCGAATTCTACGTCCGGCTTCGCGCGCGCCTTGTCGAGGATGCTACGGCGAACCAGCGCGATGTGCTCGCGCAGCGTGTACGCCTCGCTCGCGTAGCTCGTCGGTGTCTTCACGCGGGCCGCTGCGGCTTCGATGCGATCGAGCGTGGCGATCCATTCGTCCACCGGAAGCGTGCCGCTGCGCGACGCTACGTCGCGCTCGAGGAGCGACAGCTCCCCGTACCAGCGGTAGATCCGCGAGCGCATGCGCCACCTCAAGAGCTGCGGCAGCAGGTTGAAGAGCGGCACGATCACGACGATCAGCGGGACGAGCAGGATGATGAGCCGCTCGACGAACGTGGCGAAGAAGAACGGCAGGTAGCGATGCAGGAGGCTTGGTCCGAACCGGTGATGGCGGTCGGCGTACGCGGACACGGGGATGTCGACCGGATCGGTGTTGGGAAACTCGCGCGGCTTCTCGAAATAGCCCTGGTCGGAATGCACCTCGCGCGCCGCTTCGTGAAGCAGCGTGATGATCGCGGGTGGGAGGTCGTCGCGTGAAACGAGCATCGCTTCGGTGGCGATCAGCGCGACGTCGTCCTGCGGAATGTCGAGGGCGAAGTCGACGGTGCCGGCCGGCAGCGTGAGCTTCGTGATGTGGTCGAAACGCCGCTGGTATGCCTCCGCGCGCGAGAAGTTCATGAGCTTGAGACTCTTGTCGTGCAGCGCCGCCACGACTGCCGGTGACTCGGCGCCGCCGACGAACATGGCCGCGTCCACCGTCCCGGCCTGGAGCGCATGCAGCGCTTCCAGGTTGCCGATCGATACGAGCTCGCTGTCGGTCGCCGTGACGCCGTTGGCCGCAAGCAATGGCTCGACGAACGCATGCACACCCTGGTCCTTCGCGCCGATGGCGATCCTGCGCCCCCGCAACTCGTCGAGCCGCGACGGCGTCGCGCTCCCCCGGTAGAAAACCCACAGGGGCTCGTAGTAGAGCGACGCGAGCATCACGACGTTGCCCGCATCCTTGATCACGCCCCCCTGCATGAATGCGACGTCGACGCCGGACCCGGGATCCGAGACGAGCCGCGCATTCTCGACGGCGCCCCCGGTCTTGCGCTCGACGAGCGTCACGCCATCGCGCGCGAGGATCTGCCGGTACCGCGGGAACAGGCTGTGGTCGAACGTGTCGGCCGATCCCGTCGCGATGACGATGCTGCGCGGGATCGTGGATTGCAGCATCCACGCGCCGAGCGCGGCCAGCAGTACGAGGATGCCGACAAGTGCCGCGCCGCGAAAGATCGCGCGACCGCGCGAAGTCACTTGGGCTGCCAGCGCAGGTCGAGCGTCACCGGCGTGGCCGGATTGGGTGGCTCGGGATGCACGTGCACGGGTCCGGACGTATGGCCGTGCGGCCAGAACCGCGCCACGCGACGCGCCTCGGCCTCGTTCGCGTTGACCGGGAACGTGTCGTAGTTGCGGCCGCCCGGGTGCGCGACGTGATACATGCAGCCGCCGAGCGCACGCTGCGCCCAGGTGTCGACGAGGTCGAACGTGAGCGGCGCGTGGACGCCGATGGTCGGGTGCAAGGCGGACGGAGGATTCCACGCCCGGTACCGCACGCCCGCGACGTACTCGCCCGGCATGCCGGTCGGCGCGAGCGGCACCATGCGGCCGTTGCACGTGACGGCGTGCCGTCCGCCGATCATGCCGGTGACCTTGACCTGCAAGCGCTCGATGGACGAATCGACGTAGCGCGCCGTGCCCGTGCCGCGAGACCTCCTCGCCCAGCACGTGCCACGGCTCGATCGCCTGGCGCAGCTCCATCGTCACGCCGTCGTAGGTGACGGTGCCGTAGCGCGGAAAGCGGAACTCGACGAACGGCTCGAACCACGCCGGCTCGAACGGATAGCCGGAACGCGCAAGGTCGTGCGCGACATCGCGAATGTCGACGGCGACGTAATGCGGCAGGAGCCACCGGTCATGCAACGCCGTTCCCCACGCGACGAGACTGCCGCCGTACGGATCGCGCCAGAAGCGCGCGACGAGCGCGCGCAGCAGCACCATCTGCAACGCGCTCATCTGGAAATGCGGCGGCATCTCGAACGCGCGGAACTCGAGCAGCCCCAGCCGGCCCGTCGGGGTATCCGGCGAGTACAGCTTGTCGATCGAGAACTCGGTGCGATGCGTGTTGCCGGTGAGGTCGGTCAGCAGGTGGCGCAGCAGGCGGTCGACGAGCCACGGTTGCAAGGTCTCCTTGCCGGCCTGCGATTTCTGCGCGAGCTGCTGGAACGCGATGGCGAGCTCGTAGAGACGGTCGTCGCGCGCCTCGTCGACCCGCGGCGCCTGGCTCGTCGGGCCGACGAACATGCCGGAGAAGAGATACGACAGCGACGGGTGGTTCTGCCAGTACGTGATGAGGCTCTGCAGCAGGTCCGGCCGGCGCAGCAGCGGGCTGTCGGCCGGCGTCGCTCCGCCGAGCGTCACGTGATTGCCGCCGCCGGTGCCGGTGTGCCGGCCGTCGAGCATGAACTTTTCGGTCGTCAGGCGCGGCAAGGCGCGCTTCCTCGTAGAGCGTCTCGCTCGTCGCCATGAGCGCGCGCCACGAAGCTGCGGGATGCACGTTGACCTCGATGACGCCGGGATCGGGCGTGACGTTCAGCACCTGCGTGCGCGCATCGCGCGGCGGCGTGTATCCCTCGACCGCGACCGGCTGCTTCGTCGCCACTGCGGTGTCCTCGATGGCAGCGAGCAGCGCGAGGTACGCCTCGAGCCGCTCGATCGGCGGCATGAAGACATACAGGTGGCCGTCGCGCACCTGCAGGGTCATCGCCGTCTTGATCACCTCGCGCGGCTTGTCGCCGCGGACACCGCCTTCCTTCGCGCGAATGTCGCCGCGCTTCGGCAGCGCATCGCGCGGCGCGAACGGGTCGACCGCGAACTCGGGCTCTTGCTCCTCGGGCAGGACGTCCGGCAGCGAACCGAGCGGCAACCTGAACCCCAGCGGAGAATCGCCGCCGACGGCGAAGAGGTGCCCGCGTCGCAATGGCCAGGGACTCGACAGCCAGCCAACGCGGCCCTGCTTCGTCTCGACCGCGCGAAGCGGCAGCACGAAGCCCGCGGGCGCGCCGACGCCTGCGCGCAGCAGGCGCGCAAGTCGCGCACGCTCGCCGGGCTCCGCCAGGTCCGCCTGCATCGGATCGGCATTGACGGGCAGCTCGGCTTCCGCGTCGATCAGCCGCGGCACGTCCTCGTACGCCGTGAGCAGCATCGACGACGGCAACCCGAGCGCCTCGGTCAGCTTCTCGCCGTACGCCTTGGCGTTCGCGAGCGTCGTGCGCCCGGGCTTGGTCGTGTCGGCGATGAGGTCGTCGTGCTGCCACATCGGCTCGCCGTCGGTACGCCAGATGATTCCGAGCGCCCAGCGCGGCAGCGGCTCGCCCGGATACCACTTGCCCTGCCCGAAATGAACGAAGCCCTGCGGCGCGAACCGCGCGCGCAATCGCTTGAGGAGCTTCTCGCCGAGCTCGCGCTTTTTCGGCGACAGCGCGGTGTAGTTCCACTCGGGCCCTTCCATGTCGTCGACGGACACGAACGTCGGCTCGCCGCCCTGCGTCAGTCGCACGTCGTGCGCGGCGAGGTCGCGGTCGACCTGCTCGCCCAGCGCGTCGATGGCCTGCCACTGCGCGTCGCTGAAAGGCTTCGTGACGCGCGGATCCTCGTGCACGCGCGTGACGCTCATCGAGAAACCGAAGTCGACGTTGCAGACGTCGGTGTAGCCGATCACCGGCGCAGCGTTGCCGGGGTCGGCGGTGCAGGCAAGCGGGATGTGACCCTCGCCGGCGAGAAGCCCGGAAGTCGGGTCGAGCCCGATCCATCCCGCGCCGGGAACGAACGCTTCGGCCCACGCGTGCAGATCGGTGAAGTCGCGGTCGGTGCCCGACGGCCCGTCGAGCGACTTGACGTCGGCGACCAGCTGCACGAGGTAGCCCGAGGCGAAGCGCGCCGCGATGCCGAGATGACGCATGATCTGCACGAGCAGCCAGCCCGAGTCGCGGCAGGAACCGCTGCACGATGCGAGCGTCTCCTCCGGCGTCTGCACGCCCGGGCTCCATGCGCACGAGATAGCGCACCTGCTGTTGCAGGACCTGATTGAGCCGCACCAGCAGGAGCGTCGTGTTCTCGCCGGGCTGGATGGTCGCGCGGAAGTCGTCGAGCCACGCCGAGAGCTTCGGACCGAGCGGCGCCGTCTCGAGGAACGGAATCAGCTCCTTGGCGAGCGCGGCGCGTACGTGAACGGATAGTGCTCGGCGTACTCCTCGACGAAGAAGTCGAACGGATTGATGACCGTCAGATCGGCGACGAGGTCGACCTCGATCTCGAGCTTGTCGGCGCGCTCGGGAACACGAGGCGCGCGACCCAGTTGCCGTACGGGTCCTGCTGCCAGTTGAGGAAATGCTGGCTGGGCGTGACGTTGAGCGAGTAGCCGAGGACCGGCGTGCGGCAATGCGGCGCCGGGCGCAGGCGTATCTCGTGCGGACCGATGTTGACGAGCCGGTCGAACTGGTAGGTGGTGCGGTGCGACAGTGCGACGCGGATGGCCATGGGTCAGTGGCGCAGGGCCGCCCCAAGCGACTGATGCGCTCCCTCGGGGGGCAGCGAGCGTAGCGAGCGTGGGGGTCGTTTCATTATGTCCAGTCGGGGTCGGGCAGCTGCGCGAAGACGCGGCGCAGTCCCTCGCCCCATTGCGTGTGCACCATCTGGAAGTACGGATCCGACTTCCTCGATGCGCCGCTGCAGCTTGATGCGCAGCGAATCGGCCTCGTAGACCAGGAGATCGATCGGCAGCCCGACCGAGATGTTCGAGCGCATCGTCGAGTCGAACGACACCATCGTGCACTTGGTCGCGTCGAGCAGCGTCGTGCGTGCGCTTGATCACGCGGTCGATGATCGGCTTGCCGTACTTGGTCTCGCCGATCTGGAAGTAACAGGTGTCGGGAGTCGCCTCGATGAAGTTGCCCTCGCCGTAGACGTTGAACAGCCGCGGCGGCTCGCCGCGGATCTGGCCGCCGACGATGAAGTTCGCGTGCGCGTCGATGTTGTTCTGCACGAGGTAAGGACCGTCGCGCGTCTTCACCTCGCGCAGCGCAATCGCCGAGCAGCCGCGCCACGTCGAACATCGACTCGGCGTTCCACAGGCTCAGCTGGCTCTCGCTGCTGCGCGCCCGCTGCTCGAGCACGTTGATCGCGTTCTGCGTGATCGACAGGTTGCCCGACGACAGCGTGACGATCACGCGCTGCGCCCTCCTGCGCGAACACGCGCATCTTGGAGAAGCGCGCGATCTGGTCCACGCCCGCGTTGGTGCGGGAATCCGACGCGAAGATCATCCCGGCGTCGAGCGACATGGCAACGCAATAAGTCATGGCAGGGGCAGATGCGAAACGGCGATTTTATCCGAGACCAAAAGCGCACCCGCCACGCGGGTGCGTTTCCATCAGAAGTTTTCAATAACTCGGCACCAGGAAGTGCTGGCTGATCTCGTCGCCCAGGACGAGACACGCGCTGGAGGAAGTCCATCAGGTACTCGTGCAGGCCGAACCGGATGATGTCGTCGGTGCGGCCGAAGTGCAGCCGCGCGTGGATCTCGCCGCCCTGCCGCCGGATCTCGGCGCTGTTGTCGTCGCACAGGATCTCGAGCGTGTCCTCGATCATGTTGAAGCAGCTGTGCAGCGAGCGCGGCATGTCGTCGCGCAGCACGAGGAGCTCGGCCACGCGACGCGGCGAGATGACGTCGCTGTAGATCTTGCGATACGACTCGAAGCCGGACACCGACTGCAGCAGCGACGCCCACTGGTAGTAGTCGACGGCACCGCCCACGTCGGCCGCCGACGGCAGCAGGATGTGGTACTTGGTGTCGAGGATGCGCGCGGTGTTGTCCGACCGCTCGAGGTGGGTGCCGAGGCGGATGAAGTGATACGCCTCGTCGCGCAGCATGGTGCCGAAGGTCACGCCGCGGAAGAGGTGCGAGCGCATCTTGACCCAGTCGAGGAAATTCGAGACACCGGTGCGATTGCAGGCGCTGGAAGTCGTGCGCGCGCATCTCGATCCAGGCGCTGTTCAGGTCCTCGTACATCTCGGAGGTGATGGCGCCGCGCACGCTGCGCGCCGACTCGCGCGCGGCGCGCAGGCAGCAGTAGATCGACGACGGGTTGCCCGCGTCGAGGATCATGAACCGGAGCACGTTCTCGGCCGTCAGCTGCGGATGGTCCTCGTAGAACCCCGTCGCGGTGCCGGTCGAGATGAGCGGCACCGCCCACGGCTCCGCCCAGCCGAGTCCGGGCTCCTGCGGCTCGTACGGCAGCAGCGACGTGCGGTAGGTGACGTCGAGCAGGCGCGCGGTGTTCTCGGCGCGCTCGATGTGACGCGCCATCCAGTAGAGCTCGTTGGCGGTGCGGGAGAGCATGCTAAGCCAGCACCCAGGTGTCCTTCGTCCCGCCGCCCTGCGACGAGTTGACCACGAGCGATCCTTCGCGCAGCGCCACGCGCGTCAGGCCGCCGGGCACGAGATCGATGTCCGCGCCCGACAGCACGTACGGCCGCAGGTCGATGTGGCGCGGCGCGATGCCCGCGCCGACGAACGTCGGACAGGTCGACAGCGCGAGCGTCGGCTGCGCGATGTACTTCTCCGGCGTGGCGAGGATGCGGTCGCGGAACGCCGCCCGCTCCTCGGTCGTCGATGCGGGGCCGACGAGCATGCCGTAGCCGCCTGCGCCGTGCACCTCCTTGACCACGAGATCGGCGAGGTGCGCCAGCGCGTAGTCGCGCTCCTGCGGCTTGTAGCAGCATGAACGTCGGCACGTTGTTCAGGATCGGCTCCTCCGACAGGTAGTACCGGATCATGTCGGGCACGTACGGGTAGATCGACTTGTCGTCGGCCACGCCGGTGCCGATCGCATTGGCGAGCGTCACGCGTCCGGCGCGATAGGCGGCGAAGAGGCCCGGCACGCCGAGCATCGAGTCTTTTCGGAACGCGAGCGGGTCGAGGAAGTCGTCGTCGACGCGGCGGTAGATGACGTGCACGCGGCTCGGCCCGCGCGTCGTGCGCATGTAGACCATGTCGTTCTGGACGAACAGGTCCTGCCCTTCGACCAGCTCGACGCCCATCTGCTGGGCGAGGAACGCGTGCTCGAAGTAGGCCGAGTTGTAGGCGCCCGGCGTCAGCACGGCGACCGTCGGGCTCTCCTCGCGCGTCGGGCCCACCGCGCGCAGATTCTCGAGCAGCATGTCCGGATAGTGCTGGACCGGCCGGATCGAGCGCGTCGCGAAGAGCTCGGGAAAGAGCCGCATCATCATCTTGCGGTTTTCGAGCATGTACGACACGCCGGAAGGCACGCGCAGGTTGTCCTCGAGCACGTAGTACTCGCCCGCGCCCGCGCGCACGATGTCGACGCCGGCGATGTGCGCGTAGATGCCGCCCGGCACGTCCATGCCGGCCATCTCGCGCCGGTACTGCGCGTTGCCGAGCACGCGCTCGGCGGGGATCGCGCCCGCCTTCAGGATCCGTCTGCTCGTGATAGACGTCGGCGAGGAAAAGGTTGAGCGCGCGCACGCGCTGCTTCAGACCGCGCTCGAGCATCGTCCATTCGTCCGCCGGAATGATGCGCGGCACGATGTCGAACGGGATCAGTCGCTCGGTGCCGCCGTTGTCGCCGTACACCGCGAACGTGATGCCGACGCGGTGGAATGCGCGCTCGGCCTCGTCGCGCTTCTGCGCGATGCGGGAGACGTCCGTGCGCTCGAGCCAGTCGGCGAACGCCCGGTAATGGGGCCGCACCCCGGAGTCCGGGGCGGTCATTTCGTCGTACGGGTGGGCAGGACATGCGGGCGTGAGAGCGGTCGTCGGGATGGTAGCAAGCGGTGCGCCAGTTTACGGAATCCTTTGTCGCCCAGTGGCTTAACTCGACCCTATTTCGGGTGCGGATTTGACGCCTCCCCGATCCGGGTCACGGCCGCACGTTCCGGGTGCATTCTTGTCCTGGACAAGGTTGGACATCGGCCGAAGGTTGGTTTGACCCTGCTTCCGCCGCTATGGTTAAATCGCGGCTCCTGTCTGGGTTCGCGGGGCGTTTAGCTCAGCGGTAGAGCACTCCCCTCACACGGGAGGGGTCGCTGGTTCGAACCCAGCAATGCCCACCACACTGAACCAAGGGGTTACGCGAAAGTGTAACCCCTCTTTTTTGTACGTCGTCGCGAACCTCGCACTGCCACTCCATGACATCGCACGGACCGCCCGCCGCATTCGTCTTCGACGCGTACGGCACCCTGTTCGACGTGCACTCCGTTGCCGTCCTGGCCGACGAGCTTGCGCCCGGCCGCGGTGCGGAGCTGTCGCGCCTGTGGCGCGCCAAGCAGCTCGAGTACACGTGGCTCTCGTCGCTGATGCAATCGGCACGACGGCCGCGGCGCAACTTCGACGACGTCACCGCGCGCGCGCTCGACTACGCGATCGCCGCGCTCGGCGTCAAGCTCGGTCGCGACGCGAAGCGCACGGCTGTGCGCCGCCTACCTCGCGCTTGCCCCGTTTCCGACGCGCGCGCCGCGCTCACCGCGCTCGTGCCGCGGCCGCGCTGGATCCTGTCCAACGGCACGGCTGCGAGCCTTGGAACGCTCGTGCAAGGGAGCGGGCTCGCGCCGTTGCTGCGCGGCGCGTGGTCGGTCGACGACGTCGACGTCTACAAGCCGTCGCCACGCGTCTATGCGCTCGCGGAAGAGCGGCTGCGCATGCCGGCGCGACGGATCGCGTTCGTGTCGTCGAACTGCTGGGACGCGATCGGCGCGCAGTCGTACGGCTTCACCGCGTTCTGGATCAACCGAACCGGCGCGCCGGTCGACCGCCACGGCCCGCCGCCGCGTCACGTCCTGCAATCGCTGGCCGAGCTTCCCGCGCTCGTCACGGCATGAGCTGGCCGCCGTTGACCTCGATGATCTGCCCGGTGACGTAGCCCGACATCGCGTCGGACGCGAGGTAGAGGAACGTTCCCGCGCACTCGTCGGCGCTGCCGAGGCGGTTCATCGGCACCGTCGCCTGCATCGCCTTCAATTGCTCGGCCGTCGAATACCGGTCGTGGAACGGCGTGGTGATCACGCCCGGCGACACGGCATTGACGCGGATGTTGTCGCCGACGAGCTCCTTCGCCCAGCCGCGGGTCACCGTCGACACGAAGCCCTTGGCGCCGGCGTACAGGATCGCCCCGCCGCCGCCGCCGTGCCGCGCGGCGATCGACGTCACGTTGATGATGTTCCCCGATTTCTGCTTGCGCATCACCGGCACCACCTCGCGCATGAACAGCGCGACCTGCGTGCAGTTGAGGCTCAGCACCCGGTTGATGTGCTCGACGGTGTAGTCCTCGATCCTGATGCGCCCGAGCATGCCGCCCGCGTTGTTGATCAGGACGTCGATGCGCCCGCCGAACGCGGACATCGATTCGCCGACGATGCGCTTGACGTCGGCTTCCGACATGACGTCGCCGCCCACGGCCACCGCCAGCCCGTCCGCGCCCTTGATGTCCTCGACGACTTGCTGCGCCTGCTCCCGGCTCGCGTTGTAATGGACGACCACCCGCGCGCCGACGCCGGCGAACGCGCGCGCGGCCGCCGCGCCGATGCCCGTCGACGCGCCGGTCACGAGCACGACCTTGCCTTTGAGATCCGTTGCCATGCCTTCCTCCTGGTTTGGTTACGACACCGCGTGTCGTTCCGTTGTCTTGACTTGCGGGCCGCGGCAAGCGGCGACCGATTCGCGCAGCGCTGCGATGGCCGCGGGCCGCGGAAAGCTCCGCCGATACGCGAGCGCGACGCGGCGCGTCGGGCGCGGGCCGCGCGAACGGCACCGGCACCACCAGCCGGCTGTGATACTTCGGCGTCAGCGCGTCGCGCGGCAGCACCGAGATGCCGAGCCCCGACGCCACCATGTTGCGGATCGTCTCGAGCGAGTTGGTGCGCGGCACGTGGGCGTCCGCCTGGTTGAGCTCGGGGCACGACTCGAGCACCTGGTCGCGGAAGCAGTGCCCGACGTTGAGCAGGATCGTGTTCTCGCCGGAGAGCTCGTCGAGGGCTGCACCGACTTGCGCTTCGCCCACTTGTGCGTCGAGCGGAACGACGACCTGGAACGGCTCCTCGTAGAGGAACTCGGTGACCACGCCCGGCGGCGCGAACGGCAGCGCGACGATCGCGGCATCGAGCCGCCCGGACTTCAGTCCCGCCTCGAGGTTCTCGGTCAGGTTCTCCTCGATGTCGAGCGGCATCTGCGGCGCGCGCTCGTGCAGCGCCGGGATGAGGTCGGGCAGCAGGTACGGTCCGACGGTGTAGATGACGCCGAGCGTGCAGCGTGCCGGTGAGCTGGTTGCGTCCCGACTGCGCGATCTCGCGGATGCGCGAGGACTCCTCGAGCACGCGCTGCGCCTGCTCGACGATGCGCTCGCCGACGGGCGTGATCGTGACCTCGTTCTTGCCGCGCTCGAACACGAGCGTGCCGAGCTCCTCCTCCAGCTTCTGGATCGCCACCGACAGCGCCGGCTGGCTGACGAAGCACTTCTGCGCCGCGCGGCCGAAGTTGCGCTCCTGCGCGACCGCGACGAGGTAGCGGAGCTCGTTCAGCGTCACTTGGGCAGCGACGGCGAGGAAGCGCGCGAAACCCTCGCCGATCTCCGGATGCTTGAGGCCGAGGTCGACCGTCGCCTCGAGGTAGCCGAGCTTGCGGCCGCAGTCGTAGCGGCGTCCCTCGAAGCGGTACGCGACCACGCGCTCCTCCGTCAGCAGGCGGGCGATGCCGTCGGTGAGCTGGATCTCGCCGCCGGCGCCCGCGCCGCATCGTGCGCAGGTGATGGAAGATGCGCGGCGTCAGCACGTAGCGGCCGACGACCGCGAGCGTGGACGGCGTGGTGCCGGGCTTCGGCTTCTCGACGATGCGGGTCATCGTCGCGACGCGCTCGCCGGGCCGCATCTCGCGCGTCTCGACGATGCCGTAGCTCCCGATGTCGTCGGCCGGCACGTCCATCACGCCGATGGTCGAGACGTTCTCCCGGCTCGGCGACGTCGACCATCTGCTTCATCACCGGCACCGCGCGTCGATCAGGTCGTCGGCGAGGATCACGGCGAACGGCTCGTCGCCGACGACGGGCGCCGCGCACAGCACCGCGTGGCCGAGGCCGAGCGCCTCGGTCTGCCGGATGTAGATGCAGTTGATGCCCGGCGGCGTCGCCGCCTGCACCGGCCTCGAGCAGCTCGGTCTTGTTGCGCAGCGCGAGCTCCGTCTCGAGCTCGTAGGCCTTGTCGAAGTGGTCCTCGATCGCGCGCTTGTTGCGGCCGGTGATGAAGATCATGTCGGTGATGCCGGCCGCCGCCGCCTCCTCCACCGCGTACTGGATCAGCGGCTTGTCGACGACCGGCAGCATTTCCTTCGGGCTCGCCTTGGTCGCGGGCAGGAAGCGGCTGCCGAGGCCGGCGACGGGAAAGACGGCCTTGGTGATTTTTTTCATGGGCGTGCCCGTTCGAGGAGTTGTCGGAGTCCTGCTTCGTCGAGCACGGCGATGCCGAGCTCCTCGGCCTTGGCGAGCTTGCTGCCGGCATCCGCGCCGGCGACGACGATAGTCGGTCTTCTTCGACACGCTGCCGGCCACCTTGCCGCCGGCGTCCTCGATCAGCGCCTTGGCCTCGTCGCGCGACAGCGTGGGCAGCGTGCCGGTCAGCACGAACGTGACGCCGTGAAGCGGCCCGACCGGCGCCTGCGTGCGCGCGGCGGCCCTTCGGTCCAGTGCACGCCGGCCGCGCGCAGCTGCTCGATCCCTTCGCGGTTGTGCGGCTCGGCGAAGAAGCGCGCGATGGACGCGGCGAGCACCGGACCGACGTCGTTCGCCTCGAGCAGCTGCTGCCTCGCTCGCGTCCATCAGCGCATCGAGGCTGCCGAAGTGACGCGCGAGATCGCGGGCCGTCGCCTCGCCGACGTGGCGGATGCCGAGCGCGTAGATGAAGCGCGGCAAGCGTCGTCGCCTTGCTCTTCTCGATCGCGGCGATCACGTTGGCGGCGCTCTTGTCGGCCATGCGCTCGAGCGCGGCCAGCTTCGCGAGGCCGAGCTTGTAGAGGTCGGCCGGCGTGTGCACGATGCCGCCGTCGACGAGCTGGTCGACGAGCTTGTCGCCGAGGCCCTCGATGTCCAGCGCGCGCCGGCTCGCGAAGTGCAGCAGCGCCTGCTTGCGCTGCGCCGGGCACACGAGCCCGCCGGTGCAGCGCGCGATGGCTTCGCTCCGGCAGGCGCACGATCGCCGAGCCGCACTCGGGACACTGCGTCGGCATCACGAACGGCGCGCGCATCCGTGCGGCCGCGCTCGAGGAGCGACGCGCACGACCTCCGGGATCACGTCGCCCGCGCGGCGCACGATCACCGTGTCGCCGATCGTGCACGTCCTTGCGGCGGATCTCGTCCTCGTTGTGCAGCGTCGCGTTGGTGACGGTCGTGCCGCCGACGAACACCGGCGCCAGCCGCGCGACCGGCGTGATCGCGCCGGTGCGGCCGACCTGCACGTCGATGCTCGAGCACCTCGTCGGCATCTCCTCCGGCGGAAACTTGTGCGCGACCGCCCAGCGCGGCTCGCGCGTGACGAAAGCCGAGCTCGCGCTGCAGCGCGAGGCCGTCGACCTTGTAGACGACGCCGTCGATCTCGAAGGGCAGATCGGCGCGCCGCGCCTGCACGTCCTCGTAGAACGCGGCGAGTCCCGTCGGCGCCCTTGCACGACGCGGCGGTCGCCGTTGACCGGAAGACCGAACCGCGCCGAGCGCGTCGAGCAGCGCGCCTTGCGTGGCCGGCAGCGCGAAGCCTTCCGTCTCGCCGAGCGCCGTAGGCGAAGAAGTGCAGCGGCCGCTGCGCGGTCATCGCGGGTCGAGCTGGCGCACGGCGCCGGCCGCGGTGTTGCGCGGATTGACGAAGAGCTTGCCGCCGCGGCGCCTGCTGGCGCAGGTTGAGTGCGGCGAAGTCGGCGCGCGTCATGTAGACCTCGCCGCGCACCTCGAGCACCGGCGGTGGCTTGCCCGTGAGGCGCTGCGGGATCGCGGCGATCGGTGCGCATGTTGCGCGGTGACGTCCTCGCCGGTCTCGCCGTCGCCGCGCGTCGCCGCCACGCGCGAGCACGCCTCGCTCGTAGCGCAGGCTCATCGCGAGGCCGTCGAACTTGAGCTCGGCCATGTACTCGATCGGCGGCGCATCCGGCGCGAGCTTCAGCTCGCGGCGCATGCGCGCGTCGAACTCCGCGGCGCCGTCGGCGGTCGTGTCGGTCTCGGTGCGGATCGACAGCATCGGCACGCGGTGCCTGACCGGCGCGAATTCGGCGGCCGCGCGCGCCGCCGACGCGCTGCGTCGGCGAATCGGCGGTGCGCAGCGCCGGGATGCTCCGCCTCGAGCGCCTCGAGCTCGCGGAAGAGCGCGTCGTACTCGGCGTCGCTGATGGTCGGCGCGTCGTCGACGTAGTAGCGCTCGTTGTTCTCCCGGATCCTGGCGCGGAGCGCCGCCGCGCGCTCGCGGCGCCGCGGCAGGCGCGGCACCGGTGACGACGCTTGGCCACTCACGCGCCGAAGAGCGCGAGCGCACGCGGGCTTCCGGGCTCGATGCCGCTCTCGCGCAAGCGCTTCGGCCGCCGCCTCGACCTGCTTGCGGATCGACGCGAGCGCCGCGTCGTCGAGCGGGCGCTGGTTGTCGTCGACGAGCTCGGCGCCGAGCGTGATGCGCGAGGCGCTTGGCGGCAGCTTCATCTGGTCGAACGCGCGCGGCGGGTCGGTCACGCGCGGCACGTCGAGGACGAGCACGATGCCGTTGGTGGCGGACAAGCGCAACGAATCCGGCGTGAACGGCTCGTTGCGCAGATTCTGCAGCGTATAGAGCACCGCGCCGGTGTCCTCCTGCATGTACTCGAAGCGGCCGCCCGATGCGAGCGTGAAGCCCGCCGCTTCGGCCACGCCGCGCAGCCGCGTGCCGGCGACGCTTGCCGTTTTCCTTGACGAGGATGGTCAGGCCGACCTGGACGTCGACGTCGGCGCACAGGCGGTCGAGCGCCTCGGCGCGATCCGCTTCCGACGCGACGTCGCGCACCGACATCGCCGCGGGCAGGTGTGGCGCCAGCTCGCTCATGACGCGCAGGAACGTGTCGAGCTGCGCGCGGCTCGCCGCGCCGTTGCGGTCGGCGAGCAGCAGGCACGCGGCGAGCTCGACGAACTCGCCGCGGCTGTCCGTCGCAAGGAGTTGCCACGGGCCGTCCGGCGCCGTGCGGCCGAACCAGCGCAGGCGCTTGCCGAGACGCGCGTGCAGCCCGGCGGCGAACGCGCCGACGCCCACCGGCTTGGCCGGCTGCAGCGTGACGATGCATTCGATCTCGGGGTCGGGCGCGCGGCCGGTGGCGCCTGCGGACTCGACGATGGTCGTCTGGTCGGTCAGCCGGGACGCGGCACCGCCGCCTCCTCCGGCGGAACGTCATGGGCGATGACGTCCATCGGCGGCGCGAAGCTCGACGTCGCTGCGGGCGGCCGGTACGCCGGAATGCACGTCGTCCGGGACCTCGCCCTGCCTCGCGCAGCGTCGGCTCGACGCGATCCGCGCCTGCGCCCGCCATCGCGACCGCCTCGACCGGCTTGCGGAACGTGGTGTCGATGCGCCGGCGCACGCGCCGCTCGAGCCACCAGTTGTAGATCATGACGCCGACGACCAGCAGCGACGCCGGCGACGATGAGACCGAGCTGGAGCGGACTCACCGGCAATGTCATTGTCGCGTCGTGTCCTGCATGTATAGCGAGCGAGTATAGCGCGACCGAGTTCGATAACCCCTCTAATCGCAGCGCTACGCCGCGTTCTCCGCGAGCGTCAGCGCTTCGGCGATGTCGACCGCGACGACGCGCGAGGCGCCGGGCTCGGGCATCGTGATGCCGACGAGCTGGTTCGCCATCTCCATCGTGATCTTGTTGTGCGAGATGAACAGGAACTGCGTCTCGGCCGACATGTCGCGCACCATCGCGCAGAAGCGGTCGGTGTTCGGATCGTCGAGCGGCGCGTCGACCTCGTCGAGCAGGCAGAACGGCGCCGGGTTGATCTGGAACAGCGCGAACACGAGCGAGATCGCGGTGAGCGCCTTCTCGCCGCCGGACAGCAGGTGGATCGACGTGTTGCGCTTGCCGGGCGGCTGCGCGACGACCTGCACGCCGGAGTCGAGGATCTCCTCGCCGGTCAGCACGAGCTTCGCCTTGCCGCCGCCGAACAGCGCGGGAAAGAGCTTCGAGAAATTGTCGTTGACGGTGTCGAACGTCTGCTGCAGGAGGTCGCGCGACTCGCGGTCGATCTGGCGGATCGCCGTCTCGAGCGTGGTCATCGCCTCGGTGAGGTCGGCCGCCTGGCGGTCGAGGTAGTCCTTGCGCTCCTTCGCCTGCGTGAGCTCGTCGAGCGCGGCGAGGTTGACCGCGCCGAGCTCCGCGATGGCTGCGTTGAGGCGCTCGATCTCCGCCGGCAGCGTGCGCGCGCTGCCCCACGCCTTCAGCGCCTCGGGCAGCGACGCGACGTCGGCGTGCGCCTCGGCGAGCTGCTCGGTGAACTGCGCCTCGGCGAGCTGCGCCGCCTGCTCCTTGAGCTGCATGTCCTGGATCTTCGCGCGCGCGGGATCGAGCTTCTGGTCGGCCGCGAGCCGTGCTTCCTCCGCGGCGCGAAGGTCGGCGCCGAGCGCCTCGAGGCGATCGCGCGCGCTGGCAAGCGCCTGCTCGGCGGCCGCGCGCACCGTGAGCTGCGCCGGTCAGCGCGGCCTCGACCGGCGTCCAGTCGATCGCCGCGCGCTCGCTCGTCAGCTGCGTCGAGCAGCGTGCGCTGCTGCTCGCGCTGCGTTGCAAGGTCAGCCGACCGGCGCGCGAGCTCGGCGAGGCGGTCGCGGCAGCTGCGCTCGGCGAAGCCCGCTTCCTGCGTGGTGCGCTCGGCCGCGCGCACTGTCTCGCGGCCGCGCGCCAGCGCAACCTCCGCCTCGTTGCGCGCGTGACGCGACGACTCGCGCACGGCGAGCTCGTCGTGCAGCGCCGACTGCAGGTCGGCGATCTCCGCGTCGATGGCGGCGCGCTGCGCTTGCGGCTTCCGTCGATGCGCGTGGCGAGCTCGCCCGATTCCTGCTCGATCTGCGCGCGGCGCTTGCTGCGCGGCTTCGGCGGCCTGCCGAAGCTGCAGGAGCTCGAGCTCGAGATCGTGGGCGCGACGCTGCTGCGACGTGACGGCGAGACCCTCGGCGTGATACGTCTGCTGCGCCGCTGCGAGCTCGGCATCGACGGCATCGCGCTGCGCGCGCGCTTCCTCGGCGCGCGAGCGCGCCCCGGACATGGCCGCATCGAGCTCGTCGAGCTCGCGCTGGCGCGCGATGCACGCCGTGCAGCTCGTTGTCGGGCGCGAAGAACGTCACGCCTTGCGCGGTGACGAGGTGTCCCGCCGGCGTCACGAACGCTTCGCCGACCGCGAGCGCATCGCGATCCGCCGAGCGCCGCCGCGAGGTCGTCGCGGCAGCGGACGCCGGACAATCCGTCGGCGACGACGCGCGAGACTTCGTCGCGCTTCAGCCGCACCTTCGCGAGCAGCGCGTCGCTTTGCGCAGCGCGGCGCATGGCGCGCCGGCGCTGGCGTATAGGCCGCGATGCGCCGCGGCGGCTGCGCGCCGTCGGCGACCCAGCCGGTCACTTCGTCGAGATGATCGAGCTCGAGCGCCGACAACCGCTCGCGCAGGATCGCTTCGAGCGCGTCTTCCCATCCCGCCTCGATGTCGAGCATCTGCCAGAGGCGGCGGGCGTCGCTCGAGACCGATGATCGGCGAGCCAGCCGTCGATGTCCGTGCCGTGACCGATCTTGGCCTGCAGCGCCGCGAGCGCCTGCTGGCGCGCCTCGAGGTCGCCGAGCGCTTTGCTGTCGCGCTGCCACGCGTCGGCGGTTTCGCGCTGGCGAACCTGCAGCGATCTCGACGGTCTTCTGGAGCGTGGCGAGCGCTTCCTGCTTGCCCGCGAGGTCGGCGTTCTCCTGCGCGAACTGCTCCTCGAGCTCGCGGATGAAATCGGTGGCCGGGGCGGCGATGCCCGCGAGCTCCTGTGCGAGACGCGACTTGCGCGCGTCGAGATCGGACAGTCCGCGCACCGCGCTGTCGCGGCGCGTCTCGGCGACGCGCAGTGCCTGTTCGGATGCGGCGATGGACTGCTGGTGCTCCGCGAGCGCCGCCTCGGCAGCCTGCACGGCCGACTCGAGCGCAGGCAACGCCGCCTGCACGGCCTGCTCCGCCTTCTGCGCTTCCTCGCGGGCGGCCACGCGCACTCTCGCGCGCGGCCTCGGCCGTGGCGCGCTCGTCCGCAAGCGCCGACTCCTGGCCCGTGATCGCTGCGATCGTCTCGGTGAGCTGCGCCACCTGCTGCCCGATGCGCGTCTCCGATTCGCGCGCGAACGAAAGCTGCTGCTCGAGCCGCGTCACCTCCGCGTTGGCCGCGTAGAACGCGCCCTGCTTGTCGTGCAGCGCGTCGCCTGCCGCGTAGTGCTCGGCGCGCAGCGCCTCGAGCCTGGCCTCGGCCGCGCGCATCTCCGCCTGCACCGCTTCGAGCGCGACGGTCAGCGATGCGATCTCGGTCGCGCAGCGGTCGCGCGAGCGCACGGCGTCCTGCTGCTTCGCGTACCAGAGCAGGTGCTGCGACTGCGTGAGGCGCGCCTCGTGCTCGCGATATTGCGTGGCGACCTCCGCCTGCTGCTCGAGGCGCGTCGAGCTGGTTGCCGAGCTCGTGGCGGATGTCCTCGACGCGCGAGAGATTCTCGCGCGTGTCGGAAAGCCGTCCCTCGGTCTCCTTGCGCCGCTCCTTGTACTTCGACACGCCGGCGGCTTCCTCGAGGAACACGCGAAGCTCCTCGGGCTTCGCCTCGATGACGCGCGAGATCATGCCCTGCTCGATGATCGCGTAGGCGCGCGGCCCGAGGCCGGTGCCGAGGAAGAGGTCGTGGATGTCGCGGCGGCGGACCGGGATGTTGTTGATGTAGTACGTCGAGTCGCCGTCGCGCGTCAGCACGCGCTTGATCGAGATCTCGGCGTACTGGCCCCACTGGCCGCCGATGCGGCCGAGGCTGTTGTCGAAATGAAGCTCGACCGACGCGCGGCCGACCGGCTTGCGGTCGCCGGCGCCGTTGAAGATGACGTCCTGCATCGACTCGCCGCGCAGCGCCGACGCCTTGGATTCGCCGAGCACCCAGCGCACGGCGTCGATGACGTTCGACTTGCCGCAGCCGTTGGGGCCGACGATGCCGACGAGCTGGCCCGGCGTGGCGATGGTCGTCGGATCGACGAACGACTTGAAACCGGCGAGCTTGATCTGGGTGAGGCGCAAAGCGGGGACCGGGCAGGAGTTCTTCGAAGCGCCCCACTGGCGGGGACGTGCTTGGCAAATCGCCCCGAATTATAGCGGAATGGCGACGCTGGAATCGCGCGCGGCGGCAGCCGTCCTTCCTCGACCGCGTGGCAGGCCACCTCGCCCGGGCGCCGCCGCCGGCCGCGCGCAACTGGGGAATCTCGCGCCGGCATCGCTCGTTGGCGAACGGGCAGCGCGGATGAAACGTGCATCCGGGCGGCGGATCGAGCGGATTGGGCACTTCGCCGGCGACCGCGACGCGCGACTTGCCCGTCATCTCGAGGTCCGGGACCGCGTCGAGCAGCATGCGCGTATACGGATGCTGCGGATTGGCGAAGAGCTCGCGCGTGGGCGCGAGCTCGACGATGCGGCCGAGGTACATGACGCCGACGCGGTCGGCGATGTGATGGACGACCGCGAGATTGTGCGAGATGAAGAGATACGTGAGGCCGAGTGCGCCGCGCAGGTCGCGCATCAGGTTCAGCACCTGCGCCTGCACCGAGACGTCGAGCGCGGACGTCGGCTCGTCGCACACGAGGAATTGCGGGTTGGTCGACAGCGCGCGCGCGATCGAGATGCGCTGCCGCTGGCCGCCGGAGAACTGGTGCGGATACTTGACGCCGTCCGCGGCGGCGAGGCCGACCTGCTCGAGCAGCGCCGCCACGCGCTCGTCGAGCTCGCGCGCGCGAGGTCGCCGGCGCGTGCGCGCGGATCGGCTCGGCGACGATGTCGGCAACCCGCCAGCGCGGATTGAGGCTCGCGTACGGGTCCTGGAAGATCATCTGCATGCCGCGGCGCGCGTGCCGCAATGCGCGCGGCATCGGCGGTCGTTCGCCTCGCCGGCAATCGTCACGCCGTCGTAGCTGGATCGTGCCGCGCGTGGGCGCATACAGCCCGACGATCAGGCGCGCCACCGTGGACTTGCCGCAGCCCGATTCGCCGACGAGGCCGAGCGTCTCGCCTTTGCGGATCGCGAGGTCGATGCCGTCGACGGCCTTGAGCGATCACGCGCCCGCGCCGCTCGAGCACGCGGTCGAGCCACGGCGGCGACACGTCGAAGTAGCGCGCGACGCCGCGCAGCTCGAGAAGCGCCGGGCCGGAATTCATGGCATCTGCGCCACGAGCCAGCACGCGGCGCGGTCGCGCCGGCGGGGATGAGCTCGGGACGCTCCCGTCGGCACCGCTCGAACGCGTGGGGGCAACGCGGATGGAACGCGCAGCCGGGCGGGAATGGCGGTGAGGCGCGGCATGGCGCCGTCGATCTGCGTCAGCCGCTCGCGCTCGTCCACGATCGACGGGATCGATCCCATCAGTCCAACCGTGTACGGATGCTGCGGACGGTGGATGACGTCGGCGACGGGACCGATCTCCACGATGCGCCCCGCGTACATGACCGCGACGCGATCGGCGGTTTCGGCGATCACGCCCATGTCGTGCGTCACGAGCATCACGGCCGTGCCGTGGTCGCGGCACAGGCGCTTCAGGAGCTGCGATGATCTGCGCCTGGATCGACACGTCGAGCGCGGTCGTCGGCTCGTCGGCGACGATGAGCTTCGGGTTTGCCGCCAGCGCGAGCGCGATGACGACGCGCTGGCGCATGCCGCCGCAGAACTGGTGCGGATAGTGATCGATGCGTCGCGCCGCCGCGGGAATGCCGACTTCCTCGAGGAGCGCGATCGCGCGCTTGCGCGCCTCCGACTCGCCGAGTGCGCAGGTGCGTACGAATCGTCTCGACCAGCTGGCGGCCGATCGTGTACAGCGGATTGAGCGACGTCAGCGGATCCTGGAACACCGCGCCGATCTCGCGGCCGCGCACGAGGCGCATCGCGTCGTACGGCAGGTTGTCGATGCGACGGCCGGCGAGGCGCATGCTCGCCGCCGGCGATGCGCCCCGGCGGATCGATGAGTCCGATGATCGCCGCGCCGGTCAGCGACTTGCCCGCGCCGGACTCGCCGACCACGCCCAGCACCTCGCCGGGCGCGATCGAGAACGACACGTCGTGCACCGCGACGAGCGTGCCGCGGCGCGTCGGGAACTCGACGCGCAGGCGCTCGACGGCGAGCAGCGGCTCGCCCGCCGCGGCGAACGTCACGCGATCCTTAAGCTACTTCGCCGCGGGCACCAGGCACCCGGCGATCTGCTCGACGTAATCGACCACCGGTGTCCACTCCTGCGTGATCGTGGTCGAGAACTGCGCGTTGATGTAATAGCGCTTGCACGGCTCCGCGTTGAGCATCATCACGTGCAGCGGCGGGCCGCCGGGCCAGCCGGGGGCCGGCCCTTGCACCACGAGGCGGTGCTCGCCGGGCGTGACCTTGATCGAGGCGCGGATCGGGGAACGACGCCCTGGTTGTCGACCATGTCGATGATCGCCGGGCGACGATTCGATGATCGTCACGTTGTAGCGGGCGCCGGTGATTTCGCTCCAGGTGGGGCCCCAGGTCTGGCAGCTTTCGAGCAGCAGCGGCGCCGCGATGGCGGGAATCAGCATCAGATACCGTTTGCGCATTTTCCAATCGTCTCCTGCGTGAGCTGCGAGCGGGCATGCGCGCAGCGTATGGATCGGTCGCGTCGACCGACCCTGCTTCAACCAAACACGAACCAGGCCCCCGGCATTCCGTCACCGCAATCGCGGATTGAGCGCATCGCGAAGCCAGTCGCCGAGCAGGTTGATCGACAGCACCATGACGACCAGCGCGGCGCCCGGGAAGATGGTAATCCACCACTCGCCCGAGAACAAAAATTCGTTGCCGACCCTGATCAGCGTGCCGAGCGACGGCTCCGTCGGCGGCACGCCCACGCCGAGGAACGACAGCGTCGCCTCGGTCAGGATCGCGGTCGCGATGTTGATCGTCGCGAGGACCAGCACGGGACCGAGCACGTTGGGCAGCAGATGGCGCGCCATGATGCCGCGCGGGCGTCACGCCGATGACGCGCGCGGCCTGCACGTACTCCTTGCTCTTCTCGACCATCGTCGACCCGCGCACGGTGCGCGCGTATTGCACCCAGTTCGACAAGCCGATGGCGAGGATCAGCACGTAGCAGCGCGACCTGGTCGTGCGCGCCGCGCGGAAGCGCCACGCGCGCAACGCCGTCGATCAGCAGCGCGATCAGGATCGCGGGAAACGACAGCTGCACGTCGGCGACGCGCATGATGAAGGCGTCGACCTTGCCGCCGACGTAACCGGCGACGAGCCCGAGCGACACGCCGAGCACGATCGCGAACGCGACCGAGGCGAGGCCGACCAGCAGCGAGACGCGCGCGCCGAACATGATGGCCGAGAGCACGTCGCGCCCCTGGTCGTCGGTGCCGAGCAGGAACATCGCGCGACCGCTTTCCACCCACGCCGGCGGCAGCAGCGAGTCGCGAGAGATTGAGCGTGCGCAGGTCGAAGGGATTGTGCGGGGCGATCAACGGCGCGAAGAGCGCGCACACACGCACAGCGCGAAGACCGCGAGCGACACGATCGCGACCGGCGAATGCCGGAAGCTCCACGCGACGTCGCCGTCCCAGGCCGCACGCAGCCGCGCGCCGAGCGAAGGCGGCGGCGACCAGGCGCAGCGGCGCTGTCGTTCACCGGGCTTCCGCGAGGCAGGCGATGGCGCGGCGCACGTGCGTCACGCGCCTGGGCGTGCACCATGCGCTTCCAGTCGTCGGCGTCCTGGTAGAAGCGCGTCGCGGACCTGCGCGCTTGATCGGCGCGCGAACCTCGTCCGGGGCGTCGGGATGGTTCTGCAGCCACTGGTCGCCGCGCAGCGCCTGCAGCACGGCCATGACCGGCAGCGTTCCGTATTCGAGCGCGATGCCGGCATACGCCACGCCCGGGCACTCGTCGTAGACCGCGTTGTAATTGACGCCGGTCAGCGGCGCCGACGTCGACGAGCCGTCGTGGAACGACGTCACGTCGTCGCCCCACCATGCCTTGGCGCGTGCGACATCGTCGGCCACGTCGCGCGCGGCCAGGATCTTCTCGCCGTGCCCGCACGGCCCGAGCCCGGTATGGAAGTCGATCGAGCCCAGCGTGCGCGCGCCCGACGCCGTGCTCCCGCAGCACCTTGCGCAAGATGGTGTTGCTCCACGCCGGGCGCACGCCGCCGTAGAACAGCCCGTCGGGAAATTCGCACTGGCCGCCGCTCGTCGCGTTCTGCAGCGCCCGCTCGCCGCGCGCCTGCGATGTAGGCCATCAACCGGCCTTCGTTCTCGGGCGGCGGGCGGCCACGTCGACGGCACCATGAAGCCGTGCACTTCGGCGTAGGCCGTGTTCGGCGGCGATCGGCTGCGAGAAATCGCGGAAGTTGCGATTGAGGTCGATGTTGTCCTCGTTGGTGCGCGCGGATGTGCGAAAAGCCGTACGGATTGAGCGCGTGCAGGAACACGACGCGCACGCCCGCGTTCTCGACTTCCGTCACGAACGCGTCGTCGCGCAGGAAGTCGACCTGGCAGCCCGAGCCGCAGAAGCCTTCGGCGCCGTGCGTGCCGAGATGAGGCACGAGCACCTCGTGCGCATCGGCGCGGCCGAGCACCGCCACGTCGATCGACAGCTCCTCGCCCTGCGCGCCGCGCGCGACCGGGTGCACGTGGTGCGTGACGCGGCAGGCCGCGCGCCTTCGCGGCGTCGACGAAACTGCTCGCGCGCTTCGGCGTACGTCGCCGAGAAACCTTCGACTGCATCGCTGGCTCATCGACGGGCTCACGCGCGCACGCGGCATCGCCGCCTCGGCGAGCGCGGCGAGATAGCCCGCGCCGAGCGGAATCACCGCGTCGTTGAAATCGTAGGTGCTGTTGTGCAGGAAGCAGCCGCCCTCCGCGCCGCCCTGCCCCAGCCGCGCGAAGGCGCCGGGCTTGCGCCTCCAGCATGAACGAGAAATCCTCCGCGCCCATCGACGGCGTCGAGGTTGCGCACGACGTTGTCGCGGCCGACGAGCGCTTCGGCGACGTCGGCCGCGAACATCGCTTCGCGTGTAGTGGTTGATCGTCGCCGGATAGACGCGCTCGTAATGCAGCGTCGCGCGCGCACCGAAGGCGGCGCGCGATCGACTGGACGAGCTCGGTCAGGCGCTTCTCGATCATGTCCTGCGTCGCCGGCCGGAACGTGCGCACCGTGCCGACGAGCTTCGCATGCGAGGGGATCACGCTCATCGCGCCCGGATGTCCGGCGTGCATCGCGCACAGGCTCACCACCGCGGTGTCGATCGGGCTCACGTTGCGGCTGACGATCGATTGCGCGGCCGTGATGATGTGGCCGGCGACGAGCACCGGATCGATCGCCGCGTGCGGATGCGCGCCGTGGCCGCCCTTGCCGTCGATCGTGATCTCGATGCGGTCGGCGGCGGCCATCGCGGGGCCGGGCGTGATGCCGATCTGGCCCGGCGGCAAGCCCGGCCAGTTGTGCAGCGCGTACACCTGCTCCGCGGGAAAGCGCTCGAAGAGCCCGTCCGCGATCATCGCCTTGGCGCCGGCATAGCCCTCCTCGCCCGGCTGGAAGATGCAGTACACGGTGCCGTCGAAGCGGCGCGTCTCGTGCAGGTACTTGCGCGGCCGCGAGCAGCATCGTCGTGTGGCCGTCGTGGCCGCAGCCGTGCATGCGGCCCTCGTAGCGCGACTTGTGCGCGAACTCGTTCTCCTCCTGCATCGGCAGCGCGTCCATGTCGGCGCGCAAGCCGACGGCGTGCCGCTGCGTGTTCGTCGTGCCGGGGATCACCGCGACGATGCCCGTCTTGCCGATGCCGGTGTGATGCTCGATGCCCAGCGCGGCGAGCTTCTCCTGCACGACCCGCGCGGTGCGGTGCTCCTCGAAGCCGAGCTCCGGATGGGCGTGCAGATCGCGGCGAATGGCCGTGAATTCGTCGTGACAGGTGCGTATGCGTTCGGAGGGCTTCATCGCTTCAGTGCGCGGAGGCAGTCCGTTCGATGCGCAACCGCGGATCGACGGCGTAGTACATGAGGTCGACGATGAGGTTGATGATGACGAACACCAGCGCGATGAGGCACAGGTACGCGGCCATCACCGGGATGTCCGCGAAGTAGACGGACTGGATGAACAGGAGGCCCATGCCCGGCCATTGGAACACCGTCTCGGTGACGATCGCAAACGCGATGATGGCGCCGAGCTGCAAGCCGACGATCGTGATCACCGGCACCAGCGTGTTCTTGAGCGCGTGGCCGAAGTGGATGGCGCGATCGGTCAGGCCGCGGGCGCGCGCGAACTTGATGTAGTCGGTGCGCAGCACCTCGAGCATCTCCGAGCGGACGAGCCGCATGATCAGCGTCATCTGGATGAGCGACAGCGTGATCGTCGGCAGGATCAGCGCCTTGAGCCCGCTCTTGGTCAGCAAGCCGGTCGTCCACCAGCCGAACGCCACCGTGTCGCCGCGTCCGAACGACGGCAGCCAGCCGAGCTGCACGGCGAACACGAGGATCAGCAGGATGCCGATCAGGAACGCTCGGCAGGCTGACGCCGATGAGCGAGGCCGCGAGCAGCAAGTGCGAGAGCGCAGCTGTTGCGCCGCAGCGCCGTGTACACGCCGAGCGGAATGCCGACGGCAAGCGCCAGCAGCGCCGCCGCCGTCGAGAGCTCGAGCGTCGCCGGCAGGCGCTCCTTGATCAGCACCGAGACCTTGCGCGCCTGCCGCAGCGAGAGGCCGAACTCGCCCTGCACGGCGTTGCCGAGGAATCGCGCGAACTGCACGTAGAACGGCCGGTCGAGGCCGAGGTCGGCGCGGAGCCGCGGCGCGCTCCTCGCAGCGTGGTGTCCTGGCCGACCATGAACTGCACCGGATCGCCGGTGAAGTTGAACAGGCCGAAGGCGATGAACGCCACGACCGCCATGACGAGCGCGGACTGCAGGACGCGGCGAAGGATGAAAGCGACACACGCATAACGAAAGACCCCGCGAGGATCGTTCGAAAGCTCGCGGGGTCTTGCGCCGGACGCGCCTGTCTATTCCTTGATGTCGACGCCGTAGAACGTGTGGCGGCCGAACGGCGACAGCTTGAAGTCGATCACTTCCTTGCGCACCGGCTTCAGCTGCACGGCGTGCGCGATCGTGAACCACGGCGCCTGCTCCTTGAAGATCACCTGCGCCTGCTCGTAGAGCTTCTGGCGCTGCGGCCTGGCCGCTCGTCGTCTTGGCCTTCTGGATCAGGTCCTCGTACGGCTGGTAGCAGAACTTCGCGACGTTGCTGCCGTTGCGTCTTGGCCGAATCGCAACCGAGCAGCGTGCGCGAGGAAGTTGTCCGGATCGCCGTTGTCGCCGGTCCAGCCGAGCATGCCCATCTGGTGCTCGCCCGCCTGCATGCGCTTGCGGTATTCGCCCCACTCGAAGCTCTTGATCTCGGCCTTGACGCCGATCTTGGCGAGGTCCGCCTGCATCAGCTCGGCGATGCGCTTCGCGTTCGGGTTGTACGGCCGCTGCACCGGCATCGCCCACAGGTCGGTCGTCGAAGCCGTTCGGATAGCCGGCTTCGGCGAGCAGCTTCTTCGCGGCCGCGGGATCGAACGGATCGTCCTTGATCGCGTCGTTGTACGACCATTGCGTCGGCGGGATCGGGTTCTTCGCCGCCACGCCGGTCGTGAGGTACACGGCGTCGATGATCGCCTTCTTGTCGATCGCCATGTTGATCGGCCTTGCGCACGCGCACGTCGTCGAACGGCTTCTTGGTCGTGTTGTACGCGAGGTAGCCGATGTTGAGGCCCGGCTGCTCCAGCACCTGCACGTTCGGGTCCTTGCGGATCGCGTCGAGGTCGGCCGGGTTCGGATACGGCATCACGTGGCACTCGCCCTTCTGCAGCTTGGCCCAGCGCACCGAGGCGTCCGGCGTGATCGCGAACACGAGGTCGTCGATCTTCGCCTTGCCGCCCCAGAACTGCGGGAACGCCTTGTAGCGGATGACCGCGTCCTTCTGGTACTGCACGAGGTAGAACGGCCCGGTGCCGATCGGCTCCTGGTCGATCTTCTCCGGCGTGCCCGCCTTCAGCATCGCGTCGGCGTATTCCTTCGACTGCACGCCCGCGTATTCCATCGCGAGGTTCGACAGGAACGGCGCCTCCGGCTTGTTGAGCGTGATGCGCACGGTGTAGTCGTCGACCTTCTGGATCGACTTGATGAGCTTCGCCATCCCCATGTCGTTGTAGTACGAATGGTTGGAGCTCGTCACCTTGAAGTACGGGTTGTCTTCCTTGCCCTGGCGCTCGAGCATGAAGATGATGTCGTCGGCGTTCATGTCGCGCGTCGGCTTCCACGCGCGGTGGTTGTGCCACTTCACGCCCTTGCGCAGCGTGAACGTGTAGACGAGTGCCGTCCGGCGAGATGTCCCAGTTCTCGGCGAGGCCGGGGATCGACCTTGGTCGTCGCCGCGCTCGAAGTCGACGATGCGGCTGTAGATCTGGCTGTTGGCGTCGAACGACGTGCCCGGTCGTGTTGACGCCCGGATAGAAGTTCTCGGGGCTGCCTTCGGAGCAATAGACGAGCGTCTTGGCGGACGCGCCGGCGGCGCGCAATGCCGGCAGGCCAGCGCGGCGACGACGGCAATGCGCGACCGCACTTGTGCAGTGGGTGGTCATGCTTCATGAGATTCCTCCTGAATCAGTGCGGTCGACGCACGCAAACCCGGCGATCAGTATGACCGGATTCGAGAAAATTTTCCGCAAGGTGGCAGGCGACCAGCCGGCCGTCGAGCGGACGCAGCGGCGGGCGCTCGCTGCCGGCAGCGGTCGATCGCGTGCGGGCAGCGGGTGGAGAAGACGCACGCCGGCGGCGGATTCGAGCGGCGACGGCAGCTCGCCCGTCGAGCACGATGCGCTGCTTGCGCACGCCGCCGAGCGCCGGGGTCGACGCCAGCAGCGCCTGCGTGTACGGATGCAGCGGCCGCGCGAAGATGCGCTCCTTCGGGCCCCTGCTCCATCGCGAGGCCGAGGTACATCACGAGCACGTCGTGCGCGATGTAGCGGACCACCGCGAGATCGTGCGAGATGAAGAGATACGCGACCCCCAGGTCGCGCTGCAGGTCGGCCATCAGGTTCAGCACCTGCGCCTGCACCGACACGTCGAGCGCGGACACGGGCTCGTCGGCGACGACGAGCGCGGGCTCGAGCATCAGCGCGCGCGCGATCGCGATGCGCTGGCGCTGGCCGCCCGAGAACATGTGCGGGTAGCGATCGTAGTGCTCGGGCCGCAAGCCGACCTTCGCGAGCATCGCGCGCGCGCGCTCGGTGCGCGCGGACGCGGCGAGCTCGGTGTTGATCGACGAGCGGCGCTTCGAGGATCGCGCCGATCTTCTTGCGCGGATTGAGCGAGCCGTAGGGATTCTGGAACACCATCTGCACCGCTCTTGCGCAGCTTGCGCTGCGTGCGACGGCTTGACGTTGACGGCATCGACGCCGGCGAGGCGCAACGTGGCCCGCCGATGGGCGTCTCGATCAGCGCGACGACGCGCGCGAGCGTCGACTTGCCGCAGCCCGATTCGCCGACGACGGCGAGCGTGCGTGCCGGCCTCGATCGCGAACGAGATGCCGCCGACGGCCTGCAAGTGCGCCGGCTCCTCGAACATGCCGCGGCGGATCTCGTAGACGCGGCGCAGGTCGCGGCGGCGACGACCGGCGCGTCTGCACGACTCATCGCGTCGACCCCTGCGCTCGGCAGCCGCCAGCGCCGCAGACGGTCGCGCGCACGATTCGCTTCGCGCTGCGGATCGCCGAACGGGTAGTGGCAGCGCACGAGGCCGTCCTGCCACGGCCGCAACGGCGGCCGGCTGTTGCAGGACGCGGCGTCGCGTACGCGCAGCGCGGCGCGAACAGGCAGCCCGCCGGACGGTCGTGCAGGCCGGGCACGACGCCGGGAATCGTCGCGAGGCGGTCTGCCGCCCTCGACGTGCCGCTCGGGCATCGCCGCAAGCAGCGCCGCCGTGTACGGGTGCTGGGGTGCGGCGAACAGCGCGTCGGCGCGCGCGCTCCTCCATCACCTGGCCCGCGTACATGACGGCGACGCGGCGCGCCATCTCGGCGACCACGCCCATGTTGTGCGTGACGAGCACGAGCGCCATGCCGCGCTCGCGCTGCAGGTCGCGCAGCAGGTCGAGGATCTGCGCCTGGATCGTGACGTCGAGCGCCGTCGTGGGCTCGTCGGCGATGAGCAGGCGCGGATTGCAGGCGATCGCCATCGCGATCATCACGCGCTGGTTCATGCCGCCGCGACATCTGGTGCGGGAAGTCCTTGAGACGGCGCCTCGGGCGCGGGAATGCCGACCTGCTCGAGCAGCTCGATCGACCGCTTGCGCGCCGCCTTGCTGGTCCATGCCGAGGTGCAGGCGCAGCGTCTCGGCGAGCTGGAAGCCGATGGTGAAGCACGGGTTCAGGCTGGTCGTCGGCTCCTGGAAGATCATCGCGACGTCGCCGCCGATGATCTTGCGGCGCGCGCGCTCGGACAGCGTCAGCAGGTCGTGTCCGGCGAAGCGCAAGCCGCTTCGCGCGCACGCGGCCGGGAAACGCGACGAGCCCCATCAGCGCGAGCATCGTCACGCTCTTGCCCGAGCCCGACTCGCCGACGATGCCGAGCACGTCGCCCTCGTCGAGCGACAGGCTCACGCCCTCGACCGCGTGCAGCACGCCCGCCTTGTGTCGGGAACTCGACGTGCAGGTCTTCGATCTCGAGGAGCGGCATCGTCTAGCGTTTCAGCTTCGGGTCGAGCGCGTCGCGCAGGCCGTCGCCCAGCAGGTTGAACGCGAGCACCGTGAGCAGGATCATGAGACCGGGGAACGTCACCACCCACCACGCGCGCAGCACGAACTCGCGCGCGTCGGCGAGCATCGTGCCCCACTCGGACGACGGCGGCTGCGCGCCCAGTCCGAGGAAGCCGAGCGCCGCCGCATCGAGGATCGCGGTCGAGATGCCGAGCGATGCCTGCACGATCAGCGGCGCCGCGCAATTGGGCAGCACTTCGCGAGAACATGAGGCGCAGGCGCGTGGCGCCGCTCGCCCGCGCCGCGGTGACGTAGTCCTTCGACGTCTCGCGTGATCACCGCCGCGCGCGTGAGGCGCACGTAGTGCGGCAGCACCACGACCACGACCGCGAGCATCGCGTTCATGATGCCCGGGCCCGAGGATCGCGACGATCACGATCGCGAGCAGCAGGATCGGCAGCGTGAGGATGATGTCCATGAGCCGCATGATCGCGATCTCGATCGACGCCGCGGAAGAACCCGGCGACCAGGCCGAGCGCGATGCCGACGACGATGGCGATCGCCACCACCGCGACACCGATCAGCAGCGACAGGCGCGCGCCGTAGATCGAGGCGCGACAGGATGTCGCGGCCGATGGCGTCGGTGCCGAGCGGATACGCCCACGAGCCGCCGGCCTGCCATGCCGGCGGCTTCAGGAACACCGCGTTGTTGGTGAGATCGGGCGGATACGGCGCGATCACGCGGCGCGAACATCGCCACCAGCACGATCACGACGATGAAGATCAAGCCCGCGACCGCGCCGTGGTTTGCGCTGAAGTAGCCCCAGAACTCGCGCAGCGGACCATGCGGATGCGTGACCTGCACGGGCACGTCGAGCGGCGTCGCGTTGGAGGTCATGATTTGCGGATCCGCGGATTGATCATGCCGTACGTGACGTCGACCAGCAGGTTGACCGCCATCACGACCACGCCCAGCAGCAGCACGCCGCCCTGCAGCACCGGATAGTCGCGGCGGTTGATCGCCTCGATCAGCCACTTGCCCACACCCGGCCACGAGAAGATCGTCTCGGTGAGGATCGCGCCGGTGAACAGCACGCCGACCTGCAAGCCGATCACGGTGACGACGGGAATCAGCGCGTTGCGCAACGCGTGCAGCGCCACGACGCGCAGGCTCGACAGTCCTTTCGCGCGCGCGGTGCGGATGTAATCCTCGCCCAGCACCTCGAGCATCGCCGAGCGCGTCATGCGCGCGATGATCGCGAGCGGCTGCGTGCCGAGCACGATCGTCGGCAGGATGAGGTGCGACACCGCCGACTTGAACGCGCCCTTCTCGCCCGACAGCAGCGAGTCGATGGTGAGGAAGCCGGTGACCGGCTCGATGTAGTACCTGACGTCGATGCGTCCGGACACCGGTGTCCATGCCGAGCTGCACCGAGAACAGCAGGATCAGCAGCAGCCCCCACCAGAAGATCGGCATCGAATAGCCGGTGAGCGAGATGCCCATCACGCCGTGGTCGAACAGCGAGTTGCGGCGGACCGCGGCGATGATGCCCGCGGGAATGCCGAGCAACGAGCGCGAACAGGATCGCGCACAGCGCGAGCTCGATCGTGGCCGGAAACAGCGCGATGAACTCGTGCAGCACCGGCGCCTGCGTGATCATCGACTTGCCGAGGTCGCCATGCAGCACGCGGCCGATGTAGATGCCGTACTGCACGAGCACCGGCCGGTCGAGGCCGTATTCCTTGAGCAGCTGCGCGTGACGCACGGGATCGATGCCGCGCTCGCCTGCCATCGTCTCGATGGGATCGCCCGGCACCAGGCGGATGAGGAAGAACGCGAGCAGCGTCATGCCGATGAACGTCGGGATGACGAGCGACAGCCGGGTGAGGAGGAAACGGAGCATGGCTGGCCGCGGATTTTACGCGCGCAACCGCGCTGCGCGAGTGGCGTAGAGGCAGATGCCGGCCGCGACGGACACGTTGAGGCTCTCGACGGTGCCGGTCAGCGGAATGCCGACGATGCGGTCGCACGACTCGCGGGTGAGACGCCGCAGGCCCGCGCCCTCCGCGCCCAGCACCCATGCGATCGGCCCGCCGAGGTCGGCCTGGTGCGAGCGCCTCGCCGCCGGCGTCCGCGCCCACCACCCACACTTCGCGTTCCTTGAGCTCGCGCAGCGTCCGCGCGAGGTTCGTGACCGCGATGACGGGCACGGTATCCGCCGCCCCGGACGCCGCCTTCGCCACGGTCGCATTGACGCCGACGGCACGGTCCTTGGGAACGACGACGGCCATCGCGCCGAAGGCGTCCGCGCTGCGCAGGCACGCGCCGAGATTGTGCGGGTCGGTCACGCCGTCGAGGACGAGCAGCAGGGGCGGCTCGGCCGGCGCATCGAGGACGTCGTCGAGCGTGACGTGCGGCAGTGCGTCGTCGACGATGGCGACGACACCCTGGTGACGGCCGTGACCCGCCAGCGCATCGAGTCGCGCGTGGTCGACGACGTGGAGGGTGACCCGGGAGGCTTCCGCGCGCGCCACGAGGTCGCGCATGCGCGGATCGTCGCGGCCCGATTGCACGTAGAGCGCGTGCACGGCCTCGGGCCGCTGGCGCAGGCGCGCCGTGACGGCGTGGAATCCGAAGAGCGATCGAGTGGCGGGCACGGGCTGTGCTAGTGTACCGCGCGCCGTGCTCGCGATCTCCGACGACGTTCGCTACTTCCTCACTGCCCTCCTCCTGGTCGTGGGGGGCATCCTGCCGATCGTGAATCCGGTGGGATCGGCGCCGATGTTCCTCGCGATGACGCACGGCGCCGACGAAGGCACGCGCGCGCAACTGGCCGCCAAGATCGCGATCAATGCGTTCCTGCTCATCATGGGGTCGCTGATCTTCGGCGCGTACGTGCTGAAGATATTCGGGCTGTCGGTGGCCGTGGTCCAGGTGGCGGGCGGAGCCGTGCTCTGCGCCCTCGGCTGGAACCTTCTGAACAGCGAGCCGGCCGCGGGACCCGTGACGCCGATCCCGGGCGAGTCGATGATCATGCGTGCGTTCTACCCGCTCACGCTGCCGCTCACGGTGGACCCAGGCGCGATCTCGGTTGCAGTGACCATCGGCGCCAACCACGCGCATGGTGTCGAGCGCGCGTTGATCGCTTTCCTCGGCGGCATCACCGGGACCGCGATCATCTCGGCGAGCGTCTGGTTCGCGTATCGATACGCGCCGCGGGTCGCGCAATGGCTCGGCCATACGCGCGTGATGGTCGTGCTGCGCCTGTCGGCGTTCATCGTGCTGTGCATCGGCGTGGAGATCGCCTGGAACGGCGTCAAGTCATTGATGAGCGAATTGCTGTTCGCGCCGCCGCACGTGACGCAGCCCGCCTCGCCGAAGTGACATGAACGAGGACATCCGCGGCGTCGTGCAAGGGATTCTTCTTGCGGTTGCCGCCTTGATGCCCATCGTCAACCCGCTCGGCACGGCGCCGCTGTTCCTCTCGCTGACGCAGGACCTGACCGATGCCGAGCGCGCCGTCCTCGCCCGCCAGGTCGCGATCAACGGGTTCGTGCTTCTCGTGGTCGCCGTTTTCGCGGGCGATTATGTGCTCGACTTCTTCGGCGTGTCGGTGCCCGTGCTGCAGGTCGCGGGCGGGTTCGTCGTCGCGAGCCTCGGGTTCAGGCTTCTGCACGACAGCGGCATCGAGATCGATTCGCGATCGGTCGAGAGCGAGAGCGCGCTCGGGGCCAAGGCGTTCTATCCGCTGACGCTGCCGCTCACCGTCGGCCCTGGTGCGATTTCCGTGGCGGTCACGCTCGGCGCGAATTTTCCTTCCACGCCGCAGCCGTTCGTGTACGACGCCCTCTCGGCGATCATCGGCGCGCTGATCGTCTGCGTCACCACCTACTTCTGCTTCGCCTTCGCCGAGCGGCTGCAACGCACGCTCGGCGCAACCGGACTCGCGGTGGTGATGCGGTTGTCCGCGTTCATCCTCATGTGCATCGGCGTGCAGATCATGTGGAACGGCATCGACGCGTCGTTCGGGCTCAGCAAGCCTCACTCGTGACGAGTGCCGTCGGTTTCTGCTAGAATAGCCGGCTTTCCCGCATTGCCGGTTGTTCGATGAGGCGATGCGCGGCCGCAGGACCGTGCCGGTGTAGCTCAGTTGGTAGAGCAGCGCATTCGTAATGCGAAGGTCGGGAGTTCGACTCTCTCCACCGGCACCACCCCACCAAGGCCCCTTAGCATCGCGGAACCGGTGAGCATTCATTGGCCCGGTTCAGGTGATGAGAACGACGGCCGACTCAACGTCTCGCGGCCACACATGTCGTCGCAATAGGCGTATGGCGGACGGTTCAGTTGCTCGTCTGTCCGGTGCGCGCACTTGCCGACGCACTGCTGAAAGGCCACGCAGCCAACATCTGCGGACCGCTTGTCCAGACGCCGCAGATTGCTTTCGGCCTGCTCTTTCGTAGGAGGTGCGGGAGGCGACGGCTGCACCTTGATCCGATAATCCGGATGCGGAACGTTCGCCGGATTCTGACCGGCGAAATTCCTTTGCGCGATGCGTTCGCGCGCAATCGCGTAGCACTCCATCCTGATCTCGGCACCGTTGGTGGGCATGGGCCGCTCATCGATGCGGTCTTGTCCGAACGACGATCGCGAAATACAGGCCAACATCGCCACGGCGATTCGGTGCCACTTGAATGGTTGACATCCGTCCCCTCAGGATTTGGACTTAGACGTTGTATGTGGCCAGTGGCGCACAGTGGTCCGGTAATCGAGTGACCTCAATCTCAAGCAGGGGGATCGCGCTGTTGTGCGTCGCCTTCTCTTTGTCGCCGCAGCCGTTGATGTACGCAATCGCCTCGCCGACTCGCTTCCTGATGGGAATTGTCGGGACTATCGCTGTTTGCGGATTGCTGGCGGGTCTAGGCATCGGCGTAGCCATGGTCTTTCTCTCTTCCGCCAACGTTCGTGTGTCGGCCGAGAGCCAGCTTCTTCCTTTCGGTATAGGCGGGACTCTGTTCATGCTCGCCTGGTCGGTCGTTTCCACCGATCGCGCTTCAGCGCAAGTCGAAACTGGTATCGGCGCGTTGGTCGTAGCCTCGCTGGTGGCTGGGATCGTCCTGTCGATCGCCAGAAGGATGAAGGCCGGTGCCTGACGTTACCTATGGCAGGACGTGTGTCGATCCGCATAGCCTGACGCTCAGCCTAACCAGCCGGCCGCGCCGATGGAGAGAAGCCGCGTGCCGGCCTGTCCGGTTGAGCGCAATGCTAGGCGTCATTGCCTGTTCAACGTAACGACAAGCCGCGTACCGGCGCGTCCGCTGGAACGCCGCGTTGGGCGCCAATTGAATTGCTTATGGCTTCGCGTTCCACGAAGCGGCATACGCGGCGCGAAAGTTGATGGGTGGTGACGTGACCGACAAATACTCAAAGGGCACGGCTCCCGTGTTTTGAAAGCCGTGAACGTCACCATCCTCGAACCGGGCAATGTCACCGGTCGAAAATGAAACCGCTTCGTCGTTCGCCAGCAGAATGAGACCAGTACCGCCCAGCGCGACCCACACTTGCTCCGATGAGGGATGTCGGTGTCGAGGACTGACCGCGCCTGGCTCAAGCACGACCTTGGTGATTGTGACCCGCAACGATTTCGAGTTCTCGGGGAACAGAAGCTGATGCGACGTCACGCCTGAGTTGACAAAGGCCTGTACCTGATCGTGTCGAATGATTTCTACGTTGGTCGGCTGTTCGCGCGAAGTGGCGCCTAACCGGGCGTCCGGTTATGACGTTGCGTCGATTCGGCTGGCAGGGACTCCACGATATGGCGGCACACAGAGGCTTCCTCCGGCCAGCCGTTCGATATCGCAGCGCATTTTTCGCGTCTCCGACATGCGAACTGACGATCAAGTTAACCGGCGCGTGCCGAGCCCGCCGAAGAACGGGCGACCGACACGCGTCCTGTTCAACGCAATGTCGGGCCGAGCCGGCATATCACGCATATCCTAGCTCTCCGGATCCGACTTCGATGGCGTCGTGAGCTGCTCGGTAACCAGGACGCGCCGCACGACGAGTTCGTCGATTTCCAGTCGTCTGATTCGGGCCTGCCTGACAACCAGCCGACCGATGGCCAAGGCACCAATTGCCAACGCGCCGAGCGCGAGGGCGCCCAATGCGAAGGCGCCGACCGCCTGCGCACCCGTCGCGATTGCGGGAAAGGCTCGAGGGCGTGCGATTTCCGACGTTGCATCGCGAGAGCGCATTGAACGGGAACGGCTCCAGAGTGTGAGCATTTCGGCGTTACAGTGCGCGGCCTAACGATTGAGTTAACCAGCCCGCCACGGCAGTGGCGAAGCAAGAAGCCGCGCAGCTTCGGGGCCGGTTGAGCGCGAGGTAGCCCGCTCAATCGCCGGTTGGACAACGGGACAAACCACTTTCGTTAACTCCACTCAAAGACCGTGCAACCGCAGCGACTCCAGTCGCAGGGCGATTCTCTGTTCGAGTTCCATGAGTTGAAGCCGGAGCCGATCACGCTCACCCGAGTCGGCGGACGCGTCGACTAGCGCCCTGAGACGCGCTCGCTCGCGGAACATCTCGACCTCGGGCGGAGGGACGCCGGCATCCTTCAGTATCTTCATCGGCATGCGGAGATCGGCTGGGGTAGCGTCCCACCCCGGATCCGATTCGGATGGCTTGCCGTAGCCCTTCGCGGCGGCTAGTTCACCTGATTCTGCCGCCTCCTTAAGGTGTTGCGCGATCTCTTCGTCAAACGTGCGCATGCGGTCGCTCCTGTGCGGCCTAACCTTCCAGCTAACCGGCGGCCCGCGCCGGCGCCCGCCATGTTGAAGGCATGTACCGTCCCCGTCCGGTTGACCGTACGGTTAGGCGTGCCTGTGACATAAGCCACTCATGGTGCAAACAGAACGAAAAATACCGCAACACGGCGGGAGCCGAAGCGTGCGACGGCGAAGTGCGAGATGGCCAGTGTAAGCAGTGCCAATGGCGCCCACCAGGAGGCAAAGCCTGATGAATAGACCATGACGACGCCGACCAAGAGCCATCCCCATCCGGCAATAGTCAGCCACGTTCGCGCCAAGCGCACAGCATGTTCGGACGGCCCCTCGAGTTCGTGCGTTTCGGCTGCCACGGTTGGGAGACGCCCCTAGCTGGAGGTATATGACTACTTTGATTGCCAATTATTTAGCGTACGCCGCATAGCGTCGCCGGTCAAAGCCAGGCATCCGATCCGGCAATCCGCTGCAAGGCCAGTCTCAGCTTGAAGCACCGAACCACGCTACGGCGTCGAACCTGCTGCCGCACTACTTCTTGACAGGCAGCTTCCGGGCGACTTCACGGCGATATTCCTGCAGCGCCTTGTCGACGACTTCGATCCAGGCGGAGTCTGTGACGAGCGCACGACCATCTTCGACGTGGACAGAGACTTCCGTTGAATTCGCGTCCGTCGAAAATTTCATGTCGGTGGCAATGTCCGTGTTGACTGTGATGGCCCAGAAGCCGGGATTGAGCCACGCCCAGAATTTCTTGATTTGGACATCGATGACAAGCACGGGGGCATCGCCGACTGCGGTGGTCCTGACGTTGTACCCGGCGTCGCGCAACGCGGAGGCGATGGCGGTCGGCGCGTATGGCGAGTACGGCGCCCGTGCATGCCAAACGCGTATCATTGCCTATCTCATCGACGCTTCGAGGTCACCATGCGCCTCACACTCCTGACGCTCTGCTGCTGCGGCGCCGCCTTGCTGGCCACGCCGGACGCCTCCGCCGTCACGTGCTACATCATCCTCGATCGCAACGACAACGTGGTGTATCAGGACATCTATCCACCCGTCGACCTGAGCGATGAGGGTGCCGCCGAGCGCAAAGCGATGCGTGCGCGCAACGAGCACATGATCGCCATGGAAACGGACAGGTGCGCGCCTCTCGAATTCGTGCCGGGCGGCGCCGGAACCGGCGCGCGCATCAACCTCGAGAACATGGGTGACCCGATTCTCGGCTCCGCGGCCAAGCCGCTGGGCAACGCGAATGTTGCTCCAACCGGCAAGCGCAGCACCTCGCCGCCCGCCCCGAAGCCGGCGCCGGCGAACGCCCCGGCAAAAGCGACTAAAAGCGGGTCGTAACCCAGTACGTCGCCGCGGCGATGCCGGCGGCTGCCGGCAGCGTGATCACCCACGCAATCACGATGCGCTGGGCGACGCTCCAGCGCACCGCCGCCGCGCGTCGCGCCGCACCAACGCCGACGATGGCGCCGGTGATCGTATGGGTGGTCGAGACCGGCACGCCGAGTCCGGTGGCAAGGAACAACGTGATGGCCCCGCCCGTCTCCGCGCAGAATCCCTGCACCGGCTTCAGCGACGTGATGCGCGAGCCCAGCGTCTTCACGATGCGCCAGCCGCCCGAGTAGCGTGCCGAGCCCCATCGCCGCCTGGCAGGTGATCACGACCCAGAACGGGACGTGGAACTCGCCTTGCAGCATCCCTTGCGAGTAGAGGAGCACCGCGATGATGCCCATGGTCTTCTGCGCGTCGTTGCCGCCGTGCCCGAGCGAATACATCGCCGCCGAAAACAGCTGCAGCACGCGAAAGCGGCGGTCGACGGCGTACGGCGTGCGATGGCGCGACCGCCCAGCTCACGATCAGCACGATGAGCTGCGCGAGCGACGAATCCGAGCAGCGGCGACACGACGATGCCGGCGGCAGTGATCGACAAGCCCCTTCACGACGATCGCGCCGAGACCGGCCTTGGCGATCCCGGCGCCCGCGAGCCCGCCGATGAGCGCGTGGCTGCTGCTCGACGGGATGCCGAGCGCCCACGTGATCACGTTCCAGACGATGGCGCCCATCAATGCGCCGAAGATGACGGCGCCGTCCACGATGCCCGGCGCGACGATGCCGGTGCCGACGGTCTGCGCGACGTGCAGCCCGAACACCGCGAAGGCGATGAAGTTGAAGAACGCTGCCCACACCACCGCGGTCTGCGGCCGTAAGCACGCGCGTCGCAACCACCGTCGCGATCGAGTTGGCGGCGTCGTGCAGGCCGTTCAGGAAGTCGAAGACGAGCGCGACCGCAATGAGCCCGATCAGGACGGGCAGCGCAAGCGCGGTCGCGTCCATCGGCATCGGGTCAGACGTGCTTGGCCGTGATCGACTGCACCGCGTTGGCGATGTCGTCGCACTTGTCGACGACGTTCTCGACGAGCTCGTAGAGCTCCTTGCGGTCGAGGTAGGCGATGGTGTCGATCTCGCCGGCGCGCAGCTGGGCACGAAGGTGCGTGAGCCCCTGGTCGAAGGAATCGTCGGCGCGTCCCTCGATGTCCCCGATCTCCTGGCACAGCGCGAAGATCTCCTTGTGGTCGCGCGTCACCGAGTCGAGATACGGCATCACCTTGCGCAGCCGCTCGGCGCTGGCGACGATGGCGTTCGCCATGTCGTGCATCTGGGACGGCAGCTCGTGCACGTCATAGCGTGCGATGCCCTTGGCCGTGTCCTCGATGAGGTCGACCGCGTCGTCGAGCTCGTGCGCGAGCTGCAAGATGTCCTCGCGGTCGATCGGTGCGTTGAACGTGCGGTTCGCCGCGATGAACACCTTGCGCGCGGCGACGTCCGCCCTCGTCTCGATGTCGCGGATCGACACGACGTGCGCCGGGATGTCGGCGTCGTCGACGATCATCGTGCGCAGCTCCTTCGCCGCCTCCAGGATGTGCATCGCCTGCTCGCAGAACAGCGCGGTGAACGTCTCCTCCACCGGCATCAGGCGGCCGAACAGGTTCAGTGCCACGATCTCGTCCCTTTAGTCTTCCAGCGCGTGGGCGATCCACTGCGCGGTGAGCTTCTCCTGCACCGAATTCTGCCGCAACCGCAGGTCGAGGGCCGCAAAGTCGACGTCGTCGAGCGGCTGGTCCTGGTTGAAGCAGGAGAACACGTAGCGTCACCTTGCCGGTCACCGGGTCGCGATGCGGCTGCAGGCACTGCGCGCAGATCTCCTTCATCATGCATTGCATCGGCGAATTGATCGAGCCGATCGCGCGGTGCGCCGGCTTGAGGAACGGCGCCAGCACGCCGTGACGCGCGCGGCCCACGGCCGCCATCATCCGGTCCGAGCCGATGGCGATGATGCGGTCGCAGGCGGCGAACGGAATCGGCCTGCTCGCCCAGCGCGCCGCTCGCGTAGGCGCTGCATCGCCTGCACGATGTTGCCGACGAACGTGCGGTCCTGCGGGCGGTCGGCGCGAAGCCCGGGCGCCTCGTCGCAGCACCAGACGACGACGTCGGCCGCGGCTTCGATGTCCGTCGACCTTGTAGCGGTCGATCATCTTCTTGTAGCCGGCGAAGTACAGCACCTTCGAGCCGGCGCTGCGAAACGCCTGGCCGATCGAGAACAGCACCGCGTTGCCGAGGCCGCCGCCGACGAGCACGACGGTTTCGCCCGGCTCGATCTCCGTCGGCGTGCCGGTCGGTCCCATCAGCACGACCGGCTCGCCCGGCTGCAGCGGCGCGCACAGGTCGGACGAGCCGCCCATCTCGAGCACGATCGTCGAGACGAGTCCCTCGCTCGCGGTCGACCCACGCGCCGGTCAGCGCGAGACCTTCCATCACGAGCCGGGTGCCCGCGCGACTGCGCGCCAGCGCCTCGTAGTTCTGCAGGCGATAGAACTGGCCGGGCGCGAAGCGCCGCGCCGCGGCGGGCGCGCGCACGACACCTCGACGATCGTCGGCGTCAGCCGTGCGACGCGCTCGACGGTGGCGCGCAACGCGTCGTCGAGCTGCGCGAAGAACTGCGCGTCGGTCGCGCTCGACGCCGGCGCGACCTTCGCCAAGCATGCGCGACACGATCGGGTAGCCCTGCTTCGCGCTCGCCATCGCCTTGACGACGTTGCCGAAGAACGACGGATGCAGGTCGCCGAAGAAGCTCGTGGCGCGGCCGTCGGGCAGCACGTCGGTCAGCACGGCGGGCTGCGCCGGCTTGGCGAGGCCGCGCACGACCTTGACCGGCTGGCCCTCCTCGTCGAGCACGCGGAAATACTTGCCGTCGAGATGGAAGTGCGCCGCGTCCTCGCGCGCGAGCACGGTGTTGGGCTGCGTGCCGGCGGCGATGAGGATCGTGCGCGCGGGAAGCGTCGCGCGCGCCGTACTCGTGCCACACGCCGTCGCCGTCGGTGTGCTGCAGCGACACCGACAGCGCCGTCGCGCGCGCCGCGCTCGTCGACTTCGATGGCGAGCGGCGTCAGGCCTTCCGCGAAGCGGATGCCCTCCTCCAGCGCCTTTTCGACTTCCTCGTGGTTGAGCGTGTACGACGGGCTGTCGATCAGGCGGCGGCGATAGGCGATCGTGACGCCGCCCCACTCGTGCAGCATCTCGCCACGCGCGCGGGACGCCCCGCCCGCGCCGCCGCTTCGCGCTCCGCGCGGATCGCGCGCGCGTGGTCGAGGAACTCCTGCGCGACACGCGCTTCCTCGAAGCTCCACGGCGCCTCGACCGCGTCGCGGCCCTTCTCCGCGACCAGCGCCTCGTAGCGCGTCAGGAACTTCTCGACCTGCACCGGGTAGTACGCGAGCGATTCGGTCGCGGTGTCGATCGCGGTGAGTCCGCCGCCGACGACGACCACCGGCAGCCGCACCTGCATGTTGGCGATCGAGTCGCGCTTGGCCGCGCCGGTGAGCTGCAGCGCCATCAGGAAGTCGGACGCGGTGCGCACGCCGTTGGCGAGGCCGTTCGGCAACTCGAGCACCGTCGGCTTGCCCGCGCCCGTCGCAAGCGCGATGTGGTCGAAGCCCAGCGCGAACGCGCCGGCGTCGTCGAGCGTGCCGCCGAAGCGCACGCCGCCGTACAGCGCGAAGCGATCGCGCCGCTCGAGCAGCAGCCGGATCATCTTGAGGAAGTTCTTGTCCCAGCGCACGGTGATGCCGTACTCGGCCACGCCGCCGAAGCCCGCCATCAGGCGATCGTCGAGCGGCTCGATCAGCGACGTCGACGTCGCGCACCGGCGCGAACGGCACGCGCTCGCCGGCGATCGTGATGCCGGAAAGCGTCGGGTCGAGCGGCTCGATCTTGAGGCCGTCGATGCCGACGACGGTGTGGCCGTCGTTGACGAGGTGATGCGCGAGCGTGAAGCCGGCGGGGCCCAGGCCGACGACGAGCACGCGCTTGCCCGTCGCCGGCAGCGGCACGGGCGGCGCAGGTTGAGCGGATTCCAGCGCGTGAGCAGCGAATAGATCTCGAAGCCCCACGGCAGCGCGAGCACGTCCTTCAGCACGCGCGTCTCCGACTGCGGAATGTCGACCGGATCCTGCTTCTGGTAGATGCACGACTTCATGCAGTCGTTGCAGATGCGATGTCCGGTCGCCGCCACCATCGGATTGTCGATGCAGATCATCGCGAGCGCGCCGAGCGGCCAGCCTTCCGCGCGCAGCTTGTGGAACTCGGAGATCCGCTCCTCGAGCGGGCAGCCGGCGAGCGTCACGTTGAACGGCGACTTCTTGAACGGCACGTCGCCCGGCTGCGGCTTCTTCTCGAGCAGGCCGTGCGCGCACGAGTCCTTGCCCTGCTCGTGGCACCAGATGCAGTAGTGCGCCTGGTCGAGCCCGCCGACGAGATCGGTGCCGGGATCGGTCAGCGCAAAGCCGTCGCGCTGGCGCAGCGCGTGATGCGAGTCGAGCTTCCACGACGACACGCCGTGGCGCGTCTCCGCCTCGACCGGCACGAGCTTCATGTAGTCGAGCTTGCGCGGCGCGCGGAACAGCACGCCGCCGCGATGCGCGGTCGTGCCCGCCGGGCGTGTGCGCCGCCCACGCCGCGTAGCGCAGTGCGACGTCGAGCTGCGCGGCGATGCGTCGCCTCGTCGGCCTGCCAGCGCGGTGACCGCCTGCGCGAAGCCGAGCTCGGAGAACGGCGCGCCCAGCGCGGGCTCGAGCGCGGCGCGCAACGCCGGGCCGTCGAAGGTCGACGGCGGCGTCGGCCTTGTAGCGCGTTCATCGCCTTGCGCTGCACGAACTGGCGCTTGACCGCGAAGAGCGGCGCGAGCTCGTGGTGCCGCGCCTCGCAGCGCGCGCACGTCGCTCGTCGATGCCGAACAGCGCTGCGAGGAAGTCCTCGAGGTGCGGCGCGACGGCGATCAGCAGCTCGGACTCGGCCTTGCGGTCGAGCGCGTCCGGGCGCCGCGCGCGCGGCGGCGAGGCGTGCCGACAGCGCGGCATCGGCGGCGCGCAGATGCGCGACGAACCGGGCGTCGATGCGCGCGGCGCCCTCGACCGAGTAGAGGTCGGCGAACGTGAGGCCGTGCGCGAGCGAAAGCTGTGGCATGACATCGGAAGAAACCGCCGCGGCAAGCCGCACAAAACCGTCTATTTTACCGCGGCGCGCCGTTTGACGCACGGCGTCGCGGCTGCATATGCGTTAGAAGCAGTGCACCGCCGGCCGACGCGACGCATAATGCGGTGCCGACGCCTGACCTGCATGCCGGCCGTTCGTCCCTTTGGAGCACGAATGACCGCCGTACGAATCGTCGTTGCAGCGGCCGCGCTGGCTCGCCGCCGTTTCCGCCGCCGGCCAGACGATCAAGCTCGGCGAGCTCAACAGCTACAAGGTCTTTCCGGCGTTCCTCGAGCCGTACAAGAAGGGGATGGAGCTCGCGCTGGACGAGATCAATGCCGCCGGCGGCGTGCTCGGCCGCAAGCTCGAGGTCGTGATCGCGCGACGACAACGGCACGCCGGGCGACGCCGTGCGCGTGGCCGAGGAGCTCCTGTCGCGCGAGAAGGTCGCGATGCTGATGGGCACGTTCGCCTCGAACGTCGGCCTGGCCGTCGCCGACCTCGCGAAGCAGCGCAAGGTGCCCTTCCTCGCCTCGGAGCCGCTCACCGACAAGATCGTGTGGGACAACGGCAACAAGTACACGTACCGGCTGCGCGCGTCGACGTTCATGCAGACGGCGATGCTCGTTCCCGAAGCGGCGAAGCTCGGCAAGAAGCGCTGGGCGATCGTCTATCCGAACTACGAGTACGGCCAGTCGGCGACGGCCGCGTTCAAGAAGCAGATGATCGTCGCAGCAGCCAGGCGGCCTCGAGTTCGTCGAGCATGCGGTGCCGCTCGGCAAGATCGACCCGGGTCCGGTCGTGCAGGCGCTGATCGATGCGCAGCCCGACGCGATCTTCTCGTCGCTGTTCGGCCCCGATCTCGCGCGCTTCGTGCGCGAAGGCCAGCTGCGCGGCCTCTTCAAGGACCGCCCGGTCGTTCAACCTGCTCGGCGGCGAGCCCGAGTACCTCGACCCGCTGAAGGACGAGGCGCCGGTGGGCTGGTACGTCACGGGCTACCCGTGGTACGCGATCGACACGCCCGAGCACAAGAACTTCCTCGAGGCGTACCAGGCGAAGTTCAACGACTATCCGCGGCTCGGCTCGGTCGTCGGCTACAGCGCGGTGATCGCGGCGGCTGCGGCCATCCGCAAGGCGGGATCGACCGATCCCGAGAAGATCGTCGCGGCGCTTGCCGGACTGACGTTCGACGTCGCCGTTCGGCACCGGTCACGTTCCGCGCGATCGACCATCAGTCGACGATGGGCGCGTACGTCGGGCGCACCGCGGTCAAGGACGGCAAGGGCGTGATGGTCGACTGGCGCTACGCCGACGGCAAGGACTACCTGCCGAGCGACGCCGACGTGCGCAAGATGCGGCCGCCGCAGTAGCAGATGAGCGCCGCAGGCCGCCAAGCCCGCCGCACGGCCGCCGAAGGCGGCTCGCGGTCGCATGCCGCGCTCGTCCCTCGGAGGCGGCGCACGGCGCCGCTTCGGGGAGACTACGTGACGCTCGCGTCGTTCCTGCTGCAGCTCCTCAACGGGCTGTCGTCGGCGTCGGCGCTGTTCCTCGTCGCCGCGGGCCTCACGCTGATCTTCGGCGTCACGCGCATCGTCAACTTCGCGCACGGCTCGCTCTACATGCTGGGCGCGTATCTCGCGTACGCTGCCGGCGAATTCCTGGCCTCGACGTTCGGGCGCGGCGGCATCGTCGTTCTGGGCGGCGTCGTCGTCGCCGCGCTCGCGGTCGCGCTCATCGGTGCGCTCATCGAGGTCCTGCTGCTGAAGCGTCTGTACGCCGCGCCGGAGCTGCTGCAGCTCACGGCGACGTTCGGCGTCGTGCTGATCGTGCGCGACGCGGTGCTGGCGGCGTTCGGCGCGGAGGATCTGCTCGGCCCGCGCGCGCCGGGCTTCAGCGGCACCGTGTCGAGCTCGCGGGCCACGCCGATTCCGCAATACGACCTGTTCCTCATCGCCGTCGGGCCGATCGTGCTCGTCGCGCTTGACGCTGCTGGTCACGCGCACGCGCTTCGGCATGCTGATTCGCGCGGCCAGCGAGAACCGCGTGCTCACCGCCGCGCTCGGCATCGACGAGGCGAAGCTCTTCACCGCCGTGTTCGCGCTCGGCGCGTTCCTCGCGGGACTCGCCGGCGCGCTGCAGCTGCCGCGCGAGCCCGCGAACCTCGGCATGGACCTGCCGACCGTCGCCGACGCGTTCGTCGTCACCGTGGTCGGCGGGCTCGGCTCGATTCCCGGCGCGTTCCTCGCGGCGCTGCTCATCGCGCTCGTCAAGGCGATGTGCATCGCGCTCGGCGACGCAGACGATCTTCGGCATCACCATCGCCTTTCCCAAGCTCACGCTGGTCGGCCGAGTTCGTGGTGATGGCGATCGTGCTGGCGGTGAAGCCGCAGGGCCTGCTCGGAAAGCCGCCCGGTGCGCGCCGCCGACCACCGCGCTGCCGGAGCAGCGCGAGCTCAGCGCGCGCCGTCGCGACGCGATGCGTACATCGCGGTCGCCCTCCTCGCCGGCGCCGTTGCGCTGCCGCTCGTGGCCGACGAATACGCGGTCGTGCTCGCGACCGACATCCTCGTCGCGGCGCTGTTCGCCGCCAGCCTGCAGTTCCTGATCGGCACCGGCGGCATGACGTCGTTCGGCCATGCCGCGTACTTCGGCGTCGGCGCGTATGCGGCGGCGATCGCCTTCAAGGCGGCGGTGCCGATGCCGCTCGCATTCGCGCTCGCGCCCGTCGGCGGCGCTTGTCGCGGCCATCGTCTTCGGATGGTTCTGCGTGCGGCTTGTCGGGCGTCTACCTCGCGATGCTGACGCTCGCGTTCGCGCAGATCGTGTGGTCGATCGCGTTTCAGTGGGACGCGGTGACCGGCGGCTCGAATGGCCTGGTCGGTATCTGGCCGCCGGAGTTGCTGACCGACGCGCACGCACTACTACGCGTTCACGCTCGCGGTCGTCGCGCTTGCGCTTGCCGCGCATCGTGGCGCTCGCGCGATCGCCGTTCGGCTTCGCGTTGCGCGGTGCGCGCGACTCGCGCGCTGCGCGCGGCCGCGCTCGGCATCGACGTGCGCGCGCACGCAGTGGCGCGGCTTCGCGCTCGCGGGCATGTTCGCCGGGCTCGCCGGAGGTCTCTACGCGTTCTCCAAGGGCAGCATCTCGCCGGAGACGCTCGCGATCCCGCGCTCGGTCGACGCGCTCGTGATGGTGCTGCTGGGCGGACTCAACGCGCTGTTCGGTCCGCTGCTCGGCGCGGCGGCGTTCACGTGGCTCGCCGGACGCGCTCGCGCGCACCACGGAATACTGGCGCGCGGTGCTCGGCGCGCTCATCCTGTTCCTCGTGCTCGCATTCCCGATGGGGATCGGCGGCGCGCTCGCGCGATTGGCGAGGCGATGATCGCCAGCGCTGCGGTGCTCGACGTACGGCATCTGCGCAAGGCCTTCGACGGCGTGCGCGCGGTCGACGACGTCTCGTTTGCGGTGGACGCCGGCGAGCTCGTCGCGCTGATCGGACCCAACGGCGCCGGCAAGACGACGTGCTTCAACCTGCGTCAACGGCCAGCTCGTCCCCGACGCGCGGAACGGTTGCGCTGGAGGACGCGCGCATCGACGGTCTCCCGCCGCACGCGATCGCGCGCAGCGGCGTCGGCCGCACGTTCCAGGTCGCCGCCACGTTCGCGTCGATGACCGTGCGCGAGAACGTGGTCGTGGCGCCTGCCGCGCGCATGGCAACGCGCGCTCGCGACGGCGCGCGCGACGCGCTCCTCGCCGCGTGTCGGGTGCGAGGACCTCGCCGACACGCAGTGCGCGGACGCTTGCCTACGGCAACGCGAAGCGGGTCGAGCTCGCGCTCGCGCTGGCGGGCGGCGCCGCGCCTGCTGCTGATGGACGAGCCGACCGCGGGCATGGCGCCGCGCTCGCGCGCGCGCGCTGATGCAGGTGGCCGCGACCTCGCGCAGGCAGGACGGCATCGCGGTGCTGTTCACCGAGCACGACATGGACGTCGTGTTCGGCGTTCGCCGACCGCGTGATCGTGCTCGACCACGGAAAGATCATCGCGGAAGGCGCGCCGGCGGAGGTCCGGGCCGATGCGCACGTGCAGGAGGTCTATCTCGGAGAACCTTGAATCGACTCGAGGTATAACCGATTAGTCATTGTTATAAATAACTATTTCGAAAGGCGCTCGAGACCGGCCGCGAGGTCGGCGATCAGATCGTCCGGATCCTCGAGGCCGATCGCCAGCCGCAGGCTCGGGCCTCCGCCCGACCATCGCGTCACGCTGCGCAAGCGCTCCGGATACGTCGGGATGATGAGGCTCTCGAAGCCGCCCCAGCTCCAGCCCATCGAGAAGATCTCCAGGCCGTTCGAGCATGGCATCCACGCGCTCCTCGCGCGACCGGATGCAGGATCACGCCGAACAGCGAGGTCGCACCGCGGAAATCGCGCTTCCACAGCTCATGGCCACGCGCGCCGGGCAGCGCCGGGTACAGCACTTCCTTGACCTCGCGGCTGGCCTTGCAGCCATTGCGCGATGCGCATCGCGCTCGCCTGCTGGCGATCGAGGCGCGCGGCGAGCGTGCGCAATCCGCGCAGCCCGAGGAAGCAATCGTCGCTCGACGCGGTGATGCCCATGTCGGTCCACAGGCGGAGCAACGGCTCGGTAGCGTCGGCCTCGTTCGCGACGATCGCACCGAGCAGCACGTCCGAATGACCGCCGATGTACTTGGTGGCCGCGTGCACCGACACGTCGACGCCGTGGTCGAACGCGCGGAAGTACAGCGGCGTCGCCCACGTGTTGTCGAGGACCACGAGCGCGCCGCGCGCATGCGCGACGTCGGCAGATCGCGCGGCACGTCCTGCACCTCGAACGTGAGCGAGCCGGGCGACTCGCAGGAACACGAGCTTGCGTGTTGGGTCGAAATCTTGTCGGCGATGCCGGCGCCGATGAGCGGGATCGTAGTAGCTGACGTCGACGCCGAGACGCCGACAGGTGCGAGCTCGCAGAAGCGGCGCGTCGGGCCGTACACGACGTCGGTCACGAGCACGTGGTCGCCCGGCTTCAGGAAGCGCGAGCAGCGGCAACGTCGTCGCGGTCAGGCCGGACGGCACGGCGAGCGCCGCATGGCCGCCTTCGAGCTCCGCCATCGCCGCCTGGAAGTCGGCGACCGTGGGCAACGCCGTGCAGGCCGTAGGTCAGGCCCGGATGCTTGCTGCGCAGCGGCGAGCCTCAGGTCCGCGACGGTTTCGAACAGGATCGTCGACGCCCGAAACACGGGCGTGTTCACGGCGCCGAGCCACTTGCGCGGCGCGCGGCCGAGCTGGCCGACGAGCGTCGACGGCCTGCGCGTTCTTGCCTGTCGCTCACAGCGCGAAGGCTCGCCGAATGAAGTCGACCTGCGCGGCGATCGGCTGCCGGACGTCGACGACCAGCGCGTCGGTCGGGCTCTTCCAGCGTCGCGAACTGCGACGGCAGCAGCGATCGGCGGCATGTACTTGTGCTGGCGCGCGGCGAGCCGCGCTGCGATCGTCGCTTCGTCGCCTTCGAGGTACACGATGCGCACGTCCCCGGCACGTTGCAGGCGCTGCGCGATACGCCTCCTTGAGCGCCGAGCACGCGAGCACCGCGTGCTCGCCCTCCGCAAGGATTTGCCGCGCAGCTCGTCCGCGATGCGATCGAGCCACGGCCAGCGATCGTCGTCGGTCAGCGGGACGCCGCGCGCCATCTTCGCGACGTTGGCGGGTGGATGGAAATCGTCGGCATCGAGGAAGCGGCCAGCCGATGGCCTGCGCGAGCGCCTCGCCGACCGTCGTCTTGCCGCAACCGCACACGCCCATCAGGACCAGGATCACGCGCTAGCCATCCGTCGAACCGAGGCGCGCATGGTAACCCGATCCGGACGGACCCCTGTGCGTCCATGATGCCGCGAGATCGGCGTACGGTGCCACGATGCGCATCGCCTCCTCGCTGCCGCCGAACACGAGTTGTCCGCCGGCCGCGAAGTGACAGTCGATGAAGTGGACGCGCGCCGACGCCAGCGACGCACACCGCCGCCTCGCGTCCTCGACATTGCCGGGGCCCATGTCGACGATCACGTCACCGGGTACGCATTCGGGCCACACGTCCTGGATGGCGCGCTCGGTCGCGAAGCCGTCGGCGAGGTCGAGCCACACGACGCGCGGCGCCGCAAGCGCCCGGGCCACGGCCACCGCGTCGGACAGCAGCGCGATGCGGGCATCGCCCGCGAGATCGTCCGTCCAGCAGGCGAATACGCGCACGCCCGCTGCGGCCAGGCGGCGAACGAGCCGCCCATCGCGGACGCCGACGAAGCCGATCCTCATGGGACCGACGCCGTCGCCGCGCTCGCCCGGTGCGTCGCACAATGGCGGCCACGACGATGACCGCAGCGCCCGCGAGCGTCCGCCCGCCGGGCACCTCGCCCAGCAGCATCAGAGCGAGCGCGATCCCGTAGACGGGCTCCAGCGCCGCGCACACGGCCGCCGTCGACGGCCGGCAGCCGCACGAGGCTCGCCGTGTACAGCGTATGCGCGAGCGCCGTGCAGAAGATGCCGAGCAGCAGCATCGAGCAACGCGTGCGGCGCGTCGACGGGGCCGCCCCGACCGCCCTGCCACACGACGACCGGCAGCACGCACAGCGCGGCGACCGCGTTCTGCCACAGCGCCATCTCGGACGACCAGCGATCGGGCGCGAGCTTGCGCGTGCGCACCGTCAGCAGCGCGAAGGTGAAGCCGGACAGCACGCCCCACGCGAGGCCGCGCACGGTGTGGCTCTCCCACGAGAAGTCGGGCACCAGCAGCACGAGCCCGAGCGCGCACCAGCGCGGCGCCGGCGAGCTTCGCGCGCGGTGACCGGCACGCCGAGCATCGTGCGCTCGAGCAGCGGCACGAACAGCGGAAAGCTCGCGTAGCCGAGGAGCCCGATCGCCACCGTCGACACCTTGATGGCCGCGAAGAAGGCGACCCAGTGCACGGCGAGGATCACGCCATTGCGGCACGGCGATCCAGTGCGGCGCGCCGCCACGCGCCGAGGCGATAGCGCACGAAGAACGCCAGCGACGATCGCCGCGACCGTCGTGCGCCCGAGCACGATCGCCACCGGGTCCCACGCGATCCATTTGCCGAACAGGCCCGCGAAGCCGAACAGCGCGACCGCCGACGTGGCAGCGCGGCGAGTGCGGCACGCGGGCGTCACGTGGGGCGGCGCATCGGTGCACGGGCATCGCGGCGACGCATGCCACTGGGCGCTGCTGCTAGAATTGTCGATTGCCCGAGCACGAGACGAGCAGGAGAGACGCAATGCCGGCCGAACGTCACGCCCGCGAAGGTCCTCGACGCCGTCCGCAAGGCGCCGGGCAACCGCGTCAAGGTGGCCGTGATCCGACATCGACGGCATCCTGCGCGGCAAGTACATCCACAAGGACAAGTTCGCGTCGGCGGTCGAAGGCGGCTTCGGCTTCTGCGACGTCGTGTTCGGCTGGGACTCGCAGGACGTCTGCTACGACAACACGACGATCACCGGCTGGCACAAGGGCTTTCCCGACGCGCTCGCGCGCATCGACCTCGGCACGCATCGCAACGTGCCGTGGGACGACAACGTGCCCTTCTTCCTCGGCGACTTCGTCACGGACGAACAACGGCAAGGAGGTGCCGCTTCCGCTGTGCCCGCGGCAGGTGCTGAAGCGCGTGCTGGCGCGCGCGGAGAAGCTGGGCTTCACGCCGATGTGCGGCATGGAATTCGAGTGGTTCAACTTCGCGGAGACGCCGCAGTCGTGGGCCGCCAAGAAGGGCGTCGGGCCCGAGCCGATCACGCCGGGCATGTTCGGCTACTCGCTGCTGCGCGCGAATGCGCACCGCCCGTTCTTCGAGGCGCTGTTCAACGACATGGCGCGCGTTCGGCGTGCCGATCGAGGGGCTGCACACCGAAACGGGCCCGGGCGTGTACGAAGCGGCGATCCTCTTCTCCGAGGCGCTCGGAGCAGGCCGATCGCGCCGTCCTGTTCAAGACCGGCGCGAAGGAGATCGGCGCGCGCTTCGGCATCATGCCGAGCTTCATGGCGAAGTGGAGCCAGCAGTATCCGGGCTGCTCGGGGCACATCCACCAGTCGCTGTCCGACGGCAAGAAGAACCTGCTTCTACGACGCGAAGGGCACGCACGGCATGAGCAAGCTCTTCGAGAGCTATCTCGCCGGGCAGGTCGCCGTCGCCATGGAATTCGCGCCGATGTTCTGGCCGACGATCAACAGCTACAAGCGGCTGGTCGACGGCTTCTGGGCGCCGGTGAAGCCGACGTGGGGCGTCGACAACCGCACCGCGAGCTTCCGCGTGATCGCGGGCTCGCCCAAGTCCACGCGCCTCGAAACGCGCTGTCCCGGGCGCCGACGTCAATCCGTATCTCGCGATGGCCGCGGTCATCGCCGCCGGGACTGCACGGCGTCGAGAAGAATCTGAAGCTGACCGCGCCAGCCGATCACCGGCACCAACCAGGGCGCGGAGAACATTCCGCGCGCGCCGCGCACGCTGATCGAGACCACGCGCATCTTCAAGGCGTCGGACGTCGCGCGCGACTGGTCTCGGCGACGACTTCGTCGATCACTTCGCCGCCACCCGCGAGTGGGAATGGCGGCAGTGGCTGGACGGCGTCACCGACTGGGAACTGAAGCGCTACTTCGAGATCATCTAGGGACGTACCCGCATTCAGGCCTGTCCCCGATGCCTGCAAGCCTCTGAATCGGGGACACGCCTTGTAATGGGGTACGTCCCTATTTCCGGACTACTATGGCCATCGAGAAATTCGCCTTTCCCACCACCATTCACTTCGGCGCCGGCGCGCGCAAGCTCGTCGCCGAGCATCTGCCAAGGCCAGGGCGTCAAGCGTCCGCTGCGTCGTCACCGATCGCGGCATCGCCGCGCTGCCGCTTGCTCGCCGAATTCGTCGGCGAGCTGCCAGGGCTCGACGTCGCCGTGTTCTCCGGCATCTCGGCAATCCCGTCGCGCAAGCAGGTCATGGCGGGCGCCGCAGCGTACAAGGCGCATCGCGCCGATGCGGTGATCGGCCTCGGCGGCGGCGCGGCGCTCGACGTCGCGAAGGCGATCGCGCTCATGGCCGACGCATCCCGGCGACGTCCTCGAGTACGCGTGGGACCACCCGCAGGTGCGTCCGATGGACCAGGCGATGCCCGACTTCATCGCGCTGCCCACGACCGCGGGCACCGGCTCCGAAGTCGGACGCTCGTCCGTGATCTCGGACGACGAGACGCACGTGAAGAAGATCATCTTCTCGCCGCTGCTGCTCGCCAAGGCCGTGTTCGCCGATCCCGAGCTCACGCTCGACCTGCCGTCGCTCATCACCGCGGCCACCGGCATGGACGCGCTGACGCACAACGTCGAGTCGTACCTGTCGCCCGCGTACCACCCGCTGTGCGACGGCATCGCGCTCGAAGGCGTGCGCATCGCGGCGCGTGCGCTGCCCGATCGCCGTGCGCGACGGCCACGACCTCGCCGCGCGCTCGGACATGCTGATGAGCTCGATGATGGGCGCGATCGCGTTCCAGAAGGACCTGGGCGCCGTGCACTCGTGCGCGCATGCGCTGTCGACGGTGAGCGACATGCACCACGGCCTCGCCAACGGCATCATGATCGACCACGTGATGCGCTTCAACCTGCCCGCGGCCACCGACAAGCTCGCGGAGCTCGCGCACGTCGCGCGGGTGCCGGGCGGCGACGCAGGCAGCGCGGAAGCGCGCGGCGCGCGCGTTCATCGCGTGGCTCGGCGAGCTCAAGGCGTCGCTCGGCATTCCGGCGAAGCTCTCCGACTACTGCGCGCCGCGCGCCGTCGCAGCGCGGCGACATTCGCGCGCCTGGTCGAAATCGCGACGGCCGACATCTGCCACCAGACCAATCCGCGCAAGTGCACGGCGGCGGATTTCGAGAAGCTCTTCGCGTCCGCCTGGTAGCCATGAAAATCACCAATCCCGCGACCGGCGCGCCGCTCGTCGACGTCGTCGCCGACACCGCGAAGATCGTGCGCGCGAAATACGAGCGCGCGCGGCGCGCGCAACCCGCCTGGGCGGCGACGCCGATTCGCAAGCGGCTCGCCGCGATCTGCGCAAATTCCGCGAGCTCGTCGTCGAGCGCATGCCGGAGCTCGCGCGCACGCTGTCGCTCGAGGTCGGCAAGCCGATCCGCCAGTCGCGCAACGAGCTGAACGGCCTCACCGGCCGCATCGACTTCTTCCTCGAGCGAGACCGAGCGCGCGCTGCGCGAAGAGAAGGTCTTCGCCGACGGCGCGAGCAAGATGGAGGAGCGCATCGGCGCACGAGCCGCTCGGCGTGATCGCCAACATCTCGGCGTGGAACTATCCGTACTTCGTCGGCGGCAACGTGTTCGTGCCTGCGCTCGCGGCCGGCAACGCGGTGCTCTACAAGCCGTCCGAGTTCGCGACGCTGACCGGCATGCACATCGCCGACATGCTGCACGCGGCGGGCGTGCCCGAGGACGTGTTCATCGCGGTGATCGGCGACGGCAAGACCGGCGCCGCGTTGCTGCGCGCAGCCCGTCGACGGCGTCTTCTTCACCGGCTCGTACGGCACCGGCGCAAGATCGCCGCCAGCACCGGCCGGCGCATGATCAAGACGCAGCTCGAGCTCGGCGGCAAGGACCCGATCTACGTCACCGACGACGTCGACGTGAAGGCCGCGGCCGCCGGCCGTGGCCGACGGCGCCTTCTACAACACCGGACAGTCGTGCTGCTCGGTCGAGCGCGTCTACGTCCACGAGAAGATCTACGACGACGTTCGTCGACGGCGTTCGTCGCCGAAGTCAAAGGCTTCAAGGTCGGCGATCCGCTCGACGAGGCGACGTACATCGGCGCCATCACGCGCAAGCCGCAGCTCGCGGTGCTGCAGAAGCAGGTGTCCGACGCGAAGAAGAAAGGCGCGCGCCTCCTCGCCGGCGGCGCGCCGATCAAGGGCAAGGGCAACTGGTTCGCGCCCACCGTGCTCGCCGACGTCGACCATTCGATGCTCGTGATGCGCGACGAGTCGTTCGGCCCGATCATCGGCCTGCAGTCGGTCGCGCGACGACGAGCGGCGTCGAGCTCATGAACGACACCGAATACGGCTTGACCGCGGGCGTGTACTGCCGCCGACGAGAAGCGCGCGAAGAACATCCTGAAGCGCGTGAACGCGGGAACCGTCTACTGGAACTGCTGCGACCGCGTGAGCCCGCGGCTGCCGTGGTCAGGCGTCAAGCATTCGGGCATCGGGCTTACGCTGTCGACGTACGGCATCCAGACGTTCACGCGACCGAAGGCCTGGCATCTGCGGAGTGCTTAGGCACCGCGCTGCCACTTCGCTGCCGTCAGCGTATTCGAAAGAAGCGTCGCGATCGTCATCGGTCCCACGCCGCCCGGCACCGGCGTGATCCAGCTCGCAAGGTCCTTCACGCGCCTCGAAGTCGACGTCGCCGCAGAGCTTGCCGTCGGGCAGGCGGTTGATGCCGACGTCGATCACGATCGCGCCCGGCTTGACCCAGTCGCGCTGCACGAAGTTCGCCTTGCCGACGCCCGCGACGACGATGTCGGCGCCCCGCACCGTTCCCGGCAGGTCGCGCGTTGCCGAGTGACAGATCGTGACCGTGCATCGCGCCATCAAGAGCTCGAGCGCCATCGGACGGCCGACGATGTTCGACTGGCCGATCACGACCGCGTTCATGCCCACGAGATCGACGCCCGTCTCCTTGAGGAGCCGCATGCAGCCATAAGGCGTGCACGGCCGCAGCACGGGCATCTTGAGCACGAGCCGACCGACGTTGTACGGATGGAAGCCGTCCACGTCCTTCTTGGGATCGATGCGCTCGGTGACCTTCTCCGCATCGATGTGCTTGGGCAGCGGCAGCTGCACGAGGATGCCATTCACAGCCGGGTCGTCGTTCAGGCGGTCGATCAGCGCCAGCAGCGCTTCCTCGCTCGCGTCGGCCGCCAGGTCGTGCGCGAACGAGCGCATGCCGACCGTCTCCGTGATCTTGCGCTTGTTGCGCACGTAGACCTGCGATGCGGCGTTCTCGCCGACCAGGACGACCGCGAGGCCAGGCGCCGGGTTACCGGCTGCAACGAAGGCCGCGACGCCGCTGCGCACTTCGTCCGTGACGCGCTGCGCCACCGCTTTTCCGTCGAGGATCATGCAGCGATTTTACCGCGGGCGCGCACGTTGAAATCGCCGGCGGCGCAACGTACGCTGCGAGCATGCGCTCCGCCGCCGATCGCATCGAGGCCCGCCTCAGCGCGCTGTTGTCGCCACCGACGGTTGCGCTCGTGCCGCTTTGCGCCGCCGGTCACCGGATCGGCTTCCTCACGCCGGACCGCGCGCAGAGGCTCGAACGGTTCGATGCAATCCGGCGGCACGGCGATGGGCTCGAGATCGCGTGCGACCAGCGCGAGCGCGACGCGGCGATGGCGAACGTCGCGCGAACGCTGGCAGCGGAAGGCCTGCTCAGCGCGTGGCGCGACGAGCGCTATGCCGTCCGCACCGATTTCGAAGCACCCGCGCTGTTCGAGATCGAGCGCGCGGCGGCGCGCTACCTGGGGATCCACACGTACGCCGCGCACGTCAACGGATTGGTGCGCGCTCCCGACGGAATTCGCATGTGGCTTGCAAGGCGCAGTGCTACCAAAGCGATCGATCCCGGCATGCTCGACAACCTCGTCGGCGGAGGCATTGCAGCAGGCACGACGATCGCCGACACCGTCGTCAAGGAGTCGTGGGAGGAAGCGGGCATTCCCGCCGCCACGGCAACGCAAGCGACGCGCGCCGGCGAACTCACCGTGTTCCGCCAGCAGCGCGACGGCATCCAGCACGAGACGATCTACGCGCACGACCTGTGGCTGCCGCCCGATTGGACGCCGGCGAACCAGGACGGCGAGGCCGTCGAACACCGGTTGGTGACGCTTGCCGCCGCCGCGGACATCGTCGGCAGCGAGACACCCCCCGATGTCATGACCGCCGATGCGAGCCTCGTGACGCTCGATTGCCTCGTGCGTCTGCGCGCGATGGAAGCGCGTGCTTCATTCGCACGCCTGTCGCGCGGAGCCGTCGGCAAGCCCTGAAACGAATACGGGCGGGAGCGCCGGAGCCGGCGTCCCGCCCGTCTCGAAGGGCTCGAACCGATTACGGCTTCAGCTGGCCGCGCACTTCGCCGCCCTTGTTGGCGTCGCTGTGCACGTTGAAGTACGTGTTGCCCGCCTTGAATTCCTTGAGCTGGTCCGGCGTCAGCTTGGCGCCGGCCGGCGCCTTGTAGGTGTCGCCATCCTTCGTGAACGGCACGATGACCGGGCCGTTGGCCCCCGCTGCACCCTGGTGGATGTGCGCCATCGTCCCCTTGACGCCGGTGGTCGTCACGCTGCCCGACACCGAGCCGTCGTCGGCCACCGTGATGGTGCCGGTGCCCTTGCCGTCCGTCTTGACCGCCGGCACTTCCTGGTCGCCCGACAGCGTGACCTTGACGTCGGCGGCCAGTGCGGAGGCGGCGACGAACATGCCGGCGAGCAGTGCAGTGCGAAGGATCGTGTTTTGACGCGTCATCTGAACTACCTCCTGAGTGGATGATGGATGGACCGACGGCGCTCTTGGCGGCGCCGGGCCGGCCGCGGGGGCATCGTACCGTAACCCCTCGGCCGCGTCATGCGCGTCCTACAGCCGATTCGGCGCACGCCGGATGCTACGCGGTAAACCGTCGCGGCACTCTTTCTATTCCCCTGCCGCAGCGAACGCACGATGAACGCCATCACCCGCCGCCTCTCCACACCCGACCCCACCGACAAGCGCCTGGCCATCGCCGGCGTGACCGCGGCCGTGCTCGCCGCCACCGCTGCGTGGGTCGCGTACCGCGCGCGCCGCGCCGAAGCCGAACATCCCCCGTCGGGCAGGTTCGTGGAGGTCGACGGCGTTCGGCTCCATTACATCGACCGTGGCCTCGGCACGCCCGTCGTGCTCCTGCACGGCACGATGGTCAGGCTCGAGGACCTGGTCGCGAGCGGCCTCGTCGACCGGCTCGCCCAACACCATCGCGTCATCGCGTTCGACCGGCCCGGCTTCGGGTACAGCGAGCGGCCGCGCGACCGGCTGTGGACGGCCGATGCCCAGGCGGCGCTGATCCAGCGTGCCTTGACGCGCCTGGGCGTGCAATCGCCGGCCGTGGTCGGCCACTCATGGGGCGCGATGGTCGCGTCGGCGCTCGCGCTGCGCGAGGACAGCGACGTTCGCAAGCTCGTGCTCCTGGCGGGGTACTACTTTCCGCAACCGCGGCTCGATGCGCTGATCGCCGCACCGGCCGCAACGCCGATCCTCGGGGACGCCATGCGCTATACGGTGTCGGCACTGAGCGCGCGCGCGATGCTGGGCCGCGCGGTGCGCAGCATGTTCGCGCCCGCGCCGGTGCCCGACGAGTACCTTCCGACGTTGTCGCGGGAGATGCTGGTTCGCCCGTACCAGCTGCGCGCGTCGGCCGAAGAAGCGGCGTTCCTCCTGCCGTCCGCCGCGTCCCTCGCCAAGCGCTACGCGTCCATCCGTGTTCCGACGCTCATCGTCGCCGGAGACGCGGACAAGGTGATCGATCCGGCGAAGCACTCGCGACGGCTCGCGTCCGAAATTCCGGGTGCCGAGCTTCGCATGCTGCCCGGCGTGGGTCACATGGTGCATTTCGCCGCGATCGACGAGATCGTCGAAGCGGTTGGCGCGCTCGCGCCCCTGCCGCACGAAAGCGAAGCCGAACGAACGACGCGCGAGGCGCGGGACGCCGTCTCGCCGTCGTGACAGCAGCCGTTATGCGGCGGCCCGCCGCGGCGCCGACGGCGCAATCTGCGTGACGCCCATGTCGTCGAGCGCGTCGCGCACCGCGTCGACGGCAAGGCGCATCTCCTCGGGGCCGATCGCGCCGATGCAACCCACGCGGAACGTCTCGACCTGCGTGAGCTTGCCCGGATAGAGCACGAACCCCTTGTCGCGCACGCGCCCGTAGAAGTCGGTGAACGTGTAGCGCGCATCGGCGGGTGCGTGGAAGGTAACGATGATCGGCGCCTGGATCGCCGGGTCGAGAAAGGCGCGGAATCCGAGCTTCGTCATGCCGTCGACGAGCGCCGTGTAGTTGCCGTGATAACGCGCAAAGCGGGCCGCACGGCCCCCCTGCGCTTCGAACTGCGCCAGCGCCGCATCAAGCGCGACCACGACGTGCGTGGGCGGCGTGAACCGCCACTGCGTCGTCTTCTCCATGTACGCGTACTGGTCCGCGAGGTCCAGCGCCAGCGAGGTCGAGTTGCCCGCGCTCTGCTCGAGCAGGCCCTTCTTCACGAACACGAAGCCCATGCCCGGCGGGCCCTCGACGCACTTGCCCGATGCCGCGATCAACGCGTCGAACGGCGTGCCGCGCGCGTCGATCGGCAGCGCGCCGAACGAGCTCATCGCGTCCACGATGAGGCGCCGGCCCAGCCGGGCCACGACATCCGCGATCTCCGGCAGCGGATTGAGGATGCCGGTGGACGTCTCGCAGTGGATGAGGCCCACGTGCGTGATCGACGGGTCCTGCGTGAGCAGGCGCTGCACGTCCTGCGCCGTCGTCAGCACGTCGTCGCCCACCTCGAACGTCGACGTCTTGCGCCCCATCATCGTGGTGAGCTTCGCCATCCGCTTGCCGTACGCGCCGTTGATCAGCACCAGCACGTGGCCGTCGCGAGGCACCAGCGTATTGAACGCGGCCTCGACCGCGAACGTGCCGCTGCCCTGCAAGGGCACGCACACGTGGCTGTCCGCGCCGTCGATGACGGCGAGCAGCTTCTCGCGCACGCGTGCCGTGACCGCGTTGAACTTCGCATCCCACGAGCCCCAGTCGCGCAGCATCGCGGACTTGGTGGCGAGCGACGTCGTGAGCGGGCCGGGTGTGAGCAGGATGGGGTCGCGGTCGTGGAGGCTCATGATGGCTGCCTGGACGGGTGTGTTCGGAACATGCGCTCACGCGATGCCCGTACTGCGCCATTGCTGCGTGCGCGGCAGCGAGCAAGCGCGTCGACGACGAGCGTACACGACGCAGACGACGGTCGACGACGCGACGATGAGCGTCGCCATCGCCGCCGCGGCGCCGATGTCGCCGCGCCTCGTCGAGTTGAGGATCGCGATCGACGCCGAGCTGTGTCGTCGGCGAATACAGGAAAACGACGGCCGAGATCGTCACCATCGCATTGACGAAAAGTAGCGGCCGATGTCGAGCATCGCCGGCAGGCACACCGGCACCGTGACCCGGAAGAACGTCTTGTAGAACGGCACCTTGAGCGACGCGGACACCGACTTCGAACTCGCCGTCGAGCGCTTCAGCGCCGTCACGGCGGTGAGATGGCTCGACGTGTAGTAGTGGACGATGGTCGCAGCGACGAGGATCGTCATCGTGCCGTAGAGGAACGTTCAGCGGGTTGTCCGGGATGGTTGAAGAACAGGATGTAGCCGAGTGCCGAGCACCATGCCCGGCACCGCCATGGGCAGCATCGCCGCGAGCAGGCGCATGACCGGCCTTTGGTGAGTGGCATGCCGCGCGTCTTCTCGAGCAGTAAGCGCCGGCGAACGATGAACATCGTGCCGAACACGGCGCAGAGCACCGCCATCATCGAGGCTGTTGCAGAACGAGTCGATCGACGCCGGCGTCGATCGAGCCCGTACGTGTAGTGGCGCGAGCGAACGACATGTCGTACGGCCACAGCTTGACGAACGACTGAACACCGCCATGCCGAGCACCAGCAGCAGCAGGATCGCGACGACCAGCACGAACGCGAGCATGACGCGATCGCGCAGTCGAACCGACGGCTGCGCGGGCGCGTACGGCACCGCTGCGCGCCGTGAACTGCGCCTGCTGCCGCCCTGCATGCGCCAGTCGATCAGGAACGCGACGAGGACCGGCACCAGCAGGATCAGGCCACCACCGCGCCCATTGTTGAAGTTCTGCTGGCCGATCACCTGCTTGTAGATGTCGACGGCGAGCACGTTGAAGTTGCCGCCGATCACCTTGGGGATGCCGAAGTCGCTGACACGTCATACGTGAACACGACCATCGCGGCGCTGATGAGGCCGTACTTCGCGCCCGGCAGCGTGATCGTCATGAACTTGCGCCACGCGGCGCGTGCCGCAGCGATTCCGCGGCCTCGTACAGGCGCGCCGTCCGACAGCGACAGCGCCGTGAGCACGATCATCACGCGCGTGCGGGAAGGTCGCGAAGTCATCGCCAGCACCATGCCCGGCGGCCGTAGATCGTCGTCAGCCCAACCGCCGAGCAGCGCCCTTGAGCAGCGCCCTGGTTGCCGAACGAGTAGATGAAGGACAGCGCCGACAGCATCGACGGCGCGAGGATCGGAGTGAGCGCGATGGATGCGCCACACGCCCTTGGCCGGGCATGCAGGTGCGCTGGAGCGCGTACGCGAAGACGAACGCGAGCGGGACGTGATGCGCCGTGGTCGCCGCCGCGAACGTCGCCGAGTTGAGCGTCGAGCGCGCGAGCGCCGGCGTCTGCGAAGTAGGTCGCGGAAGTTGCGCGAGGCCGACGAAGGCGCCGTCCTTGTCCTGCACGCTCTTGACGAGCAGGACCGCGAGCGGCACCGATCAGGAACACGAAGAGTGCGGCGAACAGGAGCCAGCAGCCCGCCCTGCGCACGATGGACTCGGTGCCAGGCGCAGCGCGATGCGCGGCGTCACGAGCGCGCCGCAGCGTGCCGACGCCGTGCGCACTTCGGCTGTCGCCGTCGGACGCCTGCTCAACTGCCCTCGTGCTCGCACTTCGGCTGATCGCCGTCGAGCGCTTCGACCGCACTCGGAGCATCGCCGCAGCGCAGCCTGCCGGCTCATGCGACGCGCGACTCCGCGAACACGCGCACGCGATCCACGCGCAGCGCGAAATCGAGCGGCTCGTCCTCGCGCACGCGAAGGTCGTGCAACTGGTTGAGCGACAGCGACACGAGCATCCGACTGGCCCGAGCCGCTCGCATCGGACGAGCGCAAGGCAGAAGGTGCCGAGGAACTCGATGTGCGTCGACGCGTGCCGGCCAGCGCGCTTGCGGCGCGACGCCAGGTTGCCGTGCGACGTGACGTCCTCCGGGCGCAGGTAGAGCTGCACCGCGTCGCCCGCCGCGAAGTCGTCGACCGGAACGCGCGAGCTCGAGTGTCGCCGACGCGGTAGCGTCCCCGCGCTACGCTCACGGCCGTCAGCACGTTGCATCTTGCCGACGAAGTCGGCGACGAACGGCGTGGCCGGCCGCTCGTACACGTCGCGCGGCGTGCCGACCTGCTCGATCGCGCCCTGGCGTTCATCACGACGACGCGGTCGGCCATCGACAGCGCCTCTTCCTGGTCGTGCGTCACCATGATGGTCGTCACGCCGAGCCGCGCTGCAGCGCGCGGATCTCGCCGCGCAGGCGCTCACGCGCCTCGATCGCGTCGAGCGCCGACAGCGGCTCGTCGAGCAGCAGCAGCGACGGCGACGTCGCGAGCGCGCGCGCGAGCGCGACGCGCTGCTGCTGGCCGCCCGAAAGCTGTCCCGGATACTTGGGTCCCGCGTCGGGCAAGCCCGACGAGCGTCGAGCAGCTCGCTGCACCCGCGATCGGCGATCGCCGTGCGGCCCTTGCGACGGTTGACGAGGCCGTAGGCGACGTTGTCGTGGATCGTGAGGTTCGGGAACAGCGCGTACGACTGGAACACGATGCCGTAGTCGCGCTTGATCGGCGGGCAGCGCGCGAGACGTCGCGCCCGTTCTGCATCACGCGGTCCCGCGTCCTGCGTCTCGAGACCCGCGATGATGCGCAGGAGCGTGGTCTTGCCGCAGCCCGACGGGCCGAGGAAGCACGACCATCTCGCCGTGGCGCACGTCAGAGTCGACCGACCTGCAGCGCGACGAAGCGCGCCGAACGCCTTGGCGACGGCTGTCGATGCGCAGGTACGCTTCGGCGGCGAGCGGCGACGGGCTTGCTGCGTCACCAGGCTCTCCGGCCTTGCGCGGCGCGCGCCTCACGATCGCTCGTGCGGCGCGCGGCGCGTGCATCGTTACTTCGGCTCCGACTTCGAGTCGTAGCGCTTGCTCCACTCCGCGAGGATCTTGTCGCGATTCTTCGCCGCCCACGCGAAGTCGTTCTTGACGAGACGGCTTCTCGTAATCCGCCGGGCACGTTCGGCAGCGGCTTCGCGATGCCGGGCACCGCGACGATCGCGAAGTTCTTCGCAGTAGAGCGCCATCGCGGCGTCGACGGAGCCCAGTCCATCGAGGCTTCTTCGCCGCGTCGAGCTTCTTCGTCGTCTTCATGATGCCGGACGGCCTCGAGGTCCCAGCCCAGGCCTTCCTTCGGGAAGATGAGCTCGATCGGCGCGCCGGCCTTCTTGGTCGTCATTGGCGCGATACTCGAACGAGATGCCGATGACGTACTCGCCTGCGGCCGCCTGGCGCGCACGGCTGCGAGCCCGAATGCATGTACTGCGCGATGTTCTCGTGCAGTCCGTCCATGAACTTCCAGCCGTTCTGCTCGCCCCACATCTGCAGCCAGCCGGTGACGTCGAAGTAGCCGGTGCCCGACGAGGCGGGATTGCGGCATGACGATCTGGCCCTTGTAGACGGGCTTGGTCAGGTCCTTCCAGGTCTCCGGCTTCGGAAGGTTCATCTTCTGCGCTTCGACCGTGTTGAAGCAGATCGTCGCGCGCCTAGACGTCCATGCCGACCCACGCCGGCGGATTCGTCGGAGTCGCGGTACTGCGCGCGAGATCTGGTCGAGGCCCGTGCGGCGCATAGCGCCTGCAGCATGCCCTCGTTGGTCGAAGATCGGCCAGGCTGGTCGCGGACACGCCCATGACGACGTCGGCCTTCGGATTCGGCCTTCTCGGCGAGGAGCTTCGCCGTGATGACGCCGGTGGAGTCGCGCACCCACTTGATGCTCGATGTCGGGGTACGCCTTGTTGAAGCCTTCCGTGTACGCCTTCAGCTGGTCGGTCTCGAGCGCGGTGTAGACGGTGAGCTGCGTCTTCTGCGCAGCGGCATAGCCGCTGGCGACGGCAGCGATGCGGCCGCGGCGACGAGCAAGGACAATCCACGGGCAATGCTGCGATTCGTCATGACGGTGCTCCCTCACGTGTTATGGAGCGGGCGAAGCTCCAAGGCGGCTTGGCGCCGCCGCCTCGTGCGATAAGCGGCTGCGGATGCTACGCGCTGCGCGCAATCGCGCGAGCAACGGGCCGGCGTGACGTGTCACGCGGGCGTCATGACTGCACCGCGGCATGGATTGCAGATTGTTGACAATCTACACGCCGGCACGTCTAATCGCAACATGCTGAAGACCGGCAATGGCCAGTCCACGCCGGTCCCGGCCGGCCCTCGCCCCGCGCCCGCACACCATTGCGGTGCTGCAGACGCACTCGCTCCCCGGACTGGTGCAGCGCGAGCTCGAGCGCATGATCCTCGCCGGCGAGCTGACTGCCGGCGCCAAGCTCAACGAAGTCGCCATCGCCGAGCGGCTCGGCGTTTCGCGCGGACCCGTGCGCGAGGCGTTTCGTGCGCTCGAGGAATCGGGCCTCGTTCGCCTCGAGAAGAACCGCGGCGTGTTCGTGCGCCAGATCGCCGTCGAGGAAGCCGACGAGATCTACGAGCTTCGCGCCGTGCTCGACGAGTTCGTCGGCCGTCGCGTCGCGCAGAAGGCCTCGGCAGCGGAGATCAAGACACTGCGCGCGCTCGTCGATCGCATGGACCGGTCGGTGTCGCGCAACGACGTCGACGGCTACCACGCGGCCAATCTCGAGTTCCACGACGCGCTCGTGTCGCTCGCGGGCAACGCGCAAGCTCCTCGCCACCTACCGCCAGCTCGTCAACGAGCTGCACCTCTATCGTCGCGCCACGCTCGCCCAGGCCGGCGCGCTTCCGGTGTCCGCCGCGCGAGCACCACGACATCCTCGACAAGATCGCCGCCGGGCAAGCCGCCGCCGCCGGGCGCGCGCTGTTCGATCACGTGATGGGCAGCCGCGAGCGCATGCACCGCGCGACGCAAGCCGTCGCGCAATCGCGAAAGAAACGATGAAGACGCATCTCCGTGAACGGACGCACCTACCAGTGGCCCGCGCGCCCGCTCGTCGTCGTGTGCGTCGACGGCTGCGAGCCGGATTACATCAACCAGGCGATCGAGGCGGGCCGCGCGCCGTTTCTCGCCTCGCTGAAGGAACGCGGCACCTGCCTCACCGCCGATTGCGTGGTGCCGTCGTTCACCAATCCCAACAACCTGTCGATCGTCACCGGCGCGCCGCCCTGCGGTGCACGGCATCTGCGGCAACTTCTTCTGGGACCCGGACGCCAAGGCCGAGGTGATGATGAACGACGCGAAGTACCTGCGCGCCGGCACCATCCTCGCTGCGCTTGTCCGACGCGGGCGCCAAGGTCGCCGTGATCACCGCCAAGGACAAGCTGCGCGCGCTCCTCGGCCACAAGATGAACGGCATCTGCTTCTCCTCGGAGAAGGCCGACCAGGTCACGACCGAGGTCAACGGCATCGCCGATGCGCTGTCGCTCACCGGCATGCCGGTGCCGTCGGTCTACAGTGCGGCGCTGTCGGAGTTCGTGTTCGCAGCCGGCGTGGCGCTCATGAAGCGCGAGCGGCCCGACGTGATGTACCTGTCGACCACCGACTACGTGCAGCACAAGGCGGCGCCCGGCACGCCGGCGGCCAACGATTTCACGGCGATGCTCGACCGCTACCTGGGCGAGCTCGACGCGCTGGGCGCCACGGTCGTGCTCACCGCCGACCACGGCATGAACGCCAAGACCGATGCGCTCGGCCGTCCCAACATCGTGTTCCTGCAGGAGCGGCTCGACGCGTGGCTCGGCAAGGGCGCCGCGCGCGTGATCCTCCCGATCACCGACCCGTACGTCGTGCATCACGGCGCGCTCGGCTCCTACGCGACCGTGTACATCGCCAACCAGCAGTTGCGCGAAGACGCTGCGCGCAAGATCGCGGCGATTCCCGGCATCGAGGGCGTCTACACGCGCGCGCAAGGCTGTGCCGTCTTCGAGCTGCCGCCCGACCGCGTCGGCGACCTCATCGTCGTGTCGGAGCGCCTGACCGTGATCGGCACGAGCCGAGACCGCCACGACCTGTCCGGTCTCGACGCCCCGCTGCGCTCGCACGGCGGCGTCTCCGAGCAGCGCGTGCCGCTCATCGCCAATCGGCTCGCGGGCGAGCTTCCCGCAGCGCCGCTGGCGCAACTTCGATGCGTTCGACCTGGCGCTTGAACTACCTGCAATGAACGCGATGAACGAACTGGCCGGACCGATGGCGCATCGCGCGAGCGATGCGCGGTGCGGCAATGCGCGCGCGCGATCGAGGTGCGCAATCCGTACACCGGCGACGTCGTCGGCACCGTGCCCAAGGCCACCGTCGACGACATCCGACGCGCCTTCGCGATCGCCAAGGCGATACCGCAGCGAAGCTCACGCGCTACGAGCGCTACGAGATCATGCACAAGGCGGCGGTGCTCATCCGCGCCCGCACGGAAGAGATCTCCGACCTCATCACCTCCGAGTCCGGCCTCTGCAAGAAGGACTCGCTCTACGAGGTCGGGCGCGCCTGCGACGTGTTCGTGTTCGCCGCGCAATGCCGCGCTGCAGGACGACGGCCAGGTCTTCTCCTGCGACCTCACGCCGCACGGCAAGTCGCGCAAGGTCTACACGCTGCGCGAGCCGCTGCTCGGCGTCATTTCGCGCGATCACGCCGTTCAACCATCCGCTGAACCAGGTCGCGCACAAGATCGCGCCGTCGATCGCCACCAACAACCGGATGGTGCTGAAGCCCACGGAGAAGACGCCGCTGACGCGCCCTCCTCCTCGCCGACATCCTGTACGAGGCGGGCCTGCCGCCGCCGATGCTGTCGGTCGTCACCGGCGACCCGCGCGAGATCGCCGACGAGATGCTGACCAACGCGGACGTCGACCTCGTCACGTTCACCGGCGGCGTGCCGATCGGCAAGTACATCGCGGCAAAGGCGGTCTACAAGCGCCAGGTGCTGGAGCTCGGCGGCAACGATCCGATCATCGTGATGGAAGACGCCGACCTCGACGAGGCGGCCTCGCTCGCGGCGGCCGGCTCGTACAAGAATTCCGGCCAGCGCTGCACCGCGGTCAAGCGCATGCTCGTGCACGAGAAGGTCGCCGACGGATTCGTCGAGCGGCTCGTCGCGCGGACGAAGGCGTGGACGCTACGGCGACCCGATGGACCGCAAGCTCGACATGGGCACGGTGATCGACGAGGGCGCGGCGAGGGAGTTCGAGGCGCAAGGTCAACGACGCCGTCGCCGGAGGCGCGCAGCTGCTCGCCGGCAACGTGCGCAAGGGCGCGCTCTATTCGCCCACCGTCATCGATCACGTGAATCCCGAGATGAACGTCGTGCGCACCGAGACGTTCGGGCCGGTGTCGCCGGTCATCCGCTTCAGCGACATCGACGACGCGATCCGCATCTCCAACGGCACGGCGTACGGACTGTCGTCGGCGGTGTGCACCAACCGCCTCGACTACATCACGCGGTTCGTGTCGGAGCTGCAGGTCGGCACGCGTCAACGTGCGCGAAGTCCCCGGCTATCGGCTCGAGCTCACGCCGTTCGGCGGCATCAAGGATTCGGGCCTCGGCTACAAGGAAGGCGTGCAGGAAGCGATGAAGAGCTTCACGAACACCAAGACGTACTCGCTGCCATGGTGACCGTTTCCAGGTAATGCAGACGCTGCTCAACCTGCTGGCCGGCGTCGCGCTCCTCGTGTGGGGCACGCACATCGTGCGCACCGGCATCCTGCGCCTGTACGGCGCGAACCTGCGCCGCGTGCTGCGCAAGAGCATCAGCCACCGGTTCTCCGCGTTCATCGCCGGGCTCGGCGTCACCGGGCCTCATCCAGAGCAGCACGGCCACCGCGCTCATCATCTCCGCGTTCGCCGGACAGGGACTGATCGGCACGGCGCCGGCGCTCGCCGTCATGCTCGGCGCCGACGTCGGCACGTCGCTCGTCACCGTCATCCTGTCGTTCGACCTGTCGTGGCTCGCGCCGCTCCTGATCTTCGTCGGCGTCACGCTGTTCCTCGCCAAGCAGTCGACCAACGTCGGCCGCTTCGGCCGCATCCTGATCGGGCTCGGCCTCATCATCTTCGCGCTGCAATGGATCTCGCTTGCCGCGAAGCCGTTCGTGCAGGCGGCGGGCGTCAAGGTGATCTTCGCCTCGCTCACCGGCGACGTGCTGCTCGACATGCTGGTCGCGGCCCTGTTCACGATCCTCTGCTACTCGAGCCTCGCCGTCGTCCTGCTGATGGCGACGCTCGCGTCGCTGTCCATGATCTCGCTGCCGGTCGCGCTCGGGCTCGTGCTCGGCGCGAACCTCGGCAGCGGCATCCTCGGCATGCTGTCGACGCTGCGCTCGCCGCCGGAGGCGCGCCGCGTCACGCTCGGCAACTTCCTGTTCAAGCTGATCGGCTGCGTGCTCGCGATCCCCACGCTCTCGCACGTCGACGGCTGGATCGCCGGCCTCGACCTCGATCCGGCGCGCGAGGTCGTGCTGTTCCACTTCTTCTTCAACGTGTGCCTCGCGCTGCTCTTCATCTTCTGGACCGAGAAGATCGCGCGCGTCGCCGAGCGCCTGCTGCCGAACAAGCCATTGAGCGACGACCCGGCGAAGCCGCGCAACCTCGACCCGTCCGCGCTCGACACGCCGCCGCTCGCCATCGCGAACGCCGCGCGCGAGGCGATGCGCATCGGCGACGTCGTCGAGGACATGCTGAACGGCATGCTGCAGGTGCTCAAGACCAACGACCGCAACCTCGCGGCGCAGCTGCGCAAGAAGGACGACGTCGTCGACGACCTCTACACCGCCGTCAAGCTCTACCTCACGCAGATCTCGCGCGAGGCGCTCGACGAGAAGGAAGGCCGGCGCTGGGCGGACATCGTGTCGTTCACCATCAACCTCGAGCAGGTCGGCGACATCATCGAGCGCGTGCTGACCGACATCGAGGACAAGAAGATCGCGAAGCACCGGAGCTTCTCCGACGCCGGCATGGCCGAGATCTGCGACCTGCACGCGCGCCTCGTCGCCAACCTGCGCCTCGGCATGAGCGTCTTCCTGCACGGCGACCTCAAGAGCGCGCAGGAGCTGCTCGCGCAGAAGGTGCTGTTCCGCGACCTCGAGCGCGCGTACGCCGATTCGCACCTCGGCCGGCTCGCCGGCAACACGCTCGAGAGCATCGAGACGTCGTCGCTGCACCTCGACCTCATCTCCGACTTCAAGCGCATCAACTCGCACATCTGCTCGATCGCCTACCCGATCCTCGAGGAAGCCGGCGTGCTCGCCCGCACGCGGCTCAAAGAGCCGACGCCCGCCCCGCTGGTGATCGACGACGATGCGGACCTCGTGCCGGGCAATGCGCCGGTCGAGGATGAATGGGCCAAAGGCAAGCCCAAGACAGCATGAGCGCGAATCGGCGCCCAAACGTGGAATCGACATGAGCCTCAGCATCTCCGACATCTGCATCCTCTTCGCCCGCAAGGGTGGCCGCGCGTACGACGGCGAACCGGTCACGCAGCTCGAGCACGCGCTGCAGACCGCCACGCGCGCCGAGGACGTCCGGCGCCTCGCCGGCGATCATCACCGCAGCCCTGCTGCACGACCTCGGCCATCTGCTGAACGACCAGGGCGACACGCCGACGCTGCGCGGCGTCGACGACCTGCATCAGTACGCCGCGCTGCCGTTCCTGCGACCGCTCTTCGACGACGACGTGCTGGCGCCGATCAAGCTGCACGTCGACGCCAAGCGCTACCTGTGCGCGACGCGCAGCGACTACTTACGATGCGCTGTCGGTCGACTCGAAGCGCAGCCTCGTGCTGCAGGGCGGCGTCTTCACGCAAGGCGCAGGCCGAGGCGTTCATCGCGCAGCCGTATGCGCGCCGACGCGGTCGAGGTGCGGCTGTGGGACGACCTCGCCAAGCTGGCCGGCGCGCCCACGCCGCCGCTCGCGCACTTCGTCGCGGTGATGGAAGCCGCGCAGCGCCCCTCGTAGATGGAGCTCACGCTCGGCGTCACGCTCGCCGTGCTCGGCGCGGGCCTGCTGCATGCGGGCTGGAACGCGCTGCTCAAATCGGCGGCGGCGGCGACGCCGCTGCTCGACACCGCGACGATCGTCGCGGGGTCCACCGTTTGCTCGTTCCTCGCGCTGCCATTCCTGCCGATCCCGCTGTCCGAGGCGTGGCCGATGGCCGCCGCTTCGGTCGTCATCCACTTCGGCTACTACCTGACGCTGGCGGAGGCGTACCGCACCGGCGACCTGTCGTTCGCCTATCCGTTGATGCGCGGCACCGCGCCGCTGCTCGTCACGCTGCTCGGCGTCGTGTTCCTGCGCGAGCTGCCGTCGCCGAACATCGCCCTCGGCATCCTGCTCATCTGCTCGGGCATCGTCGGCATCGCGTTCGCGCAGCGACACCATCATCCGCGGGCGGCCGTGTACTGGGCGCTCGCCAACGCGGCGATCATCGGCGTCTACACGCTGGTCGACGGCGCCGGCGCGCGCGCGTCCGGCAACGCGCTTTCCTACGTCGTGTGGCTGACGTTCCTCGAGGGCGTCTTCTTCCTCGCGTGGCTGCGCTGGCGGCGCGGCGCGCCCGCGGTGACGTACATCGCGCGACAATGGCGGCGCGGACTCCTTGGCGGCTTCTGCAGCGTGGCCGCCTACGGCATCGTGCTGTGGGCGATGACGCGCGCGCCGGTCGCCGCGGTGGCCGCGCTGCGCGAGACGTGCGTTCTGTTCGCCGCGATCATCGGCACTTTCCTGTTGAAGGAAGGCTTCGGCATCGCGCGCCTGGTCGGCGCAGCGAGCGTCGTTGCCGGCGTCGCGGCGCTGAAGCTCTGACGGAGTGTCGAAATCCGCTCGTGCCGGCATCACGCTCGATTTTTCGTGGCCTTTGCTACAGCGGCGGCGCGCGGCCGCCCGAAGCCGCCGCGCTTGCATCGCATTTTGCCGTCCTCGTTGAAAAGGCGGGAGTGCTGTCTTCCCGTCTTTTCAACAACTTCTAACGGGTCACCATGAACATTCCCACGCATGCACGCGTCGTCATCATCGGCGGCGGCATCGCCGGCTGCTCGACCGCCTACCACCTCGCCAAGCTCGGCGTCACGGACGTCGTGCTGCTCGAGCAGGGCAAGCTCACGTGCGGCACGACGTGGCATGCGGCCGGGCTCGTCGGACAGACGCGCGCGACGCGCAACGCGACGCGCATGAGCCGCTACGGCATCGAGCTCTATTCGTCGCTCGAAGCGGAAACGGGGCTCGCCACCGGCTGGAAGCAATGCGGCAGCCTCAACGTGTTCAAGACGCAGGAGCGGCTGAAGCTCATGCAGCGGCAGATGGCGCGCGCGAAGAGCTTCGGCATCGAGTTCGAGTTCATTTCACCCGCGGAGGCCGCGCAACATCGCGCCGATCCTGCGCACCGACGACCTGTCGGGCGCCGTGTGGATCCCCGGCGACGGCAAGGCCAACCCGACCGACCTCACGCAGTCGCTGGCCAAGGGCGCGCGCATGCGCGGCGCGTCGATCGTCGAAGGCGTCAAGGTGACGACCGTCGAGCTCGTCAACGGGCGTGTCGGCGGCGTCGAGTGGTCGGGCGAGGACGGCGGCGGTCGCATCGCTGCGACACATCGTCAACTGCGGCGGCCAGTGGGCGCGCGAGTTCGGCCAGCGCTCGGGCGTCAACGTGCCGCTCTACGCGGCCGAGCACTTCTACATCGTCACCGACAAGATCGAGGGCGTCACGCCCGATCTTCCGGTGATGCGCGATCCCGACGGCTTCATCTACTACAAGGAGGAAGTGGGCGGCCTCGTGATGGGCGGCTTCGAGCCGGCGGCCAAGCCGTGGAACGTGTCGCCGATTCCCGACGGCTTCGAGTTCCAGCTGCTGCCCGAGGACTGGGACCAGTTCGAGATCCTGATGACCAACGCGATGCATCGCACGCCGTGCCTCGACGACGGCGCAGATCAAGATGCTGCTGAACGGGCCGGAGAGCTTCACGCTCGACGGCAACTTCATCCTCGGCGAGGCGCCCGAGGTGCGCGACTATTTCGTGTGCGCCGGCTTCAATTCCGCGGGCATCGCCAACTCGGGCGGCGCCGGACGGCTCGTCGCCGAGTGGATCGTCGGCGGCGAAGCGCCGATCGACCTGTGGGACGTGGACATCCGCCGCTTCGCGCCGCTTCCACGCCAATCGCCGGCACCTCGCCGACCGCACGGTCGAATCGCTCGGCCTGCACTATGCGATGCGCTGGCCGCGCGAGGAGCTCGCCACCGTGCGGCCATTGCGCCGCTCGCCGCTCTACGATCGCCTGCGCGCCAAGGGCGCCGTGTTCGGCACCAAGCTCAACTGGGAGCGCGCGAATTACTTCCTGCCCCGACGGCGCCAGTCCGGCGCCGTACACGCTCGACACGCCCGAGTGGCTGCCGTACGTGCTCGACGAGCAGCGGGCGTGCCGCGAGGACGTCGTCGTGTTCGACCAGACGTCGTTCGCGAAATTCGTGCTCAAGGGACGCGACGCGCTGGCCGTGCTGCAGCGGCTGTGCGCGAACGAGATCGACGTAGCCGATCGGCAGGATGGTGTACACGGCGATGCTCAATGCGCGCGGCGGCTTCGAGAGCGACCTCACGATCACGCGGCTTGCGCCCGACACGTTCTTCATCCTGACCGGCTCGGGACAGGCGACGCGCGATGCCTCATGGATCGAGCGGCACATCGGCGAAGGAGAATTCGCGGCGCTGGTCGACGTCACGAGCGCCTATTCGGTGATCTCGCTGATGGGACCGAAGTCCGAGGCGCTGCTGCGCACGCTGGGTCCCGACGACCTTTCGAAGACGGGCCTGCCGTTTTCGATGACCGCCGAGATCGACGTCGGCCACGCGCGCGTGCGCGCCGCGCGCATGAGCTACGTCGGCGGTCCCGGCTACGAGATGGTGGTGCCGACCGACCAGTGCGTGACGCTGTACGACGCGCTCGTCGACAACGGACGCGGCATTCGGCCTGCGCGAATGCCGGGCTACTACACCATCGACGCGCTGCGCATCGAGGCCGGCCGCCGCGCGTGGGGTGCCGAGCTCTCGCCGGACGAGACGCCGTTCGAGGCCGGACTCGCCTACGCCGTCAAGCTCGACAAGCCGTTGCCCTTCATCGGCCGCGAGGCGCTGGCTGCGCAGCGCGAGGCCGGCGTGCGCAAGCGGCTCGTGCATGTTCACCTTCGACGATCCTGCGGCGTTTCCCTGGGGCGGCGAGCCGATCCTCATGGACGGACGCAACGTCGGCGAGCTCACGTCCGTGGGCTACAGCCGCAAGTTCGGCCGCGCGATCGGCATGGGCTACGCGCGTCCGCTGCCCGATGGACCGCCGCTGACCGACGAAGCGATCGTCGCCGCGCGCTACGAGGTGGACATCGCCGGCGAGCTGTTTGCGGTAACGCCGCACATGCAGTTACGCTGACGCGCCTCATGCCCAATCGCTTGTCCAATCCCCCGCCGCGACGCGGCCGCACGCCAGGCAAGCCGGGCGCCGTGACGGTGCAGGTGCAAAGCCTCACGCGCGGACTTGTCGCTCCTGGAAGCGCTCGCGCGCGCCGAAGGCGGCCTCACGCTGACCGACGTCGCGCAGCGCGTGCAGCTCGCGCCGTCGACGGCGCATCGGCTGCTCGCGACGCTCGAGAAGATGGGCTACGTGTACCAGGCCGGCGACCTCGGCCGCTGGTACGTCGGGCTGCAGGCCTTCACCGTGGGCACGAGCTTTCTCGCCAACCGCGATTTCGTTGCGCAGAGCCACCCGTACATGCGGCGGCTCATGGAGCAGTCGGGCGAAACCGCCAATCTCGGCATCCTCGACGGCACCGATGCGGTGTTCATCGACCAGGTGCAATGCCGCGAGATGATGCGCACCATCGTCAAGCTCGGCAGCCGCGTGCCGTTGCACGCGTCGGGCGTCGGCAAGGCGATCTTCGCGGCGATGCCCGACGACGAGATCGAAGCCATCCTGAAGGTCAAGGGATTGCCGCGCATCACCGGCAACACGATCACCTCGCCGGAGACGATGTGGGCGAGCGATCCGGGTGATCCGCCAGCGCGGCTGGTCGTTCGACGACGAAGAGCACGCGCTATCGCACGCGCTGCGTGGCCGCGCCGATCTACAACGAGCACGCCGAAGTGCTGGGCGCGATCTCGCTCGCCGGACCGTCGTCACGGCTTCCCGACGAGCGCATCAAGCAGCTGGGCGCGCTCGTTGCCCACACGGCCGAGGACCTGACGCATCGCCTCGGCGGCAAGTGGCCGCACGGCAGGTAGCGGCGTCCTGGAAGCAAATCGACGAAAGTCTGACCGACGTCAACGTTGGGCGACCGTGCCCTCCGCCGTGAGGGCGCCGCGGGACTACCATGGGGCATTGCTTCGCATCGGGAAGGAGCGGACATGGCCAACAGTCTCGCGCAGTGGCACGCCGAGCACGTCAACTTCGGCAAGCTTCTCGACTGCCTCGAGACCCAACTCGAGCTCTTTCACGACGCGTTGACGCCTCACTACGAGCTCATGCTCGACATCATGTTCTACATGACGAACTACGCCGATGTCGTCCATCACCCGAAGGAGGACCTGGCGTTCGCGCGCATCAAGGCGTGCGCCCCGCAGGTGGCCGGCATCGTGGAGGAGCTCGACGTGCAGCACGAGGACCTGCGCCGCATGGGCGCCGCCCTCGTCGTCCAGCTGTCGGACATCTTCAACGGCGCGATCGCTTCGCGCATGGAAGTGGAAACGCTGGCGCGCGATTACATCGCGACGTTTCGCGAGCACATCGCCTTCGAGGAGCGCAAGATATTGCCGATGGCTGCGCAACTGCTCGTGGCAGCCGATTGGGCGGCGATCGACGCGGCCCTGCGGCACACGGACGATCCGCTGTTCCGGCAAGACCCCGAGCCACGGTACGCATTGATCGTGCGGCACCTCACCGAGGGCGCCCAAGCCTGACGGGCTGGGTCAACGACCGGCCATTCGCGCCGTTCGTTGCGCCAGCTGCGGCGAAGGGGCAGGTCTCCAGCGCGACAGGAGCTCGTCCGCTGCTTCCGGCTCGTTGCACGTCAGCACCATGTCGCATCCGGCATCGATCGCGGCTTCGGCACGGGCGACGATGTCACCTGCCGTGAATGCGCCGGCCATGCCGAGGTCGTCCGAGAACACGAGTCCGTCGAACTGCAACCGCTCGCGCAGGATGTCGCGGATCCAGATGCGCGAAAAACCTGCGGGATTGTCGTCGACGGCGGGATAGACCACGTGAGCCGGCATGACCGCTTCCATGCCGGCTCGCGCAAGCGCTGCAAATGGAACGAGGTCGCTGGCGAGCAGGTCGGACAGCGGCCGATCGTCGATGGGGACTTCGAGATGAGAGTCCGCCGCGACGAAGCCATGGCCGGGGAAGTGCTTGCCGACGGCGGCACACCCTCCTTCGCGCAAGCCGCGGCAAAGCGCGACGGCCAATTCGCGCGACCACATCGGGATCATCGGAGAACGCGCGATCGCCGATCACCGCGCTGGTGCCGAAGTCGACATCGAGCACCGGGGTGAAGCTGAAGTCCACACCCTGCGCGCGCAGCTCGCGTGCAATCACGCCGCCCACGCGCCGCGCCTCGAGGCCCGCGGCCGCCGCGTCGCGTTGCCACATGTCACCGAGCGTGCGCATCGGCGGTATCGCGGTGAACCCGTCCCGGAACCGCTGCACGCGCCCGCCCTCGTGATCGACGCTGATCAGCAACGCGGGTGTGCGCAACGCATGGATCTGCGCCGTGAGTGCCGCGAGCTGCTCCACGTTCTCGTAGTTGCGCGAGAACAGGATGACGCCGCCGACGAGCGGATGCAGCAGGCGCTCGCGATCGACGCCGTCGAGCGTGAGCCCGCCGATGCCGAGGACGACCGGTCCGCGCGCCGGCATCACGTCGCCGCCTCTCTCATGAGCGCCTTCATCTGCCGGACTGCCTCCCGCAACCCGGTGAACATCGCGCGCGACACGATCGCGTGCCCGATGTGCAGCTCGCGCACGCCGTCCAGCGCGGCAACGGGCTGCACGTTGAAGTAGGTCAGCGCATGCCCTGCGTTGAAGCGCATGCCAAGACCGCGGATCGCTTGCGCCGGCCGTGCGTATGCGGTCGAGCTCGGCGACGACGGCCGCGCTTTCGGCGTCGCGTCCCTTGGCATGGAATGCATGTGCATACGGGCCGGTATGGACCTCGCACACGCGCGCGCCGATGCGCGCCGCCGCTTCCACCTGGCGCAGGTCGGCATCGATGAACACCGACGTCACGATGCCCGCATCGGCGAGACGCTTGACCACGTCGCGAAGCCCCGCCTCCTGTCCCGCCACGTCGAGGCCGCCTTCCGTCGTGATCTCGTGCCGCCCCTCGGGCACGAGCATCGCCATCTCCGGCTTGACGCGGCATGCGATGTCGATCATGTCCTTCGTGGCGGCGACCTCGAGGTTGAGCTTGATGTGCACGAGCTCGCGCAGCCGCCGCACGTCCTCGTCGTGGATGTGCCGGCGGTCCTCGCGCAGGTGCACCGTGATGCCGTCGGCGCCGCCGAGATGCGCCTCGACCGCGGCCCAGACGGGGTCCGGCTCGTGCGTGCGCCGCGCCTGGCGCAGCGTTGCCACGTGGTCGATGTTGACGCCGAGCTCGATCATCGCTTTTTAAGATCCTTCCTCTTCGAGGTTCACGAGATCGCGCACCACGCGCCGGCTCACGATGCGGCGCTCCTCGAGGTAGTGGTCGAGGACGTCGCGCATGAGGCGCTTGGCCTCCGCCGCAATGTCCGCATCGGGAAACGAGCCGGCCGCAAGCGCCATCAGCGTCGTCCCGCGCACGAGACGTGGATGCTGCCCGGGCTCGCGGGCGACGTTCGCGACGATCACCCGAGGGCCGCGGTCCGGTGCGTAATGGTACATGCGGGAGGAATCGATCGGCGCGTCGTCGACGTCGCGCGTGAGCTGCAGTGCGTAGCCCAACTCGGAAACGAGACGGACCTCGAATCGGCGCAGCACGGCAGCCTGCGCCGTGCTCGCGGATTCGGCGGACAGCGCCTGCAGTGCCGCGGCGTAGTCGTCGAAGAGCGCAGGATGCGCATCCTCGCGAGCGAGGAGCTTCAGCAGCAGCTCGTTCAGGTAGAAGCCGCAGAGCAGCGCAGAACCGTGGAGGCAGCGGCAGCCCGCCGCGCCATTCCACCTTGATGAGCGTCTTGAGCTCGGCGCTGCCCGCCCACGACAATGCAAGCGGCTGGAACGCCTGCAGCAGCCCGCGCATCTCCGACCTCGGGCGCTTGGCGCCGCGCGCGACCATCGGCACTCGCCCGAATCCCGCCGTGAATGCCTCGACGATCAGGCTCGTCTCGCGATACGGGTACGCATGCAGGACGAATGCCGGCTCGTCGTCGTGCGGCTGGACCGGTTGGCGCGCCAGGGCGCGGCGCGTCAGTAGCCGAGGTTCGTCAGCGATGCGTCGCTGTCCGCCCATCCTCGCTTGACCTTGACGAAGACTTCGAGGAACACCTTGCCGTCGAAGAGACGCTCCATGTCGTGCCGCGCTTCGGTCGCAATGGCCTTCATGCGCGAACCGCCTTCGCCGAGCAGGATGGCCCGCTGGCTCGCCTTGTCCACGTAGACGGTCGCGTGGATCCGGCGCAGCGCCCCGTCCATCTTGAACTGCTCGATGCCGACGGTCGTCGCATAGGGAATTTCGTCGCCGAGCATGCGGAAGATCTTCTCGCGGATGAACTCGGCGGCGAGGAAACGCTCGTCGCGGTCGGTAACGTCGTCTTCCGGATAGAGCGCCGGCGATTGCGGCAGCCGCGCGACGATCTCACCGCGCAGCGCTTCGAGCTGCGTGCCGCGTTCCGCCGAAATGGGCACGACCGAGGCAAAGGCGAACAACTCGGAGACCTTGGCGAGCAACGGCAGCAGCAACGCCTTGTCGCGGACGAGGTCGATCTTGTTGACGGCGCACACGACCGGCACGGCATCCGGCAACAACCGGGACACCGCGCGGTCCGCTTCCGTGATGCGCGTCGCGTCGATCACGAAGACGACGACGTCGACGCCGCCGAGCGCCTCGCGCACGGCGTTGTTCAACCGGTCGTTGAGCAGGGACCGATGGCGCGTCTGGAAGCCCGGCGTGTCGACGTAGATGAGCTGCGCGGCCTCGCGCGTGTCGATGCCGACGATCCGGTGGCGGGTCGTCTGCGGCTTCTTCGACGTGATGCTGACCTTCTGTCCGATCAGCGCATTCATGAGCGTCGACTTGCCCACGCTTGGCCGACCGACGATCGCGACATGGCCGCAACGGAATGCGCTCAGCGCCCAAGGCCATCCCCCGCTTCGATTCGCGCGAGCGCCGCCTCGGCTGCGGCCTGCTCGGCGGCACGGCGGCTGCCGCCGCGCCGGTCGCGACGATCTTCCGGGCATCGACGCGGCATTCGACGTCGAATATCTGCGCATGCGCCTCCCCGGTCGTCGACACCACGACATACTCGGGCACGCTCATGCGGCGCGCCTGCAGGTACTCCTGGAGGCGCGTCTTGGGGTCCTTGCCGAGCGACGCGGGGTCGGCACGCGCCAGCACGTCGCCGTAGCAGGTCTGGATGACCGCGCGCGCCGCGTCGTAGCCGCCGTCGATGAACACGGCGCCGAACACCGCCTCGAGCGCATCCGCGAGGATCGAGGGACGCGCAGCCCCGCCGGTCTTGTGCTCGCCTTCACCGAGCCGGATCTCGTTTCCGAGCCCGGCGCCGCGTGCGACCCGCGCGAGCATGTCCTGGTTGACGAGTGCGGCACGCGCGCGCGACAAGTCGCCTTCGGCCAGCGCGGGAAAACGTTGGTAGAGGGAGGCAGCGACGACACAGTTCAGCACGGCGTCACCGACGAACTCGAGGCGCTCGTTGTTCGAGACGCCGAAGCTGCGGTGCGTCAGCGCGCCGCGGAGCAGGTCGGGATTGCGAAACGCGTAGCCGAGGCGCTTGCGAAGCGAGTCATCCATTCACGACGCGTCAGCGCGAGGCGGACGCGTTGAACTCCATCAGAAGGCTGATGTTGTGAACCAGGGGCAGCTTCTTTTCCCAGTTGGCCGACGCGGTGATGCTGTTGCCCACCTTGCTGAGCTCCACGTCCTTCGCCGTCACGGAGTCGACGTAATCCGCGCCGATCTTGTCCTCGAAGGCCCGGCGAACGTTCGCAAGCGTGGGTTCCCGGTTCTTGCTGAGCGCATCCTCCAGGGCCTTCTGGACGGTGTAGTACTCGATATACGACGGAATCATCCGAAAGGCGAGAAGCGCCACCACCAGCAAGACGCCGGTGACGAACAGGAAGCCGATCATCGATATGCCGCGCTGATGCCGCCAGTTGCAAGCGTCGCTATTCATAGGTCCCTTGCGTGCCCCGGCCGACTCAGCGGATGCCGCTGCCGACCCGCTTGAAGGCGAGGCTCGAAATATCGTCCCAGTTGAACCAGATGAAGAATGCCTTGCCGCGAACGTGATCGTCGGGCACGAATCCCCAATAGCGGCTGTCGTCGCTGTTGTCGCGGTTGTCGCCCATCATGAAGTACTGGCCCTGCGGCACCTTGCACGTGAAACCGCGGTCATTGTATTCGCAATTCTCGCGACCCGGAAACGGCCTCACGTTCTGGGGGTACACGGGGGCCGCCTGGGGGTTGATGCCGATGGTGTATTCGTGCGTCCCGATGCCGTTGCGCGCCGTTTCCTTGAAGCGCTCGAGGGTCTCGAACCTGAGGTTCTCGAGGTAGCTGTAGGTCCCGTCCCGCATCTGCGGCAACGGCTGGCCGTTGACCGTCAGCTTCTTGTCCTGGTAGGTCACGACGTCGCCGCCGACGCCGACGACGCGCTTGATGAAGTCCTGGCTGGGGTTGACGGGGTAGCGGAACACCACGACGTCACCGCGCTGCGGCTCGCCGAGCGGCACGAACTTCGCCTCGACGATCGGCAGCCGCAGGCCATACGCGAACTTGTTGACGAGGATGAAGTCGCCCACCTCGAGCGTCGGTCGCATGGACGACGACGGGATCTTGAAAGGCTCCGCGACGAACGATCGCAGCAGGAACACGACGAGCAGGACGGGAAAGAAGCTCGCCGCGTACTCGACCCATGCGGGCTCGGGCGCGTCGGTCGCGCGCTTCCTGCGGAAATGCAGGCGGTCGACCGCCCACAGGATGCCCGTGACCAACGTCAGCAGGAAAAGGATCAGCGCGAAGTTCATTCGTTTTTCGTTTCTTGGAGCGGGCCGATTGTGCCACGCGCGTGGACGCCTACGGACGCGGCTGGCACCCAGTAACGCGCGTTTCGTCTACTTGTCACCGACCTGCAATATCGCCAGGAAGGCTTCCTGCGGGATCTCGACGCTGCCCACCGCCTTCATGCGCTTCTTGCCGGCCTTCTGCTTCTCCAGCAGCTTCTTCTTGCGCGTGATGTCGCCGCCGTAGCACTTGGCGAGCACGTTCTTGCGCATGGCCTTGATCGTCTCGCGCGCGATGATCTGGGCGCCGATCGACGCCTGCACCGCGACGTCGAACATCTGGCGCGGGATGAGCGAGCGCATCTTCGCGGCGACCTCGCGCCCGCGGTATTGCGAGATCGAGCGGTGGACCATCACCGAGAGCGCATCGACGCGCTCGCCGTTGATGAGGATGTCGAGCTTCACGACGTCCGCGGTGCGGAATTCCTTGAACTCGTAGTCGAGCGACGCGTAGCCGCGCGACGTCGACTTCAGCTTGTCGAAGAAGTCCATCACGACCTCGGCCATCGGCAGCTCGTACGTGAGCATCACCTGCCGCCCGAGGTATTGCATGTTCTTCTGCGCCCCGCGTTTCTCCGTGCACAGGGTGATCACCGGGCCCACGTACTCCTGCGGCATCAGGATGGTCGCGGTGATGATCGGCTCGCGGATCTCCTCGACGCGCGACAGGTCCGGCAGCTTCGAGGGATTCTCGATCTCGTGCACCGTGCCGTCGCGCATCAGGATCTGGTAGATCACCGTGGGCGCCGTCGTGATGAGATCCATGTCGTACTCGCGCTCGAGCCGCTCCTGCACGATATCCATGTGAAGGAGGCCGAGGAATCCGCAGCGGAATCCGAAGCCGAGCGCCTGCGAGACTTCGGGCTCGTAGTGCAGCGAGGCGTCGTTGAGCTTGAGCTTGTTCAGCGCTTCGCGCAGGGCCTCGTACTGGTTGGACTCGACCGGATAGAGCCCGGCGAACACCTGCGGCTTCACTTCCTTGAATCCGGGCAGCGGCGCGCTTGCGGGCCTCGCCGCGAGGGTCACCGTGTCGCCGACCTTCGCCGCGTCGATCTCCTTGATGCCGGCGATGATGAAGCCGACGTCACCCGCGGCGAGCTCCGGCCGCGCGACCGACTTGGGCGTGAACACGCCGACCTGCTCGCACAAGTGAACGGTGCCGCCGGCCATCAGCAGGATCTTGTCCTTGGGCTTGATCGCCCCGTCGATGACGCGCACCAGCATCACGACGCCCACGTAGTTGTCGAACCACGAGTCGATGATGAGCGCGGTCAGCGGCGCATCAGGATCGCCCTTCGGCGGCGGCACCTTGACGATCACCGCTTCCAGGATGTCGTCGATGCCGATGCCGTTCTTGGCGCTCGCGCGCACGGCATCGGTGGCGTCGATGCCGATGATGTCCTCGATCTCGTCGATCACCCGCTCCGGGTCCGCCGACGGCAGGTCGATCTTGTTGAGAACAGGTATGACCTCCACGCCCTGCTCGATCGCCGTGTAGCAATTGGCGACCGTCTGCGCCTCCACGCCCTGCGACGCGTCGACCACGAGCAGCGCGCCTTCGCATGCGGCAAGCGAGCGCGACACTTCGTAGGCGAAGTCGACGTGCCCCGGCGTGTCGATGAGGTGGAACTCGTAGGCCTGGCCGTCCCGCGCGGTGTAGCTCAGCGTCGCCGTTTGCGCCTTGATCGTGATCCCGCGCTCGCGCTCGAGGTCCATCGAGTCCAGCACCTGCTCGCTCATCTCGCGATCGGACAAGCCCCCGCACCGCTGGATGAAGCGGTCGGCAAGCGTCGACTTGCCGTGGTCGATGTGGGCGATGATCGAGAAATTGCGGATGTGGCGCACGTGGCCTGCCTAAAAACGCCTTAGGGCACCGTCTGGTGCCCCAAGGCCGGGAAACACGGAATTTTAACCGATCTACGCGTCGCGCCCGCGGAGCGCTGCTTCGACGGGCCCGCGATCGTAGCGGTAATGGCACAGAACGATGCCATCCGCGGGGGCGCCGAGCATGAGCACCGGCACGCGCTCGCCGTACGCGGCCTCGAGGTCAGGATGGGCGTCGACGTCCACTTCGACCACCGCCGCGCCGAACGCCTCGGCGACGGGATGCACGGCGTCGCGCATCTCGTCGCAGAGGTGGCAGTAGGCGCGCGACAGCAGCGTCAGCACTGCCACGCGGGACTCACTCCCCGTTCAGCGCGCGCACCGTCGCGAAGAACTGCTGCTCGCCCCGCTTCATCTGCAGCGTGACCGATGCGCCTTTCTCCACTTTCGCCAGCACGTCGTTGACCTGCGCCGCCGTACGCGCCTCCGTGGTGACGCCGCCGCGCACGATCGCGAGGACCACATCCCCCGCCTGCACGTTGCCGCGCACGGACGGCGCCACGTCGTCGACCATCACCCCGGCCCGCACGTCGGCTTCCTTCTTCTGCTCGTCCGTGAGGTCCGAAAGCACGAGTCCCATCTTGTTGGGCTTCGCCTTCTCCTTGGGCTGGGCACCGCCCTTGCCGCGGGGCACCGCGGCCTGGTCTTCCTTCATCTCGGCGACGAGCACGCTCAGATCCTTCTGCGTGCCCTTCCGCCAGACCGTCACCGGAATCTTGGTGCCCGGCTTGACCGCGGAAATGATGCGCGGCAGCTCGAGCGACGAGCGCACTTCCTTGCCGTCGGCCTTCACGATGATGTCCCCGACTTCCACGCCCGCCTTCGCCGCCGGGCCGTCGCGCTCGACGCCGTTGACCAGCGCGCCGCGCGGCGCGCCGAGCCCGAACGCTTCCGCCTCTTCCTTGCTGACTGCCTGGATCTGCACGCCGATGCGGCCGCGCGTGACGCGTCCCTTTTCCTTCAGCTGCGCGACCGTGTTCATGGCGACGTCGATGGGAATCGCGAACGCGAGCCCCATGTAGCCGCCCGTGCGCGAGTAGATGAGCGAGTTGATGCCGACGACCTCGCCGCGCATGTTGAAGAGGGGCCCGCCCGAATTGCCCGGGTTGATCGCGACGTCCGTCTGGATGAACGGAACGAGATTCTCCTGCGGAAGGTCGCGTCCCTTCGCGCTCACGATGCCCGCCGTCATGGTGTTCTCGAGGCCGAACGGCTTGCCGATCGCGACGACCCACTCGCCGACGCGCAGCTTGTCGGGATCGCCGATGACGACCTTCGGCAAATTCGTCGCCTCGATCTTGAGCAGCGCGACGTCCGTGCGCTTGTCCGCGCCGAGCACCTTCGCCTTGAACTCGCGCTTGTCGGACAGTCGCACGGTGACCTCGTCGGAACCCTCGACGACGTGCGCGTTGGTGATGACCTCGCCGTTGCTGCCGATGATGAATCCGGATCCGACGGCCTGCGCTTCCGGCTCGCGCTCCTGACCGCGGCGCGGCGGCACCTGGCCGAAGCGGCGGAAGAATTCGTAGAACGGATCGTCTTCGGAAAGCTCGGGCATCCCGCGCTGGCGCCGCGCCTTTTGCGTGACGTCGATGGACACCACGGTGGGCCCGTTCTTGTCGTACAGGTCGGTGAAATCGGGCAGGAACCCGGCGCGGCCTTGCGCCTGTGCCTGGCCCTGGGCGGCCGCCATCGGAGCGAACCCCACGGCCATCAACAATGCAAGGACGCCGGGGACGAGTTTGCGCATCGACATGATTTCCTCTGTTGGAACTTATGGCGCCTTCCGCGAAGGCGCAAGCTGAGCTTAAGGCTTGTTACGACTGACCGACTGCGCGATCTGCTGCACCGTCGCGGGCGGCGCTTCGCCGATCACCGTCACGCGATACGCGTCGCTGCGCGTCGAATATTGGGCAAGTCCGCCGGTCTGCGTCAACCCGATCTGCGTCTGCGTCACCGTGTACGGCTCCACGAACACGGAGATGGCGACGAGGCCGTCCGAGAAGACGAGATGCGCCGCCGGGTCGCGCTTGCCGCCGAGCTTGCGGAACCCTTCGCTGATCTTCACGAAGCCGGGCGGAACCTTGTTCACGGTCCAGCCGGTCTCGTCGCTCTTGAAGTCGCCGGGGCCTGCCTGCGTGACGCGCCAATCCGACGGCACCGACGTCCACGAAGGCCGCACCATTTCCTTGTCGAGCTTCGCGTTGTACGTGACGTCGGTGAACGCGAACTCCTCGATGATCTCGCCCTTCTCGTTGACGAGGCGCGAGCGCAGCAGCAGGCCCGTCGTTGCGTCCGCCCAGAATCGATGCGCGTACCGCATGCCGTCGCGCGGCTCGAACGTGGCGACGTCCGTCATGCGGCCGGCGACGCGGCCGCCTGCCGTCAGCTTGAATTCGTAATACTGAGCGAGGTTCGCGGTCTGCTCCGGCGACAGCGACGGGAACACGTTGCGGATGGTGCGCGGCTCGATGCGCACGACCTTGGCGTCGGGAAAGTAGTAGCGCACCTCGGTCGCGGAGCGGACGATCTCGCGTGCCGGACCGTCGAGGCTCAGGAGCTTTTCGGACTCCTGGTCGTTTTCGAACATGTGCGCGAGGCGGAACGTGTCGAACCGCGACCCCTGCCGCACCAGAACCGTTCCCGAGTAGTTGAGCGTGCGCGCGGCCTGCGTGATGCGCATGAGCCACTGCGCGGCATAGCCCTGGGCGCTCGCAAGCGGGCTCGCGAATGCCGCCGTTGCGAACACCGCTACCGCACTCATCCCCCGGAACGCCGAGGGTGGCCACCATGCGTGCATAGGATTCCGTTGCGGCTACGGCTTGGGCTGGGGCTCGACGGCCGTAGCCGTCGCAGCGCGAAAATAGGGCGCACCGCCCTGGATCGCCATGGCAGGCGAGAATTCCTGGTGCGCGAGCAGGTATTCGCTGGCGACGTCGGCTTGCGGCTTGACCTGCGCGGCGCGCACCGAAGCCGCTTCGCGCGCCTTGGCGATCGCCGTAGGCGGCACGTCGACCATCGAGAAGGCGGTCCATCCAACCACGGTGACGGCCGCGACCGTGGCGGCGACGGCCCATGCGAAGGTGGCGGGCTGCGAGGTGCGAATGCGCTCGCGCGGCGGCGCCAGCACCGTCGGCTCCGCGGCGAGAGCGGTGCGGAAGCGCGCCGAGAACTGCGTGGACACACCATGCGCGGAGATCGCTGGCGCGCCGCGCAGCGAGTCGCCGATGACGTGGTAGCACATCCACGCCTGCATCGCCTCGCCCGAGCGCAGCTCCGCGACGCAGCGCTGGAATTCGGCATCGTCGACCTCACCGTCCATCAGTCGCGAGATATTCTCCCCCACGCTCGTCGCTTCGCGACTCGCTGCCCCCTGAGGGGGTGCAATTCGCGTCTCGGGGCGGCCCTTCGCCGCGAATGGATTTTCATTCATCACCATCTCCGGTTCTCATCGGTGCCGAGCTGCGGCCGCAGCTCCGCCGCAATCGCCTCGCGTGCACGGAAGATACGCGAGCGCACGGTGCCGATCGGGCAATTCATCACGACTGCAATTTCCTCGTAGCTCAAGCCTTCGATCTCGCGCAGCGTGATCGCGGTTCGCAAATCCTCGGGCAGCGCGTCCATCGCCTTGTTCACGGTCGCCGCGATCTGCTTGCCGATGAGCTCGTCTTCCGGTGTTGCACTGTCACGCAGCTGCTCCGCATCCTCGAAACCCTCGGCCTCCTCGTTGTCGAAGGAGGTCGTCGTCGGGGCGCGGCGACCCATCGCGACCAGGTAGTTCTTCGCCGTGTTGATCGCGATGCGATACAACCACGTGTAGAACGCACTGTCGCCGCGGAAGCTCGGGAGCGCGCGATAGGCCTTGATGAAGGCCTCCTGCGCCACGTCCTCCACTTCCGCCGGGTCGCGAACCAGCCGCGACAACAGCCGTCCCAGCTTTCGCTGGTACTTCATGACCAGCAGCTCGAAAGCGTGCTTGTCACCCTTTTGCGCACGCTCGACCAGCTGCTGATCGACTTCGCGATCACCCATCCGCGGGTCGTCCCTGATTCATTCGTTGTTGTCCTGCCGATCGGCAGGTGCGGCAGCCGGACAGGGCCAGGGCCGCGGGACTTTCGCCGCAGCGCACGCTTGGCGTAACAGACTGTTGCAAGAGGCGTAAGTTCACTCGGCGGCGCTCGCGGCGACAGGCGTGAGCCCGCGGTCGGCTTTGTCCAAGACAACGACCGCTCGTCCTTCGCCCGTCGCAAGGCCGCGGTAATTGCGCAGGACGGGGCTTCGAAGCGGCGCGAGCGCCGCGCGCGCCGGGCCGTCGAGAAGTCCGAGCTGCTCCAGCGTGGACACCGTCGCTGGCAGCAGGCCGCGTCGGCTGCCGTCCGCGACCTTGATGGCGATGCCCCAGCCGCGGCTGCGGATTCCGATGGCCTGCACGGCCTCGGCCCCGACCTTGCAGACCCAGTCGCTTCGCCCGGCCCGGGTGAGGGCCAGGTCGCTGCGGCCGTCACCCGAGACCATTTCCGGCGCCGCGGTCATCGCGTCCGCGAGTTGCCTGGGGGCGCGTCCGTACACCGGATCGACGTCGGCCGACGCAAGGCGCGCAAACGCCAGCGCGAGCCTGGCCAGCGGCATCGCGTAGTTCGGCGCGGAGCAACCGTCGATCCCCGCATGCAACGCGCCTTCGGGGACGCCGGCCATGCCGGCGACCGCCGTGCGGATCTCCCGTTGCAGCGGGTGATCCATGGCGAGGTAATCGTGCTTGCCGTAACCGCAGGCCGCGCAATGCGCGAGCATGCCGCCGTGCTTGCCGGAGCAGTTGTGGGACAACGGGGAATACGGCGGCGGCGGCGGCGTCTCGCCGCGCACCTCGTAATGACCCGGCGGATGGGTGCCGCATTGCAGGTCGGACGCGTCGTTGCCCGCCTTCGCGAGGATGGATGCGGCGGCCTCGACGTGGCGGGGCTCGCCGGAGTGGCTTGCGCACAACAACGCCGTCTCGTGGGTCGTGAGCTTGTAGCGCTCGATGCCGCCGGCCGCGACGAAGGGAAGCGCCTGCAGCGGCTTCAGGGAGCTGCGGGTGAACGTGACCATCTCGGGGTCGCCGGCGGCGTACAGCAGGCGCCCGTCGCGGTCGACGACCGCAACGGCGCCGTGGTGCACGCTTTCGACGATGCCGCCGCGCAGGATCTCCACGAGCGGCACAAGGGAGGCAGGCATAACCTCCTATTGTCGCTTACGTGCTAGCCGGCTGCGAGCGCGGCTTTTATTTGCTCCAGCGCGCCAGGATCCTCGATGGTCGTGAGATCGCCGGGGTCGCGGCCCTCGGCGAGTGCCTGGATGGAGCGGCGCAGGAGCTTGCCCGAGCGCGTCTTCGGCAGCAGCGTCACGAAATGCACCGCGCCCGGCCGCCCGATCGCGCCGAGCTCGCGGTCCACCGTGTCCATCACTTCCTTGCGCATCGCCGCAGCGCCTTCCGCGGTGGCGACGCGCGAGGCGTCCTTCACGACGACGAACGCGACGGGCACCTGCCCCTTGACGGCATCCGCAACACCCACGACCGCGACTTCCGCGATGCCGGCGTGCGCCTGCACCGCTTCCTCGATCTCGCGGGTGCCGAGCCGATGTCCTGCGACGTTGATCACGTCGTCCGTGCGTCCGAGCACGAAGTAATAGCCGTCCGCGTCGCGCGTGGCCCAGTCGAACGTCGAGTACAGGAGCTGGCCGGGAAACGTCTCGAAGTACGTGTTCACGAAGCGCTCGTCGTCGCCCCACACGGTGGACATGCAGCCCGGCGGCAGCGGCGGTGCGATCGCAAGCACGCCCTTCTCGTTCGCGCCGGCTTCCTTGCCCGTGACTTCGCTGCACCAGGCGCACGTCGTAGCCTGCCGCCGGGAACGACGGGCTGCCGAACTTGCGCGGCGTCTCCTCGACGCCGAGCTGCGCCGACAGGATCGGCCAGCCCGGATTCCGTCTGCCAGTAGTTGTCCACGATCGCCACGCCGCCGAGCGCATCCGACACCCAGCGCGCGGTCGGCTCGTCGAGCGGCTCGCCGGCGAGGAAGAGGTACTTGAGCGAGGCGATGTCGTGCTGGCGCATGAACGCCGGGTCCTGCTTCTTCAGCACGCGAATGGCGGTGGGCGAGCTGAACATCGTCTTGGCGCGATGTTGCGAGACGATCTTCCACCAGATCGACGGATCCGGCCGGATCGGCAGGCCCTCGTACATGATCGTCGTCGAGCCGTTGAGAAGCGGCGCATAGATGATGTACGAGTGCCCGACGACCCAGCCGATGTCGCTGGTCGTGAACATCGTCTCGCCGGGCGCCACGCAGAAGATGTCGCCCATCGAAGCCGCGAGGGCGACCGCATAGCCGCCGGTGTCGCGTTGCACGCCCTTCGGCTTGCCGGTGGTGCCGGAGGTGTAGAGGATGTACGACGGCTCGCTCGATTCGAGCCACTCGCACGGCACGACGACGTCCGCGTGCTTGCGCACCTCCGTTGCAAAGTCGAGATCGCGGCCAGTCGTGCGCGGCATGGCGCGGTCGATGCCGCGATCGACGATGAGCACGCGCGCCGGCGGATGCCTCGCGATGCGGCACGCCTCGTCGACCAGGTGCTTGTACGGCACGGCCTTGCCGCCGCGCATGCCGGCGTCCGCCGTGATCATGACCTTGGGTCTCGCGTCGTCGATGCGCGTGGCGAGGCTCGCCGCCGCAAAGCCGCCGAACACGACCGAGTGAATCGCGCCGATGCGCACGCAGGCGAGCATCGCGAACACGGCTTCGGGAATCATCGGCATGTAGATCAGCACGCGATCGCCGCGGCCGCACGCCGAGGTCGCGCAACGCGGCTGCGCACGCGTTCACGTGCGTGAAAAGCTCGCGGTAGGTGTAGCTCGACTCCTGGCCCGTCTCCGTCGAGACGTAGACGAGCGCCGCCTGGTCGGCGCGGCCTGCGAGATGCCGGTCGACGGCGTTGTGGCACAGGTTCGTGCGGCCGCCGACGAACCATCGCGCGAACGGCGGGCGCGAGTAATCGAGCACCGACGTGAACGGCGTGTGCCAGTCGATGAGCGCCGCGTGCTCCCGCCAGAATCCTTCGCGATCGGCGAGCGAGCGCGCGTGGAACTCGGCGTATCGACTCATGGCGCCCTCCTGCGGTTTCAAACCACCGATGCTAATCCTCGGACGCTGCCAACTCGTTGCGTCACGTCAACCGCCGTGCGTGTCCGGTGCGATGCGCACGACGGTCCGGCCGCGCACGAGGCCCTTGAGATAGGGGTCGAAGTGCGTCGGCAGCTCGTCGAAGTCGATCGTGCGGACCTGGTCGTGGACGCGGTCGGGCCGCCACTCGACGGCGAGCTTGTTCCAGATCTTCTGGCGCAGCGCCATCGGCGTCTCCGCGCTGTTGATGCCGAGGAGATGCACGCCGCGCAGGATGAACGGCATCACGGTCGTGTTGAGCTTGTGGCTCGCCGCAAGGCCCACCGCCGCGACCATGCCGTGAACCTTCTGCGTCGACACGAGCCACGACAGGATGTCGCCGCCGAGGTTGTCGATTGCGCCGGCAAACGTAGCGCGGTCGAGCGGGCGGATCTTGGTGAGGTCGAGCGACTGGCGCAGCACGACCTCCGTAGCGCCGATGCTGCGCAGGTAGTTCGCCTCCTCGCCCTTCCCGGTGATCGCGACCACGTGGTAGCCGAGCTTGGCGAGGATCTCGACGGCCACCGACCCCACGCCGCCGGTCGCGCCCGTGACGGCCACCGGGCCGTTCTCGGGCGTGAGGCCGTTGTGCTCCATGAGCTCGATGGCAAGCCCGGCGGTGTAGCCCGCGGTGCCGAGCGTCATCGCGTCGAACGCGGTCATGCTCTCGGGGCGCCGCACCACCCAGTCGGCCGGCACGCGCACGTGCTCGGCATAGCCGCCGTCGTGCGCGACACCCATGTCGTAGCCGTGCACGATGACCTTGTCGCCCTTCTTGAAGCGCGCGTCGCCCGATGCCTCGACCGTGCCCGCCATGTCGATGCCGGCGATGGTCGGGATACTTGCGCATGATCTTGCCGGTGCCGTTGTGCGACAGCGCATCCTTGTAGTTGATCGTCGAGTACTTCGTGCGGACGACGACGTCGCCGTGGTCGAGCTCGTCGATCGAGGTATTGACGAAATGGCTCGACACGACGCCGTTGTCGTCGAACGTGCGATAAGCCTTGAATGTCGTCACGGTCGAATCCTCCTTGTGGTTATCGCTATGCCGGCAGCGCCGCCGCGGTCTCGCCCGATGCGTGCGGCAGCGCCATGTAATCCCTGGTGCGCATCTCCGTGAGACGGCTCACGGTGCGCGGAAATTCCCGCGCGTTGCGTCCTTCCAAATACAAGATCTCGGCCGGCGCCGCAGCCGACGCCACGAGCTTCACGCGGTGGTCGTACAGGATGTCGACGAGCCAGGTGAAGCGGCGCGCGAGATCCGCCTTGTCGGCGCTCATGACCGGGATGTCGGACAGGAACAGCACCGCGAAGCGTTGCGCGAGCTCGAGGTAGTCGCGCTGCGAGCGCGGGCCGTCGCAGAGCGCGTCGAAGTCGAACCAGATCGCGCTGCCCGCGCGCCTTCGCGCGGAAAGCGGACGGCCTTCGATCGTGAGCTGCGGCGATTCGTCGGGGCCGTTGCGCATGGCGTCGAACGTGCGCTGCCATCGCGGCATCCGCGACCGCGCCTGCGGGCACGAGGAAAGTCTCCACGCGCTCCAGCGTGCGCAGGCGGTAGTCGACGCCACCATCCACTTCGATCACGTCGAGCCATTCGTGCAGCAGCTTGATCGTCGGCAGGAAGTTCTCGCGCTTGAGGCCGCCCGGGTACAGGTCGTCGGGCGGGTAGTTCGACGTCATGACGAACACGACGCCGGCGGAGAAGAGCGCCGTCAGCAACCGGCCGAGGATCATCGCGTCGGCGATGTCCGAGACGTGGAACTCGTCGAAGCAGACGAGGCGGAAGCGACGTGCGATGCGCTGCGCGACCGTGGCCAGCGGATCGACTTCCCTCGTGAGCGTCTTCAGCTCCTCGTGGACGTCGCGCATGAACGCGTGGAAGTGCACGCGCGTCTTGCGGCGCAGCGGCACCACCGCGTAGAAGCTGTCCATGAGGAAGCTCTTGCCGCGACCCGACGCCGCCGTAGAGATAAACGCCGCGAGGGACGTCGGGCGGCGACAGCAGGCGCTTCAGGGTCGACTGGCGCGCCATCTTGAACGCGGCCAGCTCGTCGCACAGCGACTGCAGTCGATCGAGCGCGGCGGACTGCGCGTGATCGAGGGTGGCGCCGCGTTCTGCGCAGGAGTGGTTCGAGGTAATCGATAAGCGCGCCGTCGCGACGCGCGATTTGACCGGGGGCCAGGGCCCCCATTACCGAATACCTCCGAATCTCAAGGCCTCGTCTCCTCGCGTCCTGCCGTTGCCGGGGGAATCGTGGCCGCCCCGGTCATTAACCACCCCCACGCTCGCCACGCTCGCTGCCCCCGAGGGGGCGCAATTCGCGGCTTGGGGCGGCCCTGCGCCGCTCATCAGTATCCTAGAGATTCAGCGTCCGGCCGTCCACCGCCAAGGCGGCCTCCTTGACGGCTTCGGACAGCGTGGGATGCGCGTGGCAGATGCGCGCGATGTCTTCGCTCGAGGCGCCGAACTCCATGGCCGATGACGCCCTCGCTGATCAGCTCCGACACCATGGGACCGATCATGTGCACGCCGAGGATCCGGTCGGTCTTGCGGTCGGCGACCATCTTCACGAGGCCGCGCGTATCGCCCATCGCGCGGGCGCGGCCGTTGGCCGTGAACGGGAAGCTGCCGACGCGATAGTCGATGCCTGCGTCCTTCACCTGCTGCTCGGTCTTGTCCGACCCACGCGATCTCGGGCGAGGTGTAGATCACCCACGGAATCGTGTTGAAGTCCACGTGCGGCTTCTGCCCGGCGATGCGCTCGGCGACGGACACGCCTTCCTCTTCGGCCTTGTGCGCGAGCATGGGGCCGCGCACGACGTCGCCGATGGCCCACACGTTCGGCAAGTTCGTCCTGCAGTCGTCGTCGACCTTCACGAAGCCGCGCTCGTCGACGGCGAGGCCCACGCTCTGCGCGTCGAGCCCGCCCGTGAACGGCACGCGGCCGATCGACACGATGAGGTGGTCGTACGTTGCCGTGACCGGCTTGCCGGCGCCGTCGTCGTAGGTGACGGTCACGTCGTTCGCGCCGACCTTGACGTCGGTGATCCTGACGCCCGTGTGGATGGCCAGGCCCTGCCTGGTGAAGAGCTTCTGCGCCTCCTTCGCGATGCTGACGTCGACCACCGGCAGGAGCGAAGGCAGCGCTTCGAGCATCGTGACCTCGGCGCCGAGGCGGCGCCACACGCTGCCCATCTCGAGGCCGATGACGCCGGCGCCGACCACGCCGAGCTTCTTCGGAACCTTCGGGATCGCGAGCGCGCCTTCGTTGTCGAGCACGCGCACGTTGTCGATCGCAACACCCGGCAGCGCGCGCGGCTTCGAACCCGTGGCGACGATCACGTGCGTGCCCGTGATGCTCGGCGGCTTTGCACCGGTCACCGCGATCTTCCACGCGTCGCCGTCCTTGCCTGCGAACGCGCCCTTGCCGTGGAAGAACGCGACCTTGTTCTTCTTGAAGAGGTACAGGATGCCGTCGTTGTTCTGCGCGACGACCTTTTCCTTGCGCGCCAGCATCTTCGCGACGTCCATCGCCAGGCCCGAGACGCTGATGCCGTGCTCGGCGAACGCGTGGCCGACCTCCTCGTAGTTCTCCGACGACTGGAGCAGCGCCTTCGACGGAATGCACCCGACGTTGGTGCACGTGCCGCCCGGCGCGGGCTTGCCGTCCGCGCGCGTCCAGTCGTCGATGCACGCGGTCGAAAGGCCGAGCTGCGCGGCGCGGATGGCGGCTTCGTAGCCGCCGGGGCCGGCACCGATGACGACGACGTCGTAACGATCCGCCATCGCGCTCAAAGGTCCAACAGGAGACGTGCCGGATCTTCCAGCGCTTCCTTGATCGCGACGAGCGACAGCACCGCCTCGCGCCCGTCGATGATGCGATGGTCGTACGACTGCGCGAGATAGTTCATCGGGCGCACCACGACCTGCCCGTTCTCGACGACCGCGCGGTCCTTGGTGGCGTGCACGCCGAGGATCGCGGACTGCGGCGGATTGATGATCGGCGTCGACAGCATCGAGCCGAACACGCCGCCGTTGCTGATCGTGTACGTGCCGCCGGTCAGCTCCTCGACCGTGAGCTTGCCGTCCTGCGCGCGCTTGCCGAACTCGGCGATCTGCTTCTCGATGTCGGCGATCGACATCTGGTCGGCGTCGCGCAGGATCGGCACGACCAGGCCGCGCGGGCTGCCGACGGCGATGCCGATGTCGTAGTAGCCGTGGTAGACGATGTCGTTGCCGTCGATCGACGCGTTGACGAGCGGGATACTTCTTCAGCGCATGCACCGCGGCCTTGACGAAGAAGCTCATGAAGCCGAGCTTCACGCCGTGCTCCTTCTCGAAGCGCTCCTTGTACTTGTTGCGCAGGTCGATGACCGGCTGCATGTTGACTTCGTTGAACGTCGTGAGGATCGCCGCCGTCGACTGCGACTGCACCAGGCGCTCGGCGACGCGCGCGCGCAGCCGCGACATCGGCACGCGCTGCTCGGGCCGCGAGCCCTGCGCGGTCGGCACCTGCACGACGGGCGCGCGGGCCACGGGTGCCTGCGGTGCAGGCGCCGCCGGTTGCGGCGCAGGTGCAGGCTTGGCAGTGGCTGCGATCACGTCGCCCTTGGTGACGCGGCCGCCGCGGCCCGTCCCTCGACCGTCGACGGATCGACGCCCTGCTCGGCCATCATCTTGCGAGCAGCGGGAAGCGCGGTGACGTTCGCAGCGGGCGCAGCTGCTGGCGGCGGGCGCGGGCTGCCGCGGGCGCGGGCTCGGTCGCTTTCGGCGCCGCGGCGGCGGCCGCCGCGCCCTTGGCCTCGGTGTCGATGACCGCGATCACTTCGTTCGACGTCACCGTGGCGCCGTCCGGCTTCACGAGCTCGACGAGCACGCCGTCGCCCGGCGCGGGAAGCTCGAGCACGACCTTGTCGGTCTCGACGTCGATCAGGTTCTCGTCGCGTGCGACGCGCATCGCCGGCCTTCTTGTGCCAGCTCACGAGCGTCGCTTCGGAAACCGATTCCGGCAGCTGCGGTACTTTGACTTCGATGCGCATGCGCGCCTCTTCTTTGCTCTTGTGTTCAGTGGGCGACGACCATCTCGCCCGACTTCAATTGCGGAGCGAACGCATCCTCGACGAGCTGCTTCTGTTCGGCGAGGTGCTTGGTCGCGTACCCCACCGCCGGCGACGCCGAGATCGGCCGGCCGGCGTACGCGAGCACCATCGCGTCGGGCGTGTCGGCGCGCAGGTACGCACGCAAGCCGGTACCACGCGCCCTGGTTCTGCGGCTCCTCCTGCACCCACACGACTTCCTTCGCGCTGCGGGAACTGCGAGACCGCCTTGGTGAACTCGTCGTGCGGGAACGGATACTGCTGCTCCAGCCGCACGATCGCGATGTTGTCGATCTTGTTCTCGCGGCGGTACGCGAGGAGCTCGTAATAGACCTTGCCGGAGCACGCGAGCACGCGCGTGACCTTCTTCGGCGACAGCTTCTCCGTTTCGCCGATCACGGTCTGGAACTCGCCGTTGGCGAGCTCGTCGAGCGACGACACCGCTTCCTTGTGGCGCAGCAGGCTCTTGGGGGTCATCACGATGAGCGGCTTGCGGTAGCGGCGCAGCATCTGCCGGCGCAGCATGTGGAACACCTGCGCGGGCGTGGAGGGCACGCACACCTGCATGTTGTGCTGCGCGCACAGTTGCAGGAAGCGCTCGGGCCGCGCCGACGAATGCTCGGGGCCCTGCCCTTCGTAGCCGTGCGGCAGCAGCATCACGATGCCGCAGATGCGGCCCCACTTCACCTCGCCGGCGCTGATGAACTGGTCGATCACGACCTGCGCGCCGTTGACGAAGTCGCCGAACTGCGCCTCCCACACCACGAGCCGCGTCGGATCGGACGTCGAGTAGCCGTACTCGAAGCCGAGCACCGCCTGCTCGGTCAGCACCGAGTCGATGATCTCGCAGGACGGCTGGTTCTCGCTTGATGTGCTGCAGCGGAATGTAGGCGCCGGTGTCCCAGCGCTCGCGGTTCTGGTCGTGCAGCACCGCATGGCGATGCGAGAACGTCCCGCGGCCGATGTCCTCGCCGGTGAGGCGCACGCCGTAGCCGTCGTCGAGCAGCGTGGCGTACCCGAGCGTCTCGCCCATGCCCCAGTCGAGCGGCATCTTGCCCTCGCCCATCAGCCGCCGGTCGGCGATCACCTTCTCGGTGCGCGCGTGCAGCTTGAATCCTTCCGGCAGCGTCGTCAGGCGCTGCGACAGCCACTTGAGCTTGTCGCAACGGCACGCGCGTGTCGACGACGTCGGCCCAGTGGCGGCCGACGTAGGGCGACCAGTCGATCGTGAACGGCGCCTTGTAGTTCGACAGCACCGTCTTGTTCGTGTGCTGCCCGCGGTCCATCGCGGCGCGGTACGCCGCGACCATCGTGTCGGCCTCGTCGGCCGTGACGACACCTTCGGCGGTGAGCTTCTCGGCGTAGAGCTTGCGCGTGCCCGGATGCTGCGCGATGCGCTTGTACATGAGCGGCTGCGTGACCATCGGCTCGTCCGCCTCGTTGTGGCCGAGGCGGCGGAAGCACACGAGGTCGATGAAGACGTCCTTGTGGAAGCGCTGGCGGTAGTCGAGCGCGATCTCGACGGCCAGCAGCGCCACCTCCGGATCGTCGCCGTTCACGTGCAGCACCGGCGCCTCGACCATCTTCGCGATGTCGGTGCAGAAGGTCGTGCCGCGCGCGTCGCGCGGATCGGACGTGGTGAACCCGATCTGGTTGTTGACGACGATGTGGATCGTGCCGCCCGTGTAATAGCCGCGCGTCGCGGCCATGTTGAGGCACTCCTGGTTCACGCCCTGGCCGGCGATCGCGGCGTCGCCGTGGATCAGGATCGGCAGCACCTGGTCGCCTCGCGTGTCGCCGCGACGATGCTGGCGCGCGCGCACCGAGCCTTCGACGACCGGATTCACGATCTCGAGGTGCGACGGATTGAACGCGAGCGTGAGATGCACGGGGCCGCCGGGCGTCGACACGTCCGACGAGAAGCCCTGGTGATACTTCACGTCGCCCGCGGGCAGCTCCTGCGCCGCCTTGCCCTCGAACTCGCTGAAGAGGTTGGACGGCATCTTGCCGAGGATGTTGACGAGCACGTTGAGGCGGCCGCGGTGCGCCATGCCCATCACGATCTCGCCAACGCCGGCAGCGCCCGCCTTCTCGATCAGCCGGTCGAGCATCGGGATCATCGTGTCGCCGCCTTCGCCCGAGAAGCGCTTCTGGCCGACGTACTTGGTGTGCAGGTAGCGCTCGAGCGTCTCGGCCGCGGTCAGGCGCTCGAGGATGTGCTTGCGTTCGCTCGGCCGAATAGCTCGGGTGCGAGCGATTGGGCTCGAGGCGCTCCTGGAAGAAGCGCTTGGTCGCCGTGTCGGTGATGTACATGTACTCGGCGCCCAGCGTGCGCGTGTACGTCTCCTGCAGCGCGGCGACGATGTCGCGCAGCCGCATGCGCTGCGGCCCCGCCTTGTACGACCCGACGTCGAACTCGGTGTCCATGTCGGCGTCGGTGAAGCCGTACGTCGCGAGGTCGAGGTCGGCGATGTAATCCGGCGCGTGCTGCTGCAGCGGGTCGAGGTCGGCGGCGAACATGCCGAGCGTGCGGTACTTGCTGATGAGGCGCAGCACGAGCACCTGCTTGTGCATCGTCGTCGCGTCGACCATCGCGCCGATGACGCGGCGGTTGCGCGCGAGCTCGCCGAACGACTCGACGACCGGCGCGTGCGAGACGTCGGTGGCGTCGCCGCGCAGCTCGTCGAAGTACGCGCGCCAGTTCGCATCCACGCTCGCCGGATCGGCGAGATAGCGCTCGTACAGCTCCTCGATGAACGGAGCGTTCGAGCCGAACAGCGTGCTGGTTTGCGAGTTCCTGCATGATGCCCATGGCGATTCCCCGAATCCGTTACCTGCGCTGCGCGAGCGGCACCACCGTGCGGCGCGTCGCACCCGTGTACAGCTGGCGCGGACGGCCGATCTTGTACTCGGGATCGGACACCATCTCGTTGAGCTGCGCGATCCAGCCGACCGTGCGCGCGAGCGCGAAGATCGCGGTGAAGAGCTGCACCGGGATGCCGATCGCCTTCTGCACGATGCCCGAGTAGAAGTCGACGTTCGGATACAGCTTGCGCGAGACGAAGTAGTCGTCCTCGAGCGCGATCTTCTCGAGCGACATCGCGAGCTTGAACAGCGGATCGTCATGCAGGCCGAGCTCGCTCGAGCACCTCGTAGCAGGTCTCGCGCATCAGCTTCGCGCGCGGGTCGTAGTTCTTGTAGACGCGATGGCCGAAGCCCATGAGCTTCACGTTGCTCGACTTGTCCTTGACCTTGGCGATGAACTCGCCGATCTTGGCCACCCCGCCCTGCCGCTGGATGTCGTAGAGCATGTTGAGCGCGGCCTCGTTGGCGCCGCCGTGCGCCGGGCCCCACAGGCACGCCACGCCGGCCGCGATCGCCGCGAACGGGTTGGTGCCCGACGACGCGCACATGCGCACCGTCGACGTCGACGCGTTCTGCTCGTGGTCGGCGTGCAGGATGAAGATGCGGTCGATCGCGCGCACCAGCACGTCGTTGGACTTGTAGTCCTCGCACGGCGTCGCGAACATCATGCGCATGAAATTCGCCGGCGTACGACAAGTCGTTGTGCGGATACATGTACGGCTGGCCGACCGAGTACTTGTACGCCATCGCGACGAGCGTGGGCATCTTGGCGATGAGCCGGATGGCCGAGATGTCGCGCTGGTGCGCGTCGTGCAGGTTCATCGAGTCCGGATAGAACGCGGACAGCGCGCCGACCAGCCCCGTCAGCACCGCCATCGGGTGCGCGTCGCGACGGAAGCCGCGCATGAAGAAGTGCATCTGCTCGTTGACCATCGTGTGCTGGGTCACGAGCTGGACGAAGTCTTCCTTCTGCTCGGCTGTCGGGAAGCTCGCCGTACAGCAGGAGGTAGCAGGTCTCGAGGAAGTCGCAGCGCGTGGCGAGCTCCTCGATGGGATACCCGCGATACAGCAGCTCGCCCTTGTCGCCGTCGATGTACGTGATCGCCGAGCTGCACGACGCCGTCGACAGGAAGCCCGGGTCGTAGGTGAACTTGCCCGTCTTGCCGTACAGCGTGCGGATGTCGATGACCTCGGGCCCGACCGTGCCGGTCAGGATCGGAAAGTTGACCGAGGGCGAGCCGTCGGAGAAGTTGAGCGTTGCGGTGCGGTCGGTCATGCGAAGCTCCGAGTGCGGTACTGAACGCCGGCGGGCGACGCGCCTGCCGGGATGAAGCGCAATGCCCTTGCCTATGCGGTGCGCAGTGCGGCACCAGCGGCGCGACGGACGCGTCGTTCGGTTCCTGGCGTCCGGCGATGAGGTCCCACAGCTCGTTGTCGGGCAGGTCGAGCAGGCGGTCGAGCATCGCGATCTCGTGCTTCCGTCATCGACTCCCCGCGCGCTGCCAGAAAACGGGTCAGCACGAGATCGTTCTCCAGCATGCCGCGACGGCAGCGCCAGACGATTCGGTTCCAGCGCTCGGGCGTCATGCGCGATCGATCTAGACGGCCCTCTTGACCATGATGTCCTTGATCTTGCCGATGGCCAGCGAAGGATTGAGATTCTTCGGGCACACGTCCACGCAGTTCATGATCGTGTGGCAGCGGAACAGGCGATACGGATCCTCGAGGTTGTCGATGCGCTCCTCGGTGTCCTGGTCGCGGCTGTCGGCGATGAAGCGATACGCCGCCAGCAAGTCCGGCAGGCCCCACGAACTTGTCCGGATTCCACCAGAACGACGGGCACGACGTCGAGCAGCACGCGCACAGGATGCACTCGTACAGTCCGTCGAGCTCCTCGCGATCGTCCGGCGACTGCAGCCGCTCCTTCTCCGGCGGCGGCGTGTCGTTGACGACGTACGGCTTGATCGAGTGGTACTGCTTGAAGAACTGGCTCATGTCCACGATCAGGTCGCGGATCACGGGGAGCCCCGGCAGCGGCGCCAGCACCACGGGCTCCTTCACGTCGTTGAGATTGGTGACGCAGGCAAGGCCGTTCTTGCCGTTGATGTTCATCGCGTCGGACCCGCACACGCCCTCGCGGCAGCTGCGGCGGAACGACAGCGAGTCGTCCTGCGCCTTCAGGCGCATCAGCGCGTCGAGCAGCATGCGGTCGGTCGGCTCGAGCGCGACGTCGTACTCCTGCGTGTACGGCTTCGCGTCCTTCTCCGGGTCGTAGCGGTAAACGCGAAACTTCATGGTCGGTGCTGCAGCCATGGAAAACTTCCGATGGAGACGGGCCGGCGCGGCCGGCCCGATTTTGGGCGGGGAAACATTGTCGTCATCTCAGTACGTTCGGGCCTTTGGCGGAAACGCCTCCACCGACAGCGGCTTCAGGTTGACCGGCTTGTACTCGAGGCGGTTGCCGTCGCGGTACCAGAGCGTGTGCTTGAGCCAGTTGGCGTCGTCGCGATTGGGATAGTCGCTGCGCGCCTGCGCGCCGCGCGACTCGCGGCGCGCCTCGGCCGAGACGATCGTCGCCTTGGCGGTCTCGATCAGGTTGTCGAGCTCCAGTGCTTCCACGCGCGCCGTGTTGAACACGCGGCTCTTGTCCTGGATCGCCGAGCGCGCGACGCGGCCCTCGAGCTCCATGATCTGGCGCACGCCTTCGGACAGCAGCTCCTGGTTGCGGAACACGCCGCAGTGCGCCTGCATCGTCTTGCGGATCGCGTGCGCCACCTGCGGCACCGACTCGCCCGACGTCGCACCGTCGAGGCGCGCCAGGCGCGCGCGCGACAGGTCGCCGGCATCGCGAGGCAGGTCCCGCTGGCTCTGCGCCGGGAAATTCTGCTCGACGATGTGGTTGCCCGCCGCGCGGCCGAACACGAGGAGGTCGAGCAGCGAATTGGTGCCGAGGCGATTGGCGCCGTGCACCGAGACGCACGCGCATTCGCCGACCGCATACAGCCCGTCGATCGACCGCGTTCGGATTGCCGTTCCTCGGCGCCACGACCTGTCCGTGGATGTTCGTCGGCACGCCGCCCATCTGGTAGTGGATCGTCGGCACGACGGGAATCGGCTCCTTGATCGGATCCACGTTCGCGAACTTGAGCGCGATCTCGCGGATCGACGGCAGCCGCTTCATGATGACTTCGGGCCCGAGGTGATCGAGCTTCAGCAGCACGTGATCCTTCTCGTGCCCCGCGCCGCGGCCTTCCTTGATCTCCTGGTCCATCGAGCGCGACACGACGTCGCGCGACGCGAGGTCCTTGAGATTCGGCGCGTAGCGCTCCATGAAGCGCTCGCCGTTGGCGTTGAGCAGGATCCCGCCCTCGCCGCGCACGCCTTCGGTGATGAGCACGCCCGCGCCCGCGACACCCGTGGGATGGAACTGCCAGAACTCCATGTCCTCGAGCGGAATGCCCGCGCGCGCGGCCATGCCGAGGCCGTCGCCGGTGTTGATGAACGCATTGGTGGACGCGGCGAAGATGCGACCTGCCCCACCGGTGGCGAGCACCGTGACCTTGGCCTGCAGGATCATGACGTCGCCGGTCTCCATCTCGTAGGCGACCACGCCGACGACGTCGCCGTCGGCATTGCGCACGAGATCGAGCGCCATCCATTCGGTGAAGAACTGCGTGTGCGCGCGCACGTTGCGCTGGTAGAGCGTGTGCAGCATCGCGTGGCCGGTGCGGTCGGCGGCCGCGCACGCGCGCTGCACCGGCTTCTCGCCGAAGTTCGCCGAGTGCCCGCCGAAGGGGCGCTGGTAGATGGTGCCGTCGGCATTGCGGTCGAACGGCATGCCGAAGTGCTCGAGCTCGTACACGACCTGCGGCGCCATGCGGCACATGTATTCGATGGCGTCCTGGTCGCCGAGCCAGTCCGACCCCTTGATGGTGTCGTACATGTGCCAGAGCCAGTTGTCCTCGGACATGTTGCCGAGCGACGCGCCGATCCCGCCCTGCGCGGCGACCGTGTGCGAGCGCGTGGGAAACACCTTCGACAGCACGGCGACCGAAAGTCCCGCTTCGGCGAGCTGCAGCGAGCAGCGCATGCCCGCGCCGCCCGCGCCGACGATGATCGCGTCGAATTTCCGCACGGGCAGCGTCACGGGGCTACCCCGCCCCACAGCACCTGGATGGTCCAGCCGATGTATCCGATCAGGAGAACGATCACCACGACTTCGAACGTGAGGCGCAGGCTGACCGGCTTCAAGTAGTCCATCGCGATGTTGCGAACGCCGACCCACGCGTGCCACAGCAGCGAGAGCATGAAGACGAACGACGCGAGGCGGAACAGCTCGCTGCCGAACGTCGCCTTCCACGCGTCGTAGTCGAGGCCGCCGCTGCGCAGGAGAAGGAAGAGCACCAGCAGCGTGTAGAGCGCCATCACGACGGCGCTGACGCGCTGCACGAGCCAGTCGCGCCAGCCGTAGTGGGCGCCGACGACGACGCGCTTGGGCATCACCACAGCTTCACCGCGACGCCGAGCGTCAGCAGCACGGCGAGCACGATCGTGACCGCGGACGATTGCCGGGCCGACTTCAAGTCCATGCCCCAGTGCAGGTCCATCATCAGGTGACGGATGCCCGCGATGAAATGGTGGAAATACGCCCACGCGAGCACGATCAGCACGAGCTTGGCGAGCGGTGCTGCCAGCGTCGCGCGCATCTGTGCCCATGCGTCGGGCGAGCCGAGCGAGCGCTGGACGACCCAGAGCAGCAACGGAATGCCGATCAGGAACAGCAGGGCACCGGAGATGCGGTGGAGGATCGAGACGATGGCCGGCAAGGGCTGCCGGATGGCGAACAGATTGAGGTAGACCGGGCGGGCTTTAACGGCGGGGCGGTCGAGCGCGGCCATCGTGGGCAAAATCCGTGTAGAAATTCGAAAAACCCGGTCGGCGCTACGAAAGCGCAGGTTTTGTGCAGAGCGCAAGAATTATAGCGCGCGACGGCAATCGCGGCGGCAAACCGTTGACAGTGCTCGCGTTCGCCGTCAGTACAGCTCGTTCAGGTAGTGATATCCGTGCGTCACGCACAAGCCTCTCCGTACCTCGACGGGCCGGTCGGCGTACGTGAGCGTGACGCGATCGACGGCCAGCAGCGGCGTGCCCTCCTCCGTTGCGAGCACGCGCGCAGCGGCGGCGTCGGCCGCGACGGCGCGAATCTTCTCCTGCGCCTTCAGCATGCGGACGCCGAACTCACTCTCGAAGAAGCTGTACATCGAGCCGCGATAGGCGTCGTAGCGCGCCTTGGTGAGGCCGCGGAACAGCGACGCCGGAAGCGTGATCTCGTCGAGGACCACGGGCTCGCCCCGAGTACTCGAGCACGCGCCGCAGCACGAGCACCGCCTCGCCCTGCTTCATCGCGAGGAGACGGGCGACGTCGGCCGCCGCCTTCGCACGCCTGACGTCCAGCAGGCGGCTCACCGGCGAGACGTCGGCGCCGTCGTTGCGGCGGATGCGCAGGAACCGGAAGAGCGACGTGCGCTCCTCGGTGTGGGTCGCGACGAACGTGCCCTTGCCCTGGCGACGCACGACGAGGTTGTCCGCGGCGAGCGCGTCGATCGCCTTGCGCACCGTCCCCTGCGACACGGCGTAGCGGCGCGCGAGCTCGATTTCGGACGGGATGGCTTCGCCGGGTCGCCACTCGCCCGCCTCGAGGCTCTTCGAAAGCAGGACCTTGATCTGCAGGTAGAGCGGCGCGAACGAGGGGGCGCCGGGTGCTGCGCTTTGGGAAGGCACGCGCCATTATCCGGCGAGGGCCGCGGCGCTGTCCAACCGTCTTGCAATTGATATAAGACACGGCGACATCGCACTTGTCTTATATAAGACATAAGACTGCATTGACATTCGCGCGCCCGCGCGACTACAATGCGCGATGCGGCGCTGCGTCGCTGCCGGCGCTCTCCCCGGCAAGCGTGGCGCCGCGAAGCACGCGATGTTGCGCCGGCAAGCCGCGAGGCGCACCGATCTTCCAAAAACACCCGGAGTTCCTCATATGAAATCACCCGTCCGCGTCGCCGTCACTGGCGCCGCCGGCCAGATCGGCTACGCCCTCCTCTTTCGCATCGCCGCGGGAGAAATGCTCGGCAAGGACCAGCCGGTGATCCTCCAGCTCCTCGAGCTGCCGGTCGACAAGGCGCAAGCCGCCCTGCGCGGCGTGATGATGGAGCTCGAGGACTGCGCCTTTCCGCTCCTCGCCGGCATGGTCGGCACCGCGGACCCGATGGTCGCGTTCAAGGACGCCGACTACGCGCTGCTGGTCGGCGCCAAGCCGCGCGGGCCCGGCATGGAGCGCAAGGACCTGCTGATGGAGAACGCGAAGATCTTCATCGAGCAGGGCAAGGCGCTCGACAAGGTCGCATCCCGCAACGTGAAGGTGCTGGTCGTCGGAAATCCCGCCAACACGAACGCCTACATCGCGATGAAGTCGGCGCCGTCGCTGCCGAAGAAGAATTTCACGGCGATGATGCGCCTCGACCACAACCGCGCGCTCTCGCAGCTGGCGGCGAAGGCCCAGGTGCCCGTTGGCGGCATCGAGAAGCTCGTCGTGTGGGGCAACCATTCGCCGACGATGTATCCGGACTACCGGTTCGCGACCGCGAACGGCAAGGAGCTTGAAGTCGCACATCGACGACGAGAACTGGAACCGCAACGAATTCCTGCCGAAGGTCGGCAAGCGCGGCGCTGCGATCATCGAGGCGCGCGGGCTCTCGTCCGCGGCATCCGCCGCCAACGCGGCGATCGACCACATGCGCGACTGGATCCTCGGCAGCAACGGCAAGTGGGTGACGATGGGCATCGCGTCCGACGGCAGCTACGGCATTCCGCAAGACATCGTCTACGGCGTGCCCGTGACGACCGCGAACGGCGAGTACACGCGCATCCGCGACCTTGCGATCGACGATTTCTCGCGCGAGAAGATGAACGGCACGCTGAAGGAGCTCGAGGAGGAGCGCGCCGGCGTAAGAGATCTGCTGGGGTAATGGCACTCTCGCCGAACGAAGCCCTGTACGGCGGCGCAACCGCGCCACCGCCATTGCCGCCGTGCGTCCACTACGCCGGCACCGAGAAGTTCATCCGCAAGGCGCTCGCGCTGCAGGCCGAGCGCGGCCCCGTGTTCGACATCGCATGCGACTGCGAGGACGGCGCGGCCGTCGGCAGCGAGCGCGCGCACGCAGCGCTCGTCGCCGGTCTCATCGGCAGCGACGACAACCGGTTCTCGCGCGTCGGCGCGCGCGTGCACGACGTGCATCATCCCGCGTGGCAGGCCGAGGTCGACGTGCTCCTCGACGGCGCGGGCGATCGGATCGCGTTCCTCACGCTGCCGAAAGCCTCGACCTCCGCGGACGTCGAGCGATTCCTCGCCCACGTGGCCGATCGCGTCGCGCATCTCGGCCTCAAGCGCACGATTCCCGTGAGCGTGCTCGTCGAGACGCCGGGCGCGGTGCGCGACGCCTGGGCGATCGCCGGCCTCCCCGGCATCGTGTCGCTCGACTTCGGGCTCATGGATTTCGTGAGCGCGCACCACGGCGCTATCCCGGTCGCCGCGATGGTCTCGCCGGGCCAGTTCGAGCATCCGCTCATCGTGCGCGCGAAGTGCGAGATCGCCGCCGCCGCGCTGGCGCATGGCATCGTGCCCGCGCACAACGTCACGCGCGCGCTCGACGATCCGGACCGCGTCTTCGACGACGCCCGCCGCGCGCGCGACGAGTTCGGATACTTGCGCATGTGGTCCATCCATCCTTCGCAGATCGACGCCATCGTCGACGCGATGCGCCCGGCCGTGCCCGAGGTCGAGAAGGCGCAGGCGATCGTTCACGCTGCGCAGGACGCGCAGTGGGGGCCGCTGCGCATCGACGGCGAGCTCCACGACCGCGCCTCCTATCGCGCCGCATGGTCCACTCTCCAGCGCGCGCGCGCCGCGGGCATCCCGCTCGACCCGCGCAGCGCCGCCTATTTCGCAACATCGTGAGGTCAAGCGTGAAGAAAGTCGTTGGCATTGCATGCATCGCACTCGCGGGGGCCGCGCTCGGGCAGGACTATCCCAAGCTCAAGTCGGGCCAGTGGGACCTCGCCATCAGCACCAAGTCGCGCGAGGGGCCGCCGCAGAAGTCGACGATGTGCGTCGACGACGCCCTGCAGCGCGAGATGATGTCGATGGGATCGGGCATGAGCCGCGAGATGTGCACGAAGAACGAGTTCAAGCGCGACGGCGCGCGCTTCGTCGGCAATGCCGAGTGCAAGATCGGCGAGTCGAGGATCGTCTCGCGATCGGTCATGACCCTGACCGGCGACACCGCTTATCACACCGAGATCAGCGCAACCTACGAGCCGCCGTTCATGGGCATGAAGGACTCGCAGACCGTGCTCGACGGCAAGTACACGGGCCCGTGCCGCGACGGCATGACGCCCGGCGACTTCGTCGGTCCGCAAGGGCAGAAATTCAACATCCGCAACGTCGGCGCGGCCAGCAAGGGCGCGGCGACACCCGCAACGCAACCCGCTCCCCGACCGAAAGCCCCGCAATGAGCCACAACCTCTTCGACTCGCTTTCGCAATTCACGCTCGCCTCCGGCGCCACCGGCCGTTATTACTCGTTGCCCGCGCTCGAGCGGGCGGGCATCGGCAAGGTGTCGCGGCTGCCGGTGTCGATCCGCATCGTCCTCGAATCGGTCCTGCGCAACTGCGACGGCAAGAAGGTGACCGAGGCGCACGTGCGCGAGCTCGCCAACTGGGGGCCGACTGCGGAGCGCGTGGACGAGATTCCCTTCGTCGTCGCGCGCGTGGTGCTGCAGGACTTCACCGGCGTGCCGCTGCTCGCCGACCTCGCGGCGATGCGCAACGTGGCGTGCGACCTGGGCAAGAACCCCAAGATGATCGAGCCGCTTGGTGCCCGTCGACCTCGTCGTCGATCACTCGGTGATGATCGACCATTACGGCACGAAGAACGCGCTCGACCTCAACATGAAGCTCGAGTTCGAGCGCAACAACGAGCGCTACCAGTTCATGAAGTGGGGCATGCAGGCGTTCGACACGTTCGGCGTCGTGCCGCCCGGCATCGGCATCGTTCACCAGGTCAATCTCGAGTATCTCGCGCGCGGCGTGTACCAGAAGAACGGCGTCTACTACCCCGACTCTCTCGTGGGAACGGACAGCCATACGACGATGGTCAACGGCGTGGGTGTCGTGGCGTGGGGCGTCGGCGGCATCGAGGCCGAAGCCGCGATGCTCGGCCAGCCGGTGTACCTCCTCACGCCGGACGTCGTCGGCGTCGAGCTGTCGGGCCAGCTTCGCGAAGGCATGACCGCGACCGACCTCGTCCTCACGATCACGGAGATGCTGCGCAAGGAAAAGGTCGTCGGCAAGTTCGTCGAGTTCTTCGGCGAAGGCACCGAGACGCTGTCGGTTCCGGACCGCGCGACGATCGGCAACATGGCGCCGGAATACGGCGCGACGATGGGCTTCTTCCCCGTCGACCAGGCGACGGTCGACTACCTCGCAGCCACCGGGCGCACGGCCGACGAGATCGACGCGCTGGCCTCGTATTTCAAGGCGCAGGGCATGTTCGGCATTCCCAAGTCAGGCGAAGTCGATTACACGAAAGTGGTGAAGCTCGACCTGTCGTCGGTCAAGACGTCGCTCGCGGGACCCAAGCGTCCGCAGGACCGCATCGAGCTCGGGAGCCTCAAGAGCAAGTTCACCGACCTGTTCAGCAAGCCCACGGCCGAGAACGGCTTCACGAAGCCGGCGGCCGAGCTCAACAAGCGCATCGTCACGCCGATGCTCGCCGACGGCACGGGCGCGATCAGCGACGCCTCCATGCAGGTCGCGCCGGGTGCGCCGCGCGACGTGGTCGAGATGGTGAACAACCGGCCGACGCCCGACAGGTTCGAGGAGCCGCGCGGCAAGCACGTGTCGATCGGCAACGGCGACGTGCTGATCGCTGCGATCACGTCGTGCACGAACACGTCCAATCCGGGCGTGCTGCTCGCCGCGGGCATCCTCGCGAAGAAGGCGGTCGAGCGCGGGCTCACGGTGCGCAAGCACGTGAAGACGTCGCTCGCGCCAGGCTCGCGCACGGTGACCGAGTACCTCACGCGCGCGGGCCTGCTGCCGTACCTCGAGCAGCTCGGCTTCACGGTCGCCGCGTACGGGTGCACGACGTGCATCGGCAACGCGGGCGATTTGGCCCCCGAGATCAACGACGCGATCGTCACCAACGACCTCATCTGCGCGGCCGTGCTTTCGGGCAATCGCAATTTCGAGGCGCGCATCCATCCCAACCTCAAGGCAAACTTCCTGGGCTCGCCTCCGCTCGTCGTTGCCTACGCAATCGCCGGCACGGTGCTCAAGGACCTGACGACCGAGCCGCTCGCCAAGGGCAGGAACGGCGAGGACGTCTATCTGAAGGACATCTGGCCGTCGTCGCTCGAGATCGCGGCGGTGGCGCATCATGCGCGCGACCCCGAGGTGTACCGCAGGCTTTATGGCAACGTCGCCGACGCGAACCCGATGTGGGGCCGCATCGCGGGCGTGACCGGACAGGTCTACAACTGGCCGACGTCGACGTACATCGCGAAGCCTCCGTTCTTCGACGGGTTCACGATGATCCCCGGCGCCACCAGCGACATCGTTGGTGCACGCGCGCTCGGCATCTTCGGCGATTCCATCACGACGGATCACATCTCGCCGGCCGGCGCGATCAAGGAGAACTCGCCCGCGGGCAAGTGGCTCGTCGAGCACGGGGTGATGAAGGCGGACTTCAACAGCTACGGCTCGCGCCGCGGCAATCACGAAGTGATGATGCGCGGCACCTTCGCCAACGTTCGCATCAAGAACCTGATGCTGCCGGCACGCCCCGACGGCACGCGCGAGGAAGGCGGCGTCACGCTGTTCCAGCCGTCGGGCGACAAGATGTTCATCTACGACGCTGCCATGCGTTACGTCGCGCAGGGCACGCCGACGATGATCTTCGGCGGCGAGGAGTACGGCTCGGGCTCGTCGCGCGACTGGGCGGCGAAAGGAACGCAGCTCCTCGGCGTGAAGGCCGTGATCGCGCGAAGCTTCGAGCGCATCCATCGCAGCAATCTCGTCGGGATGGGCGTGCTGCCCCTGCAGTTCAAGGGAACGGATTCCGCGCAATCGCTCGGCATCACGGGCGAGGAGACGTTCGACCTCGTGGTGCCGAAGGACATCCGTCCGCAGCAGGACCTGACGCTCGTGATCCACCGCAAGGGCGGCATCACGAAGGAGGTCAGCGTGCTGTGCAGGATCGACACGCCGATCGAAGTCGATTACTACAACGGCGGCGGCATCCTGCCCTACGTGCTGCGCGATCTAATGGCCGCATAGCTGGACGCCCCCGAAGCGCCTTCGGCGCCTCCCCCACTGGGGGCGTGCGGCTCGGGGCGGCCCTTCGCCGGCATGGACGCCCCCGAAGCGCCTTCGGCGCCTCCCCCACTGGGGGCGTGCGGCTCGGGGCGGCCCTTCGCCGGCATGGACGCCCCCGAAGCGCCTTCGGCGCCTCCCCCACTGGGGGCGCGCGGCTCGGGGCGGCCCTTCGCCGGGCTGTGAGCGCTCCGCCCGCACATCACCGTCATCCCCTCGCCCACGCCCTGCCACTCTTCATCGTGGCAGGGCTGTTGCTGACCTCGCTCGACACCACGGCGAAATACCTCGTCCGCGACCACTCGGTGTTCCTCGTCGTGTGGGCGCGCTACGTGGGGCAAATGCTCGTCGTCACGCCGTTTGCGCGCCATCGCGCGGGCCGCGACTTCTGGCGCACGAAGCACCTGCGCGTGCAGCTCCTGCGCTCGTCGTGCCTGGTCGCCGCGACCGGCTGCTTCTTCACGGGACTTCGCTACCTGCCGCTCGCAGAGGCGTCGGCGATCACGTTTCTCGCGCCCATCCTGATCGTGATCCTGTCCCAGCCGCTGCTGGGCGAGCGGCCGACGCGCGTGCGCTGGATGGCGGTGGCCATCGGGTTCGCCGGCATCCTCGTGCTGCTGCGCCCCGGCTCCGCGGTATTCCATCCCGCCGCGCTGCTGTTGATCGGCACGGCGCTCTTCAATGCGCTGTACCAGCTCCTCACCCGGAAGGTCACCGGCGACAGCGTGCACACGACCCTGTTCTACAGCGCTCTCGTGGGGGCGGTCGTGACGACGCTCGTGCTGCCGCTCGGGACCAGCAGCGCGCCGCTCACGGGGTTCACGCTGTTCCTGCTGTTGCTCATGGGGCTGCTCGCGGGCGGCGCGCACTGGCTCCTGACGCGCGCGTACCTCATCGCGCCGGCGTCGCTCCTCACACCGTTCACGTACGCGCAGATGCTGTGGGCAACCATCGCAGGCTACCTCGTGTTCGCGCAGATCCCCGATCGCTGGTCGTTCGTCGGCATGATGATCATCGTCGGAAGCGGCGTCATGCTCGCGCTGGTCGAGCGCCGGCGCGCCCGCCTCATGCGCCGATTTCCGTAGCGACCATCGGTTACAATTTCGCCTCGACCGACCGCATTCTTACGGAGTGATCGACGCATGAAGAAATCGATGGTGGCCGTCGTGTGTGCGCTGTCGCTCGCGCTCGCCACGGGCGCGTGCAGCGACAAGGCGAAGGAACAAGCCGAGGTCGCGAAGAAGGCCGCGGAGAAGGCCGCGCAAGCGACCAAGGAGGCGGCGGAGAAAGCCGCACAGGCGGCGGCAACGGCAACGAAGGATGCTGCAGTAGCGACGAAGGAAGCGATGGACAAGGCGGCCGAGGCCACCAAGGACGCCGCGGCCAAGGCATCCGACTCCGCAGGCAAGGCAGCGGATTCGAGCAAGGAAGCCGCCGACAAGGCCGTGCAGGCGGCGAAGGACGCCGCCAAGAAGTAAGTTCAGCTGGTGCGCGCGGCGGCGTGCTTCCCCAGCCACCGCGTGAGCGGCCGCCACTGCTCCCAGTCCTGCTCGCCGCGCGAGCGCGGCAGGTCGAACACCGAATAGCCGTCGCGCGCGCAGTACACGTACACCTGGGTGTCGCGCAGGTGGGTCACCACCGGAAAATCGAACTGCCCGAGGAACTCGTCGAGCTCGCCGGCGGCACGCGTGCGCGCGTCGACGCGCATGGCGACGAGGCCCACGGCGAGGTCGCCTTCGCGGACGCTCTTGTAATCGGCGATCGCCTGCAGGAAAGCCGCGGTGGCCGCCATGTCGAACGACGACGGCGACACCGGCACGACCATGGCATCGGCGCGGCGCACCGCGTCGCGCAGCGCGTCGCCGCGGGTGCCGGCGGCGCTGTCGACCACCAGCCACTCGATGCCGACCTCCCGCATCTCCTTCTTGCCGGCGTCCGCATCGAACCCGGCGATCGACGGGAAGAGGCCGGGCCTGCGTGACAGCCATTGCGTGGACGAGCCCTGAGGATCCGCGTCCTGCAGGCCGACGCGCTGGCGCTTGCCCGCGAGCCAGCCTGCGATGTTGGTGGCGAGCGTCGTCTTGCCGCTTCCTCCCTTGGGATTGGCGACCAGGATCGTCTGCACGAAGAACCTCCCCGTTCTGTGTTCGTGTGAGGCTACAGCGAAGGCAGCATCGCGTACAGGGCAGTCAGCGTATCCGCGCCCAGCCGGCGCGAACGCGCGCTGCTCCATCCGTTGTGCGCGTCGGGCAGGTCGGCGTTGTCCTTGAAGGGCATCTCCAGCGTGAGGGCGAGGCCGCCGTACGCGTGCCCCACCCACTTCGAGGCGACCGTGAGGTTCACCTTCGTTTCCTTGTTCGCGGGGTAGCCGTGCACCGTCTGGAAATCCGGGTTCGCCGCCTTCAGCGCATCGCAAAACCCGAGCTCGAGCTCGCGCATGCGCGGCGAATACGTGGGCAATCTCTCGTTGCCGTCGACGAACACGTACGGCAACCCCTCGTCGCCGTGCACGTCGAGAAACGCAGCAACCCCGCTCGCCTGCATCGCGGTGCGCACCGCAAGCACCTCGGGGCTGCGCTCGCGTGAGGGCGCCTGCCACTCGCGATTGAGGTTGGCGCCCGCCGCGTTCGTGCGCAGGTTGCCGCGCACGCTGCCGTCGGGATTCATGTTGGGGACGACGTAGAGCACTGCGCGCTCGAGGAGTCGCCGGGCGACGGGGTCGGCAACGTCGAGCAGGCGGTCCAGCAGGCCTTCCACGAACCACTCGGCCATCGTCTCGCCCGGATGCTGGCGCGCGATGACCCAGACGGGCTTGCGTGCTGCGGACTCGTCGCCGACGACGACGAGATTCACGTCGCGGCCATCCACGGTGGGGCCGAGGTCGCGCACGCGGGCGCGCGGCGACGACTCCGCGCGCCCGAGCAGCGCCAGATGACGCTCCCACGAGTACGGCTCGAAGTACGCGTAGTAGATGCTGTCGCGCTCGACCTCATGCGCAATGACGAGTTCGCCGCCCTCGTAGGTCGTCGGCACGCGAAACCATGTCTCCCGGTCGTACGACGCGACGGCCTGGTAGCCCCGCCACCCGTCGACGTACGTTGCCTTCGCCGCGTTCACGAACCTGATCCGAACGCGCTGGGCGCGCGCGCCCTGCAGGCGGAAGTGGAACCACTGGCGGAAGTCGGCGTGCGAGTCGTCGCGAAGCGCGACCTGGAGGTCGCCGGGATCGCGGTCGTCGACGACTTCGATGGCGCCGGAGTCGAAGTGGCAGGAGATGCGAAGCAGCGGGCGCATTGTCATGTACGGCTCGTAGCGGACGCGCCGCGCACGAACAACGGGTGGCTCCCGACGAAAGGAATTCGAATTGGCATCTCGTTTGCGTTTGGTCTGTTGCCGGCGAATGTCGCGTGCGATTTTCGCATGAATGAGCGACGCGACCGGCGGCACCGTACGAGGATAAATCACATGTACTACGAACCGGACACCGTCTGGGGCCGCACGATCGAAGGCGACGAGGAAGTCTCCATTCCGAAGAGCGGCCTTTCGCTCGTCCAGCGGCGCGTGCTCCGCGAGCTCGCCCAGCCGCGCACCTTCGCCTCAATCGCCGCCAAGCACAAGATGGAGGCGCCCAAGCTCGAGAACGAGCTCATCTGGCTGGCCGAGCGAAAGCTGGTCGCATTCCAGCGCCCTGGCTCGCCGGGACCGCGCACCGCGCCCAGGATCCACCTTGCCGCCGCCAACGCCGCGACGGCAGACGCGCAGACGTGGCGCAGGCCGCCGCTGACGATCTGCCTCCTTGCGGCAGCCCTTGGCGTGTGCAGCGTCCTGCTGATCCTCACCTGATAAAATCCCGGGCCATGGAGCATGGCCCGGCGAGCGGAATCGAGGTCCCTGTCGCGCACAAAGGCGTGCGGGATCCGCGTCGCGCACAATTCGAAGCGAACAAGCTGACCAAGCGGCTGCAGCGCCTTGCCGGCGAGGCGATCGGCGACTTCTCGATGATCGAGGCAGGCGACCGTGTGATGGTGTGCCTGTCCGGAGGCAAGGACAGCTACGGGCTGCTGGACGTCCTCATGGCGCTGCAGCGCCGCGCGCCGGTTCCGTTCACGCTGGTCGCCGTCAACCTCGACCAGAAGCAGCCCGGGTTTCCGGCCGACGTGCTGCCCCGCTACCTCGCGGGACTCGGCGTCGATTTCCGCATCGCCGAGCAGGACACCTACAGCGTGGTGAAGCGGCTCATTCCCGAAGGCGCCACGATGTGCTCGCTGTGCTCGCGCCTGCGCCGCGGCGTGCTGTATCGCGTGGCGAGCGAGCTGGGCGCCACCAAGATCGCGCTCGGCCATCACCGCGACGACCTGATGGCGACGTTCTTCCTCAACCTCTTCTTCGGCGGCAAGCTCAAGACCATGCCGCCGAAGCTCGTGTCCGACGACGGACGTCACGTCGTCATCCGCCCGCTTGCCTACGTGCGCGAGCGCGACCTCGCGGCGTATGCCGAGCACAAGGCCTTCCCCATCATTCCGTGCACCCTCTGCGGATCGCAGGACAACCTGCAGCGCAAGCAGGTCGGCCTCATGATGAAGGAGTGGGAGCGCAAGCATCCCGGGCGTCTCGACTCCATCTTCAACGCGCTCGGCAAGGTCGAGGCGACGCACCTTCTCGACCGCTCGCTCAACGACTTCGCGGCGATCCGCGCGACGGGACTCGCGCAACCCGACGGCGACACGGCGTTCGACGCCGATCCGCTTCTGGACACCGCACCCGCTGCCGCGATCGCGTTGCATCGCGTGGGAATGCCTGGCTAGCGTGCGCGTCGCGCGCCTCGCAGCACTTTTCGCCACCGCGCTCGCGCTGAACTGCGCCGCGCAAACCGCGTCGCTGCTCGAAGGCAATGCGCTCGTCGAGGCGCTCCGGCGCGGCGGCTATGTCCTCTACCTGCGGCACGCGTCCACCGACTTCGGCCAGAACGACGAAGCGATGACCGACTACGCGAACTGCGCCCAGCAGCGCAACCTCACCGACGCCGGCCGCGAGGAAGCGCGCGCAGTCGGTGCCGCAATCAAGCGCCTGCGCATTCCCGTCGGTCCCATTCTCGCAAGCCCGTTCTGCCGCACGCGCGAAAGCGCGGTACTCGTGTTCGGCGACCCGACCGTCTCCAGCGCGGTGCGAGGCGGTCCCGGTACCGATGCCGACGGCCAGCGGTACGCCGAGTTGCGCAAGCTCCTGTCGACACCGGTCGCGCGGGGCAGCAACCTCGCGATCGCGAGCCACGGCAACCCGTTCCGCGCCGTGGCGGGCACGTCCTATCTGCAGGAAGGCGAGATGGCCGTCATCGAGCCGCGCGGCAACGGCGATTTCCGCATCGTTGCGCGCATCACCAAGAGCGACTGGGCGTCGCTGCGCTGACTCGAGGTCCGCCGCTTGCTCCGAGCCCTGCATCCAAGAATCAACGCAATTTCACCTCGAACCCGCGGCGCACACCGGGGCGCGCCATCATCGCCTCGTACCACCGGCGCACGTTCGGGTAGTCGGCGAGGTCGACGTTGTGCCGCGGGTGCCGCCACGCCCATCCGAGGATGGCGAAGTCGGCGATCGAAAGCTCGTCGGCGAAGTAGTCGCGCGTTGCGAGCCTGCCGTCCATCACCGCATACAGCCGCCGCGTTTCCTTCGAATAGCGCGCAAGACCGTACCGGCGGTCCTCTTCCTTCTCGACCGCCGCGAAGTGATGCACCTGGCCGGGCACCGGACCGAAGTTGCCCATCTGGAACATCAGCCATTCCAGCACGGTCATGCGTTGGCGGAGTTCGGACGGCCAGAACCGGCCCGTCTTCTCGCCAAGGTAGACGAGGATCGCGCCGGACTCGAAGACGCTGATGGGCGCGCCACCCGGTCCTTCCGTATCGATGATCGCCGGAATCTTGCCGGTCGGACTGATCTTCACGAACGCGGGGTCGAACTGCTCGCCCTTGCCGATGTCGACGATCCTGACGGTGTACGGAAGCGCCATTTCCTCGAGCGCAACGCTGATCTTGCGCCCGTTCGGCGTGTCGAAGGCGTGAAGTTCGATCATCAGAACGTTCCCGGATAGCTGCCGCCGTCGAGCAGGATGTTCTGCCCGACGAGATAGCTCGCCTGCACGCTGCAGATGAATGCGCACACGGCGCCGAACTCCTCGGGGTTGCCGAAGCGCTGCGCGGGGATGGCAACGCGCGCGGCTTCCATCAACGCGGCCATGTCCTTGCCCGCGGCCTTCGCGCGGCCTTCCATCGTCGTCTTCATGCGGTCCGTGGCGAAGTTGCCGGGCAGCAGGTTGTTGATCGTGACGCCGTCGCGCGCGAGCTTCCGGGCGATGCCTGCGACGAAGCCCGTCAGTCCGCTGCGCGCGCCGTTGGACAGGCCGAGGATGTCGATCGGCGCTTTCACCGCGGACGAGGTGATGTTCACGATGCGCCCGAACTTGCGCTCGGCCATCCCGTCGATCGTGGCCTTGATGAGCTCGATGGGTGTGAGCATGTTGGCGTCGATCGCGCGGATCCATGCGTCGCGGTCGAACTGGCGGAAGTCGCCCGGCGGCGGCCCGCCCGCATTGGTGACCAGGATGTCGGGGTCGGGACACGCCGCGAGCGCGGCGGCGCGGCCCTCCGGTGTCGTGATGTCGCACGCGACGTACGACACGGCGCCGATCTCGCGCGCCGTCTGCGCAAGCGTCGCCTCGGTGCGCGCGACGATGGTGACGGCCACGCCTTCGCGGGCGAGCGCCGCAGCACAGCCGCGTCCCAATCCTTTGCTCGCGGCGCACACGAGCGCGCGGCGTCCTGATATGCCGAGGTCCATCGGATTCTCCTATGCAGCAGAGATAACGGCGCGACGCACGCGCACCACGGTGCCGACCGCGAGCGCGAGAAGCACCGCGACGACGTAGAACATCTCGCGCCCCATGCCGTGGTCGAGCATCACGCCGAACCAGACGGGCCCGATCATTGCACCGAGGTCGAGGCCGGAATACACGAACCCGTACACGCGGCCGGCCGCGCCCTTGGGCGTCGCGTTGCGCACGATGAGATCGCGCGACGGGCCGGTCGAGCCCATGACGAAGCCGATCAGCGCGAACGTCGGCACGACCATCGCGCCGGACACGCCGGCGAAAGCAACCATTGCGAGCAGCGTTGCGCCCGCGAGCAGCCCCGCCGCGGCGACGATGTCGTGGCGCTCGGTGCGCGCGGCAAGGAAGCCGCCGGCGATGATGCCGCCGGTGCTGCCAAGCAGGTAGGCGGTGACGGCGGTTGCCGCCAGCACGAGGGGCACCGCGAACCCGCTGTTCAGTGCCGACGGCAGGAAGGTTTGCAGCCCCACCGAGGCCATCGTCTGGATGACGAAGTACCCGAAGCAGAGCAGGATCGCGGGCTGCAGGAACAGGCCCATGCTGCCCGACAGCGAGTGCGAGCGCGCATCGACCGCGCGGTGCGACGTGAGGTAGGTCCGCTGGTGCGCGAGAACGGCGAGTGCCACCAATCCGGCAAGTCCCATGAGCGCGAGGCTCACGCGCCAGTTGAACGCCGCGGCGAGCGCGTAGCTCACGATCGGCGACAGGGCGTACCCGAGGCTCCCGCCGACACCGTGCGTCGAATACGCGTGACTCAGCCGGCGCTGCGCGACGTTGGCGTTGAGGATCGCGAAGTCGCACGGATGGAAGACACCGTTGCCGACCCCCATGAGCGCGACGATGGGGAACAACCAGTACACGCCCGGCGCGAGTCCGGCCAGCACGGTGCCTCCCGCGAGCAGCGCAAGCCCACCGAGCAGGACCGGCCGCGCGCCGAAGCGGTCGACCGCGAACCCGGCGGCGAACTGCATGAGCCCGCTCGCGGCGTAGAACACGCCGACGAGGAGGCCCAGCATCGTCCAGGAGACGTCGAAGTCGGCGCGCAGCAGGGGAAACAGCGGCGGCAGCGCGAGCTGGAAGAAGTGCGAGAACGCGTGCGCGGTGCCGATGAGTCCAATGATGCGGACGTCGCGGCGGAACGACTCGGGCTGTGCGTTATCCAAAGCGGAAGACGGCGCGGGAGCGGCACCGTGTAATGAATGCGGGGATCAGCCGACACTATAGCGTACGGCGCGCGAGGCACCGTCGAGCGAAATCCACGAGGAGATCATGGTCGAGAAGATCGTCAAGTCCGAAGCCGACTGGAAGCGACAGCTGACGGGCGAGCAATTCCGGGTGACGCGCAAGAAAGGCACGGAGCGCGCATTCACGGGCGAGCATTGGGACAATCATCGCAAGGGCACGTACCGGTGCGTGTGCTGCGGCACGCCGCTTTTCGCGTCCGAGGCCAAGTTCGAGTCGGGCACCGGATGGCCCTCGTTCACGCGGCCGATCGAGCCCGGCAACGTGCGCGAGGAGTCCGACAACTCGCTGTGGATGCGCCGGACCGAGGTCGTCTGCGCCGCCTGCGACGCCCATCTCGGTCACGTGTTTCCGGATGGCCCGGCGCCCACGGGACTTCGATACTGCATGAACTCGGCGGCGCTCAAGTTCGATCCCGAAGCCTGACCTCATCAACGCGTGAACGAGGCCCGCCGAGCGCGGGCCTTTTCTCATGTGATGGTTGATGAAACGTCGATAAGTACCTGATATTACGTCATATAGTCCTGTCGACGCCTCTCTGCGCGACCCGATGGACGGCGTCCCACTGTCATATCACGGTGATATCATTTTGATACGAACCGGTGGACGGCCATGGCGGTGCGAACCGGCAATCAGGTGGGAGAGAAAACGATGGACCCCAGGAAGACCATCCAGGCGCCGGCACACGACGAGGCGCCGATCGCGACGGCCAACGGCTTTGCCGCCCTGTTCATTGGCCTTCTCATGCTCGCGGGCGGCGGAGTCCTGCTCGCGCAGGCGCTCATCGGCGGATTCAAGGGGGGCATGTTCACGCTCGCGATCGTCGTCCTGGTCGCCGCCATCCTGGTGCTCGCCGGGCTCTACACGCTGCAGCCGAACGAGGCCGCGATCCTGCAGCTCTTCGGCGCCTACCGCGGAACGAGCCGCGTGCCGGGGCTGCGCGCGACCAACCCGTTCTACACGCGCAAGAAGCTCTCGCTTCGCGCGCGAAACCTGAACGGCGACCGTCTCAAGGTCAACGACAAGCGCGGCAACCCGATCGAGATCGCGGCGGTGGTGGTCTGGCACGTCGACGACACGGCCAAGGCCGCCTTCGACGTCGACGACTACGAGAACTTCGTGAAGGTGCAGAGCGAAGCCGCGGTGCGCCACCTCGCCTCGTCGTTCGCGTACGACGCGGAGATCGCCGACGACGACACGCGCGAGCCCACGCTGCTCGAAAGCGCCGACATCGTCGCCGCCGCGCTCGAGAAGGAACTGCAGGCGCGCCTCGACCAGGCCGGCGTGGTCGTCGAGGAAGCGCGTCTCATGCATCTCGCGTATGCGCCCGAGATCGCACAGGTGATGCTGCGCCGCCAGCAGGCCGAGGCGATCATTGCCGCACGCAAGAAGATCGTCCACGGCGCCGTGTCGATGGTGGAGATGGCGCTGCACGAGCTGTCCGCGAAGCAAGTCGTGAACCTCGACGACGAGCGCAAGGCGGCGATGGTGTCGAACCTGATGACGGTGCTGTGCGCGGAATCCGAAGTGCAGCCCGTCATCAACACCGGCACGCTGTACAACTGACGGAGGCCATCATGGGCATCGCCGTGAGGATGTTGTTCGGCTTGTGCGTGGTCGTTGCGCCGATCGTCGTGTGGACGACGTCCGCGCAGCTGCCGGCGCGCGTCGCGTCGCACTTCGCGAGGGGCGGGTACGCCAACGGCTTCATGCCGCACGAAGCGTACGTGCTCTTCATGCTCGCGATGACGACGCTGCTGCCGCTCGTGGTGGTCGCGTCGCATTGCGTTCGCGCCGAGGCTTGCCACGTCGCGGCTGTCGATGCGCCATCGCGAGCATTGGCTGGCGCCCCAGCGTCGCGCGGCGACCATGGCCACGCTCGCCACGTGGGCGTGCGCGTTCGGCGTCGTGCTGGTGCTGTTCCTGACGGCGATCCACTTCCTCACGCTCGAGGCGAACGCGCGCACGCCGGCGCAGCTCGACGAGGGCGCGTTCTTCGTGGTGCTCGGCGGGTTTCTCGCCTTGCTCGTGGCGTGGATCGCGTTCATGGCCATTCGCTTCGGGCGCCCGCGCTAGCGAGCAATGCCAGCGAAGAAGTCGTTCCTCCTGCGCGTCGACCCGGAGTTGTGGGCCGCGGTGGAGCGCCTCGCGCAAGCGGAGCTTCGCAGCACGAATGCGCAGGTCGAGTTCCTGCTGCGCGATGCCCTCGGGCGCCGCGGCGTGCGCGCCCAGGTCCCGCCCGCGAAAGAGGAGCCGGGCGGCGACGACGAGTAGCTACCCCGGCCGGACCGGCAGCACGCGGCGCAGGAAGGCGCCGACCGCGGCCACCTCCTCCATCTCGGCGGAATGCTCCATCGGGTATTCGTGCCACTCGACGGGATAGCCGCCCTGCACGAGCGCCTCGCGCGATGCCTGCGCCCAGGCCAGGCGCACGACGGGATCGAACGTGCCGTGCGCCATGAAGATCGGCACGCCGCGGTTTGCCGCGGACGATTCGGACGGCAACGCGTTGGCGCTGACGAGATAGGTGGAAAGCGCAACGATTCCCGCAATGCGCTTCGGATGGCGCAGCCCCGTGTAGAGCGCGACGGCGCCGCCTTGCGAGAAGCCGGCAAGCACGATGCGCGCATCGTCGACGCCGCGTGCGTTCTCGCGCGCCATCAGCGCGACGAGCTGCGCCTGCGAGCGCTGCACGCCGGCGACATCGGCGCGCTCGGAGAGATTCGCCTCGCGGATGTCGTACCACGCGGGCATCACGTACCCGTTGTTGATGGCGACCGCCATCTTCGGCGCATGCGGAAAGACGAAGCGCACGCGCATCGACTTCGGCAAGGCGAGGCCCGGCACGACCTGCGACCACCCGTCGCCCGTGTCTCCGAGGCCGTGCAGCCAGATCACCGATGCGTCGGGCTTGGGCGCCGTTTCGATTTCGATTGCAGGTAAGAGCTCGGCCATTGCGCGATCAACTCCAAAGGGACTTGACACTTAGTGTTAACCATTATCCACAAAAAAAAATACTTCCCCGATGGCAAACGGTTGCATAGAATTCGAGGGGCGCAGTGGACGGATGCATACGAATTGACGGTCGCACAGCAAGGAATCACCCCGGAGGCGCTCGCGCTTTCCTCGCCCTACTCGGAATATTTTGCGTGTCGAGGGGACGGGCCCAATACGATCATCCTGCCGGGTGATCACCCCGCGCAACGCGAGAGCGTGGTCCGACCCGCGCTCGCGGTGCTGTACCGCATTGCGATCGGCCCGTCGGCGGATCGCTACGTCAAGCGCTTCCTCGCGTTCGAGCGCAAAGGAGGCGGACGCCCCGGCTGGCATTGGCCATCGCTCCTGTTCCCCGGCGTGTGGGCGTTCTATCGCAAGCTGTGGTTGCTCGGCATCGTGTTCGCGCTGCTGCCGGTCGCAGGCGCCCTCGCGTTCTCCGCTGTCGAGCCGTTGTTCGAGCAGGCCGACGTCGTCTGGACGCTGTGCGCCATCGCCGCGGTGTGGATCCTTCCGGGCATCTTTCCCGCGTTGCTCGCCGATTCGATTCTCTACGGGCACGTGCGCTACGTCGTGGCCAAGGCCGAATCGGGCGCGCGCAGCGCGACCGATGCCGTGCAGCGTCTGGCGAGGCGCTCGCCCACCTCCGCCGCAGCGGCGTGGCTGCTGGGCGGGGGCGGCATCCTCGCGATGATCGCCGTCGTGGTGCCTTCGCTGCACGAGGCGTACGTCGACATGGGCATCCGCGCGCGCGTGGAGCAGGCGATCGACGCGGTGCACGGCCTCGAGGACGAGATCGAGGCCGACTGGTTCACGGCCCGCCTGCTCCCGCGCCAGACCGATCACCCGGGAATCCGCGCGCACCAGGGCGCGGCGATCATCGACGACGTGAACGTGCACCCCGCCACGGGACGCATCAAGCTGGCCCTCGGCCCCGGCGTGCCGGCCCTCGACGGCAAGACGATCCTCATCGCCCCCACGCGCGACATCAACGACCAATGGAAGTGGCTCTGCATCCCGGTCGACATCCCCAAGCGCTGGCTTCCCAAGGAATGCCGGTGAAGGCCCGCTTCAGGCCCTGAATCCCGCTTGCATGCGGCCCCGGGCGGCCGCATGTCTGGATGTGTCCACGGTCGGGTAAAATCGCGCCCGTTGGATGACTTGCCGGAAATACGGCCACAAGCCGTTGCCCGGCCCGGTTCTCACCGACCCGAAATCACAAATTTTTGTGGAGTGAACCTACGTGGCCACCGTCCTCCCCGCGCTGCGCGACGTCAAGCTCGACGACAAGTACGAGCTCGAGTCGGGCCGCGTCTACCTCAACGGCGCGCAAGCGTTCGTGCGGCTCCTGATCCTGCAGCGCCAGCGCGACAAGCTCGCGGGGCTCAACACGGGCGGATTCGTCTCCGGCTATCGCGGCTCGCCCCTCGGCGCGCTCGACCAATCGCTGTGGAAGGCCCGCAAGTTCCTCGACCGCGCGAACGTGGTGTTCCAGCCCGGGCTCAACGAGGACCTCGCGGCGACGTCCATCTGGGGCACGCAGCAGGTGAACCTGCATCGCGGCGCCAAGGTCGATGGCGTGTTCTCGATGTGGTACGGCAAGGGACCGGGCGTGGATCGGTGCGGCGACGTGTTCAAGCACGCGAACTTCGCCGGCACGTCGAAGCACGGCGGCGTGCTCGTGCTGGCGGGCGACGACCACGCGGCGAAATCTTCGACGCTGCCGCATCAATCCGATCACCAGTTCTCCGCCGCGATGATGCCGGTGCTGTATCCGTCGTCCGTGCAGGAGATTCTCGACCTCGGCCTGCACGGCTGGGCGATGTCGCGCTACTCCGGATGCTGGGTGGGCTTCAAGTGCGTCGCCGACACCGTCGAGTCGAGCTCGTCGGTATTCATCGACCCGGCGCGCACCCAGATCATCGTGCCGGACGATTTCCCCTTGCCTGCGGATGGCGTCTCGATTCGCTGGCCGGATGCGTTCCTCGCCACCGAGGCGCGCATGCAGGACTACAAGATCTACGCAGCGCTGCACTACTGCCGCGTGAATCGGCTCAACCGCATCGTCATCGATTCGCCCCGCCCGCGCCTCGGCATCGCGACGTCCGGCAAGAGCTACCAGGATGTCCGCCAGGCGCTCGACGACTTGGGCATCAGCGACCAGGACGCCGCCGAGATCGGCCTTCGCGTCTACAAGATCGCGATGCCGTGGCCGCTCGAGCCGGAAGGCGTGCGCCAGTTCGCCGAAGGCCTCGAGGAGATCCTGGTCGTCGAGGAGAAGCGCCAGGTCGTCGAATACCAGCTCAAAGAGCAGCTCTACAACTGGCGCGACGACGTGCGTCCGCGCGTGGTCGGCAAGTTCGACGAGAAGGGTGAGTGGGTGCGCCCGCACGGCGACTGGCTGCTGCCCGCGGCGGGCGAGCTCACGCCCGCGATGATCGCGCGCGTGATCGCCAAGCGCATGGAGCGCCTCAACCTCCATCCGCGCCGCATGGACGAGCTGCGTGCGCGCGTCGACTGGATCAATGCCAAGGAAAAGGCGCTCCAGAAGCCGAAGATCGAGCTCGTGCGCCAGCCCTATTTCTGCTCCGGATGCCCGCACAACACCTCCACCCGCGTGCCGGACGGCAGCCGGGCGACCGCGGGCATCGGCTGCCACGTGATGGCGATCTGGATGGACCGCGGCACGGGCGAGTTCACGCAGATGGGCGGCGAAGGCACTCCCTGGATCGGCCAGGCGCCGTTCACGGAAGAGAAGCACGTCTTCGCCAACCTGGGCGACGGCACGTACTACCACAGCGGCATCCTCGCGATTCGCGCGGCGGTCGCCGCGAACGTGAACATCACGTACAAGATCCTCTACAACGACGCGGTTGCCATGACGGGCGGCCAGCCGATCGACGGGCCGCTCACGCCCGCCGACATCGCGCGCCAGGTTGCGGCCGAAGGCGTCAAGCGCATCGTCGTCGTCACCGACGAGCCGGAGAAGTATCCGAGCGGCTACTTTTCGAGCGACATCCGCATCCATCACCGCGACGAGCTCGATGCCGTGCAGCGCGAGCTGCGCGATGTTGCCGGCGCCACCGTGCTGATCTACGACCAGACATGCGCGGCGGAGAAGCGCCGTCGCCGCAAGCGCGGCAAGTTCGCCGATCCCGCCAAGCGCGTCGTGATCAACGACCTCGTGTGCGAGGGCTGCGGCGATTGCGGCGTGCAGTCGAACTGCGTGTCGGTCGTGCCGATCGAGACCGAGTTCGGGCGCAAGCGCGCGATCGACCAGTCGTCGTGCAACAAGGACTATTCGTGCGTCAAGGGCTTCTGTCCTTCGTTCGTCACGGTGGAAGGCGGCACGCTGCGCAAGCCGCCGAAGGCGGAGGCCGTGGACTTCGGCGCGCTTCCCGAGCCCTCGCGGCCCAGCACCGTCGAGCCGTACAACATCCTCGTCACCGGTGTCGGCGGCACGGGTGTCGTGACCATCGGCGCCCTCCTCGGCATGGCCGCGCACCTGGAGTCGAAGGGGTGCAGCGTGCTCGACATGACGGGCCTCGCGCAGAAGAACGGCGCCGTCGTGTCGCACGTGCGCATCGGCGACACGCCGGAGAAGCTGTATGCGACGCGCATCGCCGCAGGCGAAGCCTCGCTCATCCTCGCATGCGACATCCTGACGAGCGTGGGCAACGAGGCGCTCGCCAAGATGCAGAAGGGCGTGACCAAGGCGCTCGTCAACACGGCGCTCGTCATGCCCGCGCAATTCACGCGCGAGCCCGACCTCAAGTTCCCGCTGGGCTCGATGGAGCAGGAGATCAAGGACGCCGTCGGCCCGGGCGACGCCGAGTTCCTCGATGCGACCAAGCTCGCCACGGCCCTGATGGGCGACTCGATCGCGACCAACCTCTTCATGGTCGGCTACGCCTACCAGCGCGGGCTCATTCCCGTGAGCGAGGCCGCGATCATGTCGGCGATCGAGATCAATGCCGCCGCCGTCGAGTCCAACAAGCTTGCGTTCCGCTGGGGGCGGCTTGCCGCCGTCGATCCCGCGAAGGTGATGGCCGCAGCCATGCCCGCGACGGCGCGCCCCGAGTCGTTGCGCCTGTCGGAATCGCTGGACGAGACGATCGCGCGTCGCGTCAAGTTCCTCACCGACTACCAGGACGCGGCGTATGCGAAGCGCTACGAGACGCTCGTCGCGAAAGTGCGCGAGGCGGAGTCGCGCGTCATGCCCGGCATCGCGGAGCTGACCGAAGCCGTCGCCCGCTACTACTTCAAGCTCCTCGCCATCAAGGACGAGTACGAGGTCGCGCGGCTGTACACGGAAACGGGATTCGAGAAGCGCGTCGCAGCGCAGTTCGAAGGCGACTACAAGCTCACGTTCAACCTGGCGCCCCCGATCTTCAACAAGCCCGACCCGGTCACCGGCGTGCCGAAAAAGAGCGTGTACGGGCCGTGGATGATGAAGGCGTTCCGCGTGCTCGCGAAGATGCGCAGATACCGCGGCACCGCGCTCGACGTCTTCGGACGGTCCGAGGAGCGCAAGGTCGAGCGTGCGCTGATCGTCGAGTACGAAAGGCTCGTCGACGAGCTCGTCGCGAAGCTCTCGCCGCAGAATCACGCGACGGCCGTCGAGCTCGCGTCCGTTCCCGAGCACATCCGCGGGTACGGGCACGTGAAGGAAGCGCACCTCAAGACGGCGAAGACGCGGGAGGCGGCGCTGTTGGCGGCGTTCCGTGCGCCGGCGGCGGCGCCGAAGCCGGCGGTGGTGAAGGTGGTGGTGTAGCGACGGGCGACTATTCGCGTTGCGGCGGGGTTCCGGCGCGCCCATAATCGTTCTCCGACGGTTCGTGCCCGGGGGAGAACGAGATGCCGGAACGCTCGCTATGCAGAAGGTTCTGGGCATGGGTTCGCGGACGCCGCGCTCGCGTGTCCGATTCTCCGCCGCCTGTGTATACCGGCACCGGTTCCACCCACATCGCGCCGATCCTTGCCCCTGTCGGAAGCGTTACGTTGGATTCCGACGACACCTTTACTCCACGCGATCCGCCGATCGACCCCCTCCTGCGTGTCGCCTATAGCCTGCTGAAACAGAACGACCCGGTGCGCCTTTACACGCTGGGGGAGCCCGACAAGACTGGCCGCCGCGACTACTTGATTCCGCTGCACATCGAGCTCAACACGAAAGTGAACAGCGTGAGTGTGTGGAACGTGCTCGAGTCCCTGGGTCTGATCGTCCCTCGGCACTACCTGAATTCCGCCAACGACTCCGAGTCGGCAAGATCGGCGCGCTTTGTGACGGCCACGCTGCCGATTCCGCGAGTTCCCGGACCGGCGTTGGATCCGGCTCCCGATATCGAGGGACTCAAGAAAGCGCTTATCAAGATCCTCGACGCGAAGGAGGTCATCAGGCGCGTGGAGCTTGCAATGCCGTTGTCACCCTGCCGTGGCGGCGCGTTGGGAGACATCAACCTGCCCGCGGACCGCATGATCAACGGCCGTAAGGTCGATGGAAGCGGTGTCGTCATCGGCATCATCGATGACGGATGTGCGATCGCGAATCGAAGCTTCATCGCGCGCAATGTGCTGCAATCGCGGGTGCTCTTCATGTGGGACCAATCGCCGGTCGCGAAGGACCCGGCAAAGGGTTGGAGTCGTCCGACCGACTTTGGATACGGCTATGAGCTCGTGAATCTCCCGGCTCCGCTTGGCGTGGACACCTGGATCGACAAGGCTCTCGCAACGCACACGGCGAACGGCATCATCGACGAGGACCGCGTCCATGCGGCGATCGACTACAGGCAGAACGACGTGGGCGCACATGGAACGCACGTGATGGACATCGCGGCAGGCAACGGCGGCTCGATGTTCGGCGCCGAAGGGGTCGCGCCCGCTGCCGACATCATATTCGTGCAGCTGCCGCGCGATGTTGTCGATCTGGGCGGCCTCGCGCTCTCGAAGTGCCTGGTAGAAGGCGCCGAGTACGTGTTCAGTCGCGCAAAACTGCTGGGCAAGCCGGCGGTCGTCAACATCAGCTACGGCGGCTACCGCGGTCCCCACGATGGATCCTCGCAGCAAGAGCAAGCGCTCGACGACCAGCTCGCCGATCCCAATCGCGCAATCGTGCTCGCAGCCGGCAATGGCTTTGGCGCCAATTGCCATGTCGAAGGTGCGCTCGCGCATGCCGCAGTGGCGCCGTACCCGTCGGAGTCGCTCGCCTGGTTTGTGCCGCCTGATGACCCCACGCTCAACCTGCTCGACCTTTGGTCCAATGGGGACGGACTTCTGTGGCTCTATGTGACTCCGCCAGGAGGGAGTGAACTGGGTCCTATCAAGCCGACGAACAGTCCGTTCAATCTCAAGATCGGAACCACGATCGTAGGTTGGGTGGATTACGTTCCCAAGGACGTGGGCAACAAGGATACGCACATCACGATTTCACTACGGCCTACGGTGCCCGGACCGTTGCCCCCCCTCAGCACCTCGTTGGCCGCCGCACCCTTCGGTACCTGGAAGGTGAGACTCGAAAACCGCGGCAGCGTGCGCGCAGTATTTCACGCCTGGATCGAACGTGACGAGAACCGGCCCGACGCCGCGCTTCGGCGACGGCAGTCGCGATTCGATCCCGTGCGCGCCGCCCCCGCATACACGGTGACGGGCATCGCCACGGGACGCAAGACTATCGCCGTCGGGGCGTTCAACGCCGCAACCAACGAGATTCCCGACTATTCGGCATGTGGTCCGACACGGGCGACCAAGGGCAGACGATCCCGCCGCAAACCGGAGCTCGTCGCCCCGTCCGCCGACAATGTCAGGAGTCACGGCGTTCTGAGTGCGTCGCTGCTCCGATCGATGGACACGCGAATGGCCGGCACGAGCGCGGCGGCTCCCCACGTCAGCGGACTCGCCGCGCTAGTCCTGCAATTGCATCGACTCCTTCATGCGACGGATCCGGCACCGAAGCCGCTTCCCAATGCCACGCTGCGTCGTCACATCGTCAAGGGCGCTGCGCTGAACACCCGCACGCTGGTGCCCAGCGCTCACCAGCTTCTCGATCCCGCACAGCCGCACAAGCAGAACAACCCTGCCATCTGGATCCATCTGAAGGGTCGTGGCGCGATCAACGCACTGGGCACGTTACTGCGCGTGAAGTGATCAGACCCATTCACTCCGCGCTTGGCGAAAGAGCCAATTGAGCGCGGATGTGGCTGCGGTCGCCCGGTACTCCAGCATGACGGCGAGGCTCTGCCCCAATGCCTTACCCTTTGCGATGTCCTCCGGATAGTGCACGCCGGCCACCACGCGATTCTCCGAGATGCGCGCGGCGAGCTTGTCGAGCTGGTTGGCGACGTCAGGTCCAGGTAGCGCGGTTGCCGTGAGGTTCGTCAGTATGGCGCTCGCAAAGTAGCTCTGCGCCGCGTGGCCCGCCGGATACGTCCAGTGCCCGGGGTTCAGCAGCACGGGCTGCACCAGCACCGATCGGTCGCCCGGCCGGATCACCCTGAAATGATGCTTGAACTGCATCGTGACCAGCGTCGACAGCCGGAATACGGTCGCGAAAAGCTCGAGCGTGTAGCGATACCGCCAAGGCTGCAGGTTGAGCACCATCGCGTAAAAGGCGGTCGGCCTTTTCACCTGGACGAGAATTTCGCTCATCCTGTCGCGCCTCAGCACTGCCATGTCCAGGACTTTTTGCAACTCGGCTTCGAGCAGTGCGGTGCTACTCCCCGGTGCCGCCGCCGGCTCGTAGGTGGGAGGCGCCATTATCAAACTCGCCGGGGCGGCACCCCCGCCCGCGACGGCGGCGCAAGCAAGCGTCGCGTTCGGGACGCCCGCCGTGAACGTCAACGCATTGAGGAACTCGAAGACATACTGCGACGCGCGGGTGCTGGCCGCCGAGCGCGCGAGCGCCTGATCGGACGTAAGGGCGCTCGGAGTCTTGATCGGGCTACCGATCCCACTGATCCCGCGCGTCAATTCGCCTTGTGTCGACCAAAGCGCGCCGAACAGCATCGAGCTGGCTCGTCGGCCGGAGTACGAGGACAATCCGCCACTGTCTGCGCTGTCTGCAGAATCGGCCGAATCAGCCGAGTCGGCCGAATCAGCGGAATCGGCGGAATCGGCGGAATCCGCGGAGTCGTTCGCGAAGCTGGGCTTGAGTGGTTGCATACGTTTCCCCTGTGCGGCAACTTGTCATCGCATCCGGCTGGCACCCGCACGTTGCCAATGCGGCCAGCCTGTCGTCTTCTAGCGAGGTATCCCGGCAGAGGCCAACGCCTCGCAAAACCGATCGATATGCGCGCTCTGACTCCCCGGGTACCGGTTGCGGAATCCCGAAACCGTCAGGCCCGGCTCGAGCGCAAGCAACTCCGCCGGCCGCAGTCCGGGCCTCGTCCTCGCGCCCGGAAAGGGAGAGTGCGATCGTCATCACCTTGTGGGTCGCAAGATGACCCGCGATTTTCGCGCAGGCAACGGCGGCCCCACTCGATTGCATCGTCATAGTTTCCCGCAACGGCTGCGGCCGTGCAGGCGATGGCCGCGAAAACGTACATGTGCGGATCGAACGGCGAAAGCGAGATGGCTCGCTGCACGAGTTCCGTCGCCTTTTCGCCGTTACCGAGCCATGCGTTGGCCGACGCGCTCCACGCCCATGCCGACACGGCGCTGGGATTGAGTGCAAGCGCTCGGTCGTAGTGAGTCTGCGCCAGGTCGAGATCCTTGTGCAGATAGGCGGCGACGAGTCCGTGCACCGACAGTGCCCATGAATCGTTGTCGCTCGCGCTCGAGCGCGGCTTCGATGTGACGATCGGCTTCGCCGGCTTCGCGCGCCGAGTCGACACGCTGAGCCCCTGACCCACGCGCAGCACGTGCAGTCGGGCAAGCCACGCATGAGGAGCTCCATAGTTGGGATCGGCGGCAATCGCCGCCAACAGCATTGCTTGCGCTCGATCGAGATCTTGCGGCGTCGCCTCGATGCAGATAGTCGATGGCGCGCAACGTGAGCTCGTAGGCGGTGAGATCCTCCGGCCGCTTCGCGCGTGCTCGCGTGAGCTCCAGTCTGCCGAAGCTGCGGAAGAACGCGCGTCGTGATCTGGATCGACATCCGGTCCTGCACGCTCGAAGATGTTGCCAAGGATCCTTCGAACCGGTCTGCCCAGATGGCTCGACCGTTCTCAGCCTCCGTGAGCTCCACCTCACACGGAACTCGCGCTGTCGCGGCATGCAAGTTGCCGGCAGGACGTATCCGACCCCGAGAACCTCCGCGACTTGACGTGGTTCGAGCGAGCGGTCCCGGAACGGAGCGGTCGACAGCCGCGAAATCACGAAGAGATCGGAGAACCGCGACAGGTCGGCGATGACGTCTTCGGCAATGAGCTCTCCGAGGAAATCGTTGCGCGGGATTTCCCGACAGGTTGCGAAACGGCAGGACGGCGATCGCGGGCTTGTCACCCGCGCGGCGGCGACGATCGGCGGATTGCGCCGGCGTCGGTCCCGGCGGCGACGCACGGAATGCGCGGATACGTCGCGGTCGAATCCCTTCAGCTTGCGTTCACCGAGGTCCTCGATCAAAACGCCCAGTCCATCGGTGAGCTGGTCGCGCACGGCGGCGGACACGACGATCTCGTCCGGCCCACCGAGATCGCGTAGCCGCGCCGCCAGATTCACGCCATCGCCATAGATGTCGAACTCATCGGTGATCACGTCGGACACGTGCATGCCCATGCGCACGCGGATTCGACTTGCCGCCATCGATCGCCGCCTCGCTCGCGGCGAGCCGCTGCTGGATGGCAATGGCGCACTCGACCGCGCTGACCGTGCTCTCGAATTCGAGCAGCATCCCGTCGCCCGTGAGCTTGACGCGTCGCCCGCCGAACCGAGGCAGGTCGTGGTCCTGGACGTCGTTGGCAAATGCACGCCACCGACCGACGGTCCCCGTTTCGTCGGTCGAATGAGGCGAACCGAATCGACGACGTCGACGAACAGCACCGCTCGGAGGCGGCGTTGGACGTCCGGCTTCGCGGCTTCTTTGATCACTGGACTCGGTGCAACTGATCGGGGAAGGCGATCTCTGTCCTCTACAATAGCCCATTGCGCCGTGCAGTGGCCAGCCTCGTTCGCCGCGCAGGCAGGGTGTCGAGCGCATCTTTCCGATGTACACGGCGTGCGTGAGCTCGGCGGGCCGATGCGCGCGCGGCTGCGGGGTCGATGGCCAAGGTGTGCCCATTCTCAGTCAGATACGGCGTTTCGCTGGATGCCGCCAGCTTCGAGCACCGCGTGTACGAGGCGACCGGCATTCCGCACTCCTGTCGTCGCTGGCGATCGGCCATCCATTGCGGGCCCACGCGATCCTAGACTCGCTGCCACACGCCTGCACGTCCTCCGTAACGCAGCGGACTCGTTCGCCCCGATCCGCGACTGGTTCGCCTCCCTCGGCTTCGCGCCCTTTCCCTTCCAGGAAGAGGTCTGGTCCGCATTCGCGGCTGGCGAGAGCGGGCTCGTTCACGCGCCCACCGGCATGGGCAAGACGTACGCGGCGGCGCTCGGACCGATGGTGCTGGGCCCGCGCGGGGCGGCCGATGACCCACCCCCGCTGTCGCTCCTCTGGATCACACCCTTGCGGGCGCTGGCGAGCGACACCGGCGTCGCGCTCACGCGTGCTGCCGAGGCACTGAATCCGCATTGGGCCGTCGACGTGCGCACCGGCGACACGTCCTCATCCGCGCGCGCCCGCCAGGTGCAGCGCATGCCCACGGCGCTCGTCACGACGCCGGAGAGCGTCACGCTCATGCTGTCGCGCCCGGATTGGCGCGACCGGTTCGCACACCTGACGGCCATCGTCGTCGACGAATGGCACGAGCTCATGGGCAGCAAGCGAGGCGTGCAGACCGAGCTCGCGCTTGCGCGGCTGCGCGGCTTGCGTCCGGAATTGCGGACCTGGGGCTTGTCCGCCACGCTCGCCAACCTCGACGAAGCGCTGCGGTGCCTGATCGGGGTCGCGCACGCGCAGGCCCGCGCGCATCGTGCGCGGCCTCGACACCAAGAAGATCGAGATCGCGAGCGCGCTGCCCAGGACGATCGAGCGTTTTCCATGGGCGGGCCACCTTGGCCTGTCGATGCTGCCGGAGGTCGTGCGCGCCATCGATCATGCGCGGTCCACGCTCGTGTTCACCAACGTGCGCTCGGCGACCGAGACGTGGTACCAGGCCATCCTCGAAGCGCGCCCCGACTGGGCGGGTCTCATCGCGCTGCATCACGGCTCGCTCGAGCGCGAGGTCCGCGACTGGGTCGAGGGCGGATTGCGCGACGGGCGCTTGAAGGCCGTGGTCTGCACGTCGAGCCTCGATCTCGGCGTCGACTTCGCGCCCGTCGACCAGGTGCTGCAGATCGGAAGCCCGAAGGGTGTGGCGCGCCTGCTGCAGCGCGCGGGCCGCAGCGGTCATCGGCCCGGCGAGATCTCGCGCATCACCGTCGTGCCCACGCAGGCGCTCGAGCTCGTCGAAGCGGCTGCCGCGCGCACGGCGGCCGAGGCGCGGCGCATCGAGCCGCGGTATCCGGTCGTCGATGCGCCCGACGTGCTGGTGCAGCACCTGGTCACGTGCGCGCTCGGCGGCGGCTTCGTTCCCGCCATGCTGCGCCAGGAAGTGCGCACGACGAATGCATACGCATCGATGGCCGACGCCGAGTGGCAATGGGCGCTGGACTTCGTCGTGCACGGCGGCGCGAGCCTCAACGCGTATCCCGAATACCGGCGCGTCGTGATCGGCGACGATGGCGTGGCGCGCGTGCCGGATCGCGGCATCGCACACCGTCATCGCATGTCGATCGGCACGATCGTGAGCGACGCGTCGATCACCGTGCAGTTCCGCAACGGGGCCAGGCTGGGGCACGTCGAGGAGAGCTTCGTCGCATCGCTCAAGCCGGGCGACTGCTTTGCATTTGCCGGGCGCGTCGTGGAATTCATCCGCGTTCGCGAGCTCACGGCGTGGGTCAAGCCGGCGGCCGTCAAGTCGGCCAAGGTGCCGCGCTGGATGGGCAGCAAGATGGCGCTCACGAGCGAGCTTGCCGACGCCACGCGCGCACTCATCGCGCAGGCCGCGCGCGGCCAGTTCGACTCGCCGGAATTGCAGCGCGTGAAGCCGCTGCTCGACCTGCAGGCACGGTGGTCGGCGCTGCCCGGCGACCGCGAGTGGCTGGTCGAGGCCATCTCGACGCGCGAAGGGCACGGTCTCTTCTTCTATCCCTTCGAGGGTCGCCTCGCCCACTTCGGGTTGGCGACGCTGTTCTCGTATCGCCTCGCGTCGATCGTGCCCGCGACGTTCAGCCTGTCCGCCAACGACTACGGGTTCGGGCTCGTCTCGCCGGGGCCGGTGGCACTGGATCTCGGCACGCTTGGCAAGCTCTTGTCCGCGCACGACGTCGAGCGCGACATCCTCTCGGGCCTCAACTTCACGGAGCTCGGACGCCGTCACTTCCGCGAGATCGCGCGCGTGGCGGGCCTCGTGTTCCAGGGCTTCCCGGGAGATCCGCATCCGCAGCGCCAGCTGCAGGCATCGAGCGCGCTGCTCTACAACGTCTTCGCCGAGTACGACCGCGACAATCCGCTGTTGAAGCAGGCCGTGCGTGAAGTGCTGGAGCGCAGGCTCGAGGCGCCGCGCCTCGCGGCCGCGCTCACGCGCCTGCGCGGAAGCCGTGCGGTGCTGCTGCGGCCGCGGCGCGCCACGCCGTTCGCATTTCCGCTGCTGGTCGAGATGTTCCGCGAAAGCCTGACCAACGAAGCGCTCGAAACGCGCGTCGCGCGGATGGTGGCGGAGTTGGAGAAGGCGGCGGAATAGGGACGTACCCTATTAACTGCCGCGAGACACTCAAGAGGGTACGTCCCGATCAGTCGAGCGTGATTCCTAGCTCACGCACCAGCTTTCCGTATTTGGCAGAGTCGCTTTCAATGAGGGCCGCGAACTCCGGCGGCTTCAGAGCGAGCGGCTGCAATCCGCCCGCCGTGTTCAGCTTCTGGCGCACTTCGGGCGAGGCGAGCGCCATGCCGACTTCCGCGCGCAAGCGATCCATGATCGGCTCGGGCGTGCCTGCCGGCGCGAACAAGCCGAGCCAGATCGTCGCGTCGTATCCCGGGTAGAACTCGCCGATCGCGGGCACATCCGGGAACGCTTCGGAGCGCTTGGCACCCGACGAGGCGATCGCCCGCAGCTTGCCGGCCTTCACCTGCGGTGAGACCGACGTACCGGAGAACATGACTTGCGTTTCGCCGGCGAGCGTCGCCGTCGTCGCCGGTGCCCCGCCCTTGTACGGCACGTGCATGAGCTCGATGCCGGCGCGCTGCTTCAGCATCTCCATCATGAGGTGATGCTGGCTGCCGTTGCCGCCGGAAGCGTAGGTGAGCGGCGGATTGGACTTGCGCGCGATCTCGATGAACTCCTGGAACGTCTTCGCGGGCACCGACGGGTTGATCGCGAGCACGAAGGCATTGGTCGCAACCGGGCTCACGGGCACGAGCGCGTGGCGCACGTCGACCGGCATCTTCTTGTACAGGTAAGGGTTGATGACGAAGATGCTGTCCTGGCCGAGCAGCAGCGTGTAACCGTCCGGCGGCGCCTTCGCGACAAATTCCGCGGCGATGTTGCCGTTGGCACCCGGCTTGTTGTCGACGACGAACGCCTGCCCCATGGTTTGCGAGAGCCTCTCCGCGATGATGCGCGCGGCGATGTCGGGGGCGCCGCCGGGCGGAATCGCAACGACGAGATGGATCGGGCGCGCGGGATACGACTGCGCGTGTGCACCGGACGCGACGATGCACAACGCGACCAAGAACGAGCAGGCGATGTTTCTCATCGTCACACCTTGAACGTGGTTTGCACTTCCGGCACGAACAGATCGGCCGGCGCGAGCTGGCGCTGGCAGATGCCCTGCTCGAATGCGAATTGCAGAAATGCCTCGAGCGTCCTGCGATTGGGCTCGATGCCATACGGCCACGGATCGACGCCCATGAGCTCGCGCACGGAGCCCAGGTAGTCGGGTATCCACGGCAGCGGCAGGTGCGAAGCGGTGATATCGGAGAGCCGGACCAGCGAGCGCGCCTTCGCCTCCTCGAACGCCTTCATGAGATTCATGGCGATCCACGGATGCGCTTCGTACACTTCGCGCTTCATTGCCAGCACGTGCATGACCGGGAATACGCCGGTCTTGCGGAAGTACGCGTCTTCGCGCGCGCGAAAGTCGGGAAAGAGGCGCGTGACCGCATCGCTGCCTTCGCTGAACGAGCGCGGGGGCCGCGCCGTCAGCGCGACGTCGATTGCGCCCGCCTGCAGCATTTCGTCGAGGGTGCGCGCAGGCTCGCTGCGATAACGGACACCTTGCGGAAACGTGAACTGCGTCTTCTCGACGCGGCCCGCCTGGTTGACGCCCGCCTGGACCCACTCGATTTCGGTCAACGGCACGCCGAGCTCGTGCGCAATGTAGCCGCGTGTGTAGATCGAGGCGGTCTGACCCCACTCGGGAATGCCGATGCGCGCGCCGGCAAGATCGTCGGCCGAGCGGATGCGGCCACGCGTGTTGACATAGAAAGAGGACAGCCGGAATACGCGCGACGGAAACACGGGAATGGCGACGAAGCGGCGGTCGTCGCTCGCCATGAAGGCGGCGAACTTGCCGAAGGACATCTCGGAAATGTCCCATTCGCGATACTTGATGAACCGGTAGAAGATCTCCTCCACCGGAAGGTTGAGCCAGCGCAGCGCGATCGCTTCGGCACGCACCACGCCATGCGCGACATCGCGCGTATGGTCGTAGTCACCGATGGCCAGCGTCAGCTCGAGCGGTTTCATAGCCCTTCCTCGTCAAGGATGCCACAGGATTTCCGGTGTAGGCGTCTAACGCGCCGGCGCGACGCCGGAATGGCGAGCGACCGCACGCCGGGTACCTGGAAGCGTCAGCGCTTCGCGAGCAATGCGCGGGCAACGCGCGAGTTGGTCGCGCGCCCGAGCGCCGCGCAAATATACTCGCCCGCATCGATCAGGCGGTCGAGGTCGATGCCGGTCTCCATGCCGAGTCCATGCAGCATGTACACGACGTCCTCCGTGGCGACGTTGCCCGTCGCGCCCTTCGCATACGGGCAGCCGCCGAGACCCGCGACCGAGCTGTCGAAAGCGGCCATGCCCATTTCCAGCGATGCGTAGATGTTCGCCAGCGCCTGCCCATACGTGTCGTGATAGTGGCCCGCGAGCGCGGTGATCGGCACGTGCGCCGCACAAGCCTCGATCATTGCCTTGGTCTTGCCCGGCGTGCCGACGCCGATCGTGTCGGCCACCGACACTTCGTAGCAGCCCATGTCGTGCAGCGCCTTCGTGACGGCGGCCGCCGCTGCGGGCGCGATCTCGCCTTCGTACGGGCAGCCGAGGGTGCAGGATACGTAGCCGCGCACGCGAATGCCGTGCTCGCGCGCGGCACGCATCACCGGCTCGAAGCGTGCGAGGCTCTCGGCGATGGACGCGTTGATGTTCCGCTGGGAAAACGACTCGGACGCCGACGCGAAGACGGCGACCTCCTCGACCTTCGCGGCAAGCGCCGCCTCGAAGCCTTTCATGTTCGGAACGAGCACGGGGTAGTGCACGCCGGGCTTGCGTCGAATGCGCGCCATGACCTCGGCACCGTCGGCCATCTGCGGCACCCATTTCGGGGAGACGAACGACGCCGCTTCGATGGACGGAACGCCCGCGTCCGTCAGCCGATCCACGAGGCCGACCTTCACGTCGGTCGCGATCGCCGTCTTTTCGTTCTGCAGGCCGTCGCGCGGCCCGACGTCGACGATGCGTACCGACGAGGGAAGACTCATGACTTCTTCGCGAAGTCCACGAGCTCGGCGCCTTCCGTCACCTGCTCGCCCACGGCAAACCGGAACGACTTGAGCGTTCCCGCGGCGGGCGCCGTGATCGTGTGCTCCATCTTCATCGCTTCGAGGATGAGGAGCGGCGCGCCCTTCGCGACCTCGACGCCCGGCTGCGCGAGCCACGCGATGACCTTGCCGGGCATCGGCGCGACGAGACCGCCTTCGGCGCCCTGTCCCTCGCTGCCGTGATGCAAGGGATCGACACGCGACAATTGATAGCTTCTGCCGTCGAGAAACACGTGGCGTTTCTCACCGGCGACGACCACGCTCGCGTCGAGCCTGCGGCCGCCGAGCTCCGCCCGCAACGTGCCGTTGGGACCGAGCTCGCCGCGGGCGGGAACGGCAACCTCGTCGATGCGAAGCGTGTAGCCGCCGTCCCCGTAGCCGACGATCACCGTCCGCTCGACGTCGCCGAAGCGGAACGCGAGCTTGCGCTCGGAGAGTGAATTGAGCCGCCAGCCGTCGCTCATGCGCCACGGCGAGTACGGATCGCCGCTCGCGCGATCGACGCGCCGCGCTTCCGCGTCCTCGCGCAGCAGCGTTGCAAGAGCCGCGATGAGATACGCCTGGTCGGGCGCGTCGTGCGTCTCGGGAAACAGGAACGAGCGCTCGCGCTCGATGAGGCCCGTGTCGAGGTCGGCTTGCGCAAACGCGGGACATGCGACGAGCCGCGACAGGAACTCGACGTTGTTGGCAACGCCGACGATGCGATATTGCGCAAGCGCCTGCAGCATGCGCGCCAATGCGAGATCGCGCGTCTCGTCCCACACGATGAGCTTGGCGATCATCGGATCGTAGAACGGCGTGATCTCGTCCCCCTGCTCCACACCGGTATCGACGCGCACGTGCAGCGACTCCGCAGGCGGCGCGAGGTGCACGAGCCTGCCGGTCGAAGGCAGGAAGCCGCGGTCGGGATCCTCCGCGTAGATGCGAGCCTCCACGGCGTGGCCGCGGATGCGCAGCTGCTCCTGCGTCACGGGCAGCGGCTCGCCGGACGCCACGCGCAGTTGCCACTCGACGAGGTCCTGTCCGGTGATCATCTCGGTGACCGGATGCTCGACCTGCAGGCGCGTGTTCATCTCCATGAAGTAGAAGCGCCCGTCCTGGTCGGCGATGAACTCGACCGTCCCTGCCCCGACGTAGCTCACCGCGCGTGCGGCAGCGACCGCGGCCTCGCCCATGGCGCGACGGCGCGCGTCCGTCATGCCAGGCGCGGGCGCTTCCTCGATCACTTTCTGATGACGACGCTGCACCGAGCAATCGCGCTCGAACAGGTGCACGCAGTTGCCGTGCGTGTCGGCGAACACCTGGATCTCGACGTGGCGCGGGCGCGTCACGTAGCGCTCGATGAGCACCTGGTCGTCGCCGAAGCTCGACAGCGCCTCGCGCTTGCACGACGCGAGTGCCTCCGCGAACTCGTTGGGCGCGTTCACGACCCGCATGCCCTTGCCGCCGCCGCCGGCGGACGGCTTCAGCAGCACCGGGTAGCCGATGCGGTCGGCCTCCGTCTTCAGCAGCGCCGCGTCCTGATCGATGCCGTGGTAACCGGGCACCAGGGGAACCGGCGCCTTCTCCATGAGCGCTTTCGCCGCACTCTTGCTGCCCATCGCATGGATCGCCGATGCGGGCGGTCCGATGAACACGATCCCGTTCGCGTCGCAGGCCGCCGCAAACGCCTCGTTCTCCGAAAGAAATCCATAGCCGGGGTGAATCGCTTGCGCGCCCGTCTGCTTCGCCGCGTCGATGATGCGCGCGATGTCGAGATAGCTCTCGCGTGCAGGCGGCGGCCCGATGAGAATGGCTTCGTCGGCGAGCCGCGTGTGCCGCGCGCTGGCGTCGGCCTCGGAGTACACGGCGACGGTGCGCACGCCCATGCGGCGCGCGGTCTTGACGACGCGGCAGGCGATCTCGCCGCGGTTGGCGATGAGGATCTTCTTGAACATCACATGCGAAACACGCCGAATTGCGTCTTCTCGATGGGCGCATTGAGCGAAGCGGACAACGCGAGCCCGAGAACGCGCCGCGTCTGCGCCGGGTCGATCACGCCGTCGTCCCAGAGTCGCGCCGTCGCATAGTAGGGGTGCCCCTGCGTCTCGTACTGCGCACGAATCGGGGACTTGAACGCTTCCTCGTCCTCCTTGCTCCACGCCTTGCCTTGCGCGTTCATGCCATCGCGGCGCACGGTCGCGAGCACGGAAGCCGCCTGCTCGCCTCCCATGACCGAGATGCGCGCATTCGGCCACATCCACAGGAAGCGCGGACCGTACGCGCGCCCGCACATGCCGTAGTTGCCCGCGCCGAAGCTGCCGCCGATGATCACCGTGAACTTGGGCACGTTCGCGCATGCCACGGCCGTCACCATCTTCGCGCCATGACGCGCGATGCCGTCGTGCTCGTACTTGCGCCCGACCATGAAGCCCGTGATGTTCTGCAGGAACACCAGCGGGATGCCGCGCTGCGCGCAGAGCTCGATGAAGTGCGCGCCCTTCTGCGCCGACTCGGAGAACAGGATCCCGTTGTTGGCGACGATGCCAACCGGGTAGCCATGGATGTGCGCAAAGCCCGTGACGAGCGTTGCGCCGTAGCGCTGCTTGAACTCGTCGAGCGCGGAGGCGTCGACGACGCGTGCGATGACCTCACGCACGTCGTAGGGCTTCCGCGTGTCGCTCGGAATGACGCCGTACACGCTCTCGGCGTCGTACCGCGGATCCGCGGGCGCCTGCACCGCAAGCCCCACCGACTTGACGCCGTTGAGGTTGGCGACGATGCGCCGGGCGATGTGCAGCGCGTGCGCGTCGTTCTCGGCAAGGTGGTCGGCCACGCCCGAGATGCGCGTGTGGACGTCGCCGCCGCCCAAGTCCTCCGCGGTCACCTCCTCGCCCGTCGCCGCTTTCACGAGCGGCGGCCCGCCGAGGAATATCGTGCCCTGGTTCCTGACGATGATCGTCTCGTCCGACATCGCAGGCACGTACGCGCCGCCCGCGGTGCACGATCCCATCACCACCGCGATCTGCGGGATGTCGAGGCCGGACATCGTCGCCTGGTTGTAGAAGATGCGACCGAAATGGTCGCGATCGGGGAAGACGTTGTCCTGCTCGGGCAGGAAGGCGCCGCCCGAATCAACGAGGTAAATGCACGGCAGGCGGTTCTCGCGCGCGATCTCCTGCGCGCGCAGGTGCTTCTTGACGGTCATCGGGTAGTACGTGCCGCCCTTGACGGTCGCGTCGTTCGCCACGATCACGCACTCGCGTCCGGCGACGCGGCCGATGCAGGTGATGATGCTCGCCGAGGGCACGTCGCCGCCGTACATGCCGTACGCGGCGAGCGGCGAGAGCTCGAGCATTGCAGAGCCGGGATCGACCAGCGCGCCGATGCGGTCGCGCGGCAGCAGCTTGCCGCGCGACAGGTGACGCTGGCGGCTCTCCTCGCTGCCGCCGCGGGCAACTTCATCCGTCTTCGCACGCAGGTCGGCGACGAGGTCGCGCATCAACGACGCGTTCGTCTTGAACTCGTCGGAGCGCGGATCGAGGCGGGTCGTGAGGACGGTCATTGCGCCGGTATTCTACAGACGCCGGTGGACATCGGCGGGCCGTCCACCAGCCGGCGTAAGCTGTAACAGATCGCAACAATTCGGTTGCGACGGAACCTTCGCGTGCCCGCAGAATCCGTGGGTTAGAGCATTTCACAAGAAAACCATGGCCACGATCAGCCCGCCTCCCCCGCGCACGACCTCCGCTCCGGCGGTCGAAAGCTACGACCCGCCCACGTACGAAGCGCCACGCAAGCGCTCGGCGTGGCGCTGGATCGTCGCAATCCTCGTGCTCATCGCGGTTGCAGCAGGCGGTTGGTACTGGTGGTCGAACCGCACCGCCGCGGCACCCGGCCCCGGTGCGCAGGCGCCGTCCGGCGGACCTGGCCCGGGAGCGGGCGCAAAGGGATTCGATCCCAATCGCGCGCTGCCGGTCATCGTCGAGCCCGTGCGCAAGGGCAACATCGACGTGTACCTCAATGCGCTCGGCACCGTCACGCCGCGCAACATCGTCACGGTGAAGCCGCGCGTCGACGGCCAGCTCATGAAGATCTATTTCGAGGAAGGCCAGCTCGTCAAAGCGGGGCAAGTGCTCGCCGACATCGACCCGCGTCCGTTCGAGGTGCAGCTCGGACAAGCGCAGGGTCAGATGGCCAAGGACCAGGCGCTGCTCGCGAATGCGCAAGTCGACCTCGAGCGCTACAAGACGCTGCTTGCGCAGGACTCGATTGCGAAGCAGCAGGTGGACACGCAGGAATCGCTCGTCCGCCAGTACCAGGCCACGATCAAGGCCGACCAGTCCGCCGTCGACCAGGCACGCCTGCAGCTCACGTATGCAAAGGTCACGGCGCCGATCAGCGGCCGCGTTGGATTGCGGCAGATCGATCCGGGCAACGTCGTGCGCTCGTCGGACACCACCGGCATCGTCGTGATCGCGCAGCTGCAGCCGGTGAGCGCCGTGTTTCCGATTCCCGAGGACAACGTGCAGCGCGTCATGCAGCGCCTGCAGCAAGGCATCCCCACCGTGGTCGAGGCGTGGGACCGCGAGCAGCGCAACAAGCTCGCGACGGGCAAGCTCATCACCGCCGACAACCAGATCGACACGGCCACCGGCACGATCAAGATGAAGGCGGAGTTCCCGAACGAGAACTCGGCGCTGTTCCCGAACCAGTTCGTGAACGTGCGCATGCTCACGCAGACGCTCGAGGACGCGACCCTCATTCCGACCGCCGCCATCCAGCGCGGCACGCCGGGCACGTTCGTGTACGTGGTGAAGGACGATTCGACCGTCACCGTCGCGCCGGTGAAGCTCGGTCCGCAGCAGGGCGAGACGACCGTCGCGACGAGCGGCGTGCGCCCGGGCGCCATGGTGGTCGTCGACGGTGCGGACAAGCTGCGCGAAGGCGCCAGGGTCGAGCTCACGACACGCGAGGGACAGGCCGTCGCTCCGCCGAAGCAGAGCGGCCCTCGCGGCCCGCGTGGCGAAGGCAAAGGCGGAGGCCGGGTCGGCGGCGAAGGCGGAGGCAAGGGCGGCGGGGGCGCGAAAGGCCCGTAGTGAACCCGTCGCGCCTCTTCATCGTCCGTCCGGTCGCCACGACGTTGCTCATGGTGGCGATCCTGCTCGCGGGAATCATCGCGTATCGCGTGCTGCCGCTCTCGGCGCTGCCGGAGGTCGACTATCCGACGATCCAGGTCGTCACGCTGTATCCCGGCGCGAGCCCCGACGTGACCGCATCGTCGATCACCGCGCCGCTCGAGCGCCAGTTCGGCCAGATGCCCGGCCTCAACCAGATGTCGTCGACGAGCTCCGGCGGCGCGTCGGTGATCACGCTGCAGTTCAGCCTCGCGCTGTCGCTCGACATCGCCGAGCAGGAAGTGCAGGCGGCGATCAACGCTTCGGCGAACTTCCTCCCCACCGACCTGCCCAGCCCGCCGGTCTACAACAAGGTCAACCCCGCGGACACGCCGATCCTCACGATCGCGCTCAGCTCGCAGACGCTGCCGCTCACGAGGCTGCAGGACATCGCGGACACGCGCGTCGCGCAGAAGATCTCGCAGCTTCCCGGCGTGGGCCTCGTCAGCATCAGCGGTGGGCAGCGTCCCGCGGTGCGCATCCAGGTGAACCCGAAAGCGCTCGCGGCGTACGGCCTGTCGCTCGAGGACGTGCGCACGTCGATCTCCAACGCGAACACCAACCAGGCCAAGGGCAGCTTCGACGGGCCCTATCGCGCATCCACGATCGACGCCAACGACCAGCTCAAGTCCGCCGAGGAATATCGCTCGCTGATCGTCGCCTACAGGAACGGCGCTGCCATCCGCGTGCAGGACATCGCCGACACGGTCGACGGCGCGGAGAACAACCGCCTCGCCGCCTGGGCCAACACGACGCCCGCGATCATCCTCAACGTGCAGCGGCAGCCGGGGACCAACGTCATCCAGGTCGTCGATCGCGTCAAGCAGCTCCTGCCGCAGCTCCAGGCGTCGCTGCCGGCCGCCGTCGACACCACCATCCTGACCGACCGCACCAACACGATCAGAAGCTCCGTGCGCGACGTGCAGTTCGAGCTCGTGCTCGCGGTCGCGCTCGTGGTGATGGTGATCTTCCTGTTCCTGCGCAACGTTGCGGCCACGCTCATCCCGAGCGTCGCGGTGCCGCTGTCCATCGTCGGCACGTTCGGCGTCATGTACCTCGCCGGCTTCTCGATCAACAACCTGACACTGATGGCGCTCGTCATCGCGACCGGCTTCGTCGTCGACGACGCGATCGTCGTCATCGAGAACATCGCGCGCTACATCGAGCGCGGCGACAGCCCGCTCGAGGCTGCGCTCGAGGGCACGAGGCAGATCGGCTTCACCATCATCTCCCTCACGTTCTCGCTCATCGCGGTGCTGATCCCGCTGCTGTTCATGGGCGACGTGGTCGGCCGGCTCTTCCGCGAGTTCGCGATCACGCTCGCCGTGGCGATCCTCATCTCCGCGGTGGTGTCGCTCACGCTCACCCCGATGATGTGCGCGAAGCTCCTGCGCCACACGCCGGAAGAGAAGCAGACCCGCTTCTACCGCTGGAGCGGCGCGATGTTCGAGCGCATCATCCACCGCTACGGGCAGATGCTCGCGTGGGTGCTCGACCGCCAGTTCATGACGCTGATGGTCGCGATCCTCACGTTGATCGTGACGGTCGTGCTCTACATCGCGATTCCCAAGGGATTCTTTCCCGTGCAGGACACGGGCGCAATCCAGGGCATTTCGGAAGCGCCGCAGACGGTGTCGTTCGCCGCGATGTCCGAGCGCCAGCAGGCGCTCGCCGAGGTGGTCGTGCAGGATCCGGCAGTCGCCAGCCTGTCCTCGTTCATCGGCGTCGACGGCACCAACCCCACGCTCAACAGCGGCCGCATGCTCATCAACCTGAAGCCGCGCTCGGAGCGCGATGCGAGCGCCTCCGAGGTGATCCGCCGGTTGCAGCCGAAGCTTCGCGACGTGCAGGGCGTGACCCTGTTCATGCAGCCCGTGCAGGACCTCACGATCGAGAATCGCGTGAGCCGCACGCAGTACCAGTTCACCGTCGAGAGCACCGACGCCGCGAATCTCACGGAATGGGTGCCGAAGCTGGTCGATCGCCTGCAGCAGGATCGCCATCTCGCGGACGTGGCTTCCGACTTGTCGGACAGCGGCCTCATGGCGTACGTGGAGATCGACCGCCCGACGGCAAGCCGCCTCGGCATCACGCCGGCGGCCGTGGACAACGCGCTGTACAACGCCTTCGGGCAGCGGCTCGTCTCGACCATCTTCACGCAGACGAACCAGTACCGCGTCGTGCTCGAGGTGAAGTCCGAGTTCCAGCGCGGCCCTGCGGCGCTCGAGAATCTCTACGTCACCTCCACCGTGCCGGGCCAGCCCGCGCAGCAGGTCCCGCTGTCGACGGTGGCGCGCGTCGTGGAGCGCGCAGCCCCGCTGGCCATCAATCACATCGGGCAGTTTCCTGCCGCGACGGTGTCGTTCAACCTCGCGCGCGGCGGCTCGCTCGGCGATGCCGTGCAGGCGGTCGAAGCCGCGCGCACGGGCCTCGGTGTCCCGCAGAGCGTGACCGTCAATTTCCAGGGCGCGGCGCTCGCATTCCGTGCAGCGCTCGCCAACGAGCTGTGGCTCATCCTCGCCGCCATCGTCACGATGTACATCGTGCTCGGCGTCCTCTACGAGAGCTTCATCCACCCGATCACGATCCTGTCGACGCTTCCATCGGCGGGCGTGGGCGCGCTGCTCGCGCTGATGCTCACCGGCAACGACCTGTCGATCATCGCGATCATCGGCATCATTCTCCTGATCGGCATCGTCAAGAAGAACGCGATCATGATGATCGACTTCGCGCTCGACGCCGAGCGCAACGAGGGCCTGCCGCCGCGCGAGGCGATCTTCCAGGCGTGCCTCCTGCGCTTCCGCCCGATCATGATGACGACGATGGCGGCGATCCTCGGCGCGCTGCCGCTCATGATCGGCTGGGGCGAAGGCTCCGAGCTGCGGCATCCGCTCGGCATCACGATGGTGGGCGGCCTCATCTTCTCGCAGGCGCTCACGCTCTTCACCACACCCGTGATCTACCTCTACTTCGACCGGCTGGCGGCGCGCTTTCGCAAGACGCCGTCGCATGCGCCCGCGGAGCACGGCGCGGCCGCGGATTAGGTCATGTGGAATCCGTCGAAGCTCTTCATCGAGCGCCCCGTCGCGACCACGCTCCTGACGGCGGCCGTCGCGCTCGCGGGCGCGCTCGCGTTCGGGCTGCTGCCCGTTTCGCCGCTGCCGCAGGTCGACTTCCCGACCATCTCGGTGCAGGCGTCGCTGCCGGGCGCGAGCCCGGAGACGATGGCCGCGACCGTCGCCACGCCGCTCGAGCGCTCGCTCGGCCGCATCGCGGGCGTGACGGAGATGACGTCGAACAGCTCGCTCGGCAACACGCGCGTCACGCTGCAGTTCGAGCTGAGCCGCGACATCGACGGCGCGGCGCGCGACGTGCAGGCGGCGATCAACGCCGCGCGAGCGCTCCTGCCGACGAGCCTTCCCAACAATCCGACGTACCGCAAGGTCAACCCCGCCGACGCGCCGATCATGATCCTCGCGTTGACTTCGGCGACGATGACGCAGGGGCAGATGTACGACGCGGCGTCGACGATCCTCGCGCAGAAGCTGTCGCAGGTCGACGGCGTCGGCCAGGTGACCGTCGGCGGAAGCTCGCTGCCTGCTGTGCGCGTCGAGCTCAACCCCACGACGCTCAACAAGTACGGCATCGGCGTTGAGGACGTGCGTACGGCGATTGCGGCGGCGAACGCCAACCGGCCCAAGGGCATGGTCGAGGAAGGCGACCGCATGTGGACGATCTACGCCAACGACCAGGCGAAGACGGCCGCCGAGTACCTTCCGCTGATCGTCGCCTATCGCAACGGCGCCGCCGTGCGGCTGCCCGACGTGGCCGAGGTCGTCGATTCTGTGCAGGACTTGCGCAACGCCGGCATGGCCAACGGCAAGCCGTCCGTCCTGGTCATCATCAATCGCCAGCCGAATGCGAACATCATCCAGACGGTCGATCGGGTCTCCGAGTTGCTGCCCTCGCTGCGCGCGTCGGTGCCGAGCGCAATCGACGTCGCGGTTGCGATGGAGCGCACGACCACGATCCGCGCTTCGCTGCGGGACACCGAGAGCGCGCTCGCGATCGCCGTCGGCCTCGTGATCCTCGTCGTGTTCCTCTTCCTGCGCAACGCCCGCGCGACGTTGATCCCGGCCGTGGCGGTGCCCGTTTCCCTGGTGGGAACGTTCGGCATCATGTACCTCGCCGGCTTCTCCGTGAACAACTTCACGCTGATGGCGCTGACGATCGCGACCGGGTTCGTGGTCGACGACGCGATCGTCGTGCTCGAGAACACGATGCGCCACATCGAAGCGGGCATGAAGCCCTACCAGGCCGCCATCGTCGGTGCGCGCGAGGTCGGCTTCACCGTGCTCGCCATGAGCATCTCGCTCATCGCGGTGTTCATTCCGATCCTCCTCATGGGCGGCATCGTCGGGCGCCTCTTCCGCGAGTTCGCGATCACGCTGTCCGCCGCGATCCTCGTGTCGCTCGTCGTGTCGCTGACCACCACGCCCATGATGTGCGCACGCCTGCTGCGCCCGGCGGTCGAGCGCAAGCCCAACCGTGCGGCGCTTGCGCTCGAGCGCGCCGGTGCCCTGGTGCTGCGCGGCTATCGCGGCAGCCTCGCGTGGAGCCTGCGCCACGGCCCGCTCGTCATGCTGGTGCTGCTCGCGACGGTGTGCCTCAACGTCTATCTGTACGTGATCATCCCGAAGGGCTTCTTCCCGACGCAGGACACGGGACGGCTCGTCGGCGGCATCCAGGCCGACCAGAGCATCTCGTTCCAGGCGATGCGCGGCAAGCTCACGAGCTTCATGCGGATCATCCAGGACGATCCCGCCGTCGAAAACGTCGTCGGCTTCACCGGGGGGTCGCAACGCAACTCGGGCTTCATGTTCATTTCGCTGAAGCCCTTGAAGGAGCGCAGGGAGTCGGCCGACCAGGTCATCGCGCGCCTGCGCCCGAAGCTTGCGAAGGAGCCCGGCGCGAGCCTCTTCCTCAATCCGGTGCAGGACATCCGCATCGGCGGGCGGCAGAGCAACGCGTCGTACCAGTACACGCTGCAGGCGGACGACCTCGCCGAGCTTCGCGCATGGGAGCCCCGGATCCGTGCCGCGATGTCCAACCTGCCGCAGCTCGCCGACGTCAACACCGACACGCAGGACAAGGGTTTGCAGACGACCGTCGTCATCGATCGCGATGCGGCGTCGCGCCTCGGCGTCACGGCGCGCATGATCGACACCACGCTCAACGATCTCTTCGGCCAGCGCCAGGTCTCCACCATCTACGAGAAGCTCAACCAGTATCGCGTCGTGATGGAGGCGGCGCCCGAGTTCTGGCAGTCGCCCGAGACGCTGTCCAACGTCTACGTCAGCACGTCGTCCGGCGCGCAGGTTCCGCTGTCCGCGTTCGCCACGTACGGGCCGACCAGCACGCCGCTCGGCGTGAATCACCAGGGCCAGTTCGTCGCGTCGACCGTCTCGTTCAACTTGCCCGAGAACGTCTCGCTCTCGCAAGCGACCGACGCGATCGACCGCGAGATGCTGCGCATCGGCGTTCCCGCCACGATCCGCGGCACGTTCCAGGGCACGGCCCGCGCATTCCAGGCATCGCTGTCGAGCCAGCCGTGGCTCATCCTCGCGGCGTTTCTCACCGTGTACATCGTGCTCGGCGTGCTCTACGAGAGCTTCGTGCACCCGCTCACGATCCTCTCGACCCTGCCTTCCGCCGGCGTCGGCGCGCTCCTCGCGCTCCTGCTGTTCAATACCGACTTCTCCATCATCGCGTTCATCGCCGTGATCCTGCTGATCGGCATCGTCAAGAAGAACGCCATCATGATGATCGACGTCGCGCTGAGCGGAGAACGCGAGCGCGGCCTGTCGACGCGCGACGCGATCTTCGAGGCGTGCCTCGTGCGCTTCCGCCCGATCATGATGACGACGATGGCGGCGCTCCTCGGCGCGCTGCCGCTCGCGCTGTCCGCCGGGGACGGCGCGGAGATGCGCCGGCCGCTCGGCATCGCCATCCTCGGCGGCCTTGCGCTGTCGCAGCTCCTGACCCTCTACACGACACCCGTCGTCTATCTCTACCTCGACCGCTTCCGCCTGTGGGGTCTCGCGCGCTTCCGCCGCAGGCGCGCGTCCCCCGCGTTGGCCGGAGCCGACTGACCATGAACGCTCGCTACCTCCTCCCCGTTGTAGCACTCGCGCTGGGCGGCTGCATGGTCGGCCCCGATTACGTGCGGCCCACCGCTCCCACTTCGGCGACCTTCAAGGAGGCCGAAGGATGGAAGGTCGCGCAGCCCGCCGACGCCGCCCCGCGCGGCAAGTGGTGGGAGGCGTACAACGATCCCACGCTGAACGACCTGATGGCGCAGGTCGACGTCAACAACTTCAACATCGCGCTCTACGAAGCGCGCGTGCGGCAGGCCACCGCAGGCACGCAGGCGGCGCGCGCCGCGCTCTGGCCGCTCGTCGACCTCGGCGTGGGCGCGTCACGCAACAACACGAGCAGCAGCGTGAACGGCCGCTCGACCAACAGCGCCTACAACATCCAGCTCGGCGCGAGCTGGGAGCCCGACCTGTGGGGCGGCATCCGCCGCAACATCGAGTCCGCGGGTGCGAGCGCACAGGCAAGCGAGGCCGACCTCGCCAACGCGCGGCTGTCCGTCCAGGCGTCGCTTGCGCAGAACTACTTCCTGCTGCGCGTGCAGGACGCACAGATCGCGCTCCTGAACGACACCGTCACCGCGTTCGACCGTTCGCTGCAGCTCACGCGCAACCAATACACCGCGGGCATCGTCGCGCGCGGCGACGTTGCGCAAGCGGAAGCGCAGCTCAAGTCCACGCAGGCGCAGGTGTTCGACGCGCGCCTGTCGCGCGCGCAGCTCGAGCATGCGGTCGCCGTTCTCGTCGGCAAGCCCCCTTCCGAGCTTTCGATCGCGGCAGATCCCACGATGACCGCGATGTATCCGGACATTCCGCTGGTGGTGCCCTCTGCGCTCCTGGAGCGCAGGCCCGACATCGCCGCCGCCGAGCGCCGCGCGGCCGCGGCCAATGCCGAGATCGGCGTTGCGCAGGCGGCGTTCTATCCCGCGATCTCGCTGTCGGCCAACGGGGGCGCGCAGAGCTCGGTGATCGGGAGCCTCCTGTCATTGCCGAGCCGCTACTGGACGCTCGGCGCGTCGCTCGCGCAGACGATCTTCGACGCGGGGCTGCGCACGGCGCAGAAGGAACAGGCGATCGCGAGCTACGACCAGGCCGTGGCCACCTATCGCTCGACGGTGCTCACCGGCTTCCAGGAAGTCGAGGACAACCTTGCGGCGCTGAACCTCCTCGCGCAGGAGGCCACCGTGCAGCAGGAAGCGGTGGAGGCCGCGCGCCAGTCCGCGACCATCGCGCTCAACCAGTACCGCGCCGGCACGGCCAACTACATTGCGGTGGTCGTGCTGCAGGCGAATGCGCTCAACAACGAGCGCAACGCGCTCGGCATCACCGCGCGCCGCCTTGCCGCGAGCGTGAACCTCGTGCGTGCGATGGGCGGCGGATGGGATGCGACGCAGCTCGCGTCGAACCCTTGAATCACCGCCGCGCGGTCGTCACGCGCCGCGCGAGTTCCGGTCCGCAACCCGCAACGCGCGCAGGCGCGCCGTCTCCGTCACATCGACCGCCAGCGGTGAGCCCGCGACCACGACGCCGTACGCGGCGCGCGCGTGCAACGTCGTCATCTTCTCCTCGAGCACGTCGCTCAGGACCGCGCCGCGGATCGCGCGTCAACGGGTCGCCGTGGCCGCCGCCGCCTGCCAGGCGGACCCGCAGCACGTCGCCTCGATCGACGGTCGTGAGGAACTTGGCCGGGCACGCTTCCTCCGTGCCGTTCGCGCGCACGATGTCGACGTTCGACGGCGCGCCCGCGAGCCCGCCCTGCAATCCGTACGGCGGATGGTCGCGCCGGTCCGAGCGGATCTGCAGCGTGCCGCGGTCGCTCGTGAAGCGAAGATGGCGCTCGAGCGCAAGTCCGCCGCGAAAGCGCCCCGCGCCGCCGGAATCCGCGCACCATCGCGTAGCGCTCGACCACGATCGGCTGGTCCGCCTCGATCATCTCGACCGGCGCATTGGAGTAGTTCACGAGCGTGCCCGGTGCACGCATCCATGCCGTCGCGATCGGGTCCGCCGCCCCACGACGCCAGCAGGAACTCGAGGTACACGTGCGACTCGCCGTGCGTCATCGACGCCGCCGAACGAGATGCCGACGTCGGGCGCGTTCGAGCCGCATGCCGGCAGCACGTCGGGCACCGCCTGCGCGAGCGCGCCGAAGATCGCGTCGGCGATGCGAATGCCCGTGATGCCGCGCGCCGCCACCGCGGCAGGCATGCGCGGATTGACGACCGTGCCCGTCGGGCGCGATCACCTCGATCGGACGGAAGTAACCGGCGTTGTTCGGGATCGCGAGATCGACGATGGAGCGCACGCAAGCGAGCGCGGTGGACAGCGTGAACGGATACACGCAGTTGATCGCGCCGCGCACCTGCGGCGCCGATCCGGTGAGGTCGATCATCATGCTGTCCTCGCGAATCGTCACCGCGGCCTCGATGCGGATCGGGTCGGGATCGACGCCGTCGCCGTCGAGGTAGTCGACGAAGCGCCACGTGCCCTTCGGAAGCTTCGCGATCTCCGCGCGCGTGAACCGCTCCGTGTAGTCGAGGAGGTCGCGGCAGTGCTGCTCGAACGCCGTCGTGCCGTAACGCGTCGCGAGCTTGCTGCATCTCGCGCTCGCCGACGACGCAGGCGGCGACCAGCGAGCGGATATCGCCCAGCACCTTGTCGGGCACGCGCACGTTGCGTTCGATCAGGCGGAACATGGTCTCGTCGGGCTCGCCTTCGCGCCACAGCCGCGACGGCGGAATGCGCAGTCCCTCCTGGTAGATCTCGGTCGAGTCGCTCGCGTTGCCGCCGGGAATGCGCCCGCCGATGTCCGTCATGTGCGCGAGCGCGACCGAGAAGCCGAACAGGGCGCCGTCGACGAAGATCGGCTTGACGAGCACGATGTCCGGGCAGATGCGTGCTGCCGTCGTACGGGTCGTTGGTGATGAAGAGGTCGCCCGGGCAGGATGCGCTCTCCGTACGCGCCGCTGCACGGCCTTCACCGCGAACGGCATGGCGCCGAGGTGGAACGGCAGGCAGGTTCCCTGCGCGATCAGCTGGCCGTCGGCGAGGAACAACGCGGTCGAGAAGTCGAGCGCCTCCTTCACGACGAACGAGCGCGCCGTTCGGTAGACGGTCAGCGCCATTTCGTCGGCGAGCGCCACGAGCGCGTTCTTGATGAGCTCGAGCGCGAAGGGATCGCGCGCGAGCGCTCGCGCGTTGGGCGCGAGCTCCTGCGCGCCGGCAAGGCGATTCATGGCGAAGCCCTCATGCGAGCTCGATTTCGATCGTGTCCCACGCAATGACGCGCGCGCGCCCGTCGGGCGGGACCACGGTGGTGCTGTCGAACTCCTCGACGAGCAGCGGACCCTTCGTCCATTCGCTGCCGAGGTCGGCGCGCCCGCACACCGGCGTGGGCACCGCGCCGAATTCCGGGCCGAAGTACACCGTTCGCGCGCTCGCCGCCTGCGTCGACTCGCCGGACAGCGACAGCCGCTCCGGCACCTGCGAGGCCGCGCCGCCGCGCGCGATGACGCGCACGTTCATGATCTCGACCGCCTCTTCGTCCGAGCGATAGCCGTATTGCCGCTCGTGCGCCGCGTCGAACACGCTGCGAAGCGATGACGCGCCGTCTCCCGCCGCGAACGGCAGCGTCAGCTCGGAATTCGCACCCGCGTAGCGCAGATCGACCAGCCGCTCGAAGCGCCGTTGACTCGCGTCGAAACCCTCCTGCCCGAGCGCGTCCGCCCCGTCTCGCTCGAGCGTGCGGAACACCGTCTCGAGCGCGTCGGTGTCGAGGCGATCGACTCGCTGCTTGAAGGTGCGCACGTAGTGGTGCTCGACTTCCGGAAAGAGCATGCCCAGCGCGCTGAACAGTCCCGGCACGGGCGGCACCAGCAGGCGCTTGATGTCGAGCAGGCGCGCAAGTGTGGACGCGTGCACGGGTCCATTGCCGCCGAAGGCCAGCATCTGCGAGATCGCGCGGGTCGCGGCCGCGCTCGGTCGACACCGCACGCAGCGCGCGCGCCATCGTCGCATTCGCAACGCGGTGCACGCCCCATGCGGCATCCTCGAGCGATACGCCGAGCGGGCCTGCGACGTGCTCCTGCAGCGCACGCTCGGCCAGGTCGCGGCGAATCGCGAGACCGCCGCCGGCAAGCGCCGTGGGATTGATGAACCCGAGGATCACGTTGGCATCGGTGACCGTCGGCAGCGCGCCGCCGCGCCCGTAGCACGCGGGACCGGGAACCGCGCCGGCGCTGTCGGGTCCGACGCGCAACCCGCCCCCTGCGTCGAGCCGCGCGATGCTGCCGCCGCCGGCGCCGACCTCCGCGATGTCGATCGCGGGCGCGCGCACGTGATAGCCGCCGCCGCTCAGGAGGCGGCCCGCGACGTTGATGCCGCCGCCAACCTCGAGCGAGTTCACGCGCAGGAATCGGCCTTCGTCGACGAGCGCAGCCTTGGCCGTGGTACCGCCCATGTCGAACGTGAGCAGGCTCAGGTTGCCGAGCCGGCGCGCGAGCTCGGCCCCGCCGACGACACCCGCAGCAGGACCCGACTCGATGATGTGGATCGGCCGCTCGGCGGCCGCGGCCGCGCTCATCGCGCCGCCGCTCGACTGCATGATCGTGAGCGGCTTGCGCACGCCCCGCTCGTGCGAGCTTGCGCTCGAGGCTTTCGAGGTAGTGCTTGACGAGCGGCAGCACGTACCCGTTGACCACGGTGGTGCTGGTGCGCTCGTACTCGCGGATCTCGGGCAGGAGCTCGCTCGAGAGCGTCACCGGAATGTCGGCGTCGCGTTGCCTGATCAGCTCGCGCACGCGCACCTCGTGCGCGCCATTGGCATACGCGTTGATGAGGCACACGGCGATGGCGTCCACGCCCTGCGCAAGCGCGTGCTCGATCGTCGCGGCCGCCGCAGCCTCGTCGAGCGGACGGTCCACCCCGCCGCGCGCATCGATGCGCTCGTCGACCTCGTAGCGAAGCCGGCGCGGCACGAGCGGCGCCGGCTTGCGCCAGCGGATGTCGTAGAGCACCGGCATGCGCAGCCGGCGGATCTCGAGGACGTCGCGAAAGCCCTTGGTCGTGACGAGCGCGACGCGCGCACCCTTGCCTTCCAGCAATGCGTTGGTCGCGACCGTGGTGCCGTGCATGATCTGCGCGATCGCCGGCACATCGAGCCCCGCGCGCATGGCCTGCGCGAGGCCCTCCGCGATGCCCTGGCTGTAGTCGTCGGGCGTGGACAGCACCTTCGCCCGGAGCACCCGCCCGTCGGGATCCAGGAACACGAGGTCGGTGAAGGTGCCGCCGATGTCGATGCCGATGCGTGTCGTCATGTCTTCCGTCTATTGCAGGGCAAGCAGTCCCGCGACGTTGCCGCCGAGCACGGCGTCCTTCTCCGATGCGCTCAGGAAATCGCAGTGCCGGCGCACGTAGTCGACGCACTGCCGGTACGTGCAGAATCGCTCGACGTTGGGCATGTCCGAGCCCCACACGAGCTTGCCGGCGCCGAACGTGTCGCGCATCCCGCGGATCAGCGCCTGCGCCTCCGGATACGGGTAGTCCCAGACGCCTCCCCACGTGATGGGGAACATCACCTCCAGCCACAGGTTGTCGCGGCGGTAGGTCGCGAGCACGTCTGCGGGAAATTGCCACGCGCCGCTCTTGCCGAAGTGCGCGACCGGCGGCCCCATCACCAGAAGGAACGGATGCGCGGGATAGCGCGCGAGCAGGCGATCGAGGGCGGCGAGATTGCCGAGGTAGCCGCTGCGATCATAGGTCGGCGTCGACGACAGCTCGAGGAACACGGGCAGCTTGCGCGCGACGATCTTGTCCCAGAACGGCACGAACGCCTCGTGGTCGACGTTGCGCGCATAGCCGTGGCGCGAGAAGTCCTGCGCGTAGTAAAGGCCCCGCAGGCCCAGGACGTCGACTGCGCGGTCCACTTCCGCCAGCGTGCTGGCCTGGTCGGCCGTGGCTTCGTCGACGTTCAGCAGCGCCGGTGAACTTGCCCGGATGCTGGCGCTGCGCGAACGCGTTGTAGTCGTTCATCGCGCCGTAGCCGCCGCCCGCCTGCAGGATGCAGTGGTCGACGTCCGCGTTCATCATCTGGGCGAGCATGAGCTCCGGCGGGCACGCGAGCTCCTGCATGCCCACCGGCAGGTACTGCACGAAGTAGTCCTCGCCTTCGTGCGTGAACGCGAGCTGGCCGAAGCGGCCCACGCGGAAGTCGACGTCGGTCAGCCCCGCCCACGTGTTGTCGCCCTCGCGGAACAGCATCGTCGGGGCTACCCGGGCGCCGTCGCGCACCCGGTACGTGCGCGCCGCCGGACGCGTCACCACCTTCTGCAGGTACTTGAGGTGGATCGCGCTCGACGGGTGGCCGCACGCGCCTTGCCAATGCTGGAAGACGTGCGCGTGGCTGTCGACGACCATGGACACGCGCGCTACGCCGCGCCCAGCTTTTCCATGTGCATCTTGAAGAGACGCTCCATCTCGCCGTTCACGACCATGAACGCACCCCACATGTCGAGGAAGTGCTTCCACTCGGTGTCGCCATAGCGAACCGCCCACGTGTTCGGGCGCTTGTCGATGGGCGTGCCCGGATCGAACACCTGCGCCCAGCTGTTGCGCTTGGCGAAGAGCAGCACGTCGCTGTCGCCGCTCATCCAGACGTCGGCCTTCTTCGCACGCACCGGCTCCGCGGCGAGCACCACCTGGCCTGCGGTGGTGACGAGCTTCGCCTTCGGGAAGAGGATCGGGATGCGCGGCTCCTCGCTGCCGCCCGCCACGACCGAGAAGGTGACTTTCGGATCGTCGAAGTCGGACAGCTTCTTGAATCGCGCCGCGTTGTCCTTGTGCACCATCACGAGGCTGCCCTTCGACCACAGCGGTCCCACGTAATCCACCACGAGCGCGCGCGGCGTCGTGTAGGTGAGCGACGAGCCGTACAGGTCGTAGTCGCCCTTGCGCAGGCCGACGGTCGAGTTCTGGAACGTGACCTCCTTCCAGTCGACCTTGACCTCCATCTCCTTGGCCAGCCGCTCCACCGCGTCCTTGTAGATGCCGCCCAGGTCGCCGGTCTTCGCATCCTTGTAGAACCACGGTCCGGTCTGCGAGTAGCCGACGCGCATCACGCCTTCCTTGCGGATCTTGGCGAGGCTCGAGTCTTCGCGGATGCCGGTCTCGAGCATCTGCGCCATCGCTTCGCGCGGCGAGAGCACGGCGCCGAGCGCGCCGCCGGTCACGCCGAGAACCGCCGCGGTGCGCAGGAAATCACGCTTGCCGTCGTTGACATCGTCGTTCATGGAGGTCTCCTTGGAGGGTGCGGCACGGTGCCGCCGTTGGGCAATGGTCGATCGGAACGACGAGGATTATGGTCCGCGCCGCTTGCGAACGATAGTTTGTTTTCCTGCACAACTCGATAAGCTGCGCTTATCAAGTTGTCTTTGGGCGCCGCCGTGGATGGAGCGCATCGACACACCCCTTGATCCGCGTCACGAAGCGGTGGACGTTGGCAGGCGCGGTGTCGCGGCGATACGCGACGAACAGCGGCAGTGTAGCGAGCGCAGGCCGCGCCTTGACGAGGCGCAGCGCTCCGGTCCTGACCTCCTCGCGCACGATCTCCATCGGCAGCAGGCTCGCGCCGGCGCCCTCGACGGCGAGCGCCTTGCTGATGAAGAGGCTCGTGCACGTGTTGAAGCGGCCCGGCGTGACGCCCGCCGCGGCGAACCACGCCTGGATGGTCTCGTACAGCAGCGACGGCGCCGGATGCGTGATGATCGGAACCCTGGCCAATGCACGCGGCGTCGCGACCCGCATGCCGCCGAAGCGCTTGGGCGCGCCGACCCAGTAGTGCGGCAGGTCGAGCAGGTGGTCGTACACGAGCAGCGGCGACAGCGTCGGCCCCGACAGCACCGCGACGTCGAGCTCGCCGCGCAGGAGCTTGGCGTAGAGGTTGACGCTGAACTCGACCACCAGCTCGATCTGGGCCAGCGGGAAGTGCGTCTCGATGTCGACGAGCAGCGACGGCAGGTAGTGCGCCGCGAACGTGTCGGTCGCACCCATGCGAATGAGGCCGCGGATGTCGCCTTCCGGAATGTCGCGGTCCGCGATGCGGTCGGCGATCTCGAGCATGCGCTCGGATTGCTGCGCGACCTCGATGCCGCGTGCGGTGAGCGTCGCGCGATAGCTGTCGCGATTGAGCAGGCGCGCGCCCAGCGACGTCTCGAGCTCGCGGATGCGCAGCGACAGCGCGGGCTGCGTCACCGCGAGACGCGCGGCTGCGGCGCGGACGCTTCCGAGGCGCGCGGTCCAGAACAGCGCCTCGAGCTGCGCGAGCGTGACCTTCAACGCGGCAAGCCGGCCGCTACCGGCTCGCGCCGCGCGCCGTGATGGGCCACACGCACTCGACCCGGCCGCCGCGCACGCCGATGAACGCGTCGTGAAGGTTGATCGTCGGGTCGCAGTGTCCGGGAATGAGCCACACCTTGTCCCCGAGATGCAGCGGCGCCGCACCTGGCGCAATCTCGATCTTGCCGTGCTCGTCGGACACGCCGGTCACGGTGAGGCCTTCGCGACCGTGCACCCAGGGCGGGCCGCGCTCGCCGCTGTACGACTTGAGTCCCGCATCCACCACGGCGCGCGTGGGGATCGGCGCGCTCATCACCGTTGCCAGCACGAAGAGGCTGTGCCGGAACTCGTCGTAGCGCGGGCCGGTGTCGCTGCCGATCCTCGCGTAGTCGGTGTCCATGAAAGGATACGAGCCCGCCTGCAGCTCGTTCCATGCGCCGCTCGCGCTCTCGAGCCGGAACGTTCCGGTGCCGGCGCCGCTGACGATCTCGCAGCGCAGTCCGGCCGCTTCGAGTGCGGACACCGTGGCGCGCACGATCGCGGTCGCCCCGTCGATGGCCGCCTTGCGCTGCGCGGGACCCGGCAAGTGCTGCGCGGTGCCGTGATAAGCCTGCAGGCCGCGAAACGCGAGGCCGGGTGCCGCATCGATTGCCTTCGCCAGCGAAACCGCCTCCGCAGGCGATGCGACGCCGCACCGCTGCATCCCCACGTCGATCTCCACCAGGCCGTGCAGCGTCACCCCGGCCTCGACGGCCGCCTGCGATGTCGCGGTCACTTGCGCATGCGCATCGAAGCACAGGCCGATCGTCGCTTCACGTGCGAGCGCCGCAAGCCGGCGGAGCTTCCCGGCGCCGACGATCTGGTTGCTCACCAGCACGTCGCGCACGCCTCCGCGCACGAGCGCCTCGGCCTCGCCGACCTTCTGGCAGCACTGGCCGACCGCACCGGCAGCGATCTGCAGCAGCGCGACGTCCGGGCACTTGTGCGTCTTGGCGTGGGGCCGCAAGCGAATGCCCGCCGCGCGCGTGAAGGCGGCCATGTGCCGAAGGTTGTGCTCGAACGCATCGAGGTCGACGATCAATGCGGGCGTGTCGATGTCGTCGATCGACGCGCCGATCGCAACGTTCATGTCTTGCATCGCGGTGACCCCTTCGCTTGCCAACGTGCCGTGTCCTAAGTGATGATAACGCAACCCCTGCGACGCTTACGTGGGCATGGTGCAAGCCCTGCCCCGCGTCCGCGCGTTGCTTCCAACGACCCGCATCGATGCACGAAGACAAGCCGACAAGCGACGTACCGATGATCCGCGTGGTCGACGTCCACAAGCGCTTCGGCGACCTCGAGGTGCTGAAAGGCGTCTCCTTCGACGTGCACCGGGGCAACGTGCTCAGCATGATCGGCGCCAGCGGCTCCGGCAAGAGCACGCTGCTTCGCTGCATCAACTACCTCGAGGTGCCGAGTGCCGGCGACGTTCTCATCGACGGCGAATCGCTGTGCTATCGCGGCAACGCGAGCGGCGACCGCCGGCCGCGCTCGCCGTCGGAGGTCAACCGCATCCGGCGCGAGCTCGGCATCGTGTTCCAGCAGTTCAACCTGTGGCCGCACATGACGGTCATGGGCAACATCGTCGAAGCACCGATTCGCGTGCGCGGCATGTCGCGCGGCGAAGCGGAAGTGCTCGCCGAAACCTGCCTTGCGCGCGTGCGCCTGCTCGAGAAGGCGAAGGAATATCCCGCTCGGCTTTCCGGCGGACAGCAGCAGCGCGTCGCCATCGCGCGCGCGCTCGCCATGCAACCGAAGGTCATGCTGTTCGACGAGGCGACGTCCTCGCTCGACCCCGAGCTCACCGACGAGGTGCTGGCCGTGATGCGCGACCTCGCCCACGACGGCACGACGATGATCGTGGTGACGCACGAGATGAGCTTCGCGCGCGACGTGTCCGACCGGGTGATGTTCCTGCACAACGGGCTCGTCGAGGAGGACGGCCCTCCCGAGCAGGTCTTCGGCGCCCCGCGCTCGGAGCGATTGCGCCAGTTCATCTCCAAGCACGTCTAGCAGGCGCGGACCATGTCGGATTCGTTGCGCGAGATCCTCGATGTCGGCGTGTTCTGGGAGTATCGCGCCATCCTCCTGCAGGGTCTCGCGGTCAACTTCCTCGTGTTCTTCGGCGCGACCGCGCTCGCTCTCAGCCTGGGACTCGGCGCGGCTCTCCTGCGCGTCAGCCGCTTTCGCCCGCTGCGCGCGCTCGGCACGCTGCACGTCGAGATCTTCCGCAATGCGCCCGACTACGTGATGATCGTCTGGGTGCACTTCGTGCTGCCCCTGCTGATCGGCACGCTGCTGCACACCCGCCTCGAGCTCAATCCGTTCGCATCCGGCGTGATTGCACTGGGGCTCGTGTACAGCGGCTACTTCGCCGAGACGTTTCGCGCGGGCATCGAAGCGGTGCCGTCGGGCCACGTGGAAGCGGCGCGCTCGCTCGGCATGGGCGAGCAGCTCGTGCTCTGGCGCATCGTCCTGCCGCAGGTGGTGCGGCGCATGCTGCCGGAGTCCATCAACGTGTTCATCTCGCTCTTCAAGGCGACGACGATCGTGTCGCTGATCGCCGTGCCGGACCTCATGTACCGCGTATCGATGATCACCCAGCAGGAGATGCGGCCGCTGCCGCTCTACACTGGCGCCGCGCTCGTGTACTTCGCGATCGTGCTCGTGGCGGGTACCGCCTTGCGCGCATTCGCCGAACGATGGCGGGCCAAGGTCATATGAGGGCCGCGGCGTGAACAACTGGGAACGGCTCGTCTGGAACCAGCGGGAGGCGCTGCTGGCCGGACTGCAGGTCACCATCGAGGTGTGCCTCATCTCGTTCGCCGCTGCCATCGTCGTTGGCATGGCGCTGTGCCTCGTGCGCATGTACGTGAAGCCGCTGCGCGCGCCGGCCATCGTGCTGATCGAGTTCTTTCGCGCCACCCCGATCCTCGTGCAGCTCCTGTGGGTGAACTACGTGTGGCCCGAGCTCTTCGGATGGCCCAATACGTTCTTCGCGGCGGCCTGCACCGCGCTCGCGGTCCAGTCCAGCGGCTATCTGGCCGAGACGTTTCGCGCGGGCATCGAGGCGATCCCCAAGGGCCATCGCGAAGCCGCTTACTCCGTCGGGATGTCGCACCCGTTGACGTTCCGGCGCATCGTGCTGCCGCAAGTGCTGCTGAGCTCGGCGCCCTCGATCGTGAACCAGTTCACCGTCATCGTGAAGTCGTCGACGCTCGTATCGGTCATTACCGTGCAGGACCTCATGTTCCAGTCGCAGAAGATCGTCAACATCGCGTACGAGCCGATCGAGATCCTCACGGCCACCGCTGCGCTCTACATCGGCTTCATCTTCATCGTATCGTTCGCAGGCAAGCTCCTGGCGGACAGCCTGCGCCGGAGCTACGGCATCGGCTCGCGCCACGGGACATGAGCCTCACCTCGCAACACCAACGGAAGGATCAACACGTGCCCGTCTCTTCCCCATTCGATCTCACCGGACGCGTCGCGCTCGTCACCGGCGCCTACCGCGGCCTGGGCTTCGCCATCGCGCGCGGCATGCAGGAAGCCGGCGCCACCGTCGTCCTGAACGGCCGCAAGCGTGCCGAGCTCGCCGAGGCCGCGAAGTCGCTGCCCGGTGCGCACACCGCCGTGTTCGACGTCACCAAGCGCGAGGCGGTGACCGCGGGCGTGCAGGAGGTCATCGATCGACACGGTCGTGTCGACATCCTGGTCAACAACGCCGGCATCCAGCGCCGCGGTCCGTTCGTGGATTTTCCGCAGCAGGATTGGGACGACATCATCGCGACCAACCTCACCGCCCCGTTCGTGGTGTCGCAGGCCGTGGTGCGCGGCATGATCGAGCGCAAGCGCGGCAAGGTCATCCACATCGCGTCGCTCATGAGCGACCTCGCGCGGCCGACCGTCGTTCCGTACACGGCCGCGAAAGGCGGCGTGCGCCAGCTCACGCGCGGCATGGCGATCGAGCTCGCGCCGCACAACATCCAGGTCAACGCGATCGCGCCCGGCTACTTCGCCACCGAGATGAACCGCGCGCTGCTCGACAACGTAGAGTTCGACGCGTGGGTGAAGAAGCGCACGCCGGCGGGACGCTGGGGCGAGCCCTCGGAGATTGCGGGGCTCGCCGTGTTCCTCGCGTCCGATGCCGCGAACTACATGACGGGACAGGTGCTGGTCATGGACGGCGGGATGAGCGTGGCGCTGTGAGCGCGAACAAGAGCCGGGGGCGCGCAGCGCGGAGGAATTTGGATTACGACGGCTTGCGGTCGATGAGCTTGTAGAGCCACCCAAGCCCCGCCGCGGTGTTCACCGCGGGCCTGTATTCGCAGCCGATCCATCCGTCGTACTTGAGCTCGTCGAGCACCCTGAACAGGTACTCGTAGTTGAGCTCGCCGGCGTCGGGCTCGTTGCGTCCCGGCACGCCCGCGATCTGGACATGTCCCACGTGCGGCAGGTAGCGGCGGATCTTCGTGGTGAGGTCGCCCTCCACCACTTGCGCGTGGTAGAGGTCCATCTGCACCTTGAGGTTCGCCATGCCGATCTCCTCGCGGATCGCATGCGCCTCGGCCTGCGTGTTGAGGAGGTAGCGCGGGTTGTCGCGCGCGTTCAGCGGCTCGATCAGGATGGCGACGTTCTGCTCGGCCGCTTCCTGGCACGCAAATCGGAGGTTGCGCTTGAACGTGCGCAGGCGCCGCGCGCGCTCTTCGGCATCCGCATTCTCGGGCAGCACGCCCGCCATGACGTGCACGCGCGGGCATTTCAACGCCTGTGCATATCGCAGCGCAGTCACCACGCTCGCCGCGAACTCGTGCTCGCGCCCCGACAGCGAGGCGAGCCCGCGGTCGCCCGCCTCGAGGTTGCCCGGGGGCGCATTGATGAGAACGACTTCGAGCTTGTGCTCCGCCACGCGCGCCGCGATGTCGCGCGCCTGGTAGTCGTAGCCGAATGCGAACTCGACGGCGCGGAATCCCGCGTGCGCGGCTTCGCCGAAGCGCTCGAGGAACGGCACTTCGTTGAACAGGAAGGAAAGATTCGCGGAGAAGCGGAGCAAGGCGCCTCAGTTTGCGCCGCGGCACCGCGCTTCGCAACACGCCCGTTAACATTGCATTCGCATGACGCATCGCATCTACGAGACCACGCTGTGCGGGGAGCGCGTGTCGCTGCATCCGGAGCGCGCGCTGCACTGGCCCGCGGCCGGCACGCTCTTCGTCGCCGACGTTCATCTCGGCAAGGCTGCCGCATTCCGCGCGGGCGGCGTTCCGCTTCCGCGCGGCAGCACGCAGGCGGATCTTGCGCGGCTCTCGTCGCTCCTCGCGAGCACCGGTGCGGCGCGTCTCGTCGTGCTCGGCGATTTCCTGCACGCGCGCGCGGGCCGCGTCGCAGCGCTCGACGCGTCGTTCAAGGCATGGCGCGCGACGCACGCGCCATTGCAGGTCGTGCTCGTGCGCGGCAACCACGACGATCGCGCCGGCGACCCGCCTTCCGACTGGGGCATCGACGTGGTCGCGGAGCCGCACCTGCTCGCGCCCTTTCTCGCGTGCCACATCCCGATGACGCCGCCGACGGGGTACGCGTTGTGCGGTCACGTCCATCCCGGCGTGTTCCTGCGCGGCACGGCCGACACCGAGCGCCTGCCCTGCTTCGTGCTCGGCGCCCGGCGCGCCATCCTCCCCGCCTTCGGCAGCTTCACCGGGCTTGCCACCGTGACGCCGGGCGCGGGCGAGCGACTCGTGGCGGTCGCGGGCCATCAACTTTTCGCCTTACCGGCGTAGACTGTGGACCACAGCCGGGTTCGACTGCATGCGGCATCCCTTCCTGCTTCCCGATTCCTTCGACGCGGCCTTCGACCAGTGGGCGGCCGGCGCGTTGCTGAGCAACCTGCTGTGGACGCGCTGTCTCGGCAAGGGCGCCATCGCCGCCGCGCGCGAGCAGCGACTGCGTGAGCGCATCGACCACGCCCGCAGGCACTCGCCCTTCTATCGCAATCGGTATCGCGACCTCCCGGCCGATGCTCCGCTCGACCGGTTGCCTCCCGTCACGAAGAGCGAGCTCATGGCGTCGTTCGACGACTGGGCGACCGATCGCGCCGTCTCGTGGCGAGAGGTCGAGGCGTTCATCGGATCGCGCAAGCACATCGGGCAGCGATTCCTCGATCGCTATCTCGTGTGGACGAGCTCGGGCACGACGGGCACGCCCGGCGTGTTCGTGCAGGACGCGGCCGCCCTGTCGATCTACGACGCGCTGGTGTCGGTGCAGATGGTCGGCACGCTGCCGCACTGGAGCGCTGCGTATCGCAACGGGCGCGCCGCGCTGATCACCGCGGACAGCGATCACTTCGCGGCGATCAGCGCGTGGCGGCGGCAGGCCCAGCGTCGTCCGTGGCTCGGCATGGAAAGCTTTGCGGTGACGCAGCCGCTGCCGGCGATCGTCGAAGGCCTGTGCGCATACGATCCCGCGTTCGTGGCGAGCTACCCCACCGTGCTGACGCTCCTCGCGGAGGAGCAGAACGCGGGCCGACTGCGCCTGCAGCTCGCGGGCGTGTGGTCCGGCGGCGAAGCGCTCTCGCCCGCGGCGCGCGCGCTCGTCGAGGACGCGTTCGACTGCCCCGTGCACAACGAGTACGGCACCTCGGAATGCCTCTCGGTCGGCTACGCGTGCCATCTGGGCGCCGTGCACGTCAACGCCGACTACGTCGTGCTCGAGCCCGTGCAGGCCGACTACACGCCCACGCCTCCGGGCGAGCTCTCGCACACGGTGCTGCTCACGAATCTCGCGAACGCCGTGCAGCCGGTCATCCGCTACGACCTGGGCGACCGCGTCCGCGAGCAGGTCGCGCCGTGTGCCTGCGGCAATCCGCTTCCCGCGATCGACCTCGAAGGCCGCGCAGGCGACCTGCTTGCCTTGCGCACGGCCGACGGTCGCATCGTGAAGCTCGCGCCGCTCGCGGTGTCGACCGTGGTCGAGGACGGCGCGCACATTCATCGCTTCCAGATCGTGCAGGACCCGTCGGGCGGTCTCACGCTGAGGGTCACGAATGCGGACCGCGGGCGCGGGCGCGACGCGCTCGACGCATTGCGCTCGTACTTGTGCGCGAACGAGCTCGCCAACGTGGAGGTACGGCTTGCGGCGAGCGAGCCGCAGGAGACGCGCGGCGGCAAGCTTCGCCAGGTGGTGTGCCGCCCGCAGTGACGCGTTACTCGAGCTTGAAGTTGAGCTCGCGCCCGACTTTCTCGAACGTCGTGACCTCGCGTCGCAACTGCGCGGCGAACTCCTCCGGCGTCGAGACGCGCGGCTCGGTGCCGAGCATGGCGGTGAGCTTGTCGCGCAGGTCCGGCGACTGCACCGCCTTGCGCAGCGCCTCGTTGATGCGGTCGACGGTCGCCTTCGACGCCGTTGCCGGCGCGAGCACGCCGAGCCACGCGTTGAATTCGTAGTCGAGCAGGCCGGACTCGCGCATCGTCGGCACGTCGGGCAGCAGCGGAAGTCGCGCGGGGCCCGTCACGGCGAGCGCCTTGACCTTGCCGGCCTTGAGCGGCGCGGCGACGGCACCGTACGGCGCGAACGCCACCTTCGCATTGCCTGCAACGACCTCCGCGACTGCCGCGTCGACGGACTTCGTGGCCACGTGCACGAGCGTGATCGTCCCCGCCGACTTGAGAAGCTCGAACGCGAGATGCGACGCGCTGCCGCGGCCCGCCGATGCATAGCTGATCTGGCCGGGGTTCGCTTTTGCCAACGCGATGAAGTCGAACAGCGACGACGTGGAAAACGTCGAGGGCGCGACGAGGACCAGGGGCTCGTTGGCCACGCGCGCGACGGGCGCGAATGCTTTCAATCCGTTGAAGGGGAGATTCGGCTGCAGCGCGATCGCCGCCGTCAGCGTGGGCGTGGCGAGCAACAGCGTGGAACCGTCGGGCGCGGCCTTGGCGACGGTGTCGGGCACGCCGTTCTCGACGGTCGCGCCCATCTTCGCCGCGATTGCTCGCGCGACGATGTCCGCACCCGATCCCGCGGGCGCTGCAACGACGAATTTCTGGGCCGCGGCAGCGGACACCGCGCCGAAGCAAGCACAAGCAAGCAGGGCCGCAATCTTCATGCGGGCATCGTGCGGCCCGCGGACCGCTTCCGTCAACTCCGCTGGCTCAGCGCAACGCGCCCAGCACCTCGGTCGCGCCGGCGCGGATCATCCGCGTCTCCGCCATGACGGTCATGAAGCGATAGCCCTGCGCGATGCGCTTTCGTGCATCGTCGATGCTGAAGCAGTGGATGCCGGCGATCTTTCCGTTCGCCTTCGCGGCCTGCGCAATCGCCGCGATGGCCGCGTCCACCTCGGGATGCACGTTCGGCAGCGTATCCGGCGAGTGTCCGAGCGAGATGCCGAGATCCGCGGGCCCGACGAAGCAGCCGTCCACACCGTCCACGGCGAGAATGTCGCGCGCGTTCGCGAGCGCCTCCGCCGACTCGAGCATCACGAGGGTGAGGAGCTCGCTCGCCGCGTTGGTGAAGTAATCCGAGCCGCCATAGATCGCGCCGCGCACCGGTCCCCAGCTGCGGTGGCCGTTGGGCGCGTAGCGCACGTTGGCCACGACTTCCGCCGCCGCCTCGGCGGTGTCGACCTGCGGCACGATCACGCCGTAGGCGCCGAGGTCGAGCACGCGCTGGATGTACATCGACACGTTGCCCGGCACGCGCACGACCGGCGTGGCATTCGTCGACGACAGCGCCTGCAGGCTGGCCTGCACGCTGTTGAGGTTGTTCTCGCCGTGCTGCATGTCGACGACCACGAAGTCGTAGCCGCTGTGGCCGAGCCACTCGGCGATGAGCGGGCTCGCGCAATTGCACATCGTTCCGATGGCGGCCTTGGTGCCTTCGCGCGCGAGGCGCTTGCTTGCATTTGCTCGCATGATGAGTTTGTCAGTCCAGTTTGAGGTTGGTGTCCCTGGCGAGCTTGTGCCAGCGTCCGACTTCGGTCCTGATCATCGCCGCGAACTCGTCCGGCGAATTGACCGTCAGGTCGCCGCCGATGCTGCCGAGCTTCTCCATCACCTCGGGCGATGCCATCGTCTTGCGCAGGTCCGCGTTCAGGCGATCGATGATCGCCTTGGGCGTGCCGGCCGGTGCGGCAAGACCGTACCACGTCAGGAACTCGTAGCCCGGCAATGCGATCTCGCTCACCGTGGGAACGTCGGGCAGCGACGCGAGGCGCTTGGGTCCCGGTCACCGCGATCGCCTTGAGCTTGCCCGCCTTCAAGTGCCCTTCCACGGGACCGATCGACGTGAACAGCAGCTGCACGCGATCGGCGAGGAGATCGGTGATCGCCGGGCCATTCCCTTTGTACGGCACGTGCGTGAGATCGATGCCCGCCGCATACGCGAACGCGACACCCGAGATGTGATTGGATCCGCCGCTGCCGCCCGACGCAAAGTTGAGCTGCCCGGGCTTCGCCTTCGCGAGCGCGATCAGCTCCTTCGCGTTGCTTGCGGGCAGTCCCGGATAGGCGACGAGGACGTGCGGGTAGTTGATGAAGAGGCCGATGGCGGCGAAGTCCTTCACCGGGTCGTACGGTGGCTTGGGCTGCAGCCCCGGCGCAAGCGTGAAATCCGAGGGCGCAAGCAGCAGCGTGTAGCCGTCGGGTGCGGCTTGCTGGACGTACTGCGTGCCGATGAGACCCGTGGCCCCCGGCTTGTTCTCGATGACGATCGGCTGGCCGAGGAACTGCGACATCTTGTCCGCGACGACGCGGCCGACGAAGTCCGACGTCCCGCCCGGCGGAAAGGCGATCACCATGCGGATCGGCCTGTTGGGGTAGGCCCCTGCCTGCGCGGCAACGTGCGCGGCGGCCAGGGCGAACGTCGATGCGACCGCGCATAGCGCGATCGCGCGTAGGAATCTCATGTGGGCTTTCTCCCGGACGTGCAAGCGTTGCGACCGACTCTAGCCAATCTTTGATCAAATATCAACGCAATGCTACATTCGGACGAGGGACACGACGCATGCCACGCCCGGAAATTCTCCTGATGCGCTCGCTGATCGAGCGCACGCAGCAAGAGCTCGAAGCGACGTACGAAGTTCATCGTTACGACACCGCGCAAGACCGCGACGCGCTGGTCCAGGCGATCGCGCCGCGCGTCACCGCGATTGCGACCCGGGGCGACTACCCCCTGCCGGGCGCGCTCATGCAGCGGCTTCCGAACGTGAAGATCATCGCATCCTCGGGCACGGGCTACGACGGCATCGACGTCGCAGCCGCACGCAGGCTCGGCATCGCCGTGACCAATTCGCCGTCGGCCGCCGCGGAATGCGTGGCCGACGCTGCGTGGTCGCTGCTGCTCGCCACCGTGCGCCGCACGGCGATGTTCGATCGCATGGTGCGCGCAGGACGATGGATGCCCGACCCGCCGATCCTCACCGACAAGGTGTGGGGCGAGCGCATCGGCATCCTCGGCCTGGGCGCGATCGGACGAGCGATCGCCCGCCGCGCCGAGGGCTTCGCGATGGACATCGCGTATCACGCGCGCCATCGCCGCAACGACGTGACGTATCGCTATTACGACGACACCGTGGCGCTCGCGCGCGACGTGACGATGCTGGTCGTTGCCGTTCCGGGCGGCGCCGGCACCAAGGCGCTCGTGAGCCGCGACGTGATCGACGCGCTCGGTCCTTCCGGCTATCTCGTCAATGTGTCGCGCGGATCGGTGGTCGACGAGGTCTGCCTCGTCGACGCATTGGCGGGAGGGCGTCTCGCTGGCGCGGGCCTCGACGTGTTCGCCGACGAGCCGCACGTGCCGCCCGCGCTGCTGGCGCTCGACAACGTCGTGCTGACGCCGCACGCGGCGAGCGGGACGCAGGCCACGCGCGATGCCCTCGGCCAGTTCGTGGTCGACAATCTCGCGGCATTCTTCGCCGGCCGTCCGCTCGTCTCGCCTATTTGAGCAGGCCCAGCAGCTCGTCGCGCGCGCCTTCGCAGTGGCGCCGGGCGATCTCGCCCGCCCGCCGCTCGTCCTTGCGGGCGATCGCGTTGACGAGCGAGCGATGCTCCGCGATCACCTGCTCGACGCGTCCCGGCCCGAAGCCGTAACGCACGCGCAGTGCCTGGATCAGCAGGCGCCCGCGTGCGAGCACGCGCATCGCCTCCGGGTTGTCCGCGGTCCGGCTGATCGCATCGTGCAGGCGCAGGTTCGCGTTGACGATGGCGTGCCGGTCCTTGCGTTGCGCAGCCGCCTCGAAATCGATCGCGAGCCCCTCGAGCTCCGCGAGCCCGTCCTTGTCGATGAGGCGCGCGCACTTCTCCGACAGCATCACTTCCACCGCGGCGCGCAGCTCGAGCATGCTGCGCACGAACCGCGCGTCCACCGGCTTGATCACCGCGCCGCGATGCGGATACACGTCGAGCACGCCCTCGGCTTCGAGCACCTGGAGCGCGACGCGGACCGGCATGTGGCTCACGTCGCACAGGGACGCGACGTCGTCGATCTTGAGGCGCGCGCCCGGCTTCAGCTCACCCAGCAGGATGCGCTGGCGCAGGTCGGCGGCGACTTCCATCGCGGAGGTGAGGTTGGCGGCGCCTCGCATGGACGCCATCCTAGCGGCATTTGATCAAAAGCTGTCACGCGTCTTCGTCATCGCGGCGCGGCAAATCCCACGTTTCCCACCAAAACGTTCACGTCCGGCAGCGTTCTTGTTGCAGCGCAATGCAAAGCGCTGTGGCAACTTAGCAACGCCGTACGACCGTTCGTCGGCGCGAGGCAAACGGTGAATAACCGGTGGAAAAGACGGGTATGGACCTTGGATATGACCGCGGAATCGGGGCACGGCGCTGTTTTTCCTGTCCTTTTCGAGAGCCCGTTCTGTGGATGAAATACCGCTTGCGAAGCGCCCACCTTGCCACTATCCTTTGATCTCAAGCAGCATGTGAACACAAGATATTGTAGATTTTGATTTGAAACGGAATCCGAGGGCGCTGTCCGGACGACTCCCTGGCGCAGGGAGAAGGCCGTTGCCGGCCACATCGCCACCCCTCGGAATCCCGCGCCAGTCGGGCCTTTGCGCGGAAAGGCCCGGCTGATACGGGAATCGCCCAAAACCCGTCAGAAGACCACAAGAAATGCCAGGAGAACCATCCATGCACATTGCCGGCGCGCAGCCCTCGACCCCCTCCTCCGTCCCACCTCGGGACCTAGTCGTCGGCGAGCCCGGCAGTCCCGTAGCAAGCGGCAGCGATCCCCGGTTCGCGCAGTACAAGGTCATCCGCCGCAACGGGTCCGTGGTCGGCTTCGAGCCGTCCAAGATCACCATCGCGATGACCAAGGCGTTCCTCGCCGTGAACGGCGGCCAGGGCGCCGCATCGGCGCGCGTCCGCGAGCAGGTCACCGTCCTCACCGACGCCGTCGTCGTGGCGCTCGTCAAGCGCAAGCCGGAAGGCGGCGCGATCCACATCGAGGAAATCCAGGACCAGGTCGAGCTGGCCCTGATGCGCGGCGGCGAGCACGAGACCGCGCGTGCGTACGTGCTCTATCGCGAGAAGCGCTCGCAGGAGCGCGCCGCGAAGGGCCGCGAAAAGGGCAAGCCCGCCGAGCACGCCATCAACGTGAGCGAGAACGGCATCAAGAAGCCGCTCGACCTCGAACGCCTCACCAACCTCGTGAAGGCGTCGTGCGAAGGCCTGGCCGACGTCGAGCCCGACCGCATCCTCAAGGCGACGCTGAAGGACCTGTACGACGGCGTCGCCGTCGAGGAAGTGCGCAAGGGTGTGGTGCTGTCCGCACGCGCGCTCATCGAGAAGGATCCTGCGTACTCGTACGTCACCGCGCGCCTGCTGCTCGACGCGCTGCGTTTCGAGGCGATGGGCGAAGAAGCCACGCAAGCGGAAATGGCGACGAAGTACCCCGAATACTTCCCGCGCTTCGTGAAGCACGGCGTGAAGATCGGGCTCCTCAACGAAGCCCTGCTGCAGTTCGACATGAACAAGCTGGGCGCAGCGCTCAAGCCGGAGCGCGACCTTCAATTCGGCTACCTCGGCCTGCAGACGCTCTACGACCGCTACTTCCTCGTCGACCAGTACGTCGGCGGACGCCGCTTCGAGCTGCCGCAATGCTTCTTCATGCGCGTCGCGATGGGCCTCGCGCTGAACGAAGTCGAGCGCGAGGCGCGCGCCATCGAGTTCTACAACGTGCTGTCCACGTTCGACTTCATGTCGAGCACGCCCACGCTCTTCAATGCGGGCACGCATCGCTCGCAACTGTCGTCGTGCTACCTCACGACGGTGGCCGACGATCTCGACGGCATCTACGAGGCGATCAAGGAAAACGCGCTCCTGTCGAAGTTCGCGGGCGGCCTCGGCAACGACTGGACGAACGTGCGCGCCATGGGCTCGCACATCAAGGGCACCAACGGCAAGTCGCAGGGCGTGGTGCCGTTCCTCAAGGTGGTGAACGACACCGCGGTGGCAGTGAACCAGGGAGGCAAGCGCAAGGGGGCGGTGTGCACGTACCTCGAGACGTGGCACCTCGACATCGAGGAGTTCCTCGAGCTCAGAAAGAACACCGGCGACGACCGCCGCCGCACGCACGACATGAATACCGCGAACTGGATTCCGGACCTGTTCATGAAGCGCGTCGTGGAAGGCGGCGACTGGACGCTGTTCTCGCCGTCCGACGTGCCCGACCTTCACGACAAGTGGGGGCACGCGTTCGAGGAAGCGTACAAGCGCTACGAGGACAAGGTCGCGCGCGGCGAATTGAAGCTCCACAAGAAAGTGCCCGCCGTGAACCTGTGGCGGAAGATGCTCTCGATGCTGTTCGAGACGGGGCATCCGTGGATCACGTTCAAGGATGCGTGCAACGTGCGCTCGCCGCAGCAGCACGTCGGCACGGTGCACAGCTCGCAACCTTTGCACCGAGATCACGCTCAACACGAGCGAGACCGAGATCGCCGTCTGCAACCTGGGCTCGGTCAACATGCTCGCGCACATGAAGAAGGTGGATGGCGGCTGGGAGCTCGATCACGACAAGCTGCGCAACACCACCCGCACCGCGATGCGCATGCTCGACAACGTCATCGACATCAACTACTACGCCGTCAAGAAGGCGCGCGACAGCAACATGAAGCACCGTCCCGTCGGCCTCGGCATCATGGGCTTCCAGGACTGCCTGCACCTGACGCGCACCCCGTATTCGTCGACGGCAGCGGTCGAGTTCGCCGACCGCTCGATGGAAGCGATCTGCTACTACGCGTACCTCGCGTCGACCGAGCTCGCCGAGGAACGCGGCCGCTACTCGTCGTACAAGGGCAGCCTGTGGGATCGCGGCATCCTGCCGCAGGACACGCTCAAGCTCCTGAAGGAAGAGCGCGGCGGCTATGTCGAGATCGACGACTCGTCGGCGCTCGACTGGAGCTCGCTGCGCGCGCGCATCAAGGAGCACGGGATGCGCAACTCCAACTGCGTCGCCATCGCGCCCACCGCCACGATCAGCAACATCATCGGCGTGGCGGCGAGCATCGAGCCCGAGTACCAGAACATCTACGTCAAGTCGAACCTCTCCGGCGAGTTCACGGTCGTCAACGAGCAGCTCGTGCGCGATCTGAAGGAGATCGGCCAGTGGGACGAGGTGATGGTCGCCGACTTGAAGTACTTCGACGGATCGCTCGCCAAGATCGACCGCGTGCCGGCGGAGATGCGCGAGCTCTACGCCACCGCGTTCGAGGTCGAGACGAAGTGGATCGTCGAAGCGGGTGCGCGCCGCCAGAAGTGGATCGACCAGGCGCAGAGCCTCAACATCTACATGGCGGGCGCGTCGGGCAAGAAGCTCGACGAGACGTACAAGCTCGCGTGGGTGCGCGGTCTCAAGACGACGTACTACCTGCGCACGCTCGCTGCGACGTCGGCCGAGAAGTCGACCGGCCGCGGCGGCGAGCTCAACGCGGTGTCGTCGGGCGGCATTGCAACGAAGTCGGCGCAGGTCGAGGACGAGCCCGCGCCGAAGGCATGCCTCATCACTGATCCGACGTGCGAGGCGTGCCAGTAGCTCGAGCAGTGGACAGCATTCGGTGGCCCATGCATGCGACAGCAGACGGCGGCACGCAACGCCGCGCGGCGCGCATGGAAAGCACGGCCCTGCGGCCCAGACAGGAACGCGAAGCTTTCGTTGGTGTCATTCGCGCTGGCAGCAAGGGAACGGCGGTACCGAAGGCCGACGGCACGCACTTTGCGTCGGTGTGCAGCACGTTGATCCGGGAGGTGCGCTCAATGAACGCGGGCGCACCCTCTTTTCCCGGGACGTTTGCAGCGCGTACTTGCAGTTACCTTGCCCACAGCACGAAAGGACGGACCCCTTGCCTCGCTACGAGTCACCGCCCCGGCACGTCATCGAAGCGCGTTACGTCGGGGATTACAAAGTCTGGCTGGAATTCAACGATGGACGCAAAGGCGTGGTCGATCTCGCCGATGAATTGCACGGCGATCAGCGCTCACCGCTTCGCAATCGCGAAATCTTCTCGGCGTTCTACCTGGATTACGGTCTTGCATCCATCGCGTGGCTCGACGGCGTGGATTTCGCGCCCGAGTTCTTGTACGAGCGTCTAAAAGAGATGCACTGACGCGTAGCGGCAGAAACCTGACGTTCTCGCTCCATCGCGACGGTTCGCCGCAGCGATGGGGCGAGAGCGACAAACAATACGGAATGCGGGGCGTTGCCCCGAACCTGGGATAGCAGTAGAGAGGAAAACGATGCTGACCTTCGACGACGAACCCGCGCCCTCCCTCCCCGCTCTCGCACCGCGCACGGCCGAGACCATTCGCGCCCAGGTGCTCGGGAGCATCGGCGCCGGTGCACTCTCGCAAGAGCCGGTCCAGGAGATGGACGTCGAGAAGGAAGACTCGGCCGAGAGCTTCCATCGCGTGCGGCTGGAAGACAAGCGCGTCATCAACGGCGCCGCCGACGTCAACCAGCTGGTGCCGTTCAAGTATCGCTGGGCGTGGGAGAAGTACCTTGCCGGCTGCGCGAACCACTGGATGCCGCAAGAGATCAACATGCAGCGCGACATCGAGCTGTGGAAGAACCCCAACGGCCTCACCGACGACGAGCGCCTGATCATCAAGCGCAACCTCGGCTTCTTCGTGACCGCCGATTCGCTCGCCGCCAACAACATCGTGCTCGGCACGTATCGCCATATCACCGCACCCGAGTGCCGCCAGTATCTCCTGCGCCAGGCGTTCGAGGAGGCGATCCACACGCACGCCTACCAGTACATCACGGAGAGCCTCGGCCTCAACGAATCGGAGATCTTCAACGCGTATCACGAGATCCAGTCGATCAAGGACAAGGACGACTTCCTGATCCCGTTCATCAACGTGCTGACCGATCCGATGTTCAAGACGGGCACGCCGGAGACGGACCAGCAGCTGCTGAAGAGCCTCATCGTGTTCAGCTGCATCATGGAAGGCCTGTTCTTCTACGTGGGCTTCACCCAGATCCTGTCGATGGGCCGGCAGAACAAGATGACCGGCGCGTCGGAGCAGTACCAGTACATCCTGCGGGACGAGTCGATGCACTGCTCGTTCGGCATCGACCTCGTGAACACCATCAAGCTCGAAAATCCGCACCTCTGGACCAACGAGTTCAAGGCCGAGATCGCCGAGCTCATGAAGAAGGGTGTCGAGCTCGAATACCGCTATGCGGAAGACACCATGCCACGCGGCGTGCTTGGCCTGAACGCGCCGATGTTCAAGGAATACCTGCGCTTCATCGCCAATCGCCGGTGCCAGCAGATCGGCCTCGATCCGCTGTTCGAGAAGGCCGACAACCCGTTCCCGTGGATGGCGGAGATGATCGATCTCAAGAAGGAGAAGAACTTCTTCGAGACGAGAGTGATCGAGTACCAGACCGGCGGTGCGCTGAGCTGGGATTGACTCCGCGGCGTCGATGTAGGGGCGCCGGCTTGGCTAGCCGGTATGCAGGAGACGCTTCATGCCGGTCTTTTCGCGCGCAAACGCCCGATGCATGGCCATTCCGCAATCGATGCTGGCGCGCAGACGACGTGATTCAGTAGTGCGCCATCGGATGCCACGCATGACAGGCGTTGTCGACCTGGAGCACCGGAAGCTCGGCGCGGATCTTGGGCAGGAGGGTTAGTACCTGCGCCTCCAGAAGAACACTGCTACTTTCTCCTGCAGGACGTACTCATGCTGCGCATCGCGCAGCGTCAACACTCGCTTGTCGCCACTTTTCCCAACCACGAATTCCAGCCCGTTGAAGCCCGGAACCACCGTGATGAACGAGGTGGTGCCATCCGGATTCGACGCGCGATCCTACCTCGCTCGAGAACTCGCCGAAGTCGAAGATCACCGCATTCCCCTTTCGGCCAACGGCAATCTCACCCAGGGCGGCGTTCGAATAGCGCGCGGCGAGCAAGCCTGACGCTGCGGCATCTGCGGGAATGGCGAGCAGCTTCCGCTCGGCGGCCATCTCGTCGAAATACGCCTTCGCCTGCGCGGTGATCTGCCCGTCCGCCTCCTGCTTGCCGTCGAACAAGACCTCCAGGAGCTTCCGGCGGAATACGGTGCGAATGATCCATCCGGGATCGCCGTTGGTCAGGATCACAGCGCCGACACCGTGTTCGGGCAGCCACATCATGTCACTGTGGAAGCCGATCATGTCACCCCCGTGGTGCACGACGGGAGTGCCATAAACGGTGTCGACCATGAGTCCCATGCCGTAGGTCGCGTCGATGCCCATCGCAACCTGCGGGGCCCGTCGCGCGAGCAACGCATCCTTGCGCGATGTATTGCCTGCCGTTGGCCAGCTTGCCCTCCGCAAGCTCCATCGCGACGTAGGCCATCACGTCGTGCACTGTGCTCCACGCGCCCCCCGCCGGGCGCACCGGCACGATGGAGAGATTGGCGCGGCCCTCGGCGAGCGACATCCTTCCATCGGCGTCGGGCGCGTGAGCCACCGCTGCATTGCCAGCCTGTGCGATCGCGAAGTCGTGCGTCGTGTCCGACATGCCAAGCGGGTCGAACACGTAGGTCTGCATCGCGCGATCGTAGGCCATGCCGAGCTCTGATTCCGGATACACGACATGGCCACCGATGTATCCCGCGGCGGCAGCCATTGGATTGGAGTACTGGAACAACTCGCCGAAGCTGCTGGTGGGCTGCATCGTCGCGAGCACCTTCATCGCCCCTTCGGGTGTGAGGTCCTGGAACTCGAGCAACCATTCGAGGTCCTGCCGCGGCATGCCGGTGCATGCGCAGATGAGGTGCTTCACCAGGACCTTGCTCGTGGTGTCGGCGTCACCGAGCTTGAAGGACGGCAACAAGCTCGCTGCCGGCGTGTCCCAGGTGATCTTCCCGTCGGCGACAAGCCGGGCGAGCATCAGTGTCGCCAGCGCCTTGGTATTGGACGCGATCATGTAACGCGTGCCGCGCGTCGACCTTTGCCGGCTTGCCCAACTCGCGCACGCCGAATCCGCCGGCGAATACGACGTTGCCGTTCTGGTAGAGGCCCACCGACACGCCGGGTACGTTCGTCAGCTTCATCGCGGTCTCGACGAAGCGGCCGAGTTCCGCGATGCGCGCGGCGTCGAGGGGATTCGCCTTCCTGCCCGCGAACGATTCGCGCTGGTAGCCCTTGGGCAAGAGCTTGCCGAAGATCAATGCCGACCTGGGCGCCACGCTTTTCACCGACCGCCTGGGCGATGTCGGCAATCGCGACAGTCCAGACACCGTTGGCACGGCGCACGTTGACGTCGACATCGCGGCGCTCGTTTGGCGACGTCTGGTAACTGTACGCCGCACGATTGGTCCAGCCGTCGCGATCCGCGACCGGCGTAGTCGCCTTGAGCGGCCACGTCGCTTGAGGCTTGTAAGCCGACCATGCGGCCGCACGCGCGGAGTCCGCATCCTTCGCCTCGACATCGACAAGAGCGATGTACGAACCTCCCTCGGGCGCTTCGAGCACGGTGGCGTTGCCGCGAACCGCGATCGACCAGCCCGCCGGCGCGACGAAGGTGTTGCCGGCCACCGTGGTCCTGGGAGTGTCGCTGCTGATGCGCTCCGCGGTTGTACGCCGCGAAGTGTCTGCGTTGGATCCAGTCGCTGGTGCAGTTTCTGGCGACGTTTGGTCCGATCGAGCTACAGGCAACAAGGGCAAGCATTGCGGGAACGACCACGCACGGCATCGACAAGCGCATGATTGGCACCTCCATCGCGACAGCTTTCCGCGCCATTTTCGTCATGGCGCTGCCGGTCGGCAAGCGCCAAGCTCCGGCGACCCCGCTGGCGCACCGTTTAGACCCCGTCAGACCCGTCACGCAGCGACATTACGATGTCGTACTCCTTGACGGTAATCTGCATCACGCCTCGGGGAAATCCGGCGGCATTCGCCTGGACGTATGGGTTCGAGCCGTCCGGATCGATCCGATGCACGGCGACGTCCAACGGCACCGCGCTCGTCCAATCGTCGATGCCGCCAAGCAACACCCCGCTCACCGCAGGCCCGGGCGTTGCGGGATCGCTGGGCATTGGATCGAGGAACGCGGATTCGAGGACGGCGCCACCGACGAACTCGCGTGTGCGCGCGACGAAGATGAGCGCCAGATCGCCACGAGCGAGACGGTCATGATGACGCTCCTCGCGGCTGACCATCCACCTCTTCGCGTGCAGCAGCGACCTGGCGCGTTTGCGGTCGCCGTCAGTCAGGTTGAAGATGAAATGCTGCATGTACAGAAGCGCGCTTTCCGGAGTCGCTCCATGATACGGGATGCCTTCCGCCCGCCTATCGCGGCCACTCTTCGCTCAACAGGGGTGTTCTCGATGGAGCCGCATGTTGCTTCGCCTCCGCGTCCTTCGCCGATGCGTTCACGGCGTCGCTGAACCTGTGCGCGACTTTCGCGGCACTCCCGTTGCGAACTTCGATGCTTTGACGGTATGGCTCGAATCCATCGTTGCGGACCTCGACCACATATCTCCCCGGCGCGAGCACCAGCTCTTTGAGAGGTGGCGATAACCCCCTTTTCTTGCCATTGACGTACACGACGCCCCACGGCCTGATCGCCAACGTAAGCCGCGCGGAACTCGTCGTTGCCGAGACGGATCTTTCCTGAAGCGAACTTTCGGCGGGCGACGCCGTCGACTCGCCGTCGAGGAGTGCGGACGCCGCGGAATGGCCGGGATCCTGGACGATCGTCGCCACGCTGTCGGCACGATCCACCGCTGTTGGCGTCGTCTGCAACGCCGGCGACTGCGGCCAGTTCACCGTTACAACAACCATCGCGACCAGCAGAACGGCGAAACCGACGTAGAGCAAAGCCGATCGCTGGGGCCAAGGCTGCGGAGCGGGCCCAGACGACGGCGAAGGCAAGGCCCCGTCCAGATTCGCAACGATTCGCAATGCCGCCGCCATTTCACGGGCAGTGCGGTAGCGAAGGTCGGCGCCCTTGGCGAGCGCCTTGTCGACGATGAGATCAAAAGCGGGAGCGACACCGCGGGTGCACGCGCTCGGCGGCGGCGGTGTTGCATTGACGACTTCGAGGGCCACTTCGTGCAGCCTGCGACCCGTGAACGGCGGTACGCCCGTCAGCATCTCGTACAACACCGCGCCCAGCGAGAAGATGTCCGAGCGCTCGTCGACTTTGTCGCCGGTCACCTGCTCCGGCGAGGTGTATCGCGGCGACGCCACGAGATCGGCGATCATCGTATGCGAGCCACGCGACGGCCGGGCGATCCCGAAGTCGGTGATCTTGACGACTCCATTTCGCAACACCATCACCGTGTCGGGGCAGATGTTCCTGTGGACGAGGCCACGCTTGTGCACGAAGTCAAGTCCATCGGCGATTTGCGCGGCGATCTCTGCGGCCTTGGCCGGCATGAGCCTGACGCCCGAACGGAGCACGTCGCGCAACGACCGGCCGTCGATGAATTCGGTGGCTATGTAGACAACGTCGCCGGAAACGCCGACGTCGTAGATCGTCACCAGATTGGGATGGCTCAATCTTCCGGCGGATTTGAGCTCGCGGTCGAGGCGCTTGCGAAACTCCAGGCCTTCGTCGTTCGGCAATCCGACGGCCAGCGTCTTGACGATGACGAGACGGTCGATCAGCGGATCGCGCGCCTTGTACACGACACTTCCCGCGGCTCGCGTAATCTCCTCGATTACGCGATACCGGCCGAGCTGCAGCGGTCGCTCAGGCGTGGCTGCTCTGGGCAAAGGTCCCATGACTCCGCTGAAGCACAATGCAAGCCAATGCAGGTCCTCTGCGACGGCTGAAATCATCCATCCGTTTCACGAGTCGCACCGCGTTGCCATGGTCGCGCAATCCACCATCGGGTCGACCTTGCTGCGCGAGCAGGCTGCCAAGAGCGCGGCCGAAAGCCATCGGCATGAGTTCCCCGGTGACTTCGTTTACGAATTCGTCGAGACGGGCCCGGCCGACAAGTTCGAATTCGGCATCAGTATCAAGCGCGCGGCTTCGCAAATTCGCGGCTCGCCATGGAGACAACGAAGTCGTGCCACACATCTGCGGGCTCGACTTCGACGCCTACGCTACGCCACGCATCCGCCTGGAAAGGACCCAAACGTCGGCTCGCGGCGCGAGATGGAGGCGATCCTTGTGCTCGTGCGGCCCTTGCGAATTTCAGAGAACGGATTGCCAGACACTGACCTCTGGTCCTGTAACGTCATGTGTGACAGAGGCGCCCCCGCCGAATCGTCTGATCCACCGGTTGCGCTTTTCAAACTTCGGCCAACCTGGATCGCCGGACTTTACGAAGGAGACCCAAGCCTCATTCATCTAGGTCGCCAGATCCACTGGTGCGCCGGGACCGGTTATCTCCTGTCCAGGACCTGTCATGAGCTTTTGAAAGACGAACGGTATTTCGAGGCCGTGGGCAGCGCGCAAGCGGCGCTCGCATCGACCGGACTCCCATTCGAATTCGTAGAGGTACGCATCGAGCGCTGCATCGGCGGCATGCTCGGCAATGCGGCGAGCCGGGATGCGATAGAAGTAGTCGGACTGCATCGCGCACAGGACTTCTCCGGGAGTTGCAGCATCGCCGCGAGCCAGAAGCGCATTGCGGTAGCAAGCTTCGGCACCCGTCTCAAGCCCTGTGTCTTCCACGAAACGTCGGACATCATCGTTCGTGACGCGCTCGATGCTTCCGTTCGGAACGACGTACAAACGCATCTCATCGCGATTCGATCCGACGAGAATCGAAATACGTGCGGAGCGTTGCGTCCAGTGCCGTTGAAGCGCGGACAGCGGCGCCTCGGCAAGAACGTCGCCATCGACGACGGCGCGGAGCGGGAAGAAATTCCTCGAAGTCATTCCCAGCGATCGGCGGAGCGCCGCGTCATTCGACAGTCGGGCGAGTGCCGACACGCAGTCCGCGATTGGCACCGATGCCAGTGACTTGGCAGTGCGCGCGACGGACAGCGAGCCGGGAGATAGCCTCGGCCGACGATGTTGCTTCGGCCGTCGTCTGCGTGGCGACACTCGGGCTTTGCAGGATGACGCGCGAGAACAGTCGCTTTCGCTCGAGACATTCCCATGAGGCAGGCGATCGCGCCGGCTCCGGCCGAGCCGCCCGCCACGGTCACCTGAGCCGGGTCGCCACCGAACGATTCGATGTGACTCCGGATCCACTCGAGCGCGGCGATTTGATCCAGCAGCCCGCGATTCGCAGGGTGCATCGGGAAGGAACATGAATCCATCGATTCCCACCCGGTAATTCAGCGAGACGAAAACGATGCCCTGCCGCGCAAACACCGCGCCGTCATAGATCGGATCGCAGGCGTCGCCGCGCATGTAAGCGCCACCCGGTATCCACACGAGCACCGGAAGGCGGGCGCTGCGCACGGCTGGCGCCCAGATATTGAGCGCGAGGCAGTCGGTGCCTCCGTACACGTCGGATCGCAGAATCGCGCGGCGCTTGCGGTGATGCCGGAGCAAACTCGCAGGCGGGTCGCGTTCCGACCCACGGAGCGCACGGGCTTCGGGCGGTCGAAAGCGATTCTCGCCGAACGGTGCCTGTGCGTAGCGCACGCCGCGGTAAACGACCAGATCGCCTTCACGCCGTGCCGCGCAAGCGACCCTGCCCGGATAGCTCGACCTCGTCCTGCGTCTCACAAGGAAACCGTTCCGCGCGGCTGCCCCACGATGTCGTCATCGTGGCAAGGACGACCGTCGATTCGCCTACTCGCCGACCAGGTTGAGCTTCTCGATGAGCGGCTTGAAAACCGCCGAATAGCTATCCGTCCAGGTCTTTACGTCGGCGGGCGTCGACTTGATGGCCGCGACGTTGACGCCCTCCAGTCGCGTACGGTAGTGCGTGTCTGCAGTACACCGTTCAGTGGCGTCGCCGAGCCGTTTGAGGATCTGCGGCGGCGTTCCTGCCTTGGTGACCAGTGCGAGCCAGCCTGGCTTGGCAAGATCCTTGGCGCCCAGCGTTTCGACGATCGTCGGCACGTTCGAGAACGCGGGATCGCGTTCCGCGGCGAAGATGGCGAGCGGGACGACCTTGTTTTCCTTGATGAGCGGGCCGGCCGTCCCCGAAGTGAGGGTCATCAGCTGTATCTGGCCGCCGAGCAACGACGTGACGCCTGCGGCCTCGCCAACGAACGGCACGTGCGTAGACTCCGCATTCAAGCGACTCGTCACGTCGGCGCTGAACAAGTGCGCGGGGCTGCCTTTCCCTGGCGAACCGTAATTGACGCCTCCCGCCATGCTCTTTGCAACGGCAGGAATATCCGACAATTTCTTGATGCCGCTCTGAGTGCTTGCGACGAGGATCAGCGGGGATACGCTCAAGACGGCGACACCGTCGAAATCCGTGTACGGGTTGTAGGGAAGGTTCTTGTAGACGTACGGGGTGATCGTCATCTGTGACATGCCGACCGTCATCACGTTGTAGCCGTCCGCGGGCTGGCCTTTGAGGTAGCTCGTCGCGATCACTCCATTCGCACCGGGCTTGTTGATGACCACGACGGGCTGGCCCAGGTCCTTTGCAACGCACTCCGCCCAGATCCGGCTGATCGCTTCCGATTGGCTTCCGGGCGGTTGCTGGGCAATCAGCTGGATGGGCTTGTTCGGATAGCTCGCAGGTTGAGCAAGAGCGCTTGCAACCGCGATGACTTGGGCGCTCAACAGCAGACGCGCGGACAGCATTGCGTATGCGAAGTTGAAACTTCCGAACGAATTGACATGAAGATTTCCTCGATGATGTTCAAGTTTTGGAATCGACGGCAGGCGCGATGGTTTGTAGAAGCGCCTTGACCAGCGGCGAGCGATTGCCCGCGCGATATGCGATCGCGACAGGCGACGGCCTGACGCCCCGCAGTTCCCGGTAAACCACGCCGGGCAAGCGCAAGCGTGCGAGCGGAATCGGGCACCGCCGCGACGCCAAGGCCGGCACTGACCAAGCTTACGATTGCCCCGAAGTGTGTGGCACGAAGGATTCGGGGTACGTAACCGCTCCGCGCCGGCGGCCTCGGTGACCTGCTTCAGGATTCCGAACTCCGGCGTTTGGCTGGAGATGAAACGTTCCTCGGAGAGCGCGGCGATGTCGATGGTGTCGAGTCGCGCGAGCTCGTGATCGCGACGGATAGCCAGGACCACCGGTTCGTCGAGTACCTCGATCGTGACGATGCCGTCCGGGGTACGCGCCAGCGGCGTTCGCAGGATGCCCACGTCGATCAAGCCGCGCTTCGAGCTGGTCCAGCTGGTCCCCAATGCTGAGCTCCACCACTTCGACATTGACCTGCGGGAATCGTCGATGGAACTGATAGACCATCGTCGAGAGCTGCCCCGAGTACAGCGTCGACCCCGCGTAGGCGACGCAGATTCGTCCAAGCTCGCCGCGACCGGCGCGCTCGACGACGTTCTGCGCACGCTCCGCTTGTGCAAGCGTCAGCTCGGCTTCGAGGAGAAAGAGCTCGCCAGCCTGGCTCAGGACGACGCTTCTGCTCGTGCGCTCGAAGACCCGGACGCCGACGATGCGCTCGAGCGACTGGATGTGCTGCGTGAGCGCGGGCTGGGCAATGCCAAGTGACGCCGCTGCCCTGCGAAAGCTCAAGTGCTTGGCCACGGACAGGAATGCCCGCAGGTGTTTCAGCTCCAGCTGTGGATGCGCCGCACCGACGCGACGGTCAACATCAGCGCCAGCGCCGCGCGGTCGGCGCGACTCTTCGCCTACTGCCGTTCTTCGCCCAGGCACGCGGCCCGGCTTGCGGTGCCCGCGAGCGCTGGTTGCTGGATCTTTGGCGGACATGTCGTGCGCGATCACAAAGCACAACGATATCACGAAGCGCAACGATCCGGCTGATCGATAGTGCCAACCAATCAATGGTCGAGGCCGATCCGAAGTCGATGCGCTTGCAGACGGCGGCCGCCTGCTGCAAGTCGCGCGACGAAGGCGCATTTCGTCGCAATCGCATGGCTCGGCGATCCGCGGCCCGCCTAGAGTCGGTGTCGCGTCACCCGACGCATCGGACGGCAACAGGCCGGTTTACGCAGGGTGGAAAAAATGAACCTTCTCTCGTTCGTCACGGCGCCCATCGACAGCCTGTGGGAGGCCGTCGCCAAGCCATTCAAGGCATTGTTCGTAGTGGGACTCTGCTACTTCATCAATCGCGTCACTTCCCCGGAGAATCCGTGGTGGCACTGGGTTGCCTTCGGCATGTCGATTGCCGTGCTGGTGGCGTGGGCGCGTGCCTTCAAGACCATCGTGATGCTGGTCGTGGTCTTCTACGTCGGCAGGTGGATCTATCGCAACTACGGCGACGCGGCAAAGGCCAGGTTCGATGACTGGGTCAAGGGAACAGGGCCCGCCAGCAACACGAGCGGCACTCGATCCCCGACCGATGCCAAGGAGGTATTGCGGCTGGTCGACGACCATGACGCCGTGCGCCAGGCCGGCATCGTCTAGCTCGCGCCTGGATCCGTCATCGGGGCATCGGAGCACACGAACGACACGACGTCGCTGGCGTCGGGGCCCAACGGCCGCCCGAAGCTGATCCGCCCGCGGCCCTTGAGCAGCGACTCCTGGCGATGCAGGAGGAACTCACGCTCGCCTTCGAGCGTGACATAGGTGCCGTTCACGCTCGAGTCGACGAGCGCAAACTTGTCGTGCCGCCGCTCGATGCGTGCATGCAGGCGTGACGCAAGCTTCTCCCTGATCACCACGTCGTTGTGCTCGTCGCGGCCCAGCGTGATCGCTTGCGTCGCCGCGTCGAGGGTGATCGTCGAGTCGCCATGGCGAAGCTGCACTCCCGTCATCTGCGGGTGGGGGAGCCCGCCCACCATCGTCAGGTCTGCCGTGGGCTGCCACACCAGTTCGACAACGTCGAGATCGTGCTGCTTCCCCTTGACCGTTATCGCGTTGAGGTGGCGCACCTGCGGCCGCGCATGTGCAGGCAGCTCGGCGATCGTGTGGGCGCACGTGAGGATCTGGCCAGCCTTCGCGAGCGCGACGAGGCGCGCTGCCGTGTTCACCGAGTCGCCGTACACATCGCCGTGGTGCTCGATCGCTGCGCCGAAGTGGAATCCGACGTGGAAGGCGAGGCGCAATCCGAGCAGGTTCGCGAGCTCGGCCATTCGTTTCTGGATTTCCAGCGCGGCCTCGGCGGCTTGCAGGGCGGTGGAAAAGACGAGCAGCACCTCGTCGCCCAGCGACCTCACGAGACGACCGCCGCGGGCCACTGCCGCGTCGCGCGCCATGTCGAGACAGCGTCCCACCGTGGCGACAGCCCGCGCGTCGCCGAGGCTCTCGTACAGTTGCGTGCTGCCGGAGACATCCGCGAACAGGACGGCGATCCTGGTTGCCGTTTCCGTTTGCATCACGGAGTGATGATACCCGCGGGCGGTACGACGCCCTGCTTCGGCGGCGCAATTCGCTGGCTTGCGATCACCCGGGGGCACGCTTCGTCAGTCCGAGCAGTCCAGCGAGCACGAGCGCGGCCACGGCCCCCAGGCACTGAGCGACTACGAACGCGCCGATGTACTCCGATGCAATCCCGCTGAACGTCGGAGTGAATGCTCTTGCGAGCGTTACGGCGGGATTGGCGAATGAGGTGGAGGCCGTGAACCAATAGCCGGCGCAGATGTAGGCAGCCACCGCAGCGGCAGCGGTCACGGTTCCATATCGCCGAGCTCCGAGGATAGTGAGCACCAGGCCGAACGTGGCAACGCCTTCCGCAACCCACTGGCCAGGCCCGGTGCGCTGCTTGAGCGACGGCGCCCAGAGCGCAAGGTCGGTGCCAACGAATTCTGCAAGAAGCGCGCGGCCCAGGTTATTCACGGCGGCCGGCGGCCGATGTCGTCAAGGCTTCTCTTGAGCGCGAGGCGATCGAGCTTTTCGAGCGGCAAGCTTGCGAACAGGCGAATGCGTGTCGCCAGCGACTCGCAGGCCTCCACGAACGCCCGACGTTGCGCTTCGTCGTCGCCTTCCACCGCCGCAGGATCAGGTATGCCCCAGTGCGCCGTCATCGGATGACCAGGCCAAACAGGGCACATCTCCCCGGCGGCGTTGTCGCAGACGGTGATGACGAAGTCGATTGGCGGCGCATCGGGTTCGGCGAATACATCCCATGCCTTGCTGGAGAGGCCTTCCGTCGGAAGGTGTCGGGCCTTCAGGAGCTCCATCGCCTTTTGATGAATCTCGCCCTTCGGTTGCGAACCCGCCGAGTACGCGTTGAAACGACCCTTCCCGATCTCGCGCAGCAGGGACTCCGCCATGATGCTGCGCGCGGAGTTCCCCGTGCACAGGAACAGTACGTTGAACCTCCTGTCGCCCGTCATGCGCAGCATGCACTCCGTTTGGACGCGGGCTTGGCCGCTTCTTCGGGGCCGCAGCACTGGGCGCCGCTCGTCCCGCACGCGCTGGCTTCCACCGGCTCTTGCCCGTCGCCGAAAACCGGAACGCTGTCGAGCGTGTGAAACGCTTCCCACGCGATGCCCTGCGGATCCGTGGTCCAGTGCTTGTTGCCGCGCGCATAACAGCAGTTGACGTTCGGCTCGTCGGACACCTTCTCGGCATCGGCGGCAGCGAACTGCCTTCGAATCGCCGCGAGCTCCTCGGGGGATTCGGCCTGCAACCCAAGGTGGTTCAACCCGGTGCGCGAGCCGCGATGCGAGATCGCGAAATTCACGCGCGGATCGTCGAGCATCCACTTCGCGTAATCGGGCTTCTCGACCGACGGCGGCATGCCGAAGAGATCCGAGTAGAAACGAATGCTCGCGGACAGGTCGGGCACACCCAGGTGCACATGGAATCGACGCATCACTTGCTCCTCTTGCGCGCGGACGTTGGCTTGCATGCGGACGGTGCGCAGGTCGTGGCGCATGCCTCGCGGCCGCTCGCGCGGCAGCAGTTTTCGGTGAGATAGCCGATGAGGCCGTTCATGGCGGCGACATCGGGGCGATACCAGATGAAGCGCCCGTCGCGCCGATCCTCGATGAGGCCGGCACTCGCGAGCTCCTTCAGATGAAAGGAGAGCGTGGCCGGAGGCAACTCGAGCTTCCGCGCGATGGCGCCGGGCGTCAGCCCCTCCGGGGCGTGCTCGATCAGCAAGCGAAAGATCGCGAGTCGCGTCTCCTGGGCCAGGGCCCTAGCGCGCCACGGCGCGTGAAGCGTCGGTGAGCGGCACAAGCCTGCAAGCGACGTTGTTCCATATTTCCAATATTATCGAATTGTATCGGCGATGTCAAGGGATGCGAGATCGGCCTGGCGGACGGATGACGCTATTCGGGTTTCACGTCCGCAGTCGAAATCACCTTCGCCCACTTGGCGATTTCTTCGTCGAGGAACCTGCCCGCTTCATCCGGTGCATTACCGACCGGCTCGATGCCGAGCGCCTCGAAACGACTCCTGATGTCAGCCGACGCCACTGCCTTTGCCGTTTCGGCTGCGAACCGGTTGACGATCTCGCGCGGCGTCCCGGCCGGTGCGAGAAACAACACCCACGTCGATGCCTCGATCAAGGGACCGCCCGCTTCCGCAATGGTCGGAATCTCCGCGGCCCCGGCAACCCGTTTGGCGGAGAACATGCCTAGCGCCTTGATCTTGCCGGCACGCACTTGCGGCATCAACGTGCTGGGCACGTCCACGAGGATCTGGATGTTCCCGCCCATCAGGTCCTGCAGCGCCGGCGCCGTGCCTTTGTACGGGACGTGCACCATGTGAACGCCCGACGTCTGGTTGAAGAGCTCCGTGGTCAAGTGCGCGGCCGCGCCGACACCGGAGGAACCGTAGGAGAGCTTGCCCCGATTCGCCTTGGCGTAAGCGATCAGTTCCTTGACGTCCTTCACCGCGAGGTCGTTGTTCGCGGTCATGATGAGCGGCGCGATGCCGACCAGCGAGACGGGCGCGAAGCTCTTCACCGCATCGAACGGCAGCTTCCCAGCGTAGAGCGTGGCGTTGGCCGCGTGCGCGGCGATCACCGTGAGGAACGTATAGCCGTCGGGCGCCGACTTCGCCGCGATGTCGGCGCCGAGAATCGAATTCGCGCCGGGCTTGTTCTCGACGACGATCGTCCATCCCGTCTGCTCCGCCACCTTCTGCACGACCATGCGCGTGGCGTTGTCGGTGATGCCGCCCGGCGGGTACGGGATGATCCAGCGGATCGACCTGGTCGGCCACGCGGGACTTTGGGCGTGGAGGACCGTAGAAGCGATCAGTGCGAGTGCTGCGAATGCGAGTCTCTGCAGTTGCACGATGACCTCCGGATCGCGATGCGTCAGGCGAACGACGGGGAAACCTGTGTCACGCCGATCAAGCCACCGGCGGCGGATTGCGCTGCGTAAAGGTTCGCCGCTGGTGCCAATACGGATAGGCGGGGCGTACGGCGCTCGCGGCGTCGAGCCGGGCGATCTGTTCTGCGCTGAGCCTGAGATCGGCCGCCGCCAGGTTGTCCTTGAGCTGCGTCACGTTGCGGGCGCCGATGACCACGGAGGAAACGCTTGGCCTGCCGAGCAACCATGCCAGCGCGACGCTCGGAATCGATCGGGCGGTCTCTCCTGCAACCAATTCGAGCGCGTCGGTCACCTTGTGCAGCCGCTCTTCCGGGACAACCCAGCTCGCGTCCGTGCCTGCCCGGCTGTCTTCGGGTGGCGTCTTGTTGCGTCCCACCTTGCCGCTGAGCTTGGCGCCTGCCAGCGGACTCCACACCAGCGTGCCAACGTTCTGATCCAGCGCCAGGGGCATGAGCTCCCACTCGAAGTCGCGGTCGGTGAGGGTGTAGTAGACCTGGTGCGTCACAGGCTTGGGCAGCGAATGCTTGTCCGCAAGCGACAGCATCTTCATCAAGTGCCACCCCGAGAAGTTGGAAACACCGAAGTAGCGGATCTTTCCCGCGCGCGTCAGGACGTCGAGCGCGTGCAGCATTTCCTCGATCGGCGTCTGCGCGTCGAATGCATGCAGCTGATACAGGTCGATGCAGTCGGTGCGAAGACGCCGCAAGCTGGCTTCGCAGCAGCGAACGATCCGCTCGCGTGAAGTGCCGACATCGTTGGCGCCTTCTCCCATGGCCATGCCGACCTTCGTCGCAAGCAGCACCTTGTCGCGCCGGCCCTCCACGGCCTTGCCGAGGATCTCTTCGGAGAGGCCGCGGGAATAGGCGTCGGCCGTGTCGAACATGTTGCAGCCCATGTCCAGGGCCGCGTCGACGAGCGAGGTGGCCTCGGCAACGTCGGTGGCGCCCCACTTGCGGAAGAAGTCGTTGCCGCCGCCAAACGTCGCCGTCCCCAGCATCAGGGCCGGGACCTTGAGGCCCGAGCCGCCAAGACTTCGATATTCCATGCGCCGTTCCTTCCGGGTGCGTGAGGGTAACGACCGATCAATCTACACGACTGACGAGCGTCGAGACCGTTGCCAGCAGCGGCGTCGAACGCGATGCGTGCCGGCTACCCGCGCCCGGGGTCGAACCATGCCGGCGCAGGCCCGGCTGCTGCCTCGATCTCGCTCACGAACGTGCGCTGGAGCTCGTCGGCGACGGCCGCGAGGTTGTCGACGATGCGTCGCCAGCTCTCGGCGTCGCCGATCGGGTACTGTCGTGCGCCCTCGCCCGCCGCCACCGGCATCTCGAGCGACACGTTGAACCCCGGACCGCGCACGCGAAAGAATGCGATCAGCGACCGGCCCCACGTACCCACGTCGAGGTTGATCTCAACGACGTTGTTGCCCGGCGCCCGGCGCTGCAGCGTGAAAGTGCCGCTCCGGCCCTTGCAATCGAAGCCGCGCGGCGCAAACACTTCCACCAATGTCGGCTTCAAGGGTCCGCTGCCAGTGCGTTCGCACGCCGCACGTCTCGCGCGGGCGGAAGGTCGTGGGGCAGCGCGATCCGCTGCAAGAGCGACTGCATGGCCGAACGGTATGCGCCACGATCGGGGCGAGCTTGGCGGCATTGCCCGGGTCGCGCGACCCTTCGTCGGCATCGGGAGGCTGCACGACCAGCTGTCGGCGGTTACGCGGTTGCCGAAAGCGTCGAGTACCGGCCGGACGGACGCAGGCGGATCCGGAAGCTTCTTCGCACCCCATCGACATCGACCGAGTAGGCAGCCGAAAGATTGCGCGTCCGGCCGTTGACCCACCAGCTGTCGTGGACGATCACGCCGAACGCCGGCGCAGGCCGCGACGATTCCGGCGACGTTCCATCGAAGTCCGCGTGACGAAATTGCACGATGACGGCGTGGAATGGCAGCGATCGCGGCATGCCGTCCGCCAGCGCTATGACATCCTCCATCGCGAATGGCCGCGTCCCTTGGCTGGTCAGCCTGCGCATCGCAGGCATGCTGGGGAACGGCGCGTCCTCTCGCAGGAAGGCCGCGAGGTGCGATGGGCGAGATACAGCACATGGCCCGCCGGTTCATCACTGCGCCCCCTCGTCCACGAACGGATATCTCATCATAATATGCATTCGCGCGGATGCGCCGGGTGCTCGCGAACGCCTTGGATGGCGATGCATCGAGGATTCGAACGAGCTCGCCGCAGGAGCCGCCACGCTCTGCGTGGTTCGAATATCGTCAAGGAGCGATGACATGGCTCGGGAGACGTGATGCGGGTACTGCTCATCAATCCGCCGTCGCCCGAGCGGCTGGGGGCGCCGCTGCTCGGCTTCCAGTATGTCGCCGCCGCGCTGCTCGCGCGCGGCTGCGAAGTGCGCGTCATCGACGCCGCGGCACGTCATTACGATGGGGATGCCGACGCGATCGTCGACGAGGCGCGCGCGTTCGCACCTCGCATCATCGGCGTCGCACTCTTCACGCGGTGGGTGTGGCACGCGTACGGCCTGGTCGAGCGGCTGCGCGGCTGCAACGCGCTGATGGTCGCGGGCGGAGCCCACACCACGGTCTGCCCCGACGAGACGCTCGATCGCGGATTCGACGCCGCGATCACGGGTGAAGCCGAGCGGTCGATCGTCGCTCTCGTCGACGCCATCGAGCGTGACATGCCCCTCGATCGAGTGCCGGGCATCCGGCTGCGCGCGCGCGACGGCTCGGTCGTTGCCGGTCCGCCGTCGGCCTTCATCGCCGATCTCGATGAGCTCGCGGCGCCGTGGACGGCGCAGCATCTCTTCGATCCGCGCTGGTACGACACCTCCGGACGGGAGACCGTGCCCGGCGGCATCATCACCAGCCGCGGGTGCCCGGCCCGGTGCACGTTCTGCGCCAATTACGTCACCGGGCGCGGGTTTCGCCACCGGTCGGCTGCGAGCGTCGTCGACGAGCTCAACACGTACCACGAGCGCACCGGGGCAACGTTCTTCCCGTTCTGGGATGACGCGCTCACGGCGAAGTTCTCGCACCTGAACGAACTGTGCGCGGCGATCGAGCGCGACATCCGGTTTCCGCTGCGCTTCTCCGCCATCACGCGGGCGACGATGGTGCGGCCGCCATTGCTTGCGACCATGAAGCGCGCCGGGCTCGTGCACGTCAATTTCGGTGTCGAGAGCGGCGACGACGACATCCTGAAGGCGATTCGCAAGGGCATCACCACCGACCAGGTCGTGCGCGCGCTCGAGTGGGCGAAGGAGGCGGACCTGATGACTGCCTGCAATTTCATGCTCGGCTTTCCCGAGGACACGCCCGAGACGCTCGAGCGCACCGCGCGCTTCATGGAGCGCATCGCGCCGATGGTCGATTCGTTCAGCACGATGGGGGTCGTGGTGCCCTTCCCCGGCACGCCGCTCTACGACGACAACCACCTGCGCTACGGCTTCACCGGCTGGTGGCTCGACGAGGCGTACAGCCGCTACAGCGAATTTCCGCCCATCGAGGACGCGCACAGGTTCAATCGCTTCTACATCGACGACGCCAATCTCGATCTGGACTTCTTCCATTACAGCGACGCGATGCGCGACGGGATCCGCGCCTGCCTGCGGATCAAGGGCGAGCACAACCTGCGGCGGATGGGCATGCTGCGCGATCCCGTTTTCGAGGCCGACCCCGGTGCGACGCCGGCCGCAGTGGCGACCGCGACGCCGGCGGCATGACCGGCTGGGATCATCCCGACACCGTTCGTTTCTACGAGGCGTTCAACCGCCGCCACAACCGTTATCGCACGGCGAATCGTGCGCTGGTCCGGCACGCCCAACTGCGCCCGGGGCTGCGCGTGCTCGACTTCGCCGCCGGCACCGGGGGCACCACGGCCGTTGCGCTCGACGTGCTCGGCGTCGACGGCCGCGTGGATTGCGTCGAGCCGGCGCGGGCGATGCGCGCAGCAGGCATGCAGAAGTTCGATGGCCGCGTGCGCTGGTTTGCCGACCTCGCATCCGCCGCCACGGCATACGATCGCATCCTGTGCGGCGCCGCCATCTGGCAAGTGCCCGAGATCGCCGCTTGCATCGAGGCGCTCGCCGCGCGGCTCGCGCCGGGTGGCGCCCTGTGCTTCAACATTCCCGCCGCCTATGCCGGCGAACCCGACCCGCCGGGTGGCGGGCGCGATCCGTTGCTCACCGCGTTGCCTGGCGCGCTGGCACGGCTCGCGGCCGGCGACTCGCGCACCGCCGCTCCCGTTTCGCTCGTGCGCCGCGAGGACGTGCACGCTGCATTGAGCGCATGCGGGCTCGTGCCCTGCGCGTGGCGCTTCGCATCCCGCCTGACGCAACGCGCTTACTGCGACTGGCTGAAGATCCCGGTGCTCACCGATCACTTGCTCGCATCGCTCGATGCGGACCAGCGCGCGGCCGCCATCGACGCGGCCGCTGCCCGCGCCGACCGCACTTCGTGGAGGCGCGAACGCTGGCTGGGCTGGACGGCGTGGAGGCCGCCATTCGCGCTCGGATCGCTCCACGACGCGTCGGCGGAGCGCGGCGACCCGGTGCGCCTGCGCCATCGCGCACTGCGCGACGGTTACGTGTTCCTGCCCGGGCTGCTGCCCCGCGCTGCCCTGATGGCGTTGCGACGCCGGGCAATCGCGACATGCCGCGAGCTGGGTCTGGTCGACGGACGCGATCGCTGGTGCGGCGGCCGCTTCGGCGACGGATCCGGCACCGGCGCCTACGCCGATGCGCGCTGGCTGCAGCTGCAGCAGAGGCTCTTTTGCCAGCCGGAATTGGGCGCGCTCGGAAATCATCCCGCACTGCGCGGCGTCGTTGCGCATATCCTCGATGCCGCTCCGGTGGGCGAGCAAGGCAGCGTCTGCCGATTGGCGCCCCCGTCGCTGCATCAGGCGCCGACGGCGACGCACTGCGACCACGAGTACATCCCGTGGTCGACGCGCTTATGGACTGCGTGGCTGCCGCTCGGCGACTGTCCGCTCGAGCTCGGACCGCTCGCCGTCTCGCCGCGGGCGGAGCACGCGGAAGTCGCCGCCGACCCGCGCTGGGCCAGCGCTTCGATGCGCGCCGGCGACGTGCTGTTGGTCAACGCACTCACCGTGCATCGCGCCTGCCCGAACCTGACACCCGATCGCGTGCGCCTGTCGCTCGATTTCCGGTACGTGCACCCCGGCGACGTCGCGGTGCCCGCCGCTCATTCCTCGCGCTAGGCAAACTTCACATTGCCGCCCCATCGGCCGGGGCTTGGGTTACGATCCGATGCAATGGCTGCGTGAGTCGATGTTCCCCCAGCAACGCACGTCCGAGCGACGACAGATCATGCCGACATTCACTCCCGGTTCCAGCAACGCCGACACGCGGCTCGTGCAACAGAAGCTCAACGGCTTCCCGGGCTCGACCCTGCCGAAGCTCGTCGAGGATGGCATCTTCGGCCCGAAGACTCGCGCCCGCACGATCGAGTTCCAGAAGCAACGCGGCCTCGTGCCCGATGGTGTCGTCGGCATCAGGACACGCGCGGCTCTCGGGATGTCCGCTGCGATACCAGTCGGGCCGACAGCGCCGGGACAAGTGGGCGGCGGCGGCGGCACGCAGGTCGTCAGCGCCGTCACGTCGGCGTTCACCGCGGCGCTCGATACGTGGAAAGCGACGGCGGCGTTCACCGGCATCGTCGTGAATGGCGTCACTGCCCTTGGATCGCCGGGTTGTCTCATTGGACCGCCGCTGGCACCCCTCATGAACGCGCGGTTTACCACCCTGAGCGGCGACGACCGCGCGATCGCCAGTGCGGCGGCCCAGGGGATCGGCGCGAACTTTGCGGCCTGGCAGAATGGCGTCACGGTGCCGGGACTGCCATGGTATCCGGCCTTCGCCGCGTTCCCGGGCCCCATCGCGCCGCCAATGCCCAACATACCGACGCCCTTGGTTGCGCTCGTGTCGTCCGGGCTCGGCAGGATGAACGACCCGAATGCGCTGCAAGCGGCAATGGTTTCGGCGGCAAGCGCGTCGCTTCGCGATCGGGCCAAGGCGTCGTTCACCTCGATCGCAACACAGGTGGGCCTTCAGTTCCAGACCATGCTCGTGGTCACGATGGTGAAGGGCGTGCTCGGCTCCGGCCCCGTGCCCACCTTCGCGCCACCCTACGTGCCGGTCGGTCCCGTCCTGGGCGGGACGGCAATCTCGCCGCCGGGCGCACTGCTGTAAGGGCACGCACTCGCTCGCGCTAACCGGCCTTGCACCCGAATTCCGGTCCGTCGATCTGGCGCACCTCGCACTCGATGTCCCACTCGTTGCCGTGGATCGCGAGGAATCGCCGCGTCAACTCGACTGCTTCCTTCAACGATGACGCTTCCAGGATGGCGTAGCCCCCGATCACCTCCTTGGACTCCGTGAACGGACCGTCGGTCGTGGACAGCTCTCCTTTGCGCAGGCGCACCCGGGCGCCCTCGGCGGTGGGCCGGAGGCCCGCCGTGCTGATCAGCGTTCCCTTGCGGGTCCAGTCCTCGATGAGCTTCCCCATGTCGTGCATGAGTTGCTCGCCCGGCTTCTGATCGCGTGTCTCGTCGATCCAGACCATCGATAGGTATCGCATCGTCGTCTCCTGTTGGTGAGGGCGTGAGAAGCGGCTGGAGTGGCCCAACCGTGCCTCTCTTGTGACGACGAACGACGGCCTTCGGAATCGACATCGCGCGAAAGATAATCCCGCAGGTCCTGCACGCGGGGTCGGCGCGCCGTCGTCAGATCAATCTGTCGGCACGCACGAGAATCGCCGGCGCGACGGTGATGCCAATTGCCTTCGCCGTCTTGAGGTTGATCACGAGTTCGAACTTCGTTGGCTGCTGGATCGGCAGATCGGCGGGGTTTGCGCCCATCAGTATCCGGGCAACGTAGCTCGCCGTCCGATCGAAGAATTCCTGAGTGTCCGGCGCGTAGTGCACGAGCCCCCCGGCCTCGGCGAATGTCGGGATCATCGCCATCGACGGTAACTTCCGGTTGCGCAGGAAGTCCATGATTTCATCGGTGCGCGTCCTGAGAATAGGCGAGCCAGGGTAGAACATCGCATCGGCGCCGCTCGAGGCGACGTTGTCGAGCGCGCCGGCCACCTCTTCCGGCCGCTGTACATCGAAGAACTCGACCGTCATGCCAAGCCGGCCTGCCGCCTGCTCGAGCGAGCTTCGCATCAACTGTGCATATTGGACGTCACCGGCTGGGACGAGAAGGACGGCGACGCGACGCGCACGCGGCACGACCTCCTTCAGTACCTGCATCTGCTTGCCCAGGGTCTCCGGCGAAATGTACGAGGTGCCGGTAACGTTGCCACCGGGGCGTGCGAGGCTTTCGACGAGTCCGATCTCGACGGGAAAGTTGCCATTGAGCATCACGATCGGAATCGACCCCGTCGCGTTCTTCGCCGCCACGATCGGGGCGTGGGTGCGAGCGACGATGATGTCGACCGGGAGACGGACCAACCCCGCGGCGAGTCGGGGCAGGTCCGCCGACTTTCCGTCGGCCCAGCGCCATTCGATCTGGAGGTTTCTACCCTCGCCATAGCCGAACTTCGCAAGGGCGGCCGGGAACAGTTCCAGAGCCTGCCGACCGGCTACGGATTGGGCCGAATCAAGGGACAGAAACCCGACGCGCCGCGGCTTGTCCGCGCGCTGTGCCTCGATGACCGGCGATGCCAGGAGCGAGCCGGCGACCACGCAGAACCGTCGGCGTCCAATGCGGATCACGCTTGCGCTCGTCGTTGATCTTGCGCGGGCAGGCGACGGGAATTGGTGCGCGCGCTACTTCTTCTTCGATTCCTGCCTGCCAAGCTCCTCCTTGGTCGGCTTGACCTTCTTCACCTTTTCCGGTGTCTCGACCTTTTCCTTCTTCACTTTTTCCTTTTTCACTTTCTCTTTCTTCACGACGGGCCCCGCCAGCGCGAGCTTCGCCAGGCGCTTGGCCTGCTTGGCTTCACCATCGAGAAGCTTCCTGGTTTTCTGGTGCTGGCGCCTGGCTTTCAGCATCGATGCATGACTCATGTTGACCTCCAATGGGAACGACCGAAACCGGTCATGTTACGTTCATCGTGCCGCCTGGTGGCGATAGCCCTTGACTCGGACCTTGAAGCCCATCGACGGACCGGGTGTGGGCGCGGTCTTCGTCTGGAGCACGTAGTCGGGCGATTCCAGTTCCAGGTCGAGCTTGTGGAACAGGCGCGCCATCGACAGCGCCATCTGCACTTCAGCCAGGCTCTTGCCCAGGCACGTGTGCGGGCCGCGTCCGTACGGCGAGTACACGCCGGGTTGCAGATGCTCCGCGCGTGGCTTGCGATAGCGGTCGATGTCGAACGTGCCAGCCCTGGGCCAATATTCCTCCATGAAGTGCGGCACGCTGGTGCCGACGTAGATCATCTCGCCTTCATGGATCTGATGGCCTTCGAACACGAAGTCCTTGCTGGCTGCGCGCATCTGTGCGACGGCGATCGGATACAGGCGCATCGTCTCCATGATCGCGCCGTTCAGTGCAGGCAGCTTTTTCAACAGTCCTTCTTCATCCAGGTCGCCGGCTTCGAACAGTGCATCCACTTCGTCCAGGATGCGCGCCTTGACGTCCGGATGCTTGAGCACGCAATAGAGGACGGCGGAAGTGGTGTTCGCGACGGTGTCGAGCCCGGCAACATAGGGGCCGGTCAGCGATACGATCAGGTCGCTCGCGGGCATCTTCTCCGGCGTCTCGATGTGCGCCGCCATGATGTCGTCGACCAGGTTGCGATCTTCCGGCCTGGTCGAGGCGTACCGCGCCGTCGCGTCGCGGATCATTTGCTCGCCCAGCTCCATGACCCTGCGCTTCGCTTTCCTGTATTCCGGGCGCTTCAGCAAGATCGCGGGGCGCTGGCGCGTCACCAGCACGTTGAGGATGTACATGATCGCCGTGCGGATGTCCTTCACGTATTCGAGCGGCGCCGCGCCGGTAAGAATGGTGCCGAGCTGGTCGACCACCATGTACTGCATGGCGTGAACCACGCGCACGTTCTTGCCGGCCGGCCAGTCTCGCATGAGCGAGCCGTCGGTAATGGCGACGAGCTCGTTGTATCGACCCTTGATGGACTCCCTGGAATAGCCGTTGCGCATGATGTCGCGCAGCTCTTTGTGGCTGTCGCCGTCTTCTCCGGTGAGCATGCGCGTGGCGCCGTACTCGCGCACGAGGCCATCCCAGAATTCCTTCGAGCGCAGGCAATCCTTGCCGGCGCGCGTTCCCATGAAGTTGGCGGCTTCGACGCCCGAGATCAGGACGTATTCGTGGCCGAGAACGCGCAGCCGGCAGACGGGACCATACGTGCGATAGCAGTGAACGAAAAACTCCGCAGGCGACTTCGCCATGCGGAAAGCGCTTCCGAAGTACGGCAGTCCCGGTACGCTCGGCGTCTTGTTCAGCACGATGGGACACGCAGGTGCACGCGGTCCCGCGACCGGGCTTCCGACGTCACCTAGTTCTTCGTGCAACCCTGGTTGTTCCTGCCCTTGACGCACGTGGTGCCGTCGCCAGACTTGGCCACGCCGACGCCGTTCTTGCTCTTCACTTCGCCGCCGGCCGTTGTCTTCGTCGTCGTCACGCCGTTGCTGTTCGTTGCCGACGCCGCCTTCGTACCGTTTCTCCCTTGCACGGTCGTCGCCGTTCCGTTGTTGTTTCTTTCCGCGGTCTTGACCGTCCCCGTGTTCTTGTTGACGACGACGGCCTTGTCGCCGTTACCGCAAACCGTCTTGCCGTTCGAGTTGGTCACGCAATCCGCCGCCAATGCACTCGAAGCCCACAACGCACACGCCATCATCAAGACTGATTTCACCAGCGTCTCCTCAAATTGTCTCCGACCCACGCCTCGCAAGCAGGCTCCATCTCAACTCGTCATTGTAGGCGAGCACGACGAAGGGTGCGCGGCCTGTCGACGGATTGCCGGCTCACAGTCGCGTCCGTTGCTATGATGTGCACGTTCCGCCTGCCGAGATGCGTGATGGCCGATAGTTCCGAACGCCCGCCCCTTCCCGATCGTCTCTCCGTCGATCCGCGCAGCCCCCACTATCTGGCCGCGGTGTTCGAGCACGACGTCGGCATTCGCCTCAACGACAAGGAGCGCAGGGACGTGCAGGAGTATTGCGTCAGCGAGGGCTGGGTGAAGGTGCCGGCGGGCAAGACCCTCGATCGCAGCGGCGCACCGCTGCTGATCAAGCTCAGCGGAAGGGTGGAGGCGTTCTACCGCTAAGACCCACTGCCCGTGCGCGCATCACGCATCTGCCGTCGCATCGCCTCGTATGCCTGGGCGGCCCCCAACACGGCATTGGGCTTGATCGCAGGGCTGGTCGTACTCGCGCTCGGCGGTCGCGTTCGCGTGGTCTGCGGGACTCTCGAGTTCTCAGGCGGCTGGCTCGGAACATTCGTCTCCTCGCGCCCGACGTCGTTTCCCTTCGGCGCCATCACGCTTGGTCATGTCATCGTCGGCGTGAGTGCATCCTGCCTCGACGCCGTCCGACCGCATGAGCGTGTTCACGTCGCCCAATACGAGGCTTGGGGACCGTTGTTCCTGCCTGCCTATCTTGCGTCGAGCCTTTGGCAGCTCGTGCATCGCCGCCACGTGTACCGCGACAACTTCTTCGAGAAGCAGGCATGCGCTCGGTTCACGGACGCTGCTCAATGGAATCCAGGCCAAACGTCCTGATCGTCGGAGGCGGCATCGGCGGCCTGTTCGCCGCCAATGCGTTGATCGCACACGGGCTGCGCGTTTCGGTTCATGAACAGGCGTCCGCGCTGGGGGAGATCGGCGCCGGCCTGTTCGTGACGCCGAACGCGGTGCGCCATCTGGAGCGCGTCGGGCTCGGCGCCGCCGTCGAGCAATGGGGCGCGCGCGTGGGTCCGGGCTCCTGGTATTTTCGTCACGACGGTACGCCGATCGCGCCTGTCCAGGTGACCGACGCCGCCGGCTGGAACGCAACCTTCGGCATGCACCGCGCCGACCTCGTCAACTTGCTCGCGGCGAACTTGCCCGCCGGGACTATCCACACGGGGCACAAAGCGATCGGGTTCGAGCAGAACGGCGACGTTGCGCGCGTGCAATTCGCTCATGGCGCCACTGTGGAAGCCGACGTTGTCGTCGCTGCCGACGGCATCCACTCCGAACTGCGGCGGTACGTCTGTCCGCCCTCGAAACCCGTGTTCCACGGCACCATGGCGTACCGCGGTCTGGTCGCGCGCGAGCGCCTGCCGGACTGGCCGATGGACCGCTGGCAAATGTGGGCCGGTCCCGCGAGGCACTTTCTCGTCTTCCCGGTTCGTCACGCGACGATGGTCAATTACGTGGGCTTCGTGCCGACCGACGAGGCGATGAAGGAATCGTGGTCCGCGCCCGGGGATCCCGCGGTGCTGCGCCGCGAGTTCGACGGATGGGACCCTCGCATCGCGAATGTATTGCAGCAAGTCGACACGACATTCCGCTGGGCGCTCTACGACCGCGAGCCGTTATCGACCTGGAGCAACGGGCGGTTGACGCTGCTCGGCGACGCCGCGCATCCGATGCTGCCGCACCTCGGCCAGGGCGCCAACCAGGCGATCGAGGACGGCATGGCGCTCGCGACGATCCTCGCAAGCGTGGATACGTCGACGATCCCGGCGTCGCTGCTCGCCTACGAGCGATTGCGCCGCGAGCGTGTCGCGGACATTCAGCGAGGCGCGCGGCAGAACGGCCTGCGTCTCGATTCCGCTTCCGCCGACCTCACGGTTCGCGACGCCGAGCTCGCCGCCCACGCCGAGTTCCGCAAGCACCTCTATGCGTACGACGTGGTGCCGGGTGCGCGCGCCGCCGCCGAGGCTTTGCTGCGCTAGATTCCCGTCAACTGCATGACCGGACTCACTTGACCAATCCGGCCTTCCTTGCGATTTCGCCGACGCGCTTGTGTTCCGCGCGGATTTCCGCCGCCGTCTTCTCGGGAACGTCGTAGCTCTGCAGGATGCCGAGCGGCGCGAGCTTTGCCGTGACGGCCGGTGCCTGGACCGCCTGCTCGATCGCGCCGACGAGGGCCTTTCTTGCGTCCTCGGACACTCCCGCAGGCGCGAGAAGGCTGAACCAGATGCCGAACAGATCCTCCTGATAGCCGAGCTCGCGCATCGTCGGTATGTCCCCGATCTCGGGCAACCGGCTCGACGCGACGACGCCGCGGAACGCGCCCGACTTGAGGTGAGCGCTGAGCGCTCCGAGCGACAGCACCGCGCCTTCGATGTGCCCTCCCCGCAATGCGGCGATGGCCGGAGCGGCGCCGACGTACGGTACCGGGACAAGGCTCGCACCCGTCAGCGCGTTGATCAACTGCACGCAGAAATCACCGACGGACCCGGATCCTGGGTGGCCGATGTGCACCTCGCCCGGTGTCTTCCTCGCGTATTCGATCAGCTCGGAAAAATTGCGGTACGGCGCATCGCCGCGCACGACGAGGATGGTCGGGGTGCGCGATGCGGTGCCGAGCGGCGTCAGGTCGCGCAACGCGTCGTACGTCACGGATTGCGGATCGAGCACCGCGCGAAAGGTCAGCGCGCTGTTTTGCGCAAACAGGATCGTGTGGCCGTCCTTTTTCGCCTGGACGACGCTGCTTGTGCCTACCGCACCGCCCGCGCCGGGACGATTGATCGGCACCACGGGGGTCTTCAGGAGCCTCGACATCTCTTCTCCCAACGCGCGCGCCGCAATGTCCGCCGCGTCGCCAGGCGCAAGCGGAATGACAAGAGTTATCGGGCCGGCGGGAAACGGCTGCGCGTGGGCGATGAGCGGAAGCCATGCCAACAGTGCGCAGCCGAGCAAGGACGGAATATTCACGTCGATCTTTCGAAACGAATCGCCATACTGGAATCACAGAACCGTGACTTCGTGTCACGTACGTGAGAAAGGACCGTCATGGCGGCGAAGCGGGATTTCAAACGCACATGCATCACTGTTGCTTTCGTGCTCTGCGGCTCACCCGTCATGGCGCAGACGAGCACGGACATCATCGTGGAGAGCGTCACCGATTACGGGCCGGGCGACCAGCTGGTGAACTCGATCCCCAACGGCGACGGGTTCGCCCAAGGCATGTTGTTCCCCGGCAGTCGATTCACCGCCGGTGCGCGCTACACGAACTCCGCCGTCTACGACACGGACTTCGTCGATCCGGCGGCCAACTCGGTCGGCAACGACACGACTTACTTCGACCGCCGGAACCGCGCGATCGCCTACTTCACCGGCCACGGCATCACGGATCACGGATGCTCGACGGTGTCGTGCTCGACGAGCGCCGCGTGCACGAATCCCGCGACCGCGCAAGGCGGCGGCGCGTTCCGGCTGCCCGGCGTGTGCAGGTTCAGTCCGTTCGACATGCCGCGCTGCTGCTACATGGTCGATCGCCAGGCGGTGACCCGCAGCCCGAGCGACAAGCTCAACGGCCTCGTCAACTACACGGGCGGACCCATTCGATGGGGCGAAAGCCCGCAGTCCGGCGGCTGGGCCGGCGCGGGGACCGACGGAGGCGCCAACCTCGTCGTGCTCGACATCAGTCATGGCGTGCTGCCGCCATTCTGGGCAGAGACGTTCGTGCGAGCCAATGCGGGCGTGCAGCTCATCGCGACGATGATGACAGGCGGCGGCGACACGAGCAACGTGCCGGACCGCGGGTCCACATTCGCGTCTTTCTTCAGGGCCAACGAGAACAGCCGCGTGGCCGGAGCCTGGGTCCAGACGATGAACTCCCTTCCGGCAAGCGAGGGAGGCAGCTGCCCTGGCGGCGGCGGCGGCCACGGTTTCAATGGCTGCGGATGCAATCTCGTGATCGGGATGGACATCGACGCAGCCCGCGCCAATGCCTCGTTGACCGAGAGCTGGGTTCACCTCACCCAGGACAGCAACGACGCCCTGGGCAACCGGTTCTTCGCGGCCCAATGGGTCTGCAATTACCCGATCAAGGCTGGACGAGCCGCGTGGGTGCTTCCATGAACAGGAGCCAAACGATGTTCAACCGCACTGTGTGCCTCACCGTCGCACTGTTCGCGTCGCTGCCGTCTTCGTATGCGCAGCAGCCCGATGCAAGCGAGATTCCCGGCTATCGCCACACCGTGGAGAAGTCGCGGTTCTTCGCGGGCGAGAGCGTCGCCCGAACGAAGGTCGTCGAGGAGAACGGCTTCACGAAGTACCAGGGGCGCAATGGCGTGCTCGCAATCGACCAGAAGACCGGCTTGGCGCTCGCGGTGCGCAGCGATGGCGCCGACAAGGCCTCGCGCGTGCCGGCGAGCGCCGGCGCGTCGACCGCGGTGCTCGATCCCGACGAACACAACAAGCGGGTCGTGAACTATTTCGTTCGCGCGGGGCTGCCCCGCGACCAGGTCGGCGTCGTGCACGCCAATACATACCTGTCCGCGAGCGGCCCGACGAGCAAGGCGGCGTCGATCGAGCCGCGCGTCGACGGCTATGCAACCATCGTGTCGCGCAAGGCGGGCGGCTTCGACGTCGTGGATTCCGTCGCATGGGCACGCATCGATGGCAAAGGCCAGGTCCTCGGCGAATGGGTCTACTGGCCTCCCATCCCGGCCAAGGTCGTCGACGATGCCCGGCGATTGAACGAGACGTTGAACGGCGCCGGCAGAAGCGATTTCCTGTCGAAGATCCCGTCGGCGCAGAAGACGGGAAAGGTGGTGATTCGCCACGCCTCGCCGTTTGCCGGCGGCGGCTTCGAGGCGTTCGCAAGCTATGACGTGATCGAGCGCAACGAAAGGCCGGAACGCGCAACGACCTCCGTCTACGTCCGGCATTTCGATGCAGAGGGACGCGAATTCCGGCTGCCGCACGAGATGCGCAACGTCGGCGCCGACTATCCGCCCAAGGAGACGAAGCCAGCGGCGCAGTGATCGGTCTTGCTGGAAACGTGACCAGTTGCGAGCCGTTCGAGTGCATTGCGTCGACTCGCGGGTCATCCGATGCCCGCCGGAGGGCTTCGATGCAACGGTCGGTCACGACGTGCATCTTCAGGTCCTACGAGATTGCCCTGCCCGCATTGTTCCTCGTGACGATCATGGCAACGCGATGACACTCCGCGCCACGGAGTGATGTCAATCCGTGCGATTGTCCGCCACGAAGCACGCGCCGCCAACGGCGGGACACTTCACGCATAGGTCTTGCGTTGACCGCAGCCTGCCACGTCGATCGCATACAAGAGCATCACGTTGCCGCCAGTGGCGCGCGACGGCGCCTCCTGCTGGCGATCGACCACGGTGGGCGTCGCGCTTGCGCACATCGTGTCGAGCTGCGCGCGGCGTACCGCCACGTCCACGGCGTGCGGCTGAACGCTGTCGATGTTCACACCAGGTGCCTGGCAGCCGGCGAGCACGACGCCGGCCAATGCAACGCCAACCGCGAAACGATTCACCATCCACTTCTCCCCTAGGCAGGACGTCCTGTGGTCCTTGCGGAGCATACCCGACGGGCATGGCCGCCACTGAGCGCAGGGACCGCGCTTCGACGCTACGCGGGGTCCTGCATTCGCAGCCTGCGCGCAGCGTCCTCGAGGCGTGCGTCGTCGATCTCCTGCAGCACGCTGTCGAGATCCACGGCCTTTTCGATGCGCTCGAAGCGACCGGTGAGCGGCGTATCGGGCTGCAGCGCCCCCGCCTCGTACAGCGACCAGATCTCCTTGCCGTAATTCGTGACCAGCAATTCGGGCGCGTGGCGGCCGAAGTAATTGCGCAGGTTGACGACGTCGCGTTCGAGGATGCTCGGCGCGTGGTTGTTGCCAGCCGCGTCGACCGCCTGCGGCAAGTCGATGATCACCGGCCCCTCGCTGTCGACCAGGATGTTGAACTCGCTCAAGTCGCCGTGCACGACGCCCGCGCACAACATCCGCACGACCTCGCGTATCAGTCGCTCGTGATAGTCGCGCGCCTGGTCGGGCGTCAACGAGAGATCGTTGAGCCGTGGCGCCGCTTCACCGTGCTCGTCGGCGACGAGCCCCATCAGCAGCACGCCCTCGTGGAAAATGTACGGCTTCGGAACGCGGACGCCGGCGGCGGCCAGCCGATACAGGGCGTCGACTTCGGCGCTCTGCCACGCGTGTTCCTGCGCCTTGCGCCCGAACCGCGTGCCCTTGGCCATTGCGCGCGCCTGGCGCGTGTTCTTCGTCTTGCGGTTCTCGGTGTAATCCACCGCCTGGCGAAAGCTGCGCTTCTCGGGCTCCTTGTAGACTTTTGCGCAACGCGCCTCGTCGCCGCAGCGCACGACGAAGACCATGGCCTCCTTGCCGCTCATGAGCTGGCGGACGACGCCGTCGATCAGGCCCTCTTCGAGCAATGGCTGCAGTCGCTTCGGAATTTTCATTACGACGAGTGTACCTGCCGAGCCGTTGTAGAGTTTCGGCTTCCAGCGTGCGGAGCATCACCATGACTGCATCTGAGCATCGAATCCGATCGTCACGCTTCGTTGCGGCGTTCGCGTGCGCGATCACGTCTCGCCTGCGCATGATGTTCGGTTGCGCGCAAGTCGAGCGCGCGCCGGAACCGGCACAGGCGCCGTCGCCGCCCCCGCCTGCCGGGGCCACGCCGCCATCGCCTGCGCCGCCGACGCCGACGCCGGAAAGTGCGACCGGTACGCCGCAACGCGGCCGCATCTCGCTGTACGGCGACGGATTCGCGGGCAGGAAGACCGCCAGCGGCGAGCCGTTCGATCCCGCCGCGCTCACGATGGCGCACCGGACGATGGCGTTCGGGACGCGCGTGCGCGTGACGAATCTCGAGAACCGGCGCAGCGTGGAAGTCGTGGTCAACGACCGCGGCCCATTCGTGCGCGGGCGTATCGCCGACGTCTCCGAAGCGGCTGCGCGTCGCCTTGGAATGGTCGCCGACGGGGTCGTCGAGGCGGAGCTCGAAATCCTCAAGCCAGCGAACAAGGTTTCCGAGCGACGAGCGGATTAGCGCTCTCGCAACCAGCCAGGTAGCCGCTGGTTACACGCCAAAACGGCCGGAGTTGAGGAATCAGGGCAATTTATGGATGGTTGAGGTATAATGCGGCTGCGGCCCTTGTTCCAGTCCCCTTGCCGCAGTCGATTTCGACCTTCCGTCGTTTCTTCCGTTTGGCTGTGACTGGCCGTCCCTCGTTGGACGGATGGCCGAGCACCCAATCGAAAGTTGTCATGTCCTTTTCATCACTCGGTCTTTCCGAGGGTGTGCTGCGCGCGGTTGCCGACCAGGGCTACACCGTTCCCACGCCCATTCAACTGCAAGCCATTCCCGCCGTCCTCGCGGGCGGCGATCTCCTGGCCGGCGCGCAAACCGGCACGGGCAAGACGGCGGGCTTCGTGCTGCCCATGCTGCAGCGGCTGTCGACGAATCCTCCGCTGTCCACGGGCTCGCGCCGCTCGCCGCGTGCGCTGATCCTCACGCCGACGCGCGAGCTCGCCGCGCAGGTCGAGGCTTCCATCAAGACGTACGGCAAGCACCTGAAGCTCACCTCGATGGCCCTGTTCGGGGGCGTCGGGTTCGGCGGGCAGATCGCGCAGCTGCGGCGCGGCATCGACATCCTCGTCGCCACGCCCGGCCGGCTTCTCGATCACCAGGCGCAGGGCAACGTGAACTTCTCGCGCGTCGAGATGTTCGTGCTCGACGAAGCCGACCGCATGCTCGACATGGGGTTCATCCCCGACGTCAAGCGCGTGCTGGCGATTCTCCCGAAGCAGCGCCAGAACCTGCTGTTCTCGGCGACGTTCTCCACCGAGATCAAGGCGTTCGCCGAGAAGCTCCTGAACCGGCCGCGCATGATCGAGGTCACGCCGCCGAATTCGACCGTCGACATGATCGCGCAGCGCGTGCATCCGGTGAACCGCGACGAGAAGAGCAAGCTCCTCGCCTGGCTCGTCGGGCACAACCAATGGCAACAGGTGCTGGTCTTCACGCGCACCAAGCACGGCGCCGACAAGCTCACGCGCTCGCTCGAGAACGACGGCATTCGCGCGGTGGCGATGCACGGGAACAAGAGCCAGAACCTGCGCACGCGCGCGCTGGCCGACTTCAAGGCCGGCAAGGTCGCCGTCATGGTCGCCACCGACATCGCCGCCCGCGGCATCGACATCGACCAGCTGCCGCACGTCGTCAACTTCGATTTGCCGAACGTTCCCGAGGATTACATACATCGTATCGGGCGCACGGGACGTGCCGGCTCGTCCGGCGAGGCGATCTCCCTCGTGTGCGTCGACGAGCGCGCGTTCCTGCGCGACATCGAGCGCCTCATCAAGCGATCGATTCCGCAGACCGTGATCGCCGGGTTCGAGCCCGATCCGCGTGCCGTCGCGCAACCGGTGTTCGCGCCGCGTGGTCGCGCGCGCACGCAAGGCGCCCGGCCGGCCCCGCCGTCGCGCAGCCCGCGCCACGGACATTCGCGTCCGGCCGAGCCGTCCAAGACGTTCCACGGCCGCGCCAGGAACAAGCGCTGAGCGTCGGTCACTCCTGAAAAAACCGGATCGCATTGCGCGATCCGGTTTTTTTGCGCTGCTCGCTAGACGAGTCGCGCCGCCTCGTCCTCGGTCGGCAGGCGCCCGTCGGGCGTGAACTTGTCGACCGCCGCGGGCAAGTCACGCGTCAGACGGCTCAGGAGCTCGTCGCGCGACAGACCCGTTCGCTGCGCGAGCGTGTCGAGAACCTCCGGACCGATCGCCTGCTCGACCTGCTGCGCTTGAAGAGGCTGGTTCGGACCGGTCTTGACCCAGGAGTCGGCCGCGCTCGCGTGTCCGCTCTGCCGGAAGCGCTCGACGATGTCGCGAAGGCCGCCGCTCAGCACGCTGCCTGCGCTCGCGCCTCCGAGAAGGCCCCCGAGATTGCCGAGCACGCCGCCTGGCGACGCCTGCGGATTCTGCTGGCCGAGCGTCCCGCCGGCGCCCGCTCCCGTGCCCTGTCCCTGCTTGCCGAGCATCTCGGCGATCTTGTCCCGGTTCTGGTAGCCCGCGACCGCGAGCAATCCCAGGAGCGCAACCATCGACGGCATTCCGCGGCTCATATCCTTCTCCTCATGTTCGAATGGAAGACAACAGCCATCGCACAGACTACCGCATCGGCGCGCGAGGCCGGGGTTACGGGCAGGCCGGTGTATCGTGACGGACGGCTCGGCGTCACCGAGCGCTCACAAGGGAGCGAGCGATGGGAATCATCTGGACGATCATCATCGGGTTCATCGCAGGCGTCATCGCGAAGTTCATCATGCCGGGCAACAACGAGCCGTCGGGATTCATCATGACGACGATCCTCGGCATCGTCGGCGCGTTCGTCGCGAGCTATCTCGGACAGGCGCTCGGATGGTACACACCGGGCGAAGGCGCCGGACTCATCGGCGCGGTGGTCGGCGCCATCGTCGTGCTCTTCGTGTGGAGCCTCATCGCAAAGCGGCGCGCCTAGCGGTCGATTGCGCAGCGACTCGGGCGGCCCCGCGACTGTAGCGACAGTCGCGGCTTTGCGGCGGCCGCCCCCCGGTCTATCCTAACCGGATGAAGCCGCGCGTGCCGTGGATACGCAGCCGCCTGTTGCTGGGCTTCCTGCTTGCGTTCGCCGCCGCCTGCACGCTCTTTTCCTGCAGTCTCTACAACCGCGACTTTCCGCAGGCCGGCGGGCCGTTCGACCCGAAGATGGACTACGTCGTCCAGGTCGACGACTACGGCGCGTTCTGGGACCCCGAGGTGCCGAACCGCCTGCTGCGCGTCATCGCGGAGAACGTGCAGAAGACGAACGTCGTCGTCGTCGTGTTCGTGCACGGCTGGCATCACAACGCGCAGAACGACGACGACAACGCGCGCGACTTCGCCGAGACGATGCGCAAGCTCCGCGAAGCGATGGTGGACAACAAGGACGGACGGCCCGGCATCTATCGCCAGTCGCGGCGGAACCTGACGGGCAACGAGGACATCGAGATCTACGGCGTGTACGTCGGATGGCGCGGCAAGTCGCTGCCTGAGCCGCTCGACTACGTCACCTTCTGGGACCGCAAGAGTGGCGCGGAACGCGTCGGCGAAGGTGACGTCCGCGAATTCCTCCTGCGGCTGAACCGCCTCTACGCGGAGCGCAGCGCGCTGCGCAACATGACGCCGAAGGTGCCCTACATGGGCCTCGTGAGCATCGGCCACAGCTTCGGCGGGCAGGTCCTGTTCAAGGCCGTCTCGCATGTGCTCGAGGCCGAGATCATCGCAGCCGCGCCCTACGACGACAACGTCGTCGCGCGGCCGCTTGCGGGCTTCGGCGACCTTGCGATCCTGATCAACCCCGCGCTCGAGGCGTTCCAGTACCAGCGCATCGACGACCTCAACAGGAAGATCCGCTACCCGCCGGACCAGACTCCGCTGCTGCTCGTGATCTCGTCGGCCACGGACGTTGCGCGCAAGACGCTGTTCCCGCTCGGCCGCACGGCGGCGGCGACGTTTCGCGCATCGTTCCGCGACGACCAGCGCGCGCTGTGGACCCAGGCGCTCGGCGAGTACGAGCCGCAGCGCACGCACGAGATCACCATCACGACGGAAGCGCAGCAGGATTTCGATCCGGACTTCTATTTGAGCCAGCCGTGCAAGGTGGTCTTCTACGACCTGACGACGGTCCCGTCGATCGGCGGCGTCAAGCTCGTTCCGCTGCCCAATCGCGTGCAGGCGTTCAGCCCGTTTCTCGTCGCCTATGCGAGCGGCGAGGTCGTCCTCGGGCACAGCGGGATCTTCGAGAAGAAGCTCTCGGGGTTCCTGAGCGACTACGTGGCGATCACCGAAGGCAAGCGGCAGTTGCTCGCGTCGCCGGAAGCGCGCGCGTGCCTGTCGCAGGACAAGCCGGAGCGCGGGCCGCCACCCTGAGCGTCTAAGGCGCGCCTTCGTCGGCCTTGACGACCTCGGCGCCGGCCGGGCTCGCCGTGGTGATGAGCGCCGGCGCGGCCTTGCGCGGTTGAACGTTCATTGCGACCGGTCGAAGCGCGGGTCGCGTTGGCGTGTCGGAAGCGCCGGTCGATGCCACACCGTCCGGGATCAGCGGCCGGAACCTGAATCCCGGCTGCAGCAGTCCCCGCTCCTTCTGCAGGAATGCGAGCACCGTTGCCGCCGAACCCAGCCAGTTACGCGCGCCGGACTCGGCGAATCCTGCGCCACCGGTCGAGCCGCGATCGCCGAGCGGCCGTTCCTTCGCATCCTTGCCCATCCAGAAGCCGAGCACGACCCCGGTGTCGGGCCGGTCGGGGCTGCCCGGGACGAAGAGGATCAGCCATACGTCGGACGTCTTGCCGTCGCGATTCGTCGCGGTGCCCGTCTTGCCGGCGAGCTCGCCTGCCGTATCGAGCGGAAATGCCAACGTGCGCTTCTTGCGCTCGTCGGGCTTCAGCTTCCAGATCGCGTCACCGAGCGGGTCCATGCCGGGGATGACGCCGCTGCGCAATCCCGATGCGGTGCCCGTCGAGCCGATGTCGAGCGGCGCCCGCAGGAGCTCGGTCATCGCCGCGGCGACGACCGGATGCGATCACGCGCTCCAGCGGCGGGCGCTTCTCGCCCTTGAGATCGCAATCGGCGGGCTGGTCGTCGGGGTCCGTGCGCAGCAACGACTTGCCGTCGCGGCAAACGTCGTTGGCGAAGCGCGGCATGACGCGGAACCCGCCGTTGACGAACGCGGCCGTCGACGCCATCGAGAGGGGATTGACCTCGGAAGCGCCGATGGCGGTCGTCGGATACGGCTGGAAGACGTGCTTCGCATCCTTCGGCAGGCCCACGCGATGCGCGAGCTCGATCACGTTCTTGATGCCGGCGTTGACGCCGGCGCGCATCGCCGCGGTGTTGCGCGACTCGCCGAGCGCGATGCGGCAGCTGATCTCGCCGCGGTACTGCGGCTCGGACCGCGAATGGAAATTCTCGATCACTTTCACGCCGCGGCCGCGTCCCAGCGCCACCGAGTACGGCGCATCGAGCACGCTGCAGCGCTCGAGCACCTGCGCCACGACGTCCTGCATGTTCTCGACCGACGGCTTGTCCGCGATCGCCTGCTTCGCGAGGCGCTCGACGAGCGCGCCATACGTGAAGATCTTGAACGTCGACCCGGGCTGGCGCCACCCGCTCGCCATGATGTCGTACTTCAGGTCCTTGAAATTGACGTTGCCTACCTCGGCCAGCACGTCGCCTGAAAAATCGACCGCGAATGCGCCGGCGCGCAGCAGGTTGTTGTCCGCATCGTCGGGATGCCGGGCGACGTAGGTGCGCAGCGTAAGGTCCACCGCCTTCGCAAGCACGTCCTGCAGGGCGTCGTCGCGCGTGATCGAGATCGTGAGGCCCCCCGTGTTGATCGGGAAGCGATCCTTGTAGAGCACGCGCACGCGCTCGAGGAAGTGGTCGCGGGCGCCGCAGGCGCGGCTCGGCGCCACGACCTCCTTGCGCAGCGACTTCTCGACGAGCGTGGTGGCGCGCGCATTGTCGAGCTCGCTGATCACGCCCTGGTCGAGCATGAGCGCGAGCACGCGCAGCGTGCCCCGTGCGGCCTCCGACCAGTTGGCATCGACGACGTCGCCGCGCGCCTTGAGCAACGGGTCCGTCGCAAACGAGCGATCGGGCAGCGCCGGCTTGTTGATGAGCGAGACGACGAACGCCACTTCGTAGAGCGCGAGATCGGCGGCAGGCTTGTCGAAGTACGCCCGGCTCGCCGCCTCGATGCCGTAGGACCCGCGGCCGAAGTACGGCATGTTGACGTAGCTCAGCAGCAGCTGCTCGCGCGGATACTGCCGTTCGAGGCGAAGCGCGGTGACGATGTCGCCGATCTTCTCGATCTCGGTCGAGGCGCGACCGGTGCCGCCACGCAGGTGCTTCGCGATCTGCATCGTCAGCGTCGAGGCGCCCGAGTGGCTCTCGCCGAGCGCCCGCTTGACCAAGGCGCGCAGGATCGCGGCCTTGTCGACACCTTCGTGGGAGAAGAAATTCTTGTCCTCCGACGCGAGGATCGCCTTGACGAAGAGTGGCGGAATGTCGGCGCCGCGCCGGATGAGGATGCGACGCTCCGGGGAGGAGATGCAGGCGACCGTCCTCTGGTCTTCGCTGACGAAGATCGACTGCTGGGCGAAGTAGGTGGGATCCTCGAGCCGCGTGATCGCGCGAGCATCGAGGCCCAGGTGGTCGTCGATCTCGCGCGCATAGTGGGCGTCGACGTACTCGACGATCGTCTCGAGCTCGACGTAAGCGACGATCGCGAGCACGACGAGCACGCCGACCGCGACAAGGCAGCCCCGCATCACCCTGCCGACGAAACGCAGGAATGCCCAGGGCAGGTCCAGCAGAGCGAATTTCAGCTTGCTACGGGGGATGTTCTCCACCGCGTTTCCATTCACGTGAATTCCACCGAAGGACACAAGCAGGGGTCGTACCAACCGCGCCGGCTCGGCTTCCGGCGCAGGACTCCGCGGATCGGCGTGCCGGCGACCCGCTTCGGCACGTCGAATTTCGTCACTCGCGCGCCGCAATCGGTCAGTCGTCGCGGGACCGGTCGCCGATCATCGGCGCTGCCGGTCGTCCTACGCGAGAAACGGAATCGCACGCGTCATGCACGGACGTTGTACATGGTTTCATCACCGCATGCACAGTGCAAGCCGCCCCGGCAGCATGCGCGTCGCCCGCGGCAACGCGTCTACCCGCCCCGCCTGGGGCAAGCTCGGGCTGCTCGCGCTCGCAGTGGCAGCGCTGGCAGCGACCTGGCGATATACGCCACTGCGCGAGTACGTGACGCCGGAACGGGCATTCGACTGGGCGCAGACGTTCGGCGGGCACTGGTGGGCGCCGCTGGCCGTTATCGCGGCCTATACGCCGGCATGCCTTACGATGTTCCCCCGGCCGCTGATCACGCTGTTCGCCGTCATCGCGTTCGGACCGGTTCCAGGCTTCGCGTATGCGGTGAGCGGCATCCTGCTGGCCGCCCTGGTGACGTATTACGCCGGGCGGCTGCTTCCGGAGAACACGGTGCGCCAACTTGCGGGATCGAAGATGGACGAGATGACCGACGTGCTGCGCGAGCGCGGGCTCGCCGCGGTGTTCGCCGTGCGCATCATCCCCGTCGCCCCGTTCGCGATCGAGGGCATGGTGGCCGGGCGCATCCCGATCACGCTGTGGCATTTCATGCTGGGCACGCTTCTCGGCATGCTGCCCGGGACGCTGACGACGACGATCTTCGGGGACCAGATCCAGACGGCGCTCGAGGACCCGTCGCGGATCAACTGGATGCTGGTGGGCGGCGTCGCGGCGTTCTTCCTCGTGCTGGCCGTCGTCGTCAAGCGCTGGTTCGCCGGCCAGCAGCGGCACCCCGGCTGATCGTCCGCGCCGAAGCGTTGCGATGACCGAAGGAAGCCTTTTCGTCGAGGGCCGCAACTGCGGCCGGGTCGCCCACGCCGATCGCGTCGCGTTCGTCGTGGACGGCGACGACTATTTCAGTACGTTCGTGCGCGCGGCGGAGCTCGCCACGCACTCGATCTTCGTCCTGGCATGGGACTTCAACAGCGATTGCCGCATCGACCTCGCATGCGAGGACGACAGCCCGCGGGCCAAGCTCGGCACCTACCTCAACGACCTTGCGCGCCGCCGGCGCGACCTGCACATCCACGTGCTCGACTGGGATTTCCCGATGATCTATGCGACCGACCGGGAGGCGGCGAGCGCCGTTCGGCTCGGTTGGGGGTGGAAGCCGCACCGTCGTGTCCACGTGGAGTTCGACAATACCCACCCGCCCGGCGGGTCGCATCACCAGAAGCTCGTCGTGATCGACGATGCCATCGCGTTCTGCGGCGGCATCGACTTGACGTGCCAGCGCTGGGACACGTCGCAGCATGCGCCCGACGAGCCGCGGCGCGTCGTGGCCGATCGACCCTACCCGCCGTTCCACGACATGATGGTCGCGGTCGACGGCGACGCGGCGCGCGTGCTGGGGCGCATGGCGCGCGAGCGATGGCATACCTCGACAGGCAAGTGGCGGCCGGCCGCGCCGCAAGGACTCGACCGCTGGCCGGCGGAGCTCGAGCCGGCGATCGCCGACGTGCCCGTGGCGATTGCGGTCACCGCACCGGACTGTCCGCCGCATCACGCGACGCACGAAGTCGAGGCGTTGTATCTCGACATGATCGCGCGCGCCACGCGTTACATCTACATCGAGAACCAGTACTTCACGTCGCACTCGATCGGCGACGCGCTCGAGCAACGGCTGCGCGAGCCAGGCGGACCCGAGATCGTGGTCGTCACGCGGCTTTTGAGCCATGGCTGGCTCGAGGAGTACACGATGGGCGTGCTGCGCAGCAAGCTCGTGCAGCGCCTGCGCGCCGCAGACGCCGAGGGCCGCTTGCGCGTGCTCTACCCGCACATGCCGGGACTTGCCGACGGCACGTGCATCGACCTGCACTCGAAGATGATGGCGGTCGACGACGAGTGGCTGCGCATCGGGTCGGCCAACATCAACAATCGCTCGATGGGCGTGGACACCGAATGCGACGTCGCGATCGAAGCCGCCGGCAGGCCCGACGTCGCGAAGGCCATACGCAACTTCCGCGACGACCTGCTGGCCGAGCACCTCGGCGCGAGCCGCGAGGAAGTGGCGCGGCAGATTCAAGCGACGGGCACGATTCGCGGCGCAGTGGAAGCGTTGCGAAGCCCGCATCGCACGTTGTCCGCGCTGGAGGTGGAGCCGTATGCGGACGTCACGCTGTCGCTGGCCGAGCTCGCCGATCCCGAGCAGGCGGTCGGCCTCGACAAGCTCATGGCGATGTTTTCCTTCGGCGCCGAATTCCACCATGCGCCGCGACCGTTGCGCCAGGCCTTGCCCTTCGTCGCGCTGGTCGCGGGCGCCTACCTGCTGTGGCGGTTCACGCCGCTTCGCAAGCTGTGGCCGTTGGGGCGGCGGCGATCGGCAGCCCCTAAAGCGCTGCGCTCGCTCGGCCTCGATTAGACGCGGTCGCTAACGCGCAAGCGCGCGGCACTCGAGCGGCAGCAGCGCGGGCGCGATGTCGGTGGCGTTCTCGCCGTTGACCGTCATCTGCACCGGCGATTCCGCATAGCCGCACGCCCAGGCGATCGGAACGATCGGCGCGTCTTCCACGACCGCAGGCCGCAGGGTGAGCGTCTTGCCCGCGATGCTGTTGCCCGCACGATTGCCGAACGTGACGTTGATCGCACCGTTGCGCACGGCGACGGACCTCACGTAGTTCGAGACGATGCGGTCGGCCGGCGGCAGGCCGGCGGCCGCGTTGTCGGCGGGAAACGTCTGCGTGAGCTGCCACGACGCGGCAACCGCTTGCTTGGCGATGTCGGCCAGCGGCAGCGCGGTCTTGACCTGGTCGCGCACGATCACCTCCATGTACGACGGCAGCGCGAGTGTCGCGAGGATGGCGACGACCGCGACGACGGCCATCATCTCGAGCATGGTGAATCCGCGGCACCGCCTGTTCATGCGTGTCCGTCGCGCGACATCGACGAGAGTCATGGTAATCCACCGGCGCGCGATCGCGCGAGACGCGCATGCGCGGCGGCGAGCAGCACTCTCGAGTAGATCTTGTGGAACCGCAGCAGCGCGGCGAATACGATGCCCATGCGCGGCCTGACCCCCGATGGACGCCTGGCCGGCACGACGGCGGAGCCGAAGTAGAGCCGCGTGGCGTTGCCGACCGGTTCGGCACTGACCATGAGCCACGAGCGAGTTCGGCCGCCGATGTCGCACATGAGGAGTTGGTCGGCGACCCTGTCCTCGACGCGCCACGCTGCGAAGTCGGCACGCCCGCCGGTCGCGAGCTCCCTCGCCTGCTCGTCCGTCGACGGCCTGGACACGACCAGCTTCAGGAGCCATCGCTCGAGCTTGAAGACGGCGCCCGTGTAGAACGTCTCGACAAACTCGGCGTGCGACACGCCTCGCGATACCGTGGCCGTGTAGCAGTCGACGTAACCCGCATCCGCGTACCTCGCAAGCAATGCGCCCGCGGGCAAGGGACAGGGATGGACGGAGGTCATCGTTGGATGCGCGAGGCGCGCCGGGCGTGTGCACCGCGTGCCGCCCTTGCGCGTTGATCGACGCAGGGACTGGAGTATAGTCAAAGAGCTTCGCCTCCATTCGTATGCATCGCCACTGGTGCGCAATGCGCGAGCGCCGTACCTGTTACGCACTGGCCTTGTGCGTCATCCTCGCCGGATGCGCGAGCGCCCCCGTATTTCCTCCCGCGGCTCCCAATACCGGCAAGCGACAGCTGCCCGTCGAGCGCGAGTTCACGGCGGCCGATGTCGTCAAGGCGGACATCGACATCGCGGCGGAGACGCACGTTCGCGAGTGCCTCGCCTCCGCGCGACTGCTCATGGAGAAGCTGTACCGGCGCAATCCCCGCGAGTGGCGGAAGGGGAACCACGCGTCGATGGAAGCCGGCATTGCGCACGCGTTCGACGCGCAGGCGCAGTTCCGCTTCGCCGAGCTCGGCAACGCCCGCGGCGCCGATGCCATCGTCCTCTCGCTGAAACCCGACTATGCCGGCGACCGCGTGTTCGCCTTCGGCGTCGGGCTCGCGAGCATGGTGCTGCTCTCGTACAACGGCAAGACGGAGTTCTACCTGAACGACACGCTCGACCCGCAGAAGCTCTACAACTCGGCGCGCAACATCGAGATCGCGGCGTGGAAGCTCGCGAGCGCGCGCGGTCCGCGAGGCGAGCCCGTCCTCGTGTCGAACGAAGCGGCGATCGACGTGCGTCAACCTCTCGTTCGAGCGTGAGTTCGGCAAGATGATCGCCTACCAGGACGTGATGGCGGAGATCGCCGCGCAGCGCACCAATCGCATCATCCGGCGCGTCGTGCAGAGCGTCGGCACGCTCGTGTTCCTGCCGATCTGAACGGCCGTCAGCGCTTGTATTCGCGAAACCCCGCGGCACGCGCGAGGTCAGCCTTCACGTCCTCGCGGCTGCGCTCGTACACGATCTCCCGGCCAAGCGCCTTGCCGGCGTAGGCCATGCCGTTGCGCGTCGGCGTGAGGTCCACGCGCACGTTGTGCACGCCCTCCCCGATGACGACGGTGATTCCGTCGAGCCGCTTGTTGAAGACGACCACGTCGAGCGTCTGCCCGGTGGCCGTGACGCGCACCTGGATCTTTTCGTCAGCCATCGCTTGAGCCTCCCACGGCGCACTGTATCAACAACGGCGTCGCGCGCGGCAACGGCCGATCACTCGATGACCTCGTCCACCGATGCCAGGAACGCCGACGGCACCGCAAGACCCAGCCGCCTGGCCGTCCTGATGTTGAGGACGAGCTCGAAGCGAACGCCTTGCATGACCGGAATCTCCGCCGGCCTGGCGCCTTTGAGAATCCGCCCGATGTAGCCGCCGGCCTGGCGGTACATCCAGCCGATGTCCGGACCGTAGCTCATGAGCAGGCCCGCGATCGGGAGCTGACGGGTGAACGAGATCGCCGGCAGGCGGTTGCGCTCGGCAAGCGCCGCAATCTGCTGGCGACGATCGAGCAGGAACGGATCGGTGCCCGCGATCAGGGCGTCGGCGCGCCCAAGCGCCATCTCCGCGAAGGCGGCGTCGATCTCCGCCGGAGTGCGCGCATTCTGCACGAGCGGCTGCAATCCGAGCTTTGCCGCACCTTCCTTCAGGTCCGCCAGTTCCGCCCCGGCGTTGAGATTGTCCGGATTCATGAGGAGCGCAACGCGCACGATCTTCGGCGCCACGTCACGCAACAGCTGCACGCGCTTCGCGCCGAGCTGGTTGGGCACGAATGCGATTCCGGTCAGATTGCCTCCGGGCCGGTTGAAGCTCTCGACGAGCTTGAAGCGCACCGGATCGCCGCCGATGGTGAATACAACCGGTACGGTCGTGCTCGCGCCCTGCGCGGCACGCGCCGAAGGGACGTCGCCCGTCGCTGCGATGGCCACGACGCCTTTCGCAACGAGCTCGGCCGCGAGCGCCGGAAGCGCGTTGTAGTCGCCGTTCGCCCAGCGCTCTTCGATGCGGACGTTGCGGCCTTCGACGAAGCCCGCCTGCGCGAGCCCTTCGCGGAAGGCATCGGCGTTGAACCGGTAGGTGGCGGGCGAGGCGCTGTTCAGGAAGCCGACGAGCGGCAGCGGTTGAGCGGCGACGCGAAGCGGCAACGCCGATATCGATGCGCCGAGTGCCGCGACAAAGTCCCGCCGCCTCATGCCTCCCCCTGGCAGATGAGCTGGTCCGCGAATCAGCCTATCACGTTGCGGCGCAGCAGTCGTGCGGCGCCGACGAAGCGCGTTAGCGCGTGTCCACGTCCGCGAGGAACAATGCCGGATCCACCATTGCCTGGTTGAGCGTCACGCCCCAATGCAGATGCGGGCCCGTGACGCGGCCCGTGGCGCCGACCTTGCCGATCACCGCCCCAGTCTCGACGACGTCGCCGGCTGCGACGTCCATCGCGCTCAGGTGCCCGTACATGGTGACGAGCCCTTGCCCGTGGTCCAGGATCACCGTGTTGCCGCCGAAGAAGTAGTTGTCGGCGAGGAGCACCCTGCCCCGCGCCGGCGCGACGACCGGCGTGCCCAGCGGCGCCGCGATGTCCATGCCTGTGTGCGGGCTGCGCGGCTGCCCGTTGAACACACGGCGCGAGCCGTACGAGCTCGAGCGCGTCCCGGGCACGGGTTGCAGCAAGCGCAGCGTGGCGGGGGGCGCATCGGTGAACGTGGCGAACGCCGCCTGAAGCACGGGCCGCTCGTCCTTCACGCGCTGCAGATCCGCCGGGGACAGGTCCACCATCCCCGGCTTGACGTTGAGCTTCTGCACGACGTATTGCTTGGGCTTCACGGCAACGTCGATGCGCGACGGCATCGCCTCGTGCCGCGTCACCGCGACCTCGAGCTTGCCCGGCGCGGTGCCGAGCGGAATGCCGACGATCGCGAGCCAGTGATCGCGTTCGCGCAGCACCATCACCGGCGCAGAGGCGAGTGTTGCCCGCGGCGGATCTTCGATCGGCCCCTCGATGCGGACGAGCGCGACGCCGCCCGGGACGAGGCTCTGCTGCGGCAACGCCGGTGAGGCATGCGCGATCGCGCTCGTGATGGCAAGCGCCACCATTGCGAAAAAGCGCGCGGTCAACTCGTGCTCCGGCGCAGCGCGTCGCCAGCGTCGCGTGCAGCCGCTTGTCGCACTTCACGCGCGCGTCGCACGAACGGCGACGCGCGCAGGAAGCCGTGCACGAGGCTCGGCTCGTCGACGAGCGATGCTTCGACGCCGTCGTCGCGCAATCGCTTCGCCAGCGTCACACCCTCGTCGTGCAGCGGATCGAGACCGGCGACGACGACGTGCGCAGGCGGGAGGCCGCGCAGCGATCCTTGCAGCGGCAGCGCACGCGGATCGGCGCGCGCAATGCCCTGCGGCAGGTAGTGATCCCAGTACTCCATCATGTCGGCGCGCGTGAGCGTGCCGTTCGCATGCTCGCGGTAGCTCGTCGTCTCGAAGTGCGGCGCAACGACCGGGTAGAACAGCAGTTGCAACGCGACGCGCGGCCCGCCGCGATCGCGCGCCTCGATGGCTGCGCCTATGGCGAGGTGCGCGCCCGCGCTGTCGCCGGCGACGCCGATGCGCGCAGCGTCGACGTCGAGCTCGTCCGCAGATCCGGAAAGCCATTGCAACGCAGCGAACGCGTCGTCGTTGGGCGCCGGACAGGGACTCTCCGGTGCACGGCGGTATTGCACGCTGGCGACGACCGCGTTCGCCTCCGCTGCCAGCGCCGCACACACGCCATCGTGCGTGTCCACGCTGCCGGCGACCCATCCGCCGCCATGCAGGTACAGGAGCGCAGGCAGTCGTCCTTCGCCCGGCCGGTACACGCGCACGAGGATCTCGCGGCCGGGCAGGTGCAGCCAGTGGTCGCGCCGCGAAACGGTATCGGCAGGAAAGGGAAATTGCCGCGCGATGACTTCCATGCGCGCGCGCCGCGCACCGGGCGCCGTCGACGCGAGCGGCGGGACGGCCGCGGCGACGGCCGCGAGGTAGTCGGCGAGCTCGGCGTCGATGGCGGGGCTACTTGCGCGTCATGAGGAACGCGATCAGCGCGCCGACGAGTATCCCCGTCGCCGCGGCACCCGCGCTCGTGCGCCACGGATTGTCGTGCACGTACGTGTCGGCGCGCCGGATGGTCGTGCGGGCGCGACGCATCGCCGAGTATTGGAGGTCGTCGAGGCCGTCGCGCGCCTGCTGCAGTTGACGGTCGAACGAGCTCACCGTGTCGCGGTAGCGACGCGAGCCCTGCTCACCGAGCTGCCCGAGCAGCGCCTCGCAGTCGGCGATCAGGCCCTGCAAGGTCGTGCGCATCGAATCGTTCTGCGTTTCGTCGCGATCATCCATGAACTGCTCCTGCGTGGTCGATCGTCGATTATAGAACGCCGGCGTTGCCGTGGCCGGCTACCCCCTTATCGCGTTGACGCTCCACCCTGTTGCCCTCAGACTTGCGAGCGCTGGCGCACGTGTCTTGTCGCAACGCTCGTTCAACGCACACAAAGGACGTGACATGACGAAACCGCTTCTCGCATGCGCGCTGCTGCTCCTGGCGAGCGTGCCGGCCACCGCGCAGAAATGCGCGGCCATCGACATCACGATGCTGAACAAGGGATTCGCGGACGTCGCGCCGTGGCGCGTGATGTCGGGCGGGCCCGGCCAGTGCAGCTTCACCACCAGGAACTCGAGCGTCAATCTCGGCTTCAGTCACATGGTCATGCAATCGCGCGAAGCTGCGGATGCATCGACCGCGCAGATGCGCGAGGCCGTGGCGCCGACCAGCGCGATCGAGCCGATGCTCTCGCTCGGCGACAACGGGTTCACGTACCAGCCGAAGAAGCCGAACGGACAGGTCGACCGCACGTCGATGTTCTTCTCCGGACATCGCGGGACGCTCACCGTGTCCGGTTACCTGAACCTCAAGGAGCCGATCACGCCCGATCAGCGCATCCTGGCCGGCAATCTCATCGCGTCCACGCTGGGCGCCGCCAGCAGCCCCAAGGCGCTCGCCAAGGAATCGAACTGCCGGTACCTCGATGCGGGGCTCGTCAAGCGCCTGCTGCCGTCCGGCGACATGGCCACGATCGTTCCCGACGCGAACAATTGCATCGTCTCGGCGGGCAACAGCGTCATCACCGTTGCCGTTTCGAACGACAAGCGCGGGTTCGGCGATGCCGAGCGCATCCTGAAGAACGAAGGGTGCTCGGTCGACACGCTGTCGAGCCTCGGCAAGGGCGCCGGCATCTCGTATCGCTGCCGCTCGGGCAATCCGCGCGCCGAGGTGGTCGTCGTCAATGGCAGCCGGTGGCTCCGCATCCTCTACGCTCCGCCGGCGGAGCCGACCGCCGGCGAGCGCGAAGCGCTGGTGGAACTGGCGAGGTTCGCTGCGACGAAGTAACGAGCGATCAGAACCGGTACACGGCCGACGCCAGGATCGACTTGCGCTCTCCGATGCCGCCTTCCAGGAGCACGTAGCCGTCCTTGCCGAACTCGAGCAGCCCGCCGAGCAGCGTGTTCCACGGCTGCTTCGGCGATTGCACGACGACGAACTGGAGGTCGGTGTTGGCGACGGCGCCCGCGACCGTCTGCTGGATCTTCTGGTGCATCGCTCCCACCCATACGGCTCCGCCCATCGTGGGGCCGACGACGCCGTGAAGCCCGACGCGCGCGGAGAAGACCGTCGCGATGGGCTTGGTGTGGGCGATCAGCGATTCGTTCTCGAACGACAGCTTCGTCTGCGTGCGATTCCAGTCTGCAACGACGATGGCCGTGAGGTCGCGCCATTCGCTGATCCTGGTGCCGCCCTGGAGCGTGAAGCCTGCGCCGTACGTGGGGCCGCTGAACTCGGCGTCGAGCTGCAGCTGCCTCGGCTCGATGAAGCCGAAGATGGGATCCTCAGGCACCTGGATCACGCCCTTGGTGCTGCCCTGCGTGTAGCCGAGGATCGCGTAGACCGACAGGAACGGGAAGATCAGCACGTCGAACTTCGCCGCTACGTTTTGCTGCGTCGTGTCCACCGTGTCGATCTGCAGGAAGTTCTTGACGGAGACAGGTTCGTTTCCGTTGCGGCCGAGCTGCAGGTCCTGGATGTTCACGGGCTGGCGCGCCGAATACGCGGTGATGCCGATGCCGAACGGATTGGGCAGCTGGTAGCCACGCGCCTCGGCTTCGGCGCCCCATATCGGCAGTCCCGACCAGTGCGGCGCCGAGGCGCGCCGTCGGCGGCGCGCGCGCTGCCCGACAGCATGGCGAATATGGACAAGGCCGCAACGACGATTGGCCGTGGCGACTCCTTGCGTGAGGCTTTCATCGTCATGCGCTCTCCCCGGACGGTTCTGTCGACCGATAAAAACGTTGCGAAGGCCCTGATTCATCTAGTATGCATCGTATGGCCCGCAACGCAATCCTTTCGTCAATTGCGCCGCGCGCTTTGACGTCGCTTCTCATTGCCGCATGGTCGAGCGCCGGGGCGCAGGCAATCGATCCGCTGCGAAGCACGGAGATCGTTTCCGACGCAGCAGCGCTCGACGACAAGCGCACAGGCAAGGCGCGATTCTTCGATCCCGCCGACGGCCAGCTCGACCTGAGCTACTTCCTCGAGAATCCGAAGGGATTCCTGCCGATTCCGATCGTGATCACCGAGCCCGCGGTCGGTTATGGCGGCGGCGTCGCGGGGATGTTCCTGCGCCCGCGACGCGAAGCGGGCGACGAAGGCTGGTCGCGACCCGACATCTCCGGCGTCGGAGCATTCGCGACACAGAACGGCACGTGGGGCGCATTCGGCGGCGACGCCACGCCGCTGGATCGACGGTCGCTTGCGCACGATGGTCGGCGCCGGCACCGGTCGCGTCAACCTCGACTTCTACGGGCTCGGCCCCGCGCTTGTCGAACGTTCAACGAAGCCGTCAGCTATTCGCTGCAATTCAGCGGCGCGGTCGCGCAGGCCAATTGGCAGCTCGCGCCGAAGTCGCCATGGTCCGTCGGCATGCGCTACGTCTATGCCAACGTCGAGCCGAGCCTGCGCGACGAATCCGCGCGTTTCCCGGCCTGGCCGATCGCGTCCGCGTCAAGGTGTCGGCACCGACGGCCGTGCTCGAGTTCGACACGCGCGACAACGTGTTCACGCCGACGAAGGGCGTCTACGCCGAGTCGTCGTACCTCGCATCGCGCGAAGCGCTGGGCGCGAGCGTCGACTTCGAGCGCTTCGAGCAGGTCGCTGCATCGGCTGGCATCCGCTTCCGCACGACGTCACGCTCGGGGCACGTGCGAACTACGCGTGGTCGTCCGAGGGGACGCCGTTCTTCCTGCGGCCCTACGTCCAGCTGCGTGGCGTCCCGGCGATGCGCTACCAGGGCGACCAGGCCGCATCGCTCGAGGTCGAGGCGCGCTGGCAGTTCATCGGCCGCTGGAGCGCCGTCGTGTTCGGCGGCGGCGGCACGACGCGCACCGAGCAACGAGCGCGTTCAACGCGACGCAGAACGTGGGCAGCGGCGGCGTCGGCTTCCGCTACGAGCTCGCGAGCAAGTTCGGATCTGCACGTCGGCATCGACGTCGCGCACAGCCCCGGCACGACGGCGTTCTACCTCGTCGTGGGCAATGCGTGGTTCCGGCCGTAGGCAGTCACCACGCGCGCAATACGCTCGTGCCTTTCGCTGCGTGATGGCGACGTCCACCGACTGGTCGCCGTTCGTCACGAGCACGTGCCCTTCCTGGATCGTGACCTGCAGTTGCATGCTGCGATCCGCAAGCCCGGCCAATGCGCGGCTCGATTCCGCCGACACCTCGCTCACCTGCAGCGGCGCGAGCCGCTCGAGCTTGTCGCGCGCGCCGTCCCACCACAGATCGGCGGCGCGGCCGCCGTACGCAAGCACGTGGACTTCCCGCGCGCGTCCGCATGCCTTGCGCACGTCGCGCTCGTCCGGCAGCCCGACGTCGATCCAGCTTTCGATCGCACCGGTGAGGTCGCGTCTCCACAGGTCGGGCTCGTCTTCCGTGGAGAGGCCGCGGCCGAACTCGAGCGCATCGTCGGCGTGCAGCGCGAAGGCGAGGATGCGGACCATCATGCGCTCGTCCGTCTCGGACGGATGCCTCGCGACGCGCAGCACGTGATCGCGATAGTAGCTGCGGTCGATGTCGGCGACCGACACGTCCGCACGGAAGATCGTCGACTTCTGCGCCATGCCGGCGAACGTGCCGCGTTACGCCGGTGATGCGCGCCGCGATCGCGCGATCAGGCCGGGCCGAGGAAGTCGCGCTTGCCGATCTCCACCCCGTTGTGCCGCAGGATGTCGTACGCCGTCGCGACGTGGAAGTAGAAGTTCGGGATCGAACGTCCGAGCAGGAACTGCATGCCGCGGAATGGCGTGTCCTTGCCGCCGACCTTGATGACGAGCTCCTTCTCCTCGGAGCCGTCGATCTGCTCGGGCTTGAAGGTCTTGAGGAGGTCGATCGTCTTGCCGACGCGCACCTTGAGATCGGCGAGCGACTTCTCCGTGTCCTCGAATGCCACGATGGGCACACCGGCGAGCCTGCACGCGGCACCTTTGGCGGAGTCGGCCGCGATCTGCACTTGTGCGGTCATCGGCAGCATGTCGGGATACAGGCGCGCGTTCGCGAGCACGGACGGGTCGAGCTTCTTCGCCTCCTCGTAGGCGATGGCCTTGTCGAGGATGTTGCGGAGGTTGTCGAGCGTGTGGATGAAGCGCGGGACGCTGACTTGGAACATCGAGATCGGCATGGTTGTGCTTGCGCGGAGTGAATGGGAACGGGAAGTGTAGCCGCATGCGCGCGGCGCGCAAGCCGTCGCTGCATCAGCGCGGCGCCTCGCAGCGCTGCTCGGTGCCCTCCTCGCATCGCCCGAGGCACTTCACTTCGCCGTACGAGTCGAGCAATGCGCCGCCGCCGGGCTCGCTCGAGCACTTCACTTTTCCGAAACTGTCCATGGCGCAGCTTCCGGCCCCGCACCTGACGACGCCGAACCGGTCGCGGATCGCGCCGCCGCCTTGCTTCGCACACAGGACCTTGCCGTACTGGTCCATGGCGCACTGCCCGCCACCGCAGACGACATTGCCCGACTGGTCCTTGATGCAGTCCGCCGCGTGACCCTGCGTGACGAATACCAGCAGCAACAGGCAAACGATGGTTCCTGTCCTCATGGCAACTCCCCTTTGAAACGTTGCCCATCTTACAAGACCGCGGCCGGCGCGCTAGCATGTCGCCCTCGCCCCGATCGAAAGGACACGCTCATGGAACGCATGAAGGCCAGCGACTTCCCGCCCGAAGTCCTCGAGATCTTCGACGGCTACGTGCACGGCCGCATCTCGCGACGGCGAGTTCCTGGACGATGCGGGCAAATATGCGGTCGGCGGCTTCACGGCGGCGGCGATGCTCGAAGCGCTGCGCCCGAACTACGCGTTCGCCCAGCAGGTGAAGAAGGACGACGATCGCATCAGGACCGAATACGTGACGTACCCGTCGCCGCAGGGCAGCGGCACGATGAAGGGTTACCTCGCGATGCCCGCGAAGCCGGCGGGCAAGCTGCCCGCGGTGGTCGTGATCCACGAGAATCGCGGGCTCAATCCGTACATCGAGGACGTCGCACGGCGGCTGGCGGTCGAAGGCTACCTCGCATTTGCGCCCGACGCGCTGACGCCGCTGGGCGGCTACCCGGGCGACGAGGAGAAGGCCGCGCAGATGTTCGGCCAGCTCGATGCGGCCAAGCGCACCGAGGACCTGGTCGCCGCGGTGGACTACGTCAAGTCGCGTCCGGACACGACGGGCAAGATCGGCGCCATCGGCTTCTGCTTCGGCGGCACGACGGTGAACATCATCGCGACGCGCAAGCCCGACCTCGCCGCGGCAGTGCCGTTCTACGGCGGGCAGCCGAGCGCCGAGGCGACGGCGAAGATCAAGGCGCCGCTCCTCATCCATTACGCGGGCAACGACGAGCGCATCAACGCAGGATGGCCCGCCTACGAGGCCGCCTGAAGGCGAACAACGTCAAGTACGAGGCGTTCACGTACCCGAACACGCAGCACGGGTTCCACAACGACTCGACGCCGCGTTACGACGAGGCCGCGGCGAAGCTCGCGTGGTCGCGCACGCTCGCGTTCTTCAAGGCCAACCTGACGTGAGCTAGCTCGCGCGCGCAGGGCGCCGCACCGCGAGCAACGTGCAATCGTCGGCGGGCGGCGTATCGCCGAGGAAGTTCGCGAGCTCGCCCTGCACGGCGGCGAGGAAGTCCTCGACCGTGCCTGCGGTGTTGTCGGCCGCCACGACGAGCAGGCGCTCGTCGGAGAACTCCACGCCCGCGGCGGAATACGCCTCCGTTACGCCATCGGTGAAGCACACGAGCGTCACGCCGGGGTCGAGCTTGCCTTGCTTCGCGTGATAGCGCGTACCCGGGATCACGCCCACCAGCGCGCCCTTGGGCAGCGGCAGGAGCCGCGCGCGTCCTCCTTCCGCGACGATCGGTGCGAGATGGCCCGCATTGGAATACACGAGCTGGCCGGTCGTGACGTCGAGGAAGGCGCAGAACAGCGTCACGAACACATTCGCGTCGTTGCCTGCGCACAGCTGCTCGTTGATCCGCTCGAGCAGCCGGTCGGGGCTGCGCGTGCTCATCGCCGCGATGCGAACGAGTCCCATCGTGCGCGCCATGAACAGCGCCGCGGGGATGCCGTGGCCGGAGACGTCGCCGACGCACAGGAACAGGTGGCGATCGTCGACGAAGAACGCGTCGAAGAAGTCGCCGCCGACCTCGGAAGCGGGCGTCATCATGCCGGCGATCTCGACGTCGCGGCGCTCGGGGAAAAGACGGCCCGCGAGCGGGATCATGCTCGTCTGCAGCTGGCGCGCGACCTGCAGCTCGCGGCGCAGGTGCTCGAGGTCGAGCGCCCTGCGCTGCGCCGTGAGGATCGCCTCGTTGCTGCGGCGCATGCGCACCGTCAGCGCGGAGATGAGGTTGCGCAACACGCCGGGAATCGGCGCGAGGCTGCTCCAGAAGAGAGCGCCGGGAAGATCGAGCACGCGCGCTTCCGACATCGCGACGATGTACGCGGACGTCGGCTTGCCGTCGATCACCGACAACTCGCCCACGCTCTCGCCCGGATGAATCGGAATGCCGCGGTCGGGCGCGAGCGGATCCTCGAGCTGCGCGGCCAGCTGCCCGTTCAGCAGGAAGTGGATCGTGTCGTTCGGCTTGCCCGGCACCATGAGGATCGTGCCGGCGGGCACGGTGCGTATGGGGCAGTGCTCGAGGACCTCGCGGACGGCCTCCGGGTCGATGCCGCGGAAGATCGCGATCGAGGCCACGTCCTCGGCGCGCAAACGCTCGGCCGTCGCGGACGTCACGTCGTCTCCGTCCAGCTCACGCGGATCGTCAGGTGGTTGCGGCCGTCCTTGCGGCGGTAGCCAAGCTCGTCGGAAAAGCTTCGGATCATCGCAAGCCCCAGCCCGCCGATGGAAGCGTCGGCGAGGCTCGCGGGCCTTGGCGCGGGCCCCGCGGGCAGCACCGAAGGATCGAAGGGAAGACCCTCGTCGACGATCAGGAGCTCCGCCGTGCAGATCCCGCGCCCGCGATGAATGCCGAGCTGCAGCATGACGCTGGCGGACACGGCGTCGGGCCCGCCGTGGCTGATCACGTTGGCGAGCGCCTCGTCGAGGCAGTGATCGAGCCGCACGACCTGGTCGGGGGGAACGCCCTCACGGGCGGCCGCCGACTCGAGCCATGCGGACGCCCGCCGCGCCTCGCGCGAGTCCGCCCGGATCGTGAGCTCGGCGCGGGCCTGCCTGACCGATCCCGTCATCTACGCGCGGGCTGCGCTCTCGGCGTCGCCTTCGTCGTCGTAGACGGGAATCAGCTCGCCCACGCCGGTGGCCTCGAGCGTTCGAACGACGACGTCGCTGCCGTCGACGAGCAGCACCATGCGGCCGCCGTTGGCCTGGCGCGCCTTGGCGGCCGCGATCAGCGCGCGGATGCCCATCGAGGAGAGGAACGTCACCTGCGAGAGGTCGACGACGACGCCGCGATTCGCGGACGCCGACAGCGAGGCGAGCTCGTCCGCGATCTCCTCGCTGCCGACGGTGTCGAGGCGGCCGGACAGCGAGATGCGCCGCACTTCGTTGTTCAGGTCTTCGTAGCGGAGGGGCATGACGGCAAGTCCTGGTCGCGGAAACTGACGCATTATTAGGCGCCTTTGCGCACGGGGGCGCAAGCTCCTGCCGGGCGATAAAATGGCGGGATGACCAGTCAAGAGACACTCGCGCCCACCGTCGACCGCGCGCCTTTCGAGTTCGACAATTCGTTCGCGCGCGAGCTCCCCGAGTTCTACGTCGCACGCAGGCCCAACCCCGTTCCGGCGCCGCGGCTCCTGTTCCTCAACGCGCCGCTCGCCGGCGAGCTTCGTCTCGACCTCGCCTCGCTCGACGATGCGGAGGTGTCCGCGATCTTCGCGGGCAACGTCGTCCCCCCGGGAGCGCAGCCGCTTGCGCAGGCGTACGCCGGCCACCAGTTCGGCGGCTTCGTGCCGCAGCTCGGCGACGGTCGCGCGCTTCTCCTCGGCGAAGTGATCGACCGCAACGGACGGCGCCGCGACATCGCGTTCAAGGGCTCGGGCAGAACGGTGTTCGCGCGCGGCGGCGACGGCAAGGCCGCCGTGGGCCCGATGCTGCGCGAGGTGCTGGTGAGCGAGTCCATGCACGCGCTGGGCATTCCGACGACGCGCGCACTCGCGGTTGCCGCCACCGGCGAAGAAGTGTTCCGCGAGCGCGCATTGCCAGGTGCGGTGCTGACGCGCGTCGCGGCGAGCCACATCCGCGTGGGAACGTTCCAGTTCTACGCGGCGCGCGGCGACGTGGAAAGCCTGCGCAAGCTCGCGCTCTATACGATCGCCCGCCACGACCCCGCGCTTGCCGGCGACGCCGAGCCGTTCGTCGCGCTGCTGTACCACGTCGTCGCGCGACAGGCGTCGCTCATCGCGCAATGGATGAACGTCGGATTCATCCACGGCGTCATGAACACGGACAACATGACGGTGTCCGGCGAGACGATCGACTACGGCCCTTGCGCCTTCATGGAAGCGTACGACCCGGCGGCAGTGTTCAGCTCTATCGACGCGCACGGACGCTATGCGTTCGGCAACCAGCCCGCCATTGCCGGGTGGAATCTCGCGCGCTTCGCCGAGACGCTCCTGCCGCTGATCTCGGAGAAGTCCGAGGAAGCGGTTGCGAAGGCGATGGAGGCGCTGAATACGTTCGCACCGGAGTTCGACGCGCAAGTGCGTCGCGGGCAGCGCGCGAAGCTCGGGCTGCCCGACGAGCGCGACGACGATGCGGCGCTCGCCGACGACTGGCTCGCGCTCCTGCATGCGCAGCGCGTGGACTTCACGCTCGGGTGGCGGCGCCTCGCGGACGCGGCCGACGGCAACGATGCGGCGCTTCGCGCACTGTTCACCGACGCAGGACCACTGGACGCGTGGCTCGCGCGCTGGCGCACGCGCGAACCGTCGGGGCCGGCCATGCGGCGCGTGAATCCTTTCGTCATCGCGCGCAACCATCGCGTCGAGGAAGCGCTCGCGGCGGCGTCGGACGACGACGATCTTGCGCCCTTCGAGCGATTGCTTGCGGCGTTGCGCGAGCCCTTCGTCGAAGACGAGGCGCAAGCGCCATACGCGCAGCCGGCCGCGCGCGAAGTCACGGACAGCTACCAGACGTTCTGCGGCACCTGACACGGGGCCCTCGCATGCGCGCGCTTCCGAGCGGGACCGTGACGTTCCTGTTCACGGACATCGACGGCAGCACCCGCCTGTGGGACCGCTTTCCCGCGCAGATGCGGGTCGCACTCGCCCGTCACGACGCGCTGATGCGCGAAGTGATCGCCTCGCACGACGGACACGTCTTCAAGACGGTCGGCGATGCGTTCTGCGCCGCATTCGCCCGCCCGGCCGATGCGCTCGCGGCCGCACGAGCGGCGCAGCGCGCGCTGGTCGCGGAGCCATGGCCCGCGCCCATCGCCATCACGGTGCGCATGGCGCTCCACTCGGGCAACGCCGACCTTCGCGACGGGGATTACTTCGGGCCGCCGTTGAACCGCATCGCACGCCTGCTCTCGGCAGGCCACGGCGGCCAGGTGCTCGTGTCGCGCGCGGCCCGCGAGCTCCTGGGCGACGTGCTCGCGGACGAGGTTTCGCTGCGCGACATGGGCGTGCAGCGGCTCAAGGACTTGTCGCGTCCCGAGCATGTGTACCAGCTGGTCGATCCTGCGCTTGCGTCGGAATTTCCGCCGCTTCGCATGTTCGGCGGCGCCGGGGCGTCCGAGGCGCCGCTGCGATTCGATCGCTTCGAGGTCCGTCCGCAGGAACGCCGCCTGCTCGTGGACGGCCAGGACGCCGCGCTCGGGGCGCGCGCGTTCGACGTGCTCGTCGCGTTGATCGAACGCCGCGAGCGGCTGGTGCCGAAGTCGGAGCTCATGGACATCGTGTGGCCCGAGACCGCCGTCGAGGAGAACAACCTCCAGGTGCACATCAGCGCACTGCGCAAAGCGCTGGGCACGGCTGCGATCGCCACGATTCCCGGACGGGGTTACCGCTTCACGCTGGCTCCGCGCGAGGACGCCGCGGTGGCGGAGGAAGCACCTCCGATCGTTCCGGCGCTCGCGCGCACGAACCTCTCCGAAGCAGTGGAAGCGTTGATCGGGCGCGACGCCGACATCGAGACGATCGACGACCTGTTGCACGGTCATCGCCTGGTGACGATCGTTGGACCCGGCGGCATCGGCAAGACGCGCGTCGCGCTCGACGTGGCGCGCCGCCAGGTCGGCGCGCGTCCGAACGGCACGTGGTGGGTGGACCTTGCAGCGGTGCCCATCCCCGCGCGCGTCGCCGCGTCGATTGCGGATGCGACCGGCGTGCAGCTCGGCGAGGGCGATGCGGCGACGAAGCTCGCGTCCGCTCTTCGCCCGCTCGACCTCCTGCTCGTGCTCGACAACTGCGAGCACGTGATCGGCGAAGTCGCGCGCCTGGTGCACGCGCTGCTCGAGCGCGCGCCGTCCGTCACAGTGCTCGCGACGTCGCAGATGGCGTTGAAGATTCCGGCCGAGCACGCGTACCGGCTGGGGACGCTCGATACCGACGCCGGGGTCGCGCTCCTCGAGCGGCGCGCGCGCTCGATCGACCGCCGCTTCTCGCTGGATGCATCGCGGCTCGACGCGGCGCGCACGATCTGCAATGCGCTCGAAGGCGTCGCGCTGGCCATCGAGATGGCGGCGGCGCGTGTTCCGCTCATGGGCGTCGACGCCGTGCGCGACCGGTTGGGCGATCGCTTTCGCATGCTCTCCGCATCCAACCGCCTGTCGCCCGGCCGCCACCAGACGCTTGCCGCGACGCTCGACTGGAGCCACGCGTTGCTATCCCACGACGAGAAGGTCGTGCTCCGGCGGATCGGCGTGCTCGCAGGCAGCTTCGACATGGACACCGCGAAAAGCGCTGGCCTCGGATGCGGCGCTCGACGAGTGGGCCGTGCTCGATGCGCTCGGCGGTCTGGTGGACAAGTGCCTGCTGCAGGTGGAAGAGCTCGATCCGCCGCGCTATCGACTGCTGGAGACGACGCGCATCTATGCAGTCGACCGGCTTGCCGAAGCGGGCGAGACTCCCCGGATGCGCGATCGCCACGCATCCGTGATGGCGGATCTCGCGCTGCGCGTCGGGCGCGACAGCCTGACGATGACGGATGCGCAGTGGGGCAACGCGCACAACGGCGACTATGCGGACCTGCAGGCTGCGTTCGAGCATGCCATCGCGCATGGCGACGCGCGCGTCGCGGCCCACACCGCGCATGCGCTGCGCGGCATGGACGTCCAACGCGGCAACGTGTCGGGACTGCGGGCGCGCATGTCCGCGTGCTTTGCCTTGCTTCCAAAGGCGAGCGGCCTCGATGCGGCGCACTTGTGGACGGAGGTCACGCCGTCCGACCAGATCGCCATCGACGCGATCCCGCGCCTCGAGAGCGCGCGACAGCGGCTTGCCGCATGGCGAGAACAGGACGATGCCGAGGCGCTCTATTCGGCGCTCGGCACCTACGCCGACGAGCTCGCGCGTGCGGGCGACTTCGCGCAGGCGGAACGCGTCGTCGCGGAAGCCGCCGCGCTCGAGCGTCCGGACTGGCCCGTGCGACTGCGGATGACGCTCACCTCGCACCGAGGCGCCATCGCCATGTACGCCAAGGACGCCGCCGGCTATCGCGAGCACCGCCGCGAGGTCGTGCGCCTGGCCGAGCAGGCCGGTGCGACGCGCGCCGCATTGTCGGCGCGCCTCGGGCTCGGCGATGCCGCGCTCCTGGCGGAGGACTATGCCGAGGCCGCGACGCTGAGCGGGGAAGTCGCAGAAGCGCTGCGCGAGTACAACCGTCCCTTCATGCGTGGCATTGCACTCGAGAACCTCGCCAACGCGCTCGTGCATCTCGGCGATCTGCGGGGCGCCGTCCACGCGGCTCGCGCGTCGCTGCCGATCATGCGCCATAACGAAGCGGGCGCCGATCTCTTCACCATCCTCGCGCTCGTCGCGGTGCGCGCCCGCATGCCGGAAGTGGCAGCGCGCATGCTAGGGCATGTGCACGCGTGGATCGCGAGCAGCCAATACGACCTTGCGCCGAACGAGGCGCGCGCGGCGGACGAGGCCGGACGCGAGATCGACGCGGCGATCGGGGCGGACGCGCAGGCGCGCCTGCGCGAGGAAGGCAGGCGGCTCACCGACGCGGAGGCCGACGCGTTGGCCTCCGTGCTCTTCGCGGCGATTCAGAACGATTAAGGACGCTAAAGGACGAAAACGCCCCGCCGGGGGACAGTGCCAACCGTGCTGTCCCACTTCCCCTAGGAGCTGATCATGTCCAATTCGCTGTCGCTTCCCCTCCTCCCGCGCCGGTTCGTAGCCGAGGACGCGACAACCGCCAATCGCACTGGTGCAGAACTGGACCTGCCCGGCTCGCGCATCTGCATCGAAACCGACCGCGGACTCGTCACGGCGTTCTACATCGACACGAAGCCGCGACGCGACGCCATCGTCATCCCGCTTGGCGCCGGCAATTGGAACGGCGGTGCGCCTACGCCCGAATCGATGCGGCACGTACGCCTGCTGCTCGACAGCGGCGTGACCGTGCTGATCGTCGACGTCAGGTGGTATGAAGGCTGGCGCGGCCGCCTCCTCGGACGGCCGTACGATGCGGTGCTGCGCGGCGCGCTCGACTATCTGGCGGCACGCGGCCACGACCAAACCGACTGCACGGTCGACGGCTGGTCGAAAGCGGCGCAGGCTACGGCTTGCGCACGACCCTGATCCTGCCGCTGGTGCCGCCGCCGCAGTAGAAGCGATCCTTGCCGTCGTATTCGAGGCCGGAGATGCCCACGCCGTGCGGCATCTCGAGCGCCTGCCGCACTTCGCCGGTTGCCGCATCGATGTGGCGCAGCTCGCCTTCGTCGCCTTCCCACGTGCCGTGCCACAGTTCGCCGTCGGCCCACGTCACGCCCGTGACGAAGCGATCGGTCTGGATCGTGCGGCGGATCGCTCCCGTTTCCGGATCGATCTCGTGAATCCTGCGCTCGCGATACTCGCCGACCCAGAGCGATCCTTCGGCCCACGCAAGCCCCGAGTCGCCGCCGTTGCCCGGCGCGGGGATGGTCGCGATCACGCGCCCCGTCGCAGGATCGACCTTCTGGATGCGGTTCTCGGCGATCTGGAAGAGATGCCTGCCGTCGAACGCCGTGCCCGCGTGCCCGGCGACGTCGAGCGCGCGCACGAGGCCGCCGCGATCGGGATCGAGCGCGACGATGCGATCCCCAACGGCGAACCACACGCAGGCCCCGTCGTACGTGAGCCCGTTCACCTTGTCGATGCCGTCGAACGGCCCGTACTCGCGAATGATGTCTGCTTTCATGTCGACATGCTAATCGCCGGGCAGCCGCGCGGGGAGTAACAATGCCGTCGCGAATCCGCGCACGGGCGGCGTCATCCAGCGGCGTGCGCGGCCGCGGCCGACGGCCTGCACCTTGCCCTGCGCGGACAGCTCCTCGAGCGCGCGTTGCACGTTGCGCTGGCTCGTGCCCAGCGCGAGCGCGAGCGCGGACGTCGACCACGCTTCGCCGTCCGCGAGGCGCGCGAGGACCACGGCGTGCTTTTCCTCGACCAGGCGGGCGAGCGTGACCACCGCGCGCGCCCGTCGCGGCACCAGGACGAATCCGCTCTTCGTGGCATCGATGCCCGCGAGCGGTCGCAATGCCGCGCGAAGCCGGCCGATTTCCACGCGCAGGCGCGCACGGTACGACTCGTCGGCCAGCCTGGCGCGGAACGCGCGGGCGACGAGCGCGTCGCGCGTGACGTCCTGCGGCCACGCCTGCGCGAGCGAGCGCGCCAGCGCGAACAGCACGGGACGCGTCACGAGCGTCACGACGGCGGCTTTTTCGCGCACGACGAGCCTGCACGCGTCCACCACGAGCGCGTTCGACGCGAACAGCGCCTCGACGTCGTCGAGGCGCACCGGTCGGACCACGCCGGCGTCGATCACGCGCGCGACGGGCGCGTCGAGCGCATGCACCGCCGCCTCCACTTCCGCGCTCAATGCGGGAATCGATGCGCGCGCCGCAGCGCTTGCCGCGCGCGCAAGGGCTGCGCGGGCTTCCTTCGCCTTGACGTGCCGCGTCGCGATGCTCGCCGCCGCGAGCGCATCCGCTGCCTGCAGGGATGCCGGCATTGCCGCCGGGTCGAGCGTGGCAAGCATCGCTTCCGCGTCGTCGAGCCGCCCGACCAACACGAGCCGGCGGACTTCGAGATACCCCGCGTGCGCCGCATTGACGCCATCGCCGTGCGACGCGAGCGTGGTGCGTGCTGCCCGCAGCGCCTGCGTGGGCCAGGCGAGGTCGCGCGACACGAGCGCGATCTCGGCCTCGGCGACCACGCATCGCGCCCGCGCCACCGCTTCGCGGGCGCCGAACGTGCGTTGCGCGTGCCGCAGCAGGTCCCTGGCGCGGACGAAGTCGCCGAGCTGCGCCATTGCGATGCCGCGCAGCGCGAGCGCGGGCGCATCGTCGCGCAGCGCCACGCGATTGAGCGCGCCGATCGGGTCTCCCGCGGCGAGCGCGCGCGCCGCCGCCGTGATCATCGAGTCCAAGCGAATCCCGCCAAACTTGTCACTCCCACCTTTTCGATCCCGTCGCTAGATTGACGACACGACCAACCCACCAATGGAGACGGGAAGATGACGACGCATGCGATTGGAACACGGGACCAGTGGCGGCAGGCGCGCCTTGCGCTGCTGGCGGCCGAGAAGGATCTCACAACGCGCAGCGATGCCCTTGCGCTGCGGCGACAGGCGCTGCCGTGGGTGCGCATCGACAAGCGCTACAGCTTCGAGACGGAGCAAGGACGCATGACGCTCGCCGACCTCTTCGCGGGCCGCTCGCAGCTCATGGTCTATCACTTCATGTTCGGGCCGGAATACAAGGCAGGATGCCCGTCGTGCTCGTCGATCGCGGACGGATTCAACGGCATCGCGGTTCACCTCGCCAACCACGACACGATGCTGTGGGCCGTGTCGCGCTCGCCGCTCGAAAAGCTCGCGGCCTACAGGCAGCGCCTGGGATGGACGTTTCCCTGGGCCTCCTCGCTCGGCAGCGACTTCAACTATGACTTCAACGTGTCGTTCGTGGAGGAGCAGCAGCGCGGCGGCGACGTCGAGTACAACTACCGGCGGGAGCCGCCGATGACCGGAACCACGTCCGAGTGGACGCTGCGATCCGACGCGAACCCCGTTGCGCGCATCGCGGCCAGCACGGGCACCGACGTGCCGACGTACACGCGCGAGCGCCCCGGCATGAGCACGTTCGTGCGCGAGGACGGCATCGTGTATCACGCCTATTCCGCGTTCGCGCGCGGACTGGATGCGCTGTGGGGCATGTACCAGTGGCTCGACCGCGCACCGAAGGGCCGCAACGAGACCGACGTGTGGTGGCGGCGCAACGACGAGTACGACGAGGCGGCGTAGTGGACGACCTGTGCACCGCCGGCGGCAGCGGCCTGCCGGCGGTCGCAGGGTTCGTCGGGATGTGGGCCGTGATGATGATCCCCATGATGCTGCCCTCGCTCGCGCCGTCGCTGCGCGCATGCGGCAGCATGTCGGCCGCGGCCTTCGCGGGATCGGGATATTTTCTCGTGTGGACCGCGGCCGGGCTCGTGGCCTACCCGCTGCATCGCGTTGCCGTGCATGGCTCGCTGATTGCAGGCATCGTGGTGGTCGCCGCCGGCCTGGTGCAGCTCACCGCATGGAAGGCACGTCGTCTCGCGGGCTGCCAGGTGGCGCACGTTTCCAAAGCATCCGCACCATGGCGTCACGGCCTGCGGCTCGGCGTCGATTGCGTCGCCCGTTGCGCCAACCTCACGGTGGCGCTGGTGGCCGTCGGAGCGATGGACCTCGCGGCGATGGTGCTTGCGACGGCTGCGATCACGGTCGAGCGTTACGCGCCGCGAACCGCGAAGGCGATCGGCGCGTTGGTCGTGTCGATCGGCGCATTGATGGTCGCCCGAACGCTTTGATCACGCGGTCGCCAGTCGCGACCGCACGTCGCGCAATCGGGCAAGGCTGTTGACGACGGTGGGCACCTGGTTCAATCCCTCGAGATAGTCGTAGATGTACGCCAGCACCGCGTAGATGGCGCCTGCAGTGAATGCGGGCGACTGGGTGAAGTCGACGAGGATCAGCACCAGCGCCACGATGGTGGCGAGCTCCGTCACGCCCCAGGTCCACGATTCCGTGTCCGACAAGCGCACGCGCCACCGGCGCAGCAGCCGGAAGTGGCGGCGCACCCGGAACGGGCTTCCCGATTCGATGTCGTCGACCTCGCGCTCGATCTGGTTGTTGATCGTCCGGTTGAGCCGGATCGCGCGCCGCCAGTACCACGCGTTCACCAGGAACATCGGGGCAAGCACGGCCATGGCGATGAACCCGGCGTCGACGTCGTAGGTGAAGAGCATGGCGAGCGAGCCCACGACCGCGAGGACGTTGTGGAACATCGCCGGCACTTCCTTCTCGAAGAAGCCGACGACGTCGCGCACCATCTCCACGCGTGCCGAGACCTTGCTCGTGCCGTGGCCCTGCGCCTGCTGCTCGGCAACGATGTGCGACGCAACGTCGGCGTAGAGTCCCATGAACACGCGCGTATCCACGCGCTGGCGCACGAACGACAGCGCGAGATGGACGAGCCACACGGCGACCAGCCACACGAGGCCCGTGAAGTGACGCTCGACGAGATCGTCGACGGCGCGCCCCGTGAGCGCGGGGTACGCGAGCGTGCACGCGTTCTCGAGCAGCGTGAGCGTGTAGGTCCCGCCGACGGCGGCGCGCCGGGCGCGGATGAGCTGCGCGATCCCCATGAGTCCGCGATGCTAGCAGCCTCATGTACGATTGCAGAATGGACCTGCTCGACGTCGACGCCATCGAAAGCTGGCACGCGCACGTGTACTTCGATGCCTCGACGCGCGACGCCGCGTGGGCGCTGCGCGAAGTCATCGCCGCGCACTTCGGCGATCGCGTCGAGCTCGGACGCTTCCACGAGCGTCCGGTCGGCCCGCATCCGGCATGGAGCTACCAGATCGCGTTCGCGCCCGGCCGATTCACGGAGGTCGTCGCGTGGCTCGCGCTGAACCACGGCGCGCTCGACGTCTTCGTGCATCCGAACACGAGCGACGAGCTGCGCGACCATCGCGACAGCGCGATCTGGATCGGCAAGAGCTACCGGCTCGACCTGCGCGCGGTGGGCGGCTGAATCGCTAGCCGTCCGCGTCGAGGCGTTTGCGCAGCTCCGTCTTCAGCACCTTCCCGTAGTTGTTCTTGGGCAGCTCGTCCACGAACCGGTAGTGCCGCGGACGCTTGAAGCGCGCGATGTTGGCGATGCACAGGGCGTCGAGGTCGTCGGCCGTCACGCCGGAGCCGACCACGAATGCGACGACCGCCTCGCCCCACTCCGCATCGTGCGTGCCGACGACGGCCGCCTCGCGCACTGCAGGATGCATCAGGAGCACCTCTTCCACCTCGCGCGGGTAGATGTTCGACCCGCCTGAGATGATGACGTCCTTCGAGCGGTCCTTGAGCGTGAGGAATCCGTCGCCGTCGAGACATCCGACGTCGCCCGTGTGCAGCCAGCCGTCGCGCAGCGTGAGCGCGCTCGCCGCGGGATTGTTCCAGTAGCCCTGCATGACGGTCGGGCCGCGGGCGCACACCTCGCCGATCTCGCCCGCCGGCAGCAGCTCGCCGGATTCGTCGCGAATGGCAATCTCGATGTTGACCTGCGCATACCCGACCGACTGCAACCGGTCGCGGTGGCGAGGGTGAGACGCATCCGCGATCACGTGCTGCGGCAGGACGGTGAGCGTCATCGGCGACTCGCCCTGCCCGTAGATCTGCGCAAAGCGCGGCCCCATGACGCGCAACGCCTCCTCGATGTCGGCGAGATACATCGGCCCGCCGCCGTACACGATGCGACCGATGGACTCGCTCGCGCCGGGCCGCGCCTCGCATGCCGCCACTATGCGTTTCACGACCGTCGGCGCCGCGAACATGGACACGCCGGGAAACGCCTGGGCGAGGTCGAGCACCTCGTCGGCGTCGAAGCCGCGGGAGCGCGGCACGACGTTGATGCCGCCGCGCGCGACGTAGGCAAGGTTGTACAGCCCTGACCCGTGCGACAGCGGCGCGGCGTGCAGGATCGCGTCGCCCGGCTCGACACCCTGGACCTCGGCGAGATACGCGAGCGTCATCGCCATGAGATTGCCGTGGCTCAGCATCACGCCTTTGGGGCGGCCGGTGGTGCCGCTCGTGTAGAAGAGCCACGCGAGATCCGATGCCGCACGCTGCACGGCCGCGTGCTGCTCGCTTCCCCGGAACGACTCGATCGCGTCGAGCGGCAGCCGGCGGCACGAGGGCGCGGCAGTCAGCGCGTCCGCGCCGTCGTCGTCGACCCAGCATGCGATGGCGCCGCTGTCCTCGAGCACGAAGTCGACCTCGCGCGGGTGCAGCTTCGCGTTCACCGGCACCACGACAAGGCCCGCCAGCCACGCGGCCCACATCGCCTCGAGGTAATGCGGATGGTTCGCCGCGTACAGCACGACGCGATCGCCGGGCCTGGCTTCCAGGCGCTCACGCAGTCCGCCCGCGAGACGGCCTGCACGGTGATGGAATTGCGCAAACGTCGCGACGACCTGCGAGCCGAATGCCAGCGCCGGCCGTGCCGCAAAGGCGCGCGCGCTTCGCTCGAGCCATTGCGCGACGTTCACGTCGTCCAATCCGCTTCCATGGTGGGCGAAAGCTTAGCGCAGCGGCGGACGGGCGCTCCCGCCCGGCCTCTTGACATTATTTTAATTTTATTTAAACTTAATCGAAATCAATGACGACCCGCACCTACAATTCGGAGAATCGCCTGCGCAAGCAGGCCGAGCTGCGCCAGCGCATTGCCGCCGCCGCGGCCGCGATCCACGCCCGCAAGGGCGCGCTGGCCACGAGCTACGCCGACATCGCGGCGGAAGCGAAGGTCTCGCTGCCCACGGTCTACGCCCACTTTCCGTCGCTCGACGCCCTGCTCGACGGATGCACCCGCCACGTTGCAGCGGAGGCGCCCGCCCTGCCCGTCGACGCGATACTCGCCGCTTCGACGCTGGACGACGCGGCGCTGTGCCTCGTCGACGCGATGGAGCAGCAGCACCTGCACTTCGAGCCCTGGCTGTCGTGGCGCGAGGACCGAGTCATCCCCTTCCTGGCGACGCTTGCGGGACACGTGCGCGACGAGCTCGCGTCGCTGGTCGGCCGCGTGCTGCGCCAGCACTGCGGCCCCGGCGCGCACCGCGAATCGATCGCCGCATGGGAAACCGCACTTTCCTTCGATGCCTGGCACCGCCTCGCGCGGGGGCACCGTCTATCGCGTCCGGCCGTGAGACGCGCGATCCTTCAGTGCCTGCGCGCGACGGCCCCGCCGCAGGCGTCCAAGAACCCATCGAGGAGCAAGACATGACGTCGTCCGTTGGCCCGTCGATCGCCGAAGTGGCGCCCGACACCTATCGCATCAACATCCCGCTGCCCGACGCCCTGCCGGGCGGGTTTTCCTTCAACCAGTACCTGGTCGTGGACGAGATGCCGCTGCTCTTCCACACGGGGCCGAAGAAGCTGTTTCCGCTGATCAGCGCGCAGATCGGGAAGGTGATGCCGCTCCATCGGCTGCGCTACGTCGCCTTCTCGCACTTCGAGGCGGACGAGTGCGGCGGCCTGCCCCAATTCCTCGCCGCGGCGCCCGAAGCGCGGCCGGTCTGCAGCGAGGTCGCCGCGATGGTCTCGGTCAGCGACTTCGTCGACGTGGCACCCATCGGCATGCGCGACGGGCAGGAGCTCGTCCTCGGACGCCACCGCGTCGTGTGGCAATCCGCGCCGCACGTGCCTCACGGCTGGGAGTGCGGCTTCCTGTTCGACGCGACGACGCGCGTCCTGTTCTCGGGCGACCTCTTCACGCAGCCCGGGCTCGGCGAGCAGCCGGTCGTCGACGGCGACATTCTGTCCCCCAGCGAAGCGTTCCGGCAGCAGATGGATTATTACGCACACGCGCCGGACACCGGCAAGGTCATCGGCAAGCTCGCCGACCTCGATCCCGCCTACCTCGCGTGCATGCACGGCAGCGCGTGGCGGGGCAACGGGCGCGCGCTGCTGCGCGATCTCGGCCGCGCGCTCGCTGCCTGAAAGCGCCGTCCTACGGCGGCGGGCATCCGCCGCCGACACGGCAATCAGCGAGCGGCGTCGTGTGCGGCGCAGCCGGCGCCGCGATGCTATGCCGATGCTCGCGGCCAGCACGACGAAGACGACGGTTGCGCCGGCCGATGCCGGCACCAGGACGCTGGTCACGCATTGCGCGGACGCCGGCGCCGGCGGTCACGACCGCGAATCGCGCGCGAACGTCGCGCGACGCCTCGCGCAGGTCATGCACTGGCGCTACGGCGGCGCCTACGACGCGTCCCTTCGTTATGAGAAGCCGCTGTACGTCGTCCCGCACGACGCCCTCCTGACGGCGCAGGCCGCCGCCGTCGGCGTGCACGGCGCCGACCAGCTCTTCGGCGGTGTCGTGCCGCACGCGTTCGTCGCGACCAAGGCCATCACGCATCCGCTCGTATCGCGCGACGCGGTGGCGCCCGAAGGATGGTCGCACGCGTGCGGGGAGAACATGCACGATGCGGCGCTGCGCGGCTACACGGCCTTCGACCGCCGCGATGCCCGCGAGGCCGCGACCGCGCTCCTGCGCCACGGGCCCGTTCGCATCAAGAGCGTGACGGGCATCGGCGGCGCCGGACAGCATCTCGTGCGGCAGGCAGGCGGCATCGACCCCGCACTCGAAGCGGTCGGCGACGACGCGATCGCCACTTCCGGTGTCGCGATCGAGGAACACCTCGAGGACAGCGTCACCTACAGCGTCGGCGCGGTGACGTGCGGCAGCATCGGCATCGCGTACTGGGGAACGCAATCCGCGGTCACCAACCCGCGCGGTCACGAGGTCTACGGCGGCTCGACGCTCGACGTCGTGCGCGGCGGTTTCGACGACCTGCTCGCGGCCGGGCTCGAGCAGGAGCGTTACAAAGCGGTCGTGCTGGCGCAGGCCTACGACGCCGCCGCTTTCGCTGCGTATCCGTCGGCGTATGCGTCCCGCCGCAATTACGACGTGCTGTTCGGCCGCGACGCGAGCGGTCGCCTGCGCTCGGGCGTGCTCGAGCAGTCGTGGCGCATCGGGGGCGCAAGCGGCGCCGAGGTGATGGCGCTGGACGCGTTCCTGCGCGATCATGCACGCACGCGCGTCCGCTGCGCGACCGTCGAGACCTACGACGACGCGTGCGTCGTCCCCGATGGCGCCTTCGTGTACTACCGGGGTGTGGACGCGCACGCAGGACCTCTCACCAAATATGCAATCGAGCTCGATGGCCACGACGCGTGACGACAACCTCGAGATCGCCGTCGACGACCAGTGCATCGAAGGCACCCTGGTCACACCCGGCGCGCTGATTCCCGGCGTCCTCTTCGTGCACGGCTGGGGAGGAAGCCAGCAGCAGTACGTGGCGCGCGCCCGCGAGGTCGCAGCACTCGGATGCATCAGCCTCACGTTCGACCTGCGGGGGCATGCGCGCACCGTCGAGCAGCAGAAGACGGTGACGCGCGAGCAGAACCTGCGCGACGTCGTGGCTGCCTACGACGTGCTGGTGCGCCAGCGCGGCGTCGACGAGTCGTCGATCGCCGTCGTCGGGAGCAGCTACGGCGGTTACCTCGCGACGATCCTGACCACCGTGCGGCCGGTGCGCTGGCTCGTGCTGCGCGCACCCGCGCTCTACAAGGACTCGGAGTGGACGCTGCCGAAGGACCAGCTCAAGAAGCTGCAGGAGCTCGATGCCTACCGGCGGATTCCTCACCGGACCGAGGACAGCCGCGCCCTGCTCGCATGCGCGAGCTTCAAGGGCGACGCGTTGATCGTCGAGTCGGAGCGCGACGCGATCATTCCCGGGGCGGTCCTCGCAAGCTATCGCGACGCGCTGTCGACCGCGGGCTCGCTCACGTACCGCGTGCTGTCCAACGCGGACCATGCGCTCACGAGCGAGGCCGACCAGACGGCGTACACGACCGTGCTCGTACGCTGGCTTTCGGAGATGATCCGCGGTGCGCGCGCGGACGCGCAGACCACCGCGGTGATCGCCAAGGCGCAGGACGCGGAGGCTATTGCTCTACCGTGATGCCGGGACTACGCGCACGCGTGTACGAGGCGTTCACGAGTGTCCTCAGGTAATCCCCGGGAAACGCCGCGACATTCACGATGGTGATCCACCCGTAGCGGCCGCGATAGCGCGCGGGCTTGACCCCGGGAAACTCGGTCAACTCCACGAAGCGATCGGGCTGACGCGGACGCTGAACCGCCAGCGCTCCGGCTCGCTCGTCTTGAAGTAGGCGTACTTCCGGCCGCGGACCGAATAGACGAGCCAGTTGTACGGCGCGCCGGAGTCGACTTCGACGGTGCCGGGCAAAGCGCGGCAGAACCGCTTGAGCTGCGCGACGTTCATCCTTGCAGCAGTGCCAGGGTTCTTTCGTCTTCCCGGCCGCGGTAATATTTTTTAAGCGCATCGCGCAACGCCGCGTTACCGGGATCCGCCACGAGGAACAGCGTGAGGCACGAGCGGAACTTGGCGGCGTCGATGCCCCCCAGCACGTGCTCCGCATTCGAACCGGGCAATGCATTCATCGCGTCCACGCACGCGATGAGGCGGGGCCCGAGAATCGGATGCGCGAGGTAGGCGCGCGCCTCGTCGAGCGACGCGATGCCGTATCGCGTGGCCATGACGCTCGCGCCGAGCCCGCGCAGCTGCGGAAGCACGTACCACATCCAGTGCGTCGCCTTCCGCCCGTTCCGGAGCTCGGCCAGCGCACGGTCGTAGTCCGGCGCTTGCGCGTCGACGAAGCGCTGCAGCTCAAAGGGGTCGCCGGCCATCCGCCGATGATAGACGCACAATCGACGGACCTTCGCGAATGCGGATATCCTGCTAGCCCTCACACGAACGGAGGAAGCATGTCCATCGCTGCCCGCCTTGCCGCCGCGGTCCTCGCCTTCGCCGCCGCCGGCGTCGTCGCGCAAACGCCCGCACCGCAGTACGGCGACGAGATCTACCGCCCGAACATGGGCCAGTCCGGCAAGGACGTGATCTGGATCCCGACGCCCGACACCCTCGTCACGAAGATGCTGCAGGCGGCGAAGACCACGGAGAGCGACGTCGTGTACGACCTCGGCGCCGGGGAAGGCAAGATTCCCATCGCGGCGGCGCGCGACTTCAAGGCACGCGCCGTCGGGATCGAGTACAACCCGGACATGGCGGCGCTCGCCAAGCGCAACGCCGAGCGGGCCGGCGTCGCCGACAAGGTCAGGATCATCGCGGGCGACATCTTCGAGAACGACTTCTCGGAGGCGACGGTCGTCACGCTCTATCTCCTGCCCGAGCTCAACTACAAGCTGCGGCCGTCGATCCTCAAGATGAAGCCCGGCACGCGCGTCGTGTCGCATGCGTTCAACATGCGCGACTGGGAGCCCGACGACGTGATCTACGAGAGCGAGCGCGAGGCGTTCCTGTGGATCGTGCCCGCGACCATCTCGGGCAAGTGGCAGTTCGACGAAGGCGGCGGCGGATTCAAGGGCACGCTCGACCTCATCCAGGCCTTCCAGCGCGTTGGCGGGAGCATGATGATCGGCAAGCAGGCGGCACCACTCCTCGGGCCGCGACTGTCCGGCAACAACTTCTCGTTCTCGTTCATCAACACCGACGGCGCGATGCGATCGGTGCGCGGCAAGTTCGACGGAGACAAGTTCGACGGCTGGCTGCGTCTGGACGGCTACGACACGCCCATCACCGCGAAGCGCATTGCGACGGCGCCGCGAAAGGCCTAGCGGCTAGTCGTCGGCGGCCGCCATGACGTCGGCCGCCGGCCGCAGCCTCGCGAGGTCGTGTGGTGCGAGGCGATCGAGCATCTCGGCCGCGTGCGCATGTCCCTGCTTCACGATCTCCCCGAACCTGTCCCACTGCAGCATGCCGACGCGGTCGAGCGGCGGATTGAAGTAGAAGTCGGTGAGCTTGCGCTTGGCCTGCTGCGTCGAGATGCTGTACAGGATCTGCACGTTCATGAGGTACGCGAGCAGCGACGGAAAGCGGTAGCGTCGCCTGGCGTACGGGCGCAGGCGGTCGCGCAGCAGCGACCACGTGCCCGGCACTTCGTCGTTTTCGAAGCGGCGCGCCTTGTGGTTCGACAGGTCGACGCCCACCACGGTGCCGATGCCCCGGGCACCCTGCATGACGTCGACGGGGAAATTGTTGAACGTGCCGCCGTCGCAGAGCAGGTCGCCCTCGTGCACCACCGGCGGCAGCGCACCGGGGATGGCGATGCTCGCGCGAAGCGCCCGCGCGAGATTCCCCCGCCGAATGGCCTGCTCCGACGCGCGCGTGTAATTGCTCGCGACGCAGAAGAAATTCTTCCAGAGATCCTCGACGTCGGGGTCGAAGCCCAGCAGGTCGACCAGCGCGCCGTCGATCGCGCGTCGCATGCGCCGGCCCTTGATGAGCGACAGCACCGGCAGCAGGTTGAAGTCGCCGGTCGGATTCGTGGAAAACCATTTGCGCGCGATCTCCGTCACGTCGCCCACCGAGCCGTTGCTCGCGACCAGCACCGCCATGAGGGCCCCGATGCTGGTGCCGCCCACGTAATCGATGTCGATGCCGCGCTCGGCGAGCGCGCGGTAGACGCCGATGTGCGCGAGGCCGCGCGCGCCGCCGCCGGCAAACACGAGCCCCACCGCGGTGTGGCTCTCGATGCGCGCGAGGCGCGCCATGTCGCCGGCGACCTGCGGGCGCACGTGCACGTGGTCGGTCACCGGACGCCGCGCAAGCCACGCGCGCGTGCCGCGCGGAGACCGCGCCTGCGGCGGGTGCAGCAGCACGAGGATCTCCGCGGACTCCGTGCGTCCATCGCGGCGCATGAGGTACTCGGTCTCCGTCGCATGCAGCACGGGCGGTTGCGCCGCGTCCGCGAGCAGCAGGATCTCGTCGGCGCCCTCGCAGCAGCGCGCGGTCCAGGACGTCGGCGCGTCGTCGCCTGCCAGCAGCACGAACTCGTTCGCGCCTTCGATCTCGTTCATGCGGGTCGCGACGCGAGCGGATGCCTCGGCGTCATCGGCCATCCCGGCGCCGACCGCGGGCGCGTCGACCACCGCCACGCGGCCGACGCGCGCGAGATGCTGCGCAAGCGATTGCGCGAAGGCGCGCACGTCGACCCCGGCAGATACCGGAACGAGCGCAATCGTGACCGGCCGTGCCGCTCGAAACCGCTCCTGGCGCGAGCGCAGGTGCTCGATGATCTGCCGCGTCATGACGACCGACAGGCGCGGGCTCGTCGCGAGCAGGCGGTCGAAATCCGCCTTGGCGAGGCGCACGAGCACGCATTCGCGCAGCGTGACGACGGTCGCCCGCCGCGGCTCGCCGGTGATCACGCTCATCTCGCCCACGATCTGGCCGCGGCCCATCTCGCGCACTGCCTGCGGCCTTCCCTCGTCATCCTTGACGTACGCACGGAGCCGGCCGCTCAGCACGAGATACATGGCGTCCCCCTGCTCCGCCTCGTTCATCAGCGAGACGCCGGTCGGCACGGTCATCCATTCGAGGCACGCGCGGAGCTCGTCGAGCGCCGCGGGCTCGATGTCGCCGAGAAACGTTCGCAAGTGCCGCTGGAGCAGCTCGTCCTGGTGGGGTAGATGCATGGCGTGACGCGCGGTCCGCAAGCGCGGCCGTCTGTGAGTTTATGGTTGGGGCCGGATATTACGTTGCGTCCGCCGCACGTCAAACCCGCCCTTAACGCGAGCCGTCCCCGCGGTTCGTCCTAGAATGCACGGCCGCCTACACCTCACCGACCGATGCCCAACAATTCCCGGCTATGGAAAGTCGCGCATGAAGCCATGCGCGCGCGCGGACTGCTGCCCGATTTCTCGCACGAGGTCATGGCGGAGGCCAACGCGTTGCACGGTCCGGCCAGCGACGCCGGCACCCGCGACCTGCGCGCGTTGCCATGGGCGTCGATCGACAACGACGACTCGCGCGACCTCGACCAGCTTTCGGTCGCCGCGCAGCCGCCGTCGGCGCACGAGGAGACGATCTTCGTCGCGGTCGCGGACGTCGACGCCCTCGTTGCGAAAGGCTCCGACATCGACGCACACGCCGCGACCAACACGACGTCGGTGTACACGGCGGCGGAGATCTTCCCGATGCTGCCGGAGCGGCTCTCGACGGACCTGACCTCGCTCAATCCGGACGCCGACCGACTCGCCGTGGTCGTCGAAATGACGGTCGACGAAGCGGGCGCGGTGACGCGCTCCGCGATCTACCGGGCGACGGTGCGCAATCACGCAAAGCTCGCGTACAACGGCGTCGCCGCGTGGCTCGACGGCAACGGCGTCGCGCCGCCCGCGCTCGCCGCACTTCCCGGCCTCGAGGATCAGCTGCGGCGGCAACGACGCGTTGCGCAGCGCATGAAGGCGAGACGCGAGGCGCAGGGCGCGCTTGCGCTCGACACGCTCGAGGCAAGGCCCATCCTGCACGACAGGACGCTCGCCGACCTCGCGCCGGACGAATCCAACGTCGCCAAGGAGCTCATCGAGGACTTCATGGTGGCGGCCAACGGCGTCGTCGCCCGGTTCCTCAAGGCCAAGGGCTATGCGTTCGTGCGGCGCATCCTGCGCACGCCCGAGCGGTGGGATCGCATCGTGCTGCTGGCGCGCGAGCTCGGCGAGCGCCTGCCCGCGCAGCCCGACGCGGCCGCCCTCGATGTGTTCCTGCGCACCCGCAAGGCCGCGGCGCCCGACACGTTTCCCGATCTTTCGCTATCCGTCGTCAAGCTGCTCGGCGCGGGCGAGTACGCGCTCGACGGCGGAGGCGCCACCGGGCACTTCGCGCTCGCCGTCGAGGATTACACGCACTCGACCGCGCCCAACCGGCGCTATCCCGATCTCATCACGCAGCGCATCGTGAAGGCGGCGCTCGAGGGCACGCCTTCGCCGTACGCGAACGAGGAGCTCGCAGCGCTCGCCGCCCACTGCACCGTGCAGCAGAAGAATGCCGCGAAGGTCGAGCGGCAGGTCGCGAAATCCGCCGCGGCGCAGATCCTCTCGTCGCGCATCGGTGCCACGTTCCGGGGCATCGTCACGGGCGCGTCGGACAAGGGAACGTGGGTCCGGATCTCGCATCCGACGACGGAGGGACGCGTCGTGCGCGGCGAGGACGGGCTCGACGTCGGCGACCGCGTGACCGTGAAGCTGCTGCGCACCGACATCGATCACGGTTTCATCGACTTCGCCGCGACGAGGTAGGGGCGTGGACGACTTCAAGCGGACGCCGCTCGCGTACAAGAACGAAACGTTCCTCGACAGCGACGACGCCCGTCCGCTGCGCATCCTCGCCGAATACCTGCAGCCGCTCTACGCGTTCGAGCGCGAGCAGATCTGCGGCACCGTCGTGTTCTTCGGGTCGGCGCGGCTTCGCGCCGACGGGCCGCTCGGCCGCTACTACGACGAGGCCCGCGAGCTCGCGCGCCTCGTCACGCTGTGGTCGAAGGACCTGTCAGGCGACGTGTGCCACTGCGTGGTGTGCACGGGCGGCGGCGGCGGCATCATGGAGGCCGCCAACCGCGGCGCCGCGGATGCGAACGGCAAGTCGATCGGGCTCAACATCGGGCTGCCGCACGAGCAGCGTCCGAACGCCTTCATCTCACCGGGGCTCTCGTTCGAGTTCCACTATTTCTTCATGCGCAAGCTGTGGTTCGCGCACCTTGCACGCGCGCTGGTCGTGTTCCCCGGCGGCTTCGGGACGCTCGACGAGCTCTCGGAGATCCTGACGCTGATGCAGACGGAGAAAATCCAGCGCCGCATTCCGATCGTTCTCTACGGAAGCGCGTACTGGAACGAGATCGTCGACTTCCAGGCGCTCGTGCGACACGGCATGATCGACGCTGCCGACCTGTCGCTCTTCCGCTTTGCCGACGACCCGGCGTCGGCCATGGACCTGCTCAGGGCCGGCATGACCCCGCCGGTGGAGACCAGGGCGCCGGCCATCGCGCACTCCTGCACGCCCGGGCCGGCCCGTTCGTGACGCTCACATGTTCTTGAACAGCGGCATGAACGTGAGGCTCACCTGCAGCGTCTCGGGGCGGTTCTTGAGGCGCATGGTGCCGCGCCCGTTCTCGTCGCGCACGATCGACGACACCATCCGCATGTTGACGATCGTGCCACGGTGAATCTGCTTGAAGTGGGTCGGGTCGAGCCTCGCCAGGAGCTCCTGCAGCGACGTGCGCAGGAGCGACTCGCCTTGCGCCGTCATGACGGTCGTGTACTTGCTGTCCGACTTGAAGTAGGCGACGTCGTCGACCATGATGAGGCGCGTCTCCTTGCCGGCGCTCGCGGTGATCCACACGAGCGGCTGCGCGATGGGCTTCGCCGGCGCGGTGGCGGTGAGGTCGCGGATGAGTGCCAGCAGCGCCTCGTTCTGCCCGCCGGCGTTGCCGAGGCGCGACCGCAGCCGGCCGAGCGTGGCGACGAGCCGCTCGCGCACGATCGGCTTCAGGAGGTAGTCGGCCGCTCCGCGCTCGAACGCCTGGATCGCGTACTGGTCGTACGCCGTCACGAACACGACCTGCGTGCCCGGGCTCACGTCGGCCGCCGCCGACGCGACCTCGAGGCCGGTCAACCCGGGCATGCGGATGTCGAGGAAAGCGATGTCGGGCTTGTGCTCGCCGATCGCCTCGAGCGCCGCACCGCCGTCGTCGCACGCTGCGACCACGTCGAGGTCGGGCCACTCCTGCCTCAGCAATTCAAGGAGCGCGTCGCGGAAGAGCTGCTCGTCTTCCGCGATCACGCACGTCACGCGCTTATCCATGTTTCGGCCCGGCCCGGGGTACGGAGATCGTTGCGGCGACGCCCGCAGGGAAATTGGCGGCGAGATCGAAGGCTGCGTCCGCGCCGTACGCAAGGTTGAGCCGTTCGCGCAGGTTGCGCAAGCCGATGCCGCTGCCGGTCGTCTCGCTGCCAAGACCGTTGCCGTCGTCGGCGACGGTCACCGCGACGCGATCGCCCTTGTCCGCCGCGATGATCCAGATCGTGCCGCCGCCGGTCTTGGGCTCGAGGCCGTGCTTGATCGCGTTTTCCACGAGCGTCTGCAGCATCATGCTCGGGAACGGCACGCTCTTCAGCGCATCGGACACGCTGACCTCGGTGCGCAGGCGCGCGCCCATGCGGATCTGCATGATGTCGAGATACGCGCGCACGCGATCGACTTCCTCGCCGAGGGTCGTGAGCGCGTCGTCCAGGCGCGGCAGCGAGTGGCGCAGGTACAGGATCAGGTTGTCGATGATGCGCTCGGCGCCGTCGGGGTCGCTGCGCACGAGGTACTTGGCACTCCCGAGCGTGTTGTAGAGGAAGTGCGGCTCGACCTGCGCGTGCAGGAGTGCCAGGCGCGCGACTGCGAGCTCCTTTTCCGTTGCGGTCTCCTTCGTGGCGGCCTGCTCGCCGCGGCGCGCTTCGGTGATGCGGCGGGAGATCGCGCGGCTCACGCTTTCGGCATTCTCGAGGTTGGTGCCGTTGTCGACGGTGAACCAGTCGCGCCACACGCCGCTTTCGGGCTCGCACAGGAGATCGACGGTCGTCGTCTCGCCTTGCGCCTTCATGATGGCGAACACCTGGTTGCGGGTCGTGCCGAACCACCCCAGCATGCTTTGCAGCAGCGGCGCGGTGGCATACGGATACACGCGGCGCACTTTCGCGCGGATCTGCAGGCTCGCGCGCGTGCTCTCCACTTCCTCGACGCCGGGAATCTCCCGCACCGCCGCGTCGACGACGTCGAACGCCTGCTCGGGGCCCATCGGCAATTCGATCTGCCTGCGCTGGCGATTGGCGAGCGTCGGGCCGTCGATCGTGCCGTTGACGAGGCGCACGCGCCGCACGTGCGCGACCGCGGACGTCATCACGAAGATCATGAGCAGGAGCCACAGGAGGAAGATGGCTGGCTTGCCGCGGTTCGACAGGGTGCTCCACAGCATGAGCACCCCGAACAGCACGAACAGCCACGCGAAGACGACTTTCGAATAGAAATAGACTCGGCTCATGACGCGCAGCATACGGACCCGCGCGGAGCCATTCGAGCGGCCTGCGACGAAGTGAGGGTGCCGGCGACGAAGTGACGCCGCGGCACGACTCTTGCACCCCGGGGCGCCTGCCTTGGCGAGCGCTTCGCGTCGGTCGACGCCCGCCCACCCACATCGGTCAAAGCGGCGCGGCGTTCCTGTACAGCGGCGTGGGATTGATCGGCGTGCCCTTCCACCACTCCTTGCCCGGCGGCAGCTTCAGGATGGCGAAGTGCAGGTGCGGCGCGTCGGGCCGGGCGTTGCCGGTCGTGCCGACATACGCGATGACGTCGCCGCGCTTCACCGCGAGACCTTCGTGCATGTCGTCGGCGTACCGGTCGAGGTGCGCGTAGTAGTACACGACGTCGTTGCCGCTGTCGGCCTGGTAGATCGTGAGCCCGCCAGGCACGCTCTCGAAGAGCTTGACGACGCGTCCGTCGTCGGTCGCGACGACCGGCGTGCCCCTGGGCGCCATGATGTCGAGCGCTTCGTGCGGCTTGTCGCCGCGGCGATCGGCGTAAGTATCGCGCAGCTGCGCGGCCTGCACGCCTTGCACCGGGATGGCGAGCTTCCGCGCGAAGAGCCGCGTCTCGATGTCGTCGACGGCGTCGGCGAGCGTGGTGACGGACAGCGAGCCCAGCACGCCGACCATCACCCACGCGGCAGCGAGCGCCACGACGGCCAGCGGCGAGTTCCACTTGGTGCTCACTTGTCGCGCACCTCCATGACGAAGCCGGGCGACACCAGTGTCGCGAGCTTCTGCGCATCCCAGTTGGTCAGGTGCAGGCACCCGTTGGTCTCCTCGCGCCCGACCTTCGACGGCGACGGCGTGCCATGGATGCCCCAGTGCGGCTTCGACAGCCCGATCCACACGTTGCCCACCGGATTGTTGGGACCGGGCGCCATCTCCACCTTGGTGTACGTTGGCTTGGCATCCTTGAGGAGCGCCGGATCGTACGTGAAGGAAGGATCCTTCACCTCGTTGGTGAGCTTGAGCTTGCCAAGAGGCAACGGGTCGCGGGGACCGCCGATGCTGACCGGGAACTGCGCGACGGTGCGGCCTTCCGCGTCGTTCACCTGCATGACGTGCTGCGTCTTGACGACGATCAGCGAAGCGGCCTTGCGCGACGGCCTGCCGTTCATCACGTCGGGCACGGTGAACGTTTCGCCGACGACGATCTTCTTGCCGGGGTTGAGCTCGCGGATGAGCGAAGGCGCCGCGTGGAACTTCTCGGCGAGCGCTTCTTCCGGCGACTCGTAGCCCATGTGCTTCATCGTCGCGCGCTCCATCATGTCGGCGGGCATCCGCTCGAACGGTCCCGCGACGTCCGCGTCCGCGATCCGGTACGTCGTGAGGCCGGTCACGCCGTCGCCGCCGAGCGTCCCCCAAGTGTCCTTGTCGACGCGGCCGGTCTCCTTGAGGCCGTTGGCCTTCTGGAACGCGAGGACGGCCTTGCGCATGTTGTCGCCGAATCCGCCGTCGATCTCGCCAGGAGAGAACCACATGCGGTCGAGGAGCACCTGCGCGCGAACGACGGCGCGGCCGCGCGCGCCTTGGGCGAGCACCGGCGTGGCATCGTCGTCGGCGACTTCCGTGGTGTGACCGTGCGAACGCGTGGCGCCGTGACACGACAGCGCGGAAGCGAGCAGCACGACGGCGAGGACAGGCGAGCGCATGGAAGGGAGCCAGGTAACGCGATACGCGATGATGCGCGTGTGCAAGAAGGCGCGCCTATCGGGCGCCGAGCACCGCCGGCGTAGGACACGAGCGAATTCGCGTCAGCGGATTGCGCCGGCAACGCGCGAAGACAATGGCGCCTCGACCGAGGCGGCGACGACTTGCGTAACCGCGGGCTCCGCGCTCATGCGCACGTGGGCGAGATAGCCGAGCCAGCCCAATCCCCAGACGACGGCGACGACCTGACGCGACGCGCCGGGATCGCCTCGATGCGCTTCGACGAACTCTTCGAGCTCGCGCAGGATCGGTTCCACACGCATGCCCGCGCCGCCGATCATGTCGAGGTCCGCGACCACCGCGCGCCATGCACCGTCGTCCGCTGTCGCACCCTCGGCGAGGCGGTCGGCAAGGGCGAGGAACGACGCGCGAACGTCGCGCAGCAACGCCTCGATCGCCGACGTGTCTCCATGGTAGCCGCCGCGCTCGAGCGCGATGACCGCATCGGCCGCGAGGCGCATCAGCACCGGAGCGCGCGCAAGCGCGATCCATGTCTCGGGCGCAATCCGCTTGGCACCGCGCTCGCCCATGAACGCGGCCAGCGCCTCGTCGCAGCGCCGCCGGACGTCCAGCGCCTCGTCGCGCGCCGCCTCGACCGCGCCGCGCCGGGTGGCGTCGAACAGCGATGCGAACGCCGCGTCGACGAGCGCCTGCGCCGCGCGCACGTGCTCGGCGATCTGCTCGCGCAGCGCCGACGCCGCACCCTTCGGCCACATGACCACCGACACGAACAACGCGACCATCGCACCGATCGCCACGGCCTCCAGGCGCACGACCCCCGTCATCCAGCCTTCCGGCTCCACGAGGTTGAACATCTCCACCACCAGCAGGGCGAACAATGCCTGCGCCGCGCCGAACGAGATCGCATGATTGGCGTACGCCGCGGCGAAGACCACCAGCGGCAGGGTGAGCCACATCGCCGTCGGATACGGTGCGAGGAAGTGCATCGCGAGGAACGCAAGGCCGAAGCCGACGAAGGTTCCGGCGAGCGCGTTCACGATGGTCGCGCCGGTCGTCACGACGTTGGAGCGCAGCACGCCGAGCGTGGCCAGCACCACCCAGAACCCGTGCCCGATCGCGATGACCTTCGCCACCACCATCGCTGCGGAGAGGCCCAGGGCGGCCCGAAGGCTGTTGTGGAACCACGCGGTCTCCGGCACGAGCAGCGCGCGCAGCGTGCGCAGCGCGTGGCGCAGCGCCGACATCGGCGTGGTTGGCTCGAGCACGACGAAATCGTCGCGCGCTTCCACCGTGCGGCCGGCCATGACCGCCGCGTCGACCGCCATCGACAGCGCGACGAACGACAGGATGCGCACGGGAAAGGCGCCGGCGAAACGCCCGACGATCGTGGCGGCCGACGTGTGCATGCGCAATCCCGCGCTGGCAGCCTCGTGCATGAGGTCGCGGTGGCGCCGCCGCGCGGCGACGAGCGCTTCGACGTCGATGCGCACCGCGGCGCGCGCACGCTTGCCCCTGGCGCACGCGTCCATGACATCGGCGACGTGCTCGATCGTGTCGGCAGCGGCCGTTGCGAGCGTGCGATCCGTTGCGTGCACGCGGTCGCTCGCCACCATGACGCACGTGAAGCGCCACGCCTGGCCGAGCGCATCGACGAGTCCGCCGAGTGCCTGCTGATGCTCGTGCGCACCGATGGGGCGGAATCCGAGCTCGCGCTGCTCGTCGCGCACGCGCTCGATCGCAGCGTTCGCTTCGTGCAGCGCCTGGCCCGGCGGATGCCCCTGCGCGACTGCGCGGATCGCCGCGGCGAGCGGACGCAGCGCGTCGGCCAGCCGGAGGTACAGATCGCGACGCTCGTTGCGCGGCCAGAGAAACGTGGCGGCCAATGCGGACGCGGCGATGGCGCAGAGCCATCCCGCGACGCGCGGCACGATCGCGTCCGCGCCGGCGGGCACCATCGCGCACACGACGTAGGAAAGCATCGCCGCGTTGTTGCCGAGCGCGAACTGGCCACCCAGCGCCATCGCGAACTGGAGCACGAAGGCAATCACGAGCATCGCGACGAACGCGGCCCACACGGTGCCCGAGAGTGCGGTGCCGATCGCAACGAGCACGCTTCCCATCACCGCAAGCGCGGCAAGTGCCGCGAGGCGCGAGCGCGCGGGCCCCATGAAGTCCGCCATCGCCAATGCGGCGAACGCGCCGAACCCGGCGAGCAGCGAGAACGGCGGGCTTTGCAGCACGAGCGTGCCGAGCGCGTACATGATGGGCATCACGATCGCGACGCGCAGCGCCTGGTGAAGGCCGTTGCGCTGCTCGTCATCGTGCAGGCGCTCGCCGAACAGGCGCTCGAGCCACGAGAGGCCGGCGGGGTCGGAACTGCTCAACGCCACCACGCGACGTCCGCTTGCGCCGCGACATCCTCGAGCGCGGGTTCCGCAGTCACGCGCACGTGCGCGAGGTACGTGACCCAGCCTGCGGCGAACGCGAGCGCCATCGTGCGCGGCACCGCGCTTGCATCGTTGCGATGCGCGTCCGCGTACCCTCCGATCGCCGCCTGCAGCGCCGCATGCCTGTCTGCCGAGCCGTGGATCATGTCGAGGTCGGCGACGGCCGATGCAAGCGCGGGATCCTTCGGGCGTTGCGGCGCGGCGAGCCGGTCCTCGAGGTCCACGAACGCATCGCACACCGTCTTGCGCGCAGCATCGTACGCGCGGGTCGCGTCGCCGCCGTCGGTCACCACGAGGTTCGAGCGCTGCATGGCCATCACGGCTTCGGCGGCGCCGCGCATGATGAGCGGGACGCGGGCAAGCGATGCCCACTCCGCAAGCGGCACGCGCTTGGTGCCGCGCTCGCCGATGAACGATGCGAACGCCTCGTCCGCGCGATGGCGCACCGCGATCGCCTGCGCCCGATGCGCCTCCACGACGCGCGGGTCCGCATCGCCTACCAGCATCGCGAGGGCGCCTTGCACGAGCCTCGTGGCGGCGCGAACGTGCGCGGCGATCTCGGCGCGCAGCACGGCGCTCGCGCCTTTCGGCCACATGATGAGCGACGCCGCGAATGCAACGAGCGCGCCGACGCAGACGGCCTCCACGCGCGCAACGCCCACCTCCCAGCCATCGGGCGCCATCAGGTTGAAGAGTTCCACCACCAGCAGCGCGAACATCGCCTGGCCCGCGCCGAACGATATCGCGGAAGGCGCATACGCCGCGAGGAAGACGGCGAGCGGCAGGGTGATCCACAAGAGCGCCGGATGGGGGCCGAGTACGACGATGGCCGCCGTGGCGAGCACGAATCCCGCAAGCGTGCCCACCACCGCACTCAGCACCGTGGCGCCCGTGGTCGCGACGTTCGAGCGCAGCACGCTCAGCGTCGCGAGCACGACCCAGAAGGCGTGGCCGATGTCGATGGCCTTGGCGACCAGCACCGACAACGCGAGTGCGAGGCCCGCGCGCAGGCTGTTGTGCAGCCACACCGAGCGCATCGCAAGTTGCGGTCGCAGGGTGTCGACGGCGTTGCGCCACGCACCCTGCGGCGCGGCGGGCTCGATCACCGCAAAGTCGTCCTCCACCCGGACGCTGCGCCCGCTGATGACCAGCGCGTCGACGGCCATCGACAGCGTGATGTAGGAGAGCACGCGGATCGGAAACACGACGGCAAACGACGCGACGACCGACGCGCCCGTGTCACCGGCGTCGAGCGCGCGGCGCGCGGCCGCGTCGAGCTTCGCGCGATGATCGTGGCGCGCCGCGGACAGCGCGGCGAGATTGGTTTCGGGATAGCGTGCGTCACCGGCCGCGCATGCGGTCATCACGCCCGACACGAACGCGAGGCTGTCCGCAACGGCGCGTGCAAGCGCACGGTCGGCGTCGGTGCACGCCTGCGTCGTGACCACGCGCGCGAAGCGCGACGCCTGCGCAAGGCTGTCGACCAGGCCGAGGAGCGCACGCTGGTGGCCGGGCGGGCCGATCTGCCGAAATCCCAGCGCGCGCTGGGTGTCGCGGACCTTCGCCACGGCGGCTTCCATGCCGTCGACCTCGGCCGCCGAATCGGCGCCCTCGCCAAGCTTTCGAACGAGCGCCGCGAGCGCATCGCACGCCGCCGCGGCACTCGCATAGAGCTCGCGCCGCTCGTGCCGCGGCCACAGCAGCGAGGCCACGAGGGTTGAGCACGCCATCGCGACGATCCATCCGGCAACCCGCGACGGAATCGCCTCGGGGCCGGCGGGCACCATCACCGCCACCACGAAGGCGAGCACCGCCGCGTTGTTGCCGAGCGCGAACTGGCCGCCCAGCGCCATCACGAACTGCAGGCTCACGCCGACGACCAGCATGGCGACGACGGCGGTCCACATCGATTGCGAGAGGAAGGTCCCGAGCGCGACCAGCGCGGCGCCTGCGACGGCGAGCACGGCGTACGACACGAGTCGCGAGCGCGCAGGGCCCATGAAATCGGCCATGGCGATCGCGGCGAACGAGCCGAACGCGGCGACCAGCGCGAACTGCGTGTCGCGCAGGACGTGCAGGCCCATCCACAGCAGGATCGGAAGCACGATCGCGACGCGGATCGCGCGGTGCAGGACCGTACGGTCCGGGTCGGACGCCATGAAAGCGGGATCGCGCAACGCGTTGCTGCCCGCGCCGCGCAGGATCGTCAGGGTGCGGCGCACCCCGCGACGCACTTGCCGCTGCCGTCGAACTCCATCGTCTTGCCCGACAGCGCGAGATGCACCGCGCGACCCTTCACGAGCGAGACGACGTCGGCCGTGTGCGTGCCGCCCTTCACCTTGCCGCCGGTGGTCGCGGCTTCGTTGACGTGCGACAGGAGCACTGTCGCACGGCCTGACGAGGTCGTTCGCGATGTGTGCGGCCGCCGCTGCGTTGAGCGCGCTGTAGCCGAGGTTCAGCTCCATCAGGTTGACCTTGTGGAAGTCGGCCATCGTCGTCTTCATCTCGGCGAACATGCCCGTGTCGCCCGTCAGGTACGCGACGAGGCCGTTGCTGAAGCGGATCACGTAGCCCGTCGGCTGCCCGAGCTGCACGCTCACGTTGTCCGCTTCCATGTGCTTGCGCTCCTCCTCGGACAGGAGCGCGCGCGGCACGGTGCTGTCGTGCGACGCCGGCACGACCGTGATCTCGACCGTCTTGCCGTCGGCGAGCTTCACGATGCGCGCGCCGCCGAGATTGACACCCGCCACGCACGACGATGCGAACGGCGCGGTCATCACGTCGCTCGCCTGCGGGCACGCCGGCGTCGCCTTCCTGTTGATCGTCTCGACTTTCTTCGCGAGGAAGTTCGCCATCGGCCCCACCATCACGAGCGCCGCGTTCTTCGCCGCCGCGATCTCGCCGGAAGTCGACGCGGGCGCTGCGCTCACGAGGTCCGGGTTGTCGCAGGTTCCGGCGCCTTGCGCCTTGAGCTTCATGTCGCCGATGTGGTCGCCGTGCGCATGGCTCACGAGCACGACGTGGATGGTGCCGAGGCGCGGGTCGTCGGCGCCTTGCACGGACTGCCCGGCGTCATAGAGGATGCGCAGGCCGGATGGGTCCTCGAAGACGGTCGCGCGGTCGCGCGAGCAGAGCTCGCCCGCATGCGTTCCGAGCGGCGTGACCTTGACGTTCTGCGCGTGCGCGGTTGCGCACAGGGCGAATGCGGCGAGCAGGACAGCGTGACGCATGGCACCTCCTCCGATCGGAGGTGCGATGGTATCAGCGCGCGGACGCGACCGCCTCGGCCTTGCCGTGACAGCGGTTGTCGATCGCACGCACCTGTCGCGAGATGGTGTAGGCGTCGCGCGCTGCGGTCATCTGCGCAATCCCGCTGCGCAGGCAGGTCGTGATCGGGTCTCCCGGGCTCGCAGCGGCGGCGCGATCGAGTGCGCCCTTCGCTTCCTGCGGCTTGCCGAGGCGGGTGTTCAGAAGCGCAATCGCGTGAAGGCTGTCCACGTCGGTGCTGTTGCGCGCCGACGCCTGCTCGTAGGCGGCGAGCGCGCCGTCGGGGTCGTCGAGGTCCATGTTCACGCTGGCGAGATTGCGCCACATCCGCGCGTCGTCGGGCGCGAGCTGGACGGCCTTCCTGGCTGCGCTGCGCGCATCCTCGTACTGGCGCAGGTGAACGTACCCCGCGCGCAGCTGGTCCCACGCCGCGGCGCTGTCGGGCTCCTTGCGCGTCCACTCGGTCGCGTAGAGCACCATGACGTTGAAGTTGCCCGCGTCGCGCAGCTCCTGCACTTTCTTGTCGAAGGCCACGCTCGCTTGCACCGGCTTGACGGCGACGGCATTCGCCGCCGGCGGTGGTGCGGGCGCCTTCGCGGCCGACCTCGACGTGACGGCCGCGACCGCGCCGGATGGCTCGTCGCCGCCGGAGGTCATGTAGATGCCGGCGACGATGGCGACGATCACGACGGCCGCGCCGGCGATCGCGAGCTTGTAGCGCTGCCACGCAGGCGGCGGCTCGACGTACGGAGGATCGTTGTCGTGCGCCGCCAGCGCCGCCTGCCGCGCCTCGCGGCGCAGCCGGTCCTGCGCACGCAGCACAGCCGCACGCGAGCGCACGTAAACGGTCTCGGCGGCCGGGACGTCGCCGTTCACCTGCGCCAGCGCACGCTCCCACGTGGGGTTGTCGACCTTCTCGCTGGCGTATTCGCGAAGCGCCTGCGCCACGAACGGGTCGATCGACTGCGTGTCGCTGAGCTTGAGGGCCGGGCGCCCGATGGGGGTGATGTCGATGGCGTCGAGCGCCGCCTCGGTCGCGGCGACCGAATCCTGTAGACGCTCGGTTGTAGCCGACGGCTTTTCGGGTGCCGCGGGAGTTGGCGCCTCGGCGGTCGCCGATTCGTCGATCGGCATGAGCTCGAGCCGTAGAGGGGCATTGTCCATGCCAGTGTCCATGCAATTTGAGTACCAACGCGGCCCATGGACGACGAACGGGGCCGTTGCACCCGGTGTTAGGATGCGACGGCCGCCCAGCGCGGATCGAACGTGAAGAGCATCCGCAGCAACATTCTCGCGTTTGCCGTCCTGGCGACGCTCATCCCCTCGGTCGGGCTCGGCCTCATGTCGTTCGTGGGGTACCAGGACGTCATCAATCGCAACGTCGACTACGAGCTTCGTGCCCTCGCGAAGGACTCGAGCGGCGAGATCGCAGCGTGGATTCGCGAGCGCGCGCACGACCTGCGCACGCTGTCGACCGCCTACACGCTCGTCGAAGGCCTGGGAGGGGGACCTGCGCGCCCGGGCGCCGCGCGCATCGGGGAAGCCGAGCTCGCGCTCTACCTGCGCTCGGTGCAGAAGAAGCTCGAGCCGCTGGTCGAGCTTACCCTGCGCGACAACAGCGGACGCGTAGTGGCAAGCAGCTCGGCGACGCCGTCCGCGGCGGAGCTGCCCGCAACGTGGCCTGCCACGGCGCTCGCGACCGGCGCGGTGGTCGCGCCGCCGCGGTGGGACGACAAGCTCGCGACCCCGACGATGGCCATTGCGGTGCCCGTGCTGTCGCTGCGCAACGAGCTCCTCGGCGGGCTCGTCGGCATCGTCGACCTGCGCGCGGTCGAGCCGCGCCTGCGCGCCAGCGTGGGCGGCTCGCCGGCCGAAGTGATCCTGCTTGCAAGCGACGGAACGCCGCTCGTGAGCACCCGCGCCGCGGCCGGGACCTTGTCACCGCTGTCGGCCGAAGCGCTTCAGCGCCTGCGCGCCGAGCTCGGGGCGCCCGCCGCCTATCGCGACTTCCGCGACCAGGAAGTGCTGGGTGTGGCGGTCGCGACGTCGGTCCCGGCGCTCGTCGTCGCCGAGCGCGAGCACGCGGAAGTGTTCGGTGCGTGGCTCGACCAGGTGCGCTCGTACGCGATCCTCGTCGGCGCGTTGATCGTGCTCGTGGGCGCGGTCGCGTACTGGCTCGGGCGCGCGATCGTGACGCCGCTCGTGAGGCTCACGTCCGCCGCCAACCGCGTCGCTTCAGGCGACTTCGCCGTCGTGCTGCACGACGAGTCGAAAGACGAGATCGGGCAGCTCACCCGGGCCTTCACGTCGATGACGGATCGATTGCGCGCGACCCAGCGCGAGATCGAGTCCGCCAACGAGGCGCTGCGCGCGCAGAACGACGAGCTCGAGAAGCTCGCCACCACCGACAGCCTGACGGGGCTCTTCAACCGCAAGAAGCTCGAGACCATCCTGCGCGAGCGCTTCGACGCCTGGGCGCGCGACGGCACGCCGTTCGCGCTCCTGATGGTCGAGCTCGACAACCTCGAGAGCATCAACGCGGATTACGGCGACGCTGCGGGCGACGAGGTGCTGGTGACGCTGTCGGCGATGCTGCGCCAGTCGGCGGCGCAAGGCGACAGCGTGGCGCGCTACGGCGGCAACCGGTTCGTCGTCGTCTTCGTCGGGATCCCGTTCGACGCCGCCATGGACACGGCCGAGCGCATCCGCCGGCTCGTCGAGTCGCCGGAATTCGGCGGCGCGACGCGCACCATGATCACCACGGTGAGCGTGGGCGTCGTGCAGACGCGCGAAGGCGACGTCGACGCCGCGGGCGTGATGTTCCGGGCGGATCACGCCGTGCACGAGGCGAGGCGCGCCGGCGGCAACAGAGTGCAAAGCGCAATGTAGGGGACGACCCGACGACCGAGCGGTTGTCGTCAGCGTGCCGACAGCTCCGCCTGCGGCACCCATCCGAGCTTGCCGTCGTCCGTCTCCACCCGCATCCAGGCGCCCTTGTACGCGTGCGCGACCAGCGCGGCGTCGCGTCCCACCGTTGCAACGACAGCCGCGCGCGGCTCCGGTGCACGCCGAAGGCGGCTCTCGCCGCTCGCCTTCAACGGGATGGCAGCCTGCAGCAGCACCTCGCCTTCGATGCGGTTTCGCGATGCGGCGGGCGCACCGGAAGCGGCGGCCGTGACGAGCTGCTCGGCTTGCGCGGCGCGGTCCATCGCCGACGCGTAGTCGCCCTGCGCGAACGGCGCCTGCGCCGCCTCGAGGAATGCCCGCGCGAGCCCAAGGAGCGGCGATGGGGTGGCCGAGCGCGCGGCTGCGAGCGCCACCTCGACCTCGGCCAGCGACGACGCGGCGTCGGCCTGCGTGGCGAGCCTGCGCACCCTCGCCTTCGCCCGCGTGACCTCGCGCGTGGACTCCTGCACGGCCTTGACCTGCTCGCGCTGGCTCGAGCGGAGGTCGCGCAGCTCGGCGTCGCGCGTGGCGAGGTCCTGGCGCAGGCGCGCGATCTCGTCCGTGCGGTCCACACAAACCGCGCATGCGGGCGGCGGCGGCAAGGCCGGCGCGGGCACGACGGGCGCGGGCTCGGGCGCGGGCGCGGGCGGCGGCGCCGTTGCGCATCCTGCGGCCAGCGCGCACGCGCCGAGCAAGCACGAGAGGCGCCTCATGGGCAAATTACATCACATTCGAGTTTCTTCACGATGCTGCGACAATGTCCGTTGCATGCGATACGACATCGATCCCGACATCGCGCGGGCCCGCGCGCTGGATCCTTCGTTCTACGCGAGCGACGCTGCGTTTGCCGCGACGCGCGAAAAAATATTCGCGCGCACGTGGCAATGGCTGGGGGACGTGGATGACGTCGAATTGCCGGGATCGCTCTCGCCCCGCATGCTCCTGCCCGGCTTTCTCGACGAGCCGCTCCTCCTCGCCCGCGACGACGCCGGCACGCTGCGGTGCCTCTCCAACGTCTGCACGCATCGCGGGAATCTGCTGGTGAAGGCGCCGTGCCGCGCCAGCGACATCCGCTGCGGCTACCACTCGCGCAGATTCGACCTCACCGGACGGATGACGTTCATGCCGGGCTTCGCCGACGCGCCCGGCTTCCCGTCGCCTGCCGACGACCTTCCGCACGTTGCTTTCGTCGAGCTCGGCACCCACGCGTTCGTGGCGCTGGACCCGGCGGCGCCCGCCAGGTCGTTCCTCGGCGACATGATCGAGCGCACCGCCCACCTGACACCGGAGGACTTCGTTCACGATCCGTCGCGCGACCGCGACTTTTCGGTGAACGCGCATTGGGCGCTCTACGTCGAGAACTATCTCGAGGGCCTTCACATCCCGTACGTGCATCCGGAGCTCGCGACCACCATCGACAGCGCCGGATACACGACGGAGCTCTTCGCCTTTTCGAGCTTGCAACAGGCGCAGGCGCGCGACGGCACGCCCGCCTTCGACGGCACCTCCATCGCCGCGTCGTACTGGTTCGTGTTTCCGAACCTCATGCTCAACTTTTACCCGTGGGGATTGTCCATCAACCTCGTGGAGCCGCTCTCGCCTTCGCGGACGCGCGTCCGCTTTCGAAGCTATGTGGGCAACGCGGCCCGCGCTCGACGGCGGCGCGGGCGGTGCGCTCGATCGCGTCGAGCAGGAAGACGAAGCGGTGGTCGAGGCGGTGCAGGCAGGCGTGCGTGCGCGGCTGTTCAAGGGCGGGCGGTACTCGCCCGGGCTCGAGCGTGGCGTTCATCACTTTCATCGCCTGCTCGCGCGCTTCCTCGCGGAGTGAGCCGGCACGAAACAACCGGCGCGGCAAAGCGGCGTATAGTGGATCGGGAGGCCTGCACATGATTGCGAAGAAGCCCTTGTTCCTGCGCTCGCACCTGCGCATCGCCGCCGTCGCGGTGCTCGCGGCCGCGACCACACCGGCCATCGGCGCCGTGACCACGGTCTACAAGTGCTTCGACCGCAGCCTCAACGTCGTCTACACGGACCAGCCGTGCCGCGGCGAGCAGCTCGACATCGAGGCGGGCCGCGCCGATCCCGCGTCACTGGCCGAGCTCCAGCGTGAGCGCGAGGCATTGTCCCGCGCGATGGCCCAGCGCATGGCCGACAGCCGCCGCCTGCCCGTCGCCAATTCCGATTACGCGGTCGGCAGCTTCGCGCCGCCCATGGAATCGGAGGTCTATTACCCGGCCGGCTGGGGCTCGTATGCCCCGTACTCCACCGAACGCGGGCGCGGCCGCGGCCCCAATGCGGGCCGCAACGACGGCCGCCCCGGCACGACGCGCAGCGTGCCCGCCGTGCCACCCAACGGCATCACCAACCGGACGTTCCGCTGACGTAGCGAGCGGCGTCGACAGGCGGCATCGCTGGTCGCCGCGCTCCCGCCCGTAGTGCTGTTTCTCGGGATGCAGTGCACTTGATCAGCGGCCTCACGCGCCGCGCTCCACAGCGAATAATCGCCTTCCGGCGGCCACCGATTCCGTCCTACAATTTTTTGAGAACGGCACCGGCATGCGTCCCGCCGGCGGCGTCACACAGTACGCGCACGGGGGCGCTGGCGCCCGCCCAGGGAGTGACGCATGAAGTCGATACTCGATCCTTCGTTCCATTACGTGCCAAGCACGCAGACCGATCTTCGCAAGACGTTCTCGCGCATCCGCCGCGAGCTCGCGCGCGCGAAGGCGCAGGTCAGCCGCGAGCAGTCGTCGCCGCGCGTCGTGCCGCTGTCGCGCAAGCGCGAGCAAGCCTCGTCGCGCTGACTTCGCTACCGACCGGCGGGCGCGACTCGCCAGATCACGTTGCCGACGTCGTCGGCGACGAGCAACGCGCCCGCCTTGTCGACCGCGACGCCCACCGGACGCCCGCGCGCGTTGCCGCTCTCGTCGAGGAAACCGGTCAGGACGTCTTCCGGCGGGCCCGAAGGCTTGCCGTTCGCGAACGGGACGAACACCACCTTGTAGCCTGACTTGGGCGTGCGGTTCCACGAGCCGTGCTCGCCCACGAACGCGCCTCCGCGATAGTGCTGGGGAAGAAGCTGCGCGTCGTAGAACGCAAGCCCGAGTGCCGCGACATGCGAGCCCAGCGCGTAGTCCGGGGGGATCGCGCGCGCGACGAGGTCCGGCCGCGGCGGCGACACCCGCGCGTCCACGTTGCCGCCGTAATAGCTGTACGGCCAGCCGTAGAACGCGCCGTCGCGCACCGACGTCAGGTAATCCGGAACGAGATTGTTGCCGAGCTCGTCGCGCTCGTTGACCACGGTCCACAGCGCGCCCGTTTCCGGTTGCCACGCGAGCCCGTTCGGATTGCGAAGACCCGACGCGAACAAGCGCGTCGCGCCCGACGCGGCGTCCACCTCGAGGATGGCGGCCCGATTCTCTTCCGCTTGCACGCCGTTCTCGCCGACGTTGCTGTTCGAGCCCGTCGTGACGTAGAGCTTGCGGCCGTCGCGGCTCGCGATCAGGTTCTTCGTCCAGTGGTGATTGATCGTGCCGGCCGGCAGGTCCGCGAGCTTCACCGGCGCCTGCGCGATCGAGGTGTCGCCTTCGCGGTAGGCGACTCTCACGACCGCATCGGTGTTGGCGACGTACAGGGCGTCTCCCACCAGCGCCATTCCGAACGGTGAATTGAGGCCGGTCATGAACACGCTGCGCGTGTCCGCGACTCCATCGCCGTCGGTGTCGCGCAGGAGCGTGATGCGGTTCGCGCTCGGCGTTCCCGCGCCCGCCTTCTTCATGAAGAGCTTCATCATTGCGCCCTTGAAGCCCTTGTTGTCGTCGGGCTTCGGCGGCGCGTTCGTTTCCGCGACGAGGACGTCGCCGTTGCGCAGGACGTAGATCCACCGCGGATGGTCGAGACCGGAAGCGAACGGCTTGACCGCAAGCCCGGCCGGGGCGGTCGGACCCACGCCCGCGGGCCAGCCGATCGCGTCGGCGACGTTGACCGTTGGAACGAGCGACGAGCTGGGTGCGGGAAGCTGCGGCGCGGGGCCGACGCCTGGATCGGGACCCGTCGCGGGCGTGCCGCAGGCGGCGACGCCAATCGCGGCGAGCGTCGTCCAAAGCGCGATGCCGTATCTGCGCGTCATCCCGCATCGTCGCGCAAACGCCCGCGCGGCGCTGTCGTCCGGCCGCTGACAAACGCGTCAGCGCGTCGCGATCGTCAATGCTTGCGTGGTCGTGTAGTACTTGGCGAGCATGTTGGGCACTTCCCACGCGGGCAGTGCCCGCGCCGCGAAGTAGCCCAGGAAATCGTCGGCGACCTGGCCGAAGTGCGCCTCGTGCCCGACGTGGTAGCGCGCCGGCACGACCACCTCGAAGCCCCGATCCGACGGCCGCAGCTCGACGCCGGGATAGCGCTCGGCGACGTGCGGCATCGCCGCGGCGGCGCCCGCCTCCCACGCGGATCGCGCCGTCGTCGCATGCGGCTCGAGATACAGGACCGGCGCAAACGCCTCGTGCTCGCCCTGGCGGATGACGAGGCTTGCGCGCGTGCCGCGCATCGTCGAATGGTGCGTGTCGCCTGCCCCCGGCGGGGCCTCGAAATCCCAGCGCACGGAAACGCGCGCGTGCACGCCGCGAAGGGCGTAGTCGATGCGTCCGTTCGCGAAGACCTCCAGCACGCCCCCCTTCACGTTCGGCGCGAGGAACGCGGGCCACGATGCAAGCTTCGTCACCTGTCCGAACTGCTCGAGCGTGAGCGGCGTCGGCCAGCGCTTCGCGCGGATGACGCGCACATCCTTGCGGTAATCGAGCGCAACGCCGGGAAAGCAGGCCCACTGCACGAGGTCCACGAGGTGCGTCGTGATGTCGACCAGGCCTTCGCCCTGCTGCGCGCTGTCGAAGAACCACGCGGGACGCACGAGCGGCACGCCGGAGACGCGCTTGGCGAAGCAATGCACGCTTTCCTTCGTGACAGACGGGTCGTCGACCGTGCCGCAATCGAGCTCGCCGAATACCGCGGGAATGCGCGAGAACTCCCGCTGCAGGATGCTCGTGATCTCGTGGCGCTCGGTCATGATGTCGTACAGCAGCACGTTCTTCTCGCGTGCCGTCGCGAACGCAGCTTCGAGTGCCGTGAAGCCCGCCGCGTCGATCGCCATCGGCTTGTCGGCGAGCGTGTGCACGCCCGCCTCGACCGCGCGCGTCAGGTACTCCGTCTTGCGCCGATTGTTGCCCGAGATCACGACGGCGTCGCAAAGTCGCTCGGCGGCGAACTTGTCGAGGAAATCGTCGCCCGCGGTGACGCGCAGGCGCCAGCGCGTCGGATCCTGCGCGCGCGCGTTGAACGCCTCGACACGTCGCACGTAGTCGTCGAGGTCGGGCCCCGCCGGCGCGTACACGCGCACGAGGGGCTCGACGTCGGCGTACATCTTCTTCTGCACGAGCGCCGCGTGGAAGTGTCCCGGATCAAGCACACCTAACCTCATCGAACGGCCTCCAGCAATTCGCGCGTCGTGGCGACGATCTCGCTGCGGATTTCCTCGCGCGCCGCATCCGACGAGCGCCCGCACATCACCTGGCACAGGTTGTTCGTCGGATCCTCGAAGTCGCAATGCGAGGCGTCGGTGACGTCGACCGTTCGCCAGCGTCTGGGCAGCGCGTCGGCGATCGCCCGGCCGCTCGTCATCAGGTTGCACAGCGAAGGCTCGGCGAGCATGACGATCGCCGGCGATTGCATGTTCGACGCTGCACGCGCGCCGCTGCCCGTGCGGTCCACGGGATCGAGGCCGATCCAGCCGGCGAGACCCGGCAGCCGCGCGGCCGCAAGCAGCGATGCGAGGCCGCCCGCGGACGTGCCGATCAGGACGACGCTCTCGCGCTTCACCGCAAGCGCAGGCACGGCCCCGCTCTCGAGGTCCTCGACGAAGCGGGCGAGCGCATCGCCGTTGCCCCACAGGTCGAGGATGCGCGGCAGGTCCGGCACGACGGCGACGACGCCCGCAGAGGCGAGCGCGCGCGCGAGATCGCGATGGCGCACTCGGGATCGCGCGAACCCGTGGGCGAGCACGGCCACGCCCACCTCTTGCGTTACAGGGCGATAGACATCGACCTGCTCCACGCCTCCCGCCAGCTCGAGCGAGTAGGTCGTAAGGGAATAGCGCGCATCGGTGCTCGCGGCGAGCGAGCACGACCAGGCGGCCGCAAGGACGAAGGCAAGAAGGCGCGACACCATGGCGCCATTCTAGCGGGACTGCGACAGTCAGGTCGGCGACTTTTGCTTTAGATGCTCGTCGAAGAACTTGATCGTCTGGCCAATCTGCTGCGCCGCCGAGCTTCGCTTTGACGCGCCGTGACCGTCGTCGGCGAAGAGCATGAGCGGCGCGACCACGCCGCGCCTGGCGAGGAGCTCGTGCATCTGGATGGCTTCGCCGACGGGAACGCGCGGGTCGTTCACGCCTTGCATGATGAGCAGCGGATCCTTCGCGCGGTCGATGTGGTTCACGGGAGAGAGCTTGCGCAGCGCCTCGCCGTCGCGATCCGGGTCGCCGTATTCCGAGATGCGCAACGCGCGGCGATACGGCGCCGTGTTGCGCAGGAACGACTCGAGATTGCTGATGCCCACGTTGGACACGCCGGCATCGTAGGCGCCCGCGAACATCGTCATGGCCACGAGGGTGGCATAGCCGCCATAGCTTCCGCCCATGACGCCCACCTTCGGCGCCTTGCCGTTGCGCGCGTATTGCGCCTTGACGTAGCGGCTCGCGTCCTCGATGTCGCCGATCACGTCGAGCCGCGCGGGCCCGTTGTCGGCGTCGAGCCACTTGCGCCCGTAGCCGCCGCTGCCGCGTACGTTCGGCTCGACCAGGATGTACCCCGCGCCGACGAACATCTGGCGGTACGTCGAGAAGCCCGGCTTCGCCTGCGCCTCGGGTCCGCCGTGGAAGAGCACGATCACCGGGCACGGGTCGCTCGTGGTGCTTTCGTCCGGCGCGCAGCCTTTCGGGACGCGCACGAACGCGGGAATGGGCGTGCCATCCTTCGCGGGATAGGTCACGAGCTTCGCAGGCACGAACGAAGCGAGGTCAACCTCGGGCGACGACGGCACGAGCCACTGCACGAGCGCGCGCTTCTGCCAGTCCCAGACGTAGCTCACGCGCGGCCCGGTCGGCGTCGATACGCCGATCGTGACGTAGCGCCCGTCCTCGCTCGTCACGCCCGCCACCACATGGTCGGCCTCTCGCGGCAGCGGCAGCGCAACCTGCGCGTACGTCTTCGCATCGAGCACGGCGAGCCTCGTGTAGCCGCGGTCGTTGAGCTCGACGTACACATGGCGGCGCGCCTGGTCGATCTTGAACTCCGACACCTGCATCGACGGCGATGCGAACAGCTCGCGAAAGCTCGCAGCGGTCAGGTCGCTGCCGATCTTCCAGCGATACAACGCCGGGAGGTCGCGAAACTTGTCGGTGTTGACGAGGAGCTCGCCGGGTTGCGCCGCGTACTGCGCTTCGTAGAGCACGCGCTCGCCGACGCCCAGGAGCGGCGTCAGCTGCTGCGTCGACGGCGCGTACTCGTAATACTCGCTAAAGAGCGAGCTCGGCCGCTTCGCGAGCAGCAGGCGCAGCGACGCGCCGTTGCCCTTGTAGTCGGCGACGACCCAATAGCCCTTCTCGCCGAACACGCGCGTGCGGGTGCCGCTTGCGATGTCATAGCGGTAGACGGCATAGCTGTCGGGCGACACGTCGTTGGCGGTGAAGTAGATCTCGCGGCTGTCGGCCGTCACGAACGCGAATTTCGCCTGCACCTTGCGCGCCTGGAAGACGGTGCGCAGCGGCCCGCCTCCGGCAGCCTGGAGAAAGAGACCGGGGTTCTCCTCGCCGCCGCTGTCGCGCGCGAGGACGATCCACTTGCCGTCCGGCGTCACGCCGTTCAGCGCCGTGTTCTCCTGACCGCCCGTGAGCTGGTCCGGGAAGCCCATCGGCCGCGCGAGCTTGTACACCTGCGCCGACCCCGTGATGCGCCACCCGAAGAAGAGCGCCTTGCCGTCGGGCGACGGAATGCCCAGGCCGGGCGCCGCCACGTCGAGCATGAGCTCGATCTCGCGCGTGAAACGGGCGTCGAGCGGCGGCGGGGCGAACTTCGCGACCACGTCCTTGGCCACGCTGTCGGCGCCGTGGCCGCTGTACTGCGTGTCTTGCGCGTGCGCGACGGCGCACAGCGCGAAAAGCATCGAAGCCAACGTTCTCATGACCTGGTCACCTCGACCGTATTATCGCCGGTGTCGCGGTCGATGAGCTTGTCCAGCGGGTCGATGCCCGCCCTCGCGGGCTCGCCGGGCACGGTGACCGTGAACCTGTTCTCGCCCGACTTGACGCGCCGCTTCTCGAGCAGGAGGTAGCCGCCCTTCGCATCCTGCACGCCGATGTCGACCACCGCATCGAGCGGCGCCTCGCTTTCGTTGCCGCTCGCGTCCGAGCGCGACTTCTTCGCCGTGACGACGAGGTCGACGTCGTACTTGCCGTCGGGGCGCTTGCGCGCATCCGCCTTGACTGCACGACTGTCGAAGAACGTGATGTTCTCGAAGAGATCGTCGATCCAGCCCTGGTGCTCCGGCGGCGTCACGCGGCGCAGCTCCGCGATGAGGTCGCGCGACGTCGGGTACGGCGGACCCTTGAACCGCCACTTGCCGACGAACGACGAGAGCGCGTCGGCCATCGCCTTTTCGCCGATGACGTCCTGCAATGCGTACAGCGCGTGCGCGCCCTTCTGGTAATGCACATACGCCGCGCCATCGGCGCGCAGGAGCGGCTGCTCCCCCTTCTGCTCGGTGCCGCGGCCCGCGAGGTAGCGGTCGAGCTCGTACTTGAGGAAACGGCGCATCTTCTCCTCGCCGTATTTCTTCTTCAGGACCATCAGCGCCGAGTATTCGGCGAGGCTTTCGGTGAGAAAGTCGCCGCCCTGCACGTTCGCCGGCACCTCCTGGTGTCCCCACCACTGGTGCGCGACCTCGTGCGCCGTCACGAAGTACGGATAGTCGATGTCCTTGGGATCGCCGTCGTCGACCTTCGCCGTGAAGCCGATCGCCTCGTTGAACGGCACCGAGTTGGGGAACGACTCCGCGAACCCGCCCTGGCGCGAATAGCGCGGAAACTCGACGATGCGCAGGATCTTGTGCTGGTAGGGGCCGTAATGGCTGGTGAAATAGTCGAGCGAATCCTTGACGCCCGCGACCATGCGGTCGAGGTTGTACTCGTGGCCCTCGTGGTAGTCGATCTCGATCGCGACGTCGCCGTCCGGACCCTTCCACGCATCCTTGCGCACGGCGTAGCGCGCGGATACGAACGGATAGATGGACGCCATGGGCGTGTCCATCCTGTACGCGATGCACCGGCGGCTGTTGTCCGTCCTGTCGCTTTCGACGTAGCCCGACGTGACCGGGAGCTGGTCCGCCGACGTGCACACCGTCGCGCGATACGCGATGAAGTCGGCATCGCGGGTGAGGCCGTTCTGCATGTGGCGCGTCTTGTCGTCGAGATCGGGCATGCGCGGCCGCGGCGCGAGCCCGAACTTCTTGCGGTCGCTGTCGGACGTGAGCTCCGCGCTCTCGTCGTAGCCGAGGCTCGGGATCAACGAGGAATCCGCGGAGAGGCCGGGGTTGAGGAACGTGCCGTTCGCGAGCACGGTCGGATCGGCGCCGTCGTTGCGAAACCCTTCCGCGCCGTAAGTAAGGTCGAAGCGAAGGTCCATCGTCGCGCCGGGCGCCATCGGTGTGGAGAGCTTGTATTGATGCCAGCGCACGAGGGGCTCCGCCTTCTGGAGCTGCGCCGGCACGCTGAACTCGATCGTCGCTTGCCGTGCGGCGCGCGGATAGAGCACATAGACGTCGGTGACCGGCTGCGCATTGCGGTTGATGAGCGAGAGAGTCCCGGCGAGGCGCGCGCGCCGCTCGGCCGGGTAGATGTCCGCCTTGACGTCCGCGGCCGTGATCTTCGGTTGCGGGTCGTTGGCGAGCGGCTTGTACATCTTCTCGTAGTCGGCCGCGAGGCGCTGCGCCTCCTTGCGCGTGAGATACGTATTGAGCACGTGCGTGTTGTAGTAGATCCACGCGCCGGTCGCCACGAACGCCGCGACGGCGACGCCGGCGATCGACGACGCCGCCGGCGTCATGCGCGAAGCCGCGATGCGAAGCCGTCCGCGCAATCCCGCGTCGCGTCCCCTCACCCACAGCGCGTACGACAGCACGAGCAGCAGCACCGCGAATGCGCCCCAGTACAGGCGGAACCACATCACCGCCGGCAGGAAGTGCCCGTAGCCGTTGAGGTCCGAGTACACGACGTCGGGCCGGCTCGCATAGCGATACAGCCGGTCCTCCCATCCGAAGTCCGCCATGCGCGTGTTGACGAGGAACACGAGGAGGACGAGGAAGTGGCCGACGTACTTGTTGTTGACGAGCGTGTGGACCGTCAGCGCGAGCACCGCGACCAGGACGAAGCCCGGCAGCTGCACGACGAAGAGGTCGAAGAGATAATGCGGAAGCTCGAACTTCGTGTAGCCCTTCGCGACCTGCACGCCGAGGCTGCACGCCATCACCACCAGCATGAGGACCACCTGCAGGCCCACGAGCGTCGCGAACTTCGCCACGAATCCGAGCCACGTCGGCGCGGGCGTGCTGTCGGTGATGTCCTCGATGCGCGTGTCGCGCTCGCGCCAGACGAGCTCGCCTGCGTAGATCGCGGTGACGATGAGCACGAAGAGGCTGAACAGTCCACCGACGAGATCGAGCACCTTGTAGGTGAGCGGATACGTGTTGGTGCCGTACAAGGAGCCGAGCGTGATCGCGTTGCCGATCACGAGCAGCACCCCGCCCAGCACGATCGTCAGGAAGCGCGGGCTGCGCAGGATCTCCGCGAGGTACAGCCGCGCAAGCCCCGGGAGCATGCGCGCATAGGCGCCCGCGCGGCGATCGAGCGCGGGAACGGGCAGCGTGAGCCGAGCCGCGACGGTTTCGAGTGCGGGCTCCTCCACCGCCTTGCGCTTGCGTGCACGCGACGGCGCGACGGCCTGCATGCGAAACGCGGCGTAGCCCGCGAAGGTCACGAGCGCGCCCACGCCGAGCCACAACAGCCGATTCCACAGGAGCTCGCCCTCGAACGGGATTTCCTGCGTGTTCTTCTGCGCGACGCTCCAGTAACGCGCGAGCACGTCGAACGCCGTCGCGCCCGACGGATCGATCATCGCCGCGAGCGTCTTGTTGTCCATGTCGCCGAGCAGGTTGACCGCGGTCATGTAGCCGACGAGCAGGATCACGCCGGCGACGTACACCGGCGCCATCTGGCGCGTGAGCGCCGCCAGCACGAAGAAGCAGCCCGACAGCCACAGCACGTTCGGGATCAGCAGGAAGAGGTACGGCCGCACGAAGCTCTGGAACGACGGATGCGCGACGATGCGCGCGGAGTCCACACCCGGCCAGTTGCTGCCGATCACGATGCCGAGCGCGATGCTCGCGAAGACGAGGACCAGCGTGAGCCACGCACCGATCAGGCGGCCGAAGAAGTAATCGGCTTTGCTGATCGGTGCGCTGAAGAAGAAGTGATAGGTGCCGTACTCGAAATCCTGCTGGACCGCGCGGCCCGAGATCGACCCGATCACGGTGACACCCACGAAACCGATGAACGCGATGCCGAACGCGAGCGCGTACGGCCCGTTGATCAGGATCTTGTCGCCGCCGAAGTTGATGGCCGCGCTGGACAGCGCTCCGCCGGCCGCGGCCATCCACAGCGCGGCGACGACGGTGAACAGCACGAAATAGACGTACGTCGACACCATCCGCAAGCGGCGGACGAAGTCGAACCAAGCTATCGCAAGCAGCTCATGATCCGCTCAGCGCTCGCCGCGCGCGACGGCCGTGGGCGCGCAGAGTATCCTGCGATCGTGCAGAAGTACACGTCCTCGAGATCCGGCGCGACGGCGTCGAAACCCGGGCCGGGCGATGATTCACCGTACGCGCGAACGACGGTGCGTCCTGCCGCGAGACGGGTGGACACGACGCGCGCCTGGTCCTTGACCGTATCGATGTCCCGCTTGTCGACCGCGCGGCTCCACATGCGGCCCACCAGGCTTGCCACGTAGTCGGCCGGCCGGCCCGTGAGCAGCAGCTGCCCCTTGTTGATGACGGCGAACTGCGCGCAGAGGTCCTCGACGTCGCTCACGATGTGCGTGGACAGGATCACGACCACGTCGGACGCGATATCGGCCAGCAGGTTGTGGAAGCGCACGCGCTCCTCGGGATCGAGGCCCGCCGTCGGCTCGTCGACGATGACGAGCTTCGGATTGCCGAGCATCGCCTGGGCGATGCCGAAGCGCTGGCGCATGCCGCCCGAGAACCCGCCGAGCTTCTGCTTGCGCACCTCGTAGAGATTCACGCGATGCAGCAGCGCATCGACGACCTCGCGCCGCGACTTCGCGTCGACGATGCCCTTGAGGCGCGCAAGGTGATCGAGCAGCTCGGCGGCGGTCACCTTGGGATACACGCCGAAATCCTGCGGCAGGTAACCGAGCACGCCGCGCACGCGCTCGGGTTCCTTCAGAACGTCGATGTCGCCGAGCGTGGCGGTGCCCGAATCGGCGCTCTGCAGCGTCGCGAGCGTGCGCATGAGCGTCGACTTGCCCGCGCCGTTGGGTCCAAGGAGGCCGAACATGCCGGGCGGCACGTCGAGCGACACGGCGGCCAGCGCCTGCACGCCGTTGGCGTACCGCTTGGACAGATTGCGAATCGTAAGCTGCATGCGGAGCCTCGCTAGTTAACGCTCCCCCGAAGCGGAGCTACGCACCGCCTCCCCCTAGGGGGGCGAGCGCCTTGGGACGGCCCTGCGGCGCTCAAACGATAGTGTTGGATGCTTCCTGAGCGGCTTACGGATTCGCCGCGTGGTGCGGTGTCAGCCGTCGCCGGGGATGCGTCCGACGCCGGGGACCTTGAGCGCGGGCCGGCGCACGTCGACGCCTGCGACGAGGCCCAGCACGTTCACCTCGATCCCCTCGTCCCACGCGGCGATGACGCCGGCGAGACCATACAACGACACCGCGATGCCCGTGTGGCTCGGCGACGGACCGACGATTTCGCGGAGCGAAACGTAATCCTTGCCGATCGCCGTCGACGGCATGGTGAGGCGCAGGTCGGGAATCGCGCGGCCGAGGTGGGCCACGAACGTGTTGCTGTTCGGGCCCGGCCACACGCGGTAGTCGTTGGGATACGGATAGGACGCGATGGCCTCCCCCATGCGTTCGATCACCGCCTGCGCCTGCGCGCCGCGCAGGTCGCGCAAGAGCCGCGGCGGAGCGCCATACCACTCGGCATCGGGCGCGCGCTGGCTCGACTCGGAGATCACGGAGCGGCCGCCGCCCCCGTACCAGCCGATCACCTCGTAGCGCGTGTACCGCGTCGCACCCTCGGGCTTGACGGCGATCCAAGTGTGATCCGCAAATGCGCCGCGCCATCCGAAGGTGCGGCTCGCGTAGACCTGCACGACGGCCTCGCGACTCGCCTCGGGATCGGGCGCGAGGCCCGTCGACCGATGCGTGGCCGTGCGCCAGTCGCCCTGCATGGAGACCTTGCCGAAGGCAAGGGTGAGCAACGGGCCCGCGAGGAGGAGCGCGAGCGCGATCATGATCCACATCGTCATGCGGGCGGCTTTGATGGCAGGAGAGGAGGAAACGGAGGCGTTGGCGGACACGTGGGGCTAAGCCGGTCACCTTGCAAGAGCGGCTATGATAATCCGTGGCCGCTTCTCCCCGACCGACGCTCTGGCTTGCCGCCGGCGTGCGCACGCCGTTCGCCAGGGTCGACGGCCCGCTGGCGGCGCTCGATGCCATCGAGCTGTCCGTCCCCGTCGTGCGGCACATGCTGGGCGAGCTTCGGGGCGCCCTTCCCGACTTCGTCGTGTGGGGCAGCGTCGTCCCCAACCTCACCTACAGCAACATCGCGCGCGAAGTGCTGATGGACGCAGGCGCGCCCGCGACGATCCCCGCGTTTTCGACCGTGATGGCGTGCTCGACCAGCATGGTCGCGGCGATCGAGGCATCGGGCATGCTGAACGGCGTCGATCGCACGCTCGCGCTCGTCGGCGGCGCCGAGAGCCTGAGCCGCATCCAGCTCGGCCTCGGCCAATCGCTCTCCGACTGGATCCGCCGCGTAACACAGGCCCGCTCGCTGGGCGACAAGGTCTCGCACGTGACGGACCTGCGACTCGGCGACGTCAAGCTCTACATCCCGTCGGTGACCAATCGCACGACCGGCAAGAGCATGGGGGAGCACACGGAGATCACCGCGCGCGAGTGGAGCGTTCCGCGCCAGGAGCAGGACGAGATCGCGCTCGCAAGCCACCGCCGCGCCGTGGCCGCGCGCGACCGCGCATTCTTCGACGACCTCGTGATCGCCGTCGGCGACGTGAAGCGCGACACGATCCCACGCGACGACACTTCCGTTGAAAAGCTCGCGAAGCTCCCGCCCGCCTTCGACCGCACGAGCGGCCAGGGCACGCTCACCGCCGGCAATTCATCGCCGCTCACCGACGGCGCGGCCGCACTGTGGGTTGCGACGACGGCGGGCCTGTCCAGGCTGGCCCAGCAGGTGCCACGCGTGCGTCTCCTCGATTGGGAGGTGAGCGCCGTCGACCTGCGCACGGAGGGACTGCTGATGGCGCCGGCGTACGGGATCCCGCGACTTCTTGCGCGCAACGGCCTCACGTACGACGACATCGGCCTCTGGGAGATTCACGAAGCGTTCGCGGCGCAGGTCGCGGCGCACGTGCGCGCGCTCGAAAGCCGCGAGTTCCTGCGCGACAAGGCAGGCGTCGACGCGGACCTCGGCCGCTTCCCGCGCGATCGCATGAATCCCAACGGCGGCAGCATCGCGCTGGGGCACCCGTTCGGCGCAACCGGCGCCCGCATCCTGAGCCAGGCAGTGAAGGAGCTCGCGGCGCGGCCCGCCGGCGAGCGCGCCGTCGTGTCGATCTGCGCCGACGGCGGTCAGGGCAGCGTGATGCTCCTCGAATCGGGTCCGGACACGATCATCGCGCCCTCCCGTCGTTGAAGAACTCCTGCATCATGAATTTCTCGAGCTCGGCGTTGTCCTCGGGCCGCGCCGACAGCGTCATGTCGCGCGCCAGGCGCAGCGAGTGCCAGCGGAAGTCCCCCGGCTCGTAGTCGCGGATGATGGAGATGATCTTGCGCACGACCGCGATGCTGATGTTCTCGTTGCTGCCCCGGCGCACGTCGATCACCTGGAAGGTCCTGCGGTTGATCTCCTTGCTCCAGCCGTAGAACGTGAACTGCGCGTCGTCGTACTCGAGCCTGCGGATCTGGAACGTCCCGCCGCCGTTGCGCGGCACCTCGCCGAACGTCGACGTCGAGAGCGACGCGAGATTCTGCGCGATCGCACGGTCGCGCCGCGCGCTGTCGCTGTCGACGTTCGCCTGCGACTCGCCCGTCTCGCCGCGTGCGCGACGGCGCTGCTCGACGTAGGACGCGAGGTCCTGCGTCATCGGCTGCGCGGGCGCGGGTGGCGCCGGCGTGACGACGACGGGGGGCGCAACCGGCGCTGCAGGCGGCGACACGATGGCCGGCGCCGGCGCCGGCGTCGCGATGACGGGCGGCGTGGGTCGTGTGATCGGACGCGGGATCACCGCGCGGGGCCGCGGCACGGGCGCCGGCGGGGGCGGCGCCTCGCGCGTGGCCGCGGGCGGCTGCGGCGTCGCCGGCTGCGACGGCACGATGCGCAGCGACAGCTGCTGGTTCGGGTCCTGCGACGGGTTGTCGCCGGGCGTGAGCACGATCGGCTCGTGCGGCAGCCACTTCCAGATCACCACGCCGTGGAACAGGAGCGAAATGACGAGCGCGATCTCGAAGCGGCGACGAACGCGGTCGCCTTCGCGCGCACGGACGAGATCGAATACGACCCTCACGCGAGGCGCGGCCCTACGTTGCGGCCTTGCGCGATCCCCTTTGAGCCGGAATCATGCGCGCGAGCTCGGCGGGACCGATCAATGCGACGCCGTTCTTCTTCGCGAACTCGCGCGCATTGTCGGAGACGTCCCCCACGGCCACGTACATGCATTCGTGCGCTTCGCGCGCTTCCTTCGCCTTGACGAGATCGCGCAGCGGCTCCACACCGGTACGCCCGACTTTCCAGCGCTTGCAGCTCACGAGGGTGCGCCGCCATTCCTTGCGAAGCTCGAGGTCGGCGGCGCCTTCCGCCGGCTGGACGTCGAAGCCGTCCCGCTTGTAAGCCTCGGACAGCGCCTGCCTGAATTCATTCCAGGACATGCCGCGGACCGCCTCGGCCGTGCGCGCGATGCGCGCCCCGGACGGCGCCCGCAGCTGGCGCCATGCGGACATGCACCCGATGACCAGGAAGGGAAGCCCCGAGACGAAGGCGACGGCGCGATAGGCCTCCGGGATCACGGCGAGCATCACCGCGGTCATGCAGCCCGCGATGAGGAAGCTCCACACGAAGCTCGACCGCAGGAGGATCGCGAACAGCGAGTTCTCGTTCATCGTCCACTGCATGGTCGTGCCCTTCGTTGCCTTGCGGCAATGCCGTCCAAACGTGGAATTATAGCCCGCGCCCGCATGTTCCTTTTCGGGGTATCGTTGTCCCGCATCTTCAGGAGGTTGGCATGCGTAGAAGAACTTCAGGGTTTGCACTCGCCGCAGCACTCGTCGTCGTCACCGGGTGCGCGAGCATCGACTACGCGGCGACCGGCCAGCAGGTGCGCCTGTGGGGCAGCAACGAGGTGCCGCCGGTGACCACGCAGGCGTATGGCACCGGCGTCGTCAACGTCGGCGCCGACCGCGGCGTGAGCGTGACGCTCAGCGTGATCGACATGGCGCCCACCGCCGCCCACATCCACGAAGGCGCCGCCGGCGCCAACGGCCCGGTCATCGTGCCGCTCCAGAGGATCAGCGAGAATGCCTTCGTCGCGCCCGACGGCGCGAAGCTCACCGAGGCGCAGTACACCGCGTACAAGGCCGGCAACCTGTACGTCAACGTGCACTCCGCGAAGTTCCCGAACGGCGAAGTGCGCGCGCAGCTCGCGGGACGCTAGCGCTTGCTCGAGGTCCTGGTCGTCGCGTCGCTCGCCGCGACGGGATGGTTCCTGTGGTCGAGCCTTCGCGCACGCGAAGCCGCCAACGCCGCAATACGCCCCGCGTGCAGCGCCGAAGGATTTCTCTTCCTCGACGACACGGTCGCGCTCGACCGCATCCGGCTGCGGCGCGACGACGAGGGACGCGCGCGCATCGAGCGCGTGTACCGCTTCGACTACAGCGACACGGGAGACAACCGCCGCCGCGGCTACGTGACGCTGCTCGGCGCGCGCGTGACCGGCGTGTCGCTCGGCGCCGCCGTGATCGACATCGCACGCTGACGCGCCGCGCGATCCTCGCGGATCATGTCGGCCGCGCGTTCGGCGATCATGAGCGTCGGCGAGTTGGTGTTGCCCGAGGTGATGACCGGCATGATCGACGCATCGGCGACGCGCAATCCCGCGATGCCGTGCACGCGCAGGCGCGCGTCGACCACCGAGCGCGCATCGTCCGCCGTCCCCATCCGGCAGGTGCCGACCGGGTGGAAGATCGTCGTGCCGATGTCGCCCGCGGCGCGCGCGAGGTCCTCGTCGCTCGTCAACGCAGCGCCCGGCAGAAGCTCGTCGGGCGCGTACTTCGCAAGCGCAGGCGCGCTCGCAATGCGTCGCGTGAGGCGGAGCGACGCGGCGGCAATCCGGCGGTCGTCGTCGGTCGACAGGTAATTCGGCGCGATCACGGGCGGTGAAGCCGGATCGGGGCTGGCGGCGTGGATGCTGCCGCGCGACGTCGGGCGCAGATTGCACACGCTCGCCGTGAAGGCGTCGAACGTGTGCAGCGGATCGCCGAACTTCGGCAGCGACAGCGGCTGCACGTGGTATTCCACGTCGGGACGAGCGACGCCGGGTGTGGATCGCGCGAAAACGCCGACCTGCGAAGGCGACATGCTCATCGGCCCGCTGCGCCGCCACGCGTACTCGGCGGCGATCAACGCCTTGCCGAGGAAGCTCTGCGCGCGCGTGTTGAGCGTGCGCGTGTTGCTCACCTTGTAGATCGACCGCAGCTGCAGGTGATCCTGCAGGTTCTCGCCTACGCCTTGCAACGCATGAGCCACGTCGATGCCCGCGTTGCGAAGCGCGTCCGGCGCGCCGATGCCCGACAGCTCGAGGAGCTGCGGCGAGTTGACCGCGCCGGAGGCGAGCACCGCTTCCTCGCGCACGTGCGCGATGCGCTGCGCGCCGTTCACGCGATAGCGCACGCCCGTGCAGCGACGATCCTCGAGGACGAGCCCTTCGGCCAGCGCACCGGTGACCACCGTTAGGTTGGGCCGGTGCGATACAGGGCGCAGGAACGCCTTCGACGCATTCCAGCGAACGCCGCGCCGCTGGTTGACCTCGAAGTAGTCGACGCCGAAATTGTCGCCGGTGTTGAAGTCGCGCGTGCGCGGGATTCCCGATTGCTCGCACGCGGCGATGAACGACTCGAGGATTTCCCAGTGCAGGCGCTGCGACTCGACGCGCCATTCGCCGCCGGCGCCGTGGAATTCGCTCGCGCCCCGATAGTGGTCCTCGCTGCGCTTGAAGACGGGCAGCACCGCGTCCCACCGCCAGCTCGCGTCGCGCGCAGCCTCCGCCCACGCGTCGTAATCCTCGCGCTGCCCGCGCATGTAGATCATGCCGTTGATCGAGGAGCTGCCGCCGAGCACGCGGCCGCGCGGATAGAGAAGCGCGCGACCGTTGAGCCCCGGCTCGCTGCGCGTGGTGTACCGCCAGTCCGTGCGCGGGTTGCCGATGCAGTAGAGGTATCCGATCGGGATGTGGATCCAGTGATAGTTGTCGCGCCCGCCCGCCTCCAGCAGCAGCACGCGCACGTCCGGATCGGCCGAGAGGCGGTTCGCGAGCACGCAGCCCGCGGTGCCCGCGCCGACGATCACGTAGTCGTACGTATCCATGGCGCTATCCTACGCGCCTCTCGCGCGTCAGGGCGTGGCGGCGAACTTCGCGACCGCCCGCTCGTCGAGCGCAAGGCCGAGGCCCGGCGCGCCCGACATCTCGATCATGCCGCCGCGCGGCTGCGGCGGATCGACGAACAGCATGTCCCACCAAGGCATGTACTCGAGCCATGCGCCCATGCGCTTCGCCGCCAGCAGATGCATGTGCACGAGCGGATGCGAGTGCGCGGAGATCGGCAGGTTCGCGGCCTCGACGATCGCGGCCGCCTTGAGCCACGGCGTGATGCCGCCAAGGTGATGCGCGTCGAGGATCGCGTGATCGACGCACGGCAGGAGCGCCGCGACGTTGGGCACGCGCGAGATGCGCTCGCCCGCCGCCACGGGCAGCGCCTGCACGTCGCGCACGCGTGAAAGACCTGCGAAGTCGCCTTCGCGCACCGGCTCCTCGAACCAGCCATAGCCGAGCTCGCCCAGCATGCGCGCGTACGCCACACCGTCCGTGGCGGTCATGCCCCACAACGCATCGACCAGCAGCACGGCATCGGGTCCCGCGGCATCGCGCACGATCTTCGCGCGGACGCGATCTTCCGCGAGCGTGCGTCCGCCGCCCAGGCGCAGCTTCATCGCCTTGAAACCCTGCTCGACCACGCGCCGCGTTTCCGACTCGAGCTCGTCGTTGGTCATGTGCCGCCACAAGGTCCAGCTCGCGTAGGCATTCACCTTGTCGCGGTAGCCGCCGAGCATCTTCCACAGCGGAAGATTGGCGCGCTTGCCCGCGATGTCCCAGAGCGCGGTGTCGATCGCCGTCATCGCGAGATTGGCCGCGCCGTCGTGCAGGATGTCCACGGTGAGGTTGTACATGCGCTCCCAGGCAAGCTCCGAGCGCGTGGCGTCGATGCCCCGCAGGAGCGGCGAGAGGTCGCGCACGATCTCGTTCAGCGCCGAGCACAACCGCACGCTCTCGATGGACGCGTAACCGAATCCCGTCAGGCCGTCGGTCGTGTGCACCTCGACGAGCAGCGAGCTGAACTTCGTGCGCTCGCCCAGGAACGGATGCTTGATCGGCGCGGGCAGCGGCACGGACACGAACCGCGTGACGATGCGGTCGATCGGCGAAGGACGATCGAGTTTTTGAACGCCTTTTTCCACGGGCGCGTTCATTGGACTACCCTCCGCGCCAAAGCGCTTCGGGGCAATTCGCGCTCGGGGCGGCCCATCGCGCTCATGCGGGAATCGGCGCGAACGGCGACGCGAGCGTGGTGCGATGCATGTGCCGCCGCTGCGGCCACTCGAAGTCGGCAGACGCCTTGTGGATGCACGAGCAGTTGTCCCACATCACGACGTCGCCCACCTTCCACACGTGGCGGTAGTGGAAGCGCGGCTGCAGCACGTGCGCGCGCACCGCTTCTAGGATCGGCGCCGAATCCTCGACGCTCATGCCCTCGATGTGGCTGACCGCACCCTCGCTGTAGTAGATGCACTTGCGGCCGGTGCGCGGATGCACGCGCACCATCGGATGCGAGATGACGGGGAGCTTCCTCTTGCGCTCCTCCATCGCGTCCTGCTCGTCCCTGGTGAGCTCGCGGCCCTTGAGCCTGGTCTGGAAGTCGACGAGCTTCGTGCCCGAGTACACCGCACGCTTGCCTTCGATCGTGCGGCGCAGGTCGTCCGGCAAGCCGTCGTAGGCCGCCTGCATGCTGCCGAACATCGTGTCGCCGAGCGGCTTGCCGTTGTCGTCGTGCGGCACCTCGAGCGCGTACATGATCGATCCGCGCGGCGGCTTCTCCTGCGTCCACATGTCCGAGTGCCAGTAGCGTCCCGCATCGCCGAGGCCGATCGGCTCGCCGTTCTCGATAATGTTCGAGACGACGAAGATCTCGGGCTGCGACTTCATGTTGTACTTGTCGAGGATGTAGCGGTCGAGGCCGCCGAAGCGCTTGCTGTACGCGACGTGCTGCGCCGGCGTGAGCACCTGGTTGCGAAGGACGACGACGCCGTACTTGTCGTACGCCGCCTCGACGGCGGCGAACTCCTCCTCCGAGAGGTTCGCGACGTCCACACCGCGGATCTCGTGGCCGAGCGGCGCGCCGCTCATGACGATGTCGAGCTTGTAGTCGGCCTGTGCGTTCATTCCGGTTGTATCCCTGCGGTGGTGAGGATCCTGTTCCACTTCTGCTGCTCCGACACCTGGAACTTCATGAGCTCCGCCGACGTCGTCGGGAACGGCTCGCTGCCCGCCTTCACCAGGAACTCCGTCACGCGCGGGCTCTTGAGCGCCGCGACGATCATCTCGTTCAACTTCTGCACGACGGCCGGCGGCGTGCCCGCCGGCGCCCACGCACCGAGCCAGAACGTGAGCACGTAGCCGGTGACGCCGGCCTCGTCGAGCGTCGGCACGTCGGGGAACGCAGCCATGCGCTTGGGCCCCGTGACCGCGAGCGCGCGCAGCTTGCCGCTCTGGACGTGCGGCGGCAGCGACACCATGTCGCCGATCATGAGGTCGAGCCGCCCGCCGAGCAGGTCGGTGGTGGCCTGCGGCAGCGTCTTGTACGGAATGTCCTGGATCTGCACGCCCGCCATCTGCTTGTACTGCTCCATCGCAGCGCGCGTGGAGGAGCTCGCGTAGCCGTAGACGAGCTTGCCCGGATCTTTCCTGGCCAGCGCCGTGAGCTCGGCGACGTTCTTCGCGGGAAGCGAAGGATTGACGGCCAGCATGAGCGCGCCCTGCGACAGCGCGGTGAGCGGGACGAAGTCCTTCACGTAGTCGTAGTTGAGCTGCTTGTACAGGCTCTGGTTCGCGGCGTGCGTCGAGTTCGTGCCGATCAGGACCGTGTAACCGTCGGGCGGCGCCTTGGCGACGTATTCGGCAGCGAGGATGCCGTTGGCGCCGGGCTTCGGATCGACGACGACTTGCTGCTTCGTCGCTTCGGTGACCTGCTCCGCGACCACGCGCGCGACGGCCTCGGGGAATCCCGTGCAGCAGACGACGAAGCGAATGGGCTTGGACGGGAACGCATCGCCCTGCGCGTGCGCGACGCCATGGAGCACGACGGCGGCCAGCGCGAGCCCGCGCAGCCAGGATCCGATCATCACTGTTCCTCCGTACCGGCGTTGTGGGAGAAGTCGTCCGCCGGAGTCCCCATTGTTCGCCCGGGCCGCCGGCGCCGCAATGGACCGGCTGGCGCCGCGGTCGCGTCGTGTTCACAATGTGAACCATGACCGCCTCCCGTTCCGGTACCCAGAGCATCGAGCGCGCGGTGCGCGTGCTGACCGAGGTCACGGCGCGCAGCCGCTTCGGGTGGCGGCCCTCGGACCTCGCCGCGCGCTGCGGCCTCGACCGCGGCACGACCCACCGCATCCTGGCCTGCCTCGTGCGCGAGCGCCTCGTGCAGCAGCGTGCCGTCGACGGCCACTACCTGCCCGGCCCCTTGCTGTTCGAGCTCGCGCTCTCGCTTCCGGCCTACGACGCGCTGCGCAGGCAATGCGAGCCGATCCTCGCGCGTATCGCACGGCGCGCGCGAGGCTATGCGCTGCTGTCGGTGCGCAGCTTCGACGATGCCGTGTGCATCGCGAGCGCGGGCGTGCCGGCCTACCTCGGCACCGCGTTCGACGTGGGCACCCGCCGCCCGCTCGTCGCGATTGCGGCGGGCGTCGCGATGCTGATGGCGCTGCCGCGCGCGCAGGCGCACGCGATCGTCGAGCGCGAGCTGCCGCTGCTCCCCGACCGCAAGTCGCTCGCGCGCATGTGGCGGCGCTCGCTGGCGCTGGGGTTCGCGGCGAACGTCGGATACACGGCGCGCGGCGTCAACGCGGTGGCCGTGCCGCTGCGCGATCCCGACGACCGCCCGTTCGCATCGCTCGCCGTGGCGGCGTCCGCCTCGGAGCTTCCATCGGCCCGGCTGCGCGACGTAGCCGCCGCGCTGTCGGACGACGCCCGGCGCATCGAGCGCATCGCGCGCGCGACCTTCCCGGACGGGGCGTACAACGCGCCCGCGACCTCGTAGAATGGCCCGCCATGATCCGCCATCTCGCCATCTTCTCGCTCGCCGCGCTCGCCGCGTGCACGACGCCCATGCCGAAGCCCACCAACGCCGACCTGCAGAAGCAGGTGGGCGACACCGAGCGCGCCTTTGCGAAGACCATGGCCGACCGCGATCACGCGGCGTTCGCGACGTTCCTTGCCGACGAGGCGGTCTTCTTCACGGGGCCGACGCCGCTGCACGGCAAGGCGACGGTGGCCGCGGCGTGGAAGCGCTTCTACGAGCGCCCGCAGGCGCCCTTCTCCTGGCAGCCCGAAGTGGTCGAGGTGCTCGAATCGGGAACGCTCGCCATCAGCTCCGGGCCCGTGTTCGATCCGTCGGGCAAGAAGTTCGCGACGTTCACGTCGATCTGGCGCATGGAAGCTCCCGGGGTGTGGCGCATCGTGTTCGACAAGGGCAACCCGGAATGCGACTGTGAAAAGAAGCCGTAGCGCGTATGATCGAAGCGCGCTGTTTGCGATGCGCATCGAGGACAAAACAGGAGGAGCGTCATGGCGAAAAAGCAGGCGACCGAAGGCGTCTATCGCGTCACCGAGGTGATCGGCACGAGTGCGATGTCATGGGAGGACGCAGCGAAGAACGCAGTCGCGGCGGCGTCGAAGACGCTGCGCGACCTGCGCATCGCGGAGATCTCCAAGCTCGACATGAAGGTCGAGGACGGCAAGGTCGTCGCGTACCGCGCGCGCATCCTGCTCTCGTTCAAATACGATGCCTAGCATGTGAACCTCTACTGGCACGAGCCGCTGATGCTCACGGACGGGGCAGTCCCGTCCATCCTGGCCATCGGCGACTCGTGGTTCTGGTACCCGCTGCCCGGGGGGTCGCTCGCGTCGAGCATCGCTCGCGTCATGCAGGCGAGCCCGCACGTGACGCTCGCGTTCGGCAACAACGGCGCCGAGGCCTTCGACTACGTCCACGGCGTGTATGCGCCGCTCATCGACGGCGCGCTCACGCGCTACGGCGCCACGCTGTCGGCCGTATTCGTCTCGGGCGGCGGCAACGACTTCGCGGGGTTCAACGACCTGCGGCCCCTGCTCGGCCTCGATTGCACGGGCTCGCCGAGCGAGGATGCCTGCTTCAACCACGGCGTTGCGCCCGGGTGCGTCGAAGCGTTGTTCGACGGGGTGAAGCAGCATTACGTCGACCTCGTCGACCGGGTGCTCGCGGTCGTGCCCGCAACGTCGCGCGTGTTCGTTCACAGCTACGACTACGCGATCCCGAGCGGCGTCGCGGTGATCGGATCCAGGGCCTGGCTCAAGCCCGCGCTCGTCGCGGCCAGGGTGCCGCCCGCCTTGCGCGCGGGATGCGTGCGCTACCTGATCGACCAGTTCTCGCTGCGGCTCGCCGACCTCGTCACGGTGTACGGCGGCCGCGTCGTTTTCGTCGACAGCCGCGGCACGCTCGGTCCCGCCGACTGGGCCAACGAGCTGCATCCCAAGGGCAGCGGCTTCAACAAGATCGCGCGCCAGAGGTGGAAGCCGGCGCTGGAGGCGGCGGGCCTCCTGTAATGGGGTACGTCCCTATTTCGGGATCGACTGCTCGATGCGGCGGCGCTCGGCCAGCACGCGATTCGCATACGCTCGCGTCTCGTCGTCGAACGAGCCGTTGTAGAGCTGGAGGCCGGCTTCGTCGCTGCCGCCCCGGCGGATCGAGTCTTTGAGGATCAAGGTCCCGGTGACGATGTTCGGTTCCGTCGAAAGCATGGCGGGCGCGCCCTCGTCGGGCATCTTGTCCTTGTGGAAGCGCGGCACGACCTGCATCAGGCCCAGCGCTCCCTGCTCGCTGGCCGCGAACGGGTTGAACCGCGACTCGACCGCGATGACGGCCAGGATCAGCAGCGGATCGAGCCCATGGCGGCCGCCTTCGCGAAATGCCGTGCGGACGACGTCGGCAGCGGCGCCGTCGGCCACTTTGTACCGGCGGGCGACGACCGCGGTCAGGCGATCGACGCGCGAAACCGCCTCGGTCGCCCCGACGGCGATGTTGCGGGAGATTGCGGGGATCGGCTTGGCTGCCGCCCCCAGGGCGTCGGCAAGGGCCGGCGCCTGCGGCATCCTTGCTGGGGACGCCGACGCGGCCAGGATCGCCGCGGTGATGAGACCCGCCGTGGTGAGGTGGAAGGCGGGGCCAGAGTCGTTTCGCCGACGGCATCGGTGGCGCGATGCCGGCGGGCCTGGTATTCGAGCGGAAGTCATGAAGGACTCCTATACGCGGCGGCGGGCGTCAAAGCCGGCCGCCTTCGTTGCGGGTGGCCGACCCGAATCGACTGGCTCGGCCATCAGGATTCCAGTAGCTTGCCTCCTTGGTAGCGCATACCGGAGTGCTTATCCGACGAACTCAATAAAAACAGGATTATACACGAGGTCGCGGAGCCGCAACCCTGGATTTGCTGCGGCGCAATAACGGTACCGGACGGGCCGATCAGCGCCCCCAGCGCAAGGCCAGCGGACTCAACGGACGCGCGAGTTCCAGGAGCCCGGCGCGCGTGGCCGGGTGCAGCGCCTCGAGCGGATGGCGCACGGCGTCGCTTGCGATGACGCCGCCTTCCACCATGACCGCCTTGGTCGCCCGCAGCCCGCACTGGCGATTCTCGTAGTTGATGAGCGGCAGGATCCGCTCGTACGCGGCGGCCGCCTCGGCCCGCCGCCCCTCCCGGTGAAGGGTGACGACCGGCTTGATGAGGTCGGGGAGCAGCGCGCTCGGCATGGTGCCGGTCGCGCCCGCATCGAGGTCCGCCATCAGGGTAATGGACTCCTCGCCGTCGTACGGACCGGCGATGTCGGCCCCGCCGGCGTCGATCAGCGCCCGCAGCTTGGCGGCGGTGCCCGGCACCTCGATCTTGAAGTAGCGCACGCCCGGGACCTCGCGCGCGAGCCTCACGAGGAACGGCACGGACAGCGCGACCCCCGACAACGGCGCATCCTGGACCATGATGGGCAGGCCGCTCGCCTGCGCCACGTGGGCAAAGTGCGCCAGCATGCCGGCCTCGTCGGCTCGCAAGCCCACCCCGTGGTACGGCGGCATGAGCATGAGCATCGAGGCGCCCGCCTTCGCCGCCGCCTGCGCGCGCTCGCCGGCGATGCGCGTGCTGAAGTGGCTGCAGGTGACGATCACGGGCACGCGCCCGCCGACGTGCCCGAGGCACGCGTCGAGAAGAGCGCTGCGCTCGGCGTCGGTCAGCAGGAACTGCTCGGAGTAGTTGGCGAGGATGCAGATCGCGTCCACGCCCTGGTCCACCATGCAGTCGAGGACGCGGCGCATCCCGGGCAGGTCGAGGTCGCCGGACGCGGTGAACGGCGTGGGCGCGATGGGCATGACGCCGGTCAGCGGGGTCTTCATGGGATCGAAAGGGGCACGCACATCCCGACCGCATCGGGCCCGTAGCCCTCGGCGACGTAGCCGCGCGCGAGCATCTGGGCCTTCACGGCAGGATCGGTCGTGTATCGGTGGTTGGAATCCGGCCGATTGTTCCAGAGTCGGTACACCGCGGTCCAGTTGTTCGCACACGACCCGGCGGCGTCGGGCAGCGCAACGGCGAACGCCTCCGCCGTCTCGAGGACATAGCCGCTGTAGTTGGGATCGACGCCCACCCGCGACGCGATCGCGGCACATTCCGCCTTGGACGCCGAGAAGAAGTGCGAGTTGCCGTGCTCGGGCGGGATGTAATAGCGGCACACGTCGTTGAGGAAGCCCGACGCGATCGGCCAGACCTGGAACGACTTGCCCGTGCGTGCCCAGCCCGGGATGCGCGACGTGTCGAGCGCATCGATGTCGGGGGCAAGATCGGTCACGAAATAGTGGTCGAGCGCCGCGTTGTAATACTCGAACGCCGTCACGGGCACGACGGGGAGCGAGACGCTGGCGCCGCCGAAATTCTGCACGGTGTTGTCGCGCACGGGATTGCCGCTGCGGTACACCGCCGAAAAGCCGTCACGCGGCAGCGGGCCGAACGTCCACTGGTCGGTGCCCGCGAAATCGATCGTGCCACCGGCGGCCGGTAGTAACTGGTCGAACGCCACGTAGTCCGGCGTCACCGCCTTGTACTCGGGGTATCGGCCCGGCACCGCGAGGAATCCGGGCGTCACGACGAGCACCGAACGGTTGGCCGTGTCGGCGCTCGGCAGGTCGGACGGAAAGGTGAACGTCTTCGTGCGCCCGTCGTGCGTGACGGTCAGCGATTTGCCTGCGAGTCCCTGCTGGCCGTTCCGGCCCCCCGTCTCGCGCAGCTGCACGAACTGCACCGTGCCATCCGCGTTCGAGAACGCTTCGACCACCTGGTACGAAAGGTCGGCGCCATGCGAGCCGCTGCACACGGCCGCGAGCGCGAGCGCGCGCAAAGAGCGCATCGACATCCGAACGAGAAACGGCGCGCCGGCGCGCGTGGCGCCGGCGCGCGCGTTGCGTTAGTTGGACCAGCGCTCGGCGGACGGCGACAGCGGCCCGCGCGCGCCTGCCGCGGCGACGCCTGCTCCGGCTGACGATGAGGCCGGAGCGGTCGAAGGCGTGCCTTCGGCCGACTCGAGGCGCTTCACGTCGCCGGTGATCTCGCCGCCTTCGGCGATGACGAGCTTGCCGTAGCGGATGGTGCCGCTGACGCGGCCCGTGCCGTGCACCACGAGCCGCGTGCGCGCGGTGAGCTCGCCCACGAACTCGCCGTGGATCTCGGCGATGTCGATCTGCGCGTTGCCCTTCAGCGTGCCTGGCTTCGCAATCTCCATCGCCTTGCTGTGCACGGTGGCCTCGACCTGGCCTTCGATCACGAGCGAGTCGCAATCCGTGATCTCGACACCCTTGAGCTTGATGTTGATGCCGACGAAGAGCTTGCTCTCGGGCGTGTCCTTCGCCGGGGTGGGCATCGCGCTCGGCAGCGGCGAGGTGCGCGCGCCGACGTCCGGAGGAAGCGGATTGCCGCGTGCCGACGCCCCGCCGCCGGGGTTGCCGCTGCCTGGCGGATCGTAGATCGCTGGCTTCAGCACGCTGTTGGCGGTGTCCGCGGGATCCGCGATCCGATCGCGGCGGTTCGAGTTCAACATGTCGTCTCCTTGCGCCAGACGCGCTGCCATGACGCTGTCATTATTGCCCGATCGCTCGCGTTATTCAACCAAAAGTGTCCTACAAATGCGCCGGTTGGCGCACATTTTTTAAGCGGGACGCGAAGTCGGTGGATCGCGCCACGCGTGCCACAATGTTCCGATGCAGGTCGCGTGCCCCCACTGCCTCACGCGCAATCGGGTCCCCGATGCGCGGCTCGACGATGCGCCGAAGTGCGGGCATTGCCACGAGCCGCTGCTGCCGGCGGCGCCGACGCCCATCGCAGGCGAATCACTGGCGCGATTTGCGAGCGGAACCGAGCTGCCGGTGGTCGCGGACTTCTGGGCCGACTGGTGCGGCCCGTGCAAGATGATGGCGCCCGCGTTCGCGCAAGCAGCGCGCATGCGGCCACGCGTGCACTTCGTCAAGGTCGACACCGAAGCATCGCCGCAGGCGGCCGCCACTTATGGCATCCGCGGGATTCCGACGATGGTGCTGTTCAAGGGCGGCGTGGAGACCGCGCGCCAGTCCGGGGCGATGGCCGCCCCGCAGATACTCGCGTGGCTGGACGGCGCGCTGCGCTGATCAGTTGTCCTGCACGACCATGACGCCTTGCGCGCCCGTCGGGCCGACGAGGTACACCGACGACGTCTGGTTCGGCGTGAGAACGACACCGGCCTGCGTCGCCAGGACCGCGCCCGTGACGGCGTCCGTGAACGTGAGCGTGACGGTCCCCGACGTCGTGACATAGGGCGCCGCCGTCGCGAACGCGATGTTCGACGCCACCTGCGCAACGTTGATCGACGCGTTCACCGGGTTGGAGCCCGCGGACGCGTTCACGAACCGCAAGCGGTTGCCGCCCGACGGCGGCAGGATGTTCTCGTCGTGCAGCAGGAACGCCTGCTGTGCGCCCGGCACGCCGGCGATCACGGTGGTGTTGTCGGTGGCGACACCCAGCGTTCCGGTCGTCGTGGCGACGATGGCGCCGGGCGTCGCCGTTGCCTGGAAGTTCACCGTCGTGGGGCCGTTAGCGGTCACGGTGTAGGGCGACGCCGCCAGATAGGCCACGTTGCCGTTGGTGAGGACGGGGCCGAGCAGCTGGTCCACGGCTGTCGAGCCCGGCGACGCATTGATCGCGCGAATGCGTGAAAAGATCGAATTGAGCGTCGTGTACGGGCCCTTCGACTGAAGCACCGCTGCGTTGACGAGCGTGCCGCTGCCGAGCGAATACGTGATGAACGAAAGCGCGATGTTCGGCGTATACACCTGGCCGCCCGAATCGTAGATCACGGTCTTCGTGCCGCCATTGGTCACTTGGATCTGGTAGTTGCCCGGCGGCAACGCGATGTTCAAGCTGGTGCCGCCGTATCCAACCCCATAGAAGTTCGCGTTGACCGTCGCGATGTCCACACCCGGAGCCGTGACGTAGATGTCGACGTTCGGCGCGTTCTGCGATGCGTTGAACACCGACAGCTGCACGTTGCCGTTGACGGGCGCGCTCGCGACCTCGGAAACGAGGGTGATCAGCGGCGACAGCGTCGTGCCGTACACGAGCAGCGTGTACGGCTGCTCGCCGCCGAGCGGGAACGAGAACGAGCCGACGGTCGTCGTCGTACCCGAGAGGGTGACGGTGAACGTCGTCGACACATTGTCGTACGTCTGGTAGCCGGTGGCCGTCTGGAACGCCACGTTCGTGAATGCGGGGGCGCCGTTGATCTGCACGTCGACGCCGCCCGAATCCTCGATGAGGTTCAGCACGCGCACCTGCGCGGGGTGCGGCGGGAAATAGTTGATCGTGTTGACCTTGCAGCCCGCGAGGGCGAGCACGGCGAGACAGGCGGCGAAGAACGAGCGGCGGGACATGCGGGGGACGTCGAAGAACGCGTCGAGGACAGGGGTCGGGCATTATGCCATGCGCCCCGCGCGCACCTTCGGCGTTACCATCGGCGCATGGCTCGCAGCGCACTGATGCAGCGGTTGCAGGCGATCGTGCATGCGCACGATCCGCGACCGCCCGCGCCGTCGCCCGCACGGCGCCGCTTTCTCGCCGGCGCGTCGGCGCTCGCGGCCGGGGCGGCCCTTCCGCGATGGACGCCGGTCGCCGCCGCGGCGCAGGCGCGCGTGGTGATCGTCGGTGCGGGCCTTGCAGGATTGACGGCGGCCTACACGCTCGCAAAGGCCGGCGTGCACGCGACGCTCTACGAAGGATCGCCGCGCCTCGGCGGGCGCTGCTGGTCCGATCGCGAGACGTTCGCGGACGGCCAGGTGGCCGAGCGCGGCGGCGAGCTCATCGACACGTCGCACGAGCAGATCCGCGCGTTGTGCGCCGAGTTCGACCTGCCGCTCGACGATCTCATCGCCGCTGAAACGCAAGGCACGGAGCCTCTCTTCTTCTTCGACGGCGCCGCCTACACCGCCGCCGACGTCGATCGTGACTTCGCGGCGGTTCGTCCGCGTCTCGCCGACGATGCGAAGGTCGTGGGCGACGAGGTCCCCACGTTCGACAAGCACACGCCGGCGCAGCGCGTGCTCGACCGCATGTCGGCCGCGCAGTGGATCGATTCGCGCGTCCCGGGCGGCCGCGCATCGCGCCTGGGCCAGCTCCTCGTGAACGCGTACGGCGAGGAGCTCGGCGGCGACCCCGACGAGATCAGCGCGATCACCGTCGTGGCGCTGCTCGCAGGATCTCCGGCGGACCGCTTCTCGCCCTACGAGGAGTCGGACCAGCGCTATCACGTGCGCGGCGGCAACGACCAGGTCGTGACGAAGCTCGCGCAGAAAGTGGGCAACGGCATCGAGACGCACTCGCGCCTCGTGGCGCTGTCGCGGCGCGGCGACGGACGGTATCGCGTCGTCGTGCTGCGCGACGGCGCGGAGCGTCAGGACATTGCCGACCGCGTGATCCTCGCCCTTCCGTTCACGCTGTTGCGCGTCGTGGACTTGCGCGACGCGGGATTCGGCGCGCGCAAGATGCGCTCGATCAACGAGCTCGGCATGGGACGCAACACCAAGCTCCAGCTGCAGTTCGCCGACCGCTTCTGGCTGCCGGGCGCGAGCAACGGCGAATACCGGTTGCGCGGGTCGTTCCAGACCACGTGGGAAGTCACGCGCGCGCAGCCAGGCACGAGCGGCATCCTCAATTTCTTCTCCGGCGGCAGCGCCGCGGTGGCCGCGGGACTCACGGGGATGGAGTCGCAGGCCAACGCCTCGCTCGCCGAGCTCGCGCGCTGTGCGCCTGCGAGCGAGCGCGCGTGGAACGGACGCGTGATCCGCAACGCGTGGGATCGCAATCCGTGGTCGCTCGGCTCGTACGCGCTGGTGAAGCCCGGGCAGTACACGTCGTTCTACGGCGTGGAGGCGCAGCCGCGCGGCCACGTGTACTTCGCGGGCGAGCACACCTCGGTGGAATCGCAGGGCTATCTCAACGGCGCCGTGGAAAGCGGCATGCGCGCCGCCGGGGAAGTGCTGGCGTCGCTCGGCGCGACGCGGCAGAAATCAGCGTGACCAGGCCGCGAGGTTCATGAACTCGCGGCGCGTGCGCGGGCCGCGCGTGGCGAACGTCGGGTCCGGCGCGTTGCGATAGTTTTCCCGCTCGCGCGTGACGCGATCGGCGCGCAGGTGCTCGCGCAGCACGTTGTCGGGAAGCGAGTAGACCGCGAGCGCGTTGCGCCCGAAGATCTTCGCGCGAAGCTGCGGCGTCATCCGCGTGTAGCCGTGCCGCGCGGCCAGCGACTCGCTGATCTGGAAGGTGCGAAACGCCTGGATCTGGTCCTGCGGCGAGCCGTACCAGATCGAGTCCGTGCCCCACAGCACGTTGCCCTCGCCGCAATGCTTGACGAGCTTGCCGATCGCATGCGCCGAGGCTTCCGGGTCGCGCATGAGGAAGCGCCACGTCGAGCCGAGCTCGGCGTAGACGTTGCTGCCGGGCTTGACGTCGTTGGCGAGCAGGCTCGTGACCAGCGCGTCGATGCCGTCGGTGCGCGATGGGTCGTACGCGCCTTCCGGCTTGCCCGCGACGAACCCCGAGTGGTAGATGAGGAAGTTCATGTCGGGAAAGCGTTTCGCCACCCGGCCGACGTCGACGCACGTCGAGTGCTCGTACGACTGCGGGCCGAACGGCAGCCCCTTGTGAACGGCGATGTTGCGCACGCCGAGCTTGCGCGCCTTCTCGACGAAGGCGATGCCGACGTCGTCGTCGAGGAAGAACCCCTTGCCGTCCGGCCCCCACTGCGTGTACGTCTTGAACGCCGCGACCTTGTACTGCTGCGCGAGCATGTCCATGCTCTCGAGGTCGCCCGCCTGGTTGGGATTCACGCGCCCGTGCACGAGCATGCGGTGCGTGCCCTTCATCCCCTCGACGATCGACGCCGTAGCGGCGGCCTCCTCGATCGTCAGCGGCTCCTGCTCGCGCGTCGACGGCACGAACGACAGCACGATGACGTCCGTGTCCGAGTCGAGGAACACGTCCTTCAGGAACGCATCGCGGCCGATGCAGCCGAGCGACGCGAGGCCGGCGTCGTCGCGCGTCGTGCAGTTCGTGCGGTTGGTGGCGAAGCGCAGCGGTTGCGCCGTTGGCGGGAGCGATTTCGTCCAGGCGCCGGTCGGGTTCACGAAGTGCCCTTGCACGTCGAACACGAACTCGCCCTTGTCGAGCGACGACCGGGCGACCATCGCATCGAGCGCGGCTTCGCGCGGGAGGTCGTAATAGCCGCCGCCCGTAGCGCCGAACGCGTCGTTGAACGCGAGGAGCGTGGTCGCCGCGCCGCACGCCGACACGAGGAAGTCGCGGCGCGACTTCGCGGTTCGCCTCGCGTTGTGCGCCGCGCGCTCCATCGCGAGCGCTCGCGCGTGGTGATGCACGGCGTCGAGCGGAATGGGTGCGAACTCGCCGTTGGTGGTCGTGTCGAGCTTGATCGGAAGTCGGCGGCCGTCGGGATCGTTGGCGTAGCGCATGTTCATCAGTTTCGAAGGGCCGCCCCGAGAAACTGATTGCGCCCCCTCGGGGGCAGCGACGCCGAGCGCAAGCGAGGCGAGCGTGGGGGCACATCAGTTGGCGAGATATTGATGGATGAACGCGATGGCCATGCTGCCCTCGCCCACGCCCGACGCCACGCGCTTGACCGACCCGTGGCGCACGTCGCCCGCCGCGAACACGCCGGGGACGCTCGTCTCGAGCAGGAACGGGTCGCGCGCGAGCGGCCAGCTGCCCTCGCGCCGCGCGACGAGGTCCATCACGTCGCGCCCCGTGCACACGAAGCCCTTTTCATCGCGAATGACGGCATCCGGCAGCCATTCGGCGCGCGCGTCCGCGCCGATGAACGCGAACACCGCCGACGCTGGCGAGGTCGACAGCGCGCCGGTCGCGCGATTCTCGATGGTGACGCCTTCCAGCCGATGCTCGCCGCTCACCTGCACGATGCGGCACTGCGTGCACACCTCGATATTGCTCTTGGTGGCGAGCTGCTCGATGAGGTAATGCGACATGCTGTCCGCAAGCGAGGGGCCGCGCACGAGGAGCTTGACCTCGCTCGCGTAGCCCGAGAAGAACATGGCCGCCTGTCCCGCCGAATTGCCGCCGCCGATCAGGTAGACACGCTGGCCCTGGCAGCCCTGTGCTTCCGTCTGCGCGGCGCCGTAATAGATGCCGCGACCGACGAGCGCCTCCGCGCCGGGCACGTCGAGCTCGCGCCAGCTCACGCCGCTCGCCAGGATGATCGTGCGCGTGTGAACGGTTTCGCCGCCGTCGAGCACGACCGTGTGATTGCCGCGGTCTTCGGAGAGCACCAGCGAGTCGGCGCAGCGCGCGACGAGAAGCTCGGCGCCGAAGCGGCGGGCCTGCGCGAGCGCGCGGGTCGCGAGCTCGTCGCCCGATACGCCCGTCGGGAAGCCGAGGTAATTCTCGATGCGCGACGACGTGCCCGCCTGTCCTCCCGGCGCCTCGCGCTCGACGAGCAGCGTCGACAATCCTTCCGATGCGCCGTACACGGCCGCCGCCAGGCCCGCCGGACCCGCCCCCACGACGACGACGTCGTAGGATGCCTTGCGCGGTCTCGTCTGGAGATCGAGCCCGTCCGCGAGGTCGCGCAAGGCAGGCGTCGTGAGGCGCCGGCCGTCGGGCAGCGTGACCAGCGGATAGCGCTCGTCCGCGTGCGGCGTCGACTGGGCGAGGTCGTCCCATTCGAAAATGACGTGGTTGCGGCGCAGGAAGTCGCGGATGCGATGGCACGCGATGTCGAAGCGATGCCCCTTGATGATCACCGGCTTCGGCGGCGCGGACGACTGCGCGAGCTGTTGCAGGCGCTGCACGCGACGCGTCATCGTGCCGATGAGCTCGCTTGCGAACACGCTGCATTCGGCGAACATCGTGCGGAAGTCCGCAGGGTCGAGCTGCGCCACGCGCGCGGGCTCCTTCGCGCGCAGGCTCGCGATGGCGGCGGACCCGAGCAGCAGCGGGACCTCGCCGAAATACACGCCGGGACCGTACTCGTCGAGGCGGCGCTCGATGCCGTGCACCATCTTGAAGAGCTCGAGCGATCCCTCGAGGAGGAGGAAGAACGACGGCTGCTCGCCTTCGTGGATCAGCCAGTCGCCGGTCCGCAGGTGGATGTCGGCGAGGCGAGACGCCACGGCGCTCGCCTCGCTGTCCGGAAGGTCGCGGAACAGCGGGACCTGGCGCAGGTCGTCGACGGTGATCAATGCGACGGATTCGGGTAGTGGACCTGGATCGCGGCGATCTCCGCGAGCGTCGACGCATCGAGGTCGACGAAGGCGTCGATGTCCTCCGCGAGCTGCGCCATCGACGTCGCGCCGATGATCGTCGATCCGACGAACCAGCGGCTGCGCACGTAGCCCAGCGCGAGCTGGGTGAGCGTGAGCCCGCGGCGCTTCGCGAGCTTGGCGTAGGCCTCGACGGCTTCGAACGCGATCGGCGTGCGAAAGCGCATCCCGAAGTCGCTGAACATCGTGAAGCGCGCGCCGTCGGGTGCGGCGCCGCCCATGTACTTGCCGGTCAACGCGCCCATCGCGAGCGGGCTGAACGCGAGGAGCGACATCTTCTCGCGATACAGCGCTTCGGCGAGGTCGTTGTCGGCGTTGCGCGACAGGAGGCTGTACGAGTTCTGCGTCGTGACGGGGCCCTGAACGCCGAGTTCCCTCGCGACGCGATGGAACTCGCACACGCCCCACGTGGTTTCGTTCGACAGCCCGTAGTGCCGGATCTTGCCTGCCTTCTGAAGGCCCGCCATCGCCTCGACCTGCTCGCGAATCGACGGCCCGGCGCGCTCCTTCGCGGGGTCGAACTCGACGACGCCGAACTGCGGCACGTTGCGCTGCGGCCAGTGAATCTGGAAGAGGTCGATGTAGTCGGTGCGCAGCCGCGCGAGGCTCGTGCCGCACGCTTCCTCGATGACGTCGCGCGTGAGGTCGGTGCGGCCGCTGCGGATCCAGTCGCGCCGGCCGGGGCCTGCCACCTTGGTCGCGACGATGAGCTTGTCGCGCTGCTGGCTGGCGAGCCAGTGCCCGAGAATCGTCTCGGTGTGGCCCTGCGTGCGCCCGTTGGGCGGCACCGGGTACATCTCCGCCGTGTCGATGAAGTTGATGCCGTGCGCGACGGCGTAATCGAGCTGCTCGTGCGCCTGCGCCTGCGTGTTCTGCTCGCCCCACGTCATGGTGCCGAGGCATACCTCGGACACCGTGAGCGCGGTGCCCGGCAATTGGTTGTGTTTCATTCCCGCATTGTAGTGCGGGCCGCGGGTGCGCGATCGCTGCGCGCGATCAGTACAGCGAGTCTTCCTGCTGCTCGAGGGAGGTCTTGAGCGCGTGCAGGTCGTCGTCCAGCGCGTCGCGCACGGACACCATCCCGAGCGGCCGGTCGAACTCGACCACCGGGAGGTGGCGGAAGCGTCCCTTGTGCATCATCCGCAGCGCCTGCAGGAACGGCTCGTCGGGATGGATCGTCTGCGGCTGCGACGTCATCACTTCGCCGAGGCGCGTCGTCTGCGGATTGCGCCCTTCCGCGAGCACGCGGAACAGTGCGTCCCGCTCGGTGAAGATGCCGACGAGGCGCGTGCCGTCGACGACGAGCAGTGCACCGATGTTGTGCTGCTTCATCACGCGCGCTCCCTCGAGCACCGTGACCGACTTGGGCGCCGTCACCGGCGCCTGCTTCGCGACGATCGTACGCAAGGATCTGATCGGCATCGCCTACTCCCATGCGGCAATGCCCCTATTGAGCCCCCCGCCGCCCGTGTTCGTCAAGCGCGATTCGCGACCTACATCTTGAAGAACACGTAGTCGGCCTGGTAGGGCACCTGCTTCTTCATGCCCACCGTTTGTGCCGAGCAGGTGTCCGACGGCGCGACGCCGCCTTTGGTGTTGACGCGCTGGACGTACGTCACGCCGCTCATGGCGCCGGTGCCGGTCGCAGGCTCGGCCTTCACGAGCTGCAGAGGGATGCTGCCCGGTGCCGCGGGCGCGACCGCAACCTGCTTGCCCGTGATCTTGCTTCCGTCCATCGCTTCCCACGTCGGCCCCGCGTAGTACTTGCCGACTTCCTTGTTGGCGCCGTCGAGAAGCTTTGCGACGGGGCCGGCGAACACCCATTCGAACGCCGCGGCATCGTTCGCCTTCGCACGACACTCGTACGTGAGCTCGCCGACGCCGACGACTTTCATCGACATGGTATGGCCCGCCGGCACGCGCACCGCGTCCGGCACGTCCATCGATTGTGCGGACGCACCGACGGTGGCCGATGCGGCGAACACGACTTGAAGCAATGACAAACCGCGCATGAAAGCTCCTCAAAAGGGTTCAGGCGGCCCTTTTCCGGCCGCTCGGGGTGATACGGGGCGAGGCGCCGGCTGGATGCATGGACAAGGCGTTGACGGCAGACGCCCCGCTCGCGTACCGTCGAAGCTCGTTCGCCCCCGGAGCAATTTCCATGACCCACCGCACGCGCGTGGTGCTGTCCGTCGCGGCCGTCCTCGTTGCCCTGCCTGTTCCCGCGCTCGCCGCCAAGGTGACCGATTGCGCCAAGGTCGGCCTGTGCTACTGCATCAACGACGAGCACAAGTCGGCCATCAGCGGCAAGATCGACAAGTTCCGCCAGCTGATCGCCGAGCAGCGCAAGGCCGGCAAGGCGGTGGTGTACCTGTCCGTGCCGCTGACGTCGGCGGGCGGCGGCAACTTCAACGTGAACAAGGAAGTCGCCGAGGCGACCAAGCGGTCCATCGAGAAGCGCATGGGCGCGGATTACATCTTCGTGTTCAACCCGGCCAACCCCGACGCGGACCTGCCGCGCGGCAGCGGCGGCACCGAATACATGGTCATGTGGACCGCCGTGCTCGAAGGGGCCGACGGCATGGGCGACTTCGACGCCGCCTGGTTCGCGGGGCCGCAGGACTTCGCGCGCTACTTCGGCTTCGACGGCACCAACGACATGGGCAAGCTCGACGCGTTCTTCGACAAGCGCGTGGCATCCGACCCCGAGTTCGCGAAAGCAGTCCAGGGCGGCCTCACCAAGGAAGCGTTTCGCAAGTACTATGCGCTGCGCGCGTCGTCGAACGTGAGCCGCGGTGCGCACGACGAGTGGAACATCTTCCGCCTCATCAACGACAAGCGCCGCGCCGACAGCAAGTACGGCACGCCCGGCCAGATCCCGATCGTGTTCGACGGCCAGGGCGTGGCCCCTCCGCACCACGAGACGACGGTGTCCGACGGCTACGTCGGCAAGTGCCCCGTCTAGCATCCACGACGACGAGGGGGTAGACCCCCGTCTCACGAAGGAGGAGAACCATCATGCCGTTCGCTCGTCTTCTGTGCGCGGTCGCGCTCGCCTGCGCAAGCCTGCCGGCGCTTGCCGCGGAAACGCTCAACGTCTATTCGATCTGGCCGGAGAACTGGGCGCGGCCGATGTTCGAGGAGTTCGAGAAGGCAACCGGCATCAAGGTCAACTTCGTGCGATTCAGCTCGGGCGAAGCGCTCGCGCGCGTCATGGCGGAGAAGGGCAATCCGCGCGTCGACGTCCTGTTCGGCGGACCGGTGGAGACGTTCGCCGCGGGGATCAACGAAGGCGTGTTCGAATCGTACAAGCCGCCCTCCTTCGCCAGGCTGCCCGCGCGCATGAAGCACGCCGACGGCCAGTGGGTGGCGATCGCCGACGACCCGCTCGTGTTCATGACCAACGACAAGTTCCTGAAGGAGCACAACCTCAAGGCGCCCGCGTCGTGGGACGACCTTCTCAATCCCGCGTACAAGAACATGCTCCAGATGGCGGACGCGCGCACGTCCGGAACGGCGGTCACGCGCATCTTCTCGGTGCTCGAGGTCAACGGACGCGACGAGAACAAGGCGTTCGCGTACATGAAGAGGCTGCGTCCGAACGTGCAGCTCTACACGAAGAGCGGCGGCGGCGGCACGCTGCCGGTCGGCCTCGGCCAGGCGGGTGGCGGCATCTTCTTCATCGTGGACGCGCTCGACACGAAGGCGAAGGGCTACGACGTGTCGATCAGCTTCCCGAAGGAAGGCATCGGCACGGCGGCCGAAGGCATCGCGCTCATCAAGGGCGCGAAGAATCCCGAGTCCGCGAAGAAGCTCATCGACTGGGCGACCTCGCCCGCGATGCAGAACCAGTTCGCGAAGTACAAGATCAATTTCGTCCCCGCGCATCCGGACGTGGCGCTCGAGCCCAGCCTCGCGGCCGTGCTCAAGGGGGCCAACATCTTCCCGATCGACGCCGCGTACGCCGGCGCCAATCGCAAGAAGGTGGTCGACCGCTGGGTCGCGGAAGTGCTGCCGGAGCAGTAGGCGATCTCCGCGCCTCGAACGCGACGACGGCCGCCGCGCGACCGTACCGTCGCCGCCACGTCGCTGGTCCTGTGGCTCCTGCGTCGGCCTGTTCGTCGTGTACCCGCTCGCGATGCTGCTCGCGCGCGTCGTGATGGACAACGGCACGTTCAGCGCGGCCGGCCTCGACAAGGTCCTCACCGACCGCAACCAGCTTCGCGCGTTCTGGAACAGCCTGCTGCTCGCGACCCTCGTGGGCATCGGCGGCACGCTCCTGGGATTCCTGTTCGCGTTCACGGCGGCGCGCGCGCGCCTGCCGCGATGGCTCCTGACGACGGTCGACGCGGCGGTGCTGCTGCCGCTCGTGTCGCCGCCGTTCACGACCGCGATCGCCATGATCTTCTCGTTCGGGCCGCGCGGCCTCATCACGTACGAGCTCCTCGGCATCAAGGGCGTCACGGTCTACGGCCTCACGAGCACGCTCGCATCCGAGACCTTCACCTACTTCCCGATCGCGTACCTCACGCTGCGACCGTTGCTCACCGCGATCGACTCCAACGTCGAGGGCATGGCGCGCTCGCTCGGCGCGTCGCGCTGGCGCGTGTTCCGCACGGTCACGGTGCCGCTCACCATCCCCGGCATCGCCAATGCGTTCCTGCTCCTGTTCGCGGCCTCGCTCGCCGACTTCGCGACGCCGCTCATCCTCGCGGGCAACCAGTTTCCGGTGCTGCCCACGCAGGCGTACCTGCAGATCACCGGGCTCTTCGACCTGCGCGGCGGCGCTGCCCTGTCGTTCGTGCTGCTGCTGCCGGCGCTGATCGTATTCGTGCTGCAGCGCTACTGGGTGTCGCGCCGCTTCTACGTCACCGTCACCGGCAAAGGCGCGGGACAGACGGCGTTCGACAGCGTCTCGCCCGGCGTGCGCGTCGCGCTGCTTTCGGCGTGCGCGCTGGTCACGCTCGTCGTGGTCTACTTCTATGCGCTGCTGCTCTACGCGTCGCTCGTCATGGCGCTCGGCGCCAACCACGCGTTCACGCTCCTCCACTACAAGGCGATCTTCACCGGCGGCATGCAGGCGATCCGCGACACGTTGCTCATCGCCGCGTTTGCGATGCCGCTGGGCGGGCTCTACGGGATCCTCATGGGGTACCTCGTCGCGCGCAAGGAGTTCTTCGGGCGCCGCACGCTCGAGCTCCTGTCGATGGTCAACTACGCGCTGCCCGGCACCATCGTGGGCATTGCCTATCTCATTGCCTTCAACGACGAGCCGCTCGTGCTCACCGGGACGGCGCTGATCATCGTCGCGTGCTACGTGTTCCGCTATGGACCCACCGGCATCCGCGCGACGATCGCGCTGCTCTCGCAGATCGACAAGAGCCTCGAGGAAGCATCGCAAGGCCTGGGCGCCCGCAGCGGCACGACCTTCCGCCGCGTGACGCTGCCGTTGATCGCGCCCGCGTTCTTCGCCGGCCTCGGCATCGTGTTCATCCGCTCCATGACGGCGATCAGCGCGACGATCTTCCTCGTCTCGATCGGGTGGACGCTCATCACGGTGAAGATCCTCGAGAACATGACCGAGCTGGCGCTGGGGCCTGCGGCGGCGTTCAGTGTGTTCGTGGTTGTCGTCGTGTTCGCGGTGATCGCGGCGATCGGCTGGTGCATGCGCCGCCTGCACGCACCGGGCGCCGCGCGCGTGACGAGTCTCCTGTCGTGAGCGGCGACGCCATCGCCGTCCACGTCGACGGTGTGTCCAAGCGCTTCTCGCACCGCGTGAAGGGCGAGGTCTACGCTGCGCGCGACGTGCGGCTCGCCGTAGCGCCCGGCGAATTCCTCACGCTGCTCGGGCCGTCGGGTTGCGGCAAGACGACGACGCTTCGCATGATCGCCGGATTCGAGACGCCGGACGAAGGCCGCATTCGCTTCGGCGACCAGGACGTCACGAGCCTGCCCGCGAACCAGCGCAACATCGGCTTCGTGTTCCAGAACTACGCCCTGTTTCCGCACCTCTCGGTTGCCGACAACGTCGCCTATGGCCTCCACGTGCGCGCGTTGCCGGCAGGCGAGATCGAGGCGCGCGTGCGAGACGTCCTGCAGCTCGTCGGGCTCGCGGGCTACGAGCACCAGTTCTCGAGCCAGCTCTCGGGCGGCGAGCAGCAGCGCGTGGCGCTCGCGCGTGCGATCGTCATCCGGCCGCGCGTGCTGCTGTTCGACGAGCCGCTTTCGAACCTGGACGCGAAGCTGCGCGTGCAGATGCGCACCGAGATCCGCGACCTGCAGCGACGGCTCGCGATCACGACCGTCTACGTGACGCACGACCAGGAGGAGGCGATGGCCGTGTCCGACCGCATCGCGGTGATGAGCGCCGGCAGCGTCGTGCAGGAGGGAACCGCCGAGGACCTTTACTACCGCCCCGGCAGCGAATTCGTGGCGACGTTCGTCGGGCGCGTCAACCTCGTGCCTGCACGCCTCCTTGGCGTGGAGGGCGACGTCGCGACCGTCGAAGCGCTCGGCACCTCGCTGCGTGCGCGCGCATCGGCCGCAGTCTCGCGCGCCGGGACCGCCGTGCGCCTCGTGCTGCGTCCCGAGTCCATCGAGATCGTTGCCGCCGCGGGCGCGCCGCTGACGGCGGTCGTGCGCTCGCGCATGTTCCTGGGGGAGAAGACGGAGTACACGCTCGCGTGTGGCGATATAACGCTGCAGGCGGTGCGCCACAGCGCGAGCGGCGTGGAGCACGCCGACGAAGGCGCGACCGTCGGACTACGGCTCGCCGATGGCGCTCTCACCGTGTTGCCGGAGCGCGACGGATGAGGTGGCTCGTCGCATTCGCGTTCGTCGCGCAGGCGATCGCCGCGCCGCCGTCCCTGCACGGCAGCGGAGACGGCTTCTCGACGCCCGGCGTCGCGCTCGCATGGGCGGTTGCCCGCGGCACGGCGGAATCGTCGACGTTCGTCGTCGTGCGCGTCGCCGTCGATCGCGCGAAGTATCCATGGCTTTCCGTGGTCGGCGCGGACCCGTTCACCAAGGCTGAGCTCGTGCGCGTGGCGCCGACCATGGTCGACGCGACCTACGACGTGCGCATGGCGCGCGGCACCTTCGGCGACCATCCGAATACCGAGTTCCGGTTCTACGCAAGCGAAAGCGACGCACGCGCGGGCGCGCCGGCGCTCGTCGTCTATTACCACGGCGTTCCCGACACTGCGCCGGAGATCGCCGATGCGGCGAAGCTGTCGCAGTACCTGAACGAACGCATCGGGAGGCTCAAGTGACGCGCTTGATGCTCGCGCGCATGATCGATCACTCGGTCCTGAAGCCCGAGACGACCGCACAGGACATCGCGGCGGGCGTCGACGTGCTGCGCGCGTGGAACGTCGCGTACTACTGCGTGCAGCCGTGCTGGGTCGCGCTTGCGGCGGCATCGCTTGCGGGCACGGGTGCGACGGTCATCTCCGTCGTGGGATTTCCCCACGGCTGCGACACGGCGGACACCAAGGCACGCGCCACCGGGCAGGCGATCGCGGACGGCGCGCGCGAGATCGACACCGTGATGCACTTCGGCGCGCTGATCGGCGGCGAAAGCGGCCAAGGCCTTCGACGACGTGACTGCGGTCGTTCGCGCCGCGCAGGGAATCCCCGTAAAGGTGATCCTCGAGACGGCCGCGCTCACCGACGCGCAAAAGCGGCTCGCCTGCCGCATCGCCGTCGATGCCGGTGCGGCGTTCGTCAAGACGTCGACGGGATTCCATCCGGCAGGCGGCGCGACCGCCGCCGACGTGGCGCTCATGCGCACGGAAGTCGGCTCCGGTGTCGGCGTCAAGGCGTCCGGCGGCATTCGCACGCTGGCCGATGCGCGCGCGATGATCGAAGCCGGCGCGAGCCGGATCGGCGCATCTGCGACGGCGACGATCCTTTCGGCGCTCGACTAGAAGCTAGAACCCGACGTTCGTGGCGCCCTTGAGCGCCAGGATCTCGCGCGCTTCGTCGGGCGTTGCGACCGACAGGCCCAATCCCTCAATGACCTGCCGCACCGCGCGGACCTGCGCGGCGTTCGACTCGGCGAGCTTGCCGGGACCGATCCAGAGGCTGTCCTCGAGACCGACCCGGACGTTGCCGCCCATGGCCGCCGACATCGCCGCGATCGGCAGCTGGTTGCGGCCCGCGCCGAGCACGCTCCATCGATAGTTGTCGCCGAAGAGCCGGTCGGCGGTTCGCTTCATGTGCGCGACGTCGTCCGGGTGCGGCCCGATGCCGCCCAGGATCCCGAACACGCTCTGGATGAAGAGCGGCGGCTTCACCGTCCCGCGCATGAAGAAGTGGTGCGCGGTGTACAGGTGGCCGATGTCGTAGCACTCGATCTCGAAGCGCGTCCCGTTGTCCGCGCACGACGTCAGGATGTATTCGATGTCCTTGAACGTGTTCTTGAACACGCGGTCGTCGGACGTCTTCAGGTACTCGCGCTCCCAGTCGAACTTGAAGTCGCGGAAGCGCTCGAGCATCGGATAGAGGCCGAAGTTCATCGATCCCATGTTGAGCGACGCGACCTCGGGCTTGAGCTCGAGCGCGGGACGCAGGCGCTCGTGGATCGTCATCGTCGCAGCGCCGCCGGTGGTGAAATTGATCACCACGTTCGACCGCTTGCGGATGTCGGGCGCGAACTCGCGGAAGTACCTGGGATCCTGCGTCGGGCGGCCGTCGACCGGGTCGCGCGCGTGCAGGTGCACGATGGCCGCGCCCGCCTCGGCGGCAGCGACCGCTGCGTCGGCGATCTCCCTGGGCGTCACGGGCAGGTGCGGCGACATCGAAGGCGTGTGGATCGAGCCCGTGATCGCACAGGTGATGATGACTTTGCGGGTTGCGGCCATGACGGTTTCCTCAATCGGTCAATCGAGTTGTTCGCGCTGGTGCCGCGCGAGCGCGAGCAGGCGCCGGTCCCGCACTCGCGTGCGACGCTCCTGCTCGTCGCGCGATGGCGCGGGCCCGAGCGCCGCGGCAACGCGCGCCGCGGCCTCGCCCGTCCACACGTCCGGCGACGGCGGGTCGGCTGCGAGCCTGCGATAGAAGCCGCTGTAGCGCGCGCAGTAATCGGGCACGCCGCCGGGCGCATTGAGCTCGATCGTGGCGAACGGCCCCATGAAGGACCAGCGGCGGCCGAGTCCGTGGGCGATCGTCTTGTCGAGATCTTCGGGTGAGATGTAACCCTCGGCGACGAGCCGCATCGCCTCGGTGAGGAGCGCGCCCTGCAGGCGATTGAGGACGAATCCGTCCACCTCGCGGCGCACGGTGACGGGCACCTGTCCGACGGCGGTCATCACCTCGCGCGCGCGTGCGAGCGTCGCCGCACTCGTCCACGGCGCGCCGCACAGCTCGACCACGGGCACGAGATGCGGCGGATTGACCGGATGCGCGACGAGGCACCGGGCGCGACGCTCGAGGTCCTGCGTGAACTGCGAAGCGGGAATCGCGGACGTGGAGCTCGCGAGCACGGCGTTCGCGGGCGCTTGCTTGTCGAGGCGAGCGAACACGGTACGCTTGATCTCGACCTGCTCGGGAAGGTTCTCCTGCACCCAGTCGCAACCTGCGAGCGCGTTTTCGATGGCCGGACAAGCGTCGATGCGCTCGATCGCTTGCGCGGCGTCGACGACGAGGCCCGCCGCTTCCTGCTCGGCGAGACTTGCAGCGATCAGCCGGCGAGCGGCGGCGAGCTGGGCCGCGTCGCTGTCGTGCAGCCGCACGTGCCATCCGGCGCGCGCGAACACCATCGCCCATGCGCGGCCGATCAGGCCGGCGCCGATCACTGCGGCAGTTCCATTCATCGCGTTGCTATCCAGCATGTGTCACATCCACAAGACGCGGCGGCGCAACTCGAGGTCGTCGCGCAGCGCCGCCGCCGGCCCGTGATGCACGACGCTGCCGCGCTCGAGCACGTAGGCCTCGTCGGCCAGTGCGAGCACGAGATCGAGATTATGCTCGACGATGACGACCGACAGCTCCTCGCGCAAACGATCGAACGCTTCGAAGAGCTCCTCGATGACCGTCGGCGCAAGACCTTCGAACGGCTCGTCGAGGAGCAGCACGCGCACGTGACCGGACAGCGCGCGGGCGACCGCAACCATCTGCTGCTCCCCGCCCGACAGGTAGTCGGCGGGCGTGTCGAGCCGGTCGCGCAACCGCGGGAAGAACTCGAGGACCTTCTCCTCCGACCAGGCCATGCCGGCACCCGTGCGGCGCTTGAGGCGGCCGAGCTCGAGGTTGTGGCGCACGCTCATGCCCGCGAAGAGGCCGCGGCCCTGCGGGACGTACCCGATGCCGCTGCGTGCGTTGGCGGCCGCCGCCCTGCCCGCGAGGTCGATGTCGCCAAGGCGGATGTTGCCCGAGGCCGCGGGCACGATGCCGAGGATCGTCTTCAGGAGCGTCGACTTGCCTGCGCCATTGCGGCCGAGCAGCGCGACGATCTGGTGCTCGCCGACGGTGAGCGACGCCTCCTTCACGATATGGCTCTTGCCGTAGAACGCGTCGACGCGATCGAGCGACAGCAGTCGCGGCCGCTGGCTCGCCGACGCGTCGCCGCGGGCGGTGGCGGCCAGCGCCGCCGTGCCCGAGCCGATGTACACCTCGCGCACGGCGGCGCTGTCGCGCGCGTCGGCAGCGGTGCCGTCCAGCAGCACGAGGCCGTCGTTCATCACCGTCACGCGGTCGGCCAGCGCGAACACGCGATCGATGTCGTGCTCCACGAGCAGGACCGGAAGGTCGGCGGACAGGCGCTTGATCAGCGCGCCGACGCGCTCGCGCTCGGCGGCGGCGAGTCCGGCGAGCGGCTCGTCGAGCAGCAGCACGCGCGGGGCGCCACCGAGCGCCAGCCCCATGTCGAGCAATCGCTGTCCGCCGTACGAAAGCGTGCCCGCCTCGGCGTGCTCCATGCCCGACAGTCCGAGGAAGCGCACGAGCTCGGCCGTTCGCGCCATGACCCGGTCGTTGCGCCTGGCATCGGCCAGGCCGTCGAAGTGCGAGGCGTCGCGCGCCTGCACCGCGAGCCGCACGTTCTCGTGCACCGACACCCCCGGAAAGAGATTGGTGATCTGGAACGAGCGGCCGAGGCCCGCGTTGGCGATCGCGTGCGACGGCAATCCGGCGAGTGGCTTGCCCAGGATGCTGATGTCTCCGCGGTCGGGCGCGAACATGCCGGTGATGAGGTTGAACACCGTCGTTTTGCCCGCGCCGTTGGGTCCGATCAACGCGTGCAGCGTGCGGGCGGACACTTCGACGGATGCCTTCGAGACGGCCTTGATGCCGCCGAAGGACTTCGCGAGGTCGCGGGCCGACAGCACGACACCGCCACCGATGTCGTCGTGGCGGAGGAACGCCGGCAGCGGCACGCCGTGCTCGATCGCGCGCGTGGACATCGCCGCCGCTTCGACGACCTTCGGCCGCGCCGGCTCGGTCAGACGCCGCCACACCCCCACGAGGCCGGTCGGCGAGAACACGATGAACGCCATGAACGCGAGGCCGAACCACAGGAGCCAGTTGGGTGTCCAGATCGACAGGTACTCGCGGAACAGGATGTAGAAGAGCGCGCCCAGCGCCGGGCCGAGGAAGCTTCGCATGCCGCCGATGATGACCATGGCGAGAAGCTCTCCGGAGAACGTCACCGAGGTTGGATCGGCGGACGCGAACCGATGATGGAACACGGACATGATGCCCGCGCATCCGGTCAGCACCGCCGACACGCCGTATGCGATCTGCTTGTAGCGATTCGTGGCGTAGCCCAGGAATTGCGCACGCTGCTCGTTCTCGCGAATCGCGACCAGCACCGTGCCGATGGCCGATCGATGGAAGCGCATCAACGCCCATGCCACGGCGAGCGCGACCATTGCCACCAGGACGTAGTAGACCCAGGCGTCGTCGAGGTTGACGCCGGCCCACGTCGCACGCGTGACGCCGCCGAGCCCGCTCTCGCCGCCCGTGAACGAGGACCAGCGGAACGCGATCGAATACGTCAGTGCCGAGAACGCGAGCGTGAGCAGCGAGAAGTACACGCCGCGCCGGCGCAGCACCAGAAAGCCGATGGGCAGCACGAGCAGCGCGAGCATCGCAACGGCCGTCAGCGCCGGCCACAGCACGGAACCGGGAAACCAGTACTTCTGCGTGAGCGCCGCTGCATAAGCGCCCAGCCCGAACCACGCGCCGTGACCGAACGACACGAGGCCCGTATGCCCGACCAGGATGTTGAGCGCCATGCACGCGACGGCGAAGATCACGACGTCGGTGGCGCTCGTCAACGTGAGGCCGCCCGCGAGCAACGCGAACGGCAGCGCGACCAGCGCAAGTGCTGCAACGAGGAGTGGCGAGCGCAGCACGCTATTCGAATCGCTGGATGCGCTCGCCCGTCAACCCGCGCGGACGCAACAGCAGCACGAGAAGCATCAGCACGTACATGGACGCCTCGGCCGCCGCGGGCATGAAGTACACCGTGAGCCCGCGCACGACGCCGACGATGAGCGCAGCCCAGACGACGCCCCAGAACGACCCGAGGCCGCCGATGACCACCACCACGAACGACGCGGTGAGGATCTCCGAGCCCATCGCCGGATGAACGCCGGTGATCGGCGCGAGCAGAACGCCGGCGAGCGCCGCGAGCGCCACGCTGATGCCGACCACCGCCGTCATGTACGGTGACAGCGATATGCCGAGCGCCGCCACCATGTCGGGGTTCTGCACGCCCGCGCGCACGACGCGGCCGAAGGGTGTGCGCCGCAGGAGGTACCACAACGCGGCGACCGCGACGACGGCGATGGCGAGCATGACGAGCCGGTAGCGCGAATAGATGAAATCGCCGACGAGGAGTTGCCCGCGCAGCGCATCCGGAATGGCGAACGGCAGCGGCGCTGCACCGAACACCACGCGCAGCGTCTGCTCGGCCACCATCGCGAGGCCGAAGGTCAGGAGCAGCCCCAGCGACGGGTCCGCGCGGTAGAAGCGGCGGAACAGGAAGCGCTCGATGACGAGGCCGATCAAGGCCACGAGGATCGGCGACACGAGCAACACGCCGCCGAAGCCGACCGCGGGGGCCAGCTTCACGGCGAGATACGCGCCGATGGCGTAGAACGCGCCGTGCGCCAGATTGACGAGGCCGCCCAGCGAGAAGATGAGCGACAGGCCCAGCGCGATCAGCAGGTAGTACGCACCGGCGAGCAGGCCGTTGATGACCTGCTCGAGCACCTGCACGAGCACCATGCCGCGTCTACCGCGCGACGGTCACGCGGGCATCGTGCAGTTGTTGTCCTCGCGCGTCGGCGCGATCACTTCCAGGCTCTGGTTGTCGGCCGGGACCGGCGCCGACATCGCGAACAGGTCCCATTGATTGGTCACCTGCGCGGCCGGCAGGAAGCGCACGGTGTACATCTGCTGCATGAGCTGATGGTCCCAGTTGCGGTAATAGCCCTCGCGCGTCTTCAGCACGTCGAACTTCGCACCCTTCTCCATGTGCTCGGCAACCTTCGTCGAGTCGGTCGTCTTCAACTCGTTCATCGCTTGCGCGAGGTGCTTGAGCGACAGGTAGTCGCCCCACGCCTGGTTGTCCGGGGGCTTGCCGTACTTCCTGGTGAACGCGTCGACGAACCGGCGCGCCGTCGGCGTGGGCTCGAGATGACTCCACACGAGCGGCCAGATGCCGGTGAGGTTGCCCTTGCCCGCGCCCCACGCGACCGCCGTGTCGAAGCCGAAGCCCGCGACCGGGAACGGCAGGCCGAACTCCGTGTACTGCTTCATGAAGTTCGTGATCTGCGCGCCGGCGAGGTTCGACACGACGAGGTCCGGCTTCGCGTTGCGGATCTTGAGGAGATAAGGCGAGAAGTCGGTGGCGTCGGTGGGCACGAGCTCGTCCGCCGCGAACTCGCCGCCGTTCGCCGTCATGAAGCGCTTGGCGGCCTTCAGCAGATCGTGGCCGAATGCATAGTCGGCCGTGAGGCTGTACCACTTCTTGCCCCGGACGAGGCCGTCGCGCAGCAGCGCCTGCCCTGCGGCGTAGACGTACATGGTGTTGGCCGCCTCGGTATGGAACATGTACCGGTTGCATGCCTTGCCGCGCAGCTCGTCGGAATTGCAGCCGGTGTTGAAGAACAGGATCTTGTTGCGCTGCGCGACTTGCGCGATGGCGAGCCCGGACGCGGAGCTGATCTCGCCCACGATGGCCGCGACCTTGTCGCGCTCGATCAGGCGCTGCGCCTTGGTGGACGCGGTCTGCGGATTGACGCTGTCCTCGGCGATGAGCTCGATCTTGCGCCCCGTCACGCCGCCGCTCGCGTTGATCTCCTCGGCGGCGAGATTGACGCCCATGACCGCGTACTCGCCGAGAGGACCCAGGAAGCCCGTTCGGGGCGTCAGGTGGCCGATGCGGATGGCCTCCGCCTGTCCGCGCGAGATGGCGGGAAATCCCAGCGCACCGAGCGCACCGGTCGCGGCTGCCGCCTGGATGAAGCCGCGGCGTCCGCGGCCCGTCGACTCTGTCATGGATGCCTCCTCCGATTCGCTGCGGTCAGGACCCGCTCTTATAACTGCGATCGCAGTTATAATCTTAAGTCGCTGGCTTGTCAAAGCAACCGTATCGATGCGATGAGCGTCGCCACCACACCTGCCGTCACTGCCCGCGCGACGCTCGCCGACCGCGCGTACGCCCGCCTGCGCGAGCTCCTGATCTCGGGTCAGGTCGCGCCGGGCGACCGGCTCTCGGCGCGCGAGCTCGCGCCCCGCTTCCGCATGAGCCCCATGCCCGTGCGCGCGGCGATCGAGCGGCTGTCCGCGGACGGCGCGCTCGAGGTGCGCCCGCAGAGCGGCGCGCGCGTGCCGCTGATGACGCGCTCGCGCTTCGTCGAGCTGCGCACCATTCGCGTTTCCCTCGAAGGCATGGCGGCCGAGCACGCCGCCGCGCGCGTGACCGTGCGCGAGCTCGCGGCGGTCCGCGGCTTCCACGAGCGCTTCTGCGCCGCGGCGCGCGGCGCGCGTCCCAACCTGCGTGCGGCGATTCGCGCCAACCGCGACCTCCACTTCGCGGTCTACGCCGCGGCGCGCATGCCCGCGCTGTTTGCGCTCATCGAAGGACTCTGGCTGCAGATCGGTCCGGTCCTCAATCTCGATCTTCGCTCGGGTCCGCAGCGACTGCATGCGCTGGCGGCATACGAGCATCATGCGGGCCTGGTCGAGGCGCTTGCGCGCCAGGACGGCCCCGCCGCGCGACGAGCGCTCGTCAGCGACATCGAAACCGCCGCGGACTACATCCTTTCCCTCGAACGCCTGACGTAGACGGAGCAGCCATGGACCTTGGAATTCGCGACCTTCGCGTGCTGGTCACCGCCGGCGCCTCGGGCATCGGACTCGCGACCGCCCACGCATTCCTGCGCGAAGGCGCGCGCGTGCACGTGTGCGACGTCGACGAGTCGGGGCTTTCCCCGTTGCGCGGCGCGATGGGCGCGACGGTGTGCGACGTTTCGAGCCCCGCAGCCGTCGCGACCCTGTTCGAGGACGTGCAACGCTCGCTCGGCGGGCTCGATGCGCTCGTCAACAACGCTGGCATCGCGGGTCCCACCGCGCCGTGCGAGGCCATCACGCTGGCCGAGTGGGAGCGCACGCTCGCCGTCAACCTGACCGGGCAGTTCCTGTGCGCGCAGCGCGCCATCCCGCTGCTCAAGACGAGCGCGAACGCGAGCATCGCGAACCTGTCGTCCGCCGCCGGACGGTTCGGCTTTCCCAACCGCACGCCCTACGCGGCCTCGAAGTGGGGCGTCATCGGCCTCACCAAGTCGCTGTCGATGGAGCTCGGCGGATTCGGCATTCGCGTCAACGCGATCTGCCCCGGCGCGGTGGCGGGCGAGCGCATCGAGCGCGTGTTCGCCGGCAAGGCCGCGCTGCGCAACGTCGATCCTGCCGTCGTGCGCGACGAGGCGCTCGCCAAGACCTCGCTCCAAAGGCTCGTCACGGCGGACGACATCGCCAACGCGATCGTGTTCCTCGCCTCCACGGCGGGCGCCAACATCTCCGGTCACGCGCTGCCGGTGGACGCGGACACCCAATCGCTCGTCTAGCGTCAGAGCAGCACGCCCGCCCGTCCCTTCGACCATCGCGTCGCGGTCGGCACGAGATCGAGTCCCGTGTCCTTGCGCAGGCGCCGCGCCCGCGCGAGAAGCTCGTCGACATCGAGGTCGATCGGCTCGCCGGCGCCGGCGAGCAGGATCACGTTGCCGCTCTCGCACGTGGGCAGCGCCATCGCGCGTCCCGCGAACGCAGCCTCGAGGCGCTCGCAGCTTCCGCGATAGCCGTGCCTGCGCGTGAGCACGTTCGTCGCGAGCACGCCGCGCTCGCCGAGGTGCGCGAGCGCGTTGCAGTAGAACGGCAGCGTGTCGAGCATGCCGGTGCGTCCCTTCGCGTCGTAGCCGTCGACCAGGATGAGGTCGAAATCGCGATCGGCCGCCTGCATGTAGTCGCTGCCGTCGTCGATCGTCACCCGAAACCGCGGACCCTCGGGCGGCAGCTTGAAGTGATGGCGCGCACACGCGATCACGTCGGGATCGATCTCGACGATCGTATGCGCGGCGCGAGGACGGTGCCTGTGCAGGAAGCGCGCGATCGATCCGGCGCCCAGCCCGATCGACAGCACGGTGCGCGGCCACCCCGCACCCTTGCGCAGCAGGAGCGGAAACATCATGTCGCGCGTGTAAGGAAGTTCGAGGGCGTACGGTCGCGCGATGCGCATCGCGCCCTGGATCCAGCGCGAACCGAAATGGAGGTAGCGAACGCCCTCCTCTTCGCTGACCTCTACCGAAGCCATGTCGACACAAATGAGAAAGGGGCCACCGTACCATGCCGTCGCAGGCGGCCCTGCGGGACGCGCGCACGAGCGCGCGACGCGCGCTTATTCCTGTTGGATGCGCACCAATCGGCACACGAGTCGCGGCACCGCGGCGCCGTTGACGCCCGCCTCCGCGACCGGCATGCCGAGGATCTCGTTGAAATTCGCGACCGGCACGAAGTCGACCACGAGTGGAGGCAGTGGCACCGTGCCGCCTCCCGGCAGGAGGATCTCGTTGGTCGAGTACGTCACGCGGCCGAAACAATTCTTGCCGAAGGTCGCATACCCCGCGACGTGCGTGGACGCACTGCCCTGGCTCGTGTTGAACGTGCCGTACCCTTCGTAGAAGCCATCGTAGCGACCCTCGACCGTGCCGATGAAGGTGGCGGGCTCGAGGGGGCCGCCGCTCGATGCGCTGCCATGGCATTGAAACCCGTAAATTCCCTGCGCGCGAACCGCGCAAACCTGCGCGGGATCCTGTGCTGCAAACGCGGAAGCGCAAAGCGCAAAAGCAACGAGACTGAATGCGATGCGTCGTGTCGTCATGGCAATCTCCGGTTGAAGCGGCCCCAGCGGAGCCGGGCTTCGGGTGCAGCGTAGCCCCGTCGCATCGCTGCGCCAAGCGGAATATTCGACGTCGAAGCGGCAACCAACCGCGGTCGTCTACGGCAGTGCGAACGCCACCACGGAATCGCCCCACCCGCCGAGGGCGCCGTGCCCGCCCGCGGCGATGACGACGTATTGCCTGCCGCCCGACTCGTAGGTCATCGGCGTCGCCATGCCGAACGCGGGCAACCGCGCCTCCCACAGCTTGTCGCCGGTGGCGAGATCGAACGCGCGGACCTTCTTGTCCATCGTCGCGGCGATGAACACCACGCCGCCCGCGGTGACGACCGGCCCGCCGATGTTCGGCGACCCCCAATGCTCGAACGTGTAGAAGGGTCCCTTCTTGACCTGCCCGAGCGGCACGCGCCATCGAATCTCGCCGGTCGCAAGATCGATGGCGGAGAGCTCGCCCCATGGCGGCGGATTGCAGGGCACGCCGAGGAACGACATGAGGATCTTGCGGCGCATGCCGAACGGCGTGCCGCGCTGCGGGGTCGCCTCGTCGTCGGGATTTGCCTTGGCCACCCCGTCGAACTGCGCGCGCGGCACGACCTGCGCCATCCCGACCAGATTCATCGTGTTGGCGACGAGCAGGTTGCTCGCCGGGTCGTACGCGACGCTTCCCCAGTTGCTGCCGCCGCCGAAGAGCGGGAACACCACCGCCCCGCGCTCGCTCGGCGGCGTGTACAGGCCCTCGTTGTCGAGACCAGCGAGCGCGCGCTCGCACGCCTTCGCATCGAAATACATGAGGCCCCACGCATCCTCCGCCTTGATCGACTGCCTGGCGATCGGGCGCGGCAGCGTGGGCACGGGCTGCGTCGGTGCGCTGACCTCGCCGCGCACGTGGCTGCGCGGCACGGCCCGCTCCGTGACCGGAAACAGCGGCGCGCCAGTATCGCGATCGAGCACGAACACGAAGCCCATCTTGGTCGCCTGCACGACGGCGTCGCGCCGGACGCCCGTCGCGCAGGATCGTCACGAGCGCCGGCTGCGACGCGAGGTCGTAATCCCAGAGGTTGTGGCGGATCGTCTGGAAGTGCCACACGCGCTCGCCGGTGCGCGCGTTGAGGGTGACGACCGCGGTCGTGTACGGCATCTCCGCCGTGCGCTCGCCGCCCCAGTAGTCCGGGCTCGGGCTCGACGTCGGCAGCATGACGAGGCCGCGCGCGACATCGACGCTGATCGGCGCCCACGTGTTGCCCGCGCCCGTCTTGTCGGCGACCGCCGCCGGAATCGGATCCCACGACCACACTTGCGCGCCGGTCCTCGCATCGAATGCGCGCACGATGCCGTGCGGCATGTCGTTGCGCACGTTGTCGCCGATCGCGCTCCCGACGATCACGAGGTTCTCGAAGATCGCCGGCGGCGAGCTCATGCTGACCTGGCCGACGCCGAAGTTCGCGAGCGTGTTGAGGTCGATCGTGCCTGCCTTGCCGAAGCCCGCGCACGCGGCGCCCGTACGCGCGTCGAGCGCGATGAGGCGCCCGTCGATGACGCCTTCGAAGATCCGGCGCGAGCAAGGCGCAGATGCGGGCGCATCCGCATCCGCCCACGCCGCGACGCCGCGGCAGCGAAGCGCGCCGCCGTCGGTCTTGCGCGTCTGGTTGTCCTTGCGGATCTCGACTTTCGGATCGAACGTCCAGCGCGGCGTGCCGGTGCGCGGATCGAGCGCGATGACGCGGTTGAAAGGCGAGCAGAGGTAGAGCGTGTCCTCGAACAGGATCGGCGTCGCCTGGAAGGAAGTCGCGCTGATCGCGCCCTTGCCGTCGGAGACGTCGCCCGTGCGGTACTCCCACGCCTGCGAAAGCCTGGCGACGTTCTCGCGCGTGATCTGCCTTGCGCGCGAGTAACGGATCCCGCCGGGATCGCCGCCATAGCTCGGCCATCCCTCGCCCGGCGCCTGCGCACCGGCATGCGCGCCAATCGCGAACAAGCCTACCGCCAGCCACGTCCGCATCGACTCCCCTTGTCGTCATGGTCGTACGCCAAAGCGCCTATTCCGCCGTGCCCGCCTCTATGCTATTGTCATAGGAAGGAAGGCGCACATGAAACAGCGCACACTGCTCACCAACCGCCGCTACTTCGGTCTCGATCCTGTCCACCTGCGCGCCGCGACGGGCCGCGCGCTTGCGCGGGTCGTCGGATTGCCGCCGGACCGGGCACGCGTGAGCGCCACCAACCTTCGCCACGATTTCTCACTGGATACCACGCAGGCCGAGGCCCTCGTCAAGGAATTCGTCGCGGAGGGACTGCTCGACCCGCCGACGATCGATCGCACCGGGTACGGGCTGACGCCGCAATTCGTGGAGCTCGCCGCAGCGCGCGTGGTCGAGCCGCTTCCGCGCGCGCGGGCCAAGCAACTGCTCACCGAAGCATGCGCGCTGGCCGAGCGCATCAACGACGAGGACGTGCACAACCCCCTGATGGTCATCGCCTTCGCCGTGCACGGCGATTACATGACTCCCGCGCACCATCTGTCCACGCTCGCCGTGGGCGTGGTGGTGGACCTGCGCGCGCCGACACGACGCATGCGCTTCGGGCGCTCGATGCGCAAGCCAGAAGGCGCGGCGTCGATCAAGGAAGCGTTCAAGTCGCTGTCCTCGTTCATGCGCGTGCGCCTCGTCACCGACGTGCGTTCGCTCCCCCGGCCCTTCAGCGTCGTGTTCGAAGGCACGGGCCCTCGACTCTAGGACGCTCACTCCTCGCTCGCAGCGAGCTTCACGGACTCGCGCTCTGCGCCGGCCATCATGCCGCCTGCGCGCGGAAACCACTTCCACCCGATCGCGAGCACCGCGGCGAGCAGCGCGACCGCCACCAGCAACGCCACGCGAATGCCGGCGATGAAGTCGCCGTCGGCCACCGCCACGATGCGCGACTGCGTGGCCGCGTCCGGATGCGTGATCGGATGGCGCGGCCCGATCTCGGCGACGTGCGCGCGCGGATTGGCGCTTTGCACGATCGTTTGCGCGACCGCCGTGCGCTCGGCCGCGTCGGGCAGCACCGCCGCCAGGTCGGGCTCGAGCGTCGCATTGAGCCATGCCGCAAGCACGGAGCCCAGCACTGCGAAGCCGATGGTGGACCCGATCGCGCGCTGCGCGCTCATGATGCCCGACGCCATGCCGGCGCGCTGCGGCGGCACCGACGTCATCGCGATCGTCGTGATCGGCGTGAGGCACAGCGCGCCGCCGATGCCGCACAGCCCGAGGCCCGCGAGCACGACGGCCGCGCTCCGATGGCCAGCCAGCATCAGGACGACGAGTCCGGCGATCAGCGACGCGAGCCCGATGAGGATCGGCGGGCGCGCGCCGTAGCGCCCGACGAGGCGGCCGATCAGCGGCGACACCACCGTCACCGCGAAGCTGAACGGCAGGATGATGAGGCCCGTCTGCTCGGGCGTGAAGCCGCGCACGTTCTGGAGATATTGCGTGGTCAGGAGCAGCATGCCGTAGATCGAGAAGAAGACTGCGCAGATGGTCGCGATGGCGAGCGCGTAGCCCGCATCGCGGAACAGCGACATGTCCATCATCGGGTCGTCGTGCCGCCGCTCGTACCAGATGAACGTTGCGCACGCGACTGCGGCGATCGTGAACAGCGTGGCGATGGGGGCCGACGTCCAGCCCGACTTCGGGCCTTCGATCACGGCATACGCGAGCGCGCCGACGGTCACCATGAACAGGGCCTGGCCGACGACGTCGAGCGTGCGCGGCCGCTCGTCGCGCGACTCCTTGACGAAGCGCAGCGTGAGGAACACGACGACGATGCCGACCGGCACGTTGACGAGGAAGATGCTGCGCCAGCCCCAGTGCTCGACGAGGACGCCGCCGAGGGTCGGGCCGACCGCGGTGCCCACGCTCGCGATCGCGGTCCAGATGCCGATGGCGCGCGCCTTGTCCTTCGGCTCGGGAAACGCGGCGCTGACGAGCGCAAGCGACGTGACGTTGGCGGTGGCGGCCGCGATGCCCTGCACGCCGCGCGCAACGTTCAGCACGTCGAGCGAGGGTGCGAGGCCGCACACGATCGACGCCGCCGTGAACACCGCGATGCCGATCACGTACCACAGCCTGCGCCCGTGCAGGTCGGCGAGCGTTGCCGCGGTCATGATGAACACGGCCATGCCGAGGCTGTAGGCCGCCACCACCCATTGCAACCCCGCTTCGCCGACGTTGAAGCTCGCCTGGATCGACGGCAGGCCCACGTTCACGATCAGCGCGTCGAGGAAGATCATGAAGAGCCCGAGTCCGGTCGCGACGAGCGTGATGCGGGCGGTTCGATCCATGGCGCGCTTCCCGTATGATCGCCGGATGATACGTGAACGGTCGCGCGCGTTGCGAGCGCTGGTGGGCTCGATCGTCCTCGCGATCGGCGCCTGCGCGTGCGCGCAGGGATTTGCCGTTGCGACGTGGAACATGAACTGGCTCATGGACACTGCCTCGCACGCGCGATGGACGGCGGCGTGCGAGCGCACCGGGTGGGCCGCGGGAGAGGCGCCCGCGGGCCTGCCCTTCTGCGACGTGCACAACGGCATGACCTTTCCGCCCGATGCGTGCGCATCGGATCGCGACGGCTGGCCCCGTGCCGCGCGCTATCCGGACGATCATCCCTGCCGCGAGACGCTGGACCTCGCGCAGCCTGCGCGCTACGCGAAGAAGCTCGACGCCCTTCGCGCCATGTGGGCGCGCCTCGACGCGATGGGCGTCCGCCTCGTCGCGCTGCAGGAGGTATTCGATGCCAGCGCGGTGCGCGCGATCCTGCCGCCCAATTGGTCGGTGGCGACGACGCGCGAGCTTCCGGGCGCGCCGTCGATCGCGCAGCACGTGGGTATCGCGTGGCGGCGCAGCGCGGACGTGCGCGGGCTTGCGCTCGTGGCGTCGCTCGCCGACAGCGGCCTCGCGGACCGTCCGTTGCGGCCGGGACTCGCGTTCACCGTGGACGTCGGCGGCAAGCCGGTCCGCATCCTGGTCGTGCACTTGAAGGCGGGTTGCCGCAGCCGCGACCTCGACGTGCCGCTCGCGGCCAAGGACGCGGTGCTGAGCGACGCCCGGCAGGACGCCATCACTGCCGACTGCGCGTTGTTGCGCTACCAGCTTCCGTCGCTCGAGGCATGGATCGACGCCAACGCCTCGCACGACTTCGCGGTGATGGGCGACTTCAACAGGACCATCCTGCGCGAGCCGGTCGCCGAGTCGCCGACGTACAAGACGCGCCTCGACGGCACCGTCGCGAGCGCTCCGCTCGGCCGCTGCACGATCGAGCGGGCTGGAGCGCGCGTCGACGTGCGCTGCGACGCGCGCACGCGTGCGATGTTCCCCGAGCTCAACGACAACGATCCGCCGGGCGCGGTGCTCTGGCGCGCACGCTTTGCAGACCAGGGCCGCAGCGGCGCGATCCCGCAAGGGCTCGTCCGGCGACTGCAGCATCGCGGGCGCCCGCGGCGACCTCACGCACGACGGCATCGACCACGTCGTCATCTCGGAGTCGCTCAAGAAGCGGCTCGCACCGACTGCGCTCACCATGCGCGCCATCAACTACACGAACGAGTCGGGCGACCCGCTGCGCGGAGGCCGCGACGTGGCGCTCCCTTCGGACCATTGCCCGCACGTCGTCACCTGGACACCGCTTCGAGGATCGAACCCATGACACCACGCGAGCGTCAATCGCAACTCCTCGAGCGCGCGGGCCGCGATATCGCAGGCGGCGGACTCGGGCTCTTCGTGCTGCCGCCGGAGCTGAACCTCGTCGTCGAGCGCGGTGAAGGCAGCCGCGTGTTCGACGTCGCCGGGCGCGAGTACATCGACTATCACCTCGGATCCGGACCTGCGCTGCTCGGCCACGCGCATCCGGCGATCACCGAGGCGGTCGCCGCGCAATTGCGCAAGGGCACGACGTTCTACTTCCTGAACGAGCCCGAGATCGAGCTTGCGGGCAAGCTGGTCGACGCGATCCCGTGCGCGGACGCCGTCCACTACACGGGCTCCGGCACGGAAGCCACGTTCTACTGCCTGCGCATGGCGCGCGCGTTCACCGGGCGCAACAAGGTCATGAAGTTCGAGGGCGCGTGGCACGGCATGCACGACTACGGCCTGTGGGGCACGGTGCCCTCCACACCTTCGCCGTATCCGCGCGCGCTGCCCGATTCGATCGGCGTGCCGGCGGAGACCGGCGGCACGGTGCTGGTCGCGCCGTTCAACGACATCGGCCGCGCCGTCTCGCTCATCGAGACGCATGCGCACGAGCTCGCCGCCGTGATGGTCGAGCCGCTGCAGCGCGTGCTGCTGCCCGAGCCCGGTTTCCTGCAGGCGCTTCGCGACGTCACGACGCGCCACGGCATCGTGCTCGTGTTCGACGAGATCGTCACCGGCTTTCGCATCGCGTGGGGCGGCGCGCAGGAGAAGTACGGCGTCGTGCCCGATCTTGCGTGCTACGGCAAGGCGGTGAGCGGCGGCTTCCCGCTCGCGGCGATCGCCGGGCGCGCGGACGTGATGGGCGTGCTCGACGCGCGCTCCAGGCCGCGCGAGCAGGTCGTGTGGGCGACGCACACGTTGAACGGCAACCCGGTGTGCGCGATCGCGGGATGCGCCGCGCTCGACGTGCTGCGCCAGCCGGGCGTATACGACCGGCTGCATCGTACAGGCCGTCGTCTTCGCGAAGGCATCGTGGAGTCCGGCACGCGGCACGGCTTTGCCGTGCAGGCGCCCGGCGAGGACGCGGTGTTCGGCGTTCGCTTCACCGACCGTCCGCTTCGAACGTGGATGGACCTCACGACCGCCGACAAGAATCTCGGATATCGCTGGGCAATCGAACTCCTGAAGCGCGGCCTCCTCGTCAATCCCAACGAGAAGTTCTACATCTCGATCGCGCACACCGACGACGACGTGACGCGCACGCTCGAGATCGTCGACGCGGCGTTCGCGGCAATCAAGGGTTGACCGCGGCGGGTGCGGCGACCTACGCTTCGTGCAGCTCATGACCGACCGTCGCACGCTCCTGCAGGCGTTCGCAGCGCTTGGCGCATCCGCGCTCGCGCCGCATGCGCTCGCGCAAGCGCCTGAGGCCGCTGCGTTCGCGCGAACGACAGCAGCGCTCACCGGTTACCCGCAGCCGGATCCGGCGACGGCCGGGAAAGTCATGCGTGCCTTGTCCACACCGCAACGCGCTTCTTCACTGCGCGCACTGGTCGCGGTCGTCGCATCCACACCCGCGAGCGAGCTCGATGCCGCGATTGCTGCAAGGAAGCTCGACAAGGTCGCCAACGAACTCGTAGCGGCGTGGTACTCCGGCATGGTGGACGGCAAGGTCGTCCTCTACACCGACGCGCTCGTGTGGACGGCGATGGCGTACTCGAAGCCGATGGGCATCTGCGGCGGCGTGACCGGCTACTGGGCCGACCCTTGGACGCCGACGTAGCCATCGTGGGCGCCGGCATCGCGGGCGCGATGATCGCCTCGCGGCTCGCCGTGGCCGGCGTGAAAGTCGTCGTGCTGGAAGCGGGACCGCGCGTGCAGCGCGGCGACGCCGTCACGCAGTTCATGCAGGCGGCGATCAAGGTGCCCGAGTGCGCGTATCCCAACGCCGCGTATGCGCCGCACCCGCGCTCGGACAACCTCGACAGCTACTACGTGCAGGCCGGGCCGCAGAAATTCTCGAGCACGTACCTGCGCCAGGTGGGCGGCACCACGTGGCACTGGCTCGGCACCTGCCTGCGCCTCGTGCCGGACGATTTCCGCCTTGCGACGAAATTCGCGCGCGGCGTCGATTGGCCCATCGACTACGCAACGATCGAGCCGTGGTATGCGCATGCGGAAAGCGAGATTGGAGTCTCCGGCGATTCCGCACAGGACCTGGGATCGCCGCGCAGCGTGCCGTATCCGATGCCCGAGATTCCGCAGACGTATCTCGACAAGCAAATGGGTGCAGCGTTCGCGGGCACGCCGTTCGAGGTGCGATCCACACCGCAGGGACGCAACTCGGTCGTGCGCGACAATCGCGCGCCCTGCTGCGGCAACGCGAGCTGCATTCCGATTTGTCCCATCCAGGCCAAGTACGACGCGACCGTGCACGTCGCGCGCGCGGAAGCCGCAGGCGTGCGTGTGATGGTGCAGTCGGTCGTCTCCTTCGTCGAGGTCGCGCAGGACGGCACCATCGCGGCGCTGCGCTACAAGCGTCCGGACGGCAGCGGCGGGCGCATCACGGCCAGGACCTTCGTGATCGCGGCGCACGCCATCGAGACGCCGAAGCTGCTCCTGATGTCGAAGCAGCCGCACGCACCCAACGGCGTCGCCAACGCGAGCGACCAGGTGGGACGCAATCTCATGGATCACCCGGTGCAGCTCTCGTATGCACTGTCCGCGTCGCCCGTGTGGCCCTATCGCGGGCCGCTGTCGACGTCCGGCGTGGAGAACACGCGCTCCGGCGACTGGCGCGCAACGCGCCCGTCGTTTCGCATCGAGATCGGCAACGACGGCTGGTCGTGGCCCACCGGCGCGCCCATCGCGGATGCGCAGGAGCTCGCGGGCAAGGGCCTGCGCGGCGTTGCGTTGCAAAAGGCCATCGTCGATCGCACGGCACGCGAGATACGCTTCGGCACGCTCACCGAGCAACTGCCCGATCCCGCGAACCGCATCGTGCCCGACGACGCGAAGCGCGACGCGCTGGGACTGCCCCGTCCTCGCATCGCCTACCGCCTGGACGCGTACACGCTTGCGGGACTTGCCGAGGCGCGCCGCATCCACGAGGAAACGTTCGTCCGCATGAAGGCGACGGAGATCCACCACAATCCGGACGCGCAGTTCCAGGGAGCGGGCCACGTGCTCGGCACGACGCGGATGGGCAAGGATGCGCGCAGTTCGGTGGTCGACGGCGACCTGCGCGCGCACGACCACCGCAATCTCTTCCTGGTGGGCAGCGGCGCCTTCCCGACCGGCGGCGCGGCCAATCCGACGCTCACCATCGCCGCGCTCGCGCTGCGGTCGGTGGATGCGATCAGGCGATCGCTCGCGACATGACGAGCACGCCCCGGAGGGTATTGCCGTTCCTCGAGACGCTGTGCAAGCAGCTCGACAAGCTGTTCGTCGACGCCGTCGGGCCGTTCGGCGAGTTCGTGGTCGGCGAAGTGCGCGAGCGCTGGGTCGACGCCGGACCGCGCACACGTCCGACGGACGTCGAGGAATACGTCCGCATGCTCGCAAGCGAGATCCCCGAAACGCGCCAGCGTGAGGAGTTCATTGCGCGGGCGCGGGAATTGCTTGGCAAGTACAAGTAATCCCGGACGGGGAGGTCCCATGTTGCGCAAGCTATCGCTGACGGCGCAGTTCGCGCTGGTGTTCCTCATCGCGCTCGCGCTCGTCGGGGCCGCGTCCTGGCTCATCCTCGAGCGCGTGTACATCAACCAGCTGAAGAGCCAGGCGGAGACGGTTGCCGACAACGTCGACGCCTTCGGCCTGTGGGTCGCGCAATACGGTCGCGTCTGGGTCAAGGACAACGACAAGAGCTACCTCGGGCACATGCCGGTGTTCCAGAACGAGGACACGACGGGCGCCTCGCCCAAGCTCACGCCGGTCAATTTCTATTCGAAGAATCCCGCGCTCGCGCAGCGCGAATTCTCGGAGGTCGTCGAGCACTCGGCGTCGCCCGCGAAGTTCCGCCTGACGTCGCACAACGTGATGAACCCGAACAACAAGCCGGATGCCTTCGAGACCGGCGCGCTGAAGCGCATCCGCGAAGAGAAGCTTCCGGAGTACTTCGAGCTCGCGCCTTCGGGATTCCGCTACGCGCGCGCCGTCAATCACAAGGCATCCTGCATCGCGTGTCACGGCGATGCGAACGCCGCGCCGAACGACGTCAAGGTCCGCTACGGCACGCAGAACGGCTTCGGGTTCAAGGAAGGCGAGGTCGCGGGTATCATCAGCGTCCGCCTCCCCGCGCGCTCGTTCTGGGACGTTGCGCTCAACGTGGTGGGCATCTTGCAGCTCGTGATGATCCTCGCCGCCTTCGTCATCGCCATGGCCTTCATGCAGTTCGCGGTCGTGCGCCGTCTCAAGCGCCTCACGGAGGCCACGCAGCAGATCTCGCTCGGCAAGCCGGGCGAGTTGAGCGCAGGGAAGATCAACCCGCGAAGCCACAACGAGCTCGACCAGCTGGCGCTCGCCACCGAGCGCCTGCGCATCTCCATCAACATGGCGATCCAGCGCCTGACGAAGAAAAATACCAGTTGATCCGGACGTGGTTGTCGATGATGGCGGCCCTCGTGCTTGGCGGTGCGGCCCTCGCGCAGGACTTCCCGAGGTACGGCGACGAGATGTACCAGCCGCGCCTGCGCCAGGCGGGCAAGGACGTGATGTGGATTCCCACGCCCGACGCCATGGTCACGCGCATGCTCGAGGCGGCGAAGACCACGCGCTTCGACACGGTCTACGACCTCGGCGCGGGTGAAGGGTCGCATTCCCATCGCCGCCGCGAAGCAGTTCGGCGCGAGAGCCGTCGGCATCGAGTACGACGGCAAGCTTGCGGCGCTCGCGAAGCGCAACGCCGAGCGCGCGGGCGTCGCGGACAAGGTCACCATCATCGAGGGCGACATCTTCAAGGAGGACTTCTCCAGGGCGACCGTCCTCACGCTCTACCTTCTTCCCGATCTCAATTATCAATTGCGCCCGCAGATCCTCGCGATGAAGCCGGGCACGCGCGTCGTGTCGCACGCATGGGACATGGGCGAGTGGGAGCCCGACGAGGCGTTCGTGGTCGAAGGCAGCGAAGGATTCCTGTGGATCGTGCCGGCGCGCGTCGGCGGTCGGTGGTCCCTGCGCGACGACAAGGACTGGGAAGCCGAGATTGCGGTCACGCAGGAGTTCCAGCGCATCGGCGGCACGATCACGATCAAGGGCAGGACGCAGCCGTTGCTCGGTGCGTACGTCAACGGCGCGATCGTGGGCTTCACCTTCGTCGACAAGGACGGCGCCATCCGCAGCATGCGCGGGCAAGTCGATGGCGACCGGATCGCGGGTCAACTGCGCTTCGTGGGCAACATCACGCTGCTTACCGGGAGGAAGCTGTGAAACGTCTGCTGGAGCTGATTGGTCCCCTGCCCTTTCTCGCGCTCGCGATCCTCGCGATGGGGCTCGCAGTCGGCGTCGCCGCTGCCGTCTTCTCGGCGCTGGCTCCGCTTGCACAGACGGGCGCTGCCTGGTCGCACTACGCGGTGCTCGGCATCGTGTTCGCGGTCTCGTACTTCGCGTACGGCCTGTCGCTGCTCGTCATCGCGCCCGCGATCAACTTCCTGCTCGGCGGCCGGTTGCAGCCGTATCGCGGATCGGCCGTGACGCTCGCCGCCTTGCGCTGGTACGTGCACTGCACGATGACGCTCGTCGTGCGCTACTCGTTCCTCGAGTTCGTCACGCCGAGCCCCTTCTCGCAGATGTACTACCGGCTCATGGGCATGAAGATCGGACGCGGCGTGACGCTCAACTCGACCGCGATCGCCGATCCCTCGCTCATCGAGCTCGGCGACGGCGCGACCATCGGCGGCTCGGCGAACATCCTCGCCCATTACGCGCAGGGCGGCTTCCTCGTCATCGCGCCGGTCAGGATCGGCGCGGGCGCGACGATCGGCATGCGCGCCGTGATCATGGGCGGGGTGGAAGTGGGCGCCAAGGCGAAAGTGCTCGCGAACTCGTTCGTGCTGCCGAATACGAAGATCCCCGACGGGGAATCGTGGGCGGGCATCCCCGCGCAAAAGATCGTGCTGCCCAAGCGCGAGGAGCCGACGGCGCTTCCCGAGAGCGCGATGGGCACCGCCACGCCGCGCCCGGGCGCCGTCGCGTAGGGAGCGCGGATGCCGTCGCTCGAAACGATCGGCCTTCGGGTCGGTGCCATCGTCGCGGGCCTCGTCGTGTGGTTCGTCACGCAGCGCCTCATCGGCGCACGCACGCTCGACGGCGGCCAGCACTACGACCATCTGCACGCGATGACCGGCGGTTGGAACCGCTGGCTGCACGAGCACCCGCGCGCTGCCAATGCGGTGCTGATCGCGAGCTCGCTGGGTGTGGACATCGTCACGCTGTTCGTGCTCGCGCGAGCGGTGTTCGGGCCGACGTTCACGCCATTCTGGGGACTGCTCATCCTGTTCCTCATGCGGCAGATCTCGCAGGCGCTGGTGGCGCTTCCGCCGCCCCCCGGCATCATCTGGCGCGCGCCCGGGGTGCCGTCGCTGTTCGTGACCTACGGCGTGGGCAACGACTTCTTCTTCTCGGGCCATACCGCGCTGGCGGTGTACGGCGCGATGCAGCTCGCGGCGCTCGGCGTTCCTGCAGTCACGATCGCCGGCGTCGTCGTCGCGGTGCTGCAGGTGGTGGCCGTCATCGCGCTGCGCGCGCACTGGACGGTGGACGTGGTCGCGGGGCTCGCCGCGGCCATCGCCGTCGGCCTCCTGTTCTGACGGGTAGAATCGGGAGAACCGAACTCCCTTGGGACCGCGTTGGACATCGCGACCGTCAACAGCATGGACAGGGCCGCGTTCGTCGCCGCTTTCGGCGGCGTGTTCGAGCATTCGCCCTGGGTGGCCGAGCGTGCCTACGATCGGCGCCCGTTCGCGAGTCCTCTCGAACTGCACACGGCGATGGTCGCCGCGGTCCGCACCGCCCCGCGCGAAAAGCAAACGGCGTTGCTGCTCGCGCATCCGGACCTCGCGGGCAAGGAAGCGCGCGCCGGCACCATGACGTCGTCGTCCGTGGCCGAGCAGGCGAGCGCCGCACTCGACCGGCTGACGCCCGCGGAGATGGCGCGCATCGCGGAGCTCAATCGCGATTACCGCGCACGCCACGGCTTTCCGTTCATCGTCGCCGTGCGCCACTACACGAAGGCCGGCATCTTCCACGAGTTCGAGCGCCGGATCGCCAACGACACCGGGAGCGAGCACGACTGGGCGCTGTCGCAGGTGTTCGCGATCACGCGCATGCGCCTGGAAACGAAATTGGAATGAGCCCCCACGCTCGCGCAAATGCTTCGCTCGCTGCCCCCCGAGGGGGCGCAGTCAGTCCCTCGGGGCGGCCCTTCGGGACTGACGAATGAACAGCTACCCGCGGGACCTTCGAGGCTACGGGCGCACCCCGCCGCACCCGCAATGGCCGGGCGATGCGCGCATCGCGCTGCAGTTCGTGCTCAACTACGAGGAAGGCGGCGAGAGCAGCATCCTGCACGGCGACGCGGGCAGCGAGCAATTCCTCTCCGAGATGTTCAACCCGCCGGCCTATGCGGCGCGGCACCTGTCGATGGAGAGCATCTACGAGTACGGATCGCGCGTGGGCGTGTGGCGGATCCTGCGCGAGTTCGAGCGCCGCGCGCTGCCGCTCACGATCTTCGGCGTCGCGACGGCGCTCGCGCGCAACCCGGAGGTCGCTGCGGCGTGCATCGCGTCGGGCCACGAGATCGCGTGCCACGGCTTGCGCTGGATCCACTACCAGGCGATCGACGAAGAGACAGAGCGGACGCACATCGGCGAGGCGATCGCGCTCATGCAGCAGGTGACCGGCGAGCGCGCGCTCGGCTGGTACACCGGCCGCGACAGCCCGAACACGCGCAGGCTCGTCGCGGACGTCGGCGGCTTCGCGTACGACAGCGACTACTACGGCGACGACCTGCCCTTCTGGCTCGCGGTGCGCCGCACCGACGGTGCGCTCGCCCCGCATCTCGTCGTCCCCTACACCCTCGACAACAACGACATGCGCTTCGCGCTGCCGCAGGGCTTCTCCCACGGCGACGAGTTCTTCGAGTACCTGCGCGACGCCTTCGACGTGATGTACGAGGAAGGTGCTGCCGCACCGTCGATGATGAGCGTCGGCATGCACTGCCGCCTCCTCGGACGGCCGGGACGCATGCGTGCGCTGCAGCGCTTCCTCGACCACGTCGAGCGCCACGAAGGCGTGTGGGTCACGCGCAGGATCGACATCGCGCGGCATTGGAAAGCGGTGCACCCGTACGACGAGCAGAAAGCCTTCGTGTGGGAGACGCGATGAGACCGACACTCGCCGACCTCGAGGGGATTTATGCCGGCGCGCCATGGGTCGCCGAAGCGGCGCTCGCGAGGCCACCGTTTGCCAGCACCGCAGCCATCGAACGTGCGATGGTCGAAGCGGTGCGCGAGGCTCCGCGCGACGCGCAGATCGCGCTGCTGCGCGCGCATGCGACGGCGCATGCGGGCGCAGCCGCCTACGAATCGAAGTTTGGATTTCCCTTCGTGCTCGCCACCGCCGGACCGCGCGGCACCGGACTGACGGACGCCCAGGTCACTGCCGTGCTCGAGCGACGGCTCGCCAACCATCCGGACGTCGAGTTCGCCGAGGGTCTGCGCGAAGTGCATCGCATCGCGCAGCTCCGTCTTGCCGAGCGACTGCGCGAGCCACCGGCGCATGGCAACGTCGTCTGGGATTGGGCCGAGCGGCTCGCGGCGCACAGCGACCCGGGATACGCCGAGCGCGGCGAGCTGACCGTCACCTATCTCACCGATGCGCATCGCGCCTGCGCTGCGGACCTGTCGCGCTGGATGCGCGAGGACTGCGGCTTCGACGAGGTCGGAATCGACGCCGTGGGCAACGTGGTCGGCGTCTACCACGGCACGGGCGACGAGCCCCGCCGACTCCTCACCGGCAGCCACTACGACACGGTGCGCAACGGCGGCAAGTACGACGGCCGCCTCGGCATCCTGGTGCCCATGGCATGCGTGCGCGAGCTTGCGCGCCACGGCAAGCGTTTGCCGTTCGGCATCGAGGTCGTGGGATTCGCCGAAGAGGAAGGCCAGCGCTACAAGGCGGTGTTCCTCGGCTCCGGCGCCCTGACCGGGCACTTCGACCCGTCGTGGCTCGCGCAGGCCGACGCCGAGGGTGTGACCATGCGCGAAGCAATGGAGCGCGCCGGGTTGCGCAGCGCCGACATCGAAGCGATCGCGCGCGATCCATCGCGCTACCTTGGCTTCGTCGAGGTGCACATCGAGCAGGGACCGGTGCTGAACGACCTCGACCTTCCGCTGGGGGTGGTCACGTCGATCAACGGCGGCGTGCGCTACGTCGGCGAAGCAATTGGCATGGCGAGCCACGCCGGGACGACGCCGATGGGCATGCGCCGGGACGCCGCAGCGGCCGTCGCCGAGCTCGTGCTGTACGTGGAGCGCCGCGCATCGCAGGTCGCGAACGTCGTCGGGACCGTCGGCATGCTCGAAGTGCCGAACGGGTCGATCAACATCGTGCCGGGACGCTGCAGGTTCAGCCTCGACATCCGGTCCACCACCGACGCCGTGCGCGACGCGTGCGTCGCCGACGTGCTCGCCGAGTTCGAGCGCATATGCGAGCGGCGCGGCGTGCGTTACACGCTCGAGGAGGCGATGCGCGCGGCCGCAGCTCCGAGCGACCCGGCCTGGCAGGCGCGATGGGAGCGCGCGGTGTCGTCGCTCGGCCTGCCGGTGTTCAGGATGCCGAGCGGCGCTGGCCACGACGCGATGAAGCTGCACGAGATCATGCCGCAGGCGATGCTCTTCGTGCGCGGCATCAACGCGGGCATCAGCCACAATCCGCTCGAAGGCGTCACGGCGCACGACGCGGACCTCGCGGTGCGGGCATTCCAACATCTCCTCGATGATCTTGCATGAACGACTACGACAAGCTCGACGCCTGGATCGACGCGCACTTCGACGAGGAAGTCGCGTTCCTGCAGGCGCTGGTGCGCGTGCCCACGGACACGCCGCCCGGCGACAACGCGCCGCACGCCGAACGCACCGCGGAGTTGCTCGCGCCGTTTGGATTCACGGTCGAACGGCACCCGGTGCCGACGAATTTCGTTCACGCGCACGGCCTTGTGTCGATCACCAACCTCGTCGTGCGCCGTCGCTACGGCGAGGGCAGCACCGTCGCGCTCAATGCGCACGGCGACGTCGTGCCGCCGGGCGAAGGCTGGACGCACGATCCGTACGGCGCGGAAATCGCCGACGGCAAGCTCTACGGCCGCGCCTCGGCGGTGAGCAAGAGCGATTTCGCGACGTACACGTTCGCGGTGCGCGCGCTCGAAGCGCTCGGCGTGCCCTTGCGCGGCGCGGTCGAGCTGCACTTCACCTACGACGAGGAATTCGGCGGCGAGACGGGCCCCGGATGGCTCCTCGCGCAAAAGCTCACCCGTCCCGACTATGCGCTCGCCGCCGGCTTCAGCTACCAGGTGGTCGTGGCGCACAACGGCTGCCTGCAGCTCGAAGTCACGGTACACGGGCTGATGGCGCACGCGGCGATTCCCGACACGGGTGTGGATGCGCTGCGCGGCGCCAATGCGATCCTGACCGCGCTGTACGCGCAGAACGAGCGCTACAAGGGCATCCGTTCCGGCGTCGCGGGCATCGACCACCCGTATGTGAACGTCGGGCTCATCGCAGGCGGGACGAACACGAACGTCGTCCCGGGCAAGGTCGTGCTGAAGCTCGACCGCCGCATGATCCCGGAAGAGGACCCCGCGGACGTCGAAGCCGCGATACGCGAGGTCATCACCGACGCCGCCGCCAGCGTCCCGGGCGTGCGCGTGGACATCCGGCGCATGCTGCTGGCTCGCGCATTGCAGCCGGACGCGCGCAACGCCCCGCTGGTCGATGCGCTGCGCCGCCATGCGCGCACGGTGTTCGGCCAGGACGTTCCCGCGATGGGCACGCCGCTCTACACCGACGTGCGCCTGTACGCGGCCGCGGGCGCTGCGTGCGCGCTGTACGGCGCGGGGCCGCGCAGCGTGCTCGAGAGCAACGCGAAGCGCGCCGACGAGCATCTCGTCCTCGAAGATCTTCGCGGCGCGACGAAGGTCATCGCGCGTACGCTGCGCGACCTCCTGCAGTAGCGGCTACTTGGCCGCCGGCCGCGGCTGCATCCGCAAGTCGCTGCCCGCGTCGTTGCCCGTCAGCGTTGCAAGCGGCAGCGCGAGCCTGCGATCGGCGACTTCCTTCTGCGCAGGCGTCAACGACGCGTACAGCGCCTTGCCGGCGTCGACGATGTCCTCGACGGCGGTGAGCCGGTTGCGCGACATGTCAGCGAGCGCATCGAGCCGCTTCGGAGCGGTCGTCTCGCTGGCCGACACGCGCGGGCCGCGCTTTGTGTCCTCCAGCATGTCCATGACGCGCGAGCGGTAGGTCTTCCACAGCGGCATCTGCGTCGCCGTGATCTGCAGGTCCTCCTCGAGCTGGCTCATGCGCAACGCAACGAGCTCGGGAAGATTCGCGTTCACCATCCGCGCGTCGTCGCCGCCCTTGGGGGGCGCATTCTTGAGCAGGCTTTCGAGCGAGCGCGGGTCGGATCGCTGGGCGTGCGCCGGAAGCGACATCACGGAGGCGACCAGCGCAACGACCAAGGCGACGCGCCTCATTGCGCGGGCACCATCACGAGGCGATCGGTGCCCGACTCCGCGCCCCAGGCCTCGCCGCTGCGTCCGAGCATCTGGCGCACGTTCGCCTGCGGCTTGCTCGAGGGGAACGTCTCGAATTTTTCCGTGAGGGGGTCGAAGCGCACGAGCGCGTTGACGCTCCAGTCGGTGAGCCACACCTTGTCCGCCGGATCGACCCACACCGAATACGCATGCGCGTTGCCCGGCAGCTTCCATTCCTTCCATGCGCGCGATCCCGGGTCGTACATGCCCACCTGGCCGGTGTTCCAGTAACTCACCCAGATGCGTCCTTTCGAGTCGGACCACACGCGGCGCGCGCCCTGGTCCTTCGTCGGCGGCTCGATCACCGTCGCCTCGCCGGTCTCGACGTCGATGCGTGCGATGTGATTGCCCGCGAGGGATGCGTAATACACGTCGCCCGCAGGCGTGGTCGCGATGCCGTACGGCCCGCGGCCGCGCGGCGCCTGCCACACCTTGACGTCGTTGGTTGCGAGGTCGACGCGCCCGTAGACGCCGGATTGCCCGGTGAACCACACGCGGCCCTTGCGATCGAAGGTCAGCGTGTTGAGGTTCGCGTATCCGCTGCCTTGCGGGAGCGGCCACTTCTTCACCGCCTTCGTCGCCGGGTCCACGCGCACGATCGCGTTCTGCCCGCCGTCGGTGACCCACGCGCCGCCGTCCGGCCCGACGATCACGCCGTGTGGCGCCGACCCGGTGCCGAGGGCGACTTCCTCGACCTTGCGCGTCGCAGGATCGAGGATGCCGAGCCTGCCCGTGCGCTGCGCGGTGTAGTACACGGGCGCGTTGGTCCCGGGCGCGGCCGCCACGTCGTGGGGCCCGGACCCCGATACGACGTCGAAATAGACCGGCGCCGGCGCGCCGGCAACGTTCGCCGCCAGCAGCGACGACAGCAATGCAACCGCCAGGTACCTCATACGCCACCTCCTTTGCGCATTGTAGTGGCGGCGACGTGCGATGCCGCAGTGTTGTAATCGTGAGAGCCGCGTCCGTCGGCTCGTGGTCCCGTTGACTGGCGGGCGCGACCTCTTTGATGGCACCATAGGCCGATTGCCCATGTCGGGAGGTCTCCCGTGCGACCAGCGTCCCTCGCAGTTGCCATCGTGCTCTTGTCCGCAGGCTCCGCCGCAGTCGCGGCGCCCTGCTACGTCGTCTTCGACCGCAACGACGCCATCATCTTTCGGGATTACAAGCCTCCGTTCGACTTGAGCGACGCCAATTCGCGGGAGCGCGAAATGATGCGCCGCCAGGGGCAGCACATGCTCGTTGCCGAATTCGGCGAGGACTGCAACCCGGTCGGCTTCATCTCCGCGAGCACCGGCGCCACCGCCGCCTCCGTCGAGGAGATCGTCAACACGGTGCGCCCGGCCGTTGCGAGCTCGGTCGCCACATCCGGGGCGACGCAAGCCGCCCCGCGCCCCGGCAGCAAGCCTGCGCCCCAGGCGCCTGCCAAGAAGTAGCGGCTAGCCCTCCGTCGGCTCGACCTCGCCTTCGCGCCAATCGAAGCGCGGGACGGTGGTCGCGATCAGCGCGCCGATCGCCGCGATCGCCGCCAGCACGCCGAACGCCACGCGGTAGGCATCGTTGACGTGCTCGACCAGGCTCGCGCGCTGGGCGAGCGACAGGCTTGCGATGGACCCGCTGCCGCCCTCGATCGCCTGATGCAGCAGCGCGGCCGCCCCCTCGCCCGCGCGGTCGACGAGCGCGAACAGCGCGGCCCCGACCAGCGCGACGCCGGTCGCGCCGCCCACGGCGCGGCACAGCGATATCGAGGCCGTCGCGACACCCAGCGCGCTGCGGCCCGCGGCCGTCTGGACGGCGACCTGCGTCGGGGGCATCACCATCCCGAGGCCCGATGCCGACGAGCGCGGTCAGCGCCATGATCACCGGCGTGGGCGCGCGATCGACCGCGAAGGCGAGCGCGGCGAACACGAGGCACACCACCGAAAGGCCGACCTTGGGAAAGATCGTCACGTGCCCGGTGCGGGTGACGAGGCGACCCGTGATCGCCGCGGAGGTCACCTGCGCGAGAGTGATGGGCAGGAGCAGCACGCCCGACGCGCCGATGCCGATGCCCCTGCCGAGTTGCAGGTACAAGCGGCAGGTAGACGATCAAGGGAAACAGGCAGGCGCCGAAGCAGAGCACCACGGCGTCGGCGCGCGCGATCGCCGGAACCTTGAGGAAGTGGATCGGAATGATCGGGTCGTGATGACGCCGTTCCCACCATGCCAGCGCTGCGAACGCGCCGGCGGTGACCGCGAGCAGCACCGCCATGGGCAGCGACAGCCAGGGGAAGCGATGGCCGCCCGACGAGATCGCGAACAGGAATGCGGCCGTCGCGATGCAGAACAGGATGGCGCCCGCGACGTCCGGGCGGAACGGTCCCGCGCGGCGACGGGGCGCCACGTGCGGGACGCGCATCGCGAGCGCGGCGGCGATCACGCCGAGCGGAATGTTGATGAGGAAGATCGCGCGCCACGAGACGTGCTCCGTGAGGTACGCGCCAAGCACGGGGCCCGAGGTGCTCGCGAGCGCGAACACGGTCGCGAAATAGCCGGCGTAGCGGCCGCGCTCGCGCGGCGCCACGTGCTCGCCGATCAGCGCCTGCGCCAGCGTCATGAGCCCGCCGCCGCCAAGCCCCTGCAGCGCGCGAAAGCCGACGAGCCACCAGAAGGAAGGCGCGAGCGAGCAGGCGCACGAGGCGACGGTGAAGACCGCGAGTGCGCCCAGCAGCGCACGACGGCGCCCGAAGCGGTCCCCGACATAGCCGTACAGCGGCGCCGCGACGGTCGCAGCAAGGAGATACGCGACGACCACCCAGGAGAGGTCCGCGATGACGCCGAGTGCGCTCGCGATGCTCGGCAGCGCGCTCGCGAGGATCGTCTGGTCGGCAGCCGCGAGGAACATGGCCAGCATGACGCCGGGAAACACGCGACGGAACGCGTCCCGGGAAGACGGCTTGCGAGCCGCCGTCGACGTTTCCTGCCGCGGCTCGTCCGGCATCGAAGGTGCGTCAGCCGGGAACCGGCATCGGGTCGTAGACGCGCTCGTCGACGAAGCACCAGCCCCACGTTTCGCCCGGCTCGAGCGATCGCATCACGGGGTGACGCGTGGCGTGGAAGTGCCTCGTCGCATGCTTGTTCTTCGAGCTGTCGCAGCATCCGACGTGACCGCACACGAGGCACAGGCGAAGGTGCACCCAGGTGTCGCCGGTCGCGAGGCATTCCTCGCATCCGGATGTGCCCGGCGCAACGTCGCGCACGTCGCGCACATGGCTGCAGTAGCTCGTCATCGGATCCTCTGGCTCGAGGGGACATTTTACGCGTGCGGCGCATCGCCTTCGCGTTGGTCGATCGATAGCCAACGGCCAAGGGCTGCGGTGCCTCGTCTACAATCGCGGCTCCCATGTCCGACGACGTCAACCGTAACCTCGCGCAGAAATACGACGCCGTCGCCTATGCGGCGCAAGCGAACGCGCAGTCGCATCCGACGCACCTTGCGACGGTCGCCTCGCTGCTCGGCCTCGCTCCGCCTGCCGTCGCTTCCGCGCGCGTGCTCGAGGTCGGATGCAGCGACGGCGCCAATCTGCTGCCGATGGCCGCGACGTTGCCCAACGCGCGCTTCACCGGATGCGACATTTCCGGGCAGGCGATCGCGGCGGCCAGGCGTTCCGCCGAGGAGCTCGCCCTGCGGAACGTCACGCTGGTGCAGGCCGACCTCGCGACGCTCCGCGACGGCGGCGAGCCGTTCGATTACATCATCGCGCACGGCGTGTACTCGTGGGTGCCCGCTGCCGTGCGCGATGAATTGCTCGCGCTCGCGAAGGACCGCCTGCATCCGGACGGCTTGATGTTCGTGAGCTTCAACGTGTACCCCGGCTGCCACGTGCGCCAGGCGGCGTGGGAGATGCTGCGCTACCACGTGGACCGCTTCGACGACCCGCGCGTGCGGCTCGACCAGGCGCGGGCGCTGGCCGGCCTTCTCGCCGAGCCGAGCGTCGCGCAGACCGAGGTGGACGGTCTTCTGCGCCAGGAGCTCGCGAAGCTCGCGACGCAAACCGACAGCGCGCTCTTCCACGACGACCTCGCGTCGCCCAACGATCCCGTCTACTTCCACCAGTTCGCCGCGCATCTCGCGCAATTCGACCTTGCGTACCTGGGCGAGGCGAAGCTCTCGATGATGACCGCGGCCGGCCTCACGCCGCGCGTGCAGCAGTTCCTGTCCACGATGGACCGGCTCACGCGCGAGCAATACCTCGATTTCGCGCGGCTGCGGCGGTTTCGCCAGTCGCTCGTGTGCCGCGCCGATGCGCAGCCGTCGAGCGTTCCCGCGAACGCGCGCGCCGCGGCGATGCACGCGACGGCGTCGACGTCGCTGGTGCGCGCCGCCGTCGAGGGCAAGGCCTTCGCCGACGCGATCCCGCCCGATGCGAGCGCGCGCGCGGTTCGCCGCCTCCTGCAATGGCTGGTCGAGGAAGCGCCGCGCGTGATCCCGGTGCAGGAAGCTGCGCAGTGGCTCGCGCAGAACGCAAGCGAGGATGCCGCCGCCGCGCGGCCGGTCGCGGCACTCCTCGCCGAAGCGTGCTACGCCGGAACGGTCGATCTCTACACGGAGCCGCCGCCGCTCGCGGCCACCGCCGGCGAGCGTCCCGTCGCAAGCCCCGTCGTGCGATGGCAAGCGGGCCGCCAGCCGAATCTGACGAACCTCCGGCACGAGCCGATGCGCATCGACGATCCTCATGCGCTTGCGCTGCTGTCGTTGATGGACGGCACGCGCACGCGCGACGAGCTCGCGCTCGCGCTCGCGTCGCGCCTGTCCGATGCCGACAGGCCGCAGGCATCCGAGCGCATGTCGACCTACCTCTCGCAATTTGCGCTGCACGGCCTCCTGGCCGCATGAGCCCGAAGGGCCGCCCCGAGGGCGAATCAGCCCCGAAGCACATAATGCGGAGGGTAGTCCAGTCCGCGCCCGTCGTTCACCAACGTCACGAAGGAGCACCGCATGAAATGCGCAGTCGTCACCGGAGCCGGAACGGGCATCGGCAAAGCAGCCGCAACGGCGCTCCTGCAGAACGGATACCGCGTTGCATTCGCCGGTCGCCGCCGGGAGCCGCTCGAAGCCGCGATCGCGCAGGCGAACGCCGCGCAAGGTCAGGCACTCGCCATTCCCACGAACGTCGCCGATCCGGCGTCCGTGTCGGCCCTCTTCGCCGAGGTGAAGGCTACGTTCGGCCGGCTCGACGTGCTCTTCAACAACGCGGGCGTCGGCGCGCCGGGCGTGAACATCGAAGAGCTCACGTTCGAGCAGTGGAAGAACGTCGTGGACATCAACCTGACCGGCGTGTTCCTGTGCACGCAGGAAGCGATCAGGATCATGAAGGACCAGTCGCCGCGCGGCGGCCGCATCATCAACAACGGCTCGATCTCCGCGCACGCGCCGCGTCCGAACTCCGGCGCCGTACACCGCGACCAAGCACGCCGTCACGGGGCTCACCAAGTCGACGTCGCTCGACGGGCGCAAGTACGACATCGCCTGCAGCCAGATCGACATCGGCAACGCGCACACCGACCTCGCCGCGCGCATGGCGCAGGGCGTTCCGCAGGCCAACGGGCAGGTTGCAGTCGAGCCGCTCATGGACGTCGCGCACGTCGCGAGCGCGGTCGTCTACATGGCGAGCCTGCCGCTCGACGCCAACGTCCAGTTCATGACGATCATGGCCACGAAGATGCCGTTCGTCGGTCGTGGCTGATCAGGCAGGCACCCGCTTCAGGCATGCCTCGTAACGCGTCTGCACGCGGTTGGCGAACCAGTCGGTCGTCAGCGGCCGCGTGATCTTCGGGCTCGACAGCGGGATCTGCGGCAGCACCGCGCGCGGCGCCGGCTTGCCCGGCGCGTCGACCAGCGCGAACACGCGCACGTAGGTCTTCGTTCGCTCGAAGTCGTTGCCCTTTCCGCGCGTCAGATCGCGACGGATCTCGTCGTTGGTGACATCGATGCGGCGCCCGAGCACGCGCACGGCGAGCTCGGTGCTGCCGGGCTCGCGCGCCGGCTCGCCGCGCTCGTAGCGCAACAAGTCGCCGTCGAGCGTGAGCGGGATCCCGGACGCCTGCGTCACCGCCTGCTGGAACGCCGCGTTGCGGCTCGCGTACTGCCCCGCGTTGAAATCTGCGAAGCGATAGATCGGCCGTGCGTAGGGCGCGGGATAGTCGAGCAGATGCGCGACGCCGAAGTAGATGCCGCCGCGCCGGGTGAAGACCTCGTGTCGCACCGACTCGCCCATCGGGTACGGATACGGCTTCTCCGCCGAGTAGGCCTCGGCGAAGGCGATGCTCACCTGCATGGGGCCGGCAGTGCGAACCGGATTGCGGTCCGCGAGCATCGTCTTGCCGAACGGCACGCGATCGATGAAGTCCTCGTACAGCGCGGACAGTTGCTGCTCGGTCTTGACGGCATCGAGGCGCTCCCCGTACGTCTTGCCGTTGCCCGACGGGAGCGCGAGCGCCGCGTCGAGCGCGAACCTGGGGATGCCCGCGCTCTCGCGGCGCTTGTCCATCTCCGCGCGCGCGATCTTCGCGAGCCCAGGCACGGGGGGATCGGCCTCGAAGCTCGATTCCTGCCCGATGATGGCGATGGCCGCGCAAAAGTTGTCGGCGCTCGTGCGCAGGTCGAGCGAGGCGAACGCCGCATAGATGTCCGTCGCCCATCCGTTCCTGTCCTTCACGCTGTCGGGCAGGAGCCGCGCGATCAGCGCGCGGCCTTCCGCCGCCGTCATCGGGCGCGATGCGGGGCCCTCCGGCTCGGTGGTCGCGCAGCCTGCCAGGGCAAGAACGAGCGCGGTCGCGGCAACAGCGCGCCACATTGGATTCACACCGGCGGCTCGTCGCCCGCCGCGTATCGATTGTGCAGATGCACGGGCTGCGACGGCGTCTTCCGCTTGCGCATGCGCAGGTTCAGCATCTCGACCGCAGACCGAGAACGCCATCGCGAAGTAGATGTAACCCTTCGGCACGCCCTTGTCGAAGCCCTCGGCGATCAGCGCGACGCCGACCACGAAGAGGAACGACAGCGCGAGCATCTTGATCGTCGGATGCGAGGACACGAAGCGCCCGATGGCGCCCGCGAACGCCATCATGAGGCCGACCGAGACGATGACGGCCGCGACCATGATCGGAATCTCGTTCACCATGCCGACGGCCGTGATGATCGAGTCGAGCGAGAACACGATGTCGATGATGATGATCTGCAAGATCACCGCCGCGAAGGTTGCCTTCACCCTGCTCGACGCCTCGCCTTCCTCGCCTTCCATGAGCTGGTGGATCTCGATCGTGCTCTTCCACAGCAGGAACAATCCGCCGACGATCAGGATCAGGTCGCGCCCGGATATCTCGAGCCTCGTGATCGTGAACAGCGGCTCCGTGAGCCCGACCAGCCACGACAGCACGAGCAGCAGGCCGATGCGCATGAACATCGCGAGGAACAGGCCGAGGCGGCGCGCGAACTCGCGCCGCTCCGGCGGCAGCTTGTCGACCAGGATCGAGATGAAGATCACGTTGTCGATGCCGAGCACGAGCTCGAGCGCCGTCAGCGTGCGAACGCGATCCAGGCCTCCGGGCTGGCGAGGAGCTCGAGCATCTGGACACGGGAAACAGCAACACGACGAAGACCAGCGCAGGATCGCAGCACCAGCGAACTTGACGGCGTAGTACACGTACTTGTTCAGCGCCTTCAGGCCTTGCCCGGGTAGGCGCACGTAATACGCGAAGCCGAACATCCGGTTGAGCAGGCCGACCTTGTCACCCGGCGCGTTCTCGGTCTGGGTCGCGCGCACGAACGTGCGCTCGATCCAGTGGTTGAGCCGCGCAACAGACCGGGCTGCGTCAGCGGCCGCTCGACGTCGCAGAACAGGATCAGGCGGTCGACGTCGGTCTTGTTCTCCGCCCAGTGGATGAACGTCTCGTCGAACATCACGGCCTCGCCGTCGCGCCAGGAGTAGGATTGCGCCGTCGACGAAGATGCGGCAGGCGTCGCTGTTCGGCGTGACGAGGCCCAGGTGATAGCGCAGCGAGCCCGCGAACGGATCGCGGTGGCGGCCGAGGTCGCCGCCCGCCGGCAGCATGGCGAACATCGCGCCGTTGATCGTCGGGATCGACTGGACGAGCGCCACGGTCTTGGGGCACAGCGCCACCGCCGAGGGCAGGGCGCGTCGTACCACTTGAGATAGAACCGCTTCCATCCGCGCCGGAAGAACGAGTTGAAGCCGAGGTCGTTGTATTTCGCTGCAGCGCGGATGTGGCCTTCGTCGAAGAGCTTGCAGCGCTTCGTCGCGGATCGCCTGCCAGTTGTCCTGCAGCGGCTTGAGCTCCGGGAAGCCGGCCACGTCGATGTACGGGCTGGTTCGGCACGGCCGACAAGCCGTACATGAACGCGTTGTACGGCGCGACGAACGTCGAGTGGTCCGTCAGCTGCCTGTGGAAGCGATGCCGCTCGCGCCCGCGCAAGTGGACGAACAGCGCCCACGCGACGTAGCCGTAGACGAACGACGCCTTCCACGACCACAGCGCGTCGACGACCGCGGAGGAGCTTGGCCACTCGACCATCATGCGTTGGCGGTCTTGAGCTTGCGCCTGCGCGCGCCGTGCGCGACTTCCTTCCACCGCCGATGCACCCAATACCATTGCTCGGGACGCCGCAGCACCAGACGCTCGAGCGCCTCGTTGTACGCGCGCGTCGTCAGGCGGATGGCTTCGTTGGTGTTCGCGTGCTCGACCGCCGGGATCGGCGCTTCGAAGCGCAGCACGTGACGCCCGTCGGGCTCGCGCCAGCTGGTCGCCGGCACCACCGGCGCACCGGTGGCGAGCGCGATGATCGCGAGGCTCTTGAACGTCCACGCGGGTGTGCCGAAGAAATCCACGGCGATGCCATCCGGCGGCTGCGCGTGCTGGTCGAAGGCGAAAGACGATGGCGTCGCCGTGCGACAGGCGATCGAGCATCGCGTCGAGCGAGCCGCGCTTGGCCATCACGCCGAATCCCGCGGCGCTTGAATCGCCGCATCGACCAGTCGATCGAACCAGTCGGGCTTCAGGGCCCGGCGCACGAAGTGGAATCGTCCGCGCATTTGCGGGAAGCTTCCGATGCCGGCGACGGTCGCCACTTCCCAGTTGCCGAAATGGCCGGTCAGCAGCAGCACGCCCTTGCCCTGGTGATACGCGTCGACGAACGCATCGAGGTTCTCGATGCGCACGAGCGCGAGCTTGCGCTCGCGCGAGAGCCAGCGAAAGCGCAGGAACTCGCCGGCGAGGCGCCACAGGTGGCCGTAGTGCGCCTGCGCGAGATCGACGATCTCGTCCTGGTCGAGCGTGGCGCCGAACACGCGCCGCAGGTTGTCGAGGATCACGCTGGCGACGAAACGGGAACAGGTGATAGAGGATGCGGCCCGCGAGCGGCACGCGGATCGGCGCGGGCTGCGCGACCGCAACCGCCGACGCGCTCGTCCGGTCGTGCGTCATCGACAGCGCGATGGTGCCCAGGTGATAGCGCCCGGCGAGCAGCTCCGCGCGCGGGCTCATCACGACCTGCGGCGCGCCGAAGTTGTCGCGCACGACGCCGAAGTCGTGCGGCTCGACTTGTGCGAGCGCCGCTTCGCGCGGGAAGAGCTTCACGCACGCTTCCTTGGCAGCGAAGCGTGCGGCGAGGCTCGCTGCGCGGCCGGGTCCGTCGCCGGCGTCGGCGAGCTCCTGCTGCGTGAAGAATCGCGACAACGCTTCGCCCGCGTTCTCGCGCGAGCAGCCGCTCGATGCGGGCGATCTCCACCGAATCGATGCCGCAGCGTTGCGTCGTCGCGGTCATCGACTAGCCTTCGCCTCCAGCGGCCCGCACAAGGATTGCGGCGTTGGTGCCGGCGAACCCGCGGCACAGCACGAGCGCAACGGGACCGCGCGGCACCTGGTGCGAAGGCGACACGGCAAGGCCCGCGCATTCCGGATCGAGATCGCGAAGCGTCGCAATGCCGGGGACGACGTTCGCGCGCAATGCGGCGAGCGCCTATCACGGCTTCGACGATGCCGGCGGCCGCAATCAGGTGGCCGATCGCCCATTTGAATCCGGTCACGGGCGGCATGTCCCTGCCGAACACGCGCAGCAGCGCCGCCGCTTCCGAGCTGTCCGACGCGCGCGTGCCGTTGCCGTGCGCGACGACCATGCCGACGTCGGCGGGACGCAGGCCGGCTTCGTCGAGCGCGTGGCGGATGGCGCGCTCGGGCCCGTCGCCATCGGCGCGGATCGCGAGGAGCCCGTGTGCTTCCGTGGCGTAACCGCCGCCCAGTACCTCACCCAGCACCTTCGCTCCGCGCTCGCGCGCCGAACCCTCGGTCTCGACCATCAGCGCGCCCGCGCCTTCGCCGAACTGGCTCCCGTCGCGCCGCGCGTCGAACGGACGCAACGTCTCGGAGGCAAGGAGCCCGACGTCGTGGTAGTACAGCACCATCTGCGGCTCGATGGGCGTCTCGTGGCCCACCGCCACGACACGGTCGGCCTCGCCGTCGCGCACGCGCGCAGTACGCCTCGATCACCGCGAGCAGGCCGCCGACGCTGTGGTTGGTGATGCACGCATTGGTGCCCTTGAGCCCGTACTTGATGCCGATGTGGCCGAGCACGTTGTTCGGCAGCGTGCGCAGCAGCCACATCGGGTTCACGGTGTTGGAGAGCTCGCGGCCGAAGGCGACGAGGTCGCCGTCGGCTTCAGTCATCAGCGGGAAGTAGTCGTACTGGTTCTCGAAGTTGCCGCCGCCCGAGCCCACGACGACGCCGGTGCGGTCGCTGTACGCGGCGCGCGCCGCATCGTCGAGCGTATCGCGGTGCGCGACGATGCCCGACTCGCCGATCGCGCGTCCCGCCGCGTACAGGCCCACGAGGTCGGTGCGGCGGATGAGCTTGTGCAGCTTGCGATCGTCGACCATCGCGCGCGCGTTGAAGTTCGGGATCTCTCCGGCGACATGCGTCGGCCAGCTGGTGGTATCCCACTGCTCGATCGGCCGGATCGAAGTTGCCCCCGACATGACGCTCGCGAGGATGTCGGCCGGCTCCGCACCCGCGCGCATACCGCCCCCGTGCCGGTGATGACGACCTTCCATCGTCAGGTCGGGATGCCGCATCACGATGCAGCTGTTGCTGCCGCCGAAGCCGAACGAGTTCGACAGCGTCATGCGCACGCGCCCGCGCCGCGCCTCGCCCGTGATGAAGTTGAGGTTGCAGTCGATGTCGCGCTCGCGCAGGTTGGCATTCACCGGCATCTCGCCCCGCGCGATCGCGAGCGCGCACACGACGCCTTCCACGGCGCCGGCGGCGGCGATGAGGTGGCCCATCGAGCTCTTCGTCGAGCTCACGGGAATGCGATCGGCCTCGCCCTCGAAGACGGCGCGGATCGCGGCCGTCTCGCTGCGGTCGTTCATGAGCGTCGAGGTGCCGTGGGCGTTGATGTAGTCGATGTCCTCGATGCGTCGCGCCGGCATCCGCGAGCGCCTGGCGCATCGACTGGATGGGACCATCGCCGTCGGGCGGCGAATCGGTGATGCGATAGCTCGACAACGAGTTGCCGTCGCCTGCGAGCTCGGCATAGATGCGCGCGCCACGCGACCGCGCGAGCTCCCATTCCTCCAGCACGAGAAAGCCCGCGCCTTCGCCGAGCAGGAATCCGTTGCGCGTCGCGTCGAACGGACGGCTCGCGCGCTCCGGCGTCGCGTTGTCCGTCGAAAGCGCCGACAGCAGGCAGAATCCGCCGATGCCGATCGGGCTGATCATCGAGTCGAAGCCGCCGACGAGCACGCGGTCGACGTAGCCGCGGCGAATGATCTTCATGCCCGTGCCGATCGCCTGGCCGCCCGACGCACACGCGGTGTGCACCGACGTCGCATAGCCCTGGATGCCGTGGCGGCGCGTGAGCAGCGCCAGGCCTTCGGCCGCCTGGCCGCGACAGAAGACGAGCGGATCGTTCGCGGGAGCGTCGGTCAACAGGAGGTCGGTGTCGATCTCCCCTTTGCTCGCGGCATGCCGGTGCGTCTGCACGAGATCGGCGAAGTCCGCCGTCATCATGCCGGCGCCGACCGCGCATCCCCAGCGATGGCCGTCCTGCGCCGTCGGGCGGATGCCGGCGTCGATCAGCGCCTGCTCCGCGGCCTCGAGCGCGAAGCGATGCGAGCGATTGGTGAACTTGAGAAGCTTGCGGTCGTCGACGAGCCGATTCTCGAAGTCCTTGACCTCGGCGGCGATGGTCGTTGCAAAGCCGGAGGCGTCGAACAGGGTGATCTGCGCGCCGCCGCTGTTGCCGGCGAGCAGCGCGCTCCACGTCGTCTCGACGTCGTTGCCGACGGGAGTGACGAGGCCGACACCGGTGATGGCGACGCGACGCTTCGCCTTCATTGCAGGCCTTGCGCGATCACGACGCGCGCGGTGGCGACCGACTTGCCGTCCGCGTGCGCGGAAAGATTGAAGGTGGTTTCACGCTCGCCGCGCTCGCGCACCTCTGCGCCGAGCACGAGTCGCGTGCCCGGCGGCGTGAACGAGCGCACCTTCACGTTCGTCATGCGGACCGGCGTTGCGTCGCGCCACGTCTCGCGCGCGACGCACACCGCAAGCTCGATCTGCGCGTCGAGCATGAGCGTCGCGGGAAAGACCGGGCGGCGCGGAAAATGGTCGTTGAAGAACGGCGCGCTCCCGGGAACGTCGAGCATCGCGACGGCGCCGTCGCGCGCGATCGGCGGGCGCCGCACGCCGTGGAATCTCCCGGGCGGCGCGCCACCGTCGGTCAGCAGCGCGAACCGCGCCGCCATCGCGCGCGGATCGTCGAACTCGGCGAGCGGCAGCATCGGGCCAAGGCAGTCGACGAGCTCGATCGCGCGCTCACCGTCGATGTCGGCGTGGCCGTCGTACGCAACCGCGTCGTCGTCGACGTCGTGGATGTCGACGTGAAGGTCGAGCACGTCACCGGGCTTCGCCGCGCGAAGAAACCGCGTCTCGTTCGCGAGCGCCGCCACCGGCCGGCCGCGGAAGTCGATGTGCGACATCGCGACCCACGCCGCGAGCTGCCCGACGGCCTCCGCCATGAGACACGGTGGAAACGCATCGACGCCGGCAGGAATCGCGAAGCGTGCGCGCGCATGCTTGCCGGGCGAAAGCCCGGTGATCCGGTCGACGAACGAGAACGCGGCGAAGTGATCCACCATGCAGGCCCAAGGTCAGGCGGCGGAACGTTGCGCCTGCACGACGAGCTTGCAGAACGTCTCCGGCGTGAAGAGACGCGGGATGTCCGCGACCTTCATCGGCGGCTTGAATCGCTCGTCGGGCACCTCGGACAGGTAGGCCTTGAGCTGCGCCATGCCGACGTCGGTGACGATGCCCTTCTGCTCGAACTCGCCTTCGGCGAGCGAGCCGCGCGCGTTCTCGACGATCTTGCCGCGCGGGATCTTGATCTTGAACGCGCGCTCGAGCCTGAACACCATGTCGAGGAAGTCGATCGACTCGGCGTCGAGGTCCTCGATCAGCGATGCCTTCGGCTTGATGTCCTCGACGTCGCAGCCGAGCGCGTCGGCCATCGTTTCGGCGACGGTCGGATAGACGGCGTCGATTTCTTCCTGCGTGATCGGTGCTGTTGTTGTCCATGCGTTCCCCTTCTCGACTATTCCATTTTGAATCCGCCATCCACCGTCAGCACCTGCCCGGTGATGTAACTCGCGTGATCCGACGCCAGGAACCACACGGCGTGGGCAATCTCGTCCGGCTTGCCGAATCGCTTCATGAGGATGCGCGCCCGCACTTCCTCGCCGGCGAGCTCGCGCACCGCTTCCGACATCTCCGTCTCGATCACGCCGGGCGCGACCGCGTTGACCGCGATCTTGCGCGGCGCGAGCTCGACCGCGAGCGCGCGCGTGAACGCGTTGATCGCGCCCTTGCTCGCGGCGTAATTCGTCTGCCCGCGGCCGCCCTTCTCGCCCGAGACGGAGCTCAGGTTGACGATGCGCCCGCGCCGGCGCGAGATCATGTACGGCGCGACCGCGCGCGTCATGTTGAACACGCCGGTGACGTTGATGTCGAGCACGTCCTGCACGTCGGCGTCGGAGAATCCGGCGAGCGGATTGTCGCGGATCGCGCCCGCGTTGTTGACGAGCACGTCGATGCCGTCCGTGCGCGAGAACACGCGCTCCGCCGCAGCGGCGCACGCTTCGCGATTCGCGGACGTCGAGCTGCTCGGCGGCAACCTTGTGGCCCGCCGCGTTCGCCGCATCGACGACCGACTGCGCCGCTTGCGCGTTCTCGCGGTAGAAGAACGTGACGTCGGCGCCTTCCTGCGCGAACAGCTCGACGATGGCCCGGCCGATGCCGCGGCTGCCGCCGGTGACGAGCACGCACTTGCCTGCAAGTCCGGAGGGCATCATCCGGAAATTGCAAACCCGCCGTCGACGACGAGGGTGTGTCCGTTGATCATCGCGGCCTCGGGCAGGCACAGGAGGTAGACGGCGCCGGCGACGTCGTCCGGTGTCAGCACCGGACCCGCCGGCGTGCGCGCGGCAAAGTTTTCGAGCAGCGCCTCCCGGTTCGGGAAAGTGCTGCAGGGCATCGGTGTCGACGACCCCCGCGCTGACCACGTTGACGCGGATGCCGCGGGGACCGAGCTCCTGCGCAAGCGCGCGCGCCAGGGCTTCGAGCGCCGCCTTCGACGCGCCGATGAATCCGTAGCCGGGCATCGCGCGTTGCGCGCCGAGGCTCGACATCGCGATGATGCGCCCGCCTTCGCGCATCATCGGCAGCGCACGCTGCGCGAGCAGATTGAGCGCGAGCGCATTGGTCTCGAGACACCAGCGCCAGTGCTTGAGCGTCATGTCGATCGTGTTCTTGAGGACGCCGCTGGCGGCGTTCGACACGACGATGTCGATGCGCTCGAAATGCCTGCCGAGCTCCTCGAACATCTCGTCCACGCTGTCGGGCATGCCGACGCTGGCCTGGATGGCAACGGCGCGACGGCCCAGGCTGCGTATTTCCGCGCACAGCGAATCGGCGGCATCGGCGCTGTTGTAATAGTTGACGGCGACGTCGCAGCCTTCGGCCGCGAGCTTGCGCGCGGTCGCGCGCCCGATTCCGCGCGCTGCGCCCGTCACGAGCGCCACCTTTCCCGCCAACGCTGCTGACATCGAGTGCCTTGAGATCCCCGCGCAAGCCGGGCAAAACCTCTATTCTAGCGTGCCCGCTACCGTCGAACGCGGATTGGCGCGCTTGGCGCGGATGTAGCGCTGGGCCTCGATCACCCAGTATTTCTTCACGGTCCACCACACGTCGGCGGCCCAGCCGATGTTGTCCGGGCTTCCCGCGGGCGGCTGCGCGGCGGACTGCGGCGAATACGCCTCGATCCACGTGCGCCACGCCGGATTCTCGGAGAGGTCGCCGGATACGGGCGCCACGACGTGGCTGATGCCCGCCGGCAACGTCACGTTGCGCACGTGCGCCTTGCCGCCGTTGCTGAACTTGCGCGTCGCATCGACGCCGGGCACCGTCCACGCCCAGAAGTCGACGTCGATCGAGTAGCCGACGAACTCTTCCACCGTGTCGGGAATGGTGCGCAGCTTGCCCATGAGGCTCCATTGATTGGGCAGGATGAACGCAGCGCCGCCGGCGCCGATCGCGGAGACGTAGGCGATGCGCATGCCGACGACCGGCTGCTTGCGGCCGGTCAGCGGGTCGACGATGTAGTCGCGCTTCTCGGGGAAATCGGTGATGCGGGTTCCACACGGGAACGCTCGCGCCGTAGTCGCCGTTGAGCACGTGCAGGATCTTCACCGCCTGCATGCCGCCCTGGCTGTGGCCGATGATCATCGGCGGCATGCCCTCCTTCTCGTAGTACCACGCGAGGATGCCGGCCAGGCGCTCGGCGTCCTCGTACGGGCTGTGCGACCAGTTGCCGTCGAACGGGTCACGCATCTGGCTCTCGGGGTAGCCCATCTCGGCCAAGAACTTGCCGAACGATTCCATGGCGAGATGCACCGGGTAGATGCCGCCGTGCATCAGGATGATGCGCGGCGTCGGCCCCTTCGCCAGCACGTTGCGCACGTCGGCCTGCGGGACGTTCGCGGGATCCATGGCGAGGATGCGGTCCTCGATCGCGCGATCGACGACCGCCGGCTTCCCGGGAGACGGCACCGTGTCGGCATCGCGCAGCGGCCGGATGCCGCAGGACGCGAGCAGCAGCGCAAGTATGGCTGCGACGAATACAGGATGCGGCGTCCATGACGCGAGTGTGCGGGGTCTCATCATGCGGCAAGTCTCCGGGCGCAAGTCATGAATCGCTCGTTGATGCGCTCGATCTCTTCACGGGTGAACGCGCTCGTGCGGTACGTCACGCCGATGTGAAGGCCGTCGCCCACCGACGCGGGCGCGACGACGATGGGCGCGATCGGACCGGTAGAAACAGCGCGCAAATAGTGCAACACCGGGGTGTTGCCGGGCACGCCGTTCCAGATCGCCTCGACGTTCAGCGCCGAGAGGCCGCCCCATACCGGATAGTTCTTTGCATCCATCTGTTTATGCTGCTCGGGAGTCATGAAGCGCCATGCAAGTCCGCCGCAGGCGATTAGGAACAACGTCTGGAGATAGAGCTTGCGGCGCTTCACGCGCTCGGTCTGCGCGTGCACGTCGCGTGCCAGCGCCTCCAGGGTGATGTCCGGCGGCACCGGTATGCGAGACGAGGAACGAGCTCAGGAACTGGCCGAAGGCGCGGTGCGGCGACCCGGCGACCTGGTCGCGGAGGTTGATGACGGACGCGATCGCGATCTCGTTGCGGCGCGTTGCTCCCCGCCGCCCTTCGACCTCGGGCGAGATGGCGCACAGCATCATCGCGAGCATCAGGTCGTTGCGCGTGACGCCCCACGCCTTGGATGCGCGCACGATCCCCGCATGGACGTGAGGCGGCAGCTCGAACGACGCGAACGCGTTGTACTTGTCGTCCCCGTGCGGATAGAGCGGCCGAAATGCGCGACGAGCGCGCAGCAGCATGCCGGGCAGCATGTACTGGCCGATGTAGAAGGCAAGCGCGTTGCTCGCGAAGAGCTTCGCGTACGTGCGCGGATACGTATCGGGCGCGCCGAGGTCGGCCGGCAGCGATCCGTCGTAGCGCGCCGCGATCGCCTTCAGCAGGGCCACCACCGAGTCGCCGCCGGCGATGAAATGGTCGTAGGCGACGCCGAGGTGGAAGGATGCCCCGCTGTCGACCGCAAAGAAGCGCAGCGGCGCGAAAACGGCCCCCACGCTCACTTCGTTCGCTGCCCCCCGAGGGGGCGTGTCAGTTCCTCGGGACGGCCCGTCGGAACTGACGGGACCGTCCTCGCCGAAGCCCGCGTTGAGATGGCGCTCCATCTCCCGCTCGAGCACGGCAAGCGTGTCGCCGTGCGCCTGCAGGATCGCCACGTCGACATGGACGGGGCCTTTCGCGTACTCGTAGCGGCGACGCTCGAGGTCGAGTGCGAGCTTGCCGATGCCCGCATCGGTGAGATAGCCGTCGACCGCATTCGACAGGCGCGCCGCGTCGAGCGGACCGGGCAGCTCCGCGACGTGCACCGCGTTGTACGGGTACGTGGCGCGCCAGCGCAGCATCGCCGCCTGGAAGACGTTGAGACGGCCCTTCACGGCGCGTCCGCCGGGGTCAATGGATACCCTTCGCGCTCATGACGGCGTGCGCAGCGCCGCCGCCCGCTGGCCTTCGAGGCACCAGTGGCGGCGGATGGAGTACCACAGGTCGGCGGCAAGCTCGATGTTGCGCACGTCGGCGTCCTGCGGGACCGGTGTCGTGGCCCCGGGCTGCCACGCGACGATCCACGCGCGCGTCGACGGCTGGCGCGCGAGATGCTCCATCGCCGGCGCACCGATGTGGCTGTACGACGCGGGCAGCAGGACGTTGCGGACCGCGCACGTTCCGGTCGCGACGTAGGGCTCGGCTTCGCCAAGGTTGCCCGCGATCGGGTCGAAGGCGATGGCGAAGCCCGTGAACTCGAGTGCGCTGTCCGGAACCTTGCGAAGCTTGGGGATCATGGTCCACTGGCCGAGCAGCAGCCGGGGCAGCGTCCCCGTTGCGATCGCGGACGCATAGGCGACCTGCGTGCCGACCACCGGCCGTTCATCGCCGGTGTAGGGGTCGCGCAGCGTCGTGCGCGGCAGCGCCGTCCGTGTCGACGGATCGACGACGGCGATCGCATCGTCGAAGCCGCCCGCAAGCTCGTGCAGCACCCGCATGACCATCATGCCGCCCTGGCTGTGCCCGACGAGCATCGGGCGCATGGCGTCGCGCTCGTAGAACCACGCGAGCGCCCCCGCGAGCTCCGCGCTGTCGGCGAAGCTCGATCGCGTCAGGGCGCCGTCGAACGGGTCGCGCAGCGACGCTTCCGGATAGCCCATCCCGACCAGGAATTCGGCGAACGGCTCCATGGTCACGATCGGAACGCTGCCGTGCAGGTTCACGATTCGGGGCGCGGGAAGCCCGCGCATCGCGACCGCCGCGTCCACACCGGCAAGCGCGGCGCAATCGAGCGCGGCGCGCGCGGGCGCGGCGGCGGCAAGCAGGAGGAACGCGAGCGCGCGAAGACGGGGGGAAAGGCGCGGCACGGGGGTCGAATGGAATACCGAATTCGTCGGTAACCCCCTGATTATCGCAGGTATCGTTTTCCCGCCCGTCCTTACCGGATACGAGGAACGAACCGCCCGGTCCGCCCCAGGTACGCCGCGTACGCGTCGCCGTGCTGGCGCAGCATGTGCCGCTCCTCGTTGTGCGCCTTCAGGACCCACAGGCACACGAGCCCGAGCCCGCACGCGGCCATCGGCGGGGTCGGCACGACGACTACCGTGCAGATGACGAGGAGGATGGAGAACGCGTAGATCGGATGGCGAATCCGTCCGAAGAGGCCGTCGGTGATGAGCGGCTGGTTGGGCTCGGCGGTGACCGCCATGCGCCAATCCTTGCCCATGTGCGACCAGCATTTGACCGTCGCGGCGAGCGCTGCCAGGCCGATGACCGCCGCGACGATGCGGACCATCGCGTACGAGGATGAGCGGGCGAACTCCGGAAGGCCGAGCGGCGGCTCGACGCGCGACAGCGCGAGCCATGGCAGCGCGATCCAGACGATCGCGAGCGGCACCCACAGCGTCCACATGAGGCGCTCGACGCCCTGCTCGGGGATGACGCCCACGACTTTGTGCGCGTGCCGGCGCACGCGAACGATCATCGTGCCGATGCCGATCCAGTACGCCACAACGGTGACGGCGATGATCATGCCCGCAATGTCCATTCCACATTGTACGGGCGTGCGCGCACACGCTGCCTCGACCGCCGCAACCCGATGAACGGGCCGCACAGCCGATTCGTGCGTGGCGCACCTTCGCGGTGCCCGCAGTAGAATCGCGGCCATGGCCGGCCCATCGCCCAGCGGACGCCTGCACCCGATCCCCGGTGCCGAGGAGCCGGCCCGCGTCATCGACGCCGAAGAAGGCCGGTCGCTGCTGCGCGCGCTGTTCGCGCAATATCGCGTCAAGCTCATGGAGCTCCTGCGGGCGTCCATCGCGCAGACCGACGACCTGTTCGAGACGCACACCGCCATCCCCGACGGCGATGTCGAGGCATTCAAGAAGAAGCGCCCCGAGTGGCTCGACAAGTTCGACAAGGCGCTGTGCGATCTCTTCGAGCGCCGCGTGGTCGAGGGCGTTCGCCGCCAGGGGCGCCGCCCGGACCAGGACACGTCGCTCGCCACGCTGCGCGTGCTGACTGCGTTCGATCACGACCGGCAGGAGGCGCTCAAGGACGCGACGAGGTTCCTCGACCGCTTCACCAAGCGCGAGATCGCAGCGCTCGACCTGCGCATCGAGGCGCTGCTGGGCGACCCCGGCACGCACGACATCGACAACCCGTTCTCGGTGTCCTACATCCTCGATGCGGTCGGCTCGTCCGCACGCATCGTCTACCCCAACCCGCGGGTGTGGCGGCCATTCATGGAGCGCGTGCTCGCCGACCTCACGCCCGAGATCAACAAGCTCTACATCTCGCTCAACCGGTTCCTGGCGGATCGCGGCGTGCTTCCGGAGATCAAGGCAGCGCTTCGCGCGCGCAGCGAGTTCCGGCCGTACGACGACCGCGACCTGCTGCCGACGTTCTCCAAGATGATGCAGGAAGCGCTGCCGAACGTCGTCGTGCCGGAGTCGCTCGCCGATCCGCATGCGCCGCCGTCGCTCGTGTTCGCGGACAGCTTCGCGGGGAGGCCTGCGAGCGCGCGCAGCGTGAACGATCCGAACGAGATGTCGGCCGCCAAGATCCTCGCGGGCCTTGCAGCGCTTGCGGCCGTACCCGGCGGCGGAGCGGGGGCAGCGCCGACGGCGCCCGCCGATGCGACCGGCGGCTTCCCGTCGCTCGATCCCCTGATGGCGCTCGGCACGTCGACGCCGCTCTTCGCGACCCTCGCCCACTGGCAGCGCCTCGACCTGCCGACGGCCATCGCCGCGGCCGTGCCGAAACCGGCCTCCGGATCGGCCGAGGGCATGGTCGTCCCGCTGAACCTCATCCCGCACATCCGTGCCGCGATCGAGGACCAGATCAGCAACGACACGGACCGGATCACGATGGACGTGATCTCGCTCCTGTTCGACTACATCTTCCGCGACAAGTCGATTCCGGATTCGCTGCGGGCGCTCTTCGCGAAGCTGCAGGTGCCCATCGTCAAGGCCGCCCTGCTCGACCGCACGTTCTTCTCCGACAAGAAGCATCCCGCGCGCCAGCTCCTCGACCATCTCGCCGAGGCCGCGATCGGCGCCACGCAGAGCGGCGCGTACCAGGACGCATTCGCCAGGGTCACGACCGATCTCGTCGACGAGATCTGCCGCGACTTCGAGATCGACGTCGGGGTGTTCCGCACCGCCAACCTGCGCCTCGCGGCATTCATGGAGGAGGAGAAGAAGCGCGTCGAAGTCGCCACGACGGAAGACGTGGCCGAGGCGCTCGAGGCGGAGGAAGGCGAGGCGGACCGCTCGCACGTGCGCGCGTTCCTGCGCGACAAGCTCGCCGGCGTCGACGTGCCCTTCGAGGTGCGCGGGTTCGTGGAGACGACCTGGGCGGACTACATGGCGAGCTTGCGCGTCGAGCACGGCGAGGAGAGCGACGCCTGGAAGGACGCGGTGAAGACGCTCGACGACATGCTGTGGAGCATCACGGCGAAGGACCGCTCGTCGCAGAAGGCGCAGCTCACGAAGATGATTCCGAAGCTCATCGCGGGCCTGCGCAAGGGCAGCGCCGCCGCCGGCCTCGCCCCCGAGCGCGGGCGCCTCTTCTTCGAGGCGCTCTACCAGCTGCACATCGCGGCCATCAAGTCGGCCGCTGCGGCCGAGACGAGCGCGGAGAAGCCGCACCAGCCCGCGCTGCCTGCGGTGACCGTCCACGACTACGTGAGCGAGATGGCCGTCGGGACCTGGCTGTCCTTCATGAAGGAGGGCCAGGCGGTGAATGCGCGGCTGACGTGGGTCAGCCCGTTGCGCACCAAGTATCTCTTCACCAGCCGCTCGCGTGCGCGGGCGTTCGTCTATACGCCGGAGGAGCTCGCCTACGAGATCAGCGCAGGCGAGGTGTCGCTGGTCGTCGAGCCAGTGCCGTTGTTCGACCGCGCGGTGAGCGCGGCGCTGAACGAGCTCGGCGCGAGGCAGCCGACGCAGCCGCCCGGCCCTACGCCGGTCGCGCTGGCGCCGGCGTGACGCCGCGGGTCGCTGCCGCAGCCTTTGCTGCATTCGCTGCCTGTGCGGCGCATGCGCAGATCGGCGGCGCGCCGACGCCCGACCCGGCGGTCGTGCTGAACCAGGCGAAGTCGGCAAGCGGCGGCGCTGCGTGGGACGCGTTGCGCACGCAGCACAGCAAGGTCAGCATGCTGACCGGGGCAATCACCGGGTCCGCGGAGCGCTGGAGCGAACTCGCGACCGGACGCTCCGCGCTCGTCTACACGATCGGCCCGGTGAGCGGTGCGGCCGGGTTCGACGGCAAGATCGCATGGTCGCAGGATGCGTCGGGCAAGTCGCAGGCGGAGGCCGACGACACCGCGCGCGAGCTCGCGGTGAACGCCGCCTACCGGGACCGCCTCGCCTTCTGGTATCCCGAGCGCGCGCCGGCACGCATCGCGTACAAGGAGCGGGCCGAAGCCGACGGCGCGTGGTTCGACGTCGTCCGCATCACGCCGGAAGGCGGCCGGCCGTTCGAGCTCTGGATCAACACCGAGACCAGGCTCATCGAGCGCATGGTCGAGCGCGAGGCGCAGGCGACGCGCACCGAGCTCTACTCGGACTTGCGCGACGTCTCCGGCGTGAAGGTTCCATTCCGGGTACGTGCGTCGCGCGGCGACGCCGGACGCGACGAGTTCATCACCGTCGACCTCATGGAATTCAATGCACCGCTGACCGGCGTGCGCTTCGCGCAGCCCGAGCCGTCCAGGCCCGATTTCGCGTTTCCCGCGGGCCGGGCCGCCGTCGACGTGCCGTTCGAGCTCTACAACGGTCATCTCTTCGTCAGCGTGATGCTGAACGGCAAGGGTCCGTTCCGCATGCTGTTCGACTCGGCGAGCAACAGCGTGCTGCTGCCGAAGACCGCCTCCGCGATCGGCCTCGCGCCCACCGGCGCCGAGCCGAACGTCGGCGCAGTGCGGGTCGAGCGCGTCGACGTGGGCGGCGTGCTGCTCGAACGGGCGGCCTTCGCCACCGCCGATCTCGGCGACTTCCTCCGGCGCGTCGAGGGCATGACCGACATCGCGGGCGTGATCGGGTTCGAGATCTTCAAGCGGCTGCCGGTGAAGCTCGACTTCCAGCGCGCGCGAGCGACGCTCTTCGACCCCGCGCGATTCAGGTACGCCGGGGCCGGCGTTCGCGTGCCGGTCGAGTTCCGCGCGCAGCAGGTCACCGTGCGCGGCCGCGTCGATGGTGACGCCGGGCTGTTCCTGGTCAACACGGGCAACCGCGGATCGCTCACGCTGTCGCAATCCTTCGTCGACGACCACAACCTGCGCGAGCGCTACGCGTCGAAGACGGAAGCCGTCTACGGCGCGAGCATCGCAGGACCGCTGCGCGCCACGCTCGCGCGCGTGCGCACGCTCGAACTCGGCGAGGTGACGATCGACCAGCCGGTGACCATGCTTTCGCTGACCGACGCGGGCGCTCTTGCCGAACGCGACGTCGCCGGCAGCGTCGGCAACGGCATCCTGATGCGCTTCGCCGTGACGTTCGACTTGCCGGGAGGCGCGTTGTACTTCGAGAAAGCGGCGGCCGCGGGCGCCGACGCATGGGATCGCGCAGGCGTGTGGATCGAGCGCGGCGAGCGCGGCTTCGATGTCGTGCACGTCGTGGCCGGCGGCCCCGCCGCCGCCGCGGGCGTCGCGCCGGGCGACGTCATCGTCGCCATCGACGGCAAGCCGTGGACCGGCGTCGCGCTCTCGAAGCTGCGCAACGACCTGGCTGCCGCGCCCGGGCGCAAGGTGCGCCTGCGCATGCAAGGCGGCACGGAGCGCACGATCACGCTCAAAGACCTGGTCTGACGACGGGCGCCCCGCCATTCTCTCGTCGTTTCCCGAACTTCTCGCGCTGACTGCGCCGCTGTTCCTGCTCGTATTCGTGGGGTACGCGCTTTCGCGCTGGGGCGGATGGCCGAAGGCGGTCTCCGACGCGCTGACCCGCTTCACCTTCAGCGTCGCCATCCCGGCCTTCCTGTTCCGGCTCATGATCGACTTCCGCGCGCTGCCGCCGGTCGATGCGCGCCTGCTCATCGCCTACTTCGGCGGCAGCCTCGTGATGTTCGCGGTGTCGCGAATCGTCGCGGCGCGCGCATTCGCGATGGACGGCGTGTCGCAGACGATCTTCGCGATGGGCACCATCTTCAGCAACAACGTGCTGCTCGGGATCCCGCTCGCCAAGATCATCCTCGGCGACGCGTCGCTGCCCGCAGTCTCGCTGGTCGTGGTGTTCAACTCGCTCATCCTGTGGACGCTCGTCACCGTGTCGGTCGAATGGGCGCGCAACCGCGACGTCTCGCTGCGCGGATTCGCGATCACCGCGCGCAGCGTGGTCCTCAATCCGGTGGTGAGCTCCGTGCTGCTCGGCATCGCCTTCTCCTTCACCGGCCTGTCCATGCCGCGCATCGCCACCGAGACGCTCGGCCTCATGAGCCAGGCGGCGGTGCCCATGTCGCTGATCGTGCTCGGGATGGGGCTCGCGGAATACGGCATCGGCGAAGGCGTGGTACCCAGCATCGTGCTCTCGCTCCTGAAGCTCGTGGCGGCGCCGCTCGTCGTGTATGCGATCGCGCGCGCCCTGTCGCTCCCCACGATCGAGACGCAGGCGGTCGTGATGCTCGCGTCGCTGCCGGTGGGCGCGAACGTCTACATCATGGCCCGGCAATTCGGCGCGCTGCAGGCGCCCGTTGCCACGAGCCTCGTCCTCACGACCGCGCTTGCAGCGCTGACGACGCCACTGTTGCTCGTGGCCATCGGGTAGCGTGAGAAAATCGGAACCCCTTTTTCCAGCCCACCGACTGCTCAATGCCGCAAGCCGCCAAACGCAAGCCCTACGAAGTCCGCCGCTCCGCCATCCACGGCCGTGGCGTGTTCGCCATCGACGCCATCGCGCGCGGCGAGCGCATCATCGAATACAAGGGCCAGCGGTGCTCGTGGGACGCGGCGATGGAACGTCCCGACAGCGATCCCGACGATCCCGCCCATACGTTCCTGTTCGAGCTCGAGGACGGGCGCGTGATCGACGCCCGCGTGCGCGGCAACGCCGCCCGCTGGATCAATCACTCGTGCGCCCCCAACTGCATCACGTTCGAGGACGACAACGGCCGCGTGTTCATCGAGGCCAGGCGAGCGATCAAGCCCGGAGAGGAGCTCTCCTACGACTACAGGCTCATCGTCGACGGCCGCATGTCGAAGAAGGAGCGCGAGTCGTACGCCTGCCGGTGCGGCAAGCGCAGCTGTCGCGGCACGCTCCTGAACCCCAGGAAGTAAGCCTGACGAGGTCGGCCATAGCCTGGGCTTAACGCGACCATAACTATAATCAAATTGCATCGAACCCACCTCGACCATAATATATGAAGCGTTACGTTAATCACCCCTTTTGACGGAGACGCTTCGAATGAAAACCGTAGGCCAGAAGATCGAGAAGTTCAGCGTGGTGGGCGTCAAGCCCGGCTTCAACAAGCACGAGGAGAACGGCGTGTCGGCGTTCGAGCCGATCAACGAGACCTCGTTCGCAGGCAAGTGGAAGGTGATCTACTTCTATCCAAAGGACTTCACGTTCGTGTGTCCGACGGAGATCGTGGGCTTCGCCAAGCTCGCCAAGGATTTCGAGGACCGTGACGCGGTGGTGCTCGGCGGCTCGACGGACAACGAGTTCGCGAAGCTCGGCTGGCGGCGCGATCACAAGGACCTGACGAGCCTCAACCACTACCAGTTCGCGGACACGACGGGCTCGCTCGTCGACCAGCTGGGCGTGCGCGACCAGCAGGAAGGCGTTGCGTTGCGTGCGACGTTCATCGTCGACCCGGACAACGTGATCCAGCACGTCTCGGTCAACAACCTGAACGTGGGCCGCAACCCGGAGGAAGTCCTGCGTATCCTGGACGGCCTGCAGACGGACGAGCTGTGCCCGTGCAACCGCCAGGTCAGTGGCGAAACGCTTTAAACACCGAGGACGAAACCGGTAAGGCGCAGGCGCGCGTCGCGCGCCTGTGTCCGAGCTCGGTTCGCACCGCGAACCGAGCTCTCGCATGACATGGAGACTTCGATGAATTTTGTGAACATGATCAAGGAGCAGCTGCCCGACTACGCGAAGGACATCCGCCTGAACCTCGACGGCGTGATCCTCCGCTCGAGCCTCGCGCCGTCGCAAGCCGCCGGCGCAGCACTCGCGGCGGCGTTCGCCGCGAAGTCGCCGGCGATCGTCGACGCCATTCGCGAGGACGCGACGCTGGACGACGCCCACCGCAACGCCGCGCTCACCGCGGCCGCGCTCATGGGCATGAACAACGTCTGGTATCCGTTCGTCGAGATGAGCGGGGACACCGAGCTGTCGACGATGCGCGCCGAGCTTCGCATGAACGCCTATGCGACGCACGGCGGGGTCGACCGGCAGAGCTTCGAGCTCTACGCACTCGCGGCGTCCATCGTCGGCAAGTGCGAATTCTGCGTGCGGTCGCATTACAAGCTGCTCCAGGAAACGGGGCTCACCACGCAGCAGCTGCGCGACGTCGGGCGCATCGCGGCCGTCGTCAACGCGGCGGCGCAGGTCATCGCCGCGCAGGCGCGTACCGGGCAGGCTGTGGCCGCCTAGCGACGTTTCGTCGGCGCAATCGCGCCGCAGGTCGACATCGCGCTTAAGGCGCATGGACGTTCCGGCTAAAATCCGGGCCGACCATGCACCTCCGCGCTTTTCTTCTTGCGGCCGCACTGGCGTCTTGCGCATGCGCGCAGACGCCGCCGCCGTCCGCCCCGCTGCCGGACGCGTCGGCGCTGCCCACGATGCCGTCCAACCCGCGGATGCCCGGCGCCGATCACCGCGAGTGCGGCCCGAGCAAGTGGTCCGCCCTGTGCGCCGCCGGAAGGTGGACCTTCTTTTCGCAGATCGACATTCGCGTCGCCGCCCCCGGCTTCTCCGCGCGCTACCAGATCGAGCAGGCGGAGAACGGCGAGATGCACGCAACGTACAGCGAGCAGGCGCCCAAGGACGCGCGCGGCGGTGAAGTCGTGATCTTCGGGAGCGACGGATTCGCCTATCGCAGCCGCGACAAGTTCGCCGATCCAGGCGACGCCCTCGACGGCACCATCTCGACGCCGATCATGATGTCGCAGCTTGCAGCACTGCTGCTCGACCTCGGGGTCATCGGACCGCCGGGGGACGTGCGCGCGCAGCAGGCGATCACGGCAGAGAGCGCGACGCAGTACATCCGCACCGCGGCGCCGCGAGCGGTCCTCCTGTACGGGGCGCCGTGGAGCATGAGCGGCACGGCACGGCAGGCGGGCAAGGACAAGGTCGGCTTCAACCTGCGTTTGCGATTCCACCCGGTGGACCGCTACGGCAACGCGAACGCCGACAAGACCGAAACGATCACGCTCGAAGGCACGGTGTCGTTCGCACCGCGGCGCCCGACTTTGCCGGACTCGATGGATCTCACCGGCTGGAAGGTCATGCGCGCCGGCGACGACTCACGCCTCCCGGATGCGCCGACGCTGCGCGAAGCGCGCCAATCCTTGCCTTAGGCGCAGTCGGGAAGGGCCGCCCCGAGCGACTGCTGCTCCCCCTCCGGGGGCAGCGACGTCGAACGAAGTGAGACGAGCGTGGGGTCCTACCCCTCACGCCATGCCGCGATCGAGACACGCCGCGAGGAATCGGGCGCGATGCTGGTCCGGCGCGAGCGGCTGGTCGAACACCTGGCGGGCGGACTCGTAGAGGAACACCTCGTCGGCGCGGTCCTTCGCGAACCACCGCAGTTGCGGCGGATAGGCCTGGATCATCTCGATGTCGTCCTCGAGACGGCTCAGGAAGTCGGTGCGCGACATGCCGTTCTCGCGTGCCAGCGCCGCGTTGGCAATGAAGTCCGAGCCTTCGAAGCACTCGGCCATCGACAGTGCGCTCGCCGATGCGGCGAGGCACGTGCACGCCGCGACGATCGCGGCCACGCCATGCATTCGCTTCATGTCCACCTCCACGCGTTGCGTGCGTGCGTTCGCACGCTTTTTTTCATCCTACACGCGCTTGCGGCCAAGGCAACGTTGCGGCCGGTCGCGCCGGCGATTTGCCGTGGCTGCGATGGCGGGTCACAATCGCGCGGCTCCCTCAACCCCACGGTCCCACATGGCACGCAAGCGCGCAGCGCATCCGGCAGGCTCCGTCGTCGTCCTCGAGCACACGTCGCGGGTTCTCGCGGACAACCCGCTCGGGGACCCGCACGTGCGCAAGCTCGCGGTGTGGCTGCCGCCGGGCTACGACGACGCGACCGTGCGCGGTCGCAGCGGCGGCCGCGGGCGGCGCTACCCGGTCCTGTTCGATCTCGTCGGTTTCACCGGGTCCGGACTCGCGCACGTCAACTGGCGGCCGTTCGACGAGAACGTTCCCGAGCGCGCGGCCCGGCTCATCGCCGAGAAGCGCATGGGCCCGGCGATCATCGTGTTCCCGGACTGCTTCACGTCCCTCGGGGGCAACCAGTACGTCAATTCCTCCGCCGTCGGGCGCTACGCCGACTACCTCACCCGCGAGCTCATTCCCTTCGTCGACCGCGAGTTCCGGACGCTCGCCTCGCGCGACCACCGCGGCTGCTTCGGCAAATCCTCGGGTGGATACGGCGCCATCATCCATGCCATGCAGTACCCGGAGTACTGGGGTGCCATCGCCGATCATTCCGGGCGACGCGTACTTCGAGTGGTGCTACCTCCCCGACTGGCCGCGCACCCTGAACGAGCTCGCGCGCTACCGCAAGCCAGCGCTGCGCGCGGGCAAGCAGCCCGCACGCGCGCGGCGCGCCGCAGACGGCCGCGACGACGGCCGTGTCAGCCGATTCCTGAATGCGATGTGGGACAAGGAGAAGCTGAGCGACGCCGAAGGGCACACGCTCATGGAGATCGCGATGGCGGCGACGTACGATCCCGACCCGCGCGCGCCGCTCGGGTTCCGGCTGCCGGTGGATCTCGACACCGGGGAAATCATTCCGCGCCGCTGGGCGCGCTGGCGCGAGCACGATCCGATCAACCTCGTGAAACGCCACACGCGAGCCCTGCGCTCCTCTCGCGGCATCTACGTCGACTGCGGCTGGCGTGACCAGTATCACCTGCACTATGGCGCCCGCATCCTGTCGCGCGAGCTCGCGCGACACGGCATCGCGCACACCTACGAGGAGTTCGACGACTCGCACTCGTCGATCGACTACCGCATGGACGTGAGCCTGCCGTTCCTCTACCGCGCGCTCAAGCCTTGAGAGGGAATTCCATGCGCACGCTCGTCTTCATCCTCGCCTTCGTCATGCCGCTTCATGCCTTCGCCGACGCGGCCGTCACGCAGCCGGTCAGCAATCCCGACTTCGAGTTCGGCGTCGAGGCGATCAAGGCGAAGGACTGGGACAAGGCGATCGCGCACTTCACGACCTACGCGCGAATCGACCCCGCGAACGCCGACGCGCAGAACCTCCTCGGCTACGCCTATCGCAACCAGAAGAGCTACGACCTCGCATTCCGCCATTACAAGGAAGCGCTGCGCCTCGACCCCTCGCATCGGGGTGCGCACGAGTACATCGGCGAGGCCTATGTCCTCGTCGGCGACAAGGCCAAGGCGCAGGAGCACCTCGCGGCGCTGGAGCGCATCTGCACCAAGCGCTGCGACGAGTACCAGGACTTAGCGAGGGCCATCGCGCAAGCGAAGTAGAATCGGCCCACGACACACGCAAGGAGAAGGCCATGCGTTGGGGCGACATGCGACCGAGCGACAACGTCTCGGACGGCGGCAGCGGCGGCGGCGGCTTTCCCCTCGGCGGCGGCATGCGCCTGGGCGGCGGGGCGATCATCCTGATCGTCGTCGTGAGCCTGATCTTCGGCGTCAATCCTCTATCGATACTCGGCATGCTGGAAGGCGGCGGCGGGCCCGTGGCAACCTCGCCTGCTCCACCGCAATCCACCGAGCAGCGCCAGCAGCAGGCGGCGAAGGACCCGACGTTCGACTTCGTGCGCCGCGTCACGGGCGACACCGAGGACGTGTGGACCACGGTGTTCAAGCAGATGGGCGCGCGCTACGAGCCGCCGCAGCTCAAGGTCTTCCACGGCATGACGAACACGGGCTGCGGCGGCGCCAGCAAGGCGAGCGGACCTTTCTACTGCCCGCAGGACCGCACCGTCTATCTCGACACCGAATTCTTCCAGGAGCTGTCGCGGCGATTCGGCGCGCCCGGCGATTTCGCGGCGGCTTACGTGATCGCGCACGAGGTCGGGCACCACGTCCAGAACCAGCTCGGCACGATGGACAAGTTCGAAGCGACCGCGCAGCGCGGCGATCCACGTGCGCGCAACGCGATGTCGCGTGCGACTCGAACTGCAGGCCGATTGCTACGCGGGCGTGTGGGGCTTCTACGCGGCCAAGCGCAACCTGCTCGAGCCCGGCGACGTCGAGGAAGGCATGCGTGCGGCATCTGCGGTTGGGGACGACAACATCACCAAAGGCCGCGTATCGCCCGACGCGTTCACGCACGGCACTGCGGCACAGCGCACGCGCTGGTTCAGGCAGGGAATGACGACGGGCGATCCGCGCACGTGCAACACGTTCGCGGCAGGAGCGCCATAGCGAAAACGTCCGATGGAGACGTCGCTCCGCGGCAGGCGCTTCGCGCGCCGGCGGGCGCCGCTTACTTCTTGCCGGAATCCCCTTGGAACCGGACGCGCCGCACGATGCGGTCGTACTCCGCTTCCACGGCGGCAGTCACCTCCTCGTTGCGCGCCGTGAACACGCGCCCGCCTTTAGCCCGGCAGGCGTCGCGCTCGTATTGGCACGGGCCCATCTCCGGATGGCGACGGCACAGCTGCTCGACGCGCGGCTCGTAGTCGATCGCCATCCGGCCGGACGAGGACTGGCAGAAGTAGAGCGGGCCCGACGGGAACTCCAGGGACGGCAGTGCGAGCGGCGCCTTTGCAACCGTCGCAGGCGCCGGCTCGCGCGCTGACGTCGCGGGCGCCGCCGCGACCGGCGGTTTCGACGCGACCGGGGGCGCAGGCGGCGGCGCCTGCTGGCACGCGGCGGCCGTCAGGACAAGCGCGAGGGCGATGAATCGTCGCATGCGTCCATCACAGCATGGCGCGCGGCGCGGCGCAATCGGCGAATTCCTACGGTATCCGGGAGGCCCGGGCGGTGGCGCTAGAATGCGCGCTTCGCAAGTTTGGAGATCTTCTCCCATGACCTACGTTCGACTCGCTGCGGCAGCCGCCATGCTCGCAGCTGTTTCCCTCGCAGGCGCGCAAACGCCCGCAGCCGCACCAGCCGCCGACGCGTCGCAATGCACGAAGCCCGACCCGCATCCCGGACGCCTCGCGTCGGCCGAGAAGATGCGCGGCTGGAACAAGGAAGTGCAGGGCTGGCAGGAGTGCATGAAGAAATACATCGGCGAATTGCAGGCCAAGGCGGACGTCGCCGTGAAGTCGGCGAACGCAGCCGTGGCCGATTCCAACAACGCGATCGCCGCTTACAACGCGACCGTCAAGGAAATGCAGGCGCAGGCCGACGGCGCCGCGAAATAGGGCCCCCACGCTCGCGACAACAACAAAGGCGTCGCTCGCTGCCCCCCGAGGGGGCGCAGTTCGCGCTCGGGACGGCCCTTCGCGCGAAGGGCCCCCACGCTCGCGACAACAACAAAGGCGTCGCTCGCTGCCCCCGAGGGGGCGCAGTTCGCGCTCGGGACCGGCCCTTCGCGCGAACGAATCAACTCCGACCGGGCGGCCGTTACTGCACGACGGTTCGCTCGACGTCGGCGACCTTCCCGTCCGCGCACGTGAAGATGGTGCGCATCGAAGGGTCGCCGGCGCTCGGCTCGTAGACGTAGCGCTTTCCCGCGTCCGTCGGAGGTCGCGCATCGCCGCCCGCCTCGGCCGCGGGCAGCGCCTCCTCGTGGTCGGCGGGCCCGATCTCGGCGAACACGTGCTCGCAATAGCGGCCGGGAAGCACGAACTTGCGGTTCTGCGCGCCTTTCGCCGAGGGCGCCGCCGCGGCCGTGGCAGCCGGCGTCGCCGCATTCGCGGGGCCTGCGGCCTTCGCCGCAGGCACGGGTCCTGTGTCGTCGCGCACCCAGGCGACGTTCGGCCCGGCGAATCCGACGATGATCGCCGTGCCGTCCTTGCCCGCGTAACGCCACACCTCGCTCGCGTCCTCGCGCGCTGTCGCCGGGCGGATCTCGTACGGGGCGCCCTTCGCGCGGAGCACCCATCGCTTGGGCATCCCGCGGACGACGCGCTCGGACCGCGCCGCCGCTTCCCATGCGCTCGTGTCCTCGCGTGTCTCGGCCTTGGGGAGATCGACGTTGCGGCCTGCATGCCCCCCGGTGCACGGCGCGTCCTGGTACGTGACGTTCCCGCTCGTATCGAGGCATTTGACGATCGACTGCGCCGATGCCGCGGCCGATGCGACGGCGAGAAACCACGCGAGGATGGCACGGACCATGCGCTATCATGCCAAATCGGGCCCGCCGCCGCATAGATGGACCCCCACGCCCCCTCCGCCGACGACACCGCCCGCGCGATCGCCGTTGCGGTGCGCGACGGATTCGACCGCCACTACGCCCTCTTCCGGGATTGCGCACGCGCCGCGAAGGAGTACTTCGAGGCCGGCGACTGGCGCGCCATCCGCCAGGTGGGCGGCGACCGCATCGATTACTACGACCGGCGCGTGCTGGAGGCGGTCGAGCGAATCGAGGGCGAGTACCGCTCCGCCGGTCTCGAGGCCGACGCCCTGTGGGAGCGCGTCAAGCTGCACTTCATCGGCCTCCTCATCGATCACAAGCAGCCGGAGTGCGCGGAGACGTTCTTCAACTCCGTGTCCTGCAAGATCCTCCACCGCACGTACTTCCACAATCGCTTCATCTTCGTGCGGCCCGCGATCTCGACCGAGCACATCGACGCCGACCCGCCCACCTACCGCAGCTACTACCCGAGGGCAGACGGCGTGCGCCACGCGCTCGTCGACATCGTGCTCGACTTCGAACTGCGCACGCGGTTCGCCGACTTCCGCCGCGACGTGCGCAACCTGCTGCGCGCCTTTCGCGCGCGCGCGCCGCGGCCCTACCGGCTGGAGGCCAACCAGCAGATCCAGATGCTCTCGTCGCTGTTCTTCCGGGACAGGACGGCGTACGCGGTCGGGCGCGTCGTCAACGGCATGGGCAACCTCCCGTTCGCGGTCGCGCTGAAGCACGATGCCGAGGGACGGATCTACGTCGACGCGCTCCTGATCGACGACAAGGAGCTCGCGCTCCTGTTCTCCGCCAACCGCTCGTACTTCCTCGTGGACATGGAAGTGCCCTCGGCGTACGTCAACTTCCTGCGCGTGATGCTGCCCGACAAGACGGCGTCCGAGCTCTACACCATGGTAGGACTGCAGAAAGCGGGCAAGAATCTCTTCTATCGCGACTTCCTGCATCACCTCGCGCACTCGCGGGACCGCTTCATCGTCGCGCCGGGCATCCGCGGCCTCGTCATGACGGTGTTCACGCTGCCGTCGTACCCGTACGTGTTCAAGGTCATCAAGGATCGGATCGCCGCGAGCAAGGACACGGACGCCGCGCGCGTGCGCCAGAAGTACGCCCTCGTGAAGCACCACGACCGCGCGGGCCGGATGACCGACATCCTCGAGTACTCCGACGTCGCGTTCCCGCGCGACCGGTTCTCGCCGGAGCTGCTCGACGAGCTGCGCCATGCCGCGCCATCGCAGATCGAGGAGAATGGAAGCCGCATCATCGTGCGCCACCTGTACATCGAGCGGCGCATGACGCCGCTCAACATGTTCCTCGAGCGCGCGGACGATGCGCAGCGCGTGCGTGCCATGCGCGACTACGGCGATGCGATCCGCGAGCTCGCCGCCGTCAACATCTTCCCGGGCGATCTCCTGTTCAAGAATTTCGGCATCACGCGCTACGGACGCGTGGTGTTCTACGACTACGACGAGATCGAGTACCTGACCGACGTCAAGTTCCGGCGCATGCCGCAAGCGCCGCCCGGGTTCGACGACGTGTCCGGCGACGTGTGGTATCCGGTCGGTCCGCACGACGTGTTTCCCGAGGAGTTCGCGACGTTCCTGCTCACGGACGAGCGCGTGCGGCGCGCGTTCGTCTCGCACCATGCCGACCTCCTCGCCGCCGAATGGTGGCAGGCGGGACAGCACGCGCTGCGCTCGCACGGCGTTGCCGAAGTGCTGTCGTATCCGCCGCAAGCGCGGTTCACCACGCCTCGTTTGTAATCGACAAAGTCCGCCGTTCGGCGGTCGCCACGCACCGGCTCTCGGCTGCGCGTGCGCGCAAACCCCATGCTTCCCATACTTGCGTTCACAACAACGAGCGGCGACGCGCGAGCTTCCGCGCAGTCCGCATGAGGATTTTCGGGGGGTCGGTGTACGTCAGCGCGTTCGAGCTGTATCGCATCGGGCCGGGTCCCTCGTCGACGTACACGATCGGCCCGCAGCGTGCCGCGCTGCGTTTTGCGCACGACCTGGCCGCCGATGGCCTCCTCCAGATGGTTCACCGCGTCGAGGCCGAGCTCTACGGCGGGCTCGCGTTCAACGGCCGCGATCATGCGACCTCGCACGCGATCGTCGCCGGCCTCGGCGGCGTCATTCCCGAGCGCTGCGATGCAACGGTGCTGCGCCAGTGCCACGCGCGCTGCGAGGCGGATTCGACCGTGCTCCTGCACGGCAAGCACCGCGTGAGGCTCGATCCTGCACGCGACATCCGCCAGGTGATCAACCATTCGCTCGCGTACGACGGCAACGCAGTGCGCTTCCTCGCGCGCGACACGCGCGGCGACGTGCTCGCCTCCCGGCTGTACTTCTCGATCGGCGGCGGCGCCGTGCTCGGGGAGGACGACCAGAACGGCGTGTCGGCACCGCGCGTGCCGTACGGCTTCACGACGGCGCACTCGCTGCTCGAGATGTGCCGCACGCAGGGCAAGCGCATCCCGGATGTCGTGCGCGCCAACGAATGTGCGCTGTACAGCCCGGGGGAAGTGCGGAGCGCGCTCCAGGCGATTGCGCAGACGATGCGCGCCGCGGTCGAGCGCGGCGTGAACGCCGACGGCAAGCTGCCTGGCGGGCGGCGGCGCACCGCGGGCGCGTGGAACGATGCGGCGCGCGCGACCAGCGCGATGCCCGAGCAGCTGTGCTCGGTGTATGCGACGGCGGTCGGCGAGGAGAACGCGGTCGGCGGCAAGGTCGTGGCGGCGCCGTCCGCGGGGTCGGCGGGCCCGGTCGCGGCGCTGCTCCAGTTGTGGCGCGATACCGCCCCGGTCGGCCAGGAAGAGCGTTCGGGCGACTTCCTTCTCGCAGGCGCCGCGGTCGGCGCGATCCTGCGCGGTGCCGGCGTGCGTCAGGCCGGCTGCCAGGGGGAGATCGGCGTCGCGGCGGCAATGGCGGCCGCGGGATATGCAGCCGTGCACAACGCGAGCAACAGCCAGATCCTGTTCGCGGCGGAGCGTGCCCTCGAGCCGCACCTCGGCCTCGACTGCGACCTCGTCAACGGTCGCGTCGAGGATCCGTGCATCGAGCGCGGCGCCATGGCCGCCACGCGCGCGTACAGTGCCGCCGTGAGCGCCGTGCACCAGCCGACGCCTCGCGTTGCACTCGACGCGCTCGCCAACTCGATGAAGGAATCCGCGCGGGCGATGACGGCGCGGTACAAGGAGTCCTCGATCGGCGGCGTGGCGGTGAACATTATCGAATGCTGAGCCCCGCCGCGGTGTTATCCTGCGCGGCGTGAATCGATACGCGCTCGTCCTCGTCGCAGCGGCCCTGCTGGTCGCGTGTGAAAACCCCATGAAGAAGCGCGAGGATGAGATCGCGCGCCAGACGTTTGCCTGCCAGCTCAACGGCGAGCGCTTCGTCGTGCGCTTCGCCGAAGGCGAGGCCCGCGTCCTCCTGCCGGGTGCGCAGCGTGTCACGCTCTACCAGATCCCGACCGGCTCGACCGGGTCGATCGTTCGCTACAGCAACGGCTCGATGGAGTTGCGCGGACGCGGCACGGAGCTCACGTTCATCGTCGACAACCAGTCGGCGCCGCTGCGCGACTGCGAGCCTTACGCCGTGCTGCCGCCCCCCAGCAAATGAGCCCCCACGCTCGCGCAAGTGCTGCAAGTCGCTCGGCGCTCGCGCAATCAGCCCCCACGCTCGCGACTGCAAGGCTCGCGCCGAGCAGTGCGCGCCTCGGGGCGGCCCTTCGGCGCTCACTGATATGAACGTCGGCGTCATCGGCGCCGGCGCCATGGGCATGGGCGTCGTGCGCAGCCTGTTGCGCGGCGGATTCCCGACTCACGTACGCGACATACGCGCCGAGCCCCGCGAGGAAGCGCAACGCCTCGGCGCGACGTCGCACGAAAGCGCGGCGTCGCTCGCCCGCGCGTGCGACGCCATCGTCGTCCTGGTCGTCGACAGCGCGCAGATCGAGCAGGTGCTCTTCGGCGAGCAGGGCATCGGGACCAGCGAGTCCCATCCCGTCGTGCTGCTCGCTCCCACGATTGCGCCGGAGGATGCAGCGTCGTTCGCGCATCGGCTGGCCGCTGTCGGCATCGAGGCGATCGACGCACCGGTATCCGGCGGACCGCAGCGCGCCGCCGACGGCAGCATGACCATGATGCTGTCCGGTCCTGCCGATGCGATCGCGCGCTGCGACCCGTTCCTGCGGGCGATGGCCGGCAAGGTGTTCGTCGTCGGCACGCAGCCCGGAGACGCCGCGAAGTTCAAGATCGTCAACAACATGCTCGCGGCGGCGAATCTCGCGGCCGCCGCGGAAGCGATGGCGCTTGCCGAGCGCGTGGGGCTCGACCCGCGGCTCGTGCACGATGTCGTCGCCGCAAGCTCGGGCGCATCGTGGATGTTCGGCGATCGCGTTCCGCGGGCACTGGCGCGGGACTACGCGCCGCGCGCCGCGACGCGTATCCTGTTGAAGGACGTCGGCCTTGCGGTCGACCTCGCCGACCGCTGCGGTGTCGACGCGCCGGTTGCGAAGGCGGCTCGTGAAGCATTCCGCGACGCGGTCGCAGCGGGGTTCGGCGAGCAGGACGACGCAGCGATGGTGGAATGGCACCGGACGCGTCGACCGTAAGGCCACCCGCTCGCGCGGCGACTACGTCACGTCTCGTACGCAAAGGACTGTCATGCAAGGACGCTCATCGATTCGTGGCGCGCTGATGGCGCTCTCGGTCGCCGTCGCCGCGCACGCGGGTGCGCAAGCGCCGAAGGATCCTCCGCCCGGAAAGGCGCTGGCAACGTTCGCGGGCGGCTGCTTCTGGTGCATGGAGGCGCCGTACGACAAGCTCGACGGCGTGATCAGCACGACCTCCGGCTACATGGGAGGAACGAAGAAGAATCCGACCTACGGCGAAGTCTCGAGCGGCTCGACGGGGCACACGGAAGTCGTGCAGGTGGTGTACGACCCGGCGAAGGTGTCGTATGAAAAGCTGCTCGACGTGTACTGGCACAACGTCGACCCCACCGTCACGGACCGGCAGTTCTGCGACGTCGGGTCCCAGTACCGCACGGCGATATTCGTGCACACCGAGGACCAGCGCAAGGCGGCCGAGAAATCGAAGGACGAGGTCGCGAAGACCAAGCCCTTCAAGGAGCCGATCGTGACGCCGGTCGTCGCCGCCGGCGACTTCTGGCCCGCGGAGGATTACCACCAGGACTACTACATCAAGAATCCGGTGCGCTACACGTATTACCGCACGGGTTGCGGGCGCGACGCACGCCTCAAGTCGTTATGGGGCGCGGCTGCAGCCCATTAGACGATGGCCGTCACCATGAAACGCATGAGCGGCGGCAACCTGCGCGCCGCCGGGTACGACGAGCGGGAGAAGAAGCTCGTCGTGGAGCTGACCGCCGGCACGTACGAATATGCCGGCGTGACGCCGGAAGTGTGGCGGCGATTCTCCACGGCGTCGTCGCCGTGGAGCTTCTTCCGCGACAACGTCGAGGAAGAGTACGCCGCCAGGCGCGTGCGCTGAGCTCCCCCTGCGACTACTGGACCGTCAGCTTGCGCGCCTGCGATTCCGCGCGCTTCGTGAGCGTGAGCTCGAGCACGCCGTCCTCGTACTTCGCGTTGCTCGACGCCTCGTCGATCTCCACCGGAAGCACGAAGCTGCGATGCACGGCGCCTGCGTAGCGCTCGCTGCGCAGCACGCGCTCGCCGTCCTTCTGCCCGGACGCTCGCTTGACTTCCGCCGCGATGGTGACCTGGTTGCCTTCGACCGTGACCTGGATGTCGTCCTTCGCAACACCGGGGAGTTCCGCCTTGACGACGTAGGCAGCGCCCGTTTCGATCACGTCCACCTTGATGGGCGCCGCGCCTTCGCGAGCCTGACGCAGCGGCTTCATGAAGCCGCGCACGAAGTCTTCCAGGCGTGCGTCCGCGAACGGACCGTAGACCTGCAATGCAGTCATGATGTTCCTCGTTTGGCTGGTTCGTGAAATGTTGGGCTGGCGCAAGGACATTGCGCGCCCGCAACTGCAATCTGTGGTTGGACGCACCGCTTTCAAGAGGGTGGGATAATCGGATTCGACGCACGAGAGGAAACGCATGTCCGCCAAACTGACCGCCGCCGAACGCAGCACGCTCGCCGGAGCGCTCGAGGACCGCAGGCGGGTGCTGCGCGCCGAGCTCGCGGAGAAGCTCAACACGCAGGACAACCCGGCGCTCCTCGGGTTGCGCAACCGCATGGAGGAGTCGGACGACTGGGCGGTCGCGGATCTCGAGACCGCGCTCGACGTGGCGGAGGTCTCGCGCGATGCGGGCGAGCTCCGCGAAGTCGAGTCCGCCCTCGTCCGCATCAAGGATGGCACCTACGGCGAATGCGTGGAATGCGGGGCGAACATTCCGTACGCGCGCCTCGCCGCCAATCCGTCGGCCGCGCGTTGCATCGCGTGCCAGGAAAAGCTCGAGGCTTCGCAGCGGCGCGGTCCCCCGACGCTCTGACCGCATGCACTACCGAAGCTCGCGCCGGACGTGATCGCGCGCATCGACGAAGCCGTCGCGTAATGGATGCACCCGTCGCGCTCATCACCGCCGCCTCCAAAGGGATGGGCGCCGCATGCGCCCGGGAGCTCGCCTCCCGCGGCTATCGCGTATCGCTGCTTGCGCGTTCGGCCGACGTCGAGCATCTCGCCCGCGAGCTCGGAGGCGGCGCCACGCGCGGCAACGTCGACAGCGCGGACGACCTCGAGCGTTTCGTCAAGGAGACGCTCGACGCCTACGGCCGCATCGACGCCGTCGTCAACAACACGGGCAATCCGCCCAAGGGTCCGTTGCTCGAGCTCCCGGATCACGACTGGCATGCGGGGCTCGACATGCTGCTGCTGAACGTCGTGCGCGTCGCCCGCCTCGTCACGCCAGCGATGCGGGCGCAAGGCGGCGGCGCGATCGTCAACATCTCGACGTTCGCCGCGTACGAGCCCGACGCGCGTTTCCCGATCTCGTGCTCGCTGCGCGCAGCGCTCGGCAGCTTCTGCAAGCTTTACGCCGACCAGGAAGCTGCGCACGGCATCCGCATGAACAACGTGCTGCCGGGATTCATCGACACGCGCCCCGTCAACGAATCAGTTCGCGCCGGCATTCCTGCGGGGCGTTATGGAAAGTCCGGGGAGATCGCGAAGACCGTCGCGTTCCTCCTCTCCGCGGACGCCGGGTATATCACCGGCCAGAACGTTCGCGTGGACGGCGGCCTCACGCGATCCGTCTAGCGGCCCCGCGTCGTGATACGCTTGATGCGTATCGTGCTTGAGGTCCGGTCGTGAATCCGCTTCTCAGTTGGTCCGAAGAGCAACGCTCGGCGTTTCTCTACCGCGCGTGCGCCGAAGCGGAATCGGGAACCGTCCGCGCCGAGTTGTTCCAGCGCCTGGCCGGCGAAGCCCAGGCGCAGGCCGCCATCTGGCGCGCACAGATCACGGCGCGCGGAAATCCACCGCCGCAGCCCTACGAGCCCGACTCCCGAACCGTGCTGGTCGCGCGGCTCGTGCGCTGGCTCGGTCCGCGCCGCATGAAGGGCATCCTCGCCGCGATGAAGGTCCGCGGCATGTCCGTGTACGGCACGTCGCTCGGCGGCGACTCGGGGCACGCGATGCCCACGCCCAAGAGCGGCATCGAGCATCGCCACCGGAACCTGGGCGGCGGCGGCAACCTGCGCGCAGCGGTGTTCGGCGTCAACGACGGCCTCGTGTCGAACGCTAGCCTCATTCTCGGCGTCGCCGGTGCAAGCACGGACGCGCACCTGGTGCTCGTGTCGGGCGTGGCGGGCCTTGCCGCGGGCGCGTTCGCGATGGCCGCGGGCGAATACGTCTCGGTGCGCTCGCAGCGCGAGTTCTTCGAATACCAGATCAGCCTCGAGCGCGACGAGCTGAAGCAGTACCCGGAGGCGGAAGCGCAGGAGTTGGCGCTCATCTATGCCGCCAAGGGCCTGCCGCAACGCGAAGCGACCAAGCTTGCGAAGCAGATCGTCGCCGATCCCGAGCAGGCGCTCGACACGCTTGCGCGCGAAGAGCTCGGGCTCAACCCGGCAGAGCTCGGCTCGCCGGTAGGCGCGGCGGCGAGCTCGTTCTTCTCCTTCGCTGCAGGCGCCGCGGTGCCGCTGCTGCCGTTCATGGCAGCGTCGGGAGACCGCGCGCTCGCCATCTCGGTGGGCGTCACCTGCGTCGCGCTGTTCGCGATCGGCGCAACGTTCTCGCTCTTCACCGGTCGCAGCGCATGGCTTTCGGGCGCGCGCATGCTGGTCCTCGGCAGCCTCGCGGGCGCGGTCACGTTCGCCGTCGGTCGGCTGTTCGGTGTCGCGCTCGGCTGATCGCGCGCGACGCGGCCCGGCTGTTCGACTGAAGCCCGCCCGCGACCGCTCGGTCGCGCATCGTCATCCCTGGATCTTCGCCGGCGCCATCGACGATGTCGTCGGCGATCCGCAGAGCGGCGACACGGTGAGCATCGTCGCCGCGGGCGGAGAAGCGCTGGCCGTTGCGGCGTATTCGCCGGCATCGCAGATCCGTGCGCGCGTCTGGACCTTCGATCCGGGCGAGACGGTCGACGACGCGTTCATCGCGGATCGCATCGGCCGTGCCGCGGCGTTGCGCGCGCCGATGTTCGACTCCAAGCATGATGCGGCGCGCCTCGTGCACGGAGAATCGGACGGGCTGCCTGGCGTAGTGGCCGATCGGTACGCGAACGTCGTCGTCCTGCAGCTCACTTCGGCGGGCGGCGAGCGCTGGCGAGAAGCGATCGTGGGCGCCCTGGCCGCGCTGCCCGGGGTCACGGCCGTGTACGAGCGCTCGGATGCGGAAGTTCGAACGCTCGAGGGACTGCCGCCTCGAACCGGTGCCGCGTCCGGGGTGTTGCCGCCCGATCCGGCGATCGTGGAGGACGGGATCGCGTATGGCGTCGATCCCATTGCCGGGCAGAAGACCGGCTTCTACCTCGACCAGCGCGACAACCGGCGCATCGTGCGCTCGCTCGCGCGCGGGCGCCGCGTGCTGAACGTGTTCTGCTACACGGGCGGCTTCACGCTGGCGGCCCTTGCCGGCGGCGCCGCCCGCGCAATGTCCATCGACAGCTCCGCCGATGCGATTGCCCAGGCGCGCGCGAACGTGGCCCGCAACGCGAGCCTCGATCCCGCAACCAGCGAATGGATCGAAGCGGATGCGTTCGTCGACCTCCGACGCCTGCGCAACGCGGGCGCGAGCTTCGACCTCATCGTCGTCGACCCGCCGAAGTTCGCGCCCACGGCGGCGCACGCGGAGCGCGCCGCCCGCGCCTACAAGGACGTCAACCTTCTCGCGCTCAAGATGCTCGAGCCCGGCGGCATGCTCGCCACGTTCTCGTGCTCGGGAGGCGTGTCGGCGGAGCTCTTCCAGAAGATCGTCGCAGGCGCGGCGGTCGACGCGAAAGCCGACGTGCAGATCGTGCGCAAGCTCGGCGCGAGCGCGGACCATCCGGTCGCCCTGGGATTTCCCGAGGGCGAGTACTTGAAAGGCCTGCTCTTGCGCCGCGCATAGAGCCGGTCGCACCAAGGGCAAAAACAAGGCCGCGAACGGTTGCCCGCTGCGGCCTTGTCAACTGCGGCCGGGTGGACAGGAGGTCACCCGACCGTGTTTTCGGTTCTGGTCGTCAGCTCGCGCCCTTCATGCACTCGCTTTGCGCCTTCGAGCGCTCGTCCTTCGCCATGCCCGCGGTCTTCTTGTTGCACATCGACATCTTCTCGCTCTGGGTCATCGGCTTGGCAGGCGCGTTCGACAGGCACGTCTTCATGAACGCCTTGCGCTCGTCGCCCTTCTTGTCGCCCGCCTGCTTGTTGCAGACGGACATCTTGTCCTGCTGCGAATTGGTCGCCTTGGGCTCCGCAGCCGCCTTGGCTGCCGGGGCTGCCGCCGGGGCGGGCGCAGGCGCTGCGGCGGGCGCTGCAGCGGGGGCTGCAGCCGCCGGTGCCTTTGCAGGCTCCGTCGCCTTGGTGGCCTGGCCGAACGCAGGAGCCGCGCACATGAGCGCCGCGGCCGCAAAGACGGTCAAGAACTTGTTCATACGGGGTTCCCCTCCAGAAATGGTGAAACGATCGGGTCATCGCTCGGTTGTCGAGCCAGCCCGGTGGATCTTCGGGCGGCCACGCCGCCTTCGACCTTCGCGAGCGAGTCTACGGTATCCGTAACGCACGAGGCAACGATTTGGCGGACCTCCCGGCGCAGGGTGTTGCAGCGATGCAATGCGGCGGCGCAATGCGATGGGGCGACCCCGATGCGCCGGCCGGGCCTTCTGCGGTAATATCTTGTTTTCTCGTCGTTTTCGCCTCAAAGGTTTGCCCGTGCCCGCCTCCACGACCCACCGTCCGCCTTCCGCCTCCTCCGCCACCGGCGCGGGCGCGTACCCGATCGACGACACGCGCATTGCCGACATCACGGAGTTGGCGCCTCCCTCGCATCTGCTGCGCGAATTCCCGTGCACGGCGCGGCCGTCGGCGACCGTGTACGAAGCGCGCCACGCGATCCATCGCGTGCTGCACGGCGCCGATGACCGCCTGCTCGTCGTCGTGGGTCCCTGCTCCATCCACGACTACGACGCGGCGATCGATTACGCGACGCGCCTCGCCACGCTGAAGCACGAGCTCGCCGACCGCCTCATCGTCGTCATGCGCGTCTATTTCGAGAAGCCGCGGACCACGGTCGGCTGGAAGGGCCTCATCAACGATCCGCGGCTCGACGACAGCTTCCGCATCAACGAGGGCCTCCGCCTCGCCCGGCGCATCCTGCTCGAGATCAACGAGCTCGACCTGCCCGCCGGCAGCGAGTACCTCGACATGATCACGCCGCAGTACATCGCGGACCTCATCGCATGGGGCGCGATCGGTGCGCGAACGACCGAGAGCCAGGTCCATCGCCAGCTCGCCTCGGGCCTGTCCTGTCCCGTGGGCTTCAAGAACGGCACGAATGGCGACATACGGATCGCGGTGGACGCAATCAAGGCGGCGTCGGCGCCGCACCACTTCCTCTCCGTGACGAAGGGCGGCCATTCCGCGATCGTGCACACGTCGGGCAACGAGGACTGCCACATCATCCTGCGCGGCGGCAAGACGACCAACTACGACGCCGCGAGCGTGGATGCGGTGTGCAAGGAGCTCGCCAACAACGGCCTGCCCGCGCGCGTGATGATCGACTGCTCGCACGCCAACAGCCAGAAGCAGCACGAGCGGCAGGTCGACGTCGCGCGCGACATCGCAGGGCAGCTCGCGGCGGGAGATGCCCGCATCTTCGGCGTGATGGTCGAGAGCCACATCAACCCCGGCCGCCAGGACCTGGTCCAGGGACAGCCGCTGCAATACGGCGTGTCGATCACCGATGGGTGCATCGGCTGGGATGCCACCGCCGAGGTGCTGCACACGCTCGCCGATGCGGTCGTCCAGCGGCGCGTCAAGCTCGCCGACGAAGCGTAACAAGACCGCCGGCGCGCCACGTGGCGACGGAGACCGAGCTCAAGCTTCGCATTGCGCCGGACGCCGCGGCTGCGATCGCTCGTCATCCTGCGCTGAAGCCGTTCAAGCGGGCGCGGGCGCGGGCCTCGCAGCTCACGTCCACGTACTTCGATACGCCCGATAGCGCACTCGCGTCCGCCGGTGTCGCGCTGCGGCTTCGCCGCGACGGGCGGCAATGGGTCCAGACGGTGAAGGGACCGGCGATGCGTGACGCTTCCGGGGGTGGCCTCAACGCGCGGCCGGAGTTCGAGTGGCCGGTCGCCGGGCCGCACCTCGATCCGCTTCGCTTCGCCGCCACACCTTTCCGGCGTGCGCTCGGCAAGGCCGAGCAGCAGGGACTCGGGCCGCGCTTCACGACCGACATCACACGCACCGTCGTGCCGCTGTCGTTTCCCGACAGCACCATGGCGAAGCTCTGCATCGACGTCGGCGAGGTGCGCACCGTCGACGGAGGGCCGGTGCTGCGCGCCCCGATGCACGAGATCGAGCTCGAGCTCGAGGCCGGCGACCCGCGGCGGCTGTACGAGCTCGCTCACGCGCTGGCCGGCGACGTGGCGCTGGCGCTCGAGCCCGCATCGAAGGCTGCGCGCGGTTACGCCTTGCGCAGCGCCGTGCGAACCGACCCGATGCGCGCTTGCGACGTCGAGCTTGCGGGCAAGTGCTCGGCTGGCGCGGCATTCGCCTCGATCATGCGAAGCTGCCTCGCGCAGATCGAAGGCAATGCCGAGGGCGTCCTGCGAAGCGACGACCCGGAATGGATCCACCAGATGCGCATCGGCGTGCGCCGCATGCGCGCGTGCCTGTCGCTCGCGCGGCGCACGATTGCAACCGAGCGCGTCGAGCCGTTGCGCGTCGAGCTTCGATGGCTCGCACAATCGCTCGGGCCGGCGCGCGACCTCGATGTCTTCGTCATTTCAACGCTTCCGCAATTCCGCGAGGCCGTCTCGCGTGGCAGCGGCGACGCGCTGTCGGCGCCGTTGGCGAAGCTCGCAGCGCGCACCAGGGCGCGGCGCAATGAGGCGCGCAAGCAGGCGCACGCCGCCGTCGCGTCACCGCGATTCGTCCGGCTCGTGCTGTCGGTGGCGGCGCTCGCCGCCTCGCCGGACCTCGCCGGGGTCACGCACGACGAGCGGCTCGCGCGATCGGCGCGACACGTGGCGCGCCCCCTTCTCAAGCGGCGCCACCAGGCGCTTCTCGCGCTGGGCGCCAACATGTCGCACGCAGCGCCGGAAGCCCGGCACGCGGCGCGCCTCGCAGCGAAGAAGCTCCGCTATGCGGCGGAGTTCTTCGCGTCGCTCTATCCGCGCAAGAAGACGCGCGCCTATCGCAAGGCGCTGGCCGCGTTGCAGGAAGAGCTTGGTGCGTGGAACGACGCGGCGGTCGCAGCGCGCATCGCCGGCCTGGTCATGGGCGCGCAATCGCCTGCCGCGGCCGCATTCGAGGGCTGGGCGGCGGCCAGCGGCGCAAGCCGCGGCGAGGCGTTGGCCGAAGCATGGTCGCGTTTCGTGAAAGCGCGGCCGTTCTGGTCGCACGATTGATGCGCGACGGCGCGCGTCACGCGGACGACACTCCCTTTCGCGGTCCGCGCTGGCTCGCAGGCGCGCACGCGCAAACGATCTATCCCTACTTCCTTCCGAGGCCCGACGTTGCGCTTCGTCGCGAGCGCGTCGACGCGCCGGACGGCGACTTCTGGGACTTCGACTGGCTCGTCGCCCCCGCGCCGGCGAACGCGCCGCTCGTGGTCCTGTTCCACGGCCTCGAAGGCGGCGCGCAATCGCAATACGCGCGCAACCTCATGCACCACCTGGCATCGCGCGCATGGCGCGGTGTCATCCCGCACTTTCGCGGCTGCGGCGGCGAGCCCAACCGCCTGCCGCGGGCGTATCACTCGGGCGATCACGAAGAAGTCGGCGCGATGCTCGCCCGCATCCGAGCGCACGGCAAGCGGCGAGATGTTCGCGGTGGGCATTTCGCTCGGCGGGAGCGCGCTCCTCAACTGGATCGGCCGTGCGGGCGAGTCCGCGCGCGACACGCTGCGCGCAGCGGCCACCGCATCCGTCCCGCTGGACCTCATGGCGTCCGGCATCGCGATCGACCGCGGCCTCAACCGCATCTACACGCGGCATTTCCTGCACACGCTGAAGCCCAAGGCGCTCGACATGGCCAAGCGCTTTCCGGGCAAGCTCGACGCACATCGCGTCGCACGCGTTCGAACGATGTGGGAGTTCGACGACGCGGTGACCGCGCCGTTGCACGGCTACGCGGGCGCCGACGATTACTGGACGCGCGCGTCGTCCAAGCCGTGGCTTGCGAGCGTGCGCATTCCCACCCTCGTGATCAACGCGCGCAACGATCCCTTCGTTCCCGCCGCGTCGCTGCCTTCGCAGCACGACGTGTCCGCCGACGTCGTGCTCGAGCAACCCGCGCAAGGCGGACACGTCGGCTTCATGACCGGACCCGGGCGCGGGCGCATGGACTGGCTGCCGCTTCGCATCCTGCGCTTCTTCGACGCCGTGCAGGGTGGGCCGTCCGGGCAACCGTGAGAAAATGCGGCGCATGAACCTCCCTCAAGAGATCTTCAAGGCGTACGACATTCGCGGCATCGTCGGCAAGACGCTCACGCCGCAGATCGTGCGCGCGGTCGGACAGGCGCTGGGCTCGACGGCACTTGCGCGCGGACGCGACACGTTTGCAATCGGCCGCGACGGACGGCTGTCCGGTCCGGACCTCGCCGCCGCGCTCGCCGACGGCCTGCGCGCGTCCGGCGCCAACGTGATCGACCTCGGCATGGTCGCGACGCCGATGACCTACTTCGCCGCCAAGCATCTCGGCACCGGCTGCAGCGTGATGGTCACGGGAAGCCACAATCCGCCCGACTACAACGGTCTCAAGATGGTGGTCGACGATACGACGCTTTCCGGCGACGACATCCAGGCCATCCGCCAGCGCATCGAGGACGGGCGGCTCGAGACGGGCTCCGGCGCGTACTCGCAGCACGACATAGGATCGGCGTACATCCAGCGCATCGTCGGCGACGTCAAGCTGTCGCGCACGATGCGCATCGCCGTCGATTGCGGCAACGGCGTGGCCGGCGCATACGCGCCGACGCTCTATCGCAAGATGGGCTGCAACGTCGTCGAGCTCTTCTGCGACGTCGACGGACGCTTTCCCAACCACCACCCGGATCCCTCGCAACCCAAGAACCTCGTCGACCTCGTGCAGCGCCTTTCGAAGGGCGACTGCGAGCTCGGGCTCGCGTTCGACGGCGACGGCGATCGCCTCGGCGTGGTCACGCCCACCGGCCACGTGATCTATCCGGACCGCCAGCTCATGCTGTTCGCGGCCGACCTGCTGTCGCGCGTGCCCGGCGCCACCGTGATCTACGACGTGAAGTCGACGCGCAACCTCAAGCCCTGGATCGTCAAGCACGGCGGCGTGCCGCTCCTGTGGAAGACCGGCCATTCGCTCATCAAGGCGAAGATGAAGGAGACGCAGGCGGCGCTGGCGGGCGAGATGAGCGGGCACACGTTCTTCGGCGAGCGCTGGTACGGCTTCGACGACGGCATGTACGCGGGCGCGCGGCTTCTCGAGATCCTCTCGCGCGAGAAGGACCCGTCGGCGAAGCTCGAAAGCCTGCCCGACGCCGTCTCCACGCCCGAGCTCAACATCCAGTGCGCCGAGGGCGAGCCGCATGCGCTGGTCGCGCGCCTTGCCGAATCGGCGACGTTCCCCGGTGCGACCGAAGTCATTCGCATCGACGGACTGCGCGTGGAATATCCGGACGGCTTCGGCCTCGCGCGCGCGTCCAACACGACGCCCGTCGTCGTGCTGCGCTTCGAGGCCAACGATGCGGCGGCGCTCGCGCGCATCCAGAACGAGTTCCGCAGGGTGCTCGCGCGCGTCAAGCCCGGCGCAGCATTGCCGTTCTAGCAAGGGACGGACCCATTTGAAAGTCAGGCGGCAGCTTAAAAGGGTCCGTCCCAAGATGCTCGCAAAACTCGAGAGGATGCCGCACCATGGGACGGACCCTTTTCAGATGACTCGCCGCTTTTAAATGGGTCCGTCCCTCGAACTCTCCGACGTCCTCGCGGCGCGCAAGCGCATCGCGGGCGGCATCTACGAGTCGCCGTGCGTCGAGTCGATTCCGCTGTCGGAGCTCACGGGCGCGCACATCTTCTGCAAGCTCGACTACCTGCAGCGCACCGGAAGCTTCAAGGAGCGCGGCGCGCGCAACGCGCTCCTCATGCTGCCGCAGGAAGCTCGCAAGCGCGGCGTGATCGCGGCGTCGGCCGGCAACCATGCGCAGGGCGTCGCCTATCACGGCAGCCTGCTCGGCATTCCCGTCACGGTCGTCATGCCGAAGTTCGCCGCCCTCATCAAGGTGACGAACTGCCGCAAGCTCGGCGCGCGCGTGATCCTGCACGGCGTCGATCTGACGGAGGCGCGCGCGCACGCCGAAGAGCTCGCTGCGCGCGAGGGCCTCACGTTCATCCATCCGTTCGACAATGCCGACGTGATGGCGGGACAGGGCACGATGGCCCTCGAGATCCTCGAGCAGGCGCCCGACCTCGACGCGGTGGTCGTGCCGGTCGGCGGCGGCGGGCTGCTCGCAGGTGTGGGCACCGTCGTGAAGGCACTGAAGCCGGCGGTGCGCGTGGTCGGCGTCGAGCCCGTGCATGCAGCGTGCTTCACCGCCGCGCTGGCGGCAGGCCAACCCGTGAGCGTCCCGCTGTCGCCGACGCTCGCCGACGGCCTCGCCGTCGCGCTCCTGGGCACGCTGCCGTTCGAGGTATTGCGCCGTGTGGTCGACGAACTCGTCACCGTCGACGAGGCCACCATCGCGCTCGCGATCCTGCGCTTGATCGAGCTCGAGAAGAGCGTCGTCGAGGGCGCAGGCGCTGCGCCGCTTGCGGCGTTCCTCGCCGGCAAGCTCGATCACCTCAAGGGCAAGCAGGTCGTGCTCGCGCTGTGCGGGGGCAACATCGACCTCACGATGCTCGATCGCGTGATCGAGGTCGGCCTCGTGACCGATGGCCGCCTCACGCGCTTCACGGTGTCCATCGCCGACCGCCCCGGCGGCCTTGCCCGGCTTGCGGAGGTGATCGCGGCGACTGGCGCGTCGGTGAAGGAAATCGTTCACGACCGCGCCTTCTCCGGGCCCGACCTGTCCGCGGTTCGCGTCGTGTGCGTCGTGGAGACCACGGGCCACGACCACGTGATCGAGCTGCACCGGGCACTCGCGCAAGCGTCGCTCAAGGTGATCTCGTGAGCAGACGCCTGCGCGGCGCGCCGGCGGAACGTGACGCCTGTCGCGTCAAGCCGTCGCAGTGGCGATCGGCGTCAATGCAGCGCCGATGCGCTCCATCTGCGCCGGCGTCGTCAGCGCCTTCAGCACTTCCGCAAACCGCGGCTCCTGCGCCCCGCTGACGATGTACTGCCAGCGGTATGCGCGCAGGAACGTCTGCTCGATCAGCGCCTGCTCGACTGCGGAATACGCCGGACCCGCCGACGCGATGAAGTAGCGCGCATCGGAGGCCGCCTGCGCCTGGACGATGCCGTCCACGGCGCCGACGAGGGCGATGAGATCGGTGACACCTTGGTCGCGCTGGCGCGCGTCGACGCGCGCGTCCTCGGCGCGCCACTCGATCTCGTCCATGATCGCGTGCTGCGATTCCTCTTTCCAGTGGAACAGGAACACGTCCTTCCAGAGCTCGGACAGGTTGGTGTCGGGCTCGATGCTCGCGCGGTAATGCGCCTGCGAGAAGATCTCGATGTCGAGCGTCAGGCCGAGGACGGCCCAGTTCGACTTCGCGAGCACCGCGTCAGCGACTTCGTTGGGATCGGGCACGAATGCGTAGCCATCGGGCATGCCCTTCGCGGCCATGCCTTCGAGCTTGCGGAACAGGCGCTGGTGCTTCAGCTCCTCGTCGGCGAAGCGGATCAGCGCCTCCAGCGCGACCTGGTCGCCGAGCGCGTGCGACTTCGACAGCTCGATGGTCTTCGCGCCGATGTACCGCTCGACGAGCGCGAACATGTTGGCGTAGGTGCGGCCCTGCACGTGCGAGAAGAAGCGCGCTTCGTCCGGGCGCAGGAACGGCAGGTCGCGGACCTTCGACAGCCCGTCGGGCATGAACTTCTTCGAAAAGTCGAACTCGCGGCCGCGGATGACGTCGCGGTCGATGTCCCAGCGGATGCGCTTGCTGGTTTCGATGCACTTGGCATAGCGTTCGGTGGTCGACGCGCCACGCGTCGCCGGGGATTCGAGGACAGCGGATTCCATGTGAAGCTCCTGGATGGTTGACAGCGCTCGATTGCGCGGATCGGACTGTGCGCGGCGGGGCGTTCCACCAGCGTTCCACGACTGCGCAGAGAGAGTGCGGAGCTAGGCGCGCAGCGTTGCAATCAGGGGCGCGTAAGCCACGCCCGTCTCGTTCACCACCCGGGTCGCAAGCTCGTCGAGCGTGATGCCCGGCCACGCGAGCTCGCGCGCCGGTGCGGGCCACTCCGCGCGCTGGCGCAGCGCCTCCTCGCGTGCCGGCGCGTTGGCGAGCGGATGCCCGGCGACGAACGCGAGCACGGCGCGCGCGCAATCCGCCGCATCCGACGCGGCGAGGAGCTCGGCAAAGCACGCGATGCCTTCGATGACGACCGCCGGCCGCGTGAGCGTCAGCGCAACCTCGAGGGCGTCGCAAAGGAGCGTCCGCGCGCCGGCGACGTCGCCGCGACCGAGCGCGATGCGCATGGACTGCATGTTCGTGTACGACGCCACATACGCGTTGCCGGTGGCGCGCGCGAGCTCCGTGGCGCTGTTCGCGTAACGCTCGGCAGCAGCGAAGTCGCGAGTCTTGATGGCGCCCGAGGTGAGGTTGGCGAGGATCAGCGCGCGCGTGCTCACGATGCCGTGCGCTTCGCAGATGGCGAGGCCGGCGCGCAACTGCGCCATCGCGGACGCGTTGTCGCCGCGCTCGCCGTAAAGGACTCCGATGTTGGCGAGGATCAGCGCTTCGCCGCCCACGTCGCCGATCTTTCGCGCGTGCGCGAGCGATTCGAGGAACAGGGACAGCGCCTCGTCGCGGTTGCCCGCGAGCTTCGCAACGACGGCGAGATTGTGCATCATCGCCGACGTCCGGCGATGATCGGAGGCGGCACTTGCGGCACGCAGTCCCTCCTCCAGATAGCGCTTCGCTTCGTCGTTGCGCGCGAGCCGCATGCAGCAAAGCCCCAGCACCTGGAGTGCGAATGCACGAAGCTTGTCGTCGCGCGCCTCCTTCGCTGCCTCGAGCGCGCGCTCGCCGGCGTCCATCGCGTCGGTGTACGCGTCGCGGCGGAAGTGAAGTTGTCCGAGCTGGCCCAGGAGAAGCGCGCGCAACGCAGGCGATTCGTGAACCAACGGCGCGGCCAGCGCTTCCTCGAACAGCGCAACGCCGTCGGCCAGGCGGCCGCGGTGCTCGAGGAACGACAGCAGCGTGGGCGCCGCGCTGGCGAGCGCTTCCACGCCCGCATTCGACACGGCGAAGCGCCATGCCGCGCGGCAGTTCTCGAACTCGGTGTCGATGTGCGCGAGCGTGGCGCCGTCGCCGTGCTCCGCTTTGCGCGCCGACTGTGCGAGGAGGCGCAGGAAGTACGCGGCGTGCGCGCGCTGCGTGCCGTCGCCTTCCGGGAGCCGCCGCGCCGCGAGTTGCGCGACCAGGGGATGCATGTGCAGGCGGTCACCCTCCTTGCGCAGGAGCGACTTGTCGGCCAGCGCGCCCAGGACGGGCAAGGACGCCGCCGCGACCGTGCGCGCAGCCTCCGGTGAAAATCCGCCGTGGAACGTCGACAGCCGTGCCAGCGCCTCGCGCTCGGGGGCCGTCAGGAGCCGCCACGACTGGTCGAACACGACTTCCATGCTCGCGTGGCGGGCGGGCCGCGCGGGATCGACCGACTGCAGGAGCTCGGTGCCGCGGCGGAGCTCCGCCGCGATCGCATCGCACGACAGGACGCGTGTCCACGAAGCGGCGACTTCGAGCGCCAGCGGCATGCCTTCCACCTGCCGGCAGATGTCGACGATCGCCGCTGCCTCGACCGACGGCACGAGGGCGGGCTCGACGCGCAGCGCGGCCTGCACGAACAACCGCACGGCGTCGAACGCCTCGATGTGGTCCCGGTCCTCCGCATCCGGAAATGGAAGCCCTTCGATGGGCAGCAGCCATTCGCTCGCGGTCGCAAGGCGCACGCGCGACGTCACGATCATCCGCACGCCGCGCGCCGCCGCGAGCAGGCGCTCGACGACCGCCGCGTGCGCTGCGAGCGCCTCGAAGTTGTCGAGCACGACGAGCATGCGGCGATCGCGCAGATGCGCCTCGAGGTCCTCGACCAGGTCGCGCTTTCCCGCCTGCCGCACGCCGAGCTCGCTTGCCACCCGCCCGACGAGATCCGCGAGCGACTGTGCGCCCTCCAGCAAGACGACGACGGACCCATCCGGGAACAAGCCGTCGAGATCGCGCCGCGCACGTTGCGCGAGGCGCGTCTTGCCGGCGCCGCCGGGGCCGACGAGCGTGAGCAACCGGCACTCGCCTTGCGACATCAGGTCGCGCATGCGCCGCAGCTCCACCGTGCGGCCGACGAACTCGGGATCATCGACGGGCGCAACCGGAGCTGGCATCGGCGTCGAGGTCGTGAGCGCGTCCTGCAGCGCCGCGAGCGTAGCGCTCGGCGCGAGACCGAGATCGTTCGACAGGCGCGACGCGAACTCCCGGTAGACCTGCCGCGCGCGCGCCGACTGGCCGCCGCGCGCGAGCCACCCGAGGTGCGCGCGCACGGCCGCTTCGTCGAGCGAGTCCACCGCGATCAATCGTCCGGAAAGGTCGATGCCGTCGGCCGCCTCGATGTCCTGCCCGAGGCGGGCGAGCACGGCGCCTCGCCACGCGACCCGCAGCCGCTCGCGCTCGAACGAGAGCCAGCTCGACCATGCCTCGTTGGCATCGTCGTCGAAGCCCGCGAGGAACTCGCCCGTGCGCAACGCGATCGCGTCGGCGAGACGGCCCTCGGCCAAGGCTTGCTCGAAGCGCGCCACGTCGGTGTCGATCGAGACGCGCAGCGCGCCGCCTTCCGACGCGATCTCCGGGGTCCACGGCGCACCCTGCAGGCGAAACAGCGTCTTGCGCAGGTTCGTGTAGGCGAGCCTGGCCGGGAGGTCGGGCCACAGCAGCGCCGCGAGCTCGGCGCGTCCGACCCAGCCTCGCTTCATGGCGAGGTACACCACGAGCTGGCCGCGCCGCTCGAACGGGACGGCGGCGACCGTCGCGTCGCGTGCGACTGCGGGCGCACCGAACAGGGTGAGCGTGCCGCTCATGGAAGACAGGCGCCGGAGTGGCGACATCGCGAGGAACGCCGGTGCAACGCACCCTTCCCTATCGTGCCATCTGTCGCGCTGGTCGAGAGCATCCGGTTCGGCACCATTCAATCACTTTAACGGAGCAAGGCCATGAATGCAGTCATCGAAGCAGCACGCCCCGATTTTGCCGCCATCAAGCAGAAGCAGCAGGCGACCTGGGCCAGCGGCGATTTCGCCGTCGTCGGCACCACGCTGCAGATCGTCGGCGAGTCGCTCGCCGAGGCGGTCGACATCCGTGCAGGCGAGCGCGTTCTCGACGTCGCGGCCGGCAACGGGAACGCAACGCTCGCCGCCGCGCGCCGGTTCGCCGACGTCATGTCGACCGACTACGTACCTTCCCTGCTCGACAAGGGACGCGAGCGAGCGCGCGCCGAGGGACTCGCGGTGCAGTTTGAGACCGCCGACGTCGAGAACCTGCCGTTCGCGGACGCGAGCTTCGACGTCGTGCTGTCCACGTACGGCTGCATGTTCGCGCCCGACCACGCGCGCACCGCGAGCGAGATGATGCGTGTGCTGCGACCCGGCGGACGCATCGGGCTCGCCAACTGGACGCCGGGCGGCTTCATCGGGCGCCTCTTCAAGGTGATCGGCGCGCACCTGCCTCCTCCGGCCGGCCTGCAGTCGCCTGCGTTGTGGGGCACCAGGGCGCACCTGTCGACGCTGTTCCCGCAGGCGTCGGACATCGCGTGCAAAGCGCTGATGTTCAACTTCCGCTACCGGTCGGCCCAGCATTTCGTGCAGGTGTTCCGCGACTATTACGGGCCGACGCACAAGGCGTTCGCAGCGCTCGATGCAACGCGCGCCGCGGCTCTGGAAGCGGACATCGTGGCGCTGCTCGAGGAGGTCAACGTCGGCGGCCCGGATTCGCTCGTGGTTCCCGGCGAATATCTCGAGGTGGTCATCACCAAGCGCCCTGCCTGACGACGCGTCCGGCGCTTCGTCAGTAGGCGATGCCGAGGCGCCGGTAGACGTGGCCCAGGAGCCACGCGGGACCGATCAGCAGGAACTTGACGTCGTCGAAGAACGAGGGCTTGCGTCCTTCGATCCTGTGCCCGATGAACTGGCCGATCCACGCGGCGACGAACACGACGACCGCCGTCAACAGGGCGTGCGTGCCCAGGAGCGTCAGCGGATACACGAGCGCTGCGCTGACGCCGAGCATCCCCACGGCGATGACCGGCGACAGCAGCGCGTAGAAGGCGATCGAAGCTGCGATCAGCGCATACGCGGCGATCGGCGTCCACGACCACAGCAGGGCGATGACGCTCCACGTGATGAGCGGCACGCACACCCAATGGATCGCCTTGTTCGCGGGATTGCGATGCGACTCGCCGTAGCGCGCGAAGAGCTCGTCGATCCTGCGCGTCATACGGGAGTCGCGCGGGCGCGCGGAATGCGCTGCCAGACGAGCAGACCGACGACACCGGCAAGCCCGATCCAGTCCGTCGCCGGCGCGGGATAGATGAGCAACAGACCCGACGCCACGAGAATCCAGCGCTCGACTTCCGAGCACGCGCGCAGCAGCCACTTCTGCACGCCCGCGGCGAGTGCCGCGATCCCCGCGACCGCCGTGAACGCGATCCACGCGACGTGCGCCCACGAAGCGTTGGGCGGCACCTTGAGGAGCAGCGCGATGCCCGCGGGATCGAGCACGAACACGAACGGCACGACGAACGCGGGCAGCGTGTACTTCCACGATTGCAGCGTCGTGCGATACGGGTTGCCGCCGGTGATCGCTGCGGCGGCGAACGGCGACAGCGCCGTCGGCGGCGACACTTCGGACAGCACGGCGTAATAGAAGATGAACATGTGCGCCGCGTAGTCGGGCACGCCGAGCTTCATGAGCGCGGGTGCCGCGATGACCGCGCAGATGATGTAGCTCGCCGTCACCGGCACGGCGAGGCCGATGATCCAGACGATCAGCGCCGTGTACAGCGCCGTGAGCGGCAGGCTGCCGCCCGCGTACGCGATGACGATCGCGCTGAACTTGAGGCCGAGGCCCGTCTTGGCCACCACGCCGACGATGATGCCGGCGGCGGCGCAAGTGGCCGCCACGTTGAGCATCTGGCCCGAGCCGTCCTTGAGCGCGACGACGACCTTCTTCACCCCCATCATCGTGTCGCGGCGGATGAACGACGCGAGGAACGTGACCACCGTCGCGTAGAACACGGAGAGGATGGGCGAGAAGCCCATGACCATGAACACGACGATCGAGACCAGCGACCCGAAGTGATACCAGTAACGGCGCGTGAGCTCGCGCAGCGTCAGCGCCGTTTCCGCCGTCACCTCGCGCATCCCGAACTTGCGCGCGTCGAGCTCCACCATCAGGAACAGCGAGAGGTAGTAGAGGATCGTCGGCACCGTCGCCATCAGCAGGACGTCGAGATAGCTGATCTTCAGGAACTCGGCGATCAGGAATGCGGCCGCGCCGAGCACCGGCGGCGAGATGATCGCGCCCAATCCTCCGGCAGCGAGCAGGCCGCCCGCGGCATCCTTGCCGTACCCGGCACGCTCGAGCATCGGATACGCGACCGACCCGATCGTCACGGTCGTCGCGACACCCGATCCGGAAGGGCCGCCCAGGAGGAACGAGGCGAGCACGACGGTGCGGCCGGCGCCAGTGCGCCGCCCGCCCATCGCCGCGAAGCTCCAGTCGAGGAAGAACTTGCCCGCGCCCGACTGCTGCAGGAACGCGCCGTAGATCGTGAACAGGATGATGAGCGACGAGGAGACGTCGACCGCCGTGCCGAAGATGCCTTCGAGCGTCTGGTACAGGAAGCCCGTCATGCTCGACACGTCGTAGCCGCGGTGCTGCCATTGGCCCGGCAGCCACGGACCGACGAACGCGTAGGCGAGGAACAGGCTCACGACGATGAGCATGATCCAGCCGGAGGTGCGGCGGCAGGCTTCGAGCACGAGCAGCACGAATGCGACGCCGAAGAACATGTCCGACTGCGAGGGCTGCGTGTTGCGGTCCCAGATGTCGTCGCCGCCCATCAGCAGGTAGGCGATCGTCGCGACGCCGAGCAGCGCGCACACCACGTCCCACCACATCAGGCGATTGCGATAGCGCGACGCGATCGGGAACAGCAGGAAGACGAGCAGCAGCGTGAACCCGACGTGCACCGGGCGCAGGACCTGCGCGGGCACGATGTCCACCGCTGCGTACAGGTGGAACAGGGACATGACGACGAGCAGCGTCGTCGTGAGCATGCCGAGCCAGCCGCGGTAGCGGCTGACGGCACCCTCGTCTTCCTCGATGAACTTCTCCGCCTGGGCGAGCCTTTCATCGTCGATGACGACGAGAGGCTCGGGCCCAGGCGCGTTGCTCACGGGACGCCTAGAACTTTACGCCTTGTTCCTCGAAATACTTCTTCGCACCGGGGTGATACGGCAGCGGCGAGCCGATCTTCTGGTACTTGAGGTCGATGTTCATCGCCTCCTTGTGCACCGCGACGAGCTCGGGCTTCTTCTCGTAGAGCGTCTTCACGATGTCGTAGGCCATCTTGTCGCTCATCTTGTCGCTGGCGACGAGGATGTTCCAGACGTCGATGTTCTCGTTCGGCTTGTCCATGCCCGGAGTACGACGACTGCGCGATGCTCGCCTTGACGTAGAGCGGGCCGTATTTCTTGTTCATGCCGTCGACGGCTTCGGCGTGGTCGATCAGCTTGAGCTTCACGCCCGGCGTGGTCGCAAGGTCGGTGACGGCCGCAGTGGGAACGCCGCCCACCCAGAAGAACGCGTCGATCTTCCGGTCCTTGATCGCGTTGACCGATTCGGCGACGCCGAGGCGCTCCTGCTTCAGATCCTTGTGGCCGTCGATGCCGACCGCCTCGAGGATGCGCATCGCCATGATCTCGGTGCCGCTGCCGGCGGAGCCGGTCGACACGCGCTTGCCCTTGAGGTCGGAGAGCTTGTTGATGCCGGTGCCGTCGATGGTGACCACGTGCATGCGGTTCGGGTAGAGCACCATGAGCGTGCGCGGCTCGAACTTGGAATCCTTGAACTTGTCCACACCCTGCTTCGCGTCCCACGCCGCGTCGACCATCGTGAACGCGACCTCGGACTTGCCCGAATTGAGGAGCTTCAGGTTGTCGACCGATCCGCCGGTCACTTCCGCGGTCGCGGAAAGCCCGGGCACGTACTTCGACAGGATGTTGGCCATGCCGCCACCCAACGGGTAGTACACGCCGCCGGTGCCGCCGGTGGTGATCGAGATGCGCTCGCCCTGCTGAGCGATCGCAGGCATCGCGATCGCGAGCGCCAGCGAAGCGAGCGCAGCCGCGATGGATGCGCCGGTGTTGATGCGTTTCATGCGTTCCTCCGGAAGAATGCCTCTAGGGACGGGCATTGACCGCGGAGTGTATCGCGGACACGTAGGCGGCGCCGCGCAGGTCCGGACTGACGGGCGGACGACGCTCGAGCGAGGACACCCGCACCGGGAATTCGCCGAGCTTGCGGTCGAGGAAGAAGGTGCGCAGCGTCCGCGTGATCGTGCGGAACGCGAGCGTCTCCCAGGGGATCTCGGGCTCGGCGAACAGCCGCACCTCGAGGCTCTCTTCGCCGGGACCGAAGTCGAGGTCGGCCAGGCGCGCGCGGAACATCACGTAGACCTGGTTGATGTGCGGCAGGCTGATCATCGTGTAGAGGTCGCAGCGCCGCGACGCGCGCATGCGCTTCCTCGAGCGTCTCGCGTGCGGCGCCCGCGGTCACGGTCTCGCCGTTCTCGAGGAAGCCGGCGGGCAGCGTCCACAGCCCGTAGCGCGGCTCGATTGCACGCTTGCACAGGAGGACCCTGCCTTCCCATTCGGGCAGGCAGCCGACGACGACCTTCGGGTTCTGGTAGTGGATCGTGTCGCAGTTGGCGCACACGTAGCGCGGCAGCGTGTCGCCCGCGGGCACGCGCCAGTCGAGGCGGTCCGAGCCGCAGTGGCTGCAGAACTTCATGTCAGGGCTTGATGAAGTGCTCGCGATAGTAGGCGAGCTCCTGGATCGACTCCATCACGTCGGCCAGCGCCTCGTGCTTGCCTTCCTTCGGAATGCCCTTCATGAGCTCGGGCTTCCATCGGCGCACGAGCTCCTTCAGCGTGGACACGTCGAGGTTGCGGTAGTGGAACCACTCCTCGAGGCGCGGCATCCAGCGCGCGAGAAAGCGCCGGTCCTGGCAGATCGAGTTGCCGCACATCGGCGACAGCTTGGCGCCGACGTGCTGGGCGAGGAAAGCGAGCGCCGCGCTCTCGACGGCGGCTTCGTCGAGCGTGGACGCCTTGACCTTGTCGATGAGGCCGCTCTTGCCGTGCGTGCCCTGGTTCCACGCGTCCATCGCCTCGAGCACCGCGTCGTCCTGGTGGACGACCCACACGGGCGCCTCGGCGATCGTGTTGAGATTGGCGTCGGTGACGACCAGCGCGACCTCGATGATCCGGTCGCGCTCGGGGACGAGACCCGTCATTTCCATGTCGATCCAGATCAAATGGGTAGCGTCTTGCTGCATCGTCGCGCGAAGGGCCGCCCCGAGCGCGACGATGCGCCCCCTTGGGGCAGCGAGCGAAGCGAGCGTGGGGGTCCATGCTCCGTGGCGTAAAATGAAGTTTCCCTATTCTCGCATGCCAGTAGAGCGTCGCCAGTGACTTCGCACGTGTTCCTTCTAGTGTTCGCCGCCGCGCTCGCGGCGTCCGTCGCCGTCCGGCTCTGGCTTGCGATGCGCCAGGCGGGGTTCGTGCGTGCGCATCGCGACACCGTGCCCGGCGCGTTCGCGTCGCGCATCGGCATCGCCGCGCATCGCAAGGCCGCCGACTACACGGTGGCCAAGCAGCGGCTGTCGATGCTGCACGTCGTGGTCGATGCGGCGCTGCTGCTCGCGATGACCCTCGGAGGCGGCCTCGCGTCGATCGTCGGATGGACGGAGACGGTGGACGTCGGCCCGCTGTGGCGCGACGTCGCGATGTTCGCGATCGCCGGCGTGATCTACGGCGCCGTCAACCTGCCGTTCTCGTGGTGGCACACGTTCCGCATCGAGGAGCGCTTCGGCTTCAACCGCATGACGATGGCGCTGTGGCTGTCCGATCTCGCCAAGGGTCTCGCGGTGGCGATCGCGCTCGGGCTGCCGCTCCTCGTGCTCGTGCTGTGGCTCATGCGCGCCGCGGGCACGTACTGGTGGCTGTGGGCGTGGGGCGCGTGGATGGCGTTCCAGCTTCTCGTGCTGGTGCTCTACCCCACCGTGATCGCGCCGCTGTTCAACAAGTTCACGCCGATGGAGAACAGCGCGGCGCGCGAGCGCATCGAGTCGCTGCTCGGCCGTTGCGGCTTTCGCAGCGCAGGGCTCTTCGTGATGGACGGCTCCAGGCGCTCGGGACACGGCAACGCGTACTTCACCGGGTTCGGCAAGGCCAAGCGGATCGTGTTCTTCGACACGCTGCTCCTTCGCCTCGCGCCCGAGGAGATCGAGGCCGTGCTCGCGCACGAGCTCGGCCACTTCAAGCTCCGCCACGTGATGAAGCGCATCCTGTGGTCGGCCGTGCTGTCGCTCGCGATCCTCGCGCTCCTTGCATGGCTTGCGCAGGCGCCGTGGTTCTACGCCGGGCTTGGCATTCCCGAATCGATGCTGCCGATCGCGCTGTCGCGGCCGGGCGTCGCGCTCGAGCTCTTCCTCCTCGTGCTGCCGGTGTTCACGTTCATGCTGGAGCCGTTGTCGTCGCTGTACTCGCGCCGCCACGAGTTCGAGGCCGACGCCTTCGCCACGCGTCACGCGTCCGCCGCGGCACTCACCGCCGGCGCTCGTGAAGCTGTACGAGGACAACGCGGCGACGCTCACGCCCGACCCTCTGCACTCCGCGTTCTACGACTCGCATCCGCCTGCGGCCGTGCGCATCGCGCGCATCGAGGCACTGGTGGCGCGCGAGCCGATGCCCCTGGCCGCGTGAACGCCACGCTGCTCCTCGCTGTCATGGCCTCGGTGGCGACGGCCGTGGCTGCACAGCAGCCGGCGCCCTTCTCGCATGGCGATGCGAAGGCGGGCAAGGCGCTGGCGGAGCGCGACTGCATCGCGTGCCACGAGCAGAAGTTCAAGCCGGCGTCGGCGATCTACACGCGTGCGGATCGGCGGGTGACGTCGGCGAAGCAGCTCCTCGCGCAGGTGCAGGTCTGCAACACCGAGCTTCGCGCGAACTACTTCCCCGAGGACGAGGAGAACGTCGCGGCATTCCTCAACGACACCTACTACAAGTTCAAGCCATGACCGATCGCGCACAACTGACCACGGCAACGCTCGCCCTCGCATCGATGCACTGCCGTCCCGGCGCGCCGCGGCTGGCCGCCGACGAGGTAACGACGCACCTCGCCTCCCTTCCCGGGTGGCAGGCGACGTCCACCGCGATCGTCAAGGAATTCAAGTTCGCGAACTACCACGAGACGATGGCGTTCGTGAACGCGCTCGCGTGGATCGCGCACGGCGAGGACCACCATCCCGAGCTGGCGGTGCATTACGCAAAGTGCGTCGTGACGTTCGGCACGCACGACGCGGGCGGCTCGACGCTGAACGACGTCATCTGCGCGGCGAAGACCGAGCGTCTCTTCACTTGACGACCCAGGCCTCGTCGTCGCGTACCCACCGGCGCCACTACGACGTGGTGCTGGGCGACGGCGAGCGCCTCGCCTGCGTGCTCAAGGGACGCGCCATGCGCATCGCCGTGGGCGACGCCGTTTCGGTCGAGCGCGAGCGCGAAGGCGGCGTCATCACGGGCATCGAGCCTCGGCGCAATCTCGTCTATCGCTCCGACGCGTTCAAGGAAAAGCTCGTCGCCGCCAACGTGACGCAGGTGGCGGCCGTCGTGGCGCCGGACATCGCGCTCGACGAAGAGCTCCTGCATCGCTGGATGATCGCGGCCGAAGCCGCGCAGTGCCGTTACGTGATCTTCGCCAACAAGCAGGACCTGCCGACGTTCGCGCATCTGCGCGCGCGGCTCGCGCCGCTCGAGGCGCTCGGCTACGCGGTCGTCCCGCTGTCCGCGAGGCACGCGATCGGAACCGCGCGCGATTGGCTCGACGGGCAGCACACCGTGCTCGTCGGGCAATCGGGCATGGGCAAGTCGACGCTCATCAACGCGCTCGTGCCCGACGCGCAGGCGCGCACGACGGAGGTGTCGGAATCGCTCAACGCGGGCCGCCACACCACGACGTCCGCGACGCTGTACATCCTCGACGAGCAAACGTGGATCGTCGACTCGCCCGGCATGAAGGTGTTCGGCCTCGCGCACGTGCCTGCCGACGACCTGGCTGCAGCCTTCATCGAGATCCGCCCGTTCCTCGGGCACTGCCGCTTCCGCAACTGCCGCCACGACGCGGAGCCGGGCTGCGCCGTGACCGAAGCGGTCGCGCGCGGCAAGATTGCGCCGCAGCGGCTGGCATTGATGCGCACGATACTCAGGGAAGTTGCAAGCAAAGACGGGGTGCGAACCCGATAGGGTCTCGCACCCCGTCTCCACCAGAAGTTTTCAAGGCGCCAGATTCGCAAGCGTGATCAGCAGGATCACGAGCAGCCACAGCACCAGCGCGCGCCAGACGAGGCCGACCGCCGATGGCAGCACGTCGGGCTCCACGGGATCGCCCATGCCGAGCTCGGGCCGCAGGTCCGGGTCGCCCGAGAGCGTCGGCACCATGCCGCCGAGCTGAACGCCGAGCGCACCGCCGCCCGCTGCGAGCAGCATGCCGATCGCCAGGCCGCCTTCCTGCGCGACCAGCGCGACGCCTGCGTGCGCCAGCACGCGACCGCATCCTCGAAATCGCCGACGATCGCGAACGAGAGCGCGGTCAGCCGCACCGGCAACCAGTCGAGCGCCATCAGCAGCGCGCGCGCCGGCATGCCGAACTCCGCGCGCGACTGCACGAGCGGCGACGGCTCGACGCCCGGCACGGGTCCCCTCCACTCCTCCGCCAGCAGCACTGCGGCGCGATACAGCACCGCGCCGGCCGGGCCGGGCAGCACGACGAACCAGAAGATGACCGCGAAGACCTGGCGATACGCGTCGACGAGCCCGCGCTCGATCGCGAGGCGCGCGATCTCCGCGCTCGCAAGATCGGTCGTCGATGACCGCCACGCCACGCCGCGAGCGCGCGGCGCGCGGCGGGGATGTCGTTCGCCGGACAGCGCCGCAACGATGGCCGAGAGCGCGTGGCTGAAACGCCGGAAGCCCATCAGGCAATAGAGCACGATCACGTTCACCACCAGCCCGAGCGCGCGGGTGCACGGCATCGGCGAGCCAGAACAAGGCGGCGGCCAGACGAGCACGGGCGGCGCGAGCGCGGCGACGGCGGCGATGACGCCGTGCTGGCGCGTGCCGCCGTTGAGCTTGCGCTCGAGCGTAGCGCGCATAGCGCACGAACGCGCGCTCGACGGCCGCGCGCCAGTCGAACGCGCGCCATTGCTCGAGCGCGAGCGCGGCGAGGATCGCGATGAGGCTCAGGACTTGAGCTCCAGGCGATCGCGATACTGCTCGAGCGCCTCCGGGTTGGCGAGCGCCTCGAGGTTGTGCACCTCGCGGCCGTGCACGACGTTGCGCACCGCGAGCTCGACGATCTTGCCGCTCTTGGTGCGCGGAATGTCGGTGACCTGCACGACCTTCGCCGGCACGTGGCGCGGCGTCGTGTTCGCGCGGATCGTGCGCTTGATGCGGTCGATGAGCGCCTCGTCGAGCGCGATGCCGTCGGCCAGCTTGACGAACAGCACGACGCGCACGTCGCCGACCTCGCCGGGCGGCCAGTCCTGCCCGATCACGAGGCTCTCGACGACCTCGGGCAGCTGCTCGACCTGGCGGTAGATCTCCGCCGTGCCGATGCGCACGCCGCCCGGGTTGAGCGTCGCGTCCGAGCGGCCGTAGATGATGAGGCCGTCGTGCTCGGTGATCTCGACCCAGTCGCCGTGGCACCAGATGCCGGGGAAGCGCTCGAAGTACGCCGCGCTGGTACTTGGCGCCGTCGGGATCGTTCCAGAACCGCACGGGCATCGACGGGAACGGCGACTTGCACACGAGCTCGCCCTTCTCGCCGCGCGATCGGCCTGCCCTGCGTCGTCGAACACGTCGACGTCCAGCCCGAGGCCGCGGCACTGCAGCTCGCCGCGCCAGACCGGCAGCGTCGGCACGCCGAGCGCGAAGCACGACACGATGTCGGTGCCGCCGGAGATCGACGACAGCCGGATGTCCGCTTTCACGCACTGGTAGACGTAGTCGAAGCTCTCCGGCGCGAGCGGGCTGCCGGTCGAGAACATCGTGCGCACGCTCGCGAGGTCGAGATCCTTGTGCGGGACCAGCCGATCTTCTTCTGCGCGTCGATGTACTTGGCCGACGTGCCGAAGTGCGTCATCTTCTCCGTCTCGGCAAGCTCCCACAGCACGCGGCCGCGGTCGACGAACGGCGAGCCGTCGAACAGCAGGAGCGTCGCGCGCGCGGCGAGCCCGGACACGAGCCAGTTCCACATCATCCAGCCGCACGTCGTGAAGTAGAACAGGCGGTCGCCGGGCTTCACGTCGCCGTGCAGCAGGTGCTCCTTCAGGTGCTGCAGCAGCGTTCCGCCGGCGCCGTGCACGATGCACTTGGGCACGCCCGTCGTGCCCGACGAGTAGAGGATGTAGAGCGGATGGTCGAACGGCAGCTGCTGCGTACTCGATCGGGACCCGCGAGGAACGGGGCGAGCCAAGCGTCCCAGGCGACCGCGTTGCGCACTTCCGCCGCATGCCCTCGGCCTGCCCGCAGGTAGGGCACGACGACGACGCGCTCGACCGACGGCAGCCGCGCGACGATGTCGCGCGACCTTGTCGAGGATCGGTACGACCTTGCCGTTGTAGTAGTAACCGTCGACCGTGAACAGCACGCGCGGCTCGATCTGGCCGAAGCGGTCGACCACGCCCTTGCACGCCGAAGTCGGGCGAGCACGACGACAAGATCGCGCCGAGCGACGTCGCGCCGAGCATCGCGATGATCGTCTCGGGCATGTTCGGCATGAAGGCAGCGATCGCGGTCGCCGGCGCACGATGCCGTGCGAGGCGAGCGCGGCTGCGAGTGCGCGATGCGAGCGCGTGCAGCTCGCGCATGCGACAGCCGCCGCTTGACGCGTGTCCTCGCCCCAGAACACGAGTGCATCGCCGTCGTCGTCGGCGCGCCTGCGCTCGAGCAGGTTCTGCGCGAAGTTGAGGCGCGCATCCGGAAACCAGCGCGCGCCCGGCATGCGATCGCGCGTCGACCAGCACGCGCTCGCCGCGGCGTCCCGATGACGCCGCCGTAGTCCCACATCGCGCGCCAGAAATCCTCCTTGTGATCGACCGACCAGCGCCACAGCTTCGCGTAATCGCCGACGTCCACGCCGTGCTCGGCCCGTCGATCGCGGCGGCGAATGCCGTGATGTTCGCGTGCGCGATTCGCTCCGGCGACGGTTCCCAAAGCTTGTTCGTCATGTCGCCTTCCTTCGCGAGCGCGCGCAGCGGCGCGGCGATGTGCTCGGGCAGCGGCGTCGACTTGCCCGTGGAGAGATCGACCCACACGATCTTGGCCGCGCCGTCCGCGTACGTCGTCGCGCCGACCACGATCTCGTAGAAGCTGTCGATGCTCGAGCGGCCGGGCGTGCCGAGGTACATGCGCACCTCGACGTCCATCGGGTAGACGAGCGGAATGCGGAAATTGCAGCTCGCATTCGCGATGACCGGCCCGACGCCCTGCTCGTAGGCGTCGGGCGACATGCGCGTCAGCCACTCGATCCGCGCCTGCTCCATGTAGCGTGAAGTAGGCCGTGTTGTTCACGTGGCGAAGCGCGTCCATGTCGCCGAAGCGCAGGCCGAACCTCGAGGTGTGTACGTGAACGCGCGGAACCGTCATGTGTGCGGGGGCGAAACAGGATCCGCCAATTATAATGAGCCGGCCTTCCCTCCCCTGCACCCTCCCGCACAAGCCACGAGCCTATGACCCGCGAAGCCATGGAGTACGACGTCGTGATCGTCGGCGGTGGGCCGGCCGGCCTCGCCGCGGCGATCCGCCTGAAGCAGCTCGCCGCCGCGCAACAGCGCGAGGTTTCGGTGTGCGTGCTCGAGAAGGGCTCCGAGGTCGGCGCGCACATCCTGTCCGGGCGCGGTGATCGATCCGCGCGCGCTGAACGAGCTCCTGCCCGACTGGAAGGCGAGGGGCGCGCCGCATCGACGACGGCGGTGACCGACGACCAGTTCCTGACCCTCACGCCCGACAAGGCGATCCGCATGCCGGCCTGGCTGCTTGCCGCCGCTCATGAACAACCACGGCAACTACATCGTGAGCCTCGGCAACGTGTGCCGCTGGCTCGCGCAGCAGGCCGAGGCGCTCGGCGTCGAGATCTACCCCGGCTTTCCCGCAGCGGAAGTGCTGTACGACGACAAGGGCGCCGTGCGCGGCGTGGCCACCGGCGACATGGGCGTCGCCCGCGACGGCACGCACAAGCCCGACTACCAGCCGGGCATGGAGCTGCACGCCAAGTACACGCTCTTCGCGGAAGGCTGCCGCGGATCGCTGTCGGAAGAGCTCATGCGCAAGTTCAACCTGCGCGACGGCATCGACCCGCAGAAGTACGGCATCGGCATCAAGGAGCTGTGGGAGGTGGCGCCCGGGAAGCACACGCCAGGCCTCGTGCATGCACAGCCAGGGCTGGCCGCTCGATCCGCGCACGGGCGGCGGCTCGTTCCTGTATCACTATGGCGATCGGCTCGTCTCGGTCGGGTTCGTCGTGCATCTCAACTACGAGAATCCGCATCTTTCGCCGTACGACGAGTTCCAGCGGTTCAAGACGCACCCTGCGATCCGCGGGACGTTCGAAGGCGGCAAGCGACTGGCCTACGGCGCGCGCGCGATCAACGAAGGCGGTCTGCAGTCGGTGCCGAAGCTCGCGTTTCCCGGCGGCGCGCTGATCGGCTGCTCCGCGGGATTCGTCAACCTGCCGCGCATCAAGGGCAGCCACAACGCGATGAAGATCGGCATGCTCGGCGCCGAGTCGGCCTTCGCGGCCGTCGCGGCGGGGCGCTCGCACGACACGCTGTCGGACCTCGACGGCGCGTGGCGCAAGTCGTGGGTGTACGAGGACCTCTACAAGGTGCGCAACGTCAAGCCCGGCCTCAAGTGGGGCATGTGGCTCGGCAGCGTGCACGGCGGCCTGCACATGTGGCTGAACGACCTCGGGCTCGGCGCGCTCGTGCCGTGGACGCTGCGCCACGGCAAGCCCGACAACGCATCGCTCATGCCGGCGTCGCAGGCGCCGCGCATCGACTATCCGAAGTACGACGGCGTGTTGACGTTCGACAAGCTGTCGTCCGTGTTCGTGTCGAACACGAATCACGAGGAAGACCAGCCGATCCATCTCCAGCTGCGCGATCCGGCGATTCCCGTCAACGTCAATCTCGCCGAGTACGACGGGCCCGAGGCGCGTTACTGCCCGGCGGGCGTGTACGAGTTCGTCGCGGACGGCGCCGGCAAGCGCCTGCAGATCAATGCGCAGAACTGCGTCCACTGCAAGACCTGCGACATCAAGGACCCGCGGCAGAACATCCACTGGGTGACGCCGGAAGGCGGCGGCGGCCCGAACTACACGTCTATGTAGCACCCCACAGTCGAGCGGCGCCGCGCACGCCGCTCGAATCGCCGTGGGCGTTGCGCACGAGCCTGGTATCGACGCGGTCCGAGAAGATCCACGCGCTCCACAGCTTCGGTATCGCCGCATACAGCCGCTTCGCGTTCGACATTCCGCCGCCGAGCACGATGACGTCGGGGTCGAGGATGTTGACGACGTGCGCCAATGCGCGCGCAAGGCGGTCTTCGTAACGCGCGAGCGACGCTTGCGCTTGCGCATCGCCCTCGTCGGCCTGCGCAACGATCTGCGCCGTCGGGGTGTCGCGACCCGTGCGCGCAAGATGATCGCGCTCGAATGCGGGGCCCGAGACGAACGTCTCGATGCAACCCTCGCGTCCGCAGTAGCACGCAGCACCCGGACGCTCGTCGTCGCGCGGCCACGGCAGCGGATTGTGTCCCCACTCCCCCGCAATGCCGTTGTGACCGTCGAGTGGAACACCGTCGACGACGATGCCGCCTCCGACACCGGTGCCGAGGATGACGCCGAACACGACGTGCGCGCCCGCGGCCGCGCCGTCCTGCGCTTCCGACACCGCAAAGCAGTTCGCGTCGTTGCTCATGCGGATCTCGCGCGCGACGCGCGCTTCGAGGTCGCGCTTGAACGGGTGGCCGTTGAGGCACACCGAGTTCGAGTTGCGCAGCAAGCCCGTCGCAGCGCGACAGCGATCCCGGCGTGCCGATGCCGATGGTGCACGACCCTTGCGCGACGCCGAGCGAGCGCTCGGTCTCGCGCACGAGCGTCGCGATCGCGTCGAGCGTCGCCTCGTAGTCGCCCTGCGGCGTCGCCACCCGGTGGCGGAACCGCTCGCTGCCGGAAACGTCGATCGCCACGATCTCGATCTTCGTGCCGCCGAGATCGACACCGAGCCGCATGCCGTTGTTCACGTTGGTTGACCGTGTATCGTCGATGCCGGATTATTGCAAACGCCCCCTCCAACACGACAGCCTCCCATGACAAGAGCCTTCCTCGCAGCCGTCTTCCTGCTTCCCGCTGCCGCGCACGCCCAGCTCAACATGTACTGCAGCTCGCCCAACACCGCGTGGTGCCAGGGCATGGCGGTGGGTTTCGAGAAGGCGAGCGGCACCAAGGTGTCGGTCGTGCAGAAGGCCACGGGCGAGATGCTCGCGCAGATCAAGGCGGAGCGCGCCAATCCGAAGGGCGACATCTGGTGGGCCGGCGCCGCGGACAACTACCTGCAGGCGGCAGAGGAGGGCCTGCTCGAGCCGTACCGCTCGCCCAACGTCGCGCAGCTCTACGACTGGGCGCAGCGCATCACCGACCTGTCGAAGAACCACATCGCGGGCGTGTACGGCGGCATCCTCGCGCTCGGCTACAACACCGAGATCGGCGACAAGAAGAAGCTGCCGGTGCCCAAGTGCTGGAAGGACCTCGGCAACCCTGCGCTCAAGGGCGAGGTGATGCTCGGCAATCCGAATTCGTCCGGCACCGCGTATCTCATGCTCGCCACGCTCGTGCAGGTCATGGGCGAGGACGAGGCGTTTCGCTACATGGTCGACGTCAACAGGAACGTGACGAGCTACGCGCGATCGGGCATCGGTCCCATGACGGCGGTGACGCGCGGCGAAGTGTTCGTCGGCAGCACCGTCCTGCACGGCGTCATCAACGAGATCGTGCGCGGCTTCCCGGTGCTGCCCATCCTGCCCTGCGAAGGCGTGGGCTACGAGATCGGATCGATGGCGATCATCAAGGGCGCGCGCAACCTCGACGCCGCGAAGAAGTTCTACGACTGGGCACTGACGGCCGATGCGCAGAAGATCGGCCTCGACGTCAAGGAGTACGCCATCCCCACCAACCGCAGCGTCGCGCTGCCGCCGCAGGTGCCGAAGCTCACCGACATCAAGGTCATCAACTACGACTTCGCGAAGTACGGCGCGAGCGACACGCGCAAGCGCCTCCTGGAACGCTGGGAAAGGGACGTGAACGCGGGCAAATGAGCCCCCACGCTCGCTGAAATCCAGGCTCGCTGCCCCCCGAGGGCGCAGTCGATGCCTGGGCGGCCCTTCGGCACCGACGACTGACCTCGGCCGCGGCTGGCTCGCGCTGGGCGCGGCGGGCTTTCTCGCACTTCCCTGGTACGCGCTTGCCGACTCGGTGCTCGGCATCGCGTGGCTGCGCGACTGGACGGGCAAGGACAACGCGCCCGCGCTCGTGCAGGCGCTGCTGCACGGACGGTGGTGGCTGCTGCCGGTCGTGTTGCCGCTTGCCGTCGCATGCTACGCCCTGCTGCGCGTCGCCGATCGCAGGCGCCGCGGCACGATTCTCCTGTGGTCCTGCGGAATCGGGCTTGCGTACTGCGCAGCACAGGGATTTGCAACGAGCCCGGCGACGCAGCCCGGCATGGGCGCGGGCGCGGCCATGGTCGGCGCGGCTTACGCGATGCTGCTCGGGTACGGGCTCGCGGGCCGCGGCGCGTTCAAGGGCGACGCGTTCGTCGCGTGCAGCGTGGTTGCGGTCACCGCGCTCGTCGCGCTGTTCACCTTCTTCCCCGTCGCCACGATCCTCGTCCAGGCATTCGAGGACGGCGCCGGGGCGCTGGCACCGGGAGCGTTCGTGGACCGGCTCACGAGCCCGCGCATGTGGGGCATTGCGTGCGTCGTGGGCGGGTCGCGCTGCGGCGTGGTGTGGAATACGGTCGTCCTCGCCACGGCGTGCGGCGCACTCTGCACGCTCCTCGGCCTCGCGTTCGCGCTGCTCGTCGCCCGCTCGCGGATGCGCGGCAAGCGCGTGCTGCGCACGCTCTCGATCCTTCCCATCATCACGCCGCCGTTCGTCATCGGCCTCGGGCTCATCCTGCTCTTCGGGCGGTCGGGGCTCGTCAACCAGTTCCTCGAGTGGGCGTTCGGCATCGAGCCGTCGCGCTGGATCTACGGCATGCCGGGCATCCTCGTCGCGCAGGTCTTCGCCTTCACGCCCATCGCGTTCCTCGTGCTGATCGGCGTCGTCGAGGGCGTGTCGCCGACGCTCGAGGAAGCCGCGCAGACGCTGCGCGCGGATCGCTGGCGCACGTTCGCCGACGTTTCCCTTCCGCTCATGCGCCCGGGCCTCGCCAACGCGTTCCTCATCAGCTTCATCGAGTCGATCGCGGATTTCGGCAACCCGATCCTGCTCGGCGGCAACTTCGGCGTGCTGTCGACCGAGATCTTCTTCTCCGTGGTCGGGGCGCAGCTCGACCAGGGCCGCGCGGCGGCGCTCGGCATCGTGTTGCTCGCGCTTGCGCTCGTCGCATTCGTCGTGCAGCGCCGCGTGCTGTCCGGGCGCATGTACACCGCGGTCGCGGGGAAAGGCGACGCCGGTCGCGCCATCGAGCTGCCTCGGCGCGTCCTGCACGCGTGCTACGCCGTCGCGATCCCGTGGACGGTCATGACCCTCGCGCTCTACGCGATGGCGCTGGCAGGCGGCTTCGTCGAGAACTGGGGCCGCGACTACACGCCCACGCTCAAGCACTACGTGAAGGCGTTCGGCATCGAGTGGGGCGCCAACGGCATCCTCTGGGCCGGCGCTGCGTGGAGCTCGTTCTGGACGACGTTGCGCCTGTCGGCGATCGCAGCGCCGATCACCGCGGTGCTCGGGCTACTCACCGCGTACCTGCTCACGCGGCAGCGCTTCGCAGGACAATCGGCGTTCGAGTTCGGCACCATGCTGTCGTTCGCCATTCCCGGCACCGTCATCGGCGTGTCGTACATCCTCGCCTTCAACGTGCCGCCCGTCGAGATCACGGGAACGGCGTTGATCCTCGTTGCGTGCAACGTCTTTCGCAACATGCCGGTGGGCGTGCGCGCCGGCATGGCGTCGATGGCGCAGATCTCGTCGAGCCTCGACGAGGCGTCGGCGACGCTCGGTGCGCGCGGCCTCACGACGTTGCGCCGCGTGCTGCTGCCGCTCTTGAAGCCTGCGATCGTCGCCGCGCTCGTGTACAGCTTCGTGCGCGCGATGACCACCGTATCCGCGGTCATCTTCCTCGTCTCCGCGCAATACGAGTGGGCGACGACGTACATCATCAACCGCGTCGTGAACGGCGACTACGGCGTGGCGATCGCGTACTGCTCGGTGCTGATCGTGCTCATGCTCGCCGTCATCGGCGTCATCCAGATCGCGGTCGGCACGCGCCGGCTCGGCCGTCGCGGCGCGGAGCCGCAGCTCGGCCTCGGCGGGACCGCCGCATGACGCACGGGAAAGCCGCCACCATCGAGTTCGACGGCGTCACCAAGCGCTACGGCGACGTCGTCGCCGTGCGCAATCTCTCGATCTCGCTTGCCGCGGGCACGCTCACGACGCTGCTCGGGCCGTCCGGTTGCGGCAAGACCACCACCCTTCGCCTGATCGCCGGGCTCGAGCTTCCGACGTCGGGGCTCATCCGGATCGGCGGGCGCGACGTATCGAACATTCCCGCGTCCGAGCGCGACGTGTCGATGGTGTTCCAGAGCTACGCGCTGTTCCCGCACATGACGGTCATGGAGAACGTGCGCTACGGCCTCGACGTCGCAGGCGTGGCGAGGCAGGACGCCGTCGCGCGGGCGCAGGACAGCCTCGCAAGCGTCGGCCTGCGCGGCCTCGATGCGCGCCTGCCGGCCGAGCTCTCGGGCGGGCAGCAGCAGCGCGTGGCGCTTGCGCGCGCGCTCGTGCTCGAGCCTTCGGTGCTCCTGTTCGACGAGCCGCTGTCCAACCTCGACGCGCGCCTGCGCCGCGAGATGCGCGAGGAGATCCGCGACCTGCAGCAGCGGCTGGGGCTGACGGTCGTGTACGTCACGCACGACCAGGCGGAAGCCATGGCGGTGTCCGACCGCATCGTGGTGATGAACCACGGCGCCATCGCGCAGGAGGGCGCGCCGCGCGACCTGTACGAACGCCCGGGCGATGCCTTCGTGGCGCGCTTCATGGGTGACGCGAATCGCGTGACCGGCAAGCTCGTGCGTCGCGACGATGGTGTTGCCGACGTCGACATCGGCGGCGCGCGCATCGCGCTCGCGCATCGCGGCGTGCGCGACGGCGACGTCGCACTTTCCATCCGCCCCGAGTCGATCACGCTCGGCGCTGCGGGCAGCTCACCGCTCGCGGGCACCATCCGCAAGGCGGCCTATCTCGGCAACGTGATGGAGTACACCGTCGACACGGCCATCGGCGAGCTCTTCGTCGTGTCGCACGCCGTCAACACGCCGCTGGCCGCGGGCGCCGCCGTCGCCGTGCACCTGGCGGCGCACGGCGTCGTCGTGATTCCCGGCTAGGGAATTGCGCAGAACACGGGACCCTCGACGATCCAGCCGTTCGCCTGCATGGAGGCGGTCTCGCTGCGGCTCGTCGTGTACCGGTGGTTGGCCTGTCCGCCCATGCCGTTGTTGTACAGCCGCAGCACGGGAATGCGGTCGGTGAAGCAGTTGCCCGCCTCGGCGGGCTGCGCGTTGAACGCGATGCTCTCGTAGGTCCAGAACGGGTCCGCCTTGACCTTCGCGCACTCCGCCGCATCGACCGTGTAGAAGTGCGAGTTCGGCCCGATGCCCGGCGTGCCGAAGAACCGGCACGCTGCGAGCCCGAAGGGTGATCCCGCGGGCCGCCCCTTGAATGCGAGAGCCGTACGCCGCCAACCAGGCACGACGACGCCGGCGTCCAGCATCGCCATTTCCGCGGCCTCGGCGGTGACGAAGTAGTGATCGAGCGTCGGGTTGTAGTACTCGACGATGAGCGCCTGGATGGGTCCCGGGACGGGCAACGGCGCCATGTAGTCGAGGCGCTCGACGTCCTCCATGCCGCCGGCAACGGAGGTCATGCGCGCGCTCGTGGCGCGCGACGTCGGGTCGTCGGTGATTTGCCCGGCGAGGAACGTGAAGAGCCACGTGTCGAGGTCGCTCGCGTAGCGGGGATCGTAGCCGTGCGTGAGACCCGTGAACGCAACGAGCTGGCGCGTGCCGGCGAGCCTTCGCATGCCGCGCTCGGTCATGCCGATGGGCGCGGTCGTATCGGCAGTGCCGCTGATCGCGAGGTACGGCAAGGTGACGCCGTCGAGGCCCTGCTGGTCGCGGCCGAACGCCGGATAGACGTCGACGCCGAAGTACGGCACATAGCCAACCGCCGCCTTGAGGCGCGTGTCCTGGATGATGCGTGTCGAGGAAAGCCCGAGCGTGGTCGTGAGCTGCGCGCCGGCGAGCAGCAGCATCGATTCGCCGCCGAGGCTCGCGCCGAATCCGACGACGTTCGCCGGATCGACGTGGTCGCGGTAGTCGGGATGATTGAGGACGGCGTCGATGGCGGACGACAACGACAGCGGGCGCACCGCCTGCATCGCGATGAAGTCGCGGAAGTGCAGGAGCGCGTAGAACACGTCGTCGAAGCCCGCGAGGTCGAGGTCGGCGAATCGCAGGTCGCCGTGGAACACGCCGACGGTGACGTAGCCGTACGTCGCGAACTGGGCGAGCGACTTGATGTAGTCGCCCGAGATCGGGCTGCCCGACAGGCCGTGCGAATAGAGCAGCACCGGCCACTTGTTCGGGCCCGCGAAGATCGGCGCCTCGCCGCCGCGCTGCATGTGCGGAATCACGCTGCCGGTCGGCAGCGTGTAATTGGCGCGCGGATTCGACGGGTCGGTCGGATAGCAAACGATGAGCGCGTACGGCTTCGTCTGTCCCGCCACCGAGCCGAACACGCTCGAGTCGTTCGGAAACGTTTGCTGGTAGATGAGCGCGTGGACAGGGTCGACGAGCAGGTCCGTCACGAAGCGCGGCGTGCCGTTGCGCGGCAGGCCTTCCCAATACGCTTCCGCCGATTCGCCGGGCGGGATGCGCGTGAAGTCCTGCTCGAGGTTGCTGCAGCCCACCGCGTACGGACCCACGGGAGGCAGCGGAGGAACGACGACGCCCGCCTGGCCGGCGGCCGCGAGCGGGAAAAGGAGCGCTGCGAATGCAAGCGGCCGCAGCAGTGCCGCCAGGGATCCGGCTGTCATGCCAATGTGGACACGCGCGCGAGGCGCCGGGTTCCCCAATAGGGACGTACCCCATTACAAGGCATGTCCCTAATTCCCACTTGGCGGCGAAACGGTGCCAGGCCTTGTAATGGGGTACGTCCCTATTTAGAAGTCTTCCGCCGCCAGCGCGAGCGCGCTCTCGCCGCCGTGGACGATCGTGTGCGCGAGCGCCGACGCCTGCGGCAACAGCGCGTCGGAGTAGTAACGCGCCGTCGCGATCTTCGAATGGAAGAACTGCGGATCGCCCTCGCCCGCGGCCAGGCGATCCGCCGCGATCAACGCCGCGCGGCCCATCTGCCAGCCGCCCGCGACGACGCCCCACAGCTTGAGATAGCTGACGGCGCCGGCGTGCGCGACGCGCGGCTGCTGGCCGAACGCCGGCACGAGCCAGTCGATCGCCGTCTGCACGTCCGCGGTCGCGGCCGCCAGCTGCACGCCGATCGCCTGCAATGTCGGGTCGCTGCGCGCTGCAAGGCGTGCCGCGACCTTGTCGATCTCCGCGGCGATCGTCCTCGCGACGACGCCCGCGTCGCGCGCGGTCTTGCGGCCGATGAGGTCGTTGGCCTGGATGCCGGTCGTGCCTTCGTAGATCGTCGTGATGCGCGCGTCGCGCAAGTGCTGCGCGGCGCCCGTCTCCTCGATGAAGCCCATGCCGCCGTGCACCTGGATGCCGAGCGACGCGACGTCCTGTCCCGTTTCGGTCGACCAGCCCTTCACGATCGGGATCATGAAGTCGACGAACGCCTGCGCCTTCGCGCGCGCGCCCTCGTCCGGATTGCGGCGCGCATTGTCGAGCGCCGCCGCCGGTGACGTAGGCGACCGCGCGCGTCGCTTCGGTCAGCGCGCGCATCGTCATCAGCATGCGGCGGATGTCCGGGTGCTCGATGATCGGCGTCGCCTTCGCCGCCTTGTCGAGGCCGACGGGCCTGCCCTGCACGCGGTCGCGCGCGATACGCGACGGCGCGCTGGTACGCGCGCTCGGCGATGCCCACGCCTTCGAGCCCGACCGAGAAGCGCGCGAGGTTCATCATGATGAACATGTACTCGAGGCCGCGGTTCTCCTCGCCGACGAGGTAGCCCGTAGCGCCGCCCTTGTCGCCGTACGCGAGCACGCACGTGGGGCTCGCGTGGATGCCGAGCTTGTGCTCGAGCGAGACGCACGTGCACGTCGTTGCGCGCGCCGAGCGAGCCGTCCTCGTTGACGAGGAACTTGGGCACGACGAAGAGCGAGATGCCCTTCACGCCTTCCGGCGCGTCCGGCGTGCGCGCGAGCACCAGGTGGACGATGTTCTCGGTGTAGTCGTGCTCGCCGAACGTGATGAAGATCTTCTGGCCGAAGAGCCGGTAGGTGCCGTCGCCCTGCGGGACCGCCCGCGTGCGCACGGCGGCGAGGTCGGAGCCCGCCTGCGGCTCGGTCAGGTTCATCGTGCCGGTCCACGTGCCCGCGACCATCTTCGGCAGGAACGTGTCCTTGAGCTCTTGCGAGCCGCGAAGCTCGATCGCCTCGATCGCGCCCTGCGTGAGCAGCGGGCACAGGTCGAACGCGAGATTGGCCGAATGCCACATCTCCTCGACCGCGCGTCGACGACGAGCTGCGGCAGCCCTTGCCCGCCGTATTCGGTGCTCTTGGTGAGCCCGTTCCAGCCGTTCTCGCAGAACTGCGCGGTAGGCGTCCTTGAAGCCCGTCGGCGTCTGTGACGGTGCCGTCGGCGTTGCAGCACGCGAGCCCTCGCGGTCGCCGGGCACGTTGAGCGGATCGAGCACGTTGGTCGCGAACTTGGCGGCCTCCTCGAGGATCGCGGCTACGGTGTCGGGCGTCGCATCCTCGAAGCCGGGAAGGCTCGCGACCTGGGCCAGGCCGGCCAGCTCGTTCATGACGAACTGCATTTCGGCGAGCGGCGCGTGGTACGTGCTCATGGCCTACCCTCCGCGCTGCGCGCTTCGGTTCCAATTCGCCCTCGGGGCGGCCCTTCGTGCTCATGAGTAACCTCGTGTTGCGTCGACGCGAAGACCGCTAGCGTACGGCCGCGCCGGTAGACGGAACGCTCTAATGTGCCGCCGGGCTAGCCGAGCTCGGCGGTGAATTGCGGCACGAGCTCGAACAGGTCGCCGACGAGGCCGTAGTCGGCGATCTGGAAGATCGGCGCCTCCGGATCCTTGTTGATCGCGACGATCACCTTGCTGTCCTTCATGCCCGCAAGATGCTGGATCGCGCCGGAGATGCCGATCGCGATGTACAGGTCGGGCGCGACGATCTTGCCGGTCTGCCCGACCTGGTAATCGTTGGGCACGTAGCCCGCGTCCACCGCGGCGCGCGACGCGCCGATCGCGGCCTTGAGCTTGTCGGCGAGCGCCTCGAGCATCTTGAAGTTCTCGCCGCTGCCGAGGCCGCGTCCGCCGGAGATGACGATGCGCGCGCTGGCGAGCTCGGGACGCTCGGACTTCGTGAGCTCCTGCCCGGTGACCTTCGACAGGCCCGTGTCCGGGGCCGGCGCGATGCTTTCGATCGCGGCGTTGCCGCCGGACGGCGCGGCCTCGAAGGCCGTCGTGCGCACCGTGAGCACCTTGACCGGGTCTTTCGACTGCACGGTCGCGAACGCATTGCCGGCGTAGATCGGCCGCACGAAGGTGTCCGGCGGACTCGATCGCCGTGACGTCGCTCACCTGCGCGACGTCGAGCTTGGCGGCGATGCGCGGCGCCACGTTCTTGCCGAAGTCCGGTTGCGGCGACGACGACGTGCGAGTACGCGCCGGGGAGCAGCGAGAGCGCGGTCGCGGCGAGGTTCTCCGCGGTCGTCGATGCGAGATGCGGCGCGTCCGCGACCAGCACCTTGGTCACGCCTGCGAGCTGCGCGGCGGCTTGCGCCACCGCTTGCGCGCCATGCCCGGCGACCAGGACGTGACACGTCGCCGCCGAGCTTCGCGGCCGCGCCGACGGCGTGCGCCGTGCGACGCGACGAGCTTCGCGTTGTCGTGCTCGGCGATGACGAGAATGGACATCTACGGGATCACCTTCGCTTCGTTGCGCAGCTTGGCGACCAGCTCCTTCACGTCGGCCACCTTGCCGCCGCCCTTGCGCTTGGCGGGCTCCGACACCTTGAGCGTCGTCAGGCGCGGCGCGACGTCGACGCCGAGCGTGGCGGGCGTCGTCGTGGCGAGCGGCTTCTTCTTCGCCTTCATGATGTTCGGGCAGCGTGGCGTAGCGCGGCTCGTTCAGTCGCAGGTCCGTGGTGACGATGGCAGGCAGCCTGACCTCGATCGTCTCGAGCCCGCCGTCGACTTCGCGCTTCACCGTCGCGACGCCGCCGGCGATGTCCACCTTCGACGCGAACGTCGCCTGCGGCCAATCGAGCAGCGCCGCGAGCATCTGCCCTGTCTGGTTCGCGTCGTCGTCGATGGCCTGCTTGCCGAGGATCACCATGTCGGGCTTTTCCTGCTCGACCAGCGCCGCAGCAGCTTCGCGACCGCGAGCGGCTGCAGCTCGACGTCCGTCTCGACCAGGATCGCGCGATCGGCGCCGAGCGCAAGCGCCGTGCGCAGCGTCTCCTGGCACGCGGCGATGCCGCAGGAAACGGCGACGATCTCGGTCGCCACGCCCTTCTCCTTCAGCCGCACGGCCTCCTCGACGGCGATCTCGTCGAACGGGTTCATCGACATCTTGACGTTCGCGGTGTCGACGCCCGAGCCGTCCGCCTTCACGCGAACCTTGACGTTGTAGTCGACGACGCGCTTGATGGGGACCAGGATTTTCATGTGCGGGGCACCGCTTGCGCATTGCGCGTATGGCACATTATACGACCGTTGCATTATGCTCGCCGCACGACCCGGCACATTCCCGCCCGATCGCCACGTTCGCCACGAGATGCCGATGACAGATACGCCCAGCGGGTCGCACAGCGGCACCGCGTCGACCGCCGAGATCCTGCGCCACATACCGCACCGCTACCCGTTCATCATGATCGATCGCATGGTGTCGTGCGTCGAGGGCAAGTCCGTGCGCTGCATCAAGAACGTGACGGCCACCGAGTGGTTCTTCGAGGGCGCGAACGCCACGACGGGCGTCATGCCGTCGATGCTCCTGGTCGAGGCGCTGGCGCAGGCGTCGGGCGCACTGAGCCACTACTCCGGGCTCATGAAGCACATGTCCAAGCCCATCATCTTCTTCGCGGGAATCGACCAGTGCGTGTTCGGCCGCGACGTTCGCATCGGCGACACGGTCGTCCTCGAGTGCACGCTGATCCGGGCGCTGCGCGGCATGATCAAGGTGAAGGGTGTCGCGACCGTCGACGGCGAGATGGCCGCGCAGCTCACGCTCATGGCCGTCGTGCGCGACATGGAAGGCGCCGGCAATTGACCAGTGGCGAATCCTTCAAGTCGTGGGGCACGCGCTTCATGTTCAACCTCTTCCCGTGCTACCGCCGCACGGGGGTGAAGGTCACGTACATCTCGCCTGACTTCCACGAAGTCCGCATCAAGCTTCCACTCAACTGGAAGACCCGCGGCTACAACGGCTCGACGTTCGGCGGCAGCATGTACGCGTGCGTCGACCCCGTCTACATGACCATGATCTCGTGGTGCCTCGGCAAGGGCTACATCGCGTGGGACAAGGCCGCGCAGATCGATTTCCGCAAGCCCGGCAAAGGCACGCTGTTCTCGACGTTCCGGCTTCCGCCCGACGAGCTGCCGCGCATACGCGCGGAGCTCGAGGAGACCGACCGCGTCGAGCGCATCTACGACGTGGAGCTGGTCGACGACGCGGGCGTGGTCCACGCCGCGTTCAGGAAGACGATCCAGATCAGGAAGCGGAAGCCGAAGGCGGCTTCCTAGGGCTAGACCGCGCCGGGCGTCTGCCGGCGCTGCTCGCGCTCGTAGAGAAGTTCGTCCACCGCCGCGCACGCGCGATTCGCCGCCTGCACGAGCTCCTCGATCAGCTGCGCGGAGCGCATGCGCAGCGCGTCGGGCGTGCACTTCTCGATGCGTGTCGCGACGTGCACCAGCTGCGAGGCCCCGACGCTCGCAGCGCCTCCCCGCAGCGCGTGCGCGACGTCCTTGGCTTCCGCGTACTTGCGAGAGGAGAGCGCATCGGACAGCTCCGACACGAGCCGCGTCGTGTCGGCATGGAACCCCTTCATGAGGCGATCCATGAAGGTGGGGTCGCTCGAGAGCTTCGAGAGCTCGAGCACGACGTTCGGGTCGAGCGCGGGGACGCTGACGAGCGACAGCTGCGAGCGCTCGTCCGCAGGAGCCGGCGTGCGCGGGACGAGGTCGCCGCCGTGCGCCGACAGGTGGCGGTCGATCGCGTCCAGGACGTATGACGCGCGAAGGGGCTTCGGGATGAACTCCGCGGCGCCTGCGCGCAGGCACTCGGCGATCGTGTCGGTGGTCACGTTGGCCGACAGGATGAGGACCGGGACGGGCTTGGGGTTGGTGAAGCGATAGAGCTTGAGCGCCTCGAGGCCCGATACGACCGGCATCGACAGGTCGAACAGCGCGATGTCGAACGCGCCCCGCTCGAGCGCATCGAGGGCGCTTTCGCCGTTGCCGACGATCGTGACGACGTGACCGCGGCTCTCGAGGATCAACTGCGCGACGCGCTGGTTGGTCGCGTTGTCCTCGGCGACGAGGATCCGGGCCCCGCGAAGCTTGTGGACGTTGGAGCTTTCGGTACCGCCGGTGAGGCGCGTCTGCGCCGTGGCGTGCGTCGCTGCGAGCTCGGCGGTCAGGTCGAGCCCCTGCGGCTCCGCGATCGAAAGGTCGAGCTCGATCCAGAACAGGCTGCCCTTGCCCGGCGTGCTCGACGACGCCGATCTCGCCGCCCATCAAGTGCACGAGGTTCCTTGCGATCGTCGTTCCGAGGCCGGTCCCGCCGTAGATCCTCGTGGTCGAGTCGTCGGCCTGCGTGAACGCCTCGAAGATCCTGGCCTGCTTGTCGGGCGCGATGCCGATGCCGGTGTCCTCCACTTCCAGACGCAGGCGCTTGACGCGCGCGTCCGCCGTATCGGCGGCGTCCGCGCGGATGACGATCCGCCCGCGCTCCGTGAACTTGATCGCGTTCGAGAGGAGGTTCAGGAGCACCTGGCGCAGGTGGTGCGAGTCCCCCGCGAACCATCGCGACGCGCCGGCCCCGACCTCCGTCTGGACGTCGATGCCCTTGTACCGCGCCTGCGGCACGATCACCTTGACGGTGGACGACAGCAAGCCTGCAAGATCGAACGGCCGCGACTCGACCTGCACGCGGCCGGCCTCGATCTTGGCCATGTCGAGCACGTCCTCGATCTGCGCGAGGAGAAGCTGCGCCGACGTCGTCATCGTCTCGACGATCTCGCGCTGCGCCTCCGAGAGGTCGGTCTCGCGAAGGATGTCGGCCATCGCGATCACGCCGTTCAGCGGCGTTCGCATCTCGTGGCTCACGTTGGCGACGAACCGGCCCTTCGCGCGGCTCGCGTCGTCGGCGCGCCGCTTGGCTTCCTTGATGCGCTCCGCCAGCACGCTCACGTAGATCGGCAGGACGACGAGGCCGATGAGGAAGCCGACGCCGATGGCGATGTGCTGCGACCAGAACTCCGACGTCGCGAGCACGTACGTGAACCCCGCGATGGTCAGCGCCTGGCAGACGTGCAGGTAGATGCGGCCATACCGGAAGCCGTTGCCGAACGTGATGAACAGGTACGCGCCGATCACGACTGCGCCGCCTTCGCCCATCTGGCTCAGGCAGAACGTCGTGACCGCGTTGTCGGCGACGATCGCGATGTAGCGGCGGACCACCGACACGCCGCGCACGATCAGGATGATTGCGGTCATCCCGATGCCGAACAGGAAGAACCCGACCGACACCCACAGCGTGGCGAGCTCGCCCGGGTCCACCACGCCGTCCCGCGCGGAGTACCAGAAGAGGTAGAACATCACCGCGGCAGCGATGGTCACCCGAAGCATGAATTGCTCGAGTTCCGGGCGATCGACCCCGACGAGCAAGCTCTCGCGCTTGCTCGCGATCCATTGCCTGGCGCTCGCGAGTCTCTTCAAGTCGATGCGGACCCCGCTCCGTCGATGTAGTGGCTCAAAGCAACGTCCATGCCGCGGCGGGCGTCACGACCTCGGCGCCTCGGCAGTCAGGACGGCGCCTGCAGGCTCGGGCGCCACGGTATCGCAGAAGTCGGCCCACTCGCGCCGCTCGTAATCATAGACGCGGCACTGCCGCAGGAGGCCAAGGACGTAGCCCGGCGTCATCGGCTCGACGATCGCATCCTTGCCCAGCAGCTCGTTCAGCCGCTCCTGCGCCGCGCGCAGGCGGTAGAACGGAATCAGCGGGTGGATGTGATGCGCCGGGTGCTCCATGATGTCGTGCGACAGGAGGCCGTACCAGCGCGGATACTTCACGTGGACGGCGAGCTCCTCCGCGCCGTGCCGGGCCGCGTCCGCCGCATTGCGGAACCAGGGGACCGCCGGATGGGTGTGCTGCAGGTAAACGGTCAGGCCCATGAGGCAATTCCAGACCGCGAACGGCACGGCGACGCCCCACACGAGCGACGAGTACCACGCATTGTCGCCGAGCATCCCGGCAAAGACGGTGCCTGCGCACCACGCGGCGAGCCACGCCGCAAGGACCGCGAAGTCGGCCAACGCGCGCTTGCGCGTCGCGCCGCGGACGGTCGCGTTCGGGTAGAACTTGTGCTTGAGCCAGCGCTCGACCAGGTAGTAGGGACCGAAGCCGCCGCTGCGATAGACGCGCTCGCGCCACTGCTTCCACTTGGGCAGCGCGGCGTACTCCGCAACCGTCATCGGCGACCACGAGTTCATGCCCTGGATGTTCGCGGCCTGGTGATGCCCGCGGTTGTGCGCAATGCGCCACAACGTGAGGTTGTGCAGCGACGGCAGCAGCAGCACCCGGGCGAGGAATGCGTTGCCCCGGCGATGGCGCACGAGGCTGCCGTGGCCCGCGTCGTGAGCGAGCACGAACAGCGTCGAGATCATCGTTCCCGCGACGACGCTGAACAGCGCCTGCAGCCACACGTCGGCCGAAGCGCATGCGAGGTAGACGGCGGTCAGGAAGATCGCGCCGTCGAGCACGGCGGCCGAATATCCCACGAGGTTGCTTCTCTTCGCGAACGGCCGCAATGCGTCGCGGAGAAATTTTTCACGTTGTGCGTTCATGGTCCTGTCCCTGCAAATGTCTACGGGCAAATTCACATCGCCGCCTGCAACACGATCGCGTCCTCGTCGCACTCGCCGTCGCGCGCGCCGACCCTCTGCTGCGCCTTGACCAGCCGTTCCATCATCCGCAGGTCGCGCTCCGTGAGCCTTAGCGCCGCATCCGCCCAGACCTCCACCACGCGCATGAGCTCGTCACGCGTGACCGGGTGCACGGCGTTGCGTGCGCGCTCGAACGCCTGGCGGCCGTTGGCGTTGCGCGAGTGCTTGCGGATGTACGCAGCGATGGCGGCTACGCCCGTGCCGTCCGCCGTGAGGACGTCGATGACGCCCATCTCGTAGAGCTGGCGCGCGCTGTAGATGGCGCCGCTCGTGATGAGCTCGTCCGCGGTGCGCCTGCCCACCTTGCGCAGGAGGAAGCTGTACGCGCCCATGCCTGGAAACATGTTGAACAGGATCTCGGGGAATCCCATGCGCGCGCCTTCCTCGGCGACGAGCACCGATGCCGACAGCGCCGCCTCGAATCCGCCGCCGAGCGCCTCGCCTTGCACGAGGGCGATCGTGGTCAGCGGAAGGTCGCAGTTGCGATGCCACGGGTAGAGGTTGTCCACGCAGCGCTCGCCGTAGTTGACGAGCGCCGCGCGATTGCCGGTCTCGATGTACGAGCGAAAGAGTGCGAGATCGCCCCCGAGGTTGAAGACCGAAGGCAGCGCCGATGCGAGGACCGCGTACCTGATCCGGTGCTCGACGCCGTGCTGGACGACGACCCCGCCCGAAGCGGTGATGCTGTCGACGTAGCCCTTGAGCTCGGACAGCAGCTGGACGCTGAAGCAGGCTCGCGGGCGTGGATTCATCAGGGCCCAATACGCTCCCGTCTCCTCGTCGAACCTCGTGTTCAGCTGGCGGGTCGTTGGCGGATTGAGATAGTGGACATCGGCAAAGGCATTCATCGTGGCTCCCAGGCGTTGAGGAAACAGCGTTGCAAACGTGTTCGAGTAAGCGACAACATTGTGGCAAACAACGATAGGCGCCGCCAGCGACTCGCCGAGAGGCGGCGCGGCGCTAGGCCCCGCAGTAGCGGAATCGGACGGGAATCGGTGGAGGGAGGTTCGGAAACCCTCGGCTGTCTGTACTGAACAACAAGACGACGATACGCTGTTCAGCCCAGCTAGAGCGGTTCCCAGAGGCCGCCGACGAGTCCCTCGACGGGACGGAACGAGGCCTTGTAGGCCATCTTTCGGCTCTCGCCGATCCAGTAGCCAAGGTAAAGATAGGGCAACGTCAGCACGCGGCAGCGCTCGATCTGCCAGAGCACGTTGTAGGTGCCGAAGCTCGCGCCGGGAACGTCGGGCTCGAAGAAGGTGTACACGGACGACAGGCCGTCCACGAGGCGGTCGACCAGGCTGACCATGCGCAGCACGCCCTCCTCGCGGAACTCGAAGAGGTCGGTCGCGACGTTGCTGTGGAGCAGGAAGTGCTGGTATTGCTCGCGGCTGTCCTGGTCCATGCCGCCGCCCCGATGACGGTACCGCTGATAGCGCAAGTAAAGCGCGTAATGCTCGCTATCGTAGGTCAACTCGCGCCTAACTGCGGTCAACTTACCGTGATTGCGCGCGATCTTGCGCTGCGTCCGGTTCGGCGCGAAAGTCGTCGACGGGAACCCGCACGGGGACGCACGCGCGGCAGTGGTCGCAGTACGGGCGGTAGGTGAACGCGCCGCTGCGACGGAAACCGAGCCGCACGAGCTCGCTGTAGACGCGGGTGTCGATCAGGTGGCTCGGGGTGGCCACCTGCGACCGGGCCGCACGGTCCGGCAGGTAGCTGCACGGATACGGCGCCGTGGCGTAGAACTGGAGCGACGTCAGCGGCAGGTCGTTGAGCTTGCTCATTGGACTACCTGCCATGCGCTCGGGTCTGATTCGCGCTCGGGAGCGGCCTCGCGCTCATGATCGTCGCCAGCCCGGCGGGGGTTCGACCGAGTGTATCAATTCAACAAGATGCGCCGCAAACCGGTCTCGCGGGATCGGCCGGGCGCCGAAGGCGGCGAGATGGACGGTCTCCTGCTGGCAATCGATCGACCGGCACACCGAGCGCGCGCAGCTTGTCGACGAGATGCACCAGCGCGACCTTGGAGGCGTCGGTCTCGTGCGCGAACATCGACTCGCCGAAGAACATGCGACCGAGCGCGAGTCCATAGAGGCCGCCGACGAGCGTTCCGTCGCGCCATGCCTCGACCGAATGCGCGTACCCGCGCCGGTGCAGCTCGCAATACGCGTGAACGACGTCCGGCGTGATCCACGTCCCGCGCTGGCCCTGTCGCGGCGTCTGCGCGCACGCCTCGATCACGGCGCGGAACGCGCAGTCGATGCGGACCTCGAACGTGCCCGCGCGCACGCGCTTGCGCAGCGACCGCGTGACGTGAAGCTCGTCGACGTACAGCACCATCCGCGGGTCGGGGCTCCACCACAGGATCGGCTGTCCCTCCGAGTACCACGGAAAGATCCCGCTGCGGTATGCGACGAGCAGGCGATCCGGCGACAGGTCGCCGCCCGCGGCGAGGAGGCCGTTGGGTTCCGCGAGCGCCGCCGCGATCGGCGGGAACGGCGTGCGCATGCCGAGCCACGCGATCATGCTATGCCCTCGGCAATGCGATCAGCTCAACCATCGTTAGAGAGTGTAGGCTCAGGGGGCAATTCGCAACGATCATTGAACCACCATATTTGCGCCGGCGCGCCGCTGTCTGGCATCATCGCGGGCTTCGTCGCTGGCGGCGTCCCGTGCAGGAACACGCGAGAGCGTCCAGTCGAATAAGAGCTCCAACGCCCCGGTAGCTCAGTGGATAGAGCAGCCCCCTCCTAAGGGGCAGGTCGCACGTTCGATTCGTGCCCGGGGCGCCATCACCCGTTGGAGTCCCCGTTGTCCGCCACTCGCTACCGCATTGCTCCGCTCGATCCGCACGCGCATCTCTTCGAGGTGAGCGTCACGATCGACGACCCGTCGCCCGAGGGTCATCGCTTCCGGTTGCCGACGTGGATTCCGGGCAGCTACCTCGTGCGCGAGTTCGCTCGCCACTTCGTGCAGGTAAGCGCCGCCGGCAACGGCGGCCCGATCGGCATCGAGAAAATCGACAAGAGCACGTGGCGCGCCGCGCCCGCGAGCGGCAGCGTCACCGTGACGGCGCAGGTGTACGCGTTCGACCTGTCGGTGCGCGCGGCGTATCTCGACGACACGCGTGGCTACTTCAACGGGCCGGCCGTCTTCCTGCTGCCCGAGGGCCGCGAACACGCGCCGTGCCTCGTCGAGATCGCGGCGCCGCAAGGCGATGCGTATTCGCGCGTGGCGCGTCGCGACGACGCTTGCCGCGCGAGGACGCCCCGGAGCGCGGATTCGGCACCTACCGCGCCGCCGACTACGACGAGCTGCTCGATCATCCGGTCGAAATCGCCGAGTTCGCATGGACCGGCTTCGACGTGCGGCGGCGTGCCGCACGAGATCGCGTCACCGGACGCCACGACGCGGACCTGCCACGCCTCGCGCGCGACCTCGCGCGCGTGTGCGACTGGCAGATCGACGCTCTTCGGCGAAGCGCCGTTCGACCGATACCTGTTCCAGGTGACGGCGGTGGGCGACGGCTACGGCGGACTCGAGCATCGCTCGAGCACCAGCCTTCTGTGCCGCCGCGACGAGCTGCCGCACGCGTCGGACGCAGAGATCGACGACGACTACCTCACGTTTCTCGGCCTCGCGAGCCACGAGTACTTCCATGCGTGGAACGTCAAGCGCATCAAGCCGGCTGCGTTCGTTCCGTACGACCTCACGCGCGAGGCGTACACGCGCCAGCTGTGGGCGTTCGAGGGCATCACCTCGTACTACGACGACCTGGCGCTGGTGCGCTGCGGCCTCATCGACGCCGAGCGCTATCTCGAGCTCCTCGGCCGCACGCTCACGACGGTGATGCGCGCGCCGGGCCGGCATGCGCAGAGCGTCGCGGAATCGAGCTTCGATGCGTGGATCAAGTTCTACCGGCAGGACGAGAACGCGCCGAACGCCGTGGTCAGCTACTACGCGAAGGGATCGCTCGTCGCGTGCGCGCTCGACCTCATGCTTCGGCGCGACAGCGGCACGACGCTCGACGAGCTCATGCGCGCGTTGTGGCAGCGCTACGGCGCGCACCGGCATCGGCGTGCCCGAGGACGCAATCCCGCGGCTCGCGAGCGAGCTCGCGGGACGCGACCTCTCCGCATTCTTTGCCCGCTACGTCGAGGGCACCGAAGACCCGCCGCTGCGCGAGCTCCTCGCCGATTTCGGCGTGACGCTGCACGCGCGGCCCGCGAACGGCCCCAAGGATCGCGGCGGCAAGCCCGCGAGCGGCATCGCGCCGCGCTGCACGCTCGGCGTGCGCCTCGGCAACGACCAGCGATTGAGCGTCGTGTTGCGCGGCGGCCCGGCCGCGCGTGCGGGGCTGTCCGGGAACGACGTGCTGGTTGCGATCGACGGACTCAAGGCCACGCCCGAGCGCATCGCCTCGCACGCTCACCCGCGCAGCGCCCGGGGAGACGGTCGAGATACACGCCTTCCGCCGCGACGAGCTGGTCGACGTTTCGTGGTCACGCTCGATGCGGCGCCCGACGACACGTGCTACCTGACGCTGGACGCAGCACCCAGCCCGCAAGCGGAGGCGCGACGCAACGCGTGGCTGCGCGGCGCAGACCGTTACAGCGTCACCGACGGATTGAGCGTGTAGCGGCCGGTCACCGATGCGCGCGCGAGGATGTGGCCGTCCATCGCGCGCCGCGCGTCGGCGCCCGTGAACCTGTCGGCAACCGCAAGCTGCGCCACGTCGAGCGCGTACAGCGTGAACACGTAGCGATGCGGAATCGCGTCGTTCCACGGCGGGCATGGACCGTCGTACCCGTAGTAGTCGCCGCCCATCTCCGCGTCGCCGGCGAACCATCCCGTGTAGTCGTTGATGCCGTGGCGCGCTTCGCGCGGCGCCCGGGACCCGGCTTGCCGCGGGCGGTCACGCCCTGCGAGTGCGACCCGCGCGCGATCGCGGTGGTCGACGGCGGCAGGTCGATGAGGACCCAGTGGAAGAAGTCGACGCGAGGCAGCGTCGCCGGCACGACGCGGCCTTCCTGGTTGACGTCGTCGCCGCGCGACGGCACGTCCGGGTCGTGGCACATGAGCGCAAACGACTGCGTGCCGGCAGGCGCGCCGCTCCACGCGAAGTCGGGATTCGCGTTGGCCGACAAGCGCACGTGCGTCGCGGGATCGATCACCGCGAACGCGCACGCTCCCGGAATGACGCCGTTGTCGGCAAATGCGTTGCTGTGCAGATGCATCGTATGACTCCTACTTTTTCCAGTGCGGCGGATATCGTCTTGTCGAAATACGGCAGCGCCTCGATGCGCGCCTTCCACGCCGCGAGCTGCGGCGTCAGCACGCTCGCGGCGCTCGAAGTCGGGCAGCCTGCGTCGCGCAGCGGTCGAGGAACGCCACCATCGGGTACAAGCGCGAAGTCGGCGGCGGAGAGCGCCCGGCGAGATAATCGCCGCGCATGTAGCGCGGTGAAGAGCGCGATCTCCTCGCGCAGCGCGTCGAGCGCGGCTGCGAGCCTCGCGGCATCGCGCTCCTCCGGCTTCTTCGCGAACGCCTCGTCGACCACGGGATCGGTCGCCTTGTCGAAGTAGTTGTCGACCTCGGCGATGAGCCGGCGCACGAGCGCGCGCTCGCGCGCGTCGCCCGGGAACAGCGGCTGCGCCGCGGCCCGGATAGGCGTCGTCGAGATATTCGACGATCGCGTTCGATTCGTAGAGCACGAAGTCGCCGTCGACGATCACCGGCACGCGGTGGCGCGGATTGAGCGCCACGAACTCCGGCTTGCGGGTGTCGCCGGCCGTGAACGAAAGCACCTTGCGCTCGTAGGCGAGCGCCTTGTGCTCGAGCGCCAGCTGCACGCGCCACGCGTACGGCGAGCCGGAGCCGTAGTAGAGCGTGATGCATCGGTTCCGTCGGATCGTGCGCTGCGCGCCGCGCATCGCCTCGAGCGATGCCTTCTGCAGCTCCATCGTCTTGATGCTCATCTGCATCATGGACACGCTCATCGTGAGCCAGTTCTCGATGATGCGCAGCTCGGCGATCTTGCGGTCGATCTCGGCCGGATCGAGCGCTGCGAACATCGCAGCCGGCATGCGGAAACGGCATGCCCGGTTGCGCGCCTGGCGCAGCCGGCGCGGCGCCGGCGGGTGCCGCGAAGCCCGGCATCGCGATGCCGAGCGGATTCCACATGCGCTGCATGAAGTCGAGCGCGTCCTGCGGCGAGAACGGAAACTTCGGCGCGCCTTGCGGATCGCTGCCGGGCTTGTTGGGGTCGTCCGCCATGGGGCCTCCGTGAGAATGCGGTTTGTTACTATGCTCCCCTATTATGGCGGAGCTTGGCGCATCCCTGCTGCCGCGCCTCGCGGGCATCGTCGGCGAGGCGCACGTGCTCACCGCGCCCGCGGATGTCGAACCCTTCGTCGCCGATTGGCGCGGCCGCTACCACGGCAGCGCGCGCGCCGTTGTCCGCCCCGCGTCTACCGAAGAAGTCGCCGCCGTCGTGCGCGCCTGTGCCGGGTCCGCAACGCCGATCGTTCCGCAGGGCGGCAACACCGGCCTGTGCGGCGGCGCCGTGCCGGACGACGCGGGGCGCGAGATCGTGGTTGCGCTGCGGCGCATGAATCGCGTGCGCTCCGTCGACACGGCCAACGCCACGATCACCGTCGAGGCCGGCGTGACGCTCGCCGCGCGTGCAGGCCGCGGCCGTCGCGGCCGGCATGCACTTTCCGTTGTCGCTCGCGTCCGAAGGCAGCTGCACGATCGGCGGCAACCTGTCCACCAACGCCGGCGGAACGGCGGTGCTTCGCTACGGCAACACGCGCGAGCTGGCGCTCGGGCATCGAAGTCGTGCTCGCCGACGGCAGCGTGCTGCCCGCGCTGCGCGGTCTTGCGCAAGGACAACACGGGCTACGACCTGAAGCAGCTCTTCATCGGCGCGGAAGGCACGCTCGGCATCGTCACCGCGGCCGTGCTGAAGCTCTTCCCGGCGCCGCGCTCGCAGGCGACGGCGCTCGTTGCGCGTGCCGCTCGGTCGAAGCCGCGATCGCGCTCCTGCTCGCGGCTCAAGCGCGCGCTCTCCGACCGCCTGGTCGGCTTCGAGCTCATGAGCGCGTTCTCGCTCGGCCTGTCGCGCAAGCACCACGCTGGCTCGCCGGACCTGCTGCCAGGACATGCGTGGTACGTGCTGGTGCAGGCGGACGACAGCGCGGCGGATGCGCCGCTCGTCGCCGCGCTCGAGTCGGCGCTCGCCGACGCCGTCGACGCGGGCGAGGCGCTCGACGCTTCCGTCGCGCAGTCGAAGGCGCAGGCAGACGCGCTGTGGGCGCTGCGCGAGAACATCAGCGAAGCGCAGCGTCGCGAAGGACCCAACATCAAGCACGACATCTCGCTGCCGGTCTCGGCCATTCCCGCATTCCTGCACGAGAGCGACGCCGCGCTGCTTGCGGCGTTTCCCGGCGCGCGCCTCGTCGTCTTCGGCCACCTGGGCGACGGCAACCTGCACTACAACCTGTCGGCCCCGAGGGCGCGGATGCGCGCGACTTCATGGGCAACGCCGACGCGGCCAACCGCATCGTGCACGACCTGGTGGCGCGGCACGGCGGCAGCTTCAGCGCGGAGCACGGCATCGGCCAGCTGAAGCGCGACGAGCTCGTTCGCTACAAGAGCGACGTCGAGGTCGCGGTGATGCGCGCGATCAAGGCGGCGCTCGATCCGGCCGGGATCATGAATCCCGGCAAGGTGCTCTGATGGGAAAGATCATCTTCTGGATCGTGGTGGTCTTCGTCGGTGCTCTTCGCGTTGCGCATGTACAACGTGCGCCAAGGCGCGCGCGCGAACGCCGCGAAGCGCGCAGGCCGATGCCGCCCGCGCTCGATGGTCCGGTGCGTCGCAGTGCGGCGTGTTCCTGCCGAAGCCGGAGGCACGCCAAACCCGAGACAGGCTACCGCTGCCAGGACGCCGCCTGCGCCGCCCGACATTGACGCCGGCTGGCGCTGGTCGCTATAACCGATCTTCCGATGCAGCCTGCGCCCGCGATCCCGCCGTTCGAGCCGCCGCCGCTGCCGCTCCACCATGGGCGATTCCGGCCGTCGCATCCTCTGGATCGTCGGCCTGTATCGCGCGATTTGTGCGGCCACCCTGCTCGGGGCCGCCGCTGCTGCTCGACGCGAAGACGCTCGAGCATCGGCAATCCCAACGCGTTCATCACCGGGACGGGCCTCTACTTCGTGTTCGGCCTGTCGTCGTTCTGGTGGGTGCAGCAGGACCGGCTGCCCTTGCCGCTGCCGACCATGCTGTTCTCGCTGCTCGCCGGCGACGTGTTCTTCCTGTCGCTCGTGATGTTCGCCGGCGGGATCGTTCGGCGCGCCGCTGCCGATCCTGCTGTTCCCGCAGCTCGCGGCCAGCGGCTGGATCCTGCGCACGCAGACCGCATTCTTCCACGCGGCGTTCGCCTCCATCTGCCTGCTCGGCCTCGATGCGTATCGCGCGATCCTCGGCACGGTGACCGGCCCGCAGGTGTTCCAGACCGGCATCATCGGCTTCGGCTATCTTCGCGACCGTCGGCATCGCGGTCGCGCTCGGTCGCTACACCAAGCAATCGGAGGACCTCGCCGCGCAGCGCGGCATCGACGTCGCGAACCTCGAGCAGGTCAACCGCCTCATCATCCAGGACATGCAGGACGGCGTGCTCGTCGTCGACCTCAACGGCGTCGTGCGCGGACACAACGCGCAGGTCACGCGCCTGCTCGGCGGATTCGGCCGCATGCGCGGCGGCATGCGCCTCGCGGAGTTCTCGACCACGCTGCACGATTACTGGCGGCGCTGGCAGGAGGACTTCACCGAGGCGCTGCCGCCGTTCAAGGTCGAGGCGACGCAGCGCCTGCTGCGCGTGCGCCTCGTGCGCATCGGCACGGGCCTCAACGGCGGCACGCTCATCTATCTCGAGGACCTCGGGCGCGCGCAAACCGAGGCGCAGCAGATGAAGCTCGCCGCGATGGGCCGGCTCACGGCGTCGATCGCGCACGAGGTGCGCAACCCGCTGTCGGCGATCAACCAGGCGGCGCAGCTCCTCGAGGAGGACGGCGCGGTCGCGCCCGAAGGCGCACGGCTGCTCGGCATGATCCGCAACAACGCGAAGCGCATCGACCGCATCGTGGGCGAAGTGCTGCAGCTCAACCGGCGCGACCGCCAGCAGCCAGAGATCGTTCCGTTCGCCGAGTTCATGCGCACGCTCACCGAAGAGATCGTGCAGGCCGAGAACATGCCGCCGCGCAGCGTGATGATGCAGATTCCCGACGACCTCCTCATCATCTTCGACCGCGGGCATCTCAACCAGATCGTGTGGAACCTCGTCCGCAACGCGTGGCAGCATTGCCAGAAGAAGGAAGGCAGCATCCGCGTAGTCGCGCGCGCGGGCTACATGGGCGATGCCGTAATCTGCGAGCTGACCGATGACGGACCGGGCATCCCGGCGGAGCTGCGCCCGCAGATCTTCGAGCCGTTCTTCACGACACGCCCGGGTGGAACGGGTCTCGGCCTGTACATCGCGCGCGAGCTGGCCGACGCCAACGGCGCGGCGCTCGAGCTGCTGCCCAAGGGCCCGGGCGCGCATTTCCGCATGACGCTCAAGCGGGCGTCGCACGCCAGAGCGAGTGGCAACACGCAGCTAAGGGGGAGCAACGATGACAAGGAGAATTCGCGGACAACCGAAGGTGCTCGTCGTCGACGACGAGCCGGACCTGCTCGAGCTGCTCGAGCTCACGCTCTCGCGCATGGGGCTCGACACGTCGCGCGCGGAATCGGTCGCCGAGGCGATCCGCCTGCTCGACAAGGACCAGTTCGACCTGTGCCTCACCGACATGCGCCTGCCCGACGGCGAGGGCCTGCGCGTCGTCGAGCACATCAACCAGAAGGGCCTCGACGTGCCGGTGGCGGTCATCACCGCGTTCGGCAGCGCCGAGAACGCCGTCGCGGCGCTCAAGGCCGGCGCGTTCGACTACCTGGCCAAGCCGGTCGCGCTCGAGCAGCTGCGCGCGCTGGTCAAGCAGGCGCTCAAGGTTCCCGAGAAGACGCAGCCCGCGAGCTCGTACCAGCTCCTCGGCGAATCGCCCGCGATGCAGCAGGTGCGCGGACTGATCGAGCGCCTCGCCAAGAGCCAGGCGCCGGTGTTCATCAACGGCGAATCGGGCAGCGGCAAGGAGCTCGCCGCGCGCATGATCCATCTCAACGGACCGCGCGGCGAGCAGCCGTTCGTCGCGGTCAACTGCGGCGCGATTCCCGAGAACCTCATGGAGAGCGAGTTCTTCGGCTATCGCAAGGGCGCGTTCACCGGTGCCGAAGCCGACCGCGACGGATTCTTCCAGGCGGCCAACGGCGGCACGCTGTTCCTCGACGAAGTCGCCGACCTGCCCTTGCCGATGCAGGTGAAGCTGCTGCGCGCCATCCAGGAAAAGAAAGTGCGCAAGGTCGGCGCGACGCAGGAAGAGCCGGTCGACGTGCGCATCATCAGCGCCACGCACAAGAAGCTTCGCGGCGCTCGTCGAGTCCGGCAATTTCCGGCAGGACCTCTACTACCGCCTGCACGTGATCGAGCTCGCAGATGCCGTGCTTGCGCGAGATGCGCGAGGACATCCCGCCCATCGCCAACGCGATCCTCGCCAAGCTCACGCGCCGCGGCAGCGCGCGCCTCGAGCCCGAAGCGGTCGCGGCGCTCGAGCAGTATCCGTTTCCCGGCAACGTGCGCGAGCTCGAGAACATCCTCGAGCGCGGGCTCTCGCTCGCCGCCGACCCGCAGCGCATCACCGCGGAGGACCTGCACCTCACGCCGATGCACGACGAGTCGGAAGGCGCCGTGCCGCCGGGCGAGAAGTGGCCGCTGCAGGACTATCTCGATCGCGTCGAGCGCTCGGCGATCAACGAGGCGCTCGAGAAGACGCGCTTCAACCGCACGGCAGCGGCGAAGCTGCTGGGCATCACGTTCAGGGCGATGCGCTACCGGATGGAGCGGCTGGGCATCAAGTAGCGGACGGTCATCGCCATCCAGCCGTGACTCTCAAGGGATGACCCGGTAAGCGCTCGCGATGCCCTCGGCCTTGAGCCTTGCAAACTCGGCCGCCGGGATGTCGATGACTCTGCCTTGGCCAACGTCGATGGCCACATCTCCGCGTTCCGTTACGTTGTAGATCCCGGATGGAATGTCCACCGTAGCGCCGGTTGTGCTCGTGCATTTGCAATCGGTTTTGAAGAAGTACGGGACACCTTCCATCTGCCCTCCCCTTTAATTGGCTGCCTGCTGGTTCGCTGGAAAATCCGTACCGCGCGACACCTCTTCCCACGCATCGATCGACTTCAAGAGCGTGGTGAATTTCTCCCGTGCGCGACTCACCGCGTTCGCGCCCAACAGCAGGTGCAACGGTGGGTCTGGATGCCCGACCACCGCGATGATCGCCTCCGCCGCGCGGACCGGGTCTCCCGGTTCGCGGCCCATGCTCTTGTCCTGCTGCGCGCGGCGCGCGCCGACGGTGTCCGCGTACGCGCCGATGCGCTCCTTCGCGCGCTGCATCGACCGTCCCTGGAAATCGGTGCGAAACGGCCCGGGCTCGACCAGCGTCACGCGGATGCCGTGCGGCGCGGCCTCGAGTGCAAGCGCCTGCGACAGGCCCTCCACTGCAAACTTGGACGCGTTGTAGTAGCCCGATCCGATGTTGCCGACGAGGCCGCCGATCGAGGAAATGTTGACGATGCGTCCGCCGCCTCGCGCCCGCATCGCTGGCAGCGCGTCGCGCAGCATCGCCGCAAGTCCGAAGAAGTTCGCCTCGAACATCGCGCGTATTTGCGCCTCGTCGCCTTCCTCCACCGCCGCGGAATAGCCGTGCCCGGCGTTGTTGACGAGGACGTCGATGCCGCCGAAGCGCTCGATCGCCTGCGCGAGCGCGTGCTTGCGCTGCGCCGCGTTCGTCACGTCGAGCGAAAATGCGAGCGCGGATTCACTGTGCGGCGCGACGATATCGGCGACGGTCGCCGCATCACGCGCGGTCACGACGCAACGGTCGCCGTGCGCCAGCACACGCTGCGCGAGCGCGCGTCCGATGCCTGTGGAGCAACCGGTGATGAGCCATGCCTTGGGTTTCGCGTTTGCCATTGCGTGAGGTCCGTCGTTGCGATGGCTCGATGTTATCGCGCTAAGCTTGCAACCCATGGTCACCGTCGACGTCCGCGGCTTCGTGCGCGCCGCGCGCCAGATCCGCTCGCCCAATTTCGATGCGCGTCCGCCCGGCGAGGTCGTCTCGCTCGTCGTGATCCACGGCATCTCGCTGCCGCCGGGCGTGTTCCATGGCGACGGTGTCGAGCGGCTCTTCACCAACACGCTGGACGACGCTGCGCACCCGTTCTACGCAACCCTCACCGGGCTCCGCGTGTCCTCGCACTTCTTCATCCGGCGCGGCAGCGAGGTGGTCCAGTTCGTCTCCTGCAACGACCGCGCGTGGCACGCCGGCGCGTCGTCGTGGCGCGGCCGCGAGCGATGCAACGATTTCTCGATCGGCATCGAGCTCGAGGGGGCGGATGACGTGGCGTATGCGGAGCCGCAGTACGAGAAGCTCGCTTCGCTGCTCGCAGCCTTGAAGCGCCGGTACCCGTCCATTGCCGCGGCGGTCGGCCACAGCGACATCGCACCGGGCCGCAAGACGGATCCCGGTCCCGCGTTCGACTGGGACCGGCTCGCCCGCCTGACGGGCACTGCCCGTCTCCCCTAGGCCGGACGGCCGGTGGCGGCCGTTCCCCGGCCAGGGTATAATGTATGGTTGCCCGGGCTCGAATGCCGGGACTAAGCGAACAACCAAGCGCATTCGCCCGCCGCAATCGCACCCGTAAGCGTGCGTTAAGCCGGACCGGCGAGGCTTACCGGACTATGCAGCTACTCGCGGACTACTTTCCGCTGATTCTCTTTTTCCTCGCCTTTAAATGGCAGGGGATCATGGTCGCCACCGGCGTGGCGATCGTGGCGTCGATCTGCCAGATCGCCTGGTTCAAGTGGAAGGGCAAGGTATCCGCCGTCCACTTGATCTCGCTCGCGATCATCGTGGTCTTCGGCGGCGCCACGCTCGTGCTCCAGGACGAGGTGTTCATCAAGTGGAAGCCGACCGTGCTGTACGGCGCCTTCTGCCTGGTGCTGCTCGCGGGCAAGCTCGTCTGGAACCGCGACCTCCTGGCCTACGTCCTGAAGGACCTCACGCTGCCGCCCGCCGTGTGGACGCGCGTGACGTTCGCGTGGGCGGCATTCTTCGCCGCCATGGGCGTGCTCAACTGGTACGTCGCCTTCCATTTCTCGACCGACACCTGGGTCAACTTCAAGGTGTGGGGCGGCATCGGCCTGTTCCTCCTGTTCGCCCTCGCGCAGGGCGTGTTCCTCGCCCGCTACATGACGGAGCCGAGCAAATCGTGAGCGGTCCCGTCGAAGCCACCCTCCGGACCCGGCTCTCGGCGCTTTCGCCGGTCGTGCTCGAACTTGCCGACGACAGCGCCGAGCATGCCGGGCACGCCGGCGCCGCTGCCGGCGGCGGGCACTTTTCCCTGCTCATCGTGTCGGAGCAGTTCACCGGATTGACCCGGGTCGCCCGCCATCGCGCGGTGCTCGACCGTGTCGCCGACCTCATCCCCCATCCCGTGCACGCGCTCGCCATTCGCGCGTACGCGCCGGACGAATTTCCTTCCTGACGAAAGGACGTATGCAAATGAATCGAACCAGAACTGCCCTCGCCATCCTGGCGGCGCTCGCCGTCGCCGGCGTCGCGCAGGCGCAACCCGCCGCTCCCAAGGCCGCCGCACCCGCGGCGCCTGCCGCCGCCCCCGCCGCATCTGCGCCGGCCGGCAAGGCCCTGTACCCCCAGTCGCAGTTCGACTTCATGCTCAAGGAGCGCACCGCCCAGGGCGCGCCGGACACGCCGGAGCTGCGCAACGCGATCCGCGAAGAGCTCAACACGCGCGAGCTCCTCGCCCGCGAAGCGAAGAAGGCGAACCTCGACAAGCAAGCCGACATCAAGCAGCAGATGGACCTTGCCGGCCAGACGGTCCTGGTGCGTGCCTACGTCACCGACTGGATCAAGAAGAACCCGATGCCCGATGCCGAGCTTCGCAAGGAATACGACGCCATCAAGGCGCAGATGGGCGACAAGGAATACAAGGTCAAGCACATCCTGGTCGAGAAGGAAGACGAGGCCAAGGACGTGATCGCGCAGCTGCAGAAGGGCGGCAAGTTCGACGACCTCGCGAAGGCGCGCTCGAAGGACCCGGGCAGCAAGGACAAGGGCGGCGACCTCGACTGGAACGCGCCGGGCGGCTTCGTGAAGCCGTTCAGCGACGCCATGATCGCCACGCCGAAGGGCAAGTTCACCGCCACGCCGGTGCAGACGCAGTTCGGCTACCACGTGATCCTGGTCGAGGACGTTCGCGATGCGAAGGTCCCGTCGTTCGACGAGGTCAAGCCGCAGCTGCAGCAGCGTGTGCAGGCGGCGCACCTCGACAAGTACTTCAAGGAATTGCGCGCCAAGGGCGGCGTCTAAGCCACCTGGACGGCAGTCGCAAAGGCGGGTCCGGTCCGGGCCCGCCTTTTTTACGGCCATGGTTTATGCCTAAGGACGATTCCCTAGCAGTGGTCCTAGACAGGCGACGGGACAAACCCTAACCTCTCCTCCGCGACCGGGGTGTCACCCGGCGACGCGTTGCGCAGCCGCGCGCGCGATCCTGGCGGAGGACAGATGACGTTCATCAAGCATCCAAAGGACTTCTGGGCGGGAGTCCTGTACATCACCTTCGGCGCGACCGCGATCGCCATCGCGCTCAACTACCCGGCAGGCACCGCCGGCCGGATGGGGCCGGGCTACTTCCCGCGGGCGCTCGGCGCCATCCTCGTTGCGCTCGGACTGCTCCTGTCGCTGCGCGCCCTGCGCCTCGAGGGCGCGCGCATCGCCTTCGCGTCGCCGAAGCCGCTCCTCGTCGTCATCGGCAGCGTCGTGGTGTTCGGCATCGCCGCGCCGCCGCTCGGGCTCGTGATCGCGACCGTCCTCCTCGTCGTGGTCTCGAGCGCCGCCAGCGACGAGTTTCGTTGGAAGGAAGCGGTCATCTCCTCGCTCATCCTTGCGGCATTCACCGTCGCGGCATTCGCCTACGGGTTGCAGCTGCAGCTTCCCATCTGGCCCTGGTTCGCGAGGTAGCCCGCGATGGAACTCATCGACAATCTCCTGATCGGCTTCCAGGTCGCGATCACGCTGCAGAACCTGCTGTACGCCTTCCTCGGCGTGCTGCTCGGCACGTTGATCGGCGTCCTGCCGGGCATCGGTCCGGTGCCGACCATCGCGATGCTGCTGCCCGTGACGTACGCGCTGCCGCCGGTTTCCGCGCTGATCATGCTCGCCGGCATCTACTACGGCGCGCAATACGGCGGCTCGACGACCGCCATTCTCGTCAACCTGCCCGGCGAATCGTCGTCGGTGGTCACCTGCATCGACGGCTACCAGATGGCGCGCAAAGGCCAGGCGGGCAAGGCGCTCGCAATCTCCGCCATCGGCTCGTTCATTGCGGGCACCTTCGCGACGATCCTGATCGCCGCGTTTGCGCCGCCGCTCGCGGAAGTCGCGTTGAAGTTCGGGCCTGCCGAGTATTTCTCGCTCATGGTGCTGGGCCTCATCGCGGCAGTGGTGCTCGCGAGCGGCTCGCTCGTGAAGGCGATCGGCATGATCGTGCTCGGACTGCTCATGGGCATCGTCGGCACCGACGTCAACTCCGGATTGCAGCGCTACTCGCTCGGAATCCCGGAGCTCTCCGACGGCATCGGCTTCGTCACGGTCGCGATGGGTCTCTTCGGATTCGCGGAGATCATCGTCAACCTCGAGCAGAAGGAAAAGCGCGAGGTCTTCACGAAGAACGTGTCGAGCCTCTGGCTCAAGTGGAAGGATTTCAAGGAGGCGTTCCCTGCGATCGTGCGCGGCACGGGGATCGGCTCCGCGCTGGGCATCCTGCCCGGCGGCGGCGCGATGCTCTCCGCATTTGCGTCGTACACCGTCGAGAAGAAGCTTGCAAAGGACTCGTCGCTGTTCGGCAAGGGCGCGATCCAGGGGGTCGCCGGCCCGGAGAGCGCCAACAACGCAGGCGCGCAGACGTCCTTCATACCGCTGCTCACGCTCGGCATCCCGCCGAATGCGGTGATGGCGCTCATGGTCGGCGCCATGACGATCCACAGCATCCAGCCGGGGCCGCAGGTGATGACGAGCAATCCCAAGCTCTTCTGGGGACTGATCGTCAGCATGTGGATCGGCAACCTCATGCTCGTCGTGCTGAACCTGCCGCTCATCGGGATCTGGGTGAAGCTGTTGCAGGTGCCGTATCGCCTGCTCTATCCGGCGATCCTGCTCTTCTGCTGCATCGGCGTGTACAGCATCCAGAACAGCGTGTTCGACGTGTTCCTCACCGCGATCTTCGGCGTGCTGGGATGGCTCTTCGTCAAGCTCGAGTGCGAGCCCGCGCCGCTGCTGCTCGGCTTCATCCTCGGGCCGATGATGGAGGAGAACCTGCGACGAGCGATGCTGCTTTCGCGCGGCGACCCGACGGTGTTCGTCACGCGGCCGATCAGCGCCGTCATGCTCGCAATGGCGGTGGGCCTGCTGCTCATCATCGTCGCCCCCTCGATCCGCAAGACACGCGAGGAGGCGTTCCAGGAGGCGTAAACTGGCGAGATGCCGCCCGACGAATCCCACGCCCCGCATTCCTCGCGCTTCGACTGGAAGCTGCCGTATCCGTCGCGGCGCCAGCCCGTCTTCGCGCGCAACGTCGTCGCGACGTCGCAACCGCTCGCGAGCCAGGCGGGCGTTGCGATGCTCGCCAAGGGCGGCAACGCCGTCGACGCGGCGCTGGCAACGGCGATCACGCTCACGGTGGTCGAGCCGTGCAGCAACGGCCTGGGATCGGACCTGTTCGCGATCCTGTGGACGGGCAGCGAGCTGGTCGGCCTCAACGCTTCCGGCCGCGCGCCGGCAGCATGGAATCCGGCGCGCTTCACGGGGCGCACGGCGATGCCGGAGCGCGGATGGGAAGCCGTCACCATTCCCGGCGCGGTCTCGGGCTGGCGCGCGCTTGTCGCAGCGCTTCGGCGAGCTGCCGTTCGCGCGACCTCTTCGAGCCCGCGATCCGCTACGCGCGCGACGGCTTCGCCGTATCGCCGATCGTCGCCGAGAAATGGGCGCTCGCGGTGCCGCACATGCCGCGCGACCTCGGCTGGTTCGAGCATTTCATGCCGCGCGGCCGCGCGCCGATGCCGGGCGAGCACTTGGTCGAGCGAACGCGCTCGCGCGCACGCTCGAGAAGATCGCGCGGACCGACGGCGAGGCGTTCTATCGCGGCGAGCTCGCGGAAGCGATGGTGCGCCACGCGCAAGACGGCGAACGGCGGACATGCGCTCGAGGATTTCGCAACGCACACGGCCGACTGGGTCACGCCGCTCGCGCTGCGCTATCGCGACGTCACGGTGCACGAGATTCCGCCGAACGGACAAGGCATCGCGGCGCTGATGGCGCTCGGCATCCTCGAGAACTTCGACGTCGCGTCGATGCCGCCCGACAGCCCGGCCGCGCAACATCTCATGATCGAGGCGATGAAGCTCGGCTTCGCCGATGCGTATCGCTATGTGAGCGATCTCTCGACGATGAAGGTCACGCCGCGAGGCATTGCTCGACCGCGACTATCTCGCGGAGCGCGCGAAGCTCATCGATCCGCATCGCGCGACGAACTTCGGCCCCGGCGAGCCGCCGCGCGCAGGCACGGTCTACCTGTGCGCGGCCGACGAGAACGGCATGATGGTGTCGCTCATCCAGTCGAACTACATGGGCTTCGGCTCGGGTGTCGTGGTGCCGGGCACCGGCATCAGCCTGCAGAATCGCGGCGCCGGCTTCGCGCTGAAGCCGGGCCATGCGAACGAAGTCGGCGGCGGCAAGCGTCCGTACCACACGATCATTCCCGGGATTCGTGACCAAGGACGGCGCGCCGCTGGCGGCGTTCGGCGTGATGGGCGGCCCGATCCAGCCACCGGGTCACGTGCAGACGCTGGTGCGCCTCGTCGACTACGGCATGAATCCGCAGGCGGTGCTCGACGCGCCGCGGTGGAAGGTCGCGCCGAGCGGCGCGGTCGACCTCGAATCGAGCGCGTCACCCGAATTGCGCGCGTCGCTGATCGACATGGGCCACGTCATCGCCGACCAGCCCGACTCGTACATGGACTTCGGGGCGGGACAGTTCATCGTGCAGGGCGACGACGGCTTCGTGGCGGCGTCGGATCCGCGCCGCGACGGGCAGGCGGCGGGGTTCTGATGGAAACGAGACGCGAGGCGCTTGCGCACCGCGCTCGACTCGCGGTAGCGTTGCGCTGTCCGGGTCGCGGGCGGCTTGCTGTTGATCATAGCGCCGCGACGTCCCACGCGTCCTGGTCGCTCAGCGTGTTCGGCTGCCCGAGCGGCATGTTCGCCTTGATGAACGCGGCGGCGGTCGCGACCTGGTACATGCCGGCGCCCTTGTTGTACGAATCGCGTCCCCATACCGGCGGAAACGTGTCCCGGCAAGCCCGCGCCTGTCGCCTGATGACATGCGGCGCAATGCGTCGTGTACACCTGCAGCCCGCGCTGTGCGCTCGCAGGTTGCGCAGGCTCGCCAACCGAGGGATAGTCCGCGCCCTTCGAGATGCGCGCCCACCGGTGCGCCGGTCGCGAGCCAGAACGCGTACGCGGTGAGCGCGGTGACCACGGCGCTGTCGGCAGGTGGCACGCGGCCGTTCATCGAGAAACGAAAGCAGCCTTCCAGGCGCTTGGCGAAGGTGTTCACCTGCTCGTTCTTCGTGCGGAACGCGGGATACGCGACGTACGCCGCCCACAGCGGCGCCGAGTTCGCGAGGCTGCCGGCGTCGAGATGGCAGTTCTGGCAGTTGAGCTTGTTGCCGACGTATTGCGCAGCGTAGCGCTGCGTGTCGACGAAGATGTCGCGCCCGTAGCTCACCATGTCGCCGAGCGGCGAGTTCGGAATGTCCGCGATCTTGGGCGGCGTGAACTTGACCTGCCGGGAGGCCTCGGGCGCAGGTGGCAACGGTTGCGCGTGCGCGAATACGCACACTGCGCAAGCCGCGGCGCTTACGGCTGCTTTTGCTTGAGCACGGACAGCGGCAGAAGCTCGCCCACCTGAATGCGCGGGCGGTCCGGATCGGCGACGGTCAGCGGGGCCGTCGGCCGCATCGTGGCGAGGCTGCGACGCGTGAGGTCCTGGTAGCTTTGCGTGCCTTCGATCTTCCATGCGAGCTCCTGGTCGGTCAGCGCGCGCACGATCTTACCCGGAACACCCGCCACGAGCATGCGTGGCGGCACGACGAAGCCCGCCTTGACGAACGCCATCGCGGCGACGATCGCCGACTCGCCGATCACCGCGTTGTCGTTCACGACCGCATTCATCCCGACGAGCGCGTTGCGCTGCACGATGCAGCCGTGCAGCACCGCGCCGTGGCCGATGTGGCCGTCCTCCTCGACGATCGTGTCGGTGCCCGGAAATCCGTGCATGGTGCAGTTGTCCTGGAGATTGGCGCCGGCGCGCACCTCGAGGCGCCCGAAGTCGCCGCGCAAGGCAAGCACACGGTCCGATGTAGACGCCCGCGCCGACGAGCACGTCGCCGATCAGCACGGCGGACGGATGCACGAACGCGGTCGGGTCGACGACCGGCGTGATGCCGTCGATCTCGTAGACGGTGAGCTTCATCGCGCCTGCCTCCTCACTTCAAGAATGTCGCGCGCATTGCGGAACATCCGCATCCACGGCGATGCATCGGGCCAGTCGGCGGGATGCCAGGACATCTGCACGCTGCGGTGGACGCGCTCGGGATGCGGCATCAGGATCGTGTAGCGGCCGTCCGGCGTGGTGAGGCCGGTGATGCCCTGCGGCGAGCCGTTGACGTTGTACGGATAGGCTTCCGTCGCGTTGCCGCGATGGTCGACGAAGCGCAGCGCGACGAGCGGTTGCGCCGCCGCGAGCGCCGCGTCGTCGCGGAACTCCGCGTAGCCCTCGCCGTGCGCCGTGGCCACGGGAATGCGGCTGCCTTCCATGCCTGCGAAGAAGAGCGACGGCGAGCGCGTGACCTCCACCATCACGAAGCGCCCTTCGAACTGCTCGGACTTGTTGCGCACGAAGCGCGGCCAGTGCGAGGCGCCGGGAATCATGTCGCGCAGCGCGGACATCATCTGGCAGCCGTTGCACACGCCGAGCCCGAACACGTCGTTCCGCGCGAAGAAGCCGGCGAACTCGTCGCGCACGCGCGGATTGAATCGAATCGACTTGGCCCAGCCCTCGCCCGCGCCCAGCACGTCACCGTACGAGAAGCCGCCGCAACCGACGATGCCCTGGAAATCGCGCAACGAGAAACGTCCCGCCGCCAGATCGCTCATGTGCACGTCGTAGGCGTCGAAGCCTGCGCGGTCGAACGACGCCGCCATCTCGACCTGGCCGTTCACCCCTTGCTCGCGCAGGATCGCAACCTTCGGGCGCGTGCGCCTTCGCGATGTAAGGCGCCGCGATGTCATCGCCCGCATCGAACGACAGCCGCGGCTGCATGCCGGGATCGCCGGCGTCGACGATGCGGGCGTATTCCTGGTCCGCTGCATCGGGATTGTCGCGCAGGCGCTGCATCGCGTGCGTGGTCGTCGACCATGCGCGATGAAGGTCGATGCGCGACGCGTCGAACAGGACACGATCGGCCGCACGGATGCGGACGCGGTCGTTGGTCACAGGCTCGGCGACGGCTTGCGCACCGAGACCGGCGGCGCGCGCATCGCGGATCAGGCCATCGGCGTCGGCGCGACGCACCTGCACGACGGCGCCGATCTCCTCGGCGAACAGCATCGGCAACGGATCGCCATCGATCGAGATGTCGATCCCGCGATGCGAGCAGAACGCCATCTCGAGCAGCGCGACCACGAGACCGCCGTCGGCCACGTCGTGATAGGCGAGGAGCTTGTCGCGATGCCGCTGCGACGAGGGCGAAGAACGCGGCCAGGCGCGCCGGATCGTCGAGATCCGGCGCTTCGTTGCCGAGCTGCCCGTACACCTGCGCCAGTGCGGATCCGCCGAGGCGACGGCGGCCATCGGCGACGTCGAGCAGGCACGATGACGGAATCCTCGTCGCGCAGGCAGCGGCGTGAGCGTCTTGCGCGCGTCGCGAACGGGCGCAAACGCGGAGACGATGAGCGATACCGGCGCCGTCACCGCGTGCTCGACGCCGCCCTCGTTCCACGTCGTGCGCATCGACATCGAATCCTTGCCGACGGGGATCGACACGCCGAGCGTCGACGCAGGTTTCGAGGCGACCGCACGCACCGTGTCGTACAGCGCCGCATCTTCGCCAGGATGTCCGGCAGGCGCCATCCAGTTCGCGGACAGCTTCACGTCGCGAGATGGCGCCGACATCCGCGGCCGCGATGTTGGTGATCGCTTCGCCCACCGCCATGCGACCCGAGGCGGGAGCATCGATCAGCGCGAGCGGCGTGCGCTCGCCCATCGCCATCGCCTCGCCGGCGAAGCCCCGGTAATCCATGAGCGTCACGGCGACGTCGGCGACCGGCACCTGCCACGGACCGACCATCGGATCGCGCGAGCACAGTCCGCCGACGGTGCGATCGCCGATGGTCACGAGGAACGTCTTGTCCGCGACGGCCGGCAGCTGCAGCACGCGATAGATCGCGTCGGCGAGGTCGACGTTCGACAGATCGAGCGGCGGGCAGCGTGCGCACGACGTGCGCGACGTCGCGCGTCATCTTCGGCGGCTTGCCGAGGATGACGTCGAGCGGGACGTCGACGGGCCGATTGCCGAATTGCGTATCCGCCACCACGAGCGTCGCTGCGCGCGTTGGCCGTGCCGATCACGGCGAACGGACAGCGCTCGCGCTCGCAGATCGCACGGAATGCGGGCAGCGAGGATCGGCGCGATCGCGAGGACATAGCGCTCCTGCGCCTCGTTGCACCAGATCTCGCGCGGCGACATGCCCGGCTCTTCCGACGGAATCGTCGCGCAGCTCGAACGTGCCGCCGACGCCGCCGCCGTGCGCGAGCTCGGGCAACGCGTTGGACAATCCGCCCGCGCCGACGTCGTGGATCGACAGGATCGGATTGCTGCGCGCCGCGCTGCCAGCAGCGGTCGATCACCTCCTGCGCGCGCCGCTCGATCTCCGCATTGCCGCGCTGCACCGAGTCGAAGTCGAGGTCCGCGGTGTTCGCGCCGGTCGCCATCGACGATGCGGCGCCGCCGCCCATGCCGATCAGCATGCCGGGCCCGCCAAGCTGGATGAACAGCGCGCCTTCGACGAGCGCGTGCTTGTGCGTGTGGTCGGCGCGGATGTTGCCGACGCCGCCGGCGATCATGATCGGCTTGTGATAGCCGCGCACCTCGCCCGCGACCTCCTGCTCGAACGTGCGGAAGTAGCCGGTGAGGTTGGGCCGGCCGAACTCGTTGTTGAACGACGCCGCGCCGATCGGGCCTTCGATCATGATCGACAGCGCGGACGCGATGCGATCCGGCTTGCCGAAGTCCTGCTCCCACGCATGCGTGAGACCCGGAATGCGCAGGTTCGACACGGTGAAGCCGACGAGGCCCGCCTTCGGCTTGGCGCCGATGCCGGTGGCGCCTTCGTCGCGGATCTCGCCGCCCGATCCGGTCGCAGCGCCCGGGAACGGCGCGATCGCGGTCGGATGATTGTGCGTCTCGACCTTCATGAGCGTGTGCGTGAGCTCGCGCGCCGCGCCGTACTTGCCGCCTTCGCGCGGATGGAAGCGCGCAACCGTCGTCGCCCTCCATCACGGCCGCGTTGTCCGAATACGCGACGACCGTTCCAGCGGGATGCGCGCGATGCGTCTCGCGGATCATCGCGAACAGGCTTTTCGTCCTGCGCGACGCCGTCGACGATCCACGTCGGCATTGAAGATCTTGTGCCGGCAATGCTCGGAATTCGCCTGCGCGAACATCATGAGCTCGACGTCCGTCGGATCGCGCCCGAGCGTGCGGAAGCTCGCTTCGAGGTACTCGATCTCGTCGGGCGCGAGCGCGAGGCCGAGCTCGACGTTCGCCTCGCGCGAGCGCCGTCACCGGAACGGTGGCGAGCGGGCGCGGCGCGACATGCGCGAACAGGCGCGACGCGTCAGCGAGGTCGTCGAGCACCGCCTCGGTCATGCGATCGTGAATGAGCGGCAGCAGCGCAGCGCGGTCATCGGCCGAGCTGCGCAGCCCGCGACGCGATACAGCACGCCGCGCTCGATGCGCGACACCGCATCGAGGCCGCAATTGCGTGCGATGTCCGTGGCCTTCGAGGACCACGGCGAGATGGTGCCGGGCCGCGGGACCACGAGCAGCTGCGTGCCGCTCGCGGTCTGCGCTTCGTGCGGCTCGGGGCCGTAGGTCAGGAGCGCGTCGAGGGTCGCGCGCTCTGGAGCGCGGAGCGGGCGCGCCGTCTCGACGAAATGCACGTACGTCGCGGCGATGCGCGCGACGCGATGACCGGGATGCGCTTCGGAGAGTCCTTGCAGCAGCTTGGCGAGACGGAACGGCGAAAGCGCCGGCCGGCCCGCCAGCGAGAGGATGTCCATCGTCGGCGGGAATGCGTAAAACCGGATTTTACCTTGCCTGCCTCTTTGGGCCGCTACGCCATGCGAGCTTCGGCGTGTCGGCAGGTACGCTCGCGCGTCGACGCGCCCTTCGGGCCTTGCCGCGACCTTCGGTCTCGGCCGACTTGCTCACTAGGGCCCCGTCAGGAAATCGAAGTCGCAACCTAGCGGCGCCTGCAGCACGCTCCTGCGGTACAGCGCGGCGTAGCCACGCTCCGGAACCGCCGGCGCCTTCCACGACGCAAGACGGCTTGCGATCTCGCGCTCGTCGACGAGGAGATCGATGCGCTTGTTCGCCACCGACAGCGCAATGCGGTCGCCGTTGCGCACCGCCGCCAGCGGTCCGCCAACCGCGGCCTCCGGCGACGTGTGCAGCACGATGGTGCCGTACGCGGTGCCGCTCATGCGCGCGTCGGAGATGCGCACCATGTCCTTGACGCCGGCGCGCGCAAGCTTCGACGGAATGGGCAGGTACCCCGCTTCCGGCATCGCGGCGCCGTGCGGGCCCGCGTTCTTGAGGACGAGGATGTCGTCGGCGTTCACGTCGAGCGCGGGGTCGTCGATGCGCGCGGCAAGATCCTCCAGATTCTCGAACACGACCGCGCGTCCTTGCGTCTCGAACAGCGCGGGTGTGGCGGCTGCGCGCTTGAAGATCGCGCCGTCGGGCGCGAGCGTGCCGCGCAGCACGACGAGTCCGCCCTGTTTCGACACCGGCTCCGCCGCGGTGCGAATCACCTTGCGGTCGACCCAGTCGAGCGGCGCGTCCACGCGCTCGCGCAGCGTCGTCCCGTCGACCGTCATGCAGTCGAGATGCAGGAGATCGCGCAATTCGCGCAGCACGGCGCCCATGCCGCCGGCCGCGTTGAAGTCCTCCATGTAGCCTTCGCCGACCGGCTTCAGGTCGACCAGCACCGGCGTCTCGTCCGAGATCGCGTTGATGCGTTCGGGCGTCAGGCGAATGCCGAGCCGGCCCGCAACCGCGGTGAGGTGCACGACGGCGTTGGTCGATCCGCCGAGCGACATGAGGACGCGAAACGCATTCTCCACCGAGTGTTGCGTGATGATCTGCGATGGCAGGATCGGCGTGTGCGCGAGCCGCACGGCCGCCTTGCCCGTTTCCTCGGCCGCGACCAGCCGCTGCGAATCCACTGCGGGGATTGCCGCGGTCCCCGGCAACGCCATGCCGAGCGCCTCGGTGATGCACGCCATCGTGCTGGCCGTTCCCATCACCGCGCATGTGCCCGCGGTGGTGGCGAGTCGGCCCTCGATGCGATCGACTTCGTCGCGATCGATGTCGCCCGCGCGAAACTTCGCCCAGAAGCGGCGGCAGTCGGTGCAGGCGCCGAGGCGCTCGCCGCGATACCGCCCCGTCATCATTGGTCCCGTCACGAGCTGAATCGCGGGCCGGTTGGCCGAGGCCGCTCCCATGAGCTGCGCAGGCACCGTCTTGTCGCAGCCGCCGATCATCACGACCGCATCCATCGGCTGCGCGCGGATCATCTCCTCGACGTCCATCGACATGAGGTTGCGGAACATCATGCTCGTCGGATTGAGGAAGACTTCGCCGAGCGAGATCGTGGGAAATGCCCGCGGCAGGCCGCCGGCAGCAAGCACGCCGCGCGCGACGGCCTCCGTCAGCTCCGGCATGTAGCGATGGCAGTTGTTGAATTCCGACGGCGACGTCGCGATGCCGATCACCGGCTTGTTGAGGAGCTCGCTCGACAGGCCCATCGAGCGCGCCATCGAGCGGCGCAGGTAGCGCGCGAAGTCGCGATCGCCGTAATTGGTGAGGCCGCGATCGAGGCCTTGCGGCGGGGCGTTACTCAACTTTGCCGATCCGCTTCACGACGTCGCTCATCTTCGTCGCATCCGTGTCGACGTATTTCTGGAACTCGGGCATGTCGAGGTATTGCACGGGGCTGCCTGCCGTCAACAGCACTTCCTTGACCTTGGGATCGTTGGCGGCGACGCGTGCCGCGTCACGCAGCTTCGCGATGACCGCGTCGGGCGTCGATGCCGGGACGAACAGTCCGGACCATTGCGCGTACTCGACGTTGGTGCCGAGCTCCTTGAGACTCGGCACGTCCGGCAGCGCGACGAGGCGCACGTCGCCCCAGTGCGCGAGCACCCGCACCTTGCCGCCCTTGACGTGCTGCACGATCGACGCGGGCCCCGTGGCGAGCGCGTCCACCTGCCCGCCGAGGAGGCCCACGATCGCCGGTCCCGCTCCCGTGTAAGGCACGTGCACGAGCTTGACGCCCGTCGCGCCGGCGAACATCTCCATCGGGACGTGCATCGTGCCGTAGTTGCCGGACGAGCCGTACGTGAACTTGCCGGGATTCTTCTTCGCATCCGCGACGAAGTCGGCGAGCGTCTTCCACGGCGCCTCCGCGCGCACGGCGAACACCGTCGGATCGGCCGTGAAGCGCGCGATCGGCTTCAGCTGGTTGATCTGGTACATGGGCTCGCGCCCGAGGATCTTGTCGGCCTCCGGCAGCACGGTGAGCGAGGCGAGCGACATCATGATCGTGTAGCCGTCGGGCTTCGCCTTGGCAACCTGCGCCATGCCAATGCCACCGCCGGCGCCGGGCTTGTTCTCGATGACCACGGGTTGCTTCAGTTCACGTGACATCGCGTCGGCCACGGGACGCGCGACCGTATCGGCGACGCCGCCGGGCGGGAATGGCACGACCATCGTGATCGCATGGTCGGGATACTGGGCGTGCGCGGCGGTGGCGAGCACGAAGGCCGCAATGGCAACTAGGCAACGCATGAAGCTCCTCACTTGGTCAGTCTCGTGTGGCGGTCTCGCTCGATCACGGCGACCGCCTGTTGCGCGTGCGCCACGCTCGCCGACAGCTTCGTGCGATTCGCGGCCGACAGCTTGCGCGCGATCGATGCGAGGCGGCGGAGGTCCTCCGGCAGGCGACCCGCCTCATTATCGCTCCGCCCGTTCGCATACACCGGATCCCGCAGGACACCGAGGCCCGCGACGACCCTGTCGGTGGCCAGGCTCGCATAGCGCGACCGTGGACGCTGGTCGAGGAAGTCGATGAATCCCGCGATCGCATTCTCGGCGGCACAGGTCACGCTGCCCTCGCACTCGTAGTACCGGTACCCGGTCTCGGCGACCCGATACGCCGCCATGCCGGCCCACGGCGAGTTGGGATGCCTGGCCATCACCCGATCGAAGTGCGCGTTCTCGTAGACGCAGACATTGCTGCCCTCCTGGAAGCGGTAGAAGCGCTGGCAATCGCGGTGGCTGTCGGCGAGATAAGGTACGTCCACGAAGCCGAGGCCCATGAGATAGAGCATCGCGGCCTGGTCGTGCGCGCCGCGCGACATCGCATCGCATTCGTCGAGTGCTGCGAGCCGGACCGCGATGCCGGCGGGGCACAGCCAGTGGTCGGCGCTCGCGGCGTTGCACGCCAATCTTGCCGCCGGCCTCGACGCCGCGATTTGCCTTCGGCAGGAATCGACGGCCTGGTCGCGCATGCCGGGAAAGCTTGCAAGATCGACGGGCGCGTCGGCGCGCGCGGAAAACGCCGCGGCTGCGAGCAACAGGAACGCGGCGGTGCGAATCCTCGTCAGTGCTGCAGGATCTTTGCGAGGAATTGCTGCGCCCTCTCCGATCGCGGCGTGCCGAAGAAGTCGTCCTTGGTCGCGTCCTCGACGATCCTGCCCGCGTCCATGAAGATCACGCGGTGGCTCACCTTGCGCGCGAAGCCCATCTCGTGCGTGACCACCATCATGGTCATGCCTTCCTGCGCGAGCTGCACCATGACGTCGAGCACTTCGCCCACCATTTCCGGGTCGAGCGCGGACGTCGGCTCGTCGAAGAGCATGACGATGGGGTCCATCGACAACGCGCGCGCGATGGCCACGCGCTGCTGCTGCCCGCCCGAGAGCTGGCCCGGGAACTTGTCCTTGTGCACGCTCAGGCCCACGCGGTCGAGCATCTTGAGGCCGCGCTTCATCGCATCGTCCTTGCTGCGGTTCAGCACCTGGATCTGCGCGAGCGTCAGGTTCTCCGTCACGGTCAGGTGCGGGAACAGCTCGAAGTGCTGGAACACCATGCCGCAGCGCGCGCGCAGCTTGGGCAAGTTCGTCTTCGGATCCGCGATCGAGATTCCGTCGACGACGACGTCACCCTTCTGGAACGGCTCGAGCGCATTGACCGTCTTGATGAGCGTCGACTTGCCGGAGCCCGACGGCCCGCACACGACCACGACCTCGCCCTTCTCGATCTTGGTCGTGCAGTCGGTCAGCACCTGGAAGCTGCCGTACCACTTGCTCACGTCTTTGATGTCGATCATTTGCGAAATCCCCGATCAGCGGATGATGGCGATCTTCTTCTGCAGCCGTCTCACGAGCATGGAGAGGCTGAAGCAGATCACGAAGTAGGTGATGGCGGCCAGCAGGTACATCTCGACCGGGCGGTTGAAGTTCTTGCCGGCGACCTCGAAGCCCTTCAGCAGGTCGTAAGCCCCGACCGCGTACACGAGGGACGTGTCCTGGAACAGGATGATCGTCTGCGTGAGCAGGACCGGCAGCATGTTGCGGAACGCCTGCGGCAGCACGATGAAGCGCATGCACTGCTGGTAGGTCATGCCCACCGCGTAGCCCGCCGAGACCTGGCCCTTGGGCACCGACTGGATGCCCGCGCGCATGATCTCCGAGTAGTACGCCGCCTCGAACACCGTGAACGTGACCATCGCCGAGAGCTCGGCGCCCAGCGGACGCCCGATCAGGAGCGGGATCAGCAGGAAGAACCACAGGATGACCATCACGAGCGGAATCGAGCGCAGCGTGTTGACGTAGAACGCGGCCGGCAGCACGAGCCACTTCTTGCCCGACAGGCGCATCAGCGCGATGACCGTGCCGAGCGCGATGCCGCCGACCATGGCGACGAGCGTCAGCTGCACCGAGAAGATGAAGCCCTTGAGGATGAAGCTCTGGATGAGGCCCCAGTCGATGAAGGCGAAGGAGAGGTTCATACGTCACTCCCGAAGGGCCGTCCCGAGGGAGTGACTGCGCCCCCTCGGGGGGCAGCGAGCAACGCTGCTCTGCGAGCGTGGGGGATCATTTCCCGCCCCCGATCATTCCCGGTACCTGGGTTCTCTTCTCGATGACGGCCGCCACGCGATTCACGGCGAACGCCGAGATGAAGTACAGGAACGTGACGGCAAGGTAGACCTCGACGCCGCGCGACGTCTCCTCCTGCGCCTGCATCGCGAAGAACGTGAGCTCGCTGATGCTCACCGCGAACGCGACCGATGAATTCTTGATGATGTTCATCGATTCGCTGGTCAGCGGCGGGATGATGATCCGATACGCCATCGGCAGCAGCACGAAGCGGTACGTCTGCGGCAGCGTGAGGCCCATGGCAAGTCCGGCGTAGCGCTGGCCGCGCGGGAGCGCCTGGATGCCGGCCCTCACCTGCTCGGAGATGCGCGCGGAAGTGAAGAACCCGAGCGCGATCACCACGGCGAAGATGTCGGGGACCTGCTGCAGTCCTTTGAACATCGACGGGATGACGTGATACCAGAGGAAGATCTGGACGAGGAGCGGGATGTTGCGGAACAGCTCCGTCCACGCGTTGCCGATCCACACCAGCGCCTTCACCGGCGTGGTGCGGAAGATGCCCATGATCGAGCCGACCACCAGCGCGACGACGAGCGAGAGGGCGGACACCAGGAGCGTCCAGCCCCACGCCGACATCATCCACCTGAGGTATGTCCGGCCGCTGCCATCGTCCTGCAAGAAGACCTGCCAATCCCAGCTCATTCAAGCTCCCGATTCAAAGGGTCGCCACTCCCCTGAAAAAAAAGCGCGACGCCTGTTTGCCTGCGTCGCGCTTCGTTCATTGCAATTGTCGCGAGGTCGCGTTACGGCGTCGCGTACTCCTCCATCGGCTTGTCGTTCGGGCTGTTCCACGCCTGCTTGGTGGCGTCCGAGAGCGGCAGGCCTACCTTCGTGTTCGACGGCGGGATCGCCTGCACGAACCACTTGTCGTACAGCTTGGCGAGATCGCCGCTCTTGACCATCTTCTGGATGCTCGCGTCGACGGCCTTCTTGAACGCGGGATCGTCCTTGCGCATCATGCATGCGATGGGCTCGACCGAGAGCACCTCGCCGAGGATCTTGTAATCGGCGGGGTTCTTCGACTTCGACACGAGGCCGGCGAGGATCTGGCCGTCCATCACGAACGCGTCGGCGCGGCCGCTTTCAAGGAGCAGGAAGCTGTCGGCGTGGTCCTTGCCGAACACTTCCTTGAAGTCCATGTTCGCGGCCTTCTTGTTCTTGCGAAGCGTCTGCACGGACGTCGTGCCGGTGGTCGTCGCGACGGTCTTGCCGTTGAGGTCGGCGATGCCCTTGATCGGCGAGTTGGCCTTCACCACGATGCGGCCTTCCTCGACGTAGGTCGTCATCGCGAACGCCACGTCCTTCTGGCGCGCAGCGTTGTTCGTCGTCGAGCCGCACTCGAGGTCGACCGTGCCGTTCTGCACCAGCGGAATGCGATTCTGCGAGGTGACCGGCTGGTACTTGACGTCCAGCTTTGCGAGCTTGAGGTCCGCCTTGATGTCGTTGGCGATCTTCTCCGCCATCTCGGTGTGGAAGCCCACGTACTTGCCGTCGCCGAGCGTATACGCGAGCGCGCCGGACGATTCGCGGGTCCCGAGCACGATCGTTCCGCTGTCCTTGATCTTCTTCAGCGTCCCCGAATCCTGCGCGTAGGCGGTGATCGCGAATACCGATGCGACCAGCGCCAGTGTCGTCTTGGAATGCAACTTCATCGAAAACCTCCAGTCATGTCGCCGCGACAGCCGTTGGGTCGCGGGCGTATGGAAAACGGAAACAGTCGAACCCGGGCGGGCCCCGGGCGGCGGTTGGACGAATTAGTGTAGCGGCGGGCCCCTGCCTTGTCTATGCACGGACCCCCTCGGAGCCGGCCGCAGGCCGCCAACTATAATCGCCTCATGACGGCAGCATTGACTCCCATTCTTTCCATCCCCGAACTGCGCGAGGTGGAGCGCCGGCACGCCGACGCGCATCTCATGGAACTTGCGGGCACCGCGGCAGCGGAAGCCGCGTTGCGGCTTGCGGGCGATCGCGGGCGCGGGATCGTCGTGCTTGCCGGCCCGGGCAACAACGGCGGCGATGCGCTCGTCGCGGCCCGCGTGCTTCGGGCGCACTTCCAGGACGTGCGTGTGGTGTTCACCGGCGACGCGCAGCAACTGCCGGCGGATGCCGCCGCGGCGTATCGTCGGTTCGTCGACGCGGGCGGGACCACGACCGTCGAGCCGCCCGCCGAACAACCGGGCCTCGTGGTGGACGGTCTGCTGGGCATCGGCCTTTCCCGTCCGCCCGACGGACGCAACGCGGACCTCGTGTTGTGGGCGAATGCGTGCGGCGCGCCGATTCTCGCGCTCGACGTTCCGAGCGGCCTTGACGCGTCCACGGGACAGGCGCACGCGCCGGCCATTTGCGCGTCGGCCACGTCGACGTTCATTGCGCTGAAGCCGGGGCTCTTGACCGGCGACGGTCCGGACTGCTGCGGCGACATCGCCGTGCATTCGCTCGGTCTCGCGGTCGAAGACGTTGCGCGCGGGCGCAGGCTCGATTGGGACGCGCTGGCGAGGTCGTTGCCATCGCTCCTCGCGCGCCGCACGCGAAACGTCAACAAGGGAACGTTCGGAACGCTCGGCATCCTCGGCGGCACCGAGGGCATGGGCGGCGCGCTGATCCTCGCCGGTCGCGCCGCGATGCGCGTCGGCGCGGGCAAGGTCTGGCTCGGATTCCTCATGGCGGACCCGCCCAAGCTCGACACAGGCATGCCCGAGCTCATGCTGCGCCACGCGGGCGCGGTCCTCGACGCGCAGCCCGATGCGCTCGTCGTGGGTCCCGGATTGGGCACCAGCGACGCTGCGCGCTCGCTCCTCATGCGGGCACTCGCGCTGCAGATCCCGCTCGCGCTCGATGCGGATGCGCTCAACCTGATCGCGCGCGATCCGGCGTTGAGCGCGGCGACGAAGGCGCGCGGCGCGCCGACGCTTGCAACGCCGCATCCCGGAGAAGCGGCGCGGCTTCTCGGCGTCGACGTCGAAGACGTGCAGAACGACCGCATGGGCGCCAGCCGCGAATTGTCGTTGAGGCTCGCGGCGAACGTCGTCTTGAAGGGCGCCGGCAGCGTGCTCGCCCACCCGGACGGCACGTGGGACATCAACGCGAGCGGCGGGCCCGCGCTGTCCACGGCGGGCAGCGGGGACGTGCTGTGCGGGTTGCTGGGCGCGCTGCTCGCCCAGCAGGTCGACGCGCGGACTGCGCTGCGCTACGCGGTGTGCCTGCACGGCGCCGCCGCCGATGCGCTGGTCGCGCAGGGCAACGGACCGCTCGGGCTCACCGCGTCCGAGCTGCCGGACGCCGCACGGGCGCTGTTGAACGCCGCCGCTAGGGCAGGAGCACCGTCGCGCCGGTCGTGACGCGGGACTCGAGCGCGCGGTGCGCGGCCGCGGCCTCGCGCAGCGGATATTGCTGGCGCGCTTCCGACTTGATCTTGCCGGCGAGAACGAGGTCGAACATGTCCTTCGCCATCGCGTCGATCGCTTCGCGCGACGACGCGTACGTGAAGAGCGTCGGTCGCGTGACGTACAGCGAACCCTTCTGCGCGAGGACGCCGAGGTTGAATGCGGAAACCGGGCCCGACGCATTGCCGAAGACGACGAGCAGGCCGCGCGGCTGCAGGCAGTCGAGCGACTGCATGAACGTGTCCTTGCCGACCGAGTCGTACACCACGGGCACGCCCTTGCCGCCGGTCAACTCCTTCGTCTTCGCGACGAAATCCTCGCGCGTATAGACGATGGTGTGCGCGCAACCGTTCGCCTTGGCGAGCGCTGCCTTGTCGTCCGATCCCACGGTGCCGATCATCGTGACGCCGAGCGCGCGCGCCCACTGGCACGCGATGAGGCCGACGCCGCCCGCCGCAGCATGGAAGAGGATCGTCTCGCCGCCCTTCAGCGGGAACGTCTGGCGAAAGAGATATTGCACGGTCATGCCCTTCAGCATGAGCGTTGCAGCGGTCGTGTCGTCGATGCCCTCGGGAATCTTGACCAGGCGATCCGCCGCAACGACGCGATCGGTCGCGTACGCGCCCGGCGGTCCGCCGCTGTAGGCCACGCGATCCCCCTTGCGCAACCATGCGACGCCGGACCCGACCGCTTCGACGACACCGGCGGCTTCCGAGCCGATGCCGGCCGGCATGGGCAGCGGATACAGGCCGCTGCGGTGATACGTGTCGATGTAGTTGAGGCCGATGGCGGTCTGGCGTATGCGCACTTCGCCCGGACCGGGGTCGCCGACCTGGATCTCCTCGTACACGAGGACGTCGGGTCCTCCCGTTGCGTGCATGCGGATCGCGTGCGCCATGGCTATCGACTCCTCGACTGGATGTGAACGCGCGTCACGTGGACAGCGCGCGAAACGTTGCGAAGCCCGCGGCGGTCAGCAGCAGCGAGCCCATGAGATGCGCGGCGGCGAGCGCGAGCCCGTTCGCGTAGCTGCCTTGGGCGAGAAGCTCGGTCACTTCCGCGGAGAAGGTGGAGAACGTCGTGAGGCCGCCCAGGAATCCGGTCACCGCGAAGAGGCGCACCGCGGGCGGCAGGTCGTGGCGCATCGTGAAGTACGCGAGTGCCAATCCGACGAGATAGCCGCCGACCAGGTTCGCCGCCAGCGTGCCGAGCGGAAAGTGCGGAACGCGCGGATTGAGCCACACGGACAACGCCCAGCGCAGCCACGCGCCGAACGCGGCGCCGATTCCCACCGCGGCGAATTCGATGATCAACGGATGTACTGCTCGACATGGTTGGCGCCGAGGCCGCACGACGCGTAGTGCGCCCGGCACATCTCGATCTTCGTCCAGACGTCTTCGTAGCCGTTCTGCCTGCCCTGCTCGTCGAGGTAGATCATCGCACCCTGGATGTTGAAGAACGTGATCATCTCCGGGCAATCTTCCGGCACGGTGAGCGTATGCACCTCGCCCGGCGGCTCGTAGACGAAGCTGCCTTCCTCCGCGATCCAGTCGTGCTCGAGATAGCGCCAGCGTCCCTTGATCACGTAGCCCACGACGGCCATCGGGTGGCGATGACGCGAGAGGATGCCGCTCTTGCGCACGCGAAGGAGGTTGCACCAGCCGCCACTGACCGTGTTGAGCAGCAGCGGACGAAACCAGACATCCGGCGCCTGCGGCACCCACACGCGCTCGTCGGAAGGAATCGCGGCGACGGCGATCTCGGGCTGGATGCCCGACATGGGCATGTCGGTGGACCTCAATGCGTCGCGTCCTTCACGGCGACGGCGAGCGCTGCGATCTCCGCTTGCGGGTCTGCGTCCTTCGGGAACACCCGATGCGCGCGGCGGTACCAGTATCGTGCGTTGCCGAGGTCGCCTTCGAGCATGTGCACGATGCCGTGCGCCCAGCATCCGAGCTCGGTGTCGTCTTCCTGCACGATCACGTGCGCCTTCTCCCAATCGCCCTTCTTGAGATAGCGGACCGCGGTACCGATGGGCATCGACGTCTCCTCTCGAGCGGGATTCATTGTACGTCCCCTAACTGACCAGATAGCCGCCGTCGACCGGCAGCACGGCGCCCGTGATGAAGCGCGCCGCCGGTGAGCAGAGGAACACGACTGCGCCCGCGACGTCGTCGGGCGCGGCCCACCGTCCGAGCGGCGTTCGCGCGAGGATCGCCGCGTTGCGCACAGGATCGTCGCGCAGGGGCTTGGTCAGCGGCGTGTCGACCCAGCCCGGCGCGATCGCATTGACGCGAATGCCTTCGGCCGCGTACGCGATCGCCAGCGACTTCGTGAGTTGCGCGACGCCGCCCTTGCTCGCCGAGTATCCCGGCACCAGGCCACCGCCGAAGAACGAGAGCATCGACGCGGTGTTCACGATCGCGCCCTTCGATGCTGCGAGCCTGGGGCGCGCGATCGTGCAGGCGCGCATCGTCCCTGCCAAATTCACTGCGAGCACGCTCTCGAATACGGCGATGTCGTGCTCCTCGCCGCGGCGAAGAATGCCCGCGCAGTTGACGAGCACGTCGAGCGTCGCCAGGTCGCCGATCACCCGCGCCATCGCACCGTCGTCGCGGACGTCGGCCGCGATCGCGCGATGTGACGACGCGGAGCATTCCTGCTGCGAAGCGCCGGTCACGATGACGGCCGCGCCAAGCGCGGCAAATGCATCGGCAATGCCCGCGCCGATGCCCGACGTGCCGCCGACGACCAGCACCGACTTGCCCGCGTACAGATCCCCGCGGAACGTCGACGCCGTCATGCGGCAAGCGCGCGCTCGACGTCGCTCGCGCGCGGAAGCGGAGCGACGGCGCCGTAGCCCATCGTCGCAAGGCCTGCCGCGACGTTGGCGTAGCGCGCCGCCGCGAACGCATCGTCGCCGGCGATGAGGCGTGCGGCGAACGCACCGTCGAAGCAGTCGCCGGCGCCGGTGGCATCGACGCTCGCCACGCGGCGTGCGGGAATTTCTTCCCGGCGCGATCCGTCGGACACGACGCATCCTTTCGCACCGCGCTTCAGCACGACACCGCGCGCGCCGGCGCGATGCAACGCGTCGATCACGTCGTCGCAAGGAGCGTCACCGAACAGGATCACGGCATCGTCCTCGCTCGGCAGGCACCACGTGCACTGCGCGACCGTCGCCATCACGATTGCCTTCGCACGCGCGAGCGGCCACAGCTTTCGCCGCACGTTGGGATCGTACGTCACGATCGCGCCTGCGTTGCGGGCGATGTCGAACGCCTCGAACACGCTGTCGCACGCGCTCGCGGAGATCGCCTGGCTGATGCCGGACGCGTGCACGAGGCGCGCTCCGCGCAGCAACGTCTCGGGAAGCTGGTCCGGCCGCATGCGGCTTGCGGCGCTGCCTGCACGAAGATAGGAGAACTCGTGGCCCGCGGGCCCGTGCGTGACGAAATAGACGCCGGTCGGCGCTTCCGCATCGATCGCGACGCCCGACGTGTCCACGCCTTCGCGCCTCCACAGGTCCACGAACATGCGCCCGAACGCGTCGCTGCCGAGTCGCGTCGCGTAGCCCACGCGTGCGCCGAGGCGCGCGGCGGCGATCGCCATGTTCGACGTATCGCCGCCGAAGCCCTGCAGGTACGCCGACGGATCGTCGGCCCGCGCCTGGTTGAATTCGATGAGCGGCTCGCCCAGCGCGACGATGTCAGGCATTGCGTCGGAAATAGAAGTGCTTGCCGGTGTCGACGTCGCCGACGAGGACGCCCGGGCCCTCGCGCGTCAGCGACGACTTCTTGCCGTTCGCCCACAGGATCGTGCCGTCGCGAAGCCCGCCCTGGCTGACCACGACGCCCGTCTCGTTGCGCAGGTACACCTTGCCGCCGCCGTCGACCACGAGCTGCACGATGTCGCCGGAATCGGGGTCGTACGCCTGGTACGAGCCGATCGCCCACGCCGGCGGACGCGGTCCGCTCATCGGCGGCGGAGGTGGCGCTGGCGCCTGTTGCGTCGGCTGCGGCGCGCTCATCGCAGCGCCGAGCGCAAACGCGCCGATGATGCCGGCCGCGATCGCCGCGTCGTCGTTGCGCCCGCCGCTGTCGCGTCCATAGCGAAAGACGCCGCGGCATCCGCGATCCACCCAGATGCCGCCGTTGTCGTACCCCCAGCCGCGGCCCTGGTTGCACAGGTTCCCCGTCGAGACCTCGCGCACGAGGCTCACGCGACCTTGCGTGTCCGCGTTGCAGTAGTTGTAGCGATAGCCGTTGCTGTCGCAGGTGATCTCGCCGCGGCGACCCCAGTTCCCGCCGCCGCCATCGTCGCGGCCGTAGCTGAATTGCGCGCGGCAACCGCGGTCGACCCAGATGCCGTTGTCGTCGTAGCCCCAACCGCGCCCCTGCCTGCAGAGATTGCCGCTCGAGTTCTCGCGGATCATGGCGACGCGGCCCTGCGTATTCACGGAGCAATACTGGTAGCGGTAGCTGATGCTGTCGCAGTTGACGAAGCCCGTCGACGCCGACGCCTGCGCGGACGCGACCACCAGGAAGACGAGCAGCAGCGCGCGAACGAGTCCCACGATTCCCCTTGTTGAAGACCAGACGGTCAGCGCGCCGGCAGCGCGCGCACGGCGGCGGCATACGCCGACGCGACTTCGCGAACCACGCCTGCCGGCGTCCCGGGCTTGTACAGGTTCGATCCCGTGCCGAAACCGGAAGCGCCCGCTGCCCAGTACGCATCGAGATTGTCGGGCTTCATGCCGCCGACGGCAAACACGAGCGCGTCCTTCGGCAACACCGCGCGCCACGCGCGGAGCGCCGCAGGCGGAATTGCCTCGGCGGGGAACATCTTGAGCGCATCCGCGCCGGCCTCGAGCGCCGCGAACGCCTCCGTCGGCGTCGCAACGCCGGGGATGCACACCATGCCCTGCCGCTTCGCTTCGCGGATGACCGCGAGGTCCGCGTGCGGCATCACCACGACGCGCCCGCCAGCCTCGCGCACGCGAGCGACATCCTCGACGCGCAGCACGGTGCCCGCCCCGACGAGGCAGCTCGCGCCATGCGCATCCGCCAATCGCCGGATCGAGTCGTACGGGCGCGGCGAGTTGAGCGGCACCTCGAGGATGCGAAACCCTGCGCCGACGAGCGCGTCGGCCACCTGGTCCACCTCTTCGGGCGAAATCCCGCGCAGCACCGCGACGAGCGGAAGCGGGTCGAGAAACGGCGTCACTGCATTCATGTTCGTTGGATCCTTCACCGCACGGGAATGGTCATGCCGGCCTGCACCGCGATGCGCCACATGCCGAACGCGGCCGCATGGCTGTGCGCGCGCTCGACGGTCACGTCCGCCTGCTCGAGGGCGGAAGCGTATCGCGCCACCAGCGCGTCGTCGCCGATGAGCCGCACGCGAGCGCCGTCGTAGCCATGCCGGTGTGCCCACGTGCGCGCGTTGCGGACTTCGCGTCCGATCATCAGGCCCGACAGCCAGTCGGCGACCTCGTCGCCCTTCAATTCTCCCATCAGCGCGAGCGTGCGCGCGCCGAAGGCGTCGTGCGCGAGATTGCCCGGGCCAAGCCCGCGCACGACGCCGCGCGAGAAGCCCGCCCCCGGCATCGGGTCGTCCGACTTGACCGTGAGCTTGCCGAGGATGCTGTGCGTGAGCATCACGTTCCACAACTCGCCGGTCATGAACGTCATGAAGTCGACGATGCGGCCCGATTCGACGCGCGCCCATTTGCTGTGCGTGCCCGGGAGCACGAGCAGCACGCGCTCCTCCCGATGATCGACCCCGCCGACGATCTGCGTCTCCTCGCCGCGCATGACGTCGGGAATGCCGTGGGCGTCGCGCGTGCTCACGCCGGGGACGATCGCGAGCTCGCGGTTCGGCGTGTGCGCGAGCCCATCGACCAGCGCCGTCAGCGGCGCCGGGCACGCGATGTACGGCGCTTCCACCCAGCCTTGGCGGCTGCCGATCATGCCGCACGCAATGCGCGGGGCTCGCTCGTCGCGCCAGTCGCCGAGGAGCCGCGACAGCGCATCGTCGAAGCGGCCGTCGCTCACCTGCAGGATGCCGAGGGGTTCCGTGCGTGCCTCGAGCACTTCGCCCGTTCCGGACATGCGATACGCACGCGCTGACGTCGTGCCCCAATCGATGGCAACGAGCGCGGCGGACGTCAACTCTTGCCTTCCCAGCGCGCCGCGGCCTCGTCGTCGCTCGTGCGCGCGTCGACCCAGCGCGCACCGGAAGACGTGTCCTCGCGCTTCCAGAACGGCGCACGCGTCTTGAGGTAATCCATGATGAAGCGGCAGGCGTCGAACGCGTCGCCGCGATGCGCGCTCGTCACGGCGACGAGCACGATCTGGTCCGTGGGCGCGAGGTCGCCCACGCGATGGACGACGAGCGCGTCGAGGATGTCGAAGCGGCCGCGCGCCTCCTCGACGATCGCATGCAGCGCCTTTTCGGTCATGCCCGGATAATGCTCGAGCGACATCGCCGTGACGCTCGCACCTTCGTTGACGTCGCGCACGGTGCCGATGAACGACGCCACGGCGCCGACGCGACGGTCGTTGCCGCGCAGCGCGGCGATCTCGCGGCCGGCGTCGAAGTCCTCGGTGGTGACGCGCACGGTCATGCTGCTAGCCGCCGGTCACCGGAGGAAGCAGCGCGATCTCGTCGCCGTCGTGCAGCGTCGCGTCGTTGCCCACGACTTCGTGGTTCACCGCGACACGATACGCGCGGCCCGGCGCGAGCTCGCGCGACCACGGCTCGCCTCGCCGACGCAAGTCGTCGAGCAGCGCGGCGACATCGGACCGCGCGGCGAGTGCGATGCGCTCGTCGCCGCGGCCGAACGCCTCGCGCAATCGCGCGAGGTAGAAGACGTTGACGGTGATGCGCACGTCGGCGTGCGGGGAATCGGCCATGGGATTCGCGACAAGATCCTCGCGAAATTATAGGCCCCGCTTGCGCTGCGCCCGCTCGCTTGCTCTAGAACCGGAACTGGAGTCCGAACTGGACCTGGTCGTTCTCGGGCAGCACCCCGGTGGTGAGCTCGCCCGGCAACTTCGCGAATCGCGCGTACTCGAGGCGCAGGCCGAGCGCGGGCGTCATGTCGTAGCGCAGGCCGAGGCCGTAATTGACGCCGTCGCGACTGCGGCGCACGACGTCGCCGTTGAAGCCGGGAAGGTAAGCGGGTTGCGCGTCCGCCTGTGCGTACCCGAGGCGGCCGTACAGCGACATGCGGGTCTTGAATTCCCAGCTCGTGTAGACGTCGACGTTCCAGGCCTTGCCGGCCGTGTCGGCATCCGGCACCAGCGCAAGGCCGACGCCGCGCCGGGCGCTCGTCAGCGTGGGCTGCAGCGCATAGCGGTCGGACGTCGAGACCGCTCCCTCGACGGCGACATCGTTGCCGAATCGATAGCCGCCATAAGCGAGCGTGCGGCTGCCGTTGTCGTCGGCCACGGGGGAGGCGAATCGGTTCCAGACGGAGGCCGGGTTGGCCAGGAGGTGGCCGACGGACAGGCCCTCGCTGTCGTGGCCCGCGCTTCGCAGCGACACGCCGCCGTAGAAGCCGTTGGCGTCGGCGGCCGTTGTCCCTGCCGCAGCGGCGCCTCCGGCGAAAGCCAGGAGCGCGACAGCGAAAGAGGAGGCAAGTGTTTGTTTCGTCGACATATGTTTCACGACGCGAGCGCGGTCGGCAGTTCGGTTGGGGCGGTCCGGACTCATGCCTTTGTCCTTGACCGCCCGCGCAAGTTCAACGTACTCCGGCCCAGGAGTGTCGTCAATCGGAAACACTCCGAATGATCGCGTTCATCAGGACGAACGTTGCGATTTCGTCGATCTGGTCGAGCCGCAAGACCGGCAGCGGGGCGTCGCGAAGGACCTCCGGCGTGTCGGTCGCCACACCCCGTATCGCAGCGTCGCGCGGATGCAGCAGCGGCTTGCCGACGGCGGGCCGCCACACCTCGAGCTTCGGAATCGGCTGCGACTTGTATCCCTCGACCAGGACGAGGTCGCACGGGGAGAGCCGGGCGATGGCCTGCGTCAGCGTGAGCTCCGGCTCGCCCCGGAGCTCGTGCGTCACCGCATACCGGCGTGCCGAGCTCACCAGCACCTCGGTGCACCCCGCCTCGCGGTGGCGAAACGAGTCCTTGCCCGGATGATCGATGTCGAAAGCGTGGTGCGCGTGCTTGACGAGCGAGACCCTGCCGGCCCGCTCGACGAGTATCGGAACGAGCCGCTCGATCAGCGTCGTCTTGCCGCTGCCGGACCAGCCGGCGAAACCGAAAACCTTCATTGAATTACCCTGCGCGCTACGCGCTGCGGGTCTTGTTCGCGCTTGGGGCGGCCCTGCGCGCTCATTGAATTACCCTCCGCGCTACGCGCTGCGGGTCTTGTTCGCGCTTGGGGCGGCCCTGCGCGCTCATTGAATTACCCTCCGCGCTACGCGCTGCGGGTCTTGTTCGCGCTTGGGGCGGCCCTGCGCGCTCACGCGACATCCCTGGCGAGCCCTGCGTGCACGATGTCGCCGCCGCGCACCATGAGCCCGGCTGCCAGTCCCGCATCGGCGGCAAGTGCCGCCTCGATCCCGCGGCCGGCCATCGCCCGGACGTAGGGAAGCGTCGCGTGCGTGAGTGCCAGCGTCGCTGTGCGCGCGACCAGCGACGGCATGTTCGGCACGGCGTAGTGGACGACGCCGCACTCGACGTAGGTCGGGTCGGAGATCCTGGTCATGCGCGAGGTCTCGGCGATGCCGCCCTGGTCGATGCCGACGTCGACGAGCGCCGACCCCGGCCGCATCGCCCGGAGCATCGCGCGCGTGACGAGCTTGGGCGAGAGCGTGCCGGGCTCGAGCACGCCTCCCACCACGAGATCCGCATCCGCGATTGTGTCTTCCAGGCGTTGGCGATCTTCCATGCCGTGCGCCTCGATCGCGAGGCCTTCGACGGCGATCGACGCCGCGAGCGCATCGCGCCGGGTTGCGCCGCGCGAAAAGACGCGGACGCGCGCGCCGAGCCGGGCCGCGACGCGCGCCGCCTCGCCTCCCACGTTGCCGGCCCCCAGAACGACGACGATCGCGCCGGGGATGTCGTCCACGCCCGTCAGCAGCACGCCCGAGCCGCCGCGCGCGGTCGACAACGCGTCGGCGCCGGCAAGCGGCGCGAGCCGACCCGCGATGCGGGACATGGGTGCGAGCAGCGGCACGCGGCCTTTGGCGTCGCGCACCGTCTCGTAGCCGATCACCGCGACGCGCGCCTTGCGCAAGGCCTCGAGCAGCACGCGGTCGCGATTGATCTGCGCAAAGCCGAAGACGGTCGTGCCTGCCGACAGCAACGGGTATTCCGGCGGCAGCACCTCCTTGACCTTGACGACGAGCTCGCAGGTCCACACCGCCCCGGCGTCGGTCAGCTGCGCGCCGGCCGCGTGGTATTGCCCATCGTCGAAGCCGACGTTTGCCCCTGCACCCCGCTCGACCAGAACCGCATGCCCGTCGGCGGCCAGGGCACGCGCCCCGGCGGGCGTCACGCCCACGCGTCGCTCGCCGTCCTTGATCTCGCGCGGGACGCCGACCCTCATCGTGCGAGGTATGCCGTCGCGATGACGGCGATGCCCAGCACGAGGTTCACCGCAACGAGCTGGCGGATGCGCAGCATCGCCGCACCCGCACGGGGCCAGTCGCGCGCGCCCACGCCGCCGCGCAGGATGCGCAGCGGAACGGCGACGATGTAAGCGTAGATCGCGGTCATCGCAAGCCCGACGGCCGTCATGGCGTGCACGTACAGGCCGGCGGGACCGAGCATTGCCATCATGGCGACGCCGCTTGCGAGGATGGCGACGATCGCGACGGCCACCCAGGCAAGGAAGCGGGACAGCGTCGAAGCGAGGAGCGGCAGGCGTTCGGGCGGCGCGAGCGACTGGACGGCAGGACGGAGCGCCATGTGCGCGAAGAACATGCCGCCTACCCACACCACGACGCCCATGACGTGCAGCCAACGGGCGAATTGCATCGGGAAGCGTTCCTCAAGGAGGGCGTGCGATTGTAGCGCCCGCAAGGCCGGCCTATAGTAGAAATCAGCTGGGTACGCCCCGATCTTGGGAATTGCATGTCCACATCCGCCACTTCGTCGTCGAGTAATTCGCTGCCCGCGGTGACCGGCTCCGCCAGAGACGTCGGAGGCCTGATCGAGCGCGTGATCTCCCACGTGCCCGCGCCGAAGACCCACCAGGTTCCCGACCCCGACCGCGCCGCCGACGAGATCGCCCGTGCCGCCGCGCGCCAGGCGGCGCTGCTGTCGGGGTCGCTCGCGCTGCCCCCCGGGCCGTTCGGCATGGTGACCGTGCTGCCCGACCTCTACCTCATCTGGAAGACGCAGCGGCAGATGGTCTCCGACATCTTCGGCCTGTACGGCCGGTCCGCCGAGCTTTCCCGCACGCACATGCTCTATTGCCTGTTCCGCCATGCGGCCAGCCAGGTCATGCGCGACTTCGCGGTGCGCACCGGCCAGCGCATCGTGGTCGAGCAATTGAGCAGCGGGGCCATCAAGCACGTGGCCTCCAAGATCGGCGTGAGCGTCAGCAAGCGCGTCGCGGGCAGTGCGGCGTCGCGCTGGGTTCCTCTGGCGGGCGCTGCGGCCGTCGGCGCGTACGCGTATTGGGACACGCTGCAGGTGGCGAAGACCGCGCGCCGGCTGATCGCAGACCCCTCCTCCAAATAGGGACGTACCCCATTACAAGGCCCGTCCCAATTTGCGAGGTGCCCAAGCACAGGGACAGGCCTTGTAATGGGGTACGTCCCTGATGTGCGGGCGCTTCGAGCTGCACACGAATCCGGCGGCAATCGCCCTCGCGTTCGGGCTTTCGCAGCCGCCCGCGATCGCGCCCCGGTACAACATCGCGCCGACGCAGGACGTCCCGGTCGTGCGCGAGACGCGCGACGGCGACCGCGAGCTCGCGCAGGTCCGGTGGGGGCTCGTGCCGCGATGGGCGAAGGACCCGTCGATCGGTGTGCGCATGATCAACGCGCGCGCCGAGACGCTCGCGGACAAGCCCGCGTTTCGCAACGCGCTCAAGTGGCATCGGTGTCTCCTTCCCGCCGACGGCTTCTACGAGTGGAAGGCGGTCGCGGGAGGCAAGCAGCCCTACCGCATCGGCATGAAGGACGGCGCGGTGTTCGCGCTCGCGGGCCTGACCGAGCGCTGGCTCTCGCCCGACGGCGAGGTCCTCGACACGTGCGCGATCGTCACCACGCCCGCGAACGCGCTGATGGGTCCGCTGCACGATCGCATGCCGCTCATCATCGCGCCGGAGGATTACGCGCGCTGGCTCGACCGGTCGATCGAGGACGTCGCCGACCTCCTGTCGCCCTATCCCGCGAGTGCGCATGAGCTTCCATCCCGTGTCGACGCGCGTGAATGCCGTGAAGAACGACGACGCATCGATCATCGAGCCGGTCGAGGTCGCCCCGGCGAACGAGGCGAGTGCCGCGCCGGCGGACAGCGAGGAAGAGCTGCCGACGCAGGCGTCGCTGTTCTGACCGCTACTTCGCGGGCGCACCCGCCGCAATCCACGCCCCGAGCGTCGCGCGCTCCGCGTCGGTCATGCCGGTGAGGTTGCCGATCGGCATCGCTTTCGTGAGCACCGCCTGCTCGTTGATCTTCTGCGCGTTGGCGACGATCGATGCCGTCGTGTCGAGCAGCACGCCCTTCGGCGCCTCGTTGAATCCCGCCTGCGTCGGCTTCGCCGCATGGCAGGTCGCGCAGCGCTCCGACACGATCCTGTGCACGTCCGCCAATGCGAATGGCGCAGCCGCAGGCTTCGCGGGCGCGATCGCGACGGCCAATGCCAACGTCGCGATCGCACCGGTGATCGGGATCGCCCACACCGTGCGCCCCTTGTGGCGCAGGTTGAAGAAGTGCCGCACGTACGCTGCGATCAGCAGCACTGCGACGAGCACCAGCCACGCGTTCCTGTTCCCGAACGTCATCGGGTAGTGGTTGCTGATCATCGTGAACAGCACGGGCAGCGTGAAATAGTTGTTGTGCACCGACCGCTGCTTGCCGCGCTGGCCATACACGGGATCGGGAGCGACGCCCTTCTCCTTCGCCTCCACGAGCTTGCGCTGCGACGGCATGATCACGAAGAAGACGTTCCAGGCCATGATCGTGCCCATCATCGCGCCGATCTGCAGGTACATGGCCCGTCCGGAGTAGACGTGCGAGAGGCCCCACGCGGTCGCGGCGAGGAACGCGATCATCGCGACACCGAGGACGCGTTCGCGCGCAAGCCCCAGGCGCTTGCACAGCTGGTCGTAGAACACCCAGCCGGCGACGAGCAACGCAACGGAGATCGCCATCGCCTGCCACGGCGCGATGTCGGCCACGTTGCGGTCGATCATGTAGAGCCCGGCGTGCGCGTAGTACATCACCACGAACAGCGCGAAGCCCGACATCCACGTCCAGTAGGCCTCCCACTTGAACCAGTGCAGCGGCTCGGGAAGCATGGCGGGCGCGACGCGATATTTCTGCGCGTGGTAGAAGCCGCCGCCGTGGATCGCCCACAGCTCGCCGCCGACGCCCGCATCGGCGTCGTCCTTGCTCTTCGGCGGCAGCAGGCTGTTGTCGAGGAAGACGAAGTAGAACGACGCGCCGATCCAGGCGATGCCGGTGATGAGGTGGACCCAGCGGATGACGAGTTGCACCCAGTCGAGTGCGTACGCCTCCATCAGGATCCTCGGTAAGTCGAATAGCTCCAGGGCGACACGAGCAGGGGCACGTGGTAGTGCGTCGCGGCGTCCGCGACGCCGAAGTCGAGCACGACCTCGTCGACGAACGGCGGATCGGGCAACGCAACGCCTTGCGCCGCGAAATATTCGCCCATGGCGAACACGAGGCGGTAGCGGCCCGCGGAAAATGCCGCGCCCTCCAGGAGCGGAGCGTCGCAGCGCCCGTCGCTGTTGGTGACGGCGTCGCGCACGAGCGCATAGCGCTCCCCGAGATTGCGATGCAGCGTGATGCGCACGCCCGCGGCCGGGCGGCCGGCAGCGGTGTCGAGCACGTGCGTAGTGAGGCGTCCCATCGTCTCCCCTTCCTCTTTCAGCGGCCGAACAGCTTTCCCAGCGCCTTGCCGATGTCGCTTGCGATCGGCACGGTGGGTTGCGCATTCGAAGTGCCGGCGTTTTGCGCCGCACGCGACGCGCCGCCCTCGAGCGCGACCTGGCACGGACCGGGTCCGCTGCCGTCGGCCCACGACAGCAATTGTTGTGCGACTGCCGACAGCCCGCTCGTGCCGATCGCCGCCCCGACGCTCGCGATGATCTTCATCGAGCCGGCGGCATCGATCGCCACGTGCGGCGATGCGAACGGACCCGTCACCCGCACGAGATCCGCGAGGTTCAGTCCAGCGATGTCGATCGAGATGCCCTTGCGCACCTTCGGGTTGAACTGGAAGTCGAGCGTCTCGTTGCGGAAGTCGAGCGTGCCCGATGCGGATACGCCGAGCTTGCTCGTCTCCATCGCGATCGACCGGTCCACGTGCGCGACGCCGTTGGCGATCGGAAAGCGCACCACCGCACACACGAGCTCCGTCGAGGCGTCGAGCGCACGGAAGGGATTGATCGCCTCGTTCAGCTTGTCCAACGTGACCGACGGGTCGATCTTCGTGTTGACGAGCGTCGCCTTGCCGGACACGAGACGCACGTTGCCCGTCGCCGTGCTCGCCCACTCGTGCGGCGAGTCGCCGCGCATCGCGAGATCCACGGCTACATCGGTGCTGCCGCCACGCACCTCGCGCGGATGGCCCGCCGCTGCGAGCAGTGCGCCGAGCGACAGGCCCCGGCCCGCAACCTTCACGTTGACCGTCGGCATGTCGCTGCGGCTCGCGTCGATCTTCGCGCTGCCGTCCAGGGTTCCGCCGAAAGCGCCGACCGAGAACTGCGGCATGTCGAAGCGTGCGTCCGTATTCGTGAACGCGAGCTTGATGTCGGCGAACGTCTTGCCGCTTGCGAGCGTGAGCTTGCCGATGGCGAGCTTGCCGTCGGCATCGACCCAGCGCAACGGCGCGAAGCTCACCGCGGTGTCGGGAATGAGGTAATGCCGCGCGGCATCGGCCGGCGGCTTCGCTTGCGCGCTCGCGGGGACGGCGGGAACGGGAATGGCGCTCAACGCAAGCGCCGGTGCGGCGAGATCGAACACGAGCCGCGGACGCGCCCCGCCCGTGTCGGCCGAGAACGATCCCTGCACGGCGTTCGCGCCGAGCGCGAGCTTCAAGTCGTCGAACACGTAACGAGGCGGCTCGGCCTTGATCCGCGCCGCGATCGCGAAGGGCTGCCCGCCCACGTGTCCCTTCACGTCGACGGGATAGGCCGACGTGCGCGTCGTCAGCGTCTCGAAATTGCCCACCGTGCCTTCGACGCTAACGGGCACGTCCCCGACGCTGCCGCGGAGTTCCAAATCCACGTTCGACGCCAGCGGGCGCGAACGCGTGGCGAGCTTGTCGACGACCACGCGCGACACTGCCGCCTTCGGCCCATCCTGGTACGTGAACACGCCTTCGTTGATCGTCACCTCGCCGACCGCGATCGCAGCCGCAAGGCTGCCGCCGCCACCGCCCGCCTGGGGCGGCCCCGCGGACGCGCCGGGGGGCTGCCAGTTCTTCTGTCCCTTGCCGTCGGTCTCCAGCGCGACGACGGGCTTGACGAGCACGATCTCCTCGAGCTCGAACCGGCGCGACAGGAGCGGCATCAGCGCGGCAGCGAGCTCGAGCCGCTCGATGCGCGCGAGTTCCCTCGCCGTGCCCCACGGCGCATTGCTGAGCACTACGTCCGTCAGCACGATGCGAGGATGCAGCGAGAGTGCGACGTGCGCGGTGCCGCGCACCGACAGGTCACGGCCCGTCGCCGACTTCACCTGCGCTTGAACGGGAGCGATCAGCGTATTGGGATCGATCGTCTTGATCGCGACGATCGCACCGACGACCAGCAGGAGGAGGACCGCCGCGATGCCGATGCCGATGCGAACGAACGTCCTCATGCGGCGATTCTAACCGCTCGCATCCAGAGCTCGACCGCGCATGTCGCCGTCAGAGACCGGTTCGATCCGCTCACGAGCCGCTTGGTCGTCGCGATGGGCGGTTCGTCGCCGGGCGGGCGCTGCCTGGCAACGCCCCGGTTACCATACGGTCATCCGCCACGGGGCATGACCCCACCGGCCTGACATTCCGCCACAAGCGGAGGACACGATCATGACCGCGATGCGCAACAAGGCCATCGTCGCCCGCACGCTGCACGGCTTCACGCTGCGCCGGTTCGCGGTCTTCTGCGGCATCGTCGCCGTGGCGGCCTGCGGCCACGCCATCATGCGTTACCTCACGGGCAAGCCGTGGGGCGGCGTTCTCGCCGCGTTCGCCATGCAGTACGCCTACCTCTTCCTGTTCTTCGGCTCGGTGTGGGCCGCGGTTGTGGTCGCCGGCAACTGGGCGCCCGCCCGGACCGCGTCGCGCATCGCGGTGCTTGCCGTCGCCGTCCTCGTCGGCCTTGCCCTCGGCAACATCCTGGCCGGCCCGGTCCTCGGATGGATGTGGGTCGGCGAGAAGGATGCGCCGACGCTGCTGAAGGAAATCTCGGCGATGGTGCTGTGGAGCCACGTCATCGCGGCGGGTGTCCTCGGCTACTTCTTCTTCATCAGCGAAGAGGACGCGGCCGCGCGCCTCCACGACGAGGACATGCGGCGCGAGCAGCTGACGCGCGAGCTGGCCGAGGCGCGGCTCCTCGTCATGCAGGCGCAGGTCGAGCCTCACTTCCTGTTCAACACGCTCGCCAACGTGCGGCGGCTCTTCAAGACCGATCCGCCCGCCGCGCACGCGATGCTCGAGCACCTGTCGCGCTACCTCGGCGCCATGCTGCCGCGCATGCGCAAGACCGACTCGACCATCGGCCACGAGCTGGCGCTCGCCCTCGCCTACCTTTCCGTGCAGAAGATCCGCATGGGCGCGCGGCTGTCGATTCGCACCGACGTCCCGGAGACCATCGCGAGCCTCTCCTTTCCGCCGATGATGCTCGTCACGCTCGTCGAGAACGCCATCCGCCACGGCCTGACGCCGCTGCCGGATGGCGGTGAAGTCCGCATCCTCGCGCGCGTCGGCGACGGCAAGCTGCGGGTGCAGGTCGTCGACACCGGCGCCGGATTGTCGGAGAGCTCGGGCGCGGGCGTCGGGCTCGCCAACGTGCGCGCGCGGCTGTCCACCGTCTACGGCGGCAACGCGCGCTTCCTGCTTGCGCAGAATCCTCACGGCGGCGTCACGGCCACGATCGAGGTGCCGGCCCAGGCAGCGCCCGCAGCGGTGCTGGCGGCATGAGCCCGAAGGGCCGCCCCGAGGGCGAATCAGACCCGAAGCACGTAGTGCGCGAGGGAAGTCCAGTGAGCATCGCGACCGCCCCGCGCACGATGCCGCGCATCGCGGTGCCGGCGGTCCACTTCGCCATCGCCGTCGCACTGGCGCTCGCGTGGGGACTCGCGAACATGCTGGGCTGGGCGCTCGGCCACGCGACGATCGACATCGGCAAGACCGCCGCGCATTTCGTGTACGAGGCGCTGCTCCCGATGGTGCTGCTCGCCATGGGGCTGGGCGTTGCCGATGCGTACGCGGGCGGCGACGAGAATGCAGTGGCGCCGTATGCAATCGCAGCGATCACCGCGGCCATCCTTGGCGAGATTCTCTTCACGGCGAGCGCGCCCCTCCTCGGCATGCGCGAGTGCGGCTGCAGCATGGACGACTGGCCGCCGGGTGCGCGGTCGGCCAACATGCTGCCCGACAGCCTGCTGATCTGCGGATTCATCACCGCGGGCTACCGGTTCCGCCGGCGCTCATCGCAGCGCCTCGCGCGCCTCAATGCCCGCGAGCTCGAGCGGGCGCAGCTCGTGCGCCGCACGCAGGAGTCGCGCCTGCAGGCGATGCAGGCGTGCATCGAGCCGCAGTTCCTGTTCGACACGCTCGCGGCCGTCGAGCGCATCCACAGGAGGGATCCGTCGAATGCGACGAGGCTGATCGACGAGCTCATCATCTACCTGCGTGCGGCGTTGCCGCACCTGCGCGAGTCGGGCTCGACCGTCGCCAAGGAGGCGGAGCTTGCGCATGCGTGGGTCAACATCCACCGCCTGCGGGAGGGCCGCGGCCCCACGTTCAACATGGACCTCGGCGCCGCGGCAGGCGGTGCTGCGATGCCGCCGATGGTATTGCTGCCGCTCGTCGACTATGCCTTCGCGAGCGTGGCCGAGGAAGGATCGCTTCGCATCGCGGTGCGCGTCAGCGACGGCATGCTGCGCTTCGAGGTCGCGACGGCCGGCGGGTCGCGCGAGTCGTCCGCGGCGGCAGAGGCGAAGCTCGCGGCGCTGCGGGAGCGCCTGTCCACGCTGTACGGCAACACTGCGCGGCTGTCGATCGGCAGCCGCGGCGACGACAACATCGTCACACTCGACATTCCGCATGGCCACGACGACCGCGATCATCGCTGAGGACGAGGAGGTGCTTCGCGGCGAGCTTCGCGAGATGCTCGCAACGCAGTGGCCGGAGCTCGACGTCGTCGCGGAAGTCGGCGACGGCGGCGCGGCGTGTCGCGCGGTGGAAGAGCTTGCCCCCTCGATCGTGTTCCTCGACATCGAGATGCCGGGTGCGAGCGGTCTCGAGGTCGCGCGCAAGGTCAGCGCCAGATGCCACGTCGTGTTCGTCACGGCGTACGACAAATACGCGGTCGCGGCGTTCGAGCAGGGCGCCGTCGACTACGTGATGAAGCCGTTCACGGCGTCGCGCCTCGACGCCACCATCGCCCGCCTCAAGGCACGCGTCGCCGGTCCACCTGCCGACCTGACCGGCCTGTTGCAGTCGCTCGCATCGCTCACGCAGCGCAAGGACTACCTGCGCTGGATCACGGCAGCCCAGGGCGAATCGCTGCGCCTCATCACCGTGGACGAGATCTGCTACTTCCGCGCGGACCACAAGTACACGCTCGTGGTCACGCCGGACTCCGAAGCGCTCATCCGCCGGCCGCTGAAGGCGCTCGCCGAGGAAGTCGACCCGCAGGCCTTCTGGCAGATCCACAGGTCGGCGCTCGTCAGCGTGAAGCAGATCGCCGGCGTCAGCCGCGACGTGCGCGGGCACCTGAGCGTGCGCTTGAAGCAGCGCACGGAGACGCTGCCGGTGGGCGAGAACTACGTGCACCTGTTCAAGCAGATGTAGCGCGATCCGCATCGATTTGACGCGCCGCGCCGCCGCGGCAATACTTTGGCGATGACCAGTCGCCGATGTTTTCTCGCAGTCGCCGCCGCTTCCCCGCTCTTGGTTGTTTCGCGCCCAGTCGTCGCGCAGCAGCCGCGCGTCCATCGCATCGGCATCCTGCGCCCCACGGCAGCGGGCGGCGACGAGACGATGACTGGGGGCATGAAACGCGCCCTGAGCGACCTTGGCTACGTGGAAGGCCAGAATCTCGCGGTCGACGTCCGCTTCGCCGGCAACAAGCTCAACCGCCTGCCGGCGCTGGCACAAGAGCTCGTCGCGAGCAAAGTGGACGTCATCATCGCGGTCGGCGCGGCTGCCGTGCGCGCGGCCAAGGCGGCCTCGGCGACCGTACCGATCGTGTTCTTCGGCAACTTCGATCCGGTCAAGGGCGGATTCGTCGCGAGCCTCGCGCAGCCCGGCGGCAACATGACCGGCATCCTCATTGCGCCGGACGGAACCCTCGCGGCGAAGAAAGCTCGAGCTGCTCGCGCAATTGGTGCCGGGCGCAAAGCGCATGGCGCTGCTGCTGCCCGACGACCCGAACGTCGCGCGCGAGCAGGTGCCAGAAGTGCGCAAGACGGCCGCGGGCCTCGGCATCGATCTCTTCGCCGATCGAGGTGCGCGAAGGCAACTATCGCGCAGCCTTCGACAAGATCGATGCAGGTGCGTGCGCAGCTGCTGTTCGTTGCGTCCACCACGTTCTTCGTACGCGACCGCCGTCAGATCATCGAACTCGCCAACCGCTACAAGCTGCCGGCGATGTACGAGTGGCCCGATCAGGTGGACGACGGTGGCCTCATCGCCTTCGGCCCGTCGCGGGTCGCCATTTACGCGCGCATCGCGGCGGACGTCGATCGCATCCTCAAAGGCGCGAAAGCCGGCGATATCCCGATCGAGCAGCCCTCGAAGCTCGAGCTCGTCATCAACTTGAAGACCGCCAAGGCGATCGGCCTGACGATCCCGCAACCGCTGCTGCTGCGCGCCGACCGGCTGGTCGAATAGCGCCTAGCGCAGCGACTCGTTGATTCCGCGAGCGCTGCACTGCCCGGCACCAGATCGGCGTCGTCCAAGCGCATTGAGCGGCGCGTCGACCGTGTCGAGCGCGTCGTGCATGTCCGGCGCTGTCGGCATGCAGGTACAGGAGTCCGGTCACGACCTCGCCCGCCTCGCGCCGCGCCTCGAGATAGCCCATGCGCCGCGGCGCGATTCGACGGGATCGTAGTCCTCGTCCACCTTGCGCAGGCGGATGGTGCCGCCGTCGTGCAGCATGATGCTGCGCACGTCGCCGGGCGCGTAGCTCGTCGTGATCTCCGCGCGCGGCGAGATGAAGTCGAGGCGGTTCACCGCGTCGTTGTGCTCGCGCACGTAGTCGTAGCTCTTGGTCGAGCCCGGATGGTTGTTGAACGCCACGCACGGGCTCACCACGTCGATGAACGCGGCGCCGTGATGCGCCACCGCCGCCTTGATGAGCGGCACCAGCTGCTCCTTGTCGCCCGAGAATCCGCGCGCGACGAACGTCGCGCCGAGCGTCATCGCGAGCACCGCGAGGTCGATCGGCTCGTCGCTGTTGACCACGCCGCGCTTGCTCTTGCTGCCCTTGTCGGCGGTCGCCGAGAACTGGCCCTTGGTGAGGCCGTACACGCCGTTGTTCTCGACGATGTACACCATGTTGACGCCGCGCCGCATCACGTGCGCGAACTGCCCGAGGCCGATCGACGCCGAATCGCCGTCGCCCGACACGCCGAGGTAGATCAGGTCGCGATTGGCGAGCGCCGCGCCGGTCAGCACCGACGGCATGCGGCCGTGCACGCTGTTGAAGCCGTGCGAGTTGCCGAGGAAATACGTCGGCGTCTTCGACGAGCAGCCGATGCCCGAGAGCTTGGCCACGCGATGCGGCGCCACGTCGAGCTCGAAGAACGCCTGGATGATCGCCGACGGAGATCGAGTCGTGCCCGCAACCGGCGCACAGCGTCGAGATCGCGCCCTCGTAGTCGCGGTGCGTGTAGCCGAGCGCGTTGCGCGGCAGCGACGGGTGGTGGATCTTCGGCTTGGCTAGATAGGTCATGCAGCACCCGATCGACGCAACGGCGTCACGTTGAACAGTCGCGCCTTCTCGGCGATCTCCCTCGTGATGAAGCGCGCGGTGATCGGCGTGCCGTCGTAGTGCAGCACCGAGATGAGGCGCGACGGGTCGATGCCGCATTCGTTGACGAGCAGCGACTTCATCTGCGCGTCGCGGTTCTGCTCGACCACGAACACGCGATCGTGCGCGGCGATGAAGTCGGCGACGCTGTCGGCGAACGGAAAGGCGCGCAGCCGCAGCTGGTCGAGGTGGATGCCGTCGAGCTCGAGCGCCGCGAGCGACTCCGCCATCGCCGCGCCGGTCGAACCGAACTAGATGACGCCGCTCTTGGTCGGCTTGCTCGCCTTCGTGATCACGGGCATCGGGACCAGCGACTTCGCGGTCTCGAACTTGCGCAGCAGCCGCTGCATGTTGTCGACGTACGCAGGGCCCTCCTCCGTGTAGCGCGCGTAGCGGTCCTTCGTGGTGCCGCGCGTGAAGTAGCTGCCCTTGGTCGGATGCGTGCCCGGATACGTGCGATACGGCGATGCCGTCGCCGTCGACGTCGAGGTAGCGGCCGAAGTCGCGGCCCGCTGTCGAGGTCGGCTTCGCGTCATGACCTTGCCGCGGTCCATCCGCGTGCGCGTCGTCCCACGTGAAAGGCTCGGTCAGCCAATCCTGCATGCCGATGTCGAGGTCGAGCATCACGAAGATCGGCGTCTGCAGGCGATCGGCGAGATCGAACGCCTGCGCGCCGAACGCGAACGCCTCCGTCGGGTCCTCGGGCAGCAGCATCACGTGCTTGGTGTCGCCGTGCGACGCGTACGCGCAGGAGATGAGGTCCGCCTGCTGCGTGCGCGTCGGCATGCCGGTCGACGGGCTGCCGCGCTGCACGTCGAACAGCACGACCGGAATCTCGGCGAAGTACGCGAGCCCGAGGAACTCCTGCATCAGCGACACGCCGGGTCCCGACGTCGTCGTGAACGCGCGCGCGCCGTTCCACGCCGCGCCGATCACCATGCCGATCGACGCGAGCTCGTCCTCCGCCTGCAGGATCGCGTAGCGCTTCTTCTTCGATGTCGGGATCGGTGCGAAACTTGCGGCAGTACTTCTGGAACGCCTCGGCGAGCGACGACGACGGCGTGATCGGATACCACGCGGCCACCGTGGCGCCGCCGTACACGCTGCCGAGCGCCGCGGCGCTGTTGCCGTCGATGAAGATGCGCGTCGCCGACCTGGTCGCTGCGCGCGACGCGGATCGGGCAGCGGGCACGCGAAATTCGCGAGCGCGTAGTCGCGCCCCATGCGGAACGCCTTGCGATTCGACTCGAGCAGCGACTTCCTTGCCCTTGTACTGCTCGCCGAACAGCGTGTCGATCGCGGCGGGATCGATGTCGAGCAACGCCGACAGCGCGCCGAGATAGATGATGTTCTTGAAGAGCTGGCGCTGCCGCGCGTCGGTGTACTCGGCGTTGCAGATCGCGGTGAGCGGGATGCCGAGCGGGGTGATGTCGTCGCGAAAGCGCGACGGCGGCATCGGCTTGGTCGAGTCGTAGAAGAGGTAGCCGCCCGGATCGACCTCGGCGACGTCCTTCTCCCATGTCTGCGGATTCATCGCGACCATGAGGTCGACGCCGCCGCGCCGGCCGCGCCAGCCGTCGCCGGCGACGCGCACCTCGTACCACGTCGGCAGGCCCTGGATGTTCGACGGGAAGATGTTGCGCGCGGCGACCGGCACGCCCATGCGCAGGATGGCGCGCGCGAACAGCCCGTTGGCCGACGCCGAGCCCGAGCCGTTGACGTTGGCGAACTTGACGACGAAGTCGTTGGTGCGGATGGCGGGATCGAGATCGGTTCGCATGTTCAGTCCGCCGCGAGACCGATCGGTCGGGACGGCCGGCTTGCGCGTGCTGCGGCATGACACCGATCGTCCGCCTGCGCGCGTGTCGAGCAGGAACTTCTGCATGTCCCACGCGCCGGTCGGGCAGCGCTCGGCGCACAGGCCGCAATGCAGGCACACGTCCTCGTCCTTGGCCATGATGCGGCCGGTCTTGAGCTCGCCGGAAACGTAGAGGTCCTGCGCGAGGTTGACCGCCGGCGCCTGCAGCCGCGCGCGCAGGTCCGCTTCCTCGCCGTTCGCCGTGAACGTGATGCAGTCCATCGGGCAGATGTCGACGCACGCGTCGCACTCGATGCACAGCTTGTCCGTGAACACCGTCTGCACGTCGCAGTTGAGGCAGCGCTGCGCCTCGGCGAACGCGAGCTTGCGATCGAAGCCCAGCTCGACCTCGACCTTGATGTTCGCGCAGCGCGATCTTGGTGTCCTTGAGCGGCACGCGGAAGCGGCGGTCGCCGGTGATCGCGTTGTCGTAGCTCCACTCGTGGATGCCCATCTTCTGCGACATGAGGTTCACGTGCGGCGGCGGCCGCTTGCGCAGGTCCTCGCCGCGGCAGAGCAGGTCGATCGAGATCGCCGCGTCGTGGCCGTGCGCCACCGCCCAGATGATGTTCTTGGGGCCGAACGCCGCATCGCCGCCGAAGAACACGTTCGGCAGCGTCGACGCCATCGTCATCGTGTCGACGACCGGCATGCCCCATTCGTCGAACGCGAGGCCGAGGTCGCGCTCGATCCACGGAAACGCGTTCTCCTGGCCGATCGCGACCAGCACGTCGTCGCAGGGAAAGTGCACGTCGGGCTCGCCGGTCGGCGACGAGCTGGCGGCGGCCCTTGCGCGTCGCGCTGCGGCGCCACCTTCTCGAACGTCACGCCGGTGAGCTTGCCGTTGTCGTGCGTGAACGCCTTCGGCACCAGGATAGTTGTGGATCGGGATGCCCTCGTGCAGCGCGTCCTCCTTCTCCCACGGCGACGCCTTCATCTCGTCGTAGCCGGAGCGCACGACCACCTTCACGTCGTCGCCGCCCAGGCGGCGCGCGCTGCGGCAGCAGTCCATCGCCGTGTTGCCGCCGCCGAGCACGATGACGCGCTTGCCGATGCGCGTGGTGTGGCCGAACGACACGCTCGACAGCCAATCGATGCCGATGTGGATGTTCGCCGCGGCTTCCGCGCGGCCCGGGACGTCGAGGTCGCGGCCGCGCGGCGCGCCGCTGCCGACGAAGACCGCGTCGAAGCCCTCGCCCGAGCAGCGCGCGCATGCTGTCGATGCGCTGGCCGGCGCGAAAGTCGACGCCGAGGTCGAGCACGTAGCCCATCTCCTCGTCGATCACGCTCTCGGGCAGGCGGAACTTGGGAATCTGCGTGCGCATCATGCCGCCGGCCTTGCGCATCGCCGTCGAACACGACGAGCTCGTAGCCGAGCGGCGCGAGATCGCGCGCGACCGTGAGCGACGCCGGTCCGGCGCCGACGAACGCGATGCGCTTGCCGTTCTTTTGCGTCGCCGGCTTGGGCAGGCGTCGCGGATGTCTTCCTTGAAATCGGCGGCGACGCGCTTCAGGCGGCAGATCGCGACCGGCTCCGGCTTCGCCTTCTGGTCGCCGCCCTCCTCGACGCGGCCGCGACGGCACGCGGGCTCGCACGGACGATCGCAGGTGCGCCCGAGAATGCCGGGAAAGACGTTCGACTTCCAGTTGACGAGATACGCGTCGCCGTAGCGGCCGGCGGCGATCAGCCGGATGTATTCGGGAACCGGGGTGTGGGCCGGACAGGCCCACTGGCAATCGACGACCTTGTGGAAGTAGTCGGGTTGCGCGATATCCGTCGGCTTCAAACAGGCTCCTCGCTGTGCGGTGCGACACCCGATGTTCTTAACTGCACTCGGGCCATCGACTGCCGCGAATGCTACGCCTATCGCGAGGCCTTCGGAAAGCCAGCGCGGAATGCTGCAGCGCAATACGGCTAAAATCGCGGACATGAACGCTCCCGACCCGATACCCCTCAAGCTCACGTCCTTCTCGCATGGCGGCGGCTGCGGCTGCAAGATCGCGCCTGGCGTCCTGCAGGAAATCCTCGGCAACTTCAACGCGCCGGTGCCTGCCGCCCTGCTCGTCGGGATCGAAACGTCCGACGACGCCGCCGTGTACAGGCTCAACGACACGCAGGCGATCGTCGCGACCACCGACTTCTTCATGCCGATCGTCGACGACGCGCACGACTTCGGCGCCATCGCTGCGACCAACGCGATCTCCGACGTGTACGCGATGGGCGGCACGCCGCTGTTCGCGCTTGCGCTGGTCGGCATGCCGGTGAACGCGATCCCGCGTGAGCGTCATCCGCGACATCCTGGCCGGCGGCGAGTCCGTCTGTGCGCGTGCGGGCATTCCCATCGCAGGCGGCCACACGATCGACTCCGTCGAGCCGATCTACGGCCTCGTCGCCATCGGCCTCGTCGCATCCGGACAACGTCAAGCGCAACGCAGGCGCGCGGCCCGGCGACCGGCTCGTGCTCGGCAAGCCGCTCGGCGTCGGCGTGTACAGCGCCGCGCTCAAGAAGGAGAAGCTCGCGCAGCGACGACTACCGGACGATGATCGACGAGCACCACGAAGCTCAATACGCCAGGCATCGCGCTCGCGGGATTGCCGTTCGTGCATGCGATGACGGACGTCACGGGATTCGGACTCCTCGGTCATCTGCTGGAGATCTGCCGAGGGTCGAACGCGGGCGCGCGCATCGACTTCGAGCGCGTTCCGTTGCACCCGAACGTGCTTCGGCTCGCGCACGCGGGCTGCGTCACGGGCGCGTCCGGCCGCAACTGGGCGGGCTACGGGAACGACGTCGATCTCACTTCCGGCGCAGGCGAAGTAACGCGTGCGTTGCTCACGGACCCGCAGACGTCAGGCGGCCTGCTCGTCGCGTGCGAGGCGTCGCGCGTGCAGGACGTTCTCGACGTCTTTCGTCGAGAAGGCTTCGAGCGCGCCGCGGACATCGGTGAAATCGTGGCGGGACCACCGCGCATCCGCGTTGCCTGAAGGCCCCGAAATCCGTCGCAGCGCCGACGCGCTGGCGCGAGCGCTCGTCGGCCAGCCGATCACGCGCATCGAGTACCGTGTCCCACGGCTCGCGCGCAAGGCCCGCACGCTGAAGGGCGCGCGCGTCACGCGCGTCTACAGCCGCAGCAAGGCGCTGCTCATCGAGTTCGACAACGGCCTCACCCACTACAGCCACAACCAGCTGTACGGCGAGTGGGAGATCCACGAAGGTCCGCCAGCCTTGGATGACCGGCGCACCGTGCGCGTGATCATCGCCACGCCGACGCACAGCGCAGTCCTCTACAGCGCAACGCAGATCGATCTCCTGCCCACGCGCGATGTCGAGCGTCACCCGTACATCGCAGCACTTGGTCCGGACGTGCTCGATGCGACCACCACACCTGCCGTCGTGCGCCGGCAGCTCGAGAACGCGCGCTTTCGCGGGCGATCGCTGTCGAGCCTCCTCCTCGACCAGCGGTTCATCGGCGGGCTCGGCAATTACCTTCGCAGCGACATTCTCTTCGAGGCGGGGCTTCGCGCGAGCGCCCGGCCGCAGGACCTGGGCGACGAGGCACGCAAGCGGCTCGCACGTGCGATCGTCGACGTGTCGCGCCGGAGCTACCGCACAGGAGGGGATCACCAACGACCTCGCGCGTGCGCGGAAGGCTGCGCGCGCCGGCATGGCATTCGAGGATTACCGATTCCTCGCCTACGGCCGCGAAGGCGCGCCCTGCTGGGTATGCGGAACGACGATCGTGCGAAGCAACGAAGGCGGCCGCGGCGTGTTCCATTGTGCGACGTGCCAGCCGCGGTGCGCAAGCGGCGCGCCCGATGATGCGTTCGAGCGATTGGCGCGGCCGCGTTGGCGGCAGCGGTGTCGGCGACGCTGTCGTGCACGCCCAGGCCATCGCGCCGTGGGAGGGCGGCGCCACCCCCGAGCTTCGTGCCACGACGATCGGCGGGCGCCGAGCTTCGCCTCGCCGACTTACGCCGGGACGCACCGTGCTCGTCAACTTCTGGGCGACCTGGTGTGCGCCATGCGTCGCCGAGATGCCCGCGCTGCAGCGGTTGCGCGACTCGGCTCGGCACGGATCGCATCGAAGTCGTCGCCGTCAACTTCCAGGAGAACGCCGCGCGCATCGCGCCGTTCGTCGAGAATCTGAAGGTTTCGTTCCCCGTCGTGCGCGACCACGACGGCAGCCTGCGCGCGGCGTGGCACGTGACCGTGTTTCCGTCCACGTTCGTCGTCACGCCCGATCGACGCGTCGTCCTCGTGGCAACCGGCGAAATCGACTGGGACGATCCAAAGGTAGAATCGCGCATTCGTTCACTCCGCTGATCGCATTCATGAATCGACGTTCGTTCACGCTTTCGACCGCCGCGCTGTCCATTGCGGGCGCGCTGCCCCTGCGCGTGTTCGCTTCGCAGCGCAATTTTGCGCCGACGCCTTCCGAATGGCGGACGTTCGAGGTGGTCACGCGCCTCGAGATCGAATTTGCGGACGTCGGCTCGCGTGCGTGGATTCCGGCGCCTGTCGTCAACACCGACTGGCAGCAGTCGCAGGCGACGACGTGGTCGGGCAACATGCGCGAGGCGGCCCTGGTGACCGATCCCGCGAGCGGCGCGCAGATGGTGCGCGCCACGTGGGCCGACGACGAGCGCTCGCCGCAGATCGAGGTCGTGAGCCGCATGCGCACGCGCAACCGCTTCAACGACTGGTCGCGCGCGACCCGGCCGCAGCCTCCGGCGGATCTCGCGTCGCATCTCGGCGCAACGGAGCTGATCCGGACCGACGGCATCGTCGCCGCCACCGCGGCCACGATCACCGCGGACAAGCTGACCGACGTCGACAAGGTGCGCGCGATCTACGACTGGGTGGTGAGCAACACCTACCGCGACCCTGCCGTGAAGGGATGCGGCATCGGCGACATCAGGGCGATGCTCGAGACGCGCAACCTGGGCGGCAAGTGCGCCGACCTCAACGCGCTGTTCGTCGGACTGTGTCGTGCGTCCGGCATCCCCGCGCGCGACATCTACGGCATTCGCGTCGCGAAGTCGGCGTTCGGCTACAAGGAGCTGGGCGCGGGAAGCCCGGACATTTCCAAAGCGCAGCACTGCCGCGCCGAGGTGTGGCTCGCCGCCTACGGCTGGGTTGCGATGGACCCGGCTGATGTCGCCAAGGTGATGCGACAGGAGACCGCCGAGTGGATCAAGGACCGCAGGCACGACGTCGTCGCGCCGGTCGATCGCGCGCTGTTCGGTGCGTGGGAAGGCAACTGGATCGGCTACAACTTCGCGCACGACGTCGCATTGCCCGGATCGCGCGGTGCAAAGCTGCCGTTCCTCATGTACCCGCAGGCGGAAACACGCGGCGAGCGCGTCGACAGCCTCGACCCCGACACGTTCAAATACAGGATCACGGCGCGCGAAGTGACGGCCTGACGCTCGCGGGCGCGACGGCCATGACGTCGCCGCTGCTCGCAGCACGAGATCGGGCTGTTCCCCGCATCGACGTTTCGCGTCGCCACCGGCGCGACCGCGGGCGAGCGCACCCTGCGCCAGGCGCGGTGGTACTTCAACGGCGAGACGATCGCAGTGCCGGTCGACGACGCACCGCTCGCGTCGTTCGGCAAAGGTGTGGCGACGTTCGAGGACGTGCGAGCGTGGGCCGGTTCGCATACGGGCGACACGGTGGAATATCCGCCGCTCGTGTGGATCGGCGCCCCGCACGTCCTGCGCGATGCACGCATGTCGCGACAACGGCGGCACCATCGACGGCCTCGCGCTGCGGCCCGTCGACAAGCTGCCGCTCAACCGCTCGTACTTCGACCAGCGCTCGGTCGCGTATTTCGCCGGCCGTTCGCTCACCGTGCGCGGCACGCGCGACGGCGACGCGTTCGAGCTTCGCACCGTGTGGCCCGACGACTTCTCGCTGTCGCATCGCCCGCCGGCGCGCTCGATCGACACGTCACCCGCACTCGCCATGCGCGCGCTGATGCGCGAAGCGCCGGCACGGCGGCGGCCGATCGCCGTACGCGGCGTGGACGTTATGGCAGCGCGACGATGCGGCCGACTGGAGCGACCGGCCGCTGCTGGGATTGATCGTCAACGGCGCGCAGGGCGACGACGACGAGGCGCACGCCGGCCACTTCGCGATCGTGACCGGCCGCGTGCGAAGCGACGGGCGCATCGGCAACTGGCTCGTGGACAATTTCTACACGCTCGACGCGGAGAGCGAGAAAGGCATCGTCGCGGCACCCGTCCCGCTCGATGCCTATCTCGGCGACCTCAACAGCGGGCAGAGCTGGTATCGGCCGAGCTACCTGCTCGTCCTCGTGCTGCGCGATGCGCGCGCGGCGGCGCTCGTGCAATCCGCGCTCGGCCGCGTCTACAACCAGTTCTATCGTCACCAGCTCACCTACTACCACCCCGATGCCAACTGCACGAGCATCAGCGTCGATACGCTGCGCGCGCTCGGATGGCCGATCCCGCGGCGCGGGCCGACGTGGCGCTGGCTCGGATGGCTTGCCTTTCCGCTGATGATCGCAAGGGAGCGCTCGCTGGCACGCGCGAAGGTCGCGTTCGATTACCTCTGCACCGACCAGACGCGCCTCATGCCAGCGGCCGCGATGGAGGACGCGTACGCAAGCGTCATGGCACTGGTGCAGGGCGAGCGCTGCGAGGGACGACTCGGGCGCATGCTCGCGGAGGACGTCGAGGCGATCGCGTTCCTGCGCATCCCGCAGTTTCCGTCGAGCCGCGCATTCGGCGACGCACCGGTCGTTTCGCTCGGCGAATACCAGGCGCGCCTTCCGGCGGACCGGTCGCAGATGCAGGTCGTGCCCGTACCGCCGCGGCCATTTCCGGAAACGCTGCGCGACGACGATCTCCTGAAGCCGCGCCTGCATCCGTCGGACATCGCGACAAGGGCATGGGGTGCGATCGCCGTTGCCGGCGTGGCGGCGGCCATCTGGCGCATGCTGCGCAAGCGTCGCTGATTCAGTCCATCATCCTGTCGCGCCTGGCGAGCGCAGGGAACCACTTGATCCACAAGGCCGCAACGATCAGCGTGCCGATGCCGCCCACGACCGTCGCGACGATCGGGCCCATCGCGGCCGCCATCGTGCCCGCACGAAATTCGCCGAGCTCGTTGCTCGCGCCGATGAACACACCGTTGACGGCGCTCACCCGGCCGCGCATGTCGTCCGGCGTGTCGAGCTGCACGAGCGTCTGGCGCACCACCACGCTCACCATGTCCGCCCCGCCGCCCACGGCAAGCGCCACGAACGACAGCACGAAGTCGCGCGAGAAGCCGAACACGACGATGGATGCGCCATAGATCGCGACGGACATGAACATCCGCCGGCCCACGTGACGCGCGAGCGGCCGCTGCGCGAGCAGCAGCCCCATGGCGAGCGCACCGACCGCAGGCGCTGCGCGAAGCACGCCGAGGCCCCACGGGCCGGTGAGCAGGATGTCCTTGGCGTAGATGGGCAGCAACGCGGTCGCGCCGCCCAGGAGCACCGCGAAGAGATCGAGCGAGATCGCGCCCAGCACCTGCTTCTTGCGCCAGATGAACGCAAAGCCCGCCATCAGCGATTCCACGGACACCGGCAGCGCCGTCGTCGACGGCGCGACGCGCGGAATCGCGGCGGTATACGCGAGCGAGGCCACCAGGAACGCGAGGCACGTCGCGTAGACGACTTCCGCGCCGAAGGCGTACAGCAGCCCGCCGACCACCGGACCGCCGATCACCGCGATCTTGAGAAGTGCGGAGCTCGCCGCGAACGCGCGCGGCAGCGCGTCCACGCCGACGAGCGCCGGCACCAGCGCCTGCGAAGACGGCATCTGCAGCGCGCGTGCCACGCCGAGGACCGCGCACATCGCGAAGATCACGTCGCGTCCGACCCAGCCTGCATAGGTGCCGACCGACAGCACCGCGGCGGCAATCGCCTGGCACACGAGCGCCGCCGCAAGAACGCCCCGGCGGTCGACGCGATCGACCCACTGTCCGGCAGGCAGCGTGAAGATCAATGCGGGGATGAACTGGGCGAGGCCGACGAGTCCGAGGTCGAACGCGCTGCCCGTCAGGTCGTACATTTGCCAGGCCAGCGCGACCATGAGCATCTGGTTGGCCGTGCCGCCGAGGAGCCGCGTCCACAGGAAGCGCCGGAAGCTCGCCGGGAATTTTCGGTGCGGATCGGCGGCCACCGGCATGCGGTCGAATCTATCACGCAGGCGCGAGGATCCGCAGCCGATGGCCATCGGGATCGAGCGCCACGAACGTGCGGCCGAAGTCGAGGTTCTCCGGCGGCTGCACGATCGCGAGTCCCTTGGCCCGCCATGACGCGTGCGTGCGGTCGACGTCGGCGGGAGCGTCGACGGTGAACGCCACCTCGGTGCCGCCGGGCATCGCTGCGGGAGCCGGCCGGACGGTATGGCGGGACCACAGGCCGAGCATCATGCCCTCGCGCAACGCAAACATCGCGAACGTCGCGGACGACTCGATCGGCTCGCGTGAGAGCAGGTCGCGGTAGAACGCGGCGCTCTGCGCCGGGCTGTTCACATACAGGATGACGAAGCTGGCGTCGGGCATGGTGCTCTCCTTGGTGTCGCCGTCCGCGCCGATCGCGGCTGGCATGGCGCCATTGTCGGGAGCACCCGTGTCAGTTTTCGTCAGCAGTCGCGTCGATCGACTGGAGCTTGCGCCATGCCTTCATGAGATCGTGGCGCCGGCGCGGATACCTTTCGCCCGTGTCCGTCGCGGACATGATCCTGTCGACACGGAAGTGCCGCATGTCCTGGCGCAGCTCGCAGAATGCGACGACGACCTGCGCTCGGTCGAAGAATCCCAGCGCGAACGGCCAGATCGTGCGGCGGCTATGGCGTTCGGCAAGATCGCGATACGCAAGCGCGAGCTTGCGCTCGCTGCGGATGGCCGTGCGTACCGTGTAGACATGCGTGCGATCCGCGCTTGCGGTCGCCGGGCCGATCAGCAGCGATGACGTATCGGCGTGGATTTGCGCCGTCGACGGCAGCACAGCGGCGATCTTCGCCATCGCGCTGCGTGCGGCACGCGCAAGCGCGGGGTCTCCGCGGTCGGCGACGAAGCGTGACCCCAGGACGAGCGCCTCGATTTCGTCCTCCGCGAACATGAGCGGCGGCAGCACGAAGCCGGGCCGCATGACGTACCCTAGTCCCGGTGCGCCGTCGATCGTCGCGCCCTGCGCCTGCAACGACGCGATATCGCGGTACAGCGTGCGCAGGCTGATGCCGAGATCCGATGCCAGCGACGCGCCGCTCACCGGTCGCCGATGGCGCCGCAGGGTCTCGAGCAATGCAAGCAGGCGTTCGGCGCGCGACACCTGCGCATTGTCGCAGAGAGGCTGGCTGGACTTCCCGCAATGCTAACGCTATCATCTCCGGATGGCCAGCAAACCGAATACAAATATCAAGCCGCGCCGGAACGGCACTTCGACCCGCGCAACGGGCTCCGTCACGCTCGCCGACGTCGCGAAGATCGCAGGCGTGTCGCCGATCACCGTGTCGCGCGTCGTGAACCGGCCCGAACTCGTGACTGCCGACACGCTCGCGCACGTGCAGCAGGTCATCGACCGCACGGGTTACGTTCCCAACCTGCTCGCCGGCGGCCTCGCCTCCAAGCGCACGCGCCTCGTCGCCGCCGTCGTGCCCTCCATCACCAATGCCATTTTCGTCGACACGGTGCAGGCGTTGACGGACCGGCTGTGGGAAGCGGGCTACCAGGTGCTGCTCGGCCTGTCCGGATACCCGGCGACGCGCGAGGAAGCGCTCCTGTCCGCGATCCTGAGCCGCCGTCCCGACGCCATCTACCTCACCGGCATCAACCACGCGCCGCAGGTGCGGCAGCGTCTCATCACCGCGAACATTCCCGTCGTCGAGACGTGGGACATGACACCGACGCCGATCGACATGCTGGTCGGGTTCTCCCACGAGGACGTCGGCGCCGCGGTCGCGCGCCACCTTTTCGCGCGCGGGCATCGCGCCTTCGGCCTGATCTGGGCGGACGACGCCCGCGCGCTTGCGCGGCAGCGCGGCTTCCTGGGAGAGCTCGCGCTGCAGGGCTGCCACGACGCGGAGGTCGTCACCGTGCCGGCGCCGTCCACGCTCACCCTGGGTCGCCAAGGATTGGCGGCGCTGTATGCCAAAGGCGCCAAGCCCACCGCGGTGTTCTGCAGCTCGGACCTGCTTGCGCACGGCGCACTCGAGGAAGCACGCTCGCGCGGCCTCGCAGTCCCGCGCGATCTCGCCTTGATCGGCTTCGGCGACCTCGAGTTCGCGCAGCACACGTTTCCCGCGCTGTCGACGGTTCGCATCGACCGCACCGCCATCGGACGGCGCGCCGCCGAGCTGATACTCGCGCGCATCGATGGCGAAGCGCCCGCGGACAAGATCGTCGATGTCGGGTTTACGATCGTCGACCGCCAGACGACGTAGCCGGCGCAAGATGGCTGCGGCGTGTTGACAAAGCCGCCATGCTAGCGCTATCATCCAAGCGTCACATGAGGAGGAACCCATGACCAAGTCGACTCTCGCCGCGGCGCTCGCCGCGCTCTCGCTTCTCCCGGCAACGCCCGCCTTCGCGCAGGCCGCCGCCAGCTTTCCCTCCAAGAGCATCACGATCATCGTCCCGGCGTCGCCCGGCGGCGCCATCGATCTCGTCGCGCGCCTGACCGGCGACAAGATGAGCAAGGACTGGGGCAAGCCCGTCGTCATCGACAACAAGGCCGGCGCCACCGGCACCATCGGGACGCAGGCCGTCGCAACTGCGCCTCCGGACGGCCACATGCTCGCGCTGGTCGCGAGCAGCCACGCGATCAATCCCGTGATGTTCAAGAAGCTGCCGTACGACACCGTGAAGAGCTTCGAGCCGGTCATCCTCACCCACGTCGTCCCGCTCGTGCTGGTGGTCAATCCCAAGCTGCCGGTGAACAACGTCAAGGAGCTGATCGCCTACGGCAAGGCGAATCCGGGCAAGCTCTCGTTCGCGTCGAGCGGCAACGGCGGTGCGCCGCACATGTCGGGTGAGCTGTTCGCCAGCATGGCCGGCATCCAGATGACGCACATCCCGTACAAAGGCAGCACCGCCGCGCATCCGGACCTCATGAGCGGCCAGACGTCGGTGATGTTCGACACGCTCGCCGCCGTCCAGCAGCACATCAAGACCGGCGCGCTGAAGGCGCTCGCGGTCACGACGGCGAGCCGCGTTCCGAGCGTGCCGGACATCCCGACGATGGCGGAAGCGGGCCTGCCCGGCTACGAGACGAGCACCTGGGGCGGCGTCATCGCGCCTGCCGGCACGCCCGAAGGATGTCGTCGCCAAGCTCAATGCGGAGTTCAACGCGGGCCTTGCGCAGCCCGACATCAAGAAGAAGATCAACGACGCGGGCATCGAGACCGCAGGCGGCACGCCGCAGCAATTCGCGGACTTCCTCCAGGTGGAAATGAAGAAGTGGGCGAAGGTGGCGAAGGACGCCAACATCCAGCCGGAGTAACGGCGCGTCCACGTCCGCAACGAGTAACCTAGTTCGCGAGGAGGATCCAACATGAGCAAGCAGAATTTCATCAACGGGCAATGGGTGGACGGCGCCAACGCGACGCCGAACGTCAATCCGTCCAACACGACGGACGTGATCGCCGACTACACGCAGGCGGACCGCGCGCAGGCGGAAGCGGCGATCGCCGCGGCGCGCGCCGCGTTTCCCAAGTGGTCGCTCGCCGGCGTGCAGCAGCGCGCCGACATCCTCGACCAGATCGGCAACGAGCTCATCGCCCGCAAGGAAGAGCTCGGCACCCTGCTCTCGCGCGAGGAAGGCAAGACGAAGGCCGAGGGCATCGGCGAAGCCGCACGTGCGGGTTACATCTTCAAGTTCTTCGCGGGCGAGGCGCATCCGCGCGCACGGCGAGCTGGTGCCGTCCGTGCGTCCCGGCATCGACGTCGAGATCACGCGCGAGCCAATCGGCGTCGTCGGCATGATCACGCCGTGGAATTTTCCGATCGCGATTCCCGCGTGGAAGATCGCGCCCTGCCCTCGCCTTCGGCAACTGCGTGGTGATCAAGCCGGCGGACCTCGTGCCGGGATCGGTGTGGGCGCTCGCGGAGATCATCTCGCGCACGTCGCTGCCGCCGGGCGTGTTCAATCTCGTGATGGGCCGCGGCTCCGTCGTCGGCGACGCGATCGTGCGCTCGCGCGACGTCGATGCCATCAGCTTCACGGGCTCGGTGCCGACCGGCACGAACATCGCGAAGACCGCGATCGAGACGATGAAGAAAGTGCAGCTCGAGATGGGCGGCAAGAACGCCCAGGTCGTGCTCGACGACGCCGATCTCGACGTCGCGGTGAACGTCTGCCTGCAGAGCGCGTACTTCTCGACGGGCCAGCGCTGCACGGCGGCGTCGCGCCTCATCGTCACCGCCGGCATCCACGACAAGTTCGTCGAGGCGCTTTCGAAGAAGATGGCCGCACTCACCATCGACGACGCGCTCAAGGCCGGCACCGACATCGGCCCCGTCGTCGACCAGAGCCAGCTCGAGCAGGACCTGCGCTACGTGCAGATCGCCAAGGACGAAGGCGGCAAGGTCGTCGCGGGCGGCGAGCGCCTGAAGCGCGGCAGCGAGGGCTTCTACTTCGCACCCGCGCTCATCACCGAGACCACGCCATCGATGCGCATCAATCGCGAGGAAGTGTTCGGCCCGGTCGCGAGCGTGATGCGTGTGAAGGATTACGACGAAGCGCTCGCGGTGACCAACGACACGCAGTTCGGCCTGACGGCGGGCATCGCCACGCGCTCGCTCAAGCATGCGGCGCACTTCAAGCGCAACGCGGCGGTCGGGATGGTGATGGTCAACCTGCCGACGGCGGGTGTCGACTATCACGTGCCGTTCGGCGGCCGCAAGGGATCGAGCTACGGCCCGCGCGAGCAAGGCGCGTACGCGAAAGAGTTCTACACCACGGTGAAAACCGCCTACGTGAACCCGGTTTAGGAAGGCACATGACGAAGACACGCAAGAAACCGGAAGAGCTCCGCAGCCACCGCTGGTACGGCGTCAACGACCTGCGCTCGTTCGGCCATCGCTCGCGCACGGCGCAGATGGGCTACGAGCGCTCCGACTACATGGGCAAGCCCGTGATCGCGATCATCAACACCTGGAGCGAGATCAACTCGTGCCACAGCCACTTCCGCCAGCGCGCGGAAGAGGTCAAGCGCGGCGTCTGGCAGGCGGGCGGATTCCCGATCGAGATGCCCGCCATATCGCTCGCGGAGCCGTTCCAGAAGCCGACCACGATGCTCTATCGCAACCTGCTGGCGATGGAGACCGAGGAGCTGTTGCGCAGCTACCCCGCCGACGGCGCGGTGCTGATGGGCGGCTGCGACAAGACCACGCCCGCGCTCGTCATGGGCGCGCTGTCGATGAACCTGCCGACGATCTTCGTTCCGGCAGGACCGATGCTGCGCGGCGACTTACCGCGGCCAGTACCTGGGCAGCGGCAGCGACACCTGGAAATACTGGGCGGAGCTTCGCGCCGGCAACATCACCGAGGACGACTGGCGCGACGTGGAAGACGGCATCGCGCGCTCGCCGGGACATTGCATGACGATGGGCACGGCGTCGACGATGACGCAGCGCCACCGAGGCGATGGGCCTCACGCTTCCTGGCGCGGCGTCGATCCCCGCGCCCGACTCGCGCCACGCGCAGATGGCCACGCTCTCGGGCAAGCGCATCGTCGACATGGTGTGGGACGACCTCAAGATCCGCGACATCGTCGACCAGCGCGCGATCGACAACGCGGTGACCACCGTGCTGGCGCTCGGCGGCTCGACCAACGCGATCGTCCATCTCATCGCCATGGCGCGCCGCGCCGGCGTCGATCTCGACCTCGACCGCTTCGATGCGCTCGCGCGGCAGACGCCGGTGCTCGCCAACGTGCGGCCGTCGGGCAAGTACCTGATGGAAGATTTCTTCTATGCCGGCGGGCTGCGCGGCCTGCTGTCGCGGCTCACCGATCTGCTCGACCTGTCGGCGCTCACGATCAACGCGAAGACGCTGGGCGAGAACATCGAAGGTGCGCGGTCTACAACGACGACGTCATCCGCCCGCGAAGCAATCCGCTGGTGGAAAGCGACGGCCTCGCGGTGCTGCGCGGCAACCTCGCACCCGACGGCGCGGTGATCAAGCCGGCCGCCGCCGAGAAGCAGCTGCTGCAAGCACACCGGTCCCGCCGTCGTGTTCAAGGACTACAACGACATGGCCGCGCGCATCGACGATCCCGCGCTCGAGGTCACCAAGGACAGCGTGCTCGTGCTGCAAAGCGCCGGGCCGCAAGGCGCGCCCGGCCTGCCCGAATGGGGCCAGCTGCCGATTCCGAAGAAGCTCCTGCAGCAAGGCGTGCGCGACATGCTGCGCATCTCGGATGCGCGCATGAGCGGCACGAGCTACGGCGCGTGCGTGCTGCACGTGGCGCCCGAGTCGCACATCGGCGGACCGCTCGCGCTCGTGAAGGACGGCGACCTGATCGAGCTCGACGTGCCGAACCGCACGCTGAACCTCAAGGTCGACGACGCCGAGCTCGCGCGCCGCCGCGCCGCGTGGGTCGCGCCCAAGCCGCATTACACCCGTGGCTTCGGCACGCTTGTATCTCAAGCACGTGACGCAGGCCAACGAAGGCTGCGACTTCGACTTTCTCGAGGAAGAAGGCGAAGCCGGCAAGACCACCGATCCCGAAATCCATTGAGGACCCGCAACATGACAACCCGAATCGCTCTCGCGGCGCTGGCTGCCGCCTGCGCTGCCGCCCCGCTCGCGGCCATGGCGCAGGACTATCCCAACAAGCCCATCACGTACATCGTGCCGTTCACGCCGGGCGGCACCACGGACGTCATCGGCCGCACCATCGCGCAAGGCCTGTCGTCGGCGCTGGGCAGCCCGTCGTAGTCGACAACAAGCCCGGCGCAGGCCGGCGGCGTCGGCGCGAGCCAGGTCGCAAAGGCCAAGCCCGACGGCTACACGCTGCTCGGCGGCACCATCAGCACGCACGCGATCAACGCGAGCCTGTACAAGGACCTGTCGTACGACCCGGTCAAGGACTTCGAGCCCGTCACGCTCGTCGGCTTCATTCCGAATGCGCTGTATGTCGACGCCGAGCCTGCCGCATCAAGAACGTGCAGGAGCTCATCGCGTTCCTCAAGGCGAACCGGACAAGAAGCGCACGTTCGCATCGTCCGGCTCGGGCACGTCGACGCACCTTGCAGGCGAGCTCTTCGCCGACATCATCGGCGTGAAGCTCGACGCACATTCCGTACAAAGGCACGCCGCAGGCGATGCAGGACGTCGCCGGCGGCAACGTCACGTTCATGTTCGACCAGCTGACCGCAGGGCTGCCGCTGGTCAAGGCCGGCAAGCTGCGGCTGCTCGCGGTCACCACCGCGAAGCGCTCGCCGCTCTCGCCCGATACGCCGACGATGGCCGAAGCGGGCGTCAAGGACTTCGAGATGTCGTCGTGGCAGGCCGTGTACGCGCCGAAGGGCACGCCGAAGCCGATCGTCGACAAGCTCAACGGCGAGATCGTGAAGATCCTGAAGGCGCCCGACACGCGCGAGAAGATGCAGGACACCATGGGCATCGAGGTCGTCGCAAGCTCGCCCGAGGAACTCACCAAGCTCATGCAAAGCGAAATCCCGCGCTGGACCGCGCTCGTCAAGAAGTCGGGCGCGCAGCCCAACTAGATCCCGAGGACATCATGGAACTTTCGACCAAGACCAAGGAGCGTTTGAGCAAGGTCAGCACGGCGACGCTGTGCACGCAGCTGTTCAAGCGCGGCTTCCGCAACGTCTACATCCAGGGCATCAAGCGCCTGACCAGCCGTCGGGCGGCAACCTCGTCGGTCCCGCGTTCACGATGCGCAGCATCCCGGCGCGCGAGGACCTGGACCAGATCAGCGCGTTCGACAATCCCGAACCATCCGCAGCGCAAGGCGATCGAGAGCGTGCCGCCCGGCCACGTGCTCGTCCTCGACTGCCGCAGCGAGAAGCGCGTCGCGTCCGGCGGCGAGATCCTCACCACGCGGCTCAAGGTGCGCGGTGCGGCCGGCCTCGTGTCCGACGGCCCGGTGCGCGACAGCGGGTCGCTTTCGCAGATGGACTTCCCGATCTACTGCGCGGGCGGCAGCGCCCCGCTCAACCTCCTCTATCACCACGCGATCGACCAGAACGTGCCGATCGGCTGCGGCGGCGTGGCGGTGTACCCGGGCGACGTCATCGTCGGCGACGACGAGGGCGTGGTGGTGATTCCGCAGCATCTCGCCGACGAAGTCGCCGAGGCGTGCGAGGAGCAGGAGAAGATGGAAGCGTTCATCCTCGAGCGCGTGCAGGGCGGCGCGAAGCTGGCGGGCACGTATCCGCCGAACGACGACACGAAAGCGGCATTCGCGGAGTGGCGCAAAGCAAAAGGAATATAAACTCGCGCCCATGGCTGACTTGCGGCGGATCCTCAAGCTCGACGACTTCGAGCCCGCCGCCAAGCGCCATCTTCCGCGGCCCCTGTACAGCTACGTCTCGGGCGGCGTCGAAGACTTCGTGACACTGCGCGACAACCGCGCGGCGTTCGCGGAATGGGGCTTCGTGCCTCGCGTGCTGGTCGGCGTGGGCAATCGCACGCAGTCGGTCGAGCTGCTCGGCAAGACGTACGCGCATCCCTTCGGCATCGGGCCGATGGGCATCAGCGCGATGACGGCGTACCGCGGCGACCTCGTGCTCGCGCGCTGCGCACGGCAGGCGAATATCCCGATGGTCGTCTCGGGATCTTCGCTGATCCGGCTCGAGGACATCGTCGCGGAGAATCCCGACGCGTGGTTCCAGGCCTATCTGCCCGGCGACGCGTCGCGCATCGACCCCCTCGTCGACCGCATCACGAAGGCGGGCTATCGCACGCTGATGCTCACGGTCGACACGCCGGCCACGCCGAATCGCGAGCACAACCTGCGCGCGGGCTTCACGAGCCCGCTCAAGCCGAGCCTGCGCCTCGCGTGGGACGGCATCACGCGACCGAGGTGGCTGTTCGGCACGTTCCTGCCCACGCTCGTGCGTCACGGCATGCCGCACTTCGAGAATTCGTACGCGGAGCGCGGCGTGGCGATGCTGTCGCGCGGCGTGATGCGCGACTTCGGCGAGCGCGGCCATCTCGACTGGACGCACGTCGCGCGCATACGCGAACGCTGGCGCGGCACGCTGGTCATCAAAGGGATCATGCATCCCGACGACGCGTGCCTGGCCCGCGATCACGGGGCGGACGCGGTGATCGTCTCCAATCACGGCGGACGCCAGCTCGATACCACCGTGTCGGCGTTGCGTGTCCTGCCGGACGTCGTCGCGGCCTGCCGGGAAATTCCGGTGATCGTCGACGGCGGCGTTCGTCGCGGCACCGACGTGCTGAAGGCGCTCGCGCTCGGCGCGCGCTTCGTGTTCGTCGCGCGCCCTTTCAACTACGCGGCGGCGATCGCCGGCGATGCGGGCGTCGCGCATGCGATTCGTTTACTCGGCAGCGAGGTCGACCGCAACATGGCGATGCTGGGGGTGCGCAGCATCGCGGAGATATCGCTGCGCCAGCTTCGGCGTTTGAGTCAGGGATAGAGATCGTTTCAGCAGGATTCCCGCTGCCCCCTTCAAATCCTGGCCGTGGAGGTGTACCGTCTTACTCCGTGCAGATTGCACACTACAGCTTCGACAGAGAGCTCAGGAGGAAGGACCATGCAATTTCGCAAAGGAGTCACCACCGCCGCACTCACGAGCGCACTTCTCGTTGGCTTCGGCAGTCAGGCCCAGCAGCCGCCGGTCCAGAACCTCGAGAAGCTGAAGCAGATGAAGGTCGCGACGACCGACCTCAACATCCCCGTCGTACCGCAGACCGGCAAGAACGCGGACGCCATTCGCGAGAATTTGAAGCGCATCAAGCTGCCGCCCGGATTCAAGATCGAGCTGTTCGCGATCGTGCCCGATGCCCGCCACATGGCGGTGGCGCCCAGCACCAACATGCTATTCGTCGGCACGCGCAAGACCACGGTGTGGGCGGTGACCGACCGCAACAGCGACGGCGTCGCCGACGAGGTGAAGAGCTTCGCGCCGAGTCTCAAGTTCACGAATCCCAACGGCGTGTGCTGGACGCGTGACGGCTTTCTCATCGTCGCCGAGCACAACCGCGTGATCAACTTCCCGGCCGCCGAATTCTTCTACGAGGGCCCCGACGTAGCCGTCATCGAGGTGGTGCCGCAGGGCCAGCTGGTTCCGCCCGAGGAGGAGAGCTACAACCACGGTGCGCGCACCTGCCGGGTCAGCGACGACGGCAAGCTCTACATCACGCTCGGCCAGCCGTACAACGTGCCACCCAAGGACAAGGTCGCGCTGTACGAGAAGCTCGGCATCGGCGGCATGATCCGGCTGAACGCGTTCGACGGATCGGGCCGCGAGGTGGTGGCGCGCGGTGTGCGCAATTCCGTCGGCATGGACATCAACCCCAAGGACAAGGTCGTCTGGTTCACCGACAACCAGACCGACGGCATGGGCGACGAAACGCCGCCCGGCGAGCTCAACCGCATCACCAAGGCTGGGGGCGAGCACTTCGGCTACCCCTACATTCATGGCAACAGTGTGCAGGTGGCAGGCACGGCGGCGGCGCCTGACCTGAAGGACATGCAACCGCCCGCGAACTGGACGAAGCCGCAAGTCGAGTTCCCAGCGCACCAGGCACAGCTCGGCATGACGTTCTACAACGGCAAGATGTTCCCGGCCCAGTACCAAGGTGGCATCTTCGTCGCTGCGCATGGGTCGTGGAACCGCACCAAGCCTTCCGGTGCCCTGATCAACTTCGTCTCGCTCAAGGCCGATGGAACGGCCGACAAGAGCACCGTTTTCGCCGAAGGCTGGCTCGACGAGAACGGGCTCTACCGCGGCCGGCCGGTCGACGTCGCGGTGATGAAGGACGGCTCGCTGCTCGTCAGCGATGACTTCGCGGGCGCGATCTATCGCATCAGCTATTCGCAGTGAAGTAGGTTCGGTCGTGTCGCCAACGGGGATGGCCGTAGCGCTCGCTGCAGCGGTCGCGCTCGCGGCTGTTCCCTCGACTGCGTTGGCCGACGTCGCTGCCGGCCGCACCAAGGCGCAGATGTGCACGCCGTGTCACGGCGCCAATGGCTTGGCCGTGGCACCGAACACGCCGCACCTCGCCGGACAGCCCGAGCCCTATCTCGTCGAACAACTCAACGCCTACCGAAGCGGCAGGCGCGCGCACGAGGTGATGGCGGTGGTTGCGAAGCCGCTCACCGATAACGACATCGCCGACCTCGCCGCGTGGTTCGCTTCGCTCGAGATCGTGCTGAAGAAGGAGCCGTGAGCACCAAACGCGGCCGCCTGAAGCGAGGGTAGAGCATTGGCTTAGCCGGCCGCAGCCATCACTTCCTTGAGCAGCTCACGGGACATGCGCTCGTCGATTTCCGCGGCATGCTGTAGCTGCACGGGATACCGCACGAGCGCCTCGACACTTGAAGCGGAGAAGCGTAGCTGCACCTGTGCCTGCGCCTGTGCCGCCGCGCCGCCTTGCAGCGGCGTTGTCTTCTGAATCTCCTTCGTCTGGCGCGCCATGTCTTCGCTGTATTCACTCAGCACCTGGTTGGCAGCGGCCAGTAGTTTCTCCTTCATCGCAGAGGGGTCGGCATTCGCAGGCAGCGTCAGCGTGATGTCGTGCCATGCCAGGTTCACGCCGGGAATCTGCTTGAAGATGCCGCCTGAAGCCTGGAAGACGATCGAATTGGCAAACGCGACGACCCGGCCGGTTGGCCCGAGCGACGAGTGGCCGCTGAGCTCCATCATATGCAGCCGCACGAGGCCGAGGTCGATCACTTCGCCGGTCACGTTTCCAACCTGCACGCGATCGCCCACCCGGATGCCGTACTTCCCGATGAGGAAGAAGTAACCAACGATGGAGACGAGCACGCTCTGCATGGCTACTGCGATGCCGGCCGTGATGAGGCCGGCAAACGTCGCCAGCGATCCCAGGTCCGTGGCGAACGTGAAGCCGAGAATGGCCACTGCCAGCGCCCAGCAAACGATTCTTCGCACCAGCAGCAACTGATAGCGTCGGCGCGGCTCGTGCACATACCGAAGCACCCCCCGTTGCCATGCGACCCCGGCCGCGAACACGAATGCGAGCAATGCCAGCAAGATGGCGACACGCACTCCGAGCGCTTTCAGTGCGTCGATGTACTGGCTGTTCGCGTTGTCGCGCCAACTGCCGAGGTTCCGTCGATACTGATCGAGCAGCACGCCTTCCTGGCTCAATGGGAGAAGGATGGCGGCCGTTTGCTTGAACAGCCACGCCAGGGTGTCGAACTGATCTCGCACTCCTTTCAAGGCTGCGCCCTCGGACGAATCCGCCTGCTCGGCGAGGGCATCGCCCCGAGCCGACAGCGCCTTGATCCTTTCCTCCGGCGCAGTGCGTATTTGCGCAAAGGTGCTTTGCAAGGCGGCGGTACGGCGGTCCACCATGTCGATGGTGCGAAGCTTGTCGGAGAGCCGCAGCGCGTTGGAGGCGAGGTCCCAGATGCCGAGCCGTCCGGAACCGTTGTCGCTTTGCGCGCTCGGCGCGCTCGAGGCAGTGGCCGCGGCGACCGATCCTGAAGAGGCACCCGGTCCCGACGACGCTGCGACGCCGCTCGAGGAGGGAATCGATGCCGCTATGGCATCGATATGCGCCTTCAGCGCATTCGCGCCAGTGCCGTTCGCATCGCTTTGATAGGCGAACTGCGACACCGAGCCGTGAAGATTGCGGCGCGCGTTGACGAGGTCGAGCTCGCTTTGCAGCTCCGAGATTCTCGTTTGCAGCTCGACCCCCTGTGCTTTCGGAGCCGCCGCGAGGCGACGCTGCGTGGATACGATTTCCGCCTGTATCTCCGCGCGCCGCGCATCGAGTTGCTGTTGCATCCGCTGCATTGACTGGGGCAAGGAAGCCGGGTCCGCGGCGGCTTTCTGCGCAACATCCGCTTCGCTGCTCAGCAGCTCCGCGTTGGCCCTGGCGAGCTCGAACGCGAGGGCAATGGCTCTATCGGCAATTTGCCGATTGGCGTACAGGATCAGGAGGTCGCTCGGCTGAGTCGCCGCTTGCTGCTGCGCGCCGAGCGTGCGGTACCAGTCCACGGTCTCGTCGAGGATCCGCACAACCTGGTCGCCCGTCATCACGGCGCGAGAAGCTAGCACCTCCGCCGGCGGAGCTGCATTCGACGAAGCCGGCGCATCGGCCGCGATGGACCCTTCGAGCAACGTTCCCGCCGTGAGCAGGAGCGCAAGTGTTCGCAGCGGTGACATGACGGAATCGTACCGCAGCTCAAAAAGCGACCCGCAAGAAACGTACGGGCCGATGGGGACCCGACCATCATTCCTGACGGATTCGAGGCCGCGCAGGTATTCCGGCACTAGCCTACTGGCACTGAGGCTGCCGCACTGCGATCACCGAGTGTTTGCGGGTGTGCGCGCGACATTCATCAGCCACGACACCATCGCAAAGTAGCCTGTGAGCGTCAGCAGTTCGACCAGCGCGGGCGGGTCCCAGATCGCTGTTGCCGCCTCGTAGGTCGCGTCCGTTATGCGATGCCTGCGCAGCATCTCCTCGATGACGAGGCGAGCCGCCGCGAGATCGTCAGGCATGTCGGGCGGCAGCGAAGTGCCAGCCTCGAGCGCTGCGAGCGCCCGTTCCGGCACGCCCGCCTTCTCCGCGAGTGGCCGGTGCATCTGCCACTCGAACACATTGCCGAGCTCGCGCGCGACGACGCAGATGCCCCATTCGCGCAACGCCGCGTCGAGCGTGCCCTCGTAGCGCAGGGTCTCGCCCACCTTGGCCACCGCGCGCAACAACGGCGGGCGGTGCAGCAACGGTCGAAACGGCCCGTACACGCCACCGCGGGGTCCGTTGACGAGCTCGTCGGCTGCCTCCTGTTGCGCGGCATCGAGCACGTTCGGCACGCCGATGCGCTCGGGAAGGTTTGCTTCCGGAAAGGTTTGAACGCTGAGAGCAGCAGGAATCGACATGGATGTCAGCTCGCGAAAGTTTGATCCGATTTGCGGAAGTGCCAGAGCCAGAGGGACGACCCGGCGAGCAAGGCGGTAGCGGCGCCACTCGCCCAGGCAAGCGCGTCCCATCCACCTCGCAGCCCTGGCCCGAGCAGCCGAATCACGACCGGCCCGGCGATTTGACCCAGCGCGAACGCCACGGTCAACGCGGCGAGCAGTGGCGCGGGCGACCGGGGTTCGAGCTCGCGCGCGAGTTGCAAGCCCGCCATCGTCGCGACCATGAACGTGCCGCCTACCAGTATCGCTGTGAGCGCGAGCGCGGGAATCTGCGAGGTGACGAGCGTCAAGCCCGTGCCGAAGGCCATGACCGCCTGCGCGAGGGCCCATACCCGAGCGCGCGGCCACTCCGCGAGCCAGCGCGCGCTCGCCGCAACGGAAGCGACCGCTGCCAGGCCGAACAGCGGCCACGCAAGTCCGAACACCAAAGGGTTGGACGTATGCTCGCGCGCCATTGCGGGCAGGAACGTGGCGGGCACGATGTAGCCGAAGCCGAAGGCCCCGTAACAGAAGAGGAGGCCCGCATGCCGGCGCCACACGCCGCGCGCGCTTGCGCGAGACTTCCCGCGTTGCGCGATGGAGCTCTCCGGGGTCGGCACGGGAACGGTTAGCCATGCGACGATGCCCGCACCGAAGCAAGCGAGCGCGCCAAGCTCGAGCCATAGCCATCGCGCGGGCTGCGTGCCGCCGATCCACGCGACGGCGCCCGTGACCGCGATGCCCAGCCCCACGCCTGTGTAGATCCACGCGCCGAGATGCGTCATGCGACGGTTGGCGAGGTAAGGGAGACACCACGCGCTCGCGCAGATCAGCGCCCACGCGCTGAACACGCCGGCCAGCGCTCGCATGCCGGCGCCGGCGGCCTGCGCCCCGTCGTCTACGAGCCCGACAGCAAGAGTGCTGATTGCCACTCCAACGAGCGCGATGAGAAGGCCGCGCAGCGGCACCGCGACGAACGCCGGGGCGGTCAACGCCCCCACGAGATAGCCCACATAGTTGGCCGCGGCCCATTCCGCTCCGCCGACCGCGCTCAGCGTGCCGTCACGCAGCATCAGCGGCAGCAGCGGCGTGAAGGCAAATCGCCCCACCCCCATGGCAACCGCGAGTGCGGCCATGCCGCTCGCCAGGACCCGGAAGGCACCGCCGTCGAGGCGTGGGGACAAGACGTGCGGGACATGCATGCCGCCATTGAACAGCAGCGATCGTCTTTTGAAAAGTGAATAGTTGTGAAGTATAGTTTCTCGGATGAGAACGATGGATCTGGACGACCTGGACATCTTTCGCTGCGTCGTGCGCGAAGGGGGGATCACACGTGCCGCGACGCGGCTTCATCGAGTGCCTTCGAACGTGACTACGCGCATCAAGCAGTTCGAGGAGCGTCTTGGTGTTCCGCTTTTCCGGCGTGAGGGCCGCAATCTTGCGCTCACTGATGCGGGGCGAGCGCTCCTGGGCCACGCGGAGCGCTTGCTGCAGCTCGCCAACGAGGCCGAGCAGGACATCCGGAGCGGCGCGGTGCGCGGTAGCCTCAGGCTGGGGTCGCTCGAGAGCACCGCCGGCGTTCGGCTGCCGCCCGTGCTGTCGAGCTTCCATGCGAGATATCCCGACGTCGCCATCGAGCTTCAAACCGCCACGACCGGCGCGCTGCTGGAGCGTCTCCAGGCATTCGAATTCGAGGCCGCGTTTGTTTCCGAGCCGTTCGAGAAAGGTCGTCTGTCATCGCGCGTAGTGTTCGTCGAAGAGCTCGTGCTCATTACAGCGACCAGTGACGCTCCACCAAGGCGTCCATCCGACCTCGACGGACGAACGCTCGTCGCGTTTCCGCATGGGTGCTCCTATCGACGGCGTCTCACCGAGTGGGTCGCCGAGGCGGGGTTCGCCGCGGGCCGCACGCTCGAACTCGCGTCTTACCACGCGATCGTCGCGTGTGTGGCGGCGGGCGCCGGCGTGGCTATCGTGCCCGCACAGGTGCTCGATCAGACAGTGGGGGGCGCCGCGGTCGCGCGCCACCCGCTTCCAGCTCGGCTGCGTGTCAACCGCACGCACCTCGTGTGGCTCGCTGATCCCAGCGTACCCTTGCGCGCACTGCTGGAGCTGCTGCCCTCTCCGTCGAGTGCCACCCGCGCGTCGCGCCAGGGGACGACATGCTGAGGATCATGGGACGCATCAACTCGATCAACGTACAGAAGGTCGTGTGGTGCGCACATGAGCTCGGGTTGCCGTTCGAGCGGACCGACATAGGTGGCGCGTTCGGAGGTACGGAAACACCCGCATACCGCGCTATCAACCCAAATGGCCTTGTGCCCGTCATCGACGATGACGGATTCGTGCTGTGGGAATCGAATGCGATCGTGCGCTATCTTGCCGCCGGGCACAGCGTGGGGAACCTTTGGCCGCATTCGCTCAAAGCCCGAGCCGATGCGGACCGCTGGATGGACTGGCAGGCAACGGAGCTTGGGCCCGCCATGCGCGATGCATTCGTTCACCTCGTGCGCACCACGGCGGAGAAGCGCGATCAGAACAAGGTTGCCGCGTCGACGAACGCGTCAGAGCGACTGATCGGGATTCTCGACGAGCACCTCGCGAAGCGCGACTACATGACCGGCGGCGCGTTCACGATGGGTGACATCCCAGTCGGCCTGCAGGTTCATCGCTGGCTCGGCATGCCGGTCGCTCGCGTGCCGCGGCCCAACGTCGAGGCGTGGTACGCGCGGCTGCGCGCTCGTTCGCGTGCGCAAGAGGTTCTGACCCTTCCGGTAACCTGAGTCGCGTCGTGCCGGCACGAGTACCGTCACGTATCTCGAACGGAGGACGCCATGGGACTTTTGACTTTCAGCATCAACGTCACCCTGGACGGCTGCGTCGACCACCAGGAAGGAATCGCCGACGACGAGACACGCGCCTTCTTCATCCGCCTCATGGACGAGCACGGGGCGATGCTGTGGGGCCGCGTCACCTACGAGATGATGGAGAGCCATTGGCCAGCGGTTGCCCGCGGCGACGTCGGGGCACCGCCGTCGATGCGCGAGTGGGCGGTCAAGCTGGAGGCCAAGCCGAAGTACGTGGTGTCGTCGACGCGAAAGGACTTTCCCTGGACCAACAGCCGCCACATCGCTGGCGACCTGCGCGGGGCCGTACAGAACCTCAAGGACGCGACGCCGGACGGCGTGCTCCTCGGTAGCGGCAAGCTCGCGACCGCGCTGGACCGGCTGGACCTGATCGACGAATACAGGTTACTCGTTCATCCCAGGATCGCCGGCCACGGCCCAACGCTCTACGAGAGCGGGCTTCCTGGCACCCGACGGCTCGAGTTGATCTCGGCGAAGCCGCTCCGCAACGGCGCCGTCGCCATGCATTACCGGCGGCCCTGACTCGGAGGTGGATGATTTCGCCTGGCGATGCGCTGCAACCGACCAGACAGCCTAGGTCGCCTTGCCCGTGATCGGCGGCTGGGGCATCGACGAATCGCCCGGTTCGATGACGAACGTGTGGTCGAGCGCATAACGCGGCGGCTCGCCCTCCTCCCGCACGTAGGTTCCGACCAGCGCGCGCGTGACGCCGAACTGCGCGTCCGTGTCGAGGTTGGGGTCGTCGCTTGCGTACACCTGCGAGAACTGCGTCTTGTACCCGGACTTGTGGATAAGGAAGTGGAGGTGCGCCGGACGCATGTTGTGACGTCCCTGCGCGCGCAGCAGGTCGCCCGCGACGCCGTTCGCGGGAATCGGATAGCCGCCCGGCTTGACCGTGTGGAAACGCACGGTGCCGTCGCTATCGGTGGTGAACGTGCCGCGCAGGTTCATGTCGGCCTGCTGCGGATCCTGGTTTTCGTACAAGCCCTCGGCCGACGCATGCCACACGTCGACGTCGGCGCCGGCCACGGGGTTGCCGTGCGGATCGCGCACGTGCGCCGTCACCGACAGCGGCTCGCCGCGTGTCGGCGAGCGCACGATCGATTCGCCATTCGTCATGCGGGGCGACCCGGCGCGCCAGAACGGACCCAGCAGGTTCGCGGTCGTCTCGCGCGCGCCGTTCTCGCCGTTGTTCATGAGGCACACGAGCGCCGAGAGCCCGATCGAGCCTGCGCACAGCACGACCTCGTTGTGCGACTTGTCGGTGAGCTGGCCCATGCGCGCCACGATCGCGGCCGCCTTGCGAAACTCGGCTTCCGTCAGGTGAACTTCGCGCGCCCACCCGTGAAGATGGCGCACGGCCGACGACATCACCTCGCGAAAGCGCGGGTCCGCCGCGTGCTCGATCTCGCGCAGTACGGCGGCGGTGACGTCGTCCGGCGTGCGGATCACCGCTTCGACGCTCCCGCCGATCCGGTCAATGCGCGCAACGCGAGCAAGTAGCTGTCCACGCCGAAGCCCACGACGATGCCCTTCGCGATCTCGGACAGCACCGAGATGTGCCGGAACGGCTCGCGCGCGTGGACGTTGCTCATGTGCACCTCGACGAACGGGCACGTGAGGATCGCGAGCGCGTCGCGCAGGCCGTAGCTGTAGTGCGTCCACGCGCCGGCGTTGATGATGACGCCGTCGACCTTGTCCTCGAATGCCTTGTGCACGCGCCGGCACATCTCGCCCTCGATGTCGGTCTGGTAGCAGTCGACGTCGGCGCCGACCTCCTTTCCGAGCGCGATCACGGCGGCGTTGATCTCGTCGAGCGTGATGGTCCCGTATTGCGCAGGGTCGCGCTTGCCGAACATTGCGTGGTTGATGCCATGCAGCAACACGATCTTCTTCATCGTCGACTCCGTGCTTTCAATCAATCCGGCTGAATCTCCACGCGCGTGCCCGTCCTTGCCGCCTTCGCGATCGCCTCGACCACGAGCAGGTTGCGCAGCCCGTCGCGTCCGCTGACCAGCGGTTGTGCACGCCCGCGAATCACATCGGCGAAATGCGCGATCTGCAGCGCGAGCGGATCGGCGCGCTGCACGGGCACCACGCTCGACTCGAACGGCTTGTACCACGAGCGGTCGGCGTCGCTCGCATAGGTGCGAAGGCGCATCGTCGGGATGGACAGCGATCCGTGCGTGCCCATCACGACGTAGGCGTCCTCGTCGCCGTACGTCGCGTACGCCTTGTTCTCCTGCGACGTCTGCTCCCAGCTTCGAGGCGACGCCGCGGTATCGGACAGCATGAACGTGCCGAGCGCGCCGCCGGCGAACGACAGCGCCATCGCGACGGTGTCCTCGACCTCGAATCCGCGGATGGCATTGGACGCCATCGCCTGCACGGCGACGATCTCGCCCAGCATCGAGCGCAGCGCGTCGACCTCGTGGATCATGTTGATGAGGATCGGGCCTCCGCCGGGCCGGCGACGCCAGTCGTTGGGCGGGTCGAAGTAGCCGTCGACCGCCGGCTTGCAATACACGGTGCTGCCGATGACGCCGACGAGCCTGCCGAGCTTGCCGGACCGGATCACGCGGATCGCCTCGTCCATGATCGGACTGTGGCGCCGCATGTGGCCGACGAGCAGCGGCACGCCGGCCGCTTCTGCGGCGTCCACGAGCCGCCTGCCCGCTTCGACGGTGTGCGCGAGCGGCTTCTCGACCAGCATCGGCACGCGCGCCGCGACGCACGCGAGCCCTTGCTCGACGTGCAATGCGTTGGGCGTGGCGATGATCAGGCCGTCGGGCTTGTCCGCGAGCCCCTCGGCCAGCGTCGCGTACAGCGGCACGCCGTACTGCGCCGCGACCGCTGCGGCTTTCGGTCCGGGATCGACGACGCACGCAAGCGCACAGTCGGCGTTCGCCTGGATCTCTTCGATGTGGCGCACGCCGATCAGGCCGGCGCCGACGACCGCGATGCGAAGCGCAGGCTCCATCTACTTGTGCTTGAACTCGGGCTTCTGCTTCTCGACGAACGCCTTCATGCCGATCTTCTGGTCTTCCGTCGCGAACAGCGAATGGAAGAGCCTCCGCTCGAAATGGACGCCGTCCGAAAGCGTGCCTTCGTAGGCGCGGTTCACCGCTTCCTTCGCCATCATGACCGAAGGCAGCGAGAACTCGCAGATCGTCGCCGCGACGGCGACCGCGTCGTCGACCAGCGACTTCGCCGGGACGACGCGCGACACGAGTCCCGCGCGCTCGGCTTCCTCCGCGCCGATCATGCGCGCGGTCAGGATCATGTCCATGGCCTTCGCCTTGCCGATCGCCCGCGGCAGCCGCTGCGTGCCGCCGGCCCCGGGAATGATGCCGAGCCTGATCTCGGGCTGGCCGAAGCGCGCGTCGTCCGCCGCGATGACGATGTCGCACATCATCGCGAGCTCGCACCCGCCGCCGAGCGCGAAGCCGCCCACCGCTGCGATGACCGGCTTGCGGATCGAGCGCAGCGTCTCCCAGTTGCGCGTGATGTAGTCGCTGCGGTAGACGTCCATGTACGACCACGTGGCCATCGCGCCGATGTCCGCACCGGCGGCGAACGCCTTCGCGTTTCCCGTGATCACGATCGCGCCGACGCCGTCGTCGGCATCGAATGCTTCGAGCGCCGCGCCGAGCTCGTTCATCAGCGCGTCGTTCAGCGCATTGAGCTGCTTCGGTCGGTTGAGCGTGACGAGGCCGACGCGCCCGCGCGTCTCGACGAGGATGTTTTCGTATGCCACGAACGGACTCCCAGTGGGCGAAACCTAGTATTTTATCTTCGCGACGGCCCGCAGCTCGTCGGCGGTGGTGGTTCCGAAGCCGAAGAACTCGAGGTACGCGGGGATCTGCTCGAACAGCATGTCGGTGCCGACCTGCGTGGGGCAGCCGATCCTGCGCGCGGCTTCCAGCAGGGGCGTGATCTCCTGCTTCATCACGACTTCGCCCACGAACGTGTCCTTCGCGATGCGCGAGACGTCGAACGGCAAGGGATCGCCGGGCTTCATGCCGAGGGGCGTTGCGTTGACGACGAGGTCGAATCCGGCGGGATCGTTGGAGCCGGTCGTCACCCGCATCGCGGGATGGTACTGGCGCAACCGCCGCGCAAGCTCGTCGGCCGACGCCGCGTTGAGGTCGAACAACGCCATGTGACCGACGCCATCGGCAGCAAGCGACGCGGCGATCGCCGAGCCGACGCCCCCGGTGCCGGAGATGAGGCACGACTTGCCGCGCGCGTCGAAGCCCTTGCGCTTCAAACCGCGCGCGAAACCCGCACCGTCGAACATGTCGCCGACGATCCTGCCATCCTCGCGGACCAGCACGGCGTTGCACGACCCCGCCACCTTCACCGCGGTGGAAGCTTCGTCGAGAAGCCCCACCGTCGTCACCTTGTGGGGCATCGTCACCAGCGCGCCCCGGATGTTCGAGAGCTTCATGACCTTGCCGAAGAACGCGGCATAGTCCTCCGCCTTGACGCCCATCGGCACGACCACCGCGTCGATGCCCTTGCTGTCGAACCACGGGTTGTAGATGAGCGGCGCCTTGAAGGACTCGGTGGGATAGCCGAGGTGCGCGATGAGCGTCGTCTTGCCGTTGATCATTGCCGTTGCGTCTCCTGCCCCTTGCGTCAGTGGTAGCCCGTGTCCGCCCGCACCTTGCCGCGAAAGACATAATAAGACCAGCCGGTGTACATGATGATGATGGGCAGCAGGAACAGCGTGCCGATCAGGAGAAAGGCCTGTGCGCGCGGCGAGCTCGCGGCCTCCCACAGGCTGATCGACGGCGGAACGATGTTCGGCCACAGGCTGATCCCGAGGCCGAGGAAGCACATCGCGAAGAGGCCGATGGCACCGAAGAACGGCACGATGTCGCGGCCCTTGTCGAGCGAGCGCCACAGCCACAGCACGATCGCCCCCGTGGCGATCGGCAGCGGCGCGAGATAGCCCAGGTTCGGCCATGTGAACCACCGCGCGGCGATTTTGGGATCGGAGAGCGGCGTCCAGATGCTCACCATCGCGATGAATGCGACGACGCCGATGAGCGCGATGCGCGCCCACTTGACGGCCCACAGCTGGATCGGGCCTTCGGTCTTGATCACCAGCCACGTGGAGCCGAGAAGAACGTAGCCGAATACGAGCCCAACCCCGACCAGCAGCGGGAACGGGCGGGCCCAGTCGTACACGGTGCCCGCGAACTGCCCGTCGCGCACCTCGAACCCTTGCACGAACGCGCCCAGCACGATCCCCTGCGCGAACGTCGCGACCAGCGAGCCCCACGAGAAGGCGTGGTCCCAGAGGAACCGGCTCTTGTGTGCCTTCAGCCTGAACTCGAACGCGACGCCGCGGAAGATGAGCCCCAGCAGCATGATGAGGATGGGAAAGTACATAGCGGGAATGATGATCGCGAAGGCGATGGGAAACGCGGCGAACAGGCCGATGCCGCCCATCACGAGCCACGTCTCGTTGCCGTCCCAGATCGGCGCGACGGTGTTCATGATGAGCGTTCGCGCGTCGTCGCTCGCGGCGAACGGTGACATGATGCCGACGCCGAGGTCGAAGCCGTCGAGGAGCACGTACATGAACACCGAGAGTGCGAGAATGCCGGTCCAGATGGGAACGAGGTCGATGTGCACGGTCTACGCTCCCGACAGCGGACGCGCGGGGCGCTGGCGATGCTCGGGCTCGTGCGGCAACGGCGTGGCAGCCGCCGGTCCGGCGCGGACGAGCTTCACGAGGTAGTACGCGCCCGCGCCGAACACGAACGCGTACACGACCACATACAGCGCGAGCGAGACGACGACGTCATGCGTGGCGATGTTGGGCGTGACCGCGTCCGCCGTGCGCAGGTGGTTGTACACGACCCACGGCTGGCGCCCCACTTCCGTCGTGATCCATCCGGCGGTGACGGCGATGTAGCCGACCGGGATCGACCAGCTGCATAGCCGCAGGAACCAATCGGTCTCGTAGAGGCGTCTCCTCGCGAGCAGCACCCAACTCCCGACGGTGATGAGCAGCATGAGGCACCACATGCCGACCATCGCCCGGAACCCGAAGAAGACGAGCGGCACCGGTGGCCGGTCCTTCGGCGCGAACGCCTTGAGTCCCGTGACCTCGCCGTTCCAGTCGTGCGTCAGGTACAGGCTTCCGAGCTTCGGTATCGCGATCTCGAAGTCGTTCGCTTCCTTCTTCTCGTCGGGCCACGCGAAGAGGACTGCCGCAACGCCTTTCTGCGTGTTCCAGATGCCCTCGATCGCCGCGAGCTTGGCAGGCTGGTGCTCGAGCGTGTTGATCCCGTGCGCATCGCCGATCAGCGCCTGCAGCGGCACCAGCACCGTGGCGAGGCCCACGCCCATCGCGATCATGACCTTGCTCTCGTCCACGAACCTGCGGTTGCGCAGGTGATACGCCGCCACGCCGATGACGGTGAACGCCGTCGTGAGGTAGACCGCCGTGACGGTGTGCGCAAACCGGTACGGGAACGACGGATTGAAGATCACCGCGATCCAGTCGTCCGGAAAGAAGCGACCGTCCTGCATCGAGAAGCCGGTCGGCGTCTGCATCCAGCTGTTGACGACGAGAATCCAGAAGGTGGACAGGAGCGTGCCGAGCGCCACCATGATCGCCGCGAAGAAGTGCGCCCACTGCGGAACGCGCTTGCGCCCGAAGAGCAGGACACCGAGGAACCCCGCCTCGAGGAAGAACGCGGTCAGGCCCTCGTAGGCCATGAGCGGCGCCACGATGTCCGCCGTCATGTGCGAGTAGCGGCTCCAGTTCGTGCCGAACTGGAACGGCATCACGATGCCGCTCACCACGCCCATGCCGAACGAGACGGCGAAGATCTTGATCCAGTAGTTCGACGTGCGCAGGAACACCTCGCGCCTGGTCGCGAGGTACATGCCCTCGAGCACCGCGATGTACGACGCGAGCCCGATCGTGAACGCCGGCAGCAGGAAGTGGAACGCGACGACGAATGCGAACTGGATGCGGGAGAGAAAGAGCGCGCCTTCGTCCATGCCTTGCCTTTTGTCGGTGTCGTGCGTCCGCTTTGATTGTCGGGACCGGGCGCGACAGCTGCATCATGCCGCGAAAGCGGCCCGAACGCTTCCCAATCCCTCGATGCGCGCCTCGATGGTGTGGCCCGGCGCGACCGCCACCATCGGGCCGAGCGCCCCGCTCATCACGACGTCGCCTGCCTGCAAGGGTCGCCCGACCCGGGCCATCGTCCTTGCGAGCCACAGCGCTGCGTTCAAGGGATTGCCGAGGCATGCGGCGCCCGTGCCGGACGAAACCTGCTCGCCGTCGCGCTGCATCTGCATCGCGCACGACACGAGGTCGAGCCCGTCGAGCGTGCGCGGGCTTGCGCCGAGCACGAACAGCCCGGAGGACGCGTTGTCGGCGATGGTGTCCAGGAGCCCGATGTTCCAGTCGCGGATGCGGCTGCCGACGATCTCGATCGCAGGCAGCACATATTCGACGCCTGCCACGAGATCGCGCAGCGCGAGGTCGGGATCGTCGAGGCCGCGGTTCATGACGAACGCCACCTCGGCCTCCGCCTTCGGCTGCAGCACCTTGCCGGCGTCGATCACGGCGCCATCGCGCAGCGACATGTCGTCGAACAGCATGCCGAAGTCGGGTGAGTCCACGCCGAGCTGTTCCTGCACCGCCTTCGAGGTCAAGCCGATCTTGCGGCCGACGAGGCGCCGACCCTGGGCTAGCGCATGACGCGTGTTGGCGTCCTGCACGGCATACGCGGCGTCCACGCCGCCGGGTGCCAACTCGTCGCGCACGGGCGCAATCGGCGTGCCGCCCTCGTGCGCGGCGCGCAGGCGCGCAGCCACTTGCGCAATCAGACCGTCGTCGATGGGCATGGCGGATGGCGTCGCATCGAAAGTTAGAATACGCCCAAGTTCGAAGCCGTGAAAAGGGGCGATGCGAACCGCATCGGCGTCGTCTCCGATACGCGCCTGTGTTACCGTCGCGTAAGCTCGTCACGCCATCGGGTGCACCGTGCTCGCCAGAACGCTCAAGCCCAGCGCCATCGTGCGCTACCTCGACCAGTTCGTCGTCGGGCAGGAGGACGCCAAGAAGATCCTCGCGGTCGCCGTCTACGCGCACTACCGCAAGATCGAGCGCGGGATGGTCGACGACACCGGACGCGTCAAGAGCAACGTGCTGCTCATCGGATCGTCCGGCACCGGCAAGACGCTGATGTGCGAGACGCTGTCGCGGTTCCTCAACGTGCCGTTCGTCACCGCGGAGGCGACGTCGCTCGCCAACACCCGCTTCGTGAACGAGGAGATCGAGGCCATGCTGACGCGCCTCGTCGAGAAGGCCGGCGAGGACGTCGACAAGGCGCGAGACCGGCATCGTCTTCATCGACGAGATCGACAAGCTCAAGAGTCCCGACCAGGCGCACGGCAGCTCCGGCGAGTCGCGTGCAGCACTCGCTCCTGAAGATCATGGAAGGCGCGCAGGTCAAGCTCGCGAGCGGCCGCTACATGGACACGAGCGACATCCTGTTCATCTGCGGCGGCGCGTTCGTCGGCCTCGACGAGATCATCGCGTCGCAGACGCACGGCTACGGGTTCATCGCCACGTCCAAGGGCGACAACCAGCGCATCCTCGACCGCCTCAACACGCGCGTGAAGCCGACCGACCTCTTCACGTACGGGCTGATTCCGGAGTTCACGGGCCGCCTGCCGATCATCGCGCGCTTCCACGACCTCGACCGGCCGATGATGGTCCGCATCATGACGGAGCCGCGCAATGCCATCCTCAACCAGTTCCGCGACATCTTCCGCGACGAAGGCGTCGACCTCGTGGTCGCGCAGCGCGTGTTCGAGCAGATCGCCGAGCTCGCCCTCGAGTACAAGACCGGCGCGCGGAGCCTCCGCGGCATCTTCGAGGAGCTGATCACGCCGATCCTGTACGAGGTCACCGACCGGCCCGACATCGGGCGCGTCGAGATCACCTCGCTGTTCAACGAGGCCGTGTACACCGCGAAGGCGGTACCCGCATCGCCGGCGGCGTCCCCGCGCGCCTGACGATTCCATTGGGCAACATCCGCCTGCTGCTCGCGATGGGCGGCATCGCGCTGCTCGGCAACGGCCTCAAGTCCGTGGTGACGAGCACGGTGCTCGTCAGCGAGGCGCGCTTCGCATCCTTCCTCGGCATCGAAGTCGAGCGCGTGGCGCTTCTCATGGAAGCGATCGTGGCCGGCATGGTCGTCGCGCTCGCGATGTATCCGCTCGTGGTCAGGCGATTCGCGGTGCGGGACGTGGCACTCGCCGCTGCGGTCATCGGCGCACTCGCGTTCGCAGCATTTGCCGCGGGTGCCACGGACGGTGCGGGCCGCACGCGCGAAGCCTGGGCATACACGTGCCTCACGCTCGGAGGTGCGGCGCTCGTGTGGCTCGCGCCGGGCGCGCAAAGCCTCGTGCTCGGCTGGCCGGGCACCGACGGGCGCAAGGCGCTGACGTCGATCTGGACCGGTGCGACGCCGGCCGGCTTCCTCGCGGCGCCGCAGCTCGCGAAATGGCTCCTGCCGGGGCTCGGCCTGTCCGCGTACTTCGCATCGCTCGCGATCCTTCCGCTCGCGTTTGCCGCTCTCGTCGCGACGACGGCGATTGCCGCACAACGGCCCGACGGCGACGACGCGCTGCCCGTCCGCCTCGTCGTGGCGTTCGCCGCCGCAGTGGTCACGTTCGAAGCATGGTCGACGGCCGGGTCGGTGCTCGGCTACACGGCGGCCGCCACGCTCGCGACGCTGCCGCTGCTCGCGGCAGCCGCGGCCTGGTTCGTCAAACGCGCACGACAATTCGCAACGTCGATATCCGGCACGCCGTCGATGTGGTTCTCCGTTGCCGCCCTGTTCGCGCTGGAAATTCCCACGACGGGATTCTTCGAGGCTGCGTTTCTGTACGACCGCGGGTTGCCGGAGGCGCTGGTCGCCGATCGCGCCACGCTCGCCGCGGCCGCGCAAGTCGCAGGGACCCTCGTGGCGGGCGTGGTGCTGCATCGGTCGGATCTCGCGGGGCGCGTGGCGTGGATCGCCTGCGGTCTCGTCGTGCTCGGTGTGGGCGGGTATGCGGCGTACCCTGCGGTGCACGACACCTGGTACTACATGGCGACCGCGGCGGTCGCCGGCATGGGAATCGGCGCGCTGACGCTCGTGCTGTGCCTTGCGATCATCGGCGATGCACGCCAGGCCGTCGCGCTCGCCGCGCTGCCTTCCATTGCGATCATGGTCGGCACGGAGGTCGGTCTCGAGCTCCTGCAATGCGCGTTCGCCGCGGCACGGGGAATCGCGGCGAGTCCGTTCCCGATCGTGTTCGCGGCGCAAGCGGCCGCCGCGGTTGCGGTCGTGCCGCTGTTACGGCGCGCGCTGCGTCACGGATAGCCGTAGCCGGGATCCTTGGGTTCCGGAGGTGCCGGGGTGGTCGTCGCCGTCGGGTTGGGCGGCACGCACATGACCACGAGGTTGGGTCCGTCGCCTTCGGCGATCCAGCTCCGCTGCGAAACCATCGCGTCGCGTATCGCGGCATCGATCATGTAGCGATGGTTCGCATCGACGCGGTTGTCGAACACGCGATACACGTTGATGGTGCCGGCGGGACAGACGCCGGCGACCGGCAGGATCACGAAGAAGAACTGCGGGTCTTCGTTGACGAACGTGGGATTCTTCTGTCCGGTCTCCGTGCACTCCTGCGTGCCCCGCCCGTAGAAGTGCGAGTCGCCCTTCGCAGGGGGGATGTAGAAGCGGCACACGGGCGACGTCTGTGCGGACGATGCGGTAAACACGCGCAACGTCTGCCCGGTGCGCGCCCATCCCGGATGGACACCCGTGTCGAGATCGCTGATCTCCTTCGCGATGTGGCTCAGGAAGTAGTGGTCGAGCCCCGCGTTGTAGAACTCGACGGCCGCGGCGGACGCGGGTGCGGCGCCCACGCTCGCGGTCTGTCCCGCGAAATTGGTGGCCTGGTTCGGGACCGCGGTGCCGCCTGCGAGCAGCATGCGGCCGTCGGTGGGCATCGCACCGTACGTCATCTGGCTCACGCCCCCGTAGTTGAGGTTGCCACCGCCGATCGACAGGAAGTTGGCCGGCATGATGTAGTCGGGAGCGATCAGCCCCAGGTCCGCGAATCCCTGCGTCGCGACCAGGACGCTCTTGCCGGCGGTGTCTCCGCTCGGAAGGTTGCGCGGAAAAACGAGCGTCTGCGCCCCCGAGCGCAGCGAAACGCCGTTCCAGAGACTCTCGCCGTCCGAGCCGCAGCACTCGCGCAGCACGACGAACTGCACGGACCCGTCGGCGTTCGAGTAGATCGCCGACAGACGGAACATGTGGAACGCCGCGCTCGCGGTGGATGCGACGACTGCGAGCGCGACGAACGCGGCGATGCGAGCGATGAGCCTGGCCATGGTGTCTCCCTGGCAATGACAAGTGGTTGGCAAGGGCGAACAGGCGAGGCGCCGCCGCTATTCCCGCGATTTTGGACGTACCATCCTCGCATGCAGCGATTCCTCTGCCTCCTCGCGCTTGCGCCCGTCGCGTCCTTCGCGGCCGTGATCACCGTGAACGAGCCGTGGCTGCGGCCCGCCGCGAAGGGAGCATCGACGGACGTCTTCATGGAGCTCACCGTGTCGGAACCCGCGACGCTGGTGGACATTCGCACGCCGGCGGCGGCCAGGGCCGCGCTCGCCCAGGGTTCGCAGCGAAGCGTGCCCCCGTTTCACCTCGAGCTGGTCGCGCAGAAGACGCTCCTCATGCGTGACGCCGGCACGCGCATCGTGCTCGCGCGCGTTGAACGCACGCTCAAGCGCGGCGACCGCGTGCCGCTGACGCTCGTGCTGAAGTACGCGGACGGCGCGACGCAGGACATCGAGGTCGACGCGGAGGTGCGCCGGCGCTCGCCCTCCGAGGACCACGGCGTCCATCGTCACTGACGCGACGCGCGCACGGCGGCACGATAGGCGACGAGGCCCGCGAGCGCGAGCCCGAGCAGCGCGTAAGGCGTGTACGCGCGCGCAGGATCGGCGAGGAACAGCACGGTGAGCGCGAACGGGGCAATGGCCTTGAGGACGAACTGCGGCAGCGCAAGCCGGCCCAGCAGCGCGCCGTACTCGCGGTGCCCGAAGAGCTCCGCCGGGACGGTGCCGCGCACGATCGTCATGATGCCGTTGGCCCATCCGTACGGGATCACGAATGCCAGCGCCACGATCCACACGCCGCGCACCTGCGTGAAGATCGCGAGCGCCGCGACCATCAGCGCGAACGCGAGCGTTCCGATCGCGATTGCGCGCACATGGCGATTGAACGCGAACTCCATGATGCGCCCCGCCACCTGCATCGGTCCGATCAGCGAGCCGATGAGCACGGCGTCGCGCGCTGCGAGCCCGGTCGCCGTCAGGAGGCCGATGAGATGCGCGGCGATCGCCGAGCCGATGAACGCGGCAAGCGAGAGCGCAGTCGCCAGCCACCAGAACGTAGGGGTTGCATGCGCCGGGGGACGGTCATCCGGCACCGTATGCGCTGGCGCGGCATGACGGCCCGCGGGTACGGCGAGCGCATGAATGGGCAGGCACACGAGAACATGCAGGGCCGCGTACACGTAGAACGCGTCTCGCCAGCCGAGCGTGTCGAGCAGGAATTGCGACAGCGGCCAGAACACGGTGCTCGCGAAGCCGCCGAAGAGCGTCAGCGCGGTCACCGAACGTCGATACGACCGGCCGGCCATCTGGTGCAGCGTCGCGAACACGGGATCGTACAGCGCTGCGGCCATCGCGATGCCCGCGAGCAGCCATCCTGCGAGGACGGTGACGGGCCCTTGCGCCGACCCGAGCGCGCACGACGCCAACGCGGCGAGCACGGAACCCGCGACGAGCACGCGTCGTCCGCCGCGCGCGTCGATCTCGCGGCCCACCAGCGGCGAGGCGATGCCCGACAGGAAGAGTCCGGCGGTGAAGCTGCCGAAGAGCCACAGCTCGCTCACGCCGGTGTCGGTGCGCATCGCCGCCCCGAGCACGGCGATCGTATAGAAGAGCGTGCCCCACGAGACGATCTGCGCCACGCCGAGCGCACAGGTGCGCCGCCACAGGAACGCAACCGGAGCGGCAGCGCTCGCGCCGTCCTCCAGGGCTGCGCTCATGCGAAGATTCTACTTTAGAGAATTGCCTACCTCGGAGGTGCACCGATGTACGCACGGTATTCGATCGTTCTCGCGGCGTTGCTGTGCGCGGGCTGCATGAGCGACCCCGGTCTCGCTCCGCGTGCGGGTGCGCCCTCGTATTCGCCCGCGGGCGCGGTGCCGCCGACGTTGTCGAGCGCTGCCAACGACCTAGGGATTCCGACGTGGCATTGGCAGCGTGGCAAGCCGGGCGATGGACCCGACATCGCGGCTGCGTCGCCCGATCGCTACACGTTGAGGTTCGAAGGCGGCGGCCGGGTGCTGCTGCGGGCGGATTGCAACAGCGGCTCCGGCTCTTACGAAGTGAACGGCGCCACGATGAAGATCTCGCCCGTCGCGCTCACGAAGATGGCGTGCCCCGCAGGCTCGCAGGATGCGCAATTCCTGCAGGGACTTTCGCGCGTGACGGGCTACGCCATCAACGGCAAGGACCTCGTGCTCACGCTGGGCGACGGCGGGACGATGAGCTTCCGCGCGGTGCCGTAAGGCAGGCGTCGCGCCTCGTGAATCGCAAGGCATCTGTCCCTTTGAGCGAACGCGAACGCGAGGAAGTTCTCGTGGCGTTGAAGCGTCGCTTCGATGCGAACATGCATCGGCACGAGCGGATCACATGGACGATGGTGCTCGCCGCGCTCGGGCGAAGACCTGCGGCGTGGCGCGCGCTTCGCCTGATGGAGGAGACCGGCGGTGAGCCGGACGTCATCGGACGCGACGAAGCGACTGGTCGCGCGATCTTCTGCGACTGCTCGCCGGAAAGCCCGACCGGTCGCAGGAGCGTCTGTTACGACCGCGAGGCGCTCGATGCGCGGAAGGAGAACAAGCCGAAGGACAGCGCCGTCGGGATGGCGGCCGCGATGGGCCTCGAGTTGTTGACCGAGGAAGCGTATCGGAAGCTGCAAGCTCTCGGCGAGTTCGACACGAAGACTTCGAGCTGGATCAAGACGCCACCCGGCATTCGATCTCTCGGTGGCGCCCTTTTCTGCGATCGTCGTTACGGCAAGGTGTTCGTCTATCACAACGCAGCGCAGTCTTACTACGCCGCCAGGGGCTTCCGCGGCTCGATCCTGGTTTGAGGGCCTTGCCTTCCGTGCTTACTTCCCGGCCGGCAGCAGGTTGCGCGCGCGCAATTGCGCGATGATGAGGTCCGCGTAATTCGGCGCTTCCTTCGCGACGGTGGTGGGATTCACCGTCTGGGTCGTCGCCGCCCACACGAGCGTCTTCGTGTTCACGTTGTAGACGTTGGTCTCGACCGACGCGACGTCGTACTGCGTGACCTCGGGTGCGGCGTAGAAGCCGCCGCCGTAGAACCCGCCGCCGTAGAACCCCGGTCCGTAGAAGCCGCCCCAGGGACCCATCATCGGGCCGGGCATCATCACGGTCGAGACCTGCGTCTTCGTGTCGACGCGCAACAGGCGCACGAGGATCACGCCGTCGGCGCCGGTCGCCGCGACGGCAGGCGCGAACGTCGACTCGGTGCGCCGGGCATCCGGAGGAACGGTCGTATAGCCCGGCACCGCCTGCACGCCCGCAGCGAGCAGCTTCTGCACGAAGATGTCCTCGAACACGCGGCTGTCGGCGGTCGTGCCGTCGCTCGCGATCACGACGATCTTCCTGAACGGTCCAGCCTTGTAGCTCGTGTCGTACCACGCCGATTGGATCGAAGTGGTCTGGCACGCCGTCAGCAACAGCGTGACGGCGAGAGCGGCAAGCATGCGGGCAATCTGCATCGGTCGATTCCTTGAGCGGGTGTTTTACGACGGACGGGCGGCGATCATGCGGTCCTTCGCCATGACGTTCACGAGCTTGCGCGTGTAATCGGGCAGGTTGCGGCGAAGATCGGCCGCGTCGTACGAGTTGGTGAAGGCCGTCCATACCTGCGCGCCCATCGACGGCGGGTAGATGACGGTCACGATGCGGGCCACCTTGTAGTCGCCGGGCTGGTAGTCGCCCTGCCCCTTGAGGTAATTGTAGTAGGCCATCGTGTCCGGCATGATCGAGCCGACAGTGGTGCCGGTGTTGGCGACGAGCGATCCGATCGAGCGGACCTCGACCATGAGCACGCCATCCGCGCCGCGACGCCTTGATCGCCTCCTCGAGCGACGGGCCCGGCTTCTCCGCGTCGTTCGACATCACCGTGTGCGACGCGACCGCAGCCACGCCGGCGGACGCGAGCTGCGCGACGATCGCATCCTCGACCGCGTCGCGGCCGCCCGGCTCGACCTTCATGAGGCTGATGACGAAGATCCTCGCCATCGGCGGCGCGGTGTGCTTGGGATCCTTCCACGTAGCCTCGACCTGGGTGCTGCGCGACAGCCCGCCGGGTGCCCCGTCACCCATGCCGGCGCACGCCGCGACGAATCCGAGCAAGGCGATGGCGACGAGGCGCGTCATGCGCGGCATTCTATCGCGCCTCAGCGAAAGTGCTTCTGCAGGCCCTGCCAGCAGCGGTAATACTCGGACTGCAGCTGCGCCGATTCGAGCGCGTACCGCGTCGGCCGGATCACGTATCGCGACTCGAACATGAAGGCCATCGTGTCCTCGATGCGGGTGGGCTGCGACAGGTCGGCAGCGGACGCCTTCTCGAACGTCTCCGCGTCCGGCCCGTGCCCCGACATGCAGTTGTGCAGGCTCGCGCCGCCCGGCACGAAGCCCTCCGCCTTCGCGTCGTACACGCCGTGGATCAAGCCCATGAACTCGCTCGCGACGTTGCGGTGGAACCATGGCGGCCGGAACGTGTGCTCCATCGCGAGGATGCGCGGCGGAAAGATGACGAAGTCGATCGCGTCCCACGCCCGGCGTGTCGCTCGGCGACTGCAGGACGAGGAAGATCGACGGGTCGGGATGGTCGTAGCTGATCGAGCCGATCGCGTTGAAGCGCGTGAGATCGTACTTGTACGGCGCGTAGTTGCCGTGCCATGCGACGACGTCGAGCGGCGAATGGTCGATCGCCGCCGTCCACAGGTTGCCCTGGAACTTGGCCGTGAGCTCGAAGCGGCCCTCGCGATCCTCGTACCACGCATGCGGCGTGAGGAAGTCGCGCGGATTGGCAAGGCCGTTGCTGCCGATCACGCCGAGATCCGGCAGCCGGAAGTGCGCGCCGTAGTTCTCGCACACGTAACCGCGCGCAGCGCCATCCGCAAGCTCCACGCGAAAGCGGATGCCGCGCGGAACGACGGCGATCTCGCGCGGCGCCACCTCGAGCCGGCCGAGCTCCGTCAGGATGTGCAGCGTGCCCTGCTGCGGCACGATGAGGAGCTCGCCGTCGGCATCGTAGAAAAAGCGGTCCGTCATCGAGCGGTTGGCCGCGTAGAGGTGGATCGCGAGCCCCGACATCGACTCGGGGCTGCCGTTGCCTGCCATGGTCACCATGCCGTCGATGAAATCGGCGGGCGCATCCGGCATCGGCAGCGGATCCCAGCGCAGCTGGTTGGGCGGCGCGGGCACGTCGTCGAAGCGGCTCGCGATGCGATGGCTGTCCGCGAGACGGAACGGCTCGTGCATGACGCCGGGGCGGATGCGGTAGGTCCAGGTGCGCCGGTTCGCATGGCGCGGCGCCGTGAACGCGGTGCCGGAGATCTGCTCGGCATACAGGCCGTGCGCGACGCGCTGCGGCGAATTCTGGCCCACGGGAAGCGCGCCTTCGCGTGCCTCGGTCGCGAACTCGTTGCCGAAGCCCGTTTGATACCTGAAGTCGTTCATGTCCGTCCTTCCGGTTGCGCGGGGATCACGTCCTGGCGCGCCGCCGTCATCGCCGCACGCAGCACGTCCATGTCGCCGACGTGATTGGCAAGGATCAGCACGAGCTTGGCGTTCACGAGCGCGCTCTGGGCATCGTCGAGCCCGCGATGCGTTTCGATCAACGCCTCGTAGAAATCGTCGGGCGCGGCGAGATTGGCGGAGGTGATGAGATTCCATGGCGGTCAATGTCCGGTGGCGCGCATGACGGCGGCGTTCACCCGCTCGCGATCGAACGACCGCCATCGCGCGCAGACGTGCTGGTCGGGGCGGAACAGGTAGGACGTGCCGTCGCGTCCGTCGTAGCGCGATGCGACGAGGCCCTCGACGTCGCGGACGCCGCCCGCGCCGCCCACCTGCAGGACGCGTGTGGGCACGCGTGCGGCCGCGAACGACGAGACCGTCGCTTCGTCGACGCGACCGAACACCATCAGGGTGAACTCGGCGCCCAGGTGCTCGAGGAGCCACCGGCCGCGCGGGCCGTCCACCGGCGCATCGCACGCGACGGCGCCGGGCACCATCTTGCCGGCGAAGGCATCGCCGTCGTGCGTGTTCAGCGGTGAGTCGGCAAGAACCGCAGGCACCGACAGGCGGCCGCTGTTGACGAGGGTGCGCGCAAATGCGTGCCGGCGGGCAAGCGACAGCACCGCATCGCGAAACGTGCGCGAGATCGCGCTCTTCGGCGTGATGAAGTCGGTCGAGCGCGTCGAGTTGCGCAGGTTCTCGTCCGCCGCCGCGACGCGCTCCGCGTCATAGGTGTCGAGCAGCGACGCGGGCGCAAGGCCGCGCATCACGAAGTCGAGCTTCCACGCGAGGTTGTCGGCATCCTGGATGCCGCTGTTCGCGCCGCGCGCGCCGAAGGGACTCACGAGGTGCGCCGCGTCGCCCGCGAAGAGCAGGCGGCCATGGCGGAATTTCTGCATGCGCCGGCACTGGAACGTGTACACGCTCGACCACACGATCGAGAAGCGCGCATCGTCTCCGAGCATCGCGCGAAGCCGCGGCTCGATGCGCTCCGGCTGCTTCTCGAGCTCGGGATCGGCGTCCCAGCCCAGCTGGAAGTCGACGCGCCAGACGTCGTCGGACTGCCGATGCAGCAGCACGGAGTGATTGCGATGGAAAGGCGGGTCGAACCAGAAGCGCCGCTCGGCGGGGAAGTCCGACGACATCCTGATGTCGGCGATCAGGAACCGGTCGCGGAACACGCGCCCCTCGAAGTCGAGGCCGAGCATGTGGCGAATGGGACTGCGCGCGCCGTCGCACACGACGAGCCAATCGCACGTGACCTCGTAATCACCGTCGTCCGTGGCGACGGTCAGCGTCACGGACTCGTCGTTCTGCCTCACGCCCGTCACCTTGTGACGCCAGCGCAGCTCGAGCGTAGGCAACGATTCCGCCCGCTGGACGAGGCACGCCTCGAAGTGATACTGCTGCAGGTTCACGAACGCGGGACGATGGTGCCCTGCTTCGGGCAGGAGGTCGAACTGATAGGCGAGCTCGTCGCCCTGGTAGACCTTGCCGACCTTCCAGCTCACGCCCTTCGTGGCGATCGGCTCGCCGCATCCGAGGCGGTCGAGGATCTCGAGCGTGCGCTTCGAGTAGCAGATCGCACGCGAGCCGACGCTGACGGTGTCGTCGTCGTCGAGCAGCAGGACGGGCTGGCCGCGGCTCGCAAGATCGATCGCGGCGGCGAGTCCCACCGGCCCCGCGCCCACGACGATCACGCAATGGCGACGCCGTCCGTCGAGCTCCGCAGGCCGGCGATACTCGTAGCGCGGCTGGACGAACATCGCGACGCGCTAGCCTTCGAGCGCGTGCCACATCTCTTTGTCGCGCTCCGCCGTCCAGATGCGCGGATCCGGAAACCTGGTCGCCTCGTCGTACGCGCGGCTCACGTCAAAGGGGAGGCAGTGATCGAAGATCACCCAGTGGCCGAAGCGCGGCTTCAGCGCGTCGTACGTCTCGCGATACGCCGTGCGCAGGTCCTTGCCCTCCTTCGCGGCACGGCGGACGTGGTCGTACATCGCGGTGACGAATGCGCGCGTGCCGTCGAGTCCCGCTTTCACGTCGGCCGGCGTCGTGAGCGACGCGCCGCGGCCGGGCACCAGCTTGGCCGGTGCGAGTGCCGCGATCGCATCGAGCGTTTCCGGCCAATCGTTGAGGTAGGCGTCGCCGCAGTACGGCGTGGCGCCGAACTCCACGAGGTCGCCGGAGAACATGATCTGCTCCTGCGGCAGCCACACGACCGTATCGCCCTTCGTGTGCCCGCGACCGAGCTGCATCAGCTCGACCTGCAGCGAGCCCAGCCACAGCGTGAGGCGCTTGTCGAACACCATGGTCGGCCATGTGAGGCCGGGGACCGACTCGACGGCGCGAAAGAGGCGCGGAAAGCGCTCGATCTCGCTTCGCATGTCGTGCTCGCCACGCTCGACGATCAGATCGTAGGTGTCGCGGCTCGCGATCACTTGCTCGGGCTCGTAGGCGCTCGCGCCGAGCACGCGGACGGCGTGGTAGTGCGAGAGCACGACGTAGCGAATGGGCTTGTCGGTGACTTCCCGGATGCGCCGGATGACGTCGCGCGCCATCACCGGGGTGGCCTGCGTGTCGATGACCATCACCGCGTCGTCGCCCACGACGATGCCGGTGTTGGGGTCGCCCTCGGCCGTATACGCATACGCACGGTCGGAGAGCTTGTCGAAGCTGATCCTCTTTTCCTCGACGTCGGCGTGCGAGGCGAATTTCTTTTCCATGAGGTACTCCGCGGCGTTAGATGATATCAGAGGGGGTGGTCGCGGCCGCGTCCCTCGCGGGGCCGCCGTAGCGCTCCGTGCGAACGCTCCGCGGCGCGACGCCCTGCGCGACGAGCGCTTGGGCCATCGCTTCGACGAACGCGTCGGCGCCGCACACGTAAGCGGTGCGCGGGGCGTGCCCCCACGCTCGCGAGGATCGACGCGACGAGGCCGGCGTCCAGGCGCCGCTCGAAGTCGCCGGTTCGCCCGCGCGGACCCCGCGTGGTCGCGAGCACCAGGTCGAAGCCGTTGCGCAAGGCATGCGCGGCGACCAGCTCGTCGCGGAAGATCACGTCTTCCCAGGTGCGCGACGAATACACGAGCAGCATCGGCACGTGGCGCGCCGCGCGGTTGCGCTCGCGAAGCATCGACATAAGCGGCGCGACCCCCGACCCGCCGCCCACGAGCAGCACCGGGCCCCCGTCGCTCGCATTCCACACGAAGTGCCCGCCGAGCGGACCGCGCACCTCGAAGGTATCGCCCGGCTGCGCGACCTCGTGGAAATACGGCGACACTTCACCCTCGGCGAGCTCCTCGATGGCGAGCTCGATTGCATCGCCAGGCGCCGACGCGATGGAATACGCACGCTGCGCGTGATAGCCGTCCTCCGCCGTGAGGCGCACGTCGAGGTGCTGGCCCGCGACGTGGCGCTCGATCGGCGTTCGCAGGAAGAAGCTCTTCACGCGCGGCGTCTGCACGACGATGCGCTCGATGGCGGCTTGTTGCCAGGAAGTCATCGCGCGTGAGGCTCAATCATCGTCCGTGTAGCGCTGCTCGCGCCAGGGATCGCCGTACATGTGATAGCCGCGCAGCTCCCAGAATCCGCCCGTGTCCGTCGTCGTGAAGCGCAGCCCGCGCAGCCACTTCGCACTCTTCCAGAAGTAGAGGTGGGGGACCAGCAGCCGCGCGGGGCCGCCGTGCTCGGCGGCGAGCGGCGCGCCCGCATATCGCGTTGCGATCATCGCGCGACCGCCGACAAGATCCGCCAGCGGCACGTTGGTGTCGTATTCGTCGAAGGAATGCGCGAGCAGATAGGCGGTCGGCGGCGTGACGTTCGCCGCGGCGAAGAGATCGTCGATGCCGACGCCCGACCACTCGGTGTCGAACTTCGACCACTTGGTGACGCAATGAATGTCGCCGCGCCAATGCGTTTGCGGCAGCGCCTCGAACTCGTCCCACGTGAAGCTTGCGAGCGGGCGCGGCCCGTTGTGCAGCGTGAATCGCCATGCACTCGTGTCGACTTCCGGCGTCGGCCCCATCGACAGCACGGGAAAATCGTCGGTCTGGTACTGCCCGGGAGGCAGGCGCTGCGCGATGGGGCGCGCCGGCCGCTTGCCGGTGAAGCCGCGAGTCGTCATTGGCGGAGTCGTGAGAAGGATGCGAGGAAATAGTACAGTTCGCCTCGCGCGCCGCGCAACTTCGCCAATTCGACCGGGAGTCGTCCATGTTCGCTTCTCGCACGCTCGCAGTCACCCTCGCCGCGATTTCGTTCGCCATGCCGCTGCACGCCCAGACTGCCGGCGGTGGCGGCGCCGACGAATTGCGATCGGTGCTCCTGGAGAGCAAGGACAAAAACCGTGGCGTTGCCATCTACACCAACGGCGTCACGGTCAACGCGGTCGTGGTGTCGGTCGACGACAAGTACGTGGTCGCGAAGAGCCAGCAGTCGAGCAGGATCGTCATCCGGCTGGATCGCATCGACGGCGTGTCCGCTTTCTTCTGATGGAGAAGCCCTACGCGCCGGCGTGCGACCGCAACCGCGAGCCGATACTCGCGGTGTTGAGGGATGTTTTCGCGGATCGCCGGCGCGTCCTCGAGATCGGCAGCGGCACCGGCCAGCACGCCGTCCACTTCGCGGCGGCCATGCGGCACCTCGTCTGGCAGGCGACGGATCGCGCCGCGAACCTGCCGGGCATCCGCATGTGGCTCGACGAGGCTCGTCTGCCGAATACGCCTTGGCCGCTGGTGCTCGACGTCAACGGCGCATGGCCGACGGACGATGCGACCATGCCGCGCTTCGACGCGGTGTTCACCGCGAACACGCTGCACATCATGAGCTGGGACGACGTCGTTCGACTGTTCGCGCGCCTGCCGTCGGCGGTCGACGCAACCGCAACGCTCGCGATCTACGGTCCCTTCAAATATGCGGGTCGCCACACGAGCGACAGCAACGACGCCTTCGACGCGCGCCTTCGCGCGGAAAACCCGCTCCAGGGAATCCGCGACGCGGAAGCCGTGGACGCGCTCGCGCGCGACGCCGGCTTCACGCTCGTCGACGATCACGCGATGCCCGCCAACAACCGCACGCTCGTGTTTCGCTCGACCGCTACTGCGCCGCGTTTGCGCGCCGCCGCTGCTCCAACCACCGGAAGATGAACCCGCGCGCGGGCTCGCTGCCCGAGCACACCCAGGCGACGGTGCCGGGCTCGGTCAAGTAGCGCTTCTGGAGCCTGCGGGCGACGTCGTCGCCCGCGAACAGGATGCGGTCGCCTGGCTTCAGCGGCATGTCCTCCGGCGGCAGCAGCTGGTGCGTTCCTTCGCGCTCGATCATGAGCGGCGTCACGCGCATGCGCGTACCCGGATTGGTGGGATCGGCCATGAGCTGTTGGATGCGAAAGGACGCGCCCGGCCGCTGGAAGAACGCGAAGAACATGCCCGGCTGCAGGACGTCGCACTCGAACGCCCACGAGTGAGGCGAGCCGTCGCCCACTTCGCGACGGACATGGGCGAGCACGGCGGACGCCTGCTCGCGGTCACCGGCACGAACGCGCGAGATGAAGCGCGACAGCATCGGCGTCTTCAGCACCTGCAGGCACTCGTTGACCATGATGTCGGACTGCACGAACTTGATGTTGGCCCGGGCCGCCTCCACCAGCGCACGGTCCTGCATCTGGTTTTGCCGGATCACGACGAAGATGTCCGGCCTGACGCGGCGCGCGAGCGTCGTCGCGCCGAGGTTGACGGCATCGCTGTCGGCGCCGGCGACCAGCACATCGGCGCTCTCGACACCGGCGTCGTGCAGGATGTTCTCCGTGTAGTCGCCGTGCACGAGGCGCTGGTCGCGACCGCCCGTCGCGCGTGGATCGAATGCCTTCCACTCGATGCCGGCATCGTCGAGCACCTGCGCAATGGCGCGGCCGAAGCGTCCGAAGCCGACGAGAACCCAGCGCCCGCGCGGCGGCTGCACGGCGGGCGGGAGCGGCGTGCCGTCGGTTGCGGTCAGCCAATCCTCGATCTGCGCCATCTCGGGCGCGCGCAGCGCAACGCCGACGTTGTACGCAAACGTCTCGAACGGGTTGATGACAGCGACGCCGCCGAACGATTGCAGGTTCACCTTGGCAACGGCCGACTTCGCACGCGCGACGATCAGGATGCCCGGATTGAGCACGCGGGCGTCGATCGCGATCGCCTGGTTGACCGCATCCTCGCCTGCCAGCGCGATCACCCCGAGGCAGTGCGGACTTCGAATGCCGCAATCGACGAGGACGTCGGCGAGGCGCGCGTCGGCCGCGAGCGTCAGCGGCGGTGTGGCGAATTCCTGCACCGCAACGGGCGCCATGCGTTCGCTCGACGGGTCGACGATCACGAGCCGGTTGCCGAGCCGGTCGATGGCGCGCGCGAGGCGGGAACCGCTCTGGCCATAGCCGCACAGGACGTAGAAAGGCTCCGCGAGCCCGCGCACCTGCCAGTTGAAGATGCTGCGGCGGAGCATCGTCCGAAATGGCGCATCGTTGGCGAGCGCGACCACGGAGCCCAGCGTGTACGCCCATCCGATCACCGACAGGTAGATCGCGAACGTCACCCACAGGCGCTGGGCGTCGGTGAAGGGATGCGGGATTTCGCCGAAGCCGATCGTCGTGGCGGTGTACGACATCACGTAGAACGCGTGGAAGATGCTCATCGGCTGCCGGCTTCCATCCGGCGCGAGACCGGGGATGAGCGCAAGCCCGCCCACCGAGATCGCATACACGATGATCACGGTGATGAGCGGCGCGCGAAGGCGTCGCAGGATGAGGAACAGGATGTCGCTCATGGAGCTCGCGCCTCGCGCGCCGCGACTACCGGCCCTGGCGCAGCGTCTCGCCGATGAGGAGGATCACCGAGAACACGTTGGCGAGCAGCGCGCCGCCGGACAGGGACACGACGACCGCAGTGAGCTCGCTGTTCATGGGCTGCGTCACGACGTAGAGCTGCCACACCCAGACCACCGACGCGGCGACGAGCTGCAGCGACGCGACGAGGCTCGTGGCGAGGTGCGTCGCGCCGAGCTGCGTGCGATCGCCGAACTTGAGCACCGTGGCGATGAGATTGACGACCACGGCGGCGAAGAGCTCCATCGGATGGTGCAGCTCGGGACGCTCGATGTCGCCGATGAAGAAACCGAAGTTCAGCGTGCAGGAGAAAATGATGAAGAAGCCGAAGATGACTTTTTCGAGGTTCATCGTGTCGCCCTAATATCGCTTGGTCAGCGTCATCACGCTGCCTTCGCGCTTCATGTCCATGCGGTTCAGGAAACTCATTCCCAACAGCGGGAACGCGAGACCGTCACCGTCCATCACGACGGCGTCCACGCCGTAGAGCGTGACGCCTCCGACGGTCACGACGTCGAGCTTCACCTGGCGGCCGCGCGCCGTGCCGTTGGCCGTGCGCATCAGCACGGGCTGCCCTTTGCTCACGTCGATGCCCAGGCGGCGGGCATCGGCGGCGGGAAGCGCCGTGATGGTCGCGCCGGTGTCCACCATGAAGCGTATCGGCTGGCCGTTGACCTTGCCATCGGCGGTGAAGTGGCCCGTGGTGTCGGCGAGCAAGGTCACGGATTGCGCGGAGGGTTCGGTGCGGGGAATCCTCGCCTGGCCGATGCCGAGCGTCGTGCGGCGGCCGTCGATCTCGAACACGGCGGATTCGCGATCGACCGCGACGAGCTTGATGCCTTCCGGAGTCGCCTGCCCCACGGTGAGCGTGCGCAGGGCTCCGCCGTCGACCTGGACGACGGCCTTGTTCGCGAAGAGGCCGGACACGACGACGTCGGTGGCCGCCGCGACGCAGCACGACAGCGAAGCGATGCACGTCACGGCGAGGCGCGCGGCGCGTTTCACGGCCGACGAGTCAATCATCTCGGATGTGCGAAGTCAAATGCGCGCCTCAATCGCCGCCGAGACGCCCGCCCCAGCCGACGACCACCCCGTCGCTCCACCATCCGCCGTTCATCGCAATGTCGAATTCGTTGTTGAGGACGGCGTCGCGATAGTTGTTGTACTCCGCGCTGATGCCGCCGTCGCCGCCGAGCGTGCGGCTGTAGCCGCCGTCGCCCGAGTCGCGCGCGCTCCAGCCGTCGCCTGCCTGCCTGGTGAAGCGCGTTGCGTTGCTCATGCCGTAGGAGCCCGCCTGCATGCCGGGGTCGACGTTCGCACGCGACTGCGCTTGCGCAACGACCGTGGGCGGCGGCGAATTTGCTGCGGTCCAACCGCTCCCCGCGCTCTGTTGCCAATCGTCCCCGCGCTTGCGGTACACCTTGCCGTCGTCGCCGGCATACGTGTCGTTGGTCGCCGTGTTCGGATCCCATCCGCCGTTCTTGGCAAGGTTCGCGTAATACGCGTTCGCCGAGATATAGGTCGGCGCGGCGGGCGGCGGCACGGGTCCCGCGTTCGCGGCGTCGGCGTTCGTGATCATCGACATGTCGTACCCGCGCGTGGGCCCCATGTGCCGTATCGGCACCTGCGGTCCCGAGTTCGCGTACGCGGATGCGGACGCGGGGCTGAACGCCGGAGGCGCAACCGCGGGAGCGGGCATTGCGATCGCCGTTGCCGGCACGGGCTGCGCGGCGGGCGCTGCCTTCTTCTGCTTCGCAGGCTTGAACCACGCGCGATACACGTTGGCACTCGTGGATGCGCAGCATGGGTAGCGGCCCCAATAGCCCGGATGAAATTGCGCCGTGCCCGAGAACGAGGGCGTCGCGAGGCCGGTCGCGAACGCATAGGTGTAGCCGACTTGCGGGTTGAACACCGGCGCGGCCGCGACGCCGTAAGTGGCAGGTGCGGGATACCACGCATCGCCGATCCACGGCTTCGCCTCGTACCCCGTGCCGTACACGACCGTGCCGCCGGGCGACACGTATGCGCCGAGATAACCCGGCGTGTACCCTTCGAACACCGCCTTGTCGGTCACGCCGTAGATGCGGACGAACGTCACGTAATAGATCGGCGACGTCGGCGGTATCGCATAGATGGACGCGGGCACGGAGGTCGCCACCGCCCACGGCCCGCCCGGCTGCGCGGCGGTGAACCAGATGCCCGTCTTGACGGCGTAATACGTATTGCCTGCACGGATCACGGGGACCGACGCATTGACCGCGCGCGCGACTTGCGTCCCCGGCTCGTCGACGAATTGCGGCGCGCCGTCGTACTTCGCAACGAACGTTGGCCCGCCGCCCCGCGGCACGGTCGCCGTCTGCGGAATCTGCGCTTCGACGACCGCGTTGCGCGCCTGCGCCGTGCCCGGCACTGCGGCGAGCACCGCGCCCGCGAGCGAAGTGGCCGGGATACGCGCGAAGTCCGGCGGCAGCGAGTCGCCTGCAACATACGTCCACGGCCCGTCGAGCGACGCACTGCGGAACCACCGGCCGGCAAGCAGGACGTAGTAGGTCGAGCCGTCGCGCAGCAGGTCGCTCGTGGTGTTCGACGCCCACGACAGCGACGTGCCGACGATCGGCGCGAACGCGGGAGCGCCGTTGAACACGATGAGCTCCGCCGGCGTCTCGCTCGTGTAGATGGCCGGCATGCCCTGCGCGAGGCTCGGCTTCGGGTTCGCCTTCCCGCCACCGTCGAGCAAGTCGACCGCGCGCGCGGCTGCGATCTTCTTCGCGACCGCATCCATGCCCGCCGGCGGAAGGAATGGCTGTTGCCACGGGCCGGACAACGAGCTGCTCATGAGCCAGCCGTCGTACACGCGCAGGAACACTTGCGGCGCCGCACTGCTGCGCAGGATGAGCGCACGCGTGTTGACGACGCGCGAGAAGCCCGCGCTGCCTTGCACCGGCTTCCATACCGGCGCGCCGTCGATCGGCACGAGTATCGCGGGGGCGCTGCCGACGATCACACGCGGGACCGGGTTGGCGACCACAACCGTCTGCGGCTTGTCGTCGACCGCCGCGAGCGACATCTGCAGCCGGTCGAGCGATACGGACGCATAGACCGCAGGCAGGGCGGCGGTGAGCGCCGACGTGTCCGACGCGCCGGGCAGCGTCGCCTTGGTCACCTTGATGTCGGCAAAGGCGACCGACCGCGCGATGCGGTCGACGTGCGCAGTCGCGGTGGCCTCGAGCGTGCCGAACGTCTCGTTGCCCACGGCCTTGCGCCATGCGACCGCGCTGCGGAAGGCGATCGCGCTGCCGTCCCAGCGCACGACCTGCGGCGGATAGACGAGCAACGCGGCATCGGGAAGCTGCACGTGGCGAGGCCAGCCCGCGGCGGGCACGGTGGAGCTTGCAGCCGGGGCTTGCCCGGAGGCGTGGCCGACGAGCAGGCAGGTCAGCATTGCGCCGAGGACGCGCATCATGTTCGAGTCTTTTCCGGAGGTTAGCGCGGGTTGCGTGCAACGATTCTACGACATGGCGGCGCCGAGCGCCGCCCGCCCTCCCGCGGCTGTAAGAAAGTGTAAGGCCGTCATCGTCGCCGCGCGCCGCGCGTTGTTCGATGAGCACATCGCGATTCTGCGAAACAGTCGGAGGGGACATGACGCAGCGAGCTTCCGTTTTTTCGTCCGCCGTCGCATCGATCGGCGCGCTTGCATTCGCATCCACCGCGGCGGCGATCGAGCCGACCGCGCAGGCGATCGAGTTCTACAACGCCGGCCTCGATCACTACTTCATGACCGCCTTCCCCGAGGAGGCCGCGATGCTCGACGCGGGCATCGTCGTCAAGGGCTGGGCGCGCACCGGGGTCACGTTCAACGTCTGGCGCGATGCGCCCGACGATCCCGCCGCGGTGCCGGTGTGCCGCTTCTTCGGCACGCCTGGCGTCGGCCCCAACTCGCACTTCTACACGGCGGACGCGGCCGAGTGTGCGCTCGTCAAGGCCAATCCGAACTGGACGTACGAGGCCATCGCGTTCCACGTGCAGGTACCGGCAGCCGGCGGATGCAGCGCCGGCACCCAGGCGGTCTACCGCAGCTTCCATGCGGGCGCTGCAGTGAGCGAGTCCAATCACCGCTTCCTGCCCGATCTCACCATGCATCAGAAGATGGCGTCGTCGTCCACGCTCGAAGGCGTGGTGATGTGCGCGCCGCTGTCCACCTCGCAGAAGCAGGCGGACGCGGTGCGCCTTCTCGAGCAGTCGACGTTCGGCGCGAACGACGCGCTCGTGGCGCACGTGATGGCGATCGGCATCGATGCCTTCGTCGACGAGCAGCTCGCCGCGTCCGGCTCGCGCTATTCGAGCAGCAAGTACGTGCCGGCGGGCGCGGCGGCGGTGTACTGCCCGACCGACCCGAATCCGTACTGCTTCCGCGATTACTACTCGCTGTTCCAGCTGCAGAACGACTTCTTCCGCAACGCACTCGCCAACGCCGACCAGCTGCGCCAGCGCGTCGCCTTCGCCCTGTCGCAGATCTTCGTCACGTCGGGGCTCGACATCAACGAAGCGTACGGCATGGCCGCGTACCAGCAGATCTTCCTCGACAACGCGTTCGGCAACTACGAGACGCTGATGACCCGGGTGTCGCTCTCCTCCGTGATGGGCGATTACCTCAACATGGTCAACAACGACAAGCCGGTGCCGGGCACGAATCCGAACGAGAACTACGCGCGCGAGCTGCTGCAGCTCTTCTCCATCGGCCTGTGGGAGCTCAACATGGACGGCACCCTCCTCCTCGATGCGAGCGGCCATCCGATTCCCGCGTACGACCAATCGACCGTCGAGGGATTCGCGCACGTCTTCACGGGCTGGACGTATCCGGTGCTCGCGGGGCAGCTGCCGCGCACGCACAACCCGAAGAACTTCCTCGGCGACATGGCCGCCGTGGCAAGCAATCACGACACCGGCGCCAAGCAATTGCTCGACGACGCCATTGCGCCGGCGGGCCTTGCAATGGACGCCGACCTGGCCGGCGCGATCCGCAACGTGTTCCTCAATCCGAACATCGCACCGTTCGTGAGCCGCCAGCTCATCCAGAAGCTCGTCACCGGCGACCCGTCGCCCCAATACGTCGCGCGGGTGGCAACGGTATTCGTCGACAATGGCCACGGCGTGCGCGGCGACATGAAATCCGTCGTGCGTGCGATCCTGACCGACCCCGAGGCGCGCGGCCCGGTCAAGCTCGATCCCGCCTACGGCAAGCTGCGCGAGCCCGCGCTCCACGTCGCCGCCGCAGCGCGGGCGGTGAACGCGAAGTCGGACGGCGTGTACTTCGGTCCGGCCGCCGCGGTCCTGGGACAGAACCTCTTCTACGCGCCGTCGGTGTTCAACTACTACCCGCCCGACTACGTCGTGCCCGGCACGTCGCTCGTGGGTCCCGAGTTCGCGCTGCAGAACGCGAGCACCTACATCAACCGCGACAACGTCGCCAACGTGCTCGCGTTCGGCACGATCGCGCCGCTCGCCGACGTACCCCGGCGCCACGGGCACGCAGCCCGACTGGTCGGCACTCTCGGCGATCGCGGGCAACGCAACCGCGCTGGTCGACAAGCTCGACGCATTGCTCCTCCACGGCACGATGTCCGCCGCCATGCGCAGCGGCCTCGCCACGGCGATCGCGGCGACAACCGATCCGCTGACGCGCGCGAAAACGGCGTACTACCTCGTCATCACGTCGTCCGACTACCAGGTGCAGAGGTGACCATGAACAGAAGGCATTTCCTCCAGCGCGCCGGCGCGCTGTCCATGCTGTCGGTCATGCCGCACGCCACCGCGCAAGCCGCGGGCGACTACAAGGCGCTCGTGTGCGTGTTCCTGTACGGCGGCAACGACGGCAACAACACGATCGTTCCGATCGACACCGCCGGCTATGCGCAGTACGCGGCCGTGCGCACGGCGCCTCGGGCCTGCAGATCGCGCAAGCGTCGCTCCTGCCGGTCCAGCCGGCGAGCATTGGAACGCGCATTCGGCTTCCATCCGAGCTGCGCCGATCTCGCGACGCTCTTCAACCAGCGCAAGCTCGCGGTCATGTGCAACGTCGGCACGCTCGTGCAGCCGACGTCGAAGTCGCAATACGTCGCGGGGCTCGTCCCGTCGTCGCTGTACTCGCACTCGGACCAGCAGGCGCAGTGGCAGAGCTCAGTCTCCGCGGGACCGTCGGCAACGGGATGGGGCGGACGCATCGCCGACAAGGTCGCGGGGCAGAACGGCGCCGCGCATTTCCCGGTCGTGACGTCGCTCAACGGCACCGTCCTCTTCGGCACCGGCAACGCGACGTCGCCGCTGGCGATCCCGGTGTCGGGCTCGTTCGCGCTCGCGGGCTACAACAACAGCGGCGCGAGCGTCGCGCGGCTGGCCGCGCTCAAGCAGTTTCTCGCGACACCGTCGGGCAACCAATACGTCGGTGCCGCCAATGCGATCGGATCGCAGGCGCTCGCGCTCTCTGCCACGATGGCGCCGATTCTCGGCAACACGACCTCTTCGGTTGCGTCGATCTTCGCGCCGCTCGCGGGCAACGCGACCGCGGAGGCGCTCTACCAGGTCGCCAAGACGATCGAGGGTCGCGCGGCGACGGGCGCCATGCGCCAGATCTTCTTCGTCGGCCTCGGCAACTTCGACACGCATGCCAACCAGGCGCCGGCGCAAGCCAACCTGCTCGCGCAACTGTCGCCGGCATTGAAAGCGTTCTACGACGCCACGGTCGGCCTCGGCGTGGCGGACCGCGTGACGACGTTCACATTGTCGGACTTCGGGCGCACGTTCCAGCCGGCCTCGGGCGCGGGCACCGACCACGCGTGGGGCAATCACCAGATCGTGATCGGCGGCGCGGTGAAGGGCGGCGACTTCTTCGGCAAGTACCCGACGCTGGCACTCGGCGGCCCGGACGACGCCGAGCAACGCGGCCGCTGGATCCCGACCACATCCGTCGACCAGTACGGCGCCACGCTTGCGAAGTGGTTCGGCGTTTCCGCTGCGGACGTCGCGGGCGTGTTTCCCAACCTTGCCCGCTTTCCCACGAGCGACGTGGGGTTCATGGCGTAATGCGCGCCGTCGTCTGCGCAATAGCCGCGTTGCTCGCCGTGCCGGCGGCCGGGCAAAACGCGGCGACGGGCAAGACGTTGTACAAGACCTATTGCCAGGTCTGTCACACGGTCGACCCCAGCACGTCGGTGGAGCCGTTCAACGGCATCATGAGCGCGGCCAACAACCCGTCGGCGATCGTCGCGGCGGCGAACGCCGATCCGTCGCAGATGGGCTGGATCACGACCGAGCTCAACGGCGCGCAGCTTGCCGACATCGCGGCGTACCTCGGCACGTTCAAGAGCGCGGGCACGACCGTTGCGGTCGTGGAGTTCTACAACGCTGCGCGCGACCACTACTTCATGTCGTCGTCCGCGGCGGAAATCGCCGACCTCGACGGCGGCGTGCACGCGGGCTGGATCCGAACGGGGCTCTCGTTCAAGGCGTATGCGGCCAGCGCGGCGGGCGCGAGTCCCGTGTGCCGGTTCTACCTGCCGCCCGCGTACGGCGACTCGCACTTCTACTCCGCGTCGCCCGCGGAATGTTCGCAGGTCGCGGCGAAGTATCCAGGCTTCGTCTACGAAACGTCCGCGACGTTCTACATCGGATTGCCCGATACGGTCACGGGCGCGTGTGCCGCCGGATGGACGCCCGTGTATCGCGTGTGGGACAACCGGCCCGACACGAATCATCGCTACACGACGAGCGTCACGGTGCGCCAGCAGATGCTGGCCCAAGGCTGGATCGGCGAGGGCTACGGGCCGACCCAGGTCATCATGTGCACGCCGCCGTAGGCAGCAGAGGCGCCGGGGCCCCGGCGCAGTGCCAACCGCTTCACCCACCGTACTTCTTGATCAGCGCGCGCGCATCGTTCAGCAGCGCATCGCCGTTGGCGCCCTTGCCGTTGACGTCGCCGACCCACTCCTTGTTGACGACTTCCGTGGCCTTCACCCAGCGGTCGTATTCCGCCTGCGGCAGCGTGTCGAACACGCCGCCCGCGTCGGCCGCGAGCTTGCGTCCCGGTGCGGTCGTGCCGTCGAACACCTTGCCGATCTGCTTCGACCACTCGATGCCGCTGTTGGCGTCGATGATCTTCTTCACATCCGGCGGGAGAGCGTTGTACTTCGCTTCGTTCATCGCGATGACGAAGATCGAATTCGACATCCGCGGTATCGCCGGCGCAGTGTCGAGATGGTACTTGGTGACTTCCTGGAGCTTCAGCGCCGGCGCGACTTCCCACGGCACCATCGCACCTTCGATCACGCCCTTCGACAGCGATTCGGTGACCTGCGGCACCGGCATCTGCACCGGCACGGCGCCGATCGCCGTCAGGAACTTGGTGCCGATGCGCGTCGGCGCGCGAACCTTGAGGCCCTTGAGCTCGTCCATGTTCGTGACGCGCTTGTTCGTGAAGTGCAGGAGCGAGCCGTCGTGCACGTGCAGCGCCAAAATCTTCACCCCCTTGAACTCGTCCATCGCGTTCTTGTTGACGTAGTCCCACAGCGCTGGGCTGCCGGTCTCCGCGTTCTTCGCCATGAACGGGAGCTCGAACACCTCCGACTTGAGGAACCGCCCCGCCTGGTACGTGGGCAGCGTCCACACGATGTCGGCGACGCCGTCGCGCGCCTGGTCGAAGAGCTGCGGCGGCGTGCCGCCGAGCTGCATCGCCGGATAGATCTGGCACTTGATCTTGCCGCCCGACTCCTTGCCGATCTTCTCGCACCAGGGGTTGAACACCTGCGCCTGGATCGTGGCTTGCGGCGGCAGGAAATGATGGAGCTTCAGCACCACTTCCTGTGCAACGGCCGGCAGCGCGAGCGCGGCGGCGACGGCGGCAATCAACGGCTTGGCGATGTGCATCGCGGTTTCCTCCTTACTGTTTGAACGTGTGGACGAGGTAGAGCGAGATGACGGGAAAGAACACGAGCAGCAGGATGCGGGCGAAGTCGGAGATGAGGAACGGAACCACGCCCTTGAACGTCTCGGTGAGAGGCACGTCCTTCGCGAGGCGATTGATGATGTACACGTTCATGCCGACGGGCGGATGCACGAGGCCGATCTCCACCACCATGAGCGCGAGGATGCCGAACCAGATCGACTTGTCCTGCTGCGGCATCCCGAAGAAGTCGAGGCCCATCACCATCGGATAGAAGATCGGGATGGTCAGCAGGATCATGGCGAGCGAGTCCATGACGCAACCGAGGAAGATGTAGATCAGCAGGATCATGAACATCACGAGCAGCGGCGCCATGCCGCTGCCCTTCACCCATGCGGCGAGCTCGGCGGGCATCTGCGACAGCGCGAGCGTCGTGTTCAGCATGTCGGCGCCGAGCAGGACGAGGAAGATCATCGACGTCGCCTGCGCGGTGCCGAGCGCGCTGTCGACGAGGCCCTTGACGCGCATGCCGCCCGATACGACCGCCAGGATGCCGCACGCCGCCGCGCCGATGGCCGCGGCCTCCGTTGGATTCGCCCAGCCGCCGTAGATGCCGACGATGACGACGACGAATACGAGCAGCACGGGAAAGACCTGCAGCAGGCTCCGGAACTTCTCGCCCCACGCGACCTCGGGACCTGCCGGACCGGATCCGGGCTTGAGCCGCACCATGATCTGGATCACGAGCATGTAGCCGAGCATCGCGATGATGCCGGGGATCACGGCGGCCATGAAGAGCTTGCCGATCGACTCCTGCGTGAGGATCGCGTAGATCACGAGCGGCACCGACGGCGGAATCATGATGCCGAGCGTCCCGCCTGCGGCGAGCGCGCCGGTCGCGAGCGCGCCGGAGTAGTTGTAGCGCCGCAGCTCCGGCAACGCGACCTGCCCCATCGTGGCCGCGGTCGCGAGCGAGCTTCCGCAAATCGCGCCGAAGCCTGCGCATGCGCCCACCGCCGCCATCGCGATGCCGCCGCGGCGATGGCCGAGGAACGCGCTCACGCACCGGAACAGGGCCTTCGACAACCCGCCGTGCGTCGCGAACTGGCCCATCAGGAAGAACAGCGGAATGACGACGAGGTCGTAATTGGAAAGCCGCGCGTACGCGAGGTTCTTGAGCGAATTGAGGAGCGCGTTGACGTTGCCGCTCGTGAGATAGACGTAGCCGCCGGCGCCGACGGTGAACATCGCAACGCCGATCGGCACGCGCACGACCATCAGCGCGAGCATCACGCCGAAGATCAGGAACCCGACTGTCGTACCGCTCACCGGGTATCGACCATTGCGCGGCGGAGATGCAGCGCGCACGTATACGCGCCGGCGGCTGCGAGCATCACGAAGCCCGGCACCATCAGGATCTGCGCGATCCACACGGGCCACCCGAGGATCGCCGACGTCTCGCCCACGTCCTTGATCGCAATGGCGCCCACCGCCGTGCGCCACGCGATGAGAGCGCCGAACAGCGCGACGAGGAGCGACCCGAATGCATCCATGGCGTGCACCTTGCGCGGCGCCATGTTGTGGGTGAAGAAATCCACCTTCACGTCGCCGTTGATGAGGTGGCAGTACGCGAAGAACGCGGACGCCGCGAATGCGGCGCACATCTGCAGCATCTCGACGTCGCCGGGCACGGGCGACGCGGCGATCTTGCGCCCGGTGATGGAAACGATCGACATGATCACGATCCCGACGAAGACGAGTCCGCCCGCGATCGCCAGGTACTTGCTGGCCGCGAGCAGCGCGCGGCCCGCGGGTCCGTAGCTCAGGCCGTCGGTGGGGGCGTCGATGTCGTGCATGGAAGAGGCGTCAGGCGCCACACCATGCGCGTACGCTCTCGGGAGGCGGGACGGCCTGGATGCGCGCCGGATCCGTCGGATGACGCTTGGCGAAGACGCGTATCTCGCGGCCTTCCACCAGCACGTCCTCGCCGCGGCGGATGACGTGCGACATCACGAAGCTCTTGCCGCGCCACTCCTCGATCGCCGTGTCGATGTCGAGCAGGTCGCCATAGGTCGCGGGCCGCAGGAATCGGGCGGAAGCATCCACCAGCGGCGTGCCGATGATGCCGCTCTGCGCCTCGAACTCGCGCCACGGCGGCACGCCGGCGGCGCGGAAAAAGCGCAGCGACGCGGCGTCCATCCAGCGGAAGAAGTTGGGATAGAACACGATCTGCGCCGGGTCGCAATCGCCGAACTCCACGGTGAAGTGGCTGGTATGCCGCCGCGTCATGCCAGCAGGCGCTCGAACGCATCGCTGCCGGCGCGCTTGCCCGCCGCCACCAGCGCCTTGCACGTCCCCGGCGCAAGCGGTATTCCATCGCGCTCGCGCTGCGCCGCCGTGATTCGCTCGGGCTCGCCGGGCATCAGGATCGGCTCGTCGTCCTTCGCGCGGGGCGACCCGCGCAGCCATGCGGCGAGACTGGCGATCTGCGACGCGAGCGTCTCCCGCGTGGTGAGCTTGTCGGGCACGAACACCACGGAGAGCATGTTGTTGATCATCGGGCTCGGGTCGAACAGCTGGTCCTGCACCTTGCCGCCCGACAACGCGCCGCCGAGGATCTCGCACATCACCGCGAGCGCGTAGCCCTTGTGAAGCGCGAACGGCAGCATCGCGCCCATCTTCTCGGAGAACATCACCGCGGGATCCCGCGTCGGACGTCCCTCGCCATCGAGCAGCAGTCCCGGCTCCATTTCCTTGCCCGCTTCATGCGCGACGCGCACCTTGCCCTGCGCCACCATGCTGGTCGCGTAGTCGAGGACGATGGGATGCGGCGTGTGCGGCACGCCGACGCAGAACGGGTTGGTCGCAAGGCGTGCGTCCGTTCCGCGATGCGGTGCGACGAGCGGCGACGACAGCACGTTCACGAAGTGGATCGACGCGAGGTTGGCGCGCGCGCACTGCTCGGCCCATCGCCCGATGCGCGCGACGTGATGCGCGTTGTGCAGGCCGGCGATGCACACGCCATGCCGTTGTGCGCGCTCGATGGCGATGTCGGTCGCCTGCTCGCCGATCACCTGGCCGAAGCCGCGGTGACCGTTCATGCTCACCAGCGCGCCGTGATCCGCGACGATCTCGACGCGTTGCGCCGGGCGAAGCAGGCCGAGGCGCATGTTGTCGAGATACCGCGGCACGAGGCCGATGCCGTGCGAGTCGTGCCCGAAGAGGTTCGCCTCGGTCAAGCCTTCGGACACCGTCCGCGCCTCCTCGGCGCCGACGCCGGCCGCAACGAAGGCATCGGTCGCGGCGTCGATGAGCGCGCGTGCGTCGACGAGCTTCATGGATGCGTCCTGCGAACGAAGCGAACCGGTTGCGCGACCACGGGCCGCGGCGGCGCGCCGTGTGCGAGGAGCGCGCGATCGAGCGCCTTGCCGCCCTCGTCGGCCAGCGCCGCCTCGCGTGCCTCGCGAATGACCGCAGCGTCGGACGTCGCGAGGTGCGTCACGATGTGCACGAGGTTGCGCTTGCCGCGCTCGTTGGTCGCGCCGTACCCCTTCACGAGCCGTCCGCACAGCGCAAGCTCGTAGCCTCGCGCCCAACTCGCCTTCGACGCCTGCGACACGGCGTCGAGCCATTGCTCGATCATTGCCTGCTCCTCCTGGTAGCGTGCGCCGTTGCGGCGCAGCCGCTTGCAGGCGGCAAGGATACGCAACAACACGAACCCTGTGAACGCATTGGCGTGGAGCTTGACCGGCAGCGACCACGGCTGCGGCCGGCGGCGGTCCCACGCCACGAGTCGCGTTGCCAGCGCCTTCGGGAGCAGGCCGGCGAGCTCGGGCACGCCGGGCCGCAGGTGGTCGTAGATGCGCACGACCTCGCCGCCGCCTGCGCCGACCTCGCCACGGACGCGGGTGAAACGGGCTGCGCTCGACTTCAGCGCCGCGACGCGCACGACGTCGTCGAACGCCATCCACAGCGCGAGGAAGCGCGCCGTCTCGCGCGTCAGCGCAAGGTCGTGCGATGCGTCGGGATCGCTCGCGTGCTCGGCCGCCTGGATGCGCGCGAGGCGCTCGAGGTAGAGGTCGCCGTACGCGGCATCCTGGAATTCGACGACGCGGTCGCGGCCGAGCGCGATCATGTCGCGCGTTTCGCGCGGCAACTCGCGCGATCCCCCCTGCCCTCGTGCCGCGGCGATGCCCAGCGCAAACCCGGCGAGGCTCGCCCGCGCCCCACGCCCGCCTTCGCCGATCACCGCCTCGCAAACCGCGCGCTCCCACGGAAGCACCCCGCTGATCGCGCCGAACATGACCGCGCTCATCGCGGTGCCGGCCTCGTGCGCGGCCTCTTCCATGTCGAACGCGACGACGCGACGGCTGAACGCGTGCGCTGCATCGAGCAGGCGGCCGCTGTCGAAGCGCCCGTCGCCGAGCGCCATCTTCTCGGCAGTGGTCAGCGTGCGCGAGGTGGACGTCACGAGTGTGGTGCGGTCGGGGCTCACGAAGCCGTTCGCGATCATGCGCCCCGTCTCGAGGAGCTCGGACGAGACGACGAGATCGACGCATCCCGGCACGGGATACAGCGACAGCACCGGCGCGCGCGGCAGCGATGCGGCGGGCACGGGAAGTATCTCGACGTAGTACGTGGTGGCACCCGTCCGCTGCGCAACGCCCGGAATGGACGTGCTCTGCGCCGGGAACCCGGCGGACGCCGCGGCGTCGACGATCCATTGCGCGAGCACGCCCCCGCCCTCGCCGCCGAGCGCGCCGATGAGGATGCAGATCGGTTTCTTCAACGTTGCATCCATCCGATCGCCGTCTCGCGCACGCGGGCGACGAGCCGATCGCGCCAGCTCGGGTTGTGAATCACTTCGGCGCGGTAGAACGACGGGCACAGCGACGCCGCGTGCGCATTCGATCCGCACAGGCCGCAGCCGACGCAGCCGTCGAGCACCGTCGCCACCGGGTCCACGCGCAGCGGATCCGAGGACGGCTTGACCGACAGCGTCGGACATCCGGACAACCGGATGCACGAATGGTCGCCCGAGCACGTGTCCTCGTCCACGCCGTACTTCACGCGCACGACCCGCTTGCGATCGGCGAGCTGCTGCGCGCGCCACGGCTTGACGCGCCGCTGCCGCTCGAGCTGGCACTCGCCTTCCGCGACGATGACCTTGAGTCCGGCGAAGGCCGTCGTGAACGCCTCGTCGAGCGTCGCGCGCATCTTCGACACGTCGTAGCTGTCGACGATGCGCAGCCATGCAACCCCGATGCCGCGCAGCGTCTTCTCGATCACCTGGTTGTCGTGCACGCGCGACTGCGCCTTGTCGGCCGCGTGCATCCTGTCATCCTCCGCGGGTGTCGAAATGATCTCCTGCGTGCCCGTGGCCGACGTGTAGCCGTTCTTCATGATGAGCAGCACCGCGTCGTCGCCGTTGAAGAGCGCCGACTGCACGCCGGTCAGGAGGCCGTTGTGCCAGAAGCCGCCGTCGCCCATCACGGCGAGCGTGCGGCGCTTCATCATCGGCGACACGCCCGCGCGGCTCGCAAGGCTCATGCCGTAGCCGAGGATCGAGTGGCCCATCGAGAACGGCTCGAAGGTCGCGAACGCGTGGCATCCGATGTCGGCGGCAACGTGCACCGGCCCGATGTCCTGCTGCGCGAGCTTCAGCGCCGCAAAAACGGGCCGCTCGGGACAGCCGATGCAGAACTGCGGCGGCCGCGCGGGCAAGGGGGCGCCCAGCGCCTTCGGCCGCGTCGTCGCGACGCCTGGCCGTCGCGGCGAGCCAGGCGTTGCCGTCGTCGAGCGCGATCTCCGGCGCATGCTTTGCAAGGAATGCGGCAAGCCCGCGCGCGATCACCTCGACGGTGTACTCGCCTGCGTGCGGCAGCATGTCCTTGCCGCACAGCGGCGTGGACACGCCGGCGCGGCGCAACGTGGCGGCGATGTCCTGCTCGATGAACTCGGGCTGCCCCTCCTCGACGACGAGCACGGCGCGCTTGCCCCGGCAGAAGTCCGCGATCTCCTCGGGCACCAGCGGATACACGACGTTCAGCACCAGCGTCGACAGTGCGCATTCGCCGAGCACGTCGGCGAGGCCGAATTGCGCCGCCGCGCGCACGAGCGAATTGAAGAGACCGCCCTGCACGACGATGCCGACGTCGCCGCGCGTTCCTCCGATGCGCTCGTTCAACGCGTGGTCGACGATGTACCGCCGCGCTGCGGGAATGCGCTCGCCGCTCTTGCGCTTCTCCTGTGCGAACGTCACCGGCGGGTGCGCGAGCTTCCCGTAGTCGAAGGCCGCCGGATCGTCGAGCAGGTGGCGTGTCGACACCGCGGGTGCCACGTTGTCCCGGCACTCGAACGTGCCGCGCACGTGGCAGGCGCGGATGCGCAGCGTGAGCACAGCAGGCATGCTCGACGCCTCCGACAGCGCGAACGCGTGCTCGACGATGCGCACCATGTGCGCGAGCTCGGGCCGCGGATCGAGGAGCAGGAGGGACGACTTGAGCGCAAACGCGTACGTCCGCTCCTGGATGACGGACGCGCCTTCGCCGTAATCCTCGCCGACGATGATCAGCGCCCCGCCCTTGACGCCGGGCGACGAGAGATTGGAGAGCGCGTCGGCGGCGACGTTGGTCCCGACGATCGACTTCCACGTGACGGCGCCGCGCAGCGGGTAGTGGATCGATGCGCCGAGCATCGCCGCGGCCGACGCCTCGTTCGCGCACGGCTCGACGTGCACGCCGAGCTCGGCCAGATAGTCCTTCGATTGCACGAGCACGTCGAGGAGATGCGAGACGGGCGCGCCCTGGTAGCCGCCGACGTACGCCACCCCGGACTGGAGCAACGCCTTGGTGATCGCGAGGATGCCCTCGCCGTGGAACACCTCGCCGGCGCCCTTGCGCAGCATGCGCGCCTCCTTCGCGAACGAGACTTCCACCGGCTCTCCCTCCTTCGACAGCGTGTTGTAGAGGCTACGCCTACGTCTTCGAGCGCTTGTCGACGATCCGCTTCGCCTTGCCGAGCGAGCGCTCGACGCCGCCGGGTGGGAGCACCTTCACTTCCGCGCTGACGCCGATGAGATTCTTGACGAGATGCGCGAGGCGCTTGCCCGCGGCGTCGCCATCCGCAGAGCCTGAGGCGGGCACGCGCTCGACGATGATCGTCATCTCGTCGAGGCTGCGCGGACGCGTGATCTCGATCTGGTAATGCGGCGCCAGCACCGGGTCGCGCAGCATCAGCTCCTCGACCTGCGTCGGGAACACGTTGACGCCGCGGATGATCATCATGTCGTCGGAGCGGCCGGTGATCTTCTCGATGCGGCGCATCGCGCGCGCAGTCGGCGGCAGCAGCCGCGTGAGGTCGCGCGTGCGATAGCGGACGATCGGCAGCGCCTCCTTGGTGAGCGACGTGAACACGAGCTCCCCGCGCTCGCCTTCCGGCAGCACTTCGCCGGTCGCGGGATCGACGACTTCCGGGTAGAAGTGGTCTTCCCAGACGGTGAGGCCGTCCTTGGTCTCGATGCATTCCTGCGCGACGCCGGGTCCGATCACCTCGGACAGGCCATAGATGTCGATCGCGTCCATCGCGAGCCGGCTCTCGATCGCTTCGCGCATCGTCGGCGTCCACGGCTCCGCGCCGAAGATACCGATCTCGAGCGAACACGACCTGGGATCGACGCCTTGCCGCTCCATCTCCTCGGCGATCGCGAGCATGTACGACGGCGTCACCATGATGACCCGCGGCTCGAAATCGACGATCAGCTGCACCTGCTTCTCGGTCTGGCCGCCCGACATCGGGATGACGGTGCACCCCAGCTTCTCTGCACCGTAGTGCGCGCCCAGGCCGCCGGTGAAGAGACCATAGCCGTAGGCGATGTGAACGATGTCGCCGGGACGGCCACCCGCCGCGCGAATGGACCGTGCCATCACCGTGGCCCACACGTCGATGTCGCCCTTCGTGTAGCCGACGACCGTCGGCTTGCCCGTCGTGCCCGACGACGCGTGCACGCGCACCACTTGCTCGCGCGGCACGGCGAACATGCCGAACGGGTAGTTGTCGCGCAGGTCCGTCTTGACCGTGAACGGGAATTTCGCGAGATCTCGAAGGCTCGCGAGGTCGCGCGGATGCACGCCCCTGGCGTCGAACGCCTTGCGGTAGTGCGGCACGTTCTCGTACGCATGCGCGAGCGACCACCGCAAGCGCGTGAGCTGCAGCGCGCGAAGCTCGTCGTTGCTCGCGCGCTCGATGGGCTCGAGCTCGGCAGGACGCGCGACGTTCGCCGTCACGCCAGCACCTCGCCCTTGATGCGCGTGCTCTTGCCGCGGAAGTGCGCGATTGTGACGCCGTCCTGGTTGCGCACCTCGACGTCGTACACGCCGTTGCGGCCGACCTGCGCGCGCTCCTGCGCGACGGCGGTGAGCACGTCGCCTTCGTGCGCGGGCGCCAGGAACTCGATCGTGCAGCCGTTGGCGACGGTGTTCATGTTGTAGCTGTTGCAGGCGAACGCGAACGCGCTGTCGGCCAGCGTGAACACGAAGCCGCCGTGGCAGATGGCATGTCCATTCACCATGTCGCTGCGCACGGTCATCGTGAGCTCGGCATGCCCCGCGCCGACGCGCGTGATGCGCATGCCGAGGCCTTGCGAGGCGCGGTCGCGCGCGAACATCGCGTCCGCGACGCGCTGCGCGAGGGCCTGCGATTCACTCATTCGACGAGCGGGCGGCTCCGGCGCAGGAGCGGCGACGTGCGGTAACGCGGGTCGCCGTAATGCGCCGACAGGTTCGCCAGCACGGCACGCACGTGCCCAAGGCCGATCGCATCCGCCCACGCGAGCGGACCGATCGGGTAATTCAATCCGTTGCGCATCGCGAGGTCGACGTCGCGCGCGCTGGCGACGTCCTGGCTCACGGCGTCCGCGGCTTCGTTCGCCAGCATCGCCACCGTGCGCATGACGACGAGCCCTGCGGCGTCGCCGATCTCCGACACGGCGATGCCCGCGGCCTGCAGCGCACCCACCGCCGTGCCGTATGCAGCGTCGCTGCAGCCTGCCGAACGCGCCACCGCAAGCCGCGTGCAGGTTCGATAGTCGAAGGCCAGGTCGTAGACGACGACATTCCCTGCGATGGCCGACGCCGGCCGGCCGTCGCTCGGCGCGAGGATCATTCCGTCGACGACGAAATGCGCAGGCCCGCTCGCGGACTTGCGCTCGACGCCGATGCCTGCCGCGGCGATGCGCTCGTGGAGGCCGTCGATGAGCGGTCCGGCACCGACTGTCGTGACGTTCGACGGCCGGCCGCATGCGCCTTCCGTCGCCGGCAACGGCTTGCGCGCATCCGCCGCATGCTCGTAGAAGCCGCGGCCCGATTTCCGGCCGATGCGCCCGCCCGCGACGAGCTCCGCCTGGATCGGCGAAGGTGCGTAGCGCGGATCGTGGAAATACGCCTCCCAGATGCTCTTCGTCACCGAGAAGTTCACGTCGAGACCGATGAGGTCCATGAGCTCGAACGGACCCATGCGGAAGGCGCCCGCCTCGCGCATCACGGCGTCGATGGTCGCGGGATCGGCGGCATTCTCCTGCAGGATCCGCAGGCCTTCGCCATAGAAGGGCCGCGCGCAGCGATTGACGATGAAGCCCGGCGTCGACTTCGCGTGCACCGGGATCTTGCCCCAAGCCCTCGCGGTGTCGTAGACGAGCTCCGCGACGGCGCGATCGGTGGCGAGGCCGCTCACGACCTCCACGAGCGGCAGGATCGGCGCGGGATTGAAGAAATGCATGCCGACGATGCGGCTCGCGTGCTTCATGCCCGCGGCGAGCGACGTGATCGAGAACGAGGACGTGTTCGACGCGAGCACGGCATCCTGCGCGACGACGACCTCGAGGTCGCGGAACATCTTGCGCTTGACGTCGAGGTCCTCGACGATCGCCTCGACCACCAGCCTCGCGCTCACGAGGTCGCCGAGCGCGTGCACGGGCACCACGCGCGCGGCGGCAGCTTCGGCTTCCGAGGCGTCGAGCTTGCCCTTGGACGCAAGCTTGCGCAGCGTCTCGCGGATCTGCTCCTGCGCCGCGTCCGCCGCGCCCATGCGGGTGTCGAATACGTGCACCTGGTGGCCCGCCTGCGCGGCCACCTGCGCGATGCCGGTGCCCATGGCGCCGGCGCCGACGACGGCAACCTCGGCTCCAGGAGGGAGGGTCATTTTCCCGTGAAACGAGGCGGACGCTTGGCCAGGAACGCGGCCACGCCCTCGCGGTAGTCGTCGCTCTGGCCGAGCTCGCGCTGCACGTCGCGCTCGTGCGTGAGCGCATCTTCGAGCGTCGCCGTGGATGACGCATACAGCGCACGCTTGATCGCCGCGAGGCCCTTCGTCGGCGCCTGCGCAAGATGCACCAGCAATCCGTCGACGGTGGATGCGAGCTGCGCATCGTCGACGCATTTCCAGATGAGGCCCCACTCCTCCGCCTGCTCCGCGGTGAGCTTCTCGCCCAACATCGCAAGCCCCATCGCGCGCGCCGTGCCGACCAGGCGCGGCAGGAAGAACGTGCCGCCGGAATCGGGGATCAACCCGATCTTGCAGAACGCCTGGATGAAGCTCGCCGAACGCGCGGCGATCACGATGTCGCACGCAAGGGCGATGTTGGCGCCGGCGCCGGCTGCGACGCCGTTGACCGCGCACACGACCGGCACGGCGAGGTTTCGCAGTCCGAGCACGAGCGGGCGGTAGTTGCTCTCGATGGACTCGCCGAGATCGACGGGCGCGGCGCCGGGCGCCACGGCGCGGTCGGACAAGTCCTGGCCCGCGCAGAATCCGCGTCCCGCGCCGGTGAGCAGGAGCACGCGGGCGGACTTGTCGGCCGCGACTTGCGCGAGTGCATCGCGCAACTCCGCGTGCATCGAGGACGTGAAGCTGTTGAGCCGCTCGGGCCGGTTCAGCGTGATGCGGGCGATGCCGTCCGCATTCTGGTACAGGATCGATTCGTGGTTCATGGGTGCCTTAGACGTGCATCCGGTGCTGCACGACCCGGAAACGGCTCGCGACGTATGCCGCGTCGGTCAGGGATGCGTTCGCCGCCGGATTCGCGCCGGTGCCATGGAAGTCGGAGAACGCCGCCGACTGGTTCACGAACACCGCGCCGGTGAGATTGATGGACAGCGCCACGCCTGCGTCCTCGGCAACGTCGACGGCACGCGCGATGACGTCGTCGCTCGTCGAGTAGACCGACAACGTGAGCGCGCCGTGCGCGCGCGCTGCGTCGCGGGCAATGGCGAGGCTCTCGTTGGTGTCGGCCGTCGCGATCACGAACGCGATGGGCCCGAACCATTCGTTGAGGTACGTCGCGCGGTCGGCCGTGTCGAGCCTGACGATGAGCGGCGTGCGCACCTGCGCGTCAGGGTACGCGGGGTGCGCGATCGATTGCGTGTCGAGCACGACCTTGCCGAGCGAACGGGCCGCTTCCAGGCGCCGCAGCACGCCGTCGTTCTGGACGGCCCCGAGCACTTCGACCGCACGCGCGGGGTCGGCCAGCAGCTTGCGGACACCGTCGGCCACCGCTTCTGCCACCTGGTCGAACGACAGGTGCCCCTCCGCGGTGTCGATGCCGTCGCGAGGCACGTAGATGTTCTGCGGCGCCGTGCACATCTGGCCCGTGTAGAGCGAGAGCGAGAAGGCGACGTTGCGGGCGACGGACTTCATGTCTGCCGCGCTGTCGAGGATGATCTGGTTCACGCCGGCCTTCTCCGTGTACACCTGCGCCTGGCGCGCGTGCTCCTCGATCCAGCGGCCGTTCGCGCTGCTGCCCGTGAAGTCGATGATGCGGACTTCGGGGCGCAGCGCGAGCTGCTGCGCGACGTTGCTGCCGGACTCGTGTGCGAACAGCGTCACGACGTTGGGATCCATGCCCGCTTCGGCGAGCACCTCGCGTGCGATGCGCACGGTCATCGCGAGCGGCAGGATCGCGCCCGGATGCGGCTTGACGACGACCGCGTTGCCCGTCGCGAGGCTCGCGAAGAGTCCGGGATAGGCGTTCCACGTCGGGAACGTGCAGCAGCCGATGACGAGACCGACGCCGCGCGGGACGACGCGAAACCGCTTCTCCATGCGGATGGGCTCGTTCTTGCCCTGCGGCTTCTCCCACTGCGCCGACCGGGGCACGCGCGAGAGCTCGTCCCACGCATACGCGACCGCCTCGAGCCCGCGATCCTGCGCGTGCGGGCCGCCTGCCTGGAATGCCATCAGGAAAGCCTGGCCGGTGGTGTGCATCACGGCGTTCGCCATCGCGAAGCTCGCCTTGTTGATGCGCACGAGGATCTCGAGGCACACGCCCGCCCACGTCTCGGGATCCGCCTTGCGCCATTGGTCGTGCGCGCGCCCGACCGCCGCGAACAGGCCGTCGATGTCGGGCGCAGGATAGGTCACGTTGAGCGCAATGCCGAAGGGCGATCGCTCGCCGCCGACGTCGCCGACGGTTGCCGGCTGGGTCAACGGGAAGCGATGATTCAGGAGAGCATCGAACTCGGCCTTGCCGGCTTCGGCGGCGCCTTCGCCGTACACCTTGGGACTGGCCGATTCGGGGAACGCGCTCCAATAGCTGCGCTCGTGAATGGCCTGCACCGCGCGCTCGAGCAGGGCGCGGTGACGCTCGAAAAATGGATGCGACACTCGTGACTCCGGAATCAGGGACGTACCCTATTTCGAATTGTAACCGCGGCTCGGCGTATCAGTGAAAAGGCGCACCCGCCGCGCGGGTGCGTTTCCATCAGAAGTTTTCTGTAATGGGGTACGTCCCTATTTCAGCCGGTGCCCGTCTCATCGAAGGTCACTTTGACGGTATCGGTCACCGGATAGCTCTGGCATGCGAGGATAAAGCCGCGCTCGACCTCGTAATCCTCGAGCGCGAAGTTGACGTCCATGTCCACCTCGCCCTCGACGATGCGGCAGCGGCACGTCGAGCAGACGCCGCCCTTGCACGAGTACGGCAGCTCGACGCCGTTGCGCAAGCCGGCCTCCAGCAGGTTCTCCTTGCCCTTCTCGAGCGTGAACGTGCGGGTGGCCCCGTCGATCACGACGGTCGCTTCGCATTCGGCATGCCCCACGCGCGGCACGTCCGGCACGACGTGCGTGTGCCTGGGAATGCTGGCGGCGAATCGCTCGACCTTGATCTTCGCGTCCGGAAAGCCCCTCGCGCGCAGGGCGCCGGTCACGGCCTCCATCATGCCTTCCGGCCCGCACACGAACGCGGCGTCGACGTCGTCGAGGTCGACCCAGTGCGCGAGCAGCGCGTCGGCCTTGGCGCGATCGATGCGCCCGTGCAGGAGGTCGATGTCCTGCGCCTCGCGCGACAGCACGTGGACCAGATTGAACCGGTCGAGGTAGCGGTCCTTGAGCGCGGCCAGGTCTTCCTTGAACATCACGGTGCTCGACGCCCGGTTGCCGTAGATCAGCGTGAAGCGGCTGCGCGGCTCCGTCGCCAGCGTCGTCTTCACGATCGACAGGAGCGGCGTGATGCCGCTCCCCGCGGCGACCCCGAGATAGTGATGCGCGCCGCTCGCGTCGAGCGGGACGTTGAAGTGACCGAGCGGCGGCATGACGTCGACGACGTCGCCCGCCTTCAGCGATTCGTTCGCCCACGTCGAGAAGACGCCGCCGGGACTCTTCTTCACCGCGATGCGAAGCGCGTCGTCGCCGACTGCGGAGCAGATCGAGTACGAGCGGCGCACGTCGGCGCCGCCGACATCGGCGCGCAGCGTCAGGTGCTGGCCCTGCGCGAAGCGGAACTGCTGGCGCAGCGCGTCGGGCACCGCAAAGGTGATGGCGACGGCGTCGCGCGTCTCGCGATCGACCCGCGCGATCGGCAGCGAATGGAACTTGGACATGCGGTCAGTGCGGCTTGAAGTAGTCGAACGGCTCGCGGCAATCGTCGCACCGGTACTGCGCCTTGCACGCGGTCGAGCCGAACTGCGAGAGCAGCGACGTCGCGCTCGATCCGCACCGCGGGCACGGGACGACCGCCTTGCGCATGCGACTGATGCCGGCGACGTTCACGACGTGGCGCGGCGGCGCGATGCCGTATTCGGTGAGCTTGCGCTTGCCTTCCGGCGACATCCAGTCGGTGGTCCAGGGCGGTGAGAGCGTCGTCACGAGCTCCGCATCGGAAACGCCGATGTCGGCGAGACGCTCGCGGATCATGTCGGCGATCATCCCGGTGGCGGGACATCCTGAATACGTCGGCGTGACGACGACGCGAAAACGGCCATCGACCACCGACACGTCGCGTACGATGCCGAGTTCCACGATGGAGATCGCCGGCACCTCCGGATCCGGCACGCTGCCGAGCGCGTCCCACGCCTGCGCGAGCGTTGGAAGCGAAGGGCCGCCCCGAGCTTCGAACTGCGCCCCCTCGGGGGGCAGCGATGCGGCATCAGCCGCGAGCGTGGGGGTGGTGACTACCATGAGGCGCCGGGATACGCGCGCTGCAGGAACTGCATCTCGGCAAGCAGGTGTCCCAGGTGCTCCGTGTGCACGCCCTGCTTTCCGCCGCCGCGACGCGCTCCCTGCATCCATTCGCCAGTCGGCATGGCCAGCGTCGCCTCGGCGATCACGGCGCCGACCGCGGCGAGCCACGGCTCGCGCAGCGCCCGCGGATCGGGTGCGGTGCCCCCTTCCGCCAACTCGATGTCCACGGCATCCGCCGAGAACATCTCGCCGGTGTACGGCCACAGGCGATCGATGGCAAGCTGCATGCGTTGATGCGACTCCTCCGTCCCGTCGCCGAGACGGATCACCCAGTCGTTGCTGCGCTCGACGTGATACGCGACTTCCTTGCGGGCCTTCGCTGCGATCTCCGCGATGCGCGCATCCGCCGATCGCGCGAGCCCTTGCAGCGTGAGAAGATGCGCGTGGTCGAAGTACAGCTGCCGCGCCATGGTGTCGGCGAAGTCACCATTCGGCAGCTCGACGAGCTGCACGTTGCGGTATTCGTGCTGGTCGCGCAGGAACGCGAGGTCGTCCTCGGTGCGGCCCTCGCCTTCGAGCTCGCCGGCGTACGTGAGCCACATGCGGCCCTGGCCGAGGAGATCGAGGCCCACGTTGGCGAGCGCGATGTCCTCCTCGAGCACCGGTCCGTGGCCGACCCATTCCCCGAGGCGCTGGGCGAGGACGACGTCGTTGTCGCCGAGGCGCAGGAGCAGTTCCAAATGCGCGCTCACAGATGTTTCACTTCGTCGGGCATCGGGAAGAACGTCGGATGCCGGTAGATCTTGGACGCCGCGGGCTCGAACAGCACGTCGCGTTCGGCCGGGCTCGATGCCGTGATGTCGGACGACCTCACGACCCAGATCGACACGCCCTCGTTGCGCCGCGTGTAGACGTCCCGCGCGTTCTTGACGGCCATGCCGGCGTCCACGGCGTGCAGGCTGCCCACGTGCTTGTGCGCGAGCCCGTGCTGCGAGCGGATGAAGATTTCCCAGAGCGGCCACTCGTTCTTCACTAGACTTTCCTCCGCGCTTCGCGCTCCGGGGCTCTTCGCGCTCGGGAGCGGCCCGCAGCACTCACGCCGCCTCCTTGTCCGAGCGCGCCGCCTGCTTGCGCGCATGCGCAACCGCCGCGTCGCGCACCCACGCGCCGTTCTCCCACGCTTGCACGCGCGCCGCGAGCCGCTCCTTGTTGCACGGGCCGTTGCCCTTCAGCACCTCGTGGAATTCGCTCCAGTCGATGGCGCCGAAATCGTAGTGGCCGCGCTCGTCGTTCCAGCGCAGCGCAGGGTCGGGCATGTTCAATCCGAGGTAGTCGGCCTGCGGCACCGTCTGGTCGACGAAGCGCTGGCGGAGCTCGTCGTTGGACAGGAGCTTGATCTTCCATCTCGCGGATTGCGCGCTGTGCACGCTCTCGCCGTCCGGCGGCCCGAACATCATGAGCGACGGCCACCACCAGCGATCCAGCGCGTCCTGCGCCATCGCCTTCTGCGCAGCCGTGCCGCGACACAGCGACATCAGGATGTCGAAGCCCTGCCGTTGGTGGAACGACTCCTCCTTGCAGATGCGCACCATCGCCCGCGCGTAAGGGCCATAGCTGCAGCGGCACAAGGGAATCTGGTTCATGATCGCCGCGCCGTCGACGAGCCAGCCGATCGCGCCGATGTCGGCCCACGTGAGCGTCGGATAGTTGAAGATCGACGAGTACTTGACCTTGCCGGCGTGCAGGTCGGCGATCAACTGGTCGCGCGACACGCCGAGGGTTTCCGCAGCCGCGTACAGATAGAGGCCGTGGCCGCCCTCGTCCTGCACCTTGGCCATCAGGATCGCCTTGCGCTCGAGCGTGGGCGCGCGGCCGATCCAGTTGCCCTCGGGCAGCATGCCGACGATCTCGGAGTGCGCGTGCTGCTGGATCTGGCGGACGAGCGTGCGGCGGTAGGCGTCGGGCATCGCGTCCGTGGGCTCGATCTTGACGTCCGCGTCGATGCGCGCCTGGAACGCGCGCTCCGCCTCGCTCATCTCGGCGAGCGCCTGCACCTTGGCGACACCGGTATCCACCTGCTGTGCGTACATGCTCTCCTCCTGCGTGGATATGATACAGTTTTTACGTAATGCACGCCGTTTCTGTATCAGATCGCTCCGTGGCGCGGTGGATACGGCGCACGCTGGCGGCCGACCCGCCGCGCGCCAAGTCGCTCATCGTCACCGTCTGGGGCGACGCGCTCGCGCCCCACGGCGGCGGCGTGTGGCTCGCCGGCCTCATCCGCCTCATGGCCGCGTTCGACATGAACGACCGCCTGGTGCGCACCAGTGTATTCCGGCTCGCCGCCGAAGGGTGGCTCGCGCGAGCCTCGCGGGGCCGGCGCAGCCGCTACCGGCTGACACGGGACGGCGCCCGGCGGTTCGACGACGCGTACCGCAGGATCTACCAGCGCCCGCCCGACGACTGGCACGGCCAATGGGAGATCGTGCTGGCCGAGCGCGCCGGCGCACCGGTCCGCGCGGCGCTGCGCGAAGAGCTCGCATGGGCGGGATTCGGTGCGCTGGGGACGACGACGTTCCTGCGCCCCCACGAGCCGGCGCGCGCCCTTCCCTCCATCGTCCAGGCGAAAGGCATCGCGGACCGCGTGACGGTGGCCATTGCCTCGGATTTCGCCGGACGTTCGATCGACGCCGCGGTGCCCGAGGCCTGGGATCTCGCGTCCCTGGCCACCGACTATCGGCGTTTTCTGGCCCGCTTCGGCGGCGTGATCGAGCACTTTCGCGAGGGAGAGGCGCACGACCCTTCACAGTGCTTCGTCGTGCGCACGATGCTGATCCACGCCTATCGCCGCGTCCTTCTTCGTGACCCGCTGCTGCCCCCCGCGCTCCTGCCGCTCGAATGGCCGGGTGCTGCGGCCTATGCGTTGTGCCGCGATTTCTATCGCCTCACGCATCGCGATGCCGAGCGCCACCTGTCGGCCACGCTGGCCGAGCCAGGGGACGCGTGGCCTGCCGCCGACGAGGCGTTCCATCGCCGCTTCGACGGGCTGCCGCGCGGCTGACATCGCCGATTCGGCGCGATGCGCCGGCGAGCGAGGTGTGCGGTGCACATTGAACCGCTTCGGGTTCTGTAGGACCATCGGGCCCGGAGAAGATCGCGCCCCATGTCCGGCGAGCGCGACGCTCGTTTCGGAGGAATGTCATGCAGAAGCAATACCGCGTGCTGGGCCTCGGCGCATCCTACGGCTCGCTCCTCGCCATCAAGCTCGCGCTCGCGGGCCACAAGGTGCGCCTCGTGTGCCTGCCCAACGAAGTCGAGGTCATCAACGCGGAGGGCATTCGCGTTCGCATGCCCATCAAGGGCCGCGAAGGTCTCGTCGAGGTCGATTCGCGGCGCGCGGCGGGCGAGATCAGCGCCAGCGGCCCGGCAGACGTGGACCCCGCCGGCTACGATCTCGTCGCGCTCGCGATGCAGGAGCCGCAGTATCGCGCGCCCGGCGTGCGCGAGCTCATGTCGCGCATCGCGAAGGCGCGCGTGCCGTGCATGTCGATCATGAACATGCCGCCGCTGCCGTATCTCGCGCGCATTCCCGGGCTGAACGCGCAGGCGCTTCGCGACTGCTACACAGACCCCACGGTGTGGGACGACTTCGACCCGGCGCTCGTGACGCTGTGCAGCCCTGACCCGCAGGCGTTCCGTCCGCCGGAGGAAAAGATCAACGTGCTGCAGGTGAGCCTGCCCACCAACTTCAAGGTCGCGCGCTTTCCGTCGGATGCACACACCGCGATGCTGCGCGACCTGCAGGCGGACATCGAGGCGGTGCGCTACGACGGGCTCGAGCTTCCCGTGAAGCTCAAGGTGCACGACTCGGTGTTCGTGCCGCTCGCCAAATGGAGCATGCTGCTCACGGGCAATTACCGCTGCGTGCAGACGAGCGAGGTGCGCTCGATCCGCGACGCCGTGCACACGGACCTCGCGCAATCGCGCGAAGTCTACGACTGGGTAAGCGCGCTGTGCCGCAAGATGGGCGCCGCGCCGGATGACCAGGTGCCGTTCGAGAAATACGCGGCAGCTGCGAGCGGGCTCGCGAAGCCGTCTTCGGCAGCGCGCGCGCTTGCCAACGGCGCACCCAACATCGAGCGCGTCGATTCGCTCGTCCAGCGCATCGCGGCCGAGCGCGGCATGCACCTCGCGACCGTCGACACGGTCGTGGCGGCGGTCAACCAGCGGCTCGCGGAGAATCGGCGGTCGAAGTGAGCGGCTCCGGGTCCTCTTCGTCGGGGGTTTCCATCTCCCAGCTGTAGACCTTGCGCGGCGGAACGTCGCGGCCGCGCAAGGCCATCGCAAGCACGACGCCGACGACCGCCGCGGCCAGGTGCGTCTCCCACGACACGCCGTGCCTGATCGGCAGCACGCCCCACACCATCGCACCGTACAGGAACGCGACGAGGATCGACGCAGCCCACGCCCGCCGGTCGCGGCGCAGGATCCCGCCGACGAACACGTACGCGACGATGCCGTACACGAGGCCGCTCGCGCCGATGTGGATGGAATCGCGCGCGAAGAGCCACACGAGGATGCCCGGCACGACATACACCGCGGGCAGCACGAAGCGCGACGAATCCGGATACAGGTACAGGAGCGCGGTGCCGCCGATCAGCAACGGCAGCGCGTTGGACGCGAGGTGCAGCACGTCGCCGTGCAGGAGCGGCGCCATCACGATGCCACCGAGGCCTGCGACATCCCGCGGATGGATGCCGAATCGCTGCAGGTCGAGTCCAAGCGCCCACGACACGAAGTGAATGAACGCGAGCGCCGCGACGAACATGACGCTCACGAGGGCCGCTGCGCGAAACCGTGTCCGGGAATCGTCCGAGGCCGCGTAAGCGGGGTCGGTGGCGTGGATCTGCATGGCGTTATAGTGGGTGCGCATGCCGACCGTTCAATGGCCGTTCGTCGTGAAATAATCATTCCCCTATGAACATCACGCTCATCGGATCGCGCTACTTCGGCTCCGCGGTCTTCGACACGCTCCATAAGCAGGGCTTCGCGATCTCGCAGGTGGTCGCCCCTGCAGCCGACGACCGGCTCGCCGTCGCGGCGAGCAAGGCCGGCATTCCCGTTCACGTGCTCGCCAACCCGAAGATCGTCCCGGGCGATGCGATTCCCGAGGGGACGGGCCTCATCGTCGCGGCGCACACGCATGCGCGCGTGAGCGACGAGGCGCTCGCCCGTTCGCGCCTGCGCGGCGTCGGCTATCACCCGTCGCTGCTGCCGCGTCATCGCGGCATCGCGGCGGTCGAGTGGACGATCCTTTCGGGCGACCCGATCGCGGGCGGATCCGTGTATCACCTTGCCGATGGCTGGGACGCTGGGGCGGTTGCGAAGCAGGACTGGTGCTTCGTCGGCAAAAACGAGACGGCGCGCGAGCTGTGGGAACGCGCGCTCGCGCCCATGGGGCTGCGGCTCCTGACCGAGGTCGTGCGCGAGGCGCGCGACACGGGCAGCATTCCCGAGCACAAGCAGGACGAGCGGTTCGCCACGCGCGCGCCGATGATCAAGCGCACCGTATCGCTCACCGAGGACAACGCATCCATGATCACTTCGCTCGTCGTCACCGTCGTGGGGCCCGACCGCCCGGGCATCGTGAGCCTGCTGTCCGCGAAGGCGCAGGCCTTCGGCGCCAACTGGGCCGGCAGCCGCATGGCGAGCCTCGCCGGACAATTCGCCGGCATGGTCCACCTCGAGGTGCCGCCGGAGCATGCGCAAGCGCTGACGGAAGCGCTCCTCGCGCTCGCGTCGGCCGAGTTGAAGATCCACATCGCGCGCAGCGACGTGGCACAGGCGCCCGCGGGCCGCCGCGTCGTGCGGCTCGAGGTCGTCGGCCACGACAGGCCGGGCATCGTGCGCGACCTCTCCGGCGCACTCGCGCAGCGCGGCGTCAGCATCGAGGAGCTGCACACCGAGATCGTGAGCGGCGCGATGAGCGCCGAGCACCTGTTCAAGGTGAAGGCCGTGCTGCTGGTGCCGAAGTCGGTGAGCAACGACGACGTTCGCGGCGCGCTCGAAGCGCTCGCCAACGAGATGATGGTCGACGTGGCGCTGGGCGAGCAGGCGTAGGCCTACCGGTCCGGGCCTGATCGCGCTCTTCCGCCGTGACCGGTCTCGTCGATCTGCTGGAGCTGGTAGAGCCGGCGATAGATCCCGTCGTCGATCGCCAGGAGCTCGTCGTGCGTGCCCGACTCGGCGATGCGACCGTGCACCAGCACGACGATCCGGTTCGCCGCGCGGATGGTCGACAGTCGATGCGCAATTGCGATGACGGTCGATGACTGCGCGACATCGGCGAGCGCCGCCCGCACGGCCTGCTCGGTTTCGCTGTCGATCCGCGACGTCGCTTCGTCGAGCAGCAGGACGCGCGGCGATCCGGCCAGGGCGCGCGCGATGGCGATCAGCTGCTTCTGTCCCGACGACAGGCGTGCGCCGCCTTCGCCGAGCTCGGTGTCGTAGCCCTTTGGAAGGTGAGCGATGAAGCCGTGCGCACGCGCCGCGCGTGCGGCGCTCGCGATCGTCTCGTCCGGCAGGCCGCGGCCCATGTCGATGTTCTCGCGCACGCTCGCCGCGAGGAGGAACGGCTCCTGCGGGACGAGTCCGACCGCGTCGCGGAAGTGGCCGGCGTCGATCTCGCCGATCGGGACGCCGTCGATGTCGATGCGTCCGCTCTGCGGCGCGTAGAAGCGCAGCAGCAGCGACAGGAGCGTCGTCTTGCCGCTTCCGGTCGGCCCCACGATGCCGACGAAGCTTCCCTCGGGAATGTCGAGCGAGACGTCGTGCAGCACCGGATGCGCAGGATCGTAGCCGAAGCTCACGTCGGCGAACTCGACGTGGCCCGCCGCGATTCGTCGCGAGTTCGTCGACTGCGGCGCCTCCGGCTCGCTCAGGAGTGCGTCCACGCGCGAGGCGGCGATGACCGACTGCTGCAGCACCGAGAACTGCATCGTGATCTGGATCAGCGGATCGACGACGCGCGCGACGTACGCGATGAACGCGTAGAGGAGACCGACCTCCACGCCCTGGAGGTTCTGGGTGCCGATCGCAGCGACCAGCGCCACGATCAGCAGGATGTTGACGAAGTCGAGCGCGGGACGCAGCAGCCACGCGTTGGCGCGCACCTCGCCGAGACGCGCGCGGTAGTGCGCGTCGTTGGTGCGCGCGAACCGCTCGCCGAAGCGCCGCGCCGCGCCGGCGGCCTGCAGGACCGCCATGCCTGCGATGCTCTCGGCCATCTGGGCGTTGATCTCGCTGCGCAGCTCGCGTGCGCGGGTCACCGCGCCAGCGGACAGGCGCTGATAGCCGAGCACGATGCCGACGGTCGCGGGAACGAGCAGGAGCACGACGAGCATGAGGCGCCAGTCGAGCCAAAGCATCGCCACGACGACGCCGAACAGCACGGTCACGCCCACCAGGATCTCGAACAGCACCTTGACGTACAGATCCTTGACCGCCTCGGTGTCGTTGGTGATGCGGCTGACGAGCTGTCCCGTGATCGCCCTGTCGAAGAAGCTCATCGGCAGCTCGAGCGCATGCGTGTACACACTCGCGCGCAGGCGCTGCACGGAACGCGTCGACAGTCCGGCGAGCCGCACGAGCTGGAAGTAGCGGATGATCGACGCGATGCAGCCGGATGCAAGCATTCCGGCGAGAAGCAGCGCGATCGCGGCGACGTCGCCATTGCGCGGAAGCAGGTACTGGTCGATGAAGCGCTTGCCGAAGATCGGGCCTGCGGCTTCGAGCAGGCCGGCAACGCCGAGCAGCAGCGCCGCGATGACCACCTCGCGCCGGTCCGGTCGCGCAGCACGGTAAAGGAGCGCGAGGGCCCGGCGCCGGTCGTGCGTGCCGATCTTCTTGAGATCCGGGTGCGCGTCGCTGCTCACGCGTTCTCCAGCGATTCTTCGATCTGCTGGTAGCGCCATTGCACCGCGTACCAGCCATCGCGCTCGACCAATGCATCGTGCGTGCCGCGCTCGGTGATGACGCCATCCCGCAGCACGACGATCTCGTCGGCGTCGGCAACGGCCGAGAGGCGATGGCTCACGATGATCGCGCTACGGCTGGAACGCTCCTCGCGCAGGTGCGCGAGGATGCGCGACTCGGTGCCCGTATCGACCGCCGACAGCGCGTCGTCGAGCAGCAGCAACGGCGCTTCGGACAAGAGCGCACGCGCGATCGCCACGCGCTGCCGCTGGCCGCCCGAGAGGGTGACGCCGCGCTCGCCCACGCGCGTGTCGAAGCCGTCGGCGAAGCGCAGGACGTCGCGGTCGAGATCGGCCATGCGCGCCGCATGCTCGATCTCCGCGCGCGACGCATCCGCACGGGCGAGCGCGATGTTCTCGGCGATCGTCGCCGAGAACAGGAACGGCTCCTGCGGCACCCACGCGAGGACGCTGCGCAGGGCCGCGAGCTTGTACGCTTCGATGGGGACGTCGTCGAAGCGGATCGCGCCCGATTGCGCGACGTCGTGGCGCAAGAGGAGATGCAGCAGCGTCGATTTACCCGAACCGGTCGGTCCGACGATGCCGAGCGTGCGCCCGCGCGGCACCGCGAAGGAGATGTCGCGCACCGCAGGACCGCGCGAATCGTTGTAGGCGAAGGTGACGCCGTCGAAGATCAGCGTGCCTTGCGGCGGCGAGTCGCGCACGCCCGCGTCGTCGATCGACAGGGGCGCCCGCAGCACCGGGTCGAGGCGCGTCCACGCCGCCTTGCCGCGCTCGATCAGCGACAGCACCCATCCCGCGGCGAACATCGGCCAGATGAGCTGCGTGAGATACATGGTGAACGCGGTCAGCGAGCCGATCGTGAGCTCGCCCTGCCAGACGAGCCAGCCGCCGAGCGCGAGTGTGAGCACGGTGGCCGTGGTCAGGGTCAGGCCCACCGCCGGCTCGTACGCGGATTCCCACTTCATCGCATCGAAGCTCTCCCGCGCGGCCTGGCTCGTGCGCGTGGCGAACTCGTTGGCCGCGCGGCCGGTGAGTCCGAGCGCGCGCAACGTGCGCACCGCCGCCATCGTCTCCTGCACGTGCTCGTTGAGATCGGAGAACCGGTCGAGCGATCGACGCCACGCGTCGTGCACGTGGCGGCTGATCACGAAGAACGCGATCGCCATGAGCGGAAACGGCAGCAGCGCGACGAGCCCGAGGCGCCAGTCGACGCCGAGCGTCATCATCGCGACCACGAGCACGAGGGTCAGCGTGCCGTCGAATCCCGCGAGGAACGCCTCGCCGGCCGCCATCTCCACCGCGTCGACGTCGTTGGTCGCGTTCGCCATCAGGTCGCCGGTGCGCTCGCGGTGAAAGTAGCGCGGGGCTTGCTGCGACAGGCGCGCGTACAGCGACGTGCGAAGCTCCACACCCAGCCTGAACGCCGCGCTGAAGAGCTCGAGGCGCCAGCCCACGCGCAGGAAGTAGATCGCCACGCCCATTCCGAGCAGCAGCGCGATCTCGCGCCAGAGCGACGTGCCGACGAGGTCCCCCGCCACGAGGCCGTCGATGATGTGGCCGACGCGCCGGGGGATCATGACCGTCATGACCGCGATGCCGACGAGCATCAGCGCCGCTGCCGCATAGGCACGCCAGTGGCGCCGCGCGAAGGCCGCGACGAAGCGGATGAGGTCCACGATCGGTCCGTCAGCCCCGCCGGGCCGTCCCAAGGGGCTGACTGCGCCCCCTCGGGGGGCAGCGACGCCGAGCGCAAGCGAGGCGAGCGTGGGGGCTCTTCATCCTGATGGGAACCGCATCTCGAAGCGCGCGCCGCCGCCGGGTGCGTCGGTGATCGCGAACGCACCGGCGTGGGCGAGCGCGATCTCGTTGGCGATCGCAAGCCCGAGTCCCGTGCCGCCGGTCGCGTGATCGCCGCGATAGAAGCGCTGGACCACGCGGCTCCGCTCGGCCGGCGCGATGCCGCGGCCCGTGTCCTCCACGATCACGGTGGGCTGCGGCGTCAGGCGCACCGACACCGTCACGCGGGTGCGCGCCGGGCAATACTTGAGCGCGTTGTCGAGGAGGTTGTTGAGCGCTTCGGCGACCAGCGCCTCGTCGATGTCGACGAGCGCATGCGCCGACCCTTCGTCGAAGCCGAGGTCGATCTGGGCCGCCATCGCCGCGGGCACCCAGCCGCGCGCGGTCTCGAAGGCGAGCTCGTAGAGGTCCGTGCGGTGGCGATTGGCGCCCGATTGCGCCTCGGGCTCGGCCCGCGAGAGCAGCAGCAGCTGGTTGGCGAGCCGGCCCGCGCGATGCACGACGTCCTGCAGGCGCGCGACCGCCTCGCGCATTTCCTCGACGGAGCCGCAATGAAGCGCCTGCTCGGCCTGCAGCTGCAGCGCGGTCAGCGGCGTGCGCAGCTGGTGCGCGGCGTTGGCGATGAACGTGCGATGCGCAAGCGCCGCGGCGTCGAGCTTGGCGATCAGCGCGTTGAGCGCCTCGATGAGCGGCATCATCTCCGCGGGCATGTTCTGCCCCGCCACCGGGACGAGCTTGCGCGCGCTCATGTCGCGCAGCGACACGGAGAGCGCATGCAGCTTGTCGGTCTGCACGACGATGGCGCGATACGCGACGCCGCCCGCGAGCAGGAGAAGGGCGATCTGCGGAACCCACACGTACAGCAGGATTTCCTCGGCCACGCGGTCGCGCTTGCGCGTCGTCTCGCCGACCGTGACCGTCCACTCCTCCGACACCGGCGGCAGCGGCGAGGTGAGCTCCACGAAGCGCATCGTCGCCGCGTCGACGTCGGCGTCGTAGAAGCGCACGCTGGGATAGCGCTCCTCGTTGCGGCCCGCACGCGGCACGTCGCGCCCGCCGATCACGCCGCTGCGGGCGCCCTCCACGCGGAACAGGACCACGTCCTCGGCGTCGAACTCGAACATCTCCTGCGCGACCCGCGGCAGGTGGAAGGCCGCCTGCCCGCCGCTCAGTCGCACCTGCTGCGCGAGCGTCTGCGCCGAATCGACCAGCCAGCGGTCGTACACACGGTCGGCGTAGCGGCGCGCCGCCCAGAACGACAGCGCGCCGTCGAGGATGAACAACGCGACCAGCGGCAGCGCGAGCTGCACGATGAGCCTGCGGCGCAGGCTCGCGGGTGTGCGCGGCGCGGTTGCGAAGTCAGCCTGCGCGGTCATGCCGTCGTGGTCTTGAGGAGGTAGCCAAACCCGCGCACGGTGACGATCTCGACGTCGTTGCCCTGGATCTTCTGGCGGATGCGATGCACGTACACCTCGACGGTGTTGTCGCCGATGTCCTCGTTGCGCTCGGCCAGCGTTTCCGTGATCTGTGCCTTGGTCAGGACCCGCCCCGCGTTCTTCATCAGCCGCAGCAGCACGTGCAGCTCGCGCGGCGTGAGCGCGATCGCGCCGTCGCGGCCCGTCACCCGCGTCTCGTCCGGCGTGAATCGCAGCGCGCCCAGCGCGAGCGCGTGCGCCGCGGACCGGTCGGAGCGCCGCAGCACCGCCTGGATGCGCGCATCGAGCTCCGAAATGTCGAACGGCTTGACGATGTAGTCGTCGGCGCCCGCGCGCAGTCCGCCGACGCGCTCGACGGGCTTGTCGCGCGCCGTGAGGCAGATCACGGGCAGCGCATCGCCGATCGCCCGGACTTCGCGCAGCACCTCGGCCCCATCGCGATCGGGCAAGCCGAGGTCGAGCAGCATGAGATGCGGCGCGGCGGTACGCACCTCGTGCAGCGCCTGCGCGGCCGTGCCGACGGTGCGCAGGCTGTAGCCCAAGCGGCCGAGCTCGAGCGACAGGAGGCGTGCGATGTCGGGGTCGTCCTCGACGGCCAGGATGCGGATCTGCACCCGGCGACTTTATCGCATGCGCACGCTGCGGTGCAGCATGCCATTTGAAAGCGATTTGAAAGGTGCGGCCCCTAAGCTTGGTCCTCCCGTCCTCGTCGAATCCCGTTTCGCATGGTCATCCGCAGTCCGAAAGATTTCTGGGCCGGCCTGCTGTTCATCGGTCTCGGCGTGCTCGCCATCACGGTCGGGTCACGGTATGCGCTCGGCACGGCGGCCCGGATGGGTCCCGGCTACTTCCCGCGCATCCTCGGCATCCTGCTCCTCGTGCTTGGCGCGCTCATCACGTTCCGCGGCATCCGGTGGGACGGCGACGCGATTCCCGCGTGGAAGTGGCGCCCGACCATCGTCGTGCTCGCATCCGTCGTGATCTACGGCATCCTCATCAGCAAGCTCGGCGTGGCGATCTCGACCGTCCTACTCATCATCGGCGCGTCGGCGGCGAGCCACGAGTTCCGCTTCAAGGAGTCGATCATCGCAGGTCTCTTGCTGTCCGCGCTTGCGGTCGGCGTCTTCGTGGTCGGCCTCGGCGTGCAGCTGCCGATCTGGCCCGCGTTCCTCCGGAGCTGAGATGAAAGTACCCCCACGCTCGCTGCGCTCGCTGCCCCCAAGGGGCGCAGTCAGTTCCTCGGGGCGGCCCTTCGGAACTGACATGGAACTTCTTAGCCACCTCGCGACCGGCTTCGGCGTGGCGTTCACGCCGGTCAACCTCATGTACGCGTTCATCGGCTGCATGCTGGGCACGCTGATCGGCGTGCTGCCGGGCATCGGTCCCGTGGCGACGATCGCGATGCTGCTGCCCACGACGTACGCGCTGCAGCCCGTATCGGCGCTCATCATGCTGGCGGGCATCTACTACGGCGCGCAATACGGCGGATCGACGACCGCCGTCCTGCTCAACATGCCCGGCGAATCGTCCTCGGTGGTCACGTGCCTGGACGGGCACCAGATGGCCCGCAAGGGCCAGGCCGGGGCTGCGCTGGCGATCGCAGCACTCGGGTCGTTCTTCGCCGGGACCGTCGCGACGATGCTGATCGCGAGCGTGGCGGTGCCCTTGTCCGAGCTCGCTCTCAAGTTCGGGCCGGCCGAGTATTTCTCCCTGATGGTGCTGGGGCTGATCGGCGCGGTGGTGCTCGCGAGCGGCTCACTCATCAAGGCGATCGCGATGATCGTCACCGGCCTGCTGCTCGGCATCGTCGGCACCGACGTCAACTCCGGCACGCAGCGCTTCGCGTTCGGCATCCCGGAGCTGTCCGACGGCATCGGCGTCGTCGGCGTCGCGATGGGCCTCTTCGGGTTCGCCGAGATCATCACCAATCTCGAGTCGACGGAAAAACGCGTGCTCATCACCAACAAGGTGAAGGGCCTCTGGTTAACGAAGGAGCAGTTCAAGGCCGCTTGGCCGGCAGTGCTGCGTGGTACGGGTTTGGGCTCCATCCTCGGCATCCTCCCCGGGGGCGGGGCAATGCTGTCCTCCTTCGCTTCTTACACGGTCGAAAAGAAGATCTCCAAGCATCCCGAGGAATTCGGCAAGGGCGCCATCGCGGGCGTCGCAGGCCCCGAGTCCGCCAACAACGCGGGGGCGCAAACGTCCTTCATCCCGCTCCTGACGCTCGGCATTCCTGAAAACGCGGTGATGGCGATGATGGTCGGCGCAATGACCATCCACAACATCCAGCCGGGTCCGCAGGTGATGACGTCGAACCCGAAGCTGTTCTGGGGTCTCATCGCCTCGATGTGGGTGGGCAACCTGATGCTGGTCGTCCTCAACCTGCCGCTCATCCACATGTGGGTGAAGCTCCTGATGGTCCCGTACCGCCTGCTCTATCCCGCCATCCTGCTGTTCTGCGCGGTCGGCGTGTACACGGTGAACAACACGGACGTGGACGTCTCGATGACGGCGTTCTTCGGACTGCTCGGCGTGCTCTTCATGAAGCTCGGGTGCGAGCCTGCGCCACTGTTGCTGGGCTTCGTGCTCGGACCGATGATGGAAGAGAACCTGCGACGGGCGATGCTCCTGTCGCGCGGCGATCCCACGGTATTCCTCACGCGGCCGATCTCCGCGGCCATGCTGATCGCCGCAGTGCTGCTGGTCGTGATCATCGCGCTGCCCAACATCCGGGCCAAGCGCGAGGAAGCGTTCCAGGAAGAAGCGGCGTGATGTGGGCCCCCACGCTTGCAGAAGTGCATTGCTCGCTGCCCCCCGAGGGGGCGCGTGCGGCTCGGGACGGCCCTTCGCCGCACATCTGCCGCGAAAAGCAGCGAAAGGGGAGAAGAGCAACGCCCGGCCGCGCCGGGCGTTGCCGTTTCATGCAAGGCGCCGATCACTCGTCGTCGTAATCGTCGTCCTCTTCCTCATCATCGTCGTCGTCATCGTCATCGTCCAGGCCGTCGTCGTCGTCGGGCTCGCCGATGGGAATCGGATCGTCGTCCGGGCCGCGCGACCACGGCATCGCATGCGGCGCGCGAGTCACAGCGGCGGAATGCGCAGCACCTGCCCGGGATAGATCTTGTCCGGGTGCTGCAGCATCGGGCGGTTGGCCTCGAAGATCACCATGTACTTGTTCGCGTCGCCATACTGCGTCTTGGAGATCTTCGACAGGTTGTCGCCGGACACGACCGTGTAGTACTTGGCCTCCGGCGCGCTCTGGTCCACCGACAGCATGTTGTTGACCGCGGACACTCCGGCCACGTTGCCGGCGGCGAGCGCGATCTTTTCCTTCGTCGCCTGGTCCGGCGCGACGCCGTACAGCGAGACCGTGGAGGTCGCACCGTCGAACGTCACCGTCAGTCCGGTCGCGGACAGGCTCTGCGACTTGATGTAGTCGAGGATCGCGTCGCCGGCCGCGTCGTTCGCAGCCTTCGATTTGGCAGCATCCGCGGGCGCGGCTGCGGATTCCTTCATCGCGGCCTGTGCGGTGCCTCGCCCGAACAGCTTTTCTCCGGCTTCCTTGACGAAACTGATGAGGGACATGGTGCGGCTCCTTCGGCGAGGGGGCCGCAAAGCTTACACCAACGCAATGGCCGAGCACGCGGGCGCGAATTGCGCTAGGCTGATCGTGTGTGGAAGGGGAGAGCCGACGTGTCGAAGCTACTGGTGTGCCTTGCAATCGCGCTGCTCGTCTCGGGATGCATCCCGATCGGCGCACGCGTGTCGAACATGTACGCCGCCGCCGCCGATGCCGCCGCGCACGCGCCCTAGCGCGGGACTGCGGATGCCTGCGCCGCAGGTGTTTCGGCGATGTCCGCGAGGCGGGCGTTGAGGAAGCGCAGCTCGCGCTCGCCGCTGTAGCTGCTGCCGTACCGCCACACCTCTTCCCAACCTCCGGGAAGACGTGCGCGCGAGATGCGCGCGGGACGTCCCCACCCCGGCATGTTGAGCACCTCGTCGTCGGACATGCCGACCTCGATGGAAGTGTGCGTCCAGGGGCCCCGTTTGCCCGACCGCGAAACGGATACGGGCACCGGCACGGGCGTCGACCCTTCGCGCGACTCGCGTGCCGTCGCGGTCGCGATCTTCAGAGGCACCGCGTCCTGCGAGCGTGCGCAGGGCGTGGACTGGTACGACGTCGCGCCGGCCTCGACGCACTTGAAGATCTCGCCCGCGGCGCCCGCCTCCAGCGACACGGCGAAGGCAAGGCCACCCAGGAGCAATCGCGATTCCATGGCGTCCAACGTACCGCGCCGTCGCGAAGCGCACCGCCGGGCGCCCTCCGCAAATCCCGTAGGAATTCGGGAAGCTAGGCCTCGGCGGGGATCGCGCGCACCGACAGGACGCCTTCGATGGCCGCGAGCGCGCCGATCAGCGTGTCGTCCACGGGGCTGTCCACGTCGACGATCGTATACGCCATCTCGCCGCGCGACTTGTTCACCATGTTGTGGATGTTGAGCCCGTGGTGCGCCACCGCGGTCGAGATCTGTCCCAGCATGTTGGGCACGTTCGCGTTGGCGATCGCGATGCGGAAGGGCGACTCGCGCACCATCTCGACGCTTGGGAAGTTGACGGCGTTGCGGATGCTTCCGTGCTCGAGGTACTCGCGCAGCTGGTCCACGACCATGACGGCGCAATTTTCCTCGGCTTCCGCAGTGGAGGCCCCGAGGTGCGGCAGCGCGACGACACCTGGCTGGCGAACGAGCTTCGGCGTCGGGAAATCGGTGATGTAGGCGCGCAGGCGCTGCGTTGCCAGCGCGTGCAGGACGGCGGCGTCGTCGACGATGCCGTCGCGCGCGAAATTGAGGAGTATCGCCGTGGGCTTCATCACGGACAGGCGCGGCCCGTCGATGAGGTTGCGCGTCATCGGCACCAGCGGCACGTGCAGCGTGACGAAGTCCGATTGCTTCAAAAGCTCCTCGATGCTGTGCGCGCGCCGAACGCCCGAGTGCAGGCGCCACGCGGCGTCCACCGTGATCTCGGGATCGAAGCCGATCACCTTCATGCCGAGCTTGATCGCGGTGTCGGCGACGAGTCCGCCGATCGCGCCGAGGCCGATCACGCCGAGCATGCGCTGGGGCAGCTCGACACCCGCGAACTGCTTCTTGCCCTCCTCCACGCGCGCTTCCAGATCCGGCGCGTTCGGGTCGAGCGCGTTGACATACCCGAGCGCGGGACTCACGTTGCGCGCGGCCATGAGCAGCGCCGCGAGCACGAGCTCGTTGACTGCGTTGGCGTTGGCGCCGGGTGCGTTGAACACCGGCACGCCGCGTTGCGACATCGACGTCACCGGAATGTTGTTGGTGCCGGCACCCGCGCGGCCGATCGCCTTCACGCTCGCCGGGATTTCCATCCCGTGCAGGTCGTACGACCGCACGAGGATCGCATCCGGGTGCTCGACGCTCTTGCCGACGTTGTAGCGGTCGGACGGAAAGCGGCGCAGGCCCTGGCTCGCGATCTGGTTGAGCGCGAGGATCGTGTGGCGGCTCATCCGTGCTGTTGCTCGAACTCGCGCATCCACGCGACGAGCGCCTGCACGCCCTCCACGGGCATCGCGTTGTAGATCGACGCGCGCATGCCGCCGACGGCACGGTGCCCCTTGAGCTGCACCATGCCGCGCTCCTTCGCTCCCTTGAGGAACGGCTCGTCGAGCGACGGGTCCGGCAGGTGGAAGGGAACGTTCATGCGCGAACGGTCTTCCTTGCGCACGGGATTCGTGTAGAAGCGCGTCTGGTCGAGATAGTCGTACAGCAGCGCGGCCTTGGCGATGTTCACCTGCTCGATGGCCGCGAGCCCGCCCTGCGCGAGCAGCCACTCGAACACGAGCCCGGCGATGTAGATCGCGTAGGTCGGGGGCGTGTTCACCATCGAGTCGGCCGCGGCCTGCTCCTTCCAGTGGAACGCAGTCGGCGTGATGGGCAGCGCGCGATCGAGCAGGTCCTTGCGCACGATGACGATCGTCAGGCCCGCGGGACCGATGTTCTTCTGCGCGCCGCCGTAGATGACGCCGTAACGCGACACGTCGAGCGGCCGCGACAGGATGTGAGACGACATGTCGGCGACGAGCGGCACGTCGCCGACGTCCGGCGTCCAATGGTATTCGACGCCGCCGATCGTCTCGTTGCTGCAGATGTGCACGTAGGCGGCGCCGGGCGTGAGCCGCCACGACGCGCGATCGGGGATGCGGGTGAACTTCTCGGCTTCCGACGACGCGGCAACGTTCACCTTGCCGTACTTGCCGGCCTCCTTGATCGATTTCTTCGACCACTCGCCGGTGTGGATGTAGTCCGCCACGTTGCTCGGGCCGCCCATCAGGTTCATCGGCACGATCGCGTTCTCGCCGATGGCGCCGCCCTGCAGGAACAGCACCTCGTAATCGTCGGAGATCGCGAGCAGCGTGCGGAGGTCGGCCTCGGCCTTGTCCGCGATCGAGATGAACTCCTTGCCGCGATGGCTCATCTCCATCACGCACATGCCGGTGCCGTGCCAGTCGAGCATCTCCGCTGCCGCCGTGCGAAGAACGGGCTCGGGGAGGACGGCGGGACCGGGACTGAAATTGAAGATGCGCATGAAGGTGTCGGAGGATGGCGTTGTAAGCGTCCCATTATCGCGTAATACCCAATTCAGGTTCGCTGCGGCTAAAATCGCCGCACATGCGCGCGTTCGCCTGCATCGCGATCGGTGTCCTCTGCGCCGCGGCACACGCCGGGCCTCGCGCGGAGATCCAGGTCGCGCTGTGCGAGCCCGCGGACCGGCTTCAGGGCAAGCTCGCCCTGCGCCCCCGCGGTGCGCCGTACGAGACGTGGCTGTTCGACGACCGCTCGCTCACGCTTCTCGGTCGCGGGTTGCGCCTGCGCTTGCGCGTGAGCGCGAGCGGCGGCGATCTCACGCTGAAGGTCGCGCGCCAGGACTGTGCATCGCTTCCGCCTGATGCGGTGCCGAGGAAAGAGGGCAAGTGCGAGATCGACGTGCACGGCGACGTCGCCGACGGCGCCGTTTCGCTGTCGCGCACGCTCGATGCGGCGACCACACGCGAGCTCATCATGGGAAAGGTGCCCGTCGCCGCGCTCCTCAGCGAGGCGCAGTCACGGTTCCTGCGCGACGTCGTCAAGGCATGGCCGCTGCCCTCCGACCTGCGCGCGCTGGGCCCAATCTCGAATCGTGTCTACAGCGCTTCGCGCTACGACGTCGACGTGAGCACGCTGCCGGACGGGGGGCAGTACGCCGAGATTGCGGACAAGGTGCCGCTCGACCGCGTGCCGCGCGAGCGCGACAGGCTCATGCAGCATCTCGCGCGCGCCGAAGTCGAGGTGTGTGCGAGGCAGGAGGGGCAGGCCGCGGAAAAGCTGCAGCGACTCCTCGCGAAGTAGCCCTACTTCCGCAGTTGCTGCAGGCGCGCGTCGGGCAGGTCGACGCCGAGGAAGCGCGACACACGCACCGCCACGCCTTCGCGCTGGTACTTCTCGATCTCCTGCTGGATGTGCCGGTCCGCCACCGTCATGCGCGAGCGCTGTCGCACGTATTCGGCCCACGAGCTGATGATGTAGCGCTCGACGAAGAGTCCCTCTTCCGCGAGATCGCGGAAGACGCGCCAGCTGTTGGCGCCGTTGCGCCTGCGCACGGGGCCGATCGCGCGCACCGCGCGCAGGAACGCGTCGCGGTTCGCAGGATCGATGCGGTACTCGATCTGGATGAGCACCGGGCCATCCTCCGGCTCGGGCTCGTCGGAGATGCCCAGCGCCGGCATCTGGTCCGACAGCATGATGTCCTTGTCGCCGCCCAGGCGCACGCGCACGCGGCGATGCAGTGCGAGGAGGACCATGAACGTCGCGGCCGCCGCCAGCAGTGCGACGCGCGTGCCTTGCCAGGATGCGACCAGCCCCCACAGCACGCTGCCGATGGCGAGCGCGGCCTGCACCGTCACGAAGCTCATCGCGACCGCGCGTGCGCGCACCCACGCCGGCGCCGCGCTCTGCGTCCCCGCGCCGAGGCTTGCGAACACACCGACCCACGACGCACCCGCACCGAAGGCGCCGACCATCGCGAGGACGGCATGTTCGGAGGCGGCAACGAGCGTCGCCGAGATCACGAACAGCAGGGACGCGGCGAGCACCATGCGCTGGAGCGAGTGCTTGCCGAGTGCGCTCGGGATGTTGAGCGCGGCGACGACGGCGCCCGCGCCGAAGCTGCCGAACAGGACGCCGAATCCGCCCGCGCCCAGATGCAGCTGGTCGCGCGCGATGACCGGCAGCAGCGCGTACAGCGAGCTCGCGCAGAGCGCGAACGTGAAGTTGCGAAGCACGATCGCGCGCATGGGCGACGAGTGCCGCGCGTAACGCAGGCCGCTCGCGATGCCCGTGAGCAGCGACTCGGGGACGCCGGGCAACGCGCGTTGCTGTGCGGGCCACGCGCGGACGACGAAGATCATGCCGATGAAACACACCGCGCTCGCGAAGAACGCGTCGTCCGAGCCGATCCACGCCGTCAGCGCACCGGCGATCGCGGGGCCGATCGCGCGCGACACGTTCATGGCCACGGCGCCCGAGCGCGACCGCCTTCGGCACCTCCGGGCGCTCGACCAGCTCGTTGATGCTGGCCTGTTGCGCAGGCATGTAGAACGTGAAGCCCACCCCGATGACGAACGTGAGTGCAAGCAGGCCCGACGGCGCCATCACGCCGTACTTGGTCGTGATGCCGAGGACGAGCGAGCACAGGAGAAACAGGATCTGCGTGGCAATGACGATGTGGCGCCGCTCGACGATGTCGGAGAGCGCGCCGGCGACGAGGCCGAACAGGATCGCCGGCGCCGTGCTCGCGGTCTGCACCAGCGCAACCATCACTTCCGAGGGCGTCATGACCGCCATCAGCCACGCCGCCATCGTCGCCTGCATCGTGTAGCCGAGGGCCACGCCGACCGAGGCCATGTAGAACGTGCGGAAAGACGCGTGCCGCAGGGGCGACGACGCGAGCAACTGGTTCAGCGTGGACGTGACGGCGTTCACACGCGGAGTGTAGCGCCCCGCGGACCTTCAACGGCCCGTGCCGATCAAAGCAGGGGTTCGATCGGCAGGATCGACATCATGTCGATCTTCAGGCGCTGGCCGGGTGTGGTCTCCGGCTCGTCGGACCACGCGACCTCCTGGCCGTCGACGTTCGTGCGCCATTGCAGTGTGGAACCGTCGCTCGTGACGACGTAGCTGTTGGCGCCCGCGGAGAACTGCTCGAAGCGTCGCACGATCTGCGCCGCGAGCTCGGGGCTCTCGACGACGATCCCGGACTCCGTGTTGAGCACGAGCGAGCGCGGGTCGAGGTTGGCCGACCCGATCAGCACCGTGCTGCGGTCGAACACATAGGCCTTGGCATGCAGCGCGAAGGGCGCACCGCTCGCCGCGCTCCCGAGTCCCTTGCGGTCGCGGAACTGGCCCGGCGCCGGCCGGACCTCGAAGAGCTCGACGCCGGCGTCGATCAGCGGCTCCCGGTACCTGCGGTACGCCGAGTGCACGACGGGCACGTCGGTGGACGCGAGCGAATTGGTGAGCGCCCGCACGCGCACGCCACGCTCGCGCAATCCACGGATCGCCGCGAGCCCGTCGTCTCCCGGAATGAGGTATGGCGAGATCACGACGAGCTCGTCGCGAACGTCCTGAAGCTGCGCCGCGAGCACCTTCGCGGTAGGCGAGTCCGAACCGTCGCCCGCGTTGCTCTGCGCTTTTTCGGGCGGGTCGGCCACCGCGCGCGCGCGCCCCCAGGACATCGGAGCCCGGCCGCTCATCACCGAGCGCAGCGGCTCGCCGCTGTCGATGCGGCTTGCAAGCTCCGGCAGGTCGCGCGCCGCATTGTCCTCGACCTCGTGCTTCGCCTCCACGGCCCGCCGGCGCGGCACGGAATCCAGCGCTGCGAGCGGAATCGACAACGCGGAATTCCAGAATGCGTCGAAGTTGCCGGAGAGCTCCGGCACCACCGGTCCCACGACCGCGAGGTCGAAATCTCCGAATCGCTTGGGCGCGTCGCCGACGTCGAAGTAGTCGTCGGCCACGTTGCGTCCGCCGACGAGCGCGACCGCGTTGTCGGCGACCATCAGCTTGTTGTGCATCCGATGATTCAGCCGGGATGCGTTGAGCAGCCCGTCCATCACGTGCACCGCACCGATGTCGCCGCGATACGCGAACGGATTGAAGACACGGATCTCGAGGTTGTCGTGATGGTCGAGTGCGGCGAGCGTCTCACGCGTCTGCGGCCGGCCGTGCAGGTTGAGGTCGTCCACGAGCACGCGCACGCGCACCCCGCGCTGGGCGGCGTTCACCACCGCGTCGAGCAGCACCTTGCCCGTGTAGTCCTCGACGAAGATGTAGTACTGGACGTCGAGCGTGCGCTGCGCGGCGCGAACCATCTGCGTGCGCAGGACGAGCCCGTCGATGCCGCGCGAGAAGAGCCGCACGCCGGAAAGGCCCGGATGCGCGCCGGCCTGCGCTGCCGCTTCGCTGCCGAGCGGCGTGGGCAGCGGCGGCGCCAACGACGTCGACGCCGTGCGCGGATGATCCGCGCCGGGCGGCAGCGACGCGCAGCCCGCGAGCGCCGCAAGCGACAGGATGACGACGAAAATGCGTGCGGTGGTCATGAGCACGAGTGTGCACGCGCCGCGCGCGGACTCGGCTCTCCGGACGTCAGAAACCGAGTTCGTCCGACAGAGCCGGCGGTATCTGTCCGACGTTTACTGCTTGTAGCCGGGATCGATGCGGTCGATCTTGCGCACGAGCGCGTCGAACACGTCCTGGCCCGCGCCGAACTTCGGATTGAATTGAAGCGAGTCGGCGGTGCACTTCCGCTGCACCTCATCGGGGATGGCGCGCGCCCGTCCCATGGACAGCGTCGCAAGCTGGATCTCGCAGGCCCGCTGCAGGAGCCACAGGATTGCGAACGCACGCGCGATCGTGCCGCCCCACGCGAGCAGGCCATGGTTGCGAAGGATCACGGCCTGCCGGTTCCCGATGCTCGCAAGAAGGCGCGGACCTTCGTCGGGATGGACCGTGATGCCTTCGAAGTCGTGGTACGCAAGCTTGCCGTGCAGCTGCGCCGAGTAGAAGTTGCTCATCGAGAGCCCGTCTTCGAGGCACGCAACGGCGAGTCCGGCCGTGGTGTGCGTGTGCATCACGCAATGCGCGTCGGGTATGTTCGCGTGAATCGTCGCATGCGGCGTGAAGCCGGCGGGATTGACCGGCCACTTCGACTCGCCGACGATGTTGCCGGCGAGGTCGATCTTCACGAGGTTCGAGGCGGTGACCTCGCTGTAGTGGAGCCCGAACGGATTGATGAGGAAGTGGTTGCCGTCGCCCGGCACGCGCAGCGAGATGTGGTTGTAGATGAGCTCCGTCCAGCCCAGCATGTCGAAGATGCGGTACGTCGCGGCGAGCTCGACGCGAGCCTGTCCACTCCTCGGTACCGAAACGCTGGGCGGTCATGACGACGGGGATGATATCGCGCAAAGCGCCGGTCGCGCCGGCGCCTTATCATCGGGCGATGGACGCCCCTCTCGCCCGCAACAGCCTGTGCCTCGGCAGCCTCGTGACCCGCCATGCGCGCTACCGGCCGCACCACACCGCGGTGGTCGTGCCCGGAGAGCGGGAAGTGCGCCTGAGCTGGCGCGACTTCGACGCCTACGTCAACCGCTGGGCCAATGCGCTGGCGGGCATGGGCGTGGCGCGAGGGCATCGCGTGGCAACGATCCTCGGCAACGGCCTCGAGCTCCTCGCGACGTACTGGGCGTGCGCGAAGCTTGGCGCTGCTGCGGTGCCGTTGTCGCCGTTGCTGACGGCGTCCGGCCTGCGCTCGCTGCTCGCGGACGCCGCGCCCGGGGTGGTCGTGGCGTCGGCGATGCACCGTCGCGCGATCGACGAAGTGCGGCAGGCGCTCGATCCTTCGACGCAATGGGTCATGGTCGACGAGGAAGAGTCGGCCGACTATCGCGCGTTCGGTGCGCTGCTCGCGGAAAGCGACGACGCGGAGCCGTCGGCCGACGTCGATTCGGGCGATCTGCTGACCCTCATGTACACCTCGGGCACGACCGGGCTTCCGAAGGGCATCCAGCACACGCACTTCATCCGCGCCATGTATGCGACCACGATGGCCAACGCCTGGCGCATGGCGCCCGAGTCGGTCGTGCTGCATTCCGGCGCGCTTGTGTTCAACGGGGCGATGGTGACCATGCTGCCGCTGTTCATGTGCGGCGGCACGTTCGTCGTGCACCGTGCATTCGACGCGGAGGCGTTCATCGAGACCGTCGAGCGCGAGCGCGTGACGCACACGATGCTCGTGCCGTCGCAGATCGTCGCGATCCTCGATGCGCCCTCCTTCGATCCGTCGCGGCTCGCGTCGCTGCAGATGATTCTCTCGCTCGGCGCGCCGCTCCACAACGAGCAGAAGGACCGGCTCAACCGATTGCTGCCGGACCGCTTCCACGAGCTGTACGGGCTGACCGAAGGCTTCGTGACGATCCTCGATCGCGACGACGCGCGTCGCAAGGCGGGCAGCGTCGGCGTGCCGCCGCCGTTCTACGAGATGCGCATCGTGGGAGAGGACGGCCGCGAGCTCGCGGCCGCGCGAGGTCGGCGAGATCGTCGGGCGCGGACCGATCACGATGCCGGGCTACTACAACCGCCCCGACCTCACCGCGCAAGCGCTGGCCGGCGGATGGCTGCACACCGGCGACCTCGGATACGTCGACGAGGATGGGTACCTGTTCCTGGTCGACCGCAAGAAGGACATGATCGACAGCGGCGGCGTCAAGGTCTATCCCAGGGACATCGAGGAGATCGCGGCGCATCACCCGGCCGTGCGCGAGGTGGCGGTATTCGGCATCCCGCACGACAAGTGGGGGGAGACACCGGTGTGCGCGGTCGTCCTGCGGGAAGCGGTCGATGCCGACTCGCTGCGCGACTGGATCAACGCGCGAGTTGCGGCGAAATACCAGCGCGTCGAGCGCGTCATCGTCATGCAGGACTTCCCGCGCAACGCGGCGGGCAAGACGCTCAAGCGCGAGATGCGCGACCCCTTCTGGAAGGGAAGCGACCGCGCGATCTAGCCGATCGCGTTGACTTCCAGCGCAGCCCGCAGCCCCGATTCGATCGCGCCCTGGATCCACGCGTGGCACAGCGAGGCGTGCTCGCCCGCGAAGTGCAGCCGCCCTTCGGGCGCGATGATGTGCTGGTAGAGGAGCGACTGCTGGCTCGGCTCGAACAATGCGAACGCGCCGCCCGCGAACGGGTCGTCGTGCCACATCTTCGACGCTCCCACCTCGAACTCCTCCTTGACCTGCGGATGGATCACGGCAACGTTCTCGAGCGCCTGCACGATGCGCTCGTCGGGCGAGAGCGATCCCCAGCGCTGCGCGTCCTCGGACCACGTGTAGCTCGCGAGCAGCACGCCGCGCCCGGTCTCGCGCCCGGCTTCCGGATAGTAGATGTTGCGGATCGCAAGGTCGGTGACGCTGCCGCCGCCGAAGATGCCGTCGTCCTCCTCCCAGAACCGGCGCCTGCACTGGAAGAGGATCTTCGCCGACGCGTCGTAGTGCAGCTGCCGGATCGCCCGGCGCTTCGGAAGCGACACGGGCTTCAGCATCTCGACGTGGCGCAGCACGGCGAAGGGAACGGTGATGATCGCGTGGTCGGCATGAAGCCGCGCGCGGCCCGCGGCCGTCGTGTAGTGCACGCACACGTCGTGCGGCGTCTGGTCCACCGCGACCATGCGCGCGCCGAACCGGATGCGGCTTGCAAGCTGCGGCAGGAATCCTCGCGGGAGGTGATCCATGCCCCCGTCGATGTGCACCATGTTGCGGTAGAAGTGTCCCGTCTCCTCGCGCAGGAGCTCGAGGAACGACGTGTTCATGAGCGATTCCTGGTTCATCACGAGGCCGAAGAGCTCGATCGCGGCTTCCGACCACCCGAGCTGCTCGAGGAACTCGCGTATCGAGTAGCCGTCGTATTTCTCGACGATCGCGGCCCACGCGCCGTCGCCTCCCGAGAGTTCCTTGACGAAGGGGTCGAGCGCGCGCTCCCACATCGCCGCACAGGTGGCGCCGCGCTCGCGCTCGTCGAGATGCGCGCCGATCAGATGCGGCTTCGCGTCCACCTCGCGAAAGCGATGCTTGCGGCCGAAGAGATGGCACCAGCCCTCCGGATTGCTCATGCGGAAGTCGTGCGTCGCGAGCCCGAACTTCTCCACGTATGCAAGCGTGAGCTTGTGCGAGCGCGGGATGCGCATCGCGCCGGCCTCGGCATACAAGCCGTGGGTGAACGGGTCGCGCATCGTGTACACGCGCCCGCCGACGCGCTGCTTGGCCTCGAGGACGACGGGCTCGTGCCCCGCGCGCAGGAGCTCCGACGCGGCGGTGAGCCCCGCCATGCCCGCCCCCACGACGATCACGCGCTTGCGCGGGCCCGGGACGAGCGGCAGGCCCTGGTCGATGATGCGAAGGTAATCGTTCTCGATCATGACGTCGTGTCCGTCAGCCCGAGATAGGCACGCCGGATGTGCGGCTGCTGGCGCAACGCGTCCGGGGTGTCGCACGCGACGATGGTCCCCTCCTCCAGCACGTACGCGCGAGAGGCGAGGCCAAGCGCGAGCGCCACATTCTGCTCCACGAGCAGCACCGCCACGCCGTCGCCGTGGATGCGCTCGATCATCGCGAACATCGTCTGCACGATCAGCGGCGACAGGCCGAGCGACGGCTCGTCGAGCAGCAGCAGGCGCGGCTGCGCCATGAGCGCGCGGGCGATCGCGACCATCTGCTGCTGTCCGCCGGAAAGCGCGCCGGCCGGCGCCTCGAGCTTTTCCCGAACCGCGGGAAACAGCGCGCAGACGCGCTCGAGCGAGGCGCTTCGCGCGGCCCGTGGCGTCGGCGCGTAGCTGCCGAGCATCAGGTTCTCGCGCACGGTCATGCCGGTGAAGAGGCGCCGGCCCTCCGGGACGATCGCGATCCCCGCTGCGCAGAAGCGATGCGGCGCAAGACGCGTGAGGTCGCAGCCGTCGAGCGACATCGTCCCCGATGCCGCAGGATGGAGACCCGCGATCGCATTGATGAGCGTGGACTTGCCCGCACCGTTGGGACCGACGACGCACACGAGCTCGCCCGCCGCGACGTCGAGCGATACGCCGCGAACCGCGGTCGCCGCGCCGTACTTCACGTCGAGATCGCGCACTTCAAGCATGCGCGGTTCCGAGGAAGGCGGTCACCACGTCCGGGTTCGACAGGACCGTCGACGCGGCCCCCTCCGCAATCACGACGCCGTGATCGAGCACGACGAGCCGGTCCGACAACGCGAGCACGGCGCGCATCACGTGTTCCACGAACACGATCGTCGCCCCCTGGTCGCGGATCGCGCGGATCAGCTGGACCGCCCCGTTGATTTCGCCGGGCGTGAGCCCCGACAGCACCTCGTCGAGGAGCAGGAGGCGCGGCCGCGAGGCGAGCGCGCGCGCGAGCTCCAGGAACTTTCGCTGGTGCAGGTTGAGATCGGCGGGCATCGCGTGCGCATACGCCGCGAGCCCCGTGAACTCGAGCCAGCGGTGCGCCTCGTGCCGCGCGCCGCGGGCGTCGAGCGCGGCGGCGCCGAACATCGCCGGGAGCGCGACGTTGGCGAGGACCGACAGGTGCGCGAACGGCCGCGGAATCTGGTAAGTCCGCGCGATGCCCGTGCGGGCGATGCGGTGCGCATCCGTGCGTGCGATGTCGTCGCCCGCGAACCGGATCGATCCGCCGTCGGCGCGGTAATGCCCGCTCACCACGTTGATGAACGTGGACTTGCCGGAGCCATTGGGACCGAGCAGCGCGAGAATCTCGCCCTCGCGTACGGCGAGGCCGACCCCGTCGAGGGCCTGCACGCCCCGGAACGACTTGCGCACGTCGCGCGCGACAAGCAGCTCGCTTCCGATGTCGCGCGTGGCCCGCGTGGGCCGCGGCGGCTCGGCCGACGCGATGGTCGGCTGCACCGGGCGGCGCAGGCGCGCGACCGCCCATCCGAGCACGCCCTCGGGCATGAACAGGATGACGACGATCAGCACCGACCCGAACACCGCCTTGCCGAGCAATGCATGGTCGCCGGTCGTGAACGCGTACAGGAGCGCCGTGATCGCCGCGGCACCCACCGCGGGTCCCGCCCAATGCCGCGTGCCGCCGAGCACGCTCATGAGCACGACCGACAGCGGCACGGTGATCGAGAACGTCTCGCCGACGGTGACGTACGACACGAACATCGCGTGGATGCCGCCGGCGGCCCCGGCGAACGCGCACGAGATCGCGAATGCGCCGAGCTTGTAGCGAAACGTCGGCACGCCCATCACTTCTGCCGCGTCCTCGTCGTCGTGGATGGCGAAGAGACCCGTGCCGAGCTTCGAGCGGGCGATCAGGTACGCAGCCAGCATCGTCGCGATCGCGAGCGCCAGGGCGAGGAGGTAGAACGTGCCCGGCACGGAAGGCCCGAGCTTGGGGATGCCGACGCCCGCAAGGGAGACGCCGGGCCCGCCGTCGATCGGCGTGTTGAGGATGATCGTGCCGACGACGAACGTGAATGCAAGTGTCGCGAGCGCGAAGAGCTCGCCGCGAACGCGCTTGACGCGAAACACCACCGATCCCAGCGCCACACCCATCGCGGCCGCGATCAGCGCCGCCGCCGGCAGCGTCGCGAGGAACGGCCACTCCAAACGCGTGCCCAATACCGCCGTCGTGTACATGCCGGCGCCGAAGAACGCGCCATGGCCGAAGGAGAAGTAGCCCGAGTAGCCCGAGAGGATGTTCCACGACGTGGCGAGCACGATCCAGTGCAGCACCAGATACAGGAACGACTCGTAGAAGAGCGGCAGCCCCAGCCACGGAAGCAGCGCGAGCGCGCCGCCGGCGAGCAGGATCGCCGCTACGGTGCGCCGCATGCTATTTGATCGCGCCGCGCTTGACGAGCAGCACCACGATCAGGAGCGAGAACGACACGAGCGGCGCCCACGCGGGCGACGTCACCGCCATCGTCAGCGACTCGCTCACGCCGATGACGACGCCCGCGACCAGCGGTCCGATGGCGCCGCCGAGGCCGCCCAGCATGACCGTGGCGAAGACGACGCCGATCCACGCGTAGATCTGCGACGGCGTGAGCGTGTACGACAACGCGAGGCACACGCCGGCGACGCCTGCCAAAGCCGCGCACACGCCGGCGAGCCCCATGGCCACCGCGCGCTCGTTGATGCCGAAGGCGGCGGCGATGGGCCCATCCTCCGCGGTCGCGCGCAGCGCGCGGCCGAGATCCGTGTGACGCAGCACGACGTGGACGGCGAGCGCAAGCACGACCGCGACGACCAGCGTCATGAGCTCGGGCACCGGCACGTAGAGCGCGCCGACCTTGAACTTCGCAGCGCCGTACGACGACTCGAGCTTGCGGAAGTCCGCCGTCCAGATGCCCTGGATGATCGCCTCGACGATCACGGTGAGCCCGAACGTCACCAGCAGCGAGTTGAACGGGCTCACGCGAAACCGCGCGAACACCCACTGGATCGCCACGCCGATCAGCGCGAACAGCGGCACGATGACGAGCAGCGTCGCGAGCGGATCCATCACGTGCGACAGCTGGTAGCACAGGTACGCCGCGAGGAACGCGAGCGCGAAGTGCGCGAGGTTGATCTGGCGCAGCAGGCCCCAGGAAAGGCTCAGGCCCAGGCCGAGAAGCCCGTACAACGCCCCGATGAAGATGCCCGACAGGACCGATTGGGCGAGGAGCGTTGCACTGGGCAACGTCACGGTCCCTGCAGCGAAGCGCCGGGCGCGGCCACCGACTTCGGCCACACCACGACCCACTTGCCGTTCTGGACCTGCTTCACGCGCATGAGGTCGTCACCATAGTTCGAAGGACCGTCGAAGCGCAGCTTGCCCTGGATGGTGTCGACGCGGTTCTTCTTCAGCCAGTCGATCAGCACCTTGTCGTCGAGGCTCTTCGTGGCGGTCACCGCGGCCTCGAGCATCTGCCAGGCCGTGAACGACGCGGCGGCCTGCGTCTCGACGCCCGTATACGGCAGGCCCGCCTTCGCGGCGCGCTCGTTGAACGCCTTCACGAACGCGCCCGCGCCCGGATTGTTGACGAACGGCGCGTGCTCCTCGAACATCGTCGCAGCGAGCGCGTTCTTCGCATCGGCCGACGTCACCATCGGACCCGGTGCGGGGTACATGTAGAAGTGGTACTTCGGCGTGTAGTCGATCTTCTTCAGCGCGTCGAGCAGCTGGTTGCCCTCGAGGCCGATGGCGCCGACGTAGATGAAATCGGGGTTGGCGTCCTTGATGCGCGCGGCGATCGGGCCGAAGTCGCGGTTGCCGAATTCCCATTCGAGGAAGAGCACCTCGTTCATCCCACGCTTCTTCGCGACTTCGCGCTCGCCGAGCGCCATGAAGTGGATCGACGGGAACTTGCTCGTCACGACCGCGATCGTCTTCGGCGCATTGGGCTGCGCTGCCAGGGCATCGTGCAGGGTGTTGTTGAAGGTGTTCGCGGGGTCGGCGCCGAGCGACCAGGCCGGGAACTGCCCCTCGTACTTGGCGAGGTTGGGAATGCCGAAGGTGTGATGGATCAGCAGCTTGTTGTAGCGCTGCGCGACGGCCATCGCCGACAGGATCGCGCCCGTTGCGTATGGCCCCATCAGGAGGTCGACCTTGTCCACGGTGATGAGCTGCTCGTACAGCGTGCGCGCGAGGTCCGGCTTGGACTGGTCGTCCTTCACGATCCACTCGACGGGTCGGCCGAGCAGCCCGCCGCGCTTGTTGAGGTCGGCGACGTAGATCTCGCCGACGAGCTGGTGCACGATGCCCGTCGAGGCGAGCGGTCCGGTCAACGCAAGCGTGCTGCCGACCTTGATGGGCGTACCCGACGGCTGCTGCGCGAGTGCTGCGCCCGCGAGGCCCGCGACCACGATCGCGCCGACGATGGCGCGGCGAACGATGTCCATGCTTCCCCCTTGTTTTATGGTTTCGCGGCTTACGCGGTCTTGCGCACCGCGGACTCGTGATTCTGGATGAAGTAGTCCGGCACCGGCGGTCCCCACACGTAGAACGAGTCCTCCGGCGGATGGTCGGCGGCCGGCCACTCGACGTCCGGGGGAATGTAGTCGATGTCGGCCGAGTACTCGGCGAAGCTGCCCCACGGGTCGCGGATGTAGCGGAAATAGTTCGAGCCGATGACGTGGCGTCCCACGCCCCATCCTTCCGTATAGCCGGCCGCGCCCATCTGCTCCATGCCCACACCCACGGCGTCGATCGTCGGCACGTCCCACGACGAGTGATGCAATCCCGGCCCGTCCGACTTCGCGAACGCGAGCATGTGGTGGTCGCTGCCGTGCGCGCCGTGCATGAACGCGATGATGTCCGCGGAGTGATCCGACAGCCGCAGGCCCAGCACGTCGCGATAGAACGCGACGGAGCGCATGACGTCGGAGGTGAACATGAGGATGTGCGACAGGTGCCGCGGCCGCGTCGGCGGCGCCTTCGACCGCGCGGACGCCGCCGCCTTGCCGTTCACGCGCTCGATGGCGGGATCGCGCCGGCCGTCCGGCGACACCTTGTCCGCGCGGACGATCTCGACCGGGATGCCCTCGGGATCGACGATCCACGTTCCGTCGTCGTCGGCCAGCGGGTGCGGCCTCGTCGTCGCAACGCCGAGCGACGACAGCCGCTTGACGATGGCGTCGTAGTCCTCGGCGAACGCGCCGAGCGCGATGTATTCGAGGCGCTTGCCGCCGTTGCGCGGATAGATCGAGGCCCACCGGTGCGGGTGCCCGAACGCGTGGAGGTCGAGGCGGCCGTCGACCTCGCGCACATCGAGGCCGAACGTGCGGTAGAACCGTGCGGCCTCGGACAGGTCCGGCACGCTGAACACGAAGCGCTGCAGCGAATGGACGGCGAGCGCGTCCTTGCGGCGCGGCAAAGTTGAAGCCATTGCAATTCCTCCTTCGAAGCCGCCAATGGTAGGGCGGACTCCCGGCTACGGCAACGCCCCCCGAAGGAAGGCCCTAGTCTTCCAGCGTAAAGCCGATCTTGAGCGTGACCTGCCAGTGCGCCACCTTGCCGTCGGCGATGTGCCCGCGCGTGTCGCACACCTGGAACCACTGCATGTTGCGGATGGTCTTGCTGGCCTTGGCGATGGCGCCGCTGATTGCGTCGTCGATCGACGTGGGCGACGAGCCGGTGAGCTCGAGCGTCTTGTAGACGTGGCTGGACATGAACGTCTCCTGTTCGTGATGCCTGCGCGTCCACGCTAGCACGCGGGCCCCGCTGCTACAATCAGGGTTCCGGGACGTCGCAGATTCCCGGTCAGACGGCGCCTCGTCCAAATCTGCCTTCCGCCCCGGCCGGGCGAGGAGCGCCAATGGACAATCCGGACGTCAATCGCCTGATCGCGGCGCGCGCCCTGCGCGCATTCGGCGACGGCTTCGTGAGCCTCCTCCTCCCGCTGTACCTCATCGACCTCGGGTACGACACGGTCACGGTCGGCCTCGTCGCATCCGCCACGCTGCTGGGATCGGGCGCGATGACGCTCGCCGTCGGATTGACGGCACATCGCTATCACTACCGCACGCTCTTGCTGGCTGCGGCCGCACTGATGGCGGCGACCGGCATCGGGTTCGCGGCGCTCACAACCCTGTGGCCGCTCCTCGTCATCGCGGTCGTCGGAACGCTCAACCCGTCGAGCGGCGACGTGAGCGTGTTCCTGCCGATGGAGCATGCCGTGCTGGCGCGCGTCGTGGACGACCGCGATCGCACCGCGGTGTTCGCGCGCTATGCGCTCGCAGGAACGCTCGTCGCGGCGATCGGCTCGCTCGCCGCCGGCACGCCGTCGCTCGTCGCTGCCTGGAGCGGGTGGCCGCAGCGCGCGTGCCTGCAGGCGATGTTCGTCGCGTACGCGATGCTCGGCGTCGCGATCGCGTTCGTCTATCGCGGGCTTCCTCCGCAGCTCGCATCGTCGGCGAAACGCGCGGCGCCGCTCGGGCCGTCGCGCCGTGCGGTGCTCACGCTGGCCGCCCTCTTCAGCCTCGACAGCTTCGGCGGCGGCTTCGTCGTGCAGTCGCTGGTCGCGCTCTGGCTCTACCAGCGCTACGACCTGTCGCTGGCGGCCGCCGGGACGCTCTTCTTCGCCACCGGCCTCATGAGCGCGTTCTCGTATCTCGTCGCCGTGCGCATCGCCAGGAGCATCGGCCTCGTCAACACGATGGTGTTCACGCACCTGCCCGCGAACCTGTGCCTGGTCGCGATCCCGTTCGCGGACGATCTCGCGGTCGCGATTGCACTGCTGTGCGTGCGGAGCCTCCTCTCGCAGATGGACGTCCCCACGCGCAACTCGTACGTCATGGCGATCGTGACCCCCGAGGAACGCCCCGCGGCCGCGAGCATCACTGCCGTGCCGCGCAGCCTCGCGTCAGCCGCGAGCCCGCTGCTCGCGGGGTATCTCCTGTCGCTATCCACGTTCGGATGGCCGCTGGTGGCCGCGGGCGGCCTGAAGATTGCCTACGATCTCCTGCTGCTCGCCATGTTTCGGCGCGTACGTCCGCCCGAGGAAGCGGCGAGACGGGCGGAGTGACTGGCTGCGACGACCGCGGCCGACCCGCCGCAACGATCCGACGCCATTCCCGCACGCGCATGACCAATGTCAACACGGCGCCGCCGGGGACTCGGACAATGGCCCTGACGACCACGACGATCGAGAACCGCCTTATGGTAGGCGTCGCACCGTACCCGAAACTATGGCCTTCACCCGTCCCCGCTGCGTCGGAGACGCAGGAAGCGCGCGGGATTACGGCGCTCGACGAGCTTCGCGCGCATTGCCCCAACTGCCCCGTGCGATCGCTGTGTCTTCCCGTCGATCTGGACGAACGCGCGGTGGCGAGGCTTGACGGGATCATCCACGTCCGCACGAGCGTCCGCCGCAAGGCCAAGCTCTATCGTCCGGGCGACCGTTTCGTTGCGCTGTATGCGATCCGGCTCGGAACTTTCAAGACCACGGTGCTGGCGGAGGACGGATGCCAGCAGGTCACCGGCTACCACATGGCGGGCGAGATCATCGGCCTCGACGGCATCGGCGACGAGCGCTACTCGTGCGACGCCACCGCACTGGAGGACAGCGAAGTCTGCGTCCTGCCGTGGAACGAGATCGACCGCCTCGCGGCCGACATGCCGGAACTGCGACGGAACCTGTATCGCGTGATCTCGCGCGACGCGTCGCGCGAGCAGGCGATGATGCTGCTGCTGGGCAGCCGCACCGCGGGCGAGCGGCTCGCGATCTTCCTCCTGAACGTCGCGGATCGCTATCGCGACCGCGGGTACTCGTCGTGCGAGTTCGTGCTGCGCATGACGCGCGAGGAGATCGCGAGCTACCTCGGCCTCAAGCTCGAGACCGTCAGCCGGCTGTTCTCGAGCTTGCAGGAGAACGGACTGCTCCAGGTACAGGGGCGCGCCGTCAAGCTGCTCGACGTGCCGCGGCTGCGCCTGGAAGTGGCCGCCCGCGCCTGACTACTGCGCGAGGACGAACTTCACCATCGTGGAGATGTCGGCTTCCGACGCCTTCACGGCCGGGTGTCCCTTGCCGTCCTTCAGTTGCGCGACGAGCATCTTCTCGGCGTCGGCCTTGCCCTTGAACTTGGCGGCAACGTCCTTGAACGCCGGGCCGACCTTCTTGGTCGCAATGTCGTGGCAGTTCATGCAGCCGTTGGCCTTCAGCAAATCTGCCTGCGCGTAAGCCGCGCCCGAAGCTGCAAGTGCGAAGGTCGCGGCAGCTATGGTCAGCATCGTCTTCATGCAATCCCTCCTGGCACCGCTTCGAAAGAGGGGCGGCGTCCCTTCGGCCTGTGCATCGGCACGGCAGCGATTGTAGACTTATCGCGCGGTCTGTGTTGATGTATGTCAATCGGCCGGCGTCGTTCGCACGCTAGCGTGATCACAAAATGCAACGGGAGGCGGCATGGCGACGACGAACGACGGGAGGCCGGGAATGCTGCGCAGGACGTGGATGAGGCTCACCACGCCCAGCGTCAAGTACTCGGTCCTGACACTGCTGATCATCGGCCTGCTGGTCGGAGCCGGCGGCGTCATCGCCACCCAGGTCATGGTGGCGCGGACCGGCACCAACGAATTTTGCGGAGGCGCGTGCCACTCCATGCAATGGGTTGCAGCCGAGTGGAAGGCAAGCGGCCACGCGGTCAACCGCACGGGCGTCAGTGCCGGTTGCCACGACTGCCACATCCCGCACGACTACCCCGAGCTGCTCTTCTACAAGGCCAAGGCGGGCATCAAGGACGCCATCGGCGAGATGCGCGGCGTCATCGACACCGAAGCGAAGTTCAAGGCCGCGCGCCCACGCATGGCCGAGCACGTCTGGGCGGAGTACAAGGCGAACAACTCCGCCAATTGCCGCACCTGCCACACTTTCACCCCCGACGTGGTCAAGAAGCAGAAGGATTTCGTGCAGCCGATGCACCAGCAGTTCCTGGCCGGTGCGATGACCTGCATCGATTGCCACAAGGGGATCGCGCACACGGCGCCTTAGGATGGACGTGGCGAGATCGGCGCTGCTCGAGTATCCCGTCGAGACGATGTTCGACATCGTCGAGCGCGCCGAGCATTACCCGGATTTCCTGCCCTGGTGCGCGGCATCGCGCATCCTCCAGCGCTCGGACGACGTGGTCGCAGCGGAGATCGAGGTCGACTACCACGGCGTGCGCTTCAGCCTCGTCACCCGCAATCCGAAGCGGCGACCCGACTGGCTCGCGGTACGCCTCGAGAAGGGGCCGTTCCGTCGCTTCGAAGGCGACTGGCGCCTCACGGCGCTCGCGCCGGGCGCCTGCAAGATCGCGTTCCAGATGCATTACGAAATGGCGGGGCCGCTGGCGCGCGTGGCCACGCCCGTTTTCGACCGGATCGCCAACACGTTCGTCGATGCATTCGTGGCCCGCGCGGACAGCATGCGGGCCGCGCAAGGAGACTTGTCATGAACAGCGAGGAAATGCGCATTGCGGCGCTGCGCGCGAGCCGGCTCGCGGCGGACCTGAACGACGACGAATTCGCCGTGCTCGCCGCACAGGTGAGCGTGCGCGACCTTGTGGACGCCGACGTCCTCGTGCGGGAGGGCGCCTCGGACGATCACCTGTACGTCGTCGCGGCGGGACTCGTCGGTGTCGTCAAGTACATCGACACCGACACGCGGCTCACGGTTGCGACGCTCGCGGTTGGCGATCTCGCAGGCGAGATGAGCTTCGTCGACGGGACGAGCTACCGTAGCTCGCTGGTGGCCGTGGGCAATGCCCGGGTGCTCGGCCTTGCGCGGGAGCGATTCGAGTCGCTGATCCCGACGCACCCGGCGGTGGTGTATCACGTGATGCGGGCGATCATCCGCACGGTCCACGACACGCAACGCCGGCTGTCGCACCAGGCCGTGGAGCTGTCGAACTACATCTACAAGCAACACGGCCGCTACTGAAGGCGCCGGCTCCGGGCGCGGGCGGCGGCGTTACTTCATCGCCTCGCCCTTGGCCTGGACGTCGACGCGACGGTTGGGCTGCAGGCAGTCGATCAGCTGCTTCATGTTCTTCTGGTCGCACTGCACGACCGGCTGCTTCTCGCCCATGCCGATGGTCTCGATCCTGGTCCTGTCCACACCCTTGCCGACGAGATAGTCGCGCACGGCATCCGCCCGCCGCTGCGACAGCTTCTGGTTGTAGGCCTCGGTGCCCAGCCGATCGGTGTGGCCGGTCACGAGCACGACCTCGAGCTTCTGCATGCGCGAGAGGCTGCTCATGACCTGGCTGTCGATGGCCGTCCTGCCTTCCGGCTTGAGCGCCGCCGAGTCGAAGTCGAACAGCACCTTCGAGTCCAGCGTGATCTTCTGCACCGTCGGCGCGGGTGCCGGCGCCGGTGCCGGGACGGGTGGAGATGGTGCTGGCGCAGCCGGTGCAGCTGCCTGCGCTGGCGTGGCTTGCGCCATCGGCAGCGCGGCGACCGCGAGTTGCGGCGCGTCGAACTTGTACGTGACCAGCAGGTAGACGATGTTGTTGTGGCCGTTGGTGAACGCGTCGTTGCCGCTGAGGTAGCTGAGCGACGTGTTGGTGGCGACGCCGGGATAGGGTGCGACGTACTGGTATCCATCCGTCGCGATGTCGCTGTGGCTGTACTTCGCGTACGAGTAACCGCCGGTGAACGACCAGTTCTTGTTGTACGCCCAGATGCCCTTGAGGTTGAACCACTGCTGCGTGCTGTTATCGAAGTTGCCGATCGGGAGCACGGGCGGGTTGTTGAGGACGATGGGATTCTGGATGCCGAACGTCGCATCGCCCTCGTTCTTGACGTACAGGTACGACGCGGAAAGCTTGAGCGACTCCATCGCCTGCCAGTCGCTGCCGAGGCCGATCATCCACGTCTGGTCCTTGGTCTGCGAGCTCCAGTTGTACGAGGCGGTCGTCGAGCCCGGAGACTGCTGGTACGGCGGCGCGAACGGGTCGTAGCAGTTCGGATTGGCCGCCGTGCACCAGCCCGACGGAGGCGTCGGCCCGCCGGCTACGGTTCCGATGTAACGGTGGTTGGACGGATACTTGGTCTGTTCCCAGCTGCCGAACGCGTTGAGGCGCAGCGCCTGCGATGGATTCCAGTTGCCGCTCAGGAAGTATCCCTGGCGATCCGAGCTCGTGCGCCCGAGCGTGGTGTCGTCGTAATCGACCTTGCCCCACGTGCCCTCGAAAGACAGGCCGACGTTGTCGAGCGGCGCCCAGTCGAGGTACAGCTTGAGCAGGTTGGTGGTGTTGCTCTGCATGTCGAACGCCGACGTGTACGCGGACAGATAGTTCGGATCGTTCGGACTCAGCCCGTTGGTGGTGAAGTTGTGATCCGCGTCGCGCTTGATGTACTGGTACTTGAGGCGCCCCGACACCGTGTCGAGCATCGTGTTCTTGTACTCGAGCCAGAGGCGGTTCCAGTGCGCCTTGTTGTAGTCGACGCGCTCCTGGTCGAGGTCGTTGTAGTCCCAGCCGCCGCCGAGCCGGTTGCCGGTCGCGAACTTCCACCAGACGTCGAAGCCGAGGTTGTTCTTGGTGTAGTTGTAGAGCTCGTTCTCGCAGTTGCCGGCAATCTGCGTGGGCACGCCGCCCGGCGGCGTGAAGTTTCCGCAACCGAGGCTGCCGACCGGCGGCTGGGTCGGCGCGTTGCCGAACACGACGTGCGTCGAATTGTTCTCGAGCTTGGTCCAGTTGTAGAAGACGCGGGTGTCCACGTTGCGCGCCGGCGTCGCGGTCCACGCCAGCGCCAGGGACTGGTTGATGTGCTCGCCGTTGAACGTGTTCGTGTTGGGCATCGTGGGGTTGTAGACCCCGCCCGAATCGAGCGCCGTCAGGCCGATGCCCACGTCGCTCGTCGTCTTCGACCACGTGTAGCGCGCGGAGATCACCGACCGCCACGGCAGGTCGCGATAGTTGCCCGACAGCGTGAACTTGTTGAACGTGTTGTTGGGCGGCAGGTATGTGGTGTCGAGCTGGTTGCCGCCCGAAGTTGGGGTTCGTCCACTGCAGCGTGTGGTTGTCGTTGTCGAACTGGCTGTAGTCCCAGCGCACGGCGAACGTCGCCTTGCCGGTCTGGTAGCCGCCTTCCACGCCCAGGTTGTTGGTGGTGTACTGCGTCGGGAACGCGAGGTCCACGAATCCGTTGCCCGGGCTGGAGCCATTGGCCGCCCCGCCCATCTTGGTGCCGCTGAACGAGACCTGGTTGCCGTCGACGCGGAAGTACCACGGGCTGTTCTTCTGCCACTCGGCAAACCCGCCCCAATCGCGCCGGTCGTACCCCAGCGTGAAGTTGCTCCAGTTGCCGGGCGGTTGCGGCACCGGCAGCGCGCCGAGCGGGAACGTTGCGGTGAGGACATTGCCGCCGATGCCGCTGTAGGGCGAATACGCGTTGGACGAGAACGTGTGCGGGATGTCGTTGAGGTACGCGCCCGCCTTGAATACGTCGTACATGCCGCCGCGCAGGAACATGTATTGATCCGTGCGGCCGAAGTTCTCGCCGTAGCCCTGGAACCAGGACTTGCTGCTGCGTCCCTGCATGCCGATGTTCGACAGCACGCCGTTGCTCAAGTCCTGATACAGGTCGAGCTGCGCGCGGTCGAATGCGTTCGTGTTGTTGTTCATGTAGCCGACGGTGCCCGTGCCCTCGACTCGCATGGGATCGCTTGCACCGCTCTGTGCGAGTGCCGGCGCCGCCGCGAACAGGCTTGCGATCACGGAGGCAACGAGTTTCTTCGTCATGATGTGCTCCGGCTAACGCGTGAAGAACTTGCCACGTGCGCCGGGCGCATTGGAGCCGTGGACGGCGTTGTGGCAGTTGACGCAGCCGCGCGCAATGAGCCGCGTGTTGACGTTGGCGTTCGGCTGCCCCGCCTTGTTGTTGCACGCCGTAGACGTGTCGCCAGGGAGGCACGTCCAGCCTCCAGCCGCGCCGTAGACCGTGCCGGGGTGGCGCGATCCGTCGTGGCAGTCCTGGCACAGGTTGGGCGCCGACTCGTTCAGGAGCTTCGCGTGCACGGACCCGTGCGGGTTGTGGCAGGTTGCGCAGTTCTCCTCGACCGGCGGATGGTTGTGCACGTACGGCCCGCGCTTGTCGGCGTGGCACGAGTAGCACTGGTCGTTGATGGTCGGCTGCTTCAGCATCGCCGGCGTGATGGCGCCGTGCGGGTTGTGGCAGTCGCTGCACTTCACCTTGCCCTCGGGGATCGGGTGGTGCGACGGCTTCATCGTCGCCGCACGGATGGGCTGGTGACAGTTCGCGCAGATGTCGGCCTGGTTCGGCAGGAACGTCGTCACGAACTTGTTGATGGTCGGCGCGAGCGACTTGCCGTGGATGCTGTGGCAGTTGCTGCACGTCACTTCGTTGAGCTGGTGCTTGCCCGACGTCCAGAACGCGAGGTTGCGGTTGCCGCGCGTGGCAGTTGAGGCAGATGCCGGTGCGCTCGTCGGCGGTGTGCCCCTTGCCGAACGGATTGTCGGGCTTGACCTTCGTGGGGTCCTTCACGTGCTCGGTGGCGTTGCCGTGGCACGCCATGCACATGCTGCCGTTGTCGTCGTTGCGGGCGCCGTGCGCGGTGAGGTCGATGGAGCGCCACTGGGCTTCGTGGCAATTGGCGCAGACCGGCGCCTTTTGCGGAGCCGGCGCCTGAACCGTTTGCGCATGCAGCGGAGTGCACGCAAGGGCGAGGACGATCAACGCCGCACGGAACAACGTGGTTCGCATCAAAGCCTCCCTTTCGTCGGCGCCGTCCGGCAGGCGGCGTCCCACGCGCTGCATCCGTCTCGCTCGACTGCGAGTATTCGCGTTGCGCGATGCAACTTGCTTGACTTGCATCAATAGCGCGCGGAACTCGCCGCGTCAAGCACTTGTTGTTGCGTTTACGTCAGCTGGGGCCGGCACGACGGTCAGGCTGCGAACGCCCTGGGCTCCGTGGATGAGCACGCCTTCGATGTCGGCCGTGGCCGAAGGGCCGGTCATGAAGACGCCGTACCGGGCGTCGAACTGCGCCCGCTTCCCGTACGCGTCGTGCATGTTGCCGACGATGCGCGCCGGATCGAGCAGCACGACGAGGTGCTGCGACGAGGAAGCCCAGGCTGTCGCACGCGAAATTCGCGGCATGTGAGCCAGACGGAGCCCGTCTCGGCGACGCCGAACACCGCCCGGACCACGCCGACGTCGACATCAGCGAGGTCGCGCGGGTTTCGCACCACGCCGAGGTCACGATCGCCCGCGACCTCGGGCGTGGCGCTGGCGAAGATGGCGCCACCCGGGAACAGTGCGCGCACGAAGTCCTGCAGGACAGCGCCGGGCGGCGGCTCGGCCACCTTTCCGCCCATGCGCTTCACCGCCGCCTTGAACCGCTCGGGCAGCGAGCCGCGGGGCGCGGGGAACGGCGGTATGACCGGCATGGCGCACGCGGCCGGCTGGTTGCGGCGCACGCGATCGAGGATGTCGTCGCGCGCGCTCACTTGCCCTTCTCGTCCTTCTTCCCGCGATTGGCGATGTACCACTGGCGGAACGTCGCCGTTGGCGCCGACGGCACTTCCCGCTGCCGGCCCCAGGCGTTGAGCCTGTTGTACATCATGAACCGCGGCAGTCGCTCGATCCCCGACCCCGCCGCCTCGACCGCGATGCGGTACAGCTTCGGGTTCGACAGCACCTTGCCTGCGACCTGCATCGCCTCCTGCTTGACGAACGGCAGCTGGTGCCGCGCGGCGATGATCTCGCGCCACTTGTAGATCTGCTCGTGGATGTTGATCTTGACCGGGCACACGTGCGTGCACGAGCCGTTCAGCGTGGAAGCGAACGGCAGCGCGCTGTACTTGCGCAGGTTGAACGTGGGATCGATGATCACGCCGATCGGTCCGGAGTACGTCGCACCGTAGCTCAGGCCGCCGCTTCGACGGTAGACGGGGCACGTGTTCATGCACGCGCCGCACCGGATGCACTTGAGCGAGTACCAGAAGTCCGCCATGCCGAGTCGCTCGGAGCGGCCGTTGTCGACCAGCACGATGTGCATCTCCGTCCCCTCGCGAGGCGCCCGGAAGTGCGACGTGAGCTGCGTGATCGGCGAGCCGAGCGCGCTGCGCGACAGCAGGCGCACGAACACGCCGAGGTGCTCGATGCGCGGCACGATCTTCTCGATGCCGATGCACGCGATGTAGAGGTCCGGCAGGTGCACGGAGAGGTCGGCGTTGCCCTCGTTGGTGCACACCACCACCGACCCCGGTCTCGGCGACGGCGAAGTTGGCGCCGGTCATGCCGGCGTCGGCGCGCAGGAAGACGGGGCGCGTGTGCTGCCGCTGGCTCTCGGCGAGGTAGTGCGGATCGTCCTTCGCGGGATCGGTGCCGATGGTGTCGGCGAACACGCGCGCGACGTCGCCGCGCAGCTTGTGGACCGCGGGGACCACGATGTGGCTGGGTGGCTCGTCGTCGAGCTGCTGGATGCGTTCCCCGAGGTCGGTCTCCATCACCTCGATGCCCCGCTTCTCGAGGAACGGACGCATCTCGCACTCGTCGGTGAGCATCGACTTCGCTTTCACGAGCGTGCGCGCACCCCGGCTCTTCAGGATGTCGTAGACGACCTGATTGTGGTCCGCGGCATCCGTCGCCCAGTGCACCTGGGCGCCGTTCGCTATTGCGTTCCGCTCGAACTCCAGGAGGTAGTCCGCGAGGTGCGACAGCGTGTGCTCCTTGATCGCGGACGCGAGCTCGCGCAGGTCCTGCCACTCGGGCATCGACTCGGCCTCGCGGTCGCGCTTCTTGCGCAGGTCCCACAGCCGCTTGTCGTGGAACTCGAGGTGGTCCGTCGCCTTGATGAAGCCGGACGACGCCTCCGCGTGATCGATGCGCTTCACTCGCGGGACCCGTTCAGTATCTGGGCGATGTGGATGAACTTCACGGGCAGGTCCAGGCGCTCCGCGCAGCCCTTCTGGTGCATGAGGCACGACATGTCGGCGGACACGATGTACTCGGCACCCGCGTCATGGTGGTCGCTCACCTTGTCGTAACCCATGCGGGCGGAGACCGGTTCCTCGAAGACGGAGAACGTCCCGCCGAAGCCGCAGCACTCGTCGGGCCGCTTCGGCGACACGAAGGAGATTCCACGCACGGCGCGCAGGAGATCCATGGGCTTCGAGAACGCGCGCCCCGCGATCTCGGACATCGACGCCGTGCCCAACGCGCGCAGCGAGGCGCAGCCGTTGTGCAGGCCCACGACGTGCGGGAACTCGGCCCAGGGAAAGGCGCGCACGTTCAGCACGTCGTGCACGAACTCGACGAGCTCATAGCAGCTCGAGCGCACCTTGCGCACCTCGTCCGTCTGCTCGATGGAGGTCAGGTGATCGCGCACGTGATGCGTGCAGCTTCCCGAAGGCGAGACGACGTACTCGTAGCCCTTGAAGTTGCGCACGAACAGCGCTTCGGTGGCCGCCGCGTCCGCGCGGCAGCCGCTGTTCCCCATCGGTTGTCCGCAGCACGTCTGGTCGAGCGGATACGCGACCTCGACTCCCAGCTTCTCGAGGAGCTCCAGCGTCGCGACGCCCACTTCCGGAAAGAAGGCGTCGACGTAGCAGGGAACGAACAGCGCGACTTTCATGGTGCCTTCGCCGTCGCGCAGGCGTCGACGAGATCGATGATGGAGCGATACGGCATGCCTGCCTGCTCGGACAGCCCGATCTCGCAGGTCCGGCTCGTCGAGTAGCCGCGCCGGCACGACGCGGGCAACGAGGCTCGCCAGGCGCCGCAGCGCGTGCTCGTTGAGCTCGGGGTGCGTGAACCCGCGATCGCCCGCGAAGCCGCAGCACAGAACGTCCGGCACGGCCACCACCTCCTCGCTGCACGCTCGCGCGACCGCGTCGAGCTGCTCGACCAGGCCCATCTTGCGCACGCTGCACACGGGATGGACGGCGACGGGGCCGGGCACCCGCGCGATCCGCACCCGCGGCAGCACCGAGGACAGAAGGAACTCGACGCTGTCCTGCACCGCAAGACGTCCCGCCACGTAACGCTTCATCCGGTACGCGCACGGGCTCGTGTCGAACACGATCGGCAGCCGCCCGTTCTCGCTCGCTTCGCGCAACGCCGCCTCGAGCTCGGCCGACTTGGCGTCGGCCGCGGCCGCGAAGCCCTTGCTCTCGAACGGCTGCCCGCAGCAGAGGCCGGACAGGCCCTCGGGCATCCGTCACGTCGAATCCCGCCTTGGCGAAACAGGCGCTGGGCGACCGTCGGCAGCGCTTGCGCGTCGTCGCCGCGCGCGGCACCCATCGTCCGCGCGGCGCAACTCGGGAAGTACACGAGCAAATCGCCTCGACCGGCCGGCGGCTCGTGCCGCCACGACGCAGGCCGGGGAAGCGTCGGCGACCATTTTGGAAGCGGCATGCCCATCCGCCGCATGCGCTCGACCGGCACGCGCAGGCCATGCAGCGCATCGGCAACCGCGAGGCCTGCACGAACGCCCGCGGTCGCGGCACCGAAGCGACCGGCGACCGCGCTCGCGACGCCGTGCGCGCGCTTGGACGCACGACGGCCGCGCAGCGCCTTGATCAAGAGGCCTGTCTCGATGCCCACCGGGCACGCCGTCGCGCACAGCCCGCAAGCGGCGCAGGTGTCGATGCCTGCGTAGTCGTACCCGGCGCGCATCGCGGAGGCGTCGATCCCGGCACGCTCCGCGCGCGCGATCTCGCGCCATCCGACGATCCGTTGCCGCGGCGAAAGCGTGAGGCCGCGCGACGGGCACTTCGGCTCGCAGAAGCCGCATTCGATGCAGGTGTCGACCAGCGGGTCGGCGGCAGGAAGCGGCTTGAGGTTGGCGACGTGCGCGTGCGGATCGTCGTTGATCACGACGCCGGGGTTCAGGATGCCCAGCGGGTCGAACATCCGCTTGATCTCGCGCATCAACGCGTACGCCTGCGCTCCCCACTCGAGCTCGACGTACGGCGCGATGTTGCGTCCGGTGCCGTGCTCGGCCTTGAGCGACCCGTCGTATCGCTCGACGACCATGTGGCAGAGCGCGTCCATGAAGCGCGCGTAGCGGGCAACCTCGGAGGCGTCGTTGAAGTCCTGCGTGAAGACGAAGTGCAGGTTGCCGGCGAGCGCGTGGCCGAAGATGATCGCCTCGTCGTAGCCATGCGCGCGCAGCAGCGACTGCAGGTCGAGCGTGGCCGCCGCCAGGCGATCGACCGGGAATGCGACGTCCTCGATGATCACGGTCGTGCCGATCCTGCGCACCGCGCCGACCGAGGGGAACATGCCCTTGCGCACGTTCCAGTAGCGCGCGCACTCGGCCGCATCGGTCGAGAAGCGGACCGGCTCGAACGTCGGGACGTCGCGCAGGACCGTCTCGACCGCGTCGATGTCGCGGCGCAGCGACGCAGCATCGGGAGCTCGTATCTCGACGAGGAGCGCGGCGCCTTCCGGGCCGACGGCGCGCAGGCCCGCGCGGCATTCCGGGTTTCGTCTCCACCGAACGCAGCGCCGCGCGGTCGGCGAGCTCGACGGCGGCGACCGGCGCGTGGGCAAGCAGGCTCACCGCCGCGCACGCGCCTTCGAGCGTCTCGAACAGGATCAGCGCACTGGCCTTGTCCCCGTGATCCGGCACCGTGCGGTACGTGATCTCGCTGATGAAGCCCAGCGTGCCTTCGGACCCGACCATGAGGTGCATCAGCACGTCGATCGGGTCGGTCGAAGTCGACGAGCGCGTTGAGGCTGTAGCCCGTCGTGTTCTTCATGCGGAACTTGCGGCGGATGCGCGACGCCAGCGCATCGTCGCCTTGCGCCGACCGCGCGAGCGCTTCCAGCGACCGGACGAGATCGGGATGGCTCTTGCGGAACTCGTCGCGGCTGCGGGCGTCGCGCGTGTCGAGCACGATGCCGTTCGCCAGCACGACCCGCATGCCCTCGACGGTGTGATACGTGTTCTGCGCGGTGCCGCAGCACATCCCGCTCGCGTTGTTGGCGGCGATGCCGCCGATCATCGCGGCGTCGATCGATGCGGGATCGGGTCCGAGCTTGCGCGCGTGCGGCGCAAGCTTTCGATTGGCCTCGGCGCCGATCACGCCGGGCTGCAGCGTGACGCTCGTCGCGTCGGCCGCGATCTCGCAGCGCCGCCATCCGTCGCCCAGCAGCACCAGCACGGAGTCGGTGATCGCCTGGCCCGAGAGGCTCGTTCCCGCCGCGCGAAACGTGACCGGTGCGTGCAGCCGCGCGCACGCGGCGAGCAGCCGGACGACTTCGTCCTCGCTCTCGACGACTACGGCGATCTTCGGCACCAGCCGATAGAAGCTCGCGTCGGTGCCCCACGCGAGCAGCCGCAGCGGATCGAGGATGAGGCGCGCCGGCGCGATGAAGCCCGCGAGCTCGCGATGGAGCTCGTCGTAGGGTGCAGGAAGTCCGCGCGCCTTGCCGTCGTCAGGCACCGCTCGTTCCCCTCAGTGGACGACGAGCGCCGTGAACGGCCACACGTACGCCTGCGCCATGATCAGCATGCCCATGAGCGCCGCGAGCGCGAGGCTGTGGAAGAACACGTAGCGCAGGATGTCGCCTTCGTGGCCGTACCACTGCGTCGCGGTCGACGCGACGACGATGCTCTGCGCGTCGATCATCTTGCCCATGACGCCGCCCGAGCTGTTCGCCGCCGCCATCAGCACCGGCGACAGGCCGAGCTGCTCGGCGGAGACCTTCTGCAAGCCGCCGAACAGCACGTTCGACGACGTGTCCGAACCCGTGAGCGCAACACCCAGCCATCCCAGCATCGCGCCGAAGAACGGATAGAACCAGCCGGCGTGCGCGAACGCGAGGCCGAGCGTGGAATCGAGCCCCGCGCCCTTCGTCGTGTAGCCCAGCGCGAGCATGGCGGCGATGGTCAGGAGCGAGTACCGCACGCGCTTCAGCGTCATGCCGTAGGTCTGCGCCATCTTCGGCAAGCCGATGCCCATCACGAGGCCCGCGATGATGGCCGCGATGAGAATGCCGGTGCCGGTGGCGGACAGCCAGTTCAGCACGTACACCGCCGCTTCCGGCGTCGGCTTGGGCACCACCGGCGGCACGCGCACGACCAGGTTGTGCAGGCCCTCGATCGGGAAGCGCGGCGCGGAGAGCGTGTTGAGGAAGTCCTTGGCCTGCGGCAGGCCCCAGATGAACACGAGCACGGACAGGATCGCCCACGGCGTCCATGCCTTGATGATCTGCGCGCGCGTGAAGCCGTGCTTGCACCGCCTTGGCCTCCGCTTCCTCGTGCGTCACCGACACGCCCTCGCGCGTCGCGCTGGTCCACACCATGCGAGGACGCCAGACCTTGAGGAAGAGCGCGAGCGCGGCCATCGAGCACACCGCCGCGACGACGTCGACGAGCCATGGGCCGTGGTAGTTCGAGACCAGGAACTGCGGGACGGCGAACGACACGCCGGCCACGAGGATCGCCGGCCAGATCTCGATCATGCGGCGGAAGCCGACGAACGCCCAGATCAGCCAGAACGGGACGAGGAGCGAGAAGAACGGCAGCTGGCGGCCGACCATCGCGCGACAACGCGTGGATGTCGAGCCCGGTCACGGCCGCGAGCACGATGATCGGCGTGCCGAGCGCGCCGAATGCGACGGGCGCCGTGTTGGCGATGAGCGAGAGCCCCGCGGCCCAGAGCGGCGAGAAGCCGAGGCCCATGAGGATCGCGGCCGTCACCGCGACCGGCGTGCCGAAGCCCGCGGCGCCTTCGAAGAACGCGCCGAAGCTGAACGCGACCAGCAGGAGCTGCAGCCTGCGGTCCGGCGTGATGCCCGTGATGCTCTTCTGCAGCACCTCGAACAGCCCGACCTCGTTGGTCAGGTTGTACATGAAGATCACGTTGAGGACGATCCAGCCGATCGGCAGCAGGCCGAACAGCGCGCCGTAGATCGCCGTCTTGCCGGCCATCGCGGCAGGCATGCCGAACGCGAACACCGCGACCGCGAGCGCGACCAGCGAGCCCGAGGATCGCGGCCCAGTGCGCCTTGACGTGGAAGAACGCGAGGCTGCCGAGCAGCACGATGATCGGCAGCGCGGCGACGAGCGTGGACAGGTACGCGTTGCCGAATGGGTCGTAGACCTGCGACCAGGTCATGTGCTTCCTCCCGTGGTCCGACGTTGGCGTGCGGCGTGTGATTCGTCGCGGCAACGTACGCCGCGTACCCGGCGGCAGCGTTTGATCCAGGTCATGTAAACCAAACGCCGGCAGCCGCGCGGCGCCGGATCGGCCCGACGGGTGCCGTTGACCTGCGTCAAACGGCGAAAGGAGATCGCCGCGCATACCGTAGCGGCATCCCGTTCGTGCCCTGCGCGAGACAAGCGATGACCACGCCACGAATCCCTACGTCGTGTTCGTGCTCTATCTCGTCGCGATCCTCGGGTTCGTCGCGTTCACGCTGTTTCTCAACCGCGTGCTGGGCCCGAAGCCCGCGCCTTCCGCGATCAAGCTCGAGCCCTTCGAATGCGGCGCCAACGCCGATCGATCCGGTGAACGTACGCGCCGTCCCGGTCAAGTACTACGCGGTCGCCATCGCGTTCCTGCTGTTCGACCTCGAGACCGTGTTCCTGTTCGTGTGGGCGCTGGGCGCGCAGCCGCTGACGGGCTTCATGGTGGTCACGTTCTTCCTGTTCGTCGCGCTGCTCGTGCTGATGCTGCTGTACGTCTACAAGCAACGACTGCTCGAAGCGGTCACCGACTGAAAGGCGCTTCGCCATGTTCGACGACACGACCGTTCCCGCTTCCGGCAGAGACGCGCGAGACACGCCAACCGGCCAATTCGCCCGACTGGGCATCGGCGAAGAGAACGACCGGCGAGTGGGATCCTCATGCGTCGGATTCCCTGCGCTGGGTCGCGCGCCTCGTCCGCCGTGCCCGCAGGCTGCCGCCCGAGCGCAAGCTGAACACGATGAGCGCCACGATCCCGATCACGCCCGTCATGGCCGAGGCGCGTCCACGCGACGCGGCCGTCGCGGTCCGCGGCCTTCGAGTACCTCACGACGAAGAAGGACGAGCTCGTCGGCTGGGGGCGCAAGTTCTCGATCTTCCCCTATCCGTTCGTCACCGCGTGCTGCGCCATGGAGTTCATGGCGGTGAGCAGCACGCCGTACGACACCGACCGCTTCGGCGCAGCGCTGCCCGCGGTTCTCGCCGCGGCAATCCGACCTCCTGATGGTCGTCGGCACCGTCACGCACAAGCAGGCGCCGATCCTGCTCAAGGTCTACGAGCAGATGTGCGAGCCCAAGTGGGTGATGGCGTTCGGCGCCTGCGCGACGAGCGGCGGCTTCTACCAGAACTACGCGACGCTGCTCGGCATCGACCGGATCATTCCGGTCGATGTGTACGTGCCCGGCTGCCCGCCGCGACCGGAGACCGTGATCGACGGCATCATGCAGCTGCAGGACCGCATCGCGCGCCAGCGTCATCCGATCGTGAACGACGCCTTCTGATGCGCGACACCGATCCTTGCCTCGCTGCGGGACGACTTCGCCGACACGGCGAAGGCGTCGATCGCTCACGGCGCCCTCGTCGCTCGCCGTGGCGCCGCAGGAAGCTGGTCGCGACGGCGACGCGCTTGCGCCGCGACTTCGGCTTCGACCTGCTGCTCGACGTCACGGCGGTCGACTGGCCGCGGCGCCGCCTTGCGCTTCGACGTCGTGTGGCACTTCTACTCGACGACGCAGCGCGTGCGCGTGCGCATGAAGACGGCGCGTGGCGGAAGCCGCGCCCGACGTCGCGACGCTGACCGGCCTGTACGGCTCGGCCGGATTCATGGAGCGCGAGTGCCACGACATGTACGGCATTCGTTTCCGCGGCAACGCCGACCTGCGTCCGATCCTGCTGTACGAGGGCTTCGTCGGCCATCCGCTGCGCAAGGACTACGCCAAGGAGCACGAGCAGCCGCTCGTGCCGTATCGGGATCGGCACGTTGAACGTCGATGCTTCCAAGCCCGGTGCGATCGGCGTTCGACGCCGAGAGCGAGGACGAGGTCGTCGTCAACATCGGGCCGTCGCACCCGGCCACCCACGGCACGCTGCAGGTCATCGCCGCGCTCGACGGGGAGAAGGTGCAAGCGCGTCGACGTGCACTGCGGCTACCTGCATCGCGGCTTCGAGAAGGAGTGCGAGTCGCACACCTGGCACAACCTGATGCCGTACGTCGACCGCCTCAACTACTGCTCGGCGCTGATCAACGACTTCGCCTACTGCGACGCGGTCGAGACGCTGATGGGCATCGAGATCACGCCGCGCTGCCGCTACCTGCGCACGCTGCTGTCGGAGTACTCGCGCATCTGCGACCACCTGACGTGCATCGCGGCGTCGCTGATGGAGCTCGGCGCGATGACCGCGTTCCTCTATCTCGTGATGCTGCGCGACCACATGTACGAGCACCTGGCGGCGCTGACCGGCGCGCGCGTGACCTACACCTACGGGCGCATCGGCGGCCTCGCGCGCGACCTGCCCGACGGCTGGCTCGCGCGCCTCGACGAGATCCTCGTGCGAGTTCGACGAGTTCACCGGCCGCATCCACGGCCTCATGGATCGCAACCGCATCTTCATCGACCGCACGCGCGACGTCGGCATGATCTCGACGGCCGACGCGCTTCACTGGGGATTCACCGGCCCGATCCTGCGCTCGACCGGGCGCGGCCATCGACCTGCGCAAGGACATGCCCTACCTCGCCTACGCCGAGCTCGAGTTCGACGTGCCGGTCGGCATCAACGGCGACAACTACGACCGCTACTACGTGCGCATGCGCGAGATGGACGAGTCGATCCGCATGATCCGCCAGCTCGTGCGAAGCTGCCGCCGGGCCCGATCTGCGTCGACGACCGCCGCTGCACGTTCCCCGACAAGCGCGCTCGTCTACCGCGAGATCGAGTCGCTCATCAACCATTTCAAGCTCGTCATGGACGGGCCGCAGGTCCCGGCCGGCGAGGTCTACGTCGCGCACGAGGCGCCCAATGGCGAGCTCGGCTTCTACCTCGTGAGCGACGGCAGCGGCACGCCGTACAAGGTGCACGTGCGCAGCCCGAGCTTCGTGCACATGGGCGGCCTGCACAAGCTGCTCGAGGGCTACCAGCTCGCGGACATCATCCCGACCTTCGGCTCGGTCAACATGATCGGGGGCGAATGTGACCGCTGAGCGCTGACATTGCCGATCCCGCCGAGGAGCTCGACGCGCTGCGCGCGCGCTACCCGGCGGGCTTCGAGTCGTCGCTCGTGCTGCCGTGCCTGCGCCGCATCCAGGAGCTGCGCGGGCATCGTCGACGACGCCGACATCGACGCGCTCGCCGCGTACCTCGGCGTGCCGCGGGTGCAGGTCGAGGAGGTGCTCTCGTTCTACACGCAGTATCCGGCGCGAGGCCGGCGGGCGCTGGCACGTCGCGGTGTGCCGCAACGTGTCGTGCAGCATGCGCGGCGCGGAGCGCCTCATCGACGCGTGCGAGCGCAAGCTCGGCATCGCCGTCGGCGAGACCACGCCCGACGGCCGCGTCACGCTGTCGACCGTCGAGTGCCTGGGATCGTGCGGCACGGCGCCGGTCGATGATGGTGAACGACGCGTACGTCGAGAACGTGAGCGTGGAAGCGCTCGATGCGCTGCTGGGTGAGCTGCGTTGAGCAGCCGGCAAGCTCCTCATGACGTTTCCGGTCACGGCGACGTCGCACACGCTCGCCGACTACCGCGCGCGCGGCGGTTACGCCACGCTCGAGAAGGTGCTGCGCACGATGCAGCCCGGCCGACGTGACGAAGGAGGTGACGGCGTCCGGCATCCAGGGCCGCGGCGGTGCCGCGTTCCCGGCCGGGCCGCAAGTGGGGCGTCATCAACCTGCCGACGGCCAGCCGCACTACCTGTGCGCGAATGCCGACGAAGGCGAGCCCGGCACGTTCAAGGACCGCTGGATCCTCGAGAACGCGCCGCACCTGCTGGTCGAGTCGATGCTGATCGCGGCCTACGCGCTCGAGGTGCGCCACGCGTTCGTCTACATCCGCGGCGAGTTCGACCTGCCGTATCGCCGGCTCGCCGGTGCGATCGAGGAAGCGCGCGCGGCGGGCTATCTCGGCGCGCCGCTCTTCGGCACCGCGTTCTCGTGCGACCTCGTCGCGCACCGCGGCGCCGGCTCGTACGTCTGCGGCGAGGCGTCCGGGCCTCCTCACCTCGCTCGAGGGCAAGCGCGGCTATCCCGCGCAACCGGCCGCCGCGCCTCACCGTGAAGGGCCTCTACCAGCAGCCCACCGTCGTCAACAACGTCGAGACGCTCGTCGAACATCGTCAACATCCTGCGCGACGGCGCCGCCGCGTTCAAGGCGCACGGCACGGCCAAGAATCCCGGCACGCGGCTCATCTCCATCTCGGGCCACATCGCGAAGCCCGGCGTGTACGAGATCGAGATCGGCTATCCGTGGCGCACGTTCATCGACGAGGACTGCGGCGGCATGATGCACGGCGCGGCGCTGAAGTGCGTCATCCCCGGCGGCATCTCGACCAAAGTGCTGACGGCGGCCGAGATCGCAAGCCTCACGCTCGACAGCGAATCGGTCGAAGGCGCGGGCTCGTCGATGGGCTCGGGCGGCATGATCGCGATCGCCGAGGGCACCTGCATGGTGCGCCTGCTGCAGGTGATGCTGCGCTTCTACCACCACGAGTCCTGCGGCCAGTGCACGCCGTGCCGCGAAGGCATGGGCTGGCTGCACCGGATCATCGACCGCATCGTCGCCGGCGAAGGGCGGCACGGAAGACCTCGACCAGATGATCCGCATCTCGCGCATGAACGACGGCACGACGATCTGCGGCATGGGCGACGCGGCGGGCTACGCGACGGTCGGCATACTGGCCAAGTACCGCGACGAATTCGACTACTGGATCGAGCACAAGCGCTCGCGCCACGACGGGAATCTCGAATGCCGACCATCTTCGTAGACGGTCGCGAGATCCAGGCGGACAAGGGCCAGACGCGTCCTCGCGGCGGCGCTCGCCGCCGGCTGCGACCTGCCCTACTTCTGCTATCACCCCGCACTCTCGATCGCCGGCAGCTGCCGCGTGTGCGTCGTGCAGGTCGAAGGACGCAGCTGGGTCGAGATCGCCTGCAACATGCCGGTCACCGAAGGCCTGCGCGTGCTCACCGATTCCGACCTCGTGCGCGAGCACCGCGCCGCGATGCTCGAGCTCACGCTCCTCAACCACCCGGTCGACTGCGGCATCTGCGACAAGGCCGGCGAGTGCACGCTGCAGGACTATCACTACGAGTACCACGGCAAGCCGTCGGTGTCGCTCGACGCGAAGGTGCGCGCGACCAAGTACTTCCCGCTGTCCTCGCGCATCGTGCTCGACAACGAGCGCTGCATCCTGTGCTCGCGCTGCGTCCGCTTCACGCGCGAGATCAGCAAGTCGAACGGCCTCGGCATCCAGGAGCGCGGCGATCATTCGCTGGTGCGCGCCTCGGAGGACGGCGCGTTCGAGCGCGACGCGTACTCCGACAACGTCGTCGACCTCTGCCCCGTCGGCGCGCTCCTGTCGCGCGCCTTCCTCCATCGCTCGCGCGTGTGGTACCTGAAGGCGACGCCGTCGGTCTGCCCGGGCTGCGCGCGCGGCTGCACGGTCGACATCTGGCATCGCAAGCCCGAGTGGAAGCTGCACGCGCTCGATCCCGCGAAGAACACCCGCATCGAGCGCGTGACGCCGCTCGAGAACCCGCGACGTCAACGGGCCGTGGATCTGCAACAAGGGCCGCGACCTCGCGAAGATCTTCGAGCGGCCGCGCGCGACTGCAGGCGATGATGCGCGGGCAGCCGGCCACGCTCGACGCGGCGATCGTCGCGGCGCGCGAGCTCATCGCCGTCCGCCAAGCGCCCGCTGGCGCTCGTGTCGAGCTGGGGCAGCAACGAGGAGCTCGCCGCCTTTGCGGCGACGCTCGGGCGCGCGCATGCGCAGCTTCGTCAAGGCACGACTGGTCGCCGCAGCCGGGCGAGGTGGTCGAGGACGACGTTCCTGATCCGCGCGGACAAGAATCCCGAACACCGCCGGCGCGCTCGCGCGCTTCCCGGCGTGGGACGGCGCAGTTCGGCGACGACCGACGTCGTCGTGGTGTGGGGCGAAGGCGTCGACTGCGTCGCGCATCCCGCCGATCGGCGGCGCGTCATCCGCCTCGACAGCTACGCCACGCGCCGACACGCGTCCGCGCGACGTGTTCATCCCGATCAGCATCCAGACCGAGCGCGCGCGGCCACTACACGAACTTCGACGGGCACGGTCAGCGCGTTCGCCCGCTGCTTCGACACGCCCGCCGGCGTCGCCGACGCCGAGGCGCTGTTCCCGCTCCTGGCAGTGCCCGCGAAGGCGACGGCATGATCCAGGACCTCGTCGTCGCGATCGTCTTCATCAGCTACGCGATCGGCGTGCTGATGACGTTCGGCCTCGTGCTCACGTGGGTCGAGCGCAAGCAGGGCGCGATCATGTCCGATCGCATCGGCGCCAACCGCGCGTACCTGCGCATTCCGTTCACGCAGGTGAAGCTCGTGTGGTGGGGACTGTTCCACGGCCTGGCCGACGGCATGAAGATGCTGCTGAAGGAGGACTGGAAGCCCAGACTCCTACGACAGCTCGCCTACGCGATCGCGCCCTGGGTCGCGTTCGCGCCGGTGCTCCTCGTGTTCGCCGTGATTCCGTTCGGCGGCACGCTGCGGCCGGCCGAGCTGTTCGCCGGCGTTCCCGCCGTGGCCGAGTGGTTCGGCGACCGCACCTACCCGCTGCAGATCGCGACGCTCGATGCCGGCCTGCTCGTCGTGTTCGCCTTCGGCGGCCTCGCCGATCATCGGCGCGATGCTCGCCGGCTGGTCGTCGTCGAACAAGTTCTCGCTGCTCGGCGCGCTGCGCGCCGGCTCGCAGATGATCTGCTACGAGCTCATCATGGGCCTCACCGTGCTCGGCCTGATCGTGGTCTACGGCACGGTCGACCTGCGCAGCATCGCGCAGCAGCAGTCCGGCACTGCTGCTCGGCGTCCTGCCGGCGTGGGGCGTGTTCTACCAGCCGTTCGCCGCGATCCTGTTCCTGACCGCGGCCATCGCCGAGAACAAGCGCATCCCGTTCGACCTGCCGGAAGCGGAGTCCGAGCTCATCGCCGGCTACTTCACCGAGTACAGCGCGATGAAGATGGGGCTCTTCATGTTCGCCGAGTTCATCGAGATCGCGATCATCGCCGCGCTGTTCACCACGCTGTTCCTCGGCGGCTACAACCTGCCGTTCATGAACGACGACGGCTTCGCCCTGCCCGGCGGGCATCACGATCGCGATGAGCCACGGCGCTCGTGCTGGTCACGCAGGTCGTCGTGTTCCTCGCCAAGGTGTTCCTGATGTGCAGCTTCCAGATCCTCGTGCGCTGGTCGCTGCCGCGCTTCCGCTACGACCAGCTGCTGCGCTTCGCCTGGCGGTTCATGTTCCCGCTGGCGCTCGTCAACCTCGCCGTGACCGTGGTCGCCGTGTGGGTGATCCGGTCCTGGCGGCAACGTGACCGCAGGGACTACTACGAACGCGCCGAAGATGTCCTGGTGGGAGCGCGCGTACCTGCCCGAGATCCTGCGCGGCCTGTCGATCACGGGCGGCGTGTTCATGCGCAACATGGGGCGCTGGATGACCGGCCGCAAGGGCGCGCTCACGACGTACTACCCGGAAGAGACGCGCGCCGACTATTCGCCCGATCAACCGCGGCAAGCACGTCCTGACGCAGCGGCCCGACGGCCGCCCGCAGTGCGTCGCGTGCAACCTCTGCGCGACGGTGTGCCCGGCGAAGGTGATCGAGATCGAGACCGGGCTTCGACCCGGACGACGTCGCGCATCCGAAGTTCCCCGTGCACTTCACGATCGACTACTCGCGCTGCGTGTTCTGCGGCCTGTGCGTCGAGGCGTGCCCCGAGGACGCGATCCGCATGATGCCGGAGGTGCCGAGCTTCCCCGGCGCCGATCGCACGCGACATGTGGCTGTCGCTGCCCGAGCTCCTCGACGTGGAATCCGCAGAAGGACGCCGGCGAAGCCGTATCCGCCCAAGGAGGCGCGATGATCGAGACGGCGCTCCTCTATTTTTTCGCGGCGGCGGCCGTCGGCTCGGCGCGTCGCGATGCTGGTCGCCCGCCATCCGATGCGCGTCGCGCTCGCGCTCGTCGTCCGCGATGCTGTCGCTCGCCGGCATCTACGCGCTGCTCGGCGTGCACGTGATCGCCGTGTTCCAGGTGCTGATCTACGTCGGCGCGGTGATGGTGTTCATGGTGTACGTGATCATGCTGATCGACGTCCGCGACCGTGCCTTCGCGCCGCTTCGGCGTTGCTGCGCTCCCGGCGGCATCGGCTTCGTCGCGCTCGCCGTCGTGTTCGGCTACGCGCTGTGCCGGCGACGAGCGCGCCGGCGGCGCGGCGCGCGCGACTTCGGCGTGCAGGCGTTCTCGGAGGCGTTCCTCAACGAGTACTGGCTCTACTTCGAGCTCGTGTCGGTGCTGCTCGTCGCCGCAGTGGTCGCGGCGATCGCGGTGGTCAAGATCGGAGGCACGCGCCGTGGATAAGACGCAGCTCCTCGTGGTGGTCGGCGGACTGCTCTTCGCCGTCGGCCTCGCGGGCGTCATCGTGCGCCGCAACGCGCTCGTGATGCTGATGTGCATGGAGCTCATGCTGAACGGCGTCAACCTGACGCTCGTCAGCTTCGCCCAGCGGACGGGCACGAGCGAAGGCGCGGTGCTCGTGTTCCTCGTGTTCGTCGTCGCCGGCGCGGAGATCGCGATCGCGATCCCGATCCTGCTGCTGCTCGCGCGCGCGCGCAAGACGCTCGACGTCGCAGGCCTACGCGGACCTGAAGGGCTGACGGCGTCACGACCGCTGCTCCTCATCGTGCTGCTGCCGCTTCGCGGGCTTCGTCGTCAACGGGCTCGTCGGCCGGCGGCTCGGCCGCGCATTCGTCAGCGTCGTCGGTTGCGGACTTCCGATCGCGTGTCGTTCGCGCTCGCGCGTCCAGATGCTTCCTCGAGCTGTCCGCGCGGCGGCGCGCCGCTCGTCGAGATCGTCTACACCTGGGCCGCGTTCGGCGGCCAGCCGTTCGAGGTCGCCTTCCAGTTCGACCGCCTCTCCGCCGTGATGACGCTGATCGTCACGGGCGTCGGCTCGCTGATCCACGTCTACTCGACCGGCTACATGAAGGACGACCCCGGCTACGCGCGCTACTTCGCGTACCTCAACCTGTTCCTGTTCTTCATGCTGCTGCTCGTGCTCGGCAAGTCGCTGCTCGTCCTGTTCGTCGGCTGGGAAGGCGTCGGCCTCGCGTCGTATCTCCTGATCGGCTTCTGGTTCGAGGACGCGGACAAGGCGCGCGCCGGCAAGAAGGCGTTCATCACCAATCGCGTCGGCGACGCCGGCTTCCTGCTCGGCATGTTCCTGCTCTACCAGGCAGTCGGCACGCTCGACATGCAGGCGATCAATGCGGCATTCGCGAGCGGCGTCGCCTCCCGCGGTGTCCGCGAGCCTCGTCGGCATCCTCCTGTTCATCGGCGCGTCCGGCAAGTCCGCGCAGATCCCGCTGCACGTCTGGCTGCCCGACGCGATGGCGGGTCCGACGCCGGTGTCCGCGCTGATCCACGCGGCGACGATGGTCACCGCCGGCGTGTACATGACCGCGCGGCTGTCGCCCATCTACGTGCTGGCGCCCGAGGCCTCGCACGTGATCGCCACCGTCGGCGCCGCCACCGCCTTCTTCGCGGCGACCATCGCCATTGTCCAGACCGACATCAAGAAGGTGCTCGCGTACTCGACGATCTCGCAGCTCGGCTTCATGTTCGTCGCGATCGGCGTCGGCGCCTACGGCGTGGCGATCTTCCACCTCTACACGCACGCGTTCTTCAAGGCGTGCCTGTTCCTCGGCGCCGGCAGCGTGATCCACGCGATGAGCGGCGAGCAGGACGTGCGCAAGATGGGCGGGCTCGCGCGCCGGATTCCCGTCACGTTCGTCACGTTCGCCATCGCGACGGCGGCGATCGCCGGCATTCCGCCGCTCGCCGGCTTCTTCTCCAAGGACGAGATCCTGTGGTTCGCGCTCGCGCAGCGCGCGCGGCGGATCGCCGCTGCTGTTCGCAGTCGCTGGCGGTCACGGCGCTGCTGACCGCGTTCTACATGTTCCGGCTGCTGTGGCTCACGTTCTTCGGCGCGCCGCGCATGGAGCGCGGAAGCTGCGCATCACGTGCACGAATCGCCGGCGTCGATGACCGGCGTGCTGGTCGTGCTCGCGGTCGGGTCGGCGATCGGCGGATTCGTCGCCATACCGCACTATCTCGAGCCGATGTTGCGCGCTGCCCGGCGCTGCAAGGAAGGCGTCGAGCAGCCTCGAGCATCCGCGTCGTCTACCTGTCGGTCGCGATCGCCTTGACCGGCCTCGCCGGCGCGTGGCTACGTCTTCGGCGACCTGCCGCCGCGCGGAGGCGCTGCGCGCGCGCTTCGCGGCGGTCTACGGCGTGCTGTCCGGCGAAGTACTTCGTCGACGAGGCTGTACGACGCGCTCCTTGCGCGTCCGCTGCACCTGGATCTCGAAGCAGCGTCTTCCTCGACCTCGGCGACCGCGCGCTGCTCGACGGCACGCTCGACGGCATGGCGCGCCTTGCGCGCCGCACGGCCGGTGTCCTCGCGCGCGTGCAGACCGGCCAGCTCCAGCTCTACCTGCTGCTCGCTCTCGCGGGCGTCGTCGGCAGCGCTCTGGTGGACATCCCATGTCTGACGCCGGCCTCCTCAACCTCCTCCTGTTCCTGCCCGTGCTGGGGGCGCTGGCGCTGATCCCGGCGGGCAGCGACGGCCGCGTCCGCGCCGTCACGCTCGCGGTGATGATCTTCCAGCTCGCGCTCGCGACGTGCCTGTACGTGCGATTCGATCCGGCGGTCGACACGCTGCAATTCGCCACGCGCGTGCCCTGGATCGCGGCCTGGGGCGTCGACTACCACGTCGGCCTCGACGGCATGAACCTGCTGCTGGTGCTGCTGACGGCGTTCCTCGGCCCGCTGGTCGTCGCGGGCGCCTTCACGGCGATCAAGAAGGACGTGAAGCTCTTCTACGCGATGGTGCTTCTCATCCAGTTCGCGATGATCGGCACGTTCCTCGCGCAGGACCTCTTCCTGTTCTACGTGTTCTGGGAAGCGATGATGATCCCGATGTTCCTCATCATCGGCGTCTGGGGCGGCGAGCGGCGCATCTACGCGACGTTCAAGTTCGTGCTGTACACGGCCTTCGGCAGCATCCTCATGCTGGCGGCGGTGATCTACCTCGTGTTCAGCCTGCAGGCATCGACCGGCATCACTTCGTTCGCGTTCGACGACCTCTATCGCGCGCAGCTGCCGCTCACCACGCAGCAGATCCTGCTCGCGGCGTTCGGCGCTGTCGTTCGCGATCAAGGTGCCGATCGTGCCGCTGCACACCTGGCTGCCGGACGCGCACGTCGAGGCGCCGACCGCGGGCTCGGTGATCCTCGCCGGCGTGCTGCTCAAGATGGGCACGTACGGCTTCATGAAGCTCGGCTTCCCGCTGTTTCCCGACGCGGCGCGCGACGGCGTCGCCGCTGATCGCCGCGCTGGCGGTCGCGAGCATCGTCTACGGCGCGTGCCTTGCGCTCGTGCAGACCGACATCAAGAAGATCATCGCCTATTCGTCGATCAGCCACCTGGGCTACGTGATGCTCGGGCTCGCAAGCCTCGACCTGATCGGCATCCAGGGCGCGATCGTGCAGATGGTGAGCCACGGCCTCACCGCGGCGGGCCTCTTCCTCATGGTCGGGATGATCTACGAGCGCTGCCACACGCGCGACCTTGCGGCGTACGGCGGACTCGCGAAGATCCTGCCCGTGTACTCGGTGTTCTTCATGATCCTGACGCTCGCATCGATCGGCCTGCCCGCCACGAGCGGATTCACCGGCGAGTTCCTCGTGCTGCTCGGCGCGTTCGGCGCGTCCTGGAAGATGTACCTCGCGGGGTCGTCGACGATGCTGGCGCTCGCCGCGAGCGCCGTGCTGGGCGTCGTGCTCGGCGCGCTGTACATGCTGCGGTTCGCGCAGCAGCTTCCTGTTCGGCGCGGCTCAAGACGCCGCACGGCGCGCCCGCAGACCTCACGCTGCGCGAAGCGATCGATCCTCGCCCTGCTCGTCGTGGCGATCGTCGGGCTCGGCCTGTTCCCCGCCGAGCCGCTCGCGCAAGACCGAGCTTGCGGCGCGCCGCTACCAATCGCTCGTCATGACGGCCCGCGTGCCGGCGCAGACGAAGACCGCGGAGGCGGTGCGATGAACGTGCGCGACGCGTCTGATCGTGATGGCGCCCGAGCACCTGCTGCTCGCCGGCATCGTGCTGCTGCTCGTCGTCGACATCGCCGCCCCGCGCAAGGCCGGCGGCTTCGGCATCGCGCTCGCCTTCGTGTGCGCCGCTGCTGCGTGCGCCGCGATGCTGGCGCTCGCGGACGTCGCCGCGTCGCCGTTCCCCGGGCAAGTGCGCATGACGGCCACGGACCTCGCGGCGAAGGCGGTCGTGCTGGCACTCGCGATCCCGGTGCTCCTGCTCTCGCGCGACGATCTCGCCGAGATGCGCTTCTTCGTCCTCCTCCTGTCCTCGCTGTACGGCGCGTGCCTCATGCTCGCGTCCGACAGCTTCCTCACGCTGTTCCTGGGCTTCGAGCTCATGTCGCTGCCGGTCTACGTGATGGTCATGCTCGCGTATCGCGGCCCGCGCAGCGCGGAGGCCGCGCTCAAGTACCTCGTGCTGGGCGGCGTCGCGTCGGCATCGCTGCTGATGGGTGCGGCGCTGATCTACGGTGCCGCCGCCTCGCTCTCGTTCGCGGCCTTCACGGCTGCGCTCGCCGCGTCCGATCCGATGATGCACGCGGGGGTCGCGCTGGTGATCGTCGCGTTCTTCCTCAAGGCCGCGGTCGTGCCCTTCCATGCGTGGGCGCCCGATGCGTACGAGGGTGCAAGCGTCCCCGTCACTGCCTACATGGCGGCGATCGTGAAGGCCGCGGTGTTGCTTGCCGCCGTCCGCCTGTTCGCCGACCGCACGCTCGAGGGGCCGTTCGTCGACCTTCGTGGCAGTCCTGCCGCTGGCGTCGATCGTGTGGGGCAACCTGGCCGCGATGCGCCAGACGAGCTTCCGACGCATGATCGCGTACTCGTCGATCGCGCACGCAGGCTACCTGTTCTACGCGCTGCTCGGCGACCCGGCCGGGCGTTACCAGGCGGTGCTGTTCTACACCCTCGCGTACGGCGTGATGAACCTGCTGGCCTTCGCCGCGCTGCCGCACGCGACGACGACGATCGCATCGACGGGCTGGCCGGGCTGTATCGCGCGATCCCCGTACGCGGCGCTGATGATCGCGGTCGCGATGCTCTCGCTCGCGGGCATCCCGCCGCTTCCCGGTTTCGTGGCCAAGTTCCTCATCTTCCGCAACGTCATGGCCGCGGGGCACACGACGTACGCGGTGCTGGGCCTCGTGGGCAGCTACCTCGGGATCTACTTCTACCTGCGCGTCATCCAGCTCATGTTCATGAAGGCGCCGGAATCCGCTGCCGCGATGCCGGCGTCGCGCGAGCTTGCGATGCCGGCGAGTCTCCTGTGCCTCGCGGCAACGGTGGTGCTCTGCGTGTTTCCCGGCTGGGTGCTCTCGCTCATCTGATCGATTGCCATGTACAAGCGAATACTCGTCCCCACCGACGGCTCGGCGACCGCCGCCAAAGGCATCAGGTCCGCGGTCCGGCTCGCGAAATCGATCGGCGCGACCGTCGTCGGCTACCACGCGGTGGAGCCTCTCGACCGCACGTATTACAGCGCGGCAGCGGGCATTTCGCTCATCGCAAGTCCGGGCGATCGAGAAGCTGCTGCTCACCCACGCAGAGCGCTACCTCGACACGCTGCGACGCGCCGCCGACAAGGCCGCGGTGCCGTGGGAGACGCTGACGACGAGTCCGCGGGCGCCCTACCTCGGGCATCATCGAGGCGGCGCGCGCCAAGCGCTGCGACGTCATCTGCATGGCCTCGCACGGCCGCGGCACGATCGCGTCGGCGCTGCTCGGCAGCGTGACGCAGAAGGTGCTCACGCACTCGAAGGTGCCGGTGCTCGTCTGCCGCTGAGCTGGCTACGCGCCGGCGCGCGCGGCCACCGGCGAATACATGTCGAGGAGCTGCACGCGCGTCGCCTGCAGGCGCTCGGCGACCACGCGCGAGCAGCCGCTGCATCAGCGCGAAGCCGAACGCCGGGTCCTCGCGACACGCGGCAAGCAAGTCCGCCGCCTGCGAACGCCAGCGCATCGACGCGCTCGAGCGCGCGCGCCTGGAACTGCTTGCCGCTGCCCATGAGCAGCGCCGACCAGCCGAGCTCGTCGCCCGCGAAAAGCGTCTGCACGCGGAACGTGTGGCCCGGGCGCCACGATCTCGAGCGACACGAGGCCGGTGACGACGAGATAGAACTCCGAGCAGTCGTCGCCCTCGCGGAAGATCACCTGCTCGCGCTCGAAGCGCACGTCGCGCGCGAGCGCAGCGAGCCGCTCGACGTGATGCGGCTCGAACTCCAGCACGAACGGATGATGTCGCAGCTTGTCGAGGTGAGTCTCGTGCATGTGGTGCCTCGCGGAGGTCAGCTCGCGACGTAGCTTGCGTATTGCGGCTCGTACATGCTGCGAGCGCACGAACGCGAGCACGTCGGGCGGCTCGGCAACGCGCGGCGAGGCGCTCGGTCGAACGCGATCTTCGCGACGGCCGCGCGCGATGCGCGCCGAGACTTCGCGCACGCGCGACAGCGCCGGGTACAGGCTGCCCTGCGCGAGATCGGCGTCGCTCACGAGGCCGCGCGAGCGTCTGCGCGGCGGCCATGAACATCTCGTCGGTGATGCGCGACGTGCGCGACACGATCGCGCCGAGGCCCACGCCCGGGAAAGATGTACGAGTTGTTGCCCTGCCGCGGCACGCAGCGTGCGTGCCGTCGTAACGCACGGGATCGAACGGGCTGCCGCACGCGAACAGCGCGCGGCCGCCGGTCGCGCGGTAGGCCTCCTCCGCCGTGCATTCGGACTTCGACGTCGGATTGGACAGCGCGAAGACGATCGGGCGCTCGTTGATGCGGCGCCATCTCCGCGAGCACGTCCTCGGTGAACGCGCCGCCGACCGCGGCGACGCCGACGATCGCCGTCGGCCGCAGCGCCTGCACCGCGCCGAGGAGGTCGCGCACCGGCGCATGGTCGTGCGCGAACGGCCGCTTGTGCTCCGCGAGTCGTGCGCGACCGGCGGTCACGAGGCCCTGCGAGTCGACCAGCCAGCAGCGGCGGCGCGCGGCGTCGGCGTTCATGCCCTGCGCGACCATCGCCGACACCGCGAGGTTGCGCGATGCCGGTCGCCGCTTCCCCCGCGCCCTGGAACAGGAGCGTCTGCTCGGCGAGCCGGCCGCCCGTCACGCGCAGCGCCGAGATGATGCCCGGCGAGCGTCACCGCCGCGGTGCCCTGGATGTCGTCGTTGAACGTGGCGATGCGGTCGCGGTAGCGCTCGAGCAGGCGGAACGCGTGGTGGTTGGCGAAGTCCTCGAACTGGATCACGACGCCGGGAAAGATCTCGCGCGCCGCCGTCGACGAACTCCTCGACGAGCGCGTCGTAGTCGGCGCCGGTCGAGCCGCTGCTCCTGCAGGCCGAGGTACAGCGGGTCGCTGCGCAGCTCCGGGTTGTTGGTGCCGACGTCGAGCAGCACCGGCAGGCACTGGTTCGGGATGCACGCCGGCGCACGCGGTGTAGAGCGCGAGCTTGCCGACGGGGATGCCCATGCCGTTGGCGCCGAGGTCGCCGAGGCCGAGGATGCGCTCGCCGTCGGTGACCACGATGATCGCGACGTCGCGCCGCGGCCAGTTGGCGAGCACCTCGCGCACGCGGCCGCGGTCGCGCGCGCTGACGAAGAGGCCGCGCGGCCGCTGGAAGATGTGGCCGTACTGCTGGCACGCGAGGCCGACCGTCGGCGTGTAGACGATCGGCATCATCTCGTCGGGGTAGTCGATCAGCAGGCGGAAGAAGAGCGCCTCGTTGCGGTCGTGCAGGTTGGCGAGGTCGATGTACTTCTCGAGCGGCGTCGGCTTGCGCCGGAAGTTCTCGAGCACGCGCGCTGACCTGCTCCTCCTGCGAGAAGACGCGCGGCGGCAGCAGCCCGCGCAGGCCGAGCGCGTCGCGCTCGCGCTCGGTGAACGCGGTGCCCTTGTTGAGCGTCAGGATCGTGCAGGAGCGCAGCGCCGCGCGGCATGCGCGTGCGCAACGGCGTCGGTTCGCGGGGCGTGTCGTTGGGTTCATACGTCTCTCGGGCACCATCGTGATCGCGCCGCACGGGCACTCGGACGCGCAGATGCCGCAGCCCTTGCAGTAGTCGTAGTTGAACTCGAAGCGCTTGCCCGGGCCGAGCTTGATCACCGCGTTGTCGGGGCACACGCCGTAGCAGTTGTCGCACTCGAAGCAGTTGCCGCACGACAGGCAGCGGCGCGCCTCGAACAGCGCGTTGGTCTTCGTCGAGGCCGTGCACCACCTCGTCGAAGGTCGAGGTGCGCCGCGCGAGGTCGAGCATCGGCCGCACCGTCTTCGGCGCGTCGCTGTAGTACCAGGTGTTGAGCTTGTCGAACGATCGCGATCTCGTGCTTGGGCGCCGGCTCGTAGCGCTCGCCGCGCAGCCAGGCGTCGATGTGGCGCGCCGCCTTCTTGCCGTGGCCGATCGCCGACCGTGACCGTGCGCTCCGACGGCACCATGTCGCCGCCGGCGAAGATGCCCGGGTAGCCCGTCATCATGTTCGGCCCGACCTCGACCACGCCGTCCTTGATCGCGAGGCCCGGCACGCCGTCGAGCAGCGACAGGTCGACGTCCTGCCCGAGCGCCAGCACCAGCGAGTCGGCTTCGAGCGTCTCGACCTCGCCGGTCGGCTGCGGAAAGCCCTTCTCGTCGAGCGCCATCTTCTCGACCGTCAGCGTGCCTTCGCTCGACATGCTCTTGATCGTCGAGAGCCACTTGATCAGCACGCCTTCCTGCAGCGCCTCCTCGACCTCGAAGTCGTGCGCCGGCATCTTCTCGCGCGTGCGGCGGTAGACGATGATCGCCTCGCTCGCGCCGAGGCGCTTGGCGGTGCGCGCGACGTCGAGCGCGGTGTTGCCGCCGCCGTAGACGACGACGCGCCGGCCGAGCATCGGCTTCTCCTCGCCTTCCATGCTGCGCAGCACCGAGACCGCGTCGAGCATGTGCGCGGCCTCGCCGGCCGGGATGTAGGCGCGCTTGGCGATGTGCGCGCCGACCGCGAGGAACGCGGCGTCGAAGCGCGCCTTCGCTGCATCGTCGCCAGGATGTTGGTCACCTTGCGTGTCGAGCTCGAGCTCGACGCCCATGTCGAGGATGCGCGCGACCTCGGCGTCGAGCACGTCGCGCGGCAGGCGGTACTTCGGGATGCCGAAGCGCATCATGCCGCCGGCGAGCGGGCCCGCCTCGACGATCTGTCACGGCGTGGCCGAGCCGGCGCAGGTGATAGGCCGCCGACAAGCCCGGACGGTCCGGCGCCGACGACCAGCACGCGCTTGCCGCTCTCCGCCGTCGGGCGGCGCGAACTTCCAGCCGCGCTTGATCGCCTCGTCGCCGAGGAAGCGCTCGACCGAATTGATGCCGACCGCCTCGTCGATCTTGCCGCGGTTGCACGCGCGTCTCGCACGGGTGGTAGCAGACGCGCCCCATCACCGCGGGCAGCGGATTGTCCTCGGTCAGCACGCGCCAGGCGGCCTCGTAGTCGCCCGATTCGGCGTGGTACAGCCAGCCCTGGATGTTCTCGCCGGCGGGGCAGGCGTGGTTGCACGGCGGCAGGCGATCGACGTAGACCGGGCCGATTGGTGCGCCACGCGCCGGTCTTGTTGGCGAGGCTCGAGCCGACGTCGAGCGTGATGGCGAAGGGCTTCTCGGACACGGCATCAACCTTCGAGCAGGCCGTACTCGGCGATGTTGGCGTCGGCCATCGCCTGGATGCGCGCGATGCGCTCCGTCGTCGCGCGCCTTGCCGAACAGGTGCGCGAAGCGCTTCTGCAGCTTCAGGTATTCGGTCACCGGCACCTGCCGGCGGATCGGCGTGCGCGACGTGACCTCGCCGTGGTGCGCCTCGAACAGCGGGAAGAGGCCGCTCTCGACCGCGAGCCGCGCGACCTTGATCGTGTCCTCCGGCGCCGAGCCCCAGCCGAGCGGGCACGGCACGAGGATGTGGATGTAGCGCGCGCCGTCGCAGGCTCATCGCGTGCGTGACCTTGGCCTCGAGGTCGCGCAGGTTCGACACGCTCGCGGTCGCGACGTACGGAATGCGGTGCGCCATCGCGATCCGCGGCACGTTCTTGCCGGTGCCGAAGACGTTGCCCGGCGACGGGCCCATCGCGGGCGTGGTGGCGGTGCGCGCCGCGGGCGGCGTCGCGCTCGAGCGCTGCACGCCGGTGTTCATGTACGCCTCGTTGTCGTAGCAGATGTAGAGCACGTCGTCGTTGCGCTCGAACATGCCCGACAGGCAGCCGAAGCCGATGTCGGTCGTGCCGCCGTCGCCGCCCTGCGCGATGACGCGCACGTCGTGCGCGCCCGAGCGCGCGCTGCGCCGCCGCGACGCCGGAGGCGACCGCCGCCGCGTTGCCGAACAGCGAATGGATCCACGGCATCTGCCACGACGTCTCGGGATAAGGCGTCGAGAACACCTCGAGGCAGCCGGTCGCGTTGACGGCGATGAGCTGGTTGTCCGTCGCGCGCATCGCCGCGTCGATCGCGTAGCGCGCGCCGAGCGCCTCGCCGCAGCCCTGGCACGCGCGGTGCCCGGAGTTGAGCGAGTTCGTGCGGTGCATGTCCGCCTGCACCGAGCGCTGGTCCTCGGCGAGCAGGCGGTTGCCGACCGTGAACGTGCCGGTCTGGTAGAACTTGACGGGCTGCTGTTCCACGGCGTGTCCTTGCATCAGCCGATGCGCGATGCGACGGTGCCGATGCGTGCGCAGGAGCGCCTCGGCCGTCGGGCCCGGTGCGGCGCGCGCGGCTCTCGCGCTCGAGCTCGTAGCTCACGAGCTCGGCGTTGAGGTCGAGGAACGTCACCTGCTCGAGCTCGTCGCGCTCGCGCGTCCTCGAACAGCTTGCGCAGCGACGCGCGCGTGATCGCGCGGCCGCCGAGCCCGGCGATCACCGTGTAGCCGTTGCAGCTGGATGCCCGACAGCGACTTGCGCACGCCGTCGGACACGATGCCGCCGAGGCCGACGGCGAGGCACTTCTCGAGCACCACGACGCGCTTCGCGTCGCGCAGCGCCTCGCGCAGCGCCGCGAGCGGGAACGGCCGGAACGAGCAGATCGACACCGACGCCGATCGCGCACGCCGTCGCGCGCGCATCTCGTCGATCACGTCCTGGATCGTGCCGTTCACCGAGCCGAGCGCGACGACGATCGTCTCGGCGTCGTCGGTGCGGTAGGTGCGGATGAGCCCGCCGGAGTCGCGACCGAACGCGCGTCTCGAACTCGGCGGCCAGCTTGCGGAATGAGCGTCGAGCGCGCGCAGCTGCTTGTGATGCGACAGGTAGCGCACCTCGGTGAACGCCTCGGGCCCGACCATCGCGCCGATGCTGACGGGATCGGCGGGATCGAGCACCTGGCGCGGCTCGTAGGGCGGCAGGAACGCGTCGACCTCCGCCTGCGTCGGCATGTCGACGCGGTCGTACGCGTGCGTGAGGATGAAGCCGTCCATGCACACCATGACCGGGCACGACAGCTCCTCGGCGAGGCGGAACGCCTGGATGTGCAGGTCGAGCGCTTCCTGGTTGGTCTCGGCGAAGAGCTGGATCCAGCCGGCGTCGCGCATCGACATGCTGTCGGAGTGGTCGTTCCAGATGTTGATCGGCGCGCCGATCGCGCGGTTGCCGATCGTCATCACGATCGGCAGGCCGAGGCCGGCGGCGTTGTAGACCGCCTCGGCCATGAACAGCAGTCCCTGGCTGCTCGTCGCGGTGTAGGTGCGCGCGCCCGCCGCCGATGCGCCGATCGCCACCGACAGCGCGGCGAACTCGGACTCGACGTTGATGAACTCGCAGCCCGTGAGCTCGCCCGTCTTCACCATCTCGCCCAGGCCTTCGACGATGTGCGTCTGCGGCGTGATCGGATAGGCGCAGATCACCTGCGGCCGGCAAAGCGCGACCGCCTCGGCGACCGCGTGCGAGCCTTCGATCTGCTTAAGCATGGGCCGCCTCGCGCGCCGCAGCTCGTAGGCCTCGTTCGCGGCCGCGACGTTGCGCTTCGCGATCGCCGCGGGAAATTTCTCGCGGATGGCGCGCACCAGCGAGCCGATGCCGATGACGCCGGTCAGCGCGGCGAATCCGCCGAGCAGCGGCACGTTGGGCACGGCGCGGCCGACGTGCTTGCAGCGCGAGCTCGGTCGCCGGAAGCGTGAACAGCCGGATACTGGTGCACGCCGCGCGCGAGCCCCGCGAGGCCGAGCTCGTCGACGCTCGCGCGCGCTGTTGACCAGCACGCACGCCGCGCGGTGCAACGCCGTTGAACAGGTCGACCTGGTGCAGCAGCGTCGGATCCTGGACGATCAGCGCGTCCGGCTCGAGCACCGGCTCGCGCAACCGGATCTCCTTGTCGTCGATGCGGCAGAACGCCATGACGGGCGCGCCCATGCGCTCGGAGCCGAAGCTCGGAAACGCCTGCGCGTAGCGTCCTTCGATGAAACGCGGCCACCGACAGCAACTCGGCGCCGGACACGACGCCCTGCCCGCCCCGGCCGTGGATGCGAATCTGGAACATCGTCTTTTCGAACTCCGCAATCGTGCGCAACTTGCGCGAGCTCATTCTGGCGCGGCGCACCCTCCGCAAGCCTTGACACAGGTCAACACTGTCCCCATGCCCCGGGGATAGCTTGCGTCATGCCGTCAGGGAGGCGCGTCTGGTGGATGCCGTTCGGGTCATTGCGGGTGCAGGGCTTGCCGATCGCAAACGTGCGAGCCGCTGGCCCGCGCGCCTCGACGTCGTGCAGAGCGCGAGCGGCCTCGTCCTCGCGCTCTTCATGTGGGGCCACATGTTCTTCGTGTCCTCGATCCTCGCGGGCAAGGACGCGATGTGGGCCGTCACGAAGTTCTTCGAGGGCTACTTCTTCTTCGGCCGCTCGTACCCGTGGGTCGTCTCCGTCGCCGTCTCGTGCGTGGTCGCGCTGATCGCGGTGCACGCGGCGCTCGCGCTGCGCAAGTTTCCGGCGAGCTACCGTCAATATGCGGCGTTCCGCGACCACATGCGGGTCATGCGTCACGGCGACACGACGCTGTGGTGGTGGCAGGTCGTCACCGGCTTCGCGCTCTTCTTCCTCGCCTCCATCCACCTGTACGCGATGCTCACGCGGCCCGACCTCATCGGACCGTACGAATCGGCCGACCGCGTCGTGACGCAGCACTTCTGGCCGCTGTACGTCGCTGCTCCTGTTCGCCGTCGAAGTGCACGGCGGCATCGGCCTTTACCGCCTTGCGGTCAAGTGGGGATGGCTCGCAGGCAGCAACGCCAACGCCACGCGCAGGCGCCTGAAGCTCGCCAAGTGGGGGCTCACCGTGTTCTTCCTGGCGCTGGGCATCGCCACGCTCGCCGCGTACGTCAAGATCGGCATCGAGCATCGCGACCGGGCCGGCGAGCGCTACGTCCCGTCGAGCCTCGTGCGATGAAGATCGTCTACACCGACGTGCTGGTCATCGGCGGCGGCCTTGCCGGCCTGCGCGTCGGGATCGGCGCCAAGCGACGCGGCCACGACGTGACCATCCTCTCGCTCGTCCCGCCCAAGCGCTCGCACTCGGCGGCGGCGCAAGGCGGCATGCAGGCGAGCCTCGGCAACGTGGTCAAGGGCGCGGGCGACAACGAGGACGTGCACTTCGAGGACACCGTGCGCGGCAGCGACTGGGGCGCGGACCAGCGCGTCGTGCGCATGTTCGTGAACACGGCGCCCAAGGCCGTGCGCGAGCTGGCCGCGTGGGGCGTGCCGTGGAGCCGCGTGCGCAAGGGCGACCGCGACGTGATCATCAACGGCAGCCAAGGTCACGCATCACCGAGCGCGACGAGGCGCACGGGCTCGTCGCGCAGCGCGACTTCGGCGGGACCAAGAAGTGGCGCACCTGCTACGTTTCGGACGGCACGGGTCACGCCATGCTGTTCGCGGTGAGCGACCAGGCGATCGCGCAGGCGATCCCGGTGCACGAGCGAACCGAGGCGATCGCGCTCATCCACGACGGCGGCCGCTGCCACGGCGCGGTCGTGCGCGACCTCGTCACCGGTGCGCTGTCGGCCTACGTCGCCAAGGCGACGGTGATCGCGAGCGGCGGCGCAGGTCGCCTGTATCGCGTGACCACCAACGCGGTGATCTGCGAAGGCATCGGCGCCGCGCTCGCGCTCGAGACCGGCGTCGCCGCGCTCGGCAACATGGAAGCGGTCCAGTTCCATCCCACCGCGATCTTCCCGGCCGGCATCCTCGTCACCGAGGGATGCCGCGGCGACGGCGGCCTGCTGCGCGACGCCGAAGGCAAGCGCTTCATGCCGGACTACGAGCCCGAGAAGAAGGAGCTCGCCTCGCGCGACGTCGTCTCGCGCCGGATGGAGGAGCACATCCGCAGCGGCCAGGGCGTGAAGTCGCGCTTCGGCGAGCACCTGTGGCTCGACATCACGCTGCTCGGCGCGCGCCACATCGACACCAACCTGCGCGAGGTCAAGGAGATCTGCCAGCACTTCCTCGGTGTCGATCCGTCAAAGGAGTGGATCCCGGTGCGGCCGGCGCAGCACTACACGATGGGCGGCGTGCGCACCGATCACACCGGCGCAAAGCCCGACGCTGCGCGGCCTCTTCGCGGCGGGCGAGGCCGCGTGCTGGGACATGCACGGCTTCAACCGGCTCGGCGGCAACTCGGTCGCCGAAACGGTCGTCGCCGGCATGATCGTCGGCGAATACGTCGCCGACTTCTGCGACGGCGCGGCAATCGACCGCGGACATCCCGACCGGGCTCGTCCGCGAGTTCCTCGCCGCGCGAGCAGGCCGCGCATCGACGCGCTTATCGATGGCCACGGCAGCGAGGACGCCCTGCGCGCTGCGCGCGCGCATGCAGGAGATCATGACGGCGAAGGTCGGCATCTTCCGCACCGGCGACGAGCTCGCCCAGGCCGTCGAGGAGCTGCAGGACTCTGACCGTCCGCAGCCGCGACATCGGCCTTCGCTATCGCGCGCGCGGCGCCAATCCGGAGCTCGTGTCCGCGTACCGCGTGCAGCAAGATGCTGAAGGTGGCGCTGTGCGTGGCGTACGGCGCGCTGATCCGGACCGAGAGCCGCGGCGCGCACTTCCGCAACGACTTTCCGCGCCGCGACGACGCGCAGTGGCTCGAAGCGCACGCTCGCGACGTGGCCGCACGAGGGCGACACGTTGCCGACGCTGCGCCATGAGCCGCTCGACGTGATGGCGATGGAGCTGCCGCCCGGCTGGCGCGGCTACGGCGCCAAGGACTACCTCGACCATCCCGACACCGCGCCGCGGGCAGCGGAAGTGGCGGCCGTCCGGGCGCAGCAGGAGCCCGAGGGACGGCACGCGGTCCAGCACGCCCTCATGCCCTACGAGCACCTGCTGCCGCCGCGATACCGCGGCGCGAACGAGCGCATCGACGAGCCGCTGCCGCGCACGCGCGCGAGGCGCATGAACGATGCGGCGCCACCTGACGCACGCCGGTGCGCCGTCACGTGCTGCGCGATCCGGTCTGCGCTACAACCCGCAGGATCCCGGCGAGCGTCCCGCATCTGCAGGCGTACGAGCTCGACGAGGCGGAAGGCATGACGCTGTTCATCGCGCTGAACGAGATCCGCGAGAAGCAGGACGCCTCGCTGCAGTTCGACTTCGTGTGCCGTGCCGGCATCTGCGGCAGCTGCGCCATGGTCATCGACGGCCGTCCCACGCCTCGCCTGCCGCACGCTGACCAAGGATCTGGGCACCGAGATCACGCTCGCGCCGCTGCCGGTGTTCGAGCTCATCGCCGATCTCTCGGTCAACACCGGCAAGTGGATGCGCGCGATGAGCGAGCGCCTGGAGGCGTGGGTGCACATGAAGGAGGAGGAGATCGACCTGCGCAAGCTGGAGGAGCGCATGGAGCCGGATCTCGCGCGCGACATCTACGAGCTCGACCGCTGCATCGAGTGCGGCTGCTGCGTCGCAGGCTGCGGCACGGCGCGCATGCGCCCCGACTTCGTGGGCGCGGTCGGCGTCAACAAGATCGCCCGCTTCAGGCTCGATCCGCGCGATGCGCGGACCGACGCCGAATTCTACGAGCTCGTCGGCAACGACGACGGCGTCTTCGGCTGCATGTCGCTCCTTGGCTGCCAGGACGTGTGTCCGAAGCAACTGCCGCTCGCCACCCAGATCGCCTTCGTGCGGCGAAAGATGGCCGCCGCGGGATGGAAGTGACCTCACAACGGAGGACAACATGAAGGTTCACGCAATCGTCTTTGCCGTCGCCGCGTCGCTTGCGCTCGCGGCGCCCGCGCAAGCGCAGCAGCCGATCGTCATCAAGTTCAGCCACGTCGTGGCGGTCGATACGCCGAAGGGCAAGGCTGCCGAGTACTTCAAGAAGCTCGCCGAGGAGCGCACCAAGGGCCGCGTCAAGGTCGAGGTCTTCCCCAACAGCTCGCTCTTCAAGGACGGCGAGGAGATGGAAGCGCTGCAGCTCGGCTCGGTGCAGATGCTCGCGCCGTCGCTCGCAAAGTTCGGCCCGCTCGGCGCGCGCGAGTTCGAGGTGTTCGACCTTCCATACATCTTCGACGACTACGAGGAGCTGCACAAGGTCACCGAGGGGCCGGTCGGCGCGGCGCTCTTCAAGAAGCTCGACTCGAAGGGCATCGTCGGTCTCGCCTACTGGGACAACGGCTTCAAGGTGATGAGCGCCAACAAGCCGATCCGCCTGCCCGCGGACTACAAGGGGCTCAAGATGCGCATCCAGTCGTCGAAGGTGCTGGGCGACGAGATGAAGGCGCTGGGCTCGATTCCGCAAGTGATGGCGTTCTCCGAGGTCTACCAGGCGCTGCAGACCGGCGTGGTCGACGGCACCGAAAATCCGCCGTCGAACTTCTACACGCAGAAGATGCAGGAAGTGCAGAAGTACCTCGCCGTCACCGACCACGGCTACCTGGGCTACGCGGTGATCGCCAACAAGAAGTTCTGGGACGGCCTGCCCGCGGACGTCCGCACGACGCTCGAAGGTGCGATGAAGGACGCGACGAAGTTCGCCAACGACATCGCCCAGAAGGAGAACGACGACGCCCTCGAAGCCGTGCGCAAGACCGGCAAGACCGAGATCATCGTGCTCACCGCCGAGCAGAAGGCGGCGCTGAAGAAGGCGCTCGTCGCCGGTGCACAAGGAGAACGAGTCGCGCATCGGCAAGGACACCATCGCCGAGGTCTACAAGGCGCACGCGGCTTCGAGCCGCGCTGCGCGCGCATGAAGCTAAGTCTCGACCATCTCGAGGAGTGGCTGATCGCGTTCCTGATGGGCGCGGCGACGCTGCTCATCTTCGTCGCCGTCGTCCATCGCTACGCCGCGGGGATGCCGATTCCGGGCCTGCAGGACGCGCTCCTGAAGATCGACCTGTCGTGGTCGCAGGAGCTTTGCATCTACATGTTCGTGTGGATGGCGAAGTTCGGCGCCGCCTACGGCGTGCGCACCGGCATCCACGTCGGCGTCGACGTGATGATCAACCGCCTGCCGCCGGACACGCGCAAGCTCTACGTGCTGTTCGGCCTGCTGGCGGGCGCAACCTTCACGATCATCGTCGGCACGCTGGGAGCCACCTTCGTCTGGGACATCGCGCACACCGACTCGGTGTCGCCCGACCTCGAGTTGCCGAAGTGGATCGTCTACCTCTGCATCCCGCTCGGCTCGTACCTCATGTGCTTCCGCTTCCTGCAGGTCGCCTGGTCGTTCTGGCGCACGGGTGAGTTGCCGCACCACGACGTCGCCCACGTCGAGGGGGTCGAGGCGCAAGACATCAACTTCGCAGTGGCGCCGGACCTGGCACCCGCCGACGTCGCGCCGAGAGGTCGATCATGAGCGCGAAGGGCCGCCCCGAGCGCGAATTGCACCACGCCTCGCGGGGCAGCGACGCGGCGCAAGCCGCGAGCGTGGGGGCCGTTCATGACCAGCTTGGCGCAGCCGGCCCCCGGTCCGCGCTGGCCGGCACTCCTGCCGATCGCGCTCATCGGCCTGCCGATCGGGCTCAAGCTCGCGGGCGTGGACCATCGCCAACGCCTGGATCATCTTCGCGCTCCTGTTCGGCCTCATGCTGACCGGGATGCCGATCTCGATCTCGCTCGGCCTCACGGTGCTCACGTACCTGTTCACCATGACGCAGGTGCCGATCGAATCGGTGGCGCTCAAGCTCTTCACCGGCATCGAGCGGTTCGAGATCATGGCGATCCCGTTCTTCATCCTCGCGGGCAACTTCCTGACCCACGGCGGTGTCGCGCGGCGGATGATCAACTTCGCTTCCTCGATGGTCGGCCACTGGGCCGGCGGCCTGGGTCTCGCCGGCGTGATGGCCTGCGCGCTGTTCGCGGCGGTCTCCGGATCGTCGCCGGCCACGGTGGTCGCGATCGGCTCGATCCTGCTGCCTGCGATGATCAAGCAGGGCTTCCCGCCGCGGTTCGGCGCCGGCGTCATCACAACCTCGGGCGCGCTCGGCATTCTCATCCCGCCGTCGATCGTGATGGTGATGTACGCGGTCGCGACCAACACGTCCGTCGGCGCACTGTTCATCGCCGGCATCGTCCCGGGCCTGGTGCTCGCCACCCTGCTCGGCCTCACGACCTGGTGGCGCGCGCGCAAGAACGACTATCCGCGCCAGCCGAAGGCCTCGTGGGCGGAGCGACTGCGCACGTTCCGCGAGAGCATCTGGGGACTCCTGCTGGTCGTCATCGTGATCGGCGGCATCTACACCGGCATCTTCACGCCGACCGAGGCCGCGGCCATGAGCGCGGTGTACGCCTTCTTCGTCGCCGTGTTCGTGTACAAGGACATGCCGCTGTCGAAGGTGCCGAGGATCCTGCTCGACAGCGCCAACATGAGCGCCATGCTGCTGTACATCATCACCAACGCCGTGATGTTCAGCTATCTCATGACCTCCGAGAGCATCCCGCAGGCGCTCGCGGCCTGGATGCTCGACAAAGGGCTCGGCACGGTCGCGTTCCTGCTGTTCGTCAACGTCATCCTGCTCCTTGCGGGCAACGTGATGGAGCCGTCGTCGATCGTCCTCATCATGGCGCCCATCCTCTTCCCCGTCGCCATGAAGCTCGGCATCGATCCCGTACACTTCGGCATCATGATGACCGTTAACATGGAGGTCGGCATGTGTCACCCTCCGGTCGGCCTCAACCTCTACGTGGCGTCGGGCATCACGAGGATGGGGATCACCGAGCTGACGGTCGCCGTCTGGCCGTGGCTGTTGACGATGCTCGTTTTTCTGGTCATCGTTACCTACTGGCCCGCGATGACGCTGGCCTTGCCCAAGGCGCTCGGAATGCTATGAAGCTCGCGAAATTCGTGAAGTTCAGGGAAGAGAAGTTCGGCGGCGTGCTCTTCGAGACGCGCTCCGAGAAGGTGTTCACGCTCAATCCCACGGCCACCGCCGTCGTGCGCGAGATCCAGGCAGGAACGCCGGAGCCCGACATCGCGTCGCGCGTCACGGCCGCCTTCGAAGGCAGCGAGGGCGACATCCGGCGCGAAGTCGGGGAGTTCGTGGCGCAGCTTCGCACCAGGGGCCTCCTCGAGAGCTGACCGATGGCGCAAGCCCTGGGCCCCGCGCACGCCGGGCCCGAATCCCAGCAGCTGGGCGCGCCGCTCTACGTCGCCTGGCAGATCACCAACGAGTGCAACCTCGCGTGCATGCATTGCATCGAGGAGAGCGGCCCGGGCAAGAAATTCAAGGACGAGCTCGGCGAGGCGCAGGTGTTCTCCGTGCTCGAGCAGATGATGGCGCTCGAGATACCGTACCTGTCGTTCTCGGGCGGCGAGCCCATGCTCCACCCGCACTTCTTCGAGATGGTGGATTACGTCTGCTCGCGCGGCAGCCAGCTCAAGGTCGAGACCAACGGCCACTTCCTCACGCCCGAAACCGCCGCGCGCATGCGCGACCTCGGCGTCAAGGCGGTCCAGGTGAGCCTCGACGGCGGCTCGCGCGCCACGTTCAACAAGATCCGCGTGCTGGGCGAGTTCGACCGCGTGCTGGAGGGCATTCGCCACCTGCGCGATGCCGGCGTGCCGATCGAGATCAACTTCTCGCCCACGCGATTCAACATCCACGAGATCGCGCGCGTCGTCGACCTTGCGCACGAGCTCGGCGCGTACAGCTTCTATACGGGGCGAACGATGTACACGGGCAACGCCGTGAAGGCGTGGCGCCACCTCGAAGTCCCGGATGGCGAGTACGAGGTCTTCTTCGACACGCTGCGCGCCAAGGCGGACGAGTACAAGGGACGCATGCGCGTGCATTTCCACGAAGCCGGCCTGCTCGAGGAGCTGCGCTACCGGCTGGTGGAGCCGGCGGCGCTGTTCATCGTGCTGCCGAACGGCCTCGTGAAGCTGATCAACGCCCTGCCCTTCATCTGCGGCGACCTGCGCACGCAGACGATCGAGCAGGTCTGGGCGAACTTCCAGCGCGCGTGGAGCGATCCGCGCGTGGCGGACTTCGTGGACGACCTCGCGCGCGATCCGGGGCGCACCCGCACGCTGCATCAATGGGTCCATCTGTAAGCGCCGGTGCCGTCATGAGAACACCGGCGCAGCGGCTGTGGCGCGTGGTGTCGATGGTGCGCTATCGCTTCTTTCTCTATGCCGGCCTGCTGCCGTACCTCCTCGGCGCGGCATGGGCCTGGGCGATCGCCGGCACGTTCGACGCGCCGGTCTTCTGGAGCGGCCTCTCGGGCGTCGTGCTCGCCGTCATCGGCGTCGAAGCCTTCAACGAATACTTCGACGCGCGCATGGGCACGGATCGCGTGTTCAACCCGGCGGACCTGCCGCCGATCTCCGACGGCGTCTTCTGGTGTGGCGTGGTCGCATTCGCGGCCGCCCTCGCGGTCGGCCTCTACCTCGCGATGCACGTCGGCTGGCCGATCGTCGTCTTCGCCTTGCTCGGCGGGATGGCGGCGATCTTCTACGAGGCGCCGCCGATCCGCTGGTGCTATCGCGGGCTGGGCGAGACGGTCATCGCGCTCTCGTACGGACCATGGATGGTGCTCGGCAGCCTGTACCTGCACACGCGCGCGCTGTCCTGGCAGGCCTTTGCGGCATCGCTGGTGCCCGGCCTGCTCATCATGTCGCTCGCGGTCGTCAACGCGATTCCCGATTATCACCAGGACCTGCTCGTCGGCAAGCGCAACCTCGTGGTGCGACTTGGCCGCGCGGGCGGCGTCGTGCTGTACCTCGCCCTCGCGGCAGCCGGGCTCACCGTGGCGATCGTCGGATCGCTCGCCGGCGTGTTCCCCGTCGCGTGCCTGGCGACGGCGCTCGCGATTCCATTGCTCGTCGCAAGCGCCTGGCGCGCCCGCGACACTTACACGACGCCCCGTACTTTCGTCCCGGCGATCCGCGCCATCGTCGCCTGCTACGCGGCAGGCGTGCTGCTGTTCACGCTCGGCATCGTCGTGCGTCCGCTCGTCCAATGACGCTGCGCATCGACAGCTTCGGCGCCCCCATCTTCGTGTCGTGGCAGCTGACGCGCGACTGCGACCTCGCGTGCCTGCACTGCTGCACCGAGTCCGCGCCCGGGAAGCGGCTGCCCGACGAGCTCGACGCAGGCGAAGCGTTGCGCGTGGCGGGCGAGATCGTCGACGCCCGCGTGCCCTACGTCATGCTTTGCGGGGGCGAGCCGACGATCGTGCCGCACTTCTGGGAGATCGCCGAGCTCCTGGGCCGCGCGGGCATCGACCTCAAGATCGAGACCAACGGGCAGCGCTTCGACGCCGCGATGGCGCAACGTCTTGCGGCCCTGCCCATCCGTTCCATCCAGATCAGCCTAGACGCCGACACGCAGGGAGTCTACGAGCGCCAGCGGCCGGGCGGGTCGCTCGCCCGCGCGCACGCCGCTTGCCGCGCCGTGCGCGACGCCGGCCTTCCTCTCGAGGTCACGTTCGCGCCGACGAGCATCAACATTCACGAAGCGGGTGCCGTGATCGCGCGTGCCCGCGATCTCGGTGCATTCCGTTTCAACTCGGGACAGCTCATGCGGCTCGGGACGGCCGCCCGCCTGTGGCACAAGGTCGCGCCCACGCCCGCGCAATACGCGGCGTTCCGCGACACGCTCGCGACCATGTCCCACGTCATTGAACCTGCTATGGAACTGTGCTACGTTCCATGGAGCATTGAAGACGGGTTGCGCGCAGCGCTGAACGAGCCGCCGGCCACGCTCCTGATCCTGCCCAACGGCTGGGTCAAGGTGGCGGCGGCGCTTCCGGCGATCTGCGCCGATCTTCGAATGACGACGCTCGCATCGGCGTGGGACCGGTACCGCGAAGCCTGGCACGGCCCGGACACTCGCGAAGCGATGCGTCGCGCAATCGAGGACGACTCGACTCACGCGCATGCGAACCGCTGGCAGCTGATGCCGGCGGCCGTTACTGCAGCAACGACGAGGGAGACAGGATGAACGAATCGATGGTCACGTCGGACACGGCCAAGGCCGCCGCGGAAACCGCCAAGAAGCAAAAGCCGGCGGCCAAGCAGAAGTGGGAGACGCCGAAGCTCGAGGACGTCTCCGAGCAGGTGATGGCGCAGCCGTACATCCGCTTCACCTGATGTAGGCAGGTCGTCACGCAATGCAGGGGCGCTCGGTACTCGAATACGAAGCGCCCCTTTTTCTTGCCTGGCAGCTCACCAACCGATGCAGCGCACGCTGCATCGCCTGCTGCGAGGAGTCCGGTCCCGACAAGGCGTGGCGCGACGAGCTGTCGCGCGACGAGGCGCTCGACCTCACGGACCGGGTCATCCGCGCCGGCATTCCGTATGTCGCCTTCGGCGGCGGCGAGCCGCTGTCGGTTCCGCACGCGTTCGACATCTTCGACCGGCTGACGGCCGCCGGTGTCGCGATCAAGCTGGAAACGGACGCCAGCCGCATCGATGACGCCGCCGCAGACCGCATCGCCGAGCTCGCCATGCAGTGCGTGCAGATCTCCGTCGACGGCGCCACCGCCGCGACGCACGAGCGCGTGCGCCCGGGATCGAGCTTCGCCCACGCGACGGCAGCGATCGGCCGTCTCGTGTCGCGGGGCGTCGCCCCGCAATTCGTGTTCGTGCCCACGCGTCTTAACGTCGACGAGATCGTCGCGGCCTTCGACCTGGCCGTGTCGCTCGGGTGCAGCGCATTCGTCACCGGACCGGCCATGCGCATCGGGCGCGCGGCTCTCGCGTGGGATGCCATCGGACTGACGGACGAGGCCTGGCAGCGCGCGGCGAACGCGCTTCGCGCACACGCGCAAGCATGCGGTGCACGTATCGGCCTTGCGATCTATCCGTGGGACATCGTCACCGAGATGGAGACACGCCTCGCCTCGCCGCAGGCCATGCTGCTCGTGGTGCCGAACGGCAAGGTCAAGCTCCTCAATGCATTGCCGTTCTCGCCGGCCGACCTTCGCGTCGACTCGCTCGAAACAGCCTGGACGGCATATCGCGACGCGTGGCGCACCGCGGAGGTCCGCGACTTCATCGGCCGCTGCCGTGCGGAGCCCGCGCTCCTGCGCCACGCCAACGAGACGTGGCCCGTGTTGACGGCGATCAACGAGTAGAAGCCCGCCCGGCGTCACCATGACGCCATGCGCGGTTCCGTCGAGATCGATGCCGGTTCCCAGGCGCGCATGATCGATGCGCTCGGCCGGGTGCTGCACGCCACGCGGGTGCTGCAAACGCACCTGTCGTACGTCCTGCTGACCGGCGGCATCGCGTACAAGCTGAAGAAGGCGGTGGACCTGGGCTTCGCGGACTTCACCTCGCTCGCATCGCGGCGGCGCGACTGCAACCGCGAGCTTCGCATCGACCGCGCGTTCGCGCCGGACCTCTACCTCGACGTCGTCGCGATCACCGGCGCCGTCGACGCGCCGCACGTCGGCGGCACCGGCGTCGTTCTCGACCATGCATTGCGGATGCGCGAATTCCCGCAGGAGGCGATCGCGGCCGATGCGCTCGCGCGCGGCGAGATCGGTCCCGACTGGATCGACGCGCTGGCCCGCAAGGTGGCCGATGCGCACCTGCACGCGGCGATCGACAGGACGCGCTCGGACGCCCGGTGCGTCCTGGGCTACGCCGAGCGCACGATCGAGCGCCTCGCCGGCGGCCCGGGCGACCGCGGCGCGATCGATGCGCTGCTCGCATGGACCCGGGCGGAGCATGCGGCGATCGCCGGCACCATCGAGCGGCGGCGTGTGGCGGGTTCGGTGCGCGCGTGCCACGGCGACCTGCATCTCGGCAACATCGTCTCCATCGACGGCATGCCGACCGCGTTCGACGCGATCGAGTTCGACGACGACTTGCGCTTCATCGACATGATGAGCGACGTGGCGTTCCTGGTCATGGACCTGCGCTTCCGCCGGCGCGCCGATCTTGCGAGCCGCTTCCTCGATCGCTATCTCGCTATCACTGGCGATTACGAGGGACTCGCGGTGCTGCCCTTCTATGCCGTCTATCGCGCGCTGGTGCGCGCCATGGTCGCCTGCGAGCGCGCGCGCCAGGGCGATGCCCGGGACGACGCGATGGCCGAGGCCGCCCGCTATCTCGACGTCGCGCATGCGCTCGCCTGGCCGCCCGGGCCCACGCTCGTCGTCACCCACGGCCTGTCCGGCTCCGGCAAGACGACCGGTTCGCAGGCAATGCTCGAGCGAACGGGCGCGATCAGGATACGCACGGACGTCGAGCGCAAGCGACTGCGTCGCATGGCCGCCACCGAGCGCGGTCCCGGCAGCCTCTATGAAGATGGGGTGACTCGTTCCACGTACGAGCGCGCCCGCGACATCGCGCGCATCGCGCTGAAGGCACGCTTCCCGGTCATCGTCGACGGCACGTTCCTGCGGCGCTGGCAGCGGTCGCTGTTCCTGGACCTTGCGCACGAGGTCGGCGTGCCGTTCTCGATCGCGTCGTTCGATTGCGCGGTGAGCCTGCTGCGCGAGCGGGTCGTCGAACGCTCGATGCGCGGCGACGACGCATCCGACGCCGGGCTCGCAGTGCTGGATGCGCAACTGCGCAGCCAGGAGCCGCTCGACGCGAGCGAGCGCGCGCGCGTCGTCGTCACGGATTAGCGGGCGATGGGTCCGATCGCGGTCACGCTGATGCTGACCGTCGCGCTGGCGGGATTCGCCGTCCTCGCCGCGCGCAAGCTCGCCATCCTGCGGCACCTTGCGAGCGACTCGCGTGTCGATCGCCCGTGGCAGCGCCTGCGCAGCGTGCTCGCCAACGGCTTCCTGCAATCGCGCATGATCCGCCGCGAATGGAAGCCGGGGCTGATGCACGCCGTGATCTTCGCCGGATTCGTCACCCTGCTGGTGCGCAAGCTGCACCTGTTCGCAATGGGGTACGACGCCGGCGTGACGCTGCCCGGCGCCCTGGGCAACCTCTTCGCCGCCGCGAAAGACGGCGTCGAGATCGCGGTGCTCGCTGCCTGCGGCTACGCGCTGTACCGCCGCCTCGTGCAGAAGCCGGCGCGCCTGACGCCCAACCGCGAGGCCCTGCTGGTGCTCGGCCTCATCATCGCCATCATGGTCACCGACCTCGCCTTCGATGCCTTCCGCTTTGCGCTGTTCTCGGCGAGCGACCCGGCGCTCGCGCACGAGCGCACGTTTGCGTTTGCCGGCGGCGCTCTCGCATCGGCTGTCGCATCGCTGCCGGCGGGGTGGCTCGCGATCGGCTATCACGCGTCGTACTGGCTGCAGCTTGCGCTCGTGCTGTCCTTTCTCGTCATCCTGCCCCTCGGCGAGCACTTCCACATCGTCACCGCGCTGCCGACGCTGTTCTTTCGCCGCGGCACGGCGGCCAACGCCGTTCCGTTCATCGACGTCGACCGCGCGATGGAGCAGGAAGACCTGCGCCTAGGCGCAGGCACGGCGCGCGATCTCACGTGGAAGGAAGGGCTCGACGCGTTCACCTGCACGGAATGCGGGCGTTGCAAGGACGCCTGCCCTGCCTTCCAGGCGGGCATGCCGCTTTCGCAAAAGGACGTCAACGACGCGATCAAGCATCACCTTCTGGGCGCGCGGCGCGACATCGCCTCCGGCGCGGAACTGCCCGCGCTGGTTCCCGACGTCGTGAGCGACGCTACCCTCTGGTCGTGCACGACGTGCGGGTATTGCGAGGCGGCGTGCCCGATCGAGCTCGAGCACCTGCCGCGCTTCATGCGCATGCGACAGCATCGCGTGATGATCGACGGGGCGTTTCCGCGCGAGCTCCGCGCGGTGTTCGCGGCGTACGAAGTGCAGAGCAACCCGTGGGGGCTGCCGGCCGACACGCGCGGCGACTGGGCCGCATCTGCGGGCGTGCCCATCGCGCAGTGCGCGGACGACATCGCGCAGGCGGACTATCTCTTCTACGTCGGATCCGCCCAATCGTTCGACGCGCGCGGACAGAAGATCGCCGCCGCGTTCGCCCGCGTCATGCAGGCCGCCGGCGTGCGCATCGCGATCCTCGGCGCGCGCGAGACCTCCACCGGAGAGTGCGTCCGGCGCTGCGGCAACGAGGTGCTGTTCCAGGCACTGGCCAGGTCGCTCATCGCGACGCTCGACGAGTTCGGCGTCCGTCGGATCGTGACCTGCGATCCTCACGCCTACAACACGCTTCGCAACGAGTATCCGGCACTGGGCGGGACGCTATGAGGTCGTGCATCACACGGAGCTCGTGTCGCAATTGCTCGCGCAAGGCCGGCTGCGCGTTCGTCCGCTGCCGGGTCGCGTGGTCTACCACGAGCCGTGCTACATCGCGCGGCACAACGGCATCTACGAAGCGCCGCGCGACGCGCTAGGCGCGGTGCTGCGCGAGCCGCTGCTCGAGTTTCCGCTGAATCGCGAGAAGTCGATGTGCTGCGGCGCAGGCGGCGGCCGCATGTGGCTCGACGAGCCCGGCAGGCGGCCGAACATGCTGCGCATGGCGCAGGCGACGCCCCTGTCGCCGACGGTCATCGCGACCGCGTGCCCGTACTGCACCGTGATGATGTCCGACGCCGCGAAAGCCATGCCGGAAGCGGAAGCCATCATGGTCCGCGACATCGCGGAGATCGTTTCCGACGCCATAGCGGCACCGTAGGACCGCAAAGTAGTATCGTCACGCGGGTGCACTACGACGTCTTCAACGGCGACGCGGACGGCATCTGCTCCATCGTGCAGCTGCGTCTCGCGCACCCACGCGACTCGGCCTTCGTCACGGGAACCAAGCGCGACATTGCGCTGCTCGACCGCGTCGACGCGCACGCGGGCGACACCGTCACGGTGCTCGACGTGTCGGCGCACACGAACCGCGCCGCCCTCGAGCGCCTCGCGCAGGCGGGGGCCGCGGTCGAGTATTTCGACCATCACTTCGCGGGCGACGAACCGATGCCCGCGGGCGTGGTCTCCCACATCGACACGTCGGCCGGCGTATGCACGGGAATGCTGGTCGACCGGCATCTGCACGGGCGCCAACGCATCTGGGCAGTGGTCGCCGCGTTCGGCGACAACCTGATCGACGCCGCGTTCGACCTTGCGGCGCCGCTGGCCATCAACGCCGGCGGGCTCGACGGGCTGAAGGACCTGGCGGACGCGCTGACCCACAACAGCTACAGCGACCGCGTCGAAGACGCGCTGATTCCGCCCGCGACGCTCGCACGCCTGCTCATCGCAGCGGCCGATCCGCTTCGCTTCATCGCCACGAGCCCCGCCTACGCGGCGACCGACGCGGCGCGCCGCCGCGACATCGCGCTCGCGCAGGACGCGGAGCCCGCGTACGTACGGCCCGGCGTGCAGGTGTACGTGCTGCCGGACGCGCCCTGGGCCCGCCGGGTGCGCGGCATCCTGGGCAACGAGTTGGCAAACGCCCACCGCGCGCTCGCGCACGCGGTCGTCACCGTGCGCGAGGACGGTGACTACGCAGTCAGCGTGCGCGCGCCGCGCGCCGCGCCGCTGGGCGCGGATGCGTTCTGCCGCCTGTTCGGCGGCAACGGGCGCGAGGCGGCAGCGGGCATCGCGCGCCTGCCGAAGCAACAGCTTGACGAATTCGTTGCCAGGATGGATGAGGCTTATCCCCATGCGATTCCGTAGCGCCGCCGGGTTGGTTGCCCTGTGCGTCGTCGGATGGGTGCGTGCTGCCACGCTCGCCGAGCCGGCGGCTTACGCGACGGAGCTCGCATCGCTCGTCAACGACTATCGCGCAACCAGGCACACCGCCAGGCTCACGGTCGACCCGACGCTTTCCGACCTGGCGCGCGAGCACAGCGCCGCCATGGTGCGCGCGAAGCGCCTGGGCCACGACGACTTCAAGGCGCGCTTTGGCCGGTCCGGCTATGGAATGTGCGTCGAGAACGTCGGCTGGAACTACCCCACGGCAGCCGGCCAGCTGAGGGCGTGGCAAGACTCGCCGGGCCACGACCGCAACATGCTCGACGCGCGCGTCACGCACGTGGGCATCGGCGTCGCCGGCGACTACGTCACCTTGATCGCCTGTCGCTGACAACCGGTTGTCGCGGTGGGCGTTTGTCCGATCCGCGTTTACGCGGGTCACCGATATCGCTTCTTCATGCTGACGACGAGGATTGCGTCGGGATCGCGGATCACACGACCGCGCCAATCATCGTATTCACTTCAAGGAGAAGTAGATGGCAAACAATGTTCCCCCGAGGACGACGACGCGCGTCAACCCGAACGACCCGAGCGTCGGTGACCTGAACCTCGATCCGCTGACCGACGAGCCCGGCTCGCATCCGGTCGGCACCGGCGTCGGCGCCGCAGGCGGCGCGCTTGCGGGTGCGGCGATGGGCGCCGTGGCCGGGCCAGTCGGCGCGGCAGCGGGTGCGGTCGTCGGCGCGATCGCCGGCGGTCTCGCCGGTCACGCTGCAGGCGAAGCCGTCAATCCGACCTTCGGCGGCGAGCCGGAGCAACACAATATCGGCACGGGAGTCGGCGCCGCGGGCGGTGCCATGGCAGGCGCGACGGTGGGCAGCGTCGCAGGACCGATCGGAACGGCGGCGGGTGCGGCCATCGGCGGGGTCGCTGGCGGACTGGCGGGCAAGGGTGCCGCGGAAGTGGTGAATCCAGAGACGACCGATCGTCGTGAAGATCACAACCTCGCGCGCGGAACCGGTGCTGGCGCTGGCGCACTGGCCGGTGCGGGCGTGGGCGCCGTCGGCGGCCCGATCGGCATGGCGGCGGGCGCGGCCATCGGCGGCATTGCCGGCGGGATGGCGGGCGAAGGCGCGGCCGAGGTCGTGAACCCCGCGCCGCGCGACGACTTGCGCAACCACAATCTCGCGACCGGTGTCGGCGCGGGCGGCGGTGCCGCCGCGGGCGCGGCGATCGGTGCGGCCGCAGGGCCGGTGGGCATGGTCGCGGGTGCTGCGATCGGCGCAGCTGCCGGTGGCGCGGCGGGCAAAGGCGCGGGCACGGTCGTGAACCCGCAAGCGGAAGACGCGTACTGGCGCGACGCGTACGTCGATGCGCCGTATTACTCGTCGGGCCGCACGTACGACGACTACGGGCCCGCATACCGGCTGGGCTACACGAGCCGGTCGCGCTACCACGGCGGTTTCGACGACAACGAGCCGACGCTCGCGCAGGAGTGGAACTCGTTTCGTGGCGCGTCGCGCCTGACGTGGGACGAGGCGAAGCACGCGACGCGGGCGGCGTGGGATCGGATCACGGTCGACGACGTGCCGGCCTCGCGATTCGACAGGAGCTAGGCGCAACGCAGTCGCTTCATGCAGCCGGTGCGGACCCGGAAGCCCGGGTCCGTGCCGGCTTCAACCGAAAGGAAAACTCAGTCGAACGAATGGAAAGCAAGCTTGCGACGTGCGTGCTGGCGCACGGGGTCGCGCGGCGAGCGACGGGTCGACCGAATCCACGCCTCCACGTCGTCCACCTTCGGGCCCGCGGCCGCAATCGCGGCGGCAAGGTGCGCACGAGAGACGCCGAGACGTTCCGACCAGTACCGCATATCGTCGTTGCGGTTGACGTCGATCTTCATGGTTCGGATAAAGCCAGCAATTGGCATGCCTTGCACAAACATGAGGCAAAGCAGACGTTTGGACTGTGCCGCTACGTGCGGATGAGAAAAGTTTTCCGGTCATAACGCGTTGTTTTACGACGTTCGTGCACGCGCCTACACGCGAATGGGACGCCGTCGCACAGGCCACGATCCCTTCGAACGCTACGATCGCCGGTTAGCTGCGTGGTCCGTGGCAGCGTTTCCCTCGAACCCATGCACGAGCATGCGTCCCGTGCGCGATCGTCCGCGCGTATCGCTGCGTCGACAGTAGGACAAACGCCGATTACGGCATATGCTGGCGCTGTAATACAGTCGAAGCGCTTCACATAATCAACAATCATGCACGACGTTCTCCTCCCGCCGTGACGGTGCGCGTTCCCGCAACTCCCAGAACCGTCGCACCGGTCGCACCCAAGGTCGCGCCCGCGCTATCGGACTTCGATACGTACCTGTTCCGCCAGGGCACGCATCAGCGCCTGTACGAGCGCCTGGGCGCGCATGCGAATCCGGGCGGCACGCGATTCGCGGTGTGGGCGCCCAACGCGCGCAGCGTCGCCGTGGTCGGCGACTTCAACGGATGGGACGGACGGTCGCATCCGCTTGCGCCGCGCAGCGACGGGTCCGGCATCTGGGAAGCGCAGGTCGACGGCGCGCACGTCGGCCATCGCTACAAGTACCGCGTCAGCTCAGCGGTGAGCGACTATCAGGCGGACAAGTCCGACCCCTTCGCCTTTGCCGCGGAGGTGTCGCCGCGCACCGCCTCGGTCGTCGCGTCGCTCGATTACGAGTGGCAGGACGCGCGATGGATGCGGGAGCGCAAGCACGCGAACGCGTTGTCGGCGCCCATGTCCATCTACGAAATGCACCTCGGGTCGTGGCGTCGCGACCCGGCGTCGCCGGACCGGCTCCTGAGCTACGGCGAGATCGCCGACCCGCTCGCCGACTACGCGCTCGACATGGGCTTCACGCACGTCGAGCTGATGCCCGTCACCGAGCACCCGTTCTACGGGTCGTGGGGCTACCAGACGACCGGCTATTTCGCGCCGACGTCGCGCTACGGCACGCCGCACGACTTCATGGCGCTCGTCGACCAGCTGCACCAGCGCGGGCATCGGCGTGATCCTCGACTGGGTGCCGTCGCACTTTCCCAACGACGAGCACGGGCTCGCCTATTTCGACGGCACGCATCTGTTCGAGCACGCCGATCCTCGCCAGGGCTATCCACCCCGAGTGGGGAAGCTGCATCTTCAACTACAGCCGCCACGAGGTGCGCGCGTTCCTGATGTCGAGCGCGCATGTTCTGGCTCGACCGCTATCACATCGACGGCATCCGCGTCGATGCCGTCGCGTCGATGCTGTATCTCGACTATGCGCGCAAGCCGGGCGAATGGATTCCCAACGAGCACGGCGGACGCGAGAACCTCGCCGCGGTGCAATTCCTGCGGCAGTTCAACGACGCGGTCGTACGGTGTCGTATCCGGACGTGCAGCACGATCGCCGAGGAATCGACGGCGTGGCCGAAGGTCTCGCGCCCGACGTCGGAAGGCGGGCTGGGCTTCGACCTCAAGTGGAACATGGGATGGATGAACGACACGCTCGCCTACTTCCGGCGCGATCCCGTTCACCGCCGCTTCCACCAGGACCAGATCACGCTTCAGCCTCTGGTACGCGTTCAACGAGAACTTCGTGCTGCCGCTGTCGCACGACGAGGTCGTGCACATGCAAGGGCTCGCTGATGCGCAAGATGCCGGGCGACGACTGGCAGCGCTTCGCGAACCTTCGCCTGCTGTTCGGCTACATGTGGGCGCACCCCGGCAAGAAGCTCCTGTTCATGGGCGGCGAGCTCGGGCAGTGGCGCGAATGGAACCACGACGCGAGCCTCGACTGGCACCTCGCTGCGCGAGCCGTATCACGCCGGCGTGCAGGCGTGGGTGCGCGACCTCAACCGGCTGCTCGCGCGCACGCCCGCGCTGCACGCCGCCGACTTCGTCGCAGGAGGGATTCGCGTGGATGTCGCACGCCGACGACGAAGAACAGCGTGATCGCGTTCCTGCGATATCCGGGCGACGGCGGCGCGCCGATGCTCGTCGTCTGCAACCTCACGCCGGTGCGCGCGATTCGGCTATCGCCTCGGCGTGCCGCCGCGCGGGCGCATGGCGCGAGGTGCTCAACAGCGACGCACCGTGCTACGGCGGCAGTGGCGTCGGTAACCTGGGCGAGGTCGCGACCGAGGACGTCGCCGCGCATTCGCACGCGCAATCGCTGCCGTTGACGCTGCCGCCGCTTGGCGTGCTGTTCCTCGCGCCGCCATGAAGGGGAACGGCGAGGGAGCGCCCCGCACCCAGCGCTCGACGCCACAGGCGTCGGTTGCGCAAAGCGACGCGCCCGGCGCGTTTGCGCCCGCGCAGCGCAGGCGGGTGATCATCGAGAACATCGTCGCCGTGCGTCGACGGCGGCCGCTTTCCCGCCAAGCGCTGCGCCGGCGACCGCGTCGTCGTCGAGGCGGACATCTTCGCCGACGGCCACGATGTCGCTGCGATGCGTGCTGCTGCATCGCCGCGGCGGCGTGGCCGCCTGGACCGAAGTCGAGATGACGCCGCTCGGCAACGACCGCTGGCGCGCGCAGTTCGACGTCCCCGACGTCGGCGCGTACGAGTACGCGATCATCGCCTGGACCGACGCGTTCGCGACGTGGCGGCACGAGCTTGCCGCGCTGGACCGACGCCGACGACATCGAAAGTCGCGCTCGCAGGTCGGCGCTGCGCTCATCGGCCGACCTTGCGCGACGCGCACGCGGCGCCGACGCACGCTCGCTGCGCGACTGGGGCACGCGACTCGCCGCAGCGGGCGATCCCGATCGCGAGGCGCATCGCGGCGCTCGACGAGGAGCTCGCCGCGCTCGCCGTGCGCTACGCCGATCGCCGCCTCGCCGACGACGACGAAGCCGGTGCTTTCCATCGCCGTCGAGCCGCCGCTTGCCGGATTTTCCGTCGTGGTACGAGATGTTCCCGCGCTCGGCCGGCGACGGCCGGCGCGCACGGCACGTTCGCCGACGTCGAGGCGCTGCTGCCCTACGTCGCCGACATGGGCTTCGACGTCCTGTACCTGCCGCCGATCCACCCGATCGGCACCACCAAGCGCAAGGGCCGCAACAATGCGCTCGTCGCGTCGCCCGGCGACCCCGGCAGCCCGTGGGCCATCGGCGCGCGCCGCGGGCGGCCACAAGGCGATCCATCCGGAGCTCGGCACGCGAGGCCGACTTCCGGCAGTCTCGTCGAGGCGGCGCGCGCGCAGCGCATCGAGATCGCGCTCGACATCGCGTTCCAGACGTCGCCCGATCATCCGTACGTGAACGCGCATCCGCAGTGGTTCGGCCATCGTCCCGACGGCACCATCCAGTTCGCCGAGAATCCGCCGAAGAAGTACGAGGACATCTATCCGTTCGACTTCGAGTCCGCCGACTGGAAGGCGCTGTGGCAGGAGCTTCTCGAGCGTCTTCGACGCACTGGATCGACGCACGGCGTGCGCGTGTTCCGCGTCGACAACCCGCACACCAAGCCGTTTCCGATGTGGGAGTGGATCATCGGCGAGATCAAGGCGCGAGCACCCGGAGGTCGTGTTCCTCGCCGAAGCCTTCACGCGGCCGCACCCGATGCACCGGCTCGCCAAGGTCGGCTTCTCGCAGTCGTACACGTACTTCACGTGGCGCAACACCAAGGAAGAGCTCACCGAATACTTCACCGAGCTTTCGAAGGATCCGTCGCGCGACTACTTCCGGCCCAACGTGTGGCCGAACACGCCGGACATCCTGACCGAATACCTGCAGACCGGGCTGCGCGCAGCGTTCATCGTGCGGCTCGTGCTCGCCGGCACGCTGGCGGCGAACTACGGCATCTACGGCCCGGCGTTCGAGCTCATGGAGCACCTGCCGCGCTCGAAGCCGGCTCGGAGGAATATCTCGACTCGGAGAAATACGAGATCAGGGCGTGGGACCGCGAGCGCGAGGACAGCCTGCGCACGCTCATCGCCCGCCTCAACGCGATTCGCCGCGCCAACGCAGCCCTGCACTGCAACGAGCGGCTCGAGTTCCACGACGTCGACAACGAGCAGCTCATCTGCTACTCCAAGACGACCGAAGACTTCGACAACGTGGTGCTCGTCGTCGTCAACCTCGACCCGCGCAATGCGCAGTCGGGATGGACGTCGCTTGCGCTCGACGAGCTCGGCCTCGAGGACGACGAGACGTTCGAAGTGCACGACCTCCTGACCGATGCGCGCTATCGGTGGACGGGAGCGCGCAACTACGTCGAGCTGCGGCCGCAGGAGATGCCGGCGCACGTATTCCTCGTCACGCGCACGACACCGCAATGACGCGCTTCCATGAACAGGGCGCGTCGCCTGCCACGCCGGCGACGCCGGTCCTCACGGCAGGCGATCCGCTCTGGTACAAGGACGCGGTCATCTACCAGGTGCACGTCAAGGCGTTCCGCGACAGCAACGACGACGGCATCGGCGATTTTCCCGGGCTCACGCAGAGCCTGCCGTACATCCGCGACCTCGGCGTCAACACGGTCTGGCTGCTGCCGTTCTACCCGTCGCCGCTGAAGGACGACGGCTACGACATCGCCGACTACCACGGCGTGCACCCGCACTACGGCACGCGGCCGACTTCCGCCACTTCCTGCGCGAAGCGCACCGCCTCGGGCTGCGCGTCATCACCGAGCTCGTCATCAACCACACGTCGGACCAGCACCCGTGGTTCCAGGCGGCGCGGCGCGCCCCGCGCGGCTCGATCAAGCGCGACTACTACGTCTGGTGCGACGACGACACGCGCTGGCCCGAGACGCGCATCATCTTCACCGACACGGAAAAGTCGAACTGGACGTGGGACCCGGTGGCGAAGCAGTACTACTGGCACCGCTTCTTCTCGCACCAGCCGGACCTCAACTTCGACAATCCGCAGCGTGCTGCGGGCCGTCATGCGCGTGATGCGCTACTGGTTCGACATGGGTGTCGACGGCATGCGCCTCGACGCCATTCCGTACCTGCGCGAGCGCGACGGCACCAACAACGAGAACCTGCCGGAAACGCACGACGTGCTGAAGCGCATGCGCGCCGAGCTCGACGCGCACTACCAGAACCGCTTCTTCCTCGCCGAAGTCAACCAGTGGCCGGAGGACGTGCGGCCCTACTTCGGCGACGGCGACGAATGCCACATGGCGTTCCACTTCCCGCTGATGCCGCGCATCTACATGGCGCTCGCGGAGGAGGATCGCCACGCGATCATCGACATCATGGGGCAGACGCCGGACATCCCGCCGAACTGCCAGTGGGCGATCTTCCTGCGCAACCACGACGAGCTCACGCTCGAGATGGTCACCGAGCGCGAGCGCGACTACCTGTACCGGACGTACGCGTCCGACCGGCAGATGCGCATCAACCTCGGCATCCGCCGCCGGCTCGCGCCGCTGATGGAGAACAACCGGCCGCAAGATCGAGCTCCTGAAGAGCCTGCTCCTGTCGATGATCGGCTCGCCGGTCCTGTATTACGGCGACGAGATCGGCATGGGCGACAACATCTTCCTCGGCGACCGCAACGGCGTGCGCACGCCGATGCAGTGGAGCCCGGATCGCAACGCAGGCTTCTCGCGCGCCGACCCGCAGCGCCTGTACCTGCCGCCGATCATGGACCCGGTCTACGGCTACGCCGCGGTCAACGTCGAGGCGCAGGCGCGCAGCACGGCGTCGCTCCTCAACTGGACGAAGCGGCTCATCGCGCGCGCAAGTGCGCATCCTGCGCTGTCGCGCGGCACCGTTCGCTTCCTGCGGCCGGGCAACCGCAAGATGCTCGCGTACCTGCGCGAGCACGACGACGAGGTGATCCTGTGCGTCGCCAATCTCGCGCGCTCGAGCCAGCCGGTCGAGCTCGACCTGCGCGAGTTCAAGGGCCGCATTCCGGTCGAGCTGCTCGGCAACACGCCGTTCCCGCCGATCGGCGAGCTGCCTACCTCCTCACGCTGCCGCCGTGGGGCTTCTACTGGTTCGAGCTCACGACCGACGGCGACTATCCCGAAGTGGCACGTCGAGCGCCCGGTGCCGGTCGAGTTCCCGGTTCTCGTGATTCCCGAAGGCCTCATGGCCGCGCTCTCGCGGCGCGACCCTGCGGCGACGGACCTGTCCGCGCGCTTCTCGCGCGGCGCGTGCGCGAGCAGCTCGAGCGCGAAGTGCTGCCGCAGATCCTTCCGCAGCAGCGGTGGTTCGCGCGGCAAGGGCCGGGTCATCGAGCAGGCGCACCTCCTCGAGCAGGGACGAATGGCAGACGCCGGTCGGCAGCTGGCTCCTCGCGATGGTGCAGGTCGACCTCGAAGGCGGCAGCCGGCAGACGTACTCGCTTCCGCTGGCGCTCGCGTGGGAGGAAGGCGACGGCGCGGGCATCGACGCGCTCCTGCACTGCACGCTCGCCCGGCGTGCGGCAGCGTGCACGCGTCGGCGTGCTCTACGACGCGTTCTGGGACGACGCCTTCTGCCGCGCGACGGTCGGCGCAATGCGCGACGACGCGACGCGCGCCATCGCAGGCGGCGAGCTGCGTTACCGGTCGACCGCCCGGCTTGCCGACGTCGACGTCGCCGAGCTTCGCCGTGAAGCATCCCGGCTTCGAGCAGAGCAACACGCTCGTCGTGATGGGCGAGCGCCTCGTCCTCAAGGGATATCGGCGGCTGCGCCGCGGCATCAATCCCGAGATCGAGATCGGGCGCTTCCTCACCGAAGTGTCGCCCTTCTCCAACATCGCGGCGCTGCTCGGATCCCTCGAGCACGTCGACGGCGGACGGCGAGACGACCGCCGTCGCGGTGCTGCATGCGTACGTGTCCAACGAAGGCAGCGGCTGGGACTACACGATCGCGCACCTCGCCGCGCCTCGTCGACGACGCGCTCGCGCGCCGGCAGACGCTGCGACGCGCCCGTGGACCGTCGCGACGCTCCGTGCGCGGCGGCTTCCGCTCGCTCATGCACACGCTCGGCATGCGGACCGCGCAACTGCACGTCGCATTGCGCGAAACCGTCGGGCGATCCGGCATTCGAGCCTGAGCCGTTCACCGACGAGGACGTCGCCGCATTGCGCAGGAAATTGCAGCACGAGGCGACGATCACCATCGAGCTGCTGCAGGCCCGCGTCGAGACGTTGCCCGACGCCGTACGCGAGAACGCGCAGCGGCTGCTCGACATGTCGCAGGCGCTTCACGGTCACGCAAGCGCCATCGTTCCGGATGCGATCGACGCGGCGAAGACCCGCTATCACGGCGACTACCACCTGGGCCAGGTGCTGATCAGCAAGCACGACTTCGTGATCGTGGACTTCGAGGGCGAGCCGTCGCGCCCGCTGGACGAGCGTCGCGCCAAGCACTCGCCGCTGCGCGACGTGGCCGGCATGCTGCGCTCGTTCGGCTACGCCACCGCGGTCGCGGCGCAGCGGCTGCGCACGCCGGAGGACCACGAACGCGCGACGCTGCCGCTCGCGCAGTGGCGACGCGAGACCGCCGACGCGTTCCTCGACGGCTATCGCGAGCGCGATCGACGGCGCGGCGTCCTGCCCGCGCAGCGACGGAGACGTTCACGCGGCTGGTCGACGCGTTCACGCTCGAGAAAGCGCTGTACGAACTGCGCTACGAGCTCGCGCAACCGCCCGGACTGGATCGCCATTCCGCTCGCCGCCATTCTCGAGCATGCGTAGACGGCGACGCGGCAGACGTGGCCACCGCCGCGGGCGCACCGGGCACGTCTGGCGCGGTTCGCCCGCGCCGCTCGGCGCGACCTGGGACGGCGCCGGCGTCAACTTCGCGCTGTATTCCGAGAACGCCGAGCGCGTCGAGCTTTGCCTGTTCGACCCGAAGGGCCGGCGCGAGGTCGAGCGGATCGACGTGCCGTAGCGCACCGACTTCGTCTGGCACTGCTACCTGCCCGAAGCGCGGCCCGGCTTGCTCTACGGCTATCGCGTGCACGGCCCGTACGCGCCCGAGCGCGGCCATCGCTTCAACCCGCACAAGCTGCTGCTCGATCCGTACGCACGCATGATCGAGGGTCCGCTGCGCTGGTCCGACGCGCATTTCGGCTATCGCATCGGCAGCCGGCGCGAGGACCTGTCGTTCGACACGCGCGACAACGCGAGCGGCATGCCCGAAGAGCCGTGTCGTCGACTCCGCCTTCACCTGGGGCGACGACCGTCCGCCGCGCATCGCCGCTGGAAGGACACGGTGATCTACGAGGCGCACGTCAAGGGGCTGACGCAACTGCATCCCGACGTTCCGCAGCAGCTGCGCGGCACGTACGCGGGACTCGCCAGCGCGCCGGTGATCGATCACCTGCAGCGCCTCGGCGTCACCGCGGTCGAGCTGCTGCCGGTGCACACGTTCGTCGACGACAAGCGCCTGGTCGAGCTCGGCCTGCGCAACTACTGGGGCTACAACACGATCGGCTTCTTCGCGCCCGAGATGCGCTACTCGGCGACGGGCACGCTCGGCGAGTTCAAGACGATGGTCAAGCGCCTGCATCGCGCCGGCCTCGAAGTGATCCTCGACGTCGTCTACAACCACACCGCCGAAGGCAATCGACTCGGGCCCGACGCTGTCGTTCCGCGGCATCGACAACGCCGTCTACTACCGGCTCGCCGAGGACCGCCGCCACTACGTCGACTACACCGGCACCGGCAACACGCTGTCGACCGCAGCATCCCGATCGCGCTGCGGCTCATCTTCGACAGCCTGCGCTACTGGGTGAGCGAGATGCACGTCGACGGCTTTCGCTTCGACCTCGCGACGACGCTCGCGCGCGAGCAGCACGCATTCGATCCACTACGGCGCGTTCCTCGACATCGCGCGCCAGGACCCCGTGCTGTCGCAGGTCAAGCTGATCGCCGAGCCGTGGGACCTCGGCGAAGGCGGCTACCAGGTCGGCGGCTTTCCGCCCGGCTGGTCCGACTGGAACGGCCGCTATCGCGACGCCGTGCGCTCGTACTGGAAAGGCGACGGCGGACTGGTCGGCGAGCTCGCGAGCCGGCTTTCCGGGTCGAGCGACATCTTCGCGCCCGGCGGCCGCGGGCCGACGGCGAGCGATCAACTTCATCACCGCGCACGACGGCTTCACGCTGCGCGACCTCGTGAGCTACAACGACAAGCACAACGAGGCGAACGGCGAGGACAACCGCGACGGCGAGTCGCACAACCGCAGCTGGAACTGCGGCGTCGAAGGACCGACCGACGACCCGGCCATCCGCGCGCTGCGGCTGCGGCAGATGCGCAACTTCCTCGCGACCCTCTTCTTCTCGCAGGGCGTGCCGATGCTGGTGGCGCGGCGACGAGATGGGCCGCACGCAGCGCGGCAACAACAATGCGTACTGCCAGGACAACGAGATCTCGTGGCTGCGCTGGGACCTCGACGACGAAGCACCGTGCGCTGCTCGACTTCACCCGGCGCGTGATCGCGCTGCGCAACAAGCATCCGCTGTTCCGGCGTCTCACGTTCTTCCGCGGCCGCGCGGTGCGCGATTCCGACGCGAAGGACATCGTCTGGCTCAAGCCCGAAGGCGAGGAGATGACCGACGAGGAATGGAGCCAGGGCCACGCGCGCTGCCTCGGCGCGCACCTGTCCGGCCGCGGCCTGAGCGAGCGCGACGAGTACGGCGTGCCGGTCGAGGACGACGATCTCATGCTCCTGTTCAACGCACAGCGACGACGAGATCGCGTTCCGGCTTGCGATGAACGGCGACGAGCCGTGGCACGTCCGCATCGACACGCACAGCGGGTCGGCCGTCCCCGAGCACACGACGTACGCAGCGGGCGACGAATATCCGCTGCGCCGCCGATCCCTCGTCTTGCTGTGTCGTCCGCGTCACCCGCAATAGCACGGCAGCACGCGATGCCCTTCGGGGCGACCGTCACGAGCGACGGCGTCGACTTCGGCCTCTGGGCGCCGCGGCGCGCACCGTCGAGATCGAGGTCGACGGTGGCATCGTGCCCTTGGATGCCGCAGGCGGCGGCTGGTACCGGCACCACGCGCCGCACGTGGGCGCGGGCACGCGATACCGCTATCGCATCGACGGCGAGCTGCATGTACCCGATCCCGCGTCGCGCTTCAATCCCGACGATGTGCATGGCGCGAGCGTCGTCGTCGACCCTCGCGCATTTGCGTGGACGCGATGGCGCATGGCGCGGACGTCCGTGGCACGAGGCGGTCGATCTACGAGCTTCACGTCGGGACGTTCTCGCCCGAGGGCACGTTCGCCGGCGTGCAGTCGCGGCTCGACTATCTCGCCGACCTCGGCGTGACGGCGATCGAGCTGATGCCGCTCGCCGATTTCCCGGGCACGCGCAACTGGGGCTACGACGGCGTGCTGCCGTTCGCGCCGGATGCGAGCTACGGCACGCCCGACGACCTGCAAGTCGCTGGTCGACGCCGCGCACGCGCGCGGTCTCATGGTGCTGGTCGACGTCGTCTACAACCACTTCGGCCCGGAAGGCAACTACCTCCACCGCATCGCGCCGCCGTTCTTCACCGACCGCCACCAGACGCCGTGGGGCGCCGCGATCAACTTCGACGGCGGCGCGCAGCACGCCGGTGCGCGACTTCTTCGTGCACAACGCGCTCTACTGGCTCGAGGAGTTTCACGTCGACGGGCTGCGGCTCGACGCCGTGCACGCGATCGTCGACGACTCCGTCGCCCGATTTCCTGACCGAGCTCGCGCGCGCGCGTGCGCGAGGGACCGGGCCGCGAGCGCGCACGATCCACCTCGTGCTCGAGAACGACCGCAACGAGGCCCGTCGTCTCGCGCGCGACGACGACGCCGATGCGCCGCGTCGCGTACACCGCGCAATGGAACGACGACTTCCACCACGTCGTCGCACCACCTGCTCACCGGCGAGAGCGTCACGGCTACTACGCCGACTATGCGCAACGCCCGCTCGCGTTGCTCGGTCGATGCCTCGCCGAAGGCTTCGCGTTCCAGGGCGAAGCGTCGCCGTATCGCAAGCAGCGAGCCGCGCGGCGAGCCGAGCGCGCATCTTGCCGCCCGATGCGTTCGTCAACTTCCTGCAGAACCACGACCAGGTCGGCAATCGCGCCTTCGGCGAGCGGCTGCACGCGCTTGCGCCGCCGGCCGCTGCGTGCGCAGCTGCCTTCGCGATCTTCCTGCTCGCGCCCTCGATCCCGCTGCTGTTCATGGGCGAGGAGTTCGCGGCCGATTCGCCGTTCCTGTTCTTCTGCGACTTCGGCGGCGATCTCGCCACCGCCGTGCGCGATGGCCGGCGCGCGGAGTTCGCGGGGTTTCCGCCGTTCGACGACGAGGCCAGCGGCGAACAGCATTCCCGATCCCGGCGCCGAGTCGACGGTCGCCCAGAGCCGGCTCGACTGGGACTCGCATCGCGCGCGAGCCGCATGCGACGTGGCTTCGGCTCTATCGCGAGCTGCTTGCGATTCGCGCGGAGCGCATCGTTCCGCTCCTCGACGCGATCGTCGCTGGCGAGGCGCAATATCACGCCGGCGAGCAGGCGCTCGACGTTATGTGGCGCTGCGCGATGGACGCGCGTTGCACCTTGCCGTGCGACTGATGCCGGATGCGCCGCCGGGCCACGCCCGGGGCGACGTGATCTGGAAATCGCGGCCGGACGACGCGTGGACCGTGCGCTGGTCGGTTGGCCATGACTGACGATCTGGACCGCCTCTGCGAAGCGTACGGCATCGCGCTGTCGTACCACGACATCTGGGGCAACGAGCACGCCACACCCGAGTCCACCAAGCGCGCGCTGCTCGATGCGATGCACGCAAGCGACGACGCCCTGGCTGCGAACGCGCCAGCGCCGATCCGTACCCAGGCCTGCCGCATGCCCGCCCCCGGCGCGCGCCTCTTCGGCCCTGCCGTCCAGCTCTACGCCGTCCGCTCGCGCCGCAACTGGGGCATCGGTGACTTCACCGACCTTGCCAACGTCGCGCGCTACTCCGCTTCGCAGGGCGCGAGCTTCATCGGCGTCAACCCGCTGCACGAGCTGTTCCTCGACCGGCCCGAGCAGGCCAGCCCTTACAGCCCGTCGAGCCGGCTCGCGCTCAACCCGCATGTACCTCGACGTCGAAGCGATTCCCGAATTTCGCGAGAGCGCGCAAGCGCAGGCGCTCGTCGCGAGCGAACCGTTGCGCGCACGCATCGCCGCATTGCGCGCGGCGCCGTTGGTCGACTACGCCGGCGTGTGGAGCGCCAAGCGGCAGGTCCTCGGGCTCCTGTTCCATCGCTTCCGCGATGGCGAGCTGCGCCCGATGACCGACCGCGGCCGCGCGTTTCGCGACTTCGCGCAGGCGCAGGGCGGCGCTCTTGCCGATGCTGCGATCTTCGACGCGATCCAGTCGAAGCTCGCCGCGGGCGATCCCACGATATGGGGATGGCCCGCGTGGCCTGCGCAGTATCGCGATCGTGCGAATCCGGAGCGTTGCCGCATTCGCACAACGCGAATCCGAGGACGTCGACTTCTACCTCTACCTGCAATGGCAGGCGGACGCGCAGCTTGGCGTTGCGCAACAGGCGGCGCGCGACGCCGGCATGTCGATCGGTCTCTACCGCGACCTCGCCGTAGGCGCGAACCCCGGCGGCGCCGAGACGTGGCAGCAGCCGCGCCTCTTCGCGACGGGCGTGCACGTCGGCGCGCCGCCCGACGACTTCAACCGCACCGGCCAGGACTGGGGCCTGCCGCCGTGGATCCCGCACGTGCTGCGCAGGACCGCGTTCGAAGCCTGGAAGGCGCTGCTCCGCGCCAACATGCGCCACGGCGGCGCCCTTCGGATCGACCACGTGATGGGGCTCGCGCGCCTGTACTGGATTCCGCAGGGCGCGTCGGCGCGCGAAGGCGCCTACGTGAGCTATCCCGCTCGATGAATCGTGCGCGGTCCTCGCGCACGAAAGCGCACGCGAGCGCGCGATCGTCGTCGGCGAGGACCTCGGCACCGTGCCAGACGCGCTGCGCGGCACGTTGCGCGACGCGGGTGTGCTGTCGTATCGCGTGCTGTATTTCGAGCGCGACGGCGGACGGCGACTTCAAGCGCCCCGACGAATATCCGGCGCCAGGCGCTCGTCTCCGTCAGCACGCACGACCTGCCGACGATGCACGGATTCTTCGCAGGCACCGACCTGGCCCATCGCGCATGCGCTCGGACTCTTCCCGACCGGCGACCTGCGCGATCGCCTCGCCGATCGCGGAGCGCGACCGCGATCGCGCGAAGCTTCGCGAAGCGCTGCGTGCAGGCCGGCCTCGGCGACCTCGACGACGTCATTGCGCTGCATCGCTACGTCGCACGCACGCCCTGCTCCCTCATGTCCGTGCAGCTCGAGGACGTCTTCGGCGAGACGGATCAGGCCAACCTGCCCGCGACCACGGACGACCAGCATCCGAACTGGCGACGCAAGGTCGGCATCGACCTCGAGGACTGGGAGGCCGACGCACGCTTCGCGAATGTCTGCCGCGCGATCCGCGACGAAGGACGCGGCGCGCGTCGTGATGGAGCCGACCGACGTCGTGATCCCGCGCGCGACGTATCGCGTGCAGCTGCACAGGACTTCACCTTCGAGGACGCGCGCAGGATCGTCCCGTATCTCGCCTCGCTCGGGATCAGCCACCTGTACACCTCGCCGTTCCTCAAGGCGCGGGCCGGCAGCACGCACGGCTACGACGTCGTCGATCACGACGAGCATTGAATCCGGAGATCGGCACGGAAGCCGATTTCGAGGCGCTCACCGCGACGCTTCGCGCGCACGGCATGCGGCTGATGCTCGATCTCGTTCCCAATCACATGGGCGTGCTGAAGGCCGACAACGCGTGGTGGCTCGACGTGCTCGAGCACGGGCAGGCGTCGCGCTACGCCGAGTACTTCGACATCGACTGGGCGCCCGCCGACGAAGACGCTCGCCGGCAAGGTGCTGGTGCCGATCCTCGGCGATCAATACGGCGCGGTGCTCGAGCGCGGCGAGATCGCGCTGCGCTTCGCGCCTGAAAGCGGCGAGCTCTCGCTGTGGTACTACGAGCACCGGCTGCCGATACGGCCCGCGGAATATTCGCGCGTGCTGCTCGCGAACCTGCGCCGGATCCCAGCCGTTGCCGCGAATGCACTCCGCCGCGTCGCGCGCCGTTTCGCCGCCGTGCCGATGCAGCCGGAAGCCAGGCGCGACGCGACGACGCTCGGTGCGGCTGCCAAAGCGGCACTCGCGGAAGCTGTGCGCCACCATGCCGGACGCCGCGCGCCTCGTCGAGGAGAACGTGGCGGCCATCAACGGCAATGCGGGCGATGCGCGCAGCTTCGATGTCCTCGACGCGCTGATCGGCGGGCAAGCCTACCGGCTCGCGTTCTGGCGGGTCGCGGCCGACGACATCAACTACCGCCGCTTCTTCGACATCAACGACCTTGCAGCGCTTGCGCGCCGAGCGCGACGACGTGTTCGGGGCAACGCATCGCCGCGCGCTCGCGTTCCTCGCGCAAGGCAAGGCGGATTGCCTGCGCATCGACCACCCCGACGGCCTCGCGCGATCCCGCGCGGTATTTCGAGCGGCTGCAGGCCGCCGCCGGCGAAGCGCTGGCGAACGGCGCCGGACACGCGCGGGCGCACGACGTACATCGTCGTCGAGAAGATCCTCGCGGCGCACGAGCGATTGCCCGACACGTGGCCCATCCACGGCGAGACCGGCTACCGCTTCATGCGCGAGGTGAACGCGCTGTTCGTCGATCCACGCGCGAAGGCGCGGTTCGACCGGCTGTACGCAGGGTTCATCGGCGAGCATCTCGATTTCGACGACGTACTGTTCCGCTCGAAGACGCACATCGTCGTGCAGTCGCTCGCCAGCGATCTCAACCGGCTTGCAACCGTGCTTACGCGCATCGTCAAGCGCGACCGCCGCACGCGCGATTTCACGTGGAATGCGATGCGCCGCGCGCTCGTCGAGGTCGTCGCGAGCTTTCCCGTGTATCGCACGTACGTGACGGATTCGCCTGCGAAGCGCAGACGACCGGCGCTACGTCGACTGGGCCGTCGCGGTGGCGAAGCGGCACAGCACGGCCGCGGACACGTCGGTGCTCGACTTCATCGCCGCCGTGCTGCGGGGCGACTACGACCAGGACGGCGACGCCGCCGCAGGCGACGTCCTTCGCTTCATCATGCGCTTCCAGCAGTTGAGCGCGCCGGCGATGGCGAAGGGCCTGGAGGATACGTCGTTCTACATCTTCCATCGGCTCGCGTCGCTCAACGAAGTCGGCGGCGATCCGCGGCTGTTCGGCTCGACGGTCGGCGCATTCCACCGGGCATGCCGGCAGCGCGCGGCGCGCTGGCCGCATTCGCTGCTCGCTTCGTCGACCCACGACAACAAGCGAAGCGAAGACGTGCGCGCGCGCATCGACGTGCTGTCCGAGATGCCCGGCGCATGGCGGCTCGCGCTTCGGCGATGGCGCCAGTTCAACCGGCGGCATCGCACGGAGATCGACGGGGACGATGCGCCTTCGCCCAACGACGAGTACCTGCTCTACCAGACGATCGTCGGCGCATGGCCGCTCGGAAAGGTGAACCAACGAACGCTCGAGGCTTTCCGCGCGCGCATCCAGGCGTACATGCTGAAGGCAGCGCGCGAAGCGAAGGTCCACACGAGCTGGGTCAACGTCAATGCGGCCTACGAATCCGCGCTCGAGCGGTTCGTCGAGGGCGCCCTTGGGACGTTGTCGCGCAATCCGTTCCTCAACGACGTGATGCCGTTCGCGCAGCGGGTCGCCTTTGCCGGTTGCGTCAACAGCCTCGCCCAGACGACGGTGAAGCTCACCGCACCCGGGGTACCCGATACGTACCAGGGCACCGAGCTATGGGACTTCTCGCTCGTGGATCCGGACAACCGCCGACCGGTGGACTACGCGGCGCGCGAGGCGATGCTGCGCAAGGTCCAACGGCGGACCGCGACCGAACTGCTCGCGGGGTGGGAAGACGGCGGCGTCAAGCTCCTGGTCACCGCCCGGTTGCTCGACCTTCGCAAGCGGCGCGCGGCGTGGTTCGAGCGTGCGACCTATCGTGCGGTGCCGCGTGCGCGGCCCGCACAAGAACAACGTGTGCGCGTTCATCCGAAGCGCCGGCGGCTCGCACGTCCTGTGCATCGTCCCGCGACTGTGGCAAGCCATCGCCCGCGAGCCGAACGCATGGCCGGTCGGAGAATCGACGTGGGGCGACACCACGCTGACGCTCGACGTGCCCATCGCGCAATGGCGCAACGTCGTCACGGGCGAAATCCTGCATCCGCTGGTGGAGCGGACGGGCGCACGGCTTCCCGTCGGCGCGGCGCTCGCCACACTGCCCGTCGCGGTGCTCGAAGAGGTGTGACGGCCCCGTACCGCCGCCGCGTTACGGCTTTTTCGAACCCATCGTTTCGGCGGCCGTCGCCTTCGTGCTCGGAGGACTGGTCGCCGTGCCGGGAGGCGAGTGCGCCCCCGAGGCCTCGAGCGGCTTCTGGGCCACGGGCGTCACGAACGGCCCTGGATCCTGGCACGCAGCCGTCGAGACGGGCGTCGGCGCCGCCTTGCCGGACCCCTTGAGATCCTTCCGATAGGTTTCCGCAATGCGGTCCTGGGCCAGGCACAGCTGGTAGGCGCCCACCTTGTCCGACCAGGCGCTCTTCGCGGCTGCCTCGGCTGCGGTTGCCTTGGCAGCTTCGGGTGCGGGTGGCAGCGTGGCGTGGGCAATGCCGGCGGCGATGGTCGCAAACGCCGCGAACGCCGCAGTGAAGCTATTGATTTTATTCACTTTGCGATCTCCGTTGGTATCCCCCGGCAAGCATCGGTTGCAGCGCGCACGGCCGCTAGCAGACAGACACACGAAGGCGCGTAGGAGGCCGCCGACAGGCGGCGCGCGCCCCACCAAATCTTGGGGTTTTAGCGGCAGCGCGGCACAACTTGCCCGGTCGCAGCGTGTTTCACACAGCCACCTCCCCCGCGACAGGCTGTAGGGCTTGTAAAAAATACCGACATCTTGTGTTGCCATTCCTTGATGCGACACCTTGTTTCGGACATGGGATCTCTGTAGCATTCACCGTTGAACGTCCGTTCATAGGGGAGAACACCGTGGCGTCCATTGCCCGAACCGTGCATAAGTCATCGAAAACAAGCACGGATCTGCTGAACCTGCTTTCGCGGATTCTTCTTCCACTCGGGTTGTTTGCGATCGCGCTATTCGGCGCCGGCGTCAACGCCGCGCACGCCGCGAAGCCGGAAAAAGTTTCGAGCGATCTCAAGAAAGTGCTCGCCAGCGGCGGCAGCGCGAAGTGGGCCGCCAACACGAGCAAGGGGCAATACGTCCAGGTCGTGATCAGCGCGGAGTCATCCGACCCGAGCCTGACGGCCGTTCGTGCGGCAGTGCTGGCCGCCGGTGGCTCCGTCCTGTACCAGTATCAGGCGACGCCCGCGTTGCTCGCCGTCGTTCCCGCGAGTTCCATCAACGCCCTCGTCGCGCGCGACGACATCTCGTACATCGTTCCGAATCGCGCCGCGCATCGCACGCTGAGCTTCGAGGAACAAATCACCGGCACCGGATCGTTGCGTGCGTCGAATCCGTCGGCGTTCACGGGCGCGGGCATCGGCATTGCCGTCTTCGATTCAGGCATAGACAGCTGCCACGCCGCGTTCGGCGGCAAGATGAACGGCAACAGTGGCAATTGCAAAGCAAGCGGGCGCATCACCGCCAGCGCCGACTTCACGAAGATCAGCTCGTTGTCGCTGACCGACTGGACGAAGTCGGTCGACCTATCGACGGGCTATGCGCCCGGAAGCAGCTCCTACAAGGCCTTCCAGAAGTTTGTCGACAACTCCGCGAACGCCAATCCCGATGTCTACGGACACGGCACACACGTAGCGTCGATCGCCGGCGGCCAGGCGATCGCAGGCGCGCCGGACTCGACCGGTCTGGCGCCGGGGGCAACGATCGTCGATCTCCGAGTGCTGGACGAGCATGGTGCCGGATTCCTGGGCGACACACTGGCTGCGATCGACTGGGCGATTGCGAATCGCAAGGCCTACAACATCCGGATTTTCAACCTCAGCCTCAGCACACCAGCCGCCGGGTCGTTCCTTGGCGATCCGCTGTGCAGAGCCGTTCGCGCTGCATCGTCGCTCGGCATCGTGGTCGTCGTCGCGGCCGGCAACTCGGGGCAAAGCGTCGCCGGAGGCGAAGTTCTTGGCGCCATGGGCTCGCCGGCCATCGAACCGTCGGTCATCACAGTAGGATCGGCCAATCCGCACGACACGGTGTCGCGCGGCGACGAAACGCTCAGCAAGATCAGCTCGCGCGGACCCACCCGGACCGGCGTCATCGACCAATTTGGCAAACGGCGCTTCGACAATCTGCTCAAGCCGGACCTCGTTGCACCGGGCAACACGGTCGTTGGTGCGCTGGCAGGACGGCGGAACGACGCCGAGTGTTATCGCGGCGGAAAACCCGCAACTCGAGGTCGCAGGCTTCAATGCCGGAAGCCAATGGACGTCTGATGAAACTGTCGGGGACGTCGATCGCCGCTCCGGCGGTTGCCGGGACCGTCGCACTGATGTTGCAGGCCAACCCCGGGCTGACGCCAGGACTCGTCAAAGCGATTCTCCAATACACCGCGCAGCCTCTGCCGAACCTTGCGCTCATTCAGCAAGGCACAGGCCTGCTGAACGTCGACGGCGCAGTGCGCGTGGCCAAGTCTCTGCGCTACCGACATCGCGAATCTGCAAGTCCGGCGACCGACTGCTCGCCACCGGCGCCTCCCTGCCGTCGTCGCCGTCGAACATCAACGGAGACACGGTGAAATGGAGCGGCATCATCACAGCCGGCGGTGTCCACGTTGTAGGTGGCAGCGCCCTCCTCGAGAAGTACCAGTCCATCTACGACACCAACTTCCTGTGGGTTCGCCGGTTGATCATGCGGACGACGCCCGTCTACTTCGCGGGCGGCAGCGCGCTTCCGCAGGCGTTCGTTCAGCGTTATGCATCCAAGACGAAGGTGCTGTCGCAGGGCGTCAAGGCCCTGGACGCCGCCGCCGGAACAGATGAGTCTTGTCACGCGCACGGGCGGCTGGTTTGCCCCGGTGACCTCGCTCGCCTCTGCGGCGCAAAGCCAATCGACAACGCTGTCTCAGGGCATGATGCTGGCTGACGGCATGACCCTCGCCGACGGCATGACCTTGGCCGACGGCATGATCCTGCTGACGGCATGACGTTGGCCGATGAGACGCTTCGGGCCGAAGGCATGACGCTCGCCGATGGCATGATGTTGGCCGACGGCATGACCTTGGCTGACGGATGACTCTGGCCGACGCCATCCTCCACGCGAGTGGAATGACCTTGGCCGACGGCATGATCCTGGCTGATGGCCGCGGATGACCTGGCCGATGGCATGACCTTGGCCGATGGCATGACCCTGGCCGATGGCATGATCCTGGCCGATGGCATGATCCTGGCCGATGGCATGACCCTGGCCGATGGGCATGACCCTGGCCGATGGCATGATCCTGGCCGATGGCATGACTCTGGCCGATGGCATGACCCTGGCCGATGGCATGACCCTGGCCGATGGCATGATCCTGGCCGATGGCATGATCCTGGCCGATGGCATGATCCTGGCCGACGGGATGACCCTGGCCGACAGCATTCTGTCGGCGCGCCCTGAGCATCGGCGCGCGACGCGCCTCTCCGCAAACGCGTCGGGCGGACCGACGCCCGGCGCGTTTTTTGCTTTATGGCGAGTCCGGCCCCGCACTCGTGACCGGAAACTACAACGATTCCAATACACTGGCGCCAACAGATCCGGATGACCATCCCATGCTTCGGATGGACGACTACAACCTGAGTGCCAAAGACCTATTGGTGGATCACCACCACGCTCGGTGCGGCGGTCATCGTCGCTCGCGATTCGCTCGGTCGCCAACTCTTCCGCTGGCCTCTATCGGCCAGGTCGTGGCGGGCGTCGCCATGGCCGGCGCTCGTTGGTTCGTTTCCCCGCACGTCGCGGCAAGGTCGCCTTCACGGGCGGCGAGATCTTCATTTTCCTGGTGCTGCTCATGAACGGGCCGGCGTGCGCCGCACTTGCGGCGGCGGCGGAGGCCGGCGCGTCGGAACCTATCGCTTGACGACGCGTCTGTGCGAGTCGAATCGCTGCGCCGGCCATGGCGGCGCTTGCGATGTACGCATGTGGGACGCTGTTTGCGTACACCTGGGAATGGGTGGCAAGCCACGTCAGACGCGCCATCCTTCGTCGTGCTTGTGATGGTGCTGTTCCCACTCGCCGTCGTCTATTTGGCGTCGCAGACGCTACTCATGTCGTCGCTCATCACGCTCAGGCAGGGTCAAGCCGCTGCGGCCTTGGAAGGTCCTTCGCGAATATTGGTGGATGGCCCTCGTCACGCTCGGATGTGCGGGCGTCGGCTGCGCTGCTGTTCGCAGGGTACGAAAGCCTCGGGCATCGGTGTCTTCCTTGCCGCACTTCCCGTCATCGGCGGCGTCGTACTTTCCCACCGCCTCTACCTTCGCCACATCGAAGACACCGAGCTCGCCCAACAGCAAAGAATCGACGCGGCCGAACGTGAAGCCGCCGAAGCCGCCCGCCACCTCGAAGAGCTCCAGAAGAGCGAAAACCGCTTCCAGAAGGCCTTCGCGCACGCCGCGATCGGCATGGCGCTGGTCGCGCACGACCGCACGCTGCTGCAAGCGAACCCCGCACTGTGCGAGATTCTCAGTCGCGCGCCGGACGAGCTGCTGGGTAGCGACCTGGGTGCATTCGTCCATCGCGACGACCACGCCTTGCTCGCCGGCGAGCTTGCGCAGCTGATCGCGGGAACGTCCTCCACGTGCTCCGTCGAGATTCGCTGCACGCGCCCCGATCGCGACGTCGTCACCGTCGCGCTCAACGCATCGTCGTTCTTCCCCGTCACCGACGAGGACACGCCCTGCCTCATCGTCCAGGTGCAGGACGTGACGGCACGCCGCATCGCCGAGAGCCGGCTGCAGCACATCGCGCATCACGACGACCTCACCGACCTTCCGAATCGCGCGTACTTCTTCGACCAGCTGCACGGCGCCATCAAGGCCGCGCGCAAGGATCCGCGATTCCGTTTCGCGGTCCTGTTCCTCGACTGCGACCGCTTCAAGACGATCAACGACAGCCTCGGCCATCGCGCCGGCGACGAGCTCCTCGTGGTGCTCGGCAAGCGCATCGCGGCGCAGCTGCGGCCCACCGACGTGATCGCACGCCTCGGCGGCGACGAGTTCGCGATCCTCGCGCGCCAGATGCGCGAGGAGGACGCAGCCGCCCTCGCCACGCGGCTGCAGACGGTCGTCGCCGAGCCGGTGCACATTCGTTCCGCCGAGCTCTCGACCAGCGTCAGCATCGGCATCACCATGGGCGGCCCGCAATACAACTCGCCCGAAGACGTCATGCGCGACGCGGACATCGCGATGTACCGCGCCAAGGCACAGGGCCGCGCCCAGTACGCGATGTTCGACAGCGCGCTCCACGCCGAAGTGTCGTCGCAGCTGTGGATGGAAAGCGCGTTGCGCCGCGCGATCGAGCAGCAGCAGCTCTACCTTGCGTATCAACCCATCTTCGACCTGCGTTCACGCCAGATGTCGGCGGTCGAGGCGCTTTGCCGCTGGGTCCATCCCGATCGCGGGGCCATGGAGCCGTCGCGCTTCATTCGCGTGGCAGAGGAGTCGGGCCTCATCGTTCCGCTCGGCGACTGGGCGCTCGACCAGGCGTGCCGCCAGCTTTCGATGTGGCAGAAGTCCGTGCCCACCGCGGCGAATCTGCAGGTGCACGTCAACGTTTCCGGCGCGCAGCTCCTGCAGAACGACTTCGTCGACCGCGTGCTCGACACCGTCGATCGCGCGGAAGTGCGTCGCGACCTCGTTTCTCTCGAAGTGACCGAGAGCATGTTGATCGACGGACTGTCGATCGCCCTGCCCAACCTGCGCCGCTGTCGCGACGCGGGCCTGCAGATCAGCATCGACGACTTCGGGACCGGCTACTCGTCGTTCTCGAGCATGTTCGACCTGCCCATCGGCGAGATCAAGATCGACCGCTCGTTCGTCACGCGCATGACGCGCGGCAGCGAGGGCGAGGAAGTGGTGCGCGCGATCATCGCGATGGGACGCGCCATGGGCAAGAGCATTGTCGCCGAGGGCGTCGAGACGGAGCTCCAGAGCCGCAAGCTGCTCGAGCTCGGCTGCGACGGCGGCCAGGGCTATCTCTTCGCGCGTCCTCTCACGCCGTGGGACGTCGAAGCGCTGCTGCGGCAATCGCGACCGCGCGTCGTCACCGCCTAGATCACTGTCGCGCGCCCGCGGTGATCGCCGCGCGCCCGACGATGAGCTTCTGCACTTCGGTCGCGCCTTCATAGATCCGCAACGCGCGTATCTCGCGGTACAGCCGCTCGACCACCGATCCCGCCTGCACGCCGCGCGCGCCGTGGAGCTGCACCGCCGCGTCGATCACTTGCTGCGCGCCTTCGGTGGCCGTGAGCTTGGCCATCGCGGCTTCCGCCGTCGTCGGGCGGCGCATGACGTCGCGCAGCCAGGCCGCGCGGTATGCGAGGAGCGCGCCTGCGTCGATGGTCGAGGCCATCTCGCCGAGCGTCGCGCGAACGGTGGGCAGGTCGCCCAGCGTGCCGCCCGCCATCGGCCGCGCGTTGCAATGCGCGACGGTTTCGGCAAGTGCGCGGCGCGCGAATCCGAGCGCTGCTGCAGCGACCGACGTGCGGAAGATGTCGAGCGTGCGCATGGCGAGCTTGAACCCGCTGCCCGGCACGCCGATCATCGCGTCGGCGGGAAGCTCGCAGCCGTCGAACGTCAGTCGCGCGAGCGGATGCGGGGCCATCACGTGCAGCCGTTCGGCAATCGCAAGACCGGGCGTTTGCGCAGGCACGAGAAAGCACGAGATGCCACGCGTGCCGCCCTCGTCCGAGGTGCGCGCGAACACGCAGTAGAAATCGGCGATGCCGCCGTTGCTGATCCAGGTCTTGGTGCCTTCGAGCCGATAGCCGCTCGCGGTCGAATGCGCGCGCATCGACATCGCCGCCACGTCGGAGCCCGCGTGCGGCTCCGACAGCGCAAATGCCGCGATGGCTTCGCCGCGGGCAACGCGCGGCAGCCAACGCTGGCGTTGCGGCTCGCTTCCTTCGAGCGAGATGGCGCCGCTGCCCAAGCCCTGCATCGCGAACGAAAAATCGGCGAGGCCATCGTGCTCGGCCAACCGTTCGCGCATCAGGCAGACGGATCGCGAATCGATCTCGGGCGCGGCGCCTCCGTACGCCGCGGGCACGCAATGACCAAGCAGCCCCGCGCCGCCGAGCGCGCGCACCCACGCACGGCACACCGTGTCGACGTCCCGCGCATCGTGCGGCGGCGCGCTCGCGATCCACGCGCGAACCTCGCGATCGAGCGCGCGATGCCGTTCCTCGAAAAAGGGCCAGTCGAGCTGGTCGGACGTCACGGCGCGCTCAATCGCCTTCGAACTCTGGCTTGCGCTTGTCGAGGAATGCCCGATACGCACGACCGTAGTCCTTCGTCTGCATGCACAGCGCCTGCGCCTGCGCTTCCGCCTCGATGGCGTCGTCGATCTGCATGCTCCACTCGGCGTGGATGCACTTCTTGGTCATGGCATGCGCGAACGTGGGCCCGCGGGCGAGGTCGTGCGCCAGCGCGGTGGCTTCCCCGATCACGACCTCGGGCGCGGCGATGCGATTGAAGAATCCCCAGCGCTCCGCCTCGTCGCCGGTCATCGAGCGGCCGGTATAGAGCAGCTCGGCGGCGCGTCCTGCGCCCACGATGCGAGGCAGGATGTTGCACGCGCCCATGTCGGCGCCCGCGAGGCCGACGCGCACGAAGAGGAACGCGACCTTGCTGCGCGAAGTGCCCAAGCGCAGGTCGGACGCCATCGCGAGGATCGCGCCGGCCCCCGCGCACACGCCGTCCACCGCGGCGACGATCGGTTGCGGGCACGCGCGCATCGCCTTGACGAGGTCCCCCGTCATGCGCGTGAAGTCGAGGAGCCCGCCGACGTCGCCCGTTTCCTGCATCGCGACGAGCGGCCCGATGATCTCGTGGACGTCGCCGCCGGAGCAAAAGTTGCCGCCCGAACCGCACAGGACGACCGCCTTGACCGCCTCCGCATACGCGAGCTCGCGGAACATGTCGCGCAACTCCGCGTACGACTCGAAGGTCAGCGGGTTCTTGCGCTCGGGACGGTCGAGCGTGATCGTCGCGACCTTGCCGATCGAGCTGCCAGCGGAAATGCTTCGGCGCGTAAGCGCTGAAATCGACGCGTTTCCGATCGTGTGCAAGGGCCATGGTGCGTGCGTTTGCGCTCGTATTGTCGAAAGGCCTGTGCTGCGCCACTCGCATGATAGGCCGAAGCGGCATGCAATGGATCGTTGTCCGTCGACCTCGACCACGGTTTGCTTTGCAGTTCGCGGCGTCGAGTTCATGCCCTCGAGCTGCGCCGCGCCTTATGGTGGGAATCGCAGGAGCGACGAACGTGTGTTTCATCGCCGCCGGCGGTAGCGCGTCGACCGCCGACGTTGAGCTACAACGTGGCACTCGATCTCTATTTCATACGTGGATGCCCACTAGCGGCAGAGCGCGATGCGCCGATTGCGGGGTCCTTTGCGGCGGCCGCAGCGGACGGCCAATGCCTGCGGTGTGACGGACGGCGATCAGTCGCGCGGACGCGCACCGGCTTCGTGCGCATCCGACAGCCCCATGCCGATGCCGCCGCCGGCCGCAGCACCTGCGCCGCCACCGCCGCGACCGCCACCGCCTCCGGCGCCTGCGCCACGCTCGCCGCCCCCGCCCCTTCCCGCGGACGAGCCGGGCCGTGTCGGGCCTTGCCTCGGGACAGGGACATCGGCAGGTACCGGATCGAGGTCCAGCACGTCGCGAATGAACGTGCGCAGCGAGACGACGAGCTCGGCGGTCTCGACGGTGCGACCCTCCGTCATGTCGCGCGCCGCCGTCGCAGCGAGGCGCACTTGCTCTTCCGTACCGAGCAGGATGATGTCGGAAAGCGCGGCCTCGACCGCGTCGCGCACCCGGCGGCGACGGTCGGATGCGCGCGCAGGATCGCGCGACGCTTCGCCAGACTGGTCGTCGTCGCCGCGCAGGTCGCGAAGGTGCGTCGGGTCGACCCCGAGATTGCCGGTGAACGATCCGCCGAGCGTGCGATAGGCGGCGATGAGCGTGCGCAGGCGCTCGTTGATCTGGCGGTTCTCGCGCTCCCGTCGAAGCTGCACCGTCTGCATCACGAGCAGCCTGATGCCGACGACGACCAGCGAGATGAGGGCGAGCCCCGCAACCGTCGTAAGGACGGATTGCCAGGACGAGAAGTCGAGTGCGCCGCGCATGCACGCATCATACGGGTGCAGGTGTCGCAATCCGCGTTACAGGCGTGCACGTTATCGCCAAGCGCGCGCGCGAGGTGTAAAAGGATTCCTCGTCAATTTCACGAGAGCGCGGACATGATCCTTGGCATGAGCATCCCGACGTTCACGCTGGTGCACGTCATCCTGAGCCTGGTCGGCATCGCCACCGGATTGGTGGCGACGCTGGCAATGACGCGTTCGCGACTGTTGCCCGGATGGACGCTCGTATTCCTCCTGACGACCATCCTGACGAGCGTGACCGGGTACTTCTTTCCCGTGGACAAGATCCTGCCGTCGCACATCGTTGGTGCGATCTCGCTCGCGGTGCTGGCCGTCGCTGTCCTCGCGCTGTATCGATACGGCGCGACCGGCCACTGGCGGTGGATCTACGCAGTGAGCGCCGTCGTCTCGCTGTATCTCAACGTGTTCGTGCTGGTCGTGCAGGGCTTTCTCAAGATCGCACCGCTGAAGGCGCTCGCACCGACGCAAAGCGAGCCGCCGTTCGCCGTCGCACAGGGCATCGCGTTCCTGGCCTTCGTCGTCGTCGGTTACCTCGCCGTCCGCCGCTTCCACCCCGAGGTCGCACGGCACAAGCTACGCCCCGCGTGAACGAGGCTCCGCTGCGGGCGCCGGGAGTCGCCTGTGCCGCCGTCGATCGCGCGCAGCCATGAGCGCCGCTGGCACGCTCGACTGGACCATCTTCGTCGTGCTCGTCGCGGCGCTGCTCGTCGTCGACATGACGTTCGCCAGCCGAGGGGCGGCCGCGACGTCGGTGCGACGTGCATGGAAGTGGACTGCGCTATGGATCGCGGCGGCCGCCGCCTTCGGACTGTGGATCTGGTCGCGCCTCGGCACGACGCCGGCGCTCGAGTACGCCACCGCGTACGTCCTCGAGAAGTCGCTGTCGATCGACAACCTCGCCGTCTTCGCGCTCGTGTTCTCGCAGACGGGCATCGTCGGCCCGCTCCAGCGCAAGGTGCTCATGTGGGGCGTGATCGGCGCACTGGTCATGCGCGCGGCGCTCATCGGAGCCGGTCTTTTCCTGCTCGCCAAGTTCCAGTGGATCGTGTATCCGATGGCTGCCCTGCTCCTCTATGGCGCCCTCCAGATGGCGCGGCACGACAAGGAACGCAGGCTCTGGGTCGAGACGACGTGCACGCTCTGCTCGAGCTGGATCGGACGCTTGCTGCCGATCACGAAGGAGCACCATGGCGATCGACTCACCGTGCGCATCGGCGGCGCGCGCTACGCGACGCCGCTGCTCGTCGCGTTGATCGCGGTCGAATCGGCGGACGCCGTGTTCGCAATCGACTCCATACCGGCGGTATTCGCGGTCACGCAGGATCCGTTCCTCGTCTACACGTCGAACGTGTTCGCCCTCCTCGGCCTGCGCTCGATCTATGCGATCGTCGGCAACGTGTTCGAGCGTTTCCCGTACGTGCGTTACGCGCTCGCGGCCCTGCTGGTGTTCGTCGCGATCAAGCTCGGCGCGTCCGCGTTCGTGCACATCACTCCCGCGGTGTCCCTCGGCGTGATCGTGGGTCTCATGCTGCTTGCCGCGGCGGCCACCCGATGGCTGCCCGCGCCAAGGCAGGCGGTGCCGCCGCTCGTCGCGTGCTCGCATCGGGACCAGGACAAGGGCGTCGCGCCGACGGACACCGGGTGCACCGAATGCATGGCGATCGGCGATACCTGGGTGAGCCTGCGCGTGTGCCTTGCGTGCGGAAACGTGGGCTGCTGCGAGAGCTCGAAGAACGACCATGCGCACAAGCATTTCGTTGCGACGAGCCACGCGATCATGCGCTCGCTCGAGGCCGGCGAGACGTGGCGCTGGTGCTACGTCGACAATGGCATCATCGCGTACGACTGACGGCTGCGGAGACATTCATGTACCTGCCATCGCATTTCGACGACGCACGAGCCGACGAGCTTACGCGCATCCTGGAAAGTTACCCGCTCGGCACGCTCGTCGTGAACGGGCCGCACGGACTCGATGCCAACCACATTCCTTTCGAGATGGTGACCGGCGCGGACGGTGCGCTGTCGCTGCATGCCCACGTCGCGCGCGCGAACCCCGTGTGGCAGGAAGTGTCGAGCGGGGCGCAGGTCCTGGTGATCTTCCGCGGGGGCGACGCGTACGTGTCCCCGAGCTGGTACCCGTCCAAGCACGAGCTTCACCGCCAGGTGCCGACGTGGAATTACCAGGTCGTGCACGTGCACGGCACGATCACGATCCACGACGACGTTCGGTTCGTGCGTGGCGTGGTGGCGCGGCTCACGCGGCGTCACGAGGCGCGCGCAGGCAACGACAGGCCGTGGCGCATGACCGACTCGGAGCCTGCCTACATCGAGGACATGCTGACGAAGATCGTCGGCATCGAGGTCCTGCCGGAGCGCATCGTCGTCAAGTCGAAGCTCAGCCAGAACAAGGAAGACCGCGACCGCATCGGCGCGGCGGATGCGCTGGAACAGCGCGGTGAGCGCGAAGTGTCGGGCGCGATGCGCGCGGCGAAGACCTAGGACGGTTCCGCAACGACGGCTCGCCAGAACTTCTCCGCGGCCGGATGCATGGTCGCCTGCTGGCGAAAGAGTCGGATGTCCACCGCGATGCGCCACGCGTCGTCGCCGAGCGCGACCAGTCGCCCGCTCGCGAGGTCGTCGGCGATCAGGGTCCTCGGAAGCCATGCGACGCCGCGGCCGTCGAGCGCCATGGTGCGCAGCACCGATGCGAGATGGGCGGTGAACACGACGTCGGCGTGGATCGTCTCCAGCGCGGGCCCGCGCATCGCGCGCACCAGGCGCCCGATCCCCGATTCCACGCTGTACGCGAGCACCGGCACGCGTGCCTCGAGCGTGAACCGCGGGGCGCCGCCCTTGGCCGCCGCCGACACGGGAATAAGCTCGTCCGCGCCCACGACCGCGGACCGATAGTCGACGCGGTCGAGTTGCAGCGGCACGCGGTCGTGCGCGTGACACAGGAGGAACTGGACGCGCCCCTGCGCCAGGAGCGACTCGCATTGCTGGAGCACGTCGCTCGCGAGCTGGACCGGACCCACCGGCATGCGCGACTCGAGCCCGCGCAGCCACGACGGCAGGAACGTGAACGACAACGCGTGCGTCGATGCGATGCGCAGCGTGGCGGACGTCGCATCGGCGATCGCGCGCGCCTGGTCGGGAAACTGCGCGACGCGCGAGAGCGTCTCCTGGGCGACCGACCGAAACCACTCGCCCGCCTCGGTCAGCACGGCGGGATGGGCCGTGCGGTCGACCAGCACCACGCCGAGCCACTCCTCGAGCGCGCGGATGCGCCGGCTGAACGCGGGTTGCGTCATGTGGCGCTCCTCCGCGGCGCGGGAGAAATTGCCCGTCGCGGCGAGGGCCAGGAAGTCTTCGAGCCAGAGGAAGTTCATCGCCGATGCTTTGGGGGCATGGGACCAGGCCGAATGGGCATTGGCCACGGGATTGCGGTGCGCGCATCATGGAATCTCCCGACGGCGATTGCAAATCCCGAACGCCGCACCGACTCCACAGGAGGAACCATGCCTACGCTCACGAACTATCGCGGAATCATCCCGGCGATCGCCTGTCCGTTCACCCCCGACTTCAAGATCGACGAGCCCGCCCTGCGCAAGCATGCGGCGTGGCTGGGCACACAGCCCGGCGTGGTCGCGGTCATGACCAACGGCCACACCGGCGAGGTCTTCTCCCTGACGCCGAGCGAGCGCGCGGAAGTTACCCGGATCGTCGCCGACGAACTCAAGGGAAAGCTTCCCGTGATCTCCTCGATCGTCTGCGAGGGCCTTTCCGAGGCCAAGGAGCACGCGAAGATGGCCAGGGAGGCCGGCGCCAAGGCGCTCGACGTCATGCCGCCTCACCACTGGCTGCGCTTCGGATTCCGTCCGGGACACGTGCGCGACTACTTCGAGGCGATCGCCGAGGCCGGCCTCGACCTGGTAGCGCACGTGTATCCCTCGTGGACGCGCGCGTCGTACTCCTCAGCCACGCTGGCGGAACTCGCGAAGCTGCCGTACGTGCAGGCGTTCAAGGTGGGTCAGCGCGACATGAACAAGTACGCGGCGGACATCAAGGCGATTCGCGAAGCGAATTCTTCGAAGGTGATCCTGACGTGCCACGACGAGTACCTGCTCGCCACGATGGTGCAGGGCGTGGACGGCGCGCTCGTCGGGTTCGCGACGTTCATCCCCTCGCTCATCAACGACCTTTGGTCGGCGGTGCAGGCGGGCGACCTCAAGCGGGCGATGAAGATCCAGGACGTCATCACGCCGCTCAAGGATGCGGTGTACGGCGGCGGCGAGCCCACCGGCGAGGCGCACGCGCGCATGAAGATGGGCATGTACCTCGCGGGCGTGCTCGACGCACCGACTGTGCGCCCGCCCACGGAAGCACCGTCGGAGCAGGAAATGACCGCGTTGCGCAACGCCGTTGCGCAAGCCGGCCTTCTCAAGCGCTGATACGAAGGGACAACGACATGAACCGCAGAGACGTCCTCCGCAACGCGATTGCCATTGCGCTGCTCGGCGCGGCCACGACGGCGATGGCGGACACGTATCCGACCAAGCCCGTCACCATCGTCATTCCGTTCCCGCCGGGCGGCACGCTCGACGTCGTCGGACGCATGCTCGCGCAGAAGCTGACCGAGCAGATGGGCCAGAGCTTCATCGTGGACAACCGGCCGGGCGCCGGCGGCACGATCGGCGCAAGCGTCGTGAAGAATGCGCGCCCCGACGGCTACACGCTGCTGTTCAGCCCGTCGACGTTCGTCTCCACACCCATGACGATGCCGACCGCACCCTACGATGCGATCAAGGACTTCACCCCCGTCGCGCTGGTCGCCAAGGCGCCGCTCGCCATCGCCGTGCGCCAGGACCTGCCGTTCAACGACGTCAAGGGACTGATCGCGTACGCCAAGGCCAATCCCGGCAACATGACGTTCGCGATCGGCTCGTCGGCGTCGGCCGGCCACATGTCGACGGAGCTCCTGAAGCGCGCGGGCGGCATCGAGTACCTCGTGGTGCCGTACAAGGGCTCCGGCCCGGCGTACCAGGACCTCATCGGCGGGCGCATCGATGCGTTCATCGACCCGATCCTCGGATCGTCATCGCACGCGAAGGCGGGCAAGCTCAAGGTGATCGCCGTCACGTCGAAGGAGCGCGTGCCCGCATTGCCGAACACGCCCACCGTCGGTGAAACCGTGTCGGGTTACGAGTTCTACAGCTGGTACGGGCTGTGGGGCCCCGCGAAGATGCCTAAGGAGATCGCCGACAAGCTCAACGCCGAAGTGAACAAGGCGCTCAACGGCGAGATGAAGGCGAAGCTCACCGAGCAGGGACTGTTGCTCACGCCCGGCACCATCGACGACTTCGTGAACTTCCAGCAGGACGACACGGTGAAGGTCGCGAAGATCATCAAAGACGCGAACATCAAGGCGGAGTAGCGATGGCGCTGTGCATCGTCACCGGATCGAGCTCGGGCATCGGCAAGGCCATCGCGCAAGCGTTGCTTGCCGGCGGCTGGAGCGTGACCGGCTTCGACATCGCGACGCCGTCGATCGAGCACGCGCAGTTCGAGCACGTGCGCGTGGATCTTTGCAACGGTGATGCGGCGGAGCGCGCTGCAGCGGACGTTGCAACCGTCGACGCACTCGTCCACGCCGCCGGCGTGCTGCGGGTCGGCCCGCTCGGCAAGCTCGACGCGAGTGGTGGGGAGCTCATGTGGCGCCTGCACGTCGAGGCCGTCACGCGCATCGCCAACGTCGTGCTGCCTCGCATGACCGCAAGCGCGCAACGGACGCGTGGTGCTGATCGGCAGCCGCGTCGCGCAGGGCAAGGCCGGCCGCAGCCAATACGCTGCGACCAAGGCTGCGCTCATCGCGCTCGCACGCAGCTGGGCGGCCGAGTCGATCGCCGCCGGCGTCACGGTCAACGTCGTCTCGCCCGCTGCGACCGAGACTGCAATGCTCGACGATCCTGCACGCAAGAGCGAAACGCCGGTCCTCCCCCCGCTCGGCCGCCTGATCCGGCCGGAGGAGATCGCAGCACTCGTGTCGTTCCTGCTCTCTGTGCAGGCCGGCGCCATCACAGGTCAGGACATCCAGGTCTGCGGAGGCTCGTCGCTTCCGCGTTGAAACGGAATCACTACATCGCCATGAAAATCGTCGACATCCTCGAAGAAACCAAGTTCATCAAGTCGAACATACGCAACGCGTACATCGACTTCTCCAAAATGACGCTGAGCCTCGTCGCGGTGGTCACCGACGTTGTGCGCGACGGCAAGCCGGTCATCGGCTACGGCTTCAACTCCAACGGCCGTTACGGCCAGGGCAGCCTCATCCGCGAGCGCTTCCGCCCGCGCGTGCTCGAGGCGGAGCCGTCGAGCCTCCTCGACGACAAGCGCGACAACATCGACCCGCACAAGGTGTGGGCCGCGATGATGTCCAACGAGAAGCCCGGCGGTCACGGCGAGCGGTCCGTCGCGGTCGGCACCATCGACATGGCCGTGTGGGACGCGGTCGCCAAGATCGAGAACAAGCCACTGTTCCAGCTGCTGGCCGAGCGTCACGGCAACGGAACGCCGAATCGCAAGGTGTTCGTCTACGCGGCCGGCGGCTATTACTGGCCGGGCCAGGGCCTCGAGGGCCTCACGCGCGAGATGCAGGGCTATCTCGACCGCGGCTACTCGGTCGTCAAGAAGAAGATCGGCGGCGCCTCGCTCGCCGACGACATGAAGCGCATCGAAGCGGTGCTCAAGTTGCTTGGACCGGGCCAGAAGCTCGCGGTCGACGCCAACGGCAGGTTCGATCTCAAGACTGCGGTCGACTACGCGAAGGCGCTCTCCCAGTACGACCTGTTCTGGTACGAGGAGGCGGGCGACCCGCTCGACTACGCGCTGCAGGCCGAGCTTGCCGAGCACTACGCGAAGCCGATGGCCACCGGCGAAAATCTCTTTTCCATGCAGGACGCGCGCAACCTCATCCGCTACGGCGGCATGCGCCGCGACCGCGACTACCTGCAGTTCGATTGCGCGCTGAGCTATGGCCTCGTCGAATACCTGCGCACGCTCGACATGCTGCGCGAATACGGCTGGTCGCCCTCGCGATGCGTCCCGCACGGAGGCCACCAGATGTCGCTCGCGATCGCGGCCGGGCTGGGGCTCGGCGGCAACGAGTCCTATCCCGACCTCTTCCAGCCCTACGGCGGATTCCCCGACGGCGTGAAAGTCGAGAACAGCTACGTCACGCTGCCGGAGCTTCCCGGCATCGGATTCGAGGGCAAGAGCGACCTCATCGCCGAGATGCGCGCGCTCGCGTCGTGATGCATCAGCGCTCGATGAGGCCCCAGCGCACGACACTCTCGCGCATCTTCTTCATCTGATCGTCGGTGAGCGGCCACGCCGACGGCGGGCGCGTCGGCCCGCAGTCGTCGCCGATGAGCTGCAGCGCCGCTTTCACGCCCGTGACGTTGGTGCCGTTCAGCTCCTCGGCACGCACCTCCTCGAACGGCGCCATCGTGGCAACGAGCTTGGCCGCCTCGGTGTAATCGCCCGCCTCGAGCGCGTGATGGATCGCGACCGATTGCCCAGGCCAGACGTTGATTAGGCCCGAGGTGAATCCGCGCGCACCGACGGCGTAGAACGGCGGCGCCCACGGCTCCGCGAGACCGTCGACCCACACGATGTCCGGCGAGCATCGGCGGATCGCTTCCGCGAGCCGCATCGGCGTCGGACTCGCCCACTTCACGCCCGCCACGCCCGGCACGTCGGTCAGCGCCTGGATCGCATCGAGCCCGATAGCGTCGTTGCGAAGATAGAGCATGATCGGCAGCCCGCCGCCCGCATCGGCGACGCGCTTCACGTACTCGACGACGCCGCGCGGGGCGGCGAAGGGGTCCGGCGGCTGGTGCACCATCAGCACCTGCGCGCCCGCGGCGCGCGAGGCCCTGGCGAGTGCACACGCGTCGCCGACGCTCTTGCCGACGCCGCCGATGACCGGCACTCGGCCGTTCACGATCTCGGCGGCCGCGTGCACCATCTTCTCCGCTTCTGCCGTCGTCAATCCATAGAACTCGCCCGTATTGCCGTTGGCGACGAGCATGTGCACGCCTGCCGCAACCGCACGATCCACGATCGGCCGCAGCCGCGCGGGCGCGATCCGGTCGCCTTCATCGAACGGCGTCACCAGGATGCCGGAAATGCCGGATAGCGACTTGCGCAGCTTGGGGTCGATGCGTTCCATTCGCGTGGCTCCTCTGCCATGGCGGCATGCCGCGACATGATGAAGCAAATGTCAGCGTCGGTCATTTCCTACAGACGATTGCCTCGTACGCCGCTGTTTCATTTCCTCGTGCTTGCGCATGCTGTCGCGGCGTCCACCAACCGAGGAGAACAGCGATGGGCATATTCAGCACGATCATGGACAAGATCTTCCATCACGCCAACGCCGCGCAGCCGGCAGCGACTCCCCAGTCGACGGGCGCAGGGACGACCCAGCAATCGCAGGCCGGGACGTCGGCGCAGCCGTCCGGCTCGACGCCTGCGGCGCAACCGCAATTGCGCAACGTGGACGTGGACGCGGTGCTCACCCAGCTCGCGACGACGAAGGGCGGCGGCGGCAATTGGCGGACGTCGATCGTCGACCTGCTGAAGATGCTCGACATGGACTCGAGCCTCACGGCGCGCAAGACGCTTGCGCAGGAGCTCAACGTGCACGCGGGCGCGGACGGCAGCGCCGAGCAGAACATCGCGCTGCAGAAAGCGGTCATGCAGAAGATCGCCGAGAACGGCGGGAAGGTCCCCGACAGCCTGAAGCACTGAGCGGCGCGGCGCGCGCCGCCGCGCTTCAAGCCAGCCAGCCCAACGGGTGATGCGCGATGGCGATGCCGATCACCGCGGCATACGCCGCAATCGCGCAGGCCAGGAACGCGGCGCGCATGCGCCGCGTCCTCGCACGCCGCAGCGCAAACGTGCCCATGACGATGTAGGCGACCACCATCGCAAGCTTCGCCGCGAGCCAGTGGTTGGCCAGCGCCGCCGCGGGCAGCATCGCGACGAGGAGCAGCGCCGCGCCGAGCAGGACCGTGTCGATGCCGTAGCTTGCGAAGCGAACCGGCGCCGCCTGCGCCAACCGGTCCTTTCCCGCCTGCACGAGGATTCCGCGGATCAGGAACACGAGGCCGCTCACGACCACGGCGGCAACGTGAACGGATTTCACCCACGCGTAGTGCGCCTGCATCGGCTGCGTCGCGTTCAGATCGCGCGGGAGAAATTCACCGGCGTCGCCTGCCGATCGAGATAGGCATCGAAGCACATTGCGACGTTGCGCAGCAGAAGGCGCCCTCGGGGGAACACGACGATGCGCCCGGCGGCGATCTCCACGAGGCCATCCTCGGCCATGGGACGCAGCGCCGTCAGCGCGCTCGCGAAGTACCTCTCGAACGCGATGCCGTAGCGATCGTCGACCTCGCGCATGTCGACGTTGCCTTCGCACATGATGCGTTGAATGACGTCCTCGCGGATGACGTCGTCGCGACTCATGCGCATCCCTCGGCACACGGGCAGGCAGCCGTCGCCGATGGCGGCCTGCCACGCGTCGAGATCGCGCGGATTCTGGCTGTAAGTCGGTCCCACGTGGCTGATCGCACTGACGCCGAGGCCCACGAGATCGGTATCCGCGTGCGTCGTGTAGCCCATGAAATTGCGGTGCAGCGTGCCGGCCTCGCGCGCGACGGCGAGCTCGTCGTCCGGAAGCGCGAAGTGATCCATGCCGATGTAGACGTACCCCGCCGACGTCAGCTTGTCGATCGCGAGCGTCAGGAGCTCGAGCTTGCCTTCGGGGGGCGGCAGCGATTCTGTCGCGATGCGTCGCTGCGCGACGAAAAGGTTCGGCAGGTGCGCGTACCCGTATATGGCGAGGCGATCGGGACGCGCGGCGATCACGGTGTCGAGCGTCGTGCCGAATCCGCCGGGCGTCTGCTTCGGCAGGCCGTAGATGAGGTCCACGTTGACCGAGCGCATCCCGTGACGGCGGCAGGCTTCGATGACGTCGAGCGTCTGCTGCACGGACTGGATCCGGTTTACCGCAGCCTGCACGTCAGGATCGAAATCCTGAACGCCGAAGCTCGCGCGATTGAATCCGATGTCCGCGAGGTCGCGCACGCCCATCGCGTCGATCGTCCTTGGATCGAGCTCGATCGAAAGATCGCGCTCCTCGCTGTCCGAGAAGCGGAAGTGTTGCCTCAGCGTGTCCACGACCTCGCGTATCTCGCCCGAGGAGAGGAAATTGGGCGTGCCACCGCCGAAGTGCAGCTGCACGACCTCGCGGTCGCGGTCGAACATGCTCGATGCAAGCTCGATCTCGCGATCGAGCGATGCGAGGTATGGCGCCGCGCGCGACTTGTCCCGCGTGATGATGCGATTGCAGCCGCAGTAGAAGCACGGGCTCGTGCAGAACGGCACGTGCACGTAGAGCGACAGCGAACGCGGGATGGGGTCGCCGTTGCTTTCCCGTGCGGCCTCGCGCAGCGCGCGCTCGTCGAACGCGGGCGAGAAATGGGGCGCTGCGGGATACGAGGTGTAGCGCGGTCCCGGCCTGTCATACCGGCGCAGCAGATCGGCCGTGAGGGATGCCATTGCCATTGCGGACAGCATGCCGCACGGCAACAGTCGCCGCCTTGATGACGGTCAAGCGCGCTGCGCGGATGCGCACCCCGGCTACTGGGTCGCGGTGATGCCGCCGTCCACGTAGAGCACCTGGCCGGTCACGAACGACGACGCCGGCCCGAGGAAGAACATGACGGCGCCGGTGACATCCTCGACCTCGGCGATGCGGCCGAGCGGAATGCGCTCGAGCAACCTGCGGTGGATCTCCGGGTCGTCCCAGTCGGACGCCATCCGCGTACGGACCACGGTGGGCGCCACGCCGTTCACGTTGATGCCATGGCGCGCGAGCTCGACCGCGTGCTGCCGCACGAGGAGCGCGAGGCCGCCCTTGCTGCTGCAGTAGGCCGAGTAGCCGCGATCGCGCATGCCGAGCATCGCGCGCACGGACAGGAGGTGCACGTGCCGCCCTCCCCGCGCGGCGGCGATCTGCACCCGCGCGACGGCCTGCGCGAGGAACATGGCGCCCTTCAGGTTCACGTCGAGGATGCGGTCGAACGCCTCCTCGGTCACTTCGGTCAACGGCTGGATCTGCTGTGTGCCGGCACAGTTGACGAGGAGGTCGATGCCGCCGTGCCGGGCCGCCGCCTGCTCCACCGCCGCCCGCATCGACGCGACGTCGCGCATGTCGAACGCAACCGCGGACGCAGCGCCGAGCGATTGCGCCGCCTGCTCGGCCTTCGACGCGTCGCGCCCGGCGACGACGACGGTCGCCCCTTCCTGCACGAGCGCTTTCGCGCACGCCTCGCCGATGCCCCCGTAGCCGCCCGCAACCAGCGCAACCTTGCCCGACAGTGCTTTCGACGGCTCAGACATCGAGGATGCTCTTCCTGCCGAAGAGGCCGCGCGCGCGGAACGTGACGATCGCAATGAACAGGAGGTACATCGACAGGAGCGACCACTCCGACGCGTACGCGCCGCTCAGGCCGACCACGAGGCCCACCATGAGCGCCGCGATGACCGCGCCCCAGAAGCTGCCGACGCCGCCCAGCACGATGATGAGGAACGCCGGCACGACCGCATCGACGCCCACGTGCGGGCGCATGCCCCAGATCGGCGACATGACCACGCCGGCAAGCCCGGCAAGGGCGACGCCGAGCGCGAACACGAAGAGGCGAAGGCGCGTGAGGTTGATGCCGAGCGCGCGCACCATCTCGCTGTCGTGCGCGCCCGCCTTGATGATCGACCCGTACGGCGTCTTCTCGAGGAACAGCCACAGGAGACCGATGCCCGCCCCGGCGAGCACGCACGCGAACACGCGGTACTTCGCGTAGATGATGTCGCCCGCCATGAACGCGCCGGAGATCGCTTCCGGCAGCGCAAGCTGCTTCTCGGTCGAGCCGAACACCGCGCGGATCGCCTCCTCGATGACGAGCGCCGCACCGAACGTCAGCAGCAGGCCGTAGAGCGCATCGCGTCCGTACGTGCGCCGCAGCGCGAATTCGAGGAGCATGCCGAGCACGCCGACGACGACGGGCGCCACGAGCACGGCGATCGCATAGCGCCAGCCGATCGGCAGTGCGCGGTAGCCGGCGAGGAACTCGCCCGATCCGGGCGGGGCCACGATCACGAGCGCGACGTACATGCCAAGCGCGAAGAACGACCCGTGCGCGAGGTTGATCGTCTCCATCACGCTCACGATGAGCATGAAGCCGAGCGCGATCAGCGCGAACAAGAGCCCGAGCGCGAGCCCGTTGACGACGTGCGGAATGAGAGCCCCCACGCTCACGCCTCACTCCGTTCGGCGGTCGCTGCCCCCCGAGGGGGCGCAATTCGCGCCTCGGGGCGGCCCTTCGGCGCGAATGTGGTCAACGGGCCCCCGGCGTCACATTTCGTACGTCGGCGTCGCCTCGTACGTCTCGAGCTTGCACGCCTTCGGCGCGTCGGCGTCCATGACGTCCTTCGGCTCCGACTGCGTCAGGATCTTGAAGATGTCGTCCTTGGCCTTGGGCTGGTCGTTGTACGTCGCCATGTAGATCGTCTGCTGGCACTGGTGCGTGTTCGCATCGATCCACGCGTCGTACGCCTGCATGCGGTCGCGCGCCGTCATCTTGCGTCCCTCGAGCTTCTTGATGACGGCGATGTTGGCGGTGGTGCCGGCTTCCTCCACGCAGCGCAGCAGCTCGCGCGTGGCGACGTAGCCGTTGTAATACACGTTGCCGGGCACCTGGATCGCCATGCCCGGGTAGACCTTCTGGTAGTTGGCGACGAACTCCTTCACGCCGGGCAGGTCGAGCATCCAGTACCAGTTGGTGCCGAAGACGCCGAAGATCTGCTCCGGTCCGAGGCCGTACACGTCCGGCCAGTCCTGCTGGTTGTTGATCCACGCCATGCGCTTTTGCAGGCCCAGCTGCACGACCTGCTGGCGCAGCGCCTTGATGTCGTCGCCCCCCACCGCAGCCGCCACGACTTCCGGCTTGATCTGCTGCAGCTTGATGAGATAGGACGAGAAGTCGCGCGTGTTCTGCGGGATCATGAGCTCGTCGACGATCTTGCCGCCGTTCGCCTCGACCAGCGTGCGCGTCGCCTTCGACGTGTTGTGCCCCCAGACGTAGTCGTTGGTGAGCAGCACCCAGTTCTTGCCGCTGCTCTTGATCGCGTTCTTGACGATCGCCTCGGCGAAGTTCGTGCCGTTGCCGTCCCACACGAACTTCACGCGGTGGCAATCCTTGCCCGATTCGGTGGGCGAGCTCGAATTGGTGTTGAAGTAGATGCAGCCGTATTTCTGCGCGACCTGCGAGATCGCGTTGGCCACGCCGGAGTGCAGCCCGCCGATCAGGAACGCGGCCTCGTTGCGCGTGATCATCCGCTCGGCGACGCGCGAGCCCGTTGCGGGTGTCGTCTCGGTGTCGATGTGGAGCGCTTCGATCTGGCGCCCCAGCACGCCGCCCTTCGCGTTGAATTCCTTGATCGCCATCATCGCGCCGAGACGCTCCTCCACGCCGGACGCAGCGTATTGCCCGGACGCGTCCATCGTGAGGCCAATCACGAGCGGCTTCTTCTGCGCCGCCTGTGCCCACGCATGATTGACTTTCCACGGGCCGAAGAACGTCGCGCCGCCGACGCCCGCCGCAATCGCCGTCAGCAACGACCGGCGTGACTTGGCAGGCGCCGGGGCGTCGGGATGGGACTGCGGGACGTCGATGTTCTTGTCATTCGCCATCTTCGATCTCCTCACGTGGATGCGCTTCGTAACAGCGTCGCCGGCAAGCACGGCGAAGTCGCCGTATTTCGCGCGGAATGTTCATTCCGAATTCCGGCCATGTCAAGGTTCGGCGCAGCAAACTGAGGCATACGCTCCGTCTTGCCATCGTGGAACGTTTATTCTATTGTCGCGTCAAGCATGCAAGCCGACACCATTCCCGCCAGCGCCTCGACTGCGCACCGCGAACGTGCGCCCGCGCGCCTGCGCTGGCCTCTGCTGGCCACCGCCGTCGTCCTCGCGACGACCCCGCTGTGGCTTTCGCGCGTGGGCCTCTACCAGTACCTCGCCCTCGAGATCGCCATCTTCATGATCTACGCGATGGGCTACAACCTGCTGCTCGGCACATCGGGGCTGCCGTCGTTCGGGCACGGCGCGTTCTTCGGCGTCGGCGCCTATGCGTTCGGCCTCCTCGAACTGCGCGCGCTGGCGAACTTCTGGTTCGACCTGGGAGGCGCCGTGCTGATCGCAGCGCTTGCCGGTGCGGCCGTGGCCGCGTTCATCTCGCATCGCCGCGGCATCTACTACGCGCTGCTGACGATCGCCTTCGGACAGGTGTTCTGGTTCGTCGCCGTCAAGTGGCACTCGGTCACGGGCGGCGAGGACGGCCTCCTCAATCTCAAGCGGCTCGCCGTGCCCGTCGGGGTCGCGACGCTCGACACGAAGTCGAACGAGGCGCTCTTCTACGTCGTGCTGGCGGCACTGCTGCTCGTGATCGTCGTGTGCTGGCGCTGCGTGCATTCGCCTTTCGGTCGCGTGCTTCGCTGCATCAAGCAGAACGAGCAGCGCGCGCGCTTCCTCGGATACCGCGTCTGGATCTACAAGTGGCTCGTCTTCGTGCTGTCGGCGGCCATCGCCGGGCTCGCCGGCGCGCTGTTCGCGATGGCGCAGCAGTCGGCGTATCCGAACGTGATGAGCCTGCAGCAATCGGGGTTCGTGGTCATGATGGTGCTGATCGGCGGCGGCCTCGTGAGTTTCTGGGGGCCGCTGCTCGGCGCCGCGTTCTTCATCCTCGCGCGCGACATCCTCGGGGCGTACACGGAGACGTGGCTGCTCTGGTACGGCCTCCTGTTCATGGCGGTCGTGCTGTGGAAGCCGGAGGGCCTCGCCGGCATGGGCCGCGACGCACTCGCTCGCTGGCAGAGGACGGCGTAGGTGGCCCTGTTCGAAGCCGTGGGCCTTCACAAGCGGTTCGGCGACCGCGTGGTGCTGGAGGCGATCGACCTCGCGTTCGACGCGGGGTCGCTGACGGGCATCATGGGGCCCAACGGCGCGGGCAAGACGACCTGCTTCAACTGTCTCACCGGCATGTACGCGCCGAACCGCGGTGAGATCCGCATGGACGGCCAGTCGATCGCGGGACGCTCGCCGGACGAGGTCACGCGGCTCGGCGTCGCGCGCTCGTTCCAGGCGATCAACCTGTTCGACGAGGACAGCGCGCTCGACAACGTCGTGGTCGCCCTTCCACGCATGCGCAAGCGCTCGTTCGATGCGTGGCGCGACCGGGCGCGCGACACGAGCGCACGCGACGAGGCGGCGTCCATCCTCGAGCGCGTGGGGCTGCGCGGTCGCGAGAGCGTGCGCGCGAAGGACCTCGCGTACGGCGAGCGCCGCGCGCTCGAGATCGGGCTTGCGCTCGCGACGTCGCCGCGCATCCTGTTCCTCGACGAGCCGACGTCGGGCCTCGGCGCCAACGGCACCGCGCGGCTGCTCGACCTCGTGAGCGAGATCAAGCGAACGCTCACGCTCGTCATCATCGAGCACGACATGCGCTTCCTGTTCCGGCTCGCCGACCAGATCAACGTGATCCACTGGGGCCAGGTGATCGCGCGCGGAACGCCCGATGCGCTGCGCGACAACGACTGGGTGCGACGCTCGGCGCTGGGGTCGCTCGCATGAAGCCACTCCTCGACGTTCGCGCGATCGACACCTACTACGGCGAGTCGCAGGTGCTGTTCGGCGTGTCGCTGCGCGTCGAGGCCGGCGAGATCGTCGGCGCTGCTCGGGCCGAGCGGGGCGGGCAAGACGACGACGCTGCGCAGCGTCCTGGGCCTCACGCCCGCGCGCAACGGCGCGATCCAATGGCAGGGACGCGACGTCACGCGATGGCCGACGCATCGGATCGCGCGCCTCGGCATCGGATGGGTGCCGGACGACCGCCGCGTGTTTCCGACGCTGACCGCGTCGCGCAATCTCGCGATCGCGCGCAAGCCGTCGCCCTTCCCCGCCTATTCGACCGAGGCGTGCTGCGACATCTTTCCCGCGCTGCGCAATCTCCTCCCACGCGAATGCGAGAACATGTCCGGCGGCGAGCTGCAGATGGTGTCGATCTCGCGGGCGCTGTCCGGCGGTCCCGGCCTCGTGCTGTTCGACGAGCCGAGCCAGGGTCTCGCACCCAAGGTCGTGCAGGACGTGATGCGCACGATCCGCACGCTGCGCGACAACGGCGTCGCCTCCGTCGTGGTCGACCAGAACGTTCGAACGGTGCTCGACGTCGCCGACCGCGTCTACGTGATGCATCTCGGGCGCATCGTGCACGAAGGCACCGCGGCCGCGCTGCGCGACGATGCGGACGCGCGCACGGCGCTCGGACTGGCAGCTTGAGATGAGCGCACCTGCTATCGTCGTCGACGAACTCGTGAAGCGCTATTACCGCGGGACGTTTCAGCGACAGGTCTCGTTCACGCTGTCGGCGGCGTTTCGAGCCGAGCGCGGGCAGATCGTCGGCGTCCTCGGTCCCAACGGTTCGGGCAAGACCACGCTCTTCGAGCTCATCACCGGCAGCAACGCGCCGAGCGAGGGACGCGTCGTGGTCGACGGGCGCGACATCCACGCCGTGCGCTACGGCGAGCGCGACCGGCTCGCGATCCACTATCACCAGTCCTACCAGGTGCGCGCCTTCCGCAAGACCAGGCCGGCATTTCTCATGGAGCGCGCAGGGCGCACGCGGCCCCTCGTCCATCTTTTCGACGAGCCGCAGTTCTCGATCCAGGACGGCTACATCGGCTTCATGCTGGATTTCTTCCGGCGGCTGCGCGACGAAGGCAACGTCGTGTTCCTGTGCGTGCACCCGAACGAGCCGTTCCACCTCGAGATCCTGCGCGAGGTGTGCGGACGCTTCCTGTTCGTCAACCGCGGCACCGTCGCGGAGCTCGCCGACTTCGATGCGCTCGTCGCGCACGAGAGCGCGCGGACGTACCTCGGCACCCTGCTCGACCCCGTCAAGCCAGCCTGACGCCGTCTGCCAGCGGACGTTCGGGCGGGTATTCGCGACCGGCCGCGCATCTGCTACATTGTCCAAGCATAGAAACAGTGTTCACACATGAGAACACAGGAAGTCAAATCCGCCGGCCGCATCCTCGACGTCCTGGAGCTCCTCGCGGGGACGCCGGACGGCGTGCGCGTGAACCAGCTTGCACGCACGCTCGCCATCCCCAAGAGCAGCGCATCGGCGCTGCTCGGCACGCTCGCGCTGCGCGGCTACGTCGAGCCCAGCGGCGAAGGGTATCGGCTCGCGGGCGGCTATCGCGGCAGCGGCTGGGTCGGCGGCCTCACCGGCATGCTCGTGCGTGCGGGACAGCCGATCATGGAGCGGCTCGTCGCTGACACCGGCGAGTCCGCGTTCCTCGGCGTGGCCACGCCATCCTTCGACATTCGCTACGTCGCCAAGGCCGTCAGCGCCAATCCGCTGCGCTACGACGTCGAGCTCGAGTCGCTTCGCCCTGCGCATTCGACGTCGATCGGACAGGTGCTGCTCGCATCGCTCCCGGCCGACGCCCTCGACGACTACATCCGTCATCACGACCTCAAGCGCGCGACGGGTCGGCCGGCGATCAGCGAGCGCACGCTGCGCCGCACGCTCGCGCAAGCGCGCGCCGACGGCTTCGTCACCATCGCGGACAGCCACGTTGCGGGCACGTCGGGCGCAGCGGCGCCGGTCGCGGCCGGCGGTCACGCCGTTGCAGGCCTCGCGATCATCGCGCCGACGGCGCGGTTCGACGCCGCGCGCACTCGCATCGTGCCGCGCGTGGTTGCCGCGGCACGCGAGCTCGAACGCGCGATCGGAGGCTCGGCATGACGGCGCAACGCGTCGCCGTCTTCGGCGCCGGCATCGTGGGCGCCGCGACCGCGCTCGTCCTGCAACGCCAAGGACTCTCCGTCACGCTCGTGGACGCGGGCGACCCCGGCATGGGCTGCTCGTACGGCAACGGCGGCGCGATCAGCCCCGACTTCTGCGTGCCGGAATCGCTGCCCGGCATGCTGAAGCGCGTCCCCCGGTGGCTCGGCGATCCCGAAGGACCGCTCGTCGTTCGATGGCGGCGCCTGCCGGCCGCGTCCCCATGGCTGCTGCGATGGATTCGCGCGGGGCGCATGGATCGCGTGCATGCATCGGCGGCGGCGCTGCGCGCACTGCATGCACCGAGCCTGCACCGGTACGACGCGCTGCTCGGGCCGCGCGCGCAGGGCCTCATCGAGAAGACGGGGCAGATCTACGTGTGGCGATCGAGCGCGGCATCGCCGACCGAGGCGCTCGCCCGCGCCTTGCGCGAGCAGCACGGCGTCGTCACGCGCGCGCTCGACGCCGATGCCATTCGCGAGCTCGACCCCAATCTCGCGGCCGGCTTCACGCGCGGATTGTTCTTTCCCGACAACGGGCACACGGTCAATCCGTTGCGCCTGGTGCAGACGCTGGTCGCGTTGCTCGTCGAGGCGGGCGGCACGGTCGAGCGCCGCAAGCTCGCACGCTTCGAAGTACGCGACGGCAAAGCGCTGGCTGCGCGCTGTGAAGGGGCCACCGCACTGGCGGCGGACACCTTCGTGCTGGCCACGGGCATCGACTCGCGGAAGTTCGCGGCCATCCTCGGCGACCGCGTGCCTCTCGAAGCCGAGCGCGGCTATCACGTGATGCTGCCGGATCCCGGCGTGCGCCCGCGCATCAAGATCAGCAACCGCGACCACATGTTCGGCCTCACGCCGATGGAGCACGGCGTGCGCATCTCGGGCACGGTCGAGTTCGCGCCCGCCGGTGCGCCGATGAACGAACGCCGTGCGCGATCGCTGCTCGTGCACGCGAAGCGCATGTATGCCGGCCTCAACGGGGACGGCGCGCAGCTGTGGATGGGCAGCCGGCCGTCCACGCCGGACAGCCTGCCGGTCATCGGCCGCGCGTCGCGCGCACGCAACGTCATTTACGCGTTCGGGCACGGCCACACGGGCCTCACCGGCGCCCCGGTCACCGCCGAGCTCGTCGCGGCGCTCGTCACAGGCTCCGATCCTCCCATCGATCCGGCGCCGTTCCGGCCCACGCGCTTTTGAGGTGATGCAATGAACGACCACAAGCCCTACGCCATCGGCGTGGACACCGGCGGCACGCACACCGACCTCGTGCTCGCGGGCAACGGCACGCTCGCAACCCTCAAGGTGCCGAGCACGCCGGACGATCTCAACGTCGGCATCCTGGAAGGTGTCGACCGGCTGCTCGTGGACGCGGGCGTCCCCGTCGAAGCCGTGGGGCGTTTCGTCTATGCAAGCACGTATGTCACCAACCTTTTCGTGGAAGGCAAGGAAGGCGGCATCGGTCTCCTGGCGACGGCCGGCTTTCGCGACGTGCTGGAGATCGGCCGCGCGTCGCGCAAGCCCGACGTGTACGACATCCATTGGCGGCCCGCGCGCCCGCTGGTGCCGCGCGACCTGCGCCACGACGTCGTCGAGCGCATCGATCATCGCGGCGCCATCCTCACGCCGCTCGACGAGGCGTCCGCGCGCGCCGCATTGCGCGCGTTGTCGAAGGCCGGCGCGCGCAGCGTGGCCGTGTGCTTCCTGCATGCATACGCCAACCCGGTGCACGAGCGTCGCGTCGCGCAGATCGCGAAGGAGGAATTCCCGGCGCTCGACGTTTCGCTTTCGTCCGACGTCGTGCGCGAGTTCCGCGAGTTCGAGCGCACCAGCACGACGTGCGTCAACGCGTTCATCCGCGAGCCCATCGCGCGGCATCTCGCCGGGCTCGGCGACAGGCTTGCACGACGCGGCATCGATGCGCCCGCGTACATCATGCAGGGCAACGGCGGCGTGTCGACCTTCGCGTCGGCGGCGCAGTCGCCGACTGCCGTCGTGCATTCCGGCGTGATGGGCGGCATGGTCGGCGCCACGGCGCTCGGCAACGAATGCGGCGTCCTCGACCTCATCACGCTCGACATGGGCGGCACCAGCGCGGACGTCTCGCTGATCGCCGGCGGAACGCCACTCCTCACCAACCGCAGCCGCATCGGGCCGCATCCGCTGCTGGTGCCGACGCTCGACATGGTGACGATCGGCGCCGGCGGCGGCTCCATCGCGTGGGTCGAGGGCGGCTTCGGGCTGCGCGTCGGTCCGCACAGCGCAGGCTCGGTGCCCGGCCCCGCCTGCTACGGCCAGGGCGGCACGCAGCCGACGGTGACGGATGCGAATCTCGTCCTCGGCCGGCTCAACGCGTCGTACTTCCTGGGCGGCGCGCGCACGCTCGACCTCGCTCGCGCCACGGAAGCGATTCGAACGAAGGTGGCCGAGCCTCTGGGCATGACGCTCGAGGCCGCGGCCTTCGGCATCGTCGCCATCGCCGAAGCGCACATGGCCGACGCGATCCGCCTCGTGTCCGTGGAGCGCGGGCTCGATCCGCGCGACTTCACGCTGGTGGCGTTCGGCGGCGCGGGACCGCTGCATGCGGTGCGCCTGGCCGAAGCGCTTTCCATCCGCAACGTGCTGGTCCCGCCTGCGCCAGGCAATCTTTCGGCGATGGGATTGTTGTGCGCGGACGTGCGGCACGACCTCGCGCGAACGCTGCTGCACCGGCTGACATCCGATTTCCTTCCGCGCGTGCGTGCGATCTACGACGAGCTCGCGGCCGAAGCCGACGCTGCGCTGGAGGCGGACGGCGTGCCTGCGCAGGAGCGGCAATGCACGCTGTCCGCGGACTTGCGCTACCAGGGACAGAACTACGAGCTCACGATTCCCGTGACGGGTGACGACCTCGCACATGGCTTCGGCGATCTCGTCGCGCGCTTCAACGACCAGCACCGCCGCATCTATGGTTACCAACTCGGCGGTCGCGACGTGCAGCTCGTCAACGCGCGCGTCACCGCGGTCGGCAAGACGCGCCACGCGCACTGGCCCGCGATTGCGCAACGCGCACCCGCGCAACCGGTCGGCCGCCGCAGCATGCTGGTCGAGCCCGGCGTGCGCGTGGACGCGCCGGTGTTTCGCTTCGACGACCTTGCACCGGCGCAGTCGATCGCAGGTCCGGGCATCGTCGAATACTCGGGCAGCACGCTGTTCCTGCCCTCGGGCTGGAACGCACGCGTCGACGAGCGCCGCAATGCGCACCTGACGCGTGCCGCATCGACGCAGCGACCGGCAGAACAATCCGCAAGCAGGGAAATGGCATGAGCCCGAAGGGCCGCCCCGAGGGCGAGTCAGCTCCGCAGCGCGCAGCGCGAAGGAATAGCCAATGACCACAGTTCGCTCGACCGTCGACCCGGTCACCCTCGAGATCGTGCGCAACGCGCTGAAGGCGATCGCGCAGCGCATCACGCGCCGCATGATCCGCTCCGCCAACTCGTTCATCGTCAAGGAAATGGAGGACTGCTCCGCGTCCATCTTCGATGCGCAGGGGCAGCTGCTCGCCGAGGAAGCAGGGCCGCCGATCCAGCTCAACACGGTGGGCGTGTGCCTGAAGACCATCCTCGCGCACTACTTCCCGATCGAGTCGTGGAAGCCGGGCGACGTGATCATCACCAACGACCCGTATGCGGGCGACGGCTCGCTCGCGGCCACGCACACCAACGACTACCTCGCCTTCCACCCGCTCTTCCACGACGGCGAGCTCGTCGCGTTCTCCGGCCTCATGGTGCACCACTTCGACATCGGCGGCATGAACATGGGCACGCGCGGATGGGGCACCGAGATCTACCAGGAAGGCCTGCGCATCCCGCCGCTCAAGATCATCGAGGCGGGCGAGCTCGACGGCAAGGTGCTCGACATCATCCTCACCAACACCCGCACGCGCGAGATGCTCGAGAACGACCTCATGTCGCAGATCTCGAGCGTCAAGGTCGCGGCCGACGACGTGCTGCAGCTCTTCGCCAAGTACGGCAGCGCGACGATGCAGGCGTGCTTTCGCGAGCTCATCGATTACTCTGAGCGGCGGACACGCGAAGCGCTCGCATCGATTCCGGACGGCGTGTATCGCCACGAGGAGCCGATCCTCGACGACGGCGCCAAGGGCGGGCCGTACTGGCTGCGCCTTGCGCTGACCAAGTCCGGCGACAGCGTGACGCTCGATTTCACGGGCACCGACGCGCAGGTGAAAGGACCGATCAACAGCCCTCTCGCGACGACGCACGCGGCGGTCTACTACGCGATGCGCTGCATCACCGACGCATCCATTCCCAGCACCGAAGGCTGCAAGCGGCCGATCGACATCATCGCGCCGCCCGGAACGCTGGTGAATGCGCGCAGCCCCGCCGCGGTGTACCAGCGCATGATCGTGTGCCACTCCATCGTCGACCTCGTGATGGGCGCACTCGCGCAGGCGGTGCCCGAGCGCGTGATGGGCGATTCCTGCGGGTGCCTGTACAACTACACCATCGTGACGCATCCGGAAACGAACCGGCGCACGGTGTTCGGCGAAGTGGTGCCGGGCGGCATCGGCGCGACGTCGCGGGCCGACGGCATCGAAGTCGTCGCGTGCCACGTCACGAACTGCCACATCCCGCCGACCGAGGCGATCGAGATGGAGTCGCCGGTGCTCTACGTCCGTCGCGAGATGCGCACGGACTCGGGCGGACCGGGCACGTATCGCGGCGGCGTCGGGCAGGTGCTGACGTATCGCATCCTCGGCGATTCGCCGGAGCTCCAGCACACGTCGCAAAAGTCGGTCTCGCTTCCGCAAGGCGTGGCCGGCGGCAGGCCGGGCGACGGCGGACGCTGGGTCATCAACGAATCGCGCGAAGGCGAGCACAGGCTGCCGCACGCGATCGGCGACATCGAGCCGTTGCAGGAAGGCGACACCGTGACGCATTACACGCCGGGGGGCGGCGGCTACGGCGACCCGATGCGCCGCGATCCGCTCGCCGTCGCGCGCGACGTGCGCCTCGGCTTCGTCACGGCCGACGCCGCCCTGCGCGACTACGGCGTTCGCGTCGATCCGGCCACGTACGAAGTCGCGCAACTCGTTCGATAATCCATCGCATCCTTGCAGGAGCTTGCATGATCACAATGCACTCGGTGTTTCGCGCCCTTCTCGTCGGCGTGCTCGCAGTCGCTTCGCTCGGAGCGCGCGCGGCCGAGTGGCCGACGCAGCCCATCAAGCTCGTCGTTCCGTGGGCGCCCGGAGGATTCACGGACATCTTCGGCCGCATCATCGCCGAGAAGCTCACGAAGTCGCTCGGCCAGCCCGTCATCGTGGAGAACAAGCCCGGCGCGAGCGGCGGCATCGGCAGCGAGGCCGTCGCGCGCGCGGCGCCCGACGGCTACACGCTGCTCCTGCACACGAGCGACACGCTCGTGTGGAGCATCGGCATGGCAGACGCGTTCGCCACCGACCCCGCCGCCAACCAGAAGCCGCCCTACGATCCGCTGCGCGACTTCACGCACGTCACGCTGATGGGCACGCAGCCCGTGCTGTTCCTCGTCGGCAGCCATGTTCCCGCCAACACGCTCGCGGAATTCGTCGCGCTTGCGAAGGCCAAGCCGGGCACGGCGACGTACGGCTCGTCGGGCGAAGGCAGCGCCGTGCACCTTGCGATGGAGAGCTTCAGCTCGCAGGCGGGCATCAGGATGATCCACGTCCCGTACAAAGGCATCAACCCTGCCCTGATGGACGTGCTCGCGGGCCAGGTGCAGGCGCTGTTCCTGAGCGTGCAAGGCGCGGGCGGCAACATCCAGAACGGCAAGCTCAAGGCGCTCGGCATCACGTCGCTCACGCGCTCGCCGCTCGTGCCGACGGTGCCAACGATCGCCGAGTCGGGATACCCCGATTTCCAGCTCACGCTGTGGTACGAGATCGTCGGACCGAAAGGGCTGCCACAGGACATCGTCGACAAGTTGAATCGCGCGATCAAGGCGGCGCTGGCCGAGCCCGACGTCAAGGAGAAGCTCGTCTCCGGGAACACGACCGTCGTGGGCAACTCGCCCGACGAGGCGCGCGCATTCGTGGCCGCGGAAACCGCGCGCTGGAATGCCGCGGTCAAGAACGCGAAAGCGAAGTAGCGCATACCGACGGGGGCCAGATGACCGCACGGCCCCCGATCGTTGCACCGGCTCGCCTGCCACGCGCGCTACGCGCGACGCGCTTCCAGTTCTTCGTGCTGGGCGCCGTGGTCGGGACGTGGGGAACGCACATCCCGTCCGTCGCTGCGCGTTACTCGCTCGGCGAAGCGGCGCTGTCGGTCGTGCTGCTCGCGGTGGCGCTCGGCACCGTCGTGGCGCTGCTGGTCGCGGGCCGCGTCATCGCGCGCATCGGCGCACGCAACACGGTCGCACTGTTCGGCGCGACGATGGGAGCGTCGCTCGCCGTCGCGCTCGAGTATCCGAACCTTGCCGCCCTGCTCGCGGCGATGCTCGCATTCGGCGCGTCGATGAGTCTCTTCGACGTCGCGATCAACACCGAGGGCTCCGAGCTCGAAGGTCTCGGCGGACGACCCATCATGAGCAACCTGCACGGGATGTTCAGCGTCGGCGGCATGGCCGGCGCGGCACTGACCTTCGGCCTGCTCGACCTCGAGGTGCCGCCGCGCACGCAGTTGCTCGTCGTCGGCGCCGGGCTTGCCGTCCTGGCGATCGTCGTCTCGCGCGCCATGCTCGCGACACACGCGCGCCCCGATGGCGACGACCTCGCGAATTTCGTGTGGCCGAAAGGCACGCTGCTCCTCATCGGCATCCTCATCTTCGCCGGAATGACGGCGGAAGGCGTGATGTACGACTGGAGCGTGCTGTACCTCAAGCAGGAGATCGGCCTGACGCAAGCGCGTGCCGCACTCGGCTACGCGACGTTCACCGCATCGATGGCGCTTGCGCGCTTCGGCGGCGACGCGCTGCGCGCACGCTTCCACGAGCGCGCCGTGCTCGCCGCCGGCGCTGCGGTGGCCGGCGTTGCGATGGCGGTCGTGCTTGTGTCGGCCAACGCATGGGTCGCCTTCGCCGGCTTCGCAATCGTGGGCGCCGGCCTTGCGCCGATCGCGCCGATCCTGTTCAACGCGGCCACACGCGTTCCCGGCGCGAGCCGGGCGGCGGCGATCGCGTCCGTCACGACGATTGGATACAGCGGCTTCCTCGTCGGACCGCCGCTGATCGGCGGAATCGCGACGGCGACCTCGCTCACTGCGGCACTGTTCGTCGTCGTGGCGATGTCAGCGCTGGTCGCGTATGGCGCGCGGTACGTCCCGGAGAACGGCATCGACCGCGGTCAGTGACGCGTCGGCGCGCACTGACGAGGTAATCGGTGCGCGTCCGCTTCCGGTCGCGCCTGTCGCCGAACGACAATCCAACGTCAGGAGGAATGCACATGATCCACTTGCGCTCTTGCGTCTCGATCGCCCTGTTTGCGATCGCGTGTTCGGCGACCGCCCAGTCCACCGGTTCGTTCAGCTCACCGTCGACCGGGTCCGGCGCGGCCGGCGCATCGCCGGTCGGCACGGTGCGGCCGTACACGGTCCAATCCGGCTCGACCGCGCCGACACAGCCGGGACACACCATCACCGGGGACCGCACGCCGGCCTCGACGCCCGCACGCGCCGCGTCGCGCGAACCCGGCAAGGACGAGGACACCGCCCGGCACGCGCTCGCGAACACTGACAAGCGCTCGCCCTGAGGCAACGTACGTCAGTGCGCGTGGTCCTTGCCTTGCCCGGCGCCGCGGCCGGTCTTCGCCTGCAACTCGTCGATGCGTTTCGACGCGTCGGCCTTGGTCAGCGTCTCGTCGAACTCCACGCCCGCTTCGTGGCACAGCGTCTTGAGATAGGACCGCTGCGGTCCCGTCATGGGCTCGTCGCCCGTGACCCACTCTTCCGGGTCCTTCTCGGGATTTTCGTTGGGCGCCCGGGTCGCCGCTTCCTGCTTCGTGCCTGTCATGAGTGCCTCCTCATGCAAGTAAACCGAACATTCGTTCGGGCCGAAAGGGCGTTGTTTCTGAAGTGCGTGTAGGCCGAAAACCGGCGAGCCGGCGCAGGCGTCATTTCTTCTCGAGGAGCAGCGTGGCTTCCTTGCGGATGAGCGACAGGAAGCGGTTGGCCGCCTTTGCAAGCAGCCATGGCAGCGACACCTCGATGCGCAGCGCATCCTCGAGCACCTGGACGCGCGCGGTCGCCGTCTGGTGCAGCGCGCGGATGCGCAGTTGCAGCGTGTCGCCTTCCCAGCGCTCCTGGTCGATCAGGACCATCGGCCCGAGATGTCCGCTGGTGCGCAGCATCCCGTCCTTGAGGCGGCGAATCGCCTCGGCCTTGCCGAGGGTGTGGCCCACGGTGACGGTGACGGTTTCGCTCATGGGGGCACAACGAGGTGAGCGTGCATGACGGCATTATCGGCCGAACGAGGAACCGGCTCGTCTTGCCGCGAGGTTGCCTGATTCATCGGTGGCGGATAATCCCGCCATGCCTCTCATCACGCTCCAGGACGCCGAGCTCGCGTTCGGGTTGCATCCGCTGCTCGACCGCGCCGCGCTCGTCGTCGACGACCGCGAGCACATCGGCCTCATCGGGCGCAACGGCACCGGCAAGTCCTCGCTCCTGCACGTGATCCACGGCACGCGCGACCTCGACGACGGCGACGTCAAGCGTCGCGACGGCCTTCGCTCGGTGCTCGTGGAGCAGGAGCCGTCGCTTCCCGTGGCGTCCACGGTGCGCGAAAGCCTCGCGCTTCGCGGCAGGCTCCACGAGCTGCAGGACGAGCGCGAGCACTGGCGCACCGAGGCGCGCCTCGTCGAGTTCCTGCACCGCTTTGGCCTCGACGAGGCGATGCCGCCTGCGAAGGCGTCGGGCGGCGAGCGAAAGCGGGCGGCGCTCGCGCTTGCGTTTGCGCTTTCGCCCGATCTCATGCTCCTCGACGAGCCGACCAACCATCTCGACCTCGACGGCATCGCGCTTCTCGAAAAGCTCCTGCGTCAGCTGCCCGCCTCGATCGTGATCACGCACGACCGGATGTTCCTCGACCGCGTCACGACGAGGATCGTCGAGCTCGACCGCGGCCTCCTTCGCTCGTACGCAGGCAACTACGCGGCGTACGAGACCCGCAAGAGCGACGAGCTGTCGGCTGAGGCCGTCGGCAATCGCAAGTTCGATACGTTCTGGAAACAGGAGGAGGCGTGGATCCGCAAGGGGGTCGAAGCGCGGCGCACGCGCGACATGGGACGCGTGCGAAGGCTCGAAGACCTGCGCGGCGAACGGGCTGCGCGCCGTGAGCGCCAGCGCAACGTGACGATCACGCTGCAGGCCGCGCAGCGCTCCGGCAAGCTCGTAGCCGAGCTCGAGGGTGTCGGCAAGCGGTTCGGCGACCTCGTCGTCGTGCGCGACCTCGAGCTGTCAGTCATGCGCGGTGACCGCCTCGGCATCATCGGCCCCAACGGCGCGGGCAAGTCGACGATCCTGAAGCTGATCCTCGGCACCATGGCGCCGGACGAGGGCCGCGTCAGGCTCGGGACCAAGCTTTCGGTCGCGTACTTCGACCAGATGCGGGAGCAGCTCGACGACGAGCGCACGCTCGCCGACACGATCAGCCCTGGCGGCGAATGGATCGAGACGCCCGCCGGGCGCAAGCACGTGCTCTCGTATCTCGGCGAATTCCTGTTCCCCGCGCAGCGCGCGCAGGCGCCGGTGAAGACGCTTTCAGGCGGCGAGCGCAATCGCCTGCTGCTCGCACGGCTGTTCGCGCAGCCGGCCAACCTCGTGGTCCTCGACGAGCCGACCAACGACCTCGACATCGAGTCGCTCGAGATACTCGAGGCGACGCTGCAGTCGTACGCCGGTACGCTGCTCGTCGTGAGCCACGACCGCGCATTCCTGGACAACGTCGTCACGCAGACGCTGGTCAGCGAAGGCGACGGTCGATGGAAGGAATATGTCGGCGGCTACAGCGACTGGGTCGCCCAGCGTCCCGCGGTGCAGGCGCCTTCGCCGTCCGCGACCGCACCGTTGCGCGTCGAAACGCCGAAGGTGCGCGATCGCGCAGCCAAGCTCTCGTTCAAGGAACAACGCGAGCTCGACGCGCTCCCCGCGGAGCTCGAGGCGCTCGAGCAGGAACAGGTCGCCCTCGGCGAGCGCATGGCGTCGCCGGAGTACTACAAGGAAGGCGCCGACGCGCTTCGCGCCGATCGCGCCCGGGCGTCCGAGATCGAAGCGCAGCTGGCCGTGAGGCTCGAGCGCTGGGTCGCGCTCGAACAGCGCGTAAGCGACAAGAAATGACGGCGCGGGATTATAGTTGGAGGCTCCAGTCCATCCTGCGGTGCATCCGATGCCCGACTACAAGAAAACACCGGAAGCCGTCGCCCGCCTGACGCGCGAGCAGTATCGCGTCACCCAGCAGAGCGGCACCGAGGCGCCGTGGAGCGGCGAGCTTCTGAACAACCACGATCCCGGCATCTACGTGGACATCGTGTCGGGCGAGCCGCTGTTCGCTTCGTCCGCGAAGTTCGAGTCCGGATGCGGCTGGCCGAGCTTCACCCGGCCGATCGCGCCCATGGCCGTGAACGAGCTGCGGGACGCGTCGCACGGCATGGTGCGCACCGAAGTGCGCTCGGCGGCAGGCGACAGCCATCTCGGTCACGTCTTCGAAGACGGACCCGCCGACCAGGGTGGACTGCGCTACTGCATCAACTCCGCTTCGCTGCGCTTCGTGCACCGCGACGACATGGAGGCCGCGGGCTACGGCGATTACCTCGACCAGGTGGAGGACGTGCGATGAGACAAGAGCGATCGGTGCTGGCGGGAGGATGCTTCTGGGGCATGCAGGACCTGATCCGCAAGCGTGACGGCGTCATCTCGACGCGCGTCGGCTACTCGGGCGGCGACGTGCCGAACGCGACGTACCGCAACCACGGGACGCACGCGGAGGCCATCGAGATCGTGTTCGATCCGGACCGCTTGAGCTTCCGGCAGTTGCTGGAGTTCTTTTTCCAGATCCACGATCCGACGACGCGCAATCGCCAGGGCAACGACGTGGGCACGAGCTATCGGTCGGCGATCTACACCACGAGCGACGAGCAGCGGCGCATCGCGCAGGACACGATCGCCGACGTCGAGGCCTCGGGCTTGTGGCCCGGCCGCGTCGTCACCGAGGTGGCGCCCGCTGGACCGTTCTGGGAAGCGGAGCCCGAGCACCAGGATTATCTAGAGCGCATTCCCAACGGCTACACCTGCCACTTCGTTCGGCCGGGCTGGCGGCTGCCGGTGCGCGAGAAGACCGCCAAGGTCAGGTGACGCGGGAGGGCCGCGACCCTTCCTACAACAACTCGCGCCGTCCGCCGATATGCGCATGCATCGCATCGGGCGACAATCGGCGTCATCGTGAAGACCGTCGACGACGCTGTCTCGCGGCAGCTGCGCATGCCCGCCGGGCGCGTCGAGCTCGAGGGCTCGCTCACGGTTGTCGACGATCCGATCGGCGTCGTGCTGTTCGCGCACGGCAGCGGGGACAGCCGTCACACGCCGCAAGACGCCTGTGTGGCGCGCGCGGTGCGCGAAGAACGCATTTCAACGCTGGTGTTCCACCTGCTCACGGCGCAGGAGGAGGCGCTCGATTTCGTCGCGCGCCGGCGTCGCTTCGACTTGCGGGCGCTCGCCCGCAGGCTCATCGCAATCACGGATTGGCTGCGCGACCGGCGGGAATTCGAGGACGCGACGATCGGCTATTTCAGCGCCAGCACCGGCACCGGGGCCGCGCTGATCGCTGCCGCCGAGCTTGGCCGGCACGTCGCCGCCGTCGTCTCGCGCAGCGGGCGGCCGGACCTCGCGGGGGAAGCGCTGGCGCGCGTGAATTCCCCTACCCTGCTCATCGTGGGCAGCGACGATCGCGCCCTGATCGAGCTGAACGAGCTCGCGAGCGCGCGCCTCAATGCTGTGGCCGAGGTCGCGATCGTCGCCGGCGCATCGCACGCGTTCGAACAGCCCGGCCCCTTGGCGCAGGCGGCGGCGCTCGCCTCGAACTGGTTCGTCCGCCACCTGGCGGTCCCACTCACGGCGAAATGATGCCCGACGTGGAAGCCGCGGTTCGACGGGTCGCGCTGCGGCTGACCGGAGACAGTCGTAACTATGACCCGCTGGTGCAACTTGCCGGCAAGTCCCGCTTCGCGCTGATCGGCGAGGCGTCGCACGGCACGCACGAGTTCTATCGCGAGCGCGCCGAGATCACGAAGCGGCTCATCGTCGAGCACGGCGTAACGGCGGTGGTCGCCGAGGCCGACTGGCCGGATGCGTACCGCGTGAACCGCTACGTCCGCGGCCGGTCCGATGACCGCGATGCCGATGCTGCGTTGTCGAGCTTCACGCGGTTTCCCGCGTGGATGTGGCGCAACACCGTCGTGCGCGAATTCGTCGGCTGGCTGCGCCGCTACAACGACACGAAGGACGAGGCGCACAAGGTCGGCTTCTACGGGATGGACCTCTACAGCCTCGCGACGTCGATGGAGTCGGTGCTCGCCTATCTCGACCGGGTCGACCCCGAGGGCGCGCAGCGCGCGCGCTATCGCTACTCGTGCTTCGACCACGTCGGCGAGGACACGCAAGCCTACGGGTACGCCGCCGCATTCGGCCTGCGCAAGCCGTGCGAGGACGAGGTCGTCAAGCAGCTCGTCGACATCGTCGAGCACGCCGCCGACTACACACGCCAGTCGCAGGGCCTCGCTTCGGACGATTACTTCTTCGCCGAGCAGAACGCGAGGCTCGTCAAGAACGCGGAGAAGTACTACCGCACGATGTTCCGCGGCCGGGTGTCGTCATGGAACCTGCGCGACCGCCACATGGTCGAGACGCTCGAGGCCCTCGACGCGCATTTCGCGCGCAGCGGCCGCAACCCGCGCTTCGCCGTGTGGGCGCACAACTCGCACCTGGGCGACGCGCGCGCCACGGAGATGGGCGAACACGGCGAGTGGAACGTCGGGCAGCTCGTGCGGGAACGGCATGCCGCCGATGCAGTGCTGATCGGCTTTTGCACCGATCACGGAACCGTGACGTGCGCCTCGGACTGGGGCGCGAGCGTGGAGCGCAAGCGCGTGCGGCCGGGATTGCCGGGCAGCTACGAGGCGCTGTTCCACGAAACGGGGCTCGGCAATTTCATGCTGTTCCTTCGCAACGAGGACACGCTCGCCGCGAGGATGGGGCGGCGGCTGCAGCGCGCCATCGGCGTCATCTACCTGCCCGAGAGCGAACGCGCGAGCCACTACTTCGATGCGAACCTGCAGCATCAGTTCGACGCGATGATCCACATCGACGAGACGCGCGCGCTCGCGCCGCTCGACGCTGGCGCAGGGTGGACCGACGAGGAGGCGCCGGAGACGTTTCCGACAGGCGTTTGATCGCCGCTCGCGACGGAGTGTGGCGGTGCCGTATCCTCGCCCGGACTCGCCGTCTACCTTTGGCACTGCCCGTCGCCGTCAGGCGGCCTGCCCGCGCTCGATGTGCTCGACTAGCGAAGCATCCGCCTAGCGGTTCGGCAGCTTGACGTCGCGCTGGCGCAGCGAGCTCTGGATCAGGATCATGTCGCTCGCTTCGAGCGGGCGATCCGATGCGTTGGGCGTGACGCACGTGAAGCTCGCCGCGTCGTTCGGGTCGCCGGCGCCCTTGTACCTCGCCTCGGCAGGAAAGGCGCACACCGGACGCTGGCGCACGAGCTTGCCATCGGCGTCGAGCCGCGATGCGATGATCCTGTCGGGTGCCACGCCCTGCTCCACCCACCTGATCGCGGCGCTCACCGCGTGATGATCCGCATTGCGATAGGCGTCGGGCGGCTCGTTGGCGCCGCCGCCGATGGCGGTCGGGCCGCCGACCGGTTGCGTGCAATGGCCCATCGCCGGCAGCATGAAGAGCCGGTGGTACTGGCGCACCTTGTCGAGATACGTCTCGCCCGTGGCCGCCACCTGCTGCGGCGTCAGCCCGTCGACCTCGCGATCGAAATCTGCCTTCGGCAGATTGCGCAGACGCTCGAACTGCGTGAGCGCATACAGGTACGCGATCGACCCGTCCGGCGGCACGACCGCGTCGTTCCAGCCGTGGTAATGCACGAGCTTGCCGCCGCGCGCGACGAATGCCGTAATGTCGGGGCTCGGCGCCGCGGTGACCGGCGTGAGCGCGACCTTCGCTTCGTCGTACGCCTTGCTGAAATCGAGCGCGCGCCGCCAGTCGTAGTTCGGCGTGTTGCGTCCGTACACGAAGTGCTCGATGAACGCGCCGTACCCGCCGTTGTCCGCGAAGAGCGGCATCCAGTCGGCTTCGGAGCCGAGCTTGGCGCCGGGCGAGCGACGCACGCCCGACTCCGTCGTCGTTCCGCCGTACATCGCCTTCACGACGGCGAGCTCTTGTGCCGTCAGCGTCTTGTCGCCTGAAGGCCCGAGCGTCTCGACGTCGAACCTGCACGCCCGCGGATTGGTGATCTGTCCATCGACGAGGCCGTCCTGCCCGTCGCACGCGGCGAGCACGCGCTGCGTGACCTGCGCGCGCCTGGCGTCGGTGAGCACGGGCGGCTGGCCGGCGACGGGAATCTGCTGCTTGCCCGTCCACAGGAGCCAGAACAGGAGATCCGGATAGAACATCGACGGCGCGCCGGCGACGATGCCGTCGAAGAGCTCCGGATAGTTCTGCGCCATCATCATCGCCTGCCGCCCGCCGTTCGAGCAGCCTTCGAAGTACGAGTAGCGGACGGGCTTGTCGTAGAGCGCGGCGCTCAACGCCTTTGCGGCCGTGGCGACGGAGTAATGCGCGCGCAGTCCCCAGTCCTTCACCTTCTCCGGATGTCCCACGGTCCAGCCCGGCGACTCGCCGCCGTCGTGGCCCATGTTGCTGCCGGCGGTGACGAAGCCGTCGCGGATGTCCTGCGCGAGCCGGGGATACGGAATCCCGCCCGAGAAGCCGCCGGTGCCGTTCACCTTGAGGCGTCCGCTCCATTTGTCGGGCGCAGGCGGCAGCCACACTTCGAACTTGATCTCCGAATCCTGCGAGGGACGCGCCACGCCTTCCACGCGGCAGAAGGGAGCTGTCACCTTGGAGCCGCCGACGCTCGACGTCGCGGCCACGACGGTGGCCGACGTGATCGTGCTGCCTTCGGGCTTCACCGAGGCGAGGCCCGCACAATCCATCGCGGCGTGAGCAGTAGAAGAAATTGCGAGGACACCGAGCGCAAGCATCGATCGCGGCATGGACATCGCCTTCCTCCGGAATGTTCTTGTGATCCGCCTAACGTATCATAGGATCGATCGCCTACCGGAACGAGTCCCCATGAATCCATCGTCATGTTCACGCGCGCTGGCGCGCGGCATCGTTGTTGCGGCGGTCGCCCTGGTTGCCGCCTGCGCGACGACGCCGGCGCAACAGAGTCCCGAGGCACGCGCGCAGGCTGCGATCGCAAGCCCCGTGCGCACCGACCAGGACCGCAAGATGGACGCGTCGCGCAATCCCGCGCAATTCCTGCCGTTCACCGGCGTCGCGCCCGGCATGGTCGTGCTCGACGTGTCGGCCGGCGGTGGCTACACGTCGCAGCTCCTCGCACTGTCGGTCGGTCCCGAGGGCAAGGTGTACGCGCAGCGGCCATCGCCGGGCGAAGCGCTCACCAGGCGCCTCGCGGATCGGCCGCAGCCGAACTTCGTTCCCGTGTATCAACCGTTCGAGGACCCGGTGCCTGCAAGCGCCCCGCCGCTCGATCTCGTCACCATCGTCAACAACTATCACGACATCGCGTACCTGCCCGTCGATCGCGCGAAGATGAACCAGCGCCTCTATGCAGCGCTCAAGCCGGGCGGCCGGCTCGTCGTCGTCGATCACGCAGCCAAGGCCGGCACGGGCATCAGCGTCGCGCGGACGCTGCATCGCATCGACGAGGCCATCGTGATCGCGGAGGTGACGCAGGCAGGCTTCGTGCTCGACGCGCAAGGACAGTTCCTGCGCAACGCGTCCGACACGCGCGAAGTGTCGTCCGGCGACGGACAGGTCATGACCGACAAGTTCGCCATGCGGTTCGTCAAGCCGCGTTGACCGGGCAAGCATGGCGCGGCGGCCCCGCTATCACGTCTATGTCGTCGAGCTCGCCCGGGATGTCCTCGAAGTGCCCCGCTTCATGAAAGCGAATCCGGGCTACACACCCGGCAAGCCCTGCGTGTACGTGGGCATGACCGGCCTCGATCCGGACGTCCGCTTCGACAAGCACAAGGCCGGCATCCAGGCCAACCGCTACGTGCAGCGCTTCGGCCTGCGGCTGTTGCCGGACATCTACGAGGCGTACAACCCGATGACCTACGACGACGCGCGCGCGATGGAGGTCGAGCTTGCCATCGACCTGCGCTCCGGCGGCTATGGCGTGTGGCAAGCGTAGTGACGACCCCCACGCTCGCGACAACAACAAGGGCGTCGCTCGCTGCCCCCCGAGGGGGCGCAATTCGCGCTCGGGGCGGCCCTTCGCGCGAATGGACCGCATGGAACCCGTGAACTGGAAGCTTCGCCTGCGGGTCGTGATCCAGCGGCTGACGCAGCCCACGTGCGCCTGCATGGTGTGCATGACGGCGCCGACGTTCGCCAACCTCGCGAGCCTCGTCCACTGGAAGATCGCACTGCAGACCGGCCTCGGTACCGGCCTGCTCGCGCTCGTGCTCACCTTCACGCCGATCGGCAGGATGTTCTCGCACCGCTACAGCAACGCGCTGCTGATGGGCATCCTCACGGCCGCTGCGGACCTGTGGTCGCATCCCGGGCGATTCGAGCTCGATTGGGGCGAGGCGCTCCTCACGGGCGTCGTCTCGGGACTCATCGTGCTTGCGACCTCGTTCGTGATCGAGGACCGCGCGCGCCGCGTGCGCAGCGCGTGGGCGTGGATGCGCGGATCGCGCTGACGCGAAGTGCCGACATTTTGACCGCGAGCGCGAAAGCGCCATCCAGCGCGGCCTCGCGCGGATTGTCCACCGGGTTGTCCACAGATTATGTGGACAAGTCTTTTTTCGCGAGACCGCGCGCGGGCGCTCTCACACGTCCACGTTGTCGATGAGCCGCGTGCTGCCGAGCCGGGCGGCGCCGAGCACGACGAGACCGCTGCCGGCATCGTGCGGCGCCGGCACGGCGAGCGAGTCGTTGCGAATAGCGACGTAGTCGGGGTCCCATCCTCGTTCGCGAAGCGCCGTGCATGCGGACGCTTCCAACGATGCGTAGTCGCGCCGTCCACCGCGCAACGCTTCCGTGACGCCGCCGAGAATGCGATACAGGTGCGGCGCTTCCGCGCGCTCGCCCGGCGCGAGGTAGTTGTTGCGCGAGGAGAGCGCGAGCCCGTCGGCCGCGCGCACCGTTTCGCCGGCGATGATCCGGATGGGCATGTTGAATTCGCGCACCATGCCGCGCACGACCGCCAGCTGCTGCCGGTCCTTCTTGCCGAACACCGCCGCGTCCGGGCCTACCAGATGGAATAGCTTCAGCACCACCGTGCACACGCCATGGAAGAAGCCGGGCCGCGACGCACCCTCGAGATCCTCGGCGAACGGCGCGGGCTGCACGCGATAGGCCTGCGGCACCGGGTACATCTCGCGCTCGTCGGGCGCGAAGAGGACGTCGACACCGGCACTCGCCAGGCCCGCCTTGTCGGCGTCCATCGTGCGGGGATAGCGGTCGAAGTCCTCGTGCGGCGCGAACTGCAGCCGGTTGACGAAGATGCTGGCAACGACCGTGTCGCCATGCTCGCGCGCGAGGCGCATCAGCGCGAGATGTCCCTCGTGCAGGTTGCCCATCGTCGGCACGAACACGACCCGCCCCGCATCGGAGAGCTGTCGTCGAAGCTCGGCGGCCGTCGCGACGGTGATCATGAAGCCAAGCATACGACAATGTCCGGCGACCTCCGGACGACGATGGATCTTAACTAGCGCGCCACCGGCCGCGTGTTCACGAACGCGCAGATGGCGGCAGTCGCGAGCGCGAGTGCCACGTGAATGCCGTAGACGCTGTCGAAGCTTGCGCGCTCGACGGCGCCATGCCCGAGCAGCAGCACCGTGACCGCCACGCCGATCACGGCGCCGATCTGCCGCGTCGCCTGGTTCACGGCGCTGCCGACCGCGTAGTGCTGCGAAGGCAGGCGACTCACTGCCGCACCCGCGAGCGACGGCAGCACCATGCCGACCGACATGCCGCTCAAGATGAGGCCCGGCAGCCAATGCGTGACGTACGCGGCCTCGGCGCCCGGAACGAGGAGAAACCACAAACCGGCGGCCGCGTACAGCAACGAGCCGCCGACGAGGAACGGGCGATGGCCGTAGCGTCCGGCGAGACGCCCGGTGAGGACTGCGACGGGAATCACGGTCAACGGCCCCGGCGCGATGGCGATGCCTGCGCGCGCGATGCCGTAGTGCCACACGCCGGCCATGTAGAAGAAGAACGCGAAGAACATCATCGCGAAGGCCACGCCGAAGGTGAGCGTCGCCGCGTTGGCCGCCGCATACGTCGGATTGCGGAACAGTGCAAGATCCACCAGCGGATCGCGCACGTTCATGGCCCACGCGACGAACGCCGCGAGCGCAACGATGCCGGTCGCAGCGACCGTCGCGAGCTCCGCGCGCGTCCATCCCGGCGCATCCGCCTGCACGATGGCGAGCGCGACGGCGCCGACGGCGACGATCAGCAGCGCCATGCCGACGGCATCGATGCGGCGATGCGTGGATTGCCGCTCCGATTCCGGAAGCAGCGCTGCGCCGCGCCACAGCGACCAGGCGCCGATCGGCAGGTTGATGAAGAACGCCCACGGCCAGCCGACCGACTCGATGATGAAGGAGCCGAGGCTCGGCCCCACCGCCGCCGCGAAACCCGCGACGGCGCCCCACATGCTCACCGTCAACGCCCGCTTGCCCTGCGGAAATGCGGCGATGACGATCGACAGCGACGCGGGCGTCAGCAACGCGGCGCCGACCGCTTGCACGATGCGTGCGGCGATGAGCGCGGCCACGTTTCCGGACAGCCCGCATGCGACGGACGCCGCGACGAACAGCGTGACGCCGACGAGGAACACGCGCTTGCGCCCATGCGTGTCGGCGAGGCCTCCGGCCGGGATCAACGCGGCGGCGTACACGACCGTGTACGCGTTCAGCACCCACGACAGGTGCGCGGCCGTGGCTTCGGGAAAGCCTTCGCGCAACGCGCCGAACGCTGCGTACAGCATCGTGGCGTCGAGCGAGACCAGGAACGCGGCGACGCTCGCGACCCAGAACACGGGCCAGGGCGAGGCGTGCGCGGGCCGCACGACGGGCTTCGTTGCCAGGGCGGTGGTCGTCATGGCGTCACGCGGCACGTAGGGGCAGGTAACCGGCATCCAGCGCCGACAGGCTTCGCTTGACGTCGCGCGTGCGATCGTCCGCCAGCACTTCGGCAACGCCGGCTGCAACGCCGTCGAGCGCGCGGGCGACGACGTCGGCGGCACTCGTCTTGGGAGCATCCACGTGCCGCACGAGGTCGGTGTCCACGAACGCCATGTGCAGTGCGGTCACCTGCGTGCCCTGCGCCGCGAGCTCGAAGCGCAGCGAGTTGGTGAGCGACCACGCCGCCGACTTGCTCGCGGCGTACGCGGCAAGCTCGCCGCCGTTGACCCACGACACGATCGACAGGACGTTGAGCAGCGCCCCGCCCCCGTTGCGCTGCAGGACGGGCGCGAAGGCGCGGCTCATGCGCAGCATGCCGTAGAAATTCGTCTCGAGCATGCGGCGCGCGGCGTCTTCCGCGTCGGCCGCGAGGAATCCGCCGAAGTGCCCGACGCCAGCGTTGTTGACGAGCAGCGTGACGTCGAAGGCCTTTTCCGCCGCCGCGGCGACCTCTTCTGGGTTCGTGACGTCGAGCCGGATCGGTTCGACGCCCGCAAGCGAGATAGTCGATGGATCGCGCGCCGCCGCATACACCTTGCGGGCTCCGCGCGCGAGCAACCCTTGCGCGAAGGCGAGACCGATGCCGCGGTTGGCGCCGGTGACGAGTGCAACTGAATTCTCGATCTTCATGCTGGTTCCTTCCATTGAATATGATAGTCGTAATATTTCTGAGCGAACCAATTGCAAGGCCGTCGATGCCCCGCTCGCGTGCTAGGGGTGGTCGTGCTTCTCGATCAGCGCATCGCGTGCAGCCGCGAGCACCGCCCGTCCATCGTCGTTGTCGCCGAGCGCGCGCGCGAGCTGCAGCGTGCCGACGAGCGTTCCGGTGACCACGGCCGCGACCGCGCGCGAGGCGCCCGGCAGCGTGTCGCGCACGGCGTCGATGAGACGCGTCACCCGAAGCGCCGACGCCTGCCGCACGGCGAGCGATTGGCGCGGCATGTCGCTGCCGAGCGCCGCGACCGGGCATCCCGTCTCGATCGTCTCGAGGTGCCGGTCGGCGAGGTACGTCTCGACGAGCGAGCGGAACGGGCTCACGCCCTTGCCGCGCCGCGCGTCCGCCGCGCGTTGCACTGCGGCCGCGCTTTCGCGCCCTGCCCGCGCCAGCGCCTCCACCAGCAAGGCGTCGCGCGACGGGAAGTGCGCGTAGAACCCGCCGTGCGTGAGCCCCGCTTCCTTCATGACGTCGGCCACGCGCACGCCGGCATACCCTTCGCGCCGCAGCGCCCGCGACGCGACGTCGAGGATGTGCTCGTGGGTGTCTTCCTTGCGTGTGTTGGCGGTGCGTGCCATGGGGATGCCGTTAATATGTCGTTCATCATATTTCATGGCAAGGCCATTGTCAAGCGCGACACGGGTCGTCAGACCACGCCCTGCGCGCGGAGCTCGGCGAGCGCCTCCTCGCCGATGCCGACCGACGCGAGGATTTCCGCGGTGTGCTGGCCGAGGCGCGGCCCGAGCCAGCGCGTGCCGCCCGGCGTCTGCGAGAGCTTGGGGACCACGCCCGGGAAGTCGATGGGCGTGCCGTCCGGCAGCGCGTGACGATCGATCATGTCGCGCGCCCGGTAATGCGCGTCCGCGTGGATGTCGGCCGCCGTGTAGATGGGCCCGCTCGGCACGTCCGCCTGCACGAGCGTCGCGAGCACGTCCGGCAAGTCGCGCTCGCGCGTCCATGCGCCGATCGCGTCGTCGATGAGCGCGGTGTGCTGCGCACGCCCGTCGTTGTGCGCGAGGCGCGGGTCCGAGGCGAGATCCGCCCGGCCGATCGCGTGCATCAGGCGCTTGTAGATGCCATCGGCGTTGCCCGCGATGATCACGTACTTGCCGTCCCTGCACGGATACGTGGAGGACGGAACGATGCCGGGCAGCGACGCGCCGGTGCGCTCGCGCACGTGCCCGAATCCGGAAAATTCGGGAATCAGGCTCTCCATCACGCCGAACACCGCCTCGTACAGCGCGACGTCGATGAACTGGCCCTTGCCGCCGTTGACCTTGTGATGATGCAGCGCGAGCAGCGCGCCGATCACGCCGTACAGCGATGCGAGCGTGTCGCCGATGCTGACGCCGACGCGCACGGGCGGACGATCGGGATACCCGGTGACGTAGCGCAAGCCGCCGAACGACTCCGCGATCGCCGCGAAGCCCGGCCGGTCCCTGTACGGCCCCGTCTGCCCGTAGCCCGACACGCGCACCATCACGAGCGACGGGTTCACGCGCGAAAGGTCCTCCCAGCCGAGGCCCCATTTCTCGAGCGTGCCCGGCCGGAAATTCTCGATGAGGATGTCGGCATCCTTCACGAGGTCGCGCACGATGGCGCGGGCGCGCTCGTCCCTGAGATTCAGCGTGATCGACTTCTTGTTGCGGCTCTGCGAGTACCACCAGAGCGACGTGCCGTCGTGAAGCTTGCGCCACTTGCGCAGGGGATCGCCGCCGTCGGGCGACTCGACCTTGATCACCTCGGCGCCGAACTGTGCGAGCACGCTTGCAGCGTACGGGCCGGCGATGAGCGTGCCGAGCTCGATGACCTTGACGCCTTCGAGCGGCCGGGGCGCGCCTTGCGCATCGACGTCCATTACGTCCTCCTGCGGAGCGCCTAGTCGACCTGCGCGCCGATCTGCTTCACGACCTTGCTCCACCGTGCGTTCTCCGACGCGACGAATCGCGCGAGCTCGTCCGGCGTCCCCGGCACGGTGACGGTGCCGCGCGTGAGCAGCGCATCCTTGATCGCCGGGTCGTCGAGCGCCTTGCGGATCGCCGCGTTCAGCTTGTCGACGACGGCCTTCGGCGTGCCGGGCGGCGCGAACACCGCGTCCCACGCAGAGACCTCGAACCCGGGGATCGCCTCCGCGATCGTCGGAAGCTCCGGCGCGGCGGGCGAGCGCGCCCCGGTGGATATCGCGAGCGCGCGCACCTTGCCCGACTTGATGTGCGGATACACGTTGGGCATGACGTCGATCATCATCGCGACCTGTCCGCCCATCACGTCCGTGATCGCCTGCGCGCCTCCTTTGTAAGGCACGTGCTGGATGTCGACGCCCGCAAGCGTGGCGAACATGACGCCGGCAAGATGCGACGTCGTTCCGTTGCCGGCGGAGGCGAAGCTCACCTTGCCTGGATTCGCCTTGAGGTATGCCACGAGCTCCGGCACCGACTTCACCGGAAGCAGCACGGGATTGACGACGAGCACCGCCGGGATCTCGGTCAGCCGCGATACCGGCGTGAAGTCCTTCCCGGCGTCGAACCCGGGATTGCGGTAGAGCGTCTGGTTGATCGCGTGGGTGCCGTTGGTGCCGTAGAGCAGCACGTAGCCGTCGGGCGTGGCGCGCGCAACGCCCGCGCTGCCGATGTTGCCGCCGGCGCCCGGCTTGTTCTCGATGACGATCGGCTGGCCGAGCTCCTGCGAGATCCTCGGCATGACCGTTCGCGCGAGCGTGTCGCCGCCGCCGCCGGGCGGGAACGGCACGACGACCACGACCGGCCTGTCGGGATACTGGGCCATCGCGGTCATCGGCATTGCCAACGCCGCCGCCGCGACGAGCAGGATGCAGGCGCGTGCAAAAGCCATTGCCAGGCTGCGCATCGATTCCTCCGGGAGTGGTCTTGTGGCGCCCATTATCCCGCGCCCGTGCAGACGAAGGAGTTGTCGAGGACGGCGCCGTCGCGCTGGCGGACGTGGAACATGACGCCCCATCCCCAGCGATCGACGGCATCGCGGTGACGCAGCGTGAGCCTGCAGACCCAGACGGCCTCCGCACCCGTCGCAGCACCGGGCGCGACCTCGGTCTCGATCCAGTTGCTCGCGTCCTCGCGCGCCATTTCCGCCATGAACCCTGCGAGATAGCGCCCGATCGTGCGATCCGTGCGCTCGGTGCCCACGTTGTTGCACGTCGGCGATACGGCGAGATCGAGCGGCGCGCGCGCGAGCACGGCGTCGATCACGTCCTTCGCCGTCGGCGGGCGATGGGCGACGAGGAACGCCGTCGGCCCGGAAGTTGCCGACGGCTGCGGTTGTCCGCCGCATGCCGCGGCGAGCGCCGCTGCCGCGACGATGGCGAGACGGCTCAAGCGATCGTCCCGTAGAACATCGCATTGTCCGGTGCCGGGTAGTGATTCGAGAACTGCGCGGGCGGCACCTTGACGACCTGATGAAGCGTGTTCGAGTAGTGCCAGATGAAGCCAGCCGTGCAGAGGCCCATGTGCTTGCGCGGAACGTTGGTGATCACGCGCGAGGACAGGTTCACGTTGCCGGGATTGGTGATGAACACGAGGCACATCGGCAATCCCGGTCCGTTCGCGGTCCACGCGCCCACCTTCGAGCAGCGCGCGAAGAGCTCCTGCACGCGGACGTTCGCCGCGGGGCCCTTGCCGTTGCCGAGCATGCTGCACGTTGCGCCGAACTTGAGCCCGAGCACGTGCGAGACGAAGTGCGCGCAGTGGTTGTCGTTGTCGTGGATGTAGGCGTTGCCGCAGATGTCGCCGATGTGCTTGCCGATGTACGCGTCGAGTGCCTGCACCGTGATCATCGTGAAATTGTTCGCCGCGCGGTGCGCTCGCGTCAAGCCGACATTTCTGTTGACAAGCCTGGCTGGAGGGGCCACGTTGCCTGCGTCATCCGCGACCGTGGTCGAAAGTAACCGTCAGGACGCCGGTGATCGGCCCGCCCGTGCCGTTTCGTCGACGGCGACCTTGAACGAGCGGACCTGCTGCTCCGTCCAGTCGGCGTCGGGCTGCGGCGGATAGGGCTGCGTGGCCAGCATGTGCGGCGCGCGACGGCGATGGAGGCCGAGCGCGAGCCACGCCGCCTGGAGCTCCCGGATGCTGTCGAGGCTCCGCGCAGCCACCGTCGGATCGTGCTGGCGCTGCTGCGCATGGACGCGGAACGCACTCGCGGGCTCGACGAGGTAAGCGGCATCGCCCTTGAGCAGCAGCGCCGTCCACATGACGATGTCGATCACGCCCCGGCCATGAGCGCCGTCGAAGTTGAAGAACGCCGGCCGCTGGTCCTCGAGGTCCGCCTTTCGAAACAGCACCGTCGACGGCTCGCCGATCATGTTGAGGCCGACCATCAGCATCGCGTTGGCGAGCGACACGCCGGAGATGACGGTGTCCGCATCGACGATCGGCATCGTCGCCGGCTGATCGGGCAGCCGCACCGAATGCGCATCGATGCGCCGGCGCCGCGACGTCGCCAGCGTGAGGTCCGGCACGCGCCGGAACGCCTCCATCAGACGCTCGACGCAATCGCGCGCGAGCACGTCGTCGTCGCAGAGGAACTTGACGAACGACCCGTTGGCGCTTTCGAAGCACTCGATGTAGTTGGCGCGCACGCCGAGCCGATGCGCATTGCGCACGTAGCGAAGCGGCACGCGCGGTTGCCGCGACCGGACGATGGACTCGATCGCGGCGTCGCGCGAATCGTCCCGGATCACGATCTCGATGTTCCCGTACGTCTGCGCGAGCGCGCCGTCGAGCGCCGCCTCGAAGAAGCGGGCGTTGTACGCAGGAATGGCGATCGTCACCAGCGGATCACCCGTCACCACGCGCACGGGCTTCTGGAACGACACGCGGTCGCGCTCTCGCCGGCGCTGCGCGCGCGAGACCCGCCATGCGGGCGAGCTCCACGAGCCGCGGCTGCGACGACGCCGACGACAACGGGCCGATGTGCACGAGCCCACCTGGCGCGAGCACGCGCCTGCACTCCAGGAGGAACTGCAACTGTCCGGGGCGGTCGAGGTCGCCGACCGCGCTGCCTGCGTGAATCGCGGCGACGGCGCGGTCGAGGAACGGAAACTCCTCGCCGAGGCGAAACGAAACGTCGGCGTCGTCACGCTCATGCAGCGACAATTCACCTTCGACACGCCGATCCGGGTCGGCCACGCAGATGCGCATCGCTAGCGCGGGCGGTGCCACACTCGATCGCGCGCAAGGACTTCGACATCGCGGCGATCCGCGGCACGGGCCTCGACCGTCTCGAATATCTCCCTCGGTGCGGATGCTGGCGTGCACGGCGCCGCGCCGATCGTGCGTCCGGTGAATGCCGCGATCGTCGTGCCGACTTCGTCGAAACCGAGGTGCCAGCGCGTCATCGTCGCGCCGGTGAAGCGGCCGTTGTACTCGTGGATGAGCAACTGGCCGGCGGCGTCCTTCTGGCACTGGATGTTGAGCGGCCCGCGCCAGCCTGCTGCCGAGAACGCGGCGCCGCAGCGCTCGCCGATCTCGCGCGCCTGGTACTCGCGATCGGCCGCCACCGTCTTCGAGCGGCGGCGGTCGCTCGTGAGCCGGATGCACATGACGTCGGCGATGCGGCCGTCCGGCGCTACGATGACCTGGATCGAGTGGCGCGGGCCCTGGAACGTGTGGAAGAGCGGCATGCCGTCGCGCTCGACCGCTTCGAGGAATCGGCCGAGCTCTTGCCGATCGCCGAGCAATTGTTGCGCGACCGTGCCTTCGCGCGCAAACGCATTGTCGAGCTGGCGCTCGTTCCAGACGAGATACACGCCCATGGACGCGTATCCGCGGCGCGGCTTCACGATCAGCGGGAACCCGTGCCGGCGCACGAATGCGTCACGCGCTTCGCGCGAAGCGTCGACGAGCGTGGGCGCGAATGGAAGGCCGTGCCGCGCGGAGAACGCGTAGCCCTCGGCCTTGTCGCAGATCGCTCGCGCCGCGGCGACGCTGCCGCAGAGGATCCGGCTCGCGAGCTCCGGCCGTCGCTCGCGCAGTTGCGCGAGCATGAGGACATCGTCGTCGCGACACGGGATCACGAGATCGATCCGCTCGTTCGAAACGATTTCGAGGAGGCTCGCTTCGAACGCGGGCGACGCCGTCTCGGGCACGAGATGGACGGTGTCGTAGCCGTAGGGCCCGGGCTCGTCGGCCACGCTCGAGGTTGCGACGAGGACCGCACTCTCGCGGCGGCCGGCGAACGTGGCGAGGATGTTCTGGCCGACGCGGGTTCCCGCGGCAAGCACCAACAGCCGGACCGGATTCATCGCAGAGTCGCCTCGTCCCGGCATGTTCATCGCGCCGCGAGCCCGAGGCGATCGACGACCGCCCGCCACTTCTGCTGATCCTTGGCCAGGAATCGGGTAAAGGAAGCCGCCGACCCGCCGGCAACCTCCCACCCTTGCTGCTCGATCCACTCGCGCACTGGAGGATCGCGAACGATCCTGTCGAACGCCGCGTTGAGCACGGCCACGACCTCGTCGGGCGTGCCGGCCGGCACGAGGAATCCTTGCCACTTGCGGACGTCGACGTTGGCGAGGCCCGCCTCCGCGAGCGTCGGCACGTTCGGCAGGATCGGCGAGCGCACGTCGGTCAGGACCGCGAGCGGGCGCGCCTTGCCCGCGTTGATCGCCGGCAGCGCCGACGTGACGGCGCCGAACATGACCTGGACTTCGTCGGCGGCGAGCGCGCGATAGCCCTCCGCAGTTCCCCGATACGGGATGTGCACGAGCGTAAGCCCGGCGGCGTCGCCGACCACTTCGGTATCCATGTGGTTCGCCGAGCCGATGCCGGACGACGCATAGTTGAGAACGCCCGGTCGCGCTTTCGCGAACGCGACGAACTCCGCGAGCGTTCGCGCCGGCACGCGATCGTTCACCACGAGGACCGACGTCGTGTAGACCGCGAGGAACACGGCCTTGAAGTCGCGCGCGGAATCGAACGGAGCCCGCATCATGAGCGGCGCGAGGATCTGCGAGTGTGTCGCACCGAACAGGATCGTGTAGCCGTCTGCCGGCGCGCGAGCCGCGATCTCGGTCCCGATCAGCCCGGAGGCGCCGGATCGATTCTCGATGACGACCGGGACGCCGAGCGACGCCTCCAGCCGGTCGCCGAGGTAGCGTGCCAGCATGTCGGCGGCGCCGCCGATGGCGCTGGGCACGACGACCCTGATCGCTTTCGACGGATACGCGGGCTCGGCGGCGTGCGTGAGCGGCGCCGCGCAGAAAGCCAGCACGAGCACCACGACGGTGCGAAGGATCGATTGCATGGAGACAACGGGAGCGGAATCGGACACGGGCGCCGCATCGTAGCGCAGGCCCTACACGATTTCCAGCACGCGGCTTACATCCTCGCGGCGCGACGCTTGCTAACGTTCTCGCGCTTCCCAATCGAACTCACGTGCATGCGCTACAAGACACTCAGGTTCGGCCGCGGCTTCAACGTCGTGCTCGGCAACCGCAAGTCGCAGGCCGCGCAGATGGTGCTCGAGCCCGGCGACGCGGAAGGCAATCGCGAGAACCGCCACGATGGCGCGGACCAGTGGCTGTTCGTCGTGTCCGGCACGGGCGTCGCGCACGTCAACGAGCGGCGCGTGGCGCTGCGTGCAGGGTCGCTGCTGCTGATCGAGCACGGCGACCGGCACGAGATCCGCAACAACGGCCGAGGAAAGCTCGTGACGCTCAACTTCTACGTGCCTCCGGCGTATTCCTCGCAGGGCGACGAGCTGCGCGCCGGCAAGCCGGCGGAGAAGGCCAAGCCCCGCAAGGCCTAGCATGGCGCAGGGCGGAAGGTCGCGCGCGTCCGAGGATCTCCTCGACCAGGAGCGCAACTCGCTCGACGAGGCGCGCATGGTGCTGCCGGGCATCCAGGCCGTGTTCGGATTCCAGCTCATCGCTGTCTTCAACGAGCGCTTCGCAGAGCTCCCCGAGATGCTGCGCATCGCGCACTTCGCGTCGCTGTCGCTGGTCGTGGTCGCGGTCGCGCTCATCATGACGCCCGCCGCGTACGACCGCCTTGCCGAGCCCGACGTCGTGACCCGGCGCTTCCTCGCCAACACCGCGACGCTGCTGACGACGGCCATGGGCGTGTTCGGATGCGCGATCGCGACGGAGATGTTCGTCGTCGCTACGATGGTGACGCAAAGCACGACGCTGGGCATCGCCGCATCGCTCGTCGCCCTCGCGCTGTTCGGGACCCTTTGGTTCGTATTTCCGCTGCGGCGCGCGCGCGAGGAAGCGGCTAGGCGAAAAGCTGCCGGATCGTCGCGCGCACCATCCTGACCGCGTTGGGATCGCCTTTGGCGATGGCCATCAGGTAATTGCGCGCCTGCGCAAGCGATACGCGCGGCGGGAGCGGCGGAATTTCCGGGTCGCAGATCACCTCGAGCACGAACGGCCGCGTCGCGGCCAGCGCCTCGTCGAGCGCGTCGCCGATGGCCGCCGGATCGTCGAGGCGAACGCCGCCGAGGCCGAGCGAGCGCGCGTACTGCGCGTAGGGAAAGTCCGGCACGTCCTGCGAGCGCTCGAACTTCGCGTCACCCGCCAGGATGCGCTGCTCCCACGTGACCATGTTGAGGTCGCGATTGTTCATCACGAGCACGATGAAGCGCGGGTCCTGCCACTGCTTCCAGTAGTACGCGACGGTGATGAGCTCGTTGATGCCGCTCATCTGCATCGCGCCATCGCCGACGAAGCACAGCGCCGGCAGGTGCGAGTGTGCGAACTTGGCCGCGATCGCGTAGGGAATGGCGGCGCCCATCGACGCGAGGTTGCCCGAGTGCGCGGCACGCATGCCGGCGCGCATCCTGAGCTCGCGCGAATACCAGTGCACGGTGGTGCCGGTGTCGCAGGCGAGGAGCGCCTGGTCGGGAAGTCGTGGCGAGAGCTCGAGGAACACCCGCTGCGGATTGATCGGCTTCCCCGGCAGGTCGGCGCGCCTGGCGAGCGTGTCCCACCAGTCGGCGACGCTGCGCTCGACTTCCGCGCGAAAGCTGCGATCCTCCTTGCGGCGCAGGAGCGGCATCAGCGCGCGCAGCGTCTGCGCGCTGTCGCCGACGAGCGCCGCTTCCATCGGATAGCGCAGGCTCAGCATGCGCGCGTCGATGTCGATCTGCACGCCGCGCGCGGCGCCCTCCTCCGGCAGGAACTCCGCGTACGGGAAGCCGGACCCGATCATCAGCAGCGTGTCGCAACCCTGCATGAGCTCGTACGACGGCCGCGTGCCGAGGAAGCCGATGCCGCCGGTCACGAAAGGGAGGTCGTCGGGGAGCACCGGCTTGCCGAGCAGCGCCTTGGCGACCCCCGCACCAAGGGTATCGGCGACCGCCACCACTTCCTCGGCGGCGCCCGCGGCGCCGGCGCCGATCAGCATCGCAACGCGCTTGCCCGCGTTGAGGATGTCCGCCGCACGCTGGAGATCGGCGTCCGCCGGCAGTACGCGCGGCGCCGAGTAGCCGACGCCCGAATGCGCGGTGCCGTGCGCGTGTGCCGGCGCCGCGGCCTTCTCTTCCTGGACGTCCTGCGGCAGCACGATGCAGGTCGGCGAGCGGCGCGCGAGCGCGATGCGGAATGCACGATCGACCACGTGTCGCATCTGCGCGGGCGACGACACCATCTGCACGTATTCGTGCGCGACGTCCTTGAAGAGCGCGACGAGATCGACCTCCTGCTGGAAGTCTGCCCCGAGCGCGGTGCGGGGCTTCTGGCCGACGATGGCGACCACCGGCTGGTGGTCCGCCTTCGCGTCGTACAGGCCGTTGACGAGATGAACCGCGCCGGGCCCGGAGGTGGCGAGGCACACGCCCACCTCTCCGGTGAACTTCGCGTGGCCGCAGGCCATGAAAGCACCCGCTTCCTCGTGTCGCGGCTCGACGAACTCGATCGCATCCTGTCGCGCGCGAGAGCGCGCCGATCACGCCGTTGATGCCGTCGCCCGGATACCCGTAGATGCGGCGAACGCCCCACGCCGACAGGCGCTCGACGAGCGCGTCAGCGACCGTCGTCATGCTGCTGCGTCATCCGACGCGCAAGCGGCGCGGGCGCAGCGTCACCACCCGCTTCCCGGGTGCCGGATCCTCCTGCGGCGACGGCTCAGTCCTCATTTCGCGGCGGACGCGCGCAAACGTCTTGCGCACGTCCGTCGCATGGCTCGCGACGTAGCGGAACGAAGGATCGAGGATCGATTTCATGCAAGGGCTCCGAGGAAGTGACGGCGGGGACCTACTTCTTGACGTTGTTCGGCCCCATGTTGCCGGGCGCAGTCGCATTGGAGGTGCCGGCCCCGTACGCCTGGTTGATCTGGTCCTCGCTCAATCCCCGCTTGTCCTTGTCCAGCGCGTCCCAGCGCCGGCCGACCTCGTCCATGTACGCCTGGCGCGAGATGCGGCCTTCGTGCTTGGACTGGTACTCGGACCGCCAACCCGAGAACGTTCCGGAGCCGCCGACGGCGGACGAATCACCGCCCGCCTGTGTCCTGGCTGAGTTGTTTTGCGCGAACGCGGGCGAGGCGGCCAGCGCGACGCCGAGGACTGCTGCTGCAATCGTGTGCTTCATCATGATCTCTCCTCCATTCGGCGACATTGCCGAGTCAAGAAATTAACGATGAGGTCGCGCGCGCGATATCGGATTGCGCGGCGACGTCGCGTAGGCACGACACCGACCCTTCGTATCGATTCAGATTTCGGCGGTCTCGCGTCCCGCGGTCCATGGCGGCGGATCGCTCGCGGGGAACGACTCTTCGCCGGCGAGATCGACGATGTCCGTCGAATCGTCGGCGCGCTTGCGGTTCATCGCGGTCATCATGTTGGCGATCGCGCCCGTGGCAACGGCTGCGGCGACCAGTGTGAGGAATCCGGGCGCGCGCCCGGTGCTACGTTCGCGGGTTGTCATCTGTCATTGCTCCATTCGCTGCTCGCGCGACGTTGCGCGACCTCGCTGTGAACGGCTATCGCAAGCGACGTACCAGCCGCGAACGCTGCACATTCAAGGGGAAGCGACAGGCACGGTGGCGCGGTTCCGGTCGTTCTTACCGGAAAATCCATCGCGGCCCGGCAGTCAGCCGCGCGTCCAGCGATGCATGCGCTCGACGTTCAGCGGCCGGCGCCGGCCACCAGGCATTGCGCAACGGCCGGCTCGCGCGCTGTCTTCACCGCTTCGCCGAAGAGCATGTCCACGTCGGGACGCAGTCCCTTCGGCAGTGCGCGCTCGATCTCCTGCTCCATGCGCGCCGCCGCGGCGTCCCACGAGGCCGCCGCGACGATGGCCCGCGCAGCGTCGGTGCGCCGGCCGCGCGCCTCGCGATCCTCGTCCATCGCCGCTTCGCATTGCCCGACGAATTCCTCCGCCTCGGACGCCGTGCGAACGACGGTGCCATAAAGCTCGACCACGTCCGCGATCGGCGTCGAGACGACCGGCTTGTCCGCCGCCAGGTACTCGAGCGTCTTGGTCGGGCTGATGAAGCGCGTCGATTCGTTGCGTGCGAAGGGCAGCAGCGCCACCTCCCACGCCGCGAGAATGGCAGGAAGGTCGCGATACGGCCGCTGTCCCTGGTAATGGATGTTCGGCCGTTGCGGGAGCAGCGCCGGATCGATCTTCACGACCGGCCCGACGATACAGAACTGCCACGCCGGGCGCAGGTCCGCGCAGCGCGCCAGGAGATCGATGTCGAAGCGCTCGTCGACGACGCCGTAGAAGCCGAGCCTCGGCGACGGCAGCGCCGCAAGCTCCGGCGAAGCTTCCCGCGCGTCGCGGCCGCGCGCGAAATGTGCGGCGTCCACCGCGCTCGGGATGCAGTGCACGTTGTCGTTGGCGCCGCGCTTGCTGCGATACAGGCTCGGCCCGCCGGTGAACACGACGTTGGCGATGCGCAGCAGCGCGCTCTCGCGCTGCAGGAGCTGGCGCGGCGGATTGCGAAACGCGGCGAGCTCGTCCATGCAGTCGTACACGATGATCGACGGCTTGAGCTCGGTGAGGAGCGGCAGCGCCATCGGCGTATAGAACCAGACGCCGTAATCGCCGACACCGAGCGTACGCAGCGCATTGGCCAGGAGCGGCCGCAGCTCCGCGAGCTGGTCGTCGTGGAATCCCGGCGCCATCACGGGCGTGTGGAACCGCAGCACCGTCACGCCGTCCTCGACGCTCAGCGTCTCCACATGCGACGGACCGGCGTCGTGCACGGGCTCCTCGACGAAGACGACGCGCCACCGCTTCGCGAGCCTCGACACGACGTGCTGCGGGCGCTGGTAGACGAAGTCCCACCGGAGATGGGAGAACACGACGAGGGTCTTCATTGCGATCCTTTGACGTTGTCGATTGCGGACACGTTGCGGCATCGCAGAGTCCCGCGTCAGACGGTGAAGTCGGCCGTACGCGCGCAGCCGTGCAGGCCGCAACTACGCAAGTTGCGTGCCCCGTGCCGTGCACAGAGCGGCGCCGCGTGGCGCCGATATGGCGGGACGAAATCCTTACCGGATCGCAGTAGAAATTGCGCCGCCGTCAAATTCGCAAACCGGCGATTTTCATTCTGCGCGCCACGAGGCACGCATTTCGCTCATGGAACGTGAACTTACCCGGCATGCGACTCTTCCCATGAACCTCACGGCACTGCCTTCGCAACACCACGTCAAGCGCGCGCTGATCCCGGTCGGCGGTCGCGGCACGCGCATGTACCCCGCGACCGCGGCCGTTCCCAAAGAGCTGCTTGCGATCGGCAATCGCCCGCTGCTCGAGTTCGCGCTCGCACGCGCGGAAGGCGCGTGGGGCGTTCCGCTGTCGCAGCGGCGCATCGATTGCGGTTCGCCCGACGGCTATCTCGAGGCGCAGCTTTGCCACGCCCGGGCGCCGGACCCGAACCGGCCGGTCGCGCTGCCGCGCGTCGCACCGGCGTGGCGGGCGGCCGCGCCGGCCGTCGTCGCGTTGTCGCCCACGGGCGATTGCGCCTGAACGGCTCGCGCGGAGAACGTCGCTTGTCCATCCTGGTTACCGGCGGGTGCGGATACGTCGGCTCGCACGTCTGCGTGAAGCTCCTCGAGCACGGGTACGACGTGCTCGCGCTCGACGACTTCTCCAACGCGCAGGCCGATGTCCCTGCGCGCATCCGCGAGGTCGCGAAGCGCGGCTTCGACGTCGTGTGCGCGGACGTCAACGACCGTCGCGCGTTGAAGCGCGCGCTCGCGGGCAGGCGGCTCGACGGCGTGATCCACCTCGCCGGCCGCAAGTCGGTCGCCGAGTCCGTGCGCCTGCCGATTTCGTATTACGCGACCAACGTCGGCGGGACGATCAATGTGCGCGAGGCGACCGGCGACTGCGCCTTCGTGTTCAGCTCGTCGGCGACGGTGTACGGCCGTCCAACGTCGTGCCCGTTGCACGAAAGCACAACGACCAACCCCGTGAACCCGTACGGCCATTCGAAGCTGATGGCGGAGCGCGTGCTGCTCGACGCCGCGGCGGCGGGCTGCGCTTCGCCGACGGTGCTCCTGCGCTATTTCAATCCCGTCGGCGCGCATCCGAGCGGCCTCCTCGGCGACGACCCGCGCGGCGAGCCCAACAACCTGATGCCGCGCATCGAGCGCGTCGCGGTTGGCCTCGATGCCGAGCTCGTCGTGCACGGCGACGACTATCCCACGCGCGACGGAACGGCCGTGCGCGACTACGTGCACGTCGACGACATCGCGCAGGCGCACGTCGCGGCGCTCGCGTATCGTGGGCCGCGTCCGGTCGTCGTGAATCTCGGTTCGGCCACGGGTTCCACCGTCATGGAAGTCGTCCGCGCCTTCGAGCGGGCAACCGGCAAGCGGGTGCCGGTGCGCTTCGGTCCGCGCCGCGAGGGCGACGTGCCCGAGCTCCTCGCGGATGCGCGCCGCGCACGCGACGTCCTCGGCTGGTCGGTCACCCGGTCGCTGGACGATGCGTGCGTCGATGCGTTGCGGTGGCGGCGCTTTCATTGCGCTCGCTCAGCGGTTGACTCAGCGAAGCCAAATCAGGCGTAGGAAGTTTCCTACAGCCGGACGCGTGGCATCCCGGCTTTGGCGGCGCGGCAATCGGTCGAGAATGCACCGGTTACCACGTTTCCCGCCCAAGCTGACCATGCCCCACGCTCTCGTAGTCGACGACGATCCGTCGACGCTCACGTTACTCGCAAGGCTCCTCGAACAACGCGGATTCTCGACTCGCACGGCTGCCTCGCTTGCCGAAGCGCGCGAGAGCCTGGACCCCTCGCCCGACGTGTGCATGCTCGACCTCCGCCTGCCCGACGGCGAGGGGATCGAGCTCCTCCACGAGGGTCTGGCCGAACGCTCCGACGTCATCATGCTCACCGGTTATGCAACGATCGAGTCGAGCGTGCAGGCGATGCGCCGCGGCGCACGCGACTACCTGTCGAAGCCCCTGACGCGCAGCGCGCTCGATCGCGTGCTCGCGCGGTTCTCCGAGACCGGTCGCGCCGACCCGACGCCGCGCCGCGCGCCGCCGATCATCGGCGAGTCGCCGCAGATGAAGCAGTTGCAGCGCGCGCTGACGCGCATCGGGCCGTCCGACGCGACGGTGCTCATCATCGGCGAGAGCGGCACGGGCAAGGAGCTCATCGCCGCGAAGCTTCACGAGCTGAGCCCGCGTTCGCGCGGCCGCTACCTTGCGCTCAATTGCGGCGCCGTGTCGCCCAACCTCATCGAGAGCGAGCTGTTCGGCCACGAGAAGGGCAGCTTCACCGGCGCATCGCGCCAGCATGCGGGCTACTTCGAGCGTGCGCACGGCGGCACGCTGTTCCTCGACGAGATCACCGAGATGCCGATGGACCTGCAGGTCCGACTCCTGCGCGTGCTCGAGAACAGGTGCGTGTCGCGCGTCGGCTCGTCGGAGACGCTGCCGATCAACGTGCGCGTCATCGCCGCCACCAACCGCGACCCTCGCGAAGCCGTGCAGCAGCGCAAGCTCCGCGAAGACCTCCTGTACCGGCTCCAGGTCGTTCCCGTCGAGGTGCCGCCGCTTCGCGCGCGCACGGGCGACGCCCGCCTGCTCGCCAACCACTTCCTGGCGGAGCTCAATCGCGCGTCGAACATGTCGAAGACGTTCTCCGAGGATGCGCTCGAGCGCATCGCGCGCCACGACTGGCCGGGCAACGTGCGCGAGCTCTACAACGTCGTGCAGCGCGCGTTCATCATGGCCGAGGGCCGCGTCATCTCCGACCCCGGCATCCTCTCGAGCAACGCGGTTCCGGCAGGCCGCGAGTCGTCCATCGAGGTGCGCGTCGGCGATTCGCTGGCGGACGTCGAGCAGCGCCTCATCCTGCACACGGTGAGCCGCTGCCGCACGCAGGACGAAGCGGCCCGCACGCTGGGCGTCAGCAACAAGACGCTCTACAATAAGCTGCGCCTGTACGAATCGCAGCGGCGTGCCGCGTCCGACGGCAGCCTACAAGTGCCCGACCATCGACCCTTCCCTTCCACCAAGTTCTGACGGCGCGGCCGCGCCTGCGCACGGCGCGGCGGTCGCCGCGCTCGTGCATCGCATGAACGGCGGCCTCAACAACGCAGCGCTCGCCATCGAGCTGGCGCTCGGCGCGCCGGATCGCGCCGGCGATGCCACGGACCAGGCGTTGCGGGCAGGACTCGCTGCCATCACGCAGGCGTCGCGCGCCGCGATGCTGCTCTCGCAACTCGTCCGTCCGCAGCGCATGACCGGCGAGCCCGTGCAACCCTACATGCAGGACGTGCGCGAGATCCTGCGCGACCACGCGCGCGCCGCGCATTGCGAGATCTCGCCTGCGTTCGAGGCCGCGGCGGGCGACGACCACGCCGGCCCGGCCGACGCGGCGCGCCTGCTGGTCGCCGAGCTCGCGCGCATCGACACCACGCGCTGACGTCCCGGTACCCCGGACCGGCGCGCCGTCAACCCGCCTCGGCTGTCGCTTCCGCGAGCAGCGCCTTGAGCCTCGCCGGCTCGAACGGCTTCATCACGTGATGCCGAAAGCCCGCCGCCTGGCTGCGCGCGCGGTCCTCGGTGAGGCCGTATCCCGTCATCGCGACGGTGTACGAAGGGACGGGTATCGAGCGCTCGGCCACGATGCGCATCAGGTCCCAGCCGGAACCGTCGTCGAGGCCGATGTCGGCGAATAAGACATCGTACGTCGACTTCGACAGCGCCGACAGGGCTTCGCTGACCCCGCCCGCAGTGTCGGTGCGGTGCCCGAGCTGCTGCAGATAGAGCTTGAAGTACGTGCGCGTATCGACGTCGTTCTCCACGAGGAGGATGCGAAGTGGCCGTCGTTTTGCATCGTGCATGATCTGTTCGACACCTGTGGAAAAAGGTTGTTCTGCGCCCGCTCACCGGCTCATTGGTCGGCGCCGGCGAGCGGCAAAGAAACGGTGAAGGTCGCGCCGTGGCCGAGCCCGCGGCTGTGCGCCTCGATCTCGCCGCCGTGGCGCTCGACGATGGCCTTGGCGATCGCGAGCCCGAGGCCGAGGCCACCGAACGTGCGCGTGATCGAGGCATCGACTTGCGAGAACGTCTCGAATATCTTCGACAGCATGGCCGGGTCGATGCCGATCCCCGAGTCCGTCACCTCGATGACGACCTTGCCCGGCGCGTTGCGGGTCGTGACGCCGATGCGCCCGCGTTCCGCGGTGAACTTCGATGCATTCTTCAGGACGTTCCACACCACCTGCTTCAGCCGGGTCGCGTCGCCCATGACGCGATGCTCGCCCGCGTCCAGCGCCACGGTGAGCCGCTGCTTGCGCGCGTCGATGTCCGGCCTCGCGACCTCGAGCGCCTCGCGCACGGCGTCGTGCACGTCCATGGCCGAGAACATGAGCTCGACCTTGCCATGCCGGATGCGCGTGACGTCGAGCAGGTCGTCGACCAGCCGCGCCTCCATGGTCACGTTGCGCTGGATCATCACGAGCGCCTCGCGCACGTCGGCCCCGATGTCGTCGCGAAGGAGCAGCATCTCGGTGCCGAACATGACGGGCGTGAGCGGCGTGCGCAGCTCGTGCGACAGCACGGCGAACAGGTGGTCCTTCGCCCGCCCCGCCGCCTCGGCGTCCTTGCGCGCGCGCTCGGTTTCCTGCAGCGCCTCCCAGAGCTCCCGGCGGCTCCTCTCGAGCACTTCCTTCGCGCGAAGCTCGGCGGTCGTGTCGCGAAAGATCTTGAGCAGGCCCACGGCCTCGCCTGCCGCACCGCGCATCGCCATCATCGAGCCGCTGCCCCAGAACCGGCTGCCGTCGCGCCGCATGTGCCAGCGCTCGTCGGTGGCGCGGCCTTCGTTGATCGCCGTCTCCGCTTCACGCTCCGGCGCGCCGGCCGCGCGGCCTTCCGGCGTGAAGATGATGTCGGCGGTTTCGCCCATTACCTCGTCCGCGGGGTAACCGGTCAGGCGCTCGGCGCCCGGGTTCCATCCCGTGATCCGACGCTCGAGGTCGAGTGTGAGGATCGCGTAGTCGCGCGCGTTGTCGACGATGAGGCGCAGGCGCTCCTCGCTCGAGCGCAGCGCGTCCTGCGCGGCGGCCCGCTGCAGCGCGGGATGCACCTGGCGCGCGACCGCCTCGATGAGCTCGACCTCGTCGGGGCGCCAGGCGCGCGGTCGCCTTGCCGTGACTGCGAACCCGAGCATGCGATGCCCCGAGTGCTCGATCGGCACCACGACGTACGCGCCGATGGTCGACGGCGAGTCGGCGGCCACCGGAACTTGCGCGACATCGTCGACGACGATCGTCGCGCGGTCGCGCAGCTGCTCGACGACGCCCTGTCGCCGCCAGAAGTTGGCGGCGACGGCGCCGTCCTCGCCCGGTTCGGACGGCTCGACGAGCTGGCAGCCGTCGACACCGAGGTGCCCCGCCACGCGGTCGTTGACGACCCGCAGGATCGCCGCGACCGACGACAGCCGCGAGCAATCGTCCGCGACCGCCGCGAGCAGCGCGAGGTTCGTCATGCGCACCTGGCGCTGCGTCGTGTCGGTGACCAGCACCGCGACCTGGCGCCGCGACGGGTCGCCGACCGGAAACGCACTCACCTCGAGCCAGCGGTCGAGCGACTCGAACCGTCGCTCCAGCCGCATCGCTTCGCCTGTCTGCACGACGCTTGCGAAGAGGTCGAGCCATGCGCCCTCGACGCGCGGGACGAGCTCTCCCATGCGCTGGCCACGAAGCACCGCGACCCGCGACAGGCCGGTGACGCTCTCGAACTGCTGGTTGACGTCGAGCCATCGGAAGTCGACCGCGGCGTCGTCCTCGAACTCGATCTGCGCGATGCCGAACCCCTGGTCCATGAGGCTGAACAGGGTGCGGTAGCGCTGCTCGCTCGCGCGCACCTCGGCTTCGGCGCGCTGCCGGTTCTGCGCTTCCTGCTCCGACTTGCGCTTCGCGACCTCGATGTCCTCGAGGAGGTTCAGGGTGGCGAGCCGGAAATCGCGATCGCCGGTCCGCCCTCGCCCTCGCCCCAGGTTCACGACCTTGCGCGAAAGCCCGGACGCGCGCGACTCCGCGGACCGCTCGCCCACGCGGTCGGACGCCGCCTTCTCCGGGGCGTCCGGGTTGCCGCGGGTGCCGTCAGTCGACATCCTGCTGGAAGTCCAGCGAGTAGCGGGGAGATTCCCCGAGCCGGTGTGCGAGCTCGTTGATCTCCTTCTTGAGCTCGATCATGCGCGTCTCGCGTCCCACGGCCGCCTGGTTGAACCGCTGCAGCTCGTCGACGTGCGCACGCAGCGCTTCCATGGCCTGCAGGTGCTCGACGGCGTCCGCCGCCTGCCGTGCGAGGATGTCGAGGAAGCGCAGCTCGCGCTCGGTGGCGCTGTGCGGCGCCTTCCAGTAGGTGGTGATGATGCCGATGGTGCGCCCCGACCGCGCGATGAGCGGCGTGCTCTGCCCGCAGCGAAGGCCCGCGACCTCGCGATGCCAGCGGTCCCATTCCTCGGCATCGGCGCCGTTGTCGGCGGTGTAGTCGACGAACGTGCGCCGGCCCGTGCGCAGCGCGACGCCGCACGATGTCTGGTTGTCGACGTCGAGGTCGGCCAACTGGTCCACGAGCTCGCGGTTGATGCCCTTCCACGCGAGCACGCGAAGGATGTGCCTGTCCTCGTCGAGGAGCTGCACCATGCCGGCGTCGGCGTGCGTGACGAAGATCGCGGCGTCGACGATATCGCTGAACAGCCCCTCCATGCCGGCGTCGTCGACGACGCGCTCCCCCACCTGGCGCAGGCGCTCGGTCGCCGCAAGGTCCTCGGCGAGGTCGCGCTTGGTCCGCTCGCGCTCGGTGATGTCGACGAACGTGAGGACCACGCCGGCGATGCGGTCGTCGAACGTGCGATACGGGAGCATGCGCGCAAGATACGACACGCCGTCGGGGCCCTCGACTTCGCGCACGATCGGCGTCAGCTTCTCCAGCACGCGCGCGGCGTCGGCTGGCATGTCGGGGTAGTCGATGCGGTATTGCAGGTGCGACAGCGGCCGGCCGATGTCGCCGGCGATGAGGTTGAAGATCGGCGCGGCGGAATCGGTGTACCGCATGATGCGCATGTCGCGGTCGAGGAAGAGCGTCGCGATGGCGGTCGCGCTCATGAGGTTCTGCAGGTCGCTGTTGGCGTGGTCGAGCTCCTCGACCTTGTTGCGCGCCTCCTGGTTGACGGTCGTGAGCTCCTCGTTGATCGACTGCAGCTCCTCGCGGCCCGTCTCGAGCTCCTCGGTCGCCGATCGCAGCTCCTCGTTCATCGCCTGGAGCTCCTCGTTGCTGGCCTTGAGCTCCTCGGTCGACGCCTCGTACTGCTCCACCGTGTCGCGCAGGTGGCCGCGCACCTGCTCGAGCTCGCCCTCCAGGTGCTGGACCAGCGATTCCGGCGCCGTGCTCTCGACCGCGGGCGCGGTCGCTGCGTTCTGCCGCAGGTTGAACGTGACGAGCATGTAGTCCGGCGAAAGGTCACCCGCCGGGAAGACGCTGATGTCGACCGCCGTGTTCTCGCCTTCGCCGTCGAAGGGCACGGATTCGGTCGTCGCCGGCTCGCCGGTCTGCGCCACACGGAACAAGAGCGTGCGCAGCTCGATGCGCAGCGAGGCATGCGCGAGCCGCAGCAGGTTCATCGTGGGCGGGCCGCCCGTCATCTGCAGGAAGCGCCCTGCGTTTTCCGACAGGTGCTGGATCTCGTAGTCGCGATCGATCAGGACGGAGGGCGGGCCGAAGCGCTCGAGAAGCTTGAAGTGCAGCTCGCTCCAGGGCGCGCGCTCGACGAGCTCGCGCGCGCGGCTCGAGCGCATCGCCAGCGGGAAGTTGGCGGTGTCCGAAAACCCCGCCGGCGGAAACACGACCGCATTGCGCTTCTCGTTGGCATGCTCGATCGCGGCGCGCTCCTGGATCTGCCGCAGCAGGAGCGTGCTTGGACCGACGGGCACGGGCAGACCCACGCGGATCGCGGCCTTCTTGCCGTAGATCCGGTACTTCTTGTCGAGCACCTCGAACAGCGCGTGGCCTTCCTCGATGGACTCGGACGTTCCGAGGAAGAGCGTGCCCCCCGCGTTGAGCGCGAAATGGAAGATGTCGAGGGCGCGGGTTTGCGCCTCCCGGTTGAGGTAGATGAGGAGGTTGCGGCACGACACGAGGTCGAGCCGCGAGAACGGTGCGTCCTTCAGGAGGTCGTGCGTCGCGAACAGGACCATCTCGCGCAGCTCGCGCCGCACCCGGTAACCGCGATGCTCCTTCACGAAGAACCGGCGCAGGCGCGCTTCCGAGACGTCCGCGGCGATTGCGTCCGGGTAGATGCCGGCACGCGCCGCCTGGATCGCATCCTCGTCGAGGTCGCATCCGAAGACCTGGATGGCGGGTGGGACGTCGAGCGTCTTGGCGTGCTCGATCAGCATCATGGCGATCGAATAGGCTTCCTCGCCGGTGGCGCACGCCGGCGACCACGCGCGCACCGTGTCGCCGTGGCCCTTGCCTTCGAAGAGCTGCGGGATGCGCGCCTCCAGCTTCTCGAAGGCGTCGCGATCCCGGAAGAAGTTCGTGACGGAGATGAGGAGGTCCTTGAGGAGCGCTCCGGCCTCGCCCGGATGCGTCCGCAGGAACGCCAGGTACTCGCCCATTTCCTCGACGCCGTTGACCTGCATGCGGCGCGAGACGCGCCGGAGGATCGTCGCGCGCTTGTAGTACGAGAAATCGCGTCCCGTGCGCGTTCGCAGGAACACGAGGATGTCGCGGAATGCGCTTTCCGCTTCCGCGGCGGGCGTGACGGTGGCCGACTGCGGGCCGTCCTCGGGCGGGAGCTTGAGGCGGGCCTCCTGCGCGACATAGTCGAGGATGCGCTCGGGCATCTCCTCGACGTTCAGCACCCAGTCGATCATGCCGGAGTCGATGGCCGACCGCGGCATGCCGTCGTATTCCGCCTCGTCGGGATCCTGGGCGATGGTGAGGCCGCCCCGTTCCTTGATGCGCTTGACGCCGAGGGCGCCGTCGCCGTCGGCACCCGAGAGCACGACTGCGGCGGCGTGCGGCCCGTGCGAATCCGCCAGCGAGCGGAAGAAGAGGTCCACGGCCACGCGCTTGCCCACCGGGTGCTCGAGCGGCGACAGTCGCAAGTGACCGTTGACCGCCGTCAGGTGCTTCCCCGGAGGGATCACATACACGTGGTTGGGCTCGACCTTCTGCCCGTTCTCGGCCTGCTGCACGCGCATGGTCGTCCATCGCTGCAGCATGGCGGGGAGCGCGCTCTCGTGGTCGGGCGACAAGATGAAGCACCACGACGTACACCATGCCTGCGTCGGGCGACATGGCCTTGAAGAACGACTCGAGCGCGCCGATGGAGCCCGCCGAGCCGCCGAGCCCGACCATCGGCAGCTGCTGATACCCGTAGGTCGGGACGATGTTGTCGATCTCGTCGGCGAGCTCCTCCTCCACGACATCGGGAGTCATCACGACCGGATGATCTTTCGTCGTCGTTTCGGGCACTGATGAATCTTCGATCGTCATGGAGCGGAGCTTTCTCGCCAGGCACTGTTCGCGCCCGCGAGGACGGGTCGCCGCGAGAAGTGCTGGCTCGCGCTTCGGTGTCGCTTGCGCCGGGAGCCGGGCCGCCGCCGCTTGCGCGGCGGATGCTCACCGGATGGCGGGCGTGTTCGCGACAGCAGTATCACAGCCAGTATCACAGCCGTGGAAGTCATTGCGCACCCGAAGCATCGCGACGCGTCCTATCCTACGCTTGCACGGGCGCGTCAGGTAGTTACCTGGCGGTCCCATTTGCGTGGGTCGCCAAGATCGACGGTCACCCTTTCGCCGGTGGCGTCACGTGCGCGCTGACGCCTCGATCGTCATCCGCAGGCAATACACGCACCACGACAAGTGAGAAAGCGCCGACATGCGTGTCAGCAAGCGCCCGGCATCGCACATGCCTCGCGACAGGCGACGCTATCGGTTGCACGCCTGACGGAGACACGCATGGCCGATTCGACAACGCAGCACGACACCAATACGCCCGCGACCGTCCGCAAGGGTCACGGCACGGCCGCACTCGGCCCGAGCGATTCCTCGGACAGCGGCAGCGACATCCAGGGCGGACCGGGCCTCAACGGGCAGGAAGGGCTCTTTCCCCACATGGGCAACACGTCCGACGACGACGTCGACGGCCGCGATGCGACCGCGGGCGCCGACATCGGTGACGCGAACCTCGACAGCGACAGCGACCGCTACGGGACGGGCGAGCGCGCGGCCGCGGGCCGCGATGCGACCGTTCCCGTCGATGCATTGCTGCGCGACGACCGTGACGAGGTCGTCGACGGCGAGGACATCGGCGACGAGGTCGACGCCGACGTGCCGCGCGACGAGCTCGTCGGTGCCGCGGGCGACGACGATGCGCCTCTCACCGGACGCGGCGACGCCTACCGGCCCGCGCAGGCGGGCCAGGACGGGCATCGGGAAGACGCGACGGATGCCGAGGACGACCGTCCGCGCCGCACCGACGACGTGCCCGTGTTCGACCGCGGCGGAAGAGACGACAGCATTGGCGGGCGCGGATGACGCAGGGCGCTCGGGGCCCGAGACAACGCAAAGCCACTGGCAAGCGAATCGACGACACGGCGCTGCGGCACACGCTGCGCGACGTGTTCGGCATCAAGCGCCTGCGTCCCGGCCAGGAGGAAGTGATCCGCGCGGTGATCGCCGGACGCGATGCGCTTGCGATCATGCCCACCGGTGCGGGCAAGTCCCTGTGCTACCAGCTGCCCGCCCTCCATCTCGCGGGCGTCACGCTCGTCGTCTCGCCGCTGATCGCATTGATGAAGGACCAGGCGGACACGCTCGCCGAGTCCGGAATACCGGTCGCGCAGATCAACAGCGCTTATAGCGACGCCGCATGCAGGGAGGCGCTCGCCGACATCGTGGCCGGCAAGGTCAGGATCGCGTTCTTAACACCCGAGCGCCTCACCGATGCGGAAACGCTGCGCGCGCTGTCGCGGGCGACCATCGCGCGCGTGGTCGTGGACGAGGCGCACTGCATCTGCCAGTGGGGCCACGACTTTCGTCCGGCGTTCCTCGACATTCCGAACGCGCTCGCGGCGCTGCGCAATCCGCCCGTGCTGGCGCTCACCGCGACCGCCACCGAAGCGATGGCCGACGACATCCGCGCTTCGCTGGCGCGGCCGTCGATGACGGTGATCCAGACCGCGATGTACCGGGCCAACCTCCACTACCGCGTCGATCACATCAGCAGCGAGGACCAGCGCGTGGCCAGGGTGCTCGAGCTCGTGCAGTCGCTGCCCGGCGCCGGCATCGTGTACGTCGCCACGTTGCGCTGCCTCGAAGCGCTGCACGAGGCGCTCGCGGCTGCGGACGTGCCGGTGCTGCGGTATCACGGCAAGCTCGGCACGCGCGAGCGCAACGAAAACCAGGATGCGTTCATGCGCGGCGACGCGCGCGTGATGGTCGCGACGAACGCGTTCGGCCTCGGCGTGGACAAGCCCGACATCCGCTTCGTGATCCACGCGCAGATGCCCGGCAACCTGGAGGCGTATTACCAGGAGTCGGGCCGTGCCGGTCGCGACAGCGAGGCCGCGCAATGCATCCTGCTCTACGACCTGCGCGACCGGCGGACGCAGCAGTTCTTCCTCGTGCGCCGCTATCCCGACGCCGAACAGGTCGCCGCCGTGCAGGACGCCATCGCGAAGCACGAAGGCGCTCCGGTGTCGCTCGACGCGCTGCGCGCAGCGCTCCCGCGCATCGCGGCGAGCAAGGTGAGGGTCGCTGCCCGGCTGCTCGCCGTGCAAGGCATCGTGTCGAGGACACGCAACGGCGAGCTGCGCCTCGCGCGTCCGGCCATCGACGCCGAGCAGGTCGGCAAGCTTGCAAGCGTGTATTCGGAACGCGAAGAGGACGATCGCGAGAAGCTCGAGCGCATGGTCTTCTATGCGCAGACCGGACATTGCCGCTGGCGGGTGCTGCTCGACTATTTCGGCGAGGCGCTCGGGCGCGACCGCTGCGACACCTGCGACAACTGCCGGCGCGCGCGGGAACGCGCGGTCGACGACGCCGTGTCGCGCATCGTGTCGCCGATGCGCGCGCGCAAGGAATATGCGAACGGCGATCGCGTGCGCATTCCACGCGTCGGCGAGGGCATCGTGCGCGGTCTCATCGGCAACGAAGTCACCGTCGAGCTCGCCGACGGCACGACGCGCACGTTCCTTCGAAGCTACGTGCGCCGCGTGGCCACGGCCGCGAAGTCGTCGCAGCAAGGCGCGGCGACGGCATCGCTCGCGCAAGCCGCCTAGTCACACTTCTATCGCTTGCTCGCAGCAGCGAGCGCGTTCATCTCCCGCGGAATGTAGTCGGGAAGCTCGCGCGGCAGTCCGCCCAGCGGACCATGCCGCGCGACCATGCGCGCCCCGGCGCGCGCGTGCAGCGCAACGCCCCATGCGGCCGCTTGCGCGCAGTTGCAGCCGCGCGCAAGCAGGCCTCCGATCACGCCCGCCAGCACGTCGCCCGATCCGGAGACGGCAAGGCCGATGTTGCCGTGCTCGTGCGTCCACAGGCCGCCCTCCGGCTCGGCAACGTACGTCACGGCGCCTTTCAGCACCACGACGACGCCGCGGTCGCGCGCGAACGCGATCGCCACCGCGTCCGGGTGACGCTCGATGGCCGCCTTGTCGCCGTCGAGCAATCCCGCCATCTCGCCCGCGTGCGGCGTCACGATGGCAGGCCCGCCCCGCCACGGCGCGTCCAGCGCGTGCAGTGCGGCGGCGTCGATGACGAGCGGCATCGTCTGCTTCGTCACATAGCGCACGAGACCCGTCGACCGATCCATGCCCGGTCCCACGACGGCGGCGTCGACGTCCTGCGCAACGCTCGACGGCGCGAATCGCGTGACCCGCGCTTCGGGGACGACCTGCGCCACGCTCGCCATTGCACCCGCGGTGGTTGCGACCTGCACCTTGCCCGCGCCGGCGCGAAACGCACCGTTGGCCGCAAGGATCGCAGCGCCCGGCGTCTCGTCGGATCCCGCGACGACCAGCACGCGGCCGCGCGATTCCTTGTCGCCGTCGGCCTCCGGCTGCGGCAGCGGCCACGCGCGCAGGAGCGCAGTCGTGATGCGGCGCGGCCGGTGCACGTTCAGGACTTCGGTGCCGCAGGCACGTCGGAAGCGACGGTCACGGGCGTACCGGCTTCGACCAGCGGAGCGACGAAGTTCGCGAAGCGCAGCACGAGCTTCCCCCTGTGACCGAGACCCCGGTCGAATTCGTACAGCGTCACGCCGCAGTTGGGAACGTCGGCCTTGCGATCGAGCTCGAGGACCTGGCTCTCGGTCATGCGCTCGAACAGGTAGCGAAAGCAGTTCACGACGACCTGGTGGGCGACGATCAGCACGCTGCGCTGCGTGTAGTCGCGCGTCATGGTGTCGATGACGCTGCGCAACCGGAGGATGACGTCGCACCAGCTCTCGCCGCCCGGTGGACGGAAATAGAACTTCCCCACGTGGGTGCGCTGCTCGTCCAGCCGCGGATAGGTCGCCTGGATCCCGAATCTCGTCATGCGGTCGAGGATGCCGAATTCCTTCTCGCGCAATCGCTCGTCGTGGACGACACGCGCGTCCTCGGGAAACATGCCCGCCTCGAGCACGATGGTCGTCGTCTCCAGCGCGCGCGAATACGGAGATGCGAAGAAGGCGTTGGGGCGCTGGTCGGGCGGCATCGCCCGGAACCACTCGCCCAGCGCGTGCGCCTGGCTGCGCCCGAGGTCCGACAGCGGCGTGTCCACGTCGCGTGTCGCGATGTCGATCCAGTGCTCGCCCGCTGCTTCCGCGGCGTCCCGCGCGACGTTCCCCGCGCTTTGCCCGTGGCGCACGAGGTAGATGCGATCGGGCCACTTCTGCTGGCTGCCGGGCGTCTCGGGTTCTCGGGGCGAATCGGGCATTGCCTAGGTTAGCAGCGTCCGGCGGGCACCGGCCGCTACGCGCCGGCGGAGATCGGGGAGGCCGGCACCGGCTCGAGCGAGCGGCCCGGGTCGTCGATGGAGACCGACGTCATGACGAACCGGCTCTTCGGCAACGCGGGCAGGCGCGCAAAGTCCGTGTCGAGATCCTGCTCGGGCACCTCGTAGCGAAGCCGCGTCGTGAGCATGCGGGCCGCCGCTTTCATCAGCGCGACGGTGATCCACTCGCCGGGGCAGCGGTGGCCTTGGAGGTGATCGCCGCCGCCCTGCGGGACGAAGCCGTAAACGCTCTGCTCGCGGCGGAGGAATCGCTCGGGCCAGAACGACGCGGGATCGGTCCACGTTCGCGGGTCGTGGTTGGTGCCGTAGAGATCGAGCATCGTGCGCACGCCGCGATCGAAGCGATAGCCGCGCCACTCGAAGGTGTCGCGAACGCGCGCGGCGACCGCCGGGAAGAACGGATAGTACCGGCGGACCTCGTCGACGAATGCGTCGAGGTTGCGCGCATCGCCAAGCCCGGCGCGCAGGTGCGGGTGCTGGTGCAATGCCGTCGCGAGGAACGTGACGTACACGGACACGGCGACCGTCGGACGGATGACGTTGAGGAGTTCGACGGCGGCCACGCGCGGCGGCAACAGCTCGCCGGACGCTTCGCGGTGCGTCGCGATGACCGATGCCGCGGAGCTCGCTGGAACGCGATAGTGGCCCGCGCGCACGTCCTCGATCCAGGCGCCCAGCCAGCGCTCGGCGCGCACCCGCGCCAGGCGCGCCCACCAATGGGTCGCGCCCACGTCGCCGGCATGGTCGAACAGCGCCGTCACGTCGCGGGTGCGTCGCGCGACGTCGTCTTCGGGCACCGGAACGCCGCTCCATTCGCACACGCTGCGGAACAGGATCTCCCGCACCTCGTCGTAGAGCACGACGCGCTCGCAACGCGCCCACCGCGCCGCGTACGTGGTCCACCAGCGGTCGGCGATCGCGACCAGGGCATCGGTCGACCCGGGCGTCATGAGCGACATGAACATGGCCTTGCGCACGCGATGCGCGGCGCCGTCCTTGGCCTGCACGCCGCCCTTGCCGAACAGCGTGAGCTGCAGGCGAAGCGGCGCGGCGCCCGCGCGGGCAAAGCGGTCTTCGTCGTAGAAGAGCGCGGCGGCGTCGCGGCCCATCATGCAGATCGTCCGTCGCAGCAGGATCCGCGTCTCGAAGACGTCTGCATCCAGCACGCGGCACCGCTTGCCGATGAAGCCGTACGGGTCGCGCAGCAGCGCGAGCGTGCTGTCGATCGAACTCTCGCGTGGAATCGAAGCCATTCGAATCAACGGCGCGCAAGGTCTGTGCCATGGGGAAATGCGCGCACGTCATGGTGCGCGGAAACGCATGCGCGTAACGGGCCGGCAACGGTTACGAGGAAATCTTGCCGATCGTGCTGTACACATTCGACATCACAACCGCGGATTTTCGTTGCGCGACACGCATTTCATCGCCCGCCGGCGCGCGGCGGTCGGCAATTTCGACGGCGGCAATCGACGCGACGTACTATCATTGCGCGCGTCCGTTGCCCACCGTCGTGCGCGACGAACCGGACGCCTGCACGAAACCGGACATTCGCAAGCATTGCGCGCAGCGCGTGCGCGCAAAAGGGAGAAGCATGAGAATTCGAACCATCGCTGGCCTGATCGCCGGAACGACCGCGGCAACCATCGTCCTCGTCGCGACCGCTCAGGTGACCGGCAGCCGCCCTACCTTCTGGCCGGCCACCAAAGGCGCGCCCGTCGTCAAGGGGGAATGGTTTTCGGACATTCCGTGGCATCAAAAGCTGGGGACCCAGGGCGGCAACGAGATCGACCAGGCCATCGTCCTACCGTTTGGCGCGATGCCCGACAAGGAACAGCAGCACTGCAAGACCAACAAGATCTCCGAAGCGGACTGCATGGTGGAGTACGGCGTGGTCAACGTGCTGGGCGTGTTCCGTACCGACACTCCGTACGATCCGTCCGACCCGAAGATCAAGGCCGCCCCGGAATGCCAGGACCCGAGCATGCCGTGCATCGAGGTCGCACTCGAGCTGTCGAGCTGGTGGTCTCGTGTCGGAGGTGCGGGCGTCGTGCTCGAGAAGCAGCCGTTCGGCACGGAGCCCGGCAAACAGGACAACCTGAATCCGTCGACGCCGTCCGATTACGGCGGCTTCGTCATCACGGACGGCAGCACGTACGCCCCGCAGATGCCGTGGTACATGACGCACTCCTGCCAGGCCGGGTTCACCAACCCCAACGTCGACATGCAGGATCCGGTTTGCTACGCCGACTACTTCTCGCCGATGAACAACGGGTTCAGCAACCTGTTCGCCGACGTCGGCTTCACCAACTGGCCGAAGTCGCAGCCCTGGTCGGTGTACCCGTACGACGCCAGGAACCACTGCGTCGGGCCGACCGACACGTGCAAGGTGGTGATGGCGGCGTTCGACCTGAAGCCACTGGATCCGGATCGCACCAAGTTCCAGTACAAGCTCTACAACGACAACCTGTTCACGTGGTTCAACGAATCACTGAGGAAATTCAAGGACGAGTCCAGCGCGCTCGAGCTCGAACGCCGCTTCCCGTGGAACGGAAAGGCCGTGACCTGGGAGGATTTCGTGTACCCGCAGGCGAAGCTCAATCCCTTCCTGGGAACGTTCACCGCCGTAAAGACCGCTCCCGCAGTGACGGGCGCGGATTGCAACAATGTCGCGCCCACCGGCCCGCCGACGACGCTTCCCTGCACGCAGACGGACCAGTACCGTGGCGCGACTTATCTCTATCCGAGGCAGTGCGACCTTGGAGACCTGGCCGGCGGCGACGTCGACCGGCTTCGCAAGTGCGGCATCAACTACGAGCTGCATCCCAACGGCTTTCTCGCGCAATTGCAGAAGTCCTATTGGCAGGACTTCGCCAACGCCGGCATGCGCGGCAACCAGTACGGCAGGACGTCGTTCCTGTTCGCCGGGGTCCCCGGGATGCAGCTGCCGGTGTCGTTCCAGAAGGTCGGCGACAGCGGCCTCACGATCTACGAGCAGGTCTACAACTCGAGCATCTTCAGCCTGTTCCTGCCCATCGCCAACGTTGCCGACAGCAAGGGGGGATTCCCGGGTCGCCCGTACAACGACACCGCGTTCTACCACACGCTGCTGATGAGCAACCACATGGAGGCGGAGCCGGAATTGTTTGCGCAGGGCCTCCGCGGAAAGGTGCTCTGGCACAACGAGTACCGCACGGAGAAGATGTACATCGGCTACAACTTCGGCAACCCCAAGGCCAACTTTCCCCCCGTGATGTTCGCTGGTGCATTCGACGCCGACAAGGCGCCGGCGCCGTTCCACAACAACACGTGCGACGCGTGCCACCTTCGCAACGGAAGCGGCGTTCCCATCAACGGCAAGAAGCAGCTCGACCCGCTGATCCAGCAGCAGCACATGACGACCGGCGAATACAACGCCCGCTACACGCCCGACTACACGTTCACGGGCACCATCCGCCCCATGAAGCTCGTGTTCTTCGACCTCAAGCGGGAAACGTCGCGCGAGCGCCTCGATGCATCGCGCTACTCGGAGCCGCTCGCGTTTTCCGCGGCCGTCATGCAGAAGCCGCTGCGCAACACCCAGCCCGATGACTTGTACTACGGCAGCAAGGTCATGAATTACTACGGCGACGCCTTCCATTTCAAGAAGGACGTCACCGAGTACGACTGGTCGTTCAAGAAGGCGGACCTCGATCGCATGGTCGTGGCCGCCCCGCGTATCAATCGCGAGCTCGGCAAGACGTACGAGCCGTGGCAGGTCCGCGTGAACAGCTTCACGGTCAACGGCCCGTGTCAAATACAGAAGCCGGCGACGCCCACCACCAAGCCGTGGCCCGCGGACTGCAAGGACGTCGACAAGACGGCGGTCTTCAATGCCGTCAACGGCGGCGACGTAGGCGTCATGTTCCTCAACGGCAAGCGCCTGGGCAACCTCGGTGCAATGGAAGCGATACCGAACCAGTCGATCATCGACTTTCGCGACGCGCAGAAGGCGTCGCTCGGCGACGCGATCGGCGGCGAGCTCATTTGGCAAGCCGGTACCCGCGACGGCGCCGGCGGCACGGTCAAGAAGGACTGCAAGAAAGGCGGCCTGATCGATTGCTATATCGGCCGCTTCGGATGGATAGGGGACCGCGCATCGCTCGAGGACCAGGTCGCGAACGCGGCGTTCGTCGAGATGAACATGACCACGCCCGAGGGATACAAGCAGATCTACGGCAACGACAAGGTCATGTTCCCGCTTCGGTATCCGTATCCCAACTGCGGACCGGCGAACAAGAAGTGCCTCGACTCGGGAGGCAACGGCAAGCTGACCGAGACCGACGTGAACCGGATGGCGGACTATGCACGCTGGATCGGCGCTCCCACGCGCTCGGATCTCCAGGTCGCCATGGACGATGTCATCGCAGGCGAGAAAGTGTTCAAGAGCCTGAAGTGCGACACGTGCCACGTCATCGCGAAGATCAACATCGTCGTTCCGGACGACACGATGGTGACCGAGCCTTATCGCAAGCGTCTGGAGACGCGCATTTCACACGTTCGCGCCAACATACCCTTCCTCTCGTATCTCGGGACCGATCTGCTGATGCACGACATGGGGTACCTGTCGCAAGTGGGGGACGCCGGAGTGTCCATTCGAGACGACAGCGGCGTAGTGAAGCCCGAGTACAGGAACTACGTGCAGAAGATTCGCACGCCGGCCCTGAAGGGACTGCAGTTCAACCGCTACGCGACCGAGTCGTACAAGAACACCCAGAATGCCGATCCCAAGCTTCCCGCGTGCGACTTCCTGCTGCACGACGGGCGCGCCTGCGACGCCATCGAGGCGGCGTTCCTGCACGATGGCCCCGCGGTCAAGAAGCTCGGCACCATCGACGGGCTCAACAACCTGTCCGATGTCGAGCTCAAGCAATTGCGCGCGTTCCTGTATTCACTGTGAGGCCGATGACCATGCGCGGAGTTGCACTGGTTGGTTTGTTCGCATCGGTGGCGACGGGTGGCGCATTCGCGCAGGGAACGCCTGCAACGATGGGCAGCGACAGCCGCTGGTCGGTGAGCGCGGAGCTCCTGTATGCCTGGTTCAAGCAGAGCCCGACGCCCGTGCCCATCATCACCGACAGCTATCTCGACGACCCGACCGTCAACGTGCTGCTGGGCGGCGGCTCCGCGGACACCAATCCCAATGCCGGCTTCAGGCTCACGGGCGCCTATCGCATCGACAGCCGCGTCGGTGTCGAGGTCAGCGGCTTCTACATCCCGAGCCGCAGCACGTCGAGCAGCGTGAGCTCCACCGGCCAGCCCGGCTCGATCGACCTGTACCTGCCGTACTTCGACGTTACCCAACATCGCGAGAACATCACCGAGATTTCCTACTGGCCCGACTATCGCGGCAGCGCGCAGGCAACGCTGTCGAACAACCTCGGCGGCGCGGAGCTCAACGCGACGTGGTCGATGCCGCCGAGCGACGCGTGGCGAGTCGACCTGCTCGGCGGTTTTCGCTTCCTGCAGCTGCGCGAGTCGTACACGATCGATACGAGCAGCCCGTACAACCCGCCCAACCCTGCCGACATCTGGAACACGACCGACAAGTTCGACGCGCGCAACCGCTTCTACGGCCTGCAGCTCGGCGTGCGTGCCGCGTACGACTACGGCGCATGGGTCGGTAGCGTCGTCGGCAAGGTCGCGGCCGGCACGATGCAACAGCGCGTGTCCGTCAACGGCTCGCTCGAAACGAACGACTACAACAACTACGGCGCGACGCAGACCTTCGCCGGCGGGTATGTAGCACTTCCGACGAACATCGGCGACCATTCGCACAACACGTTCGCGATGGTGCCGGAGCTCGCCCTCAACCTCGGTTACAGGATCACGCCGCAGGCCACCGTGTTCGTCTCGTACTCGGCGCTGTATGCGAGCAACGTCGCGCGTCCAGGCGAGCAGATCAACCGCAACGTCAATCCGACGCAATCGGTGGCGTACGGCAACGATCCGCCGGCGACGCTCGTCGGCGAGGCGCAGCCCGGCTTCGGCTTCACGACGACGGATTTCTGGGCGCAGACGCTGTCGATCGGATTCGCGTATCGGTTCTAGCGGACGCGCGAAATCGCCGGTACGATCCCGCCATCCTCGGGAGGTCGCGATGAAGACACTGCTGCTGGCCGCGGTGCTGGCGGGATGCATGCCATCGGCGGTTGCCGCCGACTCGGCGTCCGGCTCGTTCAAGAACCAGGATCTCGGGATGCAGATCAAGAGCGCGCTCGCCTTCAACGGCAAGTCGGCGCTCGACAAGGCCGACGTCATCGTCGTCGCGGTCAGCAGCGCCGTCATGGATCCCGACGCGCTTTCGGCGTACTACGATCGCCGCCGCGCCGTCGACCAGCGCATCAAGGACAACGACACCGGCGTCGTGTTCTTCGAGTTCCGGCCCGACGGCAACTACAGGGGCTACTCGTTCTACTTCGCGCCGGGCAACGGTTGCGGCTATTGCGGCGGCAACATGGGCATCACGAACACGGTCAAGCTCCGCAACGGCCGCCTCGCCGGCACCCTGAAGGGCACCGACACAGGCCGCGCATTCGACATCAACCTCGACCTCGCCGTGCTCTCCGACGATCACGGCGCGCCGCTCGCCCCCGACAACGGCGCCGTCGGCAAGGCGTATCTCGACTACCACGCGGCGCTCGTGAAGCGCGACGCGAAGGCGTTGCGCAGCGTCCTGTCGAACGACATCCGCAAGATCCAGGAGGGCGCGATCAAGGACGGCAAGGGTGCCGCCTACATGGATTACCTCGCGAAGGACCACCCGACGCAGTCGGTGAAGATCACCAAGGGCTGGAGCAACGGCAAGGCGGCGGTCATCCTGTTCGACGGCGAGTCGAGCGTCCTGAAGCTCACCGGTGAGGCGATTCTCGTGCAGCAGGACGGAACGTGGCGCGTCGAGGACGAGCTGACCGACGTCGTGATGAAGTAGCGCTTCAGTCGAGCCGGTGCTTGGCCACCGCGCGCGCGTCCCACTGAAGGCCTGCACCTGGCCGATCCGACATCACGGCGTATCCGTTTTGGATCCGCAACGGCTCCTGCAGCAGCACGTCGGCCCAATCGACGTACTCCAGCCAGTCGCTCGTCGGCGTCGCCGCCATCACGTGGGCGCTGGCCTCGGGCATCAGGTGCGAGCTCATCGGCATGCCGCGTTGCTCCGCGATGCGCGCAGCCTGCATCCAGCCGGTCACACCGCCGATGCGCGCGATGTCGGGCATCACGAGATCGCAAGCCGCGGCGTCGAGCGCCTTCTCCATGTCGAGCGGGCCGTTGAAGTTCTCGCCGAGCTGCAAGGGAAGTTCGAGCGCGCGAGCGATCTGCGCGTTGCCCCGATAGTCGTCGTGACGGATCGGCTCCTCGAGCCACGTCACGCCTTCGGACTGCAGCGCGCGACCGCGCTCCAGCGCTTGCGCCACGCTCAACGCCTGGTTGTAATCCGCCATGAGCAGCACGCTGTCGGGAAGCCGCTTGCGCACCGCGCGGGTCGCCGCAAGATCCTCGAAGAGACTCGCGTGACCGAGACGCAGCTTCATCGCCTGGAAGCCGCCTTCGAGCAGGCGTTCGGCCTCGTCGGCGGCGGCGTCCGGACTCATGAGGCCCAGCCCGCACGAGTTGTACGCGCGCAGCGGCCGCGGCGCGCTGCCGAGGAGCGTTGCAAGCGGAACGCCGGCGGCGATCGCGAGCGCGTCCCACAACGCCATGTCGAGCGCCGACAACGCCATGCGCACCACACCCGTGACGCCGATCAACGCGAATCGCCGATCGAAAAGCGCCGCGATCTCGAGCGGCGCCACGGGCTGGCCGACGACGAGCTCGAACGCTTCGGGCAGCACCGCAGCAATCGCCCGGGCGCCGCTCCTGCGATAACAGAACACGTACGAGCATCCGGCGATGCCCTCCTCCGTCTGCACGTCGACCAGGAGCAGCGGTGCATGCCGCAAGGCGGCCGCGCTCGTGCCGAGGACGTAACGCAGCGGCACCTCGACGGCGGTGACGCGCACTTCGCGAAGCGTCAGGGCGGGAAGCGTCGCCACGGTCATGCGGCGCGCCCGCCCGCGTGCAGCGCGAGGATGTCCGCGATCGCGCGGTTCAGCGGCACGGGCACGTTCATGCGCTGGCCGAGCTCGACGACGGCGCCCGCGAGCCAGCGCACCTCGAGCCGGTTGCCGCGCTCGAGATCGTGATGCATGGACGACGTCATGTCGTACGCGACGTCGTCGGCAAGCTTGAGCCGCACCTCCGCGTAATCGGCAGGCAGATCGACGCCGTGCGCACGTCCCACCGCAACGACCTCCCGCATGACGTCGAGCAGGAACGCGCGCGTTTGCTCGTTCGCGCGGATCGGACCGATCGGCTTGCGAATGGTCGTGGTGGTGCCCGACAGGCCGACCAGGAACACGAACTTCTGCCAGATGTCGCGCACGATGTTGTCGGACAGCTCCGCCTTGATGCCGCCGGCGAGGCAGGCGTCGAGAAACGCGACGCCGCGCGGCGAGCGCGTCGCCGTCGAACTCGCCGAAGAGCAGCCGCTGCATGGGCCCCGTCTGGCGGATCACGCCCGGCGCATCGATTGTCGTTGCGACATAGCCGACACCGCCCATGACCGCGGCATCGCCGTATTGCGCGCGCAGCGCCTGATCCTTCAGCACCCCGTTCTGGAAGGAAACGATCGTCGTGTGAGCGCCCATGAGCGGCCGCACCTGCTCGAGCGCCGCCTCGGTGTCCCACAGCTTGACGCAGAACATCACGAGATCGACGGCACCGATGGTGCTCGCATCGTCGGTGACGCTCACGCGAGGAACGTGCATCGGCTCCGGTCCGACGACGCGCAACCCGCCGTCGCGCATCGCCGCGAGGTGCGCGCCCCTTGCGATGAAATGCACGTCCGCGCCTCCCAGGCACAGCCGTGCTCCGAAGTACCCGCCGAGCCCGCCGGCGCCCATCACCGCGATGCGCATGATCCGTCCTTCATTGACCGTCGAAGTATCGAAGTCGATCGAGACCGTCGTCAACTTACATGATCTTCAGGAAGCGGCATCACGCCCGCGTCCTCCGCGATGCCGACGCCGCCGCGCGCGCCGGGCACCACGCTTCCATAGCGCTGCGCGAACACGGGCGGGAGCGGCCGCGCACCCGCCGGCGAGAGCCACAGGCGCAAGAGATGGCGGCGGCGCGCCGGTTCGGGATGATCCTCGAATGCCGTGCGATCGTGCAGCAGCGTGTGGTTGTGGACGAACTGCATGTCGCCGCGCTCGAGCGTCATCGTCATGTGGAGCGCCGGGTCGTCGGCCAGCGCATCGAGGAGGTCGAGCGCCGCGACGTCGTCGCCCGCGAGGCGCGGCGCGTCCGCAAATCGTTGCGCGGAATCGATGTACTGCCGCTGGTAGATGGCCGAGAGCTCGCCTTCGTGCCAGTTGAACACGGGGATCGTGAAGTACGGCTTCTCGCCGGGCGGGACTTCGCCGCGGCGGTCGGTCGCGAACGGGGAGAACAGCCGGCGCGCGAGGTCCGGCCGGCGCGCACGGAGTTCGTTGTAGAGCGTGATCGACGACACCAGCGCGGACAGCCCGCCCTGCTTCGCCGTCTGCAGGCACAGCAATCCCACGACGTCGGCGGAATCGGTGTGGAACGTCTGCCGCTCGTGCGTCTGGTAGATGCGCACGTTGGGATCGTCCGACCGCAGCCCGAGATCGCGCACGTGACCGAGCAGGTGTCCCTGCGCATTCTGCGTTCGCGGCACGCCGATGTGAAGGCCGAGACCGTAGAACGCGACGGCGCACAGGCGCGCCCCCCACTGCTCGACCGGCAGCCCGCGCAGCAGCACGAAGCCGCGACCGCGCAGGAGCTCGCCGGTCACCCGCGCGGCGCGCAGCGCAAGCGTGGGCAACCGAAAGTCGGCGACGGTCATCTCGTTCAACGCGCGCGCATCGCGCTCGACGCGGGCAAGCCACGGCCGCGCCGCCGTCGCGACCTCGTCGAGCTCCTCGCCCGAGAGGGTTTCGATCCAGTCGCCACGCGCAGCCATGTCCGGCCCGTACCAGGCGTCCGGTCCGTCGATGCGCGCGGGCAGTCCCGCCGGAAAAGCGCCGACGTCAGCGCCCTGCACGGAGCGCGTCCCGCGTGCGGTACCACGACGTCATGAGCGGCCGGAACCACGCGTTGCCGTTGTAGAACGGAACGGCCGCGAACGGAACGTCGTCGAACGCCGTGACGCCTTCCGGCCGCGCCAGGATCTTTTGCGCGACCTTGTGACCGAGGTACGGCATGAGCGCAACCCCGGATCCGTTGCAGCCGAGCGCGTACCACACGCCGTCGCGTTGCCCGATGCCCGGCAGGTCGCTGCGCGTCATCGCGACGTTGCCCGTCCATGCGTGCGTGACGTGCGCGTCGGCGAGCGACGGAAAGATGTCGCGCAATTCCTTCATCAGCCACGCGGCGGCGCGCGTGAGCGCAATCGGATGGAGCGCGGCACGGCCTCCGATGACCACCCGCGTGCCATCCGGCGATGGCCGGTAATACAGGTGCTTGTCGCGCGTCTCGACGATCATGCGCAGATTCGGGAACAGGCTGCGCACGCGAGCCTCGCCGAGCGCGTTCGTCGCGATGAGAAAGCTCGGAATGGCGACGAGGCGCCGTGCGAGCGACGGCGTCGTCCGGCCGGTGTATCCGTTGGTCGTGGCGACGACCTGCGCCGCTCGCAGCACGCCGCGTGTGGTGTGCACGACGAAGTCGTGGTTTTCGCGATGCAGCCCCGTCACCGGCGTGTGACCGGCCACCAGCGCGCCCGCCGAGCGCGCGCTCGCCAGCAGCCCCTGCGCGAGCAGCGCGGGATGCACGCCGCCATGCGCGCGGAACAGCAATCCGCCTTCGTAGAATTCGGTCGCCACTTCCTTGCGCACGTCGGCCTTGCTCAGCACTTCGATGGGCATGTCGAGATCGCGACGCAAGGCGTCGGCGTCGCGGGCCATCGTGTCGTAGTCGGATGGCGTCCACGCGCCGCGCACGCGTCCGCTCACGTGCAGGCGCGCGTCGATGCCCTCGTGCGCGATCAGGTCCTTGAGGAACTGCAGCGACGCCATGCCCTCGCGAACCAGCGACTTCGCCTTGTCTGGCCCGTAACGCTCGATCAGTTTGGTGTACGACAGGCGATGGCCATGCCCGATCATTCCCCCTGATCGGCTCGAAGCGCCATAGCCCGGTGGCCCGGCGTCGAGCACAACGACGGACCTTCCTTCGCGGCCGAGCGTCAGAGCGGCCGCCAGCCCCGCATAGCCGGCGCCGACGATCGCGACATCGCAGCGTGCCGGCAATGCGACCTCAACGGCGCCTTCGCGCGGCGCGGCGTCCCACCAGTAAGGGTCGGTGGAAATGTTCGCGGTCGCGGCGGCCATGTCGTCGTGCACGACGCAATTGTATGATCGGGCGGATCACGATGAGCGGGATCGTCATCATCGGCGGCGGCATCACCGGGACGGCAGCAGCCGAGGCCCTGTCGCGCGAAGGCCATGCGGTGACGCTGATCGACAAGCAGGGCATCGCTGCGATGGCATCGGGACGCACGCTCGGCGGCGTACGGCAATCCGGACGCCATCCGGCGGAACTGCCGCTCGCCAAGGCGGCCGTGGCACTGTGGGCTGGATTGAGCGATGCGCTCGGCGCCGATGTCGGCTACCGGCGCGGCGGCAACCTGCGGCTCGCGCGCACGCCCGCCGAAGTGGACGTCATTCGCGCGCTCGTGACGAGCCAGCGAGCGCAGGGGCTGGATCTCGCGTTCCTGCCCGACAACGACGCGGTGCGCGCCGTTGCGCCGGCGCTGTCGCCGCACGTCCTCGCGGCGTCGTTGTGCCCGACCGACGGCCACGCGGATCCGCGGAAGGCGACACGGGCGTTCGCCGATGCGGCACGGCGTCACGGGGCCGACATCCGCGAGGGCGTCGCCGCGACCGCGATTCACGTCGCCAACGACCGCGTCGTCGCCGTGGCCACGACCGCGGGCACCATTCCGGCCGAGCGCGTGATCGTCGCCGCGGGCGTCGACACCCCCGCCCTGCTCGCGCCGCTCGGCCTCCACCTGCCCCTGTCGATCCGGATCGTCTCGGTCGTGCAAACCGAGCCGCTCGCGCCTGCGCTTGCGCAGGTTTTCGGCGTCGCCAACGCCGACTGCGCGGGCCGTCAGGAAATCGACGGCCGCCTGCGTTTCACCGACGGCGGCGCACCGCTTCGCACGTGGAGCGACACGCCATCGCACGACGCGGTCCGCGACGTGATCGCGCTCGTTTCCCACGTGCTGCCCATTGCAGGCCGCGTGAGCGTGTCGCGCACGTGGACCGGGCTCATCGACCAGACGCCCGACGGCCTGCCCGTGATCGACACGCCCGGCGACGGTCGCAGGCCTCGTCGTCGCGGCCGGATTCTCGGGCCATGGCTTCTGTCTCGGGCCGATAAGCGGGCTCCTGTGCGCGGATCTTGCCCTGGGGCGCACACCGCGCCACGACCTGGCGGCGTTCCGGCTGGCGCGCTTTGCCCAAGGCGTCGCCGGCGAGACGACCCTTGGATTGCACGGATAGGTTGCATATCCCGGCCCCCGCCGTAACAATGCGGCGTCAACCCTCGGGAGGTCGGCAATGAAGAAGCTCGTAATCGCCGTCATGGGCGCTGCGTTCCTCGCAGCACCGGTCGCTTTCGCACAGAAGAAGACGCTGGTCGTCGGCATGGGGTCCGCCGATGCCGGCAAGCTCGATCCGCACCTCACGTCGACGACACCGGACAAGGGATTGCTCAACTGGATGTTCAACGGCCTCGTGCGGTTGAAGCCCGGCTCGATCAATCCGGAGTTCATCGAGCCGGATCTGGCCGAGAGCTGGACGTCGAATGCGGCAGGCACCGAATGGACGTTCAAGATCCGCCGCGGCGTGCAGTGCCACCACGGCTACGGCGAGTTCACCGCCGACGACGCCGTCTACTCGATCAAGCGCGCGAGCAACAAGGCGACGTCGTCGTTCTCGAACGACTTCAGCGCCATCGACAAGGTCGAGGCGCCCGACAAGTACACGGTGAAGATCACGCTCAAGAATCCGGTCGCAGGCTTCCTGGGCTACGTTGCCAACGTCAACGGCGGCAACCAGGTCTGCAAGAAGGCGGCCGAGGAGATGGGCGAGAACTTCGCCAAGAAGCCGATCGGCACCGGGCCGTTCATGTTCGCCGAGTACCAGCCGCAGCAGTTCGTCAAGCTCACCGCGAACAAGCAGTATTTCCGCGGCGCGCCGGCGCTGGAAGAGATCATGTACCGCTACGTTCCGGCCGATTCGGCGCGCGACCTCGCGTTCCAGTCGGGCGAGCTCGACATGATCTACGGCAAGCAGGACCAGACGTGGATGGACCGCACGCAGAAGCTCCCCGGCGTCAAGGTGAAAGCCATGGAGCCGGGCGAGCTGTCGGTGCTGTCGCTCAACATCACGGTCAAGCCGCTCGACGACATTCGCGTGCGCCAGGCCATCGCCTACGCCATCGACCGCAAGGCCATCGTCGTGTTCAAGGGCGCGGACTCGTCGCGCGTCGCGGTGTCGGTCGTGCCGTCGGGCTACCTCGGCACCGACGAGAAGGCGCCGCTGTACCCGTACGATCCGGCGAAGGCGAAGGCGCTGCTGACCGAGGCCGGGTATCCGAACGGCCTGACGATCAAGACGATCCACACGACGCTGACCGGCATGCAGACGCTGATCGAGGCGGTGCAGGCGCAGCTCAAGAAGGTCGGCATCAACCTCGACATCGAGCTCGTCGAGCACGCGACGTTCCACGCGCAGATCCGCAAGGACCTCTCGCCGATCGTGCACTACCAGGCGGCGCGCTTCCCCGTCGCGGACGTGTACCTCACGCAGTTCTTCGACTCCGCGTCGATCATCGGCACGCCGACGGCGGTGACCAACTTCAGCCACTGCAACGTCGCGGATGCGGAGATTCGCGCGGCGCGCATGGCGACGGACCCGGTCAAGCAGAAGGAGCTCTGGAAGGTCGCACAGGAAAAGATCATCAAGACGGTCTGCGCCATTCCGGTGTACGAGCAGCTGCAGCTGTGGGCGTGGAAGGACACGCTCGATCTCGGCTACGACCTCGCGGGCTCGCTCAACCTGTCGCCGCCGATCACCGAGAAGACGCGGTTCACGAAGTAAGCGCCGCGTCGGCGCGCAGCTTGCTCGTGAAGGCCAACGCGTCGTGACCGCGTTCGTCCTGCGGCGCCTCGCGTTCGCGTGCGTCACGCTGTTCGCGGTGCTGACGCTCGTGTTCGTCCTGGTGCGCATCGTTCCGGGCGATCCCGCGCAGCTGATCCTCGGCGACCAGGCAAGCCGCGAGGCGATCGAGGCCCTCCGCCAGCGGCTGGGCCTCGACCTGCCGATCGGGCGGCAGTACGTCGTGTTCCTCGCCGGCGCGCTGCGCGGCGACTGGGGCGTGTCGCTCGTGAGCGGCCAGCCGGTCATCGGCGAGGTGATGAAGGTCCTGCCGTGGACCATCCAGCTCACGGTGGTGTCGCTCGTGCTGGGCATTGCGATCGGCGTTCCCGCAGGCGTGTACGCAGCCGTGCGCCGCAATCGCTCCGCCGACTACGCGGTGCGCATCGCGTCGCTCCTGGGACTGTCGTTCCCGCCCTTCGTCGCGGCGATCATCCTCCTGCTGCTGTTCGCCATCGCGCTGCCGTGGTTCCCGGTCATCAGCGCGCGCTCGGGGAGCCTCGCGGCGTGGTACCAGTCGATCACCCTGCCCGCCGTGAGCCTCGGCCTCATCACCGCCGCGTACATCACGCGCGTCACGCGCTCCGCCATGCTCGAGGTGCTGTCCGAAGACTTCGTTCGCACGGCGCGCGCGAAAGGCGTCCCGTGGAACGCCGTGGTGTGGCGCCACGCGCTGCGCAACGCGCTGATCCCGATCATCACCGTGATCGGCCTGTACCTCGGCATCCTCATCGGCAACTCGGTGCTGACCGAGATCGTGTTCAGCCGCCCGGGCCTCGGCAAGCTCCTCATCGGCGCGCTGAACCAGCGCGACTACCCGATGCTGCAGGGGATGATGGTGATCTACACGCTGATCGTCGTGCTCGTGAACCTGCTGACCGACCTTGCGTACGGATTCGTCGATCCAAGGGTGAAGCTCAAGTGAGCTCGGTCCCCATCGCACCGGCGCCGCCGACGCCGCTCGCGTACTTCGCGGCGCAGACGTTCAAGGCGTTCAACACCAACAAGACGTCGTGGATCGGCCTCATGGTATTCGTGCTGGTGATCGTATTGGCGATCGCGGCACCCTGGATCGCGCCGTACGATCCCAACGACCAGAACATCATGGAGAAGCTGCGTGCGCCGAGCGCTGCGCACTGGCTCGGCACCGACAGCTTCGGGCGCGACACCCTGTCGCGCATCCTGTACGGCTCACGCATCTCGCTCGTGATCGGCATCGCGTCGACGCTGCTCGCGATGATCATCGGTTCGGCCATCGGCATGTTCGCCGGCTGGTACGGCGGGCGCGCCGACACGGTCACGATGCAGGCGATGGACGTGCTGCTCGCGTTCCCGTCGCTGATCCTCGGCCTCATCCTGGTCGCGATGCTCGGTCCGTCCACGCACAACATCATCATCGCCATCGCGTTGACGTCGATTCCTCCGTTCGCACGCATCGCGCGCGCGCCGACGATCGCAATCAAGGAGCGCGAGTTCGTGATGGCGGGCCGCGCGCTCGGCTATACGGACACGCGCATCGTGGTCGTGCACATCCTGCCCAACATCCTGCCGGAAATCCTGGTGATGGCATCGCTGTGGCTCGCCAACGCCATCCGCACCGAGGCCTCGCTCGCCTTCGTCGGGCTCGGCGTGAAGCCGCCGACGGCGACGTGGGGCGGCATGATCCGCGAAGGGTTCGAGAACATCCTCGACAGCTACGCGCTGGCACTCGCGCCGAGCATCGCCATCCTGGTCGTGATCTTCGCGCTCAATCTCCTGGGCGACGGCCTGCGCGACGCGATCGACCCGAAGTTGAAAGGCGAGACGTGAGCTCTGCGGTGTTATCCGTGCGCAATCTCACGACGTCCTTTCGCGTGGACGGCGTGTGGAATGCCGTCGTCAAGAACATCTCGTTCGACATCGCGCCGCGCGAGACGGTGGCCATCGTCGGCGAATCGGGGTCCGGCAAGAGCGTCACGGCACTGTCGGTGATGCGCCTGCTGCCGCCGGCGAACAGCCGCGTGTCGGGCGAAGTCCTGCTCGAAGGGCGCGACCTTCTCGCGCTGCGCGAGGACGAGATGCGCAAGGTGCGCGGCAACCGCATCTCCATGATCTTCCAGGAGCCGATGACGAGCCTCAACCCGGTGCTCACGCTGGGCTTCCAGATTGCCGAGGCGCTCGTCTACCACCGCGACCTCGATCGCGCGCAGGCGGAGGCCGAGACGGTGCGCATCCTCGAGCGCGTGCGCATCCCCTCCGCGCGATCACGCGTGCACGAATATCCGCATCGGCTGTCGGGCGGCATGCGCCAGCGCGTGATGATCGCGATGGCGCTCGCGTGCAAGCCCACGCTGCTCATCGCCGACGAGCCCACCACCGCGCTCGACGTGACCATCCAGGCCGAGATCCTGGAGCTCATCAAGCAGCTGCAGGACGAGGAAGGCATGTCGGTCGCGTTCATCACGCACGACATGGGCGTCGTCGCCGAAATCGCGGATCGCACCGTCGTCATGCGCAACGGCGACCTCGTCGAGCAGGGTCCCACCGCAGATGTGTTCGCATCGCCGCGCGAACCGTACACCCGCGCCCTGCTCGCCGCCGTACCCAGGCTTGGCTCGATGAAGGGCCGTGCGCATCCCCAGCGGTTCCCGATCGTCGACCCCGTCACGGGGGAACGCGAGCATGCTCCCGACGCGGCGTCGACGGTTGTCGTCGCCGAACGTCCCGTGCTCGAGGTCGCCAATCTCGCCGCACGGTTCGACATCCGGTCCGGCGTGTTCGGACGCGTCAACGCGCGGGTGTACGCGGTCGAGAACGTGTCCTTCTCGTTGCGCGCCGGCGAAACGCTCGCGCTGGTTGGCGAGAGCGGGTGCGGCAAGTCGACCACGGCGCGTTCCATCCTGCGCCTCGTCGAGCCCAGTGCCGGCACGGTGCTGTTCGAAGGGCAGGACGTGCGCGCGCTCGACAGCAAGGGGCTCCGTGCAGCGCGCCGGCGCATGCAGATGATCTTCCAGGATCCGTTCGCAAGCCTCAATCCACGCAAGACCGTGGGTGGCGCGCTGGCCGAGCCGATGGTCGTCCATGGCCTTTACGGCCGTGCGGAAGCCAAGCATCGTGTCGCCGAACTCCTTAAGCGCGTAGGTCTTGCGCCGGACATGGCGAGCCGCTTCCCGCACGAATTCTCGGGCGGCCAGCGGCAGCGCCTGTGCATCGCGCGCGCGCTCGCCCTTGCGCCCAGGCTCCTCGTCGCGGACGAAGCCGTGTCCGCGCTCGACGTGTCGATCAAGGCGCAGGTCATCAATCTGCTGATGGACCTGCAGGCGGAGATGGGCCTCGCCTACCTCTTCATCTCGCACGACATCGCGGTGGTCGAGCGCGTGAGCCACCGGATTGCGGTGATGTACCTCGGCGAGATCGTGGAGATGGGACCGCGCGCGGCGATCATCGAGGACCCGCGCCATCCCTACACCAAGCGCTTGATGGCCGCGGTTCCCGTGCCCGACGCTGCACGCCGCACGCTTCGGCGCGGCTTGTCGACGACGGAGATTCCGAGCCCCATGCGCGGACCGGATTACGTGTGCCCGCCGCGCGTCTATCGCGAGGTTGCGCCCGGCCACATCGTGCAGGCGTTCGGCGAAGAAGCGGCCTGAACTAGCTTTCGACGGGGATCGGCTTTTCGGCGCGCAGCGCGACGATGCCGCTCAGCACGATCAGCGACAGGCCGAACACACTCGCCACAGACAGCGTATCGCCCCATAGCACGACGCCGTAGATGGCTGCGAACGCGACGGTGGCGTACTGCAGGCTCGCAAGCAACGTCGTCGGTCCGCTGCCGAACGCGCGCGTGAGCGAGATCTGGGCGAGCAGGCCGACGACGCTGAGAGCGCCGAGCGCGACGACGGTCTGCACGTCGTAGTCGGATCGCGGCGTGAAGGGAACGATCGCCGCGGCAACGACCGCTCCGGAAACGGAATACCACAGCACGATCCTGGACGCAGGCTCGCCCGCCTCCGTCAGCCGGCGGATCAAGACATAGGCCAGGGCAGCAAGCGCTCCCGAAGCCAACGCGGCGAAAAATGCGAGCGTTTGGCCGGTTTCCAGCGTCGGCTGCAGCAGCACGACCACGCCTGCGAAACCGCCGATCATCGCGAACGCGATCTGCGGCGTGAAGTGATGCCGCGCGAAGAGGACGATGTACGCGAGCATGAACAACGGCGTCGTGTATTCGAGCGTCGTCGCCGTGGCCAGCGGCAGGTTCGACACGGCGTAGAAGCTGACGAACGTGCCGCACACGCCGACCACGCAGCGCAGCGCGAGCAGCTTCGCGTTCGGGGTGGCCATCGACTGGCCGCGCATCCGCGCAAGAGCCACCATGAAGATGGCGGCGGGAAGGGTTCGAAACAGCACGATCTCGGGAAGCGACACGCCCTTCGCCGCCACCTTGACGAGCGCGCTCATCGTGGCGAACAGGAGCGAAGCGAGAAGAATCCAGAGTACGGGCGCGCGGATGGGCAATCGAAGCTCGTCGACCGGATTCCTTCGGCGATAATAGCGCGAAATTCCGCGTCGCCGGTTTCGATCAGGAGCATCTCACTTGAGCAAGTCCCGCCTCCGGGGCGTCATCGCGGCCGCCGCGACGCCCGTGCATCCCGACTACAGTCCCGACGTCGCGCGGCTCCTGCCGCATCTTCGCCACCTTCTCGAGACAGGCTGCGATGCCATCAACCTGCTCGGGACCACCGGCGAAGCGAACTCGTTTGGATTGCAGCAGCGCCTCGCCATCATGCGCGCCGTCAAGGACGCGGGCATGCCGATGGACCGGTTCATGGTCGGCACCGGCGTGTGCTCGCTCGACGAGACCGTGGCGCTCACCCAGGCGGCCGCCGACTTGGGCTTCGCCGGCGCGCTGGTGCTGCCGCCTTTCTTCTATCCCGGCATCGAGCCCGCGGCGCTCGTGAGCTACGTCGACGCCTTGGTGTCGCGCGTCGAGCCGCGCGAGACGAAGCTTTACCTGTATCACATCCCGCAGAACACCGGCGTGCCGTGGCCGGTGGAAGTCGTCGCGCAGCTCGCCCGCACGCATGCGGGACTGCTGTGCGGCATCAAGGACAGCTCGGGCGACCTCGCGTATTCGCGGGCGGTCGTCGCCGCTGCCCCGGACCTCGCCGTGTTTCCGAGTTCCGAGGCCACGCTCTGGCACGCGGACAAGGATGGGTTCGCCGGATGCATCTCGGCAACGACGAACCTGACCGCCGCCGATTCGCAGGTCGCATGGAAACAACAGGGAAACGACGTGGGCAAGCAGGCCGTCGAGCGCGCAACTGCGGTGCGCGGCTTGCTCGCGAAGGAAGCGCTGGTGTCGAGCGTCAAGGCTGCGCTGGGCCTGCGTCACCGTGACCCGCAATGGTCGCGCACGTGCCCGCCGCTGCTGCCGCGCAGCGACGCGCAAACGCAAGCTTTGGGCGACGCGCTGCGCGCCGCAGGACTCACGCTGTAGCCGGCGCGGACATCAATTGGTGGAGCGGCCGGTCCGCGTTCAACTGTCCCGCAGGAAGGGCTGGCGGATGCCGGCCAATACCGTGCGCGTCGCTCGGCCATCGCGCTGGGGCAACCCATTCACCATCGAAGCCTGGGGCCGCGAGCGCGCCATCGCCCTTTACCGCCACATGCTTTCCGGCGGCTGGTCACGCGATTGGGTCAGCGACATGAGCGAGGACCAGGCGGCGCTCGTGCACGACACCATGGAGAAGTGGCGCATGGACCGCGGCGCCAACCCCGCCGATCTCGCGCGCCACGAGCTGCGCGGATTCAACCTTGCCTGCTGGTGCAAGCCGACGGAGGCGTGCCACGCCGACGTGCTGCTGGAAGTCGCGAACTCGGATGTTCTTCACCCGTGACGAGGACTTGAAGCAGATCGCGGCAGAAGTGACTAAGTGATTTGGCTTTCAGTCGTACGGGCGCCGGAGACGCATCCGCCACACAGGCGGGGTCGACCTGCGCACGAAGATCGCCCGCCATTTCGAGATCGAACGTGCAGTCAGGATGCGCTGCCTGCACTTCGTCGTGAGCGGCTTCGCAGACGAGCCCGACGTCATACGGGATAGGCATCACGGGAATTTGCTTGCCGAGGCGCGTGCGAGTGTATTCGAGCAGATCCCTGATCATGAGGCCCATGGCAAGGACGCTCTGCTTGATCAGTCCCAGAGAGCGGTGCGCTTCGGGGCTGACCCTGCCAGCGACCGTGAGGTAGGCCGCCGACATCGACACGGCGCTGAGCGGGCTGCGCAGATCGTGCCCTAGGATGGCGAGGAAGGTATCGCGCGAGTGGTCCACCTCGTTCGAGTAGCTCGCGATCGACTCGGCCAGCGCCTGGTCGACGGCCTCGTTGAAGCGCGTTATCTCGGTGAGCGCCGGGTCCTCGTGCATCAATTGATGCTCCCGCCACAGCTTCAGTACGCTCGCGCGTAAAGCGCGATATTCGCCGGTCAATTGCCTCAAGTCGAATCCGACGAGATGCCTGAGCGAACCGTGCGTGGCGGCGGCCGTTTCCTCCCCACCAAGGTTCGGCGCCCAACCTTTTGACTTGTTCGTTTGCTGGCTCGCCGTCTGGGCGGCACCGATGTCACGCGCCATCGCCAGCAGGATCTCCTTGGCGTGGTCGCGCAAAGCCAAGGCAGTCATCGTCTCGGCGGCCGGTTGCAGCGTCACGGCGAAAGCTTCCCATTCAGTCAGGATCTGGCCGACGTTCTCCTTGATGAAATCGGCGAGTGTCGTGCAATGTGCTGCGGGATGACGAAGTGGCGTCGCTGTCAAGATCGCGGGGCGTACGGAACCATGGCAAGGACGTGATTGGACCACTCCCGCGGCGTTGCGTATGTGCGCTGGCGCACGCGGAGGTGTGTACGCTGGCACACCGAGCAGGCGCATTTCATCGGCGGACTTGGAACGTCGGCTTTGCGGCAATCGAACCAACGACCGCTATTGGCCGGCAGGCGCCAGCTCCCGAGCGCTTATCGGCGAACCCTAGTCAGACCGCTGTCTACTCCGCGAGCTCGAGCGCATCGTCGACTTCGATCCCTAGATACCTTACGGTGCTTTCCAGCTTGGTATGTCCAAGAAGGAGCTGAACTGCGCGTGCTCGGCCAACTCGCGGTCGGTACCCGACCCATTGCACAGCGAAACCGGACTTTTCGATGCGACTTTGCGGCGAGCCAGAATTCGATACGATCCGAAGCCTGGCGCTGCCGCGGAATTGGTGTAACAGGCTCACGTGAAAGACGAGTGAAATTCCTCCTTGCGTTCGCGACACGTTAAGTCTATACCGATACCGGCGCGTATTGTCTCGGCGAATCTCGGTCCCCGCCGACAAGCGTGAGTGACGCGCCGAGGCGGTTGCCGCCGATGTGCGATTCGCACACTCATCACACGAGGTACATAGTGAAGACAATTGAAAAGACTCGTCGCTCATCAGGATTTACGCTGATCGAACTGCTTGTGGTGATCGCAATCATCGCGGTGCTGATAGCGTTACTGCTGCCGGCGGTGCAAAAGGTACGCGAAGCTGCCGCTGCGGCCGCGCAATTCGACAATCTGCAGCCGGTTGCGGTGCGTGTGCTCGAAACGGTTGGTTCGGAGGAGATTGACTGTGCGGAGATACAATGTCCTCCCCTACCGTACGCAATTCATCGCCTCCAGGCGCTTGTCCTAGCCGTTCAACAGGATCAGACAATCCCGGACGCCAAGGAGGTCTCGGCAATATTGGTAGCCCTTCGAAGCGGCGAGGAGGACCTCCGGCAAGCATCACTCGCTCTGCGGAACCCGGCGAGGAACCACGTGCCCGGAGAGTTGGAGGCATACCTCGAATTGAAGCACAGTCTGGATGCGGCAATCAGCCATGTTCACCTGCTCAATGTTCATGGCAAGCACCTTCTCCACGTATTAGCTCATTAGCTCGCGGCGGCCGAAACCTGCGTCGCCCCACTGGCGAACGACCGCTTTCGGCAAGTTAACTAAGCGACCGCTTCTGCCGCGACCTGACATCCACTGAAGTCTGCTAGCGCCCCGTTCCCGACGTTCGCGTCGTCGGAAAAGCAGTCGTTGCAAATGTCCAGCGACGTGCGGCGGTCGCCGCTTCGCGCCGGCGGTGCGACATTGTGCCGGTTACGCCGCTCTGTAGAATCGCGCATGCGGCACAGCCGATGCCAGGAGCCAGGCCAGATGTCACCTGTTGATAACACGCCCGTCATCGCTCATGCAATTCAGCTCGCAATTGCCCCCGTATTTCTGCTGACAGGCATCGCCGGGCTGCTCGGTGTCATGGCCAATCGCCTGGCCCGAATTATTGATCGCGCGCGATTTTACGAGCAGGCGTGGGATCAGATGGAAGAAGTGGGGCGCATGGCTGCGCGTGGCGAGCTCGCGAATCTCGAGCGCCGGCGGCATTTGGCCAGCTGGGCAATTAACTTCTGCACGTCCGCCGCATTGCTGGTATGCATCGTCATCGCCACCCTCTTCATCGAGGGCCTTTTCGGCCGCGATCTCAAATGGCTTGCGGGAGCGCTGTTCGTGGGCGCAATGATCGCGCTGATCGGAGGTCTGGGCTGTTTCCTGCGCGAGGTCTATGTGGCAACCCACACGGTGCGCGTCATGACGTCCAGGTTCCGCCAATAAGGCGGGGCGAAGGAACCAAGACGCATGCCCGCGCTCGTCCGCACACGAGAAGGGCAATGGGCGTTGACGAGAGACGACTCGGCGGATGGCGCCACGACGGCAGTTGGCCGTTAGCTGTTCAGCATCCTGAAACCTAACCGACCCATTCCCGACGGTGGCGTTTCTACAAAGCGGCCATTGCAATGGATGAGAGCCGCCGTACAGAATTCGACCGCCGGGGCGCTCCAGACGTACGAACCCCGCCACAGCGGCGGGCGGATAGCGGTGTTGAACTAGGAACAACTAGAAGGATTGGGCCGCCACCTAGATGCAGGCGCTGGCACTCACGAAACCAATTGGACGGCGTTCGTCCTCGTGCTGACCGCGTCAGGCACTCCATCGCGATCGTCCCTCGTAAGCACGGCAAGGGCGCGCTTCGCGTGGCCCTGCAACCCGACGAAAGATCGCTCCCATTCGCCATTGCGCGGCGTAGTACAAGCAAGCTGGCGAACGACGGCTTCGAGAACACTTGCACGGTGCTGCGCGCGCTTTGCCTGCGCTTGCACTTCCTCGTACTCGAACGCATAGACGAACTGCACTTTCCGATCCTGGCAAACGCCGATACAGTTCTGCGGCGCTTCGATCTTGCCGCAGCCTATGCATTGCCAAGCCTTCACATAGTCATTCATTCAAATCCCGCCACAGTCGTGGCACGTCCCATTGAGTATTTCATTCGAACATAGGCTACAAAACGCGATGGTCTGCAAGCGGCAGAGCCAAGCCACCTCTTTAGATTTGTCCTAGCCCGGTCTCCCGTCGACGCGGACGCGCGACAGTACGGGCCAATAGCGAATCGCATACAGCCCAAAGGCAAGCGACCAGCAGACACCGGACAGTACAATAGTTAGAGCGTACGCACCGGACAACCACATGCCGCCGAAGACTCGGACAAACGCGGCAAGTGCGATCATTGCAAAGCAGGCGACCTCGTAACGGTCGGCTTTGAGCGGCCTTCCCGTATGGCCACGCGCGGTTCTGGTCATCATGCCGATGGTCATGCCTCCTATCGCTCCGATCGTCAATGCGTGTATCGCGAACACTTGCGCAACGTACCCGAGTTCAGCCAGTCCGCGCAGCACGAGATACACAACGATCCACGCGTACGCGAGGTGAAGCACCCAGACCAATGGAGTGCTTCGCGTACGGAGGGGCCTCCACAGAAAAAGACGAATTGCGTGCGCCACCGCGACCAGGAAAGCGACGCCGGCGACAAGGAGTACTGGCGCCGGCACCATGTCAATACCGATCAGAACAAGTGTGCCGATCAACGCCGCCTTCTCAACTATTGGGTTTCTCGCCGCCTGCGCGCCAAGGACGCCATTGTTCGTGAACATCGGAATAACTCGGCCGCCGATAACGGCCATGATGAATAGGATCAAATCCAGTCCGACTTGCAGACTTGCGCGTTCTGACCACGGAAGTACGGACAAGTGTGAGAGATGAAAGCCCAGTTCCGCGGTGCTGAGCAATCCAAGCAGCGCTAGGAAGAAGTAGTTCCGCCGGTTTCCACTCCGCACAATCGCTCCGCCAATGCCGAAAGCGAGCGCCACCGGAAAGGCGACATTGACGATGGCCGCAAAGACCGCAAACGGAGTCAATACAAGGATTCGGCCGATGACCCAAAGCGCCACAAGCGCCATCAACGTCCCGTGGGCGGGTGTGGGCTTGCCGGTCCAATTGCCGACCGCCGTAAGCAGAAAGCCCGCCACAACGGCCATCGTGTAGCCAAACAACATCTCGTGACCATGCCACGCAGGGCTCCGTAGAAATTCTGCAGGAAGGTGCCCCGAATACTGGCAGACCCAAAGCAGGATCGACAACGACGCGAATATACTGGCACCAAGATAGAACGGTCGAAAGCCCATGTTCCAAAGGGCAAAGCGCTCCGATACCTTCTCCACGCTAGGGTGGATAACCTCTACTTTTATCATCGGTTGTTCGATGCTTCCACGCCTTGGCTCACTGTGCAAAGATGAGCGGCTGGCCGTCCCGGCCGAACGGAATGTAGGAACCGTGCGACCCGCTCTTGATGGCGTCGACCATGCGCTGGAGCGGAACCTCGGAATCCTTGCTCGATAGAGGGTTTCCCGGCCGTCCGGAAAGCGCAGCAACAAAGACGACGGCCCAATTCGGATCTGAAAAGTTGGCCTCCTCGGCCAACGCGGCAAACGTTGTAAGTTCATCCAGCGCTTTGTCCACGCACATCAGCGGCACGAGAGCACCACCGGCCCCGCCCTCGAAATTCTGCCGCTGCTCCGGGGAGCTGTCTTCCGGCAACTCGGCGCCGGCAAAGACAAATAAAAGCCGTTGCGGACTTGACTGATCACGGGCGGCAAGCAACAAGTCGTCAAAGTTGGCAATCTCAAGGTTGGACATGGCACTCGTAGCTACGAAGCTTTCCGAGACATTTCAAGTGAACCAGCGTTGTCAGTCACTGTACTAGCGGCGTATCAGCGGCGTCCAAGTCAACGCCGCGTACATCGCTTTCCCCAGCGAGAAGCTGCAAGTACTGGCGTAGTCCAGTCACGTACGTCAGCTGGCGTAACGACATCGCCACGGCACCCCTTACAGATTCAAATGACTGCGCCTGCCCGGGTTCGCGCGCCTGCACCTCGACAACATGAAGCCCAAAACGGCTATGCACGAGCCTTGGCAACACGCCTACTTCCACCCGGCCGAATATCTCGCGCGCAAACTCCGGTGCGCAATCGGTAGCACAGAGCCAGCCGAGTTCACCGCCTTCCGCACCGGTGGGACAATTGGATGACGTTCGAGCGGCTTCCACGAACTTGTCGGCGCCGCTACCATCGTGACAACGGACATCTAGCAGCGCTGCCTCAGCGCGCTTGCGGAGGGCAACGACATCCACTCCCGGAGTAACCGCGAACAGAATGTGCCGCGCCCGCACGCGCTCACCGGTCCGATACGTGGCTTCCTGCGCCTCAAAGTGACGCCTGCACGCGTCCTCCGATGGCTCCGGCACTGGAATGGTCCGTTCCAATAGCAATTCGATTGCAGTCGTTGCCTTTTCGCTGGTCGCTCCATCTTCGGACGCACAATCATCCAAATCGAGTAGTCCGGCCCGCATGGCGGCTTGCCTGAGGAGTTCGGTACAGGCGCGCTGCCGCAATTCCCCCGGCGGCAACGTAGCTTCACGCGGATGCAATGCAATGCCATTGATGCTGGCTGCGTAACCTATCGCAATATCTGTCTTTTGCATCTCGTCTCCTTCAGACACCAGCGTCCGGTTGCCGCGGCAGATTGTGTCCGGCCGGAACATTGAGACGACGGCTGCGTACGACCTGGTATGGGCGAAACAGATAGCCAACGGTCGCGAACCCACTCCACACGTGAACCAGTCGGCTGAACGGGAACAGAAGGAAAATCGTCATGCCCAGAATCAAGTGGATCATGTACGGCCATTCCAGTGTAACGAGCGCATCCGCGTTGGGCCGAAACGTGACGATGTGCTGCGCCCAGTCGGCGAGGATGAGCATGGCACTGGCGTCCGCATGCTCATAAGAGAACGGCAGCGTGACCAACCCGAGCATCAACTGCAACCAAAGAATGATGAGAATAGCAATATCGGTGCGATGGCTGGTCAGGCGGATACGCGGATCGAAAATCCGGCGGTAAAGGAGCAGGCTGAGACCCACGAAGCAAATCAGTCCAAAGATGCCTCCGGAATAAATGGCCATGCGCTGCTTCGCGGCTGCGCTGATGAAGCCTTCGTAGAACCAGTGCGGGGTGAGAAGCCCTACCAAGTGCCCGAAAAAGAGAAACAGGATGCCGATGTGGAACAGATTGCTGCCCCAGCGCAGCGTCCCAGTTCGCAGCATCTGGGAGGAGTCGCTCTTCCACGTGTACTGATCGCGGTCGAAACGGGCAAGGCTGCCCATCAGGAACACCGCGATGCAGATATACGGGTAGACGTTGAAGAAGAAATTGTGCAGGTAGCCAAGGACGGGATTCATGAGAGCGCTCCTGTATGCGATGTGGGATTCGCTCCCGAAACTCTTGTGCGCACGACTTTAATTGGCTGCGGCTCACCGGGTCTCGACTGTCCCTTGACCGAACAGCCATCGAACACCGGCGGCTCTGCCCAGCTCTCATCTAGGGGGTCGTCCGCGATTGGCTCTACCGCCTGTGCCTTCTCCCCGGCGAGTTCGATCAGTGCACCCAGAATGGTGGCGTAAGCACTGTTGCGCTTGCACAGCGCCCCGAAGATCGATTTCAGGATATGGGCGATCTCACTGAGAAACGCCCGCGCTTCGCGAGGTGGCTGGGTGGACGCGAATTCGAGAACGGCCGGCAGGTAATCCGGAAGCTCCGAAGGGGCCAAGAACAGGCCAGCCGCCTGGTACGTCTTGCATAGATCGATCATCGCCGGTCCACGGTCGCGCGAATCTCCGTGCACATGCTCGAACAGATGCAACGACGTGGAGCGTCCCCGGTCGAACAGTTCGACGTAAGCACTTTCAGCGTCCAGCGGATTTGCACGGCGCAGCGACTCGATCAGCGAGTCGAGCTCATGCAGGCGAGAAGGCTCGATGGCATGTTCCTCATGCAGCAAGCTGCACATTTCGGCGAGGTGCTCACGCATCCGCATATCAGGATACGTAAGCAGGGCCGCTAGCACGCGTAGGCTGTGGCTCATCGGGCGAAGTGAATTCAGCGCGAACATCGTCAGACCTCCGCCTTGATCGGTATCGTGCGTCTTTTCTCGCTGCCGAACAGGCTTGTTTCCCCCGTGCCCTCGGAACAGCCGTTGCCGAAGCTGAACCCGCATCCCCCCCGCACGTTGAACGTGTTTTCGGCATATTCCCGGTGCGTCGTGGGAATGACGAAGCGATCTTCGTAGTTGGCGATCGCCATGACGTGGTACATCTCCTCGACCTCGGCCTGGGTTATTCCGACCTGATTCAGTACGGCCTGATTGATGCGGTTGTCGACGTGCTTTTCCCGCTGGAAGGCGCGCATCGCCAACATGCGCTCGAGCGCTCGCACAACCGGCACCGTGTCGCCAGCCGTCAGCAGATTCGCGAGGTACTTGACCGGGATTCGCAGCTGGTTCACATCGGGAATCGCGCCGTTGCTGCCGACCTGACCCGCGTTCGCTGCCGCGCTGATCGGTGACAGCGGTGGCACGTACCAGACCATCGGCAGCGTCCGGTACTCCGGATGCAGCGGCAGCGCCACCTTCCATTGCACCGCCATCTTGTAGACGGGACTGTTGCGCGCCGCTTCCATCCATTTGTCCGGAATTCCATCGATCCGCGCCTGCTCGATGATCGTGGGGTCGAAGGGATCGAGGAAGATATCGAGCTGCGCCTGGTAGAGATCACGATCATGCTCGACGCTCGCGGCCTCCTGGATGCGGTCCGCATCATAGAGGAGCACGCCGAGGTACCGGATGCGCCCGACGCAGGTTTCGCTGCACACAGTTGGTTGGCCGGCTTCGATGCGCGGGTAGCAGAAGATGCACTTCTCCGCCTTGCCGCTCTTCCAGTTGTAGTAAATCTTCTTGTACGGGCACCCGCTGACGCACATGCGCCAACCACGGCACTTGTCCTGGTCGATCAGGACGATGCCGTCTTCCTCGCGCTTGTAGATCGAGCCTGAAGGGCAGCTGGCGACGCAAGCTGGGTTGAGGCAGTGTTCGCACAGCCTCGGCAAATACATCATGAACGTGTTTTCGAACTGCCCGTAGATGTCCTTCTGGATGTCGTCGAAGTTGCGGTCCTTGCTGCGTCCCGCGAATTCACCGCCGAGGATTTCCTCCCAGTTCGGTCCCCAGACGATCTTGTCCATCTGCTTGCCCGTGATCAGGCTGCGCGGTCGGGCAGTGGGCGTCGCCTTCATCTCGGGTGCTGACTGCAGGTGGCCGTAATCGAACGTGAAGGGCTCGTAGTAGTCGTCGATCTCGGGAAGGTTAGGGTTAGCGAAGATGCGCATCAGCAGCTTCCACTTCGCTCCCTGGCGCGGCTCGATGCTGCCATTGGCCTTGCGCACCCACCCGCCATTCCACTTGTCCTGGTTCTCCCATTCCTTGGGATAACCAATGCCGGGTTTCGTCTCGACGTTGTTAAACCACGCGTACTCCATGCCCGGCCGGCTGGTCCAGACGTTCTTGCAGGTGACCGAGCAGGTGTGGCATCCGATGCACTTGTCGAGATTGAGGACCATGCCGATTTGCGCGCGGATCTTCATGCGACCTCCCCTTCGGCTTGCACCGGCTTGATCAGTTCGTTGGCAACCGGGGTGTCGAGCCAGTCGACCTTGTTCATCTTGCGCACCACGACAAATTCATCGCGGTTCGTACCAATCGTCCCGTAGTAATTGAAGCCATAGCTGAATTGCGCATAGCCCCCGATCATGTGCGTAGGCTTCAATACGATGCGGGTCACCGAATTGTGGATGCCACCGCGCGCGCCGGTGATCTCCGATCCCGGCGTGTTGACGATTTTTTCCTGCGCGTGATACATCATGACCATGCCCGGCATGACACGTTGGCTGACCACCGCGCGTGCCGCAATGGCGCCGTTGACGTTGAAGAGTTCGATCCAGTCGTTGTCGATGATGCCGGCACGCTTGGCGTCGTCCTCGCTCAGCCACACGCAGGGACCGCCGCGGCTCAGCGTAAGCATCAGCAGGTTGTCGGTATAAGTGGAGTGAATGCCCCATTTCTGGTGGGGCGTGATGAAGTTGAGCGCGATCTCCGGGTTGCCGTTCGGCTTGATGCCATGGATGCCGGCGGTGGTCTTCAGGTCGACCGGCGGTCGATAGCTGGTAAAGCCTTCACCAAAGGCGATCATCCACGGGTGGTCCATGTAGAACTGCTGGCGACCGGTGAGCGTGCGCCAGGGAATCAGTTCATGCACATTGGTGTAGCCGGCATTGTACGAAACGGTTTCGCTCTCGATGCCGCTCCACGTGGGCGAGCTGATGATCTTGCGCGGCTGGGCCTGGATGTCGCGGAAGCGGATCTTTTCATCCTCGCGGTGGATCGCCAAATGGGTGTGGTCCCGACCCGTTTGCTTGCCCAGCGCCTGCCATGCCTTGACCGCGACATGGCCATTGGTCTCGGGCGCCAGTATCAGCACCACTTCGGCGGCGTCGATGTCCGTCTCGATCTTCGGCATGCCGCAGGTGACGCCGGCGGCCGTGACAAGACCGCTGAGTTCGCCCAGTTGCTTCACTTCTGTCTGGGTATTCCAGCCAATGCCCTTCCCGCCGTTGCCTGCCTTGCCCATCAGTGGTCCGAGCGCGGTGAAGCGCTTGAACACATTCGGATAGTCCCGCTCGACGACCTGCAGGTTCGGTGCGGTCTTGCCGGGGATGAGTTCGCACTCGCCGCGCTTCCAGTCCTTCACTTCGAAGGGTTGCGCCAGTTCCGAGGGGCTGTCGTGCATGAGTGGCATCAGCACCAGCTCGCGCTCGACACCGAGGTGACCGACGCAAACCTCGCTGAACTTCTGCGCGAAGCCTTTGTATATGTCCCAGTCGCTTCGCGACTGCCACGCGGGATCTACCGCCGTTGACAGCGGATGGATGAACGGGTGCATGTCGCTGGTATTGAGATCGTTCTTCTCGTACCACGTGGCGGTAGGCAACACGATGTCGGAATACAGGCACGTCGTGCTCATGCGAAAGTCGAGCGTGACCAGCAGGTCGAGCTTCCCTTCCGGCGCCTGCTCATGCCAGACGACCTCGGTAGGCTTGGCCTCCTCGGCCCCCAGATCCTTGCCCTGCACGCCATTGCTCGTCCCAAGCAAATGCTTCAGAAAGTACTCGTGTCCTTTTCCACTGCTGCCGAGAATGTTGGAGCGCCAGACGAACATGTTCCGTGGCCAATTGTCCGGATGGTCAGGATCGGTACAACTCATCTTCAGCGACCCGTCCTTGATACCCCTGACGGCAAATTCCCTGGGCTCCAATCCGGCCTTGTCGGCGTCGCGCACAACCTGCAGCGGGTTTGTCTGCAACTGGGGCGCGGACGGCAGCCAGCCCATGCGCTCCGCGCGGACGTTGTAGTCGATCATGCTGCCCGCGTATAGCTTCTTGTCTGCTAGCGGTGAGATCACCTCCTCCATTCCAAGCTTTTCGTAGCGCCACTGGTCGGTATGCGCATAGAAGAAGCTCGTGCTGTTCATTTGGCGCGGAGGTCGAATCCAGTCGAGCGCGAAGGCCAGCGCCGTCCACCCGGTTTGCGGACGCAGTTTCTCCTGTCCGACGTAGTGCGCCCAACCGCCACCGCTCTGGCCGATGCAGCCGCACATCATCAGCATGTTGATCACGCCGCGATAATTCATGTCGCTGTGATACCAGTGGTTCATCGCGGCACCGATGATCACCATCGAGCGGCCGTGCGTCTTGTGGGCGTTGTCGGCGAACTGGCGCGCCACGGTGATTAGCTGGGCGCGTGGCGTGCCCGTGATGCGCTCCTGCCACGCAGGCGTGTAGGGCGTATCGTCATCGAAATCCTTCGCTGCCATTTCGCCGGCGAGACCCCGCGGCACGCCGTAGTTGGCAACCTGCAGGTCGAATACAGTGGCTACCAGCGCGTCCCGCTTCTCGCCAGCCTTGCCGAGCGCGATCCGACGCACAGGGACGGTCCGAACCAGCACGTCCGTTTGCAGGTTATTCGGAAAGTGCTCACTGACGATTCCACCGAAATAGGGGAAGCCGACCTTCGCTGTTTCGGTCGTGGGACTATCTCCTTCGAGCAGCGAGAGCCTTAGCTTCACCTCCTCGCCATGCCGCGCTTCCTTGGCTTCGAGATTCCACTGGCCTTCATCGGCCCGTCCGTCGGGACCCCAGCGAAAGCCGATGGCGCCTTGAGGGAGGACAACCTTTCCCATCTCGTCGAAGGCAACCGTCTTCCACTCCGGGTTGTTGGCCTGCCCGAGCTTCCCGTTGAAGTCGGAAGCGCGCACATAGCGGTCGGGGACCGTGATGACCTCGCCGTTGGGTAACGTATGCTCCTTGAGCATCACGAGCATCGGCATGTCGGTGTAGCGCCGTACATAGTCGTCGAAGTAGGCGCTGCGTTCCTTGCCCTCGCCGGGGAAGTAGAACTCCTTGAGAATGACGTGCCCCATCGCCATGGCCACCGCTGCATCGGTGCCCTGCTTCGGGTTCATCCAGATGTCCGCGAGTTTGGCTACTTCGGAGTAGTCCGGCGTCACCGCGACCGTCTTCGTGCCTTTGTAACGGACCTCGGTGAAGAAATGCGCATCGGGCGTGCGTGTCTGCGGCACATTCGAGCCCCAGGCGATGATGAAGCTCGAATTGAACCAATCAGCCGACTCCGGTACGTCGGTCTGTTCCCCCCAGACCTGCGGACTGCTGGGCGGAAGGTCGCAATACCAGTCGTAAAAGCTCATGCAAACGCCGCCGATGAGACTCAAGTAGCGCGAGCCGGCGGCATAGCTGACCATCGACATGGCGGGAATCGGCGAGAAGCCGATGATCCGGTCAGGTCCATGCTTCTTGATCGTGTACACATTGGCGGCGGCGACGATCTCGTTGACCTCTTCCCAAGTCGAACGAACGAAACCGCCCAGGCCGCGGACCTGTTGATAGTTTCGCCGCTTCGCATCGTCCTCGACGATTGCGGCCCATGCATCGACGGGATCGCTGGCCAGTCGCGCCTCCCGCCAGCTCTTCAATAGGCGCCCCCGTACCATCGGATACTTGACCCGATTGGCGCTGTACAGATACCAGCTGTAGCTGGCGCCGCGCGCGCACCCTCGCGGTTCGTGATTGGGCATGTCCCAGCGCGTTCTCGGATAGTCCGTCTGCTGCGTCTCCCAAGTGACGATTCCCCCTTTGACGTAGATCTGCCACGAGCACGAGCCGGTGCAGTTCACGCCGTGCGTCGAGCGGACGATCTTGTCGTGCGCCCAGCGATTGCGATAGGCGTCTTCCCACGTGCGATCCTCGCCGGTCGTCACGCCATGTTCGCCAGAGAATGACTCCCGGGGACTTCCGAAGTAGTTGAGTCGATCGAGAAAATGGCTCATGGCTTTGCTCTCCGCGGCGGTTGCGCCAGGTGTGGATTACGGGTTCTTCACGTACGCATGAGTACGAAGGTAGAACCACCAATTGAGGAACAAGCACAGCGCATAAAAGATCGCAAAGCCATACATCGCAAATTGCGGCGTCCCCGCTTTGATTTGGTCACCGATGACTATCGGTGCAATGAAGGCGCCGTAGGCCGCAATGGCCGAAGTCCACCCGAGCACCGGGCCTGCTTGCTGGCGGTCGAATATCACGCCGATGGTTCGAAACGTCGAGCCGTTGCCGATGCCGCTGGCGAAGAACAGCACGACGAAAAGACCGAGGAAAGCCGGGAAGTAGTCTTCCGGCGTCGCCGAGCTGTAAGCTTTCATCATGACGTAGCCGACCGCCACGGAAGCGGCGACCATCACCGCCGAGATAACCTGCGTGACGATGGATCCGCCAACCTTGTCTGAGATCCAGCCACCGATTGGCCGGACCGCGGCACCGACGAAGGGGCCAATCCAGGCATAGGCCAGGATGGTTGGAGCGTTCGGATTGTTCAACGTGTGGCGCATCACGCCGCTAGCGTCAGGCACATGGCTGACGCCGAAAATCACTTTCATCGACAGCGGCAGCGCCATCGAGAAACCGATGAACGAACCGAAGGTCACGATGTACAGCGCCGTCATCGACCACGTGTGCTTGTTGCGGAAGATCTGGAACTGCTTGGTGACGCCCTCCTTCATTGGTCCGAACGCCGCCAGTTTCATGACCAGCAGCGCGCTGACGATGTCCAGCGGAATGGCCACCCACATGCTGATCAGACCGAGCCCAGTGGGTGCCGGCAGGTACAGATACATGCCCAGGATGGAAGGGACGAATGCGAGCGTGTACAGGTAGGTGATCTTGGCGAATGCGACGATTGGATTTCCGGTTGCCGGCGAGATCGTCTTGAGGTTGTGCATGCCGAACCAGCAGAGGACCGATAGCGGAACGAGCGACAAGATCCAAGCGAATCCTGCGTTCTGTATCCACGTCGGCGTGCCGGCGCTGATCTTGCCGAAAATCCACCCGCTGTCCTTCGCGAGCGTCATTGGTTCGCCGCCCAGCGCCCCGAAGATTCCGACGGTCATCACGAGCGGAATGACGATCTGCATGGTGGTGACGCCGAAATTGCCCAGCCCCGCGTTGAGACCCAGCGCGGTTCCCTGCAGCCGCTTGGGAAAGAACGAGCTGATGTTGGACATAGAACTGGCGAAGTTGCCGCCGCCGACGCCCGACCACAGCGCCATCAGCTGAAACGCCCAGAGCGGCCAGTCATTGTGCTGAAGCACGATGCCGGTGCCGATGGCCGGCGCCAGCAGCATCGCGGTGGTCAGAAAGATCGTGTTGCGCCCACCGGCGAGGCGGATGAGAAACGACGCCGGGATACGCATCGTGGCACCGGAGATGCCGGCGATCGCCGTCAGCGTGAACAATTCCGCTTGACTGAACGGAAACCCAAGATTGAGCATCTGGACGGTGATGATTCCCCACATGCCCCACACGGCGAATCCGCACAGGAGCGCGGGCACCGATATCCAGAGATTGCGGTACGCGATCTTCTTTCCGGTGGCTTCCCAGAAGTCGTTGTCCTCGGGACGCCAGTCAGCGATGTCCGTACCGCTGCTCGCGCTTGCCGCGCCCGTGGCGACTGCGGGATTGTTGGCGCTCATGACTTCCCCTGGTTGGTGTGAGCCGGCTGCGCACGAAGGTGGAACTGGCCCGCCTGTCGACCCAGAAGTGCGGTGCTTCTGACCTCTGTCCAATACATCCAGATCAGCGAAACCCAGACCACGCCGTACAGCAGCATGAAGGCAGAGGAGCGAATGCCGGTGAGATCCATCAGCGCTCCGAACATGATGGGCAGCACGAAACCACCCATCCCGCCGGCAAGACCGACAATGCCCGCGATGACGCCGATGTTTGTGGGATAGTCGTCGGAGATGTACTTGAATACCGATGCCTTGCCGAATGCCCAGGCGATCCCAAGCACGAACATGAGGATGGTGAAGAGCCAGATGTTGAGACCGATATGAAAGGTTCTCGGGCCGCTGATGGTCAGCACCGTCATGTCGGTTTGTGGATAGGAGAGCAGGAACAGGCAGACCCAGCTGACCCAAAGAACCCACCACGTGACGCTGTGCGCCCCGTACTTGTCCGAGACCCAACCACCGACGGCGCGCAGCACGCCACCCGGCAGTGAAAAGCATGCGGCCAGCAGCGCGGCAGCGCGGATGTCGAGCCCGAATTCCCCGACGTAGTACTGAACCATCCAGAGGCTCATCGCCACATAGCCTCCGAAGACGATGGAGTAGTACTGGCAGAGCTTCCAAACCTTGGGATCCTTCAACGCAACGAGCTGTTGGCGCCACGTGATCTTCGAATCCACGAGATGGGCGGGATCGGAATAGCTGCAAAACCAAAAGAGAATCGCCGCCCCGAGCATGATGGCTGCGTAAACCTGCGGCACAACTGCCCAACCGAAGGCCACGACGAGTGCCGGTGCCACGAATTTGTTGACCGCCGCGCCTGAGTTCCCCGCGCCAAAGATGCCCATCGCAAAGCCCTGCCGGTTTCTCGGAAACCAGCGAGCCACATAGGGTGTGCCAACCGAGAATGAGCCTCCGGCGATGCCAACGAAAAGGCCGAGCACGAGGTACTGCCAGTATTCGGTTGCGTGCGAGATGAGGTAGATTGGCACGACGCAAAGCAGCATGAGCATGAAAAGAACGATGCGGCCGCCGAATTTGTCGGTCCACATCCCCAAGGGGACGCGGATCAGCGAGCCGGTAAGCACCGGCGTGGCGGTCAGGAGACCAAACTCCGTCGCATTGAGATTCAGGGTCTTCCTGATCGGGATGCCGATGACGGCGAACATCATCCAGACCATGAAACACACTGTGAATGCCAAAGTGCTGACCAGCAGCACTGACAGTGCCTGACCCGACTTGCTCATGACTGCGGCCCCTCGATGATTAGGTGGCCGAGTCTGGCAGTGAAGAACGCCGACGGGCATCCTTCAGCAGGAGGGTTTTGCAACGCAAAAGAGCTATGCGCGCCAGCCGCGGCATAGTTCCGAGGAACTACAAGTTGAGAAAACTCAGTGCGAGTTGACCTGGATCAAACGATTCCGCTTTCGGTTGCGATAACAGCCGCATGGACTCTCGATGTCACGTTGAGCTTTTGCAGGATGTGCTGCACGTGGATCTTCACCGTCGTCTCGGCGATGCCCAGCTCTCGTGCGATGACCTTGTTGCTACTGCCTCCGGCGATGCCGCGGAGGATCTCCCGTTCACGCGGAGACAATTGTTCAAGCAGAGACGCTGTCGGCGCCGCCTGGCGCTCTGCCGACGTGACGGCGGCCTCACGATAGGCGGCCACCAGCTTGCCAGTCATCTCCTCTGCAACGACCGACTCGCCGCGCATAGCTCGCAAGATCGACCGGGACAAGGCGTCGCCTTCCATGGTCTTCAGCAAATAGCCACATGCGCCGTTTCGAAATGCCGCAGCAAGGTCACTCTCGTCTTCACTGACCGTGAGAATCAGCACGCGCGAGGAGGGAGCCGCGTCACGCAGCGCCGGCAACGCATCTACCCCGTTGACACCGGGAAGGTGATTATCGAGCAGGATCAGGTCGGGCTGGAGTTCCAGTGCCCGGCGTTGCGCTTCGGCAGCGTCCGCGGCGTCCGCGACGACCTGAAACAGGGGTTCGCGGGACAAGAGCGAAATAATGCCTCTGCGAAACAGCGTGTGATCATCGACGACAAGAATTCGGATCCGCGAGGACTCTTCTGGCGACACGGGCGTCATTGCAGCATTGGAGCATTCGCAGTGCTCTCCGGGACGCGCGAGGGCTGCTGGATCGGCGGGAGCGACAGTATTACAGACGTACCGCGTCCCTTGCTGGAGATCACTTCCAGGACAGCTCCAATGCGTTCGGCGCGCTCGGACATGATGCGCATGCCAACATGGGTCTCGTCCGGCGCAGCCGCGTTTGCAAAGCCTTGGCCGTCGTCCCGTATCTCAAGACGCCACGTTGGCTCCTGCTGCACATCGAGCCATACCTGCGTGGCCCGGGAATGCTTCCGCGCATTGGACAGCGCCTCCTGAACGATATGAAGTACCTGCACCTGCAGATCCGGCGCCAGGGGCAACCCGTGTCCAGTCATCCGTATGGACGCCTTGAGACCGCTTTGCAGTTCGAACTTGCGCAACGTCGTCTGAAGCGCCGGCTCGATGTCTTCTGCATTGGTTCGCGTCCGGAAGTGCACCAGCAACTCGCGCACATCGCCATAGCTCTCGCGAACGCCGATGTCGATTTCGTCAAGCGTGCGCTCCACATGCGCGCGGTCTCCAGTAGCGAGTGCATCGCGCATCATGTGCACCTGAATCTTGATGAATGCCAGCGATTGTGCAATGGAGTCGTGCAGTTCGCGCGCGAGAAACGTTCGCTCCTGCGAGACCGCCGCCTCCTTTTCGAGAGCGTTGAGCCGAAGATTCTCCATGGCACCTGCCAGGTGAACCGTCATAGCTTCCAACAGCGAGCGCTCCGCATCAGAGAGTTCATATTGGTTGTGATAGAAGAGATCGACCTCACCCATCAAGCGCTCGTGCTGCAGGATCGGAATGGACACGATGGTCTCGAATCCGGCATCGCTGCAATGGCGCATTCCGCTTGGCTGCCTGGCCTGGATCGCGATCACACGCACGCCGCGGAGTGGGGAAGGCGATCCGCAAAAACAGTCTCCCGACTTGATACACTGCTCACCTTCGGCCATCGCGGCAGGTAAGCCCTCCGACGCGAGCATGTGGAAGCGCCGGTTGGATTCGTCCGACCAGCGCAAAGCAACGCCGTCGGAACGCGCAACCCGTTTCATGTGCCGTGTGAATCCGGCGGCTAGCGCATCCAGTGTCGTTGCCTTGCCTATCAAGGTCGTTGCGTCGTACAGCGCCTCGAGGCGTTCGCGCTTTTCCTCCAGCTCAAGCGTCTTTTCGGCGACTCGCGCTTCCAAAGTCTTGTACATCGACTGGAGGTGCGCGGCCATGCTGTTGAACCCGTTCGCCAACGTGCCGAACTCGTCGCTGCTGATGCGCTCTACTCTGGCGCCGAGATCACCCTGCTCTATGCGTTCCGCGGCGGCCTTCAGCTGGCCTACGGGCTCCAGCACAAACCGATAGCCTATGTACAGCAGTCCGGCGCTGCCGAACACGGCCAGCACCATCATTGCGACTTGCAAGATGTGCAATAGCGCAGTCCCCCTCGCTATGTGAGTCTCGATGGAGGCAACCAGTGCGTCGATGTGTTCGGTGAAGACCGCGGCATCGCGCCGGAGGGCTTGTGGCGATGGCGACTTGTCTTCGAGCCACCTTTGCCGGAATGTGGACCAATCGCGCTCGACCGTCCCGAATTCCCGGCGGACGTTGTCGTCCCATGGCACGAGCAACGGACGCTCGGGATCGCCATCGCGCAACAGCCGCATGCTGCGTTCGAATTCCCCAACTTGGGCGGGGAGTGCACTTTCGTTCCCCGTGCCGATGGAAAGCGAGATCCGATACACCTGCATCCGCATCCGCCCGGCTTCATTGACCGCTGCCGCTCCCCCATCGAGCTGCCAGGAGACCCACAATGTGGCGGCAATGAATATCAGTCCGAGAAGCAGAAAGGGAATGCCGATCAGGCCAAGCTTGACTCCAAGACGCCACTGTTTGGACGGACTCATGCCCGCAATCTAACGGATTCGCTCGGTTTGTGCTTGGGGTCCGGCCTTGGGCATACGCGACAGACTGAGCGCAAGCATCCCCGGCGCTCGTGTCAAATTGCGCTCCGGCGGTCGGTGTCTTCGCCCGTCCGCAGATGCCGTGAAGCGCAGCACGTTTGGTCGATTCTGTTGCCGGGCCACAGAACGGTCGCGGAGAATTCGAGTGGCCGCTTTCCGGCAAATTGGGCGGCGACGACGAAGGTCTACAACTGGCCGGTCAGCGACATCTGAAAACGTGCGCCGACCGGCAGATTTCTCGTCAGGCCGCTACACCTCGGTCTGCTCGGCGATCTCGAGCGCGTCGTCAACGTCAATTCCAAGATAGCGGACGGTGCTTTCGAGTTTGCTGTGACCGAGCAGCAGTTGCACCGCTCGCAGATTCTTGGTCCGGCGATAGATTAGTGTCGGCTTCGTTCGGCGCATCGAGTGTGTGCCGTACGCCGTAGGGTCGAGGCCGATTTCTCCAACCCAGTCATGTACGATCCGGGCGTACTGCCGTGTGCCTGGATGTGGTGACGTGTTCACCCTGCTCGGAAACAGGAAACTATCCGACTTTAGTCCGGCTGATTTGATCCACGCTTCCAGCGCTTCACGAGTTGGCTGGGTTATCTCGAACTGGACCGGACGCTGGGTCTTCTGCTGAAGCACCATCGCCCGGGCGGCCACTCGGTCGCCGTGACACACGTCTCGGACGCGCAGCTTGACCAGGTCGCAAGCGCGCAGCTTGCTATCTATCCCGAGATCAAAGAGCGCAAGTTCCCGCAGGCGGCACTGCATCTGAAGCCGAATTCGGATTGCCCAGATCTCCTGAAGCTTGAACGGCGCCTTCTGGCCGACGAGCTTGCGCTTATTCCAGGCTCCGCGACGCGACGCACTCCGGGTTTCGTCCATGGTGATCTCCTTTGGGTTGAAGGAGATTCCAAACTACGGCGAATCGCGCGCTGCGTCATTGCGCCCCGATATAGCGGCTGGAGGCACGGATGCAAAGCGCGGTTCTCGACCCACAGCGGACTGATCGAGTGCACCGAAGCGGCCGTTGCATTTGATGCCAATCATTGGAGCAACTCATCGGCGCGCAGCAGCAGCGCTTGCGGTAACGTCAGCTCAAGCGCCTTTGCAGTCTTCATGTTGATGGCGAGCTCGAACTTGGTCGGCCGCTCAACCGGCATATCGGCGGGCTTTGCGCCCTTGAGAATGCGATCGACGTAACCGGGGATGCGTCGTGCGCCATCCCTGGGGTCCGCGCCGTAGGACATGAGCAGGCCTTGTTCCATCAGCGCTTTGTTCGCGCTGATCGACGGAATCCGCAACCGGATCGCCAACTCTCCGATGCGCTCGGCGTGGGCGGCAGGGATCGCGGCCGCGAGCACGATCAGCCCGCCTGGACGCGCGCGCGCTATCGCCGCCAGAGCGGGATCCACGTCCGCGGCGCTCGCCATTGGCACCCGCAGAACCTTCAGATTCAGCCCTTGGACCGCTGCTTCCATGTCCCTGAGGATGAACGCGGTACCAGGGTTAGCTGGGCTCCAGATGACGCAGACGTCGGTGAGCCCCGGGACGACATCCCGCAGCAGCTGAGGCAACTTCGCCACGGTGTCGGACTGTGCCGCCGTGACGCCAGTGATGTTGCCGCCCGGCCGCGCGAAACTCTGCCACCAGTCCTTCCTCGACCGGATAGCTGGGGCCGCTGAACACGATCGGGATCGACCGGGTCGCTTCCTTCAGGGCCTTGGTCGCCTCGGAACCACCGACGACAATGACATCGAGATTGAGTCGCACCATTTCCGCGACCGCGTCGCGCAGCCGTTCGGGCTTCCCTTCCCACCATCGCCACTCGATGACGACGGTGCGACCCTCGACGTAGCCCAACTCCTGTAGACCCTGGCGCAAGACCTCTGTGCCAGTCCCCGTCTTACCGGGGAACAGAACACCGATTCGTGGCAAGCGGGCCGCTTGCTGGGACCCGGAGGTGGTCGGCAACGCGACAAGGCCACCTGCGACCCCGCCCATGAATGTCCGCCGATCCATCATCACCTCGCCGACGAATGGAAGTCCAACGATAGTACGCCGACCAGCCGATGACTGCTTTCGGGTATGTCTTCGCGCCGCTTCCGAATGTCTCCAGCTGGCCGAGTGCAGCAGTCCGCATGCGACCCATCGCAACCGGTCGGATTTCTCGGAAGCGGACGTCAGCGGATCAAATTGATCCAGAGTAGCGGCGAGCAGCAAAAGGCCGCGAAAATCCGGGAACGATCAATCACTCAATCATCCCGTCAGCGCGAGCGATGACTGACTGAGGGACAGTGAGGCCGAGTGCCTTCGCTGTCTTCAAATTGATGATGAACTCGAATCTCGTAGGCTGTTCGACCGGCAGGTCGGCGGGCTTTGCTCCCTTGAGAATCCTGTCCACGTACCCGGCGGCCATGACATAGTGTTCGGCAATGAGCGGGCCATAGCCGACCAAGCCGCCGTCTTTGACGAATGTGACATTGCCGCTTGCCGGTAGGCGGGCGCCTGCGGCAAAGGCGATCACTTCGGCCCGGTGTCTTAGGATCATCAGATCGTCCATCACCAAAAGTGCGTCTGGTTGCATGGTACGGATCATGGCAAATGCGTCCGCAAACTCATCGTCCCGAGTCACCTCGGCAACAGCGACAATGAGATTCAAGCGGCGGCAGGTTTCCGTCGCATCGGCGACGTAGTTGCGCGCACCAGCGTTGGAAGGGTTCACGAGCATGGCGAGTTTGACGGCACGCGGAACGATTTCACGCATCAGCTCGACGTGCTTGCCACCGAGACTGAGATTGGTGCTTCCGGTGACATTGCCACCCGGGCGAGCCAGGCTTGCGATCAGGCCGGCGCCGACAGGATCGCCCGCGTGCACCATCACGATCGGGATCGTGCTGGTCGCGTGTCGCGCTGCAGTGCTTGCGGCCACCGTCGGCGCGACAATGACCTCGACCTTGCTCGCGGCGAGCTCGCGCGCGAGTTCGCCGAGACGTTCGGAGTGTCCGTCTGCAGAACGTTCCTCGATCAAGATGTTCTTGCCTTCGACATAGCCGAGCGCGGTCAGCCGCTGGAGAAAAACCGAGCGAAGCTGCTGGAGCGTCGGATCGCCCGTGGCGTTGACCCAAAGGACGCCAATGCGCGACATCCTCGACTTGGTCTGTCCATCGCTGAGCCGAGGCGCGAGAAGCAGGCTGAAGCCACCTGCCAGCAAAACACCGCGGCGCGTGATCACTGCATGACCTCATGGACACGGGAAGTCGGACCATCGTACTCCTACAATCAGAATTGAGCGCCCCAACGCTTCGGGCCAACACAGCATAGGCGAACCTTGTTCATAGACATCCGCCCCCTTCGATACAACGCGCCGTTTCGCCTGCTGTTCGCGAGCCAGTTCGTCTCCGCGCTGGGAACGATGGTCAGCTATGTCGCGGTACCGTGGCAGGTGTATGAGCTCACGCACTCCAACGCGCAGGTCGGTCTGCTGGCGCTCGTGCAACTCGTACCGGTGATCGTGTGCGGCCTCCTGGGAGGCGCGGTGGCAGACCGCGTCGATCGCAAGCGCCTGCTGATTGGCACTGAAGCGTTGATGGCGGCCTGCCTTGCGGGCTTGCTCGCCAACACGATCGCTGCGTCGCCTAGCGTGCTCGTCATCTACGCATTGGTAGCGGTGTTGCAGGGTGCCACCGGCTTTCATCGTCCCGCGTTGGAGGCGTTGACGCAGAAACTCGCGCGCCGCGACGAGTTCGCAGCGGTGGCAGCGTTGTCGTCAGTACGCGGCACGTTCGGCATGGTGGCGGGCCCCGCCATTGCCGGGCTTTTACTGGCCGGAGGCGGCGCGGCAGCCGCCTATGGGTTCGACCTCGTCACCTTTATCGTCGCGTTGCTGCTGATCGCACGCATTCCACGCGAGAGCGTCGACGTCCCGGCCCGCAGCGACGAGTCCGCGCACCTGCTGGTCGATCTTGCCGAAGGCCTTCGCTATGCCTGGAAAAAGCCCGAGCTCATGGGGACATACATTGTCGACATCGTCGCGATGGCCTTCGCTTTCCCTATCGCCCTGTTCCCGGCGATGGCCGAAGCCTACGGTCGTACGGAGTCGGTGGGCTGGCTGATGTCGGCGATGTCGGTTGGTGCGCTGGTCATCGGTCTCGTAAGCGGCTGGACATCGCGCGTGACACGTCTCGGCCGCGGAGTGGTCGTCTCTGCAGCCGCGTGGGGCTTGGGCATCCTGGCAATGGGAATTGCGTTGGCCTGCGGTTTGGGATTGTGGAGCGCGATGGCGTGCCTGGCATTCGCCGGCGCCGCCGACATGCTGAGCGGCGTATTTCGCGGGACGATCTGGAACGAGACGATTCCCAACGCGATGCGCGGGCGGCTGGCGGGCATCGAGATGATCAGCTATCTCACAGGTCCGCTCATCGGCAACGCGCGCGCCGGTTTTACGGCCGAAGTCAGCGGCCTATCGATAGCGATCTGGAGCGGGGGAGCGATATGCGTTGCTGCGGTTATCGCCACCGGGTTCTTGCTGCCTCGCTTTTGGCGCTATCAAGGTGGTCAGCGCGCTGCTGGTGCTCATTTGGAGTCGAGGTCGTAATGGCCCGGGAGTCCCCGCGTGACGACGTTGACGCGAATCGATTCAGCACTCACCATCCCCTCGCATCATGAAGATCACCCAACTGGAAACGTTGCGCCTCGGAGAGTTTCCCAACCTCTTGTGGGTCCGGTTGCACACCGACGAAGGGCTCGTCGGCCTCGGTGAGACGTTCATGGGCGCCGCCGCGGTCGAGGCCTATCTCCACGAGACGGTCGCGCCGAAGCTCATCGGCCGCGATCCGCTTGCCATCGAAGCCATCAACACGCTGCTCGCCAATTACCTCGGCTGGCGATCGTCCGGCGTGGAGACGCGCGGCAATTCAGCGGTGGACCTGGCGCTGTGGGACTTGTTCGGCAAGGCCCACGGCCGTCCCGTGGCCGACATGCTGGGCGGTCGCTCGCGTGACCGCATCCGCGTCTACAACACATGCGCGGGCTATCGTTACGTGCGCGACACGCGGGCCCAGACGGTGGCCAACTGGCATGCCGGCGAAACGACGGGCGAATACGAAGACCTCGACGCGTTTCTCTCCCGGGCGGACGAGCTCGCCCTGTCCCTGCTCGACCAGGGCATCACTGGAATGAAGATCTGGCCGTTCGACATCGCGGCCGAGCGCAGCGGGGGATACGACATCACCCCGTCGGAGCTGGCCGCGGCTTTGCAGCCGTTCGAGAAGATCCGCAAGGCCGTCGGCAATCGCATGGACATCATGGTCGAGTTCCACTCGCTGTGGAGCCTTCCCATGGCGAAGAAGCTCGCACAGGCACTCGCGCCCTTCGACACGTACTGGCACGAAGATCCGTTTCGCCTCGACAACATCGCAGACCTTCGCAGCTATGCGCCTCACAGCAAGGCATGGGTATGCGCGTCCGAGACGCTGGCGACCACGCACGCGTTTCGCGAGTACCTCGAAACGGGCGCTGCAGGCGTGGTGATGCTCGATCTTTCCTGGTGCGGTGGCTTGACGGAGGCGAGGAAGATCGCCGGCATGGCGCAGGCCTGGCATACGCCCATCGCGCCGCACGATTGCACGGGGCCCGTGGTGTATACGGCTTCGTGCCACCTGTCGCTGCACGCAGCCAACGCGCTGATCCAGGAATCGGTGCGTGCGTTCTACACTGGCTGGTATCGGGAACTCGTCACGGACCTTCCGGTGGTTGCCGACGGCCACGTTACCGTGAGCGAGCGACCCGGATTCGGCATCGAACTGCTGCCAGGGCTCGAGAAGCGCACCGACGCGATCACGCGCATAGCGCGGTGACCTCTCGCGGACCACCCTTCAATCGGAAACGACGTACACCCCACCCTGAAGCGGTTCGCACCGTCACGCACTCGCGCGCTCGACGACCGAGAAGCCGAGATCGACGATGCGTTCCGCATCCGGGTCGCCCCGCAGCCGCGCCAGCAGGAGCGCGCCGGCGCGCTCGCCCATCTCGGTCGAATGCACCTGGACCGACGTGAGGGGCGGCTCGGTGCCCGCGGCGATCGGCAGATCCGCAAACCCCATCACCGCAACACGCCCGGGTACCGCGAACCTGCGACGCTGGCACTCGAACAGGACGCCCGCGGCGAGCATGTCGTTCGTGCAGAAGACGGCACGAGGACGTGCCGACCTGCACAGTGCGTCCAACGCTCGGCCGCCATCGATCACCGACGATGGCGACGGCACCGTTTCCACGAGCACGCGCGGAATGCCGCATTCGCGAGCGCCCTCACGGAACCCTTCCAGTCGCGCCGCCGAACGATCGTCATGGCCTCCGATAAACGCGAGGGAATCGTATCCCTTGTCCACCAGATAGCGGGCGGCCGCGTTCCCGGCAGCATGGTTCGAGAACCCGACGGCCATGTCGATCGGGCGCGACGTGAGATCCCATGTTTCCACCACGGGGATCTCGGCGCGCTCGAGTCGTGCACGCACACCGCGTGCATGGCGGATTCCGGTCAGCACCAGGCCGTCGACCCGCCGCCCGAGGAAGGCGTCGATGAGTCTTGCCTCCTCGTCTTCGCGATAATGGGTCTGGCCGAGCAGGAGCTGATAGCGTTGCGAAACCAGCGCCTGCGCCAGTCCATCCACGGTGTCGGAGAAAATGGAATTGGCGATCGTCGGGACGATCGCCGCGATGATCCCCGAGCGACTGGAGGCAAGGCTTCCCGCGGTGAGGTTGGGCACGTAGCGCAACCGCTGGATCGCCGCGCGCACGCTCGCGAGGGTGGCGGGGGCGAGCCTGTCCGGCGTATTGATGGCGCGCGACACCGTGACGAGCGAGACACCGGCCGCCCGCGCGACATCCTCCATCCGCGCCGCGGTAGACGTCGAGGAATTCGATCGCGGCAAGCGAGACATCAGTCGGTCGAGTCGATGTGACGATCTTGACAGCGGCGCGAGGTCCGGAGGATCATCGCCCGCTGGATGGAAGCGCTTCCATCGGCGTCGGCATTATGCACGGCGCCTGTCGAGAAGCAAGGAGGAACGCATGCCGGGCCTGGACCGCGACGCGATCGAACGCTATCGCCGCGACGGCGTGATCGTCGTCGAAGGATTGCTGGATGACGTCACACGCCAACGGATGAAGCAGGTGCTGGCGGAGCTCATCGAGCGCTCGCGTGGCGTCACGACGCACGACGACATCTACGACCTCGAGCCTACCCATTCGGCGACGGAGCCGCGCGTGCGCCGGATCAAGAAGCCGCACCTCGTCCACCCGGTGTTCGCCGAATTCATGCGCTCGACCGCGTTGCTGGACGTGCTGTCCGCGCTGCTCGGCCCGAGCGGCGTTCGGCTGCACGGCTCGAAGCTCAATCTCAAGTCGCCGCAGTACGGGTCGCCCGTCGAGTGGCACCAGGACTGGGCGTTCTATCCGCACACCAACGACGACGTGCTGGCCGTGGGCGTCCTGCTGGACGATGCGACGGAGGAGAACGGACCTCTCCTCGTGCTGCCCGGCAGCCACCTGGGGCCGACGTTCGACCATCACGGTCCGGATGGCCGCTTTTGCGGCGCGATGGACCCGGCGCGCGACCGCCTGGACTTCGCTTCCGCGATCCCGCTGATCGCGCCTGCCGGGTCTTGCTCGTTCCACCACGTGCGCGCCGTGCACGGATCGGCGCAGAACCGCTCTTCGCAGTCGCGCAACCTCCTGCTCTACGAATTCACGGCCGCCGACGCCTTCCCGCTGCTCGGCATCACCGATTGGGACGAGTTCAACGCGCGCCTCCTCGTCGGATCGGCCACTGTGGTTCCGCGCACGGTGCCGTGTCCGATCCGCATGCCCTACCCGCCCGCCCTGAACCAGGGCTCGATCTACGAAAACCAGACGGTTGTCGCGCACCGCTACTTCGAAGCGCCGCCCACGGCGCCGCGCGCGCTTTCCACCTGACCCGCCACCCGAGGAGGACCCATGATCCATTCCGTGACCCGCACGGCGCTGCTCGCCGCCCTGTTCCTGGCACTGCCGCTGCACGCGCAAACCACCCTCACCTTCGGCGGTTCCGACGCGATCGGGTCCATTCTCGACCGGCAGAACCTCCGCTTCACCGCATGCGTCAACGACAAGGCCGGCGGCAAGCTGAAGATCAACTTCATCCAGGGCGAACAGCTCGGCAGCGACGTGCAGGTCATCGAGCAGACGATGCAAGGTTCGGTGCACATCTACGGCGACGTGCTCGACTGGTACGCCAACTGGGTCAAGGACTACGCGATCCTCGCGTGGGGATTCACCTTCCGCGACGCCAATCACATGCAGAAGTTCCTGGACAGCCCCACCTACGCCGCCATGTCGGAGAAGCTGCGCAAGGAGCAGGGGCTGCGCATCCTCGCCGCGGCGCCCACCCAGCCGCGCATCCTGTTCTCGAAGAAGCCCATCGGCACGCTGAACGACCTCAACGGCGTCAAGATGCGGGTGCCGGAGATCAAGACCTACCTCACGCTGTGGGAGACGCTGGGCACGCGGCCGTCGCGCCTCGCGTGGGGCGAGATCTACCTTGGACTGAAGACCGGCGTCGTCGAGGCGGCCGAAGGTCCCATCTCCTCGGCGTATGCAGCCAAGTTCCACGAAGCGGCCACCAACGTGATCCGTACCGACCACCTCATGTCCTCCGCGCACATCACCGTGAACGAGAAGGCTTTCACTGCCCTGCCTGCGGACATGCAGAAGCTGATGACGGATTGTGCGGTCGAGGCGGTGGCGAACACGCGCAAGACCGCGGAGGCAGAGACCGAGGACGTGGTCCGCAAGATGGCCGCCGAAGGCGCCAAGGTCACGCCCATCGACAAGGCGCCGATCCAGCAGCGCGCGAAGGAAGGTGTCGCCAAGATGGAGAAAGACGGCGCCTGGGCGCCGGGCCTGTGGGACCAGATCCAGAAGCTCTGATCGCCGATGCTCGCGAACTACAAGCGCCTGCTCGACCGCATCGGCGCGGTTGAGCAGGCCTTCGGGATCGCCCTCATCCTGCTGATCGTGGCGGCGATCACGGTCCAGGTGTTCACGCGCTACGCGCTGGGCCGGCCGATCGCGTGGGTCGAAGAGTCGGCCACGTACGGCTTCATCTGGATGGTCTTCGTCGGCGCGAGCCTCGGCCTCAAGCGCGGCCACCACATCTTCATTACGACCTTCGGCAGCCGCCTGCCGCCGCGCGTGGCCGCCGGACTTCGCACGCTCGTGTGGGTGCTGGTGCTGCTGACGCTGGCCGTGCTCGTGGTGCAGGGCGTCAAGGTGATGGGGGTCGAGGGACGGTCACGCACGATCTCGCTGCCGATCGAGTTGCCGCGAAGCTGGTTTTATTCGCTTCCGCTCACGCTTTCGGCCGCGTCCATGGCGTTCACCACGATCTACTTCATCGCGCACGAGCTGACTGCCACCGTGCGCAGGCGGAAACAGAGCGTGTCGCCAATCGTCTCGGTATGACGCTGCTCGTGCTGTTCGGCCTCTTCGCGTTGCTGATCGCGATCGAGATGCCGGTGGCCTTCGCGATGGGACTCTCGGCGATCGCCACCATCACGCTCACCCAGCCGATTCCGCTGTCGATCGTCGTGCAGCGCATGGGCACCGGCCTCGACAGCTTCGTGCTGATCGCTATCCCGCTCTTCGTGCTGGCGGGCCACCTGCTCAATCGCGCCGGCATCGCGGACCGCATCTTCGCCTTCGCGACAGCGCTCGTCGGGCACATCCGCGGCGGGCTCGCCCATGTGAACGTCCTCGCCAGCATGATCTTCGCCGGAATGAGCGGTGTTGCGCAGGCGGACGCCGCAGGACTCGGCGTGGTCGAGGTCAACGCCATGCGCAAGGAAGGCTTCGATCCGGCATTTGCGGCGGCGGTGAGCGCCGCCTCGGCGATCATCGGCCCGATCATTCCGCCGTCGGTCATCATGGTCGTGTACGCCGTGATGGTGCAGGCGTCGGTCGCCGATCTGTTCCTCGCAGGTTTCCTGCCCGGCATATTGATGGGCGGCGCGCTGATGGCCACGATCTACTGGATGGTACGCACGGGCCGGGTCAAAGCCCCGCCAACCGAGCCGATGTCGTTCCCGCGCCTCGGCCGTTCGTTCGTGCGTGCGCTGCCCGCACTGGCCGCGCCGATTCTTCTCACCGTCGGCCTGCTGCTGGGTGTCGCGACGCCAACCGAGCTCGGCGCGCTGACGGTCGTCTACGCCGCTGCGCTGGGGTTCGTGCAGCGCGAGCTGACGATTGCCGACGTCATCGGGGCTGCGCGCGAGACGCTCGTCACATGCGGCGTGCTGGTCTTCATCATCGCGTGCGCCGTTCCGTTCGGCTGGATCGTGGCGACCTCGCAGGCGCCGATGAAGCTGGCCGCCTTCATGATGGCGCTCTCGGACAACAAGTTCGTGATCCTCGCCATCATCAACGTCGCGCTCCTGATCATCGGTTGCTTCATGGAGACGACGGCGATCCTGCTGATCGCCACGCCGACGCTGTTTCCGCTCGTCGTTGCGCTGGGCATCGACCCGGTGCACTTCGGGATCATCCTGGTGGTGAACCTGCTGATCGGCACGCTGACGCCGCCATTCGGCGTGATCCTGTTCATCATGATGGACATCGCGAAGATCAGCCTCGCGCAGATTTCGCGCGCCGTCCTGCCCTTCTACATACCTCTCGTGTTCACGCTCCTGGTGGTGACGTACTGGGCCGACTTCGTGCTGTACGTGCCTCGCCTGTTCGGCAAGCCCGGCTAGACGCGCATGCAGAGAGCTGCTCGTCTACCAGTCGCTGTGGGCGATGGAGCAGCGGCGTCCCGACGGCTTCGAGTGGACGCTGCCGCAGAAGCTCGACATGATCCGCGCCGCCGGGTTCGACGGCGCAGGGGTTCGATTCTTCGACCGCGACTACGTGCGTGCCGTCGTACCGCAGCTGCGGGAATGGGGCATGAGCTGGCAGGCGCAATGCTATCCGCGCACCGTCGACGACCTGCGTCCGATACTCGACCACGTAAGGGAGTTCGGCGCCGATCACGTGAACCTGCAGGCGGACGTGCGGCCGCACACCGTGGCCGAGTGCGTGCCGTTGATCGAAGGCTGGCGGCGGCTGGCGCAAGACGAAGGCGTGGCGCTGCACTTCGAGACGCACCGCGACCGCATGACCACCGATCTCTACTTCACGCTTCGCCTGCTCGACCGTTTTCCCGAACTGCGCCTGACCGGTGACCTGTCGCACTACGTCGTCGGTCGCGAATTCGCGTGGCCGATCTCCGACGAGAATCACCGCTTGATGCACAGGGTGATCGACCAGTGCTGGGGATTTCACGGACGAGTCGCGAGCCGCGAGCAGATCCAGGTCCAGTTGAGCTTCGCGCACCAGCGCGAATGGCTCGATCTCTTCATGGGTTGGTGGGAGTACGGCTTCCGGGCGATGGCGAAAGCGGGCGCCGCCGGACGGCACGTTGACCTTCCTGTGCGAGCTGGGCCCGAAGGAGTACGCGATGACCGGCGCCGACGGTTACGAGCTGTCCGACCGCTGGCAGGAAGCGCAGATGCTGATGCGGCTCGTGCGCGAGCTGTGGAGCAGGATCGAAAGGGAAGATGCGGCTATCGCCGACGATCTACCGAGAAACCCGGGCTCGGCTTAACGCACCGTTCCCGGCAGCCACGTCGTGATCGGCGGATAGACGATGGCGAGCGCAAGCACGATCATCGACCATCCGAGGAACGGCAGCGATTCACGCATCACCGGTCCCATCGGAATGCGACCGACGCTCGATACGACGAACAACAACAGGCCGATCGGCGGATGCATGAGGCCGATCATGAGGTTGAGCACGATGACCGCGCCGAACTGGATCGGATCGATGCCGAGCTGCGCGCCGATCGGCAGAAGGGTCGGCACGAAGATGATCATCGCGGGCAGCGGCTCGATGAGGCAACCGACGATGAGCAAGAAGGCATTGATCACCAGCAGGATCACGATGGGGTGATCCGACAGCCCACGGATGAACGTAGTCGCTGCCAGGCCGACTTGCGCCTCGGCGACAAGCCAGCTGAACGGCCCGGCTGCCGCGAGCAGGAACAGGATGGTTCCGGTCGACCGTCCGGTACTCGCCAGAAGCTCGCCGACCTCGCGCAACCGAATGCTGCGATAGACGACGAAGCCGACCACCAATGCGTACGTCGCTGCGACGGCCGCCGCCTCCGTGTCCGTCACGAGCCCGAAGCGGATGCCGCCGATGATGATGACGGGCATCATGAGCGCCCAGCCGGCACGCATGGTGGCGTCGCCCCGCTGCATCAGCGTGGCCCGCGGCAGGCTCGGGTAACCTCGCTTGCGCGCAACGAGTGAGCAGATCACGAGAAACCCCGCCGCCAGCAGCACCCCAGGTACGATGCCCGCCATGAACAGCTTGACCACCGACTGGCTTGCGATCTGTGCGTAGACGACCATCGGGATGGAGGGAGGAATGATCGGTCCCAGCAGCGCGCCCGCCGCGATCACCGCGCCCGCGAACCCCTCGCCGTAACCTTTCTCGCGCATCGCGGGAATGAGGGGCTTGCCCGTTGCGATGGCGTCGGCGACCGCCGATCCCGAAACACCCGAGAGCACGAAGTTCGTGACGATCGAAACGTGACCGAGGCTGCCCTTCCAGTGCCCCACGAGCGATTGCGCCCACGCAATGAGGCGCAGGGTCAGCCCGCCGCGATTCATGAGCTCCCCTGCAAGGATGAACAGGGGAATCTGGACGAGCGCGTAGTTGTCGACGTACGCGATCATCGATAGCGGCATCATCACGGAATCGACGGCGCGATCGGTCTTGGCCTGTATGCCCAGCCACGACGACAGCACCATCGAGAAGCCGACGTCGAAGCCGACGACGATCAGCAGCAGAAAAGCTGCGAAGAGAAGAACCAGCACCTAAGTCGTCGCGGCGCGATCGAACAACTGTCGCGCAAGCCGTGCGAGCACGAACAAACCGGTAAGCCCGACGCCGATGACAAATCCGGTGTTTGGCAACGCTGCCGTGAAAGGCGTGCCTAGCAATTGCTGGCCAGCGCCGACCTCCACGAGCAACGCGCCCTTGACGACCAGCAAGACGCAAAGCGCGAGCATGGCGACGTCGAAGACGATGGCAACGGCGCGTCGCGTGCGCTTGCCCAGCCAATGCTCGACGAACTCGATACGTATGTTCGCGCCCGCCTGAAGCGCGGCGGCAAAGCCCAGGAAGCACAGCCAGACGACGCCGATACGCACCAACTGGTCCGGCGCCTGGATGCCGACGTCGAAGAAGTGCCGATCGACGAGCTGCAGCAACACGATGGCGAGCAGGATTACGACGAGCACGCCGATGACCAATCCAAGCAAGCGCTCGACCACGCGAGCGCCTGCAGCGACGTGTGCCAGCATCGGTGGAGGCGCGTCTAGCTCTGCATCGAGCGAATCTTGTCGACGAGCCCCACAGGCCAGACCTTGCCCTCGTACGGTTTGTGCACGTCCTTGAACGCCTCGCGGAACGCGGGGATGTCGGGGACGACGTACGTGACGCCGGCTTTCTTGAGCTCCTCGATCCCGTTGCGGTCGATCTCCTCGCCGAGGCGCGTTGCGACGAGGCCACCTTCGTTCGCGGCGCGCTTGAAGGTGTCGCGATCAGCGGCCGTCATCGTCTGCCAGAGCTTGTCCGAGACGTACCACGTCGCGAGCTCGTAGCAGTGATTGGTCGCCGACCAGTACTTGGCCACTTCGTGCCACTTGAATGAAAGCGACAGGTCGAAGCCGTTGTCCTGCCCGTCGATCTGTCCGCGGCTCAGCGCCTGGTACACGTCGGCGAGTCCCATCGGCACCGGCTTGACGCCGACGGATTCGAAGGCGGCGCGGAACATGTCGATCGGCGGGATACGCAGGCGCATGCCGTTCAGGTCCGTCGGCTTGTTGACCGGCCCTTTGATGCTTTGCACCGCGCGTCCCGATCGCGCCCCGGCTGCCGCGAACGCACGCACGCCGGACTCCTTCGCCAGGTTCTCGAACATCTCTGCAAAGATGGGGCCGTTCAGGATCTCCCGGGCCGTGTCCTTCGTCTTGAAGAGATAGGGCGTATACGCGATGTTGAGCGGCGCACCGCCCTTGAGGCTCGCGCCGTTGCCGATGCCGAGATACGCCATGTCGACCGTTCCAAGCTGCATGCCGGAGATCAGCTGCTGGATGTCTCCAATCTGGCTGTCGGTGTACACGAGCACCTTGTAACGGCCGCCCGTCTGGCCGTTGACGACTTCGGCGAATTTCTGCATCGCCTGATGCAGGTTGCTTCCGTTGACGAACGGCGTGCCCATCCGCAATTCGCGCGTGCCTTGCGCGCGGACAGTGGGAACGGCCGCGGCGGCCATGCAGGCGGCGGCATTGGCCAACAGGGTTCTGCGCAACATGCTCTTCTCCTCCCGTGAGCGGCTAGAGATCGCCGCGATTTTTCGTGGGCTAACGCCGGCGCTGGGCGCGCTTGCGGGCGGGCTCCGCCCGTGCCTTTTCGAGCGACCGGTAATGCGCGTTGCTTCGCTTCAAGTGCTCGGTCATCGAGCGTGCCGCGCCTTCGGCATCCCTCGCGACGATGCATTGAATGACCTTTTCGTGCTCCCGATGGCTGACGCGGCTTGCACCGGGCACGCGGACCATGTCCTCGTGGTACCGGCGCAGCCAACCAAGCATGCCGTCGCTGATCGCGGCGAACAGCGCGTTGCCGGAGCATTCCGCGATGGCGCGATGCAGCGCAAGGTCGCTCTCGAGGTAACCGTCCTCGGTATCGACCGCCTCGCGATTGCGTGCGAGCGCCGATTCCAGCGCTTTTCGCTGAGCAGGCGTCGCGCGCTCGGCCGCAAGCCGGCTCATTGCCGATTCGAACAGGATGCGCGCCTCGAGCACATCGTCGCGACGGTCGGCGGCGGTGGACAGGACGTGCAACGCGGCATCGGCAATGCGCGGCGCAAGCAAAGCCGACGAGGGTTGAAGAACCTGCGCACGCCGACCGTGCCGGATGGCAACGACACCACGCTCCTGCAGCGAATGCAACGCCTCGCGCACGGCGGGCCTTCCAACCGCGAGCAGGTCCGCAAGCTCGCGTTCGGAAGGCAGGTCCGCGCCGGCAACGAAGCGGCCGCTGTGGATGTGACCGAGCAGTTGATCCACTACGTCCTGGTACAGGCGCTGGCGAGGTACGTGCTGGAACATGGTACGATGATCAACTCATCATACCAGTCTGTCAACGAGCCCGTCTGCGAGGACCCCGCATGCGACCGAATCCCATCAAAGCGCGCCTTGCCCAGGGCGGTGTCGCATTCGGCACCATGGCCTTCGAGTTCTTCACGCCGAGCCTCCCACAAATCGTCGCCGCGGCGGGAGCTCAGTTCCTGCTCTACGACATGGAGCACAGCGGCATCGGCGTCGAAACGATGAAGGCGCAGTTTGCCGCGTGTCGAGGACTCGACCTGGTGCCACTCGTACGCGTCCCCGCGACGGAGTATCACTTCGTCGCGCGCATGCTCGACGCCGGCGCGATGGGCATCATGGTGCCCATGGTGGAAACGGCCGAGCAGGCAGCACGCATCGTGTCGTACACGCGTTATCCGCCGCACGGTCGCCGCGGCGCGGCCTTTGGCGTGGCGCCGCACGACGACTACCTCGGCGGCGACGTCACGGAAACGATGGCCGCCGCGCACGAGCGCACGCTCGTCATCTGCCTCGTCGAAACGGCCACCGGCATCGAGAACGTCGATGCGATCGCTGCGGTACCCGGTGTCGACGTGGTGTGGCTCGGGCACTTCGACCTCACCAATTTCCTCGGCATCCCGGCGCAGTTCTCGCATCCGCGGTATCTTGCCGCGGTCGACGCGCTCGTTGCGGCTTGCAATCGACACCACAAGACGCCCGGCTTCCTGGCGGCGGACGATGCGTGGGCCGCAGATTACCGGGCGAAGGGCTTCCGCATGCTTGCGTACGGCGTGGACGTCGTGCTCCTGCAGCGTGCGCTTGCTGCTGGCCTCGCCAAGCTCTCGGCGTAACTTCGCACGGACGGGTAGACCTCTACGGCCGTGCCTGAAACCTGAGCCGGTGTGTCTCCACATGCGCATCGCCGCGACACTACTCGTGTACGCGATGATTCGCTGTGGATTTTTGGCTCCCCGACCTGGGCTCGAACCAGGGACCTGCGGATTAACAGCTCGAAAGATAGGGTATTTCTAGCGTGTTTTGGCCCGCCCTCCCCCACAGACGCACGCTGATGCCCATTGATTTAGTCACGTTTTGGTCACGGTCAGGTTGAAATCCGAATTCTGCGCGGCGCCGATGACTTGTGCGCCGACGTCTGCGCGAGATCCTCGTAGGCCTTGGTGTGGTCGGAGGTGGCGCGTCGCATGCAAGGACGCGCCCGCGCCGAGGTCGCCCTAGACGTTACCGTCGCCTCACTCGGCGAAACGCGGCCAAGCACGAATGATCTGCGCGAGACTGGCGTTTTTCGGCAATCTCGAATCCTTGAGGTGGCCGGGAGCGCGGCGAACAGTTGGCGACAACTGCTAGTGCTCAGACCACGTGGAAGTCGAGAGGCGCATGGGATGGAGTCCGCGCGCAACGTCGTCACGTGCGATCCAGGTTCGTGGCCATAGCGTGATCCCGCGTCCTATGCCGCCGCTCCGGAGGTCCTGGATACTCTCCCGCCACCCGATGAAGTGACCGATCGAATACGTAAAGATTCCGGCGTTCACGAGGGCGAACGCGCCGCTCAGCCAGTGCCCGCTCAGCCAGTCGACAGCGGCAGCTACCACGCAATACAAAGTGACTGCGTACAACGCCGCAATGTGCGACGCCGGGGCACACGTCCGGTTCGATACCTTGGGAGTGCGTTGAAACGCAGACTTACGCTTAGTCACGGCTTGGCGTAGCGACTTCGCCACACCACCAAGATTTACGGGGAGCAACAGGAGGTTGAGTGCGTACACGTGCAGCAGGTCCGCTACGCGGCGATAGCCCGCAAGACGGAGATCGCGTGCATATGCAACGTAATAGGGAAGCGCGGTGAGCGGCAACCATAGGTTCTGGAAGCTCTCGGGAAACCGGTACAGAAGCACGACCAGCAAGCCGATGTTAACGCCGGCGATCGACGTAAGGTAGTGAATCCGGAAAAAGCCTTCACGCAATCTGTGCAGGTTGCCAGGCTCCCGCATGAGATAGCGCAGGAGTTTCGGAAGGATGATGAGGCCACCGTTCGCCCATCGCGCGCGTTGAATGACGAGAGCGCCGAAGTCGGCGGGGGTGGCGCTGTACGACAACCGTTCGGGGTAATTGTGAAGGGTCCAATTTCTGTCGATGAGGTCGACGGTGGACTCGGTATCCTCGATTACCGTCCGATCCTGAACGAACCGCTTGACGACGTGTCCACGCTCCGTGTCCTCCGTTACGATGTCGTCCAGCGCGGCGCGACGCAACAGAGCATTTGCGCCGACCCAGAACGTCGCCCCGTGGTGAGTGAACCCCTGGTGAATGACGTACTGGATGTCCGTAGTCGCTCCAGCGATGCGCTCGAGCCCGCTCTTGGGGCCCGGAATCGCGCTGTAGGGCGTCTGTGCTACCGCTATGCGCTCGTTGCCTGGCTCGTTCATGAGGTGCACAAGTCGCAGCGCATAGTCGGGAAGAAGCACGCTATCGGCGTCTAGCGTGACGATGTATTCGCACGCTGGCACGATCAGCGTGGAATCCTCCGCCGCGCAGGGTTCCAGATACACGCACAATCCAACGCGCACTTCCCGATAAATGCCCCCAATGAGACCGATGTACGAATTCAGGTTCATCGCCTTGTTGGGCTCGTGCGAGAGATTGTCGAACCGCTTGCGCTGGAAGCTCGTCAGCTCGACGGTGAACAACTGCGCGAGCCTCAGGTACTCGTGCGCAATCTGCCTATGCGCGCGGGAAACGCTCGATGCGGCGATGCGTGCCATCGCTACGGCACGGCGGCGATGCTTGCGCGCCGGGCCCCGCAGGATGGTTTCGACGAAGAAGCGGTCGGTGTGATCCCGCACGTGCCACGCCTTCGCCTGAGCGTCGAACCAATCGGCGACGCTGGTGTACAGCTCGGCCAGCCTCTCGCATTCATCCTTGATGTCGCAAGCGCCCAGCCGGGCTCGCGATAGGAAGGCGCTGTGGGCAATGTCGAGCCGCTTCGCTGGCTCGGAAACGAGGAGTTCGATCTCCCTCGGTAATGCGCGCGCCGCATCGATGGCACGAAGCGAGGCGCGATCCCTGACGTCGCATGGGTCGTCGATCAGCAGGACGACGCGCCGGTTGGGACACTCTTGCAACGCGGCCGACATGAGGGTTTGCCGCACGATCGGCAACTCTTCCTTATAAGACGGAACGAGGAAGGTAACAGGCCGTGCGGCGCCTTCGTAGACCCGCTCGAGGACGCTCCGCTTGACGCGTACGTGCGTGCGTAGCCGCTTGAAGTAACCGATTCGCGTCGCGTGGTAGCTTAGGCTGCCGTAGAGAAGAAATGCAAAGATGAGAAGAAACCCGCACGCATCCACGGCTTCGGCGATCGAACTTGCCCCCACCAGTGCGCCCCGCATTGCGTCGAGTACCATTACGCTTGGGACGAGCGTCGCCACGAGGAGGACTCTCGTAATGCAGATCTCGAGCGATGGATTTATAGCGGGGCGCGACATGCGACCGTGACTTTAGCAGGAGTAACAGGATGGTCGAACTATTCCCTTGCACTGGATTCCGTACGGCAAGCTGGGGCCGACGAACGGCAGCGCGAGCCCGCGGCGCATGACATCTCGCACGACCGGCTCGACCGTGGGTCGCCTGTTGGCCGCACCATACCTTGCGTTGGCAGCCATCCTTCTGGCCGCATCCGCGCTGCGCATATTTCCACTGACCTACTCGCACTTCTGGGACGAGGCCGTGTTCTTGCAGCACGCGAAGGTGATGCTCGACGGCCGCAGCAACTACGATGAGTTCTTCCATCGACCCCCGTTACTTTCCGTATTGTATGCAACAGGATTTCTGATCGTTGACTCGATCTATGTAGCCAACATAGTGCAAGGCGTCGTCACGAGCCTGGCCGTCGTATTCGCCTTTCTCTATATGCGGCGGCTGTTCGGCGTTACCGCGGCGTTATTCGCTGCCGCGTTGTTTGCCTTCATGCCTTATCTCGCGCATACGTCCCACGACCTGCTCACCGATGGGCCCGCATTGACCCTGATGCTGTGCGCGATGTGGCTTTATGACAAGCCGGGTGTACGGTTCGCTGTGCTCGCAGGGGTCGCGTACTCCCTCGCGATCCAGACGCGATACACGTCGTTGTTCCTGGGGCTGTACTTTCTGCTGGACACGGTCGTAGCGCCGCAGAAGGCGCGGAACTTTCTGGCGTGGGGCGTCGCCGCCGCCGCGGCGCTCGCGCCGTATCTGCTTTGGAACCAATTTGCGTTTGGGTGGTTCCTGCATCCCTTCGCGATCGCACGAAGAATCGTGACCGAATGGACGGCCCCGATGCCCGCAAGTTTCTATTTCGATGCCCTGGCTCAAATCTTCCCGATCACCGTGTGGGGACTGTTTGCTATCGGCGTCTTCGGAGCGATGGCCCCGCGGATTGCCGCCGCCGTGGGGAGCCGCGCGCCGGCTCCGGCACTTGCGGCAGACCCTCGCAGACGCTGCCTTGTGCTGTTGACGTGGGGTGTAGCCTTCTTTGCGTACATGCTATTGACGCCACACAAGGAAGTGCGCTACCTGCTTCCTCTGGCGATTCCGGTACTCGTGATCGCCGCAACAGGCGCTCATGTGTTGATCGACTCGATTGCGCGACTTCTAAAGATCGGGCGTGCAACAGCGGCGGCGCTTGTCGGCGTGATCATCGCGATCCAGTTCAGTCCTGTCTTGTCACCATTGCGAGGCCCGCTCATCGATCGCTCCAAATCGAACGAGGTGCAGATCGCGGAGTATCTTCGCGATCAATCCACCGCTTCGGACACCGTTTACGCCGCCCACAACTTTCCCGTGTACGCGTTCTATTCCGAGCGCAAAACGGTCTCGTTGCTTCCTATCCAGGCCGACTTCGACGAGGAGTGGCGCGAGGTCATGAGCGAACCTGGCCTGCTTGTCTACACCCACCCCGATCGACTGGGAGAAATTCACTCGATCGATACCTCGCTCAAACCCGATCGCGCGTTCATCGAGGCGCATCCGGAGTTTCGGCGCCTGCGAGAGTTCCCTAACGTCACTGTCTACCGTTACACGCCCGGCGTGCAGAAGAAGCCGCTGTAGGTTTCGGTCTCCTGATCCCGCTGTACGCTACGAATGGCCAGCTAAACGACCAGCGGTAGGTTTCACCTCCCCTGCGGTCGCCAACGGTCGCCCAGAGGTAAATAAGCTGTCCAAGTCCCGCGGCGAACGCAATCGCGCGCCACGTCACCTCGTTGAGCACTTCAAATCGAACGACGTATGCTGCAACCCCGCAAAGCAGCCACGGCCAGGATTGCCTTGGTAGCGTTGTTTTCGATCGCGTCGACGCACGCCATCGCGATCACCTGCTACAAAGTCCACGATAAAGCGGGACGAATAACGTACCGCGGACCGCAACCTCCGATCGATTTGACGGGGGACTTGACAGCACAGCTCAAGAAACAATGGGGCGGCGGCAAGCTCACGTACATGGAATCGCCCTTCTGTGACCCCCTCGAAGATACGTCCTCCATTGCTGCCGCGCAGCCGATAAGTACTGCATCTTCGTTCAGCGCACCGTTGGTGGCCACAGAGTCTGCGCATGAATACTCGCCTGCCGACGCGGTTCACTCGCGCCCTTACATCCCCGGCGCCGACACCGCGACAAGCACCATCGCCGTACCAGGTAGCCCGCCCGAGACTCGCCGTTCGACGGCAGGCAACGCTACGGACGCTAACGAATCAGCACCAGCGTTCAAGGACGCCGCACCAACCGCTCAGCCGCCACGCACGGCATCCGTTCATACGGTCGACCGCGCATCTGCGGCGGAGGAGCCTGCCCCAGCTCATCGCCCCGTGCCAGCCAATTCTCGGCAAACCAACAACTCGATGCACAACCAGGCACTGAAGACCAGCACCCCGGCGCCAGGAGCCAAGTACACGCCTCTCCCCAGTCAGGCTGCGCACGAGCCCGAGACCAAGCAGTCCGACAACGATGTGACGAGCGGATCAGCGACGGCGAAGAATGTCACTCAGCCGGATGTTGGCGCGACGCAAGCAACAGAGGCTCATAACGGCACTATTGCGGACGTCAACCCATCCCTTGGCTTTGCGTGGACCAGCGGACTGCACACCTGGACGACGAACTTCAACGGCGCCTTGCCGTCAGGCCCCTACGACTACAGGCAGAACTCGAACAACGGCCTGCGCCGCGGCGCGATGGATGCCGGGTACACCTACCAGGACCGCGAAACCAGAGGCGACGTCTCCGTCGCGTTGGCGGTCAATTACAACCTCGACAATACGAGCGCGAATTACAAGAAAGGCATCGACTTCCACCTCGACTGGGCCAGCATTAGGTGGTACACCGCGAACTGGCAGGCGGGTATCGCTGGATACGTGAATTATCAGCTCACGAGCGATAATTCGGCGGCGCAGCAGGTGACGCCGTTCAAGTCGAAGGTTGCCGCGATCGGACCACAGCTCGGCTACGCGTTCACGCTTGGTAGCCTGCCCGCGTATGCGAACGTGCGTGGCTATTGGGAGTTCTGGTCAGAGGACCGGCTCCAGGGTTATGCCGTCAGCGCGACGCTCGAAATCCCGCTCGGAACACAGAATAAGTGAGACTGCTAGCGCGACTGCCGAGCTAATGCAGCAGCCCCCAGTGACCGCAGGTGGAGACATCTTGTTTCTGCCTGGTGTTCCGTGCACGCGACATCCGCGCGCGTCCGTTGCCGCACTCGGGTCAAAGGGCGCGGCACGCGGGCCAACGCGGTTGCTCTCGCCGGATGCAACCGGAAATCCGGTGAGGTGGGAGAAGGCTCACGGCCCGAACCACCGATGTGTTGTGGGAAAGCTAGTTCTTCGCCGGTTCGCCGGCAAGCTTCTGCAAGAAAGCGTTCAGCACGTCGCCGCTGACGTCCGAGACCGCGATCCAATCCATCCCCGCGCCCGTGGCGTGCGCGACATTGAAGCCGCGCACCGTCGGCAGCGCCGCCGGCGCGGGCACCGGCTCCGGCCTCACAAAGACGTCGATCGTGTGCTGCCGGTAGCCGTAGACCAGCGTCGCGACGCGCTGGCCATGCAGCGCTTCGATACGGCCCCCGCTCAGCGGAAAGCCGTCGGCTGCGAGGTCACGCACGGGCGGCGAATAGTCGAGCCGCGCCGAAAGCCACGGCTTCACTGTGTGCTGGTCCGAAGAGGCGACCTCGACCAGTCGATTGTCGAGCGTGGCGTGAACGTGAGCGTCCACGGCCTCGCGGGCGATGTCCCCGCGAGCCCGCGAATCGAGGAAGACTGTGCTCAGGAAGAACGCGAGCAGCGTAGCGGCGCAACCTGCGAACGCCCCTCCGGCAAGCCAGCGCCACCGCTCCCGTGCCGGCGGCGCGTGCGTGCGCTCGGGGTCGTGCGCATCGGATAGCAGCGGCTTCAGCCGCTCGCGCAGCGCGGGCGGGGCCGGGAAGTACCGGACCTCTTCCTGGATACGCGCGCGCAGCGCCAGTATCTCCTGATGCTTGGCCGCGCAGTCCTTGCACTCGCGCAGGTGCCGCTCGATCGAGCGCCGATCGCCGCCGCCGATCTCGCCGTCGGCGTAGGACGCGATCAGCGCGCCGGCTTCATGACAGTTCATGATCCCGCTCCCGAAGCTCGCCCGCGAATGGAACGCAGAAGCGGCGAGCGTTGCAGCAAAGCGCGCGCACGCGCGAGGCGCGACATCACGGTACCCACAGGAATGCCGACGACTTGCGCGATCTGCTTGTACGACAGGCCCTCGATCTCGCGCAGCACCAGCACTTCGCGAAAGACGATGGGAAGATCGGCCAGGGCCTGCGACAGCGAGCGCGATTCGTCCTTGCGGAGCGCCGCGAGCTCCGGGTCGACGGCCGAATCGTCGATCGCAGTCTCGATCGCCGCGCCGCCGTCGCTCATCACCTCGTCCGGGCGGTTGCGCTTGCACCAATCGTAGAACGCGTGACGCACGATCGTCAGGAACCACGAGCGTGCGTCGCCGTCCCGAAGCGACCCCACGTACGTCAACGCGCGCAGGCTCGCGTCCTGCACGACGTCCTCCGCGTCGTTGACATTGCGCGTAAGCCAGCGCGCCAGGTTGTAGCCGGCGTCGAGGTGCGGCAAGACGAGCGCGGCGAACCGTGAGTGCTCGACCATCGTGCTCCCCACGCCGCGTCCCGATCGCCCGCGGCCAGGTTACTGCTTACGCACGTGCACGACACCGGTCATGAACGGGTGCACCGTGCAGAGGTACGCGAAATCGCCTTCACTGGCGAAGGTGTGCTCGTATCTGTCGTCGGTATCGAGTCCCTTCGAGCCGAAGCTCTTGTCGTTGCTCGAAACAGTATGCGGCGTCTCGTCGTGATTCGTCCACACGATCCTGGTGCCGGGCTGCACGGTGATCTCTTTCGGACCGTACGCGAACTTGGCGATGGCGACTTCGACGATCGCCGGGGACGCGGCCGTCGCGTGAAGGGCGAGGAGCGCGAACGCACCGCAAGCAGCGACGGCCAGCGCCACCGCAGCACGAATGACGCCCCGCGCCGCCAGGGGATATCCGTTACGCATCATGTTCTCCTTGGTTCGGAAGATCACCCGGCAAGTGGCGTATCGATCAGCGCAAGCTGTTGCCGTCCGCGCACGACGCTTAACCGGCGCGTGCCGAGCAACTTGCCGAGCTCGCCGGCGGGCACGGTGACCGGACCCGGTTCGCCCACACCTGCAGCGCCGGGCGCAGGCAGCGGATAGGCGATCGACATCGCCGTGTGCAGGGCGACATTGCCCTCGACCTTCTGCAGCACCTGATGAATGTGTCCGTTGAGAACGGTGACCGACCCGAACGGGCGCAGCAGCGCCATCATTTGCGCGGCATCCTCGGTGCCCCAGCCCCAGGGTTCCCAGATCGTCCACAACGGGATGTGTCCCAGCACCACGATCGGGGTCGAACGGGAGACGCGCGCGAGGTCGTTCCTCGCCCACTCGATCTGCTCGTTGCCGAGCGAGGCCATCGTGCCCGCCTTGAAGTTGAGCACGTTGTTGAGCGCGAGGAAGTGCACGCCGCTGTGGTCGAAGCTGTAGAAGGCCTTGCCGTTTCCGTCGTGATCGAAATGCTTGAGATAGCCCGTCACGCCGTCGTCGATGGTGTCGTGCTCACCCGGGATCGCATGCACGCGATCCACGCGCAGCTCCTGCAGCAACTCGCGCGCCTGGCCGAACTCCTCGGGCTTCGAGAGGTGGCTCACGTCGCCCGTATGCACCACGAACGCAGGCGTCTGCGGCAACGCGTTGATGTCAGCAATCGCGTGCCGCAGGCTGCCGACGATGTCAGGGTTGGCTTCCTTGCGAAAGCCGATGTGCGTATCGCTGATCTGCACGAACGTCAGCGCATTGGCTGGGGCCGCCGGCATCTTGCCGTCGTTCGTCGCGCCGAGCGCGCGCGGCACGCCGCCCGCGAATGTCCACACGACCGCGGCGCCGGTCCATGCGGCGAGGCAACCCAGGCCCCTTCGGCGCATGGGACTGGAGGGACTACTGGTTTCGTCGAATGTGCTCACTGCATGCTCCTGGTCTTGGAAGGCGGATCCCCTTGCCTGTCCTATCGAGAAGAGCACGCTTTTATTCCCGTTTCATTCCCTTCGGGGTATCAATGACTCCTCTCGGCGAGTAGGGCGACCGACCGCAATTGGCCGCCCAGCGACAGTCGTCTCGCGACCCTGACCAGTCGTAGCGATCTTGAGAAAGCAGACGCCCAACGCACCCAGTCGGGCGGCGCGCCGCCGCCGCAAGACTACAAGTCCCCGCAGGAGTAGAGCGGCTTCAAAAGACGCCGGATTTGAACAGTTGCCCATCGGCGTCCAGCAGGCGCCAAGCCCCACCGTCCGTGTGCAGCGTTCGCCCGGTATCTGGATAGTGGCAAACGTCTTGGTTCATACGCGTACCGACGATCAAGTAGGAGCACGGCTCAGTTGACTGATTCGATACATGGTGAGCGTTTGGCACACCGGCAGGCCAGCAGGCGGTATCACCGGCGTGCAAGACCTGAGTTTCACCCCCTTCTGTGACGGTCACTTCACCGGATAGCACGTACAGAAACTCGTCTTCATTTTCATGCCAGTGATTGTTGGAGGACCGCGCGCCGGGATGCAGTGTCTGCACGTAGGCTCCATACTGAGAAAGTCCTCCCGCGTCGGACAACCGCAAGGTATCCGTCACACCGAAGGACTCGCGTTCTGCCCGCTCAGCGGGTAACTGGTTCTTCTTGATGATCATCTGAGTTCCTGAGGGGCGACATGAAGCGTCCCAGTGTAAACGGCCGGACCGGAGCGCACGGGGTGAATGTGGAGAACGACTAGTTCTGCCGCCTAGCGGGCGAGTTCAGCGGCGGGCCCGCGGCGCGTCCTCGTCACCGCGAGCGACTGCCGGCCAGTGCTCCTCCCTCATCTCGTAGGTGACGCGGCCCCAAAGCATCGCCTCGCCCCGGTCCACAAGGCGAGCGGAGAAGGCATGTGTTTCGGCTTCGGCAATGCCCTCCCGGTGATCTGCGCAGCCGTCCAGGGCAAGACGTTGAGGCGGAAGGTTAGTAGTCCCCAAGCTCGAGACTTCCCTCTCGCGCGTAGAACGGATAAGTGATCGTTGGCTCGTGGCAGACGAATACCGCCCTATGACCGAAATAGAAACCCATGCGCTATGTCCGCAGATGGCCGGTCAGCGACATCTGAAAACGTGCGCCGACCGGCAGATTTCTCGTCAGGCCGCTACACCTCGGTCTGCTCGGCGACCTCGAGCGCGTCGTCAACGTCAATTCCAAGATAGCGGACGGTGCTTTCGAGTTTGCTGTGACCGAGCAGCAGTTGCACCGCTCGCAGATTCTCGGTCCGGCGATAGATTAGTGTCGGCTTCGTTCGGCGCATCGAGTGTGTGCCGTACGCCGTAGGGTCGAGGCCGATTTCCCCAACCCAGTCATGTACGATCCGGGCGTACTGCCGTGTGCCTAGATGTGGTGACGTGTTCACCCTGCTCGGAAACAGGAAACTATCCGACTTTAGTCCGGCTGATTTGATCCACGCTTCCAGCGCTTCACGAGTTGGCTGGGTTATCTCGAACTGGACCGGACGCTGGGTCTTCTGCTGAAGCACCATCGCCCGGGCGGCCACTCGGTCGCCGTGACACACGTCTCGGACGCGCAGCTTGACCAGGTCGCAAGCGCGCAGCTTGCTATCTATCCCGAGATCAAAGAGCGCAAGTTCCCGCAGGCGGCACTGCATCTGAAGCCGAATTCGGCTTGCCCAGATCTCCTGAAGCTTGAACGGCGCCTTCTGGCCGACGAGCTTGCCCTTATTCCAGGCTCCGCGACGCGACGCACTCCGGGTTTCGTCCATGGTGATCTCCTTTGGGTTGAAGGAGATTCCAAACTACGGCGAATCGCGCAGTGCGTCATTGCGCCCCGATATAGCGGCTGGAGGCACGGATGCAAAGCGCGGTTCTCAACCCAAAGCCGACATCGGCGATGCTCGAAAGCGGCCATTTAAACGATCAACGCCGACCGATTGCCGTCGCGGCGCGATGGTCCAAGGTCGAGACTATTCGATGAGCGCATCCGCACGCAGCAGAACTGCTTGCGGGATGGTCAAGCCGAGTGCCTTCGCCGTCTTTATGTTGACGACCAACTCGATCTTCGTCGGCTGCTCGACGGGGATGTTTGCGGGCTTAGCCCCTCTTAAAATCTTGTCGACGAAGACTGCTGCGTAAGCGTACAAGTCCCGGACATTCGGACCGTAGGAAATGAGTCCACCTGCATCGGCACTCGTCCGCAAGCCGTACATCCCCGGAATCCTGTAGTCGATGGCGAGCTTCTGGATTGGATACGGTGGGGTCTCGAAGATGTTGCTCTGTACAACGATGAACGCCTCGGCGCGATCCTTGCGCATCGTCTCGAACGCTTGCTGGAAGTCAGCAGCGCTTCCAACGTCGATGCGCTGTAGGTTGACGCCTAACGTCCGTGCGGTTGCCAACGCGTCGTTCCAGCCGTTGGCCGGCGCGGGATTGGTGGGGTTGATGATAACGGCGACTCGCGAGGCGTTAGGCAGCACTTGTCTGAGCAGTTCGAGGCGCTTCGCGAACAGTTCCCAACTGACGATGCTGGTTCCCGTCGTGTTTCCGCCGGGGCGCGCCAGACTGGCGACCAATCCAGTACCGACCGGATCGCTCGCGGCCGACATCACTATCGGTATCGTCGTGGTCGCGCTCTGCGCCGCTCGTGTCGCCTGCCCGCCACCAGCGACGATGAGATCGACATTCAAGTTCACAAGCTCTCGAGCAAGGCGAGTCACTTCGGCAATTGTGCCATCGCCAAAGCGATATTCGATCAGGATGCTCTTGCCCGGCGTGTAACCCTTGTCGACCAGCCCGCGCTCGAAGGCGTCGATATACGCCCGGGGAGGTCTGGTCGTTCGCACGAACCCAATACGCGGCGCTTTCGACGGCTGCGCCACAGTTGCGAACGCGACGCTCAGGAGGCTTGCTCCGATGCAGCCAACGAATGTTCTGCGCTGGATCGCCGAATCCCTTCGGGCGGGTGCGTGCACCCGTACGCGATTCATCACGTGATCGCCTCATCGGCTAAATCAAAGTCCAACCATGCTACGCCAGCGCGGAGGACTTGAACGTCCCCCGAGTGTCCGCTTCTGGCCGTATTGGACTTCCCAGGATTTAGTGGACAGCGCGTCGCCCCATAGCTGCAGATTCAAATTCTTCCGGACTCACTCCGCCTAAATGGCTGTGGCGTCGCGTTGGATTGTAGAACGTCTCGATGTAGTCAGCGATGTCAGCGATCGCGAGTTCCCGGTTCTTGTAGATTCGTTTCTTGATGCGCTCTTTCTTCAGACTGCTGAAGAAGGACTCGGCCACCGCATTGTCATAGCAGTTCCCGCGCCTGCTCATGCTCGGTTCAAGGCCGTTCGTTTTGCAGAAACGTCGCCAATCATCACTTCCATATTGCGATCCTTGGTCCGAGTGAATGAGTGTTTGCCTGGGACGACGGCGGCGGACGGCCATCATGACCGCGTCGAGGGCGAGCTCTCGGGCGATTGTCGGTCTGGTTGCCCACCCGACTATCTTTCGTGAGAAGAGGTCCACCACCACCGCAAGATATAGCCAGCCCCTGCCAGGTCCGAATGTAAGTTATGTCCGTGACCCAAGCGGTATTTCGCTTGGAAACGGTGAAATTGCGCAGGAGAGAGTTGGGTATCAGTGCTGAGGGCTTCGAGACGGAGTATCTCTTGGCGCCGTAGCCATACGCTGCTCGAATGCCATTGATCCGCATGAGTCGCGCAACGCGGTGTTTGCTGCACGTTTCGCCGGCCTCCCGCAGATCAAGAAAGACTCGAGGCGCTCCATAGATCCCGTGGCTGGCCACAAACGAGGCACGGATCAGGCGAAGCAGTCGCACATCCTCTTGCGTTCGGTTGGAGATTGGCTCTTTCAGCCATGCGTAATAGCCGCTGCGTGTGACGTTCAGCAAGCGGCACATGGTCTTAACGGCGTATTGATCCTGATGTAACTGAATGAATTGATAGGAGCGACGGACTTTGCTCGTCGGTTGCGACTTGGCCATGTTCCCTCCCGTGCCCTTGGCAACATGAGATTACGCCCGTGTCCACCAAATGCTGGGAAGTCCATCTCGGCCTTACGCTGACGTTCCGCGAATCGCTTCGGCTTCCGATTCCGCTCGGCTTCGCGCTCGGCTTCGGTGGGCGTGTGGCGCGGCGGCTCCTGGTCAGGATCGGCGAACGTGACGAGTGCGAACGGATTCGCCTCCTCGAGCGCGGCCCGCGTGATGCCGAAAGGCGCCGGGCGGATTCGTCCATCGTTAGGTGACGTAGCTTCGGTAGCTGCAGGACGAGGCGCAACGGTGCGGGCATCGAAGGATTGTCCAACGACAACGCGGCGCGCCGTTTTGCCCTGCCCTTTGTAAGTGGCAAATAAGTGGCAAACGGCTTCCGGCCAACCGAAAAACGTTAGCGGTCGCTATCGCGTAAAACTAGGCTGAATTTGGCTCCCCGACCTGGGCTCGAACCAGGGACCTGCGGATTAACAGTCCGTCGCTCTACCAACTGAGCTATCGGGGAATCGAAGGCAGGATTTGATACTGCAGCCCGCTAGTATAGCACCATCGTCCTCCGACGTTAACTCGACACCGTGAGTTGCCGCCGTCCGCGACCGCATGTAGCGTAGCGTCGCCGCGCCACACGAAGGAGGAACGCATGGCCGCATCGAACGGGAAAACGGTCGCCGAGATCGTCGTCGACTTCCTCATCGCGCGCGGCGTCGATCGCGTCTTCGGCCTGCAGGGCGGGCACATCCAGCCGATCTGGGACCAGCTCGGCCAGCGCGGCGTGCGCATCGTCGACGTGCGCGACGAAGGCGCGGCGGTTCACATGGCGCACGCGCACGCGGCGCTCGGCGGCGGTGTCGGCATCGCGATGGTGACCGCCGGCCCCGGCGTCACCAACTGCGTCACCGCCATGGCGAATGCGCAGCTCGAACGCGTTCCGGTGCTGCTGATCGGCGGCTGCGCGCCCGTTGCGCAGGACGATCTCGGCCCGCTGCAGGGCATCGCGCACGTGGACATCATGCGGCCGGTGACGCGGCTGTCGCGCACGCTGCGATTCGCCGACAACGTGCTGCGCGACCTCGACAAGGCCTACGCCACCGCAAGCGGCGACGGCAATCCGCCCGGCAGCGTCTACGTCGAGATTCCCACCGACGTGCTGCGCAAGACGGTGGCAGCCGAAAGTGATCCTGCCGCGAGTGGCTCGAGGCCAAGCCGCCGCGACGTTTCGCGCCGGACCCTGCGGACGTCGACAAGGCCGCGCGCCTGATCCGCGAAGCGAAGCGTCCGCTGGTGCTGACCGGCCGCGGTGCGATGGGCAGCGCTCGCGAGCTTGCTGCGATTCCTCGATCGCACGGGCGCCGTCTATCTCGACACGCAGGAGAGCCGCAACCTCGTTCCCGCCGAGCATCCTGCGGTAGTCGGCGCCGTGCGTGCGCGCGCCATGCAGGAGGCGGACCTCGTCATCGCGATCGGCCGCAAGCTCGACTACCAGACGGGCTACGGCTCGCCGGCCGTGCTGCCCAACGCGCGCATCGTGCGCATCGGCGACAACTGGGAGGAGCTGCGCGAGAATCGCCGCGGCGAGGTCGAGCTCTTCGCCACGCCGGCGCTTGCGCTGGACGCGCTCGCCAACGCGATCGACGCGCCGTCGCCGAACCTCGACAAGTCCTGGACCAGCGTCTTTGCGCGACGAGCACGTGCGCCGCGCCGCGAAGTACGCCGGCTCGCTCGCGGAAGCGCCCGCCGGCAAGGACGGGCACATGCATCCGAATCGCATCTTCGCCGCACTTCACAAATCGCTGAAACCGGATGCGATCACGATCGCCGACGGCGGCGACATCCTGAGCTTTGCGCGCATGGGCCTGCCATCGCGCACCTATCTCGACTCGGGAACCTTCGGCTGCCTCGGCGTCGGCGTGCCGTACGGCATCGCAGCGTCGCTTGCTCCATCCCGATCGGCAGGTGGTCGTCGTCACCGGCGACGGCGCGTTCGGCATCAACGCGATGGAGATCGACTCGGCCAAGCGCCACGGCGCCAAGGTCGTGTTCATCGTCTCGAACAACGCCGCATGGAACATCGAGCGGCTCGATCAGGAGATGAACTACGGCGGGCGCGTGGTCGGAACGACGCTCGCCTGGTCGGACTACGCGGCGATGGCGCGCGCGTTCGGACTGCACGCCGAGCGCGTGACCGATCCGGCGCGGCTCGACGGCGCGCTTGCGGAAGCCTTCGCCAATGCGCCCGCGCTGCTCGACGTCGTCGTGACACAGCACGCACTGTCGTCCGACGCGGGCAAGGGCCTTGGGCTGGGTGCCCGAGTACCAGGCGCTGACAGCCTGGGACGACGCGGAGCGCGCACGCCGGGGGCTCTGAAGGCCATGCTGCTCAACGTCGCACAGGTCGTCGCCGCCCAGGCGCGCCTTGCGCCCGACAAGGTCGGCGCGCGCGACTCGCGCCGCGCCGTCACCTTCGCGCAATGGAGCGAGCGTGCCAACCGGCTCGCCAACGCGCTCCTCGGCCTCGGCTTGCGCAAGGGCGACCGCGTGGCGCTGCTCGGCTACAACTGCGTCGAGTGGATGGAGATGTACGTCGCGCCTTGCGCGCGCGGGTCTCGTCGCCGTGCCGATCAACTTCCGACTGGTCGGCGACGGAGATCGAGTACATCGTCGACGCACTGCGAAGCGCGCGCCTTCATCGTGCAGGACGCTCTCGTGGATCGCGTCGAGCCGATCCGCGACCAGCTCGCGATCGTCGCCGGCGGCTACATCCATTTCGGCAGCGAGCACGCACCCGCCGGGTGGACGCGCGTACGAGGCGATCATGGCGCGCGCATCCGGCAACGCGCCGGACGTCGACGTTGCGCCGACCGACACGTGGGCGCTCATGTACACCTCCGGCACGACGGGCCGCCCCAAGGGCGCGATCCGCAACCATGCCGGCAGCGCGATGATCTCGCTCGTCAGCGCGCTCGACATGGGCTTCGCACGCGATCACACGGCGCTGCTGGTCATGCCGATGTGCCACGCCAACTCGCTGTACTTCGCGTTCACCTTCACGTACCTGGGCGCTGCGTGCGTGATCGACGACCGCAAGAGCTTCGATCCCGAGCACCTGCTGCGCACGCTCTCCGAGCAGCACGTGACGTTCACGTCGCTCGTGCCGACGCACTACATCATGATGCTCGACGTGCCTCGCGCGGTGAAGGCCAAGTACGACGTCGGCAAGGTGAGCAAGCTCATGATCTCGTCGGCGCCCGCGCGCCGCGAGACCAAGCTCGCGATCATGGAGCACTTCAGGAACTCGCAGCTCTTCGAGCTCTACGGCTCGACCGAAGCGGGCTGGGTCACCCTCCTGCGCCCTGACGAGCAGCTCACCAAGCTCGGCAGCGTCGGACGCGAGTGGACCGGCTCGGGGCCGGTGCGCATCCTCGACCACGAGGGGCGCGACGTTCCCGACGGCGAGGTCGGCGAGCTCTTCTCGTGCACGCCTTACGCGTTCGACGGCTACTGGAAGAATCCCGAGAAGACCGCCGAAGCATTCCGCGGCGCGTGGTGCTCGGTCGGCGACATGGCGCGACGCGACGAGGACGGCTTCTATCACCTCGTCGATCGCAAGAGCAACATGATCATCAGCGGCGGCGAGAACATCTATCCGTCGGAGGTCGAGGCGATGCTCGCAGCGCATCCCGACGTGCAGGACGTCGCGGTGATCGGCATGCCCGACGCGAAGTGGGGCGAAGCGGTGCACGCGGTCGTCGTGAAGCGCGACGGCGGCACGGTCACCGAAGCGGACCTCCTCGCGTGGTGCCGGGCCGCATCGCCGGCTACAAGCGTCCGCGCGCGATCGAGTTCATCGAGGAGTCGCGCATGCCGCGCACCGCCACGGGCAAGATCCAGCACCGCCGCTTGCGCGATCAGCGCCTCGCGCGAAGCTGAGCCCAGTACACGGTGCGCCTGGCCAGCATCGCGCAGACGACGAACCCTGCCGCTGCCGCGGCGAGATGCTTCAGCGTATGGCCGCTCACCACGTGCAGGATCCGAAAGATGGCGTCGTCGAAGGTCTCGCACAGCTTGGCCACGACGAACCACGCGAACGTCCAGTACAGGTCCGAGCCGCGCGTGTAGCGTGAGGGAAACGCGATCGCAAGCGCGAACGTGGCGATCGCCGCGTACCCTTGCGCAATCGCGTACGGCATGAGGTTGTCCGTGACGTGCCAGTACCAGACCGTCAGGGCGCCGATCGCGATTGCCAGCACGAGCAACGCATTCGCCGCGCGAACGCTGACGCGATCGCCGACCTGCGACAGCAGGAGGCCGGCGAGCGTCAGCGTGATCGGCAAGCGATCCCACACGAGACGCGCGTTGTCGGGGGCAAGGTGGTAATACGCCGAGCCGAGGGACGTCATCACGAGGCCGACGAAGAAGACGACGTACGGCCACCGCTCAGCCCTCGATGCGAACGCCTCGCGCCGCACGCCGATGACGACGAGCCCCAGCACCCCCGCGGCCAGGAACGCGACGTTCGACGCCACGTCGAAGAAGCGCGGAATGCCCAGCACTTCGCGACGGTCGGCGAACGCGTGATACGACAGCGGCTGCGCGATGGGCGGCGCGACGAACGCGGCAACGGCGCATGCGACGGTGAACAGGAGCAGCCAGCCGAGCTTCGCCCTCACTTGCCCACGCCGGCGAGAACGTCCGCCTTCAGGAAGCGCTCGACGACGAGCATGAAAGCGATCGACGGGATGAGCAGCAGCAGCGCCGTGATGGACGCGATCTGGTAGTTGCCGCCCATGCTCGCGTTGAACATCAGGAGCGGCAGGGTCGTGACGTCCGGAACGCCGACGAAATACGTCCCGGTGAATTCATCGAGCGACTCGAGGAACACGAAGATCGCGCTGGCGATGAGGCCGGGCGCTGCGAGCGGCAAGCGTGACCGTGCGGAAGCACGTCCACGGCGACGCGCCCATGTTGCGTGCGGCTTCCTCGAGCGATGCGTCGACCGACGCGAACGCCGCGGACGCGATCCACACGGCGAGCACGAGCCCGTGCGACGCGTGCACGAGCACGACGCCGAAGACGGTGCCGTTGAGGCCGATCTCGTAGAACACCCGCGCGATGTTGACGTACACGGGAAGGTTCGGGCACGGCCTGCGGCAGCAGGAACGCGAGCAGGATGAGCGAGCGCCATCGCAGGCGCAGGCGAGCGAGCGCATAGCCGGCCGGCACCGCAACGGCGAGGCTCAGGACCACGGTGAGGACCGCGATCCAGATGCTCGTGCCGAGCGACGCGACGGCGCCGCCGCGCGGGCTGAACACGCGCGCCCAGAACGTCAAGCCGAATTCCTGCGGGATCTTGTTGGGGAAGTACCACTTCTCCGCGAACGCCCACAGGAACAGGTTGGCAAGCGGTCCGAAGATCGCGAACGCGATCAAGCGCGAGCACGACGCGCCGTCGCGAGCATCTGGGGCCAGCGCATGCGCATCATTTGATCGTCTTCGCCGAGTGCTGCAGGTAGAACCACGCGCCGCCCGCCGCGACGACCAGCGACATGAGGCACAGCGCATTGGCAACCGCATAGTCGGACAGCGTGCTGATGCGGTACGCGACGTCGACCGTGATCATCGTCGGCGAGTTCGGATTGATCATCAGCGGCACCGACAGCACCGACAGCATGGTGACGAACGACAGCACGAGGCCCACGAGCAACGTGCCGCGCACCTGCGGCAGCACGATGTCGAACAGCACGCGCAGGCGGCGCGCGCCGAGGTTGCGCGCCGCCTCGATGTGCTGCGGCTCGATCGACGCCATCGCGCCTGCCAGGAGCAGCGTCACGAACGGCGCCTGCTTCCACACGAAGGCGACGACGATGCCTCGCCAGTCGAGGAGGCTCTGCGCCTGCAGCGGCTCGATCATGCCCGAGCCGATCAGCACGTGGTTCAGCATGCCGTTCTTGGCGAGGAACGTGCGCATGATCTGGCCGGTGACGATGAACGGGATGAACAGCGGCCAGCGGTAGAGCCAGCGCAGGATCGCGACCGCGCGCTTGTTCTCGCCCAGCGTGAGATAGCCTGCGATCGCGACCGCCACCACGCCGATCAGGACCGTGGACAGGAGCACGATGCCGATCGTGAAGACGAGATCCTTTTGATACAGGTCCCAGGCCTTGGCGAAGTGCTCCCAGGTGAAGCCGCCGGCCGTGTTGCGGAAAGCGAGGACGCGCGGAGAGGATCAGCGGAAAGACGAAGAACAGCGCGATGACCGCGAGCGCCGGCGCGACGAGCGCATACGCGCGCCATCGCCGCGCGGCGCGGACCCGCACGCCGGTGGCGCGCGTCAAACTCCGTCTGCTACTTCAGGACGACTCGCTCGTACCCTTCCACGATGTCCGTGAAGTAATCGGACAAGCGGGAACGGGCGGCCGTTCTTCGCAAGCTGCTGCGGCGTGATGTCCGCGAAGAGCTTGTTCCATTCCGCAGGCGTGAGCTTCGCCTGCACGTACTGCGGGTCGATGCCGGGATACCAGTTGAACTGCTTGACGATGCCGTCGGCCTGCACTTCCGGGCTCTCCGCGAAGTCGATGAACTTCTTCGCCATCGCGGCATTCGCGGCCTTCGCCGGGATCACGTAGTACATCGGCTGTCCGGGCAAGCCGGGCTCACGGCAGCGAGAGCTTGATCTTCGGGCTCAGCTTGCCGTCGGCCTGCCACGTGTAGAACATGTCGACCCACACCGGTCCCATCGCGATCTCGCCGCGATTGAGCATGTCGAGCGTGCCCGCGTTGCCGGGCGTCATCACGACGTTCTGGTTGAAGTCCTTGAGGCCGGCGAGCGACTTCTCGATGGTCGGCTTGTCGCCGGCGGAGTACGGACCCTTCTCGAGCTTGTCGCCGAGCCCGCTGTTGGCGCCGACCCAGCCCATCACGAAGCCGACGCCCGACATGCCGCCCTTGACGCCGTTGTAGCCGAACTGCTTCGGGTTCTTCTTCACCCACTCGGTGAGCTCCGCATACGACTTGGGCGGCGCCTTGACGAGGTCGGGGTTGTACGCGAACGCGATCTGGCTGTGGAACATCGGCAGCACGTACCCGTCGACGTTCGCGCCGAGCGCGTTCTTCGCCGTGTCGCGCGACACGAGCTTGCCGGCCGCGACGTCGTTGCGGTACGGCATCAGGAGCTTCTCGTTGACCATCGTGGCCGCGCCGCGCTGGTGCACGACGGCGACGTCGGTGTCCCACGAGTTGGAGCCCGACTTCTGCTGCGCCGAGAGCTTCTCGTAGATCTTCTGCGAGCCGCCGTCGCCCGGGCCGGTGCCCACGGCGCGCACCTTCACGCCGGGATTCATCGCCTCGAACTTGGGCCCGAGATAATTGTTCACGTAGTCGACCATGTTCTGGTCGCCGGCGGTCACGACGTTGAGCGTCGTTTGCGCGGACGCCGCGCCCGGCAGCGCGAGAAGCGCGGCCACGGCCATCGCGGACAGCAATCGGGTCATTCGCATGATTCCTCCCTCTCGTTGAGGCGCTTGGCGCCCAATGACAAAAAACGGTGCCTGCTCATGGTGTCAGGCGGACCCTGCTCCGGCCGCGGCTGCGCGCGCGAACACGAGGAGCGCATCGCGCGGCACGGCCACGGTCACCGGCGTACCCTCGTCGATGCGCGCATCGGCGAGCGCCCACACGTCGGCGCCGTCGGTGACGCGCACGCGATAGCGATAGCCTTGTCCCACGTACACGGCCTGCGCGATGCTGCCTTCGAAGCGGAGATCGCGATCGCCCGCGCCGTCGCCTGCCGCGCCCACGCGCGCCGCGTCGCTTCGAAAATGCGCCGTGACGGGCTCGCCGCCGGGATGCGACGACAGCATGAGGTCGCCATCGGGCAAACGCACCATCGGGAGCGCATTGTCGGCGCCCATGAAGCCGGCGACGAACGCCGATCCCGGCCGATGGAACACGTCCTCGGGGCGGCCGAACTGGACGACGCGGCCCGCGTCGATCACCGCGATGCGGTCGGCAAGCATCAGCGCCTCCTCGCGATCGTGCGTGACGTACACGGCGGTGATGCCGATGCGCCGCTGCAGCGCGCGAAGCTCGTGGCGCAGCTCGAGGCGCACCTTGTAGTCGAGATTCGACATCGGCTCGTCGAGCAGCAGCAGGTGCGGATCGACGGCAAGCGCGCGTCCGAGCGCCACCCGCTGGCGCTGGCCGCCTGAAAGCTGCGTCACCGGCCGCTTCGCGAAGCCCTCGAGCTGCAGGAGCTTCAGCATCTCCGCGATCCGCTGGTCGATGGCTTCGCGCTTCCAGCCGCGCATGCGAAGGCCGTAGCCGATGTTGCCCGCGACCGTCATGTGCGGCCACAGCGCGTACGACTGGAACATCATCGCCGTCGCGCGCTTCTCGGGTGGAAGGTGCGTGATGTCCTGGTCCGCAACCCTGATGCTGCCCTCGTCGGGCATCACGAAGCCCGCGATCGAGCGCAGGAGCGTGGTCTTGCCGCAGCCCGAGCTGCCGAGCAGCGCAATCATCTCGCCGCGCTCGACGTCGAGGCTCACGTGGTCGAGCACGCGATTGCCGTCGTACGAGACGGACAGGTCCTCGATGGAGAGATAGGGCATCTGGGGGCGGATCGAAGGCAGGCCGAGAGTGTGCCTCCGAATTGTTACAGGGTCATGCTGCACCGCGGAAAACCGGCGGCTACCCCCGGCCGTCGGATGCGCGCGCGGTGTAGAGCCTGTGAAGCGTGATCTTGCGCACCTCGGCCTTGCTCGATTCCACGTGCGATCGCAGCAATCGCGCGGCCTCCTCCGATCTTCGGCGGATCACGGCGCGCAGGATCTGCGCGTGCTCGTCGTAGGTCTTGGCGATGCGGTGCGCCTGCGTGAAGTCGAGACGCCGGATGATGCGGATGCGCTCGGTCACCTCGCGATGGCAGCGCGCCACTTCCGGGTTGCCCGCGGCCGCGACGAGCGAACCATGGAAACGCTCGTCGAGCGATGCGACCTTCAACGCATCGGTCAGGCGCTCGCTCGCAGGCACGAGCCAGGTCGCCTTGAGCGCATCGAGGCTCTCGCGCTCCTGCATGTCGCACAGCCGCGCGATGGACGCGAGCTCGAGGATCAGGCGCAGGTCGTAGAAGTCCTCGAACTGGCGGAAGTCGAACGGTCGCACGCTCCAGCCGACGCGCAGGTGAACGGTGAGATAGCCTTCACGCTCGAGGCGATACAGCGCTTCGCGCACCGGCGTGCGGCTCATCGCCAGGCGCTGCGCGATCTCCGTCTCGGTGAAGCGATCGCCGGGCAGCAACGCGAAGTCGAAGATCTCCGCCTTGAGCTTCTCGTACGCCGTCTCCCCGAGCGAGCGCTCGGCAACGGGAATCGCCGGCGCTGCGCGAGCGTGGGGGCTCACAGCAGGCTCACGTGCGCCGCGACGACGCGCCACCCCTCGCGCATGCGCACCCACGTCTGGCTTTGGCGGCCGCGGCGATCCATGCGCACGAACTCGGCATTCGCGGTCGCAAAATCCCGGCCGAACGTCGTGATGACCACGTTCGTCAGCGTGCGCGACAGCCCGGCAGGCGAGCGCGCCGCGCGAAACGCGCAGATGGCGTCGTAGCCGTAGAGGTTCTCCGCCGGGCCGAAGCGCAAGCGTTCGCTCGCTGTTCCAGAAGAGCTCGTTCAGCACGTCGACGTCGTTGCCGACCAGTGCCGCCTCGTAGCGATCGAACGCCGCCCGCACTTCGGCAACGACGTCGGCGGTGTTGATCTCCGGCACGATCACTCCAACGACGCGGGCGCGGGGCAGGACGACGCGCCCGACGCCACCAGCGCGCCCGCCACGCGAAAGCATAAGTCCTCGCGCCACGGCGCCGCAATGACCTGCACGCCGATGGGAAGCCGGCCTGCGCGCGGCATCGGCACGGTGACCACGGGAAGTCCGATGCACGAGATGGGTTGGGTCAGCAATCCGAGGCTCGCGCGGAGCGGCATGCGCACGCCGTTGAGCTCGAGCCACTCCTCGCCGACGCGAGTCGCCTCGCACGGCGTCGCGGCGGCGATGAGCACGTCCACGCCCGCCCATATCTCGCGCACCGCGTCGCGGTACCAGCGCCGAACGCGCTGCGCCTTCGCGTACCACGCGGCCGGCGCGATGGCGCCTGCGACGAAGCGATCGCGCGAGTGCGGCTCGAGGTCGTCGCGGCGGGCGCGCAAATGCGCGAGATGGCGCGCGCCGCCTTCGCTGGCGGTGATGACGAACGCGGCGGCGCGACCGAGGTTCGCAGCGGGCAATTCGGTGACGCGCGTGACGCCGAGCGCAAGGCACGCGCGCTCGACGGCTGCGCGCGCCGGCGCGCGTCAGGTGCTCGTCGAAATATCCACCGAGGCGCGCGATGCGCAAGCCCGCGATGCCGGCGTCGCACGCGCCGCGCACCGGCTCGATTTCGCGCTGGGCGCACGCGGGATCGTCCGCGTCCGGTCCCTGCAGCACGTCGTAGCAGGCGGCGAGGTCGGCAAGCGTGGTCGCCATCGGACCGAGATGGTCGAGGCTGTCCACGAACGGGAACGAGCCGCGGCGCGACAGGCGCCCGTACGTCGGCTTCAATCCATAGATGCCGCACAGCGACGACGGCACGCGGATCGATCCGTTGGTGTCGGAGGCGAGCGCCAGCGGCACCATGCGCGCGGCCACCGCCGCCGCCGAGCCACCGGAGGAGCCTCCGGCGATGCGGCCGGTGTCGTGCGGATTGCGCGTCGTGCCGAAGTGCGTGTTCTCCGTCGTGAATCCGTACGCGAATTCGTCCATGTTGAGGGTGCCCAGCAGCACGGCGCCCGCCTCGTGCATGCGCGTCACGAGCGCTGCGTCGGACCTTGCCTTCGGACGTTGCAGGTGGACCTTGGCGCCGGCAAGCGTCGCGACGCCGGCCACGTCGAAGAGATTCTTGACCGCGTACGGCACGCCGGCGAGCGGCAGGGTCTCCCTGGACGCGATGCGGCGGTCGACTTCTTGCGCTTCGGCCAGCGCACGTTCGCGCAGCACCGCCGTGAACGCATTGATCGCCGGGTCGATGCGCAAGACGGCGTCGAGCGCGGCCTCCGCCACGGACGTCGCGGTCACCGCGCCTTGCGATACCGACGCCGCGATCTGCAGTGCGCTCTCGCTCACGGCTCGAAGACGGGCGCTATCTCGACGTCGTCGGCGAGCTCGAGGTCCACGAGCGTGGCCGCCAGCGCACCGAGGCGCACGAAATGCGCCGTCACGCGCGCCCGCTCGTCGTCGCGCAGCGCGATGCCGTGCACTGCGCACGCGGCGTCGACGTAGGCGGCGGCGTCGCCTTCCGTCATCGGCGCACTTCGCGCTGGAAGATCTCGAGGCTGCGCTTCTTCGCCGCGATGAAGCTCGGCTCCGAAAGCGTCGCCACGGTGCGCGGGCGCGCGTCGTCGTAACGCAGGATCTCCGCGATGCGCGTCGGCCGCTTCGTCAGGAGCAGGACCTGGTCGGCGAGGTACACCGCCTCCTCCAAGTCGTGCGAGACGAGCATCATCGTGGTGCCGGTGGCCATGAACACTTCCTGCAGCTTCTCGCGGATGAACAGCGTCATCTCGAAATCCAGCGCCGAGAACGGCTCGTCGAGGAACAGCACCTCGGGCCCGGGCGCCAGCGCGCGCATGATCGATGCCGTCTGCTGCTGCCCGCCCGAGAGCTCGTAAGGATACCGGTTGAGGTCGAACTTGACGTCGAAGGAGGCGACGAGCTCGGCCACGCGCCGGTCCACCTCGGCCTTCGACTTGCCTTCCAGCCGCAGCGGATAGGCGATGTTGTCGATCGTGCGCATCCACGGGAACATCGCCTCGCGGTAATTCTGGAAGACGTAGCCGATCTTGGTTTCCGCGAGCGACTTGCCGTCGAACAGGATCTGCCCCGCGTCGATCGGCACCAGTCCCGCGATCATGTTGATGAGCGTGGACTTCCCGCAGCCGTTCGGCCCGAACACCGACACGATCGCGTGCTTCGGGATGTCGAGGTCGAAGTTCTCGTACAGCGGCCAGCCGGCGAAGTACTTGGTGAGGCCACGGATGGTGATCTCGGTGCCCGGTGGACCGGGAACGAAGACCGGTGCGGGGACGTCGGCGATGGCCGGAGCATTCAGGACCGTCGTCATGGCCGCTGCGGCCCCTGGGGGCAGCGGCGAATCTTGTTGTCGCGAGCGTTCGTCATCGTCCGCTCCAGTGCACGATGCGCCGCTCGAGGTAGAGGAAGAGCACGTTCAGCGCGTAGCCGAGCACTCCCGCCGCGAGGATCGCCGCGTACATGCTCTTGACGTTCAGCACCTGCTGCGCGTCGATGATGCGATGGCCGAGCCCGTTGTCGGAACCGATGAACATCTCGGCCACGATGACGATCACGAGCGCCATCGACACCGCGCTGCGCAAGCCTACGAACGTCGGCTGCAGCGATTCCCATATCAGGACGTCGCGGAAGATCTGCCAGCGCGTTGCGCCCATCACCTTGGCGGCCATCATGCGCTGCTTGCGCGCATTGATGACGCCGTAGGCGCTGTTGAACACGACGAGCAGCAGCGCGCCGAACGCGGCGATCGCCACCTTGTTGATGTCCGACACGCCGAAGATCAGGAGGAAGAGCGGAATCAATGCCGAGGACGGTGTCGAGCGAAAGAAGTCGATGAGGAACTCGACGCTGCGATACGCGCGCTCGTTGCTGCCGAGCACGACGCCGAGCGGCACGCCGATGACCGCGGCGATCGCGAACGCCTGCAGCGTTCGCTTGACCGTCACCGCGAAGTCGCCGAGCAGGGGGCCGCCTGCAAGGCCGGTCACCAGCGCCGTCAGCGTGTCGACCGGCGTCGGCAGCAGGATCGGCTTGATGAAGCCGCCGCGCACCGCGACGTCCCACACGATGAACAGCAGGACCGGCCCGATCGCCGGCAACCACCGTCGCCACGCATGCTTCTTCGGGGCGGCCGCGCGCTTGACGTCGCCAGCGGCAGCCCATGGTTGCGCTTGAACGCCCGAGTCGGCCATGGCCCTATGCCTTGTAGAGGAGGTCGGCGACGACGACTTTCTTGTCGAAGATGCCCTTCTCGGTGAAGAGGTCGAAGAACTTCTGGAAATAGGCCACGTCGCCGGGCTGGAACTCGTTCCACGCCATGTAGGCGGCCAGCGGCACCTCGCTCGTGAGCGGACCCTCGATCGCCGTATACCCCTTGAGGTACTGGCGCGCTTCGTCGGGCTTGCTGCGCACGAACTCCACCCCCTTCAGGTACGCGGCCATGTACTTCTTCGTCGCGTCCGGATTCTTCTTGATGAACTCGGTCGTGAGGCTCGCCGAGCCTCCGTGCCACGGCGCCATCGGATCGCCGAGGATGTACTTGGCGACGACACCCGCCTCGACGACGCGCGTGGTGCCGTTCATGCGACCGACGGTGCCCGTCGGCTCGAGCGTGTACGCACCGTCCACTTGTCCCGCGACGATCGAGGCGACGTGCTGGCCGATCGGCAGCTCGATGACGGTGGTGCCCGTGGCGCCCGCGCGTTCGAGCATGGTCTTCGCGAGCGTGACGTTCTGGATTCCGGGACCCGACGCCAGGCGCTTGCCCTTGAAGTCGGCGATCGTCTTGTACGCGCTGTCCTTCGGCGCGATGAACTCGTCGAGCACGAACTTCGCGTTGCTCGGATTGGTGCAGAAGATCTTGAAGAGGCCCGGCTGCGCGATCTCGCCGATGGCAAGGTTGGCGGAGCCCGTTCCGTTGGCGCTGCCGTCCGAGCGTCCCGACAGCATCGCTTCCATCACCTGCTGCGCGCCCGCGAACTTGATGCCCTCGACGTCGAGGCCCGCTTCCTTGAAGTAGCCCTTCTCGATCGCGACGAAGAACGGAAGACCGGACGCAATGGGCCAGAAGCCGACGCGGATCTTGGGCCCCGCTTGCGCACGCAGTATCGCGGGCGCGCCCATGACGGCGAGGGATGCGCCCGCCTGGAGCACGCGGCGCCGGCCGACGCTTGCAGGCTTGCGTTGAGTGCGCTTGGTCATCGTGTCGTCTCCGAAGGAAGAGTGCAAGTGGAACTGCGTGCGGCGAGATAGCGGCGCCATCCGCCGTGATGGGAAATGTCCTCGGCGTCGCGCGTCGCGTGGGCCTCGCACAGGAAGCCCTTGACGGTGGTGCCGTCGTCGAGATCGAGCGTGCCGATGCCGAGCGGAGCGGGGATCGCGGCGACGAACGCGCCGAACGACGCATGGGACAGCTCCCACACTTCGGCTTCGATCGCTTGTCCACCCTCGCCGCGCACGAGCCCGGGCTTGGGCGGCGACGTGCGCAGCGCATAGAGCCGGTAGTTGGCACTCGTGCGCACGCGGCGCACGAGCCGCGCCCCGAGGGCGACGAGCTCGCGATTGAGCGGCATGCCGGACAGATGGGCGCCGACCACGGCAAGCTGCGTCAGGTCGCCGCGCGACGCGAGCGGTTGCGGCGTCGGCATCGCGATTCCGATTGCGCCCAGCGTGAGTCCGCTTGCAACGTGAAAGCGCTGCGCGAGGTCGGCGACCATGAGATCGCTGCCGCTACGCGCGATCAGCGTGATGCCGGCCGGCAGGCCGTCGGGCCGCATCGACGACGGAACCGCGATGGCCGAGAGGTCGAGCAGGTTGACGAAGTTCGTGTACTCGCCGAGGCGACGGTTGAGCTCGATCGGCTCCGCACTCACCTGCGCGATCGTGAAGATCGTCGGCGCGCTCGGCACGACCATCACGTCGCAGGCCTCCCACGTGTCGGCGAGCACGCGCCGCAGCGCCGCGAGGCGCGCATCGGCGGCGTAGGCGTCGGTCGCCGTGTACCGTCGCCCGCCTCCGATCACGGCGCGGACCGCAGGGTCGAGCGCGTCGGGCTGCGCATCGAAGAAATCGCGGATCGCGGCGTGACGCTCTGCCACGCGCGGTCCCTCGTAGAGCATCGCCGCCACCTCGCGCCACGGCGCGTAGTCGATCTCGCGCACGGTGCCGCCGAGCGCCACCAGTCGCTCGATGGCGGCCTCGAAGGCGTCCTGCGCCAGGCGGTCGCCGCAGAACTCGCGCTGCAGCCGCTGCGGAACCGCGAACGTGAAGGACGCTGCAACCCGCGGGACGTCGATCGCCACGGTGCGGTCGCGTCGCGTCATCGCAGCGAGCGCGCGCACGGCATCGTCCACCGTGAGTGCGAACGCGCTCACGCAGTCGAGCGAGCGGCACGCCGGCACCACGCCTTGCGTGGAGACGAGACCGCGCGAAGGCTTGAGCCCCACGATGTTGTTGAACGCCGCGGGAATCCGGCCCGAGCCCGCCGTGTCGGTGCCGAGCGCAACGTGCGCGAGTCCGGTGGCGACCGCTACCGCCGAACCGGAGCTCGACCCGCCCGAGACGTAACGCGCGTCGAATGCGTTGCGCACGGCGCCGTAAGGCGACCTCGTTCCGACGAGGCCCGTTGCGAACTGGTCGAGGTTCGTCTTGCCGAGGACGATGCCGCCCGCCGCCTCGATCGCCGACACGGCCTCGGCCGATTGCGCCGGCTCGTAGGCAAACGCCGGGCACGCCGCCGTCGTCGGAAGGCCGGCGACGTCGATGTTGTCCTTGACGACGCACAGCGCGCCGAAGACCGGTTGTGCCAGCGCCTTGCCGGGATCGGCACCGAGTGCGAGATCGAGCGCGTCGGCGCGACGACGAAGCTGAGCATCCGGAAACGTCGAGATGAACACGGGCGGCCCGCGCTCGGCCGTCGGGCGAGCGAGCCAGTGCTCGACGACTTCCGATGGCCGCCACGTGCCGGCGCGATAGGCGGCGTGCAGCTCTGCGATCGTGGAGGGAGGGATGCGCGACAACCGGCTCGCCCGCTTGTATACCAGAATGCATACATAGCAAGCGCGGTGCCATCGCGACTGGCACGGCGAATCAGCGACTTACGTTGTCGCGGGGGGTGCCGGCACGTTCGACTATGGTGCGGCGGGTGCGCGACCGCACCCGAATCAGGCAGGCGGCGTGTCCCGCGCCTTGGTGGGCGTGCGCATGTCGGTCATCGCATCGCCGCGCAAGTGCGGCGCCGCCAGCCGCAGGTAGTGCAGCATCGACCACAGCGTGAGGATCGCTGCGACCCAGAGTGCGATGGTGCCGAGCAGCGACGTGGGCACGATGCCGAACAGCGGCTCGTAGAGCAGCAGCGCGATGATGGCCGTCATCTGCGAGGCGGTCTTCACCTTGCCGATCAACGCGACGGCAACATTCTTCGTCCGGCCGATCTGCGCCATCCACTCGCGCAGTGCCGAGATCGCGATCTCGCGACCGATGATGATGATCGCGAGATAGGCCTCCGCCCGGCCGAGCTGCACGAGCAGGATCAAGGCCGCCGCGACCATGAGCTTGTCGGCGACGGGATCGAGGAACGCGCCGAACGCGCTCGTCTCACCGAGCCGTCGCGCCAGGTAGCCGTCGAGCCAGTCGGTGATCGCGGCAACGGCGAAGATCGTCATCGCAGTCCAGTTCTTCGCCACGGGCATCAGCCACGTGTCCGGCAGGTAATAGACCGCGACGAAGACCGGGATCAGGACGATCCGCAGCCACGTGAGCGCGATGGGAATGTTGAGCGGCACAGTGCGGCGATTCTACCCGTACGACTTGGGGGCGCGCCTCGTTGAAGGGCCCCGCCCGTCTCGAAGCACGCTGCAGGCGACGCCGGTTGCAAGGGCCGGGGACGTGGGGACGGGGAAACCTCCACATCCCCGTGGAATACACTGGCGCGATGCGCATGAAGATTCGATGAACATAACGTCGACGGATAAGCGGCGAGCCGTCGCTCTGCCACTGCTGGCGGCAAGCATCGCGCTGCTGGTATGGGGACTGTTGCGTGCAGTCCTGTGGATGACCACCGGTCCCGCAGACGCCGGCTGGAACAGCATTCCGCGCATCCTTGCATTGGGCCTCTGGTTCGACCTCGCGACGCTCGCGTTCACGATTGCGCCGTGGCTCCTCGCATCGGCGTTGCTTCCCGACCGCTGGCGCCGGTCTCGCGCTTTCGCTGGACTCGGCTGGCTCGCGCTGTGGGCGGCGACCGCCCTGCTTTTGTTCGACGCCATCTCCGAAGTCACGTTCTGGTGGGAGTTTTCGACACGATTCAATTTCATTGCGGTCGACTACCTCGTCTACACCCGGGAAGTCATCGGCAACATCCGGGAGTCCTATCCCGTGCCGTGGATCCTCGCGGGAATTGCCGCCGCCGCCCTCCTCATCGTGCTCGTGCTGCGACACTTCGTGCGGCTTTCGGTGGCACCCAGGAATGTGCTGCAGCGCCTCGGGCTCGCGGCGCTGGCGATCGTGCTGCCCGTCATGAGCCTGGTGGCGACGAATCTCGACCAGATGAGCGGAAGCGGCAACGCCTACGCCGACGAGCTGGCGGGCAATGGCCTGTACAGCTTCGTGGCCGCGTTCCGTCGTAACGAGCTCGAGTACGACCGCTTCTACCGCACGCTGCCGCAGGAGGAAGCCGATGCGATCCTGCTTGGACTGGGCGTGGAGCGACAGCCCCTGTCCGACGCATTGAAGCCCGACGTAGTGGAAGACCCCGTATTGCAGATGGGACCCTTCAAGCGCAGGCCGCGCAACGTCGTGCTGATCTCCGTCGAAAGCCTGTCGGCCGAATTCCTTGGCGCTTACGGGAGCAAGGCCGGCCTGACGCCGAACCTCGACCGGCTTGCGGGCGAAGGGCTGCGCTTCACGCGATTCTTCGCCACCGGGACCCGGACCGTCCGCGGCCTGGAGGCGCTCTCCCTCGGCATCCCGCCCGTTCCCGGGCAATCCATCGTCCGTCGCCTGGACAACGAGCATCTCGCAACGGTGGGCGAGATCCTCGAGCACCAGGACCGCCATATCAGCTTCATCTACGGCGGCTACGGATACTTCGACAACATGAACGCGTACTTCCGCGGCAACGACTACGAGACTTTCGATCGCGGCCAGTTTCCGGCGGAAACCGTGGTATTCGAGAACGCGTGGGGTGTCGCGGACGAAGTGCTGTTTGCCAATGCGGTCCGGCTCTTCGACAAGGTGAACACATCCGGCCGGCCGTTCTTCGCCCACATCATGACCACGTCGAACCATCGACCCTTCACGTATCCGCCCGGCCGCATCGACATTCCGTCCCCCGGCGGCCGGGAGGGGGGCGTCAAATACACGGATTATGCAATCGGCAGGTTCATCGCCGAGGCGAAGAGCCGGGCCTGGTTCGACGACACGCTTTTCATCATCACGGCCGATCATTGCGCCGCCGTGGCGGGCAAGACCCGCCTCCCGCTCGGCGGCTATCTCATCCCGATGATCATGTACGCACCGTCACTGGTGGGGCCCGGGCTGTATACGCGGCTTGCGAGCCAGATCGATGTGCCGCCGACCATTCTCGACCTGCTCGGCGCGACGGGCGACGATCACTTCTTCGGTCAGGGCCTGTTCGAGGACGAAGCCTTGGCACCGCGTGCATTCGTCAGCAATTACCAGGAACTCGGCTACTACAAAGACGATGTGCTCACCGTTCTGCTGCCGAAGCGCCAGGTCCAGTCCTTCCGTGTCGATCCCGCGACTCTCCTGTCAACGCCCATCGAGCCCGATCCGCGTTTGACCAACGAGGCCATCGCGCATTACCAGACCGCCTCGCGCGCGTTTCGCACGGGGAAGATGCGCAGCCCGGACTATCCGCAGAACTAGGCGGCGTCGAGGGCTCGCGTCTGCCCGCCCCTAATGCAGCTCGGCGAATATGCGCTCCGCCAGCGCGCGCGATATGCCGGGCACGCGCGCGATGTCGTCGACGCTCGCCGCCTGCACGCCCTTCACGCCGCCGAAGTGCGCGAGCAGCGCCTTGCGGCGCGTGGCGCCGATGCCGGCGATCTCCTGCAGCGTCGACGTCGTGCGCGCCTTGGCGCGCCGCGCGCGATGGCCCTGGATCGCGAAGCGGTGCGCCTCGTCGCGGATCTGCTGCAGGAGGTGCAGCCCCGGATGATCGGACGGCAGGTTCAGCACCGGCTCGCGATCCGGGAAAGACGATGTCCTCCTCGCCCGCCTTGCGCTCGGGGCCTTTCGCGATGCCGATCAGCGGCACGCTGGTGCAGGCCCTGCTCCTCCAGCACGCTCGGCGGCGACCGCCGACCTGCCCCTTGCCGCCGTCGATGACCAGCAGATCGGGCGCCGGATACTCGCCCGCGACGATGCGCGCGCAGCGCCGCGACAGCGCCTCGCGCATCGCCGCGTAGTCGTCGCCTGCCTGCGCGGGCGTCACGTTGAAGCGCCGGTACTCGGACGTCTGCATCGCGAGCTGGTCGAAGATCACGCACGAGGCGACCGCCGCCTCGCCCATCGTGTGCGAGACGTCGAAGCATTCGATGCGCTGCGCCGTCGGACGGCAGCCCGAGCGCCTCCTGCAGCGCGGCGAGCCGGTCCTCCTGCGTCGCCTTCTGCGCGAGCTTCTGGCGGATCGCGAACGTCGCGTTCTCGCAGCGCCATCGTGAGCCACACGCGCCGCTCGCCGCCGGGATTGCCGACGATCTCGACCTTGTGCCCCGACTGCGCGGACAGCACTTCCGCGAGCGCCGCGTGATCCTCGACGTCGGGCACGATGATCGTCGGCGGCACCGGCCGCTCGACGTAGTGCTGCGTGAGGAACGTCGGCACGATCTCGCCTTCGCCCTCGACTGCGGCGGCGTCGGCGTGGCGCGGAAAGAACGTGCGGTCGCCGACGTGCCGGCCGCCGCGGATCATCACGACGTTGACGGCGAACGAGCCCGCGCTCGATCGCCGCGCGCGACGACGTCGATGTCGCCGGCCGTCGCGCTCTCGACGAACTGCCGCGACTGCAGCATCTGCATGCGCGTGATCTTGTCGCGCACGCGCGCCGCGCGCTCGAACTCGAGCTTGCCGCGCGCGCCTCCTCCATCTGCGCCTGCAGCTGCGTCAGCACCTCGCTCGCCTTGCCGTGCAGGAACAGCGACGCGCCTTCGACGTCCTCGCGATACTCGGCCTCGCTGACGAGGCCGACGCACGGCGCGGTGCAGCGCTGGATCTGGTGCAGCATGCACGGCCGCGAGCGGTTGGCGAACACCGTGTTCTCGCACGTGCGCAGCTGGAACACCTTCTGCAGCGTCGCGATGCCGTCGCGCACCGCGCCCGCGCTCGGGAAACGGCCCGAAGTACCGATGACGCTTGTCGAGCGTGCCGCGATGGAAGCGCAGCTGCGGAAATGGGTCGCCGCGTGATGCAGACGTACGGATAGCTCTTGTCGTCGCGAAAGAGGATGTTGTAGCGCGGCTCGTGCGCCTTGATGAAGTTGTTCTCGAGCAGCAGCGCCTCGCCCTCGGAGCGCGTGACGGTCGTCTCGACGCGCGCGACCTGCGACGACCATCGCCGCGATCCGGTATTCGTGATCCGGACTTCTGGAAATAGCTCGACACGCGCTTCTTGCAGGTCGCGCGCCTTGCCGACGTAGAGCGCGTCGCCGGCCGCGTCGAACATCCGGTAGACGCCCGGCCGATGCGGCAGCGACTTGAGGAGCTCGCGTCGCGTCGAACGTCGGCGCCGGCGCGCTCGCCGCGGCGACGGCGTCGTGACCTTGGACAGCTGCGAGACCTTGCTCACGCGTTACCTTGCGAGATGGCGCAGCGACCGTCTGAACACGTCGTCGAACATCGCCGCGGTCAGCCGTCCGGTGTTCGTGTTGTAGCGGCTGCAATGATAGCTGTCGAAGAGCAGGCGGCCGCCGCGCGAGCGGATGCCGCGCGCCGTGCGCGAACGGGAAGTCCGCCGGCGCGCAGCGCCAGCGCGCGCAGCGTCGCGTCGTGCGCGATGCGCCCGAGCGCGAGGACGACGCCGCCCTCCGGCACGGTGCGCAGGTCGGCGGCGAGATAGGCGTTGCAGGTGCGGACCTCGGCGGGCGTCGGCTTGTTGTCCGGCGGCAGGCACTTCACCGCGTTGGTGATGCGGCAGCGATGAGCGCGAGGCCGTCGCTGCGCGACTCGGCGACCGGCTGCGACGCGAAGCCGTAGCGTGCAGCGTCTCGTACAGCAGGATGCCGGCGTAGTCGCCGGTGAACGGCCGGCCGCTCGCGTTCGCGCCGTGCATGCCGGGCGCGAGCCCGACGATGACGAGCCGCGCCGCGGTCTCGCCGAACGGCGGCACGGGCTTGCACCAGTAGGTCGGGTTCGCCGCGCTGCACGTCCGCGAGGAACGTCGCGAGCCGGCGCGCAGCGGCGGCAGTTCGCGTCGTACATCAGGGATCGGGTATCAGGCATCAGGAATCAGTAGAATGCGCGCATGTGCATGCGGCATTGCCCTGCCGCGCGTCGAATGATCATATCTGGGTGCGATTGTTGCCCACATGCAACTCGCGAACGCGGGCCAGACACCGGCGTTTCGTCCTGATCCCTGATACCTGACACCTGATACCTGAATCTCGAAGTCCGCTCGCGCCTCCCGCGCGAAGCCGACGCCGCAAGCCGCCGCTGCTGTTCGTGCACGGCGGCTACGGCGACGCGTGGTGCTGGGAGCCGTATCTTCCTGCCCTGGTTCGCGGCGCAAGGCTGGCCCGCGCACGCGCTCTCGCTGCGCGGCCACGGCGCCGAGCGGCGGCGCCGACACGCTGTTCATCGCGGGCCTCGACGACTACGTGGCCGACGTCGAGCACGTCGCTTCGGCAATTCCGGCGCCGCCGGTGCTGATCGGTCACTCGATGGGCGCCGCGGTCATCGAGCGGATGATGGCGACGCGGCCCGTGCGCGGCGCCGCGCTGCTGGCGCCGGTGCCGCCGACGGGATCTGCTGCCGGTGGCCGCGCGCCTCGCGACGACGCATCCCGACTACGCGTCGCACATGGTCGGGCTCGATCCGACGCGGTTGTCGCGCGACGTGCTGAAGGCGCTGCGGCCGTTCTACTTCAGCCGCGACGTCGATCCCGCGATCCTGCGCGAAGCGATGCAGCACCTCAACAGCGAGTCGCCGCGCGTGCTGTTCGACCTGTCGATGCGGCTGCACTGGATCGAGCCGCAGGCGACGTCGCCGGTCTTCGTGCTGGGCGCCGAGGCGACCGGATCGCGATCCCCGCCGACGTGCGGGCCACCGCGCGCCATCACGGCGTCGAGCCGGCGATCCTTCCCGGGCTCGCGCACATGCTGATGCTCGAGCCGGGATGGCAGCGCCGCGGCCGCCGCCATCGCGACGTGGCTGGAAAACTGCTGATGGAGACGCACCCGCGCGGCGGGTGCGCCTTTGAAACTTTATGAAGTGACGCGACCGCCCTGCTTGAGGCGCACGAAGTCGTAGAAGGCGTCGGCCGGCAGCGGCTTGCTCGCCCAGAAGCCCTGGAAGCAGTGGCATCCGCGCACGTCGAGGAACTCGAGCTGCTCGCGCGTGCCCACGCCTTCGGCGACGACCTTGAGGCCGAGGCCGCGCGCGAGCCCGATGATCGCCTCGGTGATCGCCGCGTCCTGCGGGTCGGTCTCGAGGTCGGCGATGAACGAGATGTCGATCTTGAGCGTGTCGATCGGGAAGTGCTTCAGGTGCGTGAGCGACGAGTAGCCGGTGCCGAAGTCGTCGATCGCGACGGTGAAGCCTTCGTCGCGCAGCTGGTGCAGCACCTTGCGGATCGCGTCGAGGTCGTGCAGCAGGCTCGTCTCGGTGACCTCGAGCTCGATCCACGACGGCTCGCACTCCTCGGCCTTGCACGATCTCCGAGATGCGCTGCGCGAGGTCCTCGCGATAGAACTGGCGCGCCGACAGGTTGACCGACACGTTGAGCTTCAATCCCGCCTTGCGCCACGTCGACGCACTGGCGCGCCGCCGAGCGCAGCACCCATTCGCCGAGCGCGTGGATGAGGCCCGACTCCTCGGCGAGCGGGATGAACACCTTCGGCGGCACGTTGCCGTGCTCCGGGTCGTTCCAGCGCAGCAGCGCCTCGGCGCCGACGATCGTGCGGTCGCTCGATCGCGCACGCACGGGCTGGTAGTGCAGCTGCAGCGCGTTCGTCGTTCAGCGCGGTGCGCAGCGCCGTCTCGAGCGTGTGCTGGCGCAGCCGGTGCTCGGCGAGGTTCGCGTCGAGGAACTGGTACGTGTTGCGGCCGAGCTCCTTCGAGCGGTACATCGCGACGTCGGCGTGCTTCAGGAGCTCTTCCGGATCGTCGGAGTCGTCGGGATAGACGGCGATGCCGATCGACGACGTCACGTAGATGTCGTGCTCCTCGATCTCGAACGGCTGCGCGATCGCGTCGAGCAGCTTCTGCGCGATGCGCCCGAGCACGGCCGGATCGTCGAAGTCCTCGACGATCACCATGAACTCGTCGCCGCCGAGGCGCGCGAGCAGGTCGGTCTCGCGCAGCGCGCCGGACAGCGCCGCCGTCACGCGCTTCAGGAGCTCGTCGCCGATGCGGTGGCCGAGCGTGTCGTTGACGTTCTTGAAGCGGTCGAGGTCGATGAACAGCACGCCGACGCGATGCCCGCTGCGCTTGGCCTGCGCGATCGCCTGCGACAGGCGCTCGTGCAGCAGCAGCCGGTTGGGAAGGCCGGTGAGCGCGTCGCGCGTCGCCAGGTACTGCAGCCGCTCCTCCGCCTGGATGCGCGAGGACACGTCCTGCACGAACGACAGGATCGACACGATCTGGCCGTCGTCGTCGAGCAGCGCAGAGTGGTACCACTCGCACCAGATCGTGTCGCCGTCCCTGCGGTGGTTGCGCGTGAGGCCCGTCGCGCGCGGCTCCTCGCCGCTCATGAGGCGCGTCACGAGGCCGGCGAACGCCTCGCGGTCGTCCTCGTGCACGAGCGGGCTGTCGGCGAGCGGCATGCCGAGGATCTCGTCGCTCGCCAGCCGAAGATGTTCTCCGCCTGCGGCGACCAGCGCACGAGCCGGAAGTCGCGGTCCCACTCGAGCACCGCGAGCGGCGTGTTGCTGATGTGCGACGACAGCATCCAGTTGGCGCGCCTCAGCTCGTCCTCGTTGCGCTTCTGGTCGTGGATGTCGGTGTGCACCGCGTAGATGCCGATCACGTTGCCTTCGGCGTCGCGGTTCGGCGCGTAGTGCACCGACTCCCAGCGCTCGGGCCCGTCGGGCTGCGCGAGCTGCTTCTCGGTCGACACCGTCTCGCCCTTCAGCACGCGGTCGAGCAGCGGCCCCAGCTGCGTCGCGCGCTCGTCGCCGACGACGTCGGCGAACGTGCGGCCGGTGAGCTCCTTGCGGCTCTCGCCCAGCCATTCCTCGTTGTGCCGATTGAGGAAGCGGTAGCGGTAGTCGCGGTCGATGTACGACACGCGCGCCGGCACGTTGTCCATGATGAGGCGCAGCTCGGCTTCGGAAGCGCGCAACGCCTCCTGCGCCTGCTTCAGGCCGTGGATGTCGTTCATCAGCACGAACGCGCCGTGCACGTCGCCCGACGGTGCGGCGTCGGGCACCACGCGGATCGTCATCCAGCGCCGCACGCCGTTGGCGCCCGGCACGAGGCGGTCGAACGCGGTCGACTCGCCTTCCATCGCGCGCGTCAGCATCGCCTGCGCGCTCTGATAGATGCCGTGGCCGACGACGTCGCGCAGCCGCATCACGGACACCTGCTCCGGCGTCAGGCCGAAGAACTGCAGGAACGTGCGGTTGACGTAGTGGCAGCGCTCGTCGCGATCGATGTACGCGACCGGCGCGGGCACGCCGTCCATGATCGCGCGCAGCTGGCCCTCGCGCGCCGCCAGCGCGTCCTGCGCCTGCTTCAGGTCGGTGATGTCGTGGCCGACGACGTACTCGCCCTTGACCGTGCCGTCGAAGTGCAGGTCGGGCACGCAGCGCGCGCGAATCCAGCGCTCGCGCCCGTTGGCGTCGATGACCGCGCGCTCGTAGGTGATCGCCTCGCCGGCGAACGCGCGGTCGCGGTCCGGGCTCCATCATGCCGGCGAGCTCGGGCCCAGCACTTCGGCGGTCGTCTTGCCGATGACCTCGTCGCGGTCGAGGCCGACGAGCTGCAGGAACGCCTCGTTGACGAACTGGTAGCGGCGGTCCGCGGACAGGTAGACGATCGGCTCGGGAATGTTGTCGTTGAAAAGGCGCAGCTGCTCCTCGCGCGCGGCGAGCGCCTGCTCGGTCAGCTTGAGATCGTGGATGTCGTACTCGGTGCAGTACAGGCCGCGCACCGAGCCGGCGGCATCGAGGTCGGGCGCGATGCGGCCGTGCAGCCAGCGCCGCGGTGCCCTGCATCGTCGTGCCGATGCGCTCGTACTCGACGTGCTCGCCCGCCTGCGCGCGCTTCAGGATCGGCCGCAGGAACGACGCGACGTCGGAGGCCATCACCTCGAACGGCGTCTTGCCGTAGATCTCGTCCTGCGGCTTGCACACCGAGTTCGCGAACGCCTGGTTCACGAACGTGTACTTGAGATTGCGGTCGAGGTACGCGATCGGGCCGGGGATGTTGTCGGCGAACAGGCGCATCTGCGCTTCCTGCGCCTTCAGCGCGTCGCGGATGCGGATGTCGTCCTCGATGTCGGTCATCACCGCGAACGCGCCGCCGACGCGGCCGCCGACCTCGCGATCGGGGAACAGCGTGATGCGCGCCCAGCGCGCGTCGCCGTCGAGCTGGCGCTCGCGGCGCTCGTACGTCACCGTCGCGCCGGCGAACGCGCGGTCGATGTAGCCCTGCATTTCGGCGAACGCGTCGGCGGGCAGCACGTCCTTCAGCGCGTGGCCGAGCACGTCGTCGGCCGGCACGCCGATCCAGCTGCCGAACGGCTTGTTGGCGAAGCGGATGCTTGCAGCTGGCGGTCGAAGTACAGGATCGGCAGGCCCGACGCTGTCGGTGACGAGGCGCAGGCGATGCTCGCGCTGTCCGGCTTCGAGCTCGAGCTGCTTCAGGTGATCGACGTCGCTGTAGGTGACGAGAAAGCCGCGGACGTGGCCCTGCGAGCTGCGATCGGGGTAATAGTCGACGCGGATCCAGATCGCGGGCCGGCCCGGCGTGATGAGCTGCCGCTCGTACGTCGTGCGCTCGCCCGCGAGCGCCGCGTCGATGTAGGCGTGGTAGAGCTGGAAGACGTCGCGGCCGAGGACCTCGATGGCCTCGCGGCCGAGCACCTCGATGTCGCGTCTTGCCGAGCCAGTCGAGGAACGCCTTGTTGACGAAGCGGTAGCGCTGGTTGCGGTCGACATAGGCGACCGGAACGCCCAGCGCGTTGAGCTTGCGCTGCGAAAGCGCGAGCAGGCCTCCACGATCGACGGAGTCGCCGACCGTATGCACGGTCAGATCGAGGCGATTGAGGGAGCGCGTAAGGGCCATGGGGCCGGTCTTGTTGGTTTGGGGCGCTGTAAGAGTCGTCCAGTACAAGCAAGGATCGCGCCCACGTCGGGAATGGCGCCCCCGACCGCTGCCCAGGCGCGGTTCGCACCACGATTACGCCATCAAATGATGGGCTTACGCCACCTGCATCGGCGCCGGTTACAATCGCACCGACAACGGACGGCCGTCACAAATCAGCCGTCGCTTTCCCACCCTCTCCCTTCGCCGCTCCTTTTAAGCCATGGCACGCGCCGGCCGTCGTTTCCTCGCGTCACCCTTGCTGGCCCTTGCGTGCCTCGCAGCCTGCCGGCGGCTGCCCACGCCGCCTCGGGCGACATCCCGCGCGTCGGCCCGGTTCCCGTCGACTTCATTCTCTTTGCGCTGACGCTGCTCGGGGTTGCGCTGTTTCACCACCATACCCTGCGCGTGGCGCTGATCGGGCTGGCGGTCATCAGCGCCTACAAGGTCGCGTTCACCGGGTTCAAGGAAGGTCCTGGCGTCGGCGGTCTCGTCACGCATCTCGCGCACGAGTGGGTGATCCTCGCGAACCTGCTTCCTGCTGCTCATGGGCTTCGCGCTGCTGTCGCGCCACTTCGAGAAGAGCCGCGTGCCGGTGGTGCTGCCGCGCTTCCTGCCCGACGACTGGAAGGGCGGCTTCGTGCTGCTCGATCATGATCTTCGTGCTGTCGTCGTTCCTCGACAACATCGCGGCCGCGCTGATCGGCGGCGCGATGGCGCACCAGCTCTTCCGCGCGAAGGTCCACATCGGCTACCTCGCCGCGATCGTGGCGGCGTCGAATGCGGGCGGCGCCGGCAGCGTCATCGGCGACACGACGACGACGATGATGTGGATCGCAGGCGTTTCGCCGCTCGCGGTCTTCGAAGCGTACGTCGCGGCGGCCGTTGCGCTCGTCATCTTCGGCATTCCCGCGGCGAAGCAGCAGCACGCCCATTCGCCGATGATCAAGCACGCGCACGAGCGCGTGCACGTCGACTGGGTGCGCGTCGGCATCGTCGCGCTCATCCTGCTGTGCGCGATCGTCGCCAACATCGCGCTCAATCTGCGCTTCCAGAACCTGGCCGGCGTCTTCCCGCTCATCGGCGCTGGCGTCTGGGTCGCGATCCTCGTCTCGATCCCGCTGCGGCGGCCCGACTGGGAAGTGCTGCCGGAGACGTTCAAGGGCACGATGTTCCTGCTGTCGCTCGTGACCGCAGCGTCGATGATGCCGGTGGAGACGCTGCCGGACGCGTCGTGGCAGGTCGCGCTCGGCCTCGGCTTCGTGTCCGCGGTGTTCGACAACATTCCGCTGACCGCGCTGGCGCTGAAGCAGGGCGGCTACGACTGGGGCTTTCTCGCCTACGCCGTCGGCTTCGGCGGCTCGATGATCTGGTTCGGCTCGTCGGCGGGCGTCGCGCTGTCGAACCAGTTTCCCGAAGCGAAGTCGGTGGGCGCGTGGATTCGCAGCGGCTGGCACGTCGCCGTCGCGTACGTCGTCGGCTTTTTCGTGCTGCTGGCCGTTTTGGGTTGGCATCCCGATTTGCCGTTGATCGGAGGCCGTGATGGGCATCAAGCACTTGTGTGGTCGCCGCGCTCGCGGCTTGCGCCGTTGTGCGCAGCCGCGCAGGACATCGTGCTCTACCAGGGCGAGAACTTCAGCGGACCGCGCTTCTCGGCCAACGATTCGGTCGACGACCTCGCGCGCGTCGGCTTCAACGACCGCGCGTCGTCGGTGACGATCCGCAGCGGTGCGTGGCAGCTTTGCTCGGACAGCCACTACCGCGGCCAATGCGCGACGCTGCGCGCCGGTGACTATCCGTCGCTCGGCGCGATGGGGCTCGGCAACGCCGTGTCGTCGATCCGCGAAATCGGCTGGCAGGGCGGCGGCGCCGGGGCCTGGCGCCGGGACCGGTGGCCGGCGGCTCGGTCGTGCTGTTCGACGCGCCCGGGATGACGGGCCGCTCGCTCAACGTCAACGGACCGATCGCAAACCTCGACGGGTCGGGATTCAACGATCGCGCGCAATCCGCGATCGTCCACTCGGGGATGTGGCAGTTCTGCGCGGACGCCGATTACCAGGGCTCGTGCGAAGGGCTCGGCCCGGGACAGTGGCCGAACCTCGGCGGCGTCACGGGCCGCGTCAGCTCGCTTCGCCCCGTGCCCGGCGGCGGCGACGTGTCGGCGCCGGGCCCCGGAGGCGGCGGCGGCTGGGGCGGACGCACGCGCGTCGTGCTGTACGAGAACGCCAATTTCCAGGGCCGCTCGTTCACGGTCAACGAGGATTCGATCTTCAACCTCGGCACCACGGGCTTCAACGACCGCGCGTCGTCGATGCGCATCGAGCGCGGCTACTGGATGTTCTGCACGCGACGCCAACTTCATGGGCGACTGCCGAACTTTCGGGCCGGGCGACTATCCGACGTTGTCGTGGTTCTCGAACCGCATCTCGTCGGGGCGCAGGATCGCCAACGACTATCCGTACAACGCGCCGCCGCAATGGAAGAATTAGTTGGCTGAAATCGTCGACGACATCGCAGGCCTGCGCCGCGTCCTCGCACGATCGCGCACGATCGCCGTCGTCGGCCTGTCCGCAAACTGGTACCGGCCGAGCCACTTCGCGGCGAAGTACATGCAGGACAAGGGGTACTCGCGTCATTCCCGTGAACCCCGCGTATGCCGAAGTGCTCGGCGAGCGCTGCTATCCCGATCTCGCGGCGATTCCGCGAGCCCGTCGACATGGTCGATTGCTTCCGCAAGCCGGACGACATCGTCCCCATCGCGCGCGAAGCCGTCGCCATCGGCGCGAAGGTGCTGTGGATGCAGCTCGGCATCCGCAACGACGAAGCCGCGCGCATCGCGCTCGACGGCGGGCTCGACGTCGTGATGGACCGCTGCGTCAAGATCGAGCACGCGCGCATCCTCGGCGGGCTCAACTGGGCGGGCGTCAACACCGGCGTCATCTCCGCGAAGCGCCCCACGGCCGCAGCGTAACGATGCCCGACCGACAGTTCGGATTCGACACGCTCTGCCTGCACGCCGGGCAGATTCCCGGACGCGCGACCGGCGCACGCGCGCTGCCGATCTACCAGACGACGTCGTTCGTCTTCGACAACGCCGACCACGCGGCGAGCCTCTTCAACCTGTCGACATTCGGCAACGTCTACTCGCGCATCTCCAATCCCACCGTCGCAGCGCTCGAGGAGCGCGTCGCCGCGCTCGAAGGCGGCCGCGCAGCGCTCGCCACCGCAACCGGCATGGCCGCGCAGATGGTGGCGCTCCTCACGCTGTGCCAGCAGGGCGATCACATCGTCGCGTCGCGCACGCTGTACGGCGGCACGTACACGCAGCTTGCGGTGACGTTCGCGCAGTTCGGCATCGACGCGACGTTCGTCGACAGCGACGATCCCGCGAACTTCGGCCCGCGCATCCGCGACAACACCAAGGCGGTGTACGTCGAGACGATCGGCAATCCGCAGCTCAACGTCGCGGACCTCGCCGCGATCGCCGACGATCGCGCACGACGCGGGCGTTCCGCTGGTCGTCGACAACACGCTCGCGTCGCCGTACCTCTGCCGGCCGTTCGAGCACGGCGCCGACATCGTCGTCCATTCGGTGACCAAGTATCTCGGCGGCCACGGCACGACGATGGGCGGCATCCTCGTCGAATCCGGCAAGTTCCCGTGGAACAACGGGCGCTTTCCGCAGATGACGGAGCCGTCGCGCGGCTACCACGGCGTGATCTTCTTCGAGACGTTCGGCGACTTCGGCTTCACCATGAAGGCGCGCATGGAGACGATGCGCACGCTCGGTCCCACGCTGTCGCCGATGTCGGCGTTCCTGCTGCTGCAGGGGATCGAGACGCTGCACCTTCGCATGCCGCGGCATTGCGAGTCCGCGCTCGCCGTCGCGCAGCACCTGGCGTCGCATCCCGCGGTCGAGTGGGTCGACTATCCGCGGCCTGCCGCAAAGCCGCCACTTCGACCGCGCGCAGCGTTACCTTCCGCGCGGCGCCGGCGGCATCCTCACCTTCGGCGTGCGCGGGGGCGCGGCGGCAGGTGTGAAGTTCATCGAGAACGTGCAGTTCCTCTCGCACCTCGCCAACGTCGGCGACGCGAAGACGCTCGTCATCCATCCCGCGTCGACCACGCACCGCCAGCTGACGCGAGGACGAGCAGCGCGCCGCGGGCGTGTCGCCGGAGATGATCCGCCTGTCCATCGGACTCGAATCGCTGGACGACATCCTCTGGGACATCGACCAGGCGCTCGCAAAGTCGTCGCACACAATGACCAACACATGAATCGCTACGCCGCCATTCCCTGGCCCCTCGCGGGCATCGTCGTTGCCATCGTCCTCGTGGCGATCGACCTTCTCGTCACGTCGCTCGGCCCGAATCCGGCGCTCGAGCAGACCGTGTACCGGACCGCGACGTGGTCCATCGGCATCGCTTCCGTCGGGCTGCTCCTGCTTCCGTCGCGACGCGCCGCCTATTTCCTGGGCTTCCTCGTCTGCGCGGCGCTGATGGCGTTCGCGCTGTACCTGCAATACGCGACTGGACCTCGAGCCGTGCCCGCTGTGCGTGTTCCAGCGCGTCGCGATGATCGCGACCGGCGTCGTGTTCCTGGTGGCGGCGCTGCACAACCCGGGGCGCAGCGGCGCCGCGTTCTACGCCGTGCTCACGCTGATCGCCGCGGGCATCGGCGCGGGTCTCGCTGCCTGGCAGGTCTGGATCCAGGGCCAGCCCAAGGGAAGCGTGCCGTCGTGCGGCATGGGGCTCGACTACATGCTCGAGACGCTGCCGCTGACCGACGTGATCTCGCGCGTGCTCAAGGGCAGCGGCGAATGCGCGGAGCAAGGCTGGGTGTTCCTGGGCCTTGCGATTCCATCGTGGACGTTCGTGTTCTTCGTCGCGATGATCGCGGCCGCCCTCGCGCTCATCCGCCGGGATTGACCGCCGGGCGCTCGCGCCTGCAGCACCCCGGCCGTTACTGGATGACGTCGTCCGCCCGCAGCAACAGCGGGGGCGGAATGGCGAGCCCGAGCGCCTTCGCAGTCTTCAGGTTGATCACGAACTCGATCTTCGTCGACCGCTCGATCGGCAGGTCCGCCGGCTTCGCGCCCTTCAGCAGCTTGTCGACGTAGGCGGCGGCGCGCCGGTAGTGCTCGACCAGGTCCTGCCCGTAGCTCATCAACCCGCCCGCCTCGGCCAGCGAGCGGTTCGTCGCCAGCGTGGGCACGCGATTGGCGAGCGCGAGCTCGCCCAGCTGGCGTGCCTGCTGGCCGTAGAAGGGGTCGCCGAGCACGATCAGTGCCCCCATGTTTTCCTTGCGAAGCGTTGCGAACGCGGCGTCGATGTCCGCAGGCCTGCGCGCGGCGATGAGGGTTGCGCTCAACCCCATCGCCCTGGCCGACGACTGCACGTTGCGCTGCAATGCCCGCATGCGTCGAGTTGTCCGGATTCACGAGGACGCCGATGCGCGACAGGTGCGGAACGGCTTGCCGCATCAGCTCCACGTACTTGGCGCTGACGTCGCCGACGACGTTGCTGAGCCCGGTGACGTTGCCACCCGGCCTCGAAAGACTCGAGACGAATCCGCTGGCGACGGGATCGCCGACCGAGATCATGACGATCGGGACGGAAGTCGTCGCCGCGCGCGCAACCTTGACACCGGGTGTCGAGTCGACGACGAGGACGTCGACCCTGGAGGCGATCAGCTCGTTGGCCAGTGCGGGAAGCCGGCCATAGTCGCCGTCGGCGAATCGCCACTCGATGGTCGAGGTTCTTCCCCTCGACATAGCCGAGCTCGCTCATCCCGCTGCGAAACGCATCCAGCCGATTCGTGAAATTGGCGGACGACCGGGGAACGAGGAACCCCACGCGATACGTGGTCGCCGGCTGCGAAAGGACGACGCCGCAGGCGGCGAGCGCCACGAGCGCGACGACCGCTCTTCTTCCCGGCGTCACGCCGCCATGCCGGTTCAGCGCGGCGCCATCCGGATCGCGCCGTCGAGCCGGATGACCTCGCCGTTGATCATCGGATTGCGGATGATCTCCGCGACGAGCGACGCGAACTCCGATGGCCGTCCGAGCCGCGGCGGGAACGGCACCATCTTGCCCAGCGAATCCTGCGCTTCCGGCGGAAGGCTCGCCATCATCGGCGTCTGGAAGAGTCCGGGCGCGATCGACACCACGCGAATGCCGGAGCGCGCAAGCTCGCGCGCGATCGGCAGGGTCATGGCCACGATGCCGCCTTTCGACGCGGCGTAGGCCGCCTGGCCGATCTGGCCGTCGAAGGCCGCGACCGATGCGGTATTCACGATCACGCCGCGCTCGCCCTCGTCGTTCGGCGCGCTCGCGCTCATCGCCTCGGCGGCGAGGCGGATCATGTTGAACATCCCCACGAGGTTGATGTTGATCGTGCGCGCGAACGACGCGAGCGCGTGCGGCGCCCTCCTTGCCGACGACCTTCTCGCCGTGCACGATGCCCGCGCACCCGACGAGGCCCTGCACGCCGCCGAATGCCGCGCGCGCAGCGTCGACGGCGCCCTTCGCCGACGCCTCGTCGGTGACGTCGGTGTGAACGAATCGCGCACTGCCGCCGAGCTCGAGCGGCGAGCGCGGCGCCTTCGTTGTCCTTGACGTCGGCGATCACGACGTTGCCGCCGCCGTCGACGATCATGCGCGCGCTTGCCGCGCCAAGGCCCGACGCGCCGCCGGTGACGATGAAGGTGCTTCCTGCCAGCTTCATATCAGGTTCCGCCCTTCGGGCCGGCCTGCACGACCTTCATCGCGGTGGCGATCAGTCCTGCCATGTCGGACACGTTCGCCGGCACGATCAGCGTGTTGTTGGTGCGGGCGAGCAGGCCGAACGCGTTGATGTAGTGCTCGGCGACGCGCAGGTTCACGGCCGCCATCCCGCCCGGCGCTTCGATCGCGTCCGCGATGACGCGGATCGCCTTCGCGTTCGCTTCGGCGTTGACGAGCGTGGCCTGCGCCTCGCCCTGCGCCACGTTGATCTCCGCCTGCTTCTCGCCTTCCGACTTCGCGATGGCGGCTTCGCGCGCGCCGATCGCGACGTTGATCGCCTGCTGCCTTGCGCCCTCGGACGTCGCGATCACCGCGCGCTTCTCGCGCTCGGCGGTGATCTGCGCCTGCATCGAGCGCAGGATCTCCGCCGGCGGCGTCAGGTCCTTGATCTCGTAGCGCAACACCTTGACGCCCCAGCTCGCCGCGGCCTGGTCGAGCGCCGCCACGACCGCGACGTTGATCTGGTCGCGCTCCTCGAAGGTCTTGTCGAGCTCCATGCGCCCGATGATGCTGCGCAACGTCGTCTGCGCGAGCTGCGTGATCGCAAGCACGTAGTTGGACGAGCCGTACGACGCGAGCTTGGGGTCGGTCACCTGGAAGTACAGGATGCCGTCGACCTGCAGCTGCGTGTTGTCGCGCGTGATGCAGATCTGGCTGCGGCACGTCGAGCGGGATCTCGCGCAGGTCGTGCCGGTAGGCCACGCGGTCCACGAACGGGATGACGAAGTTGAGCCCGGGCTCGAGCACCGCGTAGAACCGCCCGAGCCGCTCCACGACCCACGCGTGCTGCTGCGGCACCACGCGGATCGCCTTGATGACGACGATGATGGCGACGATGAAGAGTGCCGCGGTGACGACCGCCGAGCCTGTCCACATGGCGAAGAGATCTCCCCTCACGAAAGCGTTCGAAACGTCATGCGCGGCGATCCGCGATGACCAGCGTCGACCCGCGCGTGCCTACGATGTACATCGTCTCGGCGCGTGAAGCGCCCTCGTCCGCGAGCTCCGCATTCCATTGCGTGCCGCGATAGTTCACGCGCGCGGTGCCGTCGTCCTTCCAGTCGATCACGCGCACGCTCTGCCCGAGGTCGAGCGACGGCGTGGGCGGCGGCACGCGCGCGCCGCGCCACTTGTGCGCCACCATCGTTGCGGCGACCGCCACGACGCCTGCCACGACGAGCTGGAGGGGCAGCTCGACACCCAGGATGGCGGCGACTCCGCCGACCGCGAACGCGACGCCGACCGCCAGCAGGTAGAACGTGCCGGTGACGAGCTCGGCGCCGACGAGCACCGCAGCAAGGATCCACCAGGTCCAGTAATCCGTCATGGGTGTGGGGCGGGCGGGAGGCCCGGCACGTCCGTCGTTGGCCAGTCGGCAGGATACGGCACTTTCGTTTTCGCAGCGCTCGCGGCAATGTTGCGACCGCTTCGGAAAGACGAGCGGACGCGCTATAATGTCAGGTCAATTTTCTTTTCGAATCAATCGCTTTGCAGGACGAGCGCGCAACCGCGCCCGCACAATCATGCCGATCTACGAATACCGCTGCAAGGAATGCAAGCACGAGCGTCGAGGTGCTGCAGAAGCTGTCCGACCCGCCGCTCGTCACTTGCCCGGCGTGCGGCAAGGACGCGCTGCAGAAGCTCGTCTCCGCCGCGGGCTTCCAGCTCAAGGGCAGCGGGTGGTACGTGACCGATTTCCGCGGCGGCGGTTCGGGCGGCAAGAAGGCCAAGGAAGCGGACAAGACCGACGCGCCCGCAGCGGATGGTGCCAAGACGGAAGCCAGCCCCGCGGCCAAGACCGAAGCCAAGACGGAAACCAAATCCGAGAGCACGACGAAGTCGGACACCGCCACGCCCGCGGCGTCCAGCACGAGCTCGTCCGGATCGTCCGAGAGCTAGCGCCGGCATGAAGCGCTATCTCGTCGCCGGCCTGCTCGTGTGGGTGCCGCTCGGCATCACGCTCTGGGTGCTCCATTTCCTGGTGACGACGCTCGACCAGACGCTGCTGCTGTTTCCGGAGAGCGCGCAGCCGGATCGGCTGCTCGGCGTGCACATCCCGGGCTTCGGCGTGGTGCTGAGCTTCGCGATCCTCTTTCTCACCGGCGTGATCGCCGCGAACTTCTTCGGCGCGCGCCTCATCCGCGTGTGGGAGGCGCTGCTCGGGCGCATACCCGTCGTCAAGTCGATCTACTCGTCGGTCAAGCAGGTGAGCGACACGCTGCTGTCGGACTCGGGCAACGCGTTTCGCAAGGCGCTCCTCGTGCAGTTTCCGCACCAGGATTCGTGGAGCATCGCGTTCCTCACCGGTACGCCCGCGCGCGTCGGTCGCCGAGCATCTCGACGAGGAGCACCTGAGCGTGTACGTGCCGACCACGCCGAACCCGACGTCGGGCTATTTCGTCATCGTGCCGCAAGTCGAAGGTGCGCGAGCTCGACATGACCGTGGACGAAGCGCTCAAGTACGTGATCTCGATGGGCGTCGTCGTGCCGCGACGCGCAAGGAAAACTTCTGATGGAAACGCGACCGAGCGCTTCGCGCCGGTCGCGCCTTTGGAAAAGGCTGAATGACAAGAACAGACTATTGCGGCCGCATCGATCGCCGCTACCTCGACCAGACCGTCACGGTGACCGGCTGGGTCCACCGCCGGCGCGACCACGGCGGCGTGATCTTCATCGACATGCGCGACCGCGAAGGTCTCGTGCAGGTCGTGTGCGATCCCGACCGCGCGCAGACGTTCGCCACCGCCGAGACGCTTCGCAACGAGTACTGCATCGCGGTGACGGGCCGCGTGCGCGCGCGTCCGGAGGGCACGGTCAATCCCGTCGCTGACGTCGGGCGAGATCGAGGTGCTCGCGCACGAGCTCACGGTGCTGAACGCGTCGCTGACGCCGCCGTTCCAGCTCGACGACGAGAATCTGTCGGAGACCGTGCGCCTCACGCACCGCGTGATCGACCTGCGCCGGCCCGAGATGCAGAACAACCTGAAGCTCCGCTATCGCGCCGCGATGGCCGCGCGGCGCTACCTCGACGACCACGGCTTCATCGACATCGAGACGCCGTTCCTCTACAAGTCCACGCCCGAGGGCGCGCGCGAGTTCCTCGTGCCGTCGCGCATCCACCACGGCCAGTTCTACGCGCTCCCGCAATCGCCGCAGCTCTTCAAGCAGATGCTGATGATCGCGGGGTTCGACCGCTACTACCAGATCGTGAAGTGCTTCCGCGACGAGGACCTGCGCGCGGACCGCCAGCCCGAGTTCACGCAGATCGACATCGAGACGTCGTTCCTCACCGAGCTCGAGATCCGGGCGATGATGGAGGGCCTCGTGCGCTCGATGTGGAAGGAGGCGCTCGGGCGTCGACCTGCCCGACCCGTTCCCCATCATGACGTACGCCGAAGCGATGGCACGCTTCGGCTCCGACAAGCCGGACCTTCGCGTGTCGCTCGAGCTCACCGAGCTCACCGACCTCGCGAAGACGGTCGACTTCAAGGTCTTCCGCAACGCCGCCGACTTGCCGAACGGGCGCGTCGCCGCACTGCGCGTGCCGGGCGGCGGGCGCCATGTCGCGCAAGGAGATCGACGACTGCGCGCCCTTCGTCGCGATCTACGGCGCGAAGGGTCTCGCGTGGATCAAGGTCAACGACGTGACCAAGCCCAACGAGGAAGGCCTGCAGTCGCCGATCGTCAAGTTCCTGTCGGAGCCCGTGCTGCGCGAGATCCTCGTGCGCACCGGCGCGCAGAGCGGCGACGTCGATCTTCTTCGGCGCCGACAAGGAGAAGATCGTCAACGACGCGCTCGGCGCGCTGCGCGTCAAGCTCGGCCACGAGCGCGGATTCGCGACCAGCGAGTGGAAGCCGTTGTGGGTGGTCGACTTCCCGATGTTCGAGTACGACGAAGAGCAGAAGACGTGGGCGGCGCGGCACCATCCGTTCACCGCGCCCAAGGACGGGCACGAGGAGCGTTTCGCGACGGATCCTGCGAACGCGATCGCCAAGGCCTACGACGTCGTGATGAACGGCTGGGAGATCGGCGGCGGCTCCGTGCGCATCCACCGGCCGGAAGTGCAGCAGAAGGTGTTCGCGTCGCTCGGCATCTCGCGCGAGGACCAGCAGAAGAAATTCGGCTTCCTGCTCGACGCGCTTGCAATACGGCGCGCCGCCGCACGGCGGCATCGCGTTCGGCCTCGATCGCATCGCCGCGATGATGGCCGGCGTGGCGCAGATCCGCGACGTGATCGCGTTCCCGAAGACGCAGCGCGGGCAGGACCTGCTCGTCGACGCGCCGACGTTCGTGACGGAGCAGCAGCTGCGCGACCTGCACATCCGCGTGCGGCCGACCGATTCCGTGAAGGTTGCGTGAGTCGTCCGGTCACGCCGTTGCAGTAGACGGCCCGCGCATGCGAACCATGCGCTCGTTGCTGTTCTGCGCGCTCCTCGCCCTCGCGCCAGCCTGCGCTCGCGCTGGCGCTGCCGGAGATTGGCGTGCGCGAGCTGCCGAACGAAGCGCGCGAAGTCCTGAAGCACATCCGCGCGGGCGGGCCGTTCGCCTACGAGCGCGACGGCGTCGTGTTCGGCAACCGCGAGGCCTCCTTCCGCCGCATCCTCGCGGCTACTATCACGAGTACACCGTGCCGCACGCCCGGCGCGCGCAACCGCGGCGCACGGCGTATCGTATGCGGTGGCCCGCCCAGGTCGCCGGACGCGTGCTACTACTCGGCCGACCACTACAATTCCTTCGCGAGGATCCGCGAATGAAAGCACCCGATCTTTCGAATGTCGAGGAAGCCGGCGTGCGCGCGTGGCCGGGATCGGTCGAGCCACTGCGAAGCGCCGCGGCGGCCGCGCACCTCGCGTTCTCGCTCGTCGATCTCACGCATGCGAAGGATCGCACGGCGCTGTTCGCAGCGCTCGACAAGTCGCTCGCCCTGCCCGATCACTTCGGCCACAACTGGGATGCGCTCGCCGACGTGCTCGAGGACCGCGACTGGCTCGGCAAGCACGGGCGCGTGATCGCGTTCACGGGCTCGGCCGCGTACCGGCGCGAGCATCCGACCGATTGGTCCACGCTCGAGGACATCCTCGGCGAAGCCGCCGAGTTCTGGAAGGAGCGTCACGTCGCCTTCTGGGTCTTCACTGCATAAACCCGCGCATCGACCCCATTGCCGCAGTCCCCGCGTTACAAGATTCCGGTATCGACGCTCGTCGTCGTGTACACGCGTGAGCTCGACGTGCTCCTCATCGAGCGCGCCGACTTCCCGGAGCATTGGCAGTCGGTGACCGGCAGCCAGGAGCCGGGCGAAACGCTCGAAGCAGACCGCCACGCGCGAGCTTCGCGAGGAAACGGGCATCGACGCTGCGCTGTACGGCGGCGTCGTCGACTGGCACATGCAGAACGATTTCGAGATCTTCAAGCAATGGTCGGGACGCTATCCGCCCGGCACGACGCACAACACCGAGCACGTGTTCGGCCTTTGCGTGCCGCGCGACGTGCCCGTCGACGCTCGCACCGCGCGAGCACCTGCGGCACGCATGGCTGCCGTGGCGCGACGCCGCGGCGCGCTGCTTTTCATGGACCAACCGCGCGGCGATCGAGTCACTGCCGGCACATCTTTGAGGACAACGCATGAAACGATTCCTGATCGGCGTCATCGCACTCGCAAGCGCCTGTGCCTGGGCGGCCGACCCGGTGACGCCATCCGCGCCCGCGGTTTCCGTCACGGCGTCGGCGACGACGAGCGTGGCCAACGACCGCATGTTCGCGTGGCTGCGGGCCGAAGTGGACAACGCGGACCCGGCGCGCGCGGCTGCCGACGTCAATGCGAGGATCGGCAAGGCCATCGCGCGGGCCAAGGCGACGCCCGGCGTCGAGGTGAAGACGTCGGGCTACTCGTCCTACCAGGTGACCGACAAGACGCTCACCCGCTGGCGCGTGCAGCAATCGATCTCGCTCGAGAGCAGCGACTTCGCGACGCTGGCGGCGCTCCTCACGAAGCTGCAGTCGGAGGATGCGCTCGTCATGTCGGGCATGAGCTTCGGCGTGAGCAACGACGCGCGCCGCAAGGTCGAGGACGCGCTCACGCAGGAAGCGATCAAGGGATGGCAGGCGCGCGCGCAGAGCGCTTCGAAGGCGCTGGGCTTCGATGCGTGGCGCGTCGGCCACGTCAACGTGATGACGGGCGAACCCATGCGGCCGCAGGCGATGATGCGGATGGCCGCGGCGGCGGGAGGAGCCGCGCCGGTCAACGCCGAAGGCGGCAACACGGACGTCACCGTCACCGTGAGCGGCGATGCGCTGCTCGGCAGCAGGTAGGCCGCTCCGCTTACGCGGTCAGCTTGAGCGGCACCACGCGCAGCGACAGCCGGTCGCGCGTCCACGTGCGCGCGAGCAATGCGAACTCCGACGGCGGCAGAGGACGGCTGACGAAGTAGCCCTGGCACTCGTCGCACTGGTGGTCGCGGAGGAACTCGAGCTGCTCGCGGGTCTCCACACCCTCGGCCACGACCCGGATGCGAAGGCTCTGCGCCATCGCGATCACGGCGCGCGTGATCGCCGCGTCGTCCGTGTCGTGCGGCAGATCCTTGATGAACGAGCGATCGATCTTGACGTTGTCGATCGGGAACCGCTTGAGGTAGCCGAGCGACGAATACCCTGTGCCGAAATCGTCGATCGACACGGAGATGCCGAGCTCGCGCAGCCGCGACAGCGTGCTGACCGCACGCTCCGGATTCTGCATCACCATGCTCTCGGTGATCTCGAGCTCGAGCCCTTCGGGCGCGACGCCCGCCTCCGCCATCGCGTCGGCGATGTCGGCGATGAGCCCATCGTCCGAGAACTGGCGCGCGGACAGGTTCACCGCGATGCGGATGCCGGGCAGCCCTTCGCTGCGCCACGCGGCGGATTGCGCGCACGCGGTGCGCAGCACCCACCGCCCGATGGGCACGATGAGGCCGGTCTCTTCCGCGAGCGGGATGAACTGGTTGGGCGTGACCATGCCGAGATCGGGGTGGTTCCAGCGCAGCAGCGCCTCGACGCCGACGATGCGGTTGGTGGCGATGTCGATCTTGGGCTGGTAGTGCAGCACGAACTCGCGCCGCTCGAGCGCATGGCGCAGCGCGCTCTCGAGCGCGAGGCGCTCGAACGAGTGGGCGTTCTGCTGCGGCGAGTAGAACTGGAAGTTGTTCTTGCCGCGGTCCTTCGCGAGGTACATCGCGATGTCGGCGTTCTTGAGGAGCGACGCGGGATCGAGGCCGTCGGCCGGATAGGTCGAGATGCCGATGCTCGCCGTCACGTGGAACTCGCGTCCAGACAACGTATACGGACGGCCGACGGCGTTGAGGATGTTCTGCGCGATCGCGTTGAGCTCGCGCGGATCGGCGCAATCCTCGACCAGCACGACGAACTCGTCGCCGCCGAGCCTCGCCACCGTGTCGCTTTCGCGCAGATGGTGGCGCAGGCGCCGCGCCACGTCCTGCAGCAGCCGGTCGCCGGCTTCGTGGCCCAGGCTGTCGTTGATGTTCTTGAAGCGGTCGAGGTCGATGAAGAAGAGCGCGAACTGCTTGCCGCGCCGCTGCGCGAGCGAGAACGCGCGCTGCAGCGTATGCATGAACATCGTGCGATTCGGCAGCCCGGTGAGCTCGTCGAAGTGCGCGAGCCTGCTGGATGCGCTCTTCGGCGCGGTGCGCCTGCGTCACGTCGCGGGCGATGCCCGCGATAGCCCACGAACGCGCCGTCGCGGTCGAAGACCGGCTCGCCGGAGAAGCTGATGAAGCGCCACTCGCCGTCGGCGTCGCGCACGGTCTGCGTCACGTCCTTGAACGGCTGGCGGGCCGCCGTCAGCGACTTGTAGCGCGCGAGATCCGCTTCGCTGACGCCAGTGCCCGTGGTCGAACGCCGTCTGGCCGAGAAGCCGTGTCGACGTCGAGCCGGTAGCGCGCGTTGTCCATGCCGGCGACCTCGGTGAACTTGAGGCTCGCGTCCTGCTCCCAGTACCAGTCCGACGAAAGCGCGAGCAGGCTCCTGAAGCGCGCCTCGCTCTGGCGCACGCGCTCCTCCGCTTCCTTGCGCGCGGTCACGTCCTCGTTGATGCCGGCCAGCCGGCGCGCGCGACCGTGCGCATCGCGCTCGACGACGCGGCCGCGGCTGCGGATCCACTTCCACGTGCCGTCCTTCGCCAGGACGCGATGCTCGACGTTGTACTCGGGCTTGCGGCCGGTCAGCACGTCGACGTACTCGCGCATGATCTCCTCGCGCTCGTCCTCGTGCGTCATCGCGAGGAGCGTTGTCGAACGTGGTGTACGTCTCGCGCCGCTCGCCGCCCAGGATCTCGCTCCAGCGCTCGGACAGGAACATGACGCCCGTGGGATCGACGTCGACCAGGATGAGGTTGGACCCGTCCAGGCGCGGTGTTGAGGCGCGCGATCGCGAAGTCGCGCTCGGCCTCCGCGCGCTTCTCGCGCGTGATGTCGCGCAGCGTGCCGCGCAGGAGGATGACTTCGCCGTCGGTGCCGGTGAACGTCTCGAGAAGCGCGTGCAGCCACAGCGCGTTCGCGCCCGAGTGCAGCACCCGGAACTCGATGTCGCCGTTCGCGCCGCGGTCGAAGGCGTCGCGCATGAGCGCGCGCACGCGCTCGCGATCGTCCTCGTGGATGTGCTCGATCAGTACCTCGACGTCGGGCGGCCCGTCGGTCGAATCGAAGCCGAGCAGGCGATAGCACTCTTCCGACCAGCTTTGCGCGCTGCGTCTGCGGAACGTAGCTCCAGCTTCCGAGCGTCGCGATGCGCTGCGCTTCGGCAAGGTGCGTCTCGCTTTCGCGCAGCCGGCGCGTGCGTTCCTCGACGCGCGACTCGAGCTGCGCTTTCTCGTCCTCGACCGCGCGATAGAGCTCGGCCATCTCGGCCGACGACAAGTCCTGCGAGCGCTCGAGCAGGTAGCGATCCTGCTCGGCTTCCTGGTAGGCGCGCGTCACGCGCTCGAGCACGCTCCTCCATTGATCGAGCGACGGCGCGGCGTGCGCGTCGACGCCGAGGCGCGCGAGCTGGCGCGCGAGGAGAGGATGGAGGCGATGCATGTCGAGGACGTCCGGTCAGGCTTCGTCGAACAGGGTGACGGTCATCGTCTGGTTGTGGAGGTCGCACGACCCGCCGCGCTGGCGCGGCGACAGCTCGCCGTACGAATAGAAGCCAACCTGGCCCGCGCCGCGCGGCAATGCCTCCAGCACGCTCTCGATCTCCTCTTCCGTGCGTTCGCCCAGCACCAGCCGGCGGCCGACGCACGACACCGCGATCGACAACGGCGACGCCGCGTCGGCGAACCCCTGCGCAGCGCGCGCGCCGGCGAGGCCCGCGCTCTGGATGAGGCTCTCGATGTTGGTGCGCATGAGGCGCGCCCGATGTCCTTGCGGGATGTCGCCGGCGAACGTCATCGACTGCGTGGACTCGTCCACGCCGAGGATGGTGCGGATGAGCGGCGTCGCGCTGTCGCCTTCTTCCCAGATGGCCAGCGGGAACAGCAACCCCGTCGCGGGCAAGCCGCTCGCGCGCTCGCCGAGATAGCTCTTGTAGAGCGCGAGCGCAGGCTTGTTGTCGAGCTCGTACAGCACGTTGCCTTCGGCGCGCGTGATCGAAGCGCTCCGGACCGAAGCTCGACCATCCCGCGTGGCATCCGTGTCCCACGCGCAGGCGATCGCCGTAGAAGCCGACGGCGGTCACGCAGCGATCGGCGGGACCGTCGTCGCCGATCACCCACGTCGAGCCGAATCGTTCGCCGTCGCCGGCGAGCCCGCCGGTGACGACGACGTCGTCACCCAGCACGTCGCCGAGCCCCGCCGCGAGGCGGCTTCCGTTCACGTTCAGTCCATCGGACAGCACGAACACCGCGCGAAGCGAGGGGTCGGCGAGAGCGCGTCCGAGATCGCGTCCGACGGCGTACGCTTCGATGGGATTGTCGATCGGCGAGACGACCTTGCGCATGGTCACGTGGGCGAACGATGCGATCGCAACCGACAGGCTCGCGTCCCCCACCTGCTCGCCGTGGATCTCGCCGGCGGTCGAGCATCCCGCGAGAATGGAATTGGGCAGGCGCGCCGCGACCTCGCCGACCGCGGCGTCGGTTTCGCGCGACGCGCGACCGCCGAATATCACGGCAAGCGTCGACGGCGAATCCATGCCGGCGGGCCAGGGAGCCGACCAGCCGGACTCGGGCCGCCAGGCAAGGGTCTGCAGCAACATAATGAATCGCCTGCGTTTTTTATGACGTTGTCTTGCGAATCCGCGGCGGAAGAGCCGCAGGGCACGCAGGTCATCAAGCAATTCGCGGACCGTGCAAACTCCGGCCCGACCGACGGATTTGGAGACGACAAAATGAAACGGGCGCCCGGAGGCGCCCCCACGCCCGCGCGTTCGCAGCGCTCGCTGCCCCCAAGGCTGCGCCGCTTGGCGCAGGACCGGCCCTTTGCCGACGCGGCTTGTGCGGGCCTACTCGGCCATGCCGATCGGCGGCGCGTCGGCGGTCGCGGCTCGCGGTGCCGCCGGTGCCGGCGGCTGCGGCGAGCCGCGGCCGTTCTGCGCGTCCTCTTCGGCCGCAGCCTTCATCGACAGTCGCACGCGGCCTTTCTCGTCGGCTTCGATGACCTTCACGCGCACGATCTGGCCTTCCTTGACGTAGTCGGAGACGTTGTTGACGCGCTCCTTCGCGATCTGCGAGATGTGCAGGAGGCCGTCCTTGCCGGGCAGCAGTTGCACGATCGCGCCGAAGTCGAGAAGGCGCAGCACCGGGCCTTCGTAGATCTTGCCGACCTCGACTTCCGCGGTGATGCCTTCGATGCGCTTGCGCGCGACTTCGCATGCTTCGGCATTGACCGACGCGATGGTGACGGTGCCGTCGTCCTTGATGTCGATCGTGCAGCCCGTTTCCTCGGTCAGCGCGCGGATGACGGCGCCGCCCTTGCCGATGACGTCGCGGATCTTCTCCGGGTTGATCTTGAACGTGTACATGCGCGGCGCGTGCGCGGAGATTTCCGTGCGCGCGTGCGGCAGCGCCTGCTGCATCATGCCGAGGATGTGCATGCGGCCTTCACGCGCCTGCGACAGCGCGACGGCCATGATGTCCTTGGTGATGCCCTGGATCTTGATGTCCATCTGCAGCGCGGTGACGCCGCGGTCGGTGCCGGCCACCTTGAAGTCCATGTCGCCGAGATGATCCTCGTCGCCGAGGATGTCCGTCAGCACCGCGAACTTGTTGCCGTCCTTGATGAGGCCCATCGCGATGCCGGCGACGTGCGCCTTGGTGGGCACGCCGGCGTCCATCAGCGCGAGGCTCGCGCCGCACACCGACGCCATCGACGAGCTGCCGTTCGACTCGGTGATTTCCGAGACGACGCGCATCGAGTAGGCGAATTCCTCGCCGGTGGGCAGCACGGCGATCAGCGCGCGCTTGGCGAGGCGGCCGTGGCCGATCTCGCGGCGCTTGGGCGAGCCGACGCGGCCGGTCTCGCCGGTCGCGTACGGCGGGAAGTTGTAGTGGAACATGAAGCGATCGCGGTACTCGCCCATGAGCGCGTCGATGATCTGCTCGTCGCGCGCGGTGCCGAGCGTGGCCACCACGAGCGCCTGCGTCTCGCCGCGCGTGAACAGCGCCGAGCCGTGCGTGCGCGGAAGGACGCCGGTGCGGATGCTGATCGGGCCGCACGGTGCGCGTGTCGCGGCCGTCGATGCGCGCTTCGCCGCCGAGGATCTGCTGGCGCACGATCTTGGCTTCGAGATCGAAGATCATGTTGCCGACGGTGCGCGCCGCATCCGGTGATGCATCGGCCGGCACGAGCTCCGCCGTGGCGCCCTTGTAGATTTCCTTCAGCGCCTGCTGGCGCGCCTGCTTCTGGCGCATCTGGTAGGCGTCGCGCAGCTTGCCCTCGACCGCCGCGGTCACCTTGGCGATGAGCGCTTCGTCCTTCTCCGGCGCCTTCCAGTCCCATTCGGGCTTGCCGCCCTCTTCCACGAGCGAATGGATGAGATCGATCACCGCCTGCTGCTGCTGGTGGCCGAACACGACGGCGCCGAGCATGACTTCCTCGGGCAGCTCGTGCGCTTCCGATTCCACCATCAGCACCGCGGCTTCGGTGCCAGCGACCACGAGGTCGAGCTTGGACGTCGCGAGCTCGGTCTTGGTGGGGTTCAGCACGTACTGATTGTTGACGTAGCCGACGCGCGCCGCGCCGATGGGGCTCGCAAACGGAATGCCGGAGAGCGCGACTGCAGCGGAAGCGCCGATCATCGCGGGAATGTCCGGATCGATCTCGGGATCGACCGACATCACCGTCGCGACGATCTGCACGTCGTTGTAGAAGCCGTCGGGAAACAGCGGGCGCAGCGGGCGGTCGATGAGCCGCGACGTCAGCGTCTCCTTTTCCGAAGGACGCCCTTCGCGCTTGAAGAAGCCGCCCGGGATCTTGCCAGCGGCGTACGTCTTTTCCTGGTAGTCGACGGTGAGCGGGAAGAAGTCTTGTCCCGCCTTGGCGGTCTTGGCTGCGACGCACGTGACGAGCACGACCGAGTCGCCGAGGCTGGCCATGACCGCGCCGGCGGCCTGGCGAGCGATCTCGCCGGTCTCGAGCGTCAGCGTGTGTTGGCCGTACTGAATGGTCTTCTTGATGGCTGTAGGCATTGTAAGGATTCCGCAAATGCCGAAGACCGCACCTGCACTGGCGCGGCCCGCGGAGGAACTTCCGATGAAGAATCGCCCGCGGGAAGCGCGGGCGATGACGTTGTTACTTGCGCAGGCCGAGCTTGTCGATCAGCGTGCGGTAGGTGTCGGCGTTGCGCGACTTGAGATAGTCGAGAAGCTTGCGCCGGCGCGACACCATGCGCAGGAGGCCGCGGCGCGAGTGGTGATCCTTGACGTTGCTCTTGAAGTGGTCGGTGAGACCGTTGATGCGGGCGGTGAGCAGCGCGATCTGGACTTCGGGAGAGCCCGTGTCGCCCTTGCCTCGCTGGTTTTCGGCGATCACCTTCGCCTTGTCGTTAGCCGTCGCGGCCATGATGTTTGAGTCCTCTAGTTGCGCTTTTGCAAAGTCTTAAATTATAAGCCGAAAACGCACGTTTCGCCACGACGAACGGCGTTTTCCGGCTTATCCCGCCCCGTTCTGTGTTGCCTTCACGCCCGCCGCGAGCAGACCCTTGCGCGATCTTGGTTGCCCGCAGTGCGGCGGTCACGGGCAAGCGGGAACGAGCGTGGCAAAAACGCAACGGCCAGCGCCCAATGTTGTTCAGAACAAAAGAGCGGTGATCGCGCGAGCATTGCCCAGCGCTTCGCTCTCTCCGCTGCATGAACAAGCAGCGTTTTCATCGAATCGTCCACTTGTTGTGCGGTACAACATCGACGCCCCGAAACCGCCGACCTCGGCGCCCGGCGATTTCCATGCATTTGGCCAGTTCTTCGTCCACACCGCGTTTTTGCGCGCCTATAGTGACGATTGGCTGCGATTGGCTTCAACTCGTAAACGCCCGCGTCCTGCTTAGCCGGCAGGGTCGCCGGCACTCGGCACCGATCAACAGGCGAGGGGAAACACGACGATGAACACAACGATGCGTTTGGTGGCGGCAATCGGCGCCGCCGCAATGGGACTTTTTGCCGGTGCGGCCGCCGCGCAAGTGCAATACATCTACGGCAATTCAGCCAGCGGCGGTGCGGGTGCGGATGTACCAGATCGACCTCGCCACCGGCGCCGTCGTGAAGTCCTGTCCCCAGACGAAGGGCAACGGACGCGGCATCGTCATCGTCGGCAACACGGCCTATTACACGGTCGCCGACTAGCAGCAACGTTTACAAGATGGACTGGCTCACGTGCGCCGATCAGGGCGTGGCGTTCACCGTCGGCGCCGTCACCGGAATCGCGACGATCGCGTACGACGGCACGGATGTCTGGCTCGGCGAATACAACTCGACTGGGAACCGGGCCTTCAAGTACTCGCTGAGCGGCGCGCTGCTCAGCACCATCACCCTGCCGAACTGCTCCTCGAACTGCGACGGCCTCGAATGGTTCCAGGGCAAGCTGATATCGAACAACGATGACGGCGGTTCGAACTACACCATCTATTCGACCGCCGGTGCCGTGATCACGCCCAACGTCATCCAGACGGGCTCGTTCTCGACAGGCATTGCGTTCGACGGAACGGACTTCTTCATATCGTTTCCAACGAGCTCGCCGCGGACGATCAGGAGGTACAGCGGCACGACCGGCGCGTTGCTGCAGACGATCACGATCACCGGCATGACGGTCGGCGCCGACCAGATCGAGGACCTCTCGGTCGATTACAACATCGTGATCAACCCGGTCGCCGCCGTGCCGCTGCTGCCCGTGCCCACGTTGAGTGAATGGGCGCTTTACCTGTTGGCCGCGCTCCTGGCGCTTTCCGCGTTCGTCATGCGACGCCGGCCCCGCTGATCGATCGCAACCCGCCGAAGCCTTCGTCGCCCTACGAGGCCTCGGCGGGAGTGACGGGCGGACGCAGCATCCGCAGCGGGCGGATGAGCCCGCCGCAATCGACTTCGACGGTACCCGCGAAGCGCCCTGCCGAACGGCACCGGTAGCGGCCCGGCGCGGTGTCTCCCGCCAGCACGGGCCGACCGTGAGTGAGCGCGATGACGGTCTCGACGCTCGCCTCGAGCGGCAATAGCGCCATGACCAGTGTTTCCGGCGAAAGCAGCAATGCGTCGCGCTCGCTGTATTCGCTTGCCTCGAGCTCGGCCAGCGTTATCGCCTGCGCCAGGGTGAGCTCACCGACCGCGGTTCGTCGCAACCCCGCAATGTGCGCACAGCTGCCCACCGCGCGGCCGATGTCCTCGGCGAGCGTTCGAATGTAGGTGCCCTTCGAACAGCCGATGCGCAGGACTGCCAATGGCGGCGCCCAGTCGACGACATCGATCGCATCGATGCGAACCTCGCGCTCGACACGCGGGATCTCGATACCAGCGCGCGCATACTCGTAATAGTTCCTACCCTTGTGCTTGAGCGCCGAGTAGCGAGGAGGAAGCTGCCGGATGGTCCCCAGGAATCCCTTCAACGCCTCGTCGAGGTCCGTGCGCGCGAACGCGATGGCGCACTCCTCCACGATGTCGCCTTCCGCATCCCCGGTCGACGTCGCTACGCCGAAGCGAACGTCGGCGACATACTCCTTGCGTTCGTCGAGCAGCGCCTGCGCGAACTTGGTCGCCTCGCCGAAGCAGAGCGGGAGCAGTCCCGACGCGAGCGGGTCGAGCGTGCCCGTGTGGCCCGCCTTCTCCGCGCGATACAGGCGCTTGGCGATCTGCAGCGCCGCGTTCGACGTGACGCCGACCGGCTTGTCGAGCAGGAGAACGCCGTCGACGCGGCGGCGCGCGATGCGCGGCGCGTTCGTGACTACTCCGCGGGAAATTTCTTGTCCGCCGCGACGGCGTCGTCGATGAGCTGCGACAGCTTCATGCCATGCTCGATCGAGTCGTCGTAGGCGAAGTGAAGCTCGGGCACCGAGTACAGGTTGAGGCGATGCGAAAGCTCGCGGCGCAGGAAGCCCGCGGTGCGCGACAGCGCGTCGACTGCATCATCGCCCTGCTCGCGGCCGGCAAGATGCGTGAAGTGCACCTTCGCATGCGACAGGTCAGGCGAGACCTCGACGCTCGTCACCGTGACCGGCCCCACGCGCGGGTCCTTCACTTCGTGGCGCAGGAGGTCGGCGAGCTCCTTCTGGATCTGGTCGCCGACCCGCTGCGCGCGCTGCGAATGCTTCTTCGGCATTACAGTGTCCGCGAGACCTCGACGATCTCGAACACCTCGAGGTGATCGCCCTTCTGCACGTCGTTGTAGTTCTTGAGCGAGAGGCCGCATTCGAACCCGGCCTTGACCTCGCGCACGTCGTCCTTGAAGCGCTTGAGCGAGTCGAGCTCGCCTTCGTGCACGACCACGCTGTCGCGCAGCAGTCGCACGCGCGCGCCGCGGCGCACGAGGCCCTCGAGCACGTAGCAACCCGCCACGGTGCCGACCTTCGAGATGCGATAGACCTCGCGCACCTCGACGAGGCCGAGGGTGTTCTCCTTCTGCTCGGGCGAGAGCATGCCGGACAGCGCGGCCTTCACGTCGTCGACCGCGTCGTAGATGATGTTGTAGTAGCGGATCTGCACGCCGCTGCCTTCGGCGAGCTTGCGCGCCTGCGCATCCGCACGAACGTTGAAGCCGACCACGACCGCCTTCGACGCGAGCGCGAGATTGATGTCGGACTCCGTGATGCCGCCGACGGCCGCATGCACGATGTTGACCTTCACCTCGTCGGTCGACATCTTCGTCAACGCCTGCGACAGGCCTTCGTAGCTGCCCTGGACGTCGGCCTTGACGATGAGCGCGAGCGTCTTGACCGCGGCCTCGCCGACTTCGCCGAACATGTTCTCGAGCTTGGCCGCCTGCTGCTTGGCGAGCTTCACGTCGCGGAACTTGCCCTGGCGGAACAGCGCGATCTCGCGCGCCTTGCGCTCGTCGCCGAGCACCATCACGTCCTCGCCGGCCAGCGGAACGTCGGACAGTCCCTGGATCTCGACGGGAATCGCCGGGCCCGGCTTCGTTCACCGGCTTGCCGTTCTCGTCGGCCATCGCGCGCACGCGGCCGAACACGGCGCCTGCGAGCACGATGTCGCCGCGCTTCAGCGTGCCCGACTGCACGAGCACCGTCGCGACCGGGCCGCGGCCCTTGTCGAGGCGCGCCTCGATCACGATGCCCTTCGCGGGCGCATCCTTCGCGGCGCGAGCTCGAGCACCTCGGCCTGCAGCAGCAATCCGTCGAGCAGGCGATCGATGCCCTCGCCCGGTGCGCGCCGACACGTGGATGAACTGCACGTCGCCGCCGTATTCCTCGGGCAGCACGCTTTCCGCGACGAGCTCCTGCTTCACGCGATCGGGATTGGCTTCGGGCTTGTCGATCTTGTTGATCGCGACGACCAGCGGCACGTTCGCCGCCTTCGCATGCGCGATCGCTTCCTTGGTCTGCGGCATGACGCCGTCGTCGGCGGCGACCACGAGCACGACCATGTCGGTGACCTTCGCGCCGCGCGCACGCATTGCCGTGAACGCTTCGTGGCCCGGCGTATCGAGGAACGTGATCACGCCCTTGTCGGTCTCCACGTGATAGGCGCCGATGTGCTGCGTGATGCCGCCGGCCTCGCCGCTCGCGACACGCGTGCGGCGGATGGTGTCGAGCAGCGACGTCTTGCCGTGGTCGACGTGGCCCATCACCGTGACGACCGGCGGACGCGGCAGGAGCTCGGCAGCCGATTGCGCGTGCGTTTCCGCGAGCAGCGAATCGGGGTCGTCGAGCTTCGCAGCGACCGCCTTGTGGCCCATTTCCTCGACGACGATCATCGCCGTCTCCTGGTCGAGGTTCTGGTTGATGGTCACCATGGTGCCGAGCTTCATCATGGCCTTGATGACCTCGGTCGCCTTGACCGACATCTTGTGCGCGAGCTCCGCGACGGTGATCGTCTCCGGCACCGTCACTTCGCGCACCACGGGTCCTTGCGCGCCCGACGCGTCGCCGCCGTCGTCGTCGCGATGGCGCCCGCCCATCTTCGGGCCGCGCCATCCCGGCGCACCTGCGGCGCCGCCGGTGTCGCCGCGCAGCTTGAGCGCGCGCCGGCGCGCGGCTTCTTCCTGGAACACCTGGCCGGGCGCCTTCTTGGTGGGACGATCGCCGCGCTTGTCGCCCTGCTTCGCCGTCGGGCGGTGCAGCGTGCCTTCCTTCTTCGCGTCGGCGGCGGCCGGCGCCTGCTTGCCTTCCGCAGGCCGCTTTTGCCGCGGCTTCCGCGGCCTTGGCCGCGTCTTCCGCGTCGCGCTCCTTCTTCGTCTTGCGCGCGGCTTCGCGGTCCTGCTTTTCCTTGAGCTCCTCCTGCTGGCGCTTCGGAAAGCGCCTGCGCCTTGCGCGACTCTTCCTCGCGCGCGGCGATTTCCTTGCGCCGAAAGGTGCGACGGCGCGGCAGCGACGGGGGCCGGCACAGGCGCAGGCGCCGGTGCGGGGGCGGGCTCCGGAGGCGGCGGCGGCGCTTCCTCGACGACCGGGGCTGCTGCGACGACTTCCGGCTCGATCACCGGCGCTGTCTCGATCTCCTCGACGGGCGCCGCGGCGGCGGGAGCGGCCGCAGCCTCGTCCTCGCGGCGCACCAGCACGCGCTTCTTGCGCACCTCGACCTGGATCGTGCGCGACTTGCCGCTCGAGTCCGCGGCCTTGATCTCGCGTGGTCTGCTTGCGCGTGAGCGTGATGCGCTTCTTCGCGTCGCCCTGCGCGCCGTGCTGCTTGCGCAGGTAATCGAGCAGGCGCGTCTTGTCCTGCTCGGTCAGGTTGTCGCCCGATTTCTTCGCGTCGACGCCGGCGGCGGACAGCTGCTCCAGCAGCGCGCCGGCCGGCATCTTGAGCTCGGATGCGAATTGTTCGATGGTGGTCTGGGCCATGCGTTATTTCTCCTGCCTCGTCACTTGCTCGCGGTCGTCGCGGCGGCCGCTTCCGGCTGCGGCTCGAACCAGTGAGCGCGCGCCTTCATGATGAGATCGACCGCGCGCTCGTCGCTGATGCCGGTCATCTCGGTCAGCTCGTCGGTCGCGAGATCGGCGAGCGAGTCGCGCGTCGTGACGCCGTGCTGCGCGAGCTTGCTCGCCACGTCCGTATCCATGCCGTCGAGGCTCAAGAGCGCCTCCTCGACGTTCTCCACCGATTCCTCGCGCACGATCGCCTCGGTGAGCAGCGCATTGCGTGCGCGGCTGCGAAGCTCGTTCACCGTGTCCTCGTCGAACGACTCGATCTCGAGCATCTCGTTGATCGGCACGTACGCGACTTCCTCGAGCGACGTGAAGCCTTCCGAGATCAGGATGTCGGCGACTTCCTCGTCGACGTCGAGGCGATCCATGAACAGCGTGCGCAGGCGCCCGGTCTCGCTCTCCTGCTTCTGCTGCGACTCTTCCACGCTCATGAGGTTGAGCTGCCATCCCGGTGAGCTCGGAGGCGAGGCGCACGTTCTGTCCGCTGCGCCCGATCGCGATGGCGAGGTTCTCCTCGTCCACCACGACGTCCATCGCGTGCTTCTCCTCGTCGACGAGGATGCTCTGCACTTCCGCCGGCGCGAGCGCGTTGATGACGAACTTCGCGGGATCTTCCGAGAACAGGATGATGTCGACGCGCTCGCCCGCGAGCTCGTTGGTCACCGCGGTGACGCGCGAGCCGCGCATGCCGATGCAGGTGCCTTGCGGATCGAGGCGCGGGTCGTTGGACTTGACCGCGATCTTCGCGCGGATGCCGGGGTCGCGGGCCGCGGCCTTGATCTCGATCAGGCCTTCCTCGATCTCGGGGACCTCGAGCTCGAACAGGCGCACGAGGAAGTCGGGCGACACGCGGGAGAGGATCAGCTGCGGGCCCTTCGCCGTGCGGTCGATCTTCATGACGTAGGCGCGCACGCGGTCGCCGACGCGAAGCATTTCCTTCTGGATGAGCTGGTCGCGCGGGATCACGCCTTCGATGCGGCCCGACTCGACGATCACGTTGCCGCGCTCGATGCGCTTGACCGTGCCGGTCAGGAGGTTGTCGTCGCGCTCGAGGAAGTCGTTGAGGATCTGCTCGCGCTCGGCGTCGCGGATCTTCTGCAGGATGACCTGCTTGGCGGCTTGCGCGCCGATGCGGCCGAACTCGATCGGCTCGAGCGGCTCTTCAACGATGTCGCCGAGCTTGAGCTCGGGGTCGCGCTCGGCCGCATCGGTGATCGCGATCTGGTGCGCGGGCTCCTCGTGGTCCTCGTCGGGCACGATGGTCCAGCGCCGGAACGAGTCGTAATCGCCCGTCTCGCGGTCGATGGACACGCGCGCGTCGATCTCCTGGCTCGGGAAGCGCTTCTTCGTCGCCGACGCGAGCGCGGATTCGAGCGCCACGAAGACGATTTCCTTTGGAACGTTCTTCTCGCGCGCGAGAGCGTCCACGAGGAGCAAGAGTTCGCGATTCATTTGCCTTTTCTCCAATCGATCTTCGGCACCAGGCGCGCCTTGTCGATCGCCCCGATGGGGATCGTCCGCGCGCCCTTGTCCGTTTCAAGTACTACGTTCGTCGCCCTCGAGGCCGCGCCGCACTTCCTTGATGCGGCCTTTGAGGCGGCGCGCGCCGTCGGTCAATTCATGCAGGTGGAGCTGCGCTTCCTCGCCCGCGAAGCGCGCGAAGTCGTCGAGCTTCTTCAACGGCCGGTCGAGACCGGGCGAGCTCACTTCGAGCCGGTCGTAATCGACGTTCTCCACCGTGAAAAGGTGGGTGAGGTGGTTGCTCACCCGTGCGCAATCCTCCACTGTCACGCCCTCATTCGGGTGACCCCGCTTGTCGATGAAGACGCGCACGAGCCTTGCCCTGGGCTGAATCTCCCAGTCCACGAGCTCGAATCCCATGGGCGGGATCGTCGCCTCGAGCAGTTGTCCCAGCGTTGCTCCTCGTGTCACGCGCTCTTTCAAAGTAAATGCAACCCGCCGGCCGAAAAAAAAATGGGCTGTGCCCAGCCCATTTCTTCTATGTCGACCGTCGTCCGGATAGCCCGAAATTGTATCAAATCCGCGCGGGTTTTTGAAGTGCCCGCATTCCGCCAGCCGCCGTGCACTTGCCGACGGGCTAAACTCTGCGCATCCGACGATGCATCGCAAGGAAAACGCCATGGCCGAACCGCTTCCGATCGCCATCCACGGCGACATGACCCTCGATCTCCTGCCCGGCCTTGCCAATCGCCATGGCCTCATCACCGGCGCCACGGGCACCGGCAAGACCGTCTCCCTTCAGGTCATGTCCGAGCGGCTGTCGTCGATCGGCGTGCCCATCTTCATGGCCGACGTCAAAGGCGACCTGGCCGGCTTGAGCCAGGCGGGCCAGGCGACGCCCAAGCTCGACGAACGTTTGAAGACGATCGGCGCTGATAGACCCAAGTTCGAAGGATTTCCCGTCGCCTTCTGGGACCTGTTCGGCGAACAGGGCCATCCGGTGCGGGCGACCGTCTCCGACCTCGGGCCCCTCTTGCTGTCGCGCGTGCTGAACCTCAACGAGACGCAGGAAGGCGTCCTCACGCTCGCTTTCAAGATCGCCGACGACAACGGCCTGCTGCTGCTCGACCTCAAGGACCTGCGCGCCCTGCTCCAGCATGTTGGGGACAATGCGCAGCAATTCCAGACCAACTACGGCAACGTATCCGCGGCGTCGATCGGCGCCATCCAGCGCGGCCTCCTGACGCTCGAGCAGCAGGGCGCCGGCAAGTTCCTCGGCGAGCCGATGCTGAACGTCGACGACCTTCTGCAGACGGTCGACGGCAAGGGTGTGATCAACATCCTCGCGGCCGATCGCCTGATGCAGTCCCCCAAGGTGTACTCGACGCTCCTGCTGTGGCTCTTGTCGGAGCTGTACGAGCGCCTGCCCGAGGTCGGCGATCGCGACAAGCCGAAGCTCGTGTTCTTCTTCGACGAGGCGCACCTGCTGTTCACCGATGCGCCGAAGCCGTTGCTCGAGAAGATCGAGCAAGTCGTGCGGCTCATCCGCTCCAAGGGCGTGGGCGTGTTCTTCGTGACGCAGAATCCGCTCGACGTTCCGGACACGGTGCTCGGGCAGCTCGGCAATCGCGTGCAGCACGCGTTGCGCGCCTTCACGCCGCGCGATCAGAAAGCCGTGAAAGCGGCGGCCGAAACGATGCGCGCGAATCCGAAGTTCAGCACGGAGGCCGCGATCACCGAGCTCGCCGTCGGCGAGGCTCTCGTCTCGTTCCTCGACGAAAAGGGACGTCCGACGGTCGTCGAGCGCGCGTACATCCTGCCGCCCGCGAGCCGCATCGGACCCATCACGCCCGAGGAGCGCAAGGCGGTGATGGCCGCCTCGCCCGTGGCCGGCGTCTACGACAAGGACGTGGACCGCGAGTCGGCGTACGAAAAGCTCAAGGCGCGTGCGGCGGCGAGCGCGCCGGCCGCCGGCGCGGACGCCGGGCGCCACGCCGCAAGCCGGCGGCGATGATGGGCGGGCTCAAGGACATCCTGCTGGGCACGACGGGACCGCGCGGCGGACATCGCGAAGGCATGCTCGAAGCGATGGCGAAGAGCGCGGGCCGCACCGCCACGACGGCCGTCACCGGCGCACTCGTGCGCGGCATGCTGGGCTCGCTCCTCGGCGGAAGCAAGCGGCGATGAGGCTGCATCCGACGCCGCGCGATACCTCTCGCATGCGCCGGCGCGTGTTGCACGGGGCCGCCGCGTCGATGCTTCTGGCCAGCGGAATCGCGCATGCCGAGACGTTGCGCGCCACGCCGGCGAACGCGCTCGGGCCGTTCTATCCTGCGCAAAAGCCGGTGGACATCGACGCTGACCTAACGCGCGTCGCGGGCCGCGGAGGACGTCGCGCAAGGAACAATCCTCTACGTCACGGGACGCGTGCTCGACACCGGCGGCAGGCCGCAGGGCGGCGCCACGCTCGAGCTGTGGCAGGCGAATGCGTTCGGACGCTACGTCCATCCCGCCGATACCGATTCGAGCGGACCGCTCGACCCGGATTTCCAGGGATACGGCAGCTTGCGCGCGGGAAGCGACGGCCAGTTCCGCATCAAGACGATCAAGCCGCCACCCTATTCGGGCCGCACGCCGCACATCCACTTCATCGTGATCGGCGGCAGGAACCGACTCACGACGCAGATGTTCTTCGAAGGCGAGCCGCGGAACGAGCGCGACGGCCTGTACCGCCATCTCGATGCGGAGGATCGGCGCGCGTCGACCGGCCGCTTCATCGATCGGGCCCGCGGCGCCGAAGACGGGTCGGTCGCAGTGACGTGGGACATCGTGCTGCCGGGATAAGCGATGACCGCGCCTGCCATCTTCCTCGGCCACGGGAGCCCGATGAACGCGATCGAGCGCAACGCGCACACCGAGGCGTGGTCGGCGATCGGGCGTGAGCACGACAGGCCGAAGGCGATCCTCGCGATCTCCGCGCACTGGTACGTCCGCGGAACCGCGGTGACGGCGATGCGCAACCCGCCGACGATCCACGACTTCGGCGGATTTCCCGCCGCGCTGCACGCAGTTCGAGTATCCCGCGCCTGGCGACCCCGCGCTCGCCGCGCGCGTGCAATCGCTGCTCGCGCCGCTCGACGTTCGCATGGACGACGAATGGGGACTCGACCACGGGACGTGGTCGGTGCTGTGCCACGTGTATCCGCAAGCCGACGTGCCCATTGTGCAGCTCGCGATCGACGGCACGCGGCCGCCGCAATTCCACTACGAGCTGGGACGAAGGCTCGCCGCACTGCGCGACGAAGGCATCATGCTGGTCGGCAGCGGCAACGTCGTCCACAACCTGCGCGTCGTGCGCTGGGAAGACGGCGCGACGGCGTACCCATGGGCGTTGCAATTCAACGAGGCCGTGCGCGACTTCCTGTCACGCAGGGAGCACGCGCCACTCGTCGACTATCACCTGCTAGGTGAGCCCGCCGCGATGTCAGTCCCGACGCCCGATCATTATTTGCCGATGCTCTACATCGCGGGCGCGCAGCGAGACGAGGACGAGATGTCCGTGGTCACGGACGGCATCGACCTCGCGTCGGTGAGCATGCTGTCGTTTCGCTACGACCGCAAACGCTAAGATCAGGGAAGCGCGTAGCTCAGCGTGATGCCGGGATACGTAAGGCCCCAGTTGGGCAGCTTGATCCCCGCGTTCGACACGTGCTGCACGAACAGCCGGACTTCGTACGCGTTGCGCGGACCGAACGCCGTGCCGACACCGAGCATCTCGCCGAACTGGAAGTGGGTGCTGAAGATGCGGTCGTTGTTGATGCGCGTCGCCGACAGCAGATGGATGCCGAGACCGCCTTCGACGAACAGCCGGGGCGTGTCCGGCCTGGTGAACGTCCAGCGAAAGACGGGCGTGGCGCTGAAATCCCACACTTGCGTGTTCGGCGTCGGATTTCCCTTGCCGAGCCAGTAGGCGACCTGCGCGTCGAGTCGGATGCCGAGGCCCGATTCGTCGCGCGCCGGGGGTCGTTCCTTGAGATCCCAGCTCGCGCCGCCGCCATAGATCGCGACGAATGCGCCGCTCGTATATCCGCCCGTGGCGAACACTTCCTGCGGCAGCAGCGACACCGCGTGGGCGGGCGCGGCGATCGGGGCAAGCGTGACGGCTGCACAAGCGAGCACGGCGCGCATGGCGCCGCGCAGGATCGTTGTCGTCGGCATGTACATTAGTCTAACCAAATTCAACGTCGGTCGGCGCATGTGCGCGCCGGCGGGAAACGACGATGTCCTGATAGGAGACGTGCGCAGGGCGGCCGCTCCACGACCCGTACCGGACCGGGTCCTCGACCTCCAGGCCGCCCGCCCGGTGCGAGTCCCGCACGTACTGCTCGTCGACGGCGATCGCTTCGCCCGGCACGTCCGGATTGGTCGTCATCCCGTGTGCAATCGCGTGGCGAAACGCAAGCGTGCACCGCGCTTGTGCAACGAGCTCGCGCGCCTCGTCCGTCAGGAGGAACCAGGTGCTGACGCAACGGCCGCCGGGGGCAAGTACGCGTCCGATCTCCCGCAGGTAATGCGCGGATTCATGCGGCATCATGTGCGTGAACACGGACGTCAGGAAGACGAAGTCGAACGAGTCGTCGTGGTACGGAAACACGAACTCGTCGGCGCCGACGGCGCCTTCCGGGTTGTAGTCGTCGTTGCGCACGGAGACGCAGCGGAAGCGGAAATTCGGGAAGCGCGAGGTGATGCGACGTCGGCACCATTCGATGCCGTGCGGCACCACGTCGAAGCCGTCGTAGCTGCCGCTGCCGTCGAGATATCGCGTGAGCGGTATCGCCATTCGCCCGATGCCGCACCCGACGTCGAGCACGCGGTCGTGCGGCGCGAGCTGCGCGAATGCGCGAAAGTGACGGAGGAACTCTTCGCCGACGGCTTCGAAGTCCCCGCTGCCGACCGAAGTGATGGCTTGCGGCGGCTTGAGCGGCGATCCCTTGTGAAGGATCGCGTCGGCGACGACGAGCGCGTGATAGGCGCGCTTGCCGAGCGCACGTCGCAGCGAGCGCGGGACGAGCTTGCGAAGGACGCGTTTCACGCGCGGGATGATCGCACGTGACCGTCGTTACGAACAAAGCAAAACGCCCAGCGATGATTCGCTGGGCGTTTTGCTTGGAGGTGCCTGACAATGACCTACTTTCGCACGGGAACTCCGTACTATCATCGGCGTGCTGCCGTTTCACGGTCCTGTTCGGGATGGGAAGGCGTGGTTCCAGCAGGCTATTGTCGTCAGGCGTAGCAGGTGATCAGAGGTCAGGGATCAGGGATCAGAAAAGTGCCGCGTATCGCGCGTATGTCTGACCGGCTGCTGATCAGAAGGTAAGGGTTGGGTTGAGTCGTATCTTGGCGCGGTCGCTTCGGATCGGTCAGGCATCTTCTGATGCCTGATACCTGATCACTGATCCCTGAAGACCCACAATTATGGAGTCAAGCCGCACGGATTATTAGTACCGGTTAGCTCAACGCATTACTGCGCTTCCACACCCGGCCTATCAACGTGGTGGTCTGCCACGGTCCTTCAGGGGGATCAAGTCCCCGGGAGATCTCATCTTCAGGCACGTTTCCCGCTTAGATGCTTTCAGCGGTTATCGCTTCCGTACGTAGCTACCCAGCGATGCCTCTGGCGAGACAACTGGTACACCAGCGGTACGTCCACTCCGGTCCTCTCGTACTAGGAGCAGCCCCCGTCAAATCTCCAACGCCCACGGCAGATAGGGACCAAACTGTCTCACGACGTTTTGAACCCAGCTCACGTACCACTTTAAATGGCGAACAGCCATACCCTTGGGACCGGCTTCAGCCCCAGGATGTGATGAGCCGACATCGAGGTGCCAAACACCGCCGTCGATATGAACTCTTGGGCGGTATCAGCCTGTTATCCCCGGCGTACCTTTTGTCCGTTGAGCGATGGCCCTTCCATACAGAACCACCGGATCACTAGGTCCTACTTTCGTACCTGCTCGACTTGTCAGTCTCGCAGTCAAGCTCGCTTGTGCCCTTGCACGTCAAGCGCGATGTCCGACCGCGCTAAGCGAACCTTCGAGCTCCTCCGTTACGCTTTGGGAGGAGACCGCCCCAGTCAAACTGCCTACCATGCACGGTCCCCGATCCAGATAATGGACCTAGGTTAGAACCGCAATGACGTCAGGCTGGTATTTCAACGTTGGCTCCACGAGGGCTAGCGCCCCCGCTTCAAAGCCTCCCAGCTATCCTACACAAACCTCATCACAGTCCAATGCAAAGCTACAGTAAAGGTGCACGGGGTCTTTCCGTCTTGCCGCGGGGAGATTGCATCTTCACAAACACTTCAACTTCGCTGAGTCTCGGGTGGAGACAGCGTGGCCATCGTTACGCCATTCGTGCAGGTCGGAACTTACCCGACAAGGAATTTCGCTACCTTAGGACCGTTATAGTTACGGCCGCCGTTTACCGGGGCTTCAATCAAGAGCTTGCACCCCATCATTTAACCTTCCGGCACCGGGCAGGCGTCACACCCTATACGTCCACTTTCGTGTTAGCAGAGTGCTGTGTTTTTGTTAAACAGTCGCAGCCACCGATTTTTTGCAGCCCTTCTCGGCTCCCCCTGTACGGGTTCACCTAATGAGGGCACACCTTATCCCGAAGTTACGGTGTCAATTTGCCGAGTTCCTTCACCCGAGTTCTCTCAAGCGCCTGAGCATATTCAGCTCGCCCACCTGTGTCGGTTTGCGGTACGGTCAATCTGCAACTGAAGCTTAGAGGCTTTTCCTGGGAGCAGGGTATCCGCCACTTCGAACTGGCAAGCCAGTCCTCGTTAACACGCCTCGACTAAGCCCGGCGGATTTGCCTACCAGGCACGTCTACACGCTTGAACCGGGACATCCAACACCCGGCCGGCATAACCTTCTCCGTCCCCCCATCGCATTGCAGATCGGTACAGGAATATTGACCTGTTTCCCATCGACTACGGCTCTCGCCCTCGTCTTAGGGGCCGACTCACCCTGCGCCGATGCACGTGGCGCAGGAAACCTTGGGCTTACGGCGACAAGGACTTTCACCTTGTTTATCGCTACTCATGTCAGCATTCGCACTTCCGATACCTCCAGCATCCCTTACGAGACACCTTCACAGGCCTACGGAACGCTCTCCTACCATCCAGGGATCAGAAGTCAGGAATCAGGGATCAGTAAAACTCGCGCTGAGTTAGCTCAAGCTCTTACTGAGACCCTGCAGCATCTTGGCGATCTCTTCGTACTCGTTTCGCCATTGCTCCCACTTCTGCGGATCAAGATATTCCAGATCAAGGCAATACCGAAGCCAGACACGCATCTCGTCTGCTGAGCCGATGCTCATCAGAACGAAGCGTCTGAATCTCGGTTTTGGACAGGCCTTGTTTGCCAAAGCCTTCGGCCAGATTGGCGCAGATCGATTTGCTCGCGCGACGGAGTTGATCCGCCAGAATGCGCTGTTCGATCTGCGGCATCGTCAGAGTGAATCGATGAATGTCCAGCGAGACCTTGTAGGCCCGTTGGAACACCTCCAATTCCTCGAATCGATGCGCTGCTGCCAATCTGATTCCTGATCCCTGAATTCTGATCCCTGAATCCGCGATTTCGGTGCCTAGCTTGAGCCCCGTTACATCTTCCGCGCAGGACGACTCGACCAGTGAGCTATTACGCTTTCTTTAAATGATGGCTGCTTCTAAGCCAACATCCTGGCTGTCTGAGCCTTCCCACCTCGTTTCCCACTTAGCTAGATCTTGGGGACCTTAATCGGCGGTCTGGGTTGTTTCCCTCTCGACACCGGACGTTAGCACCCGATGTCTGTCTCCCCTGCTCGCACTTGCCGGTATTCGGAGTTTGCTATGGCGTAGTAGATCGCTATGACCCCCACAACCATTACAGTGCTCTACCCCCGGCAGTGATACAGGAGGCACTACCTCAATAGTTTTCGGAGAGAACCAGCTATTTCCGGATTTGTTTAGCCTTTCACCCCTAGCCACAGCTCATCCCCTACCTTTTCAACGGGAGTGGGTTCGGCCCTCCAGTAGGTGTTACCCCACCTTCAGCCTGGCCATGGCTAGATCATCCGGTTTCGGGTCTACGCCCTGCAACTAAGATCGCCCTATTCGGACTCGCTTTCGCTGCGCCTACCCTATGCGGTTAAGCTTGCTACAGAACGTAAGTCGCTGACCCATTATACAAAAGGTACGCAGTCACCCGGTTGCCCAGGCTCCCACTGTTTGTATGCATGCGGTTTCAGAATCTATTTCACTCCCCTTCCGGGGTTCTTTTAACCTTTCCCTCACGGTACTTGTTCACTATCGGTCGATTACGAGTATTTAGCCTTGGAGGATGGTCCCCCCATCTTCAGACAGGATTTCACGTGTCCCGCCCTACTTGTCGCAAGCTTAGTCCCACCTTCGTCTTTTCGCGTACGGGGCTGTCACCCACTACGGCCGCCCTTTCCAGAGCGTTCCACTAAGACAAAAGATAACTCTTGCAGGCTCGTCCCATTTCGCTCGCCACTACTCTGGGAATCTCGGTTGATTTCTGTTCCTCCGGCTACATAAGATGTTTCAGTTCACCGGGTTCGCTCTACCTGACCTATGTATTCAGCCAGGAGTGACCCTCGCGGGCCGGGTTTCCCCATTCGGACATCTGCGGATCAATGCTCGTTTGCCAGCTCCCCGCAGCTTTTCGCAGGCTGCCACGTCCTTCATCGCCTGTAATCGCCTAGGCATCCACCACATGCACTTAGTCGCTTGACTCCATAACTGTGGACCCTTGAGAAGCCCACCGTTTACGTCGTGTCGCGCCAACCCCGATGCGCCAGCCTTTTGTTTCCAGCGCACCGGGTCTTGTAAAGATACAACTCAACCCTATTGCGTACCGAGCTCTCATCAAGCTCGATACACCCTTACCTTCCTAATTGTTAAAGAGCGATACAGCGTTCAGAACTGCGCTCGATGCCGAGCGCACTGCTGAAGTGCTGTGTCGTGCAACCGATAGAACCTGACTGGTGGAGCTGGACGGGATCGAACCGACGACCTCCTGCTTGCAAAGCAGGCGCTCTCCCAATTGAGCTACAGCCCCGGTTCGCCAGAGACTGCTGCCTGTCACCTGACCCTGTCACTGGTGGGTCTGGATGGATTCGAACCATCGACCCCCGCCTTATCAAGACGGTGCTCTAACCAACTGAGCTACAGGCCCGGTGTCTTCTCATTGCACGTTTGCTTGCTCGTGCAACCGATAGGTTGTGGGTACTCGTCATGTGGGGGAAGTCAGAGCGGTCGCAGGTCCATTTCTGATCCCTGATCCCTGACCTCTGATCCCTGTTTCCGAGAAAGGAGGTGATCCAGCCGCACCTTCCGATACGGCTACCTTGTTACGACTTCACCCCAGTCACGAAACGCACCGTGGTAAGCGGCCCCCTTGCGGTTAGCCTACCTACTTCTGGTACATCCCGCTCCCATGGTGTGACGGGCGGTGTGTACAAGACCCGGGAACGTATTCACCGCGACATGCTGATCCGCGATTACTAGCGATTCCGACTTCACGCAGTCGAGTTGCAGACTGCGATCCGGACTACGAACGGCTTTCTGGGATTGGCTCCACCTCGCGGGTTGGCAACCCTCTGTACCGTCCATTGTATGACGTGTGAAGCCCTACCCATAAGGGCCATGAGGACTTGACGTCATCCCCACCTTCCTCCGGTTTGTCACCGGCAGTCTCCCTAGAGTGCCCTTGCGTAGCAACTAGGGACAAGGGTTGCGCTCGTTGCGGGACTTAACCCAACATCTCACGACACGAGCTGACGACAGCCATGCAGCACCTGTGTTCCGGTTCCCTTTCGGGCACAGCCACCTTTCAGCAGCCTTCCAGACATGTCAAGGGTAGGTAAGGTTGTTCGCGTTGCATCGAATTAATCCACATCATCCACCGCTTGTGCGGGTCCCCGTCAATTCCTTTGAGTTTTAACCTTGCGGCCGTACTCCCCAGGCGGCTCACTTCACGCGTTAGCTACGGTACCAAGGAATCGCTTCCCCAACACCTAGTGAGCATCGTTTAGGGCGTGGACTACCAGGGTATCTAATCCTGTTTGCTCCCCACGCTTTCGTGCCTGAGCGTCAGTGTTGGCCCAGGGGGCTGCCTTCGCCATCGGTGTTCCTCCGCATCTCTACGCATTTCACTGCTACACGCGGAATTCCACCCCCCTCTGCCACACTCAAGCCCGCCAGTTTCAAATGCAGTTCCCAGGTTGAGCCCGGGGCTTTCACATCTGACTTAACGAACCGCCTGCGCACGCTTTACGCCCAGTAATTCCGATTAACGCTCGCACCCTACGTATTACCGCGGCTGCTGGCACGTAGTTAGCCGGTGCTTATTCCGCCGGTACCGTCAAGAACCACAGGTGTTATCCGTGATCTTTTCTTCCCGACTAAAAGCGGTTTACAACCCGAAGGCCTTCTTCCCGCACGCGGCATGGCTGGATCAGGGTTGCCCCCATTGTCCAAAATTCCCCACTGCTGCCTCCCGTAGGAGTCTGGGCCGTGTCTCAGTCCCAGTGTGGCTGATCATCCTCTCAGACCAGCTACGGATCGTCGCCTTGGTAAGCCTTTACCCCACCAACTAGCTAATCCGACATCGGCCGCTCCGTGAGCGTGAGGCCCTTGCAGGTCCCCCACTTTCCTCCTCGGAGAATATGCGGTATTAGCGCCGCTTTCGCGGCGTTATCCCCCACTCTCGGGCACGTTCCGATGTATTCCTCACCCGTTCGCCGCTCGCCGCCAGGGTTGCCCCCGCGCTGCCGCTCGACTTGCATGTGTAAAGCATGCCGCCAGCGTTCAATCTGAGCCAGGATCAAACTCTTCAGTTCGATCTTGTCAAAGCTTTAAACTCATACTGACGTTGAACCTCATCCCCCAAAGCCTCGCGGCCTAAGAGAACAAGCTTCTTGTGCAGTGTGAGCACTTCGTTTGTCTTGGAGCCCAGCATCACAACTTCGGCCGAAACCGTCGCCACGACACCAGGTCCACAACGAGCACCCACACCTATCGGTTGCAAATTGTTAAAGAGCCAAGGGTTTCTCTGACCGCGAAAACACGGCTTGCGTTCCGTGTCTTCTTGCATTCCATCAGAGCGACCGCCCCCCGTTGTCTTGCGTTGCCACTTTGGGAGGATTTCGCGCACACGCGGTGCGCGAAGAGGTGAAATTATAATCTTCCGACGCCTGGATTGCAACCACATCTTGCACGTGAACCGTTGCGACGAGGCGCGCTCGAAGACTTTCCTGCGAAGAACAACGATATGCGCGTGCAAGCGATTGCGTCACACGAGCCGCCGCTCGCGACATCGACGCTCGACATCACCTTCGAGACCGACGCGCTGCCCGTTCTCGCCCGTGAATTCGAGCGCCACGGCGACGCATTCCGCGTCCACTCGCCGGCCCTCGGCCGCGACCTCTGGGTGCTCTCGCATCCCGACCACGTGCGTCACGTGCTCGTCGACCGTCACGCCAACTTCGTCAAGGGAATCGGCATCGAGCGCGTGGCGATACTGCTCGGCAACGGCCTCATGACCAGCGAAGGCGAGCATTGGCGCCGCCAGCGCAAGATGATGCAGCCGTCGTTCCACCGCAACGTGATCGCATCGTGGATGCCGCACATCCATGCGACCACGCGCAAGGCTCGCGCAGCGGTGGGAGGTTGCCGCCCGGCAAGGCGCGCCGATCAACCTTACGCAGGACATGAGCGAGGCGACGCTGGAAGTCGTCCTGCGCGCGCTGTTCGGCCGTCGACCTGCCGCGGCTCGGGACGGCGTTCTCGCATGCTGACCGATCACACGGCGCGCGATCTTGCGTTCGCGTACAAGTTTCGCCGGCTGGGCAAGCTGATCATGGAGGACGTGGAGCGCCGCCGTCGCGACGGCGTGCGCCACGGCGACATCGTGTCGCTGCTGCTGGACGCGCGCGACCGTCACACCGGCGAGCCGATGTCGGACCGCGAGCTGCTGGACGAGATCATGACGCTGATCGTGGCCGGCCACGAAACGACGGCGAGCTCGCTCAACTGGCTCTGGTACCTGCTGGCCGAATCGCCCGACGTCGAGCGCCGGCTCCACGACGAGGTCGACGGCGCCGACGAGGAGCCCGGCTACGACGCGCTCGCGCGGCACCCGTACGCGCGGCGCGTGCTGGACGAGACGCTCCGCCTCTATCCGCCCGGCTGGCTCCTCACCCGGCGATCGATCCATGCGTCGCGGATCGGAGATTTGGCGCTTCCCGACGGGCACCGATGTTCTCGTGTCGCCGTACCTCGTTCACCGGCATCCGCGATACTGGCGGGATGCCGGCCGATTCGACCCCGATCGCTTCCTCCCCGATGCCGTCGCTTCGCGCAACCGGTTCGCCTACCTGCCGTTCGGGCTGGGGCCGCGCGCGTGCATCGGCGAGCATCTCGCCTTGATCGAGATGCACGCGCACGCGATCATGCTCGCCCGCAGGTTCCGGCTGACGCTCGTGCCCGGGCAGTCGGTCGAGATCGAGGCGCATGTGAACCTGCGGCCCCGGCGCGCGCTGCACATGAACGTGGAACTCCGCTGATGCCGTACGCAACGCTTCCGGAAGCGATCGATGCCGTCGCCGGCAGCGCCCGCGGCGTCCACTACATTGCGGGCGAGACGAACGAGCGCAGCGTCTCGTATGCGGAGCTTCGCGGTGCGCGCGCTCGGCATCCTGCGCCACCTCCAGGACGCGGGCAGCCGCCCCGGCACGCATGCGGTGATCCTGGTCGACGGCCTCGCCGCCGTTCGTGGATACGTTCTGGGCCTGCGCGCTGGGCGGCGTGACGGCCGTGCCGCTCGCGCCGGGCAACGCCGACGAGCACAAGGCGAAGTTCTTCCGCGTGGTCGAGCGCCTGCCGTTGCCGACGCTTGCCACCGAGCGCAAGGTCTTCGACCGCCTGCGCACCTACGCCGCGGACAACGGCCTCGCGCAGGCGCTTGCGCGCCTCGAAAGGCGCACGGTGTTCCTCGACGACATCGCCGACGTGTCGATTGCCGGCATCGAGCATCGCGCCTCCGGCGACGACGTCGCGCTGATCCAGTTCTCGTCGGGCTCGACCAGCGAGCCCAAGGGCGTCATCCTCACGCACCGCAATCTCGCGACCAACATCGAGGCGATTGCCAAGGGCGTGCGCGCGCGCGACGACGACGCGAGCCTGTCGTGGATGCCGCTGACGCACGACATGGGGCTGATCGGCTTTCACCTGACCCCGCTGTTCGCGAACGTCGACCACTGGCTCATGCCGACCTCGCTCTTCGTGCGACGCCCCGGCCTGTGGATCGCCAAGGCGTCGCGAACACCGGGTGAGCGTGACGTGCTCGCCGAACTTCGGCTACATGCACTACCTGCGATCGCACGACGGGGAGCGTGTCGCATCGCTCGACCTGTCGCGCGTGCGCGTCATCTTCAACGGCGCCGAGCCCATCGCCGCCGCGCTGTGCCGCGAATTCCTGGCGGCGCATGGCGCCTGCGCGCCTTGGGGCGGACGTCATGTTCCCGGTCTACGGCCTGGCCGAGGCGAGCCTCGCCGTGACGTTTCCGGAGCCGGGCAGCCCGTTACGCACGGAGTGGCTGGCGCGCGACGCGCTGGGCCCGGGCGACGTGGTTCGCGGCGCCACGTGGACGACGCCGACGACGCCATCGAGCTCGTGCGCCTCGGCCGACCGGTGCAAGGCTGCGAAGTGCGCATCGCGCGACGGGGATGGCGCCCCGGTGGCGGAACGCGTCGTCGGGCGCATCCTGATTCGCGGCGCCGAACGTCAGTCCGGGCTACTACGACGACGCGGCGCTGACGGCGGCGTCGCGGACGGCGGACGGGTTCCTCGACACGGGCGATCTCGGCACCATGCATCGACGGCGATCTCGTGGTCACCGGACGGGTGAAGGAGATCCTGTTCGTCGCCGGGCAGAATCACTATCCGCAGGACATCGAGCTCGTGATCGCGCAGCACGCCGGCGTCGAGCTCGGACGCGCGGCGGCCGCAGGGACCAGGCCTGCGCACGCGGCCACCGACGACGTGCTCGTGTTCCTGCTGCACAAGGGCGACGATCTTGCCGCCTTCGTCCAGACGGCGCGCACCGTCAGCCGCGTCGTCAACGAGCGCATGGGCCTCGCCGGTCGCCGCGGTGATTCCCGTCCGGCAGTTTCCCAAGACGACCAGCGGCAAGATCCAGCGTTTCGCGCTGGCACGCGACTACGAGGAGGGACGCTTCGCCGGCGTCCTGCAGGAGCTCGAAGCGCTCGGCGCCGGGTCGAGGTCGTCGGCCGCCAGCGACCTCGAGCAGACGCTGCTTGCCATCTGCCAGGCCTCGCTGCCGAACCGCAAGCTCGTCGCCGGACGACAATCTCTTCGAGCTCGGCACGGGCTCCCTCACCCTCGCGCAGATCTACGAGCGGGTGGATGCGACGTATCCCGGCTACCTCGAAGTCACCGACTTCTTCGAGTACCCGACGGTGCGGGCGATGGCGGCGTTCCTGGCGCAGAAACAGGCCGAGACGCGCTGATCAGGCGTACAGCGGCTTCTGGTACTTCCACTTGCGGTGCAGCCACAGCCAGTCGGCCGGGCTGCGCCGGATCTCCTGCTCCAGCATGCGCGCGTAGCGCTCGACGATCTCGGGCCCCGAGTCGCGATCGTACGGCGGCTCGGCGAGCAGCATGAGCTCGACGCTGTACCGGCCCGGACCATCGCGGCGCATCGCGACGTAGATCACCGGCGCCTTGAGGATCTTCGCGATCTTGTCGGCCCCGACGTAGAACGCGGTGTCCTGGTTGAGGAAGCGCGTCCAGTGCTTCTCCTCGTCATGCTTGGGCGTGTGGTCGGCGACGAGCGCATACGCGCGCACTTCCTTGCGGCGCTTCATCACTTCGAACATGAAGCTCTGGTGCGGAATGGGGTTGCCGCCGAAGCGCGAGCGGCGCGCGCGGAGGAACTCGTCGATGCTCCTGACCTTCTGCGGCTTGTACACGGCATCGATGGGAATCTTGAGCACGACGCCCGCGGTGAGCAGCAGCCACTCCCAGTTGCAGAAGTGCGCCGCGAGCAGCACGACGGACTGGCCGTTGCCGGTGAAGCGGGTGATGAGCTCCGGGTTGACGATGCGAACGCGGCTCGCGAGCGCGTCGGCGCTTGCGTTCCAGCCCCACAGCGACTCGGCGAGGAAGCGGCCGAGGTTACGGTACGATTCGGTGAGGATCTGCTGCCGCTCCTCGTCGCTCTTCTCGGGGAACGCGTTGGCGATGTTGGTTGCCGAGAGCTTGCGTCGCCACCGGATGATGCGATACACGATCACGTACGCGACGTACCCGAATCCGTCGAGCACGCGCCGCGGCCAGCGCGAGATGCTGCCGAGCACGAAGCCCAGGACGTCGGGAAGGCGGACGCGTTGATGGGCGAGCATCGCGCCGTCTCAGCCGTGCCCGGCGTGCACGCGGTCGCGCTCGACGCACCCGCGACGGACGTGGACGTGTGGACGTGCGATCTCGTCCGCAGCGCCGCGGACGTCGCGGCCATGGAACCCGTGCTTGCGCAGGCCGAGCTTGCGCGTGCGGCGCGCTTCGGCCGTGCGGACCTTCGCGCGCGCTACATCGTGGGACGCGCGACGCTTCGCGCCATCCTCGGTCACGCGCTCGGCGTCGGTCCTGCGGACGTCGTCATCGTGCGCGGCCGCAGGGGCCGGCCGCTGGTCCCGGCCAGCGCGCTCGATTTCAACGTCTCGCACACGCGCGGCAGGGCGATCTTCGGCGTGACGCGGGGCCGGCGCATCGGCGTGGACATCGAGCATCGCGACCGTGACGTCAACGTCGAGGGCGTCGGACGCAAATTCATGTCGCCCCGCGAGCAGGCGATGCTGGACGCCCTCGCCGGCGACGCGCGCCGGCATGCGCTGCTGCGGCTGTGGACGTGCAAGGAAGCGATGAGCAAGGCGACGGGCGATGCGCTGTCCGCCCCGTTCCGCAGCCTTGACGTCACGCTCGACCCGGCGCTCGCCTTGGCGGGGGGCCCGGCGCCCTACCAAGCGGAACATTGGCGGCTCCTTGCGGTGGACGTCCCCGGCGGTTTCCTTGCCACGGTCGCCCTTTGGCACGATCCACCCCGCAGGGACGTACCCGTCTAGCTGCCGCGAGACATTCAAAGGGACTCGTCCCTAGAGGCGAACGCGCGCCGGAACGCCTTCCGGAAACGTCTTCTCGTCGGTTGCAGGCTTCGCGTACTTCCACTTCTTCTGAAGCCAAAGCCAGTCGGCGGGGCTGTCGAGGATCGCGCGCTCGAGGCAGCGCGCGTACCGCTCGACGATGACCGCATCGTCGATGTCCTCGTACGGCGGCTCGGCCAGCACGTCGAGCCGCACCTCGTAATACCCGCGCCGCTCGCGCTTCATCGACACGAAATACACCGGCGACTCGAGGAATTTCGCGATCTTGCCCGCGCCCACGAAGAAGGCGGTGTCCTGGCGAAGGAACCGCGTCCAGTGCTTGGGGTCCTCCTTGCGCGGCGTCTGGTCGGCGATGAGCGCGTACGCGCGCGGCTCGCCCGCGTGGCTCAGAAGCTCGTAGACGAACTGCTTGCGCGGAATGAGCTTGCCGCCGAAGCGGCAGCGCATGTCGCGGAGGAACTCGTCGAGCGAAGCGAGACGTTGCGGCTGGTACACGACGTCGATGGGGATCGGGAAGTTCGCGCCCGCCGCGAGCAGCAGCCATTCCCAATTGCCGTGGTGCGCAGCCAGGAGGACGATCGTCTGGCGGCGGTCGATCGCGCGGCGAATGAGATCCGCATCGGCGAACTTGACGCGCGCCTTGAGCTGCTCGGCGCTCGCACCGAAGCCCCAGAACGCCTCGACGATCGTGTCGGCGAGGTTGCGATAGCACTGGCGCAGCAACGTCGCACGCCACTCGGCCGATTTCTCGGGAAACGCGTTCGCGACGTCGCGCTCGGCGCGGTCCCGCCGCCATCGCATGACATGAAACGCAATGAAGTAGGCGACGTACCCGATCGCATAGAGGATCGGCAGCGGGATGTACGTGAGCGCCTTCAGGAAAAACCGCATGAGTTGGCGAGAAGTGGGTCCGATTGTAGGACGAAGTATAAAGGCCCCGAATTCGACTATAGACGAGCGACAGCCGGGCCGGCAATTACGCCATTGTAGGACTTTCGCCGATAGCCCTGTCGGACGGCACGCGTTTCAGCCTTGTGAGCGGGCTTGGTCGATGACTTCCGCAGGCGCCTGGACGAGCTCGATCAGGACGCCTTCGCCGCCGATCGGGGAGGCTTCGTTGCCCTTCGGATGGATGAAGGCGATGTCATGGCCGGCGGCGCCCTTGCGGATTCCGCCGGGTGCGAACCGCACGCCTTGGCGCGTGAGCCATTCCACCGCAGCCGCGAGGTCGTCGACCCACAAACCCACGTGATTGAGCGCCGGATCGTGAACGGCGGGCTTCGCCGCCGGATCGATCGGCTGCATGAGATCGACCTCGCAGCGCATGGGGCCGCGTCCCGCGACAGCGATATCTTCGTCGACGTTCTCGCGCTCGCTTCTGTAGCTGCCTTCGATGGCGAGTCCCAGGCAGTCGACCCACAAGGTGCGCAAGCGTGACTTGTCAGCGCTGCCAACCGCAATCTGCTGCACGCCGAGGATGCGAAAGGGCCTCGTCATGGCGTTCACTTGAAGGACAGGACCGGCTGGTCGACGGCAAGGCTGTCGCCTTCCTTGGCGAGGACCTCTGCGACCGTGACGTCACGCTCGGCGGTGATCACGTTCTGCATCTTCATCGCCTCGATGACGACGAGGCGCTCGCCGGCCTTCACGTCCTGGCCCGGCCCGACGGCGACTTCGGCGAGGAGCCCGGGCATCGGCGAGAGCAGGAAGCGCGAGCGATCGGGCGGCGCCTTGCGAGGCATGAGGCGCAGCAGCTCCGCTGCACGTCGCGGCAGCACCTGCACGTCGAACTGCGCGCCGCGGTTGGTCAGGCGATAGCGCAGGCCCCTCCGCTCGATCTGCACGGCGAACGGCGCGCCGTTGCACGTGCCGCGCAACAGGATGTCGCCGAAGCGCCACTGGTATCGGATGGCGAACGCCTCGGCGCCCACGCGCACGTCGTATCCCCCGCTCGCGCGGTCGACCTGCGCCGCGTAGTCGACGTCGCTCGCGACGACCACATAGCCGCCGTCGAGGCGAAGCTCGTGTCCCTTGACCTGGCCCTCGATGCCTGCGGCGCGCTCGCGGTAATTGCGGTGCACGGCGGCCGCGAGGGCCGCGAGGAACGCGGGATTCTCGGGCGGCACGTCTTCCGCCCGGAATCCGTTCGGATATTCCTCCGCGATGAAGGCCGTGGTGAGGCGCCCTTCGCGAAAGCGAGGGTGGCGCACCAGCGCCGACTGGAACACGAGGTTGCTCGAGATGCCGCGTATCACGAACGCGTTCAGCGCTTCGCTCATGCGCTCGGCTGCCGCATCGCGCGTCGGCGCGTGCACGATCAGCTTCGCGATCATCGAGTCGTAATGCATCGGGATCTCGCCGCCCTCGTACACGCCGGTGTCGACGCGCACTTCACCCGGCACCTCGTTGGGCGGCCGGTACCGCACGAGGCGCCCGATCGACGGCAGGAAATTGCGCAGCGGGTCCTCCGCGTTGATGCGGCATTCGATCGCCCAGCCGTCGCGCTTGATGTCTTTCTGCTCGAACCCGAGCTTCTCGCCGGCCGCGACGCGGATCATCCACTCGACGAGATCGAGGCCGGTGATCATCTCGGTGACCGGATGCTCGACCTGCAGCCGCGTGTTCATCTCGAGGAAGTAGAAGCTGCGGTCGCGGCCTACCACGAACTCGACGGTGCCCGCGGATTGATAGTCCACGGCGCGAGCGAGCGCGACGGCCTGCTCGCCCATCGCGCGCCGGGTCGCATCGTCGAGGAACGGCGAAGGCGCTTCCTCGATGACCTTCTGGTGGCGCCGCTGGATGGAGCACTCGCGCTCCCACAGGTACACGAGGTTGCCGTGCGCGTCGCCCAGCACCTGGATCTCGATGTGGCGCGGCTCCTCGATGAATTTCTCGATGAAGATGCGATCGTCGCCGAAGCTCGCGCGCGCTTCCGCCTGGCAGGCGGCAAACCCTTCGCGCGCTTCCTTGTCGTCGTGCGCGACGCGCAAGCCCTTGCCGCCGCCGCCCGCCGACGCCTTGATCATCACAGGGTAGCCGACGTCGCGCGCGATCTTCACGGCCGAGTCCGCATTCGCGATCACGTCGGTGTAGCCGGGAATCGTGTTGACGTTGGCGGCGAGCGCCAGGCGCTTCGATGCGATCTTGTCGCCCATCGCGGCGATCGACGGCGCCTTGGGGCCGATGAACACGATGCCCGCGGCCTCGAGATCGCGGGCGAACGCTTCGTTCTCGGACAGGAACCCGTAGCCCGGATGCACGGCTTGCGCGCCGGTGGACTTGCACGCCTCGATGATGCGGTCGGCGCGCAGGTACGACTCGCGCGAAGGCGGCGGCCCGATGCACACCGCCTCGTCGGCGAGGTCGACGTGACGCGCGTCGCGATCCGCTTCCGAATACACGGCGACCGTCGCGATGCCCATCCTGCGCGCGGTCCGGATCACGCGGCAGGCGATCTCGCCGCGGTTGGCGATCAATATCTTCTTGAACATCACAGGGGGATGTTGCCGTGCTTGCGCCAGGGATTGGTGAGCTTCTTGTCGCGCAGCATGGCGAGGCTGCGGCAGATGCGGCGGCGCGTCTCGTGCGGCATGATGACGTCGTCGATGAAGCCGCGCTTGCCCGCGATGAACGGGTTCGCGAACTTCTCGCGGTACTCGGCCTCGCGCGCGGCGATCTTCGCCGGGTCGTTCTTCTCCTCGCGGAAGATGATCTCCACGGCGCCCTTCGGGCCCATGACGGCGATCTCGGCCGAAGGCCACGCGAAGTTGACGTCGCCGCGCAGGTGCTTGCTGCTCATGACGTCGTACGCGCCGCCGTAGGCCTTGCGCGTGATCACCGTGACCTTGGGTACGGTGCACTCGGCATAGGCGTACAGGAGCTTCGCGCCGTGCTTGATGATGCCGCCGTATTCCTGCGCGGTGCCCGGCATGAAGCCCGGCACGTCGACGAACGTCACGATCGGGATGCCGAAGGCGTCGCAGAAGCGGACGAAGCGCGCGGCCTTGATCGCGCTCTTGATGTCGAGGCAGCCGGCGAGCACGAGCGGCTGGTTGGCGACGATGCCCACGGGCGCGCCTTCCATGCGCGCGAAGCCGATGACGATGTTCTTGGCGCTCGTCGGGCTGCAGCTCGAAGAACTCGCCGTCGTCGACCGCCTTGACGATGAGCTCCTTCATGTCGTACGGCTTGTTCGGATTGTCCGGCACCAGCGTGTCGAGCGACATCTCGCTGCGATCGGCGGGGTCGTTGGTCGGCCGCCGCGGCGGCGGCTCGCGATTGGACAACGGCAGGTAGTTGAACAGGCGCCGCACCATGAGGAGCGCCTCGACGTCGTCGTCGAACGCGAGGTCCGCGACTCCGGAGCGCGTGGTGTGCGTGACGGCGCCGCCCAGCTCTTCGGCGGTCACTTCCTCGTGCGTGACCGTCTTCACCACTTCCGGACCGGTGACGAACATGTACGACGAATCCTTCACCATGAAGATGAAGTCGGTCATCGCGGGCGAATACACGGCGCCGCCGGCACACGGACCCATGATGAGCGAGATCTGCGGCACCACGCCGGACGCGAGCACGTTGCGCTGGAAGACGTCGGCGTAGCCACCGAGGGACGCCACACCTTCCTGGATGCGCGCACCGCCGCTGTCGTTGAGGCCGATGACGGGCGCGCCGACCTTCATCGCGTGGTCCATGACCTTGCAGATTTTCTCCGCGTGCGCCTCGGAGAGCGACCCGCCGAACACCGTGAAGTCCTGCGAGAACACGAACACGAGCCGGCCGTTGATCATCCCGTAGCCCGTGACCACGCCGTCGCCGGCGACCACGTCGCGGTCCATGCCGAAGTCGTGGCTGCGGTGCTCGACGAACATGTCCCATTCCTCGAACGAGCCCTCGTCGAGCAGGAGCTCGAGCCGCTCGCGCGCGGTGAGCTTGCCCTTCGCGTGCTGCGCGGCGATGCGACGCTCGCCGCCGCCCTGGCGCGCCTGTGCGCGCTTCTCGTCGAGCTGCCGGATGATGTCGTGCACGTGCCTACCCCCCTGTGGACATGGACAACAGCTGCGACGCGGCGGCCGTCGGCGTGAGCGTGCCGGCCTCGACGTCGCGCAGGACGCGCGGCAACGCGTCGCGCACCTCGTCGTCGTTGCGAAAGCGCTCGCGCAGGCCGGCATCGATGAGATGCCACGTCCATGCAAGCGCCTGGCGCGTTCTCTTGCGTTGAAGCTCGCCGGACGCGACGAGCGCGTCGCGGCATTGCGCCACGGCGGACCACAGCGCCTCGACACCGTCGCCAAGCAGCGCGCTCGCGCCGAGAACGACCGGCGTCCAGTTGTTGGAGGCACGGCGCAGCAGCGTGAGCGCGCCTTCCATCTGCTTCATTGCGCGCTCCGCCGCAACCGCGTCGAGGTCGCGCTTGTTGTACACGATGATGTCGGCCAGCTCCACCACGCCCTTCTTCATCGCCTGCAGGTCGTCTCCCGCATTCGGCAGCTGCATCAGGACGAACACGTCGGTCAGGTTGGCGACGTCGGTCTCGCTCTGCCCCACGCCCACCGTCTCGACGATCACGACGTCGAATCCCGCAGCTTCCACGAACAGCATCGCCTCGCGCGTGTGCGCGGCAACGCCGCCGAGCGCGCCGCTCGCAGGCGACGGCCGGATGAACGCACGGTCGTTGCGCGCGAGCTCGTTCATCCGCGTCTTGTCGCCGAGCACGGAGCCGCCGGTGATCGCGCTCGACGGATCGACCGCGAGCACGGCCACGCGGTGGCCCTCGTCGATCAGGCGCAAGCCGAGCGCCTCGATCAGCGTCGACTTGCCCACGCCGGGCGAGCCCGTGATGCCCATCCGCAGCGCCTTGCCCGTGCGAGGCAGGAGCTCGGTCATGACCTCGCGCGCGAGCGCCTGGTGATCGGCACGCGTCGACTCGGCGAGCGTGATCGCTTTGGCGAGCAGCCGCCGGTCGGCGTCGCGCACGCCCGCGACGAGCCGCTCTTTTTCGCTCAAGCTTTGGTCGCGACCGTGCGCGCGGCGCGGATCTTCGACAGCACGTCGGCGGCGCACACGGGGATCGCGGTGCCGGGACCGTAGATGCCCGCGACGCCCGCGGCCTGCAGCATGGGGTAGTCCTGCACCGGCACGACGCCGCCCACGAACACGACGACGTCGTGCGCGCCATCCTTGCGCAGCGCGTCGATGAGCGCGGGCACGAGCGTCTTGTGGCCGGCGGCGAGCGTGGACACGCCCACCGCATGCACGTCGTTCTCGACGGCCTGCCGTGCGGCCTCTTCCGGCGTCTGGAACAGCGGGCCGATGTCCACGTCGAAGCCCAGGTCCGCGAATGCGGACGCGACGACCTTGGAGCCGCGGTCGTGGCCGTCCTGCCCGAGCTTGGCGACCATGATGCGCGGACGGCGGCCTTCGTCACGCGCGAACGCATCGATGTCGGCGCGCAACTTCTCCCACATCGCATCCTCCGCGAAGTTCGCGCCGTACACGCCGGAGACGCTTTGCGTCGTCGCGTGGTGGCGGCCCCACACCGATTCGAGCGCCGCGGAAATCTCGCCCACCGTCGCGCGCACCCGCACCGCGCGAACGGCGAGGTCGAGGAGATTGCCCTCGCCGCTGCGCGCCGCGTCCGTGAGCGCCGCAAGCGTCGCAGCGACGCCGACGGTGTCGCGCGTCCTGCGAATCTGCGCGAGGCGCTTGATCTGCGTATCGCGCACGGCGGAGTTGTCGATCTCGCGAACGTCGATCGCCTCTTCCTTGTCCGGCTTCCACTTGTTGACGCCGACGATCACGTCCGAGCCCGCGTCGATGCGCGCCTGTTTCTCCGCCGCCGCCGCCTCGATCCTGAGCTTGGCCCAGCCCGACTCCACCGCGCGCGTCATGCCGCCCATGCCCTCGATCTCCTCGAGGATCGACCACGCCTTGTCGGCCATGTCCTGCGTGAGCCGCTCCATCATGTACGAGCCGCCCCAGGGGTCGATCACGCTCGCGATGTGCGTCTCTTCCTGCAGCAGCACCTGCGTGTTGCGCGCGATGCGCGCGGCGAAGTCCGAGGGCAGCGCGATCGCCTCGTCGAAGGAATTGGTGTGCAGCGACTGCGTGCCGCCGAAGACCGCCGCCATCGCCTCGATCGTGGTGCGCACGATGTTGTTGTAGGGGTCCTGCTCGGTGAGCGACCAGCCCGACGTCTGGCAGTGCGTGCGCAGCATGAGCGACTTCGCGCTCTTCGGCGAAAAGGCCTCCATGATCCGCCACCACAGGAGACGCGCCGCGCGAAGCTTGGCGATCTCGAGGTAGAAGTTCATGCCGATGCCGAAGAAGAACGAAAGACGCCCGGCGAAGCCGTCGACGTCCATGCCGCGCGCGAGTGCCAGCCGCACGTACTCGCGGCCGTCGGCGAGCGTGAAGGCGAGCTCGAGCGCCTGGTTGGCCCCCGCTTCCTGGATGTGATAGCCGGAGATCGAGATCGAGTTGAACTTCGGCATCCGCTGCGCCGTGTACGCGATGATGTCGGCGACGATGCGCATCGACGGCGTCGGCGGATAGATGTACGTGTTGCGGACCATGAACTCCTTCAGGATGTCGTTCTGGATCGTTCCCGAAAGGTGCTCCTGTGCCACGCCCTGCTCCTCCGCCGCCACGATGTAGCCGGCGAGCACGGGCAGGACGGCGCCGTTCATGGTCATCGACACCGAAACCTTGTCGAGGGGAATGCCCTCGAACAGGATCTTCATGTCCTCGACCGAGTCGATCGCAACGCCGGCCTTGCCGACGTCGCCCACCACGCGCGGATGGTCCGAGTCGTAGCCACGGTGCGTGGCAAGGTCGAACGCGACCGACACGCCCTGGCCGCCGCCTGCAAGCGCGCGCCGGTAGAACGCGTTGGACTCCTCGGCGGTCGAGAACCCGGCGTATTGCCGGATCGTCCACGGCCGGCCGGCGTACATGGTCGGCTGCGGCCCGCGCACGAACGGCGCGAACCCGGGCATCGTGTCCGCGAAGGGGAGCTCCGCCGTGTCGGCGGCGGTGTAGAGCGGCTTGACCACGATGCCGTCCGGCGTGCGCCACGCAAGGGCGTCGGCGCCGCCCGCCTTGGCTACGGCGCGCTGCCAATCCGCGAACGTGGCGAGCTTTGGGGTGACGGGGTCGGAATCGGCCATGGCGAAGTGCGGCCTTTATAGCCGCGGCCGCCATTTTAGCCGGTCGTCGTTTCCACGGCGCCCCGAGGCGTACGCCTGCCCGGGAAGCGGGCTACCGCGCAACCGCTAGACGTCGAAGCCGCCGTCCATCCCGCCGTCGAAGTCGGGCACGTCGGCCGCTGCATCGTTCTGCAGGTCGAGGCCCTGCCAGGGATCGTCCGCGAGGTCGCCTGAAGCCGGCGCGCCGGCGTCCGCACCGCCGAACAAGTGACTTGCCTCGGGATGGTGCGTGAAGAACTGCTGCGCCATCATCGTGCCAAGCACGCTGCCGGCCATGCTCGCGAGCAGGCTGCCCGCGAACATTCCGCCGAGCCCCATGCCCGCGCCGGGCATCGTGCCCATGCGGTTCCAGGCGCGCTCCATGGTGCCGGGCTCGCGCAGCTCGGCCCGCGTGGCAACGCGCGCGAGCGCCCCGGGCGTTTCGCCCGCGCGGTACGCGGCGTTGCGCTCGGCGTCCGGCATGTCGGACGCGAGCTCCTGGAGCAACCGCTGGCGCTGCGCGGGCGTAAGACCGGCGAACGCTTCGGCGTGCGCCTGCTCGATGGCCTCGGGGGGCGCGGTCTTGAGGAGATAGCGGTAGCGCGCGATGGCCTGCTCGTCGGCGGTCGCGTCGGACTGCTGCGGCGAGTTGCCGGTCTTGAATCGGTCGAAGAAACCCATCGAGTCCTCCCATCGCGCCGGCGGGCGCGTCGAGATGAATCTTGGGGTGAGGCCGAATGCGTTCAAGGCGCAGCTAAGCGCAGCCAATGCCGGAACGGCATTACGATTGCGAAGGGATCCCTCGAAGACCTTTTCTATGAACACGCCCGTTGCCCACGCACTCGCACCCGACCGTACCGGAATTGCCGGTTTGGACGAGATCCTGCGGGGCGGGCTCACGTCGCACCGCGTCTATCTCGTCGAAGGGGTGCCGGGATCGGGGAAGACGACACTGGCCCTCCAGTTCCTCCTCGAAGGGGCCCGGCAGGGGGAGCCGGTCCTGTACGTGACGTTGTCGGAAACGGAAGCCGAGCTCCAGGGCATCGCGGAGTCGCATGGTTGGTCGCTCGACAACATCGACATCCGTGAGCTCGCGCCGTCGGAAGCAAGCCTGCGGCCCGACGACCAGTACACGATGTTCCACCCGTCGGAGGTCGAGCTGTCGGAGACCACCAAGACCATCCTCGCCGACGTGGATCGCCTGAAGCCGCGCCGCGTCGTGTTCGACTCGTTATCGGAAATGCGGCTCCTCGCCGGCAATCCGTTGCGCTACCGGCGGCAGCTCCTGGCACTCAAGCAGTTCTTCGTGGGCCGCAACTGCACCGTCATCCTGCTCGACGACCTGACCAGCGCCAGCCACGACCTGCAGGTGCAGAGCATCGTGCACGGCGTGATCCGCCTCGAGCAGATGAACCCCGAATACGGCGCGGAGCGCCGGCGCCTCATCGTGCTCAAGTATCGCGGCGTCTCGATGCGAGGCGGCTATCACGACTACGTGATCCGGAAAGGCGGCCTCGTGGTGTTTCCGCGGCTTGTCGCCCGCGACCATCGCGTCGGCGTGCCCACCGGGTGGCTGTCGAGCGGCGTGCCGGCGATCGACGAGCTGCTCGGTGGCGGATTGGAGCGCGGCAGCAGCACGCTCGTCATCGGCGCCGCCGGCACGGGGAAATCGACGCTCGCGACACAGTTCGCCGTCGAGGCCGCGGCGCGCGGCGAGCACGCCGCGATGTTCGTCTTCGACGAGAGCCTGGCGACGCTCCTGCGTCGAACGGAAGGCCTCGGGATTCCGATCGCCGGTCATCTCGAAACCGGACGAGTCCGTATTCAACAGGTCGACCCCGCCGAGATGTCGCCGGGCGAATTCGCGCACGAGATCATGACGTGTGTGGAGGAGCGGCAAGCGCGCGTCGTCGTCATCGACAGCCTCAACGGCTACCTGAGCGCGATGCCCGAGGAGCGCTACCTGATTGCGCAACTGCACGAGCTTCTCGCCTATCTTGGCCAGGCAGGCGTGGCGACCATCCTCATCAGCGCGCACCAGGGACTCATCGGCAGCGCCATGCATGCCCCCGTGGACGCGAGCTACCTCGCCGACTCGGTGGTGCTCATGCGGTACTTCGAAGCGCGAGGCGAAATACGCCAGGCGATCTCGGTGATGAAGAAGCGCGGCGGTCCGCACGAGCGCACCATCCGCGAGTTTCGGCTCGCCGCCGACGGCGTGCGCGTCGGAGACCCGCTGCGCGAGTTTCGCGGCGTCCTGACGGGCGTGCCGACCGTCGAGCCGTTGGTGCAGCGGAGCATGGATTGACCTCGCCTGCGCCGCACGAGCTGCGCGTACTCATCCTCGCGCCCACCGCGAAGGATCGGATGCTCACGTGCGAGATCATGACCCGGGCGGGCGTTGCGTGCGAGTCGTTCTCGTCGCTCGATGCGCTTTGCGCAGTGCTCGCGCAAGGCGCGGGGGCGCTGCTCCTTCCCGAGGAGTCCCTCGACGGGGGCATCGATGGGCCGCTGGGTCGCTACCTCGCCGCGCAGGCCCCGTGGTCGGACCTGCCGATCCTCATGCTGGCGCGGCCCGGCGCCGCGTCCAAGGGCGTGGCGGAAGCGATGGAACAGCTCGGCAACATCACCGTGCTCGAGCGTCCCACGCGCATCGCGGCGCTGGTCAGCGCGACCCGAACGGCGCTTCGCGCACGCCAGCGGCAATACCAGATCCGCGATCACCTCGCGCAGCGCGAAGTCGCCGAGCAGATGCTGCGCCAGAGCGTCGAGCAGATGCAGACGCTGCTCGAGACGATGCCCATCGGCGTCTTCATCGCGCACGATGCCGACTGCCTGCTCATCACCGGCAACCGAAGCGCGAGCGACATCCTGCGCATGCCGCCTGGCGCGAACCTGTCGAAGTCGGTGGACGACGGTCGCGCAACGCGGCACTTCCGCATCCGCCACGACGGCGACGAAGTGTCGCCTCGCGAGCTGCCCATGCAGCGCGCGGCCCGCGGCGAGCACGTGCAGCCGATGCGGCTCGATCACGCGTTCGAGGACGGCACCGTCGTCAACACGATCGTGTCGGCGAGGCCGCTGTACGACACCGCCGGCCATCCGCGCGGGGCCGTGGGCGCCATCATGGACGTCAGCGCACACCTGCGAAGCGAGGCGGCGCTGCGCGAGGCGGACAAGCGCAAGGACGAATACCTGGCGATCCTCGCGCACGAGCTGCGCAATCCGCTCGCTCCGATCCGCAATTCGCTGCACCTCCTGCGTCTTGCGACCGGCCACGACCCGAACGCCATGCGCGCGACCGAGATGATGGATCGCCAGGTCACGGTGATGGTGCGCCTGGTCGACGACCTCCTCGACGTGTCGCGCATCACGCGCGGAGCGATCTCGCTGCGCAAGGAGCCGGTCGAGATCGCAGCGGCAGTGCGCCGCGCGGTGGACGCGAACCGCGCGCTGATCGAGGCTGCGGGCCATCGCCTGATCCTGCGCGTGCCGTCGACGGCGCTGGTGGTGGACGCCGACCCGGTGCGCCTCGAGCAGGTCATCGCGAACCTCCTCAACAACGCGGCCAAGTACACCGACAAGGGAGGCGAGATTCGCCTCACCGTCGAGCAAACCGGCGACACGGTCTCAATCTGCGTGCACGACACGGGGGTGGGCATCGATCCGGCCATGCTTCCTGGCGTGTTCGACCTCTTCATGCAGGTCGAGCCGCACGGCCGGCGCGCCCAGGGCGGGCTCGGCATCGGCCTGACGCTCGTCAAGCGCCTGACCGAGATGCATGGCGGGAGCGTCGAAGCGCGCAGCGAGGGCCCGGGAAGAGGCAGCGAGTTCATCCTGCGTCTGCCGCTCATGTCCACACGCAGGCCGGCGCCCGCGCCAGCGGCGCCGGAGGCGGAGCCGGTGCCCGGCACGCGCCGCGTCCTCGTGGTCGACGACAACCGCGACGCGGCCGAAAGCCTCGCACTGCTGCTCGAGATGCTGGGAGCGACGACGCGCGTGGAAAGCTCCGGCGAGGACGCGCTGCGGGCGCTGTCGGAGTTCCGGCCGGCGCTCGCCATCGTGGATATCGGGATGCCCGGCATGGACGGGCACGAGGTCGCGCGGCGCGCACGCGCACGACCGGAGCTCGACGCGATCACGCTCGTGGCGCTGACCGGCTGGGGCCAGGCGGAGGACCGGCGGCTCTCGATGCTCGCCGGGTTCGACCGTCACCTCACCAAGCCGGCGAGCCTCGACGACCTCAAGAGCATCGTTGGCGACATCCGCGCGCGCGGCGCGGTGATGACCGCGGACTGACGGCGAACGTCTTCAGGCAGCGAGCGCGTTGTTGTGCGCCGACGTGCGGGCAAGGTGCGGCATCGGAAGCGAGCCGGCGGCATAGCTCGACGCGACGCCGTGCCGGCGCATCACCGCTTCGGCATCCTTCGCGCGTTCGATGTCCGCGTGAACGACGACCAGGCCGCCCCCGTGCGCGAGCGCTTGCGCGTGACGAGCCGCCGCACGCGGCGGAATGCACAAATGCGACAGGGCAACGATAAGGCGATTCTCGAAGTCGTGCTCGGACGCGCCCGCCAGGGCGCGTGCAACGGCGCCCGCGAATGCGAAGCGCGACGCGCCTTCCGCGCCGGCGACGACGTCGCGTCCGACGATGCTGATCTGTGCCTGGGTGAAACCGGCGATCATGAGCTCGGCCGCCGCGCGCGACGCCGCGGCGAAGTTCTCGTGATCACCGACGACGGTCATCTTCATGGCAAGTCCTCGAAACGAAGCCCGAAGTTAACTGTCGCTGCGCGTGCCGGGCGACGGCGTGGCTCCGATTGGCTTGTCGGCCAAACACCGATTCACGACGACGACTCATCGGGGCGCCGCCATGTCGCCGGCCAGCGCGACGATCCGCGCAAGCTCTCGCGACTTGTCGAAGAAGTAGTCGGCGCCGAGTTCCAGGCTGCGCTTGCGATACTGCGGGAATGCGTAATTGGTGAACACCGCGATGGTTCCGGCGGCCCGCGCTTCCTCGCGGATGGCCTTCAGCACGCGAAGTCCGTTGCCTTCCTTGAGCTGCAGGTCGAGGATCGCGAGGTCCCAGTGACCATCCCCGAGCAGCTGCAGAGCCTGCGCCTCGGTGGTCGCGGTGCCGGCGATGCACACGTTGTCGATCGCAGATAGCTCCTCTGCGAGATGCGTGAGAATGCGCTCGGAGTCCTCGACGATGACCACGCGCACCGGGCGCGAGCGTTGGCGCCGTGCAGGCGCATGCGGTTGCGCCCGCATGTCGTAGGTTTGCGTTTCCATACGAGTGCGACCGCTCACCGGAGACGGTGGTTCATGCCGTCGATCCGATTGGCGTGCCGGAGAGCTGCGCGCGGGCGCGTACGCGGCCGTCCGACGCCGGGATTTGTTTGCGGCTTTAGTTTCGACTCGCCGCGGTGTCGAGGCGGCGGATCAGCACGTCGATGAGGTCTCGCCCGTCGGGCGATTTCATGCGCTGCTTGCGTAGCGCGCTTGCAAGGTCCGCGGGCGCAATGGCGTGGAAGTCGGCACGCACCAGCACGCCGGCGATGGCGCGCTGCACCTCGAGCGACTTCGTCGCCCGAAACGATTCGGCGAGTGCGTCGAGGCTCTCGCGGTCGGCGAGCTCGTGCCGCGCGAGCGCGTGCAGCGCCTTGACCTGCGCATCGCCGCGCCCGCTCATGCGCGCGACGTCGGCCGTCACGAGGCGAAGCTCCGATACGTCGGCCATCGGCCGGTGCGACAGGTACGCATGGGCGACCGTGGCGCCCGCATCGTCGCCGCTCGCAAGCGCACGCAGCACGCGGTCGCGGCCGTCCCGGCTGCCGAGACAGGCGAGCACGGCGTCCTGCGCGGCGTTGCGGGCGCCGCGTGCGGGAAACGTGCCGAACGTCCCGTCCAGCGAACCGTCGCGATTGAGCGTGCACGCGAGATCGACGTCCGCCGCGCCGAGCGCGGGCGAGCGGAAGCGATTGCCGAGGATGTCGACCACGAGCGCCCGTTCCTGCGCCGCATCGAGCCAGCCGAGGCGTGCCGCGAGCCGCGCCATGCGCACGCCGGCGGCGGGGTCGTCGGCATCGCGCGCAATCGTCACGAAACGCGACTTCGCCCCGGCGTCGCCGGCGATTCGCGCCATCTCGGGCGACTCGCCTGCCGCAGGCATGTGCGACGCATGGCGCTCGATGTGGTCGAAGAACATCCGCACTTCGGCAGCCTCACGACGCAGGACGTCGTGCAAGTGCGCGGCCTTGCGTTCGGGTGCGACGCGGTCGTCCACGAAGCGGCAGGTGTCGGCGCGAAAGCCCGCGCGCGGGTCGGCATCGGTCATCCCGCTCGTCGCGGTCATGCCGCCGCCGGCGAACGCCGTCAGGAGCCTCGCACTCGCGCGTCCCTCGCCGAACTCGCCCCCGCTTCGCAGGTAGCGCTCGAGGATGGGCCCCGCGTAGCGTCCGAGCGGCGCCTTGCCCGGGAAGCCGTAGATGACCGGAACGTCCTTGAAGATCTGCCGCATGCGGTCGCGGTTGCTCTCGCCGTAGCGCTCGGTCAGCGCGTCCGCCGCGCGCTGCGCGTCGCCCGCGACGCTTGCGAACGTCGCGAGGCTGCGCAGCACCTCGCCCGGCGCCGTGCGCATGGGCTGCGGGTTCAGCGTGTTGCAGCCCATGAGGTAGACCTCCTTGAGCTGCGTGAAAAGACCGGGGCACGATTCGCTGCACGCGACGCGCTCCATCTCCTCGACGGGCAGGGACTCGCGATCGTCGAGGCGATCCGTGTAGAACTCCGTGCCGCCGTCGAAGTGTCCGGAGATCAGGAGCACGTCGCATCGCACGCGCTTCTCGCACGCGCCGCGCAGCCAGTCGGGCCGGCCGCGCTCGACGAGCTCGACGAAATCGTAGTCCGCGGGCGGCAGCGTGCGGCGCAGGACTTCGCGCTCGTCGTCGGAGTTGACGGTGATGGTGCACACCGTGCGACGATCGGCGTGCGCCGGCGCTGCGAGCACGATGCAGGCGAGGAACGCGATCAGTGCGCCGGCGAAAGCGCGGCCAGGCAGGCGGGAGAGCGGCACGACGGACGGGCAAGCGTTGAACCGCGGGAGTATTGCATGTCCCGCCGCCGGACCGTTGCACGATCGTGCAACGCCTCGGGATTACGGCGCTATTGCATGTGAAGCTGCATCCTGCGGATCAGCACGTCGATGGCGTCGTCGCCGCCGCTCGCGCGCATGCGCCGCGCCCGCAGCGTCTGCACGACATCCTCGGTCGCGATGGTGCGGAAGTCGGATCGAAGAAGCACAGTCGCGATCGCCGTCTGCACGCCCAGCGAATCCACGCGCGGATACAGGCGCACGAGCTCGGCGAGGCTCGCGGGGTCGCTCAGCCGCTGGCTCGCGAGCGCGTGCAGCGCGCGCATCTGCGCCTCGCGGCTCGTCATGCCCGCGATCTGCGACATGACGGCGGGCAGCTCGCTGCGCTGGTCGAGCGGGCGATACGACAGCACGACCTGAGCGAAGCGCACATCGTCTTCGCTGCTGCTCGACAGCGCCTGCACCACGCGATCGCGCGCGGGAGCGTCGCCAAGGCACGCGAGCAACGCCGCGTTCGCGACGCGCACCGGGTCGCCGCGCGTGAGCTCGATGCCGTCGAGGTCGCCATCCCGGTTGAGGCTGCAGGCGAGGTCCACTTCCGCCGGCGTGACGGTGTTGCGCGCAAGCCGCTCCTCGAACATCGTGGCGATCTCGTCGCGCTCCTCTTCCTGCGACAGCCATCCGAGCTTGCCGCCGAGCGCGATCATGCGCGCGCGGGTCGCCGCCGCGTCGGCGTCGCGCGCGAGCTCCATGTAGCGCGTGCGCACCGCGTCGTCCTGCGCGATCCTCGCAAGCGACGCGGACAACGCTTGCGAGCGCTGCGACGGCGGCGGCAGCGACGATTCGAACTTCTCGAGACGCCCGAGGAACATGCGGGCTTCCGCGATCTCGCGCTCGAACAGCGCGTGCACGAAATCCGCGCGCTGCTCCGGTGCGACGCGGTCGTTGGCGAACTGGCACACGTCCTGGCGGTGCGCGAGCAGCGGGTCGTTGGCGCCAAGGCCCGCGGTGACCGTCATTGCATGCGCGGAAAACTGCGCGAGCAGGCGGCTGCTCACGCGTCCCGTGCCGACGTCGCTTGCGCCTCCGGCCTGGAAGTGACGGCGCAGGATCGAGGCGGCCGTGGGGCCGAGCGGCGCCACCGACGAGAACCCATAGATCGCCGGCACGTCCTTGAAGATGAGGCGCATCCGGTCGCGCGCGCTCTCGGCGTGCCGCGCGGCAAGCGAACGCGCCATGCGCTCGGCTTCGACGCGCGACAACCCCGCGCGCTGCAGGCTGCGTCCGACTTCACCCGCGACGCTCGCGTTCGCCTGCGGATTGAGCGAGTTGCAGCCGAACAGATGCACCTCCTTGAGCTGCGAGAACAAGCCGGGGCACGAGCCGTTGCACGAGACGCGCTCGAGCTCGTCGACCGGCAGGTACTCGCGCGCCTCCGTGCGATCGGAGAAGAATTCGTTGCCGCCGTCGTAGTGCCCGGAGATCACGAGCACGTCGCAGCGAACGCCGCGGCGGCACGCCGACTCGAGCCAATCCGGGCGCCCATGCTCGACGAGCTCGACGAAGTCGTATTGGCCGGGGCCCAGCGCCTTGCGAAACGCTTCCTTCTCGTCCGCCGAGTTGACGGTCACCGTGCACACCGTCTTCTTCTGCGCGAGTGCCACATCCGTCGAGGCGAGAACGAGCAGCGCAATGACGAGCAGTTCGGCGACGCGCGCGCGAAACGGGAGACGAGATGGTGGACGAGAGAAACGCGGGCATGATGGCGTCTACATTGAACGCTGCATGCGCGACCTTGTCGGTCGGACGCGGCGACGACGCGCGACCGGTTCCACCGCCACGTGAAGTAGGAGGCTACCGACGCCACGGCGTTCGTCCTACGTCACGCGAGGGCGCGCTCCCGACAGACCTCCGGGCGTGCGAACGCGAGCATGGCGGCTGCCATGCGTTACTTCGACACCTCCGACACGCTTGCGCCGCCCGAGGAGCGGGCACGTCCGCGCACCACGATCCTCGCGCCCGGCCGCAACTGCTGGCGCATCGAGACGGCGACCCGCGCTGCATTCCTCGTCGACGGTCAGGAATTCTTCGGCGCCGTGCGTGCCGCGCTGGCGCGCGCGCGCCACTCGTTCTTCATCCTCGGATGGGATGTCGACAGCCGGATGAAGCTCGCGCCCGACGTCGACGACGATCTGCCGCAGGAGCTCGGACCATTTCTCAACGCCATCGTCGGCCGACGGGCCGGGTTGCATGGTCACGTGCTCGCGTGGGACTACGCGATGCTGTACGCGCTGGAGCGCGAGTGGTGGTCGGCATTGCGCCTCGGCAAGCGTGCGCGCATGGCCTTTCGCCTGGACGACCGCCACCCGCTCGGCGCGTCGCACCACCAGAAAGTCATCGTCGTGGACGACGAGGTCGGTTTCGTCAGCGGATTCGACCTGACCGGCAGCCGATGGGATACGACCGAGCACGCATGCCGGCATCCGCTGCGCGTGAATCCGAACGGGCAGCCTTACGGTCCCTTTCACGACGTCGGCGCCATGGTCGAGGGACCCTGCGCCCGCGCGCTGGCCGAGCTCTGCCGCGACCGCTGGCGCCGCGCGACAGGCCGCGAGGCGATCCCCGCGCCGGACGTGCGCCACGAAAGCCCCTGGCCGCCGGCCATCTCGCCGGAGCTCACCGACGTTCGCGTCGCGATCGCGCGCACCGAGCCTCCTTACCGCGAGCAGGAAGGCGTCTCGGAGCTGCGCGCGCTCCACCTCGACGCCATCGCGAAGGCGAAACGCTTCGTGTTCGCGGAAAACCAGTACTTCACGTCGACGATCGTCGCCGCGGCGATGACGGAGCGCCTGCGCGAGCCGGATCCTCCGGAATTCGCGCTGGTCATGCCGTCCGTCGAGAGCGGATGGCTCGAGACGTCGACCATGGGCGTGCTGCGCGCACGGGTGCATGCGGGCCTGCGCGCGGCGGACCACGCCGGACGCTATCGCATGTACTGCCCGAAGCACCCGTGCAGCGAGGGCGACCCGCCGTGCATCAACGTGCACAGCAAGGTGCTCGTCGTCGACGACGAGTTCATGACGGTCGGTTCGGCGAACCTCGCGAACCGGTCGATGTCGCTCGACACCGAATGCAACCTGGCGCTGGAGGCCGGCGGTGACGCACGGGTCCGCCGCGTCATTGCCCGCCTGCGTGCCCGTCTCATGAGCGAGCACCTCGATGTTCCGGAGGAAGCCGTGCTTCGCTCGTCGTCACGCTCGCTCCACGAGACGATCGAGTCGCTTCGCGACGAGTCGCAGCGCCACCTCGAGGCGATCGAGCCGCGCGTCGATCCGGCGGTCGACGCCGTGGTTCCCGATCACGAAGTGCTCGACCCCGACGGTCCGCTCGACCCCGACGTCGTCGTGGCGGACCTGCTGCCTGCAGCGAACAGCCGCCGGCGCGTGCTGACGCGGCTGCTGGTGGCCGCGGGGATCGCCTTGCTCCTCGGCGGACTCGCGCTCGCCTGGCGCCATACATCGCTTTCGCAGATCGTCACCGTGCAGAACGTCGTCGACATCGGCGAGCGCGTGCGTGCGGCCCCGTGGGCACCGCTGGCGATCGTCGCGGCCTATGTCGTGCTCGGATTCGCGGTCGTCCCGCTCACCCTCCTCATCGCCATCACGGCAGCGCTGTACAGCCCGTGGGTCGCGGTGCCGTTGAGCCTTGCGGGGGCGCTCGCGAGCGGTGCTGCGACCTTCGCCGCCGGCCGCGGCGTGCGCCGAGGGCTCGTTCGCAATATCGCCGGGCCGCGCCTGGCCGCGCTGTCCGCGCGGCTGCGCAAGAGGGGCTTGCTGGCGGTGCTTCTCGTGCGCCTGCTCCCGGTTGCGCCTTACACCATCGTCAACATCGTCGCCGGTGCGTCGCGCATCCGCTGGCGCGACTTCCTCCTCGGCACCGCGCTCGGCCTGCTGCCGGGACTCGTTCTCACGTCGGCGTTCGTGGACCGCGCGATCGCGGCCGTGGTGGCGCCGAGCGCACGCACGCTCGCCACGCTCGTGCTGGTGCTCGCGGCGATCGTCGCGGTCGCCTGGGGATTGCGGCGCAAGCTCGAGCCCGCACCAGGCTGACGTGGCGCCCATCCGGCTCGCCACGTGGAACATCCACGGCGCGATCGGCCGCGACGGGCGCCATGACATCGCGCGGATCCTGGCCGTGCTGCACGAGCTCGACGCCGACGTCGTGGCGCTGCAGGAGGTCGCACCGCTCGGCCTCGAGGACGGGCTGCTGCGCGCGGTGCGCGACGAACTGGGTTTCCACGTCGTCGCGGGGCGCACGCTCACCCGCCGCAATGCCGACTACGGCAACGCCCTGCTGTCCCGATTTCCCGTCGCGCGCAGCGCGAGCATCGACCTGACGATCGCGCATCACGAGCCGCGCAACGCGATCGACGCGCACATTGCATGCGATCACGGCGAGATCCGCGTCGTGGCGACGCACCTCGGCTTGCGTCCATCGGAGCGGCGCAAGCAGGTGCAGCGGCTTCTCGCGGCGCTCGAGCCCGGCCCGCTCGGCGCCTGCGTGGTGATGGGCGACCTCAACGAGTGGTACCTCTGGGGTCGCCCGCTGCGCTGGCTGCACAGGAAGTTCGCGGCGGCGCGCACGCCGGCGACATTTCCCGCACGCGGCCCGGTGCTGAAGCTCGACCGCATCTGGGCGCATCCGGCAAGCGCGTTGCAATCGCTGCGAGCGCATCGCAGCGCGCTGGCGCGCGTCGCATCGGATCACCTGCCGCTGCTCGGGACCTACCAGCGCGCGACCGTCACCGGCGAAGGAACGCGGGCAAGGCGGACGTCGACGGCGCAATCGACGCCTTGAGAATGCGCTTCATGTGCCCGAGTGCCGCGCGCGTGTAGGCAGGCGCGCTCGACGCCACGCAATCGGAGGGAACCCACATCGCCAGCTGTCGCAAGTACGCATCGTGCGCGGTGAACATGATGCAGGAGTCCGCCGCCACGCCCGTCAGGACGACGGCTTCGGTCTCGAGCGACGCGAGCAGGTACTCGAGCGGCGTTTCGTAGAACGCGGAGTGCCTGGGCTTCAGCACCGAACGATCGCCGCGCTGTGGCGCAAGCAGCTGCGCGACCGTGCCCACGTCGCCTCCGATGCCGCGACAGGTCTGCACGAGCGACGAGAACTCGCTCTCCCACCGGCCGAAATTGTCGTTGGCGTACACGGCCGGCACGCCGATCTTTCGCAGCCGCGCCTTGAGCTTCGCGGTGCGCTGCGCGGCGCGCACCGTGGCGGGCGAGAGCGTGCCGCCCTCGAAGCCGAGCGGGTTGAAGAAGTCGATCAGCAACAACACCGCACGGCGCTTCATGATTCGGTCTGCGGCACCTTCGCATCGAGCTCCGCGAGCCATACGTTGGCGTTGCCGTCGGACGGCGCGCGCCAGTCGCCGCGCGGCGAGAGGCTGCCGCCGGACACGACCTTCGGGCTGTTCGGCAGTGCCGAGCGCTTGAACTGGCTCATGGCGAAGAAGCGCACGAGGAACACGCGCAGCCACTTGCGCACGGTGGCGAAGGTCATAGCCGTGCCTCGCGGCGTCGGGAAACTGCGGCGGCCACGGACCCTGCGTGGCGTCGCGCCATGCGTGCCATGCGAGGAACGCGACCTTCGACGGCGGAAGCCCGTAGCGCGTGATGTAGTACAGGTGAAAGTCCTGCAGCTCGTACGGGCCGACGACCGACTGCGTGCTCTGGATCGCGCCCTTCGCGTCCGCGGGCACGAGCTCGGGCGAGATCTCCGTGTCGACGATCGACAGGATCACGCGCGCCGTCGCCTCGTCGAACTGGCCGCTTCGGGCGACCCAGCGCATGAGGTACTGGATCAGCGTCTTGGCGAGCGACCCGTTCACGTTGTAATGGCTCATGTGGTCGCCGACGCCGTAGGTGCACCAGCCGAGCGCGAGCTCGGACAGGTCGCCGGTGCCGAGCACGAACGCCTTGCGCTGGTTCGCGATGCGGAAGAGGTAGTCCGTGCGCAGGCCCGCCTGCACGTTCTCGAAGGTGACGTCGTACACCGCCTCGCCGCGCGCGTACGGGTGCCCGATGTCCGCGAGCATCTGCCGCGCTGCGGGCTTGATGTCGATCTCCTCGGCCGTCACGCCGAGCGCTTTCATGAGCGCCCAGGCGTTGGACTTGGTCTTGTCCGAGGTCGCGAAGCCGGGCATCGTGAAGCCGAGGATGTTCGCGCGCGGAATCTTCAGTGCATCGAAGGTGCGCGCGGCGACGATCAGCGCGTGCGTGGAATCGAGCCCTCCCGACACGCCGATGACGACGCGCTCGCCGTTGGTGACTTCGAGGCGCTTGCGCAACCCCTGGAGCTGGATGTTGAACGCCTCGTAGCAATCGAGGTCGAGCTTTTCGGGGTCGTCGGGAACGAAGGGAAAGCGGTCGATGGTGCGCACCAGCCCGACGTCGCGCATGTGGGGCTCGTGCTCGAACTCCACGCGCCGGAACGTCGCCTCGGGGTGGTTCGCGGCCGTCGCGGCCGCGTGGAAGGTCGGCGTGCGCAGCCGCTCGAGACGAATGCGCTGCACGTCGACGTCGGCGATCGCCATTTGCCGCGACATGGGGAAGCGCGCCGTTGCGGCAAGCTGCGCGCCGAGCTCGTGGATCGTCGCCTGCCCGTCCCAGGCGAGGTCGGTCGTGCTCTCGCCGGGGCCGGCCGCGGAGTACACGTACGCCGCCTGGCAGCGCATGGACTGCGAGGCGCACAGCATGGCGCGGTCGGCGGCCTTGCCGATCACGACGTTCGACGCCGACAGGTTGAGCAGGATCGTCGCGCCGGCCAGCGCGCCGAGGGTGGAAGGCGGCGCCGGCGCCCACACGTCCTCGCAGATCTCGACGTGGAACACGAAGTCGGGCACTCCGCTGGCCGCGAAGACGAGGTCGGTGCCGAACGGCGCCGACTGGCCCGCGAGCGCGATCGTGCGGCCCACGATGCCGGCGCCCGGCGCGAACCAGCGGTGCTCGTAGTACTCGCGGTAATTGGGAAGGAACGACTTGGGCACGACGCCCGCGATGCGGCCCTTCGAGATCACCACGGCGCAGTTGTAGAGCCGCTGGTTGTGCCGCAGCGGGGCGCCAACGACGAACGTGCTGGCGAGATTGCGGGAAGCCGCGGCGAGCTCGGCGACGCCCGCGTCGACGGCGTCGAGCAGCGCGTCCTGCAGGAACAGGTCGTCGATGGCGTACGCCGAGAGCCCGAGCTCGGGGAACAGCATGAGATCGACGTCGCGCGCGGCGCCCTCGTGCAGGAGCTCGAGGGTCTCGCGGGCGTTGGCGGCGGGGTCGCCGACGGCGATCCGCGGCGTGCACGCGGCGATGCGCACCATGCCCTGCGCGTGAATGGAAAAAAATGCGTTCGTCATGGTTGTCGCGGCCGTCCTTGCGAAATAGTAGAACGGTTGGCCGGCCGGGGTGTGTAGTACATGCAACCTGCCCTTGTCCGACACGGCGCGTAGGACAGCGTCCTACAGCCACCGGCCCTACGGGCTTGCTATCGTTGCCGCGCGTTGCCCGCGCGATACGCCAGCGCAGCGCCGGAGAGCTCATGCCACGGTTGCGGGTCGCATTGGTCGATGATTCGGAGCGCATTCGGGCGCGCCTCGCGGAGATGCTGGGCGAGATACCGAACGTCGAGATCGCATTCGCGGCCGACACCGAGGGCGACGCGGTCCGCCTGATTGCGCAGGAACCGTGGGACGTGCTGATCCTCGACCTGCAGCTGCGCGTGGGCACGGGGCTCGGCGTCCTCAAGGCGATGCAGGGGCTGCGCGGGCAGGACGAGCGCGTCGCGATGATCTTCACCAATTATGGATTTCGCCAGTATCGCGAGCGCACGATGTCGCTCGGGGCCGATTACTTCTTCGACAAGGCAAAGGATTTCGATGCCTTGCGCAACGCCGTGACCGAGCGCGCGGCGAAGGCGGCCGCGCCGTAAGGCGTTGTAGGAACGCCGGCGACGCACGCATGCGCGCGCCGCCTATGGCACCGCCACGCGGCGCCACCGTACCCTCGACGCATCATCGACTCGCCATTCCGGTCCATCTCCATGGCCACGACCTTCGAACGCGCGGCTGCCGTCAAGTCATCGCCGTCGCTCGCGCATCGCATCACGGCGCTCGTCCGGGACGCAGGCGGCCTCGCGCGCGATCACCTCGAGCTTGCCGCACTCGACGCGCATCGCGCGGCGGTTGGCCTCACCAAGATACTCACGGCGGCGGTGGTCGTCTCCATACTCGCCGTCACGGCATGGCTCGCGTTCGTCGCGAGCGCCATCGTGTGGGCGACGGACAACGGCGTGAGCTGGCCGCTTGCACTCGTCATCGCCGGCGTGGTCAATCTGGTCGTCGCGGGCGGCCTCGTGTTCTGGATCAAGAGCCAGACGGGCGAGCTCGCTTTCGCCGCGACGCTGCGCCAATTCCGCCGGACGGTGGACGAAGCCAAGTCGGAGGTGTCCTGATGTCGACGAGCGACGAGATCAAGGCGGTCGAGGATCGCATCGACAAGCGACGCGAGATCCTCGCGCACCGGTACGATGACGTGAAGCGCGAGCTCTCGACGGTCGCCGGCAAGGCCGTCCGCTCCTGGCCCGTGGTCGCCGTGGCGGGCGGACTGGCTGCGGGTTACGCGATATCCCGTGTGGGCCGTCCCCGGCCGACATATCAAGCGGCACCCGTGCAGTACGTCCCCGTGCATGCCGCCAATGGCGCATCGCGCGGGCGCGGCAGGAACCTGATGGCGGCGATCGCCGGCATCGCCGCGACTGCGCTGCGCATCGGCGCCTCGAGCGAGGCGCGCACCTTCTTCAACGCGGTCAGGCGTTTTCGTCACCGCCACCACGCGCACTAGCGGTCGCGGCTATTTCCGCCGGGAACGCCGCTTGCGGCGCAGCGCGCTGTGCTCGGCGCGCAGTTCGTCGCCGAGTCGCACCGGATCCAGACCCGACTTTCGCGCGATGCTGACGAGCTCCCGCTCGATCTTGTCGATTTCCGCGTCCGTCAGGTCGCCGAGATCCGCGAGCCCCGTCCGTGCGCCTTCGATCGCGCGCAACAGCTCGTCGAGCTTGATGTTGATGGCCTTGGTGTCGCGGTTCTGCGTGCTCTGCAGCAGGAACACCATGAGGAACGTGGCGATGGTCGTGGAGGTGTTGATGACCAGTTGCCACGTGTTCGAGTACGCGAAGTAGGGGCCGCTCGCGGCCCAACCCGCGACAAACAGGATAGCGCCCAGGAACGCCCACGGCGATCCCAGCGCGTTGCCCGCGTGTCCCGCAAAGCTGCGGAACCGGTCGTTCAGCGTCCTCACGGGCTGGCGCGTTCGAGCGCGCGCCAGCGCGCCGCGCACGAGGTCACCGGCGGCATCGTCGCCCACGGGAACCTCGCACGCTTCGCGAGATGACTTAGTTCGGCTTCGCCTTGTCGGCGGCACGTTCGACAGCGGCGCCACCGGCCTTCACGTCCTTGCCGGCGCCTTCGACGGTATTGCAGCCCGCGAGCATGCCCATGAGGGCCGCCAACAGCACAGCAGCAGCAGTTTTCATGACACTTCCTTTCGATGAGTTGGACGGTTGTTGCTTCCAACGAGCTTGCACAGGATGTGCCAGCGCCGAACCCCTGCGTCATCAACGACATGCGTGCGATACGTGGTCGGACCGGGCAAGCGCTGCGATCGCCCGTTGGAAGAACTGCCGAAAGTGTCAGCTTGCGCCGGACGCGCCTTCGCTACCTTCTGCACGCAGCAGCGACTCGAGCGCCGCGAGCGTATCCGCTTCGTGCAACGGCTTGTCGGGACGCAGCCGCAGGATGCGCGGGAAGCGGACGGCGACGCCGCTCTTGTGACGCGCGCTGCGCGCGATGCCCTCGAATCCGATCTCGCACACGAGCGTCGGCGCAAGGCTCCTGACCGGCCCGAACTTCGCCACGGTCGTGCGTCGCACGACGCGATCGACGTCGCGAATCTCGTCGTCGGTCAGTCCCGAGTACGCCTTGGCAAACGGCACCAGCGCCAGCGCATCCGCGGCAAGCGCTTCGCCGCGGGCCATTGCGGCGAGCACCGCCTGCGCCTCGCCCGCGTCGCGCGGCGCGCGGTTCCAGACGGCGAACGTGTAATCGGTGTACAGGCTCGCACGCCGGCCGCTGCCCGGCTGCGCGTATACGAGCACCGCGTCGACCGCGTAAGGCTCGATCTTCCACTTCCACCATGCGGCGCCCTCCTCCTCCTTGCGACGCCCGATGCCGTATCGCGACTGACGGTGCTTCAGCATGAAGCCCTCCACTCCTCGCGCCCGCGACGTTGCGCGCAGTCGTGCATAACCCGCCCAGTCGCTCGAGAACTCGATGGGCGAGAGGTGGATTCGCGGATGACGTGCGAGCGCCGACGCGAGCGATTCGCGCCGCTCGGCGAGCGTTCGCTCGCGCAGGTCGCTGCCATCGAGCTCGAGCAGGTCGTACGCGACGTACGCGACCGGCGCTTGCGCGAGCACGCTCGCCGTCAACGCCTTGCGCCCGATGCGTTGCTGCAGGAGCGCGAACGGCGCCACGCGCTCGTCCCTCCAGGCCACGATCTCGCCGTCGAGCACCGTTCCATCCGGCAGCGCCGCCGCGGCGGACACAATCTCGGGAAACCGCTCGGTGACGAGCTCCTCGCCGCGCGACCAGATCCACACTTGCCCTGCGCGCTTGACGACCTGCGCGCGAATGCCGTCGTATTTCCACTCGACGATCCAGTCGCCGGTCGAACCGAGGCGCGCATCGAGCTCCGCCTCACGCACGTCGAGCGGATGGGCGAGGAAGAACGGATACGGCTGGCCAGTGTTGCCGTCCGCTTCGCTGGCGGACACCAGCGCGCGGAAGCGCGCCGCGCCGGGTGTCGCGCGCGCATCGGTGTAGCCCATCATGCGTTGCGCCACGCGCTTGGGATCGACGTCGAACGCCGCCGCCAGCGCGCGTTGCACGAGGAGCTTGCTGACACCGACGCGCAATTCGCCGGTGATGAGCTTGTTCATGAGGAAGCGCTCGTTGCGGCCGAGCTCGTCCCAGTATTGCGCGATCCGCGTGCGCTGCGTGGCGGCATCGGCGCCGCGCAACGGCAGCAGGCGCTCGGTCACCCAGGCGGCGAGGCCGAGGTCGCTGACTCCCGACGGAGGCGGCAGCACGTGCGCGACGGTCTCCGCGAAGTCGCCCACGGCCTCGTACGACACGTCGAAGAGCCACGGGTCGATGCCGGCGCGCTCGCACGCGAGCGCGTGCATCAGGGACGTGGGCACGATCTGCCGCGGCTTGCCGCCCGCGAGGAAGTAGACCGCCCACGCGGCGTCCTCCTCGCGCGCGTCGCGGAAGTACCGCGTCAGGGCTTCGACTTTCGCGTTGGTCGCGGTCGTCGCGTCGAGCTCGGCGTACAGCGCCGCGAAGCGCTTCATGTTGTCACGGGCGCATCGTCGTCGAGGTCGCCGTACTCGGTTGCGAAGGCGCCGGCGTCGTAGCCGTGCTCGCCGAGCCACCGGACCATCGCGGACTCGAAGCCGTGCGTGACGATGACGCGCGAAGCGCCCGTGGCGGCGATGACGCGCAAAAGGCCGGGCCAGTCGGCGTGATCGCTCAATACGAAGCCGCGGTCGACGGAACGGCGCCGGCGCGCGCCGCGCACCTGCATCCATCCGCTTGCGAAGGCGTCGCTCATGTCGCCGAACCGTCGCAGCCATGGCGAGCGCTGTGCCGATGGCGGCGCGATCACGAGGCAACGCCGCACGAGCGACGGGTCGTCGAGCTCCGTAACGAGCGCCGTGTCCGGCAGCGCGATACCCGCTTCACGGTACGCGCGCGTGACGGTGTCGACGGCGCCATGCACGACGATCGGTCCGATCGAACGATCCACGCCCGCCATGACGCGCTGCGCCTTGCCCAGCGCGTACGCGTACAGGACGCTCGCGCGGCCGTTGCCTGCGTTGTCCCGCCACCACGCGTCGATCGCCGCGAACACGTCGTCCTGCGGCGCCCAGCGATAGATCGGCAAGCCGAACGTCGATTCCGTGATGAAGCAGTGGCACGCGACTGGCTCCAAGGGCGTGCAGGTACGGTTGTGCTCGCGCGGATCGTCGCGCTCACCCGCGGCGAAGTAATCGCCGGAGGCGACCCACACTTCCCCGCGATGCTCGATTCGCAGCTGCGAGGAGCCGAGCACGTGACCGGCCGGATGGAGGCTCAGGGTCACGCCCTCGTGGCGAAGCGTCTCTCCGTACTCGAGGGTGGTGAGGCTGATGCCGGGGAGGCGCACGCGCATGACCGGGGTCGAGGCGCGGGAGGCGAGATAGTGGCCGTGGCCCGCGCGCGCGTGGTCGCCGTGTGCGTGCGTGATCACCGCCCGCTCGACGGGCCGCCACGGATCGATGAAGAAGCCGCCCGGCGGACAGTACAGCCCTTCGGGACGCGCGACGACGAGGTCGGCCATTGCGCGGCGACGATATCACGGCCCCCCGCTCCCTATGGGGAACGCCGGATCCGGTGGATTTTGTCCTACGTGCAATTGAAGGAAGCGCCTATATTCGGACCATGCCCCCTCGCGGAATCATGGGCCCGTTCACGCATCGGACCTTCCGGCCGCGTGCAAACTTAATCTCGCGAAAAGGAACTACGTCATGAACCTCATCATTTGGCTCGTCGTCGGTGGCGTCATTGGTTGGCTCGCCAGCATCGTCATGCGCACGGATGCGCAGCAAGGCATCCTGCTGAACGTCATCGTCGGCATCGTCGGCGCGCTTCTTGCCGGCTTCGTGATCGCGCCGCTGTTCGGCACGGGAACGATCAACCAGAACGACTTCAGCATCTCCGGCCTGATCGTCTCGTTCGTGGGCGCCGTCGTGCTGCTCGCGATCGTGAACCTGTTCCGCCGCGGCACCGCACGCTAACCCGTCGGTCGGTACCATGCGCAAACGCCCCGGCTTGCCGGGGCGTTTCGCATTTCTGCATTCCTAGTAGTACGTCCGCGCGTTGACGTATCGCGCGGGCAGTGCGCACGACGTCGACTCCCGCTCGCGGCCCTGGTCGCGGATGCGCGCCATCATCGCGGAAACGGGCGCGGCCATGCGCTCGCCGTGCGCGTCGACGGCAGAGACCGCCGCCTTGCAGCTCGCGTCGAGATTGCGCGAGAGTGCGACCGCGACGTAAAGCGCGTTGGTCGCGTCGGTGTCGCGTCCCGTCAGTGCGTTCGCGATCGCGAGCGTCGTCCAGTCGTCGGAACGCCCCGTGCGCTGCGCCGCCGCGAGGGCGATGGCGTGAATGGCAAGCTGGCGTGCCGACTCGGCCTGCGAGGGCTGCACCTTCAAAAGCAGGAACGCGAGATTGCCGGCAACTTCGGGATCGCGCGGGTTGGCGCCGAACGCGCGCATCTGCAGGTCGAACGCGCGCGACATGTCGCGGTCGACGAGATACGCGTGGCGTGCATCCTCGCCGAGCTGGCGCCCGACGGCAGGCGCGATGGTCGAGGCCGACGTCACGACCTGGTAGCTCGACCACGACTGGCGCACGGCATCCACGACCGCGCGCTCCTGGCCGGGACGCGACGCGTTGGCGGCGATCCACATGACGCGTGAAAGCTCGCCCTGCGCACGCGCGGCCGAGTACGGGATGGAATCGGCAAGCAGGCGTCGCGCCTGTGCCGCGAGATCCGCATCGATCGCGGGCGGCGATGCACGCGGCGCGGGCTCACGCACCGCAGGCGGCGCGGGCTCACGGGCGGCGGGCGGCGGCGGTGGCGCTGGCGGGGCAGGCTCCGGCCGGGCGGCGGGCGCGGGCTCGACCGGCGCAGGCTCGGGCTGCACGCGCGGCACGTTATTGCTTGCGACCACACGTTCCTCGATCGGGGCACGACCGCGATCGCGGCGCCCGAGATCGAAGAGCATGGTGAGCAGGCCGCGGACGTCGGCGGCGGGCGAAGCGGTTCGCGGCGCCGGCTGCGCAACTTGCGCGGGGGGCGGCGCGACCAACTTGGGCGCGGGCTCGGGCGCTGGCGCCGCAATCGCCGCGGCGAGCGGTGCCGTGACCGCCTCCTGCGCCGGCGCAGGCGGGGAGGAAGCCGTCACGGAGCCCGCCGACGGCGCCTCCTGGTGGAACCGGATGCGCGCGGGCGCCTGCTGCATCGCGATCTTCACCGGAGGCCGCGCTGCCGCGACCTTCGAGGTGGCAGCGGCCGCAGGCGCCGAAAGCGCACGCGCCGGCTCCGCGGGTCGCGCGGCGCGCGTTGGGGCGCGTGACGCGGGTGCGCCTGGCGAAGCGCTCGCGACGGGCGGCGATACCGGCGTCGGCGCCGCATCGGCAACGGCTGGCCCAGTCGGCGCCGTCTCGGGCGCCGGCGGATCGGCCCTGGACGCCGCCTCCTCGCGCGCGACCGGCGGTGGCGCGGCGACATCGTCGCCGGGCCAGTCGACACGCGACAGGAGGGTCGGCGCCACCATCGCAGCGACGCCCGCCGACACGAGCACCACGAGCGCCGCGCCGACGAGCGCGCGATGCCGCTTCGTCGTCACCGGTGGCGGCGCCGGCGGCCGCCGGCGCACCACCGCGGGCGGCGCGACGTCCGGTGCTGCATGCACAGGCGCGGCGCGCGGCGACAGCATCACGCGCAGCGACGGCGCGAGGCGCGTGAGCGGCGTGATGGGCGAAGCAGCAACGGGAGTGACGACGCGATCGCGTGCGAGACACCAACCGGCCGCCAACGACTGCGCCATGGCAGGCTCCGCGAGGCGCGCCGCGGTCATCGCCATCAGCGCCGGGTACGGCCGCGCCTGCGTGCCGTCGCGGTCGTGCGCGTCGCGCAGCGCGAGTATCAGGTCCTTGGCGGCCGAGGCGTGGTCGGACGACCAGCCCGTCGCCGCGTCGTACAGGCAGTCCTCCGCCGGCATGTAGCGACGCAGCATCGCGGCAAGGCTGTAGGCGTCGCAGCGCCAGTCGAGCTCGCGCGTGGGCTGCAGGTCGCCGCGCCGGCCGGCCTCGAGCGCCTGCAGGAGCCGCGGCGACTGGTAGTCGTATTCCGTCTGCCATCCGATCGGGAGCGCCGTGGCGAGGCGCTCGCGCGAGATCAGCGAGAACGCGAAGTCGATGAGCGCGAGGGACTCGAAGCGCGGCGACAATCGCGCGCCGCGCGCGTTCGGATCGAACGTCCCCGGCGACACCGGAATGCAGACGTTGTCGCCCTTGATGTCGAGGTGCACGACGGACAGCTCGTGGATCGCGGACAGCGCGCGCAGGCAGTGATGCGCAAGCGCCCACCAGTGCGCGCAATCCTCGAACACGTGCCGCAGCACCTGGCCGTCGCGCTCGACCGGGAGAATCGTCGCCCATTGGTCCACCGTCGCGCCGGCGTCGTACGTCTGCACGATCTGCGGGCCGCCCTGCGCGCCGCGGTCGAATTGCACGACCTCGGGGACGCAGTCGATGCCATGCCCGATGAGACGCGCGAGGATGCGCCATTCGCGCTCGGTCCACTGCCCGAAGTCGCCGTCGCGCGTGTCGAGGAAGCGCTTGGTGTAACGGCGGCGGCTGCCATCGCTGGCCGCTTCGCGAAACACCTCCACGTGATCGCCGGTCACCATCTTGAGGCGATCCCGTCCGAAGACGCGGTCGATCTGGTCTCTCGTCATTGCGCAACCTCCATCGTCGTCCGCGGCGCTTCGGCCGCGGGCGACAGCCAATGCATGACACCGAACGTCAGGGCCGCCGCGACGAGCATCGCGGCGATCGCGTGGCGCGCAAGCGTCGCCCGCGGCTCGCGCCTTCGATGCACGACGAGGACGGTGGCGTCGTCCTCGCTGCCGTTGCTGCGCGCGGCGTCCACGATGCGCTGGCAGCGGCGGGCGAGCGGCGCGTCGTCGCGCAGGTAACGCGCGACCGCCGCAGCGTCGACGAACTTGTGCACGCCGTCGCTCGCGAGCACGAGCATCTCGTCCCAGCCGAGTTGAACGCGCACGACGTTCGGTGCGCTCACGGCGCCGTTGCCGATCATGCGTGCCGGATCGTCGGGCGAACCACCCGGCGGCGGCACTTCGTCGAGATTGCGATACGTGTCGTCGCGCGTGATGGGCTTTGCGTCGCCATTGCGATCGAGCACGTACGCACGGCAATCGCCGACCCACGCGACGAGCCACGACGCGCGCAGGAGATCGACCGCCGCACACGCGACGACCGTCGCCGCGCCGGACGCGCCGCTGCGATGCGCGATGCCGCGCGCGATCTCGCGGTCGGCGTCGAGCAGCGCCTTGGACAGTGTCGCGGCGTCGGCGCGCCGACGCTCCAGCCTGCGATGCACCGACGTCACGAGATGACGGCTCGCCCACGATGCCATGGCGCCACCGCCAACGCCGTCGGCCACCAGGTACACGGGCGCAATGCCGTCCAGCGGGCTGTGGCTGTCCTCGTTGACGCGATGATGCGAGCCGACGCCCGACGCGGTCGCGATCGACAATCGCGACCAGGCGCGCGCGACGTCCGCGCCGAGCGTGGCCATCACGCGGCTTCGTCCGCGGTGCGCGGATGCCGAATCACTCGGCGTGACGACGCTCGTCATGACGCACGCGCCAGCGTCAGCGTGCACGCGGGCTCCCCATCCTCGCCGCCCCCGAGCACGAGCGTTTCGCCGTCGAGCCACGCGAATTCGCTGCCCGGCGCGTGACGCGCGCCGCCCTGCACGCGCACGCCGTTGTCGCCGTGCACGCGCACCCGCACGCCTGCTTCCTCGACAGCCGTCACGTCCGCGTGATGTCCCGAGACGCTCTCGTGGGCCCAGTCGACGACGAGCGACTGCGCGCGCGATCGGCCGATGCGAAACGGCAGCTCCGCCGGGATCTCCACCGTCCTGTCGCCGGACGCCATGCGGGCCTCGATCACGAACGCGGTGCGCGGCCGCGTCGCCACGACGATGGGCGTCACGGGTGTCGCGCTCGCGCGCGGCGCCGCATCGGTTGCCTGCAGCGCAAAGCGCGGATATTGAGCGGCGGTCCCCTGCCCCGACGCGGAGAGCACGACGCGCGATCCCGCATCCAGCGGCAGCGGCTTGCCGTCGCCGCGCGCGCTGACGAGCTTCGGCGCCGTCGCCGGGCCATCCGTTGCAGGCTCGACGCGGATGCCGTTCGTCGAGCCGCAATCGGTCACCCACCACGCGCCCTTGTCGAGCCACACCTCGCAGTGACGGCGGCTCGCGTACACGCCGTCGACGACGATGTCGCAACCGTCGTCCTTGCCGACCGTGTACCGGCGCCCGGGGACGACCGACGACAATGCGACGCGCCGCGGTCCTTGCGCGTCCTCGAGCACCACATCCACGCCTCGTCCCCCGGCGAGCGGCGTGGGCGCCATGCCCGGCGGCGGCCGCTTCGCGGGTGCAGCCTGCGGCAGCGACGGCGCATCCGACCAGCGACCGGCGAGCGTCACTTCATAAGGCTTCGCGACCTCCGGCTCGTCGCTGCGAAGCTCGTCTAAGAGATCCTCGTAATCGCTGCGTGCGGCGGCGCTCGCCCCGCCGGCCATTTCGAGGCCGGCGAATTGCGACAGGTCGATCGCGCTCGCATTGGGCAGTCGCGCGATGATCTCGCGGGCGAGGTACTGCTTCACCTGCTCGGGCGCGAACTCGCGCACGAAGCGCGCAAGCAGCGTGCGCGTCTCGTCCGGGCCGATGCTCTCGATCGCGATCGACGTCAGCACGTAGCGGTCGCGCTCGGCGATGGCGAGATGCAGCCGCAGGTCGGTCGCCACGAAGCGCTCCAGTTCCTCGCGTATCGCCGCCACCAGCGGGCGATATGCACCGAGGTGCTCGAGCCCGACGCTCGCGCGCGGCCGCGCCGCGGGCCTTCCATACACCGCATCCTGCAGCGCCACGCTCGCATCGCCGACGGTATGGGAGGCGGTCTCGTACGGCGGCAGGTCCGGGCGGCCGAATGCGCGGTTCATGCGGCCGAGGAGGAAGGTCTTGAGCGACATGGAGAGGTCCTAGCTTCTGTAAGCGACGACGAGCGCGATGAGGGGACCTGCGTCCTTCGAGTAGCGAAGGCGCGGCGGCGAAGGCAATCCATAACGCGATGCGAGGCGGGCGAGGAACTCGCCCCACGCCGGCTGCACCCGATCGCCGGCCTCGATGCGCGCGCGCAGCGCCGGCAGGCACACGGTGAGTGCGACGAGCACGCGCGAGACGTCGCCGACCTGCACGATCGCGCGGCGCAGCGTGTCCTCGGTGTCCGCGAGGCACTGCGCGAACACGCCGTCGAACGTCCACGTCAGCGGGACCGCGCTTCTCGCGGGCCTAGCGGTCATGGCGCGACGCCGATCTTGCCGACGTGGCGCCCCGCCACCTGCATCCCGATCTCGGCAGCGGGATTGGGACCGTGGTCGCCGGCGCCGTGGATGCGCCCGGAATCGGCGAGCCAGTTGCGCTCGGTGAGCACGGCGATGGCTTTCGTCCAGCGCGGGCTCGACGGATCGGTGCGATACGTTGCGACGTACCACTTGTACGGGCGCAGCGCGCCGCAGGTCGCGGCCATTTCCCGGGCCCGCGCGCCGGTCGCAGCTTCGCGAGCGCGAGCGTCGTTCCGGCACAACCGCGCGAGGTCGTCGAGCGTCAAGTCATCGTTCGGGAACGTCGGCGTGCCGGTCTTGCCGGCGAGCCAGTCGATGTCGCGGCAGGTCTTCGCGTCGAACACCTGCTCGCACGCAAGCCGTGCGGTGCCCGCGCGATGCGAATACGAAAGGCCGCTGACGATCACTTCGGCGATTTCGCGCGTGAGATGCGGATCGCGCGCGCCCTGCGCCGACGGGACGAGCTTCGGCTCCGTGTTGCCCGCGGCGCGCACGGATGCGACGAGATGCGGAACCGCGGGCACGTCGCCGTTCGCCGCCGCAGCGAGCGACGCCATCATGCCTGCGCCTCCCAGCGCGGTCGCGCGTGCATTGCCCTGCCCCCAGCCTTCGGCCGCGACGTCGACGATCCTGCGCGCGCGGCATTTCTCCCAATCGTCCTTCGTGCCGCGACGGCCGTCGGGACCCGCGGCGCAAGCCGTCACCTTCGCGGGATCGAGCGGCACGGCCTTGGCGACGCGCATCGGCGCTCCCGGGACGTCGCCTGCGGGCTCGACCATCAGCCGTCCGAACGCAACGGCGCCGCCGAAGCCGGGCAGCGGGTTCCCGAAGAGCAGGTTGCGTTTGCCGCATCCTTCGTGCGCGTCCTGCGCGCAGCCGACGTTCCATCCGAATGCGGCGGTCGCGGCTTGCACTTCCCAGGGGCGGCCGCATTCGGAAGGCTTGCGGTCGATGCAGAACATCCGGTCGAGGAACCGCGCGGAATCCGAGCGCATGAGCTGTCCGCGCAAGCTGTCGCGCGTGGGCCACGGCGTGCGCTGCATCTCCGCCCGCTCGGCGGCGAGCCACGTCTTGCCCACCGCGGGATCGGACAGGAACGCTGCGGCCATCACGGGCTTGATCGTCGATGCCGGCATCGCGTCGTGATACACCGCGGGATTCATGAGCGCGTCGGGGTTGTAGCGGATGGGATACGGCATGCGCCGGTCGCATTGCGCGGAGCGCCCGGGGCCGTCGTACTCCTCGCGCGTGCACGGCGAAAGCGCGCCTGCGAGCGCCTCGATGCGCCCGGTTTCCACGTCCACGATCGCGATCGCCGCCATGCGCACCAGCGCGTGTTCGAGCAGGCGGTGGCCGATGACCTTGCCTTCGTCCTCCTTGCGCGTGACGCCGAGCGCGCGGCACACGTCGTGCCGGCCGGTGTAGCAGGCCGCAACGCGCTGCGCGATCGCCTGCAGCGCGGGATCGATCGTGATGTCGATGGCATCGCCCACGGGGAGGCGCGCGTTGCCGACGCGCAAGAGGCTGGGCTCGCCGCTGCCGCCGGGACGCTTCAGGCCGTCGAGCGGCTGCAGCATCGCGGCCAACGACGGGGGCACCGACCATCGCGCATCGTCCGCCGTCATGCGCGGCGTCGGCTCGCCCACCGCACCCGCGATCGCCGCGGTTCCGGTGCCGTCGGCATCGGCGCACACGCGCTCCGCGATGCCGCGCGTCTCCGACACGAAGTACGAGCTGCCGCCCATGTAGACACAGCCGGCAACGCCGAGCCACGGATTGCCGCGCGCGATGTGCCGGCCGGAAATCTCCACGTACTGGTCGGGGCGCCACCGCGCGACGAGGCGGCCCGCTTCGGTGCCGCGCCATGCGAGCGCGTGCAGCATGCGCGCGTCGTTGCGCACGAGCACGTCCACGGCGGCAGCGATGTCGTCGCAGTGCACGGTGAACCTGCGGCCCGGATAGTCGCTCGACTCGACCGGCGTTCGCAGCGCGTCTGCGACCGACTCGCCCCAACGTGCGACGTCGATGCCGACCGCGTCGACGACGCGCCGATTCGCTTGCGTGCTGAACGTGCGCAACGCGTCGTCGAGGCGCGCAAGCTGCGCGGCGATGCGATCGGCCGGCGCGCTTCGCACCTGGCGCGATCCGCCGATCCACGCCGCGCACGCGATCGATCGCACGCTGCCTGCCTTGCCATTCCGCCGTGCAGATCGGCGTTGCCGCCAGCAGCTCCGTCGCGTCGCCCGGCGGCTTGCGCACCTGGTCGCGACGCACGATCGCGCGCTCGAACGTCTTTAGTGCGGCGACCTGGCGCGCACCGACGTGACGGTCCGGGTCGCGCGCGCCGCGCTGCGATGCGTCGAGCGGCCGCAGCCACGCGACGACGAGAAGGACGGTCAGGAGCACGGGCACCACGGCCAGGCTCGCGCCGATCGCGAATTCGAGCAGCGTAGCCTTGCGCTTCATGGGCCCTTCGCGCGAGATCACGATCGCTCCGGCACGTTCACGTTGAGGCACAGGCCCAGCATGGCGGCGCCCGCGACGAGCGAGGTCATGCCGAAGCTCACGAAGGGGAACGTGACGCCGGTCAGCGGAATCACCGCGAGGTTGCCCGCAACCGTCACTGCGAGCTGGCACAGCGCGAGCACGACCCACGTGACGGCGATCCAGCTCAGGAGCGCCTGCTCGTCGTTGACCATGCGCCCGCCGACCGACACGAGCCGGGGCTCGCCGCGCGTGGCGCGCGCATGTCGGGCGATCAGCCGATGCAGCCACCACGCGCAGCCGATCGTGATGGTCCATGCGGCGGTCCAGCCGAACACGCCGACCAGGGCAGTGAACGTGTAGTCGCTCTGGATCTGCGCAGGCACGCCCGCGCAGGACACGCCGCCGCCGTACCCGCACCACGGCACCGCACCCAGGCCGAAGCCATCCGGCGGCGCGACGCGCTGGAACCACGTCACGAGCGCGAGCTGGTCGTTCGCCGACGCAAGCGGCGCGGCCAGGTTTTCGAGCCGGCCGGCAGTCACCTCGTCGATGGTGCCGAGCTCGAACAATGCGCCGGTGATGGCCGCGATCCACGCCACGAACAACACCACTGCCGCGACGCGCGCGAGCGCGATGACTCCGTAACGCTGCTGCATCCACATGGCGATCGACGCCGCGAGGAACGCTCCTGCGCCGTAGCCCGCGATCAGGAGCGGTCCCATGTCGCGCGTCATGACCATCGCGCCGACGAGGACGAGCGTCACGAACGCGAGCGGCATCACGTAGCGCACGAGCGAGCCGATCGAGCTTCCGCTCAACGCAAGGCGCTCCGCCAGCGGCGTGCCGCGCATGAAGAAGAACCACGCGGCGCCGGCGACGAGCCAGAGACGTCCGAGCTCCGACGTGACCTGTCGCAGGTTGGAGAGCAGCGTCCCGAACGCCACGCAGAGCGCCAACGCGATCGCGATCAGCACGACGGCGCTGGCGATGGGTCCGATGCGCGCGCCGATGCCGCTTGCGATGCCGTCCATCATCGAAAGCGTCCACGCGAGCGCGCGTCCGATCGACTGGCGCAGCATCGCAACGAAGCAGAGCACCGTCATCGCGAGCCAGAGATGCCCCTGGTAGTAGAGCGCGAGGTAGCGGTTGCCCGCACTCGCGTTGGCCGACAGGTCGAGCAGCACCAGGCATCCGATGCCTGTCGCGAGCACGAAACCCGGGTAACCGAAGCGCGAGGCCGGCACCTGCGGCAACGTGCGCGCGCGCGCAACGAGCGCAATCGCGATGGCGATGATCCCCGCTCCGGCAATCGCGAGCACGAACGGCGCGGGCCTCGAGGCGAACGACATCGCCGCGCGCGCCGCGTGGAACTGATGATCGCCCGCGAACGGCCACGACACGCGCGCCGCCCAACCCGCGGCGGACCACGCAACGAGCGCAACGCCCGCGCCGAGCAGCGGCGAGCGCATCGCGCGGCTCGCCCCGACGAACACCAGCCCGAGCAGCATCGCGATCACCCACTGCACGCCTGCGGCGCGAAGGAGCTCGCGCATGGCCTCGTTCTTCGCATTGGACGTCGACGCGCGACGCGCGTCGGACATGGCGGCGGCGATGCGGTCGACGGCGTCGGGCATCGCCTGCCCGGCGCACGCGCGCGTCGGCGCGGGCAGCGCGGCCTCGCCCGCAGCGATGCGCCTGCCATTGAGCGCGGCCGCGACGAGCAGCACGGCGTTCGCATACGCGACGCGGTTGTCCGTTGACGGCGGGCGGGAGAGGACGTCGGAGAGACAAGCGATCGGCGCCGCGAGCCCGGTGCCCCCACGCGAGCGCGCGAGCGCGTCGACCAGGCGGGAGGAGGCACCGGCCGCAGCCGTGGATGCGAAGAGCCTCGCTGCGCCGCACGCGTCCGCGGCGATGGCTCGATCCGCGACGCGCGCGTAATCGTGGCAGACGGCCGGCAACACATCGGGCGGAAGGACGAGGGCGGCACGATCATCGGCGGCGAAACGCGCATCGCGCCCCTCGGGATGATCGGCAAGCACAGCGAACAGCGGCCACAGCACGGCGATGGCAGCGCACGAAAGGAGCGCCTCGATCCACGACGCCGATGCTGCGCGCGCGGGCCGCGCCGGTGCGCGTGCAATCGGGGTGGCGTCGGCGCTCACGCGATCCCCTGCGATGCGAAGCGCGCGGTGCAACGTCCAGGCGCGTGCGGAGCGATCACTTCATTCAGCGTGCGACTACGACGGGGGCCATTGGCCGGGCGGGCAACCCACCCTAAGCGCACGAAGCGTACATTCGGTTGACAACAGCGCCTTGTTGCACGGGGCAACAAGAGCGCGAAACCGCTAGCCGGATGCCTGCGAGGCGTAGATGGCGCGCACCGTTTCCATGGTGTCCGCGTCGGACGCGCGCTTGTCGGGACGGTAGCCCTTGATGCGCGCGAAGCGCAACGCGAGCCCGCCGGGATAGCGCGGGCTCTGCTGCAGGTCGTTGAAGGTGACCTCCACCACGAGCTCGGGCCGCACGTACACGGTCCAGTCGTCGCGCCCGGTCTCGATCTCCTGCAGCGTCCGCGTCTGCCACTCGAGGATCGCGTCGGTCATGCCCTTGAAGGTCTTGCCCAGCATCACGTACTCGCCGGTCACCGGATCGAGCGCGCCGAGGTGGAGATTCGACAGCCAGCCGCGGCGCCGGCCGTGTCCCCACTCGGCGGCAAGCACGACGAGGTCCAGCGTGTGGCTTCGCTTGACCTTGAGCCACGCGGCGCTGCGTGCACCCGCGTCGTACGGCGCGTCGATCGCCTTGACCATGACGCCCTCGTGTCCGCGCGACGTGGCGTCGTCGTAGAACGCCTGTGCGTCGGCAGCGGTGCCGGCGATCGCCCGCGGCGTGATGTTCGACGCGGGGAGCACCTGCGCCAGCGCTTCGTAGCGCTCTCGCGTCGGCAGCGCCGCAAGATCCTCGTCGTCGCGGCGCAGGCAATCGAAGAAGAAGACGGACAATGGCAAGGCACCGCCTCGCGCGCTCGTGTCCTGCCGGGTGCTGAACCGGCTCATCGTCTCCTGGAAGGGATACGGCGCGCCCGTGGGACCGAGCGCGATGGCCTCCCCGTCGAGAATCAAGGCGCTTGCCGGAAGGCCTCTGGCGAGCGCGACGATCTCGGGCACGGCGACCGTCACGTCGTTGCCCGTGCGCGAGTAGATGCGAACGTCGTCACCCTGCTTGTGCACTTGCACGCGCGCGCCGTCGAGCTTCCACTCCACCACGGCGTCGCCGCCGATGCGTGACATGGCGTCGTCGATGTCGTCGGCGGGTTGCGCGAGCATCGGGGCGATCGGCTGGAACAACGCAATGCGAAAACGCGCAAGGCCTTCGGCGCCCTCCTGCATCGCGGTGGAGGCCACGGCCGCAATGCCGCCGCCCGCCATGGCGGCCCGGCGCACGACGGCGGGCGCCACCTCCGCAGCCGCGGCGACCGCATCGATCATCAGTCCTTCGAGCGCGCCCTGGCGAAGCTCGCCGGTCATGAGACGCGCAAGGAAGTCGGCCTCCCGCGGCGTGGCGCGCGCGAAGAGATCGCCGAGCAGCGTCGCCTTGCGCCCGGCCGATCCCGCGCCACTCGTCGTGGCGATCGTCTCGATCGTCGCGTCCACCTCGGAGACCTGCAGCGCGGCCGTCGTGGCGTGCGCGGCGGGCCGCGCGTCGCGGATCATGGCGTAGCCGATGCCCGTCTTGCCCTGCCGCATGAAGCCCGAGAGATACGCAACGGCGATCTCGACTTCGTCCGCCGCGACTGCGCGCAGGAATTGCGCGATGTGCGCGATCTTCGCCTTGCGCGACGCGTCGGCTGCGACGCGCTCCGAGGTATCGACGAGGTCGGCGAGGTCGCTCAATACGTGACCACAGCGCGGATCGACGTACCCGCATGCATCAGGTCGAAACCGTCGTTGATGCGGGTCAGCGGCAGCACGTGGGTGATGAGATCGTCGATGTTGATCCTGCCGTCCATGTACCAGTCGACGATCTTCGGCACGTCGGTGCGCCCGCGCGCGCCGCCGAACGCGGTGCCCTTCCACACGCGGCCCGTCACCAGCTGGAACGGCCGCGTGCCGATCTCCTGCCCGGAGCCTGCAACGCCGATGATCACCGACACGCCCCATCCGCGGTGGCAGCACTCGAGCGCCTGTCGCATGAGCTTGACGTTGCCCACGCACTCGAAGCTGTAGTCGGCGCCGCCGCCGGTCAGGGCCACCAGGTGCGCGACGAGGTCGTCCTTCACGTCGTTCGGGTTGACGAAGTGCGTGAGCCCGAACTTGCGCGCCAATGCCTCGCGCGCGGGATTGACGTCCACGCCCACGATCATGTTGGCGCCAACCATCCGTGCACCTTGCACGACGTTGAGACCGATGCCTCCCAAGCCGAACACGACGACGTTGGCGCCTGCTTCCACCTTCGCCGTGTTGATGACCGCTCCGATGCCGGTGGTGACGCCGCACCCGATGTAGCAGACCTTGTCGAACGGCGCGTCCTCGCGGATCTTCGCGACGGCGATCTCGGGAAGCACCGTGAAGTTCGCGAACGTCGAGCATCCCATGTAGTGGTGGATGGGCCGGCCGTCGAGCGAGAAGCGGCTCGTGCCGTCGGGCATCACGCCCTTGCCCTGCGTGGCGCGAATCGCCGTGCACAGGTTCGTCTTGCGCGACAGGCACGACTTGCACTGGCGGCACTCGGGCGTATACAACGGGATCACGTGGTCGCCCGGGCGCACGCTCGCCACTCCCGCGCCCACCTCGCGCACGATGCCGGCGCCCTCGTGCCCGAGGATCGCGGGAAACAGTCCTTCCGGGTCGGCGCCCGATCGCGTGAACTCGTCGGTATGGCAGATGCCGGTCGCCATGATCTCCACGAGCACCTCGCCGGCGCGCGGCCCTTCGAGGTCGACCGTCTCGATGGCGAGCGGCTCACCTGCCTTGTGCGCCACGGCAGCGCGAACTTTCATGCTGTGCCTCCCATGTTGTGCCCAGACGTGCATTCTCTCGCATCGGCGGTAGACTCGGCGGATTCGCGCGAAGGGCCGCTCCCGAGCGCGAATAGGCCCTGGAGCGCGTAGCGCGGAAGGAATTCAATGAAATCGGACGTCCGGCCTTTCACGCTGCGCGTCGCGGACGCGGACATCGCCGATTTGCATGCGCGGCTCGCACGCGTGCGCTGGCCGGACGAGGCGCCCGGCTCCGCGTGGCGCTACGGCACGTCGCTCGCGTTCATGCGCGAGCTCGTCGACGACTGGCAGCACCGTTACGACTGGCGCAAGACGGAAGCCGCGCTCAACGCGCTGCCGCAGTACGTCACGTCGATCGACGGCATCGACGTCCACTTCATCCACCTGCCTTGCCGCAAGCCCGGCGCGATGCCGCTGCTGCTCTCGCACGGCTGGCCCGGGTCGGTCCTCGAATTCCTCAAAGTCATTCCCTTGCTCGCCGACGACTTCACGCTCGTGGTGCCGTCGTTGCCCGGGTATACGCTTTCCTTCCAGCCGGGCCAGAAGCGCTGCGCGCTGCCCGACATCGGCGCCATGTTCGACGAGCTCATGACGCGACTCGGCTACTCGCGTTACGGCGCGCAAGGCGGCGACTGGGGTTCGTTCATCACCGCGTGGCTCGGCGCGCATCGGCCCGAGCATCTCACCGGCATCCACCTGAACCTCCTGCCCATACGCCGCGACGCGGCGATGTTCAGCGATCCAGGCGACGACGAGCGCCGCTACATGGCGGAGCTCGACACATGGCTCAAGGAGGAGATCGGGTACCAGTGGATCCAGGGCACGCGTCCGCAGACGCTTGCGTACGGCTTGTCCGACTCGCCCGTCGGGCTCGCCGCGTGGATCGCCGAGAAGTTCCGCGCGTGGACCGACTGCGGCGGCGATCCGCGCAACGCGCTCACGATGGACGAGATGCTGGGCGACGTCAGCCTCTACTGGTTCACGAACTGCATCGGCGCATCGTTCTGGCCGTACTACGCGCGCATGCACGGCCCATGGCCCATCGACGGCAGCATCGGCGTGCCGATGGGCTACTGCGAATTTCCGCGCGAGATCCTGCGGCCGCCGCGCAAGACCGCGCAACGCGTGTTCACGGACATCCGCCGATGGACCGTGATGCCGCGCGGCGGACACTTCGCCGCCCTCGAGCAGCCCATGGCGCTCGCCGGCGAGATGCGCGCCTTCTTCTGCGACCTCCAGTGACCGTGGAAACGACCCCTGCCAACACTGCGAATCTCCTGCGCGCGATGCGCCGTGCCGCCGACACCGATCCCGACGAGACGCGCGAGTGGCTCGAAGCGCTCGAAGCGGTCGTGCAGGTGGCCGGCCACGACCGCGCGCTGACGCTCCTTCGCCTTCTCGAGGAGCAGGCGCAGCAGCGCGGCATCGTCGCCAACGTGCCGCCCTACTCGGCGTATCGCAACACGATTCCCGCGGAGCACGAGGGCGACTATCCGGGCGATCTCGCGCTCGAGGAGCGACTGACCGCGATCATGCGATGGAACGCGCTCGCGATGGTCGTGCGCGCCAACGTCGCGTACGGCGAGCTCGGCGGCCACATCGGCAGCTACGCATCGGCGGCCGAGATCTTCGAGACCGGCTTCAACCATTTCTTTCGCGCCGACGAAGGCCGCGGCGGCGACCTCGTCTTCTTCCAGCCGCATTCGGCACCCGGCGTGTACGCACGCGCGTTCCTCGAAGGCCGGCTCACCGACGCGCATCTTGCGAACTATCGCCAGGAAGTGGGCGGCCGCGGCCTGTCGTCGTATCCGCACCCGTGGCTGATGCCGGACTTCTGGCAGCTGCCCACGGGCTCGATGGGACTTGGCCCGATCAGCGCCATCTACCAGGCGCGCTTCATGCGCTATCTCGCGCATCGCGGCATTGCCGACACCGCGCATCGCCGCGTGTGGGGCGTGTTCGGCGACGGCGAGATGGACGAGCCCGAGTCGGTCGCAGCGCTCACGCTCGCCGCGCGCGAGAATCTCGACAACCTCACGTTCGTCATCAACTGCAACCTGCAGCGCCTCGACGGACCCGTGCGCGGCAACGGCCAGATCATCCAGGAGCTGGAGGCGCTGTTCAGCGGGGCCGGCTGGAACGTGATCAAGGTGCTCTGGGGAAGCGACTGGGACCGCGCTCTTCGCGCGCGACAGCACGCACAGCCTCCTGCGTGCGTTCGCCGAGACGCCGGACGGCGAATACCAGACGCTCGGCGCCAAGGACGGCCGCTACAACCTCGAGCATTTCTTCGGCCGCGCGCCGGAGCTCCGCGCGGTCGTCGACCAGATGAGCGAATCGGAGATCGACGCGCTGCGCCGCGGCGGCCACGACCTGCGCAAGCTGTACTTCGCGTTTCGCGCGGCGCACGCTGCATCGCGGGCAGCCGACGGTGATCCTCGCGAAGACCAAGAAGGGCTTCGGCATGGGCGAGGCCGGCGAGTCGCGCATGACGGTGCACCAGCAGAAGAAGCTCGACGTCGATGCGCTCAAGCGCTTTCGCGACCGGTTCGCGCTTCCGATCGACGACGCCGGCGTGGCGTCGCTCGCCTTCTTTCGCCCGTCGGACGACAGCGCCGAGATGCAATACCTGCGCGCGCGCCGCACGTCCCTCGGCGGCGCCCTGCCCGTGCGCAACCGCAACGGTTCGGCCATCGCCGTTCCGCCGGTCGAAAGCTATGCGCAGTTCGCGCTCGCCGCGCAAGGCAAGGAGATGTCCACCACGATGGCGGCGGTGCGCCTGCTGAGCGGGCTCCTGAAGGATGCGGCGCTCGGACCGCGCATCGTGCCCATCGTGGCCGACGAGGCGCGCACGTTCGGCATGGCGAACCTCTTTCGCCAGATCGGCATCTACGCGCCCGGCGGGCAGCAATACGAGCCCGAGGATGCGGGCTCGATGCTCTACTACCGCGAAGCGCCCGACGGCCAGCTCCTCGAGGAAGGCATCACGGAAGCAGGCGCCCTCGCCTCGTGGACGGCCGCGGCGACCTCGTACAGCGCGCACGGGCAGACGATGCTGCCGTTCTACATCTACTACTCGATGTTCGGCTTCCAGCGCGTCGGCGACCTCATCTGGGCAGCGGCCGACCAGCGTGCGCGCGGGTTCCTGCTCGGTGCGACCGCGGGCCGCACCACGCTCGGCGGCGAGGGCCTGCAGCACCAGGACGGCAGCAGCCACGTGATGGCCGCCGCGGTGCCCAATTGCCGCGCGTACGACCCGGCGTTTGCGTGCGAGCTCGCGGTGATCCTCGACCACGGCATGCGCCGGATGCTCGAGCGGCAGGTCGACGAGTTCTACTACGTCACCGTGATGAACGAGAGCTACGCGCAGCCGTCGCTGCCCGAAGGTGCGGCGGAGGGCATCGTTCGCGGCATGTACCGCTTCTCGGCGCACGGCGAAGGCGGGGCCAGGGTTCGACTCCTCGGCAGCGGCGCGATCCTGCGCGAAGTGATCGCGGCCGCGGAGCTTCTCGCGTCCGACTGGAACGTGGCGTCCGAAGTCTTCAGCGTGACGAGCTTTGCGGAGCTCGCCCGCGAGGCGCGCGATGTCGAGCGCTGGAATCGCATGCATCCGCTCGAAGGCGCGCGCCGGAGCCACGTCGAGACGCTCCTTCCCGGCGACGCGCCGATCGTCGCCGCAACCGATTACGTCCGCGCGTACCCGCAGCTCGTCGCCTCGTATGTGCGCGCGCCGTTCACGACGCTCGGCACCGACGGCTTCGGCCGCAGCGACACGCGCGCTGCGCTGCGCGCGTTCTTCGAGGTGAGCCGCGAGCACATCGTCGTGGCCGCGCTCGCGACGCTCTCGCGCGAGCGCGCGGCCGACGCGATCGCGCGCTACGGGATCGAAGTAGAACGCGAGGGTCCGTGGCTGCGGTAGCATCTCCCGCATGAAGACATCGATCCGCTTCCTCGTCGGGGCCACTGCGTCTGTCATCGCCCTGACCGCTCTGTCGCAAACCCCCGGCGCGCCGTACGTGCCGACGCCCACCGCGATCGTCGACCGCATGCTGACGCTCGCCAAGGTCGGACCCGGCGACTACGTCGTCGACCTGGGCTCGGGGGATGGCCGGCTCGTCACGACTGCGGTGGCGAAGTACAAGGCGCGCGGCGGCATGGGCGTCGAGCTCGACGGCAAGCTCGTCAAGGAAGCCAACGAGAACGCCGCCAGGGCGGGTGTGGCCGATCGCGTGAAGTTCGTCGAGGGCGACCTCTTCAAGGCCGACGTGCGCGACGCGACGGTGGTCACGCTTTACCTGCTGCCCGGCATGCTGGGCGACGTCGAGGACAAGCTCGCCAAAGAGCTCAAGCCCGGGACACGCGTGATCTCGCACGACTATCCGCTTCCGTCGTGGAAGCACGTCGACATCGTCGCGTTCGACACCGCGGAGAAGGTGCCGATCTCGGGAACGACGCGAACGGTGCTGCTGCTCTATCGGGTTCCGTCGAAGTAGCGGGTAACGCCGCAGCGCCGTGGCCGCGAGCCTCACGATCGCCACCTACAACGTCAACGGCGTCAACGGCCGGTTGCCGCGCCTGCTCGAATGGCTTCGCGAGACGTCTCCCGACGTCGCCTGCCTGCAGGAGCTCAAGACCGACGACACGAAGTTCCCCGCGAAAGCGCTGGAAACCGCGGGCTACGGCGCGATCTGGCACGGCCAGCGCGCTCACCACGGCGTCGCCATTCTCGCGAAGGACGGCGCACCGCGCGAACGCCGGCGCGGACTGCCCGGCGATCCGGACGACAAGCACACGCGTTACCTCGAAGCCGAGGTGAAAGGCGTCGTCGTCGCTTCGGTCTACCTGCCGAACGGCAATCCGGTGCCGTCGCCCAACTTCGACTACAAGCTTCGGTGGTTCGATCGGCTGATCGATCACTCGCGGACGCTCGTCGCGTCGAAGGAACCCGTCGTCCTCGCGGGCGACTTGAACGTCGTTCCAACGGACTTCGACATCTACAACGCCTGGTGGTGGCGCCACGACGCGGTGATGCAACCCGAGGCACGCGATGCGTGGCGCCGGCTGCTGGACGCGGGATGGACCGACGCCGTGCGCCGCATTCATCCGGACCAGCGCATGTATTCGTACTGGGTCAACGAGAACGCGTTTCGGCAGGACAAGGGGTTTCGCCTCGATTTCCTGCTGGCCAACGCAACGGCTGCCGCGCGGCTGCGCCAGGCCGGCGTCGATCGCGAGCATCGCGGCCGCGACAAGCCGAGCGATCACACGCCCGTCTGGATCAGGCTCGGCCAGGAGGGCGCGTGATGGCCGCCTCCAGCCAATCGGAGTCGCTTTCGATCGACGGTCGCGAGGTGATCGTCACCAACGCGAGCAAGGTGCTCTTCCCGCAGGCGGGTTACACGAAGCTCGACCTCGTTCGTTATTTCCTGCGCGTGGCGGACGGTGCGTTACGCGGCTCCGGCGGCCGGCCCAACATGCTCGTGCGTTTTCCGAACGGCATCGACGAGGAGTTCTTCTACCAGAAGCGCGCGCCGAAGGAACGGCCTGCGTGGATCGACGTCGTCACGATCCGCTTTCCTTCGGGCCGCACGGCCGACGAGATCGTGCCGCGGCACGCGGCCGATCTTGCGTGGATGGCGAACCTCGCGTGCCTCGAGCTGCACCCGCATCCGGTACGCGCGAGCGATGTCGACCATCCGGACGAGCTGCGCATCGACCTCGATCCCGTTGCGGGCGTGCCGTGGTCGCAGGTGCGCGAGGTCGCGGCCGTCGTCGAGGCGACGCTCGCGGACCACGGTCTTCGCGGTTGGCCCAAGACGTCCGGCAAGCGAGGCCTTCACGTGCTCGTGCGCATCGAGCCACGCTGGACGTTCGGCGAAGTGCGCCGCGCCGCACTTGCGCTTGCGCGCGACGTCGAGCAACGGGTGCCGGAGCTTGCGACGACGAAATGGTGGAAGGAGGAGCGGCGCGGCGTCTTCATCGATTACAACCAGAACGCGAAGGACCGCACGGTGGCGGGCGCATATTCGGTCCGACCGACGAGCGACGCACGGGTTTCGGCGCCCCTGGCATGGGACGAAGTCGCCGACGCTGATCCTGCGGAGTTCACCTTGAAGACGATGCCCGCACGGTTCGAGCAAATCGGTGACCGCCACGCGGGCATCGACGGGCGATCGTATTCGCTGCAAAGCCTGCTCGAGTTGTCGGCGCGCCACGAGCGCGACGGCCAGGGCGACGCACCGTGGCCGCCGCAGTATGCGAAGGCTGCGGGCGAGCCGACGCGTGCGCCGCCGTCCCGGCTCGCTTCTGCGAAAGCCGGGACGCCGACGAATCAGTCAAGGACGCGCAAGCGCCCTTCGTCGCGCAAGGCGACGTGACTTCATGCCGGCTTGCGCCGGCGCATGAACAGGAACACGACGATCGCGATGGCAAGCGCGATCCAGATCCACGTGAGCCCCATGCCGCTGTCCGCGGGCGGCGCGGCTGGTGCTGCCGCGCTCGACTTCGGCGCGGCCGGAGGTGGCGCTGACGTGGCCCCCGCGGGTGCCGGCGCTGCGGCGGCCACCGCTTGCGCCACCGCCGTCTCGGCGGGCTCGGCAAGCACTGCCTGCACTTCCTTCTCGGTGAGGACGACCGGCGGCCCGCTCGTGATGATCACCGCAGACAGCTTGTCGCCCTTCTTGAGATCGGCGATGCGCACCGCCTTGCCGTCCTTCACGATCTCGATGCCGCGCTTGTTGAGCTCGCCCTGCGTGAACCTTCGCGTGTTGCCGTCGGCCGTGCGCACCGTCATCGACAGGTCCGACGCGCGCAGCACCTCGCCCTCTCGGACTTCCGTGACCACGACGGGCTTCACGGTGGTCGTCGTCGTGACGGTCGCCGTGCCCTTCATCCCCGGCTTCAGCTCGCCGACCGCCATCTTCTTGCCGTCGACCGTGAAGCGGAAGTCGTCCGGCACGGTGATCTCCTGCGTGCCGTTCTGGTCGCGGTAGACCAGGTTGTTCCCATTGACGGCGATCACCTCGAAGTTCTTCGTGTCGACACTCGTCTGCGCCGATGCACCCGTTGCAAGTGCAAGCGCCAGCGCGATCCCCAAACCAGCCTTCAACAGCCATCCTGCGTTCGATCTCATTGCACGGCTCCTCTTGTTGTACGAAACGTCGTCCCGACCGCGGCTTGCGTCACTGCGGCGGATTGACGACGACGTATTGCGATCCCTGCGACTGGTACCAGGTATTGCCGCATTGCTGGTACACCATGCCGCCGACGTTCACCGGCACGCAATTCGGCGGAACGCTCGGCACCATCGACCCGATCACCGCCGACGTCACCGCGACGGCGGCGCCCACTGCGGCTGCGGTCGCGACCGGGTGATAGTCGTTGTCCCAGCCGCCGCCGCAGCAGCCGTTGTTGCCCTGGACGTTGACATTGACGTTGCGGTCGACGTTCACGTTGTTGACGTTGTTGACGCTGCTGCTGCGCACGTTGTTGGTTCGCGGGTCGGCGCGGCTGTTGGTCGCGGCCTGCGCGCCTCCACCCGATCGCTCGGCACGCTGGCCGCCACCACCACCGCCGCCACCGCCACCTCCGCCGCCCGCGCGGGCGCCACCGCCGCCGCCTCCACCACCGCCACCACCGCCACCACCGCGGCCGCCTGCAGCATCGACGCAAGGCGTCAACGCGAAGCTGGCCAGGACGAGAACCGCGAACGAGGACAGGAGCAACTTGCGCGTTTTCATGTCGTGCTCCTCACTTCGTCTTCACGGGAACGATGTCGATCTTCGTGGCGCCCTTGGGCGCCGTGAACTTGAAGACCGCATCCTTGAACGCCGGCTTCAGGTTCCAGTCGATGAGCGACATCGACTGCGGACGTGCTTCGTCGGTGCGATTGGTGATGACCACCTTGCGCGGCAGCGGCCTGCTGCCGGTCGCGATCCAGATCTGCCAGTCGGCGTTCGCCTGCCGGAATGCGTAGTGGTCGCAGAGCTCCTCGCCCACGTAGTCCTGTCCCGCGTTCATGGCCGATTCGATCTTGTCGAGCGGCGCAGCCGGCGTGCCCCACAGGAAGACATCCGACAGCGGCACTTCGACACCGAAGCGTTCGCGCAGGCGATTGATGAGGTCGCCGAGCGACCCCGTGAATTCGACGGTCGAGTAGTACTTCTGCGCGGGAGTGAACAGCGTGACGGTCGAGCCGTCGTAGAAAATCTGCCGCTCGGAGCGGGCGCTGTGCATGAGCGCGCGTAACTTGTTGGGACGCTCGACGTCCATGTCCGCAGTGGCGGTGTGGGAAAGCTTCTGGCCGTCGGCCAGGACGCGCTCGCCGGTGAGCTCCGTCGACACGCGAAAGCGTTTCAAGGTCTGCAGGTACGCGCCCATGTCGCGGAGCGCCTGTATCGATGCGGGATCGACCGCATTTGCGGGCGCCGGCTGGGCCATTGCAAGCGGTGATGCCGCACTGGTTGCAAGAAAGCCCAGCGTCAGGATCGTGCGCAGCATGCGTCATCTCCAGTCAAGAGCGCGGCTCGAACGGGGCGCCGACGGCGCTCACGAATCGCATACGGGCCGGTACCGTAACGTACTACCACGCGTGCCGGTGCGCTACCTTGATTGCAATCAACTGGTCGGACTCATGGTGCATTTTTCCTTGCCGATCGCAACGATCGGGGCGAAGATGGACGCCGCGGGGCGCCACGCGCTGCGCCGCTGTCCTTGTGTTCGGACGATCCCGGGAGGGTTACGCAATGACCACGAAAGCGAAGCGCGCCGGACGCACGGCGGTGAGCGCAGGCAAGTCCGCCGTTCGCAAGATCGCCTCGGTTTCCAAAGCCGCGGGCAGGAAAGTCGGGCGTGCCGCGGCCTCTGCCAGCGACTTGAACAAGGACGGCAAGGTCGACAAGGCGGACGCTAAAATCGCCGCCGCGAATACCAGGCGCGTCGCGTCCCGGGCGGCCGACAAGGCCGGGGCATTGGCGAAGAAGGCGGGCAAGCACGACATGGTGAGGGACGCCGCGGCCGGTGCCGCGATTGGCGCAGTCGTGGCGATTCCGGTTCCGGTGGTGGGCCCCGTTGCCGGCGCTGCGATCGGCGCGAGTCGTCGGCGTCGCCAAGAACCTGCGTTCCGCAAGCAATCGCACGCCGAAGAAGAAGACGAAGTCGTGACGCGCACGACAGTGGGCTGTGTGCCTCGCGCGACGGCTTGAAAAAGCCGACCCGCGAGCGCACGATGCCGGCATGGATTTCAACCATGGAGACCGCTCATGCGGGCGAAGTTACTTGCGGAGTTCCTCGGCACGTTCTGGCTGGTGTTCGGCGGCTGCGGCTCGGCCGTGCTCGCGGCCGCGTTTCCGCAGCTGGGGATCGGCTTCACCGGCGTGTCACTCGCGTTCGGCCTCACGGTCCTCACGGCCGCGTATGCGTTCGGGCCCATTTCGGGCGGTCACTTCAATCCCGCGGTGACGGTCGGCCTGTGGGCCGGCGGGCGATTTCCCGCTGCGCAGATCCTTCCTTACTGGGTCGCGCAGCTCGTCGGCGCGATCGTCGCCTCTGCCGTTCTCTACATGATCGCAAGCGGTCGCGCGGGATTCGACGCATCCGCAGGGTTTGCTTCCAACGGCTTCGGAGCGCTGTCGCCTGGCAAGTACGGCATGGGTGCGGCGCTCATCACCGAGGCGGTGATGACGTTCATGTTCCTCATCGTGATCCTGGGCGTCACGCATTCGCGCGCACCGGTCGGATTCGCCGGCATCGCCATCGGGCTGGCGTTGACGCTCATCCACCTCGTGAGCATCCCGGTGACGAACACGTCGGTCAATCCGGCGCGCAGCACCGCGCCCGCGTTGTTCGCCGGCATCGCCTACGTCGAGCAGCTGTGGTTGTTCTGGCTCGCGCCGCTCGCCGGCGCGGCGCTTGCCGGATTGGTTCACCGAACGATGCTCGAGGACTTCGTCGAGCCGCCCATCGTGGGCCGCTAGTCGTCAACCAACCAACGGGGAACGTGACATGTCCATGAGATTGTCGACCAGCATCTTCGTATCGGCCGTATTCGCATTCGCGTCGCAAGGCGCGATGGCCGCCTCCGCCTCCGAGCTCTCGCGCGATGCCAACGCGAGCCTGCAACAGCTCTACGCGGCGGTGCCTGCGGCAAAGGCGCTCGGCGCGAATGCCACCGCCATCCTCGTCTTCCCCAAGGTCACCAAGGCCGGCCTTGGCGTCGGCGGCCAATACGGCGAGGGCGCGCTCCTGCAGAAAGGCAAGGCCGTCGGGTACTACAGCACGGCGGGCGCCTCCGTAGGCCTGCAGGCCGGCGCCCAGACGTTCGCCTACGCGCTCTTCTTCATGAACGCCAACGCGCAGGCGCAACTCGACAAGGCGGACGGCTTCGAGGTCGGCGTCGGACCCACGGTCGTCGTGATGGACGAGGGCAAGGCGAAGACGATGACGACGACGACCGCGAAGGACGACATCTACGCGTTCATCTTCGGCCAGAAGGGACTCATGGCCGGGCTCGGCGTGCAGGGCAACAAGATCACGAAGATCACTCCCAAGTAGCCGCCTAGGAGCACGCCATGCGAGCCATTGCCGAATTCACGAAGACCACGCTGATCGGCGGCGTGCTCGTGCTGATTCCGATCTACTTGAGCGTGCTGTTGCTGCTGAAGGCGCTCGGCGCCATCGTTGCGTTGGTGGCGCCGATCACCGGCGGACTCCCGGAAACGCTGCCGCTGCGCGAAGTGATCGCGATGGTGCTCCTCATCGCGGCGTGCTTCGCGTGCGGCATACTGGTGCGAACCGGTCCGGGATTGCGCGCGAAGAACGCGTTCGAGCGCGCGATCCTCGAGAAGATTCCGGGCTACGCACTCATTCGCGGGCTCGCCGGCAAGATCGCCGGCAAGGAGAACGAGCACACGTTCACGGTCGTGCTCGCGGAGATCGAGGATGCCCTCGTGCCTGCATTCCTCGTCGAGGACTGCGACGACGAGCATTGCGCCATCTTCGTTCCTTCGGTGCCGACACCGGCCGCGGGGGCGATCTACATCATCGCCAAGAGTCGCGTCCACGTCGTGGACGTGCCGTTCACGCGCGCCGTGAGCGTCATCTCGAAGTGGGGCGCAGGCTCGGCCGAGCTCCTGGCCGGCATGAAGCAGGCGAAGCCGCTGCCGGTGCCGCCGGCGGCGCAATGCGCGGCTTGATCCGGGCTCGCGGCGCGCATTGGTCGCTCACTGCTCGAACTTCGGGTTGATGAGGTTATCGAACGAGAACGTCTCGTCCCATCGCGCCTGCGTCATGAGCTTGCGCTCGCGCACGACGATCTCGTGCAGCGACTTGCCCGTCTCGTAGCCTTCGCGCGCGATCTCGGCACATAGCTTGTAGCCGAGCAGCGGCTTCAGCAGCGTCACGATCGCGAGCGAGTTGAGCACCATGTCGCGCGAGCGCTCGGCGTTCGCGGTGATGCCGTCGATGCAATGGACGCGCAGCGAATCCACCGCGTTCTCCATCGCCGAGATCGACGTGAACAGCGCGTAGGTGATGACGGGCTCCATCACGTTGAGCTGCAGCTGCCCCGCGGACGCTGCGAGCGTGACGGTGAGGTCGAGGCCGATCACGAGAAATCCCACCTGGTTCACGACCTCCGGCATCACCGGATTGACCTTGCCCGGCATGATCGAGCTGCCCGGCTGCATCTGCGGCAGGTTGATCTCGTTGAAGCCGCAGCGCGGCCCCGACGCGAGGAGGCGGATGTCGTTGCAGATCTTCGTGAGCTTCGAGGACGTGCGCTTCAGCACGCCCGACAGGAGCACGTAGGCTCCCGTGTCGGACGTCGCCTCGATCAGGTCGCCGGCGAGGATGAACGTCGTCCCCGTGATCTCTGAGAGGTAGCGCGTCGCAAGCTCCGGATAGCCCGGATGCGCCGTCACCGTGGTGCCGATTGCGGTGGCGCCCAGGTTGATCTCGTGCAGGAGCGCGCGCACGTCCGCGATCCTGTGCACCTCCTCGGCGATCGTCGTTCCCCAGCCGTGGAACTCCTGCCCGAGCGACATCGGCACGGCGTCCTGCAGGTGCGTCCGGCCCATCTTCAGGACGCGGTCGAACTCCTTGCCCTTGGCGAAGAAGGCAGCGCTGAGCGCGGACAGCGACTGCATGTAGGCGGTCAGCCGCAAGATGAGCGCAAGGCGGAAGGCCGTCGGGTACACGTCGTTGGTGGACTGGCCGAAGTTGACGTGGTCGTTCGGGCTCACGTGCTGGTAGTCGCCCTTCGCATGCCCGAGCGACTCGAGCGCGATGTTGGCGATCACCTCGTTCGCGTTCATGTTGGTCGAGGTGCCCGCGCCGCCCTGGATGAAGTCGGTGACGAACTGGTCGCGCATCTCACCCGCGATCAGCCGGTCGCATGCGAGGGCGATGGCGTTGGCCACCCGAGCGTCGAGCACGCCGAGATCGCGATTGGCGAGCGCGGCCGCCTTCTTCACGTAGCCGAGCGCCTTGACGAAGTACGGCTCGCTGCCCATCGGGATGCCGGTGATGTGGAAGTTCTCCATTCCACGCAGCGTCTGCACGCCGTAGTACTTGTCGTCCGGAATCCGCTTCTCGCCGAGGAAGTCCTTCTCGATGCGGTACGCCACGGTGTGCTCCTGTCTCGGTTACTGGATGATTCGCGTCGCCCGCAGCAGCAGCTCGACGTTGTGCGCGGCGCGCGGCGAACGCGACTTCAGATTCCGCCGCCCCAGCGGTACTGCCAGGCCGCGCCGATGAGGTCGTAGTCGTTGCCGGTGCGCGACGACACGCCGCTGCTCGCGTGGAGCTTGATCGAGTTGCGCCGGTCGACCGGAATGGCGAGCGTCGCGCCGAGTCGCCAGTTCTGCTGGAGATCGCTGTTGCGCACGCCCTCGAGCGTCGTGCGGCCGCCGGTGAAATACGTCGCGTCGAGCGAGCCCCAGACGCCGGAGCGAAAGCTGTAGATCGCGTTTGCCTGCGCCGAGTACAGCGGGTCCTGGCGCAGCGACTTGCCGCCGAAGAAATCGTCATTGGCGGTGAAGAAGGTTGCGGCGGCCTTGGCCTCGAGCGTCCAGGGTCCAAGGGCCTTGGAGATCCCGATCTCCGGCTTGAACGACCAGCGATTGGTCCCGATGTTGACGATTTTCGTGTCGTCGTATTGGCCCCACGGCGCGATCACGCGCAGGCTCGCGCCGATGATGAGATCCTGCTCCCAGCCGGCGAACTCCTTCATCGTGAGGGCGGGCGCGCCGTACAGGTTGACGGACAGACGGAACGCCGAATTCGCAAAGCCGTTCACGTCGCGGGCCACCGTGTCGCCCCGGTAATCGGCGGTTCCCGAGAGCCACGTGTACGGTACCGTCGCGTCGAACTTGCCCGACATGCCCCACACGTCCAGCACCCGCGCATAGGCAACGACGGCGCTCGACGAATCGAGGTTCGGATTGCTGATCGGCAGTTGCGAGCCGAACGCGATGCCACCCCGTGTATAGGCGTAGCCGGCGATCGCGAAATTGACGCCCACCGGTGCATTGGAATAGCTGCGCGGCTCGATGTCCTGCGCGCAAGCGGGCCACGCACCCGCCAGCACGGAGCACGCGGCGAGCACGCGGATGACAGGCTTCATGGTCCGTTTGTGTTGAGCGCCGTCCGCGGCGTGTCGGGCGGGCGGCGACGAGCGCGTTGGATAGCGTCGAAACGATGGTAACGCGAGCCGCACCCATTCGCATTGACACGGGTCAAGACACCCCGAACCGCAAGCCCCTAGCATGCAAGCATGTCCTCCCGCGATCTCGATCTTCCACGCGCCGGTGCATCGATGGCGACCATCGCGTCGCTTCTCGCGTGCGTGCACGCACCGATCGCGGCCGCAGACGAGCCACCACCCGGACTCACGCACCATCGCTGCTACATCTGCCACACCGATCGCGAGCCGATGGTCGGCCCGGCGTTCGCCGATATCGCAGCCTACCATCGCGGCAAGCCCGGCGCGGTCGACAGGATCGCAGCAAACATCAGGAAAGGCGTCAGGGGCGGCGGTCCGTGGCACATGCCGCCGCATCCGGAGATCTCGAACCCGGAGGCGCGCGCGATGGCGCGCTACATCATGTCGCTCGGCGACGCCAAGGCAGCGCCGCTCAAGGTGGACGGCGCTTCGGCGGCTCCTGCGCCGGCATTGCCGGCGCCGCCGTCCCGTTGACCGGCGTGCGGTCAGGACGTCACGTCAGGCTCTCGGTGTCGACCGCAACGCCGCGCTCGTAGACGAGCTTGCCGCCCAGCCAGCCCGATACGACGAGCAGCGCGATCGCGACGAACGACAGCACGACGCCCGTCGTCGAGCCGGTGCCGCCGGCGCGCACGCGCATCCAGATGTTGATCGCGAACAGTGCGACCACGACGAGGTTGATCGACATGTGCATGATCGCCGTGCCGCGCGGTCCCTGCGGCAGCGACAGCAAGTCGATCAACCCGGGCACGGCCGCGGCGAGCGCGCCGGCGAGGCCGCCGATCATCGTGTACAGCGCGAGCGTCTTCCACACGATGTCGCCGCTGCCGAACGTGAAGACCAGGTCGCACACGAACGAGAACAGCCAGAGGCCGATCGGTATCGGGACGAGCATGGGATGGATGGGATGGCGAGCGATGCTGGCGGGTGTGCGCACGTTCTTCCTCCTAACGGGATGGATCGATTCCTGGCATCCGCGTCTGCCGCCCCCGCATTTTGACGCAGGCGCATCGGCGGGCCGGCTTGTGACGTCTTGCCGTTCGCTACCCTAGCTGCGGCTGCGGCGGCAATCGTGGCAGCATGTGCGAATGGCGTCGGCAATCGAGGACTACGCGCTCATCGGCAACCTGCGCACCGCGGCGCTGGTCGGCCGCGACGGCTCCGTCGACTGGCTGTGCTTTCCCCGCTTCGACGATCCCGCATGTTTTTCGCGGTTGCTCGGCTCGGCGGAGCAGGGTCGCTGGCTGCTGGCGCCCGCCAAGGCGGTGCGTCGCATGGAGCGCCGCTACCGCGGCGATTCGCTGATCCTCGAGACGGACTTCGTGACCGCCACCGGCGCCGTGCGGGTCACCGACTTCATGCCGATGTGGGGCGAGCGTACCGACGTCATCCGCATCGTGGAGGGCCTGCGCGGCAGCGTCGCCATGCGCTTCGAGCTGGCGCTGCGTTTCGGCTATGGGGACGTGATCCCGTGGGTGCGTCGCGTCGACGAGGCGCTGATGGCCACGGCCGGACCCTACTCGGCCGAAGTGCGCAGTCCGGTGCAGACGCGCGGCGAAGGCTACATGACCGTGGCCGACTTCGTCGTGAAGCGCGGCGAGCGCCTGCCCTTCGTCATCACGTTCTTCCTCTCCTACGCGCCACGGCCGACGCCCATCGACCCGTACGCCGCCGAGGCCGCCACCGCCAATTGGTGGGACAAGTGGTGCACGCAGTGCACGTATCGCGGCCGTTGGGAGCAAGCGGTGCGCCGCTCGCTCGTCACGCTCAAGGCGCTCATCTACGCGCCGACCGGCGGCATGGTGGCGGCACCCACGACGTCGCTGCCGGAGCGCGCCGGCGGCACGCGCAACTGGGACTATCGCTTCTGCTGGGTGCGCGATTCCACGTTCACGCTGTATGCGCTGCTGCTGGCGGGATACCGGGTCGAGGCCGCCGAATGGCGCGACTGGTTGCTGCGCTCCGCCGCCGGAAGGCCGGAGGATTTGCAGACGCTGTACGCCGTCGACGGCGACCGCGTGCGCGTGGAGTTCGAAGTACCCTGGCTTGCGGGGTACGAGGGGGCCAAGCCCGTGCGCGTCGGCAACGCCGCCTCGGTGCAGCTTCAGCTCGACGTGTACGGCGAGCTGATCGAGTCGTTGTCGCTCGCGCGGCACGCCGGACTCCAGCGGCGCGACGAGGACTGGCGCTTCGAAGTGGCGATCCTCGAGTTCCTCGAGCAGTCGTGGAGCGAGCCCGACCACGGCATCTGGGAGACGCGCGGCGAGAAACGCCATTTCACCCACTCCAAGGTCATGGTGTGGGCGGCGTTCGACCGCGCGATCCGCGACGTCGAGAAGTTCAGGCTCGAGGGACCGGTCGTGCGATGGCGCAAGCTCCGCGCGCGCATCCGCGCCGATATCCTGAAGCATGGCTTCGACCGCGCCCGCAACACGTTCGTCCAGTACTACGGCGGCAAGGAAGTCGACGCGAGCCTGCTGCTCCTGCACCAGGTCGGCTTTCTCCCGGCGTCCGATCCGCGCATGCGGGGCACCGTCACGGCGATCGAGCAGGATCTTCTGGTGGACGGACTCGTGATGCGCTACCGCACGCTGCCGACGCTCGAGAAAACGCCGCCGCAGGAGGGACGCTTCCTCGCGTGCTCGTTCTGGCTTGCAGACGCGTATGCGCTGTGCGGGCGCAAGGCGGACGCCGTCCGCATGTTCAATCGGTTGCTCGCGCTGTGCAACGACGTCGGGTTGCTCGCCGAGCAGTACGACCCCAAAGGCAGGCGCATGCTGGGTAACTTTCCGCAAGCGCTGTCGCACATGGCGATCGTCAACACTGCGCGGAACCTCTCGCGCCCCGGCGGGCCCGCCGAGAACCGCAGCCGACACAGCGCGGGCACGAAGAAGCACAGGGGGCAGGCTTCACTCGATTGATGGTGGTCGACACGGCTCGGCGCAAAGGCAGCGGTAATTGTGACGTAGGCGATCACCGACTCGCGGCTCGGTCGTCGACCGATGGCTAGCCCATCACATCACTTGCATCATGTCGTCCAACTTGCGTTGCATTCTTGCGAGGCGTCGATTGGCAGCGTGCGTAAGATGAACAAGTTTCCACCATGTTGAAACCCGTCCCCCGGCCTGCGCTCAGCAGCTGGTCCGCGTTCGAGGCCGCGACCGGACTTCGCATCACCTCGCCGCGGCCGCCGGTGCCGATGCGCACCGTGGCGGGCGTGGCTTCCCGCAGCTATTATTTGTCGATGCGCGCGATCGACCGCGCCAAGACCGGTCGCACCGGGCCAGCGGGCGACGACCAGGCATAGGCAGCAACCCTGCTCGCGAAAGCTTCGCCAACGTCACCATCGTTTCGACGGATCCGCTGGGAAGGCTCGCAGAGCGGCGACGTTCGCCGTGGTGCACGACCCCTGGCGGCTCCATCCGCTTGCGTGGATACATCGCCCGCCACCGACCGATGACGCCTGCCGAAGTACTATGGGCCTTCTACGATCGCGCGAACCACGGAGGATGTCATGCACCTGGCCGAGTTCATCGCGCGCGACATGGAAGCGATCCTGTCGCAGTGGGAGTCGTTCGCGAGGACGGTTCCCGTCGGCTCATCCATGGATACGGCGGAGCTTCGCGACCATGCGAAGCAGATCCTGCAGGCCGTATGCAAGGACATCGTCCAGAGCCAGACCGAGGACGAGCAGGCGCTTAAGTCGAAGGGGCTCGCGGAGCCACTCAACGCCAAGGAGACCGCCGCGCAGACGCACGCGCTGTTGCGCGCGCGCCATGGCTTCGACATCAACCAGATGGCTTCGGAGTACCGGGCGCTCCGCGCGAGCGTGCTGCGCCTGTGGGCGGATGCGTGCGCTCCTGGTCACCCGGACCTGCAGCAGACCATTCGCTTCAACGAGGCGATCGACCAGGCGCTGGGCGAGTCGATCCTGTTCTTCAGTGCCGAGGTCGACCGCGCTCGCAACCTGCTACTGGGCATACTGGGGCACGACATGCGCAGTCCCCTGCAAGCGATCCAGATGACGGCTTTCCATTTGAACACCCTGAACGCCGGCAACGACGTGAGGAGCGCTGCGGGCCGGCTCATTCGCAGCGGTGGCCGAATGAAGGCTCTGCTCGACGACCTCACCGACTTCAATCGCACGCAGTTCGGGCTGGGAATCGACGTGAAGGCCTCGCCCATCGACTTGCAGGAAGTCTTCCAGGACGAGCTCGAGGAGTTGCGAGCCGCACATCCGGGTCGGCAGGTTGACCTGGAAGTCGAGGGGGATGTCAAAGGAGCCTGGGACGCGCTTCGCCTTCAGCAACTGCTCGGCAATCTCGTCGTGAATGCGCTGCGTTACGGGGCGCGGGAACGCCCGATCATCGTCAAGCTGTCCGGCGAGGAATCGGAAGTGATCGTGCGGGTCGAGAACGAAGGCGAGAAGATCCCGCCGTCGACGCTCGCCAATATCTTCGACCCGTTGCGCCGCGGAACCGACGCGCCCCCTGAAGAGGGCAGCCTCGGCCTCGGACTGTACATCTGCCGCGAAGTCGCGCTGGCGCACGGTGGCTCGGTGGTCGCGGAATCCAACGACCGGCATACCGCTTTCACGGTCCGGTTGCCGCGGCACCGTTGACCAAAATCCGGCCCCAGCGGGAACGCGGCTACGTCAGCTCGTGAATGGCGTTGCTGACGGCGGCGTCGATCTGCTTCACGTCGGCGGGCGCATCGCCCATGATCGTCTCCCAATGGAGACGCACGTAGGCGGATCGATGCCTGCTCTTCAGGACCAGCGTCTGCAGGCCCCTCGTGTCGCCGAAAGCGTAGTCGGTGGCGTAGCCGAAGAGGTCATGCACACCTGCCTCCCAGATCCCCGACTGCACTGCCTCGATGATCGCCGCCATGCGCCGGTGAAATTCCCGTGGCACGGCGACTTCCATCGGATCCTTCTCTGCGGTCGAGCGCGCGGACATGGCGACAAGTATGGCCCCATACCGTGGGCGCCACAACGCGTCCCGCCGAAGCGCTGCTGGCCCGCGCTGGTGGCTGCCCGGTGGCACGATGCCCGATCGGCCGCTACCGGGGCCACCTACAACAACTTGCAACCGTGGCCGGCGGGCGCCTCATGCCAAAAGTCGAAACTATGGACACTGCAGCACCGGCGCGCGGCGACCGGCCGCGCGGTAGAAGACGTCGCGACGTACAACGAGCCCGCGCCGCGTTACTACTACGAGGGCCGTTACTACATCGACCGTTCGGGCAATCGGCACTACTACTGATCGATGACGTTCCGACCCGCCGCCCGCTCCTGCGGCGGCGGCGACGTCATCCGCCCGTGATCGAATTGCCTTGAGAGCGGGACTCCTGGAACGCGACACGCATCGCGACCCGATCGTCGCCGTCGCGGACTTGTGACTCACAGGTGATGCGGGCGACAGACGGCGGCGGCGCAAACGCGTCGTCGTTCGTTGTAGTTTTCGCGGCGTCGTTGACAAGAAGTGCCCTCCAGCTTGAAACGCATCTTCCGCGACCGCACCCGACGAGTGGTATGGATGTCGCGTTAACGCAATGCGCGACGTAGTCGTGTCAAGTCACTGTTACGAACACGCATCGATCGAGCTGTCATGCCATCGGAATACGACGCACTGCCGACGAGCTGCGCTTGCTGTGGCTTGCATCGACGCCTAGATTAATTTGCACGGGCCGTGGATGCATTCTGCATCGCAGGGCAGCGCAATGTGTCGTCAACGAGTTGAGGGAGACTGCATGATCACGAGAACGAGGTTCGCTGCCGTTGCCGCGAGCGCGTCACTGCTTCTGGCCGCGATGGACACCGCGGCAGCGCCATCCACCATGTTCCTGGAGGGAACGACCGCGTCGTACTCCGACTATTTCGCCGGTACCGACGTGCCGGGCAACGTCGGGCAACAGTTCTCCATCAAGGTCACGTTCGATGTAGCGAACGGCACGCAAAGCTCCAGCTCGCTTCCGGGCAGCTCGTTCAGCCAGTCGATTGCGGTCCGCGGTTGCCGCACCGTCGTCAGCGGCCTCTGCACCGAGGACTTCGGCGCCCAGATGCCGGTCGTGACCGACTACTCGGTCGAGGCTGCGTTCGCACCGGCCGGCGGCTTGCGGCCGATACCGACCGCCGACTACCTGTCGGACCTGACGTCCCGGCTCAATCGACGCGCGACCGGTATCGACGACACCTTCTCCATCGAGCGCCACCAGGAGCAATGCACCGTTGTCGACGTTGATCCGGAAACGGGATATGAGGTAAAGGACTGCGTCGAGACGTTCTTCTGGGTGCATCTGACGACCAACGTGAATACGCTGCTCGGGTCCTCGATTCTCGACCTCACCAAGGCACCCAACATCGCTGACGTGGCACCGGGCCAGATCAGTTTCGCCTACACGAATGTCGAGCGTATCGACGGGTGCGTCACGATCGATGAGCAGCCCGCGTGCACGACGCTCGAGTACTTCCCGGGCAGCATCAACTGGACGGGCACCTTGACCTCGATCGTTGCCGTCTCTAAAGGCCCCACGACGAAGGACGATTGCAAGAAGAACGGCTGGAAGGCGTTCGGGTTCAAGAACCAGGGACAGTGCGTGAGCTACGTCAACCATCTGCCGTAGTCAGGGGCAGCGACATGAAGCGAACGCCGTGATGGGCGATCCGCGGTCACCTGTAACAGGCTAACGCTCCACGTCGTCCGCTCGAGCCAGCAACGGCGGTGGAATAGTGAGGCCCAGGTCCTTGGCCGTCTTTTCGTTGATCACCAGATCGAACTTCGTAGGCTGCTCGACAGGAATTTCCTTGGGCTCAGCGCCTCGCAGGATCTTGTCTACTTGTCTCGCCCCTCGGCGGCTCATATCGATGAGGCTCGGACCGTACGAAACCAATCCGCCCGCATCGATAAATTCCCTCTGACTGTACATCGCCGGAAGTGCGCCCCTGCGAGCGAGGTCGGCGATTTTTTGTCGCTCGCCGAGGAACATCGCGTCGGACAGCACGAGAATTGCCGTAGCTCGCTGCTTTGCCATGGCGGCGAAGGCATCGTCGAGCTGACGTGGTGATCCCGCCTCCACGAGCTGCAGCTGGGTGCCGAGTCTCCGTGCAGCGGTCGTCAATTCCGCCGCAAACGCAGCGTGCGAGCCGTTGAGAGGATTGATCAGCACCGCGACCCGCGTCGCGCTGGGAGCGATCTCCCGCAACAACTCGAGCTGCTTGCTGGCGATCTCGGGGCCCGCAAGCAAGGTCAATCCAGTGACATTCTGGCCCGGTCGCGCCAAGCTGGCGACGAATCCCTCACCCACGGCGTCCACACTTGCAAGCATGACGATCGGTATCGTGGTCGTCGCAGATTTGGCTGCACGAGTCGTTGCTGACGACCCCACCACGATCACATCGACCTTGCGGTGTATGAGGTCGTCAACAAGCGTACGCAGTCGGCCGACTTCGCCGTCGGCGAATCGTGTTTCGACGATGATGTTTTGACCGTCGACCCACCCGAGCTCCTGCATCGTTTGGCGAAAGGCGATGAGGATGTGCCCGCCGGTGGCTTCATTGTTGAGTGCCAGATAGCCGACCCGAGGTAGCTTCCTCGACTGCTGCGCAGCGGCGTCAAGCGAACCGGCAGTGAATGCCGCAACCACGAGCAGGAAGTGCCTGCGCCGGACGCAGACCATGCCATTTCCCTCCCCTTGAAGACGCTGGATAAGTCTACGCCCGAACGAGTACGGTAGGCGGATGCGACATCAAACGGGCGACCGTCGCGGCGTACCGACCGCGGACGCGTCAAGCGTGCCTGGAAAACGGCGAAGGCTTCGCCTCGAAGGCCTGCCGAAAAAGGGCCGGCTATCATCCTGGACATGGATCACCTGCCACGCGTCGAACCGACCCCCGAATTCAGCAGGAGCATCTCGCGGGAGGATGTGAACCGACTGCCGATCCGGCGCTATGCCGGGCCCATTCGTCTCGTCGCGACAGCCACGGATCTTGCGCACGCGGTGGAGGACATCCTGCAGGAAAGCGTCGTCGGTTTCGACACGGAGACACGGCCCGCGTTCAAGCCCGGCGAGGTCTACCTGCCCTCTCTCGTCCAATTCGCCACTGCAAGCGCCGTATATCTCCTGCAACTGCAACAGCAGGACCTCTTCGATGCGACGCGTGACGTCCTTTCGTCACCGAAGGTAATCAAGGCGGGAGTATCGGTGGCCGACGATGTTCGTGCGTTGAAGAAGCTGTTTGCGGTCGACGAAAGATCGCTGCTGGACCTAGGCACTGTTGCCAGGCGCCACGGCCTGAAGCAGACAGGGGTGCGCAATCTCGCCGCGATATTCCTCGGGGCGCGCATACCCAAGGGTGCGAAGACCACGAACTGGGCAGCGCGACGCCTGACGCCAGACCAAATCGTGTACGCGGCGACCGATGCGTGGACGTGTCGCGAGTTGTACCTTCGCTTCAAGGAGCTGAAGATCGTGTGACGACCTCTTGCCAACCACGATTCCGGCGGTCCTTCGCATCCGATGTACACAGCACATCAGCGCAGCGGCGTGCAGGAGGATCGCGCCAACAACCCGCCGGTGGCGGTACCACGGATGTACTGATCCCTTAAACTGATGGAATGAATCGTCGAGAATTCATCGGGTTCGCGGGAGCCCTGTTCCCCTTGTCACAACAGGTCGGCGCCCAGCCGTCCTCTGTGCGGCGTGTGGGATTTCTCGCAAGCGGGGTGCAACCGGCAGACGGAGGCCTCCCGGCAGCGCTGCGCAAAGAACTCGAGAGCCTTGGATACACCGACGGCACGACCGTCGTCTACGATGGGCGCTGGAGCAGTGGCCAGAACGAGCGCCTTCCCGGACTTGCTGCCGAACTGGTCTCGCGCAACGTCGATTTGATTGTCGCGTTCGGGAGTCCTGCCGGCGAGGCGGCGAAGCGCACGACGTCGACCATTCCGATTGTCGTTTTCAATGCGGGAGACTTGGTCGAAACCCGGCTCGTTCAGAGTCTCGGACGCCCGGGCGGCAACGTTACAGGCGTCAACGACCCCGCAGCCGCCCTGAGCGCAAAGCGACTCGAGATCCTGAAGGAATTGGTGCCGCTCGCGAACCGGATTGCGGTGTTGTGGAACGCCGAAAATCATGCGATGACTTTGCGTTACCACGAGATCGACAGGGCAGCGCAATCGAAGGGCATGACGATCGACGCGCTAGGTGTGCGCCACGCCAGTGATTTCGATGCCGCTATCGCGGCCATGACGCGCAGGCCTCCCGATGCAATGATGATGCTGACGGACGCATTCACGAACTTGAACCGGCAACGCATTCTCGACTACGTCGCTGCACAGCGCATCCCTGCGATGTACGAGTTTGCCGAGGTGGTTCGCGCAGGTGGGCTGATTTCGTATGGCAGCGATCAGAATGAGATCTTCAGGCTCGCCGCCGAATATGTTGCCAAGGTCTTGCGTGGAGCGAAGCCGGGGGATTTGCCAGTCGAGCAACCGAACCGGTATTTCCTGGTCATCAATCTTGCCGCTGCAAAGAAGATTCACCTCACCGTCCCGCAATCGCTGCTGGTGCGAGCTGACGAGGTTGTTCAGTAACTGGCCGCCAATCTCTGCAAAACACCGGCCGGTTAGAGGTCAAGCACAGGCATATCGCGCCCTGATTGGTCCATAATCTCGTATAGGCCAATCGCGATCGGCGTACTACCTTCCTCGCGCACATTACCGCAGGAATTGCAGCGCGAAATCTGGTCGCAGGGAGTCGCCGCGACACGCATGGCGGAAGCCGCAACGGAGGCGAAGTTGCACGTCGTGCCGGCGTTGAACGACATGTTCGATATCCAGACCGTCCGCGTGACCGCCACGCAAATCCATCCTCCGCTCATCATCTACGTGATGTCGATCGGTCTGGCGCTCGCGTCAGCGTTGCTCGCCGGATATCAGTCGGCGGGGGAAAAGGACTTCGACTGGGTGCACAAGATCGGATTCGCCGGCATCGTCGCGCTCACCCTTCTACGTGATTATCGACATCGAATACCCGCGCTTGGGGTGGGTGCGCCTCGATGCGATCGACCAGCTCCTCGTCAACGTGCGCGAGGGAATGAGATGAGCGCATGTCTGCGATCGCCCGGGTAGACCCGTGATCCCGACGTCGGTCGGCGTGTCGTCCGCGGCGCCCGCGCCGTTGTGGCGACGAGCGTTCGATTGGTGGCTCGCGCAGGTCAAGCATGTGTTGCCACCTACGATTTTCTTCCTGGTTGGCTTCAACCTCATCCTGTTCACACGCTGGATGACCTTGCAGGAGCATGGCATTCCGTTCACCAATTTCTTCGCCGCATCGCTTGCCGCGCTGCTGGTCGGCAAGGCGGTGCTCGTGGTGGACAACCTGCGATTCATGCACCACTTCGACGGCGCCCCGCTGATCCAGCCGATCCTGTTCAAGTCGGCGATTTACTGGGTGGTCGTGTTCCTGTTCCGGCTTGGGGAGGGCCTGATGCATTTCCTGATCGCCGGCGGAGCTGTGGGCGATTTCCCCGACTTTCTCGCCGCGCAATTCTCGTGGCCGCGCTTCCTGGCGATCCAGGTCTGGCTGATGGTGCTCTTCCTCATCTACGTCACGGCCCACGAGCTCGATACGCTGTTCGGCGACGGCGAGCTGCCACGATTGTTCCTGCGCTGGCACTCGTCCGAGGCGAAGCTCACGAGGCGTCAGCGAATTCGCCTGCTGACGCGACTCAATCGGCTGACCAAGGCCGTACCGATCGAGGTCATCAGTGACAGGGGGTCGCCCGCGCATGCCGAGCTGGTGGCGATCCTGCGCCAGCTTGCGGCGCGAGCCGACAAATAGAGACGGCTTCGAGGACACGACGTTTGCTTGCGGCACGGTGGCGCATGAGCAGCACCGGTCGGGAGCTTCGATGCACCGTAAAGAACAAGGCGCGCTAGGGTCTCGTGCCAGTTGATTGAGATCGGGCAAGTTTCACGTATGTGAACTTCAGTAGCTCCAGAAAGACGAGCACACCAACGCCGGCAGCGATCGTCAACGCGAGATCGTCAGCGTGCAGCGGGCCGAAGCGGAATAGTTCACTGGCGAATGGCCAAAGCAGCGTCGACGCCAACATCGTGACGACGGCAAGCAGCACGAACATCAGCGTTCGATTGGGCCGGCTCAGGGCTGCAATCACCGATGCGCCGAACGAACGATTCACGAATATCAAGCTGACGATCGTGACGATCAGGGAAAAGAAAGCCAACGACCGCACTTCGGGCTCCGGCATCCCGCGAGCGAGAGCAACGACGAAGATCACGGAAACGACCAGCAGCGCAACCGCGCCTTGCAAAAGACTCCACGCGATCATGCCGCCCGAGAAAAGCGGTTCATCGGGACTTCTCGGCGGCCGGCGCATCACGTTGTCCTCTTCCGTTTCCGCTTCGAACACCAACGAGCACACGGGATCGATCACCATCTCCAGGAAGGCGATGTGTACGGGTCCGATCAGGATCGGTAACCCAAACGTCAGCGGCAGCAGGACCAGACCTGCAATCGGCACATGAACGGCGAGGATGAACCCCATCGCCTTGCGCAGATTGTCGTAGATGCGTCGACCGAGCCGAACGGCCGTGACGATCGAACCGAATTCGTCGTCGAGCAGGACGATCGACGACGCCTCGCGCGCGACGTCCGTTCCCCGTCCGCCCATCGCTATGCCGATGTGCGCCGCCTTGAGCGAGGGGGCATCGTTCACGCCGTCGCCCGTCATGGCAACGACCTCGCCGTTGCCCTTCAGCGCTTCCACAATCCGCAGCTTCTGCTCGGGCATGATGCGCGCGAATACGGTGACGGCAGCCACCCGCGCCCGCAGGTCGACGTCGCTCAGCTCCGCCAGCTGTTCACCCGTGACAACGATCTCGGCGTCAAGTCCCGCCTGGCGCGCGATTGCCTTGGCGGTCGCCGGGTAATCGCCCGTGATCATGACCACCTTGATGCCGGCCGACCGGCATTCGCGCACCGCACGGGGCACGTTTCGCCGCAGCGGATCGGCAAGGCCGACGAGGCCCAGGAACTCGAACGTAAAAGAGCGCTGCGAATCCGGCAATGCCTGCCCGGCCAAGGACGCCCGCGCGACACCCAGAACGCGCAGGCCTTCGCCGGCCATGGCGTCCACCGCGCGCGCCAGTACCGCGAAATGGGCATCGTCCATGCGACACAGGCTGGCGATGGCCTCGGGCGCGCCCTTCGCCGCGATGACGATCTGTGAGGATTCATCCGCTTGCTGCCAGGCGTGCGACATCGCGAGAAGATCAGGACGAAGGCCGTAGGCCCGTACCAGTTTCCACTCGTTGCCACGCACATGCGCCGTCGACTGCAACCGCTCGCGGGCCAATTCGTGAAATGCCTTCTCCATCGGATCGAACGGCTCTCGTGCGCTGGCCAGAAGACCGAACTCGGCCAACACATGAAATTCGTCTGGCAGTGTCGCCCCGTCCGCCTTCTGTGCGCGAAAGACATCGCCATTGGCAAGTCGAAGCTCGCTGATCGACATCCTGTTTTCGGTCAGCGTGCCCGTCTTGTCGGTGCATAGCACGGTCGCAGATCCCAGCGACTCGATGGCCGCGGCGCGGCGAGTCAGAACACGCGCCCGGGAAATTCGCCAGGCGCCCATCGCCATGAATACGGTGAGCACGACAGGAAATTCTTCGGGCAGCATCGACATACCGAGCGCGATGCCGGCGAGCATGGCCTCGAGCCATCCGCCACGCAGCGTTGCATAGAGCACCACAGCCAGCACGCTCACGGCTCCGCCGACGATGCCGAAAACGCGCACGAGCCGCCGCGTCTGCGCCTGCAAGCGTGGGGGCTCGGTTTCCAGCGTACGCAGCGACTGGCCGATCTTGCCGATCTCGCTCAGTGCGCCGATTGCGAGCACCTCGCCGATCGCCGAACCACGCACGACCAGCGAACCTGAAAACACGTACGGCAGATCGTCGCCGCCGGGCCTCGCGACTCGTGCGCCATTCGCCGTACCCGCAAGCTTGCGGACGGGTACCGACTCGCCGGTCAGCAGTGACTCGTCGGTTTGCAGGTCGTGACTTTCCATGAGCACCGCATCCGCCGGCACCCGGTCTCCCTCTTCGAGCACGACGAAGTCGCCACGCACGACCTCCCGTCCGGCGATTCGTTTGCGGATGCCGCCGCGAATCACCAGCGCACGGGGGCTGGCAAGGTCGCGCAGCGCCTCCAGAACGCGTTCGGTCCTCGTCTCCTGCACCACGGTGATCGCGACCGACATCGTGGCGAAGGCAAGCAGGATCAACGCTTCCGTCAGGTCGCCGAGCACGAGATAGACCACACCTGCACCGAGCAACAGTGCGAACATCGGTTCGCGCATCACTTCCAGGATGATTCGCGGTACCGTGCGTCGGTCGGAACCCGGCAACTCGTTGTAGCCCTCGGCGGCAAGCCGCGCCTCGGCGTCTTCGTCGCTGAGACCATCCGGGACGCGAACGTCGTCGCGAACCAGCCCGGATGCGGTCAAGTGGGCGAACCAATGGCCGGAGCGCCTGGACTCGCGGCGTGGTGCCGCGCCGCATTCGCTTTCGGCAACATCACGAGATCTCCCGCCGGTTCAAGAGCCGCGAGCGTCGGCATCCGGCCGACTAGCAGGTCGCGCCGAACGCGACCTGCGCCTGCGTGCGCAGCGCCGCGATCGCAGGGTCGCAATCAGTGCTCGCGCTCAGTGTAGGCGGCAGCCCTTTGAGCTCGCTTTGATCGGCGTCATGGCGGCCACTGGTTCCAACGCTGGCGGGGGGACTACGCGCGTCCCGGATGCGGCGACTTGGGCGCCGCTTGGGCCAAGAAATTCTCGATCGCGCGGACCGCGGTGTACTGGTCATCGCCGCGCATGGCCAATTCGTGCTCCCCCGGCACCATCGCGCGAGTCAGATCTCGATCTTCGTGCCGAGCTCGATGATCTTATCCGAGGGAATGTTGAAGTAGTCGCCTGCCGTACGCGCATTGCGCGCCATCGCGGCGAACATGCGCTCGCGCCACATCGCCATGCCCTCGCCGGGCGTGGGTACGACGGTCGCGCGGCTCAACAGGAACCACGTCTGCAGCAGGTCGAACTCGAGGCCGTGGTTGACGCTGAGCTCCAGCGCCTGCGACACGTCGGGCCGGTCCATGAAGCCGAAGTACACGATCATCCGATAAAACCCGTGCTCGAGTTCCGTGATCTCCAGGCGGTGGCCCGGCGCCACCCACGGTACGTTGCGGATGGTGACGGTGAGCAACACCACGCGCTCATGCAGCACGTGATTGCACGCATAGTTGCGCAGCAGCGCGCGCGGGATCGCGTCGGCGTTTCCCGCCATGAATATCGCCGTCCCTGGCACGCGACCGGGCGGCATTTCCTCGATCCAGCGGTAGAACTCGTCGAGCGACGTCCCCGTCTGCTTGTGGCGCGCCATCGACAGCTCGCGGCCCCGGCGCCATGTGGTCATGACGGTGAACACGATCGCCGCCAGCGCGAGGGGAAACCAGCCGCCGTCGACGATCTTGAGCAAGCTCGACGAGAAGAACGCCGCATCGATGACGACGAAGAATCCCGTCGCCGCGAGACTCAGCAGCACGTTGTAATGCCATGCGTACCGAATGACGAAGAACGTGAGGATGGTGGTGACGAGCATCGTTCCCGTCACCGCGACGCCATACGCCGATGCCAGTTTCGACGACGAGCCGAATCCCACCACCGCTGCAATGATGACCGCCAGCAGCACCCAGTTGGCCCCGGGAATGTAGATCTGGCCCACCTGGTGCTCGGACGTCTGCGTGACGTTCATGCGCGGCAGATAATCGAGCTGGATGGCCTGCTTGGTGAGCGAGTACGTGCCCGAGATGGTCGCCTGCGACGCGATCACGGTCGCAGCAGTGGCGAGTGCGACAAGCGGGAACAGCATCCAGTCGGGTGCCAGTCGATAGAATGGATTGTCCAGCGCATCCGGATGCGCGATGAGAAGCGCGCCCTGGCCGAGATAGTTGAGCGTGAGCGCGGGGAACACGAGCGCGAACCACGCGATCCGGATTGGCGCCTTGCCGAAGTGGCCCATGTCCGCATACAGAGCCTCGGCACCGGTGAATGCGAGCAGCACTGCTCCCAACACGACGAAGGACGCGAAACCATGATCCGTCACGAAGCCCAGGGCATGCATGGGATTGAGCGCCCACAGCACTTCCGGCGACTCCGCGATGCCGCGAATTCCGAGCACGGCGATGACGACGAACCACAGCGCCGCGACCGGGCCGAACAGCGCGCCGACAAGCGACGTGCCTTGCCGCTGCAACGCGAAGAGCCCGATCACGACACCGACGGCGATAGGCACCACGTAGGGCTTCAGCAGCGGTGCGCCGATCTCGAGGCCCTCCACCGCGGACAGCACCGAAATGGCTGGCGTCAGCACCGCGTCGCCGTAGAAGAGCGATGCCCCGAGCACGCCAAGCAAGAGGATGACCCGCTGCCCGCGCGGCCGGTTCTTCACCGCGGCCGACGCAAGCGCGAGGAGAGCCATGATGCCGCCCTCGCCCTTGTTGTGCGCTCGCATGATCAGGATGACGTACTTCAGCGTCACGACGATCATGAGCGCCCAGAAGATCGTCGACAGCCCACCCAGGATGTTGGCGGTGTTGAGCGGGATTCCGTGATCGGGATTGAACGTTTCCTTCGCCGCGTAGAGGGGACTCGTCCCGATGTCGCCGTATACGACGCCGAGCGCAGCAAGCGTCAGGCCGGCCAAGGGCCTTCTTGCTGCCGCATGAACCTCCGCCACCGGTAATCCCCCGTATCGTTCGCGTTAGGACAACCCGAGCTTATTCCATACGGCGGTTCGATCGGTGTGAGGTTTCGTCCACGCGCGCCGACAGCACGACGATCGGCATCTGCGACCACGCGCGCACGTCCCGAATGAAGTCGTCGCCATCTCCATCCGGTAGCCCGAGATCCAGGATGCGTCGGGCTTGCGCGTCCCGGCGTCGCTTCGCTCTCGGGACGTCACGTGCTCCGGAGAAGTGGGAGCAACCCCCGACCGGATGGCGAGCGCAATCGCTGCTTTGGCCCAGTGGTGGAGGGATCAAAAGCGATAACGTACTCCGACGCCAATCAACCATGGGTCGATGTCGAGCGAGTTGCTGTTCCCGAAATTGACGTTGTTCAATCTGACGTCGTTGCTTATCCAAAGATACTTGACGTCGACGTTGAAGTACCAGTTCCGCTGCATCTGATAGTCCAGGCCCGCCTGCAGCGCGCCGCCCCAGCTGTCGCGACTGACCGAGGCCCCGGCATTGTTGCCCAGATCGGTGTCGTAGAAATAGGTGTAGTTGAATCCGCCTCCCACATAGGGCTTCCACGCCCCGAGGTTGGTGAAGTGATATTGCGCCGTAAACGTCACCGGCATGATCTTGAGAGCGCCGACACCGGCGCCTCCGAAGGTGACGTCCTGCTTTGCCCACGTAATGCTGCCCTCGACCGCAAAGTTCGGCGTGAAAAAGTACGTGCTGTTGAGCTCGCCGGTCCATTGTTGGTCTACGTCGACATTCGAGAGCGACGAACTGACGTTCGGATACACATCGAGCACGCGGGCGCCGACCATCCATGGGCTCCACGCGGCCGCGGGTGTCATTGCCGTTGCGGCCGGCGTTATCGAAAGCGCGGCGGCTTCCACGTACGTAGCCTCCACTTGATCGCCCACGGCGATCCGCTTGAATTGTTCAGGATCCCTGAGTGGGAGAATTACGGTTCTTCCTCCCGGGCCACGCAGCGAAATGGTCTGGGTCGGCGGGTCGACCGAGATGACGTCGGCAACGATCACGGTCTCGCGGGTCGTGATGCCGCCCGGCCGCTGGCCGAGCGCAGCCCGCGATTCGCTATAGGCGTCGGTTCGGCTCGCAGGCACACCGGTGCCGCCCTTCTTGAGCTCGAGCGCCAGCGTGTCGTAGAACTCGATCGTCACCGTATCGCCGACGCGCAGCTGCGGCAGGTTGCGCACCTGTTCACCCGCAAAGACGGTCAACGTGTTGCCGTCCGGACGCCGCAGGGTCACCTGCCGCGTGGGCAGGTCGATAGCGGTGACGGTCGCGGTGACAGTCGATACGCGCGCGGCCGCGGCGGTGCCGGGTCCGGTTGGTGACAGACCTTGCGACTGTCCGAGGGCGGGCCCGGCGACTGCCGCGGCGATGAGCGAGGCAGCGAGGGTACGGCGAAGCTTGAGTTGAGCGTTCATGTCATTCCTTTCACCATGATGAGGTGACTTGTGTGCTACCAGACGTATTGTACGATCTTCGCAGTAGTGCTACGCGTTGATCCCAGGCGTTTGTCAGGCACAGCACGCGCGGAGGGCTAGAACTGATTTTCGACAGGGAGCAGGCGAATCAGCCCGGCTTTCCAACGCTGCCAGGTCGTGGACAAGGGATCGACGTCGTAACGCAGCGGCTTGCCTGCGTCCTCGGTCACCCAGTACATCGAGCCGCGCTCGTCGAGCAGCACGCGATAGCTTCGGTCGCGCGCAACACCCTCCTCCATGTACTGCGCGACCATCGCTGCAAGCTCGGGGCTTTCGACGTAAAGGCCAGCCTCGGTGTTGATCAGACTCGAGCGCGGATCCAGGTTGAAGCTCCCGACAAAGACGTCCTTCCGATCGAAAACCATGGCCTTGGTATGTAGGCCGGCCCGCGAGCCGATGGACATGACTTCCTGCGGAAACGGTCCCGGATACGGTCGCACCTCGTACAGCTCCACTCCGGACGCGAGCAACCTTTCACGGACCTTCGAATAACCTGCGAAGGCTGCGAGCACGTCGTTGGAGGCGAGCGAGTTCGTGAGCACCCGGATGCGGACGCCCCTGCTGACCAGTCCTTTCAGAATCTCGACACCGGGCCCGAGCGGAATGAAATAGGCCGACTCGACCAGCAACTCCGTTTGCAGTCGTTCGAGGCGATTCACCAGCAGCCGGCGCATCGTGCGCAGCGAGGGATCGTTGATAGAGGCCGGATCGTCCCAGACGACCTGGCCGCGAGCCCAGATCCCGCCGACCACGATGTCGTCCAACTGTGCCCTGAGCTTGGCGACGTCCTCGTTCAGCGGATGCGGGTACGGTTGGAGCGCGATGTTCGCGCGAAGCCGTTTCAATGCTTCTTGCAAGTCCGACTCGGTGTAGGGCCGGTCCACAAGCGCCGCTATCGGCACCGACCATGGGCCGTTCCAGAAGCGGTCGAATACGGAAGAGAGGTCGCGCACCACCGGGCCGGCGGCAGCGATGTCGAGGTCGCGGAAATTGAATTCGGGATGCACTTCGAAATAGGGATCGCTCATGTTGCGTCCGCCGACGATCGCCACCGCGTTGTCCATCACCATGAGCTTGTTGTGCATCCGGTGGTTGATCCGCTCGAAGTCGGTGAAGAATCCGACCAGGTGCGAGCCGCGATACGCGAAGGGATTGAACAGGCGGACCTCGATGTTCGGATGCGCGTCGAGCGCGGCGATGGTCGCGTCGAGATCCTTCGCATTGAAGTCGTCGATCAGGATCCGCACGCGCACGGAGCGGTCGGCTGCGCGAACGAGGCGGTCGACGAGGTTTCGGCCCGTCGCGTCGGTTTCCCATTGGAAGTACTGGACGTCGAGAGTCTTTTGGGCGATGTCGGAGAGCGCAATGCGGGCGGTGAATGCGGGGCGTCCCTGTCGAATGATGCGGAATGCGGACTCGCCGGGATGCTGCGCGGCGATCTCCGCGACCCGCCGGCCGATCGGCGTCGACTCGTGGTCCTGCATTGCCGTCGACGACGAGCGCGGATAGTCGGTCGGGAGAGTCGCGCAGCCTGCAAGCGCGGCGAGAACGAGCGCGAGCATGACGTGCCACAGCGGTTTGCGGTCCGCGTGCCGCGCCGACCATCCGGGCGGCGTCCGTGGCGCGAACCCCTGGTCGTCGTCCGATCGCAAGCGTAGCGGGCTACCCATGTGGATCGATGCGGGCGAGCGGAGCAATCTTCCCTTGTGCGTTGACGCGATGTCGCCGCTGCCAACGCGATCCGGCAGGCGCTTGCAGGAGACGTTGCTTAGCGCGATGACTATCGGCGCTTCATCACGACGCGTAACGATTGCTTCCGGTCGTCCGATGCCTCTATGTTCGGTTGACCAAAACCGGATTATGCTCGATCTCTGTTTCGAGCAACGCGTCGAGAACTAGCGGCGGCGATCACGATAGGAGGCACGACACCCCCGAGGCATGCCGCAACGCGACGTGTCGAGAATTTCACTGCAACCGATTGCAACGCCGTGCGTCGGACGGAGCGCCGCTTCCGCGCTCGACTCGAAAAAATGTGAACCGTGATCGCCTCATCCTTGGGAATCACGGCCCATGTCCTACGGCCGGCTCTAACACTCGCTTAGTCGTATCCCCAGACTTTGATAGTGGCCGTCGGTTTGTCGTTGAGAATCTTGTACTGGACGCTCACCGACAAGAGGGTTGCCTCGCGTGTTGGAGCGTCCTTCGCAGCTGTTTCTCCTCCCGCCTTCACGACTCCGACGTTCGGGATGGTTTCGTTCTTACCACCCTTCCAGTGGAAGACGACGTTCGTGATCTGAACGTCCGCGCCCTCGACCGAGAGCTTCGCCCTCTTGACGTCCTCCTTCCACATCTTCCCTTCTTCGGCCTTGATCTCCGTGCTTGGATCCGTCGACTTGAGTGTCTTCTCGCTAAGCAGAATCCAAGTGTCTTTAGCGCTTGCAGTGCCGATGCCGACAGCCAGCAAGAGCGCGGACGCCAGACCAACACCACCCTTTACGTATCGTGCATTCATGGTTCTCCTACCTTTCTGATCCCCGTAAGCCGGAGATCGTTTGCACTCCCCTTCGTGCTTTTGCGGTGAAAACGATTTGTGTTGGACAATTTATTGTGTACGACTTATAGCCCGTGACACGCACGCTGTCAATCGCGTCTTGTTCAATTTTCGACTGCAAGTCGGCATGCCTCGCGCTCCGACAAGCGTGCACCTTCGGCGAGAAGTCCTTCGAGCTGCGTCGAGCCGAGCCGTTTGCATAACAAAATTTCCAACGCGCTACGCGTGCGCGCTTCATTGGGCTCTCGCGTGACCTGCTTCGCGGTAAAGCATGCATCGGCGTAGCCCGCGATGCGCGCAGCGTTCTCGAGCTTGCCGGCACGCGCAGCGCGCAGCGCGAAGAAGTCCATGACACTCCAGGCGTCATTGCCGTCGTCTTGCTCCATCAGGCCCACGCTCTCCGACACCGCGGCGAGAGCGCCGTCGACATCACCGCGGTCGCTCAGGACGCCTGCGAGCAACGCGAAAGCGTTCGCCAACCGGCTTCGCCTCGCCGACGGCCGGCTCCGCATCGCAATGAATTCGCGCAGGGATACTTCAGCGCCATGCAAATCGCCCAGTTGCCATTGAATGTCGGCCAGATTGATGAGAGTCTCGACGACATTGGGCTCGTCCTGCGCCGCGCGAAACCGTGCGGACGCTTGTTCGAAGTGCTTCAATGCGCCCGTCGGATCGCCGCTCATCACCCGGAGATATCCGCAAGCGCCTGAATAGATGCCAAGTGCTTTGGGAAGTCGTTCGATTTCGAGCAGCGGCAACGCTTCGGCAAGCGCAGTGGCTGCGCGCTCAAACTGCCCCAGGTTCGCGAGCGCGTGCGCAAGCCGCGTGAGCGAAATGCCGAGGTCGCATGGACGATCGCACATGCGATACAAATCGACCGCCCGCTCGTAGGCAGCAACTGACCGGGCCGGATCGGCGTGCCTGACGAGCAAACCCAACCAGAGCCACAAGCGCGCTTCGTCAGCCATTGCCGCGTCCGCCGGGAGTCGTTCCACTGCTGCATTCAGGCGCTGCAGGCCTTCGCCGTACAACGACAGCTTCGTCCACAGCGGGCCCGAGGCGCCGGCAAGCGCGACGGCGACTGCCGGGTCGCCGCCGCTTGCGAGCGACCAATCGAGCGCGACGCGAACGTTGGCGATCTCGGGGATGTACCGCGCGCGCCACTCGACATCGCTGACGCGCAGGAATTCGGTCGCTGCCTGTTCGAACCGGTCGCGCACGTACGCAGCGTGCCGGTACCGCGTCGCTTCCACTTCACCTGCGCGTTCGAGCATTGCCAGGCTGTAGGCGCGCATCGTTTCGAGAAAGCCGAAGCGCGTGCGGCTTTCATTGGTATCGGCGACGATGAGCGAACGCAAGACGAGATGAGAGACGACGTCCGCGATCGCGTTTGCATCGATGGCTGCGTCGTTGGCTACCGCAGCTGCGCCGTCAATGGTAAATCCGCCGGAAAACACCGCGGTCCGACGCAACACCGTTCGCTCCGCTTCGGAAAGGAGGTCGTGGCTCCAGTCGAAGGTGGCCTGCAACGTACGGTGACGACGATCGTGCGTGCGGTTTCCCTGCGTCAGCAGCCGAAACCGATCCTGAAGCCGCGAACTGATGTCCTCGACGGAAAGCGTATCGAGTCGCGCGGCGGCCAGCTCGAGCGCAAGGGGGATTCCGTCCAGGCGCCGACACAGCTCTCCCACCGCGCGCCCGCGATCCAGCGTCAGCGCAAAATCCGAGACTTGATGCTGTGCGCGGTCCACGAACAGGAGCACGGCCTCGGAGCGTCGCAATTCGGGCAGTTCGGGCGTGGCGTCTGGAAGCGAGAGCGAAGTCAACCGGTAGACCTGCTCGCCCTCGACACGTAACGGCTCGCGACTCGTCGCGATGACCATCGCGTGCGGCGCGAAGCGCAGCACGCTGTCGACCAGCGTCGCCGTCGCGTCGAGCACATGCTCGCAATTGTCGAGGATCAACAGCAGGCGGCGGCCGTTGCAGTGACGCGCGATAGCTTCGACAAGCGCTCTTTCCGAGGCCTGAGGCACGCCCAACGCTTGAGCGACGGCGCTGGCTACCAATGCGGCGTCGGAAAGAGGAACGAGGTCGACAAACCACACGCCGTCGCGATACGCGTCCTGTACCTCTGCGGCGAGCTGCATCGCCAGGCGCGTCTTGCCGATGCCGCCCGGGCCTACGAGCGACAGCAGTCGATTCTTCGCCAACAGGCTCTTCAGTTCGACGAGCTCCCGCTCGCGGCCGACGAATGAATTGAGCGCAAGGGGAACGTTGCCCGGCGCTTGCTCTGCAGGCGCCGCGCTTTCGGTCAATGGCATCACGGGGCCGACGAAACGATAGCCCCGCCGGGCTATCGTTTCGACCCAGCGATCGCCGCCGGGAACCTGGGCGAGCGTGCGGCGGATCGCTGCGATCTGCACCGTCAGGTTGTTGTCCTCCACGACGAGACCCGGCCACGCTTCGCCGATGATGGTGGCCTTGAGAACGGGTGCCGGCGCGCGCGCGACGATGGCCGCGAGAACCGCCACCGCGCGCGGACCCAGCGGTTCGGGAACGCCGACGCGCGTCAGCGCGTGCGAGGCGAAATCGAGGCGGAACGGTCCGATGGAATAGACCGGCGCCGATTCTGATTTGCGTTCCATAGGCGAGAAGGGATCTGCCGACCGCCTATCCCTCCCCAAGAGTCCCCGGTCGCCCGACCGATTTTGCCATCTTTAGCAACTTCTTAGCGATTTCGCTTTTTGCGCGACCGAAAATGTCCGTCATCAGCTAACGAGCGACGACACACCGTGACGATCCTGGGACAGATCCTCCGCCGAAGCGAGCGCCGCGAGACGGCGATCTATCTGCGCGACGGCGTCCTGTGGGTGGCCGACTTCGTCGACGGCCAGGGCCACCTGGTCGATGCCGAGAGCTGGCTTCGCTTCAATTGCGGTGGCGCCAGCGCTCACGCGCGCTGGCGAATGGCGACCGAGTCGGCAGCGCCCGTTTCGGACGACCTCGCGGAACGCATCGAGGCACTCCATCGCGCAATGACCGCGGGGGAGCCAGTCGCAGGTCATGTAGCAAGCAGCAGGCTCAATGCAAGAGACGTGAACATAGGAGATTCAATCATGGTAGCCACGGTTAGAACGCTAGATATCAATCCGACGCCCTTTTTCGTCCCGCCGCGCGTCGGCGGCGACCGCGAATTCAACGGGCATGGTCCGAGAGTGGAAGTCTCGGCCACTCTTTCGGTTCGTAACGCCAACGAGCTCTGGGCATCGGTCTACATGCACGCGAAGGAAACTGCGCATGACTGGACCGAGGCCGAGGGCACTGCCGAGTATCTGGTATTCCGAGACGCCCAAGTCACCCGCATCAATCGGATCATGTCCGATGTGCACTCGTTCCACGGCTATACCGACAGAAACCATGCCACCGATCTGCTGGAGCTTCCGGCGGGCGAACTTGCCCGTCAGTTCGAGTGCATTGGCGACACTCGGGGGAACGAGGCCGGGATCAGGACGGGTGTCCGGGTGCACTTCAATCCAGTCACGCTTGAAGTCGAAACGGAACCTGGCCCGATCAAGACGATTCAGGTCGACCCCACGCCGAAGTTCATTCCCTCGCATGTGGCGGGAGACCCGGAATTCGACGGCCATGGACCACGCGTAGAAGTTTCCGCGAGCATCTCGCTACAGAACCAGACCGAGATCTGGGCGCGGGTCAGGATGCAGGGCAAGGAAACAAGGGCCAATTGGACCGAAGTTGCGGGGTCGACCAACTTCATGATCTATCGCCACGATCGTCCCATTGCGCAACTCGTGACGCCGACTTTCTCTTCGACGTCTTATACCGATGTGAATCATGACGACGACGAGCTCGTACTCGGCGGTGGCGGCCTCGTCGAGAGATTCATATGTACCGGCGACACGATAGGGCAGGAAGCGGGGTCCAAAACGGGTGTGGTCGTACGTTTCAATCCGATCAGCTTCCTGGAGGCCTGAGCAGAGCACGAGCCTCGGGAGTCGGCCATGCGTGTGAACGTCCACCTCGCCACGCTCGTCTTGTCGAGCACCCTGCTCGGCATGTGCGCATGCGTCTTCGCCGCCGACAAGGTCGTGCACTCGGTCGAGGAGCTCGACGACACGTTGCACGACCGTACTTTTGCCGGTCGCGTGATCATCCCGAAGGATTCCGTGTGGTTCATGGAGCGCTGCGACAAGAAGAAGGACGAATTCGGCAACTTCATCTGCACGCCGGTGCTCGAGATGCCCATCTACTCGGGCGTGACGCTCACCGGCGAGCGAGGCGAGCTGGGTTCGCGGCCGCTCCTCTTCACGACGCTGATCGACAAGGCCGAAAGCCGGTCGATGTTCGAGGTCTGCGGCAACGACATCCGCATCGAGAACCTGCACCTGAGGGGTCCGCAGACCGGCGAGAACCACGGCATCACGCTTCCCTATTTCCATGGCGTCCGGGTGTTCGAAGCGGCGGGCAGGAGAGCGGCATCGCCCTGTGTCGCGGACAACACGCCGGACATCCCCGAGCCGTTTCGCGGCCAGCTCGGCCGCAACGTCGTCATCGCCGACAACGAGATGGAGCAGTGGACCGGCGGCGCCGTGCGGACGATCGGCGTCCACGGCAACATTCCGATCAAGGAGTGGGAGCCGCATACGTGTGCCGGCAATTCGCAGTGCTGCGGCGATCCGGACGGCGTCTTTCCGCCAGATCCCGACGATGACGTGTGCTGGAAGCCGCTGACCTTCGCCGATGCGGGGCTCGTGCGCGTCGAACGCAATTTCATGCACCACAACGCGCGCAATAGCGGCGGCTACGGTGTGGATGTGAACGGCGGCTCCTTCGTCACCATCATCGGCAATGTCTTCAATTACAACCGTCACGCCGTGACCGCGACCGGCAGGGGCCACTCCGGCTACGTCGCGCGCTTCAATTACGTGTTGCAGGGCGGATATCGCCAGGACCCGATCGGTGCAATCGGCTACGGCGGGTACTACAACCAGCACATGGACGTGCACGGCGAGGGCTCGGGCGGCTATGGCGGCCCCGCGGGAACGCAGTACGACATCTCGCTGAATACGTTTCGCGGCGCACAGACATATGGGCAGATCAGGACGCGATCCGCGTTCTGGCAGCGCGGCATTCCGGAGACCGGCATCGACTTCAAGGACAACGTGCTGGTCCATGGCTCGCTGAGCGATGCCGTCAGGTTCAGGAAATTCAATCCCTTCGGTGGCCCCAGCAACTCCACGGCCCGGCAGTACGCCAAGTTCCACCCGAGCGGCAACCGCTACGACACCGACCCGGTCCGCGACCTGGCCACGGGCGACTTCGACGGCGACGGCGTAACCGATGTCTTCATCGCCAACGGCACGGGTTGGTTCTACTCGCGCGGCGGCAAGCGACCCTGGGAATTTCTCCACGCATCGACGAAGAACATCCGGGAGTTGGGTTTCGCCGACATCGACAACGATGGCGTGACCGATGTGCTCTACCGCGATCCGCAAGGCAGCGTGGGCTATCTGAAAAGCGGGCGCGAGGACCTCGTTGCGCTCACCACCAGTCCGGTGCCGATGAAGGACATGCGCTTCGGCGATTTCGATGGGGACGGCAAGACCGACATGTTCGTCACGCACCAGGGCAAATGGCGCGTGTGGCGTGGCTCGACCAAGGCCTGGGAGGTCGTGAACACGTCGGGAAAGAAGATTTCGGAGCTTCTCTTCGGCGACTTCGATCGCGTGCGCGGCACCGATGTCGCGACGGTGCTGAGCGACCGCTGGGCGATCTCGAGCGCCGCGACGTCTTCCTGGAATTTTCTCAACAAACGTCTTGTCAGCAGCTTCGAGAACGCGATCGCCGCCGACTTCGACGGCAACGACCGGACCGACATCGCTTACCGGGTGCTGGGCCTGTGGATGGTCAGCCAGGACGGACAGAGCGAGATGCGTCTTTTGGGAATGCCTTCGGTCGGCCGCAATTTCGGGCTGGTCGGCCGCTTCGACAAGTCCTCGCCGCGGGCAATGATGATCTACAACGCCCCGGGCATCCTGGGTCCCAATCACTACAAGATCTGGCGCGGCTACGGCACGACCGCCGATTGGCGCGACTGGTCGGAGCACGACATGCGCTGAATCGCACGCGGGCGCCCATAGGAACATCAAAAGGGGCGTCGGCCCAATCCGGGATACGCCAACGTACGAAGAGTCCCAACCGCGCTCCGCCTTGATCTGCTTCTGCTCGCTTGTGAGCGCTACAAGCCGGCAGAATTGTCAAACAGCAACGCGTGCGCCCGAGTGGACGCCAAGGCTACAAGAACTCTGCAACCCACTCTCGAAAGGAATGCCCATGTTCCCGCGCAATCCCAAGGTATTGGTCGACAACAAAATACTTGGCGCCTCGGATGTCCATGCGATCGTTGTAAAAGCGACGCTTCAACAGGTCGACACGGCGGAGATTACCGTGCCTGGCCCGTTGCAAGCGCCACCGCCGATGTTTGGGATCGGCGCGAATCTGGAGGTCAAACTCGCGCTCGGCGACTCGATCTTCACGGGTCGGATCGTCGGCATGACGCCACAGGCTGGTTTACGGGAGTTGGTCATCCGCGCTCATGGGAAGATGCGATTGGCCCAGCCTCCAACAGGAAACGACGTGCGGATCGCGCAGCCGATCAAGAGTCTCGATATACGCTTCTCGCCCCGTCCACACGGAGCAGTCGGGGACAAAGTATTGGTGATCGCCAAGCTTACCCTCGACCCCGAGGTCGATTCGGTCAAATACCTTCTAGGCGACACAAAGAGTGTGAGTGCAGGGCCGGGGCGCTCGTTTACAGGAAGCATCGAAAATATCGAGCGTCTCTACAGGAAATTCGGCGGCGATCAAATGACGCTCGATGTGGTGGGGTGGATGTACGCCGCGGATCACAAAGGGGCCCGTCACGACCTGGCGTGACCGTCGCCGCGGGTGAGATCTTGGCAAAGGCTTTGGCGGTCAAGAGCCGCCATGGCAACTGTGCCATCACCCTGACTGAGCTGAGACACAAATTCGGTCGCAGCTGCGAAACATGGGCCTCACCGCTGCGCGGCACTTCGGCGAACTACGAGGCAAGCCGCCGGCGCTCCTCGCCTACGCAGTACTCGGGCCGCTGGCCCACGCGTCGCTTGCACTGGCGCTGGCAGCGCTGGTCGGCCCTATCAGCAGGCAACGGCGCCCTCCTCATGGTACTGGCGGCGAGCGCGTCGTACATCGCGGTACCGGCGGTGCTGCGCTACGCGATTCCCGAGGCAAGTCCGTCGCTCTATCTCGGCATGTCGCTCGGGATCACCTTCCCACTCAACATCCTGCTGGGCATACCGTTCTACACGAGCGTTGCCGGTGCGGTGTTGGGGTAGGCCGATTTCGGTGACGACCACCAGTATTGAGCCCGCTCAAGCATTCAAGCCTCGCGAATCGCGTCGCCCGTGTCGAGCGGCAGCGCGAGCCCTTCGGCTCGGGCGACGCGTACCAGCGCGTCCTCGAACAGCACGCGGGCCGAACCGGCGACACGTTCAAGATAGCGATGCAGAACCGCGTCGGATGGGCTGCGGTTCGCGCATTCAGCGCTGTATCGTTCGAACGTGCCGAGCGCTGAGCAGGAGTTCGACCAGGTGGTGCGGACACTCGCAGTACAGCGTGGTCAACGCCCGTGCGATCCGGGTCAACGACTGGTCGTCGAAGCGAGGGCCCGGGACGACATCGAACGGTAGCGGCGACGAAGCGAGCGACGCAGGAATGGCGTCGGGCGCTATCGCGTCGCGGCCCAGCCGCTCGAGGTCGGTCGCGTCGAGCGGCGCCCTTACCACCGTGTGACCGCGGTCGCGGAGCGCGCCGACCACCGCTGCCGGGGCGAAGCGGTACTCGACGACCGCGTGCCGCGCGCCGACGGCCTCAACCAATGCGTCCACGGTTGCCACCGCGCCAGGCTGCAGCGTCGGCAACTCGATCGCGAGCACGTCCGCCGAGACCCCACGCAGCGCGTCCGCAGCGCCAGCCTGTCCGGCGCAGGTCGCGACGATTTCCAAGGCTGCATGCACGGCGCGATCGCGGGCGACCTGCTCTATCAGTGCCTCGCCCGACCACCGCGACACGTAGCGGGCTTCGCGGCGCCGCCGGCCCAATCGGTTTGCCCTGTGACGCCGCCTTTGCCGCAGACCTCATCTCGCGCAGCGCGTCGAGCGGCAGGTGCGCGATCGAGCCGATGGGGCTGCCAAGGTCGACCAGCTGTCTCACCAAGGTGAGGCGACTCACGTCTTCGGCCGAATACAGCCGATGGCCGCGCGCACTGAGTCGGGGTCCAACGATCTGGTACCGGCGCTCCCAGACGCGAAGCGTCTCGACGGGAATTCCTGCGAGACGGGCAGCGATGCCGCTGCGATAGGCCGGTTCGAAGTTGTCGATCGCCTGTTCGTCGGTACGCCAAAAGTCTTTCCTCCGTTCGCCGGCTGATAGCGGCTGTGTTGTTATGGAAGTTTCCCACGATGACCCGATTTATACAAGTCAAACAAGGTACATACGCACTAATTTCTCGGAGACAGCTTGACAAAGTCGGTTCATGACGAGTATTGTCTAGGACAAGGCAGCACGGTCTAGCCCGCTCCGCAGGCAGTCGTCGAATCGCGATGCACCGTTTTTTTCAACCCTGACCAGAGACCGCCATGACTACCCGTCGCCACTTCATCCTCACCGTTCCCGCGGCCGCGCTCGCGCTTTCCACGGCTCGTGCCGCGTCCGCCCAAGCCGTCAAGCTCGAGGAAACGGACGCGCAGGCCGTCGCGCTCGGCTATCGACACGACGCCACGAAGGTCGACGCGAAGAAATATCCGGCCTACGCGCCCGGGCACAACTGCGGCAATTGCCAACTCTTCCAGGGCAAGCCGGGCGAGCCATGGGGCGCGTGCGCTGCCGTGGGCGGCAAGCTCGTCAACGCGAAGGGCTGGTGCGCCGCATGGGTCAAGAAAGCGTGATCGCACAGCGCCGAAAGGTTTCTCGCAATACACCGTCCGGTTCGCCGGACACATTCCCAAGCAGTCGTTTCTCAACCAGGAGTTCTCGCATGTTCAAGTTCAAGACCGTTCTCGCCTCAGCCGTCACCGCGGCCGTCCTCGCCACCGGCATGTCCGCCTCGGCTGCGGACAGCATGTCCTCCGGCACGAGCAAAAGCGCCATGCCGATGGCGAAAGCCGACATCGTCGACACGGCCGTTGGCGCGGGCCAGTTCAATACCCTCGCGAAGGCGCTCACCGCAGCCGGCCTCGTCGATACCCTCAAGGGCAAGGGACCGTTCACCGTCTTCGCGCCGACCGACGCGGCGTTCGCCAAGATTCCGTCTGCGCAGCTGAACGCGCTTCTGGCCGACAAGGCGGCGCTGATCAAGGTCCTGACCTACCACGTCGTGGCCGGCGAGATCGTTGCCGCGGACGTGAAGGCCGGCTCGTTGAAGACGGTGGAGGGTGACTCTCTGAAGGTCACAACTTCTTCCATGGGCGTGAAGGTGAACGACGCCAACGTGATCAAGACCGACGTGATGGCGTCGAACGGCGTGATCCACGTCATCGACACGGTCGTATTGCCGAACTAGGGCGTATTCCGCGAAGGCGCGATGCCCAGGGGACCGGGCTTCGCGCCTTCCGCGTTGTCGAGGTAACCAACACCAATCGAACGCTCTGCAATACGCAGTCCAGCGACCGCGTCCGCGGTGCTTCAATACATCTGAACGACCAAGGAAGCGTATGAGCACGAGTTCCGCCCTCTTGTTGCATGGCAACGAAGAAGACAGTGTCCTGCCCGTATCGGACGCGGATTCGCTCCCGGCTCAAACGCGCCAACCAGCGCTATTACGCCAACGACAACATTTCCGCCTACATCATGGATGGCGAAGTCGACGAGCTTCGGGTCGAGGTGGAAAACAAGTTGGCCGAGGTGCTCAAAGGCTTGGTCATCGACACGGAAGGCGATCACAACACGCGGGGAACCGCGCGCCGCGTCGCCAAGATGTTCCTGACCGAGGTGTTCAAGGGCCGTTATCAGGCCATGCCCTCGGTGACCGAGTTTCCGAACGTCGGACAACTCAATGAACTGCTGATCATCGGCCCGATCACGGCGCGCAGCGCCTGTTCCCACCACCTCTGCCCGATTCTCGGCAAAGTCTGGATCGGCATCATGCCTAACGAGCACTCGAATCTGATCGGCCTGTCCAAGTACGCGCGCATCTGCGACTGGGTGATGAGCCGGCCGCAGATCCAGGAAGAGGCGGTGATGCAGTTGGCCAACATCCTTCAAGACAAGGTCAAGCCGGATGGCTTGGCGATCGTGATCGAGGCCGACCACTTCTGCATGCACTGGCGCGGCGTGAAAGATGCCGATTCCCGCATGACGAACAGCGTGATGCGCGGCTCGTTCCTCAAGGATCCCGACCTGCGCCGCGAGTTTCTCTCGCTGCTCAGCAAGAAGAACGGTTGACCCTCACCTGAGCATCGGAGTACTTCATGCTGGTACGTTTGCTGTATGCGAGCAGAGCAGTCGACAAGATTTCCCAGGAGGAACTGCTGAAAATCCTGTCGCAGTCCAAGGCCAACAATCCATTGATTGGCATCACGGGCGTCCTTTGCTCGAGCGGGCTCATCTTCCTGCAAGTGCTGGAAGGCGGACGTCTGGAGGTCAACGCGCTCTATAACCAGATTGCCGCCGATCGGCGTCACAGCGACGTGGTCATTCTTTCCTATCAGGAAATCACCGAGCGGAATTTCGCGAACTGGTCGATGGGCCTGGTCAACCTGGAGCAGGTGAACCCGTCTCTTCTGCTCAAGTATTCAGAGACCGCCACTCTCGACCCCTATGGTGTCTCGGGCACGGCCTCGATGGCATTGCTCCAAGAATTGATGGCACGGGCGTCGATCATCGGCCAAACCAACCTTTCTCCATCGGCAGGTCGGCCGCCAGCCGCCATCCGGCAATGATTCGCCTGCACTGCTTCATGGACAACCTGCTTGAGCGAATGTTGAAAACGTGATCTCGCGTTGACTATCCCTTGCGGGCGTTCGCCGGGAACGCCCGTTTGTCAGCGGCGGCGCCGCGGTTGCGCAGGTAGATGGACGCATTGAGCGTCGCCGCGAACGTCACCCACGCGAGGTAGGGGACGAACAGCCAGGCCGCCGCCCGCGAGATGGGCCATGCAGTCACGATGAAGCCGACGATCGCCAACAGCATGCCCGTGACATCCGCGAGCGCCGCGCCGATGCGATGGCGCCCGAAGAAGAAGTACGACCACAACGCGTTGAGCACCATCTGGATGCCCCAGAAGACAATCGCGGCATTCAACGTTTCGCGGCGCAGAAAAGGGGGGCGACGTCGCCTTCACCTTTCCGGACAACCGGAGTCGTGTCCATCTGCGAGTTGCGCAGGGTCAAGTTCCTGACGAGGGCTTGCGGGATGCAACCCCTTTCAATCGACGCGGTGTGAAACGGAGACGGAGGCAGTCCGGGATCGCGCTTGTTGCACGCCGGCGTCGCGTATCCGCCCGGAAGTTCTGGCAAGATATCGGCGATGCTTCGCTCGCTTCGAGTCCTCGCCCTGCTCGCCGCCGCGCTCCACAGTATTCCCGCGATGGCCATCGAAGAACCCGCGTACACCGTAGTCGAGACCGCGACCCCATTCGAGATCCGCGACTACGGGTCCTATGTCGTCGCCGAAACACTCCTGGACGGCCCGTTCGAGGGCGTCGGCAACGAGGCGTTCCAACGACTCTTTGGTTACATCTCGGGCAACAACCGCGGCGCCGAGAAGATACCGATGACCGCACCGGTCGAGCAGGAATCGGCGCCCGCGAAGATCCCGATGACCGCACCCGTCGAGCAGCAACGGGCCGGTAACCGTTGGCGCGTCGCGTTCGTCCTGCCAGCGTCTTTCACGCTGGCGACGGCGCCGCTGCCGACGGACAACCGGGTGACGCTCGCCGAAGTCCCGCCGCGACGCGTCGCGCTGGTGCGATATCGTGGCGTATGGAGCGAGGCACGATACGACGAGGAACTCGCGTTACTTCGGCGCTTCATCGCGGAGCGCGCGCTCCGCGAGACCGGCGAGCCTGTATTCGCGCGCTACGACCCGCCCTTCATGCCGTGGTTCCTGCGCCGCAACGAGATACACATTCCGGTGGGTAGCCCGACGGCCCGCTGAATTCCCCGCCTACCCGGCGCGCGACGCGTCGAGTGCTTCGGCCCGGCGCGCAATTGCCCGCGTCATGCCCTTGAAGATGAAGAGGTGGAAGGGCACCAGGATCGCCCAGTACATGAGGCCCCACACGCCTTGCGGATGCCAATACGCGGTGACCGCGACGCGCGTGTGTCCGGTGCGCACGCGCTCCACCTCGAACTCGAGAATGCCTGCGCCCGGCGCCTTGAGTCCGAAATCGAGCGTCAGCCGGCGCGGGGTGTCAAGACCGACGACGGTCCAGTAGTCGATCGTATCGCCAAGCCGCAGGTCGCCCGCATCACGCCGCCCGCGCGTAAGGCCCGGGCCTGCCACGAGCCAGTCCATGAGCTCGCGAACGGTCCAGATCCAATTCATGTAGAAGTAGCGCGTCTTGCCCCCGAGGCTCGTCACGACATCCCACACGGCTTGCGGCGAGGCCGCAGCGTCTGCGCTGCCTGACGCGCGCTTCGCATAGAAGGAATAGTCGTGACGAAAGCGGCGGAATGCGAACGCGCCTTCCGTCCAGCGGGCCGCGATCACGTGCTGCCGCTCGGCTTCCAGCGCCGCCACAATCGATTCCGTGAACGTGAGCAGGCGCTGCGGCACCAGCGCGCGAAGCGGAGCGTCGTCCGCGGGCACGTCGTGCTTCAGCCCTTGGATCAGCGCCCGCGCGATATTGGCGGGAACCGACGTGATGAGTGCAAGCCAGTACGACGACAGGCCGGGCGACAGCACAGGCACCGGCACGATGCGCGGCTGCTTGCCGACGACGTCTGCGAACTGCCGCATCAACTGCTCGTACGACAGGTACTCGGGCCCTGCGGCGTCGTAGACATTTCCGGCTGCCGCAGGAAGCCAGGCGACGCGCAGCAGGTATTCGATCAGGTTGGACAGCGCGATCGGCGAAGATCTCGAAGCGACCCACCGCGGCGTGACCATCAGCGGCAGGTGGTACACGAGGTCGCGGATGACTTCATACGCGGCCGAGCCGGGACCGACGATGATACCGGCCCGGATCTCGGTGACGGGGACGGGCCCCGCGCGCAAACGGTCCCCCGTGTGCTTGCGCGAAACGAGGTGCTCGGAGTCGGCGGCCACAGGCGCAAGGCCGCCCAGGTAGACGATTCGGCGCACGCCGGCGTGCGCCGCTGCTTCAGCGAAGTTCCCGGCCGCAGCGAGATCGAGCTCGCCGAAGCGTCGGCCCGAGGCCATCGAGTGGACGAGATAGTAGGCGGTGTCCACGCCGACTAGCGCCGCCGGCAGTGTCTCCTGAAGAAGCGCGTCGGCTTCCACCAGCTCGACGTCCTGCCATGAACGCGCTTCGAGCACGCCGCGATTACGTGCCGCCGCGCGAACGCGTGCGCCGGACGCAATCAGCGCAGCGACGAGGTTGGTGCCGATGTAGCCGCTGGCGCCGAACACCAGCACGAGCGGACGCGCGTCAGGCGCAGGCGCGCCGTCGCGCCGATTCGGATCACCGGGTGGCAACGGACCGTGGCTTTCGTGTCAACGCGTCCGCGACTTCGGGCGCGGCACGCTCGTGCGTCGCGCGACTTCCTGCGCGACGGCTTCGAGTTGGGCCGCGAGGTTCTGGCGGACCGCCAGGCTGCCGATCGCAGGCGGCGGCGGCAGGCAGAGCCCGATCAGCGCGGTGTAGCGCAGCTGCGTGCGCGGCGGCCCGCGGCCCCCCTTCGCCGGCTTCAACTCGTAGCGCCCCTCGAACACGTCGATCGCGCGGTGCTTCAGCAGTCCCAGCTCGAAGCTCGAAGCCTTCGCCTCGGCGATGCGTTGCCCCTGGTGGCTGATGTCGAGCAGCACCGTCATTTGCTGTGCGAACAACAGGAAGCGGAACTCGCCCTTCTGCTCCACGACCAGCTCCTCGGTGTCGGAGGTTGGCGCCGACCGCTCGAGAATGCGGCACGCACGGATGCCCGGCATGAACCGCGGCAACGCGCCGTAATCCGTGATCGTTTCCCAAACGGTCTGCGCATCCGCGGCAAGGTCGACCACCGCTTCGGCCTCGAAACGGCGGCCGTCGCGGCGCACGTCCACTTTCACGGATGGATCGGCTGTTTGGCGTTGTGGTGAAGTGACAGGACTCGCACGTCCGACATCCTGCTTTTCAAAGCAAGCGCGCACCGCGCTGCGCTAAACCTGGCATCCTCGAATTGTGCCACGGCGACGTCCCTGTCGGCGCATTCATGCTACTGACGAGCGCCCAGCAAAACAAATCGGCCTGCATCTCTGCAAGCCGTTTGATTCATCTGGTTGCGGGAGCCCGCATGCTTGCCAAATTGCCGGTGAAGTAGAACCGGTCGTGCGTCGCAGATCAAAACCCGACCTCGTCTCCAACCGCCCCGCGCCTGACTCGCAGATCCGGAAATTCAAGCCTCGTGAATCGCATTGGCCGGGTCGAGGGGCAGCGCGAGCCCCTCGGCACGGGCGCTGGGGAGGCGCTGTGCACCATGCGCATCTTGCGAGCAAAGCTCGCGCCGTTCGCCGATAAAGCTGTGACGCATCTGACCGTTGTGCCGCAAACGTTGGGCACGATTAGTCACAGTCCGAAAATTGAAAGGGCCTGCGTTTCGCAGGCCCTTGAGTGAATGGTTGCGGGGGCAACATTTGGTCATTCTTTGCGGTGGGTCGCGCTACGCTGATCGCAGGATGTCCTCGTACAGCCCGCGCCGCCCGTTCATCTGCACGAACCTCCGCCGACGCGCGCAGTAGGTGGCGTATCGCCGCAGGGCCACTGCCCCACCCCGTCCAATTTCTCGCGCAGAAACCGCGAAGCCGCGCGGATCTCGGCGACGCCATCCCCGCCTTCGTCGGCCAGTTGGTCGTCAACGCTGTCTAACAAATCCTTCGCGTAGTCCATCGCTTTATCGAACACGTCGCCCGTATCGCCCGCTTGTGCCATGCCCCTAATCTCCTGCACGACCCGACGAAGTTCCTCCATCGCAGGTTCGGCGTCGTGGATGCTCATGAAAGATAGACGGCGTCGGCGTTCACTTTTCTGTGCGTTATTCTGAGTGCCGTGGATAGCCGGACCCAAGAGTGCTGGGCTTCGCAACTGGGCGATTGCGCGGGTGGGATTTCGCGTGAACACCCGGTCAGCGATGGAATCTTCGAAGGCAACTCCATTAGTGCGTTCGGCTCGTCTTGGTGCAAGGACGAGCCTAAGCGCATCGGGCTCCCCAACGCAGTCGCGAAAATTCTGTGCGGTCACCACAACACGGCGCTATCCCCTCATGACGCCGAAGCAACAAGGCTGTCCCGTTTCTTGGCGGCCAACCTCCGCGACGATCCAGAGGTCGAATCAACAATCGCGCTCGATGGATCGTTACTTCAAAAGTGTCCCTAAAGACCTTCACGAACCTTGGCTATATGGGCGCGCTCGACCCGCTGGCCCACCGCCGAATCGCACCACGCCAAGACATCGTTGAACACTTGTATCGTGGCACCCCACTCGCGAAGGGCATTGGCCTTTATCTCGTTACGGGATCGATCAACAATCACGACTACAAGTCCGGCGCAGCTTGGAATTTAACTACGAATCGCGATACGCGAGAAGTGGTTGGCATGCGGATCGTAGTCAGCGGGCTCAGATTCTTCGTTAACGTATGCCCGACTCCCGCCGAAGAAATGATCATGTCAGCAATGGACGCCTTCGATGGCGCGGTCGCCGGGACTAACAAAGTCCATTACCGCCCAACCGACATAACCTTGCTCAGCGACACAGCCGGAAAAAAGACAATCATGCTGACTTGGTAAGCGGACAGCGCGCGATAGGCGAGGGGCCGCATTTGTCTACGTCAATAATTCGCGCCAGAGCATCGCTGCGGCGCCTGCCTGCGCGAACCGACTACGACGCGCGCAGTACGTAACGTAGCGTCTTAAGAACAGGAGCACGGGCCAACGCTCGCCGTCGGTGATCTCGGGAGCATGCTCGACGTTGCCGGCCAGCGCCGGTTTGAGCACGGCCGGCTCGGATCGGAGCGGGTTGAAATGCCCCGCGTCGCCGCCCTGGCGGATCTCGGGCGCCCCGGTGATCTCCCACTCCTTGTATCGCGCGGCGATCTCGTGGAGCTCGGCCACGTAGCGAGCCCGCACCCACTTGCCGGTCGGGGTGTCGCGGTAGCGGAAGGGTAGAGCTCGAGGGCATTCGGGCGATGCTACTCTGCATGAAGTCCGCAATCGGCCAACTCCGGAAGTACGCCGGCAGAAAATCTCCCGTCGGGAACGGCCGGTCTCAACGGTGCAACTGTTGGTCCGCTCCTGGGCCGATTGCCGACGGTCGCCGAACGCGGCCTCGCGCTGAACGAGGCGCGTTCGTCGCCGCCTACTCGGAAGTCGCATCAGAATCCGGCGGAACAATGCTAGCGATCACGGTCCTGCGGTCCAAGTCGTTGGTCTGAATTTCGAAGCCACCCCGCCTCGCGAGGGCAACCATCGGTTGATTGTCGGCCAGGATCTCGCCAAACAGTCGCCGTACACCTTTCCTCGACGCATAGGTGACAAGCGTCTTCAGCAATTTGATTCCAAGTCCACGTCGCTGGAACTCGTCTGCGACCGCAACAGCAAATTCCGCAGTGCGCTCCGTCTCATCCAACACACACCGAGCTTCCGCGATGATGACTGCATTGCCCTGTTGCTCGCCCAATGCCACCAGCGCCAGCCCTCGACGGTGATCCTGGTTGACCATTCGTTCGAGCAGCGCCATCGGCAATTCGACGATTGCGCTGAAGAAGCGGAAGTGTCGTGATCGGGCGGAGAGACGGCGAACGAATGCCTGCAGCATTGAGGCGTCCTGTGCAGCGATCGCTCGAATCTCGACCTTGGATCCATCGGTCAGCATCGTGAACATGGCGTTGCCTATAAGTGAATGTGCTGATCTCCAGGTCCCTGTTTCCACGATGTGATCTGAACACAGCGCTCACGGGGAGATCGAAAGGAGAGCTTAGATCGCAGTTTCGGCAAGCGGATTTCGTCGCCATGCCAACATCGATTCGTTTGTTTCACATGCCGAACTGAAACAATTGAAACATGTCGACTGAGGCAAAACAGACGGCAGACGAGCGATTCCACCTTAGACTTGCGTCGCGACGTGCCGGGCGCTGGTTTGCCGGTATTGCGTCGGTGCGATGGCGATGCACATCGCTGGTTACTTACGGAACTCGAGCATGGTTACTGTCTCTCGACTACTTTTGGCATTCGTCTTCGCTCCCGTGGTCACGCTCGCGGCCGCACAGCAGCCGAAAGCGGTGCGCATCGGCTATCTCGCAGCGGTTTCACTCGCGGCAGATACCCCCCGGCTCCAGGCATTCAAGCAGGGGTTGCGTGAACTCGGCTATGTGGAGGGACGCGATGTGGTCATCGACTACCGTCACGAGGATCGATCGCTCGACCGTCTTCCCATACTGGCAGCGGAGCTCGCGGCCACAAACCCCGACGTGCTGGTCGGTGTCACCACCAACGCGGCAATCGCGGTGAAGCGGGCGGCTGGCTCAGTGCCTGTCGTGTTCATGGGAGTTACCGATCCCGTGAGCGCGGGCCTGGTTGCGAGCCTCGGTCAGCCGGGCGGCAACGCGACAGGCGTGACCAACATGGCTGCGATCCTCACCGGCAAACGGCTGGAATACCTCAAGACCACTTTGCCCAGCGTAACGAAGATCGCAGTGCTTTGGGACCCGAAGGCACCAGGGTCGGTGCCGCAGTGGGAAGAGAGCAAGGAGCGCGCGAAGGCGCTCGGCTTGACGATGTATTCGATGGACGTAAGCAGCAGCGAACAGTACGAGCAGGCGTTCGCACGAGCGGTAGCTGCGCGAAGCGGAGCGGTGTGGGTTACGCTCAATCCGCTGGCCAACTCGAACCAGGCCCGAATCGCGGACCTTGCCGCAAAGCATCGCCTGCCGAGCGTCTGTGCGCGAGCCGACTACGCGGACAACGGGTGCATGTTGTCGTACGGACCGGCTTACAGTTACGAAGGTCGCGACGCCGCGCGATATGTCGACAAGCTCCTCAAGGGCGCCAAGCCGGGCGAGTTGCCGGTGGAGCAGCCCACCAAGTTCGAGCTCATCGTGAACCAGAAGGTTGCGAGACGTCTGGGCGTGTCAGTGCCGCAAACGATTCTGATGCAGGCCGATCGCATCGTGGAGTAACCGGCCTCGGCAAGCGGCGCCTTGTTAGGCGATGAGCCTCGACATCGCGCTTCAGGACAGCGCCGATCATCTGGCACTGAGCGCAAGGTATGATCGGCCGCTTTATGGGGGTTGAGCGAGTGACCGCTTCTGAAGTTACCCACGTTTCGTGGACAGTTCCAGACAGGCACAATGGCCTTAGGAGGTCTGTGTCATGGAACGCAAGGAACGCAGGCACCATACCCGACCAAGGCCAAGGTCGCGCGGGAGTTGGGCGTTCGAGTAAACCAGTTGCGCCAGTGGCGCCTGGACTTCGAAGAAGAGGAGCGCAACGGCGTTCCGAAGCAAGAGTTGGCCACGGCTGAGCAAGACCTCGGGTCTCTGCGGCGTGAGAACGCCAGGCTGAGGGAGGAGAACGAGATTTTAAAAAGCGGCCATCTACTTCGCGAAGACGTCGAGATGAAGTACGCCTTTGGCGAAGGCCAGCGCCGGCAGCATGCAGTGCGCACGTTGTGTAGAGCCTTGCGCGTTTCGCCGAGTGGGTACTACGCAGCCCGGAGTCGGTCGCCCAGCGCACGGGATCAGCGGCAAGCGTTTTTGACCACCAAGATCCGGGATGTCCACCTCGCCCGCCGGCAGACGTATGGCGCGCCGCGAGTACACGCGGAACTCTCGGTTGAGGGGATTGCCTGCTGTCGCAACACAGTCGCCAAGCTGATGCGCAGAGCGCAGATTGTGCCGAAGGCGATCCGGCGCTTCCGGGTAACGACGGACTCGCGCAATACCAAGGAGATCTTTCCCAACTTGGTCAGGCGGTGCTTTAAAGCCGAGCGGCCCAACGCTTGCTGGCTCAGCGACGTGACGCACATCCCAACGGGCGAGGGCTGGCTATACCTGGCGGCCGTTCTGGATGTGTACTCGCGCGCAATTGTCGGCTGGGCCATGAGCCACACGCTGGGAGGCCAGTTGGCAACCGACGCACTTGCTATGGCCATTTCCCAACGTGGCGTTCCCGAGCTCGTACATTCCGATCGAGGCTCAACCTACGCCACATCGCTGTACTTGGACCTCATCAGGAAGCACGGGATTCGCCAGAGCATGAGCCGCAAAGGCAATTGCTGGGAGCGTCAACGCGCCAATGGAAAGCTTCTTCCACACCCTGAAGACGGAGCTCGTAACGCACTGCGAATACAAGACCAGGGACCAGGCACGCACTAGCCTGTTCGATTACATGGAAGTTTTCTACAACCGCCAGCGTCGCCACTCGACCATCAACTACGTGGCCCCACTGGCTTTCGAGGCATCAACCAGCGCCTGATCGGACTGTCCATTCTTCGTGGGGAACATCACTACCGACCCATTGAAGCCTGTCGTCAGTTCAAAACCGGACATTCGGTCGAAGGACAAGCCGGTTTAAGGACCGCGCGTCGTGACTCTTCTTCCTACGCGAGAACACGCCGCTGCGAAGGCGTCATGCACCAATCGGCGACGCGCGGTCTGGCAATCAGGCAATCTGAGGAATGTTGTTTTTGTTGTTGCCAATCGTTCCGACGTTACTGTCACAGATGCCGACAGGATTGTCGGGGTCAGTGAGGTCCGCACCTCCGTTGCATGAGTGGTTGCCGATCACGCTTGGGCCGGTTGGATCAAGGAAGGGGAAGCCAGCAAACTCGCAAGCGAAGCTAGCGTTGCAGGAAGCATTGCCGATGTCGCTGTGCCCTCCGAAATCACCAGCGAACATGCAACTCGACAATTCATTGCACGATCCGTTGCCGATACGGCTGATGCTCCCGGCTTCCTGGGCGTTGTCGAAGCAGGCACGAAGAGCATTGCACGAGTTGTTGCCGATCACGGCGACACCACCGTTCTGTCCCACAAAGGTACAGGCGCGCTCGGCGCTGCACGAATTGTTGCCGACGGTAGCGCTGCCCAGTGGACCGCTGGCGGCGAACAGGCAGGCGCGCGCCCCATCGTTGCAGGAACCGCTGCCGATGCGTGCGCTGCCACCAACAGCTCCCACGCCCTCGCAGACTCCTTCAGGGCCGAAAGGACCGGTGAGATTGACTGGTCCCGTGCAGGCGTTGTCGCCGATCTGACCATTGCCCTGGTACCCAGCGGCCCAGCAGGCAAGGTCCTCGTTGCACGAGTTGTTGCCGATGACAGTGCTACCCCCGAGATCTCCGCTCTCGGAGCATGCCGTGTCGCCGTTACATGAGCCGTTGCCGATGCGGACACCATTCCCAAGAAGAAGGCATGCACCTGCAACGTTACAGGATTGGTGTCCGATGACGACACCAGTACCGTCGCTCTCGAAGCTACAGAAAGCGTTCCCGGAAGGGGGCACCGCCACGCCCCCACAGGATGATGCGGCGATGTTCGGTCCTGGCGCGTTCGCCGCGAGACCTTCTCCCGCAAGCAACAATGCCGTCAATGCGGCAATGCTTCCTATATTGCATAGCCGGACGTTCATGGTTCCCCCTGGTTCGACAGTCCCGATAGGGACGCTGGCACTGCGGATGACGTAGACGCGCGTCGTGCAGTGACACGAAACTGCATGGCGAGAGCAACGCACCTGATCGGTCCAGAGGGCGGAGGGCCGGGCGAATATTGAGGCCGCACCCAGAGGTGTACGGCAGAAGCAATCGCGGAAGCCACCGCTCTGGGAAGCCGACTCCGCAACCGAAAACACCATGCACCGTTTCTTGGCGGATTGCAAGCGTAATCCCTTCGCTGGATTCTTGCGCCGCCGAGTGACGCTTTGAGAAGCACAGCCGAGAGTCCGCTCATGGCCGAGAGGTTCGCCGGGCCGGCGAGAGTCTCGGGTTAACTGTGGAGTTCTACACGCTGCCCAGCGGCGATTGGACCGCGGAGCGACTCGATGCCGTCTTTGCCAGGATGCGTAAAGAACGCATGGAAGCGTTTCTCCTTCCGGACATCAATCTCCAACCCGACCTGCTGGTCGAACTCGCGACGAAGTACGGACTCCCAACGATTCACTCGCTCACCAACGCGGTCACCGACTGGGGCGGATTGGCGGCCTATTCCACATCTGCGCCCGATGAGCTTGGAAAGGTCGCCGACTATGCGGTGCGCATGTCAAGGGCGAAATCCGCGTGACTTACCGGTCCAGGAGCCAACACAATACGAACTGATTCTCAACCTGAAGGCTGCCCGAGAAATGGGACTATCCTTTCCGGTGACATTGAAAATGCGTGCCACGAGTGTGCTCGAGAAATAATCTGTTTCGCGCGGCATCGGAGTATTCAGCTGTAAAGAGTCACGGCGCCAGCGCGGTGAGGCTGGTCCGCGAATTCGCCTTCTGCCTTTCGGGGAGTTCTCCGTCAACGACCGCTTCGGAAGTCCGAAACAAAGGGCCGCTCCTGGCCGGTTGCCGAATTTCGTCGAACGGCCACGGGCCGAACTCATGTACTGGTCGCGTGGCGAGTTCGCTGGCACTAGCAACACTCGGCGGACGCGGCGCGATCAAGTCGGACCCGCGGGATTCGCGCAAGGGCGGGTACTGCCGGTGGCAAGCTACCATCGACTTTTCCGCTGGCCGAAAGATGCTCATGGCCCTGCCCGTCGTGTTGATCCCGGGTCTAATCGCTTCGCCTCGCCTGTACGCGGCGCAGTTGCCAGCCCTGTGGCGCATCGGCCCCGTGACCGTCGCGGATCACACGCGACATGAGTCGGTCGCCGATTGCGCGCGGCACATCCTCGCCGATGCGCCGCCGCGCTTTGCGCTGGCAGGTCACTCCTTCGGCGGCTACCTTGCCTTCGAGATCCTGCGACAGTCGCCAAGCCGCGTCGTGGCCCTGGCGTTGCTGGATACTTCCGCGCGCGCAGATACCCCTGAGCAGAGCGACAAACGTCGTGAGCAGATCGCAATGGCGCGTAAGGGTCCGTTCTCCGCGGTCGCCGCCCTGCAGTTTCCGGCCTTCGTACATCCGTCACGCGCGAACGACAGCGCGCTGCGCCGCTACATGCGCGCGATGGCAGACGACAACGACGCCGACGTGTTCATGCGGCAGCAAACCGCGATGATCGGCCGGCCCGACTCGCGCGACAGCATGGCCGACATCAGCTGTCCCACGGTGGTCGTCGTGGGCGATGCGGATACGCCTACTCCACCCGAGCGGGCGCGGGAGATCGCTGCGGGCATTGCCGGCGCCCGTCTCGTGACGATCAGGGAGAGTGGGCACATGACGCCGATCGAGAAGCCGCTCGCCGTGACGGACACTCTTGCGGCGCATTTCGCCGCGGTTGCGTGATGAGGCACCGTCCGCCGAGGCCGAGGTAGACGACCGCAGTTCGCATTGCTTCACGCCGCGCTGTCGAGCCTCCGCTCTCAACCCGCAAGTGTTGGCACGCGAGGTTGCGACTCGTGCAATGCATTCCCTCCGTCCGTTTCCCTCGATCGCGCTAACCTGACGTCCGCTTTCGGTGAACGTGACCGTGCGTCCGCTAATGGCCGTGAACCGCCGGTGAACGATTACGTCGCAGATCGACCCGTTGCTGTCCGTCGATATTGCGGAAAGCCGACATTGGCCGTAGAGGAAACCGGACGTTTAGCGCACGCGGCCGTAGAGATCTGCCGATCCTTTATCTATTCGCGCCCGCTTTACAGCGGTTACCGGGTATCAATGCATGATCTGGGCGAGTGCCTGGCGCATCGGCTCGGCGGAGACGCTAACCAAGCCGGTGAACGGCGTGTCGAAGTCCAGGATTATCGCAATGCCTCCCGAAACCGCGAGCGCGCACAGGCACAGGACAGTGAGCGCCGTAGCGTTAGTAGGTGCAAATAATCCGAAACTGGCAAAGACAATGGCAAGCCAGAAGATCAGCAGGATTAGGAACGGCAAGGGAATGTCGCGGCCAGTCCGTTCCGTCAGCTGCCAACGCGCCTGCAACAGGCCGTCGGAAAGCGTGAGCGCCTGCGAGCGTAGCCAGCGCTGCCGCTCGTCCGTCGGAGCAAGCGACAGAATCGCGTCCTGCGTTGCCTCCAACAACACAGCGGTTGCTTTGGTGGTGGGTGACGGTTTCTCCGCCTCGGGAAACAGCTCCTGCATTTTCGCCGCCGCATAGGCGCGCAGCTTCGCCCGCACATCATCGGCTTCTGGTCCGTAGCGTTGCAGCAAGCGATTGATGCGGATAAGGTCGACAGAGATCGCGGTCACTTCACTCGACATTGTCGAGAACGTACTGCTAGCCGTCGAGATCATCAGACCGAGCACTAAGGCCGAAAGCGTGCCGACAATGGCCGCCGAAACCGAGACGGCGGCGCGCGTCTCGGTGCTCAGGTGATGCTTGGGCAGAGCACGCGCGGCAAAGATGCCGAAAAGGGCGCCGCCGAAGATGGCGACGAAGGCGATCAGACCGACAACTACCGCTTGGACCATGCGGGTATCACCCCGGTATATGGCACTACGGCGCAGTGCCGCCTTGAACGCGCCATGCTTGTATGGGATCGAATCTCGCTTTCAGGAAGGGAATGCCCCTCTCTTGCCCGCTGACTTGCTGATGGTCCGACTCCCCTTCGACGAATTGATGAGTACTACCCCGGCGGCAACAACCCGCGATCAACGAGTCGAGATTTGAGCACCGAAAAGCACTGACGTCTAGGCGAGAACGAGACCCCGGAGGCCACCTACTACCTCGTCCTTGGGCATCGGCCTACCGCTGACCGGAGCGAAGCGTTACAGTGTCGCCCTCAAAGGACCCCCATTGCGTATGCCCAGGCAATGTCCACGGGCTCCCGTCGCCGAAAGGGCAGTTCTACCGGAAGAAGAGAGCTCAAACTCGAACAAGGAAGGAACCCTCACATGAAACGGTCTACACGTTTCGTCAAGTCTGCGGTCACTACTTGTCTTCTGCTCACATGCGGTGCGCTTCAACCGCTGGTTGCAACCGCCCAGCAAACGGCTCCGGCTGCCGCCGCCCCGTTCTCGTTCATTGCCTACGGCGACTCGCGCCCGATGATGAACATCCCGTCCAGCTACGGCAGACCGGAGGTCACCAAGCTGCTGGCCGAGAGTTTCGGCATTCTCCTGCCGGAGAAGACCGCCGAAGCAATCGTGCAGAAGAATGTGAAGATGACCTTCGATCCGGTCACCAAGGAGCTCATCCAGCTCGTCATGCCGTTCATAACTAAATCGGAAGTCACGACCTTGAAGGTCAACAAGGGTTGGGTCACCGAGGCGACCGTGGAGGACGTGAAGCTGCTACCCGGCGTGCACCGGACAATGTTCCATTTGGGCGGCGGCGATTGGGTGGCGCGCGAGATCGTGAAGGACGTTCAGTCCGGACGCGCCAAATTCGTGGTCAACGCCGGCGACGTCGTGTGGTGGGGAAATCAGGGCCGCACCGTCACCGACAGCCCGTACTGGCAGCGCGTCAATGACAACATGTTGAAGCTGCTGCCGCCGCCGGACAGCGAGATGCGCGCAGCCGGGCTTGAAGGCCGCTGGTTCGTGGGGCTCGGCAATCACGAGGTGCAGGGCGATCCCAAGATCGAGGGCCTTCTGAGCACGGTGCCGTATCTGAGGAAGCTCGGCGTCACGCCGGACAACCTCATCTACAAGTTCGACTTCAACGGCGCTCGCTTCATCTTTCTGTGGAGCGGCGCGACGGACAAGACGTCGCCCTCGATGTGGACTGGCGATCGGCCGAAGTATGCGGAGCAGCTGAAGCAGATGCAGCAGTGGCTGGACGAGGCCAAGGCCAAGGGCATGAAGAAGGCCTTCATCACCTTCCACTACCCGGTGTTCTCCCGATCGGGCTTCGGCGGCATTCCTGCCCCGGATAATCCGCACAAGGCGATCGCGGCCTACGCCAAGGACATGGAGGTGGTCGTGTTCAATGGACACATCCACACCACTGAACTGTTCGACGTCGACGGCGTGAAATACCTGATGCTGGGTGGCGGCGGCGCAGAACAGGATCCGATCCTGCCCGGCCGCCAGAAGGTCAAGGTGCCCGCGGACTATCCGCCGGAGCTCTACTGGAAAGGCGAGCCGCTCCAGGAGGATTACAACTACGTGGTCTTGGACGTCAAACCGGGCGAGAAGACCAAAATGACCCTCAATCGCTTCCGGCCGGGGTCGTCCGAACCGTTCGCAACGGTCGAGCTCTTCAAGTGAATCTCGGCATTTGACGGGAGCGCGCTCATCGCCACGGCGCTCCTGATCGTTCACGGCCTGGTGGCGGTCGCGCTCCTCGGCGCAATTACCCATCAGGCACTGGCGACATGGGCGCCGTCGCGCGCGCGGCCCGATTCGTTCTTCGGCCGCTTTCGCGCCGTGCCGTCCGCCTCCTACGCCAACGCCATCGTCGTTCTGTATGCGGTCACCGCGCTGCTGGGCGGGATCGTGTACCTGTACTTCCGCACCGACATCAGGCCCGACCTGGAGCGCGCCGGCGAGTGGCCGGCGCTCGGTCTCTTCGACCTCAAGGAGCATTTCGTATCCATCGGGTTGGCGCTTTTGCCGGCCTACTGGGTGTGCTGGCGGCAACCGCGGGCCGGCGAATCCGCACGCACGCGGGTCGTGCTGACTTCAATTCTCGCCTTCGTCGTCTGGTGGGGCTTTCTCATTGGTCACGTCGTGAACAACATCAGGGGTTTCGGCACATGACGTCGTCACGGTTCCGCAGCTTCGCATTCGCCTTCGGGACCGGGTTCGCGGTCCTCTATGTGATCGCGCTCAAGCTGGATCTCGCGCTGTTCACTGTCTATCCCTCGCTCGGCGTGGTCCTTCTGGGCACACACCATTCGCGCGACATCACCGCACCCTCGATGGCGTTCCTGGCTCCCGCGATGTACTGGTACGGTTGGACCGCCACGGCCGCGCTCGGAGCTGTCGTATTCGGGCTCGTTGCCGCGATCTTGCCCGAGCGATGGACGCGGCGCGTCTGGCCGGATTGGCAGTGGGTGGTTCCCGCGCTCGCGATGATCGCGTGCGTCTACCTCACATTGCCATGGTTTCAACTCTAGCCGCCGGGTGAGTGAGGAGCCTGACTGGCGCTGATCGGAAATCAGTTGGCGTTGTCCGACGCAAGCCGGTTGATCGTTTAAGACGGGAAGGCGCCGGTGTGCCATCGACGCGCCTCGTCAACGGCCGCTTACCGGAAAATTCCCCGGCGACATCGACCGGCCGGAGTTGGCCGGTCAGCGACAGTCGGGGAGCCGCCTGGGAATGGTGACCGGCGTAGACTGTTTGCTGGACGTTACGCGTTCTCTTCTGGGAGGAAAACATGAAGAGCTTGCTTGCGCTCGTGGTCGGCATGATCCTTGCGGTCGCGGGACCCCTCGCGCTTGCCGCTCAATTCAATGCGCTGGTGGCTCTTACCGGGGCCAAGGAGAATCCGACCAATCCGTCGCCCGGGCTCGGGTCTGCAGAAATCACGCTCGACACGACCGCGCACACCCTGCGGGTGAGTGTCGTCTTCACCGGGCTCACCGCCGGCACCACAGCATCCCATCTCCATTGTTGCGTCGCGCCGCCCGGCAATGCAGGTGTGGCCACCACCACGCCGTCGTTCGTCGGCTTCCCGCTCGGCGTGACCAGCGGTTCCATGGACCGGACCTACGACACCACCCTAGCGAGCTCGTGGAACAATGCATTTATCACGGCGAACGGCGGCACGCCGGCGTCCGCTGAAGCCGCGCTCGCCAACGGTTTCCAAAACGGTGCGGTGTATCTCAACATCCACACGACAGCGTTTCCCGCGGGCGAGATTCGCGGTTTCCTGACGACCTTCGCGCAGGCGACGGGCGGCAGTGCCATCCCGACACTGTCCGAGTGGATGCTCATTCTTCTCGCGATCCTGCTCGCTGCGACCGCGTGGCTCGTGCTTCGCCGTCGCGCTCGGTGAGTTTTCCTATTGCCGCCGACGCTCATCACGCGAGGCGCCGGCCGCCTGTTCGGAACTGAGACAACACGCTATCGCGTGCGCTCGCTGAACGGGATCCGGGCCAGGTCGTCATCGTCAAGGCGGTCATGGGCGCGGCTGCGACATGTTGCCTGGCGTGGATTTTCGGCGAATCGTGGCCGACGTTGTTCGCCACACTGGCCTTGTTCGCGGTTGGCGCGACCGGAAACGGCCTCAGCCTGCGCTTCTATCTCTTGGCGCAACGCGCATTCGGAGCTGCACGCACTGGTTCAGTCTTCGCGTTCGCGCCATTTGTCGGCGCCGCCGTCGCCGTGGCCCTCGGCAATCATTCCACGAGTTGGATGATGGTCGCAGGCGGTGTCCTCATGCTGTCCGGCGTGGTACTGCATCTCGTCGAATCACATGCGCACGAGCATTCACACGGAGCGATGGAGCACGAACACGCCCACGTCCATGACGATGGTCACCACGATCATGTGCACGACGAAATGCCGGGCGGGGCCACACAGCCATCGACATCGACATGAGTCGAAGCGGCACGCGCATCCGCACGTGCCGGATGCACACCATACGCATCATCACTGACACCGTGGGTCCGCACCGGGTTGGGCGACGTCAGGGTACCCCCCGAGGCGGAGGGCGTGTATGCGGTCCTCGAGGACACCGCCGACCGCTTGTTGTGACCGCTTGGACGCCGACGGCATGGCTGGCTTTCGGAACGTTCTGCGCGGCCGCGACTGCGCGGTTCCAGGTCGCAAATTCTGCTGGATCAGGGTCCCGCCGATCTGTACACTACTAACTTGGGCGGGACGCCATTGCGCAACATTGCGTGTGGAAGTCCCAATCAGCCCGACTTCGTCGGTCGGTGTGTCTCTGAACGGTTCGGGCCCATGCCGGGGCCCGTGCCTCGGTTGGCGTGGTCTCACGGATTGCGAAATGGCAAACGTGAAGTTCCGCAACAGAACACCGACGCCGGTCGCAGGCGGGGACGGCGAGGCGTGCGCGGATCCTCGGCGCGGCGAGACGGCGAACGGGATGCAGCTCGTCGCGGGGTGGCAACCTCATACCGCAAACGCGGCGCTCGTCGCCAGGGTGTGCACCGCCTGCGGCGCGCGACTGCATCGCCTCCTGTCGCTCGAGTCGGCCACGCCTTCGACCGCCGCCTACGCTGCCGGGATCGTCGACATCGCCGAGCCGACCGATCTCGGCCTCCGCGCCGTGGCGCAAATGAAAAAGGCGGGCCTCGTCGTAATCGCCCACGCGGACGGAGCGGCGTCGTGGCCGATCGCCGGGCGCTGCCAGGCGCTGCTTGCGGGCGCGCGCTATGTCCTCGACGACGGCGACGTCGCATTTGCCGACGTGCTCGCCGACGCGCTTTCCGATGTGCTGACGCTCGTGCACGAGCAGCGAGGCGAGGACAGCAGGCTCAAGTCGCTTGCGCGCACGCATGGCATCGTCGGCGACAGCGAATCGCTGAAGGAGGCGTTTCGCAGCATCGTGCGAATGAGCAAGCTGTCGGACCTGCCCGTCCTCATCACCGGCGAGTCCGGAACGGGCAAGGAGCTTTTCGCGTCCGTACTGCACGCGCTCGATCCCAAGCGCTGCGGGCAGCCGCTGGTTGCCGTGAACTGCGCGGCGATCAGCTCCGGCATTGCCGAGAGCGAGCTGTTCGGTCACGTGCGCGGCGCGTTCACCGGTGCCGGCCGCGACCATAGCGGCCACTTTCTCGCGGCACATGGCGGCGTGCTGTTTCTCGACGAGATCGCAGAGCTCGACCTCGATGTGCAGAGCAAGATCCTGCGCGTGCTGCAGGAAAAACGCCTGTACCGGGTCGGCGCGGGGCACGATGCCGCGGTCGACATACGCGTGGTCGCGGCGACCAACAAGGATCTCGGCCACATGGTCGAAGCAGGCACGTTTCGCGCCGACCTCTTTCATCGCCTCAACACGCTGTCGATTCACGTGAGCCCGTTGCGCGAGCGGCGCACGGATCTCGCCATGCTCGTGGAGCACTTCGTGGCGGAGCACGCATCGTGGCGGGCGCATACGGGAATCGACGCCGACCTGATCGACGCGCTGTCGCATCTCGAGCTGCCAGGCAACGTGCGGGAGCTGCGCAATCTCATTGCCACGGCGCAGGCCGGAAAGGCGGATCGCAGCCCGCTCGGACTCAAGGACTTGCCACCGCGCGTCTGGAAGGAGCTTGCGCAGGCGGGCTTCACCGCCGCGCCGCACGCGCAGGCGCAATCGGCGACCGACTCCATCGCCGTCGCGATGACGGATGCGCACGGCTGGAATCTCAACCGCTGCCTGGATCATTGCGAGCGCGAGATCGTCGCCGCAGCGCTCGCGCGCACCCACCACAATCAGGCGGAAGCGGCGCGCCTGCTGGGACTCACGCCGCGCAGCGTCTACAACAAGCTGCGCAAGCATCACCTCCTGCGCAAGTCGGTCTCGTGAGCTAGGCCGGAAACGATTTTCCGGATCGGCGTTTCCGTCTGCGGAACGCGCTTTCCGCCAACGCATGGCTCGCTCGCGCTGAATTTCGCCCCCGGGCCTGCACGTGTCCCTGATTCCACGGCGCTTTCCATCATCGACGCGTCATTCGCACGCGGTGGCATGGCGCGTGCTGATCAAAGCCGCAAACGAGGAAGGCATGGCAACGCCCCCGATGACTGAGCAGACCGTGCCGGAACTGCGCAACCGACTCGTGAACTTCAAGGTTCGCGATGTCTATCTGCCGGATGCACGCGAAATTCTGATCGAGCTCTATGGAAACGACATCATGCAAGGCCGTGTGCTCGATCTGTCGGACAGCGGCGTGGCCAAGCGAGCCTTCGTCGTCGTCAAGGTCGAAGGCGTGAGCAACCACGTCATCGTGCCGATGGAATGCATTCTCGACGTTCTCTGACTTGCTGAATGGTGCACCTTTGTCCCCGACTCGTTACGCCGCGCATCACGATCGTCCAAGTGCCGAGCGGCAACGCGGGAACGCTCGTCACGGCTGGAATCATCGGCCGGATGATTCGCGACGGATCGAAGGACTTTCGCGTGCGCCAGAAGGCGATCGAGATATTTCGCGTCGCGGGCGTTGCACCGAAGGATCGCTTCGGCGAGATCCGCTCGCTGTTCGAATGGGTGCGCCGGAACATCCGCTACACGCGCGACATCTTCCGCGTCGAGCTGCTGCACACGGCGCGGCGGATGCTCGAGCTGCGCGCCGGCGATTGCGACGACATGACGATCCTGCTCGGGTCGATGCTCATGTCGACGGGACATCCGGTGCGGCTCGTGCTCGCGGGATTTCGCAAGCGCAAGCCGCATGCGTACAGCCACATCTATCTCGAGGTCGACCTTGGCGGTAACTGGATCGCGCTCGATCCGACGATGGAGCACCCGATGGGATGGTCGCCGCCCAGCGTGTGGAAGCGAGTGTGCGACGTGGAGCGGAGAGGATTGCGATGCTCGTACGTGACGTAAGGTCGGGTCGTCTCGTCATGGTTCCCGACAGCCGCTTCTTTGCGCAGGCGACGGCGCCGCTCGGGCGTTGCGGCGAGCGCGGTCTTTCCGGCGTTCCGTACGGAACCTACGGCGCGGGCCCGCAGCAGCCGCTCTTCGACGGACTCGGCAATCCGCTCGGGCTGCCGTTCCTCGCCGCGCTCGGGCCACTGCTGCCGATGCTCGCAAAGGGCGCGTCGGCGCTGCTGCCTTCGCTGCTGCCGATGCTCACCGGCGGCGGCGCGGCGCCGTCGCCGCCGCCGATGACTCCGGAACCGGCGCCGTTGCCCCCACCCGCACCGGCAGCGGCACCGATGCCCATGGAACCGGCACCGCCACCGTTGCCGATGACGCCGTCTTCGATGCCGGAACCTCCGGACGAAATCGTGGCGCCGATGCGAGTGCAGCGTCCCGACGGACAGAGCGTCGTGGTCCCCGTTCGCTTGCGTCGCCACCGGCGCTCGCGGCGAGCGAGGACGCAACACTTGCACGGATGGCCCGGGCTTTCCGGGTGGTACGGCTACTGAACACGAGGCAACGTCACGCCCCCGCAGCAACCAAGGAGCAATTCACCATGATGGTCCAGGATCAGTACTCGGGATACGTACACGAGGTGCCCGATCAGCTCGCGGGCTATGGGCTCGGTGAAGTCGTGTACGACGGCTTCGGCAACGCCGTCGGATGGAATCCGTTCTCGGCGATCAGCGACGCGGTCACGGGCGCCGGCAATCTCGTGCGCGGCGCTGTGGGCAATCTTGCGCAAGGCGCGGGCAACATCGTCGGCCAAGCCGCGCAGGCGCCGTTCAACATGATGGGGCAAGGCATCAACGCGATCGGCCAGGGCGTGAACGCCGCCGGCCAGGTCATTGGCAATTTGCTGCCCGGCATGCCGGGCTTTGCACCGTCGTTCCCGGGCGGCGCGCCGTTGCCCGCTTCACCAGGAGGCACCATGTATCCGCAGTTTCCCTATCGGCCACCAATGTTCGGCGGACCGCGTCCGTGGCCGCTCGGATGGCAACGCCCGCCGCTGCCGTACACCGGACTCGGCCCGCAACGCATGTACATGCGCTGCGCCGTATGGCCCGGACCGCAGGGTCTCGTGCCGGGCCATGCCGCGAACATGCCGCCGGGCGTTTTCCCCGGCATGCCCGGCATGCCGATGCCGGGCGGTGGGGGACGCCGGCGCCACCACCGTCGTCGCTAGGACTGACGCGACCGCCAACATGGAATGGGCTATCTCATTATCGAACGTGGCGACGGCGACATGCCCTCGCAGCGTGATGCGATGCAACTCGCGCAGGCAAAGCGGCTCTTCGCGACGTTCGCCGGATTCGCGCCGCGGCGCATCGCGTGCGCGCGTGTCGATCGCCGCGTCCCGGATGTGCTGGTCGACCTCGGGGCGCTGCGCGGGGTCGTCTACACGAAGGACCACGACGGCGCTAGACGGACCTACATCCATTTCATGGACGACCCGCCGCGATTGCTATGCGACGCGCGCGGCCGGCAGCTCTACGTGCAAGGCGGCAGCTATCGCATTACGCAGCGGGGGATCGAAGGATGAGCGGTAAGCCAGGTTTCGACGAAGTAATGATCGTCAATCCCGTCGAGCCGGGAGCCAACCAAGGAGTGAGAGTCATGCGATTCAGTCACGCGGTTCCAGGGGCGATGGGTTACTACGGGCAAGCGCCCACGGCGTTTGGCTATTACGCGCAGCCGCCCGCAGCTTACGGCTACTACGCCGAGCCACCCGATGCCTACGGTCATTACGGCGAAGCGCCCGAAGCGTATGGCTACTACGGCGAGCCGAGCGCATACGGCTACTACGCCGAGCCACCCGAGGCGTACGGCTACTACGCCGAGCCACCCGAGGCGTACGGCTATTACGGCGAGCCGCCCGAGGCGTACGGCTATTACGGCGAGCCGCCCGAGGCGTACGGCTATTACGGCGAGCCGCCCGAGGCGTACGGCTATTACGGCGAGCCCCCCGAGGCGTACGGCTATTACGGCCAGCCCGATCCGACCATGGGCTATTACGGCCAGCCCGATCCGACCATGGGCTATTACGGCCAGCCCGATCCGACGATGGGCTACTACGGCCAGCCCGATCCGACCATGGGCTACTACGGCCAGGCCGATCCGTCATCGGGTTACTACGGCGAAATGCCGGAGATGCCGGGTTATGCCGGTTACGCGCAAGCGCCGGATCCCGGCGTGTCGTACTACGGAGATCCGTATCTCGCCGGATACGTGCGCCAGGCAAGGCCTGCGTACAACCCCGGCTGTCCGATGCCCACCAACGTCGCGGGATATGCCGAGGCGGAACCGCTCGAGGGCTACGACGGCTACGACGGCTACGTGAAGCCGTCGACGGTCAACGCCGGCTGCGAGCAGGTTACGCCGCAGCCCGGTCCCGCGCCCGGTGCGCCCGATTCGTTCCGCGCGCTCTGGTAGTCGGCGCGGCGCACTCCCTGAACCTTTCGCAGGAGAACCATCATGGCCGTCGTGCAAGGCATTCGCGAGAAAGTACACCTTCCCCTTTACGACTCGCTGGCGGTGAAGCCCCGCGAGCAGCTCTTCACCGAGGAAAAATCGGGCATCCTCAAGTTCTTCGTCAACGTGCAGGGCAAGACCAAGCTCGAGACCAACCTGCAGAGCGCGTCGCTCCTGCCGCACTACAACACGTTCGAGGCGCGCGCGATGCGGGTCGTGATCAGCGACCTGCCGCCCCTGTTTCCCGACGACGTCAAGGACTCGAAGAAGACCACGAAGCCGAGGACGTGGATGTCCTCAACGACGACGGCGATGCCGTCGACCGTACCGGCGGCGTCGCGGCGGCAGGCGCCGAGGTCACCGCCGACATCGAGATCTCGATCCAGCAGCTGGTCGATCTCTATCGCGACGCCAAGGAAAGCGACGACGGCACGGCAACGCTGGCACCGAATGACGACGAGTCGGTCACGTTGTCCGATTCGACCGGCGATCTGTCGGCCACCGAAGCCGATACCGTTGCCGACAACGCCGACGTAGTCCTGACGCTCGACGACATCAAGGGGATGCTCGACGACCTCAACCCGCAGGACTCGCCGCCGCCCGAGCAGCTCGACCCCAACAACGGCTCCGGCACGGTGATCGGCAAGCTCGTCTACAACACGGTGACGTCGCTGTTCGTCGGCGAGAAGGTGATGATCTCGATGCCGACGTGGTTCTTCCCCGCCGGCGCCGGGCCGTATTCCGAAACCGGGAAGTTCACGACACACGGCGAGCCGACGCCCAGTGCCACGTTCC
>CAWBRO010000001.1:0-586404 GCA_963791355.1 uncultured beta proteobacterium | reverse complement strand
CGACGCATTGCTCCGAGCCGCAGCCGGTCGTGCTCGCATCTGCGCCTGGCTCCTCGCCGCCCGCCACCGATCATTTCGGTCTGGCGCTGTATTACCAGCGGACCGGAGATTTCGACAACGCGCTTACTGCACTACCGCGCGCTCCTCGCGCAGAACAGCGCGAGCTCGGAGGTGCACAACAACCTCGGCCTGCTGTACGAAGGACGCGGGCAGCTCGACGATGCCATGAAGGAGTTCCAGCAGGCGATCGCCATCGATCCGACATACGTGAGGGCGCACAACAATCTCGGCGTCGCCTTGATGCGCGCCGGGCGCCTCGACGCGGCGAGCGGCGAGCTGCGTATCGCGCTGGCCGCGGAACCGCGCAACGTCGAATCGATCGTCAATATGGCGCTGGTGCAGAAGGCCTCGGGCCGTGCCGCGGACGCGCGCGACCTGCTGCAGCGCGCCGTGAGCGTCGAACCGAGGAACGCGGGCGCGCACTACAATCTGGCGGTGGTCGCCGACGAAGCGGGCGACGCCGTCGCGGCGATCGAGCATTACCGTGCGTTCCTCAAGTTCGGGACGCGTCGCGCATGCCGATCTCGTCTCGCCGGTACGCGCAAGACTGGCGGCACTCGGCGGATAAACGGGCTCAAGGCTCAGGGCTCATAGGTCATTGAGCTCACGTGAGCCTGAACCCGAAGACTTAAGCCCAGTTGAGAATTGAGCTATCCTTCCCGGCATGGATGCCGAGCTCGACGACCTGCTTCGCGAAAATCGCAGCTTTCCTCCTCCCCCGTCGTTCCGCAGCAAGGCCCGCATTCAGGACGAACAGATCTACGCGGAGGCCGAGCGCGATCCGGAAGCCTTCTGGGCGAAATTCGCGGATGAACTGGAGTGGTCGCGCCGATGGGACAAGGTGCTCGACTGGAACCCGCCGCACGCGAAGTGGTTCGTTGGAGGCCAGCTGAATGTTTCGGTCAACTGCCTCGACCGCCACGTGCGCGGCGCGCGCCGGAACCAGCCGGCGATCGTCTGGGAAGGCGAGCCCGGCGATCGCCGCACGCTGACGTACGTCGAGCTCTTTCGCGAAGTGTCGAAGTTTGCCAACGTCCTCAGGTCGCTCGGCATCAAGAAGGGCGATCGCGTCGCCATCTACATGCCGCTCGTGCCGGAGCTGGCCGTGGCCATGCTCGCCTGCGCCCGGATCGGCGCCGTCCACAACGTCGTCTTCGGCGGCTTCAGCGCCGAATCGCTGCGGGATCGCATCAACGACGCGAAGGCGCGGCTTCTGATCACCGCAGATGGCGGGTATCGACGCGGCCAGATCGTGCCGCTGAAGAAGGTCGCCGACGAGGCGCTTGACAGGCGCGCCGTCGATCGAACACGTCATCGTCGTGCAACGCGGCGCCGGACTCGTCGCCAGGTGCGATCCGATGGAGAGCGGCCGGGACGCGTCTGGTATCACGACCTGATGAAGGACGCGCCCCTCGAGTGCGATCCGGAACCGATGGATTCCGAGGACATGCTTTACATCCTCTATACATCGGGCACCACCGGCAAGCCCAAGGGAATCGTGCACACGACCGGCGGCTATCTGGTCGGCACGTACGCGACGACGAAGCTGGTCTTCGATCTGCGCGACGACGATGTCTACTGGTGCACGGCCGACATCGGCTGGGTGACGGGCCACAGCTACGTCGTCTACGGCCCGCTCGCGAACGGGGCGACGGTGCTGATGTACGAAGGTGCACCAGACTGGCCGGACAAGGATCGTTTCTGGTCGCTCATCGAGCGACACGGCGTCACCATTTTTTACACCGCGCCCACCGCGATCCGCGCCTTCATGAGATGGGGCACCGAGTGGCCGGCGCGTCACGACCTGTCGTCGCTGCGGCTGCTCGGATCGGTCGGCGAGCCGATCAATCCCGAGGCGTGGATGTGGTATCACAAAGTCATCGGCGGCGAACGCTGTCCGGTCGTCGACACGTGGTGGCAGACCGAAACCGGCGCGATCATGATCACGCCGCTGCCGGGCGTCACGAACCTGAAGCCCGGATCGGCGACGCAGGCCGTTCCCGGGCATCGCGGCGGAAATCCGCAACGAGCGCGGCGAAGCGGTCGACGTCGGCGGCGGTTTCCTGGCGCTGACGCGGCCCTGGCCCTCGATGCTGCGCGGGATCTACGGCGATCCGGAGCGGTACGTGCAGTCAGTACTGGAACAAGTGGGGCACGCGGCGTCTACGTCACCGGCGACGGCGCCAAGCGCGACGCCGACGGGTACTTCTGGCTGCTCGGCCGCGTCGACGACGTGATCAACGTGGCCGGCCATCGAATCGGAACGATGGAGGTCGAAAGCGCGCTGGTCGATCATCCGAGCGTGGCCGAAGCCGCGGTCGTCGGCCGCGCGCACGAGTTGAAGGGCCAGGCGATCACCGCGTTCGTGACATTGAAGGAGGACGCGAAGGCAACACAGTCGACCGAGGATCTCATCGACGAGCTCAAGGCTCACGTCGTGCGGAAGATCGGCGCGATCGCGCGTCCGGACGACATCCTGCTGACCGCCGATCTGCCCAAGACGCGGTCCGGAAAGATCATGCGGCGGCTGCTGCGCGACATCGCGGAAGGCAAGACGCTCGGGCGACACGACGACGCTGGCCGACCCGGCGGCGGTCGCCAGGTTGAAGGCGAACTACGAGGAGGAGTACGGTTAGGATGGCGGATCGCGGCGGCGGCGTTCCGGAGTAGCCGTCGACCCGTTCCACGCGGTTGCGGCCCTGCTGCTTCGCGCGCTCGACCGCCGGCCTCGGCGTCCGCCATCAACCGCTCGGTGTCGATGACGTCGCCCACGCCGATCGTCACGTTGATGATGGCGCGCGCTGACCGTGACCGTCACGGGGCTGTCGGTCAGATGGTCGACGAAGCCCAGCCGCTCTTCGACGGTCTGTCTGACCCGCTCGGCCAGCTCGCTCGCATGGTCGGCGTCGGTCAGGGACAGCAGCACGGCAATCGAATCTTCCGAGTGCCGGGCGACCCAGTCGTGCTGGCGGAAATAGTTGCGGATCAGAATGCCGAGACGCTCGAGGATCTTGTCGCCGACGCCGTACCCGTGTTCCTGGTTGATCGCGGACAGATGATCCACGTCGAAGAGAATCAGCGAAATCGGATAGCCGAAGCGGGCCGCCCGCTCGACCTCCTTGGCCAGCACCGCGTCGAACAGCGGCCGCGTATGCAGCGTCGTCAGCCTGTCGATGATGGCCGCCCCGCTCGGCTCGAGCTGGGTGCGCTCGATGTAGGCGGCGAGCAGATCGAACGAGCCCGGCGCACGAGCTGCGCGACGAGCGGCCACGGTTCGCTCGTGGCGCCGAGCCGATCGTCGATCGCGAGCTCGTCGAGCGCCGTCCGCTCCGTCAGGTACGCGAACGTGAAGAGTCGCTCGATCGACAGCCCGCGATCGAGGACGACGCGGTGCAGATCGGCGACGAATTTCCCGCGCGGATCGATCCGGCCGTCGCGGATGGCAAACGCCAGCAGCTGCGCCAGCTGCTGCCCGACGCGGCGGCAATAGTCGGCGTCGAGGCTTTCGACGCCGGTGTAAGGAAAGATCGTGACGGTATCGGCGGTGATGATGTCCAGGCGCTCCAGCAGCAGCTGCGGCGATGCGCTGGCGCAGGTCGTCCTGAGCGCCGCCGGCGCGTTCGTCGGCGAAGAGCGGATCTCCTGCAGACATGTGTCAACGCATGTTCACCCAACAACCGGGCTGGCGCAAGTCAGCGGGGTGCACTCATGAGCAGCCACGTGCGATCGGCGTGCACACAGCTGACGCGCCGCCGGCTCGAACCGACAAGCAGGCGGAACATGGGCACGCGCGTCGGCATTGAACTATCGCCGGTCGCGTGCCGGATCGTCGAGCTCGAGGCGGCCCTGACGTCGTGCCTGGCCGGCCGCCGGCGACGCGCGTGCGGTCGTACTGCAGTCCTGCCGCCGTCGGGTCCCGAGACCGATGCGCGGTTCGCCTCGATCGGTCGCCGGCCCGTCGCGGTCGTCGTGTGGGGCGTTCGAAGCGATCACCGGCAGGTGGTCGTGTCGAACGGTTCGTACGAAAAGATGCGCGGCCGAAGCGCTGGCGTCGGCCCGGGCCGCGGGCGTGGACACGCGGGGCACGCTCGCCGACATCGCGCCGGCGTCGACGGCGATCAAGGGCGCGAACCGGCCAGCCGGTCGTGCTCGCGCTGGCCAACGCGGCCAGGACGTGTCGGCGGCGATGCGGCCGCTCGTCGACGCCGGCGTCCGCATTCGATCGATCATCACGCCGGCCGACGCGCTTCTGGGGCTGGCGCGATCGCGCCAGGCGTTTGCGCCGGTGCCGGGCCGGCGGTATCGAAGCGTACGTCGCGCTCGACGCCACGGCGACGTGCCTGGCGCTCGTCCGCGACGGGTCGTTGCTCGGTGCGCGCGAGCTGTCGTGGGGCTATGAAGAGCGAGCAGCGCCGGCCGGGCGTCGCCGCAGCCGCGGAAGCGTCGCCGCGACGCGACGATCTCGCGGCGCGGCTTGCCGACGAGCTCGCGGATTTTCTGATCGATGGTCGGCGCCGGACACGGCACGACACGGTGACGCAGGTATCGATTTGCGGCGGCCTTGCCGGAACTGCGGACCATGACGGTTCCGCTGATGGAGCGGCTCGACGTCGAGGTCGAAACCCTCGACTCGCTCTTCGGGATCGACGTCGAACACCTGCCGGAGCCGGCGGACGAGTTTCGCGAACAGCGCCGCGGAACTGCGGCTGGCGTGGGCCGCGGCAGCGGATTGGCGCGGCCCGATCAACCTGATGCGGTATCGTCGCCGCCGCGATCGGCGTGTCGCATTGGCGCGGGCGGCGGTGGTTGCCGGCGTCGCCGCCGGGTTGGGCACCGGCTGGGCGATCGAGCAGAGCCAATGGTGGCAATCGACGGCGTCGGAACCGATCGCGCGAGCGACGCGCACGGCCGGTCGCGCCGCCGACGCCCTCGGCGCCCGCACGAGGGAATGCGGCGCCTCGAACAGAAACGCCGGCCGTCGCGGCACCTCGAACCGACTGTCGGCGCCGCAGGTCGCGTCGGTCTCACAGCCGGTCGTCGCGTCAGTCGCCCCGGCGCCGCTGCCGTCCGCTGTGACGGCAGGGAAGCCGCCGGCACCGACGCCGGCCGCGGCGTCGCCGTCGTGCCGGCGGCAGGAGCACCGTTCCCGCACCGGCCGCCGAGCGTGTGAGCCGTTCGGTGTCGGCGACCTGCCCGCTGCGCCAGCGCCACCGGCACCGATCGTGCCGCGAGCGCCCGCGCGTCAGTTCCTGCGTCCGCTGCCGCGCGTGTCGATCGTCCCCAGCGGCAGCGCCCGCCGTTGCGCCGGTGAAACCGACACCGGTCGCTACCGGCGAGACCGATACTGACGGCACCGGCGCGTCCGCGCGCTCGAAGGCGCCGGCGACAGCCGCGTGCGCCCGTGACGCCGGCGCGACGACCGCCGCCGGCCGAGCCGCCGCCATCACCGTTTGACGCGGTGCTCGGAACGATCCTGTATTCGCCCGATCGCAAGCTCGCGATCGTCAACGATCGAATCGTCGGTCCAGGCGACGAAGTGAACGGAGCGACGAGTCGTGGACATCACGCCGACGACGGTGCTGCTTCGAGATGGGCAGGGCCGATTACGCAGTCTGACACTCGGCGCGGGACGAACGCCGGCAGCGCCCTAGTGGTAGCGATTTAGTTCGCGCCACAAAATATTGGGGGTCGATTCACAGTTTTGCACTTCGCTCGCCGTCCTGATGCTCATGTGGCCATCCGCCAGCATCGTAAGATGTTGATTCTTCAGCTCAATCCCGATATCTAGGGCGAGGTCCCGATTGCGCAAGAAAATAGGCGAGTGCCTCATCCAGGCAGGCCTCATCAGCGACGACGATCTCCAAAACGCCCTGGTTGAGCACAAGCGCACCGGCGAGCGGCTTGGTGTCGTGCTCGTCCGGATGAACCTCGCGACTGAAAAACAGATCGCGAAGGCGCTCGCGCTGCAGCTGGGATTCCCGTACGTGAATCTCCCGGAGAACCCGCCCGATCCTTCCGCCGTCATCCTGGTTCCCAAGGAAGTCGCGCTCAAGCGCGTGTGCATCGCCGTCAGCCTCGAGAAAAATCTGCTGACCGTGGCGATGTCCGATCCGCTGCTGTTCAGCCTCGTGCAGGATCTCGAATTCCAGACGGGCTACCGCATCAAGCAGGTCGTCTCGACGCGCGGGGACATTCTCGAGGCGATTGAGATCGGATACCCCGATAAGGCGCTCGCGCGGATAACGCAGCAGCCGGGGTCGGACCTGCGGTTGACCGGCGGCAGCGCGTCGGGGCGCGCCCGTCGCGGGCGAGGCGCAAGTCGGCGATACGGCGCTGGTACGGCGCAGCGAGGAAGAGATCTTCGAGCCGGTCGCCGGGTTGAAGGAGAGCAGCGAAGCCGCGCCGATCATCGACCTCGTCGATCTCGTCGTCAAGAGCGCGATCAAGAGCAAGGCGAGCGACATCCACGTCGAGCCGATGGAAAAGGGCGTGCTCGTCCGGCACCGCCTCGACGGACTGCTCAAAGAGGTCATGGACCTTCCCAAGTGGGTCCACGAAGGATTGATCGCGCGACTGAAGATCATGGCGGGGATGGACATCGCCGAGAAGCGGCTGCCGCAGGATGGCCGCCTGCGATCGACGGCCGAAGACGGCACCGAAGTCGATTTCCGGGTCTCCACGCTCCGGACGCTCTTCGGCGAAAAGGTCGTCATGCGCGTGCTCGATCACCGCAAGGGCGTGCCGGCGCTCGAGGAGATCGGGATGTCGGCGGCCGCGCTCGAGGAAGTCCGCCAGTTTCTCCGGCACCAGCACGGGATGATTCTGGTGGTCGGCCCGACCGGCAGCGGCAAGTCGACCACGCTCAGCTCGGCGCTGAGCTCGGTGAAGTCCGAGAAGACCAACATCATCACGATCGAGGATCCGATCGAGTACCAGATTCCGGGCGTCAATCAGACGCAGGTCAACGAGAAGATCAAGCTGACGTTTGCGAGCGCGCTGCGATCGATCCTGCGCCAGGATCCGGACGTCATTCTGGTCGGCGAGATCCGCGACGCGGAGACGGCGAAAATCGCGATGCAGGCCGCCCAGACCGGCCATCTCGTCCTGTCGACGCTGCATACCGACGATGCGCCGTCGGTCGTGACGCGATTGATGGACATCGGCACGGAGCCCTACGTCATCGCCGGCGCGATCATCGGCGTCGTCGCGCAGCGGCTGGTGCGCCGGCTCTGCGTGCACTGCCGTCGCCAGTACACGCCGCCGCCCGACACCCTGCGGGCGCTGAACATGACGGAGGCCGACGCGGCGACGATTCCGTTCTACAAGTCGGTCGGCTGCGATCAGTGCAATCACACCGGCTACCGCGGACGGATCGGCATTCGCGCCGTCTCGTCCCGATGACGATGACGGTGATCGGCGGCATCCTGTTCCTGTTCTTCGTCTTCGCCTTCACCAACGCGAGCGCATTCATCGCCGACCAGACGACGGTGAATCGCGCGACGCTTCATCTGGCGCCGCTGATGGTCTGCTACATGACGCTCGCCTTCGAGGCGTTCGCCCGCCGCACGCAGGCTCCCGACCCGCAAGTGTCCGTGCCCGCCTGACGGCACGCGGCGATCCTTTCAATTTCAACTACAAGAACAATGCCGCTTTTCGCAGTCACGATATTCGCCAGCGCATTCCTGCTCTTTCTTGTCCAGCCCATCGTTGCGAAGCAGGTCCTGCCATGGTTCGGCGGGTCGGCCGCGGTCTGGGCGACATGCCTCGTCTTCTTCCAGACCACGCTGCTGCTCGGATACGCGTACGCCGACATCGTGATCCGCAAGCTCGCGCCGCGCGCGCAGATGCGGCTGCACGTGGCGCTCCTGGCCGTGAGCGTCGTGTCGCTGCCGATCGTGCCAGGCACGTTCTGGAAGCCGACCGGCGCCGAGCAGCCGATCTTCCTCATCCTCGGCATGCTCGCATTCACGATCGGGCTCCCCTATTTCCTGCTGTCGACGACGAGCCCGCTCCTGCAGGCGTGGTTCGCGCGCCGCTTCCCCGGACGCAATCCGTACCGCCTGTTCGCGCTGTCGAACCTCGCGTCGCTGCTCGCGCTGCTCGGCTATCCGTTCCTCCTCGAGCCCTGGGTCGCGACGCGCATGCAGGCGTACGGCTGGTCGGCGGGGTATGTGCTGTTCGTCGTCCTGGCGGCGGTCGCCGCGTGGGCGAGCCGCGGTCACGCAGCGGCGGCGTCGACGCCCGCACCGGTGGCTTCGGAAGACGCCATGCCGCCGACGGCCGCGCGCCAGGTGTTGTGGTGCACCCTCGCCGCAACGGGGTCGGTGATGCTGCTCGCAGTCAGCAACCACATCACGCAGAACGTCGCGTCGGTTCCGCTGCTGTGGGTCGTGCCTCTTTCGATCTATCTCGTGACGTTCATCCTCTGCTTCGACGGCAAGGGCTGGTACCGGCGCGACCTCTTCCTCGCCGTGCTCTCCGCAGCGCTCGGCGTGATGGCGTGGTCGATCGCGGACCCGACCGTCACGCACGACCTCACCATCCAGCTCGCGGTGTTCGCCGCAGGCCTGTTCATCGCGTGCATGTTCTGCCACGGCGAGCTCGTGCGTCTCAAGCCCGCGCCGGCGTACCTCACGCGGTTCTACCTCATGGTCTCGCTCGGCGGCGCGGTCGGCGCCGCGCTGGTCGGCATCCTCGCGCCGATGGTGCTGCCGGCCGACTTCGAGCTCAACGGCGTGCTCGTGCTCGGCGCGCTGCTGCTCCTGTGGCAGGCGCGTCGCGAGCCTGCGATCTATCCGGCGCTGGCCGTGCTCGCGCTCGTGTCCACGATCGGGTGCGCGGTGTGGAGCATCGTCAACTTCTACGACATGACGATCGTCGCGAAGCGCAACTTCTACGGCGTGCTCCGGGTGCAGGAAACCGGCGACGAAGTGAACGGCATGCGCCGCCAGCTCATCCACGGCAACATCATGCACGGCAAGCAATACCTTCGCGACGACCTCAAGCGCGAGGCGACGAGCTACTATTCCGCCAACTCGGGCATCGGCCGGGTGATCGAGCTCATGCACCCGCGCAAGGATCCGATCAAGGTGGGCGTCATCGGGCTCGGCACCGGCACCATCGCGGTGTACGGATCCAAAGGCGACATCTACCGGTTCTACGACATCAACCCGGGCGTCATCGAGATTTCGAAGCGTGATTTCTCCTATCTCAAGGACTCGGACGCCACCATCGAGCTGCCGCTCGGCGACGCGCGCCTCACGCTCGAGCGCGAGCCCGCGCAGAGCTTCGACGTCCTCGCGATCGACGCCTTTTCGAGCGATGCCATCCCCGTGCACCTCATCACGCGCGAGGCCGTCGAGGTCTACCTCCGGCACATGAAGCCCGACGGCGTCATCGCATTCCACGTGACCAACCGCTACCTCGACCTCGTGCCCGTCGTCGAAGGCATCGCGCACGAGCTCGATCTCCATACGCTGTGGATCAACGACGACGGCAGCCTGCCGCTCGCCAACTCCTCGAGCTGGGTCCTGGTCGCCAGGGACCCGGTCCGGCTTTCGGACCCGCGGCTCATGGAGGCGTCGACCAACATCAGCGCGCGCCGCGACTGGCGCGTGTGGACGGACGACTTCAACAACCTGCTGCAGGTCTTGAAATAGTCACATGAAGCACGAGGATCCCGCCGCCTACCGCGCGCTCGTGCGCCCTCGGGGCGCGCGCCACGTCGACGTCATCGACCAGCGCGCGCTCCCGCACACGCTCGTTCGCATCAAGATCGCAAGCGCCGACGCAGCGGCGCTCGCCATCCGCAAGATGTGGATTCGCGGCGCACCGCTGATCGGCGCGGTGGGCGCCTATGGCCTTGCGCTCGCGCTCGACCGCGACGCCACGGACGGCGCGCTCGCCGCCGCGTTTGCCATCATGGACGGCACACGCCCCACGGCGGTCAACCTGCGCTGGGCGCTGGAGCGCGTCCGCGCGAAAGTCGCGCCGCTCGCCGTCGGTGATCGTGCGGACGCCGCATGGGCCGAGGCGGACGACATCGCCGCCGAGGACATGGCCATGAACCATGCGATCGGCGAGAACGGAATCGGCATCCTGCGCGCAGTCGCGCAGCGCCGCCCGGGTCCGGTGCGCGTCATGACCCATTGCAACGCCGGTGCGCTCGCGACGTGCGGATGGGGTACGGCGACTTCGCCGCTCTTTCTCGCCCACCTCGAAGGCCTCGCGCTGGAGGTCTGGGTCAGCGAGACGAGGCCTCGGCTGCAAGGCGCCAACCTCACCGCGTGGGAGCTCGGCCAGCGCGGGATTCCGCACACGCTGGTCGCGGACAGCGCATGTCCGCTCCTGATGCAGCGCGGGGACGTCGACATCGTGATCGTCGGCGCCGATCGCGTCGCCCGCAACGGCGACGTGTGCAACAAGATCGGCACCTACGGCAAGGCGCTCGCCGCGCGCGAGAGCAACGTGCCCTTCTACGTCGCGCTGCCTTCACCCACCATCGACTGGCGCCTTCCCTCGGGCGACGGAATACCCATCGAGGTGCGCGACGGGGACGAGGTGACGAACGTCTCCGGGCGCGACGATTACGGCCAGACCGTGCGCGTCGCCATCGCGCCCCACAACACGAAGGCGCAGAACTTCGCGTTCGACGTGACGCCCGCCCGGCTCGTGACCGGCTTCGTCACCGAGCGCGGCATCACGCGCGCCTCGCGAGAGTGGCTGTCCGCGATGTTTCCGGACCGGTCGTGAGCGAAGGCAGCCTTCGCGCGGCGATCGTCGCCACGGCGCTCACGATGAACGACGCGGGCATCAACCGCGGCAAGTCGGGCAACGTGAGCGCCCGCTTGCGCCGCGATGGCTTCGACGGGTTCCTGGTCACGCCCAGCGCGCTGCCTTATGCGCAAACCACCCCAGCCGACATCGCGTGCGTCTCGCTCGCGGGCGACGCCAGCGGTCCGCGACCGCCATCGTCGGAGTGGCGATTCCATCGCGACATCTATGCGCAGCGCGCGGACGCCCATGCGGTCGTGCATGCGCATGCGCCGTTCGCCACGTCGCTCGCATGCCTGCATCGCGGCATACCCGCCTTCCACTACATGGTCGCGGTCGCGGGCGGCAGCGACATCCGCTGCGCGCCGTACGCGACGTTCGGCACGCAGGCACTCTCGGACAACGTGATCGGCGCTCTCGCGGGCCGCACCGCGTGCCTCATGGCCAATCACGGGCTGATCGCGGTCGGGCGCTCGCTCGACGCGGCGCTGTCGCTCGCCGTCGAGGTCGAGACGCTCGCCGAGATGTACTGGCGCGCGCTCCAGGTGGGCGAGCCCGTGCTGCTCCCGGAGGACGAGATGCAGGTCGTGCTCGCGAAGTTTTCCGCTTACGGCAAGCCCTGACCGGCGTCGCGCAGGAGCGCGAGCAACGCTTGGGCCGAATCGTTCCAGGTCGCCGTGGCCGGCGCTGATGCCGTCGTCTCCGCAGGCGCGCGCAGCATCGATGCGATCGCTTCGGCGAGCTTCGCGGCATCTGCGGTCGGCACGAAAACCGCGCCGGCTCCCGCGACCTCGCGAAAAGCAGGTATGTCGCTTGCGATGACCCGCAGTCCATGCCGCATGGCTTCGACGAGCGGCAGTCCGTAGCCCTCCGCGAGCGAGACGTTCACCAGCGCGCGGGCGTTGCGATAGCAATGCGCGAGGTCTGCATCGCTCGCCTGCGCGAACCAGAAGAGCCGCCTGCCCCGCTCGACGTGTGTGGCGATCGTGCGCGCGAGCCGGTCGCTTCCCCAGCCCGGCCGGCCGACCAGCACGAGGCGCGCGTCGACGCCTTCGGCCCACAATCGCTCGAAGGCCGAGACGATCGTGGCCTGGTCCTTCCGCGGCTCGAGCGAGCCGACCGCCACGAACGTGCGATCGCGATGTCCGTCCACGGCGGACGAAACCTCCGGCGACACGTCGCCTGCGTCGCCTTGCGCCTCGAAGTCGGCGCCGAGCGCAAAGTGGCGGACGTTCCCGGCGAGCGTCGCGTGGCCGGACGCGTGAAGGTAATCGCGCACATCGTCCGCGACGGCGCGCGAGATGGTGGCGACCACGTCCGACAGGGGCATCACGCGCTCCAGCCACCGCACATAGATCCGTGCCGCACCAGGGGACGCGAGGTCCGGCCGCCGCACCTTGATGAGGTCGTAGATCACCGCGCAGACCCGCGCGCCCGCTGTCCTCGCGCGCGCGATCTCGCGCCGAACGTCGGGCGTCCACGTCGAGTCGAGCAGCACCAGCCAGTCGCCGGGCGCATACCGGACCGGGGCTGCGTGGCCCGCCATCGCGCGCAGCCGCCGCATCGTCCAGTACGAGCGCGACGCGACGTCGCGGCCCCGCGCCAGCCACTCGCCACGCATGGCCGGCGCAAGCGACGACACGGCGAGCCTGCGCGTGCGCTCGCGAAATGCGCGCCGGGGCGCGTCGGGTTTCGTGAGCGCGGCGCGCGACTTGGCATCGAGCGGGACGAACCTCCCGCCATCGAAACGAACCGGCACGACATCTTCTTCTCCGTCCGCCAGCGCGGCGCGCACGATCGAGCGCACGGTGCGCTGGATGCCGGTGAGCGCTCCTACGCGCCCAGTCTCCGTGCAGTCGATGTAGATGCGGCGCGGCATGTTTCCTGCAATCCACGGTCGGTGTCAGCCCGCATTCTACGAACCTTCCGCCAAGAGTCTGCCCGGCCGCGGACTTTCATACCGACGTCATAAAACGTGGGCGAACGGAAGTTCGGAGCGCTGACGTACCGCCGGGATGCCGGGTACTGCGTGTCAGATCGCAAAAACATGACGGTGGCAACCGTTTAAATCGTCATTAAGTAACGAGGTATGACCCGTGACCTACAACAGATTAGCGCCATCATTTTCTTTTAATTCAATTTGTTATGACGTTTACCTCACATGTCGTCTGCATATAATATGGGTTCAACACGCCGTTTGTCGCCCAATCCGATAATTGTCTTGTAATTGGACGAGTGCGCAGGAATAATCGGCCGGCGGTGGCCTCTTGGGCAGTGCGTCCGCGCCGGACTGGACGCGCAAGAGCACCAAATCGATCGATCAAGAACTCGGAGGCAGGTGATGAACGGCGAAACCACCATGTCAAGCCACACGGCCCGCAGCAGCATGCGGCGGCGCGCGGCGTTGGCGTTCGGCGCGATGGTCGCGGCGCTGGCTGTGAGCGCGGCGAACGCAGCGCTCACGCCCGTGTACCGCTTCTATCACCTCGACGCGGGACGGCACTTCTACACCGCGAGCGAGACGGAGAAGGTCAAGGTCCAGACCACGTATCCGCGCTTCGCGTACGAAGGCATCGCGTTCTACGCGTACTCGACGCAGGACGCGGGCACGATCCCGGTCTACCGGTTCTACCACCAGCTGAACGGCAGCCACGTCTACACGGCGTCCGAGGCCGAGAAGGCGTCGATCATCGCCAACTTCCCGGTCTACGCGTACGAAGGCATCGCCTACTACGCGGAAGGCAACGGGAACACCGGCGCGGTTGCTCTCTATCGCCTGTACAACACCAAGCTCGGCACGCACTTCTTCACGACGAGCCAGCCCGAGGCGAACAACGCGACCACGCAGTGGCCCTGGTTCGCCTACGAAGGAACGGTGTTCTTCGTGCGGGCAAGCTCCGGCCCTGGCGGAAACGTCGGACCGGTGGTCACGCTCGCCGTGTCGCAGTCGTCGGCCGCGGTCGGCACCTTCGTCACGCTGACGGCCAACGCGTCCGACGCCGACGGCTCGGTGGTCAAGGTCGAGTACTACCGCGACGGCGTCAAGTTCGGCGAGACGACCAAGGCCCCGCATCAATTCGGTTACACGCTGGGCGCCGCAGGCATCTACAACTTCACGGCGGTCGCAACGGACGACGGCGGGATGACCGCGACGTCGGGTGTCGCATCGGTGAACGCGACGGGCGGCGGTCGGCGGCGGTGGCGGCGGCGGCGGTGGCACGGGCAACCTGGCGCCCACCGTCGCGCTGTCGGCATCGACCAACTCGATCGCGGCCGGCGGCACCACGATGCTGAGCGCATCGCCGTTCGATCCGGACGGCACGATCGCCAAGGTCGAGTTCTACGACGACGCGGCCCTGCTCGCCACGGTCAGCGCATCTCCGTTCAACTACACGTTCACCTCGTCGACCGTCGGCAACCACACGTTGACGGCCAAGGTGTACGACAACATGGGTGCGACCGGAACGTCGAACCCGCTGATCGTCGCAGTCGGCGGCGGTGGTGGTGGCGGTGGTGGCGGCGGTGGCGGCGGCGGTGGCGGTGGCAACCAGTCACCGTCGGTCACGCTGTCGGCAACTGCCAACGCCATCGCGGCAGGCGGCACGACGGTCCTGACCGCCGTGGCAAGCGACCCGGACGGCACGATCTCCAAGGTCGAGTTCTACGACGGCGCCACGCTCGTCAACAACGACACGGTCGCACCGTACTCGTTCAACTTCAGCTCGACGGTCGTCGGCAACCACGCGCTCACGGCGCGCGCCTACGACAACGCGGGGGCGATCACGACGTCGACCGCGGTGAACGTCATGGTGAACGCGGTGGCGGGCTCCAACCTGCCGCGCATCACGATGACACCGTCGACCACGCTCGTACCTCCGGGCGGCACGGTGACGCTCACGGGAACCGCCACTGCCACTGCGGCAGGCGCAACGGTCGCGATGGTGTCCTTCTACATGGACGGTGCGAAGCTCGCCGACGACACCGTGACGCCGTACACGTACACGGCGACGATCCCGGCGGGCGCGCACTCCGTCTATGCGGTAGCGACGGACTCGCTCGGCAACGTCAACTCGACCCTGACGCAGACCGTCGTGGGCCAGACGGCGCCCGCGGTCGCGACGACGAATCCGGACATCTGGCGCCTCCTCAACCAGGCGACGTTCGGCGCCTCGCAGGCAGAAGCTGCGCGCGTCGTTGCGCTGGGCGGCATTTCCCAGTGGATCGACGACCAGTTCACGAAGCCGATCTCGGGGTACCCGGACACCAAGTACAACAAGATCCAGCTCGGCACGACGGTCGATTGCACGACCCAGATGCCTGGCGGCGCCAACTATCCGGGAGACTCGCCGCAGGCCATGTGCGCCCGCGATCACCTGACGCTCGCGATGATCCAGCGCGACTTCTTCACGAACGCCGTGTACGCGCCGGACCAGTTGCGCCAGCGCGTCGCCTGGGCGTTGTCGCAGATCGTCGTCACGTCGGCGAACGAGCCTGACCTGTCGTACGCGCACGTGATGTCCCGCTACCAGAACATCATGTTCCAGGAAGCGTTCGGCAACTACCAGTCGCTGCTCGAGAAGGTAACGATCGACCCGGCGATGGGCAATTACCTCGACGCGGTCAACAACGACCGGCCCGCGGGCACGCGGGTACCGAACGAGAACTACGCTCGCGAGATCATGCAGCTGTTCTCGGTAGGCCTCGTCGAGCTCAAGCCGGACGGCACGCCGCTCCTCGATGCGCAGGGACGTACGATCCAGACGTACGGCCAGGCGGAGATCGCGGAGTTCGCGCGCATCTTCACCGGCATGACGTATTCGAGCGCCGGCAACCCGGCGGGTCCCGCGCCCGCCAAGCAGAATCGCTACTACGGCGCGCCGATGGTGCCTTACCCGGTCACCGCCACCGCAGGCCACGACCCCAATCCGAAGACGTTGCTGAACGGAACGGTCACGGTCGCAGGCCAGACCGCGCAACAAGACCTCGACACGGCGGTGCTGAACGTCTTCATGCATCCCAACACTGCGCCGTTCGTAAGCAAGCAGCTGATCCAGCGTCTGGTCACCGGCAATCCGACGCCGGCGTACGTCGCGCGGATCAGCGCGGTGTTCGCGAACAACGGCTCGGGCGTGCGCGGTGACCTGCAGGCGGTCGTCAAGGCCATCCTGATGGATCCGGAAGCGCGCGGCGGCACCAAGACCGCGGCCGACTTCGGAACGCTGAGGGAGCCGGTGTTGATCGTCACGGGCCTCATCCGCGCGCTGTCCGGCGTGACCGACGGCGCCCAGCTCGCGACGCAAACCGGCAATCTCGGCCAGAGCCCGTACTTCTCGCCGACGGTGTTCAATTACTTCCCGCCCGATGCTACCGTTCCGGGCACGTCGGTCCTCTCGCCGGAGTTCGCGATCCACACGACGAACACGGCGGTTGGACGCGCGAACCTCGTGTACCGGATGGTGTACCAACCGTTCGGTATCGACGGGACGATCATCGGCAGCAGCGGCACGCGCCTGTTCCTCGACCAGTTCGAGTCGCTGGCCACGACGCCGGCGGCCATGGTGACCGAGATCAATCGCGTGCTTGCAGGCGGCCAGTTCCCGGCAGCGCTCGAGCCGACCATCGTGACCGCGGTCAACGCGGTGACGCTGAGCGCAACCCCGACCCAGGCAGAGAGGGCCAATCGCGTTCGGATGGCCGTGTATCTGATGGCATCGTCCTACGACTACCAGGTCCAGCGCTAATCATGACTACATCTCGACGCAAGTTCCTGACCTCCACCGCCGCGGTCACCGCGGGGGCCGCGGCCGCCAATCTCTGCACCTGGGGCGTAAAAAGCGCCGAGGCGCAGGCGGCAAGCGGCTACCGGGCGATCGTGGTCGTCTTCCTCTTCGGAGGCAACGACTCGAACAACCTGATCGTTCCGTACACGGACTACGCCGCGTATGCGAACGTCCGGACCGCAGCCTCCAACGTGGGGCTGACGCAGGCGCAGCTCATCCAGTTCGCAGCGCAGGGCAAGCAGTTCGGCTTCCATCCGAGCATGGCGAGCGTCGCTCCGCTCTACGCCTCGGGCAAGCTCGCCGTGCTCGCGAACACGGGAACGCTGAGGGCGCCGATTCCGAACCGCGCCGCCTACCTGGCCACGCCGAGCGCACGGCCGCCGAACCTGTTCTCGCACTCGGACCAGCAGGACCAGTGGAACGGACTGCAGCCGGGCGCGCCGGTACGCTCGGGCTGGGGCGGCCGTTTCGCGGACAAGCTCCTGGCGGGGAACGCGGGAGCGCTGATTCCTGCAGCGGTCTCGGTGTCGGGCTCGCAGCTCTACACGCTGGGTGCATCGACCGCGCCGCTCGTGGTTCCGTCCAACGGCGGGGTCGCAGTCTCGGGCCAGGCGGCGGACGCCGTGTCCACAGCGCGCTTCAACGCGCTCGTGTCGCTGCTCAAGAACGCCAACCCGAACAACCAGGTGGTGGTCGGTGCAGCGAGCGTGATGGACAAGGCGCTGACGGCCAACGCCACGGCCAACCCGATCCTGACCGCGACGCTCCCTTCGAACATCCAGACCGCATTCACGGTCGGCGGCGCGCTACTGAACACCGGCATCGCGCAGCAGCTGCGGCAAGTCGCGCGGCTTATCGAAGGACGCGCGGCGACGGGCGTCAAGCGCCAGGTGTTCTTCGTGAGCATGGGCGGGTTCGACACGCATTCGAATACGATCACCAACCAGACGAACCTGTTCAACCAGTTGTTCCCGGCAATGCGGGCGTTCTACGACTACACCGTCGCCGCGGGTGTCGCGAACGACGTCGTACAGGTGTCGATGTCCGACTTCAATCGCACCTTCATCGGCAACGCGAACTCGGGTGTGGACCATGCGTGGGGCGGTCACCAGGTCGTCCTCGGCGGCACGGTGAAGGGCGGCGCCATGTACGGCACGTTTCCCGATCTCATCCGTGGCAACGCGGGCGGCACCATGGACGCGGGCAGCAACGGCTCGTGGATTCCCCAAACCGCGGTCGATCAGGTCGGCGCCACGCTCGGCAAGTGGCTCGGGATGCCGGGCAGCGACATCACCCAGGTCTTCCCGAACATCGGCAACTTCGCAACGGCCGACCTCGGCTTCATGAACTAGCAGCGTTTCATCAGCGCGGCCTCGCCGCGCCTCTCCTCCCCTCGCCGGGTGCGTCGCAACGATTGCGCGACCACCCGGCTCTTGTTTTGATACATTCGCCGCCATGCGCATCACGTCTTTCCGCGTTCATCCTCGTCGCGATCGTCGCGTCGTCGATCGCGCAGCCCGCGCCGCAGAACGAAGGCAAGCGCGCGCTGGACGCGCTGCAGTCGGGCGACTACGCGACGGCGCTGTCGCTCTTCCGGCCGCTCGCCGACGCAGGCGATCCTTACGCCATCTTCGTCATCGGGCAGATGTACGAGCAGGGTGCCGGCATGCCGCGCAACCTGCGCGAAGCGGCGCGGTCACTACGAGCGCGCCGCAGCGCTGGGCGAGACGTCGGCGATGACGAATCTCGGGCTCATGCATGAAACCGGGCGCGGCGTGCCGCAGGATTTCAAGGAAGCGATGCGCCTTTACGCGCTTGCCGCAGAAGCGGGCAACGCCGTCGCGCAAGCGAACCTCGCCAACGCGTACCGCGAGGGAAAGCTCGTCGAGCGCAACGACGCGGAAGCAGCGAGGTGGCTGCGCAAGGCCGCCGCCCAGGGTGACGCGATCGCGCAGTTCAACCTCGCGCGAATGATCGACACGGGCGCCGGGGTGCCTCGCGACGACAAGGAAGCGGCGGCGCTTTACGCGTCGGCCGCCGACGCCGGCCTCGCATCCGCGCAGCTCAACCTGGGAGTCGCCTACGCAAGCGGCCGCGGCGTCGCCAAAGACCCGGTCGAAGCCTACCGCTGGTTCAACCTGGCCGCGGCGACTGCCGACGACGACGTCACGCGCGACAACGCAGCACGCAATCGCGACGCCATCGCGCAAACGATGACGCGCGAGGAGATCGCCCGCGCCCAAGCCCTCGCTCGCGAGTGGAAGCCGCGTTCCGCGAAGCACCGGATCGGCAAGGTAGCGCCCGGTACCGACTCTGCCCTGTTCTGATCGCACGGTGGTGTACGACGGCCCGCCGTAGGCGTAGCATGGGCCCGCGACGTTGAGGGACGCCGCGTCCACACTAAGGGGAACCACATCATGCAGAGGCTATCGCTCGCCGCGATGCTGTTGCTGTCGCTCGCGGCCATCTCGCACGCGCAAGACAAGCCGGGCACGCCGATCACGTCGGGCGTGGGCCTCGCGGAAACCACGGCGCAGATCATGGCGCGCCAGGCGACCACGAACGTGATCGCATCGCCGCGTTTCATGCCTCGCCTGCGTCCCACGCTCCACCGCCAGTCCAACGCAAACACGCTTCCCGAGGAGCTCGCAGCGGCGATGGGCAAGTCGACGCGCGCATCGGTCAAGGTCGCGCAGGTCAACTCGACGAGCTGGCTTGGCGGCGACCTGTTCGATGCCAAGGCATTCCCGCCGGATTCGATGGGTGCGATCGGACCCTCGCAGTACATCGTGGCCATCAACGGCGTCATTCGCACCTTCGACCGCAAGGGCCTCGTCGATCCGACGCTCAACGTCGACACCGACGTGTTCTTCGCGTCCGCCATGACGCCCAAAGGCGGCGCCGTCACCTCGAACTTCACGTCGGACCCGCGCATCCGCTACGACCGCATCACGCAGCGCTGGTTCATCGTGATGATCGACGTGCCGAACGACGGCGTGAACACGTTCGCCAATCGAGTGATGATCGCGGTGAGCGATACGCCGCACATCTCGTCGGCCACCACCTGGCGCTTCTTCTTCTTCAACCCGACCGCCAACTTCGTCGACTACCCGACGCTCGGAATCGACAACAACGCGCTCTACATCGGCGCGAACATCTTCAACCTTCCCGGGACCGCGCTGATCAACACCGATGGCTACGTCGTGCGCAAGAGCAGCCTCCTGGGCGCCGGGCCTGCGACCGTCACCGTCTTCTCCGGCCTCGTTCCCGACACCAGCTGCGCGTCGGGCGACGGCCCGTACACCCCGCAAGGTGTGGACAACGCGAACTCGGCGACCGAGGGTTACTTCGTCGGCGTGTCGTTCTGCTTTTTCAGCAAGCTCGTCGTGCGCCGCGTCATCAATCCGGGCTCTGCATCGCCGACGATCTCGGCGAGCCTCGGCGTGAATACGGCGCCGTTCACGGTCGTGTACACGCAGCCGCACCTCGGCAACACGGGCGGCGGCAACGGCGAGCTCGATGCCTCCGATACGCGCCTCATGTCGGCGCAGGTCCGCAACGGCAACCTCTATACGTCGCACGGCATCACGGTCAAGCCGGACGGCACCGCCGTCAGCTCCTCGGTCTTCGACGCGACCGGGCGCAACGCGTTGCGCTGGTATCGCATCAACAACCTGGCGACCACGCCGGCCGTCGCGGACTCCGGCACCGTGTACGACAGCACCGCCTCGGGGAACGTGCGCTGGTTCGCCTTCCCCGGCATCCAGGTCAATGGGCAGGGCCACATGGCGATCGGCTTCACCGCCAGCGGTCCCGTCCAGCGCATCAACGCAGGCTTCACCGGCCGTCTCGTGAGCGACCCGCCGGGCGCCACCGATCCTCCCTTCATCTACACGAATGCCCTGCAGGCCTACAACCCGCCCGGCGACCCGGGCGGCGGGTTCGGGCGCCGTTGGGGCGATTACTCGTACACGAGCGTCGATCCCACCGACGACATGACGATGTACACGATCCAGGAGTACGCGAGCGCGCTCGACACGTGGGGCGTGCGCGTGACGCGGCTCAATGCGCCGGAGCCTGCCACGCCGTCGGCGATCAGCGTGCCCTCGGTCGCGACCGGCATCGTGAGCACGACCGCCACCATCACCGGCACGTCGATCAACGGCTCCGGCTTCTTCGACCCGGGTTCGGGCTTCGAGAATCGCATTGCGGTTGAGATTCTTCCCGGGGTCACCGTCACCGGCGTCACGGTGTTGAGCCCGACGTCGCTCAGCGTGACGTTCTCGACGGTCGGCGCATCGGTCGGCGACAAGGTCATCCGCGTGATCAACCCCGACGGGCAGACGGTCAGCCAGGCGTCGACCATATTCACCGTCACGGGGGCCGCGGCGCCGGTCATCTCGTCGCCGAACTCGCTCATCTGCGTCGAGGGCTCGCCTTGCAACTTCACCTTCCTCGGACAGAACGGCGCGCCTCCTCCGACGTTCTCGGTGACCGGCACGTTGCCGACAGGGGTCAACTTCAGCACGCCTTCGTTATCGGGCACGCCCGCGGCCGGCACGCACGGCACGTACACGGTGACCGTCACCGCGAACAACGGCACGCCGCCGAACGCGAACCAGACGTTCACCCTGATCGTCACCGCGGCATGCGGCGGGTTCAACGACGTCACCCCCGCGGACAGCTACTGCAACTCGACCGACTGGCTGCGCAATCGCGGCATCACGCTCGGTTGCGGCGCCTCGATCTACTGTCCCAACGACGTCGTGACGCGCTGGCAGATGGCGCTGTTCATGCAGCGTCTCGGCGACGCCATCTCGCCCGCCATCTACTCGGACAACATCCTCAGCACGGGCGCGCTGCTCGTCGACAACAGGCCGCACTTCTGCATCACGCCTGCGTTCCCGCCGATGAACTATCCGCGCGTCGCGCTGGTGAACTGGATGTTCAACGGCTACGCCGACAATGCGCTCGACGTTCGCGTCTACTCGCGCACGAGCTTCGACAACCTTGGAACCTTCACGACCAACGACTTCAACCTCGCGCGCATCCGCGTCAACGATCGCGTGTGGGCGACGGCTTCGGCCAGCGTGAAGGTCAACGTCCCGGCCGGCGCATCGCCGCGATTCGCGATCCGGATGGACCGGATCCAGGGCACGCTCAGCGGCAACTTCAGCGCGGGGCGCTGCAACATCAGCGCGGTCATGACCAGCGTCAACGGAGGCGCGTCGCCGTTCGACGCCGCCGCCGCAGGAACGCGAGCCGACCGATCCGTGAACGCGCGATAGCGCGGTCGATCCGAAGGGCGGCGCAAGCCGCCCTTTTTTTGCCGCCGGTCGGGCAAGGCGTGCACTTGCCCGCAATGGGCCGGGAACTTGCATAGCCGTTGGTCAGCACGGTGGCCGAACCTCCATGCCATTGTCATAGAATATCCCAAATTCTGCAGGGGAGTGACCGATGCGCCCGTTTGCCCGCACTTTGCTCGTCGCCGCGACGCTTGCGTCGCTCGGCGTCGCCTTCGACGTCGCCGCACATCACGTGGCGAAGGTCGACCCCCCGCGACGCACCGCCCTGGCGACGGACACCGTCATCGCAAAAGTGGGCGTGGTCTCCTCCATCGTCGTGGAGAACCGCGTCAACGACACGCGACAGGAATATGCAGTCCTGACGGCCGACGACGGCACGCGCTACCTGTTGCAGGGCGCGACAGCCGCGTCGCTGCGCAAGGGCGCGACGTATGCGATCGACGGCCGCATCAACGGCCAGCAGATCTACATAGACGGTTCGAGCGCAATCCAGGCCAACACGCAGAAGGCCGCCGGCGCGAAGCTCACCGTCGACGGCTACCTGCGGCTCGGTCACGCCGACAACTTCGACGGCACGCCGAGCAGCTTCTTCTATGCGGTCACCACCGACAAGGAGCAGCGCTGGGTGACCTTCGCCACGCTGCTCGACGGGCTCGAAAACGGCATGCCGGCGATCGTGAGCGGCGAGGTGCAGAGCGACGGCTCGGTATTCGCGGACCGCATCGTCATCACGGGCGCTTCGACGGTCAAGCCGGTCGAAGGTCCGCTCGCGTCGGCCGTCACGACGAGCTATCTCGTGATGCCCGTCAAGTTCCCGACCAACGCAGCACCTCCCTACACGTATGGAGCCGACCCGTTCACGGTCGCGTCGCTGCGCTCTTCGATGTTCGATCCGCTGCCCACCAAGAGCGTCGCGGAGTTCTACAAGGAGGCGTCGTACGGGATGCAGCTCCTGTCGGGCGCCGTTGCGGACAATGGCAGCGGCGGCTTCCTGCTCGCCAACGCGGCCAAGCCCGCCACCTGCGACATCAACGCCATCGCCAACGCCGCGGAGGCCGCCGCCACCGCGCGCGGCTACAACCTCAATGCCTATGCCGGCCGCGTTTACGTGTTCAACAACGTATCCGGATGCGGATGGTCGGGCCTTGCGTACGTCGGCTGGGCGCGCTCGTACATCAACAACACCACCGAATCTGCTCGTCATCGGCCACGAGATCGGCCACAACTTCGGATTGCTGCACGCTGCGAGCCTCGACTGCGGCACGAGCGTCATCGGCGGCACCTGCACTTCGTCCGAGTACGGCGACCCGTTCAATACCATGGGCAACCAGCGGGCGATGCATTTCGCGTCCGCGCAAAAGGACCTGCTCGGATGGTTGCCGGCGGGCACCGTCGTCGATCACAAGGGGGGTGTGGCGACATACACGCTCAACACGCTGGAGAACGGCGGTGGCTCGAGGTACGCGGTGCGAATTCCCGCGGGCCCGAAGCGCATGTACTGGATCGAGTATCGCCAACCCGTCGGATTCGACGCGGGACTCGCATCGTTCCCCAACAACGGCGTGCAGGTGCGCGTGGAGACGCCGTTCGAGTCGATCTGCTCCGGCTGCTCCGACGACACCGAGTTCCTCGACATGACGCCGGCCACGAGCGCTTTCACCGATGGCTCGCTCGTCGTGGGCCAGAACTACGTCGATGCGCAATACGGCATCACCGTCACGGCCGTATCGCAGCCCGCCGGCGGTCTCACTGTCACCGTCGCGTCCCCCACCCGGCCGACGTTCGGCGACGTGCCTGCCACGCACCCCAATTACCTCGATGTCGAGACGCTCTACTGGTACGGCATCACGAAGGGCTGCAGCGGAGCGCCGATGCTCTACTGCCCCACCAACACCGTGACGCGCGCGGAGCTTGCAGTCTTCATCGAGCGCGCGAAGCGTGGCGCCTCGTTCGTCGGCACGGCGACGGGCTCGCCCTTTGCCGACGTGCCTGCGGGCCATTGGGCCGGCGGCCAGATCGAGCAGCTCTACGCCGACGGCATCACGGCAGGCTGCTCGTCCGCGCCGAGGCTGTTTTGCCCCGATGGCAAGGTGACGCGCGCCGAGATGGCGGTGTTCCTCATGCGCTCGCGCTATGGCAGCGCGTACAACCCGGGCACCGCGACGGGCACCGTGTTCGCCGACGTCCCGGTCGCGTACTGGGCATCGGCGTGGATCGAGCGCGCGAACCAGAACGGCGTGATGACGCGTTGCGCGACCGGACCGACGCGATTCTGTCCCGACCAGTACGTCACGCGCGCGGAGATGGCGCCGCTCCTTCGCTCGACGTTCTCGCTCACCGCAGCGCCCCTCTGACGCGGGGTTCGCGGCCGCCGGCGCAGCCGGGGGCGTGTGGGATAATCGCGGCCGCATGACTGACCGCGCGCCGCGCCGCATCGCCTGCGTCTTCGGGACGCGTCCGGAGATCGTGAAGATGGCGCCGGTCGTGCATGCACTGCGCGCCGGCGGCCGAGCCACGCCGCTCCTCGTCGATACCGGCCAGCATCGCGAGCTCGTCACCGAGACGATGGCGATGTTCGGACTCGCGAGCGACGTGGCGCTCGACCTCATGCAGCCGGGCCAGCGGCTCGCCGGGTTCTTCGGCCGTTGCGTCGAGGCCCTCGACCGCGCCCTCGCGGACCTTGCGGTCGACGCGGTCGTCGCGCAAGGCGACACGTCGACGATGCTCGCGGCGGCACTCGTCGCGTTCTACCAGCGCCTTCCGTTCTTCCACGTGGAAGCGGGCCTGCGCACCGGTGACATGCGCCAGCCCTTCCCCGAAGAGATGAACCGCACGCTCGCGTCACGGATGGCGATGGTTCACTTCGCGCCAACGCAGTGGGCCGCCGATAACTTGCGCAAGGAAGGCATCGACGAGGCAAGCATCGCCGTGACGGGCAACACGGTGATCGATGCCCTGCACTACATGCGCCAGCAGCGCGTGCCGCACGATGTGGCGCGCACGCGCGGCAGCCGATTGATCGTCGTCACCGCGCACCGCCGCGAGAATTTCGGCGCGCCGTTCGAGCGCATGCTGCAGGCATTGGCCCGCATCGCCGCGACGCATCCGGACATCGAGATCGTTTATCCGGCGCACCCGAACCCGGAAGTGCGTCGGGCGATCGCATCCGTTCCCGGACTCGGCGACGCAATCCGCATCGTCGAGCCGTTGCCGTACGCGCCATTCGTCACGTTGATGGGCGATGCCTATCTCATCATCACGGACTCGGGCGGCATCCAGGAGGAGGCCTCCGCACTCGGCAAGCCGGTTCTCGTCATGCGCGAGTGCACCGAAAGGCCGGAGGCCATTGCGGCGGGCGTGGCGCGGCTCGTCGGCAGCGACACCGACGCGATCGTCGAGGAAGCATCGCGCCTGCTGGACGACGCCAGCCATTACCGCCGCATGGCGCAGCCGTCCTCGCCTTACGGCGACGGACACGCGGCGGAGCGCATCGCAGCACGCATCGTCGGCGAGCTCGACGCACGTCGCGCGTAGCCGCAAAGAAAAAGGCCGCGGCGTTTCCGCCGCGGCCTTTGGCGTGCGACTTGCCGGTTACAAACCGAACGCGCGCGTCAGGAAGACCGCCATCTGGTCGCGAGCGACAGCCTGGCCGGGGCAATAGTTCGACCCGCCGCATCCGAGGGTGATGCCGCGCGCCTGCAGCCGCACGATGTACGGACAGAACAGCGACGCTGCGGGCACGTCCGTGAACGGCGAACCGCCGGCGCACAGGTTCGGGTTCGGCTCGCCTTCGACCGCACGAACGAGGAAGGCCGCCATCTGGTCGCGCGTGACGGTCTGGCCGGGGCAGTAGCTCGACCCGCCGCATCCGAGCGTGATGCCGCGCGCCACCAGGCGCACGATGTGAGGGCAGAAGATCGATCCGGCGGGCACGTCGGTGAACGGCGAACCGCCCGCGCACAGCGTCGGCGACGGCTCCCCCTCCAGCGCGCGGATGAGGAACGCGGCCATCTGGTCGCGCGTCACAATATCCGTCGGACAGTAATTGAGCGGACTCGCGAGGCAGCCGTTGGTGATGCGCGGGATGTTGTTGTAGATGGTGTTGATCTCGCGCGCTGCCCAGTAGCCAGGCGGCACGTCCGCGAAGAGCGGTGTGCTGCATTGGTTGGTCGCGACGGGATTGCATCCCGACGGAGAACCGAGAGTCCCGCGCAACACCAGTCCGCTCGTGATTGTCGACGAGTTGAACGAGTACTGCGTGAACTGACCCGGGTTGGCCGCATTCTGGATGCCGACCGTCGCACCGCCGCCGTTCGGCAAGGAGGGCGTATTGGTCTGGGGATAACGAAACTCGATGGCGCTCGAGTTCTCCGTGAATACGACGCCGAAGTTGAGCGTCTGCGCCGTTCCGCCATCATCCCACCGACGGCCGCGCCATTCGACGATGAACTGCCGGTTCGGCGCAACGCCGACGAGGTTGGTGTACACGCCGCCGCCGACGACCGTGTCCGTCCGAAGATCGTCCCAGAAAGGCATGATCACCGGCACGGGGTCGAACGTCCCTGCGGGCAACGCGACGTTTTCCCACTCGTCGCTGCCGCCGCTGGCCTGGATTTGTATGGTCCCGTTAGGCGAGGCGCGGATGATCGACCCGCCGTTCACGGCCGTGCCGTAGACCAGGAAGTTGAAGCCTGCGGGTACGGGAATGTTGAACGCGGCATCGTCGGCGACACTTCCGGCGAGCGGACCCGTGGCACCGCCCGGGAACCCCACCGACGGCTGCACTGCAAATGTGTAGTTCGGCGCAGTGCCCACCTGGATCGTGAACGGATAGGCGCGCGGCGCAACACCTCCGGTGAACGTTACAGTTTGCAGGAAAGACACGGTCGCCGGGCATGCAATCGACTTGCTCGTCGACAGCTCGAACGGCGTGGAATTGCCTGCAGTGCCACCGTTCATTGCGAGGTTCGGATAGGCGGACGTCGGCCGGGTCATCGCGAAGCCCGGTGTCGACGTCGTAATCGTCGCGCTGACCGCCGTCGCGCCTGCCGGGCCTTCGTTGATCAACGGCACGTTGAGCGTGTTGCACTCGTTCCGCTCGATGACCGTGTTGCCGTTGGGCACGACGTTGACGGCCGTGGGACGCACCATCGCGCCCAACGTACCGCCCACGGCCTGCACCGCCTGTAATGCCTGCACGATGCCCGCGCCGCTGTCCTTGTCGGGGCCGGGCGCCATGATGTCCAGCGCGGTCGACTTCATGACGTTCGTGATCGTCACCGGGAGGGCGTTGGGCGTGCCCTGCTTCATCAGCGCGGCGATTGCACCGGCATGCGGCGCCGCCGCCGACGTGCCGTAGAACGGATTCAAGCCGCTGCCCGCAGGCAAGGTGGTCCCGACACCGTCGGCCGCGGTCATGTCGGGCTTCTGGTAAACGACGCCGCCCCCGGTGCCGGCAAGGAAATTGCCCGGGGTGATCGCGGTGCCGTCCGCGTTGAAGAACACGCGACGCGGACCATCCGAGCTGAAGTACTCGATCTGGTTGCTTGCGATGAACTGGGTCGGAAACGGCCCGCTGGGCGTCGGCGCGCCGAAGGTGGTTGACGCGGGCGTTGCTGCCACGCCCATGCCGAGCTTGGCGGCGCCGTGTCCACGCGTTTGACCCACCGTTGCGTATTGCAGGCGGCCGCGATTGGTGGTGACGCTCATGAAGCGCGGGGCAGCGCCGGCCTTGCGCACGACGACGACGCGGGAATTGGCCGTGCTGCTGGTGATGAACTCGACAGGATCCTGCGTGCCGTTCTGGATATTCGTCGAGCACGCGACGAGCGCCGTCATCGCGAGGTTGGTGCGACACATGTCGTAGTCGTTGGTCGACCCGCCAATGGGATCCGACCAATGCAGCACCGTCCAATTTCCCGTCGCCTCGATGGTGTTGCCGACGTCGGTGCCGCTCCATATCAGCGCATCCGCATAGGCCGCGAGCGGCGTCGGCGGCACTCCACCAACGTAGTCGCCTTCCCATGCCCCTGCCGTGTTGTCGCCGGTGGAGGGCCTGACCTGCGTCGTGTTGCCCGAATTGCCAGCCGACGAGAAGTAAAGGCCACCATCGGCGACGACCGTGTTCACCGCCTGCGAGATCTGCGCGATGTTTGTAGTCGACGGCGCGAGTTGACCGTCATGCAGCCCCGACTCCGTGTAGTAGAAGACGTCGTCGACGATGACGTCGCACTTTGGAAATACGTTGCCGAAGGCACCCGGATTGGGTGAGATGCCGCGCAGCGCGAGGATGTTGTTCGCGAAATCATTGACGCCGTTGAACGCGGTAGCGAAGTACAGACGGGCGCCAGGCGCGAGATCGTGCACGATCTGCAGCATCGCGCGACCCTCGTCGCCACCGGCCGCGTCGCCAGACCCGGCAAATCCTACCGGTTGCGAGAAGGGGAACGGAGTTCCGGCGCCCGGAAGGTCGCCGTTGGTGACGTCGGTTCCGGCCGCGCCGAGCGAATTGAAGCTGTCCGACAGCACGCCGATGCACATGCCCGCGCCATTGAAGCCGAGCGTGCCGCGCACGACGTCGGCGCGATGCGTCGCGTCGCCCTGCGAATTGACGCTGCCCGACTTGACGACGATGCCGCTCTTTTCCGCGGCGCGTTGGTTGGCGGCATCGACGGCTTGCTTCACCGTCTCCTTGAATCGCTGCAGGCGCGGCGTCGTCCTGGCGGGCTCCATTTGCGTGCCCGCGCCGATCGCACGTCCGGCGCTTTGCAGCATGCCTTCCGTCTTCGGCGCGATGAACCGCACCTGATCGCTGGCGGCGATCGTCTCGAGCGCGTTCAGCGGCACGCGCGCCTCGATCGCATCGGCCCAGACGGTGGTGCGCTGAACGTAGCCGCCCACGCTGCGCACCAGCTTTTCCACCGTGCCGTCGACCTTGGCGCGGATGTCGACTTCCACCATGCCCTTGTGATCGACCGCGATGTCCGTCTCGAGCGTAGACACTCCCGGGGCAATGTCAACGCCACGCTCCATGCGTGACTTGTACAGAAGCTGCGAGTCGATCTTGCGCTGCGCCCCGTTGCGCGATTCCTTTTCCGCCAGCAGCGACCGGATCTGGGTGGCTACCTGGTCGGACATTTGCTGCGCCTGCGCATTGGCGGTGGGCAGGCCAAGCAACGCAACGAAGGGTAACGCAACGGCGAGCGCTCCGGACCAACGACGAACCGGCCGAAGCGCGGCCGCACACATTTGAGACATCGACATTACAAGCTCCTCCGGGAATCGATGGCGACTCGATGAATTGTGGCGCGCGGCGCGCCGCGAGTCGACCGCCAAGGATGCCACCTAACGCCGCATTTGCCAATGACTTTGGAACGCCTGCGACTACAATGACGCCCGATGACCCGCGCATCCCGCATTGCCGCAGGATTTCGTGTCCTGCAACGTCACCTGCGCTACGCCGGCATCAACCCGAGGAAGCTTGCGTCGATCGCGCGACGAACAGTACAACTTGTTCGCAGCGGCGCGCTCGCCGGCGTGCTCGAGCGGCACGCTACCGAAGGCGAGTAGTACGCGGACTACGCCGAATGGTGCGCGCGATACGAGCCGGATCCGCGCACCTTCGCATCGCGCCTGCGCGCGCTCGCGCGGCGGCCGCTGGTGTCGATCCTCATGCCGGTGTACGACCCGGCGCCCGATCATCTCGTCGCGGCGATCGAATCGGTGCTCGCGCAGGCCTACCCGGATTGGGAGCTGTGCATCGTCGACGATGCGTCGACGAACGAAGCGATCGCGGTGCGGCTTGCGTCGGCAGCGGCGCGGCGACACGCGCATCCATGTCGTGCGCCGCGCGACGAACGGTGGCATCGCCGCCGCGACCAACGACGCGCTCGCGTCTGCGCGCGGCGAGTACTGCGCTTTCCTCGACCACGACGACACGCTCGCGCCCGATGCGCTGCTCGCGATGATCGAGGCGGCAGCTTCGAGGCCGGACGTCGCGCTGATGTTCAGCGACGAGGACAAGCTCGACCCGTCGGGCCGGCGCATCGCGCCTTTCTTCAAGCCGGCGTGGGACGACGAGTGGATCCGCACCACGAACTGCGTGCTTCATCTCACGGTCGTGCGCACCGATCTCCTGCGCCAGCTCGGCGGCATTGCGACGGCCGTGGACGGTGCGCAGGACTGGGACCTCGTGTTGCGCGTGCGCGAACAAGCCGGAGCTTCGCGCATCGCTCACGTTCCCCGTGTGCTCTATCACTGGCGCGAGGGCAAGGGATCGACGGCCGCAGCGGCGTTCGAGAAGCCCGCGCTCGTCCAGGCGCAGGCAGACGTGCTCGCTCGGAGCCTCGCGCGCCGCGGCGACGACGCGGAGGCCGTCATCACCGAACGCGGGTGGCGGATCGTGTACCGATTGCCTGCGCCACCGCCGCTCGTCTCGGTCGTCATCCCGTCGCGCGACCGCGCGGACCTCCTTCGCGCGTGCATCACGTCGCTTCGCGAGCGCACCGCATACCCGGCGCTCGAGATCATCGTCGTCGACAACGATTCGCGCGATGCGGATGCGCTCGCGTATCTGCGACAGCTCGAATCCGGCGGCGCCGCGCGCGTGATCGCGTTTCCCCACGCGTTCAACTACGCGGCGCAATGCAATCTCGGCGTGCGCGAAGCGCGCGGCTCGATGATCGCGCTCGTCAACAACGACATCGAGGCGATCGGCGACGATTGGCTGCGCGAGCTCGTGAGCCTCGCATCGCGCGAGCGCACCGGGCTTGCCGGCGCGACGCTCTTCTACCCCGACGGCACGCTGCAGCACGCCGGCGTCGTGCTGGGGCTCAACGGCGTCGCGCGACCGCCCCTGGATCGGCACGCCGCGCGGCTTTGCGGGGCCGTACCACCGCGCGAACGCCGTGCGCGAAGTCAGCGCGATGATCACGGCGTGCGCGGTCGTCGCGCGTGACCGCTATGTCGAGGTCGCCGGCATGAACGAGGAACTTGCAGTGTCGTGCAACGACCTCGACCTGTGCCTTCGCCTGCGCCGCGCCGGTTACCGAAATGTGATCAGCCCGTACGCGGAGCTCGTGCACAAGGAATCCGCGTCACGCGGCTACGACGACGATCCCGTGTCCGCCCGTCGTGCGGCCGACGAGGAGAAGCGATTTTCCGACGTATGGTGCGATGCCCTCGTCGATGATCCACTTTACAATCCCAACCTTGCCCTGCGCGGTCGCGCGTACGCGCTCGCACGTCCACCACGAGCGAATATTCGCCTTCGCAGCGACGGCGCGATCGTTATAGGCTCGTCACTCGCGTCATAGGTTCGTCACGCCCGCACCTCGCGATCGCGGGCAACTCGAGGAGTCGTCGTGAACATATTCCGCACTACAACCATTGCGCTCGTCGCCACGGTGGCTGTTCGCATCTCCGGCGATGGCTTCGCGCCTGTTCGGCCCGTCGGTCACACCCAAGCGCACGATCATGGCGCCGGCGTCGGAAGTGTCGGTTCGCGTTGCGACACCGGACTACACGCTGCTGCCGTCGCTGGCCGCGAAAGCGACCGACACGACGGGCAACCCGACGTTCACGCTCGACCTCTTCGACGACGTCGAGGTCACGGCGGAAGTCGTGCGCACGGAGGCCACGCCAAGCGGCGGTATTGCGATCATCGCGCGACTTCCGGCGCTGCAATACGGCAACGCGGTGCTCGTCCAGAACGGCAACGTGCTGACGGGCAGCGTCACGTTCATGGGCGGGACGTACTCGATCCTGCCGGACGCCGAAGGCAACGTGCGCATCGCGAAGATCAATCCCGCGCTGCTGCCGCCGGAAGGCGAGCCACGCGTCGTGCCAGGGGCGGCCGCTACCTTCGCGGACCTGATGGAAGCCGATCCACCGGCCGACTCGGGCAAGCGCATCGACGTGATCGTTTTCTGGACGGCAGCGGCGCAGAGGCGGCAGCCGGCGGACCTGCCGCACATCCAGAACAACATCGACACCGCGATCACGCTCACCAATACCGCCTATCGCAACAGCGGCATCGCACAGCGCGTGCGCCTTGTGAACAAGCAGAAGGTGAACTACAGCGAAGCGACGGGAGATCCCTTCGGTGACGCGCTCAACGCGCTCACCGCCGGCAGCATCCCCACCGTCGCCGCCTCCACCGTCGGCGCGCAGCGCAACGCCTACGGCGCCGACGACATCGTCCTCGTGATCAACGATCCCTCGTTCTGCGGCCTCGCCTGGCTGCCGAGCACCATCTCCGTCGGCAACGCGAACAGCTCTGCCGGCGCCGTGGTCGGCGGCGGCACGTGCCTCACCACGAACTTCTCGTTCGGCCACGAGCTCGGCCACAACATGGGCGCCCACCACGACCCCTACGTGGCGCCCGGCCCGGGCGCGTTCGCCTACTCGCACGGCCTGTCGCACCTTGGCGGCAGCAACCCGTTGAGCTGGCGCACGATCATGGCGTACAACAACCAGTGCCAGGCGACCTATGGCGGGAGCGGCTGCACTCGTCTGCAGTACTTCTCGAATCCGATGGTGACCTTCCCCGCCGACGGGTCCCCGATGGGAGACGGCTCGGTGCGCAACAACGCGCTCACGCTCAACAAGAGCGCCAACGCCGTGTCGAACTACCGCCCGACGGTCGTTCCCGTCACGCAGACGTTCGTCGACGTTACGCTCGCCGATCCCCAGTTCGGCTACGTCGAGTTCATGTACCAGGCCGGCTTCACCAACGGCTGCTCGGCGTCGCCGCTCGCCGTACTGTCCCTTCAATCCCGTCACGCGCGGCGAGATGGCCGCGTTCCTCGAGCGCAGCAAGCACGGCGCCAACTTCACGAAGACGCCCACCGGCACGGTGTTCACCGACGTCCCCGCGGCCGCGCCTTTCGCGGGCTACATCGAGCAGCTCTTTGCCGACGGCATCACCAACGGGTGCGGCCCGGGACCGGCCTACTGCCCCAACGACCCGGTCACGCGCGCGCAGATGGCGAAGTTCCTGCTGATCACGAAGTGCGGCGGTGGCTATACGCCGGCGACGCCCGCCTCGAGCCCGTTCTCCGACGTGCCACTGAGCAACACATTGCTGCCCTATATCAAGAAGCTCTACGACCTCGGCATCACGCTCGGCTGCTCGACCTCGCCGACCCTGCGGTACTGCCCGAACGACGCGGTGACGCGCGGCACGATGGCAATCTTCATCTACCGGACCTTCCCGCACGTCGCGCCGAGCGACGTCTGCACGCCATGACGGACCGCACGCGCTAGCGACGCAGCAGCGCGTGGAACAAGCGGGCATGCGCGGCGGCAAGATCGCCGTCCGCATGCCCGTTCTCATTCCAGAGATGCATCTTCGAAGGGTCGAGCCCCGCCGTAAGGTCCGCTGCACGCGCCGCGTGCAGCGTGACGGCTAGATAGGCGGTCGTCGCCGCTGCCGCATCGCGATAGGCTTGCCCAACGTCTGCGTCGATCGCGCGAAGCGTCTGCACGAACGGAATGGCGAGCCCGGCAACGACATCGGCAGCGAAGGGAGCGCCGTGCGCGTTGACGAGTGCGACGTTGCGCTCCTGGAGCCACGACCGATACGTGTCGGCCGAGCGCACACCGGTGTGAGTCTCGACCGGGATAGATCGCGCCGCAGCCTCCGCCTGCACGACCGGGCGATCTTCGCGCAACACGACGATGGCATCGAGCTGTTGGCGACCCAAGGACGACGCGAGCTCGACGACTTCCGTCGCGACATCGTCGCCGACGTCGCTTGCGATGTCGATGACGATACGCATGCGGCGGCTTGCATCCACGAATGGCGACGGAAGCACCGGATCGCCCGCCGCCTGCGCGTGGCGCACGATCCAGTAGCCCGCGTCGCGCGCGAACGCCTGCATCGCCTGCGCGAGGTCGGATGATTCGGCGTCGACGACCGGTGCTGCCGACACCACGCGCACGCGCGCGGCGTCCGCATCGCTTGCAACAACCGCCATGGTGTGCGGACGCGACAGCACGCTCGCCGCGTCGTAAGGCGTGGTCGATGCGTCGTCGAAGACGAGCGCCAGCGGAACAGTCACGCCCGCCGTCGGCGGTATCGCGGCCTCGAGGTCGCTGCGCGCCGCGACCACCAGCAGCGCGGGGCCATCTCGCGCCTCGATCGGCGTGTCCGGGGTACGCACGGCATCCGCGATCTTGCGATCCGCGAGCCATTGGGCGGCACCCGCATTCGCCTGGAAGACGACAACCTTCGCGAAATACGCAGCGCGGTCGGATTCCTTGTCCATGAGGTCGTCGACGCGACGGCGGATCTTCGGCGCATGCTCGTCCGACAACGTGCGCGCATGCACGCGATACCAGTACAACGGCTCGGAAATGCCGACGTGACGGATGCGGAACAGCGCGTTCATCCGCATCCAGTAGTCGTAGTCCTCGACGCCTTGCGGCACGTCGTACGAACGCAGGATGCGGCCGATCCATCCGCGGTACATGAAGCATGGGCCGATGAAATTATCGGGGAGCACGTTCAGGCGATCGACTTCGCGCGGCAGGCGCACGGCGCCCGACACCGGGTCTGCGGGATCCTGCGCACGCCATGCGCGGTTCGCGAGCGGATTGCCGCGCTCGTCCATGACGTAATAGTCGGCGTACGTCATCGCCGTGTCGGGCTCCGCACGAAGCTTCGCAACCATGCGCTCGACCTGCCGGCGATCCATCAGGTTGTCGTCGGACGTCCACGTCCAGAATTCCCCCGTCGCAAACAGGAAACCATGGGTCAGCGCACGCGGAAGCTGTTGGTTCGGCTGCACCACGATGCGCACGTCGGGGTGCCCCGCGTAACGCGAAAGCACCGCTTCGACATCGTCGGTGGATCCATCGTCGACGACGATGAGCTCGATCGGCCGATAGGTCTGCGCGAGGACGGAGCGGATCGAGCCGTCCAGCAGGTCTGCGCCATTGTGAACCGGCAACACGATGCTCACGAGGTCCGGGACGAGCGCTGTACGTTGCGGCCGCATCGCGGGAGATCGCTCCGGATTGGACGTACCCCCCTCCTCGCCCGGCACGTCAGCCGCGACCGCCATCGGCATCACCGGACTCCTGGCTTTCCTGGGCGCCAACAGGCTCTCGTAGAGCACGCGCCACGCGCTGCGCGACTCGTTGGCGGTCAGCGCCGCCGCAAGCCGCGCCGACTCTTCTCGTGCGGCGTGGCGCGTCGCGCTCTGCCGCCTCACGCGCCCGAATCGCAACGTCGCGGTCGAGACTGGCGACGAGCGCCGCGCGATACGCGCCGTCACGCTCGCTTTGCGCCGCGCGAACCGCTGCCGCATCGCATAGCGGCGTCGGCGTTGACGTCGCCGACGACCGGCACACGGCGCAGACGCGCAAATGCCGCATGCAGCGCACGCACGGGCTCGACGGTGCCGCCGTCGACCCACGATTCGAGCCAGCGACGATCATCGCTCGTATGTCGCGCCATGCCCCTCACCCGCTTCATCGCGCGATGAAGCAGATCGCGATGTGCGAGCGCGCGTTCGCCGAGCTCGGCCGCGCGTGTCGTTGCCGTGCGCGCGGTGCCGGCCGCGGTCTGGATCGCGCCGGCAAGCCGCGAGGAGAACGCATCCATCGGCACGCGCAGCGTGCGATCGAGGCCGATCTCGTCGCAAAGCGCACTCACCTTGCCGTCGTATTCGACGGCGACCGTCGGAACGCCGGACGCAGTCGCGAGCAGCACGCCGTGCAGCCGCATGGCCACGCATGCATCGCACTGCGCGATGAGGTCGAACGCTTCGGACGCCTCGTCGCCATTCCAAACGGCGTGGATGCGACCGTCGGCGAGCGAGGCGATCATCCGCTGCGCGATGTCGGACGACGCTTCCACGGGCGCACGAGGATCGCGCTGGAAATCGAGCCACAGCACAGCCCAGTTCTCGGGAATCGCGCTGCGGAGAATGTCGACGAACTGCGCTTCCCAGTGCGCGTCGACCGGCCATTCGCGGGGAATGACCGCCATCACGCGTCGTCCCTCGAGCACGGGGAAGCGTTCGCTGAGCGAGTGCAAGGCGCCCCGCTCGCGCCCTTGCGTCCACGCCCACACGGGGTCGGGCGCCACGAGGAGCTCTCGGGTCACGCCGATCTCGCGCAGCAATGCGGCGGAAGTCCAGTCGCGCAATGAAACGCCGCTCGCGCGGGTGAAGACGTCGCGCCCGATCTCGCGGGCTTCCTCGCTCGTCAGCGGACCGACGCCCTGCGCGAGCGCGAGCGTCGGCAGGCCGAGCTCGTCGGCAATGAACAAGTGCTGCGCGAACTGCGTCGCGTTGTGCGCGGGAAAGCGGGAGAGCGACGCACGGTCGAGCCCGAAGTAGTCGTGCAGCAACCCGCCGCCGCCGAACGTGAAGAGATCCGCCTCGCCCAGCGCCTCGACGAGCGCCGAGAGGTCGTCGTGCGCGACGCTCTGGATGCCGTGCGTCGTGCGGGTGTGTTCCGGCGCGTTGCTGATCGCGATCGGCGTGCCGCCGGCTTCATGCACCCAATCGGCGATCACCCGAAGCAGGAGCTCGTCGCCGAGGTTCGCCGCGCCATACCAGCCGCCGATCACGACGCGCAATGTCACGCTGGCGTGCCTTGTCCGCTAAGCGCTGCGCGCAACGCCGTCGACGAAGTCGATGCGCGGCTCGAGGAAGCCCCTGCCGCTGCGCGCTTCCGGCAGCACGTCGAAGTGCCCGGCGTAGTGAAGCCGCGAATGCCTGCGGTACTCGCCGCCAGCGACATCGCCCACGCCGATGGCGAGGACATAGCGGTTGCCGCCCGCGTTCGCGCGAAGCTGCCACACATAGCGGCGCCGCTCGCCTGCGCGTGCCGGCGCGGGATGCAAGCCGAGGAACTGCGTGGTCGCGGACCAGAGCACGATGTCGTCGGTGCTCTTGATCTCCATGCCGAAGCACGGCGCCGCGTTGTCGCGGTGAAAGCGCACGTCCACCGCGACGTCGATCGCAGCGCCGTGCGCCACGCATCCCACGGCAACGCCGGCGCTGTCGAGGATGGTGACGCCCTCGATCTCCGTGGCTGGCCTTGCGGTCGTCGCCGCCACCGGACCGTTGCCCGGGCTGACCGCGGGCGCGTCGGCGGCGATCGCCATTGGCGTGCCGCCCTCCTGCGACACGAGATCGTTGCCGTATTGCTCGAGGACTTCGCGGGCGGGCCCGATCTGCATGACCTCGCCCCGCGCGAGGTAGATCGCGCGCGAGCAGAACTCGAGGATCGTGTTCGACGAATGGCTCACGAGCACGATCGCCGTCCCCCGCCCCTGCATCTGTCGAATGCGGTCGAGGCACTTGCTTTGGAACGCCGCGTCGCCGACGGCGAGCGTCTCGTCGACGAGCAGGATGTCGGGCGTCACGTGCACCGCGACGGCGAACGCGAGCCGCACCATCATCCCGCTCGAATAGAGCTTCACCGGCTGGTCGATGAATTCGCCGATGCCCGCGAAGCTTTCGATGTCGGGCATCGCGCGGTTCATCTCCCGTCGCGAAATGCCGAGGATCGCGCCGTTGAGCACGACGTTCTCGCGACCGGTGAATTCGGGATTGAACCCGCTGCCGAGCTCGAGCAGCGCCGCGACGCGGCCGTGCACGGAGATGGACTCCCTCCGTCGGGAACAACGTTCCGGTGATCAACTGCAGCAGCGTCGATTTGCCCGAGCCGTTGCGGCCGACGATGCCGACGGTCTCCCCGGCGCGGATGTCGAAGCTGACGCGCCGGAGCGCCCAGAACTCGTGGAAGTACCGGCGGCGCCCGCGCGTCAGCGTCTGCAGCAGGCGGTGGTGAGGCCGTTCGTAGATTTCGTAGCGCTTGCCGAGGTCCCGCACCGAGATGACCGACGGACGGTCGCGCGCATCGCGAGGCTCGTCGACGCCAAGCGTCGCCGGCGCGAGTGCCTCAGAGGACATCCGCAAAGCCCTTGCGCGTTGCGCGGAACCAGGCCGCGCCGAGCCATGCGACGACGATCGCCACCGCGGTGTACGCGATCCACACGTCCCAGCGCGGAATCTCGCCGGCGAGCAGCACTTGCCTCGCCTGCTCGATCGGCGTCGTGAGGGGGCTGAAGGCAACGATCGTGCGTAACGGCGGCTTCAAGGCGTCGAGCGGATAGAACACGGGGCTTGCGAACAGCAACACGGCCGAGACCACCGGGACGATGTGCCCCACGTCGCGCAAGTACACGCCGATCGCGGCGAGGAACCAGCACGCGCCGAGCGTCATGAGCACGAGCGGTGCGAAGACGACCGGAAAGAGGAGCGCAGTCAGCGGTGGCGCGCCGATCGCCACCACGTGGAACACGAGCCAGATGACGAAACCGACCGCCATGTGGAACGCCGCGGTGCCGATGGCCATGACCGGCAGCACGTCGAGCGGAAACACGATCTTCTTGACGAGATTCGGCTGCCCGGTGACGAGACTGGGCGCCCGGTTGATCGACTCCGCGAGAAATCCGTGCAGCAGCAGCCCGATGAAGAGGACCATGGCGAACTGCACGCGATCTCCGGTGCCCGGCCAGCGGCCGGGCATGATCTCGGTGAAGAACACCGTGTAGACGGTCAGCATCAGCAAAGGATGGACGGCGGACCAGAAGAGTCCCATGGCCGACCCGCGGTAGCGGCTGCGCGTATCGCGCTCGGTGAGCTGCGCGATGAGGTCCCTGGACCGCCACAGGCCGAGCCAGGGCTCGCGCAAATCGAAGAGAGGGACCGCCGGCATCGTTATCGACGTTGCACCGCATGCTCCTGTTGGAGCGAATCCGCGATTCTAGCGGATGACCTGCGTCACGCCTCGATCACGGCGCGCCGTCGCCCGCGCGCCGCGACCAGTCGAGCGTGCGCGCGATGCCATCGTCGAGGGCGACGGAAGGGGACCACTGGAGCGCTTCGCGGGCACGCGCAATGTCGAGGACGTTGCGGGGGACGTCGATGCCGCGCGCCGGCAGGTAGCGGCACGCGACCTTGCGTGCAAGCATCGACTCGAGCCGCGCCACGAGGTCGTTGAGGCTGTGCCCGGTACCGGAACCGATGTTGAGGACGCACGGCGGGCCGTCGTATTCGACGGCGCGCAGGAAGGCGCTCGCGACGTCCTGGACATAGATGTAGTCGCGCACGACGCTGCCGTCGCCCCAGATCTCGATGGGCACGTCGCGAAGCGCCCGGTCGATGAACACGGCGACCGCGCCTTGTGCGACGTCTACCCGCTGTCGCTCGCCGTAAGGATTGGCCACGCGAAGCACGACAAAGCCGAGCCCGCGCTGCTCGTGATAGAGGGCCAGGTACTTCTCGATCGCAAGCTTGACGATGCCGTACGAGACCCTCGGGTCGGTCGGGTGATCCTCGCGAATCGGCAAGTGGCGGGGCACGCCATACACGGTGCCGCCCGATGAGATGAAGACGATCCGGCGGACGCCCGCCTCGACGGCGAAGTCGCAGAGCCGCAGCGTCGACACGACGTTGCTCTGCACGTCGAAGATCGGATCGTCGTTGGACGACTTCGGCAGCGTGGTCGAGATGAGGTGAACGACGGTGTCGATGCCGTCGAGCGTCGGGCGCACCACGGCTGCGTTCTGGAAATCGCCTTCGATCCACTCGACGCGTCCGTGGGGGAACTCACGATAGCGCGGCACCCGCGGCCGCTCGAAGATGCGCACGTCATGGCCGGCATCCAGGAGCCGGTCCACGACGTGAGACCCGATGAAGCCGCCGCCGCCGAGCACCAGGCACTTCATTGCGCAGCCACTTGCAAGACGCATTTCGCGTATTCGGCCTCGAGGTCGGCAAGATAGGACGCCATCGTTCGCGATTCATGGGTTGTGCGACGTATCGCTTCCCTCGCGTTCGCATCGTTCGCGATTGCCCGCAATTTCTGCGCAAGGTCCTGGGCGTCCCCGCGCTCGAACGTCCAGCCGTCCTGCAACCCCTGTACGTGCGGCGCGAGGCCCGGCACATCGGCGACGAGAACGGGGCAGCGCAGCGCGAGCGCCTGCAGGAGCACCAACGGCGAGTTCTCGTACCAGATCGACGGAACCACCAGGAGATCGGCGGCATTCACCACGTCCGCAAACGCATCGCTTGCAAACGTTCCCGCGAAGCGAATGCGGCGATCGGACCCGGCAAGCGCGCGCAAACGCCGGTCGTAGTCGGCATCGCTCGCCTCGCCGTAGACGTCGAGGTCGACGTCGAGGTCCGCCGCGAGGCGCATCGCCTCGAGCAATACGTGGGCGCCCTTGCTGGGCGCGAGGGTGCCGACGAACACGACGCGCATGCGCGCGGCGCCTTGCGTTTGCACACGGGGCGCGACGACGTCCGGGACTGGATAGGGCACGAGGCGCAGGTGCGCCTCCTCGACTCCGAAAGCACGCAATCGTGTCCGCATGAACTCGTTCGGCGCCAGGACGGCAGCAGCGTCCGACAGCGTCTCGGCGCAACGCCGCCGAGCGCCCCTGCAATGCGCGCAGCGGCGATCGCCCGACCGTCGCCGCACCAGCACGCAAGAGCCCGTCGACGCCCGCGTCGGGGAGCCGGGGCCAGCGGATGTGCGCAAGATGCGTCGCGCAATTCATGCGGTCCTCGCGCGGTCCTGCGCACACCGTTTCGTCGGCGAGCAGCAATTGCACGGTCGGGCATTCATACCAGTAGTCGGACGCCGTGAAGAGATAAGGGACGCCCCGTTCCCTGGCGGCCGCTGCCGCGGAGGCGGTGAGACCTGCAAGATGAAAAAAATGTATCACGTCCGGCCGAAAGCGGTCGATCTGGGCACCGAACGCAATGCCCGCCGCTTCGTCCTCGTACTCGCGGACGATGCGCTCCTGCAACGATCCCGTTGCGGTCGCCGGCTCGAGAAAGCGGACGTCGAGCCCATCCACGTCCGGCGTGATCGCCGATCGCCAGTCGCCGCCGGCGTGACGCCTGGGCACCGCCGACGCGATTGCAACTGCATGCCCATGGGTGGAGAGGCCGAGCGCAGACCAGCGTGCGAGTTGCTCGGTGCCACCTGAGCCGAACGGCGGGAATTGGTGGACGCCGAGGAGAATGCGCACAACGGCCGACGCTACGCACTGCGCCGCTCGATTGCCGCCGCGCGGGCGTCGGCGATCGCATGCTCGTAAACCTCGAGGGTGCGCTCGCTCATCGCAAGCGTCGTCATGTCGTAGTGCGTGGTAGCAGCCATCGCATGAAGGGTTTCGGGCTTCCCGGCAATGCGCCGCAGCACGGCGGCAAGTCCTTCGACGCTGCCCCGCTCGAACGCGAACCCGTTCACGCCTTCCCGGACGAACTCGGTCATGCCCGCGACGTCCGACACGATGACGGGGGTGTGGCTTGCCAGTGCATTCAAGAGGACGAGCGGGCTGTTCTCATACCAGCGCGACGGAATCACCAGCGCGTCCATGTCGTCGAGCACGTCGCGCATCGCCTCTTGCGGAAACGTTCCGAGAAAGCGCACGGGCAACCCCTGCGCCAGCCGCTGCAGCCGCGCGCCGTATTCCGCGTCCTGGGACAGCGATCCCATGATGCGGATTTCGTACGAGCCCGGGTCGAGCGTCCGCCGCGCCGCCTCGATCAGGATGTCGGGGCCCTTGTGCGCCATGATCTGGCCTACGAATCCGAGGACGAGCCGCGGACCGGTCCTCGCCTTCTTTCCCGCGCGCGACAAGTCGACGCCGAAGGGAATGTTCGTCATCCGCCCACGATAGCCGTTGCGCTCGTACGCCTCGCGAATGAACGACGTCGGCATGATCGCATGATGGTAGGCGCGATACAGCGACATCAGCGTCAACGGCCGCTGCACGAGATCCTGCACGAGCCCCGCGATGCGTCCCGCGCGCATCCCCGGCGTTCGCTGCCAGGCGTGCATCGCGCGTGCGAGCGACGCCGCACCGGCAGGACGCCGCGCGATGGCCGCACGCTTCGTGCTCGATCGCTGCGCACCCTCCTTCAGGTGACACGCGAGGCAGTTCACTGCCGGATTCGCCGGGCCGGCGCACAGCGATCCGTCGTGCGCCTCGAGCTTGTTCGTGTAGCAAAAGCCGAAGAAGTCGGTGAACGTGGCCACCACTGGAACGCCGCGCCGTGCAAGTACCTCGAGCAGCACGGCAGTGTGGTTGATGAGGTGCGTGACGTGGACGACGTCGGGCGCGAGCTCGTCGAGCAACGCCTCGAGCACCGGCGCCATCTCGGGCTGGTAGTACGTATCCTTGACGCGCGTGTTGGGCAGGCGATTCTTGTCGATCGATATGACGGGAATATCCTCGAACGCGTAGCGGTGGAGTAAGTCCGCCTGCGCGGGTTCGCCTGGGAACACCGCAGCGACGACGACCGGCTCGTGGCCGAGCGCGCGCAGGTTTCGCGCGAGGTCGAGCGTGTACTTCTCCGTCCCGTAGAAGTGGGAAGGAAAGAAGCAGTGAACGAACAGCGCGACCTTCACGCGAGCGCCGGTGCAAGTTCTTCGTACATCTGCTCATAGCGCCTCACCATGGCTTCGACGGTGAAAGCCGCCTGCACGAACTCGCGGTTGCGCGCGGCGACGGCGGCGCGCCGTTGCGGATCGTCCAGCATTGCGACGATGAGCCCGCCGAGCGCGTGCGCATCGGGAAACGGAGCCACGAGCGTCGCATCGCGCACGATTTCCGGTATTGCGCCGACCGCGTACCCCACGATGGGGATACCCATGCTCATGGCGAACGAGCTCACCTGGCCGAAGCTCTCCTGCCACACCGGTGCGACGAATACCGTCATGCGCTCGTAATGGCGAGGCAGGTCCTCGTACGACACATGACCCGGGAACTCGAACGATGCATCGAACCCCGCGGCCGACACGCGCCGGCGATACTCGGGCAGCAGGCTCCCGCCGCCGACGACCAGGACGCGCGTGTCCGGACGACGGCGCACCGCATCGATGAGCGGTTCGATGGAATTCTCGTCGAGCTTGTCGCGCTCGAGGCGGTACACCATGCCGACCGTGTGACCGTCATCGCGCGGATCGCCGGCAGGCGCGAACAGCCGCAGGTTGGAGCCGGGATAGATGACGGTCTCGGCGTCCGACACGCCTCCGAACTCTTCCTTGACGTAGTCGCTGACGTAGACGTAGCGCGCTATGCGCGGCGACCTCAGCGGCGCGATCGGCGTGTTCACGTTCTCGATCACGGGGCAGCCGATCTCGCTTATCGCCTCGAATGCGCGCCGGTACCAGGGCTCGTCGGTGCTGCCCCAGTAATGCATGTGAACGAGCTCGGCACGGGCGTCCCGGAAGTATGCGGTGAACGCCTCTTTCGGCGCGTCGAGCCGGAGCTCCTTCACGGGGATGCCGACGAACGCGACGGGGTTCGGAATGAAGCTGGTCAGCACGCGCTGGTCGTAGCGATCGCCGAGCCCCTCGACAAGGTCCACCACGAGGCGCGACGAACCGCCGTTCATGAAATTGGCGATGACGTGCACGACACGCCGCCTGGTTCCTTCCGCCCCTTGCGGGAGGCGCACGACGTACGGCGCCACCACGGGGGGCGCTGGCGCGGCGGCGATCGGGGGGGACTCGATTGCGGCCGGGGCTCGGCCATCCGACGGCGCGATGCGCGTACGAGCGAGGCCGCCACCGAGGCGAAGCACGGCCCGCAGCTCAGCGATGCCGAACGGGCGTTGCCGCAAGAGATCGCCGAGCTTCTGCCATCGCGAATCGCGCAACGCCGCGATCGCAAGGTTCAGTCGCTGGTTCTCGTTGACGAGGCGCGCGATCGTCGATTCACGCTCCTGCAGCGTCGCGGACAGTTGGGCCACCTGCGCACGCAGCGATTCCTCGCAAGCATTGTCGTCGCGTTGTGCCATGGGCGGCTCAATTCCCCTTGCGCATCACGAACAGGTCGCCGTGACTGCGCGTGGCCGCGGCCCGGAAGAGCACGAGCTTCATGCGACGCACCCGCTCGATCTCGCGAAGCATCGAATGCGCCCCCGCGCTTGCGGGCATCGTCACGACGAATATGCCGCCCGGCTTGGCGAATCCTGCAAGCGCGTCGAGCCACGCGCCGATGCGTGATTCGCGCAGCGTCGAGAAGAACGAAAGCGCGAGCACCACGTCGAACTCGAAGAACGGCGACACGCGGGCCGGATCCGTCGCGGCAACCGCCGCCTGCAACCCGAGGTGCGAGGTATTGAAGTACATCGCCGTATCGCGAGCATCGACCGCCACGACCTTCGCGTTGGGAACGACGTTCTTGAGATGACGCGCAACGCGTCCGTACCCTGCGTCGAAGTCGAGAATCGTCATGGGCGCGACGACCCTGCCGTCGTAGACGGGCGCGCCCTGCACGTCGGAGATGACGTCGCGAACGAACTCGGCGTCGACGCGGCCCTCGTGAAGATAGTGACCGAGGGCGGACGCGGCATCGCCGCCCTGCGCCTCGACGAGCTCGCGGAACGCGGGATCGGCAACGTGAACGTCCGGCACGACGTTGAACGCGGCACCAAGGTGCCCCGCGGCTTCGCCCGTGCCAACGAGATAATTCGCCCGGTCCAAAGCCTCATGTACCTGTGCGGGAGACGGTTGCAAGTGTAAGACGGGCGCCATTCGCGGGTACCCGGACCGCCCGTCGCCACACGTTGTAAAATTGCGGTTTGTCGACGCCCTTCCCGTCGCGCGACCCCGGTCAAAGTCATCGCAACGTCGTCGCACCCCGCGCGCAGTCGATGCGGCACGCTTCGGTTGACCGCGCGCTCGATCGCCTGACGCGCAAGGCCACTAGTATAGCCGGTCCCACAGCATCGAAACGATGGAAGACAGGAGACGCAATTCGATCGGTGGCGTGACCACGGGATGGCGCACGCGCGATCTTGTGCCGCATGTCATTGTCGCCGCCTGGGTAGTGTTCCTTGCCGTCTCGCTGTGGCAGCACGCGCTCGCCAGCGTGCAGCCGCCGTGGGGCGACGGATTGAGCTATTTGTGGAAAGCCGCGTCGTTCTGGAACGCGATCGAACAGGGACGATTGTTCAATCCGCTCAACCTGTTTCCGTCGGTCCGGCCGCCCGGAACGATCCTTGTTTCGTATCCTTTCGGCTTGACTGCAGATTTCCACGGCTACCACTTCCGATCCGTGTTCCTGCCGCTGCTGTTCGTGGTGGTCGCCGTCTACATCGCAGCGGGCCGCGCGCAGGTGATGCGCAATGGCTGGCTCGTGGCCGGGTTTGCGTTGCTGATGTCGTCGCTTCCGATGTTCTACTGGCTAGACTGGAACGATGAGCGCTGGATCAACAACGGTTGGGGGATGGTCGACAATTTCCAGTCCGGAGTGGCGGCATTGGCAGGTGCTGCCATGGTTCGAAGCGTTGCCGCCGGTTCCCAGCGTTGGCTGATTCTCGCGGCAGCGCTCGCGTCGCTGACGTTTCTCATCAAGCAGTCCGGCCTCATGCTCATGGGAACGCTCGGGCTTGTATGGCTCGTCGCACTCGCCTTCCAGTGGCGGCTATCGCCGGCGGATTCTCCGAAACGCGGCTACGTGATCGGCGGCATGGTGCGATTCGCCGTGATCTACGGCGTCGTGCTCGGCCTGTCGATGTTCTCCACCTATTTTTCCCGGGCGAACTTCGCGTATGCGATGAAAGCGCTTGGCTTCTATCGCGATCTTGCGCCCGACATCTCGCTCGCGCTCTTTCATAGGGCGTCAGGCGAGGTGGCCGCTGCGTGGATGCTGGTCGCCGCCGCCTTGGTCGCCTACCACCTCCGGGCGGTGCTGCGGGACGACCGGCGCACCGCTGCACTGGCGATAGGGCTGACGTGCGGAAGCGTCGTGATCTGGATCCTGGGTCTTTGGTATTGGGTCGTCATCCAGGCAGGCGGCAACCAGGTCCGATATTTCTATCCGTTCATGTTGATGGGCGTGATCTGCACGATCCCCGCGCTGCTCGCGACGTGGCCGCGAATATTGGCATGGGTTCGAGGATTGCTTCTCGCAGTATGTGTCGCTGCAGCGGCCAACATCGCGCTGCTCCTCAGCGCCGGCGACTCCCCGTCCCACGAATGGCAGCAGGCCACGGGGGTCAGCGTGTCCGTCGGGCATCACCGCGAAGAGGTCGCGAACGCAAGGGCACTCCTCGCTGAAATCCGCGCCTCCGGCAAGGACGCGCGCGTTTATTTCACGCCGTCCAGTTCCCCGCCGCAGACCTTCGTGTTCGTCGGTGCGTACGAGAAAGCCGTGCATCCGAACCTCCCGACGTTCGAACCGGTGAGTCCCATGGATTGGACGCGCGGTTTCGTCGTCCGCACAAACGAACTCATCGAAAGCGGTTATGTGGTCACCCGCAAGTTTGCGGACAAGCCGGCAGAGACTCGCTTTGCCGCAAAGGAATTCAAGACCTTCGTTGCGGAAAGCAATGCCTTCGATGGTTGGCTCTCGACACTGGACAAGCGCTCCGGCGTCGAACTGGCTTCGGACACGCCGGCCGTGCGGGTGCTGCGCGTCACCGATCGCGATGCATTTGCTGCGGCCGTGCGCAAATTCGTGTCAGAGCACACGTGGCGACCGGAATTCGTCGCCGCAAACCAGCCGGCACCACTCGCGTGGACGAACGCATACGGTGCCGCCGAGGAATTGCGTTCGCCGGCTATCGGGCCCGTCGCGTTCGAGGATGTCTACGTCGTTCATGCGATTCGGGCATCGGAGGTCGACAACGGCGTCAAGGTCGATGTCTGGTGGGAGGAGACCCGGCACGACGACGCGAACGAACGACGCTATCTGTTCCTCCACCTCGTTGATGCCAAGGGCGCGATCCTGCAGGGCCAGCAAATTGCGCTGTTTCCCTATGCGCCGCCCGCGGCAGACAAGCGCTGGCGCTACGCGACCGCGACGTTTCACGACGTCCTGCCCAACGCTTCCATCACCGCGCTTGCATTCGGGATCTACGAGCCGGCGCGGAAGGACGGCGGACTGCTCTCGAGCAGCGGAAACGACCGGATGGATTGGGGCAACAAGCGCAATCTCATCGCGATTGCGCCTGTCGCGCCAGCGACCAAGGCTCGGTTACAGTAGGCATCCATGAGCACGCTACTGCCGCAACCCGGCGCCGCCGGGCCCGATCCCGACCGACACGGCAAGCGCATCGGCATCCTCGTCGTCGCGTACAACGCCGTCACGACGATCGGCAAGGTGCTGAAGCGCATTCCGCCCGATGTCTGGGCCAACGTCGAGGAGGTCGTCGTCTTCGACGACGCGAGCCGCGATCACACCTACGAGTTGGCGCTCGGCCTCAAGATGCTCGCGGGGCTCGACAAGCTCACCGTCATCAAGAACGAGAAGAACCTCGGGTACGGCGGCAACCAGAAGCTCGGCTACAAGTACTTCATCGACAAGGGGTTCGACGTCGTCGTGTTGCTGCACGGCGACGGCCAGTACGCGCCGGAGATTCTCGCCCATCTGTACGCACCTCTCGTGGCAGGCGAAGCGGACGCCATTTTCGGAACTCGCATGACACGCACGTACGGCGGCCCCGTGAAGGGAGGCATGCCGCTGTACAAGTTCGTCGGCAACAAGATCCTGACGTTCGCCGAGAACCGCGCGCTGGGCTTGCGCCTCACCGAGTTCCACAGCGGTTACCGCGCGTACAGCCTGGCGGCGCTGCGCAACATCGATTTCGAGCACATGACGGACGTGTTCCACTTCGACACGCAGATCATCATCAAGCTGCACCACCAGGGCTACGTCATCAGGGAAGTGCCGATCCCGACGTACTACGGCGACGAGATCTGCTACGTCGACGGCATGAAGTACGCGAAGGACGTGGTGCTTTCCGTCTTTCGGTATCGCCGGACCAGGGCGTCGGTGGCGCGCTACCCCGAGTACCAGGAATATTTCGTCCATTACCCGGTCAAGCAGAGCCGCTATTCCAGCCATCACTACATGACGTCGTGGGTCGGCGCCCATCAGCGCGTGCTCGATGTGGGCTGTGGCGAGGGTTACTTCGCCGAGACGCTTGTCAAGGCGGGCAACGATGTGGTTGGCATCGACATCCTTCCAAGCCCTGATCGGCGCGATGCCCTCGTCGACTACGTGCAAGCTGATCTGGATCAGGGACTGAACCATGCGTTGCCTGCGCTGCAGGACGCGCGGTTCGATCGAGTCCTGTTGCAGGACATCCTCGAGCACGTCCGCAATCCGCAGCAGGTGCTCGCCGACTGCCACCGGCTGCTCGACTCGCGCGGCTTGCTGCTGATCTCCGTGCCCAACGTCGCCAACATCACGGTGCGGCTCGCGCTGCTGTTCGGACGCTTCGAATACACCGAGCGCGGCATCCTCGACCGCACGCACGTGCGCTTCTACACGAGCCGCACAGCGCGGGAGATGATCGATCGAGCGGGGTACGAGATAGTCGCGGAGAAGGTGACGGTGATGCCGCTCGAACTGGTTCTCGGCCTGAGGCCGGATGGCTGGCCAATGAAAACGATCGGGCGCACGCTCGCCGCGTTCACTCGCCTGTTTCCGCGCCTCCTGGGCTACCAGCTCCTGTACTCCGTGCGCTCGAAAGCGGCACAGCGCAGCGCCGCCGAACCGAAGCTGCTCGCGGAAGCCACTGCCTGAATCCCCGTGTGGGCATTGGGGGCGAGATGACCGCATCCCCGAGCTATCGTCGGTGGCTCTGGCTGGCATTGCGCGCGCTGGTCACCGTCGGCATCGTCGCCTTCCTGTTCTACAAGATCGACTGGGGGCAGCTCGTCGCCAGGATGCGGGAGGCGGACTACAGGTGGCTCGCGCTCGCATGCATATGCTTCGGTGTGGCCGCAATGTTCGGCGCGGTGCGGTGGTGGTTCCTGCTGCGCATCCAGAGCATCGTCCTCCCTCTGCGCGTCGTCGCAATCCTCACGCTCATCGGGCAGTTCTTCAACAGCTTCATGTTCGGCGCCGTCGGCGGTGACGTCGTGAAGGCACTCTATCTGTATCGGTATGCGCCGGGACAGAAGACGCACGCGACGTTGTCCGTGCTGATCGATCGCGCACTCGGGCTTTTCATTCTCCTCTGCGGGAGTCTCGCGGTACTGCCGTGGCAGCTGAGAGCGCTGCATGGAACCGAATCTGCAAACGCGGCCCTGGTCGCGCTGATCGTCGTCTTCGCGATCATGACAGCGGGCGCCGCGGCGTTGTTCTTCACGCCGTTTCATCGGGCACCGGCGAGACTGCAGACGCTATGGAAGCGTGTGCCGCACCACCGCATTGCCGAGCTCGTGGTGTCGGGCTTCCGCCAGCACGGGAGCGCACGCGGTCTCACGCTTGGAAGCATTGCCGCGGCCATCGCCGTGACGCTCGTGCTCATTGCGGGCGGCTATTGCATCGCCTTGGGCATAGGGTTGCCCATCGGCTATCTGCAACTGCTGATCATCATCACCGTCGCAATTTGCGTCACGAGCCTGCCGATCAGCATTGGCGGCCACGGCGTCCGCGAAGGCATCTTCGTCCTCATGTTCGCGGCGTTTGGAGCGGTTTCTCTCGAGCGCGACGGCGGCAGCGAGAATGCGATCCTGTTCTCCGTGCTCTTTTTCGCGATCCCGCTCGTCTGGAGTCTCGTCGGGGGCGTGCTCTATCTGACGTTCCGGCACGAGCATGCCCGGGCTGGGTAGAACAGCACGACGTCCCGTCCTCGCTATCGCGCACCCGGAACACGCATTCGTCGAGCATCCTCACGCGTTACAATGCGCCAGCCGCGCGCCGAGCTCGTCGATCGGCATAAAGTGATTCGGTCTCATCATTCCGCTGTTTGAGGGAGATTCCATTTCCGCGCGAGCACCCTCCATCGATCCGCTCACGTCGCTGCGATTTTTCGCAGCCGCCGCGATCGTGCTGCACCACGTGCAGGGCAAGTTCGGACTGCCGCTAAGCACCGTGAACTTCGGCATGGGCGTGTCGTTCTTCTTCGTCCTTTCGGGCTTCATTCTCACGTACGTTCACTCGGACATCGATACTGCCGCCAAATCGCGTCGCTTCTACCTGGCACGCTTCGCTCGCATCTGGCCGCTCCACGCGGTCACCTTGCTCTTTGCGGCTCTCGTTCTTGCACCTGCGTACACGGATCGTAGCGTTGGCGCCTTCATTGCCAACGCACTTCTTGTTCAATCGTGGTGGCCGAGCCTCGCATCCGCGTTCTCCTACAACTGGCTGTCCTGGAGCATTTCCAACGAGGCGTTCTTCTATCTCCTGTTCCCGCTGGTGATGATCTGGCAACGGCAATATGCCGCGATCCTGTTCGCTACCGTAGCTCTCTTGATCTTGTCGTTTCTTGTGGGTGGCAATCTGGAGCCCAAGGCGCCCGAGGCAACGAATGTTGCCAGCTGGTACGTCTTCATGATGACAGGCCCTCCCGTCCGCTTTTTCGAATTCTTGTTCGGCGTAGGGCTAGGGCTCCTGTATCTCAAGCGCAGGGACTTCCGATTGCCGGCCTGGATATGGTCGCTGATGGAGTTGCTCGCCGTCGGAGGAATCGCGGTGTACGCGACGACGATCGACAGCTTCCTGGCCCGCGTGGGTCCCGGTCTCGGCCCCATGTTCAGCCAGTGGTATCGCCACAACGGCGGATTCCTCGTCTTTGGCTTCGCAATCCTGTGCTTCGCGTATCGCGGCGGACTGTTGAGCCGTGTCCTATCGTTGCCCTTGTTGGTGCTCCTCGGAGAGATCAGCTTTTCGACGTACATGATCCATCAGCTGATCGTCCGTTTGTGGGAGGGCATGGGATGGCTGTCCACCGAATGGAATCCCTGGGGGCTTGTTGCCATCCTGGCGACGATCTACGTCGGCTCGTATCTTAGCTGGCGCTTTTTCGAGCTTCCGGCACAACGGGCGATCCTGGCGCTAGGTCGGCGACGATCGCAACTGGCCGGTACCTGACCTTGCGTCGTGCTCCGAGCTTGGTTCTCATGAGTGACATTCAAAAAATAATTTACCCGCGCTTCATGCGGATACGTGGAGGTCCGGTTGCAGCAGGAGCTCCGCGTCGCCTGCGTCGATGCCGACGCGACTCGCGGCCATCTCTCTCGGCAATTCAGGACATCGTTGGCGGGGTTCTCATCTAGTCGTTTCGGCACGGTAATGAGACCACAGACGGCGCAACGAAAAGGCCCGGTCGAAACGACCGGGCCTCTTCTATCACGAGAACTGCGTGATGCTTACGGGCAGTATACCGATACGTAGTATCCGCGGTCGGCTAGCGCTCCCGCAGGGCTGAACGTCTCGATGAACAACCCGTTAACGTTTCCTGCACGCTGCGCGATACTCGTGAAGCCCGTCTGCACACTCGTAGTCGGCGCACCGGTGGTTCCGTTATATCCGCAGCTCGTGATGTCCCTCGTGAAGCCGATCTCGTAGACTCCCGTACCTAGCTTCGACGTTCCGGTCCCGGTACAGCCAAAACAGCGGTCGATGACACCAGCGGAATCGACGCTCGCCCAGTATGTGACGGCAGTCGGATTGCCGGTACCGATGAGATCGATCACTACGTGCGTGTTGGCGGACGCGAAGGCGTTGAAGCCGCCGGTGCTGGTTCCGCCGCAGTTGAAGCACGAAACCGCCGCGAAATCGGCGATGTTGATGCCGGGGTAGAAATTCATCGTCGAGGTCGTCGGCACACCCGAGTCATGCTGCAGGGTCAGGAATCCCGCGCCGCCGGAGAGCGGTGCGCCCGGGGGCACTGCGGTGACGTAGACGAGGAAGAACTCGGCGTTGGGGTACTGACCGCAGCCAGCGGCATTGCCGCCTTGCGCAGCGATCGTCGCCGCCGTGCCGTCGAACACATACCAGAATCGTGACACCGGTCCGAGCATGCCGCCGCCACCGGAGCGCGTGTCGACGATGCGGCACGGATTGGCGAGCAGATTGATCGTATTCGAGAGTCCGCCGCTGTGCTTGGTCATCGACGCAGTTGCCATCTTGATGTTCATGGCATGGATGTCTTGCGCGGCGAGCCCTGCGGTCAGTGCCTCCTCCGATTGATGGAACAGGCGCGAACCGAACGAATACTTCCACTCGATCGCATCGAAGTTGCCCTTGTACTGCGAAGCCGCTTCGCCCTGGAACCTGTTGGCGAGCTGGTTGATGAGCATCGCCTTGTTCGCAACGCTCGCCCGCTTGGCGTCGGCGCTCGCCGCGGCTTCGGGCGCTGAGCCTGTATACGCCGGTTGCTGCATCACGACTTCCCGCGCGTTCGCTGCCGACATCGACAATGCAAATATTCCCGCAACCGCGGTTGCGATCGTACGTCCGTACTGAGTGGATTTCATTGCGATTCCTTTGACGGGTTACTGATAGAGCGAGGCGATGTAGTGTGCTCCTCCACCTGCGCCGGCGAAGTATCACTCGCACGACAGGACCGTGCAAGCGAATATTCGACTCCCCGAGCGTTGCTCACTGGCATGTTTTCGCGCAACGGGAATGCGTTCGGATTACGACGGTGCAGCCTGTCATATACACGCTGTGCTGGCACGTTTGCGCCATTCAAGAAATGGGGGTCGTTGTTGAAAGCGTGCACGCGTGCGATCAAGTGTAATGACCCACTGATTTCTTGCTCAGGTCACAATCCCGAAAGGACGATGACATGAGCGCAGTGATGGAAGAAGACATCAAGCGGTGGACGGCGCGGCGCAAGGCCGCGCTGGTGCTGGAGATCATTCAAGGCAAGACGACGGTGGCGGAGGCGAGTCGGTCGTTCGACCTGGCGCCTTCGGAGATCGAGGAATGGGTGAAGGAAGGCAAGCGCGGAATGGAGAACGCGCTCCGGACCAAGCCCCTGGAGATACGAGAGGAGTATGAGCGGCAGCTGAAAGAGCTCCAGGAAGCTTACGGCGAGGCGATGCTGGAGCTGCGTGCGCGAAAAAAATTGCAGTCCCTGCTGGGCGAGGACGACAAATGATCGAGACGATCCGCCAGGGACTCAAAGCCGACGGTATCTATGTCTCGATGAGCAAGATGTGCCAGTGGTTCGGAGTACCGCGGCGAACCGTGTATTACCGGCCGACCAAGGCGGCACCGGCGGTTCAGTCGAGATTTGCCGAACCGATCAAGGCGATGATCGAGGAAAACCCGTCCTTCGGTTATCGCACCGTGGCGCATCTGCTCGATTTCAACAAGAACACGGTGCAGCGCATCTTCCAGCTCAAGGGCTGGCAGGTGAAGAAGCGGGCGATTGGATTTCGGCCTCGCGTGCAAGCCTTGCCGTCAATCGCATCCGCTCCGAACGAGCGCTGGGCCACCGATCTGTGCCGGATCTGGGCTGGTCGCGACCATTGGACCACGTTGGCGCTGGTCATCGACTGCCATACCCGCGAACTGCTGGGCTGGCATCTGTCACGCTCAGGCAAGGCCAAGACGGCAGAGTCGGCACTGGAGCAAGCGCTGATCGCGCGCTATGGCACCCTGGGCCGCGTCGCTTCGCCGTTCCTGCTGCGCAGTGACAACGGCCTCGTCTTCACCAGTCGCAGTTACACCGCGTTGGTGCGCAGCTACGGTCTACGCCAAGAGTTCATCACGCCGCATACGCCGGAGCAGAACGGCATGGTGGAACGAGTCATTCGGACCTTGAAGGAACAGTGTGCCCACAGCCATCGGTTCGAGACCCTGCAGCACGCCAGTCGCGTAATTGGCGACTGGATCAGCTTTTACAACCACCGCCGGCCGCATCAAGCCCTTGGCATGAAAACGCCGGCCGCAACCTACGCATTAGCAGCCTGACTTGAGCAGAATCCGCTGGGTCATTACACAAGCGCCGTTGGTGCGCAATTGGAGGCGCCGCACGAAAAGCAAAACGCCCAGCGATGATTCGCTGGGCGTTTTGCATTGGAGGTGCCTGACAATGACCTACTTTCGCACGGGAACTCCGTACTATCATCGGCGTGCTGCCGTTTCACGGTCCTGTTCGGGATGGGAAGGCGTGGTTCCAGCAGGCTATTGTCGTCAGGCGTAGCAGGTATCAGGGGTCAGTTGGCAGTATCAGGTAACGACAAATAGCGAGTACCGGTTTGCTGACCGCTGATGCAGAAGGTAAGGGTTGGGTTGAGTCGTATCATTGGCGCGGTCGCTTCGGTGACAGGTTCTGTCGCCTGATACCTGTCACTGACACCTGAGACCCACAATTATGGAGTCAAGCCGCACGGATTATTAGTACCGGTTAGCTCAACGCATTACTGCGCTTCCACACCCGGCCTATCAACGTGGTGGTCTGCCACGGTCCTTCAGGGGGATCAAGTCCCCGGGAGATCTCATCTTCAGGCACGTTTCCCGCTTAGATGCTTTCAGCGGTTATCGTTTCCGTACGTAGCTACCCAGCGATGCCTCTGGCGAGACAACTGGTACACCAGCGGTACGTCCACTCCGGTCCTCTCGTACTAGGAGCAGCCCCCGTCAAATCTCCAACGCCCACGGCAGATAGGGACCAAACTGTCTCACGACGTTTTGAACCCAGCTCACGTACCACTTTAAATGGCGAACAGCCATACCCTTGGGACCGGCTTCAGCCCCAGGATGTGATGAGCCGACATCGAGGTGCCAAACACCGCCGTCGATATGAACTCTTGGGCGGTATCAGCCTGTTATCCCCGGCGTACCTTTTGTCCGTTGAGCGATGGCCCTTCCATTCAGAACCACCGGATCACTAGGTCCTACTTTCGTACCTGCTCGACTTGTCAGTCTCGCAGTCAAGCTCGCTTGTGCCCTTGCACGTCAAAGCGCGATGTCCGACCGCGCTAAGCGAACCTTCGAGCTCCTCCGTTACGCTTTGGGAGGAGACCGCCCCAGTCAAACTGCCTACCATGCACGGTCCCCGATCCAGATAATGGACCTAGGTTAGAACCGCAATGACGTCAGGCTGGTATTTCAACGTTGGCTCCACGAGGGCTAGCGCCCCCGCTTCAAAGCCTCCCAGCTATCCTACACAAACCTCATCACAGTCCAATGCAAAGCTACAGTAAAGGTGCACGGGGTCTTTCCGTCTTGCCGCGGGGAGATTGCATCTTCACAAACACTTCAACTTCGCTGAGTCTCGGGTGGAGACAGCGTGGCCATCGTTACGCCATTCGTGCAGGTCGGAACTTACCCGACAAGGAATTTCGCTACCTTAGGACCGTTATAGTTACGGCCGCCGTTTACCGGGGCTTCAATCAAGAGCTTGCACCCCATCATTTAACCTTCCGGCACCGGGCAGGCGTCACACCCTATACGTCCACTTTCGTGTTAGCAGAGTGCTGTGTTTTTGTTAAACAGTCGCAGCCACCGATTTTTTGCAGCCCTTCTCGGCTCCCCCTGTACGGGTTCACCTAATGAGGGCACACCTTATCCCGAAGTTACGGTGTCAATTTGCCGAGTTCCTTCACCCGAGTTCTCTCAAGCGCCTGAGCATATTCAGCTCGCCCACCTGTGTCGGTTTGCGGTACGGTCAATCTGCAACTGAAGCTTAGAGGCTTTTCCTGGGAGCAGGGTATCCGCCACTTCGAACTGGCAAGCCAGTCCTCGTTAACACGCCTCGACTAAGCCCGGCGGATTTGCCTACCAGGCACGTCTACACGCTTGAACCGGGACATCCAACACCCGGCCGGCATAACCTTCTCCGTCCCCCCATCGCATTGCAGATCGGTACAGGAATATTGACCTGTTTCCCATCGACTACGGCTCTCGCCCTCGTCTTAGGGGCCGACTCACCCTGCGCCGATGCACGTGGCGCAGGAAACCTTGGGCTTACGGCGACAAGGACTTTCACCTTGTTTATCGCTACTCATGTCAGCATTCGCACTTCCGATACCTCCAGCATCCCTTACGAGACACCTTCACAGGCCTACGGAACGCTCTCCTACCATCCAGACAGGCATCGATCAGAGCGTCAGCTCACAGCGCATCGCGATCTTCGTACTCGCGCATGCCACTTCTCGATCAGTCAGCAGGACCGATCTCGACTTTGAGTGAGTTGGCATTGTCCGCCTTGCGATGCGCGTTTGCGCGCGCTGCGCAGGCGTTCGAGCCTCCACAGCGTGCGAGCACTGCACTTCATCTGAAGCCTGTCAAATCCGCGATTTCGGTGCCTAGCTTGAGCCCCGTTACATCTTCCGCGCAGGACGACTCGACCAGTGAGCTATTACGCTTTCTTTAAATGATGGCTGCTTCTAAGCCAACATCCTGGCTGTCTGAGCCTTCCCACCTCGTTTCCCACTTAGCTAGATCTTGGGGACCTTAATCGGCGGTCTGGGTTGTTTCCCTCTCGACACCGGACGTTAGCACCCGATGTCTGTCTCCCCTGCTCGCACTTGCCGGTATTCGGAGTTTGCTATGGCGTAGTAGATCGCTATGACCCCCACAACCATTACAGTGCTCTACCCCCGGCAGTGATACAGGAGGCACTACCTCAATAGTTTTCGGAGAGAACCAGCTATTTCCGGATTTGTTTAGCCTTTCACCCCTAGCCACAGCTCATCCCCTACCTTTTCAACGGGAGTGGGTTCGGCCCTCCAGTAGGTGTTACCCCACCTTCAGCCTGGCCATGGCTAGATCATCCGGTTTCGGGTCTACGCCCTGCAACTAAGATCGCCCTATTCGGACTCGCTTTCGCTGCGCCTACCCTATGCGGTTAAGCTTGCTACAGAACGTAAGTCGCTGACCCATTATACAAAAGGTACGCAGTCACCCAGTTGCCCAGGCTCCCACTGTTTGTATGCATGCGGTTTCAGAATCTATTTCACTCCCCTTCCGGGGTTCTTTTAACCTTTCCCTCACGGTACTTGTTCACTATCGGTCGATTACGAGTATTTAGCCTTGGAGGATGGTCCCCCCATCTTCAGACAGGATTTCACGTGTCCCGCCCTACTTGTCGCAAGCTTAGTCCCACCTTCGTCTTTTCGCGTACGGGGCTGTCACCCACTACGGCCGCCCTTTCCAGAGCGTTCCACTAAGACAACGGCTAACTCTTGCAGGCTGGTCCCATTTCGCTCGCCACTACTCTGGGAATCTCGGTTGATTTCTGTTCCTCCGGCTACATAAGATGTTTCAGTTCACCGGGTTCGCTCTACCTGACCTATGTATTCAGCCAGGAGTGACCCTCGCGGGCCGGGTTTCCCCATTCGGACATCTGCGGATCAATGCTCGTTTGCCAGCTCCCCGCAGCTTTTCGCAGGCTGCCACGTCCTTCATCGCCTGTAATCGCCTAGGCATCCACCACATGCACTTAGTCGCTTGACTCCATAACTGTGGACCCTTGAGAAGCCCACCGTTACGTCGTGTTCGCGCCAACCCCGATACGCCAGCCTTTTGTTTCCAGCGCACCAGGTCTTGTAAAGATACAACTCAACCCTATTGCGTACCGAGCTCTCATCAAGCTCGATACACCCTTACCTTCCTAATTGTTAAAGAGCGATACAGCGTTCAGAACTGCGCTCGACGCCGAGCGCACTGCTGAATGCTGTTCGTGCAACCGATAGGTCACTACCTGACTGGTGGAGCTGGACGGGATCGAACCGACGACCTCCTGCTTGCAAAGCAGGCGCTCTCCCAATTGAGCTACAGCCCCGGTTCGCACTGACGATCTGTTGACTGTCACCTGACGCTCTGTCACCTGATTGGTGGGTCTGGATGGATTCGAACCATCGACCCCCGCCTTATCAAGACGGTGCTCTAACCAACTGAGCTACAGGCCCGGTGTCTTCTCATTGCACGTTTGCTTGCTCGTGCAACCGATAGGTTGTGGGTACTCGTCATGTGGGGATGTGCAGTGCAGTCGGTCCGGTGCCATTCTGATCACCTGATCACCTGACCTCTGATCCCTGTTTCCGAGAAAGGAGGTGATCCAGCCGCACCTTCCGATACGGCTACCTTGTTACGACTTCACCCCAGTCACGAAACGCACCGTGGTAAGCGGCCCCCTTGCGGTTAGCCTACCTACTTCTGGTACATCCCGCTCCCATGGTGTGACGGGCGGTGTGTACAAGACCCGGGAACGTATTCACCGCGACATGCTGATCCGCGATTACTAGCGATTCCGACTTCACGCAGTCGAGTTGCAGACTGCGATCCGGACTACGAACGGCTTTCTGGGATTGGCTCCACCTCGCGGCTTGGCAACCCTCTGTACCGTCCATTGTATGACGTGTGAAGCCCTACCCATAAGGGCCATGAGGACTTGACGTCATCCCCACCTTCCTCCGGTTTGTCACCGGCAGTCTCCCTAGAGTGCCCTTGCGTAGCAACTAGGGACAAGGGTTGCGCTCGTTGCGGGACTTAACCCAACATCTCACGACACGAGCTGACGACAGCCATGCAGCACCTGTGTTCCGGTTCCCTTTCGGGCACAGCCACCTTTCAGCAGCCTTCCAGACATGTCAAGGGTAGGTAAGGTTGTTCGCGTTGCATCGAATTAATCCACATCATCCACCGCTTGTGCGGGTCCCCGTCAATTCCTTTGAGTTTTAACCTTGCGGCCGTACTCCCCAGGCGGCTCACTTCACGCGTTAGCTACGGTACCAAGGAATCGCTTCCCCAACACCTAGTGAGCATCGTTTAGGGCGTGGACTACCAGGGTATCTAATCCTGTTTGCTCCCCACGCTTTCGTGCCTGAGCGTCAGTGTTGGCCCAGGGGGCTGCCTTCGCCATCGGTGTTCCTCCGCATCTCTACGCATTTCACTGCTACACGCGGAATTCCACCCCCCTCTGCCACACTCAAGCCCGCCAGTTTCAAATGCAGTTCCCAGGTTGAGCCCGGGGCTTTCACATCTGACTTAACGAACCGCCTGCGCACGCTTTACGCCCAGTAATTCCGATTAACGCTCGCACCCTACGTATTACCGCGGCTGCTGGCACGTAGTTAGCCGGTGCTTATTCCGCCGGTACCGTCAAGAACCACAGGTGTTATCCGTGATCTTTTCTTCCCGACTAAAAGCGGTTTACAACCCGAAGGCCTTCTTCCCGCACGCGGCATGGCTGGATCAGGGTTGCCCCCATTGTCCAAAATTCCCCACTGCTGCCTCCCGTAGGAGTCTGGGCCGTGTCTCAGTCCCAGTGTGGCTGATCATCCTCTCAGACCAGCTACGGATCGTCGCCTTGGTAAGCCTTTACCCCACCAACTAGCTAATCCGACATCGGCCGCTCCGTGAGCGTGAGGCCCTTGCGGTCCCCCACTTTCCTCCTCGGAGAATATGCGGTATTAGCGCCGCTTTCGCGGCGTTATCCCCCACTCTCGGGCACGTTCCGATGTATTCCTCACCCGTTCGCCGCTCGCCGCCAGGGTTGCCCCCGCGCTGCCGCTCGACTTGCATGTGTAAAGCATGCCGCCAGCGTTCAATCTGAGCCAGGATCAAACTCTTCAGTTCGATCTTGTCAAAGCTTTAAACTCATACTGACGTTGAACCTCATCCCCCAAAGCCTCGCGGCCTAAGAGAACAAGCTTCTTGTGCAGTGTGAGCACTTCGTTTGTCTTGGAGCCCAGCATCACAACTTCGGCCGAAACCGTCGCCACGACACCAGGTCCACAACGAGCACCCACACCTATCGGTTGCAAATTGTTAAAGAGCAGGCTGAACGGTCCCCGGGGTCAATCAGAACTGCCGTCGGGAAATGTTGCAGCGAAGAGGCGCGATTCTAGGATGTTTTTCGAACCTCGTCAACACCCTTTACCGGCCAGTCCACTCAAGATGGGGATACCCCCGCACGTTTCAAGGGTTTGAGGCGCGATGACAGGGCGAAACGACCCCTGCCCGTGCGGCAGCGGCAAGCGCTACAAGCACTGCCACGGGGCTGCGGCGGAGTCGCCCGACGTCCTCGCCAGGCAAGGCGTCGACGCCCATCGACGCAGCGACGTCCCCGAGGCGGAGCGGCTGTACCGCCGGGCGCTGGCACTGGCGCCAGACCACCCGCTGGCTCTGCACTACCTGGGGGTGGCGTTGTACCAGCAAAAGCGCCTGGACGAAGCGATGCCGCTGCTCGACCGGGCTGCTGCTCTCGTCCCGGGCGAGCCTGAATTTCACAACAATCGAGGCCTCGCGCTTGCCGCATCGTTGCGCGACGCGGATGCGGTAGCCGCCTACCGCCGGGCCCTCGAGCTCGACCCTCGGCATGCCGGCGCGTGGAGCAACCTGGGTCTCGCGCTGCAGGCGACGGGCGACATCGAGGGTGCGATCGAGGCGTTCCGCAACGGCCTCGCGGTCGCGACCGATTTCCCGCAGCTGCACTGGAATCTCGCGCTCGCGCTGCTGCTCGTCGGAGACTACGCGCGCGGTTGGCGCGAGTACGAGTGGCGACTTCGAACGCCCGAGCTCGCCGCGCAAGTTCGCGCGATACGCAGGCCCACGATGGGACGGCGCGGATGCGACCGGCAAGACCATCCTCGTCACCGCCGAGCAAGGTCTTGGCGACACCATCCAGTTCCTGCGCTTCGTATCGCCGCTCGCCGACCGCGGCGCGCGCGTGATCGTTGCGGTGCCGGCGCCGTTACGCGAGCTCGCGTCGACGGCGCGCGGCGTCGCGCAATCGATCGCGCTCGACGACCCGTTGCCGCCGTACGATGCCTACGTTCCGTTGATGTCGCTTCCCGCACAACTTGGGCATCGCGCTCGACGACGTGACCGGAAGCGTGCCTTACCTGCACGCAGCCTCGATGCCGCTTGCAAGCGATGCGTTGAACGTCGGCGTTGCATGGGCCGGGGCGCCGGACAATACGCAGAACGCGCGACGCAGCGTCGCGTTGGCGAAGCTTGCGCCGCTCTTCGAAGTTCCCGGCGTCCGCCTGTATTCGCTGAAGCGGGACGGCGAAGCGCTGACGCCACACGATCGACCATGGAGCGAGCGGCTCGTCGCCATGCCGTCGCGCGACAACTTCGACACGATGGCATCGCTCGTCGCCTCGCTCGACCTCGTGATCTCCGTCGACACGAGCCTCGCCCACCTGGCTGGAGCGCTGGGCAAGCGCGTGTTCGTGCTGTTGTCGTACGTGCCCGATTGGCGGTGGATGCTCGATCGCGCGGACAGTCCCTGGTACCCGACGGCGCGCCTGTTTCGCCAACGCGCGCCGGGCGACTGGTCGTCGGCCGTCGAATCAGCGGCTCGCGCACTGCGCGAGGAATTGCGCTAACGCCGCCGTCGGCGCGGCGTCGTCGAAGATCCGCGTTCGCCGCTCGACGATCCTGCTCGACAGTTCGCCACGGTAGGCGGCATCGGCTGCAATCGCCGCGGCCTTGCGCACGTAGTCCTCTTCGTCGATCGCGACGAGCTCGTCCATCTCCATCGTCTGCAGCATGCCCATGCTCTGGCGGCCGCGCATGAACGCACCGGGCAGCGTGACGATCGGCAACGCGCTCGCGACGGCATCGAGCGCTCGTGTTGCCGCCGGACCATCGAAGCGTGTCGAGCATGACGTCGCATGCGGCGTTGACCGCGAGGAATTGCTCGTGCGAGCGCTGCGTCAACCAGTGCATGCGCCGCTCCGGAACGCCGGCGCGGATGAGGCGTGCCTTGAATTTCGACGTGAGCAACGGATCGCGGCCCTCGAAGAGCACGAGCATTCCACGAGGAGCGGCATCGAGCACGCGCGCGAACAGCGCATCGTTGTCCGGATGAATCTTGAACAGCGACTGCGGGCACAGGAGCAGGGGCGCATCCTGCGGCAGACCGAGCGTTGCTCGGCTCGAGGACGCGGGCGTCGGCATCGCATAACGCGTGCCGATGCCGGGCAGCGTGACGAGCCGCTCGGCGTAATGCGACGCGCCGTCCTGGGGCTCCATGCAAGCGCTCGACAGGAACACGTCGATGGTGGACAAGCCGGTCGTTACCGGGTGCCCCCACCCGGCGCACTGTACAGGCGCAAGGCGCAATGCCGCGAGCGCGAACGCCACGGCCGACATGCCGAGCTCCGGGTACACGAGAACGTCCAATGCGTCGCCGCGAATGTGCGGCGCGATCTGCGACGGCCGCCTTCGCGGGAAGTGCCTCACGTGATCCGCGCGCGCGGCGATGCGTGCGGCGAGCGCGTCAACGCCCGGCACGAGGTGATAGACGAACACCTCGAACGCTTCGCGCGGCAGATCGGTGATCCAGCGCTCGAAATACCGCCCGGCCGTTCCGTCGCGAAAGAAAGCGCTTGCGAATCCGACCCTCACAGGCCCGCTGCGCGTGCGATCGGGCAATGCCGGCGCGAGCGGCCGCGACAGGCGATCGAGCAACGCGCCATATTTCATCTGCAGCGCGCGGTCGTCCTCGCCTTGATAGGCGAGAAGGAAATTCGTCCAGCGGAGCTCGTCGAGCGTCGCGTCGAACGACATTCCCTTCGCACGTGGCGGGCAACGTGCTTTCCAGCAGCGCGAGTCCTTCACCGTAGGCTCCACGCGACGCGATCACCGCATCGGCGCTCTCCGGCACCATCGGCAGCACGAGGTTGCGGCCGATCGTTGCACGAAGCATGCGGGGGTCACGGCGCTCCGCCTCCATGAACGCTTCGCGTGCGCTCACGAGATCGTCGCGTTCGGCGAGCGTTTGCGCGAGCTCGAGGCACGCCGTCGCATCCTTGCCGTCCAGCCTCGCGGCATCGAGAAACAGCTCTGCCGCCGGCGCGAGGTCGCTCCGGTCGTGCAGGAGGCCGCCCAGCGTCATCATCGCCGCGCGCGTCCCGGGGTCGAGCACAAGCGCGCGCCGCAGCGCCTTCTCCGCCCGGACGTCGTCGCCTGCGAGGCGTCGCATGGCGCCCACGTTCGCCCACCCGAGCGCGTACTTGTCGTCGAGGGCAACGGCGCGCTCGAACGCGGCAAGCGATTCGTTGGGCCGACCGGCGTCACGCAACGCGTTGCCGAGGTTGTTCCAACCACGCGGGTATTTCGGGTCGGCTTTCGTGGCGTGGACGAAGGCATCGATCGCTCGGCCGGACAACCCGGCATCCGCACACAGGATGCCGAGCTCGTTCCACGCGCGTGCATTCGCAGGATCGAGCGCGAGGGCGCCGTCGACGTCCACGATCGCACGAGGAAGATCGCGCAGCAGCTCGAAGGCCCGTGCGCGCAGCATCAGCGCCGCAAATCGATCCGTTGCGGGCAAGGAAGCGTCGCCGAGCATCGCATCGGCGAGTGCGCGCGCGCCCGCCGCGTCTGCGGCGACGATCTTCTGCTGAATAGGCGTCAGCCGCCCGTCCACGACTCGATCGCCGATCGATACGCCGCCTCGAGGTTGCGCGTGTGCGCCGGCATGTCGGTGAGCGGCGACCTGGCGATGCCCGCCGCGATGTCGCGCTTGACCGCGTCCCGGAACGCGGCGTCCTTCGCGAGCCGCTCGGCGATGTCCACGTACTCGCGACCGGTATGCGCAATGGTCGCGCCGACACCGAGGCTTTCGAGGATCGAATACGTCGTGCGCTCGCCGTGACGCTTGCCGACGAGCGTCACGACGGGAACGTTCATGTCGAGCGCCTCGATGGTGCCGTTGACGCCGCCGAACGGCATCGTGTCGAGCACCATGTCGACGATTGCGTAGCGCGCCTGGTTCTCTTCGTCGTTGCGTCCCTGCGGCACGAAGAGGAGCCGGTTCTCATCGATGCCGGCAGCATTCGCAAGGCGTACATAACTTGCGCGCATTGCGGGATTCGCGGGCGAGAACGCGAGCAAAGCGTTCGGAATGCGTTCCAGCGCGTCACGCCACAGGCGAAGACAGCGGCGGGAAAGCTTGAGAGGATTCACGAAGGCGCCGATGACCGTAGCGTCGAGCGCGATGCCGAGTTGCGCGCGATGAAACGGGTGCGCCTGCGCCGCGGCGACATGGCGGTACGGATACACGCACCCCTCCATGGCGATCAGCCGCTCGATCATGAACTCCTGGCTCTCGGGCAGGTCGCAGCGGCGATCGGTGAGCTTCCAGTCGACCTGCGACAAGCCGACCGTTCCGGCGCTTGCGACGTGCGTCATCTGCATGCGTGCCGGCTTCAGCGCGAGGACGCCCGGACGCGAGCCTTTCGTGTGCGTGGACAGATCCACGAGCAGGTCGAGGTCGTCGGCGGAGATGCGCGCAGCCGCGTCGGCGTCGTCGAGCGACGCGACGACGTCGAGGCGCGATCCGACGCTCTCGAAGCGCTGCGTCCACTCGTCGCGTTCCGCGGTCGTCGAGTAGAAGAACAGCTCGAACTGCGCACGGTCGTGGTGTGCGATCGCCTGCCACATCATCTTGCCCATGACGTGATTGCGAAGGTCGCCGGAAAGATATCCGATACGGAGCCGTCCCGGCTTGCGCTCACCCGGCGGCGCGAGCCGACGGCCGTAGATCTTCGGCGCAAGCGCGTCGTATGCCTGCGAAAGGCGCAGCATGAGCGACGGCTCGACGTCGAAGAACAACAGCAGGTACAGGAGCGACTCGAGGCAGTCGGCGAGGTCGTCCTCGTCCCGCGCGTGAAATTCGTCGCGTCGCAATCCGTCGAGATAGCGCTCGATGCCCGCGAAGTCCGCTTCGTGCTGGCACGCTTCCAGCGCGTACACCGCAAGCGACAGCGCAGCCGGGCAGTTCTTCTCGAACGCATGGAAGTTCGCGAGCCAGCGATCGATCTCGCCGCTCGCGAGCAGGAGCTCGCCCAAGTGCTTGTACGCGGCGACGTGACGGGGGTCGACCGCAAGCACATGACTGTAAGCGGCCTGCGCGGCGCGGCGGTTGCCTTGCTGCTGGAACACGACGCCCAGGTTGAAGTCGGCGTCGATCAGGTCCGGCCGCAGCGTAAGGGCACGCTGGTATGCGCGCGCGGCAGCCGCGGTATCGCCCATCCGCTGCAGGGCAACGCCGTGGCGGAAATGCGCGTCCGCGTCTGCGGGCGCGACCATCAAGAGCTCGCGAAACGCGCGCTCGGCTTGCGCGCCGTCGCGGCTGCGCAACAGGATGCGCCCGCGCATCCGCAGCAGCGGGACATTGCGCGGATCGAGCGACAGGCCGTCTTCGACGAGATCGCGCGCGCCGTCGAGATCGGATTGGGCGACGGCAAGATCCGCGGCAGCAAGCCGCGCGTCGACGAACCGGGGCTCGGCTGCAATGGCGGCGGCAAACGCCTGCGCGGCATCCGCCTTGCGCTCGCGCGCGGCGGCCACGACGCCTGCGAGATGGTGTGCGGGCGCGAAGCGCGGCTGCGCCGCCAGCACGGCGGCGTACCCTGCGGCGGCGCCCTCGAGATCACCGCTTGCATGCATGCGCACCGCCGCATCCCAGGTCTCCGCGAGCGCGTCGGCGGACTCGCGGCTCGCATCGTCGAACGCAGCCCGGATGCGTCCAAGCTCGGCTGCCAGCTCGACTGCGTTCGCGAACCGCGCATCCACGATCGGCGCGACATGCACCGGCGCGCCTGTGTCGAGCGCGAAAATGCAACGCGCGGGGCGGAGCGACAGCATGCTCGCGACCCGTGCGGTCAGGCCCGCCGCATCGACCAGCACATCGCAATCGCGTGCAGCGATCGCCTTGGCAATCCCTGGCTCGTCTTCGGCGGGAAGCGCCATCGTCAACGTCCTGGCAGGCACGCTCGTGCCGACTGCCGCACGGGTTCGCTCGGCATCGGCGCAGCACAGCAACACGAGCGTCACATGCGATTCGAGCGCACGCAACACGGCGTCCAGCGCCGCGGATGCAGCTGCGAACGTCGCGGCATCGGGCCCCGGCATCAGCCACGCGAGCCGCAGCTGCGCGCCGGAGGTGCGGTCGGGCCAGAGCAGCGGAACGGTCGCAGGCCTGCGAGAAGCCACGAGCGTGCAATACGTGTCGGCGAAGCGCGCGCTCAATGCGCGATCCGACGCGTGCGCAACGAGCGCGAGACGACGCAGCGCATCTTCGTCTTGCGGCGTGAACGCTCGCGCCGCAATGCCGGCAGGAATCGCGATGCCACGCTCCGCGAGGGTCGCGACCAGCGGCAACGGAAGACTCGATGCGATGTCGGGTTGCGCAGCAAAGGCGGCGGCCGCTTCCGCGATATCGGCTGCACCCGCCGCCGCGCGCGCGGCAAGGGCGGTCAGGCGGGCCCGCGCATCATCCGGCCGAAGAGCGGACGCCTGCGTCGCGTTGTCCGCCGCGACGGAGAAATCGCCGCGCGTGAGCGCGACCTCGGCAAGGGCGAGCCTGGGCGGCGAGAACGACTTGTCGAGGTCCGCGGACGACTGCCACGCACGCACCGCGTCGTCTGCCAGGCCGAGCTGCCAGAGCACCTCGCCCAGATGGAAGTACGGCACCGGCGAGCGGGGGTCTTCCCGCGCGGCGCGCCGGAAGCAGGGAATCGCATCGGTGGGACGCCCCTCGCCGCGATGCACGCGCCCGCGGGCGAGCCAGTCGTCGAACGCGGCCGCCGTCACGCAAAAGCCCTTCCCGTCATCGCACGCGACCGAACCGCATTGAAAGCCGGTCGGCGAGCTTTGCTTGGCGGCGCATTGCGGCACGGCGCACGCGCGCGACGAAGCTTGCGCTCTTCTTGCGCCACGGCCCTGTCGGCGCGTGCCATGGCCGGTATCCCAGCGCGTACAGGACACGGCCTTTCTCGAGCGGACGCAATGCCGGCGGGTCACGCCCCGCGATAGCGGCCTCGTAGTGCGCGATCGTGCGCTCGGCCATCGATTCCACGGACACGCGCGTCATCGCTCGTGCCTGCGCCGACGCGCCGGCAACTGCCTCGGGGGCACCGAGGATCGCCTCGAGACGGTCGAGCATGCGCGCTTCGTCGCGCCACTCCGCATCGCTCATGACCCATCCGGCGCCCGTGCCTGCGACTCGCTCCGCGAGGGCGCCGATCGGGGGCACGAGCGCGGGCCGCCCTTCCTTCCACGATTCGGTGAGCGTGAAGCTGAACGTTTCCGGACCGGCGGAGGGATAGAGCACGAGCGTCACGCGGTAGTGCGCAAGAAGATCGGGCAGATCGCGCGTGTCGTAATGGCCGTGGACGCTGAAGACGGCATCGTCCGACTGATACGGACCGTGCTGGAAATCGAGATACCCGATCAGCACGAAGCGCACGTTCGACTTGCGCTCGCGCGCAAGCTCGACCAGGCGCTCGAGCCGGCGCGCGCCCTTGTCCGGACCGATGGCTCCCAGCACCGCCACGGTTGGCACGTCGTCGTCCGGCAGCAACAACACCGGGCGTGCGCCACGCGTGGGGCCGCCCGCATCCTCGACCACGCCGTGCGAAACCACTTCCACCGGCGCATCGGGAAAATAACGCTCGCTCATCGTCGCGGCCCAGCGCGACGGCGCGATGCGAAACGTCGCGCCGGTCACGAGGCCGCGATGCCGTGCGCGCCATTGCGCGATGTCGATGTGCTCGAACTCGGCCTGGCGCTCGAGACAGCGGGTACAGGTCGCTGCGTCGGTGATGCCGCCGCAGAAGATCGTGCCCTCGTGCAGCATCGTGATCGTGGGGCACGCGAAGTTGAGGTCGTGGATCGTGTAGCCGACGGGGATCGGCAGCTCGGCGAGCGCCGTCAGGATGCCGTTGCGGCATCCGGAGATGTTGTGCGCGTGAATGAGCGTGATGCCGAGCGACGCCGCGATGCCGCCGACGAACGACGGCCACGACTCGCTCTCGTCACGCACGAGCTCGAAGCTGCGCACGGACGCGTTCGTGTCGTGCGCTTCGATCTGCCAGCGGTCCTCGACTGCGATGGCGATGTAGTGACGCCATCGCAGGCTTGCCTTGGAGCCCGCGATCAGCGCGCGCACGTGCGACTCGGTGCCGCCGCCGTGGTGATGAACGATGTGCAGCACGCCCCGCGACGGCGCCGCATCGATCGCCATCCGCATCTGCGCGAGGTCGCGGATCGCCCGCAGCGGATCGGCGGCGATGAACTCGCGGACCATGTCCATGTAATAGGGATGACGATCGAGGAGCGCGGCCATGTTGCGCTGCGCGACCTCCGCCTTGCGCCCTGCGAACGACCGCTCGCCCGTGTGGACGACGAACGCGTTGTCGGCCAGCACGTTGCGCCATCCCGCCTTGGCCGCGCGAAGGCACAGGTCGTTCTCTTCGCCGTACCCGGCGCCGAATGCCTCCGCGTCGAAGTATCCGACCTCGTCGAGCAGCGCGCGTCGTAGATAGAGGCAGAATCCCACGCCGGTCGGCAAGTCCGGATAGACCGGCACGGCGGCCGCCGCGATGGAGGCATGCGTGGGGCCGGGATCCGCTCCCGTGGGCCATGGATTGTTCTCGCAGAATCGCGGAAACGAGCAAATCTCGGCGTTGTTGGAAAATGGCGTGATCGTGCCGATACGCGGATCCGTCGCCGCGCAATGCATGATGGCATCGAGCCATCCGGCGCTCACGATGGTGTCGGAGTTGAGCAGCACGACGTCGGCACGCGACAGCTGCATGCCGCGATTGGCGGTGCCGGTGAACCCGAGGTTCTCGTCGTTGCGCAGCAGCACGACCTGCGGATGCGCGTGGCGTCGGAGCGATTCGAACAACGGCTCGATGCGCGGATCCGGAGACGCGTCGTCGATGAGCACGACGCGGACGTCCGGCCGCAAGTGGGCGAGCACGCTGTCGATGCAGGTGCGAACGTCGTCCGGCGCGTTGTACACGGGCACGACCACGTCGATCACGAAATGCGGCTGCACCGCTTGCGTCACGGGCGCAGCCCCCGGAGCCGTGCGCGCAGGCGAATCCACGGCAGGGTCAGCCACCATCGGACCGACTGCCGGTACTCGATGATGCGCTCCTGCGCGGCAATTGCGCGCTCGAGCCGCGCGTTCTCCTCGCGCAACGCGTCCACGGCCTGGCGCGCCGAACCGAGCGCCGTGGTCGCGCCGTCGCGCGCTCGCGCAGCTTCAAGCACATCCTTGCGTGCGGCATCGCGTTCGCTCCGCAAGGCATCACGCACGGCTTCGAGCTCCGCCACTTCGCCGCGGGCGGCCGCCGCTTCTGCAACGGCCGCGGCGGCTTGCGCATTCACGGCTTGAATCGAGGCGTCGCGGCCCGCGATCGCGGCCTCGAGGTCGACGACGTGCCGGCCGGCAGCCTCGAACTGCAGCGTCAGCGAAGCGAGTTCCGCATCCCGCTGCGCCAGAAGCCGGTCGAGACGCAGCACTTCGGCGGCATTGGCGTCCATCCGGACGAGCTCCGACTCGGTCCCGTCGGAGAAGAGCGATACCGACGGCGATCGCGGAAGGTCAACGCCATCGCGCCTGGCGGCGACGACGAGCGCGTACATCGCCTCCGGCAACGGCGCAGGCACGGCCCCTGCCTCGCTGCCTTGCCAAGCCTCGAAGTCCGCGGCACCGGCGCCCTCGCACCACAACGCGGAGCCGAAATAGCGCCTCTGGCGATGCCAACGACGCACGCGGAACCATTGCGCAAGCATCTCGTCGATCTCGGCGCGGTCGGGCTCGTGGATGTGGAAGGGATTGCGGTAGCCGCGCTTCTGCGAATACTCCACCGGATTCGGCGCGGACAGGATGAGGAGGCCATCGTCGACGAGAACGCGCGCGATCTCCGCGATCATGCGCGGCTGATCTTCGCGGGGCAGATGCTCGATCGTCTCGAAGGAGACGACCGCGTCCACGCTCGCGTCGGCCAGCGGCAGCCGCGATGCGCTTCCCGCTTCGAACCGCAGGTTGGCGCGATCGCGGTAGCGGTGCGCCGCATGCGCGACCACCTCGGGCGCGACGTCCACGCCGACGACCGTTGCCGCGGCGCTGGCGAGAAGCGCGCTTCCGTAACCTTCCCCGCACGCAACGTCGAGCGTGCGACGGCCGGCGACGAAGCGACGGGCGAACGCGTAGCGATGCCAGTGCTCGTGCGCGATCTCGCCGGGGACGCCGGGCACGAATCGCTCGCCGGTGAACTCGATGTCGCTCATTGAGAGGTCAGCGGAAGTCGAACACTTCCGCGCAGCCGATGACGAAATACTCCGCGGCCCGGGCGGTCGGCGAGAAGGTGAACGAAGCGATCGCGTGAACGTCGGTCGCAATTGCCCGCAGCTGGTTGCGGGTTGCGACGTTCATGCAGGGGCGCGACTTCTGCGTCTCGTCGAAGTACCAGGGATCGACGCGGCGCTCCTCGTTGATCGCGAGCCACTTCTGGTTGTGCTCGAGAAACGAGGATAGATTGGTCGAGCGCACGTTGAGGCACACGAACGACGACGCGTCGACCGCGCGCGGCAGCGCATAACGCACCGTCGGGCGGTCGACCGTCGAGATGAAGAGATGCATGCCGTCGCTGACCTCCTCGACGTGTCGCGCGCCGTCGATCGCGTCCGGCGCGAGGATCGTGCGGGCGACCTCCCGCGTCTTGCGCAGGTCGTTGGCGAACGACAACGAATCGTTCTCGCTTCGCAGGTTGATGCCGGCGAACCTCTCGACGGATGATTGCGCGCAATTGGTCGGTTCGGCCTCGAAGCCGCACATCTGGGCGAGGCGCGCGACGCTCTGCTGCGTGTGCAGCCAGCGATGACCGCCGAAGCGCATGCCCATGTTCAGAGCGTCGCCGCCCGTGTCGACGCCGAACATCGTGTACATGACGTCGCGGGAAGTTGGCGAGTACGCAGCGCTGTAATCCACGAGCCGGGACAAGCTGGGCATGAGCGTGCGCGCGACCGCGCGATCGCGCAGCGCACGGTTGACGTTCGCCAGGATGTACGCCTGCTCGCCATGGAAGAAGTGCTCGAGCACATCCTCCGAGAATACGCCGTCGGCCACGCCGGTCCACGATTCCGGCCACAGGTCGAGCATGTTCCAGGCGTGAACGCGCTCATCGTGCGGCAGGAAGTCGAGATTGAGAAATCCGTCGAGCACCCGATCCCCGCAGCCGAGCTGCACGTAGAACGGCGGCGGCAGCGCAGGCTGCGGATTGGTGTCCCAGGTGAAGTGCGCGGCCATTGCAGGGTTCGATTGCGCAAGCGCCCGCAGCGAGAAGCGGTGCCGATCTGCATCATCCGTGCGCGACGTTCGCTTCCACAAGGGCATCATCGCCTCACGAGCGTGAAACGAGCCGGCGAAGTCGCTCGAGCGCCGACGCCGGCGCAGCGGCGGCCGGTCGTGCGGGCAGCGCATCGACGCTCATGGCACGGCATGCCGCTGCGTAGATCGCATGCAGGGTCGGCGCATCGGCGTGTGCGCGTGGCGCGCCCCGGACAACCCCCCCGTACGGCGCCTTGCTGCCGGCGATGGCCTCCGCCAGGGCCGCGTCACGCGCGAGACGGCTCCGTTCGGCAAGCTCCGCTGCACGGGCGGCGCTCGTGACGTCGACGAGCTCGTCGCCGATCGCAGTCACGCCGGGCCATTCGCGCATCAGCCACCCCGCGCCCGTGGCCTGCACGCGCTCGGCGAGCGCGCCGCGCGGCGGCACGAGCGCAGGCCTCCCGGCCCGCCATGCCTCGCTCAGCGTGTAGCTGAAGGTCTCCGGCCATATGGTGGGAAACAGCACGACCTCGATGCGGTAGTGCTCGAACAGCGCCGCCAGCTCGTCGTGGCCATAGGATCCGTGAATCGTGAGCGCGCCGTCATCGGACTGCCAGCGTCTCGCGCGATCGGTGAATCCGATGACGACGATGCGCAGCGGCAGCGAGCGCTGGCGGATATCCTCGACGAGCGCGTCGATGATGCGCGATCCCTTCTCAGGGCCGATCGCGCCCAGCACCGCGACGTGGCGATGCTCGTCCTGCGGAAGATCGAACGCGTCGACGTGGCGGCGGATCGCGGTGCCGCCTTCGATCGGATGCGGGCGCAGCTCGACGCTCGCATGCGGATAGTACTTGCGCAGCGTGTCGCCGGCCCACCGCGACGGCGCCCACACGTTCGCCGCGCCGCGCAGCAATTCGCCGTATCGGGCGCGCCATCGCGCGATGTCGACGTCGCGGAACGCGTCGATGTTCGCGAGGCATTTCGTGCACGCGTCGAGGTCCGTGGTCGCGTTGCAATACTTGCCGGACGCGTCGATCAGGTACACCGTCGGACATGCCGCATACATGTCGTGCACGGAATAGCTGTACGGAACCCCGGTCGAGCCGAGCATGCGCACGAGGTCCTCGCCACTGCCCACGAGGCTGTGCACGTGGACGAGATCGACGGCGAGCCACGCGGTCATGATCCGCAAGCAATCCTCGCTTGCGCCGTCGCGCGGCCACTGGCACGCCGCGCCATGCTCTCCGATGGCGTCCTTGAAGAGCCAGCGGTCGGCGGATACGCGGAGGAAATAGTGGCGGAATTGCGTGTTCGATGCGCGCACGATCGATTGCACGTACTTCTCGGTGCCGCCGCCGCGGGAGTGCAGCACGTGCAGGATCCCTGGCTTCTCATCCCGGGCTTCGATGGCGATCTGCGTGCGCGCAAGCCGCGCGATCGGCGCGATGTCGCGAGGCGTGCCCGCGGAAGGCAGGGCGTCAGCTGCCCCGCCGGCGTACGCGTCGTCGCACAGCACGGTCCTGTAGCCAGCGGCTCGCACTGCGTCGCGCAACCGCGCCCGGTCGGCGAATGGGTCGTCTCCGCCGATCTCGCGCAAGACTTTGCCACGCACCAAGATGCACGGGGCGTTCGTGTCGTCGGTGTCCGGGTACACGCGGGGCGACGAGTGTGCGAGACCCGCGTCGACAAGCCCGACGTCGGAACACGCCGGCAGCAGCGTCGATGCGCACCACGGAACGACCGTCCCGACGCGTGGATCGCTCGCCGCGCACCGGGTCAACTTGTCGAGCCATCCGTCGCCCATCACGGCGTCCGGGTCGAGCATGACGACGTCGCTGCGGCCCGAAGCCCTGTCGCGTCCGGCGACGACGACTTCGACCCGGTCACGCATCGTCGTGCCACCGATGCGCGAGTCGAACGAGGCCGAGCTCGCGCGAATCACCGGTCACGACGAACGGGCGCTCGACGTGATCGAAGAGACGCACGCCCTCGGGGTCCATCGCGTGCGCGCGCACGACGTACTTGCCGGGAAGCAGCGGCAGGTCGGTCAGCGTGAGCGAGAACGCGAAGCGGTCGTGCGCGAGCTTGCGCGGCGTCACGCGATCCATGTCCGTGGCAACGCCGTACACCGGCGTGCCGTCCGCACGAACGACACCAACCAGCACCGAAGGGGCGCGGCCGTCCGGCGAGAACACCTCGCCGCTGATCGTCATCGTCGATCCCTGGGCCACGACGTCGGCCGGGTCGATCGTCAGCGTCTGCACCGCGTAGGCGCCGCCTGCGTATGCATCTGCTTGCGCGATCGGCTTGCGCGTGCGCGCCGTCTTCTCCTCGTGAAACGCGAGATACGCCTGCGTGACCTCCATCGCCGGTCCGTAGCGCTCGGTCTTTCCGTCGCGCAGCCACAGCGCGTGGCGGCAGAGTTTCTGGATGTGATACATGCTGTGCGAGCACAGGAGAAGCGTGCCGCCGTCGGACAGATACTCCTCCATCCACGCGATGCACTTCTTCTGGAACGACTCGTCGCCCACCGCGAGCACTTCGTCCGTGATGAGGATGTGCGGCCGCAGGGCGGTGGCCACGGCGAAGCCGAGACGCACGACCATTCCGGAGGAGTAGTGCTTGATCGGATCGTGGATGTGCTCGCCGATGTCCGCAAAGTCGACGATCTCGTCGCGCTTGGCGGCGATCTCGTCCGGGCCCAGCCCGAGCAGTGCGGCGGCAAGGTCGATGTTGGCGAGTCCGGTGTAATCGGGGTGAAAGCCGGAGCCGAGCTCCAGCAGCGCGCCGACGCGGCCGTTGACCACGACGGCTCCGCGCGTCGGCGGCACCACGCCGGCGACGATCTTCAGCAGGTGGACTTGCCCGCGCCGTTCTCGCCGATCACGCCGAGCGATGCGCCTGGTTGCAGCGCGAACGACACATCGTCGAGCGCGCGGAACACGTGCGCCGCACCGGCCCGCGCAGGAGGTCGCACACGAGGCGGAACTGTCCGCCGCGCGTCTCGACTTTCGCATAGTCCTTGCCGACGTGATCGAGCGAAAGGAGCGCTGCGGATCCCGACGCCATCACACGAAGTCCTCGAAGTGCGGCGACAGGCGCCGGAACACCCAGCGACCGCCGAGGTACAGCGCAATCGCGACGACTGCGGCGACGCCGTCGCCCCACTCGAGCGCGAGGCGCCCGTCGATCAGCGCTTCGCGCAAGACGGCCGACGAGCCAGCTGAACGGATTGACGGCGACCCATGGCCGCATCGACTCGGGAACGAGCTTCAGCGGATACAGGATCGGCGTCAGGTACATGAGGATCATGAGCCCGGGCATGAGCACGTGCTCGACGTCGCGAACGAACACCTGCAGTGCCGCGAAGAAGAGCGTGATGCCGACGACGCCGATCGCCATCACGATCCACAACGGAATCGCGACGAGCAGGCCGGACAGGTGCAGCGGCTCGCCGTACACGACGAGCGCGACGAGCACGACGACGTAGCCCGCGAACTGCAGGATCAGCGTTGCGCCCACCGATGCGTACACGACGAGCTCGTGCGGAAATGCGACCTTGCGGATGAGACCTGCGTAGCTGCCGAGGCTGGTCGCGCCGCGCTGGATGCCCTCCTGCGCAGCCAGCCACGGCCACAGGGCGACAGCGACGAACGCGAGAAAGCTCTCGTTGCCGAAGCGCTCCGTCTTGAACACCGTGGTGAAGACGAAGTGATAGACGACGAGCAGCACGAGCGGATGAACGAAAGCCCACGCGAGGCCGGTGACGCTGCCGAGGTAACGCGTGAACAGCTCGCGGCGCAGGAAATTGCGAAAGAGCGCGCGCGCACGAACGCTCGCCGACGCGGCCGGCACTGCGGCGTGCGATGGCACTCGCATGCGCGCGAGCATACTCCGCCGGCTTACTTGAGCGCCGGCGGCGGTGCGACCGCGCCCGAGACTGCTTCCTGCGCCCGGCGGATGGCCTCGGGATCGACCTTGGGAGTCAGCGCATCGACGGCGTCGCGGTTGATCGACGCCTTGGGATCCTTGCGGATGGCGGAAACGGCCGCCTCGCGCTTTTCCTCGATCGCGCGCTTGCGCAGCTCCGTCATGATCTGGTCGCGTGCCTCTTCGTAGGGTTTGACGGCTCCCGCCCGCTTGCCGTCGAGACGGATCACGTGCCATCCGAATTGCGATTGCACCGGCTCCGACACATCACCGACGTTCGCAAGGGCGAACGCAGCGGCGGCGAACGACGGGTCCATGTCCTTCTGGGAGAACCATCCGAGCGTACCGGCGTTTTGCGACGACGATGGATCGTCGGAAATCTCGCGCGCTAGCTTGCCCATGTCCGCGCCGGCGGCGATCTTCGCGCGCGTCTCGATCGCGAGGGTTCGCGCTGCTTCGGCGCCGCGCTTTCTCGGATCGAACAGGATGTGGGTCGCGCTCACCTGCGCGGGGGTCGTGAAGGCCGACTTGTCGACGAGGTACAGCTCGCGCGCACGCGCCTCGTACCTCGCGATGTTCGCGTTGAACTCGGCGACTGCTGCGGCGTCGACCGCTTCGATCTCGACGGCCGACAGGAACTTCTCGACCTCGAGGTCGAGCCGCGCCTTGACGTCGGGACGCTTGTCGAGCCCGGCGTTGCGTGCCTGTGCGGCCAGCGACTTCTGCACCAGCATGCGCTGCAGGAGCTCGTAGACGCGCCGCGGGTTGTTGGCGAAGCCTTCGCGCAGGTCACCCGGCAGCTTGAGGAGCTCGGCGTCGTACTCGGCGCGGGTGACCCTGGCGAGGCTGTTGGAGATGAGCACCGTATCTGCGGTCTGCGCATGCAGCGACAGCGGTGCGATGGCGAGCGCGAACAGGAGCGCCCAGCGGGAGATTCGGTATTGGGGCATCGAGCATTCGGGCGCGGCGCGCCCCCTTACAAGAAAAAGGGGCGAGGATTGCTCCTCGCCCCGAGTACGGCTGTAAAACGTGGATTACGGCGCGACGCTGGTGGTCGTCTTGTGATTGAAGTTGCCGCCGTAGTTGGACTGGAGCAGTCCTGGTCCGAGCGACAGCTGGCCGTTTTCGAACGTGATCGCGGCGAAGCCGATGACCGGCAGGCCGTTGAACGACGTCGTGGTCGTGGCGGGAGCAACCGTGCCGAGGGCCGTGTTGAACACCGTCGAGCCCGGGCCGACCAGCTGGTGACGCGTGCCGACCAGCGGGAATGCCAGGTCAACCCAACCGTTGACGAAGTCCGTCTTGACCGTCGAGAAGTTCTTCGAGCCGAGGACCGTCGATTGCGCCGGCGTGGCCGACGAAGCGGGGTACACGTACGAGATCACGTTGGCTTCCCAGCACAGCGAGTCCGTCAGCGTCGGCGGCGGCGGCGAGAACGTGCCTTGCGACACGATCGTGCGCTCTTCGCGGTCGAACTGCGTCAGGACCACGGTGTCGCACGAGCCGCTTGCCGTGAAGTTGTTCTCGAACAGCTTCTGCGCAACGCCCGAGCCGGCGAACACGTACTCGCGCTTGGTCGGGAACGTGACGACCCAGTCGGTGCCCGACTTGGTGCTGACGTCGAGCACGAACTCGTTGTACACGTTGTTGTGCATCAGGACCGCAGAGACCGGGTCGACCGGGTTGCCCGGGGCGAGCGTCGGCCAGTTCGGCGTGACGTACACGTTGAAGCCCGACACGACGACCGAGGTCTTCGGGTTGACGAAGGCCAGCGTCGGACGGATGTCGCCCGCATCGAACCACAGCGGCGTGGTCGAGAAGCCGTCGAGAGCCGTCGGATCGACACCGAAGTCTTCGCCCTTGAGGACGTTGACCAGCGTCATCGAGCCGAACAGGCCGCCCGTGCCCGCCACCGTGTTGGCCGGGGCGACCGGGGCGATCAGCAGCGCTTCCGTACAGGCCGGGACACCACTCGTGTGGGTGGCCGTGACAGCCGTGCTGCCGTTCACGTCGCCCATTTCGATGATTTCGACATAGCCTTCACGCGTACGATCGAGCGAGGTGCCGCCCTTGTCGTCGTTGCTGCCCGTGAATGCAAAGTTGACGAACGTCGTCGGCGAGGCGGAGCTCGACGAGACCTTCGGGATCGTGCAGGACTTGTCCGCCGTGAAGATGCCCGCGCCGTCCGTGGTCGGGATGATCGCGGTGGTCCAGACGTCCTTCGCCGACAGGTACAAGTTGAAGTCGAGAACTTCTCGGCTGTTCTTGCCTTCGAGGAAGCGGACCTTGACGGCCTTCGCGGAGCCGGTCGAGTTGACGACCGACAGCAGCGAGTTGTAGGCAGCGTCGGTTCCAGCGATACCGGTCGGTACCGTACGGACCGTGTAGTACGGGTAGATCAGGACTTGACCAAGCCCGTTCTGGTTGACCGACACCGCTTGCGCGACGCCAGTCGCACCGAGTGCGCCGAGTCCCGCGAGAGCGGCGTACAGCGACTTCTGTTTGAACGTATTCATAGTGGGTAATGACTCCTCTTGATTGCCGTTTGACGTGATCACGTAAGGGACCGACAGCACTGCGAATGGTATTACAGGCGACGGGTTATTACAAACGAAAGCGCGCCTGAACTGTACCGGAGTGTGGATTTTCCGCAACGTCTCAAAAGAGCGACACCTTTACGGAGTTTTCAGCTTCCGCCATAGACGAGCCAGGCTTGGCCGCCGTCGATGATCCACGACTCCGCGACGGGCGTGGTGATGCCTTTCATCTTCGGGTGGTCGTACGTGACATAAATCCTTGCGACGCAGGCGTCGCCGTCGCAGGTGATGGTGTCCACGCGTGCCTCGCGAAACGCGCCGCGGCGGAAGTTCTTCTTGAATTTCTCGAGGGGCGTCGTCTCTCGGGAGCCAGGGCTCAGGTACGCGTAAGCCGCGTCCATGTCGTCCTTGATCAGCAGGTCCCAGCGCGACAGCGCGCGCCGCCGGACGAGGTCCTGCTTGGCTTCGGGAGATGTCGCGCTCGAGGCGGGCGCGGCCGCCGTGACGCCGGGCTGCGTGGTGGATGCGCAGCCTGCGAGCACGAACAAGCCAAGTGTCGCCAGAACCCGACAGGCATGTCGGGAAATGGCGACGCGACCGGGGGAATTGCCGCGAAAATCAGGAAATGAAGCAAAAACTACCAATTTTTGGACACCTTGCGTCGAGCCGCCGGGCCGGGAAAGATGAACCGTAATGACAACGAGCGCCCCGCGGCTGACCGCGCAATATATAGAAATCGGCCGCGAGCGTCAATGCGCAGGCGCGCCTCGCGGGGCTTTCGTGCCCCGCGAAAAGCGTCCACAACTACACGTTTACCGCTGTTCCTGCGGGCTCGACGAGGGGCCGCGGCAGGGGTGCGACCTCGCCGAAGCCCTGCGTGGTGAAGGGCGCGAGGCCCGGGTTGACGGTGCCGCCAGGGAAGACCGGGCCGATGATCGGGCGGATCAGCGGGAAGACCGCATCGAGGTTCTCCATCTTCCTGCGCAGGTCGTCGATGGCGCCGCGCACGTCGAGCTCGTTCTCCACCACGCGCGGTGTAATGAACAACACGAGCTCGGTGCGGCTGTTCTTGAGCTCCTGGCTGCCGAAGAGCCCGCCCAGGATCGGTATGCGCGACAAGCCACGGCAGGCCGTTGGACGCGTTCTGCCGCGTGTCGGCTGATGAGTCCGCCCATGATCATCGTCTGGCCGCTCTGGACCGAAACGTAGGTCTGGACCGAGCGCGTGTTGATCGGCGGGCGCTTCGTTGGGGACGAGGGTTGCCCGGATTGCTGACCTCCGCCTGCACGTCGAGCGCCACGAGGCCGCCCGCGTTGATGTGCGGCGTCACCTGCAGCAGCACGCCCGTGTCGATGTACTGCGACGTCGTCGTGACGGCGTTGGTCTGCGCCCCCGTAGTCGTCCCGACGAATGTCTGCTGGTTGATCGGGATGCGGTCGCCCGCCTTGATCGTCGCCTTCTGGTTGTCGAGCGCGGCGACGTGCGGATTGGCGACGATCTTCGTGTTGCCGTAGGTGTCGAGAAGGCGCAGCACCGCCTGCACGCCGCCCGGGAAGTTCGCGTTGTTGATGATGTACGTGAACCCCTTCGTCAGCGCGGCCGCCGGCGAGTCGGTCGGCGTGGGCAGCGCCGGATTGACGGGTTTCGTGATGAGGTTGTTGGTCAGCAGGCCGCCGGTGCCGCGGCCGGACGGCGCGCCGCCCTTGAAGAGCCAGTCGACGCCGAACTGCAGGTCGTCGGTGAGCGCCACCTCCGCGATCGTGACCTCGATGATCACCTGGCGCTGCGGGATGTCGAGCTTGCGCAGCGCCTGCTCGATGATCGAGTACTCGGCGGCGGTGGCGATGATGAGGAGCGTGTTCGCGTCCTTGTCGGCCACGACCTGCAGGTTGCGGACGATGCCGGTGCCCTGCGCACCACCGGGACCGCCAGGTCCCCCGGCGGTCACCTGGTTGACCACGGCCGCGACGGCCGGGGGCGTGGTCGTTGCCGGCGTCTGCGCTGCGAACGTCGGCGGATTGACGATCGTCCCCGCGGGCGTACCGGGCGCGACCGTCGGCGCGGAAGCCGCCTGCGGCTGCGTCACCCGACCGGTGAACGCCTGCTGCAGCAGCGGCGCGAGCCGTTCCGAGCGCGTGTTCTGGAGATGGTAGACGTAGAACTGCAGGCCGCCGCCGGCATCCGTGCTGCGGTCGAGCCGATCGATCCACTTCTTGACCTCGTCGAGGTACGCGGGCTGCGGCGTCACGACGAGGATCGCGTTCATGCGCTCGATCGGCACGATCTTGAGGATGCCCGTGATCGGGCTCGTATTGCGGTCGCCGACGATCTTCTCGAGCTCCTTCATCACCTCCTTCACGTCCGAGTTCTGCAGCGTGAACACGCCCGCCGACATGCCCGCCATCCAGTCGATGTCGAACATCTCGATGGTGTCCATCAGATGGCGCAGCTCGCGCTCGGTGCCGGCGAGGACGAGCATGTTGCGGAGCTCGTCCGGCCGCACCGCCTGCGCATCGCGCGCGAACGGCTCGAGGATGCGCATCATCTCGCGCACGCCGACGTACTTGAGCGGGACGATCTGCACCGAGAAGCCGGCGGGCAGCGCGCGCGACGAGCTGCCGAGCTGCGGCGTGACGTTGCCGCGCACGGCGGCCGCCTGCGGGACGATCATGTAGAGCCCGCCGCTCTTCACCATCGTCGCGCCGTTCATGCGCAGGAGCGTCTCGAGCGTCGCCGGCAGCGCGTCGCGCGGGATGCCCGACGACGTGCGCATGGTGACGGTGCCGCCGACGGCGGGGTCGATCGTGTACGTCTCGTTGAGGATGTCGCCCAGGATCGTTCGCACGACTTCGCGCAGGTCGGCGCCTTCGAAGTTGAGGACGCATCGCCGCCGGCCGCGGCAGGCTGGGCCTGCGGCGGAACGGGCACGCCGCCGCCGGGCGCTGGCCCTTCACGACGACGCCCGTGCCGCGGTAGATGTGCGCGTGCATCTTGTCCTGCGTGGACGGCATGCCGGCCGCCGCGCGCCGCCGTGGCGTCGGCGAGCGCAGGCGACATCCCCTTGGGGGCGGATCGCCGACTTGGGCGCAGGGGCGTCGCCCGCTGGCGCCGGCGGCGGCGTCTGGCACGCCGACGAGCGAGCAGCGGCAGCGCGCAAATGGCCGCCGCGGAGAGAAGTGGTCGTTTCATCGATATTGTTGTGAGTGGCTCGTGGTCGTGCGGGGGCTACGCGCCAGCCCGGCGCCGAACCGGGCCGCGCGATTGTCGCAAGTGCCGATGGCTCGCGTCATCGGCCGCGTGGTTGCTGATAACGCTGGTAGACGCCCTGCCAGCGCGGGTCGCCGCTGTTCGCGTCGCCTTGCGGGACGGGCGGCATGTTCGGGGCCGTCACGGCGGTGCCGGGCGGCGTGGGTACCGGCGTCGCCCGGCGGCGAGCCCCGCAGCGGCGGCTTCGGCTGCGCGTGCGGCGCGGCGGCGCTCCGCCAGCACGTCGGCGACGTCGCGCACCTGCCCGCCCGGACCCGCCTGCATCGGGATCGCCTGCGTCCCGGCGGAGGAGCGCCGGTCGCCGTGACCGGCTGGTTCGGGCACGACGGGCTGGATGGTGGTCTTCGGCCCGGCGGCGACCTTGAGGATCAGGTCCTCGCTCTCGTCGCCCATCTTGAGCGTCACGCGGTCGGACGCGACCTCGCGCGACCGTCATGCCGTTGATGCTCTCGCCCTGCAGCACGCGACGCGACTTGCCGCCGCTGACTTCCTTGCAGGAAGCGCAGTCGTCTTGCCGTCGACGACGATGGTGCCGGCGAGCGTGAACTGGCCGCGCTGCATCTTGGGCTTCGCGGCTTCCGCAACGGCGACGGGCGCGGGACGGCGCGTCGGATTGAAGAGCGTGCGCTCGACGACGTCGCTTGTTCTTCGTCCGGCGTCGCCGCGGGCTGGTACTCCGGCAGCAGCGCCACGGCCAGCGGCTGCGGGTGCCGCGGCCGACTCGGCGGGCGGCGTGCGCGCGAACGCGCGTCCCCAGTCGGTCTGCCACGCGAGCAGCAGCGCGAGCAACGCGAAGGGCGCCATCCACACGAGCGCGCCGCGCAGCGGAAGATCGAAGCGTGTTCATCGAGGTCCTCCGTTCATTTCGGCGCCGCTGGCGACGCGCGGCGCCTCCGGATAGGCGAGCGCCGACACGTCGAGCTGCACGTTGTTCTCCGGCTCCTGGCCCGCCGCGGGCTTGAAGCCGCGGAACGCATTGAGCGGCCGCACCGACAGTTGTCGACGACGAGATACGGCACCTGCGTATCGAGCGCGTACAGGATCTTCGCGAGCGCCGGCGTCGTCGCGAAGAACTGGACGTTCACCGTGAGCTGCCGGAAGCTGCCTTCGTCGCGCAGCGCCTGGATTCTGGCTCGTCGTGATGCGGCCGCCGTTGTTCTCGATGGCCGCGCGCACCAGGTCCGAGCAGCTCCGCGTTGGCGAGGTTGGGCGCGGTGTTCTTGAGATAGAACCGGCGGCCGTCCTTCTCCTTCATCACCTCGAGCGCCTGGCGGAGCTCGGGCGCCTGCGCGGCGACGCGCCGGTAACGCTCGAGCCGATCGCTCAGGTCGGCGATCGCGGCGTCGTAGTGCCGGTGCAGGAGACGACGGGACCGAGGAGCACCACGAGGACCGCGATGACCGCGAACACGAGGAGCGCGATCGCGAGATTGCGCTGCCCGGCGGGCGACATGCGGGCAATCGGCGCCGGCGTCACGGCTTCGCTGCCCTCGGGGGCTGCCGGCGCAGGCGCAGGCGCCGGGACGGGCGCCGGTTGCGCGGGCGCTGCGCCGGCGGGTGACGCGGGAGCAGCGGCAGCGGGAGGCGCGACGGTCACCGCCGTGGTGACCGGGGGCGGCGGGGCTTGCGGCTTCAATTGCGCGCCAAGGTCGAAGATCTCGCCCGGCCCCGGCTGGATCTTCGTCGTCGGACCGCGCTGCGCCGCTTGCGTGAACATCTGCGATTCCTCGAACAGCTGCACGAGCCGCCCGGCATTGGCCGTCTCGCCGCGCAGCATCACGTCGCGCTGCGTCTCCTTGCCCTTGGCGAGCGTCTTGATCTCGAACTGGGTGAGCCAGGTATCGTCGGGCAGGATGCTTGCTCACCGTGTCGACCACTGCCAGCGCACCCGGGAACGCGTACTTGCGCTCGAGCGCGAAGTTGTAGTCGCCGACACGAGCATTGAGCACGGTGCGCAGGTTCTCCGATACCGCGGCGCGTGCGCGCGCGTCGTTCGGTTTCGAGGTCGAGCTGCTGCACGTAGTGACGCTTCTGCCACAGCGGGATCGCGGCCGCGGCGATCGCGAGGAGGCCGAGCAGCACGATCGGCACCCACACGTCGAAGCGGCGCATGAGCGGTCGCGTCGTGCGCATTTCGCGCGGCAGCAGGTTGAGCCGCGACTGGCCGGCGTTGGCCGGCGTGTCGGGAACGACCGCAACCACTTCGGCACCCCACGCGGCGACATGCTTCAACGCCGGATCGACGGCGGTGCGTCGCGCGGCGGCGAGATCGACGGTGATCGTCCCGCGCGCGGGGTTGCGATCGATCACCGACGCGTCGAAGTAGAGCTCCTCCGGCTTGAAGGGCGTGTGGCGGTCGAGGTCGTACGCAAGGGCCTGCGCGCAGGTTCTCCTCGACCGCGGCCGGCAGCGTCAGGCGCTTGCGCAGGCAATCCTGCGGGACGAGGCTCACGACCACGCGCGGTGCGCGGCCCGTGCGCGGCAGCGACGCCATCGCCGCGCTGCCGTCGGCGTCGTCCGCGAGCGAGACCTCGCGCGACGGCTGCATGACCGGCTGGCCCTCCTCGTTCACGGCCCGCCAAAGCGTCGCGCGGTCGCCCGCGAACACGAGGACCGGGCGCATGCGGCGCCGGGCGATCGCGGCGCGCGGTGCGGACGGAACCAGCGCCGCGAGCTCGCCGCGCCACCATTGCCAGAAGCCGGCGAGCCCGCTCCGGCGAGCCATGTCGCGGAAGCGGGCGCCGTACGACGGCAAGGCGAGTTCACGGTCGGCCATGTTCTTCTACTTTCGAGCCTCGGCGGCGGGCGTGCCGGCGATGGCGACAGGTGCTGCGACCATGTTTCCCTCCCGCCAGTTCAATGTGAGCAGCGGGCGGCGGGGGTCGCCCGATGGCCGGATGACCGCCTCGCGGACGAAGGTTACACCATCGGGTGCGATCGCCGCGGTGCGGATGTGCCATACAGGAACCGCTCCTGCGACGAAGCTCGCGGCGGCCGGAAATGGCGGTACCGGCAGCTTGGAGGCACGCGCATCGGCACGCTGCTGCAGGTAGGCGTCGACCAGTTCCGGCGTCGCGGCGGGCAGTGCCAGCAGGACGTCGCGCGACGCGAGCATCGCGTTGATGCCAGGCTGTCGTGAATGCACGGTCAGGCTGTCGGCAATGCGCGCGTAGATGGCGGGCGTGACGCCCATGACGCGCGAGACCTCGCTCACCGTCTCGAACGGCGCATTCGAAGGCTTTTGCTTGAGGCCCGCGGACTGGTAGTCGGCCGCTTCGGCGCCGTTGGGGCGGCGAAGCTCGTCGGCGTCGCGCCAATCCTGGATCGCGTCGGTGATGCGCGCGGCGGTTTCCTGGTCGGTCCCGCCCACGTGCTCGATGAGCCCGCGCAGCAGCGCCTCGGGCGCCGAATTGACGTCGATGCGCGCCGACTCGTCGACCGCCGAACCGCTGACCGACACGTCGCCGTCCTTCCACGCGTGCTCGACGCCGTCCGCGGTCCACGACGCGGTCATGCGCGGGCGCGTCAGCTCGTACGCCAGGCGCTCGATGCCGCCGTCGGCTGCCGTGCGCGCTTGCGCGAGCGACAGCGCATTGCGCGCGGACAACGCTTCGCTGCGCATCGAGAACGCGAATCCGCTCGCGATGACGGTGAGCATGATGGTGAGCCACAGCACCATGATGATGGCGATGCCGGATTGTCGAGCGCGGGTGCCCATGTCCTATGCGCCCACGCACTGCACTCGCGAAGCTGTCCCACGCGCGACACCCTGCTTCCGGCGCGGCGCGCGGCGCGACGAGAATCGGCGGCCACGGCTCGCCGTTGCGCGGGACGACCTCGATCTGCACGAGGACCGGCAGGAGCTGCGTGTCGTCCCACGTGTTGCGCCACGTCGGCGCCTGGTCGAGTGCCACGCCGCGGTCACGCCCGAAGTAGCTGATCTTGACCGACTTGACGTCGTCGGCGAGCACCGATCGCTCCGCGTCGTCGAACCCGGGCAGCGAAAGTCCGTCGAGATCCGGCATGACGCGCGAAAGAACGAGCGCGGGCTGTTGCTTGCCGGGCACGTTCGCAACGGCAAGCTTGTAGTACCACATGCCGCCGACGCCCACGCGACCCGGCAGCGTGGCGGTGAAGCGAAGCTCCTCGCCTGTGCCGCCGAAGAGGAGCGGGAACTCGAGCATCTTGCGCATGCGCTGCGGATGCTGCGACGCAAGCTGCTCGCGCAGGTAATCGCTCGCGAGGCGCATGCCGGAGCTCGCTTGCGCCTTCTCCTCGCCGGCGTCGGCGCTGCGGCCGGCGAGGCGCAGCGATCCGAACAGGATGCTCGCGAGCATCGCGAACAGCGCGAGCGCGACCATGAGCTCGATCAAGGTGAAGCCGCGTGCGTGCGAACGACGAGCGCTCACGTCGGGCTCCGCGCGCCGACGCGCATCGTGGCCAGCGAGAGCGTGCGCTCCTTGCCGTCGCCGCCCACGTAGCGCACTTCGCACGTGATGCGATACAGGCGCGTGGCGAGCGTGTCCGAGGCCTTCTCGAGGTCGGGATCGATGTCAGTCGCGACGTACGGCGCCACCGCGGTTTCCCACTTCACGCGGCCGTCGAACTCGGTGCCGCGCTCGGCCATTTCCTTGCAGCGGTTGTGCTGCCGCCGCACTCGCAAGGTGCGACTCGGCCACCTGCACCGCGCGGCTCCACTCCTCGGCAGCCGATGCGTTGGTGAGCGAGGACGAGAAGAGCCGGAACAGCGCGGTGGCGACGAGCGCGAGGATGACGAAGGCAACCAGCACCTCGATGAGCGAGAAGCCACGTGAACGCCGCGAGCGTGCAGGCGAATTCATCATCAGTCGAGTATCGCGACGCGGCCGGTGAGCCAGTCGACGTCGACTTCGTACTTGCGATCGCCGCTGCCAAGCGTGATGCGGCCGCCGTTGCTGCCCCCGTCGGGATAGAAGCGGATGGAGCCGACCTTCTCGTCGACGAGATCCTTCTGCGCCGTGAAGAGCTTGAGCTCCATGTGACGCGGCAGCGGATACTCGCGTGCATCGCGGTCGACCTTGAACCTGCGCCCCGCGAGATCGATGACGAGGAACGTCTCGCGACGCTGCGACACCGCTTCGCTGCGCGCAAGGCGCAGGCCCGACGCGAGCTGGCGCGCCGCGCTGCGCATCTCCGCGTTGGACGTTCCCATCACCATCGGCAACGAGATGGCGGTGACGATCCCGATGATGACGAGCACCACCAGGATCTCGATCAAGGTGAGACCCCGGGCGCGTCGCATCTTCGCGAGCGCGAGAGCTCGATTACTGGGCAGAGCTGACATCCTTGTTCGGGCCTTCGCCGCCTTCCTTGGCGTCCGCGCCGTACGAGATGATGTCGTACGGCCCCTTCGCGCCGGGTGCGACGTACTTGTACTCGTTGCCCCACGGGTCCTTGGGCACCGTGCCCTTCTTCCAGTACGGGCCGTTCCAGTTGTTGACGCCCGACGGCGCGGTGATGAGGGCCTGCAGCCCTTCCTGCGACGTGGGGTAGCGGCCGATCTCGAGCTTGAAGAGGTCGAGCGTATTGACGATCTGCGAGATCTCGATGGATGCCGCCTTGCGCTTGGCTTCCTCGCCCTGGCCGATGAAGTTGCCGGCCACGATGCCCATGACGATGCCGAGCAGCACCAGCACGACCAGGATCTCGATGAGCGTCATGCCGCGCGCGGCGCGCCGTCCTGCAATGCGATTGTTCGTCATTCGTTGTTCCTTCGTTGATTCGCCCGTGCCTTCGTCGACGGCAGCGCGCGAAGGGCGTGGCTGTGATTGAGACTTGCGATCAGAGCACGAGTTCGCTCATGCCCATGACCCCCATGAGGATCGAGAACACGATGCCGCCGATCAGGACGGCAAGCGACAGGATCAGCGCCGGCTCGAGCACCGCGAGGAAGCGCTTGATCGCGGCCTGCACCTCGCGGTCGTACACGTCGGCCACGCGCGCCAGCATCTCCTCGAGGCGCCCCGATTCCTCGCCCACGAGGATCATCTGCGTGGCGAGCCGCGGGTACAGCCCGGTTTCGGCGAGCGGACGCCCGAATCCCTTGCCCTCCCGCAGCTTGGCGATGACCCCGTCGAGCGCCTCGGCCATCACGGTGTTGGTCATCGTCTCCTTCACGATGGCGAGGCCCGACAGCAGCGTGACGCCGTTGGCGAGCAGCGTCGCGAGCGTGCGCGCGAACCGCGCGGTTTCAACCTTCGCCAGGAGGTCGCCCAGGAGCGGCATGCGCAGGCGCTTGCCGTCGCGGTGGCGCCGTACCGCAAGCAGCTGCCCGCGCCGGCGATACCACATCACGAAGAGGAACGTGCATCCGAGCAGCGCCCACCAGTAGCCGCGCATGAACTTGCCGATGAGCACCACGACCATCGTGGGCACGGGCAGCGCCTTGCCCGCCTGCGCGAACGTCGACTCGAATTGCGGAACGACGAACACGAGCAGGATCGCCACCGACACCACCGCGACCATCACGAGCAGCGACGGGTAGATGAGCGCCGACTTGACCGACTCGCGCAGCTCCTTGTTGCGCTCCATCGTATCGGCGAGCCGCTGCATCACCTCGCCGAGCGCGCCGCCCGCCTCGCCCGCACGCACGATGTTCACGAAGAAGCGCGAGAAGACTTCCCGCCGCGCGTCGAGCGCCTGCGACAGCGCCTTGCCGCCGCGCACGTCGTCGCGAATGCCCTGCAGCATGGTCGCCACTGCCGGCGTCGGCGCAAGGCCGCCGAGGATCTCGAGCGCGCGGTCGAGCGTGAGGCCCGCGCGCAGCAGCGTTGCAAGCTCGCGCGTCACCGCGAGCAACTGGTCGCGCGTGACCGTCTTCGACTCGAACCAGCGCCGGCGCGCGCCCTTGGACGCAACCACGCCCGACGAGGCGATCGCCACGCCGGCGGCGTGCGCGATCTGCATCGGCATCAGGCCGCGATCGCGCAGGCGATCGACGATCTCGCTCTCGTTGGCGGCGTCGAGCTCGCCGACGGCGACTTCGCCCGTCGGTGCTGACGGCGCGGTAACGGTAGAGAGGCATGTCCTGCGGCGCTAGCCTTCGCGCGTGACGCGCAGGACTTCTTCGAACGTCGTCTGGCCGGCGAGCGCCTTGCGCATGCCGTCCTCGTACATCGACACCATCCCGCCGCGCTGCGCCTCGCCCTTGAGCTCGCTCGAGTTCGCGTGCTTCATCACGAGCGTTCGCAGCGGATCGGTCATGGGCAGCATCTCGAGGATGCAGAAGCGCCCCATGTAGCCCGTGTTGCTGCATTGGCCGCAGCCCTTCGCGTGGAAGAGCGTCACGTCGCCGCTGCCGGCGAGCTTCGCGATGCCGAGCTGCTCCACGACTTCGGGCAGCGCGTGATACGGCTCCTTGCAATGCGGGCACAGCTTGCGCACGAGGCGCTGCGCAAGGATGCCGATGACGGTGGACGTGAGCAGGTAGTCGTCGACGCCCATGTCGAGGAGCCGGTTCACGGTCGACGCGGCGTCGTTGGTGTGCACGGTCGACATCACGAGGTGGCCGGTCAGCGCCGATTGCACGGCGATCTGCGCGGTCTCGAGATCGCGGATCTCGCCGATCATGATGACGTCCGGATCCTGCCGCACGATCGAGCGCAGCGCGTTGGCGAACGTGAGGTCGATCTGCGGCTTCACCTGGATCTGGTTGATGCCGACCATCTGGTACTCGACCGGGTCCTCGACGGTGAGGATCTTCACGTCGGGCTGGTTCAGGCGGTCGAGCGCGGTATAGAGCGTCGTCGTCTTGCCCGAGCCGGTTGGCCCGGTCACGAGCAGGATGCCGTGCGGCTGCATGAGCACGTCGATGAAGGATTTGAGCGTGTCCTCCATGAAGCCCAGCTTGTGGAAGTCGAGCGCGACGCCGCCCTTGTCGAGGATCCGCATCACGACCGACTCGCCGTGCATCGTCGGCACCGTCGACACGCGAAGGTCGATCTCCTTGCCCTGCACGCGCAGCCGGATGCGGCCGTCCTGCGGCAGGCGGCGCTCCGCGATGTCGAGGTTCGCCATGATCTTGATGCGCGAGATCACGGCGGCCGCGAGACGCTTGGGCGGCGACTCGATGTCGTGCAGCACGCCGTCGACGCGGTAGCGCACCGCGAGGCGATTCTCGAACGGCTCGACGTGGATGTCCGATGCGCGCATGTCGAGCGCATTGGTGATGATGACGCTGACCAACCGGATGACCGGCGCTTCGGACGCGAGGTCCTTCAGCTGCTGCACGTCCGCATCGAAGTCGAGGTCGTCGACGCGCGTCTCGACGTCGCCGATCACCTGGCTCTGCGCCGACTTGCCCGTGCCGTAGAGCCGCTCGAGCGCCGCCTCGAGCTCGCTCGGGATCGCCACCATCGGCTTCACCGAACGCCCGGTGACCATCTCGAACGCGCCGATCGTGTACGTGTCCGTGGGGTCCGCCATGGCGAGCGCGACCTCGGTGTCGTCCTCGCGCAGCGGCAGCACGCGCGTCTCGCGCAGGAAGCGCGTCGACACGCGTTCCTCGAGGATCGGGAACTCGGGGTAGCTCGCCGCATCGACGAGCGGCAGCGCGAGCTGCTCGGCAAGCGCATCGGCGACGTCGCGCTGCGCGACGACGCCGAGGGTCACCAGCAGCGCGCCAAGGCGCTCCTCCGACTCCTGCTGGAGGCGCAAGGGCGCGCTCGAGCGTCGGCTGGTCGAGCTTGCCGCGCTCGATCAGGATCTCGCCAAGCCGCTTGCGGGCGGTCACGTCCATGTCAGGCGCATCGAAGAAACCGTTTGATTATTCAAGGAAAAGCCTGCAATTCTAGCATTCGCCAGCCAACGGTAAAAGCGGGGCAAAGCCGTGGAAGGCGTTATGGGACAACGGTTTAGGCGGATTCGTTCGCGCCGCTAGAATTCGCGGCATGAAACTCACGGCGTACGCGCTCTTTCCCGAGACCCTGCCGCTGCGTGCCGCGCCGCCGTCGCGCGACTGGATGGACCGTATTCCCGAACGCCATGCCTACCGCTGCCTGCCGCTCGCCATCGCCAACGCCCATGGGTGGGAGGTGACGTGCGTGTGCGACTTCGAGGCGGCATGGGACGGAGGACCGCATGCACGAAACGTGCAATTGCGCGCGCTCGACGGCTTTCGCCACCTCGCGCAGTACGTCGTCACGCACTTCGCGTTCGGGATCATCACGTTCCATCTCACGTACCTGTTCCGCACGGAGCCCGGCTGGAATCTCGTGGCGACGGGACCGACCAACCTGCCGAAGGACGGCATCGCGCCGCTCACGGGCGTCATCGAGACCGACTGGCTGCCCTACCCGTTCACGATGAACTGGCAGATGACGCGTCCCGGACGCGTGCGCTCCAGAAGGGCGAGCCGATCTGCCTCGTGTATCCGGTGCCGACAGGCGCGGTTGCGGACACGACACCCGAGATTCGCAATCTCGCGGACGATCCGGAGCTCATGGCGCAGGCGCTCGCATGGAAGGATCGCCGCGACGAGTTCATGCAGCGCTTCAATGCAGGCGACCAGTCGGCGCGCAAGGCCGGGTGGCAGCGCGACTACTTCCTGGGCCGGCGGCCCGATGGCTCGGCGCCGGATGCGCAGCACGTGAACAAGCTGCGGCTTCCCTCACCGTTGGATCTGCGAAGGGAGCAACAAAGCAAAGACGGCGAGACATAGCCTTTCATGTCTCGACGTCTCCATCAGAAGTTTTCGGGAGCTTTCGCGAAAAGCCCTTGTGCAGCACGCGTGAAAGCGCGCGATCCGCGAGCACCACGCCCTTCGTCTGGCAGCGCGCGCAATAGTTCGCTTCGTTCTCGGCGTACACGATGCGCTGCACGGGCGCGCCGCACACGGGGCACGGCGCCTTGAACCTGCCGTGCACCGCCATCTCCGGATGAAAGGCCGTGACCTTGGCCGGAAACAATCCGCCCGCCTGCTCGCGCAAGCGATTGGTCCACTCGAACAGCACGTCGCGCGTCGCGTCGAGCAACCGAGTCGACTTCGCTCGGTCGAGACCTTCTGCGACATCGCGAGCGGCGAGAGCTTCGCGCGATGCAGTATCTCGTCGGAATAGGCGTTGCCGATGCCGCTGAACAGCGTCGGATCGGTCAGCGAACGCTTGAGCGTGTGGTTCTCGCTGCGCAGGCGGGACTCGAACTCGTCGCGCGTGGCAGTCATCACGTCGAGTCCGCCGGGGTCGAACGCGGCGAGCGCTTCGCGTCCGTGGACGACGTGCAGCGACGCGCGCTTGCGCGTCCCGGCTTCGGTGAGGGCGAGCTCGCCGCTTTCGAAGTCGAACACCGCCAGCGTGATCTTCGCCGGCGCCTTGCCGCCTTCCGGCTTCCATTGCAGGCGCCCCGCGATCATCAGGTGCACGACCAGGAAGAAGTCCCCGTCGAATCCGAATGCAATGCGCTTGCCGATGCGATCGATCGACGTGACGGTGCGGCCGAAGAGCGCAGGCAGCGGCGGCACCGCCGTGCGCAGGACGAAGGGACTTTTCAGGGTGACGCTGCGAAGCTTCCTGCCGAGTACGCGCGCATCGAGCGCTTCGCGATACAGCTCGACGTCGGGCAGCTCGGGCACCTTAGAGCCTCGCGAAGGCCCGTTCCGCCGCGGCGACCGTCTGCGCAATGTCGTCGTCGCTGTGCGCGGCCGACACGAAGCCCGCTTCGAATGCCGACGGCGCGAGATACACGCCCGCGTCGAGCATCGCGTGGAAGAAGCGCTTGAAGCGCTCCTTGTCGCAGGTCATCACCGTCTCGTACGAATCGGGAATCGTCCGGGCGAAATAAAGGCCGAACATGCCGCCGACCGATTGCGCGCAGAATTCGACGCCCGTGCGGGCGGCCGCTTCCGACAAGCCGTCGACGAACGCGCGCGTTCGCGCTGCGAGCGCATCGTAGAAGCCCGCTGACTTCCGTCAGCGCGAGCGTGGCGATGCCGGCCGCGACGGCGACCGGATTGCCCGACAGCGTTCCGGCCTGGTACACCGGACCGAGCGGTGCGATCGCTTCCATGATGTCGCGCCGTCCGCCGAACGCGCCGACGGGCATGCCGCCGCCGATCACCTTGCCGAGCGTCGTGAGGTCGGGCACGACGCCGGTCATGCCCTGCACGCCCTGCGAGTGCACGCGAAACCCCGTCATCACCTCGTCGAAGATGAGCACGCTGCCGTGACGCGTGCACAGCGCGCGCAGGCCTGCGAGGAAGCCTTCGCGGCGGCATCACGAGGTTCATGTTGCCGGCGATCGGGCTCGACGATGACCGCCGCGATCTCGCCTGCGTTCGCCGCGAACGCGGCCTCGACCGCGATCGAGATCGTTGTACGGCGCGACGATCGTGAGCTCCGCAATGCCGGGCGGCACGCCTGCCGACGACGGCTGGCCGCAGCGTGAGCGCGCCCGAGCCTGCCTTCACGAGCAGGCTGTCGCCGTGGCCGTGGTAGCAGCCTTCGAACTTGAGGATCTTCGGCGCGGCCCGTGAAACCGCGCGCGAGGCGCAGCGCCGACATCGTCGCCTCGGTGCCCGACGACACGAGACGCACCATGTCGAGCGAAGGCAGCCGGCGCACGAGTGTTTCCGCGAGCTCGACCTCGAGCTCCGTCGGCGCGCCGAACGAGAGTCCGCGCGTCGCCGCTTCCTGCACGGCGCGCACGACCGCCGGATGCGCGTGCCCGAGGATCGCCGGCCCCCACGAGCCGACGTAGTCGATGTAGCGCTTGCCGTCGGCGTCCCACACGTACGCGCCCTTCGCCGCGGGCGAAGAAGCGCGGCGTGCCGCCGACGCGCGGAACGCGCGCACCGGGGAGTTGACGCCGCCCGGGATCGTGCGTTGCGCGCGAGCGAAGAGCTCGTCGTTCCGGCTCGTCACGACTCGAAGCACGCGGCGATGCGCGCCGCGGCCGTCCCGATGTCGGCCAGGTCGTCATGCCCGAACACGTCGGAAATGACGGCGACCGCGTCGATGCCGGCGTCCACAAGCAACGGCGCGTTCTGCGGCGGTGATGCCGCCGATGCCGACGACGGGCACGCCGAGCGACTTGGCGGCGGCGACGAGGGACAGGTCGGCGCGCCGCGCATCCGGCTTGACCCGCGACGGGAAGAAGCTGCCGAACGCGACGTAGTCGGCGCCGGCGCGTGCGGCGGCTTGCGCGGAAGCGAGGTCGTCGTAGCACGACACGCCGACGATGCGACCTTCTTTCACGCACGAGCGCGCCTGCGCAACGGCCGCGTCGTCCTCGCCGACGTGCACGCCGTCCGCGTCGACCTCGCGTGCGAGCGGCGGATCGTCGTTGACGATGAAGAGCGCGCCGCGCTGCCGGCACACGTTCGCGAGAGCCTGCGCCTGCTCGGCGCGCAGCGCGGCGTCCGCGCTCTTGTTGCGGTACTGGACAGCGGTGGCGCCGCCGTCGATCGCCGCACCGACCATCGCGCACAAGCGCGCGGTGTCGTTCTCGTCCGGCGTCACCGCGTACAGCCCGCGCAGGCGGTCAATGCGCATCGGCGGATCGCGCGGGCTCCGTGTCCTCGCTGCGCGCCTCGGCTTCCTCGCGCGCCCAGAACAGGCGGTCGGGCAGGAACTGACCCATGCCGGGACGGTACGCCTTGCGCAGCGCCTGCCACGTGAATTCCTGCGCCTCGCGAACGGCTTCGGAAGCGTCGAGTCCGTTGGCGAGCATCGCCGCAATGGCGGAGGCAAGCGTGCAGCCGGAGCCATGATACGAGCCGGGCAGCCGCGGCCAGTTGTCCGTGCGCACGACGCCGCTCTTGCCGTAGAGCGTGTTGACGACGTCGGTCGTGTTCTCGTGCGTCCCCGTGACGAGCACGTACTCGCAGCCCGTTGTCGACGAGCTTCGCGGCGCATTGCGCAAGGCTGTCCGACTGCTCGTCCGTCTTCCTCGTCCTCCGCGAGCAGGCGCACCTCCACGCTGTTGGGCGTGAGCGACGGTCGTCTGCGGCAGGAGCAGCTCGCGCATCGCATGCGTCATGTCGTCGTCGGCAAGCTCGTCGCCGCGTCCGGACGCAAGCACGGGATCGAAGATCAGCGGCACGTCCGGATAATCGGACACGATCTCCGCGATGGCCGCGATGTTCTCGACGCTGCCGAGCACGCCGATCTTGAATGCGTCGACGGGCATGTCCTCGAGCAGGCGCCGCGCCTGGTCGGCGACCCAGTCCGAGTCGATGGCGAGCATGCCTTCGACGCCGAGCGAATCCTGCACCGTGATCGCGGTGATCACCGACAGCGGATGGCAGCCCATGCTCGCGAGCGTGAGGATGTCCGCCTGCATGCCGGCGCCGCCGGAAGGATCCGATGCGGCGAAGGTCAGGACGAGCGGGGGATAGGAGGCTTCGGGGTCGGACATTGACGGCCGGGAGCTACAATGGCGAGTTTACATGAGCCGCCTGGCCACGAATGAAAAAGTACATGTGCCTCATCTGCGGCTGGATCTACGATGAGGAGATCGGGCGCGCCCGAGGAAGGCATTCCAGCCGGCACGCGATGGGAAGACGTGCCGCCGAACTGGACCTGCCCGGAATGCGGCGCGCGCAAGGAAGACTTCGAGATGATCGAGCTATGAAAATCCTGCACACGATGATCCGCGTCGGCGACCTGCCGCGCTCGATCGATTTCTACACGGGCGTGCTCGGCATGAAGCTCTTGCGCGAGACCGACCGGCCGGAGCAGAAATACCGTCTCGCGTTCGTGGGTTATGCCGACGATTCCGAGGGGTCGGAAATCGAGCTCACCTACAACTATGGCGTCGATCGCTACGAGCTCGGCAACGCGTTCGGCCACATCGCGGTCGCCGTCCCGGATGCCGCGGCGGCCTGCGAGTCCGTGCGTCGCAAGGGCGGCAAGGTCACGCGCGAGGCGGGTCCCGTCAAGGGCGGCAGCACGGTGATCGCGTTCGTCGAAGACCCGGACGGCTACAAGATCGAGCTCATCCAGCGCTAGGTAACGACCCCCACGCTCGCGGCAACTACGACAAGCCGCTCGCTGCCCCCCGAGGGTTGCGCAGTCAGTCCCTCGGGGCGGCCCTTCGGGACTGACGGCTAGGCAACGTCTTCGAGCATCCGCTCGAAGTGCCGTGTGAAAGCCGGCGTGTCGAAAAGCGGCAAGCGTCGTGCGGCCGCTTTGCAGGTGGTTGCCGTAGTCGCGCAAGCGTGCGCGATCGGCTGCACAGCTCGCTCAACCGCACGCCGTACTCGGCCGGCGACTCGCAGATCAGCTCGGTTAGGCCGACCGCGTTGCACAGGCTCGCGCCCACGCGACCGGCGAACGTGGTGCCGCGGCACGTGAGCAGCGGAACGCCCGCGAAGAGCGCGTCGCTCCCCGTCGTGTGCGATCCATACGGCAGGACGTCGAGCGCCAGGTCCGCGCACTGCAGGCGCGCGAGGTGCGCCGCCTGGTCCACCATCGGCGCGAAGACGATGCGCGCAGCATCGACACCGCACTGCTGCGCGAACGCGACGAGATTGTGCCGCGCGAGCGCGTGCGGCACGTTGAGCCACAGCACCGCGTCGCGATGCTCGCGTACGACGTCGAGCCATGCGCGCGCGAGCGGCTGCGTGAGCTTGTAGGTCTGGTTGAAGCACGCCAGGACGAGCGCGTTCCCGGGCAGGCCGACGTCCTTTCGGCGCGAAGCGGCGCGGCAGCGTGCGCCGATGATCGTTGACCTGGTAGCAGACAGGCAAGCGGCAGCGCCTGCTCGGCGAATTCGGCATCGCTCGGGCGCGACGATCGCGTCGACGATCGTCCCGTCCACGCCCTCGTAGGCAAGCGTTCCCGGAAACCCCAGGTAGTGGAGCTGCACCGGTGCGGGCCGATGTCCGAGGATGGGCAAGCGCGTGCCACGCGTGTGGCCCTTGAGGTCGACGAGCACGTCGAGCCGGTCGTTGCGCATCAGCTCCGCGGCCTGCGCATCGCCGAGCTCGCGCACGTCGCGCCAATGCGAAAAGGCGGCGCGAAGCCGCGCGCGCATCGCGCTGCCGTCGTCGCGGTCGGCGGCGTATGCGAACGTCTCGAACCGCTTGCCGTCATGGCACTCGAACAGTCCCGCCGCAAGATGGGCCGTGGCGTGCTCGTGGAAATCGGTCGACAGGTAGCCGACGCGCAGCCGATCGCCGCGCCGACGCACCACCGCCGGCGCCGCGGGCGGCCGAAGATGCGTGCGTGTCCACGCGGCGATCACGTCGCGCTGCATCCTTGCATCGGAAAGCAGCGCGACCGCGGCCATCGGCTCGCAGTTCGCCTGCGGCGTTGCAACGATGGATGCGATCGCCCGCCCGGCATCGGCCCATGCGCACCCGTAGCGCGCCGCCATCGCGAGCTTTGCGGCGATCTCCGCATTCTGTGGCCGCAGCCTTGCGGCGCGCGAGAAAGCGTCGATCGCGTGGACGAGCCAATCCTCGCCGGTCGCCGGCGCGGCGCTGCGGGTCGCTTCGATGCGCTGCACCTCCGCTTCCATGCACGCGTTGCCGAAGGCAATCCACGCGTCGGCGTTGTCGGGCGCGAACTTCGCCGCTTGCGCGAAGGCGGCGGCCGCCGCCTCGGTGGAACCGGCAGCACGCAGCTCGTGCGCGTAGGCGAACAGGGCGGATGCGAGGCCTTCCTGCGCTTCGGCGTTGCCGGGGTCGCGCGCCAGCACCTCGGAAAAGTGCACGGCGGCGCGCCGCGCGTCGCTCATCCCGCGGAGGATGCTCGCAGGAGCTCGCGCAGGTCGTGCGCGAATGCATCCGGCCCCTGGCCGTTGCGCGCATACAGACGCAGCCGTCCCTGCGGGTCGAACAGGAACACGCCCGCCGAGTGGTCCATCGTGTACGTCGTCGGCGTCGCGCCCGGCTGCTTCTGGTAGATGACCTTGAATTCCTTCGCGACCCGCTCGGTCGCTTCGGCATTGCCCGAGAGCCCGAGGAACCGCTTGTCGAAGGCAGGCACGTACTCCGCGAGCAAGGCCGGCGTAGTCGCGCTCGGGGTCGACTGTGATGAAGATCACCTGCACGCGATCGGCGTCCGGGCCCAGCAGCTTCATCGTCTCGGCGAGCGTGGAAAGCGTCGTCGGGCAGACGTCCGGGCATTGCGTGTACCCGAAGAACACCACGACCGCCTTGCCGCGAAAATCGGCGAGCGTGCGCGTCTTGCCGGCGGGATCCTGCAGCGAGAACTCGCGGCCGAACGAAGAGCCCGTGACGTCGGAGGCCTGGAACTTGGGCCCGTCGGGGGAACAGGCCGCGAGGACGAGGGCCAGGACGAGCGGCGGCGAGCCTGTTCACTGCCAGTAGTGATCGACCAGCAGCGCGGAAAAGATCGCGGCCAGGTACACGATCGAGTATCGGAACGTCGCGCGCGCAAGATCGTCGCTGTAGCGGAAGTACAGGCGAATCGCGTAACCGAGGAAGACGCCGCCGAGCGCAACGGCGCTGACGAGATACAGGAGGCCGCTCATGCGGATCGCGAACGGCATCATCGACACCGCGACGAGCGCGAACGTGTAGAGGACGATCTGCAGCCGCGTGTACTGCGGCCCGTGCGTCACGGGCAGCATCGGCAGTCCCGCCTTCGCATAGTCCTGCGTGCGGTACAGCGCGAGCGCCCAGAAGTGCGGCGGCGTCCACGCGAAGATGATGAGGAACAGCAGCAGCGCCTCGGGACCGACGTCGTTGGCGACGGCCGCCCATCCGAGCACGGGCGGCATCGCACCCGACGCGCCGCCGATCACGATGTTCTGCGGCGTGGCCGGCTTCAGCAGGATCGTGTAGATCACCGCGTAGCCGACGAACGTCGCGAGCGTGAGCCACATCGTGAGCGGGTTCACGTAGCGGAACAGGAGCCACAGCCCGAGACCGCCCACGAGTGCCGCGAACGCGAGCGTCTGCATCGAGGTGATCTCGCCGCGCGGCAGCGGCCGCGAGCGCGTGCGCTGCATTACCGCATCGATCTTCTGCTCGACGAGGCAATTGATGGCGGCCGCGGCGCCGGCGACGAGCGCGATCCCGACGGTGGCCGCCAGCACGATGCCGGCCGGCGGGAATCCCGGCGTTGCGAGGAACATGCCGATGACCGCGCAGAACACGATGAGCGACACCACGCGCGGCTTGGCGAGTGCCAGGAATTGCCGCAGGCGGTTCTCGGCGAGAGCGAGGGCGGTCATGGGTGGATCGTTCGCGGAACCCGACATTTTACACCGCCGGCCACGTCAGCCGATCCGCGACGCCTTGAGCAGGCGGCCGATGTCGGTGGACATCTTCTTGATGTCGGGGTCGCGCGGCCACGCGAGCACGAGGTTGCCGAGCGGATCCACGAGGTAGATGCGCTCGGCCCCGGCGGGCCAGGCCGAAAGCGTCCCGCGCCGGATCACGAGATCCGGATGCTCGGCGAGGAGCGCAGGGGCGGGTGCCGCATCGTCGGTCACGAGCCAGACGCGAACGATGCGGTCCATCTCGCGGCCCTGGATGGTCCGTGCCTGGCGGGTGCCGTACAGCGCGGCTTCGCAATCGGGGGGCATGCGGCGGCGGAAGACGTCGCCAGGACCCACCTGCCCTTGAATTCGCCGATTGCCGTTGCGTCGGGCGGCGGGCGCGTCGGCAGCAGCTCGCCGTAGTTGACCTGCTTGGTGCGGGGAAAGAGGTAATACGCGGCATACGATGCGACGATCGGCGCGACGGCGACGAGCGCGATCAGGATCAGCGTGCGCCGCCCGCGCGTGCGCGCGGCCGTCGTCACTTCCTGCGTCGCCATGTGAAATAGCCCCATAGCGCGACAGCCGTCGCCGCGAACGCGAACCACTGCATCATGTAGCTCAGGTGCTTCTCCACGCCGACGTCGGGTGCCGGCCAATCGCGAACCAGGGTGTCGCCTGCAAGGGCGGGCGCCGTCTGCTCGATGACGACCGGAAGCACGGTGAGCCCCGTCGCCGCGGCATACCGCGCGAGGTCGAGGTTCTGCCACACGCGCCCGGGGGCCTTGTCGGCTGCGAGCTCGAGATACGCCGACGGCGGCTGGTTGATGCGCCCGACGACGGTGACCTCGCCTCGCGGCGGCGGTGCGTCCGGAATGTCCGCGCGGGTGGCCCCTGCCGCGACCCAGCCTCGCTCCACGAGCACGACGCGGCCGTCGGCGAGACGGAGCGGCGCGACGACGTCGTATCCCACGCGTCCCGCGCGAATGCGGTTGTCGAGCAGGATCTGGTGGGCGGCGTCGAACTCGCCGGTCGCGCGCACCGGCCGGAACCGCCACGCGGCCCAATCCGTGACGCGCGGCATCGCAACCGGCTCGCTGCGCGACGCCGTCTCGATCTGCGCGCGCAGCGCGAGCTTCTGCTGCATGCGATCGCGTTGCCACAAGCCGGCGGTGACGCAGACGGCGACCACCGCGATTGCCGCGAGGGTCGGCACCAGGGCCGGTCGCCGGGCCGGGGCGGTGTCCATTCCGTGCATGCGTGCCGTGCTCTCTCCGGGTGACTTACACTGGACATACCATGAAGATCGTCGTCATCGCGGTTCTCATCGCCATTGTCATCGCGCTGTTCACGGCGCTCGTCTTCCTCTACCGCGACGCCGGCCGCGGCAAGCGCGTCGTGTGGATGCTCACCATCCGCGTGGCCTTGTCGGTCAGCCTCGTCGCGTTCCTGGTCCTGAGCTATTACATGGGATGGATCGGGCCGACCGGCATCAAGTAAAAGGCCGCACGGCTTGCCGTGCGGCCTTTTGCGGATGCCGAGCGCCGCTGGCTCAAACCAGCCAGTACACCAGCACGAACAGCAAGAGCCACACGACGTCGACGAAGTGCCAGTACCACGCCGACGCTTCGAACGCGAAGTGGTGGTCCGCCGTGAAGTGTCCCCTGAACACGCGGAACAGCATGACGAGCAGCATGGTCGCGCCGATCGTCACGTGCAGGCCGTGGAAGCCCGTCAGCATGAAGAACGTCGAGCCGTACACGCCCGTCGACAGCTTGAGGTTCATCTCGCTGTAGGCGTGGTGATATTCGTACGCCTGCAGCCCCACGAACAGGAAGCCTAGCGCGATCGTGAGGAACAGCCACAGCTTGAGGCTGCCGCGGTGATTGGCCTTGAGCGCATGGTGCGCGATCGTCAGCGTCACGCCCGACGTCAGCAGGATGATCGTGTTGATGAGCGGGATGCCGATGGCACCCATGGGCGCGAACTGTCCCGTTTCGTACGGCCCGTTGGTCGGCCACTGCGCCGCGTAGTTCGGCCACACGAGCTTGGACGCGATGCTGCCGAGGTCCGGCACCGACAGGTTGCGGATGTAGAACAGCGCACCGAAGAACGCTGCGAAGAACATCACCTCGGAGAAGATGAACCAGCTCATCGCCCAGCGGAACGAGAGGTCGACCTTCTTGTTGTAGAGAAGGCCCTCGGACTCGCCGATGACGGTGCCGAACCAGCCGAACAGCATGAAGAGCAGGACGCAGAAGCCCGTGGCGACCATCCACGGTCCCGCCGGGTAGCCGTTGAACCAGAACGCGGCGCCCGAGCCCATGAGCAGCAGCGCGATCGATCCCGTGATCGGCCAGTGCGAGGGCTGTGGAACGTAGTAATACGGCTTGGCGCCGTCGGCAAGGCTAGACATCGTTGACTCCCTCGTTTACAAAGTCGGGCCGGTCACACCGGCCCGTTCCAACCGGAAGTTTTCCCCCGCGCCGGCTCGTTCCACCAGAAGTTTTCCGCCTGAGCCTTCCACTTCGAAGAAGGTGTACGACAGCGTGATGGTGTGCAGGTCTTCCGGCGCCTTGGGATCGACGACGAAGACCACCGGCATGATGCGCGTCTCGCCCGGCTGCAGCGTCTGCTTGGCGAAGCAGAAGCAATCGAGCTTCTGGAAATACTGCGCGGCGTACTGCGGGCCGTAGCTCGGGATCGCCTGTCCCGTGATCGCGCGCTGCGTGTTGTTGACCACTTCGTACGTCACCTGCGTCACCTCACCGGGGTGCACCTCGACCATGGGCACGGTCGGCTTGAACGTCCACGGCAGGTTGCGCAGGTTGGAATCGAACTCGATGCGCACGCTGCGGTTGACGGCCACCTGCGTGTTGCGCACTTCGTCGGCCTGCGCGATGTTGCGAAGCCCCGTGACCTCGCAGATCTTCTCGTAGAAGGGCACGAGCAGGAACCCGAAGCCGAACATCGCGACGACCACGACGACCAGTCGCGTCAGCAGCCTGCGGTTGCTGCGTTGCTGATCGTTCATTTCTTGCGGATGCTGCGCCCGATGGTGACCGCGAGGAACAGCAGGACGGCAAATCCGATCACCGTCATGCCGGTCGACGCGTCGCCGACGAACTTCGCGAAGATGACGCCGAAGAAGAATACGAGCGCGATCGACAGCAGCGCGAGCGCCGTGCGGACGTTCGAACTCCTGACGCCGGCCTTGTCGGGTGAGCCTGCCACGATCGGATCCCTACTTGACCACCGGGGGCGTCTCGAAGCTGTGATACGGCGCCGGCGACGGCAGCGTCCACTCGAGCGTATCCGCCCCCTCCCACGGCTTGGCCGGCGCCGGAGCACCGTCGCGGCGCGCGCACTTGATCAGCACGTACACGAAGATGAGCTGCGACAGGCCGAAGCCGAACGCGCCGACCGTCGCCACCATGTTCCAGTCGGCGAACTGCTGGGCGTAATCCGGGATGCGCCGCGGCATGCCGGCGAGGCCCAGGAAGTGCATCGGGAAGAACGTGACGTTGAAGAAGATCATCGCGCACCAGAAGTGCAGCTTGCCGAGCTTCTCGTCGTACATCACGCCGGTCCACTTCGGCAGCCAGTAATAGGCGCCGCCGAAGAACGCGAAGAGCGACCCGGCGACCAGCACGTAGTGGAAGTGCGCGACGACGTAGTACGTGTCCTGCAGCTGGATGTCGACCGGGGTGATCGCGAGCACGAGCCCCGTGAAGCCGCCCATGGTGAAGAGGAACAGGAAGCCGATCGCGAAGAGCATGGGCGTCTCGAACGTCATCGAGCCCCGCCACATCGTCGCCAGCCAGTTGAAGACCTTCACGCCCGTGGGCACCGCGATGAGCATCGTCGCGTACATGAAGAAGAGCAGACCGGCGGCGGGCATGCCGACCGTGAACATGTGGTGCGCCCAGACGATGAACGACAGGATCGCGATGCTCGCCACGGCGTACACCATCGACGCGTAGCCGAAGAGCGGCTTGCGCGCAAACGTCGGGATGATCTCCGACACGATCCCGAACGCCGGCAGGATCATGATGTAGACCTCGGGGTGGCCGAAGAACCAGAACACGTGCTGGAACAGCACCGGGTCGCCGCCGCCCGCCGCGTTGAAGAACGACGTGCCGAAGTGACGGTCGGTGAGGAGCATCGTCACCGCGCCCGCGAGCACCGGCATCACCGCGATCAGGAGGTACGCCGTGATGAGCCACGTCCACACGAACAGCGGCAGCTTCATCATCGTCATGCCGGGCGCGCGCATGTTGAGGATGGTGGTGATGATGTTGATCGAGCCCATGATCGACGACGCGCCCATGATGTGGACGGCGAAGATCGTGAGGTCCATGCCCATCGGCGCCTGCACGGACAGCGGCGGGTACAGCGTCCAGCCGCCGGCGAAGGCGCCGCCGGGCACGAAGAACGAGCCGACCAGCATGATCGCCGCCGGGGGCAGCAGCCAGAAGCTCCAGTTGTTCATGCGCGCGAACGCCATGTCCGGCGCGCCGATCATCATCGGGATCTGCCAGTTCGCGAAGCCCACCGCGGCCGGCATGATCGCGCCGAACACCATGATGAGGCCGTGCAGCGTGGTGAGCGAGTTGAAGAACTCGGGGTGCACGATCTGCAGGCCGGGCTGGAAGAGCTCGGTGCGGATGGTCAGCGCCATGACGCCGCCGACGAAGAACATGGTCAGCGAGAACAGCAGGTACAGCGTGCCGATGTCCTTGTGATTGGTCGTCGTGACCCAGCGCATGATCCCCGTGGGGTGATGCGCGTGGTCGTCGTGGGCGTGATCTGCGTGGTCGTGCGGAATGCTGCTCATCCGTTTTGCTCCTGGCTTTCCTTCAGTCGCCTTACTGGCGCGCGGCCTTGATCGCCGCGGGCGTCACATCGCCGGACTTGTTGCCCCAGCTGTTGCGCGTGTACGTGATCACCGACGCGATGTCGACGTCGGAGAGCTGCTTCCACGGCGGCATCGCGGTGCCCGGCTTGCCGTTCAGCACGATGTGGATCTGGTCCTGCGGCGGGCCCGTGACGACCTTGCTGCCCTCGAGCGCAGGGAATGCGCCGGCAACGCCCTTGCCGTTGGGCTGGTGGCACGCGGCGCAGTTCGAGGCGTAGACGGTCGCGCCCTTGGCGACGAGCTCCGCCTCGGTCCATGCCTTGTTGGGGTCGTCCGCCGCTGCGGCCATCCTCTGCTTCTGGTCTCCCGCCCACTTCGCGTAGTCTTCCTTCGACTTCACCTCGACCACGATCGGCATGTACGCGTGGTCCTTGCCGCAGAGCTCGACGCACTGCCCGCGATAGGTGCCCACCTTTTCCGCGCGGAACCAGGCGTCGCGGACGAAGCCGGGAATCGCATCCTGCTTCACGCCGAACGCCGGAATCCACCACGAGTGGATCACGTCGTTGGCCGTGATGATGAGGCGGACCTTGGAGTCGACGGGGACCACCAGCGGATTGTCGACCTCGAGGAGGTAGTTCTTGCCCTTGGGCTCGCGGTTCTCGATCTGCGCGAGCGGCGTTGCGAGGCTCGAGTAGAAGCCGAACCCGTCCTGCAGGTAGTCGTAGCCCCACTTCCACTGGTAGCCCGTGATCTTGATCGTGAGATCGGCGGCGGACGTGTCCTTCATCGCGAGCACCGTCTTGGTCGCGGGCCACGCCATGAACAGCAGGATGAGGAACGGGATCACGGTCCAGACGATCTCGACCGTCGTGTTCTCGTGGAACTGCGCCGCCTGGTGGCCCACCGATTTGCGGTGCTTGATGATCGAATAGAACATCACCCCGAACACCAGGATGAAGATCGCCACGCAGATCCAGAAGATGTACGAGTGCAGGTCGAACATCTGGCCCGCGAGCGGCGTCACCGGCGTCTGCAGGTTCCACTCGAGGTCGGCGCGCGCCGTGCCCGGAAGAAGCGCCGGCAGTGCGGCCATGCCGGCCGCGAGCGCGAGCCCCCGGCCGCTCGCTTTCGTTGCACCTTCTTTGCGAACCATGCTTTCCCCGATCGATCGTGCCATGCCCATGCCGCAGCGGATCAAAAACGCAGCCCCGTCAGCCGGCGAAGCTCGCGCGCAACGGCGAGCCTCCCGGCGGCGGGCAGCGCGTGTCCGAACTCCCACGCAGCATCGCCCCCTCGCAACATCACCCGCGGCGCACCCGGCGACCACACACCCGCGCCGTCGATCACTTCGACGCGCAAGCGGTGGCGATCGAACTCGCGCCGCTCCCGTTTTCGCCCCGCGCTCCGCTCGACGATCACCGTGTCGCCGGCGATCACCAGGCGCTCCCAGTCCCCGGCGTGCCGGTCGCACCACGCGAACGCACAGGCAAGGACGCCGATTTCGAGCAACGAGTACGGGAGCACAGGCCACGCTCCCGCGGCCACGAACGCTGCTGCCAACGCAAGGCTCGACGCGGCCAGCACGGCGAACACCTGCCATCGCTGCCGCCGTGAAAGCGAATCGTTCGCGCGCGCGACCACGCAATACTCGAGGTCGGCGGGAGGCGGCGGAAGTGCAACGCTCGACACGAACGGGCCCGCTTGGGCAGAAATTCGTTGCTGCAAACCGCAAAATCTTAGCATGCTTTGGAGAGCGGCCCGAACCCGATCCTAGACAGCGACGCCGCGTCGAACGTGGGCGCGGCCCCGTGGGGGACGTCGGCGACGAGCGGTGCAGGCAACAGCCGGCGAAGCTCCTCGACGTTGTCGTCGGCCCGCAGCATCGCGGGGTCGATCCGGTTTGCGACCCAGCCCGAGAGCGTCAGGCCGCGCGCGGCGATGGCGTCCGCGGTGAGGCGCGCGTGGTTGAGGCACCCGAGGCGCATCCCCACGACGAGCAGCACGGGCAGCCGCAGGCGACGGGCGATGTCGAGCATGTCGGCGTCCGCGGCGATGGGAACGCGCGCCCCACCCGCGCCCTCGACGACGATTGCCTCGGCGATCAGTTCCATCTCGCGCCAGGCCGCGGCGACGACGGCCAGGTCGATGGCGACACCCGCATCGCGGGCGGCCAGGTGCGGCGCGATCGGGTCGGCAAAGGCATAGGGATTGCGAACGCGCGCGGGGACGTCGAGGCCATCGGCTGCCGCGAGCGTGGCCACGTCGGCGTTGACGTCCTGCCCCTCGTCGAGGCCGGCTGCAATCGGCTTCATCGCCGCCACGCGCACGCCTCGCTCGCGCAGGGACCGGACCAGTGCCGCTGCGACATGCGTCTTGCCGGCGCCGGTGTCGGTGCCGCAGACGAAGATCCCGCGGGTCACGGCCGGGGCCGGCGCGAGAGCTTCACGATGGGATGGCCGTCCTCGGTGCGCCTGGGCTCGCCTTTCCACGCGTGGCCGTACACGACTTCGAACGTCGCCGGGATGCGGCCGTCCTTGCGCATCGCCTCGAGCGCATTCAGCATCTTCTGCCAGCGCACGCGGCCCGTGAGGCCATGGGAGCGCCCGCGCGTCGCGTTGCTCGCGCCGAGGTTCTTGAGCTCGCGCAGCAGCGCGTCCGGCCCGGCGTACGTCATCGTGATGTGCTCCATGTCCATCACCGGATCGGCGAAGCCCGCGTGGACGAGCATGTCGCCCAGGTCGTGCATGTCGAGGAAGCGGTTCGTGTGCGTGAAGGCGTCGGCGCGGGCGAACGCCTTGCGGATCTCGTGCAGCGTGTCGGGCCCGAATGTCGTGAAGGAGACGAGGCCGCCGACCTTGAGCACGCGCCGCCACTCGGCGAGCGCGCGCGGCACGTCGTTGATCCACTGCAGCGCGAGGTTGCTCCAGACGAGGTCGAACGCGACACCGCGCAGCGGCAGAGCGTTCATGTCGCCGCACACGCAATGCGGCTGCGCCGGCCCTCGCGCCAGGCCGGGGACGAGGCGGCGCAGCAGCGAGCGTCCCTGCCGGGCACGGGCGCGAGCCGCTTCGACCATCGGCAGCGCGTAGTCGAGCGCGACGACGCGCGCCGCCGGGTAGCGGATGCCGAGCTCGCCGACTGCCTCGCCCGTGCCGCATCCCGCGTCGAGGATCGCCGTCGGCGCGAGCTTCACGTAATCGAGGCGCTGCGCCATGCGGGTCGCGACCTCGCGCTGGAGCGCTGCCGCCGCGTCGTATGTGGCGGCCGCGCGCGCGAAAGCGCGACGCACGGCCCGCGGGTCGACCTCGCGCGGGTCAGGCGCGGGAAAGCTCGGCGTGCTCATCGAGGAAGGCGCCGACGGCGGCCAGGAATGCGTCGGGGTGCGAGAGGAAAGGCGCATGCGCGGCCCCGTCGATCTGCGCGAAACGGGCGCCGGGAATGGCGCCAGCGAGCCACGCGCCCGCGGCGGCCGGCGTCAACGCATCGCGTGCGCCGGCGATGACGAGCGTCGGTGCCGCGATGACCGGCGCGGCGCTCGCGAAGGTCGGCGTCGATCAGGATCCTGAGAGCGGCCGAAAGCGTTGCGCGCGATGGCGCGCTGCGCGCAAACAGGGCTTGGCGCAGGGACGCGAGCGTCGCGCGGCCCGCATCGCTGCCTTGCACCTGCAGCGTGAGAAAGCGCTGCAGCGTCAGGCGGTACGAAACCCGCAGCTCGTCGCCGAAGCGCGCGAGGGTGTCGACGCTCATCGCGTGCGGCCAGTCGGGGCTCGCGACGAAGCGCGGGGACGTGCATGCGAGCAGCAATGCCGCGACCGCGTCGGGCCGTGCGTGTGCGATGTGCTGCGCGACGAGCCCGCCGAACGACCACCCGAGGATGGCGGCAGGCTCGCGCAGGCCGAGCGCGCAGACGACTGCATCCGCCACCGATTCGAGACTGGTGGCTTGCACTTCGCCGGAGAATCCGTGCCCGGGGAGATCGACGACGTGCACGCGATGGCGTCTCGTGAACGCATGAACGATGGGCGCGAACAGTCCCCCGTGCATCGCGAACCCGTGCAGCAGCACGAGCGGCGGGCCGTCGCCTGCGCTTTCGACGTGCAGCGTCATGTCACGCAATCGCCGAGCGTTTCGAGCAGGCGGTCGACGTCGTCGCCCGTGTGCGCGGCGGACAGCGATACGCGCAGGCGCGACGTTCCGGCGGGCACCGTCGGCGGCCGGATCGCGGGCACCCAGAGTCCTCGATCGGCGAGGCGCTGCGACAGCGCGGACGCGGCCACTGCGTCGCCGACGATCAGCGGCTGGATCGCGGTGATCGAAGACGGGCGACGCCAGGGCAGGCTGCGCGCACCTTCGGCGAACCGCGCGATCGAAGCGTGCAGTCGCTCGCGGCGCGCGCCGTCTTCGCGTATGACCGCGAGTGCTGCGCGAGCGGCTTCTGCAAGCAGGGGCGGCTGCGCCGTCGTGTAGATGTACGACGACGCCGTCTGCAGCAGCGTCTGGATGACCGTGGGATGCGCCGCCACGAATGCGCCCGCGACCCCGGCAGCCTTCCCGAGCGTGCCCATGCATACGAGGCGCTCGGATGCCAGAGCGAAGTGTGCAAGCGTGCCGCGGCCCTCGCCGAGCACGCCGAAACCATGCGCGTCGTCGACGACGAGCCACGCGTCGTACTGCTGCGCGAGCGCCAGCAGCTGCGGCAGCGGCGCCACGTCGCCGTCCATGCTGAACACGGCGTCGGTGGCGATGATCCTGCGCCTGCCGCGGGTGGTCGCGAGTCGCTGCGCAAGGGCGTCGACGTCGCAGTGCGCGTAGCGCACGAGCTTCGCGCGCGAGAGCAGCGCGCCGTCGTTGAGGCACGCGTGGTTGAGGCGGTCGGCGAACACCACGGTATCGCGGTCGGCAAGTGCCGTGAGGATCGCGAGATTGGCGAGATAGCCCGACGAGAACGTCAGCGCCTGCGAACCCGCGCACGGCGCCACGAACGCCGCGAGCTCGAGCTCGAGCAACTCGTGCGCGCGCGTGTGGCCGCTCACGAGGTGCGAGGCGCCGGCCCCGACGCCCCAACGCGCGATCGCGTCGCGCGCCGCTGTCCTTATGGCGGGATGCGACGCGAGGCCGAGGTAGTCGTTGCTCGCGAACGAGAGGCGATCGTCGCCGTCGACGCAGAGCGTCCGGCCTTGCGGCGACTCGACGACGCGGCGAACGCGCGCGAGCCCCGCCGCGGCGCGTCGATCGAGCCCGCTCGCAAGCTCCGCGAGGATCGTCGAGGTCACGCTTCCGGAACGAGCCCGAGCCGCGCGAACAGCGCGCGATCGGCTTCGACTTCCGGATTGCCGGTCGTGAGCAGGCGCTCGCCGTAGAAGATCGAGTTGGCGCCCGCGAGGAAGCACAGAGCCTGTATCGCGTCGGAGAATTCGCGCCGCCCCGCGCTCAACCGCACCTTGGCCTTCGGCATGGTGATGCGCGCGACCGCGATCGTGCGCACGAATTCCAGCGGATCGAGCGCGGCCTCGCCATGGAGCGTGTCGAAGAGCGGCGTGCCCTCGACCTGCACCAGATGGTTGATCGGCACCGATTCGGGATACGGCTCGAGGTTGGCGAGCCGCGCGACGAGGCCCGCGCGCTGCGCGCGCGTCTCGCCCATGCCGACGATGCCGCCGCAGCACACGTTGATGCCCGCGCCGCGCACGCGCTCGAGCGTGCCGATGCGATCGTCGAACGTGCGCGTGCGGATGATCTCGCCGTAGAAGTCGGGCGACGTGTCGAGGTTGTGGTTGTAATAGTCGAGGCCCGCGTCGCGCAGCGCCTCGGCCTGCCCGTCCTTCAGGAGCCCGAGCGTCGCGCACGTTTCGAGGCCGAGCGCCTTGACCTCCCTGACCATCTCGAGCACCGGGACGAGGTCGCGGTCCTTCGGCCCGCGCCACGCCGCCCCCATGCAGAAGCGCGTCGCGCCCGCCGCTTTCGCGGCGCGCGCAGCGTGCAGCACGTCGGCGACGTCCAGGATCTCTTCGTTGGCCACGCCGGTGTGATGGCGCGCGGCCTGCGGGCAGTACGCGCAGTCCTCGGGACAACCGCCGGTCTTGATCGAGATCAGCGTCGACAGCTGCACCGTGTTGCGCGCGTGATGCACGCGATGAACCTCCTGCGCGCGATGCAGGAGGTCGAGGAACGGCAGCGCGAAGAGGTCGTTCACCGCAGCGAGCGACCATCGCGGCGAAGGGGCGAGGCTTGCGTGTTCCGCCGGCGAAGCGGCAGTTGAAGCGTACGTGTCGGTCATCCGTTCGGACGATGGCGGCGTCGTGCGCATGCGCTGCATGCTTGGTACCGTCATCGAAAAAAGAGTCGCGCGGAGTGTGAGCAGTCGCCATGACGATGTCAAATTTTAAAGCCGCCTTATTTGACAGCGTGCAGCGCATCGCGCGGTCTGTCGCCGCCGTCCTGCCGCAGTCGTGCGCGCTGTGCACGGCGCCCTGCGCGAGCGCACTCGTGTGCCCGCCGTGCCGCGATGCGCTGCCGTGGATGGCTTCCGCATGCCCGTGCTGCGCGTTGCCTTTCCCACCCGGCGCGGCGTGCGATACGCCCTGTGGCCGGTGCCTCGCGCAGCCGCCGCCGTGGGGCTGCGTCAGCGCGGCCTTCGCGTACGCATATCCGCTCGACCGGCTGGTGGTCGCGATGAAGTATCGCGGCGCGGTGGCATACGCCGACCTCTTCGCCGAGGCGCTCGCGCCGCGCGTGAACGTTCATGCGGATGCGCTCGTTGCCATTCCGCTCACGCCGGCCCGCCAGCGGGCGCGCGGGTTCAACCAGGCCGACGAGATCGCGCGCCGACTGGCGCGAGCGTCCGGCATTCCACTGCGCCATGGCCTCGCACGCGTGCACGAGTCGCCCGCGCAGGCGGCGTCCGGACGACGCGAGCGCATCCGCAACATGCGCAACGCGTTCACCGCCCAGCCGGCCCTGCGCGGCAAGCGCATCGCCCTCGTCGACGACGTGCTCACGACCGGCGCGACGCTGGCGGCGGCTGCAGATGCGCTTCGCCGCGCTGGCGCGGAGGTCGTCGGCGCCTTCGTGGTCGCGCGTACACTGGGGACCGCTTCGCAATGACCGCTCAACCCGCACGATGTTCGCAGTCGTCCTCGTCGCGCCGGAAATACCGCCCAACACGGGCAACGTCATCCGCCTCACGGCGAATACGGCCACCGACCTCCACCTCGTCGAACCGCTCGGGTTTCGCATGGACGACCGCGACCTCCGCCGCGCCGGCCTCGACTATCACGAGTACGCACGCGTGCGCGTACACCGCGACTGGCAGGCGTGCTGCGAGGAGCTGGGGGCGCGCATGTCGCGCGCGTTCGCCCTCACGTCGCGCGCCGTGCTATCGCTCTACGACGCCCGCTTTGCGCCCGGCGACGTGCTGGTGTTCGGCTGCGAAACCGCGGGATTGCCGCAGTCGATCCTCGACCAGTTCGGCGAAGATCGTCGGCTCGCCATCCCCATGCGTCCCGGCGTTCGAAGCCTCAACTTGTCCAACGCCGTGGCGGTGTCGGTCTACGAGGCCTGGCGGCAGCAGGGGTTCGCGATGCCTGCCGAGGCCCTCTAACCCGTTTCCTGGCGCGGCTCGCGGCGCAACAGCTCGAACACTGCCTGGCGCGGCGGCAGGCCTTCGTTCAGCACACGATCGACCGCTTCACAGATCGGCATATCGACGGCGTAATGCGCGGCGAGCATCCGCACTGCGCGCGCCGCCGGCACGCCTTCCGCCACGTGGCCGAGCTCGGCGAGGATCTGCGGCAGCGAGCGTCCCTCGGCCAGTGCGAGGCCCACGCGACGGTTGCGCGACAGGTTGCCGGTGCAGGTCAGCACGAGGTCCCCCAAGCCGGCGAGGCCCATCAGCGTCTCGCGCGTGCCGCCCAGCGCTGCCGACAGCCGACCGGTTTCAGCGAGGCCCCGGGTGACCAGCGCGGCGCGCGCGTTGTGGCCGAATCCCAGGCCGTCGCTGGCGCCGGCGGCGATGGCGAGGACGTTCTTGACCGCGCCCGCGACCTCGACGCCGGTGATGTCGTCGGACTCGTAGACGCGCATGGCGTCGCCGCGCAGCATCGTCGCGACGCGTCGCCCCAGCGCAGCCGACGTCGCGGCGACGGTCAGCGCCGTCGGCAGTCCGCGCGCCACCTCTTCGGCAAAGCTCGGGCCGGAGGCAATGGCCACCGGCGCCGGCCAGCGCGGCGCGAGGTATTGGTGGGACAGCGCCACGCCGCAAGGTTGATCGGGCGCGGCGATGAACCCTTTCGCGAGGAGCACGAGGGGCGTATCGACTCCCGCATCCGCAAGCGTTCGCACGACCTCGGCCACCGCGCGCATGGGGACGGCCAGCAAGAGGAGTTCGGCGCCGCGAACGGTATCGAGTGAAGCGGTGACGGCGACGCTTTCGGGAATCGGGATGCCCGGCAGGTAACGCGCGTTCTCGCGGGCGGCGGCGATCGTGCGCGCGTGGGCAGCATCGCGCGCCCACAGGACGACGTCCGGGCGCTCTGCAGTGCGCGCCGCGATGTGGCCTGCGATGGCGGTGCCCCAGGCGCCCGCGCCGAGGACCGCGACGCCCGTCATCGCACGAGTCCTTAGAGGCCGAACACCTGCGAGATGCGCACGAAGCCCGACTGCCCGTCGCGGTGGCGGACCTTCACCCAGCCGGGCGTGGAGGTGGCCGAGGCTGAAGCGGCAGTTTCGGCGAGCTCGAGGAGCACGTTCTGCTCGGCGCGGAATACGACGGTGGCGGCCTCTTCGGGGTTGGCGCGCACGTCTGCGGACGACGCTCGAACGAGCAACATCCGCTTGTCCGCAAGCGACTTCGCGGCGAGCCAGCCGATGGTGCCGCCGCTGTCGCGGACCTTGGTCCAGCCCTCGACCGTCACCAGCACCTCCATCGGAACGTCCCGGCCGTAGACGAAGAGCGGCTTGGCCTTCGCCGACGGCGCGTCGTACAGGACGGCTGGCGCCTCGGCGACCACGCGGTAATCCGACGCGAGGACGGGAAACGCCGCCGTTGCGGCGATGAACGCCGTGATCGATCGAAGCGCGCGCATGGACAGCGGCTTGGTCAATTCGTGACCGCGGGCGCCGGTTGTTGCATCTGCGCGAGTTGCTGCTGGTAGAGCATCTCGAAGTTGATCGGCGCGAGATGCACCGGGGGAAACCCGGTGCGCATGATCGCGTCGGCGACCGTCTCGCGAGCATACGGGAAGAGCACGTTCGGGCAGTGGATGGCCAGGACCTGCTGCATGTCGGCCGCCGGCACGCCGCGGATCGCGAACAAGCCGGCCTGCGACGCCTCCACGAGAAACACGCTCTTGCCGCCTGCAGTGGCGGTCACCGTGATAGTGAGCACACACTCGTAAATGTCGTCGCCGACCTGCTCGCCCTTCGTGCGCAGGCCGATCTCGACCGTCGGCTGCTCCGTGATCTGGAACGACTGCGGCGCGCCCGGATTTTCGACCGACAGGTCCTTGATGTAGATGCGCTCGATGGAAAAGCCGGGCTGCGAGAGCCCGTTGCCGTCGCCGGCTTGCGGCGCGGAAGGTTGATCGGCCATGCGGAAGTGTCCTGGTAGGGAAGGAAAACGAAGCGGAGAACCCGCGATTTTACCTTACCGGGCGCAAGAGCGCCCCGCGTCCGCCGCGTCCGCCGTCAGTGGCGCAGGGCCGACCCACGCCACTGACTCGCCCCCTTCGAGGGCAGCGAGCGGCGATTGCTGCGCCGCAAGCGTGGGGGTCGTTCAACCGCCGCGCAGCAACGGATCGAGACCGCCGGCCCGGTCGAGGGCCACGAGGTCGTCGAAGCCGCCGACGTGAGTTTCACCGATGTAGATCTGCGGCACCGTGCGGCGCCCCGTCTTGGTCATCATCTCGACGCGACGCGTGGGCTCGAGGTCGACGCGCACCTTGGAAATGTCGCTGACGCCCTTCGCGTGCAGGAAGCGCTCCGCGCGTACGCAGTAAGGGCACACGGCAGTCGAGTACATCATGACAGGCGCCGTGATTGCGGCAGCCTGGGTGTCGTCGTTCATCGGGGCGTCGTCAAGCGGTGGCGGTCTCCAGCGGCAGGCCCGCATCCTTCCATGCCTTGAGACCGCCGCTCAGCATGTAGATGCTCCCGAACCCGGCGTTTGCAAGCACGGCGCTCGCGCTGCGCGCCCGGCGGCCGAGGCCGCAGTACACGATCACCGGCCGCGACGTCATCTTCGCGAGCTCCGCCGTCCTGTCCTTCAGCTGCGACAGCGGGATGTGCACGGCGCCGGGCAGCTTGCCCCCGGTGAACTCGTTCGCCTCGCGGACGTCGAGCAGCAGCGCATTCTGGTGATTGATGAGTTGCGTGACGTTGAGCGTGCCGATCTCCTTGACGGGCGACAGCCTGCGCTGCAACAACGGCCAGAGGATCATGGCCCCCGACAGGAAAAACGCGATGAAAAGGATCCAGTTCTTCTCGATGAACGACATGCGCGGAGGCTCTCCCAAGTAACGCTAAAATCATACCCGAACGCCCTCCCCGCCTCGCCGAACGCCCCTGCCTCCATCGTGTCGACCGTCCTCGCGCAACCCGCTCCCTCCAAGGTCGCGCCCCGCCGGCCCGACGTGCGTCCCCTCGTCCTGCTGATCCTCGACGGGTTCGGCACCCGCGATGCGGCACCGGACAACGCGATCAGCAACGCGCGCATGCCGCATTGGGATGCCTTGGTCGCGTCGTCGCCGAACACCGTGATCGACGCCTCCGAGCGGCGGGTGGGACTGCCCGAGGGGCAAATGGGCAACTCCGAGGTCGGGCATCTCAACATCGGGGCCGGCCGCGTCGTCTACCAGGACCTGACGCGCATCGACCACGCGATCGAGACCGGCGAGTTCGCGGCCAACCCGGTGCTGAACGACGCGATCGCGACAGCGCGCCGCTCGGGCGCGACCTTGCACGTGATGGGCCTCCTGTCGCCGGGCGGCGTGCACAGCCATGAGCGCCACATCGCCGCCATGGTCGACCTCGCCGCGCGGTCGGGCGTGGGCGCCATCGCCGTGCACGCGTTCCTCGACGGACGGGACACGCCGCCGAAGAGCGCGCGCGCCTCCCTCGCCTCCATGGACGAGACGTGCCGGCGATACGCAGGTGCGCACATCGCCTCGATCTGCGGCCGCTATTTCGCGATGGACCGCGACCAGCGCTGGGACCGCGTCGCACAGGCGTACGAGCTCCTGGTCGACGGCCGTGCGCCGTACACCGCGACAACCGCGATCGAAGGCCTCGAGGCCGCGTACGCCCGCGGCGAGACCGACGAGTTCGTGAAGCCGACGGCGATCGTGTCCCAGGAAGTGCCCACCGCCATGCGTGACGGCGACGTCGTCGTCTTCATGAACTTCCGCGCCGACCGGGCGCGCGAGATCACGCGGGCGCTCACCGATCCCTCGTTCGGCGGCTTTCCGCGCCACCGCATGCCGAAGCTCGCCGCGTACGTGTGCCTCACCTCGTACGGCGACGAATTCCGCGCGCTGCGCGTCGCGTTCGGTCCGCAGACCATCCGCAACAGCTTCGGCGAGTACCTCTCCAGCCTGGGGTTGACCCAGCTGCGCATCGCCGAGACCGAGAAATACGCCCACGTCACGTATTTCTTCAACGGCGGCGTCGAGGCGGTCTACCCGGGCGAGGACCGCATCCTCGTGCCGTCGCCCAAGGTCGCCACGTACGACCAGAAGCCCGAGATGAGCGCGCGCGAGGTGACCGACAAGCTGGTCGCGGCGATCGAGTCGGGCAAGTACGACGCGATCGTGTGCAACTACGCGAACGGCGACATGGTCGGCCACACGGGCAACCTCGAGGCCGCGGTAAAGGCGGTCGAGACGCTCGACGAGTGCATCGGCCGCGTCGTCGCGGCCGCGCGCGCGTGCGGCGGCGAGGTGCTGGTCACCGCCGATCACGGCAACTGCGAGCGCATGTACGACCCGCAGACCGGCCAGGCGCACACCGCGCACACGCTGAACCGCGTTCCGTTCCTCTATGTCGGCCGCCGGGCGACGATGGCAAGCGGCGGCGCGCTGCAGGACATCGCGCCGACCATGCTGTCCCTCATGGGGTTGCCCCAGCCGCCCGAGATGACCGGCAAGCCGCTGGTCTCAATCGCACGGCCGTCGTGATTTCGCGGAACTTGTAGCCGCCGCCGCCGGACCAACGCAGTGACGGCGGGCGCGGGTTGGCGCTCGCCGCGTCTGGCAGGCGACGAGCCGCCGGTCGGTGCTCCAAAGCCGGCCGGCCGCCGTGCGGCACGACGAAGCCGGCGGCGTATACTTCCTTCGGCGATTCTATAAGGCAACGCGTCCGGGCGGACGGGGTCTTCGCCCGGCATTCACGGCAGGCAATTCGGGAGCGCGCATGGCATCGAAAGAACCGGGCAAACGCGACGGGTGGAAGAAGGCCGGGCTGATCGGCGTCGGCACCGTCCTCGGCGTTCTGCTTTCCCTCAACTTCTCCGCGATCGCCCAGCGCGAGGCGAAGACACCGATACCTTACGAAGACCTGCAGCTCCTGTCCGCGGTCTTCGGCAAGATCAAGAGCGACTACGTCGAGACGGTTCCCGACGACAAGCTCATCAAGGAAGCCATCAATGGCATGGTCCACGGGCTCGACCCGCACTCCGATTTCCTGGACGCCGAGGCGTTCAAGGAGCTGCAGGTCTCGACCCAGGGCAAGTTCGGCGGACTCGGCATCGAGGTAGGGGTCGAGGATGGCATCGTCCGCGTGACGTCGCCCATCGAGGACACGCCCGCGTTCCGCGCCGGCATCAAGGCGGGCGACCTGATCGTCAAGATCGACGACACCGCGACGCGCGGCCTGCCGCTGTCCAAGGCCGTCGAGAAGATGCGCGGCAAGCCGGGCACGCAGGTCGTGCTCACCGTGGTGCGCAAGGAAGTCGACCAGCCGCTCACGTTCACGCTCACGCGCGAAGAGATCAACGTCAAGAGCGTGCGCGCGAAGATGCTCGAGCCGGGCTACGGCTACGTGCGCATCCGCAACTTCCAGGAGCGCACCGGCGAGGACCTCGCGAGGGCGCTCAAGGATTTCTACGCGAAGGGTGAGCTCAAGGGCCTCGTGCTCGACGTGCGCAGCGACCCGGGCGGGCTCCTCAACCAGGCGGTGGCGGTCTCCGCGGCGTTCCTGCCCAAGGACGCGCTCGTCGTGTACACCGACGGCCGTACGCCCGACGCGCGCATGCGCCTGGCCGCGACGAAGGAAAACTACTCGCGCCGCGGCGACGACTATTTCAAGGACCTGCCCGCCGCGGTGAAGAAGGTGCCCATGGTGGTGCTGGTCGACGGCGGCACGGCGTCCGCGTCGGAAATCGTCGCCGGCGCGCTGCAGGATCACAAGCGCGCGACCGTCATCGGCAACCAGACGTTCGGCAAGGGCTCGGTGCAGACGATCCTCCCGCTCGGCAACAACGCGGGGCTGAAGCTCACGACGGCGCGCTACTACACGCCGTCGGGACGCTCGATCCAGGCCAAGGGCATCGAGCCCGACATCGCGGTGGACGACGGCCGCGACACGAGCAACCGCATCCGCGAAGCCAACCTCGAGCGTCACCTCGAAACCGCCAAGGCCGGCAAGGAAGAGGAAGCGAAGCCGGTGGTTCCCGCGGTGAAGGCCGGCGACCTCAACAAGGGCGAGATCGGCGCCGCGCTGCCGCGCTTCGAGTTCGGCGCCAGCGACGACTTCCAGCTCCAGCAGGCGATGAACCATTTGAAGGGCATGCCGGTCATAGCTTCGACCAAGACGGTCGCTGCGTCAGGCGTCCCGTCGCAGGTCAAGCCGTAAGACTCCTTTGACGTGGTCTTCGGGAACGCCCGGCGCAAGCCGGGCGTTTTCGTTTGCGAAGGCCGGCGGATAATTGCGCGATGACAGCGTGCACGGTCGAGCTTTCCGACACTCAATTGCTGCGCTACAGCCGGCACATCCTGCTCGACGAGCTCGGCACGGTGGCGCAGGAGAAGTTCGCGGCGTCGCACGCGCTCGTGATCGGCGCGGGCGGCCTCGGTGCGCCGGCGTCGCAATTCCTGGCAGCGGCTGGCGTGGGCACGCTCACGATCTGCGACGCCGACGACGTCGACCTCACCAACCTGCAGCGACAGATCCTGTACGCGACGGAGGACGTCGGCGACGCGCAAGGTGGACGCCGCAGCGAAGCGCCTGGCTGCGGTCAATCCGGAAATCCGCATCGAGCGCGTCGCCGCACGGGTTGGTGCCGGCGGAGCTCGCCCCGCTCGTGCGCGGCGCCGACGTCGTGCTCGACTGCTCCGACAACTTCGACACGCGTCACGCGGTCAACGCGGCATGCGTGCAGGCGCGCAAGCCGCTCGTATCGGGCGCAGCGGTGCGCTTCGACGGCCAGGTCGCCGTCTTCGACGCGCGCGACGCGAGCGCGCCCTGCTATCACTGCCTGTTCGGCGAGGGCGACGAGCTCGAGGAGACGCGCTGCGCCACCATGGGCGTGTTCGCGCCGCTCGTCGGCATCGTCGGCTCGATGCAGGCGGCGGAAGCGCTCAAGATCCTCGCCGGCGTGGGCGAGACGTTGCGCGGACGGTTACTGATCGTCGACGCCCTCGACATGCGAATCCGCGAGCTCGCCGTGCCGCGCGACCCGTCGTGTCCGGTATGCGCGGCAAGGTGAGCAAGGTGACCATCGGGGCAGTGGCGCTGCTCGCCTGGCTCGCATGCGCGGTCGCGCTCGCAGCACCTGCCGACCAGGTCACGCTGCGCGCCAAGGAGTGGACCGCGATCCGCAAGGTCATCGACGACCAGCTCGCCGCCCTCAAGGCGGGCGACGGCGTGAAGGCGATGACCTTTGCCGCCCCCGGCATCCGCGAGCAGTTCGGCACCCCGGACAATTTCCTGCGCATGGTGCGCGAAGGCTATGCACCGTTGCTCGACGCGCGCCGTACGCAATTCCTGCAAGGCGCGGTGATCGACGATGCGATCGTGCAGCCGCTGCGTCTCGTGCTTCCCGACGATTCGGTGATGGTCGCGCTCTACCAGATGCAGAGGCAGCCCGACGGGCAGTGGCGCATCGCCGGCTGCATGATCGCCCCGTCGACGGTGCAGTCGACCTAGGGCGCCGAAGGGAACGCGGGGTTCGCTACCCGCAACTGGCGACTTCGCCGGCCGTCGCTTCGCGGGCGAGCCGCGCTTCCCACTGCGCCACCGCCTTGGCGCGCGCCGCGGCGTCGCTCGACTCGAGTCCCTGCGCGATCGGATTGCCCGCCTGCGCGCACTCGTAGGCGCGTCGCTGCACGTCGGACACCTGCTGCTGCGCGCTCGGACGCCTGGGCGCGTTCCGCGAGCTTGGCGCCCGCGATGCGCAACGACCACGACGAGCCGCGCTGCGCGGCCGCGTTGCCGGCGTTCGCGCATGCCGTGCGGATGTTGTCCGCCACGCGGGCGGCGTCGCGGCAAAGCGCCTGCAGCATCGCGGGAACCTGGGACGCGTGCCCGGCGCCAAAAGCGGCCGCAGCCTCGGCGCGCGCGGCCGGGTCGACGGTGCCGGGAAGTGAACGCACCGTCTCCCACACGATGAGCGCGCCTCGGTTCTCGTAGTCGTCGAAGCGCGGGCGCATCGCCGCCTCTTCGAGGAACGCGGCCATCGACGCCGTGTTGTTGCGCCGCCGCGCGCGGTCCGCCAGCAGGAGCGACGGGACGCCGTTGTCCGCGTCGCGCGTGGCCCAGTCGGCGAGGCGATCCGTCGCGTCGCACTCGGGCGGGAGCGGCTGCAGGGGAGCGAGACACGCCATCGCGAGCGATGCGACGAACAGTTTTTCGTCGGGCGCCCGGGCGCGCGCCTCGGCCAGCGCCGTGACGCGCTGCCACGGATCGACGGCATCGAGCTGCGCGGCGATCCACAGGTCGCGCGGCGCGCTCGACACGAGCGCCCGGGCCCGCAGCGCCTGGTCGAGCATCTCGACCTCCTGCTGCCAGCGCGAGGGCGGCGCGCTCGTCTCGGTGATGCGGGAGCCGTTCTGCGCGAGCGCGCAGGATGCGGCGCAGAGCGCCGCGATGGTGATGGCACGAAGCACGGTGGTGAACCCGAATGGTGTCGTCTACACCATTCTAGTCGCAATGCGCCGCGTGCTAGCCGAACAGGAACTTGCGTTGCAGCGCCCAGCCATCCTGCGGCGTGCGCTTGAAGCCGCTCTTGGCGAAGAGTTGCCAGCGTCCCAGCACGTACGCGATGAGCACGGCCGCGTCGGCCTGCGCATCGCCGTGCCAGCCGTTGGCGGCCTGGGCAATGCGCAGCGACTGGCGCAGCGCCGCCTCGAGCTTGTCCGTGAGCTGGTTGATGCGCGCCTGCAGGCGCTCGTCCTCGTTGACGAGCGCCTCGCCGATGAGCACGCGCGTCATGCCGGGATTCTTCTCCGCGAACGACAGCAGCATCACCACCGTCTGCTCGGCCTGCGCGACGCCGTCGATGCTCTCCGTCGTGATCTTGTTGATGAACGAGAAGAGCGTCGTCTCGATGAACTCGATGAGCCCCTCGTACATCTGTGCCTTGCTCGCGAAGTGGCGGTACAACGCGGCTTCCGACACGTCGAGCTTGCCGGCGAGCGCGGCCGTGGTCACCTTCTCGCTGCGCGGATTTTCCAGCATGGACGCCAGGGTCTGCAGAATCTGCAGCCGGCGCTCCCCCGATCGTGCGGCCATGTTGGCGGTGGCGCGACGTTAGTGGTCGTACCGCGGAGGCGTGTTGTCGGCGCGAATCATCGTGCCGACGCCTTCGTTGGTCAGCACTTCGAGCAGCAGCGCGTGCTCGACGCGGCCGTCGATCACGTGCGAGCTCGCGACGCCGTTCTTCACCGCGTCGAGCGCGGAGCTGATCTTGGGGAGCATGCCGCCGGAGATGGTGCCGTCCGCGAACAGCGCGTCGATCTCGCTCGCGGTGAGGCCGGTCAGCAGGTTGCCGTGCTTGTCGAGCACGCCGGCGGTGTTGGTCATCAGCACGAGCTTCTCCGCCTTGAGCGTCTCCGCGAGCTTGCCCGCCACGAGATCCGCATTGATGTTGTACGGCTCGCCCTCGGCGCCGACGCCGATCGGCGCGACCACCGGGATGAAGTCGCGCGAGTCGAGGAGCTGGATGATCTCCGGGTCGATGCGCTCGATCTCGCCGACGAGGCCGATGTCGACGAACTCGCCTTCCGCGGTCTCCGACTTCAGGAGCATCTTGCGCGCATGGATGAACGCGCCGTCCTGTCCGGTGAGGCCCACGGCCTTGCCGCCGTGCTGGTTGATGAGCCCGACGATCTCCTGGTTGAGCTCGCCCAGCACCATCTCGACGACGTTCATCACGCTGTCGTCGGTCACGCGCATGCCCTGGCGGAACTCGCTCTTGATGCCCATCTTGCCCAGCAGGTCGCCGATCTGCGGCCCGCCGCCGTGCACGATCACCGGGTTCATGCCGACCAGCTTCAGCATCACGACGTCGCGCGCGAACCCGGCCTTCAGCCGCTCGTCCGTCATCGCATTCCCGCCATATTTGACGATGATCGTCTTGTCGTGGAAACGACGGATGTACGGAAGCGCTTCCGCGAGGATCTGCGCCTTGAGCGCGGTGCTGACGGCGTCTTGTGGCATGGCCGAGCGAATGGGAAAGACTTAGGATTGCGGTGCTTCGACGCGCGGATTGTACTCCGAACCGCATCGTTCACTCAGGGCATGGCAGCAAGCGCCCATGGAGACCTTTTGGTATTGTGGACGACATGGCAAGCCCGCTGCCTGACCCTGTTCCGCTCGGCGACATCCAGCGCGCGCTCGTCACCAAGCTTCGCCATCACGGCGACGTGCTGCTCGCATCGCCCGTCTTCTCGGTGCTGAAGCGCGCGGCGCCGCACCTCGACATCGACGCGCTCGTCTACCGCGAGACGGCGCCGATGCTGGAGGGCCACCCGGCGATCTCGCAGGTGCACACGATCGACCGCGGCTGGAAGGAGCGGGGGATCGCAACGCAGGCTCGAGGCGAATGGCGCTTGATGCGCGACCTTCGCGCGCGGCGGTACGACCTCATCGTGCATCTCACCGAGCACCCGCGGGGCGTCACGCTCGCGCGCCTGTTGCGCCCGCGCTTCGCCGTGGCGCGCGAGCCGGCCAAGAACGCGGCGCTGTGGCGGCGTCACTTCACGCACTTCTACCGGGTGCCCGAACGGACCGAGCGCCACATGGTCGAGCAGAACCTGGACGCGCTTCGCAGGATCGGCGTCTATCCCGGCGACGACGAGCGCGGCCTCGTGCTCGTGCCCGGTGTGGAAGCAGAGCGCCGGGTCGACGCACTCCTCGCGCAGCACGGTGTCGCAGCGCGCGCGTTCGTGCAGGTGCACGCCGGATCGCGTTGGCTCTTCAAGTGCTGGCAACCGGAACGCACCGCGGCGCTGATCGACGGCATCGTCGGCGACGGCCTCGCCGTGGTCATGACCGGTGCGCCCGACGAGCGCGAGCGCGATCTCAACGACGCGATCCTCGCGTCGCTCGCGCCGGCCGCCCGCGCGAAGACGCTCGATCTCACCGGGCAGCTGTCTCTGCAGGAGTTCGGCGCACTGACGGCGCGCGCCCGGGCGTTCGCCGGCGTCGACTCGGCGCCGATGCACATCGCGGCCGCCGTCGGCACGCCCGCGCTCGCGCTGTTCGGACCGTCGAGCGAGATCGCGTGGGGGCCGTGGCAGGTGCCGCAGCGCGTGGTCACGTCGACGCATTCGTGCCGCCCGTGCGGACTCGACGGCTGCGGCGGCGGCAAGGTGTCCGAGTGCATCACGATGCTGCCGGTCACGGGCGTCCACGATGCGCTGCGCGCGCTGATATCGGAAACCAGCGCGACCGACTGCATGAGACTCGCAATCATCCGCCAGCGCTACACGCCGCAAGGCGCCGCCGAGCGCTTCCTCGAGGGCGCGCTCGAGGCGCTGCTCGAGCGCAACGTCGCCATCACCCTGTACACGCGCGAATGGCCGCAGACCAAGCTGCAGCTCATCGAGCCGTCGATCGTCAATCCCTACTACCTGGGCAGGCTATGGCGCGACGCCGGCTTCTCCCGCGCGGTGACCAAGCAAATCATGCGCGGCCGGTACAACCTCGTGCAGTCGCACGAGCTCGTGCTCACCTGCGACATCTACCGCCCGGCCGAGGGCATCCATGCGACGTGGCTCGAGGAGCGCCTGCGAGACGCGCCCGCCTCGCTGCGCATGCGCGTGGCGATGAGTCCCTTTCACCGCCACAAGCTCGCGATGGAGCGCAGGCTCTTCGCAAGCCCGTGGCTGCGGCGGGTGCTGTGCAACTCGAAGATGGTGCGCGACGACATCAAGGCGCGCTTCGGCCTGCCCGACGAGCGGCTGCCGGTCCTCTACAACGCGGTGGATTCGAACGTGTTCTCGCCGGAGCTTCGCGTGCACCGCGAGCGCATTCGCGGCAAGTACAAGATCCCCGAGGATGCGATGGTGTACCTCCTCGTGGGATCGGGATTCCGGCGCAAGGGCGTGCCGGCCGCGCTCGCGGCGCTCGCGCAGATCCCCGAGCCGGCCCATGTCCTCGTCGTCGGCGACGACCGCGAGACGGAGACGTACAAGGCGATCGCGCGCGAGCACGGCGTGCGCGGCCGCGTGACGTTCGCCGGCTTCCAGGCGGACGTCGGCCCCTACTACGGCGCGGCGGACGCCTTCGTGCTGCCGGCGCTCTACGATTCCTTTCCCGACGCCGCGATGGAAGCGCTGGCCTCGGGTCTTCCGGTGATCACGAGCACGCGCTCGGGCGCCGCCGAGCTCGTGACCGAGCACGACGCAGGCTTCGTGTGCGACTCGCGCGACGTCGCAGCGCTCGTGCGGCACATGCGCGCGCTCGAGGACACGCAGGTCCGCGCAACGCTCGGCGAGAACGCGCGCAACGCCGCGCTCCCGCTGACACCCGCCGCGACGACGCTGAAGCTCGTGCTGATCTACAAGGAGCTTCTCGAGCTCTCGATCGCGCACAAGCTCGCCGCCAAGGCCGCCGCCCGCAGCGAGCCTGCTGCGCAGATCGAAGCGCCGCCTCTTCACGGCGAGGACGGACTCGACTCGGAGACGCTGCCGCACCCGCCGGGCCTGAACCCGTCGTCGGCGCAGGACGTTTCGAAGCGCTGAGGCCGAAGGTGCGACTTGCGATCGTCCGGCAGAAGTACACGCCGTACGGCGGCGCCGAGCGCTTCGTCGAGCGCGCGCTGGCGGCGCTGGCGCAACGCGACATCGAGATCACGCTCGTCACGAGGCAGTGGCCCGACAACGCGAATTCAAGAGTCACGCCGCTGATCGTCAACCCGCCCTATATCGGACGCACGATGCGCGATGCCCGGTTCGCACACGCCGCGTGCAACGCGCTCGCGAAGCTGCCCGGCACCCTCGTGCAGTCGCACGAGCGCATCGCGTGCTGCGACATCTATCGCGCAGGCGACGGCGTGCACGCCGTGTGGGTCGAGGAGCGCATGCGCGATGCGTCCGCCGCCGAGCGCATGGCGCTCGCTGCGAGCGCATATCACCGCTACATGCTGGGGGCCGAGCGGCGGCTCTTCGAGAGCGCGCGACTGAAGCAGGTGATCTGCATCTCGCACATGGTCCAGGACGAGATCCACGAGCGCTTTGCGATTGCACGGGAGCGGCTGCCCGTGATCTACAACGCGATCGATCCCGGCGTGTTCAACCCCGGCCTCGCCGTGCATCGGCAGGAAATACGCGCGCGCTACGGCATTGCGCAGGACGCGTGCGTCTTCCTGATCGTCGGGTCCGAGTATGCGCGCAAGGGCGTCGGGCGCGCGATCGAGGCGCTCGCGCACGTTCCGCCTCCGGCGCACCTGCTCGTCGTCGGCAAGGATCGACATCCCTCTCGCTATGAATCGCTCGCGCGGACCATGCACGTCGCCAACCGCGTGACATTCGCGGGTGCGCAGACCGACCCGCGACCTTTCTACGGCAGCGCCGACGCGTTCGTCCTGCCCACCCTCTACGACGCGCTGTCGAACGCGGTGCTCGAAGCGCTCGCGAGCGGGTTGCCGGTGATCACGAGCGACCGCTGCGGCGCCGGCGAGCTCGTGCGGGCGCACGATGCCGGCGTCGTGTGCGGCGCGCGCGACATCGAGGCGATCGCTGCCGCCATGCGCGCGATGCTGGACGCGACGCCGCGCGAACAGGCGAGCCGGCACGCGATCGCAGCGGTTGCCGATCTCACGCCCGCCGCGATGGCCGCGCGCCTCGTCACGCTCTATGAGACGCTCCTGCGCTCCTGAGGGCGGCCGTCCGGGGTGCGCTATACTGCGCGCGCTGCTCCGCCTCTCCCGATGACGGGTCTCTCCCTCTACTCCCGCCTGCTCCGCTACGTTCGCCCATACCGATGGGCGTTCGGCCTTGCCGTGCTCGGCATGATGATCGTCGCAGCCGGCGACCTCATGCTGGCGTGGCTCGTGATTCCGATCGTGCGCAACTTCGAGTCGCCCGATCCGACCGGCATCAAGTGGCTTCCGATGGCCATCGTCGCCGTCTTCCTGATGCGCGGCGTCGGCGCGTACATCTCCGAGTTCGGCATGGGCTGGACGGGATATCGCGTGGTGTTCGACCTGCGGCGCGACCTCATCGACAAGCTCCTCCGGCTGCCGACGCCGTACTACGACACGCACGCCGCCGGCATGATCCAGTCGAAGATCTCGTTCGACGCGCACCAGCTCGCGTCCGCCGCATCGGGCGCGATCACCAATGCGATCCGCTCGACGCTCACCATCGTCGTGAGCTTCGGCTACCTGCTCTGGCTCAACTGGAAGCTCACCCTCCTCACCTTCATCGTCGTCCCGATCGTCGGCGTCGTGATCCGCTACTTCAGCCGCCGCCTGCGCCGCATCGCGCGCGACATCCAGGACCGGTCGGGGTCGCTCACGCAGGTGCTCGAGGAAATGATCGGCGGCCACCGCGTGGTGCGCGTGTTCGGCGGCGAGCCGTACGAGCGCAACCGCGCCGTCGCGGCGGCCAATCGCCTGCGCAACGCGATGACGAAGGAGTCGTCCGCCACCGCCGCGAGCTCGCCGCTCACCGTGTTCTTCGCCGCGTGCGCGGTGGGGTCGATCGTCTGGATCGCCCTCCTGCAGAACGACGGCAGCACGAAGTTCGACTTCGCGCTGTTCATGTCCTACGTGGTGGCACTGCTCACGCTGCTCGAGCGCCTGAAAGGCCTCTCCGGCATCAACGCGGCCATCCAGCGCGGCCTCGCCGCCGCCGAGAGCATCTTCGGCATGCTCGACCAGGAAGAGGAGTCCGACACGGGCACCGTCGTGCTCGCCGACTGCCGCGGCGAAGTGCGCTTCGAGCGGATGTCGCTGCGCTACCCCGGCAACGACCGCGAGGCGCTTTCGGACATCACGCTCACGATCGCCCCCGGCGAGACGGTCGCGCTGGTCGGCGCGTCGGGCGCGGGCAAGACGTCGCTCGTCAACCTCGTGCCGCGCTTCTACGAGCCCACCGCCGGGCGCATGTTCATCGACGGCCACGACGTGACGACGCTCACGCTCGCGAGCCTGCGCGCGCAGATCGCGATGGTGTCGCAGGACGTGCTGCTGTTCAACGACACCGTCGCGGCGAACATCGCCTACGGCGCGATGTCGCACGCGTCGCGCGAGGAGGTCGAGCGCGCGGCCGCGGCGGCGCACGCCCTCGACTTCATCCGCGCGATGCCGGAAGGCTTCGACACGATCGTCGGCGAGAACGGCGTGCGCCTTTCGGGCGGACAGCGCCAGCGCATCGCGATTGCACGCGCGCTCCTCAAGAACGCGCCGCTGCTCATCCTCGACGAGGCGACGTCGGCGCTCGATTCCGAGTCCGAGCGCCAGGTGCAGGCCGCGCTCGACACGCTGATGCGCGGGCGCACGACGATCGTGATCGCGCACCGCCTGTCCACGATCGAGGACGCCGATCGCATCGTCGTGCTCGACGGCGGGCGCATCGTCGAGGTCGGGACGCACGCGTCGCTCCTCGCGGCGCACGGCACGTACGCGCGGCTGCATCGCATCCAGTTCAGCTCGGTCAACGCACCGGCCGCGGAAGCGGTCGCCAACCCGTAAGCTCGTCCACCGCGGCTGCCACGGCCGCGACGTCGATCGCCTCCATGCATCGCGGCCGCGCGCAACGCGACGGTCCAACGCCTGCGAGGCGCTCGCAGCGACGCGCCCACGCCACTTCGCGAAAGAACTGCACGGTCTGATCGCGGCACGCGAAAGGGTCGACCGTGACGGCGCGGCCCGGCATGTCGGCGAAGAATTCTCCCGGCCCGCAGATCACGTGCGACCCCGGACCGAACAGCGTGACCGTCGGCACGCCGGCGACGCGACCGAGATGCGCGATGCCCGTGTCCGGGCACACGAGAAGCCGCGCGCCCGCAAGCACGTGCCACATCGCAGCCAGATCCAGCGTTCCCGCGATCCGCGCCCGCGCGCCGGAAGGATCGATGGCGTCGATGATCGCCGCCTCGCCGGGACCAGCGCTCCACACGACCGAAAGCCCTCGCGCCTCGAGCACTTCGGCGAGCGCGCGCCAGCGCTCGGCGGGCCACAGCTTGAGCACGGATGACGCGCCCACGTGCAGCACCGCGTAGTCGCCTGCGAATCGCGGCGGCTCCTGGCACGCCGGCGCGGGCCACGCCGCGGTCCGATAGGGCGGTGGAGGCGGCCCGTCGACGAGCGCGGCTGCGGTCTCGCAGAATGCGGTCGGCACGGACGAGTACGGCACGAGCTCGTCGACGGGCCAGTTCTTGTGCGCAGGGCGGTCGCCCGCGATGCCGACGATCCAGGGAATGCGCAACGCGCGCGCGAGCCACGACCAGCGGTTGTCCGCCGGCAATATCGCAAGGTCGAACCGCGGGAGCGCGCGCAGCCTGTGCAAGCTCGCGAGGTCGCGCGGGTCGAGTGCGCATGCCGTGACGCCGTAAGGGCGTCCTTGGTAGAGCGGCGCGTACGCGGGCGACACGGTCATCGCGATCTCCGCCGACGGATAGCGCGCGCGCAGCTTGGCGAGCAGCGCCGTCAGCATCAGCGTGTCGCCGAGCAGCAGGTGATGGAGGACCAGGATGCGGCGAGGATCGGCGGGCTTGCGCCGGCGCATCCCCCAATGCACGAGCGCCAGCGCCACGCTCGCGTAACGCAGCGGAGCGCGGCTACCCGCCATCGCGCGCGAGTGCCGAGAGCTGCCGGAGGCTCTCCTCGAGGATCGCAAGCGACAGCACCTGCTCGGCCAGCGACGGCGTCGTGGCATACGCGTCGATCATCGCTTGCGCGCGCGCACCGTCGACCTGCCCCGACGTGAGCGCTGCAAGCGACGGGGCGACTTCGCCCATCCGCTCGCGGAGGTCGTCCTTGAGCCACCCGTGCAGCGGCGGGTTGAATCCGCGCTTCTTGCGCGAGAACGCACCGAGCTCCACCAGCGTTGGCGCGACGCGCGCGAGGAAGAGCTTCGGTGGCCTCGTGTAGCGGTCCTGCGCGGGCAGCGCGATCACCGCTTCCACGAACCGGTGATCGAGCAGCGGCGCGCGCAGCTCGAGGCCGTGCGCCATCGTCGCCAGGTCCGCCTTGCGCAGCACGTATTCGGGGAGGTAATTCGCGAAGTCCCATCGCGCGAGCCGGTCGATGCGCGAGCGCGCGTCGAAGTCCGGCGCGCGCCAGTAGTGGACCGGAACCTCGCTGCGCTCCGGCTGCAGGTAGCGCCGCTGGTTCGGCGTGAGGCCCGAGAAGCGCAGCGCGTACGCGGACTCCCAGTCGATGGCGAGCTCGCCCATCGCCTTGCGCCAGCCCTTCGCGCGAACGTCGGGCAGCACGGGCAACGGCACGCGCAGCGTGTCGCGCCAGCCGTTGCGCACGTGCTTGGCGACGCGCTTGTAGCCGGCGAACAATTCGTCGCCGCCGTCGCCGCCCAGCACGACCTTGACGTGCCGCTCGGTGGCGCGCGCGAGATACCAGGTGGGAAACGAGGACGGATCGGCGAACGGCTCGTCGAGCGTGGCCACGATCTCGGCGAAGTCGTCGCGAATCGTGGTCGGCACGACGATGCGCTCGTTCGGCAGGCCGAGCGCATGCGCGGTGGCCGCCGCGTCCGCGCTTTCGTCGAGCGACGAGCCGGGAAACGCCGCGGAGAACGACCGCAGGTCCCGGTGACCCGTCGCTGCAAGCCTGCAGGCAATCGTTCCCGAGTCGATGCCGCCCGACAGGAAAAGTCCCAGCGGACGATCGGCGACCAGGCGCAGCTCGATCGCCTCGTCGAGGAGCGCGGCGTAGTTGCCGACTGCAACGGGATGCGGCGCCCAGTAGCGACGGACGTCGACGCCGTTCGTCGCGAGATCGAGCTCGAGCCGGTGACCGTTGGCCAGGCGGTGGATGTTCGCGAAGATCGTGCGCGGCGCCGGGATGTAGCGGTGCGCAAGATACGCGTCGATCGAGTCGGCCGAGAATGCGCGCCGCTCCGGCGGCAGCCACGGCAGCACGGCGCGAACGAGCGAACCGAACGCAAAGCCGCTCTCGTCGTGCGCGTAGACCAGCGGCTTCAGTCCCATCCGGTCGCGCACGACGTGCACGCGCTTCGTGCGGAAATCGACGATCGCGAACGCGAACATGCCGCGCAGCCGCGGCAGCAGTCCCTCGATGCCCCAGGCCTCGTAGCCGCGCAGGATGAACTCGGTGTCGCACCACGTGTTGAAGCGCACGTCGCGCGCTTCGAGCGAGCGCGCGTCGGCCTGCCAGCCGTAGACCTCGCCGTTGTACGCGATCCAGATGGTGCCGTCGTCGTTGCGCATCGGCTGGTCGGCTGCCGGGCGCGGGTCGATGATCGACAGCCGCGTGTGCACCAGCGCCGCCGGCGCCACGGCGTCGTCGGCGAGGCGCGTGCCGCGCAGGTCGAACACCGCGTCGTGCTGCGCGTCGGGACCGCGACGGCGCAATGCGTCGCGCATCCGCGCCCGGACGCCCGCGTCGCGCGGCCGGCCGAAATAGCCAGCGATCCCGCACATCGCTAGCGCCTTCCCGCGGCGCTCGCGAACACGCGTTCCATGCCGTCGAGCATGCGATCGATGCCGAATTCGACCTGCGCACGCTCGAGCGCCGCGCGGCCCATGTGCCTGCGCAGCTCGTCGTGCGTCATGAGGTACGACAGCGCGGACGTGAGCGCTTTCACGTCGCGCGGCGGCACGAGGAGTCCGGTCTTGCCGTCGCGCACCGCCTCGGCGATGGCGCCGATCGGCGTCGAGATGGCGGGCAAGCCGCACGCCGCTGCCTGCATGAGACTCTGCGGAACGCCCTCGTCGCCGAACGACGGCAGCACCGCGATCTCCGCGCAGGAATACCACGCGGGCACGTCGTCCTGGTTGCCCGTGAAGCGCACGTCCGTCGACAGGCCCATCTCCGCCACCCGGCGCTCGAGATGGGCGCGGCGCGGTCCGTCTCCGATGACGAGCAGCTGCCATCCCTTGACCTGCAACGCGGCCCACGCGTCCAGGAGGTCGTCGTGCCCCTTCCAGTCGCGCAGCGTGGCGACGATCGCCACCGCAGGGCGCGCATCGACGCCGCACCGGGCACGCGCCGCCGCACCATCGAGTGGACGGAACCGCGCGAGATCGATGCCCGTGCGCACCGACGTGATTCGCGAAGGATCGAATCCGTTGTTGCGCACGAGCTGCGCCTTGAGCGCCTCGCCGGTGACCACGATGTGACGCGTGGCGCGCTGGTACAGCCACCGCGTCGTCCACGAGTTGTTGACGGGTGTCGACACGTGGCGCGTGCGCACGACGGGCGGCATGCGCGAAATCGTCGCGCCCGCCATCGCGACGAGCCACGCATCCGTCGAGCTGTGCGTGTTGACGACGTCGAAGCCGTGGACGTTGTTGCGCAGCCACTTCCGCAGCTCGCGCAGGCCGCTCGGCTTCTTGTACGCGACGGGAAGCGCATCGACGGACAGGCCGCGCGCACGCGCTGCCGGAAGTATGTCCGCGATGTCGGCGGTCACGAGATGCACGGTGTGGCCCCGCCGCCGCATCCCCTCCATCTCGGTGAGGATGCGCAGCTCCTGCCCGCCCCAGCCGATCGACGACTCGGTGTGCAGGATCCTCACAAGGAGAACGCCGGCGCGTAGCGGCGGAACCACCGCTCCAGTATCAGCAGCGCCCACAGCCGCCCTGCGTGATTGCGCCGGCCGCGGCGGTGCTCGCCAAGGAGCCGCGGCAGCACGCCGTCGCGGAACAGGCCGCGTTGCGCGAGTCCCCGCTCGCCCAGGTGATCGTCGAGCTCGCCCGCGAGCTTGCCCGCCAGCCACTCCGTGAGCGGCATCACGAATCCCTGCTTGCCGCGCTCGATGACGTCGGCGGGCAGATAGCGTGCGGCAACGCGCTTCAACAGATGCTTGTGCGTGTCGCCCTGGATCTTGAGCGATGGATCGAGGCGCGCGCAGAACTCCACGAATCGGTGATCGAGATAGGGAACGCGCGCCTCGAGCGAGTGCGTCATCGTCGCGCGGTCGACCTTGGTGAGGAGGTCGTCGGGGAGCCACAGCCGCGTGTCGACGTGCAGCAGGCGATCGAGGTACGGCGCGCCTTCGGCTTCGTTGAACGCCGCCGCGGCGATCGCGCCGATGTCCGGCGCCTTCGCGGTCGCCTGCAGGAAGTGCGGAGTGAAGAGGCCCGGATGCAGCAGCACGTCGAACACGTTGGGGATGGTGCGATACCTGCCGCTCGAGCGGCTCCGTCATCGACCGCAGCAGGCGATCCTTGCGCCACGTCGCGGGCAATCCCTTCACGATCGCGGGCAGCGGCGACGCCGAGTGCGCGAGCCAGCGCGTCAAGCGTTCCTCGCGCACGCGCTTCCTGTAATTCGAGTAGCCGCCGAACACCTCGTCGGCGCCCTCTCCCGTGAGGACGACGGTGACGTCGCGGCGCGCGAACCCCGCCAGCAGCATCGTCGGCAGCGCCGCCTGGTCCGCGAACGGCTCGTCGAAGACGTCGATCCAGCGGTCGAAGGCTTCCAGCACGTGGTCGGGCGACAGCATCAGCGCGTGATGGCGGCTGCCGATGTGCTGCGCCACGCGCGCGGCCTCGCGGTGCTCGCTGACGGCGACGTCGCCTTCGAACCCGATGTTGAAGGTGTCGATCGGCGCGCGCGTGATGTCCGTCATGATGGCCGCGACCAGGCTCGAATCGACGCCGCCGCTCACGAACGCGCCGAGCGGCACGTCGGCCACCAGCATGCCCTCGACGGATTGCCGGAGCTGGCGGTCGAGCGCGTCCACGGCCTCCGGTTCGGACAGCGCGAGCTTGTCGGCATAGTCGGGCCGCCAGTACGCGCGAATGTCGAGCGCCCCGTCGCGCAGCACGAGCGCGTGACCCGGCATCAGCTTGCGCACGCCGCGGAACACGCAATGCGGCGCGGGGATGAACTGGCACTCGAGATAGAGCCGAAGCGCGCCGAGGTCGATGTCCGATCCCACTGCAGGATGCGCGAGCACCGCCTTCTGCTCGCTGCCGAACACGAACGTGGCGCCGTCCCACGCGTAGTGGAACGGCTTGACGCCGAGATGATCGCGGGCGGCGAACAGCGTGTGCGTGCGTGCATCCCACAACGCGAAGGCGAACATGCCGCGCAAGTGCGACACGACGTCCTCGCCCCACGAGAGCCAGCCTGCGATCAGCGTTTCGGTGTCGCCGGCGGTGCGAAACCGGTACCCGCGCGCCATGAGCTCCTCCCGAAGCTCGCGGAAGTTGTAGATCTCGCCGTTGAACACGAGCGCGACGCTGCCGTCGGCGCTCGTCATGGGTTGCGGGCTGCCCGCGATGTCGATCACCGACAGCCGCCTGTGCCCCAGGTGCGCGGGACCCGACGTGAGGAAACCGTCGGCATCGGGTCCGCGATGAGCAAGCGAACGGGTCATCGACGCCAGCACCTCGGGCCTTTGCGCAGTGGCGCTCACATATCCTGCAATGCCGCACATGCGCCGGATTGTAAGGTGCGTCCCGGGAAGGACGCACCGCCACGCTATAATCGGGCCTTCCTCGCCGCCGAACTCGCCCGCGTTTCACCTCGTCGCGCGGCGCACCGCGCCTTCTTCCTCGAACATCGCCATGTTCCGCACGCGCGGCCGATTGAACCCGAAGCGATTCACGCGCGCACTGTCCGATCGCGTTCGCGGCACGGCGTTCGACCGCACGCTGCGCGACGCCGTGCGCTCGGGCCGTCATCGCTTCGTGTTCGGATGGAACCGTGGCCTCGGCGACATCGCGCTCGGGCTCGTCCCGCTGTTCCTGCGCATACGCGAAGCCGACCCGTGCGCACGCATCGAGGTCGTCACCCGCGAGGACCTGGCACAGCCGTTCGAGCTCGCCGGCGTCGATGCCATCCACGTCGTCGCTTCGCTCGCGCGGGGACAACCCGTCGACTTGTCTTCGATCGCGGGACCGGACGCGGTCGCGTTCGCAGACCCGGACCCCACGCGCTGGCTCGAAGGGCGCCGCCGCGAGCATCCGCCGCGGCTTTCGTGGCGGCCGCAGTGGAACGCGCTCGCCGATCTCGTTGCCGACGATCGCAACGTCGTCACCGTTGGCGCGCACGTCGCCTCGGAAACCGCGCAGTATTACGGCTACGTCAAGGACTGGCCCGCCGAGAGATTCGCGGCGCTGTTGTCGCGTTTTCCGGAGAACGTGCGGTTCGTGCTGTTCGGCAACGAGGCGCGCGCGACGTTCACGCAGCCGAACGTCGTCGACTTGCGCGGCAGGACGTCCTTCCTCGAACTGCTCTCCGTCCTGCGCAACCGCTGCCGCATCCTGGTTGCGCCCGACAGCGGCGTGCTCACCGCCGCCTACTACCTCGACGAGACGTTCCCGCTCGACGTGATCTCGCTGTGGTCGGACCCGCGGCAGGGGGTGCGCAAGCAAGGGTGCGATTCGCCCAACGCTCTGCTTCGTCACGTCGCGATCGATGGCGCACGCGAGGACGTGCGCAACATCGCAGTCGACACCGTCGCGCTGGCGCTCGAGCGCGCGATCGCCGCTGCACGCCCGGACCTTCCCGCACATGCTGCAGCGCATTGACCCCCGCGCCGGCGCGTCGCGCGCGGCCGCGATGCGCGCGCGGGTATTCGCCTACGTCGAGCTATCGCTCGTCATCTGGGCCTGCGTGTACTTCGCGCTCATCGCGATCAGCGGCCTGACGTACGGCCGCTCGATCGCATTCGGGCTCGCGCTCGCGCTCGCGCTGTGGCTTTTGCTCGGCTCGATCTTCTACGACGCCGCCCCGGTGCCGCGTCCCGATACCTACCTGTGGATCACCGTCGTCGCGTGGGCGGGCTGGTCGTGCGCCTCGTACTTCTGGTCGTTGCATCCCGCGTATTCGAGGGCGGAGATCGGCACCGAGGTCGGCTGGGGGCTCTGCACCGTATTCGTGTTCTACGTTGCCGTACGCGGAGCCGCATCCTTTCGCGCGATCGCGACCACCGCAGTGGGCGTGGCCGTGCTGCTGTCGGTCATCGCGATCCACGCCGTCCTGCTGCGCGCAGGGGCCGATCCCGAGAAGATGCTCGCGCACCTCCACGGTGGCGTGGGCGCGTTCTCGACGTACCTCGTTCTCGTCGTCCCCCTGCTGCCGATGCTGCTCGCGCCGCGCCCGATCGGATACGGCACCGGCGCGGCGAGCGTGGCGTGCGTGGCCGGCTCGTTCATCCTGCTGATCGTCGCGGCGCGTGCGACCGAGAACCGCATGATCTGGCTCGCGTTCGGCGCCGGGTTCATCGTTGCCGCGGGTCTCGCCGCGTGGCGCTGGCGGGCGCGGCTCGCGCGCGCGCCCTGGCGGTGGACGGCCGTCCTGCTCGCGCTCCTGCTGGTCCTCGGCGTCCTCTTCGTGGATGCAGCGATGCAGCGGGCGCGCACGGACCACCGCGACGACACGTCGGTTGCCAGGACCATCGCCGACGATCCGCGCCTCGTGTTGTGGCAGTCCACGTTCGAGCGCATACGCGAGCGCCCGTGGCTGGGCTACGGGTTCGGCAAGTCGATCCTGCGCACGGAACTGCAGGACGAGTTGCGCGACCCCATGCTCGCGCACGCGCACAACCTGTTCGTCAGCCAATGGCTGCAGACGGGCGTGATCGGAATGCTCGCCCTGTGCGCGATGCTCGCCGCGCTCGGCTTTCGCTACGTCGCTTTCCTGCGCGCCGACGACGGCACCCTCGCCGCAGTCGGCCTCACCGGCCTCACGATGCTCGCGATGTTCGTCGCCAAGAACCTGACGGACGACTTCATGATCCGTCCGACGAGCAAGGAATTCTGGGCGATGTCGGCGCTCCTGATCGGCTACGGCATCCGCCGCGAGCGGTCAGCTGCGCTCGCGCCGTAGCCTGCGCACGTTCGCTTCGTCGCGCGCGACGATCGGGATCGGCATCACCGGCGCGCCCGCGGCGGGAACGTATTCCGGGATCCACGTCTTGAGCCGCGCGCGCACTTCCGCGTCGTCGGCCGCGCGGTCGCTCTCGCACCACGTGACCATCTGACCCACCGCGAAGGCGTCGGCGTCGCGCGCCTGCGCGATGCGAAGCTTGGGATGCGGCGTGGGCTTGGTCGCTTCCTCCATGGCGAGCGGCTCCTCGTAGAGCTTCTCGCCCGGGCGCAGGCCGGTGAACACGACGGCGATGCGCGACGGGTCGGCGCCCGAGAGCTTGATCATGTCGCGCGCGAGGTCGACGATCCGCACGGGCTCGCCCATGTCGAGGACGAGGATCTCGCCGCCCCGACCCTGCAGTCCCGCCTGCAGCAGGAGCTGCGTGGCTTCCGACAGCGACATGAAGTAGCGCGTGATGTCCGGGTGCGTGACGGTGACGGGCCCGCCGCGCAGGATCTGCTCGCGAAACCGCGGGATCACGCTGCCCGCGCTGCCGAACACGTTGCCGAAGCGCACGAGCACGAACTGCGTGCCCGCCCCTTGCAGGCACTGGCAGGCCATCTCGGCGAGGCGCTTCGTCGCGCCCATCACGTTGGTCGGGTTGACCGCCTTGTCCGTCGAGACGAGCACGAACTTCTCGACCTTCGCGACGACCGAGGCGCGCGCGAGCACGTGCGTGCCGTAGGCATTGTTGCGCACCGCCTGCCACGCGTTCGTTTCCTCCATGAGCGGCACGTGCTTGTAGGCCGCCGCATGGAAGACGACCGACGGCTTCTCGCGGGCCAGCACGTCGTCGACGAGCGCGGCGTGCTTGACGTCGCCGACCACGGCGGCGAGCGGCAGCTGCGGGAACGCATCGCCGAGGATCGTGCAGATCTCGTAGAGCGCAGCTTCCGACAGGTCGAAGAGAACGAGGCGCGCCGGATGGAAGCGCGCGATCTGGCGCGTGAGCTCCGCGCCGATGGAGCCGCCTGCGCCGGTGATCATCACCACCCGATTGCCGAGCCATTCGCCGAGCCCCGCGCTGTCGAGCACGATCGGGTCGCGTCCCAGCAGGTCGTCGAGCTCCACGCTGCGGATCGTGGTGAGATCGAGCCGGCCGTTGATGAGGTCTTCGTACGCCGGCACGGTGAGCGCCTCGATGCCCGCGCTCGCGCAGAGCTCTGCGACGCGACGGCGCACCACGTGCCGGGCCGCGGGCAGCGCGATGATCACCTTGCGCACGCCGTATTTCGCGCACCACCGCGAAAGCTCGCCGATCGGGCCCAGCACGCGCACCTTGGACAGCACGCGCCCCTGCTTTGCCGGATCGTCGTCGAGCAGGCCGATGACGCGCCACTGGCGGCTGCGCATGAGGTCGCGGGCGAGGCGCGCGCCCGCATCGCCGGCGCCGATCACGAGGACCGGCTCTCCCAGCGCCTCGAGCGGGCTGTACAGGCGGTGCTCCTTCCACACGCGGTACGCGAAGCGGCTGCCCGCCATCAGGAAGATGAGGACGATCGGATACAGCACGAGCACGCTGCGCGGCACGACGTACGGCTGCTGCAGCATGACGAGCACGACCGGGATCAGGATGGCCCCGATCCCCGCGGCGAGCACGATGCGTTGCAGGTCGGAGATGCTCGCGAAGCGCCACAGGCCGCGGTACAGCCCGAGTGCGACGAAGATCACCGCCTGCAACGGGAGGATCCACGCGAGCGTGTGCCACATGTCCGAGATGTAGGGCGCGGGCAGGTCGAGGTTGAAGCGCAGCCAGTACATCGCCACCCATGCAAGCGCGGCCGCGCACACGTCGTGAACGAAAGCGAGAAGCGAACGGGGATTGAAGAGGGTCGGCATCTAGGCAGTGGGGGCGCTACGGCGCCAATGATAATCAATGCCCGCGAACAGCACCGCGTGGACTGCGCACCAGGCCGCGAGCGCGGCCGCTCCCCATTCGGGCGCAATGCATGCGCAGAACACCGCGGTGAGCGCCGTGCCGGCCATCAGCGCGGCCCACACCGCAAGCGTTCCGGCGTGCCCGGCGCCCAGGCGATGCAGGCGCTGGTAATAATGCGAGCGGTGCGACTCCCAGAAGCGCTCGCGCGCCATGACGCGCCGGCACAGCGTCGCGGTCGCATCTGCCGCAAACGGAAGGAAGACGAGGACGGGGAACCACACGGGCCACACGCCGCCCGCAATGCCGCCAATGCCGAGGGCGGCCGCGAGGAAGCCGAGCGGCACCGCGCCGACGTCGCCCAGGAAGATGCGGGCCGGCGGACGGTTCACCGCGAGCACGGGGATGCACGCGGCGGCGAGCGCGAGCGGCATCGCGCTCGGTGAATCGCGCGTGCGCGAGGACCGCTGCGTACGCCACGAAGCCGACGATCGACATCGCGACCGCGAGGCCGTCGCTGCCGTCCATGAAGTTGTAGAGATTGAGCGACCACACGCAGGCCAGCGCCGCAAGGGCCGCGGCCGGCAGCGAGATCGCGGCTGCCATGCACGAGCGCTGCCGCGAACCACGCCGCCGCAATCGCATGCACGCCGAGGCGCGTCGCGACGGACACGCTCTTCACGTCGTCCACGAGGGACACCGCGAACAGCAGGAGCCAGGGCACGGCCCACAACGTCGGGGACAGCGTCGCGGGGACAGGAAGTACCAAGGCAACGGGCATGAAGCCCGACCATATCGCAAGCCCGCCGACGCGCGGGACGGGTGCGCCGTGCAGGCCGCGCGGGCTGACGGCCGCATGCGGGAGGCGGTCGCGAAACCGCAGGAGCACCATCACCGCAAGCGCCGCCACGAGCCCGGCGACCGCCGCGGCGACGGCGTCCGTCAAGCGAACGCTCCCGTCGGCTCGCGGCGCGCGCCGCTGGTGCACGGCACGGGGCGGAGCGACAAATGATGGGCCTCGCAGCGCTCGGCGTGGCGCTGCCTGCGCGCGTACGGCCCTCCAAATCGTACAAAAACCGGGAGAATGTGCCGCGAACCCCGTCCGCGAGCCAGAAATGTAATTTTTACCGTTGATTATCATGATATTAGGCTTACGACCGAAAGCCCCGACTCATGGCCAAAGGGCACGTCACGGAAGGTAGGTCGCCCATTCGGCGGCGGTTTTTTGTTGCTTTGGCACAACAAGGACGAGACACCGTAGAGTCCATCCCGACTTCGGCTTGCCACCGGCTTGCGGCGTTTGGCAAAATGGGTCGCAACTTCTCGCAATGAGTAGAGAAGGTTCCGATGGCAGGCGCAAAAGGCAACGCAAACCTCGCCAATTTTATCTGTTAGAGGAGAGACTCCATGAATAAAAAGCTCGTCGCTGTCGCAGTCGCGGGCGTGCTTGCCGCCCCGCTGGCTGCGCAAGCGCAAACCGCGAACGTGACGTTGTACGGTCGCTTGAACCTCACGATGGAAGCCGTCAAGGGCGACGCGGTCGATCCCAACCTGCCCGCCTCGGCGTCCGCGCAGAACCGCACCATCTATCGCGTCAACTCGAACTCCTCGCGTCTCGGCGTGCGTGGCTCGGAAGCGCTCGGTGGCGGCCTGTCCGCAATCTTCCAGATCGAGTCGTCGATCCAGGGTGACAGCAGCGGCGGCACGCTGGCCGGTCGTGAAACGTTCGTCGGGCTGCAAGGCGCCTGGGGTACGTTCAAGATGGGCTACTTCCTGGCCCCGTACGACGACATCCATCCGATCTTCGGTAACGTTCCCACGCTGACGACGTCGATCCTGTCGACCGCCAACCTGTGGGCGCAAGGCTCGCTGAACGCCGACAACGGCGGTTTCGACAGCCGGCTCGGCAACTCGATCCGCTACGACTCGCCGAACATGCGCGGCTTCACGTTCTCCGCGCAATTGGGCGCGGAAGACGCGTCGCCCGTGGGCACCGGCAACACCGGCGGCACCGACGCGCAAGCCAAGCGTCACGCGTACAACCTGTCGACGGGCGCCTTCTACAACAACGGCCCGTTCCAGGGCGGTATCGCGTATGAGTTGCACGAAAAGGTGCGCGGCCCGAACCTGAACGACCAGGCGGTGTCCATCGCGATGAACTGGAACTTCGGCATCGTCAAGATCGGCGGCGTGTACGAGCGCCTCGATTACGACACGCCGACGGGCAGCCTGAAGCGTAACTTCTGGGGCATCAGCGGCACGGTGCCCATCGGTCCGGGCGAACTGTACGCAATGTGGGGCGACGCAGGCGATGGCTCCGGCAGTGCGGTCGGTTGCACGACGGGTCCTGGCGGCGTGACCGTTTGTCCGACCCGGGTGGGCCAGCTCGCCAAGGGCGGCGGCACGGGCGCGACGCAGTGGTCGCTCAGCTACACGTATGCACTGTCCAAGCGCACCCTGTCCTATGTCGGTATGACGCAGACGCGCAACGACAACAACGCGAACTACAACTTCAACATCAACCCGTACACGGTCACCAACGGCTCGAACGCCAGCGGTCTCGTGATGGGCCTGGTGCACTTCTTCTAAGAGAGCGCAAGAAGAGTCTCTCCGCAATGCAACGGGCGCCTTTGGGCGCCCGTTTTTTTTGGCGCCGCGCGTCTGCTAGGATGTTCCGATGCTTGAGAACGCCATCATCGGCTTCGACCGTGCCCTGCGCACGCTGACCGGCCTCGCGACGTCGTCACGCGCAGTGCCCGGCCACGACCTTCCCGAAACCAAATTGTCCGAGCCGGACCGTCGTCTCTCGGCCGGGCTCATGCGCGTGAATCACACCGGCGAAGTGTGCGCGCAGGCGCTCTATGCGGCGCAGGCTGCCGTTGCCCGCGATCCCTCCATTGCCGCGCGCTTCGCAAGCGCGGCGCGCGAGGAGGAAGACCACCTTGCGTGGACGCAGGCGCGGCTTGCCGAGCTCGACGACCGGCCGTCGCTCCTCAACCCGGTGTGGTACGCCGGCTCGTTCGCGATCGGCGCGCTCGCCGGACTCGTGGGAGACCGCGTCAATCTCGGATTCGTGGTCGAGACCGAGCGGCAGGTCGAGGAGCACCTCACGACGCACCTCGACCGACTGCCCGAGGGCGACGCGAAGAGCCGGGCCATCGTCGACGCGATGCGCGCTGACGAGGCGCGTCACGGCGCCATGGCCTACGAAGCGGGCGGCTACGGATTGCCGCCGCCCGTACCGACGCTCATGCGCGCGGCGGCCAACGTTATGAAGGCGCTGGCCTACCGCGTCTGACCGCGCCAGGCTTTGAGCGCCGCGATGCGTGCCGCACGCACGCCGCTCGCGATCGCGTCGTCCCGCCGGTCCTCGCCCGCCTTGCCGGCGATGGCGCGCGCGATCGCCCCGGCGTCCACGCCTTTCACGACCGCGAGCGCGTCGCGCAACACGATGGCGGGCCCGTAGACCTGGGGCTTGCCGGGACGCGAGCAGGCGTCGGCCGCGCACGCGGCGACGACCATCTCGACTCGGTCCGGCCGACGCAGCGCGTCCATCGACATGAGGAGGTCGAGCATCGTCGCGGGACGAAGCTCGCTCGCGCGGTGAATCACGCCGTGGTGCCGCGCGGTGAGATCGGCGATGTCGCGGCACTCCTGCGGGACACGAAGGCGATCGGAGACGCGGCGCGCGATGCGCACGCTGCGCTGCTCGTGCGCGATGTGCCTCGGCAGGTCGTCCGCACGCGACGTCGCCTTGCCGAGGTCGTGCACCAGCACCGCGTAGCGCGACGGCAGCGGCGCGTCGTGCGCCGCCGCCCAATCGAGCGCCTGGCACACGTGCACCCCGGTGTCGATCTCGGGATGATGCGCTGGTGGCTGCGCGACGCCGAACAACGCGTCGACTTCCGGCAGCAACGCGGCGAGCGCACCGCACTGTCGCAGCACGGCGATCATGCGCGCGGGGTGCCCTTCCATGAGCCCCCGCGCAATCTCCTGCCACACGCGCTCGTGGGCGAGCGTTGCAAGCTCGCCGGACGCCACCAGCTGCCGCATCATGGCCTCGGTCTCGGGCGCCACCGCAAAGCCGAAACGCGCGGCGAACCGCGCAACGCGCAGGACGCGCAGCGGATCCTCCGCGAATGCGGGCGAGACGTGCCGCAAGACGCCGGCCGACAGGTCGGCAGACCCGCCGCACGGATCGATCAGCGCGCCATCCTCGGTTCGCGCCATCGCGTTGATGGTGACGTCGCGTCGCATGAGGTCTTCCTCGAGCGTGACGTCGGGCGAGGCGAAGAACTCGAAGCCGCGATAGCCGTGGCCGTGCTTGCGCTCGGTGCGCGCAAGCGCGTATTCCTCGTTGGTGTCCGGATGCAGGAAGACGGGGAAGTCGCGTCCCACAGGGCGGAAGCCCGACGCGAGCATGATCTCGGGGGTGGCTCCGACGACCACGTAATCGCGATCGACGACGTCGCGGCCGAGGAGCTCGTCGCGGACGGACCCGCCCACCCTGAACACACGCACGGGCTGCGGCAACGCCCGTTTCATGCCGTCAGAGCTAGCGCCCGCTCTCGGCGCGATAATGGTCGAATGGACTGCGCTGCGCGCCGGGCGAGAGGTACGAGGGCGCCACCGACTCGAGCGCCGTGGGCGCGAGGCCGAACACCGCAGGGAAAGGACAATCGCAGACGTTGTCCTTGCGCATCGATGCGAGGTTGTCGCGGGTCAGGATCTTGCCGGGCAGGCGCTCGAGGACGCTGGCCATCAGGGTCGAAAGCGCGGGCCCCATCGTGAAGACCGGGCGGACGGCACCCGAGATTTCGCCGACGTAAGTCACGAGCTGCTTCAGCGTGTAGACCTTGGGTCCGCACAGCTCGTACCGCCCGCCGAACGTGATCTCGTCGTTGATCGAGCGCACGAAGCAGTGGGCGACGTCCGCGACGTATACCGGCTGGAAGCGCGCCTGGGGCGCTGCGAGGGCGACGACCGGCGCCACTCGCGCGAGCCGCGCGAACAGGTTGAGGAAGCGGTCGTCGTGGCCGAAGATCACGGACGGCCGGAAGATCGTCCACTTCAATCCCGATGCCGCGACCATCGCTTCCGCGGCTGCCTTGCTCTTGAGATAGTCGGACGGAGCGTCGGCGCTCGCACCGAGCGCGCTCATGTGCAGGAGGCGCGGGACGCGCGCGTTGTGGCATGCGGCGATCACCTTGCGAGTGAGCTCCACGTGCACGCGGTCGAACGTGCCGCGCCCCGATTCGCTGATGATGCCGACGAGGTTGACCACGGCTTCGCAACCGTCGAACAAGCGCTCGAGCACCTTCGGATCGTGGATGTCCTCCTCGACCACGTCGACGGTCGGCAGGACGATCAGGTGCTTCACCGCTTCGCGCCGCCGCGTGGGCACGATCACCCGATAGACGTCCGACACGAGCTTCGAGACGATGTGACGGCCGACGAAGCCGCCGCCGCCGAGCACGACAATGCTTCCCATCGGCATGTCAGTGGCGCCGGGCCGCCCCAAGCCACTGACTGCGCCCCCTTGGGGGCAGCGAGCGCAGCGAGCGTGGGGGTCGTTTCATCAAGGCGTAGCGGCGCTGGTGCTCGCCACCGGACCGCTGCGCGGCGCCACGACGCCCAGCAGCGACGTGAGCGAAGCCGATCCGCCGCCGAACGACTGGTTGTAGATCATCGCGTTCGCGAGCACCTTCTTCACGTAATCGCGCGTCTCGTTGAAGGGAATGGTTTCCACCCAGATGGCGCCTTCGAGCGGCGCGACGGGCCGCCATGCCTGCGCGCGTCCCGGTCCGGCATTATACGCAGCGGCCGCGAGCGCCGGCATCCTGTCGAGGCGCTCGAGCCAGTACTTGAAGTAGAAGGCGCCGAACTGCGTGTTGAGGTCGGCGTCGCCGATGCGGGCCGCCTGGTAATCGTTGCGCGCGAGCTGCTTCGCCACCCATCGCGCCGTGCCGGGCATGAGCTGCATGAGCCCGACGGCGCCCGCGGACGAGACGATGTCGGGAATGAAGCGGGACTCCTGCCGCGCGATGCCGTAGAGCATCGCGACATCGACGTCGTTCGCCTTGGCCGCCGCATCGAACTCGCTGCGGTACGGCGCGAGGTAGCGCAGCGTGTAGTCGTGGCGCGCCTGCGTGCGATCGGCGGCGTTGATCGCGCGATCGTAGAGGCCGGTGCGCCGCGCGTGGTCGGCGGCGATCAGCAGGCTCTCGTCCGAGACACCGCGGACGATGTACGCCCACTCGCGCACGGACTCGGGGCGCATGTCGAGCTGCACGAGCTTGACCACGCGCTTGACGTCGGCGCGGTCCGCGAATGCAGCGAGCGCGGCGGGCGCGGGCTCGAGAGGATTGCTGATGGGCAGGACGTACTTCTGGCCCTGCGCCTCGAACGCGAGCATCCCGTAGAAGCTCGTCTCGTTCGCGAGCGACGCATAGATCGCGCGCGCCTCGTCGCGCTTGCCCTTCGCGGTGAGCGCTCGCGCGCGCCAGTATCGCCACGACGACTCGTCCCGCTGCGGCTCCTGCATGGCGTTCACGCCCGCGATGACGTCGTCCCACGAGAGCGCCCGCAGCGCCGCGCGCACGCGCCACGCCTGCGCTTCCGGCGACGTGACCGCATCGCCCGCTTCCCGATACCAGTCGTTCGCCAAGGGGTGCAGCTGGCGCGCCGCATGAAAGGCAAGGCGACCGTTGCCGTACAGGCGATCGCCGTCGGGCAGCCGGTCGCGACACTTGACCCATGCGCCGCGCGCCGCACCGGCATCGGAACGCGCGCTGCGCTCGAGCGCGAACAGGGCGAGGTCGCGTCCGCTCGTCGTCGTCCACGCAAAGCTTCCCTTGGCGAGAGCGCCTTGCGGATCGCGGTTGACCGCGCTGAATTCCGCGTCGGCGATGCGCTCCTTCGGCGGCAGGTCGTTGGCGAGCGCTTGCGCGAGCTTCACGTTGCCCGCCTCGCTCGCGAGCCGGAAGCGTGCCCTGCGGTCGGCGGTGGTGATCGTCCCCTTCGCGATCAGGGCCGCGAACGCCGGCTCGCAAGCCTCGGGCGTGCTCGAGCCGGTGAACCACAGCGGCAGGGCGTCGGCGACCGCGGCTTCGCCGTCACGCTGCCACTTGAAGAGCACGTTGTAGCAGGCGAGTTCCACATCCTCGGACTGCGGTGCGGCGTAATCGGCGCCGAAGCGCGACCAAAGCGCCCTGCGTCCGAGAAACTTGAGCCAATCCGTGCGCAACCGATCGGCAAGCGGCGTGTTGGGGTATTTGTCGATAAACGACCGGATGGCCTCGGGGGACGCGTCCTCCATCCCGAGCCGGAGCTGCCAATAGGCGACGTAGGGCGCCAAGGTGTGGCCCGACAGGCGCGGTGCGAGCCCCGCAAGCTTGGCCCGGTCCCCCTTCTCGTACGCCGCGCGGGCCGCCAGGAAATCGGCGTCCGACTGGGCAAGCGCACTCCCCGCGAGAATGAGCGAGAAGACGGCAGCGGCGAGACGGCGAGCGCGAGCGGGCACCATGGAATGCGTCAATTGTCGACGAGCGTGTGCTTAAAAAGCAAGAAACGGGCAATGACGCGGGAAGTGCCCGGGCAACAGCCATCCCGGGAGGCGCGTCACCGGCCGTAACGTTCCGCGCAACGATCGCGACGACACGAAGCGCGATGCTAAGATTCGCGCCGGCGGAACCAGGTTTTCGCGACGGGGGCAACGGGCATGGCGCAGCGCAAGGCGGCACCGCTTGCCGGGGTGGTGATGGGCAGCGACAGCGACTGGGAGATCATGAAGCATGCGGTCGCCCAGCTCGACGCCTTCGGCATCGCCAACGAGCCGCGCGTGCTGTCCGCGCACCGCATGCCGGACGAGATGTTCGAGTACGCCGAGGACGCGGGCCCCCGCGGCCTGCGCGTGATCATCGCGGGCGCCGGCGGCGCCGCGCACCTGCCCGGCATGCTCGCGTCGAAGACCACCATCCCCATCCTCGGCGTTCCGGTGCCCTCGAAATACATGCGCGGCGAGGATTCGCTCTTCTCCATCGTGCAGATGCCGAAGGGCATCCCGGTGGCGACCTTTGCGATCGGCGAGGCGGGCGCCGCCAACGCGGGCCTCTTCGCAGTCGCCATCCTCGCCGGCACGGATGCCGCGCTCGCGCGAAAGCTCGCCGCGTTTCGCGCGAAGCAGACGGCGAGCGCACGCGCGATGCGCGTCCCGCCCGGGTAGGACGGCGCCGATGGCGTCGATCGCGCCCGGCGCATGGCTGGGCTTGCTCGGCGGCGGCCAACTCGGCCGCATGTTCTGCATGGCCGCGCAAAGCCTGGGCTACCGCGTGGCGGTGCTCGATCCCGGCAGCGAGGGCCCCGCGGCAAGCGTTGCCGACCGTCACATCGTCGCGGGCTATCTCGACGCTCGCGCGCTCGAGGAGCTTGCCGGTCTCGCCGCGGCGGCCACCACCGAGTTCGAGAACGTGCCGGCCGCCGCGCTCGACTTTCTCTCCCACACCGCGCGCGTGACGCCGTCGGCGGCGAGCGTGGCGATTGCGCAGGATCGCATCAGCGAGAAGATGTTCCTGTCGGGGCACGGATTCGCGGTCGCGCCGTTCGCGGTCTTGCGCAGTGTCGCGGACATCGACGGCGTGGACGCAGCGCGGCTCCTGCCCGGCATCGTGAAGAGCGCGCGCTTCGGCTACGACGGCAAGGGACAAGCGTCCGTTGCGACCGTGGACGACGTGCGCGCGGCGTGGCGCGGCATGGAGGCGTCCGCCTGCGTGCTCGAGCGCCGCATCGCGCTCGCATGCGAGGTATCGGTCATCGTGGCGCGCAACGAGCGTGGGCAGACGTGCACCTGGCCGGTGGCGGAGAACCGGCATCGCAACGGCATCCTCGACGTATCGATCATCCCCGCTCGCGTGGATGCCGATCTTGCGGCCCGCGCGCGCGAAGTCGCGACCGGCGTCGCTTCGGCGCTCGATTACCGCGGCGTACTGTGCGTCGAGTTGTTCGTGTCGCGCGACGGCGACCTGCTCGTCAACGAGATCGCGCCGCGTCCGCACAACAGCGGGCACTTCACGATCGACGCATGCGTCACGTCGCAGTTCGAGCAGCAGGCGCGCGTGCTCGCCGACCTTCCCCTCGGCGATACGCGCCAGCACACGCCGGCAGTGATGGTCAACCTGCTGGGCGACCTGTGGTTCGCGGACGAAGCGCACTCCTCGCCGCGCGAGCCCGCGTGGTGCGAGGTCCTGGAGCATCCGGCAGCCAAGCTTCACCTGTACGGCAAGAGCGAGCCGAGGCGCGGCCGCAAGATGGGGCACGTCACGTGCCTCGGCGAGACGATGGCGGCAGCGCTCGCCACCGCGCGCGAAATCAAGCGCGCACTCGGCATCCCCGGCGCCGACGAGATCTAGCGTTTCTTCTTCGGCTCGTTTGTCTTGCGCTCGGCGCCGACGGGCAGCACGCCGACTCGCTCGTACTCGGGGTCCGTCCATCGTCCGCCCTGCGCGAGATAGTCGGCGCACATCGCCGTCGCGTCGTTGCCCCAGAAGAGCTCGTCGCCCGCCATCAGCGTGGGGACGCCGAACACGCCGCGCGCGATGGCTTCGTCGGTATTGCGCCGCAGTGCGGCCTTGATCTCGGGATCGGCGATCCGGCGCTCCGCGTCCGGCAGCCGCAGGTTCGCCGCAAGCTCCGCCCATTCGATCGGCAGGTCGGGCAGGCGACCGTCCCGCCACACGAAGCGGAAGATGGAATGCACCGCGTCGGGCGCGCAATCGCACGCGAGCGCGAGCCGCAGGAGCGGCAGCGGATTGAACGGATGCTCGTGCGGCATCTTGAAGGGAATCGCGAGGCGGCGGGCTTCCCACAGCGCGAAGCGATAGGTGAAGGCGCGCTTGCGCGGTATCTCCGCCGGTCCCTTGTGCGCATGCGCGGCGAGCAGTCCGGCGAACAGCACGGGCCGGTAGCGGACGCGCGTCTTCGGCCCCAGCAGGTGGAGCTGCTCGCTTTGCAGGTACGCGAACGGCGAGACGAAATCGAAGTACCAGTCCACGGTCGCCATGCGAAGTCCTAGGAGGTGGGGAGTGACGCGCGCCGCACTGCGATCGCATCCCACACCGCGCGCCGCGCATCGTCGTCGAGCACGCTCCACGCGGCGATCTCGTCGATCGTGCGAAGGCATCCTTCGCACAACCCGGTCGCATCGCTCATGCGGCAGATGCTGATGCACGGCGAAGGCACACGCTGCGAAGCGTCCATGTCAATAGCCGCGCGCGAGGTCGACGACGCCCGTCACCGGTTCCCCGCGCTCGAGCGCGCGAATCTTGCCCGCGATCTGGTCCACGGTTTCACCGGGAACGGTCAAGCCCGCCACGTGCGGCGTGATCGTGATCGACGCACGGGACCAGAACGGATGCGACGGCGGCAGCGGCTCCTGGTTGAATACGTCGAGCGTCGCCCCCGCAAGCTTGCCCTGGTCGATGAGCGCCAGCAGGTCATCGTCCACCAGCACGTTGCCGCGCCCGATGTTGACGACGTGGGCGCCGTCGGCAAGGAGACCGAGGGCTGCGCGATCGAGAAGACGCGCGGTCGCTTTCGTGGAAGGCAGCACGGTGACGACGAGATCAAGATCCGCGAGGAACGTCGCGAGGTCTCCTGCGAAGCAGCGCACACCGTCGATCGACTTCGGCTCGCGAGCGTAGCCCCGCACGACGAACCCTTCGGCGACGAGCGCACGCGCAATCGCGCTTCCGATGACGCCCAGCCCCATCACGCCGCACGTCACGGCCGCAGGCACGCGCGGCGGTAACTGATGCCATTCGCCGACGCTCTGCTGGACACGGTACGTGTCGAGCCGCTGCACGAATCGCATCGCCGCCGTCAGCGCATAGCGGACCATCTGGGGCGCCATGCCGGCGTCCTCGACGCGAATGATCGGCACGGCCGGGCGATGGGCCATCCGCAGGACGTGACCGACGCCCGCGCTGACGGTGAACACCGCCTTCGGCTCGGGCTGCTCGAGAAAGAACGTGTCGCTCGAATGCGCCGCGATGGCATAGTCCGCTCGTGCAACGCCACCGCGTACCGGCGCGTTCGGCTCGTGCAGCTGCAGCTCGGCGTCCGGCAACGCGGCGGCAAAGAGCTCCATCCACGGCGAGGCGTCCTCCGCCGGCAACGACAATGCGATACGCATCTAAGGTGGATCCCCACGCTCGCTTCGCTCGCTGCCCCCGAAGGGGGCGCAGGCAGTCCCTCGGGGCGGCCCGTCGGGACTGCCCGGACGTCTGGTGCCGTCGAAGAACGCGACGATGCGGTCGACGATCGCGCGGATCATTCGCCAGACCTTCGGGATGATCCAGATCGTGAAGGCCACCAGCAGGGCGAGGATGAACAGAGCCACGAGCGGGTAGGCAAACGCGAGCCACAGGACAGTCCCGACGGCGATCTCTTCCGCGAACGACGCCGCCCAGTTCGAGAACGGCTCGGGCGACGTGTTGATCACGGCCCGGCTTCCCGACTTCGCGAGATGGCTGCCGGCGGCAAGCGTGCCGCCGACGATGGCGGCGGCGATCATCCACGCGCTCGACGATTCGCCGAACACGCTTGCCGCCAGCGCCGCGCCCGCAGGGATGCGCACGAACGTCTGCACGAAGTCCCATGCGGAATCGACACCGGGAATCTTGTCCGCGAAGAACTCGACGAAGCACATGAAGCCGGACGCGCCGAGCACGAGAGGATGCGTAAGCACCGCGAGACCGCCCGGCAACTCGATCCAGTGGAGGAATCCGAACCCGCCCAGCACGAACAGGACGGCATAGAGCCGGATGCCGCTCGCCCAGCCGATCGTCGCCGCGAGTGCGACGAGCTGCCACGTGTCGAACGATGCGAGCGCCTGGGTCACGGCGTTACTTGCCCTTGCGAAGCTCCGCGGGGATCCACGACGCGGACCGCTTGCCGAGGAAGGCCGCGACGCCTTCCTTGCCTTCGGCGGATGCGCGCACGGTCGCGATGCGCTGCACCGTGTCGGCGATCACGGCGGCATCGACCGGGCGGTGGGCGACGGCGCGGATGAGCGCCTTGCATTCGCCCTGCGCCGCAGGACCGGCGAGAAGCAACGGTCCGAGGATCTCGTTCACGCGGTCGTCGAGCTGCGCGAGTGGCACGATGTCGTGCAGCAAGCCGATGCGATAAGCCTCCGCGGCTTCGAAGCGCTCGGCGGTGAGGAAATACCGTCGTGCCTGGCGCGCGCCGATCGCTTCGACCACGTAAGGCGAGATCGTGGCGGGGATGAGCCCGAGCTTGCTTTCGCTCAGCGCGAACGTCGACTCGGCGGCGCCGATCGCGATATCACAGCACGCGACCAGGCCGACGCCGCCCCCGAACACGTTGCCGTGCACGCGCGCCACGACGGGCTTCGGCAGCTCGTTCAGCACGCGCAGCATCTCCGCGAGCCCCGCGGCGTCCGCGACGTTCTGCGCGCGCTTGTACCCCGCCATCTTCTTCATCCAGTTCAGGTCGGCGCCGGCGCAGAAGCTCGGGCCGTTGCCGGTCAGGATGACGAGGCGCACGCCGGCGTCGCCGGCCAGCGCTTTCAACGCGCCGGTGAGCTCGGCGATCAGCAACTCGTTGAACGCGTTGTGCACCTCGGGGCGATCAAGCGTGACGATGCCGATCGCGTTGCGCTTGGCGACGTCGATGGTCGAATACGAGGCGGACTTGCGAGGCATGTCAGCGGGGCCGCCCGCTGACGCGCCCCCGGCGGCGCGTGGGGCTGGAGGGAGCGGGTGGCCGGGCATGAGGTCGTACGGATGGCGCCAGCGCGGCTGCGACCTGATCCGGCCGAGCCACGAATCGACGTTCGGATGTGCGGCGCTCCAGTCGACACCGATCTCCTCGTCGAAGAAGAGATAGCCGCACAACGAGATGTCGGCGATGGTGAGGCGTTCGCCGACCACGAAGGCGCGTCCTTTCAAGTGACGGTCGAGCACGCCCCACGCCGCTTCCGAGCGCTTGCGGAACTCGGCCATCACGTCGGGGTTCGGGTCCTTGGCCAGCGCGCGCATGAATCGGTAGGTCGCCGTGTAGCTCGTGAGCTTGTGATTGTCGAACAGCATCCAGCGCAGGATCTCGCGACGCTCGTCGTCGTTCGCGGCACCGAGGCGGCCGGTGCGCTCGGCCAGGTAGTCGAGGATCACGCCCGACTGCGACAGTCGCTTGCCGTCGTGCTCGAGCACCGGAACTTCGCCCATCACGTTGACGGCGCGATAGGCGGGCGTGCGCGTCTCGCCGCCGAAGTAGTCGACGAAGCGCGGCGACCAGTCGGCGCCGGCGAGCTCCAGCGCAAGCGCCGCCTTGTACGCATTGCCGGACTGCGCGAAGCAATGCAATACGTACTCGGCCATCAGAATCCGCCTTCGCGCAACCAGCGCTCCGCCTGGTCGAAGCGGTCGAGCCCCCAGAACGGCTCGCCGTCGATGACGACGAAAGGCGACCCGAACACGCCGGCGCCGATCGCACCGTCGACTTCGCGCTTCAGTGCGTCCTTGATGGCGGGATCGTCGATCGCGGCGCGTGCCTGCGCCGCATCCAGGCCCTGCTCGCCCGCGACCTCCGCGGCAATGTCCGGCTTGCTGATGTCGCGCCCCTCGACGAAGAACGCGCGATACAACGCCTTCGCCAGTCGCGCGCCGTCGGCTGCGCTCTTCTGCTTCGCCCACAGCACGACGCGCGACGGCGCCTGCGCCGGGATGGGAAATACGGGCGGCATCTTGAACTCGACGCCGTGGAAACGCGCGCTGCGAGAGAAGTCGTGCTTCGAGTACGGCCCCTTGACCGGCACTTCCGTCAGCGGTGCAGCTCCCGTCTGCTTGAACACGACCCCGAGCAGCATGGGGTGCCAGTCGACCGTGCGGCCGTGGCGCTCCGCCAGCGCCTCGATCTTCTGCGAAGCGAGATACCCGTACGGCGAGCTGAAGTCGAAATAGAAGTCGATCGGTTTCATCGTTCGTGCCCCGGTTCTATAGTAACGCGCGCCCGATCACCATGCGCTGGATGTCGCTGGTGCCCTCGTAGATCTGGCACACGCGCACGTCGCGGTAGATGCGCTCGACGGGAAAGTCGCTGACGTAGCCGTACCCGCCGTGGATCTGGATGGCGTCGGAGCACACGCGCTCGGCCATCTCGGTGGCGAAGAGCTTCGCCATCGACGCTTCCTTGAGGCAGGGCTCGCCCGCGTCGCGCAGCGACGCCGCATGCCACACGAGCTGGCGCGCGGCCTCGACCTGCACGGCCATGTCCGCAAGCCGGAAATTGACGGCCTGGTGCTCCGCGATCGGCTTGCCGAACGCGACGCGCTCGCGTGCATAGCCGAGCGCGTGATCGAGCGCGGCCCTCGCCATGCCGACGGCCTGCGCCGCGATGCCGATGCGGCCCGCCTCGAGGTTCGCGAGCGCGATGCGATATCCGCCGCCTTCCGTGCCGAGCAGGTTCGCGGCCGGCACGACGCAATCCTCGAAGGCGATCTGGGCCGTGTCGGAGGCGTGCTGCCCGAGCTTGTCCTCGACGCGCGCCACCGTGTATCCAGGCGAGCGCACGTCGACGATGAAGGCGGAGATGCCCTTCTTGCCCGCCGCCTTGTCGGTGACCGCGAACACGATCGCGACGTCGGCGTTCTTGCCCGTCGTGATGAATTGCTTCACGCCGTTCAGCACGTAGCTCTCGCCCCGTCGCTGCGCGCGCGTCGTGATGGCGCCTGCGTCGGAACCGACGTGCGGCTCGGTCAGGCAGAAGCAGCCGAGCCACTCGCCGCGTGCGAGCGGCTTCAGGTACTTCTCCTTCTGCGCGTCGTTGCCGAAGGCGAGGATCGGCCCGCACACGACCGAGTTCTGCACGCTGACGATGGTGGAGGTGGCGCCGTCGCCGGCCGCGATCTCCTCGAGCGTCAGGGCGAGCGAAACGTAGTCCATCGCCGCGCCGTCCCACTGCTCCGGCACGACCATGCCGAGCGCGCCGAGCGCGCCGAGCTTGCGCAGCGCCTCTCGGGGGAAGTGCGACTCGCGGTCCCAGCGTGCCGCGTTCGGCGCGAGCTCGGCCTGCGCGAACGCGCGCATCGTCTCGCGGACGAGCTTGTGCTCGTCGCTAAGCAGCATCGGTCGCGGCGCCGCGCGGCGCCCCCGTTCGGTTGAGCAGGAAGATGCCACCGATCACCAGCGCACCTCCTACCAGCATCGACGCCTCGAGCGGCTCGCGGAGGACGATGACGCCGAGCGACACGGCGAATACGGGAACGAGATTGATGAACACCGACGTGCGCGCCGCGCCGATGCGGCGAACGCCGTCGTAGAAGAGCGCGAGGCCGATCGCCGTTCCGAAGATCGCGATGAAGAATATCGCGGTCCACGCGCGCCACGACACGCCTTCCGGCAGCATGGCACCGGTCGCGGCGGCCACCAGGGCGAGCATGACGGTGCCGGTGAGCGCCGACCATGTGGTCGACGAGATCGCCGACATCGTCGGCAGCATGCGGCGCGCGATCAGCGTGTTCGCGGCCCACGACAGCGGGCATCCGAACATCACGATCTCGCCGATGCCCACGCCGCCGCTCACGAGGTGCAGCGGATTGCCGTGACCGAGCACCACGGCGACACCGACCAGCGCGAGCGCGATCCCCATCACCTTGTGGCGTGTGAGGCGCTCGTGCAGGAACATTGCCGCGGCCAGCAGCGTGATGGCCGGGTTGAGCGCCATGATGAGCGACGCGCGCGACGCCGGAATGAGCGCGAGCGCGTACATGAAGCACAGGTTGAAGACGAAGACGCCCGTCGCGCCGAGCAGCGTGACGCCGATCCATTGCCGCGGCGTCGGACGCGCGAGACCGCCTTCGAGGAAGTACGCGAAAGCGAGGAGCGCGACGATCGCGATGCCGTAGCGCCACAGCGCGGCCTGCACCGCCGTCATCTCCGCCGACGCGATGCGACCGCCGATGAACGTGCCGCCCCAGAAGAGCGCCATCAGCGTGAGCTTGCCGTAGACGGCGGTCGATGCGCGCGCCGTCACCGGCGGTCGTCCAGTGCGAGCCGCGCCGCGAGCGCTGCGAACACGCTCGCGAGGATTCGCCGCGACCATGCGCTCCATCCGGGTCGCGTCGAGAACCAGCGGCGAACACCGGCCGCGCCGAGGACGAACACCGAATCGCCGGCGACGTTGATGACGACCTGTGTCGCCGCGAGCACGAGACTCTGGGCAAGGACGCTGCCGTGCGCGGGATCGACGAACTGCGGGAACAGCGCGAGCTGGAACATCGCAACCTTCGGGTTGAGGATCGACGTCACCAGGCCATCGCGAAAGAGCTTCCGCGCCGGCACCCGCGACGTCGTGCCGGCAACAGCCACTGCGTCCTGCGCGCGCCATGTCGTCCAGGCCAGCCACGCGAGATAGATCGCGCCCGCGATGCGAATCGTGTCGTACGCAACCGGCACTGCAGCCAGGAGCGCCGACAACCCGAACGCCGCCGCCAGCGCGTGCAGCAGGAACCCGCTCGACGTCCCCGCCAGCGAAACGAAGCCCGCCGCGCGGCCCTGGGCAAGGGTGCGCGACACGAGGTACAGCACGTTGGGGCCGGGTGTCGCCACCAGTGCAATCACGGCAAGCACGAACAGCAACCAGGTGGCGAGCGGGATCACGAGACGCTAAACGAGCTCGATGCCGATGGCCGTCGCCTCGCCGCCGCCGATGCACAGCGCCGCGACGCCCCGTTTCTTGTGCTGCGCACGCAGCGCGCCCAGGAGCGTGACGATGATGCGCGCGCCGGACGCGCCGATCGGATGGCCGAGAGCGCATGCACCGCCGTGCACGTTCACGTTGTCGCGCGGCAGCTCGTGCTCCTTCATCGCCGCCATCGTCACGACGGCGAACGCCTCGTTGATCTCGAAGAGGTCGACGTCCTTCGACGTCCAGCCGGTCTTGCGATAGAGCTTCTCGATCGCGCCCACGGGAGCGGTCGAGAACCAGGCCGGCTCCTGTGCGTGCGTCGCGTGCGCGACGATGACGGCGAGCGGCCGCAGGCCGAGCCGTTCCGCATGCGAGCGGCGCATGAGCACGAGGGCTGCCGCGCCGTCGGAGATCGAGCTCGAGTTCGCCGCGGTCACCGTGCCCTCCTTGCGGAACGCGGGCTTCAGCGTGGGAATCTTGGCCGGCTGCGCCTTCGCGGGCTGCTCGTCCTTGTCGATCACGACGTCGCCCTTCCTGCCAGGAACGGTCACGGGCGTGATCTCCCACGCGAACGTCCCGTCCTCGTTCGCCGCGAGCGCGCGCGACAGCGACGACGTGGCGAACGCGTCCTGCTCCTCGCGCGTGAATTCGTACTTCGATGCGCAGTCTTCCGCGAACGTCCCCATGAGCCGCCCCTTGTCGTAGGCGTCCTCGAGGCCGTCGAAGAACATGCTGTCGATGACTTGCTGATGCCCCATGCGATAGCCGGACCGCGACTTCGGCAGGAGGTACGGGGCGTTCGACATGCTCTCCATGCCGCCCGCGACGATGATGTCCGCGGAGCCCGCCAGCAGCGCGTCGTGCGCGAGCATCGTTGCCTCCATCGCCGAGCCGCACATCTTGTTGACGGTGGTGCATCCGACCGAGATCGGAAGGCCGGCCTTGAGCGCGGCCTGCCGCGCGGGCGCCTGTCCCTGCCCCGCCGGGAGCACGCATCCCATGATCGCCTTGTCGATCGTGTCGGGCTTGATGCCCGCGCGCTCGACCGCCGCCTTGATCGCTGCTGCGCCGAGATCGCTCGCCGCGAGCGACGCGAAGTCGCCCTGGAAGCCGCCCATGGGAGTGCGTGCGGCACCTACGATGACAACCGGATCGTTATCCATGCCTGCTTACCTACTTCGTCTCGTTGAACAGTTCACGCCCGATGAGCATGCGCCGGATCTCGCTGGTGCCGGCGCCGATCTCGTACAGCTTCGCGTCGCGCCACAGGCGCCCGGTGGGGAATTCGTTGATGTAGCCGTTGCCCCCGAGCGCCTGGATCGCCTCGCCCGCCATCCACGTCGCCTTCTCCGCAGCGTAGAGGATCGCGCCGGCGGCGTCCTTGCGCGTCGTCTCGCCGCGATCGCACGCCTGCGCGACCGCGTACACGTACGCCTTGCAGGCCATCATCGTCGAGTACATGTCCGCGACCTTGCCCTGCATCAGCTGGAACTCGCCGATCGGCTGGCCGAACTGCTGGCGGTCGTGCACGTAGGGCAGCACGACGTCCATGCACGCCGCCATGATGCCGAGCGGACCTGCGGCGAGCACCGCGCGCTCGTAGTCGAGGCCGCTCATCAGCACCTGCACGCCGCGGCCTTCGGCGCCGAGGATATTCTCCGCCGGCACTTCGCAGTCCACGAACACGAGCTCGCACGTGTTGGACCCGCGCATGCCGAGCTTGTCGAGCTTCTGCGCCGTCGAGAACCCCTTCATGCCCTTCTCGACGAGAAACGCCGTGATGCCCTTGGGCCCGGCGTGCACGTCGGTCTTCGCGTACACGACGAGCGTGTCGGCGTCGGGGCCGTTGGTGATCCACATCTTGTTGCCGTTCAGGACGTAGCGGTCGCCCTTGCGGTCGGCGCGAAGGCGCATCGACACGACGTCCGAGCCCGAGCCCGGCTCGCTCATCGCGAGCGCGCCGACGTGCTCGCCGCTCACGAGCTTCGGCAGGTACCTGCGTTTCTGCGCCTCGCTGCCGTTGCGGCGGATCTGGTTCACGCAGAGGTTCGAGTGCGCGCCGTACGACAGGCCGACCGACGCCGACGCCGCGCGAGATCTCCTCCATGGCCACGCAGTGCGCGAGATACCCCATCGCGGTTCCGCCGTACTCTTCCTCGACGGTGATGCCGAGAAGCCCGACGTCGCCCATCTTGCGCCACAGCTCGTGCGGAAACGTGTTGGTGCGGTCGATCGCTTCCGCGCGCGGCGCGATCTCGTCGGCCGCGAACTGCTGCACGGTCGAGCGCAGGAGATCGATCGTCTCGCCGTGGTTGAACGACAGGGCGGGAAATTCGAGCATGTCGGGTCTCCTTGGGCTACCGGTCGTGCTTGCCGTGCATGACCATCAGCGTCTGCTGCATCAGCGCCACGAGCGTGCGCTTGCCGCCCTCGTCCGCATGCACCTCGCCGCGCGTGATCGCGAGCGTGCGCCCGGGTTTCACCACGAAGCCTTCGGCGACGATCCGCTCGCCCTTGGCGGGCGCCAGCAGGTTGAGCTTGAACTCGACGGTGAGGACCGACGCGTCTTCCGGAAACAGCGTGAAGCCTGCGTAGCCGCCCGCGCTGTCGACGATCGCGCTCACGATGCCTGCGTGGACGAAGCCGTGCTGCTGCGAAAGCTCGGGACGCGGCGTCAACGCGATTGCGCAATAGCCGGGGGCCACTTCGGTGATGGCGGCGCCGATGAGCTTCATCGCGCCCTGGCGCGCGAAGCTGTCGCGCACGCGGGGCTCGTAGCCTGCAAACGCCGGGATGAAAACGGACGTCGTCATGCCGAAGGCCTCGCGCTGTGTCGATGCGGCCATGTTACCTTACGTTTACGTAAACGTCAATCTGCCGCATCCGCCCGGCTCTCGTTCTTGAGGCGGCGCCTGCAGTCGCGCTCGACGCCGTCGATCTCCGCGAGGACGGCGTCGATGTCCTCCTTCTGCTGCAGGAGGCGGGCACGGCGCTCGCCGAGCATGTCGACGAACTTCGCGAGCTGCGCGCGCTCGTTGCGCGCGACCTCGTACAGGTCGAGGAGCTCGCGGATCTCGGTCAGGCTGAAGCCCAGGCGCTTGCCGCGAAGGATGAGCTTGAGGCGGACGCGCTCACGCTCGCGATACACGCGCGCCGTGCCGCGGCGCTCGGGCGCGATCATGCGCTGGTCCTCGTAGAACCTTATCGCGCGCGTGGTCAGCGCGAACTCGTGCGCGAGGTCGGAAATGCTGTAGGTGCGTTCGGCGGCAGGGACGGCGGAGCGCGTCATTGCAAGGGCTCGAAGTAGCACGCCCGCAGGGGGACGGTCGCCGGGCCACGATACCATATCGTCCGCATCGGTTCCCCCACATGTCCGCCCCGCTTCCCACCGTCCTCGATTACCCCTTCCCGGCGCCGCCCGAGCCAGGCACGGCATGCACCGTCGCGTCACGCATCCGGTGGCTTCGCATGCCGCTTCCGTTCGCGCTCGATCACATCAACCTGTGGATCCTCGAGGACGGCGACGCGGTCACGCTCGTCGACACCGGTTACGGCAACGACGAGACGCGAGCGCTGTGGGAGCGGCACTTCGCCGACACGTTGCAGGCCAGGCGAATCGCGCGCGTCGTCGCCACGCACTGCCATCCCGACCATCTGGGCAACGCGGCGTGGATCGCGGAGCGGTTCGGCTGCCGCGTGACGATGACGCATGGTGAGTTCATGTCCGCGCACGCGATCATCGACGAGCGTGCGTCGCACGCGCCGGCCGACACAGTCGAGCTCTTCCGCAGGCACGGCATGCGCGACGAGGACGCGAGCGCGCAGGCGGCGCGCGGCAACCGCTACAGGCACGGCGTGCCCGTCGCGCCGCCCTCGTTCGATCGCATCCAGCACGGCGACGCGGTCGCCGGCGCCGGCGCCGAGTGGCGCGTGATCGCAGGATACGGCCATTCGTCGGAGCATGCGTCGCTCTACGCCGCATCGGCCGGCGTATTGATCGCGGGCGACATGCTGCTGCCGCGGATCAGCACCAACGTCTCCGTATGGCCGGCCGATCCCGACGGCGATCCGCTCGGCCGGTTCCTCGCGTCGCTCGCGCCGTTCGAATCGCTGCCGCCGCAGACGCTCGTGCTGCCGTCGCACGGGCTGCCCTTTCGCGGCATTCCGATGCGCGTCGCGCAGCTTCGCGCGCATCACGACGCGCGGCTTGCCGAGCTGTGCGAAGCGATCGCAGCGTCACCCGCACCGGTGACCGCGGCCGACATGCTGCCCGTGCTGTTCCGCCGCCAGCTCGACGTGCAGCAGCGCTTCTTCGCGATGGGCGAAGCCATCGCGCACCTCAACTACCTTTGGCATCGCCGTCGTGTCGCGCGTTTGCGCGACGCCGACGGCAGCTATCGTTTCGCAATTCACTAGCAGCACCCTAAGAGGAACCGCGATGTCCACACCCGCCACCGAAAACCGCAAGACCGCGCTCGACCCCGTCGCGCTCGCCGAATCGCTCGCGTCCGCGGCGGAGAAGAGCGCCAAGGTGATGGGCGACTTCGCCTCTCGCAACAAGGCGCTGCCTTCCGACGAGCTCGGCCTCGGCAAGGCCTTCATGGAGCTCGCGGCGCAGATGCTCACCAACCCGGCGAAGATGGCCGAGTCGCAGATGAACCTGTGGTGGGACTACATGAACCTGTGGCAGGGCTCGATGCTGCGCCTCATGGGCGGCAACGTGACGCCCGTCGTCGTGCCCGCGCAAGGGGACAAGCGCTTCAAGCACGAGGACTGGCACGAGCACTTCCTGTTCGACTACATCAAGCAGAGCTATCTCATCACCGCACGGTGGATGCACGACCAGGTGGCGAGCGTGGAAGGCCTCGACGACCAGACCAAGAAGAAGGTCGACTTCTTCACGCGCCAGTACATCGACGCGCTCGCGCCGTCGAACTTCGCGCTCACCAATCCGGAAGTGTTCCGCGAGACCATCTCCTCCGGCGGCCAGAACCTCGTGAAGGGTCTCAACAACCTGCTCGACGACATCGAGCGCGGCGGCGGCCAGCTGCGCATCTCGATGACCGATGCGAAGGCGTTCGAGCTCGGCGTGAACATCGCCACCACGCCAGGCAAGGTGGTCTTCCAGAACGAGCTCATCCAGCTGATCCAGTACGAGCCGACCACCAAGAAAACGTGGAAGCGCCCGCTGCTCATCATTCCGCCCTGGATCAACAAGTACTACATCCTCGACCTGCGCGAGAAGAACTCGTTCATGCGCTGGGCGGTGAGCGAAGGCATGACGACGTTCGTCGTGTCATGGGTCAATCCCGACGAGAAGCTCTCGCACAAGAACTTCGAGGATTACCTGACCGAGGGCACCCTCGCAGCGCTCGATGCGGTCGAGAAGGCGACGGGCGAGCCGGACGCGAACGTGATCGGCTATTGCCTCGGAGGCACGCTGCTCGCGGCCATGCTCGGGCACCTCGCGGCCAGGAAGGACAAGAAGATCGCGAGCGCCACGTTCATGACGTCGCTCGTCGACTTCACGGCGGCGGGCGAGCTCGAGGTCTTCATCGACGAGGCGCAGGTCGCCTCGCTCGAGAAGAAGATGAACGAGCGCGGGTACCTCGAAGGCAGCGAGATGGCGAGCACGTTCAACATGCTGCGCGCCAACGACCTCATCTGGTCGTTCGTGATCAACAACTACCTGCTCGGCCGCGACCCGTTCCCGTTCGACCTCCTGCACTGGAACTGCGATTCCACGCGCATGCCTGCGGCGATGCACAGCTACTACCTGCGCAACATGTACATGAACAACATGCTGGCGCAGCCCGGCGCGCTCACGCTCGCGGGAACGAAGATCGACCTGTCGAAGGTGACCACTCCCGCGTACTTCGTGTCCGCGATCGAGGATCACATCGCGCCCTGGAAGACGACGTACGCGGGACCGCTGCTGCTCGGCGGCAGGAACCGCTTCGTGCTGTCGGGCTCCGGTCACATCGCGGGGATGGTGAACCCGCCGGCCGCCAACAAGTACGGCTATTGGACCAACGACAAGCTGCCGGACGAGCCCGACGAGTGGTTCGCGAACGCGAAGCAGCACGAGGGCTCGTGGTGGCCGAACTGGCGCGAGTGGATCACGCCTTACCTCGGGCGCGAGGTGCCGGCGCGCGTGCCCGGCAAGGGCAAGCTCAGGGTGATCGAGGCAGCGCCGGGCACCTACGCCCGCATTCGCGCCGACGCGAAGTAGCGCCGGCGCTGCAGCACGGCGACGCCGCTATCGCGCGGCGTCAGCGTCCCTGACGCTGCATGTTGCCGTTGCCGTCCTGAACCGGGGCGTCGCGCGGCTTGGGCTCGGCGCCACCGCGTGGCACCTGACCGGGCGGCTCGGGTGCGGGCCGCGCTTGCGGTGCCGCGTGCGGCACGGGCGGTGGCGCCACTGCCTGCGGAACGGGCTGCGGAGCGGCACGCGACTGGTTGACCTGCGGTGGCGGCGCCTGCGTGCGCGCAGGTGGCTGCGGTTGCACCTGCGGTTGCACGGGTACCGGTTGCGGAGGGCGCGCCATCTGCCCCGGCGATTGGCGTGCGTCGCGCTGCGGCACCGGCTCGATCGCTTGCGGTTGCGCGACCCGCGACGGCGGCTGCGCGTACGGCTGCGATGGCGTCGTCGGCTGCGCGACCCGGGATGGCGGTTGCGCATACGGTTGCGCTTGCTGCGGAGGCTGCGCGACCCGGGATTGCGGCTGCGCATTCGGTTGCGATTGCGGCGGCGGCACGGGCTGCGCATACGACGGCGAGCGCCGGTCGTCGCGCTGGACCTGTTGCGGCTGTGACGGCGTCGCCTGCGTCGGCGCGCGCGACGTTGCGCCCGGGCTGGAAGGCGCGGCGGAAGGCTGCGGCGGCGGCGCGCCGCGCGTCATGGTGGTGCCCGGGGCGGGCTGCGGCGCCGGCCGCGCGTACGTCTGCTGGAACGTCGACGCAGGCGGCGGAGCGCTCGCGGGACGCGAGAACGCGTTGCGACTCGTGTCCGCGCGCACCGGCGGCGCGCTCGACAGAACCGGAGCCGAGGCGACCTGGTCGCGCGACACGCGCACGAGGTTCTGCTGCACCGGCTGCCGCGCATAGAACGCCGAGCCCGACACCGCCGTCACGCCGTTCGGTGCGTTCCAGTTGCGATACGACCGCGGCGGCGCGCTGTTCGGACGCCACACCGCGACGTTGACCGCATACGGCCGGTTGTAGCGATCCCAGCAGCCGTTGGAGCACCGGCCCCACCACGGCCGATACGGCTCGCCCCACGACAGCGGCACCCAGCCGTAGACGGCACCGCCCACGGCTGCGGACACGCCCCATCCGTTGCCGCCGGTCCATGCCACGAGCGCGGGCGCCCACATGGGACGCGCGACATATGCGCCCGGGGTCCAGCCCCAACGGCCGTTGATGTGCGCCCAGCGTCCGTAGTGGAACGGCGCGTAGCCCCAGGGCGCGTAGTCGACCCACGTCGGCCCCCATGCGCCGACCTCGGTCCAGTACCCGTTGCGATACGGCGCCCAGTCGCTCGGCACGTCGTTCGGGTACCACACGTTGCCGTACTCCTGGTTCTGCGACCACGATCCGTATTGCGCGAGATCGGCCGCGCCGACCATTTGCGGCGACACGTAGTTCGCCGTGGTCGAGACGCGGTAATAGCGATCGCGGTCCGCAACCCACGTGTCGAAGCCGTCGAGACCGATGCCGTTCTGCACGGTAGCAAACTGCGGATTGGGCCCGTCGATTTCGGCCGATTGTCCCGGCAGCACCTGCTGCAGCGCGCTGGCCGTCTGCACGTTCACTTCGCCTTCGCGCACGACGAGGCGCGTGTGCTCCCGATCGGGGCTCACGTCCACGCGATACAGGCCGGGCCGCGTGATGGTCACCTGCGCGTTGGGCGTGTCGATCCGCGCCATCTCGCCGCCTTCGAGGACACGTACGCGAATGCTCACGCGGCCCTGCGCGACGAAGATCGCGAACTCGCGCTCGTCGAGGCGGGATACGTGAATGTTGCTGTCACCGGCGAGCCGCAATTGCGTGCCGCCGACGTCCACCTCGGCGCGGCCATCGCTGCCGACCCACAGGTTGTCGCCGCTCGCGACCGGATAGTTGAGCGCCGCGGGCGCCCAGGCATCCGGACGGTCCTGCGGTGCGATGAAGAGCTCGCCGGCCAGGTTGGCGACGCGTCCAACCCGGCCCGGCAGGTCTTCCTGAGCGAATGCCACCGGGCTTGCAACGGCGAGCGCCACCAGCGCGCAGGCCGCTGAAAAGCTTCGCAGCGGGCTCGTTATGACCGACATGGCAGCCAAAATCATCGATTCCTCCTATGCATGCATGAGACAACGTACCCGCCCGGCCGTTCGTTGACGGGCAGGTTCGGGTCCGGCGCCTCCCATTTTGCTTTAGAATTTTCATACAAACGGGCGGCGCGCCGCGCCAGAACCCTCGAAATGCCCAATTACCAGAGGAGAGATCCATGCGGAGTTTCCGTCCGGCGCGCATCGCCGCCGCGCTAGCGCTTGCCTTTTCAGCAGCCGGCGCATCGGCGCAATTTACAAACGCTTACGTATTCGGCGACAGCCTGAGCGACGCCGGGCAGTACGGCGCGCGCTTCACCACGAACCCCGGCCTGGTCACGCCGATGTACGTCGGCCAGTATTTCGGCCTCACCACCGGCCCGTCGTTCACCGGCGGTCTCGATTACGCGCAAGGCGGCGCACGCGTGAACTCGCCGTCGCCGCTCATTCCGCCCAGCGCTCCCAACCTGTCGATCGTCCAGCAGGTGAGCCAGCAGCTCGCCAAGACCCCGGAGCTCGACCCGAACGCGCTCTACCAGATCCAGGGCGGCGCCAACGACATCCTCGTCCTCTCGCAGCAATTCCTGGGGGGTCAGATCACGCAAGCGCAGATGCAGGCCGCCGTCGCGCAGGCGGCGCTCGATCTCGCCGCGCAGGTCGTGCGGCTTCGCTCGGCAGGGGCGCAGTACATCGTCCTGCAGCAGCTTCCCGACATGGGCAAGACGCCCGATGCGATCGCCGCCGGCCCGCAGGCGCAGGCACTCTTCACCGCGCTGTCGCAAACGGTGTTCAACACCACGCTCAATTCCGCCATTGCGGCCTCGGGCGTGCAGGTGATCCAGTTCAATACGGCGGCATTCCTGAACGAGATCGTCGCCAATCCGTCGCTGTACGGCTTCGTCAACGCGACCAACCGCGCGTGCACGACGACGAGCTCGCTCAACTGCACACCGGGAACGCTCGTCGCGCCCAACGCGAACATGAACTACGTCTTCGCCGACGGCGTGCATCCGACGACCGGCGCCGATCTCGTGCTCACGCAGGCGATCGTGTCGATGATCACCGGTCCCCAGCAGATGGCAGCACTCGGACAGGCGCCGATCGACGTCGAGCGCGCGAACTGGCGGGCGCTCGACAGCCGCATGCGCAGCGGCATCGACACGCCGGGCACGTCGCGCAAGTTTCAGGCGTGGGCAGCGTACGACTATTCGAGTGCCGACCTGACGGGCACGAGCCTGTCCGGCAGCGGGGACATCAACACGGTCTCGGTCGGCGGCGACATGCTCGTCACCGACAAGATCCTCGCCGGCATCCAGTTCGGCTACAGCGAATACAAGGGCAACTTCGGCAACAGCGGCGGCGACTTCAAGCTGCGCGAGCCGATGATGACCTTGTACATGGGGTACGGCGAAGGGCCTTGGTACCTCGGCGGCACCGTCGGCGTCGGCAGCCTCGACTACAGCGCCAACCGCACGATCGCGCTCGGCGCGGCGATGCGCACGGAGAGCGGAGACACGACGGGCTATCACAACGTCGCCCGCCTGCTCGGCGGCTACTGGTTCAGGTACGGCGACTGGAATCATGGGCCGTTCGCCAAGCTCACGTGGGAGAAGGTGGTCGTGCGCCAGTTCAGCGAGAACGGCAACGACAGCACGTCGCTCACGTACGGCCAGCAGGATTACGACGCGACTTTCTCGAGCCTGGGCTGGCAGGTGGCCGGCAACATCCAGGGCTTCCGTCCGTTTGCGCGCGTGACGTGGGAGTACAACTTCGACGCGGACACGCGCCAGGTCACTGCAAGGTCGAACACGATCGCCGGCACGCTACGTGGTGCCCGGCTTCACGCAGGACGACAACTGGTGGCTGATCGACGCGGGTGTGAGCAAGGACTTCGGCGGGGTGACGGGCTTCCTCTCCGGCAACGGGTCGGCCAGCAAGGGCGACGGCAACTACTGGGCGGTGACGGTTCCGGAATCAAGGTGCCGTTGTAAGGCGAAAGCGCGCGAGGGCTTTCAGCCCTTCGATCGCTCTCACGCCGTACCACGACGTCCACTCGCCGTCGACGAGCGCCACGGGCTTGCCGTGGCGCTCGTTCATTTCGCGCACGTCGCGCTCGCGAAACGCGTAGGGCTCCGACGACAGGAGGATGCGTTGCGCGTCATGCCATGCGGCGTCCGTCTCCTCGATCGCGGGATAGCGCGCACCCGGCGTTGCCGGCACGCTGTCCCAGCCGACCATCGCGAGCGACGCGCTGACGTAGGTTGCGCGCGATACCGTCATCCACGGCTTGCGCCAGATGAGATACAGCACGCGCTCGCGCGCAATGCCGCGCATCGCGTCCTCGACGCCGGCGATGGCCGATTGAAGCTCGGCAATGAGCGCATTCGCGCGCTCGCGACAGTCGAACGCTTCACCGAACGTCGCGAAGAGCCCGACGTTGTCGCTGGGCGCGAGCGGATGGGTCACCACGATGTTGGACACGAACTCGCGCGCGGCCTCGACGTCCTCGCGGCGGTTCTCGTCGATGTTCACCACGAGATGCGTCGGCGCGAGCGAGCGCAGCATCGCGAGGTTCGGGTCCTTGGTGCCGCCGACTTTCGGCACCACCCGAGCCTCGCGCGGATGGATGCAGAAGCCGGTACGCGCGACGACTTGCGGTCCGAGCCCGAGCGCGAACAGGAGCTCGGTGAGGCTGGGTACGAGCGACGCAATTCGCAGCGGACGTTTGAGACGCCGATGCGGAGCGCCCGGCGTCTCATTCTCCATCCGACACAGACCGTGGCTTTCGCGCTCTGTTCGCAACTACGCGGTCGTAGATCGGCCGCGGGACGCAACGCATCAGCTTGCCGAGCATCGCCATCTGCCACGGCAGCACATAGAAGCGGCGCTTGTCCTCGATGGCGTTCGCCATGAGCGTCGCCGCCTTGTCCGCCGTGATCAGGAACGGCATGCGATACGGGTTGCGCTCGGTGAGCGGCGTCACGACGAAGCCCGGGCAAAGGGTCACGACCGATACGCCCGTCGCGCGCAGTTCGACCCGCAACGATTCGAGGTAAGTGATGGCCGCGGATTTCGACCCGCAATACGCGCCAGAACCGGGGAGGCCGCGAAAGCCGGCGACGCTCGCGACGCCGGCCAGCACGCCCTTGCGCGCCTCGCGCATCGGTACGACGAACGGGGCGAACGTGTGGACGATGCCGAGCACGTTCGTCTCGAAGATCGTCTTGAACACCGCGAGGTCCTCGGGCGCCTCCGTCAGGACGCCGCGCGAGATGCCCGCATTGGCGATGACCACATCGGGAACGCCGAAGCGGGCGATGAAGTCGGAGGCGGCGGCGGCAAGTTCGGCAGGCTCGCGCACGTCGCCGCGATACGTCGCGACCTCGGCCCCCCGCAGGCTCGCCGCCAGCGCCTGGAGCTCGGGGGCGCGCCGGGCCACCAGCCCGAGCGTCGCGCCGCGCGCCGCGTAGTGCCGCGCCAGCGCCTCACCGAGGCCGGAGGAGGCGCCGGTGAGGAAGACGCGCATCGCGCGGCAGCGCCGTCAGGACTTCGGTCGCTCGGCGCGAGCCTTCTGCACCAGCGCGTCGATCGTGGGCGGCACGCCGGCGTGGCCGCCGGGCAGCTTCTCGGGACCGGTCGCGTACTTGCCGTCGACGATGATGGTCGGCACCGACTGGATCTGGTAGGACGCCGCGAGCTGCTTCGCGCGATTCACCTTGCCGACGATGGCGAACGAGTTGAAGAGTTCCTCCGCCTTCTTGCGGTCCACGCCCTTGGTCGCCACCCAGTCGAGGAAATCCTTCTCGTTCCACAGCGGCATGTTGCGCGAGTGAAGGGCGACGAAGACCTCGGGGGAAAGCTTTTCCTCGTTGAGCGCCTCGAGCGTGTAGTAGCCCTTGGCGAGATTTTCCCAGCGCGGCTGGAACATCACGGGGATGCGACGGAAGGTGACATCCGCCGGCTTGTTCTTCAGCCACCCCTGCAGGACCGGCTCGAGCTCGCCGCAATGCGGGCAGCCGTAGGAAAAGAACTCGATCACCTCGATGTTCTTGCCGGATTCCACGGGCATCTGGTTCTTCAGGCGAACGTAGTTCGTGCCCTCCGTCAGGGCCTGCGCACCGGCGCTCGCGGCGATCGCGACGAACGCGAAGGCGACGGCGCCCGGGGCCAGCTTGCGGATTGCGTCGATCAGGGTGTTGCGCATGCGTGCTCCTTGCTTGTAGGCGCGCAGGACGAGCGCCTTGCGATTGTGTTGGTCGGTCGTACCTGCCCTCCGGTTCCGTTCCGGCGGACAGATGGTCGAAACTGCGGGTCGAGCCACGCGGTCAGAACTTGATGACGGCAACGTCGAAGCCGCTCTTGGCGAGGTCCGTGCGAATGCGATTCAACTCGTCGGTGTTGTCGTACGGCCCGAGCCTCACGCGGTAGCGCGTGCCCTTGTCCGGCACCGCGCCCTGCTGGATGCTCGCCTGCCAGCCCGCGAACGCGAGGCGGGCCTTGAGATTCTCGGCGTCGGATTCCGTGGCGAACGAGCCCGCCTGCAGCCAGAATCGTTCGGGCAACTTCGCAGCCGTCGTGGGCTGCGCCGTGGCCACTTTTTCCGGCGCCTTCTCCTCGACCTTTTCCGGCGTCTTGGGAGGCGCCTTGTCCGGCGATACCTTGGCCTGCTCCACGACCGCGCGGTCGGGCGACTTCTTCGCCTCGGCCTGGACCCTGGGCTCTTCGACGCCGGGCAGGATCTTGTAGAAGTCGAAGCGCGGCTTGTCGACTGCAGCAGGGTCCGCCTTGGCGGCGCGCGACGGGTCGCGCGTCGCCTCGCGCGCTTCCTTGCCGCTCTGCGACGGGAACGGACCGTTCGCCCGCATCAGGTAGTACGCGACGCCCGCGGCAAGCGCGAGCCCCAGTACGAGGCCGATGAAGACGCCGATGAGCGTGCCGCCGCCATGACCGCGTCGGGAGGCGCGCAGGTTCGACTGCGCGCGTCGTTGGCTGGTCGTCATACCGAGGAATTCGCCTGTGTCACATCTGCTCCGGCGCCGAGATGCCAAGCACCGCGAGCCCGTTCTTCAACACTTGCCCTGTTGCCACGACGAGCGCGAGCCTGCTTGCGCGAACCGACGCGTCGTCGACGAGGAACCGCTCGGCATTATAGTAACTGTGGAATTCCTGGGCCAAATCCTTGAGGTAGAACGTGACCTGGTGCGGCGCGAGGTCGCGCGCCGCGTTGGCGAGCTCCTCCGGAAAATCCGCGAGCCGGCGCAACAGGGCGACTTCGTACGGGCTTTCGAGCGCCGAAAGATCGGCCTCGCGCATGCGCATCGGCGCATCCGCCGCCGGAAGATCGGCCTGCCGCAGCACCGAGCACACGCGCGCGTGCGCGTACTGCACGTAGTAGACGGGGTTGTCCTCGGACTTCGAGCGCGCGAGGTCGATGTCGAACGTGAATTCCGTGTCCGCCTTGCGCGACACGAGGAAGAAGCGCACGGCGTCCCGCCCCGCCTCGTCGATGAGGTCGCGCAGCGTGACGTACTCGCCCGAGCGCTTGCTGATCTTGACCTCCTCGCCGCCGCGCATCACGCGGACCATCTTGTGGATCACGTAGTCCGGATAGCCTTCGGGCACGCCCATCGCGAGCGCCTGCAAGCCCGCGCGAACGCGCGCGACCGTCCCGTGGTGGTCGCCGCCCTGGATGTTGATCACCTTGCGGAAGCCCCGTTCCCACTTGGTGACGTGGTACGCGACGTCGGGCACGAAGTACGTGTACCCGCCGTCGGACTTGCGCATCACGCGGTCCTTGTCGTCGCCGTAGTCCGTCGAGCGAAGCCAGAGCGCGCCTTCGTGCTCGTAGGTCTTGCCGGAAGCAAGGAGCCGCTGCACGGTCGACTCCACCCGGCCGTCGGTGTAGAGCGAGCTTTCGAGGTAATAGCAGTCGAAGCGCACGCCGAAGGCGAGGAGGTCGAGGTCCTGCTCCTTGCGCAGCTCCGCTACCGCGAATTTGCGGATGCGCTCGATGTCGGAGAGGTCGTGGCCCATCTCGTCGAGATAACGCTGGGCGATCTCGCGGATGTACTCGCCGTGATACCCGTCCTCCGGAAAGGCCACCGATTCGCCGAGGATCTCCTTGGCGCGGGCGCGCACCGAAATCGCGAGATTCTCGATCTGCTGGCCGGCGTCGTTGTAGTAGTACTCGCGCGACGCCGTGGCGCCCTGCGAAGCGAGGAGGTTGGCGAGCGCGTCCCCAAGTGCGGCCTGCCGGCCGTGGCCGACGTGCAACGGTCCGGTGGGATTCGCCGACACGAACTCCACCATCACTTTTTCGTCCGCACGGGCGCGTGAAGTGCCGAACGCCGCGCCCTCGGTCAGCACGCGCGTGACGATCGCCTGGCGCGCGGCTGCCGTCAGCGTGACGTTGATGAACCCCGCGCCCGCAACTTCCGCGCGCTCGATCCACGGCGACGCGGGCAATGCCGCGACGATCGCGGCGGCGAGCTCGCGCGGGTTGCGCTTGGCGTGCTTCGCAAGCGCCAGCGCCACGTTCGTCGCATAGTCGCCGTGCGCGGCGGATTTCGGGCGCTCGACCGTGACCTGCGCGCCGGCGTGCGCGGGCAGCGCCGCGGCGATTGCCGCGGCCAATGCCTGGCCGACTTCTGCTTTGGAATCGATCACGTCGATCGAGGGCGGGTAAACCATAAATTATACCGGGGCATCATCCGAAGCCCGCCGGGTCCACGTCGATCGCCCACCGCGTGCGGCGACCGGGCAATGCGGCGATGCGCTCGCGCCACGCGGGAAGAAACCGCTGAAGCGCCGCGCGCCGCGGACTTTGCACGACGAGCTGGCTGCGCTCGTAGCCGGCGCGCCGCGCGAGCAGCGCCGCGACCGGCGAGAACACCTCGACGTCGCCGTGCGCCGCACGCAACTCGACGCCGATCGCATGCGCCGATTGCATGAAGGCGTCGACGTCCTCGCGCACGTGCGCTTCGGCGGACAGCAGGGCGGCGTGCGTGCACGGCGGCAATCCCGCCGCGTTGCGCTCCAGGACGAGCGCGTCGGCGAGTTGCGCGTAGTCGTGCGACAGCAAGGCCCGGTACACCGGATGGTCCGGGAAGTCGGTCTGCACGACGACTTCACCGGGCGAACCCGCGCGTCCGGCACGCCCCGCGACCTGCACGAGGAGCGCCGCCAGACGCTCGGTGGCGCGAAAGTCGGCGCTGTAGAGCGCATTGTCGCCGCCGAGTATCCCGACGAGCGTGAGCCGCGGAAAGTCGTGGCCCTTCGCGAGCATCTGGGTGCCGACGAGGATGTCGATCGCATTCGCCTCGACCTTGTCGCGCACGCTGGCAAACGCGTGCCGGCCGCGCGTGCTGTCGCGATCGACGCGAGCGATGCGCGCGCGGGGGAACGCCGTCGCGAGCGAAGCTTCGAGGCGCTGCGTGCCGAGGCCGAGCGGAAGCAGGTCCACGTTGCCGCAGGAAGGGCAGGCGCGCGGCACGCGCTCCTCGTGGCCGCAGTGATGGCAGCGCAGCGACGGCGGCGTCCTGTGCACGGTGAGACGGGCGCTGCACCGGCGGCACTCCGATTCCCACTTGCACGCGGCGCACACGAGCGACGGCGCGTAGCCCCGGCGATTGACGAACACGAGCGATTGCTCGCCGCGATCGAGCCGGATGGCGATCGCGGCGCGCAGCGCGTCGCCGATGCCGTCGTGCGCCGAAGCGGCCCGATGCGGCGACAGGTGCACCGCCGGAAGCTGCGCGCGCACGTCGGCACGTTCGGGCAGGTCGAGCCTGCGATAGCGGCCTTCGCGCGCAGCGAGCCACGTTTCGAGCGACGGCGTCGCGCTGCCCAGCACCACCGGCACGCCGCGGCGATGCGCGCGCCAGATCGCCGCGTCGCGCGCGTGATACCGCACGTTGTCCTGCTGCTTGTACGAAGCGTCGTGCTCCTCGTCGACGACGATGAGGCCGAGCGAGGGCATGGGCGCGAACACCGCGAGCCGCGTGCCGAGCACCAGCTGCGCTTCGCCGCTTGCGGCAGCACCCCACGCATGCCTTCGCTCGCCGGCAGCAAGGCCGCTGTGCATGAGCGCCACGCGCAAGCCCGGACGCGCGCCGCGCACCCGGTCCACGAGCTGCGGCGTCAGGTTGATCTCGGGCACGAGCATCAGCACCTGTCCGCCTCGGGCGAGCACGGCGTCGGCGGCAGCGAGGTACACGTCCGTCTTGCCGCTGCCGGTGATGCCGTTCAGCATGAACGCGGCATAGCCGCCGAGCGCACCCACGATGTCCGCGGTCGCACCCTGCTGCGCGGCATTGAGTGTGAACGAAGGGCGGGAACCTTGTGCAGGGACGAGCGCGGCAAATCCCAGCCGGCGCCATTCGCGAAGCACCGTTCTTTCGTGTTGCGTGAGCGCGCCGATGGCCGCGGCGTCGAGCGCTCCGTCGCGGATGAAGCGATCGCGCAGGCCGCACGCGGTCGCGGAACGTGGAGACAGCGATGCAAGCGCTCGCGTGCCCTCGTCGGTGAGCGCGTAAGCGCCGCGCGGCACGCGCGAAGCGGCGCGCGCCTGCAGCGGCGGCAATGCGAGCGCGCACGCGAGCCCCATCGCCTCCTGGTAATAGGAGGACACGAACGCGCACAGATCGAGCACGTCGCCCGGCACGCGCTCGCCTGCCATCACGTCCGTGACGGACGCGAGCTTCGCGCGGTCCACGTCGGAATCCGTCGCGATGGAGGTCACGACGCCCGCGAGGCGTCGCGTGCCGAGTTGCACGCGCACGATCGCGCCTGCCTCGACCGCGAGGCCTTGCGGGATCCAGTAATCGAACGTCGTCGACGCGGCGACGGGCAGTGCTACGCGCGCGATCGGCATGTCAGCGAGATGGCGTTGGCCATCGATGCCCGCAAGGCGGTGTCACAGACTTGTAGTGTTCGAAGTTCTAACGCCTCACCGTAGCATTGGCGCTTAAGTCCTTCATTCTTAACGGTCCCGCCAAACGACACACAAACGCTGTGTATAACTTTGTGCGTAAGTGGACGCTCCTTCGGAGCGCCTATGACGAAGTCAAGGCTTGCACGCGAGAGCGTGTTCGCGCCAGTCTTCAAATGCGCCATGATTTCAAAGGTTTGGCGACGCGCGGCCATGCGTCGGAGCGTGCGAGACGCCATCGCGCCCGGAACGCGGCTTCGTGTGCATAACTCGCCGGACGACACGCATCCCGAACGTTTGTCAAGGCCCCGCGGTGCCAGCACCGGTGCGGCCTCCAGGGCATTCACCCAGTGACGACGGCCCGCGCCCCGCAATTCAAGCACCGGCGCGCATTTCGCGCGAGGTGCGATGCACGGCCTCGACGAGCGCCGCGACGTTCTCCGGCGGCGTGGTCGGATGGATGCCGTGGCCGAGGTTGAACACGTGGCCGGGCGCCGGTCCCGCGGCACGCACGATGCGCGCGCTCTCGCGTGCAACCGTCGCGGGATCCGTGAGCAGCGTCACCGGGTCGAGGTTGCCCTGGAGCGCGACGCGGTCCCCCACTTGCGCGCGCGCCGCCGCGATGTCCACCGTCCAATCGACGCCCACGGCTTGTGCACCGATCGCCGCGATGTCGGCGAGCCATCCGCCGCCGCCGCGCGTGAAGACGATGGTCGGAACGCGGCCCTTCAGCGATTCGACGATCCTTCGCATCGGCGCAAGCGACAGCGCACGATAGGCCTCGGCGGTGAGAAGGCCGCCCCACGTATCGAAGATCATGACGGCGTCGGCGCCGCTGTCGATCTGCGCATCGAGGTAGGCGGCGACCGCGCGCGCGTTCACGTCCACGACGCGCGCGAGGAGATCGCGCCTGCCGTGCGCCATCTGGCGCACCCGCGCGAAGTCGCTGCTGCCGGCGCCCTCGATCATGTAGCACGCCAGCGTGAACGGGCTGCCCGCGAACCCGATCAACGGCACCTTCCCGCGCAGCTCGCGCTTGATCTGCGCCACCGCGCGGAACACGTAGTCGAGCGATTGCATGTCGGGGACGGCGAGCGCGGCGATCGCGGCTTCGTCGCGCAGCGGCCGTGCAAACCGCGGACCCTCGCCCTCCGCGAACGAAAGGCCGAGGCCCATTGCATCCGGAATCGTGAGGATGTCCGAAAAGAGAATCGCCGCGTCGAGCGGGAAACGCGCGAGCGGCTGCAGCGTCACTTCGGTCGCGTAATCGGGGTTCTGCGCGAGCGCCATGAAGCTTCCCGCCTTTGCCCGCGTCGCGTTGTACTCCGGAAGGTAACGGCCGGCCTGCCGCATCAGCCACACGGGCGTGTGCGTCGTCGGCTCGCGACGCAGCGCGCGCAGGAACGTGTCGTTCATCGCGCGGATGCCGATACGTTCGGCGCGAGTTGCTTCCCGACCAGCCGCTCGAGGATCGCGAGCGGCGCCCGCTGCGGGTCGTACAGCGCGGACACCGGCAGGTTGATCGTCTGCTCGATCATGTACTGCCCCGACACCGCGGCGTGCATCACCTGGTCGGAGAAGCACAGCCACGTCGTGCCCGGCGCGAACTCGACGACGCGCTGGTCGCACTCCTGCTGGTATTTCATGTCTTCCTTCGCGCAGTCGTGCAGGTTGAGCATCAGATGGTCGTATCCGCTGCGCCGGCCCTTGGTGACGTGCAGCGCCGCGAGGACCGACGACGACCCCGGCAGCGGGCGACGGATGCGCGGCAGCATCGTCCTGGCCATCGCCTCGAACGGTTCGCCGACCCGCCACACGCGCGGCTCGGTCGGGTGCACGTTGGTGAACACGCGCAGGATGCGGTCGCCGTGATTGGGCCGGGACGGAAAGGCGTCGACGTGCAGCCTCGAGTCGTCCTTGCGCCAGGAGACGTCGCGCCCGACCGCCGGTTGCGGACGGAAGCTCGTGCGCGCCCGCTTGACGTACGGCGCATAGCGCGGGAACAGCACGGTCACGAGCGACGCCGCGTTCTCCGCAAACCGCTTCACCATGGCTGCAAGCTCGTGAAGATCGCCCGCGTCGCCATGCGCGCCCTTCAGCGTCTCGCCGTCGAAGCTCACGTTCTTCGCGCGCCCGTCGGACCACGCAGGCGACAGGAACCTGCGCTCGGATTCCGCGAGCTCGAAGCTCACGCGCGGCAGCACGACGACGCCGCCGCCCTCGATCGCGCGCACGGCGCGCTCCTGGATCGACGGCGTCAGCGCGGGGCGCCAGCCTTCGAGGTCGAGAGTGAGGATTTCGGTCATGTTCAGTTGTCAGTTGTCAGTTTACAGTTGTCAGTAAAGGCGCGCCCGGCCACCATGGATGAATCGACTTGGCGCGCTCTTACTGCCAACTGCCAACTGATCAACTGTCAACTGACTAGCGCGGCAGCGACGACGCTCCCATCAGGAACTCGTCGACCGCGCGCGCAGCCTGCCGGCCCTCGCGTATCGCCCACACAACGAGCGATTGCCCCCGCCGCATGTCGCCCGCGGCGAAGACTTTCGGCACCGTCGTGCGGTAGCTCTCCGTGTCCGCCTTGACGTTCGTGCGCGCGTCGCGCTCGACGCCGAACTGCTCGAGCAGGCCCGCGTGCGCGGGGCCGACGAAGCCCATGGCGAACAGCACGAGGTCGGCGGGAATCTCGAACTCGCTGCCCGGGATCTCGACCATCTTGGGCGGTCCGTTGCCGTCGCGATGCCATTCGACGCGCGCGGCGATGAGCTTCTCGACCTTGCCGTCGCGGCCCTCGAAGCGCTTGGTCGTCACCGACCAGTCGCGGTCGCAGCCTTCCTCGTGCGACGACGACGTGCGAAGCTTGATCGGCCAGTTGGGCCACACGAGCGGCTTGTTCTCCGACTCGGGGGGCTGGGGCAGGAGCTCGAACTGGGTGATCGACGCGGCGCCATGTCGATTGGAGGTGCCCACGCAGTCGGAGCCCGTGTCCCCGCCGCCGATGACGACGACACGCTTGCCCGTCGCGGTGATCTGTTGCGGCACGCTGTCGCCGGCGACGACCTTGTTCTGCTGCGGCAGGAACTCCATCGCGAAGTGAATGCCGTCGAGCTCCCGGCCCGGCACGCTCAAGTCGCGCGGCGCCTCGGCGCCGCCCGTGAGCACGATCGCGTCGTAATCGGCGAGCAGCTGCTGGGCGGGAATGTCGACGCCGACATTCGCGTTGGGACGAAACGTGACGCCTTCCTCGGCCATCTGCGCCATGCGCCGGTCGATGAGGCGCTTCTCCATCTTGAAGTCGGGGATGCCGTAGCGGAGGAGGCCTCCGATGCGATCCGCCTTCTCGAAGAGCACGACGTCGTGGCCCACGCGCGCGAGCTGCTGCGCGCACGCCATGCCGGCCGGTCCGGAGCCTACGACTGCAACGCGCCGTCCCGACTTCCGTGCGGGCAGCATCGGCACGACCCAGCCTTCGTCCCAGCCCTTGTCGATGATGAAGTGCTCGATGGACTTGATGCCGACGGGATCGTTGTTGATGTTGAGCGTGCACGACGCCTCGCACGGCGCCGGGCACACGCGTCCCGTGAACTCCGGGAAGTTGTTCGTCTGATGCAGGACGTCGAGCGCGGTCTTCCACTGGTGGCGGTACACGAGATCGTTCCAGTCCGGAATGATGTTGTGCACCGGGCATCCCGACTGGCAGAAGGGAATGCCGCAATCCATGCATCGCGCGCCCTGCTTCGACGCTGCGTCGTCGGAAAGCGTGAGGATGAACTCGCGATAGTGATGAACGCGATCGGCAACGGGTTCCGCCACCTCCTGGATTCTCTGCAGCTCCAGGAAGCCTGTGATCTTTCCCATGGCCTACGCCGCCGCTTTCTGCTTCGTTGATTTCTCGGTGGCGCGCTTCGCGTGCATCTCGGTCAGCGCCCTGCGGTATTCGTGCGGGAACACCTTCACGAACTTGCCGCGCGCGTTGTCCCAGTCGTCGAGCAGTGCAAGCGCCAGCGTGCTGCCGGTGAACCGCAAGTGGCGCTCGACCATCTCGCGCACGACCGGCTCATCCGCGCGGTCGAGATGACGCAGCCGTCCCTTGCCAACAGCTGCAAGCTCCTTCTCGGCCGCGGCCTGCTGCGCCTCGGTGAGGAGCGGCTCGAGCGCGACCATCGCGGTGTTGCAGCGCTGCGCGAACGTGCCGTCGGCGTCGAGCACGTAGGCGATGCCTCCGCTCATGCCCGCCGCGAAATTGCGCCCCGTGCGCCCGAGAACGACGACCGTGCCGCCCGTCATGTACTCGCAGCCGTGATCGCCCGTTCCCTCGACGACGGCGATCGCGCCGGAGTTGCGGACGCAGAAGCGCTCGCCCGCAACGCCGCGGTAGTAGGCCTCGCCCTCGATGGCGCCGTACATCACGGTGTTGCCGATGACGATGTTCTCTTCCGGCTTCGCCGGGCAGGTGGGGTCCGGATACACGACGATGCGTCCGCCCGACAGCCCCTTGCCCACATAGTCGTTGGTGGCGCCCTGCAATTCGAACGTGATGCCGCGCGACAGGAACGCGCCGAAGCTCTGGCCCGCGATGCCTTCGAACGCGACGTGGATCGTGTCGTCGGGCAGGCCCTCGTGGCCGTACTTGTGCGCGACGACGCCGGAGAGCATCGCGCCGACCGAGCGGTTCGCGTTGCGGATGCGATGCGTGAGACGCACCGGCTTCCTGTCGACGATTGCCGCCTGCGCGCCCTCGATCAGGCGATGGTCGAGCGCCCGCGCGAGACCGTGGTCCTGCTGCTCCTTGCGGTAGCGCGCGACGTCGTCGGGCATCTGCGGCTGATGGAAGATGCGCGAGAAGTCGAGCCCGCGCGCCTTCCAGTGATCGATGCCGGCTTTCATGTCGAGCAGGTCGGCTCGCCCGATCATCTCGTCGAACGTGCGGAAGCCGAGCTGCGCCATGAGCTCGCGCACTTCCTCGGCGACGAAGAAGAAGAAATTCACGACGTGCTCGGGCTGCCCCGTGAACTTGCGCCGCAGCAGCGGGTCCTGCGTCGCCACGCCGACGGGACACGTGTTGAGATGGCACTTGCGCATCATGATGCAGCCGCTCACCACGAGCGGCGCGGTGGCGAATCCGAATTCGTCCGCGCCGAGCATGGCGCCCACGACGACGTCGCGGCCCGTCTTCATCTGTCCGTCGACCTGCACGGCGATGCGTCCGCGCAGCCGGTTCAGCACGAGCGTCTGCTGCGTCTCCGCGAGTCCCAGCTCCCACGGCGTGCCTGCGTGCTTGATCGACGACACGGGAGATGCGCCCGTGCCGCCGTCGTGGCCGGCGATGGTCACGTGATCGGACTTCGCTTTGGCGACACCGGCAGCCACCGTGCCGACTCCGACCTCCGACACGAGCTTGACCGAGATCGATGCCTTGGGATTCGCGTTCTTGAGATCGTGGATGAGCTGTGCCAGATCCTCGATCGAGTAGATGTCGTGGTGCGGCGGCGGCGAGATCAACCCCACGCCGGGCACCGAGAAGCGAAGCTTGGCGATGTACTCCGACACCTTGTGGCCTGGAAGCTGGCCGCCCTCGCCGGGCTTGGCACCCTGCGCCATCTTGATCTGGATCTGGTCGGCAGATGAAAGGTATTCCGCCGTCACGCCGAAGCGGCCGGACGCGACCTGCTTGATCTTGCTGCGCAGGCTGTCCCCGGGCAGCAGGGGAACGTCCACCTCGATGCGGTCGCGACCGAGGATGCTCGCGAGCGTATCGCCCTTGCCCACGGGGCTCTTCCCCGTGCGCAATTCCACGCGATAGCGCGCGTCGTCCTCGCCGCCTTCACCGGTGTTCGATTTGCCGCCGATGCGGTTCATCGCCACCGCGAGCGTCGTATGCGCTTCCGTCGAGATCGAGCCGAGGCTCATCGCGCCGGTTGCAAAGCGCTTGACGATGTCCTTCGCGGGCTCGACCTCGTCGATCGGCACCGGCGTGCGCTCCGCCGTCCTGAAGCCGAACAATCCGCGGAACGTCTTGAGCTCGCGGCTCTGCTCGTTGATCAGCTTCGCGTAGTCCTTGTACGTCGCGTGCGAGTTCGCGCGTGTCGCGTGCTGCAGCTTGGCGATCGACTCCGGCGTCCACATGTGCGCCTCGCCGCGGACGCGATACATGTACTCGCCGCCCGGGTCGAGCATGTCGCGCAGCGTGGGATCGTCGCTGAACGCGAGGCGGTGCAGCCGCGCCGCCTCCTCGGCCACCTCGAACACGCCGATGCCCTCGACGTTGCTCGCCGTGCCGGTGAAGTACTTGTCGACGAAGAGCTTCTGCAGGCCGACCGCTTCGAAGATCTGCGCGCCGCAATACGACTGGTACGTCGAGATGCCCATCTTGGACATCACCTTCATGAGGCCCTTGCAGATCGCCTTGATGAAGCGCTTGTACGACTCCTTGCAGTCGACGCCGGGGACCTGCTCCGCGAGCTTGGCGAGCGTCTCGAGCGCAAGGTACGGATGGATCGCTTCCGCGCCGTAGCCTGCGAGGAGCGCGAAGTCGTGCACCTCGCGGGCCGACCCGGTCTCGACCACGAGCCCGGTGGACGTGCGCATGCCCTTCTTCACGAGATGCTCGTGCACGGCGGCCGTCGCAAGGAGGGCCGGAATGGGAAGCAGCGACGGCGACACTGCCCGGTCGGACAGGACGATGATGTTGTAGCCCTGCGTGATCGCGTCCTCGGCGTGCGCGGCGAGGCTCGCGAGCGCGGCTTCCATGCCGTTCGCGCCCCACTCCGCGGGATAGCAGATGTCGAGCTCGACGGACTTGAACGCGCCGCCGGAAAAGAGCTCGACGTGCCGGATCTTCTCCATGTTGTCCGGCGTGAGGATCGGCTGCGACGCCTCGAGGCGCATCGGCGGCTCGGTGACGTCGATGCCGAGGAGGTTCGGGCGCGGGCCGATGAACGACACGAGCGACATCACGAGCTCCTCGCGGATCGGATCGATCGGCGGGTTCGTGACCTGCGCGAAGAGCTGCTTGAAATAGTTGTAGAAGACCTTCGGCCGGTTCGACAGCACCGGCAGCGCGGCGTCGTCGCCCATCGAGCCCAGCGCTTCCTCGCCGTTCTCGAGCATGGGCGTGAGGAGGATCTTCACGTCCTCCTGCGTGTAGCCGAACGCCTGCTGGCGATCCAGCAGCGGCACTTCCGAGGGCTCGGCGGGCGCAGGCTCGGGCATCTCCTCGAGGCGCATGCGGCAATTGCGCATCCACTCGCGGTACGGCTTCTCGACGGCGAGCGTGCGCTTCAGCTCGTCGTCGTCGACGATGCGGCCTTCCTCCATGTCGACCAGCAGCATCTTGCCCGGCTGCAGGCGCCACTTCTTGACGATCTTCGTTTCCGGGATGTCGAGCACGCCGACTTCCGACGCCATCACGATGTAGTCGTCGTCCGTGACCACGAAGCGCGCGGGGCGCAGCCCGTTGCGGTCGAGCGTCGCGCCGATCTGGCGGCCGTTGGTGAACGCCATCGCCGCAGGTCCGTCCCACGGCTCCATCAGCGCGGCGTGATATTCGTAGAAGGCGCGACGGTCCTCGTCCATCAGGGGATTGCCGGCCCAGGCCTCGGGAATCATCATCATCATCGCGTGCGACAACGGATAGCCGCCCATCACCAGGAGCTCGAGCGCGTTGTCGTAGGACGCGGAGTCGGATTGCCCGTCGTAGATGAGGGGCCAGAGCTTGGCCAGGTCGTCGCCGAGCACCTTCGAGGCGATCGCCCCTTCGCGCGCACGGATCCAGTTGAAGTTGCCGCGCAGCGTGTTGATCTCGCCGTTGTGGCAGATGAAGCGGAAGGGGTGTGCCAGGTCCCAGGTCGGGAACGTGTTCGTCGAGAAACGCTGGTGGACCATGGCGAGCGCCGACACCATCGACTCGTCGGCGAGGTCGAGGTAGTACGTGCCGACCTGCTCCGCGAGCAGCATGCCCTTGTACACGAGCGTGCGCGTCGACATCGACGGGACGTAGAACTCCTTGCCGTGCCGAAGCGCCAGCGACTGGACGGCGTGGCCCGCACGCTTCCTGATGATGTAGAGCTTGCGCTCCAGCGCGTCCTGGTCGACGTCCCGGCCGCCACGGCCGATGAAGACCTGGCGGATCAGCGGCTCGACTTCCTTCGTGCGCACCGACAGCCCGGAGTTGTCCGTGGGCACGTCGCGCCAGCCCAGCAGGACTTGTCCCTCGGCGGCGACCGCGCGCTCGATCTCCTGCTCGCACGCCATGCGCGACGCGGGTTCGCGCGGGAGGAAGACCATGCCGACGCCGTATTGCCCCAGCGCGGGAAGCGTGATGCCGAGCTTGCCGCAAGCGCGGCGGAGGAATGCGTCGGGCAGCTGGATCAGGATGCCTGCGCCGTCGCCTTGGAGGGGGTCGGCGCCGGTCGCGCCCCGATGCGACAGGTTGTGGAGGATCTCGAGGCCCTGCTGGATGATGGCGTGATTCTTGCGACCCTTGATGTGGGCGATGAAGCCCAGCCCGCATGCGTCGTGCTCGTTGGCAGGGTCGTATAAACCCTGTCGCGACGGCGGCCACATCGATGAGCGCTGCTTTTCCACAATCATCCCTCGTCGTGTCGGGTGCAAACGAAGCCTTCGGACGCGCCTCTCAAAGAGGGGTCCGAAACCGATCCATACTACCCGCGATGCTGCAATGCGGCAATACGGTTGGAAGTGCCGTCGCGGGCGCAACAGGCGACGCTGGGCGGCAGCACTTGCCGGACGGAAAAGCTTGCGCCACCCCTGCTGTTAGGCTTTAATCGAACAAATTAAGCTAGATGCTTGTTGCGACGTTCAATTTGCCCGGCCGCCGCAAGCTTTTTAGGACAACATCATCGGGAATCAGGGACATGGTTAATCGGTACATCGGTGCGACGCTGCGCTCGGCGCTGGCCCTTCTGGGCACTGCCGGCATTTTGCTACTGAGCGGTTGCGGGGGCGGGAACGGAGCCCCGAACAACCCCTATACGCCACCGCCGCCTGTCGTGCCGCCGCTGCAAGTGCTTCCGCCCACGATCACCGTTTACCCCGGGACGCCCGCAACGTTGACCATCTCGGGCGGCGTGCCGCCTTACCACGCGTTCTCGAGCGACGCCACTGCACTGCCGGTGACGACGAATGTTTCGGGCAGCACCCTGGTGCTTGCGGCGAATAACGTTGCGGCCGCGACCACGGTCACGATCTCGGTGCAAGACTCGGCGTCCACCGCGCCGTTCAACGTCACCGCCAACGTCTCGCCTGCGCCATTGCTTCCGACCACCGTGCGGGTGACCGGCAACACGACGCCCGGCTGCGACTCCACGGACAACACCGTCTGCTCCGGCAGCACCGGCACGGCGCGGGTGAAGGTCACCGGCAATGGCGGTACCGGCATCGCGGGGCGGTCGGTGCGTTACGACGTCATCCAGGGCAACTTCCAGCTCGTGTCGACCAATCCTGCACAGCCGCTGGTGCAGACGCTGACCGTGACTACGGATGCCAACGGCGACGCGGTGGGGGTGATCAACGTGCCGTCAAACACGCCGACACAGTCGGGGATCATCCGCGCCACGGACATCAACACCGGTCAATCGGTCACCGGTTCGTTCCTCATCCAGCAAATCACGGTCGACGGTGCGGTGCTGGCCGTGCTTCCCCAAGGCAACACGACGATCACGGGTCCGGACAACCTGCACTGCTCGTCGGGCGTCAGCGTCACCAATTACATCTTCGGCGGCACGCCGCCGTACACGGTCGGGACCAACTTCCCGCAGGCCGTGACGATCTCGCCGACCACGGTCACGCGCAATGGCGGCGCGTTCGTCACAACGACGAACGGAGCGTGCTTCACGAATCTCACCTACGTCATCACCGACGCCACCGGTCGAGTCATTCCCAACGGCGCATACCCGACGGTGACCAACGAGCTGGGAGCCGGCCCCCCGGTGCCGCCGCCCTCGGCACTCGTCGTAACGCCGGGCGCGATTGCACGGAACAACTGCGTTCCCGCCAACTCGTTCCCGTTCGTCGGCACCGGCGGCTCGCCGCCGTACTTCGCGGTCGTCCTGTCGTCCACGAGCACGACTTCGCCGGTCGTCAGCCCGCAGAACAACATCACCTCGGGCACGGCGGTCAACGTCAGCGGGATCACGTCGCCGTCGACGACGGTCGTGCAGCTCGCCGACAACTCCTCGCCGCGCCAGACTGCAACGGTGACCATCGACTGCACGGGCGCGCCGCCCCCGCCGACGCCGACGCCCCTCGTCGTGACGCCGCAAACGCAGGGAACGGCTACAACGGCGTGTGCGGCGACCCAGACGTACACGTTCGTGATCGCGGGCGGCACCGGGCCCTACAGCGTGTTCTTCCAGAGTCCGCGGCCGGGCGCGACCATCACGCCGGCGTCGGTCACCTCGTCAGGACAGAGCTTCGTGGTCTCGGGGCTGGCTAGCGGCGCCCCACCGGCGGGCGCGTCCGGGGCGAACAACATCACGATCGTGGATTCGGGTGCTCCGGCGCTGGTGACGACGGCATCGGTCGTCTGCCAGTAAGCTTTCTTCGCCCAGCGAGAAACGGCGGCCGAATCGGCCGCCGTTTCTCATTTGGACAAGCCCTATACCAGGAACTCGCGCAGCGTGTCGTCCCCGACGTCGGCGCTGATCACCGCCTTGCCGATCGCATCGAGCAGCACATAGCGGACCGTTCCCGACGCGACCTTCTTGTCGCGCGCGAGCAAGCTCTTCCATCGATCGAAGCCCAGCGCCGGCGCGGCCGTCGGAAGCGATGCGCGCGCAAGCAACGCCTCGATCCGATCGACCTCGGGCTTCGGTAGCCGGCCGACGCGATGCGACACGCGCGCGGCGACGGCCATGCCGGCGGCGACCGCTTCCCCGTGCAGCCACTGGCCGTAGCCCACGGCGTTCTCGATCGCATGACCGAACGTGTGGCCGAAGTTGAGCAGCGCCCGCTCGCCTTCCTCGCGCTCGTCGGCCGCGACGATCGCAGCCTTGATGCGGCAGCTGTCGTGGATTGCACGGGCAAGCGCCGCAGGATCGCGAGCGATGAGGGCGTCCACAGTGTCCTCCAGCCACGCGAAGAACGCGGCGTCGCGAATCGCGCCGTACTTGATCACTTCCGCGAGTCCTGCAGCCAGCTCGCGCCTGGGCAGCGTGGACAGGCAATGCGTGTCGATCAGCACGGCGCGCGGCTGGTAGAAGGCGCCGATCATGTTCTTGCCGAGCGGATGGTTGATGCCGGTCTTGCCGCCGACGGAGGAGTCGACCTGCGCGAGCAGCGTGGTGGGCACCTGGATGAACGGCATCCCGCGCTGGTACACGGCGGCGGCAAAGCCTGCGATGTCGCCCACGATGCCGCCGCCGAGCGCGACGATCATGGTCTTGCGCTCCGCGCGGAGCTCGAGGAGCCGCGTGACTACCGACTCGAGGGTCGCGAAGTTCTTGTGCGCCTCGCCGTCGGCGATCGTCACGACGTCGCTGGCCACGCCGCTCGCATCGAGCGAGGCGCGCAGCGGCGCAAGCCAGTGAGAGGCCACGATTTCGTTCGTGACGACCACTGCGCGACGGGCACCTGCGCCGGCGACTGTCGCGCCGGCGCGCGCGAGCGTGCCGGCGCCGATGTGGATGGGGTAACTGCGCGCGCCGAGGCCCACCTCGAGCGTGCGTTCTTCAGTGTTCGTCAAGATGCGGTCCTTCGAATCGGCGCACGAGGCGCATCACTTCACCACGCTCGGACTCGACGACGAAAGCGGCGGTCTCGCGGTACAGCGCGTCGCGCAAGGCGTACAGCTCCGCGAGCCGCGCGAGCTGGTCGGTGCTGCGCAGGAGCGGGCGGTTGCGGTTGTGACGGATGCGCCCGTACAGCGTCGTCGGTTCGGCGTGAAGATACACGACCGTTCCGTTGTCGCGCAGGCGCGCGCGGTTGCCCGGGCGCAGTACGGCGCCGCCGCCCGTCGACAGCACGATGTTTGCCATGCAGGTGAGGTCCGCGAGCACCATCTCCTCCCGGTCGCGGAAGCCGCTCTCGCCCTCGATCTCGAAGATGGTGGTGATCGAGACGCCGAGCCGGTGCTCGAGCTCGATGTCCGCGTCGACGAAACGCTTGCCGAGGCGTCGTGCGAGCTGGCGGCCGAGCGTGGACTTGCCGGCGCCCGGCAGGCCCACCAGAAACAAATTGCCCCGGTAGAGCGGCACCGGGGCAACGGGTTGGTCGGTGGCGGCGTCGCCGCCGCCGCCGGTGGTATCGCTCACCGCACGGATGTTACCGTGTCCTTGACGATCCGCGGCGTGAGGAAGATCAGGAGCTCGGCCTTCTCGCTCGAGTTGCCCGTCTGCTTGAAGAGATAGCCCAGGATGGGAATGTTGCCGAGCCAGGGCACCTGCGTCACGTCGTTGCGTATCGTCTCTTCGTAGATGCCGCCGATCACCGCGGTATCGCCGTTGTTCACCGATATCTGCGTCGTGACGTTCTTGGTGTCGATGGAGGGCACGGAGAAGCCGCCGCCGAGCTGCACGTATTGGCCGACCGTGTCCTTGCGCACTTCCACCACCATGATGATGCGGCCGTCGGCGGTGATCTGAGGCGTGACGTCGAGGCGCAGCACGGCCTTCTTGAACTGCACCGTGGCAGGCGAGTTGGCGCTACCCGGAGTGACGTACGGAATTTCCGTGCCCTGCTCGATGTGCGCCTTCTGGTTGTCGCCGGTGACCACGCGCGGGCTCGACACCACCTTGCCGCGGGCGTCGGCTTCCAGTGCGGACAGCTCGAGGTTGATGAGGTTGCCGCTGCCGAGGTTGATGAGCGTGAGCGCGAGCTGGCCAGCCGCGTTGGGCACCGGCAGGTTTACGTTCAGCTGCGGCGAGTCCGAGTAACCGGTGGTTGCGAGGCCTGACGCCAACTCGTATGGCGTCTGCGTGCGCGTGTCGCGGATGATCTTGTCGCCTTCCGTGTGCACGACCGGCTGCGTGGACAGCGACCCGCCCGAACCCGCCGAATAGCGCTTGTTGAGGAACGTGAAGCCGGTCTGCTGGCCGAACCGGATGCCGAGCTGCTGGCTGAAGCGGTCGCTCGCGATGACGATGCGCGCCTCGATCTGGACCTGGCGGATCGGCGTGTCGATCTGGCGGATGATCTTGCGCACTTCCTCCAGCCGCGACGCCGTGTCGGTCACGAACAGGATGTTGCTGCGTGGGTCGATGATCGCGACGCCGCGCTTGCTGATGATGGAGCCCTGTCCACCCGTCGTCGCCGTCTGCCCGGCACCCGCGCCGAACTGCTGCTGGCGGTTGCTGGTGATCAGGTTGAGGATGTCCTGCGCCTTGATGTAGTTGAGCTGGAACGATTCGGAGATCAGGGGCTCGAGCTCGCCGATCTGGATGGCGTTCTCGAGTTGCTGCTTCTCCTTGAGCGCCAGCTCCTCGCGCGGCGCGATGAGCACGACATTGCCGTTCTTGCGCATGTCGAGGCCCTTGGTCTGCAGGATGATGTCGAGCGCCTGGTCCCACGGGATGTCTTTAAGGCGCAGCGTCAGGCTGCCCTGCACCGTGTCGCTCGTGATGATGTTGAGGCCGGTGAAGTCGGCAATCACCTGCAGCACGGCCCGCACTTCCACGTTCTGGAAGTTGAGCGACAGCTTCTCGCCCTTGTAGCCGCCGCGCGAACCTTGCACGAGCTTGTTCGGATCCTCGAGGATCGGCTTGATCTCGAGGATGAACCGGTTGTCCGTCTGGTAGGCGGAGTGTTCCCACAAGCCCTTGGGCTCGATGACCATGCGCGCGTTGCCGCCCTGCGGGAACGTGTCGACGGTCAGCACCGGCGTGCCGAAATCGGCGACGTCGACGCGGCGCTCGAGGTTGCGCGGCACGGACGTCTTCAGGAAGTCGACGACGAGCGTCTTGCCTTGCTGGCGGATGTCGATGCCGGTCGTGCTGTCCGACAGGTCGACGACGAGACGCCCCTCGCCGTTGCGCCCGCGACGGAAGTCCACGTCGCGCAGCGCGTGCTGCACGTCGGAAGGCTTGGCCTCGGCGAAGCGCTGGACCGTTTCCGTGCCCGCACGAACCGTTTCCTGGTCGTTCAGGGTGACCACGACCGTGTTGCCCTCCACCGCGGTCTCGAACGACTGCGGCTTGTTGAGGTTGAACACGACGCGGGTGCGGTTGTTGGCCTGGATGACGTTGAGGCTGCGCAGCGCCGCTTCGTCGACCGGCCGCTGGGTCGCGCCCAGGTTGTTGGTCGTGTCGAGGAAGTCGAGCGCGATGCGCGGCGGGCTCGAAATCGCGAACGTCGCGGGCGGATTCGCCGGAGGCGCCTTCAACTGGAAGCGCACCACGACGCGGCCGGAGCTCGCTCGGGAGACGCTCACGCTTTCGAGGCTGTTGGCTGTCTGCGCATACGACGCGCCGGCCAGCACAAATCCAAGGAAGGCGACCAGTGCGGCCGTCCAACCTCGTCGCCCGGAGCCGATCCGGGTAATTCGAATGGCGGTATCCGCGTTCATCGTCTGCGTCCCTGTTGTGCTTGTGCTTGTGCGCCGTCCTGCTGCAGTTGCAGCGTGCTCGAGCGTTCGGTCCAGTCGCCGGCGCCGTCCTGAATGAGCTCCTTCAACTTGACTTCGCCCTCGCCGATGCCGGTGACGACGCCGAAGTTCTGGCCGAGATAGTTGCCCGCGCGTACCTGGTAGATGTCGCGATCCGGCGTGCGGACGAGCGCGAACGTGGTCTTGTTGCGCTCGAGCGTGCCCACCATCGCGAGCGACTCGAGCGGGTACGCCTCGAGCGGCTCCTTGCGGCGCGTGAGATCGGGCGCGAGCTTGGAGGCACCTTTGGTCGGCTCGATCTTCCGCGGCTTGAACGGGTCCGGCAGGTCGAAGGCGTTGTACGCGAACGGGTCGTACGGCTTGATCTGCGGCAGCGGGTCGAGCTTGCCGCGCGCGCCCTTGCCCTGCTCGGACATCCACACGCGCAGGTCCTGGTGCGACTCGCCGCCGCACGCCGGCGAGGAGTGCCATGGCCCCGACGCATGCGAGAGCCGTGACGAGTGCGAGCGACGGAGCGTCATTTCTTGGCCCCTTGGCGCCCTTTTCCTTGGCCTTCGCGAGCGCGCGCTGCTTCGCGATCTCTTCCTCGTCGAGGTAGCGGAAGGTCTTGGCGTCGGACTCCATCACCAGCGTTCCCTTGTCGTTGTTGATGGCGATGTCGTTCAGCGTCACGATGCGCGGGAGCTGCGCCACGTCGCTCGCGAACGCGCCCATGTCGTGATAGGTGCCGGTGATCTTGATCTTGATCGGCAGCTCGGCGTAGAAGTCCGCCATCTTCTCCTGCGCGGCCGGCTTGAAGAGCTCGAACTGGAGCCCGCGGCCGAGTCCCGCCTGGTTGATGTCGGTGAGCAGCGCGTCGATCTCGGAGCGGTTCGGCAGCTGCTTCACGAGCGCGCCGAACGATTGCTCGACCTCGTTCAGCTGCTGAACGTACAGCTCGAAGTTGATCGCCTTGGCTTTCTTCTGCGAGTACTGGTCCTTGAGCTTCGTCTCCTCGACCTGGGCCAGCTCGAGCGTTTCCCACTGGTCCTTCCAGTCGAGGAAGTATCCGAGAATGACGATGACGGTCGACGATCGCGAACAGCACGAGCACCTTGGGCAGCATCGGCCAATTGCCGATGTCGCGGGGATTCAGCGAACGAAGGTCGTCGAGGGTCATGATCTCAAGCCTTCGCCTTCGGTGCGGCGGCTGGCGCGGCAGGCGCGCCCTTGGCTGCGCCTGCGGGTGCGCCCGGCGTCGGGGCAAGCTTCGCCTCGGTCGGCGCGGCGCGCTTGACGAGGAACGTCATCGTGAACTCGTTGATCGTCAGGTTGCGCTCCTTGGGCGCTCCCGGCGCGGGCACGAGCTTGATCTCGACCAGCTCCGGCGTGCCGAGCCACGGCGACGCCTCGATGTTGCGCATCAGCGTCGACACTCGCGCATTCGACTGCGCGTAGCCTGACACCGTCACCTTGGGACCGGCCTGCTTCACCGTCTTCAGGTAGATGCCGTCCGGCAGCTGCCGGACGAGCTGGTCGAGCAGGTGCACGGCCTCGCTGCGGTTGGCCTGGAGCGTCTCGACCACCTGCTTGCGGGCGAGCACGGCCTGGATCTGGTCGCGCAGGCGGTCGATCTCCTTGATCTGCTCGTCGAGCTTCGCGATCTCCTTCTTCAGGAGAGTGTTGCGGTCCTTCTGGTTGTCGATCTGCGCCGACAGCACGCCGTGCACGAGCGCGACGATGGCGAGGCCGAGGACGACGAGCGAAGCGGCGAGCGAGATGAACTGGCGCTGGCGGGCCTGGCGCTTCTGCTCGCGGTGCGGCAGCAGGTTGATGCGGACGGCGGCCATTATTGATCAGCGCTCATTCGAAGCTCCGCAGCGCGAGGCCGGTGGCGACCAGCAGCATCGGCGCATCCTGCGCGAGCTGGCGCGGCCGGATACGCTCGGACGCCTGCATCGATGCAAACGGGTTGGCGATCACCGTGGCGACGCCGGCGCGCTTCCCCACGAGGTCGTCGATGCCAGGCAGCGCGGCGCACCCGCCCGCGAGGACGACCTGGTCGACCTGGTTGTGCGACGTCGACGTGAAGAAGAACTGCAGCGCCCGGGTGATCTCGAGCGCGAGCGTTTCCATGAACGGCTGGAGCACGTCGCTGTCGTAGTTCTCGGGAAGCCCCTGGTTCTTCTTGGCGGACTCGGCTTCCTCGAGCGACAGGTTGAACGCGCGCTGGATGTCCTGCGTCAGCTGGTTGCCCCCGAACGCCTGGTCGCGGGAGAACAGGAACTGGTTGTTGCGCAATACATAGAAGTGCGTGACGTGCGCGCCGATATCCACGAGCGCGATGTTCTGGTCGCGCCCGTTCGCCGGCAGCGACGGCGCAATGAGGCCGAACACTTCCTGCGTGGCGTAGGACTCGACGTCCATCACTCGCGGCTTCAGGCCCGCCGATTCCGCGATGGCGACGCGATCCTCGACCTTCTCCTTGCGCGAGGCCGCGATGAGGATCTCCACCTCGTCCGGATTGTTAGGGGCTGGCCCCAGGATCTGGAAGTCGAGGTTGACCTCGTCGAGCGCGAAGGGGATGTACTGGTTGGCCTCCGCCTCGACGGCGAGCTCCAGGTCCTCTTCCTTCTGCCCGGCGGGCACGATAATTTTCTTGGTGATGACCATGGCCGCCGGCAGCGCCATGGCAATATTGCGGTTCCGGCTGCCGAGGCGCTTCCATCCGCGCTTGAGGGCGTCGGCGACCTGGTCGAGGTTCGCGATGTTGCCGTCCGTAACCGTGTCTTTGGGCAGCGTCTCGATCGCATAGCGCTCGAGCTTGAACGTGCCCTTTCCCGTTTGCGAGAGCTCGATGAGCTTGATCGAGGTCGAAGCGATATCGACCCCGATCAGCGACGGGGACTTGGTTTTGAAGACGTCGAGCGCACTACCGAACTTTTCGGAGAGCATTTGGCACCCGGGCAAAGTGCTGACAAACTACTTTAAACTCTGGCAGCAAGTGTGAACCTTGTCAATTTGTTTGCCTCTAACACCACTGGCCTATCGGCCCCTTGGTGCTTCGGCGCAACGGTTTGTTGTCTATAACGCAAGTTTTATTCCTACGTGCTAAAGCGCTGGATCGTCTATCTCGCCTCTGTTTTCCTCGGGCTTGCCGTCGTCGGCGCCCTGCTGGGGGCGTTTGTTCTGGCACTTTTGTGGCCTACTCTTCCGTCACTCGAGGCCCTTACCGACTATCAGCCCAAAATTCCTCTTCGCGTCGTTTCGTCAGAAGGTGACCTGCTGGGCGAGTTCGGAGAGGAACGCCGCGCCGTAGTGGCCATCCGCGACGTCCCGGATGTCATGAAACAGGCCATTTTGGCGGCCGAAGACGAGCGCTTCTATCAACACGGCGGCGTCGACTATTTGAGCGTCGCGCGCGCCGCGCTCGCCAACATCGCGTCCGGCACGCAACAGGGGGCCGGCACCATCACCATGCAGGTCGCGCGCAACTTCTTCCTGACGCGCGAGAAGACGGTCACCCGCAAGCTCCGCGAGGTCCTCCTCGCCTGGAAGATCGAAGCGAACCTGACCAAGGACGAGATCCTCGAGCTCTACGTCAACCAGATCTTCCTCGGCCAGCGCGCCTACGGCTTCGCGGCCGCGTCGCAGATCTACTACGGCAAGCCCCTGCGCGACGTCACCGTGGCCGAGGCCGCGATGCTCGCGGGTCTCCCCAAGGCGCCGTCCACCTTCAATCCGGTCACCAATCCACGCCGGGCCAAGACACGCCAGTTGTATGTATTGCGACGAATGCACGAGCTGCGATTCATATCCGATGAGGCCTTCAAGGAAGCACAAAGCGCGCCATTGGTGGTTCGCCAAGGCGTGCGCGACACGCTTCCTACACACGGCGAGTCCGTGGCCGAGATGGCCCGGCAGGTCGTTTTCGACGCGTACGGCGACGAGGCGTACACGCGCGGCATCATCGTCTGGACTACAGTGCGCAAGGCAGACCAGGAAGCGGCGTATGCCGCAGTTCGTCGCGGAGTGCTCGAATACGACCGGCGGCATGGTTACCGCGGTCCCGAGGCGTACGTGAACCTGCCGGCCGAGCCTGCCGAGCAGGACCAGGTGCTCGACAAGCTCTTCGCCGAAACCCCTGACAGCGACAACCTGGCGGTTGCCGTCGTCCACGACGCGAGCACCAGCGAGGTCAAGGCCATCGTCGCGAACGGCGACACGCTGGTGCTCAAGGGCGACGCGCTCAAGTTCGTCGCGCGCAACCTCACCGACAAGACGCCCGCGGCGCAGCGCATCCGGCGCGGCGCCGTCATCAGGCTGTCGAAGGACGACAAGGGCAGCTGGATGATCTCGCAGCTGCCGCAGGCGGAGGCGGCGTTTCTCGCGATCTCGCCGCTCGACGGCGCGATCCTCGCCCTCACCGGCGGATTCGAGTACGAGCGCAACAAGTTCAACCACGTCACGCAGGCGATGCGACAGCCGGGATCGTCGTTCAAGCCCTTCATCTACTCCGCGGCGCTCGAGAAGGGGTTCTCGCCCGCGACCATCATCAACGACGCGCCGTTCTTCGTTCCGGGCGACAAGGCGGGCGGCGAGGACTGGGAGCCCAAGAACTACGACGGCAAGTTCGAGGGGCCGATGCGCCTGCGCACGGCCGTGGCCAAGTCGAAGAACCTCGTGCTCGTGCGCGTGCTGCAGGCGATCGGTCCGCAGTACGCGCAGGACTACATCACGCGCTTCGGCTTCGACCCCAAGCAGCATCCTCCCTATCTCACGATGGGCCTCGGCGCCGGCTCGACGACGCCCCTGCAGATGGCCGCTGCGTATGCGGTGTTCGCGAACGGTGGCTACCGGGTCGCGCCTTACCTCATCGCGCGCGTGACGGATTCGAAGGGCAACGTGCTGTCCGAGGCGAAGCCGGTCGTCGCCGGCGAGACGGCGGAGCGCGCCATCGACCCGCGCAATGCCTTCGTGATGACGTCGATGCTGCGCGACGTCGTGAACGTCGGGACCGCGACGCGTGCGCTGGCTCCTCGGCCGCAAGGACCTTGCGGGCAAGACGGGCACCACCAACGAGAACGTCGACGCCTGGTTCTGCGGCTTCAACGCGTCGATCGTGGGCGTGTCGTGGATCGGCTACGACCAGCCACGCTCGCTCGGCGCCAACGAGACCGGCGGCATCGCCGCGCTCCCCATCTGGGTCAGCTTCATGCAGAAGGCGTTGAAGGGCGTGCCCGAAAAGCCGCTGCCGCCGCCGGAAGGCATCATCAGCGTGCGCGTGAATCCGGACAGCGGCCTGCGGGACGACAGCAGCAACGTCAGCGAGTTTTTCTTCTCGGAGTTTCCGCCTGCCGGCGGCCGCGGCGACGGCCTCGTGCCGACCGCACCGGGACGCACGACCCAGGACGTGCGCGACCAGCTGTTCTAGGACGCGGAATCAGGGACGTACCCTTTTAAGATGCCGCGAAACATTCAAAGGGGTACGTCCCTTAACCGGCTCCGCATTGCCCAGGTGGCCGCGCGCCTCGTCGCCGAACACGGCATCACCGACTGGTCGCTCGCCAAGCGCAAGGCGGCGCGCCAGCTTCAGCTGCCCGAGCGCGAGGCCCTGCCCAGCGACGAGGAAATCCAGGCCGCGCTCGCGGAGCACCACGCGCTCTTCGCCACCGACACGCACGACGAGCAGCTCCGCGAGCAGCGCGAGCACGCATTGGTCTGGATGCGCCGCCTCGCGCAGTTCGCACCGCACCTCATCGGAGGCGTCGCCGAAGGGTGGGCGACCGAGCACAGCGACGTCCGGCTGGAGCTCATCGCCGAGGACGCGAAGTCGGTCGAGCTCGCGCTGCTGAACGCGGGCGAGAGCTACCGCGCGATGGGTTCGGATCGCGACGGGGCGACGGAGCTCTTTCTCGACGACGGCGTGCGCCTGTCGATCCGCACACCGGAGCAGGCGCGGCAGCGCCGCCGGGACGCGGACGTGCGACTGTCCGCCGACGGCGTTCAGGCGCTGGTCAGCGCTTCAACCAGCGAGCCGCATCCAGCGCGAAGTACGTGAGGATCGCGTCGGCGCCCGCGCGCTTCATGCCCGTCAATGCTTCCAGCACGCATGCGCGCTCGTCGAGCCAGCCCGCCTGGCCGGCCGCCTTCAGCATCGCGTACTCGCCCGACACCTGATACACGGCGGTCGGCACGCCGAACGTGTCCTTCACGCGCCGCACGATGTCGAGGTACGGCATGCCCGGCTTGACCATCACCATGTCCGCGCCTTCGCGGATGTCGAGATAGGTTTCCCAAAGCGCCTCGTCGCTGTTGGCGGGATCCATCTGGTAGGTGTGCTTGTCGCCGCCCTTCAAGTTCGCCGCCGAACCGACGGCGTCGCGGAAAGGCCCGTAGAACGACGACGCGTACTTCGCGGAGTACGCGAGGATGCGCGTGGCCCCGAAGCCCGCGCCGTCGAGCGCGTCGCGCACGCTGCCGATGCGTCCGTCCATCATGTCCGACGGCGCGACCATGTCCGCGCCGGCTTCCGCGTGACACAGCGCCTGCTTCACGAGCGCGGCGACGGTGTCCTCGTTGTGCACATAGCCCGTCGCGTCGACGATGCCGTCCTGGCCGTGCACGGTGTACGGGTCGAGCGCGACGTCCGTGATCACGCCAAGTCCGGGAAAGCGCTCCTTGAGCGCGCGCACGGTGCGCGGCACGAGGCCCTCGGAATGCCACGCGGCGGCCGCATCGAGCGACTTGTGATCCGCCCCCACGACCGGAAAGAGCGCGATGGCCGGCACCCCGAGCGACATGCAGGCTTCCGCATCCGCGAACAGGTTGTCGAGCGACTTGCGCGCGACGCCGGGAAGCGAAGTGACCGCTTCCTCACGACGGTTGCCGTCCAGCACGAACACGGGATAGATGAAGTCGTCGGGGGCAAGGCGCGTCTCGCGCACCATGCGCCGCGAGAAGTCGTCGCGCCGCATGCGGCGCATCCGCTTGCCGGGAAACTTGCCTGCGAAGGAAAAGGCCATGTGCGTGTCAGGGATGTAACAAAATCAAGTCGGGAGCGCGCGCGCGGAACTTCGCGCCATGTGGGAAAGTCAATGATGGCAGACGGTGTACGTCTCCCGCTACCCTCCCTGAGCGGGTGCCCGTCTCCCGGCGAGTCCGGGGGACGGGTGTTTCGAGGCCCCGCGACACTCCCCTTGTCTGCGGGGCCTTTTCTTTCGTGCCGATGCAACGCGACACAAGGTCGCGCATTTTGCGCAGAGCGCGCCTACGGCAACCATCCGGCGATCGTCGCTTCGGCCTCCTCGACTCCCTGCCGCGTCGTGGCCGAAAACAACTGCACGATCACGTTGCCGTGGCGGTAGCGTGCACCGACTGTGCCCACGATGGCGGCCATCGCTTCGCGCTGCGCGTTCTTGCCGAGCTTGTCTGCCTTTGTCGCGAGGATCAGCACGGGGCGGCCGGTGGGCACGATCGCGTCGAGCACCGGCAAGTCGTAATCGCTGATGCCGTGGCGCGCATCGACCATGAGCACCAGTGCAACCAGGTTGTTGCGCGTGCTCACGTACTGCCACAGGAAATCCTGCCAGTCGCGCTTCACGCTCTTCGACACTGCGGCGTAGCCATATCCGGGCAGGTCGGCGACCAGCGCGCCCGAGCGCAGCGCAAAGATGTTGATCTGCTGGGTGCGTCCGGGCGTGCGGCTCGCGTAACGCGAGCCGGCCGTGATTGGCGAGCGCGTTGATCGCGCTCGACTTGCCGGAGTTCGATCGTCCGGCGAAGGCGATCTCCGGCGCGCCCTCCGCGGGAAGCTGCGCCTCGCTCGCCACGCCGAGCACGAACCGCGCACCGGCCAGGGGGTGCGGACGCTTCGCAAGCGGCTCTTTTGCCGGCCGCGGCGCGTCCGTTACAATGGCGTGCTTTTTCAACGCAATCTTTCAATTCGGCGCCGGCTCGCGGCCACGCCGGATTGCATGTCCGCAGGGAGTGATACCGGAATGGATCGTACGTCGTTCATCGCGGCGCTCGCGCTTGCGGCCCTCGCATGCCTCGTCCCCGGGCTGGGCACCGGGAACGCCTCGGCGCAGGGCGCAGCCAAGCCCGATCTCGCGAAGGCCAAGCAGACTGCGGAGACGGTCTGCGCCGCGTGCCATGGCGCCGACGGCAACAGCGCCGTCGCGGCGAATCCCGAACCTCGCCGGGCAGGGCGCGGAGTATATCAGCCGCCAACTTGCGCACTTCAAGGCGGGCATCCGCGTGAATCCGATCATGCAGCCCATCGCGCAGCAGCTCTCGGATGCCGACATGGTGGCGCTCGGCGTCTACTTCTCGCAGCAGAAGGCCGAAGACGCTCGCGGCGAAGGATCCGCAACTGGTCGCCGCCGGGCAGAGACTGTTTCGTGGAGGCGACGCCGGCTCCGGCGTGCCCGCATGCGCGGCCTGCCATTCGCCGACCGGCGCAGGGATTCCCAAGAACTTCCCGAAGGTGTCGGGCCAGTACGCCGACTACACCTACGGGCAGCTCAAGGCATTCAAGGCGGGCGAGCGCGGCAACGACGCCGGCGGCAAGGACGCCGACGGCCGCATCATGGCCGCGATTGCGCAAAAGCTCGACGACACCCAGATGAAGGCGCTCGCCGATTACGCAGCCGGCTTGAGGTAACACCGGCCGGGCGCGCCATGAACGCCGCGCGCATCGCGTCGCTGCACGTGTACCCCGTCAAGGGTTGCCGCGGCATCGACGTGGATCGCGCCGACGTTGCGGTCACCGGCCTCGTCACGCAAGGCGCCGGCGATCGCGAGTGGATGGTGGTCGACGGCGATCGCCGCTTCCTCACCCAGCGCGAGCTGCCGCGCCTCGCATTGGTCACGGTCGACGTGACGCCGGATGGCCTCCGCCTCGCGGCGCCTCACATGCGGCCATGCGAAGTTGCGTTCGACGCGCACCGCGATTCGCGCGACGTCGTCGTGTGGCGCAGCACGGTGCTCGGCGCGGATTGCGGCGATGCGGCGGCCGACTGGATCTCCGATTGGCTCGCCCGCGACGTGCGTCTCGTCCGCTTCGATCGCGCCCGCACGCGCGAGTGCAACCGTGAATTCGCCGGCGACTCGGGCGCGCACACGATGTTCGCGGACGGCTACCCCATCCTCGTCGCCAATGCGGCATCGCTCGCGGAGCTCAACGCGCGACTCGTTGCGCGCGGGCATGCGGCGCTGCCGATGAACCGCTTCCGGCCGAATGTCGTCATCGACGGTGCGAAAGCCTTCGACGAGGATCACATCGACACCATCGCCGTCGGCGACGTGCTGCTGCGCCTCGTCAAGCCGTGCACGCGCTGCCAGGTCACGACGACGGACCAGGCAACGGCGCGCGTGGGCGTCGAGCCGCTGCCGACGCTCGGCGAGTTTCGAATGGATGCGAAGCTCGACGGCGTCACGTTCGGCGTGAACGCGATCGTCGTCGAGGGAGAAGGCCGTTCTCTGGCAGCCGGCGCACCGGCGACGTTCGAATACCGTTTCTAGCGCTAGCTCACCTCTGCGCACATGATCGGGAAATAGGGGCCCGGCCCGTAGCCTTCGGCCGTCCACAGCGGCGAAGCCCTCATCTCGTCGCGAACGACCTGCTCCGTCGTATAGCGGTGATTCGTGGTCGACGTGTTGAAGAAGCGGTAGACCGCGGCGGTTCCCGCCGGGCACGCGCCGCTCGTGGTGTTCGGCAGCTGGACGTAGAACACGCTCGGGCTCTCGTAGATCCAGTCGACGGGATGCGCGGCCGCCGTTTGCGTGCACTCGGCGGGCGATGCCGAATAGAAGTGCGAATCGCCGAAGGCCGGCGCGCGATAGAACCGGCACACCGGGCTCGTGCCGGCGGCAGGCACGCTGTACACGAGGAAGCGCAGGCCCGTGCGCACCCACCCGACCGTGCGGCCGCTGTCGAGGTTGTCGATCTCCACGGGATTGGTCGACAGGAAGTAGTGATTGAGGGACGCGTTGTAGAACTCGACCGCCGGGACCTTGCCCTGCATGTCGGCGGTGGGCGTGAGGTATTCGCGCACGAGCGGCAACGCTTGCTCGAAGTGCGAGTAGTAATCGGGCTCGGTGGGCGTCTCGCACGCCGACACTCCGCCGAACAGCCCGCCGCGAATTTCGTAGAAGCCGCCGCCCGGCGCCATCGTGACGAGCGCGCCGCCGCTGCTGCCGCCTTCCGTAACCCCTTGCGTCCACACGACCTCGTTGAAGACGGCGTTGACGTACTCGCCGTCGTCGACAGGCACCTGGCCCGTCACCCCGCCCTTGCTGTATTTCATGAGATCGCCCGAAGGGTGGTGCAGCGCTACCACGGGAGTGCCGTTGGCGAGCGGCTCGGCGCGCCATGCGGCGAAGCGCGTGCCTGCGGGCGGCGCCTCGTTGAGGCGAACGAGCACCCAGTCCTTGTCCTGGCTTCGGGCGAGCAGCTTCGATCCAGCGCTCACCTGCACGAAGGGCGGCGTCGCCTTGCTGTTGCACGTCGCCGCGAGAAAGAAGAAGTACGCATTGAGCGTGCTGGCCACGGCTTGCGAGGGGATGCAGTGATCGGCGGTCCACACGTAAGGCGTGTTCGACGACGTCGAGTCGTTGATGAGCGTCGCGGAGCACAGGAAAGTCTTGCCCTGCTCGACGAACGTGATGCGCGCGACCGACTTGGCGAGATCGTTGGCCGCAGTGTCGGCGGGTGCGACGCACGCGAGGTCCACGTTGCATGCGCCGGCCGCGCCGATACCCGTCGCGCGTGCGATCGGCCCTGCCGGCGACGCGAAGTCCGCGGCGCCCACGACGAGGTGCGACAGGCGCGGCACCTTGACGGTCGCGGCGTCGACATTGGACGACGCGGGGACCTCGAACTCGATGGTGGCGACTTCGCCCCCGAGGTCCGGACTCCAGTACTGCTGGCCGTTGGCGGACGCTGCGGCAACGTCGGCGGCGGAAACATCGCCGAAGGTGCCGGACGAACCGGAGAACCGCACCACCATACCGTCGACCGGCGTCTCGATCGCCAGCGCCACGCGCAGCGCCGCGGCGCCGGGCGACTTGATCTCGACGTGCGCGACGCGGGCCCCGGTGGCGGTGGTCGTCCACGCGAGGTCGCGCAGCGCGATGTCACGCGATGCGGCCGGGACGTCGCGCGCGATGCCAATCGCCAGCGCGCCCGATTTCGGCCGGACGAGCGTGGCAAGCTCCTCGCGCGAGGGGCGCGCAAGATCGATGCGGCGCGCGGCGAGCCCGGCGGGTGCGGCAAGGACGGCCTGCCTGGGCGTCGCGTTCACGCGGACGTCGGCAGGCGGCGCGGATATCGGGCGGTCGCCGCTGGTCGGGGCGACCTCGGTCGCGGCCAACGCGGCGCTATTGGCGCAAACGAGGGTTAACGCTGCAACGACCAGGCGCTGGATTGGATTCACGGGGATAAACCTGCAGGTGGTGAGGGCGGTTGGAGTGGCGTCGGACGGCCAAGGTTCAGTGCGTCATCGCGTCGTACGTTCCTCGCGCAGACAGGCGGCCAGGGAATCCCGCCAGGCGGGAAGCCGAAAGCCGAATACGCGCTCGAGCTTGTCCGTCGCAAGCACGCCGTATGCCGGGCGGGCCGCGGGCGTGGGGTACTCCGAGGTTGCGATAGGCGTTACCACGGGCTTCGGTGCGTCGCCGACGATCGCCGTCGCGAAGCCGTGCCAGGTCGTGGATCCCGTGGATGAGAAGTGATAGACGCCAGCGCGCTCGGCGAGCTCGCCCCGTCCGAGCGCGACCAGTCGCGCGGTCGCCTCTGCAAGCGTGCGCGACCAGTTCGGCGTGCCGGCCTGGTCCGCCACGATGCGGATCTCGTCGCGCTCGCGCGCGAGGCGCCTGATCGTGAGGAAAAAGTTCTTCCCGGTCATGCCGTAGACCCAGCTCGTGCGCAGCACCACCGCCGACGCACCCGACGCCGCAATCGCGCGCTCGCCCTCGAGCTTGCTCTGGCCGTACACGTTGAGCGGGTTGGTCGTCGCGTCTTCGTCATAGGGTGACGTCGCGCGGCCGTCGAACACATAGTCGGTCGAGTAGTGCACGAGCACGGCGCCGGTGCGCCTCGCCTCCTCCGCCAGTATCTGCGGAGCGCGCGCGTTGACGGCAAAGGCAAGGTCACGCTCGCGCTCGGCGAGATCGACCGCCGTGTAAGCACCCGCATTGACGACGATGTCGGGTTTGGCCGCACGCATCGCGGCAGCGACTGCATCGGCGTCGGCCAGGTCGAGCGCGGCGCGATCCATTGCGACCACGTCCCCATGCGCGGGCAACAGCTTCGCGAGCTCGCCGCCGACCTGGCCGCTCGTGCCGGTGAGCAGGATGCGCATCTACGCGTACGTCTCGGCCGACGCGAGGGGCACGCCGGCAGCATCCTTTGCGGCGACGATCGGCTCACCAACGATCGGCCAGTCGATGCCAAGAGCGGGATCGTTCCACAGGAGCGTGCGCTCGTGCGCCGGATGCCAGAAGTCCGTCGTCTTGTAGAGGAACTCCGCGACGTCGGACACGACGAGGAAGCCGTGCGCGAATCCCGGCGGTATCCACAGCATTCGCTTGTTGTCGGCGGACAACGTGACGCCGGCAGCACGGCCGAAGTTCGGCGAGCTTCGCCGCATGTCGACCGCAACGTCGTAGACCTCGCCGACCACCGCCCGCACGAGCTTGCCCTGCGCGTGCTCGATCTGGTAGTGAAGGCCGCGCAGCACGTTGCGGCGCGATCGCGAGTGGTTGTCCTGCACGAACGTCGCAGCGATGCCGGCATCGGCGAACGCACGCTCGTTCCAGCTCTCGTAGAAGAAGCCGCGGTCGTCGCCGAACACGCGCGGCTCGATCAGCAGGACCTCGGGCAGCGCCAGCGGCGTCAGCTGCATCAGCGCACGTCGTCGCGCAGCAACGCGAGCAGGTACTGGCCGTAGCCGCTCTTGCCGAGCGACTTGCAGAGCGACTCGAACGCGCCGTCGTCGATGTACCCGAGGCGCCACGCGATCTCTTCGGGGCACGCGATCTTCAAGCCCTGGCGCTTCTCGAGCGTGGCGATGTACTGCGCGGCGTCGAGCAGCGACTCGTACGTCCCGGTATCGAGCCACGCCATCCCGCGGCCGAACACTTCGCACGAGAGCGACTTCGACGCGAGGTACGCGCGGTTGACGTCCGTGATCTCGAGCTCGCCTCGCGCGGAAGGCTTGAGGTCACGCGCGATGTCCACCACGCGATTGTCGTAGAAGTACAGCCCGGTGACGGCATAGCGCGACTTGGGCTTGGCGGGCTTTTCCTCGAGCGAGAGCACGCGGCCCTGCGTATCGAGCTCCGCGACGCCGTAACGCTCGGGATCCGCAACGGGATAAGCAAATACGGTTGCGCCATCGGCGCGCTCGTTGGCGCGGCCGAGCTGCACGTGCAGGTCGTGGCCGTAGAAGATGTTGTCGCCCAGCACGAGGGCACTCGGATCGGCGCCGACGAAATCACGCCCGATGACGAACGCCTGCGCGAGCCCGTCGGGCCTCGGCTGCACCGCATACGAGATGTTGAGGCCCCAGCGGGCGCCGTCGCCCAACAGCTGCGTGAAGCGCGGCGTGTCTTCCGGCGTGGAGATGAGCAGGATGTCGCGGATGCCCGCGAGCATCAGCGTCGACAGCGGGTAGTAGATCATCGGCTTGTCGTAGACGGGCAGGAGCTGCTTCGACACGACGTGCGTCACCGGGTACAGGCGCGTGCCCGACCCTCCCGCGAGAATGATTCCCTTACGCTGCATACTGGAGGTCGATCCACTTCTGGTAATCCTTGCTCGCCACGTGGTACAGCCACTCTTCGTTGTCGAGGTACCAGCGGATCGTGCGGCGCAATCCCGAATCGAACGTCTCGGCGGGCTCCCACGCGAGCTCGGTCCGCACCTTCGTGGGATCGATCGCATAACGCCGATCGTGGCCCGGGCGGTCCTTCACGTAGGTGACGAGCGCGTCGTAATCGCGGCCGGGCTTCTCCTCGCCGAGGATTGCGCAGATCGTCTTCACGACGTCGACGTTGCGCATCTCCGCGTTGCCGCCGACGTTGTACGTCTCGCCGGCCCGACCGTGCGCAAGCACGGCGCGGATCGCGGAGCAATGGTCGCCGACGTAGAGCCAGTCGCGCACGTTCAGCCCGTCGCCGTACACCGGAAGCGGCTTGCCGGCGATCGCGTTGACGATCATGAGCGGGATGAGCTTCTCCGGGAACTGCCGCGGACCGTAGTTGTTCGAGCAGTTGGTGGTGAGCGTCGGCAGGCCGTAGGTGTGATGGTACGCACGCACCAGGTGATCCGATCCGGCCTTCGATGCCGAGTACGGGCTGTTCGGCGCGTACGCCGTGGTCTCGCTGAAGGCGGCGTCGTCGGCACCCAGCGAGCCGTAGACCTCGTCGGTCGACACGTGAAGGAAGCGGAAGGCATCGCGCTCGCTCGCGGGCAGCGACGACCACCATGCGCGGGTGGCCTCGAGCAGGTTGAACGTGCCGACGATGTTGGTGTGGATGAACTCACCCGGTCCATGGATCGAGCGATCGACGTGCGACTCGGCGGCGAAATTCACGATCGCCCGCGGCCGGTGCTCGCGCAGCAGCGCGTCGATCTGCTGCGGCTCGCCGATGTCGCCCCGGACGAAGACGTGCCGCTTGTCGCCTGCGATCGACTTCAGGTTGCCGAGATTGCCGGCGTACGTGAGCTTGTCGAGATTGACGACGGGCTCGCCGGTGGCGGCAAGCCAGTCGAGCACGAAGTTGGCGCCGATGAAGCCGGCGCCGCCGGTGACGAGGATCATGGATGAGCCGCGGGTCGGGCCCTGCGGCCGTGACGAAACGGCCGCCATTTTAACATCGGCACCCTTCAGCCGAAGTGCCCGCGATACCAGGCGACGAAGCGTGACAATCCTTCCGTCAGGGGTGTGCTCGGCGCGAATCCCGTGAGCGCCCGCAGCCGGTCGATGGACGCGTACGTCGCGCGCATGTCGCCCGGCTGCATCGGCCGGTGGCGCACGACGGCCTCACGCCCGATCACGTTCGAAAGCGTCGCGATGAACTCGGTGAGCGGCACGGCCTCGTTGTTGCCGATGTTGTAGATCGCCGCCGGCGGCGTGCCGCTCGGCGGCATCCGCAGCGTTCGCACGACGCCTTCGACGATGTCGTCGACGTACGTGAAGTCGCGCTCCATGCGCCCTTCGTTGAAGACGTCGATCGGCTCGCCGGCGAGGATCGCCCTGGTGAACAGCATCGGCGCCTGGTCGGGCCTTCCCCACGGGCCGTACACGGTGAAGAAGCGAAGCCCCGTCACGGGCAGCCCGAAGAGATGCGCGTAGCTGTGCGCCATCAGTTCGTTGGCGCACTTGGTCGCGGCGTACAGGCTCACCGGCTGGTCCACGCGCTGATCCTCGGTGAAGGGCAGCTCGTGGCTCGCGCCGTACACCGACGAGCTCGAGGCGTACACGAGGTGTTGGACCTGCGCATGCCGGCAGCCTTCGAGCACGTGTCCGAACGCCACCACGTTGTTGCGCACGTACGCGTCGGGATGCGTCAGCGAATGCCGCACGCCCGGCTGTGCAGCGAGATGCACGACGTGCGTGAATGCGCCGTCGCGGAAGAGCGTCGCCGTCGCGTGCGCTTCCGCGAGATCCACCGTCTCGAACGTAAATCCCGGGGTGCCGGCGAGCGTCGCCACGCGGGCCTGCTTCAGCGCCACGTCGTAATAGGGCTCGAAGTTGTCGACGCCGGTGACCCGCACGCCCTGCGCGAGCAGCGACTTCGCCGCATGCATGCCGATGAAACCGGCGGCGCCGGTCACCAGGACGTGCATCAGGCAGCGTCCTTCGCGCGCCCCGCGAGCGCGCGCAGCTTCGCGTACTTGAGGAAGCTTGCGAACGCGCCGATCGCGATGTGCGCGAAGCCCGCAGCGCCGTCGAGGAAGCCGAGCTTCACGACGTAGAACCGAAAGAAACGTGCGGCAGGCGAGGTGGCGAGGCGAAGCGCGCTCGCCGTCTCGCCCGACGCGTGCATCGCCTCGGCCTGCATCGTCGTGTACCGGTTCTGCTTCGCGATGTACGCGTCGATCGACTCGGCCGACGCGTGCATGAGGTCGCCGCCGACGCGCTCGACGGGGCCGTCGGCCACGACCTTCTCGTGCACCTTGTCGCTCGACCAGCGCGCGCGTCGCCGGTCGAAGAGCCGCACGATCCAGTCGGGATAGCCTTCGCCGTGCGACAGCCAGCGGCCGAGGAAACGGTTGCGGCGCGCCATCGCGTAACCCGCGGCGGCGGGCGCACCCGTGGCGAACAACGCACGGATCGCATCGGCCAGGGCGGGCGAGACGCGCTCGTCGGCGTCGATGCACAGCACCCAGTCGTGCGTCGCTTGCGCCACGGCGAAGTTCTTCTGCGCGCCGTACCCTTCGAACGCATGGTCGACCACGCGCGCGCCGGCGCGTCGCGCGACCGCTACGGTATCATCGCGGCTGCCCGAATCGACCACGACCGTTTCGGCAGCGAACGGCGCCGACGCGATGCACGCCGCGAGATCGACGGCCGCGTCGCGGGTGATCACGATGAGCGACAGGGGAAGCGGGTCCGACATCGAGGGCAAGTTTAAACGATTGCTGGTCGTTCGCCCTTCGTCGCTGGGCGACATCGTGCACACGTTGTCGCTCGTGTCGGACGTGGAGCGGCACGCGCCCGGCACGCTCGTCGACTGGATCGCGGAGGAAGCGTTCGCGCCGCTCGTGGCACTCGACCCGCGCGTCCGCCGCGTGGTGCCGATTGCATTCCGCCGCTGGCGCAAGGCGCCCCTGTCGTCGGCCACGCGCCGCGAGTTCTCGCAGTTCCGCCGCGCTTTGCGCGCGCACCGGTACGACGCGATCCTGGACCTGCAGGAGCAGCTCAAGGGCGCCATCATCGCGCGCATGGCGATCGGACGCCGTCACGGCTTCGACCGCGCGAACGTGCGCGAGCCGATCGCGACGTGGCTCGACGACGTGCATCACGCGATCGACCGCAACCAGCACTTCATCGAGAAGGCACGCGCGCTCGCGGCCGCGGCGCTCGGCTATACGGTCGAGGGACGTCCGCGCTGGAACCTTGCGCCACCCCCGGGAACGCGTGCGATGCCCGACGGCCCCTACGCGCTCGCGTTCCACTCGACGAGCCGCAAGGACAAGCTGTGGCCGGAGCAGGACTGGACGGGTCTACTCGCACACTTCGCGCAGGCGGGGTTTCGCGTGCTGCTGCCGTGGGGCGATGCGCAGGAGCGCGAGCGCAGCGAGCGGCTGGCAAGCACGGCCACGAACGCGATCGTTCCCCCGCGCCAGACGCTGCCGGAGCTCGCGACGCTCGCGCGATCCGCGGAGATCGTCGTCGGCGTCGACACCGGCCTCACGCACCTTGCCGCAGCGCTGGGCACGCCGACCGTCGCCATCTTCACCACGACGGACGCGACGCTCGCGGGCGTGACGGCGGCGGGCACGCACGCCGTCGACGTCGGCGGCAATGGCGACGTGCCATCGCTGCCCGCGGTCGTCGAAAGCGCCGGGCGCGTGCTGCGCGATGCGCCGCGATGCTGATGCGCGCGCTGTACGACCTCCTCTGGTATGCCGTGTTGCCGCTGCTGCCGCTGCGCCTGTGGTGGCGCGGCCGGCGCGAGCCCGGTTATCGCGCCCACATCGGCGAGCGATTCGGACGCTACCCATCGCCGGGCAGCGTGGCGAACGTGATCTGGATCCACGCTGTGTCCCTCGGCGAGACGCGCGCGGCGATGCCGCTCGTTGCGCGCGTGCTGCAGGAGTTGCCCGACGCCACCGTTCTCCTCACGCACATGACGGCGACCGGCCGCGCCGCCGGTGCAGCGCTTGCGAGCGATCGCGTCGTGCAGGCATGGCTCCCGTACGACGTGCCGTTCGCGGTGCGCGCGTTCCTCGACCATTGGAAGCCCCGGGCGGGCATGCTCATGGAGACGGAGGTCTGGCCGAACCTCGTGACGGAATGCCGCGCCCGCGGCATCGCGCTGTTGCTCGTCAACGCGCGGCTGTCCGAGCGCTCGCTCGACGGCTACCGCCGCTTCGCGACCCTGACGCGACCGATGTTCGCGGCACTCGCCGGTGCGGCGGCACAGACGCAGGACGACGCGCAGCGATTGCGCGAGGCCGGTGTGCGCGACGTCGCCGTCACCGGCAACCTGAAGTTCGACGTGCGCGTGGACGATGCGCTTCGCGAGAGCGCGCGCGCTTTGCGCGAGCTCTTCGGCGCAGGCCGGCCCGTGTGGGTCGCGGCATCCACGCGCGAGGGCGAGGAAGCGCTGCATCCTCGACGCGCTCGCGCGCAGGGGCTGCCCGTCGATGCGCTCACCGTGATCGTGCCGCGACACCCGCAGCGCTTCGACGACGTCGCTGCGCTGTTCGACGCTCGCAAGATCCCCTACGTGCGCCGCACCGCGAACGTTGCAGTGCCTGCGGACGTTCGGTTCGTGCTCGGCGACTCGCTCGGCGAGCTCCTTGCGTACTACGCCGCGTGCGACGTGGCGTTCGTCGGCGGCAGCCTCCTGCCGCTCGGCGGGCAGAACCTGATCGAGCCGATCGCCGTGGGCACGCCCACCGTCGTCGGCCCGCACACGTTCAATTTCGCGGAAGCGTCTTCACAGGCGGTGGCTGCGCGGGCGGCGCTGCGTGTCGCCGACGCGCAGGCTCTGGTGGAGGAGGTGGCGAGCCTGCTTGGCGATCCCGTGCGACGCGGGCGCATGCGCGACGCCGCCCTGGCCTTCCACGCCGCGCACGGCGGCGCAACCGATCGCCTGTGGGCCTGGCTCGCGCCGCGTCTCAACCGTTCAGACGTCGATTCAGGTCTTCGAGGTCCTGCTCGGTGAGGTTGCCGATGGCGGACTTCAGTCGCAGCACGGCGAGCATGTACTGAAAGTAGGCGTTCGCGAGGTCGCGGCGCGTCGAGTACACGTTCTGCTGGACGTTCAGCACGTCGAGGTTGGTGCGGATCCCGACTTCCTGGCCGAGGATGTTCGATTGCAGCGCGACCTCGGCGGAGGCCACCGCCTGCTCGAATGCCTTGACGCCCGCCGCCGCGCTGTTGACGCCGGAGAATCCGTCCTGCGCGTTGGTGACTGCCGTCCGCTTTGCCGTCTCGAGGTCGGCGCGCGCGCGGTCCTGCAGCGAGATCGTCTCGCGCACGCGCGAGTTGACGAAGCCGCCGGTGTAGATCGGCACGTTGACGACGATGCCGAGGAGGGCCGCCCGCGAGTTGCCGCCGATGTCGGCGGTCGCCGACCCGCTGTTGGTGAGCGCGCTCGCGCTCGCGACGAGGTCGAGCGTCGGCAGGTGCCCGGCGCGCGCCCGGTCCACCTCGAGCGACGCGATCTCGAAGTTCGATTGCGAGAAGCGCACGGTGAGGTTCTCGCGCAACGCCCGCGCGACCCAGTAGTCGAGATTGTTGGGCTCGGGAAGCGCCGGATCGAACCCGCGGCCGATGCGCTTGAGGCTCTGCGGCGTCCTGCCGATGATCGCCGCAAGCGCGGTGCGCCGGCGGTCGAGGTCGTTGCGCGCCTGGATCTCGGTGGCGATGATCTGGTCGTACTTCGCCTGCGCTTCGTTGGTGTCGGTGATCGTGGCGGTGCCGACCTCGAAGTTGCGCTTGGCCTGCGCGAGCTGCTCCGACACCGCGATCTTCTGCTGCTCGGCGAGCTCGACGTTGAATTCCGCCAGCAGCACGTCGAAGTACGCGACCGTCGTGCGGATGATGAGGTCCTGCTGCGCGAGGCCGAGCGTGAAGTCCGACTGCGTCACCTGCTCGCGCGCCTGGTCGAGGACCACGACGTTCTGCGGCCGGTACAACGGCTGCGACGCCGAAAAGACGAGGCTGCCGAAGCCGTAATTCTGCGAGACGTTGGTCTTCGGCGACGTGCCGAACTGCGCCTCGTAATAGTTGACGTTGGCCTGGCCCTGCGCGGACACCTGGGGCAGCAGCCCTGCACGCGCCTGCGGCACGCGCTCCTGCGTGGCTTCCCACTGCGAGCGCGCCGCACCGATCGTCGGATCCTGCTTCTGCGCCTCGCGATACACCTGCAGGAGGTCCTCGGCGTGCACGCAGGCCGCGACGCACGAGAGCGATAGCAAGGCAGCGGAAGCAAAGCGCGGGAGCCGGTTTTTCATTGCTGTTCTTGGCATGGTCAAACGGTCAATAGCGAGGCACGGCCGGGTCGACGAGGCGCGACCACGCGTCGATGCCGCCCGTCAGGTTGTGCACGCGCGCGAAGCCGTTGCGGGACAGCCACGCCGCGACCTGCGCGCTGCGCGAGCCGTGATGGCAGACGAGCACGAGATCGCTATCGGCCGGCAGCTCCGCGATCCGCGAGGGAATCTCGCGCATCGGAATGAGCATCGTGTCGTCGAGGTGCGCGCGGTCGAACTCCCACGGCTCGCGGACGTCGACGACGTGCGGCGCCGCGCGCGAGGCGTCCTTGCGCCATGCGTCGAGCTCGGGCGCCGTGATCTCGGGAATCAAAACCGGAAGCGCGACGGCGTCGCGGCATTCGCAAGCGGCGCCACGACCGTCTCGAACAGGTCGGTGGTCACGCGCGAGCCGGGTGCGGTCCACGCGACGAGGCGCGCGGTCATCGCCGGCGCCTCGCCCACGATCGCGAACACGCGGCCGTTCGGCTTCAGCTGGGCCAGGAAACGCTCGGGAAGCAGCGGCGTCGACCCGGTGAGCACGATCGCGTCGTAGACCTCGTGGCCCCATCCCCTCGCGGCGTCTCCGACCTCCAGGCGCACGTTCGTGAATCCGTGGCGCGCGAGCTTCGCGCGCGCAGCCGCTGCGAGCGCCGGGTCGATCTCCACCGAGGTGACGTCCGCCCCGCTGGCCGCGAGAAGCGCAGTGAAGTAGCCGCTGCCGGTGCCGATCTCGAGCACGGATTCGCCGCGGCGCAGCGTAAGCGTCTGCAGCACGCGCGCCTCGAGCTTGGGCTGCCACATCCTTGCACCGCCCGGCAGGGGCAACTCGAGGTCCGCGAACGCGAGCGACCGATACGCCGCCGGGACGTAGTCCTCGCGGCGCACCGTGAACAGGAGGTCGAGCACGTCCTGGTCGAGCACGTCCCACGTGCGGATCTGCTGCTCGACCATGTTGTAGCGCGCTTGTTCGATGTCCATGCGAATGCGGTGCCGGCAAGGTGACCGGTTGGCTGACTTCGTTGGGGAGCCGGACTGTAACTGACCAGAAGTCAGTTATTATGCAGCCCGCAATTATCTCACGTCAATCGGCCGCTCCGGCCGCCGCTTCCGCGCGCTCGCGCGAGGCGGGCCGCACGCTTGGCGCGCCGCGCTCCATCCACCCGTCGAGGTACGTGTACAGGACGGGCACGACGACCAGCGTCAGCAGCGTCGACGTGATGACGCCGCCGATGATCGCGCGGCCCATCGGCGCCTGTTGCTCGCCGCCCTCGCCGACGCCGATGCGCCAGCGGCAGCATGCCGCCGATCATGGCGGCCGTCGTCATGAGGATCGGCCGCAGGCGTACCTGGCCGGCCTGCAGCATCGCATCGTGCAGGCTCGCGCCGGCGCGACGCGCGCGATTGGCGAAGTCGACGAGCAGGATCGCGTTCTTGGTCACGAGGCCCATCAGCATGATGAAGCCGATCATCGAGAAGATGTTGAGCGTCGTCCCGGTGAACATGAGCGCCAGGAAAACGCCGATCAGCGAGAACGGCAGCGACACCATGATCGCCGACCGGCTGCAGGAAGCTCGCGAACTGCGACGCGAGGATCAGGTAGATGAAGATCACCGCGAGGCCGAGCGCCGCCATCGCCGACGCGAACGAGTCCTGCATCTGCTCCTGCTGCCCGCGGATCGAGAAGCGATAGCCGGGCGGAAGCGTCGTCTGCTTGATGATCTCGTTGACGTCCTTGCCGACGTCGCCCGCCGGGCGCCCCTGCGCGCTCGCGAAGATGGCGACGCGTCGCACGAGCTCCTCGCGGCGGATGGTCTGCGGGCTCGTCGACTCGACGATCTCGGCGACCTGCCGCAACGGCACCATGCGCAGTTCGCCGTCCGGCCCGCGCTTGTTCGTCGTGAGGTAGAGGTTCGACAGGTCCGTCGCGACCTGGCGGCGGTCCTTGGCGAGGCGCACGTTCACCTCGTAGTTCTGCGCATCCGGCGCGAGCCAGTAGCCCACTGTATCGCCCGCGAGCAGCGGACGGATCGTCGCGCCGACCTGCTGCACCGTGATGCCGAGGTCCGAGGCCGCGTCGTTGTTGAGGCGCACCGACAGCGCGGGATTGGCCGCCTTCTCCGACAGTCTCGAGGTCCGCGATGCCGGGGACGCTCGCGAGCTTCTGCTTCAGGTCGCTCCGCGAGCTTCGTCAGCGTCGCGGGGTCGGGACCGAGGATGTTGATGAAGATCGGCCGGTTGAAGCCGAGCGTGAGCTCGACGCCGGGGATCGGCTTCAGCGCCTTGCGAATCGCGCGCTCGAGGTCCTTCTGCGTGCGCTCGCGATCGGCGCGGTCGGTGAGCCTCAGGTTGATGCGCGCGTAATTGCGGCCTTCGTCGGTCCCGATCGTCGTCATTGCGAGCTTGATCTCGGGGAACTGCTTGAGCGTCTCCTCGACCTGCTTCACCTTGCTGTCCGTGTACTCGAGGCTCGATCCGACCGCCGTGTTGAGCCGCAGCGAGATGAAGCCCTGGTCGGCCTCCGGCACGAACTCGGTGCCGATCAGCGGAACCAGGAAGAAGCTGCCCACGAACAGCCCGAACGACACGCCAAGCACCGTCTTGCGATGCTCGAGCGCCCACTCGAGGACGTCGCCGTACACGTGGTGCATCCACTCGATGAACCGCTCGACCTGGTCCATGAAGCTTGCCGAGCCAGGGCACCCGCTTGAAGCGCGAGCCGGGAGGGTCGTGCCACACCGCGGAGAGCATCGGGTCGAGCGTGAAGCTCACGAACAGCGACACCATGACGGCGACCGCGACGGTGACGCCGAACTGGAAGAAGAAGCGCCCGATGATCCCGCTCATGAACGCGATGGGCACGAACACGGCCACGATCGCGAACGTCGTCGCCATGACCGCGAGGCCGATCTCGTCGGTGCCCTCGCGCGCCGCCTGCTTGTGGTCCTTGCCCATCGCAAGGTGCCGCACGATGTTCTCGCGCACGACGATCGCGTCGTCGATCAGGAGGCCGATGCACAGCGACAGCGCCATCAGCGTCAGGAAGTTGAGCGAGAAGTTGAACGCGTAGAGCGCCATGAACGTGGCGATCACGGCGATGGGCAGCGTCAGTCCCGTGATGATCGTGCTGCGCCAGCTGTGCAGGAACAGGAACACGATGAGCACCGTCAGCGCGGCGCCCTCGAGGATCGTGCTCTTGACGCGGTTGACGCTCTTCTCGACCGTCTCGGCGGAGTTGAAGATGACCGTGAGGTCGACGTCCTTCGGGATGCGCTTCCTGAGCTCGTCGACCGCCTTCACCACGCCGCGGCCGGTCTCGACGATGTTGGCGTCCTGCGCCTTCTGGATGTCGATCGTGATCGAGCGCTGGCCGTTGATGCGGGCGATGGAGGTCTCCTCCGCCTCGCCGTCGACCACGTCGGCGACCTGCGACAGGTACACGGGGCCGCCGCCCTGCTGCGCGACGATGATGCGGCCGAACTGCGCCGGCTCCTTGATCTTGCCTTCGATGCGCACGATGCGATCGCTCTGCCCGCGCGACAGTCGCCCTGCGGGCACGTCCTGGTTCGCGTTGCGGATCGCGCTCATCACCTGGTCGACGCCGATGCCCATCGCGGTGAGCGCATTCGGCTTGATCTGGATGAGGATCTGGCGCACCTGCCGGCCGTTGACGTCGACGCGCGCCACGCCGGGCACGTTCTCGAGGCCCTTCACGATCACCTGGTCGGTGAGCGAGGTGAGCTCGCGCAGCCCCGTCTCCTTCGCCATCACGGCAAGCGTGACGACCGGTTCCTGGTTCTCCGTGTCGGCGCGCACGACGAGCGGGTCCTTCACGTCGCGCGGGAACAGCGGGCGCACCTGCGCCACCTTGTCGCGCACGTCGGACATCGCCCGGATCATGTCGGTGTCGAGGCGGAACTCGACGAACACCGAGCTGATGCCCTCGAGCGTGAGCGAGCGCACGAGGCGCACGCCGGCCACGCCGTTGACCGCCGTCTCGACCGGGCGGGTGACGTCGATCTCGACCGCTTCAGGCGACGCGCCCGGATACTGCGTCTGGACGATGAGGAACGGCAGCGTGACGTCCGGCATCTGCTCCACGCGCAGCCGCGCATAGGAAAAGATGCCGAGCACCGTCAGCGCAACCATGACCATGGTCGCGAAGACGGGGTTGTTGATCGAAACCCTGGTGATCCACATTTCAGGAATCAGAAGTCAGTTGACAGTTGACAGTCACGTCGGAGAGTCCGGTGGCGGCGCATCGAGCGCCGGCAGCTATGAGCGCGGCGACGTATCGACCGCCGTCGCGCTGGCTTTCGCAGGTCCCGACTCCGGCGCCTTCACCAGTGCCGGCGCGCCTTCCTTCAGGTTGTCGAAGCGCGCGGCGAGCACCTTGACGGTTGCGGGCAGCGCCGTCTTGATCTCGACCCGTCCGTTCTCCTCGTCGCGGCGGCCCACGACGACCATGCGCTTGACGAGCTTGCCGTCCTCGATCGTCCACACGTACGTCTGTCCGCCCTCGCTGCGCACCGCGATCGAGGGAAGCGACATCACCGGCACGCTCGCCGCGAGGGCCACGCGCCCGGTCGAGAACATGCCGCCGCGCAGCTCGTTGTTCGGATTGGGCACGCCCACGAACACGAGGATCGCGCGCGTGCCGGGCTCGGTCGACGGGTTGATGCGCTCGATGCGCCCCGCGAACTTGCGATCGCCGAAGCCGTCGACCGCGAGCTCGACCGGCATGCCGATCCGAAGCTCCGGGATGTCGACGGCCGGCACCATCGCCTGCAGCTCGATCTCCTTCAAGTCGACGACCGTGACGAGCGGGGTGTCGAACGCGACCTTCTCGCCGGGCTGGACGTGGCGCTTCGCGACGATGCCCGTGAGCGGGGACGTCGCGACGGCGTCCTTCAGCGCGTTCTGCGCGAGGCGCACGTTGGCCTCCGCCGACATGACGCTGCCGCGCGTCATGTTCATGGTGGACTCGGAGTTGTCGAACGCGTTCTGGGAGATGAAGCTCTGCTTGAGGAGCTTCTGGTTCGACGACAGCGTCTTCTCGTTCATCGCGAGCTGGGCCCTCGCGGAGGCGAGCTGGCCCTGCCGTTCGATGAGCCTGGCTTCGAGATCGGCGGTGTCCATGCGCGCGAGCATCTGGCCCGCCTGGACGGCGTCGCCCTCGCGCACGGTGATGGCGCGCACTTCGCCCGATACCTTGGACTTCACCGTCGCCTGGCGAACGGGCTGCAGCGCGCCCGACACGGGCAGCCAGCGCGACAGCGGCTTGCTTTCCGCCACGGCGAGGTCCGCAGCCGCGAACTCGAGCGTGACGGGCGTGTTCTTGTCGTTGTCGCGCCCTTCCTGCTGCTTCTTGTAGACGCGGACGCCGATCGCGGCGGCGAGCGCGACCGCCAGCACGACGGTGACAGCAACGGCGAAGCGCCGCCCGGTGATGCGAACTGCCATGGATTGCTCCTATGCGCTGCTGCGCAGCCCAGTCGGCCGCGGCGCGCCTTGCGCGCGCTCGCCCCCTGTTTGGATGCGGCGCGCGTGCCGTTTGGATTCTTGATGCTATTTTCGCCGCCGTACGGGCGTTCGGGCAACCCGAGTGCGACGAAGCGGCGCCGGCGCCGACGAATGAACGACCCCCACGCTCGCGACAACAACAAAGGCGTCGCTCGCTGCCCCCAAAGGGGGCGCAGCAGGTCCTCGGGACGGCCCTTCGGACCTGCGTCAGAAGGCCGCCGGCCCGCGAATTGACACCCCACCTGTGACAGACAATGATACTCTGTTGCCCGCTCCCATTTTCAGAGCACCCCGTTTTGCCCAATCCCTATTTAGAGGACTCCATGGATATGTCGCGCAAGCTCGGCCTGACGATCGTCGCGGCCGCGCTCATCAGCATCTACGGCTGCGGTAAGGAAGAACCGAAGAAGTCCGCCGAAGCGCCCAAGACGACGGCCGCCGCACCGGTCGACGACAGCATCACCGTCAAGATCGGCCACGCCGGCCCGCTGACGGGCGGCATCGCCCATCTCGGCAAGGACGACGAGAACGGCGCGCGCCTGGCCGTCGAGGAGCACACCGCCCGCAAGCTCAAGATCGGCGGCAAGACGGTCAAGTTCGAGCTCATGAGCGAGGACGACCAGGCCGACCCGAAGATGGGTCCGACGGTCGCGCAGAAGATGGTCGACGCGAAGGTTGCCGGGGTTGCCGGTCACCTCAACTCGGGTGTGTCGATCCCCGCGTCGGCGGTCTACAACCAGGCGGGCATCCCGATGATCTCGGGCTCCGCCACCAACCCGAAGCTCACCGAGCAAGGGTTCAAGACGATCTTCCGCACCGTCGGCCGCGACGACCAGCAGGGTCCCGCGATCGCCCAGTACCTCGCGAACATGAAGGTCAAGAAGGTCGCCATCGCCGACGACGCCACCGCCTACGGCGAAGGCCTCGCCAACGAAGTCGAGAAGACGCTGAAGGCAGCGGGCGTCCAAGTCGTGGCGCGTGAGAAGGCCACCGACAAGACCACCGACTTCAAGGCGATCCTGACCAAGATGAAGGGCAAGGCGCCGGACGCCGTGTTCTACGGCGGCATGGACGCCACGGGCGGCCCGATGATCAAGCAGGCACGCGAACTCGGCATCAAGAGCGTGTTCAGCTTCGGCGACGGCGCCTGCACGGACGAGATGGGCAAGCTTGCCGGACCGGCTGCGGAAGGGCTCATCTGCTCGCAAGCCGGCCTGCCGGCCTCGGCGGCCAGCCAGTCGTTCAACGACGCCTTCAAGGCGAAGTACGGCGAAGTGAAGCAATACGCGCCGTTCTTCTACGACGCGGTCGGGATCATCATCGCCGCCATGCAGCACGCCGACTCGACGGATCCCGCCAAGTACGTCCCCGAGATCCAGAAGATCAAGTACAACGGCGCGACCGGCCTCATCGAGTTCGACGAGAAGGGCGACCGCAAGAACGCCGAGATCACGATCTTCACGCTGAAGGACGGCAAGGTCACGCCGGTCGGCGTCGTGAAGGCCGGCAAGGCGTCGACGTTCGACGACTTCATGAAGGAAATGAAGATGGCGCAAGCCCCGGCGGCCGCTCCTGCCCCGGCAGCTGCTCCGTCCACGCCGGCTCCTGCGCCGGCAACGCCTCCCGCCCCGGCGGAAGCGCCCAAGAAGTAACGCGCGGCAACAAAGAACGGCGCCTTCGGGCGCCGTTTTTTTTGCGCGCACGCCGCGGGATACAATCGCCCGCACGTCCGAAGGCCAGACGGTCGCTTCTAGGGGTCAGCGCTCTGGACATCTTCCTGCAGCAGGTCATCAACGGGCTCACGCTCGGCAGCGTCTATGCGATCGTGGCGCTCGGCTACACGATGGTGTACGGGATCATCCAGCTCATCAACTTCGCCCACGGCGAGGTCGTGATGATCGGCGCGATGGTCGCCTACACGGTCATCGTCGTGCTCACGAAGGCGAACACCGGCCTGCCGCCGCTCGCCGTCGTGCTGGCGGGACTCATGGTGGCGATTCCCGCGTGCATGGCCGTCGGCTACACGCTCGAGCGGGTCGCGTACCGTCCGCTGCGGCGCGCGCCGCGGCTCGCGCCGCTCATCACCGCGATCGGCCTGTCGATCATCCTGCAGCACGTCGCGATGATCGTGTGGTCGCGCAGCCCGCTGCCGTATCCGCAGATCATCCAGACCGTGTCGTATCACCTCACGACGGCCGAGGGCGGCGCCACCATCACCAACGTGCAGATCGCCATCATCGGCGGCTCGTTCCTGCTGATGGGCGGGCTCCTCGTGCTCATCTACCGCACGAAGCTGGGCGTCGCCATGCGCGCGACCGCGCAGAACCAGCAGGTGGCGGGCCTCATGGGCATCGACATCAACAAGGTGATCTCGCTCACGTTCGTGATCGGCGCCGCGCTGGGCGCCGTGGCCGGCGTGATGGTGGGCAGCTACTACGGCATCGCGCACTACCAGATGGGATTCATCCTTGGCCTCAAGGCGTTTTCCGCGGCGGTGCTGGGGGGCATCGGCAACATCGCGGGTGCGATGCTCGGCGGACTGCTGCTCGGGCTGATCGAGGCGCTCGGCGCCGGCTACGTGGGCGACCTGACCAACCTCTGCAACCTGTCGAGCTGGTCGACCGCGCTGGCAGAACGCTGCGAGCAGGATGCGAACCTGACGCTGTTCGGCTCCAACTACCAGGACGTGTTCGCGTTCCTCGTGCTCATCGCCGTGCTGATCTTCCGCCCGTCGGGTCTGCTCGGCGAACGCGTGTCCGACCGGGCTTAGTGAAACCTCAATCCGTCGCGTGCCACGGCTGCGACCTCCTGCAGCGCATTCCGCTTCTCGAGCCGGGCGGCAAGGCGCGCTGCGGCCGCTGCGGCGAAGTGCTGGCGGTGCATCCCGTTCATCCGCTCGACACGCCGCTCGCGCTCTGCATCGCCGCCGCGATCCTGGTCGTGATCGCCAACGCCTGTCCCCTCATGTCGCTGTCGGCCGCGGGACGCACGTCCACGACGACGTTGGCGGGTGGCGCGTACGAGATGTGGATACGCGGCAGCGAGGTGACTGCGGTCGTGGTCGCGTTCTGCGCCGTCGTTGCGCCGATCCTCTACGTCACCGCGATGCTCGCGGTGATGATCGCCATCCAGCGGCCGCCGGCGCCCGCGTGGATGGGCGACTTCATGCGCCTCGCCGATCGCCTGCGGCCGTGGTCGATGAACGAAGTGCTGCTGCTCGGCATCCTCGTCGCGCTCACGAAGATTGCGCAGCTCGCCGACGTCATCCCCGGCCCTGCGCTGTTCGCCGTCGCGGCGCTCGTCTTGCTGCTTCCGTGGATCGCCAGCACGTTCGACGCCGGTGTGGTGTGGTCGCGCATCGCGTGGAGCGCAGGGAGCGATCGATGACGAGCGCCGCCGCCAGGGGTCTCGTCTCGTGCAGCGAGTGCGCGCTCGTCTCGCGTCCGGCCGCGGCGAACGCGCCGGGATATTGCCCGCGTTGCGGCCAGAAGCTCGAGTTCCGGCGCGAGAACGCAATCGAGCGCACATGGGCGCTGCTGGTTGCCGCGACCGTGCTGTACGTGCCGGCGAACCTGCTGCCCGTCCTCGCCACGACGACCGTCGTGTCCTCGGCCGACGACACGATCATGTCGGGCGTCATCTACCTCTTCGCGAGCGGGTCGTGGCCGCTGGGGCTCATCGTGTTCATCGCGAGCATCGTCATCCCGATCGGAAAGATCGTGGCGCTCGGGTACGTGTTGATCACGGTGCAGCGCAACGCCCAAGCCAACGACCGCCAGCGTACGCGGCTTTATCGCATCGTCGAGTTCATCGGCCGCTGGTCGATGCTCGACGTGTTCGTCGACACGTACATCGTGGCACTCGTGCAGCTGTCGCCGCTGATGTCCGTCGAGCCGGGCCCCGGCGTTCCCTACTTCATGGCCGTCGTCGTGCTGACCATGTTCGCCGCCATGTCGTTCGATTCGCGCTTGATTTGGGATAGAAGTACCCCCACGCTCGCGACAACGGCAAATTCGTCGCGCGCTGCCCCCCGAGGGGGCGCAGCAGGTCCTCGGGGCGGCCCTTCGGACCTGCGGGGCGTCAATCATGGCCGCTGACGACGATCTGCCTGAAGCGGTCGCGGTGCCCCCGCGGCGCGCGCGCTTCTCACCCATCTGGATCGTGCCGATCCTCGCCATCGTGGTGGCGGTCGGCATCGCGTGGGACCGCCTCGCAAGCGAAGGGCCGACGATCACCATCATCTTCAAATCGGCCGACGGCATCGAGGCGGGCAAGACCTTCGTCAAGTACAAGGAGGTCAACATCGGCCAGGTCACCGCAGTGCGCCTCACCGACGACACGCAGAACGTCGAAGTCACCGCCCGCATCGCCAAGTCGGCAAGCCCCCTGATGGTGGAGGATGCGCACTTCTGGGTCGTGCGTCCGCGCATCAGCCTGTCGGGCATCTCCGGCCTCTCCACACTCATCTCGGGCAACTACATCGGCTTCGAGGCGGGAACGTCCGCGAAGAAGGGGCGGCACTACGTCGGGCTCGAAGTCCCGCCGATCGTCACCGGCAACACGCCCGGCCGCCAGTTCGTGCTCCAGTCGAAGGACCTGGGATCGCTCGGGATCGGATCGCCCCTGTACTACCGCCGGCTTGCGGTGGGGCAGGTGGTGGCGTACGACCTCGCGCCGGACGGCAGCTCGGTGCAGGTCCGCGTGTTCGTCAGCGCACCGTACGACAAGTACGTCGTGCGCGACACGCGGTTCTACAACGCGAGCGGCGTCGACGTGTCGCTCACCGCGAACGGTCTCGACGTGCGCACGCAATCGCTCGTCGCGCTGCTCGAGGGCGGCATCGCCTTCGAGACGCCGCCCGGCTACGCGAGCTCGTCGCAGGCGTCCTCGGAGACCGTGTTCCCGCTCTTCCACGATCGCGTGACGGCGATGAAGGTGGACGAGTCGATCGCCACGCGCTACGTCCTCTACTTCCAGGAGTCGGTGCGCGGGCTGTCCACCGGCGCCCCGGTCAACTTCTATGGCGTGGCCGTTGGCGAGGTCACCGACGTCGGGCTGTTCTTCGATCCGAAGACGCTCAACGTGAAGCCGCGCGTCGAGGTCGTTCTGTATCCCGAGCGGGTGGTCGCGCAGCTGCCGACCGGCCAGGGCGTGCGCTTGCAGGCGATGGTCGAGCAGCAGGTGACGCGCCGGGACTTCATGCAGAAGCTCGTCGAGCAGCGCGGACTTCGCGCGCAGCTCGCCACCGGCAGCCTGCTGACGGGCCAGCGGTTCGTGTCGCTCGCCTATTTCCCCAAGGCGTCCAAGGCGCGACTCGACTGGACGCAGGCGCCCGCGGAGCTCCCGACGACGATCAGCACGCTTCCGGAGATCGAGGAGAAGCTCGGCCGCATCATCGACAAGCTCGACAAGGTGCCGCTCGACGGCATCGCCGACGACCTGCGGAAGGCGCTTGCGAGCCTCGATGAAACGCTGCGCGAAGCCCGCTCGACCATCCAGCGTTTCGACACCGACGTCACGCCCTCGCTCAAGTCGGCGCTCGACGAGGCGCGCGGCGCGCTCGGCGCGGCGGAGAAGGTGCTGACGAGCACCGAGACCAATCTCGTGGGTCCGGGTGCGCCCGCACAGGCGGACCTGCGCAACGCCATGCAGGAGCTCGGGCGCGCGGCACGAAGCCTGCGCGTGCTCGCCGACTACCTCGAACGCCATCCGGAGGCGATCATCCGGGGCAAGACCGCGGAGCCGATGCCGAAATGAGCCCCCACGTCTGCGTTGCCCTCGCAGCGCTCGCACTTGCCTCATGCGCGACGTCGCCGCCGGCGCGCTTTTTCACGCTGAGCGGTCCGCCGCCACCGGCGGCACCGTCGAGCACGCTGTCGATCGTCGTCGGCCCCGTCGCGATTCCTGCCGTGGTGGACCGCCCCGAGATCGTGGTCAGCGTCGGCAACAACGAGGTCTGGCTCGACGAGTTCAATCGATGGGCGTCGCCCCTGGCCGATGCGATTGCCGTGGCGACAGCGGAGAATCTCGGCTCGACGCTCGGCACTGCGCGCGCGACTTCGCTCGGGCAGTCGACGGCCGTCGACGCGGAATACCGCGTGAGCGTGGACGTGCAGCGCTTCGAATCCGTGCCCGGCTCGCATGCCCTGCTCGACGCGTTGTTCACGGTCCGGCGAACCGCGGATGGAAAATCCGTCACCGCGCGCACGACCGCTCGCGAAGCGGCCGGAGACAAGTCCTACGACGCGCTGGCGGCCGCGCACAGCCGGGCGGTGGCGCAGCTGGCGCGCGACGTCGCCGACGCCACACGCGGCATCGGGGCGACTGCGCCCGCCCGGCCCCTGCCCGTCAATCGCTGATTACAATCACGGTCGCCATGCGCAATTTCCTCGACGCCAAAGACAATCCTCGCGCCGTCTGGATCGGGTTCGCCGTGCTCGCCGTCGCCCTCCTCGTGCTGCCGTTCGCACTTTCCGCAGTCGGCACCGCGTGGGTGCGCATCACCAACCTCGCGATCCTCTACGTGTTCCTGGCGCTCGGGCTCAACATCGTCGTCGGCTTCGCAGGCCTGCTCGACCTGGGTTACATCGCGTTCTACGCCGTGGGCGCGTACGTGTACGCGCTGCTCGCAAGCCCGCACTTCAACCTGCACCTTCCCTTCTGGATCATCCTGCCGATCGGCGCGGCCGTCGCGTGCCTGTTCGGCATCCTGCTCGGCACGCCCACGCTCAAGTTGCGCGGCGACTACCTCGCGATCGTCACGCTCGGGTTCGGGGAGATCATCCGGATCTTCCTCAACAACCTGTCGCAGCCGGTCAACATCACCAACGGCGCGCAGGGCATCGCGCTGATCGATCCCTTCAGCATCGGCTCCTTCAGCTTCGCCAAGCCCGAGACGTTCATGGGCCTCAACTTCACGGGACCGGTCAAGTACTACTACTTCTTCCTGCTGACGATGGTCGTCGTGATCATCATCAACATCCGCCTGCAGGACTCGCGCATCGGCCGGGCCTGGGAGGCGATCCGCGAGGACGAGGTCGCGGCCCGCGCGATGGGCATCAACACGCGCAACATCAAGCTTCTCGCGTTCGCGATGGGCGCGTCGTTCGGCGGCATCGCAGGCGGCATGTTCTCCGCGATCCAGGGGTTCATCAGCCCGGAGAGCTTCGTGCTGGTGGAGTCGGTGATGGTGCTCGCAATGGTCGTGCTCGGCGGCATGGGCAACATCTGGGGCGTCATCCTCGGCGCCGTCCTGCTGTCGTTCGTTCCGGAGGTGTTGCGCTACACGGTGGCGCCGCTGCAGGAGATGGTGTTCGGGCGGATCCTGGTCGATCCGGAAGTCATCCGCATGCTGCTGTTCGGTCTCGCGCTCGTGCTCATGATGCTCTTCCGCCCTGCCGGCATCCTGCCGTCGGCGGTGCGCAAGCGCGAGCTCGAAACGGTACGGGCCGCATGACTCAAGTCCTGCTCTCGGCCAAGGGCATCACCAAGCGCTTCGGCGGCGTGCAGGCGCTGTCGGACGTCGGCTTCACGATCAACCACGGCGAGATCTACGGGCTGATCGGTCCCAACGGCGCGGGCAAGACGTCGCTCTTCAACGTGCTGACCGGCATCTACGTCGCGGACGGCGGCGAGTTCATGTTCGACGGCGCGGCACTTGCCGGCCTCAAGCCCAACGACGTCGCGTACCGCGGCATCGCGCGCACCTTCCAGAACATCCGGCTCTTCGGCAACCTGTCGGCGCTCGAGAACGTGATGATCGGGCGCCACGTGCGCACCCGCGCCGGCGTGTGGGGCGCCATCTCGCGCAACGCCAGGACGCTCGAGGAAGAGCGCGAGATCCACCGGCGCGCGTACCAGCTCCTCGAGTACGTGGGCGTCGCGAAGCACGCGAACCGGCTCGCCCGGAACCTGCCGTACGGCGACCAGCGCCGGCTCGAGATCGCCCGCGCGCTCGCAACGGAGCCGAAACTCCTCGCGCTCGACGAGCCTGCCGCCGGGATGAACGCGACCGAGACCGCGGCGCTCAAGGGGCTTCTGCACGAGATCCGCCGCGACGGCACGACGATCCTCCTCATCGAGCACGACATGAAGCTCGTGATGAGCGTGTGCGATCGCGTGCTCGTGCTCGACTACGGCAAGAAGATCGCGGAAGGCAGCGCCTCGGAAGTGCAGAAGGACCCGAAGGTGATCGCCGCCTACCTCGGCGGGGACGTTTCGTTGAACCTGAAGGGCGCATGATGACGGCCCCCACGCTCGCTTCGCTCGCTGCCCCCCAAGGGGGCGCGGCCAGTCCCTTGGGGCGGCCCGGCGGGACTGGCACGTGACCACCCCCGCCGAGCCCCTTCTCGCGCTGCGCAAGCTCGAAGTTGCCTACGGCGGCATCCAGGCCGTCAAGGGCATCGACCTCGAGGTGGGCCAGGGCGAGCTCGTGTGCCTCATCGGCGCCAACGGCGCGGGCAAGACCACGACGCTGAAAGGCATCTGCGGCCTGCTTCCGGTCAAGTCGGGAAGCATCCACTACGCGGGCGAGAACGTCACCGGGAAGCCCCCGTTCACGCTCGTGCACCGCGGCCTTGCGATGGTGCCGGAGGGACGCGGCGTGTTCGGCGCGCTCACCATCGAGGAGAACCTCGCCATGGGCGCGTACATCCGCAAGGACACCGATGCCATCAAGGCCGACATCGCGCGCGTGTTCGACCTCTTTCCCCGGCTGAAGGAGCGGCGCAGGCAAACCGCCGGCACGCTCTCGGGCGGCGAGCAGCAGATGCTCGCCATGGGCCGCGCGATGATGTCGCGGCCCAGGCTGCTCCTTCTCGACGAGCCCTCGATGGGCCTTGCGCCTCTCATGGTGCAGAAGGTGTTCGAGACGATCGTCACCATCTCGAAGGAAGGCGTCACGATCCTGCTGATCGAGCAGAACGCGAAGCTCGCGCTCGAGGTGAGCCGCCGCGGCTACGTGATGGAGTCGGGCGAGATCACGCTCGAGGGCGACGCCGACTCGTTGCTCCACGACCCCGCGGTGCGGGCGGCGTATCTCGGCGAGGCGACGTGACCCCGGCTGCGAGCCGGGAACCACGCGCAGTTCCGCCCGGCCACGCGCTCGCCTGGTTCGGTGAAGCGATCAGGCTGTGGAAGCGAGGCCCGCTGCCGTTCTCGTCGATGGCGCTGGTCGTCATCGTGATCTTCGTGGCGATCGGTCCCTTGCCGGTCATCGGACTGATCGTCGCGAACGTCGTCGTGCCGCTCCTGATGTGCGGCCTCCTGTTCGCAAGCCTCGCGGCGGACCGCAACGAGCCGCCGCGCTTCAAGCATCTCCTGATGGTGTTCGCCGCGCCGGCGTCGGCGCAGTTCGCCGTCGTCGCGGCGGCCGTGACCGCCACCGTCATCGAAAGCGCGCTTGCCTGGTCCGTCGCGGGCGTCAACATGCTGGCGCCCGACGGCGGCATGACCGATCTCGCACCGTCGACCATCATGATGCTGTACGCGACCGACGTGCTCGTGTCCCTGCCGTTCACGTTCGTGGCGATGGCCGCGCTGTTCGACGGCGACGCGCCGGGCCGCGCTTTCGCATCGTCGCTGCGCGCGTTCGCGCGCAACCCGCGGCCGATGCTCACGCTCGGCGTCTACACGTTCACGCTGCTGCTCGCCGGCCTCGCGACGACGGGCATCGGGCTCGTGCTCGGCCTGCCGTGGATCGCAGCGGCGCAATACGCGGCGTGGAAGGACATCTACGGCGGTCGAAGCGTCAGGCGGTCGGCCGCCAGGCGAAGTCGGGTAGCGACGCATCCGGCGCAACGTCGCTCGCATCCACCTTCGACACGCGCGCAAGCGGCGGTCCCCGCTTGCACCATTCGACGAAATGGTCGACCGCGGCAGCGTCGCCTTGCACCTGCGCTTCCACCGTGCCGTCGCTGCGATTGCGCACCCAGCCCGTCACGCCCAGCGTGAAGGCGGCCTGCACGGCGGCATCGCGATAACCGACGCCCTGCACGCGGCCGTGGACGACGAGCAGCTTGGCGACGGGCATCGTCAACCGGAAGGCGTCATCGTCCTCGCGATCGCCGCCACGCGAACAGCGCCGCGACGGATTTGCCGTCGGTGAAGCCGCCGCAGTCGTAGGTCGCGAGGAGCTCGTCCTCGGTCATCAGCACGATATCGAGGAACTCGCCTTCGTCGAGCCGCTGGCCGACGTGCCTGAGGCCGACGGCCTCGTACATCTCGATGAATTCGGTGGAGTAGCCGATCTCGGGGTGGATGGTGCCGAGCTTGTTCCACGTGGTGGCCGTATAGCCGGCCTCTTCCTCGAGCTCGCGCGTCGCGCACGCGAGCGTGCGATTCGCCGGCGTCGATCTTGCCGGCGGGGAACTCGAGCATCACCCGGCGCAAGGGATAGCGGAACTGCCGCTCGAGCACGAGCCGGCCGTCGTCGAGGACGGGCACCACGAGCACCGCGCCGGGATGCACGACGAACTCGCGCGTGCCCGTGCCGCCGTTGGGCAGCTTGACCTTGTCGCTGCGCACCTCGAGCAGCTCGCCCTTGAAGCTCACCGCGGACGCGATCTGCGTCTCCACCAGGTGCGCGTCGCCGTCGTCGATTGTGTTCACTCGCTGATCCAATCCCGGGCTACCAGGAAGTCACTGTACAACGCGGCTTCGCGGCGTGCCCGGTTCCGGGCTCCACGCGTACCGCCAGCGCGCGAGCGGCGGCATCGACAGCAGGATCGCTTCGGTGCGTCCCTGCGACTGCAATCCGAACAGCGTGCCGCGGTCCCACACGAGATTGAACTCGACGTAGCGGCCGCGACGATACAGCTGGAAATCGCGCTCGCGCTCGCCGTACGGCGTGTCCTTGCGCCGCGAGAGGATGGGCGCGTAGGCCGCAAGGAAATTGTCGCCGACGCTTCGCGTCAGCGCGAAGCAGCGGTCGAAGCCGCCGTCGTTCAGGTCGTCGTAGAAGATGCCGCCAATGCCGCGCGGCTCGTTGCGATGCTTGAGGAAGAAATACTCGTCGCACCACTTCTTGTAGCGGGCGTGGACGTCCTCGCCGAACGGCGCGAGCGCGTCGCGGCACGAGCGATGGAAGTGACGCGCATCTTCTTCGAAGCCGTAATACGGCGTGAGGTCCATGCCGCCGCCAAACCACCAGACCGGCTCGGCCTGCGACTTCGGCGCGATGAAGAAGCGCACGTTCAGATGGACCGTCGGCGCGTACGGATTGCGCGGATGCAGCACGAGCGACACGCCCATCGCTTCCCACGTGCGGCCCGCGAGCTCGGGGCGATGCGCCGTGGCCGACGGCGGCAGGCGCTCGCCGGTGACATGCGAGAAGAGCACGCCGCCCCGCTCGAGCACGGCGCCGCCCTCGATCATGCGCGAGACGCCGCCGCCGCCTTCGGGGCGCGCCCATTCGTCGCGGCGGAAGGTGCCGCCGTCGATCGCTTCGAGGCCGTCGACGATGCGCGCCTGCAGGCCGACGAACCAGCCGCGCAACGCCTGCGTGTCGATCGTCAATGAATTGCCCTTCGCGCAATGAATTACCCTTCGCGCTTTGCGCTTCGGGGCTTGTTCGCCCTCGGGGCGGCCCTTCGCGCTCACGGCTTGCGCGGCGCGATGGCGCGATGGCCGATGTCCGTGCGGTACTGCATGCCGTCGAAGCGGATGTCGCCCACCGCTGCGTACGCGGCACGCTGCGCCTGGCGAACCGAATCGCCGAGCGCGGTCACGCACAGCACGCGTCCGCCGCTGACCACGACGCGTCCGTCCTGCATCGCGGTGCCGGCGTGGAACACGTGCACGCCGGGATGCGCCTCATCCGTGACGCGATCGAGGCCGACGATGGTCGCGCCCGGCGCGGCGCTTCGGGATAGCCGGCGGCGGCGAGCACGACGCCGAGCGCGGCCCGGCGATCCCACTCGGCTTCGACCGTGTCGAGCGTGCCGTCGACCGCGTGCTGCAGCAGCGTCGACGAGATCGGACTTCAATCGCAGCGATGATCGGCTGCGTCTCCGGATCGCCCATGCGGCAGTTGAACTCGAGCACCTTCGGATGTCCCGCCGCGTCGATCATCACGCCGGCGTAGAGGAAGCCGCTGTAGGGCGTGCCGTCGGCCGCCATGCCGTTGACCGCGGGCAGGATGATCTCGCGCATGATCCGCGCGTGCATGCGCAGGCGTGACGATGGGCGCGGGCGAGTACGCGCCCATGCCGCCGGTGTTGGGTCCCGCGTCGCCGTCGTTCAGGCGCTTGTGATCCTGCGACGAGGCGAGCGGCAGCACGTGGCGGCCGTCGACCATCACGATGAAGCTCGCCTCCTCGCCCTCGAGGAACTCCTCGATGACCACGCGCGCGCCGGCAGCGCCCATCGCGTTGTCGACGAGCATCGCGTCGATGGCCGCGTCGGCTTCCGCGCGTGTCTGCGCGACGACCACGCCCTTGCCCGCGGCGAGGCCGTCGGCCTTGACGACGATCGGCGCACCGCGCGTCGGCGACGTAGTCGTGCGCCGCGCGCGCGTCGGTGAACGTCGCGTACGCGGCCGTCGGCAGGCCGTGCCGCTCCATGAACGCCTTGGCGAAATCCTTGGAGCTTTCGAGCTGCGCCGCCGCGCGGGTGGGTCCGAAGATCGCAAGACCCGCTGTCGCGGAACGCGTCGACGATGCCGGCGGCGAGCGGACGCTTCGGGCCCGACGACCGTGAGCGCGATCTCCGAGCGCCGGGCGAACTCCACGAGCTCGGCGATGTCCGTGATCGGCACGTTGACGAGCGCTTCGTCGCGCGCGGTGCCGCGCATTGCCGGGCGCGACGTACACGCGCGCGACGCGCGGGCTTTGCGCGATCTTCCACGCGAGCGCATGCTCCCTGCCGCCGCCGCCGATGACGAGGATGTTCAACGTGCCTCTGTGAACTAGTGGCGGAAGTGGCGGATGCCGGTGAAGACCATCGCGAGGCCGCGCTCGTCGGCCGCCGCGATCACTTCGGCGTCGCGCATGCTGCCGCCCGGCTGGATCACGGCGGTGGCGCCGTTGTCGGCAACGACGTCGAGCCCGTCGCGGAACGGGAAGAACGCATCGGAGGCCACCGCCGATCCCGCGAGCGAGAGCCCGGCGTTCGCTGCCTTGATCGCGGCGATGCGCGCCGAATCGACGCGGCTCATCTGGCCCGCGCCCACGCCGAGCGTCTGTCCGTCGCGGCCGTAGACGATCGCGTTGGACTTCACGAACTTGGCGACGCGCCAGACGAACAGGAGGTCGCGCATCTCGGCGGCCGTCGGCGCGCGCTTCGTCACGACCTGCAAGTCGCCTTCGCGCACGTTGCGCGTCGTCGGGCGATTGCACGAGCAAGCCGCCGCCCACGCGCTTCATGTCCCACGCGTTGGCCTGCCGGCGTTGGCGGCAGCGGGATCTCGAGCACGCGCACGTTCGCTTTCTTTGCGATGACCGCGAGCGCGTCGTCGGTGTACGAAGGCGCGATCAGCACTTCGAGGAATTGCGCGGCCACGGCCTCGACCGTCGCCGCGTCGACCGGTCGATTGAAGGCGATGATGCCGCCGAACGCCGACGTCGGGATCGGTCGCGAACGCCTTGCGATACGCGTCGAGCGGCGTGGCGGCCGTGGCGACGCCGCAGGGATTGGCGTGCTTGACGATCACGCACGCCGGCTCGGCGAAGGTCTTGACGCACTCCCACGCCGCATCGCTGTCGGCCACGTTGTTGTACGACAGCTCCTTGCCCTGCAGCTGGCGATACGTCGCGATGCTCGCCGGCGCCGGCGTCTCGTCGCGATAGAACGCCGCCGACTGGTGCGGGTTCTCGCCGTAGCGCATGTCCTGCACCTTGACCGCCGCGAAGTGGAACGACGTCGGGCCACGCCTGTGCCGCGCCGTCCGGCGTCGCGCGCCGTCAGCCAGTTGGCGATCGCGCCGTCGTACGAGGCGGTGTGCGCGAATGCCTTGCGCATGAGTCCGAAGCGCGTCGCGTCGGTCAAGCGCATCGGCGCTGGCGCAAGCTCGGCGAGCACTCGTCGGGTAATCCGTCGGGATCGACGACGACGCCGACGTGCGGCCAGTTCTTCGCGGCCGCGCGCACCATCGACGGTCCGCCGATGTCGATGTTCTCGATCGCGTCGTCGAGCGTGCAGCCGGGTTTGCGCGACCGTCTCGCGAAACGGATACAGGTTGACGACGACGAGGTCGATCGTCGGGATCGCGTGCTCGCGCAGCGCGGCGGCGTGCGCCGGCACGTCGCGGCGCGCGAGGATGCCGGCGTGGACCTTCGGATGCAGCGTCTTCACGCGGCCGTCGAGCATCTCCGGGAAATCCGGTGTAGCGTGCCGACGTCGGTGACCGCGAGGCCCGCCTCGGCGAGCGCACTGCGCGGTGCCGCCGGTCGACAGGAGCGCGATGCCGCGCGCCGACAGTCCCTTGCGCGAATTCGACGAGGCCCGCTTGTCCGAGACGGACAGCAGCGCCTGGCGAATGGGGCCGCCACGCTCGCAGCGCGCCATCAGACGAGCTTGTGCTTGACGAGCTTGGCGCGCAGCGTCGTGCGGTTCATGCCGAGCATGTCGGCCGCCTGCGTCTGGTTGCCCTCGGTGCGCGTCATGATCGACGCGAGCAGCGCGCGCTCGACGTGGCCGATCACCATGTCGTAGACGCCCGTGGGCGTCTCGCCGTCGAGACGCTTGAAATATTCGTCGAGCGAGCGGTCGACGCTGCGGCAGATCTCGTTGCTGCCGTTGAGTCGTGTTTTTCTCGTGGTCACGCTGCAAGGGCCTCCCCTGCCCACGTGCTTGTCGTTCGTTGCAATGCCGGCGCCGTCCGCGCCCGCCGCGATACGGCAGGCGGTCGTGGTGCTGCGCGAGCCGTCGAAGTATTCGCTCACGACGGCGAGCTGCGCGGCGGTCGTCTGCGGCCGCGCACATCGCGCGCCGGAAGTCGCTTCGCCGCCGGCCAGCGACTCCGTGTACCAGCCGAGGTGCTTGCGCGCCGTGCGCACGCCGCGTGACCTCGCCGTAGAACGCGTAATGATCGGCGAGATGCGCGACGATCAGCGTCGCGGGCTTCCGCGACGGTCGGCGGCGGCAGGTGCGCGCCGGTCGCGAGGAAGTGCGCGATCTCGCGAAAGATCCACGGCCGTCCCTGCGCCGCGCGGCCGATCATGACCGCGTCGGCGCCCGTGTGCGCGAGCACGGCCGCGGCGACCTTCGGGCGTGGCGATGTCGCCGTTGGCGATCACCGGAATTGCCACCGCGCGCTTGACCGCGGCGATGGTGTCGTATTCGACGGCGCCGACGAACGCGCAGGCGCGCGTGCGGCCGTGGACCGTGAGCGCCTGCACGCCGGCATCCTCGGCGATGCGCGCGATCGTCAACGGCATTGCGCGCGCCCGGATGCGCGCCGGTGCGGATCTTGAGCGTGACCGGCACGTCGACCGCGCGAACGACCGCGTCGACGATGCTCGCGACCAGCGGCTCGTCGGCGAGCAGCGCCGAGCCGGCCGCGGCGTTGCACACCTTCTTCGCCGGGCAGCCCATGTTGATGTCGATGATCTGCGCGCCGCGCGTCGACGTTGTAGCGCGCGGCCTCGGCCATCAGCGAGCGGATCGGCGCCGGCGATCTGCACGGCGATGGGCGCGGTCTCGCCCGCGTGATCGATGCGGCGCCGCGACTTGTCGGTGCCGTAGCAGCCGCGGATTGGACGCCACCATCTCCGACACCGCATAGCCCGCGCCGAGCCGCTTGCACAGCATGCGAAACGGCCGATCGGTCACGCCGGCCATCGGCGCGACGGCGAGGTTGTTCGGCAAAGAGATGAGGCCCGATGCGCATGCTCGGCAGATCGATGTGAGTCGAAGGAATGGAATAGCGACGGTGAAGCGACGCGCCAATTATACCGGCTTTGCGCCTGTCACGCGCGCTCGTATCGATGGAGCGTTGCGCGGCGCGCGATCTCGCGCGTCAAGCAAGCGAACGCGCGTTCAGGACAGGCCGAAGAGCATCGCGCGCGTGAAGGCCCGCTTCGCCGGCGGCAGCGCATCGAGCACCGTGAGCGCGAGCCCGCGCGGCCAGCGCGACAGATCGCGTCGTCGAGCGCGAAGATGCTGCGTGAGGCCGTGCGTGAAGGCGATGCCGGCATAGCGGTCGACGCGGCGCCGCGCGGCGTAGCGCGCGACGCATCGCGTGGCTCGCCGAGCGCTCGCGGCGCCGCGTTGATCGCTCTGCGCGAGCTCGAATGCATCGCGCAAGCCGAGATTGAACCCCTGTCCGGCGATCGGATGCAGCGCCTGCGCCGCGTTGCCGATGAGCACGCACGCGCGCCGTCACGGCAGGCTGCGCGAATTCGAGCGCGAGCGGAAACGTCCTGCGCTCGCGCGACCGCGTGAAGTCGTTCGCTGCGTGCGCCGAAGTGACGCGCGAGCTCGGCGAGAAATTGCTCGTCGGGCAGTGCGAGCGCGCGCTCGCGGCCGCCTGCGGCGTCATCGTCCAGACGAGGCCGTAGTGATCGCCTTCCGGCAGCAGCGCCATCGGACCGCTGGTCGTGAAGCGCTCGTACGCGACGCCGCCGTGCGGCGTCGCGGTGGTCGAGCTTCGCGACCAGCGCGACCTGTCCGTAGTCGCGGCGCTTGCGCGCCACGCCCGCGACGGCGGCCCCCGTGCCATCCGCGACGACGGCCAGCCGCGCTGTCGACGGCATCGCCGTTCGCCAGGAGCACCTGCGCGCATGCGGGCGTTCCGTCACCATCGTGCACCGCGCATCCATAGCGGACGTCGGTGCGCGTGGTCGCGAGCGCATCGTCGATGGCGGCCTGCAATGCGACGATACGACACGACATAGCCGAGCGCCGGCAACGCCGTGCTCGTCCGCGGTCAGCGTGGCGGTGCCGAAGCCGCCGCGCCTGCGAAATGTCGATCGCGGTGATCGGCGTGACCGCATGCCGGCGCAAGGCGCCGCGACAGATGCCGAGGCGCTCGAAGATCAGGCGGCGCCGTGCGAAATCGCGAGCGAGCGGTCGCCGCGCAGCGTGCTTCCGGCGCGCGCGCGTCGAGCGCGACGATCGACAAGCCGCGTCGGCGATCGCCAGCGCGAGCGTGCCGCCGACCGGACCGGCGCCGACGATCGCGACATCGTGCATCAGGGATCGGGTATCAGGTATCAGGGATCAGAACGGCGCGTGGAGTCATACGGCTTTTTGTCCCACGCCCTCTGTCTTACCTGTTACCTGTCTCCTGTTACCTGGAGCCGCAGGCGGCTTCGACTTCGGCCACCGTCTTCGGCGTGGCGGCCGTGAAGTTCTCGTGCCCCGTCGCGGTGACCATCACGTCGTCCTCGATGCGCACGCCGATGTTCCAGAAATGCCTCGGGCACGTTGTCGGCGGGACGAATGTAAGTGCCCGGCTCGACGGTGAGCACCATGCCGGGACGCAGCTTCTGCGACGCGCCCTTCACCTGGTACAACCCGGCGTCGTGCACGTCCATGCCGAGCCAGTGCCCCGCGCGGTGCATGTAGAACTGCTTGTAGCTGCCCGATCTCGAGCACGTCGTCGAGCGTGCCCTCGCAGAGCCCGAGGTCGATGTAGCCCTGCGCGAGCACGCGCTCGGCGGCCTTGTGATAGTCGTGGAATTCGACGCCGGGCTTCACCGCGTCGAGACAGGCGAGCTGCGAGGCGAGCACGAGCTCGTAGACGTCCTTCTGCGGGCCCGCTGAACTTGCCGTCCACCGGAAACGTGCGCGTGATGTCCGACGCGTAGCCCTGGTATTCGCAGCCGGCGTCGATCAGCAGCAGCTCGCCGGCGCTCATCTGCGCGGTTGTTGTCGCGATAGTGCAGCACGCAGGCGTTCGGGCCCGACGCGACGATGGACGGATAGGCGACCGCCAGCGCGCCGGCCTGCAGGAACTCGTGCACGAGCTCGGCCTCGGCCTGGTACTCGAACCAGCCGGGGCGCGTGCGCTCCATCGCGCGGCGATGCGCGCCGCTGCTGATCGCACCGGCGCGCCGCATGAGATCGGCTTCGTGCTTGTCCTTGACGAGCCGCATCGCGTCGAGCGTGCCGCGCACGTCCACGACTTCGTCCGGCGCCGACACGCCGGTGCGCACCCGCGCGCGCACGTCGTTCAGCACGCTTGAGATGCGCCGGTCCCACGGCTCGAACAAGCCCAGCGGCGTGAACAGCGCGGGACGGTCGGACGCGAGCTCCGGCATCTTCGCGTCGAGCTCGGCGATCGGATAGGCCTCGTCGAAGCCGAAGATCTCGCGCGCGGCGTCGGGACCGTAGCGAAAGCCGTCCCAGATCTCGCGCTCCTCGTTCTTGTCGCGGCAGAACAGGATGTGGCGGTCGCCCTCCGGCGACAGCCACCAGCGCGATCACCGCCTCCGGCTCCGGGAATCCCGTGAGGTAGTAGAAATAGCTGTCGGGCCGGTACGGGTACAGCGAATCGCGATTGCGCGCAACCTCCGGCGCCGTCGGCACCAGCGCGAGACCGCCGCCGCTGTGCTCGCGCATGGAAGCGATGAGCGCGGCGCGGCGCTCGCGATGGAACTGGAACGAGTTCTTCATGGGAAGCCTTCGCGGGGATTGCCCATTATAAGTGACGCGGTTGCGCTCTTTCGCTGCGTAACGCTTACCATTGGATGGCACATGGAATCGACGGAAGCCACGAGCGTACTTTCGGGTCCCGCGCTGCGCGAGGCCAAGCGGGCCCTGCGCGAGCGCATCCTCGCCGCGCGCGACGCGCTCGACGACCACGCCCGCGCGGACGAGTCGCGCGCGATCGCGCGACGCATCGCGGCGCTTCCGTCGTTCCGTGACGCCGCATGCGTCGTGCTGACGCTGCCGTTTCGCAGCGAGTGGGACACCCGCACGCTGATGCACGACGCGCTCGCGCGTGGCGCGACGGTGGCGCTGCCGCGCGTGAACGAAGGCAGCCGCATGATCGAGCTGCATCGCGTGCGCGACCCGGCGGCGGAAGTCGCGCCCGGTTATCGCGGCATCCCCGAGCCCCTCGCATCCCTGGCCCGGCATGGAGCCGGCCGACGTCGAGTGGATCCTGGTGCCCGGCGTCGCATTCGACCTCGGCGGACGACGATTGGGGTACGGCGGCGGCTATTACGACCGCCTGCTCGCCGCTGCTTTCGCCGCAGGCCGCAAGGATCGCCGGCGCGTACGAGCTGCAGATCGTCGAGCGCATCCCGGCAGCGCCGCACGACCTGACGGTGACGGCGATTGCGACGCCATCGCGGCTCGTGACGCCTTGAGCACGCGCAAGGATGCAATGGTGGCCCTCGTGGCCACGCTCGCAATCCAGGTGTACGTGAGCGTCGTCGCGTCGGCCCCCGCCGTCCTGGCGCCCGTGCTTGCAGCCGACCTGGGCATCGCCCCGTCGTTGATCGGCGTGTTCGTGGGCCTCCTGTATCTGGGCGCCATGGTGAGCAGCCTCGGGGGCGGCGAATTCGTCGCGCGCTTCGGTGCGATCCGCGTGTCGCAGGCAGCGGTCCTCATGTGCTCGGCCGGGCTCGCGATGATGGCGCTGGTGCCTGCCGTCGGCGGTCGTCGCTCCTGGTCGCTGCGGCGGCGCTGATGGGCCTCGGCTACGGGCCGATCACGGCGGCGTCGTCCGAGCTCCTGGCGCGCACCACGCCGCCGGATCGCATGGCGCTCACCTTTTCGATCAAGCAGACCGGCGTGCCGGCGGGTGCAGCGATCGCGGGCGCCGTCCTGCCTGCGCTCGGTCTCGCATTCGGGTGGCGATTTGCGTTCCTTGCCGTGGCCGCCGTCGGCCTCGTGGTCGCGCTTGCCGCCGAGCCCACCCGCCGGGCGCTGGACGTGCGTCACCCGGATCGCAAGGTGCTGTCCGTCACCGCGATCCTGGCGCCGCTGCGGCTCATCCTGCGAACGCCCAGCATCCTTCAGTTGTCCCTCACGGGATGTGCGTTTGCGGCCGTGCAGACCTGCCTGTCGAGCTTCCTCGTCGTGTACCTGACGGACGCACTCGGGTGGTCGGTCGTGGCCGCCGGGTTAGCGCTCACTTGCACTGCCGTCGCGGCTGTGCCGGGCCGAATGATCTGGGGCGCGATTGCCGATCGCACCCGCGCGGCGACCCGGGTGCTGGCCGTCATCGGCGCGATCGCGTGCGTTTGCGGCGTCGCGCTGGCGCTTTCCGGACCCACGTGGCCGACGGCGGTGCTGCTCGTCATCGCGGCCGCCTACGGCGCCAGCGCCATCGGCTGGAACGGCGTCCAGATCTCGGAGGTCGCGCGGCGCGCGCCGGCCGGGTCGACCGCGTCGACGATCGGCGCCTCGGGATTCATCACCTTCGGCGGTGTGATGGTGGGCCCGCATCCTGTTCGCCGCGCTCGTCGGCGCGGCGGGGAGTTACCGGCCGGCGTTCCTTGCGTGCGCAGTCGTCAGCGGCATTGCGGCCGCCATGCTCGCCCGTCGTTAATGGAAATCGATTCCACGTAGTGGTAAATTCCCTCGACGCTCGCAAGGCCCCGTCAACGAGGGCTAAAGTAACCGGAGGAGGAAGACCATGGACGCCCAGAAACGCGACCCCGATCCGCAGGAGACGCAGGAATGGATCGACGCGCTGCACGCCGTGCTCGCCGTCGAGGGCCCCGACCGCGCGCACGAGCTCATCGAGCGACTCATCGAGACGGCGCGCCAGCGCGGCGCGTACCTGCCGTTCTCGGCGAACACCGCCTACATCAACACCATCCCGACCGACGCGCAGGTGCGCCTGCCCGGCGATCCGGAGATCGAGCATCGCATCCGCTCGTACGTGCGCTGGAATGCCATGGCGATGGTGCTGCGCGCGAACAAGCACACCAACGTCGGCGGTCACATCGCGAGCTTCGCATCGGCCGCCGACGCTCTACGACGTCGGCTTCAACCACTTCTGGCGCGGTACGACCGACGAGCACGGCGGCGATCTCGTGTTCTTCCAGGGCCACTCGGCGACCGGCGTGTATGCGCGCGCGTTCATGCTGGGCCGTTTCACCGAGGAGCAGCTCGACAATTACCGGCAGGAGGTCGGCGGACGCGGCGTCTCGTCGTACCCGCACCCGTGGCTCATGCCGACTTCTGGCAGTTTCCGACGGTGTCGATGGGCCTCGGGCCGCTGATGGCGATCTATCAGGCGCGCTTCATGAAATACCTGCAGGACCGCGGGCTCGCGCAAACCGAAGGGCGCAAGGTGTGGGCGTTCATGGGCGACGGCGAGATGGACGAGCCGGAGTCGATGGGCGCGATCGGCATGGCGTCGCGCGAAAACCTCGAAAACCTGATCTTCGTCGTCAACTGCAACCTGCAGCGCCTCGACGGACCCGTGCGCGGCAACGGCAAGATCATCCAGGAGCTCGAGAGCGAGTTTCGCGGGGCCGGCTGGAACGTCATCAAGGTGATCTGGGGCACGCATTGGGATGCGCTGCTCGCGCGCGACAAGAAGGGCATCCTCATGAAGCGGATGATGGAGGCCGTCGACGGCGAGTACCAGACGTTCAAGAGCAAGGACGGCGCGTACGTGCGCGAGTATTTCTTCAACACACCGGAGTTGAAGGCGCTGGTGGCCGACTGGTCCGACGATGAGATCTGGCACCTCAATCGCGGCGGTCACGACCCGTACAAGATCTACGCCGCGTATCACGCGGCCGTGAATCACAAGGGCCAACCGACGGTGATCCTCGCCAAGACCATCAAGGGTTACGGCATGGGCACCTCGGGCGAGGCGCAGAACATCACGCACCAGCAGAAGAAGATGTCGCACGAGTCGCTTGCGCGCTTTCGCGACCGCTTCGACATTCCGGTCCCCGACGACAAGCTCGACGAGATCCCGTACGTGAATTTCCCGCCCGGCTCGCCCGAGCTCGAGTACATGCGCGAGCGGCGCATGGAATTGGGCGGCTATGTGCCGCAGCGCCGGCGCAGGGCCACCACTGCGCTCGCGGTTCCCGAGCTGCCGGCGTTCGAGCGGTTCCTGAAGAGCACCGAGGACCGCGAGATCTCGACCACGATGGCGTTCGTGCAGATCCTGCAGGTGGTCATCCGCGACAAGGACATCGGCAAGCACGTGGTGCCCATCGTGCCCGACGAATCGCGCACCTTCGGCATGGAAGGCATGTTCCGCCAGCTCGGCATCTGGAACCAGCAGGGACAGCTCTACACGCCGCAGGACCACGACCAGCTCATGTTCTACAAGGAGGACAAGCACGGCCAGATCCTCCAGGAAGGCATCAACGAGGCCGGCGGCATGTGCGACTGGATCGCGGCCGCGACGTCGTACTCCACGCACGACGTGCCGATGATCCCGTTCTACATCTTCTATTCGATGTTCGGCTTCCAGCGCGTCGGCGACCTCTGCTGGGCGGCGGGCGACATGCGCTCGCGCGGGTTCCTGCTCGGCGGCACGGCGGGCCGGACCACGCTCAACGGCGAGGGCCTGCAGCACGAGGACGGGCACTCGCACCTCATCTCGGCGACGGTGCCGAACTGCATTTCCTACGATCCGACGTTCGCGTACGAGGTCGCGGTGATCATCCAGGACGGCCTGCGCCGCATGTGCGCGGAGCAGCAGGACGTCTATTACTACATCACCTTGATGAACGAGAACTACACGCATCCGGCCATGCCTGCGGGCGCCGCACCGGACATCCTGAAGGGGATGTACAAGCTGCAAGAAGGGGCGACGACGAAGGGTCCCCGCGTGCAGCTCATGGGATCGGGCGTCATCCTGCGCCAGGTGATGGCGGCCGCCGAGCTGTTGAAGAGCGACTTCGGCGTCGAGTCGGACATCTGGAGCTGCCCCTCGTTCACGGAGCTCGCACGCGACGGCAACGCCGTCATGCGCTGGAACACGCTGCATCCGACGCAACCGCCGCGGCGCTCGCACGTGCAGACGTGCCTCGACAACGCGGTGGGGCCGGCGATTGCCGCGACCGACTACATGCGGCTATTCGCGGAGCAGATTCGTCCGCTGGTGAAGCGGCGATATGTCGTGCTCGGCACCGACGGATTCGGGCGCTCCGACACGCGCGAGGAGCTGCGGCAGCTTCTTCGAGGTCAATCCGCACTACGTCGCCGTGGCCGCGTTGAAGGCGCTCGCGGACGAAGGGACGATTCCGGCGGCGAAGGTTGCGGAGGCCATCGCCAAGTACGGCATCGACCCGGACAAGCCCGCGCCCTGGACTGTCTGAGCAGATGAGCGCGCTCGAAGTCAAGGTCCCCGATATCGGGGACTTCAAGGACATACCCGTCATCGAAGTGCTCGTGAAGGCGGGCGACACCGTCAAGCCGGAGGATGCGCTCGTCACGCTCGAGTCCGACAAGGCGACGATGGACGTTCCGGCGCCCGTCGCGGGTGTGGTGAAGGAAGTGAAGGTGAAGGCGGGCGACAAGGTGAGCGAGGGAAGCCTGGTGCTCGTCCTCGATGCGGCGCAGGCGGCGGAACCCGCGCCCGCGCAGGCTTCCCCGCCGCCGCCAATGCCCTCACCCGAAACCTCACCCCCGCCCTCTCCCGCGCGCGGGAGGGGGGGTGAAGCGGCGCCTGCGACGTGCGCCCACGATCGATCCCGCCGCGTTCACGTCGGCGCATGCGTCGCCCTCCGTGCGGAAGTTCGCGCGCGAGCTCGGGGTCGACCTGTCGAAAGTGCGCGGTACCGGTCCCAACGCACGCATTACGCAGGACGACGTGCAGGCGTTCGTGAAGGGCGCGATGACGGGCGGCGGCGGCGCCGCGTCCGGCGGCGCGGGCCTCGACCTGCTGCCGTGGCCGAAGGTGGACTTCGCCAAATTCGGGCCGGTCGATTCCGTGCCGCTGTCGCGGATCAGGAAGATCTCCGGCGCGAATCTCGCGCGCAACTGGGTGATGATCCCGCACGTCACGCAGTTCGACGAGGCGGACATCACCGGCCTCGAGGCACTGCGCGTCGCGCTGAACAAGGAGAACGAGAAGGCGGGCATCAAGGTGACGATGCTCGCGTTCCTGATCAAGGCGAGCGTGTATGCGCTCCGGAAGTTTCCCGATTTCAACGCATCGCTCGATGGCGACAACCTCGTTCGCAAGCAGTACTACAACATCGGCTTCGCGGCCGACACGCCGAACGGTCTCGTCGTGCCGGTGCTGAAGGGCGCCGACTCGAAGGGCGTGCTTGCGATCGCCCGGGAGATGGGTGAGCTGTCGGCGAAGGCGCGCGAAGGCAAGCTTGGTCCTGCCGACATGCAGGGCGGCTGCTTCTCCATCAGCTCGCTCGGCGGGATCGGCGGCACCGCGTTCACGCCGATCATCAACGCGCCGGAAGTCGCCATCCTCGGCGTGTCGAAAAGCGCGACCAGGCCCGTCTGGGACGGCAATGCATTCGTGCCGCGACTGATGCTGCCGCTGTCGCTCTCGTATGACCATCGCGTGATCGACGGTGCGGCCGCCGCGCGCTTCACGGCTTACCTGGCGGCAATCCTCGCCGACATGCGGCGCGCACTAACGTAGCCCGGTCGCAGCGCCCACTTAACATACGCGGATGGCAGCCGCCGGACTACTCGCACTCCTCGACGACATCGCGACGATCCTCGACGACGTGGCCGTGCTCACCAAGGCGGCCACGCGCAAGACGGCTGGCGTGCTCGGCGACGATCTCGCGCTCAACGCGCAGCAGGTCAGCGGCATTCGCGCCGACCGCGAGCTGCCCGTGGTGTGGGCGGTGGCCAAAGGATCGTTCGTCAACAAGGCGATCCTCGTGCCCGCTGCGCTCGTGATCAGCGCCGTCGCGCCATGGGCCATCACGCCGCTTCTCATGCTCGGCGGCGCCTTCCTCTGCTACGAAGGCTTCGAGAAGATCGCGCACCGCTGGCTCCATTCGAAGGGCGAGCGCGAGGCCGACCACAAGGCGCTGACCAAGGCGGTCTCCGACGAAGACGTCGACGTCCTGGCGCTCGAGCGCGCGAAGATCAAGGGCGCGATCCGCACCGACTTCATCCTGTCGGCGGAGATCGTGGTGATCGCGCTCGGCATCGTGGCCGCGTCGCCGCTCGCGACGCGCATCGTCGTGCTCGTGACGATCGCGATCCTGATGACGGTCGGCGTGTATGGCCTGGTCGCGGGCATCGTCAAGCTCGACGACGCGGGGCTGCACCTGTGCAGGCGCGCAGGCGACGGCGCCCTCGCCCGTGCGCAACGTTCGCTCGGCGCGCTGATCCTGCGCGCGGCGCCGTGGCTCATGAAGTTCCTGTCCGTCGCCGGGACCGCGGCCATGTTCCTCGTCGGCGGCGGCATCCTCGTGCACGGCACGCCCGCGCTGCACCACGCGGTCGAGGCGGTCGCGGAGCGCGTGGCCGGCTTCGAGGAGGTGATGACGTTCGCGGGCAACCTTGTGGTCGGTGCGGTTGCCGGCGCGCTGCTCGTCGCCGCGGTGGCGAGTGGGCGCCTCGCCTGGCAGCGCGTGAGGCGTCCCGCGTAGAATCGCGCGATGACCCAGGACGAGCTCAAGCAAGCCGTTGCCCGCGAGGCGATCAAGTACGTCGTGGACGACGCATGGATCGGCGTCGGCTCCGGCAGCACCGCCAACTTCTTCATCGACGAGCTCGCAAAGATGAAGAACCGCATCAAGGGCGCCGTGTCGAGCTCGGAGAAGTCGACGGCCCGGCTGAAGTCGCATGGCATCGAGGTCGAGGAGCTCAACAACGTCGACAACGTGCCCGTCTACATCGACGGCGCCGACGAAGTGACGAAGTGGGGCGCGATGATCAAGGGCGGCGGCGGCGCGCTGACGCGCGAGAAGATCGTGGCCGCCGTCGGCCGCAAGTTCGTGTGCATCGTCGACCAGTCCAAGGTCGTCGACGTGCTCGGCGGGTTCCCGCTGCCGGTCGAAGTGATCCCGATGGCGCGCAGCTACGTCGCGCGCGAGCTGGTGCGCCTCGGCGGCCGGCCGGCGTGGCGCATGGGATTCACGACCGACAACGGCAACGTGATCCTCGACGTCGACGGATTGACGATCGAAGACCCGCAGGCGCTCGAGACCGACGATCAACGGCATCGCCGGCGTCGTGACGGTCGGACTCTTCGCCCATCGGGGCGCGGACGTGATCCTCGTGGGTGCGAGCGGCGGCGTGCAGACGATCACGCCCGCCTAGCAGCCTTCGATGCTTACTCGAGCGCGCTCGGCGCGAGCTTGAGCCACGCGCGCCCCTGCACCCGCTCGACCACGAGCTGGTCGCGCGCGGGATTGAAGCGGTAGGTCAGGAAGAGCTTGTCGCGGACATCGGCCAGCCGCTCGGGACGGAATATCGCCGCATTCACGCCGTCGCACCGCGCCGAGCGCACCAGAAATCCGTTCTGTCCCTGCTCGTGCGCATGGCTGCCGACCTGCTGCGAGAACGCATAGCTCTTGCGGTCGACGAGCCCGGGATACGCCTTCTCCTTGCCGCGCAGGTCGATGAGCATCGCGTCGCAGCGCACGTCGAACAGCCGTCGCTCGGTGCGGATCGCGCGATCGTGCCCCGCGAACGACTCCCGCACGAAGCGGCTCCAGTGAAACGCCGTCTCGTACACGGTCGTCGCGACGTCCATCGAGCCGTACCACACCGCGTAACGACGGCCGTCGGAGAATCGCGTGGCCTGCCAGTGCGCCGAGTCGAAGGTGTACGTGATCACCGTCCCGTAGTCGAACGGCCGCGTGACCACCGCACTCGGCGTCTCGATGCGGGCCGTGCTCTCCGCCGCAACGGCGACCGCCCAGTCGTCCGGGTCGTCCGACAGGTCGTCGAAGAGATCCTGCGAACGCCGGATGCCCGGGATGTTGCGCACGAGGTCGCGGTGGATCTCGACATTGGTGTCGAAGAGATCGCTGCCTGTCCGCGCAATGCACGGCGTGCTGCCCGGTGCCACGACGGTCTACTGCCCGCGCTGGAAGTCGAGATAGCGGCGCACCGCGAGAAGACCCTCGAATCCGTGCGTCACCACGACGTCGACCGGCCGGGCGCCGAACCGCAGGTTGAGCTCGCCCATCCATCGATATGCGAGATCGCGATCGTGCGGAAAGAGGATGCGCAGCGACTTGTGAATGCCGAGCAGGTGGCCCGCCCGGTCGATCAGGTCGCGGCTGTCGGCCAGCGGCTCGCCGCCCCGGTAGCGTGACAGCGTCGATCGGCTGCCCGCGGACAGGCCGAGCAGTGCCGCCTGCTCCGTGGTTGGCAGCGCCCAGTGGTCGAGGAGCTTCACGACCATCCGCGCAAGACGTGTCCGCGCCTCGCGGGTGACGGCGACGGCAGGACGCTGGTGCGCGGCGGCAGCGCGCGCGATGTTGCGATTGGTCGGCATTCGGTTGGCGCTGTTGCTGGATGCACGTCATTCTGTACCAATTGGTACAGCGCTGTCAAGGCGCCCATCGCGGACGGCCCCACGATAGAATGACCGGCATGACGAACCTCCACGTCCCCGGACTCGCCGACGTCGCTGCGTACATGCACGGCGTGGGCGAGGCCGCGCGCGCGGCGGCGCGCGAGGTCGCCCGCGCGGACACCAACGCGAAGAACCGGGCGCTGCACGCGATGGCGACGGCGATCCGGCGCGCGGAGGGGCGCCTCATCGCCGCGAACAAGGAGGACGTCGAAGCGGCACGAGCGAAGGGTCTCGGCGATGCGTTCGTCGACCGGCTCACGCTCACGCCGAAGACGGTCCTTGCGATGGCGGACGGGCTCGCGGAGATCGCGGCGCTGCCGGACCCGGTGGGCGAGATCACGGATCTGCGCTATCGCCCCACCGGCATCCAGGTTGGCCGCATGCGCGTGCCGCTCGGCGTCGTCGGCATCATCTACGAATCGCGCCCCAACGTGACCGCCGATGCGGCGGGCCTGTGCCTCAAGGCCGGCAATGCGACGATCCTGCGCGGCGGCTCGGAGGCCATCCGCAGCAACGCGGCCATTGCCGAATGCGTGCACCACGGCCTGCGCGAGGCCGGCCTTCCCGAATCGGCGGTGCAGGTAGTGGCGACGACGGATCGTGCAGCGGTGGGCCACCTCATCACGGACGAGAAGCACGTCGACGTCATCGTCCCGCGCGGCGGCAAGAGCCTCATCGAGCGCATCGCGCGCGAAGCGCGCGTCCCGGTCATCAAGCACCTCGACGGCGTGTGCCACGTCTTCATCGACGCGTCCGCGGATCGCGACATGGCCATCCGCATCGCCGACAACGCGAAGACGCAGCGCTACTCGCCGTGCAACACGATGGAGACGCTGCTCGTGCACGCCGCGATCGCAGCGCAGATCCTGCCCCCGCTTTGTGCGATCTACCTCGACAAAGGGGTGGAACTGCGCGGCGACGACCGCGCGCGCAGCGCCGTGCCCGCGATGAAGCCCGCCACCGAGGACGACTGGTACATGGAGTACCTGGCGCCCATCCTCGCCATCCGCGTCGTCGACTCGCTCGACGAGGCGATGGCGCACATCGCGAAGTACGGCTCGCAGCACACGGACGCGATCGTCACGCAGGACTACGGCAACGCGATGCGCTTCCTGCGCGAAGTCGATTCGGCATCCGTGCTGGTGAATGCGTCTACGCGCTTCGCGGACGGCTTCGAATTCGGCCTGGGTGCAGAGATCGGCATCTCCACGAACAAGCTGCATGCGCGCGGACCCGTCGGCCTCGAAGGCCTGACCAGCCAGAAGTTCGTGGTGCTGGGATCCGGGCAGATCCGGACCTGAGATCCGAAGCTACAGCGCCGTCAGCGCCGACGGCTTGAAGCGGAATCCCCATCCCGGAGCGTCGCGCGGCCACGCGAGGCCGTTCTCGACGCGCATCGGGGCGTCGACGATGGCGTCGATCCAGTCGAACGACTCCGCGCCGTACGGATTGGCGATCGTGCACAGGAGCGGCACGTCGTAGTCGCGGTAGTAGTGCGGCAGCACGGGTATCGAATGGGCCGCGGCATACGCGGCCGACTCGCGCCACGCTTCCACGCTGCCGAGGCGCAGCAGATCCGGTTGCCACAAGTCGATCGCATTGCGCGCGACGAGCTCGCGCAATGCGACGAGGTCGTACTCGCGCTCGCCCATCGCGAGCGCCACGTTGGCACGGCCGCGCAACGACGCATACCCGTCGAAGTCGCGATGGTCGATGGGCTCCTCGAACCAGCCGATGCCGATGTCGCGCGCGGCCAATGCGAGCTCGAGCGCCTCGGGCACGCGCATCCCCTGGTTGGCGTCGATCATCACGCGCACGTGCGGCCCCACGGCCTCGCGCACCAGGCGCAGTCGCTCGAGATCGCGTCCTGCATCGCGCGCGCCCACCTTGACCTTGACCGCCGGGAAGCCGCGCTTCGCGTACCCGCGGACTTCGTCGACGAGCTCGTCGTCGGAATACGAGAGCCAGCCGCCGCTGCCATACACCGGCGTCGCGCGCGCCTCCCCGCCCAGCAGCCGCCACACGGGCGCGTCGAGCGTGCGTGCGTGCGCGTCCCACATCGCGACGTTGGCGAGGCCGAGCGCCCAACGCTGCAGTCCCTCCTGGCCGAAGTATTCGGTCTCGCGATTCCAGTCGCGAATGAAAGCCTGCGTTGCGGTGGCATCGCGGCCGGCGGCGAACGCCGCGAGGTCGCGCAACGCGCCGCGTATGGCGTGCGGCGAGTAGTGGAACGCGAGCATGTACGACTGGCCGACGATGCCGTTGACGAGCTCGACCTCGCACACGACGAACTCGATCGCGGGAATGACGTGGGTGGCGTCGGCGATCGGACGCGACAGCGCCGAGCGCGCGGTGAAGCAGCGCAGGTCGCGAATGGCCGTCGGCGCGCGGCTCATGCCGCCTTGGCCGGTGCCACCTTCGGCTGGCGCGCATACCACGCGACGGCACCGACGACGACGAGCAGGAGGACGAGCGCCGTGGCGTTCATCGCTTCCCAGCCGGCGGACGATACGAGCGCGCCCGACGAGAAGGACGACAGCGCCATCGTCGTGAACATGATCGCGTCGTTGGCGCCCTGCGTGCGCGCTTTCTCGGCGGGGCGGTACGACTCGGTGAGGAGCGTGGTTCCGCCCGTGTACATGAAGTTCCATCCGAAGCCGATGAGCGCGAGCGCGGCGAGGAAGTGCGCGTAGTGGTTGCCGACGAGCGCCACGACGGCGCCGGCGGCCATCACGACCGTGCCGGCGCCGATGACGTTGAGCACGCCGAAGCGGCCGATCAGCGACCCGGTCACGAAGCCCGGGGCGTACATGCCGACGACGTGCCACGAGATCACCATCGCGGCCTGCGCGTACGCGAGGCCGCAGAAATCCATGGCCAACGGCGTCGCGGTCATGAGCAGGTTCATGAGGCCGTAGCCCAGCGTCGCCGAGATGGCGGCGACGATGAACACCGGCTGGCGCACGATTTCGCGCAACGGCCGGCCGCCGCCCCCGCTCTCTTCGGGCAACGGCTTCGGCACCTCGACCCGGGATTGCACGGCCAGCGCGACGAGTGCCACGACCGCGAGCAGCGTGAACGAGCCGAGGAAAGGCGCGGCGAACAGGTCCTTGCCGTAGCGCGTGATCGCGGGACCCGCGAAACCGCCGACGATGCCGCCGGCCAGCACGAGCGAGATCGCGCGCGCCCGGTCGGCCTTCGACGCCACCTCGGCCGCGGCGAACCGGTACTGCAGGCCGACGGCGTTGTAGATGCCGATCACGGCGGTCGCGAGGCAGTACAGCGCGAAGCTGCGCAGCCACAACGCGACGACGGCCAGCGCGCAGCCGCCGATGTTGATGAGCGCACCGGCCATGAAGCCGCGGCGCCGGCCGACGCGCGCCATCCACAGCGACATCGGCATGGTGGCGATCGCCGAGCCCAGCACGTAGGTGGTCGCGCCCAGCGTCGCGATGGCCTTGGTGTCGACGAGCGAGTAGCCGACGAGACCGTTCATCGTGATGAGGCCGGCGGCATTCGTCAGAAGCAGCGCCTGGCAGCAGGCCAGCAGGAAGACGTTGCGGTACGAGGTGGTCATCGACCTGTGCGTGGCGAAGGGCCGCCCCCGAAAGCGCGAACTGCGCCGCGTCCCGGGACAGTGAGCACGGCTCTTCTGCGAGCGTGGCGGTGGCATATCATAGGGCATGGAAGAAACGGCGCAGGCGGTGGTCCACTTCTGGTTCGGCGCGCCCGGGTCGCCGGAGCGCGGCAAGGCGCGCACGGCGTGGTTTCGCAAGGACGACGCGTTCGACGACGAGATCCGCCGGCGGTTCGGCGAAGCCGTCGAAATCGCGCTCGCCGGCGGGCTCGGCGAATGGTGCACGAATGCCGAGGGCTCGCTCGCCCGCATCCTGCTGCTCGACCAGTTCACGCGCAACATCTTTCGCGGCAGCGCACGCGCGTTCGCCGGCGACCAGCGCGCGCTCGCGACCGCGGAAGAGGCTGTCGCACGCGGCTTCGACCGCGAGCTCACGGCTCGCGAGCGCTGGTTCATGTACATGCCGTTCGAGCATGCCGAGAACGTGAAGGCGCAGCATCGCTCGCTGCAGCTCTTCGGCGCGCTCGCGCAGGAGATGGGTGACGACGATCCGCTCGTGTGGGCGCGCAAGCACGCCGAGGTGGTCTTCAGGTTCGGGCGGTATCCGCATCGGAACGCGGTGCTCGGGCGTGCGTCGACGCCGGAGGAAGAGCAATACCTGCGCGAGCCCGGCGCCGGATTCTGACGAAGGCGCATGGCGACGTCCGGGATCACGCTTGCGATGCTGCGCGTACGCCGATCGTGACGCAGGCCATTGCCCTGCTCGGCGGCACCTTCGATCCCGTTCACAACGGGCACATCGGGCTCGCCGACGATGTCCGCCGCGCGCTCGGACTCCCCGAAGTGCGGCTCGTGCCGGCGGGGGATCCGCCGCACCGCGGGGGACCTGCCGCCTCGGGCCGGGATCGCGTCGCCATGCTCGAAATGGCGGTGCGAGGCCATCCTGGCTTGGTCGTGGACGCACGCGAGGTTGAACGCGAAGGCAAGAGCTACACCGTCTTGACGCTGGAAGAGCTCAACCGCGAAGCGCCGGGGCGCCCGGTCATCCTGCTGGTCGGCGCGGACGCGTTCCTCGGATTTCCCACGTGGCATCGCTGGCGCGACATCTTCGAACTGGCGCACGTGGTGGTGGCAGCGCGACCGGGCATCGAGCTCGCTCCCGGCGGCGAGCTTGCGAAAGAATGGAAAATTCGTCGCGCACCGACGCCGGAGGCCTTGTTTTCGACGCCGGCCGGAATTATTTACCAGCAGCCGATCGCACCGCAGCCGATTTCCGCCAGTGTGATTCGCGCGCAACTGGCGCGGGGCGCGGACGGCCGCGAAGCGGTCCGCCAAATGATGAGCCCCGCCGTTTTGCGCTATATTGACCAGCACCACCTTTACTCGGATCAAGCCCACCAGCAGGATGCGACTTAACAAGCTGCAGCAAACCGCGGTCGCCGCCCTCGAGGACATCAAGGCGCGCGACATCAAGGTCCTCGACGTCCGCAAGCTCACGAGTTTCTACGACACGCTGATCATCGCGAGCGCCGAATCCAACCGGCAGGTGAAGGCGCTCGCGCACCACGTGCGCGACAAGCTCAAGGAAGCCGGCGCCACGGTGATCGGCATCGAGGGCGAGGAGGCCGGCGAATGGGTGCTCGTCGATTGCGGCGACATCGTCGTGCACGTCATGCAGCCCGCCGTCCGCTCGTACTACAACCTCGAAGAGCTGTGGGACACGTCGCCGGCGCAGCGCCGCGCGAAGGCCGCATAGGGGACGTACCCCTTTCACCGACGCGCAACGCTCAAGAGGGTACGTCCCCATTCTTCGCATCGTCGCCCTCGGCCACCGCATGCCCGGCGTGGGTCGACGCCGGCTACGCCGAATATGCGAAGCGCATCGCGGTCGAGCTCGTCGAGCTCAAGCCCGAGCCACGCACGCAAGGCAAGACGACCGCGCAGCTGCTCGCCGCCGAAGCCGTGCGCGTTCGCGCGGCGTGCGCAGGGTCGCGCATGGTCGTGCTCGACGAGCGCGGCAAGCCGTGGACCACGCGCGATCTTGCAGCGAAGCTTGCGAAGTGGAAGGACGACGCGCAGGACGTCGCGTTCGTGATCGGCAGCGCCGACGGCCTCGACGCGGCGCTCAAGCGCGACGCCGAGGCGATGGTCGCACTGTCGTCGTTCACGTTGCCGCACGGCCTCGTGCGTGTGATGATGGCGGAGCAGCTCTATCGCGCGATCAGCCTGAACGCCGGCCATCCGTACCACCGTGAATGAACTTGACTGACGGTCCGCATCCGATCTACCTCGCATCGCGCAGCCCGCGCCGGCAGGAGCTGCTGACGCCAGCTCGGCATTCCGTTCGAGGAGATCAAGCTGCGCGTCGCGCCGGGGCGCCATCGCGACGTCGTCGAGGAGGCGCTCGATCGCGAGCCCGCGCTGCACTACGTCGAGCGCATCGCGCGCACGAAGGCGAACACCGGATGGAAGCGCATGCAGGAACGCGGACTTCCGCTGCGTCCGGTGCTCGGCGCCGACACCGAGGTCGTGCAGGACGACGTGATCTTCGGCAAGCCGCAGGACGCCGATGCCGCGCGCGCGATGCTCGCGAAGCTGTCCGGACGCATGCACGACGTGCTGTCGGCCGTCGCCATCCGATGGAACGACGACGTCGAAGTCGCCGTGTCCGTGTCGCAGGTCACGTTCCGCAAGTTGACGCCGGGCGAGATCGAGCGCTACATCGAGACGCGCGAGCCGTTCGACAAGGCGGGCGGCTATGCGATCCAGGGCCGGGCCGCCGCATTCGTCACGCTCCTCTCCGGCAGCTACTCGGGCGTGATGGGCTTGCCGCTCGCCGAGACGGCCGCGCTCCTCGCGCGAATCGGCCGCGCCGTGCTATAAGGGCGTCCAACGACATCAACGCGCCGCCGGATTGCCTGGGGAGTCGCCGGCGCGCCGCCGCTTCGTGACGCATGAAATACTCATCAACGTAACGCCGCAGGAAACGCGCGTCGCCATGCTCGAGCAGGGCGTGGTGCAGGAGCTCCACATCGAGCGCTCCAGCGCACGCGGGCTCGTCGGCAACATCTATCTCGGCCGGGTCGCGCGCGTCCTGCCCGGCATGCAAAGCGCCTTCATCGAGATCGGCCTCGAGCGCGCCGCCTTCCTCCACATCGCCGACATCTGGGAGCACCGCCAGAACGGCCACGGCGGCACCGAGCGGCCGATCGAGAAGATCCTGCACGAGGGACAGTCGCTGCTCGTGCAGGTGATCAAGGACCCGATCGGCACCAAGGGCGCGCGCCTGTCCACGCAGGTGAGCCTCGCGGGCCGCCTCCTCGTCTACCTGCCGCAGGACTCGCACATCGGCATCTCGCAACGCATCGGCGACGAAGCCGAGCGCGAGACGCTGCGCGAGCGGTTGCAGCATCTCATTCCCGAGGGGCTCGCCGGCGGCTTCATCATCCGCACCATGGCGGAGACCGCGTCCGAGCGCGAGATGCAGGCGGACATCGAGTACCTGACCAAGCTGTGGAGCGACCTCACGGTGCGGTCGCGCGAGGCGCCTCCCGCGTCGCTTCTCTACCAGGACCTGAACCTCGCGCAGCGCGTGCTGCGCGACATGTCGACCGAGGAGACCACGCGCGTCCTCGTCGATTCGCGCGAGACGTTCGTGAAGATGGCCGACTTCGCCCGCCAGTACACGCCCGCGCTGACCGAGCGCATCAACCACTACCTCGGCGACCGGCCGCTCTTCGACCTGCACGGTGTCGAGGACGAGATCGAGAAGGCGCTCGGCCGGCGCGTGGACCTGAAGTCGGGCGGCTACCTCATCATCGACCAGACCGAGGCGATGACGACGATCGACGTCAACACCGGCGGGTTCGTCGGCGGGCGCAGCTTCGACGACACGATCTTCAAGACCAACCTCGAAGCGGCGCAGGTGATCGCGCGCCAGCTCCGCATGCGCAACCTCGGCGGCATCATCATCATCGACTTCATCGACATGGAGAACGCCGACCACCGCAACGCGGTGCTGACGGAGCTCAACCGCGCGCTCGAGAAGGACCGCACGCGGCTGACGGTGAACGGCTTCACGCAGCTCGGCCTCGTCGAGATGACGCGCAAGCGCACGCGCGAGTCGCTCGCGCACGTGCTGTGCGAGCCGTGCCCCACCTGCCAGGGCCGCGGCGAGTACAAGACCGCGCAGACGATCTGCTACGAGATCCTGCGCGAGATCGTGCGCGAGTCGAAGCAGTTCAACGCGCGCGAGTTCCGCATCCTCGCCTCGCAATCGGTGATCGACATGTTCCTCGACGAGGAATCGCAAAGCCTCGCGCAGCTCGGCGACTTCATCGCCAAGCCCATCTCCCTGCAGGTCGAGACGCTCTACACGCAGGAGCAATACGACATCGTATTGATCTAGAGCGTGCGGAGGATGGCTGCAGCGGTTCAAGGACCGCGTCCTCGGGTGGTTCCACCGCGAGCCGGCGCCCGGGCGGTTCGAGCAGGGTTCCAAGTTCTCCGCGCACGGCTGGATCGGCATGGCGCCGGCCGTCTGGCCGAGCCGCGACTATCTCGTCTACGTCCCGAAAGGCGCACCGCGCTGGCGGCGCGCGCCGCTCGTCGTGCTCATTCACGGCTGCAAGCAGACGGCCGAGGACATCGCGCGCGGCACGCGCATCGTGGAGTTCGCCGACCGCGAGGGTTGCGTCGTCCTGTTGCCGTCGCAGAAGAAATCGGCGAATCCGTGGGGGTGCTGGAACTGGTTCGACGCGCGGACATCACGCGGCGACGGCGAAGCCGCCATCGTTGCCGCGCAAATCCGTGCGGTGCGACGCCGCTATCGCATCGACCGCAAGCGCGTGTACGTCGCAGGCATGTCGGCGGGAGGCGCCATGGCGGCCATCCTCGGCGTGCGATTTCCGCGCCTCGTGTCGGCGGTGGCCGTACACTCGGGCATCGCGTGCGGCGCGGCGAAATCCGGCATGTCGGCCATGAGCGTCCTTGCGCGAGGCCCGGAGCAGGACGTCGAAGCGATCGCCGATGGCGCGCGCATCGCGGCGCTGCCTCACGAGGTGCACGTGCCGCTGCTCGCGATCCAGGGCGACGGCGACAAGGTGGTCGCGCCGGTTCACGCGACGGCGCTCGTGCGCCAGTACCTGCGGCTCAACGGCGACGATCCCGCGCGTGCCGCGGATGCGCAGGCGCAAGTCACGCATGCGGGCGGACGCGTCGAGGTCGTGCGCGAATGGCGGCGCGACGGTCGCCTCGTCGTGCGACTACGTCGAAGTCGCAGGGACTCGGCCACGCATGGTGCGGCGGCGATCCCGTCCTCGACTTCAACGACGCCGGCGCCGCCCGATGCGACGGCGCTGCTCGGCACGTTCTTCGCCGATGCTTTATCCTCACGTTCGAAAGGAGCGAAACGACGATGGCGGTTCTGGGAATGAATCACTTCACCGTGCTGACGGACGACGTGCCGGCGACGGTCGCGTTCTACGCGCAGTTCGTCGGCCTCGCCGACGGCCCGCGTCCCGACCTCGGCTTTCCGGGCGCGTGGATGTACGCGGGCGACGATGCGATACTGCACATCGTCGGCGGCAAGGCGCGCGAGCAGCTTCGCGCCGGCGTGATCGACCACATGGCGTTCACCGCCAAAGGGCTCGCCGATACCATCGCGCTGCTCACGGCCTACGACATCGAGCACGTCTGCCGGCAGCAGGTGGGCACGGGCTTCTGGCAAGTGTTCTTCCACGATCCGAACGGCGCACGCGTCGAGCTCGACTTCGCTGCCGACGAAGTGCATCGGTGAGCCCCCACGCTCGCTTCGCTCGCTGCCCCCCGAGGGGCGCAGTCAGTCCCTCGGGACGGCCCTTCGGGACTGACGGTGGTGAAACCGACGGTCGCGCCCGATCACCTCGTCGTCGCAGCGCTCACGCTCGACGCGGGTTGCGACTGGGTCGAGGAGCGGCTCGGCGTGCGGCCGCAGCCGGGCGGCGCGCACGTGAAGATGGGAACGCACAACGCCGTGCTCTCGCTCGGACCCGGGTTCTATCTCGAGGTCATCGCCGTCGATCCGGCGGGCACCGCGCCCGCGCGTGCACGATGGTTCGACCTCGACGAGCCGCGCATGAAGGCAGCGCTCGCGGAAGGGCCGCAGCTTGTGCACTGGGTCGCGCGCACCGACGACATCGACGCGGCCGCGCGCAAGGTGCCCGACCTCGGCGTTGCCATGCCCATGACACGCGGCGCGTGGTCGTGGCGCATCACCGTTCCGGACGACGGCCATCGCCCCGGTCGCGGGCTCGTGCCGACGCTGATCCAGTGGGCGGACGCGCGCCATCCGACGGACGCGCTCCCGGACTCGGGACGCAGGCTCGTCGTCGTGGCGGGCGAGCATCCGGAGCCCGATGCCGTGCGCAAGGAGATCGCAGCGCTCGGACTTGCCGACACGCTCAAGGTCACGTACGCGAAGTCGCCGCGCATCGCCGCGATGATCCGCACGCCGCGCGGCGTCGCGACGCTCTAGCGTCGTACCCGGCGAAGCAAGGCGACCAGGAAGGGCGTCGACCCGATCGCAAACGCGAGCGCGGTAGTCAGCACCATCGCCGCGAGCGCGGCGGCGTACCCGCCGCCCTCCGCCTTGACGAGGATGTTCATCAGCATGCCTCCCACCATCGCGCCGTAGAGCCGCATTCTTGCATTCACCATGCCCGCAGCGGCCGCGAGGATGGCTGCGAACAGCAGCATGGCGATCGTCAGTCCGACGCTGTGAATCGCGTCGAGCGCGACGTGCAAGTGGTGCGCGACGATGGCGACGAGCTCCACTCCGTTACTTCCTCGCGTCGCGCTGCGACGTGAGCTCCCGCTCGAACGACTCGATCGCGGGCGCAGCGAGACGCTCGGCCTCGGCCTCGATCTGCGCGCTGCGCTCGGGACGGATGGCGCGGTGCGCGAAGCTCACGATCATCAACACCGCAACGGCGGACACCGACAACGCCACCATGCCCGGCCACGACACGAGGATGCCGCCGGCGACCAACGCAAGGAACGCGACATCGGTGAGGAATCGACGTCCGGAGAACGCCGACGCCGTGAAGCAGACGGCAAAGATCGCGAGAGTGACCAGGACGACATCCGCGTTGTTCCACGACGGCACGAACGACGCGCCCGTGGAACCGGCCCAGCGCAGGTAGCTGTCCACGCTAGCCGAGCGCGCCGCGCGCGGCGACCGGCCACACGCATTCGACGTGCCGGCCGCGCACGCCGACCAGCCAGTCGTACAGGTTGACGGTGGGATCGCAATGGCCGGGGATGAGCCACAGGCGCTCGCCGAGCGCAGGGGTCGCGACCGACGCGTCGACCTCCAGCACGCCGTGCTCGTCCGACGCCTTCGCGTAACGCAGTCCGCGCGCGGCGTGGATCTCGGGCAATCCGGAGTCCACGGCGAGCGCCTTCAAGCCTGCATCCACGACGGCGCGGTCGCGCGCCGGGACGCTCATCACGCTGCACAGGACATACAGGCTGTGCTCGAACGCATGCTCGTCCGGAGCGAGCGCATTGCGCGCGTAATCGGCGTCCATGAAGACGTAGGAGCCGGGCTGCAACTCGGTATACACGTGGCTGTCGCGCTCGAGCTGCCACGTGCCGGTGCCTGCGCCGGTCACGACGGGGCACGCGACGCCTGCGCGCTCGACCAGCGCCTTCGTCTCGGCGGCGAATGCGCTCGCCCGCTCGATCGCCGTGCGTCGCTCGTCGGGCGTGCGCAAGTGCTGGGCCGCGCCCTGATAGGCGTGAATCCCGCGAAAGCGGAGGCCCTTCGCGCCGTCCGCCGCTCGTGCGATCGTCACTGCGGCTTCGCCGGGCAGGACGCCGCAGCGGCCCGCGCCGACGTCGATCTCGACGTACACGTGCACGGTGCCGCCCGCGTGCACTGCTGCGGCGGACAGGTCGGCAACGACGTGGGCGTCGTCGACCAGCACGCCGATCGTGGCCGACTGCGCAAGTGCCGCAAGTCGCGCGATCTTGGACGGCGCGACGATCTCGTTCGTCACGAGCACGTCCGCGATGCCCGCCGCCACGAACGCCGCTGCCTCGTCGACTTTCTGGCAGCAGATGCCGACGGCGCCGCGCGCGACCTGCGCCTTGGCGATGTCCGGGCACTTGTGCGATTTCGCGTGCGGGCGCAATGCAAGCCCCGATCCGCGGACTGCGCTGGCCATGAGATCGAGGTTGTGCTCGAACGCGTCGAGGTCGACGACCAGCGCCGGCGTCTCGATCGCGTCGACGCCGTCGCCGATCCGTGCCGGGATGCGCTGCATCGCGGCTACGTCACGACCTTGAAGCCGTCGCCGTCGTCGTCCCCCGCCTCGACGACCACGGGGGCCGTGCGCAAGCTGTTCCACAATCCCGCCGGATAGAGGCCCCGCGCGAGAAGCTCGCGGGCGACCATCACCACGATGCGCGCGATGTCGCGCACGGGCCGGAAGTGGCTGGGTCGGTTCCCCTGCGCATAGGTCGCGCGGATCGGCACCGCCACGCTCGGGAAGCCGCAATGCGCGGCGCGGATGAGCACTTCGCTTTCGAACGTGAACGCGCCGCGGCGATCGTGCGCCGCCTCGATCACGCGCAGCAGCGGAGCAGGATACAGCCGCTCGCCCGACTGCGAATCGGCGATGGGATATCCGGCGGCCCATGAAATCCAGAAGTCGGCGATGACGTTGGCCACTCGCCGGCTGACCGGCGCGTTTCCGCGGTCGAGAAGACGTGCGCCGATGACGATTGCATGGGGATGCAACGGCGATGCCCGCACCAGCCGGTGCAGGTCGGCAGGATCGTGCTGGCCGTCGCCATCGAGCGTGGCAACGCAGTCGGCGCCCTCCGCCAGCGCCACGTCGAAACCGCTCCACAACGCGGCGGCCTTGCCGACGTTGGACTCGTGGCGCACGACACGGACGGGAAGCCCGTCCAGCACGTGCGCCGTGCCGTCGGTCGAGCCGTCGTCGACGACGATGACGAGCGGCGACTCGCGCAGCGCGCGCGCCGCGACGTCGCGAATCGTGCGCGCCTCGTTGTACGCGGGAATCACGATCGCGATTCGCATCAGTACAGTCCCCCGTCCACCTGCATCACCTGGCCGGTGATGTACCCGGCGGCGTCCGAGGCGAGGAAGGCCACGAGCGCTGCAACCTCTTCGACGGTGCCGGCACGGCGCATGGGCACCATCGCTTCGATGCGCTGCGGATCGAACGCGTCCCGCGCCATCGGCGAGTCGATGATGCCGGGCGCGACCGCATTGACGGTCACGCCTTTGCGGGCAATCTCGTGCGACAGCGACTTGCCCGCGGCGATGAGGGCCGCCTTCGCGGCGGCATAGTTCGCCTGGCCGCGGTTGCCCGCGATCGCCGCCACCGAGGCGATGTTGACGATGCGGCCCCAGCGTGCGCGAACCATGGGCATCACGAGCGGTTGCGTGACGTTGAAGAAACCGGCGAGCGTGACGTCGAGCACAGACTGCCATTGAGCAAGCTTCATGCCGGCAAACGGCGCGTCGTCGTGGGTCCCCGCGTTGTTGACGAGGATCGCCACCGTCCCGTCCGATTGCATGCGCCCGATGGCATCCGTCACCGCGTCGCGGTCGACGACGTCGAAGGCAATGGCCTCTGCCGAGCCGCCGCTTGCGACGATGCGCTGCGCGGTGGCACGCGCTTCCTCGATGTGGCGATGCGCGTGCACGTAGACGTGATGCCCGTCCGCGCCGAGCGCAGCGCAGATGGCCGCGCCGATGGCGCCGCTGCCGCCGGTGACGAGCGCGCGCTTCACGCAGGCTCCGTGTGGACGCCGAGGCGACCGTCGGCGACGCGTCCGCCCTGCGACGACACGTCGAATTCGTAGCTCGCAAGCGACGTTGCGGCCGCAGTCCGCCGCGCTTCGATGCGCAATGCGCCGACCGCTTCGTCGAGCGTGCCGACGTGCAGGCGACACCCGCGGACGCTCACGAGCATGCCCGCCCGCGGCGGGGAATGAGTGGACAAGCAAAGCGCTCCGTGCAGGGCGGCCGCCTGGGCAGCGAATTCTATCGCATGCACTGCCGACAGGCGCCCGTTGCGCCGCAGGGGGTTGTCCATCGACAGATGCTGGCGCGAAACGCACACGATGCGCGTTGCGTCGACCCGCTCGACCTCGTCGATGAGGCACATCGTGCCCGCATGCGGGACGAGGCCCTCGATGGCTGCCCGGTCGAGCATCACGGCGCGTACGCGATCTCGACGCGGCATCCGTCGAGATAGGGGACGTCGACGACGGCGGCCGCGCCGGTCGCAATGATCGCAAGGAGCGGCAATGCGAGCGACGCGGGATTCCCCTTGAAGGCCGCGGCGATCCCGGCGTCGATGCGGACGTCGTCGCGCACGGCATCGCCTTCGCGCAGCGCGATGCCAAGCGTTCCGAGCCCGTGCGCGGGTGCGTCGCCAGCAGGGGCGAGGAGCAGCGCGCATGCGAACGCCTCGCCCGCGATGCCGAACGTCGCGAGCGATGGCGGGAACGGCATGTCGGCCGCGACGAGCAGGACCGCAGCCTTGGTAACGTGAATCTCCATCGCCGCCTCGAGCATGCCCGCCGCGAACGTTCCCGGGCCCGCCGACACGGTGGTCGAGCGCGCACGCGACTGGCTGGCGATCGTCCAGTAACCGGCCGGGGCATTGAACACGGAGTTGTGGAAGAGCGTCGGCGACATTGCCGCGGCATCCTGCGCCAAGGTCTGCAGCGTGCTTGCGAGGACCTGCCCGTCGCCGTCGGCGGTGGCGAACACCGACGCGATCGAGGCCCTGCGATCGGCGGGCCACGGCGCCATCGCCTGCGACGCGGCCGTGATCGCGAGGCGCGCGGCGGGACTGACCCTGCGGCGCTCGGCCGCAGGCAGCATCGGCACGTCGAGCTTCGGCAACGGCTCGTGGCGCCACGCGCATCCACCGCGCAGGACACTCGCGGCGACGCCCCAGTCGAGCATGCCCGGCGCACATACCCCGATGCCCGCGATGACCGCTTCGGTCATGTCCGCCGGCCCAGCACGAGCGCGCAGTTGTTGCCGCCGAAGCCGAACGAATTCGTCATGGCGTGCCGGATCGCCATCGGCGCTGCGTCCTGCGCAATGCGCGAGCGGATCTGCGTGTCCACGCGCCGGCAATTGAGCGTGCCGGGCACCCACGCATCCGCGAGCGCCATCACGCAGACCAGGGTTTCCACAATGCCCGCCGCGCCCAGCGCGTGACCGGTCCAACCCTTGGTCGACCCCGCGAGCACCTTGCGCCCGAAAACGCCGTGGACCGCGACGTCTTCGGCCGCATCGTTCGTGCGGCTCGCAGTGCCGTGCAGGTTCACGTAGCCGACGTCCGCCGGCGCTAGACGCGCGCATGCGAGCGCCTCGCGCATCGCATCGGCCGCGCCCGCCCCCTGCGGATGCGGCGTCGACATGTGGTAGCCGTCCGAGCTCTCGCCGTATCCTTCGAGCACGATCCCGGCGTCGGACGCGGGGTCGAGCAGCGCGTAACCCGCCGCTTCGCCGATGGAGATGCCGTCGCGGTCGGCGTCGAGCGGGCGGCACGGGTCGCGCGACAGCAGGCCGAGCGCATTGAAGCCGTACAACGTGGACAACGCGAGGCTGTCGACGCCGCCGACGACCGCAGCGTCGCACACACCCGCCTCGATCGCGCGCGCCGCAAGCGCGAACACCTTGGCGCTCGACGAGCATGCCGTGGACACGGTGATCGCGGGACCGCGCAGGCCGAGCGCCGTGCGCACGAGCTCGGTGACCGAGAACATGCTGTGCCGGTAACGATAGAAGTCGGGCGACAGCTGAGAAGCGCCTTCTGCCGAACGCATGGCAAGCTCGGTGGCGAGGATGCCGGACGTGCTCGTGCCGAGGAACACGCCGAGGCGCTGCGCGCCGTGGCGCTGCACCGACCGCGCGACGGACGCCTCGAAGTCGTCGTTGCCGAGCCCCATCAACGCGAGGCGGTTGTTGCGGCAGTCGAATCGCGAAAGCGCGGGCGGCATCGCGAATTCCTCGACGCCGTCGACACGGCCGATCCAGGTTGCCAATTCGCCGGCCGGCTCGAAATCGTTGCGACGCAGTCCGGTGGCGCCCGCGCGAAAGCTCGCGCGCACGTCGCGCCACCCCGCGCCGCACGCAGTCGTCAGCGTAGAGGCGGCGATCGGGATCATCACGCGACGCCCTCCGCCACGGGCCGCACGAGCATGGCGGCAAAGACGAGGCTCGCGATGACGCCGACCGTGACCGTGACGCCGATCGCGTGCAGCACGGGAGCGTGCGCAAACGCGAGCACGCCGAACGTGACCAGCGCCGTGCCGCTCACGACGGCGAGCGTGCGCCACATCGCCGCGGGATCGTCGCGGGCGACGGGCGACGCCATCAGCAGCGCGTAGTTCACGCCGATGCCGATGGTGAGGAGCAGCGCGACGTAGTGAAAGACCGTCAATGGCTCGAGGAACGCGACGAGGATCGCTGCGGCGGCGATCGCTGCGAGCACGACGGGCAGCAGGACCTTCGCTGCACGCGCGGGTGAGCGCAGCCCCACGGCCAGCACCGCATAGATGAGCACCAATCCGATGGCCGAGAACCCGAGTCCGCGCTCGCGGTACGCCGCCATCATCGCGGTCGTCTCGCCGCGCAGGTCGATGAGGCGCGCATCGGCCGGCAAGGCGCGCACCAGGCCGGCCGTGTCGCGCACCTCGGTGAGAGGCACCACGACATGCCAGCGGCCGCCGTCCTGCCGCAGCAACCCATCCATCTTGAAGCCGAGCGCCGAATCCTTGAACGTCTCGGGCGTAACGGGCGCCACGTCGCGTGCGCGGGCAACGCCTTCGACGAACGGCTCGAACACACCGGGACGAAACGGCAGCCCCGCCGCCGCCGATTCAAGATCCGCGCGCAGGCGCTGCGGGTCCGGCAGCGCCTGCCGCCGTCGCGCCTGCGTGTCTTCGCTCGGCACGAGATCGCTGACGAGGTCGAACGCACCGAGCTGTCGGGACGCGACGGCGGCATCGAGCACGGGGCGCAGCGCCTCAGACCGGCGAAGGGCGTCTTCGCGCGATTCGCCGCTCACCGTGAGGACGTAGCGCACGTCGGGCGCGCCCAGCGCCGAACGCAATTGCGCATCGCTCGACTTCGCCGAAGCGGGCAGCGGACTCATCGATGCGAGGTCGTCATCCCACCACGGCCGCTGCCACGCGAGCGCAAGGACGCACGCCGTCGCGACTGCGACCAATCCCCAGCGCAAGGCGGGGCGCCACGATCGCCCCGTCGACCCCGACAGCCACGACCATCGCGGCGGCGGCGGTGGACGCCAACCGGCCGGCACCACGTGCGGCAGCACCCACAGCGTGGCGGCACCAGCCACGAGCACACCGGTAACCGTCATCGCGCCGAGCTGCGCGAGGCCGGGAAATCCGCTGAACAGGAGCGCGAACGCGCCGCACACGGTAGTGAGAACGGCAAGCCCCAGCAGTCGGCCAATGCGCGCCGTCACCTCGTGCGCCGACGCTCCTTCGCGCATCTGCGTGAGGAGATACGTTGGATAGTCGACCGCCTCGCCGAGGAGCGTCGCGCCGAACGCAAGCGTGATGCCGTGGATCGAGCCGAAGCCCGCATCAACGATCAGGACGCCGGCCAGGAGCCCGCATAGCGCAGGCAGGACGCACAAGGCCACGACGGCGGGCGAGCGATACGCCCACGCTAGGATGGCGAGCACGCCCGCCATCGACACGAGCGACAGCGTGCGCGCGTCGCCCGCGATCAGCGCGCGGCTGCGAACCGCCATGGTGCCGGGGCTCGAATACTCGAGCGTCATCGCGCCGGACGTGCGGCTCGCGGCAAACGCCTGCTCGAGTGCTGCGACGGCGCCTGCCTGACCTTCGAGGTCCGAGCCGAACGCGCGCGTCTGCGCCACGAGCAGGGCGCGCTTGCCTTCGGGGTCGAACCACACGCCGTCGATGCGCGGCGGCGATCGCATCGGCGACATCCGCGCGAGCACGCGTCGCGTCTCGGCCGTGGGATCGCTCGCCAGCAGGAGCTTGTCGAGCACACCTGCGCTGGTCGACAGCGAGGCGAGCCGCTCCTCGAGCGCGGCGCGAAGCGCATCGCGCGAGAAAGGATCCGGCGCGTCGAGCCGGTCGCTGAGTGCATACCGGTGCTCGCCGATCAGCGCGAGCTCGCGCTGCCCGAGATTGCCCGATCCGTTGTTCGCGTAGCGGAACGCAGGGCTTTGCTCGAGCGCCGCGACGAGCTTGCGGCTCGCCTGTGCGAGTTCGGGCTGCGGTGCGCCGCCGAGCGCGATCAGCACGACGCGGCTGCCAAGACCCTCGCGCAATTCACGCATGAGCGCGCGCTGGGTGTCCGACGTTCCGGCCGGCAGGAACGCGGAGTAGTCGGAGTCGAGCGTGACGTGGCGCAGCGAATACCACGCGCTTGCCGCGATGAGCGCTGCCAGCGCGACGAGCGCACCCTGCCGTCGCGTCACGGCTTGCCGCGTACGGGCGACACGACCATCTCGCTGCGATCGCCCGACGCTTCGATGACGTCGATGCGGCCGATCTGCGCGTTGGCGCCGCTGATGGTGACGCGCGTCACGAAGGCGGCGAGCTCGGCCGACAGCGGCGTGAGATCGAGCTGCCAGCGCGAGATGTCGCCGCTCGCGCGCACGGTGAAGTGACGGCCAAGCGCAGGCACATCGCCCGCCAGCGTCGCGCGCACGCTCTCGACCCAGCCCGCGATCGCCGGCATGTCGCCAAGGCGCACCTCGCGCACGCCGTTGCGTCCTTCGATGGTCAACGTCGTGCCGCTGACGCGCACGCGCTCCGGCACCGGTGTCTGCACCACCATCTCGAGGTCGGAGGGCCGCACGTAGCGCAGCGTCCCGCGCCGGACCACCGGCGCAGTGAGTGCGGCGATGTGGCGCGTCTCCTCGAACGTGGCGTCGCTGCGCTCGACGCGCGCGAGGCCGGCGAGGACCTCGCCGGGCTCGAGCGCGAGCGCCGGCCCCGCCATCGCGAACGCGATCGCGAGAGCGGTCGCGCAGTCAAGCGCGCGGCTGCGCGAAGAAATCATAGAAGTTGAACCAGTTGAGAGGATCCGCGCGGCACTTCGCTTCGAGCCACGATGCGTACCGCTGCACCTGCGAGGCGATGGTCGCGCGGGCGTCCGCCGTCGCGACGTCGAAGCGCTCGAATCGCACGCGATAGGCGCCGCTGCCGTCGCACACCGCGCAGAAGAGCACGATCGGCACTTCGAGGATCGAGGCCAGCACGAACGGCCCCTGCGGGAACGGCGCGCGCGCGCCCAGGAAGTCGCACGTCACGAGACGGTCGTGCGCAACGGCGCGGTCCGCGAGCAGGCCGACGATCTCCCCGGCGCGCAGCGCGTCGCGCACCTCGAGCATGGTTTGCGGCCGTCCGAGCACGATCACGTCCTGGCTCGCCGACTTGTCGAGCGCACCGAGCGTCGCGTTGAGCTTGCGCGCGTTGTCCTCGTGCATCAGGACGCGCACGCGGGCCGGCGATCGCGCGCCGCCGATTGCGCGAAGCGCTTCGAAGCTGCCGAAGTGCGCGCCGAACAGCAGCACGCCGCGGCCTTCGGCGAGGGCGGCGTCGAGCTGCTCCGTGCCGTCGACGTCGAACGTGAAGTCGCGGTCGCGTCCGGCGAGCAGGAATACGCGGTCGAGGATCGTCTCCGCAAAGCGATGGTAGTGGTCGAATACGTCGCGCCATCCGCACGGCCGCTGCCGCACGCGGGCGAGGAAGTCCATCGACGCGGCGCGCGCCGATTTCGAGAACACCACGAAATACGCGCAGATCGGATACAGCAGCACCCTGCCTGCCGTGCGGCCGACGGCGAGGCCGACGAAGGCGATGAACCGCATGAGCGACGAGCTGCCGCGCTCCTTCTGCAACAGCCATGGGGGCGTGGCCGTCAATGAATTTCCCTTCGCGCTGCGCGCTGCGGGGCCAATTCGCCCTCGGGGCGGCCCTTCTGGCTCATGCAGCCACCGTCTTGCACACGCCGCTCGCAACGAGCGTCGTTTCGCGCACGATCTCGAAGCGCGCATCGCCGGAAGCGTCGCACGCCACGCTGATGGCGAGCGTTTCCTCCGGCAACGCCGCAGCGAGGAACTTGACCGAGCCCACTTCGACCATTCGCCTGCCGCGTTGCGCGAGCGTCGCTTCGACGCGCTCGATCAGGAGCACGCCCGGAACGATCGGACGCCCGGGGAAGTGGCCCGCGAACACGGGATCGGCGCGGTCGAAGCGGGCTTCCGTGACAAACGCCCCGGCTGCCTGGTTGCTTGCGCGACGCCACGAGCGCGCGCAATGAAGCGAGCGGCGCCTTGTGGCTCGCGGTGCGGGGAATGGCGTCGACGAATACGAGCGGACGCGGGAGGAACGCGCCGTCGATCACCGCGGCCAACGCCGTGCGGATCTGCAACGGCGACGCTTCCGGCGCCACGACCACCGCGCACAGGCGCCTGGCATCGTCCGTCGGGAAGAAAAACGCTCCGTCGACGACGCCGGGCAGCGACGTGAGCGTCGCCGTCAGGCCCGCGAGCGACGCGCGCTTGCCGCCGACTTTCACGAGGTCGTCGTCGCGACCCAGCAAGCGCACGCGTCGCGACGTGGTCACGGCCGACGGGTCGACGAGCTCCACGCGGTCGGCGAGTGCAATCGGCTCGCGCAGGTGGCTCGCGACGACGGCGGCCTTGCCCGCGTCGTCCACCGCGAAGTGAACGCCTTGTCCGCCAGTGAACACGTCTGTCTGCGTGGGACGGCGGAACGCGAGCGTCCCGCCTTCCGTGCATCCGTAGATCTCGTCCACGCGCGCGTGCCAGTCGTGCTCGATGCGCCGGGCGAGCTCCAAATCGAGCGGCATCGTCGCGGTGATCACGCGCACGATGCCGTCGACGTGCCCCGCCGCGTGGAACGCTCGCAGCTGGAGCGGTGTGGTGAAGAGCCACACACTGGCCACACCCAGGGAGCGTGCAACGTGCACGGCGTCACCGACCTCGCCAGGCAACGCAGGGCGCACAGGCAGCAATCGCCCGCCGCATTGCAGCGGAAACATGATGGTCGTCTCGAGTCCATACATGTGCTGCGGCTGCACGGTGCCGACGACCGCGGCGTCCGTCGATGGACTGCCGAGCGCTGCCGCGAGCATGCGCGCGCCGCCGACCAGCTCGCGCCACGACTTGCGGTGACGCGACGGCTCGCCGGTCGAGCCGGACGTATGCAGGATGGCCGCCTCGAGGTCCAGCGCGATCTCCGGCGGCGGCCATGCGTTTGCTTCCTCAATTGCGACATCCGCGCGCACGACCGCAAAGCCGCACTCGCGCGACGTTGACTCGGTTTGCGCGCCGTCGCACAGGCAATAACTGTCCGGAAAGTCGCGCTTCATGCGCGCGAGCGTGCGTACGAGCCGGTCGGGCGGCAGGACGATCGCCTGCCCGCGAAGCCACGCCGAAGCCGCGGCGAGCATGAACGTCGCCGCGTCTTCGCACAGGTTGATGGCATGGCGCGACGACGGCAGTGCGGCGGCTCGCGCTCGCGCCGCGCCGCAGAATTGCGCGGCGGTCACCGGCCGCCCGCCGATCCACGTCACGACGGAATCAGCGGCATGCCCGGCGAGGAGCGGCGCGGTCGCGCTCATCTGCGCCAGTGCCGGATCACGACCGAGAGCTGGCGCCCGAGCGATGCGTGCGCGTGATGCGGGAAGCGACGCTTGCGGTAGAGGCGCTCGCCGAGGAACAGCACGCCGACGCAGGCCCACGCGCCGACGCTGGTCCACCATTGCCATGCGAAGGTCAGCGCCGGGAGCGACAGGATGGCGGAAACCAGTGCGAGGCCGACGAAAAGCCAACCCCACGCGACGGTCAGCTGCCGCGTGTACGCGACGAGGTCCGGCGGAAGCGTTCCCCTCTCGATGCGCGCAAACCGCGAGATCGCAGGCTCGTGGCCCTCGCGCAACGTCGCGAGGAAGCTCCAGCCGAGCGCCGCCTGGATGGCGATCGGGGGCAGCTTGAAAAGGGCCGCGACGACTGCGCCATCGTCGCCGGCGACGCGCATCGCCTCGCGCACGCCGAGCGGATACGTCAGCAGCAGGACGATCGCGACAGCGGCGAAGGCAATGCCCGGAGCATCGACCGAGCCACGCGAAGGCTCACTGCGTGCGGGTCTCGGCGACATGGTGTGCGAGCGTGCGGAGCGAAGCGAAGATCTTCGCGTTGCCCGCATCTTCCGAGTGCATCTCGATGCCGTAGCGCTTCGCGACCACCACTGCGATTTCCAGGATGTCGATCGAATCGAGGCCGAGCGTGTCGCCGTAGAGCGGCGCCTCCGGATCGATGGCGGATGCCGGCTCGTCGAGGCCTACGGCTTCGACGATGAGCTCGGCAATTTCTCTCTCGAGTTCGTTCATTGGCTCTTGAGAGACGAGGGCCCCGCCCGGCCGCCTCTTCCGACGCTACAGCGACAGCAGGTTCGCCCGGATGTCGCGGTCGAGGTTCTCGATCCAGCCGTTGTAGTTCTTGTGGATCTGGCCGTTGGCGTAGTCGAGGTTCGTGCTGTCCTTGTACGTGATGCTGAAGTCCTTCGGCGAATACCTGACGTCGACGACGGCGACGTGGCCACGCAACGCGAGCCGTCCGCTCACGAGGCCAGGGTCCACCGGCGTCATCTGCCATCCGAGTCCGCTGCCCGCACGCACGATCGCCGAGCGGACCTGTTCAGCCGTGACCGGCTTGCCGGTGCCGGTGACCACGGGCGTCTGCGAGACGTTTCGGACGGGCGCCTGGGTGCATGCGCCCAGGAGGACGGCGACGGCGATGATGGCCAGATGTGCGAATCTCACTTTGTTCCTCCCCTCGGTCGCGCCGTTTTTCGCGCGCGAGGCGATTATAGCCAATGGTCATCGACGCTGTATCCTTTCGCCATGGATGATCGAACCGCCGACCGCATCGCGATCCGCGAGCTCGTCGAGAACTGGGTCGTCTGGCGCGACGCTGGCGACTGGGAGCGCTTCGCCCGCGTGTGGCACGACGACGGCCGCATGATGGCGACGTGGTTCCAGGGCCCCGCGAGCGAGTTCATCCGCGTGAGCCGCGAGGGCTTCGCGCGCGGCGTGCGCATCCTGCACTTCCTCGGCGGCACGTCGATCGACCTCGAAGGCGACCGAGCCATCGCGCAAACGAAGATGACGATCTCGCAGCGCGCCAGTGTGGACGGCGTGATGTGCGACGTCGTGTGCACCGGCCGCTTCTACGACTTTCTCGAGAAGCGCAGCGATCGATGGGGATTGGTGCTGCGCCAGCCGATCTACGAGAAGGACCGGCTCGATCCCGTGGACCCCGCCGCGAAGCTCGCGCTCGACGCCGGCTTGCTCGCGCGTTTTCCCGAAGGGTATCGGCATCTCGCGTACCTGCAGACGCGTATCGGGTACACCGTGAAGCCGGACATGCCGGGACTGACGGGCAACGAAGTCGAGGCGTTGTACGCGACGGGTATGCGTTACTTGGGCGGCGCCGCCTCCAGCGCAGCGAGCTGGCCGTAGACCACGCGGCCGATCGCGAGCAATTGCGCGCGGTCGAGGTTGCCCGACAGCGCGTACGTGCAATTCTCCTCGAGCCAGTAGTACACGCCCACGCCGTCCTCCACCGCGTAGCGGAATGCCGTCTCGTGCTGCGGCACGGTGGGCTTGCGCACCTGCAGCGTGAGGCGCTGCTTGTCCTGGTTCTCGTAGACGAAGAGCGCAGTCGGATTCTCGTTGCCGGCCACCAGCCGGCCGCCGACGAGCGCGAAGCCAAGCGAATTGAGATCGGGCGCGCGCACCTGGAAGCCGAGGCGGCGCGACAGCCAGCGCACGAGGCGTTGCTCTTCCGCGGCCCAGATCTCGACCGGCCGGTTGGCGTCGCTCGCATACAGCGCATGGACGAGCGCCGCCTGGCGCGTGAACGACGTGGGCGTTCCTTCGCGCTGCAGAGTCGCGTCGCGGCCGAACCACCCGATGCCGAGGCCAACGATGAGCGACGCGGCCGCGGCGAACGCTGCGCGCAGCCACGGCGGCGAGCGCCGGCGGGTGGGATCGGACATCGTCGCGGCAACGAGCCGCGCCGGCGGCGCTTCCGCGATCCACGTGTCGAACGCATCGCGCAGCGCGGCGTTCTGCCGGCGCAGTTCCGCGACGCGCGCCGCGAGCGCCGGATCGCGGCCGATCGCATCCTCGACCGCCGGCAGGCGCGCAGGCGCGAGCTGCCCGTCGACGTACGCGTTGACGTCGGCGTCGGTCACGGACAGTGGATTCATGGCCACGTCTTCATTTGACGACCTTGAGCGGCGCCTGGCCGGCGTTGTCGGCAAACGCCGCGCGCAGCTTCTCGCGCGCACGCGACAACCGCGACATCACCGTACCGACGGGAATTCCCAGCACAGCCGCAATCTCCTCGTATCGCAATTCCTCGACCACCGCGAGCAGCAGCACCTCGCGCTGCTCGATGGGCAGGCGTCCCACGTGCTGCATGAGCTCCATGAGCTCGACGCGCACGTACTGCATCGGCCGCACCGGGATCTGCCACGCCTCGGTGCCTTCACCCTCGCCGTCGAGCGACACGTGATGCTTCTCGTGCCGCGCGAGCGCTCGCTGGTTCACGAACACGTTGTGCATCACCGTGAACAGCCATGCGCGAAGATCGCTTCCCGCCGCCCACAGCCGCCGCTTCTCCCATGCGCGCGCGAGCGCTTCCTGCACGAGATCGTCGGCGCGCGTCGGATCGCCGGTCAGCACCCGCGCATACCGGCGCAGGCGCGGCAACGCAGCCAGGAGCTCGGGCTGCGGGAGCGGCGGATCCTGCGGCGTCGAGGTCATGTCACTACCGGGTTCACCCGTGGCCAACAAGGCCGCCTCCCGATTATTCCCCCCATTCATCGGACGAGGAAGAGGGTCGCAAGACCCAAAAAGATGAAGAAACCGCCGGAATCCGTGACTGCGGTAATCAGGACCGAAGATCCGAGCGCCGGATCGCGCCCGTAGCGCAGCATCGTCATCGGGATCAGCACGCCCATCGAGGCGGCCAGCACGAGATTGAGCGTCATCGCGAAGACCATTACGAGGCCCAGCTTCCAGTCGCGGTAGAGCATCGTCGCAACGACGCCCATCACGCCGCCCCATATGACGCCGTTGAGGAGTGCGACGAGGATCTCCTTGCGGAAGAGCTTGTTCGCGTGCTCGCGCGTGACCTGCCCGAGCGCTACGGCGCGCACGATCATCGTGATCGTCTGGTTGCCGGAGTTGCCGCCGATGCCCGCGACGATCGGCATCAGCGCCGCGAGGGCGACGAGCTTCTCGATCGAGCCCTCGAATGCGCCGATCACGCGCGACGCGACGAACGCCGTGCCGAGGTTCACCGCAAGCCACGTCCACCGGTTCTGGAACGATTTCCACACGGAGGCGAAGACGTCTTCCTCCTCGCGAAGGCCGGCTTGCGCGAGCATCTCCTCCTCGCCCTGGCTGCGCACGAAGTCGAGGATCTCGTCGACGGTCACGCGGCCGACCAGCTTGTCGTTGGTGTCGACGACCGGTGCCGACACGAGGTCGTAGCGCTCGAACGCCGATGCCGCTTCGCTCGCCTTCTCGTGCTGCAGGAGCGTCACCGCCGGCGCTTCCATGAGGTCCTCGACCAGCCTGTCGGGCTCGTTGACGATGAGCTTGTTCACCGGCAGCACGCCCAGGAGCCTCTCGTCGCGGTCGACGACGAAGAGCTGGTCCGTCTGCGACGGCAGCTGCTCGAAGCGGCGCAGGTAGCGCAGCACGACCTCGAGCGTGACGTCGGGGCGGATCTGCACGTCCTCGAAGTCCATGAGCGCGCCGACCATGTCGTCCTCGAAGGACATCGCCGCGCGCAGCTGCTCGCGCTCCTCGACCGGCAGGCTCGAGAAGACGTCGTCCATCACCTCCTGCGGGAGGTCGGGTGCGAGATCCGCGATCTCCTCGGCGTCGAGCGTCTCCGCCGCCGCGACGAGCTCCTCGGTGTCCATCGAGGAGATGAGCGATTCGCGGACCGAGTCGGAGACCTCGAGCAGGATCTCCCCGTCCCGGTCGGCCTTGACGAGGTCCCAGATGTAGAGCCGCTCGTCGAGCGGCAGCGCTTCGAGGACGTACGCGATGTCGGCGGGGTGCAGCCGGTCGAGCCTGCGCTGCAGCTGCGCCTTGTTCTGCCGGGTAACGAGGCTCTCGACGAGCCCGCCGCGATGCTCGCCCGCTACCGGCGCGTGCTCGAGCTGCTCGTGGACGAGCCCTTCGACGAGACGCGCCTTGCGCAGGAGCGCCGTGATCTCGACCAGCGCATCCTGGACGCGCTCGCCGGCCTCGGGGCGTTCGCCCGCCTGGTCTTCAACGGTCTCGGACATGAAGGTTCGGTCGGCAAGGACTTGGCTGCGCTCGAAAGCGGGACGCGTAATTCTAAGGCAACTCCGCCGACGGCATGCGGGCGACGATGATCCCGATCTTGCGGTTGAGGCCGGGCGCGCTCTGGTTGCGCTCGTAGAAGCGCGGATTGGGCGCCATCGCAGCGAGCCGCGCAGCCTGCTCGGGCGACAGCGCTGCCGCCGAAACGCCGAAGTACTTGCGCGCCGCGGCCTCGGCCCCGAACACGCCGTTGCCCCACTCGATGACGTTGAGATAGAGCTCGAGGATGCGACGCTTGGGGAGGAACGCCTCGAGCATGACGGTGATGACGGCCTCCTCGGCCTTGCGCACGTAGCTGCGCGAAGGCGTGAGGAACAGGTTCTTGGCGAGCTGCTGCGTGATCGTCGAGCCGCCGGCCACGACGCGCCCCTTCTTCTGGTTTTTGTCGATCGCGGTCTGGATGCCGTCCCAATCGAAGCCCTCGTGATCGACGAACTTCGCGTCCTCGGCGGCGACCATCGCACGCTTCAGGTTGTTCGAGATGCGGTCGTATCCAACCCAGCGATAGGCAATCTCCGCCTTCGGAGTTTTCGCATGCAGCTCCTCCATGCGATACGCCATGAAGGAGGTCTCGCCCACCGGGTGGTCGCGCCACCACCAGATGTGCGCGGCGAACCAGAGGTTGATCGCGACGACGACGAGCGCGAGGCCGGCCAGGGTCCACGCAACGATGCGCACGATCATGCCGGCGGCGGATCAGGAAGGACGCAAGAGCGAGAACACCGACGCGGATGCGGGCCGCACGCCGCGCCACAGGAAGAAGCTCTCCGCCGCCTGCTCGATCAGCATGCCGATGCCGTCCGCGCTGCGCGCAACGCCCTGCGCGCGCGCCCACCGCAGAAACGTCGTGCCGCCGTCGCCGTAGATCATGTCGTAGGCGAACGCGCCCGGGCGGAACAAGCCGGTGGGCCATGGCCAAGCGACGTCGCCCTTCAATCCCGCGCTCGTCGCGTTGATCACGACGTCGAACGTGCGCCCGGCGAGCGCATCGGGCCTCACCGCGGTGACGGGACCGCGCGACGCGAAGGCGGACGCGAGCGCATCGGCCCGGTCGGCCGTGCGATTGGAGATCACGAGCGAGCGCACGTTCTCGTCGAAGAGCGGCAGCAGGATGCCACGCGCGGCGCCGCCCGCACCGAGCACGAGCACGTCGCGGCCGGCGAGCACGACGTCGAGGTTCCTCGTCAGGTCGCGCACGATGCCGGCGCCGTCGGTGTTGTCGGCGTACCACCCGTCGCCGTCGCGCTTCAGCGTGTTGGCCGCGCCGGCTGCCTTCGCGCGATCGCTCGCCGAACGCGCGAGCGCCAGCGCCTCGATCTTGAAGGGCACCGTGACGTTGAGGCCCTTGCCGCCTTGCGCCGCGAATTGCGCGACGGTCGCGGCGAATCCGTCGAGTGGCGCGAGCAGCCGCTCGTAGCGCATGGCCTGGCGCGCGTCGCGCGCGAACACCTCGTGGATCTGCGGCGACCGCGAGTGAGCGATGGGATTGCCGACGACGGCGTAGCGGTCCATGCCCGTCATTGTGCCCGGTCACGCAGCCGCTGCTGCGACGTTACTTCGCTTCGAGCAGATCCGCCTTCGTGAACGTCCACGTCCGCGTGATGTGGAGGATGTCCGTGTCGCGCTTGATGTCGGGCGGGAACGCTGCGAACGGCCCGGACATGTTCACGATGCGCACGGCAGCCGCGTCGAGGATGCGGTTGCCGGATCCGCGGCTGATCTCGACGTTCTCGACCGAGCCGTCGGCGCGGATCGACACGGTGAGGAGCAGGCTGCCGTACAGCTTCTGCTTGCGCGCCGCTTCGGGATAGTTGAGGTTGCCGACGCGCTCGATCTTGAGCCGCCAGTCCTCGACATAGCGCGCGAAACGGTACTCCTCGGCGCGGGCGCCGATGAAGCGCCGCTTCGGACGCTTCTGGTACGCGTCCATGTCCTTCGCGATCTGCGCCTCGAGGCGCATCGCCTCGAGCGTCCTCTGCATGAGCTCGTTCGCGGTCGGCGCATCGGTGCGCTCCTTCGCCTCGGTCTGCGCCTGCATCGCCGGCGCCACCGGCGCGTTGCGAATCTGCGTCATCAGCTCGCGCGTCTGCTTCTCGAGCTCCTCGACCTTTTGCGTCGCCACCGCGATGTGCTGGTCGGGCGCGTTCCTCGGCAGCACCGGCAGCGGCGTCTTCGCGCGGCGATCGGCGTCGGTATTGCCGCCGCCGTCGAGGTTGTGCTGGGCGAGCACGTCCGCCTTGACGGGCTTGGCCGCGGTCTTGGCGTTGACGAGCGCCACTTCGAGCGGCGGTCCCGTGTCCTTCGTCGACTTGAGGGTGAACGGGCTGAAGTGGATGGTGAGGACGATGAGATGCAGCAGGACCGAGATGCCGATCGCCGAAGCGAGCAGGCGATCGTGCCGCGGCGAGACGAGCGCCTCGCGCGGGATGGTGGCCGGCGGAAGCGCACCTGCAGGCGCGATGCGCGCGCTGCGCCGCGCGGGCGGCTGCCGCGCGCGCCGGCGCCACGGCAGGCACCTCCGGAGCCACGATCAGCGGCTTGGGCTTGGCAGGAGACCGTTTGCGCGGCACGGCACCTGGAACGGCCGGGACCGCCGTGGGACGGGCGAGCACCGCCGGCACATCAGGCTGTGCGGGTGAATCCTGGGCTGGCTTGATCGGCGTCGCGCGTCGAGGCACGGCAAGGGCAAAAGCAATATTTACGCCCCATTGTATGCGGATGTCATGGCGCCGTCATGACCGCCGGGCCGGCGTACCGGCATTCGAGCGTCGCCGACAGGAGATCGATACGCCCGATCGCCACGCGGACGGGCGTGTCCGGCGGCAAGGTCGGCACGTCCGCCACTCTGGCGACGACCGGAATTGACTCGAACCGGAGCAGGTTTTCCCGGATCACTCGGGCGGTCGTTTCGGTGACGTTTTCCTGCAACAGCCAGCGCAGGCACCAGTAGTGTTCCATGCGGTCCTGGAACTCGGCGTACTGGCTGTACGTCGCCTCGAAGTCCGCAAGTGCCGCAAATAGGCCTGCGTCGTTGACGCCGTACGGCGGCGTTTCCCCCTGCACGACCGCCAGAACCTGCCGCTGGTTCACGAGATCGCTGTAGCGGCGCAGCGGCGAGCTCGCCCAGAGGTAATGCATGAGGCCGAGACCCTGGTGCTCGCCGGGCCGCGTGCTCATCTTGACCTTGCCGCCGGACTGGACGCGGTACAGCCCCGCCGCGTCGTGGTCGGCCAGGAGACGGCCCCACGTGTTGTTGACGTGGATCATGAGCTCGGAAACGAGCTTGTCGAGCGGGCTGCCGCGCTCGCGCGGCACGATCGCCACGCGCCCGTCGGGCGCCGCGTCCCAGTCGACGACGAACGCGTAATCGATCCTGTTGAAGTCGTTCTTGCCGCGCGACTCCGACAGGTGCTGCACGAGCTTCCACAGTACGCGCAGCTCCTGCGTCCACGGCGGATCCGCGGGCGACGGCAAGGCGTTGGCGAACGCGCTCGTCAATGCGTCCAGGCGCAGGTTGGTCGCGACGTCGACGCGCTCCACGCGCGTCGTGTTCGCGATCGGGACGCCGTCGGGCGACACCTCGATGGCAAGCGTCAGCGCGGGCGGCGCCGTTCCGGCCTTGAGCGTGAACGCGTCGATCGCCTCCTCGGGCAGCATGGTGAGCTTGCGGCCTGGCATGTAGACCGTGGACAGCCGCGCGCGTGCGATGAGGTCGAGCGGCTCGTCACGCCGTATCGCGAGCGCGGGACACGCGATGTGGATGCCCACCTCGTAGTGGCCGTTGGGAAGCTCGCGCACCGAGAATGCGTCGTCGATCTCGGTCGTGCTCGCGTCGTCGATCGAGAACGCTCGCGCGACGCTTCGCGGCAGCTCCGCGACAGGCGGCAGCGCGCCCCAGCTGGGGAACCCGAGGCCATGCGGGAACGCTTCTGCAACGAACGCGCCGAAGTGATACTCGTGGGTCGACGGAATGGCGCCGCACGCGGCGAGGAGCTCCACCGGATTCGTCTTGCGCGCGTCGCAGGCCGCGCTCAGCGCCTTCCACTCGAGCGTGTTCTTGTCCGGCTTGTAGAGCAGCATCGCAAGCCGGGCGCGCAGTGCGTCCGGCATGCGATTCTGGGCGAGCTCGCTCACCCACGACGCTATCTGCTCGCTTTCGCGGGCCTTGCGGTCGACGGACGCGAGCGCCGCCTTGAGCGAATCAGGCGGCGCCTTGCGATATCGGCCCTTGCCCTTCTTGTAGAAGTGCATGGGCGACGCGTGCAGCAGCAGCGCGACCGCCGCCGATTGCGCCGGCGTCGGACTGCCGCCGTAGTACTCGCGCGCGAGATCGGAGAACGCGAACTCGCCGTCCTCACTCGCCTCCCAGAGGAAGTTCGGATCGAGCTCGGCCGCGAGCGTGTGCGCGTCGCCGAGCATTTCCGTCGGTCCGGGCGACACGAATCGCAGCAGGACGTGGCCTGCCTTGACCTTCATGCGCTTGCCGGACGCGGCCTCGACCATCAGCGAGGTGTCTTGATCGGCGAGCACGGCGCCGGCCCGGAGCTGGCCGTCGTCCTCGAATAGAACGTTCATGGGATTCGTGTGAGGCTCCGCATCGCGGAGCCTTGAGGGGACGCGCGATTATAATGGCCTCATGAAATACATCCGGCTGGGCGATAGCGGCTTGCAGGTGGCGCCCCTCTGCCTCGGCGCCATGATGTTCGGCGACCGCACCGACGAAGCGGCTTCGGCGCAGATCATCGGGAAGGCGCACGACGCAGGCTTCAACTTCATCGATACGGCCGACGTCTACACCAAGGGCGCATCGGAGCGCATCGTCGGCGCGGCGATCAAGCCGCATCGGCGCGAGTGGATCCTCGCGACCAAGTGCGCGAACGTGATGACCAAGGCGCCGTACGACGGCGGCCTGTCGCGGCGCTGGGTGCTGCAGGCGTGCGACGACAGCCTCCGCCGGCTCGGCACCGACTACATCGACATCTATTACCTGCACAAGGACGACCCCGACACGCCGCTGGCCGAGACGATCGGCGCCGTCGGCGAGCTGCTGCGCAGCGGCAAGATCCGGTACTTCGGCGTGTCCAACTACCGCGGATGGCGCATCGCGGAGATCGTCGCCGAGTGCGAGGCGCAGGGCGTGGCGCGGCCGGTCGTGTGCCAGCCGTATTACAACCTGCTCAATCGCATGCCCGAAGTCGAAGTGCTGCCGGCGTGCGACTACTACGGCCTGGGCGTGGCGCCCTATTCGCCTGCCGCACGCGGCGTGCTCACCGGCAAGTACGCGCCCGGCATGCCGCTGCCCGAAGGTTCGCGCGGCGCGCGCGGCGACCGGCGCATCACCGAGACGGAGCTTCGCGAAGAGTCGTTCGTGATCGCGCAGAAATTGCGCGAGCATGCGCAGAGGACCGGCCGGTCGCTGCTGCAATTCGCGCTTGCCTGGCTGTGGGCGAACCAGATCGTGTCCACCGTGATCGCCGGGCCGCGCACGATGGAGCAGTGGGACGAGTACGTCGGCGCCATCGGCACCGCGTGGAGCGAGGAAGACGAGGCGCTCGTCGACTCGCTCGTCACGCCGGGCTACGCGTCGACGCCGAACTACCACGATCCGCAATATCCGTTCTTCGGCCGCGTGCTCGAGTAGCAGAACCAGGCATGAAGAAAAGCGATTCGCCGGATGACACGTCCGCGTCGCGGATGATCGACGCGAAGATCGAGGGACTCGGCGACTGGCGCGCCGATACGCTTCGCCGCATCCGCACGCTGATCACGGCTGCCGACAAGGACGTCGTCGAGGAATGGAAGTGGGACGTCCCCGTGTGGTCGCTCGAGGGCATCATCTGCACGGGCGAGACGTACAAGAAGGTCGTGAAGCTCACGTTTCCCAAGGGCGCGTCGCTCGACGATCCCGCGCGCCTCTTCAACTCGAGCCTCGAGGGCAACGTGCGCCGCGCGATCGACATCCACGAGGGCGAGGCGATCGACGCCACCGCGTTCAAGGCGCTCGTGCGCGAAGCCATTGCGCGCAACCGTGCCGCGAAGCCGAAAGCCGCGAAGAAGGCGAAGTAGCCTAGCGTCGCAGCGCGTCGAGGTTGCCTCGCGCACGCGGGCTCGCAGGATCGATCGCCAGCGCCGCCTCGTACGCCGCACGAGCGCCTGCCGCGTCACCTTGCGCCGCCAGTGCGTATCCCAGGTTGTTCCACGCGCGGGCGTTCCGCGGGCTCGCGCGCACGGTGGCGCTCCATAGCCGCGATTCGCTCGAATAGTCGCCGACACGCACGAACGTCGCGAACCCGAGCATGGCGGAGACCCCAACCGCCGCCGCGACGCGAAGCGCGCCAGCGCGCATGGTGGCGAGGGCGACACCGATGGCGAGCGCAGGCCCCACCATGGCGAGATACAGCTGGCGGTCGTTGGCGAGCTCGAGGCGTGCGAGGAAACTGTGCGTGGGCGCCAACGCGAGCGCGAACCACAGGATCGCGAAGCCGAGCCACGGGCGGCGGCGCAGCTGCTGCGCTCCGAAAGCGAGCACCGCGACGATCGCCGCCAGCTTCGCGAGCCACGCGACGTCGATCGCGTCGCGGACCGCGAGGTCGGGGTCGAAGTTGAGGCGCATCGTGAGCAGCGGATGCGTGACGAGATGGAAGACGGCGTCGACCTGCGCCACGAGATTGTCGAGCGGCCCGCGGATTGCGATGCTCGACGCCAGCAGCCGGCGATGCGCCGCGATCGTCGTGCCGATCGCAACGAGCGCGGCGAGCGCGATCCACAGCGATGCAGTTGCGCGCATCGCATCGCGCAAGCGCGCGCCGCGGGCCAGCTCGACGAGCACGATGGCAAACGGCAGCGTCCAGGCGGCCTCGCGCGCGGCAAGCGACGCCGCCAGCGCGAGCGCGCAAAGTGCGATCCAGCGTGCACGCGATCCCGTTCGCGCGCGCTCCCATGCGTACAGCCCGAGAAGCGTCGCCAGCGTCGACAGCGTGGTGGATCGTGCGGCAGCGTAGACGACGGCCTCGGTCTGCGCGGGATGCAGGGCGAACACGAGCGCGCAGAGGAGCGCTGCCAATCCCGGGCGCGGGCAGTCGCGCGCCATGGCTGGCACCCAGCGCCGGGCGAGCACGAGCACGAGCAGCGCGCACGCGATGTGCAGGCCGACGCCTGTCCACGCGAACGCCGCAGCCGACGGCGCCGTTGTCCAGTTCGCGACGTACGTCGCCTTGGTGAGCGCGCGCATGCCGGGCATCGACGACGCCCATGCGGACCAGTCGTGCACCCGTGCGTCGCCGACGATCACACGGAAGTCGTCGTACTGGAACGCGGTGCCTCCCGCCAACGCGTAGGCGGCGAGCGCCGCGGCGACGACGACCGCGCCAGCGCTGCGCGCGCTCACTTCGGCGGGGCCGGGGATGCGCGCGCCTCTTCGAACGCCGTCTCGATCATGGCGACGGCGTCCCACCAGCGGTCCGGCGCGCCGAGCAGGACGAGCGTGACCGCCGTGCCGCGCCGCTCCGCGAACGCGACGAGGCAGCGCCCCGCCGCCTGGGTCCAGCCGGTCTTGACGCCACGCGCGCCGTCGACGCGGCCGATCAGCGCATTGGTGTTGTCGAACGCGAAGACGCGGCCGTCACGCGTGCGCGCATCGCCCCGCTCGCGCCCGACGATCGCCGCAAACCGCGGGTCGGCCATCGCGAGGCGAGCCAGGTGCGCGAGATCGCGTGCCGACGCGCGGTGCCGGGGCGCATCGAATCCGCAGGCGTTCTCGAAGTGCGAGTCGGCGAGGCCGAGCGCGCTTGCATGCGCGTTCATCCGCGCCACGAAGGCTTGCTCGTTGCGTGCGACGTGCTCGGCGAGGGCGAGGCACGCGTCGTTGGCGGAGCGCAACAGCATCGCAGTCATCAGGTCGCCCACGCGCAGCTGCATGCCGCGCCGCAGGCCAATGCGCGCGCCCTGCGCCGACGCGGCGCGCGCGCTCACGGTCACGATCGCGTCGTCGCCACCGCTCTCGATGACAATGAGCGCCGTGAGGATCTTGGTGAGGCTCGCCGGCCGCAGGCGCGCGTTCGCAGCGTGCGACCAGCGCTCGATGCCATCGACTTCCACGACGTACGCCGCTGCAACGCCGGGCCAGCGATCGACGGCCTGTGCATCGGCGCGATGCGCGCCGAGCGCGAACGCCGCGGCCGCGACCGCGAGCGCGGTAAGCATGGACCGTCAGAACGGAAGCAGCTTGCGGACCGCGTCCAAACCTTGCTTGACCGCGTCGGGCTTCTGCGCCTCGGCCTGCGCGGGTTGCGCAGTCTGTGCGCCTTGCGCGGCATTGGCATTGGACATCGCGCCGCGCGAAAGCATCGCGTAGCGGTTGCACATCGGCACCAGCGACTTGTCCACCGTGTAGTAGTCGCGGCCGACGCACTTCGACGGCGCCTGCTGCATCACTTCGGCATCGCAGGCACCGATGCCGAGGAACGACCAGTCGCGGGCGACGACCGCCTCGCCGCACGCCGCCTTCGCGGTGGCGGTGAAGTCCGGTCTGGGAGAGGACGACGCGCACGCATCGAACGAGCCGCGCACGCTGTCGATGCCGGGCTTGTCGACCGCGGCGCGGAATCCCGCCGGCTTCATCATCCCGGGTGCCAGGCCGCTGACCTTGTCGCACAGGACCTTGCGATTGCCTTCGCACGCCATGCCTTGCCCGAACATGGTGTACTGGAATTTGTCTGCGGCTTCGCCGCATACCTTGGCGAGCTCGGCCTGGCCCTGCGCCTTCATGCCGGCGATGGCCTGCTCGCTCTGGTCCGTGCATGCGCCAAGGCGCTTGCCGACCGACGTCATGGTCATGTCGACGTCGCTGCCCTTCTTCGTGCCTTTCATCGACATCCGCGTGTCGAACGTCGTCGGCGTCGCGGTCGTCTCGCCGCGCATCGACATCGGCTCCTGGCCCGTGCACTCCATCGCGAACGTCGTCTTGTTGCCCGTCGTCTTCATCTCGGTGACCTTGCAGTTGTCCTGCTTCGGCACCGACGCCTCACCGACGTTGCGGCCCTTCTTGATGCAGACCTGGCTCGTCTGCGCCGGCATCGACATGCCGGACATCTCGGCCTTCGTCGCGATCTCCCACAAGTCGTCCGGGCCGCTGCCAGCGATGAACAGCTTGGGGCCTTGCTGCATCATCTGCGCGACGGCGGTCGGCGAGGCGATCGCAATCACGCACGCGACGAGCAGGCAATTCTGTAGTGCACGCATCGGCAACTCCGGGGCATTGGGCGCGGCTATGGTATCGCACGCGCGCAGGCGTACGCACCGCGCGGATGTGCTACCCGAGGCGCTCGCCCGCTTCGACCGCGAACCCGAGGCGGTTCTCCGCGGGAGACAGCGGGCACGACCAGCGCTCGTCGTACGCGCACGACGGGTTGTACGCGTAGTTGAAGTCGAGCACGATCGACGTTGCGCGGACGCCGAGGTCCGCGCCCTTGATCGTGTCGTAGAGATAACGGCCGCCGCCGTAGGTCGTCACACCGGTCGTGGCATCGGCGAACGGAAGCCACAGTCCGCCGCCGTAGCCTTCCAGCCAGTACATCGCAAGGCTCGCCTCACGCCCTGCCATCGTGAAGTGCGCGAGCCCGACGCGCGTGCAATGCAGGACGCCGTCGCTCGCGAGCGCGATGTCGAACGTCTCGCGAGATGACGCCGGCTCGATTGCGGCGTCGACCCGCCCCGCCGGATCGTACGGAAACCACCGCACGCCCGGCCAATCGGCGCGCAAGTGCTCGGCGATGGGACTCTGCGGATGCGAGCGGAAGAGATCGTCCTTGGCCCGACGGAAAGATTCGCACTGTGCGCGCCGGTCTTCGGTGCGCTCGCGGACTTGCGCATACAGGGCAGCGACGGTGCGCCGCCAGTGCGCAAGCGCGAACGGGTCGGACGGTGACGTCATTCGTCGACCTCGAACTTTTCGTTGGCGATGCCGTGCGGAACGTGTCCGGCAGGGCCGTGCTGCGACGCCGAGCGAACGTGGCGCGTCTGGTCGTCGAAGAAGAAGTCGGGCTCGAACTCGCGCAGGAACGGCCCCTTGTCGAGCCCGCCGAGGAACATCGCCTCGTCGACGTGGATGTTCCAGTCCATGAGCGTGCGAACCGCGCGCTCGTGCGCCGGTGCGCCGCGCGCCGTGACGAGCGCCGTGCGCACGCGCATCGGCACCTTGTCGCGGTCGTCGGCCTGCTGCAGCCGGTGCAGCGCTTCCAGGAGCGGCTTGAACGGGCCGGGCGGCAGCGGCCGCGAGGCGTGATCGGCTTCGTGCGCCTGGAATGCGTCGAGCCCCTGCTCCCGGAAGACGCGCTCGGCGTCGTCGCCGAACAGGACCGCGTCGCCGTCGAACGCAATGCGCACCTCGCCGGGATGCGAGTCGTTGCCCTCGATGCCCGTGTAGATGACGGCGGCGGGGAAGCCCGCGTTGAGCGCGTCGCGCACGTCCTGCGGGTTGCGCGACAGGAAGAGATTGGCGTTGAGCGGCCGCAGGTACGCCCACGGCTCGCGTCCGCGCGTGAACACGGCGCGCTCGATGGCGAGCTTGTTGCCCGCGACCGACTTCATGACGCGCAAGCCGGAGTACGTGTCGTTGCGCGACAGGATGACGACCTCGACGCGCTTGACGCCGTCGGCATTGAACCCCAGCAACTTGCGCACGAGGCGAAAGGCGACGCCCGGCTTCGCGAGCCGGTCGAGGCGGGCGAGCTGGAACTCGATGTACGGGCGGTCGTCGCGCGGGTCGAAGAGCGCGTTCTCCTCCTCGAAGTCGAAGAGCGCGCGGGAGCTGATGGCGACGACGAGCTGGACCGCCGCGGCGGTAGCGGACATTGACGGAGTATAGCCCGCGCGTCCGTGCGATCACCCTACCGGCGGCGCACGCCCGTCGAAGTCATGCGGGACTGCAGAACACCGGCCCTTCCTCGATCCATCCCACGCTTCGCATGCGCGCGATTTCCGCGACGTCGCGCACGTAGCGATGACGCGACGCGCTCACGCTGAGTCCCGGCAAATAGAACCGCACGACGGCCGCGCTGCCCGGCGGGCACGACCCGGTCGTGGGCACCAGCGCGCGGAACGCGATGCCTTCGTACAGCCAGCGCGGGTTGGCCTTCACGAGGCCGCACTCCGCGGTGTCCGCCGTGAAGAAGTGCGCGTCCGGGCCGAGTCCGGGCGTGCCGAAGAACCGGCACACCGGCAACGCTTCCTTCGCGTCGACGTCCGCGGCGTATGCGCGGAACGTAAAGCCCGTCCGGATCCAGCCCGGGCCGACCGCGCCTTTGTCGATCGCGTCGGCCTCCTGCGGCACCGCCGTCAGGAAATAGTGGTTCAACGATGCGTTGTAGAACTCGATCGCGTCGACGGCCGGCGGCATGGTCGCTGCCGCAATGCCCGTGCCGCTGATCGTCGTGATGGCGAGCGACGCGAGCTGGGGCGCGTCGACGTTGAGGCGCGCGAGGCGCGTGCCGGGCGCGGCCGGGGAGAAGTTGAAGTAGAGGTCGCACGATGCCCCCGCGGGCAATGCAACGCCGAGCATGCACGTGCCCGGAAAGCGAAAGTCGTACGGGGTGGGCCCGTTCAACACGAGCGCCGTCATCGTGAGATCGGCGGGCCCCAGGTTGCGCAAGGTCAGCGTTTGCGTGCTCGACGTCGTGCCGACGGCCTGTGGCGCGAACGCGAGCGTTCCGGGCTCGAAGACGAGCGTCGCCGTGCCCGTTCGCGCATCGACGCCGCGACCGTAGAACGTGACGATCTGGTCCGGCGTGCCGGTGGTGTTGTGAAGCCACACGCCGCCCGACACCTGCCCGGGCGCCGACGGCGCGAACGTGACGCGGGCCTCGCACGACGCGCCGGGTGCGAGCGTCTGGCCGGTCGCGCACGTCGTGTCGACGTTGTACGCAGGCGCCGTGGCCGGATGAACGGAAACGCCCGTGAAAGCGAACGGCGCGTCGCCGCAATTGGCCACGGATGCCGATTGCGTCACCGACGTGCCGACGGCCTGCTCGCCGAACAGAAGCACGTCGTGCGAGATGCAGATGCGGCCGTCGGCGCACGCCGTACCGGCGACGAGCAGCAGCAGGATGGCAAGAGCGCGCATGCGGGTCGCGAGTATACGGGCGGTTGCCGCGAGCCCGTTGCACGCGCAGTCAAGCGGTGGAGGGGACGTGTCCTTCGAGGTCGCGGAACGTCGCGGCGATTTCGCCGACCGCCCACGCAAGATCCTCGCGCGCGATCACGAGCGGCGGCGCGATGCGCACGACCGTGCCGTGCGTGTCCTTGGACAGGAGCCCGCGCTCGAGCAGGCGGTCGACGACCGCCCGCGCGCTCACCTTCGCCGTGTCGACCTCGATGCCGATGAACATGCCGCGGCCGCGCACGGCGGTGACGAGCGGGCTGTCGATCTTGCGCAGTTCCGCAAGGAGCCACGCGCCGAGCGACGCCGAGCGCGCGCACAGGTTCTCGCGCTCGAGCACGTCGAGCGCTGCGAGCGCCACCGCGGAGGCGAGCGGATTGCCGCCGAACGTGCTGCCGTGATCGCCCGGCGCGAAGACCTGCATGACGTCGTCGGTCGCGGCGAACATCGACACGGGCAGCAATCCGCCGCCCAGCGCCTTGCCCAGGATCACGCCGTCCGGCTGCACCTGGTCGTGCTCGCACGCGAGGACGTAGCCCGTGCGCCCCAGCCCTGTCTGGATTTCGTCGCAAATGAGCAGCACGCGACGGTCGCGGCATATGCGCGCGCAGTCGGCGAGGTAGCCGTCGCGCGGGACGACGATGCCGCCCTCGCCTTGCACGGGCTCGACGAGGAAGGCGGCCGTGTTGGGCGTGATCGCCGCTTCGAGCGCGGCAGTGTCGCCGTAGGGAATCGCGACGAACCCCGGCGGAAACGGCCCGAAGCCTTCGCGATATTGCGCTTCCGACGAAAAGCCCACGATAGTGATCGAGCGTCCATGGAAGTTGTTGCGGCACACGATCACTTCGGCCCGATCGGCGGGCACGCCCTTGACCTTGTAGGCCCACTTGCGCACCGCCTTGAGCGACGTCTCGACCGCTTCGGCGCCGCCGCTCGATGGAATGGCGCGCGGCAATCCCGTGAGCCGCGTGACGCGCTCGAGCAGGAGCGGCAGGCGATCGTTGAAGAACGCGCGCGACGTGACGGCGAGCTCGCCCGCCTGCGCAACGAGCGCGCCGATGATGTCGGGATGCGCATGCCCGAAGCTCACCGCCGAATACGCGCTCATGAGATCGAGGTAGCGGCGGCCCGTGACGTCGGTGATCCACGCGCCTTCGCCGTGCGAGAGCACGACGGGCAGCGGATCGTAGTTGCGCGCCGCGTACGTGCGCTCCGCCGTCATCAGCGTCGATGCGGCGGATGCGGATGCGGCCCGGGTGTCGTTCGCGCCCATGAGTCGTCCGACCAGTTTAACCCCGCACGAGTTCCTGCGACGACTTCCCGGCGGACGAGTGGAGCCTATCGCCGCTGCGCGGATACCCGCGCGCATTTCCTGTGCGAGCCGAATCCGCGCGGCATCAGGCGCCCTTGTAGACGTGATTGGGCAGCCACAGCGCGATGTCCGGCACGAAGCAGAGAATGACGATGCCCAGCACCATGATGAGGATGAACGGCATCGTGCCCCAGATGATGTTGCGCAGCTTGATCTGCGGCGCGATTCCCTGGATGACGAACAGGTTGAGCCCGACCGGCGGGTGGATGAGGCCCATCTCCATCAGGATCGTCATGATGATGCCGTACCACACGAGATCGATCTGCAGCGCCTTGAGCGAGGGCAGGATGATCGGCGTGACCATGAGGATGATCGCCACCGGCGGCAGGAAGAATCCGAGCACCACCATGAACACGCTGCTCCACAGGACGAATTCCCACTTGCCGAATCCCATCGACACGAGCCACTGCGCGCCGGCCTGCGTGATGCCGAGATAGCTCATGACGTACGTGAAGAGGAACGACGTGGCGATGATCATCATGATCATCGTGCTCTCGCGCACCGTTCCCGAGAGAATCGCGCCCAGGTCTTCCTTGCGGTAGCACTTGTAGAGCGTCACGACCATCAGGATCGCGCCGAGCGCGCCGATGCCCGCGACCTCCGACGGCGTCGCCCATCCGTCGTACATGGCCACCATGATGACGACGATGAGCACGATGAACGGCAGGAAGCGCGGCAGCGATTCGAACCGGTCGCGCCACGTGATGTCATCCTCCTCGAGGATCGCCGCCTGCGTGCCGCGCTCCTTCGCAACACGCAGCGCGGCCCGGTACTCGAGGCGATACTTGAACACGACCCAGGCCGCGAACATCAGCGTCAGCATCAATCCTGGACCGAAGCCGGCCATGAACAGTCGACCGATCGACGTCTCGGACGCGAGCCCGTACAGGATGAGCGTCAGCGATGGCGGGATCAGGATGCCGAGCGTGCCGCCCGCCGCGATGAGCCCCGCCGCGAGTCCCTCGGAATAGCCGCGCTTGATGAGCTGCGGAATGCCGGACGACCCGATCGCCGAGCACGTGGCGGGCGAGCTGCCGCACATCGCCGCGAACACGGAGCATGCGAAGACGTTGGCGAGGCCGAGACCGCCCGGCACCTTGTGCAGCCACGCGTTGAGCGACCCATAGACGTCGGACCCCGCGCGCGTCTTGCCGATGGCGGCGCCCATCAGCACGAAGAGCGGAATGGTGAGGAGCGTGAAATTGTCGAGCTCGGCGTACATCGTCTCGGCGACCGACCACAGGTTGGCGGTGGGCATGAACACGGCCATGAAGCCGAGCGCCGACAGGCCGAGCGCGAATGCGATGGGCATCCCCGAGAACAGCAGGACGAACGTGATGCCGCCGTAGAGGAGTCCGATCTGGCCCGTCGTCATCATTCGGTCCACTCGGCGCCGGCGGTCGCAGCCTGCGCGCGCGCACCCGCTGCGCCTGCGCGGCGGCTCTCGACGATCTGCACGAGCTGCTGGAGGGCGAGCGTGGTCATGCCGATCGCCATGAAGACATAGGGAATCCACAACTTCGGGCCCCACGAGCTGTTGCTGACACGGCCGTCCTGCGCCGCCTCGAGGTAGAAGTACCACGCGTTGCCGGCGACGAAAGCGCAGAAGACGAACGACAGCACGTCACCGACGAGGAAGCGCCATCGGTTCACGCGCTGCGACAGCACGTGCTCCAGCACCTCGATCGTCACGTGTCCGCGCAAGAGCTGCGTGTACGCCGCGCTCATGAACGTCGCGATGATGAGGAGGATCACGCACATCTCGATTTCCCAGTCGGTCGCCCACTTGAAGACATAGCGGACGACGACCTCGAACACGATCACGGCGCTGCACACGACGATCACGATCCCGGACAGGTAACCGGTGACCGTGTTGAACCATTGAAGGCCCCGCACGAAGCGGGACCACAAGCCCGTCGAGGCGGGGACCGGCGTCCCCGCCGCGTGCTCCGGGATGCCGGTCGTCACGGCTACTTGACCGAAAGCGCCATGTCGAGGAGCCTCTTGCCGTCCTTGACGTTGGTCTCGAAGTCCTTGTACGCGGTGTCCTTCGCGATGGCCTGCCACTTGAGGAACGCGGCTTCGTCCATGTCCACGACCTTGGCGCCTGCCTTCTGGAACACGTTCGCAAGCTCCTTGTCGTCCGCCTGCGCCGCGTCCTTCGCGAATTGCTCGAGCGACGCGCCCACCTCCACCATGATCTTCTGCTGGTCGGGCGTGAGCTTGCTCCACGTGTCCTTCGAGATCACGAGCGGCTCGAACATGAACCAGATCGCCTTGTTGCGCGCGGTGGTCACGGCCTTGGAGTTCTCTGCCAGCTTGAAGCTGATGAGCGAGGTGGACGACGTCAGCGCACCGTCGAGCACGCCGCTCGACATCGCGTTGTAGATCTCGTTGCTCGGCACATTGGTGACGGCACCCCCCGCACCCTTGATCATGAGGTCCATTTCCTTGCTGCCGCCGCGGACCTTCTTGCCCTTCGCGTCGTCCGGCGAGACGATCGGATCGGTCTTGCTCGCGATGCCGCCCGCCTGCCACACCCAGGTCAGGATGACGATGCCCTTGTCGTCGAGGATCTTCGACCATTCCCTGCCGATCGGCGCGTTCTTCCATCGCAGGCCCTGGTCGTAGCTCGTCACGAGCGCGGGCATGAGCCCGAGGTTCGCCTCCGGCACTTCGCCGCCGCCGTAGGCGACCGGCAGCACCGACATGTCGAGCGTGCCCTTGCGCAGCGCGCCGAACTGGCTGAAGGTCTTCACGAGCGAGCCGTTGGGATAGACCTCGATCTTGATCTGGCCGTTGGTGCGCTTCTCGACCTCGGCCGCGAACTTCCTCGCGAGTCGGTCGCGAAAGTCGCCATCCTCGCCCGTGGATGCGGGGAACTGGTGCGAGATCTTGAGCACCTTCGGCGCCTGCGCCGCAACCATCGCCGGCAATCCGACACCTGCGAGCGCGATGCCCGCTGCAAAGCCCAGTACAACGCGACGACGACTGCTCTTCATTGCTCCTCCTGGTGTTTGAATCGCTCCCTTGCGCGGCTTGCGTCTATCAAGGGAATCGGTTGGGTTATCGATCTTTGGGTGCCCTGCTCAGTCGGACACGATACCTCCGAATGATCCTGGAAGTCGCGTCCGCGCGATGTTCCATATTGCAGCGCAACGATGTTCGGCCTCGAACAACGCGCATCGTTGGCTGCCGCGGCGCACAACCGGTCAGCGAACGACGGCCCGCATCGCGCCGTCGGTGACGGGCAGCGATGCGATTTCGGCAAGCGTCACGGGCTTCAGCGGGAATCGCGCATGCAGGGCGCCCACGCTTGCAGCGGGCCGCGACGACTCGTGCGCGATGATCTCGGTGACCGTCAACGCGCAAAAACGGCCCTGGCACGGTCCCATGCCGCAGCGCGTGTAGCTCTTCACCTGGTTGGGGCCTGCACATCCGTCGCGCACGGCGCGCGCGATGGCGCCGGCGCGCACTTCCTCGCAGCGACAGGCGATCGTGTCGCCTTGCGGCCTCCGGAACGCGGCGTCGGGAAGGTAGAGCGCGTCGAGAAAGCGGCGGCCCCGCAACGCCTGCGCGTGGTCGCGCGAAAGCGGGCGGGCGAGGCGATCGCGCTCGTCGCCGCCGATGCGGGCCTGCGCATTGGCGACGGCGAGCGCCGCGAGGCGGCCGCGTATCGGATGCCGCATGCGCACCACCGATCCCCGCACCGTCGCCCGCAACGTAGATGCCCGGGATGCTGGTGCCGCCCCATGCATCGACGACCGGGCGAAAGCACGCGTTCGCATCGTCCCACTCGATGGCGCAGCCGAGCGCGGACACGAGATTGATGTCCGGCACGACGCCTTGATGCAGGAAGACATGGTCGGCGCCGATCGTCGCGGCGCGGCCGTCCGCGCGATACCGCACGCCGCGCGCGACGTCGTCGCCGTCGATTGCAAGAGCGTCGACGTACTCGACCACGCGCACGCGGCGCCGCACGTCGCGCACGAGCGAAAGTCCCTTGCCAAAGTACGACGACGCGAAGAACGCAGGCGCGTGGCGAAGCGCCTGCGCAAGACGCCCGCGCGGCGTGGTGTCGAGCAGCGCAAGGGGAGGCGCACCGGCTCGGACGTACTGCCACGCGACGAGCCACAGGAGCGGCCCGTTGCCCGCAAGCACCACGCCCTCTCTTGCGACGAGTCCCGACGACTTGAGCAGCGCCTGCGCTGCACCGGCCATCATCACGCCGGGCAGCGTCCATCCGGAAATCGGAAACGGACGCTCGAGCGCGCCGGTCGCGATCACGACGGCGCCCGCATGCACGAGCCGCGATTCGCGCGCGACGCGAAGCGCGATGTCGAACCCGCCATCGCGCGGCGCGCAATGGACCACACCGTCGTGCCCGGCGAATAGCCCGCGCCGCAGCGCATGAACGCATCGACGAGCGATGCGCCGGCGGCGAAGTCGTGGCCGAGGATGTTGCGTCGCGCGAGCGGCGCCTCCGCGACCCCGCGATAGACCTGCCCGCCAGGCGAGGGCTGCTCGTCGACCAGCATCGTCGAGAGCGCGTGCTGCGCGCACGTCGTCGCGGCTGCAAGCCCCGCAGGCCCGGCGCCGATCACGAGGACGTCGACCGTCACGTCGTGTCGATCCTCATGCCGTTCGCGACGCGCACGAGGCACGCCTGCACGTTGCGCTCGCCGTCGATCGTCACGGTGCAGTCGAAGCACGCGCCCATCATGCACAACGGGCCGCGCGGCGTTCGTGACGCGGCCGTGACGCGGAATGCGCGCACCCCCGCGGCCAGCAGCGCGGCGGCCACGGTGTCGCCTGCGCGCGCCGTCACCGTCGTTCCGTCGACCGTGATGGTGACGGCCTGCGCCTGCTCGTCAGGCAGCCGCGCGAACATCGAAGCGATCGGCGTCGAATGCTGCGCACTCGGGCGGAAGCGGCATCGGCGCGGATGGCCGGCGCGAGGACCCGCGCATGCGCGGCGGCGAGCGTGACGCCGCTGTGGCAGGTGACGAGCGAACGCGCCGGGCGGATCGCTCGACTGCGCGTACATCGGGAAACCCGTCGGGCGACATCACGCGCAGCGCCGCCCACGCGCGCACCACGCGGGCGTCGCGCAAGCGCGGGAAACACGCGCGCGGCGCGCGCCGCCATCGCTGCCAGCACGCCGGTGTCGAGCGAAGTCGTCGAAGCCCGCGTCCTGCTGCGCGTCGCCGATCAGCACCGTGCCTTCGTCGGTCTGGCGGATCGTGTCGAGCGGCACGTCGAGAAATCGCGGCACGCGCTCGAGTCACCATGATCTGGCCCTTGTTCGGCGTGACCGGCGCGGCGAGGCCGACCATCGGCGCGAGGCGCGCGTTGCCGAGGCCGGCGGCGAGCACGACGCGCTCGCACGAGATGACGCCGCGCGAAGTACGAAGCACGAAGCCCGCGGCGGAAGGCTCGATGCGGTCGACCGCGCAATCGGACAGCGTGACGCCGCCCGAGGACGCGATCGCCGCATGCAAGGCGCGCAGGAGCCGCAGCGGATTGCAGTCGCCGTCGAGCGCGCTCCAGGTGCCGCCCGCGACGTCGGCCCACGGGGCCGGCAGCCTTCGATTGCACGCCGGCGCGGTCGAGGACCTCGACGTCGTAGCGCTCGAAGCCCGGTTGCGACAGCAGCGCGTCGATGCGCACGGCGCGCGTGTCGAGCTCATCCTGCGTGAGGCACACGTGCAAGCCGCCCGCCTGCCGCAAGCGCGACGTCGATGCCGGTGGCGCTCGCGATGTCGGCGGCGAACGCCGGCCATTCGCGCGCCGAGCGCTGCGTCCACGCGCCATACGACGGCATGCCGAACCCCTTGCCCTGCACCCAGATCAGGCCGAAGTTGCCGCGCGCCGCGCGATACGCAACGTCGCCTTCGTCGAGCACCGCGAGCCGCCTGCCGAGCTCGCGCAGGCCGTAGGCGAGCGCGGCGCCGACCAGCCCGCCGCCGACGATGGCGACGTCGAACGCGCGCTCAGGCAACGGGCACTCCGGCAAAGCGCACGATCGCGGGAAGTTGCGCTTCGAAGTCGGTGAACGTGTGGTCGCCGCCGCCGCGCACGTACTGATGCGCGCCGGCGTAGAACGCGACGGCCTCGCGACAGTCGAGCACCTCGTCGCCGGTCTCCACCAGCAGGAAATAGCGCTCCGGCCGCGTGATGCGCGCAACCGCGATCGCGCGAAGCTCGTCGAAGTGCGCGTGCGTGACCTCGAATGCTTCGCCCGTGTACAGATTCGTCTGCGTGCCGAGCGACGAGCGCAAGCGCATCGTACGGCCGCACCGCGGGATTGATCATGACCGCGCGCGCGCCGAAGCGCTCGGCGAGATACGTCGCGTAGAAGCCGCCGAGCGAGCTGCCGATGAATGCGAGCGTCGGCGCTTCGCGTGGCGCTCGACCCACGCGACGACGCCGCGCATCGCGAGCGACGGGCGATGGTGCAGCGCCGGCACGTGGAGCAGCGGCGGCAACGCGGCAGCGCGCCCGCGAACGCGCGCAATCGCGTCGCCTTGATGCTGGCGGGCGAGCTGCGGAAGCCGTGCAGGTAGACGATCGCCGTCACTGCAGCGAGCCGCGCAGCAGTTTCTCGTGGATGCCGCCGAAGCCGCCGTTGCTCATCACGAGCACGTGATCGCCGGCGCGCGCCTCGCGCGCGATCGCCTGCGACGAGCGACGGCGAGGTCGTCGTGCACGGTGGCCTTCGCGCCGAGCGGCGCGAGCGCGCCGGCGACGTCCCAGCCGAGGTTCGCCGCGTAGCAGAACACGCGGTCGCGCCGGCGCGAGGCTGCCGGGCAGCGCGTCCTTCATCGCGCCGAGCTTCATCGTGTTCGAGCGCGGCTCGAGCACCGCGAGGATGCGCGCGGCGCCGACCTTGCGCCGCAGCGCCGTCGAGCGTCGTCGCGATCGCGGTCGGATGATGCGCGAAATCGTCGTAGACGGTGATGCCGCGCACCGTGCCCGCGCACTTCCATGCCGCCGCTTGCACGCCGCTGGAACTTCGCGAGCGCGGCGAGCCCGTGCCTGACCGGCACGCCCACGTGGCGCGCCGCCGCGAGCGCGGCGAGCGCGTTCAGCTGGTTGTGGCGGCCGAGCTGCTCGAGCGCCAGCGTGCCTTGCGGCGCGCCGCCGAGCAGGATCGTGCCGTCGACCGCGATCGGTCCAGCCGGGCCCGTTGCCCGGCACCTCGGCGAGCCCGAAGCGCTCGACCTCGCTCCAGCAGCCGCGCGCCGAGCACGCGCGCGAGCGCCGCGTCGCTCGCCGTTCGACGACGATGCGGCCGTGCGGCGGCATCGTGCGCACGAGGTGATGGAACTGCGTCTCGATGGCGCGCGAGATCGGGAAAGATGTCGGCGTGGTCGTACTCGAGGTTGTTGAGGATCGCCGTGCGCGGCCGGTAGTGGACGAACTTCGAGCGCTTGTCGAAGAACGCCGTGTCGTACTCGTCGGCCTCGATCACGAAGAACGCGCTGTCGGTCAGCCGCGCCGACACCGGAAGTCCAGCGGCACGCCGCCGATCAGGAAGCCCGGATTCAAGCCCGCGTCCTCGAGGATCCACGCGAGCATCGACGTCGTCGTCGTCTTGCCGTGCGTGCCGGCGACCGCGAGCACCCAGCGGTCGTGCAGCACGTTCTCGTACAGCCACTGCGGTCCCGAGATGTAGCGCCTGCCGCGCGTCGAGGATCGCCTCCATCAGCGGATTGCCGCGCGACACGACGTTGCCGATGACGAACGACGTCCGCGTCGCGCGCCACGCCACGAGCTGCGCCGCGTCGTAGCCTTCGGTCGAGCGTCGATGCCGAGCGCCGCGAGCTGCGTGCGCATCGGCGGATAGACGTTGGCGTCGCAGCCGGTGACGCGATGGCCGGCGGTCTTGCGCGATGGCCGCGATGCCCGCCCATGAAAGTGCCGCAGATGCCGAGGATGTGAAGGTGCATGGCGTCAGGCCGGGACGCGTGGCGGGAAGGATGCGGCCGTAGCGCTTCCACCCGCGCAGGAACCACGCGAACGACAGCGCGTAGCACACGCCGACGAGCGGCGAACGCAACGCGCAGCCCGCCCGCGGTGTCGAGGCCGTAGGCGACGCGCGCGGCGTCGACGACGAGGCCGATGCCCCATTGCACGGCGAAGCTGCCGCCGAACATGAAGAGGTTGAGCGCGGTGTTCGTGCGGCCCGTCAGCGCGCGCGCGAAAGCCTTCGTTCAGCGCCGTGAATGCCGAGCACGTTGGACGCGGCGCCGAGCCCGTAGAGCGACCACCACAGCATACGTGCCGGGCAGGCGCAGCTACGATCGCCGCGAGCGCGGCGAGGTTGAGCGCGAATCCCGCTGCCGAACAGGTGGCGTGCGTGGATGCCGCGCCGCGCGAGCCGCGTGCCGAAGAGGCCGATCGCGAAGTAGCCGACCATGATCACGGCGTTCATGACGAGGAGGTGGTCGGCCGCCTGCGCGCGCGATCATGCCCTCGACCTCCATCAGCCACGGCACCGCCCACAGGCCCTGGATCGCCATGAACGAGCCCATCGCAAGGCCGCCGAGCGGCGCGATCCACCAGAACCGCGGATGCATGACGACGTCGCGCACGCCGGCGAACTGTGCCTCGATGCCGCCGGAGTGCGCCGGCTTGTCGATGTCGGGCACGCGCAGGCAGATGAACACCGCCACGACGAGCGTGACCGCCGAGAGCGGACGAACATCGTGCGCCAGTGCGTCGACGCGCAACGCGAGTTCGAGCGGGACCGTGGCGACGAGCGCGCCGACGCCGCCCGCGACCATGATCCAGCCGGCGTACGACGCCTGCCGGTCCGCCGGGTACCACGCCGCGATCGCCTTCAGCGGCGCCATGAGGCACGCGCACACGCCAGCGCCGATCACCGCGCGCGCAACGGTGAGCCCGGCGATCGTGTCGGCGATGCCGCGAAGAGCGCGGCGCCGCACGCCGCGACGGCCAGCAGCACCGGCTCGACGCGGCGCGGTCCATAGCGATCGAGCAGGATGCCGACGGGAATCTGCATCGCGGCGAACGCGAGGAAGTACGCGCTCGTGAGCAAGCCCGAGCGACGACGGGTTGAGCGCCGAGCTCGCGCGTCAGCTCCGGCGAGATGACCGCGTTGACCGTGCGGATACAGGTACGACAGCAGGTAACCCGCCGCGAACGCGAAGTAGATGCGCAGGAAGGGCACGGTACGACGCAGCGGAAGATGAAGTACACCGCGCCGAGCAGGCACAAGCCCGCCCACAGGTAGTCGAGCTTGAGCGGCGCGCCCATGTACAGCACGGCGAACGGGACGAACACCACGAGCGTGATCACTTCCTGCACGATCTTGAGCTGCGCGAGCGAGAGCACGGTGAAGCCGATGCGGTTCGCGGGCACCTGCAGCAGGTATTCGAACAGCGCGATGCCCCACGACACGAGCGCTGCCACCCACCACGGGCTGCCCGCGAGGTTCTTCAAGTGCCCGTACCACGCGAAGGTCATGAAGAGGTTCGAGAGCGTGAGCAGCACGGCGCACGCGAGGGCGGGATGCTGTGCGATTGCAGCGGTGGGATTCATGGTGGCGGCGTGACGAAGACGCGGATTATCGCCCATCCGAAATCCTGAGCGACAATCGCGCACATGGTTCACGCCCGGCTGCGCGTTCCATCCATCACGGCTCCGAGAGCGTCGTACCGCCTCGGGCTCGCGCTCGCCCATCGCGGCGAGCTGCGCGCCCTGCAGGTGCTGTCGGTCGCGATGGAGGGCATGCAGGCGCGCGGCGATGCGGCAGGTGCGGCGCTGGCCGCGGCCGCGCTCCTCGTGACCAGCCAGTCGATGCAAATCTACCGTGGCTTCGCCGAGCGCAGCGAGGCGCTGCGCGGGTTGCGCGACGGGTCCATCGTTTATCCCGACCACGACGATGCGCTGATCGCGCACGCCGGACTGCTGTGCGGCCTCTTGTTCCTGCGGCCGGACGACGCGTTCATCGACACGTGCGTCACCGAGATCATGGCGCTGCTCGAGCTCGACGTCGACGTCAACGCCAAGTTCGCGGCAGCCCGGCTCGTGATGCTCTACACCGAGCCGCGCGAGCTGCGCGCGCTCGGCCATCGCGTGCACGCGCTGCTGGCGCCTCTCTACGATCACCCCGAGCTCGCGCCGCATCGCCTCGGACGCTGGCTCATCCTGTGGGTGCGCATGACGATGCACGGCAAGGACCTTGCGCACAATCGCCTGGCGCTGGAGCAGCTGAAGGCGCTGGCCGATCGCGACCGCGACCCGGAAGTGATCGCATGGCTGGCGGCGGCCGACATCGACCGCGCCCTGCCGGCCGGCGACTTCGCAGCCATCGAGCGCGCTCTTGCGACGATCGAGCAGGTGTCCGATCCGGCCGACCTCAACGCCATGGGGCGGCTCGGCTGGCTGCACGGGCGGGTAGCGCTCGCGCGCGGCGAAGGCGACGCGGCGCTGTTTCACGCGGTGCGCACGCGCAGCATCGGCGAGCAGATGGTCCTGCCGCCCCCCATGCAGGGCGTGCGCCTCGCGCTCGAGGCGCAGGCCCGAGTCCTGGCCGGCGACTTCGCGGCCGCGCGGGAGCTCTTCGAGCGGACCGCAGGCATGGTCGCGGGTCTCCACGCCGAGGAAATGCGGGACATGATCAGGATGGCGAACGCCTGCGAAGCGTGGAAGCTTCGACGACCGGACGCACGATCCCTGCTCGCGAGCGCCTTCGCCGCGCCGCGCGCGCGCCAGTTCTACGACAGCTTCGACACCAACCCGCGCTTCGGCGCGACGATGTGCGCGCTCGCGCTCGAGCAGGGCATCGAGACGGAGTTCGTGCGCCGGATCATCGAGCTCCATCGGATGGCGCCGCCGCCCGAAGCGGGGCCGGCGTGGCCATGGCCGCTGCGCATCCAGACGCTCGGCGGCTTTGTGCTCACGCCCCGCCGCGCGTCGCTTCCGATCCATGGCAAAGCGCAGAAGCGGCCGCTCGAGCTCGCGAAGGCGCTCGTCGCCTTCGGCGGCCGGGGCGTCGACAAGCAGCGCCTGGTGGACGCGTTGTATTCGGAAGCCGAGGCGGATGCGGGGCCTGCCGCGCTCGACATGGCGATCTCGCGGCTGCGCAAGCTCGTCGGATCGGCCGAGGCGATCACGATCGAGGACGGCAAGGTCGGCTTCAATCCTTCGCTCGCCTGGATCGATGCGTGGGCGTTCGACCGCGACGTCGAGGCGCTGCAGGCGGCGTTGCGGGACGAGCAGGACGGCGCGCACGCGACCGAGATCGGCTGGCGCCTTCTCGCGCTGTATCGCGGCGCGTTCCTGGACAACGAGCCGCCGCAGCGCTGGCTCCTCGCGGCGCGGGATCGCTTGCGCCATCGCTTCCTGCGCTCGCTGTCCGACCTCGGCCGCCGTCACGAGCGCGACGGACGATGGCCCGACGCCGTCGCGCTGTACGAGCGGGGCGTCGAGGTCGACACGCTGGCCGAGGACCTCTATCGGCGCCTGATGCGATGCCACCTCGCGCAGGGTCATCCGGCCGAGGCCGCGCGCGTCTACAGGCGCTGCCGCGACATGCTCTCCGTCCAGCTCGGCATCCCGCCGTCGAGCGAGACCGAGGCGCTGTTCCAGACCATCTACCGCCCCGGCGATATCGGCATCGGTTAGCGATCGGTTAGGTGCCGCGGGCCAGAATTCGCGCACACCACCCGCTCGCGAAGGAGCCCGCCATGCACGATGCCCTCAACCGGACTGCAAGGACCCTGTCGCTCGCGGTGTTCGTTTGGCTCGCATCTCCTGCCGCGGCCGCGGTCGTCCATCCGATGGACCCACTCGAGGACACCGAGATCCTCGGCGCGGCGACCATCCTCCTGGATGCCGGAGCGGCCCATCCCGGCGCCATCTTTCAGAGCATCGACCTGCGGGAGCCGCCGAAGGACGTCGTGCTCGCGTTCGTGCCCGGCGGCGCCATCACGCGCGCTGCGACGGTGTACTTCCGCCAGGACAGGAAGAGCTACCGCACCACCGTCAACCTGACGGCCGGCACGTTCACGCCGCCCGTGGAGATTCCGAAGAGCGACGGGCAGCTCGGCCTCACCATCACCGAGGTGTCCGACTTCTCGTTCGCGTTCCAGGACCCCGCGTTCCTGCACGCGCTTGCGCTTCGGGGCATCGTCACGCCCGCGCAGCTCGCCGACGTGCTGGTCACGCCGCTCACCCCGGGATCGTTCGGCCTGCCGGAAGAATCGCGGCGGATCGTCAAGGCGCAGATGTACTACCGCAACGACGCCGCGATCAACCTCTACGCGAAGCCGATCGAGGGCGTGCAGGCGATCATGGATCTCGACGACCGCGTCGTGCTGAAGGTCCTCGACACCGGGGTGGTGCCGCTCGCGACGCAGACCAATGAATTCGACGAGGCCAGCGTTCTGGCGCGTTACGGACTGCGCCCTGCCATGAAGCCGATCGTCGTCACGCAGCCGCAGGGGGCCAATTTCACGCTGACCGGCAACTTCGTCGAGTGGCAGAAGTGGCGCTTTCACGTCCGCTTCGAGCGCCGCGCCGGCACCGTGATCTCGCTCGTCACCTATGACGGCCGGCCGGTGATGTACCAGGGATCGCTTGCCGAGATCTTCGTCCCGTACCAGGATCCGGATGCCAACTGGTTCTACCGGACGTACATGGACGCCGGAGAATTCGGCTTCGGCCTGCTGTCGTCGCCGCTTCGCCTCGGCCTGGACGTGCCGGCGACCGCGGTGCTGCGCGACGCGCTCGTGTCGGCGGCGATTCCCGATCCTTCCGTGCCTGTCGTTCCGTTGCCGCTGCCCCAGGTGCTCGGCATCTTCGAGCGGCTCACCGGCAACCCGGCATGGCGCCACTTCGAGCTCTTCGCGGGACCGACCCCCGCTTACGAGGGCCGAGCCGACGTCGAGCTCGTGGTGCGCTCGATCGCGCAGCTCGGCAACTACGACTACATGGTCGACTGGGTATTCAACCAGAGCGGCGCCATCCGCGTCGACATCGCCCTCACGGGCATCGACGCGCCGAAGGGGGTTCGCAGCACCACGCTCGCGGGCAGCGGCGCGGCGCAGGACACGCGGTTCGGCGCGCTGGTCGCCGACAAGCTCGTCGCGCCCAATCACAGCCACTTCTTCAACTTCCGGCTCGACCTCGACATCGACGGGCGCAACAACAGCTTCATGCTGGGCGAGCTCAAGACGGTCAACGCTGCCGGCCCCCGCAAGAGCGTGTGGGTCGTCGAGGACAGGCGCATCGACCGCGAGAAGGACGGAAAGCTCGAGCACGGCGAAGCTCTGTGGAAGGTCGTGAATCCGAGCCGCAAGAACGCGCGCGGCTACAGCACGGGCTACATGCTCGAGTCGCACTCGCACGCCGAGGCGCTGCTCAAGAAGGCGGACTTCCAGCGCGCGGGCTTCATCGAGTTCCCGCTGTGGATCACGCGATACGACCCGGACCAGCGCTACGCCGCCGGCGACACGCCGAACCAGAATCCGGGCGAAGGCGGCGTGCCCGTCTACCAGAAGGACGATGCCAGCCTCGTCGACACGGATCTCGTCCTCTGGCTCACCGTCGGCCACCATCATGTGACGGCCGCCGAGGACTTTCCGGTGCTGTCGCTGGAACCGCTTTCGTTCAGGCTGAAGCCGGTCAACTTCTTCGACCGCAACCCCGCGCTCGACCTGCGCCGCGCGCCGTTCGAGGCACCTTGAGGAGATGGTCATGCGCAAATCGATCGTGCGTTGCACGCTTTGCATCGCCGCCATCGGCTTCGTCGCGATGCGGCCGGCGCAGGCCGGTCACGACGCGTCGTCCTTCGGCGTCGACTTCTCGGGCTGCGTCGAAAGCATCGGCGTCGCGGTCGCACCGATTGCCAGCGTCCTCGCGCTCACGCCGCCCGGCTTCATTCCGGTCGGCCTGGGCGGCGCGGTGTCGCCGATCGTGGTGCGCACCGCGGATTGCGCAGGCATCGCGGTCGACGGCGGCAAGTCGAAGCCCGGCACCGTCGTGCAGGTCGGCGCCGTCATCGTACCGCCGCAACCCGCCGCGGAGATCATCGACAACTACACGTTCTGGTATTACACGACGAGCGAGAAGCTCGCGCGGCGCCTGCAGGATCTCGGCGTCGCGGCCCAGCACGTCGCCAACATCGACTACGCGCTGCACCCGGGTGCCGCCGGGACGACCAACACCTTGAGCGTCACCGTGAAACGGCCCGGGAACCCCCGTTTCGTGCTTTCGGGGACGGTCCTGCCGACCGTGTCGCCAGCCGGGTCGTTCGAGGCGATCTGGTGGCAGCAGACCGCCGCCGGCAACGTGCGGATGGACACGAGCGTGCCCGTCATCGCGATCGGCTCCGCCAACCTCGGCCTCGTCACCGACGCCAACGGCGCGCTGGGGGCGCTCATCGGCGACGGCGCGCTTGCGTTCCCCGTGCTGCAACAGTTCAACATCCTTCCGAATGCCCACATGGACGTCGCCATCGCGCACTGACGTTGTTGTAGACTGCCTTCGCCGACAAGCACTTCCGCGTCGATCGATTCGAAGGAGAGTGGCCGTGGGTGAACGCTTGGCAGTGATCCTGGGTGCCGTCGTCCTGTCCGCCGCGCTTGGCGCCACCGGCGCGGCCCATGCGGCCGACGCGAAGGGCACCGTCGCCTACAAGGGCCGCACGATCGACGTCAAGCACGCGTTCCTCGTGCAGACCACCGACGCAATGTCGGGCAAGCCGATGCGCCGGCTCATCCTGTCCCCAAAGGACATCGGCGCCAAGATCGCGTCGTGCGCCAAGATGTCGTGCGTGGACGGCGACCTCGACGAAGGGCTCGAGGTCGATTTCGTGGACGGGCCGCGCCTCAACTACTGGCTCGTGATGAACGGCCAGAAGATCCAGTACTCGGGCACGGAACCCAGGGAATCGCTCGCGTCCACCGCGAACGACGCGAAGAAGGTGGCCGGGACGCTGCGCTTCGACAAGACGAGCGCGGGCGGACCCAAGGTCGACGTGACGTTCGATGCGGCGCTGGTCAAAGACCTGAAGTGACGCGCGCCGTCCTGTGGCTGCTGCTCGTGCTGGCGACGAGCGCCGGCGCGCAGGACACGCGCACCGTCCAGATCCGCGAAGCGCAGCGGACGGACGAGCGGACCTTCGCGTACTACGCGCAGTTCCGCGCCGCGCTGATCGCGCGCTTCGGCGCCGATCCGCTGCTCTCGATGCTCAAGTTCGACGAGCAGGAAGGCCAGGCGCTCGTGCACGCCACGCCGGGCGGACCGGCAGAGCACGTCATCTTCCAGACCGGCAAGTGGATCTCGACGGATGGCAGGCAGCTCAAGCCGTGGGCGCCCGACGCCGATCCGAATGTGGCGCGGTTTCGCCTGTCCGCGGTGCGCGAGGCGATGCTGCGCGAGCGCTTCCGCGCGCATCGCGCGCAGGCCTCGAAGGCGGCCGACTACCTGAGCCCGGTGACCGTCGGCTACTTCGGCACTCCGTTCAACCGCATGGTCCTGGAGATCGGCGTCGTGAGCATGGCGAGCGCCGCGTTCAAGATGTCGGTGATCGCCTTCGACTTCGCGACGGGGCAAGCAACTCGACGTCGACGCCGCGATGGCCCAGGTGCGCAGCCAGCGCGAGGCGGAGCAGGCCAAGCGCACCGCGGCCAGGAAGGAAGCTTCGAGGCGCGACTTGCGTAACGAGGTGCCCGCGATACTCGCCGCGTATCGCCGCGACGTCGGCGCCGCGCGCCTCATGGGCATCTGGATCGCGCGCGACAAGATCACCTTTATCCAGGGCGACGGCGTGATGACGGACTACGAGCGCATGGGCGCGTTCAGGAAGCGCGACAGCAAGTACGACTCAGTGTGGATGTGCAGGGAGGGATTCGACGAGCGCGACGTCGACTGGTCGGGTTTCCCGACGCTCGTCGAGAAAGCGATGCTCGCCGGCAACCTCGACGAAGAGGATCGCGAGCACGCGCAGTTCAAGGTCGAGCGGCCGCGCGAATGCGAGCCGGTGACGATCGAGGTCACGTTCGCGAACTACAAGTCGCCGGCCCCCTACTCGGTGTTCGACGCGCGCGGACGCCTCGTGAGGACGCGATGACGCGCGGCGTCCTGGCGGCGCTGTGCGCGTGCGCCCTTGCCGCCTGCGGGACGATTCCCGAGAAGGAATGCGCGACCATCGACTGGTACGAGCTCGGCTTCAAGGACGGCCGCGCCGGGTTTGCGCCCGAGCGCGTCGCCGAGCACCGCGACGCGTGCAAGGGTGTGAAGGTCGAGCCCGACGAGCTCAAGTACCTGCAGGGTCGCAAGGCCGGCATCAACGAGTATTGCCAGCCGGCCAACGCGTTTCGCGACGGCCTCGCGGGCAACGACTACAACGGCGTGTGCGACGGGCAGTTCGCGCGCAATCACGCGGCCGCCCTGCGGGTGGCGACGCTCAAGCGCGCGATCGAGCGCAACCGCGGCGACGTGTCGTGGCGGGAGTCCGAGATCCGCAGCGACAAGACCAGCGATTCGCGGCGTGCGCAACTGCGAAGCGACGTGCGCGAGCTCGATCGCAACCGCGAGGTCCTGCGCGACGATCTCGCGCGCGCGGAGCGCGAGCTCGACCGCCTGATGGCCGCGCAACCGGCCGCGCCCGTCGCAGTCGCGCCGCCGCCCGCAGCGAAGCCGCCTCCCGTCACGGTCGGTCCTGCCGGATCGGCGACGGGCACGCTCGTCGCAGGCGGGGTCACCGTGCCGTTGCGCTTCGCCTACACCTTCGTGGCACCCGACCCGCTCGACAACCTCGTCAAGCGACCGATGCTGCTCCTGACGCAGGAGCCCATTCCGCCGGCTGCGATTGCGCAGGCGGCGGACCTCGACCGCATCCTCGCGTCGCTGCCGTGGTACGTCCTCGTCGTGCGCAACGATGCGAAGCCGCCCAAGGTCGCGATGATCGTGTGGCATCCGACGCTCGGCGCGCCCGCCATCGAGAAGGACGCCGGCAAGTCGGGCGTCGCGAAGCTGGACGTCGTCGGTCCGCAACGCATCGCGGGCAGCCTCGCCTCGCCGGGCAACGGCAAGTCCGCCTACGCGTGGAACAAGGCGATCAGGCTCGAGGTGAAGTTCGACGCCCCGCTGTCGCGCAGCTGGTAAGCGCCCCTCACCCGCCCTTCGGGCACCCTCGCCCCGCTGGCGTGCGAGAGGGCTGGGGCGAGCGGAATGCCGGCATCGCGCTCGTTTGTTCGTGGCCTCTAGAGCGGCATCGTGACGGTCACGACGACGCCGCTGCCGTCGGCGCGGTTGTCCGCGCGTGCGGTCCCGCGGTGGAATTGCGCGATCACGCGCACGATGTAAAGGCCGAGCCCGAGGTGAGGCCCGCTGCTGCCGCCGCCCTCGCGCACCGACACCATCGACTCGAAGAGCCTTCCCTGCATGTCGGCGGGCAGCGGCGGCCCGTCGTTGGCGACCGTGAGCACCGCGTTGCCGCCCTGGCTTGCGACCCGCACGTCGACGGCGCGTCCGGCAGCGAACTCGACGGCGTTGGCGAGGAGCTTGTCGAGCATCTGCGCCGCGAGGTCGGGTGAGCCGTCGACGATCACGGGCTCGTCGGGCGTCGTGCACGCGATGTGCGCCGCCGGATACGCGACGCGGAAGCCCGCGACGCAGCTCGCGACCACCTGGTCGAGCGCGTAGGGCTCGCGCGCCACGTCGGACAGGCTCTGCTCGAGGCGCGCCGCCTCCGTCATGCGCGTGAGGATCTGGGTGAGGCGCGCGATGCCGTCGCGGGCGCGCTCCATGTACACGCGCGCCTCCATCGGCAGCGATGCGGCGTTGAGGTTGTCGAGCGAGCTCCGCACGACCGCGATGGGCGTGCGGAGCTCGTGCGACAGCCGGCTCGCCATCTTTTCCTGGTACGCCGCATATTCGGACAGCCGCGCAAGCACGCCGCTGAAGCTGCGCGACAGGTCGCCGATCTCGTCGCGCGCCTCCGAGCTTGCAAGCGGTGCGCGCACGCGCCCTTCCGCGTCGATGGCGCGCTCCGCGTCGTCGCGCAGGCGGCGGATGCGCGACGACAGCCACGTCGCGTACGCGGTGAGCGCGAGCGATCCCACGAGCAGCACCGCGAGCACGATGTTGAAGAGACGCTCGAATGCGCGGTTGCGCTGCGCCAGCACGGCGTTGCCGGTCTGCTCGGCGATGACCACGCCGCGCACCTCGTCGCGCACCCACACCGGATGCGCCGCACTCACGATCATCGCCTTGCCGTCGGACGTCGGCCTGCGATCCGTGGTGAGGATGCCGGCGAGCGCGCCTTCCACGTCGCGGCCGCGCGGCGCGCCCTGCGTCGCCGCGTCGTCGTCGAAGTCCTCGTAAGGCTGCCCGAGGAAGAGCGCGTACAGCCGGCCGATCGTCGCCTGGCTCAATCGCGCGGTCCACGACTCGGGCGGAGCGGTCAACGGCTGCGAGAGCGATCCCGCGCGCGCGAGCACGACCCCGTCGCGGTCGATGACCCAGATGCGCGCCGTCGTGCGCGAGAGGCCTTCGACGATCTGCGCGATCTCGGGCGATCCCGACGGCGGCAGCGTGACGCCGTTGTTCGCGTGCTCGTTCACGCGCTCGCGCGCGAACGACGCGATGGGGTCCGGCGGATTGGCGAAGAGGCGCGGGCGGTCGTGCAGGGCGGTGGCGACGGCCTGCGCGGTGCCGGCAAGCGTGCGCTCCTGCGCGTCGCGCAGCACGCGTTCGAGCTCGCGCACGTACTCGTAGCCGAGCCACGGCAGGGCCAGGAACACCGTGAGCACGAGGAGCAGCTGCGCACGAATGGAGAGGCCGACGCGCAAGAGCCTATTCTCCCCAGCGATAGCCCATGCCGTACACGGTGGCGATCCTGTCGAACGACGGATCGACCGCCAGGAACTTGCGGCGGATGCGCTTGACGTGCGACGTGATCGTGCTGTCGTCGACGACGATGTTCGCGTCGCGCATCAGCGCGTCGCGGTCCTTCACGTGGCCGGGATGGCGCGCCAGCGCGTGCACCATCCAGAACTCGGTCAGCGTGAGGTCGACGCGCTGGCCGTTCCAGTCGGCGGTCAGGCGCTTGACGTCGATGCGCAAAGCGCCCCGCTCGACGATGTCGTCGGTGGCGGGCGGCGCCGTCAGGAGCTCGCTGCGGCGGAACAGTGCGGCGATCCGCGCGGCGAGATGCGGCAGGCTCGTGTCCTTCGTGAGGTAGTCGTCGGCGCCGAGCCGCAGTCCCACGACGATGTCGAAGTCCGAGTCGCGCGCCGACAGGAAGATGATCGGCAACGTGGCCGACATCGCGCGAAGCTCGCGCGTGAGCGTGAAGCCGCCGTCGACCTCGTCGCCCAGGCCCACGTCCACCAGCGCGAGATCGGGAAGGCGCGTGCGAAACGCCGCCATCGCCTCCGGCCGGCTCGCATAAGCGGCGACCTCGTAGCCGTGGCGGCGCAGCGCGTCCGCATAGTTGGCGCGGATGGCGGGCTCGTCTTCGATGATGGCGATCCTGCGCATTCAGGGATCAGAGGTCAGGAATCAGGAATCGGAAACACCCTGGCCGACTATAACGCAGCGACTCTTCGAGGCGGCCGCCCCCGGTCCGTCTGTCAGCGGTTTGCCACATTTGTTCCTCGCTTCGCCCCTTTTCCCGCCGGGCGGCGCCCCATTGCGCACGCGTAATGCGCCTCATCGAGGGCGTGCCGCCGGCGGGCGCCCCGACCCTTCCGGAAAAGGGCACACCGCCGGCTTTTCGAACAAGACGACAGACAGGGCGAACATCATGGCGAACGGGCAGCAGGTCGACGGCGCAGTCATCGTCCAGCGGGAGTGGCGCACGCTCGTGCGATTCGCGCTGGAAGGGTTGGCGGCGGGGCTGGTGGCGAGTCTCGTGTTCGGGCTCGCGGTGTTCATCGTGACCAGCCCCGCCATCGCGGCGACGCCCGACGCCACCGGCGCGCTCTACCTCAAGGACGCAGAGCGGCCGTCGCATCGCGACGCCGCTCGTGTTCACCGACGTCCGCATGAGCGTCACCGGGATCGTCAACCGCGTGACGGTCGAGCAGCGCTTCCTGAATCCGACCGACGAATGGCGCGAGGGCGTGTACGTCTTTCCGTTGCCCGAGAAAGCCGCCGTCGATCACCTGCGCATGAAAATCGGCGAGCGCGTGATCGAGGGCATGATCAAGGAGCGCGGGGAAGCTGCGCGCACGTACGAAGCCGCCAGGAGCGAGGGACGCAAGGCCACGCTGCTCGACGAGGAGCGCCCGAACATGTTCACGACGAGCGTCGCGAACATCGGTCCGCACGACGAGATCGTGATCGCGATCGAGTACCAGGAAGCGGTGCGTTACGACGAGGGTACGTTCCGCCTGCGATTCCCGATGGCCATCACGCCGCGGTACACGCCGGCTGGCGACGACACGGGCGCGACGCCCGCGACGCCGGTCGTCGAGCGCAGCGACGGCTACGTGCTGCCGGTGCGCATCACGATCGACCTCGACACGGGCGTTGCCGTCTCCGGATTGTCGAGCACGTATCACGCCATGGACATCGAGCCGCGCGGCGACCATCGCTATCGCCTGACGCTGCGCGACGGACCGGTGCCGGCCGCGCGCGACTTCGAGCTCGCGTGGACGCCGGACGTCGGCGCCGCGCCTGCGACCGCGCTGTTCACGGAAACGAAGGGCGGCAAGACCTACGCACTGCTGATGGCGCTGCCGCCCGCGGTCGCGAAGCCGTCGGCGCGCATGCCGCGGGAAGTGACGTACATCATCGACACGTCGGGCTCGATGGAAGGCGTGTCGATGACGCAGGCGCGCGATGCGCTCGCGATGGCGCTCGATCGCCTGCAGCCGGGGGATCGATTCAACGTCATCGAGTTCAACTCGACGACGCGCTCGCTCTTCGCCTCGCCGGTGGACGTGGACGGTGCGACGATGCAGCGCGCGAGACAGTTCGTCTCGGCGCTGCGCGCCCGCGGCGGCACCGAGATGCTGCCGGCGCTCGAGATCGCGCTCGCGGGTCCGCGCGAAGCGTCGATGCTGCGCCAGGTGGTGTTCCTCACCGACGGCGCGGTCGGCAACGAAGACCAGATCCTGCAAGCTCGTCGGCGAGCGCATCGGCGACCGTCGCCTCTTCACCGTCGGCATCGGTCCCGCGCCCAACATGTTCTTCATGACCAAGGCGGCGCTATTCGGCCGCGGCACCTACACGGCGATCGGCGACGTGCGCGAAGTGCAGGAGAAGATGACCGCCCTCTTCCGCAAGCTCGAGTCGCCGGCGCTGACCGACATCGCGGTCGACTGGCCGTCGGGCGCGGACGTGTGGCCGCGTGTCGTGCCCGACCTGTACGCGGGCGAGCCGGTCGTCGTCAGCGCAGCCTTCGACACGGGCGCCGCCGGCGGCAACATCGCCGTGTCCGGCCGGCGCGCCGGCGCGGTGTGGGGCACGCTGCTCGCGAAGTCGTCCGCTGCGACGGAAACCGGCGTCGGCGTGCTGTGGGCCCGCGCCAAGATCGACGCGCTGATGGACGCCGGCCGGCGCGGCGCGCCGGAGCAGGACATTCGCGCAGCGGTGATCGACGTCGCGCTCACCCACCATCTCGTCAGCAAGTTCACGAGCCTTGTCGCGGTCGACGTGACCCCGACCAGGGCCGCGGGCATCCCGGCGTCCAAAACCGCGGTGCCCGGCAACATTCCCGAGGGACTCACCGGATTCGACCACTTGCCGCGCACGGCGACGCCGGCGCCGCTCATGATGCTCGTCGGCGCTCTCGCGCTGTCGATCGCTGCGGTGCTCGCGTTCTTCGTGCGCCCGGCGCGGGCGCTCGCCGGCGTCGCGGCGATCGTGATCGCCTGCGCGCTCGTGCCGGACGCGAGTGCCCAGGCGCGCAAGCCAAAGCCGCCGCAGAACCACCTGCTCCTGCCGGGACATTACGACGGCGACGTCGGATCGTTCGACGCCATTCCGAACGAGGCGCCGGACACGGGCTGGTTCGTGCTGGTGAAGGACGTCGCCGGCGTGTACGTCAGGCGCATTCCCGACACGCCGGGCCGCCGGCCCGAATTCATGCGCGAGCTGGAGCACGCGACGCTCGACAACAGCGCGACGCTGCAATCCGCGCTCGGCCAGCTGTACTACGTCAACCTTGCGAACGTGAAGTTGCGCGAAGGCCCCGTCACCGAAGTGCCGTTGCGCCGGCGCGCGCTGGTTCCGGTCAACGGCCGCGCGTATGCGCTCTCCCTCGGCGACTCGAGCTTCACGCTGACAGTGAACAATGGACTCAACGGCCGCGCGGGCGCGCACTACGTCGTCGAGCAGGGCGGCGAGCGCTACGAGTATCTTCTCGACGGATTCGGCTGGGACAGCGAGATCCAGGTCGCGGGCGACATCGATCGCGACGGCCGGCCCGACTTCGTGGTCTACGTGAACGGCAACAACGCGGGCACGTGGTACCTGCTGCTGTCGAGCGAATCGAAGCCGGGGATGAACAAGCCGAGCGCGTCGCTCACGGCGCACGGCTGCTGACATGCAAACCTACCGGACGAGGATCGCGATCATGGCCACGGCCGATCGGGGAGGACCTTTCGCGCACGCGAACCGCTCCGCACGCAACTGGATGCGGGCGGCGGCCCCGGGCATCGGATTCCGGTGCCTGCCGCGTGGCGAGTCTTCCCCGATCGGCCGGGGCAATGCCCGCAAATCTTCGCCCCGGCGATGGATCGCTGTCTGCATCGTTGTGCTCGCTATCCTCGGCGGCGCGAGCTTCGGCGGTGGCGTCTACATGCACGCCAAGGCACAGGTCGCGCAGTGGCTGCTGCATGCCGCGTGGAGCGAGTCGCGGGAGACCGGCGCGCCCGTCAGGCCGTGGCCCTGGGCGGACACGCATCCGGTGGCCCGGCTCGTCGCGCCCGCGCAGGACGCCGACGTCCTGGTGCTGGCGGGCGCCTCCGGCCGCACGCTCGCGTTCGGACCGGGCCATCTGGACGGCTCCGCATTACCCGGCGACGCCGGCAACGCGGTGATCACCGCGCATCGCGACACGCATTTCAGGTTCCTGCGCGCGGTGAGTCCGGGCGACGAGCTCGTGGTCGAGCGGACCGACGGCGGCATGCGCCACTTCCGCATCCGCGGCGCGTACGTCGCCGACTACCGGCAGCTGCGGCTGCCGCGCGACACCGCGGTGCCGACGTTGACGCTCGTGACCTGCTACCCGTTCGACGCGCTCAGTCCGGGCGGGCCGCTCCGCTACGTCGTGGTAGCCGAAGCGGCCTAGCGGAATCCGGTTGCGAACGGCGCGTAGCATGTACGCGCAACCTGGGAGGGGCTCACAATGCTGCTGCAAGGAAGCTGTCACTGCCGGGGCGTGCGATTCGAGGTCGAGTCGCACACGCCCTACCCGTTCATGCGCTGCTATTGCTCGATCTGCCGCAAGACGCAGGGCGGCGGCGGCTACGCGATCAACATCATGGGCGACGCGGACACGCTTCGCGTCAAAGGCGAGCGCCACGTGCGGGCGTACCGTGCCCGGGTGAAGGAAAAGGGCGAGGCACGAGCGCGCCTTTCGCAGGCGCGGCGTCACTTCTGCGAGCGATGCGCGAGTGCGCTGTGGGTCTTCGACCCGCGCTGGCCGCAATGGGTGTATCCCTTCGCGTCGGCCATCGACACGCCGCTGCCGAAGCCTCCGGAAGAGGTCGAGCTGATGCTCGCTTACGCGGCGCCGTGGTGCGACGTCCCGAAGGGACGCAAGCACACGCACTTCCGCGAGTATCCCCGCGAGAGCATCGCGGGGTGGCACGACAAGCGCGGGTTGACCGTCTAGTTCGTGCGGGTCGGCGTGCCCGACCGCATGGCGGACGGGTCGGCGGTGGTGGTCGGGGACGCCCCGACGGGATCCTTCACCGGAATGCGGCTTCCGACGCGGTATTCCTTCTCCTCCATCGGCTTCTGTGCGGTGGAGGACGTGTTGGAGGTGGTGGCGCAGGCGGCCAGGGCGAGGGCTGCGGCTACGGCGAGATAACGGTGCATCGTCGGGTTCTTTCGCGCAAAAAAGCCGCGATTGTAACCGCTCGGGAGACGGGCTAGCCCAAGCGCAGGACAAGTCCGGGCATGCCGAGCGTCCCGTAATCGCTCGACCAGGCCTCGCCCGGCGCGACCGGCCATGCGTCGGTGACCGTGCCCGTCGTCACCATTTCGCCGGCGGCGAGCGGCGGCATCGCGGGCTGCTCGGCAAGCACGCCCGCAAGATGCGCCAGCGCAAGCGCGGGACTGCCGAGCACGTTGGCGCCGACCCCGCGATCGATCACGTCGTCGCCGCGTCGCAGCGTGAGTTCGAACGACGGGAGCGCCAACGCATAGGCGTCCCGCGCGGCATCGGTGAGCGCAATGCGCGCACCGACGACCAGGGCGCGGTGCAAGCCGAAGGCCGCCGTGCAGTCGGCGGACGTGAACTTCCAGTCGGGAAAGTGGGACTGCACGATCTCGAAGCCGGGCGCGATCCACTCGACTGCATCGAGCACCTCGCGCGCATCGCCGGCCGGCGGCACCGTGCCGCGCAGTCCGAAGACCACTTCGGGCTCGATGCGCGGCGACGCGGCGCGGCGCGAGCGAAATCGAGGCCGTGCCGTTCGGCGCCTGCGGTCACCGTTTCCGCCCAGACATGCGCCCACATCGGCCGGTACACGCCGTATCGCGGCCAGATGGTGCGATTGGTGAAGCCGATCTTGCGGCCGACGGGCTTCCATCCTCGCGCGACGCGCGCGCGCTCGGCGTCGCGCAGCACGTCGTACGCCGCGGCGACGTCGAAGCCGGGATACGCAGCGCTGAAGCTCGAAAGCGGCGTGCCGGTATCGAACGCGTGCAGCACGCGACGTGCGAGCGAGGCGACGTCGCCCTGGTTCAACGAACGATCCCGAGCTTGCGCAGGACGACGGTCAAGCCGACCCATGCGGCGGTGGCGAGCACCATGCCGGCGACCGCGCCGACCAGCGCGGCCGCGACGCCCGCAAGCCCGAGCGCATTCACGAGCCACCACGCGCCGACGCCGCCGCCTACGCCGCACACGATGATCCCGGCAAGGCTCCACAAGACGGAGCGCAGCGCGCTCGACATCGCGGCCTCGCCTACCCCGGGAACGTGCGCTCCCACTCGCCCCGGTCGAAGCCGACCAGGATGCCCTCGTCGGACTCGACGACCGGACGGCGTATCGCAGTGGGATTGGTGACCATCAGCTGGATGGCCGTGCGCTCGTCGATCACGAGCGCCTGCGCTTCCGGCTCGAGCTTCTTCCACGTCGTACCGCGCCGGTTGAGCAGCGTCTGCCATCCCGCGGCGGCGCACCACGCCGCGAGCTTCTCGCGCGTCGGCGGCGTCTTCTTGAAGTCCACGAAGCGGTGCGACACTCCGCGCTGTGCGAGCCACTGGCGTGCTTCCTTCACCGTATCGCAATTGGTGATGCCGTATACCTGCATGGTGCCTCCCCTTCTGCTTTATTTGAAGCAGGTGTACCCCCGCGTCGTGCAATGATACGGGAACGCAAGTTTTGCACCGGAACGCAGTATACGGCCGCATGAACGACAACGCCCCGCATTACGACACGTCCGCGCGACCGGCGGTCCGCGCGCTGAGCGCATCGCTCATCCGCGCCGTCGCCAACGAAGGCATGAGCGAACCGGACGTGCTCGCGTTCTGGTTCGGCGAGCCGGACGAAGTGACGCCTTCGTTCATACGCGAGGCGGGTGCTGCGTCGATCGCGCGCGGCGAGACGTTCTACACGCAGAACTTCGGCATCCCGCCCTGCGCGACGCGATCGCCGCATACCTTGCGTCGCTGCATCGGCCGACGGTTGCGGACAACATCGCGGTCACCGCGTCGGGGATGTCCGCCCTCATGCTCACGGTCGAGGCGCTCGTGGCACCCGGCGACCGCGTCGTCGTGGTCACGCCGCTGTGGCCCAACCTCGTCGAGATCCCGAAGATCCTGTCGGCGAACGTCGAGACCGTCGCGCTCGCGTGCCGCGAGGGCGAATGGTCGCTCGACCTCGACCGGCTGCTGCGCGCGCTCACGCCCGACACGCGACTGCTGCTCGTCAACTCGCCCAACAATCCGACGGGATGGACGCTGCGCGCCGACGAGCAGCAAGCGATCCTCGAGCGCTGCCGCCAGTACGGCATCTGGCTCGTCGCCGACGACGTGTACGAGCGCCTCTATTACCGCGACGCGGCGCAGGCCGCGCCGTCGTTCCTCGACATCGCGGATCCGGAAGAGCGCGTCGTCAGCACCAACAGCTTCTCGAAGTCGTGGCTCATGACCGGATGGCGGCTGGGCTGGATCGTCGCGCCGCGCGCGCTGATGCCGGACCTCGGCAAGCTCATCGAGTACAACACGTCGTGCTCGCCTGCGTTCGTGCAGCACGCGGGTCTGGCTGCGATCACGCAGGGCGAGCCGACCGTGGCGCGCACCCGCGAGCGATTGCGTCGCGCGCGCGACTTCCTCGTGGGCGAGCTTCGCAAGCTGCCGGGCATCGAGGTCGCGCCGCCGGCGGGCGCCATGTACGCCTTCTTCCGTGTCGAAGGGCTCGACGACAGCTTCGCGTTCTGCAAGCGGCTCGTGCACGAGGCACGCCTCGGCCTTGCGCCGGGCAGCGCGTTCGGCGCCGAAGGAGAAGGCTTCGTGCGCTGGTGCTTCGCCTCCGACGAGGCGCGACTTGCGGACGGCGTGGCGCGGCTCGCACGCGCGTTGGCACGATGAATCGCGCGCTCATCCTGGTGCTCGCGCTCGGCGCGACGCTTGCGCATGCCCTCGACGCGCCGAACATCGTGACGATTGCGCCCGGCATCGTCACCGCCGGCCAGCCGACCGCCAAAGCGCTCGCATCGCTGCGCGACGAGGGATTCACCGCCGTCGTCTACCTCGTGCCGCCGGGAGCTTCCGACGCCGTTGCCGGGGAAGCGGACATCGTCCGTTCGCAGGGCATGGACTTCACGCAGCTGCCTATGCGATGGGAGGAGCCAACCGACGCCGACTTCGACGCGTTCGCCGCGGCCATGACGCGCACGCGCGACGGCAAGGTGCTGGTCCACTGCCAGGTCAACCTACGCGCGTCGACGATGACGTTCCTGCTATCGCGCGATCGTCCTGCGCGAGCCGGTGGACAAGGCCTACGAGAGCGTGACTGGCGTGTGGTCCCCGAACGCGGTGTGGAAGCGGTACATCACGGCGCAGCTCGCGCGCGCGGGCATCGCGTTCGAGCCGTATTGACAGCGATCAGCGGCCGCCGGCGACGGCGCTAGATCACCGACCTTCCAGGCGCCGCAGCAAGGAGCGCCCTCGTATACGCGTTCTGCGGATTCGCGAAGACCTCCGCCGTCGGGCCGTACTCGACCACGCGTCCGCGCGTCATCACCGCAACGCGATCGCACACCTGCGCCGCCACGCGCAGGTCGTGCGTGATGAACAGCATCGCAACCTTGAGTCGTGCGCGAATCTCGTCGAGCAGCGCGAGAACCTGCGCCTGCACCGACACGTCGAGCGCGGACACCGCTTCGTCCGCGATCAGGAGGTCCGGCGACATCGCCAGCGCACGCGCAATGCAGATCCGCTGCCGCTGGCCGCCGGAGAACTGATGCGGATAGCGGTCGAGCGCCTGCGCATCCATGCGCACGAGGTCGAGGAGCTCGCGCGCACGGGCCATCGCTTCCTCGCGCGTCGCACCGTAGTTCATCGGCCCTTCGACGATCGCCGCGCCGACCGTGCGCCGCGGATTGAGCGACCGGTACGGGTCCTGGAACACGATCTGCACGCGGCGGCGCAGCGCATGGAGCGTGGCCCGCGACATCGTCGCGAAGTCCGCGTCGCCCACGAAGATGCGCCCCGACGTGGGATCGACGAGGCGCGCAATGCATCGCGCGACCGTGGTCTTGCCGGCACCGGATTCGCCGACGATGCCGACCGCTTCGCCGGCCCGCACCTCGAAGCTCACGTCGACCGCGGCGTCGACCGGATCGCGCGGCCTGCCGAGCCACGAACGGCGCGTGTAGATCTTGGACAGGCGCTCGGCGCGCACGACGACGGGTGCATCGACGGGCTCGCGCGGCCTCGGGGTCAGCGAAGGCACCGACGCGATCAGCATGCGGGTGTACGGCTCGCGCGGCGACGCGAGGACGTCGCGCGTGCGGCCCGCTTCGACGACCTCGCCCGTGCGCAGGACGACCACGCGATCGGCAATCTCCGCCACGACGCCGAAGTCGTGCGTGATGAAGAGCACGCCGGTGCCGTGCTCGCGTTGCAGGTCGCGAATCAACGCGAGGATCTGCGCTTGCGTGGTGACGTCGAGCGCGGTCGTCGGCTCGTCCGCGATCAGCAGCGCGGGCTCCAGCACCAGCGCCATGGCGATCATGATGCGCTGGCGCTGGCCTCCGGAGAGCTGGTGCGGATACGACGCGACGATGCGCGCGGCGTCCGGAAGGCGCACCGCCTCGACGATCTCCCGCACTCGCGTGCGCCGTTGCGCAGGCGTGAGACGCGTGTGCGTCGCGAGCACTTCGTCGATCTGGTCGCCGCAGCGCATGACGGGATTGAGCGCCGTCATCGGTTCCTGGAACACCATCGCCATGCGCGTGCAGCGAAGCTCGCGCAGCCGCGACGCGCTCGCCGCGAGCACGTTCTCGCCTGCGACGAAGATCTCGCCGCCGACCGGTACGAGCGCCCTGGCCTGCAAGCCCATCGTCGTCTGCGCGATCACGCTCTTGCCCGAGCCCGACTCCCCGACGAGGCACACGATCTCGCCGCGGTCGACGCGCAGGCTCGCGTCCCGGACGGCGTGCGAGCGCTCGGCGCCCGGCGGCAGCGCGACCGTGAGATTGCGCACGTCGAGGACGGGGGTCGTCACGTGCGCGCCGCCGGGCCGTCCCAAGGCACGCACCGCGCCCCCTCGGGGGGCAGCGAGCGAGGCAGTATCGCGAGCGTGGGGGTCGTCATAACCGTCTTCTCGTGCGCGGGTCGAGCGCATCGCGCAATCCGTCACCGAGCATGTTGACCGCGAGCACCGTGAGCGCGAGGAACAGGCCCGGGTACAGGATGTTGTGCGGATGGATGCGGAACACCGTGCGTCCTTCCGCCATGATGTTGCCCCACGTCGGCGTCTGCGGCGGTATGCCGACGCCGAGGAAGGACAGGATCGCCTCGATGAGGATCGCGGAGGCGGCGATGTACGTCGCCTGCACGATCAGCGGCGCCACGGTGTTGGGCAGGACGTGACGGACGAGAAGAAGCGGCGTGCGCGTGCCCAGCGCGATGGCCGCCTCGACGTAGGGCTCCTCGCGGATGGACAGCACGACCGAGCGCACGAGCCGCACGACGCGCGGAATCTCAGGCACCACGATCGCGACGATCACGATGCCGAGGCCGGCCGACGAGAGCGACACGAGCGCGATGGCGAGCAGGATCGCGGGGATCGCCATGAGCCCGTCCATGAAGCGCATCACGATCGCATCGACCCAGCGGAAGTAGCCGGCCACGAGGCCGATCGCAAGGCCGATGGCCACGCTGATCACGGCGACCGAAAGACCCACGGTGAGCGAAGCGCGCGCGCCGTACACCACGCGCGCGTAAACGTCGCGTCCGAGGGAGTCGGTGCCCATCCAATGGCGCATCACGATCTTCGTGCCGTCCGCCCCGCGCATCGTCGCCTCGGCGCCCGGCGCCCTGTTGCGGAATGCCGGGTTGATCTCCGCGGGGTCGAGCGGCGTGAGCAGCGGCGCCGCGATGCCCATCAGCAGGACGAGCAGCAGGATCGCCGAGCCCACGAGCACGACGGGATTGCGGAAGCGGCCCCCGAGACGGTGGACGCTAATAGCGGATCCTCGGGTCGAGCGCGGTGTACGACACGTCGACCAGCAGGTTGACCATCACGTACGCGAACGAGAAGAGCAGGATCACCGCCTGCACCGTCGGGTAATCGCGGGCGAGCACGGCATCGACGGTCAGGCGGCCCAGGCCGGGAATGGAGAAGACGCTTTCCGTCACGACGACGCCGCCGATCAGCAGCGCGATGCCGATACCGATGACGGTGACGATCGGCACCGACGCATTGCGCAACGCATGGCGCATCAGCACGACACGATCCGGGAGGCCCTTCGCGCGCGCGGTGCGGATGTAGTCCTCGCCGAGCACTTCGAGCACGCTCGTGCGCGTGATGCGCGCGATGAGCGCGACGTAGATCACGCACAGCGTGAGGCTCGGCAGCACGAGGCGCTGCAGGCAGCCCCAGAACCCTTCGCGCAGCGGCTGGTAGCCTTGCACGGGAAGCCAGTTGAGCTCGATCGCAAAGACGTAGATCAGCACGTAGCCGATCACGAACACCGGCACGGAGAAGCCGAGCACCGAGAAGCCCATGACGAGACGGTCGACCCACGTGCCTTGCGCGTACGCGGCGACGACGCCGAGCGGCACCGCCACGAGGACGGACAGGACGATCGTCGTGAGCGACAGCATGAGCGTGGGCTCGATGCGGTCGGCGATCAGCGACGCCACGGTGCGCTTGAAGAAGAACGATTCGCCGAAGTCGCCGTGCGCCATGTTCCCGAGCCAGACGAAGAACTGCGCGACGACGGGCCGGTCGAGGCCCAGCGTGAGTCGGATGTTGGCGACGTCCTGCGACGTTGCGGCCGATCCCGCGATGATCGCGGCGGGGTCGCCCGGCGTCAGACGCAGCAGCGCGAAGACGAACACCGCGACGACCGCCATGACCGGAATCGTGGCGAGCAGCCGCCGGGCGATGTAGGTGAGCATGGCGACCGGCGCCCCGCTCACCTCGCGGGAACGCGGGCGCGCTCCTGCGAGAACATCCGCAGCGCGAAGCGCCCGGCGTCGGTGTCGCGCGTGCGCAGGACCTCCTCGCGCATCGCTGCGGGCAGCTCCTCGATGGCAGGGTGGACGGCGCGGCATTCGACGGGCAGCACCATCGGCGCGACGAGCGACGCGAACGTCAGGTCGGCGGCGCTGAATCGCTCGCCGCCGAGGAACGGGCGACCGTCGCGCAGGCGATCGCCGACCTGCGCGCACAAGTCGCGCACGCGCTCGAGCGAGCGCACCGCGGCTTCCGGCGTGATCCGGTATCCCGCGCGGACGAGGAGTCGCGTCAGCGGCGCCAGCGCCGGAAGGATGGCCGCCTCCACGCGCGGCACGCCGCGCGACCACAACGAGCGAAGGAGCTGCGGTTGCGACAGCAGGTGCGCGTACGCCCAGCGCCGCACCTGCGTGCCGAGCTCGGTGTCGAAGCGCTCCTCGAGCTCCTCGACCTCGCGTCGCAGCGTGGCGTCGCGCGGATACAGGTGATCGCCGCCGGACACCTCGTCGGCATGCGCAAGGATGGCGGTCGAATCGACGAACCGATCGTTCCCGTGCAGCAGCACCGGCACCGAGCCGCCGCGATGGCGCTTCGTTGCGAGGAGATGGAGCAGAGGCGCATGCGCCTCTTCGCGATACGGCAGGCCGAGCCGGTCGAGCGCCCAGCGCGCCTTCTCGCAATAATGGCTGAGCGGAATGGTGATGAGGATCGCGGGCCCGGCGCTGCCCCGGCTCGTCACTTCTTCGAGATGTTCCAGAACACGGAAGCCGGCGCCACGACGACGCCGTCGACGTTCTTGCGCGCGGCGCCCGGCTGGTACCACTGCCCGAGATGGACGTGCGTCGGATACTGCGTCCAGCGCACCTGCACGGCTTCGGCGATCGCCTTCTGCTTCGCCGGATCGGTTTCCTTCGCGAAGTCGTCGCGCAGCTTCTCGAGTTCCGCATCGCACGGCCAGCCGAACGGCGCCTTGTCGCAGCTCGCGTTGAGGAATGCGGTCGACACGGGATTGAGGATGTCGGCGGAGACCCACGACGTCAGCATCGCGTGCCATCCGCCTTGCGTGGGCGGGTCCTTCTTCGCGCGGCGCGCGACCACGCTCTGCCAGTCCATCGACTGCATGTCCACCTTGAAGCCGCCCTTCTCGAGGAGCGACTTCGCCACCGGCGCGAGGTTGGTCAGCACCTGCAGATCCGTCGAGTGCAGGAGGACGATGGGCGTGCCGTCGTAGCCCGCTTCCTTCAGGAGCGCCTGCGACTTCGCGAAGTTGGACTCGATGAGGCCGTCCATGCCCTTGTCGGACGCGAGCGGCGTCCCGCACACGAACAGCGACTTGCACACCTTGTAGTACTGCTTGTCGCCGATCACCGCCTGCAGGAAGTCCTCCTGGTTCAACGCGAGGACGACCGCCTGGCGAATCTTCGGATTGTCGAACGGCTTTGCGGTCGCGTTGAACCGGAAGGCGTACTGGTTGCCGAGCGGATTCCAGTCCACGAGCGTGATGTTCGAGTCCTTGCGCAGCACCGGCAGCAGGTCGTGCGAGGGCTGCTCGATGAAGTCGATCTCGCCGGCGATCAGCGCGTTGACCGCGGTCTGCTGGTCGGCGAGCTGGCGCCACTCGACGCGATCGACCTTCGCGACCTTGCCGCCGGCCAGACCCGACACGGGCTCGCTTCGCGGCTTGTACTTGTCCCACTTCACGTAGACGGACTTGTCGCCCGGCTTCCACTCGTCCTTGCGGAACACGAACGGTCCCGATCCCGTGTAGTCCGAGATTTGCGTGTTGGGATCGGTGGCCGCGACGCGCTTCGGCATCATGAACGGCACGTTCGACGATGGCTTGCCGAGCGCGGTGAGCACGAGGCCGGTGGGAGCGTTCAGCACGATGCGGAACGTCTTCGCGTCGACGACGGGCATGTCCTTCACGAAGGACAGCATCTTCTGGCCCATTGCGTCCTTGGCGCCCCAGCGCCGGATGGACGCGACGCAGTCTTCGGCAGTCACCGGCGTGCCGTCGTGCCACAGCAGGCCGTCGCGCAGCGTCATCGTCCACGTGAGCTTGTCCGCCGACAGGTCGTACTTGTCGATCATCTGCGGCTTGATCTGGCCCGCGGCATCGGTCGCGAACAGCGTGTCGTAGATCATGTAGCCGTGATCGCGCGTGATGTACGCGGTGGTCCAGATCGGATCGACGATCTTGAGGTCCGAGTGCTTGAAGACGCGCAGGGTGGTCTGCGCGAAGGCGGGTGTGGCGGCAACGAGCAGGAGGGCGGTGGCACCCGCCAACGCGCGGAAGTTCAGCATTTGAAGCTCCTCATTCGCCAAAGACGATGCGACAGACGATAACCAAGGGGCGCGCGGAAGGCAAATGGCGTCACGGAGCGGGCGGATGCAGCGCGAACTCTACCGCCTCGGCCAGCGAAGCGCCTGCACCCGCGCGCCACGCATCTTCGAATGCAGCGTTGCCAAGAGAGCGCCGGGCTTCGGCCAATGCGGCTTCTCGACGGGCGCCATCGAGCGGCGACGGCGGCCCCCGGACCTCAGCGCGTACCGCGGCCGCCGCGGCGAAATGCCGCGCCGCCAGCCCGTACGCCTGCAAGCCCCCCGCGATGGTGGCGAGACCTTCCAGGGCCGCGGCGACGGCGCCCCTATTCCCCGTTTCGACCGCGAGCGTCAGCGCTTCGACATAGAACGCACGCGCTTCGACGAACGCCCTCTGGTCGAGTGCCAGGCTGCCGCGCTCTTCCAGCACTTCCGCCAGCGGCCCCGCAGCGTCCAACCGACGGAGGATCGCAATGCTTTCGTCGCACTCGCCGCGCGCGACGTCGAACTCGGCGGCCTTGCGAGCCGCGCGCGCGCATTTGCACAGGGTGATGGCGAGATTTTCCGGGCTGCCGTGCTTGCGGTCTTCCTCCAGGGCGCTCGCAAGCATCGCGCGCGCCCGCGCGACGTCCCCCTGCGCGAGCACCACGTTCGCGACGTTGCCCAGCGTCATGGGAACGAGCGGATCGGCGGTCTCGCGCTTGATCGCGAGACTCTCCTCGTAGCTTGCGCGGGCCGCTTCGAGCTCGCCGACAAATTCGTGCACGACGCCCAGGTTGTTGAGGACCCGGCCGGCGGAGCGCAGCTCGCCCATTGCCCGCAGCGAAGCCGCGCACTCCTCGAGCAGTGGCCGCGCGACGTCGTAGTCGTTCTGGTGCAGCGCGAGCACGGCGAGCGCGTTCCCCGTTGCGATGCGCGCGATGCTCGCCGGCGCTCCTTCACTCATCTGCAGCATGAGCGTGCACCATCGGCGGCCTTCCGACAGCCGACCATGGACCGACCAGAGGCGATGCAGCGACTTGCAAAGACGCAGGCCACGGTTGGCCCGCGAGCGGTGCGCGCTTTGCGCCAGGGCCGCGCGCAGGTTCTCGTCCTCCGCGTCGAGGCGCGCAAGCCATTCGGCTTGATCGACGTCGTTGAGGTGCGGCGCTGCCTCCTCCGCAAGCGCGGCGAAGAATTCGGCATGCGCCGTTGCGACGTCGGGCGCTTCCGCTGCTTGCGCGAGATGCTCGCGTGCGTATTCCGCGATCGTCTCCAGCATGGAGAATCGTCGCTCATGGTCGCGCTTCGTCTGTCGCACCAGGCTCTTCGCGACCAGCGATTCGAGCGTCGGCAGGACATCCGGGTCCCCACCGACGCGGCACACGACCTCGATCGCTTCGAGCGTCGCGCCACCCGCAAAGACCGCCATCCGACGAAACAACGCCTGCTCCTGCGCCGTCAGCACCGCGTGGCTCCACTCGATCGTCGCACGCAGCGTTCGATGGCGCTCGGGCGCGTTGCGCGCGCCGCCGGTCAGGAAATGCAGGCTGTCGTCGAGCGCGCCACGGATGCGCGCGGGCGTCAGGATTCGCACGCGAGCCGCCGCCAGCTCGATGGCGAGCGGAAGCCCGTCGAGGCGGCAGCAGATGTGGGCGACGTCGGCCGCGTTCGCCGCGTCGAGCGTGAAGCTCCCCTGCACTGCCTGCGCCCGCGTCACGAACAATGCAACGGCCTCGATCCGAGCCAGCGCATCCGGCGCCGGCAGGTGGTCGGCCTGCGGAAGCGCAAGCGGTTCGACGGCGTACTCGCGTTCGCCCGACAAGTGAAGCCGCTCGCGGCTCGTGACGAGGACGTGCAGCCCGGGCGCGGCCTCGAGCATTGTGCTGACGACCGGCGCCGCATCGACGATCTGCTCGAAGTTGTCGAGCACCAACAACAGCTTCTTGCCGCGAATCGCCTCGCAAACCGTCAGCGCAATGTCACGCCCCGCATCCTCCCGGACTCCGAGCGCGCGCGCGATCGCCGGCACCACCATCCCCGGCTTCACGACCGACGCCAACGAAACGAAGATCGCGCCGTCGTCGTAATCGTCGACGAGGCGTCGCGCCGCTTCGATCGCTAATCGGGACTTGCCGGTGCCGCCCGCACCGGTGAGCGTGAGCAGGCGCGTCGTGCTGCTGCGGAAGATCCCCGCGATAGCGTCGATCTCGCGCTCGCGCCCGATGAATTCCGTCGTCGGCGCAGGAACGTCGAGCCTGCGCGCATCCTGCGATCGCAACGGCGGAAAGTCGCAGGGCAAGCCGTCGACGACGAGCTGGAACACCTGCTCCGGCTGAACGACATCCTTCAACCGGCGCACGCCCATGTCGCGCAGGTGCGCGCCGGGCGGCAGCCGATCGCCGATCTCCTCGCGCGCCGACTGCGATACGAGCACCTGTCCGCCGTGCGCCGCCGCCATCAACCGCGCGACGCGGTTGAGCACGGCGCCGCGATAGTCCGATCCCTGTCGTTCCGCGATGCCCGTGTAGATCGCCATGCGCGAGCGCAACGCGACGTCGTCGAAGCGCGTGAGTTGCAGTGCGCGCTGCGCGGCAATGCAGGCAGATGCCGCGTGCGCCGCATCGGCGAAGGCGGCACAAACGCCGTCACCCGTGTGCTTGACGAGCGTACCTCCATGGTCGTCGATTGCCGACTGCATGATGACGTCGTGGCGTTCCAGCGCACCGCGCATCGCATCGGCGTGACGCTCCCACTGGCGCGTGCTTTCCTCGAGGTCGGTGAACAGGAACGTGACCTTGCTGCCCATGACTTCAGCGCGGGTCGATCGGCACGAGCCTTTGCACTTTCGCCTCGATCGCTTCCGCGGCCGCGAGCACGAGGTCTTCGCGGAATCGCGGACCGACGATCTGCACGCCGACCGGCAGCCCGTCGGCGAGCCCCGCCGGAACGGCAACGGCTGGCACGCCCATGACCGGCACCGCCATCAGCGTGGACGCCTCGCGCCACATGCGCATCGTGCGCTCGGCACTTTCGAGGTCGAAGCCGTGCGCATACGGCGGCTCGGTGCACACGACCGTGAGCACGAGCGGCGTGCGCGCGAAGAACAGGTTCCAGTCGCGGATGACGCGCGTGCGCTCGGACAGCGCACGCAGGTGCGAGGCCTCGTCGGACTCGGGCACGTTGTCGAGCACGTAGCGCATGGCGACACGGATGCCTTCGTCGCCGTCGCGCTCGAAATCCGCCTGCATGAACTTGCGAAACTCCGGGATCAGCATTTCGAACCACAGCTCGAACGCGCGCGCGAATCCGGGCGTCTTCTCGCGCACGACCTCGTAGCCCGCATCGGTGAGCGCGCTCGCCGCGATGCGCAGCGCCTCGTGCATCGAAGCGCTCGGCGCGATGCCGCCCAGGTCCTCCGCGGCATCGACGATCGCAATGCGACGCGGGGCGTCCGGCCCGATGAGCGGCGCCGGGACCCACCACGGGTCGCGCGGGTCGGGCTGCGCCATCGCCGCAAGCGCGAGTCGCACGTCGCGCACCGAGCGCGCGAGCGGGCCCTGCACCGACATGAGCTGCGAGGAGATCGTGCGCTCGCGCGACGCCGTGCCGTTGTACGCGGGAATGCGGCCGAACGACGGCCGCAGGCCCACGAGCCCGGTGCAGAACGCCGGATAGCGCACCGAGCCCGCGATGTCGTTCCCCTGCCCGATCGGCGTGATGCCCGCGGCGACCGACGACGACGCGCCGCCGCTGCTGCCGCCCGGCGTGTGGCCGCGCGACCACGGGCTGAAGGTGCGCCCGCGAAAGTCGTTCACGGTGTCGAGGCGAAAGCTCATTGCCGGCGTGTTGGTCCGGCCGATGACGATGGCGCCCGATTTCCTCAGGTTCGCGACGACCGGGCTGTCGGCGCTCGCGACGAGGTCGCGGTAGGCGGCCACGCCATTGACGGTCGCGCAGCCTTCCTGGTCGACGTTCTCCTTGGTCGTCACCGGCACGCCGTGCAGCGGTCCGATCGGCTCGCCGCGCGCGAGCGCCTCGTCGGCCCGCCGTGCGTTCGCCAGCGCCTGCTCCGACAGGTCGACGGTCACCGCGTTGAGTCGCGGATTGACGTCGTGCATGCGCGCCACGCACGCGGAGACGGCATCGTGCGCACTGACGTCGCGCTTGCGGATTGCCGCGGCGAGATCCGCGGCCTCCCATGTCCAGAGGGGGCCCGTCACTGTGCTAGTCTCGTCTGCCCCGGAACAGTCGAAGCGGATTCGGTGCAATGAGCGCGACGGGCCGCTCCCGAGCGCGAATCAGCCCCGCAGCGCGCAGCGCGAAGGGTAGTCCTATGACCGTGGTTGCCATCGGTGGTTTCCAACACGAGACCAACACCTTCGCGCCGTCGAAGGCCGACTATAACGCGTTCGAGCAGGGTGGCGGGTGGCCGCCCCTGACCTTCGGCGATGCCATCGCGCCGCGGCTCGAGGGCGCCAACATTCCCGCGACGGGCGCGCTCGCTGCGCTGCATGCGGCCGGACACCGGACGCCCGGGACCGCCTGGGGCGCGGCATCGCCCTCCGCACACGTCACGAAGGACGCGTTCGAGCGCATCGTCGGCGAGATGACCACGCGACTTTCGCAGGCCGGCCCCGTCGACGGCGTGTATCTCGACCTCCACGGCGCGATGGTCACCGAGCACCTCGACGACGGCGAAGGCGAGATCCTCGCGCGTGTGCGTCACGTCGTCGGAGCCAAGGTGCCCGTCGTTGCGAGCCTCGACCTGCACGCCAACGTGACAAGGCGCATGACCGACCTGGCCGACGGACTCGTCGCCTATCGCACGTATCCGCACATCGACATGGCCGCCACGGGCAAGCGCGCCGCGGAACTGTTGATGCGCACTCTCGTTGCGGGCCGGCCACTCGCACGCGCATTCCGTCCGCTCGATTTCCTGACAGGGCTCTCGTCGCAATCGACGTTCATCCAGCCGGGCAAGCGGTTGTACGAGCTGCTCGAGACGATCGAGCGCGACCACGACACCGTGCTGTCGTTCACGCCCGGCTTTCCGATGGCCGACTTTCCCGAGTGCCAGATGGCCGTTTTCGGGTACGGCCCGGATGCGGCTCGCGTGCAACGTGCCGTCGATCTTCTCGCCAATGCAATCCACGACGCCGAGCCTGAGTTCGCGCTGGAGCTCCTGACGCCGCAGGAAGGTGTCGCGCGCGCCGCGCAGCGCGGTGACGTCGGTTCGCCCGTCGTGCTCGCCGACACGCAGGACAATCCCGGAGCCGGCGGCAATGGCGACACCACGGGGCTCCTCGCGGCGTTGATCGAGCGCGACCCGCGCGACGCAGTGCTGGGCCTCCTGATCGATCGCGCGTCCGCGAAGCAGGCGCACGAGGTCGGCGTGGGACGCTCGTCGGCGTTCAGGCTCGGCGAAACGTCGGGCGTGCCGGGCCACGTGCCGCTCGAAGGCGAGTTCGAGGTCACGGCGCTGGCCGACGGCAAGTTCACCTGCACGGGGCCGATGTTCAAGGGCTTCAGGATGGAGCTCGGGCCCATGGCGGTGCTCAGGAAGGGCAACGTGCGCGTGGTGCTCGCCTCGAAGAAGGTGCAGGCGGCCGACCAGGAGATGTTCCGCCACGTCGGCATCGAGCCCGTCAGGCAGCGCGTGCTCGCGCTCAAGAGCTCGGTGCACTTTCGCGCGGACTTCCAGCCGATCGCGCGCGAGGTGCTCGTCGTCGTCGCGCCCGGCCCGGCCAAGGCCGACCCCACGATGTTCGATTGGACGCGATTGCGGCCGGGGTTGCGACTGAAGCCGGGCGGACCCGCGTTCAGGGACAGTCCCCTTTAGCTGCCCCGAGACACTCAAGAGGGACTGTCCCTATGCGCCGCTTCGTCGCCGCGCTCGTCAAGCACGAGACGAATACCTTTTCGCCGGTCCCGACGCCGCTCGCGTCGTTCGGCCACGGCGAAGGCCCGGCGCTCGGCGACGCCGCGCGGGCGCGCTTCGAAGGCACCAACACGCCGATGGCCGCGTACCTCGACATCGCCCGCCGCGAGAACGCCGACGTCGTGACGCCGATCGCCGCCGAGTCGTGGCCTTCCGGCAAGGCGACGCGCGCGACCTTCGAGGAGCTCGTGCGCCCGATCGAGGATGCGGTGCGCGCGGGCTGCGACGCCGTGCTCCTCGACCTGCACGGCGCGATGGTGATCGACGACTGCGACGATGCCGAAGGCGAGATCGTGCAGCGGCTGCGGCGCATCGCGCCCGAGGTGCCCATCGCGGTCACGCTCGACTATCACACCAACCTGTCGCACGTGCTGGTCGACAACGCGACCGTGATCACCGGGCTACAAGACCTATCCGCACGTGGACATGTACGAAGCGGGCATGCTCGCGGGCGGCATCCTCGTCGGCGCGCTCGACGGCGCGATCGAGCCCGTGATGGCGTGGGGCTGGAAGCCGCTCCTTGCGTCGATCATGCGGCACGCGCCCGAAGACGGTCCCTCCGGCGACATCGTGCACTTCGCCAAGCGAATGGAAGCCGACGGCAACGTGCTCGCCGCGACGCTGTTCCCGTCGTTTCCGCATGCGGATACCCCGTTCACGGGCGTATCGGCGGTCGTGGTCGGCGACGCGCGGCACGGCGGCCGCGAGCACGCGCAGGCGGTGTGCACGCACATGCTGAAGATGGCGTGGGACCGTCGCGACGAATACGTCTTCCGGCCGGTCCCGCTGGCGGAGTCGGTGGCGCGTGCGAAGGCGCTTGGACAAGGCAACCCGGGCGCGCCCGTGCTGCTCATCGACCATTGCGACAACTGCGGATCCGGCGGCGCGCAGGACGTGATGGACGTCGTCGCCGAAGCGCTGCGCCAGGAGCTCGAGGACATTGCGATCGCGCCCATCCGCGACCCGGCCGCGGTCGCGAGGATGATCGACGCCGGGGTCGGCCAGCACGTCAAGCTGGCGCTCGGCGGCCACACCGACATGCCGTCGATCGGATTGCGCGGTGCGCCGCTGACGGTCGAAGGCCGCGTGCAGGCGATCACCGACGGCGAGTTCGTCGTCACCGGCCCCATGTACACGGGCGTACGCATGCACCTCGGGCGCACCGCGGTCCTCGACACCGGCCGCGCGCAGATCGTCGTCACCGAGCGCCCGCACGAGCCTTTCGATCTCGGCGTGTTCACGCACGCTGGCATCGATCCTGCCAGCAAGCGTTATGTGATGCTCAAGTCGCGCATCCATTACCGGGCGGGGTTCAAGCCGATCGCCTCGCACATCGTCGAATGCATGGGCGCGGGCGTCACCAACGCGGACCTGTCGGTGTATCCGTACCGCAAGCTCACCCGCCCGATCTTTCCGCTCGATCCCGATGTAACATTGCGCCGCCATGATCCCCGAGCGCGACTTCATCCTGCTGGTCGACATCGGCAACACGTTCCTCAAGTGGGGACTGTTCAGGCCGTCGCGCAACGGCACGGCGCGCGACAACCGGGTCGAGTCGGGCCACGCGCTGCTCGAGGAGATCACGGCGCTGCCGGCGCAGCTGACCAAGCTGCCCACGCCCGCGCGCATCGTCATCAGCAACGTCGCCGGGACGCGCGTTCGCGCCAACACCATTCGCATGCTCGAAGTGTGGCCCGACGCGCCGGCGCCGTACTGGCTGCTGCCGCTCGACGCGCAATGCGGCGTCGTGAACAGCTACCGCAATCCGCAACAGCTCGGCAGCGACCGCTGGGCGGCATTGATCGGCGCGCGGCACCTCCTGGGCGAGCGGCCGGCCATGGTCGTCGTCTGCGGCACCGCCACGACCATCGACTTCCTGACCGGCGAAGGCGTGTTCAAGGGCGGCGTGATCATGCCCGGCGTCGGCCTCATGCTGCGCTCGCTGCACGAAGGGACCGCGGCGTTGCCCGACCAGGGCGGCGAGTTCTTCTCGTATCCGACGCAGACGGTGGACGCGATCGCGAGCGGCTGCCAGCACGCGCAGGCCGGCGCGATCGAGCGCCTCTTCGCGAACGAGCAGCGCGTTCAGCCCGACGTCGTGTGCATCCTTTCGGGCGGCGCCGCCGGCGCGGTCGCGCCGCGCCTGTCGATGCCGTTCCAGCTGCACGACAACCTGGTGATCGAGGGCCTGTACCGGGTGAGCCAGTCGCTCTAGATCAATTGATGGCGCTCAACGCGCCTATCCATCCCCGTACTGGCGCGGCTTGCCGAGGATGTGCACCATCGCCCGGTCGAGCCAGGGTCGCTGGAAAAACCCCTTGCCGCGCGCCTCGAACGCCTTCGTGAACACGTAGATGGCGCTCCAGGTACGGCACGCGAAGTACCCGCCGACGATCCAGGCGAGGTCGCTCCACTGAAACTCGATCCGTGACACGCCGTCGGGTCCGCGGGTGTTGACGAGCAATGCGAGCGACACCGCGCAGCCGACCAAAATGGCGAGCACGGCGACGATGAACAGATTCGCGGAGTCGTAGGCCACCGCATCGATGCGGGCGCGGGCCAGCGCAGGCTGCGGTCCCGCCGTAGCGATGATCATCAGCTGCATGACGATCGCCCAGCCGAGGATCGGCCCCATCTGCGAGTCGAAGGCGAGCTTCCAGAATCCGCCGACGGCCGCGATGATCGCCACCGTGATGATGAACACGAGCACGCGACGCCACATCGGCCCGTCGAGGTGGCTGACCGCGGCGAACACCGCCGCCAGAATGCACAGCGGAAGTTGCGCGATGAACAGCGTGGCCAGCGCTTCCGAGTACGCGTCGTCGAACTCGCCGGGCGCGTGCGCGTAGGCCAGGTATTCGTACGTGGTGTACGCCGGCATTGCCGCGCTCGCCAGCAGCGCGAACCAATGCGCTATCACGTTCACGACGGAACCCTACTTCACGAGCCCCAGCAGCTTCGCCGCGCTCATGTACTCGGCGCTGCGCTCCTTCATGAACTTCGGCATCTGGTCGTAGCCGATGTCGGTGACCTCGAAGCCGAGCTCGAACATCTTGCGTCGCGTCTCCGGGTCCTTGTTGATCGCGTCGATGGTGTCGGAGATCTGCTTGCGCAGTTCGGGCGGCGTCGACTTGGGCACGCCGATGCCGCGGTACGCCCCGTCCACCCAATCCACGCCGAGCTCGCGAAACGTCGGGACGTCCGGGAACTGCGGCAGGCGCCGGTCGCTCGCCACCGCGAGCATGCGCATCTTGCCCTTCTGCTGGATCGCGAGCGTCGAGTACGACATCGCCGCGGACACGTGACCGCCGAGCACCGACGACAGGAGGTCCCCGGTGCCCTTGAACGGAACGTACGTCGTCTTGACCTTGAAGTCGCGATCGAAGCGCGCCCACGCCGCGTGATTGGCGCTGTTGGTGCCCGAGCCCGCGAACGTGACGACCTCGGGCTTGTCCTTCGCCGCGCGTGATGAGGTCGTCGAGCGACTTGTACGGGCTGTCGGCCGCGACGATCACCGCGTCCGGCGTGTAGTGGAACCAGTAGACGGGTGTGGTGTCCTCCGTCTTGAAGTTGGCGGTGCCCTCGAGCGGCTGCAGCACGATGTGCGGCAGGTTGATGCCGGTGATGGTGTAGCCGTCGCCGGCCGTCGTGTTCATCTGCGACCACGCGAGCCCGCCGCCCGCGCCCGGCTTGTTGACGACGATCATCTCCTTGCCGTACTTGGCCTTGAACGTCTCGGCCTGCAGCCGCGCCGCGATGTCGGATTCGCCGCCAGGCGCGAATGCGATGACGTACTGGATCGTGCGCTCCGGCCACGCCGCGAAGGCGACCGTGCAACTCGCGACGATCGCGATGCCGAGCAGCGAGCGCAGCGACCAAGCATTCTTCATGTCAACCCCGGTTGGAACGACGTGGGCAATGTTAGGCTGCGCCGCCGATCGTTGCAACGGATGCGGGTCGCCCGCGCGCCGCTCAAGTACCCCTGATCGCGGACATGACCTTCGACACGTCGAGCGTGCGCGCCTGCTCGGTGATCTGCGCCGCGTAGTTGCCCTGCAGCTGCTTCGCGCGGCCGAGCATGTCGGCGAATGCCTGCTGCAATCCCGCCGTGTCGATGGTGCGCCCGCCGCCGTAGTAGCGCTTGGCGACATGGCCCAGCGCATAGGTGGTCGCGAACGAGAAGGCAGCGCCGGTCGACGCGCTCCCGAGTCCGCCGAGCAGGCCGCCGCCCACCTTCCCGAGCAGCCCGCCGACGAGCTTGCGCCCGAACTGCTCGAGATACTGCGACGTGAGGCCGACGCCGACGGTGGCAAGGAGGTCCTTGATGTGCCCCTGGTCGAGCTCGAACCCGTGCGCCTTGCCGATGCGATACACCATGCGCATCTGCAGCGGAATGATCGCCATCGATGCGAGCGTCTGCGGCAGGAGCTCGAGCGCGCCGTTGAGGATGGCGTAGTTCAATATCATCGCGTCGAGGTCGGCGCTGCTCGCCGGGACCGCCGAGACGAGCGCGCCGTCCAACGCACTGCTCGACGGCGGGATGCTCGCGACCGCGCTCGCCTGCTGCGATAGCGCCTGCGCCGACGCCGCATCGAGGCCCAGCACCTGCGAGAGTTTGGCAAGGAACTCGCGCTCGCGCATCGACGACGCACCGTCCGCGTTGACGATGCCGACGGCCGCGTCGTACGCCGCCTGCTTCGCCTCCGGCGTCGACGAGCGCCGATGCGACGGACGCGAGATCCGGCTTGGTGCGCACGATGTCGTCGTGCAGGGCAGCGAGGTCGGCGCCGCCGATGGCATCCGCGACCCGCTGGATCGCGGCGCGCTCGCGGTCGTCGTCGTAGTTGTCGGCGGCCGCGGCCATCAGGCACACGGTGAGGATGGCGCGTTGCTGAATCGGGTCCATGGCAGCCGGGAAAGAGGGGGATCGATCGAGCGTCGAGTTTACCGGATCAGTCGAAGCGCGCGGCCCGCAGTCGCGGCACGGCGAAGTCCACGAACGCACGCACGGTGCTCGAGTGCAGGCGCGCCCCCGGATAGATCACCTGCACCGGGCACGGGCTCCCGCTCGAACTCCGTGAGCACGTAGCGCAGCCTGCGCTCCGATACCGCCTGCGCCACCTGGTAGGACAGGAACATGCCGACGCCAAGTCCATCTTCGCAAGCGCGCAACGCTGCGTCGACCTGGTTGGTCACGAGTCGTGCGGTGACGGCCACGCTCTGCTTTCGCTTGCCTGCGCGGAACCGCCATTCGCCTGCGAGCGACAGGCCCGCGAAGCGTATGCACGCGTGCTCGCGCAACGCCTCGGGAGTCTTCGGGACGCCGTGCTTGCGCAGGTACGCGGGGCTCGCGCACACGACACGGCGCAGCTCTCCCACCGGGATCGCGACGAGCGACGTATCCGCGAGCTTCCCGATGCGCACACCGGCGTCGAGGCCCTCCTCCACGAGGCCGACGGGACGGTCGAGCAGCGAGACGTCGCCATGCACGCCCGCGTGCCGCTGGAGGAACTGGGTGACGAGCGGGACGACGTGGAGGCGGCCGAACAGCACGGGTGCGGTGACCGCGAGCCGCCCCGCGGGCTCAACTCTTCGCGCCGCCAGCGAAGCGTCGGCCTCGCGCACCGCGGCCAGGATGGCGCGGCACTGGGCAAGGTAGAGCGATCCTTCGTCGGTGAGGTGCATGCGGCGCGTCGTGCGGTTGATGAGCCGCACGCCCACCTCTCGCTCCAGCGTCGCCAGGATGCGCACCACCGAGGGCAACGAAGTACCAAGCGACTCCGCGGCGCGCGTGAGGCCGCCGCGGTCCACGATCCGCACGAAGGTGGCGAGCGCCTGGAGCTTGTCCACGATTACTCCGTTTTTCGACTCAATATTATCAATTTGAAGGTATTTATCCTTTGCCTGCAAGTGTCCAGACTTCACTCCGTCAGCCCGACAACTTCACGAAGGATGTGCCACATGCCCGCGTTCATACCCGTAGATCCCGCCACCGCCGACGGCAAGGCCGGCGAAATGCTCGCCGCGGTAAAGGCGAAGCTCGGCGTCGTGCCCAACATGACCCGCCACATGGCCCGGTCGCCAGCCGTCCTCGAGGCGTACCTCGCGATGAACGGGGCACTCGCGGGTGGCACGCTCGGCGCCAGGATGCGCGAGCAGATCGCGCTTGCAACTGCGCAGGCCAATGGCTGCGACTACTGCCTGTCCGCGCATTCGATGCTGGCGAGGCACGCGGGCCTCGACCAAAGCGGAATCTCGGGCGCGCGCACAGGCGCCGCCGGCGATGGCCGCTCGGCCGCCGCGCTGCGGTTCGTGGGCGCGTTGCTCGAGTCGCGTGGTCAGGCGAGCGAGCACGATGTCGCGGCACTGCGGGCCGCTGGCTTCGACGATGGCGCCATCGGCGAGATCGTCGCCGAGGTGGCGCTGAACGTCTTCACCAACTACTTCAACAACGTCACACAGCCCGTGATCGATTTCCCGGTCGTCCGCGCGCACATTGCGGCGAAGGCAGCGTAGTGCATGGCGAGCGACGACGGATTGTTCACACGCTCCGTCCGCGAGGCGCAGGCGCTTCGCGGCTCGCGCCGCGCCTATGAGCGCTTCGAAGCGCGAGGCGGATTCCGCGACACGATCACGCCCGATCTTGCCGCGTTCATCGCGTCGCGCGACTCGTTCTTCCTCGCGACCGCGAGCGCGGATGGCCAGCCTTACATCCAGCACCGCGGCGGCCCGCCGGGGTTCCTGCGCGTGCTGGATGAGCGGACGCTCGGCTTTGCCGACTATCGTGGAAACCGGCAATACGTCACGGTGGGCAACCTGGCGGAGAACGATCGCGTGTTCCTGTTCCTCGTCGACTACCGCACGCAGTCGCGCATCAAGCTGTGGGGCCGCGCGCGGGCTGTCGAGGACGACGCGGATTTGATCGCTCGCCTGATGCCGCCAGACTACGATGCGCGCGCCGAGCGCGCGATCGTGATTACGATCGACGGATGGGACGCGAATTGTCCGCAGCACATCCCGCGGCTGTACGACGAAGCCGAGGTCGCCGCCCTGTGGCGGCGCCCTAGGCTTTCGGCTCAGGATGAATGTTGTCGACCCAGTGCACTTCCTCGGGATTGGGCTCGACGTTGGGAAGATCGAGATTGACCACGACGGGCTCCTGCCCGCTTCGACACAGCACGCACGACAGGGGTTCCGTGTCGCTCGCGTTGATCTCCTGGTGCGGCACGAACGGCGGCACGTAGATGAAGTCGCCGGGCCCCGCTTCGGCCGTGAACTCGAGCCGGTCGCCCCACTTCATGCGCGCGCGGCCGCTCACGACGTAGATCACGCTCTCGACCGCGCCGTGGTGATGCGCGCCGGTCTTCGCCTTGGGATGGATCACGACGGTGCCCGCCCACAGCTTCTCGGCGCCGGCGCGCGCATGCGTGATCGCTGCCGCGCGGTTCATCCCCGGCGTCTGCGCGGTGTTGGTGTCGAGCTCGTTTGCCTTGACGACACGGACGCCGTGCAGGCGCCATCGGGTATCCGTCATGCCTGCCTCCTCACGCTCAATCCACGCAGTCCCTGTCGAGCGAGTTGCGCACCGCCACCGCGAACTCCTCGATCGTGCACGGAAACCCCGGCTGCGTGCTGCTGCAGCCGGGCAAGCGCAATGGCGTGCGCTGCGGCAACGCGTCGCCGGTGAGCGGCGTCGCGTTGCGCATCTGCTCGAGCGACTGCGCGACGTAGCTCGCGTAGACCTTGAGCTTCTTGTCGGGAAGCTCGCGCACCTCGAACATGAGCGCGCCGGCAGGCGGCGTCTGGTTGCGCTGGAAGCCGGTCTGCAGCCACGACACGTCGAGCATGCCCGCGAGGTTCCAGATGTTCGTGTCGTGCCCGACGTAGGCGACGAACTTCGCGTCGCGCACGGCCGGATCGACCATGCCGAATCCGAGGCTGCGGGCGCTCGTCACCGCGGCGGCGACCTTGGACATCAGCGCCGAGCCCATCTTCCGTGCGAGGTACGGCGTGCGCTGCGTGAGGTCGAAGTGCTCCGTGTGCAGGCGCCACGTGTCGCGAATCTGCGGCAATGTGGCGCGGCCCCATGCCACGTCGGCCATGGGCAGGTTGTCCGTGTACTCGAGGAGCAGGATCTCCGCCGTGGTCGACGCGATCGGCAACGATCCCATCACCGCGAGGCCGCCGCCATCGGGCAGCGGCGACATCACCGTCGGCAGGTCCGCGAGCGTGCACTTCTCGCCGCGGCCGAGCGCCGTGCAAAGCGACGGCGAGCAGCACTGCAGGATCGATTGCAGCGCGTCGAACGGCGCCTTGAGGTCGCGCGTGATGCGGTTGAGGTCGCCGCCGGCGCGCTCGAGCAGGCGCGTCTGCGCGATCATCGGATCGACCTTGCACAGACCGGCCTCGAGCGGGTGGAACAGCGGGTCGATCTTGGCGTCGGCGCGCGTGCGATAGGTGAATCCGCAGTTCGGCGCGAATCCCTCGATGAGCGCCTTCGCGGTGCCTTCCGTGCGCTCGGTGAGGTCGGCGTAGACGTACACCGGCGGGCATCCCGCGGCGGTGGCCGCCTGGCCCTCGCTCGCGTAGCGCCGGTAGTACGCACCCATGATCTTCGCAAGCTGGGCGCCGCGGGGCGTGAGCGATCCTGCGGGCTGCTGCCAGTCCGGCCACGGCGCCGACGCCCAGTGGGCGAGCTGCGACGCGGGCGGGATCGGCGTGCGCACGCCATGGCGGCTGACGATCACCACTTTCGTGAGGACTTCCTCTGCCTGCGTCGACGACGATCCGAACGTGAACGCGGGCCACGTCGACATCTGCGCGACGGCGTCCGGCGCTGCAATCGCCGACCACAGCGCGACGACTCCGGCAGCGACGCGTGCGAGGGATCTCATCGGGCGCACTGTACCAGCGTCGTCACGGCGCGACATTCTTGAGCGCCACGGACCACATGAAGTCCACCTTCAGGAGCTTCGCGAAGTACGCGTCGCTCGGCGGGCGATAGCCGTCGTTGTAGACGTGCCCCATGTCGGCCGCCCAGGGAATCTTCGGATCGAACGCGGGATATGCCGCGCGCCGGTGGCAGTTCTGGCAGTTCGCGCGCGTGCCGGCCATCGGGTCGGGCGGATACGTCTTGCCGTCCATCGCGTACGGCTTCGTGGCGCCGAGATCGGTTTCGAGGTACGGATTGAAGCAGATGGGCAGCGCGCCGTCGGGTCCCTTCGGCGACACCGTGCTGTAGGCGGTGCACATGAGGTAGTTGTCGAACGGCGGGCGCACGGACGCGGGACGATCGCTCGCGAACGGTCCCGTGCGCGCTTGCGGCATCCACCAGAACGTCTGGAACGCCCAGTCCCCGATCTCCTTCGTCGTCACGTGCATGCCGAGCAGCACGATCCAGTCGCCGAGCTCGGGCGTCTGGCCGGCGTTGGTGACGAAGCGCTCCTGCTCGCCGGCCGCAGACGACATCATCGTCATGTACACCGCAGCGTCCGTGACGTCCTGCGCGTCGGTGAGCCGGTGCGCGTAGAAGCGCGACAGCGACACGGTGGGCGCCCACGTGAGATTCGGCTTGTCGACGGATCCGTTCACGTTGACCTGCACCAGCGTGCCTTCCGGATGACGTCCGGCCGGATCGACGGCCACTGCATTCGTCCACGTCGTGTGCATCGGCGGCACGCCGCCCGGCGGCGGCGGATAGGCGGGATCCCACACCGGCAACGCCGTGAGGCCCTGCTCGCTCTGCACGCTGCGCGGATTCTTGACGAGCCAGAAGACGAGCTTCAACGCCGCGGCGTTGGCGGGAAATGGATTGACGCTGCGCTCGACGGTGGCCGTGCCTTGCGCGTCGAACTTCGCATTGAGGCCGGCGAGCGTCGGCGTCAGGTGGTACTTGTTGTCCCAGATGAAGCCCGCGGACGCCTGGTTGAGCTTCACGAACGACATGAGTCCCGCCGGCGCGCCGCCGCGCGCGCCGTTCGCGATCGCGGATTGAGAAGGCGCCTTGAACGGGTGCCGCATCGCGCGCCGGTCGACGCCGGCGCGCCCCTTCGCGTTGTACACCTCGTCGATGGAGTACCACGTCTCGAAGACAGGCAGGCGCTGCCCGTCGACGATCGAGTCGGACGGCGACGTGAGCGCCGCCCACAGGTCCCACGCATGCCGTCGCACGCGCGCCTGGTCGCCGTCCAGCACATACGCGAGCAGCGTCGATTCGGGCACGGGATAGCCGAACCGCGACGCGGGCAGGTCCTGGTACGCATAGCGGTCGGCGACTGGCTGCGCGCCGGCGCACGTGGCGCCGCCGAGTGCGATCGCGGCGACGATTCGGGTCAGGCGCATCGCGGAAGACTACCAACGCGACGGGGTAGCCGTCACCTCCTTGACGTGCATCAGGGAGCAGTTCCTGCGCGGCAGTATCATGGGAGCGTCACCCTGGAGGAGGTCTTGCAATGAGCCAACGAGATGTCGTCATCCTGTCGGGCGTCCGGACGCCGATCGGCGATTACGGCGGAAGCCTCAAGGACTTCCCGCCGAGCGAGCTCGGTGCACGTGTCATACGCGAGGCCGTCGCCCGCGCGAAGATCGACCCGGCCGAGGTCGGGCAGACGGTCCTCGGCAACGTGATCCACACCGAGCCCAAGGACATGTACATCTCGCGCGTGTGCGCGGTCAACGGCGGGCTCCCGCACGAATCGGGCGCCATGACGGTCAACCGGCTGTGCGGCAGCGGACTGCAGGCGATCGTGTCGGCCTCGCAATACATCCTGCTCGGCGAAACGGACTGCGCGATCGGCGCGGGCGCCGAGAGCATGAGCCGCGCGATGTACGGCTCGTCGTCGCAGCGCTGGGGCGCCCGCATGGGCGACTCCAAGATGATGGACATGATGACCGGCGCGCTGACCGATCCCTTCGACACCGTGCACATGGGCATCACCGCGGAGAACGTCGCGGCGAAGTGCAGCTTCACCCGCGGCGTCCAGGACGAGTTCGCCGTCGAGAGCCATCGCCGCGCGCACAAGGCGGTCGCGGCGGGACTCTTCAAGGACCAGATCCTGCCGATCGAGATCAAGAGCAGGAAGGGCGTGACCATGTACGACATCGACGAGCACGTGCGCTCGGATGCGTCGCTCGAGGGAATGGCCAAGCTGAAGGCCGTGTTCCAGAAGGAGAACGGGACCGTCACGGCGGGCAACGCTTCCGGCATCAACGACGCCGCGGCCGCGGTCGTGCTGATGGAAGCCTCGGTCGCGCAGAAGCGCGGCCTCAAGCCGCTTGCGCGCCTCGTGTCGTACGGGCACGCCGGCATCGATCCCAAGATCATGGGCCTCGGCCCCGTGTCCGCCGTCAGGCGGGCGCTCGAGCGCGCGGGCTTGAAGATCGGCGACCTCGACGTCATCGAATCCAACGAAGCGTTCGCAGCGCAGGCGATGGGCGTGACCAAGGAGCTCGGGCTCGACCCCGCGAAGGTCAATCCCAACGGAGGCGCCGTCGCATTGGGCCATCCGATCGGCGCGACCGGATGCATCCTCACGATCAAGGCGATGTACGAGCTCCAGCGAACCGGCGGGCGCTATGGGCTCATCACGATGTGCATCGGCGGCGGCCAAGGCATCGCGGCGGTGATCGAACGGCTGTAACGAGCCGCCTGACCAAAGACGCGACCGCCGCGCGGTCGCGTTCCACCCTTAATGCACCGAGTTCAACCGGTCCAGCTTGGCGGCGTAGATGTCGTGGTCGCTGCGGCTCGTGCTGTTCTTCACCGCGATGGCGAGGTGCTTGCGGGCGTCCTCGGTCTCGCCGAGGCCGATCTGCGCGACGGCGAGCCAGAAATGGAACTCGTGGTAGTCCGGTGAGCGCGCGATCTCGCGCTCGAACGACGCTTTCGCCGCGTGCAGGTCGCCGGCGCGCATGGCCGCCATGCCGCGGTTGAAATAGGCGAACGGCGGCTCCGGCTCGAGACGAGCGAGAACCGCCGCCACGCGCTCGGACTCGTCCTTCCTGCCGGCGTCGGCGAGCACGCGCACGAGGTTCGCCAGCGCCTGCGTGTTGGCGGGCTCGCGTTCCACGACGAATCGCAGGACGGCCTCCGATTGCGCGAGGTCGCCATGCTTGTGATACACCGCGCCCAGCGTGTTGTGCGCCACCAGGAAATCGGGAGCCTGCACGATCGCCTCGCGCGCGAACCAGTAGGCGTCGTCGACCTTGTCGCGCGCGAGCGCCTCCACCGCGCGATTGTTCATGTACATCGCCACGACGATGTCCTCGCGGATCGGGCGCGCGCGAACGCCGCGCATGTCCTCGGGCGGAAGGAAGTCGATGATCAGCCCCTCGCTCTCGAACGCCTTGCGCCCGACGCGCGACGTGTAGACGACCTCGTCCGTCTTGCGCTTGCCCAGCACCAGGTTCACGTGGCCGATCGACAGGTAGATGTTGCCGGCGCGCGCCCACGCGTCGTCGACGAACACCTTCTGGTAGTCGACGCGAAGGTCGAGCGCCTTCGCAAGCGCCGCGGTCATGATGACGAGCGACAGGCAATTGCCCGAGCGCGCCGCGAACGCTTCGGCCGCATTGCGCGTCATCGCCGAGTCGTACTCGAGCTTGAGGTCGCCCTTCTTTGCGAGCGCGTCGACGAGTGCGAGCTGACGGCCGCGCGCCTTGGTGCGCGGCGCGATCTCCTCCTCGACGTAGCGGCGCATGTCGTCGTTCATCGCGAACACCTGGTCGGCGCCGATGCGCTCGGACGCAGGCGCAAAGCGCGCGTCGTCGAAGAAGCGCGCATGCCGTTGCGTATCCCGCGGCGCATCGGGCACCGTCGCGCACGACGCGAGCAGTAGGGCGACAAGCGCGGCGATGCAGCGTGGCATGGTGCGGTGCTCCTCGCGCTCATTCTATTCCCGCGCCCCGGTTGGCTACAATAACGCCTTGCCCGTGTTCGCCTTCTTCGAATCCCGCATCCGGCCGACGGCATTGCCGGAGGCGCCGCCGCCCGGCGGCCTCCTCGCGTTCTACTGGCACTTCGTCCGCCAGACGCGCGGCCTGTACGCGGCCATGTTCGTGACCGGCCTCTGCGTCGCGCTGATCGATACGGCAATCCCCGTGTTCATCGGCAAGCTCGTCACGCTGATGGGAGCGACCGACCGCACCGTCGCCTTCGACGGCGCCCTGCCGATGCTCGTTGCGATGGCCGCCATCGTGCTGATCGGACGGCCGCTCGCCCTGCTCGCCGACAGCCTCGTGCGCAACAACGCCGTCGTGCCCGGGGTGACGAGCCTCATCCGCTGGCAGAGCCACTGGCACGTGGTGCGGCAGAGCTGGCCCTTCTTCCAGAACGACTTCGCCGGCCGCATCGCCAACCGCGTGATGCAGACCAGCAACGCGCTGCGCGAGTCGGTCGTGTCGTCGATTCGCGCGATCTGGTACATCGCCATCTACGGGCTCGCAGCGCTCGTCCTCATGGCCATCGCGGACTGGCGGCTTGCGATCCCGACGCTCCTGTGGTTCGCGGGCTACGCGTTCTTCCTGCGCCACTTCGTGCCGCGCATGCGCGACCTCGCCAAGGCGTCGTCGGAGGTGCGCTCGCACGTGATGGGCCGCGTGGTGGACAGCTACACCAACATCCTCACCGTCAAGCTCTTCGCGCGGGCGCGCGACGAGGACGCGTACGTGCGCGAGATGATCGACGAGCACGCAGCGGCGATCGCCGCGCACATGCGCCTCATCACCCAGTTCATGGGCACGCTCGCCACGATGAACGCGCTCCTGCTCGTGGGCACCGCAGGCATCGGCATCACGCTGTGGGGCTACGGCGTCGTGAGCGCGGGGCTCGTCGCGACCGCGTTGCCACTGGCGTGGCAGATCGCCAACGTCGCCGGGTGGGTGAGCTGGGAAGTCACCGGCATCTTCGAGAACATCGGGGTCGTGCAGGAGGGCATGGACACGATCGCCGTGCCGCACGCGCTCGTCGACAAGCCGGGCGCGCACGAGCTCGAGGTTCCCCGCGGCGAGATCCGCTTCTCGCACGTCACGTTCACCTACGGCCGCAGCGACGGCCGCAAGGTGCTGGACGACCTCGACCTCGTGGTGCGTCCCGGCGAGCGCGTGGGGCTGGTCGGGCGCTCGGGCGCGGGCAAGTCCACGCTCGTCAACCTCCTCCTGCGCTTCCACGAGCTCGAGCAGGGCAGCATCCACATCGACGGATGCGACATTCGCAGCGTGACGCAGGAGAGCCTGCGCGCCGCCGTCGGCATGGTCACGCAGGACACGTCGCTCCTGCATCGCTCGATCTCGGCCAACATCGGCTACGGGCGCCCGGGTGCCACGCACGCGGACATCGAGAGCGCGGCGCGCCGCGCGCACGCGCACGACTTCATCGGCGACCTCATGGACTGGAAGATGCGCACGGGGTACGAGGCGCACGTCGGCGAGCGCGGCGTCAAGCTCTCCGGCGGACAGCGCCAGCGCATCGCCATCGCCCGCGTGATCCTCAAGAACGCGCCCATCCTGGTGCTCGACGAGGCGACTTCCGCGCTCGACAGCGAGGTCGAGCTCGCGATCCAGGACCAGCTCCTCGGTCTCATGGAAGGCAAGACGGTGATCGCGATCGCGCACCGCCTGTCCACCATCGCGCGCATGGACCGGCTCATCGTGCTCGAGCACGGACGCATCGTCGAGGAAGGCACGCACGACGCGCTCCTCGCGCGGAACGGACACTACGCGCTCCTGTGGAAGCACCAGTCCGGCGGGTTCCTGCCGCACGACGTCCCCGAGGAGGACGTCGAGGTGCTCGACGACGGCCCGGTCGACGAGATGCGCGCGGAAGAGCAGACCGAGCCGTCCACGAACGACGAGCTGTCGCCGTCACGGACATGATGGACCTGCGCTGGCTTCGGGTCGTCGTCGCCGCGCTGTCGGTGGCGGGTTGCGTGTCGCTCACCGCCGATCCGCGCGCGATCATCGCGGGACCCGAGGGCGTGGAGGTCCGCACGCTGCCGTGCGATGCCGCCATCGGCGTCGCGCGCAAATGGTTTCCCGCATCGCCGTCCGGCCCCGCGCTCGACCCCGCGCGCATCCGCATGCTCACGTGGAACATCCACAAGGAGGACGATGCGGGATGGGAGGCGGACCTCGCGCGCTTCGCGGAGGCCAACGACATCCTGCTCCTCCAGGAAGTGACGCTCATCGACCCGATGACGGAGATCCTGCGCAAGGCCGGGCTCGCGTGGGTGATGGCGAGCTCGTTCATCTACAAGGACACGGACATCGGCGTCGTCACGGCCGCGCGTGCGCCGACCGTCGCCCACTGCACGCAGCGCGTGACCGAGCCGGTGCTGCGGCTGCCGAAGTCGTCCGTGGTGACGTGGCTGCCGGTGCGCGGCTCGGACAAGCTCCTGGCCGTCGCCAACATCCACTCCATCAACTTCACGCTCACGCTCGGCGCGTACGAGGCGCAGTTCGCCGGCGTCGATCGAGGCGCTCGAGAAGCACGACGGGCCGATCATCCTCGCCGGCGACCTCAACACCTGGACCGACACCCGCGTCGCTGCACTGCAAAACGTCGCGCACAAGCTCGGCCTGACCGAGATCCCGTTCGAAACCGGCCGCTCGCGCTTCCTGGGACACGAGCTCGACCACATCCTGATACGGGGTCTCGCCGTCGAGTCGGCCACCGCGATCGCGGTCAAATCCTCCGACCACAACCCGGTCACCGCCGTATTGCGCGTTACGCCCTGGGGCGGTTCAACAGCGCTACCATAGTCGCCCTCGCGACACCGCTTCCTACCGAAAGCTTCCGATGACTCCCTCCCGCCGCTCTCTCGCGTGCGCGCTCATCGCTTGCGCGTTCGCCCTGACTTCGTGCGGCAAGTCCGAGCCGCCCGCCCCGGCGAAGACCGCCGCCGCACCCGCAGCACCCGCAGCACCCGCCGCTCCTGCAGCGCCGGCGCCTGCGCCCGCCCCCGAGAAGGCCGACCCGAATGCCGGCATCAAGCGCGCGGCGTCCGAAGCGTGGATCTTCGCGTTTCCGCTGGTGGTCACCGACGTCACACGCGAACAGTCGGCGGGCACCGCGTGGAACACGTTCCGACACCGGCGCACGATCCCCGACGCGACGACCACCGACGTCGCAATCGCCGAACGCCGACTTCCTGTACTCGCAGGCGTGGCTCGACCTGTCGAAGGGTCCCGTCGTCCTGACGGTGCCCGACACCAAGGGTCGCTACTACCTCCTGGCACTCCTCGACGGCTACACCAACGTCGTGTCCTCGATCGGCAAGCGCACCACCGGAACGGAGAAGCGTCAGTTCGCGATCGTCGGCCCTGGCTTCAAGGGAACGATTCCCGAAGGCACGTCGGAGGTGAGGTCGCCCACGAATCTCGCGTGGATCTTCGGGCGCACCGCCGTGGAGGACAAGGCGCGACCTCGCCAACGCCGTCAAGATCCAGGACCAGTACAAGCTGTCGGGACCGGCAACGAAAAGCGCACCATCCGCCAAAGGTGCTCCTGCGCCGAAGTCCGCGACGCCGCCGAGCGCCGAGGGCAAGTCGCCGCGCGACCAGGTTGCCGCCATGAACGCCGCCACGTTCTTCGCGCGCGTCGCGATGCTGCTGCCGGAGAATCCGCCGTCGAAGGACGACGCCGCGATCCTCGAGAAATTCAAGGCGATCGGCCTCACCCCGGGCAAGCCGTTCGACGCCGCGAAGCTCGACCCTGCGATGGCGAAGGCGCTCGACGACGGCGTGCAGGCTGCGATCCAGGCGGTGTCGTCCGCGGCCGGCGGCCTCGCGGGCGCGGATATCCGCAACGGCTGGCGCATCGACCGCGCGCTCGGGCGCTGGGGCAACGACTACGGCCGGCGCGCGCTGGCGGCATGGAACGGCATCGGGCTCAATGCGCCCGAGGACGCCATCTTCATGAGCACCGACCTAGGCGCCGGCAAGAAGCTCGACGGCGCCAACCGCTACGTTCTCCACTTCGACGCGAAGCAGCTTCCGCCCACCGAAGGCTTCTGGTCCGTCTCGCTCTACGACGACAAGCACCGCTTCGTCGCCAATCCGCTCAATCGCTACAACATCGGCAGCACCGATCGCCTCAAGACCAATCCGGACGGCTCGCTCGACATCGTGATCTCGCAGGCCGACCCGGGCGGCGACGCCAACTGGCTGCCTGCGCCCAAGGGCCCGTTCAGCGTGATCCTGCGCATCTACTGGCCGAAGCAGGAGGTGATCGACGCGCACTGGAATCCGCCGGCGATCCGCCTCGCGGCGTCCTGATGCGCTTTCCCGACCTCCTCGCGACGAAGGCCGGCCGTCTCACGACCTTCTTCATGCTGTACATGACGGAGGGCATCCCGCTCGGCTTCACGGCCACGGCCATCGCCACCCAGATGCGCCGCCAGGGACTCGGGCCGGTCGCGATCGGCGCGTTCGTGGGCTCGCTGTACCTGCCGTGGGCGTTCAAGTGGATCATGGGTCCGTTCGTCGACGCGTTCTCCTCGGACCGCTTCGGCCGCAGGCGCGTGTGGATCCTCGCGACACAGGTCGGCATGATGGCGACGCTGATCTTCGCGATGCCGATCGACTACGTGGCGCAGATCGGGCTCTTCACCGCCGTCATCTTCCTGCACAACGCGTTCGGCGCCACGCAGGACGTCGCGATCGACGCGCTCGCCGTCAACGTGCTTCCCGAGCACGAGCGCGGCGTCGCCAACGGCTTCATGTTCGCGGGCGCCTCCATCGGCCAGGCGGTCGGCGGCTCGGGCGTGCTGTTCCTCACCGCGGTGATGCCGTTCGGGTCGACGTACATCTTCGTCGCGGGCGCCATCCTGCTCGTCACCGTGTTCATCGTGCTGCCGCTCAAGGAGCCGGCCCGGGCGCCGCGGCCGGCCACCGGCAAGAGCGCCGTCGCGGTGGTGAGCGCGGACCTCGCGCGGTTCGTGCGCGAAGCCTGGCGTGCGTTCACGGGATCGCGCCCCGCGCTCGTGGGCGTGGTCGTCTCGCTGCTGCCGTTCGGCGCGTACGCGCTGTCGCTCGCGCTGCAATCCAATCTCGCGGTCGAGCTCGGCCTCGACGACAACGCGGTCGCGCAGCTCAATCTCGCCTCGACGGTCGTGTTCGCGCTGGCGTGCGTTGCGGGTGGATGGGTGTCCGATCGCTTCGGTCGCCGCAGCTCGCTGGCGCTCTTCGTGTTCCTCACCGTCGTGCCCACGCTGTGGCTCGCCTATGCGATGCAGCAGGCCGGATGGATCATGCCCATCGACGTCACGGCGGCGAACCGGCCTGCGCCCGACGCGGGTCTCGTAACCACGTTCTGGCTCGCCGTGATCGCGTTCAACGTGTTCCAGGGCTTGTACTACGGCGTGCGCTCGGCGCTGTTCATGGACGTGACCACGCCCGCGGTCGCCGCCACCCAGTTCACCGCCTACATGGCGATGTCGAACCTCGTCATCACGTACACCTCGTGGTGGCAGGGTCTGTCGATCGTTTCCTGGGGCTACCCGGTCACGCTCGTCGTGGACTCGGTAGCGGGCCTGGTCGTGCTGTTCCTGCTCCCGTTCATGGCCATGCGCCGGGAACAGGCGGCGGCGCTGGCGCCAGCGCGCGACTAGGCGATTTTTTCGCGCGCGGTGTCGATTCCGGCGCCGCTCGATCGTCGTACCGTGTAGCGCCGGAATTTCATCGAACGGCGCCAACTCCACAGGAGATCGACATGCGTTTCATGGTGATGGTCAAGGCCACGGCAGATTCCGAGGCGGGCGTCATGCCCGACGAGAAGCTCATGGCCGACATGGGCAAGTTCAACGAGGAGCTCGCGCGCGCCGGCATCATCCTCGCGGCGGACGGACTGAAGCCGAGCGCCGCGGGCGCGCGGGTCGTGTTCAACGGCACGAGCCGCAAGGTCGTCGACGGCCCGTTCGCGGAAACCAAGGAGCTCGTCGCCGGCTTCTGGCTCTGGCAGGTCAAGTCGAAGGAAGAGGCGATCGAGTGGGTGAAGCGCTGCCCTATTCCGTTCCCGCACGGCGAGTCGGTGATCGAGATCCGCCCGATCTACGAAGCGGAGGACTTCGGCGCGGAGTTCACGCCCGGAGCTCCGCGCGCAGGAAGAGCGCGTCCGCGCGCAGATCGACAGCCGCAATCAAGAACGGAACTCCTGATGAAGATCGAACCGTACGTCTTCTTCGACGGGCGCTGCGAGGAGGCCCTCGCGTTCTACAAGAGCGCGATCGGCGCCGAGACCACGATGCTGATGCGCTACAGCCAGAACCCCGACGTGCAGCCCGGCATGATGCCGCCCGGCTCGGAAAACAAGGTGATGCACGCGAGCATGAAGATCGGCGACGCCACCGTCATGGTGTCCGACGGCATGTGCGGCGGCACGCCGGCCTTCGACGGCTTCTCGCTGACGTACAACGCGAGCAGCGAGGCGGAGGCCGATCGCGTGTTCGCTGCGCTCTCGCAGGGCGGCAAGGTCACGATGCCGCTCGGCAAGACGTTCTTCTCGCCAAAGTTCGGCATGTGCTCCGACACGTTCGGCGTGGGCTGGATGGTGATCGTCGCGCAATGAAGCCGCGGCCTTCCGCAACATCCGCGAAGGGTGCCGTCTTCGGGCGCCGGTGGTTTCTCGCGGTCGCGATCCGCAGCGCTCCGCGCGCGCCGCCGAAGCGGCGGGCTGCGAGCCGGCGCACGGAGGCGCACGCGGCGTGACGGCCGAGGCGACGCACAAGGCGATCGAAACGGTCTTTCGCATGGAGTCGGCGAAGATCATCGCCGGCGTCGCGCGCATGGTGCGCGACGTCGGCGTCGCCGAGGAGCTCGCGCAGGACGCGCTGGTCGCCGCACTCGAGACGTGGCCGCAGGCGGGCGTGCCCGACAATCCGGCCGCATGGCTCATGACCACCGCCAAGAACCGCGCGCTCGACCGCCTGCGCCAGCGCAAGCTGCACGCCGAAAAGGAGGACGAGCTCACGCGCGAGGTCGCGGAGCAGCTCGAGGAGGCGCAACCTCGCATCGACGCGAACCTGCGCGACGACATCGGCGACGACCTCCTGCGCCTCGTGTTCACCGCGTGCCACCCCGTGCTGTCCAAGGAGGCGCGGGTCGCGTTGACGCTGCGCCTCGTGGGCGGTCTCACGACGGACGAGATCGCGCGCGCCTTCCTGGTGCCCGAGCCCACGATTGCGCAGCGCGTGGTGCGCGCCAAGCGGACGTTGAGCGAAGCCCGCGTGCCGTTCGAGGTGCCGGGCGCCGATGCGCGCAGCGAGCGCCTCGCGGCGGTGCTCGAGGTGATCTACCTCGTCTTCAACGAAGGCTACTCGGCCACCTCCGGCGCGCACTGGACGCGGCCCGCGCTTTGCGAGGACGCGCTCCGGCTCGGCCGCATCCTCGCCGAGCTTGCACCGCACGAATCCGAGGTCCACGGCCTCGTCGCGCTGATGGAGATCCAGGCGTCGCGATTGGCCGCGCGCGTGGACGGCAGCGGCGAGCCGATCCTTCTCATGGACCAGAACCGCTCGCGATGGGACCACCTCCTGATCGGCCGCGGTCTCGCGGCGCTGGCGCGGGCCGAATCGCAAGGCGGCGCGCTGGGGCCTTACGCGTTGCAGGCGGCGATCGCGGCGTGCCATGCCCGCGCACGGGATCCCGCGGACACCGATTGGCCGCGCATCGCGGCGCTCTACGACGCGCTCGCGCAGGTCACGCCGTCGCCCGTCGTCGAGCTCAACCGCGCGGTCGCCGTGTCCCGGGCGTTCGGCCCGGCCGCAGGTCTCGTCATCGTGGATGCAATCGCGGCCGATCGCGCGCTGGCGGGCTATCACCTGTTGCCGAGCGTGCGCGGCGATCTCCTCGCCAGGCTCGGCCGCAACGCCGAGGCCGCGGCGGAATTCCGCCGCGCGGCGGAGATGACGCGCAACGAGCGTGAACGCAGCCTGCTCCTCGGGCGCGCCGCATCGTGCGCCGGAGGCACGCAGCAGTAGCTAGACGGGCAGCGGCACCCCGCGCGCAACGAGCCCGCCGTCCCGCAAGTGGCGCCAGAAGCCATCGGGTATCGGATGCGCGATCATGCGCACCGCGTCCTGCCACTGGTCCAGGCGCTGCGCGCCGGACACGACGATGTCCACGGCGGGGTGCGCGAGCGGAAATTGCATCGCGGCCGCGCGCAGCGGCACGTCGAAGCGGTCGCATGCCTCCTCGATCGCGCGCGTCTTGTCGATCCACGACGCAGGCGCCGCGCCGTAGTCGAAGCGCAACGGCCCGCGCACGTCGCGCACGCCGGTCGCGAGAATGCCCGAGTTGAACACCCCGCCGATGGCAATCCGCACGCCCCGCGCCTCGCACATGGGCAGCAGCTCCGCGAGCGCGCTCTGGTCCAGAAGGGTGTAGCGGCCCGCGAGCAGGATGCAATCGAGATCCGTGCGCTCGAGGACATCGAGGCACACCGCGACGTCGTTGACGCCGAGCCCGACGTGACGCACGAGACCCGCCTTCTTCAAATCGAGCAACGCGGGAATCGCCTCTGCCACGACACGGTCCCTCACCCGCGGATAATCGTCGCCGTGCGTCGCCGCATCGCAATCGTGCACGAACGCGACGTCGACGCGCGCGAGCCCGAGGCGCTGCAGGCTGTCCTCGACGCTGCGCACCACGCCGGCCTTCGAGTAGTCGAACCGCTGCACGAACGGCAGCACGCCGACGTAGCCGTGCTGCTCGCGCGGCGCACCGGCGCTCGGCACGAGGATTCGCCCGACTTTCGTCGAGACCACGCAGTCGTCCATGCCGTTGCGCAGCGCGCTGCCCAATCGATGCTCGGAAAGACCGTTGCCGTAATGCGGTGCCGTGTCGAAGCTGCGGCACCCGTCGGCGAGTGCTGCGCGCAGCAGCGCGCGCGCATCGTCGTCGCCGATCGCCTCGAAGAGGTTGCCGAGGCCCGCGCCGCCGAGGCCGAGACGAAGGCCCGACGACGTCCTCGCGAAGATGCTCACGTCGCTTCGACGGTCGATCGCGTCGTGCGCTGGCGTGCGCCGCGCGCGGCCAGCCACGTAGGGTGGATCGCATCGAGGGACCAGACGCGGCGGTGCAGCTCGCGCAGCGCGTCGCGGTCGGTGAGCAGCGTGTTCTTCTCGGCGTCGTTGAGCACGTCCGCGCCTTCGGACAGCGCGCGCTCGACGAGCGTGCGCCGCGCCTCGCGCACCGCCGGCGGCAGCAACGGGCGCGGCGCCGCGAACGCCGCCATGGTTGCGTTGAAGGACGCATCGACGACCGCGTCGATCCAGGTCGCCGGAGGCGACGCGTTGCGCGTGTAGCGCTGCATCGCGGCGATCTCGGGAGGCGGGCTCGTCTCCTCGGGGATCAGGAACAGGCCGGCCCGTCGTGCACCGCTCGCCGAGCGACGCGCGGCTCGTGTACACCGACAGCGGAATCGAAAGGGCGAGTGCCCCGGCGACCGGCGCGAGCCACCACACGAACGCCGGGTCGAGCCAGTACACGAGAGCGATCCACGCGATGCCGAACACGGTTTGCAGCCCGTGGCGCCGCATCGCCTCGCCCCACGTCGTCGCTGCATCCTCGCGCGACGGCGACTTCCATCCCACCGCGCGCCCCGCAAGTGCCGACAGCACGAAGCGCGTGTGGAAGAGCATGCGAACGGGCGCGAGCAGCGCGGATATGACGACCTCCGCCGCCACGCTTGCGACGAGCTTCGCCTCGCCCCCGTACCTCGCAACGGCGCGCAGCGGCACCAGCAGCACGCTCATGATCTTCGGCACGAAGAGGATCAGCGCCGTTCCGGCCGCGAGGCTCAGCGCCCACTCGGGGCGCCACTCGGGCCAGATCGGGAAGAGCTGGTAGGGTTGCGTGAAATATTCCGGCGCCACCAGCGTGTGCAGTGCGAGCTGCACCGTCGACAGGAGCAGGAACAGGAACCAGAGCGGCGCCGAGAGATACGCCATCACGCCGGTCATGAACACCACGCGATGCGCCGGATGCAGGCCGCGCGTCATCATCAGCCGCGCGTTCATGAGATTGCCCTGGCACCACCGCCGGTCGCGCGACAGCTCGTCGATGAGGTTGGGCGGCATCTCCTCGTAGCTGCCGACGACGTCGTACGCGATCCACACACCCCATCCGGCGCGGCGCATGAGCGCGGCTTCCACGAAGTCGTGCGACAGGATTTCGCCCGACAGCGCACCCTTCCCCGGCAGCCGATGCAGGCCGCAGTACTCGACGAACGGCGCGACGCGGATGATCGCGTTGTGGCCCCAGTAGTGCGACTCGCCGAGCTGCCAGTAGTGCAGCCCGGCAGTGAACAGGGGGCCGTACATGCGCGTGGCGAACTGCTGGATCCGCGCGAACAGCGTGTCGCGCCCCGTTGCGCGCGGCGCGGTCTGGATGATCCCCGCATCGGGGTTGGCGTTGGCGAGGCGCACGAGCGTGGCGAGGCACGACCCGCTCATCACGCTGTCCGCGTCGAGCACGACCATGTAGCGATAGCGCGAGCCCCAGCGCCTGCAGAAGTCCGCGATGTTGCCGCTCTTGCGCTTGATGCGATGCGTGCGCCAGCGATAGAAGATGCGGCCGAAGCCGTCGGCGTCGCGGCACAGCCGCTCCCACGCGGCGATCTCCGCGACGCGCGTGTCCGGGTCGCTCGTGTCGGAGAGCACGAAGAAGTCGAAGTGCGCGAGGTTCCCCGACTGCGCGACCGACTCGTACGTCGCACGCAATCCCGCGAACACGCGCGCAACGTCCTCGTTGCGGATGGGCATCACCACGGCGGTGCGGCCCGCGGGATCGAGCGGCTCGACGCCCGCCGTGCTGCGCGACACGGAAAAGCGCTCGCGACGCCCGACCAGCACGATGAGGCCCGCCATCGCCGTCCAGAATCCGAGAGACACCCAGGTGAAGAGCACCGCGAACAGCACGAGGATCACGATCTCGAGCGGGCGCTGCCCGTGATACGGCAGGACGTCGCTCATGAGCGTCGTGGCAAGCCACGTCTGCGAGAGCGCGAGCGCCAGCAGGACGAGCCGCCTGCGGTTGGCGACGTGATACCAGCGCTTTCGCACGGCGTGGTTCGGCGCGTGCTCCTTCACGACGCGCCATGGCATGGGCACCATCGAAACGCGCTGGATCGGCGGCGTCGTGACGAGCCGCGGATAGCCGCGGGCGTCGGTGCGCAGCATCGCGGAGTCGTCGATCGCCTGCGCGATCGCGTCGAACGTGTCGTTCATCGCGTGCCGATGCGCTTTCCTGTCACTCCGGCGGAACGATGTAGCTCCACGTCGGCGTCAGCGTGGTCTCGCCCGTGCGCAGGAACGCGCGCATCTCGACCGGCTTCTTGTCGTCGACCTGCTTCACGCGCAGACGCAGCCGGTAGCCGCCCGTCACGTCGTTGCGATACGCATTGTTCTCGACGATCTGGCCGTTGCCGTCCACGGTCACGACGCTTTCCACGGCCTCGGGCGCGATGTCCTTGAGCGCCGGGCCGTCGAAGTCGACGACGAACCCGAGCGACGCGTCCGCCTGCCTCGAATATCCGTGGCCGCGCCGCGTTTGCGAGACCCACGCGAGCGGCGGCTTCGTCTCCGTGTTCTTCTGCCAGCGGATGCGATACTCGAAATCGATCGGCATGCGCGGCGCGGGCAATTCGTCGGGCGTCCAGAACGCGACGATGTTGTCGTTGGTCTCGTCCGGCGTTGGAATCTGCACGAGCTCGATGCGTCCCCTGCCCCAGCTGCCGCGCGGCTCGATCCACGCGCTCGGCCGAAGCTCGTAGCGGGCCTCGAGATCCTGGTAGTTGTCGAACGAGCGGTCGCGCTGCATGAGGCCGAACCCGAGCGGATTGGCGAGCGCGAACGACGTGACGAGGAGCCGCTTCGGATTGACCAGCGGACGCGTGATCCACTCGCCGGTGCCCGCCTGCACGAGCAGCACGTCGGAATCGTGCACCTCCGGACGGTAGTCGCGCGCCGCGGTGCGCGGCTGGTTCTCGCCGAAGAAATACATGCTGGTCAGCGGCGCGATGCCGAGCTTGGCGACGTTCTTGCGCAGGAAGATCCGCGCCTTGACGAGCATCGCCGTCTCGTTGCCCGGCCGCAGGACGAAGCGGTACGCGCCCGCGACGCTCTCCGAGTCGAGCAGCGCGTAGATCGTGAGCTCCGCAGCCTTCGGATCCGGGCGGTCGATCCAGAATTCCGAGAAGCGCGGGAACTCCTCGCCGGAGGCGAGCCCCGTGTCGACGGCGAGGCCGCGTGCCGACAGCCCGTAGCGCTGGTCCTTGCCAAGCGCGCGGAAGTACGAGGCGCCCTGGAACACGAGCACCTCGTCCTTGTACTTCGGCGTGTTGAGCGCCGCGTGCACGCGGAATCCGGCGAACCCCATGTTGCGCAGCGCCGCCTTGTCGAGCTTGTTCTTGCCGTAGTCGAAGAGCTCCGGGTCGAAGCGGATCTCGCGCGCGACGCCGCCGCACGATCTCCGAGATGCGAACCGGCTTGTCGTAATACAGGCCCGGATGGAAGAGCTGCACCTCGAACGGAAGGTTCGCTGCACGCCAGAGCGATCGCGCAGGCCTGAAGCGGATGTCGCGGTATTCGTCGTACGACAGGTCCTTCACCGCCTTGGGCAGCTCGACCGCGGGCGCCTTGTACGACTGCGAGGCGAGCGCTGCAGCGCGCTTCGCAACGTCCTCGAAGTCGAAGGCGATCGCATGCGTGCCACACGCGAGTGCCGCGATACCCAGGACCAGCGCGGCTCGATTCATGACGGTGAGGCGACACACATCGCCATGCCTTCGTCGACCCAGCCCTTGGCGACCATCTCCGCGACGATGGCGTGGTCGGTCGTGAAGCGATGATTCGAGTCGCCGAACGGACGCCACACGCGATACAGCGGGACGCGCGGCGCCGCCGGATACACCGAGGTCGATGGCGGGCACGTGCCGTCGGCGTTCGGCGGGGCCGCATAGAAGGGCACGCCTTCGAGCAGCCACTGCGCACTCTTGTCCACGACGCGGCACTCGGCGCGGTCGCGCGTGAAGAAGTGCGAGCTCGGCCCCTTGCCCGGGATGCCGGAAAAACGATACACGATGGTGTCCGACGACGCCGGAATGCACCCGGGGTATCGCACCGCCTGGAACGATTTGCCCGTTCGCGTCCACGGACCGACCTTGCCCGCGTCGATCGCCGCGATCTCGATGAGATCCGCCGTGTAGAAATAGTGGTCGAGCCCCGCGTGGTAATACTCCACGAAGGTCGTGACCGAGTCGAACGGGGAAGGGTCGAAGCACGCGTGACCGTTGCGGCTGACGCTTACGAATTCGCCGGATTCGAGGAGCCTCGCCGTCAGCGCGGTGGGATCGTCGAGCGGCGGATACGTCAGCGCCGCGTACTCGCGACCGTAGGTCGTCGACACGATCCCGCTCGGCGACACAACCGGATTGCCGAGCAGCGCCGCGTAGGCAGCATCGGCCTGCAGCTTCTGCATGAGGTCGACGGGACGCATCGACTTGTGCACGCCCCACATCGTCGGCACGAGCTCCGGTGCGGCGTTGCAGCGGCCTTCCACGGGCAGGACGTCGATCGTGCGCGTTGCCGTCTCGACGATCGCGCCGGTCGATGCCGCAACCTGCGCCGTCACCTGGTACCGGCCTGCGGGCAACGGACTCAGCACCGATGTCCACGGAGCGAGGCAATTGAGCGGCGGCCCCGGCGGCGACAGCCCACCCGTCAGCGTGATGCGCTTGCCTGCAACATCCACCACCGTCGACGACGTGCAGTCCCACGCGCTCGTCACGTCCACGCGGATCGTAACGCTGCCGCGATCGACGAGCTCGCCGTACGGATGCGAGAAGGACATCGTGAGCGCGCTTGCCGCGCCGCTCGCGACCATCGCCGTGACGAGGAACAGTCGTCGCACGGACTATCCGAGGTTCGGGCGCGAGCCGCCGTGCGGCGTCTTCGCGCGACACGCCCGCGCGCTGCGCGAAATCGTCGAGCTGATCGTCGCCGATGCGCCCGACGGCGAAGTACTGCGAGTCCGGATGCGAGAAATAGAAGCCGGAGACCGCCGCGGTCGGCAGCATCGCGAAGTTCTCGGTGAGCGGTCATGCCGAGTTCGTGCGGCGCGCAGGAGCGTCGAAGAGCGGCGCCTTGACCGCGTGATCGGGACACGCCGGATAGCCCGGCGCCGGCCGGATGCCGCGATACTCCTCGCGTATCAGCGCGCGGATGTCGAGCGCGTCTCGCCGGCGCGCGTAACCCCACAGCTCGCGGCGCACCTTGCGCGTGCAGCCATTCGGCGAACGCTTCGGCGAGGCGGTCGGCGAGCGCCTTCAGCATGATCGCGTTGTAGTCGTCCTTCTGCGCGCTCGAATTCCGCGAGCTTGCGTTCGATGCCGAGCCCCGCGGTGACCGCGAACGCGCCGAGGTAATCGTGCGCCCGCAATCCTTCGGCGCGACGAAATCGGCAAGGCAGAAGTTCGGCTTGCCGGGCGGCCGCTCGTTCTGCTGGCGCAGGTTGCGCCACGTCAGCGCGACGCCGCCGCGCTCGTCGCGAGCACCTCGATGTCGTCGCCGATCGCGTTCGCGCGGCCACAGCCCGACGACGCCGCTCGCGGTGAGCCAGCGGCCCTCGACGATCTTGCGCAAGCATCGCCTGCCTTCGGCGATGCACGTTGCGCGCGGCCTCGCCGACGACCGGGTCGTCGAGGATCGCGGGATACGGTCCCGACAGCTCCCACGCCTGGAAGAACGGCCCCCAGTCGATGAAGCGCGCGATCTCGGCCAGGTCGACGTTGCGGAATTCGCGCCGCCCCGGCGCGCGCGGCACCGGCGGCGCGTACGCCTTCCAGTCCGTCGCGAACGCATTCGCGCGCGCCGCCGCGAGCGTGATCAGCGTCGGACCCTTCTTGCCTGCGTGCTGCACGCGGATCTTCTCGTAGTCGGCCGCGACTTCCGCGACGTAGGCCGACCGCAATTCGTCGGACAGGAGGCTGCTCGCCACGCCCACGGCGCGCGACGCGTCGGGCACGTAGACCGTGACGCCGCCGTAATGGGGCGCGATCTTCACGGCGGTGTGCACGCGCGACGTCGTCGCGCCGCCGATCAGGAGCGGCTGCTTCATCGACAGGCGCTGCATCTCGTGCGCGACGTGCGCCATCTCCTCGAGCGACGGCGTGATGAGGCCCGACAGCCCGACGAGGTCGGCGTTGCGCTCGATGCGCGGTGTCGAGGATCTTCTTGCGCCGGCACCATCACGCCGAGGTCGATCACCTCGAAGTTGTTGCACTGGAGCACGACGCCGACGATGTTCTTGCCGATGTCGTGCACGTCGCCCTTGACCGTCGCCATCACGATCGTGCCCTTGGGCTTGCCCGCGTCGCCCGAGCGCGCCTTCTCCTCCTCGATGAACGGAACGAGGTGGCCGACCGCCTGCTTCATCACGCGCGCCGACTTCACGACCTGCGGCAGGAACATCTTGCCGGCGCCGAAGAGATCGCCGACGACGTTCATGCCCGCCATCAGCGGGCCCTCGATCACCTGGATCGGGCCGCGCGTACTTCTGCCGCGCCTCCTCGGTGTCCTCGATGATGTACGTGGTGATGCCCTTCACCAGCGCGTGCGACAGGCGCGTCCTCGACGCTCGCCTCGCGCCACGCGAGGTCCTCGGTGGCGACCTTGCCTTGCGCCTTCACCGTCTCGGCGAACGTGACGAGGCGCTCGGTCGCGTCGGGCCGCCGGTTGAGCACGACGTCCTCGACGCGCTCGCGCAGTTCCGGGATCGAGCTCGTCGTACACGCCGAGCTGTCCCGCGTTGACGATGCCCATCGTCAGGCCCGCGCGGATCGCGTGATACAGGAACACCGTGTGGATCGCCGCGCGCACCGGCTCGTTGCCGCGGAAGGAAAAGCTCACGTTGGAGATGCCGCCCGACACCTTCGCATGCGGCAGGTGCTCGCGGATCCAGCGCGTCGCGTTGATGAAGTCGACGGCGTAGTTGTTGTGCTCGTCGATGCCGGTGGCGATCGCGAACACGTTCGGGATCGAAGACGATGTCCTCGGGCGGGAAGCCGACGCGGTCCACGAGCAGGTCGTAGCTGCGGCGGCAGATCGACGTCTTGCGCTCGAACGTGTCGGCCTGGCCCTTCTCGTCGAAGGCCATCACGATCGACCGCGGCGCCGTAGCGGCGCACGAGCTTCGCCTGGTGCAGGAACGCCTCCTCGCCCTCCTTGAGCGAGATCGAGTTGACGATCGGCTTGCCCTGCACGCACTTGAGGCCGGCCTCGATCACCTCCCACTTCGACGAGTCGATCATCACCGGCACGCGCGCGATGTCGGGCTCGGTGGCGATGAGATTCAGGATAGCGCACCATCGCCGCCTTGCGAGTCGAGCATCGCCTCGTCCATGTTGACGTCGATGATCTGCGCGCCGTTCTCGACCTGCTGGCGCGCGACTTCGACCGCGCCCGCGAAGTCGCCCGCGAGGATCAGCTTCGCGAACGCGCGCGAGCCGGTCACGTTGGTGCGCTCGCCGACGTTGACGAACAGCGAATCGTCGCCGATGTTGAGCGGCTCGAGGCCGGCGAGGCGCATCGGGCAGGGCTCGAGCAACCCGGGGAGCGGTCAGCGGCGGCTGTCGGTCGTCAGTTCGTCGGCTTCGGCCGCCGAAGCGACCGGCGCGGCGCGACGTACGCGCGACGCGTGTCCGCGATCGCGCGGATGTGCGTCCGGCGTCGTGCCGCAGCAGCCGCCGACGATGTTGACGAAGCCGCTCTGCGCGAAGTCGCCGAGCAGCGATGCGGTCTGCGGCGGGCGTCTCGTCGTAGCCCGTGTCCGACATCGGGTTCGGCAGGCCCGCGTTCGGATAGCACGAGACGAACGTGTCGGCGACGCGCGCGATCTCCTCGATGTACGGCCGCATCAGCGCGGCGCCGAGCGCGCAGTTGAGGCCGACGGCAAGCGGCTTCACGTGCCGCACCGCGTTCCAGAACGCCTCGGGCGTCTGCCCGGACAGCGTGCGGCCCGACGCGTCGGTGATCGTGCCCGACACGATCAGCGGCAGCCGCTGGCCCGCGCGCTCGAAGTACGACTCGATCGCGAACAGCGCGGCCTTGGCGTTCAGCGTGTCGAAGATCGTCTCGACGAGCAGGATGTCGGCGCCGCCCTCGCACAGCCCGGCGACCGCCTCGCCGTACGTCGCCGACGAGCTCGTCGTAGCTCACGTTGCGCGCGCCCGGGTCGTTGACGTCGGGCGAGATCGACGCCGTGCGATTGGTCGGTCCCATGCGCACCGGCGACGAAGCGCGGCTTGTCGGGCGTGCGCGCGGTCCAGCGTCGGCGCACTCGCGCGCGATGCGTCGCCGCCGCGTGATTGATCGCGTACGCCTGCCCTTGCATGCCGTAGTCGGCCTGCGCGATCGCGGTCGCGCTGAAGGTGTTGGTCTCGATGATGTCGGCGCCCGCCGCGAGATACGCGTCGTGGATCGCGCGCACGACGTCGGGCTGCGTCAGCACGAGGAGGTCGTTGTCGCCCTTGAGGTCGTGCGAGTGGTCGTGGAACCCGCCGCGGAAATCGGTCTCCGACAGCTTGCACTGCTGGATCATCGTGCCCATGGCGCCGTCCATCACGAGGATGCGCTCGCGCATGAGGCGGGTCAGGAGGGCGGTGCGGTCGGGCTGCATCGATCGGTGGTCGTGCAGCGCGGCGACCTTGCAAATTTTCACGCGATCTATCGCCTTGCAGTGCCGCGGCACGCATCCCGCTACCGTCCTACGACCCGCATGAAGCACCTGAAGCCCAAGGAAGCGCACGACCTTCTCGCAGAAGAACCCGCAGGCGGTGTTCATCGACTGCCGCAGCGAGATGGAGTACTTCTTCGTCGGCCATCCCGATCGGCTCGCAGCACGTCGCGTGGAACGACGGACCCGACTGGGACATCAACCCGCACTTCGTCGGGCCAGGTGAAGAAGGTCGCGAGCATGAACCGGCCGATCGTGCTGATCTGCCGCAGCGGGCACCGCTCGGTCGACGCGGGCTTGCGCTCGAGAAGGCCGGCTTCAGCGAGGTCTACAACGTCCTCGACGGCTTCGAAGGACCGCTCGACGACAAGCACCATCGCGGCACCGCGGTCGGCTGGCGCATGGACGGCCTGCCGTGGGAGCAGTCCTACTCGGCGAGCAGTTGTACGGGCCGCTCGCAGCGCGCTTCTTCGACGTTCGCTCGAGCCTCGCGCAAGCGACGACGAAGCTCGCGTGGTACGCGCGCCACATCGGTGATCCGTCCGTGCTCGCGCTCGACGCGATGTGCGGCGCGGGCCGCGTGCTGATCCCGCTGCTCGCGCCGCGGCATGAAGGTGCATGGCGTCGATGCGGTCGCCGCCGATGATCGCGCGCTGCGAGGAGAAGCTCGCCGCGCAATCGCTTGCCACCACGGTGCTGCGCCAGGACGTCGTCTCAGATCAACCTGCCGTTCCGTTACGGCGCCGCGTTCATCGCCGGCAGCGCGCTTCGATGCGATCGTCGATCCGGCGGACGCGTCGGCCGCGCTCGAGCGCATCCGCGCGCATCTCGTCGGGCCTTGCACGCTGCTCGTCGCGTGCCACGTGCCCTCGACGTCGCTGCAACGCCTCGCCGCGCCGCTCGTCGAAGTGCGCACCGTCAAGCTCGACGACGGATCGCAGATCGCGCAGCGCTCCGAGACGACATGGACGCGAGGGCGCGCGCTCCATGCGCGCGCAGCACCGCTATTCGCATCGGCGCGGCGACGAGCGCACTCGCCGAGGAGAGCGCGAGCGTACGCGGCACCTGGTATGCGCCCGAAGAGATCCTCGAGCTCGTGCGGGCAGCGGGCTTTCGCGATGCGCGCACGGAGCCGCTGCCGTTTGCGGCGGACGCAGAGGGCGAAACGTTCGCGCTGGTCGCGAGCGCCTGAACCAACGTTCGCGCGAACGGTCCTGCCTACCAGCTTCCCGAACTCCCGCCGCCGCCGGAGCTTCCACCGCCGCCCGAGAAGCTGCCGGAAGAGCTGCTCGACGACGACCAGCTCGATCCGCTGCTGCTGCCCGAGCTCATCGTGAAGCCGCCGACGCTCGCCGATGCCCTTGGTCTTCAGGTCCTTCTTCGCCTTTTCGTACCACGGCCTGCGGCTGACGACGAGCTTCGCGATCGGGAACGCGACGAGATAGATCACGAGCAGCGATGAGCGCGCCCTTCACGCCCACGATCATGATCGGGAACATCGCCCAGAACGGGATGAGGAACAGGTAGAGGAACCATCCCACGCCGGGCGTCATCACGCCGATGATCGTGAAGAGCCCGATGATCCCGAAGATGAACGCGCCGAGCAGGATGCGCATCGGCCACGGCGGCAGGTCGGGCTCGTTGATCGTTGAAGCCCACGCGATCCGGACGACGTCGGCTTGTCGGCGGCCGGCTCCGTTCGCCGACTCGAGCAGCGCGACGATCGCGGTCACGCCGCTCTCGATGCCGCCGTCGAAGTTGTTGCTCTTGAACTGCGGCGTCATCTCGTTGCGGATGATGCGGCTCGCCATCGCGTCGGTCAGCGTGCCTTCGAGCCCGTAGCCGACCTCGATGCGCATCTTGCGGTCCTTGGGCGCGACCACGACGAGCACGCCGTTGTCCTTGCCCTTCTGGCCGAGCTTCCATTCGGCGAACACGCGGCCCGCGTACTCCTCGATCGAGTCGCCGCCGATCGTCGGCACCGTCAGCACGACGATCTGGTCGGTGGTGCGGTCCTCGTGCTGCTTGAGCGCCTTGCCCAGCCGGTCGCGCGCCGCGGGCGAGAGGATCTCCGCGTCGTCGACGACGCGGCCCGACAGGTACGGCACGTCCGTTGCGAGCGCGGGCAGCGCGACGAACAGCAGCGAAAGAATGCAGCTGCTTCACGAGCCCGCGTCCTCGATCGGTCCGTCCGAGAATGCGTTCGTCTCGCCACGCATGATCGGCTTGCCGGACAGGAGGTCGCCGATGGCGTCGAGCCCCGCGAGGAGCGCATCGTGCGGCGCGCCGGCCCGAAGCCTCCTGGTCATCGTCGCGATCACCGCGTCCCATTCCACGGCGTGACGGCGTTGCGCAATCCGGTATCGGCGAGGATCACGACGCGCCGCTCGAGCATCGCGACGAGGATCAGGACGGCCGTGCGCTGCGGCGTCGCGAACAGCTGCCGTTCGAGGAACTGCACCTTCGCGTACTGGGCAGCCTCGAGCGCGGCACGCGAGTCGCGAAGGAAGAGCCGCGCGAAGCCGGGGATGTAAACGGTCGCGAGCGCGCACGACGCGCCGATGCCGAGGATTGCGACGATCGAGCTCAGCACCGCGGTGCCGGTGATCCAGTCGGGGCGCAGCATGTCGCCGAGCGCCACGGCAAGTGCGGCGAGCGACGAGGCGAGCGCGAAGGCTTTCCACACCGTCTCCGGATACGTGTCGCACTTGCCGACGACCATCGTCACCACCTCGACGCCGACGGCACGCTCGAGCGCCTGTACGCGATGCTCGATCGCCTGCGAGTCGGCGTGCGTCAGGAACATGGACGCGCTACAGGACGAGGCTCATGTAGACCGCACCGGGCATGGGGTTGTGATAATACGGCGAACACTCGCGGAAACCCAGCTTCGCGTACAGGCGCAGCGCGTCGCGCATCCAGTCCGCGGTGTCGAGGCGCAGCTCGCGATACCCGATGCCGCGCGCATGCTCGATTACCGTCTCGGCAAGCGTTCGTCCCAGTCCCGTTCCGCGCGCCGCGTCGCGGACGTACAGCCGCTTCACTTCGCCCGACGCCCGCCTCGTCGAGCGGGCGCAGCGCGATGCAACCGACGGGCGGCGTCGCCGGCCAGGAACAAGCGGCCGCGAGGCGATGCGTACTTGCCGGGAAGCGTCGCGAGCTCGTCGTCGAAGTGCTGGAACGACAGGTCGATGGCGAGCCAGTCCGCGTATTCGCGGAACAGCGCGCGGGCGTGCGTGATGTCCTCGGCGGACTGCGCCTCGCGTATCGCGAACGCCGTCAAGTCACGCGTTCGCACGCCGTCGTGCGAAGGTCGCTTCCGGGATAGCGCGACGCAAGCTCGCGCAGGCGCGCCACGACCGATTGCTGCGGATCGCGGACGACGACGAGCGTCTGCGACACCGGCTGCGTTGCGCCGCTCCACCTTCGCGAGGTTGATGCCGATGCGCGCGAGCTCCTCGGTGTACGCGACCGCCGCCGCTTCAGTCGAGAAGTTGCCGAACGAGATCGCGAACTGGCCCTTCGACGCGTCGGCGATCGACACGTCCTTCAAGCCCTGCCGGCGAAGCTCTGCCACGCGATTCTCGGCGGCGGGACGCGTCGCGAACGGTCCCATGTTGACCCAGTAGCCGTTGTCGAAGTCGACCTTCTTCTGCGGACACGAGGCGGCCGAGCGCCAGCGGCTCGATGTCGGCCAGCGCGCGGGTGCGATCGACGTCGGAGAACGGGCCCCACTCGACGCAGACGTCGTTCAGCGCGGCGACCTTGGTGGGGCCGAGTGCTGCCACCTGCTGCGGCGTCAGGAGCTTGATCTTGTCCGGCTGCACCTGGTCCTGCAGCAGCACGGCTTCGCCGCCGCCCGTGTCGAGGCGCGTGTACAGGTACAGCGTGACGTTGGCGAGCAGCAGCAGGACGATGACGATGCGCATGGCGATCTTACGTTGTCGCTCACTCGTGCTCGCCGGCAAGCGCGAGCACCCCCTCGAGCACGAGATTATCCACGACCTCGAGCGGACCCGAGAGGTGGGGTGCGATTTGATGCGCCGCGCCGCCGGTCAGGTAGCAGCGCACGGCCGCCTCGTCGCGGCGCAGCCGCGCACGCATGAGCTCGATCGCGCCGCAAACGGCTTCGATTGCGCCGGTGGCGAGCGCGTCGTTGGCGGTTGCAGGGAACGCGCGGTATTCGCCTGGCGGCACCTTGAGCGCGGGCGCCCGCTCGGTGACGGCGTGCAGCATGAGCTGCGGGCCCGGCACGATGATCCCGCCCTCGAACACGCCTTGCCCGTCGAGCGCGTCGATGGTGACGATGGTGCCCGCGTTCACCGCCACGCACGCGGAGCCGGAGGGCTCGATCGTGAGCACGCGCCTGCGCGCGGCGACCAGCAGCGCCCAGCGATCGCCGCCGAGCTGCGCGGCGGGCCGGTGGCGGTTCACGATGCCGCCGCCCCGCTCCTGCGCGACGAGCCACAGCACCGGCAGGCGCCAGCGCGCGACCTGGCTCTCGACGCGGACCCGCGACGGCTCGCCGCCTCCGTTGACGCCGACGACCCGGGCGGGCCGGGGCAGGTTCTGCCAGTCGCGAAGCGCGAGCGTGCCGATGTCGGCGTTGAAGAGGATGCCCTGGGCGTACCAGCCGCGCGGGCCGATGAGTCCCCACTTCATCCTGCTGTTGCCTACCTGCAGGATGAGGGTGGGGTAATCCATCTACGCGATCAGACGCGGCGCAGCGAGATCTCGCCCGAGAGGAAGCGGGCCCGGCGCGGGCCGTCCGCGAGCACGAGCGCTCCGGTGCTGTCCACACCCGCCACGGTGCCCTTGACGCTGGCGCCGTCCGGCAGCAGGAGCTTCACCGGCTTGCCGTGATACGCGTGGCGGTGCTGCCATTCGGCGGCGAACGCCGGAAATCCGGAGCGGCGAATAGGCGTCGAGCGTTGCAGCGAGCTCGGCCGAAAGCCGCGCCAGCAGGTGATTGCGGTCGATCGCGGGCGCGCCGCGTCCTGCGACGGTCGTGAGATCGCTCACCGGCTGCTCGATGTTGCGGCGGATCTCGACCGGCAGGCGAACGTTGAGGCCAACGCCGACCACGACGATCGACGGCCCGAGTGCATCGCCGTTGAGCTCGACCAGGATGCCGCCGACCTTGAGGTGCTTGTGCACGAGGTCGTTCGGCCACTTGAGCTCGACCCCGGCCAGGCCTTCCGCTTCGAGCGCCTTGACGACCGCAACGCCCACCGCGAGCGACAGCCCCGCGAGGAATCCCGCGCCCTGCTCGTAGCGCCAGCCGATCGAGAACGTGAGGCTGCCGCCGGCGACGGCGGTCCACGCCTTGCCGCGCCGGCCACGGCCCGCGGTCTGCCATTCGGCCGCCAGCACCTGCCCGTGGATGTCCCGGCGCTGCGCCCGGCGAAGGAGCTCGGTCGAGGTCGAGCCGACCTGGTCGACGACCTCGATGTCCAGCGGCGGAAAAGCCGTTCCCTTGCCCGCGATGTCGTCCAAGGAGCGGCGCACCTGGTCGGCGTCGAGGAAGTCGGGCGTCGCCGTGAGGCGATATCCGAGCCCCCGCACGCGCTCGAGCGACAGCCCGGCGGTCTCCGCCTGCTTCAAAAGCTGCGAAACGCGGGCGCGAGTGAGCCCGACCGTGGCGGCCAGGTCTTCGCCGGAATGGAACGCGCCGTCGGCGAGCTGGCGCAAAAGCGAGAATCCAAGAGGAGTGAGCACTGACATCTACCCTGTATGTTGCACTGCAAATGTAACACGTTGGCGCGCGTTACGCACCATTTGCGAGCCTATGAGTTGACGCATGTGCGTCCGCGGGGCAGCGATTACAAGACGTAGGACACCGCGGTGCAAAAAAGGTTGACGCAGCCGGGCAATGGCGGCGCCCTCGCGCGTGTCGTTAAAGAGCAGTTATAAGGCCGCGCGGTCCGAAAAGCCAGCCCTTTCAGGCGGACAAACGCGAAATCAAGGCCTTGTGCAGCGCGGGATCGCCGCAGGCGAGCACCGGTCCGCCCTGGTCGCAGGGCCCGCCGGACCAGTTGGTGATGCGGCCGCCCGCCGCCTCCACGATCGGGATCAGCGCCTGGACGTCGTACGCCTGCAGTCCGTTCTCGATGACCACGTCGACGAGGCCCATCGCAAGCTGTGTATAGCAATAGCAGTCGCCGCCGTAGCGGAGGAAACGCGCGCCGGCGGACGCGGTCGCGAGCGCTCGCTTCTCCGCGTCCGAGACGAACTGGCGCGGGTCCGTGGTGACCACGATTGCGTCTTCGAGCGCGGCGCATGGACGCGTGTGCAGCGCGCGCACGTCGTCGCCGCGCCGCCACTGCGCAAGCTCGCCCGCGATGCCGAGGAACGACTCGCCGACGAAAGGCTGGTGCGCGACGCCCACCACGGGGCCGTGCCCGTCGTGCAGCGCGATGAGAACGCCCCAGTGGAGCTGCCCGAGGATGAAGCTCTTGGTCCCGTCGATCGGGTCGATCACCCACGTGAACGGCGACGTTCCGTGCTCACGGCCGTGCTCTTCGCCGTGAATGCCGTGGTCCGGAAATGCGGCCTTGATCGCGTTGCGAATCACCGTCTCCGCGGCGCGATCGGCCACGGTGACGGGGTCGTACCCCATGAAGTTCCGCTTGTCCTCGATCTCGATCGCGCGCCGGAAGTGCGGAAGGATCGCCTCGCCCGCGCTCTGCGCCGTGCGGTGTGCGAACGCAAGATAGTCCGCGAGGTCAGCGCGCGGCATCGACCACCTCGCGCTCGCGCTCGGCGGTCAGCACGTCCTTCCACGCGCCGGCATTGTCGCGCTGCGCAAGCCACGCCGCGCAGTCGCGCACCGTGTCTTCGAGCGGCCGCGTGCGCAAGCCGGCGCGCTCTGCCTTCGTGCAATCGATCTGCATGAAGCCGGCCTCGTCGGCGAACGACTGCGGGATCCACAGCGGCAGCCCGGTCCACGGCTCGACCTTCTTGCTCGAGGAGGACCGCCTCGTCGACCCAGGCAGGCGCGGGCGCCCTGGCGCCCCCGACCGTGCGCATCGCTTCGACGACGTCGCCCATCGTCCATTGCCCCGCCGGGCTCGTCGCGTTGTGCGTGCCTTCGAGTCCCTTGTCGAGGAGCGTCGAGCATGAACGCCGCGAGATCGCGTGCGTCGATGAGCTGGATGGGCCGCGAGGGCGGATTGGGCACGACCGCCTCCGATCCCCGGTCCCCCAGCAGGTGCGGATGCACGAAGCGCGCGACCCAGTAGCCGAAGCGATCCGTCGGATCGTGCGGTCCCACGATGAGTCCCGGACGCACGTTGAGCGCGCGATACCGGTACACGTCGCTCACCACGCGCTCGCACGCGGCCTTGAGCGGCCCATAGAACTTGCCGATCTCCTCCGTGTCCGGATCGTCGAGGGTGCCGACCGGATCCTTTTCCGTGAGGCCGGCCCGGCTCGCATCCGTGAACACCGAGATCGACGACACGAAGAGGTAACGCCCGACGCGCGGCGCAAGGAGCTCTGCCGACTGCCGCACGATGCGCGGCACGTAGCCGCACGTGTCGACGACCGCGTCCCACGTTCCCGTCTCGAGCGCACGCAAGCCGGGCGACACCGCCTGGTCGCGGTTGCCGACGAGCGCGCTCACGCGCCCCTGCCAGTGATTGGGCTGCTTGCCGCGCGTGAATACGGTCACGTCGTCGCCGCGCGCGAGCGCCTGGTCCACGAGGTGCCGCCCGAGAAAGCGCGTGCCGCCGAGAACGAGGAGCTTCATCTGTTTACGCCCGCGGGACGATCTTGATGCCGTTGAGCTTTTCCTGCGCTTCGACGAGCGACGCCACGTACTTGTCGCCGAACCCCATGAGGTTCGCGTTGACGAGGCTCTGGTGCACCGCTTCGCCGACGATCGCCGACACCGGCAGCGACTCCGCGAAGTGCGTGTAGTAGCGCAGGTCCTTCGACGCGTTCGCGAGCGTGAACTTGAGGCCCGTGAGGTCGCCGTTGTTCTCGAGCATCTTGCCGACGATCATCTGGAAGATGCCGGAGTTGACGGCACCCGCGGAGATCACCTCGTGCAGCTTCTTGAGGGACAGCCCGGACTTGGCGGCGGCCGCGCACGCTTCCGCGGTCGCCGTCGCGATCGCCTGCGCGATGAAATTGTTGATGAGCTTCAGCACGATGCCGTGCCCCGGCGGGCCCGCGTGGATCACGTTCTCGCAGAACGCGCCGAGCACCGGCTTCAACTTCGCGAAGGTGGCGTCGTCGGCGCCGACCATGATGTTGAGCCGGCCCTGCTCGGCTTCCACCGGCGTGCGCGCGAGCGGCGCATCCACGAACAGCACGCCTTTCGCCGCGAGCTCGTCGCGCATCTTGGCGGTGGTCGAGGGCTCGCTCGTCGACGTGTCGATCACGATGAGTCCCTTGTGCGCGACCGACGCGATGCCGTCCTTGCCGTTGATGACCTCCTCGACCTGCGGCGCGCCCGTCACGCAGAGGAACACGATGTCGTTGCCCCGCGCGAGGTCGGCGTTCGTCGACACTTCCTTGGCACCCGCAGCGAGCAGGTCCTCGAGCGGCTTGCGGTTGCGATGCGCCCGCACCGTCAGCGGATGCCCCTTGGTGACGAGGTTCTTTGCGATGCCGTGGCCCATGAGGCCCAGGCCGACGAATCCGATGCGAGCTTTGTCCATCTGCGTTTTCTCCTGAGGGTCGATCAGTCTACTGCGGTCGGCTCGGGCGGCACGATAAGCGCGCGCCGCCGCTCGTGCCACGTCAGCAGCAACCCGCTGCCCGCGACGAGCGCCATACCCGCGAACGTGAGCGTGTCGGGCAGATCGTCGAACACGAGCCATCCGATGGTGGTGGCGAACACGAGGTGCACGTAGGTGAAGGGCGTGAGCGCGGACGCGGGCGCCCGGGCGAACGCGAGGATCAGCATGAAGTGGCCGATGGTGCCGAGCACCCCCAGCGCGAGCATCAACGCGACGTCGGCCCACGCGACGTGGATCTCGGAGCCGAACCACGGCCACACGAGCGTCATGATGCCCACGCCCACCAGCGCGGGATAGAAGAGCGTCACGCGCGGGTCCTCGCCGGCGAGCATGCGCGTCGTGATCTGGTACATCGCGTAGCAGGCGGCCGACATGATGCCGAACAGCGACGCCGCGTTGAAGAGATCGGCGCCCGGCTGCACGATCATCAGCATGCCCGCGAGGCCAGCGAACACGAACGCGCCGCGCGCCGCGGTCAGCCGCTCGCCCAGGAACGCGATGGCGATCACGATGACGATCGTCGGCGTGAGGTAGTTGAGCGCCGTCGCGTCGGCCAGCGGCAGGAACTTGAGCGCCGTCATGAACGCGAGCGACGAGCCGATCAGGAGCACGCCGCGCGCGAGCTGCATGCGAAGCTGTCGCGTGCGGACCATGCGCAAGCCCCATCGTCGGTGCGAGCCAGACGAGCATCGCGATCACCTGCGCACCCCAGCGCGCCCACACGAGCAGCGGCACGGGATATCTGGATGCGAGCGTCTTGCTGATGGTGTCGGAGACCGAGAAGCACGCCACGGCGCCGACGATCAGCGCGATCGCGATGGGCGGAATGTGCGCGTGGTGGCGCGTCATTTCGCAAGGTAGGCATTGAACGACGCCTGCTGCGCGTCCCGCAGCGCGATGCACTGGTCGATGCGCTCGAGCGCCGCCTGGTAACGGCGGGCGCCTCCCTCGGCCTTCGCGAGCCGCGACTCGAGCACGCCGACGAAGAGCGTCCGCTCGCGCAGCGTGCACGCGTCCTGCGCCCAGTACGCGAGCGCCGCATGCTGCTCGACCGGGATGCCCTGCATCGCCGCATCGGCGTTGCGCGCGAGCCATGCGAGCGCAACGGCGCGCGTCGCGTCGTCGTCGAGGGCCTCCTCCAATGCCACGAGCGCGAATCGGGAGCGCGCGTCGTTGGCGAGGATCAGGCGAAGTCCGCGGTCCATGAGTGCCGCGTCCGTGAATCCGCCGAGCGCGCGATACGCGTCCTCGCGCTCGTTCGGGTCCTTCGTCGTCGCGGCCACCTCGTACAGCGCGTCGAACAGCTTCGCCGCGTCCTTGTTCGACGTGCGCGCGGCCGACGTAAGGATCAGCCGCCGCGATTCGGGCGGGATGGCGCTGCGATGCACGACCCAGCGCAGCGCGAGCTGCTGCGCCTTGCGGGCGAGCGCTGCGTCGTCGCCGCGGATCGCGACGACGCTGACGGCCTGCGCGCGCAAGCGAATGACGTCCGCCGCGTCGCCCTTCTGCGGAAGCCAGCCGAGCGTGCGCGCGCGGTCGCCGAAGTCGCGGCGAATCGACGCCGCGTAGCGCGGCTTGTTCGCCGCGTCGACGAGCGCATCGGGCACCGCGCCGGCGAGCGCGTACGCGCGCCGTGCCGTGCGCGTGTCGCTGCTCCTGGCCTGGCGGGCTGCGACGCGCAGCGCCACGTCGTAGCGCACCGCGCCCGCACGCGCCAGGATCGCGAGGTCGCCGAGCAGGGGATCGTAGTCGGCGCCGGTCAGCACGCGGTCCGCCTTCGGCAGCGCGTCGTAGAGCGCGGGCGTGAGCCGCGGCAGGTAGTAGCCCGTTCCCTTGCGGTTGGCGACGACCCATTGCGGGCACGCACCCGCCGGCAGCGGCGACGGTCTGCCTCGCGTCGCGGACCACCGTGCACACTTCACGCGAGGCCTTGCCGTCTCCCACGTCGAAGCACGCCGGAAACGTCCACGGCTCGGCTCGCGCTCGCGGTCGACGCCGACGGGAACGAAGCGGCGTTGCGCGATCTCGAGCGCCGGCGCGCCCTTGCAGTCGAGCGCGATGTCGAGGAGCGGCACGCCGGGGCGGTCCGCAAACGCCGCGGAACGCGGGAACGATCGCCTCGTCGCTTGCGGCAAGTGCCGCGAAGAAGTCGTCGGCCGTGGCGTTGGCCCACGCGTGCTTCGCGACATAGCGGCGCACGCCGTCCCGGAACTTCTCCGGCCCGAGCCACTGCTCGATCATGGCGAGGACCGTCTCGCCCTTCGCATACGTGATGCCGTCGAACGCCGCGCGCACGTCGCGCTGGTCGGTGACCGGCTCGCGCAACCTGCGCGACGCCGGCAGCTGGTCGAATTCGATCGCCTTGGTGCGCTGGAGCGAGCGCCACCCGCTCGACCACTGCGGATGCATCTCCATCACGATCCTGGTCCCGAGCCACGAGGCGAACGACTCGTTCAGCCACAAGTCGTTCCACCACGCCATGCGTCACGTAGTCGCCGAACCACATGTGCGCAATCTCGTGCGCGGTGATGCCGGCGAATCGCTGCTCGAAGACGGGGTTCACCTCCTCGGGCCGCGCAAGGAGATAGCGGGCGCCGTAGGTGATGAGCCCCGGATTCTCCATCGCGGCGCCGAAGAAGCCCTTGGGGTACGCGAGGAGATCGAGCTTGGGAAACGGATACGGGCATGCCGAAGAATCGCTCGGCGGCCGCGAGGATCGGTCCCGTGTTCGCGGCGGCGTAGCGCGCTTCCGCGGCGCGGCCCTTGGGCACGATGATCGACACCGGCGTCTTGTTCATGCCCGCGCGCCCGCCGTCCACCGCTTCGAACTCGCCGACCGCGAAGGCGAGCAGGTACGACGGCAGCCGGGGCGAGCGCTGGAATGCGACCTCGCGCCAGCCCGCTTCGGCCGCGCGCTCGGACTCCACCGGCATGTTCGCGAACGCCCGCATATGCGCCGGAACCGTCAGCGTGAGCTTCCACGTGGCCTTGCGATCCGGCTCGTCGAAGCACGGCAGCACGCGGCGCGCGTCCATCGGCTCGAACTGCGTGACCGCATACCACGACCCGTTTTCTTCCTGGCGAAAGAGCCCGATCGCGCCTTGCCGGTCCATCGAGCCCGTGAAGCGCAGCGTCAGGCGGACTTCCCCGGCGGGAAGGATCTTCCCGAACGAGAAGCCGATCACGTCCTCGCTGCCGGTGACCGTGGACCCCGCCACCGGCTCGCCGCCGGCCAGGGATGCGCTCGCGTCGCGCACCGCAAGGCCCTTCGCGTTCAGCCACACGAGGTCCGTCGGCTCGAGCACGCGCAACCGGATGTCCACCGTGCCGGCGAACGCATCCTCCGCAGGGTTGACGCGAAGCCGCACGTCGTAGTCGAGCGGCTCGACGTTGCGCGGCAGGCGCAGTCCCGGCGGCGCGACCGCGGTCGTTTGCGCGAGCGCCGGCATGGCGATCGCAACGGCCACGAGCGCCGCGCACAAAAGGCGGAGGCAGATGATCAAGGCTTCGCGGATGAAAAACGAGCCGGGCGCGAACGGCCCGGCACGGTCGGCCCGATTCTACCTCGCCGCGCGCATCAGCGACCCTCGGGCAGGCGCATGGCCGTCGATGCCGTGACCGCAAGCAGCGCCGCACCCACGATCATGGCCGTGGCGATCCCGAGCGTCGACGTGACCGGGCGCGACGTGACGACGAGCAGCACCGCCGTCGACAGCACCGGCGTCGCATAGGCGAGCACGCCGACGACGCGCGGGTCGCCGCGCTTCATCGCGACGTCCCACAGATAGAACGCCATGCCCATCGGACCGAGGCCGAGCACAGCGAGCTTCCACGCGTCGGCCGGCAGCAGCGTCGCCCGCGGCTCGAACAGCGCGTGACACGCGAGTGCCAGGATGCCCGAGGCGAGCGCGAACCCCCCGATCGCCCACGACGAGAACGGCGGCACGCGCCGCACGAGAAGCGAGTAGCACGCCCACGTCAGCGCGGAGCCGCCGGCGAGCACGAAGCCAAGTGCGGCGCGCGCGTCGATCGACGTCGGCGCGGCGCCGATCGCAAGCGCGGCGCCCGCAAGACCCAGCAACGCTGCCGTCACGTGCCGCGGCGTGAGCCGCCACCCGGGCAGGACCAGCGGCGTCAGCACGACGATGAGGAGCGGCCAAAGGTAGTTGACGAGGTTCGCCTCGACCGGCGGCGCGAGCCGCAGCGCGAGGAAGAGCAGGAAATGGAAGCCGAAGAGCCCCGCCACGCCCAGCAGCAGCGTCGGCCACGGCACCCGCCATGTGCGCCAGTGCAGCGCACCGGGGATCGCGCCCAGCACGAGCGCGCAACCCGTCAACAGGAACGGCGGCAGGTGCGCGAGTGCGTGGCCGAGCGCGGCGAGCGTGCTCCACAGCAGGATCGCGCCGGCGGCAGCGAGAAGCGGATTCATGGACGCGCGACGCAAGCGACGCGGCGGGCACGAGTTGCGCCTCAAGCGTGATGCGCCTCGGCGCGGCGTGCGGCTCGCGCAGCCGCAGCACGACGCGCTGCCACGCCGCCTGCGCGATGTCGGCCGTGGGATGACGCACCACGGCGAGGGCGGGCGAGAGGATGGGCGCCCACACCGGCTCGTCGAACGCGACGAGCGAGACGTCGTCCGGCCATCGCAGCCCGAGGTTCATGAGGACGCGCACGAGCGAGAGCGCGATTCCGCTGTTGCTTGCGATGATCGCCGTCGGAGGCTTCGCGGATGCGAGGGCCCGCTCGACCTGGGCGCCGAACGCTTCGTCGGACGGGTCGCGCTGGAGCACCGCTGCGTGCGCGCCGCGGACCTGCGCGATCGCCTGCTCGAACCCCTGGATACGGCGGCGGGTCGTCGGCAGGCGCACGTCGCGCACGATGTACAGCATGCGCCGGTGCCCCATCGCGAGCGCCGTCCGCGTCGCCTCGCGCATCGCCTTGCGGTCGTCGATCGCCACATAGTCGAAGCGGCGGTCCGCCAGCACGCGGTCCACGATGACCGTGGGCACGTCGCGCTCGGCGACCAGGTCGAGCGTCGCGCGGGCGTCGTGCGTCGGGATGAGGATCAGGCCGTCGACGTTGCGCCCGACGAGCGCCTGCACGCGCCGCAGCTCGAGCGCGGGATCGCCGCGGCTCAGCACCTGCATGATCTCGTACCCCTGCGCGGCGGCCAGCTCCTCGAACATCTCGAGCAGCGCCGCGAAGTACGCGCTCGACGTGAGCGGCGTGCACAGGCCGATCACGCGCGATTCGCTTCGCCGCAGGCTCTGCGCCGCGGCGTTCGGCACGTAGCCCAGCGACGTCATCGCCGCCTGGACGCGGCCCCGGCGGACGTCGCTCACGTGACCGCGGCCGTTGATGACGTTGCTCACCGTGCCGAGCGACACGCCCGCGCGGCGCGCGACGTCGACGACGGTGGGCTTCCTCGCGTTCACGCGCTCCTTGCGCAGTCGACGGGACCGGCGTATCGTATCATTTTTTGAAACGTTTCATATTTCATGAAGATCGTTCGCATCGACACCTTCAAGTACTGGGTCGACTGGTGCAACTGGATGTTCGTGCGCGTGACCACCGACGAGGGCCTGGTCGGCTGGGGCGAGGCGTCGCTGCACGGTGCGATCGAGTCCGTGGAGAAGGCGATCCACGAGTACGCGCCGCACCTCGTCGGCCACGATCCCGCCGGGCCCGAGCGCCACTGGCACCGGCTGTACCACGCGTGGCGCTGGCGCGGCGGCGCGGTGTTGCAGACCGCGCTCTCCGCGCTCGACATCGCGCTGTGGGACCTCGAGGGCAAGCGGCTCGGCGTGCCCGTCGCGCGGCTCCTGGGCGGCGCGATGCGCACGTCGCTGCGCGGCTATGCGAGCCACTGGCTGCAAGGTGCTGACGACGCCGGACGACGCGCAACGCGGGCGCGCAGGAGGCGGTCCGCCGCGGGTTCACGGCGTTCAAGTGCCGCCCGTTCTCGTACGACGGGCTGCGCGACGACGAGGCCGGCGAGATCCGCCGCGCGGCCGAGCTCATCGCGGCCGCGCGCGAAGGCCTCGGGCCCGACGGCGAGATCTTCATCGAGTGCAGCGAGTTCCTGTCGCCGCGCACGGCGGTGCTGCTCGACGACGCGCTGCGCCCGTCGCGCCCGGGCTGGTTCGAGGAGCCCATTCCGTTCGAGAACGCGAAGGCGATGGCGCAGCTGCAGCGCGACATCCGCACGCCGATCGCGACCGGCGAGCGCCTCCTGTCGCGCTACGAATACCGCGAGATCCTCGAGAACGCGGGCTGCCGGATCATCCAGCCCGACCTCATGCATGCCGGCGGCTTCACCGAGATCCGCAAGATCGCAGCGCTCGCCGACATGTACGACATTCCCGTCGCGCCGCACAACCCGGGCGGGCCGATCTGCACGGCCGCGGCGATGCATCTCGCGGCGTCGATTCCCAACTTCTTCATCCTCGAGCAGATGGAGCCGCAGCGCGCGTTGCGCGACCGCGCGTCGACCGTTCCCATCCGCTTCGAGAACGGTCACTTCCTGCTGCCCGAAGGTCCCGGCCTCGGCATCGAGCCCAACCTCGAAGCGCTCGAGGAATATGCGTTCCGCCCACAGCCGCGCACCGAGCGCGCGGGCGCGCTCTATCGCTAAGGAGGAGTCATGCGCAACATCACCCGTCTCGCGCGCGGCCGTCGCCGCCTGCTGTTGCCTGGACGCGCGTCGGCGCAGCAGCCGATCGTGCTGCAGTGGCAGACCGCCAACCTCACCGAGTCGCAGTACGAGCCGGTGTGGAAGGCGACGATCGCCGAGTTCGAGAAGGCGAACCCCGGGCATCAAGATCGAGCCGGTGCTCGTGGCGCGCAAGGACCACTGGACCAAGTTCGTCGCGGCGGCGCAGGCGAAGAAGGCGCCGTGCATCGTCACCGTCGACCTCACCACCGCCGCGTACAACGGCTACCTGCTGCCGCTCGACAAGTACTGGAACGCGGAGCCCGCGGAATTCCGCAAGGCGTGGAGCGACGCCATGCTGTCGGCCTCCAAGTGGAAGGGCGCAGCTCTACGGCCTGCCGATCTGGGGCGGCACGTACGCGCGAGATCTACAACCGCGACCTCGTCACCAAGGCGGGCCTCGATCCCGCGAAGCCGCCGAAGAACTGGGCGGAGTACCTCGCGTGGGCGAAGAAGCTCACGGGCAACGACCAGTGGGCCACCGCCGTGCTCGGCGGCAAGACCGACACCACGACGCGCGTGCTCCTCATGTGGATCTGGTCCAACGGCGGCGAGGCGTTCAACGCCGACATGACCGAGGCGACGTTCGCGAAGAACCCGAAGAGCCTCGAGGCGATCAAGTTCTACCTCGGCCTCGTGCAAGGACGGCGTCGCCGCGCCCGCGCCGACCACGACCAACTACCTCGAGCAGACGAACCTCTTCGCGCAGCAGAAGATCGCGACGATGCGCAACGCCTACTGGGCCATCGCGAAGGTCGTCGGCGACAACCCGGCGCTCAAGGGCAAGATGTTCGTGGCCGCGGGACCCGCCAACGTTCCGAACGCGCCCACGCTCGCGAGCGTGGCGGCGTCCTCGATCTCGGCGAGCTGCCCCCATCCGGACGCCGCGTGGAAGTTCATCAAGTTCGACGCCGGCAAGAAATGGACGGTCGAGCGCGCCGAAGGTCGCGAACTGGATGCCGACGCGCAACGACATGGCCGACGATCCCGCCGATCAAGGCCGATCCCGCTGCTCGCGCAGTTCGTCGCGATCGGCAACAATGCGCGCAGCTATCCGCTGCCATCGCCCATCTGGGCCGAGATCGCCGCCAACGACATCGTCGACGCCGTGCAGCGCGCGCTGCTCGCGCCGGAGAAGACGGACGAGATCTTCACGGACCTCGACGCGAAGGTCACGAAGAAGCTGAAGGACGTCTAGTCCGCGCCGATCGGCGAACCGGGTTGCGCCGCAACTCGATCTGGCGGCGCCGCCGCCTCGTCGGTTACGCGTTCATCGCGCCGGTGTTCGCTGTTCCTGTGCGCCGTCGTGCTGTTCCCGCTCGCGCACGCGTTCTGGACGAGCCTGCATGCGCATCCGCGGGCTCAGCGCGACGTTCGTCGGCGTCGAGAACTACGAGCGCGTGCTGGGCGACGACGCGTTCTGGCACTCGCTCGTGCGTCTCGCTCGCAGTTCACGGCCGCCTGCGTCGCGCTGCACATCGCGCTCGGACTCGCGCTCGCGCTGCTGCTCGACGAGCTGCGCTTCGCGCGCACCGCGCTGCGCATCGCGTTCCTCACGCCGTGGATGGTCGCGCCGGCGGTCGGCGCCACGATCTGGCTGTGGCTGCTCGAGCCGCAGTTCGGCGTCGTCAACTACCTGCTGCAGGCCGCCGGCATCGTGCGCGCGCCCCTGGCGTGGCTGGGCGAGCCCGCGCTCGCGTTCGCGTCGGTGGTCGCCGTCGACGTCTGGCGCGGCGTGCCGTTCGTCATGCTGCTGATGCTCGCGGGGCTGCAGACGATTCCGCGCGAGCAGTACGAAGCGGCCGCCATCGACGGCGCGAGCGCGTGGCAGCGCTTCCGCTACGTGACGCTGCCGAACCTGCGCTACCTGCTGGTCGTCGCGTCGACGCTCGACATCATCAACACCGTGCGCCACTACGACATCATCGGCGTCATGACCGCCGGCGGTCCGGCGGGCGCGACCGAGGTGCTGCCGGTGCTGCTCTACAACACCGCGTTCCGCGGCAACCGCTTCGGCGAGGCGGCGGCGATCGGCGTCCTGCTGCTCGCGATCGTCCTCGCGTTCTCGATCGTTCACATCCGCATCACCCGGCCGGAAGGCAGTGCGTCGCGATGAGAGTCGCGCGTCGCTGGCGCTGGTCGTGCGTCGCAGCACTCGCGGTCGTGCTCTTCCCGTTCTACTGGATGGTCAACACGTCGCTCAAGCCGCGACCGGAGATCTTCCGCTCGCCGCCGACGTTCGTATCCGCGCAGCTGGTCGCTCGACGCCTATGCGACGATGCTCACGCAGCGTCCGGTCGGCCGCTACTTCGTCAACAGCCTCATCGTCGCCGCTCGGCACCACCGCGCTCTCCGTCGTGCTGGCAGCACTCGCAGCCTACGGCTTCACGCGCTTCTTTCCGGGCGGCGCGATGCCGTTCGTCGTGCTCCTGCTCTTCACCAAGATGCTGCCGGAGACGCTGCTCATCATTCCCTACTTCCGGCTGATGTCGGACCTGGGCCTCCTCAACACGTACCTGGCGCTGATCCTCGCGTATTCGTCGTTCGCGCTGCCGTTCTCGGTGTGGATGCTGATCGGCTTCTTCCGCTCGATCCCGCGCGACATCGACGAGGCGGCGATGATCGACGGCGCGTCGTACATGCAGGCGTTCTGGCAGGTGATCCTGCCGCTGGCCCGGCCGGGGCTCGTCGCCGTCGCACTGTTCACCTTCCTCATCGCGTGGAACTCGTACGTGTGGGCGCTGGTGCTGACGACCGATTCGTCGATGTACGTGCTGTCGGTCGGCATCGCCAACATGGTCGGCGAATACCGCGTGCAGTGGAACGAGCTGATGGCGGCGGCGGTGATCGCGGCGCTGCCGGTGATGGCTTCTCTACTCGCTGCTCGAGCGGCACCTCGTCAACGCGATCACGGCTGGAGCGGTCAAGGGCTAGGCGCGCCGAAGGGCCGCCCCGAGGCGCGAATTGCGCCCCCTCGGGGGGCAGCGAGCAAAGCCTATCCGCGAGCGTGGGGGTCGTTCAACACTATCTCCACGCGCTTGTTGCGCTTGCCCTCGTTCTTGATCTTCACGACGCGGATGGCGCCGATCTCGCCGATGTTGCGCACGTGCGTGCCGCCGCAGGGCTGGAGGTCGATGCCCGGGATGCGCAGGAGACGCACGCGGCCGCTGCCGCGCGGCGGCTGCACGCTCATGGTCTTGACGAGCTCGGGCCTCGCGTCGAGCTCGTCGTCGCTGATCCACACCGTCTCGGTGGCGATCGCGCGCGCGATGATCGCGTTGGTCTCGCCTTCGATCTTCGCCGCGTCGAGCAGGCTCATGTCGATGTCGAAGTCGAGGCGCGCCTTCTCCGGCGCGATGTTGCCGCCGGTCACGGGCGCCACCACGACGCACGACATCACGTGCAGGGCCGTGTGCAGGCGCATCAGCGCGAAGCGGCGGTCCCAGTCGATGCGTTGCGTGACGACATCGCCCACCGCGAGCGGCCCGCCCGGCGCGACGACGTGCACGACGGTGTCGGGAACGTCGCCCTTGCGCGTGTCCGTCACCGGGACCACGTCCCCGTTCTCGCGCACCAGCGCGCCGGTGTCACCCACCTGGCCGCCGCCTTGCGGATAGAAGATCGTGCGGTCGAGCACCACGCCCTGCTCGCCGACGCCCGTGACGCGCGCAACGGCTTCGCGCAGGTACGCGTCGTCGCGAAACAGAAGATCGGTCGCCACGGCAGGTCTGTCAGTCCCGAAGGGCCGCCCCGAGGGACTGACTGCGCCCCCTCGGGGGGCAGCGAGCGACGTTGTTGTCGTTGTCGCGAGCGTGGGGGCTCATCATTTCACGGGCCGGATCATCCCCGCGTTGAAGCGCCGCTCGGGACGATGCGTGACGGTCAGGCCTTTCTTCGACGCGTAATCGAAGATCGGGTAGAACACGGGGATGATCGCCTGGTCGTCCATTGCGACCTCGATCGCGCGCTCGAGCCAGGCGTTGCGCTTGGCTTCGTCCATCTGGATCAGTGCCTCGCGCGTCAGCGCGTCGACTTTGCCGTTGCTGTAACGGGTGCGGTTGGCGGTGCCCGCACCGGTTGCGGGATCGGGCGTCATGAGGAGCGCGCGGATGCCGGCGCCCGCCTCCTCCGACCCGTATTGCGCCGCGAACGCGCTGAACTCCTGCTTCGTGGCGCGCCCGAAGAAGATGCTGCCCGGCACGGCCTCGATCTCGACCTTGAGGCCGAGCCGTGACCACATCTGTCCGATCGCCTGCGCAACGCCTGCGTCGTTGGGATAGCGGTCGTTCGTGGTCGCGAGCACGATGCGAAAGCCGTCACCCCAGCCGGCCTCTTTGAGAAGCGCCTGCGCCTTCGCGAGATCGAACGGGTCGGGCCTGAGCTTCTGGCTGGTCCCCGGGTAGGTCGCGGGCAGCAGCTGGGACGCCGGCTGGGCGCTGCCTTCCATCAGCTTATCGGCAAGCACCTGGCGGTTGATCGCGAGGGACAGCGCCTTGCGTACGCGCGGGTCTTTCAGCGGATTGCTCGCGAGCGGCTTGCCGTCCTTCGCGGTGACGCCCGGCGACACGTCGCGCGCCGAGTCGAGTGCCACGTAATGCACGAGCCCGGCCGCGCCCTTCGTCAGCCGGAAACGCGCATCGGCGCGCAGGCGCGGGAGGTCCGCCGTGGCCGGAAGGTCGATCGCGTCGACCTCCCCGGCGATCAGTGCCGCCACGCGCGTCGGGTCCTTGGCGATCACCTTCTCCGTCGCCTTCGTCCACGGCTCCTTCGGTCCCCAGAACGCATCGTTGCGCGCGAGAACGAGCCGGTCGCCGTTCACCCACTCGACGACCTTGTAGGCGCCGGTGCCGACTGCGGCCTTGCCCGAGTTGAACTCGGCGGTGGTCGCGCTCTTCGCGATCTTCGCGGGCACGATCAGGATGCGCGACATCTCGAACGGAAGCTTTGGGTTTGGCGCCTTGGTCTTGATGACCAGCGTGTCCTCGCCTTGCTTTGTGACGCTCGCGATGCCGCGGACGAACTGGGCGAACGAGTTTGGCGAGTTGGGGACGTTGGGTACGCGATCGAAGGTCGCGATCACGTCGTCGGCCGTGAAGTCGCTTCCGTCGTGGAACGTAACACCTCGCCGAAGCTTGAACTCCCAGGTCGTGTCGTCGATCGTGCGCCAGCTCGTCGCCAGTCCGGGCTTGCAGCTGCTGCTCGGGATCGACGAGCACGAGCGGGTCGTAGATCATCATGTGCGACGAGCCCGTCGGAAATGCGTTGAAAAAGTGCGGGTCGAGCGTGTTCAGCTCGAGCTTCGTGCCGAGCACGAGCGTCTGCGCGAGTGCCGCCGGCATGAGGAGTGCGGCAAGGAGGACAGTGACGGCGTGGCGGCGCGTGGTCATAATTCGCGGCTCGGAATCCTTCGAAGGCGCCACGATACCCCATGCCCGCCCTGCCTCGCATCGCCATCGGCAGCTTCATGCTCGAATCCAATGCGCATTCGCCGGTCGCCACGCGCGAGGAGTTTGCCCGGAACGTGCTGATCGCACCCGAGGACCTGCTCGCCGATCTCGAATCCGCGCATCCGCGATCGCCCGGCGGGCTCGCAGGTTTCTTCGACGCAATGCAGGCAGCGCCTTGGGAGTTGGTGCCGATGATCGTCGCCGCCGTCGGCGCGAGCGGTCCTGTGGACCAGGGGTTCTTCGACGAAGTGGTCGCTTCGATGGCGCGATCGCTGGCGGCCGCGGGTGACCTCGACGGCGTGTTCCTGTGCTTGCACGGCGCCGCGATCGGTACCGGCGAGGCCGATCCCGACGGCCACCTGCTCGCCGTCGTTCGCGCGACCGTGGGCGAGCGGGTGCCGATCGCCGCCACGCTCGACCTGCACGGCAACGTCTCCGCCGCAATGGTCGAGCACGCCGACTACCTCTCGTCCTACCTCACCAATCCGCACGTCGATACGCACGAACGCGGGGCCGAATGCGCGAGCGAGTTGCGCAGGATGATCGATACCGGTACACGGCCGTACCGCGCGCTGGTCAAGCTGCCATTCATTCCGCCGTCCGTCACGCAGAACACGAAATCGGGCCCTTACGGCGACACCATCGCGTTCGGGCAGTCGCGCGTGGGCGGCGACGTGCGCAACGTAAGCATTCTGTCCGGCTTCACATTGGGCGACACGCCGAAGGCGGGCATGAGCATCGTGGTGTGCGCGGCGACCGCGGCCGCCGCGCGCGACACCTGCCGCGACGTCGCCGTGCGCGCGTGGGACGAGCGTGCGCGCTACGTGCCGCGGCTGACCTCGCTCGAGCACGCAACGCGGATGGCGCTCGACGTCGCGCGCGATCCGTCGCTTCCGCCGCTTTTGTTTGCCGACGTCGCCGACAACGCGGGCGGCGGCGGCCGCGCGAACACGGTATGGATCCTCGAGGCGTTCCAGCGGGCGGGCGTGACCGGATGCACGCTTGCCGTCTTTTGCGATTCAAGGGTCGCGGCACAGGCGCACGAGGCCGGTATCGGCGCGCGTATCCACGCTCGCTTCAACGAAGACGAGACGCATCCGCTGTCGGGTAAATTCGACGCCGACGCGACCGTCGTCGCGCTGCACGGCGGCGAATTCATCGGGCGTCGCGGCATTGCCGCAGGTCATGCCATTTCGCTCGGGCCGTGCGCACGACTGCGCATCGGCGGCATCGACGTGGTCGTCGCGAGCGTCCGCCAGCAGGCGAAGGATCCTGTGTTCCTGGAGGACCTCGGCGTCGACATCGCGTCGCAGCGCTGCCTCGTTCTCAAGTCGCGCGGGCATTTCCGCGCCGCCTTCGACGAGTTCTTCCCGGACGAGCGCATCGTCGAAGTCGACGTGCCGGGCCTCACCACGCCGGTCTTGAAAAACGTTCCCTATGAGCACATCCCGCGCCCGCTCTATCCCCTCGACGACGACTGGGGCTACGTCGTCGGCGAGCCGGAGGTCTTTCCGGCGCGCGGTACCATGTAACCTGTCAAGCACCAGGAGGACCTCATGGACCGTCGAAACTTCGCTGCCGCGCTACTGGTCGCGACATCCGCGCTCGTACTTCCTGCCTACGCGCAACAGGCTTCCACGCGCGGCCGCGTCGTCATGCAGGTCAGCGACAACGATCCGGCGAAGTGGAACCTCGCGCTCAACAACGCGAAGAACGTGCAGACCGATCTTGGTGCTGCGAACGTCGACATCGAGATCGTCGCCTACGGGCCCGGCATCAACATGCTGAAGGCCGATTCGATCGTCGGCAATCGCGTCGACGAAGCGCTCGCCGCCGGCGTCAAGGTCGTCGCTTGCGAGAACACGATGCGCAACCAGAAGCTCGCCAGGCAGGACATGCTGCCGAAGGTCGACTACGTCATGGCCGGTGTGGTCGAGCTCATGCAGAAGCAGCAGCAGGGCTGGGCGTACATCCGCCCATAGCGAGTTACGACGATGGACGAGGGCAGGACGGCGCGCACGATCGGTACGGGCTACACCGATCGCTACCTCGCGCAAGACGAGGTCCGCGACATCGTGCGTGCCGCGCTCGACGCGCTCGCGCCCGACGGCAAGCGCATCCTGTTCATCATCCCCGACGGCACGCGCACGATGCCGATGCCGCAGATGTACGCGCTCTTCCGCGAGCATCTCGCGCAACGGGCGAAAGCGTTCGACTTCCTGATCGCGCTCGGCACCCACCAGCCGATGGACGACGCGGCGCTGTCGACGCATCTGGGCGTCGCCGTCAAGGAAGGCGTCGCCGGCAATTCGCGCGTGATCAACCACGCGTGGGACAGGCCCGACACGTTCACGACGATCGGCACGATCCCGGCTGCGGAGATTGCCGAGCTCTCGGGCGGGCGCATGTCGCAGGACGTGCACGTCTCGCTCAACAAACTGATCTTCGACTACGACCACATCGTCATCTGCGGCCCCGTCTTTCCGCACGAGGTGGTCGGCTTCTCCGGCGGCAACAAGTACTTCTTTCCCGGCATCGCGGGTGCGGAAGTCATCAACTTCACGCACTGGCTCGGCGCGCTGATCACCAATTACGAAGTGATCGGCTCAGGCTACACGCCGGTGCGCGCGGTCATCGACCGAGCGGCGTCGATGGTGACGGTGCCCACGTCGTGCTTCGCACTCGTGGTGACCAAGGACGGCACGGCGGGACTGTACTGCGGCGACGCGCGCGAGGTGTGGCAGAAGGCGGCCGGGCTGTCGTCGCAGCTGCACATCGTATGGCTCGACAAGCCGATGCAGAAGGTGCTGTCGATCATGCCGTCGATGTACGCGGACGTGTGGACCGCGGGCAAGGGCATGTACAAGATCGAGCCGGCGGTCGCCGACGGCGGCGAGGTGATCATCTACGCGCCGCACATCCGCGACGTGAGCGTCACGCATGGGCGCGTGATCGAGGAAGTGGGATATCACACGCGCGACTATTTCACGGCGCAGCCCGAGCGCTTCGCGAAGTATCCCGGCGGCGTGCTTGCGCACTCGACGCACGTGAAAGGTCTCGGGACCTACGACCCGGCAACGGGCATCGAGAAACCGCGCGTCACCGTCACGCTCGCGACGGGCATTTCCGAGGAACGCTGCCGCAAGATCAACCTCGGCTATCGCGATCCGGCGTCGATCGACGTTGCCGCCTGGCAGGGCCGCGAAAGCGAAGGCATCCTGGTGGTGCCGCGCGCCGGGGAATTGCTCTATCGCCTCAAGCCGCGGTAGCGGTCGACGCCGGCTCGATCAGCCGCGTTTAACCGCCACCTTCGCGCCGCACTTGCCGCAATAGTCGTTGCCCGGCGCGAGCGGCGCGCCGCATTTGGTGCAGTACGCGGCGCTGCGTCCGACTTGCCTGCGCCGAACGAGCGCCAGCAGCAGCACACCGGTGGCCGCGAGCGTGACCAGCGCCGCCATGGGCAGCGCCCACATCGGGAGATGGCCAGCGTCGCTTGCGGACGAAGGCTGCACCGCCGGGCTCGCAGGCGCGGCAGCCTGCGCCGTGCGAATGCCCTTGATGTCGACGGACGAACGCGCATCCGATTTGGTGTACTTGATCGTGATGGGCACCGCCTTGCCCGACGCAAGCGAGCCGATGTCCCCCATGCGGTAGTTGAGCCCCGCCGCGCCGCTCGACAATTCCTTGAGCTCGGGATCGGTCACGAGACCTTGAGCCGACGCAGGTTCCTGCACCACGACCGTCGCGCGGTCGGCGGCGAAGTCGCCCGCCCACGCGTAGCGGAACGTACGCGCCGGATCGCCGGTGGTCATGGGATCGTAGAACTCGACATGGAAGAAGCGCTCCGGCGCTTCGAACTTGACGATGGTGTATGCGCCGGACGGCGCATGCTCGTAACGAAGGTTGAGGAGGTTGCCGTCGGCGCTCGCGGAATACGCGACGGCGGCGGGGCCGCCGGAGCTCGCCGGCAGCCGCAGGCTCAGCTGTGCCGGCAGCTTGACGCCTTCCGCGATCGCACCGCGCACGATCACGAGCGCGGCGGGACGGTCGAATTCCGGCCAGATCTCGATCGAAACGCTGGCAAGCCGTGGATTCGCTTGGGCGCACGCGAACGACGCCGCGGACAACAGGACGAGCGCGAGCGCCCACCGCAGGAATGGAGCGGGTGAAGGGAATCGAACCCTCGTCGTAGGCTTGGGAAGCCTCTGCTCTGCCATTGAGCTACACCCGCGCTGCATCGTCATGATTTTACCTGACCGTGCCGACGGCATTCGCGCGGATGAGCGCTTCGTCGATTGCAGGAATCGCGCCCGGCAGCGCAAGCTCGACCGCGCGCTCGCGACACGCGACAAGCTCCGCGACATCGGGGTCCCCGCGTCCCGCGTTGGCGAGCGCGCGGCCCCGCCGCACCTGGAAGTCGACCCACGGCACGTCCTCCGCCTGGGCGAACGATTGGAGCGCGCCAGCCTGCCACGCGGCACCCTCGCAGTCGCCCACACGCAACAACGCTTCGATCGCCTCGCGCCGATACCAGAAGTGACAGTGCGCGGGCGACCCTTGCGCAAGCGAGCGCTCGCCGTCCGCCAGCACGCGGCGAAGGTCGCCCTCGCGCTCGGCCATCATCGCGCGCGCCGCGTGCGCAATGCCGCCGAAGAAGCGGTCGCCGACCTCGGCCATGAGCTCGAACGCGCTGCGCACCGACTCCTGCGCGTCGGCGTGGCGCCCGAGGTGCCAGTAGACGAACGCGAGGAGTCCGTGGTCGAACACCATCCACCGCCGCGATCCGATTTCACGCGCGAGTGCCAGGCTCCGCTCCGTTGGCTCGACTGCGTCCGAGTACCGGCCCTGCGCCACGCGCACCCAGCCTTCCGATTCGTCGGCCATGACCTCGGCCGCGCGATGGTGCAATTGCCTTGCGAGGGCGCGCACGCGGTCGAGGACGCCGATCGCGCCGTCCGCCGGCTCGAGATAGGCGTGCACCACTGCGAGCATGCACCGGTTGTTCAGCGAATAGCGCACGAGACCGAGCCGGTCGCACAGCGCAAGGCACTGCTCGAACGCGGCGAGCGACGATCGCATGCGGCCTTCCGCATACAGCACGTCCGCCAATCCGGACAGCGCGTGCGCTTCGCCTTCGGCGTCGCCCGCCTCGCGCGCGTGCTCCAGGGCCAGCGTGTGCGCCGCATGCGACGCCCGCGCGTCGCCGCGCGCGAACTCGAGGCATCCGCGCAGATACGCGACGCGCGCCGATTCGCGACGAAGCGCCGTTCCGGCGGCAAGCGGCTCCGCCTGCCGCAGCACGCCGAGCCCCGGTTCGGTGGCCCCGGTCGCGCGGTGCGCAGCCGCCATGCCGAGATACGCGTTGCATCGCTGGACTTCGTCGGACGCATGCGACAGCGCGCGCTCGTACGCGGCGAGCGAGCGGACAGGGTCGCCGACGTCGTGCGCGAGACCGCCTTCGAAGTGGGCGAGGTCGTAGCAAATCTGCGGTGACGCGACAAGCGCGCTGCCGCGACGCGCGAGCGCCTGCGCGGTATCGAACCGCAGTGCCGCCGCCTCGCTTCGCGCCGCGGCGAGATAAGCCGCGGCGGCCCGCGGATCGTCCGCGAGGTCGAGATGCTTGGCATGGAGCGCGGCGTCGCGCCCGGCGTACCAATCGGCTGCGCGCGAGTGCAGCGTGCGCCGGTGACTGTGCAGCAACGACGCGTACGCGCCGTCGCGAATGAGCGCATGCACGAAGCCGAACTTGCGGGCGTCGGCGTCGTCGGAGCGCACGAGGTCGCGACCGAGCAGCGTGCCGGCGTCGTACGCAGGATCGTCCAGCACGTGGCGGAGCACGGACGAGATCGAATCGCTGGCCGATGACGGCCGCGGCCTGCACGGCCGCCTTGTCGGCAGGCGACAGGCGATCGAGGCGGCTGTGCACGACGCTCTGGATGGTCGCCGGAATCGCGGACCCGTCCGCTCCGCTGCGCAGAAGCTGCGTGAGGAACAGCGGATTGCCTTGCGCCCGCTCGACGCATCCGGCCGCGACGCTCGGGTTCGCGGTGAGATACGAGCGGGCAAGTGCGAGCGCATCGCGCGTCGCCAGCGGCCGCAGGTCGCAGACGTCCACGGCGACGTCGAGCGGCGGGGCGCCGAACGGGTCGCCCTCGTGGCGCGACGTGCACACGACGAGCAGCGGCGACGCGCGCGCGACGTCGACCAACGCACGCACCCCGGCGAGCACGACGGGCGTCGCCCAATGCACGTCCTCCACGACGATCACCAGCGGCCGCTGCGCGGCCACGTGCCTCACCACGCTCGCGAGCGCGCGCAGGCGGCCTTCGCCGCGCGTCGCGTTGTCCATCGCCTCGTACATCGCGGGGTCGCGCTGCGGCACGGCCAGGATGTCCGCGGCAAAAGGCTCGTCCTCCGGCGCAACCGCGCCGGACGTCACCGCGCGATCGAGCGCCGCGCGCCGATCGGGTGCACTCGCTTCCGGCGACACCGCGAGAAGGCCTGTGAGCAAGGCGTGGACCGCATCGCGGCCCTGCGCCACGCCGAAGTCGAGCACCGCGCATGTGTGCGCGGCGAATCCGCGCCTTCGCGCGTGCACGACCATCTCCTGCACGAGGCGCGTCTTGCCCATGCCGGGATCGGCCCGCACGACCCATGCGTTGCCCGTGCCGGCGACCTCCACGGCTTGCAGGAACGCCTCGAAGCGCGCGACCTCGTCGTCGCGGCCGAGGAGCGGATGCTCGGCGGCGGCATCGACGCGCAGCGAGCGCAGCTTCCAGACGGCCATCTCCTGCGCGAACCCGCGGATCGCCATCGTCGCGACGTGGTCGACCTCGATCGACGACACGCACGCACGGTAGACGTCGTCCGAGATCACGGTTTCGCCGGCGTGCGCGACCTCGAGGAGGCGGGCCGCCAGATTGACGGCGTCGCCCGTCACCGTGTAGTTGCGATGCACGGCGCTGCCGGTGTCGGCGGCGACCACCTCGCCGGATGCCACACCGACGTGCGCGGCCAGCGGGCGGCCGTTTTCCTGCGCGAGCGTCTCCAGCGCCTGGTGAATGGCGGCGGCGGCGCGCAGCGCGCGCATGGTGTCGTTGCCGTACGCGACCGGCGCGCCGAACAGCGCCATCACGCCGTCGCCCATGTGCTTGTCCACCGTACCGCCGCATTGCTCGACCAGGCCGTCGACCAGCTCGAAGTAGCGCGTGAGGAGCCGGTGCATGCCTTCGGGGCCGAGCTCGTTGGCGAGCGCCGTCGATCCGCAGAGGTCCGCGAACAGGATCGCGACCACCCGACGCTCCGCGGGCGGTGCGCCAGGTGCCGCGCTCGCACCCGAGAGCGCGCTTCCGCATTGCGGGCAGAAGCGCGCGGCGGAAGGCGTGGGCGCGGCACAGCGCGGACACGCAGCAACACCCGTGGTCATGGGGCGATTCTGCCACTGCTCGATGCGCTCGGCACGCCGCAGGACCCCTTTGAACGTTTTAGATCGCTTAAGGACACGGCTCGGCTGGGTGCGCCACATTAGGTCCGTCGCCCCATCGTGGCGTTAGTGGAGAAGGACCGATGTCCGGAATGACGTTCGTAGCGTGCCGTCTCGCCGCGATTGCCGCGGCGGCGGCCTTGTTGGCGGGATGTGGTGGTGGCGACATTTCGAGCGCGGAGCTCGCTTCCGCCACCTCCACCGATGTGAAGGTGCGCACCCCGCTGGTCGATGACGACGGCTGGCCGATGCCGGCCGACCCGCCGCCTGCCCACGCGGCGCCGCCGGCGGCCGCCCATGGTCAGGCAACGAGATGAGTGCCGTGACGCAGGCCTTGCGCGAGGTTCGCTCCTTACGGGCGTCGCCGTCGCGTGCCACCTACTTGCGCGTGCTCGCGTGGGCCTTCACGTTGTTCAACTCGGTTCGGGTCGCCGCCTATCTGCCGACGATGTGGGCCATCTGCCAAAGCGGCGACTCGAGCCAGCACTCGCTGTGGACATGGTGCACGTGGCTCGGCGCGAACGCGACCATGGCGGCGTGGCTGTACGAGACGCACGACCGGCGAGTCGATCGCGTGGTGATGGTGAATGCAGGCAACGCAACGATGTGCGCTGCCGTCGTCGTGCTGATCCTCGCGCAGCGTGCGTAGGGCGCGGCTAGCGCAGCGCGAGGTCGATCAGCGCATGCTCGGGCAGCGCCTCGCCCTCGGCGCGCCATGCATCGAGCGTTTCCGTCGCCACAACCGCGACGCGCTACGGCCTCGGCGAGACGCTCGCGCAGGCGCAGCGTCAGCGCGTTGAGCTCGCCGCCGACGCGCACGATGTACTGGTCGAGAGCGGCGGCGATGCGCACGCTGTCGTCCAGCCGGCCGCGGGCGAGCGCGATCGTCGCAAGCGCCTCCGCGCCGTACCGGAATACCGATCCCGTTCGCTCGAGCGTCGCGCGTTCGTCGCGCGCCAACGCAAGCGCATCCTCGACGCGCACGGTCGACGCCAGCCCGAGAATCTTCTGATACGCGAGCGGGCCGGCAAAGGACCGCGGTAGCGTCGATCGCGCCAGCGCTTCGCTGGCGACATCGACGGCTTCATCGTGCCGGCCCATGGCGTTCAACGCCGTGCACAAATTGACCTCGATGGCCGCAAGGCCGCCGACGTCGCCGTCCGGACCCGACAACAGCGCACGCTGCTGCTGCAGCGATATCGCCGCCTCGCGCAGCTCGTGGCGGCGCAGGTGAATCGTGCTCAGGATGGACAGCGGCGCACCCACGATGACCGGCGGATCGTGAGCGCGAGCCAGCTGTTGCATCTCGCAGACAAGGGCGCGCGCGGCGTCGAGATCGTCACGCGACACGAGCCCTGCGGCCAGCGTCAACAGGGCGAGCACCAGCCGCCGCCTGTCGCCGGCCGCGCGCGCGCTTGCAACGGCCTGCAGCTTGATCGCATGGAGTTCGTCGCGTGGCATGTCCGTCATCGACCCCATGGAGCCCAGCCGTGTGAGCAGCACCGTCCGCGCGACGGGCGACACGCTCTCGAGGTGAGGCAGCAACGCCCGCATGCGCGGCACCACCTCATGAATCCGGCCAGCGAGGAAGAACGCGGCGGACCCGACACCCGCCAGCGACACGGCTGATCCCCAATCCCGCGCATGCATCGCCCAGTCCAGCGCGGCGGCGGCATTGTCGAGCTCGACGAGCTGGCGACGCCGTGTTTCCTCCATCGTCAGCGTGCCGTCGTCGTTCCATCGCGCCCCATCGACCGACTCGTAGTACCGGGCAAGCGCGCGGGCGTGACGCGAGCGCATGGCGTTGGTATCGCCATGCGATTCGAGCTCCTCGAGCGCGAACGCGCGAATCGTCTCCAGCAACCGGTAGCGCACCGGCTCTCCGGCATCGGCGGCGACGAGCGACTTGTCGACGAGCGAGCCGATGATGTCGAGAACGTCCCATTCGTCGAGCCCGACGTCGGGTTCGCTTGCGACGGCCTGCGCCAACTCGAGGCTGAAGCCGCCGGTGAACACGCCAAGCCGGCGCAGCACGAGCCGCTCGGTGTCGTCGAGCAGCGAGTGACTCCACTCCAGCGCGGCGCGCATCGTGCGGTGGCGCGGCAAACGGCGCACGGTCGACTTGAGCAAGCGAAAGCGGTCGCCGAGGCGGTCGCGAACCCCCTGCACGCCGAGGAGTTGAACGCGCGCCGCCGCAAGCTCGATTGCGAGCGGCAGCCCGTCGAGATCGCGGCAGATCTGCGCGATCGCAGCGGCGTTCCCGGCATCGAGCACGAAGCGCTCGCGAATCTCGCTCGCACGCGCAACGAAGAGAGCGACCGCGCCGTACCGTTCGCTCGCGTCGCCGTCGTCGTCGGGAACACCGAGCGGGTCGATGCGGAACAGCCGCTCCCCGGCGGCACCCAGCGCGCGCTGGCTGGTGGCCAGCACCTTGACGCCGCGCGCGGATACGCCGAGCGCATCGACCACGCTCGAAGCCCCGGCAACGACGTGCTCGCAGTTGTCCAGCACCAGCAGCATGGACCTGTCCGCAATCGCAGCGGCAAGGCACACAGCGTCGTATGGAGCATCGAGTGCGACGTTCAGCGTTTGCGCGATGGTCCTGGGAATCTGCTGCGGGCGGTCCACCGACGTGAGGTCGATCCACCACACACCATCCGGGTGCCGGGCGGCGCACGATTCGGCTGCCTCCAGCGCGAGGCGCGACTTTCCGATGCCGCCGGGTCCGGTCACCGTCACGCAGGCTTTCGTCGCCAGCAGCGTCAACCAGCGATGCGAGATCGTCGGTCCTGCCGACGAGACCGGACGGCGCGGCAGGCAAGTTCCCCGGGTGGCGTCGCGTGCCGGCAGGCACGGGGCCGGCGCCGCGACGGCACCATCTCCCTCGATGGCGGCGACGAATCGATAGCCGCGGCCCGGTATGGTGGCGATGGCGGTGGGGCCGAGCAGCTTCCGCAATGCGCTCACCTGAACGTGGAGGTTGGCTTCCTCCACGACGATGCCCGGCCACACGATATCGAGCAGCTCGTCCTTGCGGACGATCCGGTCGCGCCGCTCGACGAGCGCGTGCAGGAGGTCCAGCGCTCGCGCACCTGTCTTGACGGGCGCGCCGTCGACCAGCAACAGGCGCTGGCCGGGACGCCACTCGACATTGGCAAAACGGACGACGCGGTGCGACGACATCGAGCAGCGATCAACGTGAGGCTCATAGTGTAATCGGCTCCCGGCACGCGGTTGCGCAAACGGCGAGCGCCGGTGTGGTACTGTTTGACCGACGCTAGGGGTCCTGGCCGCACGCGCGGCCGGGTGAGATGAAACCCTTGGAACCTGATCCGGATAATGCCGGCGCAGGGAAGCGTGAAGTGTCCCTCTTCCCGCTCCCCGCGCCTTTGAGTCGAGGAGTACGCCATGAATGCCAACGACCAGTTCTTCGCACGCGATGCGAAGGTGGATTCGGCCGCCGTCGCACCGTTGCCCGCGTCGCGCAAGATCTACGTGCAGGGGTCGCGCGACGACATCCGCGTGCCGATGCGCGAGATCTCGCAGGGCGATACGCCGGCGTCGTTCGGCGCCGAGAAGAATCCGCCGCTCGCCGTCTACGACTGTTCGGGCGCGTACACCGACCCGGCCGCGCACATCGACATCCGCAAGGGACTCGCACCGCTTCGCGCCGGCTGGATCGCCGAGCGCAACGACACCGACGAGCTCGCGGGACCGACGTCCGCCTATGGTCATGCGCGGCTCGCCGATCCGGCGCTCGCCGGCATGCGCTTCGACCTGCACCGCAAGCCGCTTCGCGCGAAGGCAGGCGCCAACGTCACGCAGATGCACTACGCGCGGCGCGGCATCGTCACGCCCGAGATGGAGTTCGTCGCCATCCGCGAGAACCTGCTGCGCGACGAGGTCGCCGCGCGGTTTCCGGAAAGCGTGCGGCGGCAACATCCGGGACAGAGCTTCGGCGCGTCGATTCCGCAGGTCATCACGCCGGAATTCGTGCGCGACGAAGTCGCGCGCGGCCGCGCGATCATCCCGGCGAACATCAACCACCCGGAGACGGAGCCGATGATCATCGGCCGCAACTTCCTCGTGAAGATCAACGCGAACATCGGCAATTCCGCGGTGTCCTCGTCGATCGGCGAGGAAGTCGAGAAGATGACGTGGGCCATCCGCTGGGGCGGCGACACGGTGATGGACCTGTCCACCGGCAAGAACATCCACGAGACGCGCGAATGGATCGTGCGCAACTCGCCGGTGCCGATCGGCACGGTGCCCATCTACCAGGCGCTCGAGAAAGTCGACGGCAAGGCCGAGGACCTCACGTGGGAGATCTACCGCGACACGCTGATCGAGCAGGCCGAGCAAGGGGTGGACTACTTCACCATCCACGCCGGCGTGCTGCTGCGCTACGTCCCGCTCACCGCCAAGCGCATGACCGGCATCGTCTCGCGCGGCGGCTCGATCATGGCCAAGTGGTGCCTCGCGCATCACAAGGAGAGCTTCCTCTACACGCGGTTCGAGGAGATCTGCGAGATCATGAAGGCGTACGACGTCGCGTTCTCGCTGGGCGACGGGCTGCGGCCGGGCTCCATCCACGACGCCAACGACGAGGCGCAGATGGGCGAGCTCGCAACGCTCGGCGAGCTCACGCAGGTCGCGTGGAAGCACGACGTCCAGGTGATGATCGAAGGCCCCGGCCACGTGCCGATGCACATGATCAAGCACAACATGGACGAGCAGCTCCGCCTGTGCGGCGAGGCGCCGTTCTACACGCTCGGACCGCTCACCACCGACATCGCGCCCGGCTACGATCACATCACGAGCGCGATCGGCGCCGCGATGATCGGGTGGTACGGCACCGCGATGCTGTGCTACGTCACGCCGAAGGAGCACCTCGGCCTGCCGAACAAGGCGGACGTCAAGGACGGCATCATGGCGTACAAGCTCGCGGCGCACGCGGCCGACCTCGGCAAGGGCCACCCAGGCGCGCAGCTGCGCGACAACGCGCTGTCGAAGGCGCGCTTCGAGTTCCGATGGGACGACCAGTTCAACCTGGGTCTCGATCCTGACAAGGCGCGCGAGTTCCACGACGAGACGCTGCCGCAGCACGGCGCCAAGCTCGCGCACTTCTGCTCCATGTGCGGCCCGCACTTCTGCTCGATGAAGATCACGCAGGACGTGCGCGAATACGCGGCGAAGCAAGGCATCGCGGAAAGCGAGGCGCTCGCCAAGGGCATGGAAGCGAAGGCGGTCGAGTTCGTGAAGAAGGGCGCGGAGATCTACTCGAAGGCCTAGCGCTTCCCGCGCACCAGGCCCCAGAGACCGACGCCGGAAACACCGAGGAGCAGTGCCGCGAACATTCCCGCGACGATTCTCGCCCACCAGGGAATCGCCGCTGCGATGAAGCCCGGCACGCCGGCGATGCGGTAGGTGCCGTCGGCGTCGGGATGGAACGGCATCAGCGCGAGGGACGCGCACGCGAGCCCGAACGCGCCGATCCACAGGCAAAAGGCGAGCGTGCGCAGCCGCGGGGCCCGGTCCTCGGGAATCGACACGAACACGCCCGCGCCGCCGAAGATCACGCCGAGCACGATCACGAGCGAATAGTCGGCGGGGCCCAGCGTGGCGGACCACCACGGCGAGGACGCGAGGGCAACGCCGACGAAGACGAGCAGCGCGCCCATGAAGCAGGACATGGCGAAATGCTACGACGTTTCGCTAAGCGCGGCGCACGCGTATGCGCACCTACAATCGGCCGATGGCGCGTGGCGACATCCGCATCGGCATTTCCGGCTGGCGCTACGAGCCGTGGCGCGGCACGTTCTATCCCAAAGGGCTCGCGCAGCGGCGCGAGCTCGAGTACGCCTCGCGGCGCCTGTCCACGATCGAGATCAACGGATCGTTCTATTCGTTGCAGACGCCGGATTCGTACCGCATGTGGCGCGAGGCGACGCCCGACGGCTTCGTGTTCGCGGTGAAGGGCGGGCGCTACATCACGCACATGCTGCGGCTCCGGAACGTGCGCGCGGCGCTCGGCAATTTCTTCGCGTCGGGCATCGCGGAGCTGCGCGAGAAGGTCGGGCCGTTCCTGTGGCAGTTTCCGCCCAACTTCGCCTTCGATGCCGAGCGCGTCGAGAATTTTCTCGCGATGCTTCCGTACGACACCGACGCAGCGGCCGCCGTCGCCCGCCGCCACGACCGGAAGTTGAAGACGCGCGCGTCGTGCGTCTACAAGCCCGCCGGGAAGCTCCGCCATGCGATGGAAGTGCGGCATCCCTCGTTCCTCGATCCCGGGTTCATCGCGCTGCTGCGCAAGTACAACGTGTCGTTCGTCGTCGCCGACACTGCGGGCAAGTGGGTCGAGCGCGACGACGTCACGGCGGACTTCGTCTACATCCGGCTGCACGGCGCGGTCGAGCTGTATCACAGCCGGTACAGCGAGGAGGAGCTCGCGCGGTTCGCCTCTCGCGTGGACTGCTGGGCGCGCGGGCGCGAGCCGGCGGATGCCGCGCGCATCGCGCAGCGGGCGCCGAAGGCTGCGTGCCGCGACGTGTATTGCTACTTCGACAACACGGACAAGGTGCACGCGCCGGACAACGCGATCGCGCTCGCCGACGCGCTGAAGTGATTCGCCCCGCGGCGTTCGACGGCTAGCCCTTGGGCACCTCGACCTTGCGCTTGGCCATGTAGTACAGGTAGGCGAGCAGGTGATCGAGGTCGCGCTGGCTCAGTGCGTTGTCGTCGAAGCCGGGCATCTTCGCGGCCGGCCACGACCGCAACGCCTGCGGATTGCGCACCAGCAGGCGCAGCGAATCCTCGCGCATGTACTCGGTCGGGCTGAACGGGACGTTGAGGTCCGGCCCGACACGGGCATCGCCCTGGAGATTCAGCGAGTGGCAGGGCAGGCAGCTCGTCGAGAACACCGCGAACCCGTGGCGGATCGGATCGTTCGCAGGCACGGTGGCCGCCAGGGATGAGGCCGGGGAAGCGCACCGCGACAGGCGCCACGTCCTCGACGCGCGCGATCTGGTACGGCCACTGCTCGGGCGAGATGCGCCCGCGGTCGGTGCGCAGCCACACGAGGTAGAACGGGCCCGCCGTTTCCTTCGCACCCGCCTTCAACGGCGGCCACGGTGCATTCGCAGGCTCGATGGCGAGATACGCGCGCGGCGCATCCTCCGTCGCGGCGAGCAGCAGCGATGCGGGAATGCTGGCCGCGAAACCGTCCGCGGCCACGAAGCGCACCATGTCCTCGCGGGGCACGTTGCCGAGGAGCGCCGACATGGGGACGGCGCGGTACGACATCGCTCGCTTGTACGAGACGTCGGACGGCACGTTGATCGTCGTGACCGCAGGATGCGCGAGCAGCGACTCGGTCGTGTGCCTGTCGGCGCGCCCCGCAATGCTCGTTGCAAGCTCGGCGGCGCCCGCGGGGCCAAGCAGCACGGCGAACGCGAGCAAGGCGGCGACGGCGACACGCATCGTCAATCCTCGGAAGCGGCGAGGCGCACGAGATAGCCGCCGGATTTTTCGTCGAAATCGAGCGAAAGCTGCCCGGCCTGCGCGGCCGCCTCGAGCATCGCGTTGAACGAGCGGAAGCCGTAGAACGATTCGTTGAACCCGGGCTTGCGGCGCTTGAGCGCCTGCTTGACCATCGAGCCCCAGATCTTGTCCGCGCCGCGCTCCTGCGCCAGCGCCTCCGTGGTGGACACGATGAGGTCGATCACCTCGTCGCGACGCTCGTCGTCGGACTTGGGCGGCGGCGCATCGGCAGCGACAGGAGGCGCCTCGATCGCATCGGCAGCCACCGCCGCCGGCTCTTCGGTTGCGTCGCCCTTGGCGCTCGCCCTGCGCCTGCTGGGCGTCTTGGCTGGCGTCTTGGCTGGCGTCTTGGCCGCGGTCTTCGCGCTGCGCCGCGTCGCCGCCTTCTTCTTCTCGCGCACGAGGTCGTCGTAGAAGATGAACTCGTCGCAGTTCGTGACCAGGAGGTCGGACGTGGAATTCTTCACGCCGACGCCGATGACGGTCTTGTCGTTCTCGCGAAGCTTCGAAACGAGCGGCGAGAAATCGGAGTCGCCGCTGATGATGACGAACGTGTCGACGTGCGTCTTGGTATAGCAGAGGTCGAGCGCGTCGACGACCATGCGGATGTCGGCGGAGTTCTTGCCGGACATGCGCACGTGCGGGATCTCGATGAGCTCGAACGACGCCTCGTGCATCGTGCCCTTGAACGCCTTGTAGCGGTCCCAGTCGCAGTACGCCTTCTTGACGACGATGCTGCCCTTGAGCAGCAGGCGCTCGAGGACCTTGCTGATGTCGAACTTGTCGTAGCTCGCGTCGCGAACGCCGAGCGCGATGTTCTCGAAGTCGCAGAACAGCGCCATGCTGATGTCGTCGGATGGGGCGGACATGCCCTATGTTCGCACAAACCGAAATAGGGACGTACCCTATTTCAAAACCGAAATAGGGACGTACCCTATTACAAGATGTTTCAGGCGGGCGCCGCGATCCTCACCGGAATCCTCATTCGCCCCCGTCCCGGCGCGTACGTTTCGAATCGTCCCGCGATCGGCGTTGCGCAATCCGGGCACGCGCCGTTGACGGTCACGCGATAGCGCAGGATCTCGTGCCAGTCCCGCACGATGAGCGCCGCGTTGCAGCCGCGGCAATAGGTCGTGCCCCCGTCGCGGTCGTGCACGTTGCCCGTGTACACGTAATGCAATCCCGCCCGCATGGCGATCGCCCGCGCACGCATGAGCGTGGTCGCCGGCGTGCGCGGCAAGTCGGTCATCTTGTAGTCGGGATGGAACGCCGTGAAGTGCAGCGGCACGTCCGGGCCGAGCTCGCGCGCGATCCACGCGCACATTGCCGTCAACTCGTCGTCGCCGTCGTTCTTGCCGGGAATGAGCAGCGTCGTGATCTCCGTCCACACGGACGTTTCATGCACGAGGTATTGCAGCGTCTCGAGCACCGGCGCGAGCCGCGCGCCGCACAGCTTCACGTAGAAATCTTCCGTGAATCCCTTGAGGTCGACGTTCGCCGCGTCCATCTTCGCGTAGAACTCGCGCCGCGCCTGCGCGCCGATGTAACCGGCCGTGACGGCGACGCTCGCAATGCCGCGTGCCCGGCATTCGTCGGCGGTATCCATCGCGTACTCCGCGAAGATCACGGGGTCGTTGTACGTGAACGCGACGCTGCGACAGCCGTTCGCCTGCGCAGCAGCGGCGATCGCCGACGGCGAGGCGGTGTCCATCAGCGTGTCCATCTCGCGCGACTTGCTGATGTCCCAGTTCTGGCAGAACTTGCACGCGAGATTGCAGCCCGCCGTGCCGAACGAGAGCACCGACGACCCGGGGTAGAACTGGTTGAGCGGCTTCTTCTCGATGGGATCGATGCAGAAGCCCGACGAGCGTCCATACGTCGTCAGCACGACGCCATCGTCCTGGCGCTGGCGCACGAAGCATGCGCCACGCTGGCCTTCGTGGAGCCGGCACTCGCGCGGGCACAGGTCGCACTGGATGCGGCCGTCGGGCAGGGCCTGCCACCAGCGTCCCGGATGGTCCATCACATGGGCTCCTCGACGAATTTCTCGACGGTGTACCGGCAGACGCGCACACCGTCGCTCCAGAACGTCTCGGCGAGACCGGCCTTGCGCTTCAGCGCGCGGAGGAACGCGTGCGGCTGCGGCAGCTGCTCCCACACCTGGGGCAGGAACGTCGCGCGGTGCTGCGCGCACTCGAGCACGACGCCGTCCACCCCCGGCCGCAGCGCCGCCGCGAGCGACCCTTCGTCGCGCTCCGGCATGCGCTCGCTCGGATTGAGGACCGACACCTCGATCGTGACTTGCGCGAACTCGCGTGCGCAGAGCGGCGAAAAGCGCGGATCGCGAAATGCCGCGGCCATGGCGTTGGCGTTCACGTCGTCGGCGAGCGCGCGCCAGGCATGCACCGTACCGATGCATCCGCGCAGCTCGCCATCGCGGCGCAACGTCACGAACGTCGCGCCGATGCGCGCAAGCTCGACGTGCGTGGCGTGCGCCATGTGCGCGAGCTCGAGCTCGCGTGCGATCGCACCGCGCGCGATCGCGAGCAGCGCGACGCCGACGTCAGCCCGCTCCATCGGCCGCAAATGCAAACGACGCATACCCGACGACGCGCGAGCGATCGCCCGCCGTATCGCCGGAGTTGCGCAGGTCGAGGAGCGCCGGCGAAAGGCCGCGGCGACTCGCGCACTGCAGGAGCGCGTTGACGGGCGTGGCGCCGCATGCCTGCTCGTGATCGAGGGTTGGCGACATCGCGAGGATCGCGTCGGCGGTCGCACGATCGATGCGCTTCGCCTCGGCGTACGCGTGGTAGTGGGAAAGATCGGAGCTCACGACGACGAGCGTCTCGGGTCCGCCCCACAGCGCGTCGAGAACTTCCTCCACCTCCCGCAACGTGGCATGGCCGACCGCGAGCGGCACGAGAGTGAAGCGACGCAACACCGTTTGCAGGAAGGGCAGCTGCACTTCGAGCGCGTGCTCCCCGGCATGGGCGGCGTCGCTGACCGCCACTTGCGAGAACGTGAGCGCCGTGCCGACCGCATCGGCGTCGACGGGAACTTCTCCCAGCGGCGTTGCGAAGTACCCGGCGCTCGTGGTCGCGAGCCCGCGAACCGGGACCCGATGCGCCGGCCCGAGCAGGACGACTCGATCGACCGCGTCTCGCACCGGCGCGAGCAGCGCGTACGCGGTTGCGGCGATCGGACCGGAGTACACATATCCCGCGTGAGGCACGATCAACGCCTTGGGCACTTTCGCGCGCGAAGGCGTTGCGTCGTCGAGGTAGGCGCGAATGTCGCCTGCGAGGCAATCCGGAGCGCTCGGATAGAACATGCCGGCCACCGCGGCCGGCCGCACGTCGTGCATGGAAAGCCTGCGATGCGTAGTGGCGCGAGGTACTAGTCTACGCCGGCGAGGATGGATGGGGTTGTTGCTACACTTGGCATCGCCATGACGCTGCCCCCGCTTTCCCTGCTCGACACGCGCGTCCTCGGCGTGCTGGTGGAGAAGCAGCTCACAGTGCCCGACACGTATCCGCTGACGCTCAACGCGCTCGTCGCCGGGTGCAACCAGAAGTCGAGCCGCGACCCGATCATCGACGCGAGCGAGGACGAGGTCACGTCGGCCATCGACCGCCTGAAGGGACTCTCGCTCGTGATGGAATCGAGCGGCGGCCGCGTCATGCGCTACGCGCACAACGTGCAGCGGGTGCTCGAAGTCCCGACGCAGGCGGTCGCGATCCTCGCCGTCCTCATGCTGCGCGGCCCGCAGACGGCGGGCGAGCTCCGCATCCACACCGAGCGGTTGCATCGGTTCAGCGACATCTCCGCGGTCGAGGGATTCCTGCACGAGCTTGCGGCCCGCGCGAGCGGCGCGCTCGTCGTCGAGCTTCCGCGGCAGGCGGGCTCGCGGGAAACGCGATGGTCGCACTTGCTGGCGGGCGCGCCGGATCTGTCGGTGGTCGCGCAGGCCATCCCCGCGCCGGAGCGAGTCGCGGTCGGCGAGATCGCGGCATTGCGCGCAACGGTCGAAGACCTGCAGGCGCAGCTCTCGCAAGTGCGCGCCGACGTCGACCGCCTGATGCGGGAGCTCGGCATCTCGAGATAGCGATCGCCCGGCGGTATAGTGAGCCGCTGGATACCACCACGGAGGCGCGCCATGGGATTGCTCGACGGTTTGCTCGGCGGATTGATGGGAGGTGCCGCGGCGGATCCGCGCCGGCAGGGTGGCGGACTGGGCGGCATGGGCACCGCGGCCATCGTCGCCATCGTCCTCCAGCTCCTGCAGCGCAACGGCGGGATCGGCGGCCTGCTGCAGCGCATGCAACAGGCAGGCGCAGGCCCGCAGGGTCAGTCCTGGATCGGTACCGGCGCGAACCAGCCGATCTCACCGGACATGCTGTCGCAGATCTTCGGTCGCAGCCAGATGGATGACATCTCTCGCGAGCTCGGACTTCCGCACGACCAGGCCGCGAGCTCGGTCGCACAAGTGTTGCCCGACGTGGTCGATCGCATGACGCCGGCGGGTTCGATTCCGCCGGACAGCGACGACCTCGTGTCGCGGACGCTGCAGGAACTGATGAAGCGCTAGCTCGCTTGCGTCAATCCTGCCGCCACGGCAGGCCTGCCATCTGCCATCCGTTCACGCGGCGCTGGCCCGCCGCGTTCTTGTCGCCCTCGAAGCCTTCGAGCACGTTGTAAGCCTTCGCATACCCGTTCTGCGACGCGAGGGCGGCCGCGTGGTGCGACCGCACGCCGCTGCGGCAGAGGAACGCGACGGGACGGTCCTCGCGCACCGCTTCCCGCAGCTCGTCGAGGAAGCTCCCATTGCGCGCCTTCGCGGGATAGTCGTACCACTCGATGGGCTTGCTGCCCGGCACGTAACCGATGAGCTCACGCTCGGCGTGCGTGCGGGTGTCCACGATGTCGATTGCGCCCGCCTCGAAGAGCGTCCATGCCTCCTTCGGCGTGAGAAGGCCGGCCATCGGCGCGCTCTTCTCCTTCGCGCGCTGCGCGGCGGCGGCAAGAATCGACGCGATCGCTTGTTCGTTTGCGGTCATTGGACTGTTCCTCAGGCGCTGATTGTACCGGCGGCCGTGCGACAATCGCGCCTCCTTGGACGCTTCACCTTCTCTCGTCGTCGCTCTTCTTCTCGGCATCGTCGAAGGGCTGACCGAATTCCTGCCGATCTCCTCCACCGGTCACCTGATCGTGGCGGGCTCGCTGCTGGGCTACACCGGGGAGCAGGCCAAGGTCTTCGAGATCGTGATCCAGGCCGGCGCGATCCTCGCCGTGTGCTGGGAATTTCGGGCGCGCCTCACCAGCGTCGTACGCGGCCTCTTCCGCGACCCGCGCGCGAATCGATTCGTGGTGAACCTGGCCATCGCATTCCTGCCGGCGGCAGCACTCGGGTTGTTGCTCGGCCGCTACATCAAGGCCGCGCTGTTCGCGCCCGTGCCCGTGGCCATGGCGTTCGTCGCGGGCGCGCTCGTGATCCTCTGGGTCGAGCGTCGCCAGCGCGGGCGCCCGGGTACCGTGCGCATCGACGACGTCGACGCGATGCGCTGGACCGACGCGCTGAAGGTCGGCTGCGCGCAGGCATTCGCGCTGATCCCGGGCACGTCGCGATCCGGCGCCACCATCATCGGCGGGATGCTCTTCGGCCTGTCGCGCCGCGCCGCCACCGAGTTCTCGTTCTTCCTCGCGATTCCCACGCTGCTCGCGGCATGCGCGTACGAGGCGATCAAGAACCGCCACCTGCTGGCGGCTGCGGACCTGCCCGCGTTCGGCGTCGGTTTTGCCGCTGCCTTCGTGTCGGCATTCTTCTGCGTGCGCTGGCTCATCCGCTTCGTGAGCCATCACGACTTCACGCCGTTCGCGTGGTACCGCATCGCGTTCGGCGCCCTCATCCTCCTCACGGCGTACACCGGCATCGTCTCGTGGGCGTGAGCGGGAGTCGCAGTGGATCGGCCCCGCGTGCGCCGTGCTGGGCGTCGGCGGCTTCTCGTTCAAGGCGATCCTCGCCAAGCTCGTCTACCAGGACCCGTCGGTCGACGTCCCCACGCTGCTCGCGCTGCGCATGCTCTATGCGGCGCCGTTCTTCACCGCGATGGCATGGTACGGATCGCGCCGCGCCAACGCGCATCCCATCGTGCGCGCCGATGCGCTGCGCCTCGTGTGGTTCGGCTTCATCGGCTACTACCTGTCGAGCCTCCTCGACTTCAGCGGCCTGCGCTACATCAGCGCATCGCTCGAGCGGCTGGTGCTGTACCTGTACCCGACCATGGTGGTGCTGCTGTCCGCGTTTCTCCTGAAGGAGCCCATCACGCGACGGGCGATGGTCGCTGTTGGGCTGTCGTACGCCGGCATCGTGGTGGCGTTCGCACACGACCTGCGATTCGGCGGCGACGTCCACGACACCCTGCAGGGCGGCATGCTCGTGTTCGGTTCAGCGGCCCTGTATGCGCTCTACCTCGTGCAGGCCGGTTCCGTCATCGGGCGCATCGGGTCGATGCGTTTCATCGCGTGGGCGATGCTCACGTCCGCGGTCTTCGTGCTGGCGCAGTTCCTCGTCGTGAATCCTCTGGCCGCGCTCGCGGTGTCGCCGCGCGTGCACGCGCTCTCCCTCACGATGGCGATCGTCTCGACGGTCGCTGCCGACGTGGCTCATCGCGGAATCGGTGCGCCGGATCGGCGCCAACGAAGCGTCGCTGATCGGCGCGCTGGGCCCCGTGATCACGATGGGGCTCGGCGTCGCGATCCTCGGCGAGCCGTTCGAGCTCGTCCAGCTCGTCGGCGCGGCGCTCGTGCTCTGCGGCGTGCTGCTCGTGACGCTGCGGCCGTCGCGTGCATCGGTGACAGCCGATGCGGGAACCGGCGCGCGGTAAAATACGCGGATCGTTCCCTTTCGCCCCGGAGGCGAGCATGGCCCCCGATACGCATCGAACGCGCGGCTCCCGCGCTCAAGGACCCGTCGCTGCTGCGCATGCAGTGCTACATCGACGGCAAGTGGGCAGGCGCCGACGACGGCGCCACGCGCCCGGTCGTCAATCCGGCCACCGGCGCCACCATCGGCACCGTGCCCATTTGCGGTGCGGCCGAAACGCGGCGCGCGATCGAGGCCGCCGGGCGCGCGTGGCCGGCCTGGCGCGACATGCTCGCCAAGGATCGTTGCGCCGTCGTGCGCAAGTGGTACGACCTCATCCTGCAGCACGCCGACGACCTCGCGCTCATCCTCACCACCGAGCAGGGCAAGCCGCTCGCCGAGGCGAAAGCCGAGATCGCGATCGGCGCGGCGTACGTCGAGTGGTTCGCCGAGGAAGGCAAGCGCATCTACGGCGACGTGATCCCGACCATCGGCAGCGACCGCCGCCTCGTCGTGGTGAAGCAGGCCGTCGGCGTGTGCGCGGCGATCACGCCGTGGAATTTTCCGCACTCGATGATCACGCGCAAGGTGGCGCCCGCGCTCGCGGCCGGCTGCACCGTCGTGAGCAAGCCGGCCGAGGCCACGCCGTATTCGGCGCTGGCGCTGGCGGAGCTCGCGCACCGCGCCGGCTTTCCGCCCGGCGTGTTCAGCGTCGTGATCGGCAAGGCCTCGCAGATCGGCGGCGAGATGTGCGCCAACCCGACGGTGCGCAAGCTTTCGTTCACGGGCTCGACCGAAGTCGGCCGCAAGCTCATGGCGCAGGTCGCGCCGACCATCAAGAAGCTGTCGCTGGAGCTCGGCGGCAACGCGCCGTTCATCGTGTTCGACGACGCCGATCTCGACGCCGCAGCCGAAGGCGCGATCGTCTCGAAGTACCGCAACGCGGGCCAGACGTGCGTGTGCGCGAACCGGCTCTTCGTGCAGGACAAGGTCTACGACGCATTCGCCGCCAAGCTCGCGGAGCGCGTCGGCAAGTTCAAGGTCGGCAACGGCATCGAAGCCGGCGTGACGCAGGGTCCGCTCATCAACCAGGACGCCGTCGCCAAGGTCGAGGACCACGTCGCGGACGCCACGAAGCACGGTGCGAAGGTCATGATGGGCGGCAAGCGCCATGCGCTCGGCGGCAACTTCTACGAGCCGACCATCCTGACCGGCGTCACGCGCGAGATGAAGATCTTCTCGGAGGAAACGTTCGGGCCCGTGGCGCCGCTCATCCGCTTCAAGGACGAGGCCGAAGTCGTCGAGATGGCCAACGACAGCGAGTTCGGCCTCGCCTCGTACTTCTACAGCCGCGACCTCGGACGCGGCTGGCGCGTCGCCGAGCAGCTCGAAGCGGGGATGGTCGGCGTCAACACCGGGCCTCATCACCACGCAGGTCGCGCCGTTCGGCGGCGTGAAGGAGTCAGGCCTCGGCCGCGAAGGCAGCAAGTACGGCATCGACGAATACGTCGAGGTCAAGTACATCTGCTTCGGCGGAATTTAGAACGACGGGCTGGCCCCCGACCCATCTCCCGCTGTCGGGTGACGCAGGTGGTCCGGCAGCGCGAAGCCGTCGATCGCCGGCGACGACATGGGCGTAGCCGCCAATGGCACCGCTGCTGCGGCCTGCGGCTGCGGCGTCACGAAGAACAGGTGGTCCGCCGCGAGCGCGACCGATCCCAATATCAGCACGAAGGCCGCCGCCTTGATGCCGCGCGCCACGTGCGTCCGCTCGAATGCTTGTGTGCTGGTCGTTGACATCGTCTGCTCCTTTTCGTGTGTCCGACACGTGGACCCACTTTAGGCGCGACGGGTGCTCTGCAACGACAGAAGAAGCCGCGACGTGCGTGCGGAAGATTCCGCTACCAGCCCGGCGGCAGGCGCTTGAGGATCGTGATGCGCCGGTCTTCGACGGCCAGGTAGCCGCCGCCGACCAGGTCCTTCATGAGCTTGCCGATCATGTCGCGCGACGCGCCGACGCGATCGGCGATGTCCTGCTGCGTGAGGCGCTCCTCGACGACCTGGCGGCCGTCGTGCTCGACCGAGAGCGCGTTCAGCAACCGCACGAGCCGGCCGTAGACGTCCGAGAGCGCGAGGCTCTTCACGTTCTCGGTCGCACTGCGGCAGCGACGGATCAGCGATCTGGATGAGGTGCTGCGCGAAGTCGGGATTCTGCGCGAGGAAATCGCGGAACTGCGCGCGGTTCACGATCGCGCACGTCGAAGGCTCGGTCGTGATCACCGACGCGGAGCGTGGCTGGCCGTCGAGCGACATCTCGCCCACGTACTCGCCCGGACCGTGGAAATTGATGACGACCTCGCGGCCCGCGGCGTTGCTCGCGTAGACCTTCACGCGGCCCGACAGGATGATGTAGAGCGAGTCGCCGACGTCGCCCTCGCGGATGAGCACCGTGTTCTTCGCGAATGCGCGCACGACGCCCGACGCGGCGATGTGGCGCAGCACGTCGTCGCGAAGCGGCGAGCCGGGCGTTTCCAGGGTTTCGGACAAGCGGGCGGGCCTCGTAAGCGATCCGTCACAATCCTAGCACGCGCGTCTAGTCGTACTTGCGTGCGTCCTCGATCACCTTGCCGTCGTTGGGCAGCTCGCCGGGGTGCGCGGAATGCGACTTCGCCGCGGAGCTTCGTGACCTCGCGGATCGACGCGACGATCGACTCGGCGTGCGACGACGCGTTGCCCGCGACCTCGACCAGCAGCGTCATCCGGTCGTTGCCGTCGGGGTTGTCGACGACGAGGCGCGCCCGCGCCACTTCGGGGTGGCGCTTCACGATCGCCGCGACCTGCGACGCGTGCACGAACATGCCCTTGACCTTGGTCGTCTGGTCGGCGCGCCCCATCCAGCCCTTGATCCGCACGTTCGTGCGCCCGCACGGAGACGCTCCCGGCAAGCATCGCCGACAGGTCGCCGGTGCCGAAGCGCACGAGCGGATAGTCCGTGTTGAAGAGCGTCGTCACGACGACCTCGCCGACCTCGCCTGGCGCCACCGGATCGCCGGTGCCGGGCCGCACGATCTCGACGAGAACGCCTTCGTCGATCACCAGGCCTTCGCGCGCCGGCGTCTCGTAGGCGATGCAGCCGAGATCCGCCGTCGCATAGGCCTGGTACCCGTCGATGCCGCGCGCCTTGAGCGCATCGCGCAAGCTCGGCGGGAAGGCTTCGCCGGAGACCAGCGCCTTGGTCAGCGTCGGCAGGTGCACGCCCTGCTCGTCGGCCTTCTCGAGAATGATCTTGAGGAACGAAGGCGTGCCGACGTAGCCGTTCGGGCGAAGGTCGTCCATCGCCTGCACCTGCAGCTCGGTCTGGCCGGTTCCGCCCGGGAATACGGTGCAACCGAGTGCATGCGCACCGCACTCGACCATCGAGCCGGCGGGTGTCAGGTGATACGAAAAGCAGTTGTGCACGAGGTCGCCGCGCCGAAAGCCGGCGGCGAACATCGCGCGAGCGAGCCGCCAGTAGTCGGGCCGCGCACCTTCGGGCTCGTAAAGGGGCCCGGGGCTCTGGAAGACGCGTCGCGCTTCGCCGTAACGCGTCGCGGCGAGCCCGCCGAACGGCTTGCTCGCGCGCTGCAGGTCGGCGAGCTCGGACTTGCGCGTGACGGGCAATTGCGCAAGCGCGTCGAGCGACGTGATGGCGTCGGGATCGACGGCGGCGAGGCGCTGTGCGAACGCGGGCGCATTCGCCTTGGCGTGCGCGAACTGGCCGCGCAACGATGCGAGCTGCTGCTTGCGCCGCAGCTCCGGGTCGCGTGTCTCGAGCGTGTCGAAATGGATCATTGGCCGGCGGCGATCGCGTCGCGTTCCTTTTTCGTGAGCTTGGCCACGACGAGCGCGTGCGACTGCGCGACGAGCTCGCGCGCCTGCGCATCGCTCAGCGCCTTCGCATCCTTCACGAGCACCCAGTGCGCCCGCGCGAGATACGGCGCGGGAATGATGCCGGGAACGTCGGTCAGCTCGAGGAAGCGTGCGGGCTCGCACTTGAAGCCGACGTTGGCCGGCTTCTTGTTGGACGTGCCGAAGACGGCGAACATCTTGCCGCCCACGCAGTGGCATTCGTCGGCGCCCCACTTGATGTCGACGGTGGCGCCGGGGAGCGTCGTGCAGTACTTGCGGAGCGTGTCGAAATTCATCGCGTTGGCGAAGGGCCGTCCCGAGCCAACGCTGCGCCCCCTCGGGGGCAGCGAGCGCGCCCTTGCTGTTGTCGCGAGCGTGGGGGTCGTCGTCACGACAGCCAACGCTTGCGCCGTCGATAGTGCTTCACGTCGCGGAAGCTCTTGCGGCCGGCCGTCGACAGGCCGAGGTAGAACTCCTTCACGTCGTCGTTCGACGCGAGGTACGAAGCGACGCCGTCCATCACCACGCGGCCGTTCTCGAGGATGTAGCCGTAGTTCGCGTAGCGCAGCGCGACGCTCGTGTTCTGCTCCGCGAGCAGGAACGACACGCGCTCTTTCGTGTTGAGGTCCCGCACGATCTCGAAGATCTCCTCGACGATCTGCGGGGCGAGCCCCATCGACGGCTCGTCGAGCAGGATCATCGACGGCTGCGCCATCAGCGCGCGCCCGACCGCCGTCATCTGCTGCTCGCCGCCGGACGTGTAGCCCGACTGGCTCCCACGGCGCTGCTTCAGCCGCGGGAAGTAGTGATACACCTTCTCGAGCGCGGCCGCGATGTCGCCGCGCGATGCCTTGCGCGTGAACGCGCCGGTCAGCAGGTTCTCCTCGACCGTCAGGTGCGCGAAGCAGTGCCTGCCCTCCATCACCTGGCACACGCCCATGCGCACGAGGTCGTTGGTCGTGAGCTTGTCGACGCGCTTGCCCTTGAACTCGATCGTGCCCTTGGTGACGTCGCCGCGCTCCGCGGCGAGCAGGTTCGAGATCGCCTTGAGCGTCGTGCTCTTGCCGGCGCCGTTCGCACCCAGCAGCGCGACGATGCTGCCCTCCGGCACCTCGAGCGAGACGCCCTTCAGCACGAGGATCACGTGGTCGTAGATCACCTCGATGTTGTTCACCGAGAGATAGCGATTGGCGGCAGGTGACGTTGCAGGTTGCATGGTGGAGCTCCGCTCCCTCTCCCGGCCCGCCGGGAGAGGGTTGGGGTGAGGGCGACGTTACCCTTCCTTGGCGCAATCGCGAATCGGGATCTTCTTCTCGGCCGCGTACTTGTTCGCGGCTTCGTCGACCATCTTGCGCACCATCGCGCGGTCGCCTTCCATGAACGGCGTGACCTGCTTGAAGCCGCTTCCGGTCCATTGCTGGAACTTGACCTTGCCGGACCCTTCATGGTCGTTGCAGCTCGTCTTGATGGCCGGGAACAGGCCGCCCGCGCCCAGCTCCTTGATGCGCGCGTCGGTCAGGTCCAGGTTCTCGAAGCCCCAGCGCATCTGCTCGGCCGTCATCACCTTGCCCTTGCCGTACTTGTTCTGCGCGACGCGCATCGCCTCGACGAGGATCATGCCGTAGACGACGCCGCGCGTGTACATCACGTTGCCGAGGCGCGTCGGATCCTCGAGGTTGCCCTTGCCGGCGCCGTACACCTTCTTCTTGATGTCCTGCATCACCGGGAAGTCGAGTCCCGACGCGGTGAACGACGCGCTGACGTAGCCCTTCGACGCTTCGCCCGCGGGAATCACGTCTTCCTCCGAGCCTGCCCACCAGACGCCGAGGAGCTTGTCGCGCGGATAGCCGGTCTTGGCGGCGGTCTTGAGCGCGACGGTGCTCATCACGCCGTACGTCCACACGATCGTGTAGTCGGGCTTCGCCTGGCGAATCTGCAGCCATTGCGATTCCTGCGTCTGGCCGGGGACCGGCACGGGAATCTTCAGCGTCTCGAAGCCGAGCTTGGTCGCCGAGCGCGTCGAGCACCGGGATGGGCTCCTTGCCGTAGGCCGAGTCGTGGTACAGGAACGCGATCTTCTTGCCCTTCAGCTTGTCGAGCCCGCCTTCCTTCTGGCCGAAGTACGCGATCATCGCGGCCATCTGGTCCCAGTAGGTCGTGCCGAGCGGGAACACCCACGGGAACACGCGGCCGTCCGCGGCGATCGCGAGGCCGTAGCCGAACGTCGTCATCGGGATCTTGTCGGTCGCGACGCGCTCGAACAAGCCGTAGGCAATGCCCGTGGCGAGCGGCTCGACGGTCGAGCCGCCGCCGTTCTTCTTCTTCAGGCGCTCGTAGCACTCGACGCCCTTGGACGCGTTGTACTCCGTCTCGCACTCCTCCCACATGAGCTTCACGCCGTTGACGCCGCCGTTCATGTTGGTCAGCGTCCAGTAGTCGATCGCACCACCGTAGTACCCCGACCCGCCCGCGGCGGACGGTCCGACGCGATACGACAGCACCGGTACGAACTGCTCGTTCTGCGCGCTCGCAACCGTTGCCGCCAGAGCAGCGCGGCGCCGAGAAGCGCGGATTTGATTGCCTTCATTGCATCCTCCTTACAGAAAATCACATAGGTATACCGCTAGCAAAACACTCGTTCGTTCCTGCTCTTCCACGAAAAGCGCCGGGCCGCCCAAGCTTTTCGTCTGACTCTTGCCGTTCCGGCGCAAAGTAGGGGTTCACTTTGCGCCGCCACGTCAATGTGGGAACGGCCATAACCGTAACTTTTCCTTGCCGATCTGCCACAACCGTGCGAGCCCGTGCGGCTCGACGATCAGGAAGAAGATGATGAGCGCACCGAACACCATGAGCTCGAGGTTGCTGATCGTGCTCTCGGCGATGCGCAGGCCGAGCACGCTGTCGAGGAAGCGCACCGTCACCGACAGGAACACCGGCATCAGCGTGACGAACGCCGCGCCGAGGAACGAGCCCAGCACCGTGCCGAGCCCGCCGATGACCACCATGAACAGGATGCGAAACGACAGGTCGAGGTTGAAGGCCTCGGGCTCGACGGTGCCGAGGAAGGCGTAGGCGAACAGCGCGCCGGCGACGCCGCAATAGAACGAGCTGACCGCGAATGCGAGGAGCTTCGCGCGCATCAGGCGAATGCCGATCACCTCCGCCGCCACGTCCATGTCGCGCACCGCCATCCACGAGCGTCCGACGTTGCCGCGCGCCATGTTCTTCGCCGCGAGCGCGAGCAACGCGACGATCGACAGCACGAGCAGGTACTTGGCCGCGGGCGTGTCGAACGTGTAGCCGAGGATGACGATCGGCTGCGCGGTGATGACGCCCGAGGTCGAATAGTTGGTGATCCAGCCCACGCGCGTCAGGAACCACACGATGAAGAACTGCGCGGCGAGCGTCGCGACCGCGAGATAGCAGCCCGCGGATGCGCAGGCTCGGCAGTCCGAAGAGGATGCCGACCAGCGCCGAAACGACGCCGCTCAGCGCGAATGCGACGAGGATCGGCATGCCCGGCACGCGCAGCATGAAGTTGTAGGTCGCGAACGCGCCCACCGCCATGAACGCTGCGGTGCCGAGCGAGAGCTGTCCCGCGTATCCCGTGAGGATGTTGAGGCCGAGCGCTGCGAGCGACAGGATCAGGAACGGGATCAGGATGCCGGTGAAGAGATACGGCGACGCGGCGAACGGCACGACGGCGAACGCGACGACGAGCACGACGGCGATCGCGATCCGGTCCTGCAGGATCGGAAAGATCGCGGCGTCCGCTTCATAGGACGTCTTGAACTGGCCGGCTTCGCGGTAGAGCATTCAGGTATCAGGGGTCAGGAATCAGGTATCAGAAAAAGCCCGTCATATTCGGCGAATAATCTTTTCGCCGAACAAGCCTTCCGGCCGAACGAGCAGGAACAATAGCGCGAGCACGTACGGGAACCAGCCCTCGATGCCGCCGCCGACGAACGGGCCGAGGTAGACCTCGGCCAGCTTCTCGGTGGCGCCGATGATGAGGCCGCCGACGATCGCACCGGGAATCGACTCGAACCCGCCCAGGATCAGCACGGGCAGCGCCTTCAACGCGACGAACGTCAGCGCGTACTGCACGCCGTTGCGCGCGCCCCACAGGAGTCCTGCCACCAGCGCCACGGCGCCCGCGACGCCCCACACGATCGCCCAGATCTGCTGGAGCGGAATGCCGACCGCCAGCGCCGCCTGGTGATCGTCGGCCACGGCGCGCAGCGCACGGCCGATGCGGGTCCGGCTGAAGAATATCGCGAGCGCCGTGACGAGCACGGCCGCCACGAGCGCGGCCATGAGGTCGAAGCGCGACACGTTGATGCCCGTGTTGTCCATGAGCCACGCGATGGGCTCGTCCTGCACGCCGAGCTCGAGCGCCCGCACGTTGGCGCCCCACTGCAGCTGCGCGACACCTTCGATGAAGAAGGTGAGGCCGATCGTCGCCATCAGGAGCGATATCTGCGGCTGGTTGACGAGCGGCCGCAGAACGAAGCGCTCGATCAGGAGCCCGAGGATGATCATCACGACGAGCGTGGCCGGGATCGCCGCCCACCACGGCAGTCCGACCTCGAGCAGGCCGACGTACGTCAGCGCGGCGAAGAACACCATGGCGCCCTGCGCGAAGTTGAAGACGCCCGAGGCCTTGTAGATGAGCACGAAGCCGAGCGCGACGAGCGAGTACATGACGCCCGAGAGCAGCCCGCCGATCAGGACCTCGAAGAAGAACGTCATCAGTGCGCCACTCCCAGGTACGCGTCGATCACCGCCTTGTTCGCGCGGATGTCGTCGGGAGAGCCGTCGCCGATCTTCTTGCCGTAATCGAGCACCACCACGCGGTCGGAGATGTCCATCACCACGCCCATGTCGTGCTCGATCAGCACGATCGTCGTGCCGTACTGCTCGTTGACGTCGAGCACGAAACGGCACATGTCCTGCTTCTCCTCGACGTTCATGCCGGCCATCGGCTCGTCGAGCAGCAGCATCGACGGCTCGGCCGCAAGCGCGCGGGCGAGCTCGACGCGCTTCTGCAATCCGTACGGCAGGCGGCCGACCGGCGTCTTGCGGATGTGCTGGATCTCGAGGAAGTCGATCACTTCCTCCACCTTGCGCCGGTTGTCCAGCTCCTCGCGCTTCGCGGGGCCCGAGCCAGATCGCCTGCGCGAGGAAGCCGGACTTCATCTTGAGGTTACGGCCGGTCATGATGTTGTCGAGCACCGACATGCCGCGGAACAGCGCGATGTTCTGGAACGTGCGCGCGATGCCGCTGGCCGCCGCCTGGTACGTGTCCATGTCGCGCCGCACGGCGCCGCGGAACGTGATCGTGCCCTGCTGCGGCCGGTACACGCCGTTGATCACGTTGAGCATCGAGCTCTTGCCGGCGCCGTTGGGGCCGATGATGGCGCGGATCTCGTGCTCGCGCACGTCGAAGCTGATGTCGGTGAGTGCCTTGACGCCGCCGAACGACAGCGAGATGTTGTCGAGCGACAACAGGACGTCGCCGATGCGCCTTTCGCTCATGGGCCCCCACGCTCGCTCGAATGCAATGCTCGCTGCCCCCCGAGGGGGCGCAATTCGCGCTCGGGGCGGCCCTTCGCGCTCATGCTGCGTGCGCGTGCGACGGCGCGAACGTCTTCGCGTCGCCGATCACGAGGTCCGCCGCCACCATGTTGGTGCGGCCGTCCTCGAGGCGGACCAGCGTCTCGATGTGCTGCTTGTCGCGTCCGCCGTAGAGCGCGTCGACCAGCACGCGCGTATTTTTCCGCGACGAAGCCGCGACGCACCTTGCGCGTGCGCGTGAGCTCGTCGTCGTCGGGATCGAGCTCCTTGTGCAGCACGAGGAAGCGGTGGACCTGCGAGTGAGCGAGCTCGCCCTCGCACGCGAGCTCCGCGTTGACCGTCTCGACGCACTCGCGCACGAGCTCGTACACCTCGGGCTTCTGCGCGAGATCGGTGTACCCGGAATAGGCGATGCCGCGGCGCTCGGCCCAGTTGCCGACCGATCCCATGTCGATGTTGATGAACGCGCACACGCGGTCGCGCCCGTCGCCGAACGCGACGGCTTCCTTGACGTGCGGCGAGAACTTGAGCTTGTTCTCGATGTAGTTGGGCGCGAACACCGCGCCGTTCCAGAGCTTGCCGACGTCCTTCGCGCGATCGATGATCTTGAGCTGGCCGCCGTCGAACACACCCGCGTCGCCGGTGTGGAACCAGCCTTCGGCGTCGATCGACTCCGCGGTTGCGTCCGGTCGCTTGTAGTACTCCTTGAGCAGCATCGGCCCGCGCACGAGCACTTCGCCGTTCGCGCCGATCTTCGCCTCGACGCGCGGCGCGGCGACGCCGACGGCGTCGAGCTTCACGTCGCCGTCGGGCTGCAGGCACACGTAGGCGCACGTCTCGGTCGAGCCGTAGAGCTGCTTCAGATTGATGCCGATCGAGCGGTAGAAGCGGAAGAGGTCGGGGCCGATCGCGGCCCCCGCCGTATAGGCGACGCGAATGCGGCTCATGCCGAGCACGTTGCGCAGCGGCGCGTAGATGAGCGACGTTGCCGAGCGCGTACTGCATGCGCTCGGCCCAGCGGAACGCCCTTGCCGCGAGTATCTCGGCGCCGCACTTGCGCGCGACTGCCATGAAGTGATGGAACAGCGCGCGCTTGATTGCGCTCGCATCCTCCATCCGGATCATCACCTGCGTGAGCAGGTTCTCGAACACGCGCGGCGGCGCGAAGTAGTAGGTGGGGCCGATCTCGCGCAGGTCGGTCATCACGGTGTCGCCGGACTCGGGGCAGTTGATCGTGAAGCCCGCGACCATCCACTGCGCCATCGAGAAGAGATGATCGCCCACCCACGCCATCGGCAGGTACGACAGGATGCTGTCGTCGGCGGTGAGGTGGTCGAACTCGCACCCGCCCTGCGCGGCGGCGATGAATGCGGCGTGCGTCTGGCGCACGCCCTTCGGCCTTCCCGTCGTGCCGGACGTGTAGAGCATGACGGACACGTCGTCGGGTTGCCCTTGCGCGACCTGCGCGTCGTACCAGCCGGGATTCGCGCGGTCGAACTCGCGGCCGATCTCCTGCAGGCGCTCGAAGCTCGTCACGCCCTCGTAATTGCGCAGGCCGCGCGGGTCGTCGTAGTAGATGTGCGCGAGCGTCGGCACGGCCGCCTTCGCCTCGAGCATCTTGTCGACCTGCTCCTGGTCCTCGACGATCGCGTACGCGATCTCTGCGTCGTTGAGGACGTACACGAAGTCGGCGGCGGGCGCGTCCTGGTACATCGGCACGGCGATGCCGCCGACCGCCTGCGCCGCGAGCATCGACCAGTACAGGCGTGGACGGTTGTCGCCGATGATCGCGAGGTGCATGCCGCGACCGAACCCCTGCGCCGCGAGCCCGCAGGCCAACGCGCGGACCTCGTCGGCGACCTGGCGCCACGTCCAGGTCTGCCAGATGCCCAGGTCCTTCTCGCGCGTGGCCGGATGGTCCGGCCGCACCTTCGCGTGGTACGCGAGCAGGCGCGGGAAGGTTTGCTCCGACTCCTCCATCACTCCTCCGGAAAGCTTTGGCCGCCGCCCTCTCGTGGGGCGTTGCGTGAACCATGCGGGGACGCGCATCTTATCCCGGCCGCGGCCCGTAGAATGAAGTCCTTCCGCGCAATGTAAGGGTAAATGCCGGCCGAGGTTGTCGTTGCACCGACAATTCGCGCCGGACCGTTGCCATGCCGTCGCTTGCCTCGCTGCTGCGCGCCTCGCCGTGGGCCCGCGCCCTGTCCCCTGCGGACCTTGCGCGCGTGGAAGCGGAGACGGTCACGCGCAACTGCCCGCCGGGGTCGCTCGTCTGCCGCAAAGGCGAGCCGGTCGAGGCTTGGATCGGCGTGATCGACGGCCTCGTCAAGATGACCAACGTGTCGCCAGACGGCAAGCCCACGAGCTTCGTCGGGGTCGGTCCCGGCGGCTGGTTTGGCGAAGGGTCGCTCCTGAAGGACGAGCCGCGCCGCTACGACATCGTCGCGCTGCGCGAGAGCGAGATCGCCTACATGCCGCGCGCCACCTTCGAGTGGCTCCTCGACACGAGCATGCCGTTCAACCGGTTCCTGCTGACGCAGCTCAACGAGCGGCTCGGCCAGTTCATCGGCATGGTCGAGCACGACCGGCTGCTGGGTCCGGACGCGCGGCTCGCGCGCTGCCTTGCGGGGATGTTCAATCCCATTCTCTACCCGGGCAGCAAGCCGCACCTCCCCGTGTCGCAGGAGGAGATCGCGCAGCTTGCGGGATTGTCGCGGCAGCGCGCGAACCAGGCGCTGCAGCGTCTCGAGCAGGCCGGGCTCCTGCGGATCGACTACGGCGGGATTACGGTGATCGACCTACCCGGATTGCGCGACTTCGAGGACTAGCTACTTGTAGCTGTAGAAGCCGCGCCCGGTCTTCCGCCCGAGCCGTCCCGCCGCGACCATCTCCTTCAGCAGCGGCGCCGGACGGTACTTGGGATCGTTGAAGTCCTGGTAGAACACGTTCATCACCGCGAGCAGGACGTCGAGCCCGATGAGGTCGCACAACGCGAGCGGCCCGATCGGGTGGCTGCAGCCGAGCTTCATGCCGTCGTCGATCGCCTCGGCGGTGGCGACACCCTCCTGCAGCGCGAACACCGCTTCGTTGAGCATCGGGCACAGGATGCGGTTGACCGCGAAGCCCGGGCTGTTGCGCACCTGGATGGGCGTCTTGCCGAGCTTTTTCGCGAACGCGGTCGCGGCGTCGCGGGTCGCGTCGGACGTCTGCATCCCGCTCACCACCTCGACGAGCGCCATCATCGCCACCGGATTGAAGAAGTGAAGCCCGACGAACGCTTCGGGCCGCGAGACTGCGGCGGCCATCGCGGTGATCGAGATCGACGACGTGTTGGAGGCGAGGATGCAGCCGGGCTTGATCGCCTTTTCCACGTCGCGCAGGATGCGCAGCTTGAGGTCGAGACTCTCCGGCGCGGCCTCGATCACGAGGTCGCAATCGGCGAGATCGTGGTACGCCGTCGTGGCGTGCACGCGAGCGAGCGCCGTCTCCTTGTCCGCAGCGGTGATCTTTTCCTTCTTGACGAGCCGGTCGAGGCTGCCGCCGATCGCCGCCATGCCGCGGTCGACGGCGCGCTGGTCGATGTCGAGCATCACGACGCGGACGCCAGAAGTTGCGCACGCCTGCGCGATGCCGTTGCCCATCGTGCCGGCGCCGATGACGCCTGCCTTGTGAATCGTTGTCATGTCGCTTTCCGAAGGTTCGTTGCGTGAACGGCGCGGCCCGCGGTCACGGGGGCCGGCGTGCGCGGCGAATCGGGATCGGCCGCCACGCGCGGCGGCTTCGCGACGAGGCCGCCGAGGAACAGGTCGATGAATGCGGGCGCCGCGGCGGCGAGATCATACGCCGCAGGATCGAGCACCCACTCGTGCATGATCCCCACCATGTAGGCGTGCAGCGCCTGTGTGGCAAGCGCCGCATCGAGGTCCGCCGGAAGCTGCCCGGCGACCGACGCGTGCCGCATCATGTCCTCGATCTGCGCGAGGCACGCGCACCGCTCCTGCTTGTGCGAGGTGGCGAGACCCGCGAGCTCGTCGACGAGCTCGCTCTTGTGGAACACGATCTCGAACACGTTCTGCGCGCGCGCGTCGTTGGCGAGCTGCGTCAGTGCGCCGATCGACAGCGTCCGCAGCGTTCCCAGCGGATCGCTGGACGCGCTTTGCACCGCCTGGTCGAAGCTCGCGTCGAGCGGCAGCGTCGCGCGATCGCACATCGCGCGAAACAGATCCGCCTTGTCCTTGAAGTGCCAGTACACGGCGCCACGCGTCATGCCGGCGGCGGTCGCGACCTCGGCAAGCGACGTGCGGGTGACGCCGTGCTCGCGGAAAAGCGCCTGCGCCGCATCGAGCAGGCGCTCGCGCGTCGCCAGGGCTTCTTCGCGTGTCTTACGGGCCATTTTTCGTTTGATCCTGCGTACAGCTATTTACAAACATTCGTGAATGTATGTAATCTAGGCGTTGCTGGCAAGTTGCACCGCAGCAAATCCGCGTCCCCGGGCAACGATTTGCAACGAAACCCATTCGGAGCCTCTCCATGCCGATCTCCTCGCGTCCCCACGCGCTCTTCCTGCTATCGCTCCCGGTCGTCCTCGCCGCATGCGGCCAATCGCAGCAACAGGCTGGAGGATTCCACGGAATGCCGCCCGCCGAGGTGACGACGATCAAGGTCGCGCCGCGCACGCTGCCTGCCGCGTTCGAGTACGTGGGCCAGACCACCGGCTCGAAGGAAGTCGAGGTGCGCGCCCGGGTCACGGGCATCCTCGAGAAGAAGCTCTTCCAGGAGGGCGCGCCGGTCAAGGCCGGCCAGGTCCTCTTCGTCATCGATCCCAAGCCGCTCGCGGCGCAGACCGCGGCGCTCGAGGCCGAAGTCGTCCGCGCCCAGGCGCAGCAGGCGCAGGCCGCGCGCGAGCTCGCGCGCTTGAAGCCGCTCGCCGAGAAGCGCGCCGTCGGCCAGAAGGAGGCCGACGACGCGCAGTCCAACGTCGAGCTCGCCAACGCGGCGGTGCGCGCGGCCGAAGCGCGGCTTGCCGACATCAAGCTCAACCTCGGCTACACGCAGGTGACCGCGCCGATCGCGGGCCTGTCGAGCCGCGCGCCGAAGTCCGAGGGCAGCCTCGTCACCGCCAACGAGACGCTGCTCACCACGGTCTCGCAGGTCGATCCGATGTGGATCCCGTTCGCGATCGCCGAGAACCAGCAGCTGCAGCTCAACAAGGCCGTGGGCGAAGGCCGCCTGACGCTGCCGAAGGACAACGCGTTCGACGTGCAGGTGCGGCTCGCCGACGGGTCGGTGCTCGATCGCAAGGGACGCATCAACTTCAGCGACACCCGCATCAATCCGTCGACCGGCACCTTCGAGATGCGTGCCGAGGTCACCAACCGCGACGGACTCCTGAAGCCCGGCCAGTTCGTTCGCGTGAAGCTGCTCGGCGCCGTGCGCAACAACGCGCTCGCCGTGCCGCAGGTCGCCGTCATGGACGGCACGCAGGGCAAGTACGTCTACGTCGTGGACAAGGACAAGGACGGCAAGGAGATTGCGGCGGTGCGTCCGGTCACGCTCGGCGACTGGGTCACGTTCGAGAACCAGAACCTCTGGATCGTGGACAGTGGCCTCAAGGCCGGAGACCCGGTGATCGTCGAAGGCGTCGCCAAGCTGCGGCCCGGCGCGCAGATCAAGGTCGTCGCTCCGGGAGCGACCGCACCCGCTGCGCCTGCGAAACCGGCCGCAGCGCCCGCGCCGAAGGCCTGACCGATGCTATCGCGCTTCTTCATCGACCGGCCGATCTTCGCGGCCGTCATCTCCATGTTCCTCGTGCTCGCGGGCCTTGCCGCGATGCGCGTCCTGCCCATTGGCCAATACCCGGAGATCGCGCCGCCGGTCGTGACGGTGACGGCGGTGTATCCGGGCGCGTCCGCCGAGACCCTCGAGCAGACCGTCGCCGCACCCATCGAGAACGCCATCAACGGCGTTCCGAACATGATCTACATGAGCTCGACGTCGACGTCGAGCGGCGTCGTGTCGATGCAGGTCACGTTCGACATCGGCACCAACGTCGACGATGCGGCGGTCAACGTCAACAACCGCGTGAAGCAGGTGGAGCCGCGCCTTCCGGAAGAAGTGCGGCGGCAGGGCGTGACCGTCGAGCGCGGCAGCAGCGCGTTCCTGCAGGTGCTCGCGTTCTACTCGCCGGACAGCACCTACAACGACCTGTTCATCTCGAACTACGTCACGCTGAACGTGCTCGACCAGCTGAAGCGGCTGCCGGGCACGACCAACGTGCAGATCTTCGGCGCCAAGGACTACGCGATGCGTATCTGGCTGCTGCCGGACCGGCTGACGCAGCTCAAGATGACGCCAACGGACGTGATCCGCGCGGTGAACGAGCAGAACGCGCAGTTCGCGGCGGGCAAGGTCGGCCAGGCGCCGATCGCAAGGGGCCAGGACCTCACCTACACCATCACCACGCAGGGCCGCTTCTCGGATCCGAAGGAATTCGCGAACATCATCGTTCGAGCGAATCCGGATGGCTCGACGGTGCGCCTGTCCGACGTCGCGCGCGTGGAGCTCGGGTCCAAGGACTACGACTTCATCGGCCGCTACAACGGCAAGGAAGCGGCACTCGTCGGCATCTTCCTGCAGCCGGGCGCCAACGCGCTCGAGGTCGCGAAGACGGTGCGCAGCACCATGGCCGGCCTCTCCTCGCAGTTTCCGCAAGGCCTCGCTTACGCAGTCCCGTACGACACGACGCGCTTCGTCGAGGTGTCGATCAAGGAGGTCGTCTACACGCTGGTCGAGGCGATGATCCTGGTGTTCCTCGTCGTGTACCTGTTCCTGCAGAGCTGGCGCGCCACGATCATCCCGCTGGTGGCCGTTCCGGTATCGCTGCTGGGCGCGTTCGCGGGACTGTACGTCCTCGGCTATTCGATCAACACGCTGACCTTGTTCGGCATGGTGCTCGCGATCGGCATCGTCGTCGACGACGCCATCGTCGTGCTGGAGAACGTCGAGCGCATCATGCAGGAGGAGGGCGCGAAGCCGCGCGAGGCGGCGATCAAGGCGATGCAGGAAGTCACCGGGCCGATCATTGCGATCGTGCTCACGCTGACGGCCGTGTTCGTGCCGATCGCATTCCTGGGCGGCCTCACCGGCGAGCTCTATCGCCAGTTCGCCGTGACGATCTCCATCGCCGTGGTGATCTCGGGCCTGGTCGCGCTCACGCTCACGCCGTCGCTGTGCGTGATCATCCTGAAGCACACGGAGCCACCCAAGCGCGGCTTCTTCGCCTGGTTCAACCGCTTCTTCACGTCGGTGACGCACCATTACACGTCCGGCGTGTCGTGGCTGATCCGGCGCGCGGTCGTCGGCGTCCTGCTGTTCGCCGGCATGGTCGCCATCACGTTCGGACTGTGGCGCTCGATTCCGGGCAGCCTGGTGCCCGACGAGGACCAGGGGTTCTACATCTCCGCGGTGATCCTGCCCGACGGCGCGACGCTCGAGCGCACCGACAAGATCGTGACGCAGGTGACGGAGGCGATCCGCAGCAACCCCGCGAACCGCGACGTCATCGCCTTCACGGGCTTCGACTTCCTGGGCGGGGGCATGCGCAACAACGCCGCGACCATCTTCGTGACGCAGGTCCCGTGGGACGAGCGCAAGGTGACGGCGCAGCAGCTCGTCGGCGAGCTGTTCGGCAAGACGGCGCACATCAAGGAAGCGCTCGTGCTCGCCTTCAACCCACCGCCGATCTTCGGCCTCGGCACCGCCGGCGGCTACGAGTTCTACATCCAGAACCGCGGCGAGGGCGGGTCGAAGCGCCTGAACGAGGTGACGCAGCAGTTCCTGCAGCGGGTCTCGACCGATCCGCAGCTCGGATTTGCGCAGACGCTGTGGCGCGCCAACGTGCCGCAGCTGTACGTGAGCGTGGACCGCGAGAAGGCGAAGAAGGTCGGCGTGCCGATCACCGACGTGTTCAACGCGCTCTCCGCCACGCTCGGCAACTACTACGTGAACGACTTCAACAAGTTCGGACGCGCGTGGCAGGTGCTCATGTCCGCCGATCCTTCGTATCGCAATCGCCCCGACGACATCGGTGCGATCTACGTGCGCTCGGACCGTGGCGACATGGTGCCGCTCAACTCGCTCGCCAGCGTGCAGTTCAGCTCGGGTCCGGACTCGCTCGACCGCTTCAACAACCTGCCGGCGGTGAAGATCTTCGGCAGCGCGGCCCCGGGCATCAGCTCGGGACAGTCCATCGCGCGCGTCGAGCAGATCGCGAAGGAAGTGCTGCCGCCCGACTTCAGCTACGACTGGGGCGGCACGTCCTACCAGGAGAAGCGCAGCAGCGGCGCCTCGACGTTCGCGCTCGGACTTGCGGTGCTCATGGTGTTCCTCATCCTCGCGGCGCAGTACGAGAAGTGGTCGCTGCCGTTCTCCGTGCTGCTGGCGCTGCCGTTCGGCACCTTCGGCGCGCTCGCCGCGATCCATCTGCGTGGCCTGACCAACGACGTGTACTTCCAGATCGGCCTCGTCACGCTGCTGGGGCTCGCCGCAAAGAACGCGATCCTGATCGTCGAATACGCCGTGCTGAAGCACCACGAGGGCATGACGGCGTCGGCAGCGGCGATCGAAGCGGCGCGCCTGCGCTTCCGCCCGATCCTCATGACCTCGCTCGCGTTCATCTTCGGCGTGCTGCCGCTCGCCATCTCGACGGGCGCCGGCGCCGGCGCGCGTCACTCGACGGGAACCGGCGTGATGGGCGGGATGATCGCCGCGACGTTCCTCGCGATCTTCTTCGTGCCGCTCTTCTACCGGCTCATCCTCGTGCGCCGGCTGCGCGAGGGCCGCTCGAAGGACGAGCTCTACGCCGAGATCGACCATCACAAGACGATGATGGACAAGAAGCACCTGCACCAGACGCCGGGTCATCCGCCGCGCGGCGTGGCACCGGATATGGAGACCGATCATGATTAGGAAGCGCCTCCTTCCGCTGGCGATCGCCGCGTTCGTCGCCGGCTGCGCCGTGACGCAGCCCGTGCCGCCCAAGCTCGACCTGCCTCCCGGGCAGGCGACCGCCGCGCAGAACCAGATCCTCGAGCGCTGGTGGACCGCATTCAACGACCCCGTCCTGACGGCGCTGGTCGAGGAAGCGTTCGCCAACAACCTGGACATCAAGCAGTCCCTCGCGCGCATCGACGTCGCGCGCGCGCAGGTGCTGCTCGCGTCGTCCTACCTGTATCCGTCGGTGAATCTCAACGCCAACGCCGGCCGGTCGCGCATTTCCGCCAATACGTCGCCGCCGCTTCCGCCAGGCTCGCAGGTCATCAGCAACAACTACGGACTCGCGCTGCAGGCGAGCTACGAGCTCGACGTGTGGGGCAAGTACCGCTCGGGCCTGCTGGCGTCGGAGAACGACCTGCTCGCGTCGCGTTACTACGTCGAGACGGTGCGCATCGTGATCGCGGGCGACGTGGCGGGCACGTATTTCCGGCTGCGCGCGGCGGACGCCGAGATGATCGTGCTGCAGGACACGCTCAAGCTGCGCACGGACACCGTGCGCCTGCAGCGCGACCGCTTCGAAGGCGGCATCATCGGCGAGTACGACTTGCGCCTCGCGGAAGCGGAGCGCTCGGCGGTGGTCGCCGACATCGCGCGCACGCAGCAGGCGATCGGCCAGCTGGAAGCCGGCGATCGCGACGCTGACCGGACGCTCGCCGCGGGCGGTGTTCACGCCGGAAGTGGCGCGCGGCGCGTCGATCGAGGAAGTCACCGAGGTCCCGCAGCTGCCCGCGGGATTGCCGTCCGGCCTCATCGAGCGCCGTCCGGACATCCGCCGCAACGAAGCGCTCCTCGCGGCCTCCGACCTGCGCATCCAGGAAGCGCGCGCCAACTACTTTCCTTCGCTGTCGCTCACCGGCGCCTATGGCGTCCAGTCGGCGGCCCTGTCGAGCCTGTTCTCGCCCGCGGCCGCCATCTGGAATTTCGGGCTCGGGCTCGTCCAGCCGCTGATCGGGCTCAAGAACATCGAGGCGCAAGTCGAGGTCGCGACCGCGCGGCGCGACGAGCTCACCGCGCAGTACGCGCAGACCGTGCAGATCGCGTTTCGCGAAGTGCACGATGCGCTCGTCGCCAACCGCGCGTCGCGCGACGTGCTGGCCGCGGAAACCGATCGCCGCAACCAGGTGGCGAAGGCCTACGAGGTTGCGCTCCTGCGCTACGACGCGGGCCGCACGTCGTTCCTCGAAGTGATCGATGCGCAGCGCCAGCTCCTCGCCGCGGATACCCTGCGGATCTCCGCCGCGCGCGATGCCAAGCTGTCGCTCGTGGACTTCGCGAAGTCGCTGGGCGGCGGGTGGAGCCCGGAGCAATTCGCGTCGGCGCGCTGAGATAGAATGCCCTCCCCCGGGCCGCCCGGACGTCAAGGGCGGCCCTGCAATGTTCCGGAGGAGGGACGAATGAAAGGATTTGTCACCACGCTGGCGGCACTCGCGTTCGCGGGCGCCGCGCTCGCGCAGCAGCCGCCGATCAAGATCGCCGGCATCGTCGAGCTGTCCGGGACCGGCGCCACGTCGGGCACCAACTTCGACAACGGCGCGAAGCTCGCGGCCAAGGAGATCAACGCCGCCGGCGGCATCCTCGGCCGCAAGATCGATTACACGAGCGCCGATACGCAGTCCAATCCGCAAATTGCGAAGGCGTTGTCCCAGAAGGCGGTGGACGACAAGGTCTACGTGGTGATGGGGCCGGTGTTCTCCGGGTCGATCATCGTGAGCATGGCGGAGACGCGCAAGGCGGAGATCCCCAACTTCACGGGCGGCGAGGCGGCGAGCATCACGCAGCAAGGCAATCCCTACGTCTTTCGCACGTCGTTCACGCAGACCACCGCGATGCCCAAGGTCGCGCGCTACCTCGCCAACGACCTCAAGGCGAAGAGCGTCGCGCTCGTGTGGGTGAACAACGACTTCGGCAAGGGCGGACGCGACACGATCGCGAAGGAGCTCGAGAAGGTGGGCGTCAAGATCGCCGCCGACATCTCGACGGACCCGGGCCAGGTGGATTTCTCGGGCGCCGTGCTGAAGGCCAAGCAGTCGAACGCCGACGCGCTGTTCGCCTACAGCAACGAGGAAGAGTCGGCGCGCCTGCTGCGCGAGCTCCGCAAGCAGGGCTACGACAAGCCCGATCGTCGGCGAGACGACGCTGACCAGCCAGAAGGTGGTCGAGCTCGCCGGTGAAGCGGCCAACGGCGCGGTGGCGCACGTGGGTCTCACCGCCGATGCGCCGCAGCCGCAGATCAAGGCGTTCGACCAGAAGTTCCAGGCGGAGTACAAGTCGAAGGGCGACCACAACGCGCTCAAGGGCTACAGCGCCATGTACATGGTCAAGGTGCTGACCGAGAAGCTCGGCAAGGTCGACTCGAAGGCCTTCGCGAACGCGATGCACGGCGCGAGGTTCACCGTCAAGGACAACCCGGGCGTGCTGCTCGACGTGACGTTCGACGCCAACGGCGACCTCGACCGCGAGAGCTTCATGACGAAGGTGGTCAACGGCAAGCAGGAAGTGATCGCGACGCTGCCGCCGGCGTCCGCAAAGTAAGCGCATGGCAGGGGCCGGCCCGCATGAGTTCGGCATAGCCGGGTTGCTCGGCTGGCCCGTCGCGCACTCGCGCTCGCCGGTGATCCACAATCACTGGCTCGCGCAATTCGGCATCGCGGGGCGGTACGTGCTTTTTCCCGTACCGCCCGAGAAGCTCGAAGCCGCGGTGCGCGGCATCCAGGTCCTCGGAATGCGCGGCTGCAACGTCACCACGCCGCACAAGCAGGCGATCTTTCCGCTGCTCGACCGTGTCGACGACCTCGCGCAGCGCATCGGGGCCGTGCAGACCGTCGTCGTCGAGAAGGACGGCTCGCTGACCGGCTTCAACAACGACGGCAACGGCTTCATCCAGAGCCTGCGCGACGCCGCGCCGCAGTGGCGTCCCGACAGCGGTCCGAGCCTCGTGCTGGGCGCAGGCGGCGCCTCGCGCGCCGTCGTGGCAAGTCTCGCCGCGCAGGGTGCGAAGGAAATTCGCCTCGCGAATCGCACGCATCGACAAGGCGCGCGAGATCGCCGATGCCGTCGGGTCGGCCGTCAAGGTCGTGCCGTGGGAGCAGCGCGAGGACGCGCTCGACGGTGTGGCCATGGTCGCCAACGCAACGAGCGCCGGCGCGGCCGGCAAGCCGCCGCTCGACATCGCGCTCGACCGCCTGCCGAAGCACGCGATCGTCGGCGACCTGATCTACGTTCCGCCCGAGACGCCGTTCCTCGCCGCCGCACGTGCGCGCGGCAACGTCACGGTCAACGGGCTCGGGCTGCTGCTGAACCAGGCGCGTCCCGCGTTCAACGCGTGGTTCGGCGTGATGCCGGAGATCACGCCGGAGCTGCTGCGGGCGATCGCGGCTACGTTTTAGTTACATAGACGGGGCGACGACGTGCGAAGCACACTTGTCGCCCCGTTTCCATCAGAAGTTTTCCGTGAGCCCAAGGTGGACTGTCACGTCCACGTGCTCGATCCCGCGCGCTTTCCGTACAACCCCGACACGCACTACGCGCCCGCCGGGCAGGAGCTCGGCACTCCCGCGCAGCTCGCGCAGGTGATGCAGACGTACGGCACGCGCCACGCGCTGCTCGTCGGCCCCAACTCCGGCTACGGGCTCGACAACCGCTGCCTCCTCGACACCATCGCGCGCGGCGGCGATCGCTTCAAGGGCATCGCGGTCGTGCGCAACGACATTACCCACGACGACCTCGTCGCGCTCAAGGCCGCGGGCATCGTGGGCGTCGCCTGGAACGTCACGTTCTACGGGGTCGATCATTACAAGGACGCGGCACCCCTCGTCGACAAGCTGCGTCGACCTCGACATGTTCGTCGACATCCAGGTCGAGCACGCGCTGCTCCTCCCGTTCATGCCGATGCTCGAGAGGACGCAGCGTGCGCATCCTCGTCGATCACAGCGGCAGGCCGACCGTCGAGGAAGGCGTGGCGCAGCCCGGCTTTCGCGCGCTGCTCGACCTCGCCGCAACGCGCCGCGCCTACGTGAAGCTGTCGGGCTTCGTGAAGTATTCGCGCGAACCCTCGCCGCACGACGACGTGCGCCCGTTCATCGACGCGCTGGTCGACGCGTACACGATCGACCACTGCCTGTGGGCATCGGACTGGCCGTACCTGCGGGCGCCGGCGCGCGTCGACTACGGCGTGCAGCTCGGCGTCGCGCAAAGGCTCTTCCCCGACGAGCGAGATCGCCGGGCGTTCATGTTCGACAACGCGAAGTCCCTCTTTGGCTTCTAACGAACGTCGACGGTGAGGTAGCGCTCGAGCGTGGCCTCGTCTTTCGCGAGATCCGCGCTTGCGCTCGCGTGCACCACGCTGCCGCGCTCGAGGATCACCGCGTGATCGGTGATCGCGAGCACGCTCTTCGGATTCTGCTCGACCACGATCGCCGACATGCCCTCGTCGCGCACGAGCGACGTGATGACGCGCAGGAGCTCCTCGACGATCAGCGGCGCGAGTCCCTCGAGCGGCTCGTCGAGCAGCAGCAGTCGCGGATTGAGCACCAGCGCGCGGCCGATCGCGAGCATCTGCTGCTCGCCGCCGGACAGCTGCGTGCCGAGGTTCGTGCGGCGCTCGGACAATCGCGGAAAGAGATCGAACACGCGTGAAGGCGTCCATCGTCCGGGGCGGGCCACGGCCGTCAGGTTCTCCTCGACGGTGAGCGACTTCCAGATGTTGCGCTCCTGCGGCACCCAGCCGAGGCCGGCCGCCGCACGCTCGTCCGCGCGCAGCGGCGTCAGCGCGCGCCCCGCGAGCTCGATGCTTCCGCCGCGATAGCGCGTGACGCCGACGAGCGTCGCGAGCAGCGTCGTCTTGCCCGTGCCGTTGCGGCCGAGCAGCGCGAGCGATCGCCCTTCGTCGAGCGACAAGTCGATGCCGTCGATGACGACGCTCTCGCCGTAACCCGCGCGTAACCCGCGCACTTTCAGAAGCTCAGCCATGCACCGCCTCGCCGAGGTACGCCGCCTTGACGCGCGGGTCGCGGGCGATCTCGTCGGTCGGTCCATCCGCGAACACTGCGCCGTCCACCAGCACCGTGATGCGCGTCGCGAAGCGGAACACGAGATGCATGTCGTGCTCGATGAGCAGCACGCTCACCTCGGGCGGCAGCGCGGCCAGCGTATCGAAGATCTCGGCCGACTCGCTGGTGGGCACGCCCGCGGCTGGCTCGTCGAGCAGCAGCACGCGCGGCTTGCACGCGCACGCCACGGCGATCTCGAGCAGGCGCTGGCGGCCGTACGCGAGCGTCGCGGTGCGTTCATGCATGACGTCGGCGAGCCGGAATCGGTCGAGTATCTCGACGATCTCGTCCGTGACTTGCGACTTGCTGCCCGGCGAACGCCACCAATCCGATCCCGCTCCCATCCGCTCGGACACCGCGAGGCCGATCGTCTGCAGCGGCGTCAGGTCGCCGAAGAGCTGGTTGATCTGGAACGTGCGCGCGAGGCCGCGACGCACGCGCTCGAATGTCTTGCGCGTGGTGACGTCCTCGCCGTCGAGCAGCACGCGGCCGCGGGTCGGGCGCAGCACGCCGGTGAGGAGATTCACGAACGTCGTCTTGCCGGCGCCGTTGGGACCGATCAGCGCGTGACGCGCACCCTGCTCGATGCGCAGCGAGATGTCGTTGGATGCGACGATGCCGCCGAAGCTCTTGCCGATGCCGATCGTCTCAAGCGCGGGCGTCATCGCGCCGTCGTCCGCTTGCCGAGCGTTCGCAACGGCGCGACCCACCGCGCCATCCGGTCCCGGCCGACCAGCACGATGACGACGAGCATGAGGCCGAGCCAGAACTGCCAGTACTGCGGCGTGATGTTCGCGAGCCAGTCCTGCATGAGCTTGAACACGACGGCGCCGATCAGGCCGCCGTACAGGTAGCCGACGCCGCCGATGATCAGCACGAGAAGCAGATCGGCCGAGCGATCGAAGTAGAACACGTCGAGCGACGTGAACGCAGTCGTCTGCGTGAGCAGCGCGCCCGCCACGCCCGCGTAGAACGCGGCAACCGTATAGATCGCGACCAGGCGCCGGTCGACGGGAATGCCGATCGCCGACGCCCGCAGCGCGATTGTCCTTGATCGCCCGCAGCGACAGTCCGAAGGGCGACCGGACGATGCGCCGCGCGATGACGAACAGGACGAACAGCACGGCGAGGCTGTACACGTACGCGATGTGGCCGTAGAGGTCGAACCGGAACGTTCCAAGCAGCGGCGCCATGGCGATGCCCTGCAGCCCGTCGGCGCCGCCCGTGATCTCGGAATAGCGGTTCGCGAGCTCGCGCAGCATCGAGCGCGACGCCGAGCGTGACCATCAGTCGCGTGAGATCGGATCCGCGCAGGACGAGGAAGCTCGTCGCCAGTCCAAGCACGGCGGCGGCGAGCCCGGCGACGAGCAGCGCGAGCACGGGCTCGGTGACGAGCGCGTGCTTGGCGAAGAGGCCGGCCGCATAGCCGCCGAAGCCGAAGAACGCCGCGTGCCCGAGCGAGACGATGCCGGCGTAGCCGAGGATCAGGTCGAGCGAGAGCGCGAAGAGCGCGAGGATCGCGATCTCCGTCCAGGATCAGGTGCTTGTTGGGCAAGAGCCAGATCGCGGCGGCGGCGACGAGCCAGAATGCGATCTCGAGCGGCGTCCAGCGCGACGCGCTCGCAAGGCGCCGCGCAACTTCCGTCGCAAGCGTGTCGCGCATCCCGCTATCTCGCGGTCGGGCCGCGAGAACAGGCCCTGCGGACGCCAGATCAGCACCGCGATCATGACGTGTAGATCACGAAGCCGCCGAGCTTGGGCACGTAGTACTTGCCCGCGACGTCGGCGATGCCGAGCAGCATCGAGGCGAGGAACGGCCCGGTGATGCGTCGTCGTCCCGCCGACCGTGACCACGATCAGGAAGTAGATCATGTACTTCAGCGGAAACGATCGGATCGAGCCCCAGGAATTCGGCGCCGAGCGCGCCGCCGAGGCCCGCGAGGCCCGAGCCGAACGCGAACGTGACGGCGAACACCGCATTGACGTTGATGCCGAGCCCGCGCGCGACGCGCTGGTCGTCGACGGCGGCGCGCAGCCGGCTGCCGAAGCGCGTCTTCATCAACGCGAGCTGCAGCGCGAGCGTCGACGAAGCCGCAGACCACGATGATGAACAGCCGGTAGGTGCCGACGCCCACGCCGAGCACGTCGACCTGACCCTGGAGCGATTGCGGCAGCTTCACGAACTGCTGCGTCGAGCCGAACACGTAATCGACCGCCGCGACCGACATGAACACGAGGCCGATCGAGAACAGCACCTGGTCGAGATGCGGCTCTGGCGTAGACGTGCACGTAGAGCGTGCGCTCGAGCAGCGCGCCGAGCGCGGCGGTGACGAAGAAGGCGAGCGGCAGCGTCGCGAGGAACGGCACGCCCATCCGGTTGACGAGCACCACAGTGACGTAGCCGCCCGCCATGGCGAACGCGCCATGCGCGAGGTTGACGAAGTTCATGAGCCCGAGCGTGACCGCAGTCCGCTCGCGAGCACGAACAGCAGCATGCCGTAGGCGATGCCGTCGAACAGGATCGTCAGCATGGGGATGCGTCAGAAGGGGACGCACCCGCGCGACGCGTGTGTCATGGCTGGTCACGTCGCGCTGATGGGCCGCGTCTATTTCTTTGCGGCCTTGACCGGATCCTTCACCGCCTCGAACGTCGCGAACTCGACGTTGTAGAGCTCGCCGCCGACCTTCTCGACCTTGCGCATGTAGACGTTCTGCACGATGTCGCGCGTGGCGGGGTCGATCGTGACCGGTCCGCGCGGGCTCTCGCACTTCTGCCCCTTCATCGCGTTGATCAGCGCTTCGCCGTCGGTCTTGCCCGTCGGTCTTCTTGAGCGCCTCGTAGATGAGCTGCATGCCGTCGTAGCCGCTGACCGCCATGAAGTTGGGCCGCAGGCCGTTGTTCGCCTTCTTGAACGCCTCGACGTACGCCTTGTTCATCGGGCGACGGATGCGCGGCCGAATAGTAGGTGCGACGTGACGCGCCGAGCGCGACGTCGCCCATGTCGTTCAGGATGTCGTCGTCGGTGACGTCGCCCGGTGCCGATGAGCTTGATGCCGCTCTTGTCGAGGCCGCGCTCGACGAACTGCTTCATGAAGACGGCGCCCAGTCCGGACGGCACGAACACGAAGACCGCGTCGGGCTTGGCGTCGGCGGCGCGCTGCAGGAACGGCGCGAAATCCGGGTTGCGCAGCGGCACCCGGAGCTCTCGCTGACCTGTTGCCGCCGCCCGCGGTGAACTGTTTCTTGAACGACGTCTCGGCGTCGATGCCCGGGCCGTAGTCGGTCACCATCGTCACGACCTTCTTGATGCCGTTCTTCGAGCGCCCAGTCGGCGATCGGATCGTCGACGCTGCGGCAGCGTGAAGCCGGTGCGCACGACGTACGGCGACTGCTCGGTGATCGATCGACGTGCGCCGCCGCCATGACGACCATCGGGACCTTCGCCTGCGTCGCGAGCGGCGCCGTCGGCGAGCGCGAGCGGCGTCACGCCGAAGCCCGCGAGGACCTGCACCTTGTCGTTGACGACCAATTCCTGCGCGAGGCGCGTGTGGATTGTCGGGCATGCCGGCGTCGTCCTTGATGATCACCTCGACCTTCTTGCCCGCGACGGTGGTGCCGTTCTGCTGCATCCAGAGCTTCACCGCGCCGTCGATCTGCCGGCCGGTCGACGCGAACGGCCCGGTCATGGGCAGGATGAGCCCGATCTTGACGGTGTCCTGCGCAGAGCCGGTGCCGACCATGACGACAGGCGAGCGCGCGATCGCGAGCATGCGCTGTGAACATGTTGTCCTCCCCGTTGGACAGATTTTTCTAGACTGCCGCCCCAGACGTCGCGCGCCGTCTCGACCACGAGCCGGAGCTTCGCCGCCTGCGATTCCATCGCGATGTCGTTGCCGTGCACGGTGCTCGAGAAGCCGCACTGCGGCGACAGGCACAGCTGCTCGAGCGGCACGAGCTTGCGCGGCCTCGTCGATGCGCCGCTTGAGGTCGTCCTTGCTCTCGAGCTGGCCGACCTTGGTGCTGACGAGGCCGAGCACCACGGTCTTGCCCTTGGGCACGTGCCGCAGCGGCGCGAAATCGCCGGAGCGCGCGTCGTCGTACTCGAGGAAGTAGCCGTCGACGGCGAGCTCGTTGAAGAGCACCTCGGCGACCGGCTCGTAGCCGCCCTCGGCCGCCCACGCGCTCTTGAAGTTGCCGCGGCACAGGTGCACGCACACGGTCATGCCCGCCGGCCGCGTCGGCGATCGCGGCGTTGATGAGCGCGCGCGTAGCGGCGCGGCAGCTCGTCGGGATCGTCGCCGCGCTGGCGCGCGCCTTCGCGCATCTTCGCGTCGCACAGGTACGCGAGATTGGTGTCGTCGAGCTGCAGGTACGTGCAGCCGGCCGCCGCGAGGTCGGCGAGCTCCGTCGCGATACGCCTGCGCGACGTCGGCGTAGAACGCCTCGAGGTCGGGATACGCGTCGCGGCTGATCGCGCCGCGGCCGCCGCGGAAGTGCAGCATCGTCGGCGACGGGATCGTCACCTTCGGCGTGCGCCGTCGTGACCGACTTCAGGAACTCGAAGTCGGCGCGCTGGATCGGCTGCGCGTGGCGCACCTTGTCCGGTGACCTGCATCACCGGCGGCGCGAAGTCGACGTTGCCGGCCGCGCTGTGGAAGCTGACGTTGATGCCGCCCTTGGTCGTCGACGCCCGCGAGCTTGGTCAGGAAATCGATGTGGAAGTACGTGCGGCGAAATTCGCCGTCGGTGATGCCGCGCAGGCCGAGGTCTCTCCTGGAAGCGTGACGATGTCGCGGATCGCGTCGTCCTCGACCGCGCGCAGCGCCGCGCGCGTCGAGCGTGCCGGCCGTGAACTGGTCGCGCGCGTCGAGCAGCTGCTTCGGACGCAGGAAGCTGCCGACGTGATCGGCGCGAAACGGCGGCTTCGCGCGCGCGCCGGCTGCTGGTGTTGCCATTCATTTCCTCCGGGTAGCCAAGTCTTCAAGGGTACAACGAAATTATGCGAAGATGGCGCGATGACTTTCCGCCGCATCGTCGCCGCCGCCTGCGTCCTGGCCGCGCCCGCGGCGTTCGCCGCCGCGCCTGCGCAGGCCGTCGTCGTGCAGGGGCTCGACTGCCGCGGCGACGAGTCGCGCCGTGGCGGCTCGACGCCAATCGAGCGACGGCGCAGTTCACCACCACGATCCCGCGCAAGCGCGAGGTCGTGTTTCGCGGCGCGCATGCAAACGCTCGGCGCCTCGTCCGTCGTCTGGCGAGGCGACTCCACGCACCTGCCGCGCGAGACGCTCGTCGCTGACGGCGCGCGAGGAAGCGTGCGCCGCGCCGGGCGGCGGGAACGTATCGGGCCGTGCTGTCGATCCGCCCGACGAAGCGTCGACGGGATGCTGCACCGTGCGCGCGGGCTACGACGCGCGCGTCGCGCCCGTTGCCAACCTCGGTGCGAAACGACGACTGGTCGCGCGCGGTTGCCCGACCTGCTGCCGGCGATCACCGCGTGCCTGTCGCGCGAAGGCAACCGCGCGCAATCCGTTGCGGGCGCTTCGCCCGCCGGCAGCGGAACGATTGCGCGTGCGCATGATCGAAGGCAACGGCGCCGTCGACTGCACCGTCGACGCAGGCGGCCGCGGTGCGCCATCGATCGCGCCCGCAGGCCCCGCGTCTGCAACGGGACCGCTCTTCTATCCTGCCCGCGAGCCGCCGCCCGATCGTCGCGTGCGGCACGCCTCGAGCGCGTGCAGCTGCGCGCGGGCACGGCCGGCTACCTGCACTACGAGCCATGCTGAGGATCCTTGCTCTTCGCCGCTCGTGGCGTCGGTGCGCGCACGCGCAGGTCGCGCCGACGCCGTCCGAGCTTGCCGCCTATCGCGGACTGTTCGCAGCGGCGGCGAAAGGCGACGCTGGCGCCGATTGCCAGGCTCGCGTCGTCCGGCGCGAACGTCAATGCGAAGCGACGAGCACGGCCGCACGCCGCTCCACGTCGCGGCGTTCATGAAGCAGCGCGACGCGATGAAAGCCCTGGTCGACGCGGGCGCCGATCCCAATGCGCTCGACGCCGACCGCTACGACATGGTCACCATCGCGGCCGTCGCCGACGATCCGGCCGACGCTCGAGGCGGCGCTCGAGCTCGGCAATCGCGCGACCAACGTGACGAGCCGCTACGACGGCACCGCGCTCATCGCCGCCGCGCACCTCGGCCACGTCGAGGTCGTGCGCATCCTGATCAGGCCGGCGCGCCGCTCGATCACGTCAACAACCTCGGATGGACCGCGCTCATCGAGTCGATCGTCCTCGGCGACGGCGGAACGCGCCACACCGCCACGCTCGACGCGCTCGTGGAAGCGGGCGCCAACGTGAACATCGCGGACCGTCAGAACATCGTCGCCGCTGCACCTCGCCGAGGGCCGCGGCTATCGCGAGATGGCGGAGATCCTGCAGCGGGCGGGCGCACGATAGCGGCTCTCTCGACAATTCTGGCAAACCGCTGATTTTCGTCGCGCGGACCGCTGCGATCGCGCCACACGCGGCGCGATACTGGGCGATGGCATGAATTACGACATCGACATCGTTGGCGCCGGCTTCGCCGGCCTCGCGTGCGCGCGTGCCGCGGCGCGTCGCGGCCTGCGCGTGCTGGTCATCGACCGCAAGGCCGATCGCCCGGCGAGCGCATGCACACGACCGGGCTCGTCGTGAAGGAAGCCGCGGAGCGCTGGGAGATTCCGGCCGCGCTGACGCGCCGCGTGCACGGCATCCGGCTGTACTCGCCGTCGCTGCGTACGCTCGATCTCGCGTCGGCCGGCTACTATTTCCTTGCGACCGACACGCCCGCGCTCATGCGATGGCTCGCGCGCGAGGCGGCGCGCGCCGGCGCGCACCTTCGCTTCGGCCACGCCTACGACGCGAGCGCGGATCGATGCCGCGCGAGGCGTACGTGCCGTCGGCGCCGACGGCCCGCGCTCGCGCGTGGCGCGGGATTGCGGCCTCGGCACCAATCGCGAATTCCTGGTCGGCGTGGAAGCGGAATACGAAGGCGTTCGCGGCCTCGACGACGATCGGCTGCACTGCTTTCTCGACGGCAAGCTCGCGCGCGGCTACATCGGCTGGATCGTGCCGGGCTACAACGGGGTCGCGCAGGTCGGCCTTGCCTGCCGTCACCCCCGCAAGCCCGACCTGCGACGCGTTCCTGCGCAAGGTCGCGTCGATCGTCGACTGTCGCAGGCGCGATGCCTCGGCCATCGCGCGGGCCTCATTCCCGTCGGCGGACCGGTATCGCCGATCGGCGCGGGCAACGCGATGCTCGTCGGCGACGCGGCCGGCCTCGTCTCGCCCCTGTCGGCGGGCGGCATCCACACCGCGCTCGAATCGGGGTGGACCGCCGCGCATGCGATCGCCGATCACCTGCTCGAGGATGGAGAAGCACCGGCCGCCGTGATCGCGCGCAGCACGCCGCGCTTCGCGGGCAAGCGCGCGATGCGCGCGCTGTTCGACCGCGGCGTTCCCGATGCCGCGTTCGACGCACTGCTGTCGACGCGCGCTTTCAGCGCGCTCGCGCGCTCGGTGTACTTCCACCACCGCGGGCTTGCGTCGGCGGCAGGATGGCGGGATCTCGCACAGACGCTGCTGCGCGGACAGCCGTGACCCGCCGCGGTGCGCGACCGAGAAGCGTCGCGAGCACGTCGTGACGCGGGACGTTGTCGCGACGCAGGAGCTCCAGGTGGCCGAAGGAGAACGGCGACACGTGCAGCAGGTCGCAGGCGTGGCTTGCGATGCGCGCGATCGTCGCGGGCAGTGGCACGACGCGCGCGGGGCCAGCCACGCAATGCGGCGAGGTGCCCGGCTAGCGTGCGCCGTTCGTCGCCGCCGAGGTCCGCTTCCCGGATTTCGCAACCGCGCATCTCGCACACGCGGGCGATGGCGATGCCTGCGTCGTCCACGTGCAGGACGGCAATGCGTCCGGTGGCATCCGCCGGCACGCAGTGCACCGGCCATTGCGCAATCGCGCGAAGCCAGCGCGCGCCGAAGCCGCCTTCGCCCTCGAGCAGCGACGGCCGCACGATCGTATGGTCGGCGCCGCTCGCACGGACCGCAGCTTCGCCGCGAAGCTTCGACGCGATGAAGCCGCTGCGCGCTTCGGGATGCAAACCGAGCGCCGACACGTGCACGAGGCGCAGGCCCGCGCAGGCGCACGCGCCGGCCAATGCGCCCGGCGCCAGGTGATGCACGCGCTCGTACGTCTCGTGTCCCCGCTCGCGCAGGATGCCGACGCAGTTCACGACGACGTCGACGCCTTCGATGGCGGACAACCACGCATCGGCAGAGAGGCGGTGCTCGAAGCGGATGCGGCGCACGCGCGATCCCGAGCCCGTCCGACGCAGCGCGCGGGACCCGACCTCGACTGCGTGACCGTTGGCGCGAAGCGCCGCAACCACGCTCCTCCCGAGGAACCCATGACCGCCGAGCACGAGCGCGCGCATTGCCACTCCTTCATAAATTTCTGTCTTGACAGAAATTTATGACGCGAGTAACTTGGGGTCAATGCCGCCCGTCGGAACGACACCGTGATCGACACTGCCACCGAAGCCGCCGCCGTCGACCTCACACCCATCGCGCGGCGCTTCGTCCTGCACTGGGGCGAGATGGGGACCCGCTGGGGCGTCAACCGCACGGTGTCGCAGATCCACGCGCTCGTGTATCTCATGGGACGGCCGATGCACGCGGAGGAGATCGCGGCAACGCTTCGCGTCGCGCGCTCCAACGTGAGCACGAGCCTGCGCGACCTCCTCCACTGGAACCTCGTTCGCGTCGTCCATCGCATGGACGACCGCCGCGACCATTTCGAGACCGCGCGCGATCCGTGGGACCTGCTGCGCACGATCGTGCGCGAGCGCAAGGCGCGCGAGTTCGACCCCACCGTCTCCGTCCTGCGCGAATGCGTGGGCGACGGCGCCTTCGCGCAGGAAAGCGCGGCGACGCGCGCACGCCTCACCGAGACGCTCGCGCTCATGGAAGCACTCTCCTCGTGGACGGACGCGATGCTGCGCCTGGACACCGCCACGCTGACCCGCCTCATGAAGATGGGCGACAAGGTGCGTGCGCTCCTTCCCAATCCCAGGAAGCGATCGTGACCGCATACCCGATCACCGTGTACTACGACGCCTCGTGCGAGCTGTGCCGGGCAGAGGTCGAGGCGATGAAGTCGCGCGACGACGCGGATCGGCTGCGATTGATCGACGCGTCGGACTCGGACTTCGATCCACCCGACGGCGTCACCCGCGACGAGCTCATGTCGCGCATCCACGCCCGCGACGCCAACGGCGGGTGGCTGCGCGGCGTCGACGTGTTCGCGGCGGTGTACGAAGCCGCCGGCTTCCGGCGCCTCGCGCGAATGTACCGAAGCCGCGCGCTGCGCCCGCTGCTCGACCGCCTGTATCCGTGGATCGCCGACCATCGGCAGGCTCTGTCCGCACTCGGGCTCTCCCGCTTGTTCGGGCTCGCGCGAAGGCCCGCGTGCCCGGCGTGTGCCGCAGGTCCGCGCGCGAAGGTATAAGATGCGGCGCGTCGCAACGACGTGCCACAACGCATGAACTGGTTCCATCAGCTGTCGTCGGGCGAGCTGGGCGCGATCGTCGTCGTGGTCACGCTCCTCGTCTCCATCACCGGCCTCGCCGTCACCGCGCGAAAGGTCCGCGAGACCAAGCTGCACGAGGCGCTCGACAACGGCGCCATCGCCGGGCTGCTCGCGGCGCTGATCGGCATCTATGCGGTCGCTGCGGGCCTGACTGCGGTCGCGGTCTGGGGCAACACGGGCGACGCCGCAGCGAACGTCGGTCGCGAGGCCGCAGCCATCAACGTCCTGTGGCACGACCTCGGCGGCTACCCGCAGCCCGTGCGCAACGAGACGCGCCGCGCGGTCATGGACTACACGAGGTTCATCATCGACAAGGAGTGGCCGCTGCACCGCAAGGGCGAAGCACCGAGCCTGTCGATCGCGGAAGTGGAAAGGTTCCAGGACCACCTGTTCGGGTACGAGCCGGCCACCGAGGGCCAGAAGGTCCTGCACGGACAAACGATCGGCGCGTACAACAAGCTGCTCGAGGCGCGTCGCCTCCGGCTGCAGGCCGTGGAGGACACGGCACTTCCGCTCGAGCTCTGGGTCGTCGTGCTGCTGCTCGGCGTGTTCGCGATCTCGTCGTGCTTCCTGCTGCGCGTGGACAGCTTCGCGATGCACGCGACCATCACCATCCTCGTGGCGGCGCCGATCGCTCTCATCCTTTATTTCATCGCGGTGACGGATCGCCCGTTCCAGGGCGGCATCGCGGTGTCGGCCGAGCCTTATCGCGCGATCCTCGAGAAGATCATGATCCCGGAATTCGCCGCGAAATGAATTCGGGCACTTGTCCGACGATGGCCCAATCGATCTTCCGACAGCGGATGCCTCCCTGATTCGCTAGTCTGCGCCCATCGTTCGATGGAGGCAGCGATGGGCATTGTCACGACTATCACCGCGCGGCTCGCGATCGCAGCACTCGCTTTCGCTTCCGTCGCCGCTTGGGCCGATCCGCCCGCGCGTGCGATCCGCATCGCAAGCGTCGCAGGTCCGGTGAGCTTCCTGCCCTCCGGCGAAGGCGATTGGGTGCAGCCACGCATCAATCGTCCGCTGTGGACGGGCGACCGCTTGTGGATCGACCGCGGCGCGCGGGTCGAGCTGCAGCTCGGCGGCGCCGCGATATTCATTGCGCCCGACTCGAGCGTTGCCGTGCTCGACTACGACGACGATCGTGCGCAATTCGAATTGACACAAGGCACGATCGACGTCTACGTGCGCAGTCTCGGCACGAACGACTCGATAGAGATCGACACGCCGAATCTCGCGTTCGTCGTGCGGCGCCCGGGCGAATATCGCATCGACGTGCGGCCCGACGGCCAGTCGACGGCAGTGGCAGTGCTGCGCGGCGAGGGCGAGGCGTTCGGCACACGATCGGCGTATGCGCTGCGTGCGGGCCAGGGCTTTCGCTTCTTCGGCGCCGACCTCGCCGACTACGACGCGGAGCCGGTGCAGCGCGCGAGCGCGTTCGACTCGTGGGTTGCATCCCGCGTGCAACGCTACGAGCGATCCGCGAGCGCGCGCTACGTGTCGCAGGAGATGGTCGGCTACGCCGACCTCGATGCCTATGGAAGCTGGCGCAACGTTGCGAGTTACGGAGCCGTGTGGGTGCCGACCCGCGTCGAGGCGCAGTGGGCGCCCTACCGCTACGGCCACTGGAGCTGGGTCGATCCTTGGGGATGGACGTGGATCGACGACGCGCCTTGGGGCTTCGCGCCGTTTCACTATGGACGCTGGGCCTACATCGACAACCGCTACTGGGGATGGGTGCCGGGGCCTCGCAATGCAAGCCCGGTCTACGCGCCGGCGCTCGTCGCCTTCGTGGCAGGCGACGGCTTCCGCGCATCGGCTGCAAGCGGGCCGGGCGTCGCGTGGTTCCCGCTCGCGCCGGGCGAGGTGTATCGCCCCGGGTACAACGCGAGCCGCGAATACTTCACGCGCGTCAACGTGACGAACACGGTCGTGAACGTGACCAGCGTGACGAACGTCTACAACAATCCGCGCGCCACGGACGTTCGCTACGTCAACGTCAACAACGCGAACGCGGTCACGGCGGTGCCCGCGCAGGCGTTCGTGCAGGCGCAGCCCGTGCAGCGCGCCGCCGTGCGCATGGACCGCAACGCGTTGCGTGCAACGCAGGTCGTCGCAGCCGTTCCGATTGCGCCGGCGCGCGCGAGCATTACGGGCGCCGCGCCGCCCGCCCAGGCACGGCCCGACCAGCGCGTGATGGATCGCAAGGTCGTCGCGAGGCAGGCCCCGCCGCCCGGACCGGCATCGTTCGAGCGCCGGGAAGAGGCCATGAAGCAGCAACCGGGCAAGCCGCTCGAACGCGCGGACGTCGCGAGGGGCGCGGCGGCCAGGTCCAACGTCACGGTCGTGCAGGCCGCGCCGCCGCCGCAACCGATACCCGCCGCGCCACCGGGCGAGCGCGGCAAGGGACGCGAACGCAATGCGCCCGAGCCCGCGAAGGCCGCCTGCGCCGCAAGTCGCGCAACCGGCGCCACCGGCGCCTGCCGAACGCGGACGCGGCAATGCATCGCGCCCGCAGCCCGAGCATCCGCAGCCCGCGGCCAAGGCGCCCGAGCCGCCGCGGCCAAGCGTCGCAGCGCCGCCTCCTGTGCAACAGCCCGCACCCCAGCCCCAGGTCGCGCAACCGGCACCCCCGCCTGCGGAGCGCGGACGCGGCAATGCCTCACGCGCGCAGCCCGAGCACCCGCAGCCCGCTGCCAGGGCCCCCGAGCCGCCGCGGCCGAGCGTCGCAGCGCCGCCGCCCGTGCAACAGCCCGCACCACAGCCGCAAGTGGCGCAACCGGCACCGCCCGCGGAACGCGGACGCGGCAATGCATCACGCGCGCAGCCCGAGCACCCGCAGCCCGCTGCCAGGGCCCCCGAGCCGCCGCGGCCGAGCGTCGCAGCGCCGCCGCCGGTGCAACAGCCCGCACCACAGCCGCAAGTCGCGCAACCGGCACCCCCGCCTGCGGAGCGTGGACGCGGCAATGCGTCGCGCGGGCAGCCGGAGCAATCGCAACCCGCGGCGAAGGCGCCGGAGCCCGCTCGTGCGGTCCAAGCGGCGCCTGCGGCGGAACCGGCGCCAGCACCGCAAGAGAACAAACCGGGGAAAGGGAAGCGCGACGACGACGGCGGCCCGCCCGGACACAAGGGCAAGGGACGCGACTGAACGAAACGCGTCCTACTGCGCCTTGATCCCCGCGGCCTTGACGACCTTCGCGGCGTCGTCGATCTCCTCGCGCATGAACTTGCGGAAGTCGGCGGGCGTCATCACCATCGGCTCCGCGCCGAGCGCTGCCAGCCGCTCGCGCACGTCCGGCATCGCGAGGACCTTGGCGACGTCCGCGTTGATCTTGTCGACGATGTCCTGCGGCGTGCCGGCCGGCGCCCACAAGCCCACCCAGAGGTTGTAGTCGAATCCGGGCAGGCCGCTCTCCGCGATCGTGGGCACGTTCGGCAGGGCGCTCGATCGCTTCGCCGTCGACACGCCGAGCGCCACGAGCTTGCCTTCGCGGATGTTCGGCAGCGCCGCAGAGATCGGCGAGAAGAAGTACGTCACGCGGCCCGTCATCGTATCGGTGATGGCTTCGGGCGTGCCTTTGTACGGGATGTGCACGGCGTCGATCCCCGCGGCGAGCTTGAACTTCTCCGCGTTGACGTGCGTGCCGCTGCCGATGCCGGCGGAGCCGTAGTTGAGCGCGCCGGGAGACTTCTTCGCAGCGGCGATGAGATCGGCGACCGTCCGCAAGCCGGACGCGGGCGCGACGACGAGCACGTTGGGTTGCCCGCCCAGCGTTGCGACCTCGACGAAATCCTTCGTCGTGTCGTACGGCAGCGTCGGGTACATCGACGCGTTCACCGCATGTCCCGACGAGTGCACCATCAGCGTGTAGCCGTCGGGCGGCGATTTGGCGACGACACCCGCGCCGATCGTGCCCCCGGCGCCCGCGCGATTCTCCACGATCACCGGCTGCCCCCATTGTTCGGACAGCTTCTGGCCGAGGGTGCGGGCAAGGATGTCCGTCGCGCTGCCGGGCGTGAAGGGCACGACGACCTTCACCGGCTTGTTCGGGTAGCCCTGCGCGGATGCGAGCGTTGCGCACAGCGCGAGCGCCGCGCCGATCATGGTTGGCCACTTCGTCATTTGCCACTTCCTCCGGACAAGCCGTCGTCGACGACGACGTTCTCTGGTGCGAGCTCGATCCCCGACGCCCTCGCGTGATGCACGATGAGTTTCGCGAAGTCCTCGTCCACGGCCCCGTGCCCGATCAGCGACTGCAGGATGTCGCGCGTGAGCGAAGCGAGCGGCAACGGCACGTCGAAGCGGCGGCCCGCATCGAGGCCCAGGTCCAGGTCCTTGCGCAAGAGCTCGGGCGTGAACGTGACCTTGAAGTCGAGGTTCACGAACGCGGGCGTCTTGTATTTCGTGAACGTCGAGCCCATCACGCTCTGGTTCATGAAGTCGAGAAACGCATGCCGGGGAACGCCCGCCTTCGCGGCCAGGATGGTGATCTCCGCCAGCGACTGCGTGACGACGCCCAGGAATACGTTGTGGCAGATCTTCACCATGCGCGCGAGCTCGCCTTCGCCGACGTAGCTCGCAGCAGGCGCGATCATGCGCAGGTACGGCAACGCCTCGTCGTACGCCGCACGCGGCCCCGAGCACACGAACGACAGGCGCCCGGCCTTGATGACCTTGGCGTTCCCGCTGACGGGCGCTGCGAGAAGCTCGATGCCACGCGAGCGCAGCATCTCGCGAAGCTCGGCCGATCCCTCGAGCGAGATCGACGAGCACTCGATCACGAGCCTGGTCCTTGCGTCGGGCGCGGACAGCAGGCCCTGCGGCCCGCCGATCACCTCGCGCACGTCCTTCCATGCCGACACCATCACGAACACGATGTCGCATGCCGCAAGCTCCGCGAGGTGGCCTGCGATCTTCGCGCCGTGCGCCGCGAGCGGCTCGGCCTTCGCGCGCGTGCGGTTCCAGACTGTGACGTCGGCGCCGGACTTCGCGAGGCGCTCGGCCATCGCGTAGCCCATGCGACCGATGCCGATCCATCCGATCTTGCGTGTCATGGCGATCAATAAGGGTTGGCGATTGGCAATTCCTGCGCCGGGTACAGCGAGATCACCTTGGCGCCGGTCGGCGTGAGGATCACCTCCTCCTCGATGCGCGCGGCGGAGAAGCCGTCGCTCGCCGGACAGTAGGTCTCGACCGCGAACACCATCCCGGCCTTCAGCTCGATCGGCTCGGTGAGCGAGTTGAGGCGCGACACGAGGGGTCGCTCGTGCAGTCCGAGCCCGAGGCCGTGGCAGAAGTTGAGGCCGAATGCGTCCATCTCGCTGCCGAAGCCGATGTCCTCCGCGGTGGGTAGTGCTCGCGCGATGGCGTCCGAGGAGACGCCCGGCTTCAGGAGATCGATCGCGCGGTCCATCCACTCGCGTGCGCGCCGATACGCATCGCGCTGCGGCGACGTGGCCATGCCGACGTTGAACGTGCGGTAGTAGCAGGTGCGATAGCCCATGAACGACTGGATGATGTCGAAGAACGCCTGGTCGCCGGGGCGGATCAGCCGGTCGGTGAAGTTGTGCGGATGCGGGCTGCAGCGCTCGCCGGAGATCGCGTTGATCGCCTCGACGCAGTCCGAGCCCATGTCGTAGAGGCGCGCGGTGGCGAGCGACACGATCTCGCTCTCCTTGACGCCCGGCTTCAAGGCTTCCGCGATGTCCTGGTACACGCCGTCGACCATCGCCGCCGCCATGTTGAGCAGCACGAGCTCGTCGATGTTCTTCACCTCGCGCGCCGCGAGCATCGTCTGCTGGCCGTCGCGCACCTCGATCCCGAGCTTCTGCAGCTCGAGCATCAGCGGCGGCTCGACCACGTCCACGCCGAGCGGCATGTCACCCACGCCCTCCTCGTCGAGCAGCGCCTTGATCTCGCGCGCCGCGTCGCGGAAGAGCTTGCCGTCGCCGCCGACCGCGCCGCGCAATCCGAGCAGCCCGGCCTTGCAATGGTCGTGGTGCAGCCACGGCGCATGCAGCTTGTGATGGCGCGCAGCGGAGCCGAAGTCCCAGATGTACGGGTCGCCGCTGCCGGTGAGAAGTGAGTAGCGCGTCAGCTTGTCGCGCGCCCACTCGCCGATCACGGTGCTCGTCGTGTACCGGATGTTGTTCTGGTCGAAGCACAGCAGCGCGCCGAGGCCCGAGTGAGCGAGCGCTGCGCGCGTCCGCGCCAGCCGGTAGTCGTGGAGCCGCCGGAAATCGACGCGCTCCTCGAAGTCGACTTGCGTGTGCCCGGGGGCAGGAAGCGGCCGGTCCCAGCGGTGATGCGGGTCGATGTCGTCGGGACGCACGACGTGCGGCTCGCGGACGGGGCGCTTGGCCATGATCGCTTTCAGCGCGCCGCGGCGCGCAGGTACGTTTCGTCGATGTATTTCGACGGATCGCTCAACGCCTTGGCCGGCTGCGCGTATTTGCTGCGCAGCGCGAGCACGGTGCGGATGCCGTCGAGGTCGAGCGCTGCGTCCTTCGCGATCCCGCCCTTCGTCGCAAGCAGGAGGTCGTAGGCCCGCTTCGCCAGCGCGGGCGTCATGTCGCGGATGTTGGCGACGAGCAGCGCTTCGGCGACGTCGCGATTCGCGGGGTCGTAGACGAAAGCCACGCCCGCCTTGTACGCGCGGATGAAGCCGACGAGCGTCGCTTCGTTACGCGCCGCCCAGCTCCTGCGGACCGCCGCGACCGTGCCCTGGTACGCGCCGAGCGACTCCGCCGTGCCGAGGATGTTGAGCCCACGCTCGCGCGCCAGGATTTCGAACGGCGTGCGCAGCACCGTCGCATCGTGCTTGCCTGCGACGAGATCGCGGTAGCGAAAGTTGGTGCCGCCCGCACGGACGTAGGTCACGTCGGCGTCCGCGACGCCGCCGCGCGCGACCAGCTCCCGCAGCACGAACGCGAAGCCGGTGGTCATGGCGTCGACCGACAGCGTCTTGCCCTTGAGGTCGGCCCACGACTTGACCCCCGGTGCCGCGACGACGGACAGGAATCCTCCGTCGCCGCCCATCACGACGACGAACTCCGGCTCGCTCGCGAGCTTCGCTTCGCCCTGCCCTTCCTGGTACGCGACGAAATTGTCGATCGTCGCCATCGCGATGTCGTAGCGGCCATCGTTGAGGCCTTCGATGAGCGCGGCGGAGTTCGGCGTGTACGCGAGTTGAACGGCGACGCGGTTCGCTTCGAAGAATCCCTGGCGCTGCGCCGCCCACACGCCGATGTTCCACCCGCCATCGAACGCCACGACGCGAACCGGCGCCAACGGTGCCTGCTGCGCCGCCGCGTGACCGAACCACACGACGAGCGCCACCACCTGCACGATCGAGCGAAACATGCGGCCTCCTCCTTCTTCCTATGGTCGCACAGGCGTCGGACAAACGTCGACGGGGGAAACCGCGTGACGCCGATCACACCGGCGACGCGCGACGACTACATTGTGCCCATGAAGACACGATCCTCTTGCTTACGCTCGTTGTTGGCGGCCGCCGCATTCGTTCCCGTCGCCGCTTCCGCCGAACTCGCCGTGACCACGCAAGGCGTGAACATGCGCGCCGGCCCCGACACCTCGTACCCGCAAGTCGCCTTCCTGGGGCGCGGTGTTCAGGTCGACGTCGTCGGTTGCGCCGAGGGTTGGCAGTGGTGCGACGTCGTCGCGGGACCCAACCGTGGCTGGGTTTCCGCCGGCTTTCTTTCGTACTCGTACTACAACCAGCCGACGGTGATCTCGTACGGCGGTCCCATGCTCGGCATCCCGCTCGTCTCGTTCTCGATCGGCAATTACTGGGACAACTATTACCGAGGGCGGCCGTTCTGGAACGATCGCGCGCGCTGGTACAACCACCGCGTCGCGCGCGCACCCGAGTGGCGCGCGCCGCCGGGCTGGCACGCCAACGCCAACGGCTGGCGCCATGACAACGGCCACGGCAACGACTGGCGCGGCAACAATGGCAACAATGGCTGGCGCGGGCATGACAACAACGGCCGCGGCAACGACGGACACGGCAACAACGGCCGGGGCAACGACTGGCGCGGCAACAACGACCGGCGTGTCGCGGACGACCATCATCAGGACCGGCCGTCCGCCAACATGGGCGCGCCGGGCAGCCTCGGTCCGCAGGACAACTTCCACTCGAGCCAGCAGTAGCAACGCGAAGTCGCCGCACACGCGGCGACTATCGATTGCTAGGCGGACTTGAAGATCACGCTGAACGGACGCGGCACGTCGGCAAGCTTCTTGTAGAAGCGCAGGTCGATGAAGCCGCTCTGCTTTTCGAACAGCGCGCGGATTGCCTCGGTGCCTTGGGTAGGCGTCGTCGCGCGGCCAATGAAATTCTTCTGGCCCGGCCGGCGGTGGCGTCCCGTTATGCCGAGCTCGAGCTCGGCGATGGCCTTGTTGCGCGTCATGTAGTGGCCATACACGGCGAGCGCCTCGATCTCGTACTTGTTGCGCAGGGCCGTGCGGTTGAAGCGCTCGGCAACTTCCGCGCAATGACCGAGCAGCAGCTGCGCCTGCGAACGCTCGAGCGGCTCGATGATCCGCGCGCGCGCGATTTCACGGAAACGCGGCGTAATGCCGAAGGCTGCGCTGCCGGAAGGCGGCAGCTTCGTGAGAACGCCACTCTGCACCATCTCGTCGATGATCGCCGTGCTGGCTGCGGGCGTCAGGTGCAGGTCCTCGATCAGCGCGTCGAGCTTCACCGCCGCGCCGACACTTACGTCGTCGGGTACGCGCGACAGGATCCGATTGGCCGCATCGCGAAGTCGCAGCGGGTCCATGCCGAAATAAAGATGCCGCGCGACCAGGGTCATGGTCTTCATGCCAACACCCGGTTAGGACATTGGCATAACGGTACCACAAGCGTCCCGGGCTTGTATGGCCGCTAAGTGCCCTTCCCCCGGCGGCGGCCGGCGCTGGCCGCCCGCGTGCGCAGGTCGTGCTGCGAGCGGTCGAGCTCGTCGCGCAGCCATTGCCGCAGCGCCTGCAGCGGCGGCCAGTCGCGCAGGCTCGGCGGGTAGACGAAGTGGTAGGGCTGCGCGTCGCCGTGCACGATCGACACCGGCGACAGCTGCACGAGCCGCCCGTCGGCCAACGCGTCGGCCGCCAGGATCTCGCGCGAGAGCGCGAGGCCCAGGTTCTGCTCGGTCGCCTGCAGCATCAGCCCTGCGTCGTTGAACACGGCAACCGTCGTGACGTTCGTGCGCAGCCCGGCAGCCGCGAACCACGCTTTCCACAGGTCGGCATGGCCGAGCAGCGGCTCGCGTGCGAGCGCCTCGGGCGCCGCCCCCAGCAGGCGGCGTGCGGCCGACGGCGAGCCCACGACGATGATCGGCGGCTGCCCGAACAGTCGCTCGGACTCGACGCCGGGCCACGGCCCCGTGCCCTGGCGCACCGCGGCGTGAAAGCCTTCGCGGAGGATATCCACCGCATTGATGGATGCATCGATCTCCAGCGCGAGATTCGGATAGCGGTCCCGCCAGCGTGCGATGCGGGGAAGCAGCCACCTCTGCGCGAACGACGGCAGCACCGTGATCCGCAGGCGTTGCGCCGCCCCCGTCGCCGCCGCTGCCGCCGCCTGCACGCCGTCGTCGAGCTGCGCGAAGGCGCCCTGCACGCTGCGCAGCAGCGCGAGACCCGCCGCGTTGAGCACGACGCGCCGCCCTCGCCGATCGAAGAGATGGAAACCGAGGTGCTCCTCGAGGCCACGGATCTGCTGGCTCACGGCGCTGTGGGTGAGATGCAATGCGTCCGCCGCCGCGCGCAGGTTCTGCACTTCGGCCACCGCGCGAAACGCCGCGAGCGTGTTGAGGGGAAGTCGCGCCATTGGTTAGCCAAGCTTACCAAACTGGTTCAAAGATATCGATTCCTCTCCTAAGTCTGGCGCATTAGGCTTACCAGCGTCACCGTAGCTTCGAGGAGCTGGCCATGCCGCACATCAACGAGATCCTGCTTCCGTACGGCCTTCCTTCCCCGGGAAGGAGGTAGCCATGCACGCCTATGCGAGGCGTTACGCACCCGCCGCGTTCCTGTGGAAGGCGGGCACCTGGCTGCACGTGTCGGCCCGTGCATTGGATGCCTGGCTCGCCGCGCGCGCCAAGGCGCGCGAGGACGCGCGCGCGCTCGAGTCGATGAGCGACCGCGAGCTGCGCGACATCGGGCTCGACCCGGGTCGTATCAACAACGCGCCATGGGAACGGGACTGGAGGCTCTAGCCGCAAACGCGGTAACCTTGTCGTTTCGAAGGCGGGACTCTTCAACGTGCCGTACATGCTCATCATCATGGAGCCGCGCGGGCAGCGCCAGCAGCGCACCGAGGCGGAAGGCCGCGCGGTGTACCAGCGCATGCAGGATTACTCGACGGCGCTGAAGGCGCGCGGCGTCTTGCGCACGAGCCAGTCGCTCGCAACTGACACCAGCGGCACGCGCGTCAAGGTGCGCGACGGCAAGCCGATGCTCATCGACGGACCGTTCGCCGAGTCGAAGGAAATGGTCGGCGGCTATTTCATCCTCGACTGCGACACGCGCGACGAGGCCATCGCGATCGCGAGCGAGGTGCCCGCGGCCGAGTGGGCGACCATCGAGGTCCGCGAGTTCGGGCCGTGCTTCGCATGACGACCGCGGACATGAGCACCGTCACCGTGGTCGCCACGCTGCGCGCGGCAAAGGGCAAGGCCGATGCGCTTGCGGCTCTCCTGACGGAACAGGCCGGCGTGGTCCGCGAGAGCGAGCCGGGATGCCTCGCCTATCGCGTGCACCGCTCGACGAAGGATCCCGACGCTTTCCTCTTCTACGAGACCTATGTCGACGATGCCGCGTTCGACGCACATCGCGCCTCGCCGCACCTTGCGGACTACCGCAAGCGGCGAGAGGAGCAGGGGCTGCTCGAAGGCAGCGTGGACGTCAAGGTGTACCGCGCCATTACCGAGTAGATCTACGTAATCCCGCGGCTTACAGGGCTTTCGGGACGCAGCCGACCTCGACGACGGACGAAGGGTGGTTAACTCGACTGATCGTGGATCGCGTCGCAGCAGCAGGCCCCGAGCGGCATCCCGGCCGGCTGACGCCGGTTGAACGTCTGCGCATCGCGCAGATCGCGCCGCTATTCGAATCGGTGCCTCCCCGTCTGTACGGCGGCACCGAGCGCGTCGTCGCGTACCTCGTCGACGCGCTGACGGACCTGGGTCACGACGTCACGCTCTTCGCGAGCGGCGATTCGCACACGCGCGCGAAGCTGCACGCGAGCCGCGAGCGCGCACTGCGCCTGGATGACACGCCTTGCAAATCCGACATTGCCGCGCATCTTGCGATGCTGCACGACGTCTTCACACGCGCCGCAGACTTTGACGTGCTGCACTTCCACACCGATCTCCTTCACTTCCCGGTGTTCGCGTCGCTCGCGTCGCGCTGCGTGACGACGCTGCACGGCCGGCTCGACATCGAGGACCTGGCCGGCGCCTACCGCGCGTGGCCTGCGTTCCGGCTCGTCTCCATTTCAGACCACCAAAGGCGTCCGCTGCTGCGCGCGAACTGGGCGGCAACGGTCTATCACGGCATGCCGCTGCACGCTGAAGCCGGACCGCGCCCGCCAGGCGAGTACGTCGCGTTCGTCGGGCGTATCTCGCACGAGAAGCGCCTCGATCGCGCCATCCGCATCGCGCGACGCGCCGGCATCCCGCTGCGGGTCGCCGCCAAGGTCGACGATGCCGATGCGCGTTACTTCAACGAGACGATCGAGCCGTTGATCGACGAGCCGCACGTCCAGTTCCTGGGCGAGCTTCCCGAGCGCGAGAAGCTCGCGTTGCTCGAAGGTGCGGTCGCGCTCCTCTTTCCCATCGACTGGCCCGAGCCGTTCGGCCTCGTCATGATCGAGGCGATGTCGCGCGGCACGCCGGTGATCGCATGGCGCTGCGGCTCGGTTCCGGAGGTCATCGACGACGGCACTACCGGATTCATCGTCGAAAGCGAGGACGCCGCGGTGGAAGCTTGCGGTCGCGCGGCGGCGCTCGACCGGGCGACGATACGCCGCGTGTTCGAGAAACGGTTTGCGGCGCCCGTGATGGCTGCGCGGTATGTGCAGGTGTATGCGGACATGATCGCGGCGGATGGAGGTGCTACGTCGCAGCTCGCGCAAGCCCGCACGGCGTCGTGAACGCGACGGCGCAGCCGCGGAGTCCGGCCGCCGACGACCTGGACGCCGCCGACCTCGATCGGCCGCTGCGCCTGTACGCGCTGAAGCACGCCGACACGTTCGTCGTCGCCGACGCGCACGGCGACATCCACGGCCGGGACGACGGCGTATTCCGCGACGACACGCGCGTCCTGTCGCGCTGGATCCTGCGCGTCGGCGGCACGCAGCCGTCGCTGCTCACGTCCGACGTCAGCCGCGACAACGTGTACTTCACCGCGCACCTGACGAATCGCGCCCTGCCCGAGCTCGGCGACCGCTCGACGCCGCGCGGCATCGTGCACGTGGCGCGCACGCGCTTCGTGTTCGACGGCCGGGTGCACGAGCGCGTCGATCTTCACAACTTCGGCGGCCGGGCGGTGCGGGTGCCGGTGGCCTTCCACTTCGCGTCCGATTTTTCGGACATCTTCGAGGTGCGCGGGATGCGCCGTAAGCAGCGCGGCCGTCACCTCCCGCCGCAAGTCGCCGCCGACGGCGTGCAGCTGCGCTACGCGGGCCTCGACGGCGTGACGCGCGCATGCGCGATCACGTTCCATCCGCCGCCGCACGCCCTGTCCGACGATCGTGCGGAGTACGACATCGCGCTGGCGGATCGCGGGCGCGCGACCATCTACGTCGACATCGGTCCCGCCCCTGCGGGCGACGTCGGCGAGCCCCGCTTTCGCGCGCTCGCTGCCCGTGCGCGGCGGGCGATGCGCTGGACCCGCAGGCGCGGCGCATCGATCGAATGCTCCGGTGAGCTCTTCGGCGTGTGGCTTTCGAAGTCGCGAGCTGATCTCGCGCTCCTGACTACCCAGCTCTCCACCGGACCGTACCCGTATGCGGGCATCCCGTGGTTCGCCACGACGTTCGGCCGCGACGGCATCGTGACTGCCCTGCAGATGCTGTGGATCGACCCGTCGCTGGCGCGCGGCGTGCTGTCGTTCCTCGCGGCACACCAGGCCGACGAGCCCTCGGCGTTCTCGGACGCAGGCCCCGGGAAGGTGCTGCACGAGACGCGCAAAGGCGAGATGGCGGTGCTCGGCGAAGTGCCGTTCGCCCGTTACTTCGGCGGAGTGGACCAGACGCCCCTGTTCGTGATGCTCGCGGGCGCCTACGCGCAGCGCACGGGCGACCTCGAGCTCATCGATCGCCTCTGGCCGTCGCTGGTCGCGGCAATGGGCTGGATCGAGGGCGCGAGCATCGACGGTCTCCTCGTGTACCGGCGCGGCGCAGCGACGGGATTGGCGAACCAGGGCTGGAAGGACAGCGCGGACTCGGTGTTCCACGCCGACGGCTCGATGGCGCTCAGCCCGATCGCGCTCGTCGAGGTGCAGGGTTACGCGCACGCCGCGTGCGTCGCGATGGCGGCGCTCGCGCGGATGCGCGGCGACCCCGCGTCCGCGCAGGGCTGGTTGGTGCGCGCGGAGGACATTCGCAGTCGTGTCGAAGCACAGTTCTGGATGGAAGACGAAGGGTTCTACGGCATCGCGCTGGACGCCCAGCGGGCGCTGTGCCGCGTCTGCGCATCCAACGCGGGCCATCTGCTCTACGCGGGCCTGCCTGCCCCCGATCGTGCGACGAAAGTGATGGAGCGTCTGACCGCGGCCCCGTTCGACTCGGGCTTCGGCATTCGCACGCTCGGGCGCGACCAGGCCAACTTCAATCCCATGTCGTATCACAACGGATCGGTGTGGCCGCACGACACCGCGATCTGCGCAGCCGGATTCGCGCGCTACGGCAACAAACACGCGGCCGCACACTGGCTCGACGAATTGTTTCGCGCAGCGTCGCACTTCGGCATGCGCATGCCCGAGCTGCATTGCGGCTTCGCGCGCCGTCCCGGCGAGCCGCCGATCGCTTATCCCGTCGCGTGCCTGCCGCAGGCGTGGTCCGCGGGTGCAGTATTCATGGTGCTGCAGGCGTGTCTCGGCGTCACCATCGATGCCGTTGCGCGCGAAGTGCGCATCGACCGGCCGACGCTGCCGCGCGAGCTCGAGCGCCTCGCCGTGCGCAAGCTCGCGGTGGGACCATCGAGCATCGACCTTCTCTTCCAGCGTGCAGCGGGCCGCGTGGTCGCGTCGGCCGAGCGGGTGCCGGACGACGTGCGGATCGTGATGACGCTCTAGCGTCGCGTCACATGCTCCGGCGGTACTGGCCGCCGACCTCGAACAACGCGCTGGTGATCTGGCCGAGCGAGCACACGCGCACCGTGCTCATGAGCTCGGCGAACACGTTGCCGTTGTCGATGACCGTTTGCTTCAGGCGCGCGAGCGCAGCCGGCGCATCGTTGGCGTGCGCCGCGTGAAACTGGGCGAGGCGCGCGAGCTGCGATTGCTTCTCCTCCTCCGACGAGCGCGCGAGCTCGATCTTCTGGGGTGCTGCGTCGGCGTGCGGATTGCGGAAGGTGTTCACGCCGACGATCGGGTACGTCCCGTCGTGCTTCATGTGCTCGTAGTACAGCGACTCTTCCTGGATCTTCCCACGCTGGTACCCCGTCTCCATCGCGCCGAGCACGCCGCCGCGCTCGGAGATGGCCTCGAACTCCTTCAGCACCGCCTCTTCGACGAGATCGGTGAGCTCGTCGATGATGAAGGAGCCCTGGTTGGGGTTCTCGTTCCTGGCGAGGCCCCATTCCCGGTTGATGATGAGCTGGATCGCCATCGCCCGGCGCACGCTCTCCTCGGTGGGGGTGGTGATCGCCTCGTCGTACGCATTCGTGTGCAGCGAGTTCGTGTTGTCGTACGTCGAGATCAGCGCCTGCAGGGTCGTGCGGATGTCGTTGAACGAGATCTCCTGCGCGTGCAGGCTCCGGCCCGACGTCTGCGAGTGGAACTTGAGCTTCTGCGACCGCTCGGCAGCGCCGTACCGCTCCTTCATTGCCACCGCCCAGATGCGCCGCGCGACGCGTCCGATCACGGAGTACTCCGGGTCCATGCCGTAGCTGAAGAAGAAGGAGAGGTTCGGCGCGAAGTCGTCGACGTGCATGCCGCGCGCGAGGTACGCCTCGACGAACGTGAACCCGTTGCTGAGCGTGAAGGCCAGCTGCGAGATCGGATTGGCGCCGGCTTCGGCGATGTGATAGCCGGAGATCGACACCGAGTAGAAGTTCTTCACGTCGTGATGGACGAAGTACGACTGGATGTCGCCCATCACCTTGAGCGAGAACTCCGTGCTGAAGATGCACGTGTTCTGGCCCTGGTCCTCTTTCAGGATGTCGGCCTGCACGGTGCCGCGCACCGTGGCGAGCGTCCACGCGCGGATCTTGTCCGCCTCGTCGTCGGTCGGCTCGCGGTTGTTGTCGGCGCGGAACTTGTCGATCTGCTGGTCGATCGCGGTGTTCATGAACATCGCGAGCAGCGTCGGCGCCGGTCCGTTGATGGTCATCGACACCGAGTTGTTCGGCGCGCACAGGTCGAAGCCCGAGTACAGGACCTTCATGTCGTCGAGCGTCGCGATCGACACGCCGGAGTTGCCGACCTTGCCGTAGATGTCCGGACGCACCGCGGGATCGTTGCCGTACAGCGTGACCGAATCGAATGCGGTCGACAGCCGCTTGGCCGGCATGCCGTCGGCCAGCAGGTGAAAGCGCCTGTTGGTGCGAAACGGATCGCCTTCGCCCGCGAACATGCGCGTCGGGTCTTCGTTCTCGCGCTTGAACGCGAACACGCCGGCGGTGAACGGGAAGCTGCCCGGCACGTTCTCCCGGAGCTGCCATCGCAGCACTTCGCCATCGTCCTCGTATTTCGGCAACGCGACCTTGCGCACCCTGGTGCCCGACAGCGACGTCGTGGTCAGCGCGGTGCGGATCTCCTTGTCGCGGATCTTCACGACGTACTCGTCGCCCGCCGTACGCCGCCTTCGTCTGCGGCCACATGTCGAGGAGCTTCCGGGCGCGCGCATCGAGCTTCGCGTCGCGTTCCGCATGCAGCGCATCGAGGTCCGGCGCTTCCCTGCCGAGCATCGCTTTCACCGAACGCAGCTGCTGGCGCTCGCGCGCGATGCGCGCCTGGCCGTCCGCCCACGCGTGATACTTGCGCACCGTCTCCGCGATGTCCGCGAGATAGCGCACGCGCGCCGCCGGCACGATCGCGGTCCGCGACGACGATTGCCGGACGGCGACGGTCGCGAGCGTTCCCTTCGCAAGCGCGAGCCCCTTCCCCGCGAGATTCGCAGCGATCGCCTGGTAGAGTGCGGTGACGCCGTCGTCGTTGAAGCGCGCAGCGATCGTGCCGAACACCGGCATCTCGTCGGCCGGCGTCTTCCACGCCTCGCGGTTGCGCTGGAACTGCTTGCGCACGTCGCGCAGCGCGTCCTGCGCGCCCTTGCGGTCGAACTTGTTGATCGCGACGAAGTCGGCGAAGTCGAGCATGTCGATCTTCTCGAGCTGGCTTGCCGCGCCGAACTCGGGCGTCATCACGTAGAGCGACGTGTCGACCAGCGGCACGATCGCGGCATTGCCCTGCCCGATGCCCGAGGTCTCGACGATCACGAGGTCGAATCCCGCGGCCTTGCACGCAGCGATGACGTCCGGCAGCGCCTTGCTGACTTCGCTGCCGGTGTCCCTCGTCGCGAGCGAGCGCATGTAGATGTTCGGGTGCTCGATCGCGTTCATGCGGATGCGGTCGCCGAGCAGCGCGCCGCCGGACTTGCGGCGCGACGGGTCGATGGACACGATCGCGATGCGCAACGCATCGTGCTGGTCGAGCCGGAAGCGGCGCACGATCTCGTCGGTGAGCGAGCTCTTGCCCGCACCGCCCGTGCCGGTGATCCCGAGCGTCGGCGTCTTCGTTTCCCCTGCCGCCGCGTGCAGCTCGGCGCGCAGCGCCGGCGGCGCAACGCCGTTCTCGAGCGCGGTGACGATGCGTGCCAGCGCATGCGTGCGCTCGTGACGCGAGCCCTCGCGCAATGCGGCGACCGACGAAGGAACCTGCGCCGCGAGGTCCGTGTCGCATGCCGCGACGATCTCGTTGATCATTCCCTGCAGGCCCAGTCGCTGGCCGTCCTCGGGCGAGAAGATGCGCGTCACGCCGTAGTCGTGCAGCTCCTGGATCTCGGACGGCACGATCACGCCGCCGCCGCCGCCGAACACCTTGATGTGACCACCGCTGCGCTCGCGCAGGAGGTCGATCATGTACTTGAAGAACTCGACGTGGCCGCCCTGGTACGACGAGATCGCGATGCCGTGCGCGTCTTCCTGCAGTGCGCAGTTCACGATCTCCTCGACGCTGCGGTTGTGCCCGAGGTGGACCACCTCGCAGCCCGTGGCCTGGAGAATGCGTCGCATGATGTTGATCGACGCGTCGTGGCCGTCGAACAGGCTCGCTGCCGTGACGAAGCGCACCTTGTTGACGGTCTTGTAGACGAGCGGCGGTCGGCTGGCGTCGTTCATCGCGAACCTCGAAATCGTGCAACGTGCCGGGCGGGACAGCTTACACCGCGCTTCGCGGCCGAACCGCCCGCGACCGGCATGGGCAGGAAAGCCTACTTTACGTTAACGTAAGCGTCAACAAGATTGGCCGGCGCGGCGCGCATCGGAGTTCATCGACCGCCTGAATCCTTCGCTGGGCATTTGTCTCGCTGGACAATGTGACGGCGACCGCCGTCGAGTTCTACAACGCCGAGCTCGACCACTATTTCCTCACGCACGTCGCCGACGAGATTGCGCTGCTGGATGCGGGCACCACCATCAAGGGATGGGTGCGCACCGGCCAGTCGTTCAGGGTTTCGGTCACCGCCACCGCCGGCAGTTCGCCCGTATGCCGGTTCTGCATACCGCCGTCCCTCGGCAACTCGCACTTCTACGGGCGCGGGACCCAGGAATGCAACGCGACCCGGGATGCCAACCCGACGTTCGTCAACGAGGACCCGCAGTTCTTCCACATGACGCTGCCCGTGCAGGGCACGTGCCCGCCCGGCACGCGAAACGTCTATCGCGTGTTCAGCGGGCGCGCGGATGCCAATCATCGCTACATGGTCGATGCGGGCATTCGCGCCGCGATGGTCGGCAAGGGGTGGATCGCGGAGGGCGACGGCGTCGATCTCGTCGTGATGTGCGCGCCGGCGTGAGCGCAAGGGCCCGGCGTCCGGCCGGGGCGCGTAAAGTAGCGGTTCCCGCGCATCGGTCACCATGCCTCCGCCGTCCGCCACCGCAGCCGTCTCGCCCGATGTCGTCGAGCACCCGCCGCTCACGACGGTGCTCCTCAACGTCGCGCACGCGATCGACCACCTTGTCCTGCTGATCTTCGCGACCGCGGTCGGCGCGATCGCCGTCGACTTCGGGTTCGCCCGCTGGGAAGACCTGATGCCGTACGCGACCGGCGCCTTCGTGCTCTTCGGTCTCGGGTCGGTGCCGGCGGGACGCCTCGGCGACCATTGGGGTCGACGCGCGATGATGGTCGTGTTCCATTTCGGGATCGGCGTGTCCTGCCTGCTCGCGTCGATCACGCAGAACGCCTGGCAGCTCGCCGCCGCGCTCACGGTGATGGGTGCGTTCGCGTCCATCTACCACCCGGTCGGCATCCCGATGCTGGTCCAGCACACGACGCGCCCGGGCGCGGTCATCGGCGTCAACGGGCTCGTCGGCAACCTCGGCATCGCCGTCGCGGCCGTCCTCACGGGCTTTCTCGTGAAGTACTTCGGCTGGCGCATGGCATTCGTCGTGCCGGGCATCGTGACCATCGCGCTCGGCATCCTGTTCTGGCGCGTCGTGCCGCAGGAAGCCGCGCCGCCGTCGCGACGCGCGCGCGAAGCAGTCGGCCCTGCCGCGCAGCGAGCTCGTGAAAGCGGTGCTCGTGCTGACCGTGACGTCGACGTGCGGCAGCCTCGTGTTCAACTTCACCACCAACGGCAACGGCGAGCTCATGGCCGATCGCCTGCGCAACGTGACCGCGGATCCCGCCGTGATCGGCGCGCTGCTCGGGCTCGTCTACGTCATCGCATCGTTCTCGCAGCTCGTCGTCGGCCGCGCCATCGACCGCTATCCGCTGAAGCGGCTCTTCCTGTCCATCGTGCTCGCGCAGATTCCGTTGTTCCTGCTCGCCGCGCTGGCCAGCGGATGGGTGTTCTACGCGGTCGCGATCGTCTTCATGGCGTTCGTCTTCGGTGCGATTCCGTTCACCGACGCGCTGATCGTCCGCTACGTCGACGACCGCATGCGCTCGCGCGTGGCGGGCGTTCGCCTCGCCATCGCGTTCGGCGTGAGCTCGCTCGCGGTCTGGATGCTGGGGCCGCTCGTCAAGGCCAACGGCTTCTCGTTCCTGCTCATGCTGCTCGCCGTCATCGCCGCCGTTTCGGCCGTCGCGGTGACGCGATTGCCCGCGCAGCGCGCCTAAGCTCGTCTTAATCTGGCCGGCGCTATACTGCGGCGGCCCTTTTTCCGCAGCGTTTCCTCATGAACCTACGCGTCTTCGCCGCCTCGCTCCTCCTCGCGTTCGCGAGTGCCAACGCCGCGTTGCCGCCGGGCGCGAGCCAGGTCGCCACCGTCGAAGGCATCTCCGAATACCGGCTCGCCAACGGCCTGCGCGTCGTGCTGTTCCCCGATGCCGGGTCTGCCTCGACCAGCGTGAACATCACCTACCTCGTGGGATCGCGCCACGAGAAGTACGGCGAGACCGGGATGGCGCATCTCCTCGAGCACATGCTGTTCAAGGGCACGCAGACGCGCGAGAACGTCTGGGCGGAGATGGGCAAGCGCGGCATGCGCAACAACGGCTCGACGTGGTACGACCGTACCAACTACTACGAGACGTTCAACGCCTCGGCCGCCGACCTCGAGTGGGCGATCTCGATGGAAGCCGACCGCATGGTCAACTCCCGCGTCGACCGCAAGGACCTCGACAGCGAGATGACGGTCGTGCGCAACGAGATGGAGCGTGGGGAGAACAACCCGTCCGAGATCCTTTTCGAGCGCCTGATCGGCTCCTCGTACCGCTGGCACAACTACGGCAAGGAGACGATCGGCGCGCGCTCGGACGTGGAAGGCGTGGACGTCGAGAGCCTGCGCGCCTTCTACAGGACGTACTACCAGCCGGACAATGCGGTGGTGGTGATCGCAGGCGCGTTCGATCCGGACCAGACGCTCGCATGGGTGGCGAAATATTTCGGCGCAATCCCCAAGCCCACCCGTACGCTTCCCCGCCTGTACACGGTGGAGCCGGTCCAGGACGGCGAGCGCATCGTGACGATTCGTCGGGTCGGTGACGAACAGCTGGTCGGCGTGGCCTACCACGGTGTTCCGGGCGCGCATCCCGACTACGTCGCGATCGACGCGCTCGCCGAGATCATGACGATCGCGCCCGCCGGCCGCCTCTACAAGTCGCTCGTGGAAACGAAGAAGGCGAGCGCCGTGGGGTCGTGGGCCGCCGAGCTCCTCGACCCCGGCTTCATCATGTTCAACGCGCAAGTGCCGCTCACCGACTCCATCGACGTCGCACGCGAGTCCGCCATCGCAACGCTCGAAGGCGTGGCCGGGCAGCCGATCACCCAGGCCGAGCTCGACCGCGTGCGCGCACGCGAACTGAAGCACATCGACGAGGCGTTGTCCGACCCCACGCGCTTCGGCGTCCGGTTGTCGGAGTCGATCGCCGCCGGCGACTGGCGCCTTTTCTTCCTGCAACGCGATCGCTGGCGGGCCCTGAAGCCCGCGGACGTGCAGCGCGTCGCGCTCCAATATCTCAAGCCGTCCAATCGGTCGGTCGCGCAGTTCATTCCCGACGCGAAGCCCGACCGCGCGCCGCTCGTCGCGGCGGTCGACGTCGCCGCGCTGGTGAAGGATTACAAGGGCGATCCCGCCGCCAGCGCCGGCGAGCTGTTCGTGGCGACGCCCGCGAATCTCGAGTCGCGCACGCAGCGCATCACGCTCGCCAACGGCATGAAGGTCGCGCTGCTGCCGAAGAAGACGCGTGGCGAGACCGTCAAGGTGGCACTGCAGATCGACCAGGGCGACGCGAAGTCGCTCTTCGGCGCCGCGCCGCAGGGTTCGCTCATGGCCGAGATGCTCGCGCGCGGCACGGCGAAGCGATCGCGCCAGGACATCGAGGACACGCTCGACAAGCTGCGCTCGAAAGTCACGTTCAACGGGGCGGAAGCGCGCACGTCCGCGTCCGCCGAGACGTATCGCAAGGAGCTCCCCGACACGCTGCGCCTCGTCGCCGAGATGCTGCGCGAGCCCTCGTTCCCGGAGACCGAGTACGCGAAGCTGCAGCGCGAGGAGATCACCGAGCTCGACGGCTCGCGCGCCGATCCGGAGAAGATCACGCGCCGTGCCGTCCGCCGCTACGGCAATCCGTATCCGATGGGCGACCCGCGCTACGTGCCGACGATCGAGGAGTCGATCGCGCTCGTCAGGAAGACCACGGCCGACGACCTGCGCCGCTTTCACCGCAAGTTCGTCGGAGGCACCGGCGAGATCGCGATCGTCGGCGACTTCGACGTGGACGCGACGCGCAAGGTGCTCGAGGACACGTTCGGCACGTGGCAGAAGGCGGCGCCTTACGCGCGCGTTCCCGAGCCTCTCGTGAAGAAAGCGCCGACGGTCGTGACCGTCGAGACACCCGACAAGGCCAACGCCGCGCTGTTCGGCGATCTCGCGCTGTCCATCAACGACGAGAGCAGCGAGTTCGGGGCCACCAGCGTCGCGACCTTCCTCCTCGGCGAAGGCGCGACGTCGCGCCTGTGGAAGCGCATCCGCGAGCGCGACGGCCTGAGCTACGGCGTGTATGCGTACGTCGGCTGGAACTCCTTCGAGCCCAACTCCACGCTCAACGTGCTCGCGATCTTTGCGCCGGAAAATCGCGCAAGGCTCGCCACCGCGCTGAACGAGGAGTTCACGCGCGTCGCGCGGGAAGGCTTCACCGATGCCGAAGTCGAGGAAGGCAAGGCCGTCGTTCTGAAGCGCCGCATGCTGAACCGCTCGCAGGACGCCAACGTCGCCGCCGCCCTCGTGCAGCAGCTCCATGTCGGGCGCACGTGGGCGTTCAACGAGAAAGCCGACGCCGCCGTCGCGGCGGCGACGCCAACCGCCGTCAACGCGGCATTCCGCAAGTACATGCAATCCGAAGGTCTCGCGCTCGTGTATGCGGGAGACTTCGCACGCCACCCATGACCATGAGACTCCCTGCTGTGCTGCGCCTCGTCGCGCTCTCGTTCTTCGTCGCCGTTGGCGCGCACGCGGCGCTGCCGCCCGGCGTCACCCAGGGCGCAACCGTCGAGGGCGTCACCGAATACAAGCTCGCCAACGGACTCACGGTGCTGCTGTTTCCGGATGCGACGAAGCCCAAGACGACCGTGAACGTCACGTACATGGTGGGATCCGCGCACGAGAGCTACGGCGAGACGGGCATGGCGCACCTCCTCGAGCACCTCGTGTTCAAGGGCACGCCGTCGCGCGGCAACATCATGCAGGAGCTCGGCAAGCGTGGCATGGCCTTCAACGGCTCCACGGGTTTCGACCGCACGAACTATTTCCAGTCGTTCAACGCTTCCAGCGAGAACCTCGAGTGGGCGCTCGAGATGGAAGCCGACCGCATGGTCAACTCGTTCATCCGCAAGAGCGACCTCGACTCCGAGATGACCGTCGTGCGCAACGAGTTCGAGAGCGGCGAGAACAACCCGCAGCGCGTGCTGTTCGGTCAGCATGCTCGGGTCGCCGCATACCAGTGGCACAACTACGGCCACATCGGCGATCGGCGCGCGCTCGGACATCGAGAACGTCGACATCGGCCGGCTGCAGGCGTTCTACAAGCTGTACTACCAGCCCGACAACGCGGTGCTCACGGTCGCCGGCAAGTTCGAGCCCGAGGCGACGCTTGCGCTGATCGCCAAGTATTTCGGCCCGATTCCCAAGCCCACGCGCGCGCTGCCCCGCATCTATACGGAGGACCCGGTGCAGGACGGCGAGCGCGAGCGTGACGCTGCGCCGCGTCGGCAACTCGCAATACGTCGGCCTCATGTATCACGTCGCGCGCGGCGCCCATCCGGACTTCGTCGCTGCCGACGTCCTCGGCGATGTCCTGACGCTCGCGCCGTCGGGGCGGCTGTACAAGGCGCTGGTCGAGACCAGGAAGGCGTCGTCCGTGTCGTCGTGGGCGTTCACGACGAAGGATCCCGGCGTGCTCACCCTCTGGGCGCAAGTGCCCGACGGCGAACCGCTCGGGCCCGTGCGCGACGCGATGTTTGCGACGATCGCCAACGTCGCCAAGGAGCCGATCACGGAAGCCGAGGTCGCGCGCGTGCGTGCGCGCAACGCGAAGAACTTCGACGAGACGATCAACGACCCGCAGGCTTTCGGCGTCGCGATCTCCGAATCGATCGCGCTGGGAGACTGGAGGCTGTTCTTCATCCAGCGCGATCAGTACCGCGCCGTCAAGGCGGCCGACGTGCAGCGCGTGGCGCTCGACTATTTCAAGCGCTCCAACGTCACGGTCGGCGAATACGTTCCCGACGCGAAGCCGGATCGCGCGCCGGCGCCCGTGGCGGTCGACATCGCCGCAATGACCAAGGATTACAAGGGCGACACGGCGTCCGTCGCGGGCGAGGCGTTCGACCCGTCTCCCGCCAACCTCGACGCCCGGACCCAGCGCTTCACCCTTCCCAACGGCATGAAGGTGGCGCTCTTGCCGCGCAAGACGCGCGGCGAAGCGGTGAGCGTCAGCATCGCGCTTCATTTTGGCGACGAGAAATCGGTCTTCGACAAGGCGACGACCGGCACGCTCGCCGGAAACATGCTGATGCGCGGGACGACGAAGCGTGGGCGGCAGGAGATCGAGGACACGTTCGACAAGCTGCGCGCGAAGGCGAGCGTCACGGGCACGCAGACCGGCGCCCAGGGCTCGTTGTCGACGTATCGCGCGCAACTGCCCGACGTGCTTCGCCTCGTGGCCGAAGTGATGCGCGAGCCCGCGTTCCCCGCCGCGGAATTCGAGACGCTGAAGCGCCAGCGCGCGACGTCGCTCGAAGCGTCGAAGACGGAGCCGCAGGCCATCGCGCAGAGGGCGCTCGGCCGGCACGCCAACCCGTATCCGCGCGGCGACCCGCGGTACGTGCCGACGATCGAGGAGAGCATCGCGAACAACGCCGCGGCGACGCTGGAGGACGTCAAGAGCTTTCACTCGAAGTTCTATGGCGCGAGCAACGCCGAGATCGCGATCGTGGGCGACTTCGACGCGGACGCCATCAAGCCGCTCGTCGCGCAGCTCTTCGGCGACTGGAAGAGCCCGTCCCCGTATGCGCGGGTTCCGGATCCCTTCATCCCGAACCAGGCCGCGGCGCTGCGCGTCGTCGTTCCGGACAAGGCGAACGCATTCCTGGTGGGCAGCGAGCGGCTGCCGCTGAACGATCTCAATCCCGACTATCCCGCGCTGCTCGTTGCGAGCTTCATCCTCGGCGACTCGTCGTCGGCGCGCATTCCCGACCGCTTGCGGCAGAAGGACGGGCTTTCTTACGGGGCGGCCACCTACTTCCAGGCCAATCCGATCGATGCCAACAGCGCCATTGGCATGTACGCCATCTTCGCGCCGGAGAATCTCGCGCGCGTGCGCACGGGCATCACCGAGGAGTTCGATCGCGCGGTGAAGGACGGCTTCACCGACGCGGAAGTGGAAGCGGCGAGAACCGGCGTGCTGCAGCGTCGCCAGCTGTCCCGCACGGAGGACGCGGGCATCGCCGGCGCGCTCGCGGGCCAGGCTTACCTGGGCCGCACGTTCGCGGTCTCGGCCGCGGTGGACGCCGCGATCGCGAAGCTGACGACCTCGGACGTCAACGCCGCGTTCCGCAAGTACTTCAAGCCGGGCGACTTCGCGTACGCGTTCGCCGGCGACTTCGACAAGGCACGCTAGTCCGCGACGACGAGGCGCGAGAGCTCGCCGGCGAGCGCCGGCGCGCAGGCGACGCACATCGCCTTGGACGTGGGCGACGGGGGCGCGAACGGCGCGTGCCAGCCGCCGGCTTCCTCGACGAGGAGCAATCCGGCCACGGCATCCCACCAGGAAAGCTGGAGCTCCATGAAGCCGTCGAGCCTCCCGCTCGCGACGTGCGCGAGCTGCAGCGCCGCGGCCCCGAAATTGCGCATCGCGATGCCGCGCTCCATCATGCGCCGCCGGATGTCGAAGTAACGCGCGTCGAACGAGCGGTCGTGATGACCGAGCACGACGTAGCTGCCTGACACCGATGAGGTGGCGGCCGCCCGAATCGGCGTATCGCGCCCCGCCACCTGGCAGAATGCGCCGCCGCCGCGGCGCGCGTGATAGAGCGCATCCGCCGGCGGATCGTAGACGACTCCTACCTGCGTGACGCCGCCGGCGACGAAGCCGATCGACACGTTCCAGTACGGCGTGCCGCGCAGGAAGTTGTGCGTGCCGTCGATCGGATCGACCACCCAGCACCGCTCCATCGGCCCGTCGAACGCAGCGGCCGTTTCCTCGCCGAGGAACGTGTCGCCGGGGAACGCAGCGGCGAGCTCGCGCCGGATGGTGTTCTCGACGTCGCGGTCGGCGTGGCTCACGTAATCGGACACGCCCTTGACTTCGACGTCGAGGCGGTCGCGATTGCGGAAGTAGTCGAGCGCCAGCTCGCCCGCCGCGCGACCGATCCAGCGCGCGGCTTCATAGCGCTCGGCAACCTCGAGTACTGAAATAGGGACGTACCCCATTACAGGGTCCGTCCCCTTTGTTGTCGTCGAGAAATGATGCCAGGCCTTGTAATGGGGTACGTCCCTATTTCAGCGGGGGAGCACGATCACCGCATCGGGATCGAATGCGATGCCGACGGCATCGTCGCGGCGGCGCGGGGGATGCAGCTCGTTGTCGAATGCGAGGAGCTCGCCCCACGCGGTGGACACGACGTACTCGATCCGGCTGCCGAGATACGCGACGCGCTTGCACACGCCGGGCACCACGCCTTGCGCCACGTCGACCACGCGCAGCCGCTGCGGGCGCACGGCGAGCGTCGCCGGGCCCGGCTGCCATGCCGTTCGCGCGCACCGGCGCCGAAACGCCGCCCGACGCGAACGAAGCGTGCTCACCTGCGCGCGCGAGCTCGCCGTCGATGAGATTCGCGTCGCCGATGAAGTCGGCGAGGAAGCGGCTGTTCGGCGCTTCGTAGAGGCTGTTCGGCGTGCCCTGCTGCGCGATCCTGCCGCCGTTCATCACGATGATGTGGTCGGACACGGCAAGCGCCTCCTCCTGGTCGTGCGTGACGTAGAGCACCGTCAGCGCGAGCGACTGCTGCAGCTCGCGGATCTCCTCGCGCACGCGGCGGCGCAGCTTCGCGTCGAGGTTGGACAGCGGCTCGTCGAACAGCAGCACCGCGGGCTCGAGCACGAGCGAGCGGGCGACCGCGACGCGCTGCTGCTGTCCGCCGGAGAGCTCGGAGGGCAGGCGGTTCTCGAAGTCGGCGAGCCCGAGCATGCGCAGCTTCTCGCGGGCGAGCTCGCGTGCCTTCGCCTTGTCGATGCGCATCGAGATGGGGCCGTAGCACACGTTCTCCAGCACCGTCATGTGCGGGAACAGCGCATACGACTGGAACACCATGCTGACGTCGCGCTCGTTGGCGGCGCGCAGCGTGACGTCCTTGCCGCCGATGAGCACGCGCCCGGCCGTCACCGCCTCGAGCCCCGCGACCATGCGCAGCGTGGTCGTCTTGCCGCAGCCGGAGGGCCCGAGCAGCGTCACGAGCTCGCCCTGCGCGACCTCGAACGAGACGTCGTCGACGGCGGTCACGCTGCCGTATTTCTTGGTCACGCGCTCGAAGACGACGCCGCCTTGCATCTTGGACATGGTCAGTTCCCGGTGACGAGTGCAGCCGCAGGGCGGCGTCCGAGCCGCGTGTCGCCGACGAGCAGCTGCATGGCAAGCAGGACGAACAGCATGACGAGGATCAACACCGCAGAGTACGCGATCGCGAGCGGGTACTCGCCCGCTTCGACGCGATTGATGACGTACACCGTGGCGAGGTTGTACTTCGCCGTGGCGAGGAAGATCACGGCGCTGACCGCCGTCATCGCATGCGTGAAGCTGAACACGAGCGTGGCGAGGATGGCCGGCCGCAGGAGCGGCAGGATGACTTCGCGCAACGTCCGCAGCGTCGACGCGCGCAACGTCGACGAGGCCTCGTCGAGCGTCTTGTCGATCTGCGCCAGCGCTGCGACGCCGGCACGCACCCCGACGGGCATGTTGCGGAACACGAAGCACAGCACGAGGATCGCCATGCCGCCGGTCAGCTCGAGCGGCGCCACGTTGAACGCGACGATGTACGACACGCCGATGACCGTGCCGGGAATCGCGAAGCTCACGAGCGTGAGGAACTCGAACGCACGGCGTCCGACGAAGCGGTGGCGCGTGATGACGTAGGCCGCCAGCAATCCGACGATCGCAGTCAACGGCGCCGAAATGGCGGCCACCTCGATCGTCGTGAAGAGGCTGTCCCACGCGGAGCCGACGAACATGCTCGCCTTGTTGTCGAAGGCAATGCCGAATCCCGCGACGAAGTGGGCGAACGACGGCGTCATGTCGCCGCGGCCGATGTCCTTGACGAAGCCGCCGACGAAGATGACGGCGTAGCACACGAGCGTGAAGACGATCCACAGGCCCGCCACGCTGAAGCACGTGGTCCACAGCGGCTTGGGCAGCTTGCCGGGCAGCCCACCGTCGCCCTTGCCGGTCACGGTGACGTACGAGAGCTTGCCGATCCAGCGCTGCTGCAGATAGAAGGCGAGCAGGGTGAGGCCGAGCAGCACGGTGGCGAGTGCTGCCGCGCGGCCCGGGTCGTGCTGCGCGCCCGCCACAGCAAAGAAGATCTTCGTCGACAGCACCTCGAAATTGCCGGCGAGCACGATCGGGTTGCCGAAGTCGGCCAGGCTCTCGACGAAGCCCAGCAGGAACGCGTTCGCGAGCGCCGGGCGCAACAGCGGCCACGTGACGGTGCGAAAGACGCGCGAGCGCGAGCCGCGCAGCGTTTGCGCCGCTTCCTCGAGCGCGGGGCTGATCGCCGACAGCGCGCCGAACAGGATCATGAATGCGATGGGCGAGAACGTGAGGAGTTGTGCGAGGGTCACGCCCGGCAACCCGTAGATCCAGCGCGAGCGGGGAATGCCGCAGCACGCGTCGAGCCAGCCGGTGACCAATCCCGTGCGTCCGAACAGCACCACGAGCGCCAGCGCGATCACGAACGGCGGCGTGACGATCGGCAGGATCGACATGAGCTTCAGGATGCCCGAGTAGCGGCGGCCGCCCCGCTGCACGACGAGCGCGAACACGAGGCCGAGCAAGGTCGACAGCATGCCGACGATCGTCGCGAGCATGGCGGAATTGACCGCGACGCCGCATCGCGTGCCGCCGCCGAAGCACCCGAGCCCCCAGATATCCTCGGTGAACAGGCGCTGCGTGGCGACCTGCGGAGCGAAGCGACCTTGCGCATCGAACACCGCGGCGAGCAGCGACTTGGCGACCGGGTAGAAGATGAAGATCGCCAGCAGCACCGCGATCACCACGACGATCGTAGCGACGGTCGGATCGCCCGCGAACAAGCCGCGACGGGCGATGGCGCGCGCGAACGCGACGGTGAGCGCGCCGAGCGCGATAGCAGGACCCCAGCCGAACGATGGCCCGGAATGCCCGACGATGAGCGCCGTGCCGAGCGCCCATGCGACCGCGAATCCCGCCGCCATCGCGGTCCCGCGATCGATCTCCTTGTAAGCACAAGCGAGCGCGATCAACGACGCGGTGAGCAGCGGCCACAGACTCACGTCGCCGCCGATGGCCCGCATCAAAGCGGAAGGGCCGCCCGAGGCGGCCCATGGCACGACCAGCAATGCCGCGACGGCGACCGCGACTACGTACAGCGTGGCGCGATCGCGCGCCGACGGCGCGAAGACTGCCGTCGCAACTGCCGCTGTCTCGGCCACGAAGCTACTTCGGAAGCGCCGACACCTCCTTGTCCCACTTGGTCAGGAGGCGCGTGCGCTCGGCGGATCCGCCGTACTTCGCGAAGTCGTAGTTGATGAGCTTGATGTCGCCGAGCTTCGGCGACTGCGGCGGCACGAACGCGGTCTTGTTGGACGGGACCTGGAAGCTCACCTTGTTCTGCCCTGAGATCGATTGCGCTTCTGGAGTGAGCGCCCAGTCGTACCACTTCCTGGCGTTGTCCATGTTCTTCGCGCCCTTGATGATGCTCATGCTGCCGATCTCGTAGCCGGTGCCTTCGCACGGCGCCACGATCGTCACGTTCGCGCCGTTGACCGCCTGGACCACGGCGTCGTGCAGGAACGTGATGCCGACGAGGCTCTCGCCCGTGGCGGCCGCTCGCGCAGGCGCCGCGCCCGACTTCGTGTACTGGTTCACGTTCTTGTGCAGCGCCTTGAGGTACTCGAACGCCTTGTCCTCGCCCATGATCTGCACGAGCGTCGCGAGCATGGTGTACGACGTTCCCGACGAGTTCGGGTTGGCGACCTGGATCTCGTCCTTGAACGCGGGCTTGGTCAGGTCGGCCCAGCACGTCGGCGGCGGTATGTTCTTCTTCTTCAACTGCTCGGTGTTGTAGCTGTAGCCGAGCGCGCCGGCGTATACGCCCACCGTCCGGCCCTTCGATGCCTCCCACTGCCGCACTGCCCAGTCCTGCAGCTCGCCCATCTTGGGCGACTTGTACGGCTCGGTGAGGCCTTCCTCGGCCGCCTGCAGGTGTGGATCGCCGGTGCCGCCCCACCAGATGTCGCCCTTGGGATTGGCGGCCTCCGCCTTGATCTGGGCGTAGAACTCGCCGGAGCTCTTGCGCGTCATCGACACCTTGACGCCGGTCGCCTTCTCGAACGCCTGCACCATCGGCCGGCACCACTCTTCCTGCACCGTGCAATAGACGACCAGCTCGCCTTGCGCCATTGCAGACAGCGGTGCCGCCAGCACGAGAGCAGGCACGAGGGCCCGAACGAGATTCAAGACACGCATGGTTCCTCCTGGGATGGCTTAGCGGCTTATTGGGATGCCGATGACGCCGGCGAGCTTACCGCAAAGCGCCGCGTTGGTCGCGATCAACGGATTGCCGGAGCGCAAGCCGTCGCCCGCGAAGAAATCGTTCGTGAAACCGCCGGCCTCCTGCACGAGCACGATGCCGGCCGCGCAATCCCACGAGTTGATGTGCAGCTCGGTGTAGGCCTCGACGCGGCCCGCGGCGACGTCGACGAGTCCCAGCGCACCCGACCCTGCCCGCCGGATCGCACCGCCGGCCGCGAGCACGCGCCCGATGAGCTCGACGTAAGCCGACGCCGGACGGCGCGTGGACCACCCGCATTCGACGGTCGCGGCCTGCATGTCGGCGATGTCGCTCACGTGCATGCGCTCGCCATCGTGCCATGCGCCTTCGCCGCGCGCCGCGGCGTACAGCCAGTCGTGCGACGGATCGTAGATGGCACCCAGCGTGGGCACGCCGTGCTCGAGATAGCCGATCGACACGCAATAGTGCGGCAATCCCCGCGCGTAGTTCGCCGTGCCGTCGATCGGGTCGATGATCCACAGCCGATCGCCGGTGGCGCCGCCCTCCTCCTCGCCGAGCACCGCGTCCTGCGGAAAGCGCTGCGCGATCTGGGCGCGGATGTAGCGCTCGACCGCGCCGTCCATCTCCGTGACGACGTCGTGGACGCCCTTCATCTTGGTGGACGACGTGCCGAATCCGCGGTGCGCGAGCTTGCCGGCGTCGCGCGCGAGCGCGCGACAGAGATCGAAGCGATCCATCACTTCACGTCCGCTTCGTAGACGTACAGCGTGGACTTGTTGTCTTCCGGCATGAAGTACGCGCGCAAACCCGTCGCCGTGGATTCGATCCAGAAGGGATTCTGCGTCATCGGAAAGCCGGACTCGGTCCAGAGCTCGATCGGCATCTGTGCGATCGCCTGGTCGGTGCGCAGATCGACGATCTCGAATCCGCCCAGGGGAAAGCGTGGGCCGTCCTTCTTCACCTGGTAGTTGTTGAGGCCGCTGCACAGCATCTCGTTGCCGCCCAGGTACTTGCAGTCCTGGTAATCGATGTAGCCGGACTTGTTCATCTTGCGCAGCTCCGCCGGCGGGACGCTCGCGTTGGTGACACGCCCCTGGTCGTCGAGCGTGAAGCGATAGAAGCGTCGCGAGCCCCAGCTCACGCCGTGGAGCGTCTTCGCTTCGGTGTTGTGCACGATCCCGCCGACGTGGTCCTTGAAGCGGAACACCTCGGTCGCCTTCATCGTCGCCGGATCGACCCGGTAGACGATCGAGGCGCTGTTCGGTCGGTACTCGGCGACCGGCACCCAGATGTAGCGGCCGTCGTAGTCGATGCCGCCCGGATGATAGATCGAGCCCTCGCCGAGCGGCAGATCGGCCAGGAGCTTGCCGGTCTTGTCGAACTTGAAGAGATGTCCCGCGCCCTCGCCCGTGTCGCGGTCGTACCCGTCGACGGGTTGCGGAAAGCGCGTCGTGGGCTTCCTGATCTCGACCGACGAGACGTAGAAGTCGTCGCCGATCTTCACCATTCCCTGCGGGTGCTGCGTGTCGAACTGCATCGGGATCGCGGCAACCTGCTTCCATTGCGTGCCGCGCGTCAGCAGCTTCACGCGGTCGCCGACAACACTGTCGGGCCGCGGCGATTGCGCGGCAGCGCCGGTCGCGCGTCATGCCGAGACTCAATGCCACCAAAGCCGCTCCGATACGCATTGACATGATCATCCTCCTCGACGGGATCCCGGTGTTACAGCTCGACCACGCGATGCTCCGCCAGCGACGCGCGCAGCGCGATGCCGATGCGCGTGGCCTCCGTCGCGTCGTGCAGCGACAGCGCAAGCGGCTTGTCGAACCGGACGGCAGTCGACGAAGTGCATTTCCTCGCGCAGGAACGCTTCGGCGAAGCGCTCGTAGAACGTCGGCGTCGTGATCGTGCGGATGCCGTGCGCGTCCGCGATCTCCACGTGGTTGACGCGGCCGTCGCGGCCGACGGTGAGGCGCCCGTCGGTGCCGATGATCTCGGTCGCCGTCTCGTGGCCGTGCGCCATCGTGCGCGACGCGTAGAAGCACGCCATGCGCCCGTCGGCGAACTCGCACATCGCCACACCGTTGTCGACGTCGCCGCATGCGCGCAGCCCCTCGTGGACCGCGACGGTGCCGAGCGAGAACACGCGCAGCGCCTTGGGCGACCCGAGGAGCCAGCGCGCGATGTCGATGTCGTGCACGCTCATGTCGACGAAGATGCCGCCGGACGTGGGCGCGAACTTGACGAAGAAGCCGGACGGGTCGTTCTGGTCGGTGGTCTGCGAGCGCACGAGGAACGGCCGGCCGATCCCGCCCGACGCGATGCTCGCGTGCGCGTCCTGGTAGCTTGCATCGAAGCGGCGCACGAAGCCGATCATCACCTTCAGATGCGGATGCTTCGCGGCCTCCGCCTCGACGGCGAGGCACTCGTCGAGCACCATCGACAAGGGCTTCTCGCAGAACACGTGCTTGCCGGCGCGCAGCGCGTCGATGATCTGCGCGGGGTGCAGCGTGTTGGGCGTGACGATGAACACCGCGTCGACGTCCTTTTGCGCGAGCATCTCCGCGTAGTCCTTGTACACCCGGTCCACGCCCAGCGTGTTGCGCGCCCATTCGAGCTCTTCGCCGATCGGGCTGCACGCTGCCACGAGCGAGGCGCCGGGCACGCGCGTGGCGAGGTTCTCCGCATGGCGCCGTCCCATGCGGCCGACGCCGACGATCCCTATCCTCACTGTCATACGTCAGTCCCGAAGGGCCGCCCCGAGGGACTGACTGCGCCCCCTCGGGGGCAGCGAGCAGCGCGGTCTTGCGAGCGTGGGGGCTCATAACTCGATGATCCTTTGTTCGCGCCACGAGGTCGTCGCGGCGTCGGCGAGCACGAGCGCTTTCACGCCGTCCTCGATGGTCGTGCGCATCGCGGTGCCCTTCGCGAGCGCGTCGAAGAAGTGCGCCATCTCGAGCGCATACGCGGCACGGTAGCGCTCGAGGAAGAAATGCTCGGGCAGGTCGGCGCCGACGTTGACGCCCGTCGAAGACGTGACCTCCGTCGGCCTGTGATTGCCCGCCTGCAGCATGCCCTTGCTGCCCAGCACCTCGAAGCGCTGGTCGTAGCCGTACGCGGCGCGGCGACTGGTGTTGATGATGTGCGAGCCTGCCCTTCTTCGTGCGTATCGCTACGGCGGTCGAATCGACGTCGCCCACGCTTGCCACGGCCGGATCGGTCAGCACGCTGCCCGTCGCGTACACGGTCGCCGCGTCGTCCTCGAGGATCCAGCGGAAGACGTCGAAGTCGTGGATCAGCATGTCGCGGAAGATCCCGCCCGAGCGCTTGAGATAGTCGACCGGCGGCGCGCCGGGGTCGCGGCTCGTGACGACGAGCATCTCGGGCTCGCCGATCTCGCCCTTCGCAAGGCGCTCCTTGAGCGCTGCGAACGTGGGATCGAAGCGACGCTGGAATCCGATCATGCATGCGACGCCGGCGCGCTTGACCGCATCGGCGCACGCCTGCGCGCGCTCCACGCTCAAGTCCACCGGCTTCTCGCAGAAGATCGCCTTGCCCGCCGCTGCCGAACGCGTGATGAGGTCGGAGTGCGTGTCGGTCGACGACCCGATCACGACCGCGCCCACCGCCTTGTCGGCGAGCGCCGTTTCCACGCTTGCGACCTGCGCGCCGTGCTGCTGCGCGAGCGACTTCGCGGCTGCCGCATCGACGTCCACGACGTAGCGCAACGTGACGCCCGGCTGGCGGGCGACGTTGCCCGCGTGGATCTTGCCGATGCGTCCGGCGCCGAACAGTGCCACATCCATCTTCGTCATCTCCCTTATTTCCGGAGCATCCACTCGTGCGCCGGGTCGTTCTTGAAATACCACTCGCGCGTCGGACCCGCCATCACGTTGAGGTAGTACGAGTCGTAGCCGTACGGCACGACCACCGGGTGATAGCCGCGCGGCACCATCACGACGTCGTGGTCCTCGACCGCCAGCGACTCGTCGAGCGAGCGATCGTCGGTGTACACCCGCTGGAACGCGAAGCCCTGCGCCGGATCGAGCCGGTGGTAGTACGTTTCCTCGAGCGAGCTTTCGACGGGCAGGTTGTCGGTGTCGTGCTTGTGCGGCGGATAGCTCGACGAGTGCCCCGACGGCGTGCGCACTTCGACGACGAGCAGGTGATCGGCGGCTTCCGTCTGCGGCAGGATGTCGCACACGTAGCGCGTGTTGAGCGCCCTGGCCGCGCGTCGTGCGCTTCATCGACGCGGGCTCGATGAGCCGCGCCGGCCGTGCCTGCGACCCGGGCGCGCTCGCGACGGCGATTTCCGCATCGGTGCTCGCGGCGACGTTGACGGTTTCGCGCGCCGGCACGTACACCGCGTACGGCGCCTCGTCGGCGAAGACGCTCGTCCGATTGCCGATCTCGCGCCACGACTGTCCCTGCGCGCCCACGGTGACGATGCCGCGCAGCACCACGACGCACACCTCGTTGTCGCCCGTGTCGAGCGACATCGATTGGCCGGAAGCGAGGCGGTGCGCGGCAAAGCCGACGTACTTCCAGCCGGCCGATTGCGGCGTCACGCGACACGATGTCGCGGCCGGTGCGCCGTCCCTTCACGAGAAGGCTCATGCCGACCAGGCCCTTCAGCGTGCGGAAGCCCTTGTCCGCGTACGCATACGCCGGCGCCACGACGGGATCCTGTTCCGCTTCGACGACCAGCCAGCCCTCGTAGCCGTGCTCGCGCAGGACGCCCATGAGCGCGGGAAAGTCGACGGCGCCGTCGCCGGGCACGGTGAACGCGCCGTTGATCACCGACTCGAGAAAGCTCCAGTTGCGATTGCGCGCGAGCCTGATCACGTCCGGACGCACGTCCTTGCAGTGCACGTGACACACGCGCTTCACGTGCTTGCGCAGCATGTCGACGGCGTCGCCGCCCGCGAACGTCATGTGGCCGCTGTCGAACAGCAGGCCGACCTCCGGGCCGACACGCTTCATCAGCTCGTCGACGTCGGCCGGCGCCTCGACGTAGGCGCCCATGTGATGGTGGTAGGCCACGCGCACGCCGTGCGACAGCGTGTGCTGCGCGAATTGCGTCAGGCGATCGGCGTACGCGTCCCATTGCGCCGACGTGAAGAAGCGCGGCCGCTTGTAGAGCGGCTGCGGCGCGCCCTGGATGCTGTCCTCGACTTCGCCGTACACCATCACCTTCGCGCCGTTGTCGGCGAGAAGCTTCAAGTGCGGGCCGACCGCGGCGATCTCGTCCTCGACCGAACGCCTGGCGAGCCGGCCGGAGTACCAGCCGGACACGAGCTCGAGGCCGTGCGACGCAAGCACCTTGCGCAGCGCTTCGGATTCGCGCGGAAACTTGTTGCCGAGCTCGAAGCCCTGGTAGCCGATGCGCTTGCCTTCGGTGAGCGCCACTTCGAGCGGCGTCTCGCCGCCGAGCGACGGCAGGTCGTCGTTGCTCCACGAAATCGGGTTGATGCCGATCTTCACGTTCATGATTGCTTCTTCTTGCCTTCGTCGTATTCGGCGCGTGCGCGGCGCACTTCCTCGCGCTCCGACACTTCCGGCACCGCGACCTCCCACCAGCAGCCGCCTTCGCTCGTCGTGTGCGCAGGGTCGGTGTCGATGCAGATCACGTACGTGCGGTCGGCCGCGCGGGCGCGGGCCAGCGCCGCCTCGAGCTCGGGGATTGTCTTCACGTTCTCGGCGAGCGCGCCCATCGATGCCGCATGCGCCGCGAAGTCGATGCGCGGCGCACCCGGCTCGCCCTGCACGCAATCGTCGAACAGGTTGTTGAACGGCGCGCCGCCGACCGCCTGCTGCAGGCGGTTGATGCAGCCGTAGCCGCGGTTGTCGAGGATCACGACGATGAGCTTGCGGCCGAGCATCACCGACGTCGCGATCTCGGAGTTCATCATGAGATAGCTGCCGTCGCCGACCATCACGATCACTTCGCGGTCGGGCTTCGCCATCTTGCAACGCCGAGCCCGCCCGCGATCTCGTAGCCCATGCACGAGTAGCCGTATTCCATGTGGTAGCCGCCCGGCCACCGACGTGCGCCAGAGCTTGTGCAGCTCCGCGGGCAGCGTGCCGGCGGCGCACACGACGATGTCGGTCGCGGCGGAATCAGTCGTCGAGCGCTGCACCGCGCCGATCACGTCGCCCTCGTAAGGAAGCGCGACGTCGCGTTGCCCCGTGAGCCGCGCGACGTCCTCGCGCCACGCGGTCGCGCCGCGCCTCGCGCGATCGATCCAGGACGCTTCGCTGGTCCAGCCCTCCAGCATGCGCGTCAGCGCGACGAGACCGGCCTTCGCATCGCCGACGAGCTCGACGCCACGCCACTTGCGCGCGTCGAATGCATTGACATTGAGGTTGACGAGCTTCGCCTGTCCGAACAGCGAGTGCGAGCCCGTCGTGAAGTCGGACAGGCGCGTGCCGACGGCGAGCACGACGTCCGCGTCGGATGCGAGCGCATTGGCATTCGGCGAGCCGGTGACGCCGATTGCGCCCTGCTGCAACGGATGATCCCAGGAGAGCGCCCCTTTGCCCGCCTGCGTTTCCGCGACCGGGATCGCATGGCCGTCGGCGAACGCGCGCAGCGCGCCGCAGGCAAGGCCGTAAAGCACCCCGCCGCCGGCGACGATGAGCGGGCGCTTGGCGTTGCGAAGCAGCGTTCGCGGCTTCGGCGAGCGCGTGCTCGGGCGGCGGGCTCGCGTCGAACGCGACGAGGGCCGGGGCGAAGAACGCGTCGGGATAGTCGTACGCCATCGCCTGCACGTCCTGCGGCAGCGCGAGCGTCACGGGTCCGCACGAGCGCGGCATCGGTCAGCACGCGAACCGCCTGCGGCAGTGCGGACAGCAGCTGCGCCGGATGGACGATGCGATCGAAGTAACGCGACACGGGGCGCAAGCAGTCGTTCGCGCTCACCGTCGCCGTCGTCGAAGTCCTCGACTTGCTGCAGCACCGGATCGGGTGCGCGCGAGACGAAGATGTCCCCGGGCAGGAACAGCACCGGCAGGCGATTGACGTGCGCCAGCGCGGCCGCGGTCACGAGATTGGTGGCACCCGGCCCGATCGACGTGGTGCACGCCATCATGCGCCGGCGAAAATTCGCCTTGGCGTAGGCGATGGCGGCGTGCGCCATCGCCTGCTCGTTGTGCGCGCGATAAGTGGGCAGCTCCGCGCGATGCTGGTAGAGCGCCTCGCCCATGCCGGCGACGTTGCCGTGCCCGAAGATCGCGAACACGCCGCCGAACAGCGGCTGCACGCCCTCGGGCGTCTGCGCGCGCAGCGCCGCGAGATAACGAACCAGCGCCTGCGCTGCAGTAAGCCTCATTTCTTCGCGTCTCGCCACGCGCCGATCAGCGCTTCGTAATTGCTTCGCACGCGCTTCTTCAATTCCGCGTCGTCGATCGTGCCCGCGAGCCACGCGCCGGCGGGCTCGTGAAAGATGGTACGCCCGACCGCGAAGCCGCGGCAGGTGCGGCTCGCACGCGCGTCGCGGAACCCCTGCGCGAGCGTCGACGCCTCGGCGTTGAGCCCGAGGAGCAGCACGCCGCGACAGTACGGGTCGCGCTCGGCGACGAGCGCGTCCAGGGCCTGCCACTGCGACGGCGACATGGGCTCGAGCTTCCACCACTCGGGATGGATGCCGAGGTTGTACAGCCGTTTCATCGCGCGAAGCACGGTCTCGTCGTCGCGCGCCATGTGCCTCGGCGGAATGATCTCGAGCATGAGCTCGTGACCGCTCACCTGCACGGCGTCGTACAGCGCGCGCATCTGCGCTTCCTGCTCGAGGCGGTGCAGCACGGGGTCGTCGGGATGGTATTGCACCAGGCACTTGACGATGTGCTCCGCCGGCCAGCTTGCAAGCGTCGTGCCGATCGAACGGCCGCGATCGAATTGCAGCGGATTGGATCCGGGCAGCTCGACCGGCCGGCCGATCCACCATCCGCGCCCCGTGGCGTCGTTCAGCGCATCCTGGCCGTAGCGGTCGTCGCAGAGCACGCCCGTCTTGCCGCCGAGTTGCAGCGCGATGTCCGTCTCCGCGGCCGCGGAGACCAGCAGCTTCTTCAGCGCGGGGATGCGCGACTCCGGCGCGCCTGCGCGCTGCGCGATGTCGAAGAACGGGTTGCGGTGATCGAACGCGAACGCGAACACTTCGTCGCGCGGCGGACGCGGCGCCGTCACGCGATGCAGGCGCGTCAGCGTCGCATCCTGGTCGGGACGGGGAATCGACGCGGCGTTGGCGATGAAGTAGTCGAGCTCCACCCGCGTCGGCATGGCGGGCGCGCACCCATGCCGCGACACGACGAGTGCGCCGCAGGCGTTCGCATAACGGGCGCACCGGTCGTAGCTTTCTCCCTTCACCCAGCCCGACAGGAATCCGGCGGAGAACGCGTCGCCCGCGCCGAGCACGTTCAGCACCTCGACCGTCACGCCCTCGCCGTTGAACGCGGCGTCGAGCGACGCCGGGATCGGCCCCTCGATGACCGCGCAGCCCATCGGCCCGCGCTTCACCACGAGCGTCGCGTTGGTGACGGCGCGCACCGCGCGCAGCGACGCCATGATCTCGAGGTTGCCGCCCGCGATGTTGAACTCCTCGATGGTGCCGATCACGAGGTCGAACTTCGGCAGGATCTTCGTAGGTGCGCGGTGACGCCGTCCGACGGAATGAAGCGCGTCTCGCCGTCGCCGCGGCTGGTGAGCCCCCACAGCACGGGCCGGTAATCGATGTCGAGCACCGTGCGCACGTCGTTGGCGCGCGCACGGTCGAGTGCGAGGTTGCTGATGCGGTTGATGTACTCGGTCGAGAAATGCGTGCCCGTGATGAGCAGCGCGCGCGACGAGGCGATGTAGGCCTCCTCGATGTCGCGCTCGTCGATCGCCATGTCGGCGCAGTTCTCGCGCAGGAAGATGAGCGGGAACGTGTCCTTGTCCTTGATGCCGAGCACGACCGCCGCGGTGAGGCGCTGCGCGTCGACGCCGACGTGGCTCGTGTCGCAGCCTTCCTTGGCGATGGTCTCGACGAGGAAGCGCCCGTTGGCGTCGTTGCCGATGCGCGAGATGAGCCCCGCCTTGAGGCCCAGCCGGGCGCAGCCGAACGCGGTGTTCGCCGACGACCCGCCGAGGTACTTGGCGAAGCTCGTCACGTCCTCGAGGCGCGCGCCGATCTGCTGGGCGTAGAAATCGACGCCGAAGCGGCCGAGACAGACGACGTCGAGACGGCGGTTCGCCGCGAAGCGGGTGTTGTTTTCCATTGCAGGCGACGCACCCGCCGAAGTGCGGGACGACGATTGTCGCGCAGCCCTGTTTGAAACGCAAGTTTCGCCGTCTCGCCCGGATGGAATATTTATTCCGCGGCGGCTCCTACCGCAGGGCGTCGATGGTGCGGTTGGCAAACCGCAGGCGCGCCGACAGCTGGCGGGCGATGTTGCGCAGGACGGCGAGCGCCAGGGTGGAATCTTCCTTGCGGAGGATTTCCATCGCTTCGCGCGTGAGCATGTAGACGGCGCTCGGCTCGTCGGCCACGCCGGTGGCCGTGCGGCCACCGCCGTCGAGCATCGCGGCTTCCCCGAAGACGACGCCCGGGGCGAAGCTCGCAAGGCGCCGGCCCTGCTTGCCGTCGCCTTCGCTCATCATCGTCACCGATCCCTTCACCAGCACGAACACCCGGTCGCCCGGCTCCCCGCGGCGGAACAGGATCTCTTCCGGCGCGAGCTCGCGCCGCTCGAGCCGCGCTTCGAGCCGCGCACGCTGCTCATCCGTCAGGTCCTCGAACAGCGCGACTTCCGCAAGCGGCAGCTCGTGATCGGCGCGTGGCATGCCGAGGCTGTCGAGGACGTCGCGCTCCGCGTGCTCGAGCGCGCGGTCGACGTCCGCAAACGAGGTCTGGTGCTTGGTGACGAGCGCTCCATGGGCGTGCAACGCGCGCGCATGCTTGTCGCCGGGCACGATGCCCGCAAGCACGAAGCACGTGCCGTTGGCGCGCACGCGCGCGGCCAGCCGCTCGAGGGCCTGCGTTCCGGAGGCATCGATGTTGGTGACGCGGTGAACGTCGACGATGAGCCAGCGCGCGCCGTCCGCGATGGCCTCGAGCTCGCGCTCGAGCTTGTGCGCCGTCCCGAAGAACACCGCGCCCTCGATCTCCGCGATGCGTACGCTCGCGCCGTGCTCGCGAAGGGCGGCAGCCTCCTCGTCACGGTAGATGCGCCGCGAGGTGCGGGTTTCCCCTGTCGCGACGGTGCGCAGCAGCGAACGGTTCTGCGCCGCGACGAACAGCACGATGGACACGCCGATTCCAACGGCGATTCCGAGCACGAAGCCGAACGCGACCGTCATGAGGCACACGATGGCCACCGTGGCGAGCGCCCACACCGCATCGCGGTCGCGCGTGCCGGAGCGCGCGCGCCGCCACACGGTGCCGCTCCACTGGTCGAAGATGCCGAGGCTCACGATCAGCATGACGCCGGCTGTCGCGGCGATCGGCACCAGCGGCAGGACGAGCGGCGCCGCGACCATGGCCACGAAGAGCAGCAGCACGGACATGAGCGACGCCAGGCGTCGCCGCCCGCCTGCGCGATACATCGCGAGCTGAACGGCGATCGACGACGAAACCGGCATGCCGCCCAGCAATCCCACGACCAGGTTCGCGATGCCTTGCCCGATCAGGAGCCGGTTCGGGCTGTGCCGCGTCATCGCCCGCGAATCCATCGCGGCGGCCGAGAGCAGGCTCTCGAGCGAGCCGATGACCGCAATGATGAGGGCAGTCGCGAGAAGTTGCGGGATATGGGCGCGCAACGCGGGAACGTCGTCGAGATCGGCGAACGGCAACGCGAGCCCGGGCGCCGGCGAGCCGACCAGCGCGCCCGGCGGCCCCGCGAATAGCGGTGCGACGATCCAGTACAGCATGCTTCCGAACACGATGCCGAACAGCGCCCACGGCACGCGCGGCATGCGCCGCGCGACGAGCCATGCGGCGAGCGCCGTCACGGACGCCACCACCGCCGCGGATATCGACAGCGGGCTGCCGGGCGGAAACAGGATGTGGAACTGCGCGACGATGATGAGAATGGCAACGCCGTCCATCCAGCCTGCGATGACGGGCAACGGCACGTAGCTCACGATGGAGCCGAGACGCGCCGCGCCGAAGGCGATCTGCAGCAGGCCGGCGACCGCAACGCAGGCCGACGCCAGCGCAACGAGCCACCCGATGCCCGCGCCCGAGCGCAACGCCGGATCGGCCGCAAGTCCCGCCACGAAGCCTGCCAGGACGAGCGCCGTTGCCGTGCGCGGTCCGCTTCCCGATACAGCGGAGCCGCCGACCAATGTGATGATGACGCCGCCGATCACTGCGGCGATGAACGCGGCGCGAATGCCGAGCGCCGCGCCTTCAGCGCCGAGCGCCGCAAACGGGAGCAGGCCGACAGGCAGCAGGATGCCGAGCCCTACAGCGGCGGAAGCGAGGCCTCCCCGGATTTCACTTTTCGTTTCGCCAAGCGGCAGCGCGCGTCCCATCGTGATCCTGCGCGCCGCGCCTTGCGACAATTCCGATGCGGGAGGGGGCATGGCCCGGATTTAACCACGCTGCCGCCGCGAGCCGCTCGTGACTATTCTGTACAGTCGAGGCTCCGAATCCGTCTTCTCACCGCGTGGTCTCCCGTCTTTCGTTCCGCGACCTGCTGCTCGTCCTCGTCGTCGTCACCGTCTGGGGATTCTCGTTCGTGACGATTCGATGGGCGCTCGCGAGCGGCCCGCCGTTCGCGCTCGCAGCACTTCGCTTCTTTTTCGCGGCGGTTCCCGCGGTGTTCTTCGTCAAGCGTCCCGCGGTGCCATGGCGCACGCTCGTCGCCTATGGATTCGCGATCGGCGTCTTCCAGTTCGGGCTGCTCTTCCTCGGCATGCAGCTCGGGATGCCCGCCGGGCTCTCGTCGCTCGTCATCCAGTCGCAGGTGTTCTTCACGATCGCGCTCGCTGCGTGGATCCTGCACGACCGCATCACGCGGCACAGCGTGATCGGCGCCTGCATCGCGACGGCCGGCATGGCCGTGCTCGCCGCACACAAGCTCATCGAAGGCGCGACCGCGACGTTCGCCGGCTTTCTCGTCGTGCTGGGCGCGGCGCTGTCGTGGGCGATCGGCAACATCATCACGAAGCGCGCCGCCGCGCGAGGCGACGTCGATGTCCTGGGCGTCGTCGTGTGGGCGAGCCTTGCCGTCCCGCTGCCGCTCGCGCTCGCGTCCTTCCTGTTCGAAGGCGGCAGCGAGGCGCTCGTTCGCGTCGCCCACATGCCCTGGGAAGCGTGGGCCAGCGTGCTGTTCATGAGCTATTGCGCGACGCTCTTCGGACTCGCGGCGTGGAATGCGCTGCTGCACCGCTACCCCACCGCCGTCATCGCGCCATTCGCGCTCCTGATCCCCGTGGCCGGTTTCATGAGCGGCGCGATCTTCCTGGGCGAGGGACTTGCGCCGCTGCAGTTCGCCGGCGCGGCCCTGGTGCTCGCCGGCCTCGCGTGGAATCTGTACGGCGGCCAGGCGCGGGAGTGGATCGCCCGCGCGTTCGATTAGCGCACGTGCTTAACGTATGCTCTGCTTTCCACACCAGACCGCCGCATGACCGAGGACACAGGCGCAAACGGGACGCATTCTCCTGCGAGCGCTCACCTTTACGCATACATTCCGGGTGACCGCCGCCGGGCACTCGCAACCGGCGAGCCGCTGCCCGATCGCCTGCGCGGCGCCGCGCTCTTCGCCGATGTCTCGGGCTTCACGCCGCTGACCGAGGCGCTTGCCAACGAGCTGGGGCCGCATCGCGGCGCCGAAGAGATCACCGCCCACCTCAACCGCATCTTCGCGATGCTGGGCGACGTGCTGCATGCGCACGGCGGCCACATCATTTACTTCAGCGGCGATGCGATCACGTGCTGGTTCGACGCGGACGACGGTTTGCGCGCCGTCGCGTGCGCGCTGGCGATGCAGGCACGCATGGCCGAGGTTGGAGAAGTCGTCACGCCGCGCGGCATGCGCGTGGAGCTCGCGATGAAAGTCGCGGTGTGCACCGGCGAGGCAAGGCGCTTCATCGTGGGCGACCCCACGGTCCAGCGCATCGACGTGCTCGCAGGCCGCCTCATCGACGAGCTCGCGGAGATGGAGGCGCAGGCCGCGCGCGGCGAAGTGCTGCTGGGCGCGTCCGCCGCCGCGTCGCTCGGCGAGCGCGTCGAGACGATCGCGCGCCCAACCGGCGACGGCGAAACGTCGGTCGCCGTCGTGCGTGGGCTGCGGGTGAAGGTCGATCCATCGGAGGCGACCGGCAACGACGTCGTGCTAGCGGACGACGTCGTCAAGGAGTGGGTGCTCCCCCCGGTGTACGAGCGGGGAAGCAGCGGCCGCGAAGAATTCCTGGCCGAGTTGCGGCCCGCGTATCCGCTGTTCGTGCGCTTCGGTGGTGTCGACTACGACAACGACGGCGAGGCGATCGCCAAGCTCGACACGTTCGTCCGCGAGGCGCAGCGCATCCTCACGTCGTACGGAGGAAACCTCCTGCATCTCACCCTCGGCGACAAGGGCGCGTATCTGTGCGCGGTCTTCGGCGCGCCTGCCGCCCACGAGGACGACGCTGCGCGGGCCGCAACCGCCGCGATCGAGCTGCGCGAGCTCGAATCGACTACCGCGATGCGCAATCTGCAGATCGGCATCGGCTATGGACGCTTGCGCAGCGGTACGTACGGTCACTCGCGACGGCGAACGTTCACCTGCTTCGGCGACGCCGTCAACCTCGCGGCGAGGCTGATGTCGAGCGCGCCGGCCGGCGTCGATCTACGCCACCGATGCGGTCAAGGGCGCCGCAGGCGACGCGTTCCAATGGGATGCGCTTGCGCCGATCACCGTGAAGGGAAAGGTCGAGCCGGTGCTCGCGTTCTCGCTGGTCGCAATGCGCCGTGCGGCGGTGCGCCGGCGTTCGTCCGATGCGACGCCATTGATCGGACGCGTCTCGCAGCTCGCCACCATGAACGCGCGGCTCGACGAGGTGCTGGCGGGTGAGGGCCGCATCGTGGCGATCTCCGCGGAAGCGGGCATGGGCAAGTCGCGACTCGTATCCGAATTCCTGCACGAAGCGCAGGGGCGCGGACTGTTCGTTGCCGTCGGCGAATGTCAGGCGTACGGCACCAACATCGCGTACTTCGTGTGGCGGCCGATCTTCGCTTCGCTGTTCGGCCTCGACGATGCGATGGCGGCATCCGAGCAGATCGAGACGCTGCACGCGCATCTCGCCGCGATCGACCCGTCCCTGGCGGCGCGCACGCCGCTGCTGGGACCGGTGCTCGGGTTGTCGATACCGGACAACGAGCTCACGGCGGCGTTCGACGCAAAGCTTCGCAAGGCGTCGCTCGAGAGCCTGCTGACCGAGTGCGTCCGTGCGCGCGGGAACGCGGCCCCGCTCGTGCTCGCCCTCGAGGATTGTCACTGGCTCGATCCGCTCTCGCGCGATCTCCTGGAAGCGCTCGCACGGGCCTGCGCGGACCGGCCGGTGCTGCTGGTCCTTGCCTACCGTCCAAGCGCCGAGCCGGGCGGCGGAGTCGGCATCGGCAACCTGCCGCAGTTCAGCGAAATCGTGCTCGACGAGCTCGACCGGCCGTCGGCGGCCATGCTGATCCGGTCACGGCTCGCGCCGATCCTCGGCACCGATGTCGAGCCGCCCGAAGCGCTCGTCGAGCTAGTGACCGACCGGGCGCAGGGCAATCCGTTCTACGTCGAGGAGCTCCTGAACTTCATCCGCAGCAAGGGCGTCGACTTCACGGACGATGCGGCCCTTCGCAAGCTCGAGCTGCCCGAGAGCCTGCACAGCCTGATCCTGAGTCGCATCGACACGCTGTCGGAGTCTGCGCGCCGCCCGCTCAAGGTCGCGAGCGTGCTGGGACGCGTGTTCCGTGCGCCGGTGCTGCCGAGCGTGTATCCGGACCTCGGCGGACTGGCGGAGGTCAACGCTCACCTAGCGACGCTTGCGAGCGCCGATCTCGTCGCCGTCGACCAGGAGGCCGAGCGCAGCTGGCTATTCAAGCACGTCGTCACGCAGGAGGTCGCCTACGAGAGCATGCCGTTCGCATTGCGCTCGGAGCTGCACGAGCGCGTCGGGCACTACATCGAGTCGACCGGATCCGACGCCGTCGAACGCAACCTCGATCTCCTTGCGCACCACTACTCGCACAGCGCGAACCTTCCGAAAACGCGCGAGTTTCTCGCGCGCGCCGGCGACGCCGCGCAGGCAACGTATGCCAACGCATCGGCGATCGATTACTTCGAGCGCCTCGTGCCGCTGATCGAGGGCAGCGCGCGCGTCGACACGCTGCTAAAGCTCGGCAAGGTCCTCGAGCTCACCGGCAAGTGGAAGCGCGCGGAAGAAGTCGAGACCGAGGCGCTGGCGCTCGCACAAACGCAAGGCGACGATCGCGTCCGCGCGTCGTGCGAGACAGCGCTCGCCGAGGCCGCGCGCAAGCAGGGCCGCTACGACGACGCATCCGCGCGCCTGCTTTCCGCGCGCGCCGGCTTCGAGACCGCCGGCGACGAAGCGGGTGTCGGCATGGTGCTGCACCTGTCCGGCACGCTGGCCGCGCAGCGCGGCGACTATCCGAAGGCAGTCGAATGCTATGAAGCGAGCATTGCGATTCGCGAGCGCCTCGGCGACAAGGCAGCGCTCGGCAGCCTGCTGTCCAACCTCGGCGTCATCGCGGAATACCGCGGCGACTACGTTCAGGCGCATGCCTTTCATGAAAGCGCGCTCGCGTATCGCGCCGAGGTCGGGGATCGCTGGGCGCTCGGTGTCTCCATGAACAACCTCGGCGTGAACGCGCAGTTCCGGAAGGACTACGCCGAGGCGCGCGACTGGTTCGGCAAATCGATGCAGCTCTGCCGCGAAGTGGGCGACGCATGGATGGTCGCCATCGGTCACAACAACCTGGGCAACGCGACCCGCGGCCTCGGCGACTACGCCTCCGCGCGCAAGCACTACGCAGCGAGCCTGCTTGCGTATCGCGATTACGGCGATCGCTGGGCGCTTGCATTCCTTCTCGAGGACATCGCCGTGCTCGCGGCGCTCACGCGCGACGCTTCGACTGCGCTCGAGCTGCTGGGCGCCGCCGACGTGTTGCGATCGGCGATCGGCGCGCCACGCGCGCCGTCCGTGGACGAAGAGATCACCGCGCAGATCGCTGAATCGGTCTCGCGCCTGACGGAGGCGGACCGCCTGTCAGCACGAGCGCGCGGCCAAGGTTGGACGCTCGATCTTGCGATCGAACGTTCGCTGGCTTTCTGTACAGAACAATAACGCCCAAATCTCTCGCTAGCTGCTGTAACGGAACCGGATTGCTCCCCGTTGTGCGGCACAACAATTTGGGCGCCAAGTGCCGGGTCCGTGGCCTGTAGTGGACGGCAAAAACCCCTTGTCGAGGGGCCCTCGATTTGGGGAAAAATCATGTTGCATCAAATGGTTGTGGGGTGTACAAGCATCGCTCCGGGTTGGGAGCATGGCCATGACTAACAACAACAGTTTTTTCGCGCAGGTCCTTTCAACCCTTGCCTCGCGCAGAGGCCTCGCCGCCGCGGCGGCCGCAACGGCCCTTTGGCTCGCCGCAGCGCCGGCGGGCGCGGCCCCCAACCTCGTCAATAACGGCAGCTTCGAACAGCCGGCGCTCAGCCCGTCGACGCAGCAGCAGACCTATCCCGCAGGCTCGAGCGCGATCCCGAACTGGACGATCAAGGGCAACTCGATCGACCTCATCAACAAGTTCTGGACGTCCGCCGATGGCGCGCAGTCGATCGACCTCGATGGCAATGGGCCCGGTTCGATCGAGCAGAACGTCCCGACCGTCAGTGGCACGAAGTACACCGTGTCGTTCAAGTACTCATCGCATCCGCAACTCGGCAGCAATCCGGCGTCCATGGTGGTGACGGTCGGCACGGCCGACCAGACGTTCACGTTCGCCGGCCCGTCGTCGAAGGCGAACATGAACTGGCAGACGGGGATCATCAGCTTCGTCGCCGCGGGGCCTACGTTCCTTCGGTTCAAGTCGAACGACGGACCCAACCAGAACTTCGGCATGGCGCTCGACGACGTGCGCGTGTACACACGGGCACAGCAGGCGGCGCTGACGGTAATCGCGACGCCTTCGAGCGTGACGTACGGCAACACGGCGACGCTCAGCACCACCGGCGGCAATGGCACCGGCGCCGCCAGCTATAGCGCAGGCGCGTCGACCGGCTGCACGTTGAGCGGCACCACGCTCAGCGTCACGAATGCGAGCGGCACGTGCTCCGTCACCGCCACCAAGGCCGGCGACGTCGACTATGAGGCCACAACCAGCGCGCCGCTGACCGTTGCGCTCAGCCGGGCGAATCAGCCGACGCTCAGCATCACAGGCCCCGCCAGCCTCGGCTACGGCGTCCCCGCCACGATCACGTACACCGGCGGCGCCGGCACCGGCGCCGTTTCCTTCAGCGCCGGAACGTCGACCGGCTGCACGGTCACGGGCAGCACCGTCACCGTGAGCAACTCGAACGGCACATGTGCGATCACCGCCACCAAGGCCGCCGACAACAACTACACCGCCGCGACCAGCGCGCCGTTCAGCCCCGGGCTGCCGCAGGCATTGGCGACACCTGTCATCTTCCGCGCGGTCAACGCCGCGGACAACGTAAGCGCCGTGATCGTCGGCCGCGTCGACGGCGCGAACACCCTGCCGATCACCGTCCAGGCATACACCGCAGCGGCTTGCATCAACGGCGTGCTCACCGGCACGGTAAGCGCCGCCGGAAACGCGGCGGTCACGACCGACGCCAACGGTTACTTCGCCGGATTGTTCGCCAATGTCCCGAACGGTTCCTGGGTGGCCATCGAGGTCACCACACCCGCGCAGACCGCCCGCTCGGCTTGCATCGTCAGCTCGGCGGACAACGACTCGTGGCCGAAGGCGCTTCGCCTCGTCGACACGAACCTGTCCGCGCGCGACTACATCGACGTGCCGGGCCGCTCGCGCTGGTACAAGTTCACGATCCTGCCGGGACAGCGCGTCACCATCGACCTGTCGCGGGCTGCCGGCCGACTACGACATCGCCGCGTTCAAGGACATCGGCGCGGCGTTCCTGTCGCTGCTCGCGCCCGCGAACACCGCGCAACTTACGAAGCTTTCCGCGGAATACGCGCCGGCGGTATTCAGCCCGGCCGTGTTCTCGCCCGCCGTGTTCTCTCCTGCAGTCTTCAGTCCCGACGCGTACGCGCCGGCGGTGTTCAGCCCGGCCGTGTTCTCGCCGGCAGTGTTCTCACCCGCGGTGTTTTCGCCGGCCGTGTTCTCGCCCGCCGTGTTCTCGCCCGCGGTCTTTTCGCCGGCCGTATTCAGTCCGGCGGTGTTCTCACCTGCGGTGTTCTCACCTGCGGTGTTCTCACCTGCGGTGTTCTCGCCCGCGGTGTTCAGCAGCCTGTTCGGCGCAAATGGCTCGCCCACGCAGGAGTTCGTCTCGGCGTTCTCGAGCGCGCAGACGCGCAGCATCATCGGCGTGTCGGCCACACCCGGCACCGGCGACGAGCTCGTGATCGTCAATACGTTCAACAACACAGGCGACTTCTACGTGCGCGTCGTGGGCCGTGGCGGTGCTTACTCGACGGCGGGCCAGTTCCAGCTCAACGTCGCGAAGGAAGGCACGAGTTGCAGCAACGTCACGCTCGGCAACACCGTGCGGGCCGACAACACGAGCTACACCCTCAAGAACACCGTCATCCTGACGGATGCAAGCGTAATTTCGCCAAGCGCCGCGAAGCTCGACCTGCTGGCCGCGAACAGCCGCGTCAACGGCATCATCGTCGACGTCAACCTCGACCAGCGCGTCAAGGATCTCAAGGCGCAGGCGCTCGCCAACCCGACCTGCCCGTACGCCGTCAACCTGGTCGCCGAGGAGATCAAGCGCATCGTCGACTCGTACCGCAATGCGAATGCGCTGCGCTACGTCGTGATCGCCGGCAACGACAGCGTCATCCCGTTCTTCCGCTATCCCGACCAGAGCCTGCTCGGCCAGGAATCCGGCTACGTGCCGCCCGTTGGCTCGAACACGATCTCCGAAGGCAGCCTGCGCAACGACATGGTGCTCTCGCAGGACGCTTACGGTGCGGGAACGCAGATCTCGGTGCGCACCAGCAATTTCCCGATTCCCGGCCTCGCGGTGGGCCGGCTCGTCGAGACGCCCGCCGACATGGCGGGTCTGATCGACGCATTTATCGCTTCACCCACCACCGGGCTGGTGCCCGGTACCGGCCTCGTCAGCGGCTACGATTTCCTGTCCGACGCGGCAAACGCCGTGGCGACCGAGTTGACGACCGGCGGCGTTACCGTCGACGGCACGCTGATCGCGCCGAACAACATCTCGCCGCAGGACCCGGCCGCCTGGAAGGCGACCGACCTCGGCCAGAAGCTGCTCGGCACGGCGCGCAACGACGTGATCTTCCTTGCCGGCCACTTCAGCGCCAACAGCGCGCTGGCCGCCGATTTCACGACGAGCCTCTTCACGTCGCAGCTCGACGCATCGACCACGAACTTCACCAACGCGATCGTGTTCAGCGCCGGCTGCCACTCGGGCTACAACATCGCGGACGGCGACGCGATTCTCGAGCCTCACGCAGCCGCTCGACTGGGCGCAGGCGTTCGCGCGCAAAGGGGCGACGCTGATCGCCGGCACCGGCTACCAGTACGGCGACACCGACTTTCTCGAGTACAGCGAGCGCATCTACGCGAATTTCGCGCGCCAGTTGCGCGCCGGCAGCGCGGGTACCGCGGTGTCGGTCGGCGAAGCGCTGGTCAAGGCCAAGCTCGACTACCTCGCGACGACGCCGGACATCCGCGGCATCCACGAGAAGGCGCTGCTGGAAGCCACGCTGTTCGGCCTGCCGATGCTCGGTGTCAACATGTCGGGCGGTCGCGGCGCGACGGGTGGCGGCGCAGGCGCCGAAGCACCCGTCAACGTGCCCGTGCCGCCTCTGCTGGCTCCGCTCGGGCTCAAGATGCTCGACAAGACCATCGTCGCCCGCGTTTACGGGCCACACGACGGACCTCAAGAACGTCGAGTATGTGTTCGACCCGCTCAATCCGACTCCGCGCAGCCATCGTCACGGCGACCTGGTATTCGGGCCTCAACGGCGTCGTGACCAATCCGGCCGAGCCCGTGCTCCCGCTCCAGACGTACAACATCGGCGCTGCCGATCCTTCGCTCGTGGTCCGCGGCGTCGGCTTCCGCGGCGGCCAGTTCGCGGATTCGCGATATCGTTCCCCTCACGGGCGCGCCGACCACCGAGCTGCGCGGCGTGCACGTGCCGTTCGTCTCGCCGGTGTTCTATCCGATGCGAACGTGGACCGTGAATTATTTCGGCGCGCTCGGCGGCAGCGGCGGCACCAACCTGCTCGTCACGCCCGCACAGCATCGCGCGAAGGACATCGCGCTCGGCACCAGCACGCTGCGCAAGTTCGACAACCTCGACCTGCGCGTGTTCTACAGCGGCAACCTCACCGCGCCGTCGACGTCGGATGCGCCGAGCATCGTTCGCGTGAATGGCGTCGACACCGGTGGCAGCATCGATTTCACTGCCCAGGTCGTGGGCGATCCGAAGGCCGCGATCGTGGCCGTATGGGTCACCTACGTGAGCGACGGCGTCAACAAGTGGCAATCGCTCGACCTCAAGCAGTGCGTCGCGCCGCTGCCCGGCGCCGTGCACCGTCGAGGATTCGACGACGTGGAAGGGCACGCTCGCGGGGGTGCCCCCGGGGATTCGCTTCGTCGTGCAGGCGGTCAACGGCTTCGGCCTCGTGACGCTCGACGACAACCTGGGCGTGTACTACGGCCTCGGCGGCGCAGGTCAGACGCCGACCACGACGACATTCGTGTCGACACCCGTCAATGGGACGTTCGGCGACACGCAAATGCTCACGGTCAACCTGAAGGACAGCACGACCAACGCGCTCATTGCCAACAAGAACGTGATCGTCGCCATCGGCGGCGCTGCGCGCGTCGCCACGACCGACGTGTCGGGTAACGCTACGGTCAAGGTCGCGTTGGCATCCTTGCCGGGGACCTATCGCGTCATCGCGTCGTTCGGCGGTGATACGACCTATCTGGCGTCGTCGGCAACGGCCGGCCCGATCAGCATCGCGAAGGTGCCGACGAGCTTCGCCGCGATCGACCTGGCCTCGGGTGTCTCCACGTTGACCGGCAAGATCGGCGGCAAGGACCAGCCGCTCATGCAGGAGGCAGTGACGTTCGTCGTTTCGGGCAACGGCTACACGCGCTCGTTCGTCGTGATCACCGATTACCTCGGCCGCGCGCCGCTGCCGCCCACGGGCCTGCCCGCCGGGACCTACACCATCGCAGCTTCGTTCGCGGGCAACGCCACGTATCTGCCGGTCTCGACGTCGCAAAGCTTCACGATCCTCGCGCAGACCATCACGTTCGGCGGCGGCCTCGCCACCACCATGCCGTTCCCAGGCTCGCAAACGTTCACCGTCGCCAGCACGTCGGGCGCGCCGGTCACGGTCACGCTCGTGCCCTCTCCGAAGCCCGTTCTGCACGCTGGCTTACAACGGGGTGCAGTACACGGTGACCGCCACCGCGCCTGGAACCTGCACGATCAGCGCGACCGCCGCAGGGACGGTCACGTACGCCGACGTCACTGTGACCCAGGACATCGCGATCAAGACGATGCAGACCATCACCTTCGGTGCGCTGCCCGACCGGACGTACGGCGATGCGGACTTCGCGCTTTCCGCCAGCGCGTCGAGCGGCCTGCCCGTCACGTTCACGTCGCAGACCCTCCCGGTCTGCACGGTGAGCGGCATCACGGTGCACATCGTCAGCGCCGGCACGTGCACGATCGCTGCCGACCAGGCGGGGAACGCGCTGTACTTCGCGGCGGGCGCGGTCACGCGTACGTTCACGGTCAACAAGGCGGCGCAGACGGTCACGTTCGGTCCCGCACCGCCGGCGTCGGCCACGTTCGGCGCTACGTTCGCAGTCGGCGCGTCGTCCACTTCGCCGCTTCCGGTGACCATCACACCCTCCGGCGTGTGCACCGTCGCCGGTGGCACAGTCACGATGACGAGCGGGTCCGGCACGTGCAGCCTGACCGCATCGCAGGCGGGTGACGGCAACTACCTGCCGGCGTCCACCAGCGCGATCGTCAACGCACTGCCCGCAGCGCAGACCATCACGTTCGCGCAACCGACCACGCCCGCCGCGTACAACGCGACGTTCGCGGTGAATGCGACGTCCACGTCGGGCCTCGCGGTGACGCATCACGCCCAGCGGTGTGTGCTCGATCGCCGGCAGCACGGTGACGATGACTTCCGGCACCGGCACCTGCACGCTGACGGCCTCGCAAAGCGGCAACGCGAACTACAGCGCGGCTTCGAACGTTGTGCGTACGGTAGATGCGGCCAAGGCAGCACAGACGATCGGCGCCGTGACGTTCAGCGTTTCGCCCCCCGTGACGTTTGCGACGGGCGGGACCTTCACGGTCAGCGCCACCGCTACCTCGAGTCTTGCGGTCACGTTCACGTCGCTGACGGCCAGTGTCTGCACGGTCGCTGGCACGACAGTGACGATGGTGACCGCAGGCACGTGCACGATCGCGGCCAACCAGGGCGGCAACGGCAACTATCTCGCGGCAGCCCAGGCGTCCGGCTCCATCAACATCGCCAAGGCGGACCAGACGATCAGCTTCACGATCGGCGATCAGTTCCTGAGCCCGACACCCGTGACGCTCAACGGAACCGCGACCAGCGGGCTCGCCGTCAAGCTATACGCCGACCGGCAACTGCACCGTGAGCGGCAACCAACTCACGCTCACGGCGATCGGAACCTGCACAGTGACGGCGAGCCAGGCTGGCAACGCGAACTACAACGCCGCGCCGGATGTTTCGCAGACGTTCGTCATCCACCTTGCCAACAAATGGACGGCCACGAACCCGATGACGGCGCCGCGCTCGTACCACACGGCGACCCGTCTATTGGACGGTCGCGTCCTGATCACCGGAGGACTCGATCAGTTCGGAGCGCCGACGGCGAGCACCGAGCTCTACGACCCGGTCACGCGCACGTTCGCCTCGGCGGGCAACATGCCGAGCAAGTCGGCGAATCACACGGCCGTGCTGCTCAACGACGGACGCGTCGCGGTGTTCGGCGGCGGCAACTCGAGCTCGCAGATCTACACGCCCGCGACCAACACGTGGGCGTCGGGCGGCGGCCTGGGCGTCGAACCGCTCGTATCACACGGCGACCACGTTGCCGGACGGCCGCGTGCTGATCGTGGGCGGCGCGGACAATGCCGGCAAGACGCTTCAACTCGACCATCGTGTACAACCCGGCCAACGGCAGCTTCACAGCCGGGCCGATGATGGACACGGCACGCGAGCGGCACACCGCCACGCTGATCACCATCGGTCCGAACCGGGACAAGGTGCTCATCGTGGGCGGCCGCGCCAAGGGCAACGGCAGCAACTACACCACGCACGCGACCTACCAGTTCTGCACGGCAACAGCGTGCACGGCGTCGCAACCGGGCATCGCGAAGCGTCACTCGCACGCGGCGGTTGGCATCACGATCTCGGCAAGCGACATCGACGTGCTCGTGAGCGGCGGTTCGGACGGCAACAACGACCTTGCGACGTCGGACGTGTTCGACAGTCTTGACGTCGACGTGGGGCGGCAGTGTGCCGCCGTACACCGTAGCAAGGCGCGAGCTCGCGGGCGCAGAGCTGCCGTTCGGCCAGGCGATCGTCGCAGGCGGTAGCAATGGCAACACCCGGCAGTCCGCGGCCGATGTCTACAACGCCGTGCCGCCGACGTTCGTCGCCGCGCCGCCGATGGGCACGGCGCGCACCGGTCACACCGCGACATCGCTGCGCGATGCGACCGGCAAGATCATCGGAGTGCTGGTGACCGGTGGCGTCATCGACCGGCGGTACGTCGGTGAACTACCGCAGAGACCTACGGAATGCCGTAACGCAAGTCGTTCCGAAAAGCCCCGCGCCGTGCGCCGGCGCGGGGCTTTTTTCATTCCGGCCTTGATGTCCGCGTCCCGCACGACCTGCTTGTACAGCTCGTACTCGTCGTTCATCACCTTCGCGAACTCCTGCGCCGTCGAGCCCACCGGCACGACACCGCGGTCCTTCAACTTCTGCTGCGTCGCCGGATCCTTGATGAACGCCTGGATCTCGCTCGACAGCTTGTCCACGATCGGTTGGGGCGTCTTCGCAGGCGCCATCACGCCGTGCCACGGCTTGACGTCGAAGCCCGGCACGAACTGCGCGATCGGCGGCAAATCCGGTGCGAAGAACGCGCGCTCCTTGGTGGACACGCCGAGCGGACGCAGCTTGCCCGTCTGCACGTGCGGCCACGAGCTCGTCGCGGCGTCCATCGATGCATCGACCTGGCCCGCGATCAGGTCGGTGACCATCGGCGCCGATCCCTTGTAAGGCACATGGACCATCTTCGTGCCGGTCTTCAGGAGGAAGAGCTCCATGCCGATGTGCAGCGACGACCCGTTGCCCGAGGATCCGTACGACAGCTTGTTCGGATTCGCCTTGAGATACGCGATGAACTCGGGAACCGTCTTCGACGGCACTTTCTCCGCGTTCACGACGAGCACGAGCGGCGTGACGCCGACGAGCGAGATCGGCGCGAAGTCCTTCACCGCGTCGTACATCTTGCCGATGTTGTCCGGCTGCACCGCCGGATTGATCGCGTTGGCGGCGATGTTGCCGAGCCCGATCGTGTAACCGTCGGGCGGCGACTTGGCCACGGCCTGCATGCCGATCGCGCTGCCTGCGCCCGGGCGGTTCTCCACCACGAACGGCTGCCCCAGCTTGGTCTGCAGGTGCTCGGCGATCATGCGCGCCATCACGTCGGCCGCGCCCCCGGGCGGCACCGGCACGATCAGCTTCACGGGCTTGGACGGGTACGGCTCCGTTTGCGCGGTTGCAAGCCCCGCGAACGCAGCAAGGGATACGAGCGCAACGACGGCGACGTTCTTCATGACCTCACTCCTCGGGTAATCAGTGATCGTGGCGCACGTGCTGCCATAGCGCTTCGGTGGGCTCGATGCCGAGGCCCGGGCCTTCAGGCAGCGAGAAGGCACCGCGCTCGCAACGCATCGTCGTCTTCACGAACGCGAGATTGCGGTCGAAGACGGAGTGCTGGTACTCGTGCATCGGCACGTTCGGCAGCGCCGCGGATGCGTGCAGGCTCGCGGCCTGGTAGATGCCGACGCCGACGCTCGCGTGCGGGATCACCTTGACGTGGAACGCGTGCGCCATGCGCGCGATCTGCATGAATTGCGAGATGCCGGTGTGGCCCATCTCCGGCTGTGCGAACGTCATCGCGCGTTGCGTGAATCGCGGGCGAAATTCGAATGCGGTGCGGAGCTCCTCGCCGAGCGCGACCGGCACGCGCGATGCGGACGCGACTGCGACCTGCCCTTCGAGGTCCTCGGGCGCGCACGGCGCCTCGACGAAATACGGCCGGTATTGCGCGAGCCGCTCGATCAGTGCGATCGCTTCGCCTGCAGCGAATTTCCAGTGCAGGTCCACCATCAGCTTCGCGTCGGGGCCGAGCGCCTCGCGCAACGCGCGCATCTCCTCCTCGATGCCGTCGAACGAAACGGCCGCCGCATACTTGAACGCGTCGAACCCGCGCTTCGCGAAGCCGCGCGCGAGTGCCACCTTGTCCGCGAGCGTCGCGCCTGGAAGTCCGGACACGTACGCGGGAATCGAGTCGGTGCGATGTCCGCCCAGGAGCTTCGCCACCGGCTGCCCGACGATCTTGCCGTAGAGGTCCCACAGCCCGATGTCGATCCCGGCGATCGCGTCGACGTAGTAGCCGCCGAAGTGCCCGCGCACCCGCATGAGGTCGTACAGGTCCTCCTGGATCGCGACCACGTCGCGCGGATCGCGTCCGACGACCTGCGGGCCGAGCACGTCGTGGACGATCGCGACCACCGCTTCGGGCGCGACGATGCCGTAGGTCTCGCCCCAGCCCACCGTCCCGTCGTCGGCCGTGACCTTGAGCAGCACCGACATGTCGGTGGTCGGATAGATGGTGCGGTTGCCGGCGCGCACCACGTAACCGCGCGCATCGACGCGCTCGTTGCTTGCGAGCGGGCCGAGGTACGGCGTGTCGCGCGGCAGCGAGACGACGATCGCCTCGACGCGCGCCACCTTCGCGCTCATGTCGATCCGCTCATGAAACCGCGTCGTCGGGCAGCAGCAGGTCGCGGATGTCGTGGAGGAACGCATCGACCTCGACGCGATCGTACGCGTCGAAGGCCGGTCCCGCGGCGCGCTGCCTCGTGTGCGCGATGAGGCCGCGCTTGTGCAGCACGTGCTTGGTCAGCGCCCAGCGGAACACCGCCTGCACGTTGAGGATCGGCAGCATGCGGGTGAATATCGCACGGACGCGCTCGTCGTCGCGCGCACGATGCGCGGTCATGAGCTTCGCGTGGACCTCGGCGAGCTCGATCGCGGGCATCGAGCCCGCGGCGCCACGACGCAGCTCGTCGGTGACGTAACGGCCGCCGGCGCCGCCGAACACCGCCAGCAGCGATGCCGGCGCGCGATGGCGAACCTGCGTCAGGCGCTGCCCGCTCGGCACGGTCTCCTCCTTGACGTAGGCGATGCCGGGCACCGCTTGCAGGATCGGGATCAGCGCGTCGGGTGTCAGCCCCGCGCCCGCCGGCGGCGGCACGTTCTGCAGCATGAGCGGCGCCGCCAGCGCGCTTGCGAGCTCGCCGAAGAATGCAACCTGTGCGTGCGTGTCCTTGCGGTCGGCAGGTGCGGCGACCATGAACGCCGCTGCTCCCCGTGCCTTCGCCTCGCGGCCGAGCATCGCGCTCGTCGCGACGGACGTGCTCGAGATTCCCACGATCAGCGGCAATCTTCCCGCGAGCTCGTCCTGCACCACCGTCACGAGGCGCAGGCGCTCTTCGGTGGTGAGCTCGGCCACTTCGCTCGCGACGCCCGGATATGTCGCGCCATCGGCACCGCTTGCGATGAGGTACCGCACGAGCTTGCGCAGGGAAGCCTCATCGGGCGCGCCGCCTTCGTCGAACGGCGTGGGCAGCACGGGAAAGATGCCTGACAGCTGCATGCCACTTGTTCCAGTGATCGGAGCTATTACTCTACCAGCACTGGAGCGCGCCCTCGGCCTCGCGGATCCGCGCGATTCATGGCTGATGCAGGTACGACGACAGCGCCGGCGCCGGCGCGTCGAGCAGCGGTTGCGCGCGATCCTTGAGGTGACGGTCGAGGAATGCGGTGGCGTAACGGTTGATGAGCGCCGCCTCGGGATGCGTGCGCAGGCAGGTGGCGAGATCGACCGCATTCGCGCATTGCAGGTTCGTCCACGTGAAGTGATTGCCGGCGCGCAGCTTCACGAAATATTTCGGCGCATTGGCGATCGCGAACGCGCCCTGCGGCCCCTCCAGGAACGGCGTCACGAAGACGTCGAATTCCGCGCCCTGGTACATGAGCGGCACGCGGACGCTGCGCAAGTCCCCGCGCAGCGCGAGTGGCAGGCTATACGGCGAGAACAGCAGCGCGGCGCGCAGGCGCGAATCGACCCACGACGGCCATGCGCCGGTCATTGCAAGCGCCGCGTAGCCACCGAGCGAGTGGCCGGCGATGGCGACGCGATCGGGCGCGACCGCGTCGCGCAATGCGGGGTCCGCCAATACCACGTCCAGCACGCGCTTCACGTCGTCCCGGCGTGCGACGTAGCTGTCCGGCGTCCAGGCGCCGGGGTCGAGCAGCGGAGGAGGACTCGTTTGCGGAACCGCAGGACGACTGCCGTCGGTGCTGCAGAACATCGCGTCCGCGTGGTCCGGCGCGACGACGACGTAGCCGTGGCGGGCGAGCGTCTCCGTGAAGAAGAGCGACTGGATCCCGCAGCCGCCCAGTCCGTGCGAGAACACGACCAGCGGAAACAAGCCGCAAGTGACGAGCGGTGCGCCATCCGCGGCAACCTCGGTCCGCGTGCCGTCCGCGTAAGCGTGGCGGCGCTCGGGCGAAACGGTGGGATACCACAGTGCCGAGGTCAGCTTCCCGACGCGCACGATGCGGAAACCGACCTTGTACGGAGCGTCGCACAGCGATGCAGCATGCGCGGCCGGGGCCGCGAGCGAGAGCAGCAGCAGGATCGCAACGCGTACCAGGAGCAGCTCCATCAGGCCGCCGCGGCCGACATCTCCCGCCGCCGCGCCGCCAGCTGTCGCAGCACCACCGGCACCACGATCGCGACGCCCACGATCGTGCTCACGATCTCCGGCGCGATCATCAGCACCGCGGCGATCACGCATATCACGCGCTCCCACGCCTTCATGCGCGTCAGCATGAAGTTGGACAGCGCCGCGGCAAGCACCGTGATGCCGAGCACACACCCGACGAATGCGACGGAGAATTCGTACCACGAGAAATTCTGCACCATGATGAGCAGCGACGGCGCGAACACGAACACGAACGGCACCAGCGCCTTGCCGAGGCCGAGGCGGAACGCGGTGTTGCCCGTCTTGAACGGATCGGACCCGGCCATGCCGGCGGCCGCATACGCCGCGAGCGCGACCGGCGGCGTGATGTCCGCCAGCACGCCGTAATAGAACACGAAGAAGTGCGCCACGATGGGCTGCACGCCGAGCAGGACGAGCGTGGGCGCGGCGACCGTCACCATGATGATGTAGTTCGCCGTCGTGGGAATGCCGCAGCCCATGAGGATGCACACGAGGCCGGTCATGACGAGTGCCGCGATCAGCGTCAGCGAGCGCATGTCCGCCCATGCGGCCGGCAATACCGCCATGAAGCCCGACGCGATCGACTGCGCCGCCGACGTCACGATGTACGACAGCTTGAAGCCGACGCCGGTGAGCGTCACGACGCCGATCACGATGCCGACCGTCGCCGCCGCCGCGCCGACGGCGAGCGCGTATTTGGCGCCGATCTCGAACGCCGCCAGGATCGCCGCGGCCGCCGATGCGCGACGGATTCGCGAGCGCCCGATGCACGAGCGGCACGACGACCAGCATCGCGAGGAACACCCACAGCTCGTAGCCGCCGAGGCGCCGCGTGATGATCCCGATCAGCACCGCGTGCGACGCGATCAGCGCCGCGTATTGCCCGAGTGTGGTGCCCTTGCGCGACGTGAAGAGCCCGACGAGGATGCACGAGCTGATGCCGGTGAACGCGGCGAGGTACGGCGTGTTGCCGTTGACGATGATGCCGACGAGCAGGACCAAGGGAATGAGCGTCGGCCAGTTGGCGGCGAGCGTCTGCGCGAATGTTCGGAAGCTCCTCCTTCGTGAGGCCGCGCAGGCCCTTGTTCTTCGCCTCGAAGTGCACCTGCATGAACACGCCGAAGAAGTGCATGAACGCCGGCACGATGGCGGCGATGACGATCGTCGAGTACGGCAGGTTCAGGAACTCGATCATCAGGAACGCCGCGGCGCCCATGATCGGCGGCGTGATCTGGCCGCCGGTGGACGACGCCGCTTCGACGCCGCCTGCGAAGTGGCGCGGATAGCCGAGGCGGATCATCGCGGGGATCGTGAGCGACCCGACGGTCACGGCGTTCGCGACGGACGATCCCGACAGCATGCCGAACAGCGCGGACGCGAACACCGACACCTTCGCGGGCCCGCCTGCGTAGCGGCCGGCGATCGACGATGCGATGTCGATGAAGAGCTGCCCGAGTCCGATGGCCGTGGCCAGCACGCCGAACAGCACGAAGTGGAAGACGTACGTGGCAACGACGCCGACCGCGATGCCGTAGATGCCCTGGCTCGTGAGGTACAGGTGATTGACCAGCGCGGACCACGAGGCGCCCGAATGCTTGAGCAGGCCGGGAAACCACGAGCCGGCCAGCGCATACACGATGAACGCCATCGCGATGATCGGCAGCGGCCAGCCCATCGCGCGGCGCGTGGCATCCAGGAGGAGCACGACGAGAATGGTGCCCATCGCCGTGTCGAGCATCGACGGATTCCCGACGCGGAAGGCGAGGTCGTCGAAGATGTACGGCACGTACAGCACCGACGCCGCGATCGCCGCCGCGAACATCCAGTCGTACAGCGGCACCCCGCCGGGTGCTGCCGCGCTCGGCTGGTGCGGATGCTCGAGCATCGCCTTGCGCAGCGGAAAGACGAGGAACACGAGGCCGAGCACGAACGCGAGGTGGACGCCGCGGTGCGTCGTCTCGCGCAGCAGGCCGAAGCCTGCCGTGTAGTAGTGGAAGCACGACAGGACGATCAGCAGGCCGGTGACGATCAGCGCGGCGTTCGCGCGGATCGGCCGGAACCGCATCTCGGGGTCGTACTTCTCCTCGAGCGCTTGCGCGCTCGTGGTGACCTCCGTCATCGGGTTACTTCAAAAGCCCGGCTTCCTTGTAGAACTTCTCCGCGCCGGGATGGAACGGAATGCCCGCACCCGCCGTCGCGCTCGCCTTCGTGATCGCCTTGCCCTTCGCGTGGCCCGCGTCGAGCAGCTTGCGCGAGTTGTCGTTCCACACGGCCTTGGTGATCTCGTAGATCAGGGCATCGGGCTGCTTGGCCGACGTGACCCATTGCGCGCCCACGGCGATCGTCTTCACTTCGCCGATGCCCTTGTACGTGTTGGCGGGAATGGTGTCGACGGCGAAGAAGCCGTACTGCTTCAGCATCTTGTCGACTTCCGGCCCGGTCACCGGCACGAGATCGACGCCGCCGCCGGCGGATGCGAGCTCCGAGATGGCGCTGGTCGGATAGCCGCCCACGAAGAAGAACGCGTCGAGGCCGCCGTCCCTCATCTTGTCGCCGGCCTGGTTTGGCTTCAGGTACTCGGCGGTGACGTCCTTCTCGGTCAGGCCGTACGCCCCGAGGATGATGCGCGCATCGACCAGCGTGCCCGAGCCGGGCTCGTCGAGCGACACCCGCTTGCCCTTGAGATCGGCGACGCTCTTGATGTTCGCGCCCTTGCGCGCCACGAGGTGGATCGTCTCCGGGTACAGGTTCGCGATGAGCCGCAGGTCCGCGACCTTCGGCTTGCCGTCGTACACGCCGGTGCCGCTGTAGGCCCAGTACGCGACGTCGGACTGCGTGAAGCCGGACTCGAGCGATCCCGACTGGATGCCGTTGATGTTCGCGACCGATCCGTTCGAGGCCACCGCGGTGGCCACCACGCCCGGCGCGCCGCAGCTGCCGCCGTCGTTGCACGGGCGCGAGCCCGGCGCGTTGGAGATTGCATTGGCGATCAGGCCGCCGATCGGGTAGTAGGTCCCCGCCGTTCCGCCGGTACCGATGCGGAAGAATTTGAGTTCCTGGGCCGGCGCGGTGCCGGCAACCGCGGCGGCAGCGAGACCGGCGACGATCAGAAGGCGACGAATCATGAAAGCCTCTTCGAAGGGAAATAGGGGCAACCCCGAAGTGTCGCATGGCCCCGCCCGGCCGGACAACGAGCCGCTAACGCAGGGACGGCGCGGGCTTCCCGCATCATCGGGCGATGGCCGAGTCGAACACCGCGGTATACGCCGCCATTGCGTCGAACCTTGCGATCGCGGTGACGAAGTTCGTCGTGGCGGGCATCACGGGAAGCTCCGCGATGCTCTCGGAGGGCATCCACTCGATCGTCGACACGGGCAACGGCATCCTTCTGCTGGTGGGCATCAAGCTGTCGCACCGCAAGCCCAACGTGGAGCACCCGTTCGGCCACGGCAAGGAGGTTTTCTTCTGGAGCCTCATCGTCGCCGTCCTGATCTTCGGGGTCGGCGGCGGCATCTCGGCGTACGAAGGCGTGCTCCACGTGATGCGGCCGTCGCCCATCGAGAATGCGCTGTGGAGCTACCTCACGCTCGGCCTCGCCTTCCTGTTCGAAGGGACGTCGTTCGTGGTGGCCGTGCGCCAGTTCCGTCGCGAAACGGCCGGCACGCCCTTCTGGCAGGCGCTGCGGACGAGCAAGGACCCGACGACCTACACGGTGATGGCGGAGGATTCGGCGGCGCTCGCGGGGCTCTTGGCGGCGGGCGTCGGCATCTTCGCAAGTGCGGAGCTCGGCATGACGCGCGTCGACGGCGCGGCGTCGATCGTCATCGGCCTCATCCTCGCGGGTGTGGCGCTCGTGCTCATCCACCAGGCGCGAAGCCTGCTCGTGGGCGCGGGCATCCAACCCGCGACCGCGGCGGGCATCCGCGCTCTCGCGCTGGCGACGCCGGGCGTGCGGACGGTCGGCGCGCCGCTGTCGATGTACATCGGCCCGAACGAGGTGCTGCTCGCGCTCGACGTCGGGTTCGAGCCCGACGCTTCTGCGGACGAGGTCGCGTCGTCCGTGCGCAAGCTCGAGCGTGCGATCCGCGAGAAGTACGACAAGATCCGGCGCATCTACATCGAGGCGCGGGCCCCGGAAGAGATGCGGTAAGGGACGTACCCCTTTGAATGTCGCGCGGCAGTTAAAAGGGTACGTCCCTATAATCGGCCCGTGGGCTATTCCGCGTACTCGCTCGTCCGCCATGCGCTCTCGCGCCATGCGCACTGGCCGCGTGCCTGGCGCGACGCCGCGCCGCGGCCGCATTACGACGCGGTGATCGTCGGCGGCGGGGGGCACGGCCTTGCCACCGCGTACTACCTCGCAAGCGTGCACGGCATGCGCCGCGTCGCCGTGCTGGAAAAGGGCTGGCTCGGCGGCGGCAACACCGGCCGCAACACCACGATCGTCCGCTCGAACTACCACCTCGACCCCAACGCGCACTTCTACGAGCTGTCGCTGCAACTGTGGGAACGCCTGTCGCGCGAGCTCAACTTCAACGTGATGTACAGCGCGCGCGGCGTGCTGAACCTCGTGCACTCGCCGGCCGAGCTCGACGCCGCGATGCGGCGCGGCAACGCGATGCGGCTCAACGGCATCGACGCGGAATTCCTGTCGCGCGACGAGATCGCGCGACGCATCCCCAGTCTCGACTGCTCGCCCGATGCCCGCTTCCCGATTGCGGGCGGCCTGCTGCAGCCGCGCGGCGGCACCGTGCGCCACGACGCGGTCGCGTGGGGCTACGCGCGCGCTGCGGATGCGCTCGGCGTCGACATCATCCAGCAGTGCGAGGTGACCGGCATTCGCATCGACGGCGGCGCGGTGACCGGCGTCGAGACGACGCGCGGGACGATCGCGACCGAGCGGCTCGCGCTCGCGGTCGCGGGCCACTCGTCGCACGTGTCGGCGATGGCCGGGATCACGTTGCCCATCGAGACGCACGTGCTGCAGGCGATGGTGTCCGATCCGGTCAAGCCCGTGCTCGACACCGTCGTCACCTCCGGCGCCGTGCACTTCTACATCAGCCAGTCGGACAAGGGCGAGCTCGTGATGGGCGGCGACCTCGACTTCATGAACTCGTACGCGCAGCGCGGCAACCTTCCGATCGTGGAGCACGTCGTCGGCGCCTGCCTCACGCTGTTCCCGACCTTCGGCCGGATGAAGCTGATGCGCACGTGGGGCGGCATCTGCGACATGACGATGGACGGAAGTCCCGATCATCGCGAAGCTTCCGGTGCAGGGCCTCTACATGACCGGCGGCTGGTGCTACGGCGGATTCAAGGCGACGCCCGCGTCCGGGTTCCTGCTCGCGCACACGATCGCCAGGGACGCGCCGCACGAGCTCAACGCGGCGTTCACGCTCGAGCGCTTCGCGCAAGGCCGCATGATCGACGAGAAGGGCGCGGGGCCGTATCCATGGCACCACTGAAATGCTGATCATCGAGTGCCCTTACTGCGGTCCGCGCGTGCAGGCCGAGTTCACGTACGGCGGCGCCGACATTCCGCGCCCTGCGCCCGACGCGCCGACCGACGCATGGTTCGCCTACGTCTACCTGCGCGACAACCCGAAGGGACGGCACGCCGAGCTGTGGCAGCACAGCGCGGGCTGCCGCACGTGGCTTCGCGTGCGCCGCGACACGCGCACGCACGATATCGAATCGGTCGAGGCGGTAACGTGACGCAGCGCTTCCGGCTCGCGACGGGCGGCCGCATCGATCGCGCACGCCCCATCGCGTTCCGGTTCGACGGCGTGCGCTATCAGGGATACGAGGGCGACACGCTGGCTTCGGCACTCCTTGCCAACGGCGTGCACATGGTGGCGCGCAGCTTCAAGTATCACCGGCCGCGCGGCATCTACACGGCCGGCGTGGAAGAGCCCAACGCGCTCGTGCAGCTCGGCGACGGCGCGCACTCCGAGCCCAACGTGCGCGCCACCACGCAGGAGCTGTTCGAAGGCCTCGTCGCGGAAAGCCAGAACCGCAGTCCCTCGCTGCGCTACGACGTGGGCGGCGTCAACGACGCGCTCTCGCGCTTCCTGCCGGCGGGGTTCTACTACAAGACGTTCATGTGGCCGGCATCGCCGCGCTGGTGGCTGCGCTACGAGCACGCGATCCGCCGCATGGCGGGCATGGGACGTGCCGCGCGCGAGCCGGACCCCGACACCTACGAGCACCAGTACGCGCACTGCGACGTGCTGGTCGTCGGCGCCGGCGAAGCCGGCATCGCAGCGGCACGCGAAGCAGCGGCGCGCGGCGCGTCGGTGATCGTGTGCGACGAAAATCCGCCGAAAGCGATGGACGCGATCGCCAACGTCACGGTGCTCTCTCGCACGACGGTGTTCGGCATCTACGACGGCATGATGGCCGGCGCGCTCGAGCGCGTCACCGATCACCTCGCGATGCGCCCCGCGCACGTGCCGCGCCAGCGATTGTGGAAGATCCGGGCGGACGAGATCGTGCTCGCGACCGGCGCCATCGAGCGCGGCATCGCGTATGCAGGCAACGACCTGCCCGGCACCATGCTCGCCGGAGCTGCGCGCACGTACGTCGAGCGTTACGGCGTCGCGCCGGGGACGCGCGCCGTCGTGTTCACGAACAACGACACGACGCGACGCCACCGTCGAAGCATTGCGAAATGCAGGAGTCGACGATCGCCGCCGTCGTCGATGCGCGCGAGTCCGCGGTCATCGTCGCGGCGCACGGAAGGCGTCGCGTCCGCGGCGTCGACATCGGAATTGCAGGAGGGCGCCGCACGACGCGCGTCGAATGCGACCTCGTGTGCGTGAGCGGAGGATGGAACCCGGCCGTGCATCTTTTCTCGCAGGCCCGAGGCACGCTGCGCTACGACGAGCGCCTCGCGACGTTCGTGCCCGACCGATGCCCGCTGCCGATCCGCGCGGTCGGCGCCGCGGCCGGCGACATCGACGTGGGACGTCTCGTGCCCACGTGGAGCGTGCCGTCCACTGTCGGCAAGCGGTTCGTGGACCTGCAGAACGACGTGACCGCCGACGACGTCGCACTCGCGGCGCGCGAAGGCTATGTGTCGGTCGAGCACCTCAAGCGCTACACGACGCTCGGCATGGGCACCGACCAGGGCAAGACGTCCAACGTGATCGGGCTCGCGCTTCTCGCACAGGCGATCGACGAGCCGATTGCGGGCGTGGGCACCACGACATTCCGGCCGCCATACGCGCCCGTCACGCTCGGCGCCGTCGCCGGCGGCGAGCAGGGCGCGCACCTCGCGCCGACGCGTCGCACCGCGATGCACGCATGGCACGCCGCGCACGGCGCGCGCTTCGTGACCGGCGGACTGTGGCTTCGGCCGCACTCGTATCCGCGTGCCGGCGAGAGCGAGGACGACGCGGCGAATCGCGAAGCGCGCAACGTGCGCACGAACGCGGGCGTCGTCGACGTGTCCACGCTCGGCAAGATCGAGGTGGCCGGCCGCGACGTCGTCGCGTTCCTCGATCGCGTGTACGCCAACGGCTGGCAGACGCTCGGCGTCGGTCGCAGCCGCTATGGCGTCATGCTGCGCGACGACGGCATGGTGATGGACGACGGCACGGTCACGCGCCTCGCCGAATCGCACTTCCTCGTCACCACGACCACCGTCAACGCCGTTCGCGTCATGCAGCACTTCGAGTACCTGCTGCAGGCCGTGTGGCCGGAGCTCGACGTCCACGTCGCGTCGGTCACCGAGCAGTGGGCCGCCGTCGCCATCGCAGGCCCGCGCTCGCGCGACGTCGTGGCGGACCTGGTCGACATCGACGTGTCGAACGATGCGTTTCCCTTCCTCGCGGTCGCGCAGTGCCAGGTCGCGTGGCTTGCCTGCGCGCCTCTTCCGCATCAGCTACTCGGGCGAGCTCGCGTACGAGCTGCACGTGCGCTCCGATCGCGGCATGCGGCTGTGGGAGGCGATCATCGAGGCCGGCGCGCGCTTCGGCCTCATGCCCTACGGCACCGAGGCCATGAGCACGCTGCGCATCGAGAAGGGCCACATCGTCGTCGGTGCGGAGGCCGATGGCCGCACGACCGCCGACGATCTCGGCACTGGGCAAGCTCGTCAGCGCGAAAAAGTGGTGCATCGGCAAGCCGATGCTCGATCGTCCCGCGTTGACGGAGGCAGGACGCTGGCAGCTCGTCGGGCCTGACCGCGCAGGACGGCGCGACGATGCCGCGCGCGCGCGAAGATCGTGGCGGACCCCGACCATCCGCCGCCGAATCCGATGCTCGGCCACGTCACGTCGTGGTGCTACAGCCCGAACCTCGAGAAATGGATCGCGCTCGCGCTGCGTCGCCGATGGCCGCGACGCGTTACGGCGCAGACGCTGTGGGCCGTGTCGCCGCTTGCCGGTGTCCGCGTACGCGTGCGAGGTCGGGCCCGCGGTGTTCATCGATCCGGAAGGCGCGCGCCTGCGATGCTGACGCTGCACGAGGCAACGATCGCGCACGCGTGGAACGTGCAGGGCACGCGTCGCGCATGACGCTCGCGCTGCCCGGCACCGAATGCCGTCACGCGCGCCGATGGCACGGCGATCCTCTGGCTCGGACCGCGCTCGTGGCTGGTGATCGCCGAGCGCGTCGACGCGACGCGGCGGCGTGGCGTTCGACGTGTCGGCGAGCCGCGTCGCGTGGACGTTGCGCGGCGAGCGAAGCGGGCGGTCGTCGTCAACAAGCACTGCCCGCTGGACCTGCGCTTGTCCGCGTTTGCGCCGGGGACGTGCGCGCAGAGCGTGTTCGGACAGGTCAATGCGCTCCTGTATCGCCATGTCGCAAGCGACGGTTTCACGCTGATGGTCGCGCGAAGCTTCGCTCGGGATGTGCAGCACCAGCTCGAGGCGTCGGCGGCGCAATACGGGTGCACGATCCTGCCGCCGCGGCCGTTTTCGGCCGACTGACAACGGCGCTTCAGCTCCAGGGAAACGGGCTGTTGCTCACCGGATGCAGCCTGCCTTCCGCGTAGCGCGAGAAGCGGAACGGCTCGAGCAGCGCGCTCGTAGCGCCCAGCAGCTCGTCGGAGACGAGGTCGCCCACGCCGATCATCTTGTAGCCGTGATTCGAGTCGGCGATCACGTACACGTTCTCGCGAAAGCGGTCGATCACGGGAAAGCTGTCGGGCGTGAAGCAGCCGATGCCGCCCGAGGGCTCCTTGCGATACACGCCGTGCTTGCCCTCGAACCGCTTCTGGCAGAACGCGAGCGCCGACGTCCACATGTCCGCGAAGTTGTCGGTGACGACGAACTCCGGCGATTTCGGCCCGTACGGGTCGACGCGCACCTCGTCCGCGGGACGATCCACGACCGCGGGCATGGCGCCGCCCTGCACGCCGCCGAAGTGGAAGTCCGGCTTGTAGTAGATCCCCCACATCTTGTCGGTGATGAGCTTGCCGTCGCGATCGGAGTAGAGCGGCGCATCGGTGTCCACGTGGATCACGGGCGGCATCCTGCCGTCGTTCGTCTTCTGGTAATCGGGGTCCACGCCGAGCGTGCCTTCCTGCAGCGCCATGTAATGCCACATCGGGATGCCGTCGTTGCGCTTGCCGTCGCGGCCCTTGATGGTCACCGTCTTCGGAAGGTCGAGCATCTGCCAGACGCTGTTTACCCACGGCCCGACGCCGACGACGACCTGGTCGCACCCGACGACGCCCGCCGAGGTGGCGACCGCCGTGACGTGACCCGTGCCGCCGCTCATGTGAAGCGACGTGACCTCGACACCTTCGATGATTTCGACGCCTGCGTCGCGCGCCTTGCGTGCGAGCCCGGCCAGCGAGGCCATGTTGTTCGCATAGCCGCCGCGCTTCTCGTGCAGCACCGACGTGATGTTCTTCGCCTGCCAGTCGGCAAGCAGGCCCTGCATGTAGCGCATGCATTCGGCCTCGCCTTCGATGAAGACGGACTCGTAGCCGATGGCCTTTTGCTGCTCGTAGATGCTGCCGACCTGCGCGTGCATGGATTCGGGGCTGATCTGCATGTATCCGACGGGGTGGTAGCTGTACGCCTCGGGGTCGCTCTCCCACACCGACACGCAGTGCGCCATCAGCTCGCGCATCGCGGGCTGGTAGTAGTTGTTGCGCACGACGCCGCACGCGATGCCCGACGCGCCGGCGCCGATCGCCGTCTTGTCGAGGACCACGATGCGCGTTCCAGCGGGACCGACCGTCTTGCCGCGCGCGGCGAGCTTGCGCGCGAGGTGCATGGCGGTCGACAGGCCGTGGATGCCGGCGCCGATGACGACGTAGTGGGCGTGGGAGGGAAGTTGCGGCATGGCAATGACGCTTTCAATGAAGTGGTTTGCAGAATCTCGTCGCGAAGTACGTCGCATGCGTGCGCATCGTCGACGAGCGAGCGGACCAGCGACTCGATGCGTGCCGCTCGCGCGGTGCCGAGCGCCGGGTCGGCCAGTGCGTGGAACTTGTCGACGAGCTCGACGTCGGTCAGCGGATTTTCCGGACCGCCGCGCGCTTGCGCAGGCGAGGACACGAGCGTGCGTCCGTCGCGCAGCGTGATCCGGACCCGCGCCCAGCGTTCGGCAGGGAAGCGGCGCGAGAACTCGTGGTCCTCCACGAGCTCGATCAACGGCAGCAGGCGATTGACGGGCGCATCGCGGCCTGCGGCATCGATCTCACGTGCGCCGACGCCGCCGTGCACCAGGGCGGCGGCGACAGGATAGGGCAGGCTGTATTGCGCCTCGTCCGTCGTCGACGGCGCCGGGCATCGCGAGCCGAGGTCGACCGCCTCGCGGAAGCTCTCGATGGCAATCGACGCGATGTCGTCCGGACCGAAGCCGTGCTCGCGGCGCAACGCGAGCGCGCCTTCGATCGCAGGCTGCGCCCAGCGGCACACGGGATACGCCTTGAAGTACTGCTCGCGAATGCGATAGCGGGTGCCGAGATCGTTCCACACCTCGGTCGCACCCTCGACGGTGACCGCGGGCGCGCCGGTGAATCCGCCGGCGGCGAGCAGTGCCGCGGTCGCGCCGGCGTGCGCGCCCCACGACGACCCGTCCTTGACCATCGACGGCGACGCGCACACGCGCATGATCTGGCCGCGCGGTCCCCAGTACTCCGCGATGCCGAGCGCATGCGCGCACTCGCGCGTCGTCGAGGTGCAGCAGGCGCGCGCCGATCGCCGCGCAGCCCAGTGCGTTCCACGCACCCGAGCAATGGAAGTCCGGCACCGTGGCATGCAGCGCGATGCCCGCACGCGTGGCGATCTCGTATCCCAGCACGAGGCACGCGAGGAACTCGCGTCCATCGCAGCTTTCACCGTCGGAGAAGGCGAGGAGCGCGGGCAGCACCGCGGCACCCGCGTGGCCCTTGGTCAGAACGTGGCCGTCGTGCGCATCGAGCACGTCGATCGCCGCCGCGCCCGCAAACGCCGCGCCGGGGATGCCCGCCGATCGTCCGTCGAACAGGATGCGCGCGTGCCGCGCGGTCCCGGCCATGTGCCCGACCGCGAAGTCGGCGGCGATGCGCGCCGCAGGCAGCGATGCGCCGCCGGCCGCGACGCCGACGAGGTCGAGCAGGCAGCGCTGCGCACACGCCACGACGTCCGCGGGGAGCGCGTCGAAACGCAGCTCGCGGACGAACGCAGCCGCGCTCGGCGCGGCCGCTGCGCTGTCACGCATTCAGATGAGGCCGTTCTGCTTGAGGAACGTCTCGGCCACCTCTTCCGGCGTCTTCTTGTCGACGTCCACGCTCGCGTTGAGCCTCGCCATCGTCTCGTTGTTGAGCTTGGCGGACACGGCGTTCAGCGCCTCGACGAGCTTGGGATTCTTGTCCGCGATCTCCTTGCGCACGACCGGCGTCATGTTGTACGGCGCCGCGTAGTTCTTGTCGTCCTTGATGACGACGAAGTTGAACGCGGGGATGCGGCCGTCGGTGGCGAACACGACGCCGGAATCGACCTGCCGGTCCTTCAAGGCCTGGTACACGAGACCGGTGTCCATCCTTTTCACGTTGTCGCGGTCGATCTCGAAGCCGTACGTCTGCTGCCAGCCGGGCAGTCCGTCGGGACGCGAATAGAACTCGGCGTTGGAGGCGAACGTCATCTTGGGATCTGCCTTCACGGCCTTCGCGTAGTCGCTCATCGTGACGATCCCGCGCTTCTTCGCTTCGTCGGCGTTCATCGCGAACGCATACGTGTTGTTCGCGGGCGACATGTTGAGCCACACGATGTTCTTGGCCGCGTCGACTTCCTTGATCCTCTTGTACGCCGCTTCCGCCGAGTCGAACTTGTCGGTGATCTTGTTGAACACCGCGAGCCCGGTGCCCGTGTACTCCCAGTAGACGTCGACCTGGCCGTTCTCGAGCGCGCTGCGCACGGCTGCGCTGCCCATCCCCGCCTTGCGGTCGGGGGTGAAGCCCTTGGCCTTCAGGAGCGCGACCGTCATTGCGGTCATGATCTGCTGCTCGGTGAACGCCTTGCCGCCGACCACGATGGTCTGCGCATAGACCGCCGACGCGAGGATCATCGAACCCAGGAACATAATCGTCTTGCGCATTGCTTCCTCCTCCTATGAATTGCGCAGCGGATTGACGCCGCGCGGCACGAGCCAGTATTGCGCCTGCCCGAACAGAAAGTCCACCACGACCGCGAGAAGCGCGGTGGGAATCGCACCCGCGAGCATCATGCCGAACTCCTGCAGGTCGATGCCCGTGAAGATGAGCTCGCCCAGCCCGCCGCCGCCGATGAGAAACGCGATCGGCGCGGTCCCGACGTTGATCGCCATCGCCGTGCGCACGCCCGCGAAGATCACGAACAGCGCGTTCGGCAGCTCGACGCGCCGCAGGATCGTGCCGGGGCTCATGCCCATGCCGCGAGCTGCGTCGACGAGCGGCCCTGGCACGGACTTGAGGCCGACGTAGGTGTTGCGGATGATCGGCAGCAGCGTGGCCACCCACAGTCCGACGATCGCGGGCAACGCCCCGATGCCGAGGATCGTCATCATGAGCGCGAGCTTGCCGAGCGTCGGAATCGCCGTCGCCATGTTGACGACCTGGATCGTGGCCTCGGCATGGCGGGCCATCCATGGGCGCGACAGCCAGATGCCCATCAGCACGCCGGTGACGATCGCGGCGGACCCGGAGACCGCGACCAGCACGAGGTGCTGCTTCAGCAGGTACCAGATGTCCTTGCGGTATTTCAGGATGTCGTTCCACACCCCGGTGGCCACGAGCCCCCACACGATGGCCAGTGCGATGATGCCGAGCACGATGTACGGCAGCAGCGAGCGCTGCGGAACCGTCGAGGTGCCGAGGCTGCGCAACGGCATCACGCGGCTCGCAGGCGCGCGGCGACGCCGTCGCGGGTGACGCGACCAACCGCGCGGCCGCCTTCGTCGACGCACGCGAGCGAGTCGACCCCGTGCTCGAGGAAGAGCGCGGCGACGCGCCGGAGGTCGTCTGTCGTGCGCACCACCGGCGCGCCGTCGACGGCCTGCGCGTCCGACGCGATCATCACTTCGGCAACGTGGATGCGACGCAGGCGCTTCAAGGTCCTGTCGGTGCCCACGAATCCCGCGACGAATTCGTTGGCCGGACGGGCGAGCATCTCGTCGGGCGGCGCGAACTGCTCGAGCTTGCCGGCGCGGAATATCGCGATGAAGTCCGCCATCTTCACGGCCTCGTCGATGTCGTGGCTCACGAACAGCACCGTCTTGCGCAGCGACTTCTGCATGCGCAGGAACTCGTCCTGGATCACCTCGCGGTTCACGGGATCGACGGCGCCGAACGGCTCGTCCATCAGCAGCACCGGCGGATCGGCGGCGAGTGCGCGCGCGACGCCGACGCGTTGCGCCTGGCCGCCCGAGAGCTCGCCCGGATACCGCTGCATGAACTCGACGGGATCGAGCGCGAGCATGGCGAGGAGCTCCTCGGCGCGCTTGCGCGTTCGCCCGGCGTCCCAGCCCAGGAGCGTCGGGACCACGCCGATGTTCTGCGCGACCGTCATGTTCGGGAAGAGGCCGATCTGCTGGATCACGTAGCCGATCGTGCGGCGCAACGCGACCGGGTCGACGGTGTCGGTGTCCTTGCCGTCGATGTAGATCTTTCCGGACGTGGGCGCCACGAGGCGGTTGATCATCCGCAGCGTCGTCGTCTTGCCGCATCCGGACGGGCCGAGCAGGACGCAAGTTGCTCCGGCCGGCACCTCGAGCGTCACGCCGCTCACGGAGGCGACGCCGCCCTGTCCCGTCGCGAAAACCTTCGTCAGGTTGTCGAGGCGGATCATGGCCGCGCTTCCATTCCCTTGGGTGCGAGCCGCCGCTGCAGGTACATGAGCGAGTAGTCCGCGACGATCGCAAGCAGCGCGAGCGTGAGCGCGCCGGTGAGGAGCTGGCGCACGTCCGTCTGCGAGATGCCGCGCGTGATGAAGGTGCCGAGGCCGCCCGCGCCGATGTACGCCGCGATCGCCGTGACGCCGATGTTGATGACGACCGCGATGCGCACGCCCGCGATGATCACCGGCATCGCGATCGGGATCTCGACGCGCAGCAGGCGCTGCGACTGCGACATGCCCATCCCGATGGCGGCCGAGCGCAGCGCCGGATCGAGGTTGCGGATCGCGGTGTAGGTGTTGCGCACGATCGGCAGGAGCGCGTAGAGCATCGCCGCGATCACGGCCGGCAGGTAGCCGATGCCCTGCCCGATCTTCGACAGCACCGGGATCAGCACGCCGAAGAGCGCGATCGACGGGATGGTCATCACGATCGAGCCGAGGTAGAGCACGGTGTCGGCGATGCGCTGGCTGCGCGTGATCGCGATGCCCGTGGGCACGCCGACCAGGATCGCGATGCCGACCGCGACGCTCACGATCGAGATGTGCTCGACCGTGCGCTCGCCGATCATCGGCAGGTTGTTCAGGATGAAGCGCAGCGTTTCCATGGTCGGTAGGTTGGGACGTACGCCATTTTCCGCTGGCCCGTCCGTAGCGTATTCGCGCCCCTGCGCCCGAAATGTTCCCGATGCGACGTCGATTGGCCCAGTCAGGACGCGACGGGCCTTGCGCATGTCGCGCGCGCGACATTTTGCGTCGGAATGCGGCGGGCCGCCATGCCCCGGCGGTGCGATAGTGCGCCGACCTTGCCCCCTGGAGTGCCGCCATGAGCCCTGCCCGCCCGCGTCCCCTTCTCGACCAGCTTGCCGCAGGTCCCGTCATCTGCGCCGAGGGCTACGTCTTCGAGCTCGAGCGCCGGGGCTATCTCCAGGCGGGGGCGTTCGTGCCCGAGGTGGTGCTCGAGCATCCGGAAGCGGTGATCCAGCTCCACCGCGACTTCACCCACGCAGGATCCGACGTCGTCGAGGCGCTCACGTATTACGCGCATCGCGAGAAGCTCCGCGTCATCGGTCGCGAGGGCGACCTCGAGCCGATCAACCGGCAGGCGCTGGCGATCGCCAAGCAGGTCGCGAGCGAAACGGGCACGCTGTTCGCGGGCGACATCTGCAACACCAACGTCTACGATCCCGCCGACCCGGCGTCGCACAAGGCGGTGCGCGCGATGTTCGAGGAGCAGGTGCAGTGGGCCGTCGACGCGGGCGTCGACTTCGTGATCGGCGAGACGTTCTCGTACGCGCAGGAAGCGCTCATCGCCACCGACGTGGTCAAGAAGGCGGGCAAGGTCGCGGTGATCACGCTCGCGATGCACCAGGCGGACGTCACGCGCGAGGAATGGACGGTGGCCGACGCCTGCAAGCGCATCGAGCAGGCGGGCGCCGACGTCGTGGGACTCAACTGCATTCGCGGTCCCGCGACGATGATGCCGCTCCTGAACGAGATTCGCGGGGCGATCCGCGTGCCGATGGCAGCCCTGCCGGTCCCCTATCGCACGACGCAGGCGCAGCCGTCGTTCCAGTCGCTGCGCGACGCGCAATACTCACCGCCCGGCGAGCGCCCGTTCCCCATCGCGCTCGACCCCTTCACCTGCAATCGCTTCGAGATCGCGGACTTCGGCCGCGACGCGCTGGCGATGGGCATCCGCTATCTCGGCGTCTGCTGCGGCGCAGGCCCGCATCACATCCGCGCGCTCGCGGAATCCGTCGGCAAGCACCCGCCGGCCAGCCGCTACTCGGCCGACATGTCGAAGCACGCGTTCCTGGGGTCGCACGACCGTCTGAAGAAGGTGCAGAAAGACTACGCACAAAAGCTGTAATAGGGACGTACCCCATTACAGCCCGTAATAGGGACGTACCCCATTACAACGCTGTAATGGGGTACGTCCCTATTTTGTCATTGGCGCAGTCCCGCGCGCTCGTCGCTGGGCTTGCGGCCATAGGTCGCGCGGTAGCAGCGGCTGAAGTGCGACGCCGAGGTGAACCCCGACGCGACGGCGACGTCGAGCACAGGCTTCGTCGTCTGCAGCAGCATGGCGCGGGCGCGCTCCAGCCTCACCTTCATGTAATGGCGGCTCGGCGTCTCGCGCAGGTAGCGGACGAACAGGCGCTCGAGCTGGCGCGGCGACAGCCCCACCGCGTCGGCGATCGCATGCACGGGCTGCGGGTCGTCGCTCGCGGACTCCATCATGTCCACCGCGGCGATCAGGCGCTCGTTGGCGACCGCGAGCCTGCTTTGCACCGCCATGCGCTGCGAGTCGCGCGTGTCGCGGATGCGCGGATGGATGAACTGCTCCGACACCGCGTTGGCGAGCGCGCGGCCGTCGCGCGCGCTGATGATCGACAGCATCATGTCGAGCGCCGCGGTGCCGCCCGAACACGTGTAACGCGCGCCGTCGATCGCGAAGATGTCCGGCGTCGTGCGCACGCGCGCGAAGCGCTCGCCGAAGGCAGTGAGATTCTCCCAGTGAAGCGCGCAACGCCGGCCGTCGAGCAGGCCGGCTTCCGCGACGATGTACGCGCCGAGGCTGATGCCGCCCACCGCCACGCCGGCGCGCGCCGACGCGCGCAGCCAGCGCATCGTCGCGCCGTGGCCGCGCGTGTCCTGCGTGCCCGCGCACACGAGAAGCAAATCGACACCCGCCGGATTGCCGGCGTCGCCGTGCACCGCGACGTCGATGCCGTTGCTCGCACGCACGGGGCGACCGTCGCGCGAGAACAGGCGCCATTCGTACAACGTGCAGCCGCGCAATCGATTGGCGGCGCGCAACGGCTCCACCGCGGCCGCGAACGCCATCATCGGGAAGTCCGGCACTAGCAGGAAACCGACGCGGTAGATCTTGCGGGCGGCTTCGGCTGGCCGGCGCGACTTGACTGTTTCCGACATGGCGCCATGGTAGCGCAATGTCGCTTAATGGCTCTCGCCGACAAGCCGTTAGAATGCAGCGGTGAAAGCCTGGCCCTGGATCGTTCCCGCTCTCTCCGTTGCGCTGCTCGTCGCCGGCGTCGTGGCGGGCGTCGGCCCCTTGCTAGTCATCCTGTGCATCGGCGGGTTGGTCGGCGCGGTCGCGACGTCCGTGCACCACGCCGAAGTCGTTGCCCATCGCGTCGGCGAGCCGTTCGGCACGCTGGTGCTGGCAGTCGCGGTCACCGTCATCGAGGCGTCGCTCATCCTGTCGATGATGCTGGCAGGCGGCGCGGAGGTCGCCTCCTTGCCGCGCGACACGATCTACGCCGCGATCATGATCATCTGCAACGGTGTGGTCGGCGCGTGCGTTCTCGTCGGAGGCCTCGTGCATCGCGAGCAGTCGTTCCGCGCGGAAGGCGCCAATGCCGGCCTCGCGGGGCTCATCGCCATGGCCGCGCTGTCGCTCGTGCTGCCCGCCTTCACGGTCAGCACGCCGGGCGGAACGTACAGCGTTCTGCAGCTCGAGTTCGCCGCGATCACCTCCGCCGTGCTGTGGGCCGTGTACGTGTTCATCCAGACGGTGCGCCACCGCGACTACTTCCTGCCCACCGATCCCTCGAACGAGGAAGAGCACGCGGCGCCGCCCACCAACCGCGAGGCGATCGTGAGTTTCGCGCTCCTGCTCGTGTCGCTCGTGGCAGTGGTCGGTCTCGCCAAGATCCTGTCGCCGTCGATCGAGAGCGCACTCGTGAAGGCCGGCGCGCCCGCGGCCGTGCTCGGCATCCTCATCGCGATGCTCGTGCTCATGCCCGAAGGGTTCGCCGCCATCCGCGCGGCGCGTGCGAACCGCCTGCAGACGAGCATGAACCTCGCGATCGGCTCGGCGCTTGCGAGCATCGGCCTCACCATCCCCGTGGTCGCGGTCGCGGCCATCGTGCTCGACATGCGGCTGGTGCTCGGGCTCGGCGACAAGGACCTCGTCATGCTGGTCGTGACGTTCCTCGTGAGCATCGTCACGCTGGCGAGCGGTCGCACCCACATGATGCAGGGCGCGGTCCACCTCGTGCTGTTCGCGACGTTCATCTTCCTCGCGTTCGTGCCGTAAGGAGCTCCGGATGGGTGTCATCGATTCGCGCGTCGTCAACATCGACGCGGTCGCGCTCGAGCATTTCAGCAAAGGCGACGCGTTCGAGTCCCGCTGCGCACGCATCGGCCCGCTCGTGGGCGCCAAGGACCTCGGCTACTCGTACGACATCGTGCCGCCGGGCAAGCGCTCGTGCCCATTCCACAGCCACCGCGCCGAAGAGGAGATGTTCTTTGTCATCCGCGGCGAGGGCCTGCTGCGTTACGGCAGCGAGACGCGCCGCATCCGCGCGGGCGACGTCATCTGCTGCCCGACCGGAGGCCCGGAAACGGCGCACCAGATCGTCAACGACTCCGACGCCGATCTTGCCTACCTGTCGATCAGCACCCGGATGCCGGCCGAGGTGTGCGAATACCCCGACTCGAAGAAAGTAGGCGCATACGGTGGCGGCCTGCGGCACATGACGAGCACCGACGCGGATGTCGACTACTGGACCGGCGAAGTGTGATCACATCTCGACGCGGCTGCCTAGCTCGACGACGCGATTCGCGGGGATGTTGAAGAAGTCGCTGACGCTGCCGGCGTTGCGCGCCATGGCCGCGAAGATCCTGTCGGCCGTGCGCGTGCCGACGCGCTCACGGGCGCCAGCCACGATCTTCTCGCGCGACAGGAAGTAGCTCACCTCGAGCGGCTCGAGGTGCACGCCGTCCGCCGACCACCGCTCGATCGCCTCCTGGACGTCGGGCGCCTCCATGAAGCCGTAGCGCGCCGTGACGCGCCAGCAATCCGCGGCGATCCGCTCGCTTTCGACTCGCTCGCCGGCCGGCACCCACGGCGAGTCCGCGAACACGACCGTGAGGAAGACATTGCGCTCGTGCAGCACCTTGTAGTGCTTGAGGCTGTGCAGCAGCGCGTTCGGTGTCACGTCGGGACTCGACGTCAGGAACACCGCCGTCCCCGGCGTTCGCGCGGGCGGATGCTCCAGCAGTGCGGCGAGGAAGCCCCCGAGGGGAGGCGATCCGGCCAGCAGGCGCTCGCGCAGCCGCTCGCGGCCGCGTCGCCACGCGATCATCACCGTGAACACGACGGCGGCGATGGCGAGCGGGAACCATCCGCCCTCGAAGATCTTGTGCGCGGCCGCCGCGAAGAAGACGACGTCGATGGCGAGGAAGCATCCGGTTGCGAGCGCGCACAGCCACAGCGGGTAGCGAAACTGGAATCGCAGCACGAAGAACGTGAGCAGCGTCGTGACGAGCATCGTCCCCATCACCGCAACGCCGTAGGCCGACGCCAGCGCGGCCGAGCTGCCGAAGCCGGTGACCGCCACGAGGACGGCCACGAGCAGGACCCAGTTCACCGTCGGCACGTAGATCTGGCCCATCGTGCGCTCGGACGTGTGAAGCACGCTCATCCTCGGCAGGTAGCCCAGCTGGATCGCCTGGCGCGTCAGCGAATAGGCGCCCGAGATCGTCGCCTGCGATGCGATCACCGTGGCGGCCGTCGCCAACGCGATCATCGGATACAGCGCCCAGCCGGGGAAGGACAGGTAGAACGGGTTCTCGAGCGCGGCCGGCTGCGTCATCAGCAGGGCGCCCTGGCCGAAGTAATTCAGCACCAGCGCGGGGGCGGCGACACCGAACCAGGCGAGGCGTACCGCGCGCGTGCCGAAGTGCCCGACATCGGCGTACAGCGCCTCGGCGCCGGTGATGGCGAGCAGCACCGACGCGAGCACCATGAACGACGCCGCGCCGTGACCGAGCGCGAAACCGAGCGCGTGCGACGGGTCGAGCGCGCGCAGGATCTCCGGCGCCCTCGCGATGTTCCAGATACCGGCGGCGGCCAGCGCGCAGAACCACAGCGCGCAGATCGGCCCGAACAGCAGGCCGACGACGCCGGTGCCATGACGCTGGATGGCGAACAATGCGACCAGCACGCCGATGGCGATCGGCACCACGTAGGGCTTCAGCAACGGCGTCGCCACCTCGAGGCCTTCGACCGCCGACAGCACCGAGATCGCCGGCGTGAGGACCGCATCGCCGTAGAACAGCGCCGCGCCGAACAGGCCCAGGGCCACCAGCGCGGGGGCGTATCGCGACTGCCGCGGCAGGCTCGACGTCACCAGGGACAGCAGCGCCATGATGCCGCCCTCGCCCCGGTTGGTGGCGCGCAGCACCAGGACGACGTACTTGAGCGACACCACGATCATCAGCGACCAGAAGATCGCCGACACGCCGCCCAGGATGTTCTCCGCGTTCAGCGCAATGCCGTGGCGGGGGTCGAAGGTCTCCTTCGCGGCGTACAGGGGGCTCGTCCCGATGTCGCCGTAGACGACGCCGAGCGCGAGGAGTGCAAGCAGGGACGTGCTTCGTTGTTCGTTTCATGACGGCAAGCGTACGGCGCTGCCGTGCACGCTGCGCCGTCCCGGCCTCGTTTCTTTACGCGAATTTTATGCGCGGTGCGCTACATTGCGTCCGATGCGCGCAGGGTTCGCCTGGCAAGGGTATGCGTGGTCCGTCGCCGCGACGGCGGCGTGCACGCTCGCGGGCCTCGCCATGCGCTCGCGGTTCGACATCGTCAACATCGCGATGGTGTACGTGCTCGCGGTGGTCGTGGTCGCGCTGCGCTTTCCGCGCGGCCCGGCGTTCACCACCGCGATGCTGTCGGTGCTCGCCTTCGATTACGCATTCGTGCCTCCCAGCGGGACGTTCACGGTCGACGACGTCCAATACCTGCTGACGTTCGCGATCATGCTCGCGGTCGCGCTCGTCGTCTCGCGCCTCGTGGAAAGCGTGAAGACGCGCGCTGCCGCGCAGGCCGCCCTCGAGCTCGAGGCGGAGACCGAGCGCATCCGCAGCGCGCTGCTCGCCTCCATCTCGCACGACCTGCGCACGCCGCTCGCGGTCATGGCCGGCGCATCGTCGAGCCTTGCGGAAAGCGGCGAGCAGCTCAGCGCCGACGAGCGTCGCGCGCTCGCGAACAGCGTGTTCCAGCAGGCGCGCCGCATGTCCGACCACGTGGCCAAGATCCTGCAGATGACCCGCCTCGAGAACGGCGCCATCGTTCTCGAACGCGATTGGTCGTCGATGGCCGAGATCGTCGGCTCCGTCCTTGCACGGCTGCGCGAGCGGCTGTCGCTGCATCGCGTCATCGTCGAGGTGCCGTCGGAACTGCCGCTCGTGCGCATCGATGCCTCGCTCGTCGAGCAGGCGCTCGGCAACCTGCTCGAGAACGCGGCCAGCCACACGCCCGCCGGCACCGTCGTGCGCCTGCGCGTCGAGCGGCGCGGCGACGAGCTCGTGGTGATCGTCGAAGACTACGGCGGCGCCATCGCCGACGTGGACGTCGCGCGCGTGTTCGACAAGTTCGAGCACGGACGGGCGGAAGGCAGCGCGGGCGGCGTCGGGCTCGGCCTTGCGATCTGTCGCGCCATCGTGCGGCTGCACGATGGACGCGCATCGGCGCAGCGCATGCCCGGCGGCGGCACGGCGTTCAGCTTCACGCTGCCGCTCGAGCCGGCGCCGCCCCCGCCTGCATAGCATGTCCGCGCCGCGCCTTGCGATCCTGTTGGTCGAGGACGAGCCCGAGATCCGGCGGTTCCTGCGCGCGTCGCTCGGCGTCGAAGGCTATCGCGTGGTCGAATCGTCCACGGGCCGGCGCGGCGCAATCGACGCCGGCACCCACAAGCCGGACCTCGCCATCGTCGACCTCGGCCTGCCGGACATCGACGGCATCAACGTGATCAGGCGCATCCGCGAGTGGTCGTCGATGCCGGTCATCGTGCTGTCGGCGCGGGCGCAGGAGCGCTCGAAGATCGAGGCGCTGGATGCGGGCGCGAACGATTACGTCACGAAGCCGTTCGCCATGGGCGAGCTGCTCGCGCGCGTGCGCGCCGCGTTGCGCCACAGCGTGCGCATCGACGCGGGGTCCACCGTTCTGTGCATGGACGATGTCGAAGTCGACCTCGACGCCCGCACCGTGCATCGTGACGGCGAGCCGATCCACCTGACGCCGATCGAGTTCCGGCTGCTCGCCACGCTCGCGAAAAGCGCGGGGATGGTCGTGACGCATCGACGATTGCTCGCGGAGGTGTGGGGGCCGACGCACGAGCGCGACACCCACTACCTGCGCATCTACATGAAGCAGCTCCGCGAGAAGCTGGAAGCCGATCCGGTGCAGCCGCGCTTCCTGCTGACGGAGACCGGCGTCGGCTATCGCTTGCTGCTTCCGCCTCCGGCCGCGGCGTAATCGAGCTCTTCCGCGCTTGCGGTGCCGTTGACGCGGCCCGGATACGACAGCCACTTCATCGCGATGTTGAGCTCGTCGACGATGCGGGCGGCTTCGATTCTCGTGCCGTCGTGCAGCTCCATCGTCTCCGTGGTGTGCGCGTCCTTGACCAGCGTGAGGTCGTACCCGCGGTCGAGCGCGCCATAGGCGGTCGCGCGGATGCACCAGTTGGTCGCCGCACCTGCGAGCACGATGTGCGTGGCGCCCAGGCCGGCGAGCACGGTCTCGAGCTCGGTGGCCTCGAACGCCGAGTTGAACGACTTGTGCACGAGCGCCTCTGCGTCGCGCGGCACGAGCTCCGGCACCCATTGCCACTGCGGCGTGCCGCGGCGCAGCTCGTCGTCGCCGTGCTGCACCCAGACGACCGGCACGCCTTGCGCGCGTGCGCGCTCGACTGCCCGGGCGACATTGCCGATGACGCGTGCGCTGTCCCACGCGGACTGCATCACGCCGACTTGCACGTCGACGACGAGGAGAACGACCTGGTCGCCCTGCCGAACAACGGCCATGCGTCTGCCGCGCTATTCGCTTACCAGTTGAACGCGACGCCGATCATCGGGCCGTTGAACGTCAGGCTCTCGATGTTGGAGCCCGACTTGAATTCGTAGTCGATGTAGCGCCATCCCCCGAGCACCGAGCCCCAGGAGAACTGGTAGCCGATCCCGCCGAATGCCTGCCAGGTGAGGTCCGACTGTCCGGTGCCGATGTCGGCATAGTAGGGAAGGAACCACTCGCGATTCGCGCCGAACGCGTAGCGGCCCTTGACGCCGACGATCGCATCCCAGTACGACTCCTTCACCTCGGTGTTGCCGTTGCGGCCGGGGCCCACGAACGGCCCGAAATCGGCGCTCAGGTTGTACGACAGCGTTTCCTTGACGTCGAGGAGCCGCGCCCCGCCCACCACATAGAACGTCGTGGATGGATCGTTGACGAGGAGATACTCTCCTGCGATCGTCCACATCGTGCCCTTGATGCCGAGGTCGAGGTTGGCGTTGAGCGACGACGGGATGCCCTGGCCGCCGATCGCGAACTCGCGCGTGTTCGACTGCTCGCCGCTCACGTCGAGATAGATGAAGTCGGTGAACAGTCCCCAGCGCCCCTTCCGGGCTTCGAACGTTCCCATGAAAGCGAAATTGAGGCTGTCGAGGAGCTGGTCGTTGCTGACGTTGATGCTGCTCCCGCCCGACCGTTCGGGAAACCTGGTCGAGCCCCCGACGTCAGGGAAGTAGCCGTACAGGATGGCCTGGAAGGTCCATCTGTCCTCGGGAATCTGCGCATGCGCCGAGGCGGCGACCATGACAGCGGCGGTGAGCAGCGTGCGGACTACGGATGCGAGTCTCATGGGGTTCCTCGTTGGAAGCTTGCCCGTCGGATGCGACGTCTCGCTGCAATTGTAGTCCACTCATCCCAGCGCCTGCACGGTGCGCCACGCAACGTCGGCGACCGCGACCGCGCGTCCCCCGGTCTCCGCCGCGTCGTTGCTGGCGGCGTTGCCTGCAAGCGCGCGCGAGTGGACGCCGTGCAGGATGGCCGCGATGCGGAACATGCTGAAGGTCAGGTAGAACTCCCAGTCGGCGATCGCGTCGCGCCCCGTGCGCCGGCAATACGCCGCCATGTAGCTCGACTCGGTGGGAATGCCGAGCGCGTCGAAATCGGCGCCGCGCATGCCGCGGAACTCCGCCGCGGACAACCGCCACGCCATGGCGTGATACGCGAAATCGGACAGCGGATGACCAAGGGTCGCGAGCTCCCAGTCGAGCACCGCGAGGACGCGCGGCTCGGAGGGATGGAAGATGACGTTGTCGATGCGGAAGTCGCCGTGCACGATCGACGTCGGATCCTCCGCGGGCACGTTCGCAGGCAGCCATGCGATGAGGCGGTCCATGGACGCGATGCGCGGCGCGAGCCCGGCTTCGTACTGCCGGGTCCAGCGCGCGATCTGGCGCGTCACGTAGGCACCGGGCTTGCCGAAGTCGGCGAGGCCCACGGCTGCGTAATCGACCATGTGCAGCGCCGCGATGACGCGATTGAGCTCGTCGAAGTGGGCCGCGCGCATCGCCGGCGTCATTCCGGGCATCGCCGGGTCCCACACGATGCGTCCCTCGACGTAATCCATGATGTAGAACGCGGTGCCGATCACCGCGGGGTCCACGCACAGGGCGCGCATCGCGGGCACCGGAACGTCGGTGCCGGCGAGCGCGGCCATCACGCGATGCTCGCGATCGACGGCGTGCGCCGACGGCAGCAGCACGCCCGGCGGCTTGCGCCGCAGGATGTAACGGCGTTCGCCCGCCAGGATGCGATAGGTCGGGTTGGACTGCCCGCCCTGGAACTGCTCGACGTGAATGCTGCCGTGGAACGCGGCGACGTGGCCACGCATGTAAGCGGCGAGCGCATCGACGTCGAACGCATGCACGGGTGCTACGAGCGTGGCGCCGGGATTCGCTGCAGCACTCATCGAGCGATAGTCTAGCGGAGCGGTCGAACGGCGACAGGTCGTGACCGTCCCGTTCAGATGCCCGCAATGAAAAAGGGCCGGCGCTCGCGCACCGGCCCTTTCGCTGTTGGTAGGCCGTGTAGGATTTGAACCTACGACCAACGGATTAAGAGTCCGCTGCTCTACCAGCTGAGCTAACGGCCCGGAGAGGCCCGCGATTATACCGGATCGCGGCACCCGTCGGGACCGGCAATATTTCCGTAGGACCCGCCCGGAATACGGATCGGTCGCCCGCCGACAGACATCGAACGCGGCGGCGCGGACCATCGCTCCATCTCGTTTTCGCGGCGAAGTCCACGGCCATGCAAACCGCACGCGAGCCCATCGTGGGCTCTTCCCCCTATCCCTACGACTTCGCATGGCGCCAGGTGCACGAGCTCGACGGCAGCGCCGGTCTCGTGGTGACGATCGTCGCCGGTGCCATGCTGTGCATGGCCACACTCGTGCTCTGGCTCGTGTTCGTTCCCTTCAATCCGGTGCGCATCGATTACCAGACGCTGCTCGTCGCGACGGCGCTCGTGCTGTTCTTCCATGAGCTCGCCCACGCTGTGGCTTTCTCCTGCGGCCGCGCACGCGGCCTGCGCATCGAATGCGCCTGGCAGAAATACCGCCCGCACCTGCGCTACCAGGGCGCCGTGTCGCGGACGCACTACCTCGCCGTGCTGGCGGCGCCGATCGTCGCCGTGTCGCTGATGCCGATCGCGCTGTCGCTGTTGCTGTCGCTGCATTCGGGCGACGTCGTGCTGGTCTCGTTGCTGAATGCGCTCGTCTCGGGCGGCGACGCGGTCGCGGCCGCGCTCGTGTTCCTGCAGGTGCCGGGGCAGGCGTTCGTGCAGCGCCGGGGCGAGCTCGTGATCTGGAAGCCGGCAGGTTCCTGACCCACGATCGTCGCGGCTGATCGACGCCATCGCAACTTGCGATTGGACGCCGTCGCACTCGAGACATAACTTACGGACCATGGAGGCAACCTCAACCATGAGGATGCAACATGGACGTCAAAGAAGAACGCCCCGACGCACGTTTCTGGACCACGTACGACCATTTCATGATCGAGCGTGAGGCGCGCGCGATCCGTCGCCGCGAGCTCCGCTCGCTGGCGATGGCGCTGTGGCGCAAGATCAAGGCACGCAGCGCCGAATCGCTGAAGCACGCGGGCGCGCAGCCGGTCAAGCCGCAAGGCAGGCCCGCCTAGCGCGTGTTCGTCACGCGAGCGCGGCGATCCATTCGTTCGCGCCGCGCAGCCGGGTCGCGAGCTCCTTCGCGAGATTCTCGACTACGGCGATGCGCAGGGCCGGCCGCGAGTGCGCGAGCTGCGTCCACGACCGCAGGTCGAGGACGCGGCAGCGCACGGCGGTGTCCGCGAACACGGAGGCGCTGCGCGTGACCTGGCCCAGCAGCGCCATTTCCCCGAACTCCATGCCCGGCCCCAGCGACGCGACGCGCTGGTGGGCGCCGTTGGTGATCGGCACGACCACGCTCACGTGTCCGGACTCGATGAAGAAGACGCGGCCGTCGGCGTCCTCGCCCTGGTGGAGAATCTCGTCGCCCTGCGCATAGTCGAGCACGCGCGTCATCGCCTCGACCTCCCGCAGCAGCGCCGGCGCCACGCCCACGAACAGGATCGAATCCGCGAACCCCCGCATCTCGTCGGGCATGACGGACACGATGCGGTTCTCGCACCACTCGCCAGCCAGGTCATTGTCCTCGAACACGAGGAATCCGCGGTCGTCCTTGCGTGCAGCCTTGCGCAGAGGGTCCATGACGGCCGGCTCGCGCAGGCGTGAGCACACCACGGGAATCCCGCGCGCGGCGAATTCGAGGCGCGCCATGTTGAGGAGCCGGGCTGCACTCTCGGAGAGCCCGATCGCCTCGTGCATGTCGAGGATGAAACTCGACGCTTCGTCCGCCATGCCCTCCATCCTGCGAACGACGTACTCGGCGCCGTCGAGCGCGAGGAATCCGTGCAGGGACAGGTACTTGATGCGATGCGCGCGCTCGCGGAGCACGGCACGCGTGTCGGGCGGGCGCTGCACGCGAGAGGGCGCCACCGCGCCCGTGTAGACGCGGCCGAGCGCCATCGCCGGGCTGCCGGTGCGGGTGAACACGTGCAAGCCGAAATCGCGCGACAGCCGCTCGCATGCGGCGATGCCGCGCACGCTGTTGCCCTTCGCATCGAGCTTCGGCGAAAAGATGCCGACGCCGAAGCGCCCGGGCACGACGGCAATGATGCCGCCGCCCACGCCGCTCTTGGCCGGCATGCCGACGTCGTGCAGCCAGCTTCCCGCGTAGTCGTACATGCCGCAGGTCGCCATCACGCTCAGCACCTGCTCGGCGTCACCCGGCGGCATCGCGCGCTTGCGCGTCAGCGGATGCACACCGTCGTTGGCGAGCGTGGCCGCCATGTAAGCGAGGTCGCGGCAGTTCACCAGGATCGAGCACTGCCGGAAATAGTTTTCCAGCGATGCCATCGGATCGCCGTCGACGATGCCGAAGTTCTTGAGCATCCACGCGATGGCGCGGTTGCGGAAGCCCGTGTCGCTCTCGGAGCGGTATACGGCCTCGTCCACCGCAAGCGCGCGTCCCGCGAACGTGTCCACCGACGACGCGATGCGCTGCCATTGCGTCTGCACGCTGGCGCCCGCGACCAGGCTCGTGGTCGCGATTGCACCTGCATTGATCATCGGATTGAGCGGCGCACCGGTTTGGGGATCGAGACTGATGCTGTTGAATGCATCGCCGCTCGGCTCGACGCCGACCTTCGTGTCGAGGAACTCGCGTCCGCGATCGGCAAGTGCGGTCGCGTAGACGAACGCCTTGCTGATCGACTGGATGGTGAACAGAGGGTCGATGTCGCCAGTGCCATAGGCGACGCCATCCATGGTGACGAGGCAGATGCCGAACTTGTCCGCGTCGACTTTCGCAAGCTCGGGGATGTAGGTCGCGACGCTGCCTGCCGAGAGTCCCGCAAGGTCGGCGTGCAGGTCGGCGAGGTAGGTCTGGAGAGGAGTGGGCATGGGAGCCTGCTTCCGCAAGTCGCATGCCATCCCGGAGCGGAGGTCAGGCACTCGCGTCCCTGAAACAATCGAAACACGGCGCGTGGCCGCATGAAGTTCGCCTGAAGTACGGTCTTCCTAGACTCCGATCACTCCCGGTGCAGCCGGGTCCTCATCGGAACGTTTCCAAGGAGATCTTCATGCGTACGTTGCTGCAACACACACTCACGTGCACGGCGCTTGCGTTGGCCGCGCTCGCCGCGCCGGCGCAAGCCCAGCACGATCATTCCCGACCAGCGGACGCCGCGATGGCGCCGCTGGTCGAGAAGGTGCGCGCCGTGACGTCGAAGTACGCCGACATCAGGGTCGCGACGAAGGAAGGCTGGGTGCAGGCGACGCCATGTGTGAGCAGCCCGAGCTCCGGCGCGATGGGCGTGCACTACGTGCTGCCCGCGCGCGTCGGCGACGGCACGATCAATGCGAGCGAGCCGGAAGCGCTTATCTACGAGCCGCAGCCGAACGGCGCGCTGCGCCTCGTCGGCGTCGAGTACATCGTGCTCGCCGGCGACTGGGCGAAGCTGCACAAGGAAGGCGGCGCGCCGTCGGTCGACGGCCACCTCATGCACTACGTCGGCGAGCCCAATCGCTACGGCTTGCCCGCCTTCTACGAGATGCACGTGTGGGCGTGGGAGAAGAATCCCAGCGGCAACTTCGTCGACTTCAACACGAAGGTCACGTGCGACAGCCAGGGTGGGCCGGCAAGCTAGTCACGACGCCTGCCTCGTCGATTCCACGAGCGGAGCCAAGGCCGCGCCGACGCGCTGCATCTGCTCCGCCGTGACGAGATCCTGCAGGATGTCCGTGAATCGCGGCTCCTGTGCGCCCGAAACGATGTATTGCCAGCGATAGGCAGAGAGCAACAACGCCCCGACCTGCGCAAGCTCCTGCCCGTCGAGCGCACGTCCGCAGATGCCCGCGAAATACGTCGCGTCCGCTTGCGCCTGCGCCTGCAGCAATCCATCCACGCCACCGACGAGCGCGATGAGGTCGTCGACCGCGGCATCGCGCTGCGCAGCCGTGAGCTTGCCGTCCTCGCGCCGCCACTCGAGCTCGTCGATGATCGCGTGCTGCGATTCCTCACGCCAGTGGAAGAACAGGATGTCCTTGAACAGCGGCGACAGCGCAGCGTCCGGCTCGATGCTCTGCCGGTAGTGCACCTGCGAAAAGATCTCGATGTGACAGGTCAGTCCGAGCACGGCCCACGTGCATTTGCCCAGCACGAAGCTCGCGACGTCGTTCGGCTGCGGCACGAACACGTAGCCTGCCGGCATCTGCGCCGCGAGCATCGCGTCGATGCGGCGAAAGAGCGCCTGGTGCTTCAACTCCTCGTCGGTGAAGCGGATGAGCGCTTCCAGTGCCACCTGGTCGCCGAGCCAGTGGTCGCGGCTGACTTCCAGCATCTTGGCGCCGATGAAACGCTCGACGAGCCCGAACATGTTCGCGTACGTGCGTCCCTGCACCTGGCTCAGCAGTCGCGCTTCGTCTTCGTTCAGGAACTTGAGCCGCGGCGCGAGCGACAGGCCGTCGGGAAGGAACTTGTGCGTGAGCTCGAACTCGCGGCCGCGGATCACATCGCGGTCGATGTCCCACCGGATGCGCTTCGATACCTCGATGCATTTCGCGTAGCGTGCGTCGGTGCGTGCAGCGGCGATGGCTTCCATGCGTCTCTCCTCGTCTCGAGCGGAACGACGTCCCGCCAATGAGAGACATTGTCGACATCCCGCACGCCGCGCGCCTGAGTCCCAGGTCCCGGATCGGCGCAGGCGCGCCCGCAAACCGTGGGACCGCGGTCCTAGGTCCTGCCGTAACCGGCATTGCGCGCAAGGACGATCGCCTGCGCGCGACTCTCCACCTCGAGCTTCGCGAAGATGTGCGTGATGTGATTGCGCACCGTCTTCTCGCTCAGGGTGAGCGTCGCCGCGATCTGCGCATTGTCGCGGCCCTGCGCGATGAGCTCGAGGAGGTCGCGCTCGCGCGGCGTGAGCTCCGCGAACGCCTTGGGCGCGCTCGTGGTGCCCGGCAGGAACGCCTCGACCTCCTCGAGGAATCGCTGCCACGCGGGCTCCGTCGACGAGCAGCACGTGGTCGGCGCTTTCGAGCGGCACGAACCGCGCGCCGGGGATGAGCCCCGCCATCAGCCGGCCCTCCTCGAACGGGACGGCGGCATCGTCGACGGAATGCAGGATCAGCGTCGGGCACTTGACGTGCGGAAGCAGGTCCACGACATCGATCCCCGCGGCCACGCCCAGCAAGCGCACCGCGTTCGCCGGCGACGTCGTGACGCGCAGCAGCTCGTTGAACCACTGCTGCTGCTCCAGCGATGCGTCGGGAATGAAGCGCGCAGTGAACACCTGGCGAAATGCCGGATTCGCCTCGCCCCAGCCGAGATCGACCATGCGCAGCATCATGTCGGCGACTTCGCGATCGGCGTCGGTAGCCGCGCGGACCGCACGTCCACGCGCATAGCCGCCGTGGATCAGGAGATGCGAGACCCGCTCGGGATGCTTGACCGCGTACGCGATGCCGATCGCAGCGCCCTGCGAGATGCACAGCAGGGGAAAGCGCGACAGGCCGCTCGCATCGACGACGAGCTCGAGATCGCGCAGCCACGCGTCGAAGGAAACTTCCGGCGTGCTCCAGTCCGACAGGCCGCATCCGCGCTGGTCGTAGCGCGTCAACGTGAAGCGGCGCGACAGCTCGGTGAGCCAGTGCTGCCACACCGGGCTCCCCCATTCGAATTCGAGATGCGAGAGCCAGTTCGCCACCTTGATGAGCGGCGGGCCTTCGCCCGACTGCGCGCATGCGATGCGCGTGCCGTCGGCGGCGGTGTGGAAGCGAATGGACTGGCGGACAGGCATGCGTCGTCGGGCTTGCGTACCTCAACAGGATACCGTGCCATGCGTGGGTCATAGCGATCGGCCCAGGAGTCCGAGTCCCGACACGATAAGGAGCCCGCTCGCCGCCGCGTGGAATTGCCTGTGCGTCATGCGCTGGTAGAGCGCGAATCCCGCGACCGCGCCGAGCATCGCGAACGGAACGAAGCGCACGGCGTCGGACACGTGCATCGCGCCCGGCGCCGAGAACCGCAGGCACGCGGTCGTCACCAGCTGCATGACGAGGATGAAGGGCTGGTACACCGCGCGCTGGCGCAGCTTGTCCCAGCCGCGCATCGAGCACCAGATCGTCACGAACGATCCGGACAATCCGGCGAGCCCGCCGGCGAGTCCGCCGAGCGCGCCTGCCAGCGCATCGCGCCACGCGCTGCCGCGCACGACGCGCTCTTGCGTACGGAACACGGCGTAGCACCCGTAGGCACTCAGAAAGACGCCGAGGCCGAGGCCATACACGGCGGCGTCCACGTGAAGCAACAGCCACACGCCGAGCGGAACGGTGGCCGCACCCGCCGCGATCATCGGCCAGAGCGGGCGCCAGCGGATCGACGCCCGAATCTTCCAGACCGCGTAGAGCTGGATCGCGGTGGAGCAGATCACCATCGTCTGCACCGCCTGCACGGGATCGACGCCCAGGTACGCGAACGCGCTGCCGGCAATCGCGCAGAACGCGAAGCCGACGATGCTCGACGCCAACGCGGACAACGCGACGATGCCCGCGATGGCAAGCACCCGCGACCCCGACGCATCGCCGTGCGCCGTCATCGGATCGAGGTTCGCGCACTCGACCACCATCCAAACCGCGAGGAGCGCGAGTCCTGCGCGGGGAAGCAACGAATCGAACCGAAACGGCGGCATGGAAGCTCCTGTCGTGACCGGCGGAGTCTCCGATCGCGCGGCTTTCCGATGACTCACCGATTCGCAATCGCGTCCGGGCGTCGCGACAAGTCGTTGTCGGCAAAGGAGGTTTTTCTGCGGCGACCGGGGCCGCGTGCTAAGCTCGTCGCCCCTTCGCGCCCGACCATTCGCGACGTGGCCGCACGCCCGCCTCTCGCCAAGCTGACCCGGCCCAAGCTCTACGGGGCGCTGGCACGGCCGCGTCTTTTCGCGATGCTCGACGAAGCCGCGAAGAGGCCCATCGTGTGGGTGTGCGGCGCACCGGGCTCCGGCAAGACGACACTCGTGGCGAGCTATATCGAGGCGCGCGCCCGCCGTCACCTCTGGTACCAGTACGACGCCGGCGACGCGGACAGCGCGACGTTCCTGCATTACCTCCGGATGGCGGCGCAACCGCTCGCCGGCAAGGCGGCGGCCTCGCTGCCGCAGTTCACGTCCGAGCCGCAGCAGGATCTCGAGCGCTTCGTGCGCAGCTTCTTCCGCGAGCTCTTCTGCGCACTGCCGCTTCCGTGCGCGATCGTCTTCGACAACGTGCACGAGGCGGACGCAGCGCCTGCGCTGCGTGCAGCGCTCGCGCGTGCGCTCGAGGAGGTGCCCGAGGGCATCACGATCATCGCGATATCGCGCGCGGATCCGCCGGCGGAGCTCGCGCGGCTGGTCGCAGGCGGACGCATTGCACGCATCGACGAGGCGGAGCTCCGCTGCACCGAGGACGAAGCGCACGCGATGCTGGGAAGCGAGCCCGTCGATCCGCAGCTTCTCACCCGCATCCAGCGCGAAAGCGACGGCTGGGTCGCCGCCCTCGTCCTGCTGCGCGAGCACTTGCGCCGGCGCGGCGCGACGCTCGACGAATCGCTCGGCAACGGCAAGGACGCGATCTTCCAGTACTTCGCCGGCGAGATCTTCAACGGCGCGCGGCCCGAGAACCAGCGCGTGCTGATGCTGAGCGCGATTCCGCCGTCGATCACGGGGGCCGAAGCCGTCGAATTGAGCGGCCACGAGGACGCGCCGCGCTTGCTCGAATACCTGTACCGCCATCACCTGTTCACCGATCGGCGTCACGGCGGCCAGGTGACGTATCACTATCACGCGCTCTTCCGCGAGTTCCTGCTGCAGGAGCTCGCGACGCGCATCACGGCGCAGGAACGGCGCACCGTCACGGCACGCGCAGGTCATCTCCTCTCCGCCCGCGGATTGCAAAGCGACGCGCTCGCGCTGTTTCGCGCGGCCGGCGAATGGGATGCGATGCGCACGCTGATCCACGCGCACGCGCTCGAATGGGCGCGCCAGGGCCGTGCCCAGACGCTCTCGGACTGGATCGAAGCACTGCCCGCGGCGATGCGCGACGCCGATCCATGGCTCGCGTACTGGTTCGGTCGCGCATGGATCTTCGTCGAGCCGCGGAAGGGCCGGCCCGCGATCGAGCGATCCTACGCAGCGTTCCGCGCGACCGGTGACGTGCGCGGCCAGGCGCTCGCGCTGAGCGCGATCGTCAACAGCTACTACTACGAGTGGGCGACGTTCAAGCCGCTCGACCGCTGGCTGCCCGAGCTCGAGCGTCTTCTCTCACAGGATGCGCCAAAGCTCGATGCCGCAAGCGAGCTGCGCGCACGCGCAGCACTCCTGGTCACGCTGCTGTTCCGCAAGCCCGACGATGCAGCCGCAGCGCCTTGCGCCCAGCGCCTCGACGAGCTGCTCGACGTCGAAGCCGATCTCACCGTGCGCGTGATGGCCGCGTCGATCCTCCTCAACTACATCAACTGGACGACCGAGGGCGAGTCCGCGGCGGCGCTCGTCGCGCGCATCGAGCCGATCGTGCGCAAGCCGGAAGTGACGCCGCTGATGCAAGTGTGGTGGGCATCGCACTTCTCGCACTGGCACTTCATCAACGGCCGCTACGCGGAGGCGAACGACGTCATGACGGAGGCGCGCGCGATCGCCGAGCGCTTCGGTCTGGAAGAGCACCTCTTCGACGTCGATCACCAGGATGCGGCCGCGCTCATCAACAAGGGCGATCACGCGGCCGCCAAGGCACGCCTCGACATCATGGAGCGGCGCCTGTCGCCCACGCACCGGATGCTTTGGCCGTATTACCTGCACCTGCGCTCGATCCTCGAGCAACGCCTGGGACATCGCCAGGCGGCGGCGGATATCGCGGAGCGTGCATTGACGATGGTGCGCGAGCTCGACGTCCCGTCGCTGCAGATGCCGCACTTCTTCGCGCGCCTTGCATGGGCACGCGCCGCGCTGGGCGACCGCGACGGTGCGAGCCGCGCGCTCGACGAGGCGATTGCGCGCGCCGCCCCGGTCGATCGCAAGATGTTCGAGGAGCGCCGCGTGCTGCTGCAGGTCGAAGCGGATCTCAACGCGGGCGAAACGCAACGCGCGGCCGACGGTCTTGCAACCGTCCTTGCGGAGCGTCGCGCACGCGACGACCTCGTGTTCCTGCCGAGCCGTCCCGATCTTGCGGCGCGCCTTGCCAACCTCGCATTGGCGCGCGACATCGAGCCCGCCTACGTGCGCAAGCTCATCGCGCGGCACGGCCTCGTCGCACCGGACGACGCCTGCACGCAGTGGCCGTTCCGCTTGCGCGTTCGCGTGCTCGGCGCGTTCGAGCTCGTCCGCGACGGCGAGCCGGTGCGCTTCACCGGCAAGTCGCAAGCGCGACCGCTCGAGCTATTGAAGTTCGTCGTTGCGGCAGGGTCGACGGGTGTGGATGCCGACCACCTCACCTCGGCGCTGTGGCCGGACGCCGATGGTGCGGCCGCGAAGAGCTCGTTCGACTCGGCGCTCTTTCGCCTGCGCAAGCTGCTCGACGTCGACGATGCGATCGAGCTCGCGTCCGGGCAGCTCACGCTCGGGCGGTCGATCGTGTGGACGGACGTGCTGGGCCTCGAGGCCGCGCTCGAGCATGCGAGCGCGCCTGACGCGAGGCCTGCGCTCGCCGCCCGACGGCTGCTCGATGCGTATGCCGGACCGCTCCTCGGCACGGACGAAGCCGCGTGGATCGCCAAGCCGCGCGACGTGCTGCGCTCGAGGTTCGTTCGAAAGTTGATGGAGCTGGGCGCAGCGCTCGAGGGCGCGGGCGACTGGATCGCCGCGGCGGACGTTTACCGCCGGGGACTGGAGGCCGACAACCTGGTCGAGCCGTTCTATCGTGGGCTCATGCGCGCGCTGGTCGCGACGGGCAGCCCGTCGGAAGCGCTGGCGGCATTTCGCCGTTGTCGCGAGCTGCTGTCGATCGTCCTCGGACTCGAGCCGTCGCCGGAAACGCAGCGGCTCTACCGGGACATCGTTCGCGACGCGAGAAGCTAGCGGCGGCGCTTCGGCGGAGGCGGCGAGGACGGGCCCCGCGTCTCGATGTGGCGAAACGTGATGCGGCCCTTGGTGAGGTCGTAGGGCGACACTTCGAGCGACACCTTGTCGCCGTGGATGATGCGGATGTGGTGCTTGCGCATCTTGCCCGCGCTGTACGCGGTGAGCTCGTGCCCGTTGTCGAGCGTGACCCGATAACGCGCATCCGGCAGCACCTCGGCGACAACGCCGTTCATCTCGAGGACTTCTTCCTTGGCCATGTTTGCCTTGTCGTTGCGTTCGAAAACAAAAGCGCCCGGCGGTCTGCCGGGCGCGTCGCTAAGCTCGCGGGACGGGGCCCGCGACGCGGGCGGATCAGTTCGCCGAGCGGATGTTCGATGCCTGCGGACCCTTCGGGCCGGCGCCGACGTCGAACGTGACGCGCTGGCCTTCCTTCAGCGTCTTGAAGCCCGCTTCCTGGATCGCCGAGAAATGCGCGAAAAGATCCTTGCCGCCGTCTTCCGGCGTGATGAAGCCGAAACCCTTGGATTCATTGAACCACTTCACAGTGCCTGTTGCCATGTCTTGAATATCCTGATGTAGAGAATGTTGGAGCGAACATGCGCCCCGTAAGGACGAAAATCAAGACGGGTGGAGGTGGTAGAAAAGGCGCCGCGAGCGCGGGCCGAGACTGCAACGGGCACTGGACTTGAAGATCGCGGACGAAGCGTGCGCGCTATCGCCCGGAATTGCAAGCGATTTTTCGACGGCGGCGCGGAACCAATCGAGCGCCGGGCGATCGCTACGTCGGCTTGCGTCCCCGCGCCAGGGGCGGAAAGTAGCCCGCGAACCGGCACTGGAGTGCCTCGGTGCGGCGCCCACGCTCGAACCGGGTGAGCTTGCAGGTGATGACCGATCCCGCCTTCACCAGCGCTTCGAGGCTCACGTGGACGTCCTCGATCGGAAGCCCCGTCTCGGTGGAGATCTCGGAATCGAGGCGCTGCCCGTGCTTGCGCAGGCATTCGAGCACGGCGTTGGTCACGCTTGCCTCCCGCTGCCGTCCGCCGAATACAGCGCCAGCACGCGACGGGCGGCGCAGTCGTAGGTGCTGTTGGACGGAAGGCCGAGCTCGGTGCAGGTGATGCCGGGCAACGGATTGCCGCAGCCCAGGAGCGCATGCGCAAGCTGGATCGACGTCGAGTGGTCGGTCGATTCGAGTGAATTGAGGAAGCTGTCGCGGACCGACGGCGATGCGTAAGTGGCCGTCATGCCGGCGCAATCGCGGCAGCAGATCGTGGTGACGGCGGGGACGGCGGGTGACTTGGACGCATTGCTCGAATCTTCGGTGACGGGGGACGCATGTCCGCGAACGCACCGCGAGCATTGCTCGGAGTATGCGCCCGAATCGACCCCTTGAGGGAATTTCGCTAGAACGGCATCCGATCCCGGATGCGGAAATACCGGATCGACGGCGCGAGAAACCACGGCCTGCCCCGTGTAGAACGGCCGCGTCGGAAACGCGAGGTCGTCGAACGCCGTGCGTCCTTCGCGCAATCCGAGAACCTGCTGACCGACGCGCATGCCGAGGTAGCTCGCCATGCCGACACCCGAGCCGCAATAGCCGCACGCGTAGTGCGCGCCGTCGTGCCGGCCGACGTGCATCGTCTCGTCGAACGTGTACGCGACGATGCCGCACCACGAATGCGAGATGGGCACGTCGCGCAGCGCCGGGAAAGATCCGCACGAGGTCCGCATGCAGCAGCGGGCCGCTCACCGCAGGATCGGTCTCGTCGAGCGACACGCGACCGCCGAACAGGATGCGTCGCCTGTCCGGCGACGTGCGGTAGTAGAAGACGACCTTGCGCGTGTCGCTCACGATGCGGTCGCGGGGAATGAGCCTCGCGATCGTCGACTCGGGCAGCGGATCGGTGGCGATGATGTAGCTGCCGATCGGGATCACCCGTCGCTGCAGCCACGGCGTGAGTGCGCCCGTGTAGCCGTTGGTGGCAACGATCACGTCGCGCGCCACGGTCGTGCCGCGCGCGGTCGTCACCTTGAACTGCGCGCCGTCGCGCACGATCGCCGTCACCGGGCAATGCGGCACGACATGCGTGCCCGCGCGCTGCGCGAGATCCAGCAGGCCTGCGTGATAGCGCGCGGGATGCACCGACGCGTGCTGCTCGTAGACCGCGCCGCCGAAATACAAATCGGTGTCGATCTCGGCATGCTGCTCCGCGCGCGGGACGATGTGCGCCGCCACTTCGAGCCCCTTGCGCTGGTGCTCGCACCGCGTGCACGAGCTCCCTGAACTTCGCCGCGTTGTGCGCGGCGTGAAAGCGGCCCGCGACGCGGAAGTCGCACTCGAGCTGCTCGCTGCCGATGAACTCTCCGATCCAGGCCAGCGAGCGCTGGCCTTCCTTCAGGATGTCGAAGGCACGCTCGGGCCCATGCCGCTTCGCGAGCGACGCGAACGACGGCTTGACGCTGGTCGAGATCTGGCCGCCGTTGCGCGTGCTGCAGCCGAAGCCCGCGTCCTCGGCGTCGAACACCACCGTGCTTCGTCCGCCGCGTGCGGTCTGGATGGCCGCGTGCAGTCCCGTGTAACCCGAGCCGACGATCGCCACGTCGACCGTCGCGGGTGCGGCGATCCGCGGCAGCGCCGGACGCGGAACGTCGTCCCACCAATACGGCGTGAGCTTGGCGTCGCGAGCGAACAGCGTCATGCGGCGTCTTCCAGGATGTGCGCCGCGCCCTTCTCGGCCACCATCAGCACCGGCGTGTTGGTGTTGCCCGACGTGACGGCCGGAAACACCGACGCGTCGACGATGCGAAGACCTGCGAGGCCGTGGACGCGCAGCCGCGCGTCGACGACGCTGTCGATGGGATCAGGTCCCATGCGGCACGTGCTCACGGGATGGAAGACGCTTCGACGCTGCGCGCGCGGATGTCCTCGATCATCTGCTCACGCGTCGTCACGCTAGGCCCGGGCTACATTTCCTCGGCAATGATCGACGACAAGCGCGGGCATGGCCGCGAGCCTGCGCAGGAATTGCGCGCCCTCGACCAGCTCGTCGATGTCGTGCTGCGTCGCGAGCGAGTTCGGCACGATGCGCGGCGCGTCGTTCGGATCGGTCGATCGGATCGCGATCTCGCCGCGGCTCGTCGGGCCGGCACGGCTGCGCGCTGAGCAGAAATCCCGGGAACGGATCCGGGCTCATCAACGCACGCTTGCCGGTCGTTGCGCGCGTGTACGACAGCGGCGAGAAGTAGAGCTGCACGTTCGGTCGATCGAGTCCGGCACGCGAGCGCACGAAGCCGCCCGCCTGGTTCACCGACATCGCGAGCGGGCCGCGCCGTGGCGAGCACGTACTGCAATCCCGTGCGCAAGCTTGCCGTGCCACGGCCGCAGGACTTCGTTGAGCGACGGCACGCGCGAGCGGTAGAGATAGTCGATGCACAGGTGGTCCTGCAGGTTGCGTCCCACCGCACGATCTCGCGACCACGGCGATCCCGAGCGACTGCAGGAGCGACGCGGGTCCCACGCCCGAGAGCTGCAGGAGCTGCGGCGTGTTGACGGCGCCCGCGCATACGACGACTTCGCGTTTTGCGCGTGCGGTTTGCGAGCGCGCCGTCGCGCGGTCCACGTCGACGCTCGACAGCGCGCGTGCCGTCGAAGCCGATGCGCGTGGCGAGCGCGTTGGTCTCGACGACGAGATTCTTGCGGCCCCTCGCAGGCACGCAGGTAAGCCGTCGCCGACGATTCGCGCGACCCGTCGTGCATCGCGATGCGGTAGTAACCGACGCCTTCCGCGTCGTCGCCATTGAAGTCGTCGTTGCGCGGCACGCCGAGCTCGACGCCCGCGTCGATGAACGCGCGGCACAGCGGATGCGCGTCGGCGCTGATGTCCGTCGTGCGCGTCTCGATCTTCTCGAAGTACGGCAGCACGTCGTTCCAAGCCCAGCCGGGATTGCCGAGTGCCGCCCAGTCGTCGTAGTCCGCACGCAATCCGCGCACGTAGCACCATCGCATTGATCGAGCCCGACCCGCCGAGCAGCTTGCCGCGCGGCCAGTAGCCGCTGCGGTCGTTCGAGCGCGGCCTCCGGCTCGCTGCGATACATCCAGTTGAGGCGCGCGATCGTAGAAGCACTTGCCGTAGCCGATCGGCATGCGCACGAAGAAGCGGTCGTCGCTGCCGCCCGCCTCGAGCAGCAGCACGCGGTGTTTGCCGCTCTCGGTCAGCCGTGCCGCGACGACGCACCCTGCGGTGCCGCCGCCCACGACGATGTAGTCGAACTCGTTCAAGCGCGCAGAGTCGCACAAGCAACGCGGGCGCGTGGAGGTCCACTTTGGCGAATCTTCGAATCCACTGTCATCGGCGCGCCTGCGACTCGAGCACTTCGGCGAGCACCTCCACGCCCGCTTCGATGTCCTTTGGCGGCACGCCGCCGAATCCGAGCACCAGGCCGCGCGACGGCGCCTTGGTCAGCGAAAATCGTCCGATCGGCGAGACCGTGACGTTGCGCTCGCGCGCCGCTTCGGTAACGGCGGTCTCGGCGAGCCCGCGACGCAGATGCGCGATCGTGTGCAGGCCGCTCTGCGCTCGGCACCACGTCGAGCAGTCCGGCGAGTCGTGCGCCGCGCCGACTGCGCACAGCACGTCGTGGCGCTCGGCGTAGATCTTTCGCATGCGCCGCAGGTGCGAGGCGAAATGGCCCTCGTCGATGAACTCGGCGACGACCGCCTGCAGGAACGTGGGCACGCCGTGCATCACCTTGCTCATGATCGAGCTCATCGTGTCGACCAGCATCGGCGGCGCCAGGAAGTAGCCGAGCCGCAGCGAAGGAAACAGCGACTTGCTGAACGTGCCGACGTAGATCACGAGGTCGGTCGCGTCGACGCTCTTCAGCGTCGGCAGCGGCGTTCCCGCCGAACGAGAATTCGCCGTCGTAGTCGTCCTCGATGATCCAGGCGCCGCGCCTGCTGCGCGGCCTTCAGCAGCGCGAAGCGGCGCTCGAGGCTCATCACCACGCCGAGCGGCTGCTGGTGCGACGGCGTGACGAACGCGAGCCGGAAGCGCGGGCTGCGACGCAGGCCTTCGTCGACCCGCAAGCCCTGCTCGTCGACCGGCACCGGCACCAGCTCGGCGCCGGCCGCGATGAGGCTGTTGCGCGCGCCGATCGCGCCCGGATTCTCGAACCACACGCGGTCGCCCGGATCGAGAGTGCGGCGCGATCAGCGAGAACGCCTGCTGCGCGCCGCGACGATGAAGATCTGGTCCGCGTCGCAGGTGATGCCGCGATTGCGCGCGCAGGTGCGCGGCGATCGCCTGCCGCAGCGCGGATGGCCGAACGGCTCGCCGTAGCCCATCACCTCGCTGCGATTGCGGCGCCAGTGCTTGGCCGACAGCCGCGCCCACTGCGCCATCGGGAATGCGTCGAATGCCGGCAGCGCCGTCGTGAACGCGCGCGCGACGGCGGGCAGCCGGCTGCGTTCGCCGAACCGCTGCACCGAGCGCGCCATGGCGCGGGACAGACGCGGCTTCGACAGCGGCCCGCCTTGCGTCGCGACGGCGCCTTCGGCGGCGCCGGCGTCCAGTGCCTTTGCTGACGTACGTCCCGGCGCCGACGCGCGATTCGACGAGCCCTTCGGAGGTCAGGCGGTCGAACGCCTCGATCACCGTCGTGCGCGACACGCGCGAGATCGCGCGCGAGCGTGCGCGTCGCCGGCAGCCGTCCGCTCACCGCGAAACCCGCCGGCGAGGATCAGATCGCGCAAGCCCACGTAGAGCTGCGTGCTGACCGGCCGCGTCGGCAGCGTGATCGATTCGCAGCGAGAGCAGCAGCGCTCCGCCGGCCCGCTTGACCATCGAGGTCGTCTCCCGTGAAACCCGCGAAACGGTATCACGATTTGTTCAAAATGGACCTGTCCGGGCGGTCCACTTTGCGGCGACCACCAGTGGACGCTGACACGATGAAAATCAGACAGCATCGAGACGTTCAGCGACGCGTTCGTCGGCTTCGTGCGCGTCACCGCCGGAGACGGCGCGCAGGGCTGGGGGCAGGTCTCGCCCTACAACGCCGACATCACGTGCACGATCCTGCATCGGCAGGTAGCGCCGTGGGCGCTCGGCCGCGACGCGTTCGACATCGAAGGCGTGATCGACCTCATCCCCGAGCGCGAGCACAAGTTTCCCGGCTCGTACCTGTGCCGCGCGATGGCGGGTCTCGACACCGCGCTGTGGGACCTGCGCGGCAAGGTCGAGGGCAAGAGCGTGTGCGAGCTGCTCGGCGGCACGCCGCAGCGCCTGCGCGCGTACGCGTCGTCGATGAGGCGCGACATCACGCCGCGCGACGAGGCGGCGCGTTTCCTTGCTCTGCGCGATCGCTACGGCTTCGACGCGTTCAAGTTCCGCGTGGGCGCCGAGTACGGCCACGACGTCGACGAATGGCCCGGCCGCACCGAGGAGATCATCCCCGCGATCCGCAAAGCGCTCGGACGCGACGCCGCGCTGCTCGTCGATGCGCAACAGCGCGTTCTCGCCTGAAGCGCGCCATCGAAGTCGGGCGGCTGCTCGAGGACCACGGCGTCGAGCACTACGAGGAGCCGTGCCCGTATTGGGAGGTCGAGCAGACCAAGGCGGTGCGCGACGTGCTGCGACTCGACGTGACGGGCGGCGAGCAGGACTGCTACCTGCCGATGTGGAAGCACATGATCGACACCCGCGCGGTCGACGTCGTGCAGCCGGACGTCTGCTACATGGGCGGCATGGTGCGCACGCTGCGGGTCGCGGCGATGGCGCCGCGCCGCCGGGCTGCCGTGCACGCCGCACAGCGCGAACCTCTCCATGGTGACGCTCTTCACGATGCACCTGCTCGGCGCGATCCCCAACGCCGGCAAGTACCTCGAGTTCTCGATCGAAGGGCCCGGACTACTATCCGTGGCAGGAAGGCCTCTTCCTGCGCTCGCCGTACGACGTGGTGCGACGGGCATGTCACCATCCCGAGCGAACCCGGGTGGGGCGTCGAGATCGATCCCGCGTGGCTCGCGCGTGCGGCATGCCAGAAGAGCGAGGCGAATGACGGCAAAGCGGTATGCCGCCGCGTTCAGAATGGCTCTTTGCAGCCAGACCACGTTGTGCCCACACTGCCACGATGCCGGAAGCCCGGCCAGGAGGAAGCGCCATGTCGATCAAACTTCTCGTTGCTGTCGTCCCTCGGCATGCGCGCTCGCAACCGCGCACGCGCAGGAAATCACCATCACCTCGTTCGGCGGCTCGTACCAGGACGGGCAGAGCAAGGCGCGTGTTCCAGCCCGCGGCCAAGGCGCTCGGCATGAAGGTCAAGGAAGAGACGTACACCGGCATCGGCGACCTGCGCCTCAAGCATGAAGGCCAACGCGAACACGTGGGACATCGTCGCGAGCGGCTCGGGCAGCGCGGCGCGCGCGGGCGCCGAGGGCCTCCTCGAAAAGCTCGACTACAAGGTCATCGACGTATCGAGCTTCCTGCCGGGCTTCGCCGGCGAGTACTGCGTCGGCGGCGACGTGTTCTCGACGGTGCTTGCATGGAATACCAAGACGTACGGCGACAAGGGCCCGCAGAACTGGGCCGACTTCTGGGACGTGAAGAAATTCCCGGGCAAGCGCTCCTATCGCAAGGGCGTGGCCGGCGCGCTCGAGCCCGCGCTGATGGCCGACGGCGTGCCGCCCGACAAGGTCTACGAGGTGCTGTCGCAGCCGGGCGGCGTCGAGCGCGCGATCAAGAAGATCAAGGAGCTGAAGCCGCACGTCGCCGTGTGGTGGACGTCGGGCGCGCAGCACGCGCAGCTCATGAAGGACGGCGAGGTCGACATGATCACCGGCTGGAACGGCCGCTTCGACGTGGTCGCGAAGGACGGCGGCAAGGTCGCCTACACGTACAACCAGGGCCTGCTCGACTACGACTGCTTCGCGATTCCGAAGGACGCGCCCAACAAGGCGGCCGCGATGAAGCTCCTGGCCGAGATGAGCAAGCCGCAGTACCAGGCCGAGTTCACCAAGTACATCACCTACGGCCCGACCAACAAGAAGGCGTACGAGCTCGGCACCATCGACGCGGCGTACGCGAAGAAGCTTCCGTCGTCGCCGGAGAACGCGGCCAAGCAGATCCCGATCAACCTCGACTGGTACATCAAGAACGAGGCGCGCGCGGCCGAGCTGTACAACAACATGCTGACGGAGTGATGCGCCCGCGGACGCGAGGCGTCTGCGTGAGCCGCGCCGCCTCCGTCCCCATCACCATTCGCGGGGTCGCCAAGACCTACGGCAAGGTCGCGGCGCTCGACCACGTCGACCTCGACGTTCGAAGCGGCGAGTTCCTGACGCTGCTCGGGCCCGTCGGGCTCGGGCAAGACCACGCTCCTGATGGTGCTCGCGGGCTTCATCCGCCCCGACGAAGGCAGCATCCGGTTCGGCGACAGCGAGGTCATCCGCCTCGCCCCGCACAAGCGCGACGTCGGCATGGTGTTCCAGAACTACGCGCTGTTTCCGCACCTCGACGTCGCGGCGAACATCGCGTTCCCGCTCAAGCTTCGCAACGTGCCCGCCGCAGAGGTCGACGCAGCGCGTCGAAGCCGCGCTCGAGATGGTGCAGCTCGCGGGGCTACGGCAAGCGCCGCGTGCACGAGCTCTCGGGCGGGCAGCGGCAGCGCGTGGCGCTCGCGCGCGCCATCGTGTTCGAGCCGCGCATCGTGCTGATGGACGAGCCGCTGTCCGCGCTCGACAAGCAACTGCGCGAGCACATGCAGCTCGAGCTGCGCGCGCTGCACGACAAGCTCGGCATGACCACGATCTACGTCACGCACGACCAGCGCGAGGCGCTCACCATGTCGGACCGCGTCGCGGTGATCGCCGACGGCCGGGTGCAGCAGATCGACGCGCCGCGTGCGCTCTACGACGCGGCCGGTCAACCGCTTCGTTGCGGAGTTCATCGGCGAGTCGTCGTGTCTTGCGGTGGAGATGCGCGACGGCGACGATGTCATTGCGCCGGACGTTGCATTGAACGTCGTCAACGCGCATGACAATCACTCGGTCCTTCTGCTGATGCTGCGGCCCGAGCGCGTACGCTGCTCGGCGAGCCGCGCGACGGCGACAACGTGCTGCACGCGCGGGTGACGAGCGTCGATCTACCAGGGCGACACGCTATCTCGTGCAAGGTGCGCTTGCCGACGGCAGCCGGCATCAGCGCGCGCGGCATCGCGCATGCGGAGGCGCTCGACCGCGTGCCGGCGACTGGCGACAGCACGACGTTCGCGTTCTCGGCGCGCGACGCGGTGCTCGTTGCGCGGCATGAACAGGACGCGAGCTTCGGCGCGACGAGGCTGCGGCGAGCGGCTGGCGCTCGCTCGGGCTCGGCGCGCCCGCAATCCTGCTGGTCGTGGTGGTCGATGGCGCTGCCCGTGCTGTGGCTGTTCGGCCTGAGCTTCGTCGCCGACGACGGCAGCTTGTCGCTCGGTGCACTACCGGCGGCTGATCGCGCAGCCGTCGTACGCGCGCATCTTCGCCGCCACTTTCAAGGTGAGCTTCATCACCACTGCGATCTGCGTCGCTGCTGGGCTATCCGCTCGCCTACGTGCTGTCGCAGCTGCCGCGCCGCGCCGCCAACCTGTGCCTCATCGCGGTGATGCTGCCGTTCTGGACGTCGATCCTCGTGCGCACCTACGCGTGGCTGGTGCTGCTGCAGCGGCAAGGGCTCGTCAACACCTGGGGCATCAAGCTCGGGCTGTGGGACGAGCCGCTGGCGCTCGTGCACAACCTCTCGGGCACGCTCATCGGCATGGTGCACATCATGCTGCCGTTCCTCGTGCTGCCCGTGCTCGGCGCGATGCGCGCGATCGACGGCGACTACCTCAAGGCTGCGGCCAATCTCGGCGCCAGCCCGACGCGCGCGTTCTGGAAGGTGTTCTTCCCGCTGTCGCTGCCGGGTCTTTTCGCCGGTGCGCTGATCGTATTCATCATCTGCCTCGGCTTCTACGTCACGCCCGCGGTGCTCGGCGGCGGCAAGGTGATCCTCGTATCGAACCAGATCGCCAGCGACATCGAGCTCTTCTTCAACTGGGGCGCAGCGAGCGCGCTGGGCGTCGTGCTGCTGGTGCTGACGCTGGGCTTCCTCGCGATCGCGTCGAAGCTGGCGCGACTGGAAAGTGTCGTCGGAAAGTGAGCCCCCACGCTCGCAAAGATTCGATGCTCGCTGCCCCGAGGAGGCGCAGTCAGTCCCTCGGGCGGCCCTTCGGGACTGACAGATGAGCTTTCTCGACCGCCCCGCATCCGCGACCGGCATCACGCACGGCCGCGCGGCTGTGGCTCTACGTCATCGCCGGCGCTCGCGCTCGCGTTCCTCGCGATGCCGACGCTGATCGTCGTACCGATGTCGTTCTCCGGCGTCGCAGTACCTCGAGTTCCCGCCGCGCGAATGGTCGCTGCGCTGGTACGGGAACTACTTCGCGTCGTCGTCCTGGATGCAGGCGACGGCGACGTCGTTCAAGGCGGCAGCGCTGACGGCGTTGGTGGCCACGCCGTTGGGAACGCTGGCCGCGTATGGACTGGCCGCGTCACGGTTCCGCCTCGCGCGTGCGATCCACGTGCTGCTCATCACGCCGATGATCGTGCCGGTCATCCTGGTCGGCGATCGCGGTGTTCTACGTCTTCGTGAAGATGAAGATGAACAACTCGCTGACCGGGCTCGTGCTCGCGCACAGCATGCTCGCCGTGCCGCTCGTGCTGATCGTCGTGACGTCGGCGCTCGCGCAGTTCGACATGAATCAGGAGATGGTCGCGCGCAGCCTCGGCGCGTCGCGCCCGCGTGCCTTCCTGCATGGTCACGCTGCCGCAGATCCGCTTCGCGGTGATCTCCGGCGCGTTGCTGTCGTTCCTCACGTCCTTCGACGAGGTGATCCTCGCGCTCTTCGTGTCCGGCGGCGCCAATTCCACGCTCACCCGCAACATGTTCCTCGCGCTGCGCGACCAGATCGACCCGACGATCGCGGCCATCTCGACGATGATGATCCTCGTGACGTCGGTGCTGTTCGGCTTGTCGCAGCTGATCGGAAAGGGCGAAGACCGTAGCGGCGCCGGTCGGTGATCGAGGTCGGCTTCAGCGTCCCATGCGCCGGTCGTAGCTGTCGGACACGCGTTGCGCGAGCGCCCCGTCGTCGCCCTTCGCATTGAACGTCACCTGGATCCTGTCGTCGGGACGCGCTTCAACGATGGCGGTCACCGTCGTGTTGCCGCGCTGGCCCCGGATCGTGCCGCTCGCGCGATCCTGCGCGACGACGGTGACACCCTGGTCGAGCATCGCCTGCGTCGCCGCATCCCACGATCGCTCGTAGCGCTGCTGCAGCGACGGTTGCGCGACGGGCATCGGCTCGTAGACGACACACGCGGTCAACGACAGCGTGGCGAGAAGCAACACCAGGCGAATCGATTGCACGGCCACTCGAGCGCTCCATGCGACATTCAATGTCGTCGAGTATAGCGCTAAGGGTCGCGCGCCGATCGTGGGCCGCGGCTGCCGTCAGCGCGTTCGCGCCGACGGCCTGCACGCCCTAACGCGGGTTGTAGTGCCCGGACGTATAGGCGTCGGGATTCGAATCCCGCGTGAGTCCTGGATCCGATGCCAGGGAGATTCGGTGTCCGTCCCAGTAAAGGTATCCCGGATTGCCGTCGAATCCGTACGGATAGCCATACAGGCGGTCCGCCTCGTGCGCAGTTACCGGGTAGCTGCGGCCCGAGTTGTCCACGGTGCGATACCGGTAGTGCGGCACGTACGATCGCGATGCGGGGTCCCACGCGTAGTACGAGTCGTACGCATAGTACGGGCGGTCGACGTGCACGCGCTCGTACGGCGTCGCAGGCGTGTAGATCACCTGCGGCTGCGCTTGCGGGGGCGTCGTTTCGTAGACGTAGATGCGATCGGCAGCGGCCGGGCCTGCCAGGACAGCGGCCACGGCACCGGCCGCAGCCATCGACGTAAGCCTTTGCATGATCCACTCCTTCTTGCAAGGACGTGAGAAAGAGTCTGCTCAGATTGCCGATCGGCCGCACATCCGGTCGACGCCGAAGCTCCTGTAGGACCACGCGGCGCCGTGACATCGGAGCGCGCGAAGCGGTCGGAATGCGCAGTCAGGCGTTCGCTTTCATCACGACGATAGTGCAATCGTCGTCGTACGTGCGGCCGCCGGAGAATCGCTCGAGCGCGGCGAACACGGCGTCGATCAACGCTTCGGGTTCCCCGTCGCGATGCGACACGATCGCTTTTTCCAGGCCACGGACGCCGAAGAATTCACCGGTGTCGTTGCACATTTCCGTGATGCCGTCGGTGTACAGGACGACGACGTCGCCCGCATTCACCCGAACCTTCACCTCGTCGAACCCGACATCGCGCTGGATGCCGAACACGAGGCCGTTGGCGCGCAGCGCAACGCACTGCGACGCGCCGGCTGCCAGCACCAGCGCGGCCGGGTGGCCCGCGTTGGCGTAACGCAGCTCGCGCGTCGAAGCGTCGAAGGTCGTGCAGATCGCCGTCATGAACAGGTCGGCATGATCGAGATCGTCGTGCAGCCGCGCATTGAGCTTCGTCAGAAGGGCAGAGGCGCTTTGCTCGGCGAGTCGTGCGCTCATGAACGTCGTGCGCGCCGCCGCCATCATCAGCGCGGCGCCCACGCCGTGGCCGGAAACGTCGCCGATCAGGGTGTCCACGCCGGATTCACCACTCGCGAAGTAGCCGAAATAGTCGCCGCCGACTTCCGCCGCCGGCACGCAGCGGCCCGCGAAGCGCACACCCCGCAGCGTCAGCGGATCTTCCGGCAGCAGCGACTGCTGGATCTTGCGCGCGATCTCGCTGTGCGCCCTGGTCACCGCAAGCGCGACCTCGGCCGCGCGCGTCCTCTCCTCCGCGAGCCGGAGCGCCCGATCGCGCGCCTGCAGCGTCTCCGCCATCCGGTTGAACGAGCCCGCGAGCAGCTCGACCTCGTTGCGGCCGTCCATCGAAGGAGCCCGCGCCTCGAGGTCGCCGGATGCAAGCCTGCGCGTTGCCGCCACGAGCGCATCGACCTGACGCAGGATGCGGCCGGCGCCGAGCCACGCGGCCGCGAGCGCCAGCACGGTCACGAGGCCGAATGCCGCAAGATTGCGGGCAAGCCTGCGATCGATGTCGGCGAACGCCACCGACTTCGACAAGCCGATCATGGCGTGGAAGTCGGTGCCCGCGATCAGGGGGGCGTACGCCCACAGCCGGCTGCCGCTGCTCGCGTCTTCCGTTTCGACGAGCCCGCGCCCCTTCGTTCGCGCGAGCGCTGCGACGAGCGCCGGCTCCGCGAGTCGCTTGCCCAGCGCCCCCTCGACGGGCGGGACCCGGGCGAGCACCGTGCCGTTGCGATCGGTGACGGCGAGGATCGCGTCGTTCGGCAACTGCACGCCGGCCAGCGCCAGCGTCAGCCAGTCGAGATTCTGCGCGATGTAGATCACGGCCGCGACGTTGCCTCCCGCGTCGCGCAGAGGGTACGCGTAATTGATCGACGGGAGGCCGGTGACGCGGCCGGTCTGGTAATCCCCGACCACGAAGTCGCGCCTCTGGATGGCGAGCTCGAAGTAGAGGCGGTCGGCGACGTTGACCGGCTCGCGCATGGGCACCGCGCTGCACGTGATGTCGCCGTCCGGCTCGATCAATCCGATGTTGAGATAGAGCGGATACGCCTTCAGCATCTCCGCCATCAGGGCGCTGCAAGCGGCGCGGCTGCCGCTGCGCAGCTGCGGCAACCGCGCCAACGCCATCAGCAGCTGGCGCGCCGCCTCGACTTGCGCCGCCTGGTTGCTGGTGACGATGTGGACGAGCGCCATGGCGTCGTCGCCGACGTTCGCGATGGCGACCTTGCGCTCATCGGCTTGCGTGAGCATGACGAGCACGAGCCACGGAACGAGAACGAGCGCAACGATCGCGAGCAACCTTGCGCGAAGGCTGACGAAGCGCCTCGTCGCCGGCACGTCCTCCGCTGTCGCGGTCACTTGGAGCCGGCCACCTGCATCACGATCTGCAATTGGTTGCGGCCGTCGACACGCGCGTGCCGCATGTCGTCGACGATCGCGGCGACGAGGTGCACCCCGAGATGACCGACCGGCCGCCGCTCGAGCGGGCCGGTCACCTGCGCGCGCGACGCGGCCAGGGTGTCCGCGGGATCGTAAGCGCCCGCTGCGTCGTCATACACGACCGTGACCTGACAGGGCGCGGCCCGGAGCTCGATTCCGATGGGCTCGTCGCACTCCTTGCCGTAGCCGTGCATGATCGTGTTGGTGAAGAGCTCCTCGACGACGAGCTGCAATCGCAGGTGATCCCGCTCGGACAGATTCTTGGCGGCGGCGAAGCCGGTCACGAACGCGAGCGCATCGCGCAGCACGCTCATGCGTGCCGTGAACACGCGGCGATCGGTGTCGCTCACAGCTCGATCTCGAGGCCGTCGTAGGCCGCGGAAACGCGCAGCGCATGATCGCCGCGGGTGATCTCCTCGAGCCGCCGCGTCTCGTCGAGCACGCGGGCGATCGTCGCGTCGTCGTACGCCGGCTCGTGGTGAAACAGGCAGAGATGCGCCGCGCGGGCAAGCTGGCAGAGCTCGACGCCGACGATGTTGCTCGAGTGGCCCCAGTCCGCCTTCACCGAGATCGCGTCGGCAAGCGAGTACATGCCGTCGAAGACGACGAGATCGGCATTGCGGAAGAACTCCACGAATCGGCTCGTTTCCTCGGGTTCGCCGAGCGTGTGCTCCGAGTCGGTCGAATAGACGACCGTCCGGCCGTTCTTTTCGAAGCGATAGCCGTACGAGTCGCCGCCATGACGCTGGCGCAGCGTCGTGACCGTGATGCCGTCGACCTCGTGGCTTACGCCGGGCTCGAGGTGCACGAACTCGATATCCGCCCCGAAGCACGAGAACGGAACAGGAAACGAAGGCGGCTCCATCTGTCGCCGCAGCGCGGCCTCGAGCTCGTGGTGCCCGCCGTAGATGCGCAGCTTGTTGCCAGGAAGGTAGGCCGGCATGAAGAACGGCAGGCCCATGATGTGATCCCAGTGCACGTGCGACATGAAGACGTGATACGTCTGCGCAGAGGCCGCGCCATGCTGCGCGAGCGCCGCCTGCCCGAACGGTCGCGCACCGCTGCCGAGGTCGCACAGGATGTACGCCGCGCTGCCGCTGTCGATCTCTACGCACGACGTGTGGCCGCCGAACGTCCCCGCGACCGGAAAGCCAAGCGCGTCGACGAAGGACTCGACGGCTTCGTCGGTCGCGAGCGTCGCCCCACGTGCGCTCCTGACTGCCGCGATCAGCCGCGCCCTCACGTCCGCCGCCGTGAGCGCCACCGGCAGCGAGCCGCGCGTGCCCCAGAAGCGGACGCGCTTCATGCGTTGTTCATCGCTTCGAGCGCCGCCTCGACCGTCGGGAAGATCTCGACGACCGCACCGAAGCGGCAAATTTCGAGGATTTCCGCAACCACCGGCTGCATTGCCGCAACCGCGACACGCCCGCCGCGAGCGCGCAGGGACTTCGACGCGATCATCAGGACGCGAAGCCCGACGCTGCTTACGTAGGTGACGCGCGCAAGATCGAACACCAGGCCGGCACGAGCGCCGGTCGCGACATCGAGAAGCGGCACGACCCCGCGCTCGAAATCCGCGGCGGTCTCGTGGTCGACGCGGCCGGTTGGTGCCACGACGACGACATCGCCATGCACTCGGTTCGTGGTTTCCATCGAGCGCCTCCGGGGAAGCGATGAATCGTGAGAGTCACCAGGGATCACGCAACGGCCAGCGTGGTGCGCGACGATTGTAACCCCGCCGTCATCAGCAGGTGGGGCTCGTGACCTGGCCGTCTCGCGCATTCATCTCGTACGCGCCGGTTCCGTCGCGTCACCGGGCATAACCGCCGGCCACCGCGTTGCGTGGCTATAATTCGTCGCCTGAGGCAGGACTGCCGGTGCAGCTTTACAGCCCGCCCGGCGAGCGATGGACAACGCGATCCAAGAGGAGATCTCGCATGGCGACACCGTCCTGGCAAGTCGAAGGGCAGTACTACGAGAACTGCAACTGCGACTACGTGTGCCCGTGCGTACCCGGGCAGATGCAGGTCAAGCCCACCAAGGGCTCGTGTATGTTCGCGATGGCGTTCGAGATCGAGCGGGGACGCTTCGGCAACGTGCCGCTCGACGGCCTCGGTTTCGTGGTCCTCGCTCACACACCGGAAGAAATGGCGAAGGGCAACTGGTCCGTCGGCCTGATCGTGGACGAGCGCGCCACCGACGCGCAGCGCGACGCGATCACCGGCATTGCGAGCGGCAGCGCGGGCGGCCCGATGGCCGCACTCGGCGGCCTCGTCGGAAAGTTCCTGGGCGCCGAGAGCGCGCCGATCGTGTTCAAGCGCGACGGCGTTTCGTGGTCCGTGCAAGCCGCGGACAAGGTCCGCATCGAAGGAACCGGCGCGAAGGGCCTCGACGCCGGGCGACCGCCGCTGCAGTTGTCGAACACCGGCCATCCCGCCGCCGACACCTTCAACCTCGCAACCGCGTCGAACAGTCACGTCGCGGCGCTTGGCATCGCGTGGGACGACGCGAGCGGCCGCAACAACGCCCAGTACGCGCCGTTCGCCTGGAAGAGTTAGTCGTTCACCCGATGGCGGTCCACGCCGCCAGGGCCAGCAGCACGATACCGCTGGCCCTCGCGGTCCACTCGCCGAACGGCACGTGCTTCTCGGCGATCACCCACAACGTCAAGGCAACGATCAACGTGAGGTTCATCACGCCGCCGGCGAACAACAGGAGCATCAGTGCCCAGCAACAGCCGAGGCAGTAGGCGCCGTGCTCGATGCCCATTCGCAGCGCGCCGAACCTGCCTGGACGCCAATGCTGCAGCAGGTACGACAGCGGTGAGCGGCAGACCCGCAGGCAGGTGCGCTTGAGCGGGGTCAGCTGGTAAACGCCGGCCAGGGCCAGCACAGCGGCGGTCATGAGGGGCGTACCGGACTCCATCATCGGTGTGAGGATCAGCGCCTCGCTCAGCATCCGCTGCAAGACCGTGGCGGCGACGCTGAACGCGCCCCACACGAGGAGATAGCCCGCCGCGAGCGCATACACGTCGAGCGCGCCGGTTCCATCGTTGCCGGCCTTGCCGCGCACCGCCCCGGCGTACAACAGCACGAACGGTGCCGCCGACGGCAGCATCATCGCCATCATCATCACCGCCCACATCGCCCACAGCAGCAACAGGTGCACGACGTCCCAGTCGGCCGTCATCATCCATGCCGACGCCCCCACCATCGTGCCGTACATATCGTCCGCCATCAGCACGATCCAGGTCCAACTGGCGAGCGTGACGACGGCGAGCACGAAGACGAGCGCTCGCTCGTGCTGCAGGACGGCTTCCAGCAGTGTCTTGTTCTGCTGCATGGGCTCGCGGAATCTTACTGGTAGCGAAGCGACGCGGCGAAACACGCCTGAATCCAGCGTCGCAAGGCGCACTCGTGTTGGCCGGCGAGGGCGTCGACACGCCGGATTTGCGCTTAAGTCGAAACTCTCACGCCCCCAGAGCAGCTCGTAAGTAAGGTGCTGTTCGACTCGTGGTCGAGCGGCTCACCGACTCCGGCGTCCCCTGCGCGACGATGCGGCCGCCATCGTCGCCAGCGCCCGGCCCCATGTCGATCATCCAGTCGCATGCGGCAATCACGCTCATGTCGTGCTCGACAATGACGACCGTGTTCCCGGCGTCGGCGAGGCCCTGCAGCTGCGCGAGCAGCCTGTCCACGTCCGCGGGATGCAGTCCGGTGGTCGGCTCGTCGAGGACATACAGTGCATCGCCACGGCTGGCGCGCTGCAGCTCGGTGGCGAGCTTGATCCGTTGGGCCTCCCCTCCGGAGAGCTCCGTTGCCGGTTGCCCGAGCCGAAGATAGCCCAGTCCCACGTCCCGCAGAACCGACAGCGACCGGCTCACCGCCGGCGCGCCGGCGAAGAAAGTGGAAGCCGTCTCGACCGACATCGCGAGCACGTCCGCGATGTTCTTCCCCTGGTAGCGCACTTCGAGCGTCTTGGCATTGAACCGCGTGCCGTGGCACGTCGGGCACGGCGAATAAACGCTGGGCATGAACAGGAGCTCGACCATCACGAACCCTTCGCCTTCGCAATGCGGGCAGCGTCCCTTGGCCACGTTGAACGAAAAGCGGCCCGCATCGTAGCGGCGCGCGCGGGATGCCGGCGTGGCGGCGAAGAGCTCCCGCACGTGATCGAACAAGCCCGTGTAAGTCGCGAGGTTGGAGCGAGGGGTGCGGCCGATCGGCTTTTGGTCCACGCGGATCATGCGCCTGATGGTGTCCAATCCGCTCTCGATCGTGCCTTCGAGCCTCGTCCGTTGCGTTCGCTCGAGCGGATCGACCTCGGCGCCATCCGCGTCGATCTCGTGCCCGAGCGATTGCGCGACCAGCTCGACCAGCACCTGGCTTACCAGGGTCGACTTTCCCGATCCGGAGATGCCGGTCACGGCGCAGAGCACCCCGAGCGGAAACTCCACATCGAGCTTCTTCAGGTTGTTGCGCGTCACGCCGGTGAGGCGCAGCCACCCTGCAGGCACTCGGGTTGCGCGCTTCGGCGGCGGCGCCACGCGGAAGAGATAGCGCGCCGTGCGCGAGTTCTCGACGCTTTCGAGTCCCGCGAGAGGTCCGCTATAGACGACCTCGCCCCCGGCGCCGCCGGCATCCGGTCCGACGTCCACGATCCAGTCCGCGCGGCGGATGATGTCGAGCTCGTGCTCGACCACGAACAACGAGTTGCCGGCAACCTTGAGACGGTCGAGCGCGCGCAGGAGCGCTTCGGTATCCGCGGGATGCAGCCCGGCGGAAGGCTCGTCGAGGACGTAGACGACGCCGAAGAGATTCGAACGTACTTGCGTGGCGAGCCGTAACCGCTGCAGCTCGCCGGGAGACAGCGTCGGCGTGCTGCGCTCGAGCGTCAGGTAGCCGAGCCCGAGGTCGAGCATGATCGCGAGCCTCGCGCACAGGTCTTCGCAGATGCGCCGCGTGACTTCCGCCTTCTCGGGATGCTCGCGCTCGAGCTCGCGCAAGGACTTCGCGGTCCCGGTGGCGAAGGGGTGGAAGAGCTTGCCCAGCTTCTTCAACGGCACGCGCCCCATCTCGGCGATGTCGAGATCGCAGAACTTGACGGAAAGCGCCTCGCGGCGCAGGCGCTTGCCTTTGCAGACCGGACACTCGGCACCCGTCATGTACTGCATGACGCGGTTCTTCATCAGCGCGCTTTGCGTCGTGGCGAAGGTGTGCAGCACGTGCCTCCGCGCGCCGGTGAAAGTGCCCATGTAGCTCGGCTCCTCCTTTCGCCGCAATGCCTGCTTCGCTTCCTTGAGGTTGAAACCCGCAAACACCGGTACCCGGGGTTGCTCGTCGGTGAACAGGATCCAGTCGCGCGTCTTCTTCGGCAACTCCCGCCACGGCACGTCCACATCGATGCCAAGCGTGGTGAGGATGTCGCGCAGGTTCTGTCCTTGCCAGGCGACCGGCCAGGCCGCGACGGCGCGCTCGCGAATCGTGCGCGACGGATCCGGCACCATCGACTTCTCGGTAACTTCGTAGACGTGGCCGAGCCCATGGCAATTTGGACAGGCACCTTCGGGCGTATTCGCCGAGAAGGACTCCGCGTAGAGCAGCGCCTGGCCGCGCGGATAGTCGCCGGCGCGCGAGTACAGCATGCGCAGCGAATTGGAGAGCGTCGTCACGCTTCCTACCGAGGAGCGCGTCGTCGACGAGCCCCTATGCTGCTGCAGCGCGACTGCGGGCGGAAGACCGTCGATCTCGTCGAATTCCGGAGCGCCGAGCTGCGCAAACAGCCGCCGTGCGTAGGGCGCGACGGACTCGAGGTAGCGCCGCTGCGCCTCCGCGTAGAGCGTGCCGAAGGCAAGCGACGATTTTCCAGAACCGGACACGCCGGTAAAGACGACCAGCGCGTCGCGCGGAATCTCCAGCGTGACGTCCTTCAGATTGTTCTCGCGCGCCCCGCGAACCGTGACGTAGCCGCGGGTGGCTGCGCGCGTTCCGTGCGCAACGGTGTCCATCTACGCACTGTACGCGCGCCGTGCGGCCTCTTGCCTTTACGCGTGGGTACCGCGGCACCACCACTTCGTCGAAGGCGTCGGGGATGTGCAGCGTCGGCGCGCGCGCGAATCTCCCTCCGTCCACATCGAGCGTTCAGAACTGCCGGATGACATTCCCATAGCGAAACGCTCCTTGTCTCCCGGCAGCGTGAGGCCTGTAGCGAACTCGCTTGACCAACGGATTAAAAAGGGGCCTGTTTGTCTTTATTATCAATAAGTTAACCGTTGTTTTTCCTAGAGCTTAGGTCCGCCCTCAACCCGCCTGAACTCGCCGAAACCCGCCGAGATCGTCACGTTTTAGTCACGTTTTGGAGGCTGAGCATGCATCGCCACAAGCGAGGCGAACGCGTGCAGATGGCCGTACGCATCCGCTCGCGCGAAGGCGCTCCGTTCGCGCACGTGACGAGCTGGATTCCCGAGGCGATCGGCCGCCGGTTCGACGCCGAGGAGCTCGAACGGACGCCGGTGTTGTCGCTGCTCGAGCAGCATGGGCTTACGATCGACTACATCGAGCAGACGATCTCGGCGACCGTCGCCACGCGCGCGGTCTCACGCGCATTGGCGCTGGAGCCCGGCGCGCCGGTCCTCGAGGTCGAGCGCATCGTGTTCGCGTCGGACGGGCTTCCGGTGGAGAAAAGCCGCGTCTACTACCCCGCGGGCCGGCACGAGTACCGCATCACGCTGCGGCGGGGAAGCAAGGGCACGCGCCGGTAGCGTCACGCGCGCCTCTGGCTTATTCGATCAGCGTCTGTCCCGGCGCGACGCGCGTGAACGCCACCGCGCGTTGCGACAGCTCGAGCCGCTCGCCCGCCTGCCGCACGACGCTGTACGTGGACGTAGCAAGCGGTCCCGCCTCCGGAAAGTCCTCGCGAAAGTGTGCGCCGCGCGAGTCCTCGCGTGCCAGCGCGGCGGCGGCAATGACGCGGCTGACGGCGATCAGGCTCTTGAGATTCAGCCAATCGTGCCAGGTGAGGTCGAAGACGCGCGATGCGTCGGCGACACCGGTTCGCGCAAGCCGCGCATCCAGCGCGTCGAGCGTCGCAAGTCCACGCGCGAGGCCTTGCCCGTCGCGAAGGATGCCGACGTCCTCCCACATGCACGCGTAGAGCGCTTCGCGAATGGCGCCCAGGTCGCCGGGCGGCAGGTGAAACGGCGCTTCGTGCTCACCGATGCTGTCCGCGATCGCGGCTTCGTCAGGCGGGGATGGATCCTGGCGACGCACCCACGCCGCCATCGTCTCGCCCGCGATGCCGCCGAACACGGTGGAGTTGGCGACTCCGTTGCCGCCCAGGCGATTCGCGCCGTGCACACCACCGGTATCCTCGCCCGCGGCGAACAGTCCCGGCAACTCCGTCGTGCAATCGGCGCCGAACACGACACCGCCCATCATGTAGTGAGCGGTGGGCACGACCTCGACGCGTCCTCCGGCGAGGTCGAAGCCACAATCCGAGCAACGCTCGACCATGCCCTTGAACTGCTTGCGAACGTTCTCGGGGCCGAGATGGCCCATCTCGATGAACAACCCGCCGTTGGGCGACGTGCGGCCTTCGCGCATCTCGCGGAACATCGACCGCGACACGACATCGCGCGTCGCCCGCTCGCCACGCGGGTCGTGGTCGTGCATGAAGCGCTTGCCCGCGCCGTTCAGCAGGTAGCCTCCCGCGCCGCGCAGGCCCTCCTCGAGCACCGTCCCCGTCATGCGCGTGTGCGCGCCGGCGAGCAAGCCGGTCGGGTGGAACTGCACCATCTCCATGTCGCGCAACGAGAGTCCTGCGCGCAACGCCATCGCGAGTCCATCGCAGCTCTTGTCGCCCGAAGGCGTGTGGAACCGGTACATCGTCGGCCCGCCCCCGGTGGCAAGAAGCACGGCTTTCGCCCGGACGAACACGAACTCGCCCGTGCGGATGTCGATCATCAGCACGCCGGCGATGCGCGATCCGTCCGCAGTCTTGATCAGGTCGACGGCGCGATGCTCCTCGAGACGCGCGATGCCGCGCGACCACACCTGCTCGGCGAGCCGGTTGATGATCTCGATGCCGGTGAGATCGCCTTTGTGCACCGTGCGATCGAACGTCTGCCCGGCGAATGCTTTCTGGTGAATCGTGCCGTCGGGATTGCGATCGAAGAAGCACCCCAGCTCGTTCTCGAGCTCGTGGATACGCTCGACGGCCTTGGTCACGAGCGTCCACGCGAGGTCCTGGTCGGGCAGCCACTTGCCGCCGTCGATCGTGTCCATGAAATGGCGCTCGACCGAGTCGCCTTGCGCGAGGGCCACGTTGTAGCCGCCCTGCACCATGCGCGTACAGCCGCACTTGCCCAGCAGCCCCTTGACCGCCACGGTGATCGACACCGTCGGATCCGCCTGGTGCGCGTGCAATGCCGCGAACAGTCCCGCGCCGCCCGATCCAAGGATCAGGATGTCGGTTTCAAGCCGGCGCATCAGCGCATCCTTGACGCCGAGCGATGCGAGCACGTTCGCGCGCCGCGCCTGCGCCTCGTTCGCGATGTCGCGAAAGAGGCTTCCTCCGTGGCTGTCCATGCCGACGAGCAGCGGGCCGAAGTTGCGCACCCGGAACCTCCACAGCGATTCCGGATTGACGTCGTCGAGATCGACGTCCTCGATCGCTTCGATCCACGTCGTCTCCAGCGCCGCGGTGCCGCCGATGATGGCGAGGTAGACGCCGCCCAGCTCGCGAAACGCAGCCTGCGACTCTTCGAGCAGCCCGCCCTTGCCGATGATCACGCGCACGCCGTACTGCGCCATCAGCGGCCGGGTGAAGCGCTCCATGCGCGCGGAGGTCGTCGTGCCGACGCAAATCGGTGCGTAACCGGCGGGAAAGGCCTCGCTCTTGTCCACCTTCCGCACATTGGGTGCGGTATGGATCACCGCATGGCCACGCATGTCGAAGCGCGTGCTGCGCCCGCGGTCGAACATCTCCATCTGCGTCCGGTCGCGAATGCCGAAGAGCGCGCCGTTCAGCGACATCGTATCGCCGACGCGCAGGCGGCGCACGCGCGCCTCGTCGATCGGCATGTCGACGTCGTAGTGCGCCACGCTATCAGGCTCCGAACGCGATGCCGCCGGGCGTCAACGTCGCCGTCGCGCGCCGCACCGCGTGACATTGCATGCTCACCGCCACGGGGTTCATCGTGATGTGCGTCGCGGCCAGCTCGACGTGCACCGCGAACGCCGTGGAGTCGCCGCCGAGACCTTGCGGACCAACGCCCAGCTTGTTCACCGCGACGGAAAGCTCGTCTTCGAGCGCAGCACCTTCCGGGTCTTCGCAGCGGCTTCCCAGCGGACGGCTCGTCGCCGCCACTTTTGCGAGATGCACGCACAGGTCCGCCGAACCGCCGACACCGACCCCTACGATCGTGGGCGGGCACGTCTTGCCGCCGGCCTCGAGCACACAGTCGATCACGAACGTCTTGATCGCGGCCACGCCCTCGGCCGGAATCGCCATGCGCAGGAACGTGTTGTTCTCCGAGCCGCTGCCCTTCGGGACCATCTCGATCGTGAGCTCCTCGCGCCGTTCGCAGAACGCGATGTTGATCACGGGAATGCGGATGCCGCAGGAGGTGTGATCGTTCTTGCGCGTCAGCGGATGCACCACGGATGAGCGCAGCGGATGCTCCACGGTGGCGCGCGCACAGCCGCGCACGAGCGCGGCTGCGAGGTCGACACCGTCGACGCGAACGTCCCGGCCGATCGTGACGTTGTAGATCGGAACCCCGGTATCCTGGCAGGTCAGATTGTCCGTGTCCTCGGCGACGGTGATGTTGCGGATCATCGTCCCGAGGATCTGCTGCGCGCGCGGATTCGTTTCGTTGCGCGCGAGGCGGTCGAAGCCCCGCTTCACGTCCTCCGGCACTACCTTGAGTGCCCGGATGTAGAGGTCCTTGGCCGCGTCCTCGACTATCTTGAGATCGACTTGCATCAATTGACCGTCAGCTTGCGGGCCTTCACGATCTCCGCCCATTTCTGCGATTCGTCGGCGATCTGCCTTGCGAATTGCTCGGGAGTGTTGGCGACGGGGGTCATCCCCTGCCCGGCCAGCTTCGACAACATGTCCGGGTCTTTCATCACGGCGGCGACGTCGGTGTAGATCTTGTCGACGACGTCCTTCGGCGTTCCGCTCGGCACCATGAATCCGAACCAGCCGGCGATGTCGACGCCAGGCAATCCGCTCTCGTTCGCCGTGGGCACGTCCGGGAGCATCTTCGAGCGCTCCTTGCTCGTCACGGCGAGCGCGCGCAGCTGGCCCGAATTCACGAACGCCGAAGCGGCCGCGATATTGCCGACCACGAGCTGGATCTGGCCGCCGATGAGGTCGTTGTACGCGAGCGCTTCGCCCTTGTACGGAACGTGCTGGACCTGGATGCCCGCGGCATCGGCGAAGCTCTCGCCTGCCATGTGAACCTGGCTGCCCTGACCCGCCGAGCCGAAGTTGAGCTTCCCGGGCTGGGCTTTGGCGAGCGCGATGAGCTCCTTGAGGCTGTTGGCGGGGACCTTGGGATTGACGACCACGACCATGGGGCCGGTGGCGATGTTCGTCACCGCCGCCAGGTCCTTCTTCACGTCGAAGCCCATCTCCCGGTACAGGTACGGGTTGACGGTCACGACGCTGCCGGAAGTAAGCAGGATGGTGTAGCCATCCGGCGCCGCCTTGGCCACCAGCGCGCCGCCGATGTTGCCGCCAGCGCCTGGACGATTATCGACGACGACGCTCTGTCCCCACATCTGCGTGAGCTTCTGAGCAACCAAGCGTCCCACGATGTCGGTCGTGCCGCCCGCGGTGAACGGAACGATGAGCGTCACGCTCTTCGTCGGAAATGCCGTGGCCGCACTCGCCAGCGTCGTGGACGCCAGCGCGAGCACCCCGATGACGCTCGCCATGATGATCGCGCGCCGCTGCCGGCACACCGCACCACCTTCGCGTCTGTCGTCCATGCCGATATCCTCCGTCGTACCGATCCACTGCCGGTTTACCGACTACTCTACGTCATCCTACGAGCGCCAGCGCAAACGCGAGTCCCGCCAGCACGCCGAACCCCACCGTACCCGCGATCCAGTTCTTGCGCAGGCCCGACCAGTCGCCGAACTCGATGAGCAGGAGACGCACGCCGCCCACCATGTGCAATGCGAGGAGCACGACCAGGCCCCATTCGGCGAGCTTGAAGAGCGGCTGGTCCGTGTAGCGCAGGAAGCCGTCGAGCGCGGCGTCGCTGTCGATTGCACGCCCCAGTGCCCAGAAATGCACGGGCAGGAACAGGGCCAGCGCGAGCCCGGAAAGGCGATGAATCAGGAACGCCCAGTATGCCGCGTGCTTGCGGGCGCGAAAGTCGTTGCTCCGCGCGGCGCTCGCGGCGTTCACGCGGCGACCACGGCGTAGACCGCACGCAGTCCGAGGACGGCAATCGCGAGCGCCGCCACCCAGCCGACGACGCGCGCGGTGCGCGGGCTCGCACCGAGCCACTCTCGCACGACCGATTCGAGCCCGATCGGCACGTGGATGGCACACGCAAGCACGAAGACGCCATAGAACGCCGCGAACGTGATGCTTCCCCGCGTCCGACCCAGGATCTCACCCGCCGACAGCCCGCCTCGCACCGCATAGACGACGGTGGCGAGATGCACGAGCACGCACACGGCGAGCACCATCGAGCTGATTCGCATCCAGTACCAGCGGCGGGCCTCCGCGACGGCATTCGCGCCCATCGGATTCACAGCTTGCCTCGCACCGCGGCCCGCGCCGTGACCCGCTTGAGTCCGGCGATGGCGGACGTCGGCGCAATCTGTTTCGGGCAGCGCTCCGTGCACGAGCCCTGTGTGTGGCAAGCGTGGCAGCCTGCATCGCCCGCCACGGCGCGCAGGCGCTCCCGCCCTTCGACGTCGCGCTCGTCGTTGACGAGCGTCCATGCGCGGTTCAGCGCCGCGGGACCGAGGAAGTCGGGTCGCCACGTGACGACGTCGCAGGCCGCGTAGCAGACGCCGCAGCCGATGCACTCGATGCCGGCGTCGGCTGCCTGCCGCGCCTTGCTCTTTGGCTCCACGCGCGCAAAGTCGTCGTGCCGCGTCCTGTCGCCCTTGAACTGGCCCTTCGCGCGCGCCCACTTGTCGAAGAACGCCGTCATGTCGGTCGCGAGGTCCTTGATGACCGGGAGATTGGCGAGCGGCGCGATCTCCAGCCCCGCGCCGTCGGCGACCTTCGACACATGGGTACGGCAAGTCCACCGGGCGATGCCATTGACGGTCATCGCGCAGGATCCGCACATGCCGACGCGGCATGCATATCGATAGCTGAGCGACGGCTCGAGATGGCGCTGGATATACGTGACGACATCGAGCACCGTCTGGCTCTCCTGGCGCGGAACCTCGTACGTGACGAACGCGCCTTGCGCGGTACCCCGCCACACGGAGACGATCAAGCGCGTCGTCACGGCTCGTCCGCGATCAGGCGCTCTCGTACAGCCTCGTCAGCACGAACTCGCGATGGCCGAGCGCTTCGGCGGCGGTGAGCCGGCCGTTTGCAGTGCGGGACATCATGTCGATGAGCTTGTCGCCCGCCTCGCTCATTGTGATCTCGCGCTGCAGGAGCCCCGAGGTGTCGACGTCGACGTGCTCGCTCATCGTGCGTACGGTGCGCGGGTTCGCGCAGATCTTGATGACCGGCAGGATCGGGTTGCCGATGACGTTGCCCTGCCCCGTGGGAAAGAAGTGCACCACGAATCCGGACGCGGCGCACAGCGTCACCATCTCGGCCGCTGCCGACGACGAGTCCATGAACCACAGCCCCGGGTGTGTCGGCACCTCCGCCTTGTCGATGACGCCGTCGACGACGCACTTCCGGCCGATCTTCTGGATGTTGCCGAGCGCCTTTTCCTCGATGGTGGTGAGGCCGCCGGCGATGTTGCCCTTGGTGGGCTGCGAGTCGGACAGGTCGCTCGTCTTGTGGCGGTTGATGACGTCCTGGTAGCGGTCGAACACGCGCATGAAGTCGGCGCGCACCTTGTCGTCGCGGCAGCGCGCGGCGACGATCGACTCGCCGCCCGTGAGCTCGGTCGTCTCGCCGAACACGAGCGTGCAGCCTCTCGCGTACAGCTTGTCGAAGGCATCGCCCACCGTCGGGTTGGCGCCGCATCCGGAGGTCGTGTCCGACTCGCCGCACTTGGTCGACACCCACAGCTCGGGCAGCTCGCATTGCACGCGCTGCTTCTCGCTTGCCCATTGCAGGTATTCGCGCGCCGCCTTGGAGGCTCGCATGATGGTGTCGTGGTCGCCGTGGAGCTCGATGCCGAAGCCACTGACCGGCTTGCCGGTGGCGGCGATCCCGTCCACGACGCGCCTCGTCCACTGCTCCTCGATGCCGATCACCACCACCGCGGCGACGTTGGGATTGGCGCCGGTGCCGATCAGCGTGCGGAAGTGGAGGTCGAGGTCGGCGCCGAACTGGAGGCGTCCGTACGGATGAGGGATCGCCATCGTTCCCTTGATGTTGTTGGCGACCGCCTCGCAAGCCGCATTCGACAAGTCGTCGACCGGCAGGATGATCACGTGATTGCGAACGCCGACTCGCCCGTTTTCGCGCCGGTAACCCCAGAACGTGGAGGACATGGTCATCGTCACCACCGCTTCGTCTTGATGTTGTGGACGTGGGCGTGCGCACCCTTGGCAATGGGCTGCACGACCTTGCCGATGTCCACGCCGTACTTGATCACCGTGTCGCCGACCGCGAGGTCCTTGAGAGCGACCTTGTGGCCGATCGGGATGTCCTGCACGCAGGGGACGGTGATGGTGCGGTCGGCGTCGAGAATCAACCCGGTCAAGGTCGTGCCGGCTGTCACGCCCTCGACCACCACGACCGCCACCGAGTCGTCGGGGTCGTGCAATACGCAATGGATCACGTTTCGCTCCTGAGCGAGTCGGCCGCGCCGGCCGCCTGATGATCGTACGCCGACTGGAAGTGCATCGCAACTGGATGATCTAGATGACTTAGATGAGCTATGATTTCTACCCTCCGGCATGGCAAGGAATGGAGATGGCGGTGAGCGAGCTCTCGATCAGTGTCGCACCGGGCGTCCCCTTGTACCAGGACGTCAAGCGCAAGATCCTCGACGTGGTCCGGCGCGGGGACTGGAAGCCGGGAGATACGATCCCGTCGGAAAAGCGTCTCGCCGAGCGCTTCGGCGTCAGCATCGGCACGCTGCGCAAGGCAGTGGACGCGCTCGTGACGGAGAACCTGCTCGTTCGCCGGCAGGGACGCGGCACGTTCGTGACGACGCACGACGAGTCGCGGTACGTCTATTCGTTCTTCCACGTGCTGCGCCACGATGGATTCAAGGAACCGCCGGAAGTGCAGCTGGTCGCCTTCGACAGGGTGAAGGCGGACTCGTATGCCGCCTCCATGCTCGGACTCGACGCGAGCGCGCCCCTGTTTCGCGTCGTCAATCTGCTGAAGCTAGGCGGGAAGCCGGTGGTGATCGACGAGATCTGCGTCCCCGCCGGCCTTTTCCGGGGACTTACCGAAAAACGCGCGCGGGATCGCAAGGTCACGCTGTACCAGCTCTACCAGGCCGACTTCGGCGTGACAGTGTTGCGCACCGATGAGCGGGTGCGTGCCGTGAAGGCGGACGCGACGACCGCGTCGCTCCTCGCCGTGCCCAGGGGCGACCCCCTCCTCAAAGTGATCCGCCGCGCGCTCTCGTTCAACGACAAGCCCATCGAACTGCGGTTCTCGTACATCAGCACGGAGCGATACGAGTACAACTCCGAGCCGGTCGCCCTGTCGTAAGCTCCTGCGACGCCAGACGATGTCGGCGCGGAGTCGCCACAAACCGCCCCTTGAGAACTTCCGCGGCGTGCGCCTGCTAAGCCTGCGCGTTTGGGTTGTCATGCGCCTCACCCCGACCATTTCCCCGCATGCGGGGAGGGAAGCAAAAAGGCGTCGACGTCGCACTTCGCCGCGGCGCATAATCCCCGCAGGAGGGTCTCGCATGCGACCCGCTCCCCTGCTTCGGATCATCGCTTTCGTATCGCTCGCCTGCTCGCTGGGCATTGCGGGAGCGGCGGATGCGCCCCGGGTGATCAGCGTGATCCCGGTTACGGGGCCGATCGGTCCGGCGACCGCCGACTTCGTGCAGCGCGCGCTCGAGCGCGCCGAGACCGACGGCGTCGAGCTCGTCGTCCTCCAGATGGACACGCCCGGCGGCCTCGACACGTCGATGCGCGACATCGTCAAGGCCGTCCTCGCGGCGCGAGTGCCGGTGGCGACCTACGTCGCGCCGGGCGGTGCGCGTGCCGCCAGCGCGGGCACCTACATCCTGTACGCGTCGCCGATCGCCGCGATGGCACCGGGTACCAATCTCGGCGCCGCCACGCCCGTCGCGATCGGCGGTCCGGGCGCCGTGCCGTCGGCTCCGACACCGCCGAGCAAGGACAAGGACGCGGACAAGGGCGAGAAGCCGGCCAACGGAGGCAAGTCGGACGAAGCGATGTCGCGCAAGCAGGTGCACGATTCCGCGGCGTACATCCGCGGCCTCGCGCAACTGCACGGCCGCAACGTCGAATGGGCCGAGCGCGCGGTCCGCGAAGCCGTCAGCCTGCCCGCGCAGGATGCGCTCGCGCAGCACGTCATCGACGTTGTCGCCACCGACGTTCCGGACCTCGCGCGAAAGCTCGACGGCCGCAAGGTGCGGACCGCGGCCGGTGAACGCGTGCTGGCCACCGCCGGCGCGACCATCAACACGGTAGCGCCCGACTGGCGAACCCGGTTCCTCGCGATCATCACGCATCCGTCCATCGCGCTCATCCTGTTGACGGTCGGCTTCTACGGCCTCGTCTTCGAGGTGATGAACCCGGGCATCGTGCTGCCGGGCGTGGTCGGCGCGATCGCGATCCTGATCGGCATGTATGCGCTGCAGTTGCTGCCTACTAACTACGCAGGAGTGGCGCTCGTCCTGCTGGGCCTGTCATTCATCGTCGCCGAGGCGTTCGTCCCGGCGTACGGGTCGCTGGGGATCGGCGGCGTCATCGCGTTCGTCGTGGGCGCCATGATGCTGATCGAGTCCGACATCCCCGGCTTCGGCGTGCCCGTCTCTCTGATCGCGACGTTGGCGATCACGAGCCTGCTGTTCCTGCTCGGGATCGCGACGGCCGCGATGAAGGCCCGCCGGCGGCCGGTGGTCACCGGCCGCGAGCAGATGATCGGAAGCCACGGCACGGTCGTCGACGGCGCCGACGGCGAAGGCTGGGTGCGCGTACACAGCGAGCTTTGGCGCGCGCGCTCCACGCACCCGCTCGCGAGCGGCCAGACGGTGCGCGTGACGAGCAAGGAAGGATTGGTTCTGACGGTCGTTCCGACCCACACGGAAACCTGAGGATCGGCGCGATCCCGGAAAGGAGACCGGCTATGGTCCTACTTACCGAACTCGGCGTCGTCGTCGCCATCCTGCTGGTCCTGGTGGCGACATCGATTCGCATCCTGCGCGAATACGAGCGGGGCGTGGTCTTCATGCTGGGCCGCTTCTGGAAGGTGAAGGGGCCGGGCCTGGTTCTCCTGATCCCGGTCGTCCAGCAGATGGTGCGCGTAGGCCTGCGCACGGTCGTGCTCGACGTGCCTCCGCAGGACGTCATCACCCGCGACAACGTGTCGGTGAAGGTGAACGCGGTCGTCTACTTCCGCGTGGTCGACCCGGAAAAGGCGATCATCCAGGTGGAGCGCTTCCTCGACGCGACCAGCCAGCTCGCGCAGACCACGCTGCGAGCCGTGCTGGGCAAGCACGAGCTCGACCAGCTTTTGGCGGAGCGCGAGAAACTCAACCTGGACATCCAGCGCGTCCTCGACGTGCAGACCGACGCATGGGGCATCAAGGTTTCGAACGTCGAGATCAAGCACGTCGACCTGAACGAGACGATGATCCGCGCGATTGCGCGCCAGGCTGAGGCCGAGCGCGAGCGCCGCGCCAAGGTCATCCACGCCGAGGGCGAGCTGCAGGCATCCGAGAAGCTGCTGCAGGCCGCGCAGATGCTGGCGCAGGCGCCGCAGGCGATGCAGCTGCGCTATCTGCAGACGCTCGGCAACATCGCCGGCGACAAGAGCACGACGATCGTGTTCCCGCTGCCGATGGATCTGCTCAGTGCGCTGAAGGCAGGTGGAGGGTCAGACACGAAACCTTGACGGCTCGCAGGACGATCACTCGGCCGATTATTCGATCACCCGGTTGACGAGGATAGCCGATGAAAAGCGTAGCTCACATTCTCGAGGCGAAGGCTGACCACAGGGTCTACTCGATTGCGCCCACTGCGTGTGTACTCGATGCCGTCAAGCTGATGGCCGAGAGGAACATAGGTGCCCTGGTGGTAATGGAGGGCGAGAAGATCGTCGGCATCATCACAGAACGGGATTACGCACGAAAAATCGCTCTCATGGCGCGGTCGTCAAAGGATACGCCGGTGCGCGACATCATGACCCCGTCGGCGATGTATGTCAGCCCTGTCCAAACGAATGAGGAGTGCATGGCGTTGATGACGGAAACCCGAGTGCGCCACCTGCTCGTCGTTGACACCGGTAAGCTGATCGGCCTCATTTCCATCGGAGATCTGGTGAAGGACATCATCTCCGAGCAGAAATTCATCATCGAGCAGTTGGAGCACTACATCACCGGGGAGCGAGGCTGATCCTCTCCATGCTGGCCATGTACGCCGCCGTGCACCGGCCGTTGCCGAAGCGCTATGCGCGCTATCGGTCGTCGGCCGGGGCCGCACGCGCGTCCAGCCCGTCTACGTGGAGGACGCAGCCGAAGCTATCGCTCGCATGCTCGCGAGCATCGCTCGTGGCCGAGGCTGTGTGAACAGCCTTTGTGGCAATGCATCTGGTGCTTGAACGAGCCCGATGAACGAAGACGTCACTCGCGGTGCTGACGCGTCCGATCCCCTGCTGACGGTGATGCGGTATCACGAGGAGACGAAACACCATTTTTCGCGCTACGCGCGCTCACCCGGATACATGGATTGGGCCAATCAGCCGAATCCGTTCCGACGATACCAAGGATCGCCGCTCATTGCCTTACCGCTCCTGAAGCCTGATGAGGCGCCACGCTCGCCGCTTTACGACGACCTCTATCTCGATGATGTGATCGTCAGTGCCCCGGTCACCATTCGCAGCATTTCCCGGTTCTTCGAGTATTCGCTGGCCATTTCGGCCTGGAAGCAGGCCGGCGACGTGCGGTGGGCACTTCGAACCAATCCGTCCAGCGGCAACCTGCATCCCACTGAAGGTTACCTGCTCATCGACGAAGTCGCCGGCTTGTGCCCTTTTCCCGGTCTGCATCACTACGCGGCCAAGGAGCATGCGCTGGAACTGCGCGCCGAGTTGCCGCGAGACAGCTTTGATTTGATCATGCGGGAATTTCCGCTGCACGCCTTTCTGGTTGGCTTTACTTCCGTGAACTGGCGGGAAACGTGGAAGTATGGCGAGCGAGCTTTTCGCTATTGCCAACACGACGTGGGACATGCGATCGGAAGCGCGCGCATTGCGGCCCAAACGCTGGGTTGGCGCATGGTGCTGTTGGAGGGTGTGGCAGACGACACGATCGCCGCCTTGTTGGGACTCGATCGCCACGAGGATTTCGAGCGCGCCGAACGGGAACACCCTGATTGCATCGCCGTCGTTTGTCCAACCGAGCAAGCTCGCGGCCTTGCCACGGGACAGACGATCTCCGTTCCGCTGTCGATTACCCCGGATGCCCTTCGCGCTCGGACGCGACACGCGTGGCACGGCAAGGCCAATCGGTTGAGTCGCGACGAGCCAGTGTCATGGGAGGTCATCCATCAGGTGGAACAAGCATCGTGGAAGTCGAGCACGGAACGCAGGAGCGTCGAATTGAATCGCGACCGTTCTTCCGATAAGACTCGGATCAACCACGACCCTCGCGCGACGAGCATCCATTCGGATCCGTTAACGGCCGGACAGGTGATTCGTCAGCGACGAAGCGCACTGGCGTTCGACGGCAAGACTTCGATTTCAGCCGGCCGCTTCTTCACGATGCTGGCCCGCGTCATGCCACAGGTTGAGCGTGATCTGTGCAACCGCCCGGTGCCTTGGGACGTCCTGCCTTGGGCGCCAGCCATTCATCTTGTCCTGTTCATCCACCGGGTGGATGGCCTTGTCCCCGGTCTTTACATGCTGGTTCGTGATCCCACGACGATCGAGTCACTCACGCAGTCGACACGCCCGCAATTTGCCTGGACCGCACCGCCGGGCTGTCCCAACGACTTACCTCTTTTTCTTCTGCAGGAGGGTGACGCGCGGCAATTGGCGGCCGAGGTGAGTTGCCACCAGGATATCGCTGGCGATGGCGCGTTTTCCTTGGGAATGATCGCAGAATTCGAATCGAGCCTGCATCGGTACGGACCATGGTTCTACCGCCGACTTTTCTGGGAGACCGGGTTGATTGGCCAGGTGCTCTATCTGGAAGCCGAGGCCGCGGGAGTCCGCGCCACGGGAATCGGTTGTTTTTTCGATGACCCTGTCCATCAGCTAATGGGATTCAGCAAGATGTCGTTGCAGTCGCTCTACCACTTTACGACTGGCGGCCACGTGGAGGACCCTCGCTTGACCACCTTGCCACCTTACCGCCTCGATCACTGACGGCTGTGCCCTGCGGATTCAACCGATCACTCCACACCGACGGTGCGTAATTTATCCGGCGGCACTTCGAGTGAGGCCCGATCCCAGGCGCCAAGCTCAGCCGCCGCCACGTAAGTCGACTGGAAGAACGCGAGCAACGTTCGGTCGGGGTCGCTTGCCTGCCGCAAGGCGTCGTACGGCAAGATGAATTCGCGCAGCGCTGCGTCATAGCGCGCAACCGGCGGCTGCACGCTTGCATCCGCGAAGCCTTTCGGCTCAGGGTACGCGTAGCTGTAGAAGAGCGGATACGGTGCGATCGTCCCTCCTGGCCAGAACCCTGCGCTGCTCACCTCGTGCGAGTACGCGTCGCGTGTCACGTCGTCCGGAAGATTCGGGACGCCGCCTGGATGCGGCGGCGCGACGCGACCCGAAAACCGAGTGACAGCGAGGTCGAACCCGCCCCAGAAGAAATGAACGGGGCTCGCCTTGCCGTAGTAGCGTGATCGAAAGTGGCCGAGTACGTCGGCAGACGAGCACACGACGCGCCACCAGCGGTTCGCGTATTCGGCGTCGTAGGATCGGTGGACGTCGTCCTCGTCAAACGGCAGTTGGCTATCGACTTCGCAGGGCCTGCGATAGATGGACACGGGTATCCGCAGCGCCACCAGCGCTTCCATCACCGAATCATGGAACTGCGCGACCGACATCGGCACCAATTGGATCACGCCATGCTCGCGGCGCGTTCGCACGTTGAGTTCGTGGGCAACGAAGTCGAAGTCGATTTCGAAGGCTTCCTCGCCGTACGGGATGCGCCCCGTGGTGAGGCCGGAGACGGTCGGATAGAGCGTCACCTGCCATGAATGGTTGAGCCACGGCATGCGGGCGAGCCGGATCTTGCCGACGATCTGCGTCCACATGTGCAAAGTCTCGTACGTGTCCTTCCACGCGTCGTAAGGTAGATCAGGCCACACACCGTGTCTCATGACGGATCTCCCCGGCGGACTGGCTCGATGGCTCCATCGAACGACCGCATACATTGAAAATCGCAGTATGGGCGGAGATGGACCGACTGGATGATTAACGGGCCGTTCTTCATAGGCAACGTTGTCCGTCCGGAGTAGCGACTACCTAGGTGCGCCGGACCCTCGCGCCGCGCAGCGCTTCGCTTCTTCACCGGATCGGTATCACCGCTCGGCGATTCTGCGAATCGCCGAATGCAATGAGCGAAATGCAACACCAAAACACGATCGAGGGAGACCAACTGATCTATCAGAACTACGCTTACTCGCAAGCTCTGCGGCACGAACGACGTACGCAAACGACCTATCGCCGTCGTTTTCCTTCACCCTTCCGCGTTACCTTCACCGGCTGCTGCGCCTCCGCGATCTCCTGCCCGCTCCGTCCTTCCAACTTGGGCTTGATGTTGTCGTCGACCCACTTCTGGTCCCACCACTCCACGGGCAGCACTGCGATGCCATCGAGATAGATCCCGAAATGCAAGTGGTCGCCGGCGGCAAGCCCCGTCTCACCCGTCTTGCCGAGGACTTGGCGCTTGGCGACCGAAGCGCCCGCGCTGACGTCGATCGAACTGAGATGGCCGTAGAGAGTGAAAAGGCCGAGGCCGTGGTCGAGGATCACGGTGTTGCCGTAGATGCCCAGGTCGCCGGTGAAGACCACTGTGCCGCTGTTGGAGGCTTCGACCGGGTAGTTCTTCGTAACCGAGAGGTCGTAGCCGAGGTGGTACGCGGTATCGATCGGTTCGCCGTTGTAGGTGTACGTCCGCTGGTCCGCGAAGTTCGCTTCGACCTTCGAGTTGCTGAGCTGGGCAAACGCGTCCTTCCACAGCATCGAGGGTGTGGCCTTCTTCGTGATCGCGGTGATGCGGTCCTCGTTCTCCTTCCGCAGCTGCCTGTTCACGGCGACGAAGACGTCCTTTGGCGCGCCCTGCCGGGCGGTGACGTCGGTGAGCAGTGGCGCCACCTTGTTCTGCAAGAAGCTGTCCGATATAGCCAGAGTGCTCTTCCTGTACCGGACGTTCTTGAGCTCGTAGGCGAGCCGCATCTCGCGCGTGTTGCCGGCTTTATCAGTGGCTACCAGCGTGGGCCTCGCCTCCGACGAGGTGTTGTAGGGATGCGCGAAGAGTGCCAGGAAGTGGTCCGGATGGTCCTTCACCTGGCCGGGGAAGCCCGGGAAGAAATAATCGCCAATCTTCACCCCGCTGGAGGCCGTGTCCGCCGACGCCTTGTAGACAATCGCGCCTACGCCGCCGAAATTCACGTAGCGGTCGTCGGCAATGAGCTCCAGTGTGGGCGGCGTGATGTCGATCGTGAGGTTCTTCTGCAGCACAGTCTCGTTGCCGCTGAAGAAGTGCCACAGTGAGCCATCGCGTGCGGTGACGTGAAGCACGGCGGGTCCTTCTTTCACGCCGGATACCTTAGACACGGCCACCGCAATCTTCTTCTCGCTCACGGGCCTGTCGAACTGCTCGGAGGCGAGGCGATGCTCGGTCCCGCCCTGGGACAGCGTCGCCGTGACAGATCTCAAGCCTGTCCCCTCGTTGTCGGTGACCTGGATCTCAAGGGGTGCCGCCCCCAGGACGTCGACATCCGGCGAGACGGTGATCTGCGGCGGAACGGATTCGAAACGTGGCCGCAGGTAGTAAGCACTGCCAGCCATGGCGGCGATAGCGATCAGGATGAGGACGACAACGATCGGTAGCTTGCTGCGAGTTCGACCGGACGGGAAAGCACTCATTTGGTCCCCAAGTTTACTTGGCGGCGCGCGCGCTGGGTCAACAGGTCGCTTACTGCACCAGCGACCAGACCACGCGCGTGAGCGACGGTACGTAGGTGATGACGAAAAGCGCCGCGATCGCCGCGACCAGGAGCGGCCATAAGGCCCTGGTGATCTCGCCGATGCCCGCCCCCGCGAGCTTCGCGGCGACGAACAGCGTCCCGCCCACTGGCGGCGTGTACAGCGCGATCGCGAGGTTGGCGGTCATCACGACGCCGAGATGCACGAGGTCGACGCGGAACGCCTGGGCAAGCGGCAAGAGCAGCGGCGCGGTCAGCAGCAGCGCCGGCAGCGGCTCGATGAAGATGCCGAGGACCAGCAGCGCGACGTTGACGAGAAGCAGGAACATCCACGGCTCGGTCGCGATCAGCTCGATCCACCCGGCAAGCTGCACGGCCACCTGCTCGATCGTGATCAGCCACGCGAGCGCGCCGGTGGCGCCGATGACCAGCATCACCGTCGCGCTGGTCTGGAACGCGTTGACGAGCAGGCGCGGCAGGTCGCGCACGGTGATGTCGCGGTACAGCGTGAGCGAGATCACGAGACCGTACACGACCGCGACCGCCGCGGACTCGGTCGGGGTAAACACGCCCGACCAGATGCCGCCGACGATGATGACCGGCATGAGGAGCGCCGGACCGGCCTCGCGGGTCGCGCGCCACACCTCGCGCGCGGACAGGCGGCCTTCGCCGTTGTCGCAGCCCGTGCGCTTGCCGTGCCACATGCACACCGCCATCAGCGCGGCCCCGGCCAGGACGGCCGGGACGATGCCCGCCATCGACAGCTGCCGCATCGACACGCCGGAGATGAACGCGTACACCAGGAACGGGATCGAAAGCGGCATCAGCAGCGCGAGCGTTCCCGCCACCGCGAGCAGGGCCGCGGCAAAGCCGCGCGAGTAGCCGCGCTTGACCATCGCCGGGATCACGAGCGAGCCGATGGCCGCCGTGTCGGCGATCGCGGAGCCCGAGACGCCGCCGAACATGAGGCACGACGCGACGGTCACCACGCCCAGACCGCCCGGCAGGAAGCCGAGGAGCGCCTTGGCGAAATCGACGATGCGCCGGCCGACCCCGCCCGAGGAGAGGATCTCGCCCGCGAAGATGAACAGCGGCACCGCGATCAGGATGAAGGGCTCGACGCCGCCGATGAAGGACAGGACGATCGTCTCGAGCGGATGCGTGAGCCCGGCCACGACGATGACGCCCACGGTGGTGCCGAGGAGCGCGTAGAGCAGCGGCACGCCGACGAGCGCGAGGCCGAAGAAGACGAGGAACAGCGTGCCGGCAAGCACGCTAGACTCCCCAGCGCTGCGAGCGCGAATGCCCGCGCGCGATGCGCACGAGGTCCCACGCGATCCACACGGCCATGGCGAAGCAGCCGACGGGCATCCCGAGGTACTGGAACGACATGGGAATCTCGAGCACGGTCAGCTCGTTGGTCCAGCCCGCGGCCACGAGATTCGCGCCGTAGAAGACGAGCGCGCACAGAACGGCGAGCGCGAATGCATCGACCGCCGCGTCGGCGGCATCGCGCCGCCGCCCGGACAGCTTGTCGATGAACTCGGTGATCGTCATCTGCGCGCCGCGCCGTGTCGCGCACGCCCCGCCGAGGAAGGTGACCCACACCATGAGGAGCTCGGCAGAGCTCGGTGACCCAAGCGAGGTCCTTGTGCACGATGTGCAGGAGCACGTTGAGGAACACCAGCCCGATCATCGTCGCGCCGATGGCGACGACGATCCAGTCGACGGCGTCGCCGAACCACGCGAGCGCGCGCGGCGCGGGAGGTGCTGCGGGCAGCAGCGAACCGCGCCTGCGCCTCCCCTCCGCGAACTCGCGTGGATGCTGTCCCGCGCCCGGCGACAGGTCGTCAGACGCCACGGCGACCTACTTCGGCGTGGACTTGCGCACGGCGTCGGCCTCCCCGAGCACCGTTTCCACGTCCGCGCCGTACTTCTCCTTGGCCTTGACGTACGCCGGCTGCACCGACTCGCGGAACGGGGCGAGGTTGGGACGCCCGATCTTGGCGCCCTTGCTCTCCATGTCCTTGAGCTGGGCTTCCTCCGCCGCACGCACCTCGCGCCGGCTCCAGTCGGCGGCTTCCTTCGCCGCGCGCGTGACGGCCTCGCGGTCCGCCGGCGACAGCTTCTGCCAGGTCTTCTCGGAGATCGTGAGCGGGATCGGGCTGTAGACGTGGTTGGTCAGCGTCACGTACGGCGCGACTTCGTAGAACTTGTTGGCGTGAATCGTATCGATGGGATTCTCTTGGCCCGACACGGTCCCCTGCTGGATCGCGAGGTACACCTCGGGCAGCGGCATGATCTGGATGTTGAAGCCCATCGCCTCCAGCAGCCAGCGCTGCATCTCGTTGGGATACGTGCGCAGCTTCTTGCCCTTGGCGTCGGCGGGCGAGTTGAGCGGGTCCTTGGTCGTCATCGAGCGGAACCCCGCCTCGAACGACGACAGGAACCGGAAGCCCTTGTCCGGTCCCTTGTCGAACTGCGCCTTCAGCCACTTCGAGTTGTCGTAGAGCTTCCAGCCCTGGTCGTACGTCTCGACGAGATAGGGCATCAGCATGAGATTGAGCGTCGGGATGTGGGTCGCGTACGTCCCGGTGCCCGAGACCGTGAAGTCGATGCCGCCGAGCTGCAGCTGCTCCACGCCCTTGGGGTCGTTGGCGAGCTGGCCGGCCGGAAAGATCTGCACCTTGTAGCGGCCGTTGGTGTACTGCTCGACCTTCTGCCCGAAGAGCTCGGCCGCCTTCTGCCGGAGGCCGCCGGGCTGGTCGGTGTGGCTGAACTTGAGCACCGTCTGCGCAACCGCCGGAGCGACCAGCGCAAACGCAAGGGCGGCGGCCAGTGCCTTGGCCGCGGATGTAAGAGCGTGACGTCGATGCATGGTTCCTCCTTCGGGGGTCTTGCGCGGCCGGTCACCGCGGGTTCAGCGTGGTGCCGCGCCCTGCGGCACCGCTTCTTCGGCAAGCAGGGTGCGGCGCCCGGTCTCGTGGGACCGGTACGCCGCCTCCTGCACGCGCAGGTTGACGAGGTACTCGCGGCCGCGGTTCTCGAGCGGCGCGCCGCTCGTGAGATGGGCGACGACGTGGCGCTGCAGCGCCTCCACGCAGCCGCCGCCGAACTGCGCATCGTCGCCTCGCGCGTAGTCGTGCGGGCGCTCGGCTCCGTGATGCGGCTTCCACCACAGGCGCGCGTCGCCGTCGAGCCGCAGCACGCCGGCGGAGCCCTCGAGCCACATCTCGCCCATCGTGCGGCGCGGATTGCTCGCCACGTGGTCGTTGGCGCGGTTGCCGTCGAACAGGCCCGTCGCGCCGCCTTCGAACTCGAAGACGAGGTAGCCCGCATCCTCGCCGTCGATGGCGGGGTTGATGCGGCGCAGGCGCGCGGTGACAGCGTCCACCTCGCCCATCAGGAAGCGGAACGTGTCGATCCAATGGATGGCGGTTTCGAACACCAGGAACCGCGCCATGCGCTGGAAGTACGGCTGGCGGTCGAGGTAGGCGTGCGGCCCTTGCCCGTCGCCGGGCCGCAGCCGGAACGCGACCGAGTGCGGCGTGCCGAGGTGGCCCGCGTCGAGCAGGCGCTTGGCCTCGCGGTACCACGGCTGCCAGCGGAAGTTCTCGTGCACGACGAGCGTCGCGCCCGCCGTCTCCGCGGTTTCGACGAGCGCCACGGCGTCGTCGTACTTCGGCGCCAGCGCCTTCTGGCAGATCATCGGCAATCGTTGCGCCGCCACCTCCCCGACCAGCTCGCGATGGGTATCGGGCGGCGTCACGATGTCGACGAGATCGGGGCGCGCCGACTCGAGCATGTCGGCGAGACTCATGAACGTCGCGACCGAATGCGTGCTCGCAACCGCGTCCGCGCGCGCACGATCGCGGTCGCACCAGCCCACGAGGTCCACGTCCGCAATCGCGCGCCACCCCGCCAGATGGAACTGGCTGAAGTAGCCGGCGCCGATGCCCGCGACGCGAAGCCTCGCCATGCGCGTCAGAGCTCCGAGGCCACCGCCGAGGCGATCGCGTGCGTGCCGTCGCTGCCGCCGAACTCGAACGGACGCACGCGGCCCGAGGCCATGACGCTGTCCACCGCGCGCTCCAGGCGCCGCGCCGCGGCAGCGAGCGCATCGTCGCTGCGGCGCTCAGCGAGCCAGTCCAGCATCATCGCCGCGGACAGGATCGTCGCGATCGGGTTGGCCTTGCCCTGCCCCGCGATGTCGGGCGCCGACCCGTGGCACGGCTGGAACAGGCCGTGGCGGTCGCCGATGTCGCCGGACGGCGCCATGCCCATGCCGCCCACCAGCGCCGCGGTCTGGTCGGACAGGATGTCGCCGAACATGTTCTCGGTCACGATGACGTCGAACTCCCACGGCTTGCGCACCAGGTCGAGCGCCGTCGCGTCGATGTAGTGATGGTCGGCGCGCACGTCCGGGAAGCGCGCGGCGCGCTCGTCGAAGATCTTGCGGAAGAACGCCATCGAGCGGAACACGTTGGCCTTGTCCACGCAGGTCGCGCGTCCCGGCCGTCCGCGCGCCTTGCGGCGGCTCGCGAGGCGCAGCGCGAAGTCGTGCACGCGCTCGCTCCCCGCGCGGGTGATCACCATCGTGTCGCGCGCTTCGCGGTCGTCGATGATCTCGCCGCGCCCGCGTGAGCTGAACAGCCCTTCGGTCGATTCGCGCACGACGACGAGGTCGATGTCCCTCGCGCGCGGATCGGCGAGCGGCAGCGGAATCCCGGGGATCGCGCGCGCCGGCCGCACGCCCGCGTAGAGCTCCAGCGCGACGCGCAGGTCCAGCTGGGGCGCGATCTCGGTCCCGTCCGGGTAACGGATCGCGGGCCAGCCCATGGCGCCGAACAGGATCGCGTCGGCGTCGCGCGACGCCGCGAGTGTGGCCTCGGGGAGCGCGTCGCCCGTCGCCTTGAAGTGCTGCGCGCCGGCGGGATGGCGCTCGAAGCGGAACGCGAACGGCTGGTCGCGCGCGACCTGCTCGAGGAGGGGAATCGTCGCGTCGATCACCTCGGGGCCGATGCCGTCGCCCGGCAGTACCGCGATCGAGATTGCGTTGGTATTGGTCATCGTCTTTTCAGAGCTGTTGCAATCGGTAGCGCTCGAGGATCGCCAGGAGCTCGCGGCTTCCGCGATCGCGATGCGCACGGTGCGCGTCGAACGCCGCGCGCGCGTCGCCGGCGCGGATCTTTTCCAGCACGTCGAGGTGCTCGCGTGTCGAGTTGACGGGCTTGGGACGCATGCGCAGCGTCACCATGCGCGCGCGGTGCGCGCGATCCCAGCAGTTCTGCACCCCGTCGACGAGCAGGCGGTTGCCCGACAGCTCCACGAGATGGCGGTGGAAGCGCTCGTCGGCCGCGGCCCACGCATCGAGGTCGTTCGCCTTGAGCGCCCTGGCCATGTCGCGCGACGCCTCGACCAGCGGCTCGAGCTCCTTCGCGTCCGGACGCCGACGTGCGACGAGCTCGACGGCCGTCGACTCCAGCGCCGTCAGCACCTGGTAGATGTCGCGCATGTCGTCGGCCGACACCGGCAGCACGCACATGCCGTGACGCGACCTCACTTCCACCAGCCCTTCCCGGGCCAGGCGCACCAGCGCCTCGCGCACGGGCGTGCGGCTCATGCCGAGCGCGAGTGCGAGCTCCTGCTCGAGCGCGCGATACCCGGGCGGCCAGACATTGTCGAGGATGCGCGTGCGGATCTGCCGATAGGCGGCGTCCGCAAGCGACGCGGCGGGGACGGCGGACGTGCGAGTCGTCGCCATCGTCAGGATTGCGGCCAGTGCCAATGTGCGGGAGCGACTCCCGCCGCGGGCGCGCGAAAGGAGAACAACGCGTCGCCGAGCAGGCAGCCCAGGAACGCCGTTCGTCGATCCGCGCCGCCGAACGCAATGCTCGAGATGTTGCGCAAGCGCTCGCTCGCGACGCGATCGAGGTGCGGCCGCCCGAGCGTTCCCTCGCGGTACGCAGCCTCCACCCACGCGACGTGCGCGGCGTCGGCGTCCTCGATCCAGGTCGTGGACTGTCCGTCGGGCGCGACACGAAGCACCCGGTTGCTGACGATGGAGACCACCCAGAGGAATCCGTCCTCGTCGAACGCGAGCCCGTCGGGAAACGTTCCTTCGCCGTACTCGGTGAAGGTTTCGCGCGGCCCGAGCGCGCCCCCGGCGCGGATCGCAAAGCGCGAGGTGCGGCGGGCGAACGTCTCGTTGACGTACAGGTAGCCGCCCGTCAGCGTCGATCGCCACTTCGTTGGTGTAGCCGAGCCCGTCGGCGACGATGCGCGCGCCGCGCTCGTCGGCGAGCACGACGAAGCCGTCCGCGACGTCATGGCGGTAGCCGAGCGCGCGCGGCACGCGCCGCGTGCTCACGGTGATCCACAGCCGCAGCTGCGCGTCGATCAGGACGAAGTTGGTGGGGGGCAGGCGCATGCCGTCGACGTCGACCACGACGGGGGTCACGGTGCCATCGCGACGCAGACGGAACACGCCGCCCTCCGTGTCGCCCAGGTCCGCGAGCAGGAAAGCGCCGTCGCGCTCGAGCGCGATGCCGTTGGGACGCAGCGGCCGGCCGTCCGGCAGCGATCCGCCGATCAGCGTCTGCGAGCCGTCCGCCGCGAGGATGGCGACGCCACCGCGCCAGTCGGCCGTGTACAGGTCGCCGGACGCGGTCGCGAGCACGCACTCGGGCCGCGACAGCCCCTGGCCACGCGGCTCGAGCGAGGCTGGGGACAGCGGCAGCGGCGGCGAAGCGTGCGAAGACAAAGGCGGGTCTGCTCCCGAGTCGGCGATGCGAAGGCGTGGCGGGCTGGATCAACGCGTTCGCTTGCGCATACATTAACGCATGCGTAGCCTACGTCAAGGTGTTTGGAGGGAGTGTCGGCCATGCTGATCGCCGACGCATTCATTGCCTTTAGCGTCCGGCTCGGCGCAAAGTGCTTATATCCTTCAGGGGCCGCGACTCACGCCACACCAAGCGAGGACCACCATGAAACGCATTGCATTGCTTGCCTTGTCTTTCGCGCTTGCAGCGCTCGATCCCGGGGCGGCCGTGGCGCAACAGAGCGAGATCCGCATTGCCAAGCAATACGGGCTTGGCTACCTGCAACTGATCGTGGCCGAGGACCGTCAGCTGGTCGAAAAACACGCCAAGGCGCAGGGCCTGGGTGATGTCAAGGTAACGTGGGCGACGTTCCGCTCCAGCGACGTCATGAATGACGCGCTGCTGTCGGACAGTGTCGACTTCGTCTGCCTGGGCATACCCGGGTTCGCCACCATCTGGTCCAAGACCAATGGGCAGGTCAAAGCCGTCTCAGGCTTGAACTTCCTGCCGCTGCAGATCAACACGAGAAACCCCGCCATCAAGGGCATACGCGACTTCTCCGAGACGGACAAGATCGCGCTGCCGGCGGTCAAGGTGTCGATGCAGGCCATCTTGCTGCAGATGTGGGCAGCCAAGGAATTCGGCGATGCCAACATGACCAAGCTCGACGCGCTGACGGTTTCCATGACGCATCCGGATGGCATGGCGGCGCTGCTGTCGGGCGCCGGCGAGATCAACACCCACTTCACCTCGCCGCCCTTCATCCAGAAGGAGCTGGAGAAAGGTGGAATTCGCAAGGTGATCAGCTCGACCGAGATCCTGGGCGGGCCGATCTCCTTCAACGTGCTCGCCACCACGACCAAATTCCAGCAGGCCAACCCCAAGGCATACGCAGCCTTCCTTGCCGCCATGCAGGAGGCGACCGAGTTCATCAACAAGGACAAGCGCGCGGCCGCGGAAATCTACATCAAGGTCACCAAGGACAAGAGCCCGGTCGACGACATCCTGAAGATCATCAACGACCCGACCATCGAGTACTCGCTGCAGCCGAAGAACATCATGCAGATGGTCGATTTCATGTACAAGACGGGCAGCATCAAGGTCAAGCCGGCTTCATGGAAAGACATGTTCTTTCCCAACGCGCACTCGATGACGGGGAGCTAGATGCGAGCCAGTTGCTCCGCGATCGACGACCCAACGCCATGGGTACGGTGCTGCTGAAGCGACCCGCTCGTCCGCGATGACCGCACCCCTGCTCGACGTCCGCGGCGTCACGTTGCAATACAAGACGCGCGACCACCTGGTCACCGCCACGTATCGCGTCGACTTCCAGGTACTGCGATCGGACCGCTTCGTGCTGCTGGGTCCCTCCGGATGCGGCAAGTCGACGCTGCTCAAGGCCGTCGGCGGATACATGTTGCCGGTGGAGGGCGAAATACGCCTCATGGGCGAGCCGATAGGCAAACCGGGGCCGGACCGCATGATGGTGTTCCAGGAGTTCGACCAGTTGCTGCCATGGAAGACCGTGAAGCAGAACGTGACGTTCGCGCTGACTGCCAGTGGCACCCTCACCGGCCGCGCCGCGGAGGAAAGGGCGATGCACTACATTGCGAAGGTCAAGCTCGACAAGTTCGCCGACAGTTACCCGCACACCCTCTCCGGTGGCATGAAGCAACGGGTGGCGATCGCGCGCGGAATGGCGATGGAACCGGACATCCTGCTGATGGACGAACCGTTCGCCGCGCTCGATGCGCTGACGCGGCGCAAGATGCAGGAGGAACTGTTGCAGTTGTGGGACGACACGAGATTCACCGTGCTGTTCGTGACCCACTCGATTCCCGAGGCCGTGACCATCGGCAATCGCATCCTGCTGCTGACGCCGCACCCGGGTCAGGTCAAGGCCGAAGTCAACGGGGTTGCGCGCGACGAGCCCGATGCGCAGCAGCGCAAGGACCTGGAAACGTATATCCACGAAACCCTGTTCGCCGACGTGGTGGAAACGCAGGCCGCGCATGGCTGACCCGTCCGCCGCAAGGCCAAACATCTACCGCGAGCCGCTGGATGCGGCGACCTTCGGCGTCGTCGTGCAACCGCTCGGCTTCATCGAGCAGGTTTGGAACAACGGCCTGGTGCGCAAGTTCGTGCTGCTCGCGGTGCTCGCGCTGGCGTGGCAACTCTACGCAATGCAGCTCAACAATCCACTGCTGGTTCCGACCTTCGCCGCCACCGTCGAAGCCTTCTGGGAAGCCATCGCGACCGGCGGCCTGCTGGGCAAGGCCTGGTACTCGATCAAGATACTGCTGATGGGTTACGCGGCCGGACTGGCACTGGCCGCAGTGCTCACGGCGCTCGCCATCACTTCGCGCGTCGGCACCGACCTGCTCGAGACCCTTACCTCCATGTTCAACCCGCTGCCTGCGATCGCGCTGCTGCCGCTGGCGCTGATCTGGTTCGGCCTGGGCAGGGGCAGCCTGGTGTTCGTGCTGATCCATTCGGTGCTGTGGGCAGTGGCGCTCAACACCCACTCGGGCTTTCTGTCGGTATCCAATACCTTGCGCATGGTGGGCCGCAACTGCGGTTTGACCGGCCTTTCCTACGTGGCGAGGATCCTGATCCCGGCGGCATTTCCCAGCATCCTCACCGGCCTGAAGATTGGCTGGGCGTTCGCCTGGCGCACGCTGATCGCGGCCGAGCTGGTGTTCGGCGTCTCCTCAGGCTCGGGCGGCCTCGGCTGGTTCATCTACGAGAACAAGAACCAGCTCGAAATTGCCAGCGTGTTCGCCGGCCTGTTTTCGGTGATCGTGATCGGCTTGGTGGTGGAGCATCTTGTGTTTCGCACCATCGAACTGCGCACGGTGCGCAAGTGGGGCATGCAAAGCTGATGGACCACCTGTCTGCGCATTGTTCGTGGACCGGCTGCGCGAACTTGATCCGTCGCGACGCCCCATCGCCACAGTCCCCGTCGGTCCACGCAAGTCAAGACGTGCTACGCTGCTCCCGATGACGCGTCGGCTTTTCTGTCCCTAGATACCCGCACGCGGACCTGCAGAACATCCGGCAACGCGCCACCCGCCCACAAAATCCGCAACTCGTGGGCGTCGCCGGCGGCGAGGGGGCGAACGACCATGCACGATCCCAAGCTAACCGATCACGCCTTCGACTCGCGGGACGAACGCCGGTTACTCGACGTTCTCATTCGCGCCGGCCTGATCCTGGCCCTGGCGATGCTGTGCTACCGGATCTTTTCGCCCTTCCTGGTGTTGATGGTCTGGGCGCTGATCCTGGCCATCACGCTGTATCCGCTGAACCAGGCCCTGGCGCGTCGGATGGGAGGACGCAAGGGCTGGGCGGCGACGCTGATCACGCTGCTCGGCATCACGCTGATCGTGGCGCCCACCGCGGTGCTGGTGAACTCCGTCGGCGACACGGTGCAGCGGCTGATCGAAGACGTACAGCAGGACTCGCTGCAGATCCCGCCGCCGGACGCGCGCGTCGCCGGCTGGCCCCTGGTCGGCGAGCGGATTTTCGCTGCGTGGGAAAAAGCCTATGCCGACCTGCCGGCGGTGATCCAGAGCCTGCAGCCGAAGATCGGTGACCTCGCGAAGACGGCGTTGGCCATGGTGGCCGCCATCGGCGGCGACATCCTCAAGTTCGTCGTTGCCTTCATCATTGCGGGCATCGTGATGGCCTTCGGCGAGGCCGGGGAACGTGCCAGCCGGGCGATCTTCCGGCGCATCGCCGGTCCGGAGCGCGGCGACGAGTTCACCGTGCTGTCGGTGGCCACCATCCGCGCCGTCGCCCAGGGCGTGATCGGCATCGCCTTCATCCAGGCGCTCCTTGTCGGCTTGTGCTTGCTCCTCGCGGGCATTCCGCTGGCCGGCGTGCTGACGGTCGTGGTGCTCGTGCTCGGCATCGCGCAGGTGCCGGCGCTGCTCGTCACGCTGCCCGCTATCGCCTATCTCTGGATGAGCGGCGGCTACGGCACCGGCGAGGCCGCCCTGTACTCGGTACTGCTGTTCGTTGTCGGCATGGCCGACAATGTGCTGAAGCCGCTCCTGCTCGGGCGCGGCGTCGATGCGCCGATGCCGGTGATCCTGCTCGGCGCGCTCGGCGGCATGGCCACCGCCGGCATCCTCGGCCTGTTCGTCGGCGCGACGCTGCTCGCGCTGGGTTACCAGATCCTCATGGGCTGGGTCTCGGCCAACCCGGTCGCGCAAGTGCCGGCCGCGCGAGTGCCGCCCGGCGACGCCATCGAGATCGCGCCGGACTGAGCCCGTTGCGCCCGATGGCAGCGAGGCGTGGGCTGGTGCCTCTGGCGGTGCCGGTGGGCTTGCTGCTAAGTGCCTGTACGACGCTCGGGCCGGATTTCCGCTCCCCGCCGGTGCCCTGGCTGCAGGGCTGGAACGGCGGCGAATGGCGCAGCCTGGCCGACCAGGCGCCGCGCATCACACGACCTCCGAGCGACGATTGGTGGCGGCTCTTCGACGACCCGGTGCTGGACCAGCTGGTCACCGAGGCGCAGCGGCTGAACCCGGGCGTTCGCACTGCCGGCATCCGCATCATGGAAGCGCGCGCACAGCTCGGCATCGCCGGCAGCGCGCTGTATCCGCAGCTGCAGCAGGTCGCCGCGCAGGCCGTGGGCACCGGCAACCGGGGCAGCAACGGCCAGAGCACGACGTTCGGGTCGGCCGGCCTGGCCTTCGAGCTTGCCTGGGAACTGGATTTCTGGGGCAAGTTCAAGCGCGGCATCGAGTCGGCCGATGCCGCTTACTTCGCCAGCATCGCGCAGTACGACGACGTGCAGGTGCTGGTCGCGGCCCAGGCGGCGAGCCTGTACGGATCGATCCGCACCACCGAGCTGCGGCTGCGCATCGCGCACGAGAACGCGGCGATCCAGGCGCGCAGCCTGGAGATCACCGAGCGGCTGTTCCGCAGCGGCAACGACGCCGAGCTCGACGTGCAGCAGGCACGCTCGCAGTACCTCAGCACGCTGGCGACGATCCCCGAGCTCGAAAGCAGCCTGCGCCAGACGAGCAACGCGCTGTCCGTACTGCTGGCACGGCCGCCGGGCGCGCTGCCGGAGTTGCAGCAAGGGCGCGCCAGGATCCCCGAAGCGCCGCTCGAGGTGATCGTCGACGTGCCGGCCGAGCTGCTGCGGCGCCGGCCCGACGTGCGTGCCGCCGAGATGCAGCTGGCCGCGCAATCGGCGCAGATCGGCATCAGCGAGGCAGCGCTGTATCCGTCCATCGCGCTCACCGGATCGCTGGGTCTGTCGGCCGTGACCGTCGGCTCGCCCGGCGCCACGCTCGCGTGGGTCCTCGGCCCGGCGCTCGTATGGAACGTGTTCGACTACGGGCGACTGACGAACCAGGTGCTGGTGCAGGACGCGCGCTTCCAGCAGCTGTACGAGCAGTATCAGGACGTGGTCCTGCGTGCCGCGCGTGAACTGGACGATGCGGCGAGCGGCTTCGCCTACACCCGGACGCAGGTCGACATCCTGCGCGGCGCGGTGCAGGCCGCGAGGCGCTCGCTCGACATCGCGACGGTCCAGTATCGCGAGGGGCTGGTCGACTTCCAGCGCGTGCTCGATTCGCAACGTGCGCTGTTCAGCGCGCAGGAACGCCTGGTGACCAGCCAGGGCGGCGTGGTTCAGTATCTGATCGCGGTGTACAAGGCGATGGGCGGCGGCTGGCAGGCCGGGCGATCGCGGCCCGTGCTCGACGAGGCCACGCAGGAAACGATGGGCGATCGCAGCGCGTGGAAGGCGCTGTTGCAGGCCCCGTTGCCGCCGGCTTCGGCGGAATTCCCGCCGCCCAGCACGAGCCACGACCAATGAGCCAGGATCCTGTCATCCCGTCCGACGCAGCTCCCATGAGCCCGCCGGGCCGCCCCAAGGGCGAATACCGGAGTGCGGAGCACGAAGGTATTCCTACTAGCCGCACCGCCCCGACGACATCGAATGCGGCGGGCGCGCGCGCCGGCCGCGGCGCGCGCGTCGGCGCTGTGGTCATCGCCGCGCTCATCGTGGCCAGCCTGGTCCTGTACTTCGTCGGCGGCCGCCTCACGCCGAGCACCTCGCAAGCGCGCATTCAAGCCTTCGTCGTGCCGGTGGCGGCCGAAGTCGCCGGCAAGGTGCTGGCCGTGCACATCCGCAACAACGACGAGGTGCAGCCCGGCCAGCCGCTGTTCGACCTCGACCCCGAGCCCTACCGCATCGCACTGGCGCGCTCGCGCGCCGACCTGGAGTCGGTGCGCGGCTCGGTCAAGGGCTCGGTCGCCGCGGTCGAGGCGGCGCGGGCGTCGGTGGCCGTGGCCGAATCCGGCCGCGACATTGCCGAACGCGACGCGAGCCGACTGGAAAAGCTGCACGACGAGGATTCCGGCGCGATCTCGGTGCGCCGGCTCGAGGTGGCGCAGGCCACCCGCGACGAGGCGCGCAGCAAGGTGCGCCGCGCCCAGGCGGACCTGCGCAAGGCGCAGGAGGCCGCCGGTGGAACCGGCGACGACAATGCGCAGCTGCGCAGCGCCGTGGCAGCGGTGGAAAAGGCCCAACTCGATCTCGCACGCGCCCGCGTGCTCGCGCCGGCGCGCGGCGTGGTCACCGACCTGCGCACCGACGTCGGCCATTTCGCGCAGCCCGGCGCGCCGGTGATGACGCTGATCGCGATGCACGACCTGTGGATCAGCGCGGACCTGACCGAGAACAGCATCGGCAACATCGATCCCGGCGACGAAGTCGCGATCGTGCTCGACGTGCTGCCCGGCGAGGTGCTGAAGGGCCGCGTGCGCAGCATCGGCGGCGGCGTCGGAAGCGGCGATTCGACAGCGCCGGGCACGCTGCCGGTGGTGCAGAACAGCCGCGACTGGCTGCGCCAGGCGCAACGCATCCCGGTGGCGGTCGAGTTCGATGCTGCGGCCTTGCAGCACTCGAAGCTGGTTCGCATCGGGGGCCAGGCCGAGGTGCTCGTCTACACCGGCGACCACCCGTGGATGAACCCGCTGGCCGCGTTGTACATGCGCGCCGTCAGCTGGGTGACCTACCTTTATTGAGCATTCAAAATGCATCGGGGCGACAAGGCGGTTCTGCGGCTGACGATCGGCCTCGGTCTGGCAGTGTTCGTCGCCTACGGCCTGGCGCTGCAGGCGCCCTATGTCGTCTGCATCATGGCGGTGCTGGTGCTGTGCAAGCCAGGCCCACCGATGTCGATGGTCAAGGCGGTCGTGGTCGCGGTGGTGTTCGCCGCGCTCGTGGCCGCTGGCGTGCTGATGGTGCCGCTGCTCGAACACTATGCCGCCGCCGCCCTGCTGCTGACGGCGGTGGTGCTGTTCGTGCTGTTCTACATCGGCCGGCTGCGCGCCAACCCGCTGACCACCGTGCTCGTACTCGCGTTCACGCTGATCCCGGTGGCCGGCGTGCTGGAGCAGGCGTTGATAGCGGCCCTCAGCAAGACATTGGCGGTCGGCGTGCTCGTCGGGGCGGTGGTCAGCGCGGCATCGAGTGCACTCTTTCCCGACCCGCCGGCACCTCGCTCCGCGGTTGCGGCGTCACGGCCCGATGCTGAAAGCGCGCGCTGGATCGCCTGGCGCGGCACGCTGATCGTGATGCCGGTATTCGTGCTGGCGTTGACCAATCCGTCCTTCTACCTGGCGGCGATCATGAAGACGGTGGCGCTCGGCCAGCAAGCCGGCGAGACCGATGCCCGCCATGCCGGTCGCGAACTCGTCGGCTCGACGCTGATGGGGGCCGCTGATCGCGCTCGCGGTATGGCTTGGACTGTCGCTGTGGCCCAGCCTGTGGATGCTGATGCTGTGGCTGATGGCCGCCGCGCTGTGGGCCGGATCGGCGCTGTTCGGCGCCCGGCGCACGCGCTTGCGGCCCTCGTTCTGGAGCAACGCGCTGATCACGTCGCTGATCCTGCTCGGCCCGGCGATCGAGGACAGCGCCAGCGGCAAGAGCGTCCTCGAAGGCGCCGCGATGCGCGTCACCCTGTTCGTCGGTGTAGCGCTGTATGCCTGGGCGACCGTATGGGCGCTCGAGCGATGGCGCGCCCGACGGCCGCGGGCCGCGGCCGCCGATTCCATGTGGAAGGAGAGCCCATGACGTTCGTAAACTTCGCTATCGGCCTGCCGGTGATGCTGCTGTGCCTGATCGTGCAGGTGGCGGTCGCCTTCTGGTGCGTGCGCTACTACGTTGGGCGGTCGACGCTTGTAGGGAGCGGCCAGGGCTTTCTGGCGGGCATCCGCCCGTTGCTCGTCGCCACGCTGGCGATGACGGTCGGAAGTCTTGTGCAGATCATGCTGTGGGGCGGGCTGTTCCTGTGGCTCGGCGAGTTCGATCAGCCCTACGACGCGATTTACCACTCGGCCGTGAACTTTTCGTCGCTCGGCTACGGTGACATCGTCATGCGCCGCGAGCGCAGGTTGCTCGGCCCGCTCGAGGCGGTGAACGGCGTGATGATGTTGGGCATGAGCGCGGCGACGCTGATGGCGATCGTGCAGCACATGATCACCTTGCTGCGTGACGCGCAGTCGAAGGTGCGCTGAGGGATAGGCTCTGGCATGCCAGTGCTTGCTAGCTGGAACTCCCGTGGCGCGTCGCGCACCGCTGGCGCGACAACTATCTTGAGTGCAGCGGAGAGCACAGAGGCGCTGCAACACCCGCTTGACTGAATTCGGGCCGTACTGGATTGAACCAGTGACCAACGGATTAAAGTCCGCGACGACGATTGCTTTTCGCTGCGTTTTCCAATCGCTTACGGCGTCCGCGCAAACCGACCGTAGCAGTCAAATGCAGCGCAGCGCAGGGGCATGCCAAGTGACGCTGCTACGTTTTGGTCTACAGGTCCGCCAACGCGCCCGAACTCCATAAAAAAACGCCCAACATGCGATGAGTCGCACGCGCTGCGACCTGCGTCCGGCGATTGTCTCGGACGCGACCATTATGCGATCGCGCTTCCCGCCGATCGCGCCACGGACAGCGCCAAAAAAAAGCGGCGCTCCTGGTTGGAGCGCCGCTCGATCGCGTCTGATTACGGATTGTAGTACTGCGCCCCCGAGAACTGCTCGCAGGCGTTCCTGTTCACCCCCGTGTTCGTATAGTCGACGGGACCCGGTTTGTTCTCATGCTTGTACTTCGCCAGCACGTCCTTGCACACCGTCGCATCCGTTTCCAGATTTCCTCCGCAATGGAAGTTCGCCGCGTCGTCGGTGCTGCCCGTGCCGTTGTAAATGGCGGTTGTCGGGTACGGACACAGGGGACGCGTGCGCCCCGTCGGCGGTGCTCCGGACCCGCCAGACGCGAGAATGGTGTCGGGGGCCACGCCGTTCTCGACCCAGTTCACCAGTGCACCGAACAGATTCTGCGGCTGCGGTCCAACACCGCCGCCGCAGTGTCCCACGCCAGGAGCCCGGAACAACCGGTAGAAATCCTGCAGCGCCGCGAATTCCGGCTTGTTCGGATTCTTGCCATAACGCGAGGCCATCTCGCGGTAGTACTTGAGGACACCGCGCGGCATGATGAAATTGTCGTAAGCGCCGACCATGGTGAGCAACTTGCCACCGTGCATCTTGAAGGTGTCTAAGTTCCCGAACGTATCGGTGGCATCGGCGAGGCTGTAGCCTTGATTGCCTGCAGGAAACAGCGCGTTGGTCGATCCGTCGTAGGCCACGTCGGCGTACGATTTCGTGCCCCCCGCCCCGAACATCGTCACCGTGTGCCAATCAAAGTTGCGATCGTGTTCGTCCCAGTGAAACTGCGTGTTTGCCAGGGCAAACGGAAATGCACCGTTCCACACCGTCGTGCCACTGCCCGGTTCCGAGTGAAACCAGACCTTCACGCCGCTCGAATTGCGCGGACCATCCCAAATCTTGTCCATCGCTTGCGCTTGCGCCGGCGTCAAGCAGTTCGCATCGGCCGACGTCCCGCCGTTGGCAATGCAGACTGCGCTCGGATCCTTTGCGGCGCTATAAGTACAAGCACGGGGATCGTCAATGATGCCGTCGGTGACGCCATCAAGTGCGTCGCAGGCCGCGGTTGCTTTGCTTGTCGCGTAATTCTGTTTGGCCGAGGGGATGACGCCGCCGGTCATATCCTTCATGACGATCTGGCCCCACATCTGGGCCGTCTGGAACCGCGTCCAGTAGATCGCCGGGGCGTTCGCCAGGATGCCATCGAGCTCGGTACCGAGTTCTTGCGCGAGCAAATAACCTTGGCGACCGCCGGTCGAACATCCATTCCAGTAGTTGTATTGCGGGTCCACGCCGTAATACGCCGTCGGCAAGGGCTTTGGAGAAGAGGATTTGCTCCTTCAGGCCGTTGCGGCTCCAGTCCTGGATGAACTGCACGTTGTAAGTGCCATCCAGGTTCACACCGGGCTCGCAATTGCCGCCCACATGACCACCGTCGGTGCCGGAACCTACATAGCCTGTGTTGACAGGAGCGGTAACCGTGACGCGTCTGCCAGTACACCCGCCCCCGCCGACCCTTGCGTCCTGCCGTTCCAGGCACCCTGCACGCCACCGCTGCCGCCATCGAGCGTGCTGAGCGGCAGGCCAACGCGGATGTTGATGTTCTGATTCGCGTTCTCGCCGAACAAGATATCGACCCGGCAATACGCGACGTTCGGCGCGGCCGCGGGACGACGGCGCTTGTCGCCGACTTCACGCCCGGGCTCTGCAAGAGCCCGCCGGCAAGCTCGGTGCAAGCAGGAGCGGCCGCTGCGTACGTTGCCGGAGCGAACAGCGCGAGTCCCAAGGCCCGCTCTTAGTAGGGTTAGTCGCATGGATTTGCAATGCATCAGAGTTCCTCCTCGTTGTTGCGTCGCTGGTCAGACGGCTGCAAGCGTTGACGTCGTGGTTCTTCTCGGCCCCGCATGCTGTGACCCGCGTTGGCAGACGTTGATTCCGGCGTTATCGCATCGTGCAATGTCGCGGACAGCCGGGCAGCAAGATCTTTCTCGATGCGCGGCTCGACATCAAGCCTGAAACCTTGATAACTTGTATTCGCAAATCGAATATGCGCATGGCTTTCCGTCCATGCGACACGATTCGTCCCGGGCGATCAATTGCGCAGGTAACCCTTCGCGCGCCCGCTCGAGGCGACTAGAACGGCAACCTGACGTAGTTCTCGGCCAGCGATGCCAACGCCTTTGGCGACGAGAACAGATAAGCGAGCTCCGTGTCCTGCAGGCGTTCGTCGAACGCAGCGCTATCAGGGAACCGGTGTAGCAGCGTCGTCATCCACCACGAGAACCGCTGGCCCTTCCACACGCGTGCAAGTGCGCGTCCCGAGTAGCCGTCGAGTCCCGCGTCACCCGCTTTCGTGTAATGGTCGACGAGAGCGTGGTAGAGGTAATGGATGTCGGAAGCCGCGCTATTGAGACCGCGTGCTCCCGTCGGAGGCACGATGTGGGCAGCGTCGCCCGCCAGGAACAGATTTCCGAAGCGCATCGGTTCGACAACAAAGGAACGCAGTGGAGCAATGCTCTTTTCAATGGAAGGCCCCGTTAGCATCGCCTGCGCTACGTTCGGGCGGAAGGCGACGCCGCAATTCATCGAAGAACCGCGCGTCCGACCAATCCTCGACCGAGTCCGACAACGGCACCTGAATGTAATAACGGCTCAGCGTCGGCGAACGCAGTGAGCACAACGCGAAGCCCCGGTCGCTCTTGGCGTAGATCAATTCGGGGGAAACGGGCTTGGTCCGCGTCAGGACGCCGAGCCAGCCAAAAGGGTATACGCGCTCGAACTGCCGAAGTTGACCCTTCGGAATCGATTGCCTGCTGATGCCGTGAAATCCGTCGCGGCCCACGATGTAGTCGCAGTCGAGGCGAACAAGCTGGTCGCCCTGCCGATAAGCTGAAGACAAGGATGCGACGTATCGAAGTTCGTGCGGCTTCACGTCTTCCGCATCGTGCACGACGATGCCTGCCAGCCGGTCGCGTCCCTCGTACAGGTCCTCGCGTGAGCTCGGTCTGACCGTAGACGATAACGGAGTTGCCGCCCGTGAGCCCGAGGAGATCGACGCGCTCTTTGACCCCGTCGTGCGCGATGTAGAACCCCTCATGGATCTGGCCCTCGCGATCCATGCGCTCACCAACCCCGGCCTCGCGCATCAGCGCGGCGAAGCCATGCTCGAGCACGCCTGCGCGAATACGCCCCAGAACGTATTCGCGCGTATGCTTCTCGAGCACGACAGTGTCGATGCCACGCCGGTGAAGCAGTTGGGACAGGAGTAGACCCGAGGGCCCTCCGCCGATGATGCCTACCTGCGTTCTCGTTCTGGAGCTCATGACAGGGATGCTTCGCGTGAGAGGTACACACGGTACCTTGAAACCGCCACGCCGATTCATCGTGCTATGTTGATATCGACTATCATTTTCCCGAATGTACGAGATCGTTGCACCGATGCCTGCGATACATATCCCTGAAGCGTTGATTCGCGCAGACAGCTTTCCCTGGCGCGGATACGCTGTGGAGCTAGGCGCATGCCGCGAGCAACCGCAGACCGGCGTACCGGACGCAACCTGCAGGCGCCGTTCGACCTGAATCTGCTGGCTGTCGCCATCGCGCTGCACGACAACGGCAGCGTGACGAGAGCGGCTGAGTCCCTGTCCATGAGTCAGTCGGCGGTTAGCATGGCGCTCAATCGGCTTCGTACGGCCGTCGGCGACCCGCTTCTTCGTCCGCGGCCCCGCGGGGATGACACCGACGCCGCGCGCCACCCGGCTCATCAGGTCGGTCCAACCGCTGCTGACCGAGGTCGCGGCAAGCCTGCGCGATGACGAGTTCGACGAGAAAACGACGCGATCGACGTTTACGTTCGCGATGTCGGACGTCGGTGAAATGGTGTTTCTGCCGCCGCTCCTGTCCCGAATCCAGGAACTGGCGCCTGGCGCGAGTATTCGGACCGTCGCGCTCAAGCCGCGCGAGCTCGAACGCGCGCTTGAGCACGGAGAGGTCGACGTAGCCATTGGTTACTTTCCCGATCTGCATGGGAAGAGCTTCATGCAGCAGCGCCTGTTCCTTCATCATTTTTGCTGCATCGTGAGCGCCGGGCATCCCGTCCTCACGCGAGGCCTTACTCGAGAGACATTCCTGCAGCTCGAGCACGCCGCCGTCTATCCGGAAGGTCGCAGCCAGGAAATCTTCGAGCGGTTTCTTGCACGCAACCGCATCAGTCGCAAGGTGGTCCTGGTAACTCCGCACTTCATGAGCCTGCCGATGATCATCGCCCGGTCCCGGCTGATTGCGACCGTCCCTCACGCGATCGGTGTCTTCTTCACGCGCTGGGACGATGGGATACGCGCGATTCGGCCGCCCTTCAAGGTTCCCCCCATCGTGCTCAAGCAACACTGGCACCAGCGGTATCGTCAGGATCGCCGCCATCGCTGGCTCCGCGGACAGGTCGCCGATCTGTTCAATGAGAAGTCGGATGAGTGGAGCCTGTGATCGGCTTACCGATCATCAGCCCAGCGAAGAGTCGGTATCAATGTTGCGCGATCGGGCACCAGCGCGTTCTCATCTGGATTTCCTTTTGCCGACGCAAAAAGAGCAGGCGTTCGAGCAGCTTCATTGTCGGAAGTATGGGCGCCTAACGATCAAGATAATCGGCGGACGGCGCTATTCCGGCTTCCGCTTTTCCGCCAAAAGGGACTTCAATGCAGCGAACGGCGAATGCACCGCCCGATGGCTGTCGTTGCTGGTGCTCGGTCCTGCGATGGTCGCTTCGAGTTGCCGCTGATGTTCGTTGTCGTGGCAGTAGAGACAAAGCAACTCCCAATTGCTGCCATCCGCTGGATTGTTCTCATGGTCGTGATCGCGGTGATGCACAGTGAGCTCCCGCAGATTGGCGCGAGTGAATTCGCGCGCACACCGCCCACAGAACCAAGGATAGAGCTTCAGTGCGCGCTCGCGGTAGCTTTGCTGGCGTTCCTCCGCAGCGCGTCGGGCATCGGCCACGATCCTGTCCAATCTGCTGGAATCGCCTCTTGTCATAGTGCTGCTCTCCCTGGGGCGGCCATACCGAGCTCCGGCCGGCTTTTCCGTGAGTTTGCCTCTGAGAATGAGTTCAGGGCAAGCTCATCCGATGAGCCCGCCAGCTGTCAAACTGGCGCCTATGGGACACGACATCATCGGAGACATTCACGGGCACGCCGGCAAGCTCACCGCGCTGCTCCACAAAATGGGTTACCGCCACCGCCTCGGCGCCTGGCGGCATCCGGACCGGACCGCTATCTTCGTGGGCGATTTCATCGACCGCGGACCGCGGCAGATGGACACGATCCGGATCGTCCGGGAGATGCTCGACGCAGGGACCGCGCAAGCGGTGATGGGCAACCACGAGTTCAACGCCGTTGCCTGGTACACGCCCGACCCGGAATGCGATGGCGAGCACCTGCGCCGCCGCGTTCCCAAGAATCGCCAGCAGCACGAGGCCTTCCTCGCGGAAACCGAAAACAACCCCGCGCTGCATACCGAGGTCGTGCGCTGGTTTCTCGACCTCCCGCTCTGGCTGGACCTGCCGGGGTTGCGCGTCGTTCACGCGTGCTGGCACCCCGCGTTCATGGCCGAGTTGGAGCCGCGTCTCAGGCCGGGCCGCAAGCTCGACCCCGCCCTGGTCGTCGCGGCCAGCCGGCGCGGGTCGAGGGAATATCACGCCGTCGAGACCTTGACCAAGGGCATCGAGATCGAGCTTCCGCACGGCCACGAATTCGTCGACAAGGGCGGGCATCGCCGGAACAACGTCCGCGTCCGGTGGTGGGATACCTCGGCCGACACGTTTCGCAAAACCGCGCTCATTGGTTCCGCCGAGCGCGCCGAACAGCTGCCCGACATGCCTGTTCCCGCGTCCGCGCGCATCGGCTACGAAGGCGACAAGCCGGTGTTCTTCGGCCACTACTGGTGGACTGGAATTCCGGCACCTCAGGCGGATCGCGTCGCGTGCGTCGATTACAGCGCCGGCGTTGGCGGCCCGCTGGTCGCCTATCGCTGGGATGGCGAATCGGTGCTCGAGGCGCGCAACTTCGTCAGCGATGTTGGCCAGGTCGCGCACGCCGAACTGTGCGCGCAATGACCCGGCGCTACTTCGCATACGGCTCGAACCTCGACGAGCAGGACTGGCATCGCTGGTGCGGGGAAAACGGCTTTCGCGAAGGAATGCTGCGACCGCTCTTCAAGGCGTGGCTGCCGGACCGCTCGCTCGCGTTCACGCGATGGTCGAAGGGGCGAAACGGCGGTGTCCTCGACGTCCTGCCCGCGCGTGGCCATGTCGTCGAAGGCTACGTTTTCGAAGTGGCCGATGGCGGCTGGGATGCGCTGGCGCAGAAGGAAGGGTCGCCGAGGTACTACTGTCCGCTCGACACCGAGGTGTTGACGCCGGACGGGATGGCCCACGCCGTCCGCACCTTCGAGGTGGTGCCGTCGGAGCGCAAGCGCTTCATCGAACCCAACGCGAGCTACGTGAACGTCGTTCGCGCCGGATATCGGACATTTGGAATCTCTCCAACTGCGCTCGACGCCGCAGCGACGGATGCGCCGCCACCTTCGCTGCTCGGCAGCATCTTCGTGTACGGAAGCCTGATGCGGGGCGAATCCCGGTCCGCGGTGCTTGCGGATGTCGCGGGATCCGTGGCCGTCGCAGCACGAGTCCCCGGCCACCTGCATGACCTCGGCGCCTTTCCCGGATGGCGGCCAACCGCGGACGAACGCGCGTGGGTCGCGGGCGAGCTCCACGGACCCATCGATGCATCGATCGTGGAAGCGCTCGACCGCATCGAGGGATTCCCGGGATTCGACACGCTCGGCGGGCTCTTTCGCAGACGCATGATCACCGTCGAGACCAGCGAGCGCGCCGAGCGCGCGTGGATGTATGCGCTCGCCGGCGACGCGGACTATCCGCGCATCGCCAGCGGCGACTGGCGCGCCCGCAGCTGACGAGTGTGGCGGGGCAGCGTCAACGAGTCGCGAAGAAGTACAGCCAATCGTCGATGTCGAGCTCCAGCCGCGCATCGCCGTTGGCCGACAGCACGTCGTTCCAGCCGAGGTAACGATCGAGCTCGGCGGTGTGCCACTGCAACTTCTCGAGGCACTCTTCCAGATCCTTCTGCAGGTCGTTGCGCACCATGACCTGGGTGCCGCGCTCCCAGTCGCGCGACTTCGGGTTGCGGTGGGCGAGCACGAGCTTCTCGTCGATCTCCAGTCCGTCCGAGCGGATGCTGGCCATGACCTGTTCACGCTTGGACTTCCAGAACGCGACGCGCTCGGTGTGATAGGCGATCTTGGCGTTGGCCGCGCCTGCGACTTCGCGCGCGGCATAGTTGAATTTCCAGTCGTCTCTCAGCATGCTTGTTCCCTTTGATCAATCAATCGTTGAGCCTGGCCGCTTGCTCGAGCGCGGCGCGCACCTTGCGCCGCAGCGCGATCGGCGACAGCACTTCCACTTCGCCGCCGTGCCGCAGGATGTCGAGCACGAGCTCGCGATCGTCGCGGAACGGCAGCTCCAGAAGATAGCGGCCTTCCTTGTCGAAGCTTCCCTTCTGGTCCGGATGCCAGATTTCGGCAGCGACCCATCGCGCACGCTCGGCTGAAAAGCGCAGCTTCGCGCGCTGCGCCTCGCCGCCGCGCACGATTCCGTAGCTCTCGACGCAGATAGTCGTCCAGCGCCTTGAGCGACACTTCCTTCGCGGGCACGTCGATCGATCTCGATGCGACGGATGCCATCGACCGAGAAGCTCCGCAGGTCGTTGCGCAGATGGCACCAGGTGTCGAGGTACCAGTTCTCGCGGTAGTGGACGAGGCGCTGCGGCGACACTTCGCGCTGCCGAGTGGGCATTCGTGCTGCGCGCGTAGTACTCCATCTTCAGGCGGCGCCGCTTCAGCATCGCCGAGCCGATCAGCGAGAAGTGCTCCATCGGCACCTTGCGCGTGCCGAACGAGATGCAGGCGAATGCGCTTGCGCACCTCCGCTGCCGACGCTTCGCCGCGCGCTCAGGATCGCGTCGATGCCGCGCCATCAGCGGCTCGATGTGAGGTCCGATGAGCCCGCCCTTGTCGAGCGACGACAGCAGGTGCTGCATCGTGACCAGCGCGTAGGCCTCGTTCTCGCGTGAACCACAGCCCGGGAAGCTCGAACCGCGGTCCCGTCTTCGCCTGCTTCTCGTAGCGATAGCCGCCCGCCGTCCGAATCCCAGATCACCGGCGCGTTGAAGCGATCGCGCATGTACTCGAGATCGCGCTTGAACGTGGCGAGCGAGATCTCGAGCTCGTCGAGGAACGCGTCGCGGGAGACGACGGTGCGTTCCTGCAGAAGCTGGTCGATCTTGTAGAAGCGTTCGAGTCGGTTCATGGGCGAGCGCGTGGCGGAAACCGCCAGCGTGCCCGCGTCCCGACCGTCACGCAAGGTCGGCTCAAGAATCGCGACGTCCCTTTCCCTGCTCCGACTTGCGGACGCAGGAACGCCGGGAACCGACGCCGATTCTTCGCGCGCCGTACGACGGCTCGTCGCGCGACGCGAGCCGACTGGACATCATCCTGCGGCTGTACGACGCCTCCTTCATGGAGAGTCGCTTGTCGCGTTCGCCGATCAGCCGGCGCATCGTCGCGATGATCGCGGCAGCCCACTCGTGCTTCGCGAATCGCGTCGCGGCGATCGTCGACCAGCTCTTGCGCCTGTTGCCAATCGTCGGCGGCAATGGCGACCCGCACCGCCTCGAGCGCGTCGCCGGCGTCGAGCTCCAGCATGCGCCGGCGCGACGAGCTCGTCGCCGGCCATCGACTGCCACGCTGCGGCGTCCAACGACCGGCAACGGAGACAATGCGGACATCAGGAAGAGCGGCGCGCTGTCCTGCGTCGCCGCCTGGACCGACACGGTGATCGGCAGCGCGACGGGCTCGCCGCCGTTCGCCTGCTGCGGCGGGATTTCGAGCTCGAGCAGCGCCCACGCCTCGGCAGCGAACGCGAGGTCGGGCAGCTTCCAGGCCGACGCTTCGCCTTCGACCTTCTCGTAGTCGTTGCGAATCCTGACCGCGACATCCGCGGGCGCGTTGACCTTCAGCACCAACCCGCGCGCGCAGAGGCTGGTCGAGCAGCGCGAATTCGGCAGCGAACGGCTCCGCGAGATCGGCGGCCGTCTGGCCGTAGTACGCGTTGCCGCGGCCGGCGCTGGCCATCGCCAGCATCAGCTCTTCGTTGAAGTCGTTCCCGAGTCCGTACGTCGACGTCGAGACACCGCTCCGCGCGAGCACCTTGCACTGGCCGGAGATCGCCTCGAGGTCGGTCTCGCCGGCATTGGCGCCGCCGTCCGAGAGCAGGATGACCCGGTGCACGTCGTCGCCCGCGAGCTGGCTGGCGAGCTCGTCCGCGCCGGCGCGCCAACCGCCGTGGAGGTTGGTCGAGCCGCCGCTGCCGATGGCGGCAAGCGCCGCCGAGAGCGCGAGCTTGTCGGACGCCGGCGTCAGCGGCGCGACGCGCTCGACCTCGTCGTCGAAGGCGAAGATCGCCGCGCGGTCGCCGGGCGCCAGGCTGTCGATGATGTTGCGCGCGCAACGCTTCGCTTCCTCGAGCGGCGCGCCGTTCATCGACCCGGACCGGTCGAGCACCAGCGCGAGGTGCAGCGGCGTGCGCTTGACCGTTCCAGCCGGCAAGATCGGGCGCCTGCATGCGGACGAGCACGCGCAGCGTCGTCGGTCTCTCCGGCGACGAGCGCGGCCTTCTCGGGTGTGAGAACGAGCTGGAAGGCGGATGTCGAATTGTTGGCGTTGGGCATGATCGGCTCCGGAATGACGCGCACGTTGCGCGCCGTGTCCGGACATGATGCACGACGGGTGGCTCATGGCGTGAGCCAGCGGCCGCTGCTACCGGCTACGGTGCTCGGTTTGCGTCGCGTCCCACTCCGGGATCTGCTGGTTTTGCTTCAGGCGCAGGCGCTGGATGCGCACCGCATCGAAGACGTCGTCAGCGCCGAGTGACGCCGTCCGTTCACGCCACGACGGGAAGACTTGTCCGCGCTTCCTGGAAAAACCGGCTGGCCCTCGAGCTATCCGCATTCGGCAAATAGCCCTCCTTCCACCAATCCTGGATGCGCTCACGCGCATCGTTCAACAGCGCACGCGCTGGGCAGACGATCGCGCTTTTGGTGCTGGTTCACCGTACGCGGTCGATGGAAGCGAGATTCCACAAGTCGTCGCAGGGCCATGCCGTCCAAGGGAAGCAGTGGTCGATGTCGAGCCGATCCTTGGTCAGCCGCGCGCCCGACCATGCGCAATGAAGCGGCTTGCCCGATTCGATCACCGCGATCGCTCGCCTGACGTGCTTCGGCAACGAAGCGCTCGGGCGACGACCACTGCATCGCGTGGGCGACGCGCTCGTACGCGGTACTTCCCTGCCCTGCGACCGTGCGTAGCCTTGCATCATTCGAATCCACTCGGCGACGATTGCCGGTTCGATCCATGCATCGAATCGCGACAAAGCACGCCAGAGATGGACCGGGACGAGCAACTCTCCAAAGCGCCGCAGATAGTCCTCGTCGAGGACCAGCGTTGCCGGCGCGCGTCCTGCGCTGCGCCGGCGACCGCCTGCATGACCTGACGCCCGTTCGGATAGGTCATGTAATGTGACCGGCATGCGCCTGATCGTCTCGGCTCGCAGCCGTCAGGGCATGAATGCATCGATGCCGCCAAGTCGGTCGTGATATCGCGTGCCGACGCGCAGATCGTTCGGCGCGCAGCCCGAGCGAGCTCTTGGAACCCGTCGTTGACGAAGCCCAGGCCCATCGAGCCCACGATTGGTCGGTGACTGCGGCAAGTCGGCCGACAGCAGCGGCAGGAACAGGCGAACCCAGTACAGCGCTGCCAGCCCGAGCGGCACGCTGACGAACATCGGCATCTCCTTGCGCACCAGCCCCGAGCGATCCGTCGGCAATGCGCGCGACCAGCCGCAAGAGCGCCAGCTTGTAGGTCGACGACTTCGCATCCTGCAGCACGATGTGACGCAGAAGCGGCAGCGCTCCCGTGCCATCGTCCGGAAGTCGCACGGCGAGCTGAACCCAGCGAACGTCGGCCCGCCCTTGGCGATCTGTCGGCGTCGACCGCTGCGCTCGACGAATGCGCCGTGCGCTCGAGCCAGCGACTCGATTTCGGCGCGCGAGACCTCGTGCATGTCGCGCTCGGGCATCGGCAGGGCCGAATCGCAGCGTGACGGCGAGGATGCCGCCCGGCTTCAGCAACGTCACCAGTTTGCGAAAGGCGCGAGGCCGATCGCCGGGTGCCACAGTGCTGCCAGACGCCGGACAACAGAATCAGGTCGAACGCGAGGCCCGTGCCAATTCCCACGGCATCCCCGGCTGCTGATGCCCCCATCGCGCGAGATCGACGGCGCGTGTTCGCACGGCGCGAACAGTTCGTGCAGCACGCGGCTTTCGAGCGCGCCGAAACTCGACGGCACCGCGACCCGATCCGACGGCTCGCCATCGAGCAGCAAATCGACGCGCGCGGGTCGATCGCCGCCCGGCAGATACGTCAGCGTGACGAGCGCCTCGTCCGCGTCGCTCGCAAGCAGCGATTCGAGCGCCAGCCGCCGCGCGGCCATGCCGCCCAGCCGATCGACCTTGAAGAAGTCCTTGCCCGACCACGCGCCGCCGCCGATCGGCACGCCGGGGCCGTAGGCATCGACGACGAGCTTCTTGCCGGACAGGCCGTTGTCGCCGTTGGGTCCGCCCGCGACGAACATGCCGGCGCCGTTCATCTCGATCTCGGGCAACGCCATTCCCGCGCACGCCGTTTCGACCGCCTCCTCGACGACGCGTCGCAGCAGCAGCCAGTCCGATCGCTCGTGGTGATTGAGCGACACCGAAACGAGCTCCGGACGAAACGCGCCGTTCCTGCCGGTGCGCGCGCCGTGCACGATCACCTTGCCGTCGGGGCCGATCTGCCCGGCGCCACGCTCGACGCGCAGCCGTGCGAGCTCGCGCCCGATCCGCCGCGCAAGCCAATGCGCGGGCGGCAGGTAATCGGTCTCGCGGACTGCGCAGCGCGTACCCGACGCAGATCGCCTGGTCGTCGGACAGGTGCCGCAACTCGCGCTCGTTCTCCGCGAACCCGCCGTGGCAAAGTGCCCAATCGATCGCCAGTGTTCTCGGGCAACGGTCCCCACGCGATGACCCGCGGCATCCACGTCCATATCCCGCCGATGCGTAAGCGTCGCGGACGATGCCGTCGCGCTCGCGCAGGAACGCTTCGCGCGATCGATCGGACGGATCGGCAATCCGGCCCGTGACGAACACCCGATCGAACACGCACGCGACCTCCAGGCCGAACTGCAGGTCGTCGCCCGACGCTTCGATGCCAGTCGATGATGCTGTCGGCGACGGCATCGCACAGCTTGTCCGGATGGCCCGGCAGCACGAACTCGGCGGTCTCGTGCCGGCCGGTTTGCCGTTCCAATGCTTCGAACGTTCATGAGATTCTCCAGGTTGGGAAGCCGCCAGACCTTCGCGCCCAGCGCCTGCGCGAATGCGGTTTCTCCCGTCATGCGTCACCACCGCCGCGAAGCGCGCGCCGCGCTTGGCGAGTTCGTGCGCGTGCTCGGCCGGAACCTTGCCCACCCAGCCGTCCGTCACGAAGAGCGCGCGCCGCACGCGGTGCTCGAGTGCGTGCCGCGTGACCGGCGCGATCTCGGTCCCGCCGGTGGTGACGCGCACGCCGCGCGCGAGCTGCCGCAGGTCGATGTCGTCGATGCGCGTGCTGAAGAGGTGCACCGTCGGATGGAGAAGCCCCGACAAGCGACGCGAGCGTTGCATAGAGCGCAGGCAAGGCGGCGTCCATGCTGCCGGACACGTCGAGATAGACGTGCACCTGCTCGTGGCGCACGAGCCTCGACACGTCGAGCCGCGCGGGGTGCAGAAGCGACGGCACGCCCAGCGCCTGCTGCAGGAAATCGCGGCGTTGCGGGCGCAGCGACGTAGGGCAGCATGCCGTCGCGCTCCTCGGCGCGAAACCCGAGCGCGCCGCGGTGGCCGGTACCCTGATCCGCGATTGCGAGAATGGCCTTGCGCACGACCGCAGCGGCGGCGCGCAACGCGCGGCCGCGCGTCGACGGTCGACGACTCCGCCTCGCCGCCCCGGTCGCGGCCGGACACGCGCTCGCACCATCGGCCACTCGGCGAGGATGTTGCGCATCTCGCGCAGCACGTCGGGCGCAATGTCCGAGTCGCTCGCCAGCATCCGCGTGATCGCCGAGCAGGCGATCCGGCGCCACGTGCCGTCCCCCTCGACCAACGCCGGCAGCAGCCGGTAGAGATCGGCGTACGTCACGCTCGCCTCGCTGTACAGCGCGCGATGGACCTCGCCGGCGTGCCCGGGCAGCCAGCGTTCCTGCGACGTTCGCCAGCCATCCGGCGGCCGCAGCAGCGCCTCGGGCATCGCGTCGGCGCGGTAGCAGCGGCGAAAGAGCGCCGTGTGATGCGGCTGCGGAAAGAGGCGGCAAAGCTGCGCGTTGATGACGCAGTCGAACGCCCAGTTCTGCGCGGGCGTCAGCCGCGCGAAGAGCCGCGTGTGCCCGAGCGCGACGTGGTGCAGCTCGTGCAGCACCAGCATCACGAGATCGTGATCGGCCGGGCACTTCTCCGCGACGAACCGCGGATTGAGCAGCAGCCGCGAACGACCGCCGAGCGTCACCGCCGCCGTGGGCACCGCGTCGGTCGCCTCGATGTCGAGCAGGTTCAGCAGGCGCGCGAACGCAGGCTGCGCGACCGGGAACGACGAATAGATCCGCGCGGCGAGCGCCGCGCTGTCGCAGCGGGCGTTCATGCGCGCCTCCGCATTCGGCGCGACGGGCAACCACAGGTCGAGCGCCTCGCGTGCTCATCGCGGGCCAGACGATCGGATCCGAATCGCGCAGGAACACCTCGCCGCGCCGGCGCGCGAGGATCGCGATCGTCTTGCACAGGCTCTGCTCGGGCACGCGGCCGATCGATGTCCGCGTCGGCATGAACAACCCGAACGGCGGCAAGTCCTGCATCGGCGAGCGATACCGCCGCGGCGATGTCTCGCAGCTCGTCGACGAGCGCCTCGATGGGCGTCGCCTTGGCGTGCGCGTACGCCTTGCGCGTCGGACGCTTGCGCTCGTCGCGCTTCGCGCGCGCGCACGCGGGTAGGCGATGCCGAACGCAGCTCCTCGGGGCTGCCCACTTGCCAGCTCGCCTTCAGGTGCCGCGTCTGCTCGTAGCGCTTCGGCATCAGCGCGCCGAAGTCGAGACGGCACACGCAGCGACAGTCCGGCGCCGTCGGCGACCGGATCACCGCGCGCGCCCGTGTTCGGCGACAGCGCGGCGAACGTGAGCGTCGTGCGCGGCGGCGCGCTCATGTTGCGCGCCAGCGCCTGCGGTTCGCCGCTCATGCCGCCTCCCGCTCGTCGGGGTCGCGCCTGGAACAACGCGCGCCACTCGGCGTCGAGCGCGATGAGCGCGTCGGCGTCGAACTCCTCCTTCTCCACCAGCGCGAGCGTCAGGAAGACGTTGCCGAGCCGGATCTCGTGCGGGTCGCCGCGGCCGAGGCGCGCGATGCGCTTCGACAGCTCGTTCCAGCGCGGCATGTCGGAGCGCGGGATCGGCGATCGAATGCTGCCGCTGCGCGCACATCGCGGCGACCTTGGCCATCGGCGCAGCGAGCAGCTCGTACGCCGGCGCATTCAGGCCATCGCACGCGGCGGCGAGCGGCAGCACGTGGCTCGCGAACAGGTAGCGCCGCGGCAGCGGCAGCTGCGCGAACGCCTCGGAGACGAGCGTGGACAGCTCCGTCTTGTCCACGCCTTCGCCGAGCAGGCGCAGCGCCTTCGGCGACGCGCGCGACGGGATTCGGACAGCGCACGGATGCGGCGCATCGGCGCGCCCTCCGCTTCGCCCGCCTGTTGCACGGCCAGCCGGTGGATGGCGGTGAGCTTGGGCGCCTCGATCACGCGGCCCTGCGCGCGCTGCGGCAGGCCGGCACGCAGCATCGCGAGCGCGCAGTCCTCGAGCTCGTCGTTGCTGCCGAGAACGCGCGATGCCGCGCGGATCGACGCGATGCCGCCCGCGAGCATCACCGCGCGGCGGCCGCTGATCGCGAGCTTCGACTCGGCCAGCGGCGGCACCAGCGCGTCGACGTACTTCGCGATCCACGCGCGGTCGGTCTCGGTCGTGGCCGCGATCTCCCGGCGTGTCCGTTCGACCAAGCCCGCGAGATCGGGCGAGCGATTCCGGCAACGTGCCGCCGCGGCCGATCAGCGCGAGGCGATCGGCGGAGCTCAAGTCGGCCAGCGCGGGCAGCTCGACCACGTACGTGAATCGATCCGCGAGCGCCGGATCGAGCGGCAGCGAGCCCTCGTACGCGTCGTCCGGATCGGAGTCGGCCGTGACCGGCGGGTTCATCGCCGCCCAGCGGTAGCGGAGCTTCGGCAGCGCGAGCCCCTGCACGCGCTTCTCGTGGATCACCGAGAAGAGCTTGTTCTGCGTCTCGGGGCGGCAGCGCGAGATCTCGTCGAGGAACACGCACTCGCGCGTCCCACAGGTCGCCCGGCGTGCGCAGGTACTTCACGCCGCTGCGCTTGACGTCCGGCACCGGGTAGCCGAGCAGGTCGTCGAAGCTGATGAGGCTCGCGTTGTAGTGCCGGTGCTCGAGCCCGAGCGTGGCGGCGAGGCGATTCAGCAGCTCCGACTTGGCCGTGCCGTGCGGGCCGATCAGGAGCAGCGGGCGCTCGTCCGCCAGCGCGGCGAGCACGATCGGATCGAGGAAGTCGAGGCCGAAGAGATTGAGGCGGCGCATCAGCCGCAGAGGGCCGTTGCGGGAGGAAGGGACAGTAGCGCATGACGCGAAACTCCACGAGTTCGCGCCCCGTTTAGCGGTGTTGTTTTGCGTCGCCCGCAAGTGGGGCTAAATTGGCGACGGGTCGGTGAAGCGGTCTGCGATGCTAGTGCGGTTGGCGTCCCTCCTTGCGTGCCTGCTCCGCTTCGGTCCGCGCCTGCTCGCGCGCCGCGAGGTCGCAGACGTATCCGCCCAGACGACGCACGATGTCGCCGGCAACGGCGGGCGTGCCGTACCGGACGATCACGCGGCCCAATGCCCAGGCCAGCACGTCGGCGAGTATCGGCACGTTGCTCGCCTTCCACCGCCTGCGTCCATCAGCGCGTTGACCGCGTCGACGTAGCGCTGCTCGATCTGCGCGCGCGAGCAGTCGGCGAGCGTGACGGTCTCCGGTGACGCGACGGCTTCCTGAACGATCGCAGCTTCGGACATCGAGCTTCTCCTTCGTTGGGCAAGTGACGACGGTGGCCACGGAAGAGGTTACGGCAGTGGTGGCTCAGTGCGTGAGCCAGCCGTGTGCATCACCGCGCTCTGCGCTCGCAATATGCCGCGATGCACGCCTGCATCGTCCGGTCGTGGATGTCGAGGACCTTCGGCAGCGGCTCCTGGTAGCCGCCTGCGAGGTTCCAGACGATGGGCAGCTTCATCGTCTTCGCCTCCGCGAACACGATGGCGTCGCGCTGCGCGAGCTGCTCGTCGGTCATGAAGCCGCCCAGCGGATCGTCGACGTGCGGGTCGGCGCCCGCCTGGTAGAGAAGGACGTCGCATTTGGCGAACAGCTTCATCAGGGCCGGCAAGCGCGACAAGAGCGTCGGGGCGTGGCGCTCGTAGTGCTTGCCGGCGGTCACGTGGCGCAGCCACGGCGAAAGACTGTGATACCGGATCAGATCCTCGGTGCCGTCGCCGTAGTGCTGGTCGCAGTCCAGGATGCCCACGCGCTTCACGCGGCCTTCCTCTTGCAGCTTCATCGCGGTCACGACCAGGCCGTTGAACGTGCAATAGCCGGACGGGCCGTCGAAGCCCGCGTGATGGAACCCCGAGCACGGCGCGCACGCCACGCCGCCGTTCTCCAGCACGTAGCGCGCCGCGGTGAGCATGGCGCCCGTCGTATAGGGCAGCGACGCGGCGACGGCGGCGCTGCGGTTGCCGAAGCCGTTGTTCCGCCGCAACGCGAGCACATCCTCGACGAACGAGCGCTCGTGCACGAGCGCGAAATCGGCGGGCGTCACCGGCGTCGGCTCGAACACGCGGATCGGCAGGCCGAGATCCTGCCAGCGCGCCACGACCTTGGCCGGCTTGCCGGCGCTCGGCGACGTCGAGCTCGTGATCGCGACCTGGCGGGACGTGTAGAACACGGGAATCCATCTCATGCGATTGCTCCTTCGCGAACGCGGTGGTACTGCGCGATGACGGCATCCGTGCGGTCGGTCCGCTCCCACGTGAACGGCGGCCCTGCGCGACCGAAGTGGCCGAAGACATCCGA